>NZ_FNAN01000015.1 GCF_900101885.1 Dyadobacter soli | reverse complement strand
CCAGTTTAGCCTTCATCTTCTTGTCAATATTCTCCTTTTTGCCCAACACCTGATTAAGCTTATCAACTGTGTCCTGGACCTTTTCCTTGCTGATCGTAGTGAAGTCGGGCGGGTCGGGAAGGCTATCTTCGGCCGTGGCCACGCTCTGGGCATATTCCCAGATATGGGCTAACTGTTTCTTGATCTTTTCCTTATTAGTAGCAATCGCGTTCCGCCAGACAAAAGTATATTTATTGGCATTCGCTTCGATTTTAGTCCCATCGGTATAGACCTCTTCAATGCTCAACAGACCTTCCTGGGCAAGTAATAGCACCACTTCTTCAAAAATTTTCCGCAATGCATCCTTCAATCGCACACCCCTGAACCGGTTAATCGTATTATGGTCGGGGTAGCTCATCGAGCTCAAAAACCGCCGGGCGGCCCCGATGAAATAAATGCTCTCCTTGCAGGCTGCTTCCAGCTTTCTACTCGAATAAATATTACTTACATAACCGTAAACAAGCACTTTTAGAAGCATCTGCGGATGATAGCTCGATGATCCGATCGTGTGATAGGCTGCATGAAGGGGTTCCAGGCTGATGCTATTGATCACATCGTTGACCACCCGGCAAGCATGGTCTTTTGGGATTAACTCGTCTAACCTTGGAGGAAGCAGCATTAATTGCTGCTGATTATAAGGCTTGAAGGTAGGGTGTCGTCGGGCCATCTATCCTGGATTGCTAATATCTAAAGATAATCAATCGCAGGAAATCGGCAAAGCTTTGAAAATGAAAAGAGGATGTCCTTTTTGAGACACCCTCTTTTTGTTGTGCCAAAAAGTAATTTTCCTGTTACCTTTTTCAAAACCGGCGTATCAAAAGAAAGTCCAAAACCGAAAGTTCACTTTTTAGTAGAACTTTTATTAAATTGTACTGGCGAGCGATGGTTATTTATAACAAAACGAAGCTAATAGAGCTGAAGAGAAAAAATCTAGGAAATAAACGTTTGACACAGGCTGTTGACCAACTTATCGAAGACCTTGAAGATGGCTCCATAACGAGTATCAACGAACTTATCGCAATCCGAAGAGATGCGGATAGGGTTCATAGCCAGGGATTTTATTTTTTTGACCTGCACATCCACAGAACTTTGGTTCTAATACAATTCGATGAAAAACAAGCAAAAATTGTATGGACCGGGACGCATCAGGAATACATAAAGACATTTAAGAACAATACAAAAACAATCGAAAAATGGCTCAGAACAAAAGACTTGCTGAATTAGGTGAACCGAACATTAGGAAGATATTGGATGCCGGAAGGATCGAAACCGAGCTCGACCATGAGCGCATTCTACTCGCAGACCGGCATCTAATGCTGCAAGAAGAAGTTCAGGCAAATCTCCGTCCAACCAGAAAAGCGATAGGTGACCTTATCGTAGAATTTGAGGCGAGATGTTGGGCACATGAGAGCCTCGTCACCGATGCGCAAATGGAAGAACACGAGGCCGCAGAAATCCACGCTGAACGAGAATACGTTTTCATTAGAGACCGACGCAAACTGATTCTCGAAAAACTTCAAGCACTTTCTCTAAAACAAAAAGACCTCGCTCTTCTATTAAACCACAGCAAATCCTACACCTCCGAATTGCTGAACGGAATCAGGCCATTTTCGTCCAATGACCTGAAATTGATCCATTTATTATTCGAAATCCCGCTCGTAGACCTCATCATCACAATTCCTTCACAGGATACATTAAGCCGGCTGGAAAGCGCGATAGACAAAATCTCGTCCTCAAATCCAAAAGCCAGATTACTACGCGAGACGCTAGCTAATCGTCCGGTGGCGAAGGGCTTCCTGTCCGAGGGCTGGGATGATGACGATTTGGAAGAGCAAAGCGAGCCAGACGAACAGGTTTCCGACGAATTAACACTTTCAAATAAATGAGTTACAAATTTTCAAGGAGATCAACGCCATAGGCCACTTTTTGCCTTTTGAATATTCAACTGAAAATCACTCATCAATATGGATACCCGTCGAGATTTCCTTCAAAAACTATCCCTGGGCATTAGCGCAACGGCGTTGACCGACCTTCCTGCGTCTGCACGCGAGCTGTACACCGGCCCGAAAGCCGATAAGCAACTACGCGTGGCATTAATGGGGCTGGGCGGCTACGCTGGTCGCGTGGCTGATGCGATGAAGGATTGCAAAATGGCAACGCTCGTCGGGGCGGTTTCGGGGACGCCTTCGAAGCTCGAAACCTGGAAACAGAAATATAACATCCCGGAGAAAAACACCTATAACTACGAGACAGTCAGCAAGATCAAGGACAATCCGGATATCGACATTGTCTACGTTACCACACCTAACTCCCTGCACCACAAGCACGTCCTGCAAATCGCAGCGGCAGGCAAGCACGTGATCTGCGAAAAACCTGTTGCCGATAATGCGCGGCAAACACGCGAGATGATCGCGGCATGTAAAAAGGCAGGTGTGAAATTCTACATCGGCTACCGGATGCATTTCGAGCCTCACACGCGCGAGCTCATACGTATGCGCGAGGCGGGAGAGCTGGGCAAGATCATGCATGTGAACAATTATATGGGTTTCAAATCCGGCGACCCGAACCAATGGCGCCTAAAAAAAGCATTGGCCGGAGGCGGCGCGATGATGGACGTGGGCATTTACGCCCTCAATGGCGCCCGGTACGCAACCGGCGAAGAGCCGATCTGGGTTACGGCGCAGGAAACCAAAACCGATCCGGTGAAATTTAAGGAAGTCGATGAAACCGTGATGTTCCAGCTGGGCTTCCCGAGCGGCATTGTGGCGAGTTGCGGCACTACTTATGCATTTAATAACTACGAGCGGCTTTATGTTGTTGGGGAAAAAGGTTTCGTCGAACTGAGCCCTGCATTCGGTTACGGCCCTATCAAAGGTCGCTCACATCTTGGCCCGATGAACCAGCCCGTGGTCACGCACCAGACACTTCAAATGGACGGTATCGCCGACATCATCCTCAACAACAAACCTGATCCCAATGTAACCGGCGAAGAAGGTTTGAAGGATATGATTGTCGTAGATGCGGTTTATGAATCGATCCGTAAAGGTGGGGCTAAGATTATGCTGGCGAAAAAATAGTAATGCATCGACCCAACCTTCTTGTCATCTGCGGCAAAAACAAGCGCAGAAGCCGCACGGCTGAATACATATTCAAGAACGACCATCGCTTTAATATCCGTTCGGCAGGATTGAGTCCTCAGAGCAATCGAAAGATTTCCGAGGGTGATCTCAATTGGGCAGACGTCACGCTCGTGATGGAAAATGATCATAGATCCAAGATTCGGAAGCTGTACAGCCATCTTGACTTGCCTGCCATTGAGGTGCTGGATATTCCTGACGAATACGAATTCATGGATGAAGAACTGATCGAGATTCTTACTGCTAAAATCAACACTTTACTGGAAATCCATTTCAACGCCTGATGAAACGCCTCTTTGCATTTTTTTTGACATTACTCACCTTTCAATCCTTCGCCCAGTCCAATTTTCAGCAACTTTTCAAAGACTGCCACTTAGAAGGGAGCACGACAGTTTATGACTACAAAAAGAAGCAATGGACAATCACTGACGGAAATGATTCACGAAAGCTGACGCAACCCGCTTCGACTTTCAAGGTCATCAACCTGCTCATAGCGCTCGAAACGGGCACAATAGCAGACGAAAATGCGATCGTTAAATGGCCCGGAAAAACGGACACGACACTTTATGGCTACCGCCCGGAGATTTATAAGGACATTTCCGTGAAAGAGGCATTCGAGGTGTCGGCTGGCTGGGCGTTTATCGAGCTGGCCAAGAAAGTAGGCCGCGACAAATACGCTTACTACCTGAAAAAAGCGGGATATGGGAATGGTAACCTGACCGAAAAAGGCGATGATTTCTGGAATTTCGGGCCATTTGGTGTGTCGCCGCGGAACCAGGTGGAGTTTCTTGTGAAAGTTTATGAAGGCAAAACCCCTTTCTCGAAACGCAATGTCGAAATTCTCAAACGTGTAATGCTCACCGAAGACACGGCGGACCACAAACTTCGTTCCAAAACAGGTTGGACACGCGTGGAAGGGACAGATATCGGCTGGTGGGTCGGTTATGTGGAGCGAAAAGATAATGTCTGGTTCTTCGCAACGAGGGTCTCCAAACCGCGTGCTACACCTAATCCTGACTTCGGAAATTGCCGAAAAACCATCACCAAGGCAGTTTTGAAGGAGCTCGGCGCACTCTAATCAAAAAATTTTAAAGCAATCATTGTGCAATCGATTGATTGCACATATATTTGCAACCGATCGATTGCGCAATTAATCAGAGTAAAATGAGAAGAGATGTTTTTCAGGCCATTGCCGACCCGACCCGGCGCGACATTATCGGCCTGATCGCTAAAAAACCAATGACGCCCAATGGGGTAGCCGAATCTTTCGGCGTGAGCCGCCAGGCCATTTCGAAGCATATCCAGATTCTGCTCGAATGCGGCCTGCTGGGCATTAATCCGCAAGGACGTGAACGCTATTACACGGTGCAGCCGAAAAAGCTGGCGGAAGTGGCCGACTGGATCGATCCGTTCCGCAAAATGTGGGAAGGCCGGTTTGAGAAACTGGACGACATTATCAACACTTTAAAAAACGAACAAAATGGCAGCGAGAAATGAAACCAAAATCATTGCAGAACCAGGCAAGCAGGAGCTTTTCGTGATCCGCGAATTCGAAGCGCCGCGCGAAATCGTTTTCCGCGCATTCAGCGAGGAAGACTTGCTCACACAATGGGCAGCCGGGCCGTGCGATATGGAAGTACGTTACGAAAAATTCCAGCCATACCCAGGCGGCTCCTACCGCTTCATCAATACCATTCCCGGCAACCCCATGGAATTTGCATTCCACGGTGTATGCCACGAGCACACGGCACCGGAGCGGATCATCCAGACATTTGAATTTGAAGGCTTGCCCGAAAAAGGCCATGTCGTCTTGGAAACTTCCCGCTTCGAAGACCTCCCGGGCGGCCGGACGCGCCTCACGGTTCAATCCGTTTTCCAATCCGTTGCGGACCGCGATGGTATGGTGCAATCGGGTATGGAACACGGTGTGGTAGATTCTTATGCGCGGCTGGATGGGTTGCTGGAAAAGGTAGCGGTTTAGTTCGAAGGCCAGGCGTAAACTAAGTCGCGCTTGCCACTAACTTTCCCAAAAAGGCAACTGGTACTTAATCGGTTGCCTTTTTTCTGATTTTGCGGTAAATAGCATGCTACAAAACTTTGATAGCGGATAGCCATGCCAAAAAATAAAGACATCACATCAGTCGAAGAACATTTTACGGAGCGTTACGGTGAGCCTGGCAGCGCCTCAAGAACGGAGTTCGAAAGGAATGCGAAAGCATTTTTGGATGAATACTCAAAAACCGTCCGAAGAAAAGACCGGCAGGAAACAGACACTTCTTTCTTGCATGAAATACTTAGTAACGCGGTTTCCTGTTCGATTGCCATAGAAAAAGAGGGTTATCCATTGATCCACGTGGCATTTTACCATTTCGACGAGGCGAATAATGATATCATCTTCCATTTCTCCAAGCACGGACATGCAGGCGGAGAGATCACGAACGGAAGGAAGGCAAGTATTTCAGTTTACAAATACGGAAGACTCTACACGGCGGCCAAAGCTGTTGACTTTGGCTGTGAATATCAAAGCGTAATCATCTACGGGACGATCAGGATTATTGAAGACGAACAGGAGAGAATGCGGGCGATGAGCGACTTTTTCGACCGCTATTTTGCGCACATTCCTGAAAACACATATGAAGCTTTCACTTCTGCTCAAAGCAAACCTATTCACGTGGCTAAAATTCGTATCGAACGGTGGTTTGGCAAACAACATACGGTACCGGCAATGGCAATCGATGCCTTTTTTCCGGATTTCCCGGCGGTAATGGAACCGCGCGAAGAGCATTAGTTCCCACCATCCCCAAACAGTAACCCACCCCCTATCCCGACTTTAATACATAAACCCGGTACAAACCAACACCGGGTCAGATTTTACTATGCAAAAATCCAAAATCATTATTCCGGTGCTGGCGGGCATTGCCGCGCTGTTTACTCCTGTTTTACTATCTGCACAAATCATGGATTCGAAATCAATCGTTGCGCCCGGGGCGCAGGTCGAGAAGCTGGGTGATGGATATAAATTCACCGAAGGGCCTGTGCCCGATAAAGACGGAAATGTGTTCTTTACCGACCAGCCCAACAATAAAATTATCCGCTGGGATGCCGAAACGGGCACATTCAGCACATTCTCCGACAAGGCAGGCCGCGCTAATGGCATGTATTTCGATAAGAAAGGGAACCTGGTAGCATGCTCCGATGAAGAGAACCAGGTTTGGTCGTTTGATAAAAAAGGCAACCCGACAGTACTTGTAAAAGATTACGAAGGCAAGCTACTCAACGGCCCCAACGACCTCTGGATAGATTCGAAAGGGGGCATTTACCTCACAGATCCACTCTACGCACGCGATTACTGGAAACGTGACCCGGCTATGCAGCAGGATGGCCAGCATGTTTACTACCGCAGCCCGGATGGCAAAAAATTGATTCGGGTGGATGAAAAATTGCAGAAACCCAACGGCATTATCGGTACCGCAGACGGCAAAAAGCTGTACGTGGCCGATATTGGCGACAACAAAACGTACGTATACGATATTCAAAAGGACGGTACACTTGCCAACAGGCAGCTATTCGTTTCCAAAGGCTCTGACGGGATGATCCTCGACGAGGAGGGTAACCTTTACATTACCGGCAACGGCGTAACGGTATTCGACAAAACGGGCACACAAATCGCGCATTTCCCGGTTCATAAAGGATGGACAGCCAATATATGCTTTGGCGGCAAAAACCGCGACATGCTGTTTATCACCGCAGAAACAGCCGTTTACGGATTAAAAATGAAGGTTAAAGGCGTAAAGTAGCCGGGCAGGCCTATTGCAATGGCGGAATTTTCCTGGGCCAGGGGAATTCCGCCATTCTTTTTGTATCCAGTGCAACGGTTTTGGTAGATATATCGTCATGGTCAAATACAATTGCTCCATACTAGATTCTCAGCCAACTCGTTACTGACAACTAACCCGCGATTTCTTCTATGCGTCTGACTTTTACCGCATTTCTTTTTCTTTTCCACATTATTTCTCTTGCCCAGAGCCGCGTTACCATCAGTGGTTTCGTGCGGGAAAAAGGAAGCCAGGAGCAGCTACCGGGGGTGAATGTGTATATCGATAACACACCTTACGGCGCGGTCACGAATACTTATGGGTTTTACTCCCTTACATTGCCCGCCTCAGATTCCGCGACGGTTTCCTTTTCTTTTGTAGGCTACGAAAAACAACAGAAACGAGTGGCGCTCCGGGCCGATACCGAACTCAATATTTTTCTCCCTACCATCACACAACTCGATGAAGTGGTCGTGTCCGCGCGCAAGCAGGAAGATTATGTGAGCCGGACTGTGCAGATGAGCAAAGTCGAAATCCCGATCCAGCAATTGAAGAAAATACCGGCATTCTTCGGCGAGAAAGACGTTTTGCGCGTCCTGCAACTCATGCCCGGCGTGCAGAAAGGTACCGAAGGGCAGACGGGCTTGTACGTGCGCGGCGGCGGCCCCGACCAGAACCTCATCATCCTCGACGACGCCGTCGTTTACAATGCCAATCACTTGTTCGGCTTCTTCTCGATCTTCAATTCGGATGCGCTCCGGAGTGTGGAACTGACCAAAGGCGGCTTTCCGGCACGGTACGGCGGCAGGCTGTCGTCGGTATTGGAAATGAATATGAAAGAAGGCAGCAAGGAAAAACTGCATGGCGAAGGCGGGATAGGCCTCATTTCGTCACGGTTAACCCTCGAAGGGCCGATTAAAAAAGGCAAATCCTCTTTCCTGATTTCCGGGCGGCGTACTTACATCGATTTTCTGGCGAAGCCATTGATCGCCAGTGAGCAGCGGGGTGCAGATAGTCAGGTAAAACCTGGTTACTATTTTTATGATCTGAATGCCAAGATGAACTATGACCTCGGCAAAAAGGACAAGCTGTACATCAGCGGCTATTTCGGTCGCGACAAGTTCCATGCCGACGAAGAAAGCAGCACTTCCGAAACCCGCGCCGGCCTGGCCTGGGGTAATGCAACGGCCACGGTACGCTGGAACCATGTGCTTAATCAGAAACTGTTCGTCAACACTTCCTTTATATTCAGCAACTTCAAATTCGGGGTTTCAAGTTATTCCAAAGAATTGAATAACGACGGTTCGGTGGACGACGAGTTCAGTCTTGAATACGATTCACGCATCCGTGACCTGGGCGTGAAAACAGATTTTGACTTTTACCCCTCCTCCAAACATGCTATTAAATTCGGCGGGCAGGCCACTTTTCACAAGTTCGTCCCCTCGGCGCTCGCCATCGCGGGCTCATTTATCGATAATCCGATTGAACGGGCGGTAAAACCGGTCTATTCGCTCGAAACCGGGCTGTACATTGAAGATACCTGGCAGGCATTCGATGCCTTGAAGATAAATGCGGGATTGAGGCTCAGTACATTTCAAACCGACGTTAAAACTTACGTTCGCCCAGAACCACGCATTTCAGCAGCATTGCGCCTCGCCGAAAACCTTTCTTTCAAAGCCTCGTATGCACGCATGAACCAATATGTGCATTTGCTTTCCAACACCGGCCTCGGCCTCCCTACCGACCTTTGGGTGCCTACCACCGCAAAGGTTGCGCCGCAGCAGTCGCAACAGGTAGCGGCGGGCTTTGCCAAAGATTTTGAACGGCCTGCGCTCACGGTTACGCTGGAAGGTTATTACAAAAGGATGGATAACATCCTGAACTACAAGGAAGGCTCGTCGTTCCTGAGTATCAACGGAGAGAATGCCAACGAGCTCAGCTGGGAAGATAATGTGACCGCCGGAAAAGGCTGGTCGTACGGGGGCGAGTTCCTGATCCAAAGAAAAACCGGCAGATTCTCCGGATGGATCGGTTACACATTGTCGTGGACCTATTGGAAGTTTCCGGAGCTAAATTTTGGTAAAACGTTCTTCCCCCGCTACGATCGTCGCCACGACCTTTCGGTAGTAGGGATATTTGAATTAAGCAAAAGAATTACATTATCGGCAACCTGGGTCTACGGCACCGGCAATGCATTAACGCTCCCTATATCGAGCTACCGGGCGGCGACGGATAATTTCGTAACGCGCATTACCCCGGAAGGCAAGCCTGCCATTAGCTGGTTCGGGCCGAGGGTGAGCGAATATGGCCAGAAAAACAGCTTCCGCGCCGAACCGTTTCACCGGATGGACATCGCCATTCAGTTCCACAAAAAGAAAAAACGGCACGAACGCACGTGGGAATTCGGTGTTTACAATGTCTACAACCGCCGGAACCCGTTCTTCTACAATATCGACGAGGAAATTATCATTCTTCCGAATGTAAACCCCGCCACACCCGTTCCGAAGTACACGCTGAAACGCTATTCGCTGTTTCCGATACTGCCTTATTTCAGCTATAACTTTAAATTCTAGAAGCGGCCATGTTCCCCAGATATATCATTTTCTTTTTCCTGACATTTTTCCTCGCGGCATGCGAATCGCTGGTGACGGATGTAGACAGGGCCGATCTTCCACAGGTGGAATCGAAGCTGGTAGTGCAATGCTTCATTTCACCACAGGCCGCGCGCATTAATGTGATCGTCACGGAATCCATTCCGCTGTTTGCCGAGCCGGATCTGAAAGGCGGGGTCATTCCGAATGCGGTTGTCAAGCTATCCGATGGCACCCGTGAAGCGGTGATTCCATTCGATACGACCAACCAGCTTTACTCGGTCGATAAAGGCGCGCTGACCATTTTACCGGGCAAAACCTATTTCCTTTCGGTAACCAACGGGGTGCGGTCGGTAAAGGCAACCTGCACGGTACCGGAGAACGCGGCGGTCCCGAAAACCTATGAAATCGATACCTCCGTTGCAGGCGATATTGCTACCCTCGATACTACATTAACCGTCAAGTACGCCTGGAACGACATTGCCGGGCAGCCCAATTACTATCGGGTACGCGCGTCGCTCGACCTGGAATATAGCGTGCCGGAGGGCGTCAGTTCCAATCAGGGCCAAATCATCGAAAAAAGGGTACGCAACCGGTTCAATTTCAACTGGGACGACACGATCGGCAGGAACGATTTCCGCAACGACGTAAACCTCGACGGCGCCGATTTCAATTCCCCCATCGGCCGCGTGAAGCTGCCCAACCCGCTTAGTTACACCGGTAGCGACGGCACGGTTTATCTTTCCTTTCCCAAAAGCAAAATCATTTCCGTCACCATGGAAGTGTACAATACCGACGAGCATTATTTCAAATACCATCGCTCCATACAAACGCGGGGCGACTCTGACAATCCGTTTGTAGAACCGTCGCTGATCTACACCAACATTGAAGGCGGCCTGGGCTGCTTTGGGGCATACAATGCCGGGCAAGTCATCTATCGTCCCAAATAATCCGGTTTATTTCCTATTCCGGTTCTACAAAATCTGGCAAATTGAGGTCAAAGTACCTCAAAATGTACATCGCCGGATTGCCATTTCGCAATGGAAAACAGCAGTTCAGTAAGGCATACTTTTTTCCCGGATGATGATCAAATCGCTATCAGACGTTCTATCAATCAGATCATCAATCTTAAATATAAATGCTATGGACTTGCAAGGAACAGACCAGGATAAGGTTAAGAAACCGCATCCTTCCAACAAAAACATGAGCGAGCCCGATACGCTCATCGAAACGCTCGAAGATTTACAGGAGCAAGGCTATACTTACGATTTTAACCTCACCGCCCATGCCCTGGAAATACATAAAGACGACGGCATTTGCCTGACATTGTCTCCCGAAGATTTCGATATTGTACAGGTGTACCGCTTCGAAGGGATGACCGATCCCTCGGATATGTCTATATTGTATGCGATCGAATCGAAGGACGGGCTGAAAGGGACGCTGGTAAGCAGCTATGGCGTATATGCCGATGCAATGTCTAATGAAATGATCAAGAAGCTGGATACGCGCAGCTCGTTGATCGTCCACCCGGAAGACGACGATATGGCGCATTAACCGGCCGGATATAATTAACCTACGATGAATGTTGCTTTGGCCCCGGGTGAAGCAACATTTTTTCAATTAAAGCGAATTGAATATGGAAATGATCGAACTGACCGAAGAAATCATTGAATCAGCCGAGCAACGGTCTGCCGGCCAGTCGTACCCGCAACTTGTGAAGAACCTGAAAGCCATCGGGGTCGACAATTATGAAGTGAAGGTAAAAAACCGCAAACGTACTTATACGTCCGTTAATGGCGAAAAGCTCATCATACCCGGCGATTTGCCGGAATTTGAATGCGCGGAGGCATTTGAACTGGAAGAAGTGAAGGCCGCCATCAAGCGCACGCAGGAAGGCCTGACCGATTACCCGACTTTCCTGCGCGAGATCGGCGCCGCGGGCATACATACGTACGTAGCCGACCTCACGGGCATGAAAGTGATTTACCAGGGCCCCAACTCCGAGTACGAATACGAGGAAGTGATCCCCGAAGTTTAGAATGTCCGGAGCCTGTCGCGCATGGTTTCCAGCAGATCGTCTGTAAAATCTAGGTGCGTCACAAACCTTACCAGCCCCTTGCCGAACGTTACGGCCAGAATGCCTGCTTCGGCAAGGCGGCTTACATATTCCTTTTCAGAAATACCGTCGTTCAGTTTGATAATGACAATATTGGTATCCACCGGAAATACTTCCGACACTTCCTGCCTGTCTGCAAAAAGCTCCCCTATTGTCCGCGCACGGCTGTGATCGTCTCTCAGCCGGTCGACGTGGTTATCCAATGCGTAAATGCCCGCCGCGGCCAGGAACCCTGCCTGCCGCCAGCCACCGCCCATTACCTTACGGAAACGGCGTGCCTCACGGATCACGTCGCGGGTACCGAGCAGTAACGATCCGACCGGACAACCCAGGCCTTTGGAAAGACAAATACTGATGCTATCGAACACCTGTCCGTATTGCGCGGGCGTTTCGCCGGTTTCCACCAATGCATTGAAAAGCCTGGCGCCGTCCAGATGCAACGGGATACCCCGCTCCCGGCAAACATCGCGGATCGCTCCGATTTCCCTGAAATCGTAGTAGCAGCCACCGCCCTTGTTCATCGTATTTTCGAGCGAAACAAGCCTTGTAACTGTTGAATGCACGTCATTCTCAGGGCTGATCGCCTCGCTTACCTGCTGCGCCGTGAGCCTCCCGCGGTCGCCGTCGAGGAGCTTCACGGATGAAAAGGAGTTGAGCATAATGCCCCCGCCTTCGTACAGGTAAATGTGTGAATGCTTGTCGCAGATCACGTCGCTGCCCGGGCGGGTATGCGCGCGGATGGCGAGTTGGTTGGTCATGGTACCGGAAGCGCAAAAAAGCGCATCCTCCATTCCGAACAGGTCGGCGGCCTTTTGCTGCAACGCATTCACGGTGGGATCGTCGCCAAAAACATCGTCGCCTACTTCCGCGCTCCACATGGCTTCCTGCATTTCCCGCGTAGGCCTGGTAATGGTATCGCTGCGGAGGTCTATTTTCATTTCAAAAACATTCATCGGGTATCCATTGCAATTTCCTGCCAAATTAATGCTTAAAGCTGATTTCAGGGCAGGCATTGCTTACTTTAAACTGGTATATTGCAGGCAAAATCACGCAGTATGGAATTCGAGGATTATCTGAAATCAAAAAAAATAGACGCGGGGTCATTCAAAAAGGGCGACGTTTTGCGCTATCAGGAATGGAGCGGCCTGTTTGAAACCATGCATCCCGAAAGTTTCACAGCCCATAAAAAATTCCTGATCAACGAGATACGCCGGCGTTACCTGCTCAAAGAGGACTAACCCCGCATTTCTTCCATCAGCTTCATCAGTATCCCGACGGTCTTCTCCGTTTGCTCCTTACTCGGCGTCGTGTCCCAATTGCCCACAATGCCGTTGCTGCCGATGTAAATGCCGTCTTTGCGGGCAATGAAGTTGGCACCCTGCGTGTATAGTTTGTAATTCACATCGCCCTGGGGGATCAGGCAGGAAAGCTGCCCGGAAACCGGCGTCAGCTCTTCGTCGTTGAAAACCGGTTTCGCACCGAGCCCCATGCAGTTCACAATCACCTTTTCGGGCAATGCATCGATGTCTTCCAGCTTTTTGATCTCGTGAATTTTCACCTTCCCGCCGAACATCGTGAAATCCTGCAACTGGTGCCGCAGGTAAGTAGGGATATTAAACATGATATTGGTCCGGCGCGTCACATAGTCGGCTTTGAACGGATGCTCCTTCTTTTCCAGCCGCACACGCTCGGGTAAGAGGCCTTCTATTTCAAAATCTTCGCCGCCGGCACCCGGAACATACACCGGCTCTTGCCTGAAAACGCTGTATTCCTCCGCCCAGGTAGCAATGTCGTTCATACCGAGCAGAAACTGGAACCGGCGGAACGAAAAGCGCGTCGCATCTTCCCATATCGTCTGAAATTCCGGCTTGGCAATCTTTTTGTCACACACCCGCGATGCCGGCGACCAGGTACCGGTAGCGAGGTTGCTCGTCACATTCGGCGGAACATCCTTCGTGTAAATGGTCACCTCGCAACCGCTTTCCTGCAACAGCCTCGATGTGGCGATGCCGACGGTACCGCAACCCAACACCGCAATTTTCTTCTCGCCGGTAGCCAGCACGTTCTTTCGGGCGATGTTTCCTGTGCCCCACGACAGCGACCAGCCGCTTCCGCCATGGCCGTAATTATGGACGATCGTTTTGTTTCCCAATTGCTCCACATCCAGCCGTGGCCCCGAGGCGCGGAACGGCCGCAAACCGACTGTCTCCTTCACGATGCGGTCCATCGACAGGCGTAGTTTGGGAATGTGGTGGTAGCCCCGGCTGATGTGGAAATGCTTGTCGGGATACCTCAAATCGGCTTTCGGCGCACAGGACGACGCCACGGCGCTTAATGCAAAGCTGGCCGGAATGGCTTTTTCAAAGAAATTTCTGCGGTTCATCGGGTTGGGAGTGAATAGTAATGGGAATTGTGGAATTTAAATACCAACCGCTATGAATGCAAATCTTATATTGTAGTTTTAAAAAATATCAAAATATTCTTTCCTGAAATACAATTTCTACCAATCAGCAACACTGATACAACGGGATCAGTGTTTAGAAAGCGAAAATGGCATATCGGTATCCTGCGCACCCCACTGTTTGTTTGGCTTATCCCCCATTTGCAGCACCAATGTACCGCCTTTGAGGAGCTCGCCATGCGTGACGTACGTCCGGGTAAAAGGCTTGCCATTCAGCGTCGCCGACTGAATGTAACGTGCATTGTCGGAAACGCCCTTCGCCTTCACGGTAAACTTGCGGTTCTTGCCGGTTTCAATGGAAACTTCCTCAAAAACAGGACTTCCGAGTACATATTGATCAGTTCCGGGCGCTACCGGGTAAAAACCCATCATACTAAATGCCAGCCAGGCCGACATCTGCCCGCCGTCCTCATTGCCGCTCAATCCGCCCACGCTGGTATCATATTCACTCCGCATAATCGTCCGTGTCCATTGCTGCGTTTTCCATGGCTGACCCGCGAATGCATAGAGGTAGGCAATCTGGTGATTGGGCTCATTGCCATGCCAGTAATACCCCTGCTCGAACAAGGTGTCGAGCTTGGCCGCGAAGCCGGCCTTTCCGCCCATGATCTTTTGTAACCCGGCAATGTCCTGCGGCACAAACCAGGTATACTGCGCAGGCGAACCCTCGGTGATGAAGCTCGCACGTTTGGCAAAAGGGTCGAAATCGGCGATCCAGCGGCCGTCGGCATACCTTCCGCGCGCATACCCCGTCGATGGGTCGATCACGTTCCGGTAATTGAGCGCCCGGGAGCGCAGCTGATCGGCATCTTCCGTTTTACCGAGACTGGCTGCGAAGGTCGAGAGGCAAAAATCGTCGTATGCGTATTCGAGCGTGCGCGACACCTGCTCGCGCTTGTGAAATGCCTGCCAAACGCTGTCTTCAAGCGGGATATAGCCGTATTGCAAATAGGATTTCTGCGCGCGGCGGCCTTGCCCTGCCTCATAACTTTTGACATTGGTGTTCACCTCAAATGCATTCTTACGAAGGAAATTATAGGCGCTGTTCACATCGAAATTCCGCACATTCTTGGCATAAGCATCGGCAATGACCGACATTCCGTGGTCTCCTACCATGGCCGCCGTGTAATGGTTCCAGCAGGGAAAAATCGGCATCCAGCCGCCTTGCTCCGCCTTTTTCACCAGTGACTGTACCATATCACCCGCCCGTTTGGGTTCGAGTATTATGCCCAGAGGCATTGCCGCGCGGAAGCTGTCCCACATGCTGAAATCGCAATAATAATCGAAGCCGTCGGCCTTTTGCAACGGCGTACCGCCTGCGAACGAGGGATAGCTGCCGTCCACGTCGGAGAACAGTCGGGGCGAAAGCTTCGTACGGTATAATGCACTGTAAAAAAGCGCTTTATCATTCTCGCTACCAGCCACTTCCACTTTACCCAATGCCTCATTCCAGGCTTCGCGCGATGATTTCCGCACCGCCTCGAATGTTTTGGTACCCAATTCCTTTTCCAGATTGGCCCTGGCGCCTTCAATGCTCGTGAACGAAGTCCCGATGCGAGCCGTGATCACCTGTTTTTCATCCCCGAAACCGACATAAGCGCCGAGCTTCTCCCGGTTTCCTTTGCCGGTAAGTATCCGGCCCATCGGCGTAATAGTATCGCCCAGCCACACGCCGGATTGCATAAATTTCTTGTCGAATTTGATGACAAAATACCCGCTGATGCCCGCCGGCTGACCGGAACCCTGGTAAATGCGGTGTACCGGATTATAACCCACAATCTCCCCACGCTCACGCAACACCTCCACGAAACCCTCGCCTTCGTCGCTGTTGGGCTCGATGATGATGAATGACTCCTCGCCGCTATCGAACCGGAACCGCATCATGGCGGTGCGCGCCAGCGCGGTTACTTCCGCATTGATCTGATGATCCTGCAACCATACGCTGTAATGCTCGGGCGTGCTTTGTTCTTTCTCGTGACTGAATATGCTGGCCCGTTTTTCGGGGTTAGTAATGAGCTCACCGGAAAGCGGCATGACCGTCACCGAGCCGTAATCCTGCACACAGGAGCCGTTCAGCCAATGCGTTCCGCGGAAGCCCTGGAACTTGTTATCATTGTAATAAAATGGAGCAATGCATTTGGTTTCGGTGGCGCGCGTCTGCGGCGTCCATTGCGTCATGCCATTCGGTACGCCCACGGCCGGGATCGTCTGCCCTTTCAGCTCGCTACCCGCCTCGCTGTGCGCTTTGGCACTCTCCGTGGCCGACGGTGCGCTGCCGATCATCGTAGCCACATAGTCGACGGGCATTTTTTGGGCACTGGATTGATTATCAATAAAAAACGTCGACAGCAATATCAAACTGACTGGGAGGAACGGTACGCGCATGGTTAGGCTTGTTAGGTAATCAGGACGGAAGATCGAAAAAATAATGGTATGTTAGGTCGATAGAATGTTGATATTCCACTGAAAAGGACGATTTAAATCCAAAAAACCCTATGAAAATCCATATCATCGACACCGGTTTTTTCAAGCTCGACGGCGGTGCCATGTTCGGCGTCGTACCGAAAACACTGTGGAACAAACACAACCCGGCCGATGAAAAAAACCTCTGCTCCTGGGCCATGCGATGCCTGCTGATCGAGGACGGCGAAAAGCTGATTTTGGTCGATACCGGAATGGGTAACAAGCAGGACGATAAATTTTTCGGTCATTACGACCTCCACGGCGAGGCGACCTTGCATTCGTCCATCGCCGAAAAAGGTTTCAGCCCCGCGGACATTACCGACGTATTCCTCACCCACCTGCATTTCGACCACGTCGGCGGAGCCGCGCAGTTCAGCCGCGACGGCTCCCGTCTGGAACCGACCTTCGCCAATGCCACCTACTGGTCGAACGAAGCGCACTGGCAATGGGCTACCCACCCCAACCCACGCGAAAAGGCCTCCTTTCTGAAAGAAAATATACTGCCGTTGCAAGAGTCGGGGCAATTGAAATTTGTCGAAAACGGCCAATCGCCGTTCAACGGCATCAGCCTCATCCACGTCGACGGCCATACTGAGCAAATGATGCTGCCGGTAATCCACTACAAGAGCCAGAAGATCATCTACTGCGCCGACCTTTTCCCCTCGTCCCACCACATTCCCATCCCCTGGCTCATGAGCTACGACATGCGGCCATTGCAAACCATGGAAGAAAAACAGCAGGTCCTCCAACAAGCTGTGGACGAGCAATGCATTCTGCTTTTCGAGCATGATCCTGTGTATGAGGCTGCCTTGGTGGAGCATACGGAGAAGGGAATCAGGGTTCGCGAGCGGGGGGCTTTGAGGGATTTCCTGGTTGAGTAAATGCTGGATTTTCGTTACATTTGAATATGCACACCGGGAAGGACATACAATTCGATCAACTACTCGCTCAATTAAGAGGCTTGTCAGACCATCAGCGCAGGCAACTGAAAGCTGAGCTGGAACGCCTTGAAGAAATCTCTATTGACAACTCACTCGAAGAATTTCTGCTATCAGCCCCAACGTTCTCTGAAAATCAAATTAAAACGATTGAAGAAACCCGAAAGGCAATTGACCAATGGCGAAAAAACTAGTACTTGTTGACACATCCATTCTCATCGACTTTTTCCGCAAATCCGACAAAGCAAATTCCCGCCTACTGAAATTGGTAAAGGACGACTTTATCTTTTGTATTTCGGCGATAACGGAATTCGAAATTCATATCGGAACTAACCTAGGTCAAGCTGATTATTGGGAGGATTTCTTGTTTAGAACCAAGGTTCTCGCATTCGACAAAGAGGTCGCCCGGGAGGCCGCCGATATCAGTAAATCGCTCAAAAGGCAAAGTAAGCTAATCGGCATGGCGGATATCTTTATCGCTGCCACGGCTATGCATTACGGTCTGCCGCTTGCTACGTTAAACGTGAAGCATTTCGAAAGGATCGACGAACTACAAATCCTCTCTTAACCCATGAAAACAGCACTAATCCTCTCTGGCGGGGGCGCTCGCGGGATCGCGCATGTGGGGGTGGCGCAGGCGTTGTGGGAGCGCGGTGTGCGGCCGGATGTGATCAGCGCGACGAGCTCGGGCGCATTCGTGGGCGCTTTGCTGGGCTATGGTTACGAGCCGATGGATATTCTGAAAATCATCCGCGATACGAGCTTTTATCCCTATTTAAGATTCGGTATCGGCAAGAATGGCCTGCTGCATATTCGGAAGATGGAAGACGTTTTCCGCAAATTTATTCCTGAAAATACATTTGAATCACTGAAAACACCGCTGAACGTAACTGCTACCGACATTGTTTCGGGCGAGGAGGTGCGTTTCCAAAGCGGGGAGCTGGCGTTGCCGGTCCTGGCGTCGTGCTGCATTCCGGGGCTTTTCAGTCCGATGCATTACAATGGCCACGATTTGGTCGACGGGGGTGTTTTGAACAACCTGCCCATCGAACCGGTGCTAGGTAACGCAGATTATATGATCGGCAGCCATTGCAATCCATTCAATCTCGACAAACCGCTCAAACGGACGACCGAGATCGTTTACCGCAGCCTCATTCTGGCGATGCATACCAAAACAAAGGCCCGATTCGCAAAGTGTGATTTGCAAATCGAGCCCCCGGCGTTAAGCCGTTTCAGCATTTTTGATTTCAGGAAGGCTGATCAGCTGTTTGAGGTTGGATACAGCTACGCAATTGAACTGCTAAATAAAGTTGCCATAAGCGAATAACCTAGTAAATCCAAAGTTGAATTTTGGATTTACTAGGCCATTCGCTTATCTTTCTGTATGCTAACCAGAAAAATTCAGAGTTTAATTCAAAAGCGGTTGAAACAGTTTCCAGCGGTCGCGATCCTGGGACCGAGGCAGGTAGGGAAGACCACACTCGCTAAGCAACTTGCTGAGACGCCCGAAAGTGAATTCCTCTACCTCGACATCGAGAATCCCAGGGATGAGGCTAAACTTGCCGACCCTTACAGTTATTTAAGCCGATACGAAGGCTCAACAGTGATCGTAGACGAAATTCAACTGATGCCATCATTGTTTTCGGTTATGAGGCCGCTGATCGACGCGCACCGAGTACCGGGAAGGTTTATTTTACTTGGCTCTGCTTCTCCTGCATTGGTTAAGGGCGTTTCGGAATCCCTGGCCGGAAGGATTGCGTACATGGAGTTGTCTCCAATTAATATAGCCGAACTTCCCGATCAGATTGAAATGGAGGAACATTGGTTTACGGGTGGGTTTCCGGAACCGTTACTCAATTTAGACAGGGATTTCAGAAAGGAATGGCTAACTGACTTTATCAAAAGCTATATAGAAAGAGACCTTGCTTATTTATTCGGCATAGAATTATCTCCTTCAACGCTTCGAAACTTCTGGAGTATGATTGCGCATTCAAATGGTAACCTTTGGAATGCGGAGGTATTTGCACGTTCGTTAGGTGTGTCTGCGCCGACAGTTCTTCGCTATGCCAATTTTCTTGAAGGTGCGTATCTGATCAGAAAGTTACAACCTTGGTTTGTCAACGCTAAAAAAAGACTGATCAAATCACCCAAAATATACATACGTGACACAGGTATCCTACACAGACTTCTGAATATTGCCAGCTTTGAGCACTTACAGGGCCATCCCGGCATTGGCGCCTCCTGGGAGGGATATGTGGTTGAACAAATTTATCAATCGCTTCCCGAAGACCTGGATATGTTCTTTTACAGAACGCAGGCGGGCGCAGAGTGCGATCTTGTTTTAGTCAGGGGCATCCAGCCCGAGGCGTGTATTGAGATAAAGCTGAGCAACAGCCCAGCAGTTTCAAGAGGGTTTATCAATTGTATCGAAGACTTGGCGCCGCAGTACAAATACATCATTACTCCGGCCAGTGACTCTTTTAAAGTCAATCACGAAGTAATGATTATAAATCTGCTTAATTTTATAGAACAAGAGCTGACGAAAATCTAAACTCATTTCGCCAGCGTCTTCACCACCCATTCCCCAACCTGCTGCCCTTGCTTCTGGCCGTTTTCGATCGCGTCCATAAAGTGAATGCCGCCGTAAAAGCGTGACAGTCCGGATTCTTCCGAGGCAGCGAGGAATGATTTGAATGGGCGTGCTTTGAGGTTAAATCGCTCCTCGACGGTGTCGGTATAAGCGAAATTATCCCCGAAGTAATGCGTGAGTATCACGGCGGCGGCTGTCGATATCACCGAGTGCCCGCTCAGGTATTCCGGAAATGGCGGGGTTTGCAGGAATGGCTTCCAGCTTGGGTCGATGTATTTGCGGATGGCCGTTTCGGGGCGGATACGGTTGCTGCGGAACTTCTCGTCCCAGCAAGCCATAAAGCCATCCATGAGCCCGATTGCTACGGCTGTGTTGATAAGCATTGTTTTGGAGAAATCGGTTTTGGCTTTTTGGCAGGCAATGTCGGTAATGCCCATCCAATGTGCTCCCGGGGATATTTTCTTCATTCCCACCAGTAAATGCCCTTTGTTTTCCAATGCAAATGGGTTACAGTCCCAGAATGCGGCGATCACGCGGTGTTCCTGCGCCTTTTGATCGTCGTCGTAATTACGCTTCATGAGTTTGTAAAAATCCGAATCCTTCGCTTCCGAGAATGCCACCGGGGGCGCGGGTCTGAACTGCGATGACGAGTCGAGCGTGAATGGCCGCACGGTTTTGAAATAAGGCTCTACGGGCGGGAAATAGCCCGGAGGCGTCGGATACCAGGTTCCCGGGCCGCCATGTGGCTCATACCGCGGGAAGTTGCTGATCCTATTGTAACGGTCGCCTTTGGCATACTTTAAAATCTGCTTGCTAATCGCCAGTGCGTACTCCTGTGAACCGGCCAGCACCTCGTCCGTAAACCCGATTTTCTTGCAGGAGTCTATCAAACTCTGCTGGTATTTCGGGAGCAGTGCCCCGCCGGAGGGCTGCATTTTCTTCGCCGTTTCAAGTATGGCCAATGCTGCTGCAAGCTGATAGGAATACTCTCCCACTTTTGGCTTTTCGATTTCCGGGAAATCATTCAACACGCCGTGCATGGAAGGATATGCCTTATCATTCGCGGCCACGACTTCGTAGCCGGCCAGGCATGCATAGGAGTAGAAACGGGCTCCGAGCGGCGGATTTGTCACGTCGTGCACCATTACGTCGGTCATCTGTGCCGTCACCTGCCCGATTACCGTCGGCGCGATTTCCTTTTTGGATTCATTTTTTTTGCAGGCTGTTCCCATTACAGCCAGCAGCATTCCCAGAAGAAGGTTACTGAACTTTGCCAATTTGATATGCTTTAATTTCCTGTTGATTAATCCCGAATAACAACTTATTGCCGAGCGGCAGCACGCTTCGCACATCGCCTTTCAATCCAAAACCCGATTGATCCTGATGCACGTATTCAAACTGCCCTTTGCCATTGCCTTGCAAAAGAATGCCGTAATTGGCATCGTACTTTCCGAACCGGAGCCGCGCTTTGCTCACATTGCCGCAAAGCAGCAGATCTTTTTTGCCATCGCCATTGTAATCGAGAGAGGTAATGGTGTAAACGGGCGATACCTGCGTTTGCAGCGGTAATGCCTTCTCTGCAAACTTGCCATTCGCGCCCCTTTCGAAGTAGGCGGTTTTTAAATAGGTCGCTTTCAGCTCCTTTGCGCCTTCCAGTTCTTCCTTGGTGAAAATCTCTTTTACCGTAAGGTCGGCGTAGCTTTTGTAATCCTGGTAGCGGGTACGCATGATGCTCATCTGATCGAGCATTTCGTCGCGGGTGACGTACGGGTAGCTTTTGCCCTGGATGTAGAAACTCATGACAGGGTCCACCGAGCCATTGTCGTCGAAATCCTTGTAAACCATTTCCACAGGTTCGGCGTCGCTGGCTTTGCATTGGGTGTTGGTCCCCATATTACCGATCACGAGGTCGTCCTTACCGTCGCCGTTCAGGTCTTCGACGAGGATTTTGTTCCACCAGCCGCTGTAAGGTTTGTCGAAATATTCGTTGGTTTTGTTTTCGAGTTTACCATTATTATTGATAAAAACCGTCACCGGCATCCACTCTCCTACCACGACCAGATCCGCCTTTTTATCGCCATTCAAGTCCGTCCAGGCGGCGTCGGTCACGAGGCCGATACGTTCCAGCTCTTTGGACAATGCCGCCGTTTGATCAGTGAATTTACCCTTTCCATCATTAATGAGCACATAACTACGCGGTGCCTCCGGGTAACGGCCAGGGATCACGCGACCGCCCACGAAAAGATCCGGCTTGCCATCGCCATTCACGTCCGCCGTGCGTACGCAGCTCGCGCTCGTGAGCATCGCGGGCAATGCGCCGGTAGCTTTGGTAAAATTGCCCTTCCCGTCATTGATATACAACCGGCTTTGCAGCAGCGGATCTTCGGGCATAAAGTTGGCATATCCACCGCTGGCGACGAAAATGTCCTGCGCACCATCGCCATTCGCATCGAAGAACAATGCGTCGGTATCTTCACTTTGCTTGTCGGCTTCAAATGCAGGTACCATTTTCGCAGTGAATGCGCCGCCTTTCTGCTGAATGTACAGTCTGGCCACTTCGCCGGAGGTACCGCCGATGAACACATCTTCCAGCCCATCCCCATTCACATCGCCTTTACGCATGCAGGGGTTAGAGAATGAAATCGGGTTGATCAGCAGCGGCTGGCGTTTGAAATCGTTCAGTTTCACCGCAGGGCTTTTGAATGCAATCGGCGAAGCTACCGGCTTGAATACTGGTGTTATTACTTTTTCCGCTTTCGCATTCGACTTCGCATTCGCCTCCGACAGTGCCAGTGTTGTGTTTATTTTCGGACTAATAACTTTTTCCTGCTTACCATTCAGCCAGGTCACCACCAGCGAATCGATAGCTCCTTCCTTACCCAATCCGAAATGCAGTACCGGCGACACGCTCGACTGATAGCCGCGGGTCGGCATTTGTTCGAGGTATTGCTGCTGGCCTTTCTGGTAAATCGTCACCTTAGCGCCAAGCCCGAGCGTGTTCTGGCCGGCTCCGGTGAGTTTTACTTTGATGTAATTGTTTTTCAAATGCTTGTCACCGTCGTTCTGGTAGATGAATGCCGGCTTGTTGATATTGCTCACGACGAGGTCGAGGTCGCCGTCGTTGTCGAGGTCTGCGTAAGCTGCGCCGCCGGAGTTGGAGATTTCCCCCACGCCCCAGGCATCGGCTACATTGGTGAATGTGAGGTCTTTTTTATTTTGAAACAGGTAATTCTTCATATTGGAAGAAGGCATCTGGTACACCAGTTGCAGCACGTCTTCGCGTTTCACCTGACCTTCAAAGCGCTTCAATTTGTCGCCCATGAACTTCACGAAATCCATATTCGTAAAATCGCGCAGGTTGCCGTTGGTGATGAAAAGGTCTTTCCAGCCATCGTTGTCATAATCCGCGAACAGCGAAGCCCAGCTCCAATCGGTATTGGAAACGCCGGAAAGCTGGCCGATTTCGGAGAATACCGGTTGCTTTGAGCCTTTGCCCAGACCTTCATTCAGTTGCAGCATATTACGCATATACTGGTGATGAAAACCCATTTTTACATTAAAATCAAACAATTCATAATTATCGAGGCCCGTCAGCAGCTTCTGGCGGCGGTTATCCTCGGGAAGCATATCGAGGGTAAAAATGTCCGGCAGGCCGTCGTTATTGAAATCGGCAATGTCGTTACCCATCGAGGAATGCGAGGTATGGCCGATACTCGCGTCGAGCGCGTCGGTGAAGGTGCCATTGCCATTGTTGATGTATAAAAAGTCGGGAACGGAGTAGTCGTTCGAAATGTACATATCCTGCCAGCCGTCCTGGTTAATGTCGGCAATGCCGATTCCGAGGCCATAGCTAAGCTGCGAGCTATGAATGCCCGCCTTTTTGGTAATGTCTGT
The DNA here is from genome assembly GCF_900101885.1 of Dyadobacter soli. Classification (GTDB taxonomy): domain Bacteria; phylum Bacteroidota; class Bacteroidia; order Cytophagales; family Spirosomataceae; genus Dyadobacter; species Dyadobacter soli. The sequence continues at coordinate 213,289 of NZ_FNAN01000015.1, read as the reverse complement.
AAAATGCGGCGTGCCGTTTTGCGGATCGTTGCGGAAAAGCCTGACGCCGGTAATGGGGTCTTCTTTATTCAAAATATCCGCCGTGCTGGCCTCGTCGAGGATCGGCAATGCTTTGGGGTTATGATTCAGCAGGAACATATCCAGGTCCCCGTCTTTGTCGAAATCGAAGAATGCCGCCTGTGTGCTATTGCTCATTACGCCCAGACCATATTGCTCCACCATTTCCTCAAACTGCGGGACGCCCTGTGCATTGTTGCCCTTGTTGATAAACAACTGATCTTTCAGGCTTTCCGGCGAAACCGCGCCGGAGTAGCACACGTAAATATCCAGCTTGCCATCCCCATTCACATCGGCCATCGTCACACCCGTCTTCCACGGACGCTCGCGCCCGCCTACCTGGGCGAGGGCCGTAATGTCCTCGAACACCATCTTCCCTTTGTTCAGATAGAGTTTGTTGGGCACCATGTTGCCGGTAAAATACACGTCGTCGAGCCCGTCGCCATTCACATCGCCCACCGCCACGCCACCGCCATTATAGAAGTACTCGTACATCAGCACGTTGGTGTTAAGCCCTTCCGTCAATGTGTTGGCAAAGTCGATTTTGGTTTGTTCGGGTGCTAAAAGCGTGAAAAGCGGCGGACCGTCGGGACCTTTCTTTTCTTCTTTGGAATCGGAGGATTTGTCACAACCGGAAAGAGCAAGTCCGGCGATCAATATCATGCCGCCTGTTTTCCAGGGCCATATTTGCTTCATGACAGGGAATGAAGAGTTTATAAGGAGTACAAAAAAGAAACTATGCCTTGTAAGCCAAAGCATAGTTTCTGTAAAATTAGTCAATAAAATATAACTATTTGTCGTAACCGGGGTTTTGTACCAGTTTTGCGTTACGGTTCATTTCGTCGCGGCTGAACGGACGGAAATACATCTTATCCACCCAGGTACGGTTTTCGTGCGATTTCTCTTCCACCGGGGTGTAAGTATAGTCATAAATCGTTGGGTCGTAATGATATGGCTCCTTCATTGTTTTACCAGCTTTGAATTTACCGATCACGTTGATGTACTGCAAAGGACGGCCCAATGTAGCCTGTGCGATCATCCAGCGACGAGCATCGTGGTAACGCTGCTCCTCGTAAGCCATTTCAATGCGCTTTTCGTGACGGTAAGCTTCTTTCAATGCAGCACCAGACACTTTCAATGCAGGCATACCCGCACGGAAACGGATTTTGTTCAGCCATTCCAATGCAACGGCATCGTCGCCTACTTCAATGCTGGCCTCGATGTAGTTGAATACCAGCTCCGTCACGCGCATGAACGGCCACGGAATATTCTGGCGGTCGGTGTTGTCGTACAATGACGGGTTCGGATCGATGAACTTGCGCATGTAGTAACCTGTGCGGCTTCCGTTCCAGTCTTCGATAGAGCTGCTGCGCGTATCGAGTCCTTTGCGGTTGAACAATGCACCTTTGTCATCCAGAAGGTCATAAGCACCGGTCTGGATCTGGTTCGCAGGGTCTTTCGCATCGGATGGACGAGGCTTCCAGGTAGCACCGTCATACATAACGGTTGCGTAGAAACGTGGGTCGCGGCCTGTGTACGGGCTTGCCTTGTGGGTAGGGTTCATCCATGAGAACTTCGTTCCGTCCATCATTTCATAGTCGTCCACGAGTGTTCCGATCGGCGTGTTACCCGCCCAGTTGTGGTAGCCGTTAGGGCCGTTGTTCAAGCCGGTCTGCCGTGCACCTTCGTTCTGGCTTGGCGTGAAGTAGCGGGCAAAGATGAGCTCGCTGGCGCCCGACGCATCGAGGGTCTTGTCACCACTGGCACCGGCCATAGATATCGAAATGTAGTTAATCTTGCCCTGCTCTGCCGTTACAGGCGCAGTGAGGTTCAGCTTATAACCACCTCCGCTTGCATCTAATGCAGCTTTCGAAGCAGCCTGTGCCGCTGTCCAGCGTGCCTTGCGGTCACCCGAGGTGTATCCAAGGAATTCGGGGTTCGCGAATGCCGCAAGTACCGCGGATTTCGCTTTCGCAGTAGGGACATCGTACAAATCACTGGCAGCATAAAGCAACACGCGTGATTTCAGCGCCAATGCAGCGGCTTTGGTTGCGCGGCCTTTCGCCAATGTCTTACCATCGAGCAAAAGTGCTGCGCTGTCCGCATCGCTCACGATCTGTTTGATACATTCATCGAATGTATTGCGGGGAACAGTGTAGTCTTCGTTCAACAAATACACTTTCTTGATGATCGGAACACCGCCGTAGTAGCGTACCAGCTGCTGATAGTAGTAGGCGCGCATAAAATACGCTTCGCCTTTCAGACGTGTTTTCAATACATCGTCCGTGAACGTCGCAGTCGCCAGGTTGGCGAGCGCGATATTGGAAGCGCGGATGTACTGGAACATCTGGCTCCAACCGTAGGTCGCGTCCACCCAGCCGAGGTTGGAAGGGCTCAAACTACCCTCGTTCACCGTGTTAATGTTACGTCCTGTGTGGGTAAACACGGCTTCGTCAGTCAGTGACGCAAGCATTTGCTCGCTGAAACCACCCTGTTGAAGACCTGCGTAAATACCTGTCACAAAACCTTCGGCCAACGCACCGTCTTTCCATGCTTCTTCGCTAGGAATTTCGGTTGGCGGCGTCACTTCGAGGAAATCAGTATCGCACGATGACAAGCCTCCCGCCATCAATGCAGCAACCAACAAATACTTATATCTCAATTTCATATTTCTTATTCGTTAAAATGCTAGACGTACACCTGCGCTGAGAACTCTTGCTTGTGGATAGTACTGGCCACTGTTGGTAGTAGCTTCCGGGTCCCAAACTTTGATTTTGTCGAAAGTAAGGAGGTTCAATCCGTTCACATAAATTCTCAGGTTGCTCAAACCGATTTTCGAACCGATTTCCGAAGGCAGGTTATATCCGAGTTCGATGTTTTTCAAACGCAGGTAGTTGTTGCTTTTCAGGAAGTAGTTGTTGATACCTGCCTGGCCGGTGTTGGTGTAGTAACGGTTGTTACGGTTGGTCAGACGTGGGTATTTGTCGGTCGGGTTGTCGATCGTCCAGCGGTGGTCGAAGTCGTATTTCAGGTAGTTACCAATGTCGCCGGATTCTGTCAGACCTACGATTTGAAGCCCTCCTAACGTTCCCTGGAACAACATAGAAAGATCGAACTGCTTGTAGCCAAGGTTCACCGAAGCGCCGCCTGTAAACCATGGGCGCTGTACTTTTTCCGAACGGATACGGTCGTCACCATTGATTTTGCCATCGTTGTTAACATCCTTGAACTTCATGTCACCCGGACGAAGGTTACCCGTGATCGGAGTATAGTCGATTTTGTTGGCATCGATTTCCTCCTGGCTTCTGAATGCGCCGTCGAACTGATACACGAGGAACGAACCGTAAGGCATGCCGGTTGATTGCTGGTAAACAGGAGCACCCGGCGTTTCGTCCCAGTACTTGATTTTGTTTTTGGCATAACCACCATTCACACTTACCGAGTACGAGAAGTCGCCTGCATTGCCATCGTAGCTAAGTTTGAATTCCCATCCTTTGTTTTGCAGCTTGCCAAGGTTTTGAGGTGGAAGCTTGCCGTCGATACCCGCTGACGAAGGCGTAGAACCTGCTTTCGGGATCAGGATTTTCGAACGGTTGTTTACGAAGTAGTCGAATTCAAATGCCAGCTTGTCGTTGAACAATGTACCCTCGATACCGAAGTTGGAGTTATTCGCAACCTCCCAGGTAAAGTCGGGGTTAGCTACACGGGTTTCGAGCAATGTTTTCACAACCTGATCATTGATAATGTAGGTTCCGAAGCCCATGGTCGACAGGTATTGGTATTCAGCCAAAGTTTCCGTTCCCAGGAAGTATGGCTCAGCACCCATCTGTCCCCATGAAGCACGCAGTTTCACATTGTTCACGTAGCGCGAAATGCTGTTTTTCCAGAAACCTTCTTCCGAAATACGCCATCCGGCAGATACCCCGGGGAAGAAGCCTGAGCGGCCTTCCGGCGGGAATACCCATGAGTAATCTTTACGCCAGAGGAATTCTGCAAGGTATTTTTCCTTAAAGTTATAACCGGCACGACCAAAGTAGCTCAAACGGGCTCTTTTGAAGAGGTCGAAGTTGCCAAGGTCCTGCTCCGGCGTACCACCTGCAAACAGCTGATCAACCACGGGCGAAATGAAGTAACGGCGGAATGCGAAGAAACCGTCGCCATCCACCTTTTCACGCTGCGCTCCCGCCATCAGGTTGAAGTTGTGGCCATCGATCGATTTTTCATAGGATACCTGACCTGTGAGCTGGATCGATAGTTCCTGTGAAGAACTTTCTCTCAGACGCGGATCTTTAAAGGTCGAACGAACGGTTCCTGTCAGGAATGGCGTTTTGCCGTCGGCTTCGTAGGTTTTTTTGTCCCAGAAATACAATGTCCACGGTGTCTCGAAGTTTTTCTGACGGCGCATTTGCTTATCGATCGCGGCCATCGCATTGATTTTCAATCCTGGCACACCTGGAACCTGGATTTCCAAACCACCATTGGTTTGAATGTAGTCTCTCCGGTCGTTGTTGTAACCGGTTGTATTGGTTGTGATAACTGCCGGGTTCTGACCATTTTCAATATCCGGGCCGGGACGTCCGTCCGGCCAGATTGCGATTTCAGTCGGTTTACCACGCATCAGCATACGGAAAATCGCACCGGCGCTGTTGCCACCACTAGGGAAGTGACGGAATTCTTCACGCAGGGTAAGTCCGATATTGGCCGTAACGTATTTATTTATCTTCGTATCGAGGTTAAGGCGCATATCGTACTGCTTGTAACCTGTTGCCGAATTTTCATAGTAACCATCCTGGTTGATGTGGCCGATCGAAGCAAGGTATTTGATATTCTCGCTACCACCGGTCAATTGCAGGTTGTGGCGTTGCTGTGGTGCCCATTTACGGATTACCGAGCCATACCAGTCGGTGTTCGGGTGCAGGAATGGATCGCTGCCGTCGCGGAATTTCTTCATATCATCCGGGTTGAATACCGCGTTGACCACGTTTCCATTGTCCGTTCTGGTATAAGAGCCGTTGGTATTGAAGCCCTGCAACGCACCTTGCCACTGTCCAACGGGCAGGTTGTCGTAGATCTGCAATTCGTTACGGATTGTTGCGTATTCCGCTGCATTCGACATTTCAGGTGTACGCGTAGGCTGCGACACACCGAAGTTCATATCATAAGAAAGTTGTGGCTTGCCCGATTTACCGCGTTTGGTGGTGATGAGGATTACCCCGTTACCCGCGCGTGAACCGTAGATCGCCGCAGCCGCATCTTTCAGTACCGAAATACTTTCGATATCGGCAGGGTTGATACGGTCGAGACCACCGGAACGGTTTGGAACACCATCCACTACGATCAGCGCGTTGCTGTTACCCAATGAGTTGGTACCACGGATACGGATCGCCGAGCCGTCATAGCCGGGCTCACCGCTAGATTGTACCGCCGAGATACCGGGCAGACGTCCACCCAGCGTATTGGATAAGTTGGCAGCCGGCGCTTTCTGAAGTTCGGCACCTTTTACGGCGGTCACCGAGCCGGTCAGGGTTGCCTTTTTGGCAGTACCATATCCCACCACGACCACTTCTTCAAGTGCCTTGGTATCAGCCAGCAATATTACATCGAGGATGCTTTTGCCGCCTACGGGAATTTCCTGTGTGAGATAACCGATAAACGAGAATACCAATGTGCCGCTTTTCTCGGCATTCACTGTGTAGAGTCCTTCATTATCAGTTACTGTACCTGCGGTGGTTCCCTTCACGACAACGCTTACCCCAGGTAGCGGTTGTCCCTGTTCGTCTTTGATCTTACCCTTGATGGTATTCTGGGCGAATGCACCCACGACCGTCACCAGGGCGAGGCAAAGAGAAAAAACACTTCGTGATACAGCACGAGGCGTCCATCCAGTAGAAAATCTCATAGATTAATAGTTAGATTAAGAATGTTGTAGTAAGATGTTTGCTTAACCGTATAAGCACGGAACGTGGAGTCAGACCTGGATTTCCATCCCGAAAATCTGCTCCTGCGGATCATAAAAAGTGTAGCCAGGAGAATTTTTTACATAGAGAGATTTTAGCGATTAGGGTGATTACTTTCATCGAACAGAGTCCAGGATTTCAAACAGTGTATATCATACACAATCTCATCTGTATACTCCTGTTGATTGCAGGAGAAGTACCATGAATTGTTATATACTCGCTTGATTGTACAAAAAGATATTAATTTTTTTACAAAAAAAAGGTTTCCCGGTTAATGAATATGCATTCTTAAAAAATAACAATAAATAATAGTAGATATCGAACATTTTTTATAATTAGTTATATATAAGTTACAATTTATCATTCTTTTGTACAGAATTATCCTCGAATTCCCATTTCTTGCTATATTCGTAGAGCGTTTTCAGTTACAAATTTCCCTTTGAAATCGAATGAAGTTTCGTCTACTCTCCCTCTTGCTAGTTTGCTTTCTGTACGGGTGTAAAAAGGAATCCTCGCCCGCCGAATACAATGCGAAAGCGGCCGATCCGCAGCTTTTCCACGAAACGGCTACGCATCTCACCGATGTGATCATTCACGATATATTTAAGCCGCCGGTAGCGAGCCGCATATATGGTTATTCATTCCTGGCTGCCTACGAAGCACTCGCTCCTAGCAACAAAGAATACCAATCACTTGGAAATCAATTAATTAAATTCAAAACCCCACCGCAACCCGACTCGGCACTAGCCTATTGTTTCCCGCTCGCGAGTGTAAAGGCGTTCACGGTCGTAGCGCGCACGCTCACGTTCTCTGGGAATATGTGGGATGCCTACGAAAAGGAGCTTTACAAAAAGTATCAGGAAATGGGTATTCCGGAAGACGTATATGAACGCTCCATCGCATACGGCGACACGGTAGCGAAGCATATACTGGCTTATTCAGCGAAAGACCACTATAAAGAGATACGCGGTTACCGCTATACGGTGACCAATAAACCCGGCACCTGGGTGCCTACGCCGCCTGCGTATGCGGACGCCTGCGAACCTATGTGGAATACCGTTAGGACCTTCTCACTCGATTCGGTGACGCAGTTTCGCTGTCCGCCGCCTGCACCCTATGACCTTGCCAAAACGAGCAAATTCATGCAGCTGGCGATGGAAGTTTATAACACAGGCAACAGCCTGACCGCAGATCAGAAGGCGACCGCGTACTTCTGGGATGATAATGCATTTGTTACCAATGTCGTTGGCCACGCCATGTTTGCCAATAAAAAAATGACACCCGCCGGTCACTGGATGGCAATCGTAAGAACCGTAGCAACGGACAAAAAGCTGGATCTCATGCAATCGGTAGAAGCATATACGTTGGGGGCGCTTTCCATTTATGATGCATTCATTGCCTGCTGGGACGAAAAGTACCGCACCGTGCGCATCCGCCCGGAAACGGTGATCAACAACAACTGGGACCCCAACTGGCGCCCATTCCTGGAAACGCCGGCATTCCCTGAGTACGTGAGCGGCCATAGCTCCATTTCAGCAGCCTGCGGCGTCGTGCTCACCCATTTGGTAGGAGTTTATGTGGCTTTCACCGATACCACCGAGAAAAAATACGGGCACGGCATCAAATCCTTCAAGTCGTTTGAAGAAGCTTACTGGGATGCGTCTATCAGCCGCGTTTACGGCGGTATCCACTACCGCGATGGTGTAGAGGAAGGCACGCATTTGGGAGAAAAAATAGGCAAAAACGTATGGCAGCGGGCACTTACCCGCAAAAACCGCAACATGCTCGCTCAAAAACCGCAGCAGCCCTAAGCATGCACATGATCGGCATTGTAATGCAGCCCGATGTTCTCACGTCGGGCCATAGCCATTTTAATAATCAGGTAAGAAACTGAAATCATGTTCCTCAGCTCGCATATCGCCACCGACACTTTCGATTCGCGGTACAGTTCCTCGTGCTCCTGATGCAGGAGTTCTAGGCGGTCGTAGGCGCGTTTCAGACGGCGGTCGGTGCGCACGATGCCTACGTAATTGGACATAATACTGTTCAGCTCGCGGGTCATTTCGGTAACGAGTACCTGCTCTTCCGGGTGCGTGGTGCCCGAGTCGTCCCATTCCGGAATGTTTGCAGGGATTATCGCATCTTCAAAGTTGGCTACGGTACTTTCATAGGCACGATGCCCGAAAACGACCGCTTCCAGCAACGAGTTTGAAGCGAGGCGGTTGGAACCGTGCAATCCTGTGCAGGAGCATTCCCCTACCGCATAGAGAAATTCAATATTGGTCTTGCCCCATTCATTCACGCGCACGCCCCCGCACATATAATGCTGCGCAGGCACGACCGGGATCATATCTTTCCGCACATCGATGCCCTGTTGCAGGCAGTATTCGGTAATGTTCGGAAAGTGTTCGAGGAACTTTTCGTAATCGCAATGGCGGACATCGAGGTACACGTGATCGACCCCGTTTTTCTTCATTTCGGAGTCAATGGCGCGGGCGACGATGTCGCGCGGGGCGAGTGAGAGGCGGCTGTCATAGTTTTCCATGAACGTGCTGCCATCCGCCCTTTTTAATATACCTCCAAAACCACGCACCGCTTCCGAAATGAGGAAGGACGGCTTCTGACCTGGTTGATAAAAGCTGGTAGGATGGAACTGGATGAATTCCATGTTGTCGCAAATGCCTTTCGCGCGGTAGGCCATCGCAATGCCGTCGCCGGTTGCGATGGTAGGGTTGGTAGTGCTTTGGTAGATATTGCCGATGCCGCCGGTCGCGAGCAATGTGGTTTTAGCCAAAAACTTCTCCACTTCTCCCGTCTGCCGATTGAGCACGTAAGACCCGTAGCATTTAATATCCTCGCGGTAGCGGTAAACGGTTTCGCCCAAATGGTGCTGGGTGATCAGTTCCACGGCGTAGTAATGCGTAAAAATCTGGATGCTTTTGTGGCGGTTGACCTCTTCCAGCAATGCCCGCTCGATTTCCGCGCCGGTAATGTCCTTGAAATGCAGAATGCGATGATCTGAATGGCCGCCTTCTTTGGCAAGATCGTATTCGCCTCCTTTTTCCTTATCAAAGCGGGTACCATAGTCGATCAGCTCCTGAATGCGTTCCGGCGCTTCCCGCACCACGATTTCCACAATATTCCTTTTATTGACCTCATCCCCCGCATCCATGGTGTCCTGAATGTGCTTTTCAAACGAATCGGACTCCGCCCATACTACCGCAATGCCGCCCTGGGCATATTTGGTGTTGGTTTCATCGGCCTGGACCTTGGTGATCACAGCGATGGACACTTCTTCATTCAATTCGTCGAAATGGCGGGCTAATTTGGCTGCATAGCTAAGTCCGGCAATTCCCGAACCGATAATCAGAAAATCAAATTGGGGCATAATTTCAGGAATAGGGTTTTATATCGGGTGTCAGATGCCTTTGCTCAGTTCCAGCATGCGTGCTACGGAATCATAAGCTTTCAGGCGGATGTCCTCGGGTACAAAGATCTCCGGCTGCTCATAATACAGCGCATTGTAGACCTTTTCGAGGGTGTTCATTTTCATATAAGGGCATTCGGAGCAAGCGCACGTATTGTTGTCGGAGCCCGGGGCAGGAATAAGCTTCTTATCTGGTACCGACTGTTTCATTTTATGCAAAATACCAGCCTCGGTAGCGACGATAAATTTGTCGTGCGGCGAGTCTTTTACAAATTTCAAAAGGCCGGTTGTAGAACTTACGAAATCAGACTGCTTCAAAATGTCTTCTTTGCATTCCGGGTGTGCGATCAGCAACGCGTCCGGGTGTTCTTCACGCAGCTGCGCCAGTTTTTCCCTTGAAATATCAATATGCACAATGCAGGCACCGTCCCAAAGCACCATTTCACGGCCGGTTTTGTGCGCGACATAGCGGCCCAGGTTAGCATCCGGCGCGAAGATGATCTTCTGATCTTTCGGCAGGCTTTCCACAATCTGCAATGCATTCGAAGAAGTACAAACGATGTCGGTCAATGCTTTGATCTCCGCCGAGCAGTTGATGTAGCTGATCACGATATGGTCCGGATACTGCGCTTTGAATGCGGCAAACTTGTCGGCCGGAGCGGAATCCGCCAGCGAGCAGCCCGCATTCAGGTCGGGAATCACCACCTTTTTGCTGGGGCTGAGGATTTTCGCCGTTTCGCCCATGAAGTGCACGCCGCAGAAAACGATCATATCGGCATCGGTAGCCGCTGCCTGTTGCGATAGGCCGAGGCTGTCGCCGATATAGTCGGCCAGGTCCTGGATTTCCTCGTTCACATAGTAGTGTGCGAGAATGACCGCATTCTTTTCTTTTTTCAGGCGGTTGATCTCCGCAACCAGATCGATGTCCTCCGCAACCGCTTCCGTCACATATCCGTACCGGTTAACCTGCGCTTCAATTGTAGTCATTATGGTGAATAATTGGCTTTTATTTAATACTAAAATCCATGCCGAATTTACGATATTAAACCAATGTAAAGCAAAGAAAGTGCGGCGGCAGTGCTAAAACAAAAGCCGCCGGGAACGGTCCCGACGGCTTTCTAGTGCCTTATTTAATGAATGCCTTACAACACCCAGCGGAAAAAAGCGTACAGCGTACCAGACAACAACATGGTTACCGGCAACGTCAAAACCCACGCAATCACGATGTTACGAATGGTACCGCCTTGGAGGTTTTTCACACCCTTACTGGCTACCATGGAACCCGCGATACCCGATGAAAGTACGTGCGTAGTACTTACCGGAAGGCCCAGGGAAGACGACACCCCAATGGTACTTGCTGCCACAAGCTCAGCCGAAGCGCCCTGTGCGTAAGTCAAATGCTGCTTTCCGATCTTCTCACCGATCGTTACCACGATCCGCTTCCAGCCTACCATCGTTCCGAGGCCCAGTGAAAGTGAAATCATGAGAATAACCCAGTCCGGCGCGTAGTCAGTATATCTTCGGATACCATGCTCACCACCTGACTGCTTTTTCAGGAATGCGAGGTCGGTGGCATTGAGATTTGCCTGGCCGTTGTCGAGGATTGTTTTGATATTACGGCTCACGAGCAGCAACGAGCGCCGTGCTTCCATACGCTCTTCTTTCGGAAGGCGATGCTCAGGCAACGGATGGTCGATCTGCTTCTGTAAATGCGTGATCTCGGTTTTAATGGTATACAAATGCGCACGGTCGGAAATGGAAAGGCGCGTAGAATCGATCGTATTCACTGCCCGTTCAATGCCAACGAGGTCGGTTCTCATTCCGATAGGATCTTTGGAATTGTCCAGTGCGAAATGCGCAGGAACGATACCGATCAGGATCAGCATTACTAACCCTACCCCTTTCTGGCCGTCGTTGGAGCCGTGGAAAAAGCTTACCAAAGTACAGGTGGTGATCAAAATCGCGCGAATCCAGATCGGCGGCGCTTCGTTTTTCTTCGGTTCGCTGAAAACTATCTCGCGAAGTGGTTTGGACAGCGACCTTCTCAGAATGAACATAATGATGATCGCCAGCGCGAAACCGAAGATCGGCGAAGTGAGAAGCGACATGAACAGTTCCTGCGCTTTCGTCCAGTTCACACCGGTTCCCTGTGTATTTTCAGGCATTAATGTAAATGCAAGACCTACCCCGAGGATCGAACCGATGAGTGTATGCGAGCTGGAACTCGGCAAGCCGAAATACCACGTACCCAGGTTCCAGATGATCGCGCTGAACAGTAATGCAAAGACCATCGCGGCACTGTGATAGACGTTCTGATCGATCAGCAGCTCCACGGGAAGCAGGTTCACAATCCCCATCGCCACCGCGATACCACCGAAGAAAACGCCGCAGAAGTTCATGAAACCCGACCATATTACAGCCACATTCGGTTTCAGGGAATTGGTATAAATCACCGTCGCCACCGCGTTGGCAGTATCGTGGAAACCGTTAACAAATTCAAATGCGCAGGCCGCTAAAATACTAAAAGCGAGGAGGATAAAAATGTCGGTTTCAAGACCAAACATAAAAGAAGTTGATAGGTTGAATTATTGACGCAAAACTACTTATAAACGACCGACCCAATGTTAAGAAATTGTTAAGTCGGGTTAATCTCAGTTTGTTTCTTTGTTAGCCAACTGCCCGCAAGCCGCATCGATATCCTTGCCACGGCTCCTCCTCACGTGCACGGAAACGCCTCTATCTTCCAGGAAAGCGGCAAATTTATCCAGGCGGTCGGCTTCCGTGTTTTTAAAATCAGCCTCGGCGATCGGGTTGTACTCAATGATGTTCACCCGTGCCGGAACACGCTTGCAAAACTCCCAAAGTTCCTTGGCGTCCTGCAAAGTGTCGTTGAAATTGTTGAAGACAATGTACTCGAAGGTAATGCGGTTGCCGGTTTTCTTATAAAAATAGTTCAATGCCTCGGCGAGGTTATCAAGCGAGTTCGACTCGTTGATCGGCATGATCTGGTTGCGCTTTGTGTCGTTCGCCGCATGCAGCGACAATGCGAGCCGGAACCGCACCTCGTCGTCGGCCAGCTTGGTGATCATCTTGGCTATGCCGGCCGTAGAAACGGTAATGCGCTTCGGCGACATATTCAGTCCTTCGGGCGAAGTAATGTATTCAATGGATTTGAGCACGTTCGCATAGTTCAGCAACGGCTCGCCCATGCCCATATATACAATGTTGGTCAATGGGGCATTGAATGTCTTTTCGGCTTGTTGCGCGATAGCGACTACCTGGTCGTAGATTTCCCCTGCTTCCAGGTTACGTTTCCGATCCATATAACCCGTCGCGCAGAACTTGCACGTGAGCGAGCATCCTACCTGGCTGCTCACGCAGGCGGTCATGCGGTCGGTGGCGGGTATGAGCACGCCTTCCACGAGGTTTCCGTCAAAAAGTTTGAATGCGGATTTGATCGTACCGTCGTTGCTGTGCTGTTTTTTGGCAACGTCGAGTGAATGGATCACGAAATGCTCGTTCATCAGTTGGCGCGTGGCCAAAGAGAGATTTGTCATTTCGTCGAATGAATGGGCCGATTTTTTCCAGATCCATTCATATATCTGTTTTGCCCTGAAAGCCTTCTCTCCGTGTTCGGTCATCCAGTTTTTGATCTGGTCGACATTCATTTTACGGATGTCCTGCTTTTGCTGTATCTTGGTCATTTTCTCTATAATCTGTCAAACACACAGGGCATTCAACTGTAAATTTTCTGCAAAGGTACTGAAAGTCAATAACGAATGCTTAACCGAGCGGGAAAATTGAAAGTTCAATCTTCGAGGTAATCGCGTTTCCATTCGCGGATAATGTCCGTGCCCTGGGGCATGAGTGACAGGGCTTTGGTGATTACCGTGGGCGCCACAGGCACTACGATCGGGTATAAGTAAGTATCATCCGTGCGATGTTTCGGAATATCAACCCCGATCGCATTCACCAGCCAGAAAAACACGCTGATACCGAACACCCATGTAAAAACGCCCACCATAGCGCCTGCAAAACTGTCGAAAGTACCTAATATAGAGTACCGCAGCGACCGCCGGATGGTGTAGCCGAATTGATTCAGAAGAAAAATAGTAGGAAAGAAAATCGCCGAAAATCCCACATAAGGCAGGATTTTCCGTGCGACGCCCTCGCTGAAATACGGCGTGAGGACCTCCATCCCCAAGCCCAGAAATTTGAAACCCAAAACCATGGCTACCACCATGCCCAGAATCCCGATGATCTCGATCAGCAGGCCTTTGCGGTAACCATGTAATGCGCCCCATAGCAGGGGAAGAAGGATGAGCACATCCAGTAATTTCATGCGAGCAATGCCTTAACCAGCGTCGAAACGACCCGTCCATCAGCCTGACCGGCGAGTTCTTTCGTCGCTACGCCCATTACCTTGCCCATATCAGAAGGCCCCGCTGCGCCCACGCGTGCGATGATTTCCTGCAATTTGGCTTTTACTTCGTCTTCACTTAATTGTTTTGGCAAAAACTGCTCTATAACTGCCAATTCCGCTTCTTCCTTTTCCAAAAGGTCGGCGCGGCCTTGCGTTTTGTAGATATCAGCTGACTCGCGGCGTTGCTTGGCTGCTTTGGTCAAAAGCTTCAACTCATCGTCGGCACTGAGGTCGCCGCTTGCGCCGCCTTTGGTTTCTTCCAATAAAATCAGTGACTTAATGGCGCGCAATGCACGCAATGTATCCTGGTCTTTGGCACGCATCGCGTCTTTGATGCCAGATTCTACTTGGGATTTTAGTGACATGGTACTATAATGTTGAATGATTGAATGTTAGAATTTTGAATGAGCGAATGAGTGAATGAGTGCATGTTAAAATTTTGATCGGTCGCCGGTGCGATGAATGAATACTCGATTAACTATCAGTCAAACAGTGTCATTTGTTATTGAATTAGTGTTAAAAATGTCAATTTGGGTGTTTTTATACGCTCGAATGCTAAATTTGTAACAGACCGGCAAAGTTAGTAATTCACTTGAAAAGTCATCTCTAAGAATCAAAACTCACACATTCACTCATTCACTCATTAGCAAGGCCCCATTCAATCATTCACACATTCACTCATTCACTCATTCACTCATTAGCAAAGCCCCATTCAATCATTCAATCATTCAATCATTCAACATTAAAGTACCATGACCCGTCTAAGCGTCAACATCAACAAGATCGCCACCCTTCGCAATTCCCGTGGCGGTGACAATCCCAATGTATTGAAAGTAGCGCTGGACTGCGAGCGGTTCGGGGCACAGGGCATTACCGTGCACCCGCGGCCCGACGAGCGGCATATCCGTTACCAGGATGTGTACGACCTGCGCGAACTCGTTACGACCGAGTTCAATATCGAAGGTAACCCGTCGGAAAAGAAATTTGTGGAGCTGGTGCTGGCCAACAAGCCCGACCAGGTGACATTGGTACCCGACGCATTGGGCGCCATTACTTCCAATGCAGGCTGGGACACCATTACCTACCGCGCACAACTGACCGATCTCGTCGGCACATTCAAATCGGCGGGAATCCGGGTTTCCGTTTTCGTAGATCCTGACGAAGACATGGTCGAAGGAGCGAAAATCTGCGGCGCCGACCGTGTGGAGCTCTATACCGAGCCCTTTGCGGCAGGTTATTTCGAAAACCGCCAGAAAGCGGTGTTGCCATTTATCAAAGCAGCTGAAAAAGCCCGCGAAGTAGGTTTGGGATTAAATGCCGGCCACGATCTGAGCCTGGATAACCTGCATTTTTTGAAACAAAGCATTCCCTGGCTGGACGAAGTGTCAATCGGCCACGCATTGATCTGCGATGCATTATATATAGGATTGGAGAATACGATCCAGATGTATCTGCGAGAGTTGGAACTTTAATGCATCGATGGCACGAAGCTCCTGCATGGCTGGCACGAAGCTCCCGCTTCGTGCTAACTATTCGCAGGCCTCCGGCCGGTCAGGTATGTAAGACCGGCCAGAGGCCTGCAAATAGCGTGTGCGAAGCAGGAGCTTCGCACCATCCTATTAAAACCTTCGATACTCCCGCTTCACAAACCGGTTCGCCACATCAAAGTTGGTGATCTTCATATTCGCCCCATCCCACATCAGCCGCTGTCGGCCCGGAAAGTTAAAACCCTTCCCATCCGCCTTCGCCTCGCGATGCAGGTAGGAACGTACAGCCAGGTTACCCATCAGCACAATCTCCGTTAAAGGCCCCGACTGATCGAAAGAAGAGCTTGTATAGGTCCCATATCCTTTCTTACAAGCCTGCACGAACTGCTGCTGATGTCCCGGCCAACCGCCCTGCACCAATGCGCGCGGTTTAGTGGCAATGCGGACGTTCGCGAATTTGCTTTCAGGCCACAGTCGCGGGTTCTCCCCGAACATTTCAGCGCTGATGATGCCTTTGGTACCTATAAATAATATCCCGCCGTCGACCTTGCCGAACACGGTGTTATAATCACAGCCGTCGGGAAGCTGCGGGCGCATACCGCCGTCGTACCAGTTCAGGTTGATTTCCTTGCCGGATGTTTTGGAGGGAAACCTTAAATGGATATTCGCCGATGGCGGTGCGACGTCGTCGAAGAATGCCTGTTGGAAGAAATCGGCATAAACGGAGCCGACGCTGCATTCGACGGAGGTTGGATAACCCAGTTTCAATGCACGGAAAGGCACGTCAAGAAAGTGACAGCCCATATCGCCCAATGCGCCGGTGCCGAAATCCCAGTAACCGCGCCAGCGGAACGGCATATATGCCTCATGGTAATCGCGTTTCGGAGCGGTACCGAGCCATAAGTCCCAATCTACGCCCGCGGGTACGGGCTGCGATTCCCCCTTGTCTTTCGGGGATTGCACGCCTTGCGGCCACACGGGCCTGTCGGTCCAGACTTCGATCGTATGCACGTCCCCGATCGCACCCGACTGCACGAGCGCTTCCGTGTTACGCGTGCCGTCGCTGCTGCTGCCCTGGTTGCCCATTTGGGTTACAACCTTGTATTTTTTGGCGGCTTCGGTGAGCACCCGGGCTTCCCAGATGTCTTTGGTCAAGGGTTTTTCAACATATACATGCTTACCCAACTGCATTGCAGCAATAGCAACGGGGTAATGCATATGGTCGGGAGTGGTGACCAGCACCGCGTCGAACGTCTTGGCCTCCTTCTCGAACATCTTGCGAAAGTCCTTATAATAAGGTGCGTTGGGGAATTTCTTGCGGTACTTATCGGATTGGCGATCGTCGACATCGCACAGCGCGACGATGTTTTCGGTACCATTATTATATGCCTGTTGAATATTGAAGTCGGCCTTACCGCCGCAACCAACGGCCGCGATATTGAGTTTGTCGCTCGGAGGGGTGAAGCCGCGCCCCAGCACATGGCGGGGAACGATCATAAAGCTGCCGGCGGCCAGTGCACCTGCTTTGATAAAATCCCTTCTTGGGGTGGTATTCCCGGATGCCTTTTCGTGGTTGTCCATGCCTGTGTGATCGTTTGTTGAAAAACTGATGGTATCCCAAAAAAAGGCATCCGGGTTGAAAGCCTACTATCGGCGTCCGAAGGTTTCCGCGATCTTCATCGCCACACCCATATCGCCGTCTATCTTCAATTTGCCGGTCATGAGCGCCATCATGGCGTTCAGGTCGCCGTCGATGAGCTTCAATGCATTTTTAACGGAGACTTCGAATGTACAATCGGCTTCGGCGTCGGTGTTGGAAACGCTGTTGGGCACGGATTTTCCATCGACAAACAGGACTCCTTCGTCGGTAACAAATTTGGCTGTGGCATCCAGTCCGCTATCGGTCCCCAGGATATTTGCAATGCGTTCAGTCAGAATTTGAAGGCTCATAAGTACTGTTTGTTAGAAAGTTTGAGTTTTTATTGGATTAAAAAACGACAAATGTAGGCCGACGGGAAGAATATTCAAATGCCTTTGGTGTTTTCACCGAAAACGGCAAATTTTACATCCTTCATCAGAAAACCTGTTGATCTGTTATTAACTGAATGAGTGCACCTGTGAATCGCCCCACGTTCCTTACCGTTTTGTGTTTCCTTACTTTCATGAGCGCCGTTTCCGGCCTCTGGACCCAATCCGAAAGGCTTTGGAACCCCGGTATCACTGCCGACAAGACCCGCGAAACGTTTGAGGCTGTCCGTGAAAACCTGGACCGCCAGGGCAGCACCGCCCAGTCCAAGACGATGGACAAAATGTTCGAGGCGGTGATCGAACAAACTACCGCTAAAAACATCAAAACGAGTGCCATTATCATGCTGATCGTCGAGTCCCTATCACTCTATGCCGCTTACCTGATGTGGAACCTGCAACGCCGGGGTTACTACCTCTACCTGGGTGGTATAGCGGTCGCATTTCTGGCTCCGCTGCTGATGATAGGCGGGTGGATGGGCGCTATTACTGCCATGGCCGGCGTCTTTCTCAGTATTTTTATGGCGATCTTCTACGCTTTCAACCTGAAACACATGTATTAAAGCCTCAAAACCGTCCTCTTGCTAACTCCGGCGCGCCGTGCAACGTCCGGATGTTGCCAATAATTGTAAATAGGAATGTAAGGTCTTGCATTCCATCAAGAAAACTTTTTATTTTGCGCACTAATTTGAATCGAGAAAATGGCTTTAATTAACAAAATCAGAGAAAAATCCGGGGTAGCCGTCACGGTTATCGCTATCAGTTTAATTCTTTTTATGGTTGGAGGCGATTTGCTGGGCCCTAATTCCCTTCTGGGCGGCAACAACAACCAAACAGTGGGAGAGATTGCCGGGAAAGAAATTAATATCAAAGATTTTCAAAGCCGGGTGGACGGGTTCCGTCAGAACTACGAGGCGCAATCGGGCCGCAGCCTGAATGAAGGCGAGCTGGCTAACCTCAGAGATCAGGCCTGGAACCAGTTCGTGGTGGACATTGCTTACAAAAAGCAATACGACAAACTGGGACTCACGGTGACGGACGACGAACTGTACGACATGGTACAGGGTAACCACATCAGCCCATCGATTCTGCAAGCATTTTCAGATCCTACCACCGGCCGTTTCGACAAGAACGCGGTGATCAACTACCTGAAAAATCTCAAAACGCTTCCTTTGGAACAACAAAAATCCTGGGAGAATTTTGAAAAGAGCCTTCGCGAAGAGCGTACCCGTGCGAAATACGAAAACCTGCTTCGCCTCTCGTCGTACACTCCGAAAGCACAAGCCGAAAAAGAGTACGTAGCGCAAACCACCAAAGCCAATCTCCGCTATCTGTACGTCCCTTATTTCTCGGTTGTAGATACTACTATTAAAGTAACCGACGCGCAGCTGCAAGATTACCTGAGCGCGCACAAGAAAGAATACAAAGGAACCGACACCCGCTCGATCGAGTACGTAACGTTCCCGGTTCAGCCTGCGAAAGACGATAGCGCCGCATTGTATACGGAGATCAAAGAACTCGCGAGAGGTCTTGCTACGGCACAAAGCGACTCTGCATTTGCAGCCATGAATACCGATATTCCAACGCCGATCAACCAGTCGTACGCAACGATGAGCGACCAGTTGAAAGAGGCTGTAAAAACTTTCGTTCCGGGTGGCGTTTACGGACCTTACCGCGAAGGCAATACCTATTTCATCTACAAATACGGCGGAACCCGTTCCGACAGTGTTTCTTCTGCGAAAGCAAGCCACATCCTGATCCGTGCTGAAAACCAGTCGGACTCTGCGAAAACGGCTGCACGTGTCAAAGCGGAAGGCATTCTGGCGCAGATCAAGGCAGGTGCTAACTTCGAAGCATTGGCTGCTACTTCCAGCGCGGACCCTGGTTCGGCACAACGTGGCGGTGACCTGGGTTACTTCCAGAACAACGGTGCAATGGTGAAGCCATTCGAAGAAGCTGTTTTCTCGGCAACCGCTCCCGGCCTGATCCCACGTTTGGTAGAAAGCCAGTTCGGTTTCCACATCATTAAAGTAACTGCTCCGAAATCGAATACGCTGTACCGCATTGCGACCATTGGTAAAACCATCGCTCCAAGCCAGGCTACCCGTGACGAAGCGTACAGAAAAGCCGATGAATTCGCGAACGCTGTAAAAAGCCGCGAGCAGTTCGAAGAAGCTGTTAAGAAAAACAAAGCGCTGGTTCTGGCGAATGCAAACCGCATTCCTGAATCGGCTACCAATATCAATGCGATCCAGAATGCACGCGAAATCGTGAGATGGGCATTCAAAGACGATACCAAGCCATCGAATGTATCGCCGGTATTCGAAACCGAAGAGCAATATGTAGTAGCTGTTCTGACAGGCAAATCGGATGCGAAAGATGTGAAAGTGGACGATTTCCGCGACGAACTGACTACCAAAGTGCGCAACCAACTGAAAGCCGAGCAGATTACCGCCAAGTTGAAAGGCGCAAGCGGTTCATTGGAAGACGTCGCTAAAAAATACGGTGCAGGTGCCTTGGTTGAATCAGCCAACGACATTTCACTGGCAACCGGCTTCCTGACCAGCGCAGGTTTCGACCCTATCGCGCTCGGAAAAGCATTCGGTTTGAAAGCAGGACAGAAATCAGGTGTGTTCACCGGCGAAAACGGTGTGTTCATCATGGAACTTTCAAGCAAAACAGACGCGCCTAAGATCGCAGACTTCACCCAATACAAAACACAGCTGACCCAATCTCTGGAAAGCCGGATGTCGTACCTGGTGAACGAAGCCATCCGCGAGAACGCAAAAATCGAAGACCACCGCGCGAAGTTCTTCTGATCAAATTCCGCAAAAACATTACCAAAAGAGGAGCAGAAATTAAATCTGCTCCTCTTTTTATTTGTACTGCAAATTTTTCAGAAAAAAGTGATAGTATTGCAGTATGAAATGTCAATTATACACTTATTAATAAAATAGGGAGAAAGGAGGATGGAGGAAAGGGAGGAAGCACTCTCTCCTGTTATGCTGCATCGGACTATCTATTTAACCATTAGAAAACGATTAACTACATTCAAATGAGCATTCTACTCGGAGAACAGGAGTATTTTAAGGGTATCGGAAAGATCTCTTTCGAAGGCCCGGAAACCGACAACCCACTGGCTTACCGCTGGTATGACGAAAACCGCGTTATCGCTGGCAAAACAATGAAGGACCACCTGCGTTTTGCGGTGGCTTACTGGCATACATTCTGCGGCGCGGGCCTCGACCCGTTCGGCGGACCTACGCTTTTCTATCCATGGGACAAAAAGGCGGATGCCGTTGACCGTGCGAAGGACAAAGCGGATGCAGCATTCGAATTCATTACCAAACTGGGCCTGCCTTACTACTGCTTCCACGATGTAGACGTAGTGGATTACGACGACGACGTGCGTACCAACGAAAAGCGCCTGCAAGCATTGACTGCTTATTTGGGTGAAAAACAAAAGGCATCCGGCGTGAAACTCCTTTGGGGAACTGCCAACCTTTTCGGTCACCACCGCTATATGAACGGCGCGTCTACCAACCCTGACTTCGACGTGGTTTCTCACGCAGGTGCGCAGGTGAAAATGGCGCTGGACGCTACCATCGCATTGGGCGGTGAAAATTATGTGTTCTGGGGCGGTCGCGAAGGTTATATGAGCCTTTTGAATACCGACATGAAACGCGAGCAGGAGCACTTCGCGCAAATGCTGAAAATTTCGGTGGCTTACGCACGTGCGAATGGTTTCAAAGGTAAATTCTTCATCGAGCCTAAGCCTTGCGAGCCTACCAAGCACCAATACGACTACGACGCGGCAACGGTAATCGGCTTCCTCCGCCAGCACGACCTGCTGAACGATTTCAGCCTGAACCTCGAGGTAAACCACGCTACATTGGCCGGCCACACTTTCGAGCACGAATTGCAGGTAGCTGCCGACGCAGGCATCCTGGGATCGATCGACGCTAACCGCGGTGACTACCAGAACGGCTGGGATACCGACCAGTTCCCGAACGACATCGCCGAATGGACCCGCGCATTGATCGTGATCCTGAATGCAGGCGGATTGCAAGGTGGTGGTATCAACTTCGATGCGAAACGTCGCCGTAACTCGACCGACGTAGACGATGTATTCCACGCGCATATCGGCGGTATCGACACCGTGGCACGCGCATTGGTGATCGCCGACAAGATCATCCAGAACGGAGAATACGACAAAATCCGCAAAAACCGCTACGCAAGCTTCGACGGCGGCAAAGGTGCCGATTTCGAAAAAGGTGCATTGAAACTGGAAGACCTGTTCGAACTGGCTGCTACCAAAGGCGAGCCCGCAACGACTTCCGGCAAGCAGGAATACCTCGAAAACCTGATCAACCGGTTCATCTGAGGCTGACGCAATGTTACCTTAATATTAATTATCAAAAGCCATTGATGTATTTCAATGGCTTTTGCCATTCATGCAGGCACACCGCCGTAACTTGCGTGAAATTAACCAGCGCTTTCTGCCATGCATACCGGCCGCGCCAAAAAGAATTCACCCTCCCCCATCCTGCCCCGCATTATCCTGCTTATGATCTGGATAATTTCGGTTCCCTGCCTGTTTGTTCAAACTGCATTTGCCCAAACCAGTTTCCAGGAACCCGACTATGGCATTCCGGCAAGCCCGCAGAACCCGGACTCATTGCTGCTAGGGTTAAAAGCCAATTATAACTCGGCAATCGGGAAAAATAATGACATAGAAGCCGCCGGCTATTTGCAGCAGATCGGCAGGCTGCTTTTTATTTCAGGGCATTATCCGCAGTCGCTCGACTATTTACTGCAAGCCGAAAAGATATTCCGCAACCGCGATCGGAAAGATATGCTGGCCGTGAACCTGAACATGCTCGGCGAGCTCTATTACCGCACGCGCAGGCCGCAACTCGCCCGGAAACAGTTTGACGAAGCCTTGCTCATTTACCAAAACCTCAAACAGGAATCCGGTAAAGCGGAGATTTACGGGCGGATCGGGCATCTCTACGAAAAGCGCGAGATGTACGACAGCGCATTTCATTTCCAGCGCAAAGCCCTGCAATCCTACCAGCTCGACCGCCACACCGACGGCGCCGCGAAGATTTACGAAAACATCGGCAGCATTTACGAAGACCTCGAAAAGTACGATTCGGCCTATTTCTATTTCAACAAAGCTTACGCGCTCAATGCACACACGCATAATGCACGCGCGCAGGTGGAAGTGGTGAATAACCTGGGCGATGTGCTGCGGAAAACCGGCCGCTTCCGCGAGGGACTGGCTTATAGCATTCAAAGTTTGAAACTTGCACAGACCAACGGCGAGCGCTACCAGATTTCGAGTGCTTATAATGATATTTCAAAAGCTTACAACCTGCTCGCGCGCAACGACAGCGCATTCCACTACCTCACGCTGAGCCGCAGCTTGCTCAATGATATTTATTCCGAGGAAAGCAACAAGCAGCTCGCATTACTGCAAACCCTGTATGAAATCGAGAAGAAGGATAACGAAATCGCACAATTGACGCAGGCCCGGCGCATCGATACGCTCATTTCTATTGCAACGGGCATTGTGGTAATACTGGTTATCGCGGTGGCCGCGTTGATTATCAGTCGGCAGCGGCTCAAAATCCGGAACGAGCAGAAGCTTCGCGCGCAGCATAAGCAGGTGTACGAAGCGCAGAATCAGTTGATGGAGGTGGAATTAAAAAACAAAAAGCTCGAAGAAGAGCACCTGAAACAACAGCTTGAAACCAAAACGCAGGAATTGAGCAGCTATACCCTGCATGTGATCCGTAAAAACCAGCTGCTGGAAGACCTCCGCGCCAAGCTCGAAGAGATGATTAAGGACGACAAGCGTGACCAGCGCAAGCAGATCAAGGCATTGTCCGAGCAAATCGGCGAGGGCCTGCAGGACGACCAGCATTGGGAAGAATTCCGGGGCATATTCGAGCAGGTACACCAGTCGTTTTTCGACCGGCTCCAACAGCAAACCGGCCCGCTCACCGCCAACGACCTCCGGCTGATCGCATTGATCAAAATGAACCTTACCTCCACCGACATCGCCACGCTCCTCGGCATTTCGCAGGACAGCCTGCGCGTGATCCGCCACCGCCTGCGCAAGAAACTGAACCTGGCGGCAGGCGACAACCTTTCGGCCTATATCCAGTCGATCTAGCTGGTTAACAATTTCTTAACACTGCCGTAATGCAATCATAATGCCATCAACCAGGGATTTAAATCCCTGTCCATCAGCGCGTTGCTCGCACCTCGCAACGCTTGTTGCCTTGTTGTAACGCTCCGAAACGGGCTGTTGCCCTTTTGTTAACGGGCCTGATTTGGATCACTCGATTTGTTCTGCACACCTTCGTATCGCCGAAAGAGACGACCGCCGACGGCCGACCATTGACCGCCGACGGCTTGAAATCTGATAACATTTTGATACGATGATCCGAAAGTTTCTACATACCCTCCTCCTGTTAACCACTGTCACCAGCCTCCACGCAGGTACGCTGAAAGGCAAGCTCCTCGAAGCCGCTACCGGCGAGCCTGCATTGGGCGTTGTGATTTCCATCGAGGGGACCAATCTGCATGATATTTCCGGGCTCGATGGTTCGTTTTCAATCACGAATCTGCAAAAGGGCTCCTACCGCCTAACGATCCGCCACATTTCCTATGCACCCCTGCAAAAGGAATTTGCGGTGAATGGTAATGAGGTTATTCAAATGGACCTTTCCCTGGAAGCTGCGGCCGGCCTGAAACTCGAAGAAGTGGCTGTAACCGGCAAGCGCGACGGCGCGAGCGACAACACCGCGCGACTCATGGAGCGCAATGCAAGCCAGGTCATGAATATCGTTTCCGGTAAAACCATCCAGATTTCTCCCGACCTCACCGTCGCGAATGTGATCCAGCGCATTTCCGGCATTTCCCTCGAACGGAATAGCAACGGCGACGGCCAGTACGCAATCCTCCGCGGCATGGACAAACGCTACAACTACACGCTTGTGAATGGCGTGAAAATCCCGAGTCCGGATAACAAATACCGCTATGTTCCATTGGATATCTTTCCTTCCGACCTCCTCGACCGCCTCGAAGTGTACAAGGCATTGACACCCGCCATGGAAGGCGACGCGATCGGCGGGGCCGTGAATATGGTGATGAAAGACGCGCCCGACAGGTTTACATTCTCAGCCAACGTTTCGACCGGCTACAATGAGCTCTTTATGGACCGTAAGTTTATGGGTTATGATTTCAAAAGCATTCAATCCAAATCCCCTTATGAGCGGAACGGCAACCTGTACAATGCAACCCCGGCCGATTTTTCGACAGCCGCCGTCAACTACCAACTCAAAACCCCAGCTCCCAACCTGCTCGGAAGCATCGCGGTAGGCAACCGCTTTTTTAAAGACAAACTGGGCATTTTGCTGGCGGGAAGTTACCAGAACACCCACCGAGGCAGCAACAGCCTTTTCTGCGACTCCGAAACTGTGGATACCCTGCGCGGCGAGGCACTTACCAAGATGAGCGAGCGCCAATATTCCGAGCAGCAGATCCGCTATGGTTTGCATTCCAAAATAGATTACCGCATTAACGACAAACACAAAATCCAGTTCTACAATGCATTCATGAACCTCACCAACGTGCAGGTACGGGATGTAAAATCGACGCAGCTGACCATTGGTGGCTACGATCCGGCGGCAGGTAATGCTACGCTCGGCTACTCGACCCGCTCGCGGCTCACCAGGCAGCAGATATTCAACAGCACATTGCAAGGCAAGCACCAGCTCCTCGATGCGCTGGCGGTCCAATGGTCGGCGGTGTATTCCAAAGCGACTAACGAAGTCCCCGACAATGTAACCGTGCCGCTGATCGGCGTGATGCAGAATTTCCAGGAGCGAAAAACGACCGTAGGCGATGCTTCCCGGCGTTGGGAGCACAACTCCGACCGCGATTTCTCAGGTTATCTCAACGTTATCTATAATTCTACAATCGGTTCGGCACAGGTGGAATGGACGGCGGGCGGCTTGTTCCGCGACAAATCGCGCTCCAACTTCTACAACAACTACCAACTCCGTCCAGCCGACCCTTTTGCAGAATATGGCAAGGATTTCACCGACTACACCCAGATCCGCTGGACGATCCAGAACCCACGGGGCTCGGTAGGCAGTGCATTGAGCTACGATGCTACCGAACAGATCAATGCCGGTTTTATTCAATTCAAAGCCGAAACAAAGAACCTGGAAATACTCGGCGGTGTGCGTGCCGAGCATACCAACCAGGGTTATTCAATGCTTTTCCCGATCGGGGAAGACCGGCCGGATGGTAATCAGAAATACACCGACATTTTGCCCAGCCTGCATTTCAAATACAAACCCGAGGAACATATCAACCTCCGCGCTTCATACTTCCGTTCGATCAACCGCCCCGGCTTCTTCGAAATCGTTCCCTACCGCATCGTAAATGAAGAATACCAGGAGCGCGGTAACCCCGACCTGAAACGCGCCATTGCCGACAACATCGATTTGCGCTACGAGCTCTTCCCGCGCGCTTCGGAGCAGTTTATGGTGGGTGCGTTCTACAAACTCATCAAAGATCCGATCGAATACACGCTTCAACGCGACGCCGTCCGCGGGCAGGACATTTACTACTCACCGGGCAATTTCGGGAATGCGAAGAACTACGGCCTGGAAGTCGATTACATCAAATATGTTAAGCAGTTCGGCATCAAGGCCAACTACACCTACACGCATTCCCGCATTACCACGCCCAAATCCAAGCGCATACGCAACGAGAGCGGGGATCTGGAAACGATCAACGTCCAGCAAACGCGGCCACTTTACGGACAATCGGCGCATGTGGCTAATCTTTCGATACTCTATAAAAACCAGGAGAACGGCATCGACGCGCAGCTAGCGGGCGGCTATACAGGTGAGCGAATCAGTACAGTTTCACAGTTCGTCGACAACGACCTCTGGCAAAAGGGGTTTGTCCAAATGGATGCTTCCATTGAAAAAACCTTCCGCAACAGCCTCGGCGTGTTCCTGAAAGCCAACAACCTCCTCGACACCCCGATGGAAGTTTTCATCAAGAATACCAATACCTCCAATGCCAATATCCCGAACCAGGACGTGCCGGGCAAGACGCTCATCCGCCGCGACCGTTACCAGCGCTCCTACCTGCTCGGCGTACGATACAAATTTTAATCAGTCATCAAAATTTTTAATCTCATGAACCAATCCAAAATGAAACAGCTATTCATGCTTTCAGCGCTTGCCGCATTCCTGATCACCGGTTGCAGCGACGACAAAAACGATCCTACGCCGGTAAATCCGGAGCCAACCGAGGAATCGGTATCCGGTGAAGTGTCCGGTACCTGGACCAAAGGCAATACCTACAAGGTGACCGGCCACCTTCAAATCCCGGAAGGTGAATCCCTCACAATCGAGGAAGGCGTAACGGTACTTTTCAGCGACTCGGTGATCAAGCCGGAAATAGTGGTGCAAGGCAACCTGTACAGCCTCGGCACTGCCGCCGCGCCGGTGAAATTCACCGTGCCTGATGCATGGAAGACTCCTGGAAACCAATTCGGTAACCTTTGGGGTGGCCTCATCGCCAGCATCGAGTCAAAAGAATTTGTATTGAACAACACAATTCTGGAATACGGCGGCGCGGTAACAACCGAGGAGTCGCCGTCAGTAAAAGCACAGTTGTACAAAGCCCTCCCGGGTGAACACGTGCCCGTGATTTATTATCCCAATTATAAAGATGGTAAACTGGTAGTAATGAACAGCATTATCCGCAATTTCAATGAAGATGGTTTTTACATTGAAGGTGGCAAAGTGATTATTGCCAACAATATGTTCTACACTACGGGCGTATCGGGTGGTGATGCGATCAATATCAAGTCGGGTGTGCAGGCTGATGTCGCATTCAACGTGGTTTACAGCCCTAATACCAATGCATTGAAACTTTCCAACTCAGGTGACCGCTCGCCACAGGCTTACATTGTTGGTTATAACAACACGATCATCAATGCAGGTTGGAGAAGACCTACTACCAAGGGCGGTTCGATCTGGCTTGAAAAGGGCGTGCGCGTGGATCTCTACAACAACTTGCTCGCCAACGACCGATTTGGTATCAAGAAAGAGAATGTGGCCAAATCGGTAGACGACCGTTCATTGATCAACAATACCCTGTACTATGGTGCTACCGAAGAAGGCGTGAAGCAATTCCAGCCCTCGGAAGAGATCCTAAAAGGTGCTAATGACCTGATTTCCGCAAAAGTGGGCGAAAACGATCCTAAATTCGTGAACTACCCGTTGACGACCGACAACAAGAACGCCACTTTCAACACCGCCTGGGATTTCCATTTGCAAGCCGGCTCGCCAGCGCTGGGTAAAGGCAAAACCGGTTTCACACGCCTCTACGCAGACGGCCTAGTGATCAACGGCGTAACCTACAAATCACCAGCTCCTGCCGATTACATCGGAGCATTTGGTACGAAGTAATTTCCATTCAATCCGCACCCGGCCCACATCCCCGGCCGGGTGCTTTTCATTCTAACACCAGTGAAAGCATTCATCCTACCGGCCATTGGTCTGGCTGCAACGCTTGCAGCCTGCCAATCCAATACCGGCACCCCCATCCAGTCCGCAAAGGCAGACACCGTCAGCGCTATTATCCAGCCGGTTTTCATCACCGACACCGTCGCTCACGATACCGACGATCCGGCCATCTGGATCAACCCGGCCGATCCTGCCCAAAGCCTCATCATCGGCACCGACAAAGACCAGGACGGCGGCTTGTATGTGTTCGACCTGCAAGGCAAATTGCAGCATGACAAAAGCGTAACAGGCCTCAAACGCCCTGATAACGTAGACATTGAATACGGCCTGAACCTTGGCGGAAGGCCTGTGGACATTGCCGTTACTACCGAGCGTTTCACGCACAAGCTCCGCATTTACAGCGTGCCCGACATGAAGCCTGTGGATAATGGCGGCATAGAAGTATTTGTAGGGGAAACAGGCGAAAATGTGCGTGATTTGATGGGTATTGCCCTTTACAAAAACAAATCGGGCAAAATATATGCGATCGTAGGCCGTAAATCGGGGCCTGTCGATGGCACTTACCTTTGGCAGTATTTGCTGGAAGACAATGGCAAAGGCCAGGTGAAAGCGTCGCTCGTGCGTAAATTCGGCAAATACAGTGGCTTGAAGGAGATCGAAGCCATTGCCGTCGACGACGAGCTGGGCTATGTGTATTACTCCGATGAAGGCAAAGGCGTCCGCAAATACTACGCCGATCCTGAGAAAGGCAATGAAGAATTGGCACTTTTCGCCACGACCGGCTTCACCGAAGACCACGAGGGCATTTCCATTTACCAGCTCACCGACAGCACCGGCTATGTCCTCGTTTCGGATCAGGGCGCCAACAGCTTCCAGGTTTTCCCGAGAGAGGGAACATCCGGCAAGCCCCACCAACACCCGCTTTTAAGCAAAGTGACCGTTAAAGCAAACCACAGCGACGGTTCCGACGTCGTTTCCGTCCCCCTCAATGCCCGGTTCCGCAACGGCTTGTTCGTAGCCATGAGCGACGACAAGACATTCCACCTCTACCGCTGGGAAGATATCGCCGGAAAGCGTTTAAAATCAATTAAGTAACCAAAAATTGGGAGATAGTATACATAAAACTATTTCTCAATTTTTTTTAGAAAATTTTACAATAATTTTGATCGATATGTGAAATCGAATCAATGTAATTTCCTACTTTTAATTAACCTTCTATAACTAACCTAAAATTCTAAACCTTATGTTCCCAACATTACATTTTCCAACCTAGGGGCCTTTGCTTCCGACCACCTTCACAGGTCCCATTTCCGGCATCAGATCAGTAGTATTTTGAACTAAACCTACGGTTTGGCCGACTTCTCGTTTATAACCCACTTTCAGCGTTACGAAGTACGTTTACACCTGACCGTCATCTCCCTGCCGGGTGATTGGCTGCGTCCGGACATTGCCTTCAACTTCAACGTTATTCTTCCTTCAACACCAGCCACGCCGCCATACGGGCGCAACGGCATTGCTTTGTCTTTGCTCAACGATTAACCAGGTCGCAATTTGTTTCTGCGGACCAGCAGCGGTATGCGCAACCGGCTGTCGGGTCCGGCGGATTCGCTTTTTTCTTTGCCTTTTCCCTCCCGAAAAGAGCCTGGAAGGATTGTGCCCTGCCCTTTCCGAACGTGATACTCAAACTGCTCTCTTTAACTAATGACTCAATTCTATGAAACGACTCGCTATTTGCATTGCGCTGCAGTCCGTCCTGCTGGCGCTCTGCCAGGTATCCTATGCCCAGAAGATCATTTATGTAAACGATAACTCTACCGCTAACGACAAGTTTACTACCGCTACCGGCAACGACTCCAACTCGGGAACGTCGGCCGGTTCGCCGTTTGCGTCGCTTACCAAAGCGATGGCCGAGGCGTCGTCGGGCGACCGTATTTTGCTGGACGCGGGTACATACATCGTTTCTTCGCTAACGGTGAAGAGCGGGGTAAAGATCATCGGAACCGCGGGCGACAATTCCGTTGTCACGGCGTCGGGCGGACCGCTTTCCCTGCAAGGCAACACCGAGCTCTGGAACCTTAAAATCCAGCGAGTAATCCCGCCCAATGCCGCTGCGCCCAGCATTTCGGTGGCATTACAAGCCGGCGCGAATAACGTTTTAATCGAAAACTGCTACTTCCACCGCAACCGGACGGCCATTTACCTTGAACCGGGCTCAACCGACATTACGATCAAAAGGAACCGCTTTCAGGACAACCGCACCGGTATCATTTTCCCGGGAAGCGCTGGCGTAACACCTCTATCGAAGATTTACATCGTCGATAATGAGCTGACCAACAACCGCTCGTACGGCTTCATCCTGACTGAGAATCCCAATTCTCCCATCGAAGCATACCTGATCAGCAACAATATCACCGGCAACCTCGCCGGCGGCATCGAGAACGACAACACGGCAGCCGGCACCAAGCTGATACTTCGTAATAACTGGCTGGGCAGCGCAAACCCGACCATTTTTGCCGGTAATACCAACGGAGGCTTCAACGTCAGCGATCACGACAATCCCGCCCCGCCGATTCTGGAAGCCAACAACACGCTTACCGAAGTGAGCTACCCTAACCAGATTTCGGGTACCAACACCGGCGCGATCGACAATACGACGGTCATCTACGCCGATCAGGTGCAGCCACGGCCGGGAACCGTCAATTTTGTTTCTTCTAACAGTACCAACATCAGCGGTCACGGCACATTTAACTACTTCCCATCGATAGCGGACGCAATCGCAGGATCGAATACCGACGCGGTGATCACGCTGCCTAACGGCGTTTACAGCGACAATGTGTTTATCACGAAAAAAGTAACCCTGAGCGGCAGCAGCCGGAATGACGTGGTAATCCGCGGCACGTACGACATTGGATTGGTCGGCAACGGCGACGCGGTTATCAAAGTTTTGGCAGCGGACGCGAAGATCGAAAAACTGAGCGTAACGCGCGACTACGGCACCTCGCTGGCGGTTTGGCAGAAAGGTAACCGGGATGCGGGTATCCATATTAATGCTGCTAATGTGGTCATCGACCAGGTGAATGTACGAGACCAGCGCAGCGGCATTTACGCCCATACACAGCAGGGTTTCAAAATCACCAACAGTTTGATCGAGAAAAACCGCACCGGTATCTCGCTGGGCGTGGACATCAGCAATTCGACCATCACCAACAACATCATCCGCGACAACTTTACACACGGTATCATATTCAATCACGGCTTCGGCACAGGTATCACCGCCAACAATGTCAAAGTGCGTCACAATGCATTCAGCGGCAACTGGCATACCGATATCTACGCGCACGGCACCGGGAGTACGAGCGTGTATGCAACGGCCGATCTGACTTGTAATACTTTCAATACAAATGCCGCAACAACCAATTCGGATCCTCTCGGAGCCCAGGAGCCAGGCTACCTCGCTCAGACTCCCGGCCAATTCGGTGGAAGCTCGCCAGGGTTCTTCGCATCGTTTGCCGGCAACAGGATCGCCGATGTTACGACCGCTCCCTGGCTGATCAACATTCCGGCACCAGGGCCTGCGGACCTCAGTTTCGTTCCGACCAACTCGACATTGAATGTGGACGCGGTCACTGGTTCTTTCACCGCGGCTAACAACAACTACCGCATTCTCGCGAACGCGATCGGTTGCGTGCAGGAAAACCAGACCATCTCTTTGAACGGCAACTTCGACTGGACCGAAACCAATGCGGCAGCTGAATGGGCAAAAGGTACCAATGCGAAAGCAGGTGACGGGATCGGAACAGTAACCGGTAACGGCGACAATTACAGCATTACACCACCGGCGGCTGTGAACGGGGTTACCATTACTTCCAATTCAGGTGCAACCGTGGACGGCGGCGGCGACCTCGCCGTCACTTCGCTGGAAACGTTCCTGTTCCTGAACAGCAAAACCGGCAGCAGCTTCAAAAACTGGACGATCAGCAACCTCATTCTGAAAGGTTTCGACGTATCGATCATCGCCGATCACGTGAACGGACCGGCGGATGTTGCCGACAACATGAAAATCACCGGCAACGAATTCCATATCCCTGCGGATTTGAATGCCAGTGCCGCGGCAGCCGATAACTTCCAGAACATCGGTATCCATTATGTGTATGGTAAAAGCATCGAGATCAGCAACAACAAGTTCTTCATCGACGGTACCGGGGTAAGCGACGACGCCAACTCGAAATACTCGGTCACTTACGCGATCCAGTCGGCTACGAGCGGTGGTACTGCTTATGATGGTTTGAAAATCATTAATAACGAGTTCACCGTAACCGGTACGCCTAATGCGAACCCGGCGGCGATCAAAGGGATCTGGGAAAACGGCCATAATATGGATGCCGACATTCAGATCACCGGCAACAAATTCACCAACCAGGAACCTGGCAACACAGCCGACAAGAACCGTCAGACTGCTTTCTGGGTTACTTCACGCTCGGGTAGCAACAAAAACGTCGTGTACCAGAACAACGAGGTAACCGGCTATTCGGAGGGTATCGCATGGCTTGGCGGCTTGTACACCGGCAACA
This sequence comes from Dyadobacter soli, assembly GCF_900101885.1. GTDB lineage: Bacteria > Bacteroidota > Bacteroidia > Cytophagales > Spirosomataceae > Dyadobacter > Dyadobacter soli. The sequence goes on along the minus strand of NZ_FNAN01000015.1, from coordinate 180,774 downwards.
CGCCTCCTAACTACGAAGCGGGCGCTATGCCTGTTCAAGTGCTGAACAACATTTTCAATGCAACCGGCAAAGGTGTGGTGGTGCGTAAGGCGGGAAATGATAATCCCGGCTCGCCTGCCAAAATCAACAGTAACAGCTTTGTAGGTTCGCTGATTTTCGACATTGTCAATGAAGGCTCAGGCACTACCGATGCTTCTTGTAACTGGTTCGATGGCGGCGCATTGCTAAGCAGCACGGGAGGCGGTAGCATTACCGCGGCACCGAAACTGACCAACGGAACGGACAATCAGCCGGGTACGACAGGTTTCCAAACCTCGGCACCTTGCGAGTTCAGTGTTAAAAACCTGCGTACAAACGAAACATTTGCCACCATTCAGGCAGCTGTGGATGACACAGACACCCAGGACGGCGATGAAATCGCGATCGCGAAGGGTACTTACAACGAGCGCGTGACACTTTCGAAAGCACTCATTCTGAGCGGCGAATCCAAAGCCGGTGTACTCCTGGATGGTACCGGACTCCCGGGCACAGGATCGGGCATTGTGATCAACAGCGGCAAAACCAATGTGACCATTCAGAACCTGAGCATCAAAAACTACACAGGTTTGAACGGTAACAGCAGTGCCGGCATCTACGCCGTCGGCGGCAACAACAACCTGACCGTCCTGCACGTGGTAAGCTCCAATAATACCTCGGCTTCCGGCTTCTACGCCAATGGGCCGGTGGAAGACGTGACCATCGACGATCTTACCGTCGAGAATAATGGCGGCCCAGGCGGCGGAGCGCGCGGGATCGTGATCTGGAACGGTTTCAAAAAGGATATTACCATTATCAATTCGACCGTCAGGGGCAACAACTGCTGCGGTATCGAGCTGCAAGATGGCAGTGCCTCAGGCGTGCTGATCAAGGACAACATCATCGAGGGTAACGACAGCTCGATCGGGCTCGTGGGGCTTACGAGCGGCGCGGGGCCCAACATTATCGAGGCTAACACCATTACAGTAAACGGCCGTTTTGGTATTGAAATCAAAAACCCGAACGGTACAGGCAGTACCGACGACCAGCTGGATGGCTCTATCATTGTCAGAAACAATACCGTGACAATGGGCACATTACCTCCCGCCGAAATGCGTGACCTTGCCGGTATCGCGGTGTACCGCCGCGGGGTGATCGAAGCCAATGGCAATGTGGATGTGCCAACCGGCGTGGTTGTAACAAACAATACTGTAACCGGCTTCACCCAGCCAAGCACCAGCGAAGGTTTCGGCATTGTAGTCGAAGGCACCAACCACAAGGTGATCAACAACCCGGTTTCAGGCAATGAAGTGGATGTACAGCGTCAATCGGGCCATTTGCCTTACATCGCCTATTCAACTACTGACGGCGACCAGGCTAATCTCAATGACCAGTTCTTCGGACGGGGCAATGCGCCTTATTCCTGCGGCATCGAAGTGTCCGGCAACGGCGGTAATCCCGTACGGAACGTGCAGTACAACGCTGTTGCGGGCTTTGTGATCAACATCAACACCGGAGGTACGTTCTGCTCGATCAATGCGGCCGTAGCCAGCGCCAAAACGCTGGACAGCCACATGATCAAAGTCGGTGAAGGTAAGTTTGACGAGCAGGTGATCGTGAACAAATCGGTATCCATTCAAAGTGCTACGGCGACTCGCCCGGAAATCAACTTCACGGGAACGCCTGCCGGCAAGCTGACGATCTTCGATATTTCCGCCAACGATGTGCTGATCGATAATCTGAATTTCAAAGTCGATATGGCGAAGCTGAAAAGCGCAATCGTCGCAAGTGGCCCGGCTATCGACAAGATCACCGTAATCAATAACCTCATCGAGGCTTACGGCACGGCAATGAGCGGAGCCTACGGCGACCGGAATGCGGTGAGTGTCAACTATGGCGGTGTTACCAACTACCGTACCGCGGTGGGGGGTGTGAACGAGATCATCTTTACGAACAACATCGTTACCGGCGTAGGCGCTAATGGCTTCCGCGCGGGTATCGCAGCGGATGAAGCGGCAGGCACATTCAAATTCAACGATCTGCTTACGATCAACCATGACGTGATCGTCCGCTTTGCAAGCAACGGCGCTGTGGATATCAGCGAGAACCAGTTCAAAGGCGGTGGTGTGGAAGTTCCGGAAATGAATGCTTCCGCAACCGGGCTGACAATCAGTAAAAACACCTTTGCAGGAGTTGCCGCGAATGCGTCGGGTACCGCTGTGCTTCGTTTGAAAAACAATTACAACAATAAACCCATTGTTGTGACGGAAAACACGCTGAACGGCTATGAATGGGGTGTAAGTCTTGAAAACGTGCAGAATGTGACCATGGATAACAACGCATTCAACCCGCTTTCAGGCTCTACCACATTCCGCCACGTGACGGTGAATACGAAAGAGCTCAGCTCGTCCAGCGGCTACTATGCTCCAAGTGTAAGTGCCACCCTGACGAAGAACACATTCAACGGATCGGGATCGGCCGGCGGAACCGGTATCGCATTCTATAACCATGATAACGACAGCCCGGTATTCGGCACCTTCAATATCGGTACGGCGGGTAGTGAGAATGAATTTGCCGGCTCGCTCGCTAACTTCATTTTCATGGATAACCAGACAGGCCCATCCGTAGGTCCGGGCAGTACGCCGTCGACTACTATGGCACCATGGAGCGGCAATGTGGATGCAAGCAACAACAAGTTCGACGTAGGATCAGGCCCGGAACTGGCCTCGGGTATGTCGCTCGCATCGCTTTATGATGTAGAGGATAAAATCGTCCACAAAATCGACAACTCCGTGCTTGGTTTTGCGACTGTAAAATCCGGCAATACCTATGTCACTCCGCTCAGTTTCACACCTGCCACACTTACGCCCAAAATCCAGCGGGGCGTCGAAGCCGCACAGGCGGGCTGGAATGTGAATGTACAGGAAGGCACTTATGCCGAGGCGCTGGTCATCAACAAGGCTGTGAAGCTACTGGGTGCCAATGCGGGCGTTAATCCAAACACCGGCAGCCGTGATGATGAAACGATAATAGTACCCGCCGTGACCGACCACGAAAACGGCATCATCGTTTCAGTGGATGGCGCATTGACCGGCCTTGAAATCGACGGCTTCACGATCGACGGCGATAATACAGCCTTTTCAGGCGGCGTAGCCATGGGTTCTGCCGATGTGAATGCAGCCGAAGGTATCGCGGCAACAGGCGGGGTAACCAATTTGTTGATCAAAAACAATATTATTAGAAACCTCAACTACGCCGGTGTCGATATTTACAACGATACCAATGGAGGGGCCGCTACCAGCGGAAATACCGTGAGCGACAACAAGTTCTCGAACCTGCTGCCTTCGACGTTCGGAATCGGCGTATTGCTGTATAACAATGGCTACGCAAACGTTACGAACAACGTGATGACCGCGGTGCGCATCGGGGTACAGACAGGTAACTTTTACCAGGCTGATCCCGGCAACAGCCATGCCATCGAGTCCAACACGATCGAAGCGAGCCGGAAGGGTATCTGGCACAACCTGACTTACGCCAGTGCCTCGAACTTCTCGATCAAAAACAACACGATCACCGCACTTGCAGGTACAATTCTGAACGACGGTATCATGGTCAGCTCCACACAGGGAACCGTGGCGCCGGTGGTTGAAAACAACAACATTACCGGCATTGCAGGTGTTTCAAATGGTTATCACCTCTGGAACAACCCGTCGAATACGGTGACTATCAAAGGCGGAACCGTTTCTACGGTGGCTACGGGTGTATTTGCCAACAATTTCGACGGCTATCCCGACAACGCGGGATCGAATGCGGATGCGAGCGCATACACTGTGGATGGCGTGACGATCAACGGCGCAGCGAACGGGGTTGTCGTAAAAGACAATACTTCGAACAGCAACAATGCGACGGTGAAGGTGACACTCGTCAACAATGTGGCCATTGACCAGCCTTCTGTTTACGGTGTGCAGGTGCTGGGCAAGGATGCGGTGGCGGAAGTCGGTTCCACAGAAATTAAAATGACGGGAAGCACGATGACGGCCATTTCCGTAGCGACGACCAACGGCTCTGCGATCACCAACCTGACATTGAAAGATGGGATCGTTTTCAACCGCAACGGCAATACCGCAGGTTCAATCCTCTTTACAGATGACGACGCAACTGTGGATCTCAATGGGAATGTCGCGATCCCTTCCGGCGGCCCGACTTACCCGGCCATTATCGAAGGCAAACTGGTATTTACCAGCGGCATACTAGATGCTACCGCAGCGCCAATCGCGTTTGCAGTGAATGCCAGCGATATCACAACCGGCCCCAAGGCTGAAAGCTCTGCAAGCCACATTCTCGGCAAGGCAATCATGCTGAGCCGTCCGGTTGGCACAGGAGCGATCAACTTCCTCGGGGTAGACCTTCCGGCGGGAAGCGATCTTGGTTCATTGGTTATCGAAAGGACCACATCCAATGATCCTATTACTCCGAGCTTCGGGGCAGGCTCGATCAAGGTATTGTGGGTCATCACACCGGGCAATGCAGGTGCGGGAAGGGACGATGTGAAGCTAAGCTTCCTGAAAAACTTCCTGAATTTGCAAAATCCGGGAACACTGTACGGCTACCGCTACAATGGTACAATATGGGAGAAGAAAACCGATGCATTCACAGCTTCACTCAGCGGCGACCGGTATACTACCACCGCATTTGACGTGGCCCAATTCTCCCCATGGACATTGAGTACCGCATCCAACCCGCTGCCGGTTACACTCATTTCATTCAATGGTGTAAAAGAAGAAAACAGCGCGGTACTGACCTGGGCAACATCGGAGGAAACCAACAGCGACCGCTTCGACATCCAGCACAGCGCGGATGGCAAAAACTGGGCGATCGTCGGCACAATGGCTTCTAATGGAGAAAGTACCGTAACGCGTAACTACTCGTTCCGTCACGTCGAGCCTACGGAAGGCGCCAACTTCTACCGTCTCAAAATGATCGATAAAGACGAAACGTTCGCTTACAGCCGCATTGTAAACCTCAATTTCGGTTCGGAAGTGGTCACCACGCTGTATCCAAACCCGGTAAGCGATCACATGAAGATCAACACCACCAACTGGAACCAGGTGAAACAGGTGCGTATCTTCGACATGCTAGGCCGGACTATCTACGACTCCGGCGACAAGCCTACTGCATTGGTCAGCCTGCGCAATGTGGCTGCGGGAATGTATGTGGTCGAGATCAGCCGGTTGAACGGCAAAGTCGAGAACTCGAAGATCATGGTTAACAGATAGCATTCATCAGATTAGTTGTAAAGCAAATAAGCCGCCGGAAATTTCCGGCGGCTTATTTATTACTATCTACTATTAAACTGACTGAGTTTAATGGATTAACCTGTTCTGCTAATATCCTTTGTTCTGGTCCAGATTCGTATTGTTACGTATTTCGGGCGTGGGAATAGGGAAAAGCAATTCGCGCTCGGTCAAAGTAGGACCGTAAGAGAATTTGTGGCCCACATAATTTTCAAACTTCTTGGTGGTCACATTATAAGCTTTCCGCAAACGTGCCATATCAAACCAGGTGATGTTCTCGAAGCAGAGTTCATGCCAGCGCTCGCTGAGTATGGCATCGCGGAAAGTATCTTTGTTGAGCCCCGCGAGTGCAGGCAGCTGCGCACGCGTACGGATCGCATTCACGCCCTCGTAAGCCTTGGCCGACGGCCCTCCTACCTCATTGGATGCTTCCGCGTACATCAGCAGCACGTCTGCATAGCGGATCACCGGCCAGTTCAAGTCGCTGTTGGCGCTGGTGGTTTGGGCTACATTGTCAAAATGTTTGTAGATAAAAAAGCCCCCGAGATCCACCTCCTTGTTACGATCGGTTTCATTGGTAAACTTGGTGAAGAAGAATTGCTTTTCTTTTGCCCGCAAATCACCCGCTTCGAAAGACTTCACAAAATCGCCCGTCGCGTAAATACCGCCCGTTTCATCGGAATAGGCAGAGATATTTTTGTTGTAAGGAATAATGGAAACCTGCCAGCCGGAAGGGATCAGCTGCGTTTTGTACTGGATCATGAAGATATTCTCCTCGATGTTCTTCTTCGTCGGGTTATGCAGGTCGTCGTAAGAAGTGAAAAGCTTGAATGCCTTGGAATCGATCACTTCCTCTGCCTTTTTAGCGGCCAGGTCATAGTACGCAGCGCCTTTTTGCAACGGGTAACCCGCCATGGTAAGGTACACTTTCGCCAGCAGGGATTTCACCGCGCCGAGCGTCACTTTACCGCTGTTTTCGGTCATCGGAAGGCCGGCTGCCTCGGCTGCTTTCAAATCCTCCACGATCTGGTTGTAAATTGCTTCCGGGGTGGCCGCGGAAGGACGCAGCTGCTCCGATTGCAGGCCAACAGGCTCCGTCACAAGCGGGATATTACCGAACATCTGCACGAGCTGGAAATAATAGAATGCACGGAGGAAATAGGCTTCCCCCAGCACCTTCTTCATTTCAGCGGCATCCATGGTAATACCGGGTATCCGGGCCAGCGACAAGTTCGCACCGGCAATGCCTTTGTAATACTGCGTCCAGTAAGTCTGCCCGTAGCCATTGTCGGATGTGTTCCGCAAATCTTTGATAAAATAGCTGTTCACAGCCTGACCAAGGTCGGTACCGGCCAATCCGGTCGCGAACTCGGGCATCATCCACGCGCCCCCGCCGAAGCCGCTGCTCATAGGCTCGCGCAAAGGCGTGTATATCGCATTCACGGAGCTTCTGGCGTGCGCGGGCTGCGTGAAATAGTTCTCTTCGGTGAAGTTACTGGGGTCCGACTCATCCAGGAAGTCGGAGCAACCTGTGGCCCCGAATAAGCTCAGCATAGCGAGCAAGCCGATTTTCTTTGATATGATTGTCATTGTTACTTTCGGTAAGAGTCAATATTGTTATAAACCGATGTTCAGGCCGAGCATGAATACTCTTGGCTTCGGATAGTCATACAAACCAAATCCCTGGTCGAACGGCGATCCGGAATTGGATACCTCGGGGTCATAACCTTTGTATTTAGTTGCTACAAAGAAGTTCTGAACGGATGCATAAGCTCTCAGGCGTTCCAGTTTCATTTTCGAAGCGATGTGCGACGGGAATACATAGGCGAGCAACAGGTTACGTCCGCGGATAAACGATGCGTCGGTTACTTTATGGCTGTCGTTGTTGGTCGTATAGTAAGCATTGATCGGACGGATCTGCGCGATCGTCGTATTCTGGTTGCTTTCGGTCCACGCATTCAACACGGTTTTATAGCTGTTGGCAATACCCTGGCGGTCTTCGGCCGAGTGGATACTACGGTCGAGCACGTCGTTGCCGTACATGTATTGCAAATCTACGGTCAACGACCATTGCTTGTAGTTGAATGTGTTCAGGAATGTGCCAAATCCATCAGGAATACCTTTACCAATGATCGTGCGGTCGTTATCGTTGATCGTACCGTCGTTGTTCAGGTCTTTGTACTTCACGTCGCCAGGCAGCATATTGTATTTCTTAGCCTGCTCAGCCTCGGCGGTCGACCAGATGCCTTCATGCACACGTCCGAACATGGAACCTACCGGCTCGCCCACGCGGATCACGGTCGCACCTGAGAAAATGTCGCTACCACCCGAGAGCGCCAGTACTTTGTTTTTGTTTACGGAAATATTGAAAGTAGTGCTCCATGAGAAATCACCTGCTTTGATATTGGTTGAGTTAATTGCAAACTCGAAACCTTTGTTCTCCATGCTGCCGATGTTGGTAAAGATGCTTGTGTAGCCACTGCTAAACGGAAGCGGCGCATCCAGCAACATTTCGTTTACCTTTCTGCGGTAAAGGTCTAGTTCCAGGTTGAGACGGTTCTGGAACAATCCCAGTTCTATACCCAAATCCACCTGCTGTGTTTTTTCCCATTGCAGGTTGGAGTTCGACATCCGGCCTACGCCGATACCGATGTTACGGGTTCCTCCGAAGATGACGTCGGAGCTCGCAAGCCCCGCCAATGCGCGGTACGCAGGAATTTCCGAGTTACCGGTAGCACCATAGCTCGCGCGGACTTTCAGGTTGGATATCGTCGGTGAGTTTTTCAGGAACTCTTCTTCGTTCACGCGCCAGGCCAATGCCGCCGACGGGAAGAATGCATAACGGTTGGCATCCCCGAATTTCGACGAGCCATCGAGACGGCCGGTGAATGTAACCAGATACTTGTTCATCAGGCTGTAATTGACCCTCGCAAAGTACGAGTTCAAGCCGTAAGCAGTGGCGGACGAGATAGGTGCCAGTGCCGTTGCACCTGCTCCGAGGTTATTGTACAGGAAATAGGTGTCGGTAAAGTTTTGGCTCCGTGCTGTGTTATCGAACCGATCCACGTGCTGCCACGACAAACCCAGCATTGCATTGATCGAATGGATCTTGCCAAAGTCCCTGAAATACGTGAGGTAGTTTTCGAATTGCCACGAATTGTACCGGCTGCTCGCCACCGACGCGTCCCCATTACTGGAAATGTATTGAAGTCCGGCAGCTGCGAAATAGTCGTTGCGCTGGTTGATCACGTTCGCACCCACGGTAGAGCGCAATTCCAGCCCGTCGGCGAGGTGGATATTGGCATACATATTACCCAGCAGGGTTTGTGTTTTCAGGAAGTAGAGGCGTTCGGCCACTACGCGGAGCGGGCTGTCGCCACCTTCCATGCCCGGGTAATCGCGGTTACTGGCCCAGCGGCCGTCGGGATACTTCACCGGGATGATCGGCAATGCTTCCAGCACCTGGCGCATGGCAGTGATACCGCCGCCGCCCAGCTGGTCAATTTGTTTCTCGTTCTGGTCGGTATAGCCCAGCGTACCGCCCACTTTCAGCCAGCTTTTGATTTGTGAATCAAATACAAAACGGCCGGAGAAACGCTTTTGCCACGAATCTTTGATGATACCGTCCTCATTGCGGTAGTTCAGGAATGCCCCGAAGCTGCCTTTTTCATTACCGCCTGTGAAACCCAGCTGGTGGTTTTGAGTAAATGCTTTTTGGAAAGTCTCTTTCTGCCAATCGGTGTCGTACAATGGGTTACCATTCGAATCGAAGAGTAGCGGGTTGGTCCGTTTCAGCTTCGGATCGGTGTATTTGGTACCGGTAGCCCAACCTGTGGGGTCGTATTTGGCTGCATTGGCATAAATGGTTTCTTCTACCTGCAAAAATTCTTTGGAGTTCAGAACAGGTAGTTTCTTGGGTGCTACACCAATGCTGAAATCGGTGTCGTAAGTAACTTTACCGCCTCCGGCCGTACCGCGCTTGGTAGTAACGAGGATCACCCCGTTGGCACCCCGGGCACCGTAAATGGCTGTGGACGAGGCATCTTTCAATACTTCGATGGACGCGATGTCGTTCGGGTTAAGGTAATCGATCGGCGTACTACCGTTGGCCAGTTCTACGGCATTCAGGATCACCCCGTCGATCACATAAAGAGGGTTGTTGGAAACACTGATAGAGCTGGCTCCACGTATGCGTATGTTGGCGCGACCACCCGGGCGACCCGAGTTCGACGATACGTTCACACCCGTAATGCGGCCCGAAAGGCCCTGGTTCAGCGAAGAAGCCGGACGTTCCTGCAACACTTCGGCCTTTACAGTACCCACCGCGCCGGTAAGGTCGGATTTTTTAACAGTACCATAACCTACTACCACCACCTCTTCCAATGCATTTTCGTCGGGCGCCAGGTTCACCGTCACCGTCGACTGGTTTCCCACCGTCACCTCCTGCGATTTATAGCCCACGAAGCTAAAAACGAGTACCGGCTGTCCGCCATCCGGGATTTCCAGGCTGAAATCACCCGCTGCGCCCGTGGAAGTACCGCGCTGAGTACCTTTCAGTACCACGCTCACGCCGGGCAGCGTCGCCCCTTTTTCATCCGAAACCGTTCCTTTAATGGTCCTGTCAACGGCGGCCTGGGTTACCTGTGCCGGTGAAGTCAGGTTTTCCTGCATTATCTGCCCCTCCGGAAGCGCCATCGCCTCGTCCCTGCCTTCCTTCACCGGCATTGCTTCCTTTGCCTTCCCCTCCGTAATCACGAAAGTGTTTTTTCTGGTCTTTTTATATTTCAAACCATTCTGTCGCAGCAGCACTTCGAGGTTCTTCTCGATCGGCTGGGTAAGATCCAGGTTACTGGAAGCTACATTGACAGAGCCTACCAGGCGGTCTTCGAAAATGATTTCTACCCCGTAATGTCTCTGAAGATCGAGCAAAACATTTTTAAGCTTCATTTCCTGACCGAGCGAAGTATGCTGCTTGGCCGGCATCGACGCAAAGGCAATCACCTGTGAATGCACGATCCGGGACGATTGTGTCATCAACACAATCCCGATCGCCACCCATTGCTTGGCTGATAGCGTTAGATTCATAATCAAATGGTTTGGAATAATTAATTGTTCGTTAAAAGGATGGTAGCGCCATTTTGCTCAACCCTTAGGTCGAGCACTTCGGAGATCGTCTTTAAAAGTTCTTCCGCGTTTTTCGTCTTGAAATTGCCGGTGATAGAGCGCAGCGCGATGTTGGAATCGGAAAGGCTTACTTTCTGCCCGAAATTCTCTTCGATCATCGCGATGATCTCCTTCACAGGCGTCCCGTTGAACACATAGCGCTGCTCGGTCCAGGGGGCGAATGTCTTGATATCCTGCTTTCTTTCGAGCTGCACGGCCCCTTCATGATCCAGGAATGCAAGGTCACCCGGCTCCATCATCACTTCCCGGCGCTGGTTGTTCTGCGAATAATCGATGCGCACGCTGCCGGATTTCAATGCTACTTTCGTGCCCCTGGGCCGGGCAAATACCGAGAATGTGGTGCCCAGCACTTCTACCTGGAATTCCCTTGAAGTTTTAACCACAAACCGCTTGTTATCAATGGTATGGCTTACCGAAAACTCCGCTTCGCCTTCCAGTGCCACTTCGCGCACATCGCCCCAGAAGCCCAGCCGGGGTACTTTCAATTTCGAGTTCGAATTCAATGCCACGCGGCTTCCGTCTTCGAGGTATACGTCGGTAGTCTGGCCGTAGGCTGTCTGGTACGATTTGTACTGGATCGGTTCACGAAACCACCAGCCGCAGCTCACGATCGCCGTTACCGAAGCCGCCACGAGCCAGAACCGGCTGCTACGGCGTCCAAACCAGGAAACGGGCGCCCCTCCTTCCTCCCCTTCTTCCATCTTCCCTTCTCCCACCACCTCCAACGTCGAATCGAGGCGACGAAGTAAACTCTCCAATGCAACTTCCTGATCAGGAATGAATTGGGGCGACTGGGTTTCATACTCCAGCAGCCAGCGGTGGAATGTCTCTGCATTCTGCTTCTGCACGATCCATTCTTCCACAAGTTGCCTTTCGAGCGGGTTAGCGCGACCGCTCAGGTACTCGAAAAGCGTATATTTCGATATAGTTTTTTCCATTTTTGTTCGGTTTACAACGTTGACGAAACCCGTTGGGGCGGACCATTCGGGCCGGTCTTTGCCGGGCGGTTTTTAGAGGATACTCAAAATGGTGAGGCACAGCGAGATCATCCATTCCCCGTGCAGGGCGGAGCGCAGGTGTTTCAATGCCTTGGAGATGTGTACTTCAACGGTTTTGGGCGAGATATGCAGCTCGTCCGCTATTTCATGGTATTTCTTGTTCTCGAAACGGCTCAGCAGGAATACCTTCTGGCACTGCGTCGGCAGCCGGGCGATCACCTCGTTCACTTTCAGGAACAGGTTATTGTAATGGATTTCGGCGTCGGGCTGCTGGTGATAGGTCGAAATCGAATGCTCTTCGTTCATTTCGAGCGTGTCGGTTTTCCCAAACTCTCTACGCATATACGTAAAGCATTCGTTACGCACCGAGCGGAACAGATAGCTGGTGTACGATGAGGTAATGTTCTCGTAAGCCTTCGTGCGGTAAAACTGGAAGAACACCTCGCTCACGAGATCCTCGGCGATCTGTTTGGAATACACAAACCGCACCGCATGACTGCAAAGCGGGTTGTAATATCGTTTGAACAGCAGTTCCAGGCCCTTCCCCGGATTTTGCTCGAAAGCCGCTTTGAGGAATGTAGCAGAATCAATTTCACTTACAGGGGCCTTGCCTTCGTGTGCAGGAGACACAAATGGCCCAGGGCGCTTCGTTTCCGGGTTAAGCAAAGGATCGTGCATTGAGTATCTGTTCGTATGTAATAATTAAAAGACTTTCTTGTATTTAAAATCCCTTACCCTTGATTTAAAAAAATTAAAACTTTTTTAAATCATATCTTATCCTAAACTGACCGGATAATAAAAAAAGCCGCTATCCCTGCGGATAGCGGCTTTTACTGAAACTAGTTATTTTGAGTTACAAATTCTTCGCCTTCATTTGTTTCACAGCATAATCGACCGCACGTGCCGAAAGTGCCATATAAGTCAGTGACGGGTTCTGGGTAGACGTCGAGGTCATGCAGGCGCCGTCAGTTACGAATACGTTCTTGCAATGGTGCAGCTGGTTCCATTTGTTCAGCAGCGACGTTTTCGGGTCCTTACCCATGCGCACGCCGCCCATTTCGTGAATGTCGTTGCCGGGGTTGCGGTGGTTATCGTTCGTTCTCACATTGGTGAAGCCCGCTTTGGTAAACATCTCGCTCACCTGCTCCATATAATCCTTGATCATCTTCTCGTCGTTGTCGTCGTATCCGACATTAATGCGCATCGTCGGCATACCGAACGGGTCCTTGCTGGTCTTATCGAGGGCCACGTAATTGCTTTCTTTCGGAATGGTTTCGCCCATCATGTGCGAGCCCACGCTCCAATTGCCGTACTTCGTTTCATGCAAGCCGGCTTTCAGCGATTCGCCGAGGCCGCTGCGTTCGTTGTAAGTATTACGGTTCGCGCCGAAGCCAGCCGCGTATCCGCGCAGGAAGTCGGTTTCCTGCTTGTATACGTTACGGAAACGGGGAATGTAGCCGCTGTTAGGGCGTTTGCCGTCGGTGGTCGAATCGAGGAAGCCTTCGTACTCTCCCGAAACGGTTGCGCGGTAATTATGGAATGCCACGTATTTGCCCAGCAGGCCGCTGTCGTTGCCCAATCCGTTCGGGAAGCGGCTCGATGTCGAGTTCAGCAGCACGAGATTGGAGTTCAATGCGGCTGCATTCAGGAAGATAATGTTGGCATAGAACTCGATCGTTTCCTTCGTATTCGCGTCGATCACGCGCACACCCGACGCTTTTTGCTTCTTGTCGTCGTAAATGATCGAATGCACCACCGAATGCGGACGGAGCGTCATATTTCCTGTTTTCATCGCCCAGGGAATGGTAGACGCATTGCTGCTGAAATACCCGCCGAACGGACACCCGCGCTCGCACATCACGCGATGCTGGCATTTGGCACGGCCCTGGTCGAGATGGATCTGCTGCGGATCGGTAATGTGTGCCGCCCGACCGATGATAATGTGGCGGTCTTTATATTGTTTGGAAACCTGCTCTTTGAAATATTTTTCCACGCAGTTCAGGTCGTGCGGAACGAGGAACTCGCCGTCGGGCAATGTATCGATGCCGTCTTTGTTGCCTGTAATGCCCGCAAACTTCTCCACATGGCTGTACCACGGCGCGAGGTCGTCGTAACCGATGGGCCATTCTACCGCAAACTTGTCGCGTGCGGGGCCTTCGAAATCGTACTTGCTCCAACGCTGCGTCTGCCGTGCCCAAAGCAGCGACTTGCCACCTACCTGGTAACCACGCAGCCAGTCAAATGGCTTCTCCTGGATGTAGGGATGCTCATTATCCTTCGCGAAAAAGTGCATCGACGATTCCTTGAAGTTGTAGCAGCGCGCCGCAATCGGGTTAGCGTCTGCAATTTCCTTGGTAAGACGCTCGCGGTGCTCGAACTCCCACGGCATCATGTTCGTGGTAGGATAATCCTTGATATGCTGCACATCGCGCCCGCGTTCGAGCACGAGGGTTTTCAAACCTTTCTCGGTCAGCTCCTTCGCCGACCATCCGCCGCTGATCCCCGAGCCAATCACAATGGCATCGTAGGTGCGGGCTTTTTTACTATCAATATTAAAATTTGCCATAGTTTCGATTAATGGGAATAAAGGAGGAAAGGGAGGATGGATGAAAGGGAGGATGGATTTTCTCCCCTTCCTCCTTCCTCCCCTTCCTCCCTTTCATCCCTTTTTAACAGGTACACACCCATGGTAGCGGGCGGGGATCATTTCGTAATGGGTAATGTTGGTCATCACGTATTCGGACGTCATATAGCCCTGGATCGTGAGGTTTTTGACCATGCTGAAAAAGCCTTTCTGGGCCGTGTCGCTGCCTTTTTCTATTTCCGACAAAAGTTGCAGGCGCTGCTCTTTGCCGGCATCCGCAAACGGCTTGCCGAAACGCTGGATGCTCTGCTCGTCGATATTAGAAATGCCGCTGGCGAGGCTGGCCTGGGCTTTGGAGTCGTAGCAATCCTTCACCATTTTTTGCACAAAATCACCTACTCCCAGCTCTCCCGCACCCGGTGTGTCGGTTTTGGGGATAATGGTTTCGACGATCACCGCAAGGTTTTTGGATTGATCTGCCGAAAGCAACCCGCTCTTCGCCACTGCACTCTTGTTCCAACCGGATGCCCATGCAGGCAAACCCGCTATGGCGCCCATGGCCACCGCCATGCTTTTAAGCGCTACGCGTCTCTCCATCTTCGTATATATTTTGTTTGAACGTCTTTACTTATTGTTTTTGTCATTTATTGTCAGGAGGTTGTCAAGAAGTTGTCAGGAATTGAACCGTCCTTATCTATTTGACTATACCTGACCTTTTGACGACACCTGACCATTCTTGACCACACCTAACCTTTAATGACTACACCCGACCATTCTTGACTACACCTGACCATAACGCTACTCTTCCAGAAAGTCAAGGTCCCGTCCGTGTGTTTCAGGAATGGTGAGAATGCAGAAGATACCTATTGCAAAACAGATCAGCCCCACGAGCGCCCCCGCCTGAATGACGGTGAAAGAGTCTTTAAAAATAGCAAATAATGTGGTCATTCCTACTACCGTTCCGCGCACCATGTTGGGAACGGTGGTCGCGGCGGTGGCGCGCAGGTTGGTACCGAACTGCTCTGCGCCGATGGTCACAAACATAGCCCAGTATCCGATCCCGAAGCCGAGCAGCGTGGCAACAGTATAGAAGAAAGAGGCCGATTTAATGCCTGCAAAGAGGTAAACCAAGCTGCATATCAATGTAAAAATCATCAGGTAAAAGACCGCTTTCTTCCGCGATTCGAGCCAGTGACTGATGAACCCGCTGCAAAGGTCGCCTACCGAAAGGCCTACGTAACACCACATGATGGAAAGGCCGGGCTTGATCGGCTCGTCGATGCCCAATGCAATGCCGAATTCGTTGCTGAATGTGGCCAGAATACCGATTACAAACCAGGTCGGTAACCCGATGCCAATGCACCTCAGATACCTTCCAAGCCTTTCCTTGTTGGTAAACAATGCAAAAAAGTTACCTTTCTCGATGTGTTCTTTTTCTTTCAAATCCTTGAAAATACCTGATTCGAAGACGCCTATGCGAAGCAACAGCAGCGAAATGCCGAGTCCGCCACCGATGAAATAAGCATAGCGCCAGTCGAAAAACTCTACCGTAAAATAGGCCACAACAGCGCCCAGCAAACCAATACCCGCCACAAGCGAAGTACCGATCGCGCGGAGGTGCTTGGGAAGAATTTCAGAAACCAATGTGATACCCGCGCCGAGCTCACCCGCCAGGCCGACGCCTGCAATGAAACGGAGCAATTTGTAAACCGTCACATCCTGCACGAAGCCGCAGGCGATGTTGGCAAGCGAATAGGTGATAATGGAGCCGAACAATACCGAGAGACGCCCCTTTTTGTCCCCGAGAACGCCCCAGAGAATGCCGCCAAGAAGCAGCCCGGTCATCTGCCAGTTCAGGATGCTGGCGCCGGTGACGGAAATATCCGCTTCGGAAAGCCCCAATGCGGCCAGACTCGGCAGGCGCACGATCCCGAAAAGGAGCAAGTCATAAATATCTACGAAGTAACCAAGGGCAGCGACAATTACGGGAGCACTGAAAAGGTAGGAAGCGTCTGAGCGCGTTGCTGTGACGGATGACATTTGATTTTGTATGGGTTTCATCGGAATAACTTGCAATATTATGCAAATAGCCGGACATAAGCCCGGCTATTCGTTGGTAAATTATTAAAATTTAAATAGAAAGTTTTGTTTTCGACACATTGAGATAACATAACTTCCATCGCAAATGCCCGATTACAGTTCCAGCTTTTGCTTGTCTTTCAGCAACTGCTCTTTCAATTTACCATAATCGACATCCTGCACCGCCACTTTGGAGTCGATCGCCTGCACCGCAGCGGTAGCCGCGCTCTGGCCGAGGATCATGAACACCGGCTCCATGCGGATGGACCCGTAGGCAATATGCGACGCTGAAACGCACACCGGCACCAGCAGGTTCTCGCATTCGGCCTTTTTGGGGACGATGGAACCGTACGAAATGCCGTAAGGTGTTTTCGGATGCACACCGATGTCGCCCTCGTTCTGCACGAAACCGTCTTCTTTCACGTAGCGCTGTGCGTTGTGTGCGTCGAGGGAGTAGGAACCCATTCCGACGGACTGCTGCACGGCTTTCTTGCCTAACGTTTCGTTTTCCGTCATCACGCTCTGGCCCAGCATTCTCCGCGCCTCGCGGACATAAATCTGGTGCGGCCAGCCGCCATTGTCCTTGAATTCATCCTTCGGCAAGCCCCATTCATTCACCTTCGTGCGCACGTCCGCAGGAACGGCCGGGTCGTTGGCGAGGAAGTACATCAGGCCTTTCTGGTACAATTCGTGCTCTTTGATGATCTGCTTGCGGCGCTCGTAAGTCGCATCGGGGTAGTCGTAGTTCTGGCCCATGAAGTCGGTACTGAACGGGCCGTGGTTGTTGGTATCCGTTTTGCGGTTGGGAATGGGGTCGTACTTGTCGAAAGTCTCGGTCCAGCCGGCCTTGTACACGCGTGCGAGGAGCTCGTACTTGCCTGGGTCGTAGCCCGCAGGCTTTGCAAACGGAATACGGTTATCGGGGTGTGACGAAAGGCACATGCGGAAGCAATAGGCCTGGATTTTGTTGTCCCCGTCGCCGTTTTTACCGATTTTCTCAGCCGTCACATAAGGCAACAGGCCGCTCTTGGGATCGCCTTCCACTTTGTACGGGCTGATGTTTTTGGCGAAATAATGCCGGTGCTGGAAAACGCCCGCCTGGATGCCGTTCCATTCTTCATTGTAAACGCTGTTGGCTTCGCGGCCGACGTGGTACTTCACGCCCGCAGCGGCCATGAGATCGCCCTCGTAAGTAGCGTCGATGAACATTTTACCTTTGAAAGTCTTGCCGGTCAATGTTTTGAAAGAGGCAATGCGGCCGTTAGCCTTTTGCACACCGCTTTTGCTGCGGTCGAGCCATTCGTCGCGGTAGATTTTGATGTTGTTTTCTTTCACAAAATCCTCAAAAACCTCCTCGGCCACATGCGGTTCGAAGATCCACATCGTGCGCTCAGCGCCGTCCATGGCTACGGTACCCTGGCCTTTATTGCCAAACTCCTCCCTTTTTTGCCACTGCCAGCCGCCGGGCGTGTCGTAATGCTGGTAAACGCGGTGGTAAAACTCCCGCGCGAGGCCGCCGATCACCGATTTGTTGCCGGTATCGGTAAAGCCCAGGCCGCCGGACGAAAGCCCGCCCAAATGCTTGTCGGGCGAAACCACGAGCACCGTTTTACCCGATTTGATCACCTGTACCGCCGCCGTCACCGCCGCGCAGGTACCCCCGTAGACGATCACATCGGCTTCGTACGACTGCGCGAATGCAGACGGCGGCGTGATCTGGGAAATGAGGATTGTAACCAGTAAGAGTAGTTTCTTCATGAATGTCTGAGTTGAGATTTTGGGGATTGATTGCGTTTTTGACCGCTGACCGCCGATCGCTTGATTTTTGATTTGGATGCGCCTAGACGATAACCTAGCCGTTCCCATGGTCTATGGTCCATGGTCCGCGATCGGCGGTCGGCCGTCGGTGGTCGGCCGTCAGCGATCAGCGATCGGTACAAACAGTACCGCATCTGCCGCCACTGAGCCCGAAGCGCCTTCAGCCGAAATGTTCACCGATGACGCATTGCCTTTGGGCAGATTAAACTTGCCTACGTGGTACCATTCACCCGAGGTCTGGCCTTCCACGACGATGTCTTTTTCCTGCACTGAAATGCTTTTGGTTTCGCTGCCCGCCTTTACCGAAAGCTTTATTTCCGAAGCCGGTTTGGCTACTTTGGGGAAATAGGCATAAATCTGGTAGTTGCCCGGAGCGGCTATTTCGGGGGTAAAAGTGACCGAGCCGCCGGTTTGATCGTTTTCAGCCGTAGAGAGGAACGACGGGCCGTAACCGCCTTTTTTGACCGGCTGCCAGTTTCCTTTGACAGAAACATGCTTGCTATCCTCATTATCGACGAGGATTTCAGGCGTTTTGCCATTTACAAGCGGGTCCGCTTTCAGCTTTGCCTGCAATTGCGCGATGTCGATCTGCTGCACGCTCTTCTTCGAATCGATTGCCATTACCGCCGCAATGGCCGATGACTGTGCGAGCACCATGAACACCGGTTCCATGCGGATAGAACCGTAAGCAATGTGCGTGGCTGACAGGCACACCGGCACCAGCAAATTGGTACATTCCTTCTCTTTCGGCACCAGCGAACGGTAAGCGATCGGGTAAGGGCCGAAGCCGCCTATTTCCACATTTCCTTCGTTTTTAGCCATTCCATTTACCACAATGCGCTGGATATTGTGCGAATCCATCGTGTAGGCCGCCATTCCGACCCCATCTTTCACGATTTCCTTGCTTTCGCAGTTTGCCTGGGTCATTACGTAGCTGCCGATCATCCGGCGCGCTTCACGCACATACAGCTGCGGCGACCAGTTGCCGCTTTCCACGTACTCATCTTTGGGATAACCCCATTTCAGCATCGCCTCGCGCAGCTCCGCAGGCACACGAGGGTCGTGGCCGAAGAAGTATAGCAAGCCTTTTGTGTAGGTTTCATGCGCATTAATAATCTCCGTACGCTTTTTGTAATTGGCATCGGGATAATCGTGGTTCATGCCGATCATATCGGTGGAGAAGCCGTTGCGGTTGTTAATGTCTGTTTTGTTGTTCGGCATTTTGCTCCAAATGAAGTAATCGTTCAGCGTTTTGCGCTCGGGCTGCTTCGCGATCAGGCGTGCGAGGAGTTCGAAATGGCTCACGTCGTAACCGTCCGGTTTAGTAATGGGTACCATATTGTTCGGGTCGGAAGTGAGGCAAATGCGGTAATTGTAGGCCTGCACTTTCTTGTCGCCGGTGCCATTCGGTTCCAGTTTGGCGGGAGAAACGCCCCATAGCAAGCCGCTTTCCGGTTTTCCGGCAGTCTTGTACGGATCGATACCGTCCGGCAGCCGGTGCCCTTTCATGAGCTGCACGCCGTCGATGGTTTCGTTGTAGTCGCTGTTCGCCTCGCGGCCGACGGCGTAGGAAACGCCTGCTTTCGCCATGAGGTCGCCTTCGTAAGTACAGTCGAGGAAAACCTTTGCGGAAACGGTCTGGTTGGTTTTAGCATCCGGTTTCAAACTATTTTCCAAAACAATGGATTTGATCTCAGCGCCCGATTTGCCTGCGCTGATCACCCTATTTTGGTAAACTACCTTTATCCCCGCCTCGTCGAGGTATTGCTGCAAATACTTCTTTGCCACACTCGGCTCGAATGTCCATTGCTCGAATTTCCCGTAATGCCTGCCAATGCGACGGTAAAAGTCGCGGGAAAGGCCGGTAATGGCATATTTGTTACCGATGTCCGTGTAACCGAGGCCGCCGGAAGTCATGCCGCCCAAATGCCCGCCCGGTTCGATGAGGACAACCGTCTTGCCCATTTTCTTCGCCGTATAAGCTGCGATTACGCCCGCCGCGGTGGCGCCGTAAACGCAAACATCCGCTTGTACCGTCGCCGCGGAGGCCGGCTGCCGGGTTTCCGACGCCCGGAGGCCCGGTGCCAGGAACCCGGACAACAGGAATGCAAACAAGCAAGCGAACTGCGCTAATGCTATCTTTTTTCTCATTGTTTTGAATGATTAGAATGCTTAATAACCCGGATTCTGGTCTTTGGCTGTGATGGCTTTGTTATACAAAATCTCGGAATTCGGGATCGGCCATAGCATGTGCTTTTCGGCTATGACAATGTTCTTTACTTCCAAAATGCGCTGCTTGGCAATTCCTAATCGTTTCATGTCGTTCCAGCGCTTGCCTTCGTACATAGTTTCATAGCCCCGTTCCTGCACCACTTTATCGATGTAGGTCTGTAATGTGGCAAAATCGGCCAGTTTGAAATCCACCGTAGAAGCTGCTTCCGCGGACTTTCCGTAGGCACGGCGATGCACTTTGTTAAGGCTTTCGAGGCCGTCGGCGGTAGGTTTGCCATTCGCACGGGCATCGGCTTCGGCATGGAAGAGAAGCAGGTCGGCGTAGCGGTACCAGGGGTAATCGTTGCCTGCGCCGACGGTTGCGAGCGGGTCGCGGTATTTCCGGAACAGCATGGAAGTAGTGCCCAAGCCAATGTCCACATTATAAAGAATATGGTTTTTACGCAAATCCTTGAAATCCCAGTTTTTGATCACCGGGTTGGAAACGGAGTCGGTGTACTGCGCATACACGCCTCCCGGGCCGAAATAGTTGTAGGGCCCGATTTTGCGGTGGGCATAGCTGACCAGGCCAAAACCTTGCTGGCGCGAGTATTTGAAATAGAAAATCTCCTCGCTCGTGTTCACCACTTCCGGTCCGTAAATCTTCTGGAAATCCTCCGAAACGGTCACCGGCACCAATGAATACTTCTTGGCATCGATCACTTCCTTCGCTTTCACGCGAGAGTCTTCCCATTTTTCGAGGTACAGATACACTTCCGACAGAAGCGTTTTCGCAGCCCATTTGGTAGGGCGGCCAATCTCCGAAGGATTATCCGGCAAACCGGCTTCCGCAACCAATGCATCGGCAACGATCAGTTTGTACACATCCTCCACGCTCGACCGCGGAATGTCGGCGACCGTCATATTCTCCTCCGTACGCAAGGGCACGCCCGCCCAGTTACGCACGAGCGCAAAGTAGGTGAGCGCACGGAGGTATTTAGCCTCGGCTACGAACGAAGTTTTGTCGGCGTCGGTCATGCTGGTACCCTTCGGCACATTGGCGATGACGAGGTTCGCATTGCGAATGGATTGGTAAAAGTTATCCCAAATCGTCGCCACGCGGTTGACGTTCGTATTGTCGAGGCCCTGGTAAAGGCTAACGGGTGTTTGAGTACCTCTTGAATTACCATAATCGGCCAACCCTTCCAATTGGGCAGGATAGTTGGTCGATAATGCGGCGTCGGTGCGCATTGGGCCGTAAATGGCATTCACTGCGGCCTTGGCTTCCGCGGCGGTATTGTAAAAATTCTCGGAGGCAAGCGATTTGGGTTTTTCTTCAAGGATGTCGGAACAAGCCATGCAAACCGCCGCCAAAAACAAACTGGTGAATATCTTTTTCATAATGATGATTTCTTTAACCGGTGATTAAACTGACCTTAAAACCCAATTCTGAGGCCTACGGTGGTGGTTTTGGCAACGGGGTAAACGTAGTGGTCTACGCCCTGCACAAATGAATTTGCCGATCCGTAAGAGTTCACTTCGGGATCGTACCACGAGTATTTGGTCAGCGTGATCAGGTTCTGGCCGCTCACGTAAAGCTGTCCGTATTTCATCCATTTGATATGGAGCTTCGCCACAGGAAGATTATAGCTCAGTTGGATGTTTTTGAACCGGAGATAAGAGCCGTCTTCGACAAAGCGGTTCGACATTTGCGCCTGTGAAGAGGTTTTAATGATCGGATATTTGGCATTGGGGTTCTGCGGCGTCCAGTGATCGAGGTACACTTCGCGCGGCATATTGAGCGCCTGGCCGTAGTCGTAACCCTGTCCTTGTGCGCTGAGGTTGAAGATATCGTTGCCCTGCGAGCCCTGGATGAAGAAGGTCAGTTCAAAGTTTTTGAACGACATCGTCGAGTTGAAGCCGTAGGTAAATTTCGGGTTCGGGTTACCGATGATCTGCTTGTCGCCCGCGTCGCGGCTGCCGCTGTTATTGTAATCTTCGTAGGCGATAAAACCTTTATCATCATATCCTTTTTCCACATAACCATAGAATGAGCCAAGCGGGTAACCTTCGCGGAGGATATTCACATTATCGTTCACCGCCGCACCGATTGTCTGCCCCAGAATGTCATTTCCGCCATACAGCTTCATCACTTTGTTTCGGTTAATGGACAAATTGGTCGACACATTCCATTTGAAAGCCCCTTCCAGCACGGCAGCATTCACGCCGAGCTCGAAACCTCTGTTTTGGATTTTACCGATATTCTGAATGGTGAATGTATAACCCAGCGACGAAGGCAATGCTACGTTGTTCAGCAGGTCACGGGTGTTTTTGATGTAATAATCCGCCGTCACATTCACGCGGTTATTCCAAAGCCCGAGGTCGATACCGAAGTCGGTTTGCGCAGTGGTCTCCCATTTCAACGATCCTGCAAGCCGTGTACCGGGTGCATAGGAGGTCATGAATGCATCGCCGAACACCACCTGGCCGGAAGCGAGCTGGTTCAAAGTGAAATAGGGGTTGATCGACGTGTTACCCGTTTCGCCGTAACCTACGCGAAGCTTCAAGTCGGAGATAACAGGAATGTTTTTGATAAATTCCTCCTCCGACATACGCCACGCCAACGCGCCCGAGGGGAAAAAGCCCCATTTCTGGCCCTCGCTGTACCGCGACGAGCCATCCGCACGGAAGCTGGCCGTAGCGAGAATCTTGCTATTAAAAGTATAATTGACCCGCGCCAGGTACGACAGCAACGACCATTTCTGATACGAAGAGCTCGGAACGCCTTGTGTAGCGGCAGCACCGATGTCGTAAGTTTCCTGGTTATCGCTGATAAAACCGCTGCCGGTCGCCTTCAAACCAGTCTGCGTGAAATCCTGATAAGTAAAACCCGCGACGGCAGAAACGCTATGCTTCCCGAAATCCTTCAAATAGCTGATGGTGTTTTCGCTCAAAACACTGCTGACGCGTTGGGTTTCTACCGATGCACTGCCTTTTGAATTCACAAATTGGGTAGTCGTGTAGCCGTCTGTGCGATCGTCGGTACTTTCGAGGCCGGCCAGCGATTTGATCAGCAAGCCCTTGATCGGCTCGAATGTGATTGCACCATTGGTCAGTATTTTGTTCGACCGGATGACGTCCGATTGCTGGTAAATGAAGTTCAGCGGATTGGTGATCACATTGGAACCCCACGCATAAGCCTCGGCCAGTCTCGAATAGCTGCCGTCCGGAAGCGTTGAGGGAATGGTAGGATAGCCCGAGAGCATGGCCGACATCAGTGTCCCGCCGCGGTTTCCTCTTTCCGAATTCTTGCGGTCGGAATCGATGCGGCTCAGAAGGGTGCTGAGGTCGAATTTGAATTTCTTACCAATGTCGGAACTGAGGTTCATGCGCAGTGCATTCCGCACATAATCGCTGCCGATCACGATGCCGTCCTGGCTGAAATTGCTGGCTGCTACCGAGAACCGCGTTTTTTCGTTACCGCCACTTACGGTCAATGCGTGGTTTTGCACGGGCGCAGTCCGGAAGACGAGGTCCTGCCAGTCCGTACCTTTGCCAAAGCCTGCAATCTGGTCCGGCGTGAAATGCGGGGCGAGGCCATCGTTGGCAGCCTGTTCATTGTAGAAATTGGCATATTCGGTCGCATTCATCAGGTCCAGCTTTTTGCGGATCGTCTGAACGCCATAATATCCATCGTAATCGACGCTCACACGGCCGGCTTTGCCTTTTTTAGTCGTAATCAAAACCACACCGTTCGCACCGCGCGAACCGTAAATGGCTGTTGCGGAAGCATCTTTCAATACTTCAATGGACTCGATATCGGCATTGTTCAGCAAGGTAGGGTTGCCGGAATAGGGAAACCCATCCACCACGTACAGCGGCTCATTACTTCCCTGGATGGAGTTGGTACCGCGCACGCGAACGCTGATAGCGCTGCCGGGCGCGCCCGTATTTTGCGAAACATACACACCCGCCGCACGCCCCGCGAGCGATTGCACGAGGTTCGTAGCCGGATAAGCGTTCAATTCTGTTGATTTAATGGAAGAAACCGCGCCGGTAAGATCGCTCTTCTTGATCACACCATAACCGATCACGACGATCTCCTGCAACGACTTATCTTCCAGCACCATGCTTACGGTGAGCTCGGACTGGCTGCCCAGCACGATTTCCTGTGATTTATAACCTACAAAACTGAAAACCAGGACGGAATTAGGCGCTGCACTTTCAGGGATTTCGAGTTGAAAATTACCGTCGGGATTGGTAGTAGTGCCGGTTTGCGTCCCTTTCAGTACAATGCTTACGCCGGGCAGCCCGGTGTTGGAATCGCCGTCGAGTACCTTTCCGGAAACCGCCCGCTTGGGTGCATTGGCTGGTACCGGCTGTGTAGCCGGCGCATCCGGCGTTGCATGTTCGAGTCTTCGAAGGATGATGATCTTGCCGGAAACCTCGTAGTCGAGGCCGAGGGGCGTCAGAATATGGTCGAGTGCTTCGTATAAGGGCTTGTCTTTTAAAGAAACTGTCACTTTCCGGGCCGATTTGATCAGTTTGGAACTGAATACAAATCTTACATCGACCTGTTTTTCCACCTGGCTGAGTACCTTTTTGACTTCGCTGCCGTTCGCTGTTACCGAAACTTTCTGGCTGAGAAGGGATTGCGCGCTACCCTCACGTGCATAACCCGCGACGATAAACACCAAGGCAAGCATGAGTTGAGTAGCTGTCATTCGCATGGTCCACAGTAATACCCTACGGTACTTTAAAGGTTTTTTCATAGATTTGATTGTTTTGTTAGAATGGAAAATTTGGCAAAACGATCCCTGCCTCTCCGCTGGGGAGGGTGATGGCGACCAACCTTTCAGGGAATTTTCGGAGCCGGTGATGCGGGAACATTGCCGGCTCTTCTTTTTGGGATAAGCTTTCTGTTTTTTAGTTCTGGGTTAAAGGGTTACGTGATGGTTTTGGGTTAATTCCTGCATCCTTTGCTGTGGATGACAACCTGGCCGTCGACGATCTCGTAGCTGGATTCCACGGCCTTGCAGATGATATTGAGCTTGTCGTGTAATGTCTGGTTATCGAGGCGCGCGGTAAGCGGGCAGTCTTTCAATAATCCCTCGTCGTAAAGAATATCGATGCCATAAGCCCTGGCAATGGTGTTGAAAACGTCGCTGGCCGGTGTGTCTTCGAATTCAAATTGGGGGATTTCGGCTTTGGATACGACCATTTCAGGCTTTTCGACCAATGTTTTAACCATTTTGACCTCGTTGCGGGCGAAGATGATCTTCTGGTTCGGGGTAAGTATCACGCCCTGGAACTGTTTGTCCGCTACTTTCTCTTTCAAATGCGGGTCCGACTGCGCAAATACCGACACTTTTCCGGTTTTCACCTCCACGGTCACCTCACGCGAATCGCCATAAGCTTTGATACGAAAACTGGTACCCAATACTTTCGTGACCAAACCATTGGCATACACCAGGAAAGGATGCTCGGGATCTTTGGCAATGTCGAAAAACGCCTCTCCTTCCAGAAAAACCTCCCGTCGCTCGCCATCGAACCGCTCGGGATAACGAATGCGGCCTTTCGGCGCGAGGCTGATCTTGCTGCCGTCGGCCAATGCGAGTTCAATGGTTTTATCGGTTGAATTGATGGTTTCCTTCAATGCATTGCTGGGCGCGATAATGCTGTCCTGCTGCCCGAGCTGCGGCTTTTCCTCCTGTTTGATCATGACCGAATACACCGCCCATCCGGCCAGTACAATGAATGCCACCGAGGCCGCAAACTGCATCCAGGGAATGGAGAATGCCGGTACCAGCCGGCGGGAAGTACGGCCAGTTTCCTCATTGACTTCGGTAATGCGGCCGACAGTCTGCTTCACGACCTGGCTGATCTCCGCGTCGTCGATCTCCGGCTCGTGCAGGCGCAGGGAAAGCACAATGGCCTTCGCTTGCTCCACTTTTTCGAGCATTTCGGGGTTGGCGTCGATCCAGTCGTCCCAGAGAGCGTCGGTTTCAGGGGTGGGCGACAGTGTCCATTGGCGAAAGAAATCGTCCCAGACAAAGTCTTCGACGGAAAAATCGTTGTAGCGGTCCATACCAGTTCATTGTGTCTAAATGAGTATAGACGAGGCCCGGTACCGGATACCAACAATTTTTAAATTATTTCTTCAAAAAAGAATAAAAACTAACAGGGGAGCTGATGATCTGCGGATTAGAATAGAAAATGCAGCAGAAAAAATATAAGGAATTCCGCTTTCCAATGCGCTTTCAAATGCCGGATCGCGATTTGAAGCAGGTTGGAAACCGTCTGCGGCGATACGGCCATGACCTCGGCGATCTGCTCACGGCTGAGCTCCTGGAAGAATTTGAGGTACACCACTTCCTTTTGCCGGCGGGGCAATGCATTGATGAGCTGCTGCAAATGGTGCGTGCGGGAATGCGTGGCTTCGTTGCGGATGTAATCGTCCTCGACGGAAAATTCGATTTCGAAATAATCGTCCTCTTCCTGCAATGCTTCCCCGCCTACCCACGTGCGCGAGGACACATGCCTGTGCATGAGGCGCCGGAGCGAGGCCATCAGGTACGGCTTCACGGCCGCATCGGGGTTGAGGTTATCCCTTTTTTCCCACAATATCAAAAACAGGTCCTGAATGCTGTCCTTTACCAGCTCACGGTCTTTGGAAAACTTGCTTCCGTACCGGAAAAGCAGCCGGAAATTATCCGACATCAGCTTTTCGAATGCACGTACCTCGCCTGCCAGGAAATCCTGCCAGAGCACGCGATCTTCCGGAAAAGAGGACTTCGAATTCATAACTTGTTGAAAGGGACGCCTAATTAAATCAAACTTAACCGCAAACTCAATTTATTTTACAAGATTAGTTTAATTGAATCAGGTTATCGTCCTATCAGCATTCCTACTCGATCATCAATTTAAGTACCTGATACTTACCGTTCTGGTGTTGCAGCTGTAAAATGTGCATGCCCGAAGCGGGCGGACTGAGCGGTTTCAGCAACAACTTATCCGGCCCGTCGATCACCGTTTTCAAAGGTAGTACCTTGCCATTTACACCGATCAGACGAACCGAGGCTGCATTAACCCCTTTTCCTGAGAGCGCGATACGGTCTTTCCGAGCGGGATTCGGAGCCACGAATGCATTTTCCACAACCGGTTGCGGTTTCCCGTCGTCGATCCTGATTTCATCGATCCGGAATTTGCCGACGCCGTTCCGGAAGCGCATTTCGAAATTGGAAAGTTTGGTTTTGGAATAGGCCGATGTGCCGGGGTAGGCGTTGGCATTGCGGGCAACCGGCTCATTGCCAACCCAAAGATCATAGGTACCGGGCTGTGCGGTTTCTTCGGGAGAAGTTGGATTAATGTGATACTCCAATGGTACCGCAGAGTTGTTCAGCACCCAGGTGAGAGTTACTTGCTTCTTTTCAGCATACGTTTTGCTTACCTGCCGCGTTTCCAGGTCTTTGATATTGAAACCGTCTTCGAGAAAGTTGATAGCACATTTCGCAAACATCAACCCATTGCCGGGGAATGAATTGTTGACCGGGTTGAAGTCCTCGCCGATGTAAAAGTACATGGCATTCAAAGCAGGCGCCTGAACGCCTTCCACGCTGAGCGTGATGCGAACAATCAGCGTCTCAGGATTCGGACTGAATGGCGTGGCGCGCATGGCACGTATAATGCCACCCGTTAACGAATCGAGCCGGGTGCGTGTGAGTTCCATGTAGCCCTTGTGGAATTTGTGGTAAGAAAGCGCGGGCGCTGTGAGAATGACGTGGCTGAACTGCGAGGTGTCGGGCTGCGGGTTGATCAGGCCGGTGGTTTGGCTGAAATCCTGGTGAAAGAAGGTGGTTTGGGCGCTGCCGGCAAGGGACGCCAGCAGCGCTAGTGCGGAGGTAAAGTATCTTTTTAGCATAAACCAGTTAGTAGTTTATGCTTTTAGACGTAGAGTTGTTGGAATGGTAACAGGTTGTAGAATATTTTTTTGAAGTCAATGGCTCCGACCTGCCTCCCGAACCTTTTCAAGCTCAGCCGCCATAGCCTTCACTTTGGCCGGATACTTATCAGCCACATTGTTTTTCTCCCCCATATCCTTACTCAAATCATACAACTGCGGCTTCGGATTGGCCCCCGTCTCGATACCAGTCAATTCAGCCACCGCCTTGCCCTCTCGCGGCTCGATGTATTTCCAGCTACCTTGCGTAATCGACAATGCCCCACCCTGTTTAATTAGCCAACTGCGGCCGGTATTGCTTTTCCCAAGCATGGCATCCATCATGTTAAAACTATCCACCCCCTCCTCACTTTCTACCTTTTGCTGGAAAAAATGGGCAAATGAAGCCATCATATCGATCTGGCAAATCAATGCATCCGAAACTGTACCCGGCTTGATCGCCTGCGGCCAGCGCGCCAGCCAGGGCACTCGGGTACCGCCTTCGAATGCGCTGTATTTGCCGCCGCGCAGCGGACCGGCGGCGCTGTGGCCTTTCGCCAGCTCTACGGCGCGGTCGGCATAGCCGTCGTCGAGTACGGGGCCGTTATCACTAGAAAAGATCACGAGCGTATTTTCCGCGATTTTGAGCTCGTCGAGTTTTTTCAGAATCTCGCCTACGGTCCAGTCCATTTGCAGGATCACGTCGCCACGCAGGCCCATTTTACTTTTGCCTTTGAACTGCGTGCTCGGCATGCGGGGCACGTGAATGTCGTTGAGCGAGAAATAGAGGAAGAATGGGCTCTTGCTATTGTCCTCGATGAATTGCTCGGCCTTGCTCAGGAAAACGTGCGCAATCTCCTCGTCGGTCCAGCGGGTTTGCTTGCCGCCCGTCATCCAGCCGATACGGCCGATACCGTTCACAATCGTATTGTTATGCCCGTGATTGAGTGAGGCGGGCAATTTCAGCAAGTCCGGGTTTTCAAGTCCGGTGGGCTCGGTGCCGATCTTTTTACTATAATCCACTTCGATAGGATCGTTCGGATCGAGGTCCTGCACATCATGATTTTCCACAAACACCGTTGGCACGCGGTCCGACGTCGCCGGAAAAAAGAATGCATAATCGAAACCGACCTCGTTCGGGCCTTTGGTAATGGGTTTATTCCAATTGATTGTCTTATTGGTTTCGCCCAGGCCAAGGTGCCACTTGCCGACCGAACCGGTTTTATAACCCGCATTTTGAAAAACGGCCGGTAATGTAAGCTGATTCGTCGGGATGATCAGCGACGCATCACCGGGAAGCACACCCGTACCTTTCTGTCGCCAGGGATACTTGCCCGTCATGAGCGCGAAGCGCGAGGGCGTACACGTAGCCGAGCTCGCATGCGCGTTCGTGAATCGAATGCCCTCCTTCGCCAGCCGGTCCAGATTCGGGGTACTGATTTTCGTGGCGCCGTAAGCACTCAGGTCGCCGTAACCGACATCGTCGGCGTAAATGAAGATGACATTGGGTTTGGATTGTTTTCTCTGTGCCTGCGTAATAAACGGCAAAAGCATCACCGCCGCGATCAGCCACGACGCCAGAAACGAGTACTTTAATTTCATAAGGTTGGGGTTAAGAATTCCGGTTGTGAAGATATTCATTCAAGGCGATTTCACCGGTTGAAAATTGAAAGTTTACCTGAAAAGGCGCTTTTGAAAATAATGTAACCGGCTGATAATCGGATTTGGAGAGGGTGGATTGGAATTTGTAATGTTGGGGAGAAAACACCACTATGCTATGGAACAATCTTATTACATTGTCGAATCACTATGGGATGGGTATAGGTTTGACTACGTCAGCATCGGGTCTACGATTATTGAAAAGGCTATCATATTTTATGAGTTGGACGTCCCTTTTTTGTATTCGTTGCTTCTCGGGGATATTGAGGAAGATGGTTCAATTTCAGCAGAAAGCCGAAGTAACAATGGAGATATGATCAAGAATTTAACGACTGTTTACAGGACCATTGAACAGTTTCTCAACAATAACCCCAGAGCTCTGGTCGCATTTCAAGGAAATACAGCAGCAAAAACAAGACTGTACCGAATTGCCATTTCCAAATACCTGGATCGTTTTCTTGATAGATACTTAATTTGGGGAGTTCGATGCGATAATGGGAGACACGAGCCATTCCAAATCAACCAATCTTACCGGGCCTTTTTTGTAACCATCAAATCTTTGTCAACATGAGCAATTCCTGTGTTAAAATCGAAAAAAAGAAAAAGCGGCCATCAGTATCGCATCCAAATGGAATTATTGGCGAATATGCCACTGTTGAGGATGCTATTGAGGCGAAGAAAGCAAAATTATTGGAGGCAGTGCCGCAGCTGAATTTGTCAGTTCTCTTACAGCAGTTAGGGAAATAGCAAACGCCCTGCTCTCCATAGGAAAAGCAGGGCGTTTGTACCGTTTGATTTTTAAATCACTTCTATTTAGCAGCAGTCAACTTCTTAATCAAATCCACCTCAGCCTGCTTGTAGGGCGTGCCGTCTTTTCTGAAAATATCGTGGAACCACAGGTCTGGTTCTTTGGTATAGGTCTTTTTCCAGCTGTCCCATGGGTAAATGGTTTGGGATTTGCCGTCTACGAGGCCCCAGTTGATGGCGCCTACGTTGTATTTCTTCGCAACGGGCAAAGAAGTTTCAAAGAAGCTGCCGTTTCCGCGCGACATGTATTCGGTGCAGATCAATGGACGACCGTAAGGTTCAAGCCACTTAATGCGCTTCTCAAATTCCTGCGCGTTTTCGTAGTTGTGGAATGTGATCACATCCGACTCCTCGATTTGTGCTTTTTCGATTGGTTTCAGCTTTTCAGGTGCCGACCAGTCGCCTGCCCATACGCCCGACGATAATGGTTGCGATGGGTTCACCGAACGCGCCCATTCAAAGGATTTCACCATCAATGGCAATACATAATCCACTTTCTTGGGCAGTTCTACCTTTCCGTACGAGCTGTTGTTGGTGTTATCCGGCTCGTTCCAGATATCCCACATCAGCACGCGGTCGTCGTTCGCGAATGCGGCGACGGTGCCTTTTACATATCTTTCCAGACGCGGGTATTGCGTACTGTCTTTCAACGCGTCGAAACCTGGATTCTGAACCCAGCCGGAGTTATGCACGCCCGGCTTAGGATCGCGCTGCTTGCCCAGTTTCGGGAACGGGTCCCAGCACGAATCGAACAACACGAGTACCGGTTTGATGTTGTGCTTTTTCGTAATGTCCAGGAATGTGTCGAGGCGTTTGATAAAGCCGGCGGAATCTTGCTGATAAAGCAAATCGTGCAGGTATACGCGCATGGTATTCATGCCGATGTTCTGCGCCCAACCGAGCTCTTTGTCGATGGTAGCGGTATCAAATGATTCCGCCTGGAACATTTCAAGCTGGTTGATAGCCGTGCTCGGGAGGAAATCGGCTCCTACGAGCCAGCCCTGTTTGGCATACCATTCCTTGGCTTGCTCCTTGGTCCATATTTCGCGACCAGCAGCTTGCTCCTGTGCCGGAGCTTCTTCTTTTTTCTCGTCGGCTTTCTTGGCGCAGTTCTGCAACATGAGGCAGGCCGCAACAGCCCAGATCGTCGTTTTTAACAATTTCATCAGGTGTTTAGAATTGGTTTCGTTATTTAAAAAGAGGCGCGGGCTGGTTTTCTAAGCTTGGTTGTGCATTAGAAATTTCCGGCCAGCCATTTTTCCAGGTCAGTTTATCCAGCATTAACACACGACGATTGGTGCCGGTGGATACCCTGGGCTCAGCCTTGCTGATCGCGTGGTAAAGCAGCCAGTCCGTACCGGCGTCGTCGGTTATCCAGCGTGCATTATGCCCTGGCCCTGCATATGCGTCATTTCCGTGCAGGAGGATCGTACCCGCACCGCGTTCCTTCAAATCCTTGCCCTCCTGGTCGAGAAACGGCCCGAAAATAGATTTAGAACGGCCCACGCGAATATGGTATTTACTTTTCTCGAACTCGCAACAACTTTCCTTCGAACCTAAAAAGTAGTAGTAATCCCCTTTTTTCTGGATCATTACCGCTTCGAAATCTCCGGCTGCTAGTTTGAATTTCTTCGAAAGATCGGTGACCGATTTGCCATCGGCCGACAGTTCCACACCGTAAGTTCCCTGCGTAGGCTTATCGCTGAAACTGCCCCAGAAAACATATTTTTTACCATCCGCTTCGAGATAAAACGGATCGATCGAGTTTGGCACTTCTACATCCGCGCTATTGAACAACTTTCCCTGATCGACGAACGGGCCCGCAGGCGAATCCGCGATCGCCAACCCTACACCCGGATTCACATCGCCCCAGGTCGAGTAAGCGTAATACATGTAGTATTTGCCATTCACTTTCACCACGTCCGGCGCCCAAATGCCGCCTTTTTCCTTCCAGGCGGGCTTAGTAGTAAATGCTTCCTTGACGAAATCCCAATGCACGAGGTCT
This sequence comes from Dyadobacter soli, assembly GCF_900101885.1. GTDB lineage: Bacteria > Bacteroidota > Bacteroidia > Cytophagales > Spirosomataceae > Dyadobacter > Dyadobacter soli. The sequence goes on along the minus strand of NZ_FNAN01000015.1, from coordinate 148,181 downwards.
TTCGAACGGACAATGGGTACCAGCCGTGAGCCGTTGCCATCGCCCCAGTCGTCCTGCGTACCGTAAGCGTAAAAGTAGCTATCGTCGCCCTTCACGACCGTCGGATCGGCGAGAATGGGTTCGAAAACGGGGTTCTTGTACTCCTTGTCGCCTGGTCCCGGGCCGCCGGGGCCCGGAGGCGTCAAAATGAGTGGTAATAGCAGTGATAAGAGTGGTTTGATCATTCTTGTTTCGGTTTGATAACGTTATTCAAGCCAGATGATCTGCGTGAATGCGCCGTTGGCCGCTACATCCCAAAGTTCAACCCGCAGCCATTTCCGGCCTTTCATATTTTGGGTAAACTTAAAGTTTTTCTGACCGAATGCTTGTGTGTCGTTCAAATTAATAATGTCGTGGAACACTTCCTTGCCGTCACCGGAGATCACTTCCGCGCGGTTGAGCGGAAATGTCCATTTGGCGTCGAGGGCGATTTCCACATTACCTTTCGCATCAGGCTTAGCGGTTTCACCAACGGCTGCATTATTCACTTTAAATGCCGGGATGAGCACTTCGCCGGTGGTGACGAAGAATTTGCCTTTCCGCATCGCATCTAGTACCGGCTGCCAGCCGTCCTCGAATTTTGGAAGCTCGTCGAGTTGCAGGTAATTGACATTCAAATGGCCATACAATTCATAATTAGGCTCAATGCGGAACAGATCTGCTTCGGCTAGTACATTCTTTTTATAGCCCCAGTTGGCCATATCGTCCATCAGGTCGAGGACGCGTTTACCGAGCTTGGGCTGCGACAAATCGGCCGGCATCGCTTTCCAGGCGGCGCCGAGGAAATGGTCGGATTTGTAGAATGCTTCGTCCTTTTGCTTGTCGGGAAAGCCGGTAGAGCCCTTCGTGCGTGCGTGCGCAGTCCACGCGAGACCGTTTTCCATTTCGAGCAGTTTCTGCATTTCCTCCTTGTTGCCAATGCGGTAAACCTTGCCGTACTCGGGATGGTCTTCTACAAATGGCTGGTCTTTCTCGCGCGACATCAGCCAGTAAACCGGTTTGGGAAAGATATTCATCCAGTGGCCGCCAAAGAAATTGTTAGGCTCCTCGCCGGGCAATAGCAGAAAGTTGCCGCCTGATAATCGTTCGCACTCCGCAAACATCATTTTCAATTCCGGCCAGCGCTTCGCTTCCGGCCCTCGCGGGCTCCCCGGACCATGGAATTCGGCCAGATGCACAATGTTCAAGCCCGTATTACGGAATGCTTTCACAAAACCCGGCATATCCGGCAGCGGCTTGCGCGTGAGCACGTCGTCCACATGCTCCTGGTGGAAGTGACTCGACATCGTATAGTAGCCTGGAATCGGCTCATACTTGTCCGAATGCGTAAATGCCTTCACATTTTCCAGCACTTTGCCATCCTTTTCGCGGCTCAGCAGGCAGAAGAAATTGTACCGCTGCTGCGTTCCCGGAGGTGCATTGAACCACGGTACCCAGCGCCGGTCGCCGAGCAAATCGTGGCGAATGCCGATCCCGAAACCCGGCAGCAGGTTGCGGTAATTCTCGCCGTACCAAATGTGTTCGAGGTTATAGCAATTATCCAGCGGATAGAAATACTGGTGCGGTGCGGGGAAAACGGCCAGGTTACCTTCTTTGCCTTGACCAATGATCGTGCGGTATTTAACCGCCATCATTTCGACCGTATCCATTTTGGTCACTGCCACATTCCGCATAAAATCCTCGGTATCGGCCCAGAAAAGCTTCTGCCAGGGCGTTTCACGCGAGGTAAGGCCTATGTCATAAATCACGGCTAACGAATCGACATTGGTAGACATTACCGCGGCCACATTCATGAGCGGACTGCCATTGTACAATGTAAATTGAATGGCGCCCGAAAACGGTCCGGCCTTCGCTCCGTTCACCGTAATTTCCGTGCGGGAGCCGTTGCTGGCCACTTTGACGTCCGTTTTGTCGAGCTTCACGGCGTAACTCTGGTATTTCAGGTAGGCTGTTTTGTCAAAGAAAATATTCCAGCCGTTCTGTGAAACGAGGTCGCGCTTGCCGACGGTAAGTATAATGGCCGGATCGAGATTTTGGGCGATCGTGTATTGTTTCTCTTTGGTACCAATGCCCAGGCTGCCGATCAGCGGGTTGGTTTTATTCAGATCGATGGAAACTTTGGCGGTTTCCGCATTGCCGGCGGGCCATTCGACGTTCAGCATTGCGCCGCTGACGGTCGCCTGGACGCCGCCTTTCTTGTCAAAACCTTTTAAATCGACGGGTACCTGCGCTTGCAGCGTTAGCCCAATCATTGACAAGAAAAAAAACAGGATTTTACGCATTGACGGTAGAATGTGTTGGAACAAACAGTTTCTTGTAAAAAGCAAGCCCTTCATCGGCCAGCTCATCGGCGCTGTTGGCCAATGGTCGCCAGATGCAGGCTGCACGTGCGAGTTCTTTGGAAGGTTGTCCGAAGGTTTCGATCACCACCGCGCCATCATAGCCGATGTCGGTAAGCGCCTCCTGAATGCCCTGCCATTCGAGATGGCCGGTGCCCGGCGTACCGCGGTCGCTTTCGTTGCCTTGTACATGACAAAGTAAATCTTTCCCGATTTTCCTGATCGTGGCCGGAATATCTTTTTCCTCGATATTGGAATGGAAGGTGTCGAGCACGATTTTCAGATTGGGATTTCCCACCTCGTCCAGGATCGACAACGCCTGATCGACGGTGTTCACCATATCGGTTTCAAAGCGGTTCAAGGGTTCCAGGCCGAGCGTAACCCCGCAATCCCCGGCGATTTGGCTTACTTCTTTTAAAATATCCACACACCATGCACGCTCCTGCTTTTTCTGCTCGTCGGAGACAATGCGCGTTTTGCCTACTGCCGAATATACGGGCCCGCCGAAAACCGGGCTGTCCATTTGTTCGGCTATGCGGATGCAATCGATAATGTATTGTTTCCCGATCTCGCGGAATGCCGGATCGGTGCTGGAAATGTCGCGTTCCGGACCGAATGCACCGCTGATGGTGATTTTCAGGTCAAGATCGCGGGCGGTGTCTTTGATGAGCTTCCAATCGATAATGCGGGCGTCTTCGACTGCGATTTCGATGATATCGTAGCCCATGTTCTTAACCTTGGTGAGCAGGTCGATGTTGGCTGTCGAAAACGGGGATACCCAGATGAATGTGCTGGCTCCGAATAACATAGGGATTCAGGTTTTAGCAAAAAGCCAGGTTTTTGAGGCCTGGCTTTTTTATTGGAATAAATTACGCTTCAAAACTCGGCACATCCACACGAATACCGCCCTTCATGGCCGACTCGTGTGCGCAAATGCCGGCGCAGGTGTAGTTGGCAGCCAGTGCCGCGTCCACGGCCGAATCGCGGCCTTCGACAATCGCCGCCACGAATTCCTGCACCAAATGCGGGTGCGATCCGCCATGACCAGCGCCTTGAAGGAACGAAACGTGATTCGGGTCGTCGATTTTCTCACGCTTTGTGAAATGCTTGATCGGTTCGATGAGCAGCTCATCGGTATCCGGTACATTGATGCGCGATGCATTCTCGCCACCATCGAAAATCACGTGCTCCTCATCCTGCAACTGCTCCCATTCGAACGACATTTTGGTACCATACACATCGTAGCTCTCGCGGTACTGGCGCACCACATCAAAAAGCGAGCGGGTCGCCTCGGCTACCACGTCGGAGCCGCGCAACGTAAATGTGGCTGTTTCAACCGCGAAAGGCGATCCGTAGCGGCTGGCGAGATCTTCACTCAACCGGCCCGAGCCGTGACAAACGACCGTTTCGGCAATGGTATTATTGATTTTCAAAAGCGGGGAAATGGCGTGGGTACCGTTCAGCATCGGTGGGTAACCTTTCCAGTACTCGCCCCAGCCATCCATGCTCATATCCTGGATGTGCGAGCCGCGCACAAACTGAATGCGGCCCAGCTGGCCGGTTTGCGCGAGGTTCAGTCCGTAGAGGAATTCGCGGGTATAAAGCGCGGTTTCCATCATCATATACACTTTGCCCGAACGGCGTTTGGCTTCCACGATGGCTTTGCAATCTTCGACGGTCATCGCCATCGGGATAGTGCAGGCGGTGTGCTTATTGGCATTCAGGGACGCGAGCGTCATGCGTGCGTGATCGGGGACGGGCGTTACCACGTGTATCGCGTCCACGTCGTCGCGCTTGGGAACGTCTTCGAAATGCTCGAAAACGAGGTTAGGGTCGAGATTGAACTTGGCTGTCAGCTCGTCGCGGGTTTGTTTGCTGCGGGTACAGATCCCCACCGCCTTGATATTCGGGTGGCTTTGATAGATGGGGATAAACTCCTTCCCGAAACCCATACCCACGATAACTACTGTGATTTGCTTGTCGCTCATTGTTGTTTTGTTTAAAGCCCCCGGGTTAAAACCCGGGGTTAAGAAATGGATTGATTTTGCTTTGGCCCCAGGTTAAAACCTGGGGTTGGAAATGGATTGATTTGTTTTGCTTCCTTTGCGAGCCTATGGCTCTTTTGATTCTTGCCCCCTTTCTCTCCTGATCCCCGGGATAAAGCCCGGGGCAATAGATTTATAGGGAATGGTATTGATCATTGGTGCCATCCTGGGGGCATATGCATGATCATCTTTAATCCTATTGCCGTCGGTTTCAACCGACGGATAAGAGTTAGTCAGGGAGCTTGTCTGAGCATTGTTAATTAAAAGCTTGTTTGAGAATTGCTGGTAAGGAGCTTATTTGAGCTTTTTCTTTTATTTCCCAGCCGCCCACTGAACAGCATTCCTCAACATAGTCTGATAAGGCTCAATCGTATGCGATTTGGCATCATGCCCCAATGCGATCCCAACAATCCTCCCCTTCGGATATTTCACAATGAAAATGCTTGGGAAAACCTTCTCCGAAGTCTCCGCTTTGGCCGTAGCGAGCACTTCGATCGGCGTACCTGCGGCATCCGGTTTGAAGTAATACAACTCGTCATCCAGCTTGAAACTTGCCGGAACGCCTTTGGTAACCGGGTGCTTTCCGGTAATGGTAACTTCGAACGGCCCGTATTTGTCATGTCCTTTCGAGCCGCCGCCTACGAGCTTCTGGTTGTATTCCGGCCAGTCGGCCCAGTTGTACCAAAGTGCGGGATGCGCCAGTACCAGGCCTTTTCCGGCATCCACGAATGCAAAAATGGCTTCACGCGTGGCCTTGTCGGCGATGGGCTGGTTGTTGCTGAGGTAGAGCACATCGATGTCTTTCAGTTTGCCCAGAATGGCCGACGGGTCGCTGGTGTACTCCACCGTGGCGAGACCCTCTTTTTGCAGCGTTTGCACATCTTCCTGCTTATACCACCGGTCGAAATCGTGCGAGGCGCCGCCACCTACCAGCAGCACGCGGATCGCCTTTTTCTTTCCGGGGCTTTCCGCCATCGCATTAATGGAAATCATGGCTAACAGAAGCAATAATGCGGCAATGAGCTTTGAGGTTGAATGCGTCATTTTTGAGTTTTAAGTTTATGAGTTTAGTGTTTATGAGTTCTCACCGAACCACCCGCAGAATCCCATTCATACCGCGCCAGTGGCCGGGGAATGTGCATACGTACGGGTAATCGCCGGGCTCATTGGGCACCGTGAATTCCAACGTGACGGTTTCTTCGCTATTCACCAGCTTCGTCGAGAACAGTACTTCCGGGATCTTTGGAACGTATTGCATTTCAGCAGCTTTCGGATTAGTAAGAAGTTCGTCGGCGGCCTTACCTACTTTTTGCAATGTGCCGGGTTTGATAATTAACAGGTTGTGCTGCATTCCGTCGGGGTTTTCGAGGTTGATCACCACCTTCTGCCCCGCTTTCACAGTAAGCAGCTTTTTGTCATACTGCATTATCTCCTTTTCCACTTTCAGCTCGATCACCATCGCATTGGAAGCAACCGTTTTTGAAGTGGTTTTGCTCGGTTCAGCTACATTGCTGCCGCCTTCATTCGGGCGATTGAGTTCAAGCGACGCTTTTTGGAAATTACCTGCAAAACCAAAGCGGCCTTCATATTCTCCGATCCTGTCCTCGCCTTCCATATCCTCGCCCGTACGCACCGAGTTGCTGAGCGGCGCATTGAAAAGCATATGCGCCTTACCGGTTGCAGCTTCCTTGCCGTCGATCTCGATGCGGATGTTGCCGCCTTGCGTAAGGCTCGCAACCACATCGAATTTGTCGGGTAACGGAGCAGAGGTGGCCGCCTGACTAAGCATTCCGTGCTGTTTCACGGCCATAATCAGCTTGCCGTCCTGAATGTAAAGCGCGTAACCGCCGTCCTTACCGCCCTGGCCCGCTATGAAACCCTGCAATGCGCGGTCGCGGCCTTTGTTGACGGTCGCGCGGATCGTAATTTCCTTACCTGTCACATCCGGTGGAAATTGCAGCGTGCTTCTTCGTCCCAGCGGATAAATTTCCCTGCTCAATGCCTCGGTAACCTGTGCCGTCAATGCGGATGGCTGCGATTGCTTGCCGGCTGCGGCAAGGAAGCCTTTTTCGTGCTGGATAGCCGCTGCGAGAATGGCGCGTGAAAGCCATGGATCTTTCGCATTCTGCTCGTCAAGCGAAGCCTGGTAAATGGCCGCACCTGCTTTTTCGGAAGCCGGTAACTCTGCGATGGCTACGAAAACGCTCAGACGTGTGTTCAGGTTAGCGTCTTTCATGCCTTTTTCGAGTATTTCAAAACTTTGCGCCTGCTTCGGCAACACGCTCGCCCCTGCTTTGCGCACGCCGGCTGCCGGGTGGGTCAATGCTTTACTTACGACCTGCAATGCCTCCGCATTCGAGCCATCCATTGCGCCCAGGCCGTGCAATGTCCATAATGCGTGTACCGCGGGGCTGTTCAAGCCAATTTCATCGACTTTGGGATTACTAATAATCTTGTACAAATCCGGTAGCACCGACAGTTTCTTCGATTCTACCAGCAAGCGCTGCGCGGTCATACGCCAGAACATATTGTCGTTTTCCAATGCGGCCACCAGTCCCGGCAGGTCGTCTTTCGAGAGCTTCAATGCAGGCGCTTTTTGGGCGTTTTTATAAACGATCCGGTAAATGCGGCCATGGTTCAGGTCACGCATAGGGCTGCTGAATGCATTGCCGGGGCCGTGCGGCTGCTCTTCAAATGGTAAGATGAACTTCGAGGGCGATTGTGCCGGTACGAACACATTATGCTGGATAATGAAGTTATACCAATCGGAAACCCATACCGCACCATCGGGGCCTACTTCCGCTTGCACCGGGCCGAACCATTCGTCGGAGCTGGCCATGAAGTTCCAGCCGTCTTTTTCCTTGAAACCTGCGCCATCCGGTTCGAGAATGGCTTTGTGTACCAAACGGATCGTCGGTTCGGTGACGAATGCGACGCGGTTCCAGTATTCTTTCGGGTAGTTTCTGGCTGTATAAAAATGGTGTCCTGCCGCGGAAGTGAAACCTCCCACCACGTCTACCTGGCGTAAATTCGGTGTTACGGCGTGTGCATCATAATGCCCGTCGATCTTCTGAATGGCTTGTACCGTTGGTTGTTCCTCACCTAACGTGCGCTGCATTAATCTTCCCGGCATTGAAAAGAATGCGCTGTGCGTGTTGTTGGCGGTGGAAAGGAAGATATTGTTATCCTCCGTGAATCCGAGGCCCCAGGTGTTGTTACTGCTGCTGCCAAGGTACTCAAACTCTTTTCCGTCGGGTTTGAAATGATAAAGTCCTTGCGAGAAGCTCATCTTCTTGCCATCAATAGTTCCGTTGAATGCAGAGAAGCCCAATACACCCCAGATTTTGTTATCAAAACCATATTGCAGGTTCGATGGCCCCGCGTGGGTATCATTCTTGCCCCAGCCGGTCATGATCACTTCGCGGGTATCAGCCACGTCGTCGCCGTTGGTATCTTTCAAAAACACGAAATCCGGCGCCATGGAGACGATCACGCCGCCATTTGAAAATACCATGCTGGTAGGAATGTTCAGCTTGTCGGCGAAAACGGTGAACTTATCAGCCTTGCCGTCGCCATTGGTATCCTCGCAAATTTTAATGCGGTCGTTGGAAGCGCCGTCGGTTTCCTTGAATGTGTTGGGATAATCGACCGACTCCACCACCCAAAGCCTTCCGCGCTCGTCCCACGACATGGCGATCGGGTTGGTAATGTCGGGTTCCGATGCAAATAGTTGTATTTCAAAATCCGGCGGGATCTGCGTCAGCTTGTTGGATTCGGCTGGTGAAAGCGATTCCTGCATTTTAGGCACCACGTGCCGTTTGGTATAATGTGAAATAGTATCTGAATTGTAAATGTCCACGTCAGGCAGGTTCAGTGCCGCTATTTGCGCCTGTACCCGGTCTCCCACGGCCCATAGCACGCCGTTTCTGACGAGGTCGAGGAAGCCTTTGTTCGTCCAGGTGCTATCCTCGTGGCCGTAAGCGGTGTAAAATACACGGCCTTTGCCCTCGTTGCGCACCCACGTGTAAGGCTCGTGTACGTCGCCTTCCACCCGCTCGCCCAGGACGATCTTGTCGGGGTTCAGGTTTTTATGGACGTAAGTTTCATCCCAGGTCTCAAAGGCGGTAATGCCCTTCATGACCTGGTGTTCCGGTTTTAGAATGGTGTTTTTGAATGTACCCGTTTTGTGGGAGGCAAACTGGCCGCCGATGGTTTTGATATACCAGGTCGAATTGCGGAAACATCCGGATGCCGAATGGATCGGGATAAGCCCTTTTCCACCTTCTACGAATGCTTTCATGGCGCTTTCCTGCGACGGCGAGAGTGAATCGTGGTTGGCGTAGATGATCAGCCCGTCGTATTTCGCAAGGTTCTCAGGGTTGATATCGTTCGGATTGGTCGTGTACGACATGTTAATGCCGCTTTTAAACAGCTTGATCGACAGCCAGGGCGCATACTTGCCCGAATCGTGGTGCTTGCTGTTGTGCCCCAGGAACAATACTTCGGCCCTGCGGCCTTTGGAAGCGCCAGCCTTCACAGCTGGCGCCCCTGTTTTACTTTTTGCACATGCCAGCGCCATGAGCCCGACAAGCAGAAGTGCAACGTAATTCCTCATTCAAATTGGTTTTAAAGAAAAGTTTCGGTTTTAATCTTGGGATCAATCCTTACAAATTGACTTTCTGGACCGGCGAAAACACCATGTCCTCCACATCCTTGATCTTCACACCTACCCTTGCGAACACGTAGTTCTGGGCAGGTGAAAGCGCAGGGACATTAGCTGTGAGGTTGATCGCGTTCAGGTCTTTAATGTCGGCCCCGGGGATGTCCGTCACAGCCACGTTGGTAGCGCGGGCAACAAAATCGGTTTTGTTCACATATAAGGAGACCCTTTCAATGTCTTTACCCTCGGTGCCGGTCAGTATTTTTTCAAGTTTGATTGAAGCATTTACCTTACTCTCACCGCCGCTGAACTGCGGCGTGCGGATCATGTAGTAAGGCATTACCTCTACGTCGAGTGCCTGGTTGCCTGCCAGCTTCACAAACAATGTGTCCTTCGCTGCGGCGTCCTTCACGATGGTTTTGAAAGGTCCGCGGTTGGCCGGGAAAACCAGTTTATAGTTTCCATCAAACAAAATGGCCGAATAGGTGCCCTCCTGGGAAATGGGAGCGTCGATCGCCGCCAGCTTGCCGAAGCCCGGCTGCCAGAGTTGCAGGCGCACCTGCCCCGCTTCCACACCTACCGGCTCGCCCTTGTACACGATCTTGCCCGAAAGCATCGACTTAGGTTCGGTATAGTTGTCCTTTTCACAAGCCGACAGGAGCGCAACCATCGCGACAAGCGGCATAATCTGAAATCTGATCTTCATGATATCGTATCGTTTGAATGTGATGGCCTATTGGTTGGGATTCCTGACGAGCTTGGGATTGTTGCTGATAATGGCGTCGTCGATGTACGAATAGTAGTTTCCAAGCTGGAAGCGGTCGGCACCGGTTACCCGGCTGAGCTTAACCGGCTTGTAAATCCATTTACCATTGTTAGGCGAGCCCGGATCGTAGATTTTGTACGACCACAATCCCCACGGCTGCGTGTTGCGCTTGGTAGCTTTGCCCAGGTCTTTGGAAAGCTCGGCGGCTGAAATTGCATTGCCGTCCTGGATCTGGTGTGCAATGCGCCATCTTTTCATATCATACAAAAGGTGTCCTTCAAATGCGAATTCCACGCGGCGCTCGTGTACGAGGCGGTCGAAATTGATGTCTGACGCTTTGAGAGGCGTTACCAAACCGGCACGTGCGCGGACCTGGTTCATGTACCCTGCCGCTTCCGCCGCCTGGCCGAGCTCAAATGCAGCCTCGGCCGCATTCAAAAGCACTTCGGCATAACGGTAACGAACGAGCCATACTTCGCTGTTCACCCCGCGCTGACCTGAACCTACTACGGGATCGAGGTATTTGCGGAGGTAGAAACCTGTTTGGGCAGTGAATTCAAATCCGTCGATCGGGCCATCAAAGCCTACTACCTGCTCGGGAACGGTTTTGCCCGGAAGCGTTTTTTGTGCACCACGGTCGTCGCCGCTGATAACTGTGCCGTTTGCGAGCTGGTAACCTGCCCAGATATCGACTTTACGACCTTTGAATGTAGTTCCCGGCAACATTACCGTTCCGGCGAGGCGAGCGTCGCGGCCTTTGAAAATGTCAGTCTGGTCAGCGTAATAGATCGGCGTGCCATTTGCATTGGCGGTCGGGATCGGCGCGAAGGTGTTATCCAGTTTTTCAAAGGCTTCCACGAATTGCAGCGACGGGTTAATGCGGCCACCTTCTTCTTCCTCAGCGCCGTAACGCGGCTGGTTCCAGCCTGTGAAGTAATGCACCTTTCCACTTTGCAGTTTGAAATCCTCTACAAAAATGACTTCGGAGTTGTTGGCCTTGTCGTAGAAAATACTGGCGAAGTTTTCAGAGAGATCAGGTTTTTTGGTATACAATGCATAAGCACCCGCATTCCCTGAAATGATCTCTTTCGCAGCCGTCAACGCTTTGGTATAATAACCATTAGCCGCGCTGGCAGGAATTCCCACCTCACCGCCTGGTAATGCAACGCTCGGGGTATTTGCACCGTATTTCGCGATGGAGCCCGCATAAAGCGCCGCTCTCACCTCCATAGCAAGCGCCGCAGCCTTGGTAGCGCGTGATTTCTCGCCTACGCTGGCCGGCAGTTTGTCCTTGATCTCCTCGGCTTCTTTGATTACAAAATCATAAATCTCCGATTCCTTGGCGCGTGGATACTGCAGGTAGGTAGGATCGCCGCTGAAATCGTACACCATCGGTTCGAGGATCAGCGGTACGCCGCCCATTCTTTTCACCAATTCGAAATAGTAGGAAGCCCGCAAGAAACGCGCTTCCGCCAGGTAACGCTCGCGCACAGCAGGTGCCAGCTTGTCGGCAGCCGTACATTTCTGGATAAACAGGTTCATTTCACGAATGTAACCGTAATCCCACGCCGCCCAGGTTCCGAAACCCCAGCCGCTGTTCTGGAACGCGCTGTACCGCCCGGCTTCCGACCAGAATGCCTCATTGAAGTCGCTGACGGTAAGCCAACCCGGATAGTCGTTTATGGTTTTGAATGTGGATTGATCGACATAGCGGTTGTACAAATCGCCCAATACCGAAAGTACCTGGCCTTCGTCGCCCCAGATCTGCTCCTCGGAAAGTTGGCCGGTAGGCGGACGGTTCAGGAACTCGTCGTCGTTACAGCTCCAACCCAGCGTCAATACAGCAATCGAGAGTATTTGAAATATCTTTTTCATGTTGAATTCCAATCGTTTTAAATAGACAGGTTGATACCAATGTTCACGAACTTGTTCTGCGGATACTGCAACCCGTTGTCATCCTGGATTTCGGGGTCGATACCGAAACTTTTCACATTGTCGATCGAGAACAGGTTGTACCCATTGATATAGAACCTTGCGCGTGACATTTTCAGCTTTTCCAATACCGATTTCGGCAGTGAGTAGCTGAGTTCGATCGTCCGGGCGCGGATGTATTTCACATTATGCAGCCAGAAAGTCGAGTTCCTGTTGTTGCTATGGTCTTTGTCATTGAAACGCAATGCCGGGTATTTGCCGGCAACCCATTGGCTGTTCACGTCGAACGGATCGGTGCGGTGCCATCTGTCGAGGAAAATGCTGTTCAATGCACCTTCGTTCTGGTATGCCCAGCGCTGCTCGTAGTTCTGGTTCCACGAATACATCCCGGCACCCGAGAAGTCCGCAATGAAGCCGATGCCTTTCCAGCTTACAGATAGGTTCAACCCGAAGTTGACATTTGGCTGTCCGGTAGCATTGTAGCCGATCGGGCGCTGATCGTAGCCGTCGATCACTTTGTCCCCGTTCAAATCCTTGTAAATCAAATCGCCCGGCAGCAACGTACGGTTGCCTTGTCCGTCGATATTTACCGGATACTCGGCAATCTGCTGTTGCGATTCGAACTGACCGATCGATTCAAGTCCCCAGAAAATACCCGTGTAACGATCCTCACCCGATGCACGGTAGCGGTCCAATGAGTTGTTGAAGATAGGCTTGTAGGACGATTTGAACTTGCTCCGCGCGAACGATACATTTCCGCCGATCGAGTAATTGATATTTCCGGCTTTGCCGTTGTAGGTCAGCGCACCTTCCCATCCCTGCTGCGAATCGCTGTTCACGTTTTCGTCAGGCAATGCATAACCCAGCTCGCTCGGTACGAGAATGTCGTATTTGCGGCCGAGCAATCCGGTGCGAAGGCGGTAGAAGTAATCGACGCTACCGGTGATTTTAGTACCCAGTAAAGAGAAGTCCGCGCCTACGTCCGTGATCTTACTTTTGAACCAGGAGATATTGTTGATGATCTGGCCTTTATCACGGCTTGTTACCACCGCATTGCCGCTCAAAATCACATTACCCTTGTTGTAATCGTAACCTGGCAGATAAGCGTAAGGGCTCAATGGGCGACCCGGATCATTGTTGAACAGAATGTTATCATCTCCAAGGATACCGTAAGAACCTCTGAATTTCAGGTCATCGAGAATACTACGCTCGCCGATCAGCTTTTTGAAGAAATCTTCCTCTGTAATCCTCCAACCGACAGAAGCCGATGGGAAATAACCCACACGACGGTCCGGCGCGAACTTCCAGGAAGCATCGCGACGTGCCGAAACTTCGAGGTAATATTTGCCGCCGTAATCATAATTCACTCTACCGATATACCCTATACGTGCCAGCTCGCTATCGCTGTCGTTGTAGGTATCCACGGTTGGGAAGTAGATCAATGGAAGGACGTTCGTTTTGGGAACGGCGTGTACCCACTGGTCCTGCGTGCGCTCATCCTGCCATTCGGAAACGAACGTTGCGCCGACGGTGTGTTTGCCAAAAGTGTTGTTGTAGGCCAGCTGTCCCTGGTACACATTGCGCATTACCTTGCGGGTACCGCGCTCGCGCCACGGGTTGGTGCTACCGCCGGTTACAGTGTAAGTATCGTCGGTCGGATTGTAAGTATAAGCTTTGTAGGTGTACTCGTGGCCGTTCATTACGCGGTCGGCAATGTAGTATGAGTACATTCCTCTCGCGCTCAACCCCTTTACGCCCGGAATCTGGTATTCGGCCGAGAAGTTGGTTTGCAAAACGCGCCAGTATTCCGTCCAGTAACCGCCGAGCTTTTTGTTATTATAGGCCCAGTTGGTCTCATTGTGCTTGATATCGTTCAGATATTCAGGGTTATCATTCGCGTAGGGGCGCTCGAACGGGCGGTTACGCAGGATAGCGAAACGTGGGAGCCAGTAATCGTCACCTCCGGGGATACCGGGCTGATCGCGCTTCTCGATACGGCCGTTGATCTGCACACCGAGTTTCAGACGGTCGGTGATTTTCGCGTCGACGTTGCTTTGAATGTTGGTACGGTCAAATGTAAACTCGCGGCCCAGTACCGAGTTCTGGTGTAATCTGGTCGCTGAAATGTAATAGTTGATCTTGTCCGAACCACCGGTCATATTCAGGTTCACCGAGCTTAACGGGGAATTCTTTTTGATAATAAAGTCCTTCCAGTTAAATGTCTTGTAGCCCATTTCCGTACCCGCGCGGTATTTTTCGAGTTCCGCTTGCGTGATCGACGTTTTGCCATACTGGTTCATTTCCGCCTCGGCTTTGCCGTGCATCCATTGGTAGGAGTCGTTCACCACATTCGGGAACCGCGACCAGTTTTGCCAGCCTGTGTAGGCGTCGAGGCTTACCGTGTTTTTCGCACCCATTTTACCGCGTTTGGTGGTAACAACCACTACCCCATTCGCCGCGCGAACCCCGTAAATGGCCGCGGAAGCGTCTTTCAGTACTGAAATGCTTTCAATATCGTTAGGTGAAATGTTGTTGAACTGGCCCGCATCCTGCTGGATTCCGTCGATAACGAACAACGGGCTACCCATGTTACGGATCTGAATGTTCGCGCTTGCGCCTGGGCGACCGTCCGGCATCCGGAATGTCACACCGGGGATCTTACCCGCCAGGCCGGAGCTCACCGTCGAGCCGCCGTGCACGCGTTCGATATCTTTGCTGGTAATGGTGGAGATCGAGCCGGTCAAAGATTCTTTTCTCTGCGTACCATAACCTACCACAACCACCTCTTCCAATGCCTTGTCATCCACTTTCAGCGTAATATCCAATGCGCTTTGCCCGGACGGCACAGTAATTTCCTGAGACAGGAAGCCTACAAATGAGAATATCAATACCTGCTCGCCGTTCGGCACGGTGAGTGAATATTTACCTTTTTCATCGCTTGAAGTACCGGTTTGGGTTCCTTTCAATACCACACTCACACCCGGCAAGCCAGCGCCCGCTTCATCTTTTACAACCCCGCTGATGGATTTGTCCACCGTAGCTATCGTACTGATCTCCACCACCGGAATTTCCTCCGAAACCGGTTCTGCGCCTTGCGGCGTATGGCCCGGTTTGATCACGATCAGGTCGCCCTTGATTTTGTAATCCAGTTCCAGCGGTTTCAGCAAAGCGTCCAAAACGGCCGATAATGAGCCATTTTTAACCTTAACCGAAGCCCGACGGTCGGATTGGATCAATTTTGAGCTGAATATGAATTTCGCATTGGTCTGCTTTTCCAGCTGCGCGAAGATCGTTTTGATCTCCTCGTTCCGGATGTCAACGGTAACCTTCTGGCTCATCGCAGATTGAGCCCTCCCGTCGTTCGCCCACGTGATGCCTGCGAACAGGCCAGCCAGGATACATTGCATTAATGTGATTCGCATGAGCTTGATGAGAAAGTCTTCAGGTCGTCGAACTTTTTTCATATTTTTGAATGAATTTGTTGTTTAAGGAGATTATTCAACGAAATCTTCCCCGTTCATCCATTGTCCAAATGGATGTGCAGTAATGTCCGTTACTGTTGGGGAACCCGGATCAGTCATGCTGGAACATGGCTGGTCTTTTTTTATTTTTGGGCAATACGGTAGCGTTACGTCATAGGCGGCGTTCAGGGTAAAATGTTGATATGTGGTGTCAAAAAACTACTTACATCCTTTTCCCAGGATCGTTATCTGGTTATCGGCCACTTCGTACTGCGCCTCCAGCGCATTGCAGATCACTTCGAGCTTTTCCTTCAAAGGCTGCCCGATCAAAGTCGCGTTCAGCGGGCAATTGCCCATCTTTTCCCGGTCGTAAACGATCCGGACATTGTAGGCACCTTCCAGTATCCGGAAAACTTCCGAAACCGGGGTTTCGTCAAATACGAAATGCTGTTTTGAAACATCCTTATCCGAAGCCACCACCATCGCAGCCGGCAATGGGATAATTTTGCCGCTCTCCTTCGAAAATGCGATCCGCTGATCGTGATTGAGCGTCACACCCTCCAATTCAGGCTTATCCAGCACGGCTTCTTTCTGACTGTTATCCAGGTTATTAATGGAAAACACCGAAACCGTACCCGTCCGCACTTCCACTTTAATATCCTTGCTTTCCGAAGAAGCGTCGATCGTGAAACTGGTACCTAGCACTTTCGTCGCAATGCCGTAACTGTACACCAGGAATGGCTTCTGTTTATTTTTTACAATTTCAAAAAACGCCTTTCCTGTCAGGGTAACTTCTCGCCGCTTCCTGTTTACACCTTCCGAATAGCTCAGCCTGCCGCCGGGCTGCAATACCACCGAGCTGCCGTCTTGGAGCAATACGGTCATCGGCTTGTCGGTGTCATTGTATTTCTGAATGGTATTGGGCAAATCGGCTTCCTCACGCGCCGCCACTTCCTGCAATGGGCCGTCGGCCTTTTTATAATAGAACCAATAGCTCACCGAGCCGATGCTCAGGATCAATGCTGCCGACGCCGCAACACGTGCCCAGCGCCACCCATGCCCCCGGCTCGCTTTAAAAACGGCTACCGGTTCCTGTTCAGGCGTTTTAGCGGCATTGTCGTGCATATGGCTTTCGACGATACTCCACATTCTGTCGCTCTGTTTCTGGGTAGGCTGGTGCCTGCCCGTGTCCTTCGCCAGCAGAATGACATACTCCCTGGCCGACTCAACGGTTTTACGTTTCCTGGGATGTTTTTCCAGGAAAGCCCGCCATTTGCGGTCGCTGAGTTCGTCGGGATGCATTACCCAGGCGATAAACTCTTCATTTCTGATCAGCTCGGTCAGAGAATAAGGATCATGCTTCATGTTTCGCGGGATGCAGTTATCGTCGTTCAATAGTACAGAGCGACGAAACGCGGATTTGACCTCTCCAAAATGAAATTATTTGAAGAAATATTTTAAAAAAATAGTAACATCCAGAAAATCAGGGAAGAAATCAGCAGAATTTCCCGGCTCTGGCGAAGGGATGTGAGTGCTTTGTAGATGAAATTGCGGACTGACTTTTCGTTGACGCTCATGATTTCCGCTATTTCTTCAATGCTGAAATCATCGAAATAGCGTAATGTCAACGCTTCAAGCTGCCGCTCGGGCAACTGCGCGAGCAGTTCCTGTATACGTTGGGCGCGTGCGGATGAAGATTCCGCCTCGATCAGGATCGCTTCCGAATGGGTGTGGTTTGCGGGTGTGTCCTCATCGTCGAGCTCGCTGATCTCCTCCATCGAAGGAAACTTGTCGAGCGCCACGTGAATGCGTCGGCGTAATGCCCGGTAGAGGTAAAATTTAACCGAAGTAACGTTTTCCGTGAGGTTGTGCCGCAGCCGCCAGATATCGATAAACACATCCTGAACCGCGTCCTCCAC
Source organism: Dyadobacter soli (assembly GCF_900101885.1). Lineage (GTDB taxonomy): Bacteria > Bacteroidota > Bacteroidia > Cytophagales > Spirosomataceae > Dyadobacter > Dyadobacter soli. Next base: position 131,020 of record NZ_FNAN01000015.1, on the reverse strand, counting down.
CAATGACGAATTGGTTGACAGCTTGCTCCCGTAGTTGTAAAGTGTGCGGTGGTATTTTTCAAAAATCGCAGTAAAGGCTTGCTCATCGCCCAAGCGAATCCTTTGCCATAGATCATGATCCTTGGTTTCCCCCGTTGAGGTAGCAATTTGCATCACTGCTTCTGTTCAGTTTTCGTAAGAATGCATAAAGCTAAAAATTTATCATTAAAATACCATTAGGACTGTCGGCTATCTTGCTTGGATTATTGGCGGTTTATGCAAAAAGCTGCCTTTTGGGCAGCTTTGGAAATAATTAAAATGTCAAAATACTATAATTGTTGCTTGATTTTTCTCACAAAATCGATGGAAACATCAGCCAGCCGCGCGATTTCCTCTTCGTTGAATTGGGTTTCGCGTAGCAGGTTTCTAATGAAAATTACGTTTCGCTCTTCCTTAGCTTCCTCCCGTTCAATATACAAAATAGTTTCTTCCCACGTCATAGGTATGTGCTCAGAATTAATTGCTCTTTTTACTTCATTAAAATATTCCCTGTCAAGCGTTTCGTCTTCCAACGGTACATAAAATTTCAAAAATTCCATCAATTTTACAACTTTCCGTTTCGAAAAATTGCGCTTTAAAAGCCTCTTAGCCAGATCAATTTTCAAACGGTAGAGCTCGCTAGACGAAAACCTCTTTCTGTTTATCGCCAATTTCACCGCCAGGACCACTTGTGCAAACGGATTGTCGCTGGCTTCCAATTCCGCTTCCGACTGGTCCAGTACTTTAAAGCTATTAAACCGAAAACACAGGCTCGTCCCCAGGCAAGCCTGCTCAAACTGGCCAGGCAGGAAATGCCTGCAATCGTCCGTCAGGATAGCAAATGCGGTGACAGGTTTCCGGTATTTGTCCCAGATACGATAGTAATAGGTAAACATCCGGTCAGTAAAGGCTTCGTCGCGGTAGCCTTGTACTTCGATGTGGACCAATAGCCAGGCTTCGGCGCCCGAGCGGCAATACACTTTTACGAGCTTATCCACATATTTGCATGTCAAATCATCCGTATCCGTCGGGAATAGCTGTTCGAGTTCCTGGTCGAGGTATTCGAAACCTTGTTCGAGGTCAAACAGTGCTTCTGCATTGGGGAAGAAGAATTTCAGGAAGTCGTCGAAAACTTCTTCCAGTATCGATTTCCATAGTATGTCGTTGTGCTTCATCCGTAAAAAGAAAAGAGTTACCGAACATTGGTACGTTCGGTAACTCTTTTGGTAACGGCATTCTACAAGCTATTTTTTTCAGATATTACCCAGTTCGTGGATCAGCCTTTCGGTTTCTTCCAGCGAAGTAGCCGGGAAGTTGGCAATACGAAGTTGAGTGGCCTTCGCAGCCCCGTAACCACTTCCGATTACGATGCCCTTTTCTTTAATGCGCTTGATGATATCCGCCGAAGGAGCCTCGGTATCTGCCACGATCACAGTCTGCGAGCGGAAAGCTCTCTCCTTCACGAATGCTGAAAAGCCAGCTGTCTTCTCGATAAACTTATAAAGCAAACCGGCCTTATGTTCCGTCTCTTTACGGATATTCTGTACACCGATGCGGTTGAAATCCTCCGCAATTTTGCCGAGCAGATAAATGCCCATCACGTTCGGTGTTGCAGGGGTTTCGTTGTTCTGCGCGTTTTTCCAAAGCGTGACCAAATCGTTATGGGCACCAATGGAATAAGTGTTTCGGATGTTTTTCGCTTTTTCAAGGCATCGCTCGTTTACGATCCACACGCCTAAGCCAGCTGGCAAACCGAATGCTTTTTGCACCGAGAAGAACGCCGTGTCGACAATACTGTAATCGAGCTCGGGATACGGGGCCGACGACACCATGTCCACCGCAATAAATTTCGACGGGTTATTCTGTTTGAGCTTATGGATCTCTGTAACCGGCATTTGAACACCCGAACTGGTTTCGTTATGCGTAGTCGCGATCAGTTCGGCGTATTCGGGCACTTCCACATCAACGGCCAGGAAACCCTCGCCCATCGGCTTTTCAAACTTGTGGGCATATTTGTTGAGCGCGCTCGAATATTCGCAGAATTTCTTGGAAAACGAGCCATTCACGAGGTGAAAGCTTTCCAATTCCACGGTACTGAACAAAATGCGTTCAAAAGCTTCCGAAGCCGAGCCCAAAAACAGGATCGCGTGCGTATCAGGCACGTTCAGGAGCGTACGAAGCTGATCGACCGTGAATTTGTGCAGATCGCGGTATTGTTGGCTGCGGTGCGAAATCGAACCGAGTTGGTTTTCGACAAAAGTCTTCAAATGCTGCTCGAACGTCGGGTACAAGGCAGCTGGTCCAGGAGTGAAAAAAGTTAATGACATTGGTGACTTTAAAAAATAGGTGAATGAATCGCCGTGAAATGCAAATGGTCAGCTTTGAACCGGCTGACCATTCGAATCACATTTTAATATAGCATCCGGAAACGGATCGTTCCTTCCACCTCTTTCACTTCCTGGATAAATTCCTCTGTATAATCTTTGGCAATATCCACGATCACGTAACCGATATGCTCATTGGTTTTGAGATACTGGCCCGTGATGTTGATATTGTTTTTTGCAAATATCTGGTTCAGCTTCGCCAGCACGCCCGGTACGTTCGCGTGGATGTGCAGGAGGCGGTGCGAGTCTTTCAATTTTGGCAATTGTACCTCGGGGAAGTTTACGCTGCCGTAAGAGCTACCGTTGTTCATGAATTCCAGCAATTTGGAAGGCACGAAATGACCGATATTTTCCTGCGCTTCTTCGGTGCTACCACCGATATGCGGCGTCAGGATTACGTTCGGCAGTCCAAGAAGCTCGCTTTCGAACATTTCGTCGTTGGTTTTCGGCTCCTTAGGGAACACGTCCACACCGGCACCTGCCACTTTACCGCTTTTCACGGCGTCGGCCAATGCTTTGATGTCGACCACATGCCCGCGTGAGAGGTTCAGGAAAATCACACCGTCTTTCATGAGGTCAAACTCGCGCTTGCCGATCATATTGGTATTTTCCTTGCGGCCGTCCACGTGCAAGCTCAGCACGTCGGACATTGCCAGCAATTCTTCCAGCGTGTTCACCTTCTTCGCATTTCCGATCGACAGTTTTTCAACCGCATCATAGAAATATACATCCATACCCAGCGCCTCGGCCACCACAGAAAGCTGTGTACCAATGCTGCCGTAGCCTACCATACCCAGTTTCTTACCACGGATCTCGAAAGAACCGTTCGCAGATTTGTCCCAGATACCCTTGTGCATGGAATTGCTCTTGCCTACTATATTACGGATCAGCAAAATCATCTCGCCTACCGCAAGTTCAACCACCGAACGGGTGTTGCTGTAAGGCGCGTTGAATACCGCGATACCTTTTTTAGCAGCTTCGTCGAGGTCGATCTGGTTGGTACCGATACAGAATGCACCGATCGCCATCAGGCGGTTCGCATTTTCGAGAACGCGTTTGGTAATAGTGGTTTTAGAACGGATACCGATAATGGATACGTCCTTGATGCGCTCGCAAAGTTCGTCCTCGTCAAGGGCGCCCTTCACGAATTCTACATTAAAACCTTCTTCCTCGAATGCCTTGCGCGCAACAGGGTGCACGTTTTCAAGAAGCAATACCTTGATCCGGCTTTTCGGATAAGACTGACTTCTGCTGAATTTGTTATCATAAAGAAAATCGTCGAATGAAGTAGCGATATGGTCCGCTACCGCCGTTACTTTCGGGCGCTCGACGTTTTCTGTAAATGCATAGAAACGATTGGCCAGGCCGGATGCTTTCAATTCGTAATCCGTATAGCCATCACCGATCGCATACACGTCGCCCGAGAGGTTCAATGCAGAAAGTATCTTGATCTTTCCGCCGTCCATCGACAATACGTTTTCGTCGTCGATTCCCACGATATTTCCTTCCTCGTCAAATACGAACTCATTGGCATACACATGATCGGCCAGGATGCCGAGCTCGGTAGCCACGGGAACGATAAACTCTTTAAATCCGCTGGAAACGATAAAAATCTGCTCCGCATTCTCCGTCAGGAACTGCGTGTTGCGTTTGAACGAATCCGAAACCTTGGTTCTCAAAAACGAAACCAGTTCTTCAATGTGCGAACGGCTTGCTTTCAGTAAGGCGATTCGCTGGCGCAGACCATCCGCAAACGACATTTCGCCATTCATACCCTTGTTGGTCAGATCAGAAATCTTCTGTACAATCTGATCACGCTCCGGATGGCCTTTAAGGGCGATCGCGGCCAATTCGTCGAGCCCTTCCACTTTCGTGAACGTGCTGTCGAAATCAATGATAATGTACGGTGCTGGATTGAGAGTTAATGTGGACATGAAACGGGGAATAACTGAAAAATGATCGAGTTAATGGATTTTTTATCGCTAAGGGTCCGACCTGTTTGAAACAGGCCACAAAATTACCAAAATCTATTGGTATATGCTGCTAACAAAATAATGTTTGGAACAGTTTTTAATCTCTTCGAAGTGTTGTCATAAATTCCAATGCACGTGTTTCCGACCAGTAAAACTCGTCTTTCAGGCGCGCAGGGCGGAAACCGCAATGGCCGCCGTCTTCGGTGGCGAGTAATAAAACGTCCGCATGTGCGCGAAGAACCTCCAAAGGCAAACTTTCAAACGGCACGATCGGGTCATTTTTCGCATTTACGATCATCGTGGGGATGGAAATCGGCTCGATGAAATGCATGGAGCTGCATTCGGCATAGTAATGGTCCGCGCAGTCGAACCCATGCAGGCGTGCCGTGTATACGTCGTCAAAATCGTACAATGTCTTCACCAGCCGATGGTTATCCAGCCTGATCCTTTCGGGAAAGAACCGCGCCTTTTCCACCACTTTCGGTTTCAGCGATTTCAAAAACCGATGCATATAAATCTGGTTCCGCGGTTCGATAATCGCCAGGCTGCACGCTTTCAGGTCCATTGGCACACTGAACACGATCGAACCTTTAATGCGACTGTCGATAGCGGCTCCTTGTTCGCCGAGGTACTTCAAAGTCAGGTTTCCGCCCAAACTAAAACCGACCAGCCGCACATCAGTATAACCTTTTTGAAATGCATACTGAGTCACGGCGTCCAGGTCTTCCGTCGCGCCGCTGTGGTAAAACCGGGCCGTCTGGTTCATTTCTCCGCCGCAGCTCCGGAAGTTCCACGCGAGGCAATCGAAGCCGTGCTGGTTCAGGAGTTTAACCATCCCCGTTATGTATTGCCGCGTGCTGTCACCTTCGAGGCCGTGTGAAAGGATCACGAGCGACCTCGGACCTTCGTTTTGGGCATACGACCAGTCCAAACTCAGGAAGTCATCATCGGGAGTTACAATTTTTTCACGAAAATATTTTATACCGTTTACCTGCCGGAAGAGCGCCGGGTAAATACTCTGAAAATGTCCATTTGGAAGCCAGAATGGCGATATTTTGGATGATATTTGAACTAACGGCATGGTGTAAAGCGCATTCAACTATTTTGGAATAATTCTAAGGTAAAGAAAGATTAATGTTGTATATCTGCTTTTTATATCTAAATTTGGCCTCTACAAATAATAAGATCAATTCCAATGGCAGAAGGTACAGTTAAGTTTTTCAATGAATCAAAAGGATACGGATTCATTTCACCATCAAATGGAGAGAAAGACATTTTCGTTCACGTTTCAGGTCTTCAGGACGATATCCGTGAAAACGACAAAGTATCCTACGAAGTAGAAAATGGAAGAAAAGGCCTAAACGCAGTTAACGTTCGCGTAGTCTAAGTTTAGTCATAATAAGGACATTTCGAAAGCACGTCTTCCAAAGGCGTGCTTTTTTAATGCCCTATTTTTTCTTCGTCAAAGCTTCGTAAGCTTGCTGCGCTTCCTTATCGGACGGCTCGCTTTGCATGAACGAACGGCGCTCTCCCGCATCCTTTACCCATCGATAAATCCACGAAAAACCCCAGTTGCCATAATAATGCATTGGTAACCGGTAAGCGTCGCCGCCCATTGCTTCCGTCAGGCTTATCATCCGGTATTGCTTCTCCTTTAATTTTTGTATTAAAACCGGCAGGTAATCGGTATTGAGTCGGTTATCATGGCAGAGGTAAATCTGTTTCACCGGCTTGCCCGTTACTTTCACCGCTACTTTATCAAAATGATCGAAAAGTTTCAGGCTCAAATTGACATAGTGGTTACCGATCGCTTTCGCTTCTTCCAGCTTGCCGTCATTCAATGCTTTTTCATAAAGCTGCGTAAAAAGCCAGTCCTCGCTTTCGACGGTGAATGGTGTTGAAATGTAGTGATGCTCAGTCAGAAATGCATGCATTCGCGCCTGCTCCGCACTGTCCTTACCCATTCCATTGAAGGGAAAACGGAAGTATTCCAGCTTCTTGCCGGCATTCTCCGTCATTTTTCGCGTCAGCTCCTCCCCTTTCAAAACGTCTTTGCTGAATGCCTCGAAACCTGTCTCACCGTAATTCTCGTGCGAATAACTGTGATTCCCAACGGTTATGTAAGGCTTTGAAATCCAGCTTTCGAGTAGCTTTTTGTTTTGCTCAAAAGATGCATTCTGCTTCAAATGCCCTTCATTAATAAAAATCGCAACCGGTAGGTTGAGCGAATCCAGCTTTTTCAACAGCCCCGATGAGTTACCATCCGCCGCATATAAATGTACATTCGGCACGTCATCGATGGTAATGGCGACGCTGCGCTCCTGTGCGTGGGCGGATAATGCAAATGCACACGCGACCGCGGCGAGCAGGTACATTCGAACAACTTGCAGATGCGTCCTCATGGCTTGCCTGTAACGCGTTCGCGCGATTGCCGTTCGATCATCCATTGCGGATATTCGGGTTTCAGTGCGCTGATTTTGTTCAATTGATCCAGCTCGTCGGCCGTCAGTACTACATTGGTGGAAGCGATATTATCTGCCAGCTGCTCCGGCCTTTTCGCGCCGATGATGACGCTGGTAACCGCCTGCTGATGCAGCAACCAGGCCAATGCAATCTGCGCCACCGAAACGCCATGGGCCTGAGCGATGGGCTGAATAACGTCGATGATGTCATAAGCCTTCTCTTTATCTACCGGCGGAAAATCAAAGTTATCGCGACGGTTCTCTCCGCTCGACTCGCTGTTACGGGTATATTTTCCGGACAGAAAACCACCTGCCAGCGGACTCCACGGCATTAATCCCAGGTTCTGATCTTTCATCATCGGAATCAGCTCTCTTTCCAGGTCACGGCCGGCGATAGTGTAGTAATGCTGGCAAGCCACAAATTTGGTCCAGCCGTTCTTTTCGGCAATGCCATTGGCCTTCATAATCTGCCACGCCGCATGGTTGCTCACACCCAGGTAACGCACTTTGCCTGAGCGCACGACGTCTTCCAGGCCGCGCATCGTCTCTTCCAATGCAGTTTCCGCATCCACACCGTGAATGTAGAACAGATCGATATGGTCGGTAGCGAGGCGGGCGAGGCTTTCATTCACGGAATCCATGATATGCAACCGCGACAGCCCTACCTGGTTCGCGCCCGGCGCCATACGCCCGCGCGCTTTCGTAGCGACAAAAACATCGCTGCGCTTCACACCCAGCGTACGGAACGACTGGCCCAGTATTTCTTCCGATTTACCATAAGAATACACATTGGCCGTATCGAAAAAGTTGATCCCGGCGTCCAGCGCCGTTTTGACCAATGCATTCGCATCGTCCTGCTGCACTTTTCCGATTACTTCAAAATAACCATCGCCACCAAATGTCATCGTCCCGAAACAAAGTTCGGATACCAATACGCCGGTGTTTCCCAGGAAGTTGTATTTCATGCGTCGTTGGGGTTATGTGTGATGTATTTGACGGCCGACGGCCGACCGCTGACCGCCGTTTTTTGTATTTGACCATGGACGATGGACCATCGACCATGAGTGTCTGTTTTGCCTAAATGGTCGGCCGTCGGCGGTCAGTCGTCGGCGGTCAAACCTCACTCAAACAAATCCTCCGACCGCTCCAACATCAATATCGACGACTGGGGGACGATCACGTATTTCTGGCCGTCGTATTCGAGGTCGATGGCGTTGCGCTGGAGGTAAATGGCCAGGTCGCCTTCCTTGGATTGGAGCGGCATATATTTCACTTTTTCTTCGGTCTCTTTCCAGGGCTCGTCTTCGGCCGCTACCGGAATGGGGTAACCCGGACCCACCTTGATCACGTAGCCGGTTTGAACTTGCTCTTTTTCGGTTACGGTCGGGGGCAGGTAGAGGCCGCTGTTGGTGCGGTCGCTGGGGCTTTTGGGGCGGATCAGAACGCGGTCGCCCACTACGATCAGGCTTTTGAGCCTGTTGTCGGATGTCACTTCGTACATTTCAATTGATACTTAAATCGGTAATAAGAACGTCAGGTAGTTCTTCAAAAATTGGGTAACAAATTATTAAGCGCAAATGTTTGCGGCGATCTGCTTCCTTTTAGAATTGGAAATAAATGAACTGGTTTTCGGAAACCACGCCCAGGAAATAGTTGGCCAGCAGGATCAGCGGGAACAGGAGGAAGAAAACCGTCGTGTTCCGGGTTGGTATTTTGAGATAATAATGCTCCTTGATCATCAGGAACACGATCAGAAACAGACAGAACCACATTTCCGCATGGTTCATAGGGGTTTGCAGCGGCTCAAAAATGGAGAAACCGGCCATTTTTTCCAAAATCAGGAACGAGCGGCTTACCGGAGCCTTGTGGTTGCGGAAGAAAACCCAGGTAATGGTTACCAGCACAAACGTGAACACGATGTTCAGCACATCCATGAACTTGTTCTTAGGCATTTCGATACCTGCCTTTTTCATCCATTTGTCTCGCAACGAAGCGGTTACCTGGTAAAAACCATGCAATCCACCCCAGATCACGTAGTTCCAGCTCGCGCCGTGCCAGAGCCCGCTCACGAGAAAGACGATAAACTGGTTTCTGTACTTCATCCATTCGCCTTTGCGGTTTCCGCCCAGCGGAATGTAGAGGTAATCCTTAAACCAGGAAGAAAGCGAAATGTGCCATCTGCCCCAGAACTCCGAGATGGATTTGGAAATATAAGGCGTCTTGAAGTTGTCCATCAGGGTGAAACCCATCACGCGGGCCGCACCGATGGCAATGTCGGAATACCCCGAAAAGTCGCAGTAAATGCGGAATGCAAAGAAAATAGTGGCTACGATGAGCGTCAATCCGTTATGTTCGTCGGGCTTGTCGTAGGCATAATCCACCAGCATGACGAGGCGGTCGGCGATCACCATCTTCTTGAAAAACCCGAACGCCATCTGCATCAGCCCCTCTTTCACCTGCTCGAAATCGTATTTGAAATACGAATGGAACTGGAAAAGCATGTTCTGCGGCCGCTCGATAGGGCCCGCGACGAGTTGCGGGTAGAACATCACATACAAGGCATAAATCCCGAAATGCTTCTCCGCCGCCTGGTTACCGCGGTACACTTCGATGGTGTAGCTCATGGCCTGAAAAGTGTGGAACGACAAACCGATCGGTAACAGCAATGCGCCGCTGCCGGTGGTCATCCATTCGGCGATCGGGCCGGGTACAATGCGGGTGAATGCGGGAAACATCGGCCGCAAATGCAAGTTAGCCAGAATGGTATTCACCGAATCCTGCACGAAATCGTAATATTTGAAGAATGCCAGGATACCAATGTTGGAGATCAGACTGATGACGAGGAGCAGCTTCTTTTGCTTCTGCTCCTGCGATTTTTCGATCCAGAGTCCTGCATAATAGTCGATAATGATGGTTCCAAACAGGATCAGGATAAATACCGGTTTGAAAACCATATAAAAATAGCAGCTGGTTGCGAGCAAAAGCATCCAACGGCCTTTCCACGACAGGCTGAAATACGCCAGCGTGACTACTATAAAGAAAACTGCAAATTGAATTGAATGAAAATCCATCAGGTCAAATGTACTCCCGGTTGACTATTTCTTCTTTGATAATGAACAGGGGACGGTTTTTGGATTGAAAGAATATCCGGAGCACATATTCTCCAATAATGCCCAGCGCCAGCAATTGTACCCCGCTGAACAGGATAATCACAAACAACAGGGCCGCGAAACCCTCGATAACATGGGCAAAAAACAGCTTTTTAAGCACGACCGTCGCGAAATAGACCAGCGAAATGAGAATGGCCGTCATACCGACGCGGCTCATAAACTTGATCGGGAATTCGCTGAAATTGAAAATCCCATTGTATGCGAGCCGGAAAAGCTGTTTGAACGAGTATTTGGATTCTCCCGCGGCGCGCGCGTCACGCTCGTACTCGTACCCGACCTGTTTGAAACCGATCCACGAACGCATTCCGCGCAGGTAGCGGCTTTCCTCGGGCATTTTGTTCAAAACATCAACCACGCGGCGGCTGATCAATGCGAAATCGCCGCTATCGAGCGGGATGTCAACATAAGATATCGAACGGAGAATGCGGTAAAACAAATGGTAACCCATTCTCTTGATAAAACCTTCCTTGCGTTTCTTGCGAACGGCGTAAACGACGTCATTACCTTCCTGCAATAATTTGTAAAATTCCGGCAAAAGCTCCGGCGGGTCCTGCAAGTCACCGTCGATCACGAAAAGCGCTTCCGTACCCCGGGCAGCCGAAATACCGGCCGTCAATGCCAGCTGGTGGCCGTGGTTCCGCGAAAGAAAAACACCGTGGTAACGCTCGTCCATCAATGCTACTTGCCTGATTTTGAGTGCCGTATCATCTTTACTCCCATCGTCGATCAATACCACTTCAATGGAGAGCGGGCTGGCGTCCATCAACGCGTTGATACGCTGCACCAATAGCGGGAACGTCTCAGACTCATTATATAGCGGCGCGACGATTGAAATTTGAGGAGTTTTCAAATGCTTAGTTTTTCAATGACCAATGGAGGCAAAAATACACCTTTCGGTCTATTATCGAAACATTCTGTTATTTAAGGTATTGTCACTTTTCCAAGAACGCCGCCTTTGAGGGCAGCGCCTTCGACATTCACAATTCCCAGATCGTAAGTTCCCGGCAACAGGGAAGAATGTGGTATTTCAATGTCAAAACCTTTGTCGTATTGCTTGAAAAAGTTGCGCCCAGTGTACTTATGCGGCTCCATTTTGAAGAAATACAGGCGTTGGCCATTGCGTACGAACGCATATTCGCCATTCGAAGGCGCGGGCGAAATGGTACCCTCGGGATCGTTTACGAAAATGCCTTTGTCACGATGTTCGACGGTGACCTGCCGCTTCAACGGAAAAGGGGTCGTAAGCGCGTGCACCTGCCGGCCTAGCTCGTTTCCTTCCTTTGGATAACTGTAAACACCCGTTTTGACAAGGTATTTCATCACATTATCCACATACCGGGCACTTTCGGAATACGGCACGTGGCCCAATCCGAAACCGTTATGCTCCTGGTTATATCCATTAACCACGTAATATTTTCTGCGCTCGGAAATCACCGGCAAATACGCGTAAATAGAAATGCTCCAGATGAATAGCCCCACCAATGCAGCTCCCCGCAATGCAAGCTTCCGCAGGCTTTGGTTTTGGGTTGAAACAATGAATGACAAATAGGTAACAACCAGAAAAAGAGCCGGGTATATTTTGTAATTACTAACAATCATCACAAAAAAGCCAAACCTCGGCCGCAACAGCCCGATGACCAGCGCCTCCACGAGCAGAAAGCAGAAAATACCGAGCAAAAATGCATTCAAATTGCTTTCGCTGTCCGTTTGGGCTTGCACCGAACTGCTTTTAAACAAACCAAATGTCCGCGTGAGCCAGGGCTTAACTTGCGTCCAAAGCCAGATAACTACCCAGACCATCGCAATTAGCGCCATTAGCACCGGCAATGCGGAGCGCACCACGATATCCTTTTCAGGAAAGAAGTCGAACAACCCGCCCAGAAAAGTGAAAAAGCCCAGCACCGACAAATGTGGATATTTGGCAAAAAACGCGAAACTCGACTCGTTACCCTGCGCCGACATGCCGTAGAAGTACAAACCCACGGCAATAGCGCCCACGATAATCCACGCCGCCAGTTGCTTGTACTGCGAGCGCAGCAAAAGCACCGCCACACCGGCCGGCCACACGAAAATACCGCTGCTCATCGCATACGTAGCGCACACGCCTGCGAGCAATGCACCCGTGAAACGCTTGCCCGAAAGCAAAAACATCGACAATACCACAAAAAATACCACCGGCTCGTGCTGCCAGCCGCATATTGCCCAAAGGAAAATGAGGTGGTATTGGAGCTGAAAAAGCAAAAATGGCACGGGTAGGAAATACCATGCGCTCAGATTGGAGCGCTTGAATGCACGCCAGAAAATCGCAAGCGTTCCTAACGTAAAAAGTGCCGCCCCGATGTGCAGGAATGTAAAATTCAAATGCCCGGTAACCCAGTAATAACCGAGCGTAGCCAGCTTGCCGATCACCATCCGGTGCTCATTGTTTGGCTGAAAAAGTAGCGTAAGGCGCTCCAACGACGAGTCACTGGTGATCCACTTATGCAGAAAATCAGGAAATGGGTCGAAATCGTCGTACCAGGGCAGGTTTACCGAATAATACAAGATCACGGCCGCCCACAGCACCACGGGCACAGCCATTACCAGGAAGAGAAGCGGCTTTTTATTGCTGTTGTCCACCTTCGGTATCTTTCATGTAAATGGCCTCTTTGCCAAAATAACCCGCCGTACACTTGTTCCACCAATGGTTACGGTCGGTTTTGATATCGTCGTCGAGGAAGATCGTCATCGGTTTCGAGCGCACCGGCGGGAGGTAGAGAATGTCCTCCTGCGAGTTTTTGATCAATGCATAGCGCTGGTACATTTCCTTGTCGAATGCAGCCGCTTTGCCTCTCAGCAAGTCGGAATACATGGTTTTCACATTGTGGCTGCGCCAAAACGACATGGCGATCGAAACCACCAGTACCGCACAAACGACGCCATAACGCACGGTTGTGAATTGCAGGAAAGTGATTTTCCTCGTTTTGAAATAGTGAAAAAACACGCCGATAATGTAGAACCAGCCGATCAGGAAGAAGAAATACACGCAATTGATCACCCGCGGTGTAGGCTCTATTCCCACTCCATAATAAGAAGGGAACAGCTGCGCCGACAGCACGCCGATGAACAACAGTACCGCGTACCAGATGGGCATCGAGAAGTAATTGCGCGCGCCGTCCGATAGCCGGGAAAGCACGAATAGCCAGGCTAATGAAAAGAATATCAATGGCGTCCTGAAAACCCAGTCGTAACCGAGATAGGCGAGTTTTTTGAATGAAGACATCACCGAAAACGAAACATTACCACCGAGGGGATTACCACCAATACGCGCCGCATTACCCGGCGACGCAAAGTAGAAATAGCACGAAAGCGCCGTCACCACCGCCATCGAAACCATAAATGCATCGACTTTACGGTGGAAAAGCACGCGGTAAGCCAGCCACGCGCCCACGAGCAGCACCATGATCAGCAAATTCGTTTCGCTGCTACCGATCACAGCGAATATCAGGAATCCGGAAAGCGCACCGACAAACAGCTTGGCAGGCTGCGTATCCTGGCGGTACCAGCGCAGCACGAGCACGATCCAGAGTAATGTGAGAATATTCGGCACAGTGTAGGTCACGAATGCGGCCATCCAGTAAAATGCCTCCGAAATGCTCATCATTTTAAGGATATACAAAAAGAAAACCACGCCCGCGAAGCCCAGATGCGCCAATCTTGACAAAGTCGGTGTAAGGTGCCGGAACAGGCTGTACAATGCAAATACCATCCCGAGCAGCAATACAACTGGCAGCACTTTGAAACCGGCGATCGAATGGAACAGCAGCGGGCTCGTATGATTTAGGAAAATGCCGAAATAGCGGCCTGTCCATTCGGTGTAGTACAGTTTCATGGCTTCGAACCAGCCGATTTTGAACACTGTAAATATGTAACAGAAGTCGTCGGCGGGCGACGGGTGGTTGAAGTACGAAAGCGCCAGCAACGGCACCAGCACGGTGAGCATCAGGAGAATGTTGGCCCAGTTGCCTACAACCCGGTATTTTCTATAAAATCTATTCATTGACAATTTTTTCTATGATATAGCGTGGACGGCCTTTTACTTCTTCATAAATCTTACCGATATATTCCCCGATCAGGCCAAGCGCCATCATATTAAATCCGCTGAAAAACGTAAGCGGCAACATGGTGGACGTCCAGCCCGGCACAGTGCGGCCGATGATATAAGACAAAAGAATGTAAATCACGATCATCATCGCGATAAAGAAATTGGCAAATCCGAAATACAGCACGAGCCGCATCGGAAATGTCGAAAATGAGGTAATGCCGTTCCATGCGAAAAGCAGCATTTTGTTGAGCGGGTATTTGGTTTCGCCTGCTTCGCGTTCGAGACGGCTGTAAAATACCTTCTCATTTTTAAAACCGACCAGTGGTACAATGCCCCGGAGGAACATATTGATCTCGCGGAAGTTCCCGAGCTCTTTCAGTACCCGCTGATCCATCAAACGGAAGTCGGCATGGTTGAACACCACCGGAACGCCCATTTTTTGCATTAATACATAAAAACCTTCCGCTGTGAACCGCTTGAACCAGGTATCGGAGCTGCGGTCGGAGCGGACGCCGTACACGACCATCGCACCCTCGCGGTGCTTCTCGATCATGGCGGTAATGGCGTTGATATCGTCCTGCAAATCGGCGTCGATCGTGATGAATGCGTCGTAATCGTTGACATGCTGTTCCAAACCGGCCATTATGGCGCTCTGGTGACCAAAGTTCCGGGAAAGGCCCACGCCTATAATATTGGAATCCTTGCTGCAAATGTCCTCGATGATCGACCAGGTTTTATCCCGGCTGCCATCGTTCACAAAACAGATGCGACTGTCCCCGGCAATGAGGCCCTGCTCCTTGATGCCGTTGTAGTAGGTGTTTAATTTAGCATACGTCCGGTACAAGATCGCCTCTTCGTTGTAGCATGGTATGACTAAAAGTAAACGAGCTGGATTCATATGTCACCCTGTTGGTTGAATCGACAAAAATAGCAGTAATAAGTTAATAAGCTCCTCCTCTTTCCCGCCGGTGGTGTATTAAGACCTATTTACCGGCTTCAATTATCTTTCGGTTACTCTTCTTCAAAACGGTGGTCGTCAGCAGCGGGTAGAGCAGTACTGCAAGCAATATCAGCAACGTACCCATGTAAAATCCCTGCGTCATCCGCTCTTTTTCTCCGAATATAAAAAAGGCCAGCGCAATACCGTAAACCGGTTCGAGATTGATCGTCAGGTTGATAAGGTAGGCCGAAAACTGCTTCATCAGCTGCGTCGCCATCGTGCTCGCGTACACGGTACACACGAATGCGAGGAACAATATCCAGATCCAATCGCCCGATGCCGGGATGAAAGGCGCACCGTTGTTCCAGTTTAGACTTTCTGAAATCCCCAAAAACAGCAGCGAAAACAATGTAGCACCTACCATTTCGTAAAAAGTAATGACCCAGGCGTCGATCCTTTGTACAAGGCGGCTGTTGGCCACCGTGAAAGTCGCTGCGAGCACAGCAGAGGCCAATGCGAGTCCCAGACCCAATGCGTGGTCAAATTCAAACCTGAATACTACATACAGTCCCGCGAATGCCAGCACACCCAGCCCCACTTCCAGCGGACTGATTTTTCTTTTGTTCACCAATGGCTCCAAAAGACTCGTCCAGAGCGAGGTCGTGGCCATTCCGGCCAGACAAACCGAAGCCGTAGAAACCCTTGCCGACGCAAAAAACAGCATCCAATGCCCTGAAAGCACAAAACCCACGCCCAGCATTTTCACCAGATCGCGGCCGGCCGCGGCGAAGCTCTTTTTGAATGATAATATTACAATGCCTAGCCCGATGGCGGCGAACAGCGTCCGGTACAAAACTAATGCAACCGGCGAGATGCTCACCATCAGCCCCACAATGGCCGTGAAACCCCAGATCATCACCAGAAAATGCAAATGCAGGTAAGAGCGGACGGACGTAGACGACAGCATGTTTACCTCGGTAATGTTTTATAAAGCAGCACTCCGATCCCCGCAAACACGATATTCGGCAGCCACACGGCAAAAAGCGTGTTGATCGTACCCGCCTCGGCGACGCCTTTCGACAACAGAAAGAACAGGATGTAAATGAATGCGAGCATAAAACCCAGCGCAATCTGCCAGCCCACCCCGCGCCGGCTCTTGCGAGCCGAAACGATCACCCCGATCGCCGTCAGGATCAGGATTGCGAATGGTTGGGTAAAACGGGTATATTTTTCAATCAGGTACACTTCCAAACCATCAGCACCGCGGCTTTTGAGCAGGTCGATATAAGCATTGAGCTCCGGTAACGTAAAGGTTTCGAAAAGGTTATAGTCGCTTTCGAAGTCTTTGGGAGAGAGGTTAATGGTCGTATCGATCTCCTTACCGCGACTCAGGCGTTCGCCGAGGCTGTCGAGCGTGCGTACCTGGTAATTTTGCAGCGTCCATTTCTTCTTTTTCGGTTGCCAGACGATCTTTTCGGCGTAGAACTTTTGGAGTAGCTTGGTGCCTTTGATCGTCTCCATTGTGAATTTGTTACCCGTCTGCGTGGTCGTATTGTAGCTTTCCAGGTACGCGTACACATCGGGCGCGATGGTAATATGCACATTATGCCCACTGAAATAGAACTCGTTTTTTACATAAGTTTTTTCAAAACCATTGCGGATCTTGTTGGCTTTGGGCAAAACCCAGCCTACCTGAATGAATGTCAGTATCCCCAAAACTACCGCCCCGGCCATGTAAGGCATCAGCATGCGCGTGAAACTAATCCCGCTGCTGAGCATCGCGATAATCTCCGTCCGCGCGGCAATGCGCGAGGTGAAGAACACCGTGGCGATAAACACCATCAGCGGACTGATGTAATTGATCCAGTAGGGAATCAGGTTGAGGTAATAATCGATAATAATCTCCCGGAGCGGCGCTTTTTTGTCGAGGAAGTCGTCCACCTTTTCGGTGTAGTCGATCATACAGATAATGAGTACGATGACGAACGCCACGAACACGTAGGTAATCAGGAAGTTTTTGATCAGGTACCGATCGAGGATTTTGAAGTTCATGGCTGGTTATGGTCTCATCGGCGCTGTACCAGCAGGTTTTTGGACACTTCGAGACTGATAAACAACGTCGGGCCGCCGTTAATCTGTACGGACGCCGACTTGTCGTATTCGTTAATTTCCTTCACTTCAATTACCGCACCAAGCGTAATCCCCGACCGATCAAGATGTTGCAGGAAAGAAGGTGCATGGTCGAGCACCCCCATCATTAACACTTTTTCACTAACCTGCACGTCGGTGAGGATCAGGTAATCGGGTTCGGTGAGGTTTCCTTTGGCATCGGGAATAGGGTCGCCGTGCGGATCGAACTTCGGATGGCCCAGAAATGCGTCGAGCTTTTCCACCAGCACTTCCGAGGGAATGTGTTCCAGTTCCTCCGCAATGTCGTGTACCTCATCCCAGCCGAAACCCAGCTTCTCCACCAGGAAAACCTCCCAAAGGCGGTGCTTGCGGATCACCTTGATCGCCACTTTCTCCCCGCTTTCCGTGAGCGTTACGCCCTGGTATTTTTTATAATGGATCAATCCCTTCTCTGCGAGCTTGCGCAGCATGTCTGTCACCGACGCCGCACGCGTTGACGTGCTCTCCGCGAGCGCATTCGTGCTCACCTCTACCCCGTCGCGCCCGGAAAGTGCGTGGATGATCTTTAAGTAATTTTCTTCTGTGAAAGAATTCTGCATGCCCTGTATGCCCCGGTTACCAATCTTTAATATCCGGCAAAAGTACGACTTACTATCTGTAAATTAAAAAATTTAGACTAACCTAAAAATATATTCAGAATTTCCTTATCTTTGTTTTCAGAGAACTAAATTGTTTATTTCGGAGAGTAAGGAAATGATTGACGATTTGAAAATAAATAAGTCTTTGCAAGAAAAAACGCCGGACGACAGCGGCCAGCTCCGATCGCTGTCCGAAGTTCACTCCTCTATTTCCGTGCCCGAAGGAGCCGGTTTCTGGAAAAAATTGGCCGCATTTACCGGCCCGGGCCTGATGGTGGCCGTCGGCTACATCGATCCGGGCAACTGGGCGACCGACATTGAAGGCGGCTCGCGGTTTGGCTACACGCTGCTGTCCGTGATCCTGATCTCGAATCTTTTCGCGATGCTTTTGCAGCATTTGTCCCTCAAACTCGGCATCGCATCCGGCCGCGACCTTGCGCAAGCTTGCAGAGATTACTACTCCCGTCCGGTATCATTTATCCTGTGGCTGCTTTCAGAAATCGCCATCGCCGCCACCGACCTCGCCGAAGTGATCGGTTCCGCCATTGCATTAAACCTCCTTTTCGGCCTGCCATTACCTATTGGCGTCCTGTTCACGGCATTCGATGTCCTCATTGTTTTGTATTTCCAACAAAAAGGATTCCGCATTATCGAAAGCATCGTCGCGGGGCTGATGAGCATTATCCTGCTGAGCTTTTTGTATGAAATGATCGTTTCGCAGCCTTCGGTAGCCGGTATAGTAGGCGGACTTTTGCCTAAAAAACAAATCGTGACCGACCCCGGAATGCTCTACATCGCGATCGGTATCCTCGGTGCCACCGTGATGCCGCATAACCTCTACCTGCATTCCAGCATTGTACAAACCCGTAATTTCAAAAAAGACGAAGAAGGCAAACGCTCCGCCATCCGTTTCGCCACCATCGACTCGACCGTTTCGTTGGCACTGGCATTCTTCATCAACGGTTCCATCCTCATTCTGGCCGCCTCTGCATTCCACGCCAACGGCCATTTTGAAATCGCCGACATTACCGACGCCTACCACCTCCTCGATCCCGTGCTGGGCGTAAGCCTCGCAGGCATATTCTTCGCATTGGCATTGCTCGCATCGGGCCAGAGCTCCACGCTCACAGGTACGCTCGCGGGGCAAATCGTGATGGAAGGCTTCCTCAACATCCGCCTCAAACCCTGGGTACGCCGGTTGCTCACGCGCGGCATCGCCATTATTCCTGCACTCATCGTCTCCTATTTGTACGGCGAACGAGGAACAGCCGAACTGCTGGTGCTCAGCCAGGTGATTTTATCGCTGCAACTGAGCTTTGCGGTGGTACCACTGGTATTTTTCACTTCAAACAGCAACATCATGGGCCGCTTCGCGAACTCGCGGCCGCTGACGGCGATTAGCTGGGTGATTGCGCTGATTATTATTGGGTTGAATGGGTATTTGTTGTGGGGGACGTTTGTTTAACGCCACCCACAACGTAATCAATTTCCTTTAAGAAGCCTTTTAACTGTATACAATTCGTTCACTTTCAAACGGCAAAGCAGTATTTGTGTTTCCGGCCCCAGCTTACCTGAATGGTATTTCCATCGACCCTTTGCATGCGGGTTATCAACCAGGGTTTTCAGCACCGTGCCGCTCTCGTCCACAAGTTCAAGCCTCACGTGACTAGCATCTTCCTTTACATCGAATTCAATCTGAAATTCCTCTTGAAAAGGATTAGGAAAAGCTGTTAATGCCAGTAATTCGTCTGCATTTACAACAGGCGCGTCCATCTCCGCCGCAATCCGGTTGGACGCGTAGCAATGCACCCAGGTCGTTGCCGACATGTGCCAGTTTCCTTTGCTGTCCCTGATAAAGCATTTGATACCTGAGTAGCAATTTTCAGTTGTAAATGTATTGGTGCTTGCACCCGCTATCGGACTGTTGATGTTAAAACCCCAGCGATACTCGGAGTAGCCCGCAGGAGCTATCAGATATCGCTTGTTTCCGTTACTCGCATAGGTAAGCTGTGGTACAAAGCCAGCTGAAATCTTGTTACCATTATTACCGATGGCGTCAAACCATTTACCCGCAAGCCAGGTGAGCGCACCGCTGTAATTTTCTTCGAAATGCGTACTATCCCTTCTATACGGAATACCTGCAATCACTCCGCCACCTCCAACGACGTAGTCTGTATCAGGCCCGCCGGTTGTCGATCCGCCAACCACAGATCCTTGTCCCGTCCGAACCGCGTTATTCAATGGACCATACTTACTGATGGTTGCTTTTGAAACTACCCAACTGAGAATGTTCGGGTTAATCGTAGCGCCGAAATCGGTTCTCGACTTATTGATCACAAATTGCAACTTGGTCTGATAGTCAGCCGCGCTGCTTGCTTTATAATTTACGGGGACATTCGCATCCGAGTCAGCTTCACCCTGGTGCCAAAGCACCGCTCTCACACCGAACAGCGACGCATAGCAATTCAGCGTAGAGCGTAAGGGTGTATATGGCTGCCCATAATAATCGGCCGGGTTCATTGAACCACCCTTATAACCCAGGCAAAACTGAGTTCCCCCGGTATAGGGGTTCGGCGCAGCGAGTCCCTGCGCTCCCAGGTACCATTGCGTGATTGTACTACCACCTGACGCGGTGTTGAAGAAGGCCACCGGCATTCCACCATTCGCATCAGACAATTTCTTGCCCAGCATTGCGTAGCACCAAGCATTATTTCCAGTCGGACCAAGCCAATTGTACTGCTTTGCGACATCTGTGAGCGGAAACATTTCTCCGAAATTATCCAGCAGGTTTTTGGTACAATTATAGTTTTCATTAATCCCTACAATCCATTCCGGAAATCCTGCCGTTGCCGGTAATTTCCATCCTCCCATCGGCTCGAACTGACCGCCAATGCCTTGCGCATTAGACTGTCCGGCAATCACAAAAACATCGCCAACGCCTACTTTGGAAGATGCGTATACAACACCATTCAACATAACCTCCACCAGATACCAGCCCTTGGCCAATGTGGTTGTGGTGTAAAACACACCGTTTGACGCCATCGACAGATTGACCGTTGGCCCCTGCACATTGGGGTTTACGCTCAATGTCTTTATCTTATAACTGATTGTGGTACCCGGTGTAATGGCTCCGTTTTGCCCAGTTCCCCAAACCAACTGACCAGCAATGGTAATCACTGCCTGGTTTGCACCATCCCGTTGAAGAACTGAATTGTATTTGGGGTAGGATAGACTAAGATACTGTGCATGTACAGCTTGTAGAACTAATGAAAGCACCGCAAAAATTGTAAGTCCGATATTTTTCATAACAATGTGTGGTTAAGGCACACAGAAGTCTATCCCGGAAGTTGTCCGGGAAAGCTCTGAGTACCTGATATTGCTTACTTTGAAGAGATGATTCTGATGAATTCGCTAACGTTGATCAGCGAAATCCGGGCATCGTATTTAAGGTTAATTGCCTTTATGACTTCATTGGCAATAACCGCCTGTCCCAGGGGGGTGGGATAAGTCCCGTCGCACGAGAAAAAATTGCCTTTCAACGACCCGTCGATCTTTAGTCCATCCTCCGTGAGATATGTTCCGTCGTGAATCTTCTGATACACTGCGTGCAGGTCTACGAGTGCGAGACCATACTTCTCGGCAAACTTTCGGACACTCGGATTAACGACCCGCTCGGGATCGGCAAACCAGGCTTCTCCCTGGTCGATGATATCCATGTCGGTTATCTGTCCCTGAATTGGCTTCCCCTTTTCCGCCGTTCCAAATACTCCCTCTGTGTATTTGGTTGGTTTCAAATAGAATTCCTGTGTATGGTTCGCGACAGCGGCATTGCCTGTTATCCAGTAAACCATCGCTATCGAGGGTGCCATTTTTTTCAAAACCTCAATATCGTACCAGTTCATAAATCCAAGGTGCTTGAAATGCGGGATTGTAAACACCACGCCTTTCTGCCCCTTGTTAACCATCGCATCCATCGCGTATGTAGGGACGCTCGCGTAATTGGCCAGCGAAAACCGATCATCCAGGCGGGGCTGATTGACTATCCAGTTCACAAAAGCATCATAAAAATCTTCCATGATCACAAAGTCGTATTGTTGTTTGCGTTGAATGGATTTCAGAAGCGTAGTGTCTTTCGTGATCTTGTAATCACTAAACCGTGACGAATAGGCTTGCGGCTTGCAGGAAGGACAATAGGGATAGCTGGCCCCGATTGTTCCACCATTCGGAAAAGCAAAATTGTGAATCAATCCGGGGAATGGGGTCATTTTTACCGGCTCACCTGGTTCCAAATGTGCCAACTTGTTAGTCACCTCGAGCCAACGGGGAAAATCGCCATTCGGCTCACCATACAAGAAAATACCTGTGCCGTTCGCTTCCTTCTCATCGAGTAATGGCGTTTTGAAATTGGCAACGCCCATTTGCCGGGCGACCAGATTGGGATAAGCGAATTGTTGCCCTTCCCTGTTTAGTCCACCGTTACTTACTCCTGCCGTAAGCCCGCCACCAAAGGAAATCATCGCAGGATCGTTCCCGCTTTTCGTTATGGTTCCAAGGTATGGCTTCTCAAGCGGTCGCAAAAACCATTTTCCGGCGTCGTATTTCGACTCGTAAGGGGTGGTTCCGGTCATAAACATCGGATCGGAAATGGTTGGGAGTTGTGACGGCAACGTCCGTTCCGGTTCTTCGGTAGCAGTAGGAACCACGGGTGGATCGTCCTGCTGATCGACAGGGTCAATGGGGGGCGAGCTCTTCGGCGCATCTTGCGCACAGCTCATCAACGACAAAAAAAGGCAGGCAACGCCCGAAAACACGTACTTCTTCATCAATTTAATGATTAAAGTGAGAAATGATCGAGAAGTTTCGGAACGTTGCCTTGGTGGGGAATGCGGGTTTAGTAATAGAGGCCCGTTAGTCAATCACCGTCGCTAAGATATATAAAATTATTTAATCAAGAATATATGTAATTATTCCTATAACTACGGTTATTGAACTTAAAATTTTAATGTGCTTTCGGGAACGTTTTTCTCCGCCGTTTCCTAACTTTCGCCGTTTTACAAAAAGGTGGATGGAATCAAAACACAAAGTTGACAAGGTAACGGCCGCCGGGCTTCTGGTGGCGTTCGGCATTATATACGGCGATATCGGCACGTCGCCGCTCTATGTAATGCAGGCGATTATCATGAATGAGCCCATCACCGAAGAAATTATCTACGGGGCGATTTCCTGTATCTTCTGGACGCTCACGCTCCAAACCACCATTAAATACGTAATCCTCATCCTTCGGGCCGATAACCGCGGCGAGGGCGGGATTTTCGCGCTTTACGCGCTCGTACGCAAGCACGCAAAGTGGCTCACGGTGCCCGCGGTGATCGGCGGAAGTACCCTGCTGGCCGACGGCGTCATTACGCCGCCCATTTCGGTATCATCCGCGGTGGAAGGTTTACAATTGCTGTATCCTAATATTCAGACGGTTCCGATCGTCATCGCCATTCTGACGATGATTTTTGTCATCCAGGCATTCGGTACCAAGGTAGTAGGGCGCGCGTTCGGTCCGTTGATGGTGACGTGGTTCGTCATGCTGGGCGTACTCGGCTTGAACCAGATCAAAGACCACCCCGAAATCCTGAAAGCGCTCAATCCGATGTACGGATATGATTTGCTGACCAAACATCCCGGCGGCTTCTGGATGCTCGGCGCGGTGTTCCTCTGTACGACAGGTGCGGAGGCATTGTATTCCGATCTCGGGCATTGCGGTAGAGAGAACATCCGGATCAGCTGGATCTTTGTTAAAATATGTTTGATACTCAACTATTTCGGCCAGGGCGCGTGGCTCATCACCGAAATGGGCAACCTGCTCGATGCGCGCAAGCCATTCTACGAAATCATGCCCGAATGGTGGCTCCTGCCCGGCGTCGTGATCGCGACATTGGCGGCCATCATCGCCAGCCAGGCCGTTATTACCGGCTCATTTACATTAATTTCCGAAGCTATCCGTCTCAATTTCTGGCCGAAAGTACGCCTCATTTACCCGAGCGACCAGAAAGGACAGCTCTACGTCCCGAGCATTAACTGGCTCCTCTGGCTGGGCTGCTGCGGTGTGGTGCTGTTTTTCCAAAAATCGTCGAACATGGAAGCGGCTTATGGCCTCGCTATCACGCTCACGATGATCATGACCACGATCCTGTTCTCCTATTATTTGTATGTCAAACGGGTGAACCTCTGGATTGTGATCGTTTTCATGCTGCTGTACCTGTTTATCGAAGGGATGTTCCTGGGCGCCAACCTGCTCAAATTCACGCACGGAGGATGGTTCACGATCATGGTCGGCACAATCGTTGCGGGACTGATGGCCGTTTGGCTCAAAGCATTCTACATTAAACTCCGTCTCACCGAATACACCAAGCTGGAAAAGTACCTACCGGCATTGCACGAACTGAGCCGCGATATCAGTATTCCAAAATACACGACGCACCTCGTTTTTATGACCAATGCCTCGCGTGCGACGGAAATAGAAACGAAAGTCATTTACTCGATCTTCCAGAAACGGCCGAAACGTGCGGATGTGTACTGGTTCATCCACGTCGACATTATGGACGACCCTTACACGATGGAATACAAGGTATTATCCGACGAAGACAATCATGATAATGTGATCAAAATCAACTTCCGGCTCGGTTTCCGCGTCGATCAGCGGATCAATATGTTCTTCCGCAAGGTAGTCGAGGATATGGTTTTGAATAAAGAAGTGGATATTACCAGCCGGTATGAATCATTGAGCAAACAGAACATTACCGGGGATTTCCGGTTTGTCGTGCTGGAAAGGTTCCTTTCGTTTGAAAACGACCTTCCATTCCTGGAACAGCTCGTGATGAAAACCTATTTCTTCGTAAAAGACTTCACCACACCGGAGGATAAATGGTTCGGCCTCGACAGCAGTTCCGTAAAAATCGAGAAGGTACCGCTCATTATCCGGCCGGTCGAGAACGTGAAACTGCGCCGCGTTTTCCACTGATTTCAGCTTCTAAACTTTGGAAGGATCGATCTTGTCAAGTAACATTGCCCGGATCGATCCTTTTTTATTTCCAACTATTCCCTTTGCTGTTCCAATGAATCTTCTCCGGCATATTGCCATTTCGTTGCTGCTGTTGCTCCTGCATTCCATGCACGCCACAGCCCAGAACAAGGTTACCATTCCCATCGAAACCGCACAGAATGCGCTGGTACTTCAAACAGATCAGGACAAGCATTTGTCGATCATTTACTTTGGTAAAAAGCTGGCACAAGCCGCCGAATATGATCTCGTAAGTACCCAAAACCGCCAGCGCGACGGCAATGCAGGCATTTACAACTCTGCCTACACGCCCGCGGGCTCATGGAGCATTTCAGAACCCGCATTACAGGTCACGCATGCGGACGGCAACAAATCAACCGACCTTATTTATGTAAACCACCAAACCACGCGTGAAGGCGACAATGTGGCGGTTACGAGCATTCAGCTGAAAGATCCCGTGTATGCCACAGAGGTGACGTTGTTTTACAAAACCTACGCGCGGGAAAATGTGGTAGAACAATGGAGCGTGATCAAAAGCACCGAAAAGGGCGAGATTACCTTAAACAAATATGCTTCTGCAAACCTCTATTTCCCAGGCAAAGACTTCTACCTCACGCATTACAACGGCACCTGGGCGCGTGAAATGAACCCCGAGGAAGAACAGCTCACGGCCGGTATCCGCGTGCTGGATTCCAAGCTGGGCACCCGCGCGA
Organism: Dyadobacter soli; assembly: GCF_900101885.1. Classification (GTDB taxonomy): domain Bacteria; phylum Bacteroidota; class Bacteroidia; order Cytophagales; family Spirosomataceae; genus Dyadobacter; species Dyadobacter soli. The sequence continues at coordinate 105,457 of NZ_FNAN01000015.1, read as the reverse complement.
ACCTTTTCCAACCACCAAGTTTTCAGCTTTCGTTCGATAAACCGGCGACTGAAACCGAAGGAAAAGTGCTGCTGGGTACATTAGCTTGGTCGGGCAACTTCCGGATGGATTTCGAGGTAGATTCTTACCATAATCTCCGTTTGATAGCCGGTATTAACAATTACGCGTCCGAATATCCGCTGGCATCCGGCAAGGATTTCAAAACACCTTCATTCATTTACACATTCTCCGAAAACGGAAAGGGCGAAGCAAGCCGTAACCTGCACAACTGGGCCCGTAAATACCGCATTCTCGATGGCGAAGGCTCGCGACTCACGCTCCTGAACAACTGGGAAGCCACGTATTTCGATTTTAATGAAGAAAAACTGTCAGGGCTGTTCAAAGACGGCAAGAAGCTGGGCGTGGACCTGTTCCTGCTCGACGATGGCTGGTTTGCAAATAAATACCCCCGCAACGACGATCGCGCGGGCCTTGGCGACTGGCAGGAGAACATCAAAAAACTGCCGCACGGCATCGGTTACCTCGTGAAAGAAGCCAAAAATGCCGGTATCAAATTCGGGATCTGGGTAGAACCGGAAATGGTGAACCCTAAAAGTGAACTCTACGAAAAACACCCCGACTGGGTGATCCGCCAGCCTCAGCGCCCGGAGCATTACATGCGCAACCAGCTCCCGCTCGACCTATCGAATCCCGAAGTACAAAATTTCGTCTTCGGTATTCTGGACAAACTTTTTACCGGAAATTCGGACATTGCTTACATTAAATGGGACTGTAATGCGATCACGTTCAATGCGCATTCCGCTTACCTCGAAAAGAGCAAGCAAAAGCAGTCACAGCTGTATGTCGACTACGTGAAAGGCCTTTATAAAGTACTCGAAAAGCTCCGCGCCAAATACCCGAAAGTTCCGATGATGCTCTGCTCCGGCGGCGGCGGCCGGGTCGATTACGAGGCATTAAAGTATTTTACCGAGTTCTGGCCGAGCGACAACACCGACCCGCTCGAACGCGTTTTCATGCAGTGGGAATACTCCTACTTCTTCCCTGCCCTCGCGCAAAGCGCCCACGTGACCGACTGGGGCAAGCAACCGCTCAAATTCCGCACCGACGTTGCTATGATGGGCAAGCTTGGCTACGACATTGTGGTAAGTCATCTGAATGAAAAAGACCTGCAATTCGCCCGACAGTCCGTCGCTACTTACAATGCGATCAAAGAGGTGGTGTGGCATGGTGACCTCTACCGCCTCGTCGATCCGAAGAAGAACGACTTTGCGTCGCTGCTTTTCGCGACTAAAAACAGGGATCGCGCCATTGTATTTTCCTACCTAGTAAGCAACCGCAATGGCGCCGGCTCGGATATTGCCGTTCGTTTACAGGGCCTGGATGCGGGTAAAAAGTATAAAGTGAAGGAGCTTAACCTCTATCCGGATTCAAAATCGCCCGTTAAGGAAGATCAGGTTTACTCGGGAGATTTTTTGATGACAGCCGGGTTTAATCCGGTAGTGAATGCACGGCGGGGGAGTGTGATTTTGGAAGTTTTGGAGGTGAAATAAGAAACAAAAAACTTCATTTTTTTCTTATATTTACAAATATATTAATTTAATATAGATTAATCTACATTAAATTGACATTTTTGTAAAGCTATGGCAAAAAAGCTAAAACTTCCTCCCATATCCGAAGAGCTGGTACTAAGTCGGCTCCGGTTCGAAAACCCCTGGTGGGTTTCTGGCAATATCGATCCTGAATACCACGAAATGCAACCCCGGCTATATTTCGGGCTATTTCATCAGTTGGTGGCTGAAACCAGCGTCAAAAGGGCGGTAGTGCTAATGGGCCCCAGAAGGGTCGGTAAAACGGTCATGATGCATCATAGCGTTCAGAAGTTACTGAGTGATGGTGTCGATCCTAAAAAGATTGCCTTTATCAGCATTGACAATCCCATTTATTTATACATGGGGTTGGAACAGTTGTTCTCGCTCGTACGCAAGGCGGTCGCGAGCGACGATCTCAGTGACTGGTATTTGTTCTTCGACGAAATTCAGTATCTCAAAGATTGGGAAGTGCATTTGAAAGTGATGGTGGACAGTTACCCTCACACCAAAATCGTCGTTTCCGGCTCTGCCGCGGCTGCACTAAGGCTCAAAAGCAATGAAAGCGGCGCGGGCCGGTTCACGGAATTCATGCTACCTCCCTTGACTTTTCATGAATACATCCAATCAAAGAAACTCGATCACCTGATACGCCCTTCCTCCATTGCCTGGAATGGCAATATTAATAAGTTCTTTACCAGCAGCCATTTAACCGAAATCAACAGGCATTTCATCGACTACATCAATTTTGGTGGTTATCCCGAAGTGATATTTTCGGAAACCATCCAGGCGAACCCCGGCAGGTACATCAAAAGCGACATCGTCGACAAAGTACTCCTCCGCGACCTACCCAGCCTTTACGGCATACAGGATGTGCAGGAACTGAATGCATTCTTCACCACACTCGCCTATCATAGCGGCAATGAAGTCTCGCTGGACGTCCTTTCCAAAAGCAGTGGTATCGACAAAAACCTGTTGAAAAAATACCTGGAATACCTGGAAGCCGCATTTCTTGTGCGGGTTATCCACCGGGTTGATGATACCGCTAAAAAATTCCAGCGGGCCAATTTCTACAAGGTTTTTCTCACCAATCCCTCTTTGCGCAGCGCATTGTTTGCGCCCCTTGAAGCTACCGACGATTCATTTGGAAGCATGGTCGAGACGGCCATCTTTTCGCAATGGATTCACCGGTATTGGTTTACGCCCTGGTATGCCCGCTGGACTTCCGGCAAGACGCAGGGAGAAGTGGATATGATCGGTTTGGACAATAAATCGCTGAAACCCGCGTGGGCCGTGGAAGTGAAATGGAGCAACAGGTACTACGAGAGGCCTGAAGAATTGAAAAGCCTTCTGCAATTCTGCGAAAAGAACAATTTAAAGTCAGCCCTCGTCACGACGATAGATAAGGAAGGGACGATCGAGAAGAACGGCATTGTGCTCAATTTCGTCCCTTCCTCCATTTATGCGTATGTAGTAGGCGTGAATACGCTCGAAATACGCGGCAAATTGTGATTATTTCAAATAAACCCCCTCTTCCTCCGCCCTGCTCAACACCACTTCCACATGCTCGGTAAGTGTGGTACTCAGTGAATAGCCTACGTAATCGGCGTGGATGGGGAATTTGTGATGGCTTCGGTCGACGATTACCGCTACCTGTACCTTTTTCATGGGCACTTTCAGGAACGGTTCGAGCGCAAATGCAAGCGTGCGGCCAGTATTGAGTACGTCGTCCGCGATGATCACGACCTGGTTTTCTACATTCAGTTCGCGATCAAAGAGGATAGCGCTTTGCTGGTGAACGTTTTTGTCAAACCGAAGCTCGATCAGCCGGACGTCGAGCGGCGAGATTTGGGTGAGTTCGGCCGTCAGTCTTTTAGCAAATGCAAAACCCTCCCCGGCGATACCGGCGATGATAATGCTCTTTTCCTTCAAATTCTGCTCGTATATTTCAAAAGCGATCCGGCGTATTTTCTGGCCTGTCTGGTGGGCACTTAAAATCTGACGCCTGGATACCGTGCTGTTCTCGGTCATTGCGGGTATTGGTAAGTTAAAATCTTAGCAGCGGTAAAAATAGCAAACCATCATGCCACTTCATAGCCCGGCGAAATTCTTTAACCAATTCGCAAAAGTGAGCTCATGCAAAGGCAATTCCAGACTCACAATGCCCATTTCTACCTTAGCCTGCCCGATTCGATCCGTGCGGATTTCCATTAATGCCTTCTCATAGGGTTTCGGGAACTCGGGATGCGCCTGTATACCCATCATATTCTCACCGACCCGGAACATCCCGACCGGGCAATCCTGCGTCTCGGCAAGCAGCGTACTGTCCGGCGGCATTTCCATCACCTGGTCCTGGCACATCATCAGCAGGTTCACCGATTGTCGCGACGGCGTCATCCATTCTTCATGGTTCAGAATCTGGAAATTATGCACGCCTACGCACCATCCCACAGCCGATTTCTGCACTTTACCGCCCAATGCCTCCGCCAGCATCTGGTGTCCGAAACATACACCGATATATTTTTTCCCTGAATCGCGGATTTCCTTCACAAATTCCTTCAACCGCCCGATCCACGGCTCATCATCGTAAACCGAAAACTTGGAACCGGTGCAAACATAAACCTCGCATTCGTCCGCCGAAGCGGGGAAATGGCCATTGCAAACATCATAAAACATAAACTCCCACTCCGGCGCGACTTTCGAGAACAATGCCGGGAACATCTCCCGGTAATCCCCCGCGATCGGCAGCAGTTCCTCCCGCACATGGTCACATTCCAGCAATCCGACTTTTGTCATACTCTTAATTACTTTTTATCGAAAAGCTGGTTTAAATCAATCGTAAAGTCTGGCAACTTCACTGACGTCAGAGTCTGCCCAACCGTTGCGGGTTTAGTACCGAAGAACTTACCTTGTTCATCCAGCAGATATATAAATATTACCTCGTCATTGGGTTCTACAAGCCAATATTCTTTCACGCCGGATTCTTCGTACACGTCGAACTTGTTATCCATTTCCTTCCGGGTGTTTCCGGGAGAAAGTATTTCAATTATCCAGTCCGGCGCCCCGACACAGCCTTTTTCATCGATCTTGGTCGGGTCGCAGACGACGCAAACGTCTGGCTGCACGACGGTAAAAATTTCCTTGTCAGATTGAATGTCAAATCTTGGAAGCCGCACATCAAATGGCGCTGCAAACACCTGGCAGTCTCTGTTTTTAAGCAAATGCCATATTTCTGACGAAAGCCGCATGGATATCTGCTGATGCCGCACAGCAGGCGCAGGCGACATTTTGAATATCTTGCCTTTGATCAATTCAAGGCGTTCTTCAAATTGCCATTTCAGGTAGTCTGCATAGCTGTAAGTTCCATTCAAGTCAAGTGTGTCGATGCTTTTCATGTTCAGATTGTATGTTTTGAATTAAATATAACCTTTCACACCCAGTTACCCTATTTTCAAATGAAATGACTTAGGCCGTGTGAGCGCCTCGTAACCTACCACGGAAAGCGTGCAGCCGCGTCCGGAATTCTTCACGCCTGTCCAGGCTAATGCAGGATCGAGGTAGTCGCAGCGGTTCATGAACCAGGTGCCGGTTTCTACCTGCTCGCCGATTTGCAATGCGGCGTCAATGTCCGAAGTCCAGATGGAGGCGGTAAGGCCGTATTGGCTGTCGTTCATTAATTGAATGGCCTCCTCGTCGCTGGAAACGGGCATAATGCCTACTACCGGGGCGAAAGTTTCCTCAGTCATAATTTCCATGGAATGGCTTACATTCACCAGGACTTGCGGGGCGAGGTACGGCGTGCCCGATTGATGCGCCGGGAACAATGCGGGGTCGATCAATGCATTGGCGCCTTGTGCAACGGCATCGTCGATTTGTTTTTGGGCAAAAGCAGCTGCCGAAGTCCTCACCATCGGTCCTAATGTAGTCTCGGGATCAAGCGGATCACCGAGGACATACGTTTTGGTCAGTTCTTCAAAACCTTTGATAAATTCGTCATACACATCCCGGTGCACGTAAATGCGCTCGATGCCGCAGCACGACTGGCCTGAATTGAAGAAAGAGCCGTCTACCAGGTTTTCAACGGCGTCGGCCAGGTTCGCATCCGCACGCACGTATGCGGGGTCTTTGCCTCCGAGTTCGAGTCCGCCGACGATAAATCTTGCGTTAATGGCCTTCTGCACCGCGTGACCGCCTTCCACCGAACCGGTAAATGCGACATAATCCACACGCGCGTCGCCGATCACCTGTGCTACCTGGTCATGGCTCAAATGCAAATACTGAAATACACCTTCGGGTAAACCTGCATATTCGAATGCAGCCGCATAACGCTCCGCACAAAGCGCCGTCTGCTGTGCATGCTTCAAAATCACCGCATTACCCGACATAATGGCCGGTATCACCGAGTTCACCGACGTCAGGTAAGGGTAGTTCCACGGCGCTACCACGAACACTACGCCCAGCGGATCTCTTTTCACAAACCGTTTAAAACCCGGAATTTCATCGACCTCCACATCCGCCAGCGCCTTTTCAGCTACCGAAATCATATAGTTTGCCCGCTCCTGAAAACCCCGGCGGATCTCATTTGCCGTGTAGCGTACCGGCCGGCCCATTTGCCAGGTCAGTTCCAGCCCGATTTCGTCCGCATTATTCAGAAAGTATTCAACCGCCTTCCGGCAAATTGCCTCACGTTCGGCCAACGTTGTCTTTTTCCATTCTTTTTGGGCCGCTACCGCTTTTTCCAAAGCATGCTCCACAGCCGCCGCATTCGCCAATTCGCGCTCCACATACACGGAGCCGTCGATCGGGCTTATTGTTTTTTGAGTCATTGTGAAAAAGGAGTATAGGGAGGAAGGGGGAAAGGGAAGAAGGGAGGAAAGGTGTGTCACACAGGACAAAATCCCTTTCCTCCCTTTACTCCATCCTCCCTTCCTCCCATTTAAATAGGAGTTACATAAGCCGAAGTGATACCGCCGTCGACGAGGAAGTCGGTGCCGGTTACGAAGGACGCCTCGTCGGAAGCGAGGAACAATGCGGCGTAGGCCATTTCTTTGGCTTCGCCGAAGCGGCCCATCGGGATGTGTACGAGGCGGCGCTGTTTCTTTTCTTCGGTATTTAAAAATTTCATCAGCAGCTCCGTGCGCAGCGGGCCCGGGCATAATGCATTCACACGGATGTTCTCGCGTGCGTGGATGACCGCGAGCTCACGTGTAAGCGCGAGAACGGCACCCTTGCTGGCAGTATAGGCTACCTGCGGCGTAGCTGCGCCTAAAATTGCCACAAACGAAGCCGTATTAATGATCGAACCTCCGCCTGCGCGCTGCAATGCCGGTATGCCATATTTGCAGCCCAGGAAAACGCCTTTTGCATTGATATTCATCGTCAGGTCCCAGATAGCCTCTTCGGTGGTCACAGCATTATCGTCGTCGCTGTGCATGATACCGGCATTGTTGAAAAGGATGTTCAGCTTGCCGAATTTCTCCTCCGCGAATGCGACAGCCGCTTCGCAGTCAGCCGCTTTCGAAACATCCGAACGTAGAAAATAAGCTTCCCCGCCGTTTCTTACAATTTCATCGGCAGTTTCCTGGCCACCCGCTTCGTTCACGTCGGTTACAACGATTTTAGCTCCTTCTTTGGCAAATAAAATAGCGGTTTCACGGCCAATACCGCCGCTCCCACCAGTAATAAGCGCGACTTTGTTTTCTAAGCGCATCGTTTGATTGGGTTAATATTTAGAAAATAGTAATTGAGTCTATTGAAGTCGAAAACCGACCGAAACATTTTAGTAAATAGTCATTTACAAGCCACTAGTTCATATTATTGCATCGCAGGAGGCTCCGATGGAGCCAGTACAATCCTTATGCAATTCATTTCTATAAACAGGGAGCCGCTCTGCGGCCAGTCCTCGAACAGCTTCATTTACTAAACTACCCTTAATTTTTCAGCAGCCTCCGTATAATTTGCCTCGGAGAGGCGTCCTGTTTATAGCACAACGGCCTGGTTCCACGTGTTATGGAGCCCCGGCAGGGCCTCCACCTAACCACCAAAACCCTGCCTCATATCTGTTCAAAATACCGCTTCCGCTCCCAATCCGTCACAGAGGTATCATAAGCGTGCTGCTCGGTTTTGAAAAAATGCACATAATGCTCCACGACTTCCGGGCCGAATGCTTCTTTCGCAAACGGGCTGTTTTCGAACAATGCGATGGATTCCGCGAGCGTATAAGGCACGCGCGGCAAATGCGCGGCTGCGTAAATGTCGCCCACGAAACATTCCGGCGGCTCGATGCGATTACGGATACCGTCGAGACCGGAAGCGAGCGATGCGGCGAATGCGAGGTAAGGATTGCAATCCGCACCCGGTATGCGGCATTCGATCCGCAAACTCGCGCCACTGCCTACCACTCGGAAACCGGCGGTCCGGTTATCGTAACTCCACGCGAGGCGCGTCGGCGCCCAGGAACCGTCGACGAAACGCTTGTAAGAATTGACCGTCGGGGCGTAAAAGGGCATCACATCGGGCACGTGTTTGATCCAGCCGCCGAGAAACCAGCGGAAAATATCGGAGCCCCTCACCGGGCCGAACTGCTGATCGCCATCGAAAATATTCTTGCCGTCTTTCCACAAACTCATGTGGATATGGCTGCTCGAACCTGCCTGGTCGGTCGCGAACTTGGCCATAAAGGTTACCGAGAGGCCCATGGCGTCGGCTACCTCTTTCAAACATTGCTTATACACGACGTGGTTATCGGCCATGGAAAGCACGTCGGCGTATTTCACATTCAATTCATGCTGCCCCAGGCCCCATTCGCCTTTCGAAGTTTCAATGGGAATACCCGAGTTTTTCAAATGCCTGCGGACGGCCGAGGTAAACTTCTCGTTGCGCGTGCCTTGCATAATGTGGTAGTCTTCGAGGTAATATCCTGCCGGATTGAGGTTTTGGTAATTCTGCTGAAATGCCTGTTTGTAGCTGTTTTCGAGCAGGTAATATTCGAGTTCCGATGCGGCGAAACATTCGAGGCCATCACCGCCCAGCGCGTTAAGTTGCTTTCTTAATAATGACCTTGGCGCGATGGATTCCAGCTGGTGCGACTTGTCATTATGTACGTCGCAGATTACCAATGCGGTTTTTTCGAGCCAGTCGGCGATGCGTAATGTGGAAAAGTCGGGTACCAGGTGAAAATCACCGTAGCCGAGCTCCCAGTTGGCATATTGATAGCCCGGTACCGGGTCCATTGCTATGTCGGTAGTAAGCAGGTAGTTGCAGCCGTGCGTACCCGATTTGGCAACCGAATCCAGGAAAAAGTCGGCGTCGACGCGCTTACCCATGAGCCGGCCGTAGTGATCGGTGAATGCAACAACAATGGTTTCGATCTCCCCTCCCCCAATCTTGCCCGAAAGTTCATCCAGCGTCAGAAATCCTTTATTACTCATCAGAAAGGGTGGTTTAGCGCAGTTTAATATTATCGCAACTTCTCTACTTTGGCATTCATCGGAAATTTGAGCACCACTTTTTTACCGGAAGCTTTTTCAAGCATTGGTGTCAGTATTTTACGGGCATTCTCCTTCGTTTGATCCAGAATACCCATGTCGAGGGCCGATTTCTGGATTTGCTTTTCAGCCTGCTTATAAGCTTCCTGCACCAGTTTCGCCTCATCGGTGAATGCATATTCGGTATTGTAAACCTTTGATTTACTGTGATCTATTTTAAAAACACACAATTCCGGCTCAGGCATGTTGATCACCAGCGTTTCGGTGTCGGAGGTAATGTCTTCCATTTTAATTTGAGCCAAATCCACACAGCCAATCGCTTCTCCCTGCACGATCAGGATCGCCTTTGCATTTGGCAGCCACATTTTTACAATTTCCTGCTCTACTACATCCTTGAAGTTGTATTTCACCACTTCAAGCTTGCCCATCGAACTGATTTCCTGCAAAACCACGGTATGCATTGTTTCCACCTCATCTTCGCCACCGAGCCATTCGGGCATCCAGGAACCGGTTTTAAACCCCGACCACAATGCATTGATGCCCGCCAAAAGTAAAATCAGCACTACCAGCCGCACGAGCCACGATATCAGTCGCATACATTATTTTTTAAGTACAAAATCCTCCGCTACTTCCGGCTCCCTTGCCATGCGCTGGGCGATAATGCTCGCAGCGATCAGTTGCAATGCGTGATAGAGCATGATCGGCAGGAGCATCAGACCCGCTTCCGGGCCGGCAAACAGCACTTTTGACATTACGGCCCCCTGTACCAGCGACTTTTTGGAACCACAAAACACGGCAGTGACTTTATCCTGCCGGGTAAAATGCAACAGGCCGCTGATGAACGTCAGCAGGAAATAGATCCCGAAAAACAGCGCGAGCATTCCTATCCCTAAAAATACAATTTCTTTTATTCCAAGCGAATCGAAGAGGTGCTCCCCGAATGATTCGCAAAAAGAAGTGTAAACGATCAGCAAAATCGATGACTGGTCGAAATAACGAATGTACTTCTTGTTAGCCTCCGCGAAATGCCCCCAGCGACGATTGAGCGCAATCCCGGCGAATACCGGAAGTAGTACTTGCAATGCCAGCTTTCCGACTACCGACAGCAGATCGAAATGCTCGGTTCCAGCGTCCAGCACGAGCCCCATCCATAATGGCGTGATAAAAACGCCGATCAGGCTGGAAATGCTCGCATTGAAGATCGCCGCCGGAATATTGCCGCGCGCGATGGATACCATCACGACCGATGACGAAACCGTCGAAGGCAGAACGGTAAGGAAGAAGATCGCAAGCCACATTGTTTGGCCTTCGCCGTCGTTGAAAAGCGGCCTGAATGTTAATGCCAGGACAGGAAAAAGTACAAATGTTGAGACATGCACCATCACGTGCAGGCGCCAGTTTACGAGCCCGGCTTTCAGTTTTTCGGGGCTGAGGCGCAGTCCGTAAAAGAAGAATATGACAGAAACGGCATAAGTTGAAACCGTCGAAAGATGCAATGGGCTATCCTGCATACCCGGCGCGGGCCAGAGCCAGGCGAACAGGATCATGCTGAGCAATGCGAGCATAAAACCGTCCAGACCGGCCTTTTTAGCAGTATCAATGAATTTACGCATATTGAAAATCGACGCCGGCCAGCGGAAGCGGCCGCGGAACTGTTGTTTACAAGTAAAAGGAAAACTGTCAGAAATAAAACCCGGCGCATGGATTAATAGTGTCATTTCTTTTCAAATTGCCATTCCGGGTAAATGAACGGCTGCCCTCACTTTCCCAGGTATTACAATGAACATTAAATGACCACACATGGCTACTTCCTACAAACTCCTGCTCACCATCATGATGGCGCTCATCACGCTAGCACCCGCCATGGCGCAGTATAAGCTCGTCTGGGCCGACGAATTTGACTACGACGGCGCCCCCGACCCGAATGTGTGGCAGCCGGAAAAGGGTTTTACCCGAAACCACGAAGACCAATGGTACCAGGGCGATAATGCCTATTGCAAAGGCGGTTACCTGATCATCGAGGCCAAAAAAGAGCGCGTAAAGAACCCGAATTACAAGCCTGGCAGCAGTAACTGGAAAGAAAGCCGCGAATACGCCGAATACACCTCGGCCAGCATCATTACCCGCGGCAAAAAGAGTTTTCAGTACGGCCGTTTCGAAATGCGCGCCAAAATCGATACACGCTCGGGCATCTGGCCGGCATTCTGGACGCTCGGCGATAAGGGCGAGTGGCCGGATAATGGTGAGATCGACATTATGGAGTTTTACAGGGGAATGCTGCTCGCCAACCTCGCCTGGGGCTCCAACGAGCGTTACAAGCCCATTTGGAATACCAATAAAAAACAGATTTCCACTTTCAACGACCCGGAATGGTCATCGAAATTCCACGTCTGGCGGATGGATTGGGACGCGGATTCCATTAAAATTTATGTGGACGATATGCTGATGGCCTCGCAGGATCAGGCGAAGGCCATTAATGCCAAAAACAAAGACATCACGCCATTCAAGCAGCCGCATTACATTCTGCTCGGCATGGCATTAGGCGGCGACAATGGCGGTGATTTGTCGAAAACAGATTTTCCTGCCCGCTTTGAAGTGGATTATGTGCGGATTTATCAAAAACAATAACCCGTCGGCGGTCGGCGGTCGAAAAATCAGATCGGTGGCTTATTGCGGGGTCGCCAGGACCGGGGAACTCTTTCTAACCTTTTTCGGTGCCTTTTTTCTTCTGCCCCACCAGATCACGAAACCGGTAATGGGCAATGAAGCACAAATGAGGCTGGCGAAGAAAACGAGGATTTTCCCGGGCAGACCAAGAATGGCGCCGGTGTGGATGTCGTAATTCATCCGGCGCAGTTTTTGTGCAAAATCGGCCTTGCTGTATTTGCCGGAATAGGGTCCGGTGGCATTGATTCTTTTGAGTGAATACTGGTCGAAATAGTTATAATCTACATTGTAATACGTGCCTTCGCGGAAGTTGACGTAAGAGTAAATCGACTCCGCTTTTTCGGTCGGGAAAGAGATATTAAGGCTTGAATATCGGGGGTATTCCTTTTGCAATTGATTCCAGGCCTTGTCCACAGCCTGCATCGCGTTAGTTATCTGTGCGGTGGAAACCGTGTCGGAAGTCGGATTGTAGTACATATCCGAGCCCTGGCCGCCGGTAGCCGTGTATAGCCCCTGCGAAAACCATTGAAAGCCCCAAACCAGCCCGGTAACCGCCAAAATCACGCCGATCGACATAATGTAAAAGCCAAGCACATTGTGCAGATCGTAGTTTTTACGTCGCCAGGCAGCATTCCATTTGATCGAAAAGCGCTGTTTCGCAGCCGATTTGTTCTTAGGCCACCAAAGCACCATCCCGCTGATCATCATGAAAAAGAAAACCAGCGTCGCGGAGGCTGTAACCGGCTGACCGATTTTCTCAGGTAACCACAGGTAATAATGCCCGTGCAGGATGAAATGGAAGAAATCGTCGTCCTCGTTCCAGATATGCTCAACTTTCCCGGTGTATTGATTGATATAGGCGACGTAATAATATTCGGGATCAAGATTGTAAAAACCGACCTGCGCATTGCGGTCGGGCGTATCGTAAAGCACCCCTTTGGCCACTTTGCCCGGTAATGCTTTTTTGGCAATTTCGGCGAGCTCCGATGGCGGCAGCACTTTCCCACCGGTAGGACCTTTCACAAACATGTAGGGCTGCGTAATGCTTTTGATTTCCTGCTCAAACGCCAGGATACACCCCGTGACGGAAATGATAAACACCATAATACCCGAGACAAGCCCGAGATATAAGTGCAGTTTTCCAATCAGTTTTTTCATCGATTCGCCCCTATTTACCTTATTTAGACTCAATTAAGACTGCTAAGATAACGCGAACAATGTGAACGACCAAAAGGAGGGAGGAAAGGGACTAAGGACGAAAGGGAGGATGGAGTGTGGAGTGTGGAAGAAAAAAATCCTTCCTCCCCTTCCTCCATCCTCCTTTCTCCCCTAAGAAAGACTCTGCTAAACAACCAGTATGTTAAAAATCATACCGATAAATACCTTCCACTTTGGTCGTCGGCGGCATGTGGGCGAGGGTTTTGAGCTGCCCGTCGTGCAGGCCGAACACCCAACCGTGCAAATGCAGTTCCTGGCCCTGGTGCCATGCGCCTTGTACAATGCTCGTTTGCGCGAGGTTATGGACCTGTTGGATCACGTTCAGCTCCACAAGCCGGTCGAAGCGCTTTTTCTCCTCCTCGATCGCGTCGAGTTCGGTCGCATTTTTATCGTACACATCCTTGATATTATGCAGCCAGCGGTTGATCAGCCCCAGGTCCTTATGCATCATCGACGCCTTCACGCCGCCGCATTGGTAGTGCCCAACCACGAGGATATGCCTCACTTTCAGCACTTCCACGGCATATTGCAATACGCTGAGCATGTTCATATCGGTATGCACCACGAGGTTGGCCACATTCCGGTGCACAAACATTTCGCCCGGCTGCGAGCCGGTGAGGTCCTCGGCGGGTACGCGGCTGTCGGAACATCCGATCCAGAGGAAATCGGGCTTCTGATCCTTGGCCAGAGTGTCAAAATACGCTTCGTCAACTTCGAGCTGCCGGGCTGCCCAGGATTTGTTGGCGGTTAACAGACGGTTAATGAGTTCCATTTTGTGATTGATGGTTGAAGTACCAAAATAATACAATCTCTCTCAGATTCATTCAAAAGCCTACATCCTTTTAGCGGAAAAAAATCCGTAATTTTGCACTCTTAAAATCCGCAGAGGGTTATAAATAGTGCTATTTACATTGACCGGCCAGGGTAAGTGCCCGACGCTACAACTAATATGAAATACAACGAATATAAAAATCTGAGTTACCCGCAAATAGGGGACGAAGTACTGAAATTCTGGAAAGACAAAAAGATCTTTGAAGCGTCGGTAGAAACCCGCGAAGGCGCTCCCACTTTTACCTTTTTTGAAGGTCCTCCATCAGCGAACGGCACACCGGGCATTCACCACGTCATGGCCCGGGCGATCAAGGATATTTTCTGTCGGTATAAAACGCTGCAAGGCTTCCAGGTGAAGCGTAAAGGCGGCTGGGACACGCACGGATTGCCGGTGGAGCTGCAAGTAGAGAAGGAATTGGGCATTATCAAGGACGATATCGGCAAGAAGATTTCGGTAGCGGATTATAACGAGAAATGCCGCCAGACGGTCATGAAATTCACCGACCAGTGGAATGACCTGACCGAGAAAATGGGTTACTGGGTCGACCTCGACGATCCTTACATTACCTACAAAAGTGAATACATCGAAAGCCTCTGGAACCTGCTTAAAAAGCTATACGACAAAGGTTTGCTATACAAAGGCTACACCATTCAGCCCTATTCACCGGCTGCCGGAACAGGCCTTTCATCGCACGAGCTGAACATGCCGGGCACGTACAAAGACGTGAAGGACACAACCATTGTGGCGATGTTCAAGGTGAAGGATGCCGAAAAATGGCCGGTATTGGCTGGTTCGGCTACCGAGGACATCCGCATTCTTGCCTGGACCACTACACCCTGGACGCTGCCTGCGAACTCCGCATTGACCGTCGGTGCTAATATTGATTATGTATTGGTTAAAACTTTCAATCCTTACACGCACGAGCCGGTGCAGGTGGTGCTCGCACAGGATCTGGTAAGTAAATATTTCTCCGAAAAAGGCCATAACGGCGATTTCGAAGGCTATGCGGCCAGCGATAAAAAGGTGCTTCCGTGGACTGTTTTGAATGAATTCAAAGGCAAAGACCTCGAAGGCATCGAGTACGAGCAGCTATTGCCGTACATCCAGCCCGAGACACCCGCATTCCGCGTCATCCTCGGCGATTTCGTAACCACCGAAGACGGTACCGGCGTGGTGCATACCTCTCCTACTTTCGGCGCGGACGACTTCCGGGTAGCGCAGGCGAACGGCATCCCGGCTATTATGGTGAAGGACGAGAATGGCAAAGAAGTGCCTATCGTCGACCGTCAGGGCCGTTTTGTGAAAGAAATTACCGATTACGCAGGCCGTTTCGTAAAACCTGAATATTACTCGCAGGCGGAGCAGGACGATCCGGAATTCCGCCCTACCGACGTGCTAATCGCCATCAAATTGAAGGAAGAAGGCAAAGCATTTAAAGTAGAAAAATACGAGCACCCGTACCCGCATTGCTGGCGTACCGACAAGCCGGTGCTTTATTACCCGCTCGATAGCTGGTTTATCCGCACGACAGCGGTGAAAGACCGGTTGGTGGAATTGAACAAGAGCATAAACTGGAAACCCGAAAGCACTGGTACCGGTCGCTTTGGTAACTGGCTCGAAAACCTCGTCGACTGGAACCTCTCGCGCTCGCGCTACTGGGGCACGCCGCTGCCGATCTGGCGGAACGATTATGGGGATGAAGTGTGCGTCGGATCTATCGAAGAGCTGAAAGACTTGCTTGAAGAAGCCATTATCTCGGGCCATCTCACCCGCGAGCAGGCATTGCACAATTCGGATTACCTGCAAAAACTCGAACACGGCGACTATGACCTGCACCGTCCGTATGTGGATGATGTTGTGCTGGTAGGGAAAACCGGCCATATCATGCACCGTGAACCGGACCTGATCGACGTATGGTTCGACTCGGGTGCGATGCCGTATGCACAATGGCACTACCCGTTCGAAAATCAAGAGATATTCAACCAGGCCTATCCTGCCGACTTTATTTCGGAAGGTGTAGACCAAACCCGTGGCTGGTTCTTCACATTGCACGCTATTGCGGGCATGCTGTTCGATTCGGTAGCATTTAAAAATGTGGTTTCGACTGGCTTGGTACTCGACAAGAATGGTAACAAAATGTCGAAACGCCTCGGCAATGCTGTGGACCCGTTTGCGACATTGGCACAATACGGCCCGGATGCCACGCGCTGGTACATGATCACCAATGCGGAGCCTTGGGATAACCTGAAATTCAACATCGACGGTATCGGCGAAGTGCAGCGAAAATTCTTCGGTACGCTTGTGAATACTTACAATTTCTTCGCATTGTATGCCAATCTCGATGGTTACGAGTTCCACGAAGCGAATTCGGTACCTATCGAAAAACGCACCGAGCTCGACCGCTGGATTTTGTCGAAACTGAATACATTGATCAAAGAAGTAGGTGAGCAATTCGACGATTATAATCCGACGAAGGCAGGCCGCCTGGTGCAGGATTTCGTGACCGACCAGCTTTCGAACTGGTACATTCGCCTCAACCGCCGCCGTTTCTGGAATCCATCAGCCGAGCAGGGAGCTGGTTTGACGGACGACAAAGCAGCTGCTTACGAGACATTGCACCATTGCTTGGTAACCGTTTCGCAGCTCATGTCGCCTATTGCTCCGTTCTTTGGCGAATGGTTATACAAAAACCTGACAGACAGCGACCGCGAAGCTTCGATCCAGCACAATGCGGCTTTCAAATACGATTCGGTTCACTTGACTTTCTGGCCCAAAATCGAAGCCGAAGTGGTGGATACCGATCTGGAAGAAGCAATGGACCTCGCGCAGCGCATTAGTTCTCTTGTACACTCGATCCGGAAGGGGCATAAGCTGAAAGTTCGTCAGCCATTGTCGAAAATCCTGATCCCGGTTCTGAGCGAGAAAACAAAACGTCAGATCGAGCAGGTGGCTTACATTATCCTTTCTGAGGTGAATGTAAAAAACATCGAGTTCGTACACGACGACAGCGGTATTTTGAAAAAGAAGATCAAACCTAACTTCAAAACCCTGGGTCCAAAATTCGGCCCGAAAATGAAGGAGGTAGCCGCAGCCATTTCCGCCATGGACGAAACGCAGATCCTCGAAATTGAGGCCAGCAGCGCCATTACATTAACAGCAGCCAGCGGTCCGATCGAAATCGCACTGACGGACGTTGAAATCATAGCCGAAGACGTACCAGGATGGCTCGTAGCGAGTGAAAACGGCCTTACCGTAGCCCTCGACATCACCGTAACCGAAGACCTGCGCCTCGAAGGCATCGCCCGCGATTTCGTGAACCGCGTACAGAATTTGCGTAAGGACAGCGGTTTCGAAGTAACTGACAAAATTCGCATCACATTACAAAACAACGACGGCCTGCTCGCCAGCGCAGTAACCGCCAACAAAGACTACATCTGCCAGGAAGTACAAGCCCTGGACCTCGACCTCGTCGGCGACCTGAATGGGGAAGCAACGGAGATCGAGATGGATGAGTTTTTGCTGAAGGTGAAGATTGAGGTGGTGTAGATGAAGCAGTTCGAGGCATATCTAACGACAAGCAATGAAGAAAACACCCGCTTCCAGTTCCAAAGTGAAGGGAAGCGGGGTGTTTTCGAAAAGGTTGTTTTCTTTACGCCTTTAACGATTGATACCTACAATTTAGCGCTTCTCGACTATAACACAGAGACAGGCGGCTATGATGATTTATCTGTTACGGACAATGGCGACATGCCGGAAATACTCGTTACAGTAATCACCACTATACATCAATTTCTTGGTTCAAAGCCCGGCAAAAAAATCTATTTCGAGGGAAGTACACCCGCAAGAACCCGGCTATATCAAATCGCCATTTCGAAGATTTACGATCCCACACAGTCTGATTTGATAATTAGTGGTCTTCTAGAAGGAGAGTGGGTTATATTTGAACGTAATACCCGTTTTGAAGGTTTTTTAATAGAGAAAAAGCTTTAACTTTATCAAAACAGCGATCCTGAAAATGAAAGTTTTAGATAAAAGGTCAGGCAAAACCGACAATATCACTTACGATCCGAAACTGGATAATCTTCCCATACCCAAAATCGTATTGGAGAAGACAGAAAGGGCTCGTAAGACCCTCGAAAAATACCCGGCACCCGAACATCTGCTAAGGAAATAACCCCTTATGCAACTCCAAACCTCCACTGCCCTCATCACCGGTGGCGCTTCCGGCCTTGGCGAAGCGACGGCGCGGTTATTTGTAAATCAGGGGGCAAAAGTTGCTATTCTTGATCAGAATGAAGCTGCGGGACAAGCGCTTGAAAGCGAATTTCCTACTCAAATCAAATTCATCAAAACCGACGTTACCAGCGAAAGCGAGGTACAAAATGCGCTGGACACTGCATTGCAAACCTTCGGTAGCATTCAAATCGTCGTCAATTGCGCTGGCATCGCTCCTGCGCGCAAGATCGTAGGTAAGGCAGACGGCCTCTATGGACCCCATTCTTTTGAGCTTTTTGAAAAAACCATTCGCATTAACCTCATTGGTACATTCAATGTAATGCGGCTGGCGGCATTTGCTATGGAAAACAACGAGCCGAATGCGGAAGGCGAACGTGGCGTGATCATCAATACAGCGTCGGTTGCGGCCTATGACGGGCAGATGGGCCAGGTCGCTTACGCGGCGAGCAAAGGCGGCATTGTGAGTATGACGTTGCCTGTGGCGCGCGATCTGGCAAAATCCGGCATCCGGGTAATGGCCATTGCACCAGGGCTTTTTGAAACACCATTGTTGATGGGACTGCCCGAAGAAGCACGCATTTCATTGGGACAGCAAATTCCATTTCCATCCAGACTCGGAAAACCCTCCGAATATGCGTTACTTGCAAAATCCATCGTTGAAAATCCGATGCTGAACGGTGAAGTAATCCGTTTGGACGGCGCGATCAGGATGGCTCCGAGATAGTAAAACCCGGCGATTATGAAAGGACATTACTTTTTAAAGTGGTTATTCCTGACGGTGCTGTCCGTCAGTGTCCTGCATTTTCGTGAAGCCAGCCCGGCAGATCGTTTCAGAATTGAGCAAGTTTCAGCAGGTCACAGTTACAGCAGCGGGAAGGCTCTTCACTTCGAACATTTCAGGCCTTCTGATAACCAATACGCTCGCTTTGCTCATTTCAAACGAGAACAGTACCTCCGCTTTTCCTGCCTTTCCATTAAACTCAGCGATGTTGTTACCAAACGACCGGCGTTAAGCGCTGACCGGCCGCTGAACCGCGTTCAAATCCAAAATCAGCATTTCCGGAGTCGCACACTCGCCTCCGACGACCATTCCATTTCCCATTCATAATCGGGCATTCGCATTTCGCGGACGCTTGTAATGATGCGCCAGGGCGCGTCCAGGCTGTGCTATGCCCGGCCTTTACGTTTCATTTTAATCAAATGGAAAATGGGAATCAGACGATCAATTTTCTTTCAGCGGAAATGGCTTCTGCGGTTGGCAATTTCGTTTATGCTCGGGTTTTCGAATGCTATTAATCAGGACTCGAAAAGCATTGACGATACTTCTTTCAAAATTGAAGAAACGATCAAGAAATAATTATCTGGGAATCAGACCATACTGATTCCCAGATTTTTGTAAATATCAAACTCGCCGTTCCCAGTCTCTTTATCGGTAATAATCATCGATAACCGCTCGGTAGGACAAACGTAATAGGCCTCCGCGGTACCCAGCTTTTCGGTCGTAGCCAATGCGATTACCTCCCTGGACGATTCGATCATCGTGCGTTTTACTTCGCTTTCTTCGAAATCCGGGCCTGTGACGCCCAGCTCGGTGTGAATGCTGCAAATGCCCAGGAGGCAAATATCAGCCCTGAATTTTTTGAAAAATTGAATGCAATCATTCCCTATTGTCACAAAAGAATCCTTCAACAGACGTCCGCCCGCAAAAAGTACATCCACATGCTCGTGCTCTTCCAGAATGGACGCGATGGGAAAACTGTTCGTGATAACGGTCAGTTTCAGGTCTTTGGGCAGCATTTGCGCTATCAATAATGCCGAAGTACCTCCGTCAAAAATGACGACCTGACCGTCTTTGAGAAATTGTAATGTTTTTTTGGCGATAATTTGCTTCTGCTCATTATCGTAGGTCATCCGGTCGCGGAAATGGTGCGGCCCCGGCGAATGCGGCACCGCGCCTCCACGCACCGATTTGAGCAAACCCTGATCGGCCAGCTCCTTGATATCCCTCCTGACAGTATCCTCCGACACATTCAAAAGCGTGCTCAGATGCCCCAGATAGACTTTCTGCTCATGCCCCAACTGATCCAGTATGATCTGGAAACGTTCTTCTTTTAACATAGGTATCCCGATTATGTTTGCAAATTTAACAAACATTTTAAATTTAATATTGCAAAATATTGCACAATAGACTTACATTTGTTGCAAATAATTGCAAATACTAATTTATCATCCTCATGAAAAAATCGATTGCAGTGGATATGGACAATGTCATCGTCGACATTGAAGCTAACTGGATCAACCATTACGCAGAAGCATTTGGCGTGACCGTCACCAAAGAGGCTATGCACGGCATCCCCGAGGACCAGGCTTTTCCCGATCCGCTTGCCGCGCGCAGCCTGCTCTACAAACCCGGCTTCTTCCGTTACGCCCCGCTGATTCCTGGCGCGCAGGAAGCCATTATCAAATTGCAGGAAAATTACGAGGTATATATCGTCTCCGCAGCCATGGAGTTCCCCAACTCACTCCCCGAAAAATACGACTGGCTGGCCGAGCATTTCCCGACTATTACGTGGAGAAATATCATTTTCTGCGGAGATAAAAGCGTCATCAACACCGATTACCTCATCGACGACCATTTCAAAAACCTCGATTTTCACAAAGGCAAACCTATTTTATTCACCGCAGGGCATAACCGTGGCGTCGAGCGGCATACGCGGGTGAATAATTGGGAGGAAGTATTGGAATTGTTGGCATCGGAACTGGTCTGATTACCGGCTAATCAACCAACGGGTCATTTGGGGTATTTTATGTAACTTTATGTAGTTCCAGTAATTATCTTGAAGCTTAACAACCGTCTTATGAACACGCAGCAACTTTCTTTGGATCAAGTGGAAGCACTCGTCAAAAACCTGGAAGAGGTTGACAACACGCCTTCTGGTGCTTCGCAAAAAGATTTTGAGCTTTCTTCCGAAGGACTGGATGAACTGCGCAAAAGGTTAGCTGCGTTCGACGACGGTAAGTTAGCAGCACGTCCCTGGAACACAAGTCGCAATCCAAAAAAGTTTTTTTAGCTAGCCTGCTCCTGCACCCGCGCTTTCAATTGCAGCAACTCATCCCGCAGCCTTGCAGCCTCCAAAAAGTCGAGGTCCTTCGCGGCGGCTTCCATTTTGCGCTGGGTTTCGGCGACGAGCTTTTGCAAATCGGTTTTGCCCATGTATTGAACGACCGGATCGGCGGCAATGCGGACCTCTTCGGGCTCCACATACACCTTGCGGACTTTGGAATCGGCCACGGAAGTTTGCTCCATAATGGCCTCTTTGGATTTGCGGACGGTCCTCGGCGTAATGCCGTTTTCCAGGTTATAATCCATTTGAATGCTCCGGCGACGGTTGGTTTCGTCAATCGCCAACTGCATGGAACCGGTCATGGTATCGGCGTACATAATCACCTTTCCGCGATCGTTACGCGCTGCGCGGCCAATGGTCTGGATCATGGAACGGGTATCACGGAGGAAACCTTCCTTGTCGGCGTCCATAATGGCTACCAATGATACCTCGGGTAAGTCGAGGCCCTCGCGGAGGAGGTTTACGCCTACCAACACATCGAAAATACCCAAACGAAGCTCGCGGAGGATTTCTACCCGGTCGAGCGCCTTCACTTCCGAGTGAATGTAGCGGCATTTGATGCCTACCCTGTCAAGGTATTTGCTGAGCTCCTCAGCCATGCGTTTGGTCAAAGTCGTTACCAGAATGCGGTCGCCGAGCTTAATGCGCTCGGTAATTTCTTCCAGCAAGTCGTCGATCTGGTTCAGGCTTGGCCGTACTTCGATTTCAGGGTCCAGCAAGCCGGTAGGACGTATAATCTGCTCAACCACAACACCTTCCGACTTCCGCAATTCATAATCCGCAGGCGTCGCGCTCACGAAAATGGTTTGCGGCGTCATATCCTCAAACTCCTGGAATGTCAATGGCCGGTTGTCCAATGCCGACGGCAAGCGGAAACCGTATTCGACCAATGCCTCCTTGCGCGAGCGGTCGCCGCCCCACATCGCGCGGATCTGCGGCATCGTCACGTGACTTTCGTCGACTACCATCAGGAAATCCTCGGGAAAATAGTCGAGCAGGCAAAACGGCCGCTGGCCTGGCATCCTTCTATCAAAATACCTCGAATAGTTCTCGATACCTGAACAATACCCCAGTTCGCGCATCATTTCCATATCGAACTCGGTGCGCTCCTTCACACGCTCGGCTTCGGCAAGCCTTCCTTCCGCGATGAAATATTTGATCTGCATTTGCAGGTCGTCCTGTATCTCTTTAATGGATTGGTTCAGCACATCACGCCCTGTCACAAACAGGTTCGCGGGGAATATGGCGATGGCTTTTTCCGATGAAAGCTTCTTACCCGTTTCCGGTTCGATCCGCTGGATATCCTCGATTTCGTCCCCGAAAAAGATAAACCGGTAAGCGAAATCCGCATAACCCGGAAACACATCGACGGTATCGCCCTTCACACGGAAGGTACCGCGGTTGAATTCCACTTCGGTGCGGCTGTAAAGTATCTCCACCAGTCTGAACAGAAACTGGTTTCGGCTCACGATATCGCCCAGCTTGGCGCTTACAATGCTTTTTTTGTATTCCAAAGGGTTACCCGCACCATAAATACAGGACACCGAGGCCACCACGATCACATCCCGGCGCCCGCTCATCAGCGAAGAAACCGTGTGCAAACGCAGCTTTTCGATCTCCTGATTGATCATCAGGTCCTTTTCAATGTAAGTATTGGTGCTGGAAATGAATGCTTCCGGCTGGTAATAGTCGTAGTAACTGATGAAATACTCGACGGCATTAGTGGGGAAAAACTGCTTGAACTCGCCGTACAGCTGCGCCGCCAGGGTCTTGTTGTGGCTCAAAACAAGCGTCGGCTTGTTAACCTGCGACACTACGTTAGCTACCGTAAATGTCTTTCCGGAACCCGTCACCCCGAGCAAAGTCTGGGCAGGTTCTCCGTTTTCGATTCCTTGTACAAGTTGATTGATGGCCACCGGCTGATCGCCCGTCGGCTGGTATTCTGACGTGAGTTCGAAATTCATAGGAAGTTGAGAAGCAATAAAAAGGAAACGCATTCCAAAGATAAATTAGTTTCTTTGAAATGCGTCCCTGCTGCGGAATACGGATCCGATGCTATTTCTTATGCCTGCTTTTGCAGCAATTCCTGCGCTTTCTCCACCGCCTTCTTCTCTTTCCAATGCTGCCAGTCGAGGCCGAGGAGCTTGGTCATGCTCTTATCTACGAAGGTGTGTCGCACGAGGTTCATTCCGCCACGGACAGCCGTGAAAATCGAGTTGTTCGCGCGCAATGCAAGGCTGAAACCACCGTCTACATAACGGATATAATGCCACCAGAGCGAAGGAATGAAGATCGTTTCACCATGATGAAGGATCGTTTCGTAACCCGTTGCGCCTTCCAAGGCCGGGAATTTCTCATAATCCGGGTCGATCGGGTTCACTTTGCTCATCACCGTGAATGGGTGATGGTACAAACGGCGGCTTTCCTCGGGAGAGAACAGGATCACCTGCTTGCGGGTTTGGAACTGCGTGAGGAACACATTCGAGCAATCCATGTCGTAATGCAGGTTCGTGATAGAGCCTTCCCCTCCGAAAAATACAAATTTGTAAGACTTCAAAAAGCCGTCCATGATCGTCGGGAAACGGATATCGTCCGCCAGCTCGGGAATCTTTTTGAAAATATCGAAAAGGAAAATACGAAGGTCGGTCGGTCCTTTTTCGATCAGGCTCAGGTAATCGCCGAACTTCATGGTCTTGGCGATCTGGAAATATTTGTCGGCGTCGTGAATGTGGTTGTCGACCAACGGAACATCCAGGTTACCATGGTTTTCCCGAAGCCAGTCAAAAGTCCATTTCTGAACCGCAGGCCAATCTTTTGCCAGGTCGGTAAACACCACCGGGCGACTTGGTTTTAAGTAATTTTCGATGAATTCTTCGCGCGTAAGTCCGGTGCGCTTTTCTATTGGCACTAATTTCATAGGAAGAAACTGAGTAGGTAATCGACTATTTATGGAATACCGTTACATTTTCAACTATAACGGGAGGATAACCGCCAGGGTTTCAAACCGGCCAAAATATCCGGTCAAATGTATTAAAGAGATTTCAAAAATATAAATTTCGCAGAATATAATAAAAGTATATCCTTAAAACAGATAGACTAAATAGGTTAGCACATGAAATATTTCACGATACTTCCGTCGGCAGACCTCGCCCGGTATGTCCGTTTCTTCTGGGTGCTGGAACACAATCTGGCCGACAGCGAACCTTATTTTCACCGGACTATGGCCGACGGCTGCGCGGAAATGGTATTTCATTTCAAAGGCCGCTTCGACGAAATCCTGAAAACCGACCAGTCGGAGCTTTCCTTCCTGTCGGGCATTCAGGGACCCATGCAATCCTTCCGGCGGTTTCGCATCGATGAGGATTTCGGCATCCTGGGCGTATACCTCTACCCTTTCGCCATTCCGGCGCTTTTTGGTATCCCGACGACGGAACTACGCAATCAAATGCCCGACCTCAACACTTTCCTGGGCAATGCAGGTACCGAGCTCGAAGAGCGCGTCATGCTCGCCGCCGATCATTCGGAGCGCATTCATATTATTTCGGAATTTCTCAGAAAACGCATTCACAGCCACGAGGTGCACGAGCCGGCGGTTTTTTCGGTAATCAGCAGTGTGATCCGTTCCAATGGCCTGGCCAAAATCCCGGACCTTGCGGCACAAAGTTTTCTGTCGACGAGGCAATTTGAACGGAAATTTCTGGCATTCTCCGGCTTCACACCGAAGCTGTTCAGCCGCATTATCCGGTTCCATTCCGCTCTCAATGAATATGGTAACAAAGAAAAATCGCTCACCGAGATCGCTTATGAATGCGGGTATTACGATCAGTCGCATTTCATCCACGATTTCAAGGCATTCTCGGGCGAGCATCCCAAAACCTATTTTTCCGGCAATGCGGAAGGCATGGGTTACCGCGATGCATGATGTCGTTTTTTTCCAATTTCACGGCCGGCAGCCCGGCTACTTTTGTTTAAACCAAAAACAAAAATCATGAGCAACGTAAAAATTCCGAACGGCCACCAGGCTGTGATCCCTTACCTGATGCTGGACGGCGCAGCACGCTTTAAAGAATTTACTACCAAAGTGTTCGACGGCACCATTTCCACGACGCATTACCAGGAAGATGCGCCGGACATGATCAAACATTCCGAAGTTTCGATTAGCGGCAGCGTCATTATGTTCTGTGATTCACGACCTGAATGGCCCGCGCAGCCTGCAAACCTGTTTGTATACGTAGAAAACGCCGACGACAGTTATCAAAAGGCACTCGACGCGGGCGGAACGAGCGTCATGCCGCCTGCAGACCAGGATTACGGCCGGAGCTGCGGCGTGTCCGATCCATGCGGTAATACGTGGTGGATTACCTCGGTACTTTGATCAGAATGCGGTCTTAATGCCTATATTTAGTGCATTAAGACCGCATTTTGCTATGATCAATTACAACAACAAGGTTTTCGTCCCATTGTCTAATTCCGAAAACGGCGAGGTGGATCTGTCCATGCAATTCGTCTATCAGCAAACGGGCAACATCGTCACGTCCACGTATAAAGGCGGGCGCATTCGCAGCGGGCACCTGATCGCGCTCGTGGACGAGCAGGGGAATCTGGACATGCGGTACCATCAGGTGAACGACCGGGGCGAGATCACGACGGGCATTTGCAAATCGACACCCGAGCAACTTCCGAACGGCAAAATCCGTATGCATGAAAAGTGGCAATGGACTTCCGGCGACTGTTCCGAAGGCGAGTCGTTGCTGGAAGAACTCTGATATTCATCCAAACTAAAACTGAAATGCGCTTCCTACTAACATCGTGCATCCTCTTTGTCGCATTAGCCGGCCAGGTGTCGGCACAGACTTCCAAAATCGTCTCAGGTTCTACGAAATTCAGTGTCAAATTCATCCTCGGCACTTGTAATGGCACATTCGATGCGCCGCGCGGCGAGGCAGTTTTTAATGAGAAAAACCCGGAAAATGCCTCGTTTGATGTTAAAATCGCGGCAAGCACCTTCAAAACCAACAACAATTCCCGGGATAAGGATTTGAAAAGCGACAAGTATTTCTGGGTCGAGAAATATCCCGATATCCATTTCAAATCCTCCAAAGTCGAAAAGAAAGGCGACAAGTACCAAGCCACGGGCACATTAACTATGCGCGACGTTTCCAAAACCGTAACGCTCCCATTCGACGCCAAAAAGAACGCCGACGGCACCTATTCGCTCACCAGCACCTTCGATGTCAACCGCCTCGACTACAAAATCGGCGAAAAAGACTGGAAGCTGAAAGACGTAGTGACGGTCAATCTGCAAGCCACCATTAAGTAGTTCCAAAGAGTGATGCTTTGTACATTCTTCTTTACTCACAAAAAATATTTCACTGTGATTGTAATTAGTCTAAATAATATTTTCCTTTGCGATTATAATTAGTCTAAATAAATCCTCCGTGAGATATTATTTTACCATCTCTTTGATATTGCTGGTAATCAGCCGCCTGCTGGCGCAGGAAGGTAACGGCACTGTGGAGGGAAGGGTATTGTCCAAAAGTGGCAAACCCGTTTCAGACGCTACCATTTTTCTTCAAAATACAGTTCACGGCACGCAGACTTCATCAGAGGGGCTTTTTGCACTCTCGGCGCCTTCGGGCGACTATGCATTGGTCGTCAGGACGATAGGAAGTGAAGATGCGCAGGTAAAAATCACCGTTAAGGCGGGGGAATCGCTTAAAATCGAAGATATAAAGCTCTCCGAAACACCGTTGGCGCTGAATGAGGTCGTAATTACAGGTCAATCCGAACCGCAATCGCTGCGAAACTCCGTGTACCAGGTACGCACGATCGACAGCGAGCGTATTCGGCTTCGCGGCGCGACAAACTTGCAGACAATCCTCAATACCGAGCTCGGAATACGGTTTTCGAATGATTTAACACTTGGTACCAGCGATATTCAGCTCATGGGCATGTCGGGGCAAGGCGTCAAAATCCTCCTCGACGGCATACCGATGGTCGACCGCGGCGGCACGCGCGAAAGTTTGGGGCAGATCGATATCAACACCATCGAGCGCATCGAAATCGTCGAAGGCCCGATGTCGGTCATGTACGGTACCGACGCTTTGGCAGGAGTCATTAATATCATTACCAAAAAAGGGCACGATGGCGCTTCGCTCACGGTGAATGCGCGGATACAGGAAGAAACTGCCGGCGACGAATACGACGCATTGACCAAAAAAGGCACGCATAACCAGGGCCTCGGCCTTACCTGGCAGAACGAGCATTTGCAGTTCAATGGCAATGTGACCAGAAACAATTTCGGCGGCTGGCAGGGCGCTTCCACAGGCCGCGCAAAGGCATGGATGCCTAAGGATCAGATGCTTTATACCGCCGGCACTCGGTTTACAGGCAAGCGCTGGAATGTCTGGTACCGCTTCAACGGCACGGATGAAACGATCAAATACCTCGGTAACCGGAACGAGTATACCGGCGAGGCGGGAGACCAGGATTATATCACGAAACGCTGGTTCCATCAGGTACAGTCCGAAATTAGACCTAACGACAAGCTGCACATCACCGCCGTAGGCTCCTACACCGACTATTCCCGCAGAACCCTGAGTACTAATGTCGATATCAACGACCGCCGTACGCTCTCCCTCGAACCCGGCTCGCAGGACAAATCCATTTTTACCACCGCATTCTTCCGGGGAACAGCCTTTTACAAAGCCGGCGACCACCTTTCAATATTAGGTGGCGTCGATTTTTCCAACAACAATGCCTCCGGCGCACGGATCAACGGCTCCCCTACCATTAATGAATATGCATTGTTCGTTGCCCCGGAAATCCGTTTCGGGCAGTTTTTCAAGCTGACGCCGGGTTTGCGTTTCCTGAAAAACTCGGTGTACGACGCGCCGCCGGTGATTCCGTCGCTCAATGGAAAATTGACTTTGAGCAAATCACTGGACTTCCGCTTCGGATACGCACGCGGGTTCCGCTCACCTGCATTGCGCGAACTTTACTTCGATTTTCACGACGCATCACATTCTATCAACGGGAATGTCAACCTGAAAGCCGAGTATTCCAACAGCTTCAACTCGTTCCTTGTGTGGCAGGCGGTTAGTCGTGAAGGCCTCCGCGTCAGCTCTACGCTCGGCGGGTTTTATAATGTATTTCACGACCTGATCGACACCGGTATCGACCCTAACGACCGGACGCAGACGACCTATCTGAATATCCATTTGTTCAAAACCACCGGCGTTTCGCTCGACAATAAGCTATTCTGGAAAAACCTGCAAGCTACGCTGGGCGCTACCTACATCGGTCGCTACAATGAGTTTTCGGAAGCGCCGGAAGATTTCGGTTCGCTGCCTGAATTTGTATGGTCGACCGAGATCAATGCAAACCTGCTTTATACTTTCAAAAAAGCCGGCGCGAGCATTAACCTGTTTTACAAATTCTCCGGCAAACGCCCGGTTTACGAAAGCGCCGACCAGGTCAACATTCACCTCGCTGAAACAGAAGGCTTTCATATGGCCGATCTGACGGTCAGCAAAACCCTGGGCAAATACGTGAACCTGTTGGGCGGTGTTAAGAACCTTTTCGACGTCACCAACCTGCAAAACACTTCTACCGACACCGGCGGGGCACACAGCACGGGCGGGGCGGTACCGATGTCTTTCGGTCGGTCGTATTTCCTCGGCCTCAGTTTTCAATGGACAAAGCATTAACAATCAATTACCCTTTCATATAACTCCAATAAACTATGAAGAAAATAGTCCGGTCGCTACTACTGGTTGCATTCCTGGGAACATTCAACGCGTGCAGCGACGACGAACCACCATTACCGGATAACCTGGCGGCTTTCGAAGCTACCGAAAAGGGTTTTGAAGGTGATGAAACCGAAATCAAAATCGTTCTTTCACGAACTGTGGACGCCGCGACGCCCATTTCGGTGACGTTGACCCCGACACAGCTTACTTACGACACAGAGTTCACCACCACTCCTGCCGCGGCCAACAATACGATCACATTGTCGGTACCTGCCGGGCAGTCGTCCGTTTCGTTTAAAGTGAGCAAAAAAACAGGTGTATTGCTGGACGGCGACGAGAGCATTGCTTTCAAAATTGCCTCGGTTGGCACGCCGGTGCTGGTTGGTACTAATTCGGCATTGAAATTGAGCTTTAAAGCGATCATTTCGGACGGTACGAGCATTCAGCTGAACGGTATTGCGGGTAGCGAGCTTGGTAGCAGCGCCGCCAATTCGGTGTTCCTCGATCTGAGCGCCAATGCGCAAACGCCCGTTCTGCGCGACAGCTGGGATCTCGGTTTTTACAACGGTACCGATTTCCGCGTGACCATCAACGGTACCAACGGCGCTTCGGCATGGGCGATCAATAAAACGGACATTAATGCGGTTACCGATAAGGATTTCGCTGTCGATTCACTGGCAGTTGGTCAGGGGCAGGGTAAACTGTCGCTTGTGGACGACGCTGCGGGCGACATTACCAAAACCGTGATCGCGGCTGTTTCAGCTACCGACGCTGATAACAAAGTGTACATTCTGAACCGCAAAGGCGGTAGCGGCGCAGCCCTTCCTCTGGCTGATTTGTACAAAATCCGTGTTCTCCGCAAAGGCACAGGTTATACATTGCAATACGCCAAAGTGAATGAAACCACATTCAAAACACTCGACGTCACCAAAGACGCCGCGTTTAACTTTGAATTTGTTTCACTCGAAAAAGGCGCGACCGTCGATGTGGAACCGGCGAAAGACCGTTGGGATCTGAAATGGGGTTACAGCATGTATTTCACCGCTGCCGGCCCGGGCGTAATACTGCCATACGGCTTCTCCGACCTGGTGTTCATCAACAATCTGGGCGGCGTGGAAGCTGCGGAAGTGCTGACCACAGCCGCCACTTACGACGCATTTGCAGAAACGAACCTCACCGGGGTGACGTTCAGCAAATCGGCCGACGCGATCGGTTCGAAATGGCGGGCTACGACAGGGACCATCGGTGTTAAAACGGATCGTTTCTACCTGATCAAAGATTCAGCAGGTAACATTTATAAACTTCGCTTCATAAGCTTCCACAAGGATGACGGCGGCGAGCGCGGCAAGCCTAAATTGGAATACAAGCTTGTTAAAAAAGGAGCCTAAGGTTCAAAAATTCGTTCTAAACGGCTGCCGGAGCAAACCTGGTGGCCGTTTGGCTTAAACACATTTCTATATGTTATTGAAAACCATCATCCTTTCGACGTTCGCGCTGGCGGCAATGCCGGAGATCTCAGCGGTGAAAACAGCAGCTTCCCAGATCGTGGCGCCGGCAAAGCCTGAAATCACGGTCATCAAGGATTTGAATGCGAATACCAAGTCATACATCTATTTCAGCCTCGCTACCGGCAAGGAAGTGCCTGCCACCGACGCGAAGACGAAAAACTGGGACATTGCATTCAGCAAAACCACCATTGCCACCAACAGCGGCACCAGCGGCCCGGGCGAGGGCGGGGCGATTGTTCTGGAAAAACCTTTCGACCAGGTAAGTGACGCGCCCAAAGAAGGCTACAAAACCGACGGAGACGCAGGTTTCGCGATTCCGGGCGGCAGCGGCAACAGCTGGTACAAATATGATATGAGCGTTCATGCGATCCTGCCGATACCCGGGAGGACGATTTTGGTCAAAACCGCCAGCGGCAAACTGGCCAAGGTGGAGATCATCAGCTACTACAAAGGCGCGCCGGAAGATGTGCCTACCGAAGAATCCAGCTACTACACTTTCAGATACACGATTGCGGGCGAGGACGGCAAGTTTTAGTCACACCCAAACCCTTAATGCAAAAATCCCGGAGCGATCCGGGATTTTTTTATTTCACATACTTCCAGTTTCGTACCTTCCCTTCTGCCATCCATTCCAGCGCCTGTGCAATGCGCTTCTCCCGCGTGGCCTCAGTTTTGGCTTCCTCAAACCATTCCACATATTCCTTTTTATTGGAATAACTGAAACCTTCAAAAACCTTTCGGGCTTCCGCATTATCGGCCAACGCTTCGGTAACGTAAGCCGGAATGACGAGCTCTTTCGTTTCCTGCGGTTTGTTATCCTTTCTCATCTTCACGCCGCTGTCGATCAGGCGCATGGCTTCGAGGATAAAACCTTTCAGCTGTTCTTCCGCCGGAAGGTCTTCGATACTGGCAATTTTACCCAGACTTCCCATGCCCACACGCTCACCATTCACCGCGAGCAGGTTATTCGGGTCGCTGAGCCGCGATTCGAGCCAGAAGCCGAATGCGCAATGCTGCTTGAAAGACGCCATACTGCACAGGATACTGCCTTTGTATTCGAAATGCGGGAAGCTCCATTTCATGGTTTCCTTCGCATCCGGGCATGTCTCGTGTACAAGGGCGCGCAGGTATTCTAGTATAGGAATGGCAAAACCTGCTGATTTTACAATGTAAGTGTCAATGCGCGGGTCGGTTGTACTCATTGTTTTTCGAGAATTCCTTTCAGATTCGTCAAGCCTTCCTGAAAATCCTTCCCGATCGATTCCTCCATATTCATAATAGGAAGCATTACGTTCATCGGAATAGGCATTTTGCCGGTAAAGCCCCAACGAACACGGGTGGACGCAGAGTCGATCCCTTCCGTAACCATGTAGGCGTCGCTGGTACTTTCGAAGGGTTTGAGGAACCGCAACTGCGTGTCGATACGTCGGCCTTCCTCAATTTTGGTAATTTCCTGTTCGCCCTTCCCGACCTCGTCGTTACCTTCCCACATCGATACGAAGCCTACGGTACCGTCCGTTCCCGAGAAGGTTTTGACCATGTTGGGGTCGCGGCGGCCCCATACACTCCAGTCGTTCTGCTTTTTCAGGGATTTGAGGTATTCAAAAACCTCCGCTTTGGGTTTGTTCACGACGATCTCACGTTCGACCGCATAATCTTTCGGCATGATGAATGCCGCAATCAGGATCAACGCAACGAGTCCAAGGAAAATGTAGAGAGCTTTTTTCATAAAGGGGGTACTTTTTGGTGAATAATTAAACCTGTACTTGACTTCATCAAGATCTTCGATCAATTCAGTATTGGTCATTCCCGCCTTTTCCAGTACGCGGATCGAGGCAGCATTGTTGACATTCACAAACGCGATCACATCCCTCGCTTTCAGCACATTTTTTGAAAAGCGGATCAGCCCTGTCGCAATTTCGGTAGCTACCCCTTTTCCCCAGAACTCCTCCATCACCCGGTACCCGATCTCGATCGCCGACCCTACCCTGTCCAGCTTGGCGGCCCCTATGAGTTCGCCCGAATGCCTGTCTTCGATGAGATATCTTCCCAGGTAGGTATCCATGCCGTACTCTTCCAGAAAGCTTTTGAGCATATTATCCGACTCCTCACGCGTGAGCGAATAGCCGGTCACATATTTCATCACATTCGCATTGTTGCTCAGCCTGAAATACTTGTCACCGTCTCCGGCCGTCATTTTGGTCAGTACAAAATGTTCGGTATAAATAGGTGTGACAATCATGGTAAGCAATATTGAGCGTTTTGCGAAAGCCCGACTGCCTTGTCAATATACACTTTTCTCCAAAAAAAGTTACATACTTCCCGGCACGGATTTTTTAAAGGTCAAGTTTCCGATTTAAACGGAAAAACACAAGTTCAAAACCGACTGTTTAAGCCGCTCTTAACGTTCACAAAATAGCGGTTTGGCATTCATTACCAGTGAAATATTTTTTGTTAACGTTCATTAACAATCCTGAAAATTTGCAATCTACATTTGAAACGTTATATTTGAGCTATTGCCCAATTGTATCACAATTCCGTCCCAATAGTTCCAATCATTCTTGAATTCATTATAAAAGTATGAATTTTTCAATGACCTGATCTTAATCAGCATCATGACAAAAAGAACTTTTGTATTGTTTTTCTGGCTCGCACAATTTGCCGTTTCGCTGCTCCTGGGGCCGCAGAGGGCCGTTGCGTGCAAGATTGATATGGGCACCGAGGCCTTCTCCCCCTTCGAAATCGCGGAGCGGCCCGGCAGCAAGGATATTGTGTTAATCGATGATACGATCTGCAAAAACGAGACGATCGTCAGGGCCGACGAGACAAAATGGAACGAGTCGCTTTCCAAACTTTTTAACCGCCGGCATTCTACCTACCGCTTCCTGACGCTCATTTCGCAGTCAATACCCCAATGTGAAATTACCCGGCCTTCCAGAGTTGTCAGGGAGACCGTACAACCGCTTTATGCAAACAACGGAGAGATTACGCTGCCTGATTATTACAGCTTTCTCCATCGTCTTTGCCCTTTCTGAACTCGCCGCAAGCGTTCTTTAATCCCCCATTTTCGTAGCTGACGGACAGTCTCGTTATGCCCATTCGCGCATATACGGGCCATTCCGGGCATTCACGCTATGCTTTTTGCTGCACGGTATTTCCGCGCGGCCGAAAGGCTATTCCTATTCCCCTGCATTTACCGCCAACCAATTTATACAAACGCATCATGATGAAAGATTTGAAATGGCCACTCCTTTTGCTCGTTAGCATTTTCGCTTATGGCTGTGCTTCGAAAAGTGAAACCCTATCCGAGACAAAAGACACTGTTCCGACGATCCCCGTAACGGAACTAAGGCCCCAGAAAACCGAACTGCACCGCGAATACGTAGGCAACATCCACGCCCTGCGGAACGTAGAAATATATGCCCGTGTGAAGGGTTACCTCGAAGAAGTATATGTGGACGAAGGCAAGGAAGTCAAAAAAGGACAGACTTTGTTCCGTATTAACAATGAAGAGTACGAAGCCCAACTGGCCAAAGCGAAGGCTAACCTGCAAAGTGCAATCGCCGATGCGAAGGGCGCCGAGCTGGAAGTAAAACGTGTAAAACTGCTCGTTGACAAGAATGTAGTTGCCAAAAGCGAACTGGAAGTAGCACAAGCGAAACTGGCCGCGGCCAATGCGAAAATCGAGGAAGCGAAATCCGAGAAATCAAATGCGGCCATTCAATTGGCACATACCGTGATCAAAGCACCATTCGACGGTGTGATCGACCGCCTGCCGAGCAAAATGGGCAGCCTTATCGACGAAGGCACATTGCTGACCACGCTGTCGGACATCAAAACGGTGTATGCGTATTTCAATGTATCCGAGAACGAATACCTGGAATATGTGAAAGCACGTGACAAAGCCGCTACCAAGCAAGCCGTAGTAGAACTGGAACTTGCCGACGGCTCATTCTTCAAGCACAAAGGGATGATCGAAACCATGGAAGGCGCATTCGACGAGGGCACCGGCTCCATTGCCTTCCGTGCACGCTTCTCGAATCCCGAAAAACTGCTGAAACACGGCTCTACGGGCACGATCCGCCTGACCAACACCGTAGATAACGCGATCCTCATCCCGCAGCAGGCTGCGTTTGAGATTCAGGACAAAAACTTTGTATATGTATTGGGAAAAGATAACAAGGTCAAGACGCGGAGCTTTGTGCCGCAATCCCGGTTGTCTACTTTTTATGTAGTAAAATCAGGTCTGGAATCAGGCGAAACGATTGTATGCGAAGGATTGCAATCCTTGCGTGACGGCGCGACCATCAACCCGAAAACCGTCTCCACCGACACGGTGTCGGCCGAAAAAATCGAGCTTACCGCACGGTAGCATTCCTTTTATCACCTGAATTGTAGATCATGTTTCAAAAATTCATTGAGCGACCGGTTTTATCGCTGGTCATCTCCATATTTATTACCCTGCTCGGTGTTCTGGCAGTGCTGGAACTACCCGTTTCCCAATTCCCCGACATTGTTCCGCCCTCGGTGGTTGTAACGGCTACCTACACGGGCGCGAACGCCGAAGTGTGCGTCGACGCCGTGGCCGTGCCGCTTGAAAAAGCGATTAACGGGGTACCCGGTATGACTTATATGACAAGCGTTTCCGGGAATGATGGTGTAACGACGATCAATATTTCCTTCAATGTGGGCGTCGACCCGGACCTCGCGGCGGTGAACGTGCAAAACCGCGTTCAGACCGTTATCGACGAACTTCCCGAAGAGGTTATCAAAGCCGGTGTAACCACCGAAAAAGAGGTGAACAGTATGCTCATGTACCTCGATATCATGAGCTCGGACACCACCGTCGGCGAGGATTTTGTATACAACTTTGCCGATATCAATATCCTCAAAGAGCTGAAACGGATCGACGGCGTGGGCCGCGCGCAGATTATGGGTAGCAAAGACTACTCCATGCGCGTATGGCTGCAACCCGACCGCATGAACAGCTACAATGTCTCCGCCGACGAAGTAATTACGGCCATCCGTGACCAGAACGTGGTTGCCGCGCCCGGAAAAACCGGCGTGAGTTCCGGCCGCGAAAAGAATGTGCTGCAATATGTGTTGAAATACACCGGTAAGTTGTTCGAACCGGCGCAATACGAAAACATCGTGCTACGCTCGAATCCCGACGGTTCGATTCTGAAACTGAAAGACGTTGCCAAAATCGAGTTCGGTACGCTGGAATACGATATGGCTTCCAAATCGAACGGACGGCCTTCGGCTTCGATCATGATCAAGCAGCGGCCGGGCTCCAATGCGCAGGAAGTTATTCAGAATATCAAAGACAAAGTTGCGGAGCTGAAAACGACCACATTCCCTCCCGGAATGGATTACTTCGTATCCTACGACGTTTCCCGCTTCCTCGACGCCTCCATTCACGAGGTAATCCGCACGCTCATCGAAGCATTCGTGCTTGTAATCCTGATCGTGTATTTGTTTTTGCAGGACTTCCGCTCCACAGTCATCCCGGCCCTGGCGGTGCCGGTGGCATTGGTCGGTACGTTCGCATTCATGCAAATGTTCGGATTCTCGATTAACCTGCTGACGCTTTTTGCATTGGTACTTGCGATCGGTATTGTGGTCGATAATGCCATCGTGGTCGTCGAGGCGGTGCACGCCAAGATGGCCGAAAAGCATTTGGACGCCATGGAAGCGACCATCGAATCGATGAAAGAAATGAGCGGCGCGATCATCGCGATCACGCTGGTAATGTCTGCGGTATTCGTTCCGGTTGCATTCATGTCGGGGCCGGTCGGGATTTTCTACCGGCAGTTCTCCATTACCCTCGCGATTTCCATCGTCATTTCGGGTATCAATGCACTTACGCTTACGCCCGCATTGTGCGCGCTGATGTTGAAAAACACACACGGGCAGCCTGTGAAGAAAAACCCGCTTACCAGGTTTTTTGCTGGCTTCAACAAAGGCTACGACGGCTTGCAGAACGGCTACCGGAAATTGCTTGGGTCCATTGTAAGCCGACGGATGATTACCATAGCATTGCTAATCGGCTTCTGCGTGGCCACTTTTGGCATCAACAGCATTCTCCCAAGCGGATTTATCCCTACGGAAGACCAGGGCGTGATTAACGTCAACGTCACTACGCCGGTAGGTGCGACGGTTGAAAGAACGGAAGTGGTTCTGGATCAAATTCAGAAAGTAGCCGAAAGCCTCGAACCGGTCGAATCCGTTTCTTCACTTTCCGGTTACAGCTTGCTCACCGAATCCGCGGGTTCTTCGTACGGTATGGCGATGATCAACCTCAAACCCTGGGACCAGCGCACAGCATCCGTGCAGGATATTATCAAAGAAATGGAGGCCAAAACGAAGCACATTACCGATGCCGAAATCCAGTTCTTCCCGCCTCCAACCGTACCTGGTTTCGGTAACTCGTCGGGCTTCGAGCTGCGTGTACAAGATCGCTCCGGTAATGAAGATTTGCAGAAGACGGCCGAGGTTACCAACAAGTTTATCAAAGACCTCGCCGCCACGCCGGAGATCGCCGCTGCATTCAGTAGCTTCGACGCCAGCTTCCCGCAATACATGATCCACGTCGATTCGGACATTGCCGCCAAGAAAGGCGTTTCGATAGATATCGCGATGGGTACCCTACAAACAATGATTGGTAGCTATTACGCCTCCAACTTCATCCGTTTCGGGCAGATGTACAAAGTGATGGTGCAAGCCGACGCGAGTTTCCGCAAAAACCCCGAGGACATTCTCAAATTGTATGTCAAAAACAACCGGGGCGAAATGGTACCATTCTCGACATTTATCCACCTTGAAAGGGTATACGGCCCCGAATTGCTGACACGCTATAACATGTATACGTCGGCGATGATCAATGGTGACGCCGCGCCGGGTTACAGTAGCGGTGACGCTATTAAAGCGGTCGAACGCGTAGCAGCCACCAGCCTGCCGAAAGGCTACACCTACGACTGGTCGGGTATGACGCGCGAGGAGATCCTTTCCGGAAACCAGGCCATATTCATTTTCGGGATTTGTCTCGTGTTCGTGTACCTGCTGCTGGCGGCCCAATATGAAAGCTTCCTGCTGCCGCTGCCGGTAATCCTCTCGCTTCCTACCGGTGTCTTCGGGGCATTCCTTGCATTGAAATTAATGGGTCTGGAAAACAACATCTACGCCCAGGTTTCGCTCGTCATGCTGATTGGCTTGTTAGGTAAAAACGCGATCCTGATCGTAGAATACGCCATTATTCGTCAAAAAGAAGGCCGTACTGTCATCGAAGCCGTGCTGGAAGGCGCCACGGAGCGTCTGCGACCAATTTTGATGACCTCTTTTGCATTCGTGGCGGGCCTTATCCCGCTCGTAATGGCATCCGGTGCCGGTGCGATCGGTAACCGTTCCATCGGTGCGGCGGCAGCCGGCGGTATGCTCATCGGTACCATCTTCGGAGTGATCATCATTCCGGGATTGTACGTCGTATTTGCAAGTATGGCTAAAAAGAAAAAGACGCCTCCTCCGGTAGTGGCTGCGGAGGAAGAAGCATTGCTGCACTAAGCCCCCTCGAATCCAGTTTTGGCCGCGGGGCATGCGCGGCCTTTCAAATCAGATTTTATATTAATGAAAAGAAATAAAAAGTACGCTTCCGGCTTGCTGTTCGCCGCAATCCTGATCTCTGTAACAGGGTGTAAGCTGACGCAGCCCGTGGAGCAACGCGCACAAATCAAAACCCCGGCAACATTTGCGGGCCAGGCCGATTCTACGGGTATCGGCTCGCTGCAATGGAAAAATTTCTTCAACGACCAGCACCTGGTAGCATTGATCGACACCGCATTGCAGAACAATCTCGACCTCAAAATGGCCATTCAGCGCATTGAAATGGCACGCAGCAATATCATGATCGCGCATGGCGCCATGCTGCCTGTGGTAACAGGTGACATATCCGGCGGCGGCCGCAAGTTTGGCGATTACACCATGGACGGCGTCGGTAACTACGACACCAATTTCTCCCAGAACCTCGACAACGACAGGCGCCTCCCCGACCCTTTCATGCCTGATTACTTCCTCGGCCTGCGCAGCTCCTGGGAGATCGACATTTGGGGCAAGCTCAAAAGCCAGAAAAAAGCCGCCTATACACGCTTTTTAGCGAGTGAAAAAGGTCGCCAGGCGATCATTACCGGCCTCATCGCCGAAATCGCGCGTTCCTATTACGAACTGATGGCGCTGGATACCGAGCTGGACATTATCCGCAAAAACATCGCATTGCAGGAATCCGCCGTGGAAACTATCAAAATCCAGAAAGAAGCCGGCCGCGCGAACGAACTCGGCGTCCGCCAGCTTACCGCCCAGCTGCTCAACACCCGCAGCCTCGAATTTGAAGCACAGCAAAAGATCATTGAAATAGAAAACAATGTAAACCTGCTCGCCGGCCGCTTCCCGCAGCCCATACCAAGAGGTACCACTATGGGACAGGCAATGCCGCAATCCATCAGCGCCGGCGTCCCTGTTCAAATGCTGCGCCGAAGACCCGACGTCCAGCAAGCCCAGCTCGACTTGCTTGCCAACTATTCCGAGCAACAGGCTGCGCAACTGGCTTTCCTGCCGTCCTTAAACATTACCGCGTTCCTTGGTTTCAATGCATTCAAAAGCAACCTCCTATTCTCAACCGGCTCGCTCGCGTACAGCGCGCTAGGCGGCCTTACTGCCCCGCTCGTGAACCGGAAAGCATTAAAAGCAAATCAGAAACGCGCCGAAGCCGCAAGTCTCGAAGCACTTTACGGATACAACAAATCGG
Organism: Dyadobacter soli; assembly: GCF_900101885.1. Classification (GTDB taxonomy): domain Bacteria; phylum Bacteroidota; class Bacteroidia; order Cytophagales; family Spirosomataceae; genus Dyadobacter; species Dyadobacter soli. Next base: position 66,250 of record NZ_FNAN01000015.1, on the reverse strand, counting down.
TCCTGAACGGCTTCCGCGAAGTGAGTACCAGCCTCAAAAAGCTTGAAAATACCCGCCAGATCGGTGATTTGAAAAAACAAGAGGTAGAAGTGCTCCAACAAGCCGTCGCTACTTCCCAAGACCTCTTTTTAACCGGATACGCCTCCTACCTCGAGGTGATCACCGCCCAGCGCAGTGTTTTGCAGGAGGAGCTGAACCTGACCAATGTGCAGAAAGAGCAGTTTCTGGCATTGGTGGAGTTGTATAGAGCGCTTGGGGGTGGCTGGGAATAATTGATTTTACTACAACAGGAGGAAGGTGCTTTCTCCTGTTGTAATTAGTCGTTTTGCTTTTGTAGCAACAAATCATCCAAAAATCGCCCAATTGCCCCACTTTCAAGCGGTCCATAATAAGTTCTTCGATCAATCAGTACCGTTGGCGTAACCTCTATGCCGCACGAATGTAGCTGAGCCATACTTGTGGTAATCTTGCTGTTCATGCGGCTTGATTCAAGACATGCTATACATTCGTTCCTGTTCAGCCCTAAGATTCTGATCAATGAGTCTCTATCAGTTCGATGGTAATTTTCAGAGTAAAGCGCCTCATATGCATTCCAGAAGTTACCCTGCTCGCCCGCACATTCCGCGAGTAAAATTGCCCATGTAACATTCTGAGAAAGGTTAACAGCTTCAAACCGAACCTGATCTCTATACCTTTCGAAAACCTTTCTAAACTCCGGATATGCACGTCTGCAAGCAGAACAATCAAAATCAGATACTATCGTAATGCAGGTCTTTGAATTTTCATTTCCCCTCGCATAAATCCGCACATCATCCAATCCGATCGCCGGCGGTTGCGGGCGTGCTAATAGTACCTTCGTTTTATATTTTGCCCGGAGCGTCTCTATAAATCTTACCTTCAAAAATTTACGGTAGCTATTGTCCAAAATTTTCTTCCCGATTTCACTATCAGGTTGATGTACCTTAAAAGGGCTTTTCTCCTCAATTACCCCGCCGTGCAATGCATTGTCACGAATATATTTTGACTTAGTTTCCACTTTCCCGATCCTCGCCGTTTCAATCGAAAGTAACGAGTCGATGGTTAAGCCCCGCGTCCGTGCTTCGATTTCCAAAAGCCTGCTGTTGATCAACTCATTAGTCGCAATACTTCTCGCGTCGAAAATAGCGAACAGATATTCGTACAGTGAATTCTGAATCAAATCATCTACTTCATCCACGTATATGACCTGCCCCGCCGCCTCTCCTGCGACACGACGATCCACAGAACGACCACAACTAGCCCAAATAATGCACGGTCCTGTCAGCGCGACGAATCCGCTGATAAGCCATTGCACCCTCATCTGGCTCTCCTGATGTTGAATGTTGTATTGCCAGGATCATTTGTTCTGTCAACCCCATAACCCTGCACATGCGAATCACCGGTCACCGCATTGGTAAACCAATCGACAGAATACAGCTGATTTACATTGTTGTTGTTTTCATCGTCTGTTTTTAAAGTCCCCATACCGGCAGCCCCGCCCACAACAGGCGAGGTAAATGTCCCTAAAACTCCATAACTAAATCCCATATCGGGAAATTGAGAATCCTGGTTAGGCCCCGGCGTGTTCTTGCCAGCTATCGCCCAGAACTGGAAATTCGTTCCATTTTTATTGATAACATTCGGACTAAAATCTCCTTCCAAGAGCGCATTCTTGTTGTTGTTATCCTCATTGTCAATGTAGACATTCCAAACACGCGGTTCCATATATGCCGTTTTGTTATTCCCTAACCTCAACATCAGATATTCTGTCGGCGTGTTAAATGTCATAAATCTAAACGCCCCGCCGTATACGACACAGAAGGTGTGCCCGGTATTACCATTGCCGTCAATGGACCAGGAACCGGTCCAGCCGGAGCTCGTCGTATTACCGCTATCCTGATTGTCCATGAAAATTTTTACCTTTTCCGATCCGGCAGGACACGCATCGATTGCAGGAATCACCCCTACCGGATAGCCTTCTGAAAGGTTTCGTGGCACCCAGTATCGGGATTCAAATGACTTCTGATACGTTAACAATCTTGCACGAACAGCTTCCTGTATTTCATCCGACGCCACTGTTTCATTTTCCAACGAATAGCCGTTTTCATCCTTTTCACACCCCGCAACGTAGGCCGTTTCGATTTTTTCAATGAGTGGCCCCAGTGGTGTCTCCTCAGATCTGTCATATTCCTCCTGACATCCTAAACAGGTAGTTACCACGGTTAGTATCATGCCGGCTGCCCAGAAGCGGAGGAAAAGCGAATTCTTCATAGCATGTGCATTTTGTTGCGCTGCAAATAGAATGATTTCAAACCATACCCAAAAAAAGAACCGGTTGTACTTTACACCTAAGTCGGTTGTATTTTACAACTTGACCGTCATCTATAAATCATCTACTTTGCAGCATTCCTTCCTCCACACACTTGGTAGTTTTATGAGAGATTTCTACAAGATGATCAGGGCTGTACGCATGATGAAAGGTGTAAAACAATCGGAGATCGCGCAGCTGTTACAAATTCGCCAGCAGTCCGTCAGTAAGCTGGAAAATGGCAAGACCCGTATTTCAAAAGAGGTCGCGGGTAAAATCGCCAGGCACTTAGGCTTCCGCGACCAATTTGAAATGAAAACATTTTACGACAACTACATCATTACAAGAGACTTGCGCAAAAACCAAACCGTGTAAATGCCTATCACCGATTAATCATTCGTGTTCGCCATCGAATAAATGAACGCGACATTAAAAGAGACTGCTATCCAACCCTTATTCCCACACACTCATGGCATTCAAAAGCGTATCGGCTGGCATAGCCTGCATTGTAGTACTCGCCCTTGCCACTATTTGGATGTTGCTTCGGAAAGCAACCATGCCGCCTAGTCCATACAAAGCCCGGATTATAGCAATCAACAAATTACTGTATAAGCTTAGGAAAGAATGCATTACGGGCCAGGTTGACGTTGCGCAAAATACCTTCGGGGATGTAAAGCAGGAATGGCGATACCTGGATGTGACTCTTCGAGATCCGACTGTCTATTCGTCCGATAATTTGCAAAAATTGGATTCGCTCGTCAGGATAATGTACAACAAAGGTGAATCTAAAAGACTGCTGCCCGTCGTCCTCAACGAAATCAATGCGGTCAATAACAAACTTGACAAAATCCATTAACACAAAAAGAGCACGGACGTCACCATCCGTGCTCTTTTTCACATTCGTTACTGCAAATACTATTGTTTCTTCTTAGTCCCCGCCAGGCTCGGCTCTTTGGAGATCACGATCAGATCCGCGAGCATTCTGCCGGTTTCTGTGAGATAAATATCCTTTTTCTTCTTCACATCCTTCGGAGCTTCGGCGGCTTTCGGGTCGGTTTCTTCTTCGTCGTCACCGTCTACGTTATCCTCGCCCAATTGCTTCATCGCGGCACGTTTTTTCTCGGCTTCTTCGCGCTCTGCTTTGCGTTTCGATTCCTGCAAGGATACGATTTTGTTTTCACGTGCCTCTTTGAAATCGTCCAGCGTTTTCACGAGCGTTTTTAGCTCCTCGTCGGTTTTGAGGCGGTGCTTGTATTTGTCACGCAGCTGCTCAATGATCTTCGGATTGATATTGCTCGCCACCTCGTAACGCGAAGAAGGGATTTGGTCCCAGGGCAATGCGCTTGGCTGAGAGCCTTCTCCGTATTCGTTTACTTTAAATGCAGTAGGCAATTCCAAATCAGGCATTACACCTTTCAACTGGGTGCTGCTGCCATTGATGCGGTAGAACTTCGCGACCGTCAGTTTCACTTGTCCGAGCTGATCCGGCTCTTTCGGAACCCATTGGTTCAAATCGATCAGGGTTTGAACGGTACCTTTTCCGTAGGTCTGCTCGCCAACGATCAGGCCGCGTTTATAATCCTGGATCGCAGCTGCGAAGATTTCGGAAGCCGATGCGCTGAAACGGTTTACCATTACAGCCAACGGGCCGTCATAGGCAATGCTAGGGTCGTTGTCAGACTGTACTTCGATTTCTCCCTGGCTTTCTTTTACCTGAACCACCGGCCCGCGGTTGATGAACAAGCCTGTCAGAGAAACAGCTTCGGTCAAAGAACCACCGCCATTATTACGAAGGTCGATCACGATGCCGTCTACATTCGATGTCTGCAATTCGGTGATCAGTTTTTGAACGTCGCGGGTAGTGCTTGAAAACTCTTTCTCGCGGTGCTGCGCGCCTTCGAAATCGCGGTAGAACAACGGGATGTCGATCACACCGATTTTATAGTCCTTGTTACCATTGTTAATGGAAACGATCTCGCTTTTCGCGCGCTGCTCTTCGAGTTTGATCTTTTCGCGCACGAGACGGTATTCTTTCGGAGCCGCTCCCGGCAATGCATCTGCCGAGATGATCTGCAAGCGAACGACAGTCGATTTCGGGCCTTTGATCAGCTTCACCGCATCGTCGACAAACCAGCCAACGATATCGACAAACTTGCCTTCGTCGCCTTGCGCTACCGATACGATTTTATCCTCTTTTTTAAGTTGTTTTCCCTTGAATGCAGGACCACCGGGGATTACCTCTACGATTTTGATATAGTTATCTTCCTCGCGAAGCAATGCACCGATACCTTCCAGCGACTGGCTCATTTCCTGCTTGAAACGGTCGGCCGAAGTAGGCGCCATGTAGCTCGTATGCGGGTCCAGCGATTCGGAATACGCATTCATGAACATCTGGAACACCTGCTCGGTGCGAATGCGGCCCAATGCCCGGTCGCGGCTTTTGTACCGGTCCCGCAGGGTGCTTATCACCGCTGTGTCCGCTTTACCCGACAGTTTGAGGTCTAATGCCTCGCTTTTCAGGTATTTCCGCCAGGTATCGTTGAGTTCGTCGCTGTTTTTAGCCCACGCCGCCTTTTCGCGGTCGGTGTTCATGGATTCGTCCTGGTTGAAGTCGAACGGCTTAGGCTCTTTCAGCAGGGTTTGAATGTATGTGCTTCTTTCCTGATAGCGTTTTCTGAACACATTGTACATCTGGAAAGGAACGTCGAGTTCTCTTTTTTGCAAATAGTCGTCGAAAGAGTTCTTATACTGCTCGAAATCCGCAAGGTCGGAGGCCAGGTAATAGAGCTTACCGTGGTCGATCGCATCGATGTATTTATCAAAAATCGCCACTGAAAGAGAATCGTTCAGCTTTGTTTTTCTATAATGATAACTGGATAAGATCCTCGTTGTCAGCTCCTCCGCTTTGTATTGTGCCGGAATCGGCTTGATATCTTCATCCATGGAGGAGGCCGTAGGAGCCGTTACCCCCACTCGTTCCTGAACAGGGCCCCGCTGCCAACCCAGCAACACAACCGGAATAAGAGTGATAAGATACTTTTTCATTTGCACGTTTGCTATTTTACGATTTCCAATAATTCAACCTCAAATACGAGGGCTGAATAAGCCGGTATCTGAGGGCCTGCCGCACGCTCACCGTAAGCCAGCTGATATGGAACAAAAAGCTTCCATTTCGATCCGACAGGCATTAACTGAAGCGCTTCGGTCCATCCTTTGATCACGCCATTGACCGGGAATTCAACCGGCTCGCCTCTGTCGACCGAGCTGTCAAAAACCGTTCCATTGGGCAATGTACCGTGGTAGTGTGTCTTTACTTTATCCGTTGCCGTCGGCTTGGGGCCGTCGCCTGTTTTGATAATCTGGTATTGAAGGCCGCTTTCGGTAGTTACCACGCCTTCCTTCTTCTTGTTTTCTTCCAAAAACTTCTCGCCTTCCTTCCGCACCACTGCACCTTTCTCTTCCATCATTTTGGTGAAGTAACCCTGGATGAACATATTGGCTTCATCCGACGTAAATGCGGTTTTTTCACCCTTTAAAGCAGCTTTTACGGTCTGTGTAAGCAGGTCGGCATTCAAGTCCGTGATTCCTTGCGATGCAATTGAATTGGCGAAGCTCACACCTATTGCCGCGGACAAAGAGTCGGCCTTGGTTTTCAACGTTGCAGGAGCTGCGGATGTTTTTGCAGGTGTTGCCGCTGATTTCTTTACAGTTGCGGCTGGTTTGGTTGTTTTTTTGATAGTCTGTGCGTTGCCTTCCGCGATTGTCAATACTCCAAAAGCCAGGGCTGCTAAAATGGTTTTTTCTAATTTGTACATTATACTGAAAGACGGTCGAAAAGATTAAAATTTAATATATAAGTGTCATTAACGAATTCAATTACAACAAAAACACAATCAGTACCTAAAAAAGTTTTAAAAATGTTATTAGAAGCTGATAAACGGTTAATTTGCGTCCCGCGAAGCCCTTCCGCTCCTGTCCTTGGAAAAATCTAATTTTATATCACAGGTTTTAGTTAAATCATTCTGTTTTTACCAAAATAAAACTCTACCTTTGCGGCAGTTTTCAGAAAACTTACTACTATACTCTAAATAAGTCAATTATACTATGGTATCTGTTAGACCGGATGAAGTTTCGGCCATCCTGCGCGAACAACTTGCAGGCGCTAGATCAGAAGCAGAACTCGAAGAAGTAGGAACAGTCCTTCAAGTTGGTGACGGTGTTGCCCGCATTTATGGTCTTTCCCAGGTACAGGCAGGTGAGCTGCTTGTTTTCGAGAATGGCCTTAAAGCCCTCGCTTTGAACCTCGAAGAGGACAATGTGGGTGCCGTATTGCTGGGGGATTTCAGTGACATCAAAGAAGGTGCTACTGTAAAACGTACCAAAGAAATCGCTTCCGTGAAAGTAGGTGACGGAATCGTCGGCCGTGTGGTAAACACGCTGGCTGAGCCGATCGACGGAAACGGACCTATTACCGGCGAGCTTTTCGAGATGCCTATCGAGCGTAAAGCGCCGGGGGTAATCTACCGCCAGCCGGTAACCGAGCCGCTTCAAACGGGTATCAAAGCGATCGACGCGATGATCCCCATCGGACGCGGACAGCGCGAGCTGATCATCGGTGACCGCCAGACAGGTAAGACTGCGGTGGCGATCGATACAATCATTAACCAGAGGGAATTTTACGAAAAAGGCGAGCCCGTTTTCTGTATCTACGTGGCCTGCGGCCAGAAAGCTTCGACTATCAAGTCGATCGAAGCTACGCTCCGCAGATACGGCGCGATGGACTACACGGTAATCGTGGCAGCCGGCGCTTCGGATCCTTCTCCAATGCAATTCTACGCACCGTTTACAGGCGCGGCGATTGGTGAGTATTTCCGTGATACCGGCCGTCCTGCACTCGTAATCTACGATGACCTTTCGAAACAAGCGGTATCTTACCGCGAGGTGTCCCTGCTGCTCCGTCGTCCTCCGGGCCGCGAAGCTTACCCAGGTGACGTATTCTACCTCCACAGCCGCCTTTTGGAACGTGCTGCGAAAATTATCTCCGATGACAGCATCGCTGCGAACATGAACGACCTTCCGCCTTCATTGAAAGGCAAAGTTAAAGGTGGTGGTTCATTGACAGCCCTTCCGATCATCGAAACACAGGCTGGTGACGTTTCGGCTTACATTCCTACGAACGTAATCTCGATCACCGACGGTCAGATCTTCCTCGAATCCAACCTGTTCAACTCGGGTATCCGTCCTGCGATCAACGTAGGTATCTCGGTGTCACGTGTGGGTGGTAACGCGCAGATCAAATCGATGAAGAAAGTTTCGGGTACCCTGAAACTGGATCAGGCGCAGTTCCGCGAACTGGAAGCATTTGCGAAATTCGGTTCCGACCTCGATGCCGCTACCAAGCTGGCGATCGACCGGGGACGCCGCAACCAGGAAGTTTTGAAACAAGCACAATACGCGCCGGTTCCTGTTGAATTGCAGGTAGCAACTGTTTACGCATCCACCAAAGGTTTGCTGGATAACGTAGACGTAGCACGTGTGAAAGAATTCGAAAAGGATTTCACCACCGTATTGGCCAGCCAGAATAAAGAAGCACTCGCTGCTTTGCGTGCCGGAAAACTGGACAACAGCGTAACAGACGTTATCGAGAAAGTAGCTAAAGAAGTTGCTGTAAAATATCGTTAACACCGGTAAAAATGCCGGAGCGTCACCCGTTCCGGCATTTTCCTAGTACATATATAATAGGATCACCGGATCGCTTAAAACACCCAGAAAATGGCCAGCTTAAAAGAAGTACGTAACCGTATCGTTTCGGTTAATTCCACACAGCAGATCACCAAAGCCATGAAAATGGTGGCGGCAGCCAAGTTGCGTCGCGCGCAGGACAACATTCTGCAAATGCGCCCGTATGCACAGAAGCTTGGTGAAATGCTTCTGACAGTTTCGTCAGGATCGGAAAGCGCTGCCGACAGCCCGTTGAAAGCCGTTCGCGCGGTAGAAAAGGTGCTTGTCATTGTCGTAACTTCCGACCGTGGATTGTGCGGAGCATTCAACACCAATGTTATTAAAGCTACACTCCAGCTGATCGAGTCGAAATACGCGGCTCAGGCAGCTAAGGGGAATGTAGAGATTTTTGCCATCGGCAAAAAAGGCGCGGAAACGCTCGTACGCCGCGGCTTCACTGTAAACACCGCTTACACCGACCTTTTCGGACGTTTGAACTTTGTAAACGTGAAGAGCGCAGCCGAAGAGATCATGAAAGATTTCTCGGAAGGCCGTTACGACGCAGTGGATATCGTGTACAACGAGTTCAAAAACGTTGCTACCCAAATCATCCACGCTGATCCGTACCTGCCGATCGTAGCTGAAAATAAATCGACCAAGTCGAAAAAGACCGAGGTTAGCTATATTTTCGAACCCGACGAAGACGAAATCCTCGCGGAACTGATTCCTAAGTCGCTGAAAATCCAGTTGTACCGCGCCGTTCTCGAATCCAATGCATCGGAGCAGGGAGCGCGTATGACAGCGATGGACAAAGCAACGGAAAACGCCCAGGAACTTCTGAAAGAGTTGCGCCTCGTTTACAACCGTACGCGCCAGGCAGCGATCACGAAAGAGATCCTTGAAATCGTAGGTGGTGCCGAAGCATTGAAAAACTAGGTTACCTCAATACCCCATTCCAAACGGCCGGATTGCAACAATCCGGCCGTTTTTTTGTTTATTTACCAGTGCACTATCGTCATTTAAATGGTACTACAATGGCTGACTTAATAGAAAGAATTACGGTAAATCCTGATTTGTGCAACGGCAAGCCGACCATCAGGAATAAAAGGATAACTGTTCAAACCATATTAGAGCATCTGGCAGGTGGCGACGACCGGAAAATGATCCTATTTCAATTTCCCTCACTTGAAGATGCTGATATAGATGCCTGCATTACTTACTGACAATACTTGACTTCTCAATTCCACCAACCAACCACACCATATGCAACATTCCAAAAACCTTTTCAAACTACTCGCATTCCTGATCATCGTAGGCATTACCAATGCGGTAAGCGCCCAGACTGTTGACGATGTTATTGCCAAACACATCAAAGCGATGGGCGGCGAGAAGCTGGGCAAGCTGCAAAGCATGAAGATTTCAGCCGAAATGGATATTATGAACATGAAAGTTCCCATTACGACGACTATCGTGCAAAACAAAGGCTTCCGGAGCGAGAGTACGGTGCAGGGGATGACGGTCGTGCAGGCGGTGAATGGCAATGCAGGCTGGACGATCAACCCGATGGCCGGCAATACGAAAGCTACCGCATTGCCCGAAGACGCGGTGAAATCCCTGGCGAACGAAACCGATCTTACCGGGCTCTACAACTATAAAGAAAAAGGCTATAAAGTGACGCTCGACGGTGAAGAAGAGCTCGCGGGTGCGAAAGTTTACAAGGTAACCATGACTTTGCCCAGCGGCGTTCGTAGAATCAACTACATTTCGAAAGACACTTTCTACATCCTGAAAATCGTTGCCCAGACGTCGATGAACGGGCAGGAGATCATGTCTGAAAATGTGCAGTCGGATTTCCGTGCGGTGGATGGCATTTATTATCCGTTCACTTCCGAAGTGACTACCTCCGCCATGCCCGGGACCAAGATGGGGCTCAAAATAACCGCATTGGAAGTCAACCCAAAAATTGATCCCAAAATTTTTGAAATGCCTCAATAGAAGCTGTAAAAGCACTTTCTTCAATCCCGGAAAAATTTTTTCGGGATTTTTTTTATGCATTTGAAACTAATATTTACAATTAGATGTATATACATTAAATGTTAATACACAGAAAACAACAAAGACAATGGCTACTACTAAATGGGTAATTGACCCAACGCATTCAGAAATCCAGTTCAAAGTGAAACACCTTGTGATCTCAACAGTAACTGGCGCATTCACCAGCTTTGAAGGCGGTGTTGAAACAACTAGCGAAGACTTCGACGGTGCTACCGTCCACTTTTCTGCCGATGTAGAAAGTATAGATACCAAACAGGAACAACGTGACCAGCACTTGAAATCAGCTGATTTCTTTGACGCTGACAACCACCCTAAACTGTCGTTCACGGGAACACTTGCTAAAAAAGGCGGTGAAAACTATAATCTTACAGGCTCATTGACCGTGAAAGGCGTGACCAAAACTGTTGATTTCGCAGCAGAATTCGGCGGTAACATGACCGACTTCTACGGCAACAACAAATCAGGTTTCGAGATCAACGGTAAAATCAGCCGTAAAGAGTTCGGCCTGGAATGGAGCGCTGTAACCGAAGCGGGCGGCGTGGTTGTAGGTGACGAGGTGAAACTGATCGCAAACGTTCAGGTCGTAAGACAATAATATTAATAAACCGTTCCTCTAAAGAAAGCGTGGATATTTTTATCCGCGCTTTTTTTGTTTCCAGCCCGTTCATTCATAGATTTCAAGCCGCATTGGGTAAAATTCTAAAATGCCGCCTTATAAGGGCAAAATGGTATTTTATCGTCCAGATAGTTATTACTTCCGGCTAAACACGCTTTACATTGATCATTGAAACACGCGCCTATGCCCGTGCGGGGCTTTTAGGCAATCCTTCCGATGGGTTTTTCGGTAAAACGATTTCCATATCTGTAAGAAATTTCGGGGCTTCCATTTCGCTTTACGAGTCGCCCGAGCTGCATATCGAGCCCCAGCCGCAGGATTTGAACACATTCCGCAGCATTTTCCACCTGCGTGATTCGGTGAACATGCTGGGCTACAATGGCGGCATTCCGCTTATTAAAGCCGGTATCAAGAAATTCGGCGACTATTGCGAGGAAAACAATATCAGGCTACCCAACAAGAACTTTACCGTACGGTACCGCTCTTCTATCCCGCGGCAAGTAGGCATGTCGGGGTCCAGCGCCATTATCGTCGCGCTGTTCCGGGCGTTAATGCAGTTTTACAAGGTTGAGATACCCCTCGAAATATTGCCGCAACTGGTAATGGTAACCGAAACCGAAGAGCTGGGCATTACCGCCGGCTTGCAGGACCGCGTGATCCAGTGCTACGAAGGCTGTGTATATATGGATTTTGATAAAACCATGATCCAGACGCAGGGATATGGCCGCTACGAACGCATTAACCCCGAACTACTGCCAAAGCTTTACGTAGCCTACAACACCAACCTCAGCAAAGTCTCGGGCAAGGTACACAACGACGTACGCACGCGCTACGACCGCGGCGAGCAGGATGTGATCGATGTCCTCGGACAGATCGCGCAGAAGGCCGAAGACGGCCGTACCGCGTTACTTGAAGGACGCCCCGATGACCTGCATTCGCTCATGAACGAGAATTTCGACTTGCGATGCAAAATCTATAACGTCCCTGAATCGAACAAAAAACTGATCAACGCAGCTCGTGCCTGCGGCGCTTCGGCCAAATTCGCCGGCTCAGGCGGCACCATTATCGGCATTTACAAGGACGACGATATGCTGAACCAGCTGTTTGTCCAGTTGAAAAAATTCAATGCAAGGGTGATACGTCCGTTCGTCGTTTAATGTGTCAAAAGTTGTCAAGTGCTGTCAGGGATAGTCATTTATTGTTTTAAGTAAAATCATCGACTAGCTAACTTACGGTCGGCGGTCAGTGGTCGGCCGTCGGCCGTCAAAACGAATACTCAACTACATCATTATACTCATCCAAAATCAAAGAGCTGTCCACAAATACCGGCAGCACACAACCAAAACTATGATTCGCAAAGCCGTTATACCCGCTGCCGGACTCGGAACCCGCTTCCTGCCGGCAACCAAATCGATGCCGAAGGAAATGCTCCCGATTATCGACATTCCTACCATTCAGTATGTGGTGCAGGAAGCCGTGGATTCGGGGATTGAAGACATTCTGATCATTTCCGGAAAAGGCAAGCGCGCCATCGAGGACCATTTCGACCGGAACGTGGAGCTCGAAAGTCGCCTGGAAGAAAAGGAAGACTTGCTATGGTTCAATGAAATGCGCCGCCTCGCCGATATGGCCAACGTGCATTTCGTGCGCCAGAAAGAAGCCAACGGCCTTGGCGACGCGATCTATTACGCACGACACCATGTTGGTAACGAGCCATTTGCAGTGCTTTTGGGGGATACCATCATGGATTCGGTGATCCCGGTTACGCAGCAATTGATGGATACTTACGAACAATACGGCGGCTCGGTGATCGCGGTGGAGGAAGTACCTGCCAATAAGGTGAACCGCTACGGTATCGTCGGCGGAAACTCGCTGAGCGACTCCATTATGGAGCTGAGCACATTAATCGAAAAACCTGCGATCGACAAGGCCCCTTCCAACCTCGCCATTGCCGGTCGTTACGTGCTGACACCCGAAATCTTCAATACCATCGAGCAAACACCCAAAGGCAAAAACAACGAAATCCAGCTCACCGACTCGCTGTTGCTCCTTTTGAAACGTGAAAATATCTTTGCACACCATATCGAAGGAAAGCGCCACGATATCGGCGATAAGTTGGATTACCTCAAAACAACCGTCGAGTTCGCATTGAAAAGGAAGGAATTTGCTGAACCATTCCGGAAATTCCTGGTTGATATTCTAAACAAATAAGCATTTAAAAAGCCATAACCATGCCCAAACAAGTGATCGTAACCGGAGCCACGGGAAACCTCGGTAAAGATGTTGTGAAAAAACTGACAGCGCTTGGTTATGGCTTGCATATCAATGTCCGCGAAGGCAAAACGAACGCCTACGCCGACAATGCGAGCGTCTCCAACTACCTCGCCGACCTCTCTGACGCGGCGCAAACCGAACTTTTCGTAGCCGAAGCGATCACCAATGCAGGCAAAATCGAAGCGGGGATACTACTCGCAGGCGGGTTCGCGATGGCCAAACTGACCGACACGACCGATGCCGACATCGAGCAAATGCTGACGATGAATTTCAAAACGGCATTTCACGTGGTGAAGCCTCTGATGAAGCATTTCGAAGCCAATGGTGGCGGCCAGTTTATCTTCATAGGCGCACGGCCCGCGCTCGTACCTGAGGCAGGTACCGGAAGTTTCGCTTACACGCTTGCGAAGACGCTGATCTTCCAAATGGCAGACCTCATCAATGCAGAAGGAAAAGCGAAGAACATCACCGCTACCGTCATCGTCCCAAGCATTATCGACACGCCCGACAACCGCGCCGCGATGCCAAATTCAGATTTCAGCAAATGGATTTCCGCCCCCGACATGGCCGAGGGTGTGGCATTTGTATTAAGTGATACGGGAAAAAAATTACGGCAAACAGTTTTGAAGCTTTATAATGAGGCTTAATTAACTACCGACCGCTGACGGCCGACCGCCGACTCGGATCACAGAATAGCAACATCGGCGGTCGGCGGTCAATGGTCGGCGGTCACACTACCCCTCCAACACCGCAATCTTCACCTGCGAAACCATGCTGCGCTGCTTTTTGAGCACGGTAAACTCATAATGCTTCGTTTTGAGCTTTTCGCCTACCGCCGGAATGCGGCCGCATTTCCAGATCAGGTAACCGGCGAGCGTTTCGTAATCCGGGCGCTTGGTAATGTCATGCGGCAACCGATCATTTAAATCCGCGATGGACGCGGCCCCCTGCACGGTGTAAGTGTTGTCCGCTTCGTTTTTGACGATCGGTGCCTCATTGTCGTATTCGTCCTGAATCTCTCCTACCAGCTCTTCCAGAATGTCCTCCATGGTTACGATACCATCCACGCCACCATATTCATCCACAATCACCGCCATTTGCTGGCGGCTCAGCTGAAACTCGCGCAGCAATGCACCAATCGCTTTCGAGCCGTGGACGGTGGCAATGGGTCTGATCATCTCGCGCAAAACGATCTCCTTGCCCTGCCGCATTTTAAGCAACAAGTCCTTCAAATGCAGAACACCGACCACCTGATCGAGGGTATCCTCATAAACCGGCATTCTCGAATAACCTTCTTCTATTACTTTTTCAAGTTTGGCCTCTGAAAAGTCGTTAATATCAATCCCTACTACCTGCGGCCGCGGGATCATAATTTGCCTCGCTACCCTTTCCGAGAAATCGAATGCGTTCTTGATCAGATCATAATCCGCGGCTTCTATCATCCCGCTATCTTTCTGTTGTTGAACCAGATAGCGCAGCTCGTCACTACTGTGCACCTCGCTGCCGTGCGACGGCGTAATGCCGACACCTTTCAAGATCACATTGGCGATACCGTTCAGCAACCACACTACCGGCCTGAATACGAGGAAAAAGCCGTGCAGCGGATAGGACAAAGCCAAGGTCGTCGACTCCGGCCGCTGGATAGCGATCGATTTCGGGGCGAGCTCGCCGAAAACAATATGTAAAACGGTAATAATGGCAAATGCGGTGGGCAATGCGATATGGTGTGCCAGTTCCGGGTCGATGGAAAGGCCCAACAGGTCCATAGCGCCGATGATCATCTTCGAAACGACCGGCTCCCCTATCCAACCCAAACCAAGGCTCGCGAGCGTGATCCCGAACTGGGTAGCAGCGAGATACCCGTCCAAATTCGAGACGATCTGTTTGGAAAGAATAGCCATGCGGTTCCCTTCCTGGGCCTTTTGTTCGAGCTGCGAGGCGCGGATTTTGACAATTGCAAACTCGGCAGCGACGAAAAAACCATTGAGCAGAACGAGTACAAGGGTAATGATAACCTGTAAAAGCATGGAGGCAGATGGATCAGTTTTAAGATGAAAATACGTTTTAAGGCTGCATTTTAACAAAAAATTGTACCATTGGGAAACGCTATCGCGCATTAATACATGTGTGGTGACCTCCCGCCACCGCGAATTTTCGTAAATTGAATGCATATGAAAAGTGGCCACGCCGATTTACCCCTGCATTACGGGAAAGTGCCCGTATGGCTCGCGCAACGCATGAGCGCGCTCGGCGGCGCCATCGTGGAGGCGATTGTGATGGAGTACGGGCGAGATGCATTGCTTCAAAAAATGAGCGATCCGTTCTGGTTTCAGTCGCTGGGATGTGTGCTGGGCATGGACTGGCATTCATCGGGCATTACAACGTCGGTAATGGGTGCTTTGAAGCAATCCGTGAATCGCAGATCGTCGGACCTGGGCATTTACATTTGCGGCGGCCGGGGTAAGTATTCAAGACAAACACCTTCCGAACTGCTGGCGATCGCCGATAAAACGGGGCTTGACGGCAACCTGCTCGTACAGCACAGCAAGCTCTCCGCGAAGGTCGATAATACAGCTATTCAGGACGGCTTCCAGCTGTATTTGCATTCTTTTGTCCTTTCCAAAGAAGGCAACTGGGCCGTGATCCAGCAGGGTATGAACACCAACGACCGTCTGGCGCGTCGTTACCACTGGCATTCTCCAAGTATCCAGTCGTTCATTGAAGAGCCCCATACATTCATTTACGGGCAAAATCAGGGCGATATCCTTAACCTGACCGCCAAAGCCGCCGCCCCGACACGCACCGGCATTTTAGATCTTACCAAAGAAAATCCCGATAAAGTTATACGGGAAGTTTCGAAACTGATCATGCCCGATCACCACGATGTGCGTGCGGAAGATGTGAATCTCAAACGACTCGGCGCGGTACTCGCATTAGCACACGATAACCCGGTCGATAACATGGAGTCGCTGCTTATGCTCGAAGGCGTAGGCCCGCGCACGATCCAGTCGCTCACGCTCGTGAGCGAGATTATTCATGGTACGCCGTCGCGTTTCAGCGATCCGGCGCGCTTTTCGTTCGCCCACGGCGGCAAGGATGGCCACCCGTTTCCCGTGCCCATTACCGTATACGACGAGTCCATCCTCACGCTCGACCGGGCCATTCAGCTCGCCAAAATGGGTGATAACGACAAATCCGACGCATTGAAAAACCTCTCGAAAGTTTCCGCGCAGCTAGAAAAGGACTTTCAACCGAATAACCGCTTCAACGAAATCGTCCAGCACGAGCGTGACACTTCCTGGAAATACGAAGGCCGCACTGTGAAAGGTAAGGCGAAGAAGCCGAAGGGTTGGGACGGGCAGTTGGAGTTGTTTTGACGGATAGATTTGATTTGCTAATTTGGGCAAGCGGCTATCGGTTTGGGGATTCTTACCGATAACAGACTTACCACTCACGTTCCAACAGGATTTTCAACAACCTAGGTACTTCGCCCGGGAAGTACTATTTTTGGAACGGCTATGATCAATAGTTTCAGGCATAAAGGCTTGCGGTTGTTTTTCGAAACTAACAACCCTACCCGACTGCAACCACACCACGTTGAGAAAATAAGAAGAATTTTATACCGGCTGGACGAGGCTCACACATTGGAAGAGCTTGATATAGTTGGATGGAATCTTCATCCGCTGAAAGGTGACTTGAAAAATCACTGGTCTGTCAAGGTAAACGGGAACTATCGAATTACTTTCAGATTTGACAATGGGCACGTATTCGACGTCGACTATTTAGATTATCACTGATTATGAAACGAGGAATGATGCCTCCACACCCCGGCTCGATGATCCGGGATATTATGGAGGGTATAAAAGAAGAAACTGGCAACGACCTGACGATTCGGCAGGTTGCGGCGGGATTAGGAATTTCTCCTAAAACGCTTTCCAATATTTTAAACGGGCATCAGGGTGTCAGCTCGGAAATGGCCGTCAGATTATCTGAGGCCTTCGGTTCAAGTCCTGAATTCTGGCTGAAACTGCAAAGTGATTATGAACTTTGGCATGCCGAGCAGAAGATCAACCGGGCGAGCATTCAGCATTTTATTCCTATGCAGAAGCGCCGTTTACAACCGGTTTAGTATTACTTGCTAATCAAGAATCTATGTTAATACCAAATACTCAATGATCTCCAAAAATCTCAAAACTCCTTTGACCCTCATGGCGGCTACCACGATTGCGGTAGTGTCGTGTATGAAAATGGCGCCTATGTCGTCGGGGCCGGTCGTGAAGACCAACAGCACCAAAGTGGTGGTGAAAGAAGACGCCGCGACGGGCAAGGCACATGCCAAAGAAATCCGCGAAAAAACGGTTGTCAAGCTGGCCGACGGGTTGAAACTCGATCTCTGGGCCTCCGATTCGCTCGCGCCCGATCCCGTGGCAATTGCGATGGACGATGCCGGAAGGGTGTACCTCAACCGGACCAACCGCCAGAAAAACTCCGAATTCGATATTCGCGGGCACCGCAACTGGATCACCGAATCCATTGCATTGCAGACTGTCGAAGACCGCCGCAAATTTCTGCACAAGACATTTGCCCCCGAAAAAAGCGAGGAAAACAACTGGCTGAAAGACCTCAACGGCGACGGTTCGCACGACTGGAAAGACCTCGCTGTGGAAAAAGACGAAGTTTGGCGCATCGAAGACACGGATAACGACGGTATCGCCGACGTATCCATGCGCATTCTCGACGATTTCTTCGACGAAGTTTCCGACGTGGCGGGCGGCTTGCTCGTGCGTGCTAAGGATATTTTCGTGACCATCGCACCCGACGTGTGGCGTTTGAGAGATACCAATGGCGACGGTGTGCTGGACGAAAAAACGTCGATCAGCCATGGTTACGGCGTGCATATCGGTTTCAGCGGGCACGGCATGTCGAACCCGATCGAGGGGCCGGATGGTAAAATTTACTGGAATATCGGGGATATCGGTGCCAACATTACCACGGCCGAAGGTGTAAAACACGAGCACCCGAACTCCGGTATCATCGCCCGCTCGAACCCCGACGGCAGCGATTTCGAAATCTACGCGCACGGCTTGCGTAACACGCACGAGTTTGTGTTCGACGAATATGGTAACCTCATCAGCTCCGACAACGATGGCGACCACCCTGGCGAAAGCGAGCGTCTGGTACACGTTGTGGAAGGTTCCGATGCAGGATGGCGCTCCAACTGGCAATACGGGAAATATACCGACCCTAAAAACAACAGCTACAAGGTTTGGATGGACGAAAAGTTGTTCAAACCGCGGTGGGACGGTCAGGCTGCCTACATTATCCCGCCAATTCAAAACTTCCACAACGGCCCTACCGGTATGCAATACAACCCGGGAACGGCATTGGGTAAGGATTGGAAAAACAAGTTCTTCCTCGTTGAATTCGTAGGTAACCCTGCGCGTTCGCCGATCTGGTCGTTTGGTTTGAAACCCAAAGGCGCTTCATTCGTGCTGGATGGCGAGAAAAACATTTTGACAGGTATCCTGCCGACCGGTATCCGTTTCGGCCCGGACGGCGCATTATACGTTGCGGACTGGATCAATGGTTGGGATACAAAAAACTATGGCCGCGTATGGAAACTCGATGTTACCGACGAGAAAAATGACCTGAAAGCGATCCGTACCGAAACCAAGCGCTTAATGCAGCTGGATTATACCAAGCAATCCGACGATGCATTGCTGCCATTGCTTTCCTATGAAGACATGCGCATTCGCCAGAAAGCACAATTTGAACTCGCTTCGAGAGGCGCGAAAGGTGCTGCGGTACTGGGCAAGGCCATTGAGCAGAAAGGCAACCAGTTCGGCCGCATCCACGGGATTTGGGGAATGGGTCAACTGGCCCGCCAGGATAAGTCGTATGCCAATGTGCTGATGACTTTGTTGAAAGATTCGGACGAGGAAATTGCTGTACAGGCTGCGAAAGTGCTGGGCGACGCTAAAATCGCCGAGGCCGCGCCAATGCTGATCCCAATGCTGAAAAGCAAAAACCCGCGCGTACAATTCTTCGCGGCGCAGGCACTCGGTCGGGTGAAGGACAAGAATGCCGTACAGCCATTGATTGAAATGGTGAAAGCGAACAACGACCAGGACGTGTACATCCGTCACGCGGGCGTGCTGGCACTTTCACGCATAGGTGAAGTTGCGCCGATCGCCGCATTGGCGACCAGCCCCGAAAAATCACTACGCATTGCCGGTGTGCTTGTATTGCGTCGGATGAAAAATGAGCAGATCAGCGCATTCCTGAAAGACAAAGACGAATACATTGTTACGGAAGCCGCTCGCGGTATCAACGACGATCTTTCCATTCCGGCTGCATTGCCCGCATTGGCAGCTGTGCTGAACGAGAAAGGATTCACTTCGGAGCCATTGCTGCGCCGAGCTATCAATGCCGCATTGCGCGTTGGAGGTGACGCTCAGCTCAACGACCTCATTGCATTTGCGAAGCGTAAGGACGTAGACAAAGCCATGCGCGCCGAAGCTTTGGCAACGCTTGGAACCTGGGCCAGCCCATCGGTCACCGACCGTGTAGACGGCCGTTACCGTGGCCCGATGGAACGTGATCCGGCTGGCGTGAAAGCGAAGATCAAGCCGATGGTAGCCGATCTTTTGCAGGAAAACGAGCCAGCGATACTCATCGCTGCCGCACAAATGCTGACGAACCTGAATGTCGGCGACAACAATGCCACATTAGCAAAAATCCTGAACGAAAGCAGCGATGCGAAAGTGCGTGCTGCCATGCTGGTCGCATTGAACGATCTGAAATATTCGGATATGGAAACCGTCATGAAAAAAGGCATGAGCGATTCCGACGCCGATGTACGCACGGCTGCATTGGGTATGGTGGGAAGCGTAAATATGTCGAAAGAAGCATTGACCGACATTTCGAATACGATTTTCGAGAAAGGCAGCGTGCGTGAGCAGCAGCAAATCCTGAAAGTGCTCGGTAGCCTGCCGGTTGCGAAAACAGAAACCATTTTCACCGGCCTGATCGGCAAGATGGCGGATAACAAACTGCCGCAAAACCTGCAACTCGACCTGGGCGAAGCGATCGACTCCACCAAATCGAGCGCATTAATAGCCAAAATGGCACCGCTGCGCAAGCAAGGCAACACCGCAGCCGACTATCAGGATGCATTGTTTGGCGGGAATGCGCAAGCGGGCCGTCGCTATTTCATGACCAGTTCAGCGGCGGAATGCGTGCGTTGCCACTCGATCGGCGGTCAGGGCGGAGAAGTAGGCCCTAACCTTTCCAACATCGGTAACGTCCTCACGCGCGAGCAAATCCTCCAAGCGCTCGTCGAGCCGAGTGCGCGCCTCTCGCCCGGTTTCGGTATGGTGATGCTGACGTTGAAAGACGGCACATCCGCAGCGGGAATCCTGGCACAGGAAAACGAGCACGAACTGATACTGAAAACTTCGGAAGCTGAACCATTGAAGATCGCGACTTCGCGCATTGCAAAACGCGAAAACGTACCATCGAGCATGCCGCCGATGGGGAATATCATGTCGAAAAGAGAGATCCGCGACGTAGTGGAGTTCCTTTCCGGTTTGAAGAAATAGGCAAATTCAAATTGCATTTAAAGCCCCGGGATTTAATCGTTCCGGGGTTTGTTTTTATGTAACCGGTAATTATTAACGAATTGTTTACGATGTTCCGAAATGAGTATATTTGACGCGGAGTGTTTCGGTATAGCATTTGAGGCGGTATTTGATAAAAAGCAAATTGAAAATTCAGCAACGTTAGGAGGCTCCTCCGGAGCCGCGCTAACAAGATCGTTTGATTTCCTATAAACAGGATGCCGCTCTGCGGCCGGCGATGACCATCTATTGCTGAAAACTCCACAGACGATTCCAATATACCTGATCCGGAGGATCACCCTGTTTGTAGCAAACGATAACAAGACACACATTCGCGGCTCCGGAGGAGCCTCCCATAAATAATGACTAGGTACCTCACACAACGCATTGCTGCCGATCCTGAAATCTGCAATGGACAACCCATCATTCGTGGGATGCGCATTACTGTCAAAACCGTTCTGGATTTTCTTTCTGCTGGAACAACGACCGAAGAGTTACTTCAACAATATCCTTCATTAGAAAAAGAAGATATCGAAGCATGCATCAGTTTCAAAAACAGCTATTTGTAGGTGGCCATTTCCAGGCACGGTTTTAATTTCATCAACACCAAAAAATTTGAATGGAACTCGACAAAAAAGAGGCGGAAGTCGTGAACCGGGCGATACAGTCCTGGGAAGATGAGGCGCGTATTTCCAAAGAGCTGGCAACGGAGCTGCGGGGCAGTTACAGCGTGCGCAATGCGAATGTGGATGCGATCGCCATCTACGCGCTGATTTCGGCGGTTTCATGCGGGCTGCTGGCATTCGGCGCGCTGGTGTTGGACGAGAAATGGATCGAGCTGCTGCGGAAGCGCTGGGGCTTTTCAGAGAACATCGTCGGTATACTTTTCACACTTGTGGCCGGGCTTTTTGTGTATCTCGCCAGGCGTCGGATGGGTAATTCCGGAAGCGCAAAAGCGAGTAACGAGGTTTATAACATCGCCATTATCCTCACCGTCGCGATTGCGATCACTTACTGGACGCGCGGATTGCTCGACGGGCCGGGAAATTATGCATTACCATTGCTGTTTGCGGCGATTGCTTATGCAGGGATCGCGATTTTTCTCCGGTCTACCTTGCTTTGGGTGAGTGCCATTATTGCATTGGCGGGCTGGTGGGGCGCGCAGACGCACTACTGGTCGGGCGGAAGTTTCCGGTTCCTGGGTATGAACTATCCACTTCGGATGACGGTGTTCGGGCTGGTAATCTGGACGTCGTCGTGGGTAATCGGGCAGGTGCGTTCGCTGGCATTTTTGAAGACGACTACTTACACCGTAGGGCTGCTGCTGTTCCTGGTGGCAGGCTGGACGCTTTCGATTTTCGGCAACTATGCCGATTATGAGGGCTGGAAAGCATTAAAACAAAGTCATTTCTGGTTTTGGGCGTTGAGTTTTACCCTGGTGCTCGCGGGAATGCTTTATTATGCATTTCAATTCAAGCAGGAAACCTTGCGCGACCTTTGCCTCGTTTTCTTCCTGCTGAACATTTATACCCGCTATTTCGAATATTTCTGGGATCGTACCAATGCGGGGATTTTCTTTGCATTGCTGGCGTTATCCTTTTGGTTCGTAGCCAAAAAAGCCGAACAATGGCGTGGCAAAACGGCAGGGTGAAGCATTCATTTTTATTACAAAACAATACAATGGGCAATATCAGACCGATCCGCGGCGAAGAACTCGACATTATTCATTTCCTCCTCGAAAAACTGAACCTCGACCCGATCGACTTCCCGGTAAGCGAAATGGTGGATGAATATGAAGGCGGTAAAATGGGCAGTATCAGTCTCGGCGGGAATGTGAATGGTTACGCCGGCGACCTCATCCAGGCCGAATATGTGGATATCGACGACACCCCGGTGGTGATTACATTAACCCAGGACACCGACGGCCAGCTACTCGACCTCGACTTCTGGAAAGTGGATTTTACCAAACTGCTCGAATACCCCACGCCCGACAGGCTTATATTCGGCAAGACACCCGAAGAGTAGCCGCGAAATCTTTGGAATACACTTAATTCTCCTCGTAATCCAGCTCCTTACCGTAAGTTTCCTCCATTCTCCAAAGCGAAAGCAGGGCCAGCGAGAAGCATATCGCGCCCACGATCGCACCCGAGTGCAGCACGCCCGAATCTTTTTTCAGGAATTGGAACAATGGCAATGTCAGCAACACGGTAGCACGCACATTATTGGCTACCGAAGTAGTAACCGTCGCGCGGAGGTTGGTACCGAACTGCTCGGCGGTGGTAGTGAGAAACATCGCAATGTACCCGATCGAGAAGCCGAGCCATACATAGCAGATATACAACGTATCAGCATTATTGATACCGCCGGAAAGCAGCCACGCTACCCCTGCGAGCGTCATCAGCATCATTAATAAAATGGCTTTTCTGCGCGAATGCAGCCATTGGCTCAGTATCCCGCTGAAAAAATCACCCGTGACCACGCCTATGTATGTGTACAGCACGCAGGTACCTGCCTGAATCTCTTCCGCAATGCCTAATGCTTTCGCAAACTCGTTCCCGAATGTGGAGTAAATGCCGATGACCATGTAAGTCGGTAGGCCGATGCCCATGCAGCGCATGTAGCGCACAAACCGTGACCAGCTCGTAAAGATCGTCCACCAGGGTACCGGCTTTGAGCCGCGCTTTTCAAGGCTTTTATTGAAAACAATGGATTCCAGCACGTTTACGCGCAGGATCAGCAGTATCAAACCCATTCCGCCACCAATGAAATAGGCCATACGCCAGTCGGTCAGTTTCACTGCGAAGAATGCGGCAATGGCACCTGCCAGGCCCACGCTCGCTACTACCGATGCGCCGTAGCCGCGCAATTCTTTGGGAAGTATTTCGGCGATCAACGTAATGCCAGCTCCCAATTCTCCGGCGAGGCCGAAACCGGCGATAAACCGCAGTATCGAGTAGATTTCGACATTTTGTGTAAAGCCACAGGCGATATTCGCAAGGGAATAGGTTAATATCGAGCCGAAAAGCACCGAGCGACGGCCGAGCTTATCTCCCAAAATCCCCCATAAAAAACCGCCGATCAGCAAGCCGGCCTGCTGCCAGTTGTAAATATTGGCACCTATCTGTGAGATTTCTTCTTCCGAAAGCCCGAGATCTTTCAGGCTCGGAACGCGAACAATATTAAAGAGCAGCAAATCGTAAACATCCACGAAATAGCCCAGTGAGGCTACTATGACGGGTAATGTAAAAACGGCACTGAGTTTGGGTTGAACAGGAGTGGCGGCGGTCATATAAATGTTTTCGTTTAATCGTCAAAAGGCTTGCGGCGCATCGATTTGACGGCGGCATTGCGCTGCTTGGCCCTCAACCTTTCAAGTTTGGAGGCCAATGTAGGCTTGGTGGGTTTACGGTCCTTCTCAACGGTAAGCGCCTGGCGGATAAGCCGGTCGAATTTCTCGACAACCTTTCCTTTGTTGGCCAGTTGCGAGCGCTCGGTTTGGTGGTATAATACGAGCACTTTACCGTTCGTTAATCGGTTGGATAATTTTTCGGTCAGCTTTTGCTTGTCCTCGCCGGTCAGGAACTGCGAATTCGGGATATCAAAACGCAGTTCTACCTTTGTTTCTACCTTATTCACATTTTGCCCCCCTTTACCACCGCTCCTGGCTGTCTGGAAGACCAGTTCGGGGTGCAGGATTTCAGGATCGATCATTTGTAATGCAAGTTTTGTTAACACGTGTTAATGTCCGGCGGGCCCATTAAACCAGGATCTAAAAGTAACGTCCAAGAATCGATTTTTAAACAACAGGAAAACAATTAACACATAAAGCCATGGACACCATGCGTACATTAAGAATTATCGGCTTGTTCCTATTCATGTTCGTCGGCGTTTCAGTTTCCAACAAAACCGAGGCACAACCTGGTTTCAGGATTACCTTTGAAACTTTTTACGACGAGCTTGCCCCTTATGGCCGTTGGGTGCGTAATCCGCATTACGGTTCCGTCTGGATCCCGGACGTTCCCCGTGGTTTTCAGCCCTACTCCACCGCAGGTTACTGGGAACAGACAGAATATGGCAATACCTGGGTTTCGGAATATGACTGGGGCTGGGCACCTTTCCACTACGGCCGCTGGTCGCACGACGACTACTACGGCTGGTTTTGGGTTCCCGATTACGAATGGGGCCCGGCGTGGGTAAACTGGCGTTCGGGCGGCGGCTATTACGGCTGGGCACCGCTGGGACCGGGCGTGAATATCAATGTTTCGATCAATATTCCGTCGTTCTGGTGGGTTTTCGTTCCGCAACGCTATGTGCTGAGCCCGCGCTGGCATTCGTACTGCGCCCCTGCGCGACGCGTATCGCACTATTACAATAATACGGTTATCATCAATAACTATTACCGCAGCAACAACCGCACCTATGTATACGGCCCGCGCCGCGACGAGATCGAGCGCATTACCCGCAGAAGCGTGCCTGTACGTACGATCGACGCCAGCCCGAGAGGCAGAGGACGGGTAATTATCGCCGACCGTGGCAATGGCCGGTACGACTACGGTACCCGCGACAACGGCCGTGGAAACCGCACCATCGATGCTAGCCCACGCACCGACCGCAGCAACCGCAACGACAACAGCCGCATTGAACCGGGTGATAATTCAAGACGTGGCTCGCGCAGCCCGTTCGATGGCCGCGACGACCGTGCGGAGCGTAACCGCGAATCGACGCCGATCGATGGCCGCGATAACCGCAACGAAACGCCTAACCCCGGCCGCAATGATCGTTACGAAGCGCCAAACCGCTCGGAACGTAGCCGCGACTACGGCAACCCGGGCAACAGTCCCGAACGCAACCGCGGATTTGAAAACCGTCCGGAACGAGTGGAACGTCCGAGCGCAGAACGCCCGAATGTAGAACGTCCCGAAAGACAGGAACGCAGCAACCGGTCGTATGAGCCCGCACCGCGTGTGGAACGCCAGGAAAGAAGCGCACCGGAGCCTCGCAGCAACGATCGCGGTAACCGCGGCGGCGACAATGGAGGCGGCAATCGCGGCGGTGGCGATAATGGAAACCGTGGCGGAGGCGGCGGTTCCAGCGAACGCAGCAGCAGAGGCCCCAGATAATTTCAACGCTTAACATAAAAACAACCCGGCGGGATAGTAGTATTCTTCACCGGGTTGTTTTTGTTTATCAAGACTTTCGATTTACGCTTTGGAAACAGATAAAAATGTTATTTTTAGCTTGATCCCCAACCCACGGTATTGAATGGAAATACAATTTGACATTGAGTTCAAGGAGAGTGCACCCAAGTACATGCAAATCATTAAATCGCTGTTGCAGGCGATTAGTAAAGGAAAGCTAAAACGCGGCGATAAGATCCCTTCTATTAACCAGTTGAGTGAGGAATACCTGCTTTCCCGTGATACCGTCGAAAAGGCGTACAAGCATCTCATCAAAGACGGCGTACTGATTTCAGTCCGCGGAAAAGGTTATTTTATCAACCGCGTGGACATTGAAACTTCGCTACGCATTCTGCTGGTTTTTAATAAGATAAGCAACTATAAAAAGCAGGTTTACAATGCATTTGTAGAGAATATCGGTCGGAACGTGAATGTGGACCTGCATATCCATCACTCCAATACCAATATTTTTAAAAACCTGATCAAGAACAGCCTGGGCGAGTACGATTACTACGTGATCATGCCCCATTTCTACGAAAAAGCCGAAGAGGCCATTGAAACGCTGAAAATGATCCCGCCGGAGAAGCTAATCCTGCTCGACAAGGACATGGAGTTCAACAGCAAAAAGCATTCATCCGTTTTCCAGAATTTCGAGAAGGACATTGTGCACGCGCTCAATGAAGCCGTGGATTTGCTGAAAGTTTACAAAAAGCTGATCCTCATTTTCCCAACGATGATCCGCTACCCGAAGGAAATCATCAAGGGCTTCCGCATTTTCTGCATTCAGCACGAGTTCGAGCACGAAATCATGTATGATTTTCACGAAAACGGCATGGCCGTGAAGGATACGGCCTATGTGGTGATCGAGGAAAACGACCTGGTGAACCTCATCAAGAAATGTAAGGAACAGCAGCTTGTGGTGGGAAAGGATGTCGGCATTATTTCCTACAACGAGACGCCGCTGAAAGAAATCCTGCTCGACGGCATTACCACGATTTCCACCGATCACGAGCAAATGGGTAAAACCGCGGCAGAAATCATTAAAGAAGGTAAACGGGCCATTATCAAGAACCCGTTTACGTTGATCAGGCGGAAATCGCTTTAAAGTCCGGTCGCTACCGTCAGCTTCCCACGCTCGTTCAGCAACTCGTTGCGGACGCCGAGGTGGCGGTACAATGCGATCGGGTCGAGGGAGCCACCGCTCAGGCGCATGGCCTCGCGTACGAGCGGGCGCACGTCGGTGCGGAATGCATTTTGCAGGATTTGCTGGGCCAGTACCACGTCGTTTTCGTTGCGGGCCTGTTCCAGTTTCTTGCGGTCGACGAGCAATGCCTGGGCCTGGGCGATCAATATCGCTTCTACCGATTGCAGCAAATCTTCCAGCGGGTCCTTCACATTATGGCTCGCGTCGATCATCCAGGCGTACGTGTCGCTTGCCCGGTTGGCGCGTTTCATGCCTTCTATTAGTTCTACGAAAATTAAAAACAGCTGGTATGGGCGAATAGCGCCTACTGTCAAATCATCGTCACCATATTTGGAATCGTTGAAATGGAAACCTGCCAGACGCCCCTCCATCATCAATGTCGCGACGATCTGCTCGATGTTTGCATTGGGCAAATGGTGGCCTAAATCGACGAGCACATCCGCTTTCGGGCCGAGTTTCTGGCAGAAAAGCAGCGAGCTGCCCCAGTCTTGAATAACTGTCGAATAGAAATTAGGCTCGTAGGCTTTGTATTCCACATAAACCTTCCAGTCGTCGGGTAATGCCGCGTAAATTTCCTGCAATGATTCGAGTGTGTTCTGGAATGCTTTGACAAAGTTCGACTGACCTGGGAAGCAGGAGCCATCCGAAAGCCAGATCGACAATGCTTTGGAACCGAGGTTCACGCCGTGTTTGATCACTTCGATATTATGCTCTACCGCCTGCTTGCGAACCTGTGCGTCCACGTGCGAGAGGGAGCCGTATTTGTAGGAAAGCTCCTGATCCTTCTGATCCTGGAATGTGTTGGAGTTAACGGCATCGAATTTCAAATCCAGCGACGTTGCCAGGTCGATAATGGGCTGTGTTTCGCCGGGAATGTCCCAGGGAATATGCAGCGAAATAGAGCCGCTTGAACGGTTCAATGCATGCAGCAAGCCAACGTCCTCGATTTTTTCTTCCAATGAACGAGGCTCTCCTACGCCCGAAAATCGGCCGAAGCGCGTGCCGCCGGTGCCCAATGCCCAGCTCGGGATCGCCACCTGGAATGCTTCCAGCTGTTTTACAATGTCTTTGGCATGAATACCCTGCTCGCCCAGTTGCTCTTGCAGGAAGATGTACTGGTTGTTATGCCGCGAAAAAAGGCTGTCGTTATGCTGGTCGATCTGATATTGTTCAATTTTCATCTGGATAGAATTAAAAAGACTTGGCAAGTTGGAACAACCCGCCAAGTCTGATTTAACATATTTTGATAACTAGCGAAGGAATGCCGCAGGAACACCGCCGTCGACGTTGATCACGTTTCCGGTGCTCTTGTTGAGCAAGCCGCTCACGAAGATGTACACGCCGTTCGCGATGTCGTCCGTATGGATTTCTGCATTCAAAACAGTTCTTTTCGCGTAGTAAGCAGGAAGTTCTTCCACTTTGATACCGTATGCTTTCGCACGTCCGGCAGCCCAGCCGCTTTCCCAGATCTTGCTTCCGGCAATTACCGCGTCGGGGTTCACCACGTTCACGCGGATTCTGTCCGGACCGAGTTCGGCAGCCAAAAGGCGCGACATGTGCTGCTGAGCAGCCTTAGCCGTTCCATAAGCCACATTGTTAGGGCCGGAAACGATACCATTCTTGCTCGCGATGTTGATAATGTCACCGCCCAGGCCTTGCTGACGCATGATCGCCACCGACTCCTGCGATACCAGGAACTGGCCTTTTACCAACACATCCTGCAAAATATCCCAGTCTTTGATAGTCGTGTCCGCCAATGGTTTCGAAATGGACAGACCCGCGCAGTTGATCACGATATCCAAACCGCCGTATTTGAGTTTGGTTGCGTGCAATGCGTCTTTGATCGCCTGGTCGTCGAGCACGTTTGCTACGGTGGTGTCGGAGAAGTCCTTACCGAATTTCGCATCGAATTCCGCTTTGGTTTCCGCCAATGCTTTTTCATCGATATCCGATATCACTACGCAAGCACCTTCCTGCAACAGTTTCTGAGCGATGGCCTTACCGATACCGCCCGAGCCGCCTGTTACGAACGCTACTTTGCGGGATACCGATTTTTCTTTCGGCATACGCTGCAATTTCGCTTCTTCGAGCAACCAGTATTCGATGTCGAATGCTTCCTGCTCCGGCAATGAAACGTAAGAAGAGATCGCCTCGGCGCCTTTCATTACATTAATAGCATTGATATAGAACTCCGCCGCTACACGTGCAGTTTGCTTGTCTTTCGCGAACGAGAACATACCCACGCCTGGCAAGAGGATGATCACCGGGTTCGGGTCACGAACCGCGGGGCTGTTGGAATGCTTGCAGCGCTCATAATAAGCAACGTAATCTTCACGGTATGCTTCGAATTGCGGACGGATGTGATCGAGGATTTCGGCATCGGCCGCTTCGAGTTTTTCGAATGGCAGGTCGAGTACCAACGGACGGATTTTCGTGCGCAGGAAGTGGTCGGGGCAGCTGGTACCGAGTGGCGCCAGTTTGTCCAGGTCATGACTTGCGATGAATTCGAGCACGCGCTCATCATCGGTAAAGTGGCCGATCATGGCTTGTTTTTCCGAAGCCAACCCGCGCAGATAAGGAGCGAGTTTGCCCGCTATCGAAGCGCGGCGCTCTTTCGGCTCGCTTTCCAGGCGTGCGCCACCGAAAACCGGACGGCTTTTGCCATAGTTGTCAGCCAGGTATTCCGACGCTCTCTCGATGGTATCGAGCGTATTAATGTATGATTCGTAAGCAGTATCACCCCAGGTAAACAAGCCGTGGCCGCCCAAAACGATCCCACGAATACCTGGATTGTCGTTCAATGCCTGTTCCAGTTGCAAACCGAGGTCGAAACCGGGACGTTGCCAGGGTACCCACGCCAGCTCGCCGTTGAACAGTTCTTTGGTGATAGCCTCGCCTTCCTTAGATGCCGCGATCGCGATCAATGCATCGGGGTGCAGGTGGTCGATGTGCTTGAATGGCAGCAAACCGTGCAGCGGCGTATCGATCGACGGGGCTTTCGATTTCAGGTCGTAAATGCAATGGTTGAACAGCTCTACCATTTCATCTTCGAATTCCAGTCCGCGATAGATGTTTTTCAGGCTGTGCAGGCGGTCGACGTACAGACCGGCCAGTCCGCTTCTTGTTAAAGTACCAATATCGCCGCCCGAACCCTTGATCCACATTACCTCGACGGGGTTGCCCGTCAACGGATCTTTTTCGATGGTTTTACAGCTCGTGTTTCCACCAGCATAGTTGGTCAGGCGAAGATCGGCACCCAACAGATTTGAACGGTACAGAAGAAGTGCAACCTGATCATCACCCAGGGAAGCGGCTTTCTCTTCATCCCATAAATAGCTTACGTACCTGTACTGGCTTACATTTGAACTGCTCATATTTGTTTCCTGATTATTTATCGATTTTGAGGTAAGAAATTCTTCTTTGCTGAAAGTATTTTAACAGATTAATACTACTCTGAACGTATGTGCAAGATTAGGAAACTTAGCAATGCACACCGTCCTGTTGTATCCTGCATGTTGAAATAAATCGAGAATTAATGTGAGAATTGGAAGTTTTGATAAAAAACAAATGGTCTGAACCGTGCTTGTAACAGTTCAGACCACTAAAAAGGAAAATAACCTTACTGGACTACCGCTTTATTAGCAATTTCTTCGCAACATCGCCGATTTTGATGGTATAGATCCCTTCTTTCAAATCTGTCACATCGAACTTACCACCCGATAGTTTCGCCCCGGTTACGACCGGCCTGCCCGCTGACGTGAATACCGACACCGGTTCGTTTTCCGCAGCACCTTCGACAGTAAGTTCCGTCTGCGCAGGGTTCGGATACATCTTGACAATTCCCTCACCAGCCCGTACAACAATCACCTTCGAGTGTTCAAACTTTCCGTCATAATCCAACTGTTTCAAGCGGTAATAGCCTGTTGCGAGCGGATTGAGATCGGTAAAGTGATAAAACTGATTTTCTTTCGTATCCCCGCTGCCATCTACAAAACCGATTTTCTCAAACGTCCGCGCATCGGCGCTGCGTTCGATTTCGAAGCCTTTGTTACTGGTTTCGGAGGTTGTTTTCCAGGCGAGTTTGGTTTGGTTGTTTACCGATTTGCCGTTGAAGGAGACAAGGGTAACGGGGAGCTTTACGTAGCTGTAACCATTGCTAGATAATGTCAACCCTGTAACGACGCTGTTGGTTACCTCCACCCGGTAGGCAGCCTCTTCGGTTACGGTCAATGTACTATCACCGATGTTGGTGGCAAACAGCACATTATTTTTGAACCATTTATAGGTATTATTTGCCAATGTGCCGCCTACTTGCGCATACAGTTTTGCACCGCCCGAAACAAATTGCGCATACACAGGAATTTTGGCCTGTACCACATAAAGGTCGAGCTTACTGATATTCTCTTCCAGACCGGCAAATGTGAAAGCATTAAACTGCAAATCCACAAATCCCGAAACCGGGATGTTGGAGAGGCTCGGAAGCGGGCCGCTGAAAGCATTGCCTGCTAAATCCAGGTGAGTCAGATTGGGTAAATTGCTGATAGCAGCAGGAACCGGTCCGTTCATATTTGTAGAACCGATTTTCAACTTTTGAAGCTTGGTAAGATTCCACAAGTCAGCAGGCAGTGCTCCCGAGTAGGGGCTTCCTGATATTTCTAACTCTTCAAGATCCGGAAAGTTCTCCAAATCAAACGGAATCGGTCCTAGGTCCGAGATCGAATTCAGCTGGCTAATTTTCAGTCTTGTAAGATTCGATAGATTACCTATTCCGGTCGGCAAATGAGCGTCCATGGAGAAGTTACGGTCGAGTACCAGAACTTCCAGATTCGACAAATTTCCTATTTCGGCAGGAAGGGTGCCTGTTACCTGCTGGATGAGGTAGAGCTCTTTCAATTTGGGTAATGTTGTCAGAAAAACCGGGAACTCGGAGGGAATACCGCCGCCCAGCGCTTCGTCGGCACCAAGGTACAGTGTTTCAAGGTTGACCAGGTTTGCCAGCTGCGACGGTATCGGCCCCAGCGGAGTTAAAGACAAACCTTTCAGCTTGGTAAGGTTTCCGATGACGCCCATATTCGCGGTACCGAACCTGTTTTCGCTGAGGTACAGATATTCAAGATTCGTAAGATTGCCTATCGTTGCCGGGAGCTCGCCCGCCCACGCGCCCAACTCCGCGCCGACGCCCGTGAGGTCCAAGGTGGTCAATGCAGTGAGGTTACCTACCTCCGGAGCTAGCGTACCTCGAATCCCGCTATGCCTCAGATTCAACTTCGTTACCCGGCCACTTTCGCAGGTAACGCCATTCCATCCACACGGACTGTCACCCGTATTGCCCGGCACAACCCAATTTTCAAACTCGGGATGGTTGTTCGGTCCCGAAATCCCGTTGTAGATAGCCACCAAGGCCAAACGGTCCGTTTCCAGCGTCTGCCCGAATGATTTTAAGGAAACTAGTAGAAGAAGTAATAATAGTTTTCGCATCAGTATTCTGATTATTTACGATTATCTATGGATCAATAACCTGCTGCTCTCACCGTCTATTCGCACGACGTAACGGCCCGGTACCAGATTCTTAATACTGATCTGCCCCTTATCCGCCACCTGACCTTCCAGGACAATGCGTCCGCTTTGATCGGTAATCGAGAAGAACTGTTTTTGAGCAATGCCTGATATAGTCAGATATTCCTGTGCAGGATTGGGGTAAACTTTCAAAATCGCCCCTTCGCCCTTCACGGCGATGACTGTCGAATACTCGAATTTGCCATCGTAATCCAATTGCTTTAAGCGGTAATAGCTTTTTGCAAATGGATCCAGGTCGGTAAAGTGATAAAACTGATTCTCTTTCGAATCACCGCTGCCATCTACAAAACCAATTTTTTCAAACGTCCGCGCATCGGCGCTGCGCTCGATTTCGAATCCTTTGTTGTTGGTTTCGGAAGTGGTTTTCCAGGTGAGCTTGGTTTGGTTGTCTTGCGATTTGCCTTCGAAAGAGATAAGGGTAACGGGAAGAATTGTCGCGTCTACCTCGCCTTTTAAAACAAGGCCTGGCACCAATGCATTGGTAACTTGTACCTTGTATAAACCGTTCTCTGAAAACATTAACTCACTGTTTCCATTGCCGGTAAATATCAGCTGATCTTGAAAATACCACTTATACACGTTGTTTGATATCATTCCTCCTGCTTCCGCATTCAGAGGGCCTGTTGGGAATCCCACGGCAATTCTGATATCTTTTTGCGGGGAATAAGTGTCGAGGTAAGCGATATTATTTTCCATCCCCGAGAACGAAAACTTGTTATTGGCAATATTAACATTCGCGGATAAGGGAATGGCTGATAGATCCGGTATCATACTCACCAGTTCGTTATTTGATAAGTCCATTCTCTTAATTTTCGTAAAATTGGTAACGGCGGGAATTGTTTCTGTAAGCGCGTTATAACTCAAATCAAGCACCTCTAAATTTGACAGCAAGCTCAATGACGATGGTATTTGCCCGGTAAGGCCACTAGATGAAAGATTCAGGTAGCGCAGGTTGGTGAGGTTACCCATTTCAGCGGGAATGCTTCCCCAAACAGGATCGCCTGAACCACCGCCTCCCCAAAGTGATCTGGTTAATTCCAGCGAATCGAGCGTAGTGAGGTTTCCTATCTGGCTTGACATTGGCGTTGAGAAAATGACGCCCGCCATGCGCAGGAATTTGATTTTGGACCACTGGTAAATAGCATCAGGAAATGCAATTGTAATTTGGCCGTCCATAGGCCCAAACCTGCCCAGTGTGCATCGTTCCAGGTTGACCAGGTTTGCAAACGTGGAAGGTACGTTTCCCGGTAGTGTCATATGCAGCTGTTTCAGGCTGGTAAGGCTACCAATGGCAGATATGCCGTCCGCGTTGAAAACATTACCCATAAGATCCAGGTATTCGAGCTTGGAGAGGTTACCGATCTCAGCGGGGATATTTCCCATAAATCCCGGCCCCAGATATCCCGAATTCATAATAAGGTGGGTCAGTTCCGACAGATTCCCGATTTCTACCGGCAGTGTTGCAGGCCGGATATTGTCTATGCGCAGTCGTGTCACGCGGCCACCGGCACAAGTCACGCCATCCCACCCGCAAGGATTGTCGCCGGTGTTCCCCGGTACTACCCAATTGAGCCCCCAATCCGGGCCATTAGCCTTGGTGTAAATTGCAACAAGCGCCTGCCGATCCGTTTCCAGCGACTGGCCAAATGAACTAATAGAAATAACAAGGCCGATAAGCCCAAGTAGACATCTTTTCATAGCGTCAAAAAAAGGGTTAATGAAATTCTCCGAAAAACGTTGAGCGGGTGCCTGGGACGGCAGAAGATGCTGCCGGTACTGTAAGAATGTTGTATATACAAATGTAACCGAATGCACAATAAAATGTGCACCGGTTACAAAAAATTATTGAAGCTTAATATTGTCGTATGGATTACCTGTTAATTACTTCCAGGTGAGGCCCATGTTGCGGAAGAGGAAAGCGTAAATATCCGCCTGGGTTTCCAGCGCTTTTTTGGTGTTGCTCGCGCCGTGGCCGGAGTTGGTGTCGATCCGGATGAGTAGTGGGTTGGAGGAAGTACTGCCGGCTTGTGCCTGCAATTCCGCGGCGTATTTGAATGAATGCGCGGGCACTACGCGGTCATCGTGATCGGCGGTGGTGATCATGGTTGCGGGGTAATGTCCGCCTGCTTTGATATTGTGGAGCGGGGAGTACATATGTAAAACCTTGAATTCCTCCGCATTATCGCTGCTGCCATAATCGGCGATCCAGTTCCAGCCGATAGTAAATTTGTGGAAACGGAGCATATCCATTACGCCTACTGCCGGCAACGCCACTTTGAAAAGCTCCGGACGCTGGTTCATCACCGCACCCACCAGCAACCCGCCATTGGAACCGCCCTGAATGGCCAGCCTTTCCGGCGATGTATATTTTTCACGAATCAAATACTCCGCCGCCGCGATGAAGTCGTCGAACACATTCTGCTTTTTCAGCTTCATACCCTGCTCGTGCCATTTCTCGCCGTATTCACTGCCGCCCCGGAGATTGGCCTGTACAAACACACCGCCCTGATCGAAAAACGGGATACGGGTAGGGCTAAACGCAGGCGGCAGGCTCACATTAAAGCCGCCGTAACCATACAGGATTGTAGGGTTGCCACCATCCAGTTTCAAACCCTTTTTATAGGTAATGAACGCCGGAATGCGGGTACCGTCCTTGCTTGGATAAAATACCTGCTTCGTTTCGTAGTCCGACGGCTTGAATGCAACTTCGGGTGCGCGGAATACACTGCTTCTACCGCTCGCAATGTCGTAGCGGAAGATTGTCGACGGGTAATTGAAAGAGGTAAATGCGTAAAACACGAAAGTATCCTCTTTATCTCCGCCAAAACCCGCCGCTGCGCCGAGCCCGGGCAATACAATCTCGCTTTCGAGCTTGCCCGCGGGGGTGTACACGTACGCACGGCTCGTAACGTCTTTCAGATACGACACAAACAACTTTCCGCCTGCCAGCTGTGCATATTCCAGCGGCTCCTGGCGTTCTGGCAGCACAGTTTCCCAAGTCCTGCCGGCCGTTTTGAAAAGCGTTACCTTTCCATTCGGAGCGTCGTCGTTGGTTTCGATCAGGAAATCGGGGCCGATGTTTTCGATAATGCGGAAGCTGGCGTCGGTGATCTCCTCACGGACGGGTACGAAATGACTCTCCCCTTTTTTCAATACCCAAATTGCATTGCCATCCTTGCCTTTTCCGCGGTCGCTTACATTCAGCACTGCATATTGCTCGTCCTCGGTGGTACCCACGGTGTGAAAACGCTGCGGGTTAGCCTGGTCTTCAAATACGAGTTTGTCCTGCTCCTGTTTCGTGCCAATGCGGTGGAAATACACCTGGTGGTTTTCGTTTTTGGCAGCTAGTGCGCTGCCGTCCGGCTTGGGATAGCGGCTGTAATAAAAGCCATCACCCTGCCATGAAGCACCCGAAACCTTCACCCATTCTACCTTATCGGCCAGCATGGAGAGGTCTTTCATATCCATCACCTGATATTCCTGCCAGTCGGAGCCGCCTTTCGAGAAGCCGAATACGGCGTGAGCACCGTCTTTGGATAAACTGAAAACAGTAAGCCGCGTTGTACCGTCCGGCGAAAGCTTGTTCGGGTCGATCACGACTTCCGGTTTGCCGTTCAGCCCTTTCTGGCGGTACAGTACGGCCTGGTTTTGCAAACCATCGTTTTTGTAGAAATAGAAATACTCGCCCTTCTTTCCCGGTGCGGAATATTTGGGATAGTTATAAGCCTTTTCGAGATCGTCGAATATCTTTTCCTTGAACGGGATCGCATTCAGGTAGCCGAAGGTAACCTCGTTCTGCGCCTTCACCCAGGCCGCAGTTTCTTCCGAACGGTCGTCTTCGAGCCAGCGGTAGGGATCGGCCACTTTCACGCCGTGGTATTCGTCAAAATGCTCCTGCTTTCTCGTGTCAGGGTATTTCAGTTGCTGTGCATTGCCGTGCCCCGACAATGCCGATGCTGTCATCAAACTCATCACAAAAATTTTTGAATTCATAAAAACGGCCTATTTAATGATCTCCACTTCCAATGAGCTTGGAGCGTCGGCCTGATGATAAATAGTGTGTTTGGCGCTGGTAAAGTCGGAATCCTGCGCTTTGTAAATATTCTCTACGTATTTCTGCGGGTTGCGGTCGAACAGCGGGAATGCCGTGCTCTGTACCTGCACCATAATGCGGTGCCCTTTTTTGAAGGTATGCAGCACATCCTGCAAACGGAATTTCAGGTCGGTAACCTTGCCTGCGATTACGGGTTCGGGCTTTTCAAAACTGTTGCGGAAGCGGGCACGCATTACCTCGCTGCGTACCATTTGCTGGTAGCCGGCCAGCACCACTTTCGGGTCGGGCATATAGGCGTGGTTCTTTTCGTCGTCGGGGTACACGTCGATCAGTTTCACGAAGAAATCGGCGTCGGTACCTGTCGTGCTGAATTTCAGCAATGCATTGATTTCGCCGCCAAGGGTAACATCTTCGGTTAAAATATCTGTTTCAAAAACGAGGACGTCGGTTCGGGTAGCAGCAAAGCGCTGGTCTTCCGACATGTACTCAAATGGCGTGAAGCCCGACATCTGCTTGTAATTGGCCGTGTAGGGAACCGGTTTCAGCGGGTCACTTACATATTCGGTCACCGATTTACCTTCCTTCGGGGCATTGAAATCCAGCTTGCCTTTCGCGTGAAAATACAATTTGCGCTTTTCTACATTGGCTGCCGGCCATTTATCGAATGTCTTCCATTCCTTTTTTCCCGTGTCAAACAAATATGCCTCCGGCAAACCGGTTTTTCCGTCTCCCGCCTCTTTCAAAAAGTGCTTAAAGAATTTCGCTTCGATATTGTTTTGGTAAAAAGTGGCAATGCTATCTCCGAAATAAATGTCATTATGCAGTGTATGCCCGGTTTCACGGCTCCAACGGCCGTGGCCGAACGGCCCTACCACCAATGTGTTATACATGGAAGGATTGTTCTTTTCAAGGGTTTTATAGGTATTCAAAGGGCCATACAAATCCTCCGCATCGAACCAGCCGCCTACGGTCATGAATGCATGTTTTACGCCTTTCAAATGCGGCAGGATGTCGCGTTTCTTCCAGAACTCGTCTTTATTAGGATGGTTGACGGTCTCCTGCCAGTAAAAGTTTTGGGAATAGTATTTGTCGAAATTTTTCAAAGAACCCATTTCCAGGTTGAATGTATAGCCATCCGGCTTCGGGGTAAACATTTCACCCGTGAACCAGGAATCGCTCGTAGGCTTCGGCGGCTTAATGCCGAACACCGGAAATGTGAGGTAATAACCTTGTGTAAATGCGCCATTGTGATGAAAATCGTCGAAAAAGAAGTCGGCGATGGGAGCCTGCGGAGACGACGCTTTCAATGCGGGATGCCCGGCCAATGCGCTGGCGGTAGTATAAAAGCCGGGATACGAAATACCCCATTGCCCTACCCGGCCATTGTTGTTGGCTACGTTTTTGAGCAGCCATTCGATCGTATCGTAAGTATCCGACGCCTCATCGACGTCGTTCTTACCTTTCTTCTGATCGATATGCGGGGTCATGTTCGTCCACGTGCCCTCGCTCATGTAACGCCCGCGCACATCCTGGTAGACGAATATGAACTTGTCGCGCATGAGTGCGGGACTTGGGCCAATGCGAGGCGGGTATTTGTCGGCTCCATACGGCGCTACACTATAACAGGTGCGCTGCATTAAAAAGGGGTATTTCTTGTCCGCGGAGGCGTCTTTGGGCGAGTAAACGATGGTATGCAGCTTCACGCCGTCTCTTACCGGAATGTCGTATTCGGCTTTGGAATAATTTTCACGGATGTACTGCTCGTCGGAAGCGACTTGCCCATAAACGTGCTGCGCCAGCACGAGGAGTGCTGCGCGGAGTAAATTTCTGATCATAGTTTGTGATTATTTTCGCTTGTAAAAATTCAGTGATACGCTGGCGGCATTTCCCTTTTCGCTCAAAGTGTAGAAGCCTTTGCCTTCGTTTTCAAAACAGATCGCCTCGCCCTGCGGTTCAAGCGCGACCATCAAAGTTTTATTGGCGGATTTGACGAGTGTTTGTGCGACAGTTTCGCCATTGTTCCTTTTCCAATAATATACAGCCGGAGTATATGCAGTCGTGTACGTGCGAACCATTATTTCACTACCGTCCCTGGAAATGCTGGCCGCCGTTGCAAATAACACGCCCGGAACAGTACCGACCTTTTCGGCCACACTCACATCCGTTGTTGACTGGGGAAATGCAAGACGGTAAATGTTTGTGCCCCGCAATTCTTTCGACAATACGAAAATGTCCTTTGTTACCGGATCGACGATCAATGCTTCGGCATCGCGGGGGCCGTCGGGATAGCTGAATGTGATTTTTTGCAAAGCATTCTCGCTGAACGAACCATCCGTTCCTGTGATTTCGGGAATGCGGTAAATGGTGTTCGTAGAAGTCACCGGCTGATTGTTGTTGCCGATGTCGGCGATGTATGCGTAGGAAACGCCATTATCGGGGCCGGGGCCTACCGCCACTTCCTCCCAATCGTGGTTGTTGCTGCCGGGTACATTATATTGTTTGATGCTTTTACCGTCTTTGCTGATGAGGTACAATGCATTGGGCTGGCCGGAATCCTGGATCGTCCAGAGGTAACCGGGCATGGTAGCACTTGCCGCGAGACCGGACGCTTCATCGATCACCCCGGAAGCTATCGGGAATTGTTCTGGGGCTGTTTCAAATTGGTCCGACAGGCCGCTTCCGCCGGGGGAAGGTTCGGGGTCGCTGCATGAACAGGTTACGGAAAAAACAAGTGATGAAAGTACCAACCCCACTCGTCCGCCTACGCTGCCATATATTTTCATAAAAAACACTTCATGTTAGATTTGCTAAAAATACGTACTTTTGCCGCATTTATTATCAGCGACTTTCATTATATCAGTATTAAAATAGTTATATGTTACGTACACATACCTGCGGGGAATTAAGCTTAGAACATGTAAATCAAGACGTTGTATTGTGTGGTTGGGTTCAGCGCGTCCGCGACAAAGGAGGCATGATCTGGCTCGATCTACGCGACCGTTACGGCATCACCCAGCTTCTTTTCGAAGAGGGTAAAACCCCCGCAAATGTGTTGGAAACCGCCCGCTCGCTGGGCCGCGAATTCGTAATTTCGGCCAAAGGTGCGGTGATCGAGCGTCTCGCAAAAAATGACAAGATCGCAACCGGCGACATCGAGATCCGCGTGGCTGAACTCAGCATTCTGAACCCCGCGAAACTCCCTCCGTTCCTGATCGAGGACGAAACCGACGGCGGCGACGATATCCGCATGAAGTACCGCTACCTCGACCTTCGCCGGAATGTGGTTCGTAAAAACCTGCAATTGCGCCATCAGGTGGCACGCTACACCCGTACTTACCTGGACAACCTGAATTTTATCGAAGTGGAAACGCCGGTCCTTATCAAATCGACGCCGGAAGGTGCCCGCGATTTCGTGGTACCGAGCCGTATGAACCCAGGCGAGTTCTATGCATTGCCCCAATCCCCGCAGACATTCAAACAATTGCTGATGGTGGCCGGTTTCGACCGTTATTATCAGATCGTGAAGTGTTTCCGTGATGAGGATTTGCGCGCCGACCGCCAACCGGAATTCACCCAGATCGACTGTGAAATGTCGTTCGTGACGCAGGAAGACGTTTTGAACACCTTCGAAGGCATGATCCGCGAACTTTTCGCAAAAGTCAAAAATATAGACCTGCCCGAAGTTCCCCGCATGACCTACGCGGACGCGATGCGCCTTTACGGTTCAGACAAGCCGGATATTCGTTTTGAAATGCAGTTTGTGGAACTGAAAGGGGAAGATCGCGACCTTACTTCCGGAAAAGGCTTCGGCGTATTCGACGATGCAGGCCTGGTAGTGGGTATCAATGCCACCGGCTGCGCGGGTTATACAAGAAAGCAGGTCGACGAACTGACGGACTGGATCAAGCGCCCGCAGATCGGCGCAAAAGGGCTGGTATACGTTCGTTACAATACCGATGGATCGATCAAATCGTCCGTAGACAAATTTTATACCGAAGAAGAGCTTAAAAAATGGGTTGAAGCGTTCGATGCCAAGCCGGGTGATCTGTTACTGATTCTGTCGGGCCAGGGCGACAAAACGCGTAAGCAACTCAATGAGCTGCGCCTCGAAATAGGTTCCCGCCTGGGGCTGCGCAATCCCGACGAATACCGTGCATTGTGGGTAATCGACTTCCCTCTGCTCGAATTCGGGGAAGAGGAAAACCGCTGGTTTGCAATGCACCACCCGTTCACCAGCCCCAAACCGGAGGATATCGGATTGCTCGATGGAAATCTGGGACAAGTAAGGGCCAATGCATACGATATGGTAATCAACGGCGTTGAAGTGGGCGGAGGTTCTGTACGGATATTCGAAAAAGAGCTGCAACGGAAAATGTTCGAGATCCTCGGATTCTCGGCCGAAGAGGCGCAGGAGCAGTTCGGCTTCCTGATGAATGCATTTGAATTCGGAGCTCCTCCTCATGCCGGTATCGCATTCGGTTTTGACAGGCTTTGCTCGATTTTCGGCGGGGCGGATTCGATCCGGGACTTCATTGCATTCCCTAAGAACAATTCCGGAAGGGACGTGATGATCGACTCGCCTTCGACGATATCGGACGGGCAGCTTAAAGAGCTGGCAATCCGGGTAGAAGGTGCCGGTTCGTGATCAGAGCCGGATCGATCCGACGGATCATTTAAATAAAAATAGATTTTGTAGATTTGCCCCGGGCATCATTTATATTTAACCGCAGGACCACCCGGAAACGGAGCGGTCCTGATTGTAATTAAACTACACTG
Source organism: Dyadobacter soli (assembly GCF_900101885.1). GTDB lineage: Bacteria > Bacteroidota > Bacteroidia > Cytophagales > Spirosomataceae > Dyadobacter > Dyadobacter soli. The sequence goes on along the minus strand of NZ_FNAN01000015.1, from coordinate 24,851 downwards.
CATGCATTATCAATCCTTTGTAAGAAGTAATTTCAGGAATGCCTTTTTGTTGCTGCTCCTGTTGATCAACATCGGCGTCTTTGCTCAAAACAACACTTCTCCACAGCTCCCGACGGACCCGACGCAACCCAAAGTCGACCCTTCCCAGGTGACCAACCAGCAGGCTGTCGACTTCTACAACCAGGCCAAATCGGCGGGTATGTCGGATATGGATATCGAACGGGCTGCATTGCAGAGAGGTTATACGCTTGACCAGATATCGACCATGCGCAAACGGCTGCAACAGAAGCCCGACGAGAAGCAGCAGGAGGATCCGAATCGCGATGAACTGGATGAAACCAGGGAGCAGGACGAAGCGGATGAACTGGACGATGAAGCCAACAACGAACGCGACTCCACCAGCGCGCGTCGTGCGCGCAACCGCCGGTTAAGACGCACATTCGGATATAACTTCTTTTCGCGGACCCGCTCCACATTTGAGCCCAACCTGCGCATTGCCACGCCCCGGAACTACATTCTCGGGCCGGAAGATGAGATTGTGGTGGATATCTACGGTAATGCTGTGGATAACTTCCGCATGAAGATCAGCCCGGAAGGAACCGTCAAAATGCTCAATCTCGCGCCGGTGTATGTCAATGGATTGACTATCGAGCAAGCTAGTGAACGTATTATCAACCGCCTGCGCCAGGCCTATTCGACGCTCAACCGCCCGGGTTCGGGTACCTACTCGTCGATCACGCTGGGTAATGTACGCAGCATACACGTGATGATCACAGGCGAGGCTGCACGTCCCGGCACATACACCGTATCGTCACTCGCTACCGCATTCAATGCCCTTTCGATTTCCGGCGGACCAAGCCTGAACGGTTCGTATCGTAATATCGAGGTGATACGCAACAACAAGGTCATCCGCACAATCGACCTTTACCGCTTCCTCGTCGATGCCGACCTGCGCGACAATATAGCCCTGCAAGACCAGGACATTATCCTTATCCGACCTTTTGAAACGAGGATCGAACTGAATGGGCAATTGAAACGTCCCGGCATTTTCGAAGCGAAAGCAGGCGAGAGCCTGGCAAGCCTTATCCGCTATGCAGGCGGGTTTACACCGGAAGCTTATACCAAAACTTTCACTTACCAGCGGAATACCGGTACCAATTACATGATCGGTAGCATCGATTCTGTTCAGATCGAGACGTTCGCACCCAAAAACGGTGATATTTTCAATGTAAAGCGAATCCTGGATGTCGTAGCAAACCAGGTCGAGATACGCGGTGCAGTGACGGTACCGGGCCCGTACGCATTGGAAGAGCGCTGCAACTCGGTGCTGAAACTGATCCAGATGGCGCAGGGACTCAGCCCGCGTGCATTCCTGAACAGGGCAATCCTGGAAAGGTCCAGCGGCGAAACCCAAACGGGTATCGTAGCAATCGATCTCCGGAAACTTGTGAATGGTGAAATTTCGGACATTCCATTGCTGGCAGGTGATATTCTGACCATCAAATCGGTGGAGGATCTGAAAGAATTTACTTTCCTGACCATTAGCGGCTCGGTGATCAACCCAGGAAACTATTACTATTATAAAGACATTACGATCGCCGACCTTATTTTCCAGGCCGGTGGCTATACCGAAGGCGGTATCCCTTATCGCATTGAAGTATCTCGTCGTGTAAAGAACGATACACTTGATTTGCCTGCTTCGCAAAACGTTCGCATTTTCTCGATCGACGTAGCCGATAACCTGGTACTGAACCCTGATGATCAGAAGTTCAAACTGCAACCACAGGACATTATCGTGGTACGCAAGTCGCCACGATACGAAGCTCAAAAATCGGTTACCATCATCGGTGAAGTCCGGTATCCGGGTAACTACACTATTATCAACAATTTCGAACGCATTTCGGATCTGTTCGGCAAGGTAGGCGGCCTCCGGTCCGAAGCTTATCTGCCCGGAGCACGTTTCTACCGGGGCCAGGAGCTCATTGCCGTCGATATCGAAGCAATTATCAATAAGCCGTCGCTTTCATCGAACCTGTTGCTGATGCATGGTGACACGCTGATCATCCCGAGGCGACTGGAAACAGTGCGGATTCAAGGGGGCGTGCACAATCCGTCCGTGATGAACTTCGATCCAAAATTCGGTTACGAGGATTACATATCTCAGGCTGGCGGTTACACCGAGCAAGGTTGGAAAAAACGTGTGTTCGTATCTTACCCCAATGGCCGGACGCATCGGACAAAAAGCTTTCTGTTCTTTAAATCCTTCCCGAAAGTGGAGCCAGGTGCGGTCGTGACCGTCCCCGTGAAGGTAGCCGAGCCGGATCGTCAGCGGACACCTGGTGAGCGCATCGCATTGTTCTCTTTCGTCGCATCCATTGTAAGTACGATCACCCTGGCGGCAATTACCCTGAGCAGAAATTAACCATGATATCCCATCCAGAAAAAAAGCCGGAAGTAGCCAACATCACGGAAAGATCGTTCGACGCTTCGGAAATACGTTTCACCGATATCATCCTGTTCCTAGGAAAGTATATCAAATTGTTGATCATCGTCGCGGTTGTGTCTGTAATAATCGGTATTGCTTACAGCTTCACACTCACCAAAAAGTACGAAGCCAAAGTGAGCCTGCTGCCTGAATATGGTGCTTCCAGAAGGAGCTCGTTCTCACTGCTCGGCGCCGGACTCGGCGAAGGTGCGGAGAAACTCCAACCAGACCTTTACCCGAACATCATGCAGAGCTCGCCCTTTGGCGAATTTCTCCTGAAACAGCCCGTTGTCGATCAAACCAATAAGCCTTATAAAACGCTGCTGGATTTCATGCGTGCACAGCAGAAACCAGGTTTGTTCTCCGGTCTGTTCTCCTCCTCATCATCGGATGCGCCGAAGAAAGAGATCAAGCTCAATAAAGACGGAATCTTGTCTTACTCACTTCAGGAGCAATCCAATGTAATCGGTGCGATTTCCATGCTTTCGGCAGAAGTTGATCCGAAAAGCGGCGTAATCGACATCAGCGCGGAAACGGTTGATCCCTTTGTTTCCGCAATCGTAGTCGAAGCAGCCCAAAAATACCTGATCGACTACGTGGAAGATTACCGCTCGTCCAAGGCCAGCCAGCGCGAAGGGTTACTCGCCGACCGTGTGAAAGAAGCCAAAACCAGACTTCGCTCGGCAGAATATGCGCTCCAGAGCTACCGTGACCAGAACAGGAATATCTTTTCAAATACTGCCAAAATTGAAGAACAGCGGCTGCAAGCTGAATATGTGCTGTCGGAATCGCTTTACAGCGACCTCGTGCGGAGATATGAGCAGGCCAAAGTAAATGTAAAAGAGGAGCGGCCGGTGTTTAAGGTGCTCGAACCGGTGAAAGTACCATTGGCTAAAAGCAGTCCCAAAAGGTTGCGCATTGGTTTGATATGGGGCTTCCTCGGCGGCTTCTTCACCCTTTTATACATCCTTCTCGTTAAAGAACAAGTAATACAGAAGATCGTTTCGGGCGCAAACGAACAACAGTAAGTGCGCCAATACTCAACTTAATACACATGCTTAGTTTTTTGATTACCCGGTTTACCTCGCAGGTATCTGCTACATTCATTGCCAACGATCCCGAACTCGTTCAAATATAACTGGTCAATGAAAGTTCAGCAGGAAATCAAGAGAGGGGCAATCATCGTATTCATCACGAAATACAGTGGAATACTGCTGGGGCTGGTCATAAATTCAATGCTGGCCCGTTTGCTTTCCCCTGCGGAGTTCGGAATTGTAGGGGTAGTAACTGTTTTCATCACGTTTTTCAGCATCCTGAGCGACATCGGGCTGGGCTCGGCAATCATTCAGAAGCAGGATTTTACCGGTAAAGATTTTTCGGACATATTTAAAGTAAGCATTCTGCTAAGCGTCGTGCTGGCAACCGGATTTGCATTACTTTCCTACCCCATTGCGGCGTTTTACGACAATCCCGTTTACATCAAAATCAGCCGGCTGCTAGCCATTCAGGTATTTTTCAGTGCATTGTGCATCGTTCCCAAAAACATGCTCATCAAGGCACAGGCATTTAAAACCATCGGTCTTATCGACGTAACCAGCACGTTTCTGACCGGTTGCCTGGGCGTCGCTCTTGCCTACCACGATTTCAGTTTCTTCTCCATTGTCTGGCGTTCAATCGCTTTTAGCATCCTCGTCTTTTCGCTTTATTTTGTCAACTCCGGCTTGAAAATCCATTCCGGCATTTCGTTTTCCGGAATACGGGGAATCGCGAAGTATTCGTCGTACCAGTTTGCATTCAATTGTATCAACTACTTTTCGAGGAACCTCGATAACATCCTCGTGGGTAAGTTCATAGGAAATGCAGGTCTGGGATTGTACAATCAGGCTTATCAGCTGATGATGTACCCCGTATCGAACCTCACGCATGTTATAACGCCCGTCATCCACCCGATCCTGGCTAAGTACCAGCATAACAAGGCGGTTATTTTTCAGGAGTACATTAAAATTGTGAAAATACTGGCTATCCTCGGGCTGCCAGTGTCTGTATTCATCTATTTCTCGTCTCCGGAACTCATCCAGCTATTTCTGGGTGAAAAATGGTTGGGGGTAGTGCCTATCCTCCGAATTCTCAGTATTTCGATCTGGATACAAATGCTGATGTCCAGCAGCGGTGCTATTTTTCAGGCTGCCGGAAGGACCGATCTGCTCTTCACCACCGGCTTGATTTGCAGTACGGTCACAGTCCTCTCTATCCTGTGTGGTGTTTTGTATTTCAAATCATTGGAAATGACGGCGATCCTGCTGGTCGCTGCCTTTTACGTCAACTTTTCGGTCGTGTTTTACATGCTGATCAACAAGGTGCTGCAACAGCGTGTTTATGAACTTTACGCATTGCTTGCACGGCGGATCCCCTCGTTAGTGGTTCTCATAATCGCCTACCTGCTGGAAGCAAATATCGCTGCCAGCTGGACTTCGGGGCCTTCCATAGTGATTATCTCACTGGGTATCAAACTTTGTATCATGGGTTTGGTAACCGCCGCCTTTAATTTCCCTCTGATTGAACCTTATGTCAAAAAGCTGAGCCATTTGAAAAGTAAGTCATGAAGACCGGAACAAAGCCAAAAATATTGTCATTCAGCCATTACAGCACACTCTACGGTGCCAACAGGTCGCTTTTAACATTACTCACCGCCACGCGTGACGAGATCGACTGGTGGGTGATATGCCTGGAAGAAGGCGACTTCACTAAGGAGCTGGCCCAAAACGGCATCGAATACAAAGTCGTCAGGTTTGCCAACGATGTTCACAAGGACCCGAGATTTCCGCAATGGTTTCACAGCATTAAAAGATTTGGATTCAATATTGTGGCCGCATTGTACATGGCAATGCTGGTTATCCGGAAACGAATCGACCTGATCCATACCAACTCCTCGGTCATCTTCATTGGAGCACTCGTCGCTTTCTTTTCAGGTCGCAAGCACCTATGGCACATCCGCGAGTTCGTGTACGAGGATTACGATTATAAATATAACTTCGGCAGATCATCTTTCCGGTTCTGGGCTAACAAAGCGGCTCGCATAATCTGCATTTCAGAAAGCGTTGCCCAGAAAAGGGTGATCGAAGCGGGCGTAACCGCACCGCATGTCATAATCTACAATGGACTTGTGGACACGCCTCCCGCCATTCGCTCACGCACGCGGAATGGGACGCCCTTATTGGGCATTGTAGGCATTATCGTTCCCGCCAAAGGCCAGTTGACTGCCGTAAAAGCCGTGAATGCGCTCCTGAAAAAAGGCATTGCTGTTGAACTGGAAATTGTAGGCGAAATTGGTGATCCGGCTTATTATGAGGAAATTGCGAATTGTATACAGGACCTTGGGATAAGCGATCATGTCCGGTTCACGGGGTTTACCAAAGATATTCAAAGCATCTATCGCCGGCTCGACGTATTACTGATGTGCTCCCTCAACGAGGCGCTCGGGCGCGTCACCATCGAAGGTATGATGTATGGCGCTCCAGTGGTTGCGTACGATTCGGCAGGCACCAGCGAGATCGTGCAGCATGAGCAAACCGGCTTGCTTTTCCGTTCCGGCGAACACGGGCTGGCTATTGAACTTGAAAGATTACTCAATGATAATAGCTTGTACGCAGGCATAGCCGAACGTGCGCGCGACCATGTTTCTCAAAATTTCACGATTTCAAAATATCGCGACAACTTCCTCAGAGAAGTAGCAAGTTGCCGCAAAATCTAAGTTATGCAGTATCCTAAAATTTCGATCATCACAGTTGTAAGGAACGGCGAGAAAGACCTGGAAAATGCTATCAAAAGTGTCGTCAACCAGAGTTACGACAATATTGAGTACATCATTCTGGATGGGCTTTCGACCGACGGGACACTGGATATCATCCGAAAATATGAGGGTCAGATCGCACTCTGGAAAAGCGAAGCCGACCGCGGGATCTACGACGCTATGAACAAGGGGCTCGATCTCGCGACAGGAGATTGGGCTTATTTCCTGGGATGTGATGACGTACTGGCCTCGCCCACGATCATTGAAGAGGTGGCCGCCGAATTTACCTTGGCCGACAGCATCTACTACGGGAATACTTATCTCAAAAAGAGTAACCGAATTTATACCGGTAAAGCCAGTAAATGGAACATCCCGCTGCGTAACATTTCGCACCAGGCCATTTTCTACCCGAGGTCCGTTTATAAACAAAAGAAGTATAACTTAGACTATAAGTTAGCAGCCGACCATGTCTACAACGTGGAATTATATGGCCGACTTCGCGAGCATTTCGTTTATATGCCCAAACTCATTTCACTGTACAACGACCTAGGTATGAGCTCATTGAATGTAGACCAGCGGCATAAAAAAGACATTGTCGGAATTGTGTTCAATAACCTTGGCAGTGCTGTCGGCTCTTACTACTGGTTCCGTGTGAAGCTTTCGAATTTTAAAAACAGCCTGAAAGGTGGGAAATGAGTTTTTCATACAGTCGATCATAGATAACTGGCTCTTCTACGGAGCTATTTATGCGGGATTTCTATGCTTTTACCTTTTCATGTACCGAAAGATTTACTGGGGTCTCCTCGACCCGCTGTTGCTCACAGTAGTTAACCTCACCGGAGGGGCGTTCTGCGTGTACTTCCTCTATTCCGACCAGCAATTGAAACCTGTATATGGCTGGTCATTTTTAGGAACTGAAATCGCGCTGTTCCTCGGTCTTTCGATCGCCGCATACATTCCTGTTATAAAGCTGGGGGGTGATACGCATAAAGTTGAAACACCAACCCGCGGCATAGGCGAGTTCGATTTGTTCCTTTTCGTGGTTTGCGTCGCATATGTACTGGTGGTAGCCGTCAATCTGAAAACGGTTGGTATCGTACTGCTTAACGAAGAAGAAAACCACGTTTCGGCTTATGCCGGCCACGGGATTATCCGTGCATTCCTGATATCGTACCGGACACTGGTTATCATCACACTTTACTACAAACTCATTTACCTCAAAAAGCGGTTCAGCCTGTTCGAGATGGTCATCTGTTTCGTACTGTTGATCGACATCGCTACCAGCGGGTCAAAGTCATCCATTTTGATTTTCTTCATCCTTTATTTCCTGATTACCTACCCGATGGTAGTACAGGGAAGGATGAAAACGATCAAGCTTTCGCTGCCGATGATGGCACTGTTAGCTAGCTTCCCCGTTGCCATTGTGATCGTCTCCGCAGGCGCCAACATCAACTCGGCCATTCAGCAGGTAGGCCTGCGGCTTATGTCGAGTGGTGACATTTTTCTTCTGGGGTATTACGACGAGGTAATGGATAGCATCCAGGCATCTTCCTTTTTTAAATATGCTTTCTACCCAGGCTGGGGTACGATACTGAAAAATCTCGGTTTCGCGATTACGCCGCCGGAACCGGTGGGGGTGGATGTGTTTGCCTATTATACCGGCCGCAGGACCTCAGGTGCAAATGCGAGATACAATTACCTGGCCTATCATTTCTTCGGGCTTTGGGGAGGTATTATTTATGCATTGATCATCGGCTTGCTGGTAGGATACCTGCGTAACACATTTAAAAACCTGAACCCGCTGAATATGAACTATTTTTCGTTCCTGTTCATTGTCGTGCTGATCAGTTGCTCCACGCGCCTTATCGATGATCTCTTGCTGTTCGGCAATACAAGTTTCTGGGCCCTCTTTTTCTTGACAGTATCTTATGTGGTAGCTAAAATCCTACACCTGGTGCTCCAAGTGGTCACCAGACAAAAATCGTATGCCTAATATTGTCTTTTTTATTTATAATATCTCGGCGGTTGGTGGGACAGAACGCGTAGCTTCGGTCATTATCAATGAGCTTGCCAAAAGAAATTATAATATTCATGTCCTGGGCCTTTATGGCGATCCCGCAAAGGTTTTCTTTCCTTTCGAACCAAATGTGAAAGTAACCAGCCTGCATATAGATACGATGAAAGGAATCCGGAAAATCCTTTATTCACACCATAAGATAAGGCAGTTCGTTAACAGCAACCACATCGACTCATTTGTTACGGTAGAATCGATCATGGCTACGTATTCGGTACCGGCTCTGGCTTTTACCGGTATCCGGCATATCGTTTGGGAGCATTTCAATTTTAAAGTAAATCTGGGTATACCGGCACGGTCGTTTGCCCGGCAGCTTGCACTTTGCTTCGCCGACAGGATCATTACGCTAACGACCCGCGATATCCAGTTCTGGAAGCAAGGAAGCTGGTACCAGCATGCGCAACTCGTACACATTCCCAACCCGATGTTCCTGGAAGAGCAACAAATGAATGATAATCCTTCCAAAACGGTCATTTCCGTCGGTCGGCTCACTTTTCAGAAGGGCTTCGATCAATTGGTAGATGCCTGGCGCGCACTGCCGGTAGAACTTCGGAAAGAATGGAAGTTGCTTATCATCGGCGATGGGGAAGTCAGACCTGATCTCGAAAGGAAGATAACGGAGCACGGTATCGGAGATTCTGTGGAACTCGTCGGCGCTACGAAAGCTGTGTTCACCTACTTTCAGGAGGCATCAATATACTGCCTGAGCTCGCGGTTTGAAGGATTACCGATGGTACTTCTGGAAGCATTGGCATTCCATTTGCCGATTGTCGCATTCGACTGCGATACGGGACCGGAAGAGCTGATCGAAGACGGAAAGAATGGTATCCTGGTTGAAGCGGGAAATGTGAAAAAATTATCGCAATCCCTGGCCGCCCTGATGCAGGACGACGATCTCCGCGGGCGTATGAGAACGTACAAGTCGCAAAGGCTCCATTCGCTCGAATTAGGCGGCATTATGGAACAATGGGGCCAGGTATTCACAAAATAACACCATACTGAACGACACACTAACCTTGGCCAAACGAAAACTACTTTACATCCTGCACGACGTGCAGATCGGCGGCGTCGAAGTAGCGATGTTATCGGCATTACCCGAACTGAACAGGCAATTTGACCTGAAAGTGATGGTACTCGGAAGCGTCGATGCCAATATAACCAGCCACCTTTCCCCCGAGGAGAAGGCCTGTCTGGTTCCGTTCGACTATAAGCTGAGCATGTATCCGCTGGTCATTCCCAAAATGATCCGGTTCATATTGAACTTTGCACCCGATGTGATGATCTGTTCGCTTTGGCGGGCATCGCTGCTGGGTGTAATTGCCAAAAAGCTCCGGCCACGGCTGCGGTTCATCTCCTTTATACACAACACCGCATTTTTTCACCGTCTCGACCAGCTATTCAGCCAGGCGGCCATCCGTAATGCCGATCTGATCTTTACCGATTCCCGGGCTACTGCCCTATTTGTTTCCCAGCACTTCAAGCCGTCGGCCGCCGTCGAGGTCATTTCGTTTTTTACTACACATTCACCGGATTATAAAACAGCTCCACCCCTGGATAAACAGGATCTACGCTTCATGTTTCTCGGGCGGATCAATACCGTAAAAAACCTACCTTTGGCCATCGACACGATCCGATACCTGACCGACAGCGGGCACAATGTATCTCTCGATATTTACGGTAGGGATGATGGTATGCTCGAAACGGTAATGGAATACATTCGTACGAACCAGCTCGAAAACCGGGTCCGGTTTCAGGGCGAAGTGAATGGGAGCCAAAAACTGGAATTATTCAGGAACTATCATTTTCTGATCCAGCTGAGTACCCACGAAGGAATGGCTATGAGCGTGGCAGAAGCGATGCAAAACGGGCTGGTATGCTTCGTTACGGCAGTTGGCGAAATTCCGATCTACGCAACGGACATGAAGACGGCAATTTTTGCCGATATTAGTACACCCGAAGCATTCGGCAAATCTTTGAAAAAACTGGAATCGGCGATCGAAGATCCGAATCTTTACCAAAAGATTTCGTCGGATAGTTACGAAAGTCTCAAAGCAGTAGGTACCTATTCTGAATCCCTGGTAGCCAGCATACAGGGAATGCTGAGAAAGGCCGGTGCTGCCGGCAGCCATTAATATTGAATTTAACAGGGAAACGGTTCCTTTGGAGTTGTTATTGAGATTATGAAAATATTACATGTCATCACGCTTGCTGAACTCGGAGGTGCTCAATCCGTGGTGATCAATCTCGCGCGGGAATCCGTCAACGATGGCCATGAGGTAATGGTGGCGTCGTCGGAGGATGGGGAACTATGGAAAGTGCTGCCATCGGAAGTTGCTCAATGGAAGATCAACCCGTTGCAGCGGTCGATCAGTCTTTCCAAAGAGCATAAGGTCGTGAATGAATTGCGCCGTCTGTACCAGATTTTCAAGCCGGATGTGGTCCACCTGCATTCGTCCAAAATCGGGATACTCGGCCGCCTCGCGTTTCCTAAGAAAAAAATCGTTTACACTGTCCATGGCTTCGACTCCATCCGCATCGCATTCAGGAAGTTCCTCCACCTGGAACGCCTGCTCCAGATCAGGGCGAAACACATTGTGGGTGTAAGTAAATACGACTATGAAAACCTGCTGAACGAGGGGATCAAAAAAAACGTATCCTACATTTATAATGGCATTACCGACTACTCGACGAATGCCTCCGAAAACCAGAGCGAAAGTTACCAGCGGCTAACTGAACTGATCCAATCGAAAGATGGCTTCAAGGTCATGTGCATCGCACGGATCTCGCCGCAGAAAAAATTTGAGCTTTTTTGTGAAGTGGCGGAATTGCTGGCCGGCCATAATGTTCACTTTTTCTGGATCGGCAACAAGGATGAAATGGCGGATCTTCCGGCAAATGCGTATTGCCTCGGCGAAACGGAGGATGCACACCGGCTTTTGCAGCACGCCGACTTGTTCATGCTTCCTTCCAATTACGAGGGAATGCCGATGTCCATTCTGGAAGCATTGTGCTACTCTGTTCCGGTGATCGCGTCCGATGTAGGCGGCATTGGAGAAGTACTTAATGGACTGAATGGAAGGGCATTAGCCAACACACCAAATGAATTCGCGAACCAGATATTGCATTATGCGAACCATCCGGCCGACCTGGTGAAAGCAAAATCCGAAGCCAGGAAGTCGTATGAAAAATATTTTACGGTGGACGCGATGTACCGGATGTACCTATCCCTCTACAAGTCGATGGCCTGAACTTCACCGTGCGGTCACATATGCGACGCTAATCATTATAGGAAATGTGATAAATCAATAATATCTCCCGAAGCCCCGTAAGCCGTAAAAAAAATGGCAAAAATCTTTACAGTAAAATAATATTTTGTGCCAAATCCTTCCCTATATTTGCTGATGTAGTTTCACCCCTTCTCCACCAAATATAAATTTTTTGCATTAAGGCCCTTCTCTGCCAAAAATTATATTTGATTCGACCGTGTTTATAATTTCGTATTTCGGAAGTTTATTCCTAAACTTGTAGCTTTAACACACGTATATTCTACAATCACACTATTTCAGTTCATAAAATACACACATATGGGCAACACTTACGTATCTGACCGCAAGTACATTCACCGGCTTCTAAGCAAAAATGCCGTCTCAGAAGAAGTCCTGATTGTAACCAGCTACGACTATTTTCTTCAAAAGCACGATCTGGCGACACTCCTTAGACGATACAGGGAGATTATACTGATCCCGCATTCAGACAATGACGATTATCTGCTAAACCACACAGTAAGGCCATTACTCGACAGATTTGAAAAAATACACCTGGTTACCAATCCCCAGTACGACCGTCGTAACCGGGTTATCTACGAACTGGTAGTAAGGAAAAACAAGTCGATACGGATCACCACCGTTTACGATTTCTGCGAGAGAGACCTCAAAAAAGTATATATCCCGGACGACGTTACCGAAATCAATCCCAATCTTCTGTCAGTCCCCACATTCGGCAGAAGGGTTCGTTATCCGAAAAAAATCATCGACATCACGATTTCAATCATTCTCTTCCTGCTTACGTTCCCGCTCTGGATCCTCAGCTATTTCCGGATCAAGCTGGAATCGCCGGGACCGGTATTCTACTTCCAGGAACGTGTCGGAATGAACAATAAACCGTTCAACTGTATCAAATTCCGGTCAATGCGCCTGGATGCCGAGCAAAACGGAGCGTCATTTTCGAAGAAGAACGATTCGCGGATATTCTCATACGGTTCTTTTATGCGCCTTACGCGTATCGATGAGCTGCCTCAGATCATCAATATTTTCAGACGCGACCTATCGCTGATCGGCCCGCGCCCGGAACGTCCCGTTTTTACCGAAACATTCGACGAGATCATTCCTTACTACAACCTTCGCCACAACATCAAGCCCGGCATCACAGGCTACGCGCAGGTTATGTACTCGTACGGAGCAGGTGTGTACGACGCACGCCACAAGCTGATGTACGATCTTTATTATATCAAAAACTGGAACCTGCTACTCGAACTGAAAATCATACTCCTGACAGCCGTAGTTATTTTCGGCAAAAAAGGCAGGTAATCCCTCTGACACCTAATTCTTAATAGTCCTGGAATGAGGAAAATCCTTTATGTGCTGCTGTTATCGGCAGCACTTTGCGCTGAAAGTCACTCACAGGATTCTACTTTTTTTTATTCCGCGGGAATAAATGCCGTCGGCTCGACGGCTGGTGTTCCATTCTGGCTCTACGCCAATCGGAATGCGACTATGCCAGAAAAGGGCTCTTTCGTTCAGGGAGCGGCCAGTTTTCACCGGCTATACAACAAAAACAACCCTCGCTTCTTCCAATGGTCGGGAGGCGCGGAGTTGATTGGCTACGCAGGCAAAAAAAACGACGCATTCTTTACCGATCTCTTCATTGCGGGAAAAGCAGGTCCGGTGGAACTGAGCATTGGCCAAAGAAGAGAATTTATGGGCCTGGGCGACAGCCTGCTTACGATGGGTCCCATTGCCATGTCGCCTAACTACCGTCCCTATCCGAAGATCCAGATTTCAACGCCCAATTTTGTAAGCCTCATTCCAGGCAACGATATCGTTTCTTTCAAATTTTCTTATGGAGACGGACTCCTCGGCTCGGCGGCCGTGCATTACGGCAACGTAAGGAGTGTACCCGACGTATACCTTCACCAAAAATCCCTCTACCTGAAACTGGGCAAGCGTTCCCATCGCCTCAATGTATTCGGAGGTTTCAATCACCAGGCAATGTGGGGTGGTGAGAACAAGATTTACACTGGTGGTCTTAAAAGGGGCAAAGCCTATGAATATGTCGTCTTCGGAAAGCCCTGGGCCCACAGCCGCGTAGGCAACCACTTCGGGACAATTGATGTTGCCGCGGAATGGAAAGGAAAAAAGTGGGATATTTTCCTGTACCGCCAGACGATCTATGAAGACGGCTCGCTGAAAAACTTGTCCACAGTCTCGGACGGTTTGAGCGGGTTGCGGTTCAAAAGAAGGCAGAAAGGCGAAAACGTACCTGCATTCAGATTCAACACCTTGCTCTTTGAATTTCTTTACACCAAAAACCAGGGCGGAGCCATATTCGATTACCTGAACGGCATTTTCGGAAAAGACAACTACTTCAACCACTACGTTTACAATCAGGGGTGGTCGTACCGTGGAAACAGTCTTGGTACTCCGATGATCGCTCCCCAGGCCACCACACGTGAAGAGCTGTTCATATCAAAGAGCGCTTTTACGGCAAACAACCGGATCGTCGCCTACCATCTTGGTGCCGAAGCGTCCTGGAAAAAGGTAAATTTCCTGCTAAAAGGAAGTTTTTCCCAGAATTCGGGTACTTTCGATAACCCGATCGAGCCGGTTGCTAATCAGACATCCCTATTGTTGAGAATTGAAGCACCACTTTTAAGTAAGAAAAATGACGTTTTCGGGCTAAGCCTGGCTTCCGATTTCGGCCAGCTGTATACACAAAATATGGCAGTAATGGTCAGTTGGCGGAAATCCGGCTTTATCTGGTAACTTTAAAACTTTTACATACACGAGTGACTTATTTCCCTAATTTACTAAATGTCGTTCCTATTTTCCCTCATAAGAGCTTACCTGACCCTTTATCTATTACTCATCGTCTCCGAATTACAAGCCCAGGACTCTACGGTATACTATAAAGCGTCGGTGACGGCGGCCGGAGCTACGGCCCAAACCCCGTTTTGGCAACACGCCAACCAATATGGCAGCATTCCCCTGAACGGCAACTTCGGAATCGTCGATGCAGGGATATACAAAGTATACAATCCTCATAATCCCAGGTTTATTCAATGGAGTGCGGGCATCCAGGGAATCGCCAGTTACGGCAAATCCGAGAATGTTTTTCTCTCCGATTTGTACGCCGCCGTGAAAATCGGCAAGATTGAAATCCTCGCCGGACAAAAAAGAATGACTGCCGGCCTGGTAGACACGACGCTTTCGTCGGGCTCCCTCGCTATGGCAGGTAATGCAAGGCCCTATCCGCGGGTCCAGATTTCCATGCCCGAGTACCTGCCGCTTTATTTCACCAACAACTTCGTAGCACTGAAATTTACGTATTCGGACGGCTACCTCGGCGCGAGCGGGATCAATTACGGTAGTGTTCCACGCATTTCGGACACCTATTTGCATCAGAAACAACTCTATTTCCGTCTCGGCAACAAATCGCATCGTTACCGCATTTACCTCGGCGCTAACCACCAGGCCATTTGGGGCGGCGAAAAGGAAATCATGCCGCTCTACAAGCTCGATATGCTCAAAGCGTATTGGTACACCATTTCCGGCAAAACACTGGATTACCGAAAGGTGGGAAATCATTTCGGGACATTCGACATCGGCGGCGAATGGCATGGCAGAGACTGGAATTTCTTCCTCTACCGCCAGAATATTTACGAAACGGGCTCGCTTTTCAAGGTTACGAATTTTGAGGATGGTCTCAACGGGATAAGCCTCCGGCGCACGAAACCGCTGCCGAAAGGTTCTTCCTATCTGGCATTCCATTCATTTCTCCTGGAAGTGGTCGGAACGCGCAATCAGGTGAATCGCTACCCTATATCCGAACTTGCATTATTCGAAAAGGCCAACTATTTCAATAGCTACGTCTATCAAAGGGGTTGGTCGTATTATGGATCGGGAATAGGTACCCCATTGGCGCCTGCCTCGGCCACAACCGATGGCGATTTACCCCGCAATAACTCCGAATTCACCAATAATAATCGTTTCTGGGCGTTTCATACTGGTGTAACCGCCACCTGGCTGCATCTGAAATTGTCGTTCCGCGGCACATACACGCGGAATTCCGGCTCGTTACTTACTCCGTTCGACGATGCGAAGCAGCAGGTATCATTGTGGCTGGGTGTAGAAAAAAACTTAAATATCTTGAAAGGATGCAGTGTTTATTCCGCATTATCGTCGGATATTGGCAAGCTGTATCCAAATACCTACGGATTAGCGATAGGCCTGCGCAAAAGCGGGTTCCTGGATTAATCGTTTCGCAAGCAAGAGACGTATATGTTCAATATGATAATAGAAAAGTTATACTTATTTTTGTTGGCTATTATACACATTATGGACAAAGCGTGAGGGCACACCTATGAGATTTTTTCTATTCATACTATCAATGGTGCCCTTCCTTGGCTTTTCCCAATCTGAGACCAAGGAGCCCGTTATCTACACCGACTCTACCACCAACTATGTGGAATTCGTGGGAATGGGAAGTACCAATGGTTATACACCATTCTGGATCCAATCCAACCAATATGGCATCGTGCCGGTTACCGGACCCAACCTCAGCGCACGTGCCGGGCTCGAACATTACTGGACCATATCGAAGAACAAAACGCGTAATGAATGGCGTGTGGGTGTTGGCGCGGAAGCGGTTGGTAATTTTGTACAAAAAAATCAGTTCCTGCTCCCGCAGGCGCATGCGACGATCCGTTATAAAAACTGGGAACTTTACGTAGGCCGTAAAAAACAGGCGCTTGGCTTGGCGGATTCCACAATAGGTTCTGGTTCCTACGCCTGGTCGGGTAACGCATTGCCGATCCCCAAAATTTACCTGGGTACCACGCGTTTTGTGCCGGTGCCGTTTACTAAAGGCTGGCTTTCTTTCAACGCATTTTATTCGGACGGGCTTTTCGAGAACAGCAGGCCGATCACCGAAAATTTGAAATTCCATCAAAAGGCTTTCTACCTCCGGATCGGCAAGCCGCATTCACTTCTAAAACTCTATGGAGGATTTAACCACCAGGTACAATGGGGAGGTAGGTTGAAAAAGAATCTGGGCGTTACCAATGACGAGTCATTGAATATGCCTTCCGGGTTTAAAAATTATGTCAATGCTGTAATAGGGGCCATTGGCGGCAGTGGCGACGACATTACTTTTTTCGACAGCACCAGCCGGATAGGCAACCACCTGGGCTCGATCGATGTTGCGATGGAGATCGAAACCTACGAAACCAGTATTTTCCTTTACCGGCAGTTCATTTATGAAGACGGCTCGCTCTTTTATCTGACCGGGCTTAAAGATGGTCTGACAGGGATTCGCGTCAAGCGCAAAAACTCCTATGGATCCAATTTTGAGATCAATGCAGCTGTTTTGGAGTTTTTATACACCAAAGATCAGGGAGGTGATATTTTTGTACTGGGCGACGGAAAGAAACGAGGACACGACAATTACTTCAACAACCAGCAAGTACGCGACGGCTGGGGATACTATAATCGGACAATAGGTACCCCTTTCATTCCCCCTACTTCTCAAACCCGATGGAAATGGCCCAACTACGCCGACAACTTCACCAGTAACAACCGGGTGATGATGCTCCATCTCGGTTTGCAAGGCACATTATTTCGGAAAATCGAATGGCAGGGTAAGTTTTCTGTCTCCGAGAATAGCGGATCATACCTCGAACCATTCATCGGCTCACCCAGACAATTCTCCGGAATGCTCATGATGCAATCCAAACTCGATATCCTCGGCGGGCTGACCGTGAAAGGCGCCTACGCAGCGGATATCGGAGATTTGTACCGCAAAACTTACGGATTCATGCTGGGTGTGCGAAAAGACTTTTCGTTTTACTGAGCCTTATAAATTACTTCTGATTTTTTCAGCCAGCGTCGCGAGTTCTTCTTGCGACGTTTTTATTTTCTTACTGAAATCGGCGTCGGCCATACTATTCAGCGGGAGCAGATGTACGTGCGCATGAGGCACTTCCAGGCCGATCACACTTACACCGATACGCAGGCAGGGAACCGTCTTTTCCAATGCAGGGACAATGCTTTTGGCAAACTGAAACAAACGAGTGTACAGATCATCATCCAGGTCGAAAAGATAATCGACTTCCTTCTTCGGAATGACCAGCATATGACCTTGCGCGATGGGAAATGCATCGAGAAACGCGAGAAAATCCTCCGTTTCGGCAATTTTATGAGCGGGTATCTCCCCTGCTACGATTCTTGAAAATATAGAAGCCATGTGGATAGGTTGTCAGATTTATTTGAGCTACTCCCAAAAATAGGAGCCACCAACTTTCGATCCAAATATGCCTTTGAAAACTCAAAAAGTACTTAATATTGTGGCCTAAAACTTTAACAAGCGAAACATGAATTTCACAAAATGGAAGGCTTTCGGAAAAGCATCCGTTCTCGCCCTGGCTGCCCTGGCCTTTTCAAATGATGCAGAAGCGCAAAAAGGCAAATGGGTTTCTCTTTTCGACGGCAAAAGCCTGAACGGCTGGCACAGCTGGCAACAGGACAAAGTGCTGCCACAATGGAAAATTGAGGATGGCGCGGTGGTACTGGCCGAAAAAGGTGGAAAAGACCTCGTTACCGACAAAGAATACGGTGATTTCGAACTCGAATTGGAATGGAAAATCTCCGAGGGCGGTAACAGCGGGATCATTTACCACGTGATCGAAGACAAAAAATATTGCTGCCCCTACTCTACCGGCCCGGAAATCCAGGTGCTCGACGACGTGAAACACCCCGATGCGAAAGCTGGTAAAGACGGTAACCACAAGTCAGGATCATTGTACGATATGCTTCCTCCTTCCGACTTCTCAGCGGTAAAACCTGCCGGCGAATGGAACAAGGCAAAAATCGTGATCAAGGGCGGCAAAGGCGAAAGCTGGCTGAACGGCAAAAAATTAGTTGAATTCCCGACTCAGGGTGCTGAATGGGACAAACTCGTTGCCAACAGCAAGTTCAAAACCTGGCAGGGCTTCGGTGCGTCTTCCAAAGGAAAGATCGCATTGCAAGACCACGGCAACAAAGTTTCTTACCGCAACATCCGCATCAAGGAACTATAATAGGCCGTTTTTAAGGTTTCCCGACCAATATTCGCGGCTGTAAACGCGCCTGAACGGCCAGTTTTTCAATCGCAAAAGAAGGGGCAGATAAGCGTGAGGCTCTTTGGATGACTTGCTGTAATGGTAAAGATCGTCGTCCGTAAGTACCAAGCCCTTGTAGGCCCCTTCTTCTTTTACGGTAATGTCGCCAAAAGGAAGTTCTTTCTCAAATGCAGGGTTCTGCCGCACCAACCGCTCTTTCAGCAGCCAGTCGGAACGGAATTGCCCGGTAGCCAGCGGCGCCGGCTCGAACCTGCCTTCGGAAACCTGCAATGCATAATCCATATAAGCCCGGAGCAGTTTCGGACCTTCGTTCGCCGTATTTTCAGTTTGTAATTGAGAAGGCCAGAGGCTGGTAACGAAGTAAATCTTCTCCCGCGCACGCGTGACGGCCACATTCAGGCGATTCTCTCCGCCCTGCATATTCAATGTACCGAACTGCATGGAAATGCGCCCCTTCTCGTCCGGTGCATAGCCCATGGAGAAGATGATAATGTCACGCTCATCGCCCTGCACATTTTCGATATTCTTCACAAAAAGGTCCTTCGGCAATGCGATTTCCCGCTCCAATGCGTCCTGAATGGCCGCCTGCTGGTAGAAATTGAAGGTTACCACACCAATACTCTTGCCGCTATCTGCAAGCTCGCGGATAAGCCGCAACACCTCCTCCACTTCCACTGCATTGGTATTGTTCTTCCAAACGCCCTCGGTTTTAATGTATTGAATGCCCGGCTCCCGGTCGTTGATTTTATGGAAATCGGGTAAAAGTTTGAGGCTCTTTTTGTAAAAACTCCTGTTTGAAAAATCAATAAGATCCAATGAAAGGCTCCTGTAATGGCCTGTCAGCTGGTAATGATCCAGCGACTGTCCGGCAAGGTCCAGCAATGATTCGATTTCAATGGCCGCTGAATATTCTTCTTCCTCGGTCCTGTCCTCGAACCGTACCCGGTAAAGATCGCTCGGCGAAAGCTGCTTGCTATCTCCTGTAACCACCCATTGCTTCCCTCTGAACGCTGCCGGCAAACTATACTCGGCATAGCATTGCGACGCTTCATCGAAGATTACCAGGTCGAACAGCCCGCTTTCCATCGGAAATATGGCCGAAACTGCCTCCGGTGAAGCCATCCAGCAAGGTATAAGGGCAAACACTTCATCCGCGTAGTTTTCCATTAGCTTCCGGATCGGCCAGATCTTGCGTTTTTTCGTCACCTGATGCCCGAGTTCACGGTACGTCACACGATTCCCCAACCGGTTCTTTTCAACATCCTCGTAAGTGGCTTCCCGCAACTTGATGTTCGTAATATCCGAGCTTAGCTTTTGTTTCAACGCAATGCTGCCCTGTATCTGATCCTCCCATTGCTTCATTTTAAGCGAAGTCACCGATCGCAACGCCGGGTACTTGCTCTCGATATGCTCAATCCAGGCCAGTTTAATGCTATTTTCAAAAAGGCTGAGCACTTCCTGTGCATGGGTAAAACCGAGCTCTGCTGCCTTCACTAATGTGGCCCGGGTAGTGCCCCGCTGCGATTCAGTCATTTCCTCCCACAAACGGTCCATGTCGGCCAGCGAATCGAAATCGTTGCGCAATGCGTCCAGTAGATTACCGCTGTAACCGGCGGGATCGTCGATCAGCGCGGTAATCTGCTCCGGCAACAAATAGGGCAGCATTGCTTTTTCCATGCGGTCCCAAACTTGCAGCCACTGTTTAAGATTTTGAATGGCTTCCGAAAACCGTTCGAGTTGGCTATTTGAGCCGATAATTTCCTGAAACACATTCCTCCACGCGCCTGCGTCCATACGCGCTACCGCATCCGCAGCGCGCTCGGCAGATTTAAAGAATGACAAATATTCACCCGCGCGGTCCGCCGAAAAATCATCGATGAATGCCGGTTCAAAACCCAAACTTGCATTTTGTAGCCAAGATTCCAATTGCCTGCGGTTCCGGAGACGCTCTTCCAGCCGCATCATGTGTTCGAGCGAAGCCGTGAGGCCATTAGCCGTCGCTACCCGCTCGATTTCTTTCTTTTCTTTACTAAAAACATCCCAAAAAAAGCCGGAAACAGCCGATTGCTTCGTTTCAAGCGACTTTTTGAGCATTGCTTCAAATGCATTCAGCTGCGACGCCGGCAATGACATTTCAATACCGCCTTCGGCAATAAAACCTTCCAATACATCAACAGCCTGACGCACAAATGCGAGCCGTTCATGCGCATTTGCGGGCGCGCTCGTATATTTTTTCACCAGTTTCCAGGACGCTTCGTCCGAAATCAGTTCGGTAATATCCGTCAGCCGCTCTGTGATTTCTTTACGGTTGCGGATAAACGCATTATCAAACGGAACGCCTGTTATTTGCTCAAAACCGAGAGTTTGCTTTTCAAATGCAGCCGGCCATTCCGAGAGCATATTCTCCATCGTTCGCAGCTCCGCCATACCAAATGCCGCAAAACTCCGCCGGTTACGCCAGGGATGGGCTGGATGAATGAGAAATGCATAGTCCGAGTAGGTTTTCAAATGCCTCTTGAAACCGTCCCAGGTATCGATCCTGAACTGCCGGCAGTAGGTCCGCATGTCGGCGTGCGGCGCCTGTGGATCACTGGTAAGGTAAAGTTCTTTGATGCTGACGCCGCATTCGGTTTCGTCGAACAATGCGGAACGAAACCCATTCAACTCTTCGACGGTCTTATCAATCGCCCGGCTTTCCTGGGTAAATTGTCGTTCAAGAAATACCGAATCGAGGCTGTAATTCTGCTGACGGTACCCCTCTACTTTCTCTATTTGAGACGCGAGCTGGCTGTATAATGCCGACCGGTCGTTCTTGAAATCATGGATAAGGCCGGTAAAATCCTTCATACCGGTCGTGGCCAGACGTTGGTAAACCACATCGAGCGCCGCCCGTTTCTGGCATACCAATAATACCCGCTTCCCTTTCGAAGTAAAATCCGCGATCAGATTACAGATAAGTTGCGATTTTCCACTTCCCGGCGGGCCCTGCACCACCACCGAGCGGCCTGATTTCACTGCCAGAATAATCTCCTCCTGCGATTCATCAACAGGAAACGGTGTCAGCACATCCTCCTCCCTCGCCTGACGGCTTTCACGCAGCGGCTGTTCGGATTCAAAATCGCCAGTCTCTCCGCTGGCCTCATCGTCTAACGCGATTAGTGGTATTTTGAAACTGCCCTCTTCTTCCAAATCCAGCAGTTTGTTGTAATCCGGGACGAGATAGGAACCTGCCTGTGGAAAAATGCCCAATACGGCCTCAGGATACAGTTTCAACTCCCCATTGCGCTCGTTTGCTACGAGATCCGAGCTCTTTTCCCCGCTGAACGCGACGAGTTTATCTTCAAAAAGCTGTTGATTGAAATTGATTTTAAACGGCGTCGATTTCAGCCATTCATATAGTTGTGTCCTGAATTCGAGAAAGTCGTTTGGGAAATCCTCAAATGACTTTTCAAGTACTTCATCAGGGATTTTAGCCTCATTGAAATGCCCGTAAGCTAATGCGAAACTCTGATTCAAGGCCACATTGCTATCATCGCGCTCGAAAAGGCACCATTGTTCACGGTCCATACGCAACGTCACCGGGAAAAACAGCAGCGGGGCATGGATAGGCGTGCCATCGGAAAGTTTTCCTTTCACGAACGGATAGCCCACATACAGGTCACGCGAACCTCTCTCTTCTTCGATAAAGCGCTCGGTACGGGCTATTTTGCGCAGCCGTTTGCTAACCTCGTTAACCTTCTCAAAGCGCGGGTCCGCCACGTCGCACAATGCGACCCGGTTGTTTCCCTGGATCACCTGTTTCAGCACATCGACGGACGCTTTCGACAGCAGGAAATCCGCATCATGGAAATCCAGGAACTGCTCGGCAGACAAGTTTGTGAGTAACAGCGACTTGTTGCGGGTACTAAGATTGGTAAGTCGTTTTAGATAGGCTTTAAGAATCCGGCTCATAGGTACTCAAAACGCTGCCCGATGCCTAACTATTGGATAAGACCTCGTCCTCTACCTCCTTTTTTTCGGGGAGAATGACCGAAGCCAGGATACTCACCGCCAGAATACCGATGATCACGTACAGCGAATACACCGTTTTAAAGCCGATGGATTCGAGGTAGTGGTGTGCGAGCATTTTGCCGCCGATAAAGACCAGCAGAACGCCCAAACCGTATTTAAGGAAGCGGAAAAGCCCCATAATGTTACTCAGGAAGAAGAACATCGAACGCAACCCCATAATCGCAAAGATATTCGAGAAGAATACCACGTAAGGGTCTTTGGTAACCGAGAACACCGCCGGTACCGAGTCGACAGCGAAGATGAGATCGGTAAATTCGACGATTAGCACTACTACAAAAAGTGGTGTAACAAGCCATTTCCCTTTTTTCAGCACAAAGAAATGCTCATGCACGTAACGCGGAAACACGGGCAGGTATTTGGAAGCAAATTTCACAACCGGGTGCTTCGCGGGATCGATTTTCTCCTCTTCTCCTCCTTCGAAGAATATCTTGCCGCCCTGGTAAACTAGCAGCAGACCGAAAATGTAGATGATCCATTCAAAACGCTGCATCAGCGCCGATCCTACGAAAATGAATACGAAGCGCATGATAATTGCGCCCAAAACGCCCCAGAAAAGCACTTTCTTGAAGTATTTGGGCCTTACACCAAACGATGAGAAGATCAGGATAATCACGAAAATATTGTCGACCGAGAGCGCATATTCCAGCAGGTAGCCGGTAATGAATTCCAACGACATGTTTTTCCGGTAGAGTTCGACGCTTTCCTCAAAGTCGCCCGGTATGAGTTTCAGATGTGGCGCGTACTTGTTTTTGATCGTTTCCAGTTCCCCGTAGTTGTCCATGCCATGCACGAGGTCGCCATGCGTATTGATCACCAGGTAGAATGCCAATGCAAGCGCTATCCAGGCAACAGTCCAGGCGGCCGCTTCACCAAACTTGACCACATGGTCTTTTTTGTTGAAAACGCCCAGATCTAAAAGCAGCATTACACTGATTACCAGGATAAAACCTCCAAAAAACAGCACTTCGTTGGAAAACATGAACAAGCAAATTTAGTTTTGAATGAACGGGCCTGACGCTTACTAAAACCGGGCCATACCGGCAAGTTCCGACCCGTACGGGGTTAAAGGAGGCAAAGGTAAGCAAAATATGAAGCGGATAGGCGAAAACTGACGGGCGGCAAATGGGGCCTACGCTGCACGTATTTCGGAAGGATAAACACATTTAAAAGGCAAAATGGCCCAGATCACATCCTGTGATGGTTTTCGGCCAAAAAAATTTTCAGAGATGACCGATTGATTTACAATTTGTTAATGTTTTCCTGAAATTTTTTTGTCAAATATTTTCCTCAAAAGCTTGCGTCAAATACCAGACGTCCCTACATTTGCACCACAATAATCGGAAACGGTTATGAAAAATACGCGAAAGTAGCTCAGCTGGTAGAGCGCGACCTTGCCAAGGTCGAGGTCGCGGGTTCGAACCCCGTCTTTCGCTCAGAGAGAGCAAAGCACCGGAGACGGTGCTTTTTTTCTCTTCACTGGTACCGGTACCTGGCTTTGCCGGGGTGGTGGAACTGGTAGACACGCAGGACTTAAAATCCTGTGGGCCGAAACGCCCGTACGGGTTCGATTCCCGTCCCCGGTACCAAATTTCCAAGGAGTTACGAGCAATCGCAGCTCCTTTTTTATTGCACTCCCCTCTCACCTGCATTATCTTGCAGCATGCACCAGGAATTTGAACCACCCGCTGCGCTTCGGGATACCATCAAATGTTGGATCAAATCAAAAACTTGTGGAGCGCATAGGATTTTCTAGGTTTGTGTTTTTAATCAACCTAGTTCGTTTTGGAGAGTTTCTTGCCTATTATCCAGTTTCTATTACCAGAGTTTATCCTTGAAAATTTTGAATTGACATCCATCGACCGTCAGGATGGAGTATTTCACGTGCATATAGATGAGAAGAATGCGGATGAGAATGACCCGGAGAGGAAGAATTTGCTCTCCAAAGGGTTCTTTCCGATGATTACTGTTCAGGATTTTCCAATTCGGGGCCATAAGGTCTTCCTTCACATCAAACGCCGCAGATGGCTTAATACCAAGA
>NZ_FNAN01000038.1 GCF_900101885.1 Dyadobacter soli | reverse complement strand
GGTTGTCGTCGGGCCATCGATCCTGGATTGCTAATACCTAAAGATAATCAATCGCAGAAAATCAGCCAAAGCTTTTAAAACAAAGAAGGTGCCTTTTTGAGACACCCTCTTTTTTGCTTTTGGGTTCTTCTCAAACACCGTTTTAGGGTATTTTAGAACATTGCTGGTTCCACTCCCGCTTAGTTAGGAAAACCAAACGCACCTTATCCATGCGTGATTTTGCTGTCAGCTGCTACGGAATGGTATAACCCAGGCTCACATACTGCTCGCGCGCATATCCGTTTTAGATGTATTAAACTGGCTGGTGAGTCCATGCTGAAATTACACTTCAGCCGAGGGTCTTGACGATCGCATCTTTGGTGGTTTTTTTCATATCTTGAAACGATTTCCAAAGCATATTTCATCAATGGATGATAAAAATAGTAGGATTCGTTTTGTCGCTATCGATGACAACCTGATTGACCTGACGGCGGTTGCGGAGTATTCAAAAGAGTTTAGTCAGCTCGAAAATTGCGGTCTTTTTACCAACGGCTTTGAAGCATTTGAG
Organism: Dyadobacter soli; assembly: GCF_900101885.1. Classification (GTDB taxonomy): domain Bacteria; phylum Bacteroidota; class Bacteroidia; order Cytophagales; family Spirosomataceae; genus Dyadobacter; species Dyadobacter soli. The sequence goes on along the minus strand of NZ_FNAN01000038.1, from coordinate 34,879 downwards.
GCGATTGGTTATTTGAAGCCCGATCTGGTCTTTCTCGACATTGAGATGCCAGGCATTAATGGAATAGCTCTTTTACGGAAAATACGGGCTTCTGTCCCGATGGCCGTATTCATTACTTCCTTTACCGAATTTGCGCTGGACGGATTTGAGCTATCTGCGCTCGATTATGTGCTGAAACCGCTTACCCCGGAGCGTTTTGCCAAAGTTGTTGCCAAAATCCAGGAGTTCTGGGATATGAAGCAGAAATCGGCGGCTTATGAAGTGCTGATCGGCGGTGACCAACTTATCATCAAGGAAGGGTATAATCAGATCCGGATTTCCCAGAATGACATTATTTATCTGGAAGCCATGCAGGACTACACCAAAGTAGTTACTCAAAAAAGAAATTATCTCACGCTTTCCCCGATCTCATTTTTTATGGACCGGCTGCCTGCCGACCGTTTTATGCGTGTGCATCGCAGCTACGCTGTTGCACTGCACCAAATCCGGGAATTACGCCAGTCGGAAATTATATGCAGCAATGCGCGAATTCCCGTCGGTCGGACTTACCGGCCACAAGTTGCGCTCATCAGGCTTTAACCTTAGCTCTTTATTCTGCTTATGACAAAATATTTACTCCTCTTTCACCTGATTGCCTCCATTGCCAGCGGACAGCCGTTACCAGACTTATCGGCCTATAAAACCTCGCGTGAAAAACTCGAACAACTTTCCAGGCTTTGCGATTCTCTTTATTTGGCGGATAACCTGGAAGCTGAAAAGCGATTTGCGCGGTATGGACTTTCTATTACGCCGACAACCGACTACAACAACCTGGCGCGTTTCAACTTCTTTTTGGGCGCGGTTCATGAAACTGCGGCCTCGCCCGACAGCTCGGAATACTTTTATACCAAGTCCAAAAAATATGCATATGCCTCGAAAAACCCGAGGCGCATCCAGAATGCGTTGATCCGGCTGCTGACATTATACTCCAATCACCTGGGAAGCACGGCAAAAGGCCGGGCGATTTTAAAGGAAAACCTGGCTTTTATCGATTCCACCAAAAGCGAGCTCGCGCGGGTGAAGCTGTATGCCGCCGTAGCATCCTACTATAATATGCTGGGGCAGTACGAAACGCAGGTTTCGTATCTGCTGAAAGGCATTGAAGCACAAAAAGCGATGATCGCATCAGGTGCCATTACTGACCGCGAGGCGGTTGTGGTTGATCTCGTCAATCTGGCCGAATTTTATCTTGAACAGGACAAAAGTGAAAAAGCGATCGGGTACCTGAAAGACGCGCGACGGTACATTGAGACGACGGTCGACTATTTCAATTACTATTACAAAAGGATGGCGGAAGCATACCTGCTCGAAAATGCATATGCCGACTCAAAAGTGTATTTTGACAGTTTGCTTTTATACGCTGACAAACATCCCGACGACGCAAGTACTCAGGTGACAGTTGCCACCACCCAGCTTTCCTATGCGGCCCATTACCTCGAAAAAAATCAGATCGACCTGGCTTATTCATTTGTCCGGAAGGCCAATGAGACCGGGAAAGGGTTTCTTGGCGGGATCGAGAAAGCGCAGCTCGACCTGGTTACGGGCGAAGTGCTGGCTGCACGCGGCGATTATGCGGCTGCGCTGCGTCACCTGGAAGATGCCGGAAGATTTGGCTATGAAATCGGACCGCAGCATTATGTATCCGTTTTATTGACATTATCACGCTGCTATTCAAAGCTTGGACGCTGGCAGGACGCCTACCGAACCCTCGACAAGTATGTGCCTTTACGCGATTCATTGTACACCGAAATCTCCAAAAAGAGCATCGCCGATGCCGAAGCCGTTTATCAGAACAAGGCCAAGCAAATGGAGATCGACGAACAAAAATCGGAGCTTGAATCTGTAAGAAAACAGCGGATCTGGCTTGGCAGCGCTGCACTAATGGGTGGTTTGATCGCCCTTTTACTTTACATCATTTACCGGAATAAAGAGCGGTCGGCGTCTCGGCTCGATGCCAAAAACAAGGAACTGAACCAGGTGATCAGCGAGCTGGAAGAAGCTAATAAGACCAAGGTTAAACTGTTCAGCATCCTCAGCCACGATCTCCGGTCGCCGATCAGCCAGGTCTATCAGTTTCTGAAATTGCAACAGGTCAATCCGAAAGTGTTTTCGGAAAATCAGAAGCAGGAGCTCAGTTCCAAAATTCAGACTGCCACAGGCTCGCTGCTGGAAACGATGGAAGAACTGTTAATGTGGTCAAAAACACAGATGAGCGCATTTAATATCCAGGTCAGACCCGTGGAAGTTTTGCCGATCATCACCAATACACTCAATTTGCTACAACTGAATGTAGAGGCCAATGAGACAGATATTGAAATTGAAATCCCCGAAGACTTTATGGTGGATACGGATGCCTATTTTTTACAAACGATCCTGAGAAACCTTCTTCAGAATGCCATCCGATCAGCAGGTAAAAACGGGGAAGTGCGGATTGGTGCGGGAAGTACCGGAACCGGGAAAGGTCTGTATGTCGAAAATGCCGGAACTGCATTTACCCAGGCAGAATATGAAGCGATCCTTGCCGACGATATGGCGCCAGGCCTGAACGGGTTGGGGTTGCGGCTGATTGACGACCTTTCTGTAAAATTAGGAGCCAAAGTAACCTTTTCAGGAGCTCAGAACAGGACAAAAGCAGTGATTGACTTCCCGGATTAACGTTAGACGATTTCAGAATGTCGTTCGTCGATAACTTCCATGACTGCGAATCCTTGTCATCTATTTTTGAATAAACCAAAAAACAGGATGACAATGAAACGATCAATCACAACTATTTTCAGAAATGCCTGCATGGTGGGCGCGCTCTTTATGTTCTGCTCGATCACCTCTTGCGGCAAAAGTGAAGTGGACCCTGAAACGGATGATACCGAGCAAACGGGCACATTTAAGATCGACGGTGTGGAATACAAAGGAAAAACCTCCGTGCAGACTTTTACGAACGGAAACTACTCGATTCTTTGCGAAAACGACAGCCCATACAAGTTTATCCAGATTACATTTCACAGCAAAGCCGAGGCCGAAAAAGGCGGGACATTTAAGGCCGAAGATTACAAAATGGACATTCCGTCCGGATCTGCAAACGTGGGAATCGATGGAAATACCTACAATCCTGACGGTAACTCAGTTATTATAGTATCCGGAAAGAAAATCACGCTTTCCACATTGAAACTGAACCAAACCGGTGGCGGCACAAAAACGGCCACTATCCAAAGCGCCGCCATCAGTTTTTAATGATGCCTGACCAGCTAACCCACTTCGTTCAGCGATAATCAATAGCCATTCGTCGATCATTCACGTCGCTGGTTTCCGGTCCGTGTAATTTCGACGAGTTGACTTTTCAGAATTAAACAACAATGAAAAAACTCTATTTGATCTGTTTTTTCTCTCTGGTACTGGGCAGGCAGGCGGTGCTTTCACAAACGAATAAGACGGATGTCGTGAAACTGTCGGGTGGATTAAATGCCTATGCCGGTTTTTACAAACCGGGTGGCATTGCGGCACGGAACCAGTCTGCCCCGTTTGGGCTGAGCGGTGCGGTCACACTAACACTTCCGGGAGGCGTTTCCCTGCCATTTTCTGCGGTCGTTGGAAATCAGGGATCGAGCTTTCGGCAACCGTTCAACCAGTTCGGCGTGAGCCCGACTTACAAATGGGCCACGGCACATGCCGGTTACCGGAATGTTTCATTCTCCCCATTTACATTGGCTGGTCATACTTTTCTGGGAGGCGGCGTGGAGCTTAATCCCGGAATGCTGCGCGTCGGGGCGGTGTATGGCCGGTTCAACAAAGCCACTTCATCTACGATCGCCGATCCGAATTTGATCCCGTCTTTCAAAAGGACGGGTTATGCATTAAAAGTCGGTTATGGCAAGCCCAACAACTATGTAGATCTGGTGATGCTCCGGGCGCATGATGATACGATGTCCATTTCAAGCGTTCAGGCATCCCCGGAAAACCGCATTACCCCTGCTGAAAACCTGGTCGTAGGCATTACGTCGCGACTTTTGCTGATCAAACATATTGCCGTGGAGGTCGATGCAGCGGCCAGTTCTTATACCCGCGATATGTTTGCGACGGAAGTGCAGGCAGAAGGAAAAAATCCATTTGTGCGGATTTTTGGAAAAATGATCACACCACGGTTGTCTACGCAGGTTACCCAGGCTACGCAGGCGGCGGTGGGTTATCAGGATAAATGGGGTTCGGTGAAATTTCAGTACAAACGCATTGACCCGAATTTCCAGACCATGGGCGCTTACTACTTTCAATCTGATATTGAGAGCTATACGGTGGGAACCACCCTGAACCTGCTGAAAGGCAAGGCGAGGATATCAGGAAGTTACGGGCGCCAGTTTGATAATCTGGCCAATAACAAAAACGCAGGAACCGGTCGTTCGATCGGCTCGCTGATGGCTTCGTTTAATCCCGATCCCGTTTTCGGCTTAGATATATCACTTTCAAATTATGGATTAAGCCAAAGAGCAGGCATTCGTCCATTGATCGACACATTACGGATTGCACAAAACAATCTGTCGGCCACGCTGAACACCCGTTATTCCATTTTCAATGAAGACCTTTCGCATATTTTCACACTAACCGCCACACACCAGCAACTTTCCGACCTGAACAATGCAACCGCCGCGCAGACGGAAAATAACAACCAAAACCTGAACCTGGGCTATTTTTTCCAGCATAACCGAAACGGACTGGGCGCGAACCTGATGCTTTCGTATACACAAACAAGTCTCCCGCAAACGCTACCCGGCGAGGCCAACCAGAAAGTGAAGTTCTACGGCCCTACACTGGGGACCAACTATGCTTTTTTGAAAAAGAAATTAAACACATCCCTCAACTTCTCTTACCTGATCAACCAGCAATTTGGTCAAACCGGAAAAGTGATGACGGCCTCAGCCAATGCGGGCTACCAGCTGGCTAAGAGGCAAAACCTGAATATCATGTTCAATTATCTGAATTCGAACACGGGCATTCAGACAGAAAAATTCAACGAACTCAGAGGAAATATCGGCTATGGAATTTCATTCTAAAAAAATCGCACTGCTTATGCTGCTTTGCCTGGCCGGCTTTTTTGCGCGTGCCCAGGATCAGGTGCGTATAACTACCAACGTGCTGCCTCCGTATAGTCCCTACATTCAGGATTACCCGGGTACGGGCAATCGCGTGCAGGTTTTTATTTCAAATCTTTCAGGAAGGCCAATGAATGTCCGGTTGATCGGAAAGCTGGAAGGCGATAACGGCGTGATCATCCGCACTGCTGCCAATTACCGGCCGTTGCAGCCGCTGCAATTGCTGGCGACCGACGTGAACAGGCTCATTACCCGCCCGGAGCTGGAAGGATTGTTTGACCTCAACCAGATTGAGGTAACCGGAATGGACAAAAACCTGCTATACAGAGGCTTACCACTGCCGGAAGGCAACTATCAGCTTTGCGTGCAGGCATTCGATAACGCAACCATTCGCCCGGTTTCGGCCGAGTTCCCAATGGGTTGCAGCGGGCTTATCCCGATCCGCATTGTGGAACCGCCGATATTGATTTCGCCGATGGCAGATGAACAAATCACCATCAAAACGCCACAAACGCAGCTTTTCACCTGGTCGGCCCCGGTGGGTGTGTTACCTAACCAGGTTGAATACAGCATTCGCATTGTAGAGCTGCCGGAAACCAATGTAGATCCGAACGTGTATATTGATGCGATGGTGCTGCCGCGGTCGGGCGTGGAGGTGAACAATCTTCGGACTACGACATTTTTGTATGGCCCGCAGCATCCGCCGCTGCAAAAAGGCAAACGATATGCATGGCGCGTGCAGGCTAAGCCGGTGGGGCAACGGGTCAATTTTATGAACGACGGAAAAAGTCCGGTCCAGGCATTCACGTACGGTTTGCAGCTGCCATTAGCTGTTGGTATGCAGTACATTGCGATTACCAAGCCAGGCACAGGACGAAATGCCACGGTTGAAGTCGGCACGAATAATCCGCTGGTAATTACCTGGAAACTCGATGAAGATTTTGAAACATTGCTGAGAAAAACATTCGAGGCGCAACCGAAAAAATCCATTGTAGAACAGTTTCCCGAACTCAGCTACCGGGTGCGGATCAAGACAGATGAAAAACGCGCCGCGGGTACAGTCATTCTCGACAGGCTGGTGCGCAGCGATGTTTTAAGTCTTCCAAAATCGGAATTGCCTGCCAATATGCCGGCTGGCAAAAATTACCTGGTGGAGGTCGAGCTGGACGGAATGTCGGCTTTGCGAAGAAAACGGGCTTTACTGACCGACGCGCCATTAATCTCTAAACCAAGACCATTTAAACTGATTGAAAGAAACCTCGGTAACGAGGAAGACAGCCTGAGCATCAAAGGTTTGCTGGCTTACCGTTTTCCAGGCGAGGCCGACACTCCGCACCCGCTGCCGAATACGCGCGTGGTACTCATGAAAGTGTTTCCAAACCGGTCGCGCGTCACGGTCGCTTACGGAAAATCGGATGCGTCGGGGAATTACACCATTAAGATCCTGAAAACCTTGCTTCAAGGTTTGCCGGACTCCACAACTTATTCCCGGTTCGTCGTGGACCCGATCAATCCATTCATTCAACCCATTGCCGAGCCTGGTTACTATCAAAAAGCGAATGATAATACATTCCAGATTTCCAGTGCAGAGCAAAAAGCGTTTCTGGTTGAAGGCATTACGTGGCTCGCCAGAGGATATGATCTGGATGTGACGGCCAAAATCTCCTACAAAAACTGGCCGGGAACGCCCGACGTGAACCTGGCAGGAAAGCACCTCGTGCTATACCGGAAAACCGGCGTCGTCAAAGAGGCAGATAAATACAGGCTGCCATTCGAAGGTTCGGAACAACAGTCGTCCGGGCCGGTGACCGCTTCGGTGCAAGCAGGCATGAACAGCGGCCCCCAGCTCGATGGTGGTTTCAGCAACCTATCAAACCCGAATGCGGCGAAGGATGCTATTTCGGGCAAGGGTGACACGAAGCAGGGTGAAGAGGCATTGCGTATCCAGGTGATGGCCCAGCTGGCCAAAAAAGGCTATCAGTTTATTGGAATGGCCGATTTGAAAGGAAAAGATACCGGATACGGCGCCACATTCAATAACCTGGTATATGCGGAAACGTCATACGATGCCTACCATATCTACTGCCCCGACTGCGACCTCGCGCCCGACGACGCCGATCCGGTCGTTTTTGGCAAACCCTATGAAAAGCTTCCCATCTCCCCTGCCCGTGTTGAAAAATACACGTATAACATTCAAACGACCGAGGCCCCGACGATGACATTCACCGGCAAGCTGACGTACAAGTTTGCGGACGCCGGCAAAGAAGGGGCGCAGGTAAAAGCATTACCCAACACGCCGGTGCATTTGCAGGTCGTATACAGAGCCGCTGGTTCCGACCAAACCACTTTCGGTACCAGCTACGGCAGCTATCCAGAATTTTCGGAATTCCACAATGATTTCAGCCAGACGCTAGACACCAAAGTGACCGGCTCAGATGGCTCTTTCACATTTACCGTAAAAATGACCAAACCGATGCCGCTCGGAACCCTCCCAGCGACGGAAGCCACTGGTTACGGAGAATTCCACAAGCCTTCCGCCGTTTACATCCGCGGTATCCGCGTAGTCGTGGACAATCCCTATTATGCAAGTCCGACGGAAACATTTGGTCTCGCAAAAGAGCATGTCATGAAACCGCAGGGTTCCTATGATTTTGGACCGGTTACGGCAGTTGTCAAAAGCTACACCCTGCTGACACAAAGCAAGTCCGATACCACGGGGATTTCACTGGTCAACAAGCAGAAGGCCGGCATCAAGAACAATTTATCCGGGATCAGGGTATCCGTCTTGCGCAAGGCGAAAGACAAAATCGCTCCGCCCGGACCGAATCGCCGGCCGCCGACAGACGAGGGCGCCGGTGCCAAAACGACGGTGAATTTCAAAAATGAAAAATATACCGTCATTTCAACTGAAAAAACAGACGAAGGCGGTATTGCCAAATTCCCGCGAATGGTGATGGCAAACGGAGAATCGGACGCTTACTTTATGTCCACCGAGTCGTCCGTAGATGGGTTAAACAACTATCAGCTCGTCTCTCTGAAACGCATTACAGTAACTGAAAAATATGGCGAAGTGTTTTCTGCGGAGGCGACGGATGAGGAAAAGGCCCGGTCGGAAAAAGCGCATAAAACACAGTACGGAACAGCTTTGGTTGGTTGTAAAAATGTATATCAGCTGCAACATATGGACAACCCGAAAATGCCCAATGTTTTCACGGTGTACAGCACATACAGCGAAGAAGATTACGAAAAAATGAAGGCGGAAAAACATCCGCCGGAATACCGTTGGGTGCCCAGCCAGGTCGGCTGCAAAAAAGCGGACAATTACTGGCTTGGAAGCAAACTGTATGATGACAAAGTGAACCAGAAGGTTCTGATCCCGGCTACCGACATTTACGATCCAGTTTTTGCCGATCAGTATGAAACCTTTCAGTCCGATATTGTAACACGCCACCTGGCCCCGGGAAACCCCATCGTAAATGTGCGGGTGGTCGATGCAACGAACCCGACCCAGGGTATCGCGAATGCATCGGTAACATTGACCTATTTCCCTGATGGAGGCATGTTTCCAGCCGCGCTGCAACAGTTTACCGGGAAGGACGGTTGGATACTAACGCCATTTCAATTGCTCCCCGGCACGAATGCCCGGATGAACATCAAGGCAGAAGGTTACGTCTATATCAATCCAATGTCCAAAAGTAGCTCATCGAAGGTAGTGGTCGAGATTGGTGAAGTGTTGCTGGGGCAGAACAGCTACTTCGACCGGATTCTGATGGAACCGAACACCATCATTACAGGCCGCGCCATTGATGCGGATCAGGTTGATAAATCCACGGTAGATCTGTCAAATGTGGTGACTACCGGCATCAAAGACGAAACTCCCAAGGCATCAAAAATCAATCAGAATGCGGCTGTTAACCAGGTCAATTCCAACAATGTGCAGACCGAAAATGTACCGGTGATGGCGGGAAGCGCAGACCCATCAATGGAAGCCTATGCGCAGGCGGATGATGGCAATATGGTCAAAACGAAATTTCTGGACGGCACCTGGAAATTCAATCTGAAAACGCCTTCCGGCTCGTCGGTGCTCAAAGTTTACCCCGTCAACATCAGCTATTTTGAGGAAAAGCGGTTTATCAATTTACAGCTTCCCAAGCCGGTTCTTGATACAAAAACCAAGCAGTACACGATCAATGCGGGCGACATTAAAATTTACGAGCGTGATCACCGCATCAAATTCAAATTGGTGGATGAAACAACCGCTAAATCAGTTTCTGGTGCATACGTAAGGCTTTTTGGTAAAAGAATGAATGGATATGAATTCGGGGCGAGCCAGGCGGATGGAATGGTGGAAACGCGGTTCAAAAATGTTTCGGTGGATAATTTGTATGTCGAAATAACTGCGCCGGGGTATGTGACCAAAACGGTGTCTGTCAAAAATGAGGAAAGCAAATCGGCCGTACTCGAAACCGTGAAATTGCAGGCAGCCCGGACCATCAAAGGCATAGTCGTTTTGAATGCGGGCAAAGGTCAGGAAGTGCCGTTGGCAGGCGCGGAAGTGTACGTGGCCTCCGGCGGCAATGCACCGCTGAAATACAGCACCGTGTCAGCCCAGGATGGCTCTTTTTCACTGGATGTAGCCAAATCGCTGGATGGATTTTCTATCAGGATCGAAGCGATTTTTGACCAAAAAAATGGTTCCAATGCGCCATTGCCTGCGGGCACTACTTATGTGGGCGCGAGCGTCAGCCAGCTCATCCCGCAGCAAGCCGGGCAGTCGCTAAAACTAACCGTCGGCGCATTTGACAAATTTAAAATCGCATCGATCTGGGGATTTCCGGTGATTGTTGAAAAAATTGATCCGAAAACCATGCAGGTTACCGGGGAAGTGGATTTGACGGATACGGGTCTGGGGCCATTTGCGATTGTTGACAAAAATGTCCGCGTGCGCTTTGAGAATGTAGCATTCAAGGCAGATCCTCAAAACCCGACAGTGGGCATTCCGGTGAGTGAAACGGTGGAGCTTGAAACCAATGTACTGGACAACCTGCTTTACCATACGTCGCCGCAACTCGATGTCAGCAAAGCCAAATACAACGTAAAAGTATCCTCCCCGGACGGGCTGTTCTTCAAACTGAAAATCGTCAGGACGCCGGGAACCGCTACCGGTAAGATCATGGCGAAAGCGCAGGTGATCGACAACTCGTTCAACTTCTCGGCGAACCTGCTTTACTACGAAAAAGGCCAGTTTTTCCTCTTCGATCCGGATGTGGCCGGGCAGCCGGGCACCAGGCCGACGGTAACGGCATTTGATGCAGCCAAAAGCAACATTAAATGGACCAATTTCGGGATTTCGCAACTGAATGGTAAACCGATGAAGCTGAAACTGCTGGCTTTCGACGCAGTGAGCAAGCTGGAAGGTTCACGGCTGGTCGGAGATGAAATCCACCTCAATCCCGTGATGACATGCAAGTTGAAAGATGCTAACCCGGAATCGCTGGAAGTGACCATTGGCGACCTGGTTTTAAAAAACAATACGGTGGATATCAAAACGGGCGAAACGCCGCTGACATTCCCGCTGGCCGGCAAATGGAGCGTGGAGATACGCGACTGGAAGCTGGATTATAAAAAAGGGGGCTTCTACTCCAAATCAGGCGTGATCAAAACGGGCAAGGTGGATATTCCGATCAGGGAATTCAACCTGCGCAATGACTTTTATAAGCTGGACGTGCAGCCAACCAGCAATTTTGAGCTGGCAGGAATTGCTAACCTCAATCTGAAAGGAACGCCCCATTTTGGATTTGATCCGCAAACGGGCTCCGATATGAAAGGGCATTGGGCGATGGTGATCGTTCCGAATGAAGCATCGCCAGCCGCCGCAGTCCTTCCCGCCAAGTCACTGCCCGGACTGACGGACGAGTTGCAGTTCAGCACCCTATCACTCCTTGACAACGGGGAAGATGTGGTTTCGTTTGGTACCGGCAGCAAATCGTTCCGTTTCTTCGACATTATCAACGTGCGCCCCACGACCATTGAAACCGGGCCTGACTACTTCGCATTTGATGCGGGGATGTCCAATGCCATCCCAAATGCTCCTCAGGATGTTTCGATGCGGTTTATTTACTCAAAACCACAGGGAACGGTGAAATTAAAAACGGTGGTTCCGGGTGGCTACAAGTTCCAGACGAAGGGTTATCTGAGCTTCGAAGCTGGCCAGTATGCTGCTGCTGATCAAAGCCAGAGCACCGGAATTTTTTTCGGTGACGGCGTGATGGCCATGCGGGGCTATGTAGAAGAACCCGGCAAGCTGAAACTGGACAATGTACTATTGGTTCATAACAAAAATGAAACGCACATTACCCACGGCCGCAATGTAGACCTGACCAAACCATCGGCTTTGGCAAAATGGAGCAGCAGCCTCGCCGACCTGACCAATCCCGCCAGCGACGAGACGAACTACAATGAGAGCAGCGATTTCAAACGCCTGAAAGTAGGCCTCGGCGGCAATTCCAGTTTAAGTAAAGTGTTTGTGCATCAATCTGTCAGCAATAAACAATGGGAGTTGCTCAAATTCTCGGGATTACCGCAGGGTTTTACCAAAATGCTGGGTGAGGAAGAGCAAAACAGGCTTGCGTTCACGGCCTATGGTGAGATTAAAGCGGAAGGTCAGAAAATCAAAATGGACGGAATCGATACCGGAATGGGCGGGTTGAGCCTGGTTTACGACCACGAGAAAAAACGCCTGACGGGCTCGATGCAGCTTTCCAACATTCCGGTGCCGCCTACGATGACTTTCATGAATGGTATGGCGCAGGTAAGGCTTGACGGAAATGGATTTTACGCCGTAGCATCAGGTGAATTAAAGAATGTCCCCCTGATCGTGCCTGTTACGATGCGGGCCGGATTAATGCTCGGCGTGTATGGAAGCAATGATTTGGGTGAGGCCACGCAGGTACTTTTCGCAAACAGCCACCGGAAGGCGCTGCCATGTTCATTCGATACCGGTTTCAAAGGTGTTTACGCGATTGGAGAAGTTCCGGTGCCGCTGATCAGCAGCTTCAAATACGAAATGTCGGTGCCCGGCGTGGGCGGTTACAAGGTGGGAATGGATGCTTATGTGGATGGATATGTGTATGGTAACTATAACAATGGCGCATTCAATTTGGGCGGGGGAATGGGAATCGGAGCACACGCTTACGCCTACGGAAGTGTGCTGACCCTGAGCGCGGGCGGAGAGATCCATGTGAATGGAGGGGTAACCAATACGCTGACCGTCGACCCGGGAGCCAAAAGCATTTCGGTGAGTATGGGAGCGAGCCTGAGCGCAGGGTTTTCGGTGACATTAACGGAGGATATTTCGGGGCTTGCCACTGGTACTTCGGCGGATTTCTGCCTCAAAATGAATGGTACTGCCAACTACCAGATCGGATCGAGCCCCGGACTTTCCATTACACCTGCATGCAGTTTTACAAAATGTGACAGCGGCTGCGTCACGCCCGGACAATAATCAACAAAGACATGAAAACGATATTTTTCAAAACACTGCTATTCTTGTGCATTTGTCCGGCTGCATTGTGGGCGCAAAAGCCACGGGCCGTCGCCGGTCCGTACGGGGCATTTATTCAGATTGATAAACTGCTGCACGGTCCTCAATACATCATTGAAAGGCTGGAAACTGGCAAAACAACGGCAAAACCAGATTGGCAGGCCATTTGTACTACCGACAAAGGCCCGGCAAGTGCAACCGATCTCATCGCCCGGTTGACCTTGCTCGCCAGTAAAAATCCATTGTACGAAATTCCGAACGATTCACTGACAGCCCTGTTGTACGAACGTTACCGCAATGCCGCACATGCCGATTCGCTCGGCGCATACGGATCAAATCCACAGTATCTGGAAGCATTCGGACTGGGATATCTGGATACGGAGGTCGAGCAGGGCCATCGCTACGATTACCGGGTGCGTGCAGTGGAATCGCGTGAGGGAGTTTATCAAAATCCGGGAACAATTTCAGTACCTGGTTCCAGGATCGCAACGACACTTCAAAGTATCAGCCAAACTGCCGATGGCCGCGTGGTCCGCATTACCTATCACCTCAAAAAAGCCAGTCCGTACATTGCCGGCGCGCGGATACTGCGGGCTACATTTGGGCAGACCGATTTTGCGGAATGCGGGGCAGAATGGGGCTTTCGGAAAGGGGCAAAAGATTCGCTTTTCCTGGTGGTAACCGATCGGAATGTGCGCCAGAAAATGCTCTATTCGTATGTGGTGTATCTCAAAGATTTTATGGGAAATGAAAGCAATGCGTCCGATACGCTCACCATTGCCAATCTTCGCACGCAGGACCAGACGCCCATTATTTATGAGATCAACACCTTTTCAAAAGAGGAAGAAAATGCCATTGCGGTGAGCTGGAAGCTTTCCTCGACCAAAGATCTGCGTTCGGTGGAAATCTGGCGCAGCCAAAAGTTTGATCTGGGTTTTGAAAAAATAGGCACCGCCGCGTCCTCGGATACGGTTTTTTACGACAACCGCGTGGAGCCGGTGGAAGGATATTATTATCAGGTGCGGTTAAATGGGACTTACGGGAATTCCGCAGAATCGGTGAAGGTTTCAGGAATGCTCAAAGCGAACCTCGCTGCATTGGTTGCGCCGTCCCATTTTCAGCTCAAAGAATCCAGAGATTCACTTACATTCCGCTGGCAGCCGGCAGATTTTGACACACACGGATATTACATCTATTTCGCCGCCGGACAGACGGATTCGTTGCAACGTTACTCGGATATTATTCTGGCTAAATCAGAATTGAAATACCAGCTTCAGGTGAAAAGACTAGCAGCCGGGACCGGTTACAGGTGGGCGGTTGTGGCCGTGAATACAAGCTATAACCTGGGCCCGATGAGTGAGATCTTGTATTCGACACCCCGTTTTCCCGATCGTCTCGCGACGCCGATCAACCCCGAAATGATCGATCAGGATGGAAAAGCGTTGCTTGTTTGGGAAAACATGAAGTCCATCGATCCCTATACCCTTGGCTACATCGTTGAAAGAAAGGCTGAGAGTGACAGAATTTACAAGGAAATCTACCGCCAGAAAGACGAGGATAATGCGCGCAACAATTACACCGACAGCACTGTAAAGCAAGGCATTCGATACAGTTACCGCATCAGATCGTACAGTCTGAATGACAAATTGAGCGGATACAGCACCGATTTTGAATATTACAGACCACTCGACGCCGTACTTCCTGTTCACGGGCTCAATGTAATGTCCACCAACAAAGGCGTGCTCGTAAGCTGGGATGCACCGTTGAAAAAGCCGGAGAAATTTCTCGTTTACCGCTTCACTGAAAAAACCGAAAAACCCCGGCTGATCGCTTCCACAACAGGTAGCCAAACGGCATTCATCGACCGCGACGCCGCGTCCGGGGTCGGTTACTATTATCATGTAGTGACCGTCGAGGCAGACAACCGCGAGAGTGTTTCGACCGACCCGGTAAAAATTGATTGGAAATAAAACACACAACCATCTCACCTCCTGAACAATGAAAAATCGAACCATACATATCATGCTGGGCTGCCTGTTTTTTGGGATCGGGATGCTCATTACTTCCAAAACCTGCCAGGCGCAACGTGTGCCCACATTGCGCGCAAATGTAGTTTCGTACCAGCAAGTGGATTTGTCGTGGGACAGGCTTCCGGCGACGGTTGAAGTTTTTGTAGTAGAACGAAAAGAAGATGGGCCGGGCCAAAACTTTGCGCCTATCTCCGGGAATCTGTCAGGCAATACATTTTCTTATCAGGACAAAACGGTCCAGGAAAATCGCACTTACATATACCGTGTGTTGGCCAGCTGCGACAAATCGTGCGGCGCAACGCTGAATGAAGTGAAGGTCACAACGCCGATCGCACCGCCTGCCGCGCCCGGTAATCTCGAAGCATTTTACATCTCGGGCCGCGGAATGGCCATTACCTGGATTGGCAACAACAGCGACGGCACAACGTTTATATTAGAACGTTCCGAAAACGGGGGTGGCTACAATTTGCTTTCCCGCGTGCCGTACGCAAGGTCGCTCAGTTACAATGACGCCTCTACAACCGACGGTAACACCTATTGTTACCGGGTAAAAGCAGTCAACAGCAGTGGCGAATCAGGTTATTCGAATGAAAGCTGTGTGAGCCGGGCGACCCCGAAACCGGCTGCCCCATCGGGACTTTCGGCGAGCGTGGTCAATGCACGCCAGATCAACCTGGCCTGGACGGACAATGCCTCAAACGAGACTGGTTTCGAGGTCGAGCGTTCGCCGGATGGTGCCAACTTTTCGAAAATCGGCGATGCCGGTCCGGATGCTAAATCATACGAAGATAAAGGTGTTAATCCAAAAACAAAATACTGGTACCGGGTTTTTGCAAAAAATGCGGGCGGAGCTTCGGGTTATTCCAATACTGCAGATGCAACTACGCCCGACGAAGCACCAAATGCGCCGCAACGATTAAGTGCACATGCAGTTTCGAATACGCAGGTCGATCTCTTCTGGGCTGATCTTTCCAACAATGAAACCGGCTTTGAATTGGAGCGGTCGACCGACGGAAATGCATTTAGCAAATTGGCAGATTTGCCGGCAAATGCGACGACTTACTCCAATACCGGTCTGGCTACATTAACCAAATACTGGTACCGGGTCAGGGCCAAAAATGCGATCGGGAACTCAGAATTTTCTAACGTAGCAGACGCCACGACATTCGATGTGCCGCCCGGCGCACCGACGAGTCTGACAGCTAAAACCGTTTCCAGCAGCCAAATCAGTATCTCCTGGAAAGACAATGCAACCAATGAGGCCAGGTTTGAGCTCGAACGCTCGACGGATGGTACAAGCTTTTCGAAAATCGCTGACATTGATGCCAACAAAACAACCTACGAAAATACCGGTCTGCAACCGGCTACGAAGTATTGGTACCGGATTCGGTCGGCAAATGGATCAGGGCCGTCGATTTTTTCCAACGTGGCGGATGCGACGACATTGGATGTGACGCCGAATGCGCCGACCAATCTCACCGCGGTACCATTGGATTTTGATCTTGTGCAATTGCGTTGGTCGGCATTGTCTGCCAATGCCACCGAGGTGATCATCGAACGCTCCAAGAGCAAGGATAAAGATTTCAAGCAAATTGGCGGGCAGGCAGCTTCCATCATTCAGTTTCCGGATCGTGAAATACTGGCTGTGGCGGATTACTTCTACCGGATTACAGCAGTCAACCAAGCGGGAAGTTCGCAGTACAGCAATGTGGCGCAGATATTTGCAGCTTCCATCATTACGGGCACGGAGCCGGCAAATGTAAAAAACCAAGTTTATTGCGCAAACAAAACGCTGTTCATTGACCTGCCTCAAACGCAAAGCATTCATGTAAACCTGTGCAACATTCTCGGCCAAAAACAACTCAGCTTCACAACCTCCGCAACCTCGCAGACAGACTTATCCAGCCTCCCGACAGGTATTTACATCGTCAATATTGAAACTGACAAGAGCATCATAAGACAGAAAATCGCCCTGTTTTAACGGATAAAAATCATTGATATGAAAAAGCATTTAACCTGGCTTATCTGCCTCACGGTGATAGCCGCCTGCCAGCCCAAGAAAGTCGAACCGATCAATATCGGGAAGATATGGAAAGCGAAAACCGTGAAAGAAAACGGGCAATTAGTGTACTCAGAAGGCAGCGCAGCCAACATCCGCCCGAGCTACACCTTATTCCGCCTCGACCTGACCGCACCAGACCAGGCAAAGTTCACCGACCTGGACGGGAGGAAACTGACCGGAACCTGGTCGCTCTCTACCGACAACAACCGCCTGATCCTCGAAAACCTCAGCCCCCCGCCGAGCCTTACGAGCGGCAATGTGGAGTTTTACTTAACTGTACCGCCGAGCGAGAATCAGCTGGAATTGAAACGCACGGCAGAAAGCAGAAAAACCGGAAATTCGGTAAACGAATATGTATTGGTTCCAGACTAATTAAGACAACATAGCGTTCCCCTACGCTATCCTATGGGTCAAAACGTTACTCCATTTTCATCCATTTATATCAGACAACCTTTTTAGATCACCTAACATTTGGTTCGACATTTGTCCCGCTACGGGTACGAAGAGGGTGTCTCAAAAAGGCACCTTCTTTGTTTTAAAGCTTTGGCTGATTTTCTGCGATTGATTATCTTTAGGTATTAGCAATCTAGGATCGATGGCCCGACAACAACCCACCTTCAAGCCTTATAATCAGCAGCAATTAATGCTGCCTCTCCAAGTTTAGACGAGTTAATCTCCAAAGATCATGCTTGCCGGGTGGTCAACGATGTGATCAATAGCATCAGTTTGGAGCCGCTTCATGCTGCCTATCACACGATCGGATCATCGAGCTATCATCCGCAGATGCTTCTAAAAAGTGCTTGTTTACGGTTATGTGAGCAACATCTATTCAAGCTGGAAGCAGCTTGTAAAGAGAGCATCTATTTCATCGCGGGCCGCCCGGCGGTTTTTGAGCTCGATGAGCTATCCTGACCATAATACGATCAACCGGTTCAGAGCATAGTTGTGTGTAACAGTATTGCCGTTGAGGGTATAAGTGGTTTGCATCGACGCATTTTTTCGCAAATCCCCGGTTTCGTAAGCTGCCGCAATCGCATCGGTAGGAATGTTTTGTCCCAGGGGATTGCCAAGCCCTGTCACCGTTGTACATGATCCGATCCCAGCAAACTGGTTTGTGTAAGGACTTCCTTCGCCAGACGAGCCCTTTTTGAATTGTACTTCAAAAATAGATTCCCTGCTATTGTCGTTCCAAGCGCCGAACAGGTTGGCATAATTGGGCAGGATCTGGTAAGTCCCCATGTCGACGAGCGCTTTCAATGTTTGCACAGCAAGGTCCCACTGCCCCAGGGTCAGATAAACTTTGCCAATTAGCGCCGTCGCTGCCCCCCGGTAGCTCGTCCAATCTCCGCGCTGGCGAGTTGCTCGGGCAATACCGCCCGGCTTCTTTTAAGTCCCTGACAATCTGCACATAGACATTCCCGGCAGCGTCCCTTCTGTTCTGATGGGTTGTTAATCACTTCCAATACCAGTGGAACGTCACCGAAAGTACGGACAAGGTTGAAATACATGAGCATCCTCAAAAATTTCGCTTCTCCGATATAGCGAGCCTTGACGGAAGTTTCCATCGGCACATCTGCAATTTTGTCAATGACAATATTGGCCGATTGGATGCCCTGATAGTTTGAACTCCAGGTGGAACTGCTGATCGTATTGAAGGCATTATTTTTAAATTCGTCGACCTCCTGCAAATTTGCTCCCGCATTTGGATTTGGGATCCACGTGTCGTCCGAACGCAGGTCGCCGATCATATAATAAATGCCAGGTGCTTGCAATGCACCATATGTAGCGGTCAGGGCGTTTTTAATATCCGCTTCGGTTTTATAAAAACTGTTTCCATTGAGCTGCGAAACAGGCGCCAGGTCAAGAAAATTTTCGCTACAACCCGAGGCAAGAAACAGTAGGATCCTTGCCAGTGCTGCTCGTCAGGCGTTTTATCTTTTCTTTTCGACCAATAGGTGTTTCTGTGCTGGATCCTGTTTGATACTGGCTATCTCAGCTTCAATGATTTCGCGCACATCATCCTTAATCTGCTCGAAAACCTTTTTTGATGATCGCTGCATTCGCCCGTCTGACGACCGGGATTGGCTTATAAGCCGCTGACTCCGTCGCTAAAGACTGATGATTGTTCAAGACGCGGTTGTGAAACGCTTTCAAGTTTATTTGCTGATCCGGGTTGTCTGCGACCAGACCTATGAATTCACCTGAGCTCATAGACGAGATTTTGGAGGCGGGAACGGCATGGTCCAGCTGGATCGACTTGCTGATCGAGGTATCAGAGCGATTGTGCGAAAGTGCCGTGCGCCCCTGCTGAATTTTGCCAAACCGCTCGGAAAGATGCTTTGCAGTATCGCCAGAAACCTGCCCGCTGATCACATTCCCCGTGATGTTGACGATGACCTCAGCCAGTTCTTTGCCGTAATCCTTGCGAAGCTGGGATGCGTCCTGAACGCCAAGTGTGGTGGCTACTCTATTTGACCGCGCAGTGGCGATTAAACCATCAATATTGTTAAGAAATATGGTAGGAAACTCGTCAAAAATCAGGCTGCTTTTCAATTTCCCCTTCATGTTCACTTGTTTGATAAGTCGCGTCGCATAGAGTGAAATCACAGTTAGTGCAACATTGCTTGTGTCCATCACATAAGAATTGACAACAGGGAGCGAATGAATTAGCGGCCTTTTAATGACTGAATGATTTTGCCGTCAGTTACATCTTGTATCCGGTCAGACGATAATTTGCTGACAATGTAATCGTGTTTTGAAATAAAGGGTATTATAAGATCAGAAATCTGTATTACCTCCTGGTTAGCATATGCCGTTTCAAAAGCGAGTTCAGGCAGACTTAGATGTACATTCACGGCCATAGGGTTGGTACCGAATTTCATGCTGCCGTCGCCGGGATTATGTTTTAGGATCGCGTCCATGATAAGGTTCCGGCCAAGACCAATTAGCGCAGATGACAGCCGAGACATATTTGCTTGCGATGGATTCACCCAGAGATCAAGGTCATCGCTGTATCGCGGCAAACCGAAATACGCCATGGCATATCCGGCCGCTGTGAGATATTCAACTTTATGTAGGTTAAGTGGCTCGTAAAAACGCTCGAACAACGGATAGATTACTAGCTTGGAACCAATCACTTCCGTTTTTAATCAGATCCAGCGAACTTGGGAGCGACTGTGCTGTAAGGTAAGTTACCGCATGCAACCGTTCAGATGCAGATTTTATGCATATTGACCAACCGCCCTACCATTTCAATTTTTCTTTCCATTGTCCTGCAACGTTGGCCATGGGCTGCGTAATTATCGCCACCAGGTTGAAAACTCGAACGAAGTTTTGAAACACGAAAAAAGTGAGCAATAAGAAAACTCAGCACTGACGCGCATCTTTCGACCTGATAGGAATGTAACTCGGAATTGAACGATGTCTGCTGCTCACAGCTATTAGCGTCTATTGGCAGTCAATGTCATATGTGGACTAATGACAGTCTCAGCCGACGAGCTGTCGTCTGACATTGGATTTTTCGTTTTAGTGAGCTGATTGGATGTCGGAAAAGAATGGTGGGTATATTTCACAAGTAAGCAAAGCACAAACAAAACAACTGCAATTAGAAAAGTACATTTGTTTGACATCTTCATGAGCTGGGTGCGGTTTGATATTTGACCTCAAATCCTAACAAAGTCATGCCAATAGTCAATTTAGAAAGTGCGTTTTTTGTACCATCAGGTTACATTTTCAGCGCTATGGAGACCAAAAATTAATTTTTCCTGTCTTCAAGTCAGAGAAGGTAAAAGGAGTAAATAAGTTAAGTAAACTTAGAATAGTTATAAACAGTGACTGGAAACCACCCCGATTGCTGCGGAACTCGCTATTGGGGTTACATACCCAAAAGCTGCGTCGTCGGGTAGGCTACGCATCCCCTTCGTGATACTGTCAAGAAGCTTTTAAGGCAAACGCAGCAGTGACTTGCTGACAGGTTTGCAATTTCAACTACCTATTCTCCAGCTGGAGCATCTTTTGCTAGTCCACAGATCGCGCTGACAGCGAATAAATTGGTTTAAACCTTAACCGCTTATTATTATGCCTTGGTACAATGGGGATTACCCGCCGTCCTATAAAAACCAGCCAAAGAAAATCCGCGAAAAGGCTATCGAAATAGCCAACGCCCTGCTGCTGGACGGAGCCGAAGAAGGCGTTGCCATTGCAACCGGGCTCAGAAATGCCAGGGAGTTCTTCAAACACAAGAAAAATGAGCAGTAAATGCTCAGAATCACTGGCGCGCACCGGGCTTAACTCTAATGCATCTCGACGACTTGCTGGATCTGTTGTGCAAGTTCGGGTATCGAGTCAGTTTTCTGCATGATCTTATCGACGCCGGAACGCGCCAGCTTCTCTTTTAAATCATCAGGGATCGATGAAGAGTATACGACAGTGAACGGGTCATCGAACTGACAATTTGCTGCAACTTCGCCAGGCACTGCTCACCATTCAGCCGCGGCAGTTTCAGGTCAATGAAAACGTGGGAGGGGGCTTCTGCACCGGCCCGTGAGAAGTGGGCAACAGCAGATTCACAATCTGTGAAATACAGGCAGTCGATGGTTTCTTTCAAATCCTCGATAGCCATATTAAAGATTTCGTGCTCGTCCGTATCATCGTCGATCATGACTAAAAGCGTCTTATTTCCCATGGTAGTGAGTAGTAGGTCCAATGGAGCGCATAAAGCACAAAATCTGCCGGAACTATCGGCTCGCTTTTTCCAGGTACTAATGCCCCGCGCAAATGTCCAGGTGACATACTGCGGTGGTATCCTTGGGTTGGAACAGGTTTTTTAACGCCTATGCCTTCACTAACAACTAAAAACATGGACGTAACGAAAAATACAGGCCATAACGAAGGTACTGTTGCCAAGGCGATCGAAGAGCAAACAGCAAAGCTGCCGTCAGATGTGTTTCTGTGGTCATCACTGGCATCAATGGGCATATCACTAGGGCTAAAAATCGCAGGGCATAAGCACACTGCGCTCTTTGTAGGCCAGTGGGCTACACCTTTCCTGCTGCTGGGGATTTATAACAAGATCGTCAAGACGCAAGGACACGACTACATATAATTTTAACATTATGTTAAATTATACAACGGGAGCTGTATGTCATAGCCCTGTGCCTATGACTCCCGTTGTCAATTAAATTTAGGAATATAAATATACTTAAGTGTATCTTGATCCGCTTGGTACTTTGTGCCTTTTATGATATTACTAACCTGTATCCGCTGTGTTATACCTCTTGGAACATCAACTTCCAATGTGACTAAAAATCCCGTATCCTCATTTATTCGAAACCACTGACGATCCTGTTTCCTTTCGCTGTCATAGTCTGAACTGTATTGGATTGAGAATAATGACGATTTCCTATCTCCTTCCAAGTTAAGAAAAGAGAACCTGTAGTACCTGTTACCCGCTTTGAAAATACTACTTCCGTAACTACTATCAGGTTTTACGATATCCCTTTCGATAACCAAGCGACGTTTCTCAGGTGTTTGATCGATGGAAACGCTCTTTCCTCCAGTAATATAGGCCGATAAGATCCATCGGCCGTCGGCGTTATTCAAAAAAACATCGCCCTTCGGTTCCGGTGTGTCCTTATCACACCCTGCTAAGATGATTGCCAGACAAAGAAATAAGATCGCTTTCATATGAATTAGTTTGGAGCAATTATATAAGCATTCATATTTGAGCTGTTGTAAAGCGTCCCATCTCTTGTAATTCCGGTGTAAGAGGACCACGCCTCGTTTTCTTCTTCATCGGTCCAACCCCCAGTTCATTTGGTACAATACGGAAATGTGTTCAAAGCAAAAACCTTGCTGGTCCTGAAAGATGGCGTGAAGTTCCTGAACACCGTCTATAATCCAATATGCATATTTGCTAAACAGGTGCTACAATTGGAACCGTAAACTATCACAGGCCTACGAGCAATCAATGAGTTCTTTATCGTGTTCTGATTGGAGTTATTGAAGAAATCTAGGTCATAGGCCGTAAATCCACGAGCTGCAAAAAAATCATCGGTTTTTCCCGGCTGACTCCAGGTTTGACAGCCGGAGCCGGACATGGGTACTGCTAAAAACGGTACGAGTGTATTATATGTTGCGTCAACGGCGCCGCCAATATCCCGAAGCATGTGAGATAAATTTCCATCAGGAGTTCCATCCATAGGACTGTATGAGCCACCATGTTGCCTCTCCATACCATTAATTGTGCGAGGAGGTGATCGAAGGGGCATTATTGTACAACCGGCTAAGGCAACTCTAGTTAACATAACTCTAAGTTATACAACGTTTGCCTTTTAATTCGGCGTTCGGACTCTAAGCTAATGAGGAAGGACTAAGGATAACTGGCAGGGATAAGTAAAAAGGGTCGGAAGCTATTTCCCGACCCTTTTTACATTGATTGATCTTATAGATGTGCCCGATACTTCCGCTGAACGTCCTAGCTTTGCTTTAAATATTCGTAAAATTTGCTAGCTTCCTCGAGCAATGTCGGGTTAACCGCGCTTTCCAAAAATTCTTCCAAACTCTGAATTGTTGCTTCTTTCGATGTTGAACCTGCGGCACCCATAATTTGAGTGAGCAAACGACCTTCATTCCGCAATTTAATTTCCAGTTCTTCCAACTCTTTGAGTTGAGCCCCGTCGAGGTTCACCCCAAGCTGTTTATTTGTATAAGCAACGAATGATTGAAGGGTCGAATCATCTTCATTGAACGGCGAGGCAACTCTCACTAGGTATATACAAGCTGCCAGGTCATGGTTCTCATATCCGTGTGTTTCCATTGCCTTTATCATTTGCTTCGCGAAATACTTTGCGTTTTCTATATCAGACAATTTCAGGTAAAGTTGGGTAATCGACAAACCCACTGGCAGATAACCTGGGGTCAACGCAGAATAATCATTCCAAAGTTTCAGGTAGATATCTAGCGCGCTCTTAAAATCTCCCTGTTTTTCACAACATTCTGCATGTAATTGCGAAATCCTTCTTTTAAGATCCGGATCTTCCAAGATTCCGGGAATACTTCCTACAAACTTTTCCAATTTGAGATTGCCGTTCTCGAAATTGGTTCGATATAGTTCAACAAGGAGCTCGTCAAATTGCTTTTTAAAGTCCATTTTTGGCTTATTTAATGCTATGGGTACTCTATTGTACCAAATTTACATTTGGGCAGTTATTGAAGTCCCAATACCCTTGTGTGTTACAAAATTGAAGACAGGTGGAGCAAGGCGAAGACGGTGTATTTGTTGCACATTTTGTATAGAGACTAATGCAATGCTCTGTATTAGGGTTTTCCCTAAGATAGTCGATTACCGTAAGTTGGTTATAAATATAGAGACCTGCAAATATTACTCCCGTAGTAACGAGTACAACTTTACCAATCTGAGTAGGATCAACCAGAGCTATAGTCAATACAGATGCTGTGAGTATTTTATCATTGGAGTGTGGTGGCATCGTTCCGATTTGTTGCAATTCAAAACCCTGATTTTTTAATGCCGTTACTTCTGGCATCATCCACAATCTAAATCTCGCGTTATAAGTAAAAGTTGTGCTGTTTCCATTTGGATTAGTATATGTAAATCGTTGCCCATCGACCGGGCTAGTTGGGAACCCTTCGAACGTATCCACCTCGCCGGGCCCAGAGCCTTCCCCACCTCCTGGGTTACCTGGATCTCCTATTTCAATGCAATCGGTGTAAGAATAGCTGTAGGTTTGCTGCCACGGTGTACAGCCGAACATTCCGTCGCCGTGTCCATATTCAGGGTAACTGCATGCCGAGCCAACTCCAATAGTCGACGTCTCGTATATAATTGGATATTCCATCGCTGGGTGATCAAAACAAACAGCCGACCAAACGCATGTAGTATTCGTGGTGCAGATACGCTCCGTCGTGCGGGCGTTTTTATCGGATTTAACAGGTGATATTGATCCTATCCTTTTGCCATTGTCATACAGGCTGCCGCCGATTAGGTCTCCGCTCCAATTCCAAACAAATACTTTTCCGCTGAATTTTTCTTTGAAGATGCGACCTCTGTATTTGCGGTTGTATTCATCGCTAGCGCGAATCTCCTTGATTGTAGTCACTTTTTCACCTTTCTCCACGTAGACAACCATACATAACTTCGGAGGGCTAATTTGCAAGTCTTTAACACCAGATTTTCCCAAATTGGTCATCCATTTAGTTTCATTAACGTACTTTAACGGAATTTCTAGGCACTCGGCACCGGCTTTTGTCCGTTCGGTTTTTGCTAGATTCCACATCGGTTCTAGATTGCTGAACCTATCTCCTTTACCGCGTTTATTCCCAGGCTTGTTATCGGGTTTGATCCCAGAGGATTCAAACCATGTTTTAACAGCCGCAGGGTCAAGGGAGGTGGCACCCGGGTCGAGAATTTCGTCGTTTAGTTTAGTGCAGGCAGCAATACATGTGATCACTAGAAGTGCCGCCGATAGAAGAAATTTTTTCATATAGTTTGTTTTATGTGGAAGCCCTGCAATGTTAATTCATTAATATTAAATACAATTTTATTTAATATTAATATACAGTTAAGAAACCGCCCGGGACTAGTGAATCCTAATTTATCGAACAACGGTATCCTTGTCCCTGGTATTTAAAAATAATTTCCTTTCAGCTGCCCGAATATTAAAATAGAAGCATTTGTAGTTTTTGCAATTTGTTGCATCAGTGCCTGCAGGCTGGTCCGCGTAATATAATTCATAGCAACGGCATAGAAATACCGGGAAGAATCTTCAAGGCTGCAATAATAAAAACCCGAACAATATTGCATTTTCGAAAACATCTCGTTTTAAGTGAACAAAATAGAATAACCAGGGAAGAGGAGGATACCTATTCCAATTGAAATAACGACCAAAAAGGGGATAGGAAAGAATTATGCAATCGAAGATTGTGCTAGATAGTAGCCATGGTGACAATATAAATGTATCGGCCATACCTGCCGGGACTTACCTGGTCCGCGCGGTAAATACCGACCGGACGGTAAGCGTGAACCGGCTTGTTATTGCTCGCTAAATGCCGAAGTCGTATTTGATAGAAACCTCATGCATTGATGTATGGGGTTTCTTTACAAATCGCTCGACAGGAACTCTCTTTACTTTACTGAATGAACCAATGCATTTTTTTATACAAGTCAACCATGTTTTCAGCTTCGAGTTTGTTCATTATACGCTCCTTGTAGGTACTCACCGTAGATTGTTTCATCCTTAACTGATCGCTGATTTGCTTTACGATCAGGCCTTCTAAAAGGTAATATAAGACATCATGTTCGCGCGGGGACAGTGCCTGAAATCCAGCAAGATGTGTTTGTAATGTTATTTGTGAGAGATACGTTTGTAACTTTTCGCTTATGTATTTTTTCCCCTCGAGTATCGCTTTATCGGCTGCGTGAGTTTCAGCGGGAGTAGCCATCTTATTTAGATAGCCATCAGCACCTCTTTGTAAATACCGTAATAGTGCTCGATACTGCCATCATGGTTAATATGAATGTGACGCGTAGTCCTACTTCCATATTTTTCCCATAAGGTTAAATAGCCGAGTTCAGAATCTTCCACGTGCCCAAATTCAGTCGGCCCGTAGCCAGCTGTTGCAAGCTCGAAAATTGCTTTACACGCTTTCTAATCGTTAATCAAATCTGCTAAGGATTTGTATTCCATGGATGCTAAGTCTAGAATTCAACCACAACCTTTCGTATTAAGGCATATTCGTCGTGAGCCAAGATATCGATTTCCCCCGAAGTGGCTGTGTGCACCTGGTCTCGGAAGCGCTTGACCCTTGATAGCATCGGCGAGATAATCGTGTTGCTATGGCTTACGAAGTCATCAAGGTCGGTTTCGCTGGCCGGCAGCTTATACCCGCGAGAGCTACTTGCGATCAGCACGCCGGCCTCGCGTAGTTGGGCTATCACCTTTGTCTGAAAGTAATGTAATGAAACTTTATTGCCCGTCCTTGCCCTGATGTGCTCCATTAGTTCAAAGCTGGTGATATATCGGGTAGGATTGATATGCCTGAAATGAAATAGCAGGTATCCCAAGCAGCTACCTGGTCCTTCACCTGCGGAACCGGACTTAATGATTTGCGGTGCAGAAAGTCATTGGCCAGATTAGTACTTAATGTGGCGAGCGTTTCATTGAAATTCTCGCCAGCAGAGGGCGCAGGAGCTATACTTGTACGGAATGTGTCTGGGAAATACTGGACCGATAGGAGTTTGCGCCGAAGCAGTTCGATAAACTCGACGCGCTGGTCAGTAATCACCGTCTCGTCGTAACAACGCGCAAGTGTGTCGGCAATATATCCAGCCACTTGAACTAGCCCATCATTTTCAATTCCGGTAAATCCAAAACTCGACTCATTGAACAAATTGGGGATATGGTTCTGCTCAACATACTTGACAAATCCTTTCATGAAGGTGTTATCACCAATCGGGGCGCTTACCAAGTCAAGGTTGGGAAGCAACCGGAACAGCTCCCGATCTGCCAGGCTGTGAAGGAATTTATAGAACGAGCCTTTGTACCGCAGCCCCTCCCCTATCAACTGCCGTTTGTCAACAATTACTGAAAAGACTTTGAACGGTGCCTCGTCAATATCTTCGAGGATTTCTTTCCGCTTTTCGTGATTATTGCCCGTTAATTCGGAATCCAGGATGCCACCTGAGAAATGGCGGACACGCACGGCCTCGATAACCCGTTTGGCAAAAGGGATGTCTCCCTTATCAAGTATGATTGCGGTAACGATGAAATGGGTGGTAGGTACTTCTACCCCGCGCTTGGAAAAGTCAAGGGCGTCATTACCCCACTCGGACAAAAAGGCGACAGTCTGCTGCATCGTTTTAAATTTTGTGCTGATGATTGTTTTCATTTTCTGAGCGGTGCTGCTGCTCGATCTCTTTGATGTACCGGTACACCGTGGCCCTGCTGATGCCTAAGACTTTTCCGATCTCTTCCCCTGTCTTGTCCTTTTTGTCGTAGAGTGCCTTGGCGGCATGTGCCTTTGACATGGCTGCTTTGCTCAGACCTTTGGGCTTCCCTCCCATCCTTCCCCTGGCGCGCGCTGCGGAAAGACCGGCTTTGGTCCGCTCCCGGATCTGGTCACGCTCGAACTCGGCGAGCGAATCAAAAATATTAAAGATTAACCGGCCTTGAGCGGTTGTCGTATCGATCGCATCGTTCAGACTCCGGAAGCCGATGTTCCTTTGCTGAAATTCATTGATCAAATGGATTAGATCTTTCAGCGACCGGCCGAGCCTGTCGAGCTTCCAAACAATGATAGTGGCCTTCCCTGACTGAGTCGAGCAGCTTGTTGAGCTCGGGCCGCTCTTTAACCGAAGACACCTTCTCTCGAAAGATGCGCTCGCATCCCGACTTTTTCAAGTCGTCAATTTGTAGGTTAAGATTCTGATCTTGGGTTGAAACCCTGGCGTATCCAAAAATCATATCAGTTGTCTCACTTATTCAACCAAAAATAAATAATTAGACATAGAAATTTGAGATAGCCATTTAAGACAATTTTCGTACAACTAAGTATATAGTAAGTTGATATATCATCTGTTTTCAAAAAACGCAGGTGTGATGAGACAGCTTTAACACCAAATTTAATTCTGCGGATGGTCATCCGGATACCCCTGTCTTAACAATTGTCCATTAAGAACGGCCAGTCGATTTAGGACACCTAAACTTGAAATTAATTTTGCTGCTGAGGATTGCTCTTAAGGAGCGTGTGCATGTGTCTTATATGCATTTGTCGGAGTATAAGATCTATTCGTTAAGGTATGCAATTCCTGTATCCGTCACATAGTATCCCCACCAGCTTGACGCATTGTCTTCAAATTCGGCATAAGCCAAATAACCTTTATGAAGAAGCAGAGATAGCATATTTGATACCCCTTCGCCGTCGTCTTGAACTACTTCGTCCCAATAATGACGATCCCGCCAATGGACCAGAGTTCGGATGCTTACTCTATTTCTGCGCGATAAAATGAATATCAGTATTTCCCTTTCCATAAGATGATTGTAGATCCCAAATAGCAAACTACAATTTTTTAACGTCAACTTTGGTGCCGTAGAGCTTTTTAGCTTCCCTCACAAGAACACATCTTGAATGGCTTACCTCTGGAAATAGATCGGTTGATCAGGCAACTACACGACAGAAAATACGCATTGAAGGGCACTGGTTCACCCGTCAACTGCTTTACGATGTACGAGTGGTTGCTGTCACATTTCCCCCAGGTTATTTGAGACAGGTGCCAGCGTCAATTTTCAGCGCATGTGGGCTACGTTGGTAGCGTCTCTGAACTGGAAGCCGGTGCTGTAAATCTTTCGAAAGAAGACGTATCAACAATTATCAGCATAAACAGCAATAAATGTGTCACAAAACGGGGGGTATCTAAGATAATTATCGTTCCTGACTGACTACCTAGACAAACCAGTTCTAGTCCGGTTTATCACAATACGGCTGCCGAATTTCTTTAGATCGTCAAAAGTGTTGAACCAGATGACATTTTTGGAGAATTCAAATTCAGATATCAATTCGAAATACGGGCCATCTAGTGGGATAAAGAAAGATCCATTCGGAAACATGTAAGCAACCCTTGATCCAGGAGCCACCCAAATGTTATCAGCCGGCCGATCGGCCAAGCCTATTAATTGATGTTCAGGGACTACCGTAAGATATCTATATTTTTGTTCGGACGGGAAATACACGATTAACTCATCTGTGTCGTGGTTTTCTGATGTTTGTTTCTTCTCAAAAACCCAAGCGTTGATCGCCCGACGCTGCTCGTTCAAAACACCGTAATCGTCAGCCCTGAATAAGATAAATCCAAATACCGACGGCAATAGATTAACTCCAATTCCAAGCATTACAATCAACGCAAGTAAAACCCCTAAGAATCGGGTAGTCGTCTTATACATAAGGAATACTTAATAACTGGAAATAACTTACAAACACAGTAATCTCTCCTATCGATTGTACTTTCCCAAGAACTTTCTCAAAAGCGCCGGTACCCTCTTGGTATGTGTTTTGTTGGTTAACATAAAAATAGTATTAAAACCAGCAGGGAATTTTCTAGGCTTTGTCATGAGGGTTCAATCCAATCAAAACCATTATGATTTGTATTTTTCCAATAAGCACATTGCATTAACGCCCCTAATAATTACCTAACCTAGCAAGAGTTAATAGTTTAAACGAATTTACTTTATACTTAAAAAGTATCCCGTTTCCCCAAAATCTTTAATTAATACGCTTTTATTTGGGATGAATGCAAAACCTGCGGAAAGAACCATAGCCTTGTTATCCGAATTATAGAATTTATCTAGATCGTCGACCTCTAATTTTGACACTATACCTGCATTTTCAGCAAAACGTTCTTCCTTTTCTAGCAACCTATATCCGGTAATATCACTTGAAAAAGCCATACCACCGTATCTAGCATAGTGGTAGATATAATATTTCTTATCAGGCGTTAATTGTCTTGTCAACTCGTAGTATTCGGATTTATCTAAATACTCCCTATGGTTGAAGAAGTAAAATATGCCTATTACAAAAATTAAAATAATAGTAACATAGCCAATTCGATTTTTTATTTTTTTCACTTTCATGCAATAGGTAAATATTTTAGTCAAATAACGGTAGAATTTGCATTTGGTTTATCACAATCCGAATCTCCCATCTAGCTTCTTTCTAAAATACAGCTCATGCTTACGTAGCTACCGCCAGTACCGGGCTGCCTCCATCCGGCTTTTGCTATAACCTTTTCCAGCCATTTACACCCAAGATCCCTTACCAGGCCATTGTTGTTAGCACCGCTCCGACAGATCAGCCTAATTTTACCTCCTCCGGCTTCTCATGTAAGGTCTCATCCCAAGGTAGTGCCGCTGACGTTGACAAGGATCCCGGCCATAATCCTCTCAAACTTTACCCGCTGCTGTGTTAGACCTTACTGCGCCGGGGTGATCATTGCAGAACATGTTCGAGCGTTTCTTGATGGCTTCTCCCGCTCAACCTTGATGTTGATCAAATCTATTGTAATAAGATAAAATTTTGGTCTCCTATCGCTACCCATTTTTAACGTTCCACAAACGCGGATCAATGTTAAAAGGCTGAATGCTCAAGATTTCGATATTACCAAAATCCTTGTGAAGTGGATGGAGCAGAAAATTATGTGATTCAGCAACTACTGCCGAAGGTACCTTTATCGACATGACATCCGGTTGGTTCAACCAGTCTTTTAATAGCTGATGGTTTTGATGATAGTTTGCCGGATCCCGCCAATTTTCAGGCAAATCCTTTGCGCGCGTTGGGATTCCAGGTAAAATCATGGTAATCAAGAACAATTTTGGAAGGTCCTCGTAGGCGAGGGTCGGCAGGTGAACCAACTGTTCCAGCAATGCTAGCTCTGGGCTCGACGACGTGTAAAGAATTCCAATTCCCACGGGATTCCATCTGCCACCGTATCTACGCGCTCCCTCCGATGATAACGGTATGTCAGCAAATCGTTCTTTAACGAGGCGGTACGCTAGCGTGTGAGTATTCGACAAAGGTTCTGAAAAGTGAAACTCACGCATAAATACCATGCTCAATGCGCCCTAAAACAGTGTGTACCATAGCAAAGCCTGTTGTTGTGTCAAGCAGTGTAAGTGGTGACTGCCCATGAAGTTCTGACAAAGGGGTTCTAAACCATCTTCTCAGAACATCCCCTCTTTGATCAAAGACGTCTAACCCGTGGTGGATTAGCTGATCCATTAAGAGTAGTCTTTCGGAGGAATTATTGTCCAGTAGCGCATCGGGACGAAGCCGATGCAGAGTGCGCTCTGATAGGTTCAAAATACGTGCAAGCTCCTTGTCGGTTAAGGCGATGACATGAGCAATTTCATCAGCTTTTCCACGCTCAACGCCAGACCGAGCTTGCTGAATGACTTCGAAGCCGTCATGCGAGAAACCAGTATCTAAGACCAAATCCATACAATAGCTTTTTGTCATAAAGATAACTGCCATCTGGCAGTTATGCAAGATATTTGCATAGTTATTACATTGAACAAACGTGATGCTAATTGCTAATGCGAGAAATTTTGAGCTAAAAAAACACTGAATCGGTGGTGGATGAGCCGACCGAACCAGGCAAAAATTGAAAAAATGACTAAAAATGTTCGACCTAAATAAAAAAAACTACTTACGTTTTATTTGTAAGTAGTGGATTATCAAGTGTAACGTATCGGATTCGAACCGACGGGCTCCTGCATGCCATAAGTTATGAGGAGCAATGCAATGCCTATTCCAAACATTAAAAGAAAAAGAGCCACGGGGTTGGCTGTATAGAATTCTGACCTGCATTTTTGTAAAGCTTCTTCTCAAACTAATTTAAAGAAAAGTCGTCTATCCTTGTACTAATCGAATAATTTTCACAGATCGGAGAGCGGCCATGTTCTGTGTTTTCTCATTTACCATAAAATAAGTTACCAGCGACGTATATTTCCCCAGTCTCAATATCCCTTGATTTTGAGGCAATGGGGTCAATTTGTCGCCCGCCGCAGTTGACGCAACAACTGCAACGTGAATCTCTAGGCTTACAGATTGATGGTTCACCTATCAACTGTTTTGACGCATTTGAGCGGGCGCTGTCACATATTACCCAGGTTATTTGAGACAAACCATTTTTAACTGTCTATCATCCGATATAGGTGATACCTTAGTTCTGATTGGTGAGCCCAATGTTGATGCTCCTGAGTGAACTCTGCCATCAAGACCTTACACTCGTCTAGTTCCTGGTACGCTGCTCAGCCGCAAAGGAAGCAAGACCAAACAAGCCCAGGCATCTGATAGAAATTGCTAAACCTGCAAAGGCAATACCAATCCCATAAAAACCGCTGGTTAACAATCACTTAAAGACGATATCTTCTACAAATCAATCAACATTTAGTTCGACATTTGTTCCGTTGCGGGTAGGATACTCCACAACTTGTGCTCCTCACGCAAAGAGCGAATGACGAAAGCTATTCTTCCGAACGTTCATCTCGGCGTTGACCCATTCGAAAATCGAAAGGGTGTTTGATCCCCGTTATCGCAGGCCTAAATTATGGCTTGGAGAAAAGAACGAGGAAATGGGAAAACGAGGCGAACTTAACAATGAGCAAGTAGTAAATGCCGTCAAACACCTGAAAGATACCGGCGAAGACATAACTATCGAGCAGGCAGAAAAGATGCTGGAATCGATGCAACACCTGGTCACATTGGCTATTAATCAGTATTTTCGTAAAGCTTCTGGTTCGAAGCGCAATTCGTCAACAAAATAATCAAGACAATGTCCAGAGCTATTCTATATGTCAGGGTAAGCACCGATGAACAGGCAGAAAAAGGCTATTCTCAGCGAGATCAAGAGGAAAGGTTGCGAAATTGGTGCAAATACAATTCCGTGGAAGTTGTTGAAGTGATCCTCGAGGACCATTCAGCAAAAACATCCTTGCGACCAAAGTGGCAAATGCTACTTACCCGATTAAGGGAGAATAAACGACTACGGATTGATCAAATTCTGTTTACAAAATGGGATCGATTCAGTCGCAACGCTGGTGATGCGTACCAAATGATCAATGTCCTTCGCAAAGCAGGTATTGAACCACAGGCAATCGAACAACCACTTGATATCCGGATCCCAGAAAACAAGATCATGCTTGCTTTCTATTTAGCCGCGCCCGAAGTTGAGAATGACCGTCGCGCATTAAATGTTTTCCACGACACGCGGCGCGCCAAGAAAGAAGGGCGCTGGGTTGCCACCGCCCCGATAGGATATCGTAATGCCAGGTCATTTGACGGAAAAAAAAATTGAACCTGACACAAATAAGGCACCGATAATGAAATGGGTGTTTGAAGAACTTGCACTGGGTAAGTTTAACACAGAGCAAGTATGGAGGCAAGCGGTCAGAAAAGGATTAAAGTGCAGTAAAAACAACTTCTGGCTCGCAATCCGGAATCCGGTTTATTGCGGACAGATATTTATTCCCGAATTCGAAGAGGAAAAGGCACAGCGTGTGAAGGGATTGCACGAGCCAATCGTGTCGCCATCAACGTTCAATTTAGTGCAGGATATGATTTCCGGACGAAAACGGAATCCATATCAAAAGCCAAAAATCGTCTCAGGTGACAACCTTCCACTCCGGGGTTTCTTACGTTGTACCAAATGCGATAGAATGCTATCAGGAAGCGCATCGAAAGGAAGAAGCAGTTACTACTACTATTATCATTGTTCTTCGTCGTGTGGTGTTCGATTTAAGGCGGACGACGTAAATGAAAAATTCGAACGTCAACTGAACATGCTTGTACCGCGTCCCGGCCGGATGAAAATTTATTCTGATCTGGTGCTTAGTAGCTACAAGGAACAGACGAAAATCCGGGAAAAGGAGCGTCGTGGTTTAGTGGATGAACTCGACAAGATAAATGAAAGATTACGAAATGCCCGAATCAAATTGGTCGATGGGCTTATCGCAACAGAAGACTTTGAGCATGTTAAATCGCATTGCACAAAACGAATTGAAGAACTTGAAATTAAGCTCAACGACTTTTCTGACGATCAAGCAGAAATAGGAGCATATCTGAGGCGTATCCTCACGGGACTCGAACATCTCTCAAAACTCTATAAATCAGGCACGTTAGAAGAAAAAAAGGCAGATAATTGGTTCGATCTTCCCCGAAAATTTAACGTTTGACGGAATCGAACATCGAACCGCTCGGCTGAATGAAGGGATCGAGGATCAAGACCAAATGTTGTGGAGCACCTTGGATTAAGCATATAACTGGGTAAGGCGGTAAAGGAAGAATTCTACATTCCTGACTCCTCTGAACTGCGCCCTGAACGCTTTGATCTTCGCATTGAAAGATTCAGCGGATGCATTGGTGCTTCTGTTATCAAAATAGTTAACAATGGTCTTGTAGTGATTCTCAATCGAGCGGGCAACGGTATTGAATGATTTGAAGCCGGATTGCCTGACCTTTTCGTGCCACTTAGCCAGCCTGGTCAGTCCGTATATTTTTTCTTTTGTAGTCGTGAAAATGTTACTGAGCTCCAATGCCAGCTCGTATGCCTTTTTAAGGT
>NZ_FNAN01000012.1 GCF_900101885.1 Dyadobacter soli | reverse complement strand
CGGGTTGACAACGGACCAGAATTTCTGGCTGACAAATTCAGGCAATGGTGCGAGAGCAAAGGCATCGCGATCCATTACATTCAACCCGGAAAACCGATGCAAAATGGTTACGTTGAAAGGCTAAACCGCACCTATCGCGAAGACGTGTTAGATGCCTATTTGTTTGAATCACTTGAACAAGTTCGTATTTTATCAGATGAATGGATGGATAATTACAATCGGCTACACCCGCATCAAGCCCTTGCAGGAATGGCACCAGCCGTGTTTGCGAAGACAATAGAAAACAAAAAAGTCTGATATCTCATTGTCCTATTTTAGGTAAGGCTACACGGCGACCAGTGCTTCTTTAGCTTCTTGATATGTGCCGTCAAGATTGTGCGTGGCTTTATTCCCCTTGGTTCTGATGTGATAAAACAGGTCTTTTACTGCCTGAGGAAGAACGCCTTCAAAACCTAATAGCCTCAGTCGGTTAGCAAAGTTGTTTTCAGTCGGAAATTTTAACGCATGTTCCTTAAATAGAATTTCGGTAACTCTTTCACCAAAGCCCCGAATTTTCCATAAACAAGTCGCTGGATCCTGGTGTAAATTATACTCTGCTGATATTCCAATGTTATAAAGTATGGGAAATTCAGATTCGAGGAAGGTAAAATTTGAGGTCGTCGTCATGGGAAGGTCGTGTTAGTACCTTAATGGTATTGTAATGGTACTTTTACCGGAGAAAAGCTATTTGACAAGGCCATTAATCGCTTCAATTATCAGGTTCGCATTTGAGTGGAAACCTCCTTTTTTAAAGCGTAGACTGTTAGGGTGAGAAATTTGAAATGTGGCGATGGGAAGTTTCTCAGAAGTCCATCTGTACAGTAGTTTTGGTAGTATCGTCTCCAAAGTGGCATTTCCGACGTCTACACCAAAGAAATTGTTCAAGTGATAACGGTAGCGAGGACTGGTTGTCATGATGACGAGTATATCCGGATTTACGATGGCTGCCTCTTTCAATAGAATATTCAGAAACACGCCCATCGAATGGTCATACAGATTCCCAATGGGCCGCTTTTTTCCAATATCGATCTTTGAAAGATTGGTCCAGAGTACTGTTCTGTTGAAGTTTGCTTGCCCATAGCTTAGATTCAAACCGTTTATAAACCACCAGAATGGAGAATTCGGTTGTTCTTGACTAGTCATAAATGATTCATATCTCGACGTTAGGCGCCGATGTGTATCCAGAAAATCCTCATCCAGTTTACAATCTTCCCATCCATGGGTTTCCATGCCCACGAACATCAATTTCTTTTTGGACTCAGCGTATTCTGGATAGACATGCATCATGAACGGGCCATGAACGTCCTCGAGTTGCTCTGGAGTGGCATTCGTACTGATTGTTTGATAAATTAATGGGAGCTGTTCCAGATAGAGGTTTCGAAGCTGTTCGTTGAGTGACGGTGCTTGCATCAATCGCATTTTTTAAGAGGGTTGAAGCACACAATTTATAAATTAATTCAATATATGTAACCAGTTTAGGTACAACATATCGAAATGGCTACGCAGTCATTAACAACAACGGTGCCGCGAGTTTTTCAGGCTGGTTCGAACGAGAATGGTCTAAACTATTGCAGCTTTTGAAACAGCAAAAAAAGGACCTAGCGTTCTGAGCTAAGCCTCTCACTTGAAATGAATCTTTGAGGTCGAATCACACGACTATCCATTTGTTGCAGTTGCTTATGCTGATCGAACTTATTTTGTCCAGACCAGGCTCATTCTGACTCCTGTTGTAAACAGGCGGGTTGCAAATTGCTGCTCTCCTGCCTCGGGGGTGTTCTTTTCAAGCGCTGCGATATTGTAATAGATGGTGGGCATAATCCGCAAGTCCAAAATTGATCCCAGCCGGATTTTCGGGCCGATCGAGGCGTGTGGCCCGAATGTAAATTGTTGGATTGAGCTTTGATTTCTGATCCATAGAAAATGAAGTCCCAGATCTACACTTAGCCCCGTTTTTTTTCGATAAGGCATATAGCTATATCCCACTTCCCTTCCCCAACTATCAAACCGGTAGTTTTTTAGCTTGTTTCCCGCCGCTTCGGCCTGTAATCCGGTACTCCAGTTGATCCTATCCAAACCCTGAAACTGCTGGTGCGAGTACATATATCCGGAATAAATGGAGCTCCGGTCGTTGATGTGGTAGCCAAAACGAACGCCGATGGTATTGCCAAAACCCGGATGCTCTCGTCTCAGTCTCGCTTCCAATAATTTTCTGTCCGGCTGTGTGCTCACGATCTGAAGATCGCGGTGAGTAAGACCGACTACACTACCCGCTTCAATGTAGAATTTCGGTACCCGGTAGGCCCGGTATATGTCGCGCATTTCTCTGTGTGAAGGCGGGGTAAAATCGCGATAACGAACTTTGCTTGGTTGACCCGTTGCTATCTGAGCTGTTGGAGACTCAATACGAACGGTTCGAAGGACAATTCCCAAATTTTGTTTTGTAACTCCGCTTTTATTATAGATAGAGTCAACGTCCGATTTCTTGGTAATGTGATATAATTTAATCTCAGCTTCCTGAACTGGATTTGCATTTTGACCGCCGACCGGTTTTTCTGATAATGCGCGAGAGGGGTTGGATTTCGAGGAGCCAGACCCGGTCTGTTGCTGTTTGCCAGGTTCTTTTGACTCGGGTTTTTTCTGTGCTGTCTTTTGGCTTGGAAGTTTTGAATACTGACTTATGAAACTTTCCAGCGAATCCCTATTTAGTTGTTCACTTAATGTTGGAATGTAGGATATAACTTGAAGACCGCTGGAATCATACAAAAAGATAACCCGCTCAATAGCTCTGAAACTTTCATTTTTATTTGCTTTGAACGCGTGGTACTGATGGTTAACAGTGTTATCATAGCCCAGGATAATCTTACTAATCTTCCCCTTCTCTTTCTTTTTTAGAATCAGGCATGAGCCGCATCTGGATGGCTTGGGGCGCTCATCAATTTGTTGAAAAGCTGACGCGCTTAGTGTTTGCAAGCAAAACAGGGATACCAGAAAATAAAAGGTTCTCATAGTTCAAATTTCTTTAAACGCAGGCTGTAAGTGTATCCAAATTGGATCTGGCTGAAAAATGTATTATGGTCCCGATGTTGTAGAAAGTAGCGGGCCCGGAAGAAAAAGCGTCCATATTGTGTACTGGTCGGGCTTGCTATCAGATTAAATTCGATCATATGCGATTTTCTCGCATAAGGTTCTGTGACACGGTCGATCAGATCGGATTTAGCATAGCTCGCGATGGCTTTGAAATTATTATTGCTGTAAATCCTGGTCGAATTGAATTGATAGGACATATTAACTCTGATTCGCTTTTCTGAGAAGATTTCGAGGGTAAACTTAGGATATGCGCTCGAAGAGTGGGCGATCAGGGAAGAGTCGCGCTCCGACTGCGATACTGCATTACCAACCACAGTTCTCTTGTTATAGACCAACGGAGTTTGCCCATATCCAAGACCAACATCAAAATACGCAGTCAGTTTTCCGTCAGGCCAATCGAGCAAAAACAAGTTCATTTCTGCCCCCAGCGAGAGATTTTGGTAGAGACGAAAATCCAGATTTGTTGCATAGTATGGCGAAATCAACTGACCATTGCTACCAATATTTTCATTTCTGAGCGGGAGGTGTTTTTTGTTATTTTCAATCTTATTGATTGAACCAAACACATTCAAATAACTAACTGCGCCCCAATCGGAGCGGGCTCCTGTAAATTGTCTACGGGAAGTCTGAATGTTGAATTTCCGTGCAACCTCAATCTGGACCAAACCGTTGGGTTTTGAATCACTAATACCCATCAGGTCTGTATATACTCGTGCATCAAAGAGGTTCATGAACTGATCCCGATTAAGCCTTATAAATCCCTCTTTAGGTTTAAAATGGTTAATGGTCGTATCTGCGGGGCTATAATCCCGGGTATAGTTTTCAAGCAGGTTGTCAAAATTGGCAATCACGTCGCTTAGATAGATATACTCGTCTGTGAGCCTTGAATATAAGCGTGTCTTAGTGAATTGTTTGAAATTTTTGACTGATGAAAAGCCAATTGCGAATATGTTTTCAAATATATTGTATTTGTCGCTGTTTTGGCTGGGTACATAGACTTGAATGCGTTCTACGAACCCGCGCTCTATTTGTATAGAGAGCTTGTTAATTTGAAAAATATTTTTTGATTTTATCTCAGAAGTTAAATCGGCAATTGAGTGGCTGAGTTTGCTCTTTGTACTATCTATAACCAAAATTTTTCTTGTTAGAATCTTATTGATGCTGTCCAAGTTTTTAGATGAATTTCTATTCTGTAATAGTTCATTTAGAGTTAATTGACTTTTAGTTGTCCTAATAGTGTCTTCGATATTTTCCTTCTTTTTTGTCCAAATGCTTATATCATTTTCTAGTTTTATCTGGTTATATTTACTTTTTTCCGTAATATCAATTAATTGTTTTAAAGAGTCGGTTTTTGCTGATTTCTCAGTTTCCAGGATTTTGGTAACATCAAATTTTTCTTCCGCTGGAAGCACTCCATTTTCCGTTAACGGTGAGAGAGATTTTACTTTACTAATAAACTTTGATACGGTATCTCTATAAGCGATAAATTCATTTACCAAAGCGTTATTTAGTACCGTATCTATTGGGAGAGTATTGGTCAAACTTAAATAATTGTTTACAATCCTCAGTCTATTTTTCAATATTTCTTGTTCTTCTTGAAAATTACGTGTCGATGAACGTACGTCATTTTCGCGTTTAGTTGACCTCTTTATATTTTCATTAGCATTCTTAAGTGCTAAGGAATCCTGAGCAAGTTTTAAGGAAAGATCACTACGTTTTTTATCTATAGATACCTTACCGGTATCCTGCTGCGCTAGGTTTTCTTTTATTTCTTTGTCGAAGTCAATCTTTTGTGCTGATAACTTATCTAGACTCAGCATCATTTCAACCAGTGGTTGAGTAAAATGATGGATCGAATCCTGCCTAAGCCGATGATCGTCTAATTTGCTTTTTTCGTTGAATACCTTAATGTAGGAATTTAATACTAGGTTTCCGGAGATCGTTTTTGATGCAATAGGGTATGGTATCGTATCCAAAATATAAGCGATATCATATATACTATTGTCAGAAACCGTATAAATTACCTCGTCATTTTCATTTTCATTTTTGATCTGCATCGCCTTGTTAAACTCTTTTTTGATTGATTCTAGGTCAATTGGATACTTTAGTCGGACAGTATCTTTTTTAAATTTTGTATCGGAGTTTGACTTAAAAGTTACTTCGTAATTGTATGCCTTATTTTTTTTTAGTTGGTTTGAATAAATGACCCTAAAAGTAAGCGATTCACTTCTATTTGGAATCAATCGCATATCAAAATCAAAAGTGGTTTCTATTTCAACAATCTTGTTCTGGCCAAATACCCTGGTAAAGCTTATAAATGTGAAGACAACTAAAAATATTTTAAGGCTTTTCATTTTGCATAGTATTTAGAGGAGTAGTTATTTAAGCAGTATGCTGAAATTTTCTTTGGTGTTGGGCGCTGTTGGGGATTCCATTACTATTTTGCTATCGGTTATGGAGCCCAGGTATATAAGCGGTATTGAGTCCGGGAACTGAGTCAAGCTCTTTGCATATACCTGGTCATTTCTCGATATGCGGCCTTCCAGACGGACTATAACTCTGTTTGGGATTTTATCACTCACGATATTGCCCCGGCAGAAAAATGACCCGTCCGCTTGGACAAAAGTTTTGGCGGTGCCAGTATAGGTTGTGGTGTCGGCTGGTGCGGTGACGACCTTTTGAACCGTCGAATACGGATATCGCGAAGGAAATGAAAAGGGGGTAGTATCACCAGGCTTGAACGCGGTTATGTACAGCTTATTTGAATAACCAAAATCCACAAAGCGCTTTATCTTGTCGATAACGATCTCATCTTTTTTTAAGGAGTCTGTTTTGAGCGTGAAATGATAGTCCGGGACGCAATCTCCGATATCCGAATCAGCCTTCTGGCAGCTTTCAAGATAAAAATCAAGAATTGTAATAGCCTTCCCAGATACGTTTTTTATATTGACATAAGTGCTATCGGACAGTCCTGCGATTGGCCGGGTCAAAGTGACTTCCAGAACGACTTTCTCATATAATGAACCGTTCAGTTTTTGAGACGGAATTTCTTGATCGGAAGGACGTGGAAGTTCGGTTCGATCAGCGTCGCAAGCGCAGACTATGACACCGAAGAAAATTTTTAGAAGTTTCTTCATATAAGAAAGGGTTAGCAGTTACTTTTTTTGTAAATGCAGGTTACATTTTTACACAGACGAAAACTGAGATAATATTGATTGTTCTTTTGAAGATAGAAACCAAAGTCGAGATTTATTATGGTTTAGGTCAATGAGTTATTAAGCGGTATATTTATGATGTGTTGAGAGAATCTTGGACCCTACCCAATACCTAAATCGAAAAGGCTATAACACAAACATGGCTTCTATAAATGTTTAAACATGCGGAATGGAGCTAGTTTTTTGAATAATTTTGTCAATTACGGAGGCGTTGGCATTATGTTTCTTTATACCAAATGTGCTACTATTATTAGTATGGGGGTTACGGTCAGCTTAACATAAAATGCCGTTGTCGTTTTACCATTTAGGGGAATTTTATCTGAATTCTGACGAATTCCAGGCGCCCTTTGAAAACACCGAAAACTCTACTTTCAAATGCCTGAATCCTTGGGAGGACGTAAATACCCTTTAGAGTTGACCTAAATGAAAAAAGCGCACCGTTGTGCGCTTTTCGTGATCCCACTAGAATCAACACTCAGAATTTCTGCAATTCACTTTCGCAAGATTTCCTTCAACCTTGCCATATCATCACTAACCTTCCTATCTACAATCTTCGCATACTGCTGCGTAGTCTTGATATTCCGATGCCCCAGCATCTTGGAAACACTCTCAATGGGCACCCCATTAGTCAAAGTTACTGTCGTAGCGAAGGTATGCCTTGCCAAGTGAAATGTAACATTCTTCGTAATCCCGCACAAATCCGCAATCTCCTTCAAGTAGGAATTCATCTTCTGATTGGAAAGTACCGGCAGCACCCGATTTTCATTCTCGCATTGAGGATGATCCCCATACTTCTCCATGATCTCCATCGCCATCGGTAGAATAGGTATCCGAGACGGAGTGTCTGTCTTTTGGCGCTTGGTCGTAATCCACTTTCCGCCATCAATCCCTTCCGCAATCTCAGTCCGCTTCAACTTATATATATCTGCGTACGCAAGTCCTGTATAGCAACAGAACAGAAAGATATCCTTGACCAGAGCAAGCCGACCGTTACCCATATCTTTTTCCCACACCTTCTTCAACTCAACTTCTGTCAATGCCTGCCGATCGACTTCCCGCTTCGAAAATTTGAAAGCATAGAAGGGATCACGCAGGAGCCATCCTCTTTTGACACACAGAAGAACGATCTTCTTAAAGTTCGCCAAATACTTCATCGTAGTGTTATGGCTGACCTTCTTAACGGCCTTAAGCCAGAATTCATATTGGGATATAAATTCGTAATCAAGCTTCCTGATCTCAAAGTCGTCTGCCTGGTACTTCCATTTGATGAAATCACGGGTATGTTTCATGCAAGTCTCATACCGCTCCAAAGTACCTGGCGCAAAATCGGCTCCGATTAAAGCGGCGATCTGATCGTTGTGCTCGCGGAAGATAGGCAGTATAGTTTTCCCGCCTTCCGTTCTGCCGAGGAGAATATTCTTGATCGCTTCCGAGGTGACTTCCTTATTTTCCTCAATCAGGGATCGTTTTGCCTCGTAAATCTTGGAGGTGAGTGTATCGAGGTAGGCATTAAGTGTCTTGGTGTCCTCTTTGTTTCCCGTGGCTCTACCACCGCCAACGCTCCACTTGGATGGATGCCAAATGCGCTTGGTGGAGATATCCTTTGGAACGCCATTGACGGTGACTCGACAGTAAACATAGCGCATTCCACCCGCTAATTCTGGTTTGGGCTTTTTCAAAAAGAAAATCAACCCGAAGCTTGTTTCCAACATAGTAAAAAATGTTTAAGATGAACAAAAATCGAATTGTTACAATTGAAAGTAAAGATGTTTAGTGCGTAAACATCTTTTGGTCAGCTAGTTAGTAGGTATGATATGGAAGTTTTTGTTCAGTTTTGTCACTTCCACGATACCCTACATTTTCATTGGGATTTCTTGCATTTTTTGGTAGGTCCCAAAAAAGCAAAAACCCCGTTTAAAGCGTTTAAACGGGGTTTTTGAATGTTTTGACATCATGTCCTGCAGAGAGAGAGGGATTCGAACCCCCGGACCTGTTACAGTCAACGGTTTTCAAGACCGTCGCAATCGACCACTCTGCCATCTCTCTATTTGATTCGCCGTGTGCGATTCATGGTGCAAAGGTACAATTAATGTCGATAAGCGCAAGAAATTTTGGATTATTTTCTGGTGAAAAATTGCAAGTTGTTCATAATGAATGTGGAAGTTAACCAGGAAGCGTGTACGGGTGGAGGCATAGACGGTAACTGTTAGCGGTTAGGATACCGGTTGAAAGCCCCAGGTGTCGGAATCGCACATGATGCGGACGTGAAAAGCGTATTCATCGCTGGAAATTTCGGTTACCGAAGTTATCCGGATGTCGGTGAAGCCGGGGTGGTTTCGTTCGGCGTTGGCGATGGCGCGGGTTTCGTCGGGTGCGGTTGACTGTTCGTAGAAGATCGTGCATTCGTATTCGCGCCCGTCGGGGCCCTTGGCGGTGAATTTGAAATGGAGGTATTGCATGGTTTGCGAGCGTGATATGCCGGAAAATATGGGAAGATTGTATGAAATACAGGGATAAGTGATTTTTCGGTGCATATGGGTTTTGGTACGGTTTTTGCCGTGTCACTGTCAATCCACATTTTAAACCACTTCAAATTTAAAAACCATGAGAAAAATCTCTTTGCTCGTTCTTCTGTCGGTGTTCAGCAGTGCGGCGTTTGCGCAATCGTTTTCTATCGGGCCGAAAGCGGGGATCAACATCAGCAACTATACCGGAAGCGATATCGAGTCGGATGCCCGCGTGGGGTACCATTTAGGCGGGATTCTGAACTTCGGAATCGGGCAGGTGTTTTCGATCCAGCCGGAAGTTTTGTTCTCCACGCAAGGCGCCAAGATTAAGGGAACCACGAAGCAGGAGTTCAAAACGACTTACGTTTCGGTACCGGTTTTATTGAAGTTCAGGGCCAAAGGCGGCTTCTATTTTGAATTCGGTCCGCAAGCTTCGTTTAAAACAGGTGAAGATATTCCCGACCAAACAATCGATCATTTTGCCAAAAATCTTGACCTGGCAGGCGCTGTCGGCCTTGGTTATCAGGCCAATTTCGGCCTCGGCATCGGGGCGCGCTACATTGCCGGTTTTTCCAAAGTAGGGGATTTCGACCAGAGTGCAGCCATGAACCCCGATTTCAAAAACAGCGTGATTCAGTTCAGCTTGTTCTTCGCGATTCCGGCTCACAAGTAGCTCATTAAGAGAAATATAAATGCAATCGGGAGGCAGGAG
Organism: Dyadobacter soli; assembly: GCF_900101885.1. GTDB lineage: Bacteria > Bacteroidota > Bacteroidia > Cytophagales > Spirosomataceae > Dyadobacter > Dyadobacter soli. Next base: position 316,628 of record NZ_FNAN01000012.1, on the reverse strand, counting down.
AAATCCTGCCTTTTTCTTTTGATAATGCTAGGACGAAAGCCCGATCTGCCTCAGAAACTGTTCCCGGTAGTTGCTGCCGATCGGTATTTCCGTGTTTTGAATAAACACCCGATTACCTTCGATGTGGTCAATCTTGGATTTATTGATGATAAACGACCGGTGTATGCGCAGGAACCTGGATTTCGGAACGAGTTCTTCAAATCCTGAAAAGGTCATTGTGGGTAGCAATGTGTGCTGCGTAGTCCGTACTTTGGTATAATTACCGTTTGCTTCCGCATACAAGAGCTCGTCGTGCAGGACTTTGTAAATCTTCCCGTCGGCTTTCAGGAACAGAAAATCATCTTCTTTTGATTCTCCGGCATCGACTAATGCATTACCGGCGGGTTGCAGTTTTTCCATGGCCTTATCCACGGCCACAATAAACCTTTCGAGAGAGAATGGTTTGAGCAGGTAATCGCAGGCTGCGAGGTCGAATGCGTCGACGGCGTATTCCTTGTAGGCGGTCGTAAATATGATCTGCGGCGGCGTTTTGAGGGTTTTGAGAAAAGAAATGCCGTCCATTACAGGCATATTGATATCCAGGAACACAATATCTACTTTTTGTTGCATGAGTACCGTCCGGGCTTCGAGCGCGCTCCCGCATGCGCCTGCCACGCGCAGGTAAGGCAGGTGTGCGCAATACGTGCGTATGATGTCCCGCGCAATGGGCTCGTCGTCGACGATCAGGCAATCGATTTGCGTCATATTATCGGAGATTCAGGCGTAGGTTCACGGTATAATGGTTCTCTTCGTTTTCAATTGTCAGGTCGTGCTGGTTGGGGTACAGCAGTTGCAGCCGTTTTTTTACATTGGCCAGGCCGAAACCGCTATGTTTTTCAACCGTTTGCTCATTGGTAGCAGTGCGGTTGTGTGAGTTTTTGAGGTAAAAAAGAATAGAATTTCCCCAGACTTTCACCCGTATTTCTATGAATACCGTTGGTTCGGAAGTGTTTTTGGAATGTTTGAACGCATTCTCGATAAACACAATGAGCAGCATCGGCGCAATGCGGATGTCTTTGCTTGCGAGGTTTTCTATGTCGGTTTTCAGTTCGAGCCGGTCGCCGATCCGAAGCTGTTCGAAGTCGATATAGTTGTGAATATAGGCCAGTTCGTCTTTCAGCGGAACATAAGTTTCGTTGGCTTCGTACACCGAATACCGCAGCAAATCAGAAAGTTTCAGGATCAGCGCCGGAATTTTTTCATGCTGGGTGATCGAAAGGCCATACATATTATTTAACGTATTGAACAGAAAATGCGGGCTCAGCTGGGATTGCAGTAAATGCAACTCGCTCTGGCTTTGTGCGGCCTGCGTTTTGGCTGCTTCCAGTTCCTTTCGCGTGCTCATTCTGAATAGTTTAACCAGCGCGCCCATACAAAGCCCAATCGTGAGAAAAGGTGTCCAGTACAACAGCAGGTTCAGTCCCCTGAAATCGTCCAGTTCAAAATCGGCATGGATAAATAGCCACACAAAACAGACCGCAATGGTGATCGCCAGCCCGTTCAATACGTCTTTGGGGATTTCCCGTTGCCGCGCCGACCATATCGTCGCCAAATGCCGGCCTGTGAAAATACACCCGAAAAGCACAAGCGTCGCGGCAACGGCGACGGCCTCGTCGTGAGCCGTGCCTATCATGTTCAGATAGGCGTCGATCCCGAAAAAGACGGGTACGCAGGCGGCCGCGGTGAGCACCACGTAAATGCCGGTTTGGGTCGCTTCTTTATTACTAATATCGAAAATACTGCTCATGGATCCATTCGGTTAATGCCCTGACGGCGCTTGCAAATATGGCCTGCTAAGGTCTGGAATACGATTTTGCGCGTCATAAAGTCCCGATTTCATGACGGAAAGTCGCTGGGGCGGGTCGAATTGGTTCGTCAGGCTTAAACCGCTTTCCGTCACGGTTCCGGGAAGTTACAACACATTTTTTTCATGGGGTTATGCGGTCGGGCAATATTTGCCTCATCATCCGATCTTATAAAACAGCCATGAAAACGCTTTTCACAATCCTGACATTCTGCCTGATTAATTTAAATGCACTCGCCCAGACGGGCAACACCCTTTCCGGAACAGTGAAGGGCTCCGGGAATGAGAATGTACCGGGCGCCACAGTCCGCCTGCTCAATGCAACCGACTCTACGCTCATTACCGGTGAAGTGACCGACATCAACGGAAACTTCCGTTTCACCAATCTTCAAAATAATGTTTATGTGCTGGCGATCAGTGCTATGGGTCAGAAAGACTTCAAAAGTACGGCCCTAACGATCGATTCGGCGCATTCCAGCATTGCACTACCCGCCATCATCATGCTCCCTGCGAAAAGTATCGAGCTCGGTGAGGTAGTTGTAAAGGCTAAAAAGCCGCTGATCGAGCAGGAAATGGACCGGACGATCGTGAACGTCGGTTCGATGATCGGTAGTGCGACCAGTAACACTTTCGAAGTACTGGGAAAAACGCCGGGTGTGAGCGTGAATGCCGACGGGGAAATCAGTTTGAACGGGAGGGCAGGGGTAATGGTGCTTATTGACGGGCGCAGTACCTATATGTCGGGCGCGGACCTGGCCGCATACCTGAAATCGCTGCCCGGCGGTGTGCTCGATAAGATAGAGTTGATGGACAACCCGCCGGCGCGGTACGATGCGGCCGGTAATGCGGTGATCGATATTCGCCTGAAAAAGACACGCACAGGCGGGCTCACGGGCCGCATTGCGCTCGGCGGGAGCCAGGGCAGGTATGCGCGAAGCAATGATGCGCTGAACCTGAACTATAATCATCGGAAATTGAACGTGTTCGCCAATTTGGGTTACAGCTACGAGAAGAATTACAGCGACGACGATTTTAGCCGCAGATATTACAATGAGGCTGGTGCATTAAATTCAAAGGTTGAACTGAAAAATGACCAGCAAAGCGCTGCAAACGGCTATAATATCAATCTTGGAATGGACCTGACCGCTACGCCTAAAACGGTTTTTGGCACAATCATTAACCTGAACGGTTCTTCGCGAAAGGGCGATTTTAGCTACGAAAGCGTGCAGCGGAATGCGCTGAATGCGCTGATCGGCAGCGGAAACGGCAGTACGGTTTCAAACGATACCCGCAACAACACCAGCATCAACGCGAATATGCTGCACAAATTCAACTATAAAGGTCGCGAACTGGCTGTCGACGCAAACTTTCTGAATTATCAGACCCGCGGACGACAAGACCTCGAAAACCGTTTGTTCAACGAAGACGAGAATATGGTAAGCCGGGAGCTGTTCCGCTATCGTACCCCTTCGGACATCAATATCTACACATTGAAAGCCGATTATGTACATCCGTTGAAGAATAAAGCGCGACTGGAAGGCGGTTTTAAGTCGAGTTATGTGGATAATGATTTTGTTTTTAACCATTACAATACCAATGAGGGCCAAATGGTAATCGATAACCGCCGGTCAAACCACTTTCAATACCGGGAAAACATTAATGCAGCTTATGTAAGCGGTGAGAAACGATGGAAACGTTTTGGAATGCAACTCGGACTTCGTTTGGAAAACACCATTGCCAAGGGCAATCAATTGGGTAACGATTCGGTTTTGGCGATGCGTTTTACCCAAAACTACGCAAAACTTTTCCCGAGTATTTTCCTCAATTATAAAGTGAACGACAAGAATGCATTTGTGCTGATGGCAGTCAGAAGGATCAATCGTCCTAATTATCAGATGCTTAATCCCTTTGTTTTTTACAAAGACCAATACACCTACACCGCCGGGAACCCGCATCTGATACCGCAATATCAGGACCGTGTGGAATTGAAATACCAGCATAAAAGCTTCCTGAACATGGGCCTGAGCTATAATCGCTTTACCAATGTGTACTTTAACACTATCCAGGCGAAGGGCGATACTTTCATCAGCCGCCCGGATAATATCGCTCAGGGTTACATGGTGTTACTGAATACGAGCGTATCGGGGCAAGTAACGGCCTGGTGGTACAACAGCACCACGTTGCGGCTGTCACGGATTGCAATGAAAGGCCCTTTGTACAATGAACCGTTGAATTACGGGACCAATGTGGCGCGTCTGGAACTCAATAACTTTTTCAACCTCGGTAACGGCTGGAATGCAGAGCTGGGTGGCTACTATGCGAGCCGCGACATCAATGCCCAGGCCCAGATTTCCGGCATGTTCCGCGTGAATGGTGGTATTCAGAAAAAGATTATGAAAGGAAAAGGTACCGTCGCAATGAATTTCGAAGACCTCTTCCACTCATGGGTTTACCATAACCGGTCGTTCAGCATCCGCCAATCGGATTACTACCAGATCAACAGAACCGACACACAGCGCATTAGTATCGCATTAAACTACAAATTCGGCAAAGAAACCTTCCTTCGTAAACGTCGCCACAATAACAATGCTTCCGACGACGAAAAGGGTCGGGTAGAGTGATCAATCGGATGTCAATGTTTATCAATCGGCGTCAGGCAGGCGAGTATCACCAGCATGAAAGACAATACCGAAGCATACGTGCGGATCGCATGCAGCCTGTTCCAGGGAATTTCAAACCGCAACCGGTGCGCAGCCAGCTCCTGTGCGGACGCTCCCGAGAAGTCGGCCTTAGCCAAAGCCTCATTCAAAGGCACGTTCCCAAACGCCGTCACGCCGAATGTCCCGATCGCATACACGAGCGTGGCCGCGAGCAGCCAATAGAACCTGCTTCCCGTTCCGAAATGCTGATACGTGCTCAGCGGCAGGAGCAAGAGCGTGCCCATGAAGCTGAAAAAGAACACCGGGTTCAGTATCACGCGGTTAATGGACTGCATGGCAGCCAGATAGTTAGCGTCGGAAAGCGCACCCAGGCCGGGATTTACCGAGCAGGAATAGCTGTAAAACAATCCGGCAATGAGGCCGCTGGCCAGGGTCGTTACAAGCAGGAAAAGGTTGATCGTCGTCATAGTCTTTTTTCTTTTAAAGGTCGTACGGCCCATGCGAGAAAAATAGAACAAAAGCGACAGCCTGCTGGTAACGCCCGCTGCACGCTAATCACGGCCGAACCGCATTACCCACATCCAGTTCATCGGCCAGTGCGAATTGATGCCGTCGTGGCTCAGTAATATGTTGTTTACCAGTTCGTAACCGATTAGCGATCCTCCCTTTCGGGTGATGTCCTGCTTGGCATGGTTGTACAATTGTACCCACGTTTCTGGCGAGATCAGGTCCTGTGATGCGTTTTTGACGCGTTGCCAGTTGGAACTTCCGGCATGGTCGCCGTAGCGTTCGATCAGGTAATGCTTAAAACTTTCGTCGTTCAGCGTGATCACGGTCTGTTTTTCATTTTCAGCTTTCATAACTGTTCAAGTTAAGCTTGCGGATAAATTGAAAGATGTAACCGCTCCTGCTATTAAAATCATACCAATTTCTTTTACGTTCTTGTCGAATTATCTCACAAACTGGACAACAGTTATCAATAGGCTGATTTTATTTACTTTCAGGCAATCAAACCGATCGTTTTTGCGCTTTTTAACGCCTCAATCGAGTTGTCGGCTTGTAGCTTTTCGAGTATCCGTTGCCTGTGAGTGTTGACAGTATGGACACTGATATCCAGCAATGCGGAAATTTCTTTACTCAATTTGCCCGTGCCAATCATCGTAAGGATCTCTTTTTCGCGGCTGGTGAGTTTAATGCCTCCCGTTATTACATTGTTTTCCAGTTTGATGAGCTCGCCAGTGTGGAAATTGATCGCCTGCGCCCGCACCTCGGTAAGCGACTGATTTGGCGAAATTTCGATCACGGCCAATGAAAGCCATATATTCCCCGCCGCGTCGAGTTCCAGGACCTGGTGTTGCTCCGTGACGCGGATAATGCTTTGTGCATCGGGGATAATCCGGTATTCTGTCACCAGTTTGAACTGTTTGCGCGTGTGGGGCGGCTGCGTCATCAGGTATTTCATTGCTTCATAGCCATTGCGGGCCAGGGGCTCCCGGTCGTCGGGATGGATCTTCTCGTCGAAAACCTCATTTGGAATGCACGAATCCATCGTGCCGAAATCATAGCCGTATAGCTTGTAGAAATTGCTTGAAACGTAAACGTGCGTCTGTTTTTGCAAATCGTAAACGGTCACGCCACTGCTGCTGAGCTGAGCCATGGCGCGGATAAGCGCCAGCTGTTTATCGAGTCGGTCGGGCTCAAAACCATCGAAATCGTAGTATCTGTTGAGCAATTGCAGGTAGTCGGGTGCAATCCGCGCCGACTTTCCTGGTGTGTTTTGTAATGATAAATCAGTATTTCCTCGCATCGGCTTCCGGATTTTCTTTGCAGGTATGTAGCAAGGACAACTTAGGGCACATTTCACCTAAGTAACTCGCCATTATTTTGCTAAAATCATCTAAGCCATGAATTTTTCAGTAATCCGCGGAGCAGATACCCCGTGGGGAAAAGTTTTCACCAAAACATTGGCCGCAAGTCACCGCCATTTGATCCTGATCGGAGCGAAGGAAGCCGCATTGGAAGCGCTGGTGCGCGAAATCGTGCAAAAACACCGGGTATTGGTGCATTACCTCGTCGCCGACGATGCCGATACCGGCAGCATTATCGCAGCCTGTGAAAAGATCAACGATCGGTTTGAAGTGGATCTTCTGGTCAACTATGCCGAAACCGGCTTTCAGCAACGGCTGGAAGATTACGACGTGAGAACGCTCGACAGAAAGCTCAAAACCAACCACGCCAGCGGCATCCTTTACTTGCATCAATTGCTTCCCAACCTGCTCCTGCACGCGCACGCAAGCGTGATCGATCTCTGGCATTCTCCAAACCCGGTACCAGTCTGGGAGCAGGCGCTGCTCACATTCAATATGCGTTTTGCAGAGCACCTCAACTCCGAGTTGAACGACGCCGGCCTGGTGATCGAGAGCTTTGCATTGCCTGCCTTCGCAGGCGGGGAATCGGTCGAAAGGGCAGAAGAAATGTTGGGAAATGCAATCCCGGGCTTTACAAAAAGTGGGATTATGGCGAGGTAATGTCATTTAATTGAGGTAAAAATCCGTGTGCCTGCGACCGAAATGGTAGATTTGCGAATCACCACATCAACATCGCTATGGAAAACATACAGGTCAGGCAGGCGCGGCTCGACGAGCTTCCTACACTTCTTCAATTTGAACAAAACCTGATCGCGGCCGAACGCCCGCTCGACGATACCCTCGTCAGCGAAACATTTAACTACTACGATCTCGAAAAAATGATCCACAGCGATGAAGCCGAGGTGCTCGTGGCCACGCTTGGCGATCGGCTGATCGCCAGCGGGCACGCTCGGATCCTCGAAGGAAAGCATTATAACAGTTTTGCCCGTTACGCATTCCTGGGTTTCATGTACACCGAGCCCGACATGCGCGGCCGAGGGATCAATAAGCTGATTATTGATGCATTAGTAGCATGGGCGGGCAAAAAAGGCCTGGACGAAGTCCGTTTACAAGTCTATTCCGACAACACACCGGCCGTGGCAGCCTACGAAAAAGTAGGTTTCAAGAAAATGCTGACGGAAATGCGACTGTCTACTGACCATCCTTGACGATACCTGACTACACCTGACTATTTTTGAAGTTGTCATGAAATGATAAGTGGTTGGCGCGTGCGGGTAATCCGTAGGCGGGGAGGCGGCAATACCTTTGTTGCATCCAAAAACAACCAAACAATCGACATATGAAAACGCTCAAAAATGTAATGCTTATCAACGCAATCAGTTCAGGTGCAACGGGTTTAGGACTGGCCATTTTTCCCAAAGCCATCGCTGGTCTTTTCGAAACTACGGCTACGATGCCTTTTATTGAAGTCGGGATTTTCCTGGTCGCATTTGCTGCGCTGGTCTTTTCGGTGAGCCGCGGCAATCCCATGAATGCCCGGGCTGTGAGGCTGGTCATCGTCCTGGATACGCTTTGGGTTATCGGCAGTGCGGCCATTGTGCTGTTCCAGCCCTTCCCGATTTCGGTGATCGGTTATGTAGGCATCGGCGCGGTGGCGCTTTGGGTTGCGGCAATGGCCTATTTGCAATCTGCCGGTCTTCGACAAATGTCCGTTTCAAAGTAAATATAAATGCGGGTAAATTCCGGGTTTACATCATCCCTGTCGCCATTCGGCGGCGGGGTTTTCTTTTTTGTGTAGAAATCCCCATTTTAGGCGGCTCAAACACTTAGCCTGAAATCCATTATCCAGCCATGAATTTAGCCGACATTGCCGCATTACGCCTTGCCAATCAACAGATTTTGAATACCCGTTTCACCGATCCGGCCGAACTGGTCGCCTGGATGGGCGCCGTACAGTCGCAGGACTTCGCGATGGCGAAATGGGCGCTCGGGTTGAGATTGAAGAAGGCAACAGACGCGGCTGTGGAGCAGGCCGTAGACGCAGGCGGCATTATCCGGACCCACATTATGCGGCCTACCTGGCATTTTGTGGCCAAAGAAGACGCCCGCTGGATCATGGAGCTCACCGCGCCGCACGTTTACCGGCTGGCTGGCAGCATGTACCGTCAGCTGAAACTGGACGATGGCGTTTTTAAAATAACCAACGATTTGATCGGCAAACTACTGGCTGACGGCGCCGAGCTCACCCGTGAAGAAGTAATTTCGGAAGTGAACAAGGCCGGCATCGAAACCGATAATCTCCGCGCCACGCATATCATGTTCCAGGCGGAGCTCGACAAGATTATTTGCAATGGTGCGCGCCGTGGAAAGAAATTTACCTATGCATTGTTTGATAAAAAAATCCCCGCCAGTGCCGCATTGGAACGGGAGGAGGCATTGGCCGCATTGGCGAAGCGGTACTTTACGAGCCACGGGCCGGCCACTGTCCAGGACTTCGCGTGGTGGAGCGGCCTCTCGCTTACCGATTCGAAGCTTGCTTTCGAAGCTGTCCGCGGGGAATTTGAGGGGGCCAATGTCGACGGCCGCGAATACCTGTTCACGGGAGTTTCGGAAATCCCCAAAGTGCACGGAAAGGCAATGCTAATTCCCGCATTCGACGAAATCACCATTGGTTATGCCGACCGCAGCGCAGCTATGGACGACGCCGTAGCCCAAAACCCGGATTCTGGCGCCGGTATCTTTAAGCCGGTGGTCATGGTCAAAGGTAAAATTGTGGCCTCCTGGCGACGGACAGAGAAAAAGGATTCTGTTAATATCGAACTTGCCCCGCTAGCCAAAATGCCCGCCGCAGCCGGGAATTCCCTCGAAGCAGCCGGTACTGCCTATGCCCGGTTTATTGGGAAAAAGAATGTGGTATTTCAATAGAAGCTGTCGTCAGAGCATTCGCTGGATTTTATAGTATTCAATTTGTTCCTTGAAAAAGGGTTCGGAGCACTTTTCAAACTTAAAGCGTTCGTAAAAGCCAAGGGCTTCCGCGCGTGCATCGCACCACATGCGTGTATACCCCTGCGCTTGCGTGTAGGTGAGGGCGTGTTGCAATAGTTTGGAACCGAGTCCTTTGCCTTGAAATCCTGGCAGCGTCGCAAACTTCCGGAACCGAATGTCCTGGTTATCAGCAAAGAGGGAAATGACGGATACCATCGCTCCATTGAAATACAAACCGAAATGGATACCGTGTTCATCCTCAGGTACTTTTACAAAATTGCGAGGCTTGTCTGGCCAGAGTACCTCGTGTCTGATTTCCAGTGTGTCATCAGCGTTAACGTTGTGAATTTCAATTGAATCCATTTCTTTTACTTAATACAAAAAATAACTAACTACACGATCGCTTGCGCAAAAATACACCTTATCCAACCCACTTTGCCATGACCCAGCCAGACGCACTCCAAAAAGAAGAACCATTATTCTGGTCCACCGGACTGGGAACGGATGTATGGCAAATGTTCTGCGCTGCGCGCGATGGAGACTTTGAACAGGTGAAGAAGCTGTTGGTAAAAGACGTTTCGCTCGTGCGTGGCTCGTACGACTATCGTACACCGATGTCGTTTGCGGTAGCCAATGACCGGTTGAAAGTGGCAGAATATCTTTTGCAGCACGGTGCAAGCCCGGTGGATTCGGGTACGGGCGATACGCTTATTCAAATGGCGCGGGACCGCGGTTTCACCGATATGGAGGCGCTATTAGAGCGCGCATTGAACCAGCACAAAGGCTCGGAAGCCGGAAAGCAGATCGCCGCCGCGATCCGAAGCCGCGATTTCAATGCATTTAATTCATTACTAAACAGTTCTGACGAATACATCCACGCCACCGACGACGAAGGTAACCAGCCCATTCACTGGGCTACCATGTCGCGCCAGCCCGAAATGATCGACGCACTGCTCGTCCGCGGGGCCGATATCAATGCAAAACGGCCTGACGGCGCCCGGCCGATCCAGCTTACCAATGGCGATTATTCCTACCGTGGCTGGCGCGATGTACCCGAGGATTGGAAATGGAAACCCAACGATATTTACCTGCACCTCGTGAGTAAGGGCGCGTACGTGGACATTTGCATGGCTGCATTGAAAGGCGATGAGGCAAGGGTGAGAACATTGCTCGGCCTGGACCCGTCGCTCGCCAATAAGCCTTCCGAATATGTTACATATTATGCCGGCTCGGGCACGCCGTTGAAAAATGCGGCAATGGCCGGACGAATAGCGATCGTGAAATTGCTGCTCGACAATGGCGCCGATCCCAATCTGCCGGAGGAGGGTATCGCGCCGATGGGCCACGCGCTGCATTCGGCAGTGGTGTATAACCATGTTGAAATTGTAAAACTGCTCCTGGAACACGGTGCGCACCCAAACGTGCCGATAGAAAGCTCGGCGGACACACTTTCAGCGGCATTGGAACGCGGCGATAAAGCGATGATCAACCTGCTATGTTCCTACGGCGCAGCCCGGTCGATGGATCTGCTGGCATACTACGGCGATATCCAGACGGCCGCTGCGGTTTTAAAGGCAAATCCGGCGCTTGCCGACAGTGTATCCGCTTTGGAAAACGCCGCAGGGCAGGGAAACGAGGATTTCGTACGGCTAATGCTGCATTACCAGCCCGATTTGGCCAAACGCATCGCGGTAGGCGTTCAAAGTCGCGGCCCGCAGGATGCAATCAAAAGCCGCGAACTTACCGAGTTCCTGTTTCGGCGTGGTATGGACCCCAATTTCAGGAACTGGCTCGGTATTACCCCGTTACACCGGTTTGCGGAACGGGGTGATATCCACAATGCAGCATTGTTTCTCGAACATGGTGCCGACATCGACGCGATCGACGAGCAGCATTGCACAACGCCGCTTGGCTGGGCGGCCAAAGCCGGCAATGTGGAAATGGTGCAATTCCTGCTGGAAAAGGGTGCCGACCCGCATTTGCCGGCAGACAGGCCTTGGGCGCGCCCTCGCGCGTGGGCGGAGAGACGCAGGCACGAGGCGATTCTCGCATTGAACTGGCCTGAACATTGAATCGCTACTTTCTGGCGCTGTGCGATAACCCGGCGCTGGGAAGCAGTTTCGAAGCTTTAAAACAAACCCACTATGCAAACCACCGACGATAAACCCGAACCATTCTTATCCCATGCCGAACCGGTACTATCGGTTGAAGATGTATCCGAAACTGTGAAGTACTGGCATGAAGTGCTGGGGTTTCCGGGGCAATGGACATGGGGTACGCCTCCCAACCACGGGGGTGTTTCGTGGCATGGAGCATTTGTTCAGTTCTCGCGGGACAGTGAAGCGGCGGAGCGAATGCGCGGACAATGCGTGTGGATCCGGGTCAAGAATATCAAGGAACTGTATGAAATGCATCTGGAACGTAAGGCGCATATCCTGATGCCGCTGGAAAAGCAGCCGTGGGGTTTTGAAGAATATGTCGTCAAGGACCTTAACGGGAACTACGTTACTTTCGCAGCACCAGCAACTTCCGGTAGCGAAAGCAGATCGGAGCCATTGCCATCCAATGTCAAAGTCCTGGGCCGTACACTCACCGCCGTGGACTACCGCAGGCTCGCTGAATCGGTTGGCTGGTCGACCGATCAAACGGACGAAATACTGCAACAGAAACTGGATGCAGCACTTTTCGTGGCCGTAGCCGAGGATACCGACACCGGCGCGGTAATCGGCTGCGCGATGGTGTTAGGCGACGGGATCAGCTTTTTCTACATTAAAGACGTAATGGTGAGCCGTGACTGGCAGCGAAAGCAGGTCGGATCAGCCATTATGAGGGAGGTGAAGCGCTGGTTGGACGCTAATGCACCTCAGGGATCGCTGGTGGGCCTGTTTACCGGTCACGGATTGTCGCAGTTTTACCGGCAAACAGGCTTTGGCGAAGCATTCGGCATGATCCGCATCATGGATCACCAGCCAAACCCGTAATCTTCACCATGGTTGCTCGACCCTCCCCAGAAGCTGCCGTGCTGCCAATCGAAATAAATCGCGTTGATCGGACCACTGGTGCGGGGTTGGTAGCTCGGCTTGTAACCCATGCGGGTAAGTTCTTTTCGCGTCCAATCCGGCATTGACTGGTTTAAAATCAGCCCGCCCGGGTCTTTTTCATGCGCGCCGAAGCTCGCATACATCTGTAATGTCTTGAAACTCGGCGCTTCCGTCGCTTCCTGTACGGTCATTCCAAATTCTACGATGTTGAGGAAAAATTGCAGCAACAACTGATCCTGCTCATCACCCGCCTGCTTGGCGAATGACAGGAACGGTTTGCCATCCTTCATGGCAAGGCTGGGCGTAAGAGTAACCCGCGGGCGTTTGCCTGGTTCCACTACATTGAAAGGATTCTCGCGCGCATCGAGCACGAACGACTGCATGCGCTGACTCAGGCCGACGCCTGTGTTACCCGCGATACACGCAGGTACCCAACCACCGCTCGGTGTAATACTTACTACCCAGCCTTCTTCGTCAGCCGCTTCCACGGAAGTCGTTCCGGCGGTGAATTCCTCCATGAACTTTTCGTCGAGCCCGTTCGCGTTACGGTTTAGTGAAGCCTGAAAATTGCCCCAGTTCTTGATCTGTTCGGCAAAAGGATTCTTTTTGCCTTCAAAAGGGTAGGGGTCACCCGGCAGCGCTTTCGCGTCATTATGCTCCCAATTGACCTGCTTTAATCTTTGTTTGGCATATTCCTTAGAAAGCAAACCTTTCATCGGCTCTTCCGGTGCGAATGCCGGGTCGCCATAATAAAAGTCCCGATCGGCAAAAGCGAGGTTCATAACCTGGTACAGCGTGTGCACATAGCGTGAGGAATTGTAACCCATACTTTTCAAGTCGAGGTTTTCCAGCATATTAAGCGCCTGCAACATGACCGGTCCTTGCGTCCATTGCTGCATTTTATATACTTCGATGCCTTTGTAGTTCGTCATCAGCGGCTCTTCGATCTTCACTTTCCAGTTCGCCATATCCTGTTCGGTGATCAATCCGCCTTGCTCCTGGCAACCCCGCGCGATCTCTTTGGCAATGTCGCCTTTGTAAAACCGGTCATAAGCTGCGTAAATGGCCTCCTTGCGGTTTTTGCCGCTTTTCAACGCCTGCTGCTCGGTATCCACTAGTTTCTGCAATGTCGCACGCAGATCCTTCTGGACAAATATCTCTCCTGCATCCGGCGCCTCCTGTTTCTGTCCCAAATGCGGCAAAAATACCTTGGTAGAGTAGGGCCATTTCTTGATCTGATCTTTGCCCTTTTCAATGGAATTGGCCGTTTGCGCTTCGATAGGATACCCTTCCGCCATTTGCATTGCCGGAGCGAGTACGTCTTTCAGGCTCATGGTACCATATTCTGCCAGCATGGTCATCAGCCCTCCCGCTGTGCCGGGCGTCGTTGCAGCCAGCGGACCATACTCCGGCGGGTATTTCATTCCCTTATTTTTGAAAAAATCAGCCGTAGCACCCGTCGGCGCGACGCCCATAGCATTAATGGCAATTACCTTTTTCGTTTTTGGATTATAGATCAATGCCTGGGTTTCGCCGCCCCAACTCAGCACATCCCACATGGTACAGGTTGCTGCAAGCATCGCGCACGAGGCATCGATGGCATTACCGCCCTTACTGAAAATCATCGCCCCGGCCGTCGCAGCCAGCGGCTTGCCGGTAATGCCCATCCAATGCTTACCATGCAAAGGAGGTTTTTGAGTGGTAACCGGGAAATTGTTGAACGACTGCGAAAACGCACTCAGCCCGCAAAGCATCAGTCCAATCGTCGAGCGAAAAAGGTATTTTGATCTCATAAAACGTAGTTAGGAATTTAGGCAACCAGCCCCGCAGCTCTCGACAACTAGAACCGAAATGCCGCCGACTGTTAGCCGAAGATACGAAATAACCCCGTCAGCCCCGCCTTAGCAACGCTTCCTAATCATTTTGTGAGTCGGATATGCCTATACGTTCGAGGTCTTGTCAAAACAAACTCGCCTGAACGAACGCCTGATCGGGTAGGCCGAGCAGGGGCATGCGGGCGACTTCCCGGCATTTCGAGCCGCTTACCAGTGAGCGTTTTAGGAGGATCATTTCGGTGACGCGGAAGGATGACTGAAATTTTTTGTACATCCATTCTTTCGAGGCGCTGTTCACTTGCGTGGGCGTCATTCTGCGGGCGACGGTAACATGTGGGTCGGTGCAGAACCTGAATTCGCCTGACGCCCATTTGGAAAGGTGATCAAACGTCTCACTTTTAAGGTTTTTGACCAGGCCGCCAACATGCTGCGAGGAACCTTCTTCCAGGTCCACATAAAACGTGCCGCCTTCGTATTTGTTGAACCCATCCAGCTCGATGCGGAACGGGGCCATACGCCGGGCCACCTTTTCAAATCCCTGAATGACCCTTTCGAGCTTGTATTCGTGGATAATGCAGTTGAAGAGTGTCAGATGCGGGCGGAGATTGGCAGATTGTTCGCAGCCGTAAGCCTTTTGAAAGTACTGCTTGACGCTCCCGATCGCGGCTTCGGTGACCGGATCACAGGAAAAAACCAGGAGGTACTCGTAGAGATGCTCCCGGATGTTCCTGATCGTACTCAAATCGTTGTTGTTGAAGTGAATAGATTTCATGATGATGAAGTGTAATTTCACTGGTAAAGATAATGAAGATATTTTTAATACCAAACAATTGATTTTTAAAATATCATAAATTTTACAGTAAATGCCGTTTCTTGAATTCTGATGGGTTTTCGTCCACGATTTTTCTGAAAAGTTTGTTGAAGTAGGACAGGCTTTCAAACCCCACAGCGAAGCATGTCTCTGAAACTGAGCGGTCTTGGAGCAGCAGATTTTTAGCCTGGTTGATGCGGTACTGGTTGACAAAATCGGTGAAAGTCATGCGTGCATTGGCTTTAAAAAACCGGCAGAATGCGGGTGTAGTCAGGTTTGCAGCGGCTGCAACGGCATTCACATCAGGTGTCCGGTCGAAATGGGTTTCCACATAGGTGTAAACTTGCTGCATGCGCAACTGCTCTTTCTGGAACGGTTTGCTGCCGACAGGCTTGGGATTCAGCACGGTAGCGTCGGCCGACTCGGCCATGGTTTTTAAAATGCCGAGAAGCATCAGCAGTTGCTCGAACGGCGCCAGTAGCGGCATTTGTTTGAGTTTTTCTCCGACAATGCGCTTGGTTTCGCCGGTGAACGATAAACCGTGATGAGACATTTCGAACAGTTTTCGGATGCTTTGCAGCTCGGGCGCAAGCAAAAATTCCTTGCCCAGAAAATCCTCCCGCATTTGCACGATTACCTGCTCGCATTGTGTGCGCACGCCATAGTCGAAATTGAGGTGGGGAATATTGGGGCCGATAAAAACCAGGTCACTGCCCTCGTATATGGACGTGTGCGCACCCACATGACGCGTACCACCCGACCCCTCCACAAACACGATCTCGTATTCAGGATGAAAATGCCATAGAAAAGTATCGTTCAGGCCCGGCGTTAGCAGGATTTTAAAAGAACTGCCCTCATTGGGATGAATGTCTTCACGGATAATTTTCATCTTTCAAGCCTTTAATTGTCCCTCATTAGCCGTAGTAGTATTCCTGAGGCTTCCATTTGGTTAATGCAGAGCAAATATCAGTAATTGGAGCGGTAGTCGGTACAGTTATCGTGCGTTAGTTTTGTTTTATTCAATCATGAAAAAATATTATTGATATGGAAGCGAAAACAATGGCAACTATGGCACCGGCCAATGCACATACCGACATTCCTGGAAACCCTTCAACGGCGAAGTCGAGCAAGGTGAAGCTGAATGACAGAACCAACGGCCGGCCGCTCAGATTGTTGAGCGAGGAGGATTGGGATTTCTGGACAACCAATGGCTATATCGTAATCAAGAATGCGGTCCCGAAAGAGCAGGTCAGTAAACTGGCGGACTTTCTTTGGGAGTTCGAGGAAAAAGATCCGAACGACCCGGAAACATGGTATGCGCCGCCGCGGGCTGAAATGCAGATGAAAGAGCTTACCAACACCGGCATGGTAGAAGTATATAACCATCAATATCTGTGGGATAACCGGCAGTACCCAAAGGTGCATGAGGCATTTTCCGACGTTTGGGGTACCGAAAAGCTTTGGGTTACGATCGATCGCGCCAATCTTAACTTGCCGCTGCGACCCGGATTTGAGTATAAGGGCTTTATCCACTGGGACTATGATCCAGAAACCAAGCCGCAAAACGTGCAGGGGGTGCTAGCCCTGGCCGATCAGGACGACGAGAATATGGGCGGATTTCAATGCGTGCCCGAACTGTTCCGTACCTACGACACCTGGAAGCTGACGCAGCCCGAAGACAGGAACCATTTCCAGCCGGATGTAACAGGTTTTGACATTGTTAAAGTGAAAATGAATGCCGGCGACCTGCTGATTTTCAATAGTTCACAACCACACGGCATACGTGCCAACCGGAGTAAGGACAAAGTCAGGCTGGCACAATACATCTCCATGATGCCCGCACAGGAAGACGACGAGGCGTTGCGGCAATGGCGGATCCGCTCCTGGCGCGAACGGGAAGCCCCGCAAGGCTACGCATTCCCCGGCGACCCGAGGAATTGGGAGCAAACACGTTATCAAACGGCCGAATTGAGTGAGCTGGGGAGAAAATTGCTTGGGTTAGATCGCTGGGAATAAGGAGGTGAAGAATGTAAAATACCTGTTCCGTCAATATATAAGCCACGATTTAGACTGATTTCAACGGATATTCCCGGATCAGCATCTCCACAGGAATGCGCAGCAGTTGGCTAAATTTACGGATCATCGACAGCGAAAGGGCCTGTTTGTAATTTAAAACCTTACTGACAGTCCCTTTATCGCCATATACCTGGGCCAGGTCGGCCGGTTTGTAACCGAAATCCTCCATTCTTATTTTGATTACTTCAACAGGGTCAACTTCGACTTCTATGTCGTGTAGAGACTCATATTGGGTGATCAAGTGAACAAGAAGCATTTTTTCTTTGTGTTCCTGTGATCCTTTTGCCGAATATTTTACCTCATCGTAGCGGCTGAGTGCTGTTTCGTACTCTTCTTCGGTTTCAATCAAATACCATTGTGCATTTTCCATTGTTCAAATTGTTTCTGCGTTAATATTATCATACTCGGAATGTGTTCCTACAAACCGTACTTCGACTGTTGAATCATTGTAATCAACTTCAACTATTAAGCGGTATTTATTCCCATTGATCTTGAACCGCGCTCTGTTGCCTTTAATTAACTTGGCTGCCGGAAAATCCAGACAGCACGTCGGCATTCCGCTTCCATTCGGCATCCCTTACAACCTGTTTCCAAACTGCAAGACTCCTGATTGCATCAGCGTGTTTGCGCATAAAGCGCTTTAATAATAATCGCCGGGTAATTCTCATAGCGCAGCTCTGTTAGTTCGAAGCTGCAACCCCCGCGTGATTATCGTTACCAAATTATGTACAAGTTGGCATATTGCCAACTTTCTCGACCAGTATTTGCAGAATACCGCCGAAATCCTTTTCAATAATATTATTTGAAGGCAGCTTCGCCACAATCCAATGAGCCACAGGCACACACGACTTTTCATCAGTTCAAACACGCATTCTGTCAGTTGAAACGTGCTTTCCGGCGTCAGGGGCGGAATGGGCTTCGGGAATGGGTGTTGAAGTGAGATTTTTGTGCCGTTATGAGGCACTTTTTGATCACTTTAACGGCTCTTTACCTGTGTGTTACGTATGCGCTTGCGCAGGCGGAATGGACACGTGTAGCTGCGCGGGACGGGATTAAGGTGTATGCCAAAACGATCCCCGATTCGAAGATCAAAGCGATGAAAGCGGAATGCACGCTGGACGCGGGCGTCGATGAAGTGGTTGCATTATTGCTGGACGTGAAGGCAGCCGAGCGATGGGTTTGCCATACCAAATCGTGCAAGCTGATCAGGAAGGTCTCCGATACCGAGCTGTTTTATCACACCGAGGTAAGTTTGCCATGGCCGTTGGATAACCGCGATTTTGTAACGCATTTGAAAATAATCAAACACGAAAACAATGGTACCGTCACGGTCGAATCACCGGCGGTACCAGGTATTTTGCCCGAGCGGAAGGGCATTGTAAGGATCAATACGTCCGTCAACCGGTGGCTCATCCGCCCGTTGCCGAATGGTAAAGCTTGGGTCGAATACACGCTGCAAGTCGACCCTGGTGGCCATATTCCTGCCCATGTCGTAAATATGTTCGCATGCCGTGCACCCATCGAGACGTTTCAAAATATGCGGAAGGTGTTGGGGGAGATGACCGCCGACCACCGACGGCCGACCGCCGATCGCAGGTGAGTCCGCACTTGAAATGAACCTTTCCATAGTCCGTCATCGGCAGTCGGCGGTCAGTGGTCGGCGGTCAGGGAGGCGCAAGCCGCCCCACATTGGCATGCATTTTTTGAGAATTTTTATAATTATTTTTCTAAATTGGCAAAAGAGAAATTCAATGCACTTTTTGGTGCGGAAAACTAAGATTCTGAAATTCAAAGCAAAACATAAAATCATGGGAAAAGGAAAGGATCTTTTCGGACACTACAATGATCTCGCCAAGGAAAAAGGCCCCGGCAGCGAAGAAAGTAAATATGCCGGCATTCTTTTCCAGTCGCTTCTGATGCTTGGCGAGCGCCGTACTTTCGAGCTGCTCGAAGAGGCAGATGAGAAGGGCAAGAAGCTCAAATTGGAATACAATGGCAGTGTAAATGCCCGCACAGCTTGCCCGTGCGGTGTTACATTGACCTGATGTTAAAACAAATACCAGCAAGCCCCGGCCGATGACCGAATCCGCCGGGGCTTGCTGGTATAATGTCCTCGGCAGTTTATCAATTATTTCCGACGTTTCGTCCAGCCGACTCCTGGTCTGCGCTTATTCCCGTAACTTGGGGTAGCATAGCCTTGTACCACATGACCGCCCAGCCTCATTCCGATCCGGATTTTGCCTCTCCGCATGCCCGTGCGCATTGGTTTTTCAGGTACAAGCTCTATCACATCCCTTTCTGGATCGTTTACCATTATATATGGTGGGTGGTAGCGCTCGGCAACCCGGTGAAGGTGGTGGAAGCGTTATTCACGACTTCCGTTATCAAATTCCTGTTTTACGTGCTTTGGCAGGCATTGGCGGTATATTTCAACCTGTATTTCCTCGTCCCGCGTTACCTCGAAAAGGGAAAATACTTCGAATTTCTTACGCTTTTGGCGCTCACCATCCTGGCTACCGCCGCGCTAATCGTTCCGGGCTATTACATGAGTGCCTGGGCGGCTGGAAAAACGCTGGAAGCATTTTTCGGAGCCGGTAACTATGGATTTTTCCATATGATGCTCGGCGGGCCGCTGTCTTCCACTGTGGCGGCAATGACGTTCGCGATGAGCATTAAACTGGCCAAAAACTGGCTCCAAACGCAACGGAGGCAACAAATGCTTGAAAAGGAGAAACTAGAAACCGAGCTGAATTTCCTGAAATACCAGTTTAACCCGCATTTCCTTTTTAATAGTATCAACTCGATTTTTTTCCTGATCCATAAAAATCCGGATAGGGCGTCGGCGTCGCTGGCGAAGTTTTCGGAACTGCTCCGGCACCAGTTGTATGAATGCAACGACCATCAGATTCCGCTAAGCAAGGAGATTGCCTATTTGGAAAATTTCATCGAGCTGGAAAAACTGCGTCAGAACGACAATCTGGACGTCGTTTTCGAAGTTCAGAGCCATTTCCAGAAACAGCCGGGCATTGCACCGTTCATTCTCATGACTTTCATGGAAAATTCGTTCAAACACGTTTCGAGGCACCATACTGCGCCAAACTGGATCCGCGGCGACCTGCGCCTCGATAATATGCACCTGGTATTCAACCTCAGCAACAGTGTTTCGGGAGAGCAAAATGCGGAGGTGGTCAACTACGGCGGGATCGGGCTGAAAAACGTCCGGCGACGGCTGGATTTGATCTACCCCGGAAAATATCAGCTCGATATCCGGCGCGATACCAGCCAATTTGTGATCCATTTTGAAGTAGATCTCGAAATGCTGGAAATGGCCGAAATGCCTCAAATGTCTTTAAATCAGATCTGATAGATGATCAACTGCGTGATAATCGACGATGAGCCGCTGGCGCGGGAAGGGCTGGCGGATTATGTGAAGGAAGTGGATTTCCTGAAACTGACGGGCGTTTGTGAAAACCCGGTAGAGCTCTTGAGCCTTATGGACAGGGAACCGGTGGACCTGATCTTTCTCGACATTCAAATGCCGAAAATGAGCGGGATCGACTTCCTGAAAGTCGTCCAAAACCCGCCGATGGCTATTATTACCACGGCCTACCCCAGTTACGCGCTGGAAGGTTTTCAGCTCAATGTGATGGATTACCTGCTCAAACCAATCACGTTCGAACGTTTTTTCAAATCGGCAGGCAAGGCCAGGGATTATCACAAACTGCTCACCAAATCGGCAACGTCGAAGACAGAAGAAGACTATTTTTTTATCAAATGCGGCAGCAAATACGAGAAGATTTTCTTCGACGACATTCTGTACATCGAAGGCCTGCAAAACTACGTCACAATCCACACGCGCAAGGGCAAATATATCACGCTGCTTAATCTCAAACACCTCGAACAAAACCTCGACAGCCGGCATTTTATTCGCATCCACAAATCCTACATCGTTTCGATCGGCAAAATCGAAGGAATTGATGGTAATGAAATCTTTATGCAAACCCACCGCATTCCTATCAGCCGCAACTACCGCGAGCAGGTCATCGAGCAGGTTGTAAACCGCAGGCTAATGGATAAGAACCGGTAGGTCAGTCGACGGTAAACGGTAGTTCAATGATCTCCGTGGTGACAGGTTTCGATTTTTGGGTAATGTCCCTGTCAAATGGGCGAATGAGGTTGTTGCCAGCCAGGTCTTCGAGCCGCGTTTCAATCAGTAGTTTGTAATTGCCCGATTTCCAGGCTGCATTTGGAATAAAACGGCATTGCATTTCAGCCTTGTCCACTTGCCATTGGCCTGCAACCTTCGCGCCGTTGCTATCGTGAACCGTAAATACTTCCTGTAAAAGACTGTGATCCAGTGGTTCCTTAAAGCCAATTTTCAATGCGTTTTTCGTCGTGGCCGAAGGTGATTCCAATTTCCATTGCGATGGCTGAGGTGACAGCGAATCTTTTCCAACGGTAATAAATGCCTTTTGAAAGGACTTCGCCAGTTTTCTTCCCCGCACATCCGTCCAGGCCTGCGATACAATCAACTGATAATGCGAGCCGCCTTGCATAGGGGCACCCAGCCGCTTGTTGGGTTGCAAATCGCGCTTGATACGCCCCGGATCGAGCCATAGGGTTAGAACCGTACGCTCAGGATTCCAAAGCTCCGGTTGCAGGTCCAGGAATGCTCCGTCGATGGTATCGCGCCTGTTTTTGACCAGTTTTACATATTTGCCCGACATTCTCTCCCGCATGGGCTGATCGAAATGCAGGTAGATTTTCAGCAGGTTCTCAGGCAGCGTATCGGCCGAAGGATAAATGGCTGTGACACTTGGAGCATTACCAGCATTGTTTTCAGGTATTTCAAAACCTCCTCCGCGCCTCCCGCGTATGCGTACATCGTAACGCATTCCGCGCGTGAACGGAATCATGGGTGTGAATAGCAGCCCGCTTTCTTTCTGCTCGAATGAGCCGAGAATGCCTACCGGATTTTCCTGTTCTGCTATGTTAATGGTTATCAATTCGGATACGGAATCTTGCGGAATGTCGGCTGTAAATGTGCCCGGAATCGCAACCGCGACGGCCTGCTCATTTTTCCACTGAATTGTAATGGTTTGATCAGCACTTTTCTGCCGGCAGGAGATAAGGCACACAAAAAAAGTCAGGCCGGAGATGTTCGCCAGCCTGACCATGGTTTTTAACCCAGTTTTACAAATACCTTTCACTCGAAGTCCAGAGGTCGAGGCTGCCGTTCGAGCGGCGTTGAACAATGATCATCCGCGAATCGTCGAGCTTGTCCATCTGGATCACATTCGTCACCGGCAGCGAAACGAAATCGACACCGGCCGTCGCGAAACTTTCCACCACAGGCGTGGTCAGTGCACCCTGATAGGCTTCGATGCTTTTGTATTTTACCTTGAAAACGGGACGCGACGAGTTGGCCATCATCAGGAACGACTCCCCGCCTTTGCTCACCGTCACCATATCGATCGGTGAATTGCCGCTGCCCATTTCGGCCACGGTACGGCCTTTTACATGCGTGCCGGGTTTCAGCTCATCCATCGGGAAAAGTACGAGCGGTGTGCAGGTGTAGCTGGCTACCAGGTACTTTTTACCTTTGATTTCCGCGATTGTAAATGTACGGATCGGCGCCAGGGTCTCATATTTGCCATGTGCCGCGTGATAAATTTCCAGCGTCGACTGGTCCTGTTTGTTGGCGAAAGGAAAAGAGATGCTGCGGAAAGTGGAATTGAATTCCTGGCCCGAAAGCCCGCTCACGAGCACTTTCCCATCGGCGAACCCGATATCGGAAATCGCCGCAACCCGCACAGAATTACCACGTTTGTCCTTCGCATCTTCGGCAGGCGCATTATTGAGCGCCAGGCTAGAAAACGGTACATTTTTGGTATTCACCGCTTCGATTTTATCGCCGGTGATTTTGAGCAGTACCGGTGTACCATCGGCGCTTTGTACTCCGCAGTAAATGTTTTTGGAAACCGGGTTCACAGCAATGTCCTGAATGCTGATATTCGCCGCATCGGTGCCCAGCAACGCGGCAATTTTCTGGTCAATGTTCTTGATTTCAGTTGGTTGCGCATTGGCATTGGCTGCCGCATCTTTGGTGTCGATGGCGAAAACCGTTGCGCTTTTGGAATCGCCCACGAGTAATACCCCATCCGGCCCGAAAGCCAGACCACTGATCGATCGGATCTCCGGCGTGCCCACAGCCATGCCATACTTTGCAGGCTTCACGCGCGAAGTGTTGGCCAGGAACACGAGCCCTGCAAGTGCAGCCAACAGGAAGTAAACTTTCTTCATAGTTTATGTGCGTTTAATGCGTTGACAATGAATAGCCAGCACGTCTTGCCCGGCGGATAATAAAGTAGCGGAAGTATCAAACCTACCGGTTGAAAAGGAGGCATTTACTGGTAAATTTTCATTAAATCCATACCATTCGGAAATAGCTTTGCAGGTGGATTTAATATTGAAATAGTAACCATCGAATATCTATTTTTAATAATCTATGAAATTGGATTAAATTAAGATGATAACCCTGGTTTACCTAAACAAAAAACCTTCAATACGCGTTATCTTTGAATGCAGGGGTGGAGTTTCCCTATTCAAGATACGATAATGGAATTTAATTCTTACAAGGTAAAAAAATCCCAGAGGGTGGTCGCGGTGCTGATCGCGGCGGCTGTAACCGGTGTCTTTTCGGCATTGGTGGCGGATACCCTTAAAGTCATCACCGAGCATTACGAAGAGGCTTTCCTGGAAAATTTGCGGCATAACCGCTACCTGATATTCATTATCCCGCTCATTGGCCTCACAACCATTCATATGCTGCGTTACTTCCTTTTCCGTAACAAAGCCAATAAGGGGATCAAGGAAGTACTTGACACGATTAACAAAAATGCCCACACATTACCGGCTTATAAAATCCCTTCGCACTATTTCAACGGCCTGCTGACGGTAATTTTCGGCGGTTCCACGGGTATAGAAGTATCAACAGTGGTATCGACGGCGGCTATCGGCGCATTGTCGAGCCGGAAGGTGAGCTACCTGCGCAAGTACCGCACGGACCTCGTATGCGCGGGTCTGGCTGCGGGTGTGACGGCGCTGTTCAATGCGCCGGTCGCTGGTTTCCTGTTTGCATTCGAAGTTTTTACGAGAAGAAAAAGCAAACTCCATACGGCCGCAGTGATTACGGCGGTATTGTCGTCCTACCTGATCACCCGTTTTTTCTTCTACAAACAAGTCTTTCATTTCAGTGTCACCAACTGGCGCACCGAGGCACTTCCCTACATGATCCTGCTGGGCGTGCTGGCGGGTCTCAACTCGGTTTACCTTACCAAATGCGTGTTGTTTTGCAAGAAATTTTTCGGCTCGCTGCAAAACGATTATACCCGCATTATCGGTGGTTCATTGCTGATTTCGACGATGATTTTCTTTGTGCCCAACCTTTATGGGGAAGGTTATGAGGGTATCAAACACGTGTTTCGGCATGCCGATGCGCCTACTTTGGCCGTCATATTGCCATTGCTGGGGGTGCTGTTGCTCAAACCGGTTGCAACCTCGGTAACGCTTGGTGCGGGTGGCGATGGCGGTGTTTTTGCGCCGAGCCTGTTCATTGGCGCGTTTCTGGGGCTGATCGTTTGTGTGGTACTGAACCATTACTTCGGGCTCGGCCTCATTCCGGTCAATTTCGTGCTCATAGGCATGGCGGCCGTGCTAAGCGGCAGCATTCACGCGCCGTTCACGTCCATTTTCCTTGTGTGCGCATTGGCCGACAACTACATTCTTTTCATACCGATCGTTATCGCGAGCCTGGTTTCTAAATGGGTTGCCGCTGCGATTTTTCCGTACTCGGTTTACACTTATCAGGCCAAACACGCGCACGTGGCTGCGCCCGCGGCTACCGTTCCTCAACCACGGCCATAACCAGCGTGGCGGCATTTCGCGCGGCGACGTCGTAAAACTGGTCCATATCCGCTTTGGCTTTGCCATCCGCCTTATCGCTCAGGCTCCGGATGATCAGGAAAGGCGTATTTTGCTGGTAGCAGGTCTGTGCGATGGCAGCGCCTTCCATTTCGGTAGCGGCGGCATTCAGGTCTTTCAATAATCGCTGAGTGACTTTTTCGGATGAAACAAACTGATCGCCGGTGACGATAATGCCTGTCTTCACTGCCGGAACAAAGCTGCCATTGTCCCGTTCTACCTTTGCCAGTTTCAGGTTTTTGGAAGCCAGAAGCGCCTTGTTGATCAATGCGGAATCGCAGTGGAATTTCAGCGGGTTTTCTTTTTGCGTGAATGGGTTTTTCGTGGCCCAGTAATGCATTCCTGCATCGTCGATCTGCCCGAAATCGTGGTAGGCGATCTGCGTCCCGATCACCAGGTCGCCTGGCGCGAGCGCAGGGTCCACGCCGCCTGCTATGCCTGAAAACACAATTTCCCGCGGTTTGAAATGCTGGATCATCAGCACGGTGGTAATGGCCGCATTGACCTTCCCGACGCCCGTCTCCGCGAGTACCACGCGCCTGCCGCGCAATTCGCCCTTGATGAAGCGGATTTGGCTGATAATGGTGTCTTTTTTCTGTGTCATCTCACTTTCGAGCAATACCAGTTCCGGCGGAAACGCGCCGAGAATACCGGTAATGCTTTGAGATCTGACAGAAAGAACGACGAGTAGAAAGAGGATTGTGAGTAATGAATTTTTCTTCATGTTGAGTTTAAAAAATCAGCGCCAGGATGGCGAAGATGTCGATAATTATGAGGGCTATACTAATGTCCCTGGCACGCCCCGTGAGCAATTTCAGGGCCGTCCAGCTCAGAAATCCCCAGATAATGCCTTGGGTAATGGAATAGGTAAAAGGGATCAGGACCATTGCCAGGAAAGCCGGAAATGCCTCCGAAAGGTCGTTCCAGTTGATGCGGATCACGGGTTTCATCATAAAAACCCCCACCAATACCAAAGCGGGCGCGGTGGCAATGGACGGCACCGCGCTTAGCAGTGGCGAAAGAAAGAGGAACGGCAGAAACAAAATGGCGCCTGTAACAGCCGTAAGCCCGGTTTTGCCACCTTGCTCGATCCCAACCGCAGATTCAATGTAAGCCGTGCCCGGGCTGCTGCCGGTAAGCCCGGCGATAGTCGTGGAAATGGCGTCCACCATCAGCGAACGGCGGATATTGCGCGGCTCGCCGTGCTCGTCGAGCAGGTTGGAAGCTTCGGCCAGCCCGACGAACGTGGAAAGACTGTCGAACATATCCGTGAATACGAATGCAAGAATGATCGGCGCGAGGCTCCATTTCAGCGAATTGACGAAATCGAGCTGGAAAAGCAGGCTGAAATCCGGCTTTGAAACGATGTTATCAATGGTAATAATGGCTTCCGTGCCGCCCCACCAGCGTCCGATCGGCCAGGCAAGCAGGCTGGTGGCGACGATGCCGATCAGAATGCTGCCTTTGACATTACGGATCAATAGGATAACGGTCACCAGCAGTCCGGCAATGAATGTGAGCGTGGGCGCATTGAGGTTGCCCAGGCTGATCATCGTCGCCGCATTGGGCACGATGAATTTGGCATTCGCGAAACCGATAAGCGTGATAAACAGCCCGATTCCCGCTGCGATACCGAACCGCAACGGTTTTGGAATAGCCTTCACAATGTAGGACCGGATATTGAATGCGGATAAAATCAGGAAGAATACGCCGGACCAGAAGACTGTGCCTAGCGCCACTTGCCACGACAGGCCGTCGGTGAGTACTGCGGTGTAGGTAAAAAATGCATTGAGTCCCATTCCCGGCGCTACGAGGATCGGGTTGTTGGCGTAAAGACCCATCATTAAACTGCTGAAAAACGACACCAGGATTGTTGCCGTGAGCACCGCCGGGAATGGCATGCCCGTTTGGCTGAGGATCGCCGGGTTGACGACGATGATGTACGCCGTTGCCAGGAATGAAGAAATCCCGGCCAGGATTTCGGTGGAGATCTGCTCTTTGCGAAGCCCGGAAAATAAGGTCATATCGTTCAGGTTTATTTCAAATATATTGATTTAATATTCAATGGGAAGGCTTTTTCACGGGCTGTAAGGGATAATAGGTCGAAAATTGGTCATTACTAATCCAGTAGGTTGCTATTTTGCATAGCTTTAAAAATTGATCTTTTATCACCTGAACCATACATGCTTAACATTTCAAAGTACCAGGGCAAACGGTGGGGCGTTGCCTTGCTGAGTGGCATTACGCTGGCGTCCGTTCTGATGACGGGCTATACCCACACCCGCAATACCGCTTCCGACCGCCCCGATTCCCTGCAATTGGCTTCGTTTGTAGAGCCCGGTTTTCCTTACATTTCCACGTCAGTAGATGCCCGCAAGCTGGGCGGCGGTTTTCCGGAAGATAACCAGGCCGCGCGCACGCTCGCATTACAGCTGGGCGACAGCGCCTATGCGTGCTTCGATACCGATCTGCTGCGGTGGTCGGTAGCGTGGACGGGTAAATTCCTGCCGATGGTGCTGATGGCGCAGGTTTCGTACAAGGATTTTTTTAATAAAAACAACAAGATAGCGACCGTTCCCGGCACACCTGTACTCGCGACGGGCGCCTACGCGGGCTGGTCGACCGGTAAACCTGCCTACCGCACCGATCAGTCGCTTCCGCCGACCTGGAAACCGCTTCCAGCTGAAAAGGCGCGCTATAATGGTGTGTATGTGTACGGGAACCGATCCATTCTCGACTACTCCGTGGGTAAAGCACATATTCACGAGCTTCCCGGAAGTGCGCATTTCGACGGTGGCATCGCATTCACGCGGGCGATCCAGGCGGGAGATGTCTCCGATGAATTATTCCTGACAGCCGCTGAAATAGATAATGCTACCGGAAGCGAAATAAAGGGCCGCATTGCATACGTGTACCAGGGTGCAGGCAAAGATACTGTTACCGCGGTGGCAGTTTTGGGTAAGGGTAAACCAAACTGGCAGCCGGGTGTGGAAGAGGGCAAATACCTGACTGTGAAAGTACCCGCATCCGGAGAAGCGACTATCGCAATCTGGAAAGGGCTTTCGAAGGACAAAAAGGCATTTGAAAAATATGTTAAAACCAAACACATATCGCTGCCCGACTTCAAAAAGGGCGGCCCTGCATTGTGGAAGGAGGCGGTTGTAACGCAAGGGAAACTGGCGCCCGACACCGCCGCATTCGTGACCGACCAGCTTACATTGCCTTTGAATAATCCCTGGAAAAGAAATGTGCGTGTGGCTGATGTGGCTTTTTTTAAGGATGGGAGAGCGGCTGTGGTTACCTTTGAAGGCGATGTGTGGACGGTTGAGGGCATTGATAAAAACCTGCAAAACCTGAAATGGCGGCGCTTTGCCTCGGGACTTCACGAGCCGATGAGCATCGAGATATTGAAGGAGAATATTTATGTTTTTGACAGAAACGGCATTGTCCATTTTCACGACCTGAACAACGACGGCGTGGCCGATTACTACGAAAATTTTTCGAATGTAATGG
The DNA here is from genome assembly GCF_900101885.1 of Dyadobacter soli. Lineage (GTDB taxonomy): Bacteria > Bacteroidota > Bacteroidia > Cytophagales > Spirosomataceae > Dyadobacter > Dyadobacter soli. The sequence continues at coordinate 288,013 of NZ_FNAN01000012.1, read as the reverse complement.
GGCAATCCGCCGAGTCGCGCGAGTGGGCGGCTGACCTCGTTACCGCGCCGGACGGCAGTTTTTACGTGGCGAAAGGCGGTAGTTTGAGCAATGGGCCGGGTATGACCAAGGTTACCGGTAAAGGCTTCCGTGCAGGCTCCGACCAAAATGGCGCTATCCTCAAAATTTCCCTGGACGGCCGCAATGCAGAGGTAGTGGCGACCGGTTTACGCGGGCCTTATTTAGGCATACACCCCACCAAAGGCATTCTCACCGCCTCCGATCAGCAGGGCAACTTCGTGCCTTCCACCCCGATTTTTGTCATTCAAAAAGGCGATTATTTCGGTGTGGAACCCACCTTGCACCGGAAAGATAACCCGGTCGTGACACCGCCATTGACCTGGATACCTCACAGCGTCGACCGTTCGGCCATCAGCCAGGTTTGGGCCACGAGTTCCAAAATGGGGCCATTAAATGGTAACCTGATCCACTTTTCTTTCGGTCGGCCCGGATTATTCCGCGTGCTGATCGACAGTACCACGAGCATTGTGCAAGGCGGCGTTTCGGTGATTAACGCCAACTATCCCGCACCTACTTCGAAAGGAGCGATGAACCCGGTAGACGAGCAGTTGTACGTGGCCGGTTTTAACCTCTGGGGTTCCAGTTCGAACGGCATCAGCGCATTGCTGAGGCTCCGCTACACCGGCAAGCCCAGCTATTTGCCCAACCATTTCCGCGCAGGAAAGCAGGGCATCGTGCTGCGGTTCGACTCGCCGTTGGATAAAGCCGCGGCCAGCGATCCGAAGAACTTCGATGTGAGAAGATGGAATTACAAACGTACCGAAGAATATGGCTCCGGGCATTTTAAACTCGATGGCTCTACCGGGCAGGAGATTATGCACGTAGCGGCGTCCTACTTGTCGGCAGACCGTAAAAGTGTGTTGCTGCTCGTACCCGAAATGACCGAAGTGATGCAAATGGAGGTAAGCTATCATTTGCAAGCAGCCGACGGTAAAAAGGTGAACGACCAGTTCTGGTTCACCGTGAACCAGTCGACAGACGTGGATTTGAAAGGTTTTGAGGGTGTCGATCTCGCATTATTGACTGCCAAACGCCCCGAGACAACGGCAGTAGCCGTGGTGGAAACGGCAGCTTCGGCGGAAAAAGGCCGTGAGATATTCCAGAAAATGGCCTGTGCCGGCTGCCATTCCGAGGGTACCCGTACGAAAGGCATGTACGGCCCGCCGTTCCAGAACCTGTACAAATCGGAGCGGACATTTGACGACGGCACAAAGGTAATTGCCGACGAGGCTTACCTGCGCGAATCGATCCTGACGCCTTCGAAGCATATCGTGAAGGGTTACAATGAAGAAATGCCGTCGTTTGTGGGCGTGCTTTCGGATAACGATATCGAATCGGTGATTTTGTTTATCAAAACCCTTTCAGGGAAATAGCTGCCGTTACTAAACTTCATCCAGACTGAACGGAAGCCGGCGGATACGCCGGCCCGTGAGGTCGAAAATGGCATTGGCGAGGGCCGGGGCGAACGGAGGCAGCCCCGGCTCCCCCACGCCGCCGGGTTTCTCGTCGTTTTCCATAATGTGTATCTCAATGGGCGGAATGTCGGAAATGCGCGGCATAGGGTAGGTATCAAAATTTTGCTGAACGGCCTTTCCTTCTTCAAATGTTGTGGCGTGCGTGGTAGCAGCGCCTAATGCCATCACAATGCTCCCTTCGACCTGCGCCCGGATAATGTCCGGGTTTACGTACCATCCGCAGTCGATCAGCCCGATCACTTTTTCAATCATCACTTTCCCTTTGGCATTGCGCATCAATTTTACGGCGTGCCCGCAAATGCCCGTAAAGCATTCCGTGAATGCAACGCCCCAGCCGCTATTTTGGCCGCGGGAATGCCAGCTGGTCAGTTCTGCCATCCGGTCGATCAATGCCTGATACCGTCGGTCGGGTAAATGCGCGCGCCGGAATGCGAGCGGATCTTTACCGGCCAGGTGCGCCAGCTCGTCGATGAAGCTCTCGCACGCGAACCCGTTCGTGGACGCGGACACGGAGCGCCACCACATCACGGGTATGGGCGAGTGTATCCCCGCACCCCCGAAGCTGTAATGTGGGATGCCTTGCCGGTAAGGTGGCAGTAATCCCTCGAAATCGCCGTTGTTGTAGCCGGCGGCTTCCGGTGGTCCCGGCGGGATAGGAGACCATTCCTGCCCGATCCATTGCGTTGCGTTTTTGGCCTGGAATGCGTGGATGCGCCCTTCGGCATTCAGCCCGCCTTTCAATGTGAAAAATGCGCCGGGCCGGAATGGGCCGGCGGTCATATCGTCCTCTCGCGTCCATACTACCTGCACGGGAGCTTGTATTCCTTTGGAAATCAATGCGGCTTCATAAGGGTAATCGGGAAACGCTTTCCGGCCGAAACCGCCTCCAAGAAAGGTCATATGCACCACCACACGTTCGATAGGGATGTTGAACCGCTGGCTCAGGTCGGCCTGTATCCAGTTAGCCTCCTGAATCGGTCCCCATATTTCAATGCTGTCGCCACGGAAGTCGGCAATGCAATTGAGCGGCTCCATGCAGCTGTGGGATTGGTATGGTGTCTCGTAAACCGCTTCCAGCTTTTGCGCGCAATGTTCGTATTCGTTCTCGAATTTGGGTTGATTTCCAATTATTTGAAGATGTTCCCGCATCTGCTTTTCGAGCGATGCAGTGCTCGGCGCTTCAAAATCCGGATCATTCCAAAACACTTTCAGCACCTTACGGCCTTGCATAGCCGCCCAAAGCGAATCGGCGACGACAGCCACGCCTTCGCAGTATTGGGAAAATACAAGCCTTTTTACCTTCAGAACATGCGAAACGCCCGGTACTTTTCGTGTTTCGGAATCGTCGAAGCTTTTGACCGTGTCGCGGAAACGCTTACTCCGCTCGATAACCGCATATTTCATTCCGGGCAGCTTTTTATCCAGTCCGAAAATAGCGGAGCCGTTGGTTTTCAGCGGGATATCTTTGCGCGGCGCGGCTTTACCGATGATTTTGTATTCGACGCGCTTTTTCAGGGTGATTTCGGTGGGCGGTTGAAGTTTGGCAGCCTTTTGCACCAATGCGCCATAGGTCAGTTTCTTTTGGCTAACCTTATTGATCACCGCACCATTCTCGGCATAGCATTCACTTCGCTGAACGTTCCATTCTGTGGCCGCTGCGGCGATCAGCATCTCGCGGGCGCACGCGCCTGTACGCAGGAGTCGCGGTGCCCATCCGCGTACGGAAAAGCTGCCTTCCTGCGGTTGAGGGCCATATTTTTCAGGATTAGCTGGTGCAAATGCGATATGGACGTCTTCCAGCGCCACTTCCAGCTCCTCGGCTAGCATTTGCGGAAGCGCCTGAAAAGTACCCTGGCCCATTTCGGATCGGCTGCACAGCAGCGTCACCTGGCCTGCATTGTCTATCGAAATCCATGACAAGAGCTCAGTACCCGGCGCGATTCCGTTCGTCACCGGATTTACAATCTCCGGCAGCGCCCGCCCACTCGCAGGCAGGTAAGCAGCCAACGTCAGTACCGCACCCGACAAGGTAGCCTGACGGAGAAAATGGCGACGGGAAATGTCTTGTGGCTTCATAGCGATGATTAATGCGAATAACCGACGGCTGTTTTGATGGCCTTGCGAATGCGGGGATACGTCCCGCAACGGCAGATGTTGCCGTTCATCGCGGCATTAATGGCCTCATTGTCAGGATTCGCATTCCCGGCCAGCAATGCCACCGCCGACATGATCTGTCCGCTCTGGCAATAACCGCATTGCGGCACCTGCTCGGCAATCCACGCGCGTTGCACCGGATGCGAATTATCCTCCGAAATCCCTTCGATCGTGATTACCGGTTGCTCACCCACTGCTGACACCGGAAAAGAGCAAGACCGCACCGGCGCCCCGCTCAGATGCACCGTACAAGCGCCGCACTGGGCGATTCCGCACCCGTATTTGGTACCTGTCAGGCCAATCAGGTCACGGATCACCCAAAGCAACGGCATTTGTTCGTCGGCTTCGACAGTATAGGATTTACCGTTAACGGAAAGCTGGTAAGCAGGCATAGTCGGTGAGGTTGGAAGTTTTGGAATATCTCGAAATTAACCCGCCTGTCGACCAGGCACAAATTGGATTGACGAGGTGCTGGTAATGCGGGATGAAATGCGGGTTTTGCGCTTGATAATCCGTTTCTGCCGATGGGGTATTAGATGAGGGAAGGGGAATTTGTTGTCATAAATTGGGGACACTTACTAAGCTTCCGTTAAAATTTGGGCGAATGGATTAACGGGAGAACATAAGAAAGTCGCTTGATAATTAGTATTGGCCGCATGGACATTAGATTAGGGGATCGTCTTTCGGTTATTACAAATTGAGAGGAAATCAAAGAATCTTCTCAGATGAATACACCCTGGTACGATTACCTTCCGGATAGTTCGGGCAGAATGTTCTACTTTTCCAGTTCCGGGGATAAGAAGATCGATAAAGTGCTATTTTTTAATTATTTGCATGACCCGGAAGTGTTTGAAATCGTGCTGGGGAATTTGCGGACTGACGGCAGTGTCGATGTAGACGGGACCGGAGATCAGCGTGATGCCGCCGCGGTGCTATCCACAGTGGCGAAATGCATTGCTTTCTTTCTATCGGATCATCCTGACGCCGAGATTTTTATTGAAGGAAGCACACCTGCGCGGACGCGTTTGTATCAAATGGCGATTGTCCGGGAATTGAAAGATTTGGGTCAGTACTTTGATATCTACGGGTTTACAGGTAACTGTCAAGAGATCTTTCAATCCGGCAGGAACTATCGGTCTTTCATTATCTCGTTGAAAAACAATTAATTGAAAATATCAACCGGTTGCATATGGAACTAAATATTAACACGACTACCAATTCCGGAAGAATAGAACTCACAGCTGATCAGAGAGAAAAGCTGTTTTCCGCCATGCAAAAGCTAGCTGAGGAAAAGAGGGCTCTCATTCTCGCGAATCATTCACCCGAATACTGGGAAAACTACCGGAATGCTTTTCAGCGACGTCGCCTGGGCGTGGTGTCGCCAACCGAAAATCGCTCTTGATAATCATCCGCTACCGGTTGGACATCGGATTGTGTTGTAATAATTACAAGGATACAAATTGAGAAGAAACCTAAATTCTTCTCACAATGAATGCAGCATTTTACGGAACAGATTGGTACGGCGAGCGTCTGACGTTTTGGTTTAAGAGTATGGGTAGAGCATCTATTGTGAAAGCGATAATGTTCAGGCCAACTAGTGAACCTGATATCTATGAAATAGCACTGGGAGATTTGACTTCGGATGGCTTGATTGATCTGGAAGTGAGAAGCGATAATGGTGATATGGAGGAAGTGTTGTCCACTGTTGCCAAGGCGTTGTTATTCTTCCTAAGTGATCATTTGGGGGCACAAGTGGTAATTGAGGCGAGCAGCGATTCCCGGTCACGTCTTTATCAGATGGCGATAAAAAGAGAACTGGAAAATCTTGGCGATTGCCTTGCGGTGCATGGATTTGAGGGTGAAAATCCGGAAGTTTTGCAGCGCGGCAAAAACTATAAGAGGTTTGTCGTTTCATTGAGAAAAGATGGGTTAGAATTTTAATCAACACGCTTAATTGAAATCTAATGGAAACAAAAATTAAAAACGAAAAGAGGAGTGTGTCGGACTGGTTTACCTCAGAAAAGTTGGAAGAATTTCGTCCGACTATTGAAGCAGCTGCGCAAGAGAAGGTAGATCGGTTGGTCGCTGCCTGGACGCCGGAATTCAGGGCAGCATTGCGAAAACTAAGGGAGGGAAGGATCGAAAATCGCTCTTGATAATCATCCGCTACCGCTTGGACATTGGATTGTGTTGTAATAATTACAAGGATACAAATTGAGAGGAAATTAAAATTCTTCTCGATATGAATGAAGCTTTTTACGAAAGTATCCTGAGCGGTAAACACATGATGTTTTGGTTTGAGAGCATTGGGAGAGAATCCATCATCAAAGCAATATTGTTCAGACCAACCAGTGAACCTGATACCTATAAGATGTTGCTAGGCGACCTTGATCCGGACGGGTCGATCAATGTAGAAAGTAGAAGTAACAATGGTGATACTGAAAAGGTGTTATCTATTGCAGCCAGGTCAATAGTCTTTTTTCTTAGCGACCATCCAGAGGCAAAGGTTGTGATTGAAGCGAGCACAGAATCGCGGGCGCGCCTCTATCAGATTGCCATCGGAAGGGAAATGGAGGATTTGGGCAATTATCTAAACATTCTTGGATTTCATGGAGAAAAGCCGGAAGCTTTTCAAAGTGGCAAAAACTACAAGAAGATAATTGTCTCATTAAAAACTGATCAACTGAATTTTTAATCTAACCTATTAAATCAAATGAAAGCAAGAGTTGCAGACCAACACGATACTGCGGCAAGTTGGTTGACCGCAGAGAAGTTAGAAGAGCTTCGTCCAATAATTGAAGCGAATGCTCAGGCAATCGTTGATAAAGAAGTCGCTGCCTGGACGCCGGAATTCAGGGCAGCATTGCGAAAACTAAGGGAGGGAGGGATCGAAAATCGCTCTTGATAATTAGCCGCTGCCGTTCGGACATTGGATTGAAGGCTGTCTATCGGTTTTTACAAATTGGGAATAAATGACGTAACTATTCCCAATGGATTCATCCTTGTATGAGTATTTGTTTGACAATTCAGGTCAGATATTTAGCTTTTCCAGCAATCGGAATAAATTGATGGATAAGGTTGTGCTTTTTTTGCCGACGGCTATCCCAAACTCCTATGCGGTTGTACTTGGTGATTTGCAAAACGATGGGAGCATCGACGTGGATTGTACGAGTAATAGCGGCAATACAAAGTTTATTTTAACTACCATAGCGAAAGCAATAGCGTTTTTTCTTAGCGACCGTCCACTGGCAGAAGTGATGATTGAAGGCACTACGCAAGCCCGGACCCGTTTGTATCAGATAGCAATTGTGCGAGAACTGAAAGACATCGGGAATTATTTTGATATCTACGGGTTGACAGCCGATGGTTATGAAATTTTTCAGCTAGGAAGATCCTACCGGAGCTTTACCGTATCGATTAAGAATGGATTACCTAACCAAAACAAAAAGTGATGACAGAACTAAACGTGGATGGCAAAACAAATGCCGCAGAGAACTGGATAACAGAGGATGAATTGAAGCAACGTTATCCGAAACTATGGATGGCTGCAAAAGAAAAGATAAACCGTCTCGAATCTATCCACACTCCCGAATTACGGGAACAACTTCGTAGGCTTAGAGGTCGATAAGGGAGCGGCAAACCGCTCCCCGTGATGAAGTATAACTAATGTCACGCCACCATCGTGAACAGCCGGTTCAGATCCAATCGCTTTTGGAAGTCCGGGCCGGTGACGGCTTGTTTCAGGTTGTTGGCCAGCGATGATTTTTCGTCATTCACAATTTCCAGCACGTTACCCAGGTAGTCGGGTTTGCGGCGGTTGAGGAAGGTGTCGGCTTCGGGGGAGTTGCAGTAAATGGCGGTGAAACCCTTGCCGTGGCGCTCGATGATGCCCCAGGTTACGAGGGTATCGAGGAAGTCCAGGGAGCTGTGGCTCTGGAGTCCGAGTTTTTGGCGGATTTCCGAAACAAAAAGCGGGCCGTCGGCCAGTTCGGTGAAAAGGCCAAGCCTGATGGCCGCCAGCAACGGTTTTGCAGACCAGAACCCTGTTCCGATCCGGATGATGTTCATGGGAGTAATTTCCTGCTCTTGTTCAATTTCAATTGTACTCATGGCTAAATGAAGTTAATGTTCCGGAAGACGCGCTTCCACTGATTGAAACATGCTCTAAAATTAGTGTTGAAGAACCAACATACAGAACGCCAATGTGATGAACTGCCCAAACGAGGGGTTAAACCGTATCAAAACTGGTGTAGTCTGTTCCCTCGTTAACGTCCATTTCGCAGAAATCTGTCAATTAGTTGCAGGAAATTTGATTTTAAACGGTTTAAGAATCATTTTTGCATTTAGAATAGGTCTAAATAAGATTACTATCGATGCGTCTGAATGATGAAAGCGTTTTTGAACGGATTTTCCTGGGTTACTGGGAGAGGATGTACAATATATGCTTCCGTTTTGTAGGCGACAGCGCTGTGGCAGAGGAACTTGTGCAGGATATTTTTCGCTCGTTATGGGAGCGGCGCGACTCCCTGCTGATCGATACAGGGATTGAAAATTACCTCGTAAGGGCTGCGCGGCTCAAATCGTTCGAATATTTGCGGAATACCGCCGTCGAAACCCGAAATCTCCGGGAAATGGCTTTCACCACATCCTCATATGAAAATCACACGGAGAATCTGGTCCACTACAACGCGCTTTCGGAACAGGTCGGCCGGATCGTGAACGCATTACCCGAGCAATGCCAGCGGGTTTTCCGGATGAGCAGAGAAAACGGCATGAACAACAAGCAGATCGCCCATTCACTGGCGATTTCTGAAAAGACGGTCGAAAACCAGATTACCAAGGCGCTGCGTACTTTAAGATTGCACCTAGGAGTCGATCGTTAAATATTTTCCAAAATTTTTATGATAGCCGTAGGGGATTTCCCGGCACTCGGCAACTGGTAACAGGGAGCATTCCTCTCCCTGAACGAATCCTATGCAGGTTACCCCTGAACTAATCCGGAAATACCACCTCGGGCAATGTACACCCGAAGAAGAATATGCCGTGCAGCAATGGCTCGCCGGCGAAGGCGACGACGATGCACCATCCTATTTGCAGGGCAGCGAGCGGCAAGCCAAGCAGTCGCGGATATGGAATGGGCTGAGGGGCTCGTACGAGCATCAGAGAGGTTCCGGACATGCGGGACGGAGCTTGTCGTTCTGGAAATGGTCGCGTATAGCGGCAAGTGTTACGATTCTCCTGGGCATGTCGTGGCTGGGTTATCGTTGGTTTGGAGGAAGAAACGATGCATTGCATATCACATCTGTTCATTTTCAGGAAGTAAGGACCGCATTCGGGGAAAAGAAGAAGTTCTATTTACCCGACAGCTCGCTGGTATACCTTAATGCAGGCAGCCATTTGCGTTTCCCCGATCATTTTACCGACACTTGCAGAAGCATTTACCTCACCGGAGAGGCGTTTTTTGAAATCAGTAAAGATCCTTCGCGGCCATTTACCATTCATACAAAAAACACTGAAACCCGGGTGCTGGGGACGGTTTTTAACCTGAAAGCTTATCCCGGCGAAGCAACGGAACTGGTTGTGACGGAGGGCAAGGTACGGTTTGGACAAGAAGAGAAGCAGGTCGTGCTGACGGCTAATCAACTGGCCTCGTTCGATTCGGCTTCGGGGGCGTTGTCCCATCACAATGTGTACGCAGGGGCGTATGCGGGATGGAAGCAGAACAGGCTGACTTTCCGCGATACTCGCTTATCGGAAATCGCCGTGATGCTCGAACGGTGGTATGGCATTAAGGTAGAAATCCGCAAGCAGGCATTGAAAACGGTGATTTTTACAGGTACCTATGAAAATCCCTCATTGCAAACGATCGTGAACGACATGGCGTCGGCTATGAAATTTACCTATACCCAGCAAGGCAAGCAGCTTATTATTCAATAAATCAACCATTGCTCGACCCGCTTATGAAAATTAATCCTCCCTGATCACTCCGAGGGCAGCCTGTAAAAAGGCCCGGGTGTTCCGTCTCGCAAACTTGCACCCGGGCTGGTGTCCAACAACTCTCATTGAAAGAATTAATCAAACATTGAAACAAAATTAATGAAAACCCTATTCAAACTGGCTGTGCTGATGCTGGCCATACCGCTTATGCTGCATGCACAGGTAAAATCTGTGCTCGACAAGCGGATCACGATTTCACTCGATCAAATCGCGCTGAGCGATGCCCTGGCTGCCGTGGGAGAACAGGCGCAATGCACGTTTTCTTACAGCGGGACTTACCTGGATGTACACCGGAAAGTTTCGCTGAATGTGAAAGATGTTACTGTAAAAGAAGCGCTTACGCAGCTGATCGGTGAGGCTGCCGACCGCGTGAAAGTGCAGGGAAACAAGATTCTGATCCTTGCCAAAACCGAAGGAAGAGGAAATGTAAAAGGTGCGGTCCGGACGTCGGACGGGCAGGCGGCGGAGTTTGTGAATATTTTGGTAAAAAGAACCGGAAAAGGGGCACAAACGGATGCCCGCGGGGAATATGTGGTGAAAAATGTTCCCGCCGGAAAGCAGATCGTGGTGATCCAGCTGCTGGGTTATGAGGCCATCGAGCAGGAGGTAGAAGTGCTGGCGGATCAGACTGTGACAATGCAGGACGTGTCACTGAATGAAGATAGCAAAACGCTGCAAGAGCTCGTAGTGACGGGCAGCGCCAATAAATTCGGTAACAAGGAAAGCGATTATGTAGCAAGAATGCCGCTGAAAAACCTCGAAAACCCGCAGGTTTACAGCGTGGTAGGCAAGGCGTTGATGAATGAGCAGATGATCACGCGGCTGGAAGAATCGTTCCGGAATGTGCCGGGAGCAACTTCCACACGTACGGGCGCGGGTATGCCTGCATTCATATCGCGCGGGTTTCAGTCGGGCGATAACCTGCGGAACGGGATGGCTACCTTCCTGAAAACCGGTATCGATCCGGCGATCGTGGAGCGTGTGGAGGTGATTCGCGGGCCTTCGAGCACATTGTTCGGGTCGGCGATGGTGTCATTCAATGGATTGGTCAATTATGTTACCAAAAAGCCGTTCGAAAAGCTGGGCGGCGAAGTTTCTTATTCTACGGGCAGCAACGACCTGAGCCGGTTTACGGTGGATGTGAATACGCCGGTTAACCGTGACAAGACCTTGCTTTTCCGTTTCAATGCGGCTGCGCAGAAGGAAAACTCGTTCCAGGACCAGGGCTTTTCGCATACAACCGCCATTGCGCCCAGTTTTACCTACAAAGCATCCGACCGCCTGACACTGAACCTCAATGCCGATATCCAGACCGCCAAAGCTACCTCGGCCACGCTGCTAACCATTGGTGCCGGCGTAAAAGCCAAAGCATTCGACGAACTGAAATTGGGCTACAAGCGCTCGCTGATCGACAATTCGGCGAGTTCGATACAGGCTTCCAATAACGTGTATTTTCAGGCTGAATATAAACTGTCGCCCAACTGGACGTCGCAGACCAATTACGCCTGGTCGCTCGGGACTTACGATCATTTCAACCAGTTCAATTATACATGGATGACCGATTCGACCATTCGCCGGCAGGTAAGCGTATGGTTTCCTGACAAATGGGGCCGGAAACAGATTCAGCAGAATTTCATCGGCGATTTCCAGGTGGGCCCGATTCGCAACCGGCTTTTGCTCGGGGTAGATTACCTGACGCAATACCGCCACATGCATTATGGCGTCGTGACGCTCGACACGGTAAATATCAACAAGGCAAGCCGCTCGCTGGATAACGATCAGATTCAGACTTTGTTTACCAAACTCAATGCGCCGGAATCGATCAACAAACAATATTCTTACAGCGCCTATGCCTCGGATATGATCAATTTTACCCGGCAACTGATGGTATTGCTCAGTCTGCGCGTCGACCGTTTTGTAAACGATGGCACATTGAACAACCTGACCGGCATTACCACGGGTGATTTCAAGCAAACGGCGCTTTCGCCCAAACTCGGCATTGTGTATCAGCCATTACCGGATCGCATTTCGCTTTTTGCAAACTATATGAACGGCTTCAAAAACATTCCCGCAGCAAGCCAGCCCGACGGGACGGTTTCTAATTTCAAGCCGCAGCAGGCCAACCAGTGGGAGATTGGCGCGAAGGTCAATCTTTTGGCTAATAAACTGAGCGCGACGATCAGCTACTATGACATTGCCGTCAAAAACTCGACCTATTTGAAAACGATCAATAATCAGAACTTCATGGTTCAGGATGGTACGCAGGAGAGTAAAGGGATCGAAGCGGAGTTGATCGCAAGCCCGGTACGCGGACTGAACATTGTCATGGGCTATGGTTATAACGACAACGAATTTAGCCGTGCCGCAGAGGCCGTGCTTGGAAAACGCGCTGTCTCCACACCTAAAAACACCGCCAACCTTTGGGTGAGTTACCAGGTCAATGCCGGTAGTTTGCGCGGTTTTGGCCTGGGCGCGGGTGGCTACTATGTTTCCGAATCGTATTTCAATGCGGCCAATACATTCACTTTGCCGTCGTACACGCTGGTGAATGCGACATTGTTTTACGACCAGCCGCGCTTTCGTATTAGCCTTAAAGGAGATAACCTCCTGAACGAAAAATACTGGCTCAGCGACGGAAGCCCGCAGAAGCCGGCGAATGTAATGGCCGGAGTCGCATTGAAGTTTTGACAGAAATCATTCTTGAATAACAATTCAGGCATAAAAAATCCCTTCTTCTGTTTCCGGAAGAAGGGATTTTTGTATTAAAAACAACAACCTTAGAAGCTGTAACGCAAACCGATCTGCACCTGGTAAGGGTTACCCGAAGGCGTCACTACACCGGCAGTGTTTACGCGGTATACATATTGGTTTTTGGCTCTGTCGAATGCAGCAACGGCAGGTTTGCCATTGGCAGCCGGGATCCCCAATGCATAAAGCGCCTGAGTACCCAGCGACTTGTTGCGTCCCCAATCCTTGTTCAGGAAGTTGGCGAAGTTGAAGATGTCGGCAGAAACTTCAATGGCATGTGTGCCAGTGATTTTGATCTTTTTCGATGCCCGAACGTCGAATACGCCGTAGAAACCGTTGATACCACCGTTTCTTTCAGCGATTTTGCCGGAGTTTTTAACGATGTAATCCTTAATGCTCTGGCTGGCGTCTTTGTTGTCAAGAATGGCTTGCAGGCCTGTACGCACGTTTTCAGGCACGCTTGGGTCGTTTCTGTCGAAAACATATGCAAGGTCGTTGGTACCTACGAAGTCGCCGTTGGTATTACCACCCGAGAGCAGGGTGTAGCGGGTACCGCCAATTCCCGAGTAACGCACACCCACACTTACGCCCCAGAAGCTCGGCGCCGTTCCGTAGAACACGATTTTGTTGCGGAACTGGTTGTCGGAATACGACATCAGGCTCAGGTTACGCGGATCGTCGCGTACCGGCAATGAAAGCGTCGCGCTGTTCGCCACGTTACCGTTGAACGACGTATTGTCTTTCACATCATTATAGGTGTAGCTCAATGTAATCTCGCCGTCGCGGAAATACTGGTATTTCACATCAGCTACCACTGAGAATGCATTCACTTTTCCTTCGCTGTTCAGTTCCAGTACGCGGCCGAATTGGGTTGCTTTACGTCCTTTCAGCCAGTCGCCGGCGCCGTTGGTAGGCATTTCTTCGCCACCCGGTACGAACACACCGCGGTTACCCTCGTTAGCCAGGCGGAAGAACGGTTCGTCCACCATGTTGCGGTCCACATACATATAGTTATTACGGCCAAGACTCATGTATCCCGCGATACCAACTTTCAGTTTGTCGGTCAGGTATTTGGCGTAAGAAATGTTAGCCTTGTAGATAATAGGCACGCGTGCGTCTTTGGCATTGGTATTGATAGTTGGAAGCTGGAATTGTGCCAGCGTGGGAATGCTGTTGTAATTGGCGCGGTAAGCTGCGAAATCCGGGGTAGGGATGTTCGGGCTGCGCACATCGACGGTCGCGAGGTGCTTTCCGTCAAATGTAAGGTTGTTGATCACCACGTAGTTGTTGATATCCGAAGCGAACACACCGGCTCCGAAGCGGAAAATGTCGGTATGCTTGTCGTTCACATCCCACGTGAACTGCACGCGCGGCTGCACTACGAAAGATTTGATTTTGTTGTCGGTGCGGATTTTCAACGCGTCATACAAAGTCTGGTTCAAAGGCGAGCTGGGGTAATGCGCGTAGTCGAGGCGCAAACCTGCCACCACGTCCAGGCCCGTTGCGAGGCTTGTTTTCAATTGACCATAAATACCTGCATTCCAGATCGTTCCTTTTACCGACCAGTCGTCCATCAACGGCACTTCGCGGTAGTAACGGTAAGGTTTCAGGTCGTTGAACTGGTCGAGGGCAGTTTTACCCGCCGCAGCATCCACGTTGTAGTGGAAACGGCCGTTCACCTCCGAGCCGTAGGTAGAATTCGAGTGCGTCATCATGATGTCCGCACCAAAAGTATATTCCACTTTATCGGTGTTATAGTACAGGTTATCAACCAGTTGAACGACATGGTTGGTAAAGCGCTCCTGCGCAAAACGGTGACCACCCATCTGGATGTTCGTCGCACGTGAGTTGCCGTCGCTCAAAACCGAGTTGACGTTCTCTACGATCGCTCTTGGGATGTTGGCGTCCGGAAGCTGGTCGCCGGGGGCACTTTTTTGCTTCACAAACAAATGCTGCACTTTCAGCTCGTTGGTCACTTTGGAGTTCAGTGTCGAGCGAAGCGATGCGAGCAAGCTGTTGTCCTGGTTGAAGTCGTTTCCGTAAGATTCGTATGCATTGATCGTCGTGTTGTCCGCGAGGCCGAGCTTGTTACGGTCGTTGGTGTAGTTGTTGCGGATCGTCAAGAGGTTCCGGTTGTTCAACTGCCAGTCCAGACGCAGGAATGCCGCGTCGGAGCCGCGTTTTTTGTCGAATGTACCAAACTGGGGCGTATTGGACATGCCGTATTTGGTGCGGGCAATGTTCACGAACTGGTCGAGGGTAGCGCGGGTCACATTGAAACGGTTTTCGTCAACCGGGCTGAGAATGTCCGCGATGATCAATGGACGGCTGTCCTGCTGGTGGTCCCAGGCTACGAAGAAATGCAGCTTGTCTTTCAGGATCGGTCCGCCCAGTGAGAAGCCAAACTGGTTGGTAGAGAACTTGTTATTGATTTTGTTGCCGCGAATATCGTAAGGGCTCGACAACCAGTCGGCGCGCGTGTAATTGAATGCGCTACCGCTCAATTGGTTGGTACCCGATTTCGTCACCGCGCTGATAGTACCGCCGCCGCTGCGTCCGTAAGTAACGTCATATTGGTTGGTAACGACCTGAAATTCACGCACCGCTTCAATCGAGATAGAGTAGGGGGCACCGCTTCGGCTGGTGGTCGCACCGGCGGAGGTAGGGTTTTTGGAACTCATACCATCGATGGTGAAACCCGTAGACGAACCCAGCTGGCCTGAAATGTTACCGCCGCGGCTCAATGGCGAAAGATCCATCAGCGTCGTAAAGTTCCGGCCGTTCACAGGCAGGCGGGTAATGTCGCGCGCCGAAATAGCCGTGGAAGCGCCCAGGTTTTCGATTTTATTTTTGATACCCGAAGCTACAACGCTCACTACTTCAAGCGTTTGACCTGCCTCTTTCATATTCATTCTGACCTTCACCGCATCGCCCTGGTGGAGCAGGTAACCGGTCAGTTTTTGTTCGCCAAATCCGATGTAAGTAGCTGTAACCGTGTAAGGACCGCCCAATGGAAGCTCCTTAAAAGCATATTCGCCTTTTGCATTGGTAACGGTTCCTGTCGTAAAGCCTGTTGATTCGTTTTTTACCTGGACGGTCGCGCCGGCCAGCGATACATTCTGGTCGTCGGTAACCGTACCGGAGATCGACGCCTGCGTAGTTTGAGCCCTCAGTACCACGATGTTGCCGAGGCAGCAAAGCAATGTGAGGATAGTAGGAAGTAAAAATCTCTTATGCATGAGCATGTTGTTGGTTAAACAAAATTTGCCGCAAAAGAAGAGGATCTACTTATCTAAGCTGTTACTGAAATGTTATGTAATTGTAAAGCCGCGGTAACATCGGATTCTACCTTCTCCGCGGCGCGCTAAAAAATCCGTTTTTTTTTCTCCACGCCTGTCCAGTCTCGCAGAGGCCGTTCGTCATTGGTGTGAATGGGTCAATGAGTGAATGAGTCAATGAGTGAATGAGTGAATTGTTCTTTCACAATTTGTTCGCTGATTACATCACCCAACATTCACTCTTTCAAAATTTAATCATTCACTCATTCACTCATTCGCTCATTCAAAATTCAATCATTCAATCATTCAATCATTCAATCATTCAATCATTCAATCATTCAAAATTTAATCAACATTCTCATGCAAGCAAGAATCAATCTTCAGGAAACAGGACACAGCGCGTTGAAAACAATGTATGGCGTAGGCGCATACCTGGCGAAGGCACGGGTAGAGCAGAACCTGTTGAACCTCATTTACCTCCGCGTATCGCAAATCAACGGCTGCGCATTTTGTATCGACATGCATTCCAAAGACCTGCGGGCCGAAGGGGAGGCCGAGCAGCGGCTATATCTGCTGAACGCCTGGCGGGAAGCACCTTTTTACTCCGACCGCGAGCGCGCCGCACTGGCCTACGCCGAAGCAGTGACCGTTTTGAAGGATCGTGAAGTGACCGACGAAATATTCGATGCTGTGAATGCGCATTTTAATGATGAAGAGATCGTCGACCTCACATTGGCTATCACGACCATCAACTCCTACAACCGTTTCAACATCGCATTCCGTACGGTAGCGGGTGGCTACCAGCCGGGACAATTTGCGGTGCATTAATTGAACACTTCATCGACACAGCTCGCGGCGTGCATCGGTCCTTCATTTTAGAGGGCCGATCCGCCGCGACATTTCTTTATAACGAACGGCGCAAAACCACCGAAAACGGGTTTGCAATGTGCCTGCTCACGCCGGTCAAAATCATGTCCGCTGCCGATTTTCCCATTGTCTTTAAGTCAGAAGAAATAGTGGTAATACCGTTCAGCATGGCTTTTTTAGCATCATTATCCTGGTAGGAAACAATGCCTACATGCCGTCCGGCCACGAGGTCGGTGCTGTTGATGATTTCGCGGACGAGGAACATCAGGTGCTCGTCGGAAAGTACGATGAATGCCTCTCCGTCGCGGATCATGGCTTTGGTGAGGTCGGGGGAGACGCGGCAGACGAGGTTGCGCGTCACGCAGGCACGCGCAAATGCGTCGGCGAGCGTGTCCGGGTAATGTGTGTGTGCGGGAAAAATGAGGTTAATGCACTGGTATTTGCGCAGACTCGGAGCGAGTTCCCGGATAGCCTGGTCGATGTCCTGGCCGAAATGCTCGGACACCGTACCGAAGCAGTCGGACAGTCCCGGAACCTCCTTATCGAGGATGATCAGCTTATCCTTCGGAAGGCGTTCCATGGCCTGGTAACCGCTTTCCGGGTCGTCGAGGAAATGCGGGATGACGATGATATGCGAGTAGGACGACTGCTTCCGCTTCACGAGCGCTTTGAAATGCGCGGCGCTGTTGTAATACACATGGAAATCGATTTCAGCTTTTTGCCCGATGCGCTCGGTCAATGCGTCGAAGATCGTCTTGGTATATTCGTTGAGCTGGTTGAAAAGAACGAGTATTTTGAGGCCAGGTAATGGGTCTAGGCGATTGATGTAAAAACTCTTCCCATGCTGTGAGGCAAGGATACCCATATCGCGCAGGTCGCTGTAACTTTTCTCGATCGTGCTCCGCGAAACACTGTACTGGCGGCTCAGCTCATTAATGGAAGGTAAACGGTCGCCACGGTCCATGAGGCCGGTTTTAGTCGCGTAAAGTACAGCCTCCACAAGTTGCTGGTACACCGGCTCGGACGAATCACGGTCTACGGTAAAGTGGTTTTCGAAGTTGATCTTTCTCATGAATGTCGGGTGTGGGCAACGGCAATGCATTATCCGTAAGGTTAATTTAATCAGAATGGGGACGCGGGAAAGCGAGTCTAGACAGACAGGCAGAAGTTGTCCGCGAATGCCGCCATTTCGCCCCTCAAATGATTCGCCGTGCAGCCACTGCGACGGCACATTCCAGACGTATTGGAAGGCAAATAGGCCGGGTTGAGCTGCCAAAAAAGGCTTTCCATCGATTTTGCTTGCGGTTTCTGCCAATTGGACTGATCTTGTAATACACAAAGCACCAGTACCCATGGCATCCAGAAGCAGCCTTACCATCCTCACGCACGTGACCGTTTGGTCGCTGTTTGGGTTCGTCCTTCTTTTTTACCCGCCATTAACCTGGAATATCACCGTGCCGCCCAATTTCTGGGTCAAGCAGGCGCTCAACCTGGTGATCATGATCGGGGTGTTTTATGCCAATGCGTTTTTCGTAGCCCCGAAACTGCTTTTCGAACGGAATGGAAAGGTGCTGTTTGTAATGTGGTTGGTGGGCGTGGTAGCCTGTTTTCTCATCGTCGCACGCACGATCGAGCTGAAACTGCATGTGCTGGATCAAATGTCGAGGATTATGAACAAAGCGCCCAAAGATCCTTTCCGGCTTGATTTTCATTTGTTTATGATCATGCTCCTGGTGATGGTAACCAGCACGAGCCTCGCCATGGCGCAACGCTGGCAAGCCGACGCCCAGACGCGGGAACGGGTCGAAAAACAGCATATTGCCTCCGAGCTTTCTTTTCTGAAAGCGCAAATCAACCCGCATTTCTTTTTTAATACACTTAACAACATTTACTCGCTCACGTACTCGGACATTCCCGTCTCCCGCGAGGCGATCCTGAAACTTTCGCGCATGATGCGCTACGTGCTTTACGACACGCTCAGCGACTCCGTGCCCCTGCGGCAGGAGCTTTCGTTTTTAAAAGATTACATTTCGCTGATGGCGCTTCGCCTGCACGAATGCACGACGCTGGAATTTGAAGAGCCGGCGCCCGATAAGGACTACTGGATTGCGCCGATGCTCCTGCTGCCGTTTGTCGAGAATGCATTCAAGCATGGGTCGAGCACGATGCAACATTCGCGGATAGAAGTAAGCTTGAAAGTAAATGAGGGTGCGCTTTCATTGCGCGTATTTAACCATATTGCGCATGAAAAAGACGGCTATCAGCTCGATCAGGGCGGGATTGGCCTCACCAACACGCGCAAGCGGCTGGATCTTTTGTATGAAAACAAATACCAGTTGATAACCCGCGAGAATGCGGAAGATAAAACCTATGAAGTCGTCCTGACCTTGCAGCTCGACCGCGAGAAGGCGGGGCAGATCGCAGAAGCCGTATGAAATTGAATTGCATTACCGTCGACGACGAGCCTTTGGCGCTGAACCTTATCAGTGCATTCGTGGAGCAAACGCCGTTTCTGGATTTGAAAGGCCGGTTTGGGAATGCCGTTCAGGCATTGCAGGCGCTGCATGAACAAACCATCCACCTGATTTTCCTCGACATTCAAATGCCCGATCTCAATGGGATGGAGCTCGCTCGGGTGATCAGCCAATCAGGCGCTTCGCTGCAAACGCGCATTGTGTTTACAACGGCCTATAATCAGTTTGCCGTGGAAGGGTATAAGGTCGACGCACTGGATTACCTGTTGAAACCATTCGGCTATGACGAATTCCTGCGGGCGGCTTCGAAGGCAAAGAAGTATTTCGAAGTTTTGCAGGAAAACGGGGTGGGGGAAGTGGCGGAAAACTATATGTTCGTGAAAGCGGATTACAAGCACATCAGGGTGGATTTCGACGCAATCACGCATGTGGAGTCGGTGAAAGATTATGTCAAAATCCATCTAATGCCGCCGTTCAGCCCGGTGGTAACACTCAGCAGCCTGAAATCCATTGAAGAAAAACTTCCACAGACCCGCTTCCTGCGCATTCACCGTTCGTTCATCGTTGCGGTGAGCAAGGTGGATTCGGTCAGCAAGAATTCCGTGCAGCTGGGCCCCGTCGAAATTCCGGTGGGGGAGCTTTATAAGGATGCGTTCAAAACATTGCTTGCCCGCTGGATCTGAATCATGCGCCAGCGGACAAGCATTGGGAGATAAACGCTATTCGACCACCGTCACAAGCGCCGCCACCTCCTGGTCGGTCAGCCCTTTGGCTTCCGCTTTTTGCAGCAGATCACTAATGGATTTGATAAAAGCCGGCTGCGTGCCCACCTTCCGGAATGCGTCGTAAATGCGTTGCGTTGCGGCGATACTGATAGCCATCGGGCTCTGGCTGACCGTAAAATCGCCTTGCTCCACCACACCAACCTGATGTTTGAAAAACGCTGTGAAGCCGGGCGTGATTTCTCCCAATATTTCGCTGAACGCGCTGAGCGACAGGCCGGTTTTTTGTGAAAGTACGATCCCGTGGATCAGGCCTGCGTAAGAACCGTACAGCCAGGTGAGTGTCGCGAGGTCCATCGCCGACGCCAGTGCGGCGCGTTCGCCGAGATATTTGATATTCCCTCCAAAAACGGTCAATGCGTCGCGGCTGCGTTCGAAATGCGCTTGATTCCCTGAGACGATAATGGTCGTCTCGGGCAGGCCCATCTGGTCGGGTGCGACCTGGATGGCGCCATTGATATAACCGGCATTGGAAACGGCCAGCGTAGTTTCGAGCGTCTCGGCCTCCTGCGGATCGGCGGTTGTAAAATTGATAACCGTTTTATCTTCAAGGATCGACTTGTCGCCGATATTGTTGAAGATACCGTTTACTGCTTTGTAGTCCAGCACGCATATGACAACCACCGGACTTTGCCGGATGGCTTCTTCCAGATTGTCAGCTACTTGTACGCCTGCGATACTGTCGGCCCTGGCACGCGTGCGGTTCCAGACAGTGACGGTGTAACCTTTTGCAACCAGCAGCTCGGCCAGCCGTGTGCCCATTTGTCCTAAACCTATGACGGTGATTCGTTTTGTGTTCATTTTCTGTTCGTTTTGATTGGATGAACACAAAATTCGGCAGCGGGCAGGCGGCTATCAATTACCGAAAAAAGATTCGGTGACCGAAAATTTATTCGGTATTGACTAAATTGTATTCTTAAAACGACATCCTAAGAACTATTCACCATCGATATGTACCAACGGAAAACACCGGAAGATCTCGAATGCGGCATTACCATTGCCATGAAAGTTTTCGGGGCGAAATGGAAGCCGTGCCTGCTCGACGCCATCCACCGCGGTTTTCGCAGGCCGAGCGAAATGCACCGGGAAATCAAAGGCGCCACTCCGCGCGTGCTCGACATGCAGCTCCGCGAGCTGGAAGCAAGCGGGGTCGTGGAAAAATGCCAGTCCGCCGGTTTCCCGCTCTACACCGAATACAACCTCACCGACTCCGGACGGAGCATTATGCCCATTATCGACCGGATGAATGCATGGGGCTTGCAGCATAAGGAGCTCGTGGCCGATGAAAACCTTCAATCCATATCCTTGTAAAACGTCACTTTCTGAAACATTTCAATGAGCGTGCCCACCTGAAGTTTTTCAAAAAGCCGCGCTTTGTAGGTGCTGACGGAGCTTTCGGTGAGATCCAGTTTCGAGGCTATTTCCTTGATCCAGAAGCCCTCGATCAGCATATCCATGATGGTGATCTCGCGCGCTGACAGGTCCAGCAGCGGGTTGTCGGCGCGATAATTATGCTTATCGAGCTGGTTGAGCAGTTCCACTTTGATCCTCGGGCTGACGTACCTGCCCGTATCCACGACGGATATAATCGCTGCCCGCAGTTCATCGGTGCCCGTATTTTTGGATACAAAGCCGTTCGCGCCCGCACGCAGGTAATGGATGCCGTAAATCCGCTCTTCAACGGCGGAGAATACCAGGATACTGACATTCTTCTGCACCGCACGCAAGCTCCCGATCATTTCAAACCCCTGTCCCTCAGGAATCTGAACATCCAGAATGACCAGGTCCTGGGGCTGCATGGAAAGCTCGGATAATGCTGTATTAAAAGACGTTGCTTCGTGAATTACAGCGGCCTTATACAAATCCTGAACGAGTATTTTTGTGGCAAGTCTGATAATCTGATAATCTTCGACAATTAAAATGTTTTTCATCCGGACATTTTCAAATTCAAAAAATTTAATTTGTTGTGGAAGGTCCAGAGAATGAAATGAATATGTTTGAACATATAGATGTCCATTTCAAAAAATCTTTGGATAGCTGAGGGTAGTTTTATGCCTTTTTTAACAGGCGTTTCAATATCAACAGGAAATTCTAAAAATAAAAGTAAAATAACTTCTAATAAAATATTTTGACAAAAGTTGTAGTTTCTCTTCTCGATTTATGAGTGAGCTGATAACTGTGTCAGGTAATTGAGATGAAAGGTTAATTCCTTAATCTAAGCGATTTATAAGTCTGACGCTGGCGGATATACGGCGCGGTTAATGGTCGGTTCAGGAGTTGAAATAGTGGACCACATTCGCGGGGTCAAGCTCAATTTCGAGATCGACGCTGAACTCCGATTCGGTTTGCTGGACGGATAATTTGTGCCTGTCCGGATACAGCAATTGAAGCCGCTTAGAAGTGTTGCTCAAACCGAAACCACCCACTCGCTCATCGTTCGCCCGTGGCCGGCTTTGCCGTGTGTGCGATGGGATATTGTTCTTTATTTTGAAGTATAATGTGTTATTATCCAGTACGATAGATAGTTTTACGTAAGATGTGTATTTACTTTTGGCGGTGCCGTGTTTGAATGCATTTTCGACGAATGAGACCAACAGCAGCGGGGCGATCAGGTACTCCCCGGCGTTGCCCTTCAATTGGTATTCGATCGTCACCTTATCAGAGAAGCGCGCGCGTTCCAGGTCCAGGTAATTTTCGATGTAACTGATCTCGCGGGAGAGTACTACATTTTCCTTGCTTGATTCGTAAAGACTGTACCGCATCAGGTCGGATAATTTAAGAACAAGGTCCGCGGCCTGCTCATCGACATCCACCGTTTTGGTATAAATAGCATTAAGGGTATTGAACAAAAAATGCGGATTGATCTGTGATTTTAGAAAACTGAGTTCGAGATTGAGGTTATTTTTTTGTAATTGCAAGCTTTGGGTTTGCAAGTTCAGATTTGCTTTTTCGAGTTGGAGCCGTTCCATTTCCAGTTGCATATTTTTGGTTCTGGAATTAATAATGTCACGCATCACTTTGATTGCCAGCAGCGGAGTGATATAGTATAAGCTCCATGCGTAGTCGGTATATGCAATGTCGAAATCCGTGAAGCAACTCGTCCACGCGCTGCGTGCCTGAAAGAAATTCCAGAGCTTGGTAATATACATCGGATATTGCTCCGAACCATTTGTAATGGAAGCCAGGTGCCTGAACACGTGGTAGTTGGTGATATGCACCAGCAGGAATATGATAACCAGGCTTATAATCAGCGGGAATATCTTTCGGGTATACAAAAACCGCGGGAACACTACATACCCCAGCAGGTAAAACACGGAAATGGATTGCAGAAATACCGCTGTTGCACCGAGCAATATGACATGATGGTTATCCTTCGTAAGGGCCGGAATGCTATAATAACGTGCTACGCACCAGAGCGCTATCCATGCCAGCAAATGATAAACAATCCTCGTTATTTTTGCCCTTTTTTCAGATGAAATAGGATTGAAACCCATAGCCCGTCAGATTCTGTTCTTCTGTAATGCCGCAAGTACGTTGGCACGGTAAGTTACGCCAATCGGTATTTTACGACCGCTATTAGTGGTGATTTCATTTCCTTCAATTTCCCGAATCACTTTTTTGTTGACGATATAGGAGCGGTTTACTCTCAAAAACTGCTCCGAAGGCAACGCTTCTTCTATTTTAGACATTGTCATATGGATAACCGCAACGCCTTCCGACCAATATAATTTCAGGTAATCCCGCATACCTTCAATGAAATGTATTTCGCCCGGCGCTACTTTAATGAGTTTCTTATTCTCTTTCAATAAAAGAAAGTCATTTCTTGCACCGGAAAACGTTGCATCCGTCACCTGATCCTCCGCTTCTTTCGTCGATGAAACCAATTCCCTGGCCGTGTCGGAATTGCCGGGCTGGTGCTTCTGGAAACGCACGCCATCCACTTTGTTGACGGCCTTCAGAAATCTTTCGAAAGATACGGGTTTGAGTAGGTAGTCGGTCAGTTCGTGCTCGTAACCTTCCAGTGCATAGGAAGGGTCGGCGGTAATCATGATCATGGCCGGACGGGTAGAGGGCAGGAGCTTTAATAGCTCAAATCCGGTCATTTCGGGCATTTCAATGTCCAGGAAGACAATGTCGGGCTTCAAATCCCTGATCAGGAACAGGGCGTCCGTCGCGGTCTCGGCAACACCGGCCAATTCGAGAAATGGAACTTTCTGCACATATTTTTCTATCAATCGGCGTGCATCAGCCTCATCGTCCACTATTATACACCGCAGTCTTCCGGGAGACAACATACTCTGACCTTAACTACTGTACTAAATTTCATTCGTCTGCAATAATATAGGTATTGGTCGAAATAAATGCATAATTCGGCGAAATTATTTTAGTTCAACAGCTATTTAAGATTACTTTAAACTCGCTAAGGAAAGAATGCTTTGTGCAAGGATAAAAGAAGCTATTGGCCATGATAAAAAAACATACCGGAATTGGATTTGAAGCAGGGTTAAATGAGGAACCGGCTCCACTACATATAAATCAGGATTATACTTCATTTGCAAATATAGCCGGCCATCCGGCCCCGCACGGTTTGATTTTAACAAAATTAAACAGGTGATTTCTTGCTCCCAGGTACTCCCGACCGTTGATTGTGTTGTTTGATTTGGATTTAAGCTGGAAAAACGCAATTTTTATCTAGGAAAACAACAATCCGGGCTTGTACTGGAAAACGATAACTTTTATAAGTAAAATGGGTGCTTAAAAATTGAAAAGCTCCTGGCATTTTGCCAGGGGCTTTTTTGTTTGCAATTGTCCCAATTATCGTTGCGTAATTTATTTCTATTAGATGAATGAGTAGCTTCTTTTGTAGCTGAATATTGACAAACTAATTCATCGGCATCGTAACTATTCTGCATTCTGTAAGCCAGGTCAAATGCAGAAAACTCCATTACTGGCAGGGCTGATTACCAAATCCGCCGCACGATAACGATGCCTATTTACAAAAATCCGGAAGTTTGACTCTCTCTCGCGTATATACACGTGCGTGCAAGAGCGCGTTGCGCATATACGTAGAAATCAACGGTTTTCAATACAATTAATTTGTCGAGATATTTCTAGGTTAGCCATCCGCGACCTCTATAAGTCCTTCTTTCGAGTAGTTCTAACTTTCAGCCGAAATACATTATAAACGCTATCGACGTAGTTTTTGAACCTGTCCGGCTATTTCCCCGCACCACTACAAGCGCCATTTCTGCGGGCATAATCCTCCTGTACTTTGTTTCACTTAAACCTATATTCAATGCTTAAACCAGTACAATTTGCTCAATCGTTGGCCAGGTCGGTGCGTGCCCGCATCGCGGCCGATGATGGCTCCCCGCGAGTGTCGTGGGGACGGCACATTTGCAAGATCCTGGCCATGGGGCTCCTCCTGCTCAATGCAGTGAGCGTCCAGGCGCAGGACGTCGGCCTTCAATGGGCGAAGGGAATTATTGAAACCACCGCGGCAGGCCATGCGCGGGTGTACGCCATCGAATCCGATGCGAACAAGAACGTTTTCGTGACCGGACTTTTTGAAGGCACGATTGATTTGAATCCCGGTACTGCCACAGCCAACGTCACATCGGCTGGTCTTTATGATTCTTTTGTCGTCAAGCTCGATCAGTACGGTAATTTTATTTGGGGTAAACGCTACGGCAGCACAGGAGGTGACACTGGCTTTGGACTTCACATAGACCCATCGAATAACCTCTTTATTACCGGATACATTTCAGGGACGGTGGATATGAACCCCAATGCCGGTGTGAATAACCTCGTGACGAGCGGCGGAAGCGCAGATGGGTACATTCTGAAACTGGATAATAACGGAAATTACGTATGGGCGCAGCGAATGGGTAATACGGGTTCCGGCGAGTATTCTTTCAATGTGAAAACGGACCCAACAGGTAATGTGTTCGTGACCGGATATATCAGTAACCTCAGTGCGTCGACTTTCGGGCCGTATTCCGTTACGTCGGCCGGGTTACAAGATGGATTTATCGCTAAGTTGAATGCGTCAGGGGTATACCAGTGGGTAAAACGGATCGGCGGCCCTGGTACGGACGCCGTATTCGGAATTGACATTGATGCTGCCGGAAACATCTATATAGGTGGGCCTTCCGATGGCGGTACTACGGGTATGGCCGCATTAGGTAAGGGCGGTTATGTGATCAAACTAAGCCCCGCAGGTGCTACGCTGTGGTCACACCTTGACGTCGACTCGGATTACTACCGAAGCGTTTCGTTGGACAGCCAGGGGAATATTTATGTGGGCAGTGGTTCCAGCGCAACCGCCATTGTCACATTGGTTAAACTGGACAACTCCGGTAACAGGCTCTGGGGCAAGGCTTTCGGTCGTACCTGGAACTACATCGATGTTGGTCCGGATGACCACATCTATGTGGGAGGAGCTTTTACAAATCCTACCACCGTGGGCAGCTTTTCCTTTACAGCCAATGGAGGCAGCGATATACTTCTTGCGGAAATCGATCCAAACGGGGATCCGATATGGGCTAAGAGCCTGGGTGGGACCGGGAGTGAAACCGTGGGCTGGATATCGGCCAAAAACCCGGGAGAACTGCTTGTGGGTGGTTTTTTTCAAACCACGGTTGACTTCGACCCAAGCAACTGTATTGCTAACCTCACTTCAAAACAGACTGCGGGTAATGCTTCGGAAAATTTTAGCGCTTACGCAATCAAACTGACCAAAAACCCGCTGCCGGCGGAATTCGCGGTAAACAGTTCTTCGATCGCTCCGTTGACCCAAACCGCTTGCAGCCTCGGTATCCCCGACATTATTACAGGTAATGCGGTAGGCATCACAGCTCCTGCCAATTTCACAACCACCATCGGTTACCAATGGCAAAAAGCCACCAGCCCGACTGGCCCGTGGACGGACATTGAAGGCGAGGTTTTCAAAGACCTGCAACCGCTTTCGTCGAACGAGACATTGTATTATAAACGCCTCATCCGCGCGCGCACTACTTTCTGCGAGTTCCAGACGGTCGGCGAGTCGGATGTCGCTACGGTGACTGTCGGGCCCAATGCAGCACCGTCGGCGAATGCGGACGGCCCGCAATGGTACGTCTGTGGAGCGGGTGCGAACACGGTGAGCCTCAACGGATCGGCAACTGGCGGTACACCCGGATTTACCTATCAATGGTACTCAGGTAGCTCTAATGGCGGAACACTCGTTGGCAGCTTGGCAAACTATACCACGGCGGCGGTAACGGTTTCGACAACTTACACTTTGAAAGTAACCGACGCCAATGGCTGTATCGATACCGACCAGGTAACTGTGGTACCGGCGGTGGCCAATGCCGGTGCGAATGCATCGTTCTGCGCCGGAAGCGGCGGCGTGCAGATAGGCTCGGCTCCGATTGCGAGCACATCCGTGCAATATGCGTGGACGCGGGTTTCGGGTAGCGCCATTACCACATTGAGCTGCACCGACTGTGCGCAGCCTATCGCCAACCCGGCGGTAGCGACCGTGTACCGTCTTACAGTGACCGTAACCCGCAAAGACGGTTCAACTTGTTTGACTACCGACGACGTTACCATTACGCCGGTTGCAGCACCGGGCGGCCTTGCCAACTACGCAGGAGCCGATCGTACGATTTGTATCAATTCCAATGTACAGCTGGGTAATATCACCGATGCCACTTATTCCTATACCTGGACTTCCGGCCAGTTCCTGAACGACCCCGAAGTAGCGCGGCCTACATTTACCGCGGGTTCGTCAGGTATCGATCCTTGTTCGATCACTTACACGGTAACCGCCATTAAATCGGGTTGCAGCTTTGTCGACGAGGTGAAGGTTTCTGTTTTGAACTCCCAAACGTCCGACACAGGCGATATCGAATGCGGCCCGCGCTGGGTGACGCACGAAGGCTTCCCAAACTGCCCGCAAGCGGTGTACACATGGAGCATCGTAAGCGGTAACGGGGTGATTTTGAATACCCGCAACGGGGGAGAGGATGCTTACCTGAAAAGTAATGTGGGTACGACAAAATTCCGCCGTACCGTTACTTTGAATAACGTTTCCTGCTCTTCGGATGTGGATATCATCGTCTGCGGTGGTAACTGCGATGTGGAAATCGAAACGATCTCTTCCCAGGGATGCCCCAAAAACTTCGGTGGCGGCGAACGCTTGCGCCTGGCTCCGAAAAACATCAATACCACCGACTGGAACTACCGTTGGAGCCCTGCTAACCTTGTCGACAACCCGACAGCGCGCGAAGTGGCCGTGTTGACCGACAAGCCTGCAACCATCACTTTGACGATCACCAACAAATACGATGCAAGCAGGACCTGCTCGGAGTCGATCGACATCAACCCGGCAGGATGGTCGAAACCGAATATCGATATTCCCAACAAAACCATTTGCTACGATAGCCCGACGGCCGTCGGTACGCCGCTGGGCGCTGGTTTTGCCTATACCTGGACGCCTTCGGCTGGCTTGAGCAGTGCTTCGGTAAACAATCCGCAGGCTACATTGATGGCAGATCAGGAATATGTAGTTGAAATCCTGGAAACTGCTTCGGGTTGTAAAACCATCGATACCGTGAAAGTAGCTGTTGCGCAAGTGGTAGCCGCCGCGGGTGTCGACCGGACAGTTTGTAACGGATCGACCGTCACGCTGGGAAGCCCCAAACCGGCCGGTGTGAACTGGATTTACGCATGGGAGCCCGCAGGCGCGGCGTGGACGAATGGTACCAATGCCTCGTCGCCTCAGCCACAGGTGGAATATGCTTCAACCAGCAGCCAGACATTCTCTTTGACGGTTACAGATCCGGCATCGGGCTGTTCGGCCACCGATCAGGTGGTTTTGAGCAATACATTGACACCGGGCGAATATACCGGCAGTGCCGTGACCATTTGCGAAGGCGAAGAAGCACAACTCGGCCGCGAACCGGAGGCAAATGCAACTTATCTCTGGTCGCCTGCGACCGCTTTGAGCTGTACCAACTGTGCGAACCTGGTTGCTACGCCTACCTCAACCACAAGCTACACTTTGCAAATCACCTATCCGGGCTGTTCGTCTCCGCTGATCGACCAGGTAACCGTTACCGTGAACGAGATTCCCAAGCCGCCATTGGCTGACGTAGTTCAGTGTACTGCCGGTGCCGTTGCCATTGGTTTCGGTGCGCCTAACAACCCTGCCGCGCCTGCCGGAGCCACTTACCTCTGGTCGCCTGCGACCGGTTTGAGCAATGCAACAGCAGCCAACCCGACCGCCAACGTGAGCGTCCGCACGACTTATGCTGTAACCGTTACCCTCGCCAGCGGTTGTATTTACACCGATGAACTCGATGTAATCCCGACAGCCGGTGCAGGCAGCGATGCGGCCATCTGTTCAGGTGAATCTACCCAAATAGGTACCCCTGCATTGGACGGCGCTACTTATTCCTGGTCGGGCATAGGCATTGTCGGTTCTTCGACCGTGGCGCAGCCGATCGTGAAGCCTACCGTAACCACCACTTACACCGTGGCGGTAACCCTTGGCGGTTGTACCCGTAACGATCAGGTAGTGGTGACCGTCAACTCGCCAAGTGCATTCAACATCGCAGGTAACACCACCATTTGCGAAGGCGGAAGCACCGTTTTGAGCCTCGTAGGCGCACCTGCTGCCAATACAACCTGGCAATGGAGCCCGTCGGCAGGCGTTGAAAACCCTACCGAAACTTCTACGACTGTGGTAGCGGCCGGCAATACGACCTATCGTTTGACCCAAACCAACCTGACAACCGGTTGCAGCAATTTCAAAGAAGTGGTTGTGGTGGTTAAACCTAATACGATCGCAGCCACTGCAACGCCGCTCGAAATCTGCGACGGTACCACTACCGCATTGCCTTTGAATGTGACTTCTGGCGGAACCTATCAATATGTATGGAGTCCGTCGACCGGTCTTTCGAATGCGTTTGTGGCAAATCCTACCGTCACTACCGGTATCAGCCGCACTTACAGCGTGACCATTACCGACAATGTCTCGCATTGCCAGCTTACCAGGTCGGTTCCGGTAACCGTGAAATCGGCTGAGCTGTGCTTGCCGCCGGTGAATTTGAGCGGTAATGTGCTGCACGATGGTAATTCAATGACCGATATTACGGTGAACAGCACTTCCGCAGTGCCTGTACCGACAGGCCTGTATGTGTCGCTCATCGATTCACTGGGTAACATCGTGAAAACCGTTCCTGTGGCGGCGAATGGTACCTACGATTTCGGACCGACCAATCCAGGCGAATACAGCATCGTGCTGCACCAGAACCCGGCCGGCTCCGAAACGCCAAGCCTGCCCGCAGGCTGGATCAGTACCGGTGAAAACCTCGGCTCAGGCCCGGGCAGCGACGACGACGTGAATGGAGTCCTGAATGGTGTTTTTGTAGGAAACAGCGATGTGAGCAATGCCAACTTCGGGGTGCAGCAACCGCCATCGAGCGATCCGAAGGATTTCAAAATTGATCAGCCGGGCCCGGGTGCGGAAATTGCGCTGAATGGCAGCCATACCAGCACCGGCACGGGTACCAGCTCGCCCAACCAGCTTACGGGTAACGATCCCGAGGATGGCCCGCTCAACGGAGGCGATAAGGACAAGACGGTGATCATTACCACATTGCCGGATCATGGAGAGCTTTGGTATAATGGTGTTTTGGTTAAAACCGGCCAGATTATCGATAACTACGACCCTGCATTGCTGGTGATCAAGCTTACCGGAACCGGTTATACCAGCGTACAGTTCGAGTATGCATTCCAGGATGAATCGGGTGAGGTTTCGCTGCCTTCTACCTACAAAATCAACTGGGGTGATCCGCTTCCTGTGACGCTCATCAGTTTCAATGTAAAACAAGAGGGTAAGACTGCATTGCTTTACTGGCAAACCGCCGCGGAAACCAATAGCGACCGCTTCGAGATCGAGCGCAGCGCCAATGGCAGGAAATGGGACCGCATCGGTACCGTTCAGTCGCATGGTGAAAGCGCGGTACTGGAAAACTATTCGTTCAAGGATAACCAGCCGATGGACGGCGATAATTTCTATCGCCTCAAAATGATCGATAAAGACTTGTCCTTCACGTACAGCGGCATCCGCTCGGCAAGCTTCGAAGGCGGCCTGCTCCTGACCCTTTATCCAAACCCTGTGAAGGATGTACTCACAGTCGATACGGATCAAAGCAATGTGAAATCGATCACGGTAACAAGCAAAGCCGGCGTGGTAGTTTACAAAGGTGTTGCTGGAAGGACGATCGACGTGAAGCAGTTCGCACCGGGCATGTACGTGGTATCGGTTACCTACCTCGACGGGTCGGTGAAGTACCAGAAATTTGCGCTTGCGAAATAGTATTAGATCGAAAACACACACTAGCACGGGTCCGGACATTGCGTCCGGGCCTTTTTCGTTTCTTAACTTTCAGGTAATGCTCCCGTCAAACGGATTCATTTAGTTTGCAGCCTTTTCTTACTCCTTTTATAACTATGACTAAACCTTTGACCTTTTTCTTTTTAATGCTGCTTGCCCTGACCGGCTTTGCTCAGAACAGTGCGCCGAAGCAGGATTACCAACTCATTACCGGAAATTCATTTATCCAAAAACTGGTATTTGCTCACCCTGTTCGAAACGCTTCCGGAAGTAAAATCTTTGCTGGAAAAAGATAGCGAGCTAACCGCCGTGGCGGGTTTGAAATACAAAAACCTGGAAACGTCGGTGAAAGAATGTAAGGGTGATTTCCTCTGCTACACGGGTAAGATGAAGTTTTCGCCCGAAGAAATCAATGCGATAGGGGCGAGGCTGGAAGCGCTTTATACCGGGAACAATGCATTGGGTAAATTGGTGAAACAGCATCTGATCCCTTCCGGTACTTATATTTTGATCAAAGAAGCCAGCGAAAAAGCATTGCTGCGAAAAGCCTGGGAACAAGATGCGAACGGCATTAACCATACCATTGAAGTATACGCGGAAGGAAAAAAGCCTAACTACCCGGCCATCGATTCCATTGGATTTAAAACTACTGCCAAAAGCTACCCGGTGCTGGCATACGACGTGACGGAGGTGGTGCGTCAGGAGAAGAAAAACGCGAACCTGTTTTTCGGCCCGTCCATGCATTACGCGCTTCAATTCCTGGAAGTAAATGAACGGAGCGAGGCTGCCGATTACGAGCCGATGATCTCGACCGTCAACAAAGCTGCTTTTGATCGCGTGAAGAAAATCGATTGGAACAAATTCAAATATACGTTGATCCTCGTTCCCGGCGCAGGCCCGGATTCTCCCGAGCGTGCATTGAGCGAGGGCGGGATACTGCGCTGCCGCGTGGCTGCATTGCGGTATTTCGAAGGGTTGGCTCCCTATATCCTGGTATCGGGCGGCCGCGTTCACCCATTCAAAACGAAGTACAGCGAGGCCTATGAAATGAAGAAGTTTTTAATGGAAACCCTGAAAGTGCCTGAAAACGCGATCATCATGGATCCTCACGCGCGGCACACGACTACCAATATGCGCAATGGCGTGCGGTTGCTTTACCGCTACGGAATGCCGATGGAGAAGCCCTGCCTCGTTTCGACCATGCGTTCGCAAAGCTATTCGATTTCCAGCGAAGCATTCGTGAACCGCTGCATGCGGGAAATCAACCACGTTCCTTACAAGTTGGGCAAGCGGCTCAGCGAAACGGACGTGGAATTCTATCCCGTGCTGGATGCATTGCACATCGATGCCGATGAGCCGCTTGATCCCTAGTATCAACCGCCTTGTTTTACGTTTTTAAGGTCGTCGTTGTTGATCTTGCGGCCAGATCCCTGTTTGAACAGCCCGCCGAACTCCCAGTTGAGCGAAAGTTTCACGGAGCGCATCAGGTACTGGTTACGCATGATCGAATAGAATTCGGGTGAACTTACCACCTCTTTTTGAGGCCGGTAGGCGCCAAAGGGGCTTACCGTCGTGAGTGTGATCGTCAGCTTACGTGCGGGAAGCTCCTTTTTGGCCGAAAAACTGTAATATAACCACGCTCCTTCGAAGCCTTGCAGTTCGATGCTGCGGGCGTCGTAGTCGCCGTAAGCCTGTACGCTGAAATTTTTGGGCAATTTCAGGCTGGTATTGATATTGAGTCCCCACGCCATTCCTTTATTGTCGATCCCGAGCGCGCCGCTTTTGAAACGTGCCTGACGAATGTTGGCATTGCTGTTGATCTTCCAGTCGGGCAGGAGCGAGAACGATGTCGAGAAATTGACGCCGTATTGCGCATTCGAGGCGAGGTTTTGCTTGGTGGTCGTCGCCACGCCTTCCGCGTCCATGGTTACAATGCTTTCGATGGAATTATTGGTCTTTCTGCCGAATGCCGAGATGTTCAGGAACAGGTCGGAGTTCGTCTGTAATGCGTAAGTAAATTCCATCTGATTCACTTCCTCCGGTTTCAGCGACGGGTTACCCACCACGATATTCTTCGGGTCCTGGCTGTCGCGGTTCGGATTCAGGTCCCAGATCGACGGGCGGGAAATGCGTTTGGTGTAGCTCAATGTAAGGTTGTTGTTCGCATCGAGCTTTTTGAAGATCGTCGCGCTGGGTACAAAATTCCAGAAATTGCTGGTAAAATGCACGCCGGCATCGCGCTGGTCGCCTTCGAGGAAAGTCCCTTCCATACGCGCTCCCGCATGCAGCGCCCAGCCGCCGCTCCATTTGAATTTGAGCTGGCTGTACGCGGCCAGCACGTCCTGGCGGTAGTCGAACCGATCGGTACGGGCGGACACGATGCTAAGCTTGTCGGGCGTGCCGTTTTCGCTGGCCTGCACCTGGTAATCGCTTCCCACATTGCGCAATATCGCTTTTACACCGCTTTCCAACGCATGCTTGCCCGACGGCGTCAGCGGCAGGATATAGTCGCCCTGGAACGTCCATTCGCGGTTGTGGGTGGTGTTATCATTGATTTCGCGGTATACGAGAAACTGCTCGTCGTCACGCTGGGTTGCATTGTAGTTGAAATCGTCGATCGAGCGGTTGTGCTGCGCCATCAGGTACAGTTCCTCGCCCGGTTTTTTGAATTTTTTGGTATAACCTAAATTTAAATCGATCCCCTTATTCGGCGCTTTGGTTTTGACGGATTGATAAAACTGGTCGATAATCTGTCCGTCAGGCGTAAGCCGGCTATTTTGCTGCTCGCTGTTCTGCGGCCAGTTGCCGAGCCAGCCATTCACCGAGAAGTTGAAAACATTGGCGCTATCGGCCTGGTATTCGATCTGCACATCGCCCGAGCTGTGTGGTTTGGCATTGTCGCGCACGATTTCCTGCCGGACCTTACCCGTCTCCACGCCGTTTTCGAAAGTAGTACGGTCCAGGCTCGACAACTCCTTGTTGCGGAACCGGTGCAAATGCAGCGTAGAGCTGATGTTCCACTTATCGCGGTTCACAGCAATGCGCGGATTGATAGCTTGTTCAAGGTTACCGCCGACAACTTCGATGGTGCCGCTGGTGCTCTGGTTGCCTTTTTTAGTAATGATATTGATAACCCCTGCCGCACCTTCCGCATCGTAGCGCGCAGAAGGGCTGGTGATCACCTCCACGGATTTGATCGAGCCCGCGGGCATCATATTCAATGCGTCGGCTGCATTACGGGCCATCTGGCCGGAGTATTTGCCGTTGATGAGGATACGCAGGTTGGAATTGCCACGCATAGTCACATTACCGGCAGCGTCGACATTGAGGATCGGTGCTTTCCGAAGTACGTCGGCCGCCGTTCCTCCGGTATTGCTAATGTCTTTTTCGGCATTGTAAATAAGCATTCCGGGTTGTTGTTCTACCAGTTGCTTCACACCAGTGACGGTCACCGCGTCGAGCTGTTTTACGTCTGAAATCAGTTTGATAGTCCCAAAATCGTAAGGTGCGGTGGAAGTGATTTTGAATGCAAGCCGCTTCTGGCGATACCCGACGAAGGAGAGGCTTAGGGAATAAGAACCCGTTTTAATGTCTGTGGATTTGAAAAAACCATTTTCATCGGAATAGGTAAGCGCAACGACCTGCTCCTGGTCATCGAGAATGCTGATCGTGGCAAATTCAATGACTTTGGATGACGCCGAATCGATGAGCGTTCCTTTGATCAAATAACCTGGTAATGTTTGTGAAAAGGTGGTTTGAATGATCAGCAGGCTAATCAGAAAAGGCAAGAGTAGACGGTAACTGTATTGAAATTTCATAGGTAAGAAAGAGCAGCCCGGCGGGTTACCGAGGAAATTAGGGGTTGATGAAATGTAATAACTGTAAATATCAGGCTTTACCGGCAGAAACCGAAAATCGGGGAGCGGTGGACGATGTTTTGCTTCGCTTTTTGGTTTTGGCTTTTTTACCCCACCAAATGTAAAAACCGGTAATAGGCAGGCTTGTACAGATCAGGCTGGCGATGAAAAAGAGGATTTTCGTTGTCAGCCCCCCGACCGCACCGACGTGCATGGCGTAGTTTGTCCGGCGGAGCCATTGCGCCATACCCAGCTCCGAAATCTGCGGCTGGCTCGCGGGCAACTCTTCCAATGTGTTCTGGTCGAGGTACACGTAGCGCCACGAGCCGTTATGCATATCCGTGCAAAGATCGATCGGTTCGGAAGCCTTGTCGGGAAATGAGACGATAATTGCCTCTTTATTCAGCACCCCGATTTCGGTAACGCCCTTCCGCCAGGCGGCATCCACGTTCGCGAGGCCTGCAAGCGGCAGGTTTTGCGTGGTATCCGAAAAGGCGCGCTCGTATCGTGGAGCAGCCCCCCCGCCGGAAACCATCCAGTAGAAGCTCTTATTAAACCATTGGAAACCCATGATGAGCCCGGTGATGGTCAGTATCAATGCAATGGTGAGCGAATAGAAGCCTAGTACATTATGCAGATCGTAGTTCACCCGCTTGAACTTAGCCCGCCATTTGACGGTCAGCGCCTTTTCCCGTTCCGATTTCGTCCACTTTTTGGGCCACCAGAGTATGACGCCGGTGATCAGGAGTATGAAAAATATCAGGGTAGCGTAGCTCACGATTCCCGTCCCGAGCTTGCCCTCGATCCACAGGCTGGTGTGGCCGTCGAGGATAAAATGGAAGAAATCTTCATGATCGACCATCGCCACGATTTCGGCGGTGTAGGGGTTCACGTACACCAGCGAATCGGAGTCAAGGCTGAAATGGGCGGTCTGGTCTTTGCCGTGGTACCAAACGCTGTGAATTTTTTTTTCGGGCAGCGCCTGTTTCACCGACTTCCAGAGGGTCGACGGCGGGAGCATTGCCTTATTGTCGGGGTTGGGCGCATGGAGGTGTTTCATCGTAAGCGCTTCCAGTTCGCTTTCGAATACAAGAATGCAGCCCGTGAAACCAACTATTATAACCACAATCCCGGAAGCCAGCCCCAGCCACAGGTGCAGCCAGGCATTAATTTTTTTAAGCATATTCATGGAATACCAACTCTTATTTCGCCAATTTTTTGAAGTTTCAAAAGGAGGGTTATGTCCTTTTGAAATGAGTAGCCCAATCGCGCATTTCCCGAAGGCCGTTGCATAAAAAATGAATTATCAGACGGTCGCGAGGGGCCGGGATCTGAAGCTTTGTTTTAACTTGGAAAGCTGTTAGCTCTGTCAGTACACACTATGGAAATGCATCAAATACCCTGCGGGCGATTTATCGACCCTTTCACTGATTTTGGTTTCAAACGGATTTTTGGCACAGACGCCAACAAGGACATTTTGATCGATTTCCTGAACGTGCTTTTTGAAGGCGAGCGGCAAGTGAGGGATCTGACATTCAACCAGAACGAGAACAATGCGCAGCTTTCCCGGTTTCGCAAGGCGATCTTCGACCTCTGCTGCACGGGCGCCGACGGGGAGCAATTCATTGTGGAGGTGCAGCGCGTCCGGCAGGAATATTTCAGGGATCGTTGCCTCTACTATGCGGCATCACTCATCCGCGACCAGGTAGGGGCGGGTGCCGCCCATTGGAAATACGACTTGAAACCCGTGTATCTGGTAGGATTGATGGATTTCTGTTTTGAGGATTCAGATAACGATCATTATCTGCACGAAATCCGCCTTATAAAGAAAAGTGACGGCCGGGTGTTCTACAATAATTTCGGACTGACATTTATTGAAATGCCGGGTTTCAATAAAACGGAAGCCGAACTCGTCACCGAGCTGGACAGATGGCTGTATTTGTTTAAAAATTTAAGTAAATTGAATGATATTCCGATAGGTCTTACGAAGCCTGTATTTGAGAAAGTTTTCAGGGTAGCAGAAGTTTGTAATCTAACCAAAGAAGAAAAAATGGCGTGGGATGCATATTTAAAGGCTAAATGGGATAACGAGAATTCCGACGCTTATGCGCGCGAGCAGGCGATTAAGGAGGGTATGAAAGAAGGTAAAGTGGAGGGCATTAAAGAAGGGAAGTTGTCCATAGCCCGTAACATGAAGGCAAAAGGTTTTGACATCGAAACAATTTCCGAAGTGACCGGTTTGACACCAGCGGAAATCCTTACCGCCTGATTGATTTATCGGTCATTCAATCGCTCCAATCGCAAAATATACTCGGTGTCATCACTGAGTTTCAGGCCTTTCTTCAAAGCTCCCGTTGCAGGATCGAGTAGCCAGACATAACACCCTTCATTTTCCGAATTAACGGTGATATAAACCGTCCCATTCTCCACGAGCACGCATTGGCGGGAACTTCCTTTGTCGAGTGGGAGCGGTAGCCGGTGGGTGGTTTGCTTTTCAAGGTCGAGCAGGTAAAAATCGAAGTGGGGGACTTTATAATGGTCCTTCATACCTGTGTAGAGCCCTTTTCGCTCGGTTCGTACGATGGCTTTGCCATTCCCTACATACCAGAAACCGTAGCCGTGGTTTTTAATAGCGGATGCCGAGATGTTGAAAAAATAAGCAGGATCTATTTCTTCCTGAGATTTTTTAATCCGGAAAATGCCGGTCGGTTTTTCGGGATAATTTCCCAATGCGATTCCCGGGCAGGAGATAAAGTAGAAATCACCATTCTCGGTAACAAATGAATGGCCCTGTCGGGTATTAACGCCACCCGGATATACGGAGCGGGTATCTTTCAGTGTTTTCAGCGACTGCAATTGCGGATAATCGAGCACGGCGGTGTACATGGTGTCGCCTGTGGTGTAGTTGTCCAGCGTGTAGGTATGGTAGCAGTAGCCGATGTACAATTTGCCTTCGAGAAACTGTGAAAAGCCGATGGAAAGCCAGTTATAGTTACCAAACGGTGCGGGAATCGGCACTGTACCCTGCGTAATGCTGAGGTCGGGGACATGAATTTTTACATAACGTACTTTCCGCGCGTCGTCGTCGTAGCCCAGGATCATCAGAGAGTCCCGCGACAGCCAGTTGTAGTTTTCGATGGACGAAAAGCCGGTCATAGCAATGGCCATATCCCTCACAAACTCCCCATTTGCAATCTTGTACCGCACAAAAGAACCTGCCCGTCGATCTATGCTGTAATATTGGCCGTCGCGCACGATGAGCTCGTAGTAAAGCGGTGCCGGTACGACTTTCGCACCCGATTTTTCGGGGTTTATTTCGCCCGACGCAAGTGAATCGGTTTGGAAGATATACTCTTTGCCATTCCTCATCATGGCATAAATACTGTACCTCCTTCCCGCAACGTCTTCTTTTTCATTGGATTGCTCCCGGCAACCCGGCAACAGTATTGTAGAAAACAATGCGAAAATGACGAAGTGGATAACACCCCGGTAATGATGTGTCATGAGTTAGGTCAGATATTGAACTGATGCATGAGTTGCTTCAAAACGAGCGGCGGGAGGCTTACCATTGCACCTTCCTCGACGACGATCACTTCGCCGCTCTGCGCATTGCCGCCGTAATTGAGCGCAATGTAGTTTTGGCCTTTTTTTAATGAAACTTTCTCCCGGTTTTGGGTAGGGTTGGCACAAGTACCCTGAAAAGTGAGTTCAATATCTTCTTTCGGATTGATCAGCACAGCCCCGCAAAAATCCATGATGCCGGTTTTACTGTTGATAGCCACATTGCTTTTAGGGGCAATTGAGAGCGTAAATTCTTTTTCGTGCAGCGCCTTGTTTTCGGTGCCGGAGCTATTATTGAGGGCAATCACTTCCTGCGAAGCCGATTCGTGCTTCAAACTGTAGAGAACCGATCCCAGCACGGCCAGCAGGCAAGCCGCCACAGCCGGTTTCCACCACGAACGGGTGATGGTTGGTCGCAGTTTCGGGGCGGGGATTTCTTCCGAAGAGGGGAGCATCGCCGCGATTTCATTCCACATTTCCGTTCGCACCGCGTTTTTTTCGTCCGGCGAGCTCCAATCCATGGTTTCATCGGCATCGTCGCTGAGGAGCCAGTTTTCTACCGCAGCCTTTTCCTCGTCGGTGCAGTGGCCATGGTGGTATTTTTCAATAAGTTCTTTACTGATCTTCATTCAAGTACTCCACAGTTCGGTTGGTGATGCTTCCTGATAGTAAAAGTAGCATAAATTGAGCTTAGCCGTAAGCCGCACCGGCGATTCTAGTGCATATATTCGGCAAGGTTGGCGCGGAGGGTGGTGAGCGCACGGGTGATGTGGTATTCGACGGCCCTTTCGGAGATGAGCAGCGCAGAAGCGATCTCCTTGTTGCTAAGGCCTTCTTCGCGGCTCATTTTGTAAACGCGCCGGCATTGGCAGGGCAGGGTGTCTACCAGGTCGTCGACTTTGCTTTTGAGGTTGTTATAGAGAATATCGTTCTCCGTGCAATGCGTACGATCGCAGTAATCCGCAAATGCAATTTCGTTATGCTCCTTGCGGGATTTGGTATTCCGCAAATATTCGAAAACCTTGAATTTGGCCGAACGGAGCAGGTAACGCTCTACGGAAGTAGTGATTTCCAGCTCGTCCTTCCGCTCCCAGAGCGATTTGAAGATTTCCTGCACCATTCCTTTGGCAGGTTCAGGATCGCGGACGGTGTTGTAGCAAACCGCGTAAACCTTCTCCCAATGAGCCAGATAGATCTGCTTGAAAGACTTCTCGTCTATCCGGAAAGGAGCGTTATCGGTAATATTGGCGGTCATGCAATCGTGGGCGCAAGCGGAATCGATAGGCAAATATAGGTCTTTGTTTATAATAAGTCCAAATAAGTTTGATTGCATTCGCTGCAACTTCGCCCCGACGATTCCCGGAACCTTCCCACCGTTTCAACCGTCTTTCCATACGTTTGGCCTCCCGGCGGATTTCAAACCCAAGGTGTTATGTAGATTTTTGATGCATCAATTCATAAAAATTAGCCAATGAAAGCATTATTATTAGCCATGACATTTCTTTTCGCTGCCAACCTTTACGCACAGGAAGGCACGCAGATGATCCGCGGGACAGTCCGCGACGAAGTTTCCAAATCTCCGGTGATAGGAGCATCGATTTTGCTCATTCAGGAGTCCGGCGCCAGTCCCGTCGGCGCGGTAACCGATATCCGGGGCGATTTCAGCATTGCGGGCGTGCCGATGGGCCGTCAGTCGTTTCAGGTTACGATGGTTGGGTACGAGCCGCAGCGACTTTCCAGCATTGTGGTTACAGCAGGTAAGGAAGTTGTTTTAAATGTAACCATGACCGAGGCGGTACAAAATCTGGACGAGGTGGTGGTTACTGCCGATCGTAAAAATGATAAGACCAAAACCAACAACGAACTGTCGCTCGTAAGCGGGCGGTCGTTCAATGTGGACGATACCAAGCGGTATGCCGGTGCATTGGGGGACCCGTCGCGAATGGCG
Source organism: Dyadobacter soli (assembly GCF_900101885.1). Classification (GTDB taxonomy): domain Bacteria; phylum Bacteroidota; class Bacteroidia; order Cytophagales; family Spirosomataceae; genus Dyadobacter; species Dyadobacter soli. Next base: position 247,426 of record NZ_FNAN01000012.1, on the reverse strand, counting down.
GCCAACTTCGCCGGTGTCGTGTCGGGCGATGATTCACGGAACGACATTGTCGTTCGCGGCAACTCTCCATCGGGCACATTATGGCAGCTGGAAGGCCTGAATATCCCCAATCCCAACCATTTCGGCTCGTTTGCAGCCACGGGCGGGCCGGTAAGCATGCTCAACAACAACGTCCTGGGCAAATCTGACTTTCTTACCGGCGCCTTTCCGGCCCAGTACGGAAATGCCCTCGCGGCGGTATTCGACCTGCAACTCCGCGAAGGCAATAATCAGAAACATGAACTGATGGGCCAGGTGGGTTTCAATGGTTTTGAATTGGGCGCGGAAGGCCCGTTTTCGAAGAACTCCAAAGCATCTTTCCTTTTGAACTACCGGTATTCGACGCTCGGCCTTTTCAAAGCACTCGGGTTGCAGTTCGGAACCGGTACGGCCATTCCCGATTACCAGGATCTGAATTTTAAAGTGGCCGTGCCGACCGGTACCAAGGGGAAACTGACGCTTTTTGGCATAACAGGAAGCAGCGACGTGAATTTCCTGGGAAATGAAGTGGATACGACGCTTAACAATATGTACGGTACCGAAAATACCAACACCCGCGTGAAATACGGTACCAACATTTTCGGATTGGCTTACGAACACAATCTCACACCCAAAACTTTCGCCAAGCTCACCCTCGGTATGAGCACTACCCGCGAGCGGTTCAGCGGCGATTCCATCAGCAACCCGGCGCGCGAATCTTTCCTGAGCGGCGAGGCGAAATACAACACTTCGAAATACTCCGCGGTGTTGAATGTCAGACATAAGATGAACGCAAAAAGCAGCTTGTACGGCGGCGTTACCGTGGACCTGCTGGACTTTGACCTGTACAGTCGCTCACTGCATCAGGGCGGAACGATCGACACCGTCCGGGCGAACGTGAGCGGAGAAAAAACAGTGCTCACGCAGGCCTATGCGCAGTGGAAGTACCGGATTTCACAAGGGCTGATTTTTACTGCGGGACTTCATTTTCAGCATTATAACCTGAACAACAATGTGGCCGTAGAACCGCGTGCCGGATTGCAGTACGCATTCGGAAGGGGCCAATCGGTAAGTGTAGGATATGGTTTGAATAACCAGGCACAGAACATTTACACCTATTTTGTACAAACACCAGGCGAGTCGGGGCCGGTGCGGACTAATAAGGATCTGGGTTTCACCAAAAGCCACCATTTTGTGCTGAGTTATCAGAACCGCTTGACAGAGAATTTGTTACTGAAAATCGAGCCGTATTATCAGCAGCTATTCGATGTGCCGGTTGAGCAGCGGTCTTCTACCTATTCTGCATTGAATATGGGTGCTGCTTTCGGTCCTTCGGATCGTGATAGCCTGGTGAATGAAGGCACGGGCCGCAACATGGGCATCGAACTCACTTTGGAAAGGTATTTCAATAAAGGTTACTATTTCCTGTTCACGACTTCGGTGTTCGACTCGAAATACAAGGGTAGCGACAAGGTGGAGCGGAATACCGCTTTTAATACCAAATATGTGCTTAATGTGCTCGGCGGCAAGGAATTCCGTTTTGGTGCCAATAATATCGTAAGTGCTAACATCAAAACTTCGCTCGTGGGCGGGAAATACATTACACCGCTCAACCTGGCAGCCTCCCGTGCCCGGGGCGCGGCGGTGTATGATGAAAACCGTGCCTATTCGCTCCGGCAAAGCGCCTATTTCAGGACTGATATCCGTTTCTCGTACCGCCGCGAAATGCGTAGAAGTACCATGGAGTTTTCGATGGATTTGCAGAATGTGACCGCCCGCAAAAACATTTTTCAGCAAACTTACAACCCGAGGACCAACGAACTGGTGAACCAGTATCAGCAGCCGTTTTTCCCGGTGCCGTATTTCAGATATACATTTTAATTGAAATTTGGCGGGCAAACGAGTAGTTTGCCCGCCAAATTTTACTCAGGATGCAAGAAAAGGATTACAAGCTTAACGACGGGATATGGCGGGTCATCGGTATCCCGCTCATGGGGTTGGTCATAGCGTTGATGATCAATTTCGATGAGTTCCTGAAACTAAGCCGGCATTTCTTTCTCAGCGTGCTTTTTTCCACCCTGCTTACACTCACTTTCTGGGAGGGCAACCGGTACATTATCATATGGATGCGCCGGATTTTCCCCGAGTATGGTCAAACCGGTCGGCGGGTAGCTGCGCAGGCGGTGCTGGCGGTGACGTATGTCTTCCTGGTGTCGCTGCTGCTCGATGAGCTCTATTACAAACCGGTTTACAACGTAAGCGCCCTCGCCATGGCGTTCCGGATCAGCATCGTGCCGACGGTGATCGTTTACCTGGTTTATGAAGCGGTTTATTTTTTTGATGCCTGGAAAATGAATGTGAGAAAAACCGAAGCGCTCATGCGTGAAAATGTGCAATCGCAGCTGGAAGTGCTTAAAAATCAGCTTGATCCGCATTTTCTGTTCAATAGCATGAATACCCTGGCCGCATTGATCGACGATGAGAACACCGCCGCGCAGGATTACCTCGAAAGATTGTCGGACGTGTACCGGTACGTGCTCGTGAGCCGCAATAAGAACACCGTGTTACTGAGCGAGGAGACTGCATTCGTGGATGCTTATGTGTATTTGAATAAAATCCGTTTCCGGGAAAATTTGCAGGTGGAGAAACAGCTTTCTACGTCCGCATTGGCACAGCATATTACGCCGCTAAGCCTGCAAATGCTGATCGAGAATGCGATCAAACATAATGTGGCCTCGCGCGAAAACCCTTTGCAGATTGTGATACGTGAAGAAAACAATGGTTATCTCGTGGTCGAAAATAATATTTCGGAGAAGACCATTCTGGAAAAATCAACGCGCGTGGGGTTGCAGAACATTATCAACCGGTACGGCCTGCTGACTGACCGGAAAGTGGAGATAATTCGTAGCGAAGAACGGTTTACTGTGAAAATACCGCTACTGAGCCCGCTGGCTGAATAAACGATGACACCAGGGCATTACCGCCCGATTACTATGAAAATACTGATCATTGAAGACGAATATCCGGCCGCGGAAAGGCTGGAAAAGCTGATCAAAAAACTCGATCCGCGCATGGAAGTGGTTGCGGTGCTGGAAAGTGTCGAAGCTGGCCGGAAATGGTTTGCAAATGCAGAGCATGTCGACCTTATTTTTTCCGACATTCAGCTTGCCGACGGCCTGAGCTTCCAGATATTCGAGGAATTTCCGGCGCATAGCCCGATCATTTTCACAACTTCTTACGACGAATACGCGATCAAGGCATTTCGTGTCAAAAGCATTGATTATCTTCTGAAACCCATCAAAGCGCCCGAACTGGCGGAGGCGATCCGCAAATACGAGAATATCCGCGAAGATTTTTCGCCGAAAGCTTATGCCAGGAAGGTGGAAACATTGCTCGATAGCCTCGAAATGACGAAAAGGCCGTTCAAAACGCGCTTTTTGGTAAAAAACGGAGAGCAACTGATCCCGATCAACCAGGAGCAGGTCGCCTATTTTTACACCGCCAATGAAATGGCATGTCTCGTCGCGACGGACGGCCGGCAATACCTGGTGGATTACAAGCTGGAAGAGCTGGAATCGCTGGTGGACCCGATGAATTTTTTTCGCCTCAACCGCCAGTTTATTGCCCGCATCGACGCCATTCAGAAGATACACACCTATTTCAATGGTAAACTCAAAATAGAACTTCGACCGACGACATCGCAGGAGGTTGTCGTGAGCCGCGACAAGGCTCCGGCATTTAAAGCGTGGCTCGAAACATAAGCGGAAGGATGAAAGTGTAACTGATTCCAGGGGTTAGGTAGATTAAATATAAGGCGGCAGGCATGGCAGTGTTTTGTATCCGCTTATTTACCTTTGTTATAAACCAACCCTCAAAATCTCGGTTTTCCGGATGAAATTTCCTTTCCGTACTCTATCCAGGGCATTTTTTGTCTGGACTATCCTGCTGGTCGTCATTCTCGGATCATTCGTTTTCATGCTCTTGCTTACGCGCGGCAAATCGCAGACGATCCGCGAGAATATTCAGGAGCTCAGCAGGGATATGAATGGCTACCAGAAGGTCGATACCTGTATTTCGCTCCTGTACGTGGCGGAGAACAACAGCCGCCTTTTCATCATAACGCAGGATTCGGCGTACCTCACGGCATTCACCGGCCAGCTTCAAACCGTTTCCAGGATCCTTACCGAGTTTGAAACCGAGCGTGCTAACCGGCCTTCGGCGTTGTCGGGGCTCATGGAAAGCAAACGCGAAAGGAACGAAGAGTTTATCCGGATGAAGATCCTGGTAGACAGTCTTTTTGCCCTTTCAGTCCAGCGTAGCGAGCAAATCCAGCAGGAGCAATCCAAGCCCAAGCCATCGCCCATTCGCGTTAAAAAAACTTCAAAAGTCGATTCGATTGTCGAGGACGACACCAAAAAGAAGAAGCGCGGGCTTTTCAAAAGGCTTGCCGATGCGATCAAGAACAAACAGGACGATGAAGGTACCAGGCAAAAAACGAAGGTGATCATCCAGCGCGATTCGCTGGTAATGCCCTACCTGCTTGCGCGCGAGCTCGATCTGAGCCGCTATGACGAATACAACCGGGTAAAGAGACAGCTGAACGAAGCCGAGCAAAGGCTGCTGTTCCTGAACGGAGAGCTGTTTGCTAATTTGCAGCTAACCCTTAAATCATTGAAAGCGGCCGAAGAAGAAAAGGCCAGGGAGTTCAGGCGCGTACTGCTGACCGAGACGTCCGATAAGTTTGAGGAGGTTAACCATCTTTTCTGGGCCGGCGCCATGGTGGTATTGCTGATGACCATCATTATTATCCGTAACCTCGTCAAACTGTACCGCAACGACGTGACGATCGTCAAATATGCCTCGTTGGCCACCGAGGCCGCGAGGAAGAAAGGGGAGTTTCTGGCTCAGGTTACCCATGAGATCAGGACGCCGCTCAATGCGATCATCGGGTTTTCGCAACTCATGGACTCGGATCGCCTCGATGGCCAGATGAAGGAGAGCGTCGACGCTATCCAGAGCTCATCACGGATTTTGCAGACGCTCGTGAATGACCTGCTCGATTTTTCCAAGCTCGAAAGGGGCAAACTGACGCTGCAATACCAGACATTCAACCCGGTTGCGCTGGTGAACGAGGTAGTTGCATTGATGAGCGTTCTGGCGGGGGAAAAGAATATTGAAATTGTGTCCAAAATCGACATCGGCCCGCAGGTATGCCTGGAAGGCGATGAATTCCGGATCAAGCAGGTGTTGATCAATCTGTTGAGTAATGCGGTCAAATTTACGCCGGCACTGGGTAAGGTGTTGGTTGAAACGGCCCTGGAAAGTGCCGAAGGACAGAAAAAATGCTTGAAAATCAGGGTCAAGGACTCCGGTATAGGCATTGCGCAAGAGCATTTGAAGGAAATATTTGAAGATTTTAGCCAGATCGAAGGCGGGTCGGTAGGGAAGCAGGGTACCGGCCTCGGACTGGCGATATGCAAGCGGATCGTGGAGCTGCACGGAGGCAAGATTTCGGTCGAAAGTGTGCTGGGAAAGGGGTCGGAGTTCAGGATAGCCATTCCGATGCAGGTGGCCGAAAAGCAAAAAACCGTCCCAATGCAGGTCCGGGAAGTCGCGCAAGTCGATTTACGGGGCAAAAAAGTGCTCGTAGCCGACGATACCAAGCTGAACCTCGTACTGATGAGCAGGTTACTCGAAAAGCACGGCCTCACATTTAACCTCGTTCGCTCAGGTGACGATGCCCTCGAACTGTTCGAAAAGCAAGCTTACGACCTCGTTATCACCGACATTAACATGCCGGGAATGGACGGCTCCGAGCTGACCCGCCAAATACGCAGCAATGCTGACCACCAAAAAGCATCCACGCCGGTAATCGGTTTCACCGGCGACCTTTCCGACCGCGACAAGGATTTCTATGCCGGTCTCGGCATTAACGGCGTCTTGGGTAAGCCCTTTTCCGAGAAGGAGTTTTTGTCGGTGTTAGCGTCGGTATTTAGCCGCGGAGCGCGGAGTAACTAGCATTAGCCTTATGTTCTTATAGCCAAATGGTTAAATTAGCAGGGCGAGCCGGTTAAATGCGGCTCCGGCAGTACTTTGACTAACAAATCCACTTTTAAAACCCGAAAAGACATGGCAAAAACAGATTTCAAGTCCGTCGACGAATACCATGATACGTTTCAGGGCGAGAAGAAGGAGCGGCTGGCGGCCATCCTTAAAACGATCCGTGAGGCGGCACCTGATGCCGAGGAGGTGATCAGCTACCAGATTCCGGCTTACAAGCATTTCGGGTTTTTGATTTACTATTCGGCGGCGACAAACCACATTTCCCTTTCATATCCATACAGCCAGGCATTGCTGGACGAGTTCAAAGAGGAGCTTTCCAAATATAAAATGAGCAAATCGGCGCTCCAACTGCCGGACAAGGACCCGCTGCCGCTCGACCTTATCAGGCGGATTGTTCAATACCGAATGAAGGAAAATGAGCTTGCGGAGGCATCGAAGCCACAGAAAGCCAAAAAGAAATGATGCATTCGCGGGGGCATGACGTTTCTCAGTATCGTAGCTAAGCGACGTCAGTTTTCCGGCGGTGGCGGCCGCGTACTTTTGGATGACTTATCAAGACCTCATCCACATGATGCCGCATACATTTCATATTCCGGTCCTAGGGCTGGGATATTCCATCGATACCCCCATTAAAGTCGCCAAATACGGCATATCGTCCGTCGCTTCCATTGTCGACGACGAGCTGATCGAGCGTATGCGCTTGCATTACGCACGTAAGCATGGCGAGAATGATACTGCCATTAAAAAATCCGAGCCGGATTACCGCGCCCGCAGGATTACCGCCTATCTCGATCTGATGCACCGCATCGTAACAGAAGAATTTGACAAACTGAAAAGCCAGTCTTTCGGGTCAGGGAATGATATCGATCGGTATTTCAGCCTGTTACCGGCTGGTTCGGAGCTGAAAATACGGTATGAAGCTTTGCTTGCGATGCCCGACGGAGCTGAGAAGGGTAGTGCAGCGGATGCGCTGCGGGAGCAAATGGTGGCGGGTGCTATCGACGTGAATATCATGTCGAAAGTCGATAAAATGAATACCGATGCCGAAGGGAACCTGCTCGATGATATTTATACCGACGCGCTGGCCGCGTTGCGCGGGTTTGCATTAAGCCAATTGTCGTCGTCGATCATTCTGTCCGCCGGCATGAACCCGCATTTGTACAGCTATCTCGAAGCTTTTGCCGACTTTTTTCCAGACCGGGAAGGAAATTTTCGTAAAAAAGTGGTCCTCAAAGTGAGCGACTACCGTTCGGCGCTGATCCAGGCCAAGTTTCTGGCGAAGAAAGGCATCTGGGTTTCCGAATTCCGCATTGAATCGGGGCTGAACTGCGGTGGCCATGCGTTTGCAACGGAAGGCAACCTGCTGGGACCTGTTTTGGAAGAATTCAAAAATCGTCGCGGCGAAATGCTTACCGAATTGCTGGCGCTATACGAATCCGCGCTTGGAAATAAGGGTATCGCGCTCGTACGTGCGCCCCGCACACGCATATCCGTGCAAGGTGGCATTGGTACCGCGGCCGAGAATGCCTTTTTGCTGGAACATTACGGCATTGAAGCCACGGGTTGGGGGAGCCCGTTCCTGCTCGTTCCGGAAGTGACCAATGTCGACAAGGATACGCTCAACGAGCTGGCCAATGCGGGTAGCGATGCTTATTATGTGAGCGATTCATCCCCGTTGGGCGTGCTTTTTAATAATTTCAAAAATAGTAGTGCCGAAAAACAGCGCCTGGAACGCATTGCCAAGGGCCGCCCCGGCAGTCCGTGCAACAAGCGCTACCTTGTCTCGAATACCGAATTCACCAAGGAGCCGATCTGCACGGCCTCGCGGGAATATCAGAATCTGAAAATCAAACAATTACTCGCGCAGGACCCACAGCCCGCCGACCTGCAAACGCAGATCGACGCAGTCACCGAAAAACTCTGCCTGTGCGAGGGATTAAGCACCTCCGCACTCATCAAAAGCAATCTGATAAAACCACGTGAAAACAAAGCAGTAGCGATTTGCCCAGGGCCAAATCTGGCATTCTTTTCAGGAATTTATTCGCTGGAAGAAATGGTAGGGCACATTTACGGTAAAATCGATTTGCTAGCCAAACACCTGCGGCCCAATATGTTCATCAACGAGCTCAACCTGTATGTGGATTACCTCAAAGAGGACATCGACCGACATGCGGTCGCATTGAGTGATAAGAAGGAAAAGTACTTTTCGAAATTCCGCGCAAACCTGCTGGAAGGAATCAATTACTACAAAAAAATGATTCCGGAAATAACCAATCAGACTGTGGCCTACCGGCAGGAGATGATGGCGCAGCTGGAAGTGATTGAAGCAAGATTATCACAACTTCCCACTCTTGTCCGTGTAGCATGAGCCGGATACGTTTATAACTTACCTGTCTTGTCAATATCTCCGGAGTGAAACAGCCTGGTCGCTACCTCGTAATCCTTGTGCGTTTTGCGCAGCAGTATAGATGTATAGACCGGCAATTCATATCGAATCAGATTTTCATTTTCGTCAACCTTCAAATCTACTACAATGACTTGCCTGTCTTGTTTCTCGATGGACGGATCATTCATCAGGCTGAACCACCGATTGAATTTTGCATATCGCAAATACCCCTTTCCGTCACGTGGGTCGCAATAGTAAATGATGATAGGGTCCTTTTCTTTCAAAAAATTGGACAGGATATCCAGCACAGTATTTCTGAGCCGGATATCAAGACCCATGGAAGGCTTGTCCGTTTCGATAAAGAAATTGCAGGCTGGGGCAATTTCCGGGTTGTCAGGGAAATACCTCGTATCCCGGGATAGATCGACGGTAACGACGATATTCTGGTCGGTCAAAAACTTATAGCGCTCCCCCAATCTGGTGTAGGCGTAAGCGTCAGAAAAGTTTGATTCCAAGTGCTTCAAGTTCGGCTTTTGTCATTTCACCCCTGTTATATGCATCTATGTCCCTTCTCGTTTGCATCATCCGTGCTGCAATATTATCAAGCACAAGCCCCGGACGTTGTTCGGGAGTGGTTGTTTTGGCAGCTTCCGGTGAATCTGTAATTGGCAATGCTTGCTTGGTTTCTCCTGCTTCGGTTGGTATTACTTGTTCCATAGCTTGAATTATTTTAGGTGATCATAACTTACCTGTCTTGTCAATATTTCCGGAGTGAAACAGCTTGGTCGCTACCTCGTAATCCTTGTGCGTTTTGCGTAGCAGTATAGATGTATAGACCGGGAGTTCATATCTGATCAGATTTTCATTTTCGTCAACCTTTAAATCTATTACAATGACTTGTCTGTCTTGTTTCTCGATGGACGGATTATTCATCAGACTGAACCAGCGATTGAATTTTGCATATCGCAAATACCCCTTTCCGTCGCGTGGGTCGCAATAGTAAATGATGATAGGGTCCTTTTCTTTCAAAAAATTGGACAGGATATCCAGCACAGTATTTCTGAGCCGGATATCAAGACCCATGGAAGGCTTGTCGGTTTCGATAAAGAAGTTGACAGCTTCCTCTATTTCAGGGTTGTCAGGGAAAAATCTGGGATCTTGGGATAAATTTACCTTCACAACGATGTCTTGCACCGTCGTGAAGGTAAAGTAGCTACCATTCTGTTGGTAGGGATAAAAGTCAGTAGAATTTGATTCCAAGTGCGTCAAATTCAGCTTGTGACATTTCTCCACGGCGGTATGCCTCTATATCTCTCTGCGATTGCATCATCCGTGCTGCAATATTATCAAGCACAAGCCCCGGACGTTGTTCGGGAGCTTTCACATCCGCAGTATCTTGTGTTTTCGTAGTCGTTGTTTGTTCCATAGTTTGAAAGATTTTAATGAAGTAATTCTTAAAACTAGGAAAAGCAAATAAACTATTTCTGCGTCAAAACCGGGGAATGAGTGGCCGGAAACTTTGGATTAATTATCGGTAAAATAGGTAGCATTTAATTCCGCATCCGCGCCAGTTTTTCGTATTCCAGCACGGTGATCTGGCTGCCTTTCATATCTACCAGGCGCTCGTCTTTGAAGTCGGAAAGCGTACGGATCACGGTTTCGGTAGCGGTGCCTACCATGGAAGCAATGTCCTCGCGGGTGACGGCCATGGAGAATGGCTTCGAGCGGTCTTCCTGGTAACGCTGTACAAGCATTACCAATGCCTGCGCCACGCGCTTGCGCACAGAGTTATATGCGAGTTGCAAAAGCCGCTCTTCCCGCTCTTTGATCTCATTGGACAGCATTCGGATAAACTTGGAAGCCACTTCGCGGTTGCCTTGCAGCAGGTTGAAGAAATCGTCCTTCGGGATCATCGCCACTTCCGACCTCTCCAATGCAATGGCCGTTTCTTCGTAAGGCGCGCCTTGCAGCAGATCGAGGTAGCCGAAGAACTCGCCTTCTTTCAGCAGGTCGGTAATGTATTCTTTGCCGTTTTCGTTTGATTTATAGGCCTTAACCTTTCCTTTTTGGAGAAAAAATACATGCGAAGGAAAGCTGCCTTCCGTGTAGATCGTCTCTTTTTTCTTCAAAACCTTCACCTTCTTATCCTCCGCGAGTTTCACGATCGGGTCAAATGCCTGTGCTTCTTTGATAAACTGGTCGAAACCGTCGGCGGAGCGCTCGAACTGCTTTTTCAGCCTGTCGCTCTTTTTGAGGCGCATTTCAACGGCATTGAGCAGCTCCACGTCGTCGTACGGTTTGGTCAGATAATCGTCGGCGCCCATGGTCATGCCTTTGCGGTAATCCTCCTTCTCGGCTTTGGCGGTAAGGAAGATGAACGGAATGGAAGCAGTTCGCTCGTCTTTACCAAGCATGTGCAACACACCATAGCCGTCGAGCTCGGGCATCATAATGTCGCAGATGATCAGGTCGGGGTGGTGCTGGGCGGCCTGTTGCACGCCTTCCTTGCCATTTCGGGCGGTGAGCACCTCGTAGTTGGCGAGTTCGAGTATCTCGGCGGTATTTTCCCGCATTTCGGGACTATCTTCTATCAAAAGTATCTTTCTCGCTTCCAAGTTGCGTACTGTTTGTGTCAGGATTCGATTTTTACGGTAGCCGGCTCGCGGTTAGGCAGTTCCACGAAAAACGTAGTGCCCGCACCCACTTCACTTTGGAAGCGCACGGTGCCGCCCATCAGTTCGATGTAGTTTTGTACAATATTGAGGCCCAGCCCGGTACCCTGCGCATTACCGGCATTATTGGCGCGGAAAAACCGGTCGAAAATGTGGCCCTGGTCTTGCTCGGGAATGCCGATACCCTGGTCCTGCACTTCGATGCGGATCAGCCCGCTCCAATTTTTGACCCTCAGAAAGATCGATTTGCCGGATTCCGAATACTTGATCGCATTCGAAAGCAGGTTAAAAAGTACATTCCGCAACAGCTGTTTGTCGAGCCAGGCAGTGACTTCGCCATCGTAGGAAAAATGCATTTGCTGCGCTTCCTTACAAAGCCCGCGGATTTCTTCTATGAGATTCTTGCAAAATGCATCCAGGTCGGTAAGCACAGGAATCGCGTGAATGCGGCCCTCTTCCAGCTTGCCGATCGAAAGAAAGTCGTTCAAGATCTCGGTAAGGTTGGTAACCGTCGATTTGATGCGCTGGACGTGCTTTTGCCGCTTGTCCTCGTCCTCCGTGCGGGAATAGCGGCCTATGAGGGACGCCGACGACAGGATCGTCGCCAGGGGCGTCCTGAACTCGTGCGAGGCGATGGTCACGAACTGGCTCTTCATGTTGTTCAGTTCGCGCTCCTTCGTCAATGCCCGTACCACTTCCTCCTGCGACTGCTCTATGCGCTTGATCGCCGCGGCCAGCTCTTCGGTACGCTGCTGCACGCGTTCTTCGAGTTCCGCATTCAGTTTTTGTATTTCAAGATTAGCTTCGATAATGCGGCTTTCCTGCTTTTTGCGCTCGGTAATATCGATTACAAAACTCACCACAAACTCGCCGTCGCTGGTTTTGAAAGGGCTGAGACTCACCTCTACCGGAAACTCGCTGCCGTCCTTGCGCCGGGCGAAAAGGTCCATCATATGTCCCATACCACGTGCGCGGGGCGCTTCCAGGTACTCGTCGCGGTAGCCCACGTGGTTCCGGTTGAACCGTTGCGGGATCAGCGTCTCGACTTTCCTGCCGATCAGCTCGCTGTCGGCATAGCCAAAAAGCTCCTTTGCTTTGGGGTTGAGCATTACAATATTCGCCTGCCTGTCCACCACCACGATCCCCTCGGTCGCGTGCTTGAACAGGGCATCCAGCATCTCGATGTGCCGTGTCATCACCTGCGTATGAATTAAAATATCCGTATCAAACATACCAAAGTACAGGACACAGGTGAACACCGCAAGAATTCATTGTTAAACTGTTTGGCTGAAAAGGGTCGTTTGAGGTAAATCGGCCCACAGGCGCGCATCAAATGCCATGCATACGTTTCGTACGAATGCTTTGCCTTTTTCAGTGATCCTCAGCCGGAAAGGCTCCACTTCCACCAGCTCGTCGGACTCCATTTCCGCGAGCCTTTCAAGGGCCTGGTAAAGCTCCATACAAACTTCCGACGTGCTGGCCCAGGATGTTTCGAAACCCGTCATCAGCCGCAGAATATGCTTTCTCATGATCAGGTCCTCGCGGCTCAGCGCATGTCCGCGGAACAGCGGCAGCTCGTTTGCCGCGAGTTTTTTGTAATAATCCTCCACTTTCTTCTCGTTCTGCGCATAGCCCCACCACGAGTCGGAAATGGACGATGCACCGAGGCCGATCAGCAGTTGCGTACGCGTGTCGGTGTAGCCCATGAAATTCCGGTGCAGGCGTTCCTGTTTGGCAGCTTTGTAAAGCTCGTCGGATTTGAGCGCAAAATGATCCATGCCGATGTCCTCATAACCGGCCAGTTCCAATGCATTGCGGCCGGTTTCATAGATCGCCATTTTGTGATCGGCATCGGGCAGGTCTTTTTCGGTATAACGGCGCTGGCCGGGTTTGATCCACGGCACGTGGGCGTAGCTGTAAAATGCAATGCGGTCGGGGCGGAGGCGGATCACATGCAGCATGGTCTCCATCATCGAGCAATTCTTCTGCTGCGGAAGTCCGTAAACAATGTCGTAATTGACGGATGTGTACCCGATTTCACGGGCTCTTAGCGTGAGGTGTTTTACCTGCTCAAATGTCTGGTGCCGGTTGATAATGGCCAGGACTACCGGATTGAAATCCTGCACGCCAATGCTTATCCTGCGGAAGCCCGCAGAGTATAATGCTTCCAGATGCTCGTCGGTGGTGTTACCCGGATGCGCTTCGAAACCGAAACGGGCGTCAGCGTGTACCAATGCATTTGCCAACAAGCCATTCACGAGTTCAACCAGGTGTGCCGCACTGAAAAATGTAGGCGTGCCGCCGCCGAGGTGCAGCTCGCGGATCACCGGTTTTTCATCCCCAAACAATGCGCAATACATTTGCCATTCCTTCAAAACGGCCTGGATGTATTTGTGCTCTACCGCATGGTTAACTGTAATGCGCGTGTTGCAGCCGCAATAGGTACAAAGGCTTTCGCAAAATGGCAGGTGTATGTAAAGACTGATTCCTTCCTTTTGATTCGACACCGTGAAAGCATCCTGGACGAGCTCTTTCCATTTGCTCACCGGGGGAGGCGTTTTCTGCCAGTAGGGGACCGTCGGATAGCTGGTGTAGCGTGGTCCGGGAATGTTGTATTTGAAAAGCAGGTCCTTGTCCATTGGTCAAAGTTTTGATGTAGATCATTGATCAAAACTACCCAGGACAGGAAGCGGAAAACATGATCTTGATCATGCCAGAAACAGACTTCTACCCGGGATCAACAGGTGCTCATCGGCAGATTGTAATGCCTGCCGAAGCACCGGAATGTTCGGGATAGGACATCATAACGCCGCGTGCCACCAGCCAGATGCCCGCGATAGCTACGAGTACCGGCGTCAGTTTACGGATGCGCGTCCTCAATGCAGGTGTGAATTGCTGCTTTGCAATGCCCAACGCAAGCATCGCGGGCATGGTACCAAGTCCGAAAAGCGCCATGAATGCGCCGCCAGCCCAAGCACCACCGGTGGCAACGGAGCTTATGAGTGCCATATACACCATGCCGCAGGGAATTGCCCCGTTGAGCATTCCAAGAAATAACATACCGGTCAAATCCGCCTTTTTGAGATAGAAACCCATGCTATGCTTCAACCGGTTTATCGCTTTTTGCCAAAACAATGGCATATGCAGCCGCTGCTCCAACCCGGCCGGCCAAAACACGTAAACCAGCATGGCCACCCCGACTGCAATGGACGCGTAACGCAGCACTCCCAGCCAGGCCAGCGAAGCCCCCAAGGTTCCGATTATCATTCCAAACATCGCATATGTAAGCGCGCGCCCCACATTATACGCGAGCACGCCCGCGATCCGGCGCGTGCGTGTGCCCTTATACACGGGTAATGCGAGCGCGATGGGCCCGCACATCCCCACGCAATGGAAGCTGCTGATCAGCCCCATCGAAATGGCAAGGTAAGGCAGGACGGTAATCATGGTTTAAAGGTTTTTGTGGTCAATCACCACCACGCCCTCGTTCCAGTAAGTTTCGTTTCCGCGTTTCCAGTCGAACTGGATTTTGTAGCGACCTGCCGGGATTTCTGATAATGCGATGGTCTGGATGCCGGCATTCGGTTCAATCGCGAACTGCCGGTCGTTGCGGTTATCGGACGGGCAGTAGAGGCGGATTTCCCCGGAGATATTCGATTCCGCTAAGCTCGGGGGGTAATTTACTTGCAACGCGTTTTCAGTAACCTGCCACGACAGCGGCTCGGGCAATGCCGCGGCGCGTTGGGCTTTGTCGATCTTACCCTGAAATTTCAGTTCCTCCTCGTAGTAATGGTCCGTTACAAGATCGATTTTCTGCCCCGCGCTCATACTTACGAGCAACAGGATCATCGAAATAAAGCTGATGTAAACAGAGGCAATGAGGGCTTTCCAATTGATTTTCATGGTGTTTCAAAAAGTAGGTTAATGGACATTATTCTTCCGGTGCCATGAATGTGGTCTCAAAACTTTCAAGCAACTGATCATCCTGCGAAACCGAGAGTTTCAGCACTGTTTTCCGGCTTCTCAATTCGGATTTCGGGATAATCACAAACACGGTTCCCTCGGACATCCCCGCCGCTTCCAGCGTCAGATCGGGTGATCCGGCGAAAAGAAGTTTACCGTGCGGGGAGTCGAGGTGCATGGAGGGTTTGATGGTGCGGTTCGTCTTGTTGAATATCTTGAATGTGTAGAGGTTGCTGATGGTGCCGTCGCCGTTCTCGATGTAGCGGCTGCCGGGTGCGCGGAAAAGGGTGGTTTGCGTATCGGTGCGGGTCGCTACCACGAACCCCAATGCCGACCAGAGCAACAGCAGTACCGCCGCATATCCCCAGGTCCGCGGGGTGATCACTTTTGCAGTCTTTTTTGCAATCGCGTTTTCGGAAGTATAGCGGATCAGGCCACGGTCAAACCCGACTTTGTCCATAATCGCGTCGCAGGCATCGATGCATGCCGTGCAATTCACACATTCCATTTGGGTACCATTTCGGATATCGATGCCGGTGGGGCATACGGCCACGCATTGGAAGCAATTGATGCAATCGCCTTCGGTGCGGTCGGTACCTTTGTGCAGCTTGCCCCTTGGCTCGCCGCGTTCGTGGTCGTAGGCGACGTTGATGGAGTTGCGGTCGAGCAGCACGCTTTGCAGGCGGCCATACGGGCACACCACCGTGCAGGCCTGCTCGCGCAGCCACGCGAAGTTCCAGTAGAATACGGCTGTGAACAGGACAATGCCGGAAAATAGCCCGATATGATCCTCAACCGGTTCCAAAATGATTTTGGATAATTCATCCGTACCCAGCACATAGGCCAGCAGCAGGTTGGCAATGGCAAAGGAAACGATCAGGAAAATGGTGTATTTCAAACCCTTTTTCAGGATTTTGTCCGCTGTCCATGGTGCTTTGTCCAGCAGTTTTTGTTTCCCGGCGTCGCCTTCGATGGCGTATTCGATTTTGCGGAAAACCATTTCCATAAAAACCGTCTGAGGGCAAGCCCAGCCGCACCACAACCGCCCGAAAACGGTAGTGAAAAGCACAATGAACACGAAAAACGAAAGCATTGTCAGCCCGAAAAGCCAGTAATCCTGCGGCCCGATGAAGATGCCGAAGAGCATGATCTTCCTTTCAATTACATTCAATAACACCAGCGGCTGCCCGCCGACCCGTACGAACGGAACGACGAACAGCAATGCGATGATGGCGATGCTGAATGCCACACGGCGGTTATGCCATTTGCCTTCGGGGCGCTGGGGATACAGGGGCCGTGTTTCGGTACTGGTTTTCATGATTCAATTAGTTCTCTGCCACGGTCTCTTCACTGAAAAGCTCGCCTTGCGGCTCCTTCGCATTGGCCGGCTTGGTACCCTTAATTGAAAGCACGAAGCTCGCCACCTTCTGGATGTCGGTAGGGGAAAGCTGTTTCTCCCAGGAGATCATTCCTTTTTCGGGTACACCATATTTAATCACCTTAAACACATTGTGAATGCCGCCGCCGTGCAGCCAGTAGTCGTCGGTGAGGTTGGGGCCTACCGAGCCGCCGCCCTCGGTACCGTGGCAAGCCGTGCATTTTTCCTGGAAAATTTTCATCCCCGCTTCCACGCCTGCTTTGTCTGTGAGGAGCGTTACGGAATTTTCGTCCATGCTGGCGCCCACTTTTTCCATGTAAGCCTTCTTATCTGCCTCGGCAGTGGCGATTTCCTTTTCGAGCTCCGCGATCTGCAAATCGCCCAGGCCGCTGAAATAGTAGGCCGAATAAACTACGGCGATGAAAATGGTGGTGTAAAACAGGAATTGCAGCCAGGGCGGCATCCGGTTGTCGAGCTCCTGGATGCCGTCGTAATCGTGACCATCGATCAGGATGTCTTTTTCGTTATGCACGGCCACGCTGATGCCCCTGAACTTGCGCCACCAATGCGTACTGAAAATGTGGTTAGGCTCCTCGTGGGAAGCATGGGCGGTTTTGTTGAGGATATTCATTG
This sequence comes from Dyadobacter soli, assembly GCF_900101885.1. Classification (GTDB taxonomy): domain Bacteria; phylum Bacteroidota; class Bacteroidia; order Cytophagales; family Spirosomataceae; genus Dyadobacter; species Dyadobacter soli. The sequence continues at coordinate 230,313 of NZ_FNAN01000012.1, read as the reverse complement.
CCGACACCAGCAAAATGGCCAGCTGTATCATGATGAATACCAATGCACCAAGCAGTACGTAAAGGATCAGGTCCAGCTCGGTGATGGCGCGTACTTTTTCGGTCGTTTCCTGCGCCGATGCGGGCAATGCAACACATCCGAGCAGCAGAAGTGATAGCAGGGTCTTTTTTGCAACGCCGTCGTTGAGCGGAATGCTGCGCATTTTGTCGAGCTTCCTTTTATCCAGCCCCCACACATAAAAGAGCAGGCCGACGAAGAAAGCGAAGAATATCAGCAGGGATATGAGCGGGTAAATGCCCACACCGGCTATGGTTTCGAGGTAATTGCGGAATTTCATGAGGGGTCATTTTTTAATATCAGTTCCCATTCGTTGCATGTAAGCGATCAGTGCGATGATCTCTTTATTCGCCGCCGTTTTGATGCCGCTTTGTTTCAGGCGTTCCTGAATTTCCTTTTCCTGCTTCAAGAGATCGGCGTTGGCCTGGTGTTCGTAGCCTTTTTCGTAGGGCACGCCCAGCGTTTGCATGGCTTTGATTTTGGCCACCGTGGTGGTGGTATCGAGATCGTTTTCGAGCAGCCAACCGTAACGCGGCATGATGGAGCCGGGTGACATGCTGGTCGGATCTTCCATGTGGTTGTAATGCCAGGAATCGGGGTACTTGCCGCCTATGCGATGCAAATCCGGTCCTGTGCGTTTGGAGCCCCATTGGTGCGGGTGGTCGTATACGAATTCCCCCGATTTGGAATACTCCCCGAACCGCTCGATCTCGGAACGGAACGGACGGATCATCTGCGTGTGGCATACGTAGCAGCCTTCGCGGACGTAAATGTCGCGGCCCTGCAATTCCAGCGGCGTATAAGGCTTCACGCTCGCAATGGTTGGTACATTGGATTCGACCAGGAACGTCGGGATCATTTCGATCATCCCGCCGATCGCGACGGCTACCAGGGAGAAGATGGTTAATGCCAGGGGCTTGCGTTCCATGAGCCTGCGGTGCCAGTATTCGCTCTTCTCCGCATGCCAGATCGCATTCAGCGGCATGGCTTTGGCGGTTTCGGTGGCTACGAGCTTGCCTTTCAGCGCGGTCATCCACAGGTTATAGATCATCACCACAAAACCAACGAGGTACAACGAGCCGCCTACACCGCGGAGAAAATACAGTGGTTTGAGCGCCGTTACGGTTTCCAGGAAATTGGGGTATTTCAAAAGTCCTTCCTGTGTAAATTCCTTCCACATCGAGCTCTGTACCCAGCCGGCCCAATACATCGGGATGGTATAGAAGATAATGCCCAGCGTGCCGATCCAGAAATGGAAATTGGCGGCTTTGGGAGAATACAACGGCCGGTTATAGAGGCGCGGGAAAAGCCAGTACAGGATACCGAATGTGAGGAAGCCGTTCCACCCGAGTGCCCCCACGTGTACGTGTGCCACGATCCAGTCGGTGTAGTGGGCGATGGCGTTTACGTTTTTGAGCGAAAGCATCGGCCCTTCGAAAGTGGCCATGCCGTAAGCGGTAATGGCTACCACCATGAATTTCAGTACCACATCTTCACGTACTTTGTCCCAGGCACCGCGCAGGGTCATCAATCCGTTCATCATCCCGCCCCAGGACGGCGCAAGGAGCATGACGGAAAATACGGTGCCGAGCGTCTGCGCCCATTCGGGCAAAGCGGTGTAGAGCAAGTGGTGCGGCCCGGCCCAGATATACAGGAATATCAGCGCCCAGAAATGCACGATCGAAAGCCGGTAGGAGTAAATGGGCCGGTTAGCAGCTTTGGGCAGAAAGTAGTACATCAGCCCCAGGTAGGGCGTCGTAAGGAAAAATGCGACTGCGTTGTGCCCGTACCACCATTGCACGAGCGCGTCCTGCACGCCCGCATACACGGAGTAGCTTTTCATGAACGAGATCGGCAGCGCAATGCTGTTCACCACGTGCAGCATCGCTACTGTCACAAAAGAGGCGATGTAGAACCATACCGCGGCATAAATGTGCTCCACGCGACGGTTGATTGTCGTCATAATGATGTTGACCAATGCAGAAACCCAAACCACGGCTATGGCGATGTCCAGAGGCCATTCCAGCTCCGCATATTCTTTGGAAGTAGTAAAACCCATAGGCAGCGAAATGGCCGCGCCGAGGATAATGGCCTGCCAGGCCCAGAAATGGAAGCGGCTCAATGCCGGACTCCAGATGGGCGTCCGCAGTACGCGCGGAACGGAGTAGTAAAGTCCTGTGAAAAAGCCGTTTCCGACAAATGCGAAGATCACCGCATTGGTATGCAGTGGACGTATGCGGCTGAATGTAAGGAAAGGCAGGTCGAAATTCAGGTTCGGGAAAACCAGCTGCAAGGCGGCCAGTAAGCCCACGAGCATGCCTATAAGCCCGAACAGGATCGTGGCGATGGCGAAGTCCCGGACAATGCGGTTGTCGTATTGAAATTCATCCAACTCGACGGAGGCAAGACCGGGATGGGGAACGTTTGACATAATTCGGTGAGGATAAATGGTAAAATTCAGTTCAGATGAATGGCGTCAGTTAGTACTGCTTTTTTCGGTGTCGTCGAGCAGGATGCGTACGGAAGGCGTGTAGTCGTCGTCGTAATGCCCCTTCCGCACCGACCAGATGAATGCGCCGAGGAATCCCAGTGCCACCAGCAGACTGGCGAGAATCAGCAGATACAATGCGCTCATGATGAGGATCGGTTAGGTGAGTTTGATAATCCAAAACTACCGGCGGCACGACGGACAAAGCATGACAACCGCTACGCCCGTTTTATGACATTGGTCAGTTTTTTAAGGTGCCGCCGCGCAGCCGCATTGCTGGCGAGGGTTGTGAAAGCCACGATCGTAATGGAGCTGACGGGCATCAGTATCGCCGCAATCACGGGCGAAAGATGGCCTGTGACGGCAAACGAAAGTCCCAGTATGTTGTAGATCAATGAAATAGCAAAGCTCTGGCGGATAATGCGCTGGCCGCTGCGGGCTAATGCAATGTAGCCGGGGAGCAGGCTTAGCTGGTTTCCTTCCACAATCGCGTCGCAGGAAGGGGAGAAGTTGTTGATATCGTCCGACACCGCCAGCCCGACGTCGCTTTGGCGCAATGCACCGGCATCGTTCAGCCCATCGCCGACCATGAGTACGTGACGGCCTTCGCTTTGCAGCCCGCGTACGAAATCCAGTTTTTGCCCGGGTTTTTGGTCAAAGAGCAGCAATGCATGCTGCCCGAAAAGCGGTGCGAGTAAGTCGCGGTCGGTAGGGCGGTCGCCGGAGAGCAGGTATGTGCGGATGCCTGCCTGGTGTAATGCGGCCAGCGTTTCCGGCAGCTCCGGGCGGTATTTGCTCCGGATTGTGAAATAGCCTTTAACCACATCATCGACAGCCACATACACCCGGCTCGATTGCTGGTGACCTGCATTGTCGCGGGCCGCACCTACCCAGCCGGGAGAGCCGATTTTGACCATTCTCGCGCCCCATTGCGCAGCCATTCCCTTACCGCTGGTTTCGGAAAACCCCGTCAGCACGCGTCGGCTGGCAGGAATATCGGTCAAATGCTTCGCGATGAGCCGGCTCAGCGGGTGGGACGATTGCCCGACCAGCGTTTTGATCATCATCAGCTCTTCCCGCGTCAGGGACTCGCCGGTAAAATCGATTTCGGCGTCGTCGGGCAAGGTAATGGTACCTGTTTTGTCAAAAACGACGGCGTCGATCTGTGCCAGCCGTTCGATACTGTGGGCGTTTTTGGGATAAAAGCGGTTGCGGCTGAAAACGCTCAGCAGGTTGCCGTTCGTGAACGTAGAGGAAAGCAGCAATGCGCACGGGCAAGCGACCAGAAGGGTGGTAGTGAATGCGAGAAATGCGGTCTCAGGGTTTTTATTGACCCAAAACCATATTGCAAAAGTGATTACCGCAATGCCCAGTACTGTCAGTGAAAAGTAGCGGTTAATGCGCGAAGCCAGCGACTTGTTCGCATCGTCTTTCTCGCGTGTAAATGCTTCATTATTCCAGAGTTGCGTCAGGTAGCTTTGCGAAACCTCGCGCAGTACTTCCAGCTCGATAGCCGCCCCTTTTTGCTTGCCCCCGGCATAAATCGTATCGCCTTTGCGCCTCTCGACGGCCTGCGACTCGCCCGACACAAAACTGTAATCGATCATCGCAACGGCGCTTTGCAATACCGCATCGGCAGGGATCAGCTCTTCATTCCTGACCAGCATCCGGTCGTTTTTTCGGAGCTCGGTAATGGGTTTACGGGTTTCAGCGCCGTCGTTCAAAACGGAAATGGCGATCGGAAAGTAGGATTTATAATCGCGGTCGAATGAGACGCCGGCGTAGGTTTTGTCCTGAAAATACCTGCCCACGAGCATGAAGAACACCGCTCCGGCAAACGAATCGAGGTAGCCGGGGCCGGTTTGTGTAGCGAGCTGGTAAATGCTGATCAGGAAAACACAGCTCAATGCGAGGGCAATGGGCGCATCAATGTTCAGGTAACGCCCTTTCAGCGCCGACCAGGCCGATTTGTAAAAATCCCCAGCGCAGTACAGCAGTACCGGCATGCTCAATGCGAGGTTCAGGACACCGAAAAGCGTGCGGAGATTCTGGTCGGAAGTATTTTGTCCCAAATGGAAATACTCGGGAAAGCTCAGCATCATGATGTTCCCGAATGCAAAGCCCGCGATCCCGATTTTGTAAAGCCGCGTCCGGTTCCATTTGCCCGCTTTTTTGCCCGAAAGATCGTCCATGCTCAGGTAGGGCTCGTACCCGATGCGCGTGAGGAGCGCCGCGAGGTCGCTCAGCCGCAGCGCCCCCGCGTTGAACGTAATTCTCGCCTTTTTCTCCGGAAAGTTCACCACCGAGCTCCGTACCGCCGGGTTAAGGCGATAGAGATGTTCGAGCAGCCAGATGCACGAGCTGCAATGCATTTTCGGCAGGTACCAGTATACGGTAGTGAGGCGCCCATCCGTGAACTCGATCATTTTCCCGGAAACATCGGGTTGGTCGAGGTGATCGTACTTGCCCTTGTAGAATGTCGGGTCCGGCGAAATGCCCTGGGCGGCTTCGATGGCGTAATACTGACAAAGATCACTTTCTTTCAGCAGGCTGTAAACGGTCACGCAGCCGTCGCAGCAGAAATCATGGTCGTCGGCATGCAGTACCTCATCGCGGCAATCCTCGCCGCAATGGTAACAAACATGCTTTGTATCGGGAATGGCCTCCGGGGCCGTCAATATGCTCATGGTCATGGTCTGGATTAAACCTTGTCCAAAATTGGCGCATACGACGGCTGGAACGGCTGACGGAAAGGAGTGGGGAAAACTGACTTTGGTCAGGAATTGAGTAGCCGAGTCAATACTACTAGTGTACTCTCCGTCAGTTAAAACTGACGGTATCAGATAATAGCTGCAAATCCTTTACCGTCGGTTTCAACCGACGGTAAAGGAAATAGTTTTTCTACTTTTTTAGGAGTTGCGGCAGCCCCACTTTCCTGGTCGAAGCCGCCGCGGCATTGATGCCAAGGTTCTTCATAATGTCGGACGTGAGGTTCGAGGTGGTGTCGCGGGCGTAGAGGACCACGGGCCAGAGGTCACCGCCGTTGGGGTTGAGATCCATGCGGAGGAGGAATGCGTAGCCTTTCTGGCGGCCGGCGAAGATGATGGCCTCATTGACTTTTTGTTTGATGGGATCAAACTTTTTGGAATAATAGTCACGGAGCTGCGCCATGGAATTGGTCTCGAAATCTTCGTAGGATTTTTTCAGGTTTTCTAGCTCGATGGCTTTATCGCGCAAAATGGCCTGATCGGCCTTGCTGGCAACGAGTTTGTCGAAAGCGTCCGATTTCAGTTTGAACTCTTCGTATTTCCCTTTCAGAATTTTGTCGTACTGATCGCTTTTAATGACGATTTCCTCATTCAGCTTCTTGAATTCGGGCATGTTTTCCAGGATATGTTGCTGGTCGACGTAGCCGATCTTCTGGTCGGGGGATTGCGCAAAACTGGCCGAGGTGCAGCACAGTACCATCAGAAAAAGTACAGATAATGTTCTCATTTTGAAAGGTTTGTTTAAGATGCATAATGTCTCAACAACGGTTACATAAGAAATCTGTTGTCTTAAAAATTGTTAAAAAATGAGATCGCTTAAAACAACTCCCCAAAACTTACCGTCGGTTTTAACCGACGGATAACCGAACTTGCGGGCCTCTAAACCCGATCCGATCATCGTTCCCGAAAACCCAGATAGCGCCGACGCCACTTTACTCGCCCATATGCGAACGGGCGACAGCGACGCTTTTGCCGCATTGTACCGCAAATACTGGCGCCGGCTCTTCGACGCCGCATACCGCCGGCTCCTGTTACGGGAGGAATGTGAGGAGATTATCCAGGAGATTTTCACCGATCTCTGGACCAAACGCGAGACGTTGCTGATATCGGTTTCGCTGGAAGCCTACCTGTTCGGCGCGTCGCGGTATAGCATCTATAACCACATTCGTTCCCGCAAAATCAGGGAAGCTTACCTCGAACATTGGCTGAAAACACCCGGTGAAGAAGGTAATTACATCGAAGACCGCCTGCATTACGAGGAGCTCGCCAGTGCATTGGAAAAGAGCATTGAAAACCTGCCCGAAAAATTGCGGAAAGTATATGTGCTGAGCAGGAAGGAGCATCTTACTTATAAGGAAATCGCCGAGCAGGAGCAAATTCCGGTGGATACCGTCGAAAAGCAAATGGGAAGGGCGCTCAAAATCCTGCGCGACAACCTGAAAGAATTTGCCTGGGCGTGGCTTGTGCTGGCATTGTGGGATTTATATCGGTAGTAAAAAAACGCCTGAGAATGGCGGTAACCGCGCCGGAATGTTACTCTATTAAAAGCGAAGAAGCATATAGACGAATGGACAAAGATCGCTTGCAGTACTTATTGGAACAAGACAAAAACGGGCAGAACTCGCCCGAAGAGGCCGCTGAGCTTGAAGCGTGGTACCTTTCGGCCGAATCTCGGCCTGCTTTTACGGAAAGCCTTTCGGCCGACGGACTGTCTGCATTGGAGGGTAAAATCTTCGCGCGCATCGAAGCAGCGCAGCCGGTGCCGCAGGAATGGAATGTGCCGTCTGTCAATAGGTCTGGCTGGTTCAATTGGCGTGGCATCGCGGCGGCGGTGTTGCTGCTGGTCGTTGCCGGCATTGGGATGTATATGTTTCAGCGGCAAAATGGTCGCATTGTTGAAAGGACCGCTTTCGGCGAAACGCGTGTGCTGACATTGCCCGACGGCTCGGAAGTGACGCTCAACGGCAACTCGGTGCTTTCCTATGATAGGGAATGGCCGGAGTTGCGCGAGGTCAAGCTGGAAGGTGAGGGGTATTTCAAAGTGGTTCATACCAAAGATCACCGGAAGTTCCGTGTGCGCACGGGCGACGATTTCAGTCTGGATGTACTTGGTACTCAATTTAATATAAGCAAACGCGAAAGCGGAACGCGGATCGTCCTTGACGAGGGGAAGGTACGGTGTAACCTGGGCGATTCAGAAAGGGATACATTGGTGCTCAAACCGGGGGAAATGATTCGCTTCACTAAAAAACCTACCGACTACCAGCGCGAACGTGTTGAAACAGGGCGCTATTCCGCCTGGAAGGAGCATAAGCTGGTTTTCAAAAATACTTCACTCAGGGAGGTCGCGGCGATATTGCAGGACACTTATGGCCTGGAAACAGAAGCCGGTAACCCCGAATTGCTCGATCGCCAGATATCCGGCTCCGTACCGACAGACAATGTGGAGCTGCTCCTGGAAGGCATCGCCGAGGCATCGGCCGTCACCATTTCCCGGGATGGCAATCAAATCGTGATTGCGCCGAGAGCGGAATAGGACGGGAGTTGGGAGTTCAGAGTTTAGAGTTTAGAGTTGAAAGTTTGGAGTTCAGGGTTCAAAGTCCAGAGTTTAAAGTCCAGAGTTTAGGGTTGAAAGTTTGGAGGTCAGGGTTCAAAGTACGGCATTGATGAGTCGGTAAGTTGATTCTGGAAGCATTTCATAGCGTATGTTTAGTTTATAATTTAATTTATTAACTAACTAATAAATTAAATTTTATATATTAATAAATAGCAAATGAATAACGCCTGATCTCTTGAATAAGACTGTTTAAAGAATTTTAAAAAAAAGTTACGCCTTACATGGCGGTAGGCCGAATGAAACGGTACTCTATGTTCAGAATCGCGAAATAATGTGGTACGCGTTCGCATTTTGGCCATTTAAACTAAACCTGTTAAACGTTTTCGCCTATGAAACGACTGATCACTACCCTTAACCTGATCGCATTATGCTGCTGCGCCGTCCCGATCACGCAGGCGCAGACCGTCGCGTTGTCGAGCGCGGATGGAAGCACCCGCAATGGCCCGTCCCCGGGTCGGGTCACGCCGGATGGCATCGCTCCTGAGAAGGCCGCACCCGGCAGCCATGCAAACCCGCGCCAGGCGGTGACCCTGGAATCCAGGCTGCGTGAGCTGGAAAAACAGTTCAATGTTTCTTTTTTGTACAACTCCGGCTATGTCAATGGCAAAACCGTGAAGGAGTCCGGGAAGCTGGGCGCGCGTCAAACGGGTTCGTTGGAAAATTCGTTGCGTAAAATTCTGGAACCGAACAATCTGGCTTTCAAGAAACTACGGGACAATTTCTATGTGATCTATATTAAGGACGAAACGACCGAAAAAGAGAGCGAACGATCGGATGCGGAGCAGAAAACATCATCGCAACAGCAACCGACCGGCCAATTACAGTCGACTCAGCCGGTGAGCACGCTCGCTTCGCTATTGAAAGGGGTGTCGGAAAGGAAGGTAACCCAGGTAGCACTTACGGTTTCGGGCGTGGTGGCGGATGCTGTATCCGGCGAGCCGTTGCCCGGTGCGAGCGTGATTGTAAAAGGTTCTGGCACAGGCACTACTGCCAATGGTGAAGGGCGTTACGAGCTCCCGAATGTGCCCGAGAATGCCACGCTGGTCTTTTCGTTTATCGGCTACCTTTCGGCCGAAACGCTTGTCGAGAACCGCTCGGTGGTCGATATGAAGCTTTCGACGGATTCTAAATCGCTTTCGGAGGTGGTGGTGGTCGGGTATGGTACCGTCAATAAAAAGGATGTGACCGGCTCGGTAGCGTCGATCGGAGGTGACGAGATCCGGAATATGCCCGTACGCTCGGCGGCGGATGCATTGCAGGGTAAAGCCGCGGGCGTAATGGTGACACAGTCGAGCGGGAGCCCGGGTTCCGCGGGCGTTGTACGTATACGGGGCATCGGTTCGATCAACAACTCCAATGAGCCGCTTTACATCGTCGACGGCTTGCCGCAAACCGGCATCGGGTGGCTGAATCCGAACGATATTGAGACGATGGACATTCACAAAGATGCCTCTGCCGCAGCCATTTACGGTTCGCGGGCATCGAATGGCCTGGTGATCATCACCACTAAAAAAGGCTCCAAGTCGGAATCGATGAGCGTTTCATTCGATAGCTACTATGGCTTGCAGTCGCCCTGGAAGCGGTCGCATATGCTTAATGCAGAGGAATTTATCGATTACAAGAACCGCGCGGCGGAAGCGGTAGGCGTCACCCCGCCGATTTCGCCGGATATGAAAGCGCAGGCGCTCAATTTCGTGCGCACCAACACCGGTCCCGATGGTACGGACTGGTGGAAGCAGATCATCCACGAAAATGCACCCGTGCAGAGCTACAACATCACCGTTTCCGGCGGCAGCAAAAAGGTCGATTTTGCGTCGGCATTGGGTTATGTGGATCAGAAAGGCATTGTGCGCGGTTCGGACTATCGCCGGATTTCGTGGCGCAACAACGTCAATGCGGATATCAACGACCGCGTACGCCTGGGCAGCAATATCGCCGTGGTGTACGAAAGCCGCCGCAATATCGATGAGAACAATCCTTATTCCGGGACGATTTTCAGCGCCATGACCGCCGACCCGATCACGCCCGTTTACCGTGATAACCTGCGTGACATCCCTTCTTTTTACCAAACCATCATGCAGGGCTATGACGCCAGCAACCCGTTTTCGCGCTATGCGGGTGTGTTATATTCCAATAAGCCGAACCCGGTTGGGCAGATCGAGCGCATGCGCCAGAGCATTTGGGAAGGTATCAGTCTGAAAGGCGGTGCGAACCTGGAAGTCAAGATTTTTGAACCACTCAAATTCCGCAGCAACTTTGGTCTGGACGTTCACAGGGGCCTTTCCAAAGGTTTTACACCGCAATATTACCTCAATGGCTATGATTACGCGACCTACAACACGGTCAGCAACTATTCCTATTGGTCCAATTACTTCCTTTGGGAAAATACCCTGGCATTCGACCAGGTATGGGGCCAGCATCGCCTGAATGTGCTCGCGGGCACGTCGGCCGAGCTCACGAAAGGATTGGAGTATGGTGCTTCGAAGCAGGGAATCGTTAATAATGAAGAAGATATGCGCATTATCAACTCCGCTACGATCAATCCGGGCGCATCGGGTTATACTTATTCGAATGCATTGAATTCCTATTTTGGCCGGGTAAGCTACTCGTTCGGAGGGAAATATGTGTTGACGGCCAACGTGCGCCGCGACGGTACTTCGAGGTTTGCGAAGGATTACCGCTGGGGTACCTTCCCGTCGGTTTCGGCAGCCTGGAACTTTACAAACGAGGCGTTTTTCAAAGATTCGGGGCTGAAATGGCTCTCGGAAGGCAAGCTGCGGGCGAGTTATGGGCAAATCGGTAACCAGAATGTCGCGAACGGCGCGTATTTATCGACCTACGCCAATAACAACCGCTACCTTTTCGGCGACAACAAAACCTGGTACATGGGCGCCGGCCGCAATAGCATTGGCAACCCGATCCTGCAATGGGAGACTTCCAACCAGACCGATATCGGCGTAGACCTTGCGTTTTTGAATAACAAACTGACGCTCACTGCCGATTATTTCAAAAAGGCAGTCGACAATATGCTGCTTATCGTGCCGCTGCCGACCACCTTGGGTTATCCCAATTTCCCCTGGTCGAATGCCGGGAAAATGGTGAACAAAGGGTGGGATTTTGCTATCGGTTATGATGATGAAGTGGCTGGTTTTCAGTATGGTATCAAGACTACATTGTCGACATTTACCAATAAAGTAACCACGCTGGGCGGCGGAGAACCGATCTATTCGACTGCGCATTTGGGCGAAACTATCACCAAAACGGAGGAAGGAATGCCCGTGGGCTATTATTTCGGATGGCAAACCGACGGTATTTTCCAGACGGCGGACGAAGTCAACGCAAGCGCGCAGAAAGGCCTTTCGACACCCGGCGATATCCGCTTCAAAAACATCAATGGCGACCAGCTGATCAATGCAGACGACCGGACGAAAATTGGTAACCCATGGCCCGACTTCATTTACGGACTGACTGTCAATGCGGCCTACAAAGGGTTCGATATCAGTGCATTCGTGCAGGGCTCGCAGGGGAATGATGTGATGAATATTCTCCGCTACGACACCGAGGCCGGAACGGGCTGGTACAATGCGCCGAAGGGTTTCCTGGAAAGAGCATGGAACGGGCCGGGCAGTACCAACGAATACTACAAAATTTCGCAAAATGCCGGCCTGAACACCAATGTATCCCAATATTTCGTGGAGGACGGTTCGTACCTGCGTATGAAGAACTTGCAGCTCGGTTACAGCCTGCCAACAGGTTTGCTGCAAAAGGCGAAAATCAAACAGGTAAGGTTCTACGTCGGTGCGCAAAACATGTTCACGATCACCAAATACAGCGGCCTCGATCCGGAAATGGGTTCGACGGACCCGAAGCTGACCGGGATCGATCAGGGATACTTCCCGCAGGCGCGCACATGGATGTTTGGTATCAATGCAAAATTCTAAAATATTCACTATGAAAAAGTTATCGATATTAATGTTGGCGTCGTGCCTGCTGCTGCTCGGAACTTCCTGCTCCGACGATTTCCTCGATCGCACGCCGCCGGGCAACCTTACCGACGAGACATTCTATAAATCGCCCGATGCCGGCTTCAAGTCGCTGGTAACTTGCTATCGTGGTTTTGTGAGTAACTTCTGGGGCTATGAAGCCGCCCGCGCCGAGCTCGGCAATATGGCCACAGACGATGCCGACAAAGGCGGTTCCGACGCCGGAGACCGCCCTTTTGTGACCGACCTGGGTTTCGGCCGCACGATTTCTTCGAACGAAACGCTGGCTGGTTACTGGACAGCCCGGTACAGTGCGATCGGGAATTGTAATGTAGCATTGGAGCGGCTGCCCGAAGCCAGCCTCATCGATGCCGGCGGTGCGCCGCTGGACCCTGTGCAAAAGAGCCGCTACCTTGCTGAAATCCGCTTTCTAAGGGCATTTTTCTACTTCGAACTCGCGGAAGTTTTCGGTGGCGTGCCGCTGGTGACGAAAACGCTGACCGTCGAGGATCGTACCAAACTGAATCGTGCTACTGCGAAGGAAGTCTTCCAATTTATTGAAGCTGAGCTTACTGCGGCAGCCAATGACCCGGCAATGCTTTCGGCGAAGAGTTTGCAGGCCTCGGAAGTTGGTAGGGCTACGCGTGAGGCTACGTGGGCATTGCTGGCCAGGGTTTACCTGTTTTTTGCCAAAGACGATGCCGCGCTTTTTGAGAAGGCACGCGACGCCGCTAAAAAAGTGATCGATTCGGGTGCGTATGCATTACACCCTCAGTTTCAGGAGATTTTCCTAGAAAATGGGTATAAGACCAAAGAGGCGGTGTTTTCCATTATTATGGGCGACGATCCGGCCATTCCGATAGTGGGTAGTACCATTAATGTGTATTGTTCGCCACGTGGAGCAACCGGCGGCTGGGGTTTCGATCTGCCTACGCAAGACCTTGTGAATGAGTTCGAAGAGGGCGATTCACGCCAGCTGTACACGGTTTTGCAATCGGGTGACCAGTTTCCGAAGCTGAATGGAACAAAAGAGGTACTCGACTTTTCTACCTACCCGAATACCGGCTACCACAGCCGCAAAGTGTATTTGCCCGAGTCGCGCCGGGGGCAGGGATGGGGCAACGACGCCTGGACCTATCATCCGATCCGCTACGCCGATGTGCTGCTCATGTACGCGGAGGCATTGGTCGAAAGCGGCGGGGACAAGGCCGAAGCGGCAAACTACATTAACCAGGTGCGCAAACGGGCGTCCGGCTCGTCGAGGAAGGACGTCGAAGCGGCATCGAGGGTTTTGAAAGTAGCTGAAAAACAGCTGCCCGACGTCAAGGCGAGCGACGACCTGAGAAAGGCGGTGCGGCACGAAAGACGCGTGGAGCTGGCAATGGAATACCACCGACTGTTCGATCTGATGCGTTGGAATGCGTTGGTGCCGACGATGAAAGCTTACGCCGCAAAACCCGGCTCGAATGGCAAAGGCGGCAATTTCACAGCAGGAAAAAACGAAGTATTCCCGATCCCGCAAGTAGAGATCGATCGTTCAGGCGGCTCGATTGCGCAGAATGCGAATTATTGAGTTGAAAGTCGATGAGTCGATGAGTTGATGAGTTAATAAGTGAGTGAGTTAAGATCGAAAAATGCACTCTAAACTTTGAACTCATCAACTCATAAACTAATTAGAAAATTAATTTTTACATAACGCTACATTTCCTAAACCATTTTATTAAGTTTATCGAGTGGAAAAATTGAAATCTTTCTTGGGTCTTGTGCTTGCCGGGGGGCTTTGTCTGGCTTCGGTGAGTCGGCATGATAAACCTTTGTTTCGCGATGTCGACCATGCCGGAGCGGTCCGCGTTGGCAGTGTTTCGGATGGGCCGGATTCGAGCCGGTTTACGTATACGAAACTCGTATCAGGACTGGACGAGCCCATGGAAATGGCGATCCTGCCGAACTACGACCTCGTGATCGCCGAGCGGAAGGGGGCGGTGCGGTATTTTAACAACGCTACCAAAGAGCTCTCGACGATCGCGCAGTTCAATGTTTTCAGCGGCATCGAGGACGGCCTGCTCGGCGTGGCGGCTGACCCGGATTTCAAGAATAATAACTGGATTTACTTCTATTATGGTGTCGGCGGCGAGAAGAGCGTCAGTCACCTGGCGCGCTTCGAGCTGAAAGGGCAAAATCTGAATCAGGATTCGAGAAAAGTACTCCTGGAAGTGCCGACCCAACGCAAATATTGCTGCCATTCTGCCGGTTACCTTACATTTTCGGACGGGCTGCTGTACTTATCAATCGGTGATAATACCAATGCGGAGGAAATCGAGGGCCATACGCCCATCGACGAGCGTCCCGGCCGCGAACTTTCGGACGATCAGGCTGCGACGGCCAATAGTAATGATTACCGGGGCAAAATCCTGCGCATCAAGCCGGAAGCGGATGGTACTTACAGCATTCCGGAAGGCAACCTGTTTCCAAAAGACGGGTCGCAAGGCAAGCCGGAAATTTACGCCATGGGCGTGCGAAACCCGTTCCGCATTTCCGTCGATCCTAAAACCAAATATTTGTATTGGGGCGACGTAGGCCCGGATACAGAGGTGCCGGGGAGCGAAGGGAAAATGAGTTACGACGAAATTAACCAGGCCCGCAAACCCGGCTTCTTCGGCTATCCTTACTTTTTGGGTGATAATGAGGTGTTCCCGGATTACGATTTTGCCACTAAAAAAGAAGGTCCGGGAAAAGACCCGCAAAAGCCGGTCAACGACTCGCCGCATAACACGGGCATTCGCGAATTGCCGCCTGCGCAGCCTGCATTCATCTGGTACGGGAAAGGTCCTTCGAAGAAATACCCGCTGGTGGGCAAAGGCGGTGCCAGCGCCATGGCCGGGCCGGTGTATTACAGCGATTTGTACCCGAATGCACCGTACAAACTGCCCGAATATTACAATGGAAAGCTGTTCATTTTTGAATGGATCCGTAAATGGATCATGGCGGTAACGATGGATGCCAACGGCAACTATGTAAGTATGGAGCCATTTCTGCCGCAGCTGAAAGTGGTGGCGCCGATCGGTATGCAGATCGCGCCGGACGGGGCCATTTACCTGCTCGCTTATGGTACCAACTGGTTTGCCCGCAATACCGATTCAGGCATTATCCGCGTCGAATATGCCGAAGGTAACCGCAACCCGATCGCGGCTGTCACGACAGGGAAAACCATCGGCGCGGCGCCATTTACGACAACGCTTTCAGCCAAAGGTTCAAAGGATTACGATGCTTCCGACAAGCTGACTTACGAATGGAAGATCGGTTCAAAAAAGCTGACGGGCGAGGAGATTAAGCATACTTTTACAAAACCCGGCACTTACAATGTGGTACTCACCGTTTCCGATCAGAATGGCGGCAAGGGCACCGCTACCACTGAATTCAAGATCGGCAACACGCCGCCGGATGTGAAGATCGAGACGAAGGCGAACCGCAGCTTTTATTGGGATAATTCCCCATTTGATTACAACATTAAAGTGACCGACAAAGAAGACGGTAAGATCGATCGCGCCAAAATTCACACGGGTTTCAATTACCTGGCATTTGGAAAAGATCTGGCCGGGGCATTGTCGGGCTCGGAAGGAGAGAATGTCCGGTATGCCGCGACAGCCAAATTGTATGCTTCGCTGGACTGCAAGGCTTGCCACACGCTGGAAACCAAATCGATAGGGCCGGCATTGAAGGATATTTCCAAAAAATACACGGATGATGCGGGCGCGCAGGACATGCTCGCGCGCAAGATCATCAGCGGCGGGAGTGGCAACTGGGGCTCTTACCCGATGCCCCCACATGCCGATCTGCCCGAAAAAGATGCGAAGGAAATAGCAGGTTATATACTTTCATTAAGCAAAAATGCGGCGCAAACGCCGCTTTTTGCCCAGCTGAAATTGACGGAGCACATGGGTAAGGGTAATGAAGGTGCGTACGTTTTGCAGGCTTCGTATACCGACAAGGGGGCGAATGGCATTAGTCCGCAAAAGACGGCAAGCCACATCGTGCTGCGTAATCCGCTGGTACAAATGGAGGATTACCAGGAAGGAAATGTAGGCGTGGTGATCGCTACGCAAAACACGGGCTATGTGTCCTACATCGCCAACATTACCAACGGAAAATATACGCGATTCAACCAGATCGACCTTTCGCGTATCAGAAACATTCGGTTGCGTATTCAGGAGCATGGCGCCGGCGGGACGATCGAGTTGCGGCAGGGCGGGAGGGAAGGGCAGTTGCTGGGTAAAGTCGATGTTCCCGGCGGACGGCTGAATGACCTTAAAACCGGTTGGAAGGAAGTATTGTTGCCTGTGAATGGGGACAATGGCGTCCATGACCTCTATCTGGTTTTCAGGAATGAAAAGGTCAAAGCCCCGATGTTCCATATCGACTGGATGTATTTTGAAAATGATTTTAATCCCTGACCTTTTATAAATCAGGACTATTCCTGACCCTTAACCTAACCTTTCATGCAACCCGAAAAGTATATTGACCAGTACCGCCACGCACTGCTGAACGATGTGATCCCATTCTGGATGAAAAATTCGCCCGACCAGGAGTACGGCGGCTTTTTTACCTGCCTCGATCGCGATGGGAAGGTGTTTGATACCGATAAATTCGTGTGGCTTCAATGCCGGCAGGTATGGTGTTTTGCCATGCTGTACAACCAGGTAGAACAGCGGCAGGAATGGCTGGACATGGCGCTTTCCGGGGCGGAGTTTTTGCGGAAATACGGGCGCGAGCAGGTGAGCGGACGAGACGTCCGCGACATGAGCGGGCACGAGCCGGAGGCTCGCGCCAACCGCGCAGGTAACAACTGGTATTTTTCCTTAGATCGATACGGAAATCCGCTCACGCAGCCTCACAGCATTTTTTCGGATTGTTTTGCCACGATGGCGTTCGGGCAATTGTACAAGGCCACGGGCAATGAGGAGTTCAGGGCCATTGCGACGGACACCTTTTTCAATATTTTGAAAAGGCAGGATAATCCCAAAGGCATTTACAGCAAGGCCGTACCCGGTGCGCGGCCGCTGGAAAGTTTTGCGCTGCCGATGATCCTGTGTAACCTGGTGCTGGAAATCGAATCGCTGCTGGAACCTGCATTGGTGAACGAGGTGATCGAACGCGGGATCGATACCGTTATGAACAAGTTTTACAAGCCGGAACTGGGCGTGATCCTGGAAAATATCAGCCCGGATGGCTCCTTTTCGGATTCCTTCGAAGGCCGGCTGGTAAATCCCGGGCACGGATTGGAATCGATGTGGTTTATGATGGACCTTGCCGAGCGGACGTCCGATGAGAGGCTGGCGCAAAGGGCGGTGGACATCGCGATACAACTCATCGAGTATGGCTGGGACAAAGAATATGGCGGGATTTTCTATTTCATGGATATCAAAGGCAACCCGCCCCAGCAGCTCGAATGGGACCAGAAACTCTGGTGGGTGCATATGGAAACGCTTATCACGCTACTCAAAGGCTACCTGCACACGGGTGACGAGCGCTGTGCGCACTGGTTCGAGCGTGTGCATACGTACACATGGAGCCATTTTCCGGACCCGGAATTCGGGGAATGGTTTGGTTACCTCAACCGCCAGGGCGAGCCGCTGCTGACTTTGAAGGGCGGTAAATGGAAGGGCTGCTTCCACGTGCCGCGTGGGCTGTACCAATGCTGGAAAACATTGGAAGCTATTCAGGTAAAAGTATCCTTAAACGTCTGATTATGGCACAGATACCAGTTGCTGCCACCTCGCAAACCGGATTGGCCGAGGGGCAAAGTTACCGGCCTGCCCTTGTCACGCTTGCGGTTTTGTATTTCATGATGGGGCTCATTACCTGCCTCAACGATACGCTTGTGCCGTTTTTCAAAAACAGTTTTCAGCTCACCTACACCCAGTCGGCGCTGGTGCAGTTTTACTTCTTTTTTACTTACGGCGTCATGTCCATTCCCGCTGGGGTTTTAGTCAGTAAATTCGGTTTTAAACAAAGCATGGTGGCCGGTTTTGCGGTTGCGGCGGTGGGGACGTTCCTGTTTTTCCCGGCGTCGCTTATGCACCAGTATTACCTTTTTCTGGCGGCGCTTTTTATCCTCGCCGTTGGCATTGTAATCCTGCAAGTGGCTGCAAATCCATACATTACCCTGCTCGGGCCACCGGAAACGGCTTCTTCGCGGTTCAACCTCATTCAGGCATTGGGTTCGCTGGGAACTACCGTGGCGCCGCTGCTGGGGTTGTGGTACATTCTTTCCGAGACCAGCCACGTAGGGCAATCCAGCGAGGCGGTGCGGCTTCCTTACCTTTGCATTACGGCGCTGGTCATCCTGATTGCGTTCGTGATCAGCCAGTTGAAATTGCCAAACCCGGTTGCGCAGGTGCCGAATGCGGTCGAAGGGCAAGCGGGTATTTTCGCTTTTCGTAATCTCCGGTTCGGGCTGGTGGCGTTGTTTTGCTACGTTGGCGCGGAGGTTTCCATTGGATCTTTTCTGACCAATTACATTGCGGATACGGCGGGTATCGTCGAGAATGAGGCTGTTACTTACGTGGCATTTTACTGGGGCAGTATGCTCGTAGGGCGGTTTATCGGGGCCGGTGTCCTGAAAATCGTGCGGGCGCCATTGGTACTGAGCATTTGCGCGGTGGCTGCCGTCCTGTTGATCGCGGTGTCGGTTACCAGTACCGGAATGCTGGCTGCCTGGACGATGGTGGCGGTAGGTCTGTGCAACTCCATTATGTTCGCTACGATCTTTTCACTGTCCGTCGCGGGGCTCGAAGAACATGCTACAAGGGCGTCAGGCTGGTTGTCCACGGCCATTGTCGGCGGAGCGGTTATTTCCTTTTTGCAAGGCTGGCTGATCGACCATTTCAACTGGCAGGTCGCATTCATGCTGCCGTTGGTATGCTATGTTTTCATCCTGTTTTTTGGGCTAAATGGATATAAAGAGCGTAAATTTGACACCCCATGAGCAGACCACTCCGCGTTACCGCCAACTATAAAACCAAAGATCCCGCCGGCATTATCCTGGGGTATCTGGCCAATCATGGCAACATGACATTACCGGAGCTGGGCAAGCGGCTGAACATCAGTGTTCCGAAGGTGACGGTACTTGTGAATGAATTGCGGAACGAAGGCCTGGTGAGCGACTATGGAAAGGTAGATTCTTCCGGCGGCCGCAAACCGAATTTGTATGGCGTGGCTGCGGATGCCGCCTATTTCGTCGGGGTCGATGTCAAGCAAAGCCATTTGACGATCGGGTTGCTGGATCTGGACAATGCATTGGTGAAGAATTCCGGTAAAATGGACTACGAACTGACGAATACAGTGGAGTCGCGGGATAGGCTTTGCAAGCATATTCTTGATTTTATTAACGGATTGTCCATTCCCAAAGACCGTATCAAAGGTGTTGGAATCAACCTGTCGGGGCGGGTGAATTACCGTACGGGGCACAGTTACAGCTACTTCCATTTCGACGATCGCCCGCTGAGCGAAATTGTGGAGGAGAAAATAGGTTTTCCCGTGTTTCTTGAAAACGATTCACGGGCAATGGCTTACGGTGAATTTTGCCTCGGCGCAGTGGAAAGCGAGAAAGATGTACTTTTCCTGAACCTCGATTACGGCATCGCGGTGGGTATTTTGATGGGCGGGGAATTGTATTACGGCAAATCTGGCTACGCGGGCGAATTCGGGCATATGCCGGTTTTCAATAATGAATACATCTGCCGCTGCGGCAAAAAAGGTTGCCTGGAAACGGAAGCCGCCGGCTGGGCATTGGAAAGAATGTTCCGAGATAAAATCCGCGAAGGCTCGTCCTCGCTCATTACCACGAAAATCCCCGATCCCGAAAGCATCACCATGGACGACATCGTCGAAGCAGCCATTTCCGACGACGTCCTCGCCATCGAACTCATCGCGCAACTGGGCGACAACATCGGCCGCGGCATCGCTTCGCTGATCAATGTTTTCAATCCCGAGCTGGTTATCCTGGGCGGAAGCCTGCTCGCTACCGGTGATTACATTGGTTTACCCATTAAAACAGCCATTAACAAATACTCGCTAAGCCTTGTAAATAATGATACAAGGCTGGTGCATTCCAAGCTGGGCGAAGAAGCAGGACTGCTCGGGGCTTGCCTGCTGGTGCGGAACCGCTTTTTAGGCATTCACGACTAGGCCACAGCGTGGCCCCCTGTTTATAGCAGTGGTCCATTCCAGCGCATTTGCCGACTCCGGCAGGAGTCTCCTAGCGGAGACGAAACGTACGTTGCAACCATTCTTGCTATAAACAGAACGCTCCTCCGGAGCACTATCTAAGGCTGCTTCAACAACCAAACATCTGAAATCTTGGATTGTTTGCGCCAGTTGAGTTGTGATTCTTCGGGGCCGTCGAAGGTGACGGAAATCTTACCGTCCTGCGTAAGGCTCAATGGTACGATCCATTCTTTGAACGTTTCAGATTCTTTGTTGTACACGATAGGCGAGAGCCGGCGCCCGTCCACCCGGAGGAGCGCGTCGCCTTCGCCTGCTACGCGTATGATGTAGCGTGCGCGAGGGTCGAGGTTGTCGTAATCGAGCTCGGGCTCGCGCTGGAACAGCTGGGTGGAAAGGCGCTTGCGGCTTTTGCCATTATCCCACCAGGCGACGTCGGTGGCGTCGTCGGAAATCGTTTTTACCCGTGGGCCTTTGGCTACACTGGAAATATCATCATAATAGCTTCCCGGTCCCGGATTTTCCCAGAATGCAATGGTTTTCAGCCTCGCCAGCTGCTCGTCGGGACTGGTCATTTTTTTGATCTTTTCAAACTCGTCGGCCAGCCACCAGCGGTTGTTAAGGGGATAATCGACGAAATCCATTACCACACCGCGCTCCGGATTCCGGGGCTGGTGTTTTTCGGTGCTGGTTTGCAGGCCGATGGACGTGTATAATGCGTCGCTTAGTTCGGTCAGCTCTCTGCGTAAATCCCGTTGTGTTGGCTCCGTGTCGGCCTTGTTCACCATAACGAGCGCCTTGTCCATCGTCCCAGCCAGGTTAGTTTTGTCGCCGGCTGCGAGGATAGCATTGGCTTGTTTCTCCAATTCCTGTTCACGGATGAGGCGCATACGCGTGTACCGATCATAGAATGCCCTGAAAACCAGCATTTGCCACCGCCAGTTGTTTTCCAGGCGCTCTTCTTCCATTCTTCGATAAAAACTAGTATTCAGGTATGTCATTTCCACACCACCATTTTCGGCCAACGGCCCTTTCCAGTTCTGTTCCAGTCCCTCTATCATACCCGCAGCAGACGAAGCGATGACATGGTTGAAGAAAAAATTACAATACTCTTCCATAATCCCGTGCACATCGGCCTGCGGGTCCCAGCCGCGCATGCTCCACAATACTTTGTTCACGTCGTCATGGCTGCCGTCGGAATAGGAAACAAAACCATCGGTGAACGGCGCATATTTCGCATGGATTTTAGCAAATGCAAATGGCCGGGGATTGACAGACTCCCTGCCGAGCGTCAATGCGAATGCCTGATCGAACTTCTCGACCGGAAATTCGCAGCGTACGGAATGCGTAATGTCTGGGTATTGGCGGTGCTGGTATTGTTTCGGCAGGCGGTAGCGCGTTTCGGCCATCGGCGGACTGCCCGGGCCCGATACCACGCCTTGCAGCCAGGCAGGCTTTTCGGTTTCAAGGTATTTGTAAAAATAATCGATTTGCTCGGTGTCGAAGCCTTGCAGGGAAATCCACATTTTGGCTTTGGGATGATGCTTTACCAGCCTGCTTTGCAGTTCTTGGAGAAACGGCAGCACTTCCGACGGATGATTATCGCCCGGATCGCCACCCGGAAAGAAAATATGATCGAGGCGGGGGACTTCTTTATAAAACTGTTCATGCAAATCCAGTTCGGCCTGACGTTTGGTTTTGTCGGTCAGTTCGAATGTCGCGGGCGTCCATACCCAGTAATCCATGTCGTATTTCTGACATATCTCGCTCATTTTGATCCGCATTTCCCGCGCCGGAATTTTGAAATGCGGGCTTGGCTTATCGTCTTCGTGAAACGGGATACCTTCCACTGCATTGCTACCAAAAATAGCCAGCTCGCGGATGTACTGATCAAACTGCGCAACCGACCACGCATCGTAGGTATTGGCCGTCGAGCGGTAACCGAGCTGATGCCCGCGGATAGGGTAGGCGGGCGACGTGGCTAGGTCTACCGGTCCGTCCAGCTCCAATAATGGCCTTCCCACAAAGGATTTGCTCATTTTTAGATGCCTCAGCAAGTATCCCGTCCCGAATAAAATACCCCTAGTATCGGCGCCAATAATCCAGATGGTTTTATTTCCGCCTGCCGTTTCGGTTACGATCCGATAGCCTTCCGGCTTGAATTCCGGCCCGTTTCCGTCGCCGACGGGCACATTGCGGGATAGCAGTGTCTTGTCCGATGCCAGAACCAATGCGATCACCGGCGCATTACCCTTCGGCCACCCGGTTGCATTCTTCAACGTTATTCCTGTTCTTTTTGCGATCTCCTCGGTCAGCACCGCCGGGGCCGTTTCCTTCATGGGAGAAGGTACATTCGGGGAAATGACCCAGGTAGCAGTTCTCAGGTCGATAGGCTGCGCGGTGCTTGGGAAACAGATGATCAGGACAAGCAGCGTTGCAAGGAGTGGCTTCAAGCGGGTTGGGGAATGCATGATGAATACGAATCGATGTTATAGTTTGTCTACTGTGTTTTGTGTGTTTCGGGCTAATGAGGCGGGATGGTTTGAAGGTGCACCTTCAAACAGGCTATTCGCAGGCCTCTGGCCGGTCTGGTATGCAAGACCGGCCAGAGGCCTGCGAATAGTGCGTCCGAACGTGTACGTTCGAACGATTTGTAACATTGGCTTAAAGTAGAAAACCGAACCTTTCGCTACTTTTAAGATTTGAAACATTTGTAACACTATGGCTCGTCTTAAACCACTGTTATTCTGCACGTTTTTACTATTCCTGATAACACTCCAACCCGCATTCCCGCAAACGCTCACACCCGGCAAAACATTCGACGTGAAGGAAGCCAAGCAGGCCGTCGCCGTCGATGCACAGCATTTTTATGTAATCAATAACAGCACCATTACCAAGCATTTGAAATCCGACGGCAAGCTCGTGGCAAGCTGGGATGGGACGAAGGAGGGGATAGTCCATTTGAATAGCGGGGTCGTAATCAAAGGGAAATTGTATTGTGCCAATTCGAATTACCCCGAAATACCTATGACGAGCTCGGTGGAGATTTTTGACGTGAAATCCCTCACGCACGTGGATACGCACAGCTTCGGCATCGCGCAGCACGGGTCGCTAACCTGGCTCGACCAGCACGACGGCCATTGGTTCATCGGTTTCGCGCACTATGCGGGTAAGGAGGCGAGCGAGGGGCGGGATGTGCGGTGGACGTCGCTCGTGAAGTACGATCTGGAATGGCGGCAGGTGGAGGCGTGGGTATTTCCAAAAAACCTGGTCGATTTGTTTACGCCCAAAAGCAATTCCGGCGGCGCCTGGGGTGCGGACAGCTTGCTGTACTGCACCGGTCATGACCGTGCCGAAGTATATGTGTTAAAACTCCCGAAATCGGGCTACACGTTGCAGCATGTCGGCACATTGGCGGCGCCGATCGAAGGCCAGGGCATTGCCATCGATCGCTCGGTGCCGGGCAAAACTTCGCTGTACGGCATTCAGCGTAGCAAGCACACTGTAACTGTTTCAGAAATCCGATAATCTCCTGCATCAATGAAAGCACTTTTTTACTCACTGCTGTTTGGTATGTCGCTGATTTTGAATGGTATAGTAAATGCGCAACAGGAAAACCCGCGCTTCAAAACCAAGACGCTGATCGTTTTCTTCGACGGCCTGCGTCCCGACTATATCACCGAAGCGCAAATGCCGAACCTGTTTGCATTCAAAAAAACGGCAGCCTGGGGCAAGCACCATCACAGCGTGTTCCCGACGGTAACCCGCGTCAACTCGGCTTCGTATGCCACGGGTTCCTATCCGGGCACGCACGGGTTGCTGGGCAACGCCATTTACATTCCCGAAGTGGCCGCCAACAAGTCGATTGGCACTACTTATGGCGATTTGAATAAAATCCCAGCCGCAACATCCGGGCCATTGCTTACCGCCAAATCGCTCGGCGAGGTGCTCGCGGATGCAGGTCAGAAAATGATGGTTTTCAGCTCCGGAACGACCGGACAAGCCTTTTTGCAAAACCATACTGTGAATGGCGCCATCGTAAATCCTGATTTGATTTTACCCGAAGCATTTAAAAAGCAAGTACTGGATGAAATAGGATTGGTGAGTCAGGGAACCGATGAAGAACACGGCCGTCACAAATGGATTACAGATGCATTGTTAAAATATGGTTTAACTAAAAACGGCCCGCTGGTAAGCGCCATCTGGTTTTCCGACCCTGACGGCGCGGCGCATGAGCACGGTATCGGCTCGGAGCAGGCCGTGGAGGCGATCAAATACGTAGACGGGCAATTTGGCCGCATTATAGAAGCATTACAAGCGAAAGGCGCGGACGAGCGTTACAATGTGATCATTTCCACCGACCACGGCTTTGTAACCCACACCGGCAAGCAGGGACTTACCGATTTTTTGATTAAGGAAGGATTTAAAAAGGATAAGGAATCCGACGACGTCGTGGTAGCCGAGGGCGCGATTTATGTGAAAAACCATGACGAAAAGGTCATTGCCAATATTGTTAGTGCATTGCACAAGCAGGAATGGGTAGGAGCGGTGTTTACAAAAGGAGCTAAAAAGGGCGACGTCCAGGGTCAGGTGAAAGGAACGCTTTCCTTTGATCTGATCCATTATGATCACCCGAAACGCTCGGGCGACATTCTGTTAGCGCCGAACTGGAACGATGCGAAAAATGATAAGGGTTATGCCGGTACCGATTACTCGGGCGGCGTGGCGGGCCATGGTGGTTCGAGTCCTTATGAGATCAATATCGCATTGCTCGCTAACGGGCCGGATTTTCAGCAAGGCGTGACGACGGAGTTGCCGACTTCCAACGTTGATATTGTTCCTACTATCTTGAATATCTATAATTTGCCCAAACCGGTTGCAATGGATGGCAGAGCGGTTGCCGAGCTTCTCAAAAAGTCACCAAAGCAAAATAGCACCTCCAAAAAGCAACTCATCAAAACGGAGGCAAAATATTCCTGGGGAAGCTACCAATTGTCGGCTGAAATGTCTGTCCTGGGCGCTTACCGTTACTTCAATTACGCCAAAACAGAAAGAACGCCGGCCCGGTGACCGGCGTTCTGGAATGTGCATTCAAAAAAGGATCAGTTTTTGGCAAATGCGATTTTAATGCTCCTTACCTCGCGGATCCATCGCGCAGGTTTTTTGTCTTTCGGCGTGATAATGCGGAATGGCCCTTCGCCGGAAGGCAGCGGCTGTCCGTCTTTTTCGGTAGCCAGCAAAATCACCTGATCCGTAAATTCGGGATCGATCTCGGCCAATGCGTAAAGCACTTCGTAGCCGTCCGCAGCGGTGATTAATGCATATTTGGCCAGATTTTCGCCACGTAGTTTGGCACCGGTTGTCACGCCCGCCTTTTCCAGGATTTCAATCAGCGCGACGCCCTTGAATTCGTGCTCCTTGCCGTCGCGGTCTTTCACTTTATGGCTGATCTGCTTCATCGCAGCCAGGTCCTGCGCTTTCAGTTCGAGGGGCGTAGTTACTTCGCCGGAAACGGTAAGTGTGGCTGTGCTTTGCGCGTGTACCTGCGTTACGAGCGCGCAAGCGAGTATTGCGCACAAGAGGATTTTGTTTCTGAATGTCTTGATTCCTTGCATGTTACCGGGCTGTTGGAGTGGAATGCGGATTTGAAAATGCGGGATTGGTAATGAATGTCGAGTCGGTAAGCATGCCGAAGAATGCGATGATGTCCTGTTTTTCCTGCGTTTTGAGACTCAGGGTTTTACCGTTTTCTTCATTGGAAATATCCTGTAAAAAGCTGCTCAGCGTCTCGCTTTGGCGGATATGGTCACTGTAATGGTCGAGCACGGCTTCGATGGTTTTAAAACGGCCGTCGTGCATATACGGGGCGGTGAGGAGGATATTGCGCAGCGTCGGCACGCGAAACCGGCCTTTGTCCAGGGATTGACTTGTGATCTTTTCGCGGCCCAAATCAGTGAATGCGCTGTCGAGGCCGTTGTTGTGGAACAGCTCCTTGAACGTCTTCGGGCTGCCGTGGCAATGCCCGCAGTTGGCGCCGCGGATGCGGCGTTTAGGGTCCGGGCCGTTTTCGAAAAGCTGCATTCCGCGCAGTTCGGCGGCGGTGGGCTGGTATTGGCCGGCCAGGTAGCGGTCGTAGGGCGCGTCGGCGGAAATTAAGGTTCTTTCAAACTGTGCAAGCGCTTTCAGGATGTTTTGTTCCGTAACACCTGTTTCGCCAAATGCGCTGCCGAAAAGGGCGGGGTAGGGAGCCGTCTTACGCAGTTTTTCAGCGGAAACCGCCAGCGATTGCCCCATTTCGTGCGGATCGGTGAGCGGAAATGCGGCTTGTGCTTCCAAACCCTGCGAGCGCCCATCCCAGAAGAAATTCCGTACCCACAGCAGGTTCGAGAGCGACATGGAGCTACGGGGCGTAAAGCTGCCATCAACGCCCAGGCTCACAGGCCGGCCGTCGGTGAATGCCAGTTTTTGCTCGTGGCAGCTTTCGCAGGAAAATTTGTTGTTGGCCGAAAGCTTTTTTTCATAAAACAGCATTCGGCCCAGGTACACGCCCTCGTGCGTGGTCGGATTGTTGGCCGGGATTGTGAACCGCGAGCCGAAATTGGCGGGGTATTTCAGTTCGTAAGGCGCGGGAGTGTGGGACACGACCGATACCAGACTGGCGAAAACGCAGAAAGTGGCCGTCAGGATGGTAACAAACCACCCCGACACGCCCCCCGTGTATTTCGTCCATACCCTACGGTGTTCCGACATTGTTTAAAAATAATTGAAAACCAGGTTCACAAAGAAATTTCTGCCCGCTTCCGGGAAGCCTTCCACGAGGCTGTAATTCTTGTCGAAAATATTGTTGATACCAGCTTCGGCGGAAATGAATTTATACAATTTGACTGACGCCTTCGCATTCACGAGCGTATATGCCCCTGCTTTTGTACCATAGCTGGTGCTGTAACGGCTGCTGTTGTTCTCCACGCTGGCAAGCAGGTTGGCCACTTTCAGGAAAGAGAAGTCGGCATAGGCGAATACCTTATGCTCCGGCACGTTGGTGAAAAGGATTGCGGGGTTGGTTTTGTTTTTCCGTTTGATAAACGAATAGTTCGAGCCGAGTTTCAGACCGTGGATCATCTGGTAATCAAAACCTGCTTCTGCGCCATAGAAACGGGCCTTTCCGGCATTCTGTAACTGGAAGCGATTGGGCTGTACATTATCCACTTGCTGGATGATGTCGTCGATATTGCTTTGGAAAACGCTGGCCTGTAATGCGAGTTTTTCGGCTACTTTGCCGGAATAGCTGAGGTCGTAGTTCAATGCGACTTCGGCGTGCAGGTCGGGGTTGGGAATGGCCTGGCCCATGCGGTAGGAGTAGCGGTCTTTGATAGTCGCGAAACGGGTCTTGCGCGCAACGGTCCCGCGGAGCGAATGGTTGGCGGTAATATCCCAGAAAAGGCCGATTTGCGCATTCACGGCATTGTTCTTACTGTCGGCAAAATCGCTCAGCTCTTTGGTGGTCGCATTGTATTCCTGCGCCTTGCTGGCATTGCGTGCATTGAAACTGACGCCCGGTACAACGGCGAGCGACGGGATGATCTGGTAGGTATTTTCGATTCCGATCGAAATGGTATTGTCGATGTAGGATTGCACCGGCTCGCCCTTGTCGTTCTCGCGGTGGATGTCGCGCTTGTACTGCACATTGAATTTGAAAACATTATTATCCAATGCCCGCGATTCGAACTCCGCATTGCCGCCCAGCGTGTAGTCGTCATAGAAGCTCTGGAATGCGTAACCTTTGGTTTGGGCAGTGTAGGTCGTGTCGTCGTAGCTGAACAGCGAGTTCACGAAAGTATCGTAGTACAGCCGCGTTTTGACCTTATTTTTCTCCCCAACTGCGGTATTCGAAATAAAATACAGGCTCTGCTTGTTCCATTTCGGCCATTTCCAGAAGCGGGTAGTAATTTTGGAATCGTCACCCACGTAAGGAGGCGTACCTTTTTCGCCGTGCTGGTTGATATAACCGATCACATATTCGTCCGTTGCATTCGGGGTGAAACCGGCTTTGACGCTGAATTTCAGGTCGTCACGGTAAGCATTCTCGTGGTCGGAAGTTTGCTGGTATTTCCGGGGTTTGAAATCGTCGGAAAGCGGGTAGGTCTCCTGTTTCAACTGCGACGCGCCGACCTGGTAAAAGAATTTGCCCATTCTGGAACCCGCGTTCAAATTCCAGCGGTAACCATCACCGCTGAAAACCCCGGCCCGGCCATTGATCTCGAATTTGTTCACCGGCTTGCGCGAAACGAGGTTAATGGCCCCACCCATCGTGTTGGCGCCGTACAAAATCGAGGCGAACCCTTTGGAAACATTCACTTCGGCGAGGTCGAATGTCGTGAAGCGGCCCATATCCACATAGCCATCGTAAGGCACATACACGGGCACGCCGTCGATGTACACAGGCACCTGGCGCAGGTCGAATCCACGCACGTACACGACGGACTCGTTCCGCGGCCCCACGTTGGCGATACTTACGCCGGGGAGGATATTCAGTGCATTGGAAAGGTCGTTGCGGTTGAATTGCTCGATGGTCCGGTAGGAGAGGCGGGAGGCAATACTATCGCGGTTGCTGATGCCCGATACCCTCACTTCTCCGAGCTGGAAAGTGCGGTCGGTCGATGAGGGCGTTTCCTGTGCCAGGGCAGCGAATCCGAGATGAGAAAATAGTGCCAGGAGAGATTTTTTCATTAAAAAGCGATATGTATGAATGGATATATCGCAAATATAACGAGTCCCTGGCAATGGAGGGGAAAAAATTGACGAGTCGCGTCAGATGAGTGATAAAAGTTCCGGTTCTTCGGCCAGTGCGGCGTTCAGCTTGTCGTTGAGGCGTTTGTAGGCGGCCATTACATCGCGGGCGGTGTCGGTGAGCACAGTGCCTCCGCCTTTGGTACCGCCTTTTTGCGTGACCACATACGGCCCTTTGCCCAAAGTATTGAGCGCGTCCACCATTGCCCATGCTTTTTTATAGGATAATCCCATCTCCTTGGCGGCCTGTGCGATAGAGCCGGTTTCGGCAATGCGTTCGAGGAGTTCATAGCGCCCGGGACCGAAAAATTTGACCTCGTCCACAAATACCCAATGCCGGAGCCGTATCTCGACATGTCTTTCCATGCGGCAGTTTTTTAAGTGATTAATCTTTTCAATTCAATGCCGCAAACTATGATTAAATCATAACTTTGCGCCCCAAACAAGTTCTTTAATTTATTTTCCAACAGGAAAAGGTTTCACATTCAGTGAATTAATAGGGAATCGTGTGCAAATCACGAGCTGTCGCGCAACTGTAAGTAACGAGATAGTTTATGCCAAGGTGATGTCCACTGGGATTCAATTTTGAATGACCGAATGATTGAATGATTGAATAATACTATTCGGTCATTCAATCATTCAATCATTCAATCATTCAAAATTACCCCGGGAAGGACGGCATAAATGTTACAAGTCAGGAGACCTGCCTTTTTCCGGATCACTACTCACCTTAAACGGTTAAAAGTATGTTCAGTTTTACGACCCGCTGCCCGCGGTATGGCAGAATCGGGGAGGCTTCTCTGTGTGCCCTGCTGGCAGTGGCACTGGTATCTCCTTTGACAAGTGCATTGGCACAAACCGCATCTTCCAGCGCCACTGATTCAGTAGCGCGAACGCATCATTTATCGGAAGTGACCGTCTCGGGCGCTCATCGCAGCGCATTTTCGGGGATCAACAAAATCGATGTTCCATTGCGCGATATGCCGCTGACAACCTCGGCCGTTTCCGCCCGCACCATCGAGCAGCGCGGGATCGACGATTTGCAGGAAGCCATGAAAAACACGACCGGCGTGCGTGCGAACAATACGTACGGCGGCTTTCAGCATTTCACGATCCGTGGTTTTTCCAATTTCGTATTGATGGTCGACGGGGTCCGCGATGAGCGGCATAACATTTCGACCAGCGCGCCTAATACCAACCTCGCCAATGTCGAAAGCGTGGAGGTTTTGAAAGGTCCGGCGTCGGTGCTTTTCGGGCATTCGGCTTTGGGAGGGATCATTAACATTGCCCGTAAAAGGCCTTCCGCGGATTTCAAGGCCGATTTTTCGGCAGCTTATGGCACTTTCAATACGCGCCGCATCCGTGCGGGAGCAGGCGGGCCGATCAACGATAAGCTGCATTACCGCGTCGATTTCGGAATGTCGGACACCGATGGCTACCGGCATTCGGGCTCGAATACCAACAATGGTTACCTCGCATTGGAATACACTCCTACCGAGCGCGACCTGTTTTACCTGACCATCGGCGCGAATAAGGACATTTACGACACCGATACCGGCCTGCCAATGCTCGAAGGCAGCAAACTGGCCCCCGGAATGGACCGTGATACCCGCTACAACGATCCGGCCGATTTCCTGAAACATACGCGTTATGACTATCAGCTCAAATATGTGCACCGTTTCAACTCGGGCCTGACGCTTTCGGACCAGCTTTCGTATTATGACGACAATATCAACTACTTCTCGACCGAAGAGCTGTCGTTCAACGCCACGCTCGACTCGCTGAACAGGTCGTTCCCGTTCTATTTCAACCACCTCACCAAGCCATTGCAAAACCAGCTCGAACTGACTTACGAGTTTGATACAAAAGGCATTTCGCACAAGCTGCTGGCCGGTTACTCGCTCAGCATTCTTGATCGCAAAACTTACAACGGCGACGTTTTCGGACCGGGCAAGAATGCTTCCGTCTCCGTGCGTAATCCCGTTCTGAATCAGGGTTATATCGATTTCAAAGACACCTATTACCGCGCTACGATGGAGAATGTGCACGGTATTTATGTGCAGGACTGGATTAAAATCAGTGAAAAACTGAAAGGTCTGGTCGGCTTGCGTTACGATATTTTCCGCGGAACGTACTTCACAGATCAGGTCGATACGGACCGTCATGTGACGGAGGAAGGGCCGGAGTCTAAAATCTCGAAGTCTGCATTGACGTATCGTGCCGGACTGGTGTATCAGCCATTGGAAGCGCTCTCGGTTTACGGTTCGTATTCGACCTATTTCAAACCCGCCCGCCGTGTTGCGCCGAATGGCGAGACTTTCGACCCCGAAACCGGATACCAGGGCGAAGTGGGTTCGAGGCTGGAAATGAGTGCGAAATGGACGGCTAACCTGGCATTTTATTACATGCGCAAAAACAACCAGCTCGAAGCATTGCCGGGCGGTATCTACAAGCGCATTGGTTCGGCGGAGTCGAAAGGATTCGAGGCCGAGGTGAATGGGAATCTGCTGCCTGGGCTGGATGTCACGGCGGGGTATACTTTCTCAAAAGCCGAATACCTGGCCTTTGATGGACAGGAAATTAATCCGGTGGCTGGCAAGCGCGTAGCTTTTGCGCCTGAAAACATGGTGAACGTGTGGCTGAATTACGAAGCGCAGAATGGTACGCTGAAAGGTGCGAGCATTGGCGCGGGTGTGAATTATATGGACGAGACCTTTACCAACAGCGCCAACACATTCGTAATGCCGGCTTACACCGTGGCTGACCTTGCTTTGGGCTATCGCGTCGGGCGTGTAGGTGTCCGGCTGAATGTGAATAACCTGTTCAACGAGCGCTACTATGCCAATGCGATTTACGCGAACCAGTTCTCGCCGGGTGCTACGCGGAATTTTCTGGTTAGTTTGAGGTATAGTTTATAGGAATGGCACGAAGGTCTTCCTTCGTGCTAACTATTCGCAGGCCTCGGGCCGGTCTATATGGTAACGTCGCTTTTCCGTATCGACCGGCCGGAGGCCTGCGAATAGTGTGTACAAATCAGGAGATTTGCACCATCCCCCCAAACAATGAAAAAGCTCATTAAGCTAACGCTTCTCATTCACCGCTACCTCGGCTTCGCGCTCAGCCTGCTCTTCGTTATCTGGTTTCTCTCCGGCTTCGCGATGATGTACGTCAAATACCCCACGATGCGGTACCACGAACGCCTCCAACGTCTTCCGTTACCCGATTTCAGCCATGCAAATCTCACGATCGCGCAAGCACTCGACAGCGCCGGAATCAAGGATACCTTACGTTCCATCCGGTTAGGAATGCTCCTGAACCGCCCCATTTACCGCATTACCACGATTAAGGGCACCTACCAGGCCATTTTCGCAGATGACGGGACCCTATTCAAAGGCACAGATTCCGCATCAGCCGCTCGATTGGCCATTCAATTCACCAAAGGCGGAAAGATCAAAAGCACCGAGCTCCTGACCGAAATCGACCAGTGGATGGCCGCAGCGCGCTCGCAGGGGTACAGTACGCCCGTGTACCGCATACACATTGACGATCCCGCGCGTACGTATGTGTACGTAGCGGCGCAGACGGGTGAAGTGGTACAAATGGTGAATGCAAAGCAAAGGTTCCTGGCGTGGCTCGGCCCAATTCCGCATTGGATTTACCCAACGGTACTGCTCCGTAATCGTCCGCTTTGGAACGATATCATCGTCTGGTCGTCCACCATCGGCAGTGTGATGTGCATTGCGGGGATCGTGATGGGCTTTGTGCGGTATAAGCGCAACCGCGGCCTGGCATTCAGTCCCTACAAAAAGAAATGGTTCCGTTGGCACCATTACACGGGTTTTGCATTCGGCATATTCGTTTTTACCTGGGTATTCAGCGGATTGCTTTCCATGACGCCCTGGGATTGGGCGCCGTTTACAAGGCTGGAACCGGACGAGTCGGCACAATGGACGGGCGGTGTTTTGGATGTCGGGAAATTTAATGTTTCACCTGACGCCGCCGCCCGGAAGCTGAATCCGGAACCTGGTTTAAAGGAAGTCCAGCTCGTGCAATGGAATGGAAAGCCTTACTATATCGGGTATGCCGACGAGCGGCATTCGCATATGCTGGCTGCCGACCAGGAAGTTGCGCAAGCTGTTACGCAACTGGACCTTGCGCCTTTTGTTTCCAAATTAAAAGAAATGAATCCGGATGTGCCGGTGAAGGAGGCGGTAGTGCTTTCGGAGTATGATGATTACTATTATTCCAAACACCACGAGAAGCGGCTACCGGTATTGCGGGTCAAAATGGCTTCGGAGGATGAGCGGTGGTACTACGTCGACCCTGCAACGGCACAAGTCGTTTTAAAACACCAGGACCTGAGCCGCCTGGAACGCTGGCTTTACCACGGATTGCACAGTTTTGATTTTCGCTTCCTGGTGTACAAGCGGCCTTTGTGGGATATTGTAATGATTGTGCTGATGATCGGCGGGACGTTGGTGAGTGTTACCGGGGTGGTTTTGACCTGGAAGTGGGTTATTAGAAAGATTTAATGTCAAACGGCGCAGATGTATAAGTGTGCGCAATGGCGCGAAGGTCCACCTTCGTGCTAACTATTTGCAGGCCTCCGGCCGGTCAAAACGGAAAATCGACATTGCCGTAATGACCGGCCAGAGGCCTACAAATAGCCAGTGCAAATCAAGAGATTTGCACCAGCGTCTCACATTACGCCCAGCTCTTCCTCAAAAACCAGAAACCAACCACCACCGGAAACCCCAGCGCGAGCCAGGAAACCGCGTCCCAGAGGTCGTCGCCGGTGAGTGCTGAAATGAGGCCGATACCGGACAAGATGCCGATGATAAAGGGCATGCCCCATACTTTCCAGAAATTGCTTTTCATTGTCAGGATATTTTTGAATGATCGTTCCGGTTATGCGTTTTCCTTTTGGGCAATGACGGTCAGAATTTCCGTGTCGCTTTTGCTCAGGCGGTTGATATGCGCCTTCGTGGCCTTGTTTCGGGCAAACCACAGGTAAAGCCCGCTGCCGAGGATCACGATCGTGGCGATGTCGAAGAGTGCCCAAATGATTTTGAGCGGCAGCCCGCCATAATCACCGAAATGCAATGGCTGCGAAACGAAAAGCGTGTTCACATACCACGGCATATCGCGCATATCGGTGAGCGTTCCGGTTTTGGCGTCGATCAGCGCGGGTTTGATGATCCGTTTGGTGAGCGGTGTGTTGCCTTTCATGAATACGGCATAATGGTGCTTGCTAGTGAACGGCGTGCCCGGGTAGGCAATGATGGACGGTTCCATTTCCGGCGCCTTATCACGGGCGATTGCCACGGCCTGGTTGAGCGAGCTAAGCTTTCCGGTGAGCGGTTGCGCATTTTTATAAGGAGCCGTCATTTCCGAAAGCTGCCCTATTTGCCATAAGCCAAGCACGATTTCCGAAGCCGTATTGATCACACCGGTTAGCCCTACCACAGTTCCCCAAACGATTGTGACCACGCCGAGGAGGTTATGCAAATCGAGCCATTTAAGGCGCGTTGACCGCTGCGTGCGGATCATTCCAAAATCGAAACGCTTCATGATCGGCCCGTATAGCATAATGCCCGACACGATCGCCGCCACAAAAAGTAACCCCATGAGCCCCAGGAACAGCTTTCCGCCGATGCCCATAAACATGTCCACGTGCAATTGCAGCATTACATACATGAACCCTTCCTGGTAATTAGGCTCGTCGAGCAGTTCCGCGGTGTGGTCGTCCACGATTACCGTCGTGAAATTATCCGGCGGTGCGTCGATCGAGTCGGAAAGGCTGAATGCGGTCGTATTTGGCTCGTGCTCGTCCCAGTACACATACCGGATCACCTTTTTCGGGTATTTCGCCTGCGCGGTTTCCGCCAGCTTATCGAGCCCGGCGAGCGGCGTGCCGGCCGGTACCTGTTTGGCGAGGTGCGGCTTCCCTTCGAGTTCTTCGATTTCTTCATGGAAGATCAGCGGCAGGCCCGTAATGCAAAGCATCAGCAGGAAGGCCGTACAGATCAGGCTCGTCCATTTGTGGATCAGGAACCAGGTTTTGATTTGCTTGACGGAGCTCATGGGAGTTGAAGTTAAAAAGAATTAATTAGGAAGCTTTACAAAGCCCTGGATCGCGCCGTCCAGCACGACTTTGAATACTTGTGTGGCTTTATTGCCGTCCACGACATAGTAGCTTTCCAGTTTGTCGGTTGAGTTTTTTACCCACAAATACACCTTGCCGTCGATTTCCGTGATAGCCTGCTCATTGGCAAATGCAAACTCATGCTGAGGCATTCCCTCGATCTTGGTGACCTGTTTGGTAGTGAGGTCGTAGGTGTAGTAGTCGAATATGGGGGCGTTCTGAAGGTTTGAAAAGTCAGTCTTTAATGGCACAGACGGAGATTCAAAATAGAGCTTTCCGCCTTTCACAAGCGCGGTTACGATAGAGTTGTTGGCTTGCATGTCGTTGGTGGAGAATGACCAGGTTTTGTCAAAATCCGTCTCGCCTTTCTTAATGCGGATGATCGCCGTTTTGGCTAAGCCAACATTCAGCCCGGTGCTGTACAGGTACAATGCGCCATCGTCGCCGATTGTCCACATTTTATTGCCCGAGGAACCCCAACCGATACCTCTCAAACCATCGTATTTGATCGTCTTCTCATACTTATCCGTAGCGAGGTCGACTACCGCAAATTCAACGGAGTTAAAAACATCACCGCCGTAACCCGCC
The DNA here is from genome assembly GCF_900101885.1 of Dyadobacter soli. Classification (GTDB taxonomy): domain Bacteria; phylum Bacteroidota; class Bacteroidia; order Cytophagales; family Spirosomataceae; genus Dyadobacter; species Dyadobacter soli. The sequence continues at coordinate 194,657 of NZ_FNAN01000012.1, read as the reverse complement.
AGTGCGGTAGTGCTGTAAGTGATCCCTACGAACAATTTTCCTTCTTTGGCGGCGATGGTGTGCATTCCTACCACCTGAAATTCTACGCCTTGTTTCTGAACTACGGATAAATCCACTTCACCGGTACGCAACATGGTAGTCGGGTTGAATTTTTGGAGTTTTAAAAGGCTGCGGGTTCCGTCTAAATAATAGCCTGTCGTTTCATTTACAACCAGGTATTGCGTTGAACCGGCAATAAAACCTTCGTCTTTCAAACTGCCATCCGCATTGAGTGAATACTTTTGAAGACCCGTCTCGCCGGCTGCATTAGTCCGGTTGAAAAACCATTTCCCGAAAGTCCTGAAACCAAAAGCTTCTTTCACTTGCAGCGATTTTGAATTGGTAGCCTGGATCGTCCCCGACGGTAGGCCATCCAAAGCCGTAAAATAACCGGCTCCGAAACGTTCGATGGAGGTCATCAGTACAAATTTGTCCTTCTCGGTAGGTGTTGGTTCACTGCTATCGTCGGACGAGCATCCGAGAAATGCGGTGAATGCGAAGCCTAGCAGGAGTGATTTAAACAAAGGTGTTTTCATGAGTATGATTGTAAAATGGATAATACTATTTGAGGGTGTAGTTGACTTTCAAATGGAAGCTCCGGCCCGCGTTCTGTATCCGGAAGTTGTCGTAAACGTTGGTGTTGAAAATGTTTTTAGCCTGAAAACCGATGGCAAATTGGTCGTTTACAGGATTGTAGGTGAATCCTAATGAATGCAGCGCCTGGCTCGGGATAATGTTGGGTGCTTCGAATTTGGCCTTGCCCCAAAGCCCGAGGAAGCCATCGGGTTCGAGCGATTTGGGAATGTAGTCGAGATAGTATTCGCGGACGAAGGTGAAATAATAATAAAGCTGTAAACGCCCGTTGCCGGCAATACGGTCGAGGTTGGCGTTCAGGCCGAGGTTGGAGAAGAAATAAGGCGTGTTGCGTAGCCGCGCCTTTTCCGTGAGACGGTTGCCGGTGTCAAAAACGCGAAAATCCTGGTAAGTAAAATTCCCGTTCGCACGTAACCAGTGTGCGAAGTTTACACTCAGATCGGTTTCCAACCCAAGCCCTTTTACATTGCTCACATTCTGGTTTTGTGTAAACAGGAAATCGATCGGCATTTTGAGGATCAGATCCCTGGTAATCCGGTAAAATGCATTGACTTCCAAATTGTAAGCATTACGTTTCTCCGTGCGGAAACCCGCATTGATATTCACGCTCTTTTCAGGTTTGAGCAGAAAATTGGAACGGTGAAAATTACCATCGCCGAACATTTCGTCCTGCTCGGGCAGACGCGTAGCCGCCTCGGCTGACACGCGGAAAAAAGTGGCGGGCGTCAACGCGAACTTCAACGCCTCAGCGATCCCGAAACTGCTGTTGGACGCATACCTGTGCTCGCCCAGCGCGGTGCCGTACACATCTACATTGATTGTGGCAGTATTGTAGTAATAGTATTTGACAATGAAGTTGTTGGTCAGTTTTTCATTCCAAAAAACAGATTGCAGGCCTGCCGCGCCTACCAGTTTGTTGTATTTCGCGGGAAGCGACAGGATATCCTGGCCGGTTTCCGGCAGTTTCAATCCCCTCGGGTCGCGGCCATCACGGCCTATGATGGTCGATACGAAATTGATCTCCGCTTTGTGCGCATCGTTGATCTGGTAACCCACATGGGTACGCGAGGTAAAATAGGAAAATGTAATATCCGAAAGGCTTCCATTCGTCGTGATTTCCCCCAGCCGCGACGGGCTTGGAATGAAGTTTCCGTACCAGTCGTAGGTCCCTCGGGCCGTGTCCACTTGTTGCGTATGGATGTCGCTCACGGTCAGGAACTGGTCGAGGCTCAGGCGATTGAATGCCTTGCGGTAGCGGAGCGTCGGAATCACCGAGTACTGCCTGCTCAATGCCGCACCAAACGGCTGGGACATTGACGAGCCGTACTGGTTTTGCCGGTTAATGCGAAACCATGTTACGCCGACGCGCAATTCATCGGCCCAGCGCAGGCCCGTCAACCCGCCGTATGCTTCGGCATAGTAGTTGGTGAATTTGTTGTGAAAAAGCCGGACAGTTGCCTCGCTGCGGGCCGCGGTTTCATGGTCGGTAACCGTCACATCGACTTTGTAATCGTTGTCCGAACGGTTCACAAATGCATCCGCACCGATGAAGAAAAGCCGGGTAGTATCGGTGTAAAGCCCATTCAGCGACCCACGATGCGTGTTGAACGAGGCAATTTCGTAAGACGCTTCGGCATAGCGGTACAGCGATTTCTTCGTAACCAGGTTCACCGCCCCGCCCAGCGCGTCCGCGCCCAGACCCGTAGGCAGCACGCCCTTGTACACCTCCACGCGTTCGAGCATGTTTACAGGCACGAGCCCGATGTTGTAGCCCGCACCCAGGTAATCCATTGGAATACCATCCTTGAAATTTTTGATCGCGCGGTCCTGGAAGCCGTTCATCATCAGCCCTGCACTGGAACCGAGCCCGCCGGTTTGCCGGATACGGATACCCGCCGAGCGGTTCATGAGTTCCACGAGCGTAGAGGGCTGTTCCTGAACGGCTTTGGTATTGATGATCTCCGCTTTAATGGGTTGCAGCTTTGCCTGCTGGGTTTCGGTGCGGCCGGTTACCTGCACTTCCGAAAGCTGGGTCTGATCTTCCTGTAATGTAAAAGTGAGGGGATTGCCAATAATAGCGAAGGAAACCGACTGAGTTACACGCTTGAAACCGATGTGCTGAACGTTCACGGCATACCTGCTTTGGCGCGGCACGGTCAATGTGAATTGTCCTTTTTCATTGGTAATTTCATGAAGGCCCGTTCCGTCTACGCTCACCGATGCGCCGATGAGCGGTTCGCCGCGGTTGTCCTTTACAGTTCCTTGTATTTTGTAATTGTCTTGTGCATAGGTAGTTAATGGCAGTAAAAGCGCCGTGGTAACAAAAAATCGTAACAGGAGGAGGAAAGGTTTCAACGCTGTATTACTTTTACTTAATTAAGACTGTTTAAAAATAACGGCAAATGTACCGATCGTGCCCCGGGTGCGGTTAACGCCAAATGCAGTATTAATGCCGCCAAAAACAGAGTTTGATGAAAATCGTATTCAGATCGGAAGAATTTGCAGAACTCAACTTCGAGCGGGGATACTCCGAAGGCTTCGGCGTTGACGAGCGGTCGGGGATATGGGAGGAGAAATACGAGTATGATCACCTCGGGATCCATTCGCGCATTCACCGGATCTTCTGTCCGGGGATGATATTTTCACTGATCGAAGGGGCGCTGGACCACGACCTCGTGCAGATTATCGAGAGCGACTTCCCTTACCTGCAAATGCATTTCGAGCTTTCGACTACCGGCTGTCTGTACCTTCCGAACGCCCGGGCGGAGATCGACACGGTCATCTACGGCGGGTCGCATTCATTGCTTTTCTACCCTGCGCTGAAAGGGCATTTGCATTATCTAAAAAAGCCGCTGTCCCACAGCGTGGAAATAGAACTTTCGCTGGATTTTCTGCGGAGGCTTTTTCACAACGACCTCGAAGTGCTGCGCGATTTTGGCAGGAATATCGAGCGAAACCACCCCGCGGTAATGGGTAACCGCAGCTTCCCGGTCACGCCCGCCATGAACAGGGTTATCGCCGAAGTCCGTGACTGTCCGTACACCGGCTCGCTGAAAAAGCTTTTTGTGGAAGCAAAAGTTGTGGAGCTTCTTACGCTGCAAATCAGCCAGATCAATGCCAGTGACGCGGGTAAGACAAACCTGAAACAGTCGGATATCGACAAATTGTATGAAGTAAAAGACCTGGTCCTGCGCAACATCGACGATCCGTTTTCCATCGAAGAGCTCGCCCGACTTGCCGGGCTCAACCGCACGAAGTTGCAGGAAGGTTTCAAGGAGCTTTTCGGAACAACTATTTTCGGATACATTACCGACACCCGCCTGGAAGGAGCCCGCCGGCATATTGTCGAGCCAGGCTCGATACTTTCGATCGGCGAGATCGCCGCGCTTTCGGGCTACAAAAATCCCCAGCATTTCACGGCCGCATTCAAGAAAAAGTTTGGCTACCTCCCTCGTGACGCCCGCGGGTAGCGCTTACCTGCTTTTTTGCAAAAAAATAAGCAAGCGAAATATTTGTTATTTACATTATAGAACTAATTTTACGTCATGCGAATCGGGAAAATATTTACTTTCCTGATAGTGAGGATAGTTGTGGAATGGCGGTGCGTCGCAGTACAAATTTTTCACGCCAAGAAAGAATAATAAGCCGATAAACGAACAGTAATGTAGAAGCGTGTCACAGGTTGCTGTGACACGCTTTTTGTCTTTTTTAATGCAGGAAATTATACCGTTCACTCAATCTGTGCAAACCATTTACACGGCATTCGCGACATAATGTTTTCAACCACATTTGTTAGCCATGAAAATGCGATTCTTCATTCTCAGTTTATTTTCCTTTCAATGCGCATTTGCGCAAAGCCCCATTTGGCAAGTCGAAAAGCAGGTGCCGGCCACCGATATTTATGCCATCCGCAAGCTTGGCAGCAGACTCTATGCAGCCGGGGAGAGCCAGGTTTTTATCTCCGACCGTTGGGGAATATCATGGACCGCGTCGTCAAAATTCAACCCGACGCCCGACGGAATCGACGACATGATCAGTTTCAAGGACAAATTGTACGCCACGGGTTACGGCAAGGGCATTTACGAAAGCGCCGACAACGGTAAAACCTGGCACTTCGCTTCCCAGGGACTTTCCGGCATAGCCCCCGTGCGGTTTGCTGCGAGGAATGGTGCATTGTACGTCGCTACCGACGACCAGGGCGTGCAGCAGCTCAATGCGGCCGGTACCGCGTGGGGCGCGTTCAACAAAGGTCTCGATTTCAAAACCAGTTACAGTTTCAATGCAATTATCAACACCGAAAGCGCACTCATTGGCGGCATGGGGGCCAATGGCACGCTCGCCGTTTTGAACGACAGCACAGCCGAGTGGGACATCCGCTATCACGGCGGCCGCATTCTTCCCGGCCTCACGACCTACGATTTTTTGCAGACGGAGAAGCATATCTGGGCATTCACCAATTCCAAAGCCTACGCGAGTGCGGACAGGGGCGCTACCTGGGTGCAGGTGCCTGCAGGTATGCGTCACGGGAGCTTTTCGCGCGCTACGGCTACGCCTACGCACATTTACGCGGCCGTGAATTTCGGGAATAACCATACGATCCTTTACAATCGCCGGGTAGCCGCGCCGCTTTCGGAAGCATGGGCGACGGTGGATACGCTCGCCGGCTACTACACTTACAGCCTCGTTTATGCCAATGGCCGGTTGTACGTAGCCACGCAAAAAGGGTTGCTCAGTACCCCGCTTGTAACGCGGATCGACGTCCCGCGGCAAAGGATTCCGAAGGATTTTTATGTGTATCCCAATCCGTCGTTCGGTCAGGTAACGCTGGCCAATGGACTGGCGGCCGGCAGCGGAGAATTTCAGCTCAGCGACGCCAACGGAAAAGTAGCATTTACGAGCCCGGTAATTTCCGACAGCCAACCGCTCGATATTTCAAAACTCTCGCCCGGTACCTATTACTATACGCTCACCGGCAGCGACGAAGGCGAGATAAAAGGACGGCTCGTCGTCGGGAAGCCATAACCTTACACGCCGAACTTCCTCAGATTATACACCAGGGTGATCAGGAAATAGCGCTTTAAAACCCGGCTACGCACATCCTCAATATAGGCGTCGCCGGTGTTCCGGACGAGGCTGCGGTTCTGGTTGAGCAGATCGAATACCTGTAACCGCACCTCGGCCTGGCGCGTGCGCAGAAATTGTTTTGCAATGGACGCGTTCCAGAGCGTGAAACGCTGGTTGTATCCCTCAGCACGGCCGGTATTGCCATTATAAGTAAGGTCGGAGGTGAATACCAGGTTTCCGGGAAGTTGCCAATGAACATCCGCCGTGGCGTATTGCGACCAATACTGCATATTTTGCTCGGATAAAAGCGAATACCGCGCCTGCTGGTAGGTAATGCGCGCGCTCAGGCCATAATCGATCCGGCCGTTGTAATCGGATTGCAGCCGAATGCCCTGACCAATGGAAGTAGAAGTCGTGACATTGTCCGACCCATTGATCAGGTTCGTATTGCGCGCCAGGCTTCCCTGGGTACTGAGGTTGACGGACAGGTGCAAGGGCTCGATCTTTTTGCCTAATGAAACAAACCCGGTCCCCGACATAAACCCACGTGTGTTGATGGGCGTTGTAACCTGCACGCCCGAATCGTCGGTGCGTGTAGAAATTCCAATGCGGTTGTTGCTCTGATTGAAACTGCTGAAAACAAACAGGTTATCGGTGCCGCCCCGCGATGAAATGCCGAATGTGAGGGTAAGGTTATGGTAATACTCGGGCCGCAAGTCCGGGTTTCCGATGCTGATATTAAGGGGATTGGAATTATCCGCAATGGGTATAAGCTGGGTAATACCTGGTGACACAACGCGCGTCCGGTATTGCAGCCGCAGATTTTTGTTTCCTCTGAATGTGTAGGAAAAAAGTGCATTGGGCATAAAATACGCGTATCGGGAGCTATACCCGGCGTCGGTCGATCGGTCGACGGGCCGCAGCGATGCCAGCTGCGCATCACCGCCCAATGCGATGGTGTAGCGCAGGCGCCGGGTCTGGAAAGTGGCGCCGAGCCGGTTGGTTTCGAAAGTATTGGCAAAATTTCTGCTCAATGCGGTGTTAGGCTGGTCGTACTGATCCGTTTCTTCGCCTTTGTTGGCCACATTTCGCAGCAGCTTCCCGAAACTATTGCTGTATGCATACCTGAATTCCAGCTTTTTGGTGAAAGAGAGCGGTTCCGTAAACGAAACATTCACCGTATTCTGTAATGCAAACTGGTCTTGCGCATTGCGCTGGTCGATCTTTTGCTCCGTCGTTAATGTGTCGAAAAAGGTGTTGGCCGACCGGTAATAGGCCGTGGTGTTGCCGGTTGTCAGGACCGAGTTCAGGTTCGCCGACAGCGAACGGCCTTCTTTTTTGAACTTTCGCATAAACAGCAGATTGTTATAACCATTCCAGCCCGTTCCGTGCAGGTCGTTTTCGGTCAGGCCCTTATTCAGGGAATCCGTAGGGGAGCGGTACGAGAAGCTGCTGTTTTTACCCAACAGATCCTTCGTCTGGAAGCTGATATTAGGCGTAAAACGCAGGCTGGTCAGCGAATCGATCGGAAGGTCGAAGCGGCCGTTAATGCGGTGCGTGAGCATTGTATTTTTAGAATAATTGCTTTGATCGGTCAAAAACGACCGGCCGGGAAGGATGCTCTCGCGATGGCTTTGCTGGTCGGTAGTGGTGACGGCCCGGTTGGCAAAATAGCTGGCCGCCATTTCGGAGCGTTTGCCCCATTTCACGGCCTTGCTTTCGGTCCGGTAATTGGCCCCCAATGCTGCAACTTCCGTAATATTGGACGGTGCGGCAGGTCCGCCATCGCCCTCGCCGCCGGGTTGGCCTAGTAATTGCGGCCCTACGCCTCCCTGGCCTATCGCGAAGTTCTGCTGGTTGAGGTTATTGGCCTGCCCGATCACCGAAAGCTGCCGGTTGGGCCCGCCGTTATGGTTGTTGAAGCGGTTTACATTCAATTTGGCCTCATACCGCGCCGACTGGTCGCCGCCGCTCGGGCCGGCCCCCAATGCATTCTGCCCGAAATAGCCCTTGCCTTTGTCTTTTTTAATAGTAATGTTAATCGTCCGCTCACGATCGCCGTCATCCACACCCGAAAACTGCGACTGGTCCGATGACTGGTCATACATCTGAACCTTGTCCACAATGTCGGCGGGGAGGTTACGGGTCGCCATTTTAGGATCATTGCCAAAAAACGGTTTACCATCCACGAGCACCTTGTTCACGGCCTGGCCATTGGCTTTAATGGAGCCGTCGCGCGCCACCTCCACGCCCGGCAATTTGCGCAGCAGTTCCTCCACCTGCGCATTCGGCTGCGTTTTAAATGAACCCGCATTAAATTCGACGGTATCCTGTTTGATCGTCACCGGTGCAGCTTCCTGCCTGATCACCACCTCATTCAGCTGCGTGCCCTGCTCGGTCATGAGCAATGTGCCGAGGTTGGCGGGAGTATCGCGGGTAACGGTAACCGGTATGGATATGTTTTTGTAACCCATAAATGTAACCAGCAACCGGTAGGAGCCGGGTGTGACTTTTCGGAAATGGAAATCCCCGTCTCCGCCGGTGGTCGTCGCGGTTACGTATGCGGAATCCCGTGCGTGCAGGAGCGAAACGGACGCCATTCGCAGCGGCTTTCGTGTGACCGAGTCGAGCACGGCACCGCTGATTTCGCCCGTTGGGGTCACTTTTTGCGCGAGCAGGGGTGAGAGCGAAAGCAGAAGCAGGCAGCATAACAGTTTAAATACCTCCACCGCCCGGCCCCATTTTTTGGTGAAAATCGGCCATCGCACGCTGACGGATGTCGGTCATTTGTTCTTGGCTGACGCTTTCCGCATGCATATCCGGCATTACCGCTTTATCATCCACTTTACCCGTACTTACCTTCGTCGCTCTGAACTGCTCCCGGCTGCCTTCCACGAGCAGTACCACGCCTTTTTCGGGTGTGAGCGCGGGTACGGGCGAGTAGCGGAAGGGCAATTCGGTCGTAAACCACACGGAATAGGGTTCCTTGTGATAATTGACAATGGCCTTTTGGCAAGAGTAACCGGCGATTTTCTTCGTCTGCTGTGTGAGCTGCCACCCGGAGGTTGCCTCGATCGGCGCTTCGGTTTTGTAAGTGCGCGTTTCCTTGTCTTTGCTTACGGTCACGAAAGTGAGGACTTTCTGGCTGGCAATGTCGATCACCACATATTCCTCGAACGGCCGTCCCGCATTGGTAGTTTGTGGAATACCGCCCGGTTCCTGCCGGACCCTTAGCATCATATTCTCTTCATCGCGGCTTTCGCGCACGAAATTGCCCGCGAACAGGACTTTCTGGCCGATAGTGCGCGTGTCGGGCACGTCGGTAGGAAAATTTGGGTCGCCCTGTTTCACCTCCTCGCCGTTTACCATAAAGCGCAACCGTGACTGGTCGATCTTGCGAACGACTTCGTAGTTGATTTGCCCGGAAGTCTGTGCAAAAATGGGGGCTGCGGCAAACAGCAGCGCGATCATTGAAAGAAGCTTTTTCATAATGTCACCGTGGTTTTGATTGGATGCATCAAAGGTCAGGCGACGGTTTGTAAGGTTCTGCTATTTAATGTTAAGTAGTGTTAAAGGCAATCTCGTCAGAGTTCAATTAAAGCTTCCATGGATGCCAATTTGACTCCGAAAACTAAGAAAAATTACATTTAATGGTGGATTTTAAGGAGACGTGCCCTATATTGGTTTGACTAACTCAACTCAGCAATTCTCTGTATACTAATGGCTTATCATATTTACTTCAAACTCATTCTGTTTGTTGTCTTTCTTCTATCGACTTTGTGGGTTTACAAAGCATATGTCAAAGACCCCAACCGCAGAGTTTCCGTAAAAGACGCAACCATACTGATTACCGCCATGCTACTGCTGGTATGGGCCGTGCGAATGCCGTTTTTACGCCATACCGAATACGATATCGACACAAGTACCTGGCTCAGCGCCGTTATCGCCGTCAACCATTATCCCGACAAGCTCTGGACGTTGCTCAACTACACCGATGCCAGGCCATTAACCGTGCTTCCGTTACTCGCAGGCTCCTGGTTTGGGATGCCGGTCAATTACACCAGCGCGGAAATAATCGGATTGTTGCTATGGACGGGAACGGTGCTGCTGCTGTATCAGATATGTAAGTTGTTTGCCGGGAAAAACCTCAGTTTGGTAGTCACTTGGAGTCTTGCGCTTTTCCTGGGAACCATATGCCATATCTTCGCCGCCTATAATTCCGAGCATGGGAGCATTTTCATGATCACGGCGGGCATCACATTGTTCTTTTTGTACGTCTACGGCCGGTGGTCGAGCCCGGTTATTGCGGCGATTACCGGCATCCTGCTGGGCAGCGTCGTTTATGCCAAATTCCAGAATGCTCCCATGGGATTGCTCACGGGGGTATTTTTATTGCTCGCGATGGCACAGCGGAAAGACTGGCGCAACATAGCGGCGTTGATGATTGGTTGCCTATTTCCTACCATTTTGATCAATGTATTTTATGGTGCGAGGGGTAAGGTGGATGTTTTCTGGAACAACTACTTCTGGAACTACTTCTATTATTCGTTCACGACGCAGTTCTCGTCCATGCCCATGGTCGAGCGGTTCAGTCCGGTGCGTGTGATCCGCTTCATTTTCTATGCGACGAGTTCCGGGGTATATGTCCTCACACTCACTGCATTGGCCGTGACATTACCGGTTTTGTCTTTCAAAAAATGGCGTTCAGAGTTCAGGGTCAACTGGATACCTGTCGTTTTTACGTCCTTGCTTTTACTGCTGAGTGTTTATGCCGTGTTGCAGTCGGGTAACAATTTTGAGCATTACAAACTCTTCCTTTTTGTACCGCTGCTGATTTTCAATGCATTGTTTCTGTCGTTCAGCCAGCCGGTGGTTCGCAACTATGCAATCGGTTTTTTGCTGCTCGGGGGAGTCCTGCAAACGGCCGTAAGTCTCAAATACCTCGACGGCGAAGTGGCTTACGATAAAAGGTCCGATATTGACAGGAAAGTCGTGGGGCACATTGTCACGCACACAAGTTCGTCCGACCCGGTGGTCGTCTGGGGCTGGCGCGATGGGCTGCTGGTGAGCGCGCAGCGGCCTATGGGCTACCGCGACGTGCATACCTTCCATTTTTCAATGAAATCGCCGCTTATTCCCCACTGGACGCGTGATTTTGTGGAGGATATGGAGGAAAATAAACCTAAAATTTTCGTCGAGGCCATGATCCCGGAATACTCCGAGCGGGGCCACCTGTTCCTGCCGCACGATAAAGTGCCCGTCGTACGCGAGTATGTGCAGCGGCATTACCGGCTGGTCAAGGAGTTGGACGGCGTTAGAATCTTCCATCGCAGAGACGCACCGGAGATTTCGTTCCTGCGTTAGAATGGCCTATTAATCAATGCTATTTTGTGTTAAATAGTGTTAAGGTTCCGGAAATGATCCGGGCGGAAAGCTTAGCTTTGCGGTATGACGAACCGCCGCATCCGCTCCATTTTCTGGCTCATGAGCGTCTGCATTGTTGCCATCAATGCATTCCAGGCGTATTGGCTCCTCACGACTTACCGGCTCAACCGGGAGCAGTTCGGTAATACGGTTCAGGATGCATTGTTCCAGGTAATCGAAGGACATCAGGTTGATCATGCGCGCCAGCTTTTCGGAGGCGAGCCGTCCCGCGACGTGCCCGGCACACCTCCCGGCGGCACACCCGATACGCCCGGTGGTAGTATACCCAAAGCGCCCGGCGGTAATATTCCCAGGGAATCGCGTGTGGTGGTCCGGCGCCTGGGCAGCAGCAGCGGAGGATCACGGTTTTACTACAAATTCAACAACGACAGCGCGATTATCGCCCCCGCCGACACGCTCGCACGCCGCATTTCCAGGTTCGTGGTGCAGGAATGGGCGGAGGATGGCCGCATCGACATGCGGAAAGTCTATTCCGCTTACCGGGACGAACTGATGCGGAGAGGCATCGATGCAGCCTTCAAATTAGATACCCTAACCATTCTCCCGAATCCGGGGTCGAGCAATGTGATCATATTCAATGGGCTGGGTTTGAGAGTAGAAGAAGATGGCAGTTTCAAAACCTTCCCGTTGCCCGTCAACCCCGTGCGCCATACTTTCGTGCAAGCCACTTTCGATATGCCCGTTCCGTATCTGCTGAAACGGATGGGTTGGCTGCTGGGCGGCTCGGCGCTGCTTTTGCTGCTTACCACCGGCTGTTTCGTATTTATGCTGCGGACCATCCTGCGCCAGAAAAAGCTGTCGGATATCAAGAACGATTTTATCAATAACATGACCCACGAACTGAAAACGCCCATCGCGACCGTTACTGCGGCCGTCGATGCGTTGCTGCATTTCGGGGCGCTGAACGATCCCCGCAAAACGGAGGAATACCTTAATATTTCGCAAAACAACCTGCAAAGGCTGTCTGATCTCGTGGAAAAAGTATTGAACCTGGCCGTGGAGGAGAAGCAGGATTTCGAATTTCATACGGAGCCGGTCAGCCTGGCGGAAATCCTCTGCGAGCTGGCGGCCAGTCACCGGATTAAAGCCGCCAAAACGGTGGTATTCAATATGCATATCCCCTTCGGCACGATGGTGCAGGTGGACCGGATGCATTTTGGTAATGTGATCAACAACCTCATCGACAATGCAATCAAATACTCCTACGAGCGCGTGACCATTTCGTTCAACTACGAGCAGGAGCCGCACGGCTGGCAGCTTACCGTTTCCGACAATGGCATCGGCATTCCGAAAGCCTACCAGACGTCTGTTTTCGACCGTTTCTTCCGGGTACCGACGGGCGACCTGCACCAGGTGAAAGGTTTCGGTCTCGGATTGGCGTACGTCCGGCAGGTGGTGGAAAAGCATGGCGGCAGCATTAGTCTGGCGAGCGAACCGGGGAAGGGGAGTGCATTTGTTTTAAAATTCTGAAAAATGGCTACGGTACTATTCATCGAGGACGAGCCCGCGCTGGGGATGATTGTGAAGGATAGCCTTGCATACCGGGGTTTCAATGTGCTTTACGCCGCCAACGGGGCGGAAGGGCTCGAACAGTTCCGCCTGCACCAGCCCGATATCGTCGTTGCAGACATTATGATGCCCGATATGGACGGTTTCACCATGGCTGAGCACATCCGTCGCGACGACCCGCACACGCCCATTATGTTCCTGACGGCACGTTCGCAAACCGCCGACGTCGTGCGTGGTTTTGAATTGGGCGGTAATGATTATCTCAAAAAACCATTTAGTCTCGATGAGCTCGTCGCGCGCATCAATGCGCTCCTGCGCGTGGGAGCGGCACGTCCGCATGCGGGCGGGACGCTTAAAATCGGCCGCTACACCTTCGACCCTGCCAAGCAAAAGCTCTCCGTCGACGACCGTGAGGTGACATTATCGCACCGTGAAGCCGAATTGCTCCGTCGGCTTTATCAGCAACGCAACGAAGTCCTCGGCCGCAGCGAAGTCCTCACCGAACTCTGGGGCGACGATTCCTTCTTCAACGGCCGCAGCCTCGACGTTTTCATCACCAAACTCCGCCGCTACCTGCGCGAAGACCCCAAGATTCAGATTATCAATATCCGGGGGAGAGGGTATAAGCTGGTGCTTTGAGAATTCGGGTATTTTGTATTTTTGTAAAAATCGAAAAACATGGAAGGGGATATTCAATTTAAAATAGGACGCCGCACAAACGATCCGCGTTCAATCACACCTGAGGAACGTTCGAAATGGCAGAAGCAACTCGCAGTAAATGCGCGTGACTACCTTTTTTCGATTGGCCAGCCATTGGTTTATAAGCGTGACGGCCACATCATCGCCGAGCACAAAGACGGTCGGTTGCAAGTGATCCGATGACAATTCATCTGGTCGCAGGGCCTCCGGGTATCGGCAAAAGTACACACAGCCAATCATTCGTTCCAGCCGGGCTACCTATTATCGACCAGGATCTGGCGGCATATCAATACAAAAAGGTCGGTTTTGCTAACTATCAGGACATTGCATCCTTGACCAGCAATCAGCGAATCCGTGACTTTCTTTTCTCGTTGACGTCACTTATGATTCCGTTACGGAGTTAACAGAAGCCCACTATCCGTTGCCAGCCTGGATTGAGCGCAACAACCTTCACCACTACCTGTTGGCCAGGTAAATCATAAAAGTCATCGGACCGTGCGTCATCGATAACCGCACCGGCGTACTGAGCCGTAGTTGACAAATCTACGCACCAATTATCACTCAGTATGAACCTCCGATTTTCACAATTTACACGGGCCGCGTTTGCGGCACTGCTGGCGGCGGCTTGCCTGGCCTGCTCCAATGATGACGACACCACGGTAGATCCGGGCAATACCAATGGCTCGATTAATATCGATAGCGTCAGTTTTGTATCCGCTTCGCCCGAGGGCGACACCGGTACCGCGGCTAACGAGGATGATCTTTTGGCTAACTCTACCTTTTCAACGGTCGTTTCAATTCATTTTGGAAGTGTTGTAAGCATCGATAATCCGCTGGCGGGCAATGGGGTGACGGTGACCGAATCGAATGGGGACATTACCATCAATGCGACCGTCGCGGAAGTGGAATATGTTTTATCAGGAACTACCGCAAACGGGTCTGTCAAGATTTACAGCGACAAGAAGTTCAAGCTTACCCTGGACGGCGTCAGCATTACCAATGCCGACGGCCCGGCAATCAATATCCAGTCGGAGAAGCGTGCATTTATTGTTTTAAACGACAATACCACCAATTCGCTGACCGACGGGACGAGCTATACGGCTAGCGGTGAAGAGGATATGAAGGCGACGCTTTTCAGCGAAGGCCAGATGATTTTTAGTGGGACGGGCACGCTGAACCTCAAAAGCAATTACAAGCACGCCATTTGCAGCGATGATTACGTCCGCATTATCAACGGAAACATTACGGTTACAAGCGCGGTATCCGACGGCATTCATACCAACGACGCGTTTATAGCCGACGGTGGCACCATAAATATCACCGCGGCCGGCGACGGTATCCAGTGCGAAGAAGGATACATTGTGATTAACAATGGGAATTTCACTGTGAATGTGGCCGATAAAGCCATTACTGCCAGCTACGACACCGACACAAACATTGATCCGTTTGTAACGATCAACGGCGGAACGTTCAATATCAGGTCCTCCGCAGGGGAAGGCATTGAAAGCAAAAGCAAACTGACGATCAACAACGGCGATTTTAACATCCAGACTACCGACGACGGGCTGAATGCAGGAAGTTTCATTTATATCAATGGCGGGAACATCTACGTGTACAGCACTTCCAACGACGGTATCGACTCCAATGGCCCGATGACGATCACCGGCGGAAGGATTATTTCCATCGCGGCGGGCGGTCCCGAGGAAGGATTCGATTGCGACCGGAACACATTCAAAATAACCGGCGGCATACTCATTGGTACCGGCGGCGCAACCAGTTCGCCCACAGCGAATGTAAGCACGCAACCTTCGGTGATCCTCGGTTCGGGATCGGCAAACCAGCTGATGCATATCCGCTCGTCAGACGGCGAAGTAATGACGTTCACGATCCCCCGGGCGTACAGCACCATGCTGTTTTCGAGCCCGAAGTTGAAGCAAGGTACTACTTACCAGGTCTACACCGGCGGTACTACGGCAGCAACGACAGATTTTTACGGATTATATACGTCCGGCACTTACACGGCCGGGACCGCCGGCATTACTTTTACTACCAGTTCGATGGTAACCAATGCCGGCGGGAGCCAGGGACGCTGATCTTACTTTGCCGCCTTGCCCGGTTTCGGAAATACCTGGTGGGTATTGGCCCATTCTTGCCAAAGGCCTGCCAGGTGTTTTACTTTTTCAGGATGCGTGGCGGCGAGGTTTTGCGTTTCCGAACGGTCGGTTGAAAGGTCGAACAGTTGCCAGGTGGAGTCGGCGGCGGTCGAAACGAGCTTCCAATTACCTTGTCTTGCATAACGAGCCCCGAAATGCTCGTTGAACAGCTCGGAATTCCCTTTTGAGGATTTGCCGGAAAACGAGCCGACCAGGCTGGTGCCCGTAGTCGGTTTGATGTCGTTGTTTTTGAATTGTTTGGGGTATTTAGCGCCCGATAGCTCACAGAATGTCGCCATCAAATCCATCACATGGCCCGTATGATCGCTGAAACTGCCTTTTTTAGCCGTAATACCCTTGGGCCAGAACGCGATCATCGGCGAGTTCAGGCCACCTTCGAACGACTCAGCCTTCGCGTACCGGTAAGGCGTGTTGGCTACGCTCGCCCAGCGCGGGCCGATCGACGCATAACTTGTCTGAGGGCCGGGCATTACCTGTTTTTCGGTGGCGTAGACGATCTTTCGTCCATCGCGCGTCTCGCTCGGGCGGTCGAAACCGGGACCGTACTTCGCGCAGTTTTCCGGACTGGCGCCATTGTCGGTCAGAAATAGGATCAGTGTATTATCCAGCTCGCCGGTTTGTTTCAATGCATTCACGATCCGGCCGATACCCTGATCCATCCGGTCGATCATCGCCGCGTGCACAGCCATTGCCATCGCGTCCCATTCGCGGTCGGGGTTTTCCTCCCATTTCATCGCGCCGGCAGGTGTTTCGGGCAATTTAGTCACTTTCGGGTTAATCAGACCCATTTTGACCATTCTTTCATAACGTGCTTTGCGGATTGCCTCCCAGCCGACTTTGTACGTATCCTTGTATTTTTCGATGTCCTCGGGCTTGGCTTGTAAGGGCCAATGCGGCGCATTTTGGGCTACATAAAGGAAGAATGGCTTATCGGATTTCGCGAAGCCCTGAATGTAAGCGACGGTCGTATCGTTGATAGCGTCGGTGTGATAATAATCCTTTGGAACGCTCGTAACCGGCTCCTTTCCATTGACCAGACTGAACGGATCGAAGAAATCGATCACACCCCAGATCGTCCCGAAAAACTTGTCGAAGCCGCGGCTGGTCGGGTATTGTTCGATGGGGGAAAAGGGACCGGCATCTTTCTGATGGTTCAGCCAGGCAAGCTGTTCCTGAGGGTTCTTTTGTGTAAATGTGTTGGAAACGTGCCACTTACCGGTCATGCCCGTCTGGTAGCCTGCCGTTTTGAGTACTTCGGCGAGCGTCACTGTGTTTTCGGTGATGTGTCCCTGATAACCCGGCTGGTTTTCAGCTTCGGTCATCTTGCCGATCCCCGCCTGCTGGTTGTACAAGCCCGTGAGCAGCGACGCGCGCGTAGGACAGCAGCGTGAAGTGTTGTAAAATTGCCGGTAACGCAGGCCGTTTTGAGCAAGGAAATCGAGGTTCGGCGTATGCACCTCGCCGCCATAGCAACCCATATCCGAATAGCCCATATCATCCGCGAGGATCACGATTATGTTGGGATGTTTGTCGGCGGAAGGCGCTTCGGGCGTGTTTTTGGTTTTAAGGGCAACGAGGCCCAGGCCCGTTAGAAGTGCCAGGGAAATTAGGGATAGTTTGGTTTTAGTCATGAAAATTGGGGATTCCGGCCCCGGAGGGCATTTTTCCCCAAAGTAGAGATTTTTTCGCTTTTGGCCGATAAGGTTCGCAGAAGTGTCAACCGTTCGATAACCAAAATTCATTAAAGCTTGACAAACCTCGACGACCACAAAGGCACTGCGCCCGGCCCCGACACCTGAACAGCATAAGACCCCGGAGGCAGCGGCTTGATGTTTACACCGATATGATCCCCCGCATCGCATTTTTGCCGTAGTACAACATCTCCACTGGCCTTGAAAACAGCAATATGCAGCGGTCCCACATTTTGTTTGACCGATAAATAAAGCATATCAGCCGCCGGATTGGGATACAGTGCAAAACCGGAATGATCAGCCTGCCGAATGAAAATAATAGAAGAGAAGCTAAATGTTCCATCGTAATCGACTTGTTTAAGGCGGTAATAAGTGCGTGCGTAGGGTGTGTAGTCAATAACCTGATATGTTTTTTGCACATAAATAGTGCCCGATCCGGGAACACTCTCCATAAGTTGAAAATGAATGCCGTCGGGCGATTTTTGCATTTCAAAATGGCTGTTGTTGGTTTCTTCCGAAGTTGCCCAGTGCAGTTCATTGTTGCTATCGGTGGTTTTCCCATTAAAATAGATCAGCTTCACAGGAAAGGCATAGGCGGGGTCGGGCTGTAAAAAGCCTTGTGAAAGCAGATTCGGCCCCGACTGCAATGTAGCGATAGCCGGTTCCCCGATACTCCATTCCAGGTAAACTTCTCCGGCATTTCCTGCTCCATAGCCGTTCGCAACAACCGATGATCCGATACTTTGTGCTTCGGACAAGCGGCGGCACAGCAACATACTTGCAAGCAATAGCAGTTTTTTCATGATGTAGGTCAACTAAAGAACTGCTAGTAAACAAGTACACTGGTGTAACCCCATTCCCCGTTGACCCAGTGCGGACTGCTGGTAACCGCGGCCATTCCAAAGTTATACGTGCCGGCAGGAAGGTCTTTGAACACACCATGGACCGAAAATATGATCCTGGTATTTGCGGGTGTTTGAAGGCCAAACATTCCTAATGCGAGCGTTTGGACCGGGCTTCCGGGCACTACACTCTGGCATGCCGGATAAATGCCGAGTTCGTTCGCCGCTGTGTAGCCGCCTAGCGCTCTCGAAGACGTCAAAAATACTGTTTGACCTTCCTGAATCGTCACTTCAAGCGGTTTGGTAACGAGCGCAAGTGTGCTGGAAGGAAAAGGCGCAGTTCCCGCGTTATAGTAACTCTGAACAATCCCGGAAGGCCCCTGCTGGCCCTGTGGCCCTTGCGGACCGATGCCCCCCAGTAACAGCCAGTCAGGTGCGGCAGGTGTACCTTTATTATAGTAAAATCCTTCGGGTGATTCCGTTTGATAAACCAAAAGGCCCGTTGCAGGCTGGGAAAGCGCTGTACGCTGGCTGGCCGACATTCGGGGTAGTAGCAGTCCGCGCGAGTCGCTTTTCAGATCGAGTAGGGCACTGGGGTCGGGATTGCTAGTGCCGATCCCGACATTGCTGCTATTTTTATTGCTTATCCCCGAGCCATTTACCTGCCATTGATTATCCGCACTGCTCAATGCGAAGGGCACGCTTACCAATTGTGTGGAACCCAAATCCACAAGTCCGCTGCTGCCATCGGGGTCCATTTCTACTTTCAGGAATTTGGTGCCGTCGTGCCAGGGTACGGCGGTCATGGACCCGATTACATCCACCGCCCCTGGGGAGCCCACCGCCAGGCTGAACAGGCCAAGCGAATTGGTTGTGACTGTGCGCGTTTCGCTGTAATGGACGTTTCCGTCGGGGGCATCCTGCCGAATGCTGAGCCGCAGCCTGACCGATTTGTTTTTAAGCGGGATACCGGATGCGTCGCGTGCGGCACCTTGATAGTTGATCTCATGAGGTACCTGCGCATTCACAACGACCGCCGAAAGCCAGGCGATCATGGCCGAGAGTAGTAAAATCCATTTCATGGCATATAGATTGGTAAAATGATGTCCAAAACTATCGCCGGAAATGCATTCTTATTCAGATGATTGAGTAGTATGCAGGTTTATTGTGTGACTGACAGCAGGAGGGAGGTGTTAGAGAAAAATCCTAATTTTTACTAACTTATCAATTCACTAATTACGAAAACCATGGCTGCCACAAAACCCAGCTCGATTGACGAATACATTGCCAGCTTCCCGGAAGATGTGCAGCAGATATTGCAGGAAATTCGTGCTGTAATCAGGGATGCGGCCCCGGATGCCACCGAAACGATTTCATATGACATGCCCACATTCAATCTGAACGGCACATACCTGATCTATTTCGCCGGTTGGAAGAAGCATGTGGCGCTATACCCGGTTTCGGGGAGCATTGCCGAGGCGCTTTCGACAGAGCTTTCGGGCTATAAGGGTACCAAAGGCTCCGTGCATTTTCCTTTGAACAAACCTATGCCGCTGGATCTCATCAGGAAGATCACAAAATTACGGATCGCCGAAAATGAGGCAGCCGCTCGAAAATAGGTCCTAAGCGCCCGTTGTAAAGTTGTATTTCTTTAAAATATCATCAATACGGCTGTCTGGCACCAGATCGGTAACCTCCACCAGCTTCACACGCGCGTAGTCCGGGTGAAGGGTATTGATTACAAAATTGAATGCAAGCGGCATGACAGCCGAAGGTACCTTCAATGCCAGGGCTTTACCCGCATTGAACCATCCGTCGCCCAGCGGCTGGCATTGCGAATAGTCGTTCGGATCGCGCCATCCCGCTTCCAGTTCGCTCTCGGCGACGGCTTCGATCGCCGCGTCGTCGGGTATTTCGATGAACATCACCTTGAAATCTGCATTGAACCCGACGCCCTGCCTTCTTACCATGTTTTCAAGCAATGCCAGGGGAATTGTTTCGTATGCGTAAATCACTTTATTGCCTTCGCTGTTCCAGCGCCCTCTCATTTCGGAAGCAAATAACGTATTGGCGTATAGTTTGTGTACGATTCGGAATACTAGCATGTTTAACCTGGATAACCTTCTGCCATTTTATTAAGCTCTTCGCTCAGAAAATCCACACCACCGCCGGTAGTCAGCCAGTCAGAGGGCTTTTCCGTCGAATTCCAGAACGGCTTTTGCAGCCAGTAGTTAAACTCGTCGATGGTGCCAAAGAGCTCCTCGCCCTTTTCAAACAGGGAGATTAATTTCAAAAGGTGTTCGCCATAAAGCGGCTCCAACGTCTTTTGGGCCTCTTTATAGTTGCTGATCGTGCGTGCCGAGACATTCATGATCGCGGCCAATCTCCGTTCGGGCATTTTGATAGCCTCTGCAAAATCGTAGAAAACTTTCGTGTGCAAGCCTTTCCGGGCCGAAAGCACAATTGAAAAATTGCTGTCCATGTCAATGTGGTTGAATTTGGATTTCAAATTGGAACCGGGTTGAGCAACGGTTTTCATAACAAAGGAGATTGAGTTCCTAAATATACGAATTTTTTCAAAATTAGAAATGAATTTTTTCAATTTTGACCCAATAAGTATAAACATAGTGTCGCCTTCCTTTATTCCTCAACTTTCGAAACCGAAATTCCTAAACAAATGCAGATGATCAGGTTAACACACATGCTCGTCCCGCTGGCATTGGCCATGGTGGCAGTCCCGGCGCAGGATACGTTCGCGCAGCAAACAAAGACCACACAAACTACCGAGAAGTTCGACCGCGACTATGCGCTCGAAGCGACCATGCTAGGCTTTTTTGCCAAGGATGGCTCCCGGAACCCCACATTAAAGGCCAATAAAGGCGACCGTGTGAGAATCACCATTACCAATGGCGAGCTCATGACGCACGACATTGCCCTCGAAAAACTCGGTATCAAGAGTAAAGTGATCATCGAAAAAGGCACCAGCACGAGCATTACTTTCAAAGCCGAACAAAGCGATACCTATTTCTGCTCCGTGCCCGGGCACCGCGCGGCGGGTATGGTGGGAAGTTTCGAGGTGGTGGAAGGTGTTATCTCCAATGAAACCGTCGCCGGGCAACTGCCGGTGAAAGACGGACAGCCGTTGAACATGGGTTTCGAAACGGGCGACCTGAAAAACTGGACGGCCACAGGCGATGCATTTGCCAACGCACTTTTCAGCTCCGATCCTTCGCCGGTCCACGAAAAGGAAATGAATATTGGCTACGAAGGAAAATACTTCCTCAGCAGCGGCGGTACGCTCAACCACAAGCAGACCGGCACGCTGACTTCCGTGCCCTTCCAGGTTACGCAGCCATTCGCGGCATTCCGGGTCTCGGGCGGCGCGTTGCAGGACACGCGTGTGGAAATCGTGACGGCAGCCGATAATAAGGTTGTTTACCATATTACCGGCCAGGGCCGGGCAACTTTGCAGCCTGCGGTGGTGGACCTGCAACCTTACCTGAACAAGGAGATTTTCATTCGCATCGTCGATAATGAAACAGGTATCTCGCAAATCCCTTACATTCCGAACGACAAATGGGCCCATATCAATTTCGATGATTTTCGGTTCTACCCATCCCGGCCAGACTTCCCCAATGAGCTGAAACAGAAGGATATCATTATCCTGCCGCCTCTGGACCCTGTTTTGAATGCAGGTTTGTCGGGAACGGAAGCGGCCAAGGCTATGACGCCTCCGGCGGGCTTCAAAGTCACACTTGCCGCCGCTGAGCCGGACATTATCAGGCCTATCAGCTTCACCGTGGATTACCGGGGCAGGCTTTGGGTCGTAGAAGGCCATACTTACCCGATTCGTGCCGCGGAAGGCCAGGGTAGGGATAAAATCCTGATTTTTGAAGATACGAATGGCGACGGCACGCTCGATAAGCGTAAAGTTTTTGCTGAAAACCTCAACCTCATCTCCGGTATCGAAGTCGGAATGGGCGGGGTATGGCTCGGATCGGCGCCGCATTTGCTGTTTATTCCTGCCGATTTCAAAAATGACAAACCCGCCGGTCCGCCGCAAATATTGCTCGATGGCTGGGGACTGGAAGACACCCACGAAGTACTCAATAACCTGCGCTGGGGGCCCGACGGCTGGCTTTACGGTACCCACGGCGTATTTACGCATTCCAATGTAGGCAAGCCCGGCGCGCCGGATTCGGAACGGACGAAGATCAATGCGGGCGTGTGGCGCTATCATCCCACTACGCACAAGTTCGAGGTGTTCGCGGAGGGTTCAAGCAATCCCTGGGGCATCGATTTCAATGATTACGGGCACCCGTTCATCACCGTGTGCGTGATCCCGCATATGTACCACATTATCCAGGGCGCGCGCTACCAGCGGCAGGCGGGCAAGCATTTCAATCCGTATACTTACGACGATATCAAAACCATCGCCGACCACGTGCATTGGGTGGGCGAACGCGGGCCGCACGCAGGCAACTTCCGCTCGGCGTCCGCGGGTGGCGGGCACGCGCATGCGGGGGCGATGATTTACCTCGGCAACAGCTGGCCGAAGGAGTACCGCAACGATATTTTCATGAACAATATCAACGGCGCACGCCTCAACACGGACCATCTGACCCGCTCGGGCTCCGGCTATGAGGCAACGCACAAAAACGATTTCATGGCGATGAACGATTCCTGGTCGCAATGGCTGAATTTCAAATACGACGCCAGCGGCTCCGTTTGGGCAATCGACTGGTACGACAAAAACCAATGCCACAGTCCCAACCCGGATGTTCACAACAAAACCATGGGACGGATTTTCAAGATCACCCACGACAATGATAAATGGGTGCAGGTAGATTTGTCCAAAGCGTCGGACATGGAGCTGGTCAACTACCAATTGAATCCCAATGAATGGTATGTTCGCCAGGCACGCACCATTTTACAGGAGCGCAGGCCTAACAAAAAGGTACACAAAGCATTGAAAGAGATCCTCGCGAAAAACCCGGACGAAACCCGGAAGCTCCGTGCACTATGGACGCTCCACGTGACCAAAGGGCTTACCGAGAAAGAACTCGCCGACTTGCTTTCGAACGAAAGCGAATACATTCGCAGCTGGTCTGTTCAGCTTTTGACCGAAAACAAATCCGTTTCACCCGAAACCTTGAAAAAGTTTGCAGAAATGGCGCAAAAGGACAATTCCAAGCTGGTAAGGCTGTACCTCACCTCCGGAATGCTCCGGCTCGACCCTTCACAGCGCTGGGAGGTGCTCGACGCATTGGTGCAGAAGGCCGAAGACAAGGACGATCACAACCTGCCGCTGATGGAATGGTATGCCGCCGAGCCATTGGCGCCACTCGATGCGAAACGCGCATTGCAACTGGCTGAGAAGTCCAAATTCCCCAAAATGCTTCCTTACATGATCCAGCGGGTAGAGGCGATCGGGACGGAGGAGTCGAAAAAAGTATTGAAAGACTATAACAAGGTAGGTAAGGCAGATAACCTGCATGAACATCACGGGGAGCACGCAACCGGAACGGCGATGAATCACTAAGGAAAAAGGGCTTCATGTAGAAGCCCTTTTTAATAACGTTGAGTATAACTTTGAAATAGTACTACAAATATACGCGAAGTATTTTATTTCAAAACATGACGAATGTCATATTTGTTGTTTTTAAGTTAATTCGTGCGAAATGGTCATTTGTTTTTATCTAACTAACAGATAATCATGTGTATAAAAGGGTTTCAAGTTTGGGTAACACTGGTTTTTGTGCTTGGTGCCGCACCGATTTACGCACAACCTGATGGCAGTTTCAAGAAAACAAAGCTCACCGGCGACTTCATTTCGGAAGGTGTTGCCGTGGCAGACTTGAACAAGGATGGTAAAACGGATATCGTTGCCGGCTATTATTGGTTTGAAGCACCGGCCTGGACGAAGCATGAGCTCGCGCCGTCCCGCGTGTTCGATCCGCGGAAAGAATACAGCAATTCATTCCTGAATCTCGGCATGGACGTTAACCTGGATGGCTGGGATGATGTCGTGATCGTCGATTTCCCCGGTAAAGCGGCATTCTGGTTCGAAAATCCGCATAACAAACCCGGAGCCTGGCAAAAGCATTACATCGCCGATTCGGTGGGTGTTTCGAATGAGTCGCCGGGTTTCATTGATATGGACGGCGACGGGCGCCTCGACATTCTTTGCGGTGACCCGGCCAAAAAGCAGGTTATCTGGCTCAAGGCACCAGTTAAAAAGGGCGAAACGCAGTGGCAGCGCTTCCCGTTGAGCAAGGAGAATGTGGCGGGTACGGAGAATTTCTCCCACGGCATTGGGTATGGTGATGTAGATAAAGACGGGATCGGTGATGTGGTGGTGAGGGAAGGCTGGTTTAAAGGTAAAAAGGATAATAAATCGGGCAACTGGGACTTTTACCCGGCTAATCTCGGCGAACCGTGTTCGCATATGCAGGTGCTTGACATCAATGGAGATGGTAGAAATGACGTCGTGAGCGCGTCGGCGCACGCATTAGGCATCTGGTGGCATGAGCAGCTTAAAACATCGGACGGCAAGATCGATTTCAAGACGCATTTGATCAGCAACACCACCGCGCAGACGCATTCGTCCATCATGGCCGACCTTAATGGCGACGGCAAAAAGGAATACATTACCGGCAAGCGCTTCCTCGCGCATCACGGCCGCGACCCGGGCGACAGCGACCCGGCCATTTTACTTTATTTCGAAATTACACCGGGAAAAGAGCCGTACTTCAAGGAGCATATGATCGACAACGATTCAGGTGCGGGATTGAACATTACCGTTCATGATATGAATGGCGACCGCTGGCCGGACATCGTCATAGCGAACAAAAACGGGGTGTTTTTGTTTGAAAACCAGTTGAAAAAATAGCTTCTCAGTCCTTCTTCTTTTCTTTTTTACCCTTCTTTCCTTTGTCATCATCCTTGGAGAAGATCTTCTGAAAAAAGGTCTTCTTCTCTTTTTTGTCCTCTTTCACCGACGCGATGCTGATCTCATTATCGATTGAGGGCTGAATGGCGTGGATGAACGCATTTTGCAGAATATTCGTGATGGCCACCCATACATTCGTTTTAGGATCGTCGAGCCGGCCCTGGAACGGTACTTTGGTCGCAACCTGGTCTTTATTTTTGTTCTCAAACAACTTACCTGCACCGCCTGCAACGGCCTCCCAAAGTTTACGCAGCAGGTTGTCGTCCCGGTCTTCTTTTCCCAAAACATCCAGATCTTTGATCACGGGTTTCACGTACCCCTTAAATTCTTCATCCTTCGCCGCCACTTCCGTGTAAAGCCCGAAACGGCCTTTGTTGACGTCCACTTTGGCATACGCCTGGAAAAAGTCGTTCAACTTTACGAGATTGGTGTTGGTCAGTTCCGCGCTCATATCGAAAGTAGGGGCATCGGCCAGCGGATTGAGCTTGGCATCGAAGCGAAGCTTGCCCTCATACACCTCAGCGGTGGCATGTATGTTGGCAGGAAGCACGGCGGCCGAATCGTAACTGTTGCGCAGGTTTTGGGCAAGGAGGTTCAGGTTGGTCAGGGCAATGTCGACGTTCGGTTTGGTGCTGAAATCCTTGTACTGGATCGCTCCGCCCCGCAGTTCGCAGCGGTTGATGCTCAGTGGCATGAATTTATCGAGAATCTTGCGGAAATCGGCGGAGTCCTTCACCACCTCTTTTGGCTCGACTTTGTCCTTGGTAAAAAGCAGGTAAGGCCGCTGGAAAACCAGTTCGCCCACGATCGAGCCTTTGAACAATGCCTTCCATTCCACGGAAAGGTCGATTTCCTTCGAGGCAAAAAACGGCGTTTGCTTTTGGGTAACACTGTCCTCCTTATTAATGTAAATGCTGTCGATTTTGTAGGCCCCGCGGATTATGGCTAGGTCGATGTCGTCGATATGGCCGTAGTAGCCATTCATATTCGCCAGGCTTTTGTTGGCAAGATGAAGGACAACGTAAGGCAGTACCAGCCTGATCACCACGATGGCGATCAATATCCCGATGAGGATTTTTAAGGTACGTCTTTTCCTAGGATGCGTGCGTGTGGCCATTTCAGCGCTGTTTTGCAATGTTATCTGATTAAAATTTCAAAGCCGCTCTTTTAAACAATCGTACCAATGCAAATGCAGGCTTCGACAGGAAATGTAATTTTTCCGAAAAAAAATCTAAACTTTTGTCCAGACCGCCGCCGGCTGTTCGTCAACAGGCTTTAAAACTTAAACCTTATATCAAAATGAAAGACTTCATGTTTGTTTTCAGAAACGATCCTTCCACGCTGACCGACCGCTCACCTGAGGAAATGCAGGCGAGTATGCAAAAATGGATGGATTGGATCGGGGGAATCGCCGCACAAGGCAAGCTGGTCGAGCGCGGTAACAGGCTGAACCCCGCCGGGAAAGTGGTAAAACCTTCGCAGGTCGTCACCGACGGACCGTATATCGAAACGAAAGAATCGGTAGGCGGCTACACGATGGTGCGGGCCGAATCGCTGGACGAAGCAACCGAAATGGCGAAGGGGTGCCCGATCCTGCTATTTGGCGGAAATGTAGAAGTGAGAGAAATCGACCGGATGTAACTGGCAATCCGGATGTTACCAAGCCTTTGTAACCAGCAAAGGCTTTTTTAATTTGAGGCCATGAAAAACCAGGAATTGATACCCCATTTGTTCAGGACCGAATACCGGAAAATCACGGCGGTATTGGGCAAGACGTTTGGTTTGGAACACATAGAAATAGCCCAGGACATTGCCAGCGACACTTTTTTGCTTGCATCCGAAATGTGGGCAATGAAGGGTGCGCCCGACAATCCTGTTGCTTGGCTATACACCGTGGCGCGCAACAAAACACTCGACTACCTGCGCCGCGACAAGCTGTTCAAGGAAAAAATCAGCGGTAAGGTGGTCAGAGACAGCCAGATGAGCGATGAAATCGATATTGATTTGTCCACGCAAAACATTACCGACAGCCAGCTGCAAATGATGTTCGCCATTTGTCATCCGTCGCTGCCCGTGGAGTCGCAGATCGGCCTGGCGTTGAACGTGCTATGTGGCTTCGGGATCGGCGAGATCGCGAGCGCATTCCTGACCAACAAGGAAACTATCAACAAACGACTTTACCGGGCCCGTGAAAAACTGCGTACCGAGCAGGTGAAAATGGAGTTTCCCGCCGAAAGCGACATTGAAGCCAGGCTGGACGCGGTGTTAAAAACCTTGTACCTGCTCTTCAACGAAGGCTTCTACTCGGCCGGAAAGGATGTAACGCTGCGAAAGGACGTCTGCATCGAAGCCATGTGGCTTACCAAAATGCTCCTCGAAAACCCCTGCACCGACAGGCCGCCCGCCAATGCATTGCTTGCGCTAATGTGTTTCCACGCCTCCCGCTTCGAGGCACGGACCAACCCCGAGGGCGAAACCGTGCTCTACCAGGACCAGGACGATAGCCTCTGGGACGCAGCGCTCATCAGCCGCGGCGAATATTACCTTAACCGGGCCTCCGTGGGGCGGCAGCTTTCCCGCTACCACCTCGAAGCCGCGATCGGCTACTGGCATACCATCAAAGCCGACACACCGGAAAAATGGGAGCACATTCTCCAATACTATAATGAATTGCTCATCCTCGAATATTCCCCGATCGCCGCCCTGAACCGCACCTACGCCCTCGCCAAAGCCCGCTCAAAACCCGAAGCCATCCGCGAAGCCGAGAAGCTTAACCTGGCCGATAACCATTTATACCATTCGCTGCTGGGGGAGTTGTATCTGGGGATTGACGATGTGAAGGCATTGGAATGTTTCAATACGGCACTTGCGCTCGCCAGGTCGCGGGCGGACAGGCGGTTGTTGGCGGAGAAGATTGGGCGGTTGGGGTGAGGAGCGCAGAAAAAAATGTTACCTGATAATTCAAATCCGCGGATGGGAGGAAAAGGCCTACCGTTTGAAAATTGGTGGCTTTTTGACTGTAAAATCCCGGATCAAATGTGATAACTTAGGTGTGGATAAGGCAATTTAGGTACTAATTATTTATAACCATGGTTAGTTCAATCTGTAATATTTCGTCGAGGCCTGACTACTTTAAAGCCAAAGGAGAAGCTGCCCGAATTCTGAATGAGTTTGGACTGTTGGAGCCACCGGTCAATCCGGCGGATATCGCGCAGCAACTCGGGGTAAGAGTCATGTTTGTGGGATTTACCCCGGAGTATGACTCGATTTCCGGTTTCTATGATTTCGATGATGAAACGATTTACGTGAACAAGAATGAGTTTCCTCTCAGGCAGACATTCACAATTGCTCACGAGCTCGGGCATAAGTTGTTACACACCGAATGGGCGAAATCTTCCGATTACCAGGTGCTGCTGCGGGGAGATAACAATGGCGACGATCCCATTGAAATGGAGGCTAACTCTTTTGCTGCTAACTTGCTGGTGCCCCGCTTCATGCTTGACAAATATTGGAAGGAGCTCTCGCCCGAACACCTTTCGGCGCTTTTTGCCGTCTCCGTTCCTGTAATCCGGTACCGCATATCGTTTGAGTATGGCGCTTGATCGACGCAGGGCGAAGCGGGAAGGGATTGTCGAAATAGAGATGGACGACCCTGATTTTGACGATACATTAAAAAGCGCCCACAATCTGCAACTCGAACTCACGCGGGAGCGGTACCACCATGAGCAGGTGATGAAAGAGAAGGACATGGGAACGCTCGGCAAATTCTTCGGCGATGGGCGGAATACCCAAACATTCATCGCACTTCTATCCGTACTATTAGGTTTGGGCATATACGTGGCTTGCCTCATTACAGCGAAAGCAAATCCCGATGCTGTGCATTTCTTGTCAGAAAGCGGCTCGAAAGCACTCGCTTTCGCAGGTACTGCGCTCGGTTACATTTTTGGCAGAGCGACCAGCAGTTCGAAAAGATAGCTGTTGCAGTTTCCAGATTAGGGTCGATTTTTTATCTTCCAAAGATCCTTTTTCACAATTCCCCACCCCGTTAAGCTTTTATTAATACCCCTGTTAATCCCAACCGCCTAATTTGCCCATCCGTTAGCCTGACGACCAGTAGCGGTGCAAGCCAAAGCCGTGTTTGTGCAGCGGTCATTTCCCGGTTAACCAAACTTTAATAACCCAAAGCATTAAAAATCCCGGTTTGTGTCCTCTTAACGCAAAGGACAACAACACATTTTTCATGAAACGCCTATTCCTAAGCCTGACCCTCTTTGTTTTTACCAATCAATCTTTTGCACAGACGCCGGGCATCGCTACGCCGGGCGTCGCTACGCCGGGCGTCTCCACGCGGGGCGCATTAAAGCTCTGGTACCAAAAGCCAGCCGGAAATACCTGGACCGACGCATTGCCTGTCGGGAATGGCCGGTTGGGTGCAATGGTGTATGGTAATCCCGAAAGAGAGGTTCTCAAACTCAACGAATCGACCGTGTGGGCTGGTGGCCCCAACCGGAACGATAACCCCAATGCCCTCGCCGCATTGCCCGAGGTGCGCAAGCTCATCTTCGAAGGTAAGCACAACGAAGCCGCTAAACTCGCCGCCGAAAAAATCGAGTCGAAAACGACAAACGGGATGATGTACCAGCCCGTCGGTAATCTGAATATCGACTTCCCGGGCCATGAGAAATTCACGGACTATTATCGTGAACTGGATATAGAGAGGGCTGTAATTACAACCTCATACACGGTTGATGGTGTAAAATATACCCGGCAGGTGATTGCTTCGGTACCTGATGAGGTCATCGCAATACGACTGACGGCCGATAAGCCTGGGAAATTGACATTTACCTCTTTTTTGAACAGCCCTCAGAAGGGAGAAAGGACGATGGAGAAAGGAGGGAAGTTGGTTTTCGCGGGTGTGACCGGGGATAAGGAGGGTATCAAAGGGCAGGTTGCGTTTCGAGCGCATGTGCTG
The DNA here is from genome assembly GCF_900101885.1 of Dyadobacter soli. GTDB lineage: Bacteria > Bacteroidota > Bacteroidia > Cytophagales > Spirosomataceae > Dyadobacter > Dyadobacter soli. The sequence continues at coordinate 164,676 of NZ_FNAN01000012.1, read as the reverse complement.
GTGGCGCCCGAGGGCGGGCAGTTGAGCGCGGGTGACACCTCGCTGACGGTAAGTAAGGCCAATGCGGCGACGATCTACATTTCCATCGCTACCAACTTTGTGGATTATAAAACGCTGACGGCCGACGCGCGTGCCAAAGCGGACCAATATCTGAGTAAAGCGGCGGCGAAGCCATTTGCCACCATTCTCAAGAGCCACATTGTTGCTTATCAACATTATTTCAATCGCGTAAAACTCGATTTAGGGACGTCGGAGGCTGCAAAATGGCCTACCGACGAGCGGATTGTAAAGTTTGCTTCGGGTGATGACCCCCAACTGGTGGCATTGTATTTCCAGTTCGGAAGGTATTTGCTGATATCTTCTTCGCAGCCGGGCGGTAACGGAATGCCCGTCGGGCAACCAGCCAACTTGCAGGGCATCTGGAACCAGGAAATGAACCCGCCCTGGGGTAGCAAGTATACGATCAACATTAATACCGAAATGAATTACTGGCCGGCAGAAGTCACTAATCTGACGGAGCTGCATGAGCCATTGGTACAAATGGTGAAGGAATTGTCGGTGACCGGGCAGGAAACGGCGCGGGTAATGTACGGGGCAAAAGGCTGGCTGGCACATCATAATACCGATTTGTGGCGCATTACCGGCCCGGTAGACCCGATTTTCTACGCCATGTGGCCGATGGGCGGCGCCTGGCTGAGCACGCATTTGTGGGAGAAATATTCCTACTCGGGTGACAAGGAGTATCTCAAATCGGTGTACCCGGCTTTGAAAGGTTCGGCGCAGTTTTTTGTCGATTTCCTCGTGCCGGAGCCGACGCACAAATGGCTGGTAGTCGTGCCCGGCATGTCGCCGGAAAATGCACCGGCAATTCGTTCGAAAACGACGATCGGAGCGGGGAACACGATGGATAACCAGATCGTGTACGATATTTTTACAGCTACGATCCGTGCCGCGGAAACTCTCGGAACGGATGCGGATTTTGTAAAAACATTGAAAACCAAGCGCGCGCAGCTGCCTCCGATGCAGGTAGGGAAGTTCGGGCAGTTGCAGGAATGGCTCGAAGACCTCGACAGTCCCGAGGACAAGCACCGTCACATTTCGCATTTGTATGGGTTGTATCCTTCACATCAGCTTTCTGCCTACCGCACGCCGGAATTGTTTAGTGCTGCAAGAACCTCGCTCGAACACCGCGGCGATGTTTCTACCGGCTGGTCGATGGGCTGGAAAGTGAACTGGTGGGCGCGCCTGCTCGACGGAAATCGCGCATATAAACTCATTACCGACCAACTATCACCCGTCAATGCACCTGATAAAAAAGGCGGCGGCGGAACATACACCAACCTTTTCGACGCGCACCCGCCATTCCAGATCGACGGTAACTTCGGCTGCACCGCGGGCATTGCCGAAATGCTCATGCAAAGCCACGACGGTGCCATTCATCTCCTCCCGGCCCTTCCCGACAGTTGGAAAAACGGCTCGATCAGCGGCTTGCGGGCACGCGGAGGATTTGAAATAGTGACATTGGAATGGAAAGAAGGGGAAGTTTCCAAATTGGTGATCAAATCAAATCTGGGTGGAAATTGCCGGTTGCGACTCCCTAATGCCTTGAAAGGTAATGCATTAGCGCTCGCCGCCGATGGTAGCCAGAACAGCAATCCATTCTACCAAATGCTCGATATTCCCAAACCGATCGTTTCTCCGGCCGCAAAAATGGCCCCTTCGAAATTGCCAGAAACAGCATTGTACGATTTCAAAACCGAGCAGGGAAAGACGTATACATTTACCCGCTAATCCTAACCCTTTAAACCTATCACCATGAACAAGAAAATATGGATCGCCGGGATACTGGCCGCTACGCTGGTTACCTGCCAGGTATCGAGGCAGAACGGTTCCAAAAGCGACATGCTGCGCACCACCGACGCATCAGTGAGCGCTATTCCCGCATTCACCGACAATCCGTCGCCCACGCACCTTACGCCGGAGCAGAGCATTAAAACTTTCAAATTGCCCAAAGGTTACCACCTCGAACTGGTCGCCAGCGAGCCGATGATCCACGAACCGGTGGCCATCGCCTGGGACGGTAACGCGCGCATGTACGTAGCCGAGCTCAACACGTACATGCAGGACGTGGAGGGTACGGACGAGCACGCGCCTACAAGCCGGGTAATGCTGCTCGAAGACACCAACAACGACGGCAAAATGGATAAGAGCTCGGTGTTTATCGATAAAATGCTCCTACCCAGAATGTTGCTGTGTGTCGGCAATGAATTGCTTGTCAATGAGACGGATACCTACAATGTTTACAGCTACAAGGACAACAACAAAGACGGTGTAGCCGATGAAAAACGCCCGGTTTACACACCGGACAAAAAGGCACCCGGAAACCTGGAACACCAGCGCAGCGGCCTCGATTGGAACGTCGATAACTGGATTTATATGGCCGTAGACGCCGTGCGTTTCCGGTATACCAATGGTGTTTTGAAACCCGACTCCATTCCAAGCGGTTCGAGCGGGCAGTGGGGGCTTACCCATGATAATTACGGGCGCTTGTACTTTTCTTCGGCGGGTGGTGAAACGCCTGCATTAGGCTTCCAGATTAACCCGATTTATGGTCGAATGGAGTTTGCAGACCAGTACAAAGAGGAGTTCAATGAAGTTTGGCCGATTATCAAGACGCCGGATGTGGAAGGTGGCCTGAAACGTCTGCGCCCCGACACCACGCTGAACCATTTCACTGCCAGCTGCGGGCAGGTAGTATTCCGTGGGGATAAACTTCCGGTGGATCTGCAAGGCGATCTGCTCATCAGCGAGCCGGTTGGACGGCTTATTCGCCGTGCGAAAGTGACCAACAAGAATGGCAAGATTACCCTCGAAAACGCTTATCAAAAGGAAGAGTTCATCGCGTCTACGGATATGAATTTCCGGGCGGTGAATATGTACACCGGGCCGGATGGCTGCCTTTACATTGTCGATATGAACCGCGGGATCATTCAGGAAGGCAACTGGACAGGTCCAAAAAGCTACCTGCGCCCGCAGATCAAGCGATTGGGTTTGGATAAAAACATTCAGCACGGCCGCATTTACCGCCTTGTACACGACGGTATGGCGCCGGGGCCAAAGCCCAAAATGCTGGACGAGAGTTCGCAACGGTTGGTAGCATACCTGGGCCATCCGAATGGCTGGTGGCGGGATAATGCGCAGAAAGAACTGGTAGTCCGCAATGATCAATCGGTAGTACCGTTACTGAAAGCGATCGCGACGGGTGAAAGTAACGAGGCGATCAAATCGCCGTCGGCACTCGCACGGCTGCACGCATTATGGACGCTCGAAGGGTTGAATGCATTGGACCAAAGTACCATTGCTCGTGCATTGAAAGACAGCGATTTTGAGATACGTAAAGCGGCCGTTCGCATGACGGAGCCTTATCTGAAAAAGAACGATGCGATGATCGAAACACTGGCGGCATTGAAAGCCGATCCGGTAGCCGATGTGCGGATGCAGCTGATATTCTCGTTGGGCACAAGCGAATCGCCGAAAGCGAGGGCATTGGCAGGTGATATTGTAAAACATGCAAACGGTGCGGAAGTGCTCGCCCGCGCGCAACGGAGCGTGGAAAAGAATGAGGATGCCAAGAAATTCGGGATGAAGCTAGGGCGGCTCGACGGGCCGGATCGTACATTGGTCATGAATGGCTCGGTGATCTACAAATCGCTTTGCGCTACCTGCCACGGCGCGGATGGGAAAGGCCTGACGAGCAAGACCGCGCCACCGCTCAACGGTTCGCGCAGGTTGAACCGGAATAACACGCAGGCGTCGGTGCGCATTCTGCTGCATGGTTTGTCGGGGCCGATTGAAGGTAACAGTTATCCAACGGAAATGCCTTCGATGAAGGACAACGACGATGAATGGATCGCTTCGGTGCTTAGCTACGTGCGGCACGAATTCACTAATTCACCGCCGGTTCGCCCCGCTGACGTGAAGACGATCCGCGAACAAACGGCGTCGCGCGACAAGGCATATACCCTGGATGAACTGTCGATTCAGTAACTGAAACCTTAAACCGAAACTCTGAGATTAATGGGAAGTGAGCAGTTTTTGCGGTCGGCGCTTTGGAAAAAGGGCATTGGCTTGTCGGTGGGTACATTGTGCGTGGCGATAATGTTGGGCAGCGGTTTGGGGCCCGGCAAAGCAGGGCAGATACCGTCTGGCCCAGGAGCTGCGGCCGGAGCAGACTGGCCTAACTATGGTGGTAACAAAGCCGGAAACCGATATTCGCCGCTGGATCAGGTGAATACAGGTAATGTACAAAACTTGCAGGTAGCCTGGATGTACGACGCTTCCGAAAAGCCGGACCCGGCCAATCCCGGCCGACAACGCAACCGGGCCATTCAATGTCAGCCGATTGTGGTAAACGGCGTGCTCTACGGCACGACGCCGGAGCTGAAACTCTTCGCATTGAAAGCCGGAACCGGCGAGCAGATCTGGAAATTCGAGCCATTCAAGGACGATCGCCTTAATTCGAACCGGGGCGTTGTGTACTGGGAGAACGGGGATGATAAACGTATACTGTATACGGTCGGGTCGAGTTTGTATGCCGTGAATGCGGTTACGGGAGAGATTGTGAAGCGCTTTGGCAAAGAGGGTAGGGTGGATATTCATGCGGGCTTGCAGACAGGCTTGGATCACGACGTGAGCAAACTTTCCGTGAATGCGACGAGTCCGGGCATTGTTTTTAAAAATACATTCATACTGGGCTCGGCGGTTTCGGAATCCGGAGACGCCGCGCCTGGGCATATCCGCGCATTCGACGTCGTTACCGGTGATTTGAAATGGGTTTTTCACACCATACCACAGCCCGGAGAATATGGGTACGACACCTGGCCGAAGGATGCGTACAAGAAGATCGGCGCTACCAACAATTGGAGCGGCATGAGTCTCGATGAAAAACGGGGCATCGTGTATTTTGGGACAGGATCGCCGGCCTCCGATTTCTACGGCGGCGCGCGGAAAGGGAGTAATCTCTTCGCCAACTGCATTATGGCGCTCGACGCCGAAACCGGCAAGCGGAAGTGGCATTACCAGACGATCCACCACGATCTCTGGGACCGCGACCACCCTAGTCCGCCGAACCTGACGACCATTACCCGCAACGGGAAACGTGTCGACGTTGTCGTTCAAAGTACCAAGGACGGCCTCGTTTACGTGCTCGACCGCGACAATGGAACGTCCATTTTCCCGGTTGAAGAAAGGAAAGTGCCGGTTAATGGTCTCCCGGGCGAGCATCCTTATCCGACCCAGAAGTTTCCATTGAAACCCGCGCCGCTCTCGAGGCAGGTTTTTACGGAAGCGGACATTACAGACATTTCTCCCGAGGCGCACGCTTACGTGCAGGAGCGTTTTCTCAAAATTAAAACAGACCACAAATTCGCGCCGCCTAGCACGACGGGTACATTGCTGTTCGGTTACAGCGGCGGAGCCGAATGGGGCGGTAATGCGGTCGATCCGGAAGGGGTTTTCTATCAGAATGTGAATGAGGAACCCTGGGAGCTGATAATGGTGGACGCTGCACAGAAGAAATCGGAGGCGCCGCGGACACTGGGTAACTCGCTTTACCTGGCAAACTGCGCGGCTTGCCACGGCCAGGATCGTAAAGGAAGTGGCCCGGAACTGCCTGCATTGGTGGATATCGGCAAGAAATTAAGTCCGGTTCAGATCAAGGGCATTCTTAAAACCGGCAGCGGTCGTATGCCATCGTTCGGGCACCTGTCGGACAAGGAGCATGATGCATTGATTGATTTTCTTTTAAACCGGGAAAAACAAGGCGCGGCGAATGTGCAAACCGCTAATGCAGCCGCTAAACCGGCCTCCAAAGACGGCTTCCCGTATATGCCTGCGTACGTGAGTAAAACCTGGCAGCGCTTCACCGATCAGAATGGCTATCCGGGTGTGAAGCCACCGTGGGGTACATTAAATGCGATAGATTTGAATACCGGCGAATACCTCTGGCGCGTGCCGCTCGGCGAGTATCCCGAACTGACCAAAAAAGGCATCCCGATCACCGGTACCGACAGTTATGGCGGTCCGCTCGTGACGGCGGGAGGGTTAGTTTTCATAGCTGGTACCAAAGACGAGAAGATCCGTGCATTCGATAAGAAAACGGGCAAAACCGTTTGGGAATACCAATTGCCGGCCGGCGGCTTCGCTACGCCGATCAGCTACGAGGTCGACGGCAAGCAGTACATTGTCATCGCAGCCGGTGGCGGTCGCGGGCAGAAAATCGGCGGGAATTACATTGCATTTGCATTGAAGTAACACTAAACCTGTACATAATGAACAAAAAAGAAAACCCCACGGAAACCAGCCGCCGGAACGCGATGAAGCTGCTCGCGGCAGGCTCCACAGCCGGACTGCTATCGCTCTTCGAGAGCCCCAAGGCACGCGCCGAACGCTACGAAACGCCACAATATGCCAAGGGTATGGCGCCTGTGACCATTACCAAAGTGAGCGCTATCACCACGGCGCCCGGTGGTTCCAACCTGGTGATCGTGAAGGTAGAAACGTCCGAACCGGGACTGTACGGACTGGGCTGCGCCACATTCACGCAACGTGCCATGGTGGTGATTCCGGCCGTGAATATTTATCTGAACGAGTTTTGCGTCGGGAAGGATGTCGACAATATCGAGGATATGTGGCAGTCGGCGTACGTGAGTTCGTACTGGCGCAATGGTCCCGTGCTGAACAATGCATTGTCGGGCCTCGATCAGGCACTTTGGGATATCAAGGGTAAGCGTGCCAAAATGCCGGTGTATCAGCTGTTGGGCGGCAAGGCGCGCATCGCGGTGGATACCTACACGCACGCAAGCGGCCCCACGCCCGAGGCCATCGCCGACAAGGTACAGCAATATATGTCGGAAGGTTTTCGTCACATCCGCATTCAGCAGGGCGGCTACGGCGGGGTAGGGGCTATGGACGAGGTGAAGCCGGATTTCAAAACGGCAGGTTTCGGCAGGGCTTCCGACGACTTCTCCGACCAGCGCACCTACCTGAAACGGGTTCCGAAGATGTTCGAAGCCGTGCGGAAACGGTGTGGTGAAGACATTGAACTGCTGCACGATATGCACGAGCTCGTGGAGCCGATGGACGCCATCAACATGATCAAAGGCCTGGAAGAATACCGTCCGTATTTCATCGAAGATCCATTCTCGCCCGAGAACATGGGCTGGTTCAAACAGCTGCGCCAGAGCACCACGGTACCGATCGCGATGGGTGAGCTTTTTAATAATATCAACGAATTCCGCGACCCGATGGCGCACCAGCTATTCGACTATATCCGTTGCCACATTTCGCAACTCGGCGGCATTACCCCGGCTATGAAAGTGGCGCGACTGGGCGAGTGGTTCAATGTAAAAACTGCCTGGCACGGACCGGGTGATACCTCGCCGGTAGGGCACGCCGCCAACAACAATATAGATATCGCGGTATGGAACTTCGGTATCCAGGAGTCGCAGCGGTTCAGCGAGAAGGTGCAGGAAGTTTTTCCGGGCTGCCCGACGATTAAGAACGGCTATTATTATGTGAACGAAACGCCGGGCCTAGGTATCGACATTAATGAGAAGGAAGCGGCTAAATATCCGATTGGTTCGAAGTCTCGGTGGACGGTGCGAAAGAGCGATGGTACGCTTTTAAAGCCTTGATAGTCAGTAGTAAAAAGGCTATTGAACAATTTTTTATTGAAATTGTTTAAAAAATTGGCTTGAAACGGGGCTTGTTAATGCTTTGTTAAGCTTTTTTTAAGGGTAGGATTTTAGGTTTGCCGGACTTACAGACCATTTTTCCGGCACCATTTCCTATGAATGACTCAGACTTGTGGAGAAGTTTCCGAAGCGGGGATGAAACGGCCTTTTCAATGCTTTACAAATCCCATATCGACATGCTTTACCGGTATGGCCATAAACTTACCGTGGACACGCAGCTTGTCGAAGACTCGATCCAAGACATGTTCATCGAACTCTGGAACAGCCGCAAAAGGCTTTCGGACACCGATAGCATCAAATATTATCTTTTCCGGGTGTTGCGCCGCAAGATCACGCAGCATCCGTTAAACCGAAACGCAGCCGGTGCCGGGGCGGAGCTTTCCGCTTTCGAGCACCGGTTTTTCTCCGTCTCCACCGAAAGCGAGCTCATCGACACCGAGAAAGAGCAGGGCCGCTCCCGCGCGCTCGGCCGCGCACTCACGCAACTGCCCCCGCGCCAGCAGGAGGTGGTGAACCTGCGCTACTTTCACGAGTTCAACCACCAGCAAATCGCCGAAATCATGAACATCTCGCTGCAATCGGTGCACAACACCCTGCAAAAATCCATGAAAGGGCTGAGAGAGCTGTTATCAGGCTATTCTGAGATTATCCTATCTCTATTGATCATCCTAACTCTTTAACCGTCATTTAAAAATGACGGCATTGGATTTGCTGTTGCATTGATTTGAAAGAGCTTTATTGGATTTTCTGTTGCATTGATTTGAAAACAGTAACAAAAGATCAATCCATTGCCGTCATTTTAAATGACGGAAGGAAGTATGGCATTGGATTTTCTGTTGCATTGATTTGAAAACAGTAACAAAAAGATCAATCCATTGCCGTCATTTTTAAATGACGGAAGGAAGTATCAGAAGCTTTGTTTCAAGCTTTTCAGCTGTTTGAAAGCTCTGTTCTCAGCTATTTAAAATTTTTGTAAAAAAAACCCCATTCTCTGGGGTAATCTGCACTGCAATCCTCCATTTGTTTTTTGGAGGATGAAACCAGACTTTCCAATGTACTATTTGTCATTTGAGCCGGAGGATTTTGCAACCGATGCATTTTTTTGCAGCTGGGTGCTTCATCCTACGCCCGAAGCGGAGCACTTCTGGCTCGATTGGCTGAAAAACAATCCCACCAAAGCCCGCGACATCGAACTGGCACGCCAAATGGTGTTGCTCGCCGCTTCTGATGAAGTTCCGGCACCGGGCTCGGAGACCGTCGACCGCATTTGGCAGGGCATTGAAGAAGGGAAAAATCGGAAAGTAATCAATTTCAGAAACCGGGTGATTTGGCTGAAAGCCGCTGCGGCGGTGGTGTTGCTCCTCGTCGCATTCGGCGGGTATTTTTACCGGACGGGCCAGAAGCATACCTACCACACCGCATTCGGCGAATCGCGGCGGGTATTGCTGCCCGATGGTACCTTGGTGACGCTGAATGCGAATTCCAGCATGCGTGTGGCCGATCGCTGGGGCAGGCGTACCGAGCGTGAGGTGTGGCTGGAAGGCGAGGCGTTTTTTAGTGTAAGTAAACTGAAAAAAGCGGGGCACGCGGTGAAATTTACCGTTCACACACACGACTTGAATGTGGAGGTGCGCGGGACGGAATTCAATGTCAATACCCGGCAGGATCAGACGCAGGTAGTACTGAGCGAAGGCCTGGTGCATTTGCAGCTGCATGACCGGTCCGAAAAGGAGATCCGGATGAAGCCCGGCGACCTGGTCGATTTCTCCCGTAGTAAACAGCGCCTGCACGTACGCCACCTGCCCGACGCAAGCCCGATGTATTCCTGGAAAAATAACCGTTGGACGTTGAACGATGCGTCGCTGGCCGAAATCGCCGTGCTTATTCAGGAAACGTATGGAGTGACCGTTACCATCGAAAATGATTCATTGAAAAGGCAAATTGTGAATGGCATCGTCCCGACCGACAACATGGGCGATCTGCTCAGCGCACTTGAAAGCATCCTTCCCATAACCATTACACACGAGGAGCACCGGGTGACGATCCGGGGCCGACCTGACTAGCAGCTAAAATTTTATCGAAACCTTCAACCAATGCTCATGAAAAAGATCGACTTACTCATGATGGGATTGCTATGCGTAGGCGGTTCTGTGGCGAATGCCCAGACGTTCGCCCGCGGGCAGGTCCCGCAACCCCAACGCAGCGAGCAGCCATCCTACCGAAGCCTCGACCAGGTCCTGCGCGACCTCGAAAAGCGGCATTCCGTATATTTTATGTACCACAATGACAAAATCAAGTCGTTGCAGGTGCAGTACCAGAGCCGTAACGGAGAAGCGATAGAGGAAACACTTGACCGTGTCCTGAAAGCGAACGGTTTGGAATACAAAAAGCATGGCAAGATCTACGCCATCTTTCCCAAAGACGCCGACGCGGGCTCGGTACGCGAACTGAAACAAAGCCTGCGCCAAACTCAGCTGCCACCGGCCCAAACAGTGCCGGCCGGTGCAGAGTCATCGCTGGATAACCAGCCCGGTGCAAGCACTGTCAGCCCGGATGCGGCTCCGAAAGTGATCAATATCCGCGGTAAGGTCACCGATGAGAAGAACGACGCATTACCCGGCGTGAGCATTGTACTCAAAGGCACCCAGCGCGGTACTACCACCGATGCGGAAGGCCAGTATGAGCTCGAAATCCCGGACGAATCGGCATCCGGTGCGGTGCTGGTGTATAGTTTCGTGGGGTATGCGAGCCAGGAAGTGGTCGTAGGCGGGCGCACGAGCATTGACGTGAGCATGCAGGTAAGCGAGCGCGGGCTGGACGAAATCGTGGTTGTAGGCTACGGCGAGCAGCGCAAGAGCGACGTCACCGGTGCTTCCAGCAGTGTTTCGGCACGTGAAATCGCCAAACGTCCGCTGGTGCGCGTGGAGCAGGCATTGCAGGGAACCACCTCGGGCGTCACCGTTTCGAGTTCGAGCGGGCAGCCCGGGCGTGGATTGAACGTCCGCATTCGCGGGGCGAACTCCATTACCGGTAACAACGAGCCGTTGTATGTGATCGACGGTTTTGTGGGCGGTAATATCGAGTCCATTAATCCCAATGATATCGAGTCGCTCGAAATCCTGAAAGATGCTTCCTCGGCAGCTATTTACGGTTCGCGAGGTTCGAACGGGGTGGTTTTGATCACTACCAAAACGGGCAAGGAGGGTAAGGCAAGGGTTAATTTCAGCACCTGGTTCAGCAAGGCGAGCATTCCGCGTAAGCTGGATCTGATGAATGCATATGATTTTGCCAGAACCGTGAATGCGCAGTTTGCTTCAACCGGAAATGCGCCTGCATTCTCCGACCAGCGGCTCGCCGAACTGAAAGCCAATGGCGGTACCGACTGGCAGGACGAGCTGCACCAGGAGCCGTGGATACAGAATTACCAGCTCGATGTGTCGGGCGGTTCTTCCAATATCCGCTATCTGTTTTCAGCCAACTACCTCGATCAGCCGGGTTTGATTTTGAACCAATATTATAAAAGAACTACCCTGCGCGCGAACATCGACGCGAAGCTGAACGATAAAATCGATTTGAAATTCAATGTAGCGGCAATGCTGCCCCAAAGCCGTAACAATGGCTATTCAGGGGATTTGGTCGATCCGTTTACGCAAGCTACCGAATGGGACCCGACTTCGCCCGTACGCGACCCGGCGACCGGCCAGTTCATTTACACCGCGCCTTATGGTTCGATCCAGTACAATCCCATTTCAAGGGCCACCAACCAGCAGTTCGATAACCGCCAGGCGAATGTGACCGGTACGGCGATTTTGACCTACCGCATTCTGAAAGGGCTTTCGTTTACAACAATAAATACTTACGAAATCCGCACAGGCTTCACACAAAACCTGTTCGGGCCGGGTACGACCAATGGCGTTTTGTACGCGGAAGGCAATGCGTCACGCGGCGGGTTTTTCCAGAACAGTAATTTTTTGACTTACAAAAACACCTTCGGCGACCACTCGATCACGGTTACGGCTTTGTACGAGCAGCAAAATGGCAATAATACTTCCCTGAATGCGCGTGCTAATAACCTGTCGTCCTACGCTTTGGGATACTATAACCTGAGCCTCGGTGCTACGCAGCTAACCAGCTCGGGCTATTCGCAGGATGCATTGCAATCGTACATGGGACGGGTTAATTATTCCTACAAAGACAAATACCTGCTCACTGCGGCAGTCCGTACCGATGGTTCTTCCCACCTGACTCAGAAATACAGCACTTTTCCATCGCTGGCATTGGGCTGGAATGTGGCCAATGAGAACTTTATGAAAGATTCCCGCGTGTTTTCCGACCTGAAACTGCGCGCGAGCTATGGACAAACCGGTAACCAGGCTGTGGGCGCCTACGCAACCATCGCGCAGATCAGCACAGGAGGCCCGCAACCGGCATATTACTACGACGGTTCTACGCCGAGCGTCGCCACACCACTGGGCGCGCCGGTTTCCAAAAACCTGAAATGGGAGCGTACCGAGCAGTTTGACGTCGGTTTGGATGCGTCCTTCCTCCGTGGCCGGTTGACATTCACGGCGGATGCCTACAAAAAGAACATTTCCGACCTGCTTTATAACTATCAGGCGCCATTTTACATGGGTGGCGGCGATTACCTGCGCAACATCGGAAGCGTGGAGAACCGCGGGATCGAGTTTTCGGTAGGCGGCACGCCGGTAGTTTCGGGCAAACTGCGCTGGACGACCAATTTCAATATTTCATTCAACCGGAACAAGGTAACCGACCTGGGCGGGCTTGACAATGTGATCGTAAATGGTATCGGTTCGGCGGGTAACAGCGCTTCCATTCTGCGTGTGGGACGGCCTTTGGGCGAATTTTACGGTTACCAGTTCCTCGGTACCTGGAAATCCAGCGAAGCCGAAGAGGCTACCAAATACGGCATGAAACCCGGCGACGCCAAATACACCGACATTGACGGCGACCACGCCTACACCGCCGCCGACCGCATGCCGATCGGAAACGGTACGCCCAAGTATTCCTTCGGGTTTATCAATGACGTGAGCTATGGCGATTTCTCGCTGAGCTTCATGTTCCAGGGCACGCACGGCAACCAGATTTATTCGCAAACCCTCGCTTATCTCTGGGGCGGATTGGGTGATCAGCGGAATGCTACCACGCAGGACGCGCTCAACATCTGGACGCCGCAGAATGAGACCGACAACCCGGCATTCAGCAATACCAGCAAGAACTTTAATAACAGCAGCCGGTATGTGTACAATGCGAGTTATATCAAGCTGAAAAACGTATCGCTGACTTACAAGCTGCCTGCCGTGATCTTGAATAAAATCAGGGTCCGTAACCTGGAAGTGTACGTGAGCAGCCAGAACCTGTTCATGATCACAAAATACCCGGGCTACGATCCCGAGGTTTCGAATGGCTTCAATGCCATTACCCAGGGTTTGGAAATGGGTGTGATCCCGAATGCCAAGACTTACACGGCCGGTTTGCGGCTGGGATTGTAATGGTTTCATGACATTTAAAAAGCGCATTATGAAAATCAAATATTCAATACTATCGATCCTGTTGGGTGCGGCGGCATTCTCGGGGTGCCAGAACCTGACCGAGGACCCTAAGGCCAACCTCACGCCGGGCACTTATTTCAAAACCCAGTCCGATCTGGATGGAGCCGTGTCGGCGATTTACGTCCAGTTTGCCCGTGACGGCGCCTGGGGCTTTACCAACCGGAGTACTTCCTATTTCGGCTCCGACGATTTTACGACCGACCCCGGTTTGAACAAGGAAGATTTCCGCCTTTTCGACCGGCTGAGTGGCGGTAGCGGCAACCTCAGCATGGTGGCGCAATGGCAGGGGCCGTGGCAGGGCATTTACCAGGCCAACAATGTGATTGCGAATTATGCCAAAGTGAATTCGACCGACGAGCAGAAGAACCAATCGGCTGGGCAGGCTTACTTCCTGCGCGCATTGGGTTACTACTATCTTGTGCGCACGTTCGGTCCGGTACCGGTGATCCTGACGCCCATCGATGTCGACGATCGTCCCGACCGCGACCCGATAGAGAAAGTGTACGAAGCCATTATCGCCGATTTGCAGAAAGCGAAGGAAATGCTACCGGTCAAATTCGACGGTGCACCGGGCAAAGCCGATCAGATGGCCGCCCGCTCGCTACTCGCCGATGTGTACCTGACCATGACAGGCTGGCCATTGAACCAAACCGCCAACTACGCACAGGCCGCCGCCGAAGCCGACGCCGTGATGAAATCGGCGCAGTTCAATCTGAGTACACCTTACGCGCAGGTTTTCACAACCAACAATGGTCCTGAATCTATTTTCGGGTTGCAATACAATGTGAATGGCGGCTTGCCATTGCGCAGCGCGGGTTCTTCCTGCGTTCCTCTGGACGAGGTGGCTACCAACGGTTCGAGCGGATGGGACGATTATTATCCCGAAATCAACTTTTACAAAAAGGCCCCGAAATGCAAACGTACCGACGATACCTTTTACACGACTCTGAAACTGCGCCAGCCTGACGGCAAGACTTTTAAACTCGTGTCCTGGGATTCGCCCGAAACGCATGCGCGGCATCCTTACTACAAGAAATTCCGCGCAGGGTTGAATGGCGACGGCGTTTCGGAAACGGAGACGGCCATTAATTCGATCAACCCGAGTACCAATAAGGTGTATGATATTATCCGCTATCCGCTCGTATTGCTGGCTTATGCCGAGGCTTCTGCGATGTCGGGAGGCGGCCCTACGGCAGCGAGTTACGCGGCGATCAACGAGGTGCGGAAACGCGCAGGCTTGCCGAACCTCACGCCTGGACTTTCGGCTACCGCATTCCGCGATTCGGTCGTGTACGAGCGTGCGTACGAGTTCGCGGGCGAGTTTGGCGTGCGCTGGTTCGACATTGTGCGGTTGCAGTTGTTGCCCAAAATCGTGGCCGAGCGCAGTGCGGAAGAGAACCCGATTCCTGCCAATACCAATTTTGCCCAGAAGTACCTGGCGCCGATTCCGGTGAACGAAATGGCCCGGAACCCGAAGTGGCAGCAGAACGAGGGGTACTAGGCTGCGCGTAGCACATAGTAGGCGCCCAGTGTGTCCCAGGGCTGAGGCCCCACATCCCAGGGCAGAGGCCCCCCACATCCCAGGGCTTAAGCCCTGGGTTAAGTGTGACTTATGAGAGATATGCAAGTATATGTGCCGTCGGCGGCAACTATGAGCGGGAAGCGGACGTGGCTGTTCAGGATTATCAGCATGGCATTGCCGTTGCTGTTGATACTGTTGCTGGAATGCGGCCTGCGATGGTTCCACTATGGCAACGATCTCAGCCTCTTCATCGAGTACCCGCAAAACAAAAATTACCTATTCCTAAACCCTGACGCGTCCAAACGATACTTCATCAACCAGAAGAATGCGACGACCGGCAATGTGGAGCCTTTTCTGAAAGCGAAGCCAGCCGGTACCCGTCGCATTTTCGTTTTGGGCGAGTCGACCACCATTGGGTACCCTTATTTTCACAATGGCTCGTTTCATCGCTGGCTGCAATATCGCCTGGCCAATACATTCCCGGACCAGCATTTCGAGATCGTTAACCTTGCCCTGACGGCCGTAAATTCCTACACCGTGCTCGGCTTCGCGCGCGAGTTGGTGGATTATCAGCCCGACGCGGTTTTAATTTACGCCGGGCACAATGAGTATTATGGTGCCATGGGTGTGGGTTCCACTGAAAAATTTGGCGGTAATCCGGCGTTGGTGAATGCGGTGTTGCGGGTGCGTTCGCTAAAAATCATGCAACTGGCGGCGAATTTGTATCAGAAAGTAACGGTGCTGGACGCTTCCGGTAAATCCGAAAACGACGGTACACGCATGCAGCGCATGGTGGCCGAGCAGCAGATCCCTTTTCAATCGGATTTGTATAAGAGGGGCGTGGAGCAGTTCAGGGCCAATATGGACGAAATACTGGACATTTTGGCTGAACACAATGTGCCGGTTTTTATCAGTAACCTGGTGAGTAACGAGGCTGATTTAAAGCCGTTTTTTAGCTTTCCTTTAAAAAACAACCAGTTTCCGGAGGATTTTGAGGCCAATGCGGTTTCAACCTATAATTTAGGAAAACAGGAGTATGCCCGCGGAAATATGAACTCCGCACGCCAGTATTTTTCGAAGGCGCGCGATCTGGACGGACTGCGTTTCAGGGCACCGGGAGCATTCAATGAAATAATCGGTCAGCTTGTTAAAAGCCATTCCAACGCACATCTGGTGGATACGCATGATGTTTTTGAAGCCAATTCACCCGGCGGTATCATCGGGAAGGACTTGATATTGGAACATGTGCATCCCGATTTGAAAGGGTATGCATTGATGTCGGATGCATTTTACGAGGCATTGAAAAAGGCGAAATTCATCTCCCCGGCACCGGGCGCGGAAATGTCTTTTGCGCAGCTCAGCAGGGACATGCCGGTTCCGGTCATCGACTCGCTGGCGGGTGTTTATAAGGTAGCTAATTTGAAAAACAGCTGGCCGTTCAATGCCGCTTTGGATCGGGATTCTGTAAAAACCGGGACTTTTGAAGAACGAGTTGCGTTTGACCTGGCGTACCGGCGCATTTCGTGGGAAAATGCGATGGATCAGGCTTATAATCACTATATCGAAAGCAGAAATTATAAGGAAGCGAGGGAAATCGTGGAGGCACTGATTTTGGAGCAGCCTAATGACGCTGCATTATATTCCCGATCCGCAATGCTCAGCGGGCAGCTAGGGGATGAGCGAAGTGCATTATTCAGTTTTCAAAAGGCATTCAGTGTTGCCCCATCGTTCGAGTCGGCCCGGTATCTCTTTGTATTATTCCTGAAAAAAGACGAGCCCGAAAAAGCGATTCCTTACCTGGACTACGCGATTAGTAACAATACCTCCGGCCTGAACCTCGCACCCGTGCGTACGCTGGTGCAGGAGGTGGTTTCGCTGCGGTCGCAGCTGCCCATCGATTCCGCGGACATTTCCGTGCTGAGCCGCATTGCGTCCGCCTACTATCGGATGGATAACCGCGACGGGGCGTTGCTGTACGCACGGAAGGTGTTGGCACTGAATGCGCACGACAAGGATGCATTGCAACTGGTAAATGCGCTTGGTCATTCGCAAGATCCGGCAACCCGATAGGCTAGTCCGTTTTCAATGAGCGAACGGGGTTCATAAGTGCCGCTTTGAGGCTTTGGATACTTACCGTAAGCAATGCAATCCCGACAGCCAATATCCCCGCGACAGCGAAGATCCACCACCGCATTTCAATACGATACGCGAAATCTTCCAGCCAGTTTTCCATTGCATACCACGCGATGGGGGAAGCTATTACGATCGCGATCAGGACGAGGCGTAGAAAGTCGCTGAAAAGCAGCGATATAATACTTGCTACCGAAGCGCCCAGTACTTTGCGAACACCGATTTCCTTCGTACGCTGCTGCGCGGCGAATGTCGCCAAACCGAACAACCCGAGACAGGAAATAAATATCGAAATAGCGGCAAAGATGCGGAATGCGTCGAAAACCAGGCTTTCTACCATGTAGCCTTTCGCCAGCGATTCATTGAGGAACGTGTACTGGTAAACATCCTGCGGGAATATGCTTTTCCAGGTTTGCTCGATGTTTTTAAGCGTACCTCCGACTTGTAGCCACGAGCCGCCCGCCACATTCAACGCCACATGTATTTGTTCGTAAAAATCACTGTTCCAGCACATAATCACGCAGGGGACGATCGTTTGCTGCAACGATACATTGTGGAAATCCTTCACGACACCGATAATGGGCGCCTCGCCTTCGCTGATGGTCAGCATTTTTCCCAAGGCTGTTTCCGGCGTAAGTCCGAGCATTCTGACCATCGTTTCGTTGACGACAAAACCGTTGAATGCCGAGCCGTTTGGGACGATATTACCGTTGTTAAACCAGCGGCCTGCTACCGTTTTCAGATCGAAAAGCGAATTATAATGCAAGTCTACCACTTTCATTTCCGCCTGACGGTCCATGGCCTGATCTTCCGATTTTAGCCTGAAATTCGTGCCGTAGTAGTTTTTGGTGATCGGCGCCCCGGATGAAAAGCTCACCGCATTCACCGACGGATTTTGCAATAGCTGCTGCCGGAATGTCTCCATTTTGCCCATTACCTGGTTCCGCGGGCCATTGATGGTGATCACGGCATCTTTGACGAAACCCAGGTCCTTATTTTTGAACAGATTCATCTGTCCGGATGCGACAAACGTGCCCACCAGCAGCCCATAGGTAATACAAAACTGCCCCACGATCAGCGCCTGTCTTAGCGAGAACCTGCTGCGTTCGGTGCTCACAGCATTTTTGAGTGCCTGAACCGGCCGGAACCGGGATAGGATCATTGCCGGGTAAAAACCGGCTAACACGGCTACTATTACAACGAGGAATACGCAAAAGAGCCAAACGGTGGTATCGGGGCGCAGGTCGAGGTGGATGACACTGAGTGAGTGATTGAGCCAATTGAGCAGCAAACCCATCGCAAGCAACGAGATAGCGCCAGCGAGCGATGTCACGATGAATGTCTCGCCCACGAATTGTAAAAACAACTGTCCCTGCGTGCTGCCAACCGCCTTGCGCACACCTACTTCTTTGCGCCTGCGTAATGCACGGGCGGTGGTGAGGTTGATGAAGTTGAAAGAAGCGATCAGGATCAGGAAAACGCCGAGGCTGGCAAGGCCCCACAGCACATCCCGCCCTACGAGATATCCGCCGAGGAAATCTTCATAAAGCGGTTCGGTATGGATCTCGGCGAGCGGTTGCAGCAGGTAGGCAATGCGGCTGTCGTCCTCCTTGCTCATGTATTTTTTCTTCATCGCCGCGAGCTGCGTCTCGAATGCAGCAGGGGTTACGCCGTCGTGAAGTGTCACAAAAGTGGTTCCCTGATAATTTCCCGACCAGTTGCCTGCCTGGTAGGGGTTGTTAGCTTTGAAAAACTGGTAATTGACCAGCATATCGAAAAGCAGGTTCGTATTGCCCGGCGGGTTACGGATCACGCCCGACACCACCAGCGGATCGGTGTTGTTGAGCATAAGGGTCTTACCGATAATCTGTGTCGGATTTCCGGCATATTCCGCAAAATAGCGCTCGGCCAGTTTTTGCGTCAGTACCACCGCATTTACCTGCGCGAATGCAGTTTCAGCATTCCCTGCAAGCCAGATGCCCTTCGGATGAAGCTTTTGAAAATCGAATGTTTGAAGGTATTGTGCATCGGCAAACATCAATCTGTTTTCCTGGAACCGGTGCACAGTGCCGCGGCTGTCTGTGGAACTGATGGTCCTGTCGAGCGGCCCTGCCGTTTGCGTAACCGTTGCGCCAGCTACATTTTCGCGTATCGCAGCCGCCAGCGGGTATGACGTAGTAGGCCAATGCTGGATGCCATCGGCCTTTTTGCTGTGCTCAACAATCCGAAACGTCCGTTCCGACCCGGAATGGAAGCTATCAAAACCGAGCTCGTACCGGACAAATACAAAGATGACCAGGCAGCAGGTCATGCCCAAAGCCAGGCCAAGGATATTGATCGTAGAGCTGGTCTTGTCCGTCCACAACCGGCGGAAAGAGATTTTGAGGTAATTGAGCAGCATGAGGCAGTCGGGTTTGTCAGCGTTTCCTGACGTGCGGGCTCAACAATTGTACCAAGGGGGTAAAAGGCTACTGCTACGCTGTGGATGCAGTTTTAGGCCTGATTATCTGTTCGGTTTCGGACGCGAGTTGTCCGTATACAAACTGTCAAAATATTTCTAAAAAGTTAAAGTAATCGTCGGCGGACAGGTCCCAGTCAAATGTGATGATTCCGACAATTTGTGTATAGTGTTCGAACTCGATGATAGTGGATTCGAGCCTGAATTCGTCTAATCTCAACTCCTGGAACCAACGATTAAAAAGCCGTTGGCGACCGCGCTCCTTGTTATCTAAATTGTCACAAACATATACAACAGGGCCGCGGTGTTCGCTTATGAACTTCAAAATTAGGTGTATGATCGTCTGTTTAATCCGCGGGTCCGACTCGGCGTTTTCCCCCTCGTGATGGAAAGATACTTCGAAGACATTTTTGCAAGGAATGCACCTCGTTTGAAATAGGTAATGTGCAGGCGTGAACCTGACAAAATACCGATGACCGTGTGTGGTGTCAAAAAAGAATTGGTATGAACCGGAATTCTCCTGACTTGAAAAAATTGGATATTGATCAGGCAAAGTCTTTGGGTTTATTTTTAGTGGAATCAGGCAATTCTCCTGCCTGAACCTTTCGCGCCCATTCCCTCTTTTCGGCGAGCGCCTTTTTCCATGTTTCAGGCATTGGTTTATTAATTTTAATGTGCTTTTCCATTTTCTAAGGATCGTTGGTTGTTGTTAGAACATTAATAAATATAGCTTAATTCGCGCACACTCACTCAATACAATGTCCGAAGTCGCGGTCTCATTGATTCACCGGCCCACAACCCGCATTACCTCCTCCCGATAACTCCTCCCGATCGGAATCTGATGCGTTCCCCAGATGATCCGGTTCCTTTCGATGCGGCGGATTTTATCGGTAGCAACAATGAACGACTTGTGTACGCGCAGGAAGCGGGCGGGTGGGAAAATGTCGAGCATGGCTTTAACCGAGCCTTTGATCACGACTTTGCCGGTAGCGGTGTGGATGATGGCGTAGTCTTTCAGGCCCTGGATGTGGGAAATGTCCTCGAATGCGAGGCGGACGCGCTGGACGCCGCTTTTGACGAAAATGAAGTCGGGTTTTTCCTCCGAAAGGTTCTGTTCGAGGTTTGTGTTCTGCTCTTTGAGTTGTAGAAAGTCGCGGACCTTTTCGAGGGCATGTTGGAAGCGGGCGTACGAAATCGGTTTGAGCAGGAAATCAATCACACCGAGCTCGTAACCTTCGAATGCATAATCGCGGTAGGCGGTGGTGAAAACGGTGACGGGGGGCTGCGAAAGGGATTTCAGGAAATCGATACCGTTCATTTCCGGCATTTCAATATCCAGGAACAGTGTATCCGGCTCGTGCGCTTGCAGGTACGCGAGCGCGTCACGCGCATTGCTGAATTGCACGGCACCGGTAATCCCCGATTTTTGCAGATATTCTTCCAGAATCTCCCTTGCGAGAGGTTCGTCGTCGATGATCACGCATTGCAGCATACGTTGTGGTTTTTGCCCGGCAGAATCAGGTGGAAAATCAGTTGGATACGCGGTTGAAAGTGTAGCTCAGGTATTCTCCGCCGACCATGAGTTTTTTCGAACCGTCGAGTATAAATAATACATTTTCGTCGCCTTTCAGCAGAAAGACCGATTTTTCAGGCTGGTCGGGGTCCAGCTGGATGACGGTCGCGTCGGGATCGTCGGCCGTACCCTGGATGAGCGCCCATTTGCCGGTCCGGGGCTTGTTACGGAAAAGGGAGCCGTCCCATGTATAGGTCGTCGGTTTTTTGCTCTGCGGGTCCTGGTAGAATGTGAAGCCCCATTTCAACTTGGTGCAATTGGGCTCAACGGAAATGTGAATCACCGTCGCCATTGTCTGGCAAGGCACGCGACCGTGAAAGACACCCCACACATTCGCACCTTCGGCGATGGGCTGGCGTGTAGTGGTTTTGGAAGGTATATTCAAAGGTGTCGCGGACTGTGCGGTCGCTTCATGCATTATCAAAAGGCAGGCAGCGATGAATAATAGCGTTTTCATGGCTAACAGATGGTTTTACAAATTGGCGTTTTGCCTGTTGAAAGTATAACTGAAACCCGAATTGCCGATCATCAGATTTCCCTGCGTATCCAGTAAGTGCAGTATACGATCGCTCATTTGCAGCAGCGTGATATTGCTTTGGGAATTAGTGGGTTGTAATGTAAAAACCTGTTTGCCAGGCAGCTTGCTTGTGTTTTTGGCAATAACCCATTTTCCCGAAAGCTCCTTGCTGAAACCGTCGTTCATAAATCCCTCCGTGCCGGGTTTGGTCATGCCGTAGGTGTATTGCAATTTGAAATCATCGCGACCGAGGTTGCGCGGATCGCGGCGGAGGGTGAGGCGCCATTTGATCATTTCGCAATCGAGATTGGCAGGTACGGCGAGCAAATGCCTCGGTACGGCATCGCAGGGGGTAGCCGCGACGTATATTTCGGGTTCGGGCGATACTGTTTCGGGTGCGATCGCCGCTGTCAGTAACAATAGCGGTAGCAGGATGTACTTTTTCATGACTGGTTCTGATTAAGCATTGGCAAAATTGATTTCCATAAATACACTGAAACGTTCCTGTTGATCATCGATCCGCAGGCTGTGGCGCGACGGGTACAGCAGTTCCAAGCGCTTTCGGAGGTTGGCCAGCCCAATGCCCCCTTTGCTATCCCTTGCAGTTGCATTCGATTTGCTGTTTTCGATCGTTATTTCCAGCGCCGACGCGCCCACGCGTATCTTCCCGTGCAGCCAGCCTTTGTCGGATTTACGGCTGACACCGTGTTTGAAGGCATTTTCGACCAATGGCAGCAGCAGTAGCGGGGCTATTTCCTTGCCATCGGGATTACCGGCTACTTCCAGTGAAATGTCGGGATTGTTGTCGTAACGGATCCTTTCGAGTTCAATGTAATTGTGCAAATAGCTGATCTCCTTATCGAGCGAAACCGTGCTGTCGTCGCTGTCGTAGAGCATGTATTCCATCATTTCGGACAGTTTCAGCACCACTTCCGGTGCGAGGTCCGATTTCTTCAAGGTCAATGCATACAGGTTATTGAGAATATTAAAAAGAAAATGCGGGTTCACCTGCGAGCGTAGGAAATTGACCTCTGCATTGAGCTTTTCGACCACTATCTTTTGCAGAATGCGCTGTTGCTCGTACCAGTCGATGCTCAGTTTGAGGGCCACCATTAATGCGAGGTACCAGAGCGTGCTGAAAAAATTATAGGAAAGCGCCTCCACGATATTGCTGTTCCGCATCGGGCCGATCACATATCCATACAGGTAGTAGTCAAAGAAGGATTGGATGAACAGGTAACCGAGAATGGAAAGCAGCACCAGCCCGAAATATTGACCATACTTCTTCCTTAACAGGTATTTGGGTAAAAAATAATGCAGGTTCAGGTACGCGATCACGATCAGCAGCGCCACCCGGGCCACCACACAGATCGCGAAGAAATTGAGACTTGCCTTGTAAATCAGGTACCGTTTTTCGTACAGGAAAAAGCCCGTAACCAGCAGCCAGTAGCACGCGTGCACCAGCGCATATTTGAAGGAAACCGTCCGGTTTGAAAACGGAAGCCGTACTTGTTTTTCCAGGAAGGACGTTTCCATAGGCGCGTTTTGAAATGATGAAGTAAATGAATGGAAAAGATAGGTACCGATGAAATTATATCGACCAACGCCGGAAAAAGTAGAGGAAATACCCGGGGTTTACAAATTCCTGTTTCTTAACGTTTTATTGATCTGTGTTACCTGCAACTGTTCCTAAATAATTGTAATTTTAGAGGAATGCTTTAAATAATTCTTTCAAACTCAACCCAACAAACCAAATGATGAAAGTTCTACGCAAGTTTGGACTGGTATGGTTGCTCCTCGCGCTGTTCTCGGCATGCGATGACCACGATACCCCGCAGGATGTTGTGACACAGAAAGGTTTACCGCTGAGCGGTTCGCAGGAGACAGCGGCCAAGATTACGCCGGCGACAGGCTGGGCCGACGTTTCGTATAACAAAACCACGCACATGCTCACGTTTACGCTCAACTGGGCCAACCTCACGGGTCCTCCCACGGGCGCGCACATACACGGGACGGCTGCGCGCGGCACGAATGCGACAATCAAGTATGATTTCTTTAACGACATTCCGAAGACTACGACCGGTTCGTACTCGGGTTCGGTAATGGTAGACGGCACGTTGATCAACGAAACCGACCTGCTGAACGGGCTGTACTATTTCAACATTCACACACCCACAAACGGAGGTGGTGAAATCCGCGGGCAGATCGAATTCTACGACCAACCGCACATTGTCGTTGCCAAAGGTTTGCCGCTGGAAGGATCGCAGCAGGTGCCGGGCGTCTCCACGGTAGCAACGGGAACAGTGGATGTGATGTACAACAAATCGACGCATTTGCTAAGTTATTTCATCAAATGGAAGGACCTGAAAGCCACACCGACCGGCTCACACATTCATGGAACAGCTCCCCGCGGGGCGAATGCACCTATTCAACACGATTTTTTTGCCAATTTCCCCCAAACCTTATCGGGTGAATATTCCAACTCGGTGATGGTGGATGGCGTGAAGATCAAAGAAGCAGAGCTGCTGAACGGGCTGTATTATTTCAATATCCACAACATTATTCATGCGGGAGGAGAAATCCGCGCTCAAATTGAATTCTGATGTTCTTTCCTCTGCAAATCAAACATTGCACGGCCGGCCAGTTTGGTCGGTCATGCGCGCTTTGCGCCGCATTGGTCCTGTGCTTCGTATATAGCGGAAAGTCACAGCAGATCGACCCCGACCTCGCATTGCTGATCCGTGAAGAAAAGGCATTTGCGGCAAAGGCGGTAGATACCGATGTGCCCACTGCCTTTCTCGCCTATCTGGACAGCGCAGGCGTGATATTCAACGGCGAGGGTGCGGTGAACGGCATTGCGCAATATAGCCAGGCACCCAAGGGAGGAAAGGATCTTTTGAAATGGTACCCGCTGATCGGTCACGTTTCTCAGGGCGGCGATATGGGGTTTACTTCCGGGCCATTCCAGTTTCTGGCCGACAGGTCACAGGCAGCGGTAGGCTCGGGATACTTTTTTTCGGTTTGGAAAAAGAATGCGACCGGGCAGTTCAAGGTAATGCTGGATGGCGGTGTGATCCATTCTCAAAAAGACGCTACCCAAGCATTCCGCGACAATCCCGAGCCGCAAAGCAACACGGCGTATGCATTCGTCGCGCCGGTGGCAAAAGTGAATGGTGGCGATACGCAAGTTTGGGCATTGGAGCAGGCATTTTCGGCGGCAGCTGCAAAAGATGCGGGTCAAGCCTACAAGCAATACCTGGCCGACGAGGTAGTGTTGCTGCGCAGCGACCGGCCATTCGGCAAAACAAAGTCCGAGGCGCTTGGTACGCTGGCTGGACTGAAAATCATCTCTTACGAATTTGTCAAATCAGGACAGGGAATCTCCAAATCAGGCGATCTCGCATACTGTTTCGGCAATGCCAAAGCCGGTAAAGGCGGCCAGGCCGTCAGTGGATTTTTCACCCGCGTCTGGCAGCTCCGCCCCGAAGGCTGGAAGATCATCGCGGAGCAGGTGAGTTTGTTTCGGTAGTGATATAAATTGGAATTAATCGTCTAATGCTAATTATCAGACGGTTGGAATACGACCGTTCGTTGCTATTGCGTGTGTTATTTTTGTCTTATGAAAAAAATATACACACTATCCTCTGCTTTTACATTTAATGCAACCGGCGCGAAAGTAGGTGCGATTGCTTCGCCTGCGACGTTAAAGGAATTGGCTGACACCAGGCGATCTTTTGATTTTGATTTTCTGATGCTCACTACGAATTTCCTGGTCTATAAGTTGCAGGCAGCAAACGATCCAACAATTCAGGGTCTTGTAGCATTCAGGCCGACTCACGGTGCACTTGAATGTACTAATATGGAAATCAGTGAAACCAACAAACATGGTAAGCCGGTTTACAATGGGGTAGGAAAAGCCATGGTTGCATTGTGCTGCAAGGTGTCGTCTGATTGCGGAACGGATGGATGTATTTACTTCGATGCAAAGAACAGACTAATCCCTTACTACGAAAGATTTGGCGCCCGGCATATCTTCGGCTTGCGCATGATTATGGACGCAGTCAACGCGAAGAAACTTATTGATTCATATTTCTAATTTGCTTATATTTAACTATGGAATCTATATCGAAAAAGAGAAACAAACAGGCTGACTTATGGGAGGACGAAGACCCAAAGGGCCCGATGATGGTGTGGAATGGCGAAAGATCAGAGGAGGACAGGCAATGGATGAGCAATTGGTTTCTTGCGCGAAAGGCGGAGCTGGAAAGGGAAAAAGCCCGATCGGCCGGTGAAGGCGATCAGGCTTTGTAATCCTTAGAAATTTTTCAAATACCGCACAGATAACGCTCGGCCGGGCAGGTTATAGCCGCGTTTTTCGTAATAATTTTCGTCGGTAACATTGTTTAGCTTCAATGCAATGGTATGTCCGCCTGAGATTTTGAACTGTGCTACGAAATCGAGTACCATGTATTGCGGGTACTCGATTTCTGGGTTAATGGGGTCTGTATAGTCGATATCCTTCCTTCTGCCGACGGCCCTGCCCGAAAGCCTCAGTTGAAGCCATTTCAAATTGTCATAAGCCAATCCAAAATTAAAGGTATTGCGTGCGACGTTCTGGATGTCGCGGCGTACTGCGGACTCGTCTGTTCCTACGATTAGTTCTTTTGCCTTAATTATAGAATTGCCGTTCCAAAATGCTTTCAGTGAATACCTGTAATCGCTCCTTGCCCCGAAATCGTACGATACCTCGGTTTCCAGGCCGGTGATTTCAGCATTGGCTGCATTCACAAATGTGGCCCTTGAAGTAATCACGTCGCCATTTTCCAGCGGCTCGTTCACCACTTTGATGATCTTGGCAATGCGGTTCTCGACTTTTGTGCTGAAAAAAGTCACATTGGCTGCGAATCCGGACTGCGGCTTGTTGAAATCGAGGCCAAGATCCCAGCTCAGGCTGCTTTCGTTTTTTAGATCGGGGTTGCCCGCTGTGACAGCAATGCGGCCCTTCGAGTCGCGGATTTCATTATAGCCGGCCACGCTGTATGCATCGGTGGTGACGAATGCACGGCCGATGTTGGCTTTCGCGCGAAGTGATGGCAGCAAGGAGTAGGTAATGCCGAGGCTGGGGCTGGTAAATGGGGTCGTTTTCTTGCCGGATTTATAGGTAGGCAATAGCGGCGTTTCGCGGACATCGAAGGTGATGTGGTCGAGGCGGATGCCGGGTTGCAGGGTGAATTTTCCGACATTCAGTAGTGCCTGTGCGAAGAACGCGCTTGATATCAATGCATATTCCGGCTGGGTAGGGGCGCGCTCTGTGGTGTCGTTGGTCCAGCGGCGGCTGGTGGTGGAAGCATTGAGATAATCGTAACCCAGTATCAGCGAATGGCGGCCAAGCTTCCAGAGGTCTTTCACTTGAATGCCTTTCCACGCATTATGCCCCTGCGCCGAACGGAAGGGTATAACCGGCTTGCCGGATACATTTTGCGTGTAGTTTTTGGTGTTTTCTTCCGAAGCGTACACTTTCACACTAGGGTTGTGTTGCCCGATTTGGCCTGTTAGCGAGATGTCGATCGCCTGCCGGTCCACGTCTTTGGTGCTTGCTTCGGTACTTCCGGACGACAGCTCCCCCGGCGATTCCACATCTTTCGCCTGGAACTGCTCCCCGCGCACATCCACGCGCCAACGATCGCTGATCTGGTAGCCCAGCCTCAATGCACCCGAGAAATAATGCAGCTTGGTGAAAGGTCTCCGGTCACCGTCACCCGTCGTTTCGTCGGTTTCAACCGTTGGGCGGCCGGTGTAATTTTTCTGTGCATGTTTATAGCCGAATGCATTACGGAGCCAATTGTCTTCTCCGATTTTGTAATCTTTTGACCTTTCCAGATAGCTGAACGACAGGTCGTAATTCAGTTTTGAAGTGATATTTCCGCCGGTATTTAAACCCGCTTGCAATGTTTTGAAACTACCATATTCCAAAAACGCATTACCACCCGGCGTGCCTTTGGAACGTTGCGTAATGACGTTGATCACCCCGCCCATAGCTTGCGAGCCGTAAAGCGAAGAAGCCGGTCCTTTCAGTACTTCAATCCGCTCGATACCGTTCAAGTTGATCTGCGACAGGTTGGTAGCTCCGGCAGGGCGCCCGTCGATCAGCAGCAATGTCCGTTGATTTAATCCGGAAAACTGCGGACGAAAGCCCCTGATACCGATGCCCGACGATAAATTAGGATACTGGATCACATCCACCGCGGCCGTTTTCCTGACAATGTCGGTCAGGTCGGCGGACGGCGTCATTTGAATATCCTCTTTGGAAATAATGTCCAGCTTTTGTGCGACCTTTTCTTTTTTGGTCTCGAACCGTGTAGCCGTCACGACGACCGGATCGAGCAGTTTTCTGCCGGAAGAATCGGTATTGGCTTCCTGCGCAAATGCTGCCGATGTGTATAGGCCCGAAATGGCTAGAATGGAAAGCATTAATCCGCCAACGGAAACACGGGCGGGCTGGTAGAATTGGGTATGCATTGTTAAGATTGAAATGATTCAAAGAGAGTTATCGCGCCGATGATGATCGAAAACGCGCCGACGAGGTAGTTGACGATCATCAGAAAACGTTCGCGCTTTCCCGCAAAACGACCTATCGAAAATGCGAAAAAATAGCCATATGCCGACATGGAGAGGATAATGCCCACGCTTTGCAGAATGATGATCCATACGGCCGTCATCGCGTCGCGTGCCGCTAATGTGAGCGCCACCGCACATGCGCCGCCGGTACCCGCGAGGCCATGCACCATTCCCACCCAGAACGAACGGCTCACCTTACGTTGCGCGGGAGCCGGTGATTCTGTTTTGAAATTCCGCCGGATCGCTTGTACGCCAAGCCAGATCATCAGCGGGCCAACGAGCATTTCCACGCGGTCGGCAATGTGCAGCGACATCGTGGATTTGAGCAAAAGCACGAGGATAGCGAACAAAATCAGCGTGAGCGAATGCCCGAGCGCCCAATGCGACGACCGCCAAATGAGTTTCCAGCGCATCGCACCCCGTTGGTCGCGGCCGGGTTCGGCAGCATCTGGCTGGGTAGTAGTTTGTTTTTCTTCTGTTGCCAGGACTGAAACCGCCGCCATATGGTCGGGTTCGAAGGAATGCTGCACGCCGAGGAGCAGGGAGTCGATAAGCAGATACTGAATCATTTGGATTTCCGCATAAATTAGAAAATAACTTATGGGAGAATGCAGGGAGTAGCGCAGCCGCAATGCAGCCTGCCGTGTCCTCTTGCCTTTCTTCCCGAAAGCAAAACCGGATTGTTCAACGGCAGGTCTTCTGGCTCGTTCAAATCGCTGGCGCCTTCCCGGGAGAATGAGTGAATGTGCGAATGAGTGACCGGGTCGCCGGTGCGATGAGTGAATATTAGATTGTTGTAAAAATATTCACTCATTCACTCATTGAGGCATTCACTCATTCCAACCCCAGTGGCATCATACCAGGACATCGTTATTGAACTTACAGCAGCGGGTACTGCTCCGGATTTGCACCGGATTCCCTTTTAATCACGCCCGGAGGCGCGAACCAATGAATGTGCAAAGCTAGGTCTTTTTGTCGGAGATAAACCAGAAAAATACCCGAATACCGCTAACTTTGCGGCATTAAAAGTTCTTTAACATACTTCTCCAACAGGAAAAGGTATTGCGTACCAACGCATTCCAGGGGAATCGTGGCCGTTTATGCGGCGAAAATCACGAGCTGTCGCGCAACTGTGAGGTGTTAATGATTGAATGACCGAATGACCGAATGACTGAATATTTACTATTCAATCATTCAATCATTCGGTCATTCAATCATTGAACTGAGCCAGAGCACCTGACCCTTTCTTTGTTGACGATGCTTTCGCGGTATGAAGCAGAGTCTGGTTTGGATATTCGTCTGGTTTCCGCCTGTATGGGCATTCCGACGATCGCCGGGGCGCATTGTTGCCTGGCGGTGCCTTTCTTATACTTTGCTGTCGAATGCGTTTGAAGTTTTCAGGACTTTTCAACTCACCGATGGTTTAAAGATGTCTGTTCCAAAATCCAGTTTCCTAATCTCCGCTCCGTCGAGCAATTCGGGTAAGACTACGCTGACCCTGGGGCTGCTGCGTGCGTTGCGGGACCGGGGGCTTGGGGTGCAGGCGTTCAAATGCGGGCCGGATTATATCGATACGATCCACCATACCACTGCCGCTGGTTGGCCTGGGCTGAACCTGGATACTTTCATGGCGTCGGAGGCGCATATGCGTGAGGTGTATGCGCATTATGCCTCGCGGGCGGATGTGTGTGTGACCGAGGGCGTGATGGGGCTTTTCGATGGGGCCGATAAAATGAAAGGCAGCAGTGCGGAGATCGCGGCGTTGCTGGATATTCCGGTGGTGTTGGTGATCAATGCGCAGTCGATGGCATATTCGGCGGCTCCGCTGATTTATGGTTTGAAAAACTTTTACCCCGGAATCCGCGTGGTAGGAGCGATCTTTAACTTTGTGAACACAGAATCGCATTACCGTTTTTTACAGGATGCCTGTGCGGATGCGGGCGTGGAGGCGCTAGGGTATTTACCTAAAAATGAAGCGCTGCATATTCCTTCCCGGCATTTGGGATTGCATATATCAGCTGAAACAGATTATGAAGAAATTATCCAAAGGCTGGCAGAAATTATTCCCCGAACTGTCAACCTGGAACGGTTACTGGAAATTACTGCTGTAAATGATGGTGTTGAAAATGAGGTCTCTGTTTGGGGAGGCAGCAGTGTTGGTGACGATAATTCTGGTTTTTCGAACCCCTCAACATCTATAAATACAAAATCGCCAAACTGCCGCATAACCATCGCGCGGGACGAGGCATTTTCCTTTTTATACCACCAAAATATCGAATGCCTGCGTGCATTCGGGGAAATCCAATGGTTTAGTCCTTTGCATGACAAGACTTTGCCCGAAACCGACTTGCTATATCTGCCAGGCGGTTATCCTGAATTATTTGCGAATCAACTGGCTGAAAATCAGTCGATGATAGCAAGCATTCGGCAATACTGCGAAAACGGCGGGCTGGCCTACGCGGAATGCGGTGGGTTGATGTACCTCGGCAGGGAACTTGTGGACAGCAAGGGGAATGCATTCGACATGGCCGGTGTGCTCGATTTGTCGACGACGATGCAGCATCCGAAAATGACGCTGGGTTACAGGGTAATGCATTGGGACGGTTTGGAGATCAAAGGCCATGAATTCCATTACTCTTCATTAAAAGAGCCATTTGTGCAAGTGCCGCTTGCACAAATGGCCAATGCGAGAGGTATATCGGTTGATACACAGTTTTTTAGAGTGCAAAATACATTTGCTTCCTACACCCATTTCTACTGGGCCGACAAGCCCGAATTCATCCAACACCTCATCAACATAACCATAAAAAGAGCCGAAAGCCAAGTGCCGACAGCCGATAGTACATTATGAAACGCCAGCGCATCACCCGGTCCGACGGGAAGTCCATCAACCTCGTGCAGCGGCGCGGGCATTTGTCATATT
The DNA here is from genome assembly GCF_900101885.1 of Dyadobacter soli. GTDB lineage: Bacteria > Bacteroidota > Bacteroidia > Cytophagales > Spirosomataceae > Dyadobacter > Dyadobacter soli. The sequence goes on along the minus strand of NZ_FNAN01000012.1, from coordinate 133,608 downwards.
GCTATAATGCATGCTGCTGCGGGCGCGTCGATCGCGGGTATGCGCCTATTCCCGTGGAGTTGTACAAAAATGAGTGGCTGCGGCGTAAGCTGCGGAACGTTGTACACATGACCAAAGGTGGCTGCCTGGGCCCGTGCACGCTTGCGAACGTGGTGACACTGCTCTTCGACGGGCATTCGGTATGGTTCCATTCCATCAATTATGAATGGCAGATCATCGCGATTTTTGATTATATCGAAAGCATGGTCAAGGCCGATCGCTACCTCGTGCCGCCCTCGGACCTGGCCGAATATGTATTTCAATTTTATACCTGGAAAGGCTCGGAAACTTCGACAGAGCTGGGCCAAACGGCCGTTCCGACAGACGGTATCGTGTTCCTCACGCATGCGGATACGGACCTGCTCACGCTCGATCGCGCGATGCAGCTCCTGCCCGAAGATTTCCCGAAAACGACGGGCATCGGCCTGATGGCGATCAAAAGCGAGGAGCAAATGCAGCAGCTTTTGCAAAGGGAAATAGCAGAGGCAAAGATCATTATCATTCGCATTCACGGCCGTTTGAGCAGTATTCCAGGGTTTAACGAGCTTGTAAAACTGGCCGGGCAGCGCGGACAGCATCTGATCGTAGTAAGCGGAACAGGGGAGATGAACCCCGAGTTTGCCGCGGTATCGACGGTTTCGCCTGCGATTTTGCACGATACGCTGGCCTATTTGCAGGCCGGCGGTTACAGCAACCTGATTTCGCTCCTCAGTTACCTTTCCGATCACCTGCTCATGACCGGCTTCGGTGCCGATGCACCCATGCATTTGCCCGAACACGGTATTTACCATCCCGATCTACCCGAATTCGCCGATAAAACCGACTGGCTGAAATACCGAGATCCTGCGTTGCCGACCATAGGCATTAGCTTTTACCGGGCGCATTGGCTGAGCGGGAACACTCAGTTTGTGGATGCAATGATCCGCTCGCTGGAAGAGCATGGCGTGAATGTACTACCCATTTTTACTTCGTCCCTCAAATCAGTCAATGCCGACACAGGTAAGCCACTGGCATTCGAATACTTCGAAACGAATGGGGGAATGGGTATCGATGTGCTGATAAATACTATTTCGTTTGCAATGACCGACATTCAGCCGGTGGGGCAGGGTAGCGATCCTTCCAGGGCGTTGCTGGATTTAAATGTGCCTGTTTTGCAAGCCATTACGAGCGGTATGGGTCGCGGGCCGTGGGAATCGTCGGCGCGGGGGCTCAACCCGTTGGATACCGCGATGAATGTCGCAATCCCGGAGTTCGACGGGCGCATTATCACGGTACCGGTTTCGTTCAAGGAAAAAGGGAAAGACACGCGCGGGTATGAACCGTTGGATAACCGGATCGATCGCGTTGCTGGTTTAGCTATTCGCTTCGCCCGTTTAAGATATTTGAAAAATGCCGATAAAAAAGTTGCATTCATTTTTACCAATTCCAATACAAAAGCTTCCCAGATCGGGAATGCCGTCGGGCTGGACGCACCGGCGTCGCTGATGAATATCCTGCGGGCTATGCAGGCCGAAGGTTACCGGATCGACGATCTTCCAGCAACCGGAACGGAGCTGATCCACGCATTGATCGACCGTTGCGCATACGATCAAGATTTTCTGACGCCCGGCCAGCTGGCACAAGCCGCCGCTCGTGTGCCTGCCGCGCAATATGCGGGCTGGTTTGACGAATTACCGGAGGCCGCCCGTCAGAAAATGGTGAAACAATGGGGCCCGCCGCCCGGCGAAACTTACGTGCACGAAGGGCATATTGCATTGGCCGGACTCGATTTGGGCAATGCATTTGTGGCGTTGCAGCCGCCGCGCGGGTATGGTATGGACCCCGACGCGATCTATCACCAGCCAGATCTGCCGCCGACACATCATTATTACGCATTGTATCGCTGGCTGCGCGATGGCTGGGGCGCCGACGCGTTCGTACACGTGGGCAAGCACGGAACACTGGAATGGCTGCCGGGGAAAGGCATAGGGTTGTCAGAAAATTGCTTTCCTGATGCTTTTCTGGCCGATTTGCCATTGTTTTACCCATTTATTATCAATGACCCCGGAGAAGGCTCGCAGGCGAAACGCCGCGCGCATGCGGTGGTGGTCGATCATTTGACGCCTCCGATGACCTCTGCCGACACTTACGGCGAACTGGCGCAGCTCACGCAGCTGGTGGATGAGTATTACCAGCTCGAAAGCCTGGATCCTTCCAAATTACCGCTCTTGCAGCGCCAGATCTGGGATTTGATTAAACAAACTAACCTCGACGCGGACCTTTCGGCTATGCTAAGCCGCGACCACGGCGATCATAAGCATGACTGGGACGATGACATGACACCCGAGGGCGTGCCCGTGAGCCTCGCGGAAATGGATGGAAAGGATATCGCGCATTTGATCGAGGATATCGACGGATATTTATGCGAACTCGGCGCGGCGCAAATCCGCAACGGCCTGCACACGCTGGGCGAAATGCCGGAGAACGAGGCGTTGACGGATATGCTCCAATCGCTGACGCGTCTTCCGAATGGCCCTGTGCCTGGTATGCAGGCAGTTTTGGCCTATTTGTATGGTTTTGAAATTGAAACACTTCATCAGCAAAAAGGCCGGAAGTTGCCGGTGACGGCAGAAAATCTCTCGGACTGGGCCGGGCGACCGGTGGTAACAGCTGCCGACGCCCTGGAAGTGGTCGATGAAATGGCGGCGCATATCGTGGCGCTTTTTGAATATTATAGATTTGATAGTGAGGCGATTGGCAAGGTTGTTTTCGAGGCAATAAATCGAAACCCGAATTTGCCCGAACTGGCAGGTCTTCGCAAAATATTAACTTTCATTTCGGAAGAACTCGTCCCTAACCTGGCCCGCACCGACGAGGAAATTACCAATCTCCTGCACGGGCTCTCGGGTGGATACGTGCCTGCGGGGCCGAGCGGCGCGCCTACGCGCGGGATGGCGCACATCCTGCCCACGGGACGGAATTTTTACGCCGTCGATCCGCGGGTATTACCTTCCAAAGCGGCCTGGGAAGTAGGACAGCAGTTGGCCAAAGAGGTACTGGATCGCCATTGGAAGGAGACGGGCAGGTATCCCGAAAGCGTCGGGATCAGCATCTGGGGCACGAGCGCCATGCGTACCCACGGCGACGATGTGGCCGAAGTGCTCGCATTGCTGGGTGTTCGGCCGGTTTGGCAGGCGGAAAGCAGGCGGATTAATGGGTTGGAAATCATCTCATTACAGGAGCTTGGGCGGCCCCGTATCGACGTTACCACGCGGATCAGCGGGTTTTTCAGGGATGCATTTCCGCACCTGATCGAGCTGATGGACGAAGCCGTACACATGGTGATTGCCGCCGATGAGCCGTTGGAAGAAAATTTTGTCAAAAAGCATTACCTGAAAGAACTGACTGAGCTGCAAAAAGATGACGCATTATCCATTGAACAGGCCGAGGAACGAGCCGCCTACCGCATTTTCGGAGCGGCGCCGGGGAGTTACGGGGCCGGTATTCTGCCTTTGATCAATGAAAAAAACTGGCAGACCGACGGCGATTTTGCCCAGGCATACATCAATTGGGGTGGTTATGCTTACTCGCGCAATGCGCAGGGCGTGGATGCACGGAAGGAGTTCACGCAGCGGCTTGCAGGTGTGGAAGTAGCGTTGCATAACCAGGATAACCGCGAGCACGACCTGTTCGATAGCGACGATTACCTGCAATTTCACGGTGGAATGATCGCCACGATCCGCAACCTCACCGGCCAGCAGCCGAAGCATTATTTTGGTGATTCCCAGGACCCTGCACGGCCCGTCGTGAGGGATTTGAAAGAGGAAACGTTGCGCGTTTTTCGATCGCGCGTGGTGAATCCCAAATGGATCGAAAGCATTAAAAAGCACGGTTATAAAGGTGGTCTGGAACTCACGGCCACGGTCGACTACCTGTTTGGTTACGATGCGACGGCGGGTGTGGTGGATGACTGGATGTATGAAAAAGTGGCCGAAACTTATGCGCTGGATGTCGCCATGCAGCAGTTTTTCGAAGAAAACAGTCCGTGGGCGCTGCATGCCATCGCGGAACGTCTGCTCGAAGCGGCGCAGCGCGGGCTTTGGGAAAAGCCGTCGGAAGAGGCGTTGGAAGGTTTGAAGAATTTGTATCTCAAAAGTGAGGCCTTGCTCGAATCACGGGCTGAGTGACATAGCGTTCCTCGTTACAAAATGCTTGCTTAAATGAATGTTGAAATGAATTTATACCCGTTTTCCGCGATCGTCGGGCAGGACAGGCTCAAAAAAGCGTTGCTGCTTTGCGCGATCAACCCAGGCATTGGTGGTGTGCTGATCAAAGGCGAAAAAGGCACGGCTAAAAGCACCGCGGTACGCGGACTGGCGGAGGTTATGCCTGCGCTGGAACATTCGGGAGAGCCGGTACCATTTGTCGATTTGCCCTTGGGCGCCTCCGAGGACCGGGTTCTCGGCAGCCTGGATATCGAGGCGATCCTTTCCAGCAAGACCAAGAAACTCCTGCCCGGCTTGCTTGCGAGCGCGCATGAGGGAATTTTATACATCGATGAAGTAAATCTCCTGGCCGATCACCTCGTGGATGTGCTGCTGGACGTGGCGGCATCGGGCGTGAATACGATCCAGCGGGAGGGATTATCCATTAGCCATCCGGCGCGGTTTGTGCTGATCGGTACGATGAATCCCGAAGAAGGAAATCTGCGTCCGCAGTTTCTGGATCGCTTCGGGTTAATGGTGGAAGTGGAGGCGCAAACCAATGTGCAGGATAGAACAGAAGTCGTACGCAGGCGGATTGCGTTTGAAAATGACCCGGTTGCATTTCAAAGTTATTGGACTAATGGACAGGAAATTGTCAGGACGCAAATCGGTAAGGCGCGACAATTGCTGCGGCTTGTGCAAATGCCGGACGGGTTGCTCAAAATGATCAGCCAGCTATGTATCGAATGGGGCGTGAGCAGCCTACGGGCCGATATTGTGTTATATAAAACGGCGATTACCATTGCTGCATTGAACGGGCGGACAACCGTAACGCCGGATGACATACGCGAAGGTGCCGAACTGGTGCTTCTACACCGAAAGGGCAAAAAGACATTGCCTCCGCAAAAGGACCGGCAATCTGACGATCAACAGGATAATCCGGGCGAAAGTAATGCTTCAAACGGTAAATCAGAGCCATCCAATTCAGAACAGCATACGGAAAGTAATCAGCAGAATGGTGAATGTGGGGAGGGAAATTGCGATGATGATGTGAATGAAAAAGTCGCTGTTGCTGATTTTAGAATGGATGTTCCAGAAATAGTGCATTCAGAGCCGATAACGCTACCTGACGCTTTGAATGGACGAGGAGTAAAAGCCAAACAAACCGGGAAAGGCTTTCAGGTAAGGAGTATTAAAAGCGATACTCCGAATGATGTAGCATTGACCGACACGGTTTTGCACGCATTGGCACGTGATCCGGAGCAAACGACCATTGGCAGCCAGGATTTGCACCAAAAAGTCAGAAACGGCAAAGCGGGCCACCTTGTCCTCTTTGTGGTAGACGCATCGGGCTCGATGGCTGCCGGGAAGCGGATGGAAGCGGTGAAAGGCAGTGTGATGAATTTATTGCAAGATGCTTATCAAAAGCGCAATAAGGTGGCGGTAATAGCTTTCCGCGGCGTGGAAGCTACTGTTTTACTCGAACCCACGCGAAGCACCGAACTGGCTGAACAGGCGTTGGAACAACTTCCGACAGGCGGCCGGACACCGCTGCCACACGCATTGCAGTTGACGGGAGATTTGCTTACGCTATTCGCGAAAACGGATCGTATCCAGCCATTTCTCGTGATACTGAGCGATGGAAAAGCCAATGTGCCGCTGCCGGGTGCCGGTGGGGATGCATGGGGGCAATCGCTGCAACTGGCTGAAAATCTGAAATATCCGGCATTAGTCCTCGATACGGAGAGCGGCTACATTCGCTATGGAAAGGCGCGGGAACTGGCGATTGCGCTGGGCGCGGAGTATTTGTCGCTGCAAGCGCTTTCAGCGAATGAGATTACTGAAACAATTTCGGAGCGTATCGATATCTGATTAAAATGAATACTAGGAAATTGCGCCCGATCATGTTCGTAGGGACCGGCTCGGATGTCGGCAAAAGTGTGATTACAGCCGGTTTTTGCAGGATATTTAAGCAGGACGGCTACCAGCCTGCGCCTTTCAAGGCGCAAAATATGTCGCTCAACAGCTATGTCACAGCCGACGGACTCGAACTCGGTCGTGCACAGGCAGTTCAGGCGGAAGCGGCGAAAGTTCCGTGCGAGTCGGACATGAACCCTGTGTTGCTTAAACCAACCAATGACAAAACCTCGCAGGTAGTTTTAAACGGCAAGCCGGTAGGAAACCAGTCGGCCTACGAATATTTCATGGCTAACGACCGGCGGGAGCTGTTTTCGGCCGTGAAGGATGCATTCGACCGGCTCGCTTCCAGGTATTCTCCAATTGTGATGGAAGGAGCGGGCAGCATTTCGGAGCTTAATTTGAAACACCGGGATATTACTAATCTAAGAATGGCGGCGCACGCCGGCGCAGCTGCCTATCTGATCGCTGACATTGATAAGGGAGGTGTTTTTGGCAGCGTTTACGGCACCATTGCATTACTCACGCCTGAGGAGCGTGCGTGCATGAAAGGCATTATTATCAACAAATTCCGGGGAGACGGGCGGCTGTTTGAAGACGGAAAAAGAATGCTGGAAGAGTTGACCGGTCTGCCGGTGGTGGGTGTTTTGCCTTATTTCAGCGATATCTATATCGAACAGGAAGATTCTGTTTCATTAGAGCTCAAATACCGGTCGGCAGTGGAAGGGAAAGTGAATGTGGCGGTGATCCTGCTGAAAAGGCTCTCCAACTTTACAGACTTCGACCGTTTGGAAAAGGATCCGCGAGTGAATTTGTATTATACCAATGACCCATCCGAGATCGAAAAGGCTTCGGTAATCATTATCCCTGGGAGTAAAAATACAATCGGGGATATGCTGGCTATCAAAAATAACGGCGTTGCCAAGGCCATTTATGATGTACATAAGGCAGGCAAAACCGTGATAGGCATTTGCGGCGGCTACCAGATGCTCGGCGAAAATATTCTCGATCCGCAGCGTATTGAAAGTGAGATAGAGGAATTGCCCGGGCTGGGATTATTGCCGGTAAAAACTATTTTGCAACCCGAAAAAACGACATTGCAATGTACATTCCGGTTCAGGCAGAGCGAAGAAGAATGTACCGGTTATGAAATTCACATGGGCGAAACCACCGCATTGCAGCCGGGGGAGCCTGTGGCCACGTTGTCGGACGGGCGCCGAGACGGCTACTTCCGCGACGCGCGTACATGGGGCACGTACCTGCACGGGATTCTGGACAATCAGGGTGTGGTCGACAGTATTTTAGCGCCCTACACCAATGAAGGTGCCGTACCATACGACTACCAGGAATTTAAAGAGCAACAATACGATAAGCTGGCTGATTTGCTGCGTGCGCATATTGATATGGAATTGATTTACAATAGTATAGCAGAGTAATATATGTTACACGGACATGGCGACGATGGCTACCGGTACGGAAAAAAGATTATTGCAGATTTCAGTACGAATGTCTGGTATGGTGGGGAGCCGGCTGGTTTAAAGGAGTATGTTTTTGAGAAGTGGGGCGAGATCAATCGTTATCCTGAGGTGCTTGCGGAGAGTTTACGGGAGAAGATTGCCGGGCACCACTTATTGCCTAAGGAGCAGGTACTGGTATGCAGCGGTACCACCGAGAGCATTTATCTGATCGCCCACCTGCATTCGGGGAAGCGGACTACGATCGTTACACCTGCATTCGCGGAATATGAAGATGCTTGCCTCTCGTACGATCATGAAATCAGCAGTATAAGCTGGCAGGATGCATTGGAATTGCCGAGATTAAAGAGTGATCTGGTATTTATTTGTAATCCGAATAATCCTACGGGTCTTGTTTACAGTGATTTACAGTATTGGATGAAACTGAATTCGCAATGCTTGTTTGTCGTCGACGAGGCATTCATTGATTTCACGGAAGGAGTGGAATCGGCTATTTCGTTGATGACGAGATTTCCGAATTTGCTGATCATGCGTTCGTTGACGAAGACTTACGCCATCCCGGGACTTCGGTTAGGCCATTTGCTTGGGCGCGAAGAGGTAATTGAATCATTGACGAACATCAAACAGCCATGGACGGTCAACACGCTGGCCATGGCAGCCGGGCATTACATTTTCGATCATTTCCACCAGATTCAGCCACCTATTTCCCAACTTTTGCAAGATAAAAGAACGTTCGTTCAAGAATTGCAGAAATTGGAATGCCTGGAAGTGCTGCAAAGCGATACCCATTTCTTCCTGGCCCGAACGCTGGTGCGGAATGCCGCTCAACTGAAAGAATTTCTACTCGAAAACCACGGCCTGCTTATTCGCGACGCGGGCAACTTCCGCGGCCTCACTCGGCAGCATTTCCGGCTCGCAACCCAACGGCCGGATGATAATCGGAAAATGATCAACGCACTGAAAGAATGGCAGACGCTGTACTACTGATCGTCCCGTTGCTCGCGGGTTACCTGCTCGATTTGTGGGTCGGAGACCCTGATAACTGGCCGCATCCTGTCCGGGTGTTCGGCAACGCTATTGCAAAGGGTGAGAAGTGGTTGAATCAAGGTCGTTTTCGGTTTTTGAAAGGGGCAATACTGAGCAGCGTATTAGTTGCGTCGGTGTTTGCATTCTTTTACTGGCTCAATATTGTGCTGGTGCGCGTGCCTGTCTTGTATTTGATATTGAATAGTATTTGGGTGTACTACGGCCTGGCGAACCATTCACTTATTGCAGAAGGTAGGAAGGTGTTTTCTGTGCTCGAAAAGGAGGGTTTGGAAGCGGGGAGAAAACAACTATCGAGGATTGTAGGCAGGGATACATCAAGGCTCAATGCACAGCAAATCCGCATTGCCGTATTAGAAACGATGTCTGAAAACCTGAGCGACGGCGTGGTTGCGCCGCTTTTCTATTACGCAATCGCAGGCGTTCCGGGTATGATGGCTTACAAAATGGTGAACACGATGGATTCCATGCTTGGCTATCGCAGCGAGCGGTATGAATGGTTCGGAAAATTCGCGGCAAGACTGGACGACGTGGCCAACTTCATTCCGGCACGGCTGACGGCATTACTAATGGTAGTGGTGACCGGAAGCGGGCGCGGGTTGCAATTTGTTTTCAAATTTGGCAATAGGCATAAAAGCCCTAATGCCGGCTATCCTGAGGCCGCCTTGGCCGGAATACTGGATTGCCGCTTTGGAGGGGCGAATGTGTATCACGGAAAGGTGGTGGAGAAGCCGTTTATTGGAGAAAGCGACCGGATAATTGAACCATGTGAAATCGAAAGAACGTCAAGTGTGAATCATCGAACCTGCCTGGTAATGGTGCTGATTGTTAGTGTAATGTGTCTGATCTCCGGCGACGCATATCGTCTTTAAGCTTTTGAACAAATTCGGGCGATACACCAACCAACCGGGCAATTTTCTCGATAGAAAAGGACGTTTCCTTCAATAAATTTTCGGTGGTCTCAATAGCCACCTCTTCTTTAATTGCGCTCTTAAGAAGTTCCTCGATACCCATAAACTTATTTTCTTGTATTAGATGATCGACTGCTTCTTCAAATTTAACACCACTTTCACGGTTTTCAAAGCGAATGTACAATCGCAGAAAGCCAAGCAAATTTCTGATTTTAGTTTTCGAAAGTTGCCTCTCCAGAAGATTTTTAGCTATCTCGATTTTTAGATTAAGTAGTTCATTTTCAGAAAAGTGGTTGCGTTGTAAAGCCGCTTTTACGGTCAAAACTACTATCGCAAACGGATTGTCGCTTTTACGCAACGCTTGCTCGTTCTGTTCTAAAATCTTAAATGCATTGTACTTGTACGAAACACTCGTGCCCATAAACTCCCGGTAGTATTCACAAGGCTTGAATGCAGCGTTACCTTCCGTAAAAATTGCGAATGCGGTAATGGGCTTGTCGTAGTTGTCCAGTATCCGCGAGTAGTAGGTGAACATCCGACGTCCGAAGTCGGCGTCGGGATAGAAGAAGAGCAGGAAGTCTTCGAAAATATCTTCCAGAATCGATTTCCAGAGGGTGTCGTCTCGTTTCATGCAAGGTGTGTGTAAATGAAACTTTACAATGATAAGCAATAAAATATTGCTAGTTTTGCGGCCATCCAGGTACACGTGTCATGCGTGATTAAAAGGGAATCCGGTGCGAATCCGGAACAGTCTCCGCTGCTGTAAGTTCATAACGAGGCTCTTGTAAGATGTCACTGAGTACAATGAGTGAATGAGTCAATGAGTGACCGGGTCGCCGGCGCGATGAGTGAATGAGTGATTAGAAAACATTCACTCATTCACTCATTCAAAATTCAATCATTAACCCGGGAAGGCACAAGAGTTTGAACGAGTCAGAAGACCTGCCTGCAAACGCTGTTAATATGGCTTTCGGAAGAAAGGCCGGTGACTACATGATTATCAGACAATTACTTACAGCCCTGCTGCTGTGCGGCTTGCTGGCCGGTTGCAGCACTTCTTCGTCGCTTTACGAAAAAGGCGATTCCCATTACGCAGGCCCCGACCTGTTTTCCGAAAAGGTAAGAGTAGCACATGCCAGAGGCTTTAAAATTACCTATCACAAGCATTATAAAGTCGTAAAGATCATGAGCCCGTTCGAGAAATCGACGGATACGCTCACGTACGTGCTCGTGCAACGGGGCACGCCGCGGCCGATCGGGTTTCGCGACAGCCAGGTGATCGAAATTCCCGTGCGGAGCATGGTGGCGATGTCGTCGCTGCATATCGGACTGATCGGTTTCCTGGGTTGCGAGGATATTCTCACAGGCCTGGGAAACCTGAAATATGTTTCTTCCCCCAAAGTACTGGAACGTATCAAAGCAGGGAAGATCGCAGAAGTAGGAAAGGACCAGGGGCTCAATGAGGAGCTTTTGGTGAGCATGCGTCCGGATCTGATCATGGCTACCGGCAGCCCGGTTTCGAAGGTCAGCCGGTATGAATCGTTGCATCAGGCTGGGATCCCGGTAATGGTCAATTCCGAATGGGTGGAAACGACGCCACTCGGCCGGGCGGAATGGGTGAAGTTACTGGCGGCGCTGATTAATAAGGAAGGCGAGGTGAACGGGAAATTCGCCCATGTCGAGCAAGAATATGCGCGGCTGGCCCGTATGACCCGAAATGTGAAGTCACGCCCGAGCCTGATCACCGGGATGAATTCCAAAGACGCCTGGAATGTCCCGAACGGCGACAGTTATGTGAGCCGGTTCTTCCAGGATGCCGGCGCTTCGTACCATTGGTCGGGCACGAAGGCGACGGGAAGCCTGCCATTAAGTTTTGAAACCGTTTATCCTATCGCATTGCAGGCCGATTTCTGGCTGAATGTAAGCATCGGAAACGTGCAGACAAAAAAAGATGTGCTCGCGCGCGACGTTCGCTACGCCGATTTCAAGGCATTCAAAACCAATCATATTTACAGCTACAACAACCGCATGAATGCCCAGGGCGCGAACGATTACTGGGAGTCCGGGGCAGTAAACCCGCATTTGGTCCTTTGCGACCTGATCCGAATTATTCACCCCGAATTGTTGCCGAAATATGAGTTGATCTACTATAAATCAATTAATTAAATGAAAATATATACTAAAAAGGGCGATAAAGGCACGACAGGGCTATTTGGCGGAAGTCGCGTCGATAAAGACGATGTCCGCATTGAATGCATTGGGACGCTCGACGAAGCGAATTCGACTATTGGATTGTTGCGTGTGAAGTTGGGCACAGGACACGAGTGGCAACCTAATCTGCATAAAATACAAAAGGACCTGATGGACATGATGTCGCATCTGGCGCGGCCGTCCGATGCCAAAAAGGAGAACAAAAACCCGATGCCGGTAGATGGCTCCACTTTTTGTGAGGAGTGGATCGATGCGCTGGAAGCGGCTATGACTTCGCCATCGGACTATTTCCTGCTGCCCGGCGGGAATGAAGTTTCGGCGCTTTGCCACATTGCGCGTACGCAAATGCGCCGGGGAGAACGGCGGCTGGTATCGCTGACCAAAACGGACGAGGTTCACGAAGCGATTCCGGCTTACATTAACCGCCTTTCCGACTTGTTTTTCACCCTTGCACGTGCCGAAATGGATAAGGCAGGCGTGGCAGAGGAAAAGTGGCAGCTCTTTTTGTACAAACGCTTCAAAAGCGCCGAGCCGTCGTGATCATTTACGTGACGGGCGGCGTCCGCAGCGGCAAAAGCAGGTTCGCGATGGATCTGGCATTGCAAAAAAGTGCTAATCCGGTGTATGTGGCTACGTCGCGGATTTGGGATGAGGATTTTGCGAAGCGCGTAAAACGGCACCAGGACGAACGCGGGCCCGAATGGACGTCGCTGGAAAGCGAGCGGGATATTCATTTGCTGCCACTTGCAGGTAGCGTGGCGGTGATCGATTGCGTCACATTGTGGCTGACCAACCTATTCTTTGCCTTGGAATATGATGTCGAAAAGTCGCTCGCTGCATTCAAAGGGGAAATCGATGCACTGGCGCAGATTGACGCTACTTTGATCATCATTTCCAATGAAATCGGCATGGGTGTCCATGCGGAAACGGATGCCGGACGGAAGTTTACAGACTTGCAAGGCTGGGCCAATCAATATGTGGCCGCAGCGGCACAGGAAGCGATTATGATGGTCTCAGGGCTTCCATTAACATTAAAATCAACCTAAAACAATGCATACAGCCACCATTACCAGCCAGGAAATACAGGCGAAAATTGATTTGAAAACCAAGCCGTTAGGCGCATTGGGCAGCCTCGAAAAACTGGCATTTCAGATTGCTTCGGTACAGGATACCCTGTCGCCACAGCTTGCGAACCCGCATGTCATTGTTTTTGCGGCCAGTCATGGTATTGCTTCGGAAGGTGTGAGCGCTTACCCGTCGGAGGTAACGCCGCAGATGGTGCTCAATTTTATCGGCGGCGGTGCGGCGATCAACGTTTTCACACGGCAGCACGGCATTAGCCTCTTGCTGGTAGATGCAGGTGTGGATTATGATTTTGGCCAAAATGAAAAGCTGATCGACGCGAAGGTCAACTTTGGTACTAAAAGCTTTGCGAAACAGCCAGCGATGACCAACGCCCAATGCCGGCTATGCCTGGAAAAAGGCGCGGAGCTCGTAAGGCAAGTACAGGAAGCCGGTTGCAACGTGATCGGTTTCGGGGAAATGGGCATTGGTAACACCTCGTCTGCGTCGGCGATCATGAGCCGGTTGCTGAATATCCCCATTGCCGAATGCGTAGGCAAAGGTACCGGGCTGGATGATGCGCAGCTTACCCGGAAAGTAGCCGTACTCGCCGATGCATTGGATTTTCATCAAAACGCAGCCAATAATCCCGAATCGGTGCTTGCGACATTCGGCGGCTTTGAAATTGCCATGATGTGCGGTGCTATGCTGGAAGCGGCGCGGCTGGGAATGCTGGTGCTGGTCGATGGGTTTATTGCTTCCGTAAGTTACCTGTGCGCATTTAAAATGGACCCGGCGATCCGGCGGAATGCTGTTTTTTGTCACCAATCCAATGAAAAAGGGCATCGTCTGCTGCTTCAATCGCTGGAAGCGGATGCGTTACTGAAACTCGACATGCGCCTGGGCGAGGGTACAGGTTGCGCGCTCGCGTACCCGCTCATGCAAAGCGCTGTCGCATTCCTGAATGAAATGGCGAGCTTTGAAAGTGCGGGTGTAAGTCAGAAAACGGAGAACTAACCGAAAGAAGATTGCCGATGTCGCACATTCGCCACCAATTCGACCTGTTTTTCACGGCATTGCAGTTCTATACGCGCCTGCCGGCACCAAAATGGGTTGTGTATAAGCCTGAAAACCTCAGTTTAGCGACGAGCTATCTGCCATTCGTGGGCTGGATCGTCGGTCTGGTAGCGGGCAGCACCTATTTAACAGCGGATTATCTCACCAACCCTTCGATAGCCGTACTGTGCTCGATGATCATTTCAATACTGCTCACGGGTGCATTTCACGAGGATGGTTTTGCCGATGTTTGCGATGGTTTCGGAGGCGGGTGGACGAAGGAGAAAATACTCGAAATCATGAAAGACAGCCGGGTAGGTACTTACGCTTCCGTGGGACTGATATTGATATTGGCATTGAAATTCAGCTTGTTGCAGGCTATTGCAGGTTGGGAATACAGCATGGTCGCTGTACTTGTGGCCGGGCATTCATTGAGCAGGCTCATGCCGGTGTTTGTCATTTATATGCTTCCCTATTCTCGTGATACGGACAGCAAAGCCAAACCGGTTGCGGAGAAGCCGCCTTTTTGGGTGCTGGTAATGGCGATTATCTTTGGCGTTCTACCATTATTCGGGCTGGCTATGATTTTGGAGCAGCCGGTGGCGCTCGCGTCCATCCTGATTTTAGGACTGATCGCGCTATTGCTGGCGCGCTATTTCAAAAAATGGATCGGTGGTTATACCGGCGACTGCCTGGGGGCTATTCAGCAGGTTTGCGAAGTTGCATTTTACTTTTTTATAGTCGTGTTATGGAAGTTTATCTGATCCGTCACACGACGCCGGTCTTCGAACCCGGCCTGATTTACGGCAGGACCGAGCTTTTACTGCACGATGATTTTCCTTCCGAACTAAAAGTTGTTCAGTCACAGCTGGATATGGATTTTGACATAACCTATTCCAGCCCCGCATTGCGCTGTACCGAGCTGGCGAGAGCGCTGTCGCCTGTATTTTCGACCGATGATCGTTTGCAGGAGCTGAATTTCGGGGAATGGGAAGGCAAAACCTGGGATACCGTCGATCAGCAGGCTTTGCGTGCGTGGACGGACGATTACGTGAACGTGTGCACGCCCGGGGGCGAGAGCCTGATGCAAATGCACGCGCGTGTGAACGAATTTTGGGAGGAACTGGTGAAAACGGATTATCAAAGGGTGGCTATTGTGACACACGCGGGCGTGATCCGGCTCATCCTTTCGATCGTTAATCAAATCGTGCTTACGAGTGTGTTCGATATTAAAGTCGCTTATGGAGAGGTGGTTCCCGTTCGCATTAATGGCTAACTATTTGTAATTTGGATAATTAACCCAAATCACAAAGCCATGAACCAGGAGTATATCGAGAGCGTCAGAAAGCAATTTGAATACTATAAAATGCTGGGCGAAAAGACCATCGCTCAACTCAGCGACGAGCAGCTTTTCTGGAAATACAACGAGGAAAGTAACAGCATTGCTACCATTGTAAAGCATTTATGGGGTAATATGCTCTCGCGCTGGACCGATTTCCTGACAACCGACGGAGAAAAGGAAACGCGCAACCGCGAGGCTGAATTTGAGAATGATATCGCTGGTCGCGACGAGTTGCTTGCGAAATGGAATGAGGGCTGGAATTGCCTTTTCAATGCGCTTGACTCCCTGAATGCGTCGAATTGGGACACCATTGTTTATATCCGAAATCAGGGACATTCGGTGATGGAGGCCATTAACCGGCAGTTGGCGCATTACCCTTATCACGTGGGGCAGATCGTATTTGTCGGGAAAATGGCGCTGGACGAAAAATGGTCGTCGTTATCGATCCCGAGGGGCAGATCTCAAAACTATAACAACGAGAAATTTGCCCAGCCCAAAGCCAGGACGCATTTTACGGATGAATACATTAAGAAGTAGGGGAAGCGCCGCTCAGGCCGTGAACCAATAAATGGCCAATACGGCGAGGAGTAACAATGTAGCTACGGCTATTTGAATAAAACTTCTTTTGCGATAAAAAGGAAGCGGCTGTTCATGCAGGGCTTCTTCGGCCACCATACTTTGCTTCAACCGCCCTAGCAACCGGTTGGAGACGGCTGGTTCGATTTCTTCGCTTTTTGTAAATATTTTACCCGCTTCCGAAGTCATTACTTCATCAAAAACCCATTTGCCTGCCGGCGTTTGCAGGTGGCGGAGCAGTTCGTCCTGCTCGTGACCGTCGCATTGGTTCGAGATGTATTTGTAAACGAGGTTCCTGATATGAATTTCCTTATCCATTGATCTGACCCGGTTCGGAATGGTCAAAGTTGCAGCACGGCCTGCTCTTTGCCTGCGCGCGTGAGCGTGTGGAAAATGTGGCTTTTGCAGATTTTAAGCAGGTAGCATTTGAGTGAAGACTCGTTATTCAGGCCATCGCGGTTTTCCCACAATTTCAGGAATACATCGTGTACAGCTTCTTCGGCATGTTCTGTGGACTTCAAAAACCGTAGTGCAAAGCGGAACAAATAGGCGTGGTAGGTTTCGTAAACCCTTGTGAATGAGGGTATGTCGCCATTGCTGATACTTGCTGCAAGGATATGATCCTGCATGATCGGTTCTTTCATATTTCAGTTTCTGCGGGCTACGTTGGGAATTTCAGTTATAAGCAAGTTACTAATAATTTCTACTTTTTGTAACCTAAAACGCAATAGAAACGCATCCATTGTATCGAATAACATATAGAACGTTCTGTTGCTGGCGCAAACGCCCCCTAATACTGCCGTTTTCACACAGCGCCTGTCCTTTTGGTACCCATTAGTTTTGTATCGATCAATCAATCAAACAAAACCTTTATAAACCAAAAGAAACCATGGAAGCTACATTTGTTGCCCCAATCGCGAAACCCCGTACCGACAAAGTTGCCCTTATCGGCAAGATCATCAGCATATTGTGTGTTCTGTTCCTGCTTGTGGATGCGATCATGAAGGTGATCGCGCACCCTATTTCCATCGAAGGTTCTGTGGCGCTGGGCTGGCCGGCGGACCAGGTGCAGAGCATCGGTACCGCATTGCTCGTATCGACGATCCTCTACATTATCCCGCGCACAGCCATCCTGGGGGCGATTCTGATCACCGGTTACCTGGGCGGAGCCATCGCCGTCATGGTGCGTGCAGAGCAGCCATTGTATTTCGCAGCTACGTTCGGTGTGCTCGTATGGGCGGGCCTGTACCTGCGCGACGAGCGCGTGCGGGCGATGATTCCGTTTACAAAATAGGGGTCAGATTACATTTCATCGACAGTTTTTTACCAGGCCGGGAGCTTTTCTCATCCCGGCCTTTGTTGTTGCATGCCTACGGCATTTTAGAATGCGGTTCGCGCGTTGTTTCTACCAATATTACATCGCTAACGCGATTTTGTACGGCCCGATCACATCACTACGCAAGTTATCGGGGCTGATTACGGCCAATGCTCAGCGAGCTGGCGACCGGCTAAGTGCCGCTAGGTACGTAATATTGGTAGCAGACGAATTTGTTATACGTTATCTAAATGCCGTAGGCATGTAACAACAATGCAAATCAAACAACACCGCCCATTAATGGATCGGTTTTCGTAACGGCTCCGGTTTCCACATGTCCCGCGAAACGTTCTTCATAACCATCATACCCTTTCACTTTCACGCTGAAATCGTACCATTGGAACGATTTGCCCAGTTCCAGCACAAGGGACGCTTTGCCACCCACGGCGAATGTCTTGTTTTTAGCAGCGGCTTTATAACTGTTGTCCTCAATCACAACTTCATGCGCTTTGGAGTCTGAATTTTCGATCGTTACCACCACGTTACCCGTCGGTTTCGATGATTTTACCTCGTACTCGCAGCTCACTTTCAGCTTGGGGTTTGCTGCATTGCCCATGAATTCGCGGTAGAAGCCATTGGGGCCGTATACACGTAGGTGGTAGGCATTGTTTTCAAAATCAGCGAGTTGCCATTCGTCGGTAAGCTTGTCGCCGGCGGCGACGCTGTAATCCCAGGAGCGGAGCGCTTCGTTATGGTAGGGTTTCATCGCGTACATGCGGTACGGAATGCCGGACGATTTTGTGCCAAAAACCTGATTGCCAGCTTTGAACGACAGCTGCAAGGCATCCCCGGTTTTGCTAAGCTGTGCATTCACAAATGGCTCGTACGGCAATGCGCAGGCAGGCCGCACGCCTTTTTCCTGCACCGGAAATAACGGCGATTTGCGTGCGTCTTTATTGAGTTCGGCCAATTCAGCCGCGCCGAGTTTTTTGAAATTTTCGGGAGCCTGTTTGAATTGCGCCTGGTGAATGCCTTCGATGAATGTTTTTTGTTCCAAAAAGACCGGTTTCTCGACCTTCTCGCCATTATAAGGCCGGAAAACCGACGTCAGGTCGCCGCAGATCGTCCGGCGCCATTTTGTGATATTCTCTTCGTGTACCTTTTTGTTAAATTTCTTTTCCAGGAAATTTTCAAGGAATTGAAGCGAAGACGTATGGTCGAATACTTCGGAATTGACATAACCTCCTCTCGACCAGGGTGAAGCGATGATCATCGGCACGCGGTAGCCTAAGCCAATGGAACCTTCGCGAACGCTGGCCGGGTTGGCCGAGGGATTGGTTTGCTGGTCAGCCAATGCGAAATCCAGTTTCGGATCGATGCCCGCTGACACTTTTCCGGTGCCTTCTTTGTAAGGGTTAGGGACGGTGAATGGCGGCAAATGGTCGAAATAGCCGTCGTTTTCATCATAAGTCACGATGAAAATGGTCTTTTTCCAAACCTCGGGGTTTTGAAGCAAAATCTCCATGGCCTCGCTCACGTACCAGGGGCCGAACCACGGCTCTCCCGGGTGGTCGGAGAAATGCGCAGGCGGCATCAGCCACGACACCGTTGGTAACGTGCCATTTTTCACATCCTCGCGGAACTGGTGGAAAACATCGCCTTTCGGCACATTCAATGTCCTTTCGGTACCATTATCGGAATACTGCATCGATGCCAGTTCATGGAAATGCGGATCGTTGATATTGGTACTGAAAGCCTTGTCGTTCAGTTTTTTATCTTTATCTGAAAGACTGGCGTAAGTGTCTTTATTGAATTTCGTCTGCGCGGTTTCGATGTTTTTCAGCAACCTTTTAGCCGCAGCTACTCTTGTCGCGGCGCGGGAATCGGTGGCAGCTTCCTTTTCCAGGTCGGCGATCGTCTGGATTACAGTTTTCCGTTTACTTTCAAGATTGGCGATCCCGCCCTCGTGGAACCGCACGTTGTAAGCTTTGAAATACTCCAAAACATTGGTACCAAAGTTGCTGAGCCACGCGCTTTCCTCGCCTTTGAGCCCGTAGCCCATCGTCAGCTCATTCTGGTACACCTTCCAGTTGATACCGTGCTCTTCGAGGCGCTCGGGGTAGGTTTTCCATTCGAGCTCGGGGTATTCGTAGTTGCTGATATTCCACAAATGGGCCAGGCCCGCAGGCTCGTTTTTCTCGCGCACGGTGCCGGTCATCCAGTAGTAACGGTTCGGGTGCGTGCCGGTGATGCTCGAACAGAAGTTGTGGTCGCAAACGGTGAATGCGTCGGCGAGGGAGTAGTAGAACGGGAAATCGGAACGGTCGCAGTAGCCCATTGTGAGCGGGATATGTGCGTATTGCTTGTTCCGTGGAGCCTTTACATCGAGCCAGCGGTCATATTTACCATTGTTCATGGCGTCGGTCTGGTCCGACCAGCCGTGGGGAATCGAACCCATCCAGGCCACTTTGGTATCTTTCACATTCAGCCGGAACGGCCCGTACGTATCGCCCGCTTTGTTGGTCTGGAACCATACTTTGTTTTTATCGGCCAGGTCGATCGCCCGCGGGTCGTTGAAGCCGCGGACGCCTTGCAACATGCCCAATTGGTGATCGAAAGACCGGTTTTCCTGCATCAGGAACACAATGTGCTCGGCATCGTAAAACGTGCTACCGGGCGCGGGATCGATGGCCAGCGCCTTTTGTATCACGGGGGGAAGCGTATTCGCCATGGCGCCCGTACCTGCGAGCAAGGCGGCTTTTTTAAGGAAATCTCTTCTCGAATCCATTAATATTGGTGAGTTTAGGACTTCAAAATTATTCCCGGGATCGTTACCGGCTGTTACGCTAGGGTTATGTTTTAGTCTTCTTTGGGCAAAAAAAGCCGCTACCATGTTCCGGGCATTGCTGCACGGCTGTGATAGCGGCTTTTGGAAAGAAATTACTTCGCCGGGGTAATGACAATGTTGCGGTACTCTACCGGACCGTGGTCGCCCTGGATGTAAAGCGGGCCTGGCTCGCCTTCGTTGCTATCCAATGCGCCGCCGGTAATGCCGGGGATCTCCTGGTTGCTGATCACCGTTTTGCCGTTTGCCACAAGCGTGAGCATGCGACCCACCAATGTGATGTCGAACGTATTCCATTCGCCGGCTTCTTTGGCCACCATCTCGCTTGGGACGATGAAACCGTAGATAGCGCCCATCTGGTCAAGCGAGGGCTCCATGCCTTTGCCGTCGGTAATTTGCACTTCGTAACGGCCGCGCAGGTACACGCCGCTGTTACTGCCCTTTGGGATACGGAACTCGATATGCAGTTTGAAATCGTTGAATTTCTGGTCGGTAACCAGGTTAGCACCCGATTTCGGGCTGCGCAGAATGCCGTTTTCGGCGATCCACTGGTTTTCGCCCGTTGCATGCCAGCCTTTGATTTCATTACCCGCCGTCAATTTGATCGGCGCTCCCCAGGCAGGTGCCGCCTTGCCGCGCAACGACGGGGCACGCACGCCTTTGTAGCTGTAAGTTTTGCCGTCAGGCGTAGTCAGCGAGCCGGTAATAGCGTCGCCGGATACCGTTCCTTCCACTTTCAGATCGGTGTCGCCGCGTTCCCATTGGGGCGGAATCGCGAAATCGAACTTGCCATCCTTGAAATGCACAACAGAAATCGGCCGCGCGCTGCCCGAAAAACCGGTAAACTGGCCTACAAGCGTTGCATTGCCCGAGTGGCGTACTTCCAGCCACGACGGTAATACTTTGCCGTTCGCATCCACAGAAATGTCCCAGCGACCTTCGATAGGAGAGGCTAGCGGGGCATTGTCGGCTTTTGTTGAAAAGGTTGCCATCAGCAGCGTACCCGCCGAAAGCATCAAGCGCCGGGAAGCCCGGTACAGGTTGGTTTGGAATACTTTCTTCATAAATTTTTTAGGTATTAAAGGATGTGAAAGTTAGAGATAAAAATCAATTGTTGCTCCTGTGAACGAAATGCAATCGCTTGAAAATATTTTAACTACAATTGAGGTAAATATTGAAAATATAATTACTACATTTAAGGTAAATATAAAAATATGAATCAGTACCTGGGTGAATTTGAGGAAGTTGTACTGCTTACCGTCGCCGTTTTACATCCGGAAGCGTATGGCATCGCTATCGTGGACGAGATCGAGCAAAGGCTGAACCGGAAGGTGAGCATGGGCGCGTTGCAAACCGTGCTCAAAAGGCTCGAACAGAAAGGTCTGCTGACGTCTGTTTTGGGTGAGGCCACGAAAGTGCGCGGAGGCAAGCGGAAGCGGTATTTCACCGTCACACCCGCCGGGCAGAATATGCTCAGCGAAGTCAAAATGCAGCGAATGGCACTTTGGGAAGCTATTCCCGAAATGGCTTTTAAATAATATGGCAACACCTAATTCCGTCGGGCCTCCGGGCATTTTCCTGGCATTGTTCCGCTGGTTCTGCGATCCAGCCATTGTCGAGGACATCGAGGGCGATTTAATGGAGGATTTTCACCGCAACCTGGAAAAATCGGGTCGCTGGGAAGCGCAGCGCTTGTTCATTTGGGAGGTAATGCAGCTTGCCAGGCCGTCGCTGGTCAGAAACCCGTTTCGTAGCATTCACTTTAATATGCATTATATGAAAAAGTCGGATTGGATGTGGATCGGAGTCATCCACTTGTTACTGCTTGCTATGATCGTTTCCCCGTTTTTGCCCGGGCCGTCCAATCGGCTGGTAGTCGGCCTGTCGGCATTGGGACAGTCGGCCACATTTCTGGGCCTGGTATTAGCGCCGGTGGGGGCACTTTGGCTGTTACTGGATTTCAGGAGCGGTTCCCCAAGTACGGGTAAGCATAGGCGTGTGCTGGCTTCGATAGCCGCTGTTGTGGTGATGGTTCCGGCGCTGCTGAGCGTGGTTTACGCTTTTTTGCTGATGGGAATGGCAGCTGGAATCGCTGCTTCGGCGCTTTTGGCGCTGTGTGGTTTTTACGTATGGCATAATGTCCGCAAGCTGGGAGTGCAATCGCGTCCTTTCGGTTTTGTACCGGTGTGCCTGCTGACAGTACCGGGTTTGTCGCTCTTCGCGCATATGTGTGTGATCGGGCCTGTGAGCGCGTACAGCCGCGGGCTCGCGATGGATCGTAGCGAGGAGTTGATCGGGCTGGTCGAACAATTCAAAACGGAGAAGAAGCGCTACCCGCTGAGTTTGCAAGAATTGGAGAACAGTTTGTCGGTAAAGCTGCCCGGTTCGCCTGTAATGGGTATTTCTGAATTAAAATATCATGCTGACGATCAGGGTTTTAATGTTTCGTTCAGCCAGTGGCAGCATATGGCGGTTGATGAAGAAATAGTGCTTTTTTCAAAGGCAAATCTTACAACCCAAAAAGCACTGGGTTTTGATTATAAACTGGATAAACACCGCGTGAAAGGCGCCTATGCCAGTTTCGATGCGGATCGTGCGCATTGGCGGTATTATTGGTGTGATTAGGAGAGTGTGACATTGGCACCCTGTGAATCGCCCAATTGGATCAGTTATTGCAGCAACGTTGTAACGAAATTGAAGGCAAACAAACTGATTGACTATGAAACGGATTGCGCAGATAACGGATATTCATTTAATGGAGGAATGGTCGGCGAAGCATGGCTCGGATACCGACACGAACCTGAAACTGATTTTGCAGGACGTTGGTGCGCGCGGGATCAGGGAGGTGATTTTTACGGGAGATATTGGCCATAGCGACGCGTATCAACGCTTTTTTGCATTACTGAAAGATTTCGATTTTACTGTCATACCGGGCAATCACGACCGGTTTGCCGACATTAAACCGCATTATCTTCCCGAATACCTGAAAACGAAGAGTGAAATGTTCCATTCGACGGAGGATGAGCATTTTAAATACATTTTCCTCGATTCATCATCCGATTCGATCAGTGAAATTCAGCTGCAATGGTTGGAAAATGAATTGGTTACGACTAAGCATGTACTGCTTTTTGTCCATCACCCGATTTTGCAGGTCCTTACCGCCGTTGATTTTAAATATCCATTGCTAAACCGCGATGCCGTGAAAGACGTGCTCGTACGCAGCGGACGCGAGATCACGGTTTTCAGCGGGCATTATCATACGGATGATTTTACGAAGGAAGAAAACATCATGCAATTCGTCACGCCGGCGGCTTCGGTGCAGATGGAGAAGAATCCGTTGGAAATTGTGATTCACAGCCGTTACTATGGCTATCGCATTATTGAGCTGGAAGGCAGGATGGTGAGCACGCATGTGGTGCTCAATCATGGGAATGGGTTTGATGTCGTGGATTAATGCAGAAGACCATGGCAATGCACAACTTTAAGTACTACAAATATCTAATGGCTGGTAGCAATGAGCCTAAGTCAGCAAATGCGCTTCGAGGGCTGGAAAAGAATGCGTAACTTGCTCTTACAAATCAGGGAATCTCATGAAACTGCAAGGCATCAAAAGTGAATACACGCCGAAAGGCAAGCTTAAAAAAGTAACGATCAATGCGGCCTCGAAATCTGAGTTCGTAGAGGATTTACTTGACGTGATTGCGGTGGAAGCAACTAAAAACGATTCAACAAAACCGTTCGATGAAGTAGTGGAAAGGCTTGATAAAAAACACGGAATAAAACGTTGAAATACAAAATCATTATCACACACCGCCGAAAAATGTTTGAATAAGCTAGTTAAGAGGAACTATGATCTGGTGGTCAAGGTCATCTACTCGCTAGCGGATAACCCCTACCAATCCGGCACAAAAAAGCTTCAAGGTATCGAAGGTGTTTACAGAATCAGGGCCGGAAACTACCGCATTTTATATAAGGTGAGCAATGGGGAATTGACGGTCACCGTCATTAAAATCGGCGATCGGAAGGACATTTATAATTGATTGCTGAACACTTCGATGCATTCTCCTGCCATACTTCATTATTTATATTCAGCAACCCGGCGCGGCTTTTCTATACCGCTTAATAATTGCCTTGCCCAATACTCCACTGCCTTTTAGGTAATTCACGTTCCGATGCCGCTTTTTTGCAATACACGCTTTCGGATTAAACCTAAAATCTATTCACCATGAAACTCGTTTACCTGGCTGCTTCGGTGGCTGTATGGTCTGTTTGTGCATTCACAACAAAGCCCGAAACTTCCAAAAGGGTTGTGCTTAACTCCACGGAAATTGCTCCTAAACACCCAAAGACGCTTGTTGCTTCGAAAGAGGATGCCGTGAAGCGGGGCGAATACCTCGTTACCATCATGGGTTGCGCGGATTGTCATGCGCCCAAGAAAATGACGCCAAAGGGCCCTGCGCCGGATATGGACCGCTTTTTGTCAGGCCATAACAGCTCGCAGCCGCTGGGCACGTTTGATAAAAGTATCCTCAAAACCGGCGAATGGGTGGTGTTTAATGGCCAAAGTACGGCTTTTGCAGGCCAGTGGGGCATGTCGTTCGCAGCTAACCTGACGCCCGATGAGACGGGGATCGGTAACTGGTCGTTCGAGCAATTCAATACGGCCATGCGCAAAGGGAAATTCAAGGGGCTCGAAAACAGCCGTCCGCTCATGCCGCCGATGCCGTGGTTCAACTACGTCAATCTGGCCGATGAAGATATGCGCGCGATTTTTGCATACCTCAAATCCATTAAACCAGTTTCCAACGTGGTGCCTTCATACATTCCGCCGGCGCCCTGAGCCGCGTTACTGTTTGACAGTCATTACTTTCAGGATCGATTCTTCTTTCAAATAGAGATTTTGCTCGCGGGTCTGGTCGCTCATGTAGGCAGCCAGGTCCGCCTCCGATTCGAAACTGACCAGATGTACTTCATAAGGCGCTTCCAGCTCGCCTTGGATCAACTGCTCCGGGCTCGTACGCAGCCTCAGGAGCAGTTTTCCGTTATATTGGGGTATCAACGGCAGTACCAGCGATTCGAATTGCTGGAAAATTTCCTCCTTACCGGGCGTTACATAGACGAATTGTGTGATCGTTACCATAGCTTTTTAGGTTTTGTTACCCAATCTCGAAAAGAATTTACATTAGCTGCAACTTTCATATTTAAAACATCCTCTTTGAACCAAATTGATGGCCATCAATATAAGGAATGGGGAAGCACTTCCCATCGAGTAATTTTTGTGTTTTTATTCAAAAATATTCCACCCCTTGATAGCCATGAAAACGAAAAGAATCCATTTTGCCCTTCTGCTGGCGCCTGCCCTCTGGCTGGCCAGCTTTATTCCCGTAACCGCGCAGCAAACCGCGTATGTTGAATCCGATAAAGGTTACTGGCAAGTCCACACCGACCCGAACTCCCGCAGTACCGTGGTGCAATTTTTCGATGGCGGCAACCATTTGTTGTACCAGGAATCGATGGCGCGCAAGTATGTGAAGCTCTCAAAACGGAATGTGCGGGTGTTTGACGAGCTGCTGTCGAAGCTGATGGCCCGCGAGTTGCTGTCCGAAAAAGTGAAAGCTTATGACATTGTCGCAGATAGCCGGACGGACTACCGGAGCATGTCGGAACCGGAATGGGCGGCGCCGAGCGTGAATATGAAAACGGCCACTTCGAATGTGTATGTGGTTCAAAAAGGTAAAATGAAGGTCATTCTCAAAAATCCTGCGCAGGAAAACTATGACATCCGCATTGTCGACGCCGACCTTCGCACGATTTACCACGAGCAGGTGAAAGAACCGACTTACGGACGGTGGTTCGATATGTCCAAGCTGGGGCAGGGGACTTACAGCGTGCATATCGCCAGCCCGAGAAAGAAATTGAATTACAAGCTCGTCATCGACGATTACCTCGGGTACCGGCTTGAAGATTTGAAATGATGTTGTAGTCAGATTTGTGAGTCGCTAAACGGCCTCTGGTTTTCGGAGGCCGTTTTTTATTTATCCAGAATGAGGTGGAGCATATTGTTTTATTCAAAATCATCATTTTACTTTGCAAGACAAAGTACTTTTAAATATGTGCTATGAAAGTGAAAATGATCCTGCCGGCATTGACAGAAGCGGAGAGCCCGCTGTGGAGGCCCATCAAGTATTCGCTGTTTCCGCCGCTGGGGCTGGCCACGCTGGCTGCCTACCTTTCGCCGGAGGACGAGATCGATCTGCAAGACCAGCATGTGGAAACGCTGCGGTTGGACGATGCGCCCGATCTGGTCGTGATCCAGGTGTACATTACCAATGCTTTCAGGGCATATCACATCGCGGATGCGTACCGGAAGAAAGGCAGTTACGTCATTTTGGGCGGCTTGCATGTGACTTCGCTTCCGTACGAGGCCATGCCGCACGCCGACAGCATTTTCATCGGTCCGGGCGAGGATACATTCCCGCGGTTTTTGGTGGATTTTAAAAGCCGCAATCCGCAGAAAATTTATACTTCAACCGTCAGGACCCTCGCCGGCATACCGCCCATCCGCCGTGACCTCATCAAGCGCAATTTGTACCTCGTACCCAATTCTATTGTCGTGACCCGGGGTTGTCCGCACCATTGCAGTTTTTGTTATAAAGATGCATTTTTTGAAGGAGGGAAAACTTTTTACACACAGCTCGTCGACGACGCGCTCGCAGAAATCGATCGGTTGCCCGGACGGCATTTGTATTTCCTGGATGATCATTTGCTGGGCAATGCGAAGTTCGCCGAATCGCTTTTTGAAGGAATGAGGGGAATGAAGCGCGTATTCCAGGGCGCTTCCACCGTGGACGCCATTTTACGGGGAAACCTGATTGAAAAGGCGGCTGATGCGGGTTTGCGGAGCCTTTTTGTGGGTTTCGAAACCTTCTCACCTGAAAATTTGAAGCAGAGTAACAAAAAGCAGAACCTGGAAAAGGATTATGCAAAAGCGGTAAACCGGCTGCATTCGCTGGGTATTATGATCAACGGCAGTTTTGTATTTGGGTTGGATGACGATGATAGCGATGTGTTCAAACGTACCGTCGACTGGGGCGTAAACCACGGCATTACCACTTCTACCTACCATGTTCTGACGCCTTACCCGGGTACGGAATTGTACAAAAACATGGAGTCGGCCGGGCGCATCCTAACCCGGAACTGGGACTTGTACGATACCCGGCATGTGGTGTATAAAACAATGGGACTGAGTGCCGAAGCATTGGAAAAAGGCTATTGGTGGGCTTATGACGCATTTTATAGTTGGAAAAACATCATCAAATCAAGCCTGCATCACGACTCGGTGAGGCATATTGCCAAGCATTTTTTATACACAGGCGGTTGGAAAAAATTTGAACCGCTTTGGAATTTTATCATTAAAACGGAAGGGCTGAATGCGATGCTCCCGCTCCTGGAATCGATATTGTCGAAAGTGAAAACGCGGTCTACCCGTCAAGGGGCGTCGAACCGCACTGAGTTAACAAGGCCCGAAACGCTAATGCTGAATTGAAATGCTTAAAACCAATTATTTGATAGCCGCGCTGGTGATTTTTATTACAGAAGTATGGATAGCCATGTACGTTCACGACGACTTTGTGCGGCCCTGGGGCGGTGATGTACTGGTGGTCGTGTTGCTGTATTGCTTTGTGCGGGGTATTTCCCGGTTGAATGTACTTTCAGCGGCGTTGTCGGTTCTGCTGTTTTCTTGGTTTATAGAGGCATTACAGTATTTGCAAATCGTCAGAATACTGGGTTTGGAAGGTAATGCCGTTGCCCGGACGATCATCGGGACGACCTTTTCGTGGTCGGATATCGTTGCTTATACATTGGGCATTGTGTTGGTGGTGGGAGTTGAAATTGGGAGGGTGAAAAAACATGCGTTATGAAATGGTTTGTGAATGAAGGTTCGATCGTGCGGGAAATCTGGGGAAAGGCGGATACGATCCTGTTCATTTTTGCAGGAGCGTCGGCAGAATTTGCCTTGAACAAATCTGTCGATTGGCTTTATTATACCGGAAAATTGCCTGCTGATCCGCTGGGAAGATTGTTTTCGACGGTCGGGTATGCCAGACAAATTGTGTTTTCAGAATACGACGACGCTATGCGGGCCATCCGCCAGATCGCTTCGATCCACCAGGGCGTCGAGCGAAGCCGCAATGCCCGCATCCCCGACAGCGCCTATCGCGACGTGCTTTTTATGCTCATCGATTACTCCATCCGATCATTCGAATTGCTCGAACGAAAACTAACAACGGCCGAAAAGGAAGAGCTTTTCAAAGTTTTTCACGCCGTAGGCGAGGGTATGGGCGTACCCGGGCTGCCTGCGGACCTGCGTGCGTGGGAGCGGATGCGTGCAGAGCATTTGCAGGAAAACCTGATCAAAAGCCATTTCACCATCGATCTTTACAAACAGTACCGGAAACATCTGGGTTGGTACAGGTATCATTTGCTGAGGAACGTGCAAATGCAGCTCGTCCCCGAACGCGTGAATGCATTGCTCGGCATGGGACACGGATGGCTTTTGGATTTAATACTTCCAGTGTACAAAGTCAGCCTGCGCGTAGGTGTGGGTGAATTCCTTCGTAACATGCTCCTGCCCGAAAACTACAAAATGCAGGTGATCGACCTCGACATGGCCGTGCATTGATCACCGGAAATCCCTGGACGACGGGAAAATCTCTGCTTGTAGGTTTTTGCGGGGCTGTAACTTACGGCCTTTGGCCAGGGAATCATATTCGTCCTTTTCATCGGCGCGCGATAATGTGAGCACATCCGGTTCCTTCTCCTCGTTTGCCGCCAGGTTTCGGAGCAAGCCGGAAGCGTTAATGCATTTGCTCACCACCACATGTATCACCGATCCTTCCTTTTGTACCTTACCTTCGACCATCAGCAATTTGGAACGCAACACTTCCTTACGATAAGTGTCAAATAGATTTTGGAAAACAACCAGGTTAGCCGTGCCGGTTTCGTCCTCGATGGTGATAAAGCAAATGCCGCTGGCAGTACCCGGTCGCTGCCGGACGAGCACGAGGCCTGCTACCTTCACGATTTTGCCGTCATTAATATGTTCAAGCTCCTTGCTGGATACGGCGCCGAGTGTATTCAACTGCTCACGTACAAAGCTTACCGGGTGCTGCTTCAATGAAAGTGACGTTGCCGCATAATCATGGATAACATGCTCGGAGAGCGTCATTTGCGGCAATTCTACATCCGCCTCCCTAGCCGACGGCTGCCCTTCGAAAAGGCCGATCGGCCGGTCGGCCAACGCGGAAGCTTCCCAGAATGCCTGCCGGCGGTCGAAGCCGATCGACCGGAATGCGTCGGCATCCGCCAGTTTTTCTAATGCAGTATGCGAGATGCCGGCTTCGAGTAATTGATGAATGTGGGTAAATGGCTGTGTACGGGCAGCGATCAGAATCTGCACTTCTTCTTCCCGCAACCCTTTCACCTGCCGGAAGCCAAGCCTTAATGCGCAGCGTTTGCCCGGAATATTTTCCAACGTATTATCCCAAAAAGAATGGTTAATGTCGATCTCCCTCACTTCTACCTCATGATTCCGCGCATCGATCACGATCTGCGCCGGGCGGTAAAAACCCATCGGCTGGCTATTAAGCAATGCCGCCGCAAATACATCGGGATGGTGGCATTTGATCCACGAGGAAACATATACCAGCAATGCAAAACTCGCCGCGTGACTTTCCGGGAAACCGTAGCTGCCGAAGCCTTCGAGTTGTTTGAAAATGCGCTCGGCGAAGTCTTTTTCATAGCCCTTTTTAATCATACCCGACACCAGCTTGTCACGTAACCTGGATACGACTCCCTTCGCTTTAAAAGTTGCCATACTTCTCCTCAGTTCGTCGGCTTCCGTTGGTGTGAAATCGGCCGCTACAATAGCAATATTCATCGCTTGTTCCTGGAAAAGAGGCACTCCTTTGGTCTTTTTCAGAATCTTTCTCAATTCTTCACTGGGGTATTCTTCTTTTTCAATTTCATCTCGTCTTCTCAAATACGGATGCACCATATCGCCCTGGATCGGCCCGGGACGCACAATCGCGACTTCAATAACAAGGTCATAAAACTCGCGTGGTTTCAATCTCGGCAGCATCGACTGCTGGGCCCGGCTTTCAATTTGAAAAACGCCAATTGTGTCGGCTTTGCAAATCATATCGTATACGGCCTTGTCATCTGGTGGAATACTCGCAAGATCATGAACAATGCCATAATGCTGCCGCAGCAAATCAAAAGCCTTGCGAATGCAGGTAAGCATGCCCAATGCAAGCACATCTATTTTCAGAAAGCCCAATGTGTCGATATCGTCTTTGTTCCATTCAATGCAGGTACGGTCTTCCATTCGGGCATTCAGGATCGGGCAGAGGTCGGAAAGTTTGCCTTGTGTGATGACAAAACCTCCGGTATGCTGGCCAAGTTGGCGCGGGAAACCCATGTATTGCTTTGTCAGATCAAGGATTTTGATCAAATGCGGGTCATTGGGATTGAAGCCATGCTCTGTAATGAGCTTACCGTCAAACCATTCATCAGTAAATTCCCATAACGAGCTGGAAAGCCTATTGACAGCGTCCATAGACATTCCCATAGCCTTTGCCACATCCCGGACAGCACCTTTTTGATGCACTTGTGTTACAGTCGCAACAATGCCTGCCCGGTCTCTTCCATATTTATTATAAATGTATTGCATCACCTCTTCCCGCCGTTCATGCTCGAAATCGACATCGATATCGGGCGGTTCATTTCTGGAAGAAGAAATAAAGCGTTCGAAAAGCAGATCAATTTCAACCGGATCTACGGAAGTAATGCCAAGGCAATAGCATATGGTCGAATTGGCTGCTGAGCCTCTTCCCTGGCAAAGGATATTTTGCGATTTTGCGAACCTGACAATGTCGTATACAGTAAGAAAATACGGGGCATAATCCATTTCCTCTATGAAGGTCAATTCATGTTCAATCGCATCTTCTACTTTTTGAGGAATGCACGGTCCAAATCGCTCCAACGCTCCGTGCCAAGCCAGAATTTCAAGCTCCCTTAATGGCGTCCGCCCTTCCGTCGTCAGCTCCTCAGGATAAACATATTTCAAACTATTCAGCGAAAACTGGCAGGCATCCACGATTTCCTGTGCGCGCCCGAAGGCTTCCGGGAA
The DNA here is from genome assembly GCF_900101885.1 of Dyadobacter soli. GTDB lineage: Bacteria > Bacteroidota > Bacteroidia > Cytophagales > Spirosomataceae > Dyadobacter > Dyadobacter soli. Next base: position 102,440 of record NZ_FNAN01000012.1, on the reverse strand, counting down.
TTTAAGGAAGAGCCGCTGCATTTCTTTGGCGGGTTTCAGGTATCGCTCGGCATTTTCGTGCAGGCGAAAACCGGCATTGTAAATGGTGCATTTCTCGCGTACGCACGTGAGCACATCCTGCAATTCGCGCCTTTGGAAATTGTGGTAATGCACGTCGTTGGTCGCCACGAGCGGGATATTGAAGCGTTGCGAAAGTTGGTCGAGCCGGTAGAGCTTTTTCATGTCATCGCCCTGGTAGGAGCGTATGGCGCCGAGGTAGAGGTTGCTGCCCAGCGCTTCGTGGTATTCTATCAGGTTCCGGGCAAAGGAAGGGTCAAAATCAAAGGACTCATTCAGGGCTGGCGGCGGCACGGCAATGAACTTGATGCCCTTTGCATAGCGGTACACGTCCGTCTTGTAGAGGTCGCATTTGCCTTTTTCGGTACGCAGGTTTCCCTCGGTAAGCAATGCGGAAAGACGGCTGTAAGCTTCCCTGTCGGTAGGATAGGCAAGCAGGCTGGGCCCATCGAGCAGATCGAGGCGGCAGGCGGGGATAATGCGGAAATCGTTGCCCTTCGCGGCCGCATGTGCGCGTACGATGCCCGCGAGCGTGTTGCGATCGGTAATAGCGATGGCTTTGTAACCCAGTTCGATCGCATGCGCCACCAGTTCCTCCGGGTGCGATCCGCCGCGGAGGAAGCTGAAATTCGTAGTGACTTGTAATTCAGTATATTTCATGATGATGAAGTGTAATTCCTGCTCGTCTGTTTTCAGGCAAAAAAGCCATGAATAAACCATTCTGGTTGCTCGTCCTCTTTTTCTTCGGAATAGGGCCCCAGCCTGAAAACCCAGTAACGCCGCCCGTCCTGATCTTCCAATGTATAATAGTCGCGATGGAGGCCTTGTTGCAGCCACCATTCCTGTTCGATGCGCTCGGGACCCTCGGATTTTGGGATATAATGTACTTTTCCCTTGTACCGGAAAACGGTAGGAGGGTAATCGGGTACGGGCGCGGTCACTTCGATTTTTTCGGGTTTCGAGAGCAGGAAAACGGGCCTTTGCCGGTCGGTCCGCCAGCTCGTGCCCGGCTTTTCGTGCAGAGAGGCTACCGCTTTTACAGATCTTTCCGGCCAGTGATGCTCATCCGGCAGATACCGGTGAACGGTTTCTGAACCTGTACGTCCGGTAACGGCATCGAGCAATTCGGCAATGGAGGCATTTTCGAAACCGCCGGTGATGTCCCACATCGTTTCCTGCGTGGCGGTCATATCCTCTGTTTCCGGTGCTTCGAGCAGGAATAGTTCGATCCCAAAACCGGGTGCAATGGTCTTGATTTTGAGCTCAAAAAGCCTGAAAAGGTGCTTTACATGATGGGAGGCCCGGTTAGTCACAATATCGATTTGCTGTATTTTTCCATCGACGCGGAAGCAACTTAAAATGCCTTTACGAAGCCCTTTGCCCTCTTTCATAAGGCGCGCGCAAAGCATTTCCAATAGTTTTTGCAATGCTATTTCAATACCTGTGGCTGTTACAATGGGTTCCAGGCAGGGGAGCCGCTCCTGGTAAGGGACGGCCTGCCGGATAGGTTCGATGAATTCCTGTGCGTAACCGAGCGCCTTGCTTAGTTTATCCAACAAATCCTCCCCGAACCGCCGGCGCAGCATTCGAGCGGGTATCTGAATAAAACTGCTGATATGGTAAAAGCCCAGTTTCTGCATTTTTTCCAGGGTTTCAGGCGGAAGACGCAGCGCGGCGGGAGGCAGTTTCAGCAATGCGTTGTGCTGTTCACCAGGAGGTATAATCGCTCCTGAGCGCCCGAAATGTGCATAAGCCCATGCAGTTCCGATGGTGTCGGCCAGGGCCGCACGTACATTATAACCGGCGTGGGCGAGTCGGGAAGTAAGGTCATGCATATATGCGCGCTCGCCGCCCCACAGGTACGTACACCCGGTAACGTCGAGGGTAAGGCCATCGGGCCCATCCAGCGCGACCGTCGGGGTGAAACGGAGGCACCATTCCGCTAATTCCCGCAGCGCCTGACCCGTAATTTCCACATCATCGTCCATTACAATAAGGGAAGGCAAAATAGCCCGTGCGTCCGCAACCACCATGCCGGTTTCAATACCTAATGCCCCGGCTTCTGCACTCACGGCGTTCACAAACATCCGCCCGCGCTCGGGTGTTGCAAGAGCGAATTCGAGCCCGTAAAGTTCCGGTCTAACGCGGATCTGATGATCCGTTGCCAGATTTGGAAACCATATCGAGATGAAGCGAGACGGCATTATAATGTGATGTTAATGAAGTGTTTATTATTTATTGATATTTTGAATATCTCAAAATAGATTACAATAATATCAAAAAGCTTTGAAAAGTGCCAGCAATTTTTTTGCTTTGTTGAAATCATTTTGCACACTTAAACTTTGAATAATATGACTTCACAACAAGGTCCATCGCTCTTCGAGCAAATCAAAAAATCAGACGACCACGGTAACGAGTTCTGGAGTGCCAGAGATCTGGCAAAAGTACTGGAATACACGGAGTACCGTCACTTCAAACCTGCCATTGAACGTGCAAAGGAGGCATGTGCGAACAGCGGGCAGGATGTTCCGGATCATTTCGAGGATTTGCTCGGAATGATCGAACCTGGATCGAGCAAAAATTTTCGAAAAATTCTGCTTCGAAAATTTGTGTAAGTATTTGCTTACATATAATATTGCGTAAGCAAATACTTACATATATGTCCGTTGAAGCAAGAAGAGATGTCTTTCAGGCGATTGCAGATCCTACGCGCAGGCAGATCATCAATCTGATCGCTTACCAATCCATGAATCTGAATGCCATTGCTGAGAATTTTTCGATCAGCAGACCGGCTGTTTCCCAGCACATTAAGATTTTAATGGAATGTGGGATCGTGATGGTAAGGCAGGAAGGGCGGGAGCGGTATTGCGAGGCCAAGCTGGATACTTTAAAGGAAGTTTCTACTTGGGTCGATCAGTACCGGCAGTTCTGGAACACGCAGTTGGATTCTCTCGATCATTATTTGAACCGTATTCAAACCAACAATCAATCCGATCAATAACATGGAAAACCAGGTAACCAACAAAGCAGAACTCAAAATCGTACGCCAGTTTAAAGCGCCGCAATCACTCGTTTTCAATGCATATGCTTCCAGGGAAGCCTTTGCCGAATGGTGGGGCCCGGCAGGGTCGAAGCTCACGCTGCTCAGTTTTGACTTTCGTGAAGGCGGAAGGACGCATTACAAGCTGGATAACGGCGGTATGAGTATGTGGGCACTTTTCCGTTATCAGAAAATTCGGCAAGATGATGCTATCGAGTTTCTGAGCTCTTTCACTGATCCGGAAGGCAATATTACTTCCTCGCCGTTCCCGTTTGACTTTCCACTGGAGGTGCATAACAGCATCACGTTAAGCGAAAAAGACGGTATCACCACGCTAACACTTTATGCGGAGCCGGTGAATGCGACGCCGGAACAGGAAAAAACTTTCGCAGACCTGAATGCCAGCATGAATCAGGGTTATGAAGGTACATGGGGCCAGTTGGATGCTTACCTTGCCAAGGTTCAGGGTTAATGCATTTTAATGCGCCGTTAACTCAAAATATTGTGGCTCAGGCGAATTGAAAAGTGGTTGCGCGTCTTTGTGCTTTGTGTTTGGGGTGATGACGTGATAAGTTTGCGGTCCGGTTCAACAGTGAGCCGGACATTGCATTCCTGTTTCGCACATCTATCCATTCATACACGCATGAAAATGATATTTCAATTCCTCCCGCTGGTTGCAATTTCGACGCTGCTGGCGTCGGTTCAGTGTTTTGGACAAAACAACAAGCCGGTTATCAATTACCTTGGCATTCCGGGGTCTATGGTATTTCAAAAGAAAAGTTACCAGCTGCACTGGTCGGCGCATCCGGATGCTTCGCTTTATAAACAGGAATACCTGGTACCCGGCGATGGCTTTCCGAATTACAAGTCGATGATCACTATTGACTATGTGGTCGCTACTACGACCGTTGACGATGCGGTTCGGACGAAACTTCGCGAGTTGGACCAGTTGAAAAAGACGCTGGATGTGAACTATGAAGTGATCGCGAATGCCGCTACCGGTGAAAAGATTATCGATTGCCTGCTCGGGCAGACTGCCAGCGATGATGCCAAAAGCATTTATGAGCACGATGTGTACCGTTTCAAAGCGGTAACAGCCAAGTCTGGGCAGAAGGGCATTCTACTGTACGCGCTCAGTAACCGCGCTTACGGCAAAGATATTCAGTCATTTCTGGCGCGACTGAAAGCGGAGCGGAAGGTATTGATCTCCGAGGTTGCCAAAGCGCCGATTCCAGGTATTACCATTAAAAAGTAAACCCGGAAGAGCGACATGGAGAGCGAAATGGAGCGTTACGTAGGCCCACCCACGACGCGTTACGCGTACGCAAAGGAATTTTGGGTAGAATGTCCGAAATGTGCAAAAGCAGCACGGGTCATTAAAAAAGATTTAATGGGGATCAGCGACGATAAGCTGGTCTGCCAACATTGCAACTATTCCGAAACAGCCGAGGACCGTGTGCGCTATACGGCTACCGTGAGCCGGGCTTGCCGTAACTGCGGCGAGTCCATCGAGGTAAGTATCCCGAACAACAGGGTGAAGGTGGCAGAGCTGAAATACTCATGCCCGCATTGCCACGTACCGGAGGTCTACAAGCCTGCAAATACACCTTACAGGTTGAAATACAGTATTGCAAGGCTTGCTGATCCCGTTTTTAGCCTGCCGCTCTGGTTTCAGGAAAATGTAAAAGGCGACACATTCTGGGCCAGTAACAAAGAACATTTACTGGAAATCCGTAGCTACGTGACAGCAAAATTGCGTGAAAGGCAAACCATGCGAATCACGACGATGGTCGAGAAACTTCCGCAATTCATCAAAGCCGCGAAAAACCGGGAGGTTGTTTTGAAGGCGATTGAACGGATGTTGAGGAAGTAGGGGGAAGGGAGGAATGGGAGGAAGGAGGAAAGGGAAGCTTTTGGTGACTATATTTATGATGTATTAAATAAGCTAATTATGGAATCGTTAACCCCCACTTTCGCGCCGGAGCTCTACATTCCCAATGGTGTCAGGGATGTGGATTTTTACATAAATGGGCTGGGTGCCGTTGAGCTTCGCCGTTTCAGTAACGACGATGGTACCATTCATGTTTCAGAGCTTTCCATCAACGGCGCGATCTTTCATTTGCATGAAGAGACGCGAAACCGGGCGTCGTACAGTCCGTTACGTCATCAGGGATCCACGGTAACGATCGGGTTATTTGTGAAGGATGTAGATGCGTACGTGGAGAGTGCCGTAGCGGCAGGCGCAAAAGTCGTTTCCCCAGCGCAGGATTACGATTACGGCTACCGACAAGGTGAGGTAGTAGATCCGTTCGGGCATGTGTGGATGTTTGAGAGCCGGATTTGAGGGTTTGTTACCATAAGCAGTCATTTTACAGCCCCCTTTAACTCCGAATTTCCCGCACACCATGTAACTTGCAAGAACAAAATCCAACCTTACGATCCATGTTCAAGCAGTTTCTTTCCGCCGTTCTTGTCCTTTCTTCGTTTGCAGCCAATGCCCAGCATGTTCTCGATTCGTTGCTGATCGATGGGCATTATCGGGTGTACGCTTATAATCCTTCTGTCAAAGTGAAGCCGGGGGCTAGTCTGGTGTTTGTGATGCATGGGTCGGGTGGGGAGCCGATGGGTTTGGTGCGCCGTGGGGCGAAGCTGGAATCGCATTCGGAGTCGGATAATGTGGTAGTGGTGTACCCGGGTGGGTATAAAAGATATTGGAATGAGTGCCGTAAGGCTTCCACGGCGATTGCCAACACGCAAAATCTGAACGAGGAAGCGTTTTTTGAGGCGCTGATCGGCCTTTTTGCTTCAAAATATAAAATCAATAAAAAGCAGGTTTTTGCCACAGGTTTTTCAGGGGGAGGGCATATGTCGTACAAACTGGCACTCACGATGCCTGGGAAAATCCGGGCGGTTTCGGCGGTAGTAGCGAATTTGCCGACTGATGAAAACATGGATTGTACGCCGATGAATACGCCGATTCCGGTCATGATCACGAATGGAACAGCAGATCAGACCAATCCATACAATGGTGGCGAGGTAAAAACAACCGGCGTCACGCTGGGAACAGTCCGGTCGACCGACCAGTCATTCCAATATTGGGCAAAACTGGATGGCTACACCGGCGAGCCGGCCAAATCTATCATGCCGGATGGGGATACCTCCAACGACATCACGGTTGAAAAATACACCTATCAAAAGAAAGGCAAGCCGGAAGTGACGCTGCTGAAAGTGGTCAACGGCAAGCACGAGTTTGTGACGGATTTCGATATGTTCGAAGAATCTTGGAAGTTTTTTAAGAGACAAATAAGGAAATAGTAACCGGCTATTGGCCGGTCGCTGCAAAGTCGGCCGGCAGTTTTTTGAACCACAAGTTCATCACCCGTCCATTCGATACCTTGATACCGCTCACCGCGCCGGCCGGATTACGTATCACCGCAATATTCTGTATAAACCACCAGGGTGCATTCAGCTTGTCCTTCCCGGCAATTTTCAGGTCGACCTCGCCGTGGTGGACATGGACGAGTTTCAACGTATCACCCTTTTTAGCAATCGTGTAAATGGTTTCGAGCTCAGGGCTGTAATATTGGCCGATGAGCTGGGAGGGGTCGGTATCCGTTTTTTCCTGTGCATCGACTCTCGTACCGGGATGGTCACCGTTTTGTTTCAAAGTAATGCGGTTCACTTTGCCGTCTTTGGCTTTGTGGAATACCACGGACGCGTCCACAACTTTAAGGAAAAACGTCGAGTCCGAGGAGGGGAAAATGGCTGCCGATGGTTGGCCTGTCCCCTGGGTGTAGTAGTTGTTGCCATCGCGCCAGAATTTCAGTATGAAACCGGGAGCTTCATCCAGCGAGTAAGAGCCCGCATAGGCGCGGAACAGCGTCGAGTCGAATGCGTAATTGCCGGTTGAAGCCGGTGTTTGAGTTGTAGCGGCTGGTTTATCTTCTTTTATAAAATTGGATAAATACAAATCCGCCATTTCGAGATTCTTTTTGGGTGGGTTGAATTCTGCCTGGTTGCTGAGTACAATGAAACCGTAATCTTCTTTCGGAAAATAGAGCAAAGATGACCGGAAACCGGCATCTGCGCCGTCGTGGCCGTAGTAAGCGAGGCCTTTGTATTTGCCGTGAATAAGCCCCGATGCATATGGAAGCGTGTCGCCTTTGGTAAGCCGGCCGCGTTCGAGCATTTGTTTCATTATATTCGGGCTGCCCACTTGAGGGTTGCGGAAATTGGTGATCCACAATGCCAGGTCGTTGATTGTCGTGAAAAGGCTCGTAGCGCCGACGTTGCCATAGCTCAGTATGCTTTTGCTGAACATCGTTGGCCCCATAGCGCCGGGCGTACGGTGAAACGAATAGGCGCGACCTTTTACCACACCTTCCTGGTTATCAAAGAACTGCGTATTTTTCATGCCCAACGGCTTAAACACATTGCGTTCCATCCAGTATGCAAAAGGCTGTTTGGTGACGCGGCTGGCGACTTCTGCCAGTAATGTATAGCCCGTATTGCAATAGGTAAAAGTGCTACCGGGTTCGAAATTCAGTTCTTTTTGCCGGGTAACGAGGTTAATCACGTGCTGTTTGGTGATCACGTCGTCGAGCTGCCAGCCGGCCATCACCAGCAGGTTCCATTGGTCGCGGAGGCCGCTGGTATGGTTGAGGAGGTGCCGTATTGTAATGGTTTTTCCAAAATCGGGTACCTCCGGAATGTGTTTACGGATATCGTCGTCGAGTGAAAGCTTGCCCTGCTCGGCCAAGAGTACAATGGCGTATGCAGTGAACTGCTTGGATACAGACGCTACGTGAAAAATAGTCTCAGGGCCTATTTTCGCGCCCGTTTCTACATCTGCTTCGCCAAATCCTTTGGCATACACCAGCTTGCCACCGTGTACCACGCCCACAGCCGCACCGGGCATTCCCGGCTTGTTCCATTCCGCAAATAGGGAATCTGCTTTCGTAGTGATGCGAGGGGATGGCTGACATTGAGCGGATTGAATGCTCACGGCAATTAATAAAACAGGGATAAGGAGGCGTAGTGATGCTTTCATAGCAGCGAATTATGCGTTAGGAAACCGAATGTGCCCTAATATAAAGCTTGCGGGCACAACAATGCGAATCGTTCTGGATGAAGGCCGCGATAAAGTGATAAGTGGTAATGCCAATGGTCGGCTAATCGAAAGGTATTCCAGGGTAATGTCGCGAAAGTCCGTGTCGCATTTAAGCCCTTTGAGCAATGTAAACGGAAGGGCTGTGCTCCGCCACTTCATTGGCATTGTCCGAAACTTCCTTCGGAAGGTATTCGAACCGGCCGGATAGCCATTGCATTTCCCATTCTCCGGGCTCGCCGTTCCGGATTTTCTGCAATTGCACACGCCAGCACGGATGTCCCACGCCCGGCATACCTTCTTCCAGCCGGCTAGCCACAGGCGTTATCTGCCAGCGTGACACGCATGCGAGGGTATTCACCGCACGCGGCTTCACCCGGTGCAGAAACCCGGTAACACGGCTCTGCTCCACAGCCAGTTGCAGTCGCCGCGATTCCGTAAAAGTAATTTCACGCACTTCACCGACCACCGCTGCCAAAGATTCACACTTCAAAGCTTCCTCCACTGCCCAGATCACATCTTTCTCTTTGGCCAGATCGATAAAAATAACCCTGTGCGGTTCCACGCCAAATGCTTTCAATGCTGCCGCAAATACAATAGGCCGTATGCCGATCCACAGGCATATTCCATATTCTCCCATGAGCTTACCTAGCAATCCTGCCATAAACCCCGTGGTAGCCGCAGCACTTTCGGGATCATTACTGATAAACTCATGCACCACCCCTGTCGGAAAGGTGTGATTTGGAAACGAGGCATCCATCATGCCCAATCCGAAATCGATTCTCCGCGTCCCAACGGGCGTTCGAAACCCCTGCAATGCAAGAATATCTTCTTGCAACCTGTTAAACACGCCGTTTTTCAGGAGGGAAAGAGCCATAAGGAACGTTTGAGTTATCTATTGGTATTTTGTGTACCAATAATTTGATTTCAAAAATAACTTAATGAAAAGCTGAAAGCAAGAAATGAAATGACTTTTCGGGTGATATTAGTAAGTGAATGGTATTGCTGGCTTATTATAAGGGAGCATTCTCCAACCGCATCACACACCATCGTGTCCACATTAAAAATTCCATTTTCCCATGAAAAAATACCTAGCCCTGGCCGTCATTGCATTGGCCTGTTCCGAAAAGAAAGTTGATAAACGCGATGACTGCGTGCCGGTGGAGCGGGTGACGGTTTCGGCGGATTGCTATAAAGGTACGAGCGGGCTGTTGCTTACCGCGGATTCGCCATCCACAATTGCCCTCGACTGGGTTCTTGCACCTTTGAAGGATACTTCGGGCGCGCAGACATACACACCGGTGTACATGACCACGACGTCAAACCAACTTATTGTGCCGGATAGCCTCGTCCGGAAATACCCCAAAATCGGGATTATGTTCGTGGGAGCTTACGGATGTCCTTCCGATATGTATTTCAGCTTTGTGAGAAGGCCGGATGGCGATTCATGTGCCCGCTGGTATTTGCAGGAGCGTTTTTTGAAAGGTGATTAGCACAAAAAGCCGGAGCGCTACCCCGGCTTTCCAAATGTTTTGCATTGGCTATTGCGCCCGCACGTCGATCATCCAGTCGATGCCGTACTTGTCTTTGAATGCGCCGAAAATGTCGCCCCATACCTGTTTGTCCATGGGTACAGTAATGGTAATGGCGCCTTCGCTGAGCTGATCGAACTTTTTGCGGAGGCTGGCCTCGTCGAAACCGCTGAGCGAAAGCTGGATCTTGTCGCCAGCCAGCGGGCCCGGTTGCGGGCTGTCACAGCCCATGAAATCGACCTCTCCGCCCATGAGCGACGCGTGCATGATCTGGTCGCGCAGGGCTGCCGGGCAGCTGTCGTCTACCTGCCCGAAGGTCATCATGTTGAGCTCGCCGCCGAAAATGCCTTTGTAAAAATCCATCGCTTCGCGGCAGTTGCCTTCGAACATCAGGTAAGGGTGCAATGCAGGCTTTTCCATTGTGTTTTCAATAATTATGGTGGCTGAATAGTGTTACAACACAAAGTTAAACGCGCTCAGAGAATCGCTGCGGGTGCTAACAGGACAACCAAAGGGGGACAATGCGACATCACCCGATTCTTAAAGTTTCCTTAACTTGATATTACGGTACCAGACCGTGCTGCCCCAATCCTGCAAACCAATGCGGCCCTTAAAATTGCCCTTGGCGATGGGTGCGGCTTTGAGCCCGCTGTTGGCGACGCGCTGTTTCCAGTCGGCTCCGTTGAGGTCGTGTTCCTGCACCATAAACTCGTTCTGGTACACGGTCAGCTTGCCTTTTTTAACGATGAAATGGATCTTGTTCCATTCTCCCTGCGGGTTCCCCTCGCGCAGGCGGGCATTCGCGATGCCGAAGAAGTCGCTTGCGCGGTGCGTATTTTCCTTCGCGCCTTCATAGATTTTATCGTCGATTACCTGCAATTCCAGCCCGGTATCGTGCATGTTTTTGTAGTTGGGAGCTTCCTGCACAAAGAAGAAAATGCCGCTGTTGGCATATTTGCTCACTTTCCATTCCGCCTTGAATTCGAAATCGCCGTTCACGAGTTCGTCGATCACAATATCGCCGCCGTTTTTGGCCTTGTTACCGGCCCTTTCGGGTACATTCAGTTTGATGGCGCTGTCCTCGATCAGCCACGCCGAACCGGGCGTTTTGCCATTGTAGGCATGCCAGCCTTTCAGGTCCTTGCCGTCGAACAACAATTTCCAGCCTTCTTTCTTCTCGGTGGCAGTGAGGGTATTGAGTGCCTGGGAATATGCGTTTAAGGAAAGCAATGCAGCAACGGCAGTAACGAAAAAACGGCTCATAGGGGGCAGGTTTAGGTGTTTTTGATGATTTGAGTCCTGCAAAATACTGATAAATTTTCATGAAATTACCTTATTTTTGGGCATCCTAACTGATCTCTTAAATATGCGGCCTTATCTTTTCGGGCAAAAATGGCTGCTCGGTTTTGCCCTTGCGCTGGTTTACATTCCGCTCCGAACGTACATAAACGTCCCCCAGCAAAATTGGTACACCATCCCGCGCAACCTGCCGCTTTTCGGGCTGGAAGTCGTTATCAGCACCGTTTTTTATACAGCCTGGATTTACCTGATGGACTGGTTCCTGAGAAAGCAGGCCGCGCTCACCGGCGCCGACAAATCGCCCGCATTCAGCATCCGCGACCAGCTCATTACCCTCGTTCCCGCCGTATTGCTCGCATTTTTGTTCAATATGATCCTCGCACGCACCTGGGGCCTGATGAGCCAATGGTGGAACCCGCTACCCCGGCCGTCGATGTCGGATCTCCGCGTCCGCGACCTCATGTATACGCGCTGGCGGGCAGGGCAGGCACTCACGATCCTCGCGCTCATCGCGGCCTATTACCTTTGCGTGAGCAACCAGGTGCAGGAAAAGATGAAAAAGCTGCTCGTCGATTCCGAACGGCTGGAAAAGGAGAACATGCACGCGCGTTTCCTGGCATTGAAAAATCAGGTCAGCCCGCATTTTTTGTTCAATAACCTTAGCGTGCTGTCATCGCTGGTGGAGTCGCGGCCGGAGCAGTCGGGGGAGTTTATTCAGGAGATGTCGTCGGCCTACCGTTACATTCTGGAACAGTCGGAGCTGGATAAGACCAGTTTAAAGGAAGAAATGAAGTTTCTGGATACTTATATGTACTTGCTGCGGACGCGTTTCAAAGAGAAGGTCATGCTCGACTCGGCGCTTACGCCTATGGACGAGGAGCGGTACTCCATTATCCCGCTTACCTTGCAGTTATTGGTAGAAAATGCCGTGAAGCATAATACGATGTCGGTGGTTAATCCTTTGGTTATCAGTATAAAAATTGTGGAAGAAATGCTGGTGGTTAGCAATCCTTTGCAGCTGAGGCAACAAGACCAGCCTACGACGCGTCTTGGGTTAAAAAACATTATCAGCCGCTATAAACTGTTGCAGGACAAGGATGTGGTGATCGATAAAACGGGCACCCATTTTACCGTGAAAATACCATTACTATCATGAATGTACTGATTGTCGAGGACGAGGAACTGAGTGCGGAGCGTTTACAGAACCTGATCCGCAATATCGATCCGAGCATTCGCGTCCTGGGCATTATCCCTTCTGTTTTTGAAACCATTGCCTGGCTGCAAAACAAGTCGAACACGCAGCCCGACCTTATTTTCCTCGATATTCACCTCGAAGATGATAATGGTTTCAAAATCATCGAAAGCCTGGACCTGCTTATCCCGGTCATTTTCACGACCGCATTCGACGATTACCTCCTCCGCGCATTCAAAGTGCACAGCATCGATTACCTGCTCAAACCCATTAACCCGCTGGAATTGCAGGCATCGCTGAACAAATTCCGGAAGATCAGCGCCAACGGCGGCCCGCAACCGGAGAAAAGCGCGCATTCGCCGGAGAAATACAAAGACCGCTTCCTGGTAACCGCCGGCCCGCGGATATTTACCTTTAAAACTTCCGAAATCGCCTATTTCACGATCGAAGAACGGGCCACTTTCCTGCGGCTGTTCGATGGGCGGCATTTCGCGGTGGAGTACAGCCTCGAAAAGCTCTCGCAAATGCTCGACCCGGCGGAGTTTTTCCGCATTAACCGAAACATGCTGCTATCGCTCCACGCGATCCGCGAAATGCATGCGATGTCGGCCGGAAAGCTGAAAATCGACCTGAACCCGGCTGCTACCCAGGAAATTTATGTGAGTTCGGAGCGCATGACCGAGTTTAAAAACTGGTTGGGCAAATAACCCCTTGTTGACTTCTGCATTTAAAATTGGCGTTTCAGCCCCCGAAAACCGGCGTTCCGCGATTTGCATTTTCATTCCAAAGACCGCTTGCCCAAATTAGGGCCAAACAGCAGGAGGTTCGTGTTATGTCAGTGATTCAATTCAATGCCCACAAGAAGTACCATGTGCTTCAAAGTAAAACCCGCGTTTGGGAAACCCACAATGATCTGACCCCGCATTACCGCATTATCTTCATCCGCAGCGGCGAGGGGCATTTTAGTCTGGATGGAAAACTATGGGATTATGCCGAGCAAGGTGTCATTTTGCTCTGCCCCGGCCAGCATCCGATTTTCCAGGAAGACAGCAGCGCCGAGATCTTCATCATCGCATTCGATACCTGGCTCTCCGATGATTTTTTGCAGAAAAAGGAGTTCAGTCCCGACTTTGCCGACATTTACAAACAAGCCGAACACCTCTGCGACGGCGTACGCCTTACCCAGGGCAAACCGCTGCAAAACGAGCGCGACGCCCAAACCATCACTTACCTGATCAACCAGATCCTTTTTGAAATAACCCAGCAACCGACGTCGCATAACAAGCTGATCCGAGGTAGTATCGATCTGATTGTGACGATTTTAGCAAGGAATAATTTCGAGAGTAAAAAAGTGGAAGAAACCACTTCGCGGCAACGCCTGGCCGGGGCTATCATCGATTACCTGCGGCAGGAACTGCACCAGAACAAGAACATCCGCGTGCCTGAACTGCTCATGCGTTTCAATATTTCTGAGGACGTCGCCAATCTCTGTGTGCTCAACCAGACCGGCATGTCTTTGCGCAACTTCATTTTCAAATACAAAGCCGACCTTTTCAAAAGCCGGATGTTGAAAGTCGATATTTCGGAAATTACCAGTTACCTGCAACCGGGCGGTCAGCAAACGCCTCATTTGTCTATTTAAAACGTCGCTCGTCGATTGCTGGTTGAAACCGGCCGTTTGCACATTTAGCTTTGAATTCGTCGGGTCAATGCCCGGGGTATTTCAAATGTCTAAATGTGTTTTGCTATGAAAAAGCTGGTATTTTATGTAGTAATGACGTTTTGCGGCTTGCTGAATGTGAGCGCGGGATGCAGTGAAGAGAAAGAAAAAGCCCCCGAGTCCAATAATGCGGCCCTGATGGGTTACTGGAAACTCAAAGGAGGCGCTACCGAATGGAAAAAGCGCGGTGACGGCAATTGGATTAAAAAGGGTACGATCAACCCGGGGACGATTGCTTACGAGTTTTTCGCCGATAAAACTTTTATCAGTTACGACCTGACGAACCACTTTCCGGCTGTTAAGGGAACCTGGAAACTGGACATACTATCGCTTGACGGCAAGGATGTCAGTCTGGCGGATATTTATTTTTACAGCGACACGTTTAAAGAGACTGATATTTCCAATGCGCTTGAAAAAGATGGCTCAATGAAATTTCGTATTTCGATCGAAAACTTCAACGGAGTGCAACAGCTGGACATGACTTCCAAAGAAATCGAACTCGCTGCCGACGAACGTCATAGCCATGTTCGCAATTACTTTATCTTTACCAAAGAGAAATAGCGCTGCACCTGACTTATTTTTCGGAAGTATGTACAGCGACGGATTACGCGCAAAAATCCCGACCTTCGCACATCTGTTAACACACATACTTCCAGAAGTTTACGTATGAGGCAATTTTTCATCCTGCTCGTTTTTTTAGCATTCATCATTAGCCCGGTCGCCGCGCAGCAGGAAGCGCCGCAGACTTCATTGAACCATTACATTGAATTTTTGAGCCAATCGTCGGAGCAAGTTATCCGGCGGTTCAAGATGCTGCAAACCTACCAGGACGATGTGAGCCGTTACCGTAAAAAAGCAGACTATGGTTTGCGTTTGCCGTCGTCGGGGCCTTTGGAAGAATATTATTACAAAAAGGCATTGCCTGGCTTGGGTATCGAGGCGGGTAAGCGAAAGCAGTTAAATGCAGGTCTGGAAAACGTCTGGAACGTGCTCAATAAGCTGGATGAAACCTGCAAATCGCTTGAAACTTATGTGCGTTTAAAGGATTACGAACGCAACAATCTGAAAAAATCCGACGCGCTCGTCACGGAAATGCAGTCGCTTTTCGAACGTTATGCGCATGATAAAAATGCATTGTATACGCAAATCAGGCAGGTTTATGCGGGCGTTCAGAACCGCCCGGCTACTGATCCTTACATTGTGACGGAAAAGGCAATGGGCGAGGTCATTGCCGCCCAGCAGCGTTTGCTGGACGCATTGCCCTATTATTTGAATGCGGAGACAAAAGCGGAGTGGCCGACGGCGCTCGTGCGGCAGAGCATGCTGGACGACGAAAAGGCGCTGGCGACCATTGGAAATACGGCTTCGCAACTACAATACCCCGCCTCGGATATGGTAGGTACTTTCAAATCGGCGCTGGCGTCGATGCAGGATATCAAACGGCGGGCGCTGGACGATCATAACTTCGCCGCGCAGCAGTCTGCGGAACATGGTAACGCGGTGTATCTGTCGCTGGTAGAGCAGTTTAACCATGATATGCTCGAATTTTACAAGGCATTTGTCGGGTATAGCAAGCCGGGGCATTTGCTGCTGAATTATCCTTTTTTCAGCCCGGTTATGAGAGTCGCGGACGCTTCTGATGTTGCTGCTGCAAGCAAAGGCACGCCGCCATTTCAGGACAAGTCTTTTCAACCATTGAATGTGAAAAAGGCGGCTGCCCCTGCCAGTGCGGCGGTGATCAAAACCTTGAATCAATATGTGGACTGGATCAACCAGTCGCTGCGGCAAATGCATTTGCTGCAAATGATCGTGCGCAATTATCAGAGCTCTGCGGAATACTACCGCGACCCGGCCAAAGCACAGAAAAGGGCGAATCTCAGCTATTCGCACGAAGATTTCAAACTGCCCTCTTCCGAATATACCTTGCTCCTGAATGCCAGCACGGCGATTCCGGAGCCTTACCGCAAGTCGGTGACCGGCCAGGCGGAGGTGTTGATGAATATTTTAAAGGAAATGGACGGCCTGAGCATCGAATTGATCCGCTATACTTCCGAAAAACAATACCTGCAAGATCAGCTGAAACGCTCCGACGCCATCCTCGATCGCTACCTCGTTCTTTTCGACATACTGGACCAAAAGAAAGAGCTGCTTTACAACGACATCCGCCGCATTCACGAAAGCTACCCGAATGCCACACCGACGAGCTCCTGGTACATCGCCGGCAATGCCATGCTGAGAACCATGGACAATGGCCACGACGTGATGTTCGGCATGCGCGATTACCTGAAAGGCGAAACATCCAAGCTCCCCGAAACGGCCAATCTCGAAGCCGACAGCCGCCAGCTGATCGCCGACGAATACAAAAACATGAAAGGGCTCCAACGCTACGGCCGCAACAACGGGCTTTGTCCGTATACGCCTTATGAAGACCTGGGTGCCAATGCGGGCCGGTTTGCGGAAAAAGTGCAGCAATACAAGCCCGCGACTTCGGGTTACGCGGCGCATCCCTACGAATCGTTTTATTATTTCTATAACAATGAGCTGGTTTATGAATACAACAATTTCATAGAGCTCTCCAAGGCCGGCCTTTTGAAAACCATTAACCAACCTGATGTTTTCGCATTCCGGCGCACATCGCCTCAGAAACCTGCCGCACCGCCGGCAAAAGTGGACGAGCCGAAGGTTGAAAAGCCTGTCGAAAAGCCGCGCGAAAATCGGGTAGAGGATATTGCACAAGTCAAAACGAACAATGCGGAAGTGCCTGCAACCCAGCAGCCTCCCGCACGCGAGGATGTGCGCCCGCTCACGAACGAGGCCGAGCCCGTTGCACAGGTGACGCGCGATACCGTGTACGTGGAGCGCTTACGCGTGGATACCGTGTATGTGGACCGTAATGCGCAGTTGCAAAACGTTACCCGCTCGCTGGACGGCTTTGCGCCTAATAATATGGTGCTTTTGCTGGATGTGTCGTCGTCGATGAATTCGCCTTACAAGTTGCCGCTGCTGAAACGCTCCATTAAATCGCTGCTCACGCTCGTGCGGCCGGAGGATATGATTTCGATCGTCCTTTATTCGGGTAAGGCGAGGGTGGTACTCAAACCGACCTCGGGTGCAAAGGCTTCGGAAATCTCACGGATGATCGACCTGCTGCAATCCGACGGCGATACGGACGGCAACGAAGGCATTAAACTCGCCTACAAAACGGCGAATAAACAATACATCCGTGCCGGTAACAACCGCATTGTACTCGCCACCGACGGCGAATTTCCGGTCAGCGCCGAGGTGATGGATATGATCCGCCAGAATGCACGGCAGGATGTATACCTGAGCGTTTTCACCTTCGGGCGCAACGAACACACCGGCCAGAAACTCAAAAAACTGAGCGAACTGGGCATGGGTTCCTACGCACACGTAACCGACGCCAGCGCCGATTTGCAACTGATCCTGGAAGCCCAGGCCAAGAAGCTGGCCGGAAGATAATGCCCGTTAAAGGTCGGCGTAATGCTTCACGAAACTGATCCAATCCGCACCGAAAGGCACGATCAAGTATTTTCCCTCCGGTGTCACGAGCAGTTTAATAGGATAACCGGCCACTTTGTAAGTCTTTTCAATCTGGTTGTCTGACATCGCTACCGGGAAGGAAAATTGCTTTTCCGTCATGTAGCTTGTCACTTTCTCCTCGGTATCGCGGCAGGCTATGGTCAGAAACGTGATTTTGTCGGTATTGGTTTTAATGGTCGAATCGTAGAATTTCTGCATATCGGGATGTTCGGCGCGGCACGGTCCGCACCATGTTCCCCAAAAATCGACCAAGAGCCATTTACCGGTGCCGGCTTTGCTCGAAAACTTCGATTTGTCCAGCATCGATAGCGAAATAGGAGGGGCCATTTTAGCATTTCGGTTTACATTTTCCATCCAGTATTTACCAAAACTGGCCTCATTCCCTTTTGCATTAACATATGCCGATTTGAGCTTTGACTTGTACTCAGGTTGCTGTAATGTGATTTGCAACAAAATAGAAAGCAGATCATCGTGGCCCGAAGCGTGGTCGGTCAGAAATGCGAGGTAATCTTCCTGGAACGAATCTTTTTCTTTTTCCAGCATTAAATGCATATCATAGAAATAGGCCGACTTTCGATTAATATCGGCGAGATCCGGGCTGTAATCGAATGCTTTTTTTAGGTAAGCCTTCTTTTTATTCGAATCACTTTCCTTTTCCGATTGAATATAATTTGCATAAGCAAACAAATACCTGAACCATGCACGCTCCTCGGCCTTGAAACGATCGGACGTTTCCAAAGCGGGTATTTGCCCTTTTTCAAGGTGGTTATATAAATTTTGAAACAGCTTTCCGGATAGCGGTTTCAAATCAGGAATTGAATTGATTTTTCCGTAAATCATCAACCCATATCGCCCTGCACGGTTCGAATAAATATCAGCATCGGACAATTCTTCCTGGATAAATTGCTCGGTCAGACTGGCCAGTTTCGCATTGTCGTTTGCCGCATCTTCCGTTTTTGAATAGAGAAAAAGCGGGTTTATAGTGTGCGTCAATACCTTGCTGGTATCCTCCATAATCTTGATTAACAGGTTTTTATTGAAATTTCGAACCTGCATGCGCTCCCTGATTACCGCGCTGTCGGTCCCGGGAGAAAAAGACCGGTTTATTACAACTTGCGCGTAGGAGTTGTGTATGAGAGATCGCAATGATTGGATCGCTTTTTCGTTCGAAGCCAATTTTTGAAGGCACACTAATGCGGAAGCTTCGTTGAGATTCCTTTGCGTGAAGGTATTGAATCGATTGAAATAATCACTCGGCGTATCGGCTGGGGCTGATTGCGACATTGCTTTGGGTGCCAGCGTATAAGTTACGACTAATATCAGTACAGCTATTATTAAACCGGTATTTCGCATATCAACCAATATATTTTGAAATGAGGAATTGATGAGGAAGTGCATTTGGCCAAATTACTTAATAGATTCAATATTTGTTGATCTTTTTGGATTATTTGCATGAATCCGATTGCCATCCAAATACCGACGCAGCCGGTCGTGTAACAGGAAGAGCAATCGTAGCGGATGTTTTCTTTATTGATATACCAAAAAGATCCTTCACTAAACGCCTTCACTCATGACTATCAAGCCGCTCAGTAAGGAATTTTATTCCTTTATGATTTTCTTCTTGTCGATTTCATGCATTATGTCGGTAATTCAGTCGACCGCGCTGGTGATTATCGGCTCTCAAATGATGGGTTTGCAATCGTTTGATACCTGGATGTGGCTTGTTCTTTTTGTGATTGCGGTTACCGATGGGACATTGATCCGCTACCTGTGGCACAACGATTACCGGCTGGCTGCCGTGGCGTGCCTGATGTCGACCTCGGCTGTGCTAACCCAACATGTGCTGATCCTGAACCGTGAGCTGCGGGTATTTTATCAGGAGCATTACCATGTGGTAGCGTCTGTTCTTTTCGCGACAGCCGTGCTCTGTGGGCTGAGCCTGGTATTCACAAAAGCCGGGAAAAAACGGTGGTTGCGACTTGGAGGCACCATTACGGTGTTGGTCACGCTTTTACTGGCGATTACTTTCGTGCTCTATTTTCAAACCGGTGAGGGCGGTACAAAACTGCTGATCGATAAGACCAGCAGGTGGATTTCGCTCTTTGGAATCCTTCCGGTGGTTTGTTTTGTCATCCATTTTCGACTGGAAAACAAGCGGCTGGCGGTTACCGACAATGCACCTGCACAAACTGCACCCGCACTCATAAAATTGGCGGCCTTTCTCGGGTTGCTGTTTCTGGGGTTCAACTTTTCGGTGGAAGCGCTGCGGTACAGCAGGCCGTTCAAACCCTCAGCGGCCGATTTGCGCCGTTCGAAGGCCATGGAGGATTATCATTTTGTAGACAAAAGCGGTGATTCGCTGCCTTATCGCCTGCTCAACCCGCTCGACTACGATTCGACCCAGCAATATCCGCTGATCGTGTGCCTGCATCACGGAGGTGCGCACGGGAAGGACAATATGCAGCAGCTGTCGGCCGATCCCGCGCCATTCCTCATGGAACTACCTACGCGGACGAAGTATCCCGCATTCGTTTTCATGCCGCAATGCCCGAAAGGGCTGGGTTTCAGTGGTGCATATGGTAATGCAAGTGTCGATTCACTCGTTTTCAGAACGATGCGCGAACTGCTGGGCCGCCTGCCGATCGACCGTAAACGCATCTATGTGCTGGGAATTTCCGGTGGCGGTTATGGCTCGTGGCACTTTGCCAGCGTGCACCCCGAACTTTTCGCCGCGGCGATTCCCATTTGCGGCGGCGGTGATCCTCAATACGGCCCGAAACTAGTAAATGTGCCGATTTGGGCATTCCACGGTGCCCGCGACAAGATGGCACCGGTGTCGCATTCACGCGATATGATTGCGGCCATTCGCAAAGCCGGTGGAAAGCCCAAATATACCGAATACGAATTTGCAGGACATGGAATCTGGGATAAGGTTGGGAACGAGGATATCATGGAATGGATGTTTGCACAGCATAAGGAATAGCGCTGCATGTCCATATTTATAAATGTAAAAAGGCCGGTCCGCATCTTCGGAACCGGCCTTTCGACATTACAACTGTACAATTATGCGCCTTGTTGCGCAGGGAAGTTGATCATCCAGTTTACACCGAACTTGTCGCGGAAAGCGCCAAAGTAGTCGCCCCAGAACTGGTCTTCCATCGGCATTTCGATGGCGCCGCCAACTGAAAGGCCATTGAAATACTGATCGGCCTGCTCGCGGCTGTCGGTGAAAATGGAAATGTAGTTGTTATTACCCACGGTAAGCGACTGGCCCATGGAAGGCATGATGTCCGAAGCCATCAGTAACTCGTCGCCTACCTGCAAAGAAATGTGCATGAGCCGGTTCTTTTCATTTTCGGGCAAATTTTCAGTTCCAGGCGCACCGTCCATTTTGTGAACGCTCGTGAATTCTCCGCCGAACACGGATTTGTAGAAATCGAAAGCCTGTTGGGCGTCGCCGTCGAAGTTGAGGTAAGGATTGATTTTGGGCATAGCTAAAAGATTTTAAAGGTGATGGGACTTGATTTTAGATTGTTGACTGATGCAAATGTATAGCCTTGCACCGTCATGCATACGCCCTAAAACGAACATTCACAGGGGGCGGTCGCGACAAATTGAAGCTCTTTTTTCCAGACTTCAAAATTAACAAATTGCATTCGGCATCAGCCCAATACCTCTCTGACGGTTGTCCATTTAATTTCCGGATAGCGCGCATTATCCAGCGGTTCCAATTTCGGTAGACCGCTGAGCATATTGTGCAGGTATTGCATCCCCTGCCAGGGTGGAAAGACCTCTTCCCGGGCAGGGGCAATGGTGCGCATAATGCGGATCATAGTGGCCAGAAATCCCAGGCCGCCAATTCTCCACAAACCGAACTCCTTTCCATAGGCCCTGCTTGCAGCCCGTTGCAAATCACGTATCGTGGCGACCTCACCGGCAATGCGTAAAAACCGCGGAGCCTGCGAATCGAGCGCGGCGGCGGCAGTGAATGCTGCGGTGTTGGCGATGGTAGTGAAATCCATCGGCTGGTCGGCGTCGCCCCAGTAGATCACGCGTTTCAACTTCGGGAGAATCAATGGCGCCTGGTCTTTGAGCAGGTCGGTGAACATGCCATTGAGAATGGATGTGGTATGGATAGGTGTGTTGTCGATGATCACCGCGAACTCCCGGCGCAGGTCGAGGTTGCGGTTTGATCCATTGGGAAGTTTTTGATAATCAATGCAATAGTCCGATGGAATAAAGCGGGGTACGCCCGCATTCAGCGCCGCTTTCAGCAGGTCGGATTGCATGTCTACGATCACCTCCCGCAAGCCCGACAATGCCGAAATGACACATTGGGCATCGCGGAGTGCCTCGGTAAGCGTAACGGTATTCTGGTAATCGACCGGAATTACCATTGCACCCGCTTTTTCAAGCGGGGCGGTCTTGGATAGGGGTGTGTCCTTACGCACGAGCGCCTTCACATGCGCATGTCGCGCGAGGAGTTCTTTTACAATCAAAGTCCCGAGGTGCCCGGTCGCTCCTGCTACTACGATGGTTTGGTGTGTAATATATTGTGATTCAGTCATTTGGTGTCAATTTCTCTGCATGTGTGGTATGGCTTGGAACTGATCAGGTATGCAGAAACAATTATGCCAACCAGCAACTCAGGCCGCGCTTGCAATAATCAACACCCACAATTGACCGGGCATTTGTGGCAGTTAAACACATTAAAACCGCAGCGCATGCAGGGTCGGCTGGTCAGTTGAAGGCTTGTAGATGAATTTTGCATTGTCAAAATCATATAATCAAGCCATGAAACATCAATTACTATTCTTCTTTATTGCTATTTCTACGTTTTTTTCGTGCACAGATCCCGGTGAGAATGGAGCTCCGGGCGGAGACTCCGGTAAGGGCGGCTACCTCGTGGGCAAGGTCGTTGACCAGCAGGGTAAAGGCGTAGCAGGTGCCACTGTTTTTACAGAAAATACTGTTTTTAAAGGCCGTGGGGCCGAAGTGACTACCAAAGCGGACGGTTCCTATCAAATGGCGGTTGTCGAGGGGCTCGGTCAATGGATTGTCGATGCTTACACGTTGGTCGAGTACAACGGCAGGGTTTACAAAATGCGGCTCCATCCCGAAAACACCGAGTCTTTCAGCGTCGAGGAGAAGCCGGTTCGTAATTTCGAATGGAAAATTCAGGGACGCCTTCCCGATAAGAGCCTCAATTTGTACTATGGCGGCTCAGCCGAGTTGTACGCCGATCCCAATTCAGAGATTCGGTCGGAAGATGTAGAATTTACCTTCCGCCCGGACGGGCCGTTGATTGACGGGGCTAGCGGTAAGGTGCTGAAATTGAGCGGCGGAAAAAGTGGTTCCAACAACCATAACCGCATCGACGATATCCCCATTGGTCGCTACCGGGTAACGGCCGTTCATAAGCTATCGGGCCAGCCGTTGCGGGTAGGCGACGCATGGGACGGCGACGATTACTACGAAAGTGTGACGATGGAATTCAAAGGTACGGAGGCATCCTACCGGGCAAATCAGATGGGCCTGGCATTCACCGACCGGTAGCTACAAATCCAGAATGTAATCATGCCGCACCACATCGCCTTCCGGCACTTCCCTGAAAAAGCGGAATTGCTGTTTGGTAAGGACGTTGATAGAGGCTTGGTTTTCGGGATCTACCAGCGCTACGATCGACTCTACGCTGCCGCATTTGCGGGCGTATGCGATGAGCGTGCCGGTGATTTCGGATGCGTAGCCCTTTCCCCAGAATTCGGGGAGCAATGCGTAACCGATTTCGGTGAAACCATCTTCGAAAGGTACAATTTTGCCCAAACCTACATATGAATCGCTGGCCCGCTCGTATACGGCGACAAAGCCCATGTCGGCCTGCTGCCCGTCGGCGTGAAGCGACCTTTCGAATCTTTTGCGGGCACCGTCCAGGTCGAGCCCGGTGCCGCTGATGTGTACCATCACGTCCTGATGTGATACTAGCCGGAAATAGTCTTCGAAATGGCTGGGCGTGAATTTTTCGTAGCGTAAACGTTCTGAATAAAATTGCATTGTGAAGTGTAAAATGGGATTCTTAAATGGGTACATGGCATGGGGCTGCCGGGTTGGGTACCACAGCCCCATCTGTTTTAACAAAAAATTGACGGAAACAATTTGTCTATTTGCCTGATTTTTGCAATTGGTGACATTTTTTTGTCATTTTTTGATCCTGGACGGAAGGTGGATGCCCATTTCGCGATCCTCGCTAACCTAATGTATAGTGAATCGAATGGATGACTGATCGGCTGTTTTTGTTTATTGAATGGGGCCGCATTCAGGCCCATCCAATTGAAAACGAAACAGATCATGGAAAATCAAGGCATTATCAGGAATATAATCAGCATTAAAACGCCGCCTGCGCAACCCGGCTTTCTTGGCCCCGACCACACGGCACGAGCGGTGATTTACCGTGAATTCGAGCATAGCGACCCGTTCATCGCACTGATGGACGATTTTTTGGATAAAAAAGACGACGCGCCGGTGGGAGGCCCGCACCCGCATGCCGGGTTTGAAACCGTTTCACTGCTGCTGGAAGGCGAAATTGGCGACGAAACGCATACCATGAAACAGGGTGATTTTCAAATGATGACCGCCGGTAGCGGCATTGTTCACTCGGAAACCATCGAGGGCAGATCGCGGATGCGGTTGCTGCAAATGTGGCTCAACTTGCCCAAAGCGGACCGTTGGGCTGATCCCAGGGTGCAGGATCTGGCATTTGAGAATGCGCCGGCGGCTGAAAGGAATGGTGTGAAAACGGTTTTGTATAGCGGTGCGTTTGCCGGCTTGCATTCGCCGGTTAAGAATTATGTGCCGCTCATCGTCGCCGATATCCAATTGAAACCCGGCGCGAGGCTTTCAGAATTGCTGCCCGCGTCTTACAATGCATTTTTGTATGTGATTGATGGGGATGTGAGGGTAAGAGACGAGGAGCAGGTACTGGAAATTAATCAAATAGGATGGCTGAGTCGGGGCGATGCCGGCGAGTCGAGTGAGCTTACTGTCGTCGCAGGCGCAGGAGGCGCTCGCGTGGTGTTGTATGCGGGCGAGCCGCAGCACGATCCTATCGTATCGCACGGACCGTTCATTTCAGACCATCAGGAAGAAATCAAGGAGCTTTACAGTGATTTCCGGCATGGGAAAATGCGGCATGTTTCGACCTTGTCGGAGGGCCAGCGATTTAATTATTGATCAAATTTCAATGCGCTTTAACGGGCGGTTAATCTTTCTTAATTTGGGGCAGATTCAAACCTGACCTGTAATGAAAAGAAAAAGATTAACCGCCTTCCTGTTTGCTATCCTGCTTGCACCCGTTTTCACCTTTGCACAATCGCCGCTGAATGGGTCGGTGGAGCGCATTAAAGTCCACGGCAAGTCGCTGGAAGGTAATCTGGAAGGCAACCCTGCCGATCCGGATGTATCGGTATACTTGCCGCCGAGCTACAAAAAAGAATCGAAACGCCGCTTTCCGGTGGTTTATTTGCTGCACGGATTTACGGATACCGATGCCCAGTGGTATGGGTTTGTGAAGCATTGGATCAACTTGCCGGTGATTGTCGACAAGGTATTCGCGTCGGGTCAGGCGCAGGAGATGATCATCGTCACGCCGAATGCATTGACCCGGAGTGGCGGTAGCTATTATTCCAATTCGATCACGGCCGGAAACTGGGAAGATTTTGTGTCGAAAGAACTCGTCGCATATATCGATCAGCATTACCGTACAATCGCTAAACCCGCAAGTCGCGGCCTGGCCGGGCATTCGATGGGGGGCTACGGCACGATCCGGATCGGCGAACGGCATCCCGAAATCTTTTCGAGCATTTACCTGCTGAGCCCTTGCTGCCTGGCGCCGGGGAACGCCCGCTCCGCCGATGCGCTCGCGAAAATCGAAGCCGTGAAAACGCCTGACGACATTGCAAAAGCCGATTTTATGACCAAAGCCGCCCTCGCTTATGCCGCTGCGTGGTCGCCTAATCCGCTGCGCCCTCCGTTCTATACCGATGCGATCGTCGAAAACGGGAAGGTGAATCCTGCCGCCGAACTTAAATGGAATGCCAACATGCCGTTGACGAGCATTGATCAGTACATTACCAATTTAAAACAAATGAAGGGCATCGGTTTCGACGCCGGCGACCGCGACCAACCTATTGCTGCCAACATCAAAATCCTGCATCAGGTACTGGATAACTACAAGATCGAGCACACCTACGAAGAGTACCAGGGCGATCACATCAACAAGATCGGCGAACGGATCGAGACAAAGATGCTTCCATTTTTTTCGAAGAATCTGGTAAGCAAATAATGGCACAGTTCACGTTTGTCGCGCTTAGCTGAGAACGTGGGTGTCTTTTTCCAGATCTCTGGTAAATGAATCGATATTGTCCGGAGAAACAAGTATGATCTTATCGGCTGTCTTGATTAGCACCATTTGATCGCGGCGGGTGACATACCAGGTCATTTTGCCGAAGGACGAATTGTAAAACTTGCCATAATACCCCCAGAAACCACCCACACCGAAAGTACGGATCGTAAATTTGAGTTGCTCTTTCGTGACAATCCGCACAGAGTCGATGGTCTGTCTGGAATAGGTAACATCGCTGATAGGACGGTGAATGGTCAATTCATCGCCTGTCAGTGTGTAGCCTGTTGTCCGAAAGACGTAAGCAGCACCGTAAACAGCTAGCAGAATTCCGATTGAAACAAATGCCCCGATTTTTGCCTCCTCAGAAAAGGTCGAAAGCTCTAAAACACCAATGCCGACGAACAAGACCGTCAGTCCCGCTGTCATAATTTTAGTAGATTTATCAAGGGAAGCAGTGTATTTCATGGCAGTTTGGATAGAATCAGGAATGGCTAAATATAAGCAATTTGTGCTTTAAAAATGGCCATTCCGTCACTTACCGCAGATCAAAACAGGAGCCGGCGCTACTCGACAACCAACTTCTCCACCGCCCTGGATTCGCCCGACTCTGCTTTCAGAATATAAACACCCTGCCGAAGCGAAGCAATGTTCAACGTGTGCTCGGTAGATTGGAGGCTGTTACTCAGCAGGGCATTCCCATTGCGATCGAGTATTTGTATATCCACCGGAAATTTCCAGTTTCCCTTCAAATTGAGCTGAACCTGCTTGGAAGCCGGGTTCGGGAAAAGCGTCAGGCTATTAACAGGCTCGTTAGCTTCATCGCTGATTTCCTTCTTTTTGCTGGAATAGGCGAATGCTACCACCTTGCCCTTTAACGCAGGTTTTGTCAAATCCACATTGGCCACATGCTTGCCTGAGGCATCGATGGCTGTAAGGATGTCGCCGTTGAGCTTAACAGTCAACGATTTTGTGGCATAACGGACTTGCTGGGCGCGGGATGTGAGTGCGCACATGGAAAGGATGCAGGTTGCGAGCAATAGTTTGGGAATTTTCATAGCATGTTTAAATTAAATTTTGAGACTATTTGATATCCAGAATGATGTCTGCGAACTGAAATCCGACCTGCCATTCGTTGAAAGCGGAGGCTGGATTTACAAAATCCACTGTAATAACATGAGGATTTATTTCTGGTTGTCCATTGAGAAACACAGAAAACCGTGGCTGGTCGAAGGGATAATAGAGAAGAGGATCGGTAATGTCCTTCATTGTAACCCTTAACTTATAAGTGCCCTGAGGTTTATTAGAAGCGTGCATGATTATACCAGAGTTTTCGGAATCTACGTCGAGTTCTGTAACTATGTTTCCATTTGGATCGACAAGTTCCAACGGGTTTTCATCGGGATCGATTAATTTAAAGCCCAGGACAAAATTGGAGGTGCCATATTCTGGTGGGAAGACACTGCCATCCGGATCGTTGCGAAAACCATTGAAACCAATGGTAAAATTAACGAGTTTAGGCGGCTGGGGCTGGTTGGAACCCGAGCTCGCTGCCGAGAATACATTCACCGGCAACAGTATTCCCGCACAGGAGAATGCGTTTTTCACCGATACCGCATATTTTTTACCATTGGTGAGCGTACCTGCGGGTACAAGCATTGAGGTGGCTGTTGTGGGTTTGTCACTAAACCCAGGCATCGCTATACCTGTTGTAGCATCTTTGAGCGTGACCCTGTACTCTGTAATCGGGTCAAAGAAACTGTCGTTCCAGTCGATGTTAAAGTCCTGCATAGCATCTACCACGCCGGTTTGGTCGCCTGGAAAAAGCACCACGGGATGATCAGCGCAAATATTGTAGTGGAATGGCGCTGATAACGCTGACTTCGCTCCGAAAGGACCCACTCCCCTCACGCTTACCGTAACCCCGAGTTTATCGTCGAACAGGAATTCATCCAAGACGGCAAGGTCTAAATCTTTCCCTTTCGTGGCCAAAATGGTGGTCAAACCGAACGTGTTCTCTGTAACAAACAATTCAAAATGGTCGACTATTGGCATACTAAGAGTGCCTCCGTTCCAGCTAAAAACAGCCAAAAAGTTCTTGAACGGGAAATTAGAGCCATCAGTCGGGCTTTTCATCTTGGGAATCGTCGCACTCTCATTTGTTATGACGCTAAAAGTATTGTTACACAGTCCAACAGCTGACCCTTTTTGCGGTAGAACCCGAAAGAAAAGCTCTGTTTTGTCTGGTACTTGGGGTATGGCAAATTCAATTGTAGTAATGTTGGCGGCGGCGGTTTCTGAGCGTATGACATCCGTAAACGATGGGTCTTTCGCCACCTGAACAACATAGGAGGTAGCCCCAGAATAAGCATACCAGGTAATCCAGCATCCAAGACTGGGTATTACTTTGGGAGGATCATTCGGGCCCTGGTTCAACGCCTGAGTAATGGAAGTCTGAGGGGTGGCACCATGAACTTGGATTACATCAGACCATGCTCCGTAATTTTTATTGATTTTTACGAAATCCAGCCGCTCTGCTCTGATTCGCAAATAGTAGTCGTGTCCTGCTTCTAAAATTGTGTTGATCTCCCCCTTTTCGGTGAAGTTGCCGGTATGCAACACAACCTCATCATAGATTATGCCCTTGAACGCATTGTCGGTAGCGACCTGTATTCTGTAACGATCTGAACCTGGAACTGACTTCCATATAAATTTAGGTTTGTTCCATGGGTTAACAACCTGGGGCAGACTGTTACCGGGCCAGAATTCGACTTTTTGATCTTTAAGCGTGAATGCATGTGCGGGCCCAAAT
Source organism: Dyadobacter soli (assembly GCF_900101885.1). GTDB lineage: Bacteria > Bacteroidota > Bacteroidia > Cytophagales > Spirosomataceae > Dyadobacter > Dyadobacter soli. The sequence continues at coordinate 73,725 of NZ_FNAN01000012.1, read as the reverse complement.
TGTTGGTAGTATGCGCAAAGTGGGTTGAGCCCTTTACAAAAATTCGGATCCGCTTCGATGATTTGGGCGCGGGCGTAAACCTTTTCACCCGGATGGTAATAAGCATCCACGCTTGCGGAATAGGTCAACAAGCCATTTGGATCAATAACCATCGTGGTATTGTCAGTATCGACCTCTTGCAAATTCTCCGAAAAATCGAATTTGGTGGATGTCTGTACCCTCCATTTAGTCGCCAGGGCGTTTTGCCAGGTAAGATTGATCTTTGTCGTTGGCCATGGATTGATGGAGACAGCACCATTGGCCGGATACATCGTAAAACTCACGGAATTGTTATCGCAGACGCCAACAGCACACCACGCGTTCTGAACGGCTAGATATTCAGTTGAATGTAGACCATATAGTTTTTCCGCAGCCTTGAGTGTAAACGCCTTTAGTGCAGGATAGTCAGAATAGGCTTTTAAGGAAGCAAGGGCTTCCCAAACTATCTGAATAGCTTTTTCGGGTCCTATGCCCGACAGATTGGAATATCCGTAACCTAGGTCGTTATACGCACTGCCTTGAAAGCCATCACTCAATAATACAAACCATTTTTCTGCGACGCCTGCGCCAGGATGTGGATTGTAATAGTCCGAACAGACATTGACATAAAATTGTCCATTATAGGTGTCGGCGAATTGATGATTTTTTGGGGACGAAAAGTCTTCAGCTGCTTTAAATTGTTCGGAAAATAGCCAGTTGAAATTCTGAGGATCAGATTTTTCAATGCGGTTTTCAAGATAAATGCCAAAGATATCTGCAATGCCTTCATGCAAAGTGTTGAATTCAGAACATGTCAGATCGTCAGAATATACTACACCTGTTTTATGGAGAAGTACTGCATGGGTAAATTCATGTCCGATTATCTCGAGAACGTTATTAAAGGACCCGGGTTGGGAAAGACTTCTGAAAAAAATGAAGTGTTCATTACTAGTATCCTCGACGAATCCTGCATTGTTTGGAACTGGAAACGGTTCATCTTCTCCGTCTTTCATGAATATTTTTATGGGAAGTGTCCCCGTGCCATCAATGCCTTTCCAACCAAACCGCTGACCAAAGGCCTTCATAACTTCTTGAAACCCGTAGAAAGTTTGCACTGCTTCGGAACTGAGGTGAGGAGTCTGATTATTATCAAACAGATTGTCAAAAGGTGTTTGGTCTTCAAAAAATACTTCGGTGCCATTATCAACACCTTTCAGGATGATCTCAGGATACCCGTTTTCAGGTAGCGTTTGTAATCGGTAAATTTTATCACTTGCCGGGTCATTGTTTACAGTATGTTCTAATGCGCGAAAGGTCTTTTGACCATCGAAAAAGCTCATCGCCGTGCGATCGACGTTCTTAGCATTGTGCAGGGTTTGGGAAAAAGAGGCACGGCAAAATAGCAAAAGCAATAGTATGGCTTGTAAATGCTTCATAATAAATAGTGTTGTGTTTGTACTTCTATTTCACATTGAGAATGATATCCTGAAATTGTTCGCCAATCTCCCACTCATGAAAAATCGAGGTGGGGTCGAGGAAGTTCGCCGTAATTACATGAGGATTTACCTCTGGTTTTCCATTCAGAAATACAGAAAATCGTGGCTGGTCAAAAGGATAGTACAGAAGTGGGTTGAAAATGTTCTTCATTTTGAGCCTCAATGTGTACTGCCCCTGCTGTTTGTTAAATGCCTGCATGATCACGCCGGAGTTTTCGGAGTCTACCAAAAGCTCAGTAACCTGATTGCCGTTTGGATCTACGAGAGCCAGTACATTGTCATCCGGGTCTCTCAGCTCTATGCCGAGCACGTAATCGGAGGTCGCCCAGGAGAAAGCATCGACATTCTTGCGGAACCCTGTCAATTCAACAGTAAAATTGACCAGCTTAGGCGGCTGAGGCTGGTTGGAGCCTGAACTTATGGCCGAGAAAACATTCTCGGTCAATAGGATCCCCGCACATGAGGCTGCGTTTTTGACCGACACCGCGAATTTCTTACTGTTGGTCAACGTTCCTGCTGGTACTAGCATCGAGGTAGCTGCTGTGGGTTTGTTATTGAAATTGGGTATGGGTATTCCTGTCATGGCGTCTTTGAGGGTAACCAGATAGGTAGTATTTGGATCGAACAGGCTATTCTTCCATTGAATATTGAAGTCTGATTGGGCATCGACCACGCCGGTCAGGTCGCCAGGGAAAAGCACCTCGGGGTGATCGGCGCAAATTTGATAGCTGAACGGAGAAGACAACGCTGATTTGGCACCCAGTGGTCCGACAGCCAGGACAGCTACTTCAAAGCCAGGTTTGTTAGTAAAGAGCGATGGATCCTTGAGGGTCATGCTAAAACTAATACCTGGTGTTGAGAAGATCGAAACGACGTTGGACGGTTTTTTCTTGAAATGGAGCTCGAAGTGATGCACTAGGTTCATATTGAGCGAATTGGCTTTCCATTCAAATGTTTCCTGGAAGGCGTTGAAGGGGAACGACGTGCCGTCTGCAGGGCTTTTCATTAACGGGGTTGCAGTGGCTGCCTTGGTTTTAACACGCCAGATCTTATCGCAAATGCCGAACTCCGGGCCGTTCTGCGGGAGCACACGAACGTACAGGTAAGAATCGGGCAATGATGGTAATTCTATCAACTCCGTGGTCAGATTGCCAGCCACTGTTTTAGTACGGATGACATTCTGAAAGGCATCGTCCGTAGCAATTTGAATAATGTAATGCGTTGCGCCGGCATAAGAATACCAGCCTACCCAAAAGCCCATATTGCCCACCTCGGTAGCAGGGTCACCGGGCTTTTGATTCAATGCTTGCAGGATGGAAGTTTTGGGGACGGACACTTGAATGGCCTCTGTTTTAGACCAGGCGCCATAATTATTGATCAGGTAAGGGGTATTAAACCTTTTAGCTCTTACGCGGGTAAAGTAAGTCTTTCCAGCTCCTAATGTCGTGTTGATGACGCCCGTTTCGCTGAAATTACCTGAGTGCGGAGTGGTTCCGGTAAATACGATCTTCGAAAATGCTTCATCTTCACCGACCTCATATACGTATTGCTCTGCGTTTCCGACGGACTTCCATGAAATCGACGGATCGTTCCATGGATTGACGATCCAGTGATCAATGGGTATTGCGTGCCAGAATTTTACGTCATTGTCATCCAATGTAAATGCATGGGCCGGGCCATATTGCTGGTATAATACGCACAGAGGATTGTACCCTTTGCAAAAGTTTGGACCGGCTTTCGTAATACGTGCACGTGCGTACACACGCTCGCCAGGAAGGTAGTAGCCCGTAGCGAAACCCGAATACGCGCTTCCGCCTCCCGGTTTTAGAATAGTGGCAAAGTTTTTAATCAGATGAGTCTGTACCTTTTCGGTAAAGGCGGCATTGGTCGCCATCTGAACTTCCCATTCATCCACAGGCAAGCCTTCCCAGACGACATTGACGTTCACTCCGGGCCAGGGTTCCACACCCGTTTCACCGTGAGCAGGCGACATATAAAATGGACCCAGGTTGTTTTCACAAATCCCTACTGCGCACCAGGCGTCCATTACGGAAAGGTATTCGGTGGAATGAAGGCCGTAGAGCTGCTCGGTTACTTTGAGGGTTATTTGTTTGAGATCCTCGAAGTCGGTCTTTGGAGTGAGGTGGTCAAGGCACTTCCATACGATCTGGATCGCCTTATTGATTCCTATTCCGTTGAGGTGGTAGGAATAGCCGAGGTCGTTGGTTTCCGTTCCGGTCGTGCCTACTGCCAGCAGATAGTACCAGTGATCGATAACTGTCGCATTCTTGTGCACTGGAAAATCGCCAGCTATTGGGCATATGTTCTCGTAAAAGTCTCCATAGTAAGTATCTGGCTGCCCTAAGGAATTAGGATTGTCGAATGACCTTCCTGGAACGGCGAGGCCCTTGCCATGCCTCCATTGGTAGAATGCTGGCGAGTTTTGCTCATATTCGTTTAAAATGTATAATCCGATAATGTCCCCAAGAGCCTCTTCAAGTACTCTTCTTTCGCTACAAGGGCTAATATCCGGCGTGATGGCGGCTCCAATTTTGAGATCGATAATACCATGAACAAGCTCATGCCCCACAACATCAATATGATTAATGTTTTCTGGTTCTGATCCATCTGATTTGAAGAGAAACTCCTTGAGAATAGGACTATATGCCGGCGAGGCTATAAAAGAGGGCTTTCCCGTCGCTACAATATTCCAAATGATTGGTTTGCCATTCACAGCCTGATTGTCAAGTCCGATCCAGCCGAACTTATCCTTAATCACTTTCAAGGCGACTTCTGTTCCGAACAGGAGTGTTGCGGCTTCCACACAGTTCGTTAACCCAAAAAGACCATCCTCGAACAGGCCGTTAAAGGGTGGTTGATTGACAAATGGAATTTCTTCGAAGAGATCATTGATGGTCCTGACGCGAACCGCGGGTAGGTCACTCTCTGGCAATACTTCCAATCGCCTTTCGATAATAGTGCCCGCTTGGTCGGTTGAATATTCCATTACGCGCGTTGGGACTGAGTTGCCATAGTGATTGGTCAGCACGTCCTGCGTAACATTTTTCTGATTATAAATCGGCTGTGCGTTGAGGAGCGGGGATACGGTCAAAAGGCAGATAAGGCAGCCAAAAAACAATAGTAGTTTTTTCTTCATAATGCGTGTAGTTTTTGTACCAAATACATATTGCAAATAGCCCGAAAAAACGCCGTATCAGGTGAATTTTTTCGGTGGTTAAGAACCAGTCTGGTAGTACTTTTAACTAGTTGTGCAGGCGAGTAGAAATAAAGGAATACGCAGGGTAAATAATCGGTTGCCGATTGAAAAGTTGGAGTAGGAATGTCGGGTAACAAACGGCCTTTTTAGTGCAAACAACTATCAGTGGCATCCCTATGAAAGGACATAAAATACCTATCGGAGATAATATACGTCTGATGCGCAACCGGCTGGGTTATTCACAGGAATATGTGGCCGGGCGGCTGGGGATTTCGAAGCAGCGGTACCGGCAGCTCGAAAATGAAGAACAGGATTCGATCACAATGGGCCGGCTCTCAGAAATCGCCGTCGTTCTCGAAACGGACATTGAAACACTGGTAAGCCTGCATAAGGTGAAGTTCTCAACGCCCGAATTTCAGCAGGGCGACAATCAGGTATTGCATCAATTGATCCAAACACAACAGGAGCTGATCATCGCCCTGAAAGGCAAGACCAGCTCCGAATAGCATTTTAAACGTCCTTATTCGCTGCGCAGGCTTTTGACCGGATTGAGCAGCGCGGCGCGGATCGCCTGGTAACTCACGGTAGCCAGCGAGACGACGATGGCCAGGAAACCCGATACCGCAAATACCCACCATTGAATGCCAATGCGGTATTCAAAGTCATTGAGCCACAGATTCATTACATACCATGCCACAGGCACCGCTATAACGATGGAGATAATGACCAGCGCCATAAATTCGCCCGAAAGCAATGCGGCGATGCTCACCACGGAAGCGCCCAGCACCTTGCGCACACCGATTTCTTTCACACGGTTTTCGGCCATGTAAGCTGCCAGGCCGAACAACCCTAAGCAGGATATGAAAATAGTCAAGCCTGCGAAAATGCCGGTCAGTTTGGCAATCCTGCGGGTGTCTTCAAATTTCAGGGCGTAGTCGTCATCCACAAAATGATACTCAAACGGATATTCCGGATTGTAACGGCGGAAAATGGCCTCCACCGCAGGCAACACTTCGTCCGCGGTCTTGTCGGCGCTGAGTTTCATATGGATTACATTGAAATAGCTTTGCGCACCTTCGATAATGAGAGGGCTCTGACTGTCGTACGGTGACCGGATGACGAAATCCTTCACTACGCCGACAATGTGGTAAGAAGCGCCATTGTCCTTGATCGTTTGCCCGATCGGGTCTTTGAAACCCATGATTTTGGCTGCGGTTTCATTGAGCAGTACCGCGGAGGAGTCGGATGGAAATTGCGTAAGGTTCATGTCACGGCCCTGGATAAGTTGCAGTCCCGCGGTTTTTACAAGTCCCTCGTCCTCGGTGAAAATATCGAAATCGATCTTTTCCGCTGTGTTCTTGCCCTGCCATTCAATGCCCCAGGTGTCGCTGTTGACGCTGCTGAGCGGAGAGGCGGTTTTGGTGACGGACGTGGCAATACCTGTGCTTAACAGCTCGCGTTTGATCTGCGAGTAATTTTTGTGCAAATCGCCGGTTAACCAATGGTAAACTACCTGCCCGCGGTCGTAACCCGGGTCGCGGTTCTGGGCGTGGCGGATTTGCTGTACTACGATGAGCGTGGAAATAATCAGTACAATGGCGAAGCTGAATTGCACGACCACCAACACTTTGCGGGGACTAAATGTGGAATGCGTCCTTTTGAATGCGCCTTTCAACACACTGATCGGTTTGAAAGAAGACAGGTAAAAAGCAGGATAGCTTCCGGCGATGATGCCTGTAAACAGAATGAACGCCAGTGCCGCGACCCAGAATTTGGGATTGCTCACGGGTACTTCGAGTTCCTTCCCGATAAGCGTATTGAATGCAGGCAGAATGAGGTAAACTGCCAGTAATGCGATCGTGCCGGCGATCATCGAAATGAGGATCGATTCGCCGATGAACTGGCCTATCAGCAGGCCTTTGTTGGCGCCGGCGGTTTTGCGGATACCCACCTCTTTCGCCCTTTTTTCGCTGCGAGCAGTGCTGAGGTTCATGAAATTGATACAGGCGATCAGCAGGATGAATGCCGCGATAATGCCGAACAGCCGCACAATCGCGATCCGCCCGCCGACGACCTGGCCGTTCTCAAAATTGGAATACAAATGCCACAGCCGGATAGGGTGGAGGAAGACTTCGTGCTCTTCGGTTTTATTGGAATGCCGGATCGTGATGTCACGAATCTTCGCGTCCAATGCTTCGGGATTGGCGCCCGGTTGCAGCTGAACGTATGTCCTGACACTATTGAACACCCAGCCATCGTCGGCGGAACCAATCTTTTTCAGGTATTCAATGGGAAGAATGTATTCAAACCGGAATTCGGTGTTGGGCGGCAGGTTCCGCATGACCCCGGTAATTGTGAAGTTGTCCTTATCGATGGCTATCACTTTGCCCAGCACATCCTCGGTACCGAACATTTTGATCGCCATTTTCTGCGTAACCACCATTGAGCTGACCGAATTGAGTGCTGTCCGTACATTTCCTTGCAGAAGCGGGAAGTCGAACATGGTCAGGAAGGCAGGGTCGGTAATAATGGCCTCACTGGAAATCTTTTTATCACCCACGCGTGTGACAAACCAGCGTGAGTAGTTCCGAGAAATGTCGCTCACTTCCGGGTATTCCGCTTTTAATGCGGGGCCAAGAACCTGCGGGGTAGAATTCCAGCATTGCAGCTTACCATCGAACTTGCCGCGGTTCCAGGCTTCGTACAAATTGTCTCCGTTCTTATGGAAGCGATCGTAGCTGATTTCATTATGCATCCAGAAAAGGATAAGCAGCGCGCTCGCCATACCTACGGATAGTCCCAGGATATTGATCGCCGAAAAAGCCTTGTTCCGGAGCAGGTTCCTGAATGCGATTTTGAGATAGTTTTTTAGCATCTTCTTGTTGTTGCTGACAAATCTGAATTTGGTAACTCAAATAGCCTGCCAAAATATTAACTATTTGATAGTCAATATTTTAAAAACAATAGGTGCCTAAGCATTGTCCGGTAGCGAACAGTACACGTTCGCCCCGGGACGTTCTGCATATGTAGCTTAACTTACTGATATAATTCGAATTCCGAAATTCCCATTGCACCACCCGGGTCACCTTTTTTCTCGGGTTTAAGCGACCTGACCCTGAAATAACGCGCGTTGATCGGATCGAAATTCAAATCGATGACTTTGTCTGAATTGTTCGTTTTGTGCGTGAGTGTAGTCCACGTTTTGTTATCCGCGGACGCCATTACCAGGAATTCCGTCGAATGACCTGTTGGAGAAAACACGATTTTGGCGCGCTTGATCTTTTCTACTTTCGTAAGATCTACCAACAACGTCCAGGGGTATTTGCCACCGGCCATAGCCACGGTTGAAGGATCGCCGTCAACACTGTTTTCCGCAAAGTAAATCTGACCGGACGGGCCAAGTGGGGTATCATTATTGGCCCGTAAAAAGGCGGCTTTGCCCAGGGCAAGATCAACTTGTCCTGCCTTTTTCGAATCCTTATCGTATTTCAGGCTAAGTAACTGACCAATCTTGTCGTCAACAACAGGTCGCTTCGTACCATGAATGCTCAGGATATTGTATTCGATGATCCGATAGCCGTCCGTTGCGGGAATGTCTTTAAAATCATCCGGTACGAATTTATCACTCTTATTCTCCTGAACACTAATGATATACGACTTTCCGGCTTCCAGCGTAATGGGTGGAATGGGCGCATATTGGAAGCCATCGTCGGCAACCGGCAATGCCCCGGCATTAAGCGAAGCAGTCAGCAAGGGATAATCGTCCGAATACCGTCTTATGATGATGGAATGTCGGCTGTTGTTGCCTTCAATGAACCTTCGGCCTACGTCTGTGAGTCGGATCGGGGTGGCTCCCACTGTGATTCGCATTCCCCGGTAAAAGTCTTTCGGTTCGGTTTTTCCCTCGGTTGCGGCCTCGGGCGCAGGCGCTGCCGAGCGGGCATTTGCCGCCGTCCTGTTTGCCGGGCTTTTGGCTGCTTCTGTTTTATTGGAATTGTTCAGAATGGTGAATGTCTGGCTAAATACCTTGCTGGCAGGCTTACCCGGCTGCACCGATATCGCCTGAACCAGGCTGGTGTTATTGATTGCAATCGGCGCTTTGTACAATTTAGACGTCTTGGTGGGCCGGTTTCCGTCAAGGGTGTAGTAAATTTTAGAACCGGCTGGTGCACTCAGCTTTAATTTTTGCCCTGAATCATACTCGACCGTGTCCGAGAGCGAGGCCCGCGGCGTTTGGCTCCACCCCTGGTTTTTCTTAACAAAACTTGCGATCTGTTTCAGTTTTTCCTGATAAATTTCAGGGAAAATATCACCATTGGCCGGTACGGGATAGCTCAAAATGTAGGTAGCACCCGCAGCCCAGTTCTTTTTGATGTTCCTGATCATCATATCCACGGGTTTCGAAAACCTCAGTTTAGGATCTTCCCGCCACGACCAGGTGTTGTCCAGCAGGTTGACAACCTCAATGGCCAGTTTTTTCTTGACAGTAGTCGGTTTTGCCACTTCCAGCGCCGTTTCGTGTTGTGATGTGCCGCCTTCGTACACGATCACGTCGGTATTCGGATATTGGAGTACCGTGCCTCCATTGTACGTTCCCGTGTTGTTGGCGAAGATGACCTTGGGATTGTTAGCCCGCATAATAGGGATCATCTTCTTCCACGGAAACCAGTTGTAGTCGAAATTGTAAAGTTCAGTGGCAGAGGTCATATCGATCCACAGGCCATCTACGCCCATGAGTACCAGTTCCTTGATCAGCCCCAGGTTCAGCGTGCCGTAGGTACCATCCATGCCGGTGTCCACCACATCCTTATTCCAGGCCTTGTCCGGAGCGAAATAAGCAATAAACTTGATGCCCTTCTTATGGCAGGCATCGATCAGTTCCTTCACGATGTTGCGCTTTGTTTTTAATTCGAGCTTGCTAGGGGTTGTGGAAGGCCACAAGCGCACACCATCGCCCGCATTAATGGTCACTGTGAGCGACTTGCCTCCCAGATCCACCACCTGTTGCGCCCATTTGTCGGCATTGAATTTGGTAATGCGTTTTTCAAACTGTTCAATGCCGTCCTTGCCTTTGAGGGACGGTTGGGTGAACACACCCCACTGTATGAAAAAGCCGAATTTGGCGTCGGAGTACCATTGTGAACGGGATGGTGCAGCTTCAAAAACAAGGGATTTTGTCACGGTACCACCTTTGGCGTCCGTCACTTTCGCGGTAAACGGATAGTTGCCCTCCTTATTCGCCATGCCGCGAATTTTCCCGGTTTTGTCGAGCTGTAATCCTCCCGGCAATGTCCCGTCTGCAACTGACCAGTTGTAAGGCGGAGTTCCCCCATCGGCTGTGAGCTGGAAAAACGGCTTTGGTCCGGCTTCCGTCCACGACTGGTATATGATGTTGTCGACAAATGCGGGATAGATCGACGTTTGGGGAGATTTTTGATATTCGCTTGAAGATGTAGTGGTGATCCGGAGCTTGCCATCCTGGCCAAAACCGGGTAAACAAGTCGTAAAAAATACGAACAAAACACCACCAACCAGTTCAGAAATTCTTTTCATAGCAGCAAGGTTGTTTTCGCAAATATGGTAGAAATACTGTGCCAATGGGTTAATTTAGGTTACTAAAATTATCCCCAGGCTGGTATCAGCTGTTTTATGGAATCGTTAACCGATAGGTCTCTTTATAACGAGCGCTGTTTGCTTGTTCGGGCTACACCTTATTCATTGATGCGAAAATCTAACACATAATGTACATACATATATACATATAAACTATATTTATGTCAAAATTGAACAACGCGATGAAGAACACCATTCTGATGCTGGGAGTAGTTGCCTTTTTCTGCACGGGAAGGGCGTTCGGACAGAAGAAGATGGCTGGCCGCGATCCTGAAATAAACGGATTTACAGCTACGCCTGCGCCGGAATGGTCGAACCTCTTTTTGAGGAAATCGGGTTGGCTGGGCGGCGATGGTATCTTCGCGATCCCTTTTTCCGGCCGTGATGCACAGAAGGAGGACAGCGTTTTGATCCTTTTCAGCGATACGATCCTCGGAGAAATCGAGGAAGGAAAACTGAACCCAGGATTTTCTATGGTAAACAATTCAGTCGCATTGTTGAAGGGAAAAGCTCCCGACCCGGCAAGTATCACATTCCGCATTGCGGGAACAGGGGAGGAGCGTCAGGCGGTGTTCAGCCCCAAAGCCGACACGTCCGACAAGGATACCTATTTCTGGCTGGGTGATGGATTTGTGAATACGGATGTCGGCAAGGACCTGTTTATTTTTGCCTACAAAATCACGAACACACACGACGGCTCTCCGTTTCCTTTCAAGGAAACCGGCAACTCGCTGGTCAAGATACTGGCAGGCAGCCAGTTCCCATACACCGCGCAGCAGCAGTTCGAACTGCCATTTAATACTTACAAACCCGGCGAGGAAACGATCTCGTTCGGCGCGGGCGTGTACAACAGCAGCAAAGCGGCGGGGGAGTTGTCGCCTGACGGGTTTGTTTACATTTATGGAGTGAAAAGGCCTTCGAAAAAGCTCGTTGCGGCAAGAGTGAAACCGTCGCAGCTCACCTCCTTTAAGCAATGGGAGTTCTGGGGTAGCGAGGGTTGGTCCGGAAACCGGCAGGCAATCGCCGCATTGGCCGATTCGGTTTCCAATGAATTGAGTGTGAGTATGCTGGCTCCGGGTAAGTATGCATTGGTGTACCAGCTGAGTAGCATTTTTCCGGAAATATGCATGCAAGTAGGGCCTACGCCGTACGGGCCGTTCGGGCCGAGAATTGTGTTGTACAAAACGTCCTCCGACATTCAGGACCCGGAACTGTTTACCTACAATGCCAAAGCCCATCCCGCATTGTCGGCGCCGGGTGAATTATTGATTTCTTATAATGTCAACTCTTTCAAATTTCTGGAAGTTTTGCCGAAGCAGCCCAACCTCTATCGCCCACGTTTTGTGCGGGTCAAATTTAGCCAAAGCTCCAAATCAAAATAAAATGTCTTCGAATTACGACAAATTTCCTTTTATAGAAGTAAGCAAATCATCCGACATGTGCTTTGTGGGCTGGGACAGCATTTTCCAGGAGATCGCACGCGTCGCGCAGGCCAAAAACCAGCCGAAAGCCGTGATCTGTATCGATCTGTACCACGGCGTAGAGGCAGAACCGGTACGCGAAGCGATTCGGCGACACCTGGGTACGGCCACCATTATACACACCAATGATATGCTCAAAAGTGTGAGTGATATCAGCACGATGGTGTTTCCGTTCGTGACCGACGACCAGGTTTTCGGGAAAATGAATGACCTGGAAATGGCCGATTTCTTTGAGCAAGATCGCCTGGAAAGCGTTCGCGCGCAAATCCTTGACATCGAATCGGGGACTGTCATTATATATGGTGAAGGCGCTGCGCTGTTCGCGGACGCGGACCTGCTCATTTATGCCGATGTGGCCCGTTGGGAAATCCAGAAAAGGATGAAGCGTGGCATTGTCAGCAATTTTGGTATGGACAACGCCGACGAGAACTTTGCATTGAAATACAAACAGGGCTACTTTCTCGATTGGCGTGTTTTTGATCGCCATAAGCTCCGTTTTTTCGATCAAATCGACTTTTTTATGGACGCCTGCGTGCCTGATGAACCGAAAATGGTGGGCGCAGAACTTTATCATCAGGGACTGAACGAAGCGATAAAGCGGCCTTTCCGGGTTGTTCCGTTCTTCGATCCGGGGCCATGGGGTGGGCAATGGCTGAAAGAAGTGGCCGATCTGGACCGTGGGGAGGTCAATTATGCCTGGGGTTTCGATTGTGTTCCGGAAGAAAACAGCCTGCTTTTCAAGTTTGGCGAATGCATTTTCGAACTGCCATCCATTAACCTCGTTCTGACCCGCCCGCAGCAATTACTTGGCGAGCATATTTACAACCTGTTCGGAGCGGAATTTCCGATCCGTTTCGACTTCCTCGATACGATGGACGGTGGTAACCTCAGCTTGCAGGTGCACCCTACACGTGCCTACATCAAGGAGCATTTCGGGATGGATTATACCCAGGACGAAAGCTACTACTTCCTCGAAGCGGGCGACGACGCCTGCGTATACCTGGGTACGCGCAGGAACGTGCAGGCAGCCGAGATGATCGCCGATCTTGAAAAAGCACAAAGCGGGTCCGGGGATTTCGATGCGGAAAAATATGTCAATAAGCTGCCTGTCCGCAAGCACGACCATATTCTGATCCCGGCCGGTACGATCCATTGTTCAGGGAAAAATGCAGTTGTACTCGAAATCTCGGCCACGCCTTACATTTTTACCTTCAAATTATGGGATTGGGGCAGGCTCGGACTGGACGGAAAGCCACGGCCGATCAACATCGAGCACGGTAAAAAAGTAATCGACTGGAACCGCGACGAGGATTGGGTGAAGGAAAACCTGTTCAATAATGTGGCGGAAATTTCGGTGAACGGCCATTCGCGGGAAGAATCGACGGGTTTGTACAACACACAATTCATCGAAACCAGAAGGCATTGGTTCGACCGCAAAGTAACGCATTATACCCACGGTAACCTGAATGTAGTCAACCTGGTAGAAGGCGGCGAGGTGGTTGTCGAGAGCCCGGACGGCCTTTTCGAGCCGTATGTGATCCATTACGCCGAAACGTTCATTGTACCTGCCAATGTGCCGTCGTACACCATAACCCCTACCGGTAGAAGCGAAGGTGCAAAATGTGCTACGCTAAAAGCCTACGTAAGAAAACCCTGAATGCATTCGGCGGACGGGTTTTCCTTGTTTTCGGGACTTTGAAGGATCGTTGGTGCTAATTATTTCGGTGCGTGGCCAAAATTGCTATTTTTGCTTTTGTCTATCTGCAATCCGTCTATATGAAATTTAGTATCGATCACAAGAGTCCCGTTCCATTGCATATCCAGGCAGAGAACCTACTGCGTACCATGATCAGCTCGCCGGAGCATCTGGACGGGAAGTTTCTGCCCAACGAGGTGGAGCTCGCAAAGCGGTTGGCCATTTCCCGGTCGACATTACGCCAGGCGCTCAACAAGTTGGTTTATGAAGGCCTGCTTGTCCGGAAAAAAGGGGTCGGGACGAAGGTAACGGAGCCGGTAATCAGCTCAAAATCAAAAAACTGGCTGAGTTTCACGCAGGAAATGAATGCACGCGGCATCATTGTGAAGAACTTCGAGCTGCACGTGACCTGGGTTACGCCGGACGAGAAGATCGCTAACTTTTTTGACATCGGTACCGACAAAAAAGTGCTGAAATTGGAGCGGCTGAGGGGCAAGGCGGAAGGGCCGTTCGTCTATTTCATTTCCTATTTCCACCCCAGGGTAGGGCTTACAGGCGAGGAAGATTTTAAGCGACCTTTATACGACATTCTCGAAAAAGACCACATGGTGATCGCTACATTATCCAAAGAGGAGGTAAGCGCCATCGCAGCCGACAAGTTTACGGCGGCCAAGCTGGAAGTCGAGCCGGGAAGCCCCATACTTTTCAGGAAACGTTTCGTGTTCGACCAGGGAGAGCGACCTATCGAATACAACATAGGCTACTATCGTGCCGACAGCTTCGTTTATACCGTCGAAAGCGTAAGGGACTAGCACTTCCGGTTACTTACATACATTCTCAGGCCCGGCAATGTCCGGGCCTTTTTTGTCCGCTTAAATTCATAAAATTTCCACGAATTATTATTTCCGCGAATACTTGTATGTTCGATTATATGTTAATATGTTTGTACATATTAAAGTGTGATTAAAATTAACGACCTGACTAATAACGCGAGCTCTGCTCCGAAGGCTACTGTATTGTTTCGGTTTGAAGAAATGCAGGTCAGAAGGTGGGATAGCTTACACAAATTGAGCAAAATGTAGCACAGCCGTCGCATGGCGTGGTGCGGGAAATTTGAACGTTTAGCTAATACCGTTACTCTTTCATCAGCAAACCCCGGTGTGTTTATCATGAATAACCTCGCAGGCTAATGGCCGGCAGGGAAGGGCTTTATATTTTAACTATTCCTTTTCCTTTATGAAACCAAAACTACTGACTGAAATTAGGTATGGCGCGTCGTTTACCTTGTTGGGGATCGCGTTGATGGGGTTTCCCACTCCCGCCACCTGGGCGAACGCCGGTCCGCTCAGTCTGCCTGCGCGAGCCGTAGTCATGTCGGGAGCATCAGTTCCGGGACCGTCTGCTCCCCGGGCTACCACACTTCGTTCCCGTGCCGACCAACCCGTTTCCGGAAAAATTACCGATGAAAACAATGCCGGGATACCGGGCGTCAATGTCCTTGAAAAAGGGACGAATAACGGTGTTGTCTCCGATCAGGACGGGAACTATTCGATCAGGGTTAAAGACGAAAACAGCGTACTGGTCTTTTCTTATATCGGTTATACGAGTCAGGAAGTGAAAGTTGGCTCGCAGTCGACCATACCGGTGAAAATGGACGTTTCGCCCCAGGAGCTGAGTGACGTGGTGGTGGTAGGTTACGGCACACAGAAACGGTCGGAACTGACCAACGCCGTGGTACAAACCACCGGCGCGGAGATCAAAAAATCTAATGCCGTGTCGCTGTCCAACTCGCTCGCGGGGCGCATGGCGGGCGTGTACGTCACGCAAAGAAGCGCCGCGCCGGGTTTTGATGACGCGCAAATCCTGGTCAGGGGTGCAAATACGTACCGGAATACCTCGGCGCTGATCGTAATCGACGGGGTCGCCAATGCTGATCCCGATGGTCTCAACCGCCTCGACCCCAACGATATCGAATCGATTTCTGTGCTGAAAGACGCTTCAGCGGCCATTTACGGTGCTCAATCGGCGGGAGGGGTGATTCTGGTCACTACCAAAAGAGGTACCACCGGCAAGCCTGCATTCGATTTTTCCACTACGCAATCGTGGCAATCGCCGACGATGAAAGTGAAATCCGCAGACGCATTCGAATACATGAAAGTGCTGAACGATAGGAGGGCGTTGGAAGGCACGCCGCCCGACTTCCCCGACGCGTTGGTAGAAGCATTTCGTACAGGCCAGCGCCGGCCCGAAAACTGGTGGAACGCGCTGATCGGCCCGCCCGTGCGCCAGACGCGCTACTCGCTCACAATGCGCGGCGGCTCGGACAGGGTACGGTATTTCGTGTCGCTCGGGACAGCTTCCCAGGGCGGCATTCTCCGTGGTGACAACAAGTCGAAACTGAGACAATATAATGTAAGAAGCAATATCGATGTGACGGTAACGAAGGACTTCGAGGTAGGGCTCGACCTTTCGATCCGCGAAAAATCGACGCAAACGCCTCAGGGTGGTCCGGGTGGCGAGGTAGGTTCGCTGGCGAGCACCAGTCCATTGCAGGAGGCCTACATCGGGGGCGATTACCGTTATCCTGGTGAAGGTTGGTCGCACCTGAACCCGGCTGCGCGTTTGCTCAGCCCCGGCTACCGTAAGTACAAGGCCGACGTGGCCAGCGGAACACTCCGGGCGAAGTATAACATTCCTTTTGTGAGCGGGCTGGCGGTGGACGGGTTTCTGTCGATCGTCAAAACGGTTAATTATGACAAGGCATTCAACTACGTGTGGCCGTACTTCGAGCGGGCTCCGGACGGCTCGATCGTGCAAAAGCAATCCCGGTCGGTAGAGGACATCGGTTTACGCGAGGATTTCAGACAAAGCCTCCGCACGACCGGAAACGTGAAACTGTCATACAGCCGCACAATTGCTACCGACCATAAAGTGAATGCATTCGTGGCTTACGAGCAGATGACTTACGATGACAACAATTTCTGGGCACAGCGCCTGGGCTACGATTCGCCCCTCATCGACCAGCTTTTTGCAGGCAGCACCAACCGGTTGAACTGGAACACCGACGGTACCGCCACGGAATCGGCCCGGCAGAACTTTTTCGGGCGGGTTAGCTACGATTTCAAGGAGAAATACCTTTTCGGTTTCAGTGCCCGGTACGACGGTTCGCCGATCTTCCCGAAGGAAACCCGTTTTGGATTTTTCCCGCAGGTTTCAGCGGGCTGGGTGATCAGCAACGAGGCATTTATTCCCAAAAATATAGTCAGTAATTTGAAACTGAGGGCTTCGTGGGGGCGCCTTGGGAACGACCGGGTAAATCCTTTCCAGTACATCGCGGCGTATGGCTACGATGCGGGATGGGTGGTGAACGGCGTGGATGCGCGCGGAATTTCAGTGAAGTCGACGCCCAACCCTAATATTACCTGGGAAGTGAGTGAAAAGACCGATCTGGGTTTGGAAGCAGCATTTCTGGACAACCGGCTCACTTTCGAAGCGGATCTTTTCAAAACTAAAACCTCTAATATCCTCGGTAGAAGGCAAGCTTCGATCCCCGGTTACACGGGGTTAATCCTGCCTGATGAGAACATTGGTAAAATGGACAGTAAGGGTATCGAGTTTCAGGCCGGCTACCGTCACAACTTTTCGCGCCTGACGCTGCGCGTGAACGGCAATATATCTTATAACAAAAACAAGATCATTTATTTCGACGAAACACCACAGGCAGAGCCTTATCAAAAGCTCGAAGGCATGCCGTTCGGTTCGCGGCTCGTGTACAAGGCCCTCGGTATTTACCGGACCCAGGCGGATCTCGACAATAGCGTGAAATACCCGGGGGCATCACTGGGCGGCCTGATCTTTGCCGACCTGAACAGCGACGGCGTCATCGATAGCAACGACCGCTATATGTTCAATACCACCAATAATACGGACCCGGCAACGAACATTACCACCATTTTCCCGAGTACCCAATATGGCCTTAGTGTAGGGCTGAACTACCGCGATTTTGACCTGACCGTGCTCCTGCAAGGACAGAGCGGTGCGAAACTGCGCCTGAATACCGGCTTCAACTCGGGCGCGGGCGGTAACGGGTTGCGCTACGTAGCCCTGAACAGCTATTCGTTGGAGAACGTAAATGCCGAGCTCCCGATGATCGCCCCGACCGGCCTTGCAAATTCGGACAGTGACTTTTATTACCACACCGCTACCTGGATGCGCATGAAAAACATGCAGCTGGGTTATACGCTTCCCAAAACCCTCGTTTCGAAAGCAAGGATTACCGCCTTGCGGGTTTATGTTTCCGGTGACAATGCATTCATGATTTTCAATTCGCTTAAAAAGTTTGGTAACGGCGACCCTGAGTTCCTGAGCGGAAACGGCGGCGCGTATCCCAATATGAAGACCCTGAGCTGCGGACTCAACCTTACTTTCTAATCAGCTAACCTATGAAATATTTAGTCATAAAAAATCACGTAATGAAGCGGGCGTTCACGATGTCGGTGATAGGTATCATTGCTACGGCCACTTCGTGTAACGTGCTCGATAAGAAGCCGCTGGACGCGATTTCGGATGAGGCGGTGTTTAATGACGCGGTTTTTCTTCAGAACTATGTGTACAATGTATATAATGGTATAAAGCCTCCCTGGGCACCCGGCACCGGCGGGTACGATGCACTTACCGACATTGCCGTGAACCAGCCCGAAACGCATGAACGCTCGGCGGGTATCCGCAACTACATAGAAGGAAATTTGAGCGCCGACAATGTAAACGACCTGGCTTCCATCGTGAACGGGTTGCCTGCCGCGACGCCGCTCTGGGATTACGAGTATGGCTTTATCCGAAAGGCCAATGTATTTTTTGAAAATATCGAAAGTTCGACCATTGCCGCAGACAAACTCGATCCTATGAAAGGCGAGGTGCATTTCCTGCGGGCGTGGATGTATTTTGAACTCATGCGCACGTTTGGTGGCGTGCCCATTATTACCAACAGTTTTCAGCTCAATTCCGAGAGCTTCGATGTGCCCAGGAACACCTTTGATGAATGCGCGCAGTTTGTCCTGGGCGAGCTGGATAAGGCCGCGGGCTTCCTGGATGGTGTACCCGTGAGTACGGGCAAGATCAGCAAGGCTGCGGCGCAGGCATTCAAGGCGAGGGTTTTGCTGTATTTGGCAAGTCCGCTGAATAACCCGTCCAACGACCTGGCTAAATGGAGAGCGGCCGAAACGGCGACCAAGGCGGTATTCGACATGGGCTTTACGCTGCACCCGCAATACGCCGAGCTGTTCAGAAAACCACTGAAAACTGACGAAACCATTTTTGGAAAGTCATTCACACCGGCTACCCGCATTCCGGGCTGGGGTTACAATTACGACTACTGGCCCAGCGGCTTCGATGCCCAGTACCGCATCGCCCCGACGCAGACTTTTGTGAATATGTTTCAGATGGCGAACGGCGAATATCCTTACCAGGCCGACGGTGTGACCGTCAATGCCGCATCGGGTTATGATCCTCAGAAACCGGAGAAAAACCGCGATCCTCGGTTCTACGAAGCGGTGATCTATCCGGGAGCGGGCCCGCTTAACATCATCGATGGTTCGAAAAGTACCCAGCGCCTCTATGAATACTGGGAGGACGCCAACCCGAACGCCGACAATGCGCCGCCGTACATCAATCCTAATAAGGTTGACCCCAAAAACGGCCAGAACCTGTTCGATTTCGGGCGCGATTCGAAAACCTATTGGGTAAAAGGATTGACGCCGTTCCACTGGCGGGTGCAGACGGGCTATACATTTAAAAAAGCCACCGACTTCGCCGGCCCGCGCGCGAGCTTCGATAACGACTATAATCAAGTGGTCGTATTCATGCGATTGACCGAGTTTTTCCTCAATTACGCCGAAATCCAAATGGCATTGGGCAATGAGGCTGTTGCAAGGGAGTATATTAATAAAGTGAGAAAACGTGGATCGGTGAATATGCCCGACCTCAAAAGCACCGGCGCGGCACTTGTGCGTGACTACCGCAACGAAAGGGCGATCGAGCTGCATTTGGAAGACTCCCGATTCTTCGACCTCATGCGGTGGAAAGCGGCTCCCGGCAATGTAGATATCCCAATCCGGGGCCTTTCGAAGGTAACAATGGACTGGTCGGGTGCCAAGCCCGGCGATGCCCTGGGGAAACTTAGCTACACCTACGGCGTCATTCCCGAAGCCGAAGTACGGAAACCCTGGAAAGGCGATCATTATTACCTCTTCCCGATCCCGAATACCGAGATTCGGAGAAGCAATGGCGTGCTTAAACAGAATCCCGGCTACTGACCGGGCCGATAAAATCTCATAGTGAATTAGTAAATAGTTGAGGTATTTTGGATCAATGGCGGGAACTCCCCGCCATTTGTTTTTTGTGCGGGGATTGGTAGAAGGGGGAGAATGGAGGAAAGGGATGATGGAGGAAAGCCGATAGGTGCAAGACGTTGGGCGTAGTTTCTAACTAAGTCCGAGCGAAAGCTGGTCTCCGACCGGCTTGTGCATCGTTGCTTAATGTTGTGTACTGGTCAGAGACCAGTTGTCGCTCTGACGTAGTCGGAGACTACGCCTAACTGTGAGCATTGTTGTTCCATGCCTGACGGCATTTGCGAAAATCTTTGTTCAATATCCTTGCTACCAATATTACATCGCTATGCGATTGGTGGAATAGGACCTGGAACCATCTCATTTTGAATATTACCAGGTGTAACAGGGTCGCGAAAGGCTGCAACCCACCTTGTCCCGAATGCCGTCAGGCATATAACATCGGTAGTAAATGGTAGTAACGCATTTCATCGCAAATGCCGTCAGGCATGCAACAATAACGCATTAGCAATAATCAACCGCTGGTAGCCGGGCCTTTCATGTTTCAATAGAGTTTCAATATGTATGTACATTGTATACATAATAGCTCAAATTCGTCGAATTTTAGCCACGTTTGAAATGGTTGAGAGACAAGGAAAATCTAGGAATGTTGCATTGGAATATTTTTAAATAATTGATTATCAATAAAATAAATATTTTGCTGATAATTTTACCGCATTGATTTAATGCAACTTTTTTGACTGTTAGTGATATGTTTGTATATTTGAACATATGTTACAAAGTGCATCATGAACAGACCAAATGTCAGTCTCGGGTTAGATGTTGGAGGGAGCCACGTTACGGCTGCTGTTGTCGACGCGTCTTTCGCTGGCGGGCAACCTTTGCGTTTGGTGAGGAAGGAGATCGATAGTTTTGCTGAGGCCTCCGTGATCATCGGGGGTATTGCTGCATGCATACATGATGCGGCTTCGGATGCAGGGCCAGTGTCTGAGATCGGGATTGCATTTCCGGGACCGTTCGATTATGAGCGAGGCATTTGCAAGGTTTTGAATGTGGGCGGTAAGTTCGAGCGGATGTTTGGGCTGGATGTGGGGCAGGCTTTGAGAGACGCGACGGGCATGCATGATACTTCGTTCAGATTTTTTAATGACGCGCATTGCTTTGCCGTCGGCGCTTATATGCGGAACGGCCTGAAAAGCAAGCGGACCGTTTTCCTCACACTCGGCTCCGGCTTCGGGTCGTCATTTATGGAAAACGGGAGGTTGATTACCGATCATGGTGCATTACCTATGTTGGGTGCATTCTATAACGAGCCGTTTCGCGAAGCTATCGCTGACGACTATTTTTCAACGCGCTGGTTTCATCGTGCATACGAGCGCGCCACCGGGCAGGCACTCGCGGGTGTGCGTGAGCTCGCGGAAATGCATTCGGAAGCGGCAGGTTGTATTTTCAAAGAATTTGGTGCCAACCTGGGCCAGTTCCTGCTGCCCTGGCTGGAAAGGTTTGAATGCAACGAGCTGGTGATCGGCGGGAATATCGCCAGGGCGCATCATTTGTTTTTCAATGCATTAGAAAACCAACTGAAACCGCTTGTTAGTGGGGTGAATGTGGTATTTTGTGATGATACAGAAGCTTGTATCCTGACAGGGGCAGCTCGTCTCGCGCAACAGGAACGAGCGCTCCACGAACCTGTGGTCTCCTTAAAATAAAGCCCGTTCTCTGATCGAAAGCGGTAAAACTATTCCTAAACCCTTGAAGGCTTTGCAAACACAACAAGTAAAACATTTTACCTCTCTCATTACGCTCATTGCGGCGTTGGGCGGTTTTCTGTTCGGGTTCGACATGGCGGTGGTGAGCGGGATCATCGAGCCTGTCAGGACGCAGTATGGCCTTTCCGCCGCGGAAGAGGGCTTATTTGTCTCGTTTGCATTGGTCGGCTGCATTATCGGCGTGGGATTTTCGGGATACCTGGCCGACAAAATCGGGCGGAAGAAAGTCCTGTTTGTAGCGGCGTTACTGTTTTTAGTAAGTGCGGTAGGGTTTTCACTTTCAAATACTTACACTATACTGATCATGTTCCGCATTCTCGCGGGCGCCGGGGTAGGCGTGGCATCCAATGTATCGCCACTCTACATTTCGGAAATAGCGCCCGCACCGAAACGGGGCGGTCTGGTCACATTCTACCAGCTGGCGATCACGATCGGTGTGCTGGCGGCTTACATCAGCAACTTGTTCCTGCATAAATACTCGCTCGCGCATGCGGGTGTGGGAAGCGGTGTATTGCATTGGTTGTTTGTGGAAGAAGTTTGGCGAGGGATGTTTTTCGTGAGCGTCATCCCCGCCGCGGTGTTCTGCGTGTTGCTGGTGACGGTACCGGAAAGCCCCCGCTGGCTGGCCAAGCTAGGGCGCGACGTAGAAGCACGGGCGATACTGGTCAAAATTAACGGCGAGGAAGATGCCGGCACCGAGTTCGGGGCGATTAAGGAAGCATTTGTGCAAAAAGAAGGAGGTGTCAAAGAATTAATGCAATATCCATTGCGCGGCCTGCTCGTGATGACGATGATACTCACGGCCCTGTCGCAATTCAGCGGGATCAACGGCGTGATTTTCTACGGTCCAACCATTCTGCGATCAGCCGGTATCGTGATCGGCGACGTGCTGTTGTACCAGGTAATGCTCGGACTGGCGAGTATGGTATTCACGCTCATTGCCATCTGGAAGGTCGATACGCTGGGGCGCAGGTCGCTGTACCTGGCCGGATCGGCGGGAGCGGCCGTGTCGCTGGCATTGACGGGCCTTTGCTTTGCATTAGGTGTTACCGGCTGGGCGATGCTGGTGTGCATTATGCTTTTCCTGCTGTTTTTCGCCTTCTCGCTGGGGCCATTGAAGTTTGTAATTGCCACGGAAGTATTTCCAAACCATATCCGGGGAACCGCATTGTCGATCTGCATCATGACCATGTGGGTATCCGACTGGATCGTAAACCTGCTGTTCCCGCTCATGCGGGATGGATTGGGCGTTGCCAACACGTTTTTCGTTTTTGCCTTCTTCTGCGTGTGCTCATATGTGTACGCGAAGAAGAATTTGTTTGAAACCAAAGGAAAGCGGCTGGAAGAAATAGAGCAGTTCCTGAATTCGGAGTCTGTTAATGGAGAATTAAAGATTGAGTGATTGCGTAACGAATTACAAATGAAAAAGAAGTTCTTGTACCTGGGGTTATTATCCGGCGCTGTTGCATTTCTGGCAGTTTCCTGTTTCAAAAAGAACGGGGTATTGCAATCGCAGTCGGGTAATGAGGCGGTAAGCTACAATTTTGACATCCGGCCTATCTTATCGGACAAATGCTTTGCCTGCCACGGGCCCGATGCCAAAAAACGCGAGGCAGGGCTCAGGCTCGACCTGGCCGAAAGCGCCTATGCCAAACTGAAAGACGGAAAAGGCGTAGCGATTTTCCCGGGTAAACCGGAGCAGTCGGAGGTGTACCGGAGAATTACTTCCGCAGACCCTTCCTACCAGATGCCGACGCCCGAGTCGCACCTGGGGTTGCTCAATGAAACCGAAATAGGGCTGGTAAAGAAATGGATCGACGAAGGTGCTAAATACGAGCGGCACTGGGCATTCACTACCCCGGTGTTGCCGGCGGTCCCGGAAGTTTCGAAGGAAGACTGGCCTAAAAACGAAATCGACAATTTCGTACTGCGTAAAATGGAAGGTGCCGGCCTGGCGCCCAACGAAGAGGCAGATAAAAGCCATTTGCTCAAAAGGGTAGCATTGGACCTCACCGGCCTGCCGCCGACCGTGGAAATGCAGAAGCAGTTTGAGGCCGACAATAGCGACAAGGCCTACGAAAAGATTGTGGACCAACTGCTCGCCCAGAAAACCTACGGCGAAAAAATGGCCGTTCACTGGCTGGACGTGGCGCGGTACGCGGATTCATATGGTTACCAGGACGACGAGGTGCGCACGCAATGGCCATGGCGCGACTGGCTGATCAATGCATTCAACAAGAACATGAAATACGACCAGTTCCTGATGTGGCAGATTGCCGGCGATATGCTGCCCAATGCCAACAAGGAGCAGATACTGGCCACCGCATTTTTCAGAAACCATAAATACACCGAGGAAGGCGGCGTGATCCCGGAAGAGTACCGGATCGAATACAATATCGATAAAACAAAGACTTTCAGTACTGGCGTGCTGGGCCTTACCGTGGAATGCGCGCAATGCCACGACCACAAGTATGACCCTATTTCGCAGGAGGATTATTACCGGATGTTTGCGTTTTTCAACAATTCGAAAGAGTCGGGTTTTGAAGGGGATATTTCGCAGACAAAACCCGCCAAGAACCCGATCATGACCATTTCGGACGATGAAGCGAAGTCATTGCTCTCGTTTATCAACCGGCCCGACACCAGCAAGCTAATGGTATCGGTACTTGGCGACCTGGATACGCTGCGCCCGACGCACATTCTCAACCGCGGCTCGTACGACGCGCCGGGTAGGGTAGTTACCGCCTCGGCATTGCCTGCAGTAATGGGATTTGACACTACAAAACTTCCGCAAAACCGCCTGGGATTGGCCAAATGGACGACCAGCAAAAGCAATCCACTCACGGCCAGGGTTTTTATCAACCAAATCTGGCAGGAATTCTTCGGCAGGGGAATCGTGAAAAGTACGGGCGATTTCGGAATGCAGGGCGATCTTCCGACCAACCCCGCATTGCTCGACTGGCTTGCCGTCGACTTTATGAACCACGGCTGGGACGTCAAAAGGCTCGTGAAGCAAGTCGTGACGTCGGCTACTTACCGGCAGTCAGCCAAAGTGACCGAGGAAAAGCTGAAAATCGATCCCGAAAACATTTACCTCTCGCGCGGCGCGCGTTACCGCCTGCCTGCGGAATTAGTGCGGGATATGGTATTGTCGACAAGCGGGTTGCTCAATCCTAAAATCGGCGGACCGAGCGTGAAACCTTACCAGCCCAAAGGCCTGTGGGAGGCCGCAACGTCGGGCCGCGGCACCTTGCGCACGTACCAGCAGGATAAGGGCGATGCATTGTACCGGCGAGGCATGTACACATTCATCAAACTCACCGTACCGCCGCCGTCGATGATCATTTTCGATGCCAGCAACCGCGACCATTGCGAGGTGAAACGCTCGAAAACCAATACACCACTGCAAGCGCTGGTAATGCTCAACGACCCCGCCGTACTGGAAGCGTCGAGGGTAATGGCGGAGCGTCTGGTGGTGAAGTCGGCCGATGTTGAAACCAATATCCGCGCGTCGTTCCAGGCGATCGTCTGCCGCCAGCCGACTGATAAGGAAATGCAATTGCTCAAAAAGTATTACAGCGAAGAAGCATCGACTTTCTCGAAACAGCAGGAGAATGCGACCAAAGTCCTGAATGTAGGCGAGTACCCGCACGACGCGAAGGCTGACAAGGTGCGCGCAGCAGCACTGATGCGGGTGATCAACACGCTGTACAATATGGAAGAGACGATTACGAAGAGCTAATGGGGCTGTAAGCGATAGGCTATAAGCTTTAAGCTTAGACAAATCAAAAGCATATGGCTTAACGCTTACAGCTTGAAGCCCAAATAAACATCAAACCAAAAGCATAAAGCCTAAGGCTTACAGCTTAAAGCTACAAAAACATGGAAAAGCCAATATTTGATTTTGGAATGAACACCACCCGCCGGCATTTCTTGTCGAAACTGAGCCTTGGCGTTGGTAGTGCGGCCCTGGGGTCGCTGCTCATTCCGGACCTTTTTAAAGGGGGAGGCGGGGAGCCGGATGTGAACGAGCTTATGGCCGGGCTGCCGCATTTCGCTCCGAAGGCCAAGCGGGTAATTTATTTGTTCCAAAACGGTGCACCGTCGCAGCTGGATTTGTTTGATTACAAGCCGATGCTCAATAAAATGCACGGCCAGGACCTGCCCGAATCCATCCGGGGTGGCCAGCGCCTGACGGGTATGACGGCCAACCAGGCCAAATTTCCCTTGGCGGGTTCTATTTTCAATTTCAAACAGTACGGCAAAAGCGGCGCCTGGATGAGTGAGTTGCTGCCGCATACTGCCAGCATCGTAGATGATCTTTGCATTATTAAAACCCTTAATACCGAGGCCATTAACCACGACCCGGCGCTTACCTTCTTCCAGACAGGCGCGCAGGTGGGGAACCGCCCGAGCTTCGGTGCGTGGCTGAGCTACGGCCTCGGTAGCGAAAACCAGAACCTGCCGGGTTTCTGCGTGCTGCTTTCGCGGGGGAAAGGCAATGGACAGGGGGTTTACTCCAAATTATGGACCAATGGCTTTCTCGATTCGGTGCACCAGGGCGTGCAATTCAGCAGCGGTGAAAACCCGGTGTTGTACCTCAATGATCCCGACGGTATGGACCGCACCCAGCGCCGCAAAATGCTCGATAACCTGGCCGAACTGAACCAGGGTACATTCAACGACTTCGGCGACCCGGAAATCACGGCCAAGGTACAGCAATACGAAATGGCATTCCGCATGCAGACCGCCGTTCCTGAAATCACCGATATGAGCAAAGAGCCCGAATCGATTGTGAAAATGTATGGCCCGGAATGCCTTGTGCCGGGTACTTATGCAGCCAACTGCCTGCTCGCCCGGAAGCTTTCCGAGCAGGGCGTGCGGTTCGTGCAGCTTTACCACCAGGGATGGGATAGCCACGGCGGGCTGCCGACGGAAATCAAGGGGCAATGCATGGATGTCGATCAGGCGTCGGCTGCATTGGTTACCGATCTCAAACAACGCGGGTTGCTGGACGAGACGCTCGTAATCTGGGGCGGGGAGTTCGGGCGTACAAACTACTGCCAGGGAACGCTTACCAAGGATAACTACGGCCGCGACCACCACCCAAGGGCATTTACCGTGTGGATGGCCGGCGGAGGCGTGAAGCCCGGCATTGTTTACGGCGAAACTGACGAATTTGGCTACAACATCGCGAAAGACCCTGTCCACGTCCACGATTTCCACGCAACAATACTCAACCAACTGGGATTGGATCACGAAAAACTGGTGTATAAGCATCAGGGACGCCGCTACCGGCTCACCGACGTGGCCGGCAAGCTGGTGAAAGGAATTATTGCATAAAGTACTAACCTCTGATACAGTGAGTAGAATTTTGTCTGATTGGAAAGGGCTCATTTACAACATCGCCTTTTTCCTGAATGGGTTACTCGTATTTCTGCTACTCTTCGAAAACCGGTTCGCTGTTCCCCAGTGGATGCAGGCGATTGGAAGAATGCACCCGCTTGTGCTGCACTTTCCGCTGGTGGTACTCATCCTTTACAGCCTTTGGGTAATCATCGAGCGCAAGCCCGAATCGCACACATGGAATGAAGGCCTGGCCGATAGCCTGCTTGTGATAGGCACGGTTACAGCCGCTGTGGCCGCATTCTCGGGGTTTGTTTTGTCTCATGAGGAAGGGTACGAGTCGGATACATTGCTTTGGCACAAATGGCTGGGCATTGCCATTTCCATTGCCGCGGTTGCCTGGTATGGCGTTAGAAAGTCGTTGTCGCCGTGGAAGTTGCCTGCGAAGCTGGTTGCGGGTGCGTTCCTGGTGCTGCTTTTCGTAGGCGGGCACCTTGGCGGTAACCTTACGCACGGGGAGGATTTTCTGATCTCGCCATTGGGGCCTTCGGCGGAACCAGCGGAGCAAGTTGCTTTCGAAGAGGCCAAAGTATATGAGCATTTGGTAAAACCGGTGCTCGAACAGAAATGCCTTTCCTGCCATAATGAGGAAAAATCGAAAGGCGGACTACAAATGCAAACCCAGGCTTTGCTCGTGAAAGGGGGTAAAGGGGGAGTTTTGTGGGATACCACCAAAGCGGATCTCGGGTTGCTGATCAGCCGGCTGCATTTGCCCTTGGAAGATAAAAAGCATATGCCGCCACGTGGTAAGGTGCAATTGACGGAAGAGGAAGTGGTGCTGCTCGCGGCCTGGGTAAAAGGCGGCTCGCGGTTTGACCAACTGGTAAGCTCGTTGCCCCCACAAAACCCCGTGTATGCGTACGCCCAGAACGTGCTCGGCGGCGACCGTACCGAGGAGCAGTACACATTCAGTGCGGCGTCTGCGGATGAAGTACAGAAGCTGAATACCAATTACCGGCTCATTAAGCCATTGTCGGCAGGCTCGCCGGCATTGTTCGTCAATTTTTACAACAGGGCCAATTTCAAAAGCCAGGATATCGAAGGCCTGATCCCTTTGAAGGACCAGATCGTTTCGATGGATTTGAGTAAAATGCCTGTCAAGGACGAGGATATCAAAGCATTAGCCAAATTCCCCGAGCTTCGCAGATTGATATTGAACTTTACAGACATTACCGGTAATAACCTCGCGGAGCTTAAAAAACTACCGAATCTGCGCGAGCTTTCATTGAGCGGCACGGCCATTACGATGGCGCAGGTTAAATCGCTCGATGGCTTCCCGGCGCTGAAAAGGGTGTATTTGTGGAGTACCGGCATTGCTCCCAAAGATTTGGAAAATTTGAAAAAGGGGCAAAAAATTGCATTCGAAACGGGTTTCCGGAGCGATACGCTCGTTATGGCGCTCAACCCGCCGGTGATCCTGAACGAAAAGCAGCTGATAGGCAAGGGCGAATCGGTGACCATGAAGCACCAGATTGCCGGTACCGTCATCCGGTACACGCTGGACGGCACCGAGCCGGATAGCACCCAGTCGCCCATTTACGACAAGCCTATTCCCATTACCGCCAACATCAACCTCAAAGCGAAGGCATTCCGGAACGGATGGTATGGCAGCCCGATGGTGAGCAAGCTGTTTTTCAAGGAAGGTTTCCATGTCGACAGCGCGCAGCTCATTACGCCAGTCGACCAGCGATACCATGCCAAAGGCGCCTCCTCGATCTCCGACGGCAAGGTGGGCGATACCGAACGGGTGAGCGGAACGTGGCTGGGTTACGTCGAAAATGATTTCCAGAGCTATCTGTTCTTTAAAAATCCGGTAAGGGCCAGCAATGTGACATTGAGCACATTGCGAAGTTTCGGAAGTTTTATTTTCGAACCTACCCGAATAGAAGTTTGGGGCGGCGCCGATCCGAAAACTTTAAAGCTATTGAAAGTGATTACGCCGGGCGTTCCGGCGAAAGATATTCCGGGTGCGGAGAATGTAGTCTACGAAGCGGGTTTCGAGCCTCAGCAGCTGAGCTGTATCAAGCTCGTCGCTAAACCGCTGGCCAAAATACCCGCATGGCATTCAGGCAAGGGAAATAAAGGATGGCTGTTTGTGGATGAGGTGATTGTAAATTAAAGGCTAAGCCGTGCGCACTGAACCATAAGTCCATTAGGTTAATCGGTGTTGCATAAGCCCGCAGATCTCTGATTTGCGGGCTTTTATTTTGGAAAAAATCAATAAAACTCGAAGAAGATGTCGAGATTTTTTTCAAGGAAATAGTAACTGTAAACGCTCGAATAGGAGAATAACTACTACGAATTGGAAGTATTTTTAGTATTTAAGTTGAATGAATATTGAATTAATTAGACAAAGTGCGTGGTTAAATGTAACTTTCAGACAGTTTTGGCATAACCGCCGAGCAGTAAACCTCAAAACAACCGCGTTTCTATGCAAAAAATGTTGCCCACTTTTCAAGCTGGCAGAAGCAATTCTGTATCATTCAAAAAGGTCATTCTGACAATCATCATCAACGTTATTGGTTTTTCCACCATCACTTTCGGCCAGCAACGTTACCTGGGACTCAGTCTCGTAAACGAAGGAAATTGGAGCGATTTGGAACTCATTGAACAGGCACACGATGTGGGTTGCAATGCGGTTTTTCTCAGTATCCAATGGGGCGCGATTGAAGGCTACATTTCCCGGGCCAACAAAGCGCAGTACGGGCAGGGCTACAATGTATGGAAAATGTACGACGAGCAGATCGCAAAGGCACGGTCGCTGGGAATGAAAATCGGGATCAACGTCGCCGTGAGCTCGGTCGACAACGCTACGCAGAGCTATTCCGACAGGTACGGCATCGACACGGGCGACGGCTGGCTTCGGGACGAACGGATACTGAATGCCGGATTTGACGGAACGGAAGCTGTTTTCCAGAAATACGGCGGAGCGATCAACGGGGTTCACGTACAATTCGTGATGACATCCCTCGCAGCTCAGTCGACCCGCGACAGGGTATCCGATTTTGCCCGGAAAGTAGCGCAGCGGTATGGCTATCTTCAGAATACGAACGAGCTGCTTTACATGGACCTCATTTACACCCGACAGGGGGAGGCAGAATTCGAGGTTGGAACGGACAAATACCATTTCGAGGAGCCTACTAACCTACGGGATGGCAACAGCATGGCGGATTACTCGCAGCCGATGCAAAATGGCTATAAAACCTGGCTGGCAGCGAAATACGAGAAGATCCAGTCGCTTAATTTCGTGTGGGGGACCAACTACACCTCTTTCGATCAGATATCTCCCAAAAGACCGTCATACTCCATGTTCGCCCAGGCCGACGGGGCGGATTGGTACCTTTACCGGACACAGGTTTTGAAGGAAATCAATAATATCTTCAAAAATACGGTCAAGTCCGTCGATAGTCGCATCAATGTCATCGCGCATCACGGGTCGGTGTTTGACAAATTGTCGCTGGGAAGGACCACTTTTGCATTTAACGACGTAGCAGCCGAGCTGGACGGGATCAAAATCAACGATGATAACAACTACGACCACCGGTTTGCCATCGATCTGCTCCGTGCCAATCTTCCCGGAAAACTGTACATCAACGAGGCCGGTTACAGTCCGAATCACGGGATTTCCAATTTTATTTCCTACGCCACCGAGAGCTACCTCCACGGTGCACAGGCGGTGAGTTGTATGTTTTTTGAAAATTTGCTGCGTGACGGCGGAGGCCCTGCCGTTCGGGAACTGGCCGATACCTGGGTCAATCAGCCCGTTGCTACACCGACCCCTTCAAACCAGGATAGTTTTACATTGTCGGGCATTATCCAGCAGAATGGATGCGTGACCAACCGGAACAGCTATTCTTCGGATTGCGACGCTTATAAAACCTGGATGAATGCACGTAACACCGCCGGTGGGACACCCGTCAATATTTTGCTCAGCAACGACCTGCAAAAGAACTGCCAGATCTCGATTACGGGTGCGACGAGCGCCTCGAACCCGACAATAGGGAGCTCCATTAACCTGTCGTCTTCCTGCAACGGCGATTGTTCGGGACTCGGCTACGTATGGGAAATGAACGGCACACAGATCGGCAACACGGGAACGCTTAACAACATCGTCGTTCCCTCCAAGGCCGGCAGGTACACGTATTTTGTAACTGCGGGCGCAAATGGATGCGCGAAAACATCCGAAGTGGTGGTAAACGTCACCGATCCGCTGCCGGTAACCCTTATCGACTTTAAAGCTGCCGCCAGGGAAAACCATGTGGCGCTCACCTGGGCCACTGCCGACGAGGTCAATTCCAGCCATTTCGAAATACAGCGCAGCGCGAACGGTACCAGCTGGAACGCAATCGGAACCGTTAAAGCGGCGGATGTCAGCAAGGCGAGACTCGACTACGATACGGTCGACGAAGCGCCGCTTGCCGGAGGAAACCTTTACCGCCTGAAAATGGTGGACCGTGACAGTACATTTTCGTACAGTAAAATATCAAGCGTCGTTTTCGACGGCGTTCAAATGGCCGCATTTTATCCAAATCCGGTTGCTGACCGGTTGCAGCTGAGCACGACTGCTCTCAAAAATGCGGTGTCAGTACAATTGCTGGATCAGGCCGGTAAAACCGTCCTCCAAACCGCCAAGCCTTCTTCGGTTATCAGCGTAGGCCATTTACGTGCCGGGCTGTATATTCTTCAGATCACCGGGCGAGACGGCGTTGTCACAAGCAAGCAGGTTGCAGTAGGGAGGTAAGTAAGTGATTAAAGAAAAAAAGTCCTGTAAATGCATTGTTTACAGGACTTTTTTAATGTCTTACTGCGCTCTGAAATATTCGACGGGATTCTGCATCGCCGCTTTCATGGCATGTCCGAGGACGGTCCTGCACAAACCCTGCCAGCAATCGTTCCGTATCCAGAAACGACCCGAGCAGATCGTCCAGATGATCGGCCTTGTACACCTGGTATGGCATGGCCTCGTCCCAAATTTGTTCTACGGCTTTTAATGTGGTTGTCCAGCCGCAATGTACGGCCGATCGGATCGGCGTTATCGAAGTATTTTTGGGCATAGCGCTCACTAATTACGATCGTATTGGGCGCTGAAAGCGCTGTTGCCGGATTACCCGAAATCCATTCGACGAAGAAGTGGTTGAAGTATTGTGGTTCGGCGAAACACACGTTCCGGGCTTCATTGAATTTCTTGGCCACACCCTGTTTTCCGTCCGGGATGCTGATGGTACGCCCGAAAACCGTTTCCAACCGGGTAGCACTTTCGACAAACGGGTAGGTGCGACGTAGCACTTCCGCCAATGGGCGCGGAGCTGCATCGGTAGGCATAATGCTTTCTCTTTTGATGTCCGTTACCACCCAGTACGAGCGGTCCATATGCGGGTGGTGGCGATCGAAGCTGAACATGTAGTTGACGACCAAAAAGATCACCAGCCCGCTTGCAAGCCCCAAGGCGAGGCTGACAACGCGTATCATGTTGACCTGGCGTTGCCGCCACATCCGGCGCAAGGCGAGTGTTAAGTAATGTGCTAGCATGATCCTAAGGTGCTGTTTTTAGATTTTATATATAGTTTTTTTATATATAAAACAAAATTTTCGGTTTTCTACTTATGCCCATGCGCGAGTTGAATGGATACCTGTAAACCCCTGCTGGTTTTGTGGCAATGTGTGAAAACGCTTTTTTTCTCAGTAGAGAAATAACGGAGGCTTCTTCTATCAGACAAATGATCGATTACATCACAATCTTCTACACACCACGCAGGCCGGTGGAACGTCGCTGAACAAGCTTGCAAAATCGTTTGAAATATTTCTTGGGCTGTGCAACGGTTTAAAACTTAAAATATGTCTGTATTTTAACCCAGGATATCAGATATTGAACTATTGTTTATGCAGTTTTTCCCGTTTCGTTCGGCCTCGGAATCATTACCGGATCCAGTCCATTCACGCCTTATGCAGAAACCTGATGATACGGCCAAAGATTTTTTCAAAGGAAGTTATCTGACCCAATGTCTGAGCTCGGACCGGAGAATATTCGCAACATCTGTTATTATATCATTTCTGGTATTGCTGTTTACCTACCCGAGGTATTTGGAGCTCATTTTTGATGGTAACCTCACAACCAACTATGCCTACTTTTTCGATAAGGTAAAGGCTCCTTTGGAAACGGTTCGGGGAGATCAGGAGACGCATGGTGGTAAAATTGATTTCAGGTTTACGGTACCGCTGCTAAGTAAACTGCTCGGAATTGGTGATAGTGGAAGCGGGCGGAATGTCATTCTGATCTACCTGATCCAGTCCGCATTGCTTGTGCCCTTTTTATTCTTCCTGATGAAATTGTTGCTGAGGAGGCTGGCTTCCGGAACGGTGTTGTATTTTGTGATGGGAATTTCTTCCATTTATCTTGGCAAGGCCTTTTTCTGGGATTATGATTTCTGGTTTGATGCCTTCGCCTATTTTTTCCTTCTCCTGGGAATGTACCTGAAAAATCGCATCGGGATTTTTCTCACCCTTACGCTGGCATGCTGGACGGACGAGCGGGCCGTCATTGCATTGGCAGCCGTTTATCTTTTTCACCTGCTTTCTGAAACGGATTTCGAATTGCAATCATTCTGGCAATTTCGCGACATTAAGGATTGGCTTTCGAGGAGATCCTCAATTGTATTGGTGGTTGGGGCTGGTTATCTGGTTGTAAGATTATTCCTGTCCAATCGGTACGGTCTTCGTACCCCTGTGGGACATGGATCGGGCGCAGAACTGGCACTGATTCCATACCAGTTGAAACACAGGCTTTCGGGTATCTATTTGACTTTTGAAGGACTATGGCTATTGTTTATTGCGGCAATTGGTTTATTGGCTAAACGGGGCAATCTAGTTTTAATCGTCTCAATGGTTTCGATAATCGTTGTGCAAACGCTGGTCTCTTATGCGGTGTATGATATTTCCAGAAGCCTGACTTACGCATTTCCGTTAATGATTACCGCTGTATTGATCATTAATAAATATAAAACTGCAGATCTGAAATACCTTTATATGGGCGTGATGGCACTTTGTATATTAATGCCGACGCAATATGTTATTTTTTATCCACGGCAAATTCCCTGGACCATTCTCAGCTATGAGGAACTTAAACCGGTGATCAGCTTCCTGTTGCTGCGATAACCGTCAACGCCGCCACTAGCAATGCGCAAACTTCAATGAGCAAATTGATATTTCAGGGATAAAACACCCTGGAAATATCCGATCCATGGATCCGATTGCGGCGAACCTGCGCCGGGTTGGTAATTGCGCATCCTGCTTCCAAGGTAATTGCCCTCACGGATAACAAAAGACTTTTGCACGCCCCAATCCAGTAGTAAGGACTTGCCTAATCTGTTTTGAAATCCGATAGTTGCGGCAGGAAACAGCACAACACCCTTTGCTGAAATAGGTGTATAGCTGTCCCCAAAAACCAAATCTTCCGATAACTCTCGTTTTAATGCGGTTTGGCGGTATTGCGATAGTACAAGGAATGCACCGATGAAAAAATGATTCCTTCTCTGTTTGCCTGAAAATGATATCGGGTAAATTCTTGCCCCGGCTTTAAGAAATGTGCCGGAAGTTTTTCTCTCGCTAACGCCATCGTAAACATTGTAGTTTATCAAACCCGTATGGCCGGTTTTGAAAGTATGGCCCAGATTGAAGTTGAGTGAGTATCCAGGATGCCGGGTAAATTCCGAACTGATTTCGGCGGGGCTGCCAATAACCGGAGGAATATTGACGCCTAAATTAGCTTTCCATTGCGCATGGCCCGTTGCGGATGCGAGGACGAATATTAATAAATAGAAAATTTTCATGAAATAAGTTAATTTTTTCTATTATGACGCAAGAGCGTTTAAATTCGTTGTGTTCAAAGGTTACTATTTGTGTATTCCGGATTCGCTATTAATATAAAAATATGAAAGTACTTTCCCTGGCTGTATGCCTGTTATTTTGCTTCCATAGCAATGCTCAAAACCGGTTCGTTTTAAATGGAATGCTTTCGGGCACCGCGTCCAAATGGATATACCTGCAATACGAAAATGAAGTGGCAGAGGAAGTGCGGGATAGTACAATTGTTCAGAACGGATTTTTTTCATTTTCAGGGAGGATAGACCAGCCAACCAGGGCGATACTTAAATTGAACAGACAGGTCATTCCGGACGACGAGAACCTAAATATCCTGCAAATCATACTTGCGCCCGGCGAAGTAGGTATCAAAGTCAAATACAATGATTTTCAACATGGAATCGTGACAGGCTCAAAGCCTCACGACGAATTCAAACAATTACGTAAAAGCGCCCAGCCGTTTGTTGATAAATACTTGTTGCTCAGGGATAGTCTGTCGAAAATGGAGCGACCCAAACCGGAATCGACTACGAATAAGGTTGCAATAGCCGACCTGAACCAACGCATTAATAATGCGATCGCTGGCATGAGAAAAACCAGTTTTAATTTTATTCAAGACCATCCTGGATCATGGGTCAGTGCTTTCGAGCTGAATAATTTAAAGACTACAAGCTTTACAACAAGTTCGGGCGCGATAACCTCGAATTTATTGGAATAGCTTGCCAGGACCGGCCCGACGCATGGCGAAAGGCCGTTGAAAAAGATGGAATTGGTATTTGGAAGCATATCCTCGATTTCGATCCAAAAGAAACGAAGCAAACGGGCCAACAGAAGACGATCGCAGAATTGTTCGCGGTCAATTCATTCCCCACGAAAATTCTGATCGATCGTTCCGGAAAAATCGTGGCCCGTTTTTATGGCAGTGATGACGACAAACTGGATGCGAAACTCCAAGAGCTGTTGAACTGATCACGCCAGAATTGCCGCTCGGCCTCAGTGCTTAGCAGCTGAACCTTTCGCAGGGTTTTGGGCGGGTTTTTGGTATTCCAGCACCCCGTTTTTCATGACCATTTTGACGTCGAAAAGCGATTGCTTGAAGTCTTTTTGTATATCCCCTTCGAAAACGGAAATGTCTGCCATGGCATTTTCTTTAATTACGCCGATCTGGTTTTCCATTCCCAGGGCGATTGCCGCATTATAAGTGGCTGTTTTCAGCACATCAGCCGCCGACAAGCCAGCGTCGAAATAACCGGAAACTGTATGCTTTGCCGTTTCGCCCCTGGGCAAATTCAGGTCCACGTAGGCGTCCGAACCGGCCACGATTAGCACGCCGGCCTTATGCGCAGCCATGATTCTGTCGTATAGCGGTTTGAAATTGCTTTTTACTTCCTGCTCGTTGAACGGAATGTTCTGCGATTTCAGGTAGCTGATCCGAAGGTCCGCGGAGCCGTCTGTGGGGACCAGGTAAATCTTACGCTTAGCCATGGTATCGAGGGTGGATTGTTTGAAACCGTAACCATGTTCGAGTCCGTCGACGCCGGCTTCGATCGCCGCGTGTACCGCCCAATCGCGGTCGCAATGCGCGGTTACCTTCACGCGTTCGCTGTGGGCGGCCTGCACGATGGCCTTCATTTCTTCGAGGGTCAATACCAGCCGGTTGCCGAACACCGTGATTTTGATCACGTCCACACCCCGGGC
The DNA here is from genome assembly GCF_900101885.1 of Dyadobacter soli. GTDB lineage: Bacteria > Bacteroidota > Bacteroidia > Cytophagales > Spirosomataceae > Dyadobacter > Dyadobacter soli. The sequence goes on along the minus strand of NZ_FNAN01000012.1, from coordinate 37,130 downwards.
GATGTGCTGTTTGACGGCTTTTCTCGCTTCTTCGACCCCACTGACCATTGCATATTCTTTGTTCGAGTATTTATCAAATTCCTTCACAGGCATACCATACAACTGACCATCCATTGCACTGATGATCGGGCCTGAGACCGCCATTCTCGGCCCCGGAAAGTCACCGCGTTCGATGGCATTCCTTACTTCCAGATCAAGGTATTGTTCTGAATTTCCCAGGTCGCGAATGGTCGTAAATCCTGCATTCAAATAGCTTTTGGCATATCCGACTGCCCGCAATACCCTCGTTTCGGGAGAATTCATCATGCCGTCGTAGGCGAGATTATCGGTGGGGCCCTGGCGGAACAACAAGTGCGTATGCGCATCGATCAAACCCGGCGTCACCGTGGCATTTCCGTAATCCAGGACCGTCGTACCTTGGGGAGCATCAATTTTATCACCCACTTTTTGAATGACATTTCCCTTGATCAGGATTTGTTTATTTTTTAGAAATACATTCTTTTCCGAGTCATACAGTTGCCCGGCCTTGATCAGATAGTACCGGTCGGCGGTTTGCGCACATAGCGTGCGCGGGAACGTTATTAGTGTGAGAAGGTAAAATAAAGTGAATGCAGTGAATAGAAATTTGGACATAGGGATCGAAGCTGGTTTGTTATGGATGGTTGACTGGTAGTTACAACGAATATCCCCAAATTCCTGAAAAATCCCATACATAAAAATGCCGCCCTCCATTCGAATAGATAGAGGGCGGCATTTTAAGGTGACAGCGCAAAGATTATTTGTTAATTAAAATCTTTCTGACGGTTTGCGAACCATCCTTCGCGACGATTTTGACGAGGTACATTCCACCGGGGAACCGACCGAGTTCAATACCTTTTTCCGGTATCCTGTCAAATGTCGCAACGGTTACGCCGCTGGTATTGGTCAGTGACACTCGACTTACCGCATTCGCTTCGAGCCCTTTGATATGAAGTGTGCTTGATGCGGGGTTGGGGTAAATGCTCACCAGCAATCCGGCCAGGTTAATGCTCACCGCGCGTGAGTAGGCGAAGGTATTGTCCCTGTCAACCGTTTTGAGCCGGTAGTAACTTTTCCCGGATAACGGAGCTTCATCGAAAGCCGTGTAAGTGTTCAACGCGCGACTATCACCGGCTGCGGCGGTTTCTTTTATTTTGTTCCAGTTCTTGGCGTTGGTGCTGCGCTCCACGTCAAAGTGGGACGCATTGATTTCCTCGCTGGTTTTCCAGGACAAAAGAACCTGACCTTCTTCCACAACTGCATCGAAGCTGACAAGCGTCACAGGCAATGCACCTTCCCAGGTGAGCTTGTAGGTGGCAGGGGTCGGATCTGTCAGCCCGTCCGCATCGACGTAAGCATATTCAAACGACGTGTTGGAATAGCCTATGCCAGTCATTTTGACACTGAACAATGCAGGATCTGTAAATAATCTCGCGGTAGTGACTTCATTCAATGTCACCAGGGAGCCGTCGTAGTACAGGTCTCCATTGGTAGGAAGCGAAGTAATGATCACACCTTGTGGGTGGGCATCGGTACCTGTGTTGCCAAAATAGGTGCCATCTTCCTCATCGATACCCGACATCAGCGGGGGATTACCGCTTGTTCCGTTTAAAGGGATCACCTGATCGATCACCGGGCGGGCGATCGGAGCCAGCACGTTATAGGAATCGGGTACGTTCAGGTATGTGATGGTAATGGTAGCCTGGTCGGAGAGGCTTGTCGCTATTTCCGTAAGCGTGTAAACAATCGGGGTTGGATTACCTGTAAAGCCGGATTCAGGTGCAAAAGTAACCTCGCCGGTCGCGGGAGCGTACGTCCACACACCTTCGCCGGTGACAATGCGTGAATTTTGAACACCGCTTTCCGAAGGGTCCAGGTCCACTTTAACGGCTGCCGCTGCCGGTACACTTCCGCCGCTAAGCTTGTCATTACTGATAATGTTGAGGGTAACATTGGTTCCGGGCGCATTGCGCAGGTCCTGATCGTCCTCGGCAGTCGGCGGGGTTACCACTACTGCGTCATCCTTGTTGTTATCCTGGTTGTCGTCGTTTTCGTTACCCTGTACGATTGCCGTGTTCAGATACGGCCCTGTTGCATTCACTTTTGCCGTTACGGTCATCGTTACAACTTCGTTTTCGTCCAGCGTACCGATCAGCCAAGTGTCGGTTGCCGCATTCCACGAGCCTTTGGACACGCTTACATTCTCGACGGTATAGCCGTCCGGAATCTCGTCGGTCACGATCACGCCGGTAGCGGTAATTGGATTACCCGCATTCTCGGGCAGCGGAATGTTTGTCGCTTCGATCGTGAAAGTTACCGTTTGTCCTACGCTTGGCGTAGCAGCAGACACCGATTTAGTCACTGCCAGGTCTACGTCGGAGGTGTAGTTGAAAAGCAGTTCGCGGACAATTTCATCGTTGTAAGCACCTGTCCAGGTATTGATCGTATTGTTTTGGCTAAAACCGTTGTCTCCGTTAGCCCACCATTTGTGGTCGGGACCTAAAACGCCGGTCACATTCACGGGGACGCTCCTCGGGCTCAGCGTACCGTTTATGTTGTTCCTTGCTATATCGCTGTCATCCCAATACAACTTGTCGTCGATTGGCTCGGTACCGGACCGGAGCGGACGCACGTGTTTGATCGAAATGCCCAGACTCTGCTCCATGTCGTAGATCGGAAAGTGTACCGGGTAGAACAGGAGCGAGGAAACGAAGTGGATGGCTGTGCCGGCGGGGACATCGGCACCGGTGTTATCCCTGCCGTCCCAGTTGATGTAGTACGTTCCGGCGGCACCGTATTCGTTGGAAATGATCACATCTTTTCCGTCGTAAAACCCATTGCCGTTCAGGTCAATCAGAATGTCGACAATCGACGGGTTATCAATTTCAACCTTGAATGAGGCCTGGCCTGCGGCTGGGCTGGACCCCGGCCTTCTGGAAAAAACGGCTTCGAACGTGGCGATAGGCAATGGCGGTGAAGGCCACACACTGGCGTCCGGATTGCGCAGGAACAGCGGGAAATGCGCATTCGAGGACGAACCATTCATGGAACGGCGGTTTTGTTCGAATGTCAGATTGCTGTTCGGACCATCCAGGTTTGCAAAAAATATCGCGTAACCGGAGTTGCTGCCGCCGAAGTTGGCGTATTTGACGTAAAAATCCTGGGCAGGCGTAAGGGTGTTGTCGATGGGAATGTAGAACCCAAAGCTGGAAGGGGAAGATGTGGCGTTGGCAGTGCCCAGCGAGGTAGGCAGGTCGTTCACCACACTCCAGTATTTGCAATACAAACGACCGTTCTGCCGTGTGTAGTTGCCGGATGAGCCCGACGCAACGGTAACGTCCCAGTAGTTGAATTCCAGGTTATTAGATCCGATTTCAACCCAGTAGGCCCTGTCCGCGCCGGTAGTGTTTTTAAATGAATAGGCAGTGTACCCGGAGTTTGTTACCTGATTTGGGCCGTTGGTAGCGGCTGCTGCGTTGGACGGCCTGCCGGTGGCACCGCCGTTGCCCTGCGTAATGGTCTGATTGTCTGCCAGTACCCGGTTCGGAGCGGAAGTTGCAGTGGGGTAAAATCCGGTGGAAGAATTGTCGTAATACCAGTTGAAGGTAACCGACGAGCTGCCGGAGGAAGTTCTGAAACCATAAAAAACGGTTTCGTTCGCTTTAACCCATACGTACATGCGGTGCGCGGGATTGTAGGGAGTGCTTGCCGATCCGGTGTTGGACGCGAGCATCATAAAGCCCCTGGTTACGTACCCCGTATTGCCGCCTCCCGGAACACTGTTCGATACGGCTGTGGTGGGTACAAACAGGTTGACTTGCCGGTTGTCGGTCACACCCCATACGCCCGAACCTTCGGCGGAAGCCTGGTGTACCTGGCAAAACAGTGCGATAACGAGCATTGCGACGCCCGTCAAAAGGTGGTTGACTTTCCGCATGGCGGAATGCAGGGGAATAGTCGAGGAGCGGAGAGGCGCCTCCGGCCTGGGAAGCTCCGTTGAGGAGCATCTACTGGTAGATTCTGAATGCATAACTGATATGAGGGTGTTTACTATGGGAAATACAAAGCAATGCCGCCCGCGAGCGGAGTCGCAGAGGTCTTTTTTACTATTTTACCGAGATTTTCAGGCGATACTTCCCACACCCTTCGGCCGATTCGATTCAAAAGTATCCCGCCGATTACATCGCAAGTATATACGTTTTCCGTACGTTAATTTTTGATTTTGGGGTGACAATGCCCAACTTCAGGGGTGAAGCTGTTGGTTCCTGGGGGCATATTTTTAGCCCATCAAACGCCTTCGGTAGCGTGTGAATTTTAGCTACAAACCTTCGTCGGGATCGCGCTATCGGGCTTTTGTATGGTTTACGACGAAGGTAACCGAGAATGTTCTAACCGGCACAAAAAAGCACCCCTGCCATCGGCAAGGGTGCTACATTGTTGCTTCTTACAGTGCCAACCCGGCAGGGCAGGCTAGTACCCGTCGTTCTGGGTCAGGTTAGTGTTGGAAACCAACGCTGCGGAAGGAATCGGGAATACGGCCCTCTTGGGGTCCTTGTTTACGACGCCCGTTCCGGTAGCGAACTTCGAAAACCGAACCTCGTTGGTCCTTGCGATACCTTCCCAGTATGACTCCCTGCTCGTTTCATCGAACATGATGTCGTTCGTCAGTGATGCCAATGGCGACGCCTTGCGGATTGCCCTTAGCGCATTCACCTCTTTAAGTGCTTCGCCGGCATTTCCGCTGCGCAGCAATGCCTCGGCCTTCATGACGGCGGCTTGCCCGTATCTCATAAAAACGAACTTGTGAGCAGTAGCGGGATGGTATTTAATGACGCGGATGCCCTTATCCGTCGCTGCGCCGGTGAGGGGGACGTCGCGGGTGAATGCAAGCAGTTTCTGCGTCCGCGTATCCGTAATAGGCTCTCCCTTCTCTGTGTACTGCTGGCCGATCAGGAAGCCGTAACCTACGCCCGAGAACGTGGAGCCGTCCTTTTTAGGAGCAATACCCTTACGAATGTCGGAGTTTTCAAATTTGTCATAAAACTCCGAAAGGGTAGCAAAGCCGTTCCATCCGCTTGGATTCATATTATAATGCAGCGTGCAGTTCCACAGGTTGGACGGCACACCTTCGGTACTTGCCCAAATCACTTCCGGGCCGGGGTTTGCCGAGAACGCATTATAATAGTTAGGATCGAGACCGTATCCCGATGTTTTGAGCGAGTTCACATATCCTATTACTTTGTCCATATCCGCTTTCTCAAAGTTGTAGGGGCCCTCGGGAGCGGTCGATTTGTACACTGCTTTGTTCAAGTACAACCGGGCCAGAAGGAAGTAGGCGGCTTCTTTGGACGCTTCTCCGTTTTGCGGGGCAGGAGGGAGCGATACCAGGTCCGGAATCGCTTCTTCGAGGTCTTTCACGATGAAATCAAATGCTTCCGACCGGGTCATGACGCGCGGTAGTTCTTTGGGGCCCTGCGTGACCTCCCGGAATGGAACTTTACCGAAGAAGTCCATCACCTGGTACATGTTGAATGCCCGCAGAAACTTCGCCTGGGCCGCCTGCCTGGCCGACGGGTTTGAAGCGATGATTTCATTGCACTTGTAAGCGCGGCGGTTGAGCTGGTTCCACGTCGCGATCAGCTGCGGGTGCGTAAATGTCCAGTTATGGGTGTCGTATGCGCGCCACACGCCATTATCGCCCCAGTCCACGCTTCGGGTAGGCGGTATGCATTCCGCGGTGGTGTTTTCCTGCATGGCCCACATATTGCCCTGATCGTTGTAAGCGCCAAGATCCTTATAGGCCGAGGCCAGCATTTCGGTAGGGTTGCCGGGTGCAAAAGAGGAGCCTTCCACGGGCGGTCGCACCACCGAATCCTGCTCGTCGTTAACAAGGTCTGTACAGCCGGCCATTGCGAACATGAAAAGGGCGAATGCGACTAATTTATGTTTGTGATATGTTTTGGTCTTTTTCATCGTCGTATTGTTCTTAGTTAAAGGAGATGTTCGCGCCGATTGTCCAGGTTCTCGCCCTCGGGTAGGAGGTGTAATCGATACCGAACGACGGGATGCCGTTCAGGCTCTTGTTGGTGTTCACTTCCGGGTCCTGGCCGCTGTATTTGGTGAAGGTCAGCAGGTTTTGTCCGGTAATGTATAGCCGGATCGACGAAAACAGCTTGTTGGAACTGGTAGGTACGCGGTAGCCGATGGACAAGTTCTGTAACCGCACAAAATCGCCTTTTTCAAGAAAACGCGTCGAAACTTCGGGTGTATTCAGAGCACCCTCGCCGTTGGTTACTACATCCTTGGTCACATTGCGTCCGTTCAGGAAGGATCCTTTCGTGAAGAATGCGTTAGCCGTGTTGGAATAGATATAATTTCCAAAAACTCCGTTGAAGAACAAGCTCATATCGAAGTTTCCGTAGCGGAAATTGTTTGTTAACCCGCCTGTCACCTTCGGCAGAGGCCCCTTGCCGACAAACTCCTGAACGTCGCCATTCGGATAAATGGAGTTTCCTTCCTCGTCGAAGCCTTCGAATTTTCTCAGGTAATAGGCAAAAAGCGGCTGCCCGGCGGCGAGGCTTTGGGCAAATGCGCCCGTCAGTCCCTGTCCGTTGATCCCGCCCGTATTGTACGCGCCCTGCAAGTCTTTCACGATGTTGCTGTTATAGGCAATGTTGAACATCGTTTCCCATGTGAATGACTTCTTTTCGATGATCGCAGCATTCAGCGAAAGCTCGATTCCACGGTTCTGAATGTTGGTGTTGAGGTTGGTGTAGAGAAAATCGGTCGGGGCCGGTTGTGCCGCAAATACCTGGAACAGCAAATCCCTCGTGTTTTTCTGATACAAATCGAGGCTTCCCGACAGACGACCTTTCAAAATCCCGAAGTCCAAACCGATATTGACCGCACTGGTGGATTCCCATTTCAGATCGGGATTATTGAATGATACCGGGTTGTATCCGCCGCCTGTGATAGTCGTTCCCACGTCATTGATCGACCAGTCGCTGTATCTGTCGCGGGAATCGTAAACATTATGCGGGATAGCCTGGTTGCCCGTCAAACCATATCCCAACCGGAGCGACAGGTCCGTGAATACGTCTTTTGGAATGAAGTTTTCCTCCGCTACTTTCCACCTGAATGCACCCGACGGGAAATAGCCGTATTTGTTGTTGCCCCCGAATTTGGAAGACCCGTCCACACGCAACGTACCCGTGAAAAGGTATTTGTCCCGGATACTCACATTCACACGTCCAAAGTAGGACTGGAGTTCATCTTTCACCGATGAAGAGTTCTGGATAATCGACCCTTTGGCCCCCGTGTTGGCCGATGCGAGGTTGTTGATCATCAGGTCGAGATCGGAAGTCTGAAAATTGGTGGCGGTCACATTCTTGCTGGCAATTTCGAAGCTCTGGTAGGAATACCCGGCCAATGCATTGAGCGTTACGCTACCGAACTCTTTATCATAAGTAAAGTAGTTTTCCCACAACCGGTTATTGGTTTCAATATCCCTCACATAAGCACGTCCGAGATTGAACACCCCCCGCACATTAAGGTCTCTCGAAGTGGCCTGTTTCCGGGTCGACATGGATTGATCCAGTCCCAGCACAGTTTTGAATTTGAGCCCCTTCACTATTTCCAGTTCTGCATTGATATTACCAACCGCTCTCAGGGAATTGGTAAAATCCTTCGAATATTCGAGCATGGCTATCGGATTAGGCTCCGTATTCGCGAATTGTGTAAATGTCCCGTCGGCATTCCGGATAGACCTCGTCGGATTTGCTTTGAGGATATTGCCCATCAGATCTCCCTCGAAGCCGGACGTTTCCGAGATAGGAATGCCGTTATCGATGTTGTTGGAAAAATTGAGATTGCTTCCGATGCTGAGCTTGTTGTTCAGAAATTTCTTGCCGCCGCTGAACCCGATGCTGTAACGCTTGATATTCGACTTTTCGATGATACCGTTCTGGTCCATGTAACCCAGTGAAAAACGGTAATTACTGTTTTGATCGCCGCCCCCGTAAGACAGGTTATGCTGGTGGGTAAGCGCGGTTCTGAACAGTTCCTTTTGCCAGTCGGTATTGCTGCCCATGTCCTGGCCGCCGGCGGCCACGTATTCGGCAGCATTCAGCAAATCATATTTTTTGGTGATAGAACTTACACCCAGGGAGTAGCCGTAATCCAGAACGCCTTTCCCTTTGCCTTTTTTAGTTGTGATCAATACTACGCCATTGGCACCGCGGGAGCCGTAGATGGCCGTTGCGGAGGCGTCCTTCAATATATCCATGCTGGCGATATCGTCCGGATTGAGGAAGTTGAGCGGGTTTTTGGCAGGCTGGCGGCCAATTCCCTGCTGGTCGGCCCCCGCGGAAGTATTGTCCCCGCTCAGAGGCACGCCGTCCACTACAAACAACGGGTTGTTTCCACCCATCACCGAGGACGTTCCCCGGATCCGCACCGTAATACCGCCGCCCGGTTCCCCATTGGATTGCGAAATCTGCACCCCGGCGACACGCCCCTGCATGAGCTGCTCAGGGGAAGTGACGACCCCTTTGTTGAAGTCTTTGGAGCCCAGGGCCGAAACCGCTCCCGTCGCATCCTTTTTCTTCACGGTCCCGTAGCCCACAACCACCACCTCTTCCAGGGCCTTGATGTCCTCGGTCAGAGTGATGTCGATGACGGATTTGTTACCCACCTCCACGTCCTGACTAACGTAACCTATGGCACTAAACGTCAGCACCGCATTGCCCGGGACGCTTAGCTGGTAATTGCCCTCCGCATCCGATGTAGTTCCCACCGTCCCTGTCTTCTGGGCGATGGTCACGCCGGGGATACCCACCGATTTAGAATCCGTTACCTTTCCCGAAACCGACACATTCTGCGCAAAACAGACAAAGGAAACATTCAACAGCGCCATATAGAACAGGATCGCCGACCGGAAAAGCCGGTGTAGTCTGAGATTATAATCGTCATTTCGACAATTATTTTTAAGGCAAAACTTCTTCATGCATTTTGAGTTAGGCGTTAATGATAAGATTGAATGAATGCAACGGTTCGGGCGGCCGTCAAATGCCCCCAAACCACTTCCCTGAATTGATTTGACACATTGAACTATATCGAGCTGGATTTTACATATAGCAAGATGTCATCCGTAAATCAATAGAAATACATTTAATAATCCAACAGAATTGGAATAAATGTTTCGATGACATTTTTTAGGGGGGGGCAATAATATTTGAGATGCCAATGTAGAATTTCTTCCTTTCAGGGATTGCTACAAGGGCCGGGAACGATTGCGGAAGTCGTCCGCTGGGTGGGAATGGAAGGGCAATTATTGCTTTTGCGCAACGATTTTGATAGTACCTCCGGTCGGATCAGAAACTTCATTCGGCTGATAACCCTTGGGGAGCAAAACAAATCCCGCACCCGCCAGCGATGTGCGCTCGGTGTAGACGTTTCCGGAGATTGTCCCTTCGTGGAAAAGTGGGGCTTTCAATGCCATTGTCAGTTGGTACTGGCCGTCGTGGCCCGAAAGTTGTAGTTGTCTGACAAATAAGGAGCCAGATTTCGGTCCCTGTGCCCAAAAATATCCTATGCTCAGCGTATCAGCGGTTTTCCTGCTAATAGCCACTTTGAACTCACTCACACCAATTTTATTGATTTTGCCTGCCGAATAAAGCGTATCGTCATTGATAATGTAAGTCTGGACAGGATAGTCTCCGCGAAGGCGGGCTGCTTCGTCGTCGATAATGTGTGTCTTATCACAGGCGGCGAGGGCTAAAATCAGTATCGGGGTCAGTAGTCGAGTCATGGCTGCAATACTTTTGAAACTAAAAGTATCCTAAATTACACTATTCGACTGAATAACCATTTAACCCTCACATTTAAAATTTCCCGGCGACCTTTTTTCCGCTTAAAAAACGAGGGTAATGACTGTACCTTCACCTGGCGCGGATTCGATCGTGAGCTGACCTTTCATCTGCGCCGCACGCTGCCGCATATTGGTCAGGCCGTTGCCCTGCCGGGCGGATTGATGGTCGAAACCTTTGCCATTGTCCCGGATTACCATTTTTACTTTACCTGCCGCGTACGCAATATGCGCGTGAACGGCGGTGCATTCGGCGTATTTGGCAGCGTTGTTCATGGCTTCCTTAAATATCAGGTAGAAATTCTTGCGGGTTTGCATATCCAGTTTCAGGCTTTTAAGCTGCGGGTCTGTTTCAAAATGAAAGGTAAAGCCTTTGGACTCCGCCAGTCCGCCCCCGAAATGCAGCATGCGGGCAAACACATCATTGATCTGGTCACCGCCCGCTTTAACACTCCATATAATGTCACTGAGCCCCTCCTGCACCTGCTGAGCATTGTCCCTGATCTTCCGGACGACCTGCTGCTGTTCCGTTTTCTCCATTTGCATCAGCAGGGCCTGGCTATAAAACGAAATACTGCTCAGCGTCCCGCCGATTTCATCATGCATATCGGCGCTGATGCCGTTCCTGATCCGCTGAATGCGCAATATCTGGCTTAAACGATACCGGTAAAAAGCGTAGAACAGCAGGGCAAGGGCGATAATGCTCAATGCAAAAAACCAGATTGACCTGTACCACGGGGCCAGCACGGTGAGCGGGGTTTTCCATTCATAAGTACCCCAATCCGCACCTGCCACCGACACCTGTACGCAAAGCCCGTACTCGCCCGGCGGCAAGCTGTTGAAAAGCAATTTGTTGCCGTTTTCAAACATATGCCAGCTATCGTCGTTCCAGCCTTCCAATTTATAGCGGAACCGGTTGAGCGTGGTATTGTGGTAATCCGTGCTCATGAACGAGAATGTAAAAAGGCGGTCGCCAGGTTCGAAAACGACTTCCTGGCCGGGCAAATGGCTGGTTACCGTGTCGGTCCGGTTGAGGTCGGAGGCGTATTTGGTGTAGGATATCAATTGGAGTTCGTGCTCTCTTTTGGTACTGGTCTCGATCTGCGCGGGGTCGAAAGAGACAATGCCATTCAACCCCCCAAAATAGAGCGTGCCGTCCCGCGATTTCAGGTACGATCCATGGTTGAACTCCAAATGCGGCAAGCCGTCGAGCATACCGTAATTGCGAAACTTCTGCGCGCGCGTGTCGAAGCATGACAATCCCTTATTGGTGCTCAGCCAGAGATTGCCCCGCTCATCGGGCAAGGCGGCGTAGATATTGTTGTCGGGCAGGCCGTCCTCCGTCGTGAAAAGCCGTGCCTTTTTCTGAACGGTGTCAATGCGAACCAGCCCTTGTCCTGATCCGGTCCACAATGCATGCTCGTACCAAACCGAGTGAAAGAGCTGCAAGGCGGGAAGTTCGATCTTGTCGCCGGCGGATTGTCCGTAATGTTCGTGAATGGTGGCGTCGGGGTTCAGGACATACAGGCCGTTGGTAGTACTCACCAGCACACGGTTGCCCGACCACGGCATGAAGTGGTTGATCCGCTCATTTTTGATATACTTGCCCGCTTTTTCATTCAGCAGCACCGGTTTCATATCCCGCGTATCGATCATCGTCATGCCACCCCAGGTACCCATCCAGAACGTGTGCGCATTCAGTTTGTAAAAGGACGTAAAACCCCGGCCGCTGATGAACGGGAACTTCACCGGGAAGTAGTCCTCGGTTTCGGGGTTGATTTTGATAAACTGGGGGCCGTCGGTAATCGCATACACCTCGTCGCCGGAGAACAGCACCTTGTAGGGAATGACGGCGTCGCCGGGAATGTTCTTCGGGCGTTTGAGCGCCATATGCCTCGTTCTGTTGCTGGGAGGATCTATCTGGTGGAGCATATTGGGAAATCCATAAGCCATAAAACCGTAAGAACATGCCCAGATCATCCCCGTTGCGTCCTCGGTGATGCCGCGTATGCTGCTGCCGATGTCGCCCGGCTTTTCCAGCGGAACGCTCAGGTATTTCCGGAAAATTTCGTCCGTCAATGTGATCTTGAAAAGGCCGTCCACGCAGGATATCCAGTAGCTGCCGTCGGAACTGACAAGGGAAGTAAACAGGAAGGTGTGAGCTCCCGATTTCTGTTTCAACCGGGCGGACAGATCCGTGAACTCGCCGGTTTTCTGATTTAAAAACCCGATTTGCTCTCCGGATTTATACCATACATTCCCTTTCTGATCAGGGGTTACCCACTCCGGGGCGATCGGCGTATCGATGTCGGTCAGTGGGCCGAACGTATGATTTGCAAGGGAATATTGGCGCATCTGAAAACGGTTCCCGCCGGCTTGCCGGTAGTAAATGCGTAATATCTCCCGTTCTGGCTGCACCAGGCTCCATACGGCAAATCGTTGGTTTTTAAGTTCTTCTGATAGCAGGCTGACCCGGCTGGTAAATTTTGCATTCGCATCTATTTCATCCAGAAAAGCACCGGCGCTATACACGTACCTCTTATTTTGACGGTCATTGAAGAAGCGGGTAACCTGGGTTTCGGCTGAAATGACCTGGGATGCATTGGCCGGTGGAATGTAAACAGCCACGGGAATGCATTCTTTGCTGACCTTAATCAGCCTGCCCCGCGGGATGGCCAGCCAAGCATTACCGTCTTTATCGAAAAAAATATTCAGGTTTTGGCGGGCGTCGGGATCTTGGATTTTACGGGAGGGATCGACGGTTTTGCAGGTAAGATGGACGGGGTCTACCACGCTGAAACCATTGTTGTGCGCTACCCAAATTTTACCGTCCGGCGCTGTCCGTACCTGGTTGATGAGCGTGCTGCCGCCGATCGAGCGGGTCAGGGTTTCTGTAAAATTCTGAAAAGTGTAGCCATCGTAACGCCAGAGCTCCTGCCCGGTGGCTACCCATATAAAACCCCGGCCATCCTGCGCAAGGCAGCGAATATTTCTGCTGGGAAGCCCTTGCTCGGGGCCGAGCAGCTGCATGTTCACGCGCGTTTGCGGAACCTGCGCAATGCCGTGGAGAAATCTGTTTTGACATACCAAGAAAAACAGCGAGCAAAGAAAGATTTTTCCGGACGCCCCTAAAAGCTTAAAAGTCGAGAATTCGCGTGGCATGAGGAAGATTAGCGGGTAGGATAGCGGGTTCAGGCTGAACAAGTCAGAAGTATACTACAAAAAGTGGCACGGTAATCAAATCGCGGTTACTTTTTATTAACCGTAAGGCTTCAAACGAAAAGCTAGTAAGAATTTACTATTGCGCCACGGGCGATGCTTGCCTTGTTTTGCGCTGTCAAATTTACCCTGCAAAAGCACGCCCGTTCCCGCGTGATCCCTTCCGACGCTGTACACACATCACGCCAGTCAACTACACGCTTAACTGTTCCATCTAATCTCAAAAACATGAAAAAAGTATTCCTTTCCCTTACCTTCCTTGTGCTTGCACTTTTCGCACAAAATTGCGTTACGGACCACATCGTACCGATTCCGGAGCCTACAAATCTCACTTCCAATCCGTTTGTGAGCAATTTGAAAGCACCTATCGGCATTGCGCTCGACGACAATGGAAATATCTGGGTGACCGAGGTCGGAACCGGGACCAACAGCAATGACGGCAGCATTTCGATGATTACGCCATCCGGGCAAAAAACGTTGTTCGTGACGGGCCTGCAATCCATTACAAGCATGGGTTCCATCGAAGGTTTAACCAAGTTGCTTTACAAGGATGGAAAACTCTATTTCCTGCATGGCGTGAGCGGAAAATTGTACATTGCCGACGTGTCATCGTTCCATGCCGGCGACTCACCGGTGAGCCTTGCGGGCATCCCCGTGCATGATATCGGCGATTTCGTGCGAGGAAAGAACTACACCGATCCCGTTAATTCCAACCCGTTTGAAATGGTTTTCGGACCGGACAATAACCTGTACATTGCAGATGCCGGCGGAAACGTGATCATCAAGCGGGAGCAGGGCACCGGCGCACTGAGTGAATTCGCGCTCATTCCTAAGACAGACGAGGGCAATGAAGCCGTTCCGACGGGCATTGTTTTCGATGGTAGCAAGTTCATTGTGACTACATTAACCGGATTTCCTTTTACGCCTGGCGCCGCAAAAATTTTCCAGATAACCACCGCTGGCTTTGTGAGCGAGTATAAAACCAACCTCACGACATTGTCCGGCATTGCGCTTTCCGTGAACAACAAACCGATCGTATTGCAACACGGCACGTTCGACCTGGGATTCGAAGTGGGAACCGGCAAAGTTGTGGACGAAAACGGTAACACCTTGCTCGACGGCCTTTCGCAGCCTACCGACATCGTCCGCTCGGGAGAGAGAACCTACTACCTGGTAAGTTATAAGGACGGAACAATCAGCAAGCTGAGCTACTGATAAGCGTCGGTTTCCGGAAACATTCCGATTTCGCTCTCAGGCAATATTGTTTGGGAGCGAAATCAATGATAGGGTGTATGTCAAACCAGTCGCTCCCTGATAGCAAGGCCGATCGCCTCGGCGACACTGTTGACGTAAAGCTTGTCGTAGATGTTGCTGATGTGGTTGTTCACGGTGTTATAGGAGATATTACACTCGGCCGCGATCAGTTTATAGCTGTAACCCTGCGTTAGCAGTCCGAGAATCTGCTTTTCCCGTTCTGTGAGGTGGTAATCCTTTTTTGCGACCTTGGCGACCGGTTCGGAAGCGAAGTAGCGCAGCACCTTGGTAGCAATGCTGCCGGTCATAGGTGCCCCGCCTTCCAGGGCTTCCTTTAAACTTTCCAGAAACTTTACAGGGGATGTTTGTTTCAGCAAATACCCGTTGGCCCCTGCCCGAAGGCTGTCGAAAACACGCTCGTCGTCCTCAAAGTTGGTTTGTATCAAAACGGGCAGCGCGCCGAAATGACGTCGGATCAGCTTTGTCGCTTCAATACCATTGGTTCCCGGCATATCGATGTCCATCAGAACGAGGTCCGGCTTGGAATCGGCAATGTCCGTCACCAGGTTATTTGCATTGATAAAAGTACCGGTGCAAGTAAACTCGGGCGACAGGTTCAATAGCATGGCCACGCTGCTTAGCCTTTCCTGGTTGTCGTCGAAAATAATGATCCTTGATGTCATGGGGTAAAATTAGCGAATCAGAATGTCGAAGTATATAGTAAGATTTTGCTATTGTGCCCGGCAGTGTCATTCGCGTCCTTTGTCACCCGAAAAATACTTCATCTGCGCAAATCCGGCGAATCCGCCTTAGTTATACCGATTATACTCAACGTTATTTTTTTCAATTCAAAATTCAAGAAACCAGTAATCTGAAACCCAAATCCCTATAACTCTCTTGAAAGCGCTCAAACTCATCGGCAAAATTCTTGCCGGCCTCCTTGTTATCGTTGCCGCAGGCATCATTTATGTAAAAGCTGCTTTGCCCGACACCGGTCCTGCGCCGGATCTTAAAATCGAGCGGACCCCAGCCCGAGTTGAACGTGGAAAATACCTGGCCAATCACGTAACCGTATGTATGGACTGCCACAGCACCCGCGACTGGTCGCAATATGCCGGCCCGCTGGTGGGCGCCTTAGGCGGTGGCGGTGAAGAATTCACGCAGGAAATGGGTTTTCCGGGAAAGTTTTATGCACCCAACATCACACCCTACGCACTCGCCGGCTGGACGGACGGAGAAATTTTCCGTGCCGTTACCACCGGCGTCAATAAAAGCGGAAAGGCATTGTTCCCCGTCATGGGCTACCACCGCTTCGGCCAGCTCGACAAGGAGGATATTTATTCGGTGATTGCCTACATCCGCGGGTTGCCGCCGGTCGAGAAAACCAACCCGCAGTCGGAGCCGGATTTCCCTGTCAGCATTCTGATCAACACAATGCCTCATGAAGCATCTTTCACAACACGGCCTGCCGAGACAGATCAGGTTGCTTACGGCAAATACCTCATCACCGCAACGGGTTGTGTGGAATGTCATAGCAAAACAGACAAAGGCAGCGTCATCCCGGGAACTGAATTCGGTGGAGGAATGGAATTCCGCAGCCCGAACGGCGTTGTACGCTCGCCCAACATTACCCTGCACAAGGAAACCGGCATCGGTAACTGGACGAAAGAAGCATTCGTAGCCCGCTTCAAAGCCTACACCGACAGCAATTATGTCTCTCCGAAAGTGGCTCCCGGCGACCTGAACACGCCCATGCCCTGGGTTATGTACGCAGGCATGAAGGAACAAGACCTCGCCGCGATCTTTACCTATTTGGCGACCGTCAAACCGATTGAACATCAGGTGGTGAGGTTTGAGAAGTAATGGGCAGGCATAGGTTTATTAATAGCGTGGAGTGTAATGGCTAGTTAAAGTGCTCAGTTGCAATTCAATCTTCAATCCTCAGACTTTCAACCGGATTTTGAATTGCAGCCTGGTACGAGCGATAACCTACCGTCAGCATGCATACGAGCAGCGATACCAATAAACCAGTTATAAAGATGCCAATCCCGGGCGTCACGCGTTCGGGTAACTCCATCAGCATGGCGATCCCTAAAAAGTGGGCGAGGGGCGCCGCAATTAGAAAAGCAATGACGATTAAGATTACGGACTCCTTGGTAAAGATCATCACCACACTCGTCACCGTAGCACCGAATACTTTCCGAATCCCGATTTCTTTTGTTCGCTGGATAGCCATAAACGAGACTAAGCCATACAGGCCCAAGCACCCAATGAAGATAGCCAGAAAAGATGCCAGACGTAATATTGAGAAGATCATGTTGTACTCACCATACGACTGATTTATGGAATCATCCATAAATTGATACTTACAAAGATAAGTGGGGTAAGCGTTTTTCCAGGCTTTTTCGATTCCACCTAAGGTTTTTGAAACATCCTTTTTAGAGATCGACAGAGCCAGGCTGCTAAATTTTTCCGGAATATTTAAGATCGTGATTGGATCAACCCTATTACTCATTGGTTGCGTAAACGAGTCTTTTACTACACCAACAATAGTCACCAGTTGCCCTTTCAGAGTATAAGTCATCCCGATTGCTGCTGCCGGACTAGCTAGGCCCAAAGATTTGACCAGTGACTCGTTGACTAAAACTTGCTGGTTAGGACCGCCAGTTGAGTACGAGAGGTTCTTTCCAGCCAGCAACCGCATCCGGAAGGTGTGGATGTAAGCGGTATCCGCATAGCTAATGATCCCTGATTGCTTCTGTTGTTCTCTGGTAAAGAATTCACCCATTTCGTTTCCAACATTGCCAAAACTATAATTAAGAATGCCGGGAACGTTTTGAAGCTCATGCCGCAACTTTTCATATTGCCCGGTATCGTTGCCGTGCAATGCAGGAATTAAGACAATCGATTTGGGATCGTAATCCATGGGACGCTCCTTAAAAGCGTTAACTTGGTTGGTCATGATCATTGTCACGATTATCAATATCTGAGCTCCGATAAATTGCGAAATGACGAGTGTGCGGCGAATCGAAAGTCCGTTCGATGAATTCTTATAATTTTGAGATTTTAAAGCCAGAACTGGTTTGTAGCCAGACAATACGAAAGCTGGGTAAAAGCCAGCTAGTAGTGTGATTACTAATAAAAATCCTGCAATAAGCAGAAGGGAAAGTGGTTCAACCAGTACTTCAAACCGAAGGTAATTTTTACCGTAAATCCTGTTTAATGCATCAATACCAAATTTTGACAATATCATTCCGGTGACGGCTGCTAGCCCTGTTATTACAAAGGCTTCACTTAGATATTGTACGACGAGTTGAAAACGACTGCTGCCCATTGTTTTCCGGACGCCAACTTCCTTCGCTCGTTTCAGTGACTGAGCGGTGGCTAAATTGACAAAATTGATACAGGCAATAAATGCAACTAAACCAGCAATAATGGATAATATGATCATTACCGGCACAGGAAAATCGTAGGTAAAACTGGTATAATCGTAGTTGCGGTCATGATTATCATTCAGCGCCATTAAATAGAAAGCAGTCTTATCGGCGATATCTTTCGAGAGATGTTTTTGAATGAGCTGGTTAAGTTGGGCATCAATGCGATCCTTGCGCGTATCTCTGTTAAAGACCACATAGGTAGCGCCAGCCCCTACTTTCTCCCAATTGTCGACGATATCAGGCATAAAATTGCCTAATGACGAATACGAGATCAAGATGCTGTAACGATGATCGGTATTCGTGGGCGGGGTTGCAACAATTCCGTTAACCGTAAGTGTCAACTTGTTTTCGAGTACGAATGTAGTGCCCAAAGCCTTGTTGCTTCCACCAAGAAATTTTCTGGCAAAGGAATCCGTGACGACGACGGAATTGGGCAAGGTTAATGCCGTGGCCTTGTCACCCGATAACCAGGTTCCATCAAACACATCAAAGTAATGAGGATCAGCAAAAAATGCATATTGGTCTTCAAAGAGATTATTGTCTTTCGAGAACTGGTAGCGCTGCAAGCAATAAACGCCGGTTACCTGTTCCAATCCGGTCACCTCGCTTCGAATCGCATCAGTAAGTGGAGAGTAGTTACACCCATTAAATTGTTGCCCTACCCCGGTCTGTTGGTTTAAGTTCACCCGGTAGATCCGGCTTGCCTTGCTGTGATAATCGTCGAAGGAAGTTTCATAGCTGACAATAACAAAAATGACCAAGCAACAAGCTATTCCAATGGCCAGTCCCCCAATGTTAATGGCGGCATATAGCCGGTTCTTTTTAAGATTTCTTAGCGCAGTGAGTAAGAAGCTTCTAATCATTGTGACTAATAGGAATTTTGGCTTGAACGGGCACCTGTAAATAGCCATCAAGAGCGTTGCAAGTTTCATACCAGCATCGTTAACAGGGCCAGAATCGACTTCAAAGATCATTCATTACCGTTGCGCTGTCCGGTTTCGGACAAATGATGGCCATTTTCGCAATACATCAGGAACACTATCGCCGCCAGGGAAACTGACGCAGCGTGCCGCGACCTTCGCCAGGGGAGAGCGGCAATGGATACGAAGGTGACACTCCATTCAAAAGCAATTGTACGATTTTGCCGATACAAGGGCCGTCTCGTTTGTTATGAGTTCGAGCGTGACCTGATCCGGTACAAACAAGGCCGAGCTCTCAGCTGCCCGTGTCAGGAGTAGGATGGGAGGGAAGCCCAAAGGACTGCGCAAGGCGGCAATGTCAAAAGCACATGCTGCCTAGGTACTTTATAACAAAAAGGACAAATCTGGTGAAGAGATAGGAAAATGACCCAAAACTCATTTTGCAGGGCGATATTCAAACTTGTAACCGTAGGCTGCGGCCCTACTGACTATGGCCTGCGATTGGAACGTAACGGCACAAAAAAGCCCTTGGAAGATCCAAAGGGCTTTTTTCACAATATCAGCGGTTTATTTAGCAATCACGATTTTGTGTGTGTGCTGTGTTCCGTCCAGCAGGACGATGTTTAATATGTAGGTTCCCGCAGCCAGTTTCTGTACGTCGATGCCTTCTGCGGAGATTTTTTCTGATTGCAACACTTTAACGCCAGCTGCATTCACAACTGTGACTTGCTTGACCTTCTCAACGTTTGCGATCCTGATCCTCTCAGTAGCAGGGTTTGGAAAGGCTATTGCAGCCGTGCCCGATCCGAAAATGATGCTCCTAATGCGACTATATGAATAGGTATCGTCGTTGTCCACCATTTTCAGACGATACAGGTTTTCTGCATGTATGGGGGCGCTGTCGGTGAAAATATATTCTCTGGCAACGCTGCTTTCGCGATGCGAATCTACCGATCCGATTTTCGCCCAGATTTTTCCGTCTGCACTACGTTCGATTTCAAAGCGGTTGCTGTTGGTTTCCGAGGTCGTTGACCACTTCAATACCGATGCCTGCTCTTGTTTCTCAACGGTGAACGTCGATAGTGTTACGGGAAGCGGTGATGCAAAGGGTATAAAATAGTCTTCCACTTCGCCATCTTTGGCAGAGCTACCTGCCGTGCTGACTGTCAGCACATCGGTCGTAGTGCGGAAGCGGGCATGTGTACCGGCGCGACCGGTCTCCCCTTCGAGCGTCGCCGTCGGCCAGGTTAGCACAGCAGAAGTGGCTCCGTCCGGCACGGTAGTGCAGACACCTTCGCTCGTATCAAAAATGCCATTTCCGTTCCAGTCGATCCAACCGCAAAGGTTGGCCGTCGTACCAATTACGTTGGTAAGCGCAACCTGAACGGAATAATTGGTGATAGCCCTGCTGGAACCGCCCAGAATAGCCGGGAAGCTGGCGATGCCGTCCTCGTCGGCAAGCCCGCTGATGTCATCGCCTTTCGAGTCGGCAGAAGGCATTCCGTCCACATCCGCGTCGGACAGAGCGCCCAATTTAAGAAAATCGGTTACCTTATGAGACGGGCCGTTAGATGCCATGCTGGTCTGATATGATTCGGGCGCATCACCGTAGTCACAGCCTGTGCCCAGCGTGATGTCGTCAATAGAGAAGTCGTTTCCAATAACACCAGGTACTTGCTGATTGTTTCTGATGATAAAATCGGCAATACCGGATTGATCGGCCTGAAACTGCAATTTAAACTCCTGCCAGGCCAACTGGCCGTTGATAAGCCGGATATCACCTGTTGACGTCACACCCAATTCAGCCCCGCCGGTAGTACGGGCTTCGAGCAATAGATTAGGAAGGATTTGGGCATCGGAGTTATTTCCTCTTACCCATATTGAGAGAAAGTAAGTAGCTCCCGGCACCAATCCTGAAAAGCGACGTCTGAAAAGTTCGTCTTTTGAAAAGCCACCGTTAATGAACATATAATATCCACCCACATCACCTGGGGTGTGGTCCTCATAGTTGCCGTTAAAGAAAAGGTTCGTGTTGTTATTCACAATGGAATACCATCCTGCACCCACGGCAGCGCTATTTCCTGCTCCGTCGTAATGATAGGATGTCCAGCCATTTTCCAACGGGCCGCCAAATCGTGGCTGGGTGGTACCTGCTGAGCCAAAATCCTCCGTATAATTCTCTCCGCACACGTTAGAAATTACCTCGCTGATAATATGGGAATTGTTAAATTCCACGAGCGCAGTTTGATTTGCTGCAACAGTAATAACTGCCGAACGCGCTGCCAGGTTGGTGCTGATGGCACTGGACGAAGTCGTGATGTTGGTTAATTCCCATGGACTCGCAGGCGAATTCTGGGTAATGGTATAGGTGCCCGGAGCGACATTGTATAGGACCGTATTGCCGTTAGTCGTGTTTACAGTGTGGTCATCAAGCCAGGTTCCGTCTTCGACGCGCTGCAACAGTCGGCCAGCTTGGGAACTTTGTGTTGGACCTAACGTAGAATAATAGGTTACAAACGGCGTGTCGCCGTCAGACCCGGCAGAAATCCCTCCATGGCCTCCATAAAGTCCTGTTCCAAAACCACCGCTGTTTTGGTCGAGCACAAACGTGGTGCCATCGAATTTGAATGTATTAAGCGTGCCTGCCGCCCAAACGCTGCCGTCTGCCGAAACAGTGATGTCTTTGTAGGGGCCAGGGTAGAAATCTGCTTCAGAATAGGTGTCGCCGGTTACCGTAACGTGGTAAATACCATTGCCGTTCAGGCCGACAATCCAAAGAGTGCCATCCGGGGCGACATCCAGACGAGTGCCCCTGAGATTGCTGATCTGAGTTAAATTGCCGTTATTCAAATTAAAACGATATACTGCCTGCTCGGTTCCCGCAATCACATACAATGGCTGTAAATTACCGGCAGAAGCACCTACATCTTCAATCATTGTGCCCCCCAGTAGGGTAGGTGATGAACCGTTCGAAGAGTAGAGCTGCTTTAAGCCACCCCCTCCGCCAATCATGTAGGCCAGCCCATTGCGGTCAACATCCAGCCTGCTGGCACTGGCGGTAGGCACCTGCGTCCACGTGGTGCTTCCAGCCGACCGGAAATATACAGCGCCTAAGCCGTTTCCATTGGTTGTTTTTGCCGTTACCCAGACCCGGTTGTTTTGCCCAACTGCTACATCCTGCGCACCTATAAAAGCCTCATTGTCAGTGAGACTGAACGTCGCAGCGCCCGGAAGATTCGAAGTGAATCCAAATGTTTGTCCTGTCTCCGATTGTGATTTTGCCGCGACCACGATAGTTGCCTGCCCGTGAACCTGGTTCCATCCCGTCATCACCACCAGGCCAATCGACACAGCTTTGATGAACGGTGTAAGTAGTTCGTTTTTCATAATTACAAAGTTTAGTAAAGTTTAAGCGCGCGAAAGAAGGCCGACTCTTGCACCGGCTGCATTTGCTGCTTGTGAATGGTAGGCAGTAGAGATTTGATAATACGGATGAAAGATTTACTTAGTCATAAATTAGATGCGAATTATTTCGAACAAAGATATTTGCGTGGCCTGGAAAATTTACTAGCTATTGTTCGAGAAATAGCTAGAAATGTTAACGGGATTTTACTTATTAAAAATCGAACTTTTTCTAGTGCATAATTTGATGATAACATCGAGAAGAATATTCAAAAAGTTCAATAAAACTATCTTTAAAGTGGGCTGTTTGTTATTCTGCTGTTGGATTTTCTCAATTTCTGGTACAAGCACTTTTGGCAGTGAATTGTGCCAGATTTAGGCTTTCTGGGTCGTTTTATCTGTTATGGGAGCTTATGTTTAAAAATCAATCCTCGCGTTTTGTAATGCCATTTCTTTGATAGCTCTTGTGATGTATTCTCGATTTCATTCTACTTCGAGCTTCTTATAACCATTGAAAAACTGATGCGGCATTTGGACCCCTCTGTGCGCTTCTTGCAAACCCTACATCGTAGCCTTATTTAGCTTCGGAGACACGAGGCCAGATCGATAAATGGTATTCTATCAAGCAATAAACATCACTCATATTCGTCGAATTTTTTCTACCTTCGCAAATTTGAGAATTGGAGCTTTATAGCTTGGTGGATGAGAATAAACAGAGAATGGGAAAACGGTTACTTATCTTTTGGCTTTCAATATTTCTTGGCGCCCTATATTTACCAACTATTGCAGGGAACTACTCGATAGCACATTACAATGATGAAAATGGCCTGCCGCAAAACTCAATTAAGGCGATCCTGGAAGACCCTAACGGTTTTGTATGGTTTACCACAGAAAGTGGATTAGTCCGGTTTGATGGCCGGACATTTAAAGCGTACGACAAATCAAATACCATAGTCCATTCTTCGCGATTTTCATTTATGCAGCCCGCGCCGAATGGAAAACGGGGAGGCTTCTATGCGGTCACTGACGAATTGGAAAGTCTACTCATTGAGAATGGCCGGGCACGATCTGACGCAGTACTACCCCTGACCGATATATTTGGCGCCCCCTACATGAGCTCGCTCATCAAAACAGCCAACTTCCAATCTGCAACCGACATTATTTATGCAGGTTTACCATTTTCCGGCTTTCATTGGGCACGTCAATACATTGTTATCTCCCGGAAAACCAATGCGGTGTCGTTTGTCATGCAGGCAAACCAGGTTTGCTTCTATGAGAAGGGGAAGTTCAAAAAGCTGATCATATATCCGAAATATGAGCTTAAAGAAATGTTTTCATTGAATGATGAGCTTTACCATTGCCCGTCAAACGGCACTTTCTTACGCCTGACGACAGCTGGGGCCAAACCATGCAAGCTTCTGGGCGACCTTTTGCAAAACAAGCGGTTTAGGTCGGGCATCAAGAACTTTAAAATCTATTCTAATCACCTCTCGGACCAGTCATTTATTGTCCTGGACAAAAGCCTTTATTCACTCATCCCGGATACCAATGGCAATTTAAAAACCAGGCTTTTACTGGATGACTTTGATTTTGAAGGACAACAAATTATAAACGTTCTTCAAGTCACTTCTACTGGCCGCCTTTTTTTTGGGAGCTTATCAAAGGGGCTTTTCGTTTTGTCTCCTAAAAAATTTGCCCCGGTCCGCATCAAATCGGGAAACCAAGAAAATATCACATATGCCCAAGTTGCGACCAGCGGTGGACTTGCACTTGTCACCGGTGAGCGTATATTAAAATTATCTTCGGATACACTCTTGGCTGCCTCCTCCAGGAATGAATGGCTTAACAAAAAAAAACAGAATCTGAACCAAATTTCGATGGCAATAGATTCGTTGGGGCGTTTTTGGACCAGTTCCGGGAGCTACGTAATCTGTTATGACCAAACGGGTAAAACCGTCATCGGATCGTGGAATATATCGAATCTGATCACCACGATGCGGCTCGGTCCAGATGGGACTTTATGGATGGGCACTCGCGAAAAGGGAGTGTGGTACAAGAATGTGTATGAAACAAGCGCATATCCCCGCCTGTTTCTAAACAAGGGATTTGCAAAAATCACAAATATTCTGAGCCGTGGTCGCCAGGTTTATATAGGTACGGATCGCGGCCTGTACATAGCAGACGCGTACTCCCGAAGCTATAAGATTATGCCAGGCACTGAGCAGTTGACAATCCGGGGTCTTCATGATTCTCCGGATGAGAAGGAGCAATACCTATTTATTTCAACCTATGGCGACGGCATCTTTTTGTATCACAATGGGCGGTTAACAAACTTTCCGATCGATGCCAAAAAGAGCTTGCAATTTGCACATTGCTTCATTGAAGACCGGGCTGGGTTCATGTGGATAACAACCAACACAGGGCTTGTACAGGCTTCCAAAGCAGACCTGATTGCATATGCCCGTAAAAGCGGTAGAATTAACCCCTATTATTTGCATTACAACAAACGTGATGGCTTTGGAAGCAATGAATTTAACGGCGGTTGCGTCCCCTGCGCAGTTACGCTTTCTGACAAAACGGTATCGATGCCCTCCATGGATGGCTTGGTGTGGTTTAAACCAGAGTCAGTTAAAGCCGAAGTCCCCGATAAGGGTCTGTTTCTGGATGAAGTGAAAGTATTCAACAAAAATGTTACGGTCAATGCAGATACAGTCAATCTTCCCAACGAGCCACAGCAGGTCACCATCGCCATAAACACGCCATACTTTGGCGATGCTATTAACCTAAATATGTCGTATGCGCTGACACGTCCGGGTGAAAACCCATTGGATTCCGCCTGG
Source organism: Dyadobacter soli (assembly GCF_900101885.1). Lineage (GTDB taxonomy): Bacteria > Bacteroidota > Bacteroidia > Cytophagales > Spirosomataceae > Dyadobacter > Dyadobacter soli. The sequence continues at coordinate 12,175 of NZ_FNAN01000012.1, read as the reverse complement.
ATCAGTATCAATCCGGAAAATCCGACGATCACATTCTCCGAGCTGCGTTCGGGAAGCCATACACTACATGTTAAAAAGGTTAATGGATACGATAGCAATAATTTCATGGTTAGAAAAATAGTTGTTAACGTTCCTCCAAAATGGCATGAAACGACCTGGTTTTATTTGGGATGCGCACTTATGGGAATCGGAGTGGGCGGTTCTTATGGTAAAATGAGAAGTGCATTCCTTCGAAGGGAGAACGTGGTATTAGAGCGAAAGGTAAATTTGAGAACATCTAATTTAAAAGGCGCATTGGTCGCCTTGCAACGCTCGCAGGAAAAAATGAGCCGTCAGGCTATCATTCAAACCAGATTGATCGCCTCGATCAGTCATGACATTCGTAACCCCCTTCACTACCTGGGAATGCTCGTTTCTACCATCGAACGATTGGCGAATGCAAAAAACACGGATAAAATCATCGAGATAAGCAGGGATCTGGGCACCTCTACCGAGCGAATATCCAAGCTACTAGATAACCACCTGCAATATGCCAAATCGCTGGTTTACCAAAACTTTGACATGGACGCAACTCCTGTTCTTCCCTTGGTAAAAGAGAAAATTGATTTGTTTTTGCCCTATCTAAAACAGCGTGGCAACCGCATTCTTGAGCAAGTGCCGGAAGATTTCACCGTCTACTCGGACATCGATCTTCTGAAAGTAATTCTCCATAATCTAATTGATAACGCTAATAAATATACGTCAGATGGGATCATTCTCGTTTTTGCGGAAAAATCGCCGGCAGGTATGCAGATATCCGTACAGGATGATGGCCAAGGCCTACCGGACGACATCTTAAATTGGATCAATGAAGACGATTCGGGCCTTGGCGATGAGATTATCCGTCAGAAAACCGAATTCAATGGCTTGGGAATGGTCATCATCAAAGATCTCGCCAGGATATTGCATATAAAACTGAGCGCTTCCAATGAACACGGTGCGCGCATTACACTATCATTCAGAAATACGGTTTGAAACGAATGAAATGGCCTAGACCCCTCTCAAAAATTCTGGCATCTCTTTTTGTACCTTCCTGTACAGGTCAACTACATTTCCTACCTGCATTTTGTCAAAAATAGCTAGTTTGTGGGTGCTTACCGTGCTTAACCGGATCCCTAGCTCATCGGAGATCTCCTTAGTCCACTTACCTTTCAACAGCAATTTCGCGATCTGGCGTTCACGTTTGGAAAACAGCAGCTCCGGATCATACCTTTTCTTATCAAAATCATTCAGAAAACTCTCTGCGAGGACCTGCTTGGTCGCTTCACTCACATATTTTCTACCTTCCAATGTCATTTGCAAAGCCGAAGGGAGCGCACCTAGCGGGGCACTTTTTGAAATAAACCCGTCGGCACCGGCAGAAAGATATCGTAGCGCATAATCTTCCTCCGGCATGGCGGTGTGAATCAATATCCTGGCACTTGGCCTGATAGCGCGAATCTGTTCAATCATTTTCGGACTGTTTCCTCCTGGTACATCGATGTCAAGAACCACAAAACTAATTCGCTGCTTATCCAGTATCGCAAGTCCTGCCTCGAAGGTTGGTGCGGTAAATACCGAAATCTGAGGGAATGAGTCTTCGATCAATGTCCGCAAAGCCCAAACTATAATTTCATGATCTTCAACGATTAGTAACTTTTTCTGCCTTTCCATTAATGGGTATTCGTAAGAAATAAAAAACTCAAAATTAGTCATTGCTACGTCCGGTTACAATCGAAATGTTTCGGTTTTTAAGTGGGTAAAAAGCGTTAACATTTCTAGTCAAAACCTCGAACAGTAGCCAGTAATTGTTCTAAAAAGGCTTTTTACCTTTGTGTCAGTCGTAATAGTTCGACCGAACAGATGCGTTAGTATTTAAACAACTCATATGGAACAGCGCTACATCCTCATATTTCTCACTTGCATCGTTGCAACCGGCTCCTGATTATAAATCTTAGGTAAGCCAGACGACTCGTCTAACAGCCTCCTACGTCATACACATCAAGCTCTCGCGTATATAGATATGCGAACGGGAAATTATTGCCGATAATTCACGCTATGCATGCACGACCGCTTCATCCCTTTCGAAGAAAATAGCACCCGCCTGTTAATTAAAATCAATGTCAATTAAACAATTAATGTATGCAAAACAGAAGTAACCAGCTCGGGCGGTGGGTATCAGTCCACCGCTCTCATGTATCACCTAACATGCTTATGCTATGAGAAGAATTCGACTATTAAAGTTTCTACTATCGGCTTGTATGCTGCTAGTAGCATTTACTGCGCAATCGCAGGACGTAGTGCTGGATTGGGCGAAAGCTTTTCAATCAACCGCTCCCGGAGCAAACAGTAATGGAGCTATCAGAAGCCTTGGATATGGTGTTGCCACTGACGGCGCCGGCAATGTGTATATCAGCGGTTATTGGGATGGCACGATTGATCTTGATCCTGGTGCCGGCACTTCGATCCAGCAGTCCTTAAACGGAAATGGTGCGTTTATCGTGAAGTTGTCCCCCTCAGGAAACTTGATATGGCAAAAGACATTTTCGCCTGGTATTACATCGTATGGACTTCATGCGGACGGAGCCGGTAACGTCTATTCAGTAGGCTATTTTTTCAATACAGTAGACTTCAACCCTAGCCCTACCGTTACCGCAAATCTAACTTCGGCGGGAGGCGGAGATCCATACATTTTAAAACTAAATGCCAACGGGGATTATGTTTGGGCACAACGCATGGGTGGTACGGGGACAGAATATAGCCATGATGTGGATGTAGATGCCAGTGGAAATGTGTACGTAGCCGGGTATCTAAGTTCACCCTCATCTTCATTCCCAGGTTTACCTAATGTGGCTTCTGCGGGAGGAACAGATGGATTTGTAGCCAAACTCAACTCCGCAGGTACATTTCAATGGGTAAAGACCCTGGGTGGTCCTAACAATGACAATATTAATGGGATTGATGTTGATGCCTCTGGCAATGTGTACGCGTCTGGAAACGTTGGTGGTGCCGCGACCGGCATGGGAAATATTCCCGATGCTGGCGCAGCTGTTGTTAAGCTGAATGGTGTAAATGGTAATACAGTTTGGGCAACAGGGACACCAGGATCATCCAGGGGCGTCGAAGCCGATCCGTCAGGCAATGTTTACATAACTGGTAATTTAAATACCAGCGGAAACCTTGTGAAACTAAACAGTGCAGGAGCGGTACAGTGGACCAAGGCGATAGGTAGCGGGACTGCTAAGCTTAGCCTTGGGCCCGACAACAATGTTTACGTCACGGGAACATACTTACAAGCTACTTCCCAGATTGGAAGCTTCACATTGCCATCATCGAGTAATCAGAGCACATTTGCCAGTAAAATTGACGCAAGCGGAGAAGTACTATGGGCAAAGGGATTCACAGGTTCGGGTGCGGCAACCCCCTTGTTTGTGAATACCGACGCCTCCGGCGCTGTGTATGTGTCTGGAGCATTTGCCCAGACCGTGGATTTCGATCCGAGTGATTGCGTCGCCAACTTGACCAATACTACGGCTCAAAATACTGCATTTGTCGTAAAACTTCGCCCTGGCGGGTTGCCAGCAGGCTTTGCAGTCTCTGCCACAAGTCTTTCTCCGTTAAGTCAGAGCGCATGTAGTCTGGGTGTCCCCAACCTTGTCAATGGAAATGCAGTAGGCGTTACTTTTCCAAGCGGCTTCTCGACCACGCTTTCATATCAATGGCAAAAAGCCACATCTACGTCGGGGCCCTGGGAGGACATGCCCGGTGAAGTATTCAAAGATATGCAACCCCTCGCATCCAGCGAAACGCTCTATTATCGCCGCATTGTGAAAGCTGCATTGAACACTTGTGGAGATACTCAGGGAGTCGATACATCGGCGGTGGCCACGGTCAATGTGGGAACAGCGGTTGCTCCGACTGCAAATGCCGACGGCCCGCAATGGTATGTTTGCGGACCTGGTAACAATACCGTATCGCTAGCGGGTAGTGCCACTGGCGGCGCTGGTGGTTTCAGCTATGCCTGGTATGCAGGCAATACTTCCGGAACACCTGTTTCGACAGCTGCCAATTACACCACAGGTGCAGTAACACAAGCAACTACTTATACACTGAAAGTGACCGATGGGGCTGGGTGTGTGGATACAGACCAGGTTACAGTGGTACCGGCAGTTGCCAATGCAGGAGCAGACGCATCATTCTGTCAGGGTGCTGCCGGGGTGCAAATCGGTACAGCCCCGGTGGCAAGCCCCTCGGTAAAATATGCATGGACACTTTCCTCGGGAGCCACTGCAACCACGCTGAGCTGTACCAATTGCGCACAGCCAATTGCAAATCCTACCGCTGCGACTACCTATCGCTTGACCGTAACCACCACTAAAAAGGACGGAACTACATGCTCTACCTTTGATAATGTGGTCGTAGCGCCGGTGACAGCGCCAGGTGGCGTGCTTGCATTCGCAGGCCCCGATCAAACGATCTGTACCAATTCGACAGTGCAGCTCGGTGTAGCGACGGACGCATCCTATACCTATACCTGGGGTAATGGTGCCTACTTGAGCGCTACCAATATCGCACGACCAACATTCACAGCCGGATCGTCCGGCTTGCCAAACTGTGCGGAAAATTACATTCTGACAGCGGTTAAAAATGGCTGCGCATTTGAGGATGAAGTGAAGGTTTCAGTCATCAATGCCCAGACAAGTGACTCTGGTGACACCGAATGCGGGCCTCGCTGGGTATATCATGAGGGCTTTCCTAACTGCCCGCAAGCCGTATACACCTGGACCGTAGTAAGTGGGGACGGGGATATTCTGCAAACCCGTAACAATGGCGAAGAAGCTTACCTGAGGACAAACGGGGCTATCGGTGACTCCGCTATTTTTCGCCGGACCGTTACGCTAAACGGTGTGTCTTGTTCCACCGACATGACAATCAAAGTTTGCGACGGTGGTTGCGATGTGGAAATCAAAACCATATCATCCCAGGGATGCCCGAAAGTATTCCCGGGAGAGGAGCTTCGTCTTGCCCCTATCTATCCGGTTTCAGATGATTGGAATTACCGTTGGAGTCCTGCCAATCTGGTGGATAATCCCTCCGCGCGAGAAGTAAGAGTACTAAGCAGCAGCCCTGCAACCATCACATTGACAATCGTCAATAAATACGACGCTTCCATCACTTGTTCAGATTCGATCGAAATCAATCCTGCCGGCGCAACACAGCCTGTGGTGACTTTGACCGATAAAGCAATCTGCTACGATAGCCCAACGCAGATTGGCAGCCTTGTCAGCGGTGGCCTCAAATACAAATGGCTTCCGGCCATAGGACTTGACAATGACTCAATTGCCAACCCTACCGCCAAGCTCACGGCTGATCAGCAGTACATTGTAAGAATTGAGGATTCAACCTTTGGTTGTGTCACCACCGATACTGTCAATGTAACTGTAGCGCAGGTAATTGCCAATGCAGGGATCGACCGGACGATTTGTAACGGTGCAACTGTAACGCTTGGCTCGCCAGCACCGGAAGGCACTAACTGGACTTACAGCTGGGAGCCATCAGGTGCAGCCTGGACCAACGGTACGAACGGTACCATGCCACAACCGCAGGTAGAATTTTCTGCCACCGGCAGCCAAACCTTTATTCTAACGGTTTCAGACCCCGCATCCGGCTGTGTGGATGTTGATTCGGTGACGCTCAAAAACGAGTTGACACCGGGCGAATACACCGGTAGCGGCGTGACGATCTGTGAAGGAGAAGAAATCCAGCTAGGCAAAGAGCCAATCCCTGGTGCTATTTATTCCTGGACAGGCGCGGGCCTGAGCTGTACCAATTGCAGCAACCCTATTGCCACACCAACAGCTTCCACGACTTACACCTTGCAAGTGAGCTATCCAGGATGTTCAGCTCCGATGATAGATCAAGTGACTGTGACGGTGAACCCAATTGGAAACCTGGCGTTGATCGACAAAACGGTTTGTCCCGCCGGACCCATCGCGATCGGTTACGGCTCTACCGGAAACCCTGCTGCGCCTGCCGGCGCAACCTATGCATGGTCTCCTTCGGCCGGATTGAGCAGCGCCACGGTGGCCAACCCGACGGCAACCGTTACGACAGAAACAACATACTCGGTGACTGTAACCCTGCCGGGTGGATGTACTTTTACTGACGAAGTTAAAGTGAGCCCGTCGGCCAATGCAGGCAGCGACGCTGTTATTTGTGCGGGAGAATCGACTGTGATCGGAACGCCAGCCATCGCAGGCGCTACTTACGCATGGACAGGCGCAGGGATCGTTGGAGCGGCAAACATTGCCCAACCATCCGTTCGTCCTACTACGACAACCACTTACACAGTGAGTGTAACTCTGAACGGCTGTACTACTACTGATCAGGTTGTTGTAACGGTTAACACGCCAGCGAATTTCAACATCACTGGTAATACCGCAATTTGCGTTGGTGGAAACACGACATTAAGCCTGGTGGGTGCTCCTGCTGCTAACACAAGATGGCAATGGAGCCCAACAACAGGTGTTACCTCCCCGAATGCGACTTCGACAACCATTGTTGCCAACAGCACGCAGACTTACCGTTTGACACAGACCAACCTGCAAACCGGTTGCAGCAACTTCAAGGAAGTAGTAGTAGTGGTTAGTCCTAACACCATTGCAGCCACCACCACGCCATTGGCAGTATGCGAAGGTACCAGCACGCCGCTTCCGTTGAGCGTGACTTCGACCGGCAACTACCAGTATGTTTGGAGTCCCGCAACAGGTCTTTCCAATGCGTTCGTGGCCAGCCCGACAGTGACGGCTTCGACAAACAGGACTTACAATGTGGTGATCACCGATACGCAATCCGGCTGCCAGCTGGCATTGTCAGTTCCGGTAACTGTGAAACCAGCCCTGGAATGCTTGCCTCCAGTGGCATTGAGCGGAAACGTGTACCACGATGCGAACGCCCTGGTTGATGTGACAGTGAACAGTACAGCGACTGCCGCGATCCCTGCACTTTATGTATCTCTGATTGACAGTACAGGAGCTATCCTGAACACAATCCCCGTCAACTCGAACGGTAGTTATGATTTCGGTCTGGTTAACCCGGCTACTTACAGCATTGTACTGCACCAGAACCCGGCGGGTTCTACTACGTCAGGCTTGCCTTCTGGCTGGATGAATACCGGTGAAAACCTGGGCACCGGTCCTGGTAGCGATGCGGCCGTAAATGGTATCCTTACCGGAGTGATCGTCCGCAACCAGAATGTAACCAATGCAAACTTTGGTATCCAGCAGCCACCACTGGCTGAGCCCAAGATCTATGTCATCGACCAGCCTGCTGTTGACCAGGAAATCACCCTGAACGGAACGCACGTATCCACTGGGCCAGGCACTTCTTCCCCAGCGCAGATGACCGGTTCTGACCCGGAAGATGGTGTTCTCAACGGCGATGGTAAAAACCGCACTGTGGTAATCACTACCCTGGCCGACCATGGCGAGCTGTGGTACAACGGCGTATTGGTGAAAACAGGACAGGTGATCCCTAACTATGATCCAGCGCTGATGACAATCAAACTGACAGGCACGAACTACACAAGCATTATTTACCAATATGCTTACGTAGACCAGGCTGGCGTGCAATCGCCACCGACAACCTACCAGATCAGCTGGGGCAAACCGCTGCCAGTAACCTTGATCAGCTTCGATGCAAAAGCTGTCGAGCAGACTGCGGTGCTTACATGGGCAACGACCGAGGAGACCAACAGCGACCGCTTCGAGATCCAGCGCAGCTTCAACGGCAAGAAATGGGAGACGATCGGTTCCGTGGATGCGCAGGGTGAAAGCGCGGCAACTGTCCAGTACAGCTTCAAGGATACCAAGCCGGCCAATGGTGATAACTACTACCGCCTGAAAATGATCGATCACGACCTGACTTTCACTTACAGCGGTATCCGTTCAGCAACCTTTGATGGCAAACTGTCCCTGGTAGTATACCCGAACCCAGCCCACGAAGCAATCTCGGTCAACACCGATCACGGATTGGTGAAACTCGTTTCGATCTTCGATAAAAACGGGGTGAAAGTACACTCGGGTAACCAGGCACGTAGTATCAACGTGAAGGGCCTGCAAAGCGGCGCTTACGTGCTGACAGTAACCTTTACCGACGGCTCATCAAAAAGCCAGAATCTGGTGATCGTTAAGTAAAAGTTTAGTTAGCAGGGGCTGTGAATGCAGCTTCTGCTAACCATGAGAAACAGCGTCCGGGCGCAGCCCGGGCTTTCACGCACTAGTATCCCATAACGCTAACAAATGCCTGCACACATTAGTTGAACATTGATGCCGGTTTGACGGCCTGACCATGATTCGGGCCGTCAAATTTTTATCCAGCAGAAATTTAAACATCTACACGTATGAATATCCTCATCATCGACTGCTTCCCATTTATCCGCACAGGTTTTAGAGCGCTTCTAGATGAAAATTTTCCCGGCCACACTTTGTATGAAGCTGCGACATTAGAAGATGCCTTGCAGCTGATGAGTCCCGCCAAATTCAAGCTTGTCATTAGTGATATTAGTGGAAGCGGGGGGCTTTGCGCCGGGTTAATAGATTCGATCAGAAATAAGCAAAAGGATGTCCCCATCCTTATTTATTCCAATGTTTCCGAACACCTCTATGCAGTCCCATTGATGCGGTCGGGGGCGAATGGTTTTATTTGTAAGCGCGCGCCGCTGGATGAGTTGACCAGAGCGGTACATGCCGTGCTTTCGGGAAGTAAGTACCTGAATGTTGGTTTACAAGCGCAGCTTTTAGCGGCGTCAGATAATTCAATTTTTAACCCTATTGAAAAGCTCTCGCCTCGCGAATCAATGATCATGAACCTGATTATCGAAGGGAAATCTACCAAAACGATCGCAACGATCCTTGACCTGAAATGCAATACGATTAGTACCTATAAAAAACGGCTGTTTGGAAAAATGGACGTCGATGGCCAAATTCAACTTGCACAAAAGGCCCTCATGTTAACAAAAATAGGCAATTCTGAAACACATGCTGTAAAGTATGCGAGCTAAAAGAGAATTGATAGGCGTGTCCCTTGTCCGTAAGTTTCCATTTCTACCTTCAAATTCAGGATCTTCGCAATTTCCTTTACCAAAATAAGCCCAATCCCAGGGCTAATCCCACTGTCTTCAAGACGCTCAATCCCAATCGAGTTCACATCAGCATTGAACCACTCTATTACGGCACCCGACGCGGCATTACCTGTGTTTTCAATAACCACGCGTACATGGGCATCCACTATTTTTGTGGTTAAGCGGATTTCGCCGCTCCGGGTATGTTTGTTGGCATTATCAATCAAATTATGCAGCACAATCCCGAGCAAGTTCGGGTTGCTTAGTACGTTGATCGCCGGGTCGGTTTCCAAACTTAGCTTATTATTGTTGGTTTGGATGAGTCCTTGAAATAGCTTCGCTTTTTGGCTGATTAACTCGCCCAGGTTAACCTTTTCAAACTGTCCAAGTTTTTGCTGAACTGGCAACCTCGCAAAGTCCAATAGGTTTTTGACAAAGCCAAACATCGTTTCAAGCTGTTTATGCAGCTGCTCGCTATGCGGACCAATTTCATCAAAACGCGCTTGCTGCGACAACTGCCGGATTTTATCAGAAACAACGACCAGGTAATTGAAAGGCCCCCGAACGTCATGCGTGATGGATGCCACCAACCGCGACTGGATGTACAATTGATGCTCCAATTCTTCCTGTGAGCGCTGCAGGGAACCAAGCGCCTGATGCAGTGCATCTGTACGTTCAGCCACTGCTGCTTCCAGAACCTGGTTTTCGATTTTGATCCTTTCCATGACCAGCCGCTCATTTTCTTTACGCTGACGACGGGCCTCGTTGTCCCTTTTTAAAAAGTATGCAGCCGGCACCAGAATAATGCTCATCAAAACTCCACGGCTGGATAGCATCAGAATCCTTATTCCTATTGGGTTCGTTGCCGTCCGGAAGGGAAAATCCTTGAAAATCGGATTAAACGTAAAGTAAAAGACATTTGAAAGCACACAGCAGCATAAGACCGAAAGGCACAAGCCCTTCCAGCCTCCTACCTGTGCCTGGATAAAATTAATGCAGTACCAGCAAGTCAACGACATCAAAAAAATGACAGTTTCCGACCCTACCAGATTAATGGGATCACTGAGCTGGCCCTCAGATATACGTGCAGGTAAAATAAAGAGAGGTATCGAAGCCGCAACGACCAATCCCGCTCTATGAATATTAAGATTACTCATTAGCGTTTTCAATAGAATTGCGAAAGTAAGCCGAAAATAGCCGTGTTCACCGATCTTGCGCTACAAAAACATGGATGAAGAAAATGCCGAGAACCATCAATACCGAAATATTCTAGTGATGTTCTCGAATCATAGCGGAAAGGGTCGAGATTGAAATCCCGGCCGAAAGCCGCTAATTCAACCAAGTGATTGTGCTGTCGGGGTAAAGTTCTTTCCAGCAATCGGTGAAGACGTCTGCCAGTTTTCTGCTATGAGACTGAGCCCCACGGGCACTCGAATTAAAATACATTATAAATAATCCCTAAATCGCAGACCATCCAGATCGCGTTAATAACGCCCCCCGCAAGACCGGTTGCAACGGGCGGATAGATCATAGAGAAAACAGTTTCCCAGGCAAAATTAAGCGCAAGCGGCACCAGTGGCATTCCGTAAGAATTGTCTTTGATGCCCCTGTAAACGAGGACAAAATAAACAATTGTCCATGCGATCCCGCTGGCCGTAGTTGCCATCAACTCATTGTTCATAATTGTCTTGCAAAATGATTACAAGCAAGTACGTAACCTTTGTTTAAATACAGCCGGTGCGCGTCGTGGAGATCATAGCCGCTATCCAGGCGGATCGTTTGGATACCTGCCTCTCCCGTTTGCAACCCTTTGAAGTCCACACGCCCGTGTACGATATGTGCATACTCATGCATGGTAAAGTGGTAGAGCGCGAAACTAGTCAACAAATTTGCGAGTAGAATTCTGCTTTTGCTTCTCGGAGCAGGCAATTGCTCGTCTGGATCGGTTTGCAGAATCAAAAGGTCTGTATTCGAAATTACTGGGTTATTTATCTTAACAGTGTCCAGCTCGGCATCGGCCTCGCCGAATTCTGTTAGTATCTTATTACTTGCGCATATCCTGTTAAACAAAGATCTTAGTAAGGTGACTGTGCCCCGGTTAATCCCTATAAAATAATCTTCATTGAAAACGTCTGCCGACGCACCTACGTTTAATTTTACGCTCCGCAGGTCTCCGAATATATTACTACCAATGGTAATTTTTTAAATTTGGATCAGTACGCAATCGTAGCGACTTCAAATAAATATCTGTAATCTGAATTGAAGAGTGTCGCAACATACTTTGTAACTATTTAATACCGACGCATGCCCGGTAGGCATTCACGACTCCCGTGTGTTTCCAGCTATACAAGGTGTAACCCTTATTTAGCAGTCCCAATTGCTCCAAAGCCTTTTCATGACGCCTGAATGGTTCCTGCTTCGAAAGTGGATACTTGCCGGTTGTATCCCGGTTGAAAATAAATAGTATTCTGGTTTTTGGAACACTAGGCGGCCTTCCAGTTCATTAGCCAATGCCGGTATGATCTGAGCGGTTGCAGTCTTGCCGTTCTTCGAAATTAGGCCGTGAACAGTAATGTATGCCTCGCGCAAATGGATGTGGCTGAATTGCAGGTTAAGAATTTCGCCAGGCCGTATGAAAGCGAAGTACATTAACCGTGTAAACAGGTATACACCCGGTTCATGCTGTTCGATGGCATCGTTTTCCTGGTCTAATGCTTCCCAGCGGTGTTTGATGCGGATTTCTTGCAAGGCTTCGACAGCCAGTCTTTGCACATGAAACCGATCAGTGACGCGTACTGCCCGCGGAAAACATCGCTTGGCAATCATTGTCATGCTGCCAGCCATATCCAGGGTGATTTCAGCAACCTTCTTGCGAAGTGATTCAGGGATTTTGCGAAGAACCTCAATAACCGTTTCTGCCTTAGTGCCCGCGACAATGGCTACTATGCACCCCTTTCCGCCTTTCGCTGACTTATTGGTGAGGATAGTGTATAACTCTCCATGTGAAAGGCTAGTCTCGTCAATCGATAAATGAGA
>NZ_FNAN01000003.1 GCF_900101885.1 Dyadobacter soli | reverse complement strand
TTTTTAGATGGCTGAAAGAATGGCGTCCAGAGCGCTGTGGAGATGTTTTTTATCGCTGTTCGTAGCGGCAATCACCCGGATACCCATGAAGTTGATGAAAAGGAAACTCGCCAGTATTTCTGCATCTTTCTCCGAAGCGATCTCGCCGGACGTCTGTCCCTTGCGGATCAGATCTGCCAGGATCGAGCGGATTTGATTTTCGTTGTCGGCAGCGATCCTGAACACCTGCGTATCCTGGTTGGCCATTTCCGTTATCGTGTTGACCATGAAGCAGCCACGGCGTTCAGGATCTTCCAAAGTGGCGTCAATCAGCGTCGCCAGCAGATACCGGATGATTTCCCGCACCGGCTTTTGCTCCAACACCGCCTGGCGCATCCATTCGTGCTGGGATTGCAAATACGTTTGCAGGGCGGAAACGAACAACTTATGCTTGTCGCCGTAGGTCGCGTACAGGCTCGGCGCGTTGATTTCCATACTTGTCGTCAGGTCGGAGATAGACGTACCGGCATAACCTTTCTTCCAAAAGACATTCATGGCTTTTTGCAAGCCGGCAGCTTCGTCGAATTTTTTTGGTCGGGCCATTGCTGTTTTGTATCGTTCATTACATTAACAACGATCGCCGGGTTTGGTTCCAAAACCACACGCTACGGGCATTCCCGCGATCACTTCCGGGTTGGCGAAGCCACGGTCAATGCATTACAAATTCAAACGCGGCACCTTTTCCGCTGTCGCTGACAACCTCTATCGTGGTCTGATGCAATTCCAGGATCTTCCGCACGATTGCCAGCCCGAGACCGGTACCTTTTTGCCCGGATGGATAAAGTCCGGCCTGTTTATAGCGCTCGAAAATCTGTTCCTGGTACGCTTTGGCAATGCCGACACCCGTATCAGCAACCAGGACTCTTACGCCCGTTCCGGTATCTGTCAGGTGCACGGAAATGCTTCCGCCGTCAGGCGTGAACTTGAACGCATTATCGAGCAGGTTCTGGAACACCCGTTCCGTCAGGGCAATGTCCGCGGAAACAGGTGGTAATGCCGCGGGGGCGTCCAGCGACAACCGGATGTTTCGCTCGCCGGCTTTAAGCTGGTAGGAACTCAGAATATCCGACACCAGCTCTCCCAATGGAAAAGTCTCCTTTTGAGCTGACACCACATTTGCCTCCAATTTGGAATACTGGAACAACTGATCCACCAGCCCCGAAAGCTTGCGTGTACCTTCGTGTACAATGGACAGGTACCGCTCCTTTTCCGCCCCCGAAAGGGTGTCGTTTTTGATCATGAGCGTCTCCACATAGCCCTGCATAATGGATAGCGGCGTCCGCAGATCATGCGAGACATTCGCGATCAATTCCTGCCGGAGCCTGTCAGTGGCGGTGATCTTTTCGATATTGTCGACGATCACATCGGCCATGTCGTTGAATGTCGTGGTAAGCACGCCGAGATTTCCTTTCGCGTAACCGTGCACGCGGGCCGAATGGTCGCCATCCTTGAACCGCTTGACGACCCCGGCAATGCTGCAAACGCTATCGGTGATCAGGAAGAATGTAATCAGCCCTACCACCAATGCCCCCAGCAATGCGGCAAAGAAAATATAGGCGGCGAGCCTGAAATTCAGGTTGTCGGTCAACGAAGCTAAAATCTCCTTCTGCGTATCGCTCGCGAGTACGGCATACACGTACCCGACCTTCTGCCCATGTTCGAGCACCGGCGCGACGGAGAAAATACCGGCTTCTCCCGGCCGTTTGGGGTTATCGCCCAATGGTTTATCGGTCCCGGCGCCGAGCCATTCCTTCACTTTTACCAGATCGACCTTGTTCATATGCACGGTCGCTTCCGGCACTACGTAATCGGTGATATTTCCCAGTGTGTCGAGCAGGTACACTTCCACGCTGGGATTGGCCACCATCGTGGAGTGGATAATGTCGTGGGTTACGGTGGTATCCGGCTTGCCGTTTTTGATGGGCTGGGTAAATGTGGCCAGGTGCTGTGCGATGCCGCCGTACAATTGCTGGTGCGCCGTCATATAGTACGATTTCGAAAAATGGGAAGCGATCATTACGAACACGATCCCCAGGATAATGAGAAGGCTCGCAAACACGCCGCTTATTTTCCAGAAAAGGAGGTTGCCGCCGATAGTTCTTACAGACATTTCACAGATCTTCGTTAAACCGGTAGCCAATGCCCCAGGTAGTTAATACAAATACAGGATTGGAGGCGTCTGCCTCTATTTTTCCTCTCAACCGGTTGATATGGGTGTTGACCGTATGCTCATACCCCTCGAAATCGTACCCCCACACCAGGCTCAGCAGTTGCTTGCGGCTGTAACTTTTGCCCGGGTTGGACGCCAGCAACACGATGAGATCAAACTCCCTCGGCGACAAATCGAGCCGTTCGCCGCGCAACATGACCTTCCGCTTGTCGATATCGATTTCCAGACCGGCAATGCGGATCAGTTGCGGCACAGGTGCCGCATACCGGGCCTTTTCTTCATTTCTCCTGAAAATCACCCGCACCCTCGCGATGAACTCCCGCACACTGAACGGCTTGGTAAGGTAATCGTCGGCGCCTGTTTCGAGACCCATCACCTTGTCTATTTCCTCCGAACGCGCGGTGAGCATCATAATGGGAGTTTGCCGGTTGCCCTGGCGGATTTTCCGGCAGATCTCCATCCCGTTCAGGCCGGGCAGCATAACGTCGAGAATGATCAGATCGAAGGTTTCGTCCTGCGCCCGCGCGAGCCCGTTCTGTCCGTTTTTTTCCGACACCACCTTACACCCCAGGTCCGAAAGATGGATCGAAAGCAGTTCGGTAATGTTGGTATCGTCCTCGACGATCAGCACATTTTTGGTATCCATATTCCACTGATTTTCTACAAAGTTTACAAATAAAACAGCGCGGAACCCCGCTGTGATACTTTTGTTATAAATCCGTGACGCGGCCGGGATATCGTGTGGGTTGTTTTGCATCATCCAAACACGCAAAAAGAACCAGACATGATCAAACCACTGCTCGGGCTGTCGCTGACGGCCCTGATTTTCAGCGCCTGCACCAAGGACCACGACCCGCAGCCGACCGCTAAAACCCTTACCATCGAAAACGTCCTCGACAGCAAACCGCTCGTGGAGTCGGGCACATTCAAGGGCAACGGCACACCGCCCGTCATCATGCCGGGCCAATCGGTATCGTTCTCGTTTTCAGCAGCCAAAAACCAGCGCCTGACCTTCGCTACCATGTACGGATGGAGCAACGACCTGTTTTTCGCGCCCGCCAATCCGGGTATCAAGCTGTATGATGACAATGGCACACCCATTACCGGCGATGTTTCCCCGCAGATCAAACTCTGGGACAACGGCACGCGGGTGAACGGAATGCCGGGCATGAGCCTGGCGCATCCGGGGACCGCCGAAGCCGCGCCGCGCGATATCAAAGAAGTAATGGGTACGGATGATTACGGACACACATTCCTGCCTGCCTCCCAGCTCATGAATGTATCGCTGGCTTATGACGGCAATTCGATGTTTACGGTAACCATTAAAAACCAGTCGGGCGGAACGGCGAACGAAACGCCTTTCAGCCCGGGTGTCTGGGCAATTTCTTACGTCGCGGGCGGAAACCTGCTCCTCCCCGAACCTATTTACTCGGAAGGCAAGGCTACTACCGAAGCATTGACGCGCATTGCGGAAGCGGGCGACAATGCACCGTTGAATACATGGCTAACCTCGCAAACCGGCATATTCACGCCGCTTTCACCTGTGTTAGTGGTAGTTTATAATGGTACTGAAAATCCATTCTTCAAATCCGGTGAAAACGACCGCGGTGAAGGCTTGAAAGACCTCGCGCAAAAAGGAAATGCCGACGTGCTGGCAGCCGCATTGAGAATGAAGTCCGGTATTAAAAATGTATATGTACTGAAAGAACCTGCGAGCACTGTGCTTTTGCCTAAAATCGGTGGTAATGCCGGCGGAAAAGTTTCGCAGCAGCTCACATTGGCTCCCGGCGACCGCATTGCCATCGCCACCATGTACGGCTTTTCCAACGATTGGTTCTTCGCTACAAGCGGTAATGACATTGACGGCAATGCGGGCGGCGATGTTTCGAGCTCGGTTGGGTTATATGACAATGGTACAGCCGCAGACCAGTTCCCAGGCGCAGGCATTACGCAGTTCAATCTCGCAGGTACGCCGCTGAACGAAAGCAGGGCCATCGGCCCGGTACCGAATCCGAACAAGTTCACGACATTGCCGGCGATCGATAACATTATCAAAGTAACATTACAATAACCCGCTTTTCACAAGTATGCTCCTTCCGCAGGCAGTGTCTTGCGGGGGAGTTTATCCCACATCATCCTTTACATTTATGAAAAAACAGATCACAATCCTGGCGCTTTTCTTCCTGTCTGTCAGCGCCGCATTCGCTCAGGGCCCGGAGGTTCGTAAAAAACAATACAATCTCGAAAACTCCGGCCTGGCGATACAGGGTTATGACCCCGTGGCCTATTTCAATGTACACAAGGCCATGGGAGGCAAAAAGGAGTTTTCAGCCACCTACGAGGGCGTCACCTACCACTTTGTTTCAAAGCAAAACAAGGAAGAATTCACGCGCAACCCGGCCCGTTACGAGCCGCAATTCGGCGGCTGGTGCGCATTTGCAATGGGTAAAAAGGGAGAAAAAGTGGCGGTCGACCCTGAGACGTTCAAGGTACTCGACGGTAAGCTCTATCTTTTTTACAATAAATATTTCAACAACACACTTAAAAGCTGGAACCAGGATGAAGCCCGTCTGAAATCGGCGGCCGATCGGAACTGGATGAAGTTTGTACCTTAAAAACCTGCATTAAACTGAACATGAAAAAATTATTGCTTGCAGCCGCGCTAATGCTGGCCGCCCAGGGAATTTACGCGCAGAAATCGGACATTTTCGCACCGAAAGGAAAGGCGATCAAAGGATATGATGTCGTCGCGTTTTTCAAAGATGCCAAACCGGTCGCAGGTGCCGACAGCCTTAGCTACCATTACAAGGATGCGGATTGGCTTTTTGCCAGTCGTGCGAATTTGGAGGCATTTAAAACCGCTCCCGACCAGTATGTGCCGCAATATGGCGGATACTGCGCATACGGGACATCGCAAGGTTATAAAGCGCCCACGGAAGCGGAAACCTGGACAATCGTGAACGACAAATTGTATTTCAATTATAATATGAAGGTGAAGGACAACTGGTCGAAAAAACGGGAGGAATTAATCGAAAAAGCAGACACGCAATGGCCATTGATCAAAGACAAGCAGTGATGAAGCCGCAAACACACCGGAAATGGGCTTGGGCGCTGCGGCTGGTAGCTGCCGGCATTATGTTGCAGACGCTCATCTTTAAATTTTCAGCGGCTCCCGAGTCGGTCTATATCTTCTCGGTGGTCGGTATGGAGCCGTGGGGACGTATATTCGTAGGCGTATTGGAACTGATCGCATCCGTTCTGATCCTGATTCCCCGCACAACCGCATACGGGTCGCTGATTGGCATCGGCGTGATGACCGGGGCCGTTTTTATGCACCTGACCCGCCTGGGGATTGTGGTACAGAACGATTCCGGGAAGCTCTTCGCGATGGCGGTGATCGTACTCGCCGCCTGTCTGACCCTCACATTCTGGCATCGTGCCAGCATTTCAGGGCTGCGCAACCGCGAGTGAAAGTTATTAAAACAATGCCTGTTTCAACGGGCATTGTTTTTGATCTGAATTCTAAAACTAACAAAATGAACAGGCAACTAACTGAATCATTGGAAACGGTGCTTGCGCAAATCGCCGGAATGCTCGATGCATTGACCGACGAGGAATACCGGCGCAGCCTGCCCGTACTTTCCGGCGCCTCGATCGGCGAACACGTCCGCCATGTAATCGAATTTTTTATCGAACTCGATAAAGGATACGTGGCGGGCGATGTTAATTACGATTCCAGGTGCAGGGACAGATCCATAGAACAGCACCGCGAGGTGGCGCTGACGAAGCTGCATCAGGTCCTGGCAAACCTCGGCAGAGATAATAAGCCATTGCATTTCACGATGGATACCGGTGTCCGGGTCACGACCAACTATGAACGCGAACTGATTTACAACCTTGAACATGCCGTACACCACATGGCTTTGCTGAAAATCGGGGTCGGAATGCTTACCGCAACACCCCTACCGGAAAATTTCGGCGTAGCTGCTTCCACCATTCGTTACCGCCAGGCGCAATGTGCACAGTAACCTACATTCCGACCGAACGCGGGGCGTTCCTGACCTCCAACCGTGATGAACGCACCGACCGGACACCGGCGGAGCCGCCCGTGACGCGCTCCGGAGGCGACTCCCTCCTATACCCGAGAGACGCTCACGCGGGCGGTACGTGGATCGCAATGAAAGGCCGCCGCGATGCTGCGGTACTGCTCAACGGCGGCTTTACCAATCACAGGCGCGAGCCATTCTACCGGAAGAGCCGGGGCATCGTGATGCTCGAAATAATTGACTCGACCGCTCCCACGGAATGTTTTGCAAGTATGCCGCTTGAAGGGATAGAGCCATTCACGCTCATCCTCTTTATCCGCGGCGCGCTGGTACGCTGCACGTGGGACGGCATCCGGAAGCATTGTCAGGAACTCGACTCCACGCGGCCGCACATATGGGCATCCGCGACACTGTACGGGCGCGAGGCGCAGGAGATGCGGGTGCGAAGCTTGCAAAATTGGTTTGCTAAAACCACTATCAATACAAGGAACGTGCTGGATTTCCATCTCCAAGACGATATCCGGTTTAATGCAAGCCAGAGCTTCCATTCCAACCGCGCTGCAATGGCAACGGTGAGCGTTACCTCGATCGACCTCGACAGCGAAGAACCTGCCGTTTATTACCACGACCTGCTTTCAGAAAAATGGTCAGTTAGCGTCCCGCAGCCTGGACCAGCGAGCACGCCCCTCGCGTTCGATAGCTTTCGCTGGAAAATAAAGCGGTTTCTGATACGCGCCCGTAGCTGGGAATACTGGCCGTTGGTGTGCGTTTACCTGCCGATGGTGCCATTGTGGTTATGGCTGAGTGTAAAAGCGCGGTCATTCTGGTTTTTCGGTGCAGCCAATCCTTCGATGCGATACGCAGGCTTTACCGGGGAAAGCAAATACAAAATTTATTCGCTGATGCCCCGGGGCTCGTACCCTGAAACAGTACGCTGCGAAGCGGGATGTTCACTGGAAACAATGCAATCGCTGCTGATCAATACCTCTCTGAAACTACCATTGATGGCCAAACCTGACATTGGCGAGCGCGGTACCCAAGTTAAGCTCTTAGAAACCCCGGAAGGTCTCGAACAGTACCGCCTGCGCAGCTGGGTTAACTTTCTCTTACAACCGTACATCGATTATCCCAACGAAGCAGGAATCTTCTACCACAGAATGCCTGGTAACGATCAGGGACAACTTTCAGGTATTGTCGGAAAAGAACTTCTAAGTGTTAGCGGTGACGGAAAGTCCGACATACTGACCTTCATTATGCAGGACGAAAGGGCTATTCTGCAACTTCCGGAACTGCACAGGGCGCTTGGTGACAAATTGGGCGACATTCCCGCGGCAGGTAAAAACGTGCTGCTGGTACCCTACGGTAATCACAGTCGTGGCGCCAGGTTTGTGGATCTGAGCCACCGCATTTCTCCGGCTTTGACTCGGGTGATTGACAACATTTGCAGTTCAATACCCGGCTTCTATTTCGGAAGGCTCGATATCCGTTTTAAAAGTTGGGAAGATCTTGAAGCAGGCCGGCACTTTTCAGTTATTGAGCTTAACGGCGCCGCCAGTGAGCCGACGCACATTTACGATCCGATACATTCCATATTCTTTGCCTGGAAAGAAATTTACAAGCATTGGGAAGTCCTTTGCCAGATCAGTATCACAAACTCGCGCAATGGCATTCAAGGGATGTGTTTTAAGGACGGACTTGAAATGTTGAGGGAGCATTCGAAGAGATCAGTGTTAACGAAGCAGAAATATACCCAATTTGTGTAAAAATGTACAAATAATGCGGGTGTTTAAGTGACGACCTTTGTGTTGTATAATAACAACAACATGAAAAGATCGAATATGTATGAGCATGTTGAGAAATGCAACCAGAAGTAAGATCCTGAAAACCGCACTGGAAATTGTGAAAAACGACGGCTGGCCGGGATTGAGTATGCGCAGGATCGCCGAGAAAATTAACTATACCCCGCCAGTCATATACGACCACTTCGAAGGAAAGGACGCCATAATCACCGAGCTGACAGCCAACGGGTTCCGAAAACTTTACGCGGCCATCAAGAAGGCCCGAGCCCTCTCACTCCCTGCGCATCAGCGGCTGGAAGCGATGTGGAAGGCATATTGGAATTTTGCTGTTTCCAACCAGGAGCTGTATCGCTCGATGTACGGCGTGGAGGTTAGTTGCAGCGCGATGAAGGAAGGCTTTCATAAGGCAACCGAGATCCCGGGTTTATTCGGGGAAGTGATCAGGGAAATCCTGCCAGGCGAAACAGCATCGGATGAGCTGGTTGGCGCTAAGTACTATATGTTCTGGTCGACGGTCCATGGCTTGATTGCCATCAACTTGGTTCACAAGGGAATGTCCGATCAGATCAATCAGATCGTATTGCACGAAGCGCTCCGGGCTCAGCTAGCGATGGTAAATGCCTGATTTACAAACACAAAAGACCGTCCTGACAGACGGTCTTTTGCTATGTGAACTATCGGATAATCTCAGCGCCGGCGAAACTCCGAAGGTGTTACGCCGTTATTTTTTTTGAAGAATTTATTCAAATGGCTTTCATCGGAGAACCCAAGTTCATCGACAATCTCCGAAATGCGCATTGTGCTGTGGAGCAATCTGTTCTCTATCAGCTTGGTTTTATAGCTTGCAATGTAGTCCTGCATCGTTTTGCCGGTATGTTTTTTGAAATACCGCCCCAGGTATGCCTGGGAAATCCCAAACTCCTTACCCACATTTTCCGCCTTGATCAGATTGGGCGAGTAAATGTTTGCCTGGATGTACTGTAAAATATCAAATGCCTTTTCCTCTTTGTCATCATTAAGCTCCTCAGGAAGGTACTTCTCAATATTCCTTGCCACAAATGCGATGAGTGTATTCACGAGCTGCAAGTTAATTTTATCCCAACACACATCCCGGTTGACCTGTTCGCGTATCATCGCTTCGACCGTCGCACGAACAAACGGCTTGTCGGTCTCGTTCTTGATGATTGGGCCTGGCCGGTGATTTGCATTCATCAGGATATATTCCAGACGCTGGATATTGTCCCTGATTATCCCATTGGTTTTCAAATAAATATCATTGAAACGCAAAAAGAAAAAACTTGTAGATTCCTTGATATCAAAGCAATGAGAGTCGTGTGGCGCTATGAGAAACACGTCGCCCGGCTGGTATTCAAACTTGTTTTGATTGATTCGCTGGAAACCGCTGCCTGAAATCACATACACCAGCTCAAAAAATGTGTGCTGGTGCTCATGTACCGGATAAGTATCCAGGGTTTGGACGCTTATGGAGTACGGTTCGAACAAATGTTCCTTTTTCATAGTACAAATTTACCACAAATGGAATAATTTTACAAGTAAAATTATTCCATTTGCACGACCATCATTTACTTATTTCCAGCCGCCTCCAAGGCTCCGGTAAAGATCCGACAGTGCGGACAACTGCTGCCTTTTCAGCATCGCTACATCCAGCTCACTTTGCAATGCATTACCCTGTGCGGTAATTACTTCGAGATAACTGGCCGACCCATTGTTAAAAAGCAGGCTGGCATTGGAAACAGCTTGCCGCAGCGTAGCAGCCCGGCTGTCAGCAAAGGCTTGCGAGGCACGCAGCTTCTCGATTTTCACCATAGCGTCCGACACCTCTCCTACCGCCACCAACACCGCCTTCCTGAATTGCAGCACGCTTTTTTCCCGCTCAGCCAAAGCAATCTCGTACCGGGTCTTCAATTCTCGCCGCTGCAACAATGGCTGGGTTACACTGCCGGCAACCATCCCGAACAGCGAGGCCGGCATATTGAACCAGTCGCTGGCTTTGAGCGAATTCAGCCCCGCGCCCGCAGAGATACGCAGCGCAGGATACAGTTGGGCCTTGTTCACCCCGACGTTCGCATTGGCGGCAACCAGCCCCAGCTCCTCCTGCCGCACGTCGGGCCTGCGGTTGAGCAGGCTCACCGGCAATCCCGCGGCGACATTTCGGGAAACCTCAATTTCTGCCAGCGAAGCCGTACGGGTGATTTTGGCAGGAAATTCACCTGCCAACACACGCAGGGCATTCTCCTGAACAGCGATATACTGCTCCAACTGAGGAATAAGCTGCTGCACCGCCTTCAACTGGGCGTCCGCCTGCTGTACGGCCAGCGAACTCACCTGTCCGTTCTCGAATTGCAGGCGGATCATCCGCAAGGTACTATCGCTGAGCGCCCTGTTTTTCTCCGCCACCGCCAGGTGCTCATCCAGCATCAGCAAATTATAGTAGCCATTCGCAACGTTTGCGACCAGGCTGGTCTGAATAGCCTTGCGGGCCTCGATACTTTGCAGGTATTGCGACACAGCCAGCTTGTTTTGGTTCCGTATTTTGCCCCACACGTCGGCTTCCCAAGTCAGATTAAGCCCAACCGAAAAATCTTCCAGATGATTGGTACCCAGGAACTGCCCGGCCGTCAGGCCGCTCAGGCTGTTGTCCGATGGGTTGGTCGTGCTGGCGCCGATCCCCAGGGTTACCGCCGGAACGTTGTTCCATTTGGCTTGCTTCACCAGCAGACCGGCAGCATCGATGTTCGTGACGGCGATCCGCATGTCGTAGTTCCTGACAATGGCGGTATCGATGAGCTTTTGCAGCACCGGATCTGAAAAGAAGTCCTTCCAGGGCAGCCCGGCGATGCTGGCCGTGTCGGCTGTGGCCACATCCCTGAAACTTTGCGGAACAGCGTCCGTCGGCGTCTGAATATCCTTCGACACCTTACAAGCGCCCAGCGCCGCTGCAATGAGCAGCGCCAGGCAGGCATTTTTATATTTAGCCATGATTTTTCTATCTAAAACCGCCCGGCATTAAACCGCGGGCACCGGTTTGTTTTCAACTAGTTCCTCGTCCGCCGCGGGCAGCTTTCTACCACTTACTTTCTCATGCAATGCCTGGAACACCACAAAGAGCACCGGAATAATGAATAGGCCCAGCACGACGCCGCTCAGCATACCTCCCGCAGCACCGATGCTGATGGAGTGGTTACCCATTGCCGACGGCCCGGTCGCCCGCATCATCGGCGTGATACCCACCACGAATGCGATGGAGGTCATGATGATCGGCCTGATCCGCAGCCGGGCCGCTTCCAGCGCCGAATCGATGAGCGAATGGCCTGCGTTCCTGCGCTGAACGGCAAACTCTACGATCAGGATCGCATTTTTGGCCAGCAAGCCGATGAGCATGATCAATGCGACCTGCACATAGATATTGTTTTCGATGCCGGCCAGGCCAATGGCGGTAAATACACCGATAATGCCCGTCGGAATGGAGAAAATAACCGCCAGCGGCAAAATGTAGCTGTCGTACTGCGCCGCCAGCAGGAAATAGACAAACAGCAGCGACAATACAAATACCACGATCGACTGCCCACCGGAAGCGATTTCCTCCCTGCTCATGCCCGAGAATTCGTAGGCATAACCGGCCGGCAGCTGCTCAGCAGCAACCTCCCTGACCGCATTGATCGCATCCCCCGAACTGTAACCCGGCTTGGGTATCGCATTGATCCCGATCGAGTTGAAGAGATTGTAGCGCGTGATTGTTTCCGGCCCGAAAACCCTTTTAAGTGTTAGTAAAGTATTGACGGGGACCATTTGGCCAGCCCTGTTCTTGACATACACCCCATCCATCGAAGACGGGTCTTCGCGGTTGGATTTATCGGCCTGCACCATTACGCGGTAGTACTTGCCAAACCGGTTGAAATCAGACACCTGCGCACTGCCGAAATAGGACTGCATTGTACTGAGAATCTCTTTTTCGTCCACACCAAGCTGTTCGATTTTTTCGTGGTTCAGCACCATTTCAATCTGCGGGTAATCTGCACGGAATGTGGAGAATGCCACGGCAATTTCCTTGCGCTTCATCAATTCGGCCATAAACTTGTTGGCAATCCCGCTAAACTTGTCCAGCCTCCCACCGGTTTTATCCTCCAATACAAAATCCAGCGCGTCCACATTACTGAAACCCGGAACGGTCGGCAGCGTAAATACGAAGAACTGTGCGCCCTGAATAGTAGCCAGCCGCTTGTTGATTTCGGCCATTATGGGGGCGATGTCGTTCATAGGGCCACGCTCGCCATCTTTTTTCAGCCTGAAAAACGCCACTCCGGCCGACGGGCTGGTGGATTGCGTAAGCATATTAAAACCAGCGATCTCGTTGAAAATCAGCTTCGACTCCATATCCCGAAGCTTACCGGCCGCTTCGGTGAAGATTTTCTGCGTCCTGGCCATGGATGAGCCCGGCGGTAACGACACCGCGATCGCGATAAACCCCTGATCTTCCGAAGGTATGAACCCGGTAGGCGTTTTTCTGATCAGCCAGACGGTCGTGATGATCACCACTGCAAGCCCTGCCAAACTAAGCCATTTGAACCGGACCAGTTTTCGCACCGCGTTAACATAGCGACCTGTGATGGATTCGAAGCCCTGGTTAAATCCGTAGAAAAAACGCTGCTTGAACGTCGTCGGCTGAAACTTATCGCCGTGACTGACATCCTTCAAAAACAGCGCGCACAATGCCGGGCTGAGCGTCAATGCATTGACAGCCGAAATGACGATCGCGATAGCCAGCGTGAACGCGAACTGCCGGTAAAAAACGCCGGCGGAACCTTTCATAAAACCCACAGGAAGGAATACGGCGGCCATGACGAGCGTAATCGATATGATCGCACCGGTGATCTCGTGCATGGCCGACGTGGTCGCTTCCCGCGGCTTTATATCAGTATGTTCCAGTTTCGAATGCACCGCTTCCACGACCACGATCGCATCATCGACAACAATACCGATGGCCAGGACCAATGCGAACAATGTCAGCAGGTTGATCGAGAAGCCAAACAGCGACATGAAGAAGAATGTACCCACCAGCGCGACCGGCACCGCAATCGCGGGGATCAATGTGGAACGGAAGTCCTGCAAAAACAGAAACACCACGATAAATACCAGTATAAACGCTTCGATCAAAGTGTG
Source organism: Dyadobacter soli (assembly GCF_900101885.1). Classification (GTDB taxonomy): domain Bacteria; phylum Bacteroidota; class Bacteroidia; order Cytophagales; family Spirosomataceae; genus Dyadobacter; species Dyadobacter soli. Next base: position 478,455 of record NZ_FNAN01000003.1, on the reverse strand, counting down.
CTCCACCTGGCTTATCGACTGGTCAAGCGCATCCTTCGTATTGTAAAGCGGCATTTGTTTCACGCCGGGAGGAAAGTCCTTCTCCGCCTTTTTGATCAGTTTTTCGATCGCAATCTGGATTTCACGCGAATTGGAGCCGGGCAATTGCAGTACCACAATGGAAATGCCCTGCTTGCCATTCACGGTATTGAACGTGCCATAAGTGTACGAGCCGAGCTCGACCTTCGCTACATCCTTCAAGCGGAGCAGCGAGCCGTCACCATTCGACCGGATGATCAGGTTGGCATACTCTTCCGGCTTATTGTATTTCCCCGCATACTTGATAATGTATTCAAATGCCTGCTCGCTCATTTCGCCGAAGCGACCCGGTGCAGCCTCCTGGTTTTTGTTTTTGATAGCGCCCATTACCTCGTTCGGTGTGATGTTATAGGAGGCCATTTGCGCGGGATTGAGCCAGATGCGCATCGAATAATCCTTGCTGCCGCCGAAAATATTGGCCTGCCCCACCCCTGAGATACGTTTGATCTCCGGAATGATGTTGATCGCCGCATAGTTTGTCAGGAAGGTGTGGTCGTAAAGCTTCGGGTTCTCGCTGTAAAGGTTGATACCCATTATAATGGCATTCTGCACCTTTTGCGTCGTAATTCCCGCCTGCACCACTTCCGCCGGCAGGAAACCAGTCGCCGAAGCCACGCGGTTTTGCACGTTTACGGCAGCCTGGTCCGGATTTGTACCCAGCTTGAAATACACCGTAATGGCCAACGTACCATCATTATTGGACGACGAGCTCATATAACTCATATCTTCCACCCCGTTGATCGCCTCTTCCAAAGGAGGCGCAACGGCCCGAAGCATCGTTTCGGCATTCGCACCCGGGTATGCCGCCAGCACCTGCACCGCAGGCGGGGCAATGTCCGGAAACTGTTGTATTGGTAAACTCGTAAGACCCACTACGCCCAGTATCACCAGAATGATCGATACCACCGTAGCTACCACGGGTCTCTCTATAAATACTTTAAACATGATTTCTGTTGACTAATGAAGGATTTAATTCTGCACCAAGTCGGCCTCAGGTGCTTTGGGAGTGATCACCATCCCTTCTTTAAGGGCATCCATCCCTTTGAGCACGATCCGGTCGCCTGCCTTTAACCCGTCGGAAACGAGATAGCTGTTACCAACGGAGGCGGAAATTTTGAGCGGCACTTTCGCGACCTTGCTACCGTTCCCTACTGTATATACGAAGATCTTGTCCTGTATTTCAATGGTTGCTTCCTGCGGGATTGAAACGACATTGCTTTGCTTGAAGCCCAGCTTCACTTTACCCGAATTACCCGAGCGCAGCAGCCCGTCCGAGTTGGGAAAAGTAGCACGCAATGCGATCGCCCCGGTATTCTTATCAAATGCCGCATCGATCATATCCAGCTTGCCCGGGTGTTCGTAGGCGATATCGCCCGAAAGGATCAATGCAGCTGCCGGGGCATTGCCGAGCTTCTCATGGATGGACTTACCTGCCAGGCTTTCCCGGAACTTCAAAAAGTCGGTTTCTCCAATCGTAAAATAGGCGTGGACGGAACGGTTGTCTGAAATGTAGGTGATCTGTTGCGCGTCGGAAGCCGAAACGAGACTGCCCGCCTTTTTAAAAATCCGGCCGACATAACCCGTTACCGGGGCCCTCACCGTCGCATACCCGAGCGTGATCCGTGCACTACCTACCTTCGCTTCCGCCTGCTTCATGCGTGCAAGAGCCGCTTCGTAGGCCGATTGCACTATTTTCAACTGGAAGGCGGACAATACTTTATTTTCAACTAATGGCACCAACTTCTCCAATTCCAGTTTCGTTGTTGTCACGGTGGCGTTAGCCGCAAGCAACTCCCCTTGCGCGCTGTTGTATGCTTCGGTATACTGGCGCGGATCGATTTGAAATAATGGCGTTCCTTCTTTTACATATGCCCCTTCGGCCACAAGGATGCGCTGCAAAATACCTTCCACTTGTGAGCGGACTTCTACGTCAGCCAGCCCTTCGAGCGTTGCAGGATATTCGGAGTAAATGGTGGCCTCACCCGAGCCGACGGCCTGGACCTGAAAAGCAGGTGCAGGCCCGGTTTGTGGACCTTGCTCTGGTTCGGAAGCGCACCCAAAGAGCAGCAATACGCTCAATGCAGATAAATATACCGGGATCTTTTTCATACTAGGTTCATTTTGTGGCAGGCAGCATAAGCAAGTACATGTCGATACGACTGCGACGCCTGTTTGTACATTCTAACAATGACACAAAATTAACCTGGTTAACAGCGTTACCGTTGGTATATATTTTCCAAAAAACTGTACAAATTATCACTATCAGTATTTGTCATTCCAGTCTTTCGCCACTAACGACTGCCCAGGGCCTAACAGCAGCTTAGAGTTCATGAGTTATTAGAGTCAAATTGAGGCTGTAAACCCATAATAGACCATCCTTCGTCGTACTCTGACAAAAATTCAGAATAGTGTCTTTTGAGAAGGTATATACAAAATCACACCCGATAGTACCAAAATTCCAGTCATTTTATCACACAAGCGTCGCATCAAATGTAAAAATCGCGTAGCGATGTAATATTGGTAGCAACCCGTGCCTGATCAATCTTCCATAACGCCGTCAGGCATGCAGTTTTGAAAACTTGGAGCCGATCGATTTATGGTTTAATTTGTGCTCAAACACGGCATTGTCATGGAATCAGCCAAGCAGCAATATCTCGCTTCCTTGAAGCACTTCTGTCCTGCGCTAACGGATCACGAACTGGCATTGTTCGTTTCGAAACTTTCGTTTCAAATGCTTCAAAAAAAAGAATTCTTCATCGAGGCGGGCAACGTCCAGAAGGCAATCGGATTCATTGCGGAAGGGCTCGTCCGTTCCTATTACGTTGATCCTGCCGGGGATGAGACGACCGTCGGGTTCTATCAGGTGGGCGATTACGCGACGCATTACCACTCTTTTCTGACTCGCAACCCCAGCAACTACACGATCCAGTGCCTGGAACCGACCGTCATGGCTTGCCTCTCGTACGAAAACCTGCAATGGGTGTACGGGCAATCGACCGGCTTTGAGCGGTATGGCAGACTGGTGGCCGAAGAAATTTTAAAACGCCAGCAGGCGCGTATCGAAAGCTTCATCTTTCAAACGGCCGAAGCGCGCTATCTTACATTCATCGAAAAGCATCCGGGCCTTTTCAACCGGGTATCCCTCTCCCACCTTTGCAGCTACCTCGGTATTGAACGCCAGACGCTCACCCGCATCCGCCAGAAATTAGCACATCAATAGCTCTTTGACATGAAAGCAATCATTATCGGCGCTACGGGTGCCTCCGGCAAGAACCTGCTGGATATAGTTCTGAACGATCCCGATTACCTCGAAGTGGCGATTTTTGTACGCCGCCCTACCGGTATCACCGACCCTAAACTCACTGAGGTGGTCACCGATTTCGACAATCTGAAAGAAGTTTCAGGCCAAATTCACGGGGATGTCCTGTTTTCATGCCTGGGAACGACGCTCAAAGCAGCCGGGTCGAAGGAAAATCAATGGCACATCGATTACGAAATCCCGCTGGAATTTGCCCAGACAGCCCGCCGGAACGGCGTGCCCCAGATGGTGCTGTTATCCGCATATGGCGCTTCGCCCGACAGCAATGTCTTTTATTCGATGCTCAAAGGCAAATTGGAAGAGCGCATAACTGCGCTGGCATTCAAAAAACTGGTGATTTTCAAGCCCGGGCTGCTGCTCCGCAAAAACTCCGACCGGTTTGGCGAACGGGCCAGTGCGACCACGCTCAATTTTTTAAACGGTTTAGGATTGTTCAAAAAGTTTCGCCCAATGCCGACCGAATTACTTGCCGAAAAATTAGCAAAAGCACCCAAAACCGGGGAAAAGCAGGTCAGCGTCGTTAGCCTGGATGAAATATTTAGCTATTAAAACAAAAAATCCTCCACATCGGGAGGATTTAGTTGCTTGGTATGATCTGGCTGCTTAGATAACAGTTACATTAACTGCGTTCAGGCCTTTTCTTCCTTCTTCTACTTCATAAGACACACTGTCATTCTCACGAATATCATCAATAAGACCAGTAGTGTGTACAAAAATGTCGGCTCCGCCATTTTCCGGAGCAATGAATCCAAACCCTTTGGTTTCATTAAAAAATTTAACCGTTCCTTTATTCATAACATTATTTTAAAATATTCAACAAAAATAAAATAAAATTTTGAGAGTAAAAATCGTTTCAGAAACTTTTAGAATATTATTTGACTTTCAACCAAAATTGGCTCCCTTCCCCCGCCTTCGAAAGGCCCCAGGGCATCATTTCCGTACAATCCTGAATTGTTCTGTTTTTCCAGCCGCCTGAATACTAATCAGATAAATACCTGCCGGCATTCGCAGATTCGACAAGTCCAGCGAAACTCTGCCGGCTGAAATCCGGGCGGCCCTTCTTTCAAGCACCTGGCCGGATGAATTCGAGATGATAGCTGTCACGGTTTGATCTGAATGTCCTCCCATCATAATGTCCAAACGGTTCTCCATAGGAACAGGATAGGCATAACGTCGGCTGGAAAAACCATTTTCCCCATTCATACTTAGCGTTTTGCTGTAAGCATAACTTCCATCGATATCCAGCATTTTCAATCGGTAGTACCAGCTTTCCGATTTACTGAATGCATTCGTATCCGTAAAGCTGTATTGCGATTTTACATTGTCGAAAGTGATTTTTCCAATCATATCAAACTGCCTGGCATCTGTGCTCCGTTCCACCTCAAAATGGCTGAAATTTGAAGCGTCGGCAATACTCCATTGCAGCTCCACATCTTTTTCCACGCGCTGGCCGGTAAAGGTTACCAACCTGACGGGAAGTGCACCATCGTAAGTATGTAAAACAAACCCACTAAAACCTGTCGTCGAAAAAGTTACCTCCCAGCGCTGAAAATCCGCATTCCAGATAATATCGTTATCGTCCGGATCGATCATTGTCACACCCTTGCTATAACTCCCCGGAAGCCCTGTCCCGTCACCACTCGTTCCAGGATACTTACTGATCCTGAGCGCGGAAATGCCACCCGCATCGGCAGGACCGGTCGGCATTTTAGGGTTGCTACCCGGAGCCGCGTTGAAATTGTTGAAATCCGATTGGGAGAAAAACAGCGTCACCTCACCAGTCGCGGCATCGGCATTGCTCGTGGGGGTAATCTCATAATGGCGGGCGGCGAAAGGGATGGACTTATAAGAAGGCACTGTACTTTCAACCCACACTTTCGCATTGACTTCGCCATTGACCGGACTTCCTCCCGCAGGTCGCAGGGAGGCGATAACCTGGCAGTCGTCGGTGGTGAAAAGGGGAGTCTGCGAATCGCCTGCGATTTCGGTTTGACCGCTAGCTCCATTGCCACCGAGCGGTTTGGAGCTGGGAGAAAAAATCGTGAGCAAATTTTCATTCGGACGACCGTAAATATGGTAGTCAAACACCGGATTGTAGGCCGTGGTATTAGGATAAAAAAAGCTCACACTCTCTGAGATAATGCTATTGCATTCGTTGATTTCACCGATCGTTTCGACAAATCCATTCAGCCATGTGGCAGCTCCTCCGAGAAAGCTTGCCGCCGGCGGATAGTAAAGAACATTTGACGCAACATAATTTCCATCGGGCAAAGCTGTGATAGTGATACCAGGTAAATAAACAGGCTGATTGTTATTAGGAATAAGCAGGGCATTTGAAGCATTCAGAGTCCCCGTCAGCCCACCATTGCCATTTCCCCACACGATGGCCCCGAAATGTGGATTCACCGGATCGTTATCAGTCCACCATTGTGTAGCAAACACGAAGTTTCCATTAGTCAGGGGAGTGACCTTGCTATGCACCGTTTCAATATAATAATTGGTAAGATTAATTAATGAATTGCTGCTGCTGATGACGCCCGATGTTCCGGCTGTGCCATTTCCCCACGTCAACGCACCTACGGAACCTGAACTCCCATGCCATGAAAGCGAACTTACGACATAGTTCCCGTTCGTTAAGGGCACGATCTCTCCGTAACCACTATCATAACCGATCTGATCGCCGGGCGAGCCCCCGTACAAGGAATTGGAGGCGGAAATCGGGCCCGTAATGCCAGAGGTACCGTTACCCCACGTAACTGCGCCTGAATGTGAGACTCCATTAACCGAGCAGCCTGGCGAACCCACTACATAATGGCCGTTGCCAAGAGGCACTAAACTATTCCCGATTCGATCGTCCATTACAGTACCATACAATGAATTAGATTCACTGACCGGGCCGAATGTGCCTGTCGCTCCTTTTCCCCAGGTAACTGCGCCAACATTCTGGACCGCATTATGATCCCAGAATGGTGCGGCTGTCACGTAATTGCCGTTCGTCAATCCAATCGGAGGAAAATAGCCCACCTGATCGTCGACATGCGTTCCGTAGAGTGAATTGGCGCGGGAAACAACTCCCGTGGATGCAGCTGCTCCGCCTACCCATGTCACAGCGCCCGCATTGACAATCACATCATCATCCCAGTTCGGGCTTGCAAACACGTAGTTGCCATTACTTAATGCAACTGCGGAGCCTAAGCCGACCTGGTCATTGGCTTTGGAGCCAATGATTGAATTGGCTGCTGAAACGTTACCAGTGAGGCCGGTTGCGCCGTTTGCCCAGGTCACCGCTCCAACCCTGGTCACACCCCCATTGTCCCAATTCGGACTGGCTACGACATAGTTTCCATTGCGCAATGCCGTGACGATCCCGCCAGAACTTAAAGAATTGGAAGTTGTAGCAGCCCCTGTGACGCCCGAATTCTGATCGGCCCACGTAGCCCATCCCGGGGAGCCTACCACGTAGTTGCCATTCGTAAGCACCGTAATGCCCAATTTCGATATAGATGCATTGATAGTGGTCCCCACCAGCGAGTTCTGATCCGAAACTGTCCCGGAAATTCCCATGTCTCCGTTAACCCACGTCGCGGCCCCCGCGAATTGGACGGCACCATTATGCCATCCGGGCCATGCGATGACGAAATTCCCACTCGGCAACACAGTAATACACTTCAACTGCGCGAGCTGATTTTCATTGGTCCCAATAATCGAGTTGGCCACGGTTACCTGACCGGACACGCCAGTGGTTCCGCTGCCCCATGTTACCGCGCCAATAACTCTCCCACTTGCGTTCTTCATAGCGTGGCTTACGACGACAAAATTACCGTTGGGCAGCGCATAAATTTCATCGCCGATTCTGTCCTGAGCGCGGACTCCCTTCAACATGCTGATTTGTTCATGGGTTTTACCATTCATCAGGTACACCGCACCCAGCTCGTAAGTCTGTCCCTCAGAATAGCTAGGGCTTGTAACTACATAGTTCCCATTAGTGAGTACGGTGATGTTTGCACCGAAGCCGATACTGCCGGCAGGTCCGGGAATGTCTTTGGGCTGCGCCTTTAAGACGAAACAGGTCATAACCATCAAAATCGTTAAAACCTTGGGCAGGTAGTTCTTTGTAAACATGGCAGTGAGTGTGTTGATTAGTAGTTGTATCTCTAAGATACTAAGGCTGCGCCCGATCAAATCTAATTACCTCCGAACATTAAAGAATCAACAACGGCTATATTTTCTCTCGTTAAAGCAATTCATTACTTGTCACAAGACAAGTGTTGCCCGTTTTATTCGCCCTTCCTTTGCATAGTACTAAACCAGAACATATGCAAAACGAAGGTAATCCATCAGAAAAGAACCAGGGCGCATTGCATTTTGAAGACAGTAGCACGATCGTAATTGTCCACGGAGCCTGGTCGTCGGCAAACGACTGGCTGGCTACCGCTGAACATTTCCGCGCAGCGGGAAATAAAGTTATCGCGATGAATCTGCCCGGGCACGGAAGCGATGACACGCCTGCTTCGGCCACCAGCTTGCAACTGTATATATACGAGGTTTTGAAATCGGTCGGTGCCGAAAAGGACCTCATTTTCGTATGCCACAGCTTCGGCGGTATCGTCGTGAGAGCGGTAGCGGAATTAATCGCCCCCCAGATCAAAAAAATTATTTATGTCGCAGCCTTTGTGCCTCAAAACGGCGACAGCCTGCTATCCATTGCCCAAACTGACGCGCAAAGCCTGATTAGCAAAAATCTCATCGTCGACGAAGCGGCCGGGATTGTGGGAATAGTAAAGGAGGCAATCCCGGAAATCTTTATGGCCGATGCCCCGGAACCCGTAGCGGCTTACGTGACCGAAAACCTCAGACCGGAACCATTGGCACCACTTGCAACCCCGGTCAATATCACCGGTCCGGTCAATATCAACGAGATCTATATCTACACAGAAAATGACCGTGCCGTAAGCCATTCCCTCCAACAACGGATGGTTAAAAATGCCGGTATCATCAGGACGTATACGCTGCCGTCAAGTCACACGCCGTTCATCGGGCATTCTCCGGTGTTGTCGGCAATCATATCTTTCGAAGCGCTGTAAAATCAACCAGGCCAACCCAATACCAATCATGAAAAATCTAAAATTAATCCAATTCATAGTCGTCATATATACGTTTCTTCTGACTTCCTGTACCGACCACAGCGCTCAGCCGATCCAAGCCAAACAATACGTGCTCGTACATGGGGCGTGGCAGGCGCCCTATGCCTGGGAATCGGTGAAAAGCGGACTTGAAAGTCAAGGTAATAAAGTCGTTATTGTAGAATTGCCGGGCCATGGAAACGACCAGACACCTCCTGAAAAAATCACGCTGGATACCTACAAAGAGAAGGTGATAGCAGCGCTTTCGGCAATGGATGGCAAAGTGATTTTGGCAGGACATAGCCTTGGCGGAATGATCATTTCTTCGGTAGCGGAATCGGTACCGGGAAAAATTGAAAAGCTCGTTTACATAGCTGCGTATTTACCTGCCTCCGGCCAAACGTTGGATCAATTGGCCCACACCGACGCCGATTCACAACTCGGTGCCGACGGCACCCTTATCTTCAACAAGGACGGCGTGACGGTAGATGTAAAGCAGGACCGGATCGTTGACCTTTTTATCCAGGACGGCACCCCCGAAATTCAAAATCTGGTACTCAAAAATTATCGCACGGAGCCGCTCATTCCGTTTATAAATCCGGTCACACTAACGGACAAAAATTTCGGCTCGGTCGAAAAGGTTTATATCAAGACATTGCAGGATCATGTTATCTCTCCGTCCTTACAGAACAGCATGATTATGGCAAATGGTGTTAAAACTGTCTATGAGATCAATTCGGGGCATAGCCCATTCCTGTCCAAGCCCGATTTGCTGACAGCTCTGTTAATTGGCATAAAGTGATCAAAGTACAGCGGCCTGTCCCGTACAGTAGGGATTTCACCGGGGAAGCAGATACATTTATAATAAATTAAGACATCTCCACCAAGCAACAAAATACACGCCCAGGAGAAATATCCCCGGGGCTACTTCCGGCCAAACACATGGATAAGCAAGGACTTAAAAACTATATTCTGAGAAATCTGCCGTTCCCCGAAAGAACGATGGATCAGGTGGTTGAATATTTTGAAGAACTCCATTTTGCGAAGGACGAATTCTTCCTCAGAGAGGGAGCGATAAATGATCGTTACTTCTTTTTACAGACGGGCTTCATGCGCGCTTTTACATTCGACATCGAGGGAAACGAGATTACGACAAACTTCTACCAGCGCGACAGTGTCGTGTTTGAAGTATCCTCTTTTTATTTGAAAACAAAGTCCACAGAAAGTATACAAGCCGTGACGGATTGTACCGGTTATTCTATCACTTATGATCAATTAAACGTCCTGATGCACGATGTACCCGAATTCAGGGCATATGGTGTAGCCATGCTGGCCAAGGAATATGTGCTGTTTAAAAAGCGGGCCCTGGAACTGATAAACCTCAGCGGCGAGGCCAGGTATGAAAAGCTTATCACGTCCGGCAAAGAGATATTCCAGCATGCCCAGTTAAAACAAATCGCCTCTTACCTAAACGTTACCGACACGTCCCTGAGCCGAATCCGGCGCGAGTTTTCGAGGAGAAAGATTTGACGACGCATTACAAACTCCCATTTACACAACAACACCTGTCGGGATACCCAGCAGGTGTTGCATTGTACTCAACGTTTCGCACGATTTGTGCAAAGCATATATTGAACAAAAAGAATGCTAATCATGTACGATGGCGCGTAGATATAATTAGATTTTTTGTAGAAATAATTCAATATACGCACTATTGTGCTTACATATTCTTTAAAATAAGCGCCCGCAACCGTTCGTCGTGCTGGTCGCCCCACTGGCCTACGGCGCCGATGACGGGGATGAGCGATTTGCCGAAGTCAGTGAGAAAATATTCGACTTTGGGCGGCACGACGGGGTAGATCACCTTACCGACGAGCTCGTGGTTTTCCAGTTCTTTCAACTGCACATTGAGCACCCGGCGGGATGCATCTGGAATCTTCCGTTGCAGCTCGCTGGGGCGCTGGAAGCCTTCGTTGATAAACCACAGCAGCCGCATTTTCCATTTGCCGTACAGCACTTCGCCAATCAGGTCGAGCCCGCAATTCAGGTTGGGCGTTGTCTTTCTTTCGTACATAATGCAAATATAGTTACATGGCTGGCGCGGTTCAATAGGGATAAATTTATCCCTATCCGAATCGTAAATCCGTACTTGTCAGCGCCCGGCATACGCCCGAAATTTGTCCTACACAAACAAAAAACGTAATGGACTTCAATTTCGAAAACGAGCTCTCAGGCAAAATCGCGCTGGTAACCGGAGGCACCAAAGGCACAGGCAAAGCCATCGCGGACCGCCTGTCAAAGGCCGGCGCGACGGTGATCGTCACCGCCAGAAACAAGCCGGAAGATCAACCCGGTCACATTCATTTTATCGCCGCCGATCTGAGCAGGCCGGAAGGGACACAGAAAGTAGTCGAAGAAATACTCGCCGAATATGGGCATCTCGACATTCTGATCAACAACATGGGCAGCTCGGAAACGCCTGGCGGTGGATTTACGGTCCTGTCGGATCATGATTGGGAAGCAACTATTCAAACCAACCTGCTGGCGCCCGTTCGGCTCGACCGCGGCTTTTTGCCCGGCATGGTCGGCCGCGGCGAAGGCGTGATCATCCACATCGCGTCCATTCAAGCCAGGTTGCCGCTTTACGACTCCACCCTTCCCTACGCTGCGGCCAAAGCCGGCCTGGTCAATTACAGCAAAAGCCTGTCGAACGAGGTGTCGCCGAAAGGCGTGCGGGTACTTACCGTATCGCCCGGCTGGATTATGACCAGTGCGTCGGGCAGGATGATCGAGCGGATCGCCGACAGTTCGGGAGGCACCATTGAGCAGGCTACCCACAGCGTCATGAATGCATTGGGCGGCATTCCATTCGGCAGGCCCGCCTGGCCGGAAGAAGTGGCCGAGCTCGTCGGATTCCTCGCTTCGCCCCGCGCCGCCTACCTGACCGGGACGGAATACGTGATCGACGGCGGCACGATTCCGACCATTTAGAAAAATCCGTAAGTGATTCTATTAAAGCATCTTAATAAAATTCAAAACACAACAACTATGCAACTTCCAGCAAACATCGAAGGCCTTGTGGAGGCCCAAAACACGCAAAACAGCATTGCATTTGCACAATACTTCTCGGAAAAAGCCACCGTCGCCGATGAAGGGCATTCCTATACAGGCCGGGCCGAAATCGGGCGATAGAGGCGGCTTCCACCCGTTACATTCAGCGATTTTGAGCCGCCGTTCGGCGATTATTTCCCTGTGCCCGGTGCATATGCTCTTAGTTTTGATCACAAGTCAACTGATCAATCACCTTTCTTAACTTCCTAAGAGCATGTCGGAAAAATTGAAATGGGCAAACTGGTATCGTACCGAGGGTTGCCGGCACTGGATGGACAAAACTAAATTTGCGGGCGTATCCTTTACCAATATCATGTATGAGGGCATGCGGGCGGTGTTTCTGGATGAAAAAGGAAACCCGGGCATGCTTTATACGGGTGAAGTTTACGAACATTCCAAGCAGGTAGTGGCTGAAAATGGCAGACGAAACGGGTTCGATGAAGGAGATCAGATCAAATACCTGCGTAACGGACTTTTCAAATTTGAAGACAACAGCGATTCCATCCTATCCCCCATCCTGGATCTGTTCCAGGGCCGCCTGCGTTTTCAGGGACCGGACAAGGAAGATTCGAAAAGAACCAAATACGCCGAAGCGGATGTCGGAGGCGACCATATCGATGTTCACTTTTACAATATTGTCGCCGACGCGACAAGCGGGCAAGGATCTTTCCTGGCGAATGGCCCGTTGCCTCAGAATGCCAGTGGTGTCACACAGCTCGCCTATTTCACAGCCGCCGTTATCCTGCATGAGATCGTCCACTTTGAGGGTTTTACACATCCCAAAACCCCGGACCACGAAAGCGGAAGCGACTATGCTTCCAGCCTGCCGCATGTGGCCATGCTTTCGGTGTTAAGGGCTGCACACGCAAGGCTAGGCACCTCCCAACTCCCATTATTTACCCCCAGTCCCAAATGGCATGCCTGGGAAAATCTCGGCGGACAAGTGAAAGGCGACATCGGCGCCGTATGCGTGCCGGGCACCAATGAGTATCCGCTAATCCTTCCCACCGGGCTGTTTATGCAAGAGGAAAAGACGGGGCCGTTTACCATAAATACTGGGACGGTGTATGGCATCCCTGGGAAAATTTGGGCGGCAATATAAAAGGAGACATTGCCGCGGTGGCCATCCCCGGCTCCAACGTCACCGACCTGTATGTCAGAGGAATGGATGATACATTATGGCAAAAATACTGGGACAACGGATGGAGTGACTGGCAGCAGGTTGACCCGGGTTTCAAACTGGCTTCCTCTCCCGTTGCGGTTTCGGCGGGCCCGTCCCACCGGTCCATTTATGCCAGGGGAACGGATGGAAGCGTATATCATAAATCCTGGAAATGATGGCTGACCAAGTCATACATTTATTACAGCACGCACCCCTGACCGGTAGAATCCTGCATTTTTGTCTTATTAAAATACCAAAAATCAGGATGGGCAATTTGCATGCAGGGATATCCGTACGACACCGAGGAGGCCAACGAAGACCGGCAGCGCTGGACAGCCCTTATCGGGGGCGACAGGAATGCGCTGGGCGCCCTGTTCGACGCCTATGCGCGGCAGCTGCTGGTGTATGGTTACCGTATTTGCGGGGATAAAACAATGGCCAGGGATGCCATCCAGGATGTATTTGTGAACCTCTGGCTGTATCGCGCCAGCCTTGCGCCGGAGGTTCGGGTGAAATTTTACCTGTATAAAAGTCTGCGGCGTGCATTGCTCAAACAAATGGCCGCCACCCGCCCGACCGGCACCGATGAATGGGAGAACCTCGCCGAGGCACAGCCCTCGCCCGAAGCGGAATGGGTCGTGAGCGAAACCGAAAGCCAGCGGAGTCACCGGCTGCTCCAATCACTTAGCGTCCTTTCCGACCGGGAGCGCGAGGTGATTTCCCTTAAATACTTTTCAGACCTTAAAATCAGGGAAATTGCCGCCCTGTTGGAACTCCGGGAACAGACCGTTTCCAACACGCTCCAGAATGCATTGAACAAACTTCGTAAACACCTCGTCCTGGGCTTCCTGTTCTGCCAGGTGTTGTTTGAAAAAATATTTTAGAAAAACTGCATTTTTCTTTGGTAGTAAAACCCTACCCCGCTCATCTGTATTTTAAAAGGGCAAATATTTCCCGTTTAAATACAGATGAGCGACTATTTGACTTACGAACCGGAGGATTTTGCCAGTGACGACTTCTTCATTCACTGGGTCAAATCGACGGATATAGCGGCGGAAACTTTCTGGCAAAACTGGCTGGAAACGTACCCTTTCAAACGCCCGGCCGTGGAGGCCGCCCGCCAGCTCGCGCTCATCACGCAAAATTTGCCCGAACCCCACATTACCGAAGCGGAACTGGATGCATTGAAGGAATCGGTTTTTAATGAAATCGACCGGGCGGAACCTGTGCGTCGCCCCATCTGGCATTACCTCCCGAAATGGGCCGCTGCCGCTTGCATCAGCGCATTGTTGCTGGCCGCGGGCTGGTTTATCACGCGTGAAAACCGGCAGGCCGATGCATCTTACCCCCAACTGGTAGCCCGCGCGGCGGAAAAATACGACCTGATCGAAGTTAAAAACCTGACCAGAGCCGTGCGCCTCGTAAACCTGCCCGACGGCAGTTCGGTAATCCTCAAAAAAGGAAGCATGCTCTCCTACCCTACGGCCTTCGACAAGGCTTCGCGCGAGGTGTATCTCACGGGCGAGGCCTTTTTCGAGATAGCGCGCAATCCTGAGAAGCCCTTTTTTGTCCATGCCAACCAGATCATTACCAAAGTATTGGGCACGAGTTTCAATGTGCATGCCTATCCGCACGAGCAGATCCGTGTATCGGTAAAAACGGGGCTGGTTTCGGTATACAAGGCCTCGGGTGATGATGCAAAAGCCGCGCAATCCGGCCATTCGCTCAAAGGCTTGCTCCTGTCGGCGAACCAGCAAGCCATTTACGCGGGCGACCGCATTGTGCGTGCGAGCGCCACGCAGGAAGCAGTATCACCTGTGAACGAGGCAGTGATGACCTTTGAATACGAAGAAAGACCGGTAGGCGAAATTTTCGCGGAGCTGGAAAAAGCGTATGGCATTACCGTCGTATACGACACTACCGTTATCGGCAAATGCCCCGTTACCGCATCACTGACGGGCGAGCCGCTCAACGAGAAACTGAAACTGCTGTGCAAGGCCGTGCGCGCGAGCTACGAAACCGTGGGCGGGAAGATCGTAGTGTCCGGAAAAGGCTGCGAATAGGCAGAATGACTCTTTTTTACCCAAACCATTTATTCCAACCCTGACAGCCATGCCAATGAGACACTGACCAACTATTAGCTATGCGTAAAAAGAAAGCCGGCAAAGTGGGTGCTTTGCCGGCCGGAAGATCCCGATCATCCTGGCAGATGAAACAGGATCAGTATGTCAAAACTTCTCAAATTTTAACAAACGAAAGTATGCAAAGAAAGGAACGATTACAACAGCTGTTGTGGACGACTATGAAACTGACCTTTTACCAGCTATTAATGCTCGCCATTTGCTGCGGACTGGCCTCCGCCGGCACCACGGATGCGCAGGATATCCTCGGCCAGACCGTGACGGTGAAGATCGTCGACCAGAAGATCCGTAATGCGTTGCAGGTGGTCGAAAAAAGCTCGAGGGTGAAATTCGTGTACAGCTCGCGCGTGATCGACAGCGAGCGCCGCGTGAGCCTGCACCTCACCAACGCGACCGTGGCCGAGGTGCTCGACAAGCTCCTTCGCCCCCTGCACCTCACCTGGGAAGTGTCGGGGCGGCAGATCGTGCTCGACAGAGCGGAGAAGTTACCTCCGCCGGCTGAACCGGGCGAAACGATGATCGACGCCGACCTGAAAATCAGTGGAAGAGTGGCCGACCATAGCGGCAGCCCGCTGCCCGGCGTGAGCATTGTTTTGAAAGGCACCCAGAAAGGAACGACCTCCGATGCCAGCGGCGCATTCGAGCTCGACGTGCCGGATGAGCAGGCAGTGCTGATCTTTTCTTTTGTAGGATATATTTCGCAGGAGGAGGTGGTCGGCACGCGCCGGACGCTGGATATTTCACTGAAAGTCAATGAAAAATCATTGGAAGATGTGGTGGTAGTAGGTTACGGTTCGCAGAAACGGAAGGATGTGATCGGCAGCATTTCGACGATCAAATCGGAGGTACTGGAAAGTTCCTCGGGCTCTACCAATTTCAGCGCGCTAATGCAGGGCCAGGCTTCGGGTGTGAGCGTGCAGTCGTCGTCGGGGCGGCTTGGCGCGGCGGTGAACATTACCATCCGCGGCCTCAGCTCCATCAGCGCCGGTACCAGCCCGCTCTGGATCATCGACGGCGTCCCCATTCTCACCGACGTCACGATCGGCAACAATGGCTCGGCCGCGCAATCGCCGATGGCGCTCATCAACCAGTCGGATATCGAATCCATTCAGGTATTAAAAGATGCTGCGGCTACGTCGATCTACGGTTCAAGGGGGTCGAATGGCGTGATCATGGTGACCACCAAGTCGGGCGCGACAGGCAAGGCCTCGCTGAACCTCGATTACAGCACGGGCATTTCGCAGCTGCCTTTCCAGAAAGTGCAGTTTTTAGATACCAAAAGATGGTTTCAGATGAAAGACGAGTCGAAGCAGGCTTATGGCCTCGGGCCGTTTGAAATGAGTGACTTTTACTCATCAAAACCATTCGCCACCGAATTCCTTACCCGCCAGCAGGCCGAATCCATCAATACCGACTGGCGCAAGGAAGTGACCCGCACAGGCAGTTTTCACAATGCAAACCTGTCGGTAACGGGCGGCGACAAAATCACCAAGTACTACGTTTCGGGCAATTACCGGAAAGATAAAAGCGTGATGACCAACGAGGACCTTCAACGGATCGGCGTGCGGGCAAACATTGACCTGAAACCATTGCCGCGCCTGGACATCGGCACGAAGATCAACCTCTCGATGTCGAAAGGTAACCGGGGCAAAAACGGCTCATTCAGCGAGGATGGCAACAAAAGCGGCACCAATGGCGGTTTCAGCTTTGTCAATACCACCACCGTACCTTTCGAGCCGGTGTACAGTTTGCAGAATCCCGCATTATTCTACAATCCTTATACAGGTAACCCGCGGGCGAGCAGCGACCCGGCCAACATGGTGGAACAGCTGGATATGTACCGCGTGCTTACCGACGTGTATGCCGAATACCGGTTCCCGTTCCTGGAAGGGCTCTCGGCCCGGACGCAGCTTTCGATGGATTTTGTGCAGGCCAACCGCAATTTCTGGGTTTCAGACGCCATCCGTTCCAATGGATCCATGGCGGAGGACAATGCTTCCACGTCCAAAAACATCAACTACAACCTCTTCTTGACCTACGACAAAAGCTTCGGCGACCACGCTTTGAACCTCGTCGGTGGTGCGGAATCGCAACGCTCCACGTCTTGGTACCGCAGCATGGAAGGCCAGAACCTGGTGGGCACTTATCCGCAACTCGGCACGCCGGCCAACCTTACCACCATGTTTTCGGGGCTGAACGGGGAGCGTTACCTGCTGGCCTATTTCGGGCGGGCCAATTACAAGTTCAAGGACAAATACCTCGCCGGGATCAGTCTACGCCGCGACGGTTCGTCGGTATTTACTTCCAAATACCGCTGGGGCACCTTCCTCGCATTCTCGGCAGGCTGGATCGTATCCGACGAGGCTTTTATGGGTAATTTTGGTAAAAACCATTTCATTAAACTCCGCGGCAGCTACGGCCAGACGGGCAATGCGGGCATTCCGGCAAACCTGGACGTGTCCAACTATGCCACCGGTTACGCCTACGGCAGCTCGGATGTGCTGGCTACCAATGGTACCCTGCTGACCTCCATCGGCGTGAAGACGCTGTCGTGGGAAACGACCAACAATTTCGATGCGGGGATCGATTTCGGCTTTTTCGGCAACCGCATTAACGGTTCGCTGGCTTACTATAATAAATATGTGAAAGACCTGCTGCTCGCGAGCACATTACCGACCTCCTCCGGGATCAGTTCGATATGGGGAAACATCGGGGACCTGGTCAACAACGGTGTGGAACTGAATATTACCTCTTCGAACCTGAAAGCACGGAACCTGAAATGGCAGACTTCCCTGAACCTTGCATTTAACCATAATGAGGTAAAAAAACTGACGCCCCAGGTCGACAGATCCGGGACGGGCATGGCCGTGCTGCCGTTTATTTCCAAAGTGGGCTACCCGGTGCGCGACTACTACCTGGCCGATTTCGCCGGCGTAGACCCGCAAACTGGCATTTCGCAGATTTACGCGCTGGATAAGGAGTATTACACCCAAACCGGCGAAACCCGTCGTTTGAAAGGCGCGCAGGGCGAGGAAGTCCTGCTCACTGCCAACAGCGCCAATGTGAATGCCAACCTGTTTCATTTGAAAGGCAAAAACGGCATCCCGAAATTCTACGGCGGCATTACCAACCGTTTCAACTACAAAGCGTTCGATTTCAGCTTCCTGGTAACTTTTTCGGGCGGGAACTACATTTACGACACTTTCATGCGCGACATCGTCGTGCAAAACTCCAATGGCGAGCAGTTACAGGAAGTGTACGACAACTACTGGCGCAAGCCGGGCGACGTGGCCAAATACCAGCGCCTGACCTGGAAAGGCAATGTCAAGATGGAGGACGGCTCCATTGTAGGGCTGGGCGATCCGCGGATTTACACCGACCAGTTTTTGTACAAAGGTGATTTTGTAAAGATCAAATCCATCTCGCTCGGCTACTCAGTACCACGGCGGGAGCAGCGCAAATTGTTCCAGAACCTGCGCATTTACGCGACGCTGGAAAACCTTTACACTTTCACGCAGTACCCTGGCTGGGACCCCGAGGGACAGTCGACGGTGTATCAATGGGATTTGCCTCAGCTGTTTTCCGCCACCGTGGGCGCCTCCATTAAATTCTAAATCATTGGTTATGAAAAAGATATTACTTCTCACAGCGCTGATAATGCAGGTTAGCGCATGTAAAAACGACGATTTCTTCGATCTGGAAAGGCCCGTCCAGAGCCCGTGGACGAAGCTCAGTGAATTCGACCGGGCGGTTGTAGGCCCGTACGCATGGCTCTTTTCAAAAGGGGATTGGGGTAATGTGTACAATTATTGGTATTTGTATAAAAATGCCATCGCCGACGATGTGGCCTGGGCAACACCCGGTGACGGCACCTGGGGCTGGTACCGCGACACCGAGGCCAACAAAGCCTGGACGGACGATATTTTCAACACCTCATACAGCGCGATCTCGTCCGTCAACGACGCCATCCAGTTTGTAGACGACGCCGGCGGGACCCCGTTCCCCAATATGACTGCCGAAGACAAGCAATATAACCTCGACCGCATCGTGGGCGAGCTGTATTTCATCCGCGGGTTTGCCTACTATATGCTGGCGACCACCTTTTGTACCGCTTACGTGCCCGGCGGCCCCAACGACGCCAAGCAAATACCGTTGCGGGTGAAGAAAGCCACCGATTATCAGGATGCTTCCAATCCCAAAATGGGTACCGTGCAGGAAATCTGGGACCAGATTCTCGCAGACTTCGAAAAGGCGCAGCAGCTATTGCCGGAGCGGTTCGTGACAGGCAAAATGCACGCCTCGTACCAGGCCGGGCGGGCCAACAAATTTGCGGCGGCGGCCATGTTGTCGCGCGCGCATTTCGCGATGGGCAACTATCCCAAAGCCCTCGAATTCGCTTCTTTTGTGATCGATAAGAACGGCGGCGATTACGATCTGAGCGAAGACCCGATCCAGGCATTCAACAAAAGCACGCTGGCACGGGGCAAAGAAACGATCATGTACATTCCCAGCTACGACATCACCTTTGGCAAGCAAAACCTGCATTCGACCTGCTTTTCCAATATGTTCCAGAAAACGGTATGCACCTGGACAGCTACCCACATGGACTACCAGACGCTGAAACGGATCGGCTGGATGCAGAATGCCAAAACCGACACGACGATCGGCATTGCCGCCAGACGCGACAAGCGTTTCAGCCAGCTGTGCTTCGTACGCGAGCCCGCCAACGTGCCTACCGCCCAGCGCGTACCAGGCCGCTTTTACGAAACCCGCGTAAACCTTACCTGGCGCACCATCGTGGCCGACAAGGCCGCACGCGGTCCGGGCGCGGGCTATACCAATGTGCCCCAAATCAGGCTAGCCGAAATGTACCTCACCCGCGCCATTTGCGCATTCAAGGCCGGTGATAAAAAACAGGCGGCCGCAGATCTGAACATCGTACGCAAGCGCGCATGGGACGCCCGCGTGGCAGGCGTGGCCTACGAATCATCCGGCAGCCTGGCGACTGAGGGCAATATTACCGAGCAAATGATCAGCGACGAACGGCTGATCGAAATGTTCTGCGAAGGTGACCGCATCGATTACCTCCGCGCATTGAAAACCGCCGTCGGCAACGGCGACCGCGGATCTGGCACCACGCCTTACACCTCGCAGGCATTCGTATGGCCGGTGCCGGTGGTGGAAAAGAGTTTGAACCAGGGGTATCAGTAGCAGCATTTGGAGCAGTACGCGTTGATAGAATGCGTACTGCTCCACGCTTTGGCATTATCCGATTGCACGGGTCGCATTGGGCAGCGCGCTACTGCACCTGAATGAGTATTTTTTCCCGTTGCATTTCCACCTTCACATCATATTCAACAAAACCAATTTCCTTATCAAAGATCACGCGGAGCCGGTCCGGCTGGCGCCCCAGCTCCGAAAGCCAACGCGCATAAAGCTGAACAAACGCCCGCTTGTGAGCAATAGAGATCTCGGACAGCGCGTACCTGGATTCCAGGTATGCTTTAAAGTCACTCAATGTCTTTGGATCTGTTGACCGCGAGTTGTTCGTGACATCCAAAACGAGCGTACCTTTCCAGGGAGAATGCTCCCGAATGGACAGATACAGGCGTTTAAGAGACAAGTTACTGAATGTCTGCTGCGAACGAATTTTAGCATATCCGATGGGCGATTTGCCGAGAATCGGTATGATGTCAAGGGTTTTCATAGTTGGTGTTAACAAGGTTTTATAGGGTGGACATGTCGGGATGAACCCATGGCGAGCGGTAAGCCCGGGCCAGGAGTTTGCTGGCCTCCGGATCGCCGGTCACTTCGCGCTTCACCGGGTCGTAGACAAGCGGTCTGCCGAGCTGCATAGCCAGGTTGGCCAGCAGGCAGCTTGCAGTGGAAATGTGGCCTTGCTCGATGTCGGCAACCGGCCTGCTGCTTTTTTCGATGGCTGCCAGGAAGTCGAGCATATGCAGGCGCGTGGCGGGCGCGGCATTCAGCTCGATGTTCGCTTCGGTCAGGTCTTCGGGATACTTTTCCCGTTCATAAATAACGTCTTTGCGGATTTTCTGGCCTTCCTTTTCGGCGGGAATGAAGTCGTAGCGCATGGTACTTGCCCAAAGCGTCCCCTTCTCCCCGTAAAGCGTAAATGACCACGGGTAATCGGGATTGTTGGGCGTTCCCCACGTCCGGTGCTGCCACACGCAGTTGAGTCCAGGATATTCAAAAACGGCCGATTGCGTGTCGGTGATGTTGGATTTGCCTTCTTTCTGCACATAAATACCACCCTGAGAGGCTATCTTGGACGGCCAGCCAAGGCCCAGCATCCACCGGACGGTGTCGAACATGTGAATGCACATATCGCCCATTATGCCATTGCCGTATTCGCTGAAAGTCCGCCACCAGCGCAAATGCGGCAGTCCGTCATAAGGCCTGAGCGGCGCAGGGCCGGTCCACATTTCGTAATCGAGGAAATCGGGGACGGTAGTCACGGGCGGGTTGCCATTAGCCCTCATGTGAATGTAGCAGCACATTTCCACATGCGATATCTTGCCTAGCAGCCCGGTATCGACAATATTCTTTTTGGCTTCGATCAAATGCGGCGTGCTTTTTCGCTGGGTGCCTACTTGCACCACCTTTTTGTACTTGCGTGCCGCGGCTACCATGGCCTCCCCTTCCATTACATCGACGCTGATCGGCTTTTGCACGTACACGTGCGCGCCGGCCTTCACCGCCTCGATCATTTGCAATGCATGCCAGTGGTCGGGCGTTCCGATCAGCACGATGTCCAGCTCGTTTTCGGCAAGCAGTTTGCGGTAGTCTCCATAAAGCTTTGGGGCTTTGCCGGATTTCTGACGCGCACCTACGAGCTTTGCCGCGGCAGCGAGCTGGTTTTTGTCGACGTCGCACAATGCGACTACTTCGACCGGGGCGACCTGCATCAGCCTGAACAAATCGCTTTTACCATACCAGCCGGTACCGATTAAAGCAACCCGGAAAGGCTTGGCCGGATGGATTACCTCCATTCCATAGGCACCCAAGGTAGAAAGTGCGAGTGATGCGGTGGCGCCATGCAGAAAGCGGCGCCTGTTAATGTTGAATAGATCCACAGCTTGATATCAGTATTCGGTGATTAATTTGCTTAAAACAAATACAGCACAAATAACCATCATCCGTTCTTCTGGTACCTTGCCTGAATATTCAACTTTTTTGACACATCGTGCATTTCTGTCGTCACACGCCGGTTCGAACAAATGAGGGCGCGATTTACATGCCGCGCCATCGGCCACTTTCCGGGAAATGCAAAACCTTTGCATTTTGTACATTTTTTTTACCCTGTCGTACAACTTCCGGTTCAACGGTATGATACGTCGCGCCATTGACTATTTTTGTTCCAAATAGCATTCTACCAATAGCCGATAGGATATGAATCGGTTCAATATACAGCAGGACGCACACGTCGAAACTTCTAAAACAAAAAGCGCTTTGTTGTCATTTTCTAAATCGTGCCTGGTTATTCTCCTGTTGGTCGCCGCTGCATTCGCGGCTTCGACGCCGGTTGCGCGCGGTCAGAATTTCCCTTATTCGTTCAAGTATCTCACCGTCGACGAAGGCCTGTCGCACACGGATGTAAATGACGTTGCGCAGGACGGGAAAGGGTATATTTGGGTTGCCACCAACTTCGGGCTCGACCGGTACGACGGTTACTCGATAAGGAAGTTTTACAATAGCAACCTTCCATTGCACAATGCATTCAAGAACCGGATTATCAGGTTATATCCCGATAAAAAGGGAACAATCTGGCTAAGTACCGAGGACGGTTTGCAGTCTTTCGATCCTGCCGTTGAAAAGTATACCGACTACACCATTGGCAATACCGGCAAGAGTCCTGTGTCCTGGAAGCATTTCAAAACGGATACCGACTTGCTGTACATTTACGCTGATTATCAGATTAGTCTGTACCGCGTTTCGGGAAGCATTCTGGAAAAGCAGGTATTTGCCGTTCCGGCGGGTGTTCGCTTTTTCGATATGCAGGCCGACCGTAACGGCATTCTCTACTTCGCCAGCGACAAGGGCATCTGGCGGCTGGATGGTGAGCGAAAACTGGTCCGGATGCCGGTGGCCGGCTTACCGGATCAGGTAAGAACGATTTTCTTTGATCTGAAAAACAACCTGCTCGTTGCTTCGGGCAACCATGTTTTCCTTATTGATAGCGGAAAGTCCCCCGCGATAAAAAGGCAGTTCACCTGCCAGGATTGCGTTGAAATCAGGGGAATCGCCGCCGGAACTACCGGTGATTATTGGCTCAATACAGGTTCGTCCCTCGTCCGGCTCAACGCCGACTTTGGTTTCGTACAAAAAATCGACCCCAATGAAAATCCGCGTGGCCTGAATGCGAATGCCATCAGCCGCATTTATATCGACCGCTCGGACTGCCTTTGGGTGGGTACAGCGGGAGGAGGGTTGAATTATTGTGACCTGAACCAGAAGCGATTTTACACCATCCGCTACGAGCCCGGAAACGGAAAATCTATAACGGGAAACTATATACGGTCAATAATCGAGGACGGGAACGACCTCTGGATCGGAACCGATGCCCATGGATTGAACCTTTATGACCGGAGATCGGCCCGGGTGATTAGCCGTTACGACACCAAAAGCGCATCTGCAAGCCTGAACAGCAACGCGGTTACCGCATTGAATTTTGACCGCGACCGAAATCTGTGGATCGGCACCGCGCGCGGCATACAGATTTTACGGCCGGATAAAAAGACATTATGGAAACCCAATGGCTATGAAAACTTTCCCAGGTACGGTGTTGTAACGCTTGCGACCGATTATTTTGGGAACACCTGGTTTGGAAACCTGGAACATTTAGGGGTGATATGGAAGGACGCGTCGGGAAGATACCAGGTGAAAGAATATCCGGAAGGGAATTTCATCCTGGCCGACCCTCAGAAAGCGGAATTGCTCGTAGGCAGCAGGCATGGTTTGAAGCGCATTACCGTGGACGCGCAGGGCAATATCCTGAAAACGGATCTTTACCGGGCATCTGAAAAGTCGAATTCGCTCAGCTCGGACTATACCGCGGTGATACGCAGGCAAAACGACAGTACCTACTGGATCGGCACGATCGGCGGCGGGTTGAACCGGCTCACCATACGAAAAAGTGACAATTCCTTTCATTTCACGCGCTTCGGAGAAAAAGACGGGGTATTCCATGACGTCGAAGGCATTGAAATCGACAACCAGGGCAGCATATGGCTGGCGGGTGACGGATTGCTGCGTCTGTATCCGAACACAGGCAAAATAACGCGGTACGACAAAGAGGACGGGTTGCAAGGCAACAGTTTCAAGATCAGGTCTTCATTCGCTTCGACGGACGGGACGCTGTACTTCGGCGGCATTAGCGGCCTTAATTACTTCGATCCCGAGCAGATTCGCACCAATGCCATTGAGGCAATTCCCGTGCTGACCGGCATCCTGATCAATAACCGCAGGCCTTCATACAGCGGCTCCCAAAATCCGGGCAGTAGGATAGCGCATGCGGTCGGGTATGCGGATGAGCTGAGGCTTAACCACCTGCAAAACAATTTTGTAATCACCTTTTCGGCGATGCATTTTGCGAATCCGCTCAAATGCAAATACCGGTACAAGCTTATCGGCTTTGATCAGGACTGGAACTATACGGATGGAAAAAATCCCGGCGCTGTTTACAGCAACCTGGATTACAGGCAATACAATTTTGTGGTTGAAGCCACCAACAGCGATGGTACATGGAGCAAGCGCCAGGCTACGACGGTGATCACCATCACGCCCCCCTGGTGGAAGTCCGATCTTGCCAAACTAATGTACGCATTGCTGTTCATCTCGGCATTGGCCGGCATTTACATTTACCAGGCGAGGTGGTACCGGCTGAAAAGGGAGGTGGAGGTGCGCGCCATCGCCGAGCAGAAGCGCGAGGAGATCCACCGGCAGCGGGAGGACCTTTACCAGCAGCAGCTTATGTTTTTTACCAATATATCTCACGAATTCCGCACGCCCCTTTCACTGATCCTCGGCCCGCTAGAAGCGCTCATCAGCCAGAATAGCAATACGGTTCTGGATCATTCCTACCAGCTTATGCACCGGAATGCCAAACGGCTCATCAACCTGATCAGCGAGTTGATGAATTTCAAGAAAGTATCCGATAGCCTGATCAAGCTGCAAGTGGCGCCGGTGACGGTCAGCCAGTTCTGCCAGCAGCTGGTGGATGAATTTCAACTCGTTGCTTTTGGCAAAAACATCACCCTGAACCTGATCGACAATACGCGAAAAAACACCTACTGGCCGGTTTCAGGGCTTTTTGACGTGCAGGTACTGGAAAAAATACTATTGAACCTGCTCAACAATTCATTCAAGTTCACCGAGCCCGGCGGCGAAATTACATTTGAAGTTTTCACGGACTTCAACAAGTTTAAACCCACATTCCAACAAGGTTTTGAGCTGCTGCACGAAACGCACCGTGCCGACAAGTACCTCTATTTCCGGATTGCAGATACGGGGATCGGCATCTCCGGCGACACCATCAGCCGCATATTTGAGCGTTACTACCGCATCAGCCGCGATCATATGGGTTCCGGCGTCGGCCTCGCACTGGTCAAAAGCCTTACACAGCTGCACAAGGGCGATATTTATGTGTACAGCGAGCATTATAAGGGCACGGAAATTGTCATAGGCATTCCCCTCGGCGAGCAGAACTGGACCGAGGCCGAGCGTGCGCCCTCCCGGTTTGAGCCCCAGATCCGTCTTGAAACGATTGATCAAACGACGCTACTCCCCATCATCGATCCGGCGGCAGCGCAGCAAAAATCGAATTTCTCAGCCAAAAAGCACATTTTGCTCGTAGATGACAATGCTGAACTCCGGGTGTTCCTGAAACAGAAATTGGAGAAACAGTATTTTGTGTATGAGGCCTCCGACGGCGATGCTGCGATGAGGCTGGCGGCCGACAAAATACCCGATCTGATCATCAGTGACATCATGATGCCCGGTATCAGCGGTATCGAACTTTGCAGGCAGGTGAAGGAGCGTTTTGAAACCAGCCACATTCCGTTCATTATCCTGTCGGCCAAAGACGCCCTCGACAGCAAGATCGAAGGTATGGAGTCGGGAGCGGATTTTTATTTTGCCAAACCGCTCAGCGTGGACCTGCTCATACTGACAGTCAATAATATCTTCGAGCAAAGGGAAAAGCTGCAACAGAAATTCACCAACAACTATCTTTCCCAGGCCACCGAGCTGGTCCATTCCGAAAAAGATAAGGCGTTTTTCCAGACGTTGCTGAAACTGATTGAGGATCATATGCAGGACCCTGAGCTGGACGTCGACTTCCTGTGCAAAAACCTGTACGTGAGCCGTACGAAGCTCTATCAAAAGATCAAAGGCATTACCGACCAGTCCGTTGGTGATTTCATCCGGACTCTCCGGCTGAAAAAGGCCATCCAGATCATGACCCATGAGGATATTCCATTGAATAAGGTCGTGGAGCGTGTCGGCTTGCAAAGCAGTTCCAATTTTTCACGCGTGTTCAAAAAGGAATATGGCAAGTCACCACTGCAATTCATGCAAGCCTTGAAACGCAATCCATCCTGACCAAACGTATTTATTAAAACCGAAGCTATATTTGATGATGCCATGCAAGCATTGCCTAGCGATGCTTGCGGGCTAAAATTTTTTTACTAAAACCGAAGCTCTTAATGAAGTTTACCAGAATCCTGTGCAGCGGGTTAATGACCCTGCTGGCGGCCGCGCATGGCCAGGCCCAGCATTACACGAAGTATGTCAACACATTTATCGGCACCGCACCGCTGACCGACCCTAAAATCCTGGGTTACCAGCTGCCGGATGGCTGGCGCTCCTGGGCCGGACTGACCTTTCCGGGCAGCTCGCTGCCGAATGCGATGGTGCAGCTCAGCCCGATGACCGAGTATGGGTCCGGTGCCGGTTACGAGTATGAGGACGACGTGATCCTCGCATTTACCCACACCAACAAGGGCCATTGGAACCTGTGCAACATCCCCGTGCTGCCGCTGTCCAACCCGGGCGAGAAGTTCGGTTCGAAGTTCAGTCATGCCAAAGAAAGCGCTGCGCCGGGCTATTACCAGGTGTTCTTGGATGACTATAAGGTGAATGTAAGCCTTACTTCCACATTGAGGGCAGGGTTTCACCGCTATGAGTACCAGAATGGCAAAGACCGCCAGATTCTCTTCGATCTGGCCAAAGCGAACAACAAAATTTCTAACTGGAATATCGAACAGGCAGGAGCCAATGCAATCCAGGGTTTTCAGCAAACGGGTGAGAAAATTTACTTTTACGCCACATTGAACACTCCCATTCAAAAGCTGGAAGAAAAGGAGGAAGGCGCTAAAACCGGTTACGCGATCGTGCACCTGGCCGATGGAGGCAAGGGGCCTGTGGAGCTCAGAATCGGCATTTCGTTTGTAAGTACTGCCAATGCAAAAGAGAATCTTGAAAAAGAGATCGGCAGTAAGACATTCGAAACAGTTCGCGCGGATGCTACGCGTATGTGGGAGAATCTCTTGTCGTCGGTACAGGTTAAAGGCGGTACCGACAAGCAGAAGCAAATGCTCTATTCCTGCCTGTACCGCTCGTTTTTGTGGCCCGCATTGCGCAGCGATGTGAATGGAGAATATACCGATGCGAAGAAAAATGTAGTCAAGGCTGGCTTCCGGTACTATACCGAGCCCTCGCTTTGGGATACTTACCGGAACAAGGATGTGCTGCTGGGACTGATTTCGCCGGACGTCACCCTGGATGTGATCAAATCGATGAAGGATGTGGGCGATAAAAAAGGCTTCATTCCTACATTTTTCCACGGCGACCATGGCGCGTCGTCCATTGCGGGCGCATACCTGCGCGGGATCGACGGTTTTGATGTAAAAGGCACCTATGAAATCCTTTTGAAAAACGCCAATACGCCCGGCGGCGCGCGTCCGCACGTGGCCGAATACATTGAAAAGGGCTACATCTCCGACCCGGATGTGCCTAACCCGCATGTGGAAACGAAAGCGAATGCAGGCGTTTCCAAAACGCTGGAATATTCGTACGACGACTATTCGGTGGCACAGATCGCGAAAAGCCTCGGCGATTCGGCCAATTACAAAGTGCTGATGGCCCGCTCGAAAAATTACCGCAATATGTTCGATCCTTCCACGCGCTTCATGCGCGGGAGGCTGGCCAATGGCGAGTGGATCAAGCCATTCGACCCGCAGTACCCTTATTACGAATACATGTACCGCGAAGCCAATGCCTGGCAAGTGTCGTTTTTCGCGCCCCATGATATGAAAGGGCTGATCGCGCTCTACGGCGGCCCGAAAGGCTTCGAGTCGAAGCTGGATTCGCTTTTTACCGTTCCCTGGAACCCGAAGCACATTGCCCGGAACGTGGAAACGATGGTTGGCCAGTACTGCCACGGCAACCAGCCCGACCATGAAGCGCCATTTGCCTACCATTTTATCGGCAAACCTGAAAAATCGCAGGCGGTACTCGACAATATCCTCAACAACCTGTACGGCATCGGCGACGACGGCCTGGCCTTGTGCGGTATGGACGATGCCGGGGAAATGTCGGCCTGGTATGTATTCAGCGCGCTGGGCCTCTACCCGTTCTCAGCCACCGACCCGGAATACATCGTCACCGTGCCGCTTTTCGACGAGGTGAAATGGAAGACCAGCACCGGTAAAATGCTGATCATTAAGAAGCCCGGAAAAGGCCGGGCATTGCGTGCAGTGAAGGTAAATGGCAAGCAAACGGATGGCTATTTCGTGCCTCACGCGCTCTTCCGCAATGGCGGGGAAATTGAGATGGTGACCCGGTAAAGGCAGAGCTCCGGTCAGTATGGATTGGGCTGACCGGAGCTGCTAAATGCGTGGGCGAAAGTATTCGTTGGCGAATCGGAAGATAGGGTATACATTGCCAAGAAATACACCCTCGAAAAAATACCATGAACACAGAGGTGAAGCTGCTCATCGTGGGACTGAGTACTTTTTAACCGGCACCAGCCATGACAAACTCCCTCCCCCTGAAATCTCCCAGAATCGAATCCATTGACCTGCCAAAAGGCCTGGTAATGGTGCTGATGGCACTCGACCACACGCGCGACTATTTTTACCAATCCGGTTTATTTTTTGAAGTAAGCAACCCGGCTGTCGCCAGCGTACCCGTGTACATTACCCGTATTATAACGCACGTATGCGCACCCACTTTCAGCTTTCTGGCCGGGATTTCGGCATTTTTCTCCGGTAAAAAACGGTCACGCAGCGACCTTGCATTGTTTCTCGTCAAACGCGGCTTATGGCTGGTTTTCATGGAGCTCACCATCATTTCATTCGCATGGTATCTCAATGTAAACTTCACGAATCTCGACCTGGGGGTGATCTGGGTGCTGGGCATGAGCATGATCTTCCTCGCCGGGTTTGTCTACCTTCCTCCAAATGCCACGCTGATCATCTCCCTGGCCCTGATCGGGGGGCATAACCTGCTCGATCGCCTTCACTTTGACAATGTCTGGTGGGCCATTCTGCATGAGGTATATACTACCAAAATTTGGGGCATTACATTGACGGTCGTATATCCGATCATTCCGTGGATCGGCGTCATGGCCCTGGGTTATTACTTCGGCCGTTTTTACCAGGTACCTTTCGATCCTGCAAGCAGAAAGCGCATTTTCAACCGAATCGGTTTGGCCACCATCATCCTCTTCCTCGTGGTCAGGTGGCTGAATGTTTATGGAGACCCCGTTCCCTGGAAGCATTTGCCCACACCCGAAAGAACGCTGATGTCCTATTTTAACGTCAGCAAATACCCGCCCTCACTCTCCTACCTACTGTTGACCCTCACATTCCCCTTTTTATTCCTGGCTAACTCCGAAAAATGGAGCGGAAAAGTGATAGACTTCTTCTGCGTATTCGGGCGGGTGCCCTTCTTCTACTACATCCTGCACCTCTACACCATCCGCATTACCGGCATGATCGGCGCAGAACTAACGGGATATGGCTGGCAAACCGCGATACAAACGCAATTCGACATTAACCTCCACGGTTTCGGGTTCAGCCTGCCCGTAGTATACCTCATCTGGCTATCCATCATCGCCGCCCTCTATCCGGTTTGTAAATGGTTTGACGGGTATAAGCGGAAGCATTCCGAGCAGTGGTGGTTGAGTTATTTGTAATTCCCCCCCCAAACTACCACCTCACATCACTGGGAAAACAAATCCTGAATAGCGCGCCTTCCCCCGGCTGACTTTCTGCGGTGATGATGCCCTGGTGGTTGTCGACGACCCTTTTTACGGTGGAGAGGCCGATGCCGCTGCCTTGCTGGGTACCGCTGTTGTGAAGCCGGGTGAAAAGGTCAAAAATAGCCTCGGCGTATTGTTGCTCGAAGCCGATACCGTTGTCGCGTATTTCCAGTTGCGCGTAGTCGATACCGTTCTCTGTGCAGGTTGTTGCCGAAATTTCAATGCTGGGCGCTACGGCCGGGTCTCTGTATTTCAATGAATTGCTGATCAGATTCTGGAACATCTGGTTCAGTTGCCTTTTATACCCGTGGATAACAGGCAGTCGTCCCAGCACCAGCGTGGCATTGCTCTCATGGATCCTGACTTCCAGGTCTTCGATCACCTGCTTGATATTTTCGTTCAGGTCGACCGGCTCTTTATCAGGTGGGATCAGGCTGAATTGGGAATATAACAGCAAGTCATCGATCAGTTTTCCCATCCTTTCCGACGCGGATATGATTTTATGAAATGTTGCCCGGTTTTGGTCCGATAACTTGCTATCAAGCTGATCCTGGAGAAGGTGGGTGAACACCTTTATTTTCCGGACAGGCTCTTTCAGATCATGCGACGCCGCATGGGCAAATGCTTCAAGATTCTGGTTTGAATTTTCCAGTTCGGTGATTTTGTTGAGCAACTCAAATTCCAGGTATTTGAGCTTTGTATAATCTGCAAAGTGAAGGATCACTTCATCGGCCATTTTGATCGCCGTCATTTCATTGTACAGGTCAAGCCCATCCTGGTCATAATGGATCATCCAGGTATCGGACTGGCCCGACAGAAACGTCTTTGCCACATTGGTAAAACTTGTCGTTTTCAGGTAGCCGGGGAAAATTTCGCTTACCCGTTTGCCCTGAATAGCATCCGGCGTCGTGTCCGCATACGAGGCATAGGCCTGGTTGGTTAGTTTAAACCTAAAATCTACGATCTCCCCGCCTTCGTAAACCGGTTCGAGGACTTGCAGCGGCTGTTTGAAGGAGTTAATGATATCCTGAAGATAGGCATTCGCATTTTTAACGGAAGCATTTGCTTGCTCCAACTCCGCGGTGCGTTCAAGTACGATTTCCTCGATTTTCTGACGCGCTACCACCGCCGGCGTCGTTTCCAGCGACGTCACCAGCACGCCCTGAATGCACCCGTCGTCCCCATACACGGCACTGTGGCTGAATGTCCAGTAAACATCTTCCAGCCGCCCGTTCCTGGCGATGGGGATCAGCCTGTTTTCAAACCACTGCGGCTTGCCGGTCCGATACACCTGGCTGATGAGCCCGATCGTAGTTTCCCAAATCTCCGGCCATACATCAATGGCCCTTTTGCCGATCGCCGGATGTTTGCCGGATTCGCCGAGGCTTGGACGGTAGGCGTCGTTATAAAAGCATATGTGATCCGGGCCCCAGAAAAGAAACATCGGGAAGGCGGAATTCATTACGATCCCAAGCGCCGTACACAGGCTGCCCGGCCACTCGTGGATCGGCCCGAGCGAGGAATTCTCCCAGTCGAAATGACGGATTATTTCTCCGGTTTCACCCGCGTTTTCCAGGAATTTCGGCTTAGCGCCCTGGCTATTATTTTCAACATTCATCGATATTCTAACATGGCTGCAAACTGACTTTTACACAATTTTAAATATAACCATTTGAATTTCGGTTCAGGTAATGTCATGTCGATCGTTTTTTTGCCGGTATATTAGACATGCGCGACTGAATTAGGAAGGAACCATGCTAAGGTTCTCCACCCCGGCTTCTTCCTGAACCTTACTTTCGGGTTGCCAATACAAGCGATTTAATCGAGACGGGCAACTGCTCATTTTGCCATTGCCGTTCTAAAACGCGTTCGTCCTTGCTTAATGCCTTCAAGGCGTAATCAGCTGCTCTTAATGCATGGTCGGCCATGTGCGCGACCGCCACTACATGCCCCACCGCGCGTGCAGCGGCAATTTTAACCGGATCTTCAAGTGCTTTGGCAATAGCAATAGCTGCGAACGCGGCGTTCCGGGCATCACCCACAGAGGCATTGCCATTCTTCCATGCTTCGCCAACATCCAGAATTTTTATGAACGAAGGATTTGAATTTTCTCCGATTTTATCCAACACGTGCTTCACGCACTTGGAAGCCCATTCCAATAATGCATTATGCTGTTGCCTTTTCAATGGTCCGCCACGGTGTTCCGCCACAAATCTTGCGTCTCGCATTTCACTTTGATTAACTGGCTGTTAAGAAAGAATTTACTGTTGCTTCTCTCATGGATTAAAATTGCTGTAACGAATTCCCGACTACTAAAAGGCGGGTATGGCGAACATAACAAAAAATTTGATTGGGTTCATTCTTAGAACCGGACATAAACTGTCCGCAAATGAACGTTCAATTGTTCAAAAAATATCACAAAACTTTGATTTACAGACATATAAACCACAATACACGCGCTGGCTGGATATTTTATCAGCAAATGTGAAACTAATCAGAATATGGAACCAGATCTCCCGCCGCGTCCGCCAGTCTGGGCCGATAGGCTACTATCCCTGGTATGCGCCCCGCACTTACGGGAATCGGTCCTGGGCGACCTGCACGAAGAATTCCGCTATCAGGTCCGAAAGGCGGGCCTGAGAAAAGCGCAGCTTCGATACTGGATCGAAGCATTGGGTTTTCTGCAATGGAGGTATATCAAAAGAACAAAAAGCGACTATCCACCCACTTATTTACTCAGCCGTGATATGATCCGTAACTACTTCACCATCGCCCTGCGCACGCTCGTACATAACAAGGCTTATTCGTTTATCAATGTGGCCGGGCTGAGCATCGGACTCGCTGCTGCCATGCTGATTTTGCTGTACACGAAAGACGAAGTCAGCTTTGACCAGTTTCACGCTAATAATCCGGACATTTACCGCATTACCAACAAATACATTTCGCCCGAAGGCAAGCAGGTGGGCTCCATGGGAAACACGGGCTATGTCGCCGGCCCGGCCTTTGCAGCAGGTGTGCCCGAAATCAAGGCATTCGTGCGTTTCCATGGGCACCGCAACGATATCAAAAGAGGCAACGAGATCAAAAGCGAAGACATTTTCCGTGCGGATTCCAGCTTCTTTTCCATATTTTCCTTCCCCTTGCTGAGCGGCGACCCGAACACCGCATTGAAAGAACCCCGCTCGGTGGTACTCTCGGAAGCAATGGCCGAGAAGCAATTTGGCAGCAAAAATGTGCTTGGAAGGACAGTTCTGATGAAAGATAGTTTTGAAAAGGACGCGCGCTTCGAACCCTACACGGTCACGGGCGTAGCAAAAAAGTGCCCTCAGAATTCATCGATCAAGTTCGACATGGTCATTCCGATGGTCATCGGGCCGGGTGAAGCCCACCGCGCTACCAACTGGTTCAATACATTCATGAACACATTCGTCCTGCTCGCCCCCGGAACGAACATCGCGCAGGTGGAGCGCAAGATGAACCTCGTTTACAATGCCGAAGCCAAAGAGGCCATTAAGGAGGTAGCACTGAAATATGGCATGAAGGACAAGAAAGTTTACAACCTCCAACCCTTTCCGGATATGCACCTGAGCGAAGAGTTGCCCTCCGACGGTGGCCTGGTGGGGCATAGCAACCCGCTGTGGTCGTATATTCTTACGGGCATAGCACTCTTTATACTCGCCATTGCTTGTATCAATTTCGTGAACCTGACCGTGGCGCGTTCTTTGAAACGTGCCAAGGA
The DNA here is from genome assembly GCF_900101885.1 of Dyadobacter soli. Lineage (GTDB taxonomy): Bacteria > Bacteroidota > Bacteroidia > Cytophagales > Spirosomataceae > Dyadobacter > Dyadobacter soli. Next base: position 444,496 of record NZ_FNAN01000003.1, on the reverse strand, counting down.
AATCGGTGTACGCAAAGTAGTCGGAAGCGGGCGTATGCAACTCGTCATGCAGTTTTTGGGCGAATCTTTCCTCCTGTGCATCATTGCATTCGTTCTGGCGCTGGTACTTGTACAGCTTATATTGCCTATTTTCAACGACCTTGCCAACAAGTCCCTCTCCCTTTCCTACCTTTTCGATACCGGCCTCGTGCTCGGCTACCTCGCGCTGCTGCTCACTACGGGCCTGCTGGCCGGTTTTTATCCGGCCGTTGTGTTGTCGGGTTACAGTCCTGTCAGAACCCTTTATCAACGGTTGCAGCTTTCGGGCAAAGGCTATCTGCAAACTACGCTGGTGGTACTCCAGTTCACGATCGCATCCTTCCTCATCATCGGCACGCTCACGATCAATTCCCAGTTCAATTTTCTGATCAATAAAGACCTGGGCTACAATGATGAGCATTTGATCAGTGTCGACAAACCTAACCTCACCCGTGAGCAAGCGCACCTGCTTAGACTGGAACTTCAAAAAGATCCGAACATCATTGCCGTCGCGCCCAAAAACGGCGGCCGCTGGAACACGGCGGCGAAAGTCAATCAAGGCACGGAAATTCCTTTTATATATGAGACCGTCGACCACGAGTATCTGCCCGCCATTCAGGTGCCGGTGGTGAAAGGCCGCAACTTCTCACCCGCCTTCCCGGGCGATTCCACGCGCTCCGTGCTGGTGAACGAAGCATTTGTAAGGCAGGCCGGCTGGAAGGAACCAATCGGCCAGATAGTCGATTTCACGTATGAAAATTTCAAATGCACGGTCGTCGGCGTCGTGAAAGACTATCATTACACCGATCTGAACGAGGAAATCGGCCCGCAGCTCTTTACCATGAGGCCAGCCAACCCCTACGGGCGTTTTTTTGTCAAAATCAAACCCGCGTCTGAAACTTCCAGCCTCCGGCACATTGCCGAAACATACGCCCGGCTGTTCCCGCTCAATCCGTACACTTACCGGTTCCTGGACGACGAAAACCTGAAACGGTACGAATCCGAGGCCAGGTGGAGGCAAATCATGCTTTTTGGCACCACGCTTACCATTTTCATTTCCTGCATCGGGCTATTCGGACTGGCTACGCTTTCCGCCGAGCGGCGCAGCAAAGAGGTCGGTATCCGCAAGGTGATGGGCGCATCGGTGGCCAGCATCACCCGCCTGCTCACATCCGACTTCCTGAAACTTGTCTCGCTGTCCTTCATTTTCGCATTTCCGCTGGCCTATTACGCCATCGACAAATGGCTGCAAAACTATCCCTACCGGATCGGCATCGACGCATTTATATTTCTGGAAGCCGCATTACTGGCCGTGCTGGTCGCCTTCCTGACGATTTGCTTTCAATCCATCCGGACAGCCCTGGCAAATCCGGTAAAAAGTTTACGAAGTGAATAGGGATTACGTGATTTTTTGATTTTTATCAAAAGAATTGTCGCATTATGTAACCAGTTTTGGGCCAACGAACTATAACCAGAATTTGAGATGGCCAATACGTTGATACTCGTGCATGGTTTCCTGGATACAGGCAGAAGAATGGCCTGGATGTCAAAGCAATTGAGCGCATTGGGATGGAAAGTTTTTACACCTTCGTTGCTGCCCAGTAATGGCACCGAGCCCCTCGAGAAGCTTGCCGAACGACTAAGTTCATTTATCCGGGAAAATACACAGGAGTCCGACCGGATCGACATCATTGCTTTCAGCATGGGAGGCCTGATAGCACGATACTATCTTCAACGCCTGGGTGGGTTGTCTAAAACGGACCGATTGATTACCATTGCGACGCCGCATAATGGTACCCTTGCCGCCTATGTGCTTCCCTTCGCGGGTGTAAGGCAGATGCGCCCAAACAGTGATTTTCTTAACAGCCTTAATGCGAATGCCGGGCAATTACAGCAATTGGTCTTTGTCTCCTATTACAGTCCTTTTGACCTGATCATTATTCCGGCCAGATCTTCGATGATGCCGGCCGGCAAAACTTTCAAAGTATTCGCATTAATGCATCCCTGGATGATTTTTGATAAGAAACTCCTGAAAAAGATCACCCATGTGCTGGAAGGGCCTGTTGACTTCGAGTTGAGTGAAGCATTTCATGCGTCACCCCATTTACTTTCCTCAAAAAATAGCGATTGTTGCCCATCATCACCGGACTGACGTACAATATATACCGTTACATCCAACCCCAAAATCACCGCTCATTTCACGAACCATACCAATCCCCGATCTCCTGCGCCCGGCAATAATTCTCATGTTATCACATATCCGAGAAGTGATTGAAATTTCCGCACTTGGATTATATTTGCATTTACAGCTAATCTATATTCCAAATCGAGAAGGGTAATCAGCCTGTTTGCAGACTATGAACGGCAAGGTTTTGATCGTTGAAGATCAGTTTATCGAGGCCAACCACATTCAAATGGTGCTTGAAAAGGCCGGCTATACAGTCATAGCCATTGCGCACGACGTCCGCTCGGCACTGGAAATCATCGATGTCACGCTCCCCGACCTGGTTTTACTTGACATTTATTTGAAAGGAAATCTGACAGGCATCGACCTTGCGCGTGTCCTTCGCAAGCGGGACATTGCATTTGTATACCTGTCGGCCAACTCATCCAGGGAAATCCTGGACGCGGCTAAAAGCACTCAACCCTACGGTTTCCTCGTCAAACCATTCCGGGAAAAAGATATCCTGGTCACGCTGGACATTGCCCATTACCTGCACCAGCAAAAGTCGGAATTATCAAAACCTCAACCGCCGTTAGACATACCCGTCAACTCAGCATTACCTACCATCGTAGGCAGCAGTCCGGGCCTTTTAGAGGTAATGGAAAAAGTCCGCATTGCCGCGCCATCCGATGTTTCCGTACTGATACTCGGTGAAAGTGGTACCGGCAAGGAAAAAATCGCGGAAAGCATTCACAAATTATCTGATCGCCGGAAACATCCGTTCGTTCGGGTGAATTGCGCGGCCCTGCCGGCGGCACTGATCGAGTCCGAGCTGTTCGGGCACGAGAAGGGCGCATTCACAGGTGCGTCCGAGCGCAGGTCGGGCAGGTTCGAACTTGCCCAGAACGGGACGATATTCCTGGATGAAATCGGCGAGCTGACCCTTTCCATGCAGGCAAAGCTGTTACATGTGTTGCAGGAAAAGCAAATCGACCGGATAGGCGGTAAAACACCTATCGACCTCGACATCCGCATTATCGCCGCTACCAACCGCAACCTCGAAAAAGAAGTAGCGGAAGGCCGTTTCCGGCTCGATTTATATTACAGGCTTAATGTTTTTCCCGTAGCACTCCCACCGCTCCGTGAACGAAAAGACGACATTATGCCGCTGGCGATCTATTTTGTTCAAATCTTCGCCGCCAAATTCGGCAAGAGCGTGTCCGGCTTTTCCCCTTCCGTTTCCAGGCAACTGGTGAGCTACGACTGGCCGGGAAACATCCGCGAGCTGCAACATTTGATCGAGCGCAGCGTGCTGATGAGCTCCGGCGACACGATCAACGGTATCAGCCTGCTAAACAACGCCAAAGCGGAAATTTCACCGGAAGGCGGGGCTTCGAAAATCAAATCGATGGAAGAAATGGAACGCGACTACATTATCCAGATTCTCAAAAAATGCAGTGGGCGAATCGCCGGCACCGGTGGTGCTGCGGAACTGCTGGGGCTTAACGTTTCCACGCTGAACTCGCGGATGAAGAAACTGGGGATCAATAAATCAACTACTTTTTTTGCCTAGTAACAAAAAATACCACCTCATGTGAAGCGGTATTTTCTCGTTACAACTGTACTTACCAAACACTTGGCATCGCCCGAAAGTGTCCTATTCCTTTCAGCAAAGTACAGGGTTATCTAATTGATTTTAAATGGATATTCAATGATAACTGTTGTACAAAGCTATTCTTTTACTAACCTGTTCTGATAGGCATACAATTGCTGCTTGGCATGCAAACCGGATTGTTCTCACCCAAAGGCGAACGTGGACCCGCCGCACTGTCTCCCACAACATCACTGAACCTGAACTAACTGCGTACTACTTACCGGGCGGCCGTCCGAAGTGATTCCCTGGATCACCACGCGCAAAGTCCGCACCTTGTCCGACAACGGAAACCGCAGCTGGCTTTGCCCTTTGCTGTCGGTTTGCATTAATGGTTTCCAGTAAAGAACGTCGCGGTCGTCGGCAGCACCGGAAACGGCATTGGCTCCCGGCTCCGTGTCGTAGCGCGGTACATAAAACTCCCGCTGCACGGAAGGGTAGCCTATAAACTGGATCGGAAGCATATCCGACTCTACTTTTCTACCTTCTTGCATCGACCGGCCGCGTTTCATGTAGAAAGCAATTACGCCATTGGCTCCTCTGACACCATAAATACCTACCGTGCTGGCGTTTTTCAACACTTCGACTCGCTCGATATCCCTGGGATTGAAGACTAGCAAAGCAGTGCCGTCCGGGTCCTGGATAGGGACGCCATCTACCAAAAACAACGGCTGCGTGCCACTGTTGAAGCTGCCGACACCCCTGATGATTATGTTGTACCCGGGCGGTGTCGGCGGTGAGCCCGGCTTAGCGGAAGTCTTATGCACTGTTACCCCGGCGAAACGCCCCTGGACCATTTCGTATAAATTCGGATACATCGGGGACTTTTCATCGAATTTGGCAACGGCATCGGCTACATCGTGCAGGCTGCGCATTCTGACATCCTCAGGCCTGTCATCGGTTTTCTGGCCGCGGACCGTAATTTCTTCCAGCTGCTTCACAGTTTTGTCGCGATAGAGGTCGGGGTTCGCCTGCTGCCGATCCCTGGCTGCTTCCATCTGAACCGGTAATGCAGCTCCGCTAGACAATGCGGGTATTTTGCCGGCTTCCCAACGTGGTCCTGCTCCTTCCCGCACCAGTACTACCCTGCCCGGAGAGAGGCGTTTGGATTTACTGTCTGAGATTTGCGCCATGAGCTGCACGGTATCCATAACAGTCATTCCCGCCAATTTGAACAGCCCTTGCTCGTCGGCGCTGGCCATTTTTACGAACGACTTACCTGCGCCCGTCGACGCAACCGTAATGTGAGCGCCGGGTACCGGCTGTTTTTTCGAATCCAAAACACGGCCGGTGAACGACAAACCATCCGCCAGGTCCTGCTCCGCCGTGCCACTGACGCGCCGCCATCCCTGCGTCAACAGCAGGTCGTCCAGATCCCGGCGCGTTTTATCGCTTCGGTCGGCGAGGTAACGGTTGGCATTTTCGACTATTCCCCGAAGCTCCCCGGTGAGCAGTAAATGCGTGTGTAAAGTAGCGGTGGAATCCTCGGACACCTTATTGACATCCGTGATGGACGCCGATAGCGCCGCGGATGCCGGAGAGCCGTTATCGGCGAGGCTCACGCTCATAACGACCTGCTCACGAGGCTGGTAACGGGATTTGTTCAATGCTAACACCATCCGCACCGGCGCGACAAATTCAGGCACAAAAAACAGCCGCTCGGCCTGGGGCCTCGCTGAACCGTCATAAAGGGTAATTTGGGTGAGACCTGGCGACCAGCCTGTCATCGGCAAGCTTACTTTTGCTATACCTTTTTGCAGGATCATCTTTCGCTGATCAACAATGCTGCCGCGCTGTTGAATTAAAATATACACCGAATCGCTCGCAGTCTGGTTAGCGCTCATGACGGTCAGTGCCACCCGGGCGGTATCGCTCACCGCGTCGACCGAGAGTAACATCCCTTCCGTTTCCAGCTTGGGTAGAGGGATGTGCTGCCGCTGGCCCATGTAAACTACATCTGCATAATAGGATCTTTGAGCGTTTGGCTGCATTGAAACGCTGGTCATCCCTTGCGGGTTAGTTTTGAAACGCGTTACTTCCGCTCCAATGTCATCCACAATAAGCCCGTCAACTGTTAAACCATGGCCATTCGGCTGCACAATTTTGATCCCCAAACGGGCCGGCAATCCCGAAATCCAGCGGCCGCCTTCCGGTAAGATCCGGATATCCAAAGAGCGGGACAGCGTGTCACGATCCGCAGAAGTTTCATTTCGAAACAAGTTATAAATGCCCACCTGGCGCTCGAAAGCCGGACCAAGCTGGGCATTGTCTTCATCCGTATAGGCGCGCAGCCGGTACGTCCCCGCGGCCAGCGTGTCCGACAGCCGGAAGCTGCCCTGACCGCGTCCGTCCTCCACGCGTATCCATTGGTGCTGCACCAGCTGGCCTGCCGGCGTAAGCAGGTCGACATGCATTGCCGCTTCTCCGCCGGCGCGCTGGTCGTTGGCCGCGTCGAGTAAATACGCACTCATCCAGACCCGGTCGCCTGTGGCATAAACCGGCTTATCGATATGCACAAACACGCTAGGCGACAGCAACTTGAATCGCTCATTAAAAGTTACAGTAATCCGGCTGGTGCAGGTGTCGGGCAGCGCAAGCTTTCCCTGCGTAACCAACGGGCCATTTGTAAGTTCCTCTTGCTGGTTGCCCCTGGGTGTCCATTCTGCGGGCAGCATGGTTGAAAGCCGGTCGCTTGCCATCGATCCCTGCGCTTCCATTCCCTCGGGGATCGTGATCACCCCGTCGGAGGTCATTTGCAACTGGCCGCTGGGCAGTCTTATTTCCGTATAGGCGTAACGCGCATCGGGATAGGGCGAGAAAGTCGAGGAGGCTTTCGTGTAGAGCACAACGAGCTTCAAAGGAGAAAACAGCTTCCGTTCATTCGGCAACCGTCCCGGCTGGATCAGCGTAGCAATTTTGACCGGTACCAGGCGCTTGATCTCTCTCACTGCGGCTTCCAGTGTAATTGTGCGGCGATCGATCGGAATGGACCTTGATGGATCTTCCTGATAAACCAGAAAACCAGCCTGCTCGTACGAATTATCGATGAGGCTGGCCATCAAATGCCGGATCGACCCCTTATAGGCGGTCTGCCGGTTATGCAGAAACCGTTCGGCCTGCCGTTCATTTTCCGGTTTTAGTTCTTCAAAACGTGAAGTACCGGCCGAATAGACCTTTACCGAGGTAGCATCGAAATGTTGCAATGCATAAATAAGCCGGTAGCCCAGCGCCTGATTCTCGATAATCAAGGGCTCACTGGCCGTCGCATACAAATGCCCCTTGTCTTCTTTGAAATTAAGGACTTCGCTGTTTACAAGCACGCATTGCCCGCCAAACGGCTCCCCGAAGAGCTGCTTTTTAAACTGCCGCAAATGGCGCTCCCAACCTTTCGGGTTCCCCTTTATTGTAACCGCATCGAGCATTTCCGCACTTGCTTCAAGCGCGAAATTGGCTTTTTGCGGTGATGTGTTTTCAAACCGGATCTTATGCGTGACAGAAACATACCCCACAAACGAAGCTACGATCTCAACCGTACCGAGCGGAATCCCGCTCAACTTATACGCCCCGTTTTCATCGGTGACTGCGCCCTGGGTACTGCCGTTGACATATACATTTGCAAACGGCATAGGCTTCCCCGTCGCCGCTTCTGTCACCTGGCCGGTCAACACGGCTGTCTTCTGGCCATGGGCCAACATTGAAAATCCCGTTAACAAGATCACTGTTAACCATTTACCGAAGGAGGAAGAGAGGTAATGCATAGTTGTCAAGTTACTATGCAGAAAAGCAGTATGTCACCTATTTATAACTATGGGGCATTGGATGTTAATATAGGCAAAGGTTCCTCCGCCGAAATGTCTATTACAATCTGATTAAAGTCGTCATCTTGGACAAGAAAACTAATTCATTATGTAATTATTGAAGATATCCCAACGGTTACAAGAAATTTTACGTCTACCAGAAGCATTATTCCGATCGTTCCCTATGAAAAAGCTTTTCTACCTGTTGATCATCATGCATTGCATGTTATCCTGTAAAAACAAGGAAATCGAAACGGTGAAGGGACCGCCGGGACCTAATGAGGGGGACACGAGTATTTACAACTCCGGACATTACCGGCTGACGAAGGTCCTTCAATTCAGCAAATCGGATTCCCCTGAACCCTACGCATACGTGCAATTCGATTACGACGCCCAGGGAAATCTCGTGCGGGAAGCCATGTACGACGCACCTGACAAGCTCGTGACATACAAGACTTATACCTACCTCGACGGCCGTAAGGCGACGCAAAACGTGTACGACGGCGTTGTAAACAGCCCGACTTTGTCGCGAACGATCACGTACACCTACGAGGGGGATCTGCTGACCCGGGAAGATGTGACGAGTGTCGATGGCACGGTACTGCGTTCCGTCCATAATGTGTATGCCAACCGGAAGCTGGCCGAAACCTATACTTTTTCACAGTCTCTGGGCAAACACCATAATTCCAGATACACCTATGACGGTCGCGGAAATGTGGCCAAGATGCAGTCGTATATGTACAACAACGAGCTCTCCAACACCGAAAACTACACCTACGACGACCGCAACCGCCTGATCAGAACAGAGCGGTTCGATCACCGGAATCAGCTCGAAGTGGTCACTGTTGCAGCATACACGGGCAACAACACTTTACCTTCATCGGAAACAAACCTGAATGCCGCGGGTAATGTAAGATCCGGCAGAACCTATGATTTCGATGTCGCCGGTAACCAGATCCAGACTATGATAGGCACCAACATTTTGAACAAGAGAAAATATTACGGCAAACTCCTGCGGGAACAAATATCGTATTCGCCTGAATGGGGTTTTACGGAAATGGGTATGAGCCGGTACGAATATGAGAAGAGGTAGCTGGCTCGGGAGCCGTTAATTTTTTGACGATTGGCTAGGCCTGCCGCATTTGACGGCGGAGATCCGCTACATATTCCGATGTCACTTCCAAGGCGGTAGCGATCTGCTCGTCAGTAAGCAAAGATTGCTTAATAAGGTTACGTACAGCGTTTTCAATACCTTCCTTCCGGCCTTTCTCCACAAAAACATCCAGCGTGCTCATAATTGTATCCTTGATTTGAGTAGGTAGTGAAGCAATCAGTTCCACGATTTGCTGCTCGCTCAGCTCACTGCTTACGAATGTATAAACAATCAGGCTGGTTTGCAAGTTCGGGTCAATCTCGCCGGCCAGCGTCAATATTGTTGGGATCAGCGCGTTGAGGCTACTCTTTAACACGCTGTGTTTCATGGCCAGCAGCGAAGCTGCGAGAAATTTGTTACGCAAAGCCTGGATCTGCTCGTCCGGAATCCGGCCCAAGTCATGAAAAATGTATTCATAGTTTGGCACAAACTCTTGAAGTTCCGCATCGAGCCCGTCAAATAATGAAGACAAAGTTTTGTATTCCCACCGGGCTTTGCCGTGATAAAGCAGTATCGGGATGATCAGCGAAGGCGGTTCCCCACTGGAAATCTGTTTTAAAAGGCCGGAAAAAATGTAGCTACCAATCTGAATAGGCGTGAATTTGTCAACATAGCTTTTATGTTCGATCAACAGAGAAATTTTCACTTCTCCTACCCCGTCAGCTTTATGGCAAGCGTAGACGATATCTGAAATAGATTTCTGTAATTCCTTGGAGACATACGTATCCGGAAGTTGCCGCAATGTTGAAAAATCCAGTTTATCAAGAAGATATACCGGCAGACAGGAACGAAAATAGTCCAGGGCAATCTGTTGGTTACCCATGATTGCCCTTATAAATGTATCGTGCTTCGATGCCTGTTCACCCATAAGGCAAAGATAGAATTTTCCACTACCTCTGCTCATTGTACTCTCCTCCCATTCACATCCAGCGATATTAGTAGCCATCGAAATTTCCACATTTGGCTTTTTTCAATAAAAAATTAGTATTAACTGATATCAACATACTTTGTATTCCATATTTATTCGCTTCCCAATGCCCAGGCCTGGATAAGGTTCGTCAAGTAAAATGCGACGAGGCTCATCCGGGTAATCAGTTTTTTTTCAACTAAACCAAACGAACTAGTTTATGAAAAAAACGGAATTCTACTCACCTTTCAGATTTGCCCGAAAACAACTTACGCCTCTGGTATGCACCATGATAGGCGTCCTGGCATTCTGCGTTTCCGCCATTGCCCAACCCGTTTCCGGGCTGGTCCTCGATGAATCCGGCTCCGGCCTCCCTGGTGTGAGCGTCGTTGTAAAAGGGACGGCAAATGGTACTACTACCGACACCAAAGGGAAGTTTCAGCTCGACGTCCCCGGTGAAAATCAGACACTCGTGTTCAGTTTTGTAGGCTATGCGACGCAAGAAATAGTCGTCAGCAAACGTACAGCCATCACCGTTAACATGGCGGTCGAGGACCGTTTGATGACGGAAGTGGTTGTGGTAGGTTACGGAACCCAGCAAAAGGTAAACGTGACCGGCGCGGTGGGCGTCGCGGATGCCAAACGCATCGAAAACCGACCCATTGCCAACACCGGCGAGGGACTTCAGGGCGTTATACCGAACCTTAACATTACGGTCCGCAATGGCGACCCCGCACAATCGCCGACCTTTAATATCAGAGGTTATGAATCGATCAACGGAGGGGCGCCGCTGATCCTGGTGGATAATGTGCCGATGGATATCAACCGGATCAATCCGAACGACATCGAGAGCATCAGCGTGCTGAAAGACGCCTCCGCCGCGGCCATATACGGTGCGCGTGCCGCATTCGGCGTGGTGCTCGTCACGACCAAAAGCGGCAGAAGCGGCAAAGTGCAGGTAAACTTCGGAACGCAGTTTTCGCTCGCCAAGCCTATTTTTAATATGGATGTGGTCACCGACCCCTACCAGTTCGTGCTGGCGCGCAATGCAGCGAACATCCGGACGCTGGGCGCACCGAGCTACAACGACCAGTTCGTAGCGGCCGTGAAAAAATACTCGGAAAACCCTATTGCTGAAAATGAATGGGGCGTGGTGGACGGCGCATTGCAATACTACGGCTACAACCGCTACCAGGAAAAGATCATGACCAGGTACGCGCCTACCAACCAGCAGGACCTGTCGATCTCGGGAGGCAGCGACAAATCTAAATTCTTCTTTTCGCTCGGACGGTACAGCAAGGACGGATACCTGCGCTACAACAATGAGAAGTTCAAGCGCTACAACATCCTGATGAAAGCCGATTTCCAGGTCAATAAATGGCTTAACCTTTCCGAGAAAGTCGTTTTTAACTCGCAGAACAGCGATAAGCCGCATTTTTACAACTGGGACGTAAATATCAACTCGCTCGCCAGGGTGAACCCGCTGCAAGCCATTCAGTTTCCCGATCTTCCTCAATATATAACTCCCGGAGATCATGACAAATACGCGCCTTTGATCGGCAAGTATTTCGGTGGGACCAACTTCTTCCCCTACCTGCACGACGGCGGGCGCGAAACCTTCACCAAAAACGACCTGTGGCTGTCGCAGGAAGCGGTGCTCACTCCCCTGCCCGGCTTGAAAATCACCGGTAACTTCGCCTACAATATCTACAATAACATTTACCAGGATGTGCAGAGCAAGGTAGAGATCGTATCGCAGGATTTAAAGGAAGCCAACCCGATCAGCTACGGGTTCAGCGGCGACGACTGGATCAAGAATGTGAACGATTATAACCGCTATTATGTGCTCAATACATTTGCGGAATATACCTTTCAAAACCTGGGAAAACATCAGCTGATGGCGCTCGTGGGCTACAACCAGGAAATGGGTAACTACCAGTCGGCCACTGCGCAGGCACGGTCGCTGATCACCCCGCAAGTCCCCGACCTCAGCACGACTACCGGCACGCAGCAAACCATCGGCGGACGCTCGCAGGTGGCGTTGCGCGGGGTGTTTTACAGAGTGGCCTACAATTACGCCGATCGCTATCTGCTCGAATTCAACGGACGTTACGACGGCACCTCGCGCTTTCCCAAAAACGACCGGTTTGGCTTTTTCCCATCCTTCTCGGCCGGCTGGCGGGTTAGCAATGAGAAATTTATGGCAGCAACCAATGGCTGGCTCGATAACCTCAAACTGAGAGGCTCTTTTGGAACACTCGGAAACCAGATCATCCAGAACCGCACCACCGGCGCGCAGATTTACTACCCTTCGGTATCCACAATGGGTTCCGGACAAGCGCCGTACATTTTTGCGGGTTCGCTGATTCCCTATGTTTCCGCAGCCGGGCTTGTGAGCCCGACGCTGACTTGGGAGTCGGTTACTTCCAAAAACATCGGCCTCGACCTGACCCTTTTGAGAAGCCGGCTGGATATGTCGCTCGACATTTACGCACGCGATACCAAGAAAATGCTCATGAATGTCGCCTACCCGGACATTCTCGGCACAACCGCTCCCCAGGAAAACGCGGCAGACCTGCGCACCAAAGGATGGGAACTGTCCGTAACCTGGCGGGATAAATTCAAAACCGACTGGACCTACGACGTCACCCTTGCCCTTTCGGATGCCAGCGCGACCATCACAAAGTTCCGCAACCCGTCGGGTGCATTGCCCAATGAAGGCAGCGGGATCTATTACGAAGGCCAGAAACTGGGTGAAATTTGGGGGTACCAGACTGTCGGGATATTCCAGTCGGCCGACGAGGTAGCTGCGGCGCCTAATCAGTCGCGGCTAGGCAACAACTGGCGGGCGGGCGACATTCAATATGCCGATCTAAACGGTGACGGGATCATCAGCTCAGGCAATAACACCCTCGGCAACCCCGGCGACTATAAGATCATCGGGAACTCTTCGCCCCGGTACACGTACGGGATCAATGCGAGCATCGGCTACAAAGGGTTGCGGCTTACTGCATTCTTCCAGGGCATCGGAAAGGCCGACTACCTGCCCAACAACGGAAACTGGAACTGGTTTTACCCCTTTAATGCAGGGCACGTAGAAAAGTATTACCTCACCGACACATGGTCCGAATCGAACCGGGATGCCTATTTCGCAGCCCCGCACATTGCTACCAGCGATAAAAAGAACATCCTGCCGCAATCGAGGTACGTTCAGAATGCCTCGTACCTGCGTGCGAAGAACATCATGCTCTCCTACACATTCCCCTACGATCTGACGAACAGGATCGGCATTTCCCGTGCGCAGGTATTTGTGTCGGGGATGAATATGTTTGAATTCACGAAAATCCGCAAACCGCTCGATCCCGAGACCATCCGGACTCCGACGATCGAGTATCCTATGCAGCGTATCGGGACGATCGGTATCAATATATCCTTTTAAGCGGACAGACGAAGATTCACCAGGTTATTAAATCAAATCCTTATGAAAGATATATTCTTAAAATCCATAACGGCCATTGCCCTGCTCTTGCTGGCGGGATGTAACGATGAGTTTCTCGACCGCAACCCGATCGACAAGATTACCAATGCAACTTATTGGAATACCGAAAGCGATCTCGCAGTTTACAACAACAGCCTTTACAATATTGCCCGCAATGACTGGAAGATTCCTATCATGATGGGCCACACCGAGGGTTTCGACAGCCATTTCGGCAACATCTGGTCCATTGACGAGCTCTCGGACAACATGGCCCCGCGCGAGCCGCGTCATAACTTTTTCCAGCAGATCCGCGCAGGGAAATACAATGTACCGTCCAGCCCCGACTGGTTTGGCTACCAGGGCTGGGATTTTGTGAGGGCAATCAATGTAGGTCTTGTCAATTACGACCGCGCCAAGGTAAGCCCGGCTGTCAAAGACAAATATGTTGCCGAGGCGCGGCTGTTCCGCGGGTGGTTTTATGCTGATAAAGTGCAAAAGTACGGCGACGTCCCGTATGTGGAAAAGGAGCTTACGGTTGAGTCGGAAGAGCTTTATGCGGCGCGCACCCCGCGTGCGGAAGCCATGCAGAAGGTGCTCGAAGACCTGAATTTCGCCAGCCAGAAGCTGCCCGACAGCTGGGGTGATGGCAATGCGCCGGGCCGGATCAACCGCTGGGGAGCATTACTGGTAAAAGCGAGGGTATGCCTTTACGAAGGGACATTCAATAAGTACCACGCAGCCGGCGACTCCAAAATGTGGCTCGAAGAAGCGGCCAAAGCAGCCGCAGAACTCATGGACACCGGCCCATACCGCATTTACAACACCGGTAAACCGAAAAGCGATTACAATGCCTATCACCGGGTGCTGGACCTCGCCGGAAACTCCGAAGTGATTTATTGGAGGAAGTACAAAACGGGCGTCATCAACAACCACGTCCAGCAATATTTCAGCTATACCGGCGGCGCGACCAAGAGCCTGGTGGAAGATTATTTGTGTACGGACGGGCTGCCGATCACATTGTCACCGCTTTACAAGGGCGACGAGACCGTTGAAAGCACCTTCGAAAATCGCGACCCGCGCCTGCGCCAAACCATCCTGCACCCCGAAGACACCGGTCTGTACAAATACCACCTGGCCGACGGCCGCGCCTACCCCATGCTGGAAGGCATGCCGGGCGGCGGCTTTAAAACCACAACGGGCTATCATATTATCAAACATTACAATGCCGATGATATGATCGGAAAGGCTTACAATACCGGCGAGTCGCCCGCGATTACGCTCCGGCTCGGGGAGGCGCTGCTGATCTACGCGGAAGCGGCGGCGGAACTGGGCACCATCAGCCAGGCCGACCTCGACAAAACGATCAACAAACTCCGCGACCGGGTGGGTATGCCGCACCTGCTGCTGTCCAAAGTTCCGGTAGACCCGCGTTACACCAAGGATGGCATTTCGCCGATCATCGCGGAAATCAGGCGCGAACGGCGGATCGAGCTGTTTATGGAAGGCCAGCGGTATGCCGATCTGATCCGCTGGAAACAAGGCAAAAAACTGGAACTACCATCGATGGGCGTCCGCTGGAACGATGCCGCGAAAAAGCGTTTCGCGGGTACTACCATGAAGTCAGACATTGACCCTGTTTCCGGCAAAGAGTATATTGCCGTTTACAAAGGTACGGACTATGAAATACCCGTTTTTGATGAGAAAAAGCATTATCTCTGGCCGATCCCGCTGAATACGCTGGCACAAAACCCTAAGATCAAGCAAAATCCGGGTTGGGAGTAAGAATAGCTGCATTAGTACCATCCGGCCGGGTCGTATACCGGCCGGGTGTTTATTCAATTAATATATACAAATATGAAAAGAGCACTGCTGGTACTGATAACGCTAATATCACTGACTACGGGCCGCGTTGCCGCACAACCTGCAACGGACGGCGGCCAGGTCCTCAAAACACTGAAACAAGACCATCCGCGGCTCCTCCTATTAAAAGGGGAAGAGAAGGTTCTTTTGGGGCAAATCCGGAAATACCCGCAGTGGCAGACCGTACACAAGCTGATCACCGACGATTGCGACCGCCTGCTCGATACGGCGCCGGTTGAACGCATCAAGATCGGCAAACGCCTGCTCGACAAATCCAGGGAATGCCTCCGGCGGGTATTCATGCTCTCGTACGCCTACCGCACCACCGGCGAGCAAAAGTACCTGGCGAGGGCCGAGAAGGAGCTGCTCGCCGTGGCGGCATTCGAAGATTGGAACCCTACCCATTTCCTGGATGTGGCCGAAATGACCATGGCCGTCGCCATCGGCTACGACTGGCTGTTTGATAAACTGAGCGATCAGACGCGCGCACGCCTCCGGGAGGCGATAGTAGCAAAGGGCATTCAGCCGTCTATGGACAAAACCTACAACTGGTTTTTATCGGCAGAGCATAACTGGAACCAGGTTTGCAATGCCGGAATCACCTTCGGGGCACTGGCGATCGCCGAACACGAGCCCGCCATGGCCGCACAGATCGTTAACCGGGCGGTTGGTTCCGTGCCCAAAGCCATGCTCCATTCCTACCAGCCCGACGGTGCCTATCCCGAGGGTTTCAGCTATTGGGGCTATGGGACGAGTTTCAATGTTTTATTGATCTCCGCATTGCAAAAGGCGCTGGGAACAGACTTCGGCCTAGCCGAATCCAATGGCTTTTTAAAGACCGGCGCATTCATGCAAAACCTCGTGGGACCGACAGGCCTCGCCCACAACTGGGGCGATAGCGGCTTGAAGGAGGGGCTTACCCCTGCCCTGTTCTGGTTTGCGCAACGAACTCAGGACCCTTCCCTGCTCTGGGGACAGAAGGCATTGCTGTCCGCACCGGCGCAGACGGAAGTTAAAAACCGCATTCTGCCCGCATTGCTGATCTGGGGCACGCAAACCGAGCTTTCCGCCGTGCAAGCGCCCGCAAGGAAGTTCTGGGCTGGCCAGGGACCTTCGCCCGTGGCATTAATGCGTAGCTCCTGGGAGAAACCCGATGCGGTGTTTGTGGGTGTGAAAACAGGTTCGCCGTCGGTAAACCACGCGCATATGGACGTGGGCTCTTTCGTAATGGACGCGCTGGGTGAACGCTGGGCTATGGATTTTGGCATGCAGGATTACAATTCCCTCGAATCCAAAGGGGTGGACTTGTGGAACCGGTCACAGGATTCGCAGCGGTGGCAGGTGTTCCGGCTGAATAATTTCGCACACAATGTGATTTCATTGAATGGGCAGTTGACCAATGCAAAAGGTTACGCGAAGATTGAAGGCGTCTCCGAATCCGGGCAAAACATGATGGCTACCACCAATCTCTCGGAAATGTACCAGGATCAGGCCAAAGCGGTCAGCCGCGGGCTCGGCATCATCGACCAGCGGTATGTGGTAGTGCGGGACGAGATCGAATGCGGCCCGAAAGAAGCCACTATGCGCTGGAATATGCTAACCGCCGCCGAGGTGAAGGTGGTCGATGGTAAAACCGTGGAGCTTTCGCAGAATGGTAAAAAAATGCTGTTGATTTTCGATACGCAAACGCCTATTAGTATCCGCACATGGCCTACTACGCCGGAGCATGACTACGACGCCCCTAATCCGGGAACCGTATTCGTAGGTTTCGAAGCGACATTACCTGCCGGCAGCCGACATAGTTTTACCACCTATTTATCGCCGTCGAGCAATGTAACGCCCGCTAAACCATTGGCTGAATGGCCTGTGAAACCATTGAAATAAATAGATTTACCAATTTGATACACTAAAACTCCCAGCGGTAGCTTAGCACGGGAATCAGCCCCAGCTGCTTTTGCCGTACGATCTTCCGCTGAAAAGCGTCGTAGTAGCTGAACGCCTCGTTTTTCGTGCCGGATACATTCTGCAAATCGAGCGCGAGGGTAGTGCTGTATTTACTTCGGCTTGTTTTGAGGTAAATGCGCAGGTCCGGGCGAAAGTAGTCTTTTAATTTTAGCGCAAACGGGTCGCCCGATTGGTAAACAGTCTGCTGACTGGCCTTCGACGCTTCCAGGTCAATGGGCGTTTCGCGGAAGCCTCCGAGCCAGAGTATTTTGGTATTAATGCCCCAAAGGCGCTGCGTGCCGGATTTGAACTCTTTTCCTCCGGTAAAACTGAATGTATGCCTGCCGTCGAAGCGCCCCTTTTTGTGCTCGCCGTTCAGCACGTAGGTCGCGCTGTACAATGAGCCGGAAACCATCATGTAAAAATCGTGGCTCAGCAGCTTCTGGTAGGTGGCTTCCAGGCCGTAGTTGCGGCCTTTGCCATGATTCGTCAAAGGCTCGTCGACCCTGGTTTCGATAAAATTCAATGCAGAAAAACCTGCCCCGTCGACTGGTACATCGAAATGCTCCTGCCAGTAGGCTTCAATTTTAAGGCTGTTGTTATTACTAAAATCACGCTGGTAGCTGGCTACAAAATGATGTACTCTGGCAGGGCCAAGGTCGGGATTCCCGGAAAAATTCGTCGTAGCATAATTGGCTGCGTAAAGCTGGCTGAGCGGCAACTGGCTTTGCAGGCCGTAGGAAAGGCTAACCCGCTGCTTTTCCCCCAGCTGCCAGCGCAATGCAGCCCGCGGTTCGAGCGTGCGATGCGTGCGGGCGCTTACCAGGTCCACTTTGCTAATGGAGGCACTCAGTCCCAGCTCGCCTACAACACCGGGAGCGATCGGAACCGTCCATTCGGCAAAGGGCTGGAAGAGCTTCGATTTGATCTCCTCATAAAGATACAGCGGCGCCAGGCGATCGTATTGAAACGTGATATAACCTCCGACTTTCAGCTTCCCGCCACCGGCAAACCGGTAGTTGAAAATCATATTACCGGTCACTTTGGTCTTCGACAGCGAATCGTCTTCGATCGGATATGCGTATTCGGGCGTGTTGGTCCCGCCTTTGTAGAATGCACGCGAGGTTTGCAGGCCCGACATCACAAATGCAGTGTTCAGCACGGCGCGGCGGCCGATAGGGAGTGCATGCGTAACGCCCGCAGCTCCCATTTTGTTTTTGTAAATAATGTTGTGCGAATCTTTGTAAAACTCCCATTTGGTAGAGTCTGCCTCGGCCTTGAAAGTGTTGCTGCTAACCCCTCCCAGCCCGAATACCGTGAAACTTCCGGCTTTTTTTGTGGGAAAATTCAGATTAAACGAAAGGTCCTGGAAACGAATGTCCTCGCCTCCGAAATTGACGCCCATTGCGCCCAGCAAACCAGTGAATGAATAGCGGTAATTGACCAGGTAGGATGCTTTCGATTTTTTCGAAATCGGCCCTTCGGCAGCAATATCCAAACCGATCAAACCTGCCTGCGCCGTGAACTCGTGGCGTTCGTCGTTACCTTTTCTCAGGCGCATGTCCATCACGCCCGCAACCGCATTGCCGTATTGCGCAGGGAATGCACCGTTCAGGAAATACGATGTCGCCAGCAATTGCGTGCTCAGGATATTCACTCCACCGCCGGCAGATGTCGGGCGGTCGCTGAATGTACCTGCATTCGACAAGTGGCTAGGGTTCACGATTTCCACGCCTTCAAGCCTCCATTGCATGCTATTGGGCGAATTTCCACGGATTACAAGTCCATTGGCCTGGTCATTTGCGGCCGCTACACCTGCGAACGAGGTCGCTACCCGGGCGGGATCGAGGTAGGTAGCCGCATAGCGCAGGGTTTGCTCGGCGGTGATGGCCTGCACGCTGTTGAATGCCGGCGGCCTGCTGCCCGATACGGTCGCTTCCTGCAATTGGCGTCCGGCAGTGCTAAGGCGCACGTCCTGTATATTTTCCTTACCCGATTCGAGCAGGATTTCGGAGATCACTGCGGTTTGGTAGCCTACAAACGACACTTTCAAAACATGCCGTCCTACTGCGATGCTTTCGAAGCGGAACAGTCCCGCCTCGTCGGTGACGCCGCCTTTGTCATCGAGCTCAACGGTTGCCCCGGCAAGCGGCAGGCCGGTGTCGGCGTCCTTCACGCTACCGCGGACAACGGACGTGAACTCCTGTGCGCAAACAATACTCGTGGAAAGCAGAAGCAGTAAAAGTGTACGGATCATGGGATTGGTTATGCGATATTCAAAACTACCAGTTACAAAAATAGGCCGAATCGTTGCACCGGGTATTTTTATTTTTCAATTTTAATTCTACATTTGTAGAGCACAATGTATTCTTGTAGAACAAAGCACCTTTATCATGTCACTCACCAAAGCCGAAGAACAACTCATGGAATACCTCTGGCAGAAGGAAAAGGTTTTTATGAAAGACCTGATCGAATGCTTTCCAGACCCGAAACCGGCCACTACGACCGTGGCAACGTTGCTGAAAAGAATGCAGGACAAAGGTTTCGTCGCCTACACGCTCTATGGCAATTCCCGCGAATACTACCCGCTCGTTGAGAAGAAGGATTACTTTTCGAAGCATGTGAATGGTATTATCAAAAACTTCTTCAATGATTCGGTGGCGCAGTTCGGGTCGTTCTTCGCGCGCGACACGAGCATGAGCACGAAGGAATTGGAGGAATTACGGAGCATCATCGACGAAGAAATCAAACGCAAGCAAAATGGTTAGCTATCTCATCAAATCCATCGTATGCTCCGGGCTGTTGCTCGTGGCGTACCATTTCCTGCTCGAACGCGAGAAAATGCTGCGGTTCAACCGGTTTTACCTGCTCGCGGCAATGGCATTTTCATTGCTGCTTCCGTTGATAACCATCGAAATGCCTTCACAAGTGGTGGAAGAAGCGGTGACGGATAACCCGGTAATGCAACCGTTCGTCAGCGCGGCGGCGGCAGACCACGCGCCGCAACCCATTCCTGTGCAAGAGCGCAATGCCCTGCCTGCTTACCTGCCCGGGTTGCTTTACGGACTGGTTGCGGCCGCGTTGCTGCTTCGAACGGGTTTTCAAATGCTGGTCATTATCCGGTCGAAGTCGGGTCGCCGGATCGTCTCTTTCAACCATGCGAAACTCGTACTAATGCCGGACGAAACCTCTACTTACAGCTTTTTCAATTTCATTTTCATACCCCAAAAAGCATTCGATAACCGGGACATTCCAAACGAAATTCTCACGCACGAGCTCGCCCATGCGAGGCAAATGCATTCGCTGGACATACTCTTCACTGAATTACTGATCGCATTGTGGTGGTTCAACCCGCTGCTGCTGCTCTACCGTCGTGCCATCCGGCTAAACCACGAGTACCTGGCCGACGATGCGGTATTGGCAGGCCCCACAGAGGTACAACAATATCAGCTTCTACTCCTCGACACCCTGCTCGCACAGCGCACGACCGCGCTCGCCAGCTCCTTTAATTATCCGTTCACCAAAAAACGACTAGCCATGATGACTACGAACATTAACCTGCGCATTCAATTGATCAAAAAGGCGTTCATCGCATTGCTGCTGCCGGTGCTGGCTTTTGCTGTTGCCGAAAAAACCTATTCGCAACAACCTGCATCCAAAACTACGCCCAAGACCGAAAGGAAAGCGGATAATGCTTCGGGTAATGAGGCCGTTTCGGAGGAGGAAATGAAGGATTTCTTTGCTACCATCGAGAAATATACCAGATATGTCAAGAATAAAAATGGTCGTACGGACCCGATGGTAGAAATGAGCCCGGCGCTTGAAAACCAGCTTTACGCGGTCTACGAACGCATGAGCGATATGCAAAAACAGCAATTAAGAACCAAGGAAATCACCGTGTTCAGAATGAGCATTCCGGTTAAAAAGGCCCCTACCCCTGAAATGTTCGAGAACTGGAAACGCACAGATATATTCGGAATATGGCTGAATGAGAAGCACGTGCCAAACTCCGAATTAAACAAATACAAATATTCCGACATTGCCGAATACGATCTGAGCAAACTCTACGGTGCCGCGCTGAAAGGCAGGAGCTACAAATACCAGCTCGGCATTCTAACGAACGAATATTTCGACAAAACCTACGACGAACGTGTCAATAATCGTGTCATTATCACCCGAGTGGGCTGGCTAACTCCGAAAGAAGCACCGAAAAAAGGAAAATAATCGCCCACGTCATAGGGGAAACCGATTGCTGGGTTGTCAGGAACAAAACGAACACTCAATTTAACTGACAACAATTATGAAAAAACTGGCTTCCTTTCTGGCCTTTCTGCTGTTTGTGGCGACGGCCTGCGATAACGAAAAAGTAGTGGACGAAACCAAGTTGCCGGTCAATGCACAGGATTACATCGAAGCCCATTTCCCGGATGCGCGCATATCGCAGGTAGTACGCGACCGCGACGATCTCGAAACCAGTTACGACGTGATCCTGGATAACCAGGTCAAACTCGAATTTGACAAAAAAGGCGATTGTTACAGCATTGAAAGCCGCCACAACGAGAAGCTGCCCGATACGGTAATTCCGCTGAAAGTGCTGGAATATGTGCAGGAGCATTATCCCGACGCTTTCATTACCGATTGGGAAAAAGACCGGACCGACCAGGAGGTGCGCCTGTCGAACAACAAAGAGCTGGTGTTCAACCTCGCGGGCACTTTCCTACGTATTGATGACTAGATAGATGTATATTGAATTGAAAAAGCAGGGCGCCTTGCCCTGCTTTTTTTATGTCCCGGCAGTGCTATTTGTCGTACTTTTGCCGCTCGCAGCATTGACTCCCGACTATGAAAGTTGAAGATATAGAATCGTTTTTCAAGGATTTACAAGACCGCATTTGCGCAGCCATCGAAACCACCGACGGCGGCGCTACATTTCATGAAGACCTCTGGCAGCACCATTCGGGCGGTGGCGGCCGCACGCGGCTGATCCAGAACGGCGCGGTGATCGAGAAGGGCGGCGTGAATTTTTCGAGCGTAAAAGGCGAAGTACATCCCCGGTTGCGCGCTCAGATGAACCTGTCGGAAGACGCAAGTCCGCAGTTCACGGCCACGGGCGTGTCCATCGTGATGCACCCGCGCAACCCGCATGTGCCTATCATACACATGAACGTGCGCTATTTCGAGCTCGACAATGGTACCTGCTGGTTTGGCGGCGGCATCGACCTCACGCCGCATTATGTGGTGGAAGAGGACGCTCGCGCATTCCACCAGGCATTGAAAGCTGCCTGCGAGAAGCACCATCCCGAGTTTTACCCGAAATTCAAAACCTGGGCCGACGACTATTTCTTCATCCAGCACCGCAACGAAACCCGCGGCATCGGCGGCATTTTCTTCGATTACCTCAAACCCGATGAGCCCGGAAATGGCCAGGGGCTGTCCAAAACGGAGCTTTTCGAATTTGTCAAAGAGGTAGGGGAAACCTTTGCGCCTGTTTACACGGCGTTGATGCGGAAATATGCGGATAGGCCATTTACGGAAGATCAAAAACAATGGCAATACCTGCGCCGTGGACGCTACGTGGAATTCAATCTGGTGTGGGACCGCGGCACGAAGTTCGGGCTGGAAACCAATGGCCGTACCGAGTCGATTTTGATGAGCTTGCCGCCCCAGGCTAATTGGGAATACAATTTTATACCCGAACCGGGTTCTGCGGAAGCGGAAACCTTAGGCTGGCTCCGCAAGGGCGTGGCCTGGTAACTCCCAGGCTACCGCTTTCCGATAGTATAAATGCCCGTTTTCGACGGTCAGCGGGGATTCGAAGTTGTTGGTATAAAGCTGGCCGGTACCCAATCCCTGCGGCAGCGGGTTATTGAATTTGGCCGTGTATTGCGCAATGGCGTTCAATCCTATGTTGGATTCCAATGCGGAGGTGATCCACCAGCCGATATGCAGCCGGTTAGCGATTTCGATCCATTCACTTGTGGCTGTGAAACCGCCTAACAATGTAGGTTTGAGAATAATAAACGGAGGCGCCAGCTTTTTGAGCAATGCAAACTTGTCGCGGTAACTGGTAATGCCGATCAGTTCTTCATCCAAAGCAACAGGCACCGGTGACGAAGCGCAGAGATCGGCCATGAGCTCGTGCTGCCCCGCTTTCACAGGCTGCTCGATCGAATGCAGGTCGAATGCGCTCAGCCTGGCCAGTCGCTCTTTTGCATTATCGGCTGTAAATGCGCCGTTGGCATCGACTCTCAATGTAATGGTGTCCTTATCAAACTTTTCCCGCACGGCTTGCAGAATCCGGCATTCCTGCTCGAAATCGATCGCCCCTACTTTCATTTTGAGCGTAGTAAACCCTTGCGAAAGCTTCTCCTCCACCTGCGCCAGCATGTTTTCATAAGAACCCATCCAGATCAGTCCGTTCATCAGAATACCTTCGCCGTTATCGGAAAAGCCGTTTTTGAAAAGCATTCGCTGACCACCATTCATGATATCGAGCAATGCCATTTCCACACCCGCACGAATGGACGGCAGGTTTTCGGGAATGAGTTGTTCGAGGATAATGCCCAGGTTGAACGGAAAAACGTCCAGGTCGAGCTCGTTGAAAATGTTGCAGACATCCGCCAGTTGTGCCTCGAAATCCGGGATATCGTCGACGCTCAGACCGGGTAGCGGCCCGCATTCACCATAACCTGCGACACCGGGTTTCTCGGAGTCGGTGACGATGACGATCCAGGATGTTTTTTGTGTAAGTACCCCGCGAGAGGTGCCCGCTTCCTTGCGAAAATGAAGCGTATGTGGCTTATACACAATTTTTAACGGCATGATTTTGCGGTGTCAGATTTTAAAAGGGGCACAATATTAGACAAAATTTACGTAATTATGCACCAGGATGAAAGAGCTGCCCTGGATAAAAAATGCATTCCTGCCCCTCTCGTGGATTTACGGTGCCATCACCGACGTTCGCAACTTCCTGTTCGACAAAGGCATTCTCCATGCTCAGAAAGTACCCCAAAAAGTCATCGTTGTAGGCAACCTCACCGTCGGCGGAACCGGCAAAACACCCGTCATCGAATACCTTACCCGTTTATTTTCAGAACAAATAACCACCGCGATCCTCAGCCGGGGTTACGGGCGGGAGACAAAAGGCTTTATCGAAGCGGATAGTAGCGCCACAGCCGCGACGATCGGCGACGAGCCATTTCAGTTTTATACCAAATTCAGCCCAGATACGATTGTTGCCGTTTGCGAAAAACGGGTGGACGGTGCCTTGAAAATCCATGAGAACCATCCGGATGTAAAACTGCTGCTGCTCGACGACGCCTTTCAGCACCGTGCCATCCGCCGCGACATTAATATCCTGCTGAACGACTACAACAGGCCATTTTACGAAGACCACCCCTTTCCTGCCGGCATACTGCGAGAACGGCGCCACGGGGCGAAGCGCGCCGACGCGGTGATCGTCACCAAATGCCCCGCAGCGCTTGGTATTCAGGAAAAAGAGCGCATTATCGAAAATATCCGACACTACACGCGCCCCGGTGTGCCGGTTTTCTTCGCGACCAC
Source organism: Dyadobacter soli (assembly GCF_900101885.1). Taxonomy (GTDB): domain Bacteria; phylum Bacteroidota; class Bacteroidia; order Cytophagales; family Spirosomataceae; genus Dyadobacter; species Dyadobacter soli. Next base: position 419,961 of record NZ_FNAN01000003.1, on the reverse strand, counting down.
GCGCTACGACCTCCCGCGCTCGTACGAGGGCGCGCCTGTTCAGTTAAAGAATGTTAAAATGGCGGCGGGGATCGCAAATCCGTTGCCTTTCGCCGCATATTTGACCACTCGGTTCGTCGTTACAGACCAGAAGGTTTTTCCGGATCATCACAATTACACGCCAAGTGACGTCGAAGACCTGATTAAGAACCTAAAAAACGATACTTTTGTGGTCACGACTGAAAAGGATATGGTCAAATTAAAACCGTTGGTTGTCTCAAAAGGCTGCGCAGGACGCTTTGCGTATATTCCGGTTTCCGTGGATTTCGGGGATGAGGAGCAGGCTTTTGTACAATGGGTCACATCACAGACCGGCGACCGGTTTTAAAAACGGCAGAACGAGTTTCCCCCTTATGAGAATTGTTTTATATAGCTTCCTGTGTGTTTTATGCAGCTTCATCCTAACCATACCGACAGCCAGCGGCCAGGTGAAGCTTCCGGCCGGTGTACGGATGCCGGGCGGTGGCGGAAGCGGAGGAGGCGGTGCGCGCGGCGGCGCAGGCGGAGGCCAGTCCATTCTCGATGATAGCACCAAGAACGTCTACGGCCCCACGACGACCCGCCATTTTTACGAGCACGACATTCTGAATAACCGCGATTCGGTAAGGTACATCGTCGACACCAGCCTGACGAACTTCCATCGCTGGATGCCCGTGGACAGGGCCTGGGGCAAGCTGGTGGACCTCGGCAATAACGTTACCGCAACGCGCAACCTGTTTTTCCAGCCGCGCGAAGACATTGGTACGCAGCTCGGTCTGCGGGTTTACGATGCTTATGCGATCAAACAAGAGGATGTGGCTTATGTGGATACCAAATCGCAGCATACCGAGCTGGATTTTATGGCGGGCCCGAAAAAGGCTTCGCTCGGAACATTTGCCTACACTCAAAACGTGCATTCGCGGTTCAATTTCGGGATGCGGGCTACGCGGCTGACGTCCAACAAAGTATATGGTTTTGCCAATTCCATCGCCTCGGATGCATTGCTCGGGCGTAACTGGACTTTCCTGGCGCACACCAGCTTTTTTTCCAAAAACAAAAAGTACCTCATCCTCGCGCATTACCGGCATTTGAACATGAAGGTGGCCGAACAGGGTGGCGTGATACCGAATGTGGACGATGCGGGCGTAGTAGAAAAGTATTCCTATGACGGCGCGGCCAAAATCAGCGACAATGCCAATTCCTGGGAACGCCGCCATGTATTCCACGTTTACCAGCAATACCGGCTGCTGAATGGCTTCCAGGTTTTCCAGCAGGCCGATTTACAAAGTACCATCGATCATTACACCGATCTGCAACTGGCGCGCGGCATTGAAAAAGGCATTTATCCCAAAGCCAAATTCGATACGACGCAGACCCGGCAGGACATTTATTACAAGCTGCTCGATAACAAAGTCGGTATCAAAGGCTTTTACGAAGGTTTCAACTACCGGGCTTATGTGCGGCAGCGGTTTTACGGCATGCGCGGCGGGGCGCAGTCCCCGAACGAAACGGGCCAGCCTTTCGCCACTTACCGCACCGGCCTGAAATTCGATAATATCATCGGTGCATGGCTGGGTTATTATTTGAAAGACTCGGTTCAATACCTTACCGCCGAAGCCGATCTCAACCTCGCTAAAAACGTAGAGTACCGCCTCAAAGCCGAGCTGAACACCAAATGGGGAAAAGCCGGGTTTCAAAGCATTCAGACGGCCCCCGACCTGCTCGTGCAGCGCTATTTGAACAACCATTTTGACTGGCGAAACAATTTCGACCCTACCAAGGTGCAGACCATCTACGCATCGCTGGTGTTGAAGACCAAAAAGATCGAGTTTGTGCCGGAAGCGCAGATCCACCAGATCAACGACTACATTTATTATGATACCGCCGCGGTGCCGCGCCAGCTCAATTCCGGTTTCAGGCTGCTGCGGCTTGGCTTCAATTCGGGCATTCACCTCAACCGCTGGAACTTCACGACGATGGCTTACCTCACGCTGAACGACAACAAGGATGTGATCCGCATCCCGACCGTGTTTGCAAGCGGGGAAGTTACGTTTGATTTTGTGTATGCCAAAGTGCTATTCTTCCAGATCGGCCTCGCGGCGCGTTACCGCTCGTCGTACCTGGCGGATGCCTATATGCCTATTACGCAACAGTTTCATTTACAAAACAATACACGACTGGATGAAAATGTGGTTGTGGACGGCTTTGGCAATGTGCGGATCAAACGCGTGAGGTTATTCTTTAAAATGTCTTACCTTAACCAGGGCGGCAACTTCGGCCTTTTCCCGAAAGGTTATTATGTAACGCCCGATTACCTGGGTCTGGCAAGGTCGTTTTCATTCGGGATCAACTGGCCGCTGTTCGACTAGGAGAACAAACTTTTGAACCAATATGGCTACATCACTCACGACGCTCGGGCTGGAACTCCCGACCGATCCCCGCTGGACAGATATTGCCTCGATGCAGATCGGCGACATCCTGATAGACCACGCCTATTGCGAGCAGAAAGCCGCTTCGAGCTGCATTTCGCTCATTGTACATTATCCTGCCAAAGCATTGCTCGTAGAAACCCTGACGCCCATCGTAGCCGAAGAATGGGGGCATTTTCAAAGGGTTTTGAAGGAGTTGAAGAAAAGAAATATCCCGCTTGGCCGCCAGCGAAAAGATGAGTACGTAAACCAGCTGATGCAGCTCATTACCAAAGGCGATACCAACAAAATGTTCCTCGACCGGCTGCTGATCTGCGGGCTGATAGAGGCGCGGAGCTGCGAGCGTTTCAAGCTGCTTTCGGAAAACCTGGAAGACGAGTCGCTGCAAAAGTTTTACAGAGAACTCATGATCTCGGAAGCCGGGCATTACCGCACGTTTCTCGAACTGGCCGAAACTTACGAGCCTGCGGAAAAGGTAAGGGCACGCTGGAAAGAACTTCTGCACGCCGAAGCCGGAATCATGCATTCGCTATCCCCGCGCGGCGACCGCATTCATTGACATAACCTGCATTTACACCCGCATTCGCAATGCCTTCATTCCTCAACCTCGTCGCCAAACGCATTCTGGCCAACCATACCTCGCTCGACCACGTGCAAATAGTGGTACCGACGCGGCGGGCCGCGTTTTTCCTGATGCAGGAACTGGCGGGCGAAACCACTGAGCCGCTCATGAGTCCGGGTATCATGGCGATTGATGATTTTGTAGAGAGTTTTTGCAGCCTTGAAATCGAAGACCCGGTGCATTTGCTGTTCGATTTGTATGAAACATTCCGCGAAATCGATCCGGACTTGCAGTTCGACCGTTTCATGGGCTGGGCATCGGTACTGCTGAGTGATCTGGATAAAATCGATCAGTACCTGGTCAAAACCGATTTCCTGTTCGAATACCTCTCTGAGGCGCACGCGCTCTCGCGCTGGCAGGAGAGTTTGCCGGAGGGTAAATCACTGCAAGGCGAAGGCGGTTCGAAGCAGTATTTTTCTCTTTTTGAGAATATCAATAAGGTATATCAATCTTTCCGGCAGCGCTTGCTCGCCAAAGGCAAGGCCTACCGCGGAATGGCCTACCGCGAGCTGGCCGAGGACATTAGTAACCTGACAGAAGGCCGCCCGGAAAACGAACGGATCTATTTCGCGGGTTTTAATGCATTTACCGCCTCGGAGCGGACGATTGTGACCGCGCTGATCAAAGCCAAAAAGGCAGAGGCATTCTGGGATTCGGACCGGTACTATATGTCGGAAAACACGGTGGTGGAAGCCGGCAAGAGCCTGCGCGAGTACCAGCGCAGCAAAGAGTTCGGAGAATGGAACTGGACGGGCGACGATCTGCTTTCAACCGAAAAACACATTACTATTTACGGCGTGCCCAATGCAACCCTGCAAACCAAGGTCGCGGGCGAGCTCTACCAGCGCATGAAGCGCTTCGACCCGGATGATGCGCCTATCCCTACCGCCATTGTCCTGGCCGATGAGAACCTGCTGCTTCCCATGCTCTACTCGCTCGACCAGGAAGTGCGCGATTTGAATGTGACCATGGGCCTTTCCATGCGCAATTCGCTGTTGTACACGCTGGTAGACGGCATTTTCGAGTTGCAGCAGAATGTGGTGGAGTTCAGGACGAGGAGCGGCAAGACGATCCGCATCCCGAAATTCGGGCACAAATCCATTGATAAAATCCTGAACCACCCGTTTGTAAGGCATTACGAGCATGTGGCGCTCACGCCGCTCGAAGACGGGCAGACGATCATCCAGCGCACGCTCCGCGAGATCACCGAAGGCAATCAGGTGTTCCTCAGTTCGGAAGAGCTGATCGCATTGGGCGACAGTCATCCATTGTTCCAAATCCTGTTCACGCGCTGGCAGAAAAACAATGCACAGCAGGTGATCCGCTCGTTTTACCAGCTGATCGAGCTGTTGCGGGAGGTTTATAAGGATTACAAGAATGCGCTGGAAACCGAATATCTCTATCTTTTTTACACATTACTGAAACAATTCGAGCAGACGATCGAGGAACGGGCGGAGCTGATCACATTGCGGACGCTGAAATCGTTCATGTTCGAGCTGATCCGCCAGACGCGCATTCCTTTCAGCGGGGAGCCGATCAGCAACCTGCAAATCATGGGCATGCTCGAAACGCGGGCACTGGATTTCGAGCGGATTATTATATTATCGGTCAATGAAGGCACTATCCCCCAGGCGAAGCGCCAGAACTCGCTGATCCCGTTCGATGCCGCGCAGGCCGTAGGCTTACCGACGCATCAGCACCAGGAAGCGGTAATGTCGTACCACTTTTACCGGCTGCTGCAACGCGCTTCGGAAGTACATATCCTTTATACCAGCACCAACGACGCACCCGGCGGGGGCGAGAAAAGCCGTTTTCTAAGGCAGATCGAATACGAACTGACCGAATACAACCCGCTGATCCGTATCGAGAACAAAACCGTCGTTTTCGAAGCGCAGCAACAGCAGGAACTGGAAGAGGTGGTGCATAAGGACGACGCCCTTATTGCCGCCATCCGCGCCTACCTCGACGGCAAGGGCATTTACCCGACGCATTTGAACGAGTTTATCCGCTGCTCCATGCAGTTTTACCTCAAACACATTGCCGGGGTAAAGGAAAAAGAGGAAGTGGAGGAAGAGCTCGGGATGGACAAGATTGGCACCTGGCTGCACGCCTCGCTGGAACGCCTCGATCTCGAATTTTTCCTGCTCGACAACGACCCGTCCGAAGAGCAGATCACGACCGTGCTCCGCGAGGAGTTCGACCGGCTTTTCAAAGGTTACGTGACCGACCTCGGCCTTAACCGCATTTATTACCAGATCGGCGAGCAGCAGATTCTCACGTTTCTTCGCCACCATATGGCCCAGCAGCCTCGCCGGGCGATCCTCGCGGCCGAGCAGCCGCTGCACACGCGCATTCAGCTCGTGTTGCAAGGCGCATATACGCCTGTACGCCTGGGCGGGAAGATCGACCGCATCGAGCTCGGCGGCGATGGTACATTGTATGTAATGGATTACAAAACCGGCAGCGTGGAGCTGACCGGCAAACAAAAACTGGCTGATCCCGTAGCGCGCGAAGAGGTGATCCGTTTCGATCCCGACCGGAAAATGGGTTACGTGCGGCAGCTCTGGATTTACGAGTACCTGATGTACCGCCGGATGAAGGAAGAAAACGGGCTGAATCTGCGTGGTATGACCTACAATTTCGGCGATTACGCAGTCAAATCGGGCTTTTACTCCTTCCGCGATCCGAAGAACCTGATTGCTAATCCACTGGAACTGACCGAGCAGCTGGCACCGCAAGAGTTCATCGAAAAATCGGAAGTGATACTGACCGACATCCTCAATGTAATGCTCGATCCCGACGTTCCGTTTCGCAAAACCGACGATCTGACGACCTGCAAATTCTGCGACTTCACCGGCATTTGCGGACGCTGATTTGCCGCGTGAAAAATACCCGCAAACCCTTGCAACCATTGCGTAAACAAAGCGATCTCTTTTAAAAAAATCGTTTACGGTATGATCGTTGTAGCAAAATTTTCCCTCTTCATTGTGTGGCTGATGGCCTTTGCGGTGACCTGCCTGGTGATAGGCATTACGTTCCCGGTGCTTGTCTTGTTGGACAAGTCTCAAATGCTTTTTAAAGAAGTATCCTTATAATACCAGAATAGAAGTGCCTCTCAAAAAATAAAGGCGGGTGAGTGATCTCATCCGCCTTTTTGCTGCATTGGAAATACTGTTATTTCTTCTTGAATTCGAGGTACTGTTCCACATTCGCGGCGCCTGCGCTCGATTCCGAAAATTTGAGCGTGATGTTGATCTGCGGCACCCCGCTTCCGTTCACGACCCTGGAACCAATGCCGCTAAGGCGCACATTCAACGCACCGCCGACGTTCTGGGTCACATCCACCTTCTCGTTGATTTCGAAGGTATCCTGCGCCGTTGCTTTCACAGCCACGAGCGGAAACTCCTGGGTAACATCGAATGTCGAGCCAGGCACGCTCACTTTTGAATTTTTGGTATACTTGATGTTCAGCTGGTTCTTCACCTCGGTGGTAACTTCCCACTTGTGATTGCTCGAAACCCCTGCTTCTACCGTAGTGGTTTCATACACGCCTACCAGGTCCTTCGCATAATCCACTTCCGGTTCCGGGTCTTTCTTGTCGTCTTTGCAAGCGCCCATCAGAACTACCAGACAGCAAAAAATCAGCTTTTTCATACTTCAATTTTAAGAGTAAACAATTTTCAAATATAAACACGCATCCTAAATTTCCTACTATAACGGCACCGCCCCGGGATACGCATATCAGCGCGGTAATTTATTCATTTCGAACTATTTCAAAACGGCAGCTTACCTAAATCTACATTTCCGCCCGAAATGATGATCCCCACCTTTTTGCCGCTGAAAACAGCTCCATTTTTCAGCACCGCCGCGGTTGATACCGCACCGGAAGGCTCCACCACAATTTTCATGCGCTCCCACAAATACCGCATAGCCTGGATGATCTCTTCGTCGGAAACCGTGAAAATGTCGGCCACCTCTGATCGGATGATCGGGAATGTTTTGTCGCCTAAATGCGTCAGCAGGCCGTCGGCAATCGTGTTCACATAGGGTGCCTTTTCGATTTTGCCGCTTTTGAACGATAATATCGCATCCGCCGCACCCTCCGGCTCGCCCGCGTATACGTGCGTGCCCGGGGAAAAATACCTGGCCGACAATGCGGTTCCGCTCAGCAAGCCGCCCCCTCCTACCGGTGCCACAATCGCGTCCAGCGTTACAGGGACGTCTTCGATGAGTTCTTTGGCCGCCGTAGCCTGCCCTGCGATCACTTCATAATTGTTGAATGGGTGTATAAAAGTCGCGCCCGTGCGTGCGACGATCTCGTCCACCGTGCCCTGACGGTCCTCGGGAGTGTTTTTGCAAAAGGTAATGCCTGCACCGTAACCTTCCACCGCCGCTATTTTCACTTTGGGCGAATTCTCGGGCATTACGATGTAACATTTAGCCCCTACTTTCTGCGCAGAGAACGCGATCGCCTGCGCGTGGTTGCCGGATGAATGCGTGATCACGCCGTTTGCAAGCTGTTCTTCCGATAACGAAAGTACCGCATTCAGCCCGCCCCGTGCCTTGAATGCACCGATCTTTTGCAAGTTCTCGCATTTAAAATACAATTCCGCGCCCGACAGGTCATTCAGGAATTGCGAAGTAAAAACAGGCGTGTGATGAATGTAAGGCTTCACGAGCGCATGGGCCGCCTCGATGGTTTCTTGGGTAGGTACAGTTCCGGGCATGTTGGTGTATATTATGAAAATTGTTCCTGCATTAAAAAGAAAAAGGGCCCATCCTGTTACCGGAGGGCCCTCATCTGAAAAACTTCTCAGTTAACCTTATTTACCAGCGTTTGGCGTGTAAAGGTTGAAGAACTGATCCAATTTCGGGGTGATGATGATCTCCGTACGACGGTTCAGGCTGCGGTTAGGCGCTGAATCGTTAGCCACTTTGGGGAGATATTCTCCACGGCCGCCAGCGATCATACGAACCGGCTCAACACCGTATTTCTTTTGCAGGGTACGTGCCACCGATGTTGCACGCAATACCGAAAGATCCCAGTTGTCGGCAACCTTGTCTGTCGCGATAGGTACATTATCCGTGTGACCTTCGATCAGGATTTCGATTTCCTTGTAGTCGTTCAGGATTTTCGCTACTTTCGAAAGTACGGTCTCAGCAGCGGAGTTGATCACAGAGCTTCCCGATTTGAACAACATTTTGTCGGACAGGGAAACGTACACTACGCCTTTTTTAACTTCGATCTGAACGTCTTCGTCGCTTACGTCAGCCAACGAACGTTTCAGGTTCAGTACCAGCGCCATGTTCAAAGAATCTTTGTGCTGGATGCTCTTGTTCAGGTCGCGGATCTGTACACCTTGCTGGTCCATCATCGCGAGTGACTTCTTGATGCTTTCCGAGCCTTCTTTCGAGATTACCGAAAGGTCAGACATACGGTCAAGAAGGTTGTTGTTGTTCTTTTTAAGGAATTCAACCTGTTCTTCCAGCTCTTTCAATTTTGCATTTTTGCTGGTCAGTTCGTCATTTTTTGCCTTCAAATCATTATTCAAGCCAGCAGTTCTGCTGTCACAATCATTCAGGTCGGCTCTTGCTTTATCCAGTTGGATTTGGATCTCATTGGCTTGCTTCTGTGCAGAAAGCAATTTTTTCTTGCTGGCACATGAGCCCAGAACAAAGAGCATAGCAACGGCTAAAAGCGTTTGTTTCATAATCGTCTTAGGGTTGTTAAAAATAGATAAACACTGTTAAGTAAAACATTTGGGAACTACACTGATCGCTATCAATAATCGAGCCACAGACACATTAAGTCGCCGCCCGGGGTGCTTTCAAAACGCGAAATTACAAAAAAAAGGGAAGAATGCCGTTCCGACACTTTCCCTTTTTCTATTGAAAATTAGCAAGTTTTAGTACCGAATGTTCCAATATGGGTTTCGGTGTGACTTCATACTGTCGTTGATGTACGTCCTGAGCATCTTATCATAGTCCGCCGTTGTGATCTTCTTACCCTTTATTTTCTTGGGAAGCTTCGCTTCGTCGTTCAGCGTTTTTTTCTCCACTTTGACAGCCGTAAAAATCACCTCGCCGTCGTTTACATTCAGCTCCATGATCAGCCCCGGCAAGCCGAAGTAGCGCTCCGGACCGGCGTTGAATGCGAGATCGTTGGCAAACCAGGCAGTCAGTTTGGCATTACGGACCGTATCTTCGGCCTCCGCCATCATGCACAGGTAGCCATTGATCTCCTTGATTTTGTTCAACACTTTCCAGGAAGGGGTTTTCAGTGAATCGTCGATAACGAGTGTTTTACCGGCAAACTCTTCGATTTCCATTTTCCGCTCCGTGTCCAGGTTGCGGTAGATCATAAACTCGCTCGTCCGTCCGCGCCAGCCGCCGTCGGCCTCCGGTTCCATATCGTTGTATTTACTTTCGGTAGCCGTTGCGAACAGCTGCCCTTTCTCCTTGTACCCCGTGTCCCAGTTCTTCACTGTATTCTTGATCCGGGTCCGCTCCTCCTCGGAAAGGAAGGTAAGCCTGTCATAAATCTTCGACCAGAAGTGTTCTTTTTCATAAGTCACAACCACGCCTTCCTGCTGTGCAAATGCCGGCAAACTGCTCAGCAGCAAACATATCATCCAAATCTTTTTCATATATACCTTCATAAATTTCGATCACTGACTATTAAAACCCTCCCCCCTTGCGGCGTACGGAATGGGACATACCACGCATGTTGTACGCAAAACTCAGCATAAAGTACCGCGCGAGCGTGCGTACCTGCTCCTGAGAGACGAAGTTTTGGTAGGCCGACTGTGAGATACCCCGGTTCTTGTTGAAAACATCGAATGCGGAGAGACGGATTTCGCCTTTTTTGCTCTTCAACATGGTTTTGTAGAGCGACAGGTTCAGGATCGGCATGTCCTGGTTAAAGCCGAAGCGGTCGTTCACATACCGGTTATAGTTGAAGCGGCTGTTGAAGTAAATTTCCTTCGGCAGTTTAATGTTCATTTCGGCACTGTAGAACGAGTTTACGATCTTTTGGTTCTGGGCGCTGCTGAGCGAGTACCGCGTGTCGGTAACGTTCCAGTTCGCATTGGCGTATACTGTAAACTTGTCGCTCGGTGTCAGGTCGAGCCGAAAGCCACCATTGTAACCATTGTTCTTCGTGTCATTCAATTCACCATTGATGAACGTAAGGTTCTTGCCATTGTTATAGCCCACATTCATGCTCAGATTACTTTTCGTTTTCACGATCGGGAAACCGTAATGTCCGTAAATGTTGAAGTTACGGCCGCCGCTGATGTTTGTAGGCATCGTGCGTGTGATGAGATTTTCATCCACGGTCTGGCTATAAATGATCTGGTCCTGGAACTTGCTGTAATACGCACCGAAGAACATCTGCGTAAACTTGGTCGCATTGAAGTGGTTGTACCCGATATTGAACGAGTGGCTTTTCGTCGGCGACAGATTAGGGTTACCCTGCGTAATGTACAGCGGGTTGCTGTTATCGACGATCGGCTGCAAGTCGCGGATGTTAGGCTCTTGTACCGAGAAGTTATAGCCGCCATACAGGTAGCGATTGTTTTTCAGGTTGTAGTTCAAAGAAACATTCGGTACCCAGTTGGTAAACCGGCGGTCGACGCGCGTGCGGACTGCATCTTCCTGGTTCACGGCAAACTTGCCGTCCATATGAATTTGCTGCAAGCCAATGCCGCCAAGGAGGTTCAAACCATTATAAGAGTAGCGAAGCGAAGTTCCCCCACGATGGAATGTGGTGTTGTTGGTGTAGTACCGGCTGAGGTTCTGGTTTCTTATCGAACCGCCTTCGTTGATGTCGAACACGTCGCGATCCACCTCGTCGCTTTTCAGGCTGAAATTATAGAATGTTTCGAGCACGAATTTTTTGGACAAAGGCTCCGTGAACAGCACACTGCTTTTCAGCTGGTTACGCAAACTTTTGGTGTGATTGGTCTGGTTAATGTTCAGCACGCTGTCCGGTTCGGTCTGCGAGGAGCGGAAAAACTGGTTAGTCGATCGCTGCCGCACATCCCCTTCCGAGTTGTTGACATTGTAGCCTGCGCTTAATGCGAAGTTCCGGCCCTTTTTCTTGAATTTCAGCCGGTAAATGGCAGTATTGGCAATGGCGAACGAGTTAAAATCCGAGAAGTTGGTAATGTCGCTCATGTTCGAAACCTGGGCCGAATCCTGCACGCCGCGGAAAAACTCCTGGTGACTGCGGTAATCGGCCGTTCCATTGCCGAAGCGGAAGTTGGAGAGCACCACCAAAGTATTGTTCGAGTCGAGTGTCTTCTCGAACCGCACACTTCCCCGGTGGTTCTGATTCGAGTTCAACCTGCCGTTCGTATCCAGCTTGGTAAATGCCGAGTTGGTGAGGAAGTTAGTCTGCCGCGAAGTAGCGTCCAGGTCCTGGGTGTTCTTGTTGTAATAGTAGCTGGTGTTGAACTTCGTTTTCTTCGTATCGAAATTGTAGTTTGCCCCACCGGCCCAGTTTTTATTAAAACCGCGGTTTTGCGCGCCGCTACCGGCCTGAATGGTAAGGCTTTCATCATCGCCACCGCCAAATGTAATGTACCGTCCGCCATTGAAACCGAAGTCGCCGTCATCGCCCCAGTTGAAGGACTGGCTACCTTTAAAGTCCTGGTAATCGTCCCACGACATGCCGCCCTGGTTGGTGTTGTTGCCCAGTCCGATGAACGAGAATTGGTTCTTTTCATTAAAGCGGTTGTAATTGACTTTTCCTTCCAAACGCTTTTCCGTACCGACACCGGCCGCAACTTTACCGAAACCGCCTTTCTTGTGGCTGTCTTTCAATTGCAGGTTCAAGGTCTTTTCATGCTTCCCGTCGTCCACGCCGGTCAGCCGTGCCTGCTCTGTTTTCTCATTAAATACCTGCACTTTTGAAATGGCTTCTGCCGGAAGGTTCTTGGTAGCAGCCTTGGTATCGTCGCCGAAAAACCGCTTACCGTCTACCGTTACACGTTTGACGGTTTCCCCCTGCGCTTTAATGCTCCCGTCCTGGTCGACCTGCATACCGGGCAACCGCCTGATCAGGTCCTCGACGTTTGCACCGGGCGGTACTTTAAATGCTTTCGGGTCATACTCGATCGTATCACCCCTGATACTCAACGGTGCCCGGAACGCCTTCACCACCACTTCGTAGAGGTTTTGGTCCATGAAGGTCATTTTGATGTTTTTCATGTCCGTCACATCGCCGTCATTGGGGTTTACGGTGTTCTGGTAAGGCAGGTAACCCACATAGGTGATTTTCAGCAGGTAATTAGCTCTTTTCAATCCTTTGAACTCAAATGCGCCCTGCTTGGTGGTGCGCTGGAAGTTGACGAGCGTGGAGTCTTTGGGGGTTAGCAACATCACCGTCGCTTCGGGAAGTCCGGCTCCGGCGGTGTCGGCCACGACTCCCTTCAATGTAAATCGCCCTCCGGACTGCGCGTGCGCAGTGAGCATGGGAAGGCATAACCATAACAGAAGTAGGATTTTTTTCAAGGCTAGATTTTGGTGGTTATGTGATCAGAGGTTGTAACTGGGGTATTACATTTTTGCAATTATAGAGAATGCAATTCAAGTTTACAACTAAAAATATAGTTAAAACCTGATTTTATAACGAATAAAGAATTATTTAACTTTTATTAAGTTAACAACTGTTAAAGTACTCAATTTGGTATATATAAGTTACTTCAACTACATAATTTTTTTGTTAAATTATTTCCCGCTGGATTTCCATTGACCATATTTGCCCTTTAGTTCTTATTGTATAGTGTTGAAATGAAAAGTATCGGAGTAATATCGGACACACACGGCTACCTGGATGAACGTGTTTTCGATCATTTTGCCAATTGCGACGAAATATGGCATGCAGGGGATATTGGCTCGACGGAGATCGTCGCGCAGTTGCAGGCATTCAAGCCGACCCGTATTGTCTTTGGAAATATCGATACCCCACAGGTGCGCGCACTCACGCATGAGAACCTGCATTTCGAAGTAGAAGGATTCCGCGTGTGGATCACGCATATCGGCGGCGCGCCTCCGCGTTATAACCCGCAGATAATGCCGACGTTGAAATCGAACACCCCGGATATTTTTGTCTGCGGCCACTCCCACATCCTCCGGGTGATCCGCGACAAGGCTCTCAATAATATGCTTTACATCAACCCCGGTGCCGCCGGACGCGAAGGATTTCACAAGTTCCGTACCCTACTCCGTTTCAACCTCCACGAAGGGCTGATAAGCCAGATGGAGGCAATCGAGTTGGGGAAGCGGGGAGCGCTGGTGTGACGGCCGACCGCTGACCGCCGACCGCCGACCGCTGACCATGGACGATGCGGCGCTCCGCGCCTGACCATAGACCATGGTCTGATTAATGCGCAATCACAAAACATGGTCCATGGACGAAAAGGCCGGCCATCGGCGGTCGGCGGTCGTCGGTCGGCGGTCGGCGGTCGGCGGTCAAAACGTCACCTTCACCACCTTCGTCTCGCTCCCGCGCTGCAATTCCGCTTCTACCGTTTGGCCTTTTTCGTGTTTGCCGAGGATTTCCATGTAGTCGTAGATGGTACCGATGGGTTCGCCGCCGAGCTTGGTGATGATATCACCGGCCAGGATGCCTGCTTTTTCGGCGGGGCGTGCTTTTGAGACGCCGTCGATTTTCAACCCTTTCCCGGTGTAACTGTAATCGGGCATTACGCCGAGCGTTACTTTAAAATTGCTGGTAGTAGTTCCCGAATGCGGGTTTCCGGCTGTCAGGAATTCCGGCTCGGCGGTTTCTTTGTCCAGTCCTTCGAGCAGTTCGGAAATCAATGTGAGAATACTGGCTTCTCCCTCGTAATTGATCTTGTCCGGATCGTCTGAAACTTTGTGGTAATCGCCGTGGCCGCCCGTGAAGAACTGCACCACGGGAATGTTTTTCAGGTAAAACGAAGTGTGGTCCGAAGCCCCTACCCCCGACGAGTCGACGGTGTATTTCAGGTTCTGACGTTTGGCCAGGTCCGGGATCAGCTTGCCCCAAACCTTGCTCGTCCCCCAACCCGATACGATAATGCCTTTCTGCGCATCGAGCCGGCCGATCATGTCCATATTGATCATCGCCGAAAAAGTATTCAGCGGAAGCGTCGGTTTTTCCGCGTAATGCTTGGAACCCAGCAGCCCGAGCTCTTCTCCGGAGAATGTTATAAAGAGGTAGTTATGCTTCTCCTTCACATTGTTCCCGGCAAAATAGCGCGCCAGTTCCAGCACGCCGGTCGTTCCGGAAGCATTGTCATCGGCACCGTTGTGGATCTTATTCTTACTGTCGGGTGAAAGCGAGCTGCCCTGGAAGCCTTTGCCCAGGTGGTCATAATGCGCACCTATCACGATTGTTTTGGGAGCGCCATTGTCCAGAAATCCCACCACATTGCGGCCAGTGAGGTCGTGTGCCTCGCCATCGATGGCAAATGAAACTTCAAAAGGCTGAAAATAACCTTTTGTTCCGGCAGGTTTCAAACCGATTTCCTTAAAAGCCGAAGCAATGTAATTAGCCGCACGTACCTCACCGAGGCTTGCAGTTCCGCGGCCTTCGAGGTCGTCGGATGCCAAGAATTCAATGTGCTTGCGGATCGGCGCAGTCTGGAACCGCTGCCCGAAAGATTCCACGGCGCCCGCAAGCGCGAGAATGGAAAGAATGAGGTATCGCATTGGGTTGATTTGTTACGTTTGTTTGACCGCCGACCGCTGACGGCCGACCGCCGATTGGTTCTTTTGTGGCGATAGCGCTTTTTAGACCATGGACCATCGACGATCGACCATGGTCTAATTCTAATTGTCCATGGCCGATCGTCTATGGTCAGGCCGAAGGCCGACGGTCAGCATTCGGCGGTCAGCGGTCGGCCGTCGGCAGTCATTAAAGTACCTCCTGAATATCGGTCAAAAATTTCCTTACCCGCAAAAGCCGCTGGATGAGCAGCTGGGATTCTTCCTTGCGGCGCATTTGCTCGCGCGTACCCTTGATCGTGCGCCCCTGCTTGTCGCGCTGGTGCATGATCTTGCGGATGATCTCGATGTCGCGCTCGGTGTAGCGGCGGCGGTTGCGGGAATCGCGTTTGGGGTTGAGCTGCGGAAATTTTTTCTCCCAAAAGCGCAATGCGGAAGGCTCGCAGCCTACCATTTCGGCAACTTCGTTGGTGTCGTAATATAGTTTGGTATTGGGTTCCATATCTTTGAAGCGGTTATTACAAAGATAATCGCCCACGCTTTTAAACCCGGTTTTCTGACAAATTTTTGATTTTTTCCAACGCTACCGCTGCAAACTCCTCCGACGAAGCAAAATAGTCCTTTCCATCGGGCAGCACTGAAAAATCCCCTATTTCCAGTTCAAGAGATGTCCCGTCATCGCCCGTCAAGAGGCGATAGCGGTAATTAATATCGTAATTCGAAGGCGGCTGCTCCCATTTCGAGACATACAGCGAGAAAACGAGCAACTCGTTGGGCTCATACCCCGTCACGGTGAGCCGCGTCATCCCCGACCAGTCGATCACTTTTCCGTGTTCGAGGTAGTAGTCTTCGAAATCATGGGGCAGGTCGTCCCACTGCCGGATGTACTTGGGGGCGATCAATACTTCCCACACCTTCGCCACAGGTGCTTCAATGGTGATTTTTTTGCGGACTGTGAGCTCCTGTGCCATAAAACGATGTTTAGCTTTCAATTTCAGGTTTGAGAAAAAACTGTGCCGTATCAGGTGCGCCTGTATTTACTTATTGTGAAGCAAAAACACTTTTTGCTATCTTTCCCCACTAATCAATTGTAATCCCAATGGGACAAGACCAGGGCCCCGGCCGCGCCACTCGTGAATCCAAACTAAACAGCATTCAGGTTTTGAGAGGCATTGCCGCATTGTACGTCACGATCTACCATTTAAAGGACGTGATGCCCGCAGACGCCGCATTCCGGAAAGAGATCGATTTCATAGCAGGGTCCGGCCCGGCCGGAGTGAGCCTCTTTTTCGTGATCAGCGGTTTCATTATGGTACACATTACCCGCAATACCGTTCCCTCCGGACGTAATATTTTCCGCTTCACAGCCAAACGGCTGATCCGCATCTGGCCTGCGTATGCTGTCATCACGCTGGGTTACTGTCTGCTCCATAGCCGCATTGCGTCCAATCCTGAATGGCCGTCGGAGCTGTTGCGCAGCCTGCTATTTATTCCGTTGGCCAATACGCCGGCCCCGTTTTACGGTTATGCCACGCTGAATGTGGGTTGGAGCCTCAACTACGAGATTTATTTTTACCTGCTGATAGCCGTTTCGATGTTTTTTTCACGGCTCCGCTGGTATGCATTCTTCGTGATGATCGTCGTTACGCTGGTGGGCATTCCGGCCTATTATGGTGCATTTACATTGAAAGCAGATCAAATGCCAGACCTCGGCGCCCCGTACCTTAATATGGTTGCCAACCCGATCATCTGGAACTTTGTATTTGGTGTTTTTCTGGGACGGGCCTATTACAACCGGTTTCTCCACGAACAGATCCGCACATTACTTTCACTGAAACCGGTCGCTCCGGCGCTCCTTTGCCTGGCGATATGGCAATTTCTTTCGGGCTTCCTCGGCGGCTTTGGGCCTTTACAGTGGGGACTGGGTTCTACGGTCATTTTTGCCGTATTCGTATTTCACTACCAGGAACGCATTCAGCAGTTTCCGTCGTGGCTGGTGCGGCTGGGCGATATGTCGTTCTCGATCTACCTGCTGCACGTTCCGGTTGTGGTGGGATTAGGGTTCGTGTTCCGCAAATTGGGTTTCCCCGTTTACAGCGAAGGCACCGCAATGTTTTTGCTATCGCTGGCCCTTACATTCGTTGCCTCCCAGGTTTCCTACGATTATCTCGAACTAAAACTCACCTCCCGCCTGAGCCGATGGCTCCAAGACAGTAAGCGCCAGCCTGTGCATGAACCCGCCAGCCGACAGGCTACGGGAGTTTGACATCTTCCACCGTTTTGTAAGCATTATTGGTAATCTGCCGGGGGTTCTGCGACCAGAGCCGTTTCATGAACCCGGCATAACGGGTCACTATGTATTCCCCAGGATAGCTCAAATGATGCCCTTCCAGGTTTTCATAGTTGAGTTCGAACGGTATTTTGAATTTTCTCAATTGATCCGCACCAACTTTCGCCCCTACCATTCCCGGATATCCCGGACACGAAAGGAAAGTACCGCCATAATACGGCAGCACATTGTCCCCTACTCTTTGGAAGAAAACCGTCGGCATTGCATTCGACGCATTGATGTATTCGCCTCTGAACAGCCCGTAGCCCATCTGCGTGAGCAGCGCGCGTACGCGGAAAGGACTGTTTTCGGCTTGGGGATCAAGGCGGCCGAGGGCCTTGGTAATGCCCGGCGCCAGCGCTTCGAAATCGGCCTCATTCATATATACCAATGCCGAAACGGTAATAGCTCCCGCGCTGCTGCCGGCGAGCATGATTTGCCGCGTATCGATGCCCAACTCCTCGGCGTGATCGACAAAGTAATGAATTGCCGAATAGGTATCCTGTACTGCCCGGTATACTGCCTTTACCGCGTCCGTACCGGTCCCTCCGCAAGCGAAAGTCGCAGTACCGCCGTTGAAGCCCAGCCGGTAGTTGATTGATGCGGCCGCATAGCCTCGCCTCGCCAGCCCTCGGGCCATCGCCATTTCGCTGTTCAGGTCCCCAAAAATGAATGCACCTTCATGGACCATCAGTACAAACGGCCGGTATTTGAGCGTATCCTTGGCGGGCGCGACGAACTCGAAGCTCAGGTCCGTGGCTTTGCCCTTATAATCCGTCGCCTTGCCGAAAATGCCTTTACTGATTCTTAAATTGGAATAGGTAAAAATGGTATCGACGCTGCCGAAACGCGCAATGTCTGCCAGGGAGGAGTCGGGATTTTTAGCCGGAATTGTATCGATAATGACGGTATCGGGCTTGTTGGGCACCGTCGTGTCGGGCCCGCCCTCGATCGGGTGCGGAGAAGGGTAACGGCAGCTTAAAAACATCCCGATCAGGATAACCAGACCATACGTCCAGTAAAGATTCTTCAACATTTTTAGGGAAAATAGTATAGGTGCTGACTGATCTTTTCCTGCTAACACAGAGACAGCCGGGTTTACGAAGCCCGGCTGTCGCTAATCTGTCAGGGGCTATTTGTGTACGAAAATACGCTGTTTTCGTTTCAAATGTGCCGCACCCCGCCCGATTGGGTCAATTATTTATGTTTTTCCTGATTCTGCTCGAATCCGCCTTCGTGTCCTGCTCGGCCTGATGGTAGAAATATCCCTCAGTTTTGTTCTTTTTGGCCACATCCGCCTTCTCCGTTTCCTTATTGCTCGTCTGCATGCGTTTACCACACGAAATGACGAGCAGGAACATGACGATCCCCGTAATGATACCGATTGCGATGCTCTTTTTCATGATTGATACCCGTTTAGTTTGCTGATTTCTAAAAAACGGGACTTATACAAAAAAGATACCAGCAACGCGCCCGGCACTGCTGGTATGGTTTTTACAAAAGCATTGACAGTCACCCACTATATGAAGTCATGGATATTATCATCTTTTTGAAAGCAATCGGCAACCTTCTTTTCGCAGTGATACTGCTGCTGGCGGTTGCATTTTCGTCTGCCTTTTCGGTATTGACCTACATGTTCCGCGGCTCCCGGCCGTCGGTAGCCGGGATCAAAAGTTTCGTCAGGAAAAAATACACGTCGCGTTAGCGCTACGACAGGAGATTTTGCCTTAAAAGGAATTCCAACTGACCGTTCACGTCGATCAGCCTTTCGATCAGCTCCTTGTTTTCTTCCCGCAGGTGGAAGATTTCGTAGGCATTCTTGATAATAATGCGGAGCTGCTGTTCATCCCACGGTTTATTGAGGTAATAATAGATATGCCCCTTGTTCACCGCGTCGATTACCGCCGTAATGTCGGTATAGCCCGTCAGCAGGATACGCACCGGGTCGGAGTAATCCTTTAAAACTTCGATCAGAAAGTCCACACCCGTCATCTCAGGCATGCGTTGATCGGTGATGATCACATGCACGACGTTGTGTTTCAAGAGTTCGAGTCCTTCGCGGCCCGACGTTGCTATTAAAATATTGAAGTCTCTTCTGAAAGCGGCCTTGAATGAGTTGAGGTTGTTGATTTCATCATCCACATACAATACGCTTATTTTTCCTTTTTCCATCCTGAATACTTGGTGCTAGGCGGGGCCGAGAAGTGGTTGCGCCCCAAACTAATTGATAATATTATAATATTAATTCTATATTCGCATCAACAGCCACAGCACTTTCGACAAATTTTTTATGTGTAGCATAGGCCCAAGCCTCTGCTAATAAGAGAATTTTACGGGCAAAAGTCCAAATATTTTATTCCCCGTTGAACCATAGGTTAGTTTTACAAAAATAAATTCAGCAATTTGTGTAATTATTGAAGCGAGTAAAAATGCGTAATATACGAGATTCAGGGTATGCGATAGCCGGTCCGGTGAATTTAATACGAAGATCGGCACAATTTTGTGATTTGTTAAATCAGGCCACGGCCCATTGAAGGACAGGCTTCACAATTATTCTAAAATGTACCATAACATAGAGCTCAACTATATCTACAAACCGGTTTTCATCTCCAAAGAGCGCTACGCAGATAAAGCAAATTTCCTCTCCTTCATTGAAGATTATCGCGGCAAAACCATCCTGGATTTATTCGCTTCCCAGAAAAAAGAACTGATCCGTATCCGGAACCCGAAAAAACGGCTCACTGACGCTGAGGTTGAACAACGTTACAGCGAATGGGCTGTGGGCAAAAACCCCGATACGGAAGGCCACTGGATATATTACCCCTGGTCCGAACGCCTGTTGCATGTCGTAGCGGAAGAGGAATTCATCGAACTCAGGACCACCCGGAACCACTATAAAATTACCCCGGCAGAGCAGAAAACACTCGCAGAGCGGTCCATCGGGATCATCGGCTTGTCAGTCGGGCACTCGGTCGCGTTGAGCATGGCCACCGAGCGAACTTGCGGAAGGCTGAAACTGGCTGATTTCGATACCATTGAATTGAGTAACCTTAATCGTATACGTACCGGGCTTCACAACATCGGCGTCAACAAATGCATTGTTACCGCCCGTGAAATTGCCGAGATCGATCCGTTTCTGACAATCGAATGCTTCCCGGACGGCATTACCAAAGAAAACCTGGACGGGTTTCTGCTCGATGGCGGCAAATTGGACATCCTCGTAGACGAATGCGACGATATCACACTGAAAGTCAAATGCCGGAACCGCGCTGCCCAGCTCGCAATACCGGTCGTGATGGAGACTAGCGACAGGGGAATGCTCGACGTGGAACGGTTTGACCTTGAACCGGAACGGCCCATTTTCCATGGCCTCCTGCGAGACATTCCGTTGGAAAACTTCGAACACATTTCCGAAGAAGACCGGCTTCCGTTTGTGATCCGGATCGTAAATGTGATCAATGCCTCCAAAAGAGGCAGGGCGTCGCTGGTCGAAGTCGGACAGAGCATTAGTACCTGGCCGCAGCTCGCCAGCGCTGTGACGTTGGGAGGTGGCGTCGTAACAGACGTGTGCCGCCGCATCCTGCTCAACCAGTTCGATGAGTCGGGCAGGTATTACGTAGATATCGAAGAGCTTATCGGCAATAAATTAAAAAAGGCCGAAGTAGCGGTTCCCGGCAATCCATTTGATCCGTTTGATGTGCAAGAAGCCATTCGTATAGCTGATTCGTTACCTGTCGGGCAGCCATCGGAAATAATTGATGAAGCCGTTTTAAAAGATATTGTAAATGCGGCCTGCTATGCCCCCTCAACCGGAAACGACCAGCCGTGGAAATGGCTTTACCGGAATGGAAGGCTGCATTTATTCCATGATCGGTACCGCTCATACTCCTTCGGTGATTTCGATCAGATCGCTTCGAACATTTCATTTGGGGCGGCTTATGAAAACCTGGTACTGAAAAGCAATGAGGCGGACCTGCATATCCATGCGGAATTGTTCCCGCTGGGCCAGGAATCCACGCTGATCGCCGTCATCACTTTTGCAGGCAATGGTGCAGGCGTGAATACCCAGCCGGTTTTTTCACCTCAATCGGTAGCAGCGATATTCGAGCGCAATACCAACAGGAACCCGTCTACCGCCGTGCAGGTATCCGCGAATGAATTGGAAGCATTGCGTACGGCCGCCGAGAGTGTGGAAGGTGCCCGGTTCCATTATTTCGATGAAAGGGAACATATGATGGCACTCGCGGAAATTATTGGCGAATGTGACCGGATCAGGCTCTTGAACCCCAGCGGCCACCGGGATTTTGTACAAAGAGAAATGAAATGGTCGCCGGCCGAGGCCGAAAATTCCAGGGACGGGATCGATATCCGGACGCTGGGCATGAGCAAAGGGCAAATGACGGCGCTCTCCATTATCCGGGACGAAGAAATTGTCCAGGCATTGAAGAACATCCAGGGCGCCGGCGCGCTGGTGGATGTGGCCCGGAATTCAGTAAAAACGGCATCGGCGCTGGGCATGATCACCATGCCGAAATATGATTACGAGGATTTTTTCTGGGGAGGAGTATCCATGCAACGGTTCTGGCTGAAAGCAGAAGAATTGCAATTTGCGATCCATCCGTTAATTTCCCCGTTTTATTTGTTCCCCAGGGTAACCAAGGGCAATGGGGCCGGCCTGGATGAAGCAGAAAGTTCAAAATTGCGGGATTTGCGGGAAAAATTTATGAGACTCGTTCCGTTTGAAGATAATATTGCAGAAGTGTTCCTGTTCAAACTTGCCAGTGCGCCAAGACCGGAGATAAAAAGTTACAGATTGCCACTGGAAGAAACACTTTTTATCGTAAACCTTCAATAATAAATGGTAGCTCGCATTAAAGGATACCGCGCGTCAGACGACATTGAGACCAGTCTCAGATACGCAGATGGCCACCGAAAAGTATTAGAGGCTTACGGTATAAAACAGGTTACTTCGGCCGTACACAACTGGCTCGAAGATCCTAATACGTATGTGCTGATCGTTGAATCGGAAGATGGCAGCAAGATATACGGTGGTACCCGTGTGCAGGTCCGCTCCCCGAATCTGAAATTGCCGATGGAAGATGCTATCGCGAAAATCGACAAAAAGATTTACAGCTACGTGGACGCCATAGGCGATTACAATGTAGCCGAATTCTGCGGCCTTTTTAATTCAAGGGAAGTAGCCGGCTACGGGATAGGGAGCTTATACCTGTGCAGGATCGCGATGGCTGTTTCCGGCCTCGTGGGGATTAAAAATCTGCTGGCGCTATGCTCTCCGATCACATTGCTGATGAGCGAGCGGATCGGTTTTGAAATCCTCAAAGACCTGGGAAACAATGGAACGTTCTACTATCCCAAAGAAGGGCTCATCGCCACCTCGCTCATCGCACGCGACCTGGTGAATTTGCCTGTCGCAACGGACGAGGAAAGGGAATTGATTTTTAGCCTGAGAAAAAATCCAAAGCAAACGGTGACCGAAAATGGGCGCAGGGGAGAATTGACAATCATTTATGATATCGCTACATGGCTATAAAATTTTACAGAATCTGGTTTCTGCTATTTGCCTTGCTGGTTTCCGGGAGCATATCCTATGCCAGCGAAGTGGTCTTTTCGGGTACCGATATCTCCATTGGTCAGCATGTAGACATTCTTGAAGACTCGCTGGGTACCATGACTTTCCAGCAGGTAAGGGCTTCCGGCCACTTTGTCCCCAATGATGAGCAGACACCCAATTTCGGCCTCAGTAATTCCGCTTTCTGGATCAGGTTCACGCTGAGGAATGACACAGACGATCCCAATATTTTTTTCGAGCTTGCCAACGCGCGCATTGATTTCAGCACAATTTACAATGAAGAAGACGGTAAGGTCTGGCAGCAAACCATCTCGCTGAACGAACCTTTCTCCGCCCGGGAAGTACAGCACCAGAATACGGTGTTCAAACTGAATATTCAGCCGGGAAAATCGAAAACATACTACCTCAAAATCCTCGGAAGCGAGCAGATGGTACTTCCGCTGATTGTGCGGAATGAAATGGATTTCTTCCGGTTTGCATTGAAGAACGAGGTCATTGCAGGGATTCAGATGGGTATCCTCACGGTAATGATGCTTTATAACTTCTTCCTGTACTTTTCGATCCGGGAAAAAAGCTATTTGTACTACGTTCTCTATATCCTTTTCATTGGGTTGACGCAGACGACCATCATGGGCTACACGTTCAAATACATCTGGCCCGACTTCCCGGAGTTCAACGTATACGCCATCCGCATATTCCCGTCACTGGCAGGCAGTTTTGCCGTGTTATTTATGCAGAATTTCCTTCATAGCAGGGAAAATTCGCCGGTAATGCATAAAATATTGTCGCTCATTTTCGTCTCCTACGGGTTTGCAATTCTCTTTAACCTGCTGGGCATGCAAAGGCTCAGCTACCGGGTCATCGACGTCACCGGCGTAGCGGCTTGCGTGCTGGTACTGGCTGTCGCGATCCAGCTTTCATTCAAAGGTTACCGTCCTGCCAAATTTTATCTGGTGGCATGGACCATGTTCCTGATCGGCATTGTGCTGTACACCCTGCGGAACCTCAACCTCCTGCCTTACAACATGTTCACAAATTACACCCAGCAGGTGGGGGCGACCATAGAAGTAATTTTGCTATCTTTTGCACTTGCAGATAAAATCAACATTCTGAAAAAAGAGAAAGAAGCTTCGCAGGCCCAGGCACTTCGTATTTCAATGGAGAACGAAAAAATCATTTTGGAACAAAATGCTTTCCTTGAAAAAAGCGTGAACGAAAGAACTGCCGAATTACAGTTTGCCAACACGGAGCTTAACCTGACGCTGACCAAGCTGAAAGACGCCCAGACGCAGCTCATCGACTCCGAAAAAATGGCCTCGCTCGGTCAGCTTACCGCGGGTATCGCACACGAAATCAACAACCCGATCAACTTCGTAAGCTCCAATATCAGGCCGCTGAGAAGGGATATTGACGACGTACTGGAAATCCTCGATTCTTACGACGGCATCAGGGAAATCGATTCGATCGAAGGGCTTCACGGGAAAGTGGAAGAGATCGAACGGCTGAAAGAGGACCTCGACCTGGACTACCTCAAAACCGAGCTCGGCACCCTGCTGAAAGGCATGGAAGACGGCGCCCACCGGACCGTAGAAATCGTGAAGGGTTTGAAAATATTCTCACGGGTGGATGAAACCGACCTCAACCTCGTCAATATCAACGAGGGAATCGAGTCCACACTCATTATCCTCAACTATCAGATGGGGAATGCGATCACGCTCGTGAAGGAGTTGGGAAACATCCCGAGCATCGAATGCTATGCAGGCAAGCTTAATCAGGTATTTATGAACATCCTGACCAACTCGATTTACGCACTACAAAAGGAAAAAAAAGAAGGCAAAACGCCGACGATCTGGGTAAGGTCCTGGTTGAAAGACCCAGAAACGGTGGCCATATCCATTCGCGACAATGGGCCGGGTATGACGCCGGAAGTCCGCGCCAAGATTTTCGAACCATTCTTCACCACCAAACAGGTAGGCGACGGTACCGGGCTCGGGCTTTCAATTGTCTTTAAAATTATCGAAGTTCATAGCGGTAACATTCAAGTAAACACGGAAGTAGGAGAAGGAACAGAATTTTTGATCACACTGCCTGTTAAAAAAAAAGCACGCCCAATCCCTGATTTTCAATGAGCGATAAAGCTATAACCATTCTGTACATTGACGACGAGGAGCACAACCTGCATTCGTTCAAAGCTTCTTTCCGCAAGCAGTACGATATCACGATTACTTCCTCTGTGCTGGAAGCAGAGCAAATGCTGGACGAAAAGGACTTCTGCATCATCCTGGCCGACCAGCGGATGCCGGTAATGACGGGTGTACAATTCTTTGAAAAGATCAGAACCAAGTTCCCGAAACCGATCCGTATCCTCATTACCGGGCACACCGACATCGGTGCGGCGATCGATGCGATCAACAAAGGGGAGGTTTTCAGGTTTATCGATAAACCGTGGGACTATAATTATGTAGAGAATGCCATTTCCAATGCTTATGATATTTACAAGACCCGCGAGGACCTGAAACAGCGGAATATCGAGCTGCAAAAGGCGAACGAAGAACTCGACAAGTTTGTGTACAGCGCCTCGCACGACCTGCGCGCGCCGCTGATGTCGGTACTCGGCATTGTGAACCTCGCATTGCTGGAAGACGACGTGAAGTCACAGAACGAATACCTTGAACTGATCCGGCAGTCGGTGAAAAAGCTGGACACGTTCATTATCAATATCATAGACTACTACAAAAATGCGCGCGGCGTCCCTGTCGTGACGGACATCAGCTTCGAGGAGCTGGTAACCGAGGTGCAGGCCACGATTCAATATCTGCCCGAATACGGCAACCTGAAAATGACGACGGACATCCGCCAGGACGGCATATTCCATTCCGATGTGATGAAGCTGCGTATCATTTTCAATAACCTTATCAACAACGCGATCAAATTCCAGGATAAGGCCAAGAGCCATCCGTTTGTTCATCTGACCGTGCAATCAACGGATACGGATGCGAAGATCATCGTCGAAGACAACGGGACGGGTATCAAAGAGTCGGATCAGGACAAAATTTTCAAAATGTTTTACCGCGCGGGCGCTACCAACAGCGGCTCAGGGATAGGACTTTACATTGTACACGAGGCGATCGCGAAATTGGGCGGGGAAATCAGCGTAACTTCAAAAGTCGGACAGGGCAGTATTTTTGAAATCAACATTCCTTCTATTAACATATAACCCGACATGGAGCCACTGCTTAACTTCTTCTTGATAGATGACAGCGCATTCGATCTGTTCATCTACGAAAAGTTATTGATCAAAAGCGGGATTACCAATTCAGTCAGAACCTTCAACTCGGCACGCGACGCCCTCAAACACCTCATCGGCCAGGCCGAAAGCCTCCCGGACATCATTATTCTGCTCGACCTGCAAATGCCCGACATGAACGGCTTCGAGTTCATCGATGAATTCGACCAGCTCCCGGAATCGCTCCGCCAGAAGGTCCGGATATTCATGCTATCGTCCACCATCGACACCCGGGACATTGAAAAAGCCAAAGCGAGCCATCATATAATAGATCTTCTCCCCAAGCCACTAGAAATTCCTTTCCTTAAAAAGAAGCTGGCAATCTAAGTACATGTAGTATAATTTTTTTAGGATAGTTAATTAGGTGGACTGATCAAAACAGCATCCTGCCCATCGCCGCCATCGTGTGTGACCAGAAAAGGCCTTTTATGCACATATTTGAGGAGCTATCTACCAAAACACCTCTCTACCTGTTGATTGTCAAGCTGATAAGCTGACCAGTGAATTTAGGTATACCTCCACAAACTGTCCAATAATGTAACAATCTGCACGGCCGTTGTCTGAAAT
This sequence comes from Dyadobacter soli, assembly GCF_900101885.1. Classification (GTDB taxonomy): domain Bacteria; phylum Bacteroidota; class Bacteroidia; order Cytophagales; family Spirosomataceae; genus Dyadobacter; species Dyadobacter soli. The sequence goes on along the minus strand of NZ_FNAN01000003.1, from coordinate 393,405 downwards.
AGTGCGCCGCAGGAATGCTGTTTTCTGGACCATACTATAAGCTTTCGAATCAATAATATAATTTTTTAAATATTAAAAGATTTTATGAACAGCCGGGTACGTTCTTATTGCAAACTCACCAACAACCAGTGTAAACCTTAACACAATGTTTAATGAAAACTGATAGCAAAACCCTGGCCGAGATTTTGAAATTGCACGCACAGTACGTTAGAGAGGTTGAGTTCAGCGGCATCAAGCCCTTGTCAATGGAGATTTACAAAACAAATTCCCACAATTTTGTACGCTGGATCCAGGACGAATTTCACCCAGGAAGAAAATTACGCAAAGAGGCTCTGTCCTGATTTGCAAAAAAAGCACTCATTATACTCAACGTTTTATGATTTGAGCTGCCGGTGAATGGGAACACCGGCAGCTCTTTCTTTTTAGCGCGTTCTTTGTTAAGTTTGGTATATTAACGGGTATTTCCCCTGCTTACCAGTATCAGTATGATTTTCACGATTTTCAACCTGCTTAAAGGCCGTTTTTCCAAAGACGCCATCGAAGAAGCCAAGTCTAATGAAAAAGCGATGACCCGCCAGGAGGCGTTGCAGCAAATGCGCAATATCGCCAGCCGCCGGAGCTCTTCGAAAAAGAACTAGCAGCCCTGCCCGTAATAGGCATCCTTCCCGTGCTTTCTGAAATAATGCTTGTCGCAAAGGCTCTGCTTGATCGCCGCCGCGGCAGGGTTGATCTGCAACGTCAGGTAGGCCATTTTGGCGATTTCTTCTAAAACGATAGAATTGTAAATGGCCTTAGCCGGGTCTTTTCCCCAGGTAAATGGCCCGTGGCAAGCCACCAGCACCATTTCTACCTCTTCATAACTTAGTTTTTCCCTGCCAAACAGGTCGAGGATCTGGTTACCGGTTTCGAGTTCGTAATCGCGCTGGATCATTTCGTCGGACATTACTTCGGTGACGGGTATGGCACACGTCAAATGATCCGCATGCGTAGTACCGAGGTTCGGAATGGGCCGGATCGCCTGCGCCCACGCCACCGCGTACGTAGAATGCGTATGACACACGCCCCCGATCGTGGGAAAGCTTTTGTAAAGCAAAGTATGCGTTTTGGTATCCGAAGACGGCCTCATATTACCCTCTACCAGCACATTGTCAAGGTCAACGATCACAATGTCTTCTACTTTCAAACGACTGTAAGGAACCCCGCTGGGCTTGATCCCCACCACACCCGCGGCCCGGTCGATACCGCTTACATTACCAAAGGTCACGATGGCCAGTTCCTCCCGCGGGATTTCCATATTGGCCTCGTAAACCTGCTCTTTGAGATATTGATATTTCGACATTTCGGATTATCTGTAATAGGCTTCGCTCCAACGCAGCTCGTTTTTCAGCTGGCGCAGCGTGGTATTTTTATCAATCACGACCAGCTCTACGCCCACCATTTCGGCGAAGGTTTCAATGTGTTCTGTCGTAAGGTTCTGACTGAATGCGGTATGATGCGCACCTCCTGCATAAATCCAGGCTGCACAGCCCGTCTGCATATCCGGCTGCGGCTTCCAAAGCACCCGTGCAACGGGCAGTTTCGGCAGTTGCTCGGTCGCGTCGACGGCCTCCACCTCGTTCACAAGCAGGCGGAAACGGTTGCCCATATCCACGAGCGAGACGTTCAATGCCGGTCCCGCCGGTGCATTGAACACCAGGCGCACAGGGTCGTCCTTCCCTCCTATTCCCAATGCATGAACTTCCACCGACGGCTTGCCTTTTGCAATGCTCGGACAGATTTCCAGCATATGCGAGCCGAGTACCAAATTATTGGAAGGGTTAAAATGATAAGTGTAATCCTCCATAAACGAGTTACCGCCCGGCAAGCCACTCGCCATTACTTTCAATGCGCGTACCATCGCCGACGTCTTCCAGTCGCCCTCGCCTGCGTAGCCGTAGCCTGCCGCCATCATGCGTTGCGACCCAATGCCCGGCAACTGCTTCATGCCGTGCAGGTCTTCGAAAGTATTGGTATAACCTTTGAAATTGCCGTCGCGGAGGAAGTATTTCAAACCCAACTCTATTTTCGCGGCGTCGCGCAAGGCCTGGTGGCGCTGTCCGCCATTTTCCAACCCGGACGCGAGTTGGTATACATCGCTATATTCGTCGGTCACTGCCGTTATCTCAGCATCCGAAACCTGGTTGATCACCGCTACCAGATCGCCTACCGCGTAGGTGTTTATGGAGAACCCGAAAGTCATTTCCGCCGCGACCTTGTCACCGTCCGTTACGGCCACTTCACGCATATTGTCCCCAAAACGGACGAATTTCGCGCCTTTCAGGTCATGCCGGCCGGCCGCGACCCTCGCCCATTGACCCACGCCTTCCACCACATGCTCCTGTTGCCAATGCCCGACGATCACCTTACGGTTCAGGCGCATACGCGTCATCATGAAGCCAAACTCGCGGTCGCCATGCGCCGACTGGTTCAGGTTCATGAAATCCATATCTATTTCCGCCCAGGGAATGTCGCGGTTGTATTGGGTATGCAAATGTAAAAGTGGCTTTTGCAGGATCTGCAAGCCGCGGATCCACATTTTGGCGGGAGAAAAGGTGTGCATCCAGGCTATGATACCAATGCAATTGACGGCGCTGTTGGCCGCCTGGATGATATTGTAAATTTCGTCCGGTGATTTGACTACCGGTTTGAAAACCACCCGCACAGGTACCTGCGGCGCTTCGTCGAGGTGGCGGGCGATGATCGTTGAATGCTCATCGACCTGGCGGAGCGTCTCCTCGCCGTACAAATGCTGGCTTCCGGTGATAAACCAGACTTCAAACTGTTTTAAATCAAGCATCAGGTAAGTTGTAAATGTGCTTTTTGTAAAAATTCGTTTTCGATGTAAGCGCCTGCTTCGAGGTATTTCTGATAAAGCTGCTGATAAACCGCCGACTGCGCTTCACGCGGCTGGTACACGGCGTCGAAACCGGAACTCATTGCCTCCTGCGCTTCCTGCAGGCCCGGATGCACACCTGCCGCCACCGACGCGAACATGGCCGCACCCAATGCGCAAGCCTGTTCCGAGGCCGCTACCTTAATAGGCATATTGAGCACATCCGCGAGCGTCTGCATCACGAATGCGGATTTCTTCGCTACCCCGCCGATCGCAATCACCTGGTGGATCGGTACGCCTTCGCTGCGGAAGCGTTCGACGATAGCCTTGGAACCATACGCGGTAGCCTCCACCAAAGCTTTGAAAATACGTGCACTGTCGCTTGCGAGGTTCAGGCCCAGCAAGCCGCCTTTCAGTGTATGCTTCGCGTCGGGCGTGCGACGGCCGTTCAGCCAGTCGATAGCGATAATGTCTTTTTCGGTTACCGGCAACTTCGCCGCTTGTTCGGCGAGATGCGGGATAAGTTTTTTAGAAAGTTGAGCAGCTTCCTCTTCTCCGAGCAATGTCCGCACGGGTTCGATGATCAGTTTCGAAAACCACGCATAGATATCCCCGAAAGCCGACTGCCCCGCTTCCATTCCCAGCATACCGGGCACAATGGAACCGTCGACCTGCCCGCAAATACCTTTAATCAGCAAATGCCCTACTTCGTCGTTCGGCGCCACCAGCATATCGCAGGTGGAAGTGCCCACTACCTTACATAAGGAATACGGTTCGATCAGCGCGCCCACCGCGCCCATATGTGCGTCGAATGCGCCCACGCCTATGACTACGTCTGCGGGAATGCCCAATTTCTGCGACCATTTTTCCGAAATGGTACCCATCGGCTCGTCGGAAGTGGCAGTATCGGTAAAAAGCCGGTCACGGAGACCGTCGAGCAGCGGATCGAGTTCCTTGAAGAATGCATTGGATGGCAACCCGTCGAATTCCTGGTGCCAGAGCGCTTTATGGCCCGCCGCGCAGCGCGAACGTTTCAAAAGTAAAGGGTCGGTAATGCCGGTGAGCTCCGCGGAAATCCAGTCGCAATGCTCCACCCAGGAGAATGCTTGCTCGCGTACGGACTCGTCCACGCGCAGTGTGCGCAGGATTTTCGCCCAAAACCATTCCGACGAATAGATTCCGCCTACATATTTGGTAAAATCAATATCATACGAATGCGCCAGCCGGTTGATCTCCTCGGCTTCCGCATTGGCGGTATGGTCTTTCCAAAGGACAAACATACCATTCGGATTCTCGGCAAACTCGGGCAGTAATGCCAGCGGAGTGCCGTTGCTGTCCACCGCCACGGGCGTAGAGCCGGTAGTATCCACCGAAATGCCCCGCACTTGCTGCCGAAGAGCCGGCGGTGCCTGGTCGAGTGCGTTAAGGACTGCATTTTCCAGACTTTCCAGGTAATCCAGCGGGTGCTGCCGGAATTGCGAAACGCCCGCATCGCAGTACTTACCCTGCTTCCACCGGGGATACTCCTGCACGGCCGTCCCAACCTGCTCACCCGTATTCGCATTGACCACCAATGCCCTCACAGAATCGGTACCGAAGTCGATACCAATGACGTAGCTCTCTTTCATAAATGTCGGTTTAGGATGTTTTCAGACCAATTTGACGCATTTATTTAACTTATCACCTAACAAATATAAATAAATTTGTTTTTAGTGTTATAATGACACAATTTAAATTTTAAGCGAGCGCAGCGAGCTGGCGCGAAGGCCCACCTTCGTGCCCACTATTCGCAGGCCTCCGGCCGGTCAAAGCCGCAACAACGACATCGTGTAGTAGCGACCGGCCAGAGGCCTGCAAATAGTGCGTTCAAATCAGGAGATTTGCACCAGCGTTTGCACCACCGTGTGACGTACAAATGAAGTCAGGCATGTAATACTGGTAGCAAAGCATTATCAGGAACGGCAATCAAATGCCCTTGGGCATGTAACAACCACGCATCTGCGATTTTCGGCAGCGTGCTTTTTGTTGTCACATCCCTAACGGGATTTCGGGAATTCTCTGCATTTCCGTTGCTACTAATGTTCCATCGCTACGCGATTTGAGAGGCCAGGCGCGAAGGTCAACCTTCGTGACTAAGTATTCGCAGGCCTCCGGCCCGGCCGTACAGCAACGTCGTCTTCGCCGTCCCGACCGGCCGGAGGCCTGCGAATAGTAAGTACAAATCAAGAGATTTGCACCAGCGCGCAAGCGCGCACTACGCCCAACGGGGACCGCCCGTTCTTCCTCCATTTCCTCCTTCCTCCCCTTCCTCCCCTTTAATTACTCTTCATAGAATCCGGCATAAAATTCCAGAACGAATGGAATTTCGTCTTGTACCGCTCGGCATCCAGCTTGTAAAGCGTAGCTTTCTTAGTAGCACTATTATTGTTCTTCTGCCCCGTATCGATAAGTAACCCGGTTGAAAGCAGCTTTCGGCTGAAATTGCGGCGATCGATGGGGATCGTGTAAATGGCTTCGTAGAGCTTTTGGAGCTGCGGGATTGTGAAACGCTCGGGCAGGAGTTCGAAGCCGATCGGGTGCAGGGCTGCATTGTATTTAAGGTGCTCGATGGCCCTGTTGACCATCTGTTCGTGGTCGAAAATCAGTTTCGGGCGGGCGTCGAGGGTGATCCAGGATGCATTATGGCTCTTTACCGCTTCTGAATCGTGGTCGTCAATCTTGATCAATGCAAAAAAAACGACGGAAACTGTGCGCTCACCCGGGTCGCGGTCTGCTTTGCCGAAGGTTTCGAGCTGTTCGACGTAAATGTCTTCGAGGCCCGTGAGGTTGTTCAGAATGCGTGCCGCGCCGTCGGCCAGGTCTTCGTCGGCATTCAGGAAGCCGCCCATGAGCGACCATTTGCCTTTTTCGGGCTCGAAATTCCTTTTGATCAGCAGCAGCTTGATATCCTTTCCGTCGAATCCGAAAATGATGCAGTCGATGGCCACGAGAATGCGGGAGGCCTGGGGATAGTTATTCATTGAATGTGGCGTCGTGGAAGTATTGTCATTCAGAGTACTAACTCAACAACTAGTTACATAAAATTTCCCCGAAGATTCCCGGAAAATGTTAAGTTTATGTTAAGAAAGTAAAAAAAAGTACGAGAATACTTAATCTGTTTAAAGAGTTAAGTCACAAATTTAAGTACGAATTTTGTACCGCTTTCCAGCGAAATAACCAGATTATTAAAAGGCTATCTTCATGATGAACAACTTTTACGCGACCTGTTCCGATGAAAATATCCTTGCGCTGATCAGTGAGCAGGACGATGAGCTGGCCTTTGCGGAACTTTACGACCGCTACTTCAAAACCTTGTTCAATTACGCTTACTCAAAGGTCAACGAGCGGTTCACGGCGCAGGAAATCGTCCAGGAGCTTTTTGTCAGTCTCTGGCAGCAACGTCGCCAAAACCAGGTGCAATGCGGCCGCTCGTTCCTGTTTACAATTGCCAAACGGCTAATCATATCTTTCTATCGGAAAGAGTATACCCGCCAGCACCACTACGGCCAGTGGGAGATCCATCGCAGCGAAACCTCCGAGTTTGCCGACCAGCCTACCCTCGCCTCCGACCTCCAGAATCGCTACGAGGAAGGCCTGCATTTACTTTCGCCCAAATGCCACGAAGTTTTCACGCTGAGCCGTCAGGGCTTTTCTAACAAGCAGATCGGTGAACAGCTCAACATTTCTGAAAAAACCGTAGAGCAGCACATTACCAAGGCGTTGCGCATCCTGAAAGAGCATTTGAAGGAGCATATGATCTGCGCGATGATCCTGTTTTCTTCTTTTTAAAAAAAATTTCAAAAACCACTAAGGGTTACCCTTTCGGCGCACGACTTCCCGGATGACAACATCCCCGATCTCATGAAGCCAAACGGTATTCCGCCCGCATTACTCGAAAAATACCTGTCCGGTGAATGCACCGATGCAGAAAAAGAAGTCGTAGAAGCCTGGTATGCATCGCTGCAAGGCGAGCCGCGCTACTTGGATCATTTGCCGGATGCGGAACAGGACGAAATCAGGCAGGGAACATTCGGGAACATACGGCAGGAACTGGGTATGGTGGAAGAGCGGCCCCTCCGCCGGTTGCAATTGCATTGGCTGGCAGGTATAGCGGCTTCGGTACTCATAGCGGTGGGCGTTTTCCTGGTTGGAAATTTGAAATCTGTTCAATTGCCGGAAATGACTATCAAAGGGCAGAGAACCGATCCGTCGAAAGCATTGCCGGTTACTACTTTCAAAAACACCGGGAAGCAGATTGTGCGCCACAAACTCCCCGACGGCAGCGTGGTGACCATGCATCCGAATGCCATCATCGAGTACCACACCGCATTTGCTACCAACAAGCGATTCGTGATATTTTCCGGAGAAGGTTTTTTTGATGTAACAAAAGACAAGACACGCCCATTCAATATCAAAAGCGGCGAAATGATCATCCGCGTGCTGGGGACGAGCTTCAATGTGAAGGCGATCGAAAGCCAGAAAAAATTCCAGGTTGATGTCGTAACGGGCAGCGTGCAGGTAACCGCGGCGGGCAAATCGTTCGACAGGCAGGAAGTGGTGTTAAAACCGCAGCAGCAGGCATTGTTTGAGCTGGATTCCAAAAAACTGACCTCCAAAACATTGCCTCCGCAAACCAAAAAGGAGATTTACGAGCCGGTTACCATCGTGTTTGAAGAAACACCGCTCAACCAGGTGATCGAACAGCTCGAAAAGCGATTCAATGTATCGATTTCACTCGCGAACCCCGGCCTCGCCAGATGCGGCCTGACCGCCAATCTGGAATCTCAGGCGTTCCCGAGCATCCTGGAAATGCTCTGCACCTCTCTCGAAGTAACTTACACTATTTCAGGCAATAACATCACGATCAACGGAGAACCATGTGAATAATCCTTAATAGCTACCCATCAACTTATGAACCCGTCCGTACCACCGTAAAAAAGGCCGGAAGTGTACCACCACTACCCGGCCCAAATGCCATCCTTTTTCTTCGTACCACCGTTTCAAAAGGATGTTTTATCCAACAGTGCCTAACCATCAGACAATCAAAATTATGCAAAAAACAGTACGTAACAAGCCGGTCGACTGGCGAAAAATTATGCGCATTGGACTGCTTCAATGGATTCTTGCCGTCTCGCTCGCAGCCGGCAGCTATGCGAAGGAAACTGCGGCCCAGTCTGTGCTGAGCAAGGACATGACGCTCACACTTCGCAACGTTTCGCTCAAACAGGCCCTGAATGAGATCCAGGCCCGTGCCAACACCCGCTTTGTTTACAGCAGCCGGGTTTCCGTGAAGGAAAACGTGACTATCGATGTTAAAAACCAGAAATTATCCAAAGTACTGGATCAGCTGCTGGCCCCTCGCGGGATCAATTACAAGCTGATCAACAACCAGATCGTGCTCGCCAAAACCCGCGTGAACCGCGAAGAATCGGTGATCCCGGAGCTGGAAGAAAAACTGCTTCAATATGTATTGCCCACCGAAATCCAGGTCCGCGGAACGGTATCTTCTTCCGACGGCCAGGGTACGCTACCGGGCGTAAGCATTGTCGTGAAGGGAACTTCGCAGGGTACCACCACCGACGGCAACGGAAAGTTTGAAATCACCGTACCAAATGTGGAATCGGCGCTGGTTTTCAGCTTTGTAGGGTATGTTTCGCAGGAAGTAGTGGTAGGTAACCGCACCGAAGTGAATGTAACGCTGGCCGCCGACAACAAGGCATTGTCGGAACTGGTAGTGGTGGGTTATGGAACGCAGAAACGTGTGAACCTGACTGGCGCGGTATCGCAGGTCCAGGCCAAAGACCTTGAAAACCGGCCTTTGAACAACATGACGCAGATCCTGCAAGGAATGGTACCCAACCTGAACATCACTTTCAACACCGGCCAGCCGGGTAAGGGAGGTGCATTGAACGTGCGCGGGGAAACTTCCATCAGCGGCAGCGCCCCTCCGTTGGTACTGATCGACGGTATCCCGGGCGACATTAACCGCATCAACCCTGGCGATGTGGAGTCGGTTTCCGTATTGAAAGATGCCGCGGCTTCGGCCATTTATGGTGCACGTGGTGCATTCGGGGTGATTTTGGTTACTACCAAAACCGCGAAGAACGGCAAGACAACGGTTTCTTACAGCAATAACTTCGGCTGGTCAAAACCTACTATTAATACCAATTTTATGACCAATGGTTATGAATACGTGAAAATTAACGATGAAGCATTCATCCGCGCGACAGGTAACAGCTACACCCGCTATTCGGAGGAAGATTACAAGGAAATCGAAGCGCGCCGCTACGACAAAACCGAAAATCCGGCCCGTCCGTGGGTAGTAGTGAAGAATGTGAATGGAAAAGACATTTACAACTATTATGGTAACTACGACTGGTGGAATACAATTTTCGATATGCAGCAGCCATCGCAGCAGCATAATGTAAACCTCTCCGGCGGTACCGATAAGGTGAATTACTTCCTCTCGGGTTCAATGTTTTCGAAGGATGGCATCATGCGGATTAATACCGACAACTTCAAATCCTATACCTTGCGCAGCAAGATCAATGCACAGCTGACGCCGTGGCTGAAAGTGAGCAACAATACCCAGTACTTCGATTCGAGGTATAAATATCCGGGTCTGGAAGGTGGGGCCAACAGCAACTTCGTGGCTATTACCGTGCACGCATTGCCTATTTATGCACCGCGCAACCCCGATGGCACGCCTACCTACAACACATTGAAAAACAACTATTCCATTGGTGACGGTTTGTTTGCCAACTTGTTGAAAGGTGTCGCAGGCGGTGAACAAAAAGTGCATGAACTGACGACGATCAACACCGTGGAATTGAGTCTGGCTAAAAACTGGAACCTGACTGCGAACCACTCTTACTCGTTCTACATTACCGACGACTGGTACCGTTCCGCTGTCGCAACCTATTCGGTCCAGCCGGGCATTATGACCACCGTGCCCAACTACAATACCGACCAGTTGAAGAAGGAATTCTGGTTCGATCCCCAGAATGTCGTGAACGTATTCTCGTCTTACAACCACACTTTCGGCAAGCACTATGTGAGCGCGACGGCGGGTATTAACTACGAAACGCGCAAGCACCAGGTATTGGCCGGTTCACGCAAGAACCTGCTTTCGGAAAGTATCAGCGACCTCAACCTTGGTACCGGCGAGCAACTGGCGAGCGGCGGCGCTTATGAGTACGAGCTATTCGGCGCATTCTTCCGCGCCAATTACGATTACCAGGGCAAATACCTGTTCGAAGTAAACGGCCGTCTCGACGGGACATCGCGTTTCGGCTCGGGCCGTCGCAATGGCTTTTTCCCTTCGGTATCGGCAGGATGGCGGATCAGCGAGGAGAATTTCTTCGAAACCGCGCGCAATGTGGTCAACAACCTGAAACTCCGCGCCTCTTACGGAACATTGGGTAACCAGCTGCCCCCGAAGTTCAACGATAAGCCTACATCGGCCAGCTTCTATCCTTACGTTCCTATGATGCCTACGGCGCAGTCGACCTGGATTACCAATGGTCAGAAACTGCAATATGTGAGCAGCCCGGCACCTATTTCGGCCGGACTGACCTGGGAATCGGCCACGACTTCCAACATCGGTCTGGACGCGACTTTGCTGAAAAACCGCCTGAATATTTCCTTCGACGGCTACATCCGTAACACCACGGGCATCCTCGTACCTGGCCAGGTACTCCCCTCCGTTTACGGTGCGACCGTTCCTACCCAAAATGCAGGCGATATCCAGACCAAAGGTTTCGAGCTGACCCTCGGCTGGGCCGATCGCTTCAAGGTTGCCGGCAAGCCATTCTCATATAATGTCTCGTTCGTTGTCTCGGATTCCAAATCAGAGGTTACCAAATACGACAACCCGAACAAAACGCTGTCCAACCCTTATGTAGGCCAGGAAATCGGTGAAATGTGGGGTTACCAGATCGACGGTATGTTCCAGAGCAACGAAGAGGCACAGGCCTACAAGATCGACCAGGCGATCGTGAACAAGCAGCGCCTGAGCGCACCCGGCGAATGGAGCAAGTTGCAGGCCGGCGACCTAAAATTCGCAGACCTGAACAACGACGGCAAGATCGACCAGGGCGCAAACACGCTGGGCGACCACGGCGATTTGAAAAAGGTGGGTAACAACCGCGCCCGCTACCGCTATGGTATCAACCTCGGTGCTTCCTGGAATGGCTTCGATATTTCTGCATTGGCGCAGGGTATTCTCAAAAAGAACTGGTATCCGGGTAACAATGCGGATAAATTCTGGGGGCCTTACTCGCGTCCGTACTACTCGTTCATTCCCGAGGATTTCGGCAGCGACATCTGGTCGCCTGAAAACCCGAACGCCTATTTCCCTGTACTGAGGGGCTACACGGCGCTTAATGCCGGAGGCGACCTGAACGCGGTTAACGACCGTTACATCCAGAATGTCGGTTACTTGCGCCTGAAAAATGTCGTGATCGGCTATACTGTTCCCGAAAAGATCAGCAAGCTGGTGCGCATTCCGAGAGCACGCATTTACATCAGCGGAGAGAATCTGCTGACTTACACACCGCTCCGCTCGAAATACATCGATCCGGAAGCATTCGACGGCGATGCTACCAATGGCCGTACTTACCCCATGTCGAAAACCATCTCTGTCGGTTTAAACGTCACATTCTAAAAGGTATCCTTACCGATGAAAAAAATATTTAGCATTATAGCCATTACCATGGGCCTCTCGGCCTGTGACCTGGAACAGCTCCCGCAAGACGCGATCTCGCCGGAGACGTTTTTCAATACAGAAAACGACCTTTTACTTTATACCAATTCCTTCTACGGTGCATTGCCCGGTGCGGAAGATGTGTATAATGAAGATGTTGATAATGTAGTCAAAACGAGCTTGCGCGACGAGTTGCAGGGAACGCGCGTCGTACCAGCGACCGAAACCGACGCGAACGGCTGGCGGTGGATCGATTTGCGTAACATCAATTACTTCCTTGCAAACTCCGGCAAATGCCCCGATAAGAAGGCTGTGGCCAAATACAATGGTCTGGCCAGGTTTTTCCGCGCTTATTTCTATTTCAAAAAAGTGCGGCGTTTCGGCGATGTGCCCTGGTACTCGACTACCATCGAACTCGAAGACCAGGAGTTGCTTACCAAAGCACGCGACCCGCGTGCGCTCGTGATGGACTCCGTAATGGCAGACATTGATTACGCGATCGCCAACCTCGACGCCAGCCGCCAGGTGACTACCGTAACCAAATGGACTGCATTGGCATTGAAATCCCGCATTGGGTTATATGAAGGCACATTCCGCAAATACCACCCGGAATTCAACTTGCCCAATGCCGACAAGTTTCTCGACGCGAGCATTTCCGCTTCGGAAGATTTGATGAAGAACAGCGGCTACACCATTTACAAAGCCACGCCAGCCACTGCTTATCTGAAACTTTTCTCGTCGGACAATGCGATTGCGGACGAAGTAATCCTGGCCCGGGATTTCAGCGACGAATTACAGGTTTACCATAACCTCAACTACTACACCATGACCGCGTCGTATGGCCGGCCGGGTTTGGAGAAAAAACTGGTGAATAGCTACCTGATGGCTGACGGCTCCCGCTTCACCGATAAGAAAGGCTATGAAACGATGCAGTTTTTCGATGAAGTACAAAACCGCGATCCACGCCTCGCGCAGACCATCCGCACTCCAGGGTACACACGGATCGGGGAAACGGCCAAACTCGTGCCTGAATTCGGAGCGACGGTAACAGGTTACCAACTGATCAAATTCGTATCAACGCCGAAATGGGATACCTTCAACAAGGATATTACCGACATGCCGATTTTCCGCTACGCCGAAGTGCTTCTCAACTACGCCGAAGCCAAAGCTGAAAGAGGTACTTTAACCCAGGCCGACCTCGATATTTCCACCAAGCTCACCCGCGAACGTGTAGGCATGCCGAACATCAATATGGACCAGGCTAATGCCAATCCGGACGCTTACCAGGCTGCGCAATACACGCAGATCAGCGGTAAAAACCTGGGCGTGATCCTCGAAATACGCCGCGAGCGCCGCATCGAACTGGTAATGGAAAATTACTTCCGCTGGGACGATATCATCCGCTGGAAAGAAGGGCAGATTTTGACGAAACAATACAAAGGCATGTATTTCCCCGGCCCCGGCTCATATGACCTGGACAAGAACGGAACCGTAGATGTGGTGATTTACGAAGGTACCAAGCCCGACATCAAAGGTGCGCAGCTGCTGAAACTGGGCAGTGACGTGTCGCTGGAAAATGGAGTGAAGGGCGGTAACATTATCATCAACGGGCACATTACCAAGAAGTTTGTGGAAAACCGGGATTACCTTTATCCGATCCCCAAACAGGAGCGCCTGTTGAACACCAACCTGACGCAAAACCCTAACTGGGAGTAATGCATTATCCGACTGTTCCTAACCCTTGATTTTTTATGCTTTCAGACAGAAGGTCTTTTTTGGAGAAAATGTCCCAAATCGGGGCGCTGAGTTTGTTACCCCTGACCGGTTCGCAGGCCGCCAATGCGGAGGATACGGCAGCCGCCCCGGTTGCCGGGGATAAGAACCATTTCGTGGCCGGCCCGTACTTGCAGAATATGGGTTCCAACGAGGTTACGATTATGTGGATTACCGATAAGAACTGTTTCAGCTGGGTCGAATACGGCGCGGGTACTTACACCAGCAAGCGCGAATTTGGCTATAACAACGGGCTTATCGAGGCGAACAACCGCATTAACAAGATCACATTGACCAACCTGGCGCCCGGTACCGAGCACAAATACAAAATTGTTTCCACTGAAGTGCTGGGCTATAAAGGTTCGAAAGTGGAGTTCGGCGAGACGATCGCGAGCCCGCTGTATGGTTTCAAAACCTGGGGACAGCATGAGGACGAGTTCAAAATGGTGGTGTTCAACGACATCCACGACCGCCCGCAGATCATCCCGCAGCTTTTGTACCGCCATGGTTATACGGGTAATACCAAAGATTACGATTTCGTGGTTTTCAACGGCGACTGTTTCGACTGGGTTACCGAGGAGCAGCAAATGGTAGATCATTTGATCAAACCGTCGGTGGATATTTTCGCGACCGAGTTTCCGTTCCTGCTCACGCAAGGCAACCACGAATGCCGGGGCAGCTTTTCGCGGCACATTCCCGAGTATTATGCTTATCCTGATAACAAGTATTATTTCTCGTTCACCCGCGGGCCGGTGCATTTTATCGTGCTCGATTCCGGCGAGGACAAGGGCGACGACAGCGTAGAATACGGAGGACTTTCGGCATTCGATCGCTACCGCGAGGTACAGAAGAAATGGCTGGAAAAGGAAATCGAGTCGCCGGAGTTCAAAAAAGCTGATTTCCGTGTCCTGCTGATCCATATTTCGCCCTACCATTCGGGTGACTGGCATGGTACGCTGCATGGGCGTGCATTGTTCGGGCCGGTTTTGAACAAGGCGAAAATCGACCTGCAAATCTCCGGGCACACGCATAGGTACATGACGCACGAGCCCGACGCGGACCATAACTGGCCGATCGTGATCGGCGGCGGGCCGCTGGAAGGCAAGCGGACGCTCATCAAGCTCCACGCGACCCGTAAGCAGCTGGATTTGAAAATGATCCGCGACGACGGCGAGCTCGTTGGCAAGTTCCTGATCCCGAAGAAGAACAAATAGCATTACCTTACGGCAGCAGATCAACCGGTTTGCTGCCGTATTTTTTATACTTCCGGTTACTTAAAATATTAACCCAACATTAAATAATTGCCGCCGCCCGCACCGCATTTTTGCCAATGAAGAAAAATGGTACATTTGCCCTTAACGTAACCCATTTTTCGTGGAACAGGATTCGGTACTTTGGCAAAAGTTCAGGGAAGGCGACCCGCTTGCCTTCGAGCAAATCCTGCGCAGCTACTACCGCCCGTTGTTCGATTACGGCCGCCGGTTCATCAGCGACCGCGACCATTTGAAAGATCTCGTCCACGATCTCTTCCTGCATTTATGGGAACGGAGGGAATCGCTTGGCAAAACCGACCAGATCAAACCGTACCTGCTCACCAGCCTCCGCAACCGCATATTCAAAAGTACCAATCGGCCGGAAGTTTTCCTGGCCATCGACAATGCCCCGGAGGATTTCCACGAAACGGCCAATTCCATTGAAAGCGAATTGATCCTCACGGAGTTTGCGGCTGAGAAACTTTCCCGCATTCAGCACATTATCCAGTCGCTCACGCCCCGGCAGCAGGAGGTGATCCATTTGAAATTTTATCAGGATCTTTCCAACGAGCGCATTGCCGAAATCCTCAACATCTCGCGTCCGGCTACTGCTAACCTCCTATATGAGAGCCTGAAAATGTTCCGCGAAAAGTGGCTTTTACTGGCCGGCCTGCTCCTTATTTTTCTCGTTGGAGGACATTAATCCAAAATTTTTAAAATTTTTTCCGAATTCTTCCATGATCCAGACGGTCGTGGAGGATTATACTTTTAGAACACTTTCACATTAAAGCAATGCATCCATTTTACCACTACAACCTGGAAGATTTTCTGACCGACGACGATTTCAGGGGGTGGGTAAAAAACGGCCAGCCGCGAAACGACTTTTTCTGGGCCAAACTCCGCTCGGACTATCCCGAGAAAGCCCTGCTGATGGACCAGGCCGCCGAACTGATCCTGACCTGGGAAAAACAACCCAGCGATCTCACCCACGAGGAGCTCGACCACGAGGTAAACCGCATTTTGAACGATGCCGTACGCACATTACCCGAGCGAAAAACGCGCATAATTGGGCTCAGATGGTGGTATGCCGCGGCTGCGGTGCTCGTTCTGGTGGGTTTGGGCTGGCTGATTTCCGGTGATTATGCATTTCCGAAAAGCACTTACACGTATCAGCGCTACGTTTCCGCATCGCCCGTACCGCTCAAAGAAATTACCAACAAAAGCCAAAAGCCGATGAAGGTGAGCCTGCCCGACGGCAGTGAAATACAGCTCATGCCCAATGCCGCTGTGAGTTACGCACCGGTTTTTGTCCAAAACCACAAAAGGGAGGTCTATCTCTCGGGAGACGCATTCTTCGAAGTACAGAAAGACAAGGCCAACCCGTTTTTTGTATATGCCAATGACCTCGTTACGCGGGTAGTAGGAACGAGTTTCACGATTAAATCTTCCTCGGAGCGCGTGGAAGTGATCGTACGCACGGGGAAAGTGGCGGTAATGCAGGCAAAAGACCTCGCCGATGAGAAATCCCGCGTTGAAATGCTGCTCACACCCAACCAACAGGCGGTATTTACCTCGGAGAAACCCGTTCTCGCCAGAAGCATTACCGAAAACCCGGTAGCGATCGCCCATCCGGTTGCTAAGCCAGACTTCACATTTGATAACCAACCGGTTGGAGAAGCATTCAAACTATTGCAGGAAACTTACGGGATACCCATTTTATACGATTCGGCACGGCTTGAAAACTGCTACCTGCGCGTGGCGCTGCTCGATGAGTCGTTTTTTGACAAGTTAGGAATAATCTGCTCTACGATCGAAGCGAGCTACCAGGTAACCGACGGACAGGTCGTTATCACGGGGCAGGGCTGCGAATAAACCCAATTTCCTTTCAACCCAAACCACCCTTCTACTTATGGCTAAACCTTGACCCAGATTCATTAAAAAGCCGGCAATGATTGCAGCATTACCGGCCTGATTTCTCCCGGTTCATTTCAACAGAAGGACAGTTCCGCCAAAATCGGAGCACGGGAGGGCTTTGTCCAGAATTCATCAAAACCATTCGAATTTATGAAAAAAAGTAGTCGACCACTAACGTACCTGGTGACTGTGATGAAAATTGCATGCATACCATTTATACTGACCCTGGTGTTCAGCACCTTGTCGCTCGCCAGTAACGGGCTTGCGCAGGAATTGCTGCAACGCAATGTAACCCTGAAAGCCGAACGCCAGGAACTGCGCCAGGTGCTCACCACCCTCGAAAAATCGACGGGCGTGCGCTTCTCGTACGTACCCTCGCTCGTGCGTAACCAGAAGGTGAGCGTATCGGCCGAAAACCAGCGGCTTTCCGCAGTCCTCGACCAGCTACTGGCGCCATTGAACATCCGCTATTCCGTTTCCAAAGAATACATTATCCTCAACCGAAAGCCGACGAAAACCGCTGGTACAAACGATACCGGCCTGCTCGAAACGACTGGTGAAGAGGATGTCATCGACCGCATTATACGTGGGAAAGTCATTGCCGCCGACACCAAAGAGCCGCTGCCCGGTGTGAGTGTGGTGGTGAAAGGTACCCAGCGCGGCACTTCCACCGAAGCGAGCGGGACATTTGAAATAGAAGTACCCAATGGCGACGCCCAGCTTATTTTCAGTTTTGTAGGCTACCTCGCGCAGGAAGTGAATGTGGGAAACCAGTCGGAGCTGGAAGTGACGCTGCTTTCGGATACCAAATCGTTGCAGGAAGTGGTGGTGATCGGTTATGGAACGGTTAAGAAGGCTGATTTGTCGGCGTCCGTTTCGACGGTTCCCGATATGGAGCAGATCAAAAACCGGCCGGTACTCAATGTGGGCAGCATGATCCAGGGCAAAGTGGCCGGTGTGACGGCCATCAGCAATGGCGGCCACCCAAACCAGACGCCCAACATTACCATTCGCGGGACAGGTTCGCGCGGGGGCGAGAGCGTGTTGTACGTGGTCGACGGCGTGCCCAATGCCCCTTACAACCCGGCTGATATTGAATCCATTACAGTTTTGAAGGACGCGGCTTCGGCGGCGATCTACGGTGCATTCTCCGGCTCGGCGGGTGTTATCCTCATCACCACGCGCCAGGCGGCGCAAGGTAAGCCGAGCATCGAGTACAGTGGTTTTATGGGGATGAAACAGGCCTGGAAACTACCACAGTCGCTTAATGCGGCGGATGAAGCCAGAGTCTCCAATCTTGCCTATACCAATGCCGGCCTCGCTCCGCTAGACGGCTGGGACCCGACCAAAAACCCGTACGCGCAGGTAACCCGCACCGACTGGGTCGATGAAATCTTCCGAACCGGCCTCATTCAGCGCCATAATATCAGTTTCAACGCCGGTACCGACAAGTTTTCGACGCTTTTGCAAGGCCGCTACGAGCGCGATGAGGGCACACTTATCAACACTTATGCCCAGAATTTGTCTGTCCGTTTCAATGCGATGTACAAGTTCACGGATAAGCTCAAACTCCGCCAGGAGCTTTTTTACAATAATAACGACAACCGCGGTACCGAAACTACCAGCGGTTACAGCGGAACGGTACTTTCCGCCATTTATATGCCGCGCTCGGCCGTTGCTTACTATGACGACGGCAGCTTTGGCGGTGTAGGCCCGCGCGACTCGCAATACCTGGGTATTCATGGCGATGCGATCAGCCCCGTAGGCACGTTGCTGCGCAACCGGCCCTACAACAAAGGCAATGACATGCAGTCGGTTACCGAACTCGGCTATTCCGAAATCATCCCCGGCCTGAGCTTCCTGACGCGTTTCAGCTACCGCCAGAACAGCTCGCTAAGGAAGAATTTCGAGCCCAAAAGAACAGAGCCCGGTAAGCCGAACAACCAGAATACCCTCTCCTATTCTACCGACCGCGGCTATCACTGGATTTGGGAAAACACGGCGAACTACTCCCGCGTTTTCGGCCGCCACAATGTAGGCGCCATGGCTTCCATGACTGCGCAGGAAAATGGCAACCGCAATTTCAACATTGCCGCAAGAGGTTTCGAAAATGAAGCGGACTGGGCACAATTCTTCGTCAATGCATCCATTTTTGACCAAAACCGCCCTGGTGACGACGAATGGAAGGACCGCAATGCCTCTTACGTAGGCCGTTTGTCATACAGCTGGGCCGATCGCTATTTCGTGACTGCCAGCTATCGTTACGACATTGCCGGCCGCCTTGCGGAAGGTTTCCGTGCCAAAGGTTACCCTGGCTTCACAGGTGCGTGGAAGCTTAGCTCCGAGCCATTTTTCAATGTAAAAGGTCTCGACCTGCTGAAACTCCGCGCAAGCTGGGGACGCATTGGCAACATTGGTTCTATCGGAAGGTATTACGGCTATCCTAACCTGACGCCGAACAATACTTACCAGATCGGTAACGGCGCGCCTATCAGCAATGGTTTGTATGTGAATTCAAGGTTTAACCCCGAATTGTCGTGGGAGACTTCGCAGCAGACGGACTTTGGCGTGGATATCAGCCTTTTGAAAGAAAAACTGACCATTACCGCCGATTATTTTAACAAACTCACCTACGACCTCATCAAGCAACAGGATACCGAATGGACGAATACGAACGGTTATGGAGCGCCTTTTATCAACCAGGGCAAGATCCGGAACACTGGTTTCGAATTTGCTGCCAACTGGCGCGACCAGGTCGGCGAGCTGAGCTATGAGATCGGCGGTAACTTTGCCACGCTCAAAAACCGTGTCGATTATATTGACGAAAACCCGAACTCGGTTTGGACGCACGGCGACGCCTGGCGGAGCATTCTGGTACCGTTCCGCTCCACCGTCGGTCAGCCCTATTTTTCTTATTGGTTGATTAAAAATGCGGGCATTTTCCAAACTGACGAGGCCGCGGCGGCATACGTGGGCCCTACCGGCGACCGCATTCAGCCGAGCGCGAAGGCAGGCGACCTGAAATTTGTGGACGAAAACGGCGACGGCAAGATCGATGACCTGGACCGCGTGTACATGGGCAATGCATTTCCGAAAATCACTTACGGCATTACCGCGAATGCGAATTGGAAAAACTTCGATTTCAGCATCTTTTTTCAGGGTGTAGGTGGTGTAAAACTGTTCAATGCATTCAAGCAATCGACTTTAAATGGTGCTGAGCAGGGCTATAACCGTTGGGACAAAATCCTCGACGCATGGTCGGAAACCAATACCGGCTCCGACATCCCGAAGATCCGCGCGAACGATCCGAACAAGAACTTTTCGACCAACTCCGACTGGTACCTCGAAAATGGCAATTACCTGCGTTTGAAGAACCTGATTATCGGCTACACATTCAAAAGCAAGCCGGGCAAACCTAGCCTGCGCGTGTACGTGAGCGGCGATAACCTGCTGACTTTCACCAAATATTCCGGTATGGACCCCGAAATCGGAAGCCAGTACATTGATGGCCGCTACACCGCACCAGGCCTCGACGGCGGTCAGTATCCCGTGGCACGTGTGTACTCAGCCGGTGTGAAGCTTAAATTCTAATGCACGAATCGACCAAACAAGACTTTGACTCATGAAACATATCATTAAAAATGCGGGTCTCGCCATTGTCATGGCCATAAGTGCATCCGCATGTACCGAAAGCTGGGTGGATACCAAACCCAACGGCTCCCCCACCACCGCATTCTTCTGGAAAAGCGACGAAGACGTGAACAAGGCCATGGCCGCGATGTACGCGCCCATGGGCTATGAAAATACCTGGGGCCGCAACCTGTTCTGGATGCAGAATGCCTCAGACGACATCGTGACCGGCCGCGTGCGTGCGGAGAGCGACAATATCAAAAACTTCAACATTACCGGCCGCGAAGGTTCCATTGCCAACTGCTGGAACGATGTATACTGGATGCTGAACAAGGCCAACCAGGTGATCCAGGGTGTGCCCACGGCTACCGGCGTGTCGGATGCGGTGAAGAACCGGGCATTGGGAGAAGCTTATTTCATCCGCGGGTTCGCGCATTTCTGGCTCGCTTATTCCTGGGGACACAAAGACCTCGGCGTGCCGTTCGACGGACCTGAGAATGCGGAATTCGGCAAACGCATTCCGCCGCAGCTCCCTTCGGTAACCGACAACTACGCGCAGATCATCAGCGACTTGCAAAAAGCGGCTGACATGCTCCCCTTGTTCCAAACCTACGGGGCGAGCGATCAGGGACGTGCGCACAAGGCTGCGGCGTGGGGTTATATGGTGAAAACCTACGCTTACTGGGCGCAATACGATGCTTCCAAATGGGCGCTGATCCCCGAGCTGGCCGATAAGATCAAAAATGAAGGTGCGCGAGCGCTCATTACCGGCAAAGGAAGCTCAGCTGCCAATTACCAGGCGGTGTTTACAATTGAAAACAACTGGACGAGCGAGTACATCTGGTCGGTAAACTCCGGTATCCAGGGCGGCTCTATTTTCCCGGGTGTGTCTTTGGAGAACAAAGGCTGGGGGATTTTCAACGGCTGGGGGTATTTCCAGCCTACCGAGGAGCTCTATGAAGAATATGAAGCCAAAGACCCGCGCCGCGAGGTTACCATTCTGAAATTCGGGGATAAATTCACCTATTTCGGTAAGGAGCGCTCCTACTTCTCGACCAACAGCCTTTCCGGCTTCCAGATCCGCAAGTACATGGAACCGTACAGCTACGGAACCAACGAGGACGCGGGCAGCAACACGATGATCAACCAGAATGGCGACGGGCCTTCTACACGCCTGAACCTGCCGCTGATGCGCTACGCCGAAATACTGCTTTTCAAAGCCGAAGCGCTCATTAAGCAGGGCAAGAATGCAGAAGCCGCGGCACCATTGAATGAAATCCGCGCCCGCGTTGGTCTCGCACCTATCGCTGCTCCTACCCTCGCCGACCTCAAACACGAGCGCCGCGTGGAGCTGGCCTGCGAATGGACCGACCGCCTCGCCGACCTGAAACGATGGGGTGACTACGATAAGATCAACATGCCGCTCCACGGCCGCATCCACGACAATAAAACCGATCCGGCGTCGCCTTACAAAATCCAGGTGATCTGGCCCGCACGGAGCTTCGATCCTGGTAAACACATGGCCTGGCCGATGAACCCCGATGAAATTTCACGCAGTAATGGCGCCTACAAGCAGACTCCGGGCTGGTAATGCATCACAAATGCGAATTTTCATCATGAGTTAACATTAATCGCATATTTTTGGCACCGCAACAGGAGACCCTTCGGGGTCTTTTGTTTTATAGTTAATCAATCATCTCTATACCCAATGAAAAAATTTGCCCTTTACCTACTGGCATTCGTCTCGCTCGCAAGCGCGTCGTATGCGCAGAAAACCGCAACTATTAATGTAGGTTCGTACAACCTTCGCTACAACACCCCGAACGACGGCGTGAATGCGTGGCCCAATCGCAAGGAAAACGTAAAAGGCCTCGTGCGTTTCCATGAATTCGACATTTTCGGCGTGCAGGAAGCATTGGTAGGCCAGTTGAAAGACGTGGCCGAACTCCCTGAATTTGCTTACTACGGCAAAGGCCGCGACGATGGCAAGGAAGGCGGTGAGCATTCCGCTATTTTTTACAAGAAAGATCGTTTCAAATTGCTCAAATCGGGCGATTTCTGGCTGAGCGAAACACCCGACACACCGGGCAAAGGCTGGGATGCGACTTGCTGTAACCGCATTTGCTCATGGGCACAGTTCGAAGATGTGAATACGAAAAAGAAATTCTTCTTCTTCAACGTGCATTTCGACCACCAGGGCGTGGAAGCGCGCCGTCAGTCGGGGCATTTGATGGTGAAAAAGATGAAGGAGATCGCAGGCAATGCTACGACCATCCTCACCGGCGACTTTAACTCGACGCCGGATACCGAGCAAATGAAAACCATCGCCGGCGCCCTCAACGACACGCACGATGTAACGAAACAAGCTCCTTACGGCCCGGAAGGCACATTCAATAGCTTCAAATTCGACGCCGCCATGAAGACCCGAATCGACTATATTTTTGTAAGTAAAAATGTGGATGTGTTGAAATACGGTGTGCTCACCGATTCAAAAGAGCAACGCTACCCGTCGGATCACCAGCCGGTGTTGGTGAAAGTGGAGATTAAATAGCACTTCGGCATTCAGCTTCTCGGCAACCGGCTTTTGGGGATTTGGAGCATATCCGGTCGCCGGAGCTGGCTGCCGTTATTTTTTGTCGAAATCCGGGAGGCCGTAGGTTTTTACGATATGTTCAGCAAATTCTATCTTTTCTTTGAAATAGCCTTTGTTAAGAAGCTCGTCAAGGCTTTTATCAGGCTTCTTCAAGATAGGTTTTCGCAAGCGTTCAAGTTCTTTTTCCATCTTACAATCGCTTTTTTCTAATAACAAGAAATGCCTTATATTCAGTATTGGCTGCAAACTCTTCCCAACCATCATCCACAAAACCATAAACCAGAAAATCGAGTCTTATAGTTTCAAGATTGTTTGAAATTCCTATTCTGTACAACCTGGTCCTTGATTTTGTACTACCAGTTGCGAATATCATCGCACCAGGAAACTCTTCCGTGAAAGATAAAAGTGTTGACGCCACCGTTGCCATTACTTTGATACTATCTCCGTTATTGGTGACTACCTGGTCATCAGGCTGTCCGGTTAAGTCATTTTTATCCCCAAATCCGAGGTTAAAAAAGTTCGGTATGTTGGTTGGACTATAAATGATAACTTTTTTGACATCACCTTTTGGCCCTTGACTTACAAACTCGTAAACCATGGCCGTATCGCCGGGCGTTATTTCATATCGTTCATAGTGCATGTGAATGCAAATTTAAGTACTAAATTGTAACCATCATTTCCAACTCCCCTGCCTGTGCTCATTAATATCAACCGCCTGATCATTTGTGTATTAGCAAGCTTTTCGTTCGTGTCGACGCAGAGCGTCAAGATCAAAATCGTGGCGCCGAAAGCATGGAATGACAGGAAGGCGCTTTTGCTTACGCGGGAGAAGGGATTTGCGGCGGTGGTGCATTCGATCAGGCTCGGCTTCGACACTACACACCTCACGATGGACGCGGATTTACTGCCCGATTTATACCAATTCCAGGTTTCGCAAAATAAGGGTGCGTTGACGTTTTTCTTCGATCCGGGCACGGAGATACGACTGGACACTTCGAACCTGGCGAAATCGACTGTCAGTCATTCCAAAAGCAATGAAGAATGGCGGGAGTATCAAACGCTTGTGCAGAATCCGTCGGATCAGCGCTTGAATGCGTACGTAGTGGCGGAGGCGCGTGCGAAAAAGCAAAATCTGGCCGACAGTGCACGCTATTGGATGAATGAGCAAGCGGTAGAGCGCGAAAAGCTGTGGGATACTACGGCCGATTTTATTGCCAATCATCCCAAATCTTACGTCAGCCTGTACTTACTGAAAGTCAATTGGTTTGCATTGAAAAACAGGAATCTGTTTGAAAAGCTAGATCGCTCGCTGGCACAGCACAGGAATTACCGGTTTTTAAAGGACAGGAACAACGGGATCGTCAAAAGTGCACCGTCTGTTCGTAAGTAGCCTGCCGACCGCGCCGTTATTCTTTTCTGAAAATTTCAGTGTCCCACCCGCGAAACGCATAGTATTTCCGCTTCGGTTCTCCTGTCCAGCCATTGATACCCTTCTTTTTAGGCAAATAGTAGCCGTGAATGTAAAGCAAAGGCACGATCATCAAGCCTAGCAACGACATACTGGCCCATCTTCCAACATACACCGACAATCCGAGCACAATCAGCAAGGTCAACAGATATTTCCCGAACCGGCGCCATTTAGGCGTTTGCTCTTCAAAATGCCCGAAAAAAATGTTGCCGACAGCATAAATGATGCTGACAATGGCAACCTCGAACCAAAGCGTATCCGTCGCCCACATATCCGTACATTAAAAAGGAGTTACTATTCTCTTTATATCAATGGATTAGCTTTCAATTTAAGCGATGTTAGTTTGTGCTCAAACCTTATTAGGACAAATGCAGATCTCAGCCAGCACCAAAGACAGCCTCCAACGCTCAACAATTTTCCAGATTGCAGTCTGTGAGTTGATATTGATTGCCGCTATTTGGGGTTGCAGCACAAATACCCGTTCCCCGACAGGCGAAACGGCAAAAATCACGGAGATTAATCAAAAAGAAATCATTTCAAAAAAAGCCATCATCGCCATCACCGGTGCGACGATTATCGATGGAAACGGCGGAGCTCCGATCGAAAACGGATCCGTGGTTGTCACTGACGGCATTATCAGTGCCGTCGGCAGGAAGGCGGATATTGAAATACCCGAAAATGCACAGGTTGTCGATGCGGGTGGGCTTACATTATTACCCGGCTTTATCGATTCCCACTTCCACCTCGACGGCGTCCATGGCCTTCCCGCGCAATTCCTGCAAAATGGCGTGACATCGCTCCGCGACCCTGGCGCGTGGATCGAAGCATATGATGGCGAGAGAAAGAGCGGGCAACCGATCCCGCGACTTTTCCTCGCCGGTCCGCACATCGATATGTTTCCGCCCGCATACCCGCGCGACGCGTACGTGGTCAGGGACGCGGACGAGGCCGTGCGCGAGGTAAACCACCTGGCCGATCAGGGGGCGTCGGTGATTAAGGTCTACTTCCGTTTACCACCGGCCATTATCCGCGAAGTGTGTAAAGCGGCCCATGCACGCGGCATTCCGGTTACCGGACATCTTGAAACGACGGAGGCCAAAGAGGCGATCGAGGCCGGACTGGACGGGATCGAGCATATCACCTCTTTCGGGCTTACGCTCGTCCCGCAGCGTGAGGGCGAAAAATATCGTCAGATGGTCCTGGCCGATAATAATGCACGTAAACAGGGCAGGTATGAAGTTTGGAAAAGCATTAACCCGGACAGTCCCGCTACCGATTCGCTCGGCGTTTTCCTGAAAAACAAAGGCACATTCGTTAGCCCCACGCTCGGCGCATTCGAGTACCAGGCAACGGCCGGCCAGCCGTTGGATACCGCGCGTCTGGAAGGATTTGGCAAAATGAAAAAGATTACCGGAAAACTGCACCGCGCCGGCGCCAGAATCGTAGTCGGGTCGCATTCGATGATTCCTTACGCAGAAACCGGCTGGGCATTCCAGCGTGAAATGGAGTTACTCGTCGACAGCGGGCTTACTGCCGCCGAAGTAATTACTGCCGCTACCCTTCAAAATGCCCGTTTCTTTCGCATTGACAAAAGGTTAGGGAGTATAGAAAAAGGTAAGCAGGCCGATCTGGTACTGATAAAAGGCGATCCTTTGAAGAACATATCCGCTACCCGCAACGTTAGCAAGGTTATGTTGAACGGGGTTTGGATTAAATAAACAGGAATCCCTACATTGCCTTTAAGCATCTCAACCATGAAAAATCTCCTTCTGATACTTCTGAGCGCATTAATGCTCATGGCAGGTAACCGGGCCTTTGCCCAGGCCGAAGAAGAAAAGCTCGACCTTCCCGGCGATAACCTCAACCTGTACGCGGTTTTGAAACTGTTCCAGGAATCGGAAACGCTCGAAGGTTTTGAGCGGAAACTGAACGAGGAAGATTCGGAGATCAATAACCTCGACCTGAATGGCGACAATCAGATCGACTACATCCGCGTGGACGATAATGTAGAGGGTAACCTTCACACGATCAGCCTGCGAGTGGCTGTCAGCGAAACGGAAGATCAGGATGTGGCGGCATTTTATGTTGAAAAGAAAGACAATGGCGAGGTGTGGATCCAGCTCGTAGGCGATGAGGATCTTTACGGGAAGGATTATATTATTGAACCTAATTCGCAGTCAGGGACGGTGGCAGAAACGCCTAACCCTGGTTATACCGGTAACAGGGAAGTTCAGCCTGCGCCGATACAGCAAAATGTTACTTATGTGTCGAACTGGCCGGTTGTTCAATTCATTTTTGTGCCAAGATATGTGGTTTGGCGGTCGCCGTGGCGGTGGCATTACTACCCGTCGTACTGGCGGTCGTGGCGGCCGCGCTACTGGCATTACTACTACGGCTACCATTACCACTGGCATTACTATTACAACGGGCATTTCCGCCGCTGGCCAAGTTACCGCAACCCGGTTTGGCATACCCATTATTACAGCAGCAACTTCCGCTCGCGCTCGGTGATCGTGCGCACACGCTCCACGCGGGGCGATTACCGGCAAACTTACTCACGGCCTTCATCGGCACGGCAAGGTTCCGCATTATTTGTAAAACGAAATCCCACGGCCCCAACCCGGCGCGAAAGGCTTCCTAACTTCGATAATACAGGCCGCCCGGTGATCACCCGCTCATCGACCGGCCGCCCAGGGACTACCCGGCCCGGTTCCGGCGACAATATTTCGCGTCCCTCGGTAGAAAGACCCGGACGCGGCAACAGTACCCGCCCCGGCACAGGCAGGCCCGACAATGGCAGACCTGAGGTTACCCGTCCCGGTACAACGCGGCCTGCCAATCCAAGCCCGTCAATAACGCGCCCGGATATCGAGCGCCCTACACGATCAGAACGTCCGGATGTTTCGAGGCCAACGCCATCACCACGCCCGGAAGTAACCCGGCCCGAACCTTCTCCTCGTCCGGAGGTATCCAGGCCTGCGCCATCACCACGTCCGGAAGTATCCCGGCCCGCGCCATCGCCACGTCAGGAACAAACAAGACCGAACATTGAACGTCCGGCCCGTCAGGCGCCTGAGACGCGCCCCGCGCCGAGTCGCCCGGAAACCTCACGGCCATCCGCGACACCATCCGGTCGGCAACAGAGTTCACCGCGCTCGTCCCGTGAGGGCGAACGATCGCGGGATAATTGATATCGGTCGGTTACACATTACGTTGGCTTAACTAGTCCTATTTTCGTAAATTGTTATAAGCAAACCTTTGAGGAAACATGCAGTACGGTCCGATCAATGTAGATCCTGAAATTATGAGTGGTGTTCCTGTGTTCGCAGGAACGCGGGTTCCGGTTCAGAATCTTTTCGATTACATCGAGGGGGGCGAAGATTTGTCAGAATTCCTGGACGACTTCCCCTCGGTTTCAAAAGAAAGCGCATTGGCTGTACTAGAAATGGCTAAAAAAGCCCTTACGTCCGAAAAAGCATTGCATGAAAATTTTACTGGATGAAAGTCTTCCCCGGAAACTTCGACACGATTTCGATCCTGAACATGAAATATGGTCTGTACGCGATAAAGGATGGCTTGGTAAAAAGAATGGAGAGTTGCTGCGTCTTATGGAACAGGAACGTTTCGAGCTATTCATAACCGTCGACCGCAACCTACCCTATCAGCAGAATATCCAACGGCTCCCTGTTACGATTTTTGTGCTCTGTGCGTTTAACAATAGACGGGATACATTGCGAATGCTAATTCCAAAAATCTTCGATCGAATCTCACAAGGTGGTACGACCGGAATAATCGAAATTTACTAATTACAAATCCGCCAGATACTTCTGCCCGCCCAGGTACCGCATTTGGCGGACGATCTGGTTGGTACGCTTGTTCACATACGCAGAAGGGTTTTTGATAGAAAAACGGATCGGATTAGGTAGTACCGCGGCAATACGGGCGGCTTCGTAACGTGTGAGGTGCTTGGCCGATTTGTTATAGTAGCGCAATGAGGCCGCCTCGACACCAAAAGTCATTTTACCCATTTCAGCCACATTTAAATACACTTCCAAAATCCGCTCTTTGCTCCACAGCACTTCGATCAGGACCGTGAAATATACTTCCAACCCTTTGCGAATGTAACTGCGGCCGTGCCAGAGGAAAACATTCTTCGCTACCTGCTGCGAGATGGTACTGGCTCCCCGCGCGCGTTTCCGCTCCTCGGTCATTGCATTATAAATCTGATCAAAATCGAAACCCCAGTGGTTGGGGAAATTCTGGTCCTCGGAGGCTACTACTGCCAGGGCCGCTTCCTTGGAGATGTTTTCATACGGCTCCCAGTCGTGATAGATCTCGGTATCCTCGTCTGCCCGGAATGCCTCGATCTTCCTGGAAATCATAAAGGGCGTTACCCAAACGGGCAAAAACCGCAAAATGACCACCCAAACGATTGAAAGCACGATAAAAGCAAGGAAGATTCTGAGCGCAATAAATTGCAGACGGCGGAGCATAAAACTTTTTTACTTCTACAAATAGAAACCAAGTAACAAAAACAGCGTACAAAGAACAGAAACTAATCAGGTTTAGGCAAAGAAATAAACGCCTTAATCGCCAAAATTTTAAACACGCTGTTTATGAATGAAGATTTACTGAGTTTCATCTGGCGCTTCCAGTATTTTGAGAAGAAAGAGCTGGCGACCGACGAAGGCATGCCGCTTTCCATTCTCCGCCCCGGTTACCGGAATACCGATGCCGGCCCGGATTTTGCCGAAGCACGCATTTACATCGACGGCGTGCTGTGGGCCGGGAGCGTCGAAATCCACGTGAAGGCATCGGACTGGCGCCTGCACGAACACCAGCGAAATGGCGCCTACGACGGCGTGATCCTTCATGTGGTTTGGGAAAATGATTATGCGGCCATGCGGCGTGACGGAACGGCGGTTCCGACGTTGACGCTAAATGGCCTCGTGAAAGCATCCGTAATTGAAAGGTACCGCTGCCTGCTCGATGAAAAAGAAACAGTTCCCTGCAACCGCCAGTTTGGCGAAGTGGATCAGATACGTAAGTATGCGATGCTGGACAGGGTATTGCTCGAAAGACTGGAACGCAAAGCTTCGGAGATCCGGCATTTGCTCGAAAGCAACCAGCAGGATTGGGAGCAGACCGCCTACCAATGGCTGGGGCGGCATTTCGGATTCAAACTGAATGCTGCGCCATTTCAACGGCTCACCAGCATTGTCCCCTGGAAAATCATCCGCAAACATACCGACCGCCTCATTCAGCTCGAAGCGTTACTGTTTGGTTGTTCGGGCCTTATTCCCGAGGATTCGGAAGATATATATGTACGCCAGCTTCGGCAGGAATTCCGGTTCCTGAGTGCCAAATACAATTTACAGGAAGAAACGATGCAACCGCATGAATGGAAATATGCGCGGCTCCGTCCGGCAGGCTTTCCGACGGTGCGGCTGGCGCAGTTTGCACGCTTGCTGTGCAATACCGGCGGCTTTCTGAACCGGTTTATCGTTTCAGATCAGTTCGATGATGTGCGCGAGCTGTTCCGTATCGAGCAATCCGCTTACTGGCGGGAGCATTACCTGTTTGAAAAGAAAGCAAAGGCGCAGGTGCCGGTACTGGGTAATGACGCGGCCCATTTACTGATCGTCAATGCGGCGGTGCCGTTGCTGGTCGCCTATTCAAAACAGCGGCAGCAACCCGAACTGCTCGATAAGGCTATTTACTGGCTTTCGGAGATACCTGCCGAGGACAACCGCATTACCCGCGAGTGGGCGTCGCTGGGCATGCGCGTGAAAACCGCCGCCGATTCGCAGGCATTGATCGAATGGTTCAACAACTATTGCACACCGAAGCAATGCCTGGAATGCATGGTAGGCGCAGCGCTCGTGCGAGACGCTTAGCCGGGGGCGCCCAGCCGGGGGCGCCTAGCCAGGGGCGCTCAGCCTTTTACCAGGTTTACACCCGTCAGAAGAAACACGGTTCCCACCAGAAACGGCACGATCGATTCCCATTTGGAAACCGTGAGCCCCAGTACGGGTTTGTCGGAAAGGAAGGCAACGCATGCGAAGAGCAATACCGCAATGCCTAATATAGTGAGCAGCGAGCCGAAAAAACGTTTGAACTGGGCGTTTTCCATGAAATGTGTCTATGAGGAGATTAAAAGTTCGCAAAAATATCAAATATGCGCTGGCATTGGCGTGGTTGCTATAAAAAATGTGCCTTACACGCGGGTGAGGCCCATTTTTTCACCTTCCGCGATCATGAATGCGAACGCAGGCCCGTACTCATTCGGCACAATACCTTCCAGGATCGCCTCGCGCACCGATTCTTTGATAATCCCCACTTCCTTCGCAGGTTTCAATCCGAATGCCTCCATGATCATTTCGCCGGTAATGACCGGCTGGAAATTACGGAGCTTGTCACGTTCCTCGAGGTCTTTGAGCTTTTGCTCCACCAGGTCGAAATTGCTGATGAAACGCCTTACTTTCTCCGGGTTTTTGGAAGTAATATCGGCCCGGCACAGGTTCATGAGCGCCTCGATATCCTCTCCCGCTTCCACCAGCAAGCGCCGCATCGCCGAATCGGTGATTTCCTCTTTGGAAAGCACGATAGGTCGCAAATGCAGCCTTACCAACTTTTTCACAAACCGCATTTTCTCATTCAGCGGCAGTTTCATGCGCCGGAAAATAACGGGTACCATCCGCGCCCCGATCTCCTCGTGGTTATGAAACGACCAACCGTTACGTTTATCGAACTTCTTGGTGGCAGGTTTGGCAATATCATGCAGAATGGCGGCCCAACGCAGCCAGAGGTCGTCCGAGACCTGACATACGTTGTCGAGCACCTGTAATGTATGGTAAAAATTGTCCTTATGCCCCTTGCCCTCAATGTGCTCCACGCCCTGCAATTCCACCAGTTCAGGGAAAATTATGGCTAACAACCCTGCATGGTAAAGCAGTTTGAAACCGTATGAAGGGGTTTTGGAAAGAATGATCTTGTTCAATTCGTCGGAAATCCGCTCCATCGACACAATGCCGATGCGCTCTTTCATTTTCACGATCGCGTCGAAGGTATCAGGCTCGATATCAAAGTTCAGCTGGCTCGCGAACCGGATCGCCCGCATCATACGCAAGGGATCGTCGGAAAATGTAATTTCCGGATCGAGGGGCGTGCGGATGATCTTTTTACGAAGGTCGCTCATCCCCTCGAACGGATCGACGAGCTCTCCGAAAGTACCTGCATTGAGGCTGATACCCATTGCATTGATGGTGAAATCGCGGCGGTTCTGATCGTCGGCTAACGTACCGTCCTCGACAGCCGGCTTGCGGGATTCGGAGCGATAGGACTCCTTGCGGGCACCTACGAACTCAATTTCAAGGTCGCCCTGACGGATTTGTGCGGTCCCAAAATTTTTAAATACACTTACATGAACATCCGGCCCGAGCCTGCCGGCTACCATTTCGGCCAGTTCTATACCGCTGCCGATGGAAACAATGTCGATGTCCTTGCTATTCCTTTTGAGTATCAGGTCCCTTACGAACCCACCGATTATATATGCCTCCACCCCCAGCTCCTTCGCGGCGCCGGCAACTTTTTCCAGAACGGGGTATGGTGTCAACTGCTCTTTGAAATTCATGCCGCAAAGGTAGGGAATTCTTGGTTGGCATGAAGTGCGGATGCGGATGCGTGTTATTGGGTATCCTCTCTTCTGATCCTTTCCGCTTCTACGGGATCCGGCGGTTCTATCGGATAATGCTCTTTGTCATAAGCCTCAATAATATCTGCCAGGGCCTCCAATTCTTCATTCTCCGGCGTTCCGGTTGGAGCATCGAAAAGCTCATACAATCTTTTCAAAGCTTCATCAAATTCTTCCTTTGTTTCAATAGGCTTAAGCATGTGTGATTCCATTTAGGTGTGCGGTTCTATTTACTAGGATACAATGTTAGTATTTAGACGTCAGAATATAGAAAAGTGCAGGTTGTAAAATACACTTTTAAAAATATCCCTCAATGCTTAAATTTGGAGTAGGCAAAATCGATTGATACTGTGGTAATCTTGACAAAAAAGCAGGTAGGCGATGCGGTACTGACGGACTACTTGTCTGAAAAGCAGGAATTGGAAGAGAAGTTAAATCTCCTCAAACAACGGTACCGCATTGATTTACAAATATTTGAAGCTCAACTTGAAAGTTCCTCTGTTGAAAATTTTGAGGCTTGGGATGATCTCATCCAGTGGAAAGCCTATCACCAGTTTCTACTTGAACTAGAAACCAAAATTACAGACATCAGGAATGGCGACTTTCAAATGGCTGAGTGACTATGACGAACTGATAGCAAGCTACACTATCCACGATTTGAGAGAGTCGGGTGACATGCATTACATTAATATTGAAGTGCATTTAAAAGATTCTTCTCAATTGTTTATCAAAGAATTTAATGAACCTGGGCGCCGCAAATACTCCTTTCATTGGCAAAGCCGTTCAGGCGAGCTAATCCTACGTTGGGACAATGCGCCACATTTTCAAAACCTTCCGAATTTTCCGCATCACAAACATCTCCCGGATCAATCTGTCGAATCTAGCTATGACATTCCGCTCGAAGATGTACTTCAATACATTGCCAACCGCATTTACTGATCTCCCGTATTCACCATAAAAAACGCCGTCCGGGGGAACCGGTCGAATAGCTCGTTTTTGAGTTCTTCGGGCAGGGCTAGCGATTCTACGGCGGAGGCCATGCATTGGAGCCAGGCTACTGCGTCGTCTTCGGTGATGGTGTGGGGCATGTGGCGGGCGCGCATCATAGGGTGGCCGTAAACGTCGGAGTAGAGCTGCGGGCCGCCGAGGAATTGGGTTAAAAAAAGGCGCTGTTTCTCCTTGATGAGGTCCTTATCGGTTTTGAAAAGCCGGGATATGAGCTCGTGGTTGAATACGAGGTCGTAAAATTGATCGGTGAGCTGCCGGAGCGCGGCGTCGCCGCCAATGCGCTCGTATAATGATTGATGTTCCATGAAAATAACCGGCGGAAAACTGTTGGCCGCCGGAAAGTAAACTCCCAACAAGCCTCAACAGGTTCCCGCCGCGACTATGACAGTTGTCAGTTCTCGAAACGCATATGCTTCACGGACTCGCCGGAGCGGGCCAGTTCGGTGAGTGCTTCGATACCAATGTCCAAATGCTGCTTCACGTAGCTCGACGTCACTTTTTTGTCGCTTTCTTCGGTTTTTACCCCCTCAGGAACGAGTGGATTGTCCGAAACGAGCAGCAATGCGCCGTGCGGAATGGAATTCGCAAAACCCACGATGAATATGGTAGCGGTTTCCATGTCGATGGCCATCGCGCGAACGGCCTGCAAGTATTCCTTGAAACTGGCGTCGTGCTCCCAGATGCGGCGATTGGTGGTGTAGACGGTGCCGGTCCAGTAATCGAGTTTGTGCTTTTTGATGGCCGCGGAAACGGTACTCTGCAGGCGGAATGACGGCAATGCAGGGATTTCGGGCGGCATGTAGTCGTCGCTGGTACCTTCGCCGCGGATAGCAGCAATAGGCAGGATGAGGTCACCCACCTGCGTTTTTTTCAAACCACCACATTTACCCAAAAACAAAACAGCTTTTGGGTTAATGGCTGATAATAAATCCATTACGGTAGCGGCCATCGGGCTACCCATCCCGAAGTTGATAATGGTAATGTCCTTTGCGGTCGCGGTTTGCATGGCGCGGCCTTGTCCCCTTACTTCCACCCCGAACTTCTCGGCAAACATGGTCACATAGTTTCCGAAGTTGGTCAGGAGAATGTAACTTCCAAACTCCTCCACCGGCGTGCCCGTGTAGCGCGGGAGCCAGTTTTCGACGATCTGTTCTTTGGTAGTCATGAAATCAGCAGGTTTGTTGGCGGGGCAACCCGGGGTTCGCTATCTTCGTTTATGGAATCATTGAACCTTCCCGGATTCGCCCATAAAGTTAAGCAGGTTAACGGGAAACCGCATATTTTCGACATTATCCGCAGGAAATTCGTCACACTCACGCCCGAGGAATGGGTGCGCCAGCATTTCATCCATTTGCTCATCACGCATTACGGTTACCCCAAATCGCTTTTTGCCGTAGAGACTGGCCTTCAATACAATACGCTTGCCAAACGCACCGATATCATGGTGCTTTCCAACAATGCATTGCCGTTTTTGCTCGTCGAATGCAAGGCGCCGTTCGTAAGCGTGACGGACGCGACATTTGCCCAGATCAGTCGCTATAATTTCACATTACAGCCTCAATACCTGGCAGTTACCAATGGCATGGCACACTACTGCTTCCGGGCGGTGAACGGGCAGATCCACTTCATGGACGATTTCCCTAAATACCGCGATTTCAACTCCTGACCACAAAAAAAACCTGCCTACAAAAGACAGGTTCTTTTAATATTCAGGTCATACAAACGCAGACGGTTGATACCAGGCAACCGCCAGCGGGTAATTATTTTGCAGCAACCAATTTCACGTCGATTGAGAAATCGTCGTTGATCATTTTGTCGCCGAGGTTATCGAAGAATGATTTCGAGTTGTATTTGATGTCGTATTTCGAACGGTCAACCACCAGTTTACCAGTAGCTTCTGCACCAGCAGCAGTAGTTTTCACTGTTACAGGGAAAGTCACAGGTTTGGTAATGCCTTTGATAGTCAGGTCACCAGTCACATCGTAAACACCGGTTGCTTTTGGAGTAGCTTTGGTAACTACGAAAGTTGCAGTAGGGTGTTTTTCAACACCGAAGAAATCATCTGATTTCAAGTGACCGATCAGTTTACCGTTGTATTCTTTGTCGGTAAGGTCTGTACAAGTAATGCTGTTCAGGTCGGCTACGAATTTCCCACCGGTCAGTTTGGCGCCGTCAAGAACGATTGTTCCTTCTTTCAAAGTGATTTTACCTGTGTGCTCGCCGGTAACTTTTTTACCCAACCAGGTCAGTTCGCTTTTGGCAGGATTCACTTTCAGGCTGGAAGCTTTTTTACCATTGTCTGCTGAAACAGAAGAAGATGCGAACAATGCTACTGCAAGAGATGCGACAAAAAATTTAAGTGATTTCATTGTAGTTTTGATTAAAAATTAAATTGAATTATGGATTTGTGTTAATTGTGTTCTAAGCTTAATCTTCATTTTCCCGGAGCTTATCGAGCAAAGCACTGATCTGCTCAGCCTCCGCTTCGGAAATGATGTTGAACCGGTTTTCCCAATCCTCGATAAACGGATCGAGCACATTGAGGAGTTCGAGCCCTTCCTCGGTAATCACGACGTCCACAGCACGGCGGTCGCTTTCACACGACGTCCGCTTTGCGAGGTTCTTCGCCAGCAGCTTGTCAACCAGCCGCGATGTGTTGGAACTTTTGTCGAGCATGCGCTCGGTAATGTCGCTCACCTTGATCGGGTTGCCTTGCTGTCCCCTCAGAATCCTCAGTACATTATATTGCTGCGGCGTAATGTCGTGCTCCTTGAAAGATTCAAGCTGCTTATATTCGAGCCACTTGGTGGTATACACCAGGTTAAGTGCCAACTTTTGGAACGGGCTCCGAAATTTTTTCTGCTTTATATCAGTTTCAATAGACATAGTCAATCGGGTTAAATGTAATAATAATGTATATACATTTAATGTAGAAACATCTATTGCCGCGAGAATAGTTCAGTCGGGAGAAAAATATTTTTAAAAATTTTAAAAAATGAGCGCCAACTAGTCACAATACACACATTATCAATAAATAAGTCTTTAAAACACATTACCATTCATGGCTACTACCTGACCAGCCCTGACCACTACCTGACATGATCACTCTCAAAAGTCCGCTAATCCTCGCCTCCAACTCTCCCAGAAGAAAACAATTACTACATGAAGCCGGCTTCGCATTCACGGTTGAAGTGCTCCCTACCGATGAAAGTTACCCGTCCGACCTGCCCGCCGAAGAAGTAGCAGGCTACATTTCAAGGGAAAAGGCCGAACAATTCCGCGGCATCCGCCCCGACTCGCTGGTGCTGACTGCCGACACCGTCGTGATCGCCGATCACCATATTTTAGGAAAACCAACCGACGCGGCCGATGCATTCCGGATGATCAGAATGCTCTCGGGCAGAAGCCATAAAGTTGTCACAGCCGTCAGTTTATTGGCCGATGACGCCATGCAAACCGCGTCCGACGTCGCAGAAGTTTACTTCCGCGACTTGGAAGATTGGGAAATCAACCATTATATTGAGGATTACAAACCTTTTGATAAGGCCGGCTCCTATGGCATCCAGGAATGGATCGGGATGGTCGGGATTGAGAAAATCGAAGGGTCGTTTTATACGATTATGGGCCTGCCGGTCCAGGTCGTTTACCAGTTGTTGAAACCGCATTTCCATTAAATGCCGCCTATGTTTGCAGACAAGCCAGCCAGTATTCCTAAGGTGTGTTATGAAATATTCGTCCGTTCTTTCTGCGATTCGAACGGCGACGGCATCGGCGATCTGAACGGCATTATCTCCAAACTGGATTACCTGGCCGACCTCGGCATTGAGGCGATCTGGCTCACGCCCATTCACCCCTCGCCGAGTTACCACAAATACGACGTCACCGATTATTACGCCATCGAACCCGAATACGGGACCATGGACGACTTCAAGCGCCTCCTCGCAGGTGCACACGAGCGCGGGATCGTTATTTACCTCGACCTGATCGTGAACCATACCAGCACGCTTCACCCATGGTTCGAGGAGGCGCGCAAGAGTAAGGATAATCCGTACCGGCATTTTTACTGGTGGATGACCGACGATCAGATCGACCATCTCGGCATTTCGGAGCGGGAAACTTCGGACGATTCGCAAGTCGTGTTTCCGTGGCACGAAAATCCCGGCGACGACGAGAAGTACTACGGTCTTTTTTTCAAGGGAATGCCCGACCTCAATTATCATTCGGAAGCATTGCGTGACGAAATGGCGAAGATCATCCGTTTCTGGCTGAACGACGTGGGTGTCGACGGTTTCCGCCTCGATGCCGCACGGCATGTTTATCCGGAATGGGACAAGGAGCAAAGCATTACTTTTTGGGAGTTTTTTTCCAAAATCGTCGGGGAAGCCAAGCCCGGCGCATTCACCGTGGGCGAAGTTTGGGCCGAAACCGAGGAAGTAGCCCCCTATTTCCGTAACCTGAACGCTACCTTCCATTTCGACCTCAGCTTTGCATTGCAACGTATGCTCATAGCCGGGCGGGACGAGCAGCTTACCGACAAATTGCTGGCGAGCTTCAATCTTTTCCAGAAATACAATCCCCTATTTGTCGACGCGATCATGCTCACCAATCACGATCAGGAGCGCATTGGGAGCGTTGTAGGTGGTGGTGTCGAGAAGATCAAGCTCGCGGCCAGCATTCTGCTCACATTGCCCGGGCAGCCGTATTTATATTATGGTGAAGAAATAGGTATGCTGGGCCTGAAACCCGATCCCTATATCCGCGAACCTTTCCTTTGGACGTCCGATCCCGAAGATCCGCAACGGACGCGTTGGATCACGCCCGAGTTTACCACCCTGAAAACAGTGGCGCCCCTGTCGGAACAGACCGGCGATTTCAATTCTGTTTTCAATCATTACAAAAAACTCATACACCTGCGCAAGACCGAACCCGCACTGAACCAGATCCTGGCCCCTAACCTGCAAACCCTGCGCCTGGGCGACGACCAGCTGCTAGGCTATTTCCGCCCGCACGTCGACCGCTCGCTCATTGTGATTCACAACCTGGGAGATACCGAAAGAGAATTGCTGATACCGGAGGATAAATCGTTGTTTACCGATGTATTGTTTTCGACCGATCCGCTTCACCAAACCACATTGACAACAAACCGGTTATCCGCGCATTCGAGCATTATCCTGGCACCCGCGCGGAATGCACGCCCGGCCGAAAAGCAGTAGGGAAGCACGGCAATCTTCCTTTATCGATAAATCCTTGTCGGTACTGCTAATGCATTCCCCTATGAAATCCGGTATTATTTCCACCTGTCTGATCGTCCTTCTGACCTGTACTGCTATGGCGCAAAAGTCCTACCCTACCATGGGCAAGATCGTTGTCGAAGATCCTTCTTTTGAAAAATTGTTGTCCAAAGACGCCAAGATTGAAGTACTGGCGTCGGGATTCGATTGGTCGGAAGGGCCGGTGTGGGTGAAAGACGGCGGCTACCTGCTGTTTTCGGACGTACCGAAGAACAGGGTGTACAAATGGGACGAAAAAGCGGGATTGTCGGTATTTCTGGAACCTTCGGGCTACACTGGCAGAGGTGTTTACAGTGACGAACCGGGCAGTAACGGCCTCATTATCGATAACAAAGGCCGCCTGGTTTCCTGCGAACACGGCGACAGGCGCATTTCCGCAATGCCATTGAATGTGGGTGGTAAAATCACATTGGCGGATAAATGGGAAGGCAAGCGTTTCAACAGCCCGAACGACGTGGTGCAGCACAGCAACGGCGACTACTATTTCACCGATCCTACCTACGGCCTCGCCAAAAAACACGAAGATCCGACCCGCGAAATCAAGGAATTTGGCGTGTACCGCATTCATAAAGACGGCAAGGTGACCATGCAGGTAAGCGACCTCAGCCGCCCCAACGGCCTCGCATTCTCGCCCGACGGCAAGACACTTTATGTTGCCCAATCCGACGCGGACAAGTCAATCTGGATGGCTTACCCGCTCGATGCGGACGGCAATGCAGGGAAGGGCAAGCTCATTTATGACGCTACACCCATGGGCAAACGCGGTATGCAGGGCCTGCCCGACGGCCTCAAAATCGACAAAGACGGCAACCTATGGTCGTCCGGCCCCGGCGGAATGCTTATTATCACGCCAGCCGGAAAGCTGCTGGGGCGTATCGAAATGGGCGAGCTGACATCCAATTGCGCCTGGGGCAACGACGGTTCTACATTATATATGACGGTCGACGGCTACGTTTGCCGCATTAAAACCAATACAAAAGGCGCCGGCTGGTAATCAATTCTTTTTCCGGTATTCGCGGAGTGTGTTGTCGACATCGCGCTTCACATTGGCCCAGTCGGATTTGCCGTTTCGGTAAATATTGGTGTAAGCCTTGTAAAGCATGAGCCGGTCGTCACTGATCTTGTCAAGCTCCATCGCCATCACCTGCCGCGACGACGACCTGGCATTTTTGTATTCATTGAGCAGGTTGTTGTACCTGTTTTCCAGATTATCCAGCTCATACAGAACCACTTCCGCCAGCTTATCCATATCGGAATACTGGTTGAGCAACCGCTGGTTGTAATCAGAATTGCCGCTCGCGGGGGTACTTACATTGGCAGAAGAGTTGTTGCCGTCAACCACCCGGTCATAATCCTTTCGGTAATTCGGGTCGGCCGCTTGATTATCCCTGTCGGAATCAGAAGATCGGGAGGAACGGTCTGTGGATGACGTGGAAGAGGTTGACGAAATGCCGTGCATGCGGTCGTAGCGACGCTGCAACGTGGCGGAACAGGAGAAATTGAGCGCGGCAAATGCTGCCAATGCGGCCCATATGTAAAGTTTTTTCACTGATAATCCCGTTAGAAGTTATGCCTCAGGCCAATGCTGAGATTGGGATTAAAGTAAAAGAATTTGGGAATAAATTCAAGGTAACCGCCGCCTTCGACAAAAAATGACGTTGGCTTCTGTGCAAAGAAGAATTCCAGACCGGCTATTGCCGACGGACCAGTGGATATGTTGGTTGTATAAACGGATCTTACATTACGGTCGGGGTAGTACCGCCGCGAATTCACCTGCACACCCGGGCCCGCGTACGCGATCATGCGCTCGTTGAACATGGGCACATACCAAAGGTAAGTGACATTGACCATCACACCTACCCCGCCCAAATCGTCATTACTCACCTTGTAATTGTCCTTTTTCTTGAACATTCCGAGGTAAGTCCCGAAGCTGATATCGAGCCCATTTCTGTCACCATATTTCCTCAAACTGACGGCAATAGGCTCACCTACCTCGAAGCCGACGGCCCATTTCTGGGTCTGGCCGAGACACGCAAACACGTAGAGCAGCAGGGGCAGCAATACACACAACTTCTTCATAATGACACCGATTAGGGTTAAACCAGACGTCCGCTGGCGGACGTTGCAGCAAACTGTTTAAACCAAACGGTTGCAAAAATGGTACCATCGGGGCACATTGCTTTCTTGCGCCCACTTACTCAAAATCGCGGGTTCTGTTTTGTTTCCAGACCATTTTCTTTCTAATATTGGGGCCTCAATCAGGTTCGCCGTTCCAACAAACTAACACACCAGTGACCCAAATCAAGCAGAACAAGATCTTCAATCCCAAAGATATCATAGCCTATTTTGTTGTTGCGGGTACCGGTGCCTTGATCCAGTTAGTTTCCAGCAGTCTTATCCAGGACTGGTTCAACATCAGTTGGAGCGACTCCATTGTACCTTCCTACATCATCGGTTTTTTCTGGGGTTTCACGCTTACCAAACTCTTCGCGTTCGATGCCCGCAAAAGCAACCAGACGCGCCGCGAAATGGTGAAATTCCTGATGGTTTCGATGGTTTCCCTCTTCATTACCTGGGCATTCACCATTGGTTCGTCGAAACTGCTCGTCGATTACATGGGCATGGAGGTGTACAAAGTGAAGTTCTCCTTTGCCAAAAAGGAAGTGAATGTGACCGAAATGGCTTGTTACGTGATCGGAATGGGATTCAGCTTTATCAGCAACTACATTCTGCACAAAACCTTCACTTTCAAGAGCACAGGCTTTTACAATCGCTTGAAAGTACTGATCCGCTGATCGTTACAATCTTTCCACAATCATAGCAGAAGCTCCTCCGCCGCCGTTACAAATGGCTGCAAGGCCGTATCGGGCCTTATTTTTCTCCAAAACAGACAGTAATGTGGTGATAATGCGTGCCCCGGAAGCGCCCAGCGGATGCCCGAGCGACACCGCGCCACCGAACACATTTACTTTTTCTACATCCAGATTCAGCGCTTGCATGTAGGCTAATGCTACCACCGCAAACGCCTCATTCACTTCGAAATAGTCAATATCGGAGATTTTCAAGCCGGCTTTTTTCAATACTTTCTCCGAGGCCAGTACAGGCGTGGTCGTAAACCAGGCCGGCTCCTGCTCGGCGTCGGCGTAGGCCACAATGCGGGCGATCGGTTTGAGATTCTGCGCATTCACTGCATTGCGACCGGCCAGTATCAATGCAGCGCCGCCGTCGTTAATGGTGGAAGCATTCGCTGCCGTAACGCTGCCGTCTTTGGAGAAAACGGGTTTTAATGTCGGGATTTTATCGAACTTGACACGCTTGTATTCCTCGTCCTCGCCTATTAGGGTTAGCTCACCTTTTGGGGATGTGATTTCAACCGGTACGATCTCGTTAGCAAACGAGCCATTCGCCGTGGCTTCCGCCGAACGCTGGTAAGAACGGATCGCGAATTCATCCTGCGCCTCGCGGGAGATGTTGTATTTCAGTGCGGTTTTATCGCCGCAAACGCCCATACCTATCTGGTCGTAAACATCGGTCAGGCCGTCTTTCAAAAGCCCGTCGATAATTTCACCATGACCGTAGCCATAGCCATTCCGGCCTTTGGGTAAATAATAAGGGATTTGGGACATATTTTCCATCCCGCCGGCCACTACAATCTCCGCGTCGCCCAGCTGAATCGCCTGCGCGCCAAAGGCCGTAGCCTTCATCCCGGAAGCACAAACCTTGTTGACCGTCGTACAAATCACCGAAACCGGTAAGCCCGCATAAATAGCTGCCTGCCGCGCAGGCGCCTGGCCCAGGTTAGCCGAAACGACATTGCCCATTATCACCTCGTCCACCGAACCCGGGTCAATGCCCGACTTCGCCAATGCGCCCCGAATGGCCGTAGCGCCCAATTTTGCCGCATGAACAGAAGAAAGAGTGCCTCCGAAACTGCCAATCGGCGTGCGGGTTGCGGAAAGAATAAAGACGTCAGTTTGCATGATGAATTTTGAATGACCCGGATTGTAACGTGAGGCGGCCAGCGAAGGCAAGTTACAAATAATGGCTCAATATGAGTCCAAATGCCGTCGGGCATCTAATATTGGTAGCAAAAGCCGTGATCCAAAGCGCCAAAAATGCCGCAGGCGTGTATTGCATCAGCAAATGCATTGCGCAATCCGCGTAAATGCCGTCAGGCATGCAATATTGGTAGCAAAAGCCCTGATCCGAAGCACCACAAATGCCGTAGGCATGCAACAACAAATGCATCTGCGCAATCCGTGTAAATGCCGTTAGGCATGCAATATTGGTAGTAAAAGCCCCTGATCCAAGGCGACACAAATGCCGTAGGCATGCAACAACAGATGCATCTGCGCAATCCGTGTTGTTACATCCCTGACGGGATTTTTGGACTATCGGGGTAACCTTCTTTCTACCAATATTACATCGCTACGCGATTTTCGCCTCAAACTCCTGCCGCTCATGCATTCCCGTTCCACGGCGGCTCATCACAACTCTTCCGAACTCTCCGGCAAATGATCGTACTCGCCCTTCCAGGCATAATAGCCAAAAATGACCAATCCGGTGCATATTGGAATAAAAATCAGGATGATAATGGCCCATTGCAGGGTGGTGTTCGTGCGCGCGATGCCTTCGGCGGCTTCACCGATTTTGTCGGCCGCCTGCATGAAGAGGAATATTATGATTACGGGTCCCGCGACAATCCAAAGTAGTCCCAGTATTTTCTTTAAACCACTCATTTTATATCAGAATCAAATATTTGAATAACCACTGAAAAACAATTACTTAAATCGGCTTCTACTAATCCATTACATTCTCATCCCGCCGATTATTAATATAAACCGCCCCGATGATAAACGATAGTGCTGCAATGCCGATCGGATACCAAAGCCCCGAAAGCGGCGTCGAACCCTGGAACGAGGCGATCAATGTAGCGATAAACGGTACGAGGCCACCGAAAACGCCGTTCCCGATGTGATAAGGCAGCGACATGGATGTGTACCGGATCTGCGTCGGGAAGAGCTCCACGAGGAATGCGGCAATGGGGCCGTACACCATCGTTACCAGCACAATCTGGAAAAATACCAGCAATATGACCATGATGTACGACTGCGTGGAGAGCGTTACATCCTTGATTACCGTTTGTACAGCAGGAACCTCCGCCAGCACATCCTCAGTAATAACTTCGACTTTCGATTCCTTGAAAGTCATGCCGTTGGTGAGCGTTTTGGTGATGGTCGTCGTGATCAGCGAGTCGGCTTTGTCGGGTACCAGTCCGCGCTCTACCACCGGCTCGGATTCGCTCAGGAGCATGGTTTTCTGCATTTCTTTCACGTCGGTAGCGTCGAGGAAATATTGGTAAATGGGCCGATAGCAAACCACGCCCAGGAGCATACCCGTGAGCATGATCCATTTGCGGCCTACCTTGTCGCTCCACGAGCCGAATATCACGAAGAAAGGCGTCGCGAAGACGATCGCCCAGAGCAGAATGTACCTCGATTCGTTGAAATCGAGTTTACAGGTATTTTCAAGAAACGATTGCGCGTAAAATTGCCCGGTGTACCAAACCACGCCCTGGCCCATTGTAGCACC
The DNA here is from genome assembly GCF_900101885.1 of Dyadobacter soli. Lineage (GTDB taxonomy): Bacteria > Bacteroidota > Bacteroidia > Cytophagales > Spirosomataceae > Dyadobacter > Dyadobacter soli. Next base: position 349,575 of record NZ_FNAN01000003.1, on the reverse strand, counting down.
GAATAATGCTACGAGTACCATTTTGAAATTCGCTTTTTTCTGAAAACTTTCTTTCAAAGGGTTAGCGGAGACTTTTCCTTCGGCTTTCAGTTTCGAAAATACCGGCGACTCATGCATTTTCATCCGGATGTAAATCGACACCACCACAAGCAGGATCGACACCAGGAACGGAATGCGCCAGCCCCAGTCGGCGAAGTTTTTCGCGCCCAGGATGTTTTTGGTCAAAACGATCACACCGAGGGAGAGGAATAGTCCCAATGTGGCGGTCGTCTGGATCCAGCTGGTAAAAAAGCCCCGCTTGCCCACAGGCGCGTGCTCCGCTACGTAGGTGGCCGCGCCCCCGTATTCGCCCCCAAGCGCGAGCCCCTGCACGAGACGGAGGATGAGCACCAGAATCGGCGCAGCATACCCGATGCTCGAATACGATGGAATAAGGCCGATGAGAAAAGTGGAGCCGCCCATCAATACGAGCGTCAGCAGGAAGGTGTATTTCCGGCCGATAAGGTCGCCCAGGCGACCAAACACCAATGCGCCAAAGGGGCGTACGATAAATCCTGCGGCGAAGATCGCCAGCGTGTTGATCAGTGCCGAGGCACCGGCGTCACTCGGAAAGAGCTGCTGGCCGATAATAACCGCCAGGCTACCGAAAATGTAGAAATCATACCATTCAATTAAAGTACCTAATGAAGAAGCAGCGATTACCTGTGTAATGCTTTGAGTAACATTGGATTCGGTGGAACGCATGGGTTTAGGAAAGGTGAGGAAAAGAACATTTTAGGTGAATAAGGCACAACCTGCATTTCATTACTCATACCCCGCGTATAAAAAAGCCCCTGGAAATGATCCAGAGGCAGGTATTAATTTTTACACGATTATTAGAAATCGTCGTCGTCATCGTCGAAAGTTTCGAGCCTCCTAAGCAACTCGTCGCCATCTTCGATCACTATTTCACGATCGTCTATATCTTCATCAAACTCGTCGATGACTTTTTCATCGTCGGTTTCCTCATCTAAATCCTCATCTTCTTCGTCATCATCCTCGCGAGGACCTTGCGCTACCGGACGGGTTTTTTTCGTGCTCCCTTGGTAGTCAGGGAAAACAGCTGGTTCTAAAATCGCCTCGCTGATGTCAGCAAAGGCCAGTTCTCCACTTTCGCGTATCATGACAATGTTCTGTTAAATGGTTTCAATTTTCAAACGTACGACCTAAATTATTAAAATATTCCACTACGGTATCTTCTTTCCTGTCGAAAGATTTCATCAATAATTGACACTACAAAAATAATGATTTGGTAAAATGTAAAAACCTCTTGAAATTGCCAGAGAGAAAAAAAATCATCGCCTGTTGCACCGGAATGCCTGCATCGCCGGATAATGAGCAGCACATCTGACTGCAAATGAACACACTTGGCAATACCTGAACCAGTTTCCTAATCCTAACCCTTTTTATTGAATGTTGAAAAAATTTGTTCTCATGGGACTGCTTGCGTGCGGCCTCATGTACCGGGGACACGCCGCCGAGGCCATTCCCGACTCCTCGCTTACGGTCAAAAAAACGACCGACTTCAAGGTGAACGGCGAAGGCACCGCTTCCAATTGGTCGGCTGCGCAATGGTTCAACCTCACAGTCCAGAAAGGCCCCAACCAGCCCGCGCCCGGCAAACAGCACCCTACCCGCGTCAAAATCCTCTATTCCGAAAAGGGCATGTACTTCCTCTTTGATTGCGCCGACCAGAAACTCACTTCGACCATTATGGAAGACTTCGGCGCGTTGTTTAAGGAAGATGTGGTAGAAGTATTTCTCTGGCCCGATACTTCCGTACCCATTTACCTGGAATACGAAGTTTCGCCCTTGAATTACGAGCTGGCGATCCTCGTACCGAACATCAAAGGCCGCGCACAAGGCTGGAAACCATGGCATTACAACGAACGCAACCGTGTGCAGCACGAAACCAGCGCCCAAGGCGGACAGAAGAAAAGTATGGCGGCCGTCGAAGGCTGGAAAGCCGAATTTTTCATTCCCTTCGCATTAATGAACCCCATTGCCAACGCGGCGCCTAAGCCTGGGGACAAATGGCGCGGCAACTTCTACCGCATCGACTACGACAGCGAAACAGCCTACTATTCCTGGCAAAAAACCGGTGGCAGCTTTCACGAATTCCAGAAATTCGGAACCTTAATTTTTGAATAACAATCTGTTACAATTCTCAAATACTTATTATGAAACGAACCATTCTTTCATTCATCCTTTTATTGTCGGCTATGACGGCTTTTGCACAGAAACCCAAAAAGGAAATACTCTACCTCGGCACCTACACACAAAAGGGCGAGGGCATCTATGTGTATGAATTCGACCGCAGCGACTTCTCTTTCAAGGAATTACAGGTAGTGACCAGCAAAACCAGCCCCTCATTCCTCGAATTTCATCCCAATAAAAAGTATTTGTATGCTGCTAACGAGGGCAATAGCACAGTTTCAGCCTACGCGATAGACCAGGCCTCGGGCAAGCTCACGGCATTAAACACCCAGCCCTCACAGGGCCGTGGACCGTGCCATGTGAGCGTTGATCCAAAGGGCCGTTTCATTTATTTATCGAACTATGGAAGTGGTGATCTGGCCGTATACAAGCTGAACCAGGACGGCAGCATAGGCGTATTGGCGGATACCATTCAGGACAAAGGCCGCCCCGACCAGAAGCCGCATATGCATTCCATTATTCCTTCCGAGGACGGCAAATACATTTACGCTTCCGACCTGGGCATTGATAAGATCATGGTGTACGCCGTTGATCCACAGACCGGTAAACTAACTCCGGGTTCCGTTCCTTACGCAGAAGTAAAAGCCGGCGACGGCCCGCGCCATTTCGCCATTCACCCGAACGGGAACTTCGGCTACTCCGCCTGCGAGCTCGCTTCGGTGGTGAATTCTTTCAAGATCGTGAAAGGAAGCGGCGCATTGGTGCCATTCGAGCGCGTTACCATGCTGCCTGCGGATTTTACGGGTAAAAGCTTCGCGGCGGATATCCATTTTTCGCCGGACGGCAAGTTTCTCTATGCTTCCAACCGCGGCCATGAAAGCCTCGCTATTTACGCGGTGGATGCCAAAACCGGTAAACTGACCGTCGCAGGTCATGCGGATACGCACGGCAAGCATCCGCGCAACTTCCTCATCGACGCGAAGGGCGAGTTTGCGATCGTGACCAACCGGGATAACGACAATGCGGTGTTCTTCAAGCGCGACGCCGCAACGGGCCAATTGACTTATACCGGGAAAGAGATCAGTGCTCCTACCCCCGTATGCGTGAAGCAGTTGTTCCTGAACTAATTACTACCCACTGTTACATCTGGTGGAAATAAGTGCCGATGGCTGAAAAAACAATATGGAAGAATATTTTCAGCGATTTGCGCTTATTTCCATCAACTTTTCTAATTTTAGAATTCTGAATGCTATTATTCGTTATTATTTAAGATAGACCAAAGAAAATATTACTATTTTAAGTTCTGACACAAAAATCAACTTGTACAGATTCTAAATAAGTAATATTGGCCGATCACTCCGGGCGCTCGATAAGATCATTGCATAAAGTTTTGGAATTACCTGATACCCAATTTAGCCACAGTTTATGATGAACGGCCAGGATGATTTGCTTCTTATTTCCCTGATCAAGCAGGGAGATAACCGGGCGCTGGATTGCCTCTTCCGGAAATACTACTACGCACTTTGCCGTTTTGCCACTTACCTCAACAACCGCACAGACCTCGCCGAGGAGATCGTAGCCGATGTTTTTTTCAGGATCTGGGAAAAACGCGACAGCCTTACGGTCGAAAAGAACGTGCGATCGTACCTCTTCACCGCCACGCGGCATACCTGCATCAATTACATGAAGCAGGAAAAACACATCATGGAGGAGCTCAGTGACGATATTATCGAAGAAACGCCCGGCCCGGACGACGAACTGATGTACCACGAGCTCGAAAACCGCATTACCGACCTCATCAATTACCTCCCGCAAAAAAGAAAGGCGATCTTCCAGCTCAACCGCTTCGAAGGATTTACCTACAACGAAATCGCCGAAATCCTCTCCCTTTCCACCAAAACAGTAGAAAATCAAATGGGTAAGGCCATTAAACAGCTGAAACTTCTGCAAAAAACTTATCAGATTTAAAAAAAATTCTGGGGGAATGGGGGGAATGCCCATTTTTATTTGTCCTAACATTAGAAAGCTCTGAATTTGATGTCCGATCACACACCATGGCCCCTTATCGCCAAGTATCTCGCTGGCGAATGCAGCCCGGAGGAAAAACTGGCTATGGAATGGTGGCTTGAAGAATATGATAACCTGCTGTTGTTCCGGCAGATAGAAGCAGCGTGGAAGCAGGAAAAGGAACCGGAAAACGATCCGGCATTCAGCCTGGAAACCGGACTGTCGAGGCTGCACGCGAAAATAGCGGAGCAGGAAGAAGCATCCGAAGAAGATACGTTCGCCAAACCGAAATACATTAAAATAAGCTCCTGGCTGGCCGCAGCAAGCATTTTACTGGCCACAGGGCTGGGTTATTTTCTGGTCAACAGGCAACACGACGGCCATCACGCCACACGCACAGCGATGGAAACCCGGACCAGCGGCTCCAAAGAAGTAGTGAGCATCGAACTGTCCGACGGGACGCAGGTTTGGCTCAACAAAAACAGTAAGATCGAGTACCCGAAAGTGTTCGACGGCAACGAAAGACAGGTTTACCTGCAAGGAGAAGCGTTTTTTGAGGTAGTACCGAATCCCGAAAAGCCGTTTATCGTTAAAAGCGACCGGATTTCGACACGGGTTTTGGGGACGTCGTTCGATGTAAAAGCCTATCATGGGGACGAGACTGCATCGGTGTCGGTTGCGACCGGAAAAGTGGAGGTTAGCAAAGAGATCGGGGAAGGCGAGCCGGTCCGGATCACGCAACTGACGCCCGAGCAGGAACTCGTGATTAATACAGAAAAAGACGAAACGTATATAAATATCGTTAGCGTCGCAAACATTGCACCATGGCATCTGGGCCAGCTTGTTTTCAGGGATAATACTTACGACGAAGTGATGCAGGCATTACAGGAGCGCTTCGGCAAAAAGGTTGTATTCAAAAGCAGTATTGGCAAATGCCGTGTCATGGCCAGTTTCAATTCCAATGCATCATTAAATGATGTGCTAAAATTGCTGAGTATGTCCAATTCCTTTGATTATGTGATCGGTAAAGACGTTGTTACCGTCACGGGAGGCACCTGCCATTAGGCATCCCGCTCCATCCTTTTTCTCATACATCCCCGACCGAGTCCTTGCAGCCATACGCGGCGAGGTGGTTTGACTATGAATTATTATGAAGTTTTTGAATAATAATTAAATCCCTCAAATCCATTTAACCTCAACCTACTCAAAACAGTATGCGAAAAAAGTTACCCGACACCCACCCGAAAACAGGAACGGCGCTTAGGCAAAGCGTGGCGCTGGTCCTGGCATGTGTGATGTCCGCACAGCCCCTGCTCGCGGCACGCACGAACGCGACCAACCCAAAGGCGGCGCGATCGGCATCGGCTGCAAAGAAATCAATTCAGGGCATCGAGGAAGTGAAAATCTCGCTCGACCTGAAAGAAGTGACGCTTCAAAGCGCATTCATCGCGATTGAGAAAAAGAGTGATTTCAAATTCATTACGAGCATCGAGCGCATCGACAAGAAAAGGAAAATATCCATCCATGCCGAGAAAAAACCGGTGAAGGAAGTACTGGAAACGATCCTGAACGGCACCGGACTGGGTTTCACGCAGGTGGATAACAACATCGTGATCAGCAACAAGCTGGAAAGGGCAACGGGACTGACGGCACAGCCTGCGGCAGCGGTGAATGTAGCGAAAGAAGTGAAGGGAACTGTAAAGGACAATGCAGGCGCGGGAATCCCCGGCACGAATATCCTGGTGAAAGGTACCAACCAGGGTACCACTACCGGCGCCGACGGGGCTTATTCGATCAACGTACCTGACGACAATGCCGTACTGGTGTTTTCATCGATTGGCTATGTGTCACAGGAAATTTCGGTCGGCGACAAAACGGCCATTGATGTGACGCTCGTAGAAGATGTGAAACAACTCGGTGAAGTCGTGGTAACTGCGTTGGGTATCGAGCGTAATGCGAAAACACTCACCTACGCCACCCAGCAGATCGACGGCAAAAAGCTCACCGATGTGCGCGATGCGAACTTCGTGAATACCCTTTCCGGTAAAGTAGCTGGTGCGGTGATCACGCAGGGCTCGTCGGGACCAGGTTCGGCGACGCGTGTCGTACTTAGGGGTAACCGTTCCATCGCCGGTAATAACAATGCATTGTTCGTTGTGGACGGCGTGCCTATCGACAACACCGCGCGCGGCCAGGTTAACAACGATTTCGGGGGTATCAACGGCTCCGATGGTGCTGCGAATATTAACCCGGACGACATCGAGTCGATGAACATCCTGAAAGGTGCTGCGGCTTCGGCATTGTACGGCAGCCGTGCAGCCAACGGGGTTATTATGATTACCACTAAAAAAGGAAAAGCAGGCAAGGTAACGGCCGACATCAACTCCGGTGTAGTAGTGGAAACGCCATTCCTGCTTCCTAAACTGCAAAATACATACGGACAGGGAAGCGGCGGCACGGAAAGCACCAATTCCAGCCAGAGCTGGGGCCCGGCCATGACCACTTTCCCGGACAATGTCAAGGATTTCTACCGCAATGCGATCTCGACCAACAACTCGATCGGCGTTTCAGCAGGCTCGGAGAAGATCCAGACCTATTTGTCGTATACCAACAATGCTAACCAGGGTATCCTGCCGAACAACAAACTCATGCGGCATACCTTCAACCTCCGCCTGAACACCCAGATTACCAAGCGCCTTTCGGCCGATGCCAAAATCACCTATATCAACTCCGACATCCAGAACAAACCGCGTTCGGGTGAAGAAAGCTCTGTGACCATGAACTTGTACAAAATCCCCCGCAGTGTGGATTTGAACCAATATAAAAACTTTGAAGATGCCGCTGGGAAGCCTACTTACTGGGCCAGCTCGGGTATTTACATGAACCCTTACTGGACCATTAACCGCACTTTCGAATCGGAGAAACGCAACCGGGTGATTTCCCTGGGTTCGGTTAAATATGAACTGACCGACTGGCTGAACGTACAGGGCCGCATCAGCTACGACTGGTACTCCGACCGTGTAAACCGTGGTTTTTACAACAATACATTGCTTTTCGCGGGATCGGGTGGCTCTTATGCCGACTGGACGGCCGAAACGACCGAGCGCAACATGGACGTGATTGTTTCGGGTAACAATAATCTGAGCAAAGACCTGCATTTGACCTATAACTTCGGTGCCGGCCAGACTTACCAGAAATACTCGCAGGTAGGCGGAACAACTACCGGTCTTACGGTTCCGAACTTCTTCGATTTGTCGTTCGCTGCTGCATTGACCCAGCTCACTGCATTCAGCCAGAAAGAGCTGCAATATGTATTCGGAACGGCATCATTATCGTACCGTGACTTCATTACCATCGACGGTTCGGTCCGCAACGACTGGTCTTCAACATTGCCTAAGCCCTATTCCTATGCCTATTTCTCGTTCGGCGGTAATGTGATCCTCACGGAAGCATTCAAATTGCCGGAGGTGATCAGCTTCGCGAAATTGCGCGGATCGTGGGCGCAGGTAGGTAACGACACTGATCCTTACCGGTTGCTGCAAACCTATACGTTTACGCAAGGCGGCAACGGCGGTGGCTATATCAACCGCAATACGACACGCCCGGCAGAAAACCTGAAACCGGAGATTTCTTCGTCAACAGAATTAGGTCTTGATCTGCGTTTGTTCTCAGGAAAACTCGGATTGGATTTCACCTACTACAATACCAACACCGTGAACCAGTTGCTTACATTGCCGCAAGCAACGCCTACCGGTTTCCAGAACCAGTTTATCAATGCGGGGAAGATCAATAACAAAGGCTTCGAGGTTTCTTTGACCACCTCTCCATTGAAAGGTAAAGCATTGACCTGGGACGCGACGCTTAATTTCGCCCGCAACGTGAACAAAATCGTGGAACTTCACGAAACCATCAAGACGGCCACATTGGGCGGAAATACCCGTACAACCACGGCCATCGTCCGTGAAGGCGGCTCATACGGCGACTTGCAGGCATTCGGCTGGAAAAAAGATGCAAACGGCAGCTATGTCGTGAATGCAAAAGGGCTCCCTGTTGCAACCGCATTCGACAACATCGTGGGTAACTTCAATCCTAAATTCACCATAGGCCTGAACAACTCGTTCTCGTACAAAAACTTCGTCCTGAGCTTCCTGGTGGATGGCCGCGTAGGTGGTGTAATGACCTCCGGAACCGATGGTAACCTCGCTTACGACGGAACCGCAGATTACACCGAAGCACACCGTCAGGGCGGCTGGGTATTGCCTGCTGTTACCGAAACCGGCGAGCAGAACAATGTAGCGATCGACGCGCAAACCTTTTGGCAGACCGTTTCACAAGGCCGCTATACCTGGGGTGAGTTCTTTACCTACTCTACCACGAACTTCCGTTTGAGAGAAGCGACTTTGGGTTACAACATCCCTACCCCTCCGGGACTATTCATCAAATCGCTGCGCCTCTCGCTTACTGCCCGCAACCTGTTCTTCATCTACCGCGGTTATGCTAAAATGGATATTCCGGGACTTGCCAAACGTAAACTGCCATTCGATCCGGACGTAAACCTGGGCGCAGGCAACTTCCAGGGATCGGAATACGGCGCCCTTCCTTCAACACGTACTGTTGGTTTGAATTTGAAAGTTGGATTCTAATTAAACAGACCCTTAAAATATTGTCATATGAAATTAGCATTGAATAAATATATCAGAGCAACCACATTAAGCGTCCTCACCGGCTCAGCGCTGGTAGTGGCCGGCTGTACCGGTGATTTCGATGAACTGAATACCAGTCAGACAGCGCTCACCGCGATTACCGATGCGGAATTGCCCTACGTGTTCTCACGTGCACAGCAGCAGTCGTCGTACGCAGCGGGAACCTACCAAACCGCCCAGAACCTGTTCGCCGATTTGTACGCGCAATATTTCGCGACTACTACGCCGAACTTTCAGTCGGACCGCTACTTCATGCACCCGACCTGGATCGACAGCCACTGGAACCCGGTTTACACCCAGGTAGTCCCGCAGCTGCAAATCCTGTTTGAAAAACTTGACAAATCGACACCGCAGTACGCGTTGGCAAACATCTGGTGGGTATTTTCCTTCCACCGGATAACCGATTACTACGGCCCGATCCCCTACTCGGAAGCCGGAAAGCTCACGACGCCGATCAAATACGACTCACAGGAAGAGATTTATAATGATTTCTTTAAACGACTTGCCGACGCCACCGCATTGCTCAAAGGCAAAACCACCGACAAGCCATATGGTACCTACGACATCATTTATGGTGGTGATGTAAACAAATGGATCAAATTCGCGAACACGCTTCGTCTGCGCCTGGCCCTTCGCATTTCGAAAGTTAATCCTGCGAAAGCGAAAACGGAAGCCGAAGCGGCGATCGCCGGCGGTTTGCTCACCGATGTTGCAGACAACGCCTACATGTCAAAAAGCCTCTTAGGCGGCGATAACAACGGCCTTGCCACGATTTCGGGATGGGGCGAGTTCCGGATGAGTGCTGCGATGGAGTCGGTACTAAAAGGTTACGAAGACCCGCGCATCGGCATTTACTTTCAGCCTGCGTTCCTCACCAAATCCTACGAGGGATTGCGCAACGGCCTCGGCCCTACGGAGCTGGCCGTGGCCGCCAACAGCAACGACAATAACTCCAACATCGGCGAGCGCTGGATCCGCAACACGGGCGGTGGATCGGCCTGGGATCGCCAGCTGGCTGTTAAACAAGACGTAATGCATACCGCCGAAGCGTATTTCCTTCTCGCCGAGGCTGCGTTGAATGGCTGGAATGCAGGTACCGGAACCGCACAATCGTTTTATGAAAAAGGTATCCAGGCCTCGATGGAAGGCTGGGGCATTACCGGCGCGGCGGTTAATACCTACATTAACAGTACAAAAACACCAGTTGCACCCGGCGACCAGCAACAATCGGCCGCGCTTACCAACATCCCGGTGAAATGGGGTGCAACCGAGGCGATCCAACGGGAGCAGATTGCTACGCAGAAATGGCTGGCGGTGTACCCCGACGGTATCGAGGCGTGGGCAGAATTCCGTCGCACGAGACTGCCTAAACTCTACCCGGTTGTGAACTCGGTGAACACCGACGTTCCTACCACGGCGGTTGTGCGGAGAATCCCGTTCCTGTTGCAGGAAAAGCAAAACAATGGCGAAGCAGTGGACGCGGCCGTCAAATTACTCGGCGGCCCCGACAATGCAGCTACGGCACTTTGGTGGGATAAGAACTAGTTAATTCTGATGGACGAAGAAGTGCCCTCCGACCCCATGTCCCCGGAGGGCACTCTCCAAAATCACTCAATCGGAATAAAAAGGCTTCGAAACAGGTATTCGCCAAAGTTTATTTTTTAAATTTTTAATTATTAAAAAAATAATCTTACAAAACAGAGTAGTGAGGCCCATAAAAAGCATCTTTTCTCTGCATACTGTCTAAACCGTTTTGTAAAGCCTTTAACCAATCTATTCAGTCCTTAACCATTATGATAAACCGTAGAGATTTAATTAAGCATCTGTCCACATTTCCCCTCCTGGGCGGTTTTTTGGGCAATGGCACCGCGGACGCGGCTGGCCTGCTGGCCAAAGCTCCGGCGCGCAACCTCGCCAAAGAACTGGGCATCCGTACTTTTATTAATGCAGCGGGTACCTACACCATGATGACAGGCTCCCTCATGCAGGACGATGTGGTGGCGACGATCCAGGGCGCGGCGAAGGAGTTCATGATGCTCGATGAAGTCCAGACCAAGGTTGGCGAGAAAATCGCCGCCATTACCCATGCCGAATCGGCGGTAGTGACTGCCGGTTGTTTCTCCGCGCTCACGCTGGGTCTCGCGGGCGTGCTCACGGGAATGGACCAGAAAAAAGTGGAGGCATTGCCGCACCTGGAAGGTACCGGCATGAAGTCAGAAGTGATCATTCAGAAAGGTCATAACATCGGCTATTCGCATGCATTGACCAACACCGGCTGTAAAATCGTGCAGGTTGAAACGGTGGAAGAGTTACAAAAAGCTATTAATGAGAAGACCGCATTAATGTGGTTCCTGCATATCCAGTCCGACAAAGGACAGATCAAACATGAGCAATGGATTGAAATTGCGAAGAAAAATGGGATTCCCACAATGATCGACATGGCTGCCGATGTGCCGCCGGTTGAAAACCTCTGGCGTTTCAACGACCTGGGCTTCGACCTCGTGTGTGTATCGGGCGGGAAAGCGATGCGCGGGCCCCAAAGCGCGGGTATCCTGATGGGTAAAAAGCAGTATATCGATGCTGCACGTCTCAGCATGCCGCCACGTGGCTCGACGATCGGCCGCGGTATGAAGGTGAATAAAGAAGAGATCCTCGGCATGTACGTCGCGCTGGACAATTTCGTGAAGATGGACCACAAAAAAGAGTGGAAAACCTGGGAAAACCGCGTGGCGACCATCGAGAATGCAGTAAAAAGCGTGAAGGGTGTGATGACGGAAGTCACTGTCCCTGAACTGGGTAACCATACCCCCACATTGAAAGTGTCGTGGGATGCCGCGAAGATCAGCCTGCCTGTCAAAACATTGCAGGAAGCGCTTCGCAAAGGCAACCCGTCAATTGAAGTAATGCCGGCCGAAAACCATTCGCTGACCATTACAACCTGGATGCTCAAACCGGGCGAGGAGAAAATCGTGGCATCCAGACTGAAAGAAGAACTGTCAAAAGCAGTTGTTTAAATATGTACAGTACCATTTAACATTCCTAAACCCCAACCTTTTCAAGAAGTACAATGCAACACAGGTCCATCCTTTTCACATTTCTGGCATGTCTGCTCGGCGTGGCTTCCCATGCCCAGACGTACAGCATTCTGATCAAAGGCGGCACGGTGATCGACCCGAAGAACAATATCAATCAGGTGATGGATGTCGGTATTTTCGAAGGGAAGATCAAAAAAGTGGCGAAGGATATCGATCCGAAGGAGGCTCGCCAGGTGGTGGATGCCAAAGGGATGTATGTCACACCCGGATTGATCGATATTCATGGACACGTGTTTTTTGGTACCGAGCCAAACCATTACCTCAGTAATGGTTTGGTGGCGGTCCCACCCGACGGCTTCACCTTCCGCGTAGGCGTGACGACGATCGTCGACGCGGGCGGTGCAGGCTGGGATTCGTTTTCAGAGTTTAAAAACAATGTGATTTTCAATTCCAAAACCCGCGTACTCTCGTTTCTGAACATTGTAGGACAAGGCATGCGCGGCGGAAACTGGGAACAGGACACCGCCGATATGGACCCGACACTGGCCGCAGGCGTCGCGATCAAAAACCGCAATGATGTGGTGGGTTTCAAGGTAGCGCATTTCCAGGGAAAGGACTGGAAACCGGTCGATAATGCGGTGAAAGCCGGAAAACTGGCCAACATGCCGGTTATGGTCGATTTCGGAGGCAGCACACCACCCCTTCCGCTCGAAGAGTTGTTCATGAAACACCTTCGCCCGGGCGACATATACACACACGCGTACACGTTGCTCGAAGGCAACATCAGAGAAACCATCGTGGATGAAGCCACGCAGAAAGTAAAACCGTTCGCGATAGCGGCACGCAAAAGAGGCATTGTATTCGACGTGGGCTACGGCGGCGCAAGCTTCAATTACTCGCAGGCGATCCCGGCCATGAAAGCTGGTTTTTACCCCAATACCATCAGCACCGACCTTCACACCGGCAGCATGAACGGCTCGATGAAGGACATGCTGAGCATTATGTCGAAATTCTATAATATGGGTATGGACCTGCCGGCAATCATCAAAGCCAGCACCTGGGAACCGGCCAAAGTAATCCACCGCGAGCAGCTCGGCCACATTACCGAAGGCGCTATCGCCGACGTGGCTGTGTTTTCAATGCGGCAGGGAAATTTCGGTTTCTACGACAAAACCGGCTATAAAGTAACAGGCAAAGAAAAGCTGGAATGCGAGCTCACCGTCATGGGCGGAAAAATAGTTTATGATTTGAACGGCATTACGGCGCCGATATATTTGACGAAATAAAGTGGTCGGCGGTCGGCCGGCGGCGGTCAAACGGACCACAGACCACCGACCACCGACCGCTGACCGCCGACACATAATCACCTGAACCCCTCTTAATTGACCTATGTTAAAAAAACGCTTAAAATGGTCTGCTTCCCTCCTTGTGCTTCTGGCATTGGGCTTTACGCAGCATTCTGACCGGGACTTGCCGGTTGTTAATACCAAAAATGGCGGCCTGTTTTTGCCGGATGGATTCGAGGCTACGGTGGTGGTAGACAGTCTTCCCGGCCGTGCGCGGCACATTGCGGTGAATGACAATGGCGATATTTATGTGAAAGCGCGGTTTGCCGACAAGGGCGAATCCGTTATCGCATTGCGCGATACGAACAAGGACGGTCGTGCGGACATTATCAAGCGTTTCGGTGGTGCAGCGAAAGAACGTGCCTACGGTACGGCCATGCGCATTTACAAAGGCTATCTCTATTTCAGCTCCGAGCTGGTCGTTTATCGCTACAAACTCACTCCCGGCCAGCTGGTACCGGAAAGCCCGGAAGAGGTGATACTGACCGACGATCACCCGCACGGCATGCACGAGCACATTGCGAAGCCCATCACATTTGATGATAAGGGTTTTATGTACGTCCCGTTCGGGGCCAATTCCAACTGCTGCCAGGAGCAAAACCGTACGCCTGGCTCGAAAGGGATGATGCCGTGCCCTATCCTGGAAGACCATGGCGGTATCTGGAAATTCGATGCGAACAAGACCGGTCAGTTGCAAAAAGACGGTACCAAGTTTGCGACGGGCTTGCGAAGCGTGGTCGCGTTGGACTGGAATTTCCAGGATAACAACCTGTACGCGGTACAACACGGCCGCGACGATCTGCTGCGCCTCTGGCCTCAGCTTTACAACGGCTGGCAAAGCGCATTGCTGCCTTCGGAAGAGTTTTTGAGGGTTAAAGAAGGTACCCACGCGGGCTGGCCCTATTGCTATTGGGATCAAATGCAGTCGAAAAAAGTACTGAATCCTGAATATGGTGGTGATGGTAAAATTGTGGGTGAATGCGATCAGTACGAAAAGCCACTAATCGGTTTTCCCGGCCACTGGGCGCCTAATGATATTCTTTTTTACCAGGGCGCTCAGTTTCCGGAGCATTACAAAAACGGCTCATTCATCGCATTCCACGGCTCCACCAACCGCGCTCCGTATCCGCAATCGAGCTATTTTATTGGTTTTGTGCCCTTTAAAAACGGCCAGGTAGCCGGAGAATACGAGATTTTTGCGGACGGTTTCGCCGGCCTCGACCCTATCGTAAACGTAAGCGATGCGGTATACCGCCCGATGGGTATCGCAATGGGCCCTGATGGCTCCATTTACATTGCCGAAACCGAGAAAGGCAAGATCTGGAAAGTGACTTATAAGGGTAACAAGAAGAAATTTGCGAAGCCTGCGCTCGCCAAAATGGAGGAGCGCAAGTCCATGACGCACATTCGCACGCCCGACTTCGTGAACGATAACCTTGACAAAGACAAGCCCGTAGCCGGTGGAAAAGTGTACAGCGTGTATTGCACGGCCTGCCACCAGCGCAATGGCATGGGCGATTCGCAGCGCTTCCCGCCATTGGGTGGTGCCGAATGGGTTACCGGCGACAAAGAGCGGCTGATCAAGGTATTGTTGAATGGCCTGGAAGGGCCCATCGAGGTGATAGGCCAGGCCTATAACAATGTAATGCCGCAGCACAGCTTTTTGAAGGACGAGGAAATCTCCGAGGTACTGACCCACATCCGGAGCAATTTCGGAAACAGCGCAAGCCCGATCACGACGGAGGAGGTGGCCAAAGTGCGGGCGTCGCTCAAATAACAGGATATTACGCCATTCATCTTCCAACCCCGTTTAAGCGGATATTACTCTCCGGCAATTGAGTGTTCCTAAGGGGTTGGAGGAAGAATGGCAAAGTAACTAATTCACCATTTCTGTATATTCATGTTGAAAAACAATATCATAGCCGCAAGCTTCATCATTCTTTCCGGGATCGGCCTCGCTGGGTTTTCTTCCGAAAAGAATACTTTCACACACAATTCCCAGGACTCGTGGAAGGCTCCCGCCTGGGCGGATACGCTGAAAAGCCCTTTTCACGAGGAGCCGCTCACCCTCGCACAGGGCGAAGAGCTGTTTACATTGTATTGCTCTTCCTGCCACGGCGAAAGCGGTTACGGCGACGGCGCCGCAGGTGGGGCATTAGGACAAAAACCAGCCAATTTCCACGATACGCTGGTAAAAGCCCAAAGCGACGGCTCGCTGTTCTGGAAAATGTCGAACGGACGTGGCAATATGCCTCCGTTTCAGGATGTGTTCACCGCCGAGCAGCGCTGGCAGCTCGTGGCGTACATCCGGCATTTGGGCAAAACGGAGTAAATTGACGGCTGACGGCCGACCGCCGACGGCTGACCGCTGACCGCCGATTGAAAGAATTACCTAAACCCCATAAAAACACTATGTTACATTACGGCCGCATTATCAAGTCCGGATTCGCGTCGGCGCTCGCCCTGGGCCTGACGTTTCCTATTTTCGGACAACAACGGGACGTCTCCACGTCTGTCCCAAAAGCACTTCGCGACGACATCACCATTGAGGAGTACATGAAAGTGGAACCGGAAGCGGTCCGCCTTATCCAGCACCCTGTCACCGGTGAAATGTACTACACGACATTTTTCGGGGACGTGGTTAAAATCGTCATCGAGGATGGCAAGCCCGTGAGCAAAAAGCTGCTATCCGTCGAAGACCACGGCATCCCGCGCTTGCAAGGCGCTGCATTTCACGGCAATACCCTCTTCCTGGCCGGAAATGTGAGCGTTAACAACAATAAAGGCAACAAGGGCAGGATGGTCCGCTACGAAATGACAAAGGGAGCGGACAAACCTGAAATGACGGTCGTTTTCAATACTGTTGAATACGGCGCCAACAAAACCACCTTCGACCATGGCTGGAATGCATTGGAAATCAGCCCGGACGGTAAATACATTTACGTCAACACCGGCGCCCGCACCGACCACGGCGAGGTGCAGGACAACGGCGGCGAATACCCCAATGCCCGCGATAATGCGCTTACCGCGAACATCTTCCGCTTCCCGATCAACTCCAAAGACCTGTTGCTTTCAACAGACCTCGCCAAGCTGAAAGCCGACGGCTACATTTTCGCAGAAGGCATCCGTAATGCCTACGACATGGCCTTCGATGCAAAGGGCAACTTGTTCGCTGTTTCCAATTCCGGCGACTACGACCACCCCGAGGACATGTTCTGGGTACGCAAGGGCCATCACTATGGCTTTCCCTGGGTAATGGGCGGCATCGAAAACCCGCAGCAGTTTCCTGATTTCAACCCCGATCCCGAGAAAGACCCATTCCTGAGCAAGTTTGCATTCGCATTCCTCATGAAATACTTCCACAACGATCCCGACTTCCCGAAACGGCCGGCCGGAGTGACATTCTCGCCCTCGGTACAGAACCTGGGCCCCGACGCCAACGAGTACCGCGACCGTAAAACCGGTGTCGTTATGGACGGCGACACCACCGGCGTTACCGTGGGCACATTCAATGCGCACTCTTCCCCGCTGGGCATCTTCTTCGATACACACAATGCATTGGGCAAAGACCTCACCGGTGACGGCTTCGTGATCCGTTACACCGGCGGTCCGCGTAATGGTGTCGTCAATCCAAACCCATTGCGCAGGTATGGCAAGGACCTGCTGCACATGGAAATGACGTACGACAAGAAAACCGACAATTACAAAACCAAAACAACCAGTATCATTAACAACTTCACCGCCCCCACCGATGCATTACTTATCGGTAACACATTGTATATCATCGAATACGGCGGCAAGCAAGGTGGTAACAAAGCCGGTGGCAGCATGTGGAAAATCACATTGCCTGCCAACGACAAGCTGGCCAAAAAAGCCAAAAAGAAAAACTCGTAATTACATCTCGTTCTACATATAACTTTAATTAATCTGTTATGAAATCTGAAAGAAGATCTCTTATCAAAAAACTTTTTGCCTCCGTTGCAGGCATCGCCGGTATCGGCGTTGCGTCCAAAGCCAATGCAGGGGTAGCAGCAGCCGCACCTCAAAAAGAAGTGGGCGACGTGGAAATGTATCAGGACGTTCCCCTTTTCTCTGGCCATACCAAGTATAACAACCTTGTTTTCGTAGCAGGTAAAGGTGCCCACTTCGACGGCGACATCACCGCGCATACCAAACACGTGCTCGACGAGCTGGAAAAAGAGTTGATCAAAGCAGGTTCTTCGATGGAAAAAGTGCTTAAATGCTCCGTGTTCCTCCACGACCTGAACGACTACAAAGCCATGAACGAAGCCTACAAAGGCCGTTTCGGCAGCAAACCCCCATGCCGCACCACCGTAGCCGTTTACGGCGGCGTCCCAGGCGATTCACTCGTCGAAATCGATTGTATTGCTTATGTCTGATTCATAGGAGGAATGGAGGAAGGAGAAAAGGGAGGAAAATGTACCCCAACTTCTCCATCCTCCCCTTCTTCCATCCTCCATTCCTCCCCTTCCTCCATCCTCCGTTCCTCCCTTCTTCCCTTTCTTCCATCCTACCCTTCCTCCCTTCCTCCCCTCTCCCGAACTTTTATTTCGACATACCTACATTACTCAACATTAAATTCGCTCACTAAAAATAAAGTCGGACTTATATTTCAGATTATCGTTATTAAACAGTTAATTTGTTTAACTGACCCGACAAGAATTGAACAAGAAGCAACGCATAGCCGAAGAGAATGAAGTTCTTTTAAATCTCTGGCATCAAAGCCAGGCCGGGGACAGTCTGGCATTTTGCCAGCTTGCCGATAAGCAATACCGCACCTTGTTCAACTACGCCTGCAACTTTACCACCGACAGGGAATTCATCAAAGACGCGATCCAGGATCTGATGATCCACATCTGGGAAAGGCGCCAGAACATTCAAATCCAGTTTGTTGCCATTTACTTCCTTCGTGCATTGCGCAACCAGCTCATGCAGGAGTTTCGTCGCAGCAACGGCTCCCACCCGCTTCTGGATATTGATGAGGCCGGCCAGGTTTCCGATTATCAGACGGTAGAAACCGAGATCGAACGGAACGAGTTACTGAGTGAAAATCAGGTCAAAGTACGCTGCGCCATCGACGAACTGCCCCGCCGTCAGAAGGAGGCCGTTTTTCTGAAATATTTCGAAGGCATGGACAACGAGCAAATAGCCGACCTTATGCAGGTAAACCGGCAGTCGGTAGCCAACCTGCTTTTCAAAGCCATTACCGCACTGAAACAGCACATTCATCCGATCAGCAACCTGTTGTTACTTTGCTTCGCACTGCAATTTTAAGCTGCGCTGTTCCGGAGCCCGTCATTCCCAGTTCAAAATCTCCATCCATTCGTCTTTAAAATTACAACCTCGTGCAACCGGGAGTTCATTTCATGCATCTTTTCGGTACTTAATTTGTAACCATGCCGCAAGTACCAAGCCGAACTCTTTGGATAGATTATCTCCGTTCTTTCTTAACCGTCCTGGTGGTTGCCCACCATTCCTCTCTGGCTTACACCACTTTCGCGCGTTTTGACAAAGTGGCTTACATTCGGTCCACGCATCCGATTGTCGACAACCGCTGCTGGATCGGCCTCGACATCTTTGAAAATTTCAACGACGTATTTTTCATGTCGCTGATGTTCCTCATCGCAGGTCTTTTTGTGATCAAAAGCATTCAGCGAAAAGGCCCCGGCGCATTTGTCCGTGACAGATTTTACCGGCTCTTCATTCCCTTCCTCATCGGAGGCACTATCCTTAACCTCATTGCCCACTATCCCGCATACCTGATCGCACACGGAAGCGCCCACTTGCCTGCGTATATAAAGGATTTCTTCGTCGTGGAGCAATGGCCGGTTGGGCCGCCCTGGTTCATATGGGTCCTGTTTACATTCAATGTCATATTCGCATTGATTTATGCCGTCTTTGCGAAAAAAGTCTCCACACCCGCCGGGTTGCCTTCACCCGCATATGCATCACCCATCAAATCAGCCGAAGAAATGGCCTCCCCCGCATATGCGGCGGCAGATGCAAATCTACACCCTCACGCACGACGGCCAAGCGGACCATCCCGCACAATCCTGCTTTGGTTTGGCTTCACGTTCATGCTCTACGTCCCCTTCGCATTCTGGCTAGGTCCCGGCAAATGGACGGGCTTTGGCCCATTCGATTTCCAGGTCAGCCGTGCCGCCTGGTATTTCGGATACTTCCTGCTCGGTATCTGGCTGGGCAAAGTACATTTTAACGAGGGCATCTTCGCCATTTCCGCTCCCCTCGTCAGGCGGTGGCCACTTTGGCTGCTAATGTGCGCTGGTGCATATACGTCACTTACAATTACACCACCATTGCTCACCGACCTCGTAAAACAAGGCAGCTTATCCGAGTTCGCTGGCTATCTGCTTTACTTCTCGAACTATGTTTTGTCAGCTACATTCAGCTGCATTGCTTTCATGACCACCTTTCGCGCATTGTTCAAAAAACCACATGCGGTATGGGATTCCCTTTCGGAAAATGCTTACTTAATTTATCTCCTGCACTATCCATTCGTCATCTGGACGCAGTATCTGTTACTTGGTGCCCAACTTCCCGCATTCGCCAAGTTCGTGATTACATTTTCCGCTACACTACTAGGCAGCTGGCTGATAGCCATTCCATTGAGAAAAATCGACCCGGTCAGAAAGTATATTTAAATCGAATTATAGACAGCTCAAATTTTTTCAACGCCGAGCTGTCTACAAATAACCTCGCACAAAGACCGATCCATCCTCTGATGTCTGGGAACGGTAGTTCGGCGGTTATTTTGCGTGTTAGCATACAAATCGTGTTTTGACCCATGCCTGTGAAGGACACATCCATGTCTTTCAAGGTGCTTTAATAATTCATTCCGCTTGATCGACATCAGGCAAATTCCAATTCCTGGGTCAACACGACATTTTGCAAATCAATTAGTGGAATGTTGTTTTCAAGTATCACATCAGAATCCTGAAAGTAAAGTTCAAGGGCATCTTGAATGTTTTCCATCACCTCCTCCACATTTTCTCCCTGCGTTATCACACCCGGCACCTCCTGCACCTGGCCGATCAGCATTTCGTCTCCCCGACTTATGATGACAGTCAATTTCATGTCTTAAAAATCTAACGTGCGATTACATATCAAATATACTAAAACGCTTTCCGTATTACTATTTCCTACTTCCAACAGCCCCTCTCCCAAACAAATACCCCAGCGCAGTACCGGCAAATGCAAGCGACTTCGAACCCGATTCCGACCAAAAGTGTGCTTCGACTGGTTTACAATATGCCGCAAAAAGACACGTCGCGAAGATTGATACTCCGGAGAAAACAGCTATCAGTGCAACAAAGGTTTGGGTGTTACGCCCGTCACCGAAGAACTTACCTAAAAAGCCCAGCTCCGTTGTCCGCATCTCCTTTGCGTGCCGGTTTTGCTCCCGTGTCATTTCAAGCTCTGCCTGGTGGGCAGCGAGCTGGATGTCTGTAAATCGAGTGCCTGTTTGGTCTTTTTTGAGGATCCCTTTCTTTGCCTGAACCTTACTAGGCTCCATATTCAAAAGAAATACGGTTCTTAATAACCGGTACAGACACGGCGAAAAGCCCGGACAGCTGCGTCGTAGTGGCTATCTCCCAATACTTATCGAGCATAAACCTAGGAACGAGAAGATTGGCAGCGAATGTATTCGCTTCCGCTTCCTTTGCGTCATTCGCACCCATATCATCGCGCATTAGCACTTTGTAATCAGGAGATTTAGCCCACTCCGCATGCAAAATCCGATGCCCTAGCTCGTGAGCGATCGTAAAGGTCTGCCGTAAAGGATATTCATCCATATTCACAAATATGGTATCCTCTTCAAAATCATAAAACCCCGAGATATTGTTGAGCTTCTTCTCAAACTCGACAAACGAGACCTTCACGCCTAGGTGCTGCGCGATCTCCATCGGGTTCACTGGCGGCTTCTCCAATCCAAACTGCTGCAACAGGCGAATAGCCTCGCCTTTCGCCCTTCGATAGTCCGGTGCCATGTTGTATTTCATATCGGTTCCTCAGACAAGTTAACTAATAATTTTCAAGTAGTGTCTTCGATTCGTTACATAAAAATACAACTTGATATTCAAGACATCAAACATAAGATACCCTAAAAATCAACAAATGAACTATCGGTAGATTTTCTCGGACGAACGGCTCATCCACCGCATTTTATTCGCCTTTTGAAAATTTCTCGAAAATTAATTTCCAAAAGGAGAGTATTGACCCAATGTTCTCGCATCCTTATTAAAATTAGCCATATTATTATTTGCCTTATATGCTCCATTACCGCAATTTTCTTCCGGAGGAACTAGCCGCCGATCCATCTTTCAGACGCTGGGTGTTGTTCAACAACCCTGCCGACGGAGAAGTATGGGCCGAATGGCTGGAACATAATCCGGACAAACAGAACCTCGTCAATCGTGCCCGGAATTTCCTGGCGGCGACGGAAGCGGCATTCGATCGTATTTCGGATGAAGAAGTGGCTAATGAAATTTACCGGCTATCGCACGCGATCGGTGAAAACAATGCGAAGAAATCATCGATTTGGCTGCGTTTCAGGCCGAATTGGTACCATATGGCGGCCTCCGTGCTGATCCTGATGTTTGCCGGATGGTGGTATAACAAGCAGACGCTTTCGCAGAAACAATCGGATCAATACAAGGTAATCCTGAGCCAGATCAGGGAGCCGCTGATCGAGGCGGTGAATACAGGCAAAGAGGCCAAACTGGTGATCCTGCAAGATGGGAGCTCGGTGCTGCTGCAGCCCGACAGCCGCATTACTTACCCGCGCCGCTTCGAGGGCCGCAAGCGGGAGGTGTTCCTGAAAGGGGAGGCGTTTTTTGAAGTGGCCAAAAATCCTGACAAGCCGTTTTACGTGTATGCACATACGCTGGCGACCAAAGTGTTGGGCACCAGTTTCAAAGTAAGCGCTTTCGAGGGCGAGGAAGTCAAAGTAGTGGTAAAAACGGGCAAAGTATCGGTCTTCCCGATGACGAAGGAGGCGATTGCGAGCCAGCATGCCGATGACAAGCTTGGCGGAATGGTACTGACGCCAAACCAGCAGATCACATTCGCACCCAATGAGTTACGACTCACAAGAAGCCTTATTCCGGACCCGAAATTGCTGGAATTGCCGATACAGCGACAGTCATTTGAATTCAAGGGAACGCCGATCAGCGAAGTGTTTGCGGCATTGGAAAAATCATATGGTGTGAAGATCGTGTTCGATGCGGAGGTAATGCAAAACTGCTACCTCACCGCTTCACTCTCCGACGAGCCGCTGTTCGAGAAGATCAGCCTGATTTGCAAGACGATCGGTGCGCAGTACGAACAACTCGACGCCAGCATCATCATCAATAGCAAAGGATGTTAATGAAAATACCTTTCTCTCAATACTTTATGACAAATTCACCCGTGCCTATGACCCAAAACCGTTACTGATTACCTTTCCTAAGAAGGTCGATGATGCTGCAACACCACCGACCCGATCAATCCCCATGCTTGTGTACGCTTAACAGCATCTGAATGAGGCTGCTGTGGGAATCATTATGCCGAATTTTAACCCGACAAAAATCAAAATTATGTCAAAAAGAGTACAATTTCACCATGCTTTACAGAAAATCATGCGCATTACTCTGTATCAAGCCCTGCTCGCCATTGCGTTCAGCACCTTCGTTCATGCGAACGATGTGCGCGGACAACGTGTGTTAGAACAAAAAGTGACTTTGCGTTTAGCTAATGCCGAGATTGACAAGGCGTTGGAAAAGATCGAGAATGTGACGAAGGTTAAATTCATGTACAACCCTCAGATCTTCAACAATCAGAAAGCATCCTATAAATTTCAGGACGAATCGTTATCAGAAGTTCTCAGTAAAATTCTGACCCCGCATAAAGTAACTTACGAAGTGGTTCAGGACCGCATTATCCTGCGCCGCGAACAGGCACCTGTTGAAGAAAATGCTACCAAAACGGCCCCTAAACGCAATGTTACCGGAACCGTAAAGGATGAAACCGGCGCAGGTCTGCCCGGTGTGAGCGTGCTCGTAAAAGGCTCTCAAAGAGGGACTTCCAGCGACGCGGAAGGCAAGTTTTTTCTCGATATCCCCGACGGCGAGGTTTCTGCGGCCGTGCTGGTTTTCAGCTTTGTAGGTTATACTTCGCAGGAGATCACTGTGGGGAGCCAAACCAACATTGATGTACAACTGGCACCCGAGGCCAAAGCGCTGAACGAGGTAGTTGTAACGGCTTTGGGTATTTCCAAAGAGAAAAAGGCGCTCGCTTATGCAGTGACCGAGGTGAAAGGCAGCGAGTTCACGCAAGCACGCGAAAACAACGTGGCGAATGCATTGACAGGTAAAATTGCAGGGGTAAACGCGACCGGTATGTCGACGGGCCCCGGTGGTTCCAGCCGCATTATCATCCGTGGTAACGGTTCCTTGAGCGGTAACAACCAGCCTTTGTACGTGATCAACGGTATGCCGATGGACAACAGCGTTCCCGGCGGCGGTAATGCTTCGGACGGTAACGGCAACAACACCGACCGTGGTGACGGTATCGGTGGTATCAACCCCGACGATATCGAGTCGATCTCCGTTTTGAAAGGCGGTCCTGCGGCTGCGCTTTACGGTGCACGTGCTTCCAATGGTGTGATTTTGATTACCACCAAAAAAGGCCGCGCGCAAAAAGGCATCGGTGTGGAATACAATGGCAACTTCTCGGTGGATAACCTTTCCATCATTCCCGACTGGCAATATGAATACGGACAGGGCGTGGATGGTGTGAAACCGACTACACAGACAGAAGCAAAAAGCTCGGGCCGTTTGTCTTATGGTGCGAGAATGGATGGTACTCCCGTGGTTCAGTTCGATGGTGTGGCACGCCCCTATTCTCCTCAGAAAAACAACCTGAAAAACTTTTACCGCGCCGGAACCAACTATATCAACTCCATCTCATTTACAGGTGGTAATGAAACAGTTAACTTCCGTTTTGGTCTGAACAATACAAGTTCGAACAGCATCGTTCCGAATTCTTCTTTCAACAGAAGGATTGCCAACCTGAACCTGAATGCGTTTCTGGGCAAAAAACTGAGCATCGAAACCGTTGTGCAATACAACATCGAGAACGGCCACAACCGTCCGAAAGTGGGTTACGCCGATTACAACCCGCACTGGGCCACGTACCTGATCGCCAATACTGTCGACATCAGGAGCCTTTCTCCGGGTTATGACGCAAGCACAGGTAAAGAGGTTGAATGGAACCCCGTTCCTGCGGCGCCCAACCCGTATTTCGTGATCAATAACTTCAAGAATGAGGATACTAAAAACCGTTTCCTCGGTCAGGCGAACATCAAGTACGACATTCTCGACAACCTTTTCATTAAAGGTAGCGTGAGCCGCGACTACTACAATTTCAATTACGAATTCGTAGTACCAACCGCTAATGCATACCAGCCGCTTGGTACCTACGAAGCTAAGAAGGTAACCTCTTCCGAAACCAACGGAATGCTGACTTTGAACTACTCGAAAGATTTTTCCGAGAACCTCAATTTCTCTGCACTCGTGGGTGGCAATATCCAGAGAAGCATCTATGACCAGACTGCATTCAACGGAGCAGAATTTACAATCCCAGGTTTTTACAGTTTTACCAACCTGGCTACTTCAACCGTCGTACCGACTTACAACAAAAGCGGCATCAACTCTGTATTCGGTTCAGCCGATATTGGTTACAAAGGATTTGCATATCTGACTGTTTCTGGTCGCCAGGACTGGTTCTCGGTACTTAACAGCAAGAGCAACAGCATTTTCTACCCTGCCATCGGTGGTTCATTGATACTCTCGGAAGCATTTACACTTCCTGCTGCGGTTAGCTTCGCGAAACTACGCGGTTCCTGGGCGCAAGTGGGAGGTGCCACTGTAATTCCTTATCAGATCTACCAAAGCTATGCAATGGCAGTGGGAGGTCACAATGGCCGTCCAGTACAGCAGCTTTCCTCTTCCATTGTACCTAACCCGGATTTGAAACCGCTTACTTCGACTACTTACGAGGCAGGTTTGGAAGCTAAATTCCTGCAAAACCGTTTGGGTATCGACATTACCCTCTACAACCGTAAGACTACCGACGACATTGTTCAAAGTAACATCGCGTCGTCAGCAGGTTACACGGCTGCATTGCTGAACGTAGGTGAGCTGAGCAACAAGGGTATCGAACTTTTGCTGACAGGAACTGCCATCAAGCAAAACAGCTTCACATGGGATATCAGCTACAACATGGCTTACAACAGGAGCCGGATCGTGCAACTGGCCCCTAACCTGGATCAGCTGAGCATTGGAACCGGTGTAGGCGGTGGCTTGATCAATAACGTGGTTGGAGGTACTTATGGTGAGGTTTGGGGTTATAACAAACTGGCGGATGCGAACGGCAACACAGTGTTCAACACAGCAAGCAACTACGCGGTACGCGGTAACCTCCAAAAACTGGGTAACGGCACGCCGCCATGGACAATGGGTATTACCAACAATTTCAAATACAAAAACTTCTCGTTGAATATCCTCATCGATGGTAAGTTCGGAAGCGTGGTGTACTCTAACCTGTACCAATACGCTTACCGCTTCGGTTTGCCGAAAGAAACACTTCCCGGTCGTGAAACAGGCCTGACTGTAACCGGTGTGACGCCGGAAGGAGCTCCATTCAGCAAAACATGGGAGAAGAAAGACATCGATACCTACTACGACAATGACAAGAACTACACAGGTATGTTCGTGTTTAACAACGACTTCATCAAGCTGCGTCAGGTGATTTTGAGCTACAACCTGCCTGCTTTCTCGGTCCTCGGCACCAAACTGCAAAACGCATCGGTATCGATTGTGGGACGTAACCTCGCGCTGCTTTACAAAGACAAGCGTAACAAATACTTCGATCCGGAATCGAGCTATACCAATGGCAATGCTCAGGGTCTGGAAGCATTTGGCGTACCCAGAACGAGAAACATCGGCGTAAACCTGACAGTGAAGTTTTAATCATTCAAAATTCCAGTGACGATGAACAAATTCCTGAAACTAACATATATGGCCACCATGGCCGCCTTCATCTCTTCCTGCGACAATGGGTTTGAAGAAATGAATGTGAACCCCAATGCGTCCGTTGAGGCTGTACCCGGTTACCTGTTTACCCGGACGCAGCTGACGACCGTAAGCAACAACTTCACCGGTTCTGCTTACCTGACCATCGGTGGCTCAATGCAGCATTTTGCGACATACAAAGAGGTACCCGGCGCGGGAGACAAGTATTTCAATTACACCTACTCTACCGGAAGCTGGGCATTGTTTGGTGGTGACCCGGCTACTGCGGGTGCAGTGATCGACATTCTGCAAGTGATAGATGCAGTGAAAGTTTCACCCGACGACGTGAACAAGCTGTCCGTGTCACGCATCTGGAAGGCATATCTTTTTCACCGCCTCACCGACATGTACGGCGACATTCCCTACACGGAAGCAGGTCGTGGTCTGAGCGAGAAAAACTTCACACCGAAGTACGATACCCAGGCAGCTATTTACGCCGACCTGCTGAAAGAGCTCGATGAGGCGGTCGCCGCATTCAATCCGGCGAAAGCGACATTCGGCAATTCCGACCTGATGTATGGAGGCGATGTTACCAAATGGAAAAAATTCGCATACTCGCTGATGCTCCGTCTGGGCATGCGTATGACCGAAGTTGATCCCGGCATGGCCGAAACCTGGGTAAAGAAAGCAATCGCGGGCGGTGTGATTACGGCAGATTCAGATCTCGCTAAAATGGATTATGTCGATGGTTCCATCACCGCAAGCCGCAACTTCATTTCGGCAGGCCTGATGAGCACCGACTACGTAAACCCGGGCGGCGATAACGTGGAAGGCGGAAAGTTCGCTAAAACGCTGATCGACCATTTGAAGAACACCAAAGATCCCCGACTGAATGTGATCTCGATCGTATGGATTCCTTCTGCCGATGGCAAGACTTTCACGGCCGATACCACCACAGCATTGCAGAAAGGTATGCCGAATGCAGCATTCAACAACCTGCCGGGCGACTTCAATACTTACTCGGAACCTAACCCGGCAACGATCCTGAAATACAGCGCGCCGTTGCTGGTGATGACGCCCGCGGAAATGCACCTGCTGCTCGCGGAAGCGAACCTGAGAGGCTGGTACAGCGGAGCTACGGCCGAAGCATCTTACAATTCGGCAGTAACGTCAGGTTTGAAACAATGGGCATTGTTCGGAACTGCGGGTGTGATCTCGGACGCGAAAATCGCGGCTTACCTGAAAGCGAACCCATTCAATGCGGCTGGTACGCTGGCGCAGAAAATGGAGCAGATCGGTACGC
The DNA here is from genome assembly GCF_900101885.1 of Dyadobacter soli. Taxonomy (GTDB): domain Bacteria; phylum Bacteroidota; class Bacteroidia; order Cytophagales; family Spirosomataceae; genus Dyadobacter; species Dyadobacter soli. The sequence goes on along the minus strand of NZ_FNAN01000003.1, from coordinate 321,891 downwards.
AGAAATGGGTATCGCTCTTCCTGGAAGACGAATACGAGATATTCTCCAACTGGCGCCGCACCGGCTATCCGAAGCTGACGCCGACGAATTATCCGGGTAACCTCACGGGCGGTAAAATCCCTACCCGTTTCGTGATCCCCGATTCGGAAGAACAATACAACAAAGTGAATTTCTACGAAGCGCGTACACGCCAGGGCGGTACGAACACGCTTTCGAGTGTAGTTTGGTGGGATAAATAAGCGGGGCCCATGCACTGCGTGTTTATGAATTAAATGACCGATACGGATTGCTGACCAAAATCGGCAGTCCGTATCGTGTTTTAAGTCCAAAATTTTTTGCCCTGCGAATGAGGAATTTTAATGTGTTTTTTGTCTTAACTGTAATACCTATTTCCTAAACCAAAACCCATGATCAAAAAAGTATTTATTGCCGCCGCCCTCTTCTGCTCTGCCGGTTTTGCCGCACACGCACAGAAGTACTCGATCGTCATCAAAGGCGGTCATGTTATTGATCCCAAAAACAATATCAACAGCATTATGGATGTGGCGCTGAAAGGCGATACGGTAATGCTCGTTGCCAAAAACATCGATGCCAAAGAAGGCAAGCAGGTGGTGAATGCCAAGGGACTTTTCGTTACCCCCGGCCTGATCGACATGCATTCGCACAACTTCTTCGGCACCAGAATGGACCAGACTTACAGCAATGGCCCCAATGCCCTCCCACCCGACGGTTTCACTTTCCGCACAGGTGTTACCACAGTCGTGGACGCAGGCTGCGCCGGCTGGAAGTCGTTCCCCGATTTCAAAAAACAAACCATCGACGCTTCGCGCACCCGCGTGCTCTCGTTCCTGAACATCGTGGGCGAAGGTATGCGCGGCGGCACTTACGAGCAGAATGTGGAAGACATGGACGCCGCCGCAACGGCCAAAGTGGCGAAGGAATATCCTGAATATATCGTAGGTATTAAACTTGCCCACTTCAACGGCTATAACTGGGCACCTACCGACCGCGCGGTGGAAGCCGGCAAGCTCGCCAACATCCCCGTGATGATCGATTTCGGCGGCAGCCAGCCGGTACTGCCTATCGAAGAGCTTTTCATGAAACACCTGCGCCCCGGCGACATTTTCACGCACTGCTTCGGCCAGCTGGCCAGCCGCGAACCGATCGTGGACGTGAAAGCGGGCAAAGTGAAGCCGTTTGTTTATGAAGCACGTAAGAAAGGCATCATTTTCGACGTAGGCTACGGCGGCATCAGCTTCGCATTCTCGCAGGCGATCCCGGCCATTAAAACCGGCTTTTACCCCAACACCATCAGTACCGACATCCACACCGGCAGCATGAACAATGCAATGAAGGATATGCTGAATGTGATGTCCAAATTCCTCGCCATGGGTATGGACCTGCCGGCGGTCATCAAAGCCAGTACCTGGGCACCGGCGCAAGCCATTCACCGCGAAGAACTGGGTAACCTTTCCGCAGGCTCGCGTGCGGACGTATCCGTTTTGCGCGTGCTCGATGGCAAGTTCATGATGAACGACACCGGCACATTCGGTTTCTTCGACTACACCGGCACCAAAGTTACCGGTAAACAGAAACTGGAAGCAGAAGTGACGATCCGCGCCGGCAAAGTGGTGTACGACCTCAACGGTCTCACCAACCCGATTGTCGTTTCAAGAAGATAATCACACTATGGAAGCTCTGACCAATGTCACCGGGCAGGGCTTCCATTTGATATTTTGCCTAATTTTACCTACTCAATATCCCTGCCGTACATTTCTTGTCTTATGAAACTACCGATTCTCTCTTTAACGACGATCCTGACCCTGACCTTCGGAGGAATGCAGACTGCCAAGGCGCAGACCATTCCGAAAGAAGAACTCATTTTCCTGACCTCCGAATGGAAAGGCGAGCGCTTCCCCGACGGCCGCCCGAAAATCTCCGACGACCTCGTCCGCCGCGCCAAAGAAATCAATATCGAAGAAGCATGGGTAGTGCTCAAAAATGACGGCTACAACTGCCAGTTTGAAGGCAATTGGAAGATCGTCCACGACGACGTGGTGATAGCAGGACGCGCATTGACGGCGCAGTTTATGCCGTCGCGCCCCGACATCGAGAAGAACATCAAAGACCGTGGCACCAAACAAGGCCGCATCGGTAACACCAACTCCTGGCCGATCGACATGCTCAGCAAAGGCGACGTATATGTCGCCGACGGTATGGGCAAAATCGTGGAAGGAACACTAATCGGTGACAATCTTGCCAACTCCATTTTTGCCAAAACGGGCAATGGCGTAGTATTCGACGCCTCCGTGCGCGACCTCGACGGCCTTTCGAAAATCCCGGGTTTCAATGCATTCGTGCGCGATTTTGATCCTTCCTATTTGAAAGACGCCGTAGTGACCGGTATCAATACGCCCATCCGCATCGGGCGTGCCGTGGTACTTCCGGGCGATTTGGTTTTGGCCAAAAAAGAAGGTGTGATCTTCATTCCTGCGCATATGGTCGAGAAAGTGGTGCAGACCGCGGAATTCATTGCATTGCGTGACAAATTCGGTATTCAAATGCTGAAAGCAGGGAAATACACGCCCGGCCAGATCGACAGCCAATGGACCGACGCATTGAAAAACGACTTCCTCAAATGGCTCGACAACAACCCGAACGAAATCCCCATGAAACGTTCGGAGCTCGACGAGTACATGAAAAAAAGAACCTGGTAAGCGGGTAATTCCACCTCATTTTCAGCATTTCCTGTTGGGTAAGACAGACAGGATTTTTCTTTCGCATTTTCAAAATTGCATTTTAAATACAATTATATGAATATTTACAAGCTCATGTCCGGCGTCGCCGCGGTTTGTCTGCTGATAGCGCTCTACCTCGCTTTCACCGGAAGCCTCCCCTCGGCCGGCCCCTTCTTTATTGCATTCTTCCTGTCGCTCGCCATTAGTTTCAGAGGTTATGAAAAACTGAAAGGCTTTACCTACACCACCGTGATTTTCGCGGCAGTGACCACGGCATTGTATTACCCACAGCATTTCCTGACAGTCGGCGACTTTAAACTTTCGACCCTTATCACACCACTCATCCAGATCATTATGTTCGGTATGGGTACTTCCATGAGCTTCGGTGATTTTGTGGGTGTAGTTAAAATGCCCAAAGGCGTACTCATCGGCGTGGTGAGCCACTTTATCATTATGCCAACCATCGGTTATACATTGGCCAACATCAGCGGCTTCCCACCTGAAATCGCGGCAGGTATCATCCTGATCGGCTGCTCGCCAAACGGTATGGCTTCCAATGTGATTTCCTACCTGGCCAAAGCGAACCTTGCATTGTCCATCACTATTACCGCCATTTCCACCATGCTCGCGCCGATCGTGACGCCGATCCTCATGAGCATGCTCGCGGGCGCGTTCGTGAAAATCGATACGCTGCATATGATGTGGGATATTATTAAAATGGTGATTATTCCAATCGGCGCCGGGTTGCTTTTCAACAAGCTGTTCAGCGGAAAAGTGAAATGGCTGGACGCTGCTATGCCGCTGGTATCGATGGGCGGTATCGCATTCATCATCGTGATCATCACCGCCGCCGGCCGCGACAGCCTGCTATCGATCGGGCCTGCATTGCTATTACTTGTGTTGATCCATAACCTTTCGGGCTACACGCTCGGTTACTGGTCGGGCCGCCTGTTCCGCATGAGCGAGCGCGACTGCCGCACGATAGCCATTGAAGTGGGGATGCAAAATGGGGGATTAGCCTCCGGTATCGCCAAGGAAATGGGTAAAATGGCCACCGTAGGCCTAGCCCCGGCAATTTTCGGGCCGCTGATGAACATTACCGGCTCCATTCTCGCCTCCTGGTGGCAAGGCAAGCCTACCGGCGATGAAGAAACTTACGTAGAAACGGGCCGAGCCCATTAAAAAGAAATGGCGCGAAGGTCGCCTTTCATAGAATGGCGCGAAGGTCGCCTTCGTGCCTGATATTCGAAGGCCTCCGGCCGGTCAGTACCGCAAAATCTTGCAGGTGTAATGACCGGCCGGAGGCCTTCAAATAATATGTACAAATCAAGAGATTTGCACCAGCCGTACGGCATCGTTTTTCCAAACTTCCTCCCCTTCCTCCTTCCTCCCAAAAAATCAATCTTCTTCCAACAACAACTGCATATAAACCAGATCCAGCCACTGGTCAAATTTATAAGCTACCTCTTTGAGATATCCCTTCTCCACAAACCCGTACTTCTTGTGAAATTCGATACTCGCCCGGTTGGAGGCATCGATACACCCGATCATTGTGTGCAGCCCCGATTCTTTCGCGCGCTGGATGAGGCTGCCAAGCAATTTGCCGCCGACGCCCATTCCGCGTGATTTTTCGTCAAGATAGATGGAATGCTCTACGCTGAATTTGTACCCGATTTTCGGGCGGAAAATGTTGTAAGAACCATAACCGATCACTTCGCCTTCGAGCTCCGCCACGATCACCGGCATACCGTCATAGAACATCTGCTCAAACCAGGCCTTTTGTTGGTCCATGGTCCGGGCTTCGTAATCATAAATAGCCGTGGTGTTAAGAATAGCGTGGTTGATAATTTCCAACAGCGAAGGCAGATCCTTAGGAGCAGCACTTCTGATGATCAAATCCATCAAAATAAAGCAGGCGTTATACAGGTTTAATATTAAGGCCAAAAATACCTTATTATTTTAAAAAATTTCACGCCTAAACCCACATCCGTCTTACGTTTTTTTCTAATTCTTTTGAAAATCCTGAATTTCGAATAGCTTTGCCTCAACTTTAGGGGTGTCCCGACATGCGGACTGAGATCATACCCTTTGAACCTGATGCAGCTAGTACTGCCGAAGGGAAAAGCAGGAGTTACCGTGCACGTAGCTCCGTCTATTCTTTTCTTCATAGGTCCATTCCTAAGGTTTTTTGTATCTAAAACTGTATTTGGAATGGAAATCATCCTGAACGGACAGGCTAAGCAAATCACTGCCACTCAAACGGTTGGACAACTCGTATCCGAGGTGTTTCCGTCCGGCAAAGGCATCGCCGTCGCCATTAATCAATCGGTAGTCCCGAAATCCGACTGGCCCACGCGCCAGCTTTCCCCCAACGACCAGATCACGCTCATTACCGCTACGCAAGGCGGCTAGCATTGCATTACCTGTATCCCACCAGCATTTAACCAGAAAACATCATCATGAAGACAGAAAAAACGCCGGAAACCATCACCCGCGACCCATTCCCCAATTCCAGAAAAATATATGTAAAAGGGCAAATCCACGACATTTCGGTCGCGATGCGCGAGATTTCTCTTAACGATACGCGGATACACGGCAGACAGGGCGCCAGCGAACCGAACGAACCCGTAACGGTTTACGACACCAGCGGCCCCTATACCGATCCAAACATTGAAATAGATGTCAAAAAAGGCCTTCCCGCGTTGCGTGCGGAATGGGTACGGAGCCGCGGCGATGTGGAAGAGCTGGAAACGATTTCTTCGGAATATGGCCGGATGCGCCTTGCCGATGTAAAACTCGACCATTTAAGATTCGCCCATAATGCAAAACCGCTCCGCGCAAAAGCCGGACAGAACGTTTCGCAGCTGCATTATGCCAAAAAGGGCATTATCACACCCGAAATGGAGTACATCGCGATCCGTGAAAACCAGCGTATCGACGCTCATTTGGCATCGCTGAATGGTAAGGCAGGTGGATTGGCGCACCAGCATGCCGGTCACAGTTTCGGCGCGAACACACCGAAAAGTCACATTACCGCCGAGTTTGTACGCGAGGAAGTGGCGGCGGGACGTGCTGTCATTCCTTCAAATATCAACCACCCGGAAAGCGAGCCGATGATCATCGGCCGGAATTTCCTGGTGAAGATCAATGCCAATATCGGCAACTCGGCAGTGTCGTCGAGCATTGAAGAAGAAGTGGAAAAGGCCGTATGGGCATGTCGCTGGGGCGCGGACACGATTATGGATTTGTCGACAGGCAAAAACATCCACGAAACCCGCGAATGGATCATCCGCAACACGCCGGTACCGATCGGTACCGTCCCTATTTACCAGGCTTTGGAAAAAGTAAATGGGAAGGCCGAAGACCTGACCTGGGAGCTTTTCCGCGACACGCTCATCGAGCAGGCCGAGCAGGGTGTGGATTATTTCACGATCCATGCGGGCGTGCTGCTGCGTTACATTCCGCTGACGGCCAAGCGCATTACCGGCATTGTTTCGCGCGGCGGCTCCATTATGGCCAAATGGTGCCTGGCGCATCACAAGGAGAACTTCCTGTATACGCACTTCGAGGAGATATGCGAAATCATGAAGGCTTACGATGTGGCATTCTCGCTTGGCGACGGCCTCCGCCCCGGAAGCATCGCCGACGCCAACGACGCCGCTCAGTTTTCGGAGCTGGAAACGCTCGGCGAATTGACCAAAATCGCCTGGAAACACGATGTGCAGACCATCATCGAAGGCCCCGGCCACGTGCCAATGCATTTGATCAAAGAAAATATGGAAAAGCAGTTGCAGCATTGCCACGAAGCGCCATTTTATACATTAGGGCCCCTAACTACCGACATCGCACCAGGTTACGACCATATTACCTCGGCCATCGGCGCGGCCATGATTGGCTGGTTCGGCACCGCGATGCTTTGCTATGTGACGCCAAAGGAGCATTTAGGTTTGCCGAATAAAAAAGACGTGAAAGACGGCGTGATCACCTACAAGATCGCCGCCCACGCCGCCGACCTCGCCAAAGGCCACCCCGGCGCACAGTACCGCGACAATGCGTTAAGCAAAGCCCGCTTCGAGTTCCGTTGGGAAGACCAGTTTAACCTCTCGCTCGATCCGGACACCGCTCGCGAATTCCATGATGAGACGTTACCCGCCGAAGGTGCCAAAGTCGCGCATTTCTGCTCGATGTGCGGCCCGAATTTCTGCTCGATGAAGATCACGCAGGACGTACGCGACTATGCGGAAGAAAACGGGCTTGCTACCGAGGAAGCTGTTACAGAAGGGATGCTGCAAAAAGCACGGGAGTTTGCAGAAAAGGGCAGTGAAATTTATTTGTAATGGAAGATTTGATTGTCATAACCCGCCCGGAAATGCTCTCTGGCGAAGCTGGTATCATCAACCAGCTCTTCGCACACGGGCTCGCGCGCTTGCACGTGCGCAAGCCCGGCGTACCGGAGGCAGAGGTGCGTGCATTGCTTGAACAAATTGAGCCACAACACCGCGACCGCATTGCATTGCATCAGCATCATCAGCTGGCGGCCGCATTGGGCATTACCGGGCTGCATTTTACAGAAAACGACAGGCTGGCGCAGCGTGAAGCGCATTTGAAGGAATTGAAAGACAACGGATTCACAATCAGCACTTCACTGCATGATCCAGCCGATCTTGAAACGCTTTCACATTGCTTTGATTACGCATTTCTAGGACCGGTGTATGATAGTATTTCAAAGGAAGGTTACCGCTCGAAACTGCCCGCTGATTTTAGATTGGAGAAATATAGTTTTCCCGGAAAAGTAATCGCCCTAGGCGGCATTCACGCTGAAAACTTGAAACAAATACAGGAAATAGGTTTTAATGGCGCCGCATTGCTAGGCAGCATCTGGCAAAATCCAGACAATGCCATTGCCCAATTTGAGCTCCTCAAAGCATTCCAATCATCTTTTTCTCATCCAACATTCCAGCAAACATCCAGCATCCCCGGGTTAAAACCCGGGGCAATGGATTCTAAAATTGCCTCCGGCAATGAAAATGGAAATGATCCATTTCTAACAACAAAAGCAATCCATTGCCCGCGGTTTCAACCGGGGGACAGAGGGGGCATAACTGATGTTGTTGACAAATTTCATTTTATATCCAATGAAACTAGTGAATTGTCCCATGTCGACAGCATTCGCATTGCTCTGCAAGCTGGCTGCCGGTGGATTCAGCTGCGGGTGAAAGATCGTCGTGAAGAGGAAGTGCTGCCCATTGCCTGGGAAGCAACCCGCCTGTGCGATAGCTACGGTGCAAAGCTGATTATCAACGATTTTCCACTGGTAGCCCTGGCAGTTGAAGCATACGGCTTGCACCTCGGCCTCACCGACATGCCCGTACCGGAGGCGCGCACGCTCGTAGGCGAGAAAATGATCATCGGCGGTACAGCCAATACCTGGGAAGATGTGGTGCGAAGGATCGAAGAAGGTGCAGATTACATCGGCCTCGGCCCGTTCCGCTTTACGAGTACCAAGCAAAATCTGAGCCCTATTCTCGGCATCGCAGGCTACCGTACTTTAATGAGCCAAATGCAGGAAGCAGGTCACAGCACGCCCATTATCGCCATCGGCGGCATTACACCCGACGATATTGGGCTGATTCGAACAGCCGGTCTTCACGGTGTCGCAATGTCGGCCGCATTGATCGGCGCGGCAGATCCGCAAGAAACTTTTTACCAAATCCAACAAGCATTATGCTGACCATTGCAGATAAAACATTTCAATCGAGGCTCTTTACCGGGACCGGCAAATTCAGTTCGGCGCTGGTGATGGAAGAAGCATTGCTCGCTTCCGGTTCCGAGCTGGTGACGGTCGCCCTCCGCCGCGTGGATGTACACAACGCAGGCGATGATATTCTGGGGCATTTAACCCACAACCACATTCATTTACTACCCAATACCTCCGGCGTACGCACGGCAAAAGAGGCCGTTTTTGCGGCTCAGCTCGCGCGTGAGGCACTGGAAACCAACTGGTTGAAGCTGGAAATCCATCCCGACCCAAAGTACCTCATGCCCGATCCGATCGAGACATTGAAGGCTACCGAAGAGCTGGCAAAACTGGGTTTTGTAATATTACCTTACATCCACGCCGACCCTGTCCTTTGCAAACGACTGGAAGCAGCCGGAGCCTCAGCCGTAATGCCGTTGGGATCGCCGATCGGGAGCAATAAGGGATTAAAAACCATTGATTTTCTGGAAATTATCATCGAACAAAGCAAGGTACCAGTCGTGGTAGATGCCGGTATCGGTGCGCCATCGGATGCCGCGAAAGCGATGGAAATCGGGGCTGATGCCGTGCTCGTGAATACCGCCATTGCCGTGGCCGACAATCAGGTAGCGATGGCGGAGGCATTTAAGCTGGCCGTGCAATCGGGCAGGATGGCTTATGAGGCAAGATTAGGATCAAAAAGTAACCTGGCCGAGGCGAGCAGCCCGTTAACCGCATTTCTGGATGAGCTTTAAGGAAGAATTTGCGCGGTATTCGTGGGATAATGTGAAGGAAAGTATTTATTCCAAAACAGCCGCAGATGTTGAAAAAGCACTAACGACGCCGAAACGGACGCTGGAAGATTTCAAAGCACTGGTATCCCCCGCCGCCGCCGCATACCTGGAACCCATGGCAAAACTGAGCCGGCAGCTGACCCGGAAACGGTTTGGCAATACCATTCAAATGTATGTACCGCTGTATTTGTCCAATGAATGTACCAATATATGTACCTACTGCGGGTTCAGCCTGGATAATAAGGTGCGCCGCAGAACACTGACCGACCGCGAGATCCTGCAAGAGGTGGAGGTGATCAAAAGCATGGGCTACGAACACGTGCTGCTCGTGACCGGTGAGGCAAACCAGACCGTGCATGTCCCCTACTTCAAAAAAGTGCTCGAACTGATCCGCCCGCATTTCGCGCAGGTTTCGATGGAAGTTCAGCCGCTCGATCGCGATGAGTATGAAGAACTGATCCCGCTTGGCCTGCATTCTGTGCTGGTTTATCAGGAAACTTACCATCAGGAAGATTACCGGAAACATCATCCCAAAGGCAAAAAAGCGCATTTCAACTACCGCCTCGAAACGCCCGACCGACTCGGCCAGGCCGGTATTCACAAAATGGGTTTAGGTGTATTGATAGGTTTGGAAGACTGGCGTACCGACAGCTTTTTTACCGCCCTGCATTTGGACTACCTCGAAAAAACCTACTGGCAAACGCGTTACAGCCTCTCGTTCCCCCGCTTGCGGCCATTCTCCGGCGGCCTGGAACCAAAAGTTGCGATGAGCGACCGGGAGCTGGTGCAGCTTATTTGTGCCTACCGGATTTTCAATGGCGAGGTCGAACTGTCGCTTTCCACGCGTGAATCCGAGAAATTCAGGAACCATTGCATTCAATTGGGTGTAACATCCATCAGCGCAGGCTCCAAAACCAATCCAGGCGGCTACGCAGTCGAGCCGGAATCGCTCGAACAATTCGAGATTTCCGACGAAAGAAAGCCAGCCGAGATCGCCCGAATGATCCGCGGGGCGGGCTATGAGGTGGTTTGGAAAGACTGGGACGCAAGTTTAATTGCGAATGAGCGAATGAGTGAATGAGTGATTCTTTTTCATTCACTCATTTACTCATTCACTCATTCACTCATTACTTATGTTTACACCAATCGAACGAAAACGCTACGCACGCCAGATCATCATGCCGGAAATGGGTATGGCTGGTCAGGAGAAGCTCCGCGCGGGTAAGGTGGCCGTCGTGGGTGCGGGTGGGCTGGGCTGCCCCGTGCTGCAATACCTGGTGGCGGCAGGTGTGGGTGAAATCGGCATTATCGATGACGACACCGTGGACCTGACCAACCTGCACAGACAAATCCTCTATTCCGCCGACGATGTGGGTAAAAACAAAGCCATTACAGCGGTAGAAAAACTTTCGGTGCTCAATCCATTCGTAAAACTCACCGCCTACCCCGACCGGCTGAATGCCGAAAACGCGATCGATTTGCTCAGCGCCTACGACCTCGTCATCGACGGTTCCGACAATTTCGAGACGCGTTACCTGGTGAATGATTTTTGTGTGGAATTGAACAAACCCTTCGTATTCGGGTCCATTTTGCGTTTCGAAGGGCAGGTTTCGGTTTTCAACTACCAGGGCGGGCCTACCTACCGGTGCCTTTTTCCGGATGCCGAGGAAGGCGATAACTGTGCGGAAGCCGGCGTGATGGGCGTTCTGCCAGGCATTATCGGCACTTATATGGCCAATGAGGCGATCAAGATCATTGCCGGTATTGGTCAACCATTATCAGGTAAACTACTGGTAATCAATACACTTTCTAACAGCCAATCTGTATTCCAATTTTCAAGGTCCGCGGAGGTGACTCCTGTGAAAGCTCCTGAGATTACCGCCAGACAGCCAGCCACCGAAAATACGCGCGAAATGTCCTATGATGAATTTGAATCATTGCAGGAAGCTGATCCCGAACAGGTTATGTTAGTGGATGTGCGCGAATACAATGAATTTGAAGCGGATAACTTCGGCGGCGAGAATATCCCGCTTTCCGAAATCCCCGAAAGCATCGGAACATTTCCTGCTGGTAAAAAAGTCGTTTTTTACTGTAACAGCGGTAAACGGAGCATGCAAGCAGCCAAATTGCTGGCACAAAGCGGCTACGAAGGCCAGAGTTTCTGGGCGCAGCAATGGTAACCACTCATTTGCTCCATTTCGGAGATTAGTTTTCGTAGCTTTTCGGTTTCTATCATACACGTCTGTGTATTTCTTATGAACAAAAAGCCCAGCTATGAAACCGATTAAAATTGCGACAGCCCAGTTTGAAAACAAAAGCGGCGACAAAACTTACAATCTCAATGTGATCCGCCAACTCGCCGGCGACGCGTCGAAAGCCGGTGCGCAGGTCATCGCATTCCACGAATGCTCCATTACCGGCTATACTTTCGCCCGGCATTTGTCACGGGAACAGTTGCTCGAAGTCGCAGAACCCATTCCCGACGGGCCAAGCATTCATGCATTGCAGGATATTGCGGCGGAGCACGATATCGTAGTACTTGCGGGTTTGTTCGAAAAAGATGCGGACGACAAAATGTATAAGGCCTATGTTTGTGTAGATAAAAACGGCCTCGTCGCGAAGTACCGCAAACTCCACCCATTCATTAATCCAAATCTCACACCGGGTGACCAATATGTGATTTTTGACCTGTTAGGCTGGAAATGCGGCATTCTTATCTGCTACGATAACAACATTATCGAAAACGTAAGGGCGACCAAGCTGCTGGGCGCAGACATTATTTTCATGCCGCACGTTACCATGTGCACGCCATCCACCCGCCCCGGCGCCGGGTTCGTCGACCCGCAGCTCTGGCACAATCGCCAAGCCGACCCTACCACGCTCCGCCAGGAGTTCGACGGACTCAAAGGCCGCGCATGGCTCATGAAATGGCTCCCCGCACGCGCTTACGACAACGCGGTTTACGCCGTCTTCTCCAATCCGATCGGTATGGACGACGACCAGCTCAAAAACGGCTGCTCCATGCTCCTCGACCCATTCGGCGACATCATCGCCGAATGCCGCAAACTCGACAACGACTTTGTCATCGCGACATTCACCCCTGAAAAGCTGCAACAAGCCGGCGGCCACCGCTACATCCAGGCCCGCAGACCGGAGCTTTACGGAGATATTATCGGTCACGATCACGTGTCCGAGCAAAGGGTAGTTTGGTTATAAAACCTAAATTGGTTGAGTTAATTCAATGAATTTAGCTAAATTCGTTGAGTTAATTCAACAAATTTAGCTAAAATGAATTTTTCCAGGCATATTCTCGCACAAATTCTTGCCAAAACGGCTTCAAACAAAGCGCTCGTTCTCTACGGTGCCCGCCGCGTCGGCAAGACGCACCTGATGCGAGAAGTGGAGGAGCAGTTTAATGGAAAATCATTATTCATGAACGCGGAAGACCTGGACACCGTCGCCCTGTTGTCTGACCGGCGCGTCGCTTCCTTTCAACGATGGGTAGCCGATATCGACCTTCTGATCATTGATGAAGCGCAGGTCGTGCCTGAAATCGGCAAGTCGCTTAAACTGTTGATCGATTCTTTTCCCCAACTGACTATTCTTGCAAGCGGCTCCTCGGCATTTGAGCTTTCCAACAAAACCGGTGAGCCGCTCGTCGGCCGCCAAATCAGTTTCCAGCTGTTCCCAATCGCCCAAATGGAATTATCCGGACAGGAAAATTACCTGGAAACGAAACAACAGCTGGAAAATCGGATGATTTTCGGCAGCTATCCGGAAGTACTGAAACTGGAAACTGCCGAAGCGAAATCGGATTATCTCAAAGAACTGGTCAGCGCTTATCTGTTGAAAGATATTTTGATGTTCGAGCAGATCCGGTATTCGCATAAGATGCTGCAACTGCTCCAACTCGTCGCTTACCAAACCGCTCAGGAAGTTTCCTATGACGAATTGGCCAAAACGCTCCAAATCGACCGGAATACCGTGGAACGATACCTGGATTTGTTTTCCAAAGTATTCATTATCACCCGTGTCGGCGGATACAGCAAGAATCTTCGAAAAGAAGTGACCAAATCATCGAAATGGTATTTTCTGGATAATGGGATAAGAAATGCGCTGATCAACAATTTCTCTCCGCTCAACCAGCGGATGGACACCGGTGCGCTGTGGGAAAACTACCTGGTTGCGGAGCGCATCAAATACAATTCCTACACCCGAAAAACGCCCCATACTTACTTCTGGCGCACCTACGACCAGCAGGAACTGGACTGGCTCGAAGTAGCTGACGACCAGCTGAGCGCCTACGAATTCAAATGGAAAGATATCAAAGTAAAATTTCCAAAAGCATTTGTGGAAGCCTATCCCGAAGCCGCCAAGCACTGGATTAACCAGGGAAATTTCATCGATTTCGTCACGGGAGAAATCTAATCCGACGTTACCGCGAGATACTTTAAGCAAAATTTAATAATCTATCAATTACGTAGATTAAATAGTTTTGCTATTTTTGTAAACTCTATATTCCAAAATTCTAAAATTCACGGTAATGCTTGCCAAAGTGCTTTCGCTCAAACTGCCCTCGTCGCCGACCTGGTATATCGTTCCGGCTGCTGCCATCCTGTTGTTACTCGGCCTCTTACTGACAAACGGCGTCATCAGCATCAACACCGAACAGGTAACCGATTTCCTTACCGGCGAGTTTGCATTATATGTACTGGTAGGTTTGGCAGCGCAGCTGGTAGATGGCGCGCTGGGAATGGCTTATGGGGTTACTTCCAACTCATTTTTGCTGAGCCTCGGCGTTACACCCGCGGTGAGCAGCGCAAGCGTGCATTTCGCCGAAATGTTCACCACCGGCGCTTCGGCTATATCGCATTTCCGTTTTAAGAATATCAATAAAAAGCTTTTCAAAAGCTTGCTCATACCGGGCATATTAGGATCTATTACAGGCGCATACCTGCTATCCGATGTGATCGACGGTGATTTCATCAAGCCGTTCATCGCATTTTATATGCTGGTCCTCGGCGTCATCATTATTCGCAAGGCGCTGCAAAAAACTTTTGTAAAGAATAAGACCAAACGCATCAGCATTCTCGCAGCAACCGGCGGCTTCCTCGACTCGATCGGCGGCGGCGGCTGGGGACCCATCGTTACTTCAACGCTACTCGGACAAGGCCGTGATCCGCGCTACACCATCGGTTCGGTGAATGCGGCGGAATTTGCCGTTGCCTTCGCCAGCGGTATTACATTCATGCTTTTTACGGGTGTCGATAGCTGGAAAGTGGTGCTGGGATTGATCGTCGGCGGCGTAATGGCTGCGCCCTTCGGTGCGATGCTCGTGGGTAAGATCAAACGCAAGCCTTTGATGCTGCTCGTGGGTGTGCTCGTGATCGGGCTGAGCCTCCGGACGATTCTGCTCAGCATTTAACAGTCCTGTTTTCACGATATCCGGCGCATTTTGCCTAGTTTTGCACAAAACAGGCACATTACCATGCTCACCGATTTCGGTTATATCCTGCTCTTCATCATCGCCGCGCTCATATTGCTCGGCGTAATGCTCACCATTGCGAAGTTCCTGCGCCCGCACAATCCCAACGAAGAGAAGCTTACCACCTATGAATCCGGTGAAGAACCGTTGGGTAATGCAAACATCCAGTTCAACGTGCGGTTTTACGTCGTCGCGCTGATTTTTGTGTTGTTTGAAGTGGAACTGCTGTTTCTATTCCCGTGGTCGGTCGTTTTCGGAAGTGAAGAGCTTATCGAGCAAACCAACGGTCAATGGGGCTGGTTTGCCATGGCTGAAATGACCGTTTTCATCGGTATCCTCATTTTCGGCCTCGCCTACGCCTGGGCCAAAGGCTACCTCGACTGGGTCCTCCCCAAACCCCAAATCCCCGAAGTCAAATCCCCTGTTCCTGCGGATTTGTACGCGAAGGTGAATGAGAGGTACAAGAAGTAGCATATATAACTTTCTGATAAACACCCTTGTGAATTATCCAAAGGCTACTTTGTTTTATCGAATTATATTGACAGTTACTTAAAAAATGCCGACTTTTCAGGCTTGTTACTTATCCTGTCATCATCGACAAATTACTATGGAGGCTTTTGCAAGGAACCTGCGCACCAGGCGGGAACGGAAAGGACTTTCTACGGCCCATCTGGCCACTTCGCTGCAAATGAGCGAGGAACAATACCATGAGCTCGAAAACGGGCATACCGACCCGAGCGTCGATACGCTCAGGCGACTCTCCGAACTCCTCAACACGACAGTACCGGAGCTGATCACCGACCGCCCGGTGCAGCAAATTGTTCAGGATGTGCCGCTGGGGCACTTTTCACCTGAAACGCTGAGCGAAATGGACAAGGATACCTATATTAAAATCCTCGAAAACCAGCTCAGGGCGCTTCTGGCTGAAAAGAAGGGCGCCTGACTAATGCATTCCACTCCATTTTTTCATGTGCGGCCGCGGGAAAAAAACCAACCCGAGCTGCGCGTAAATCTGGTTGACTTTTAACCGCGACAGGTCGTCGACGGTCACGTTATCGCCCTTCCATTTACGGCGTCCCAAAATGGGCTGATGGTAGGTCAGCTTGCCGCTCAGGTACACCTTTTCATGGATTTTGGGCAGAAAATCCATTTTATAATCCACCCCGATGCCTCCGTGCAGGTTGATATTGGCCGTGTAAAGTTTGACCGCCTGGTATGCCGACGGGTTGTTCAGCAGCTGCTGTGCCGAGACCGATGCATTGCTCTTGATATTCATCCTGTACACCATAAAATCGGCACCGAGCGGTATCATAACGTTCCACCGCGCATTATTCACGAGCTTCGGCCCGCCGTCGGTACCGATGCCCAAACCGTTCAGATAGGCTTTTCGTGTGTCGCGATCGGAGGTGTAGTTGGTGCTGTTCATGATGATGATCCGGGCTTCCGAAAACCACCTTTGCGATTCGGTGCGGCGCGCGAGTACGAGATTGCCCATAAAAGATGTGAAAGGCTTCACCTGCAGCCGCGACAGCTGATCGCGCAGCGTTTTGTTGTTGGGGAGCAGGCCAAACTCGGCATACACCGCCATCCCGGTTTTGAAAATCCTGACGGTAGAATCGGTCTGGGCCGATGCCGTGCCCATGCAAAAGGCCGAAAACAGGAAACTGATGAGTAATTTGTGTTTCATATTGTTGAAGTCTTGTGTTTGTTTTGTAACGCCGCCGGAAACCGATTCTTGCCAAATATGGTTAGTTTTGCAGACGGATAATGCATTTCAAAGCAATATCCGTACCAAAATCCGGCATTTAAGAATATTCATGAGTGAACGAATCAAAACGGGCGACGGCGGCATTATCCTGACCAATGCCGAGGACCTGATGAACTGGGCCCGGCTATCGTCGTTATGGCCTATGGGCTTCGGTTTGGCATGTTGTGCGATCGAAATGATGGCCACCTACGCCGCCAACTACGACCTCGAACGTTTCGGGATCATGCCCAGGCCTTCCCCCCGCCAATCGGACGTGATGATCGTGGCTGGTACCGTTACATTTAAAATGGCCGACCGCATCCGCCGGCTGTACGAACAAATGCCGGAACCGCGCTATGTGATCTCGATGGGCAGCTGCTCCAACTGCGGCGGTCCTTACTGGGAGCATGGCTACCACGTGGTGAAGGGCGTCGACCGCATTATCCCCGTGGATGTGTATGTCCCCGGATGCCCGCCCAGGCCCGAGGCGCTTATTGGCGGTTTTATGAAATTGCAGGAAAAAATCCGAGGCAAACGGGAAGCTGTTCCCGAATTGTTCCTTGAAATGGAAGCCGCAAACCAGCCAGCCGTTTTATCCTAATCCTTATTATGACCTTTCAGGAAATCACCGATACCGTTACCAGCCAGTTCCCGGAGCACGCTATTTCTGCGGATACGAAAAACCCGCAACCTGCATTGATCGTACCTGCACAAGGCATTGCGGACATTTGCCGTTTCCTCCATGAAGATGAGAGGCTGTATTTCGATTACCTGGCTTGCATTACTGCGATCGATAACGGTGCCACTGCCGATACCATGGAGCTCATTTACAACCTGACTTCTATTCCTTACGGCCTGGATTTGACCCTGAAAACCATTTTTCCAAGAAATACCGCCGAAGCAACCCTGCCCTCCGTCCCGACTGTAAGCCACATCTGGCGCACCGCCGACTGGCACGAGCGCGAGGCTTACGATTTGATGGGCATTGCATTCGAAGGGCACCCCGATCTCCGCCGCATTTTACTCCCGGAAGACTGGGAAGGTCACCCGCTTCGCAAGGATTATGATGCGCAGGAAAGGTACCACGGCATTTACGTTCGCTATGAGGATGGCCCTACCCTGGAACCGTCCGATGACCCCGACAGGGTGTAGCCTGTGGATCCGGTGCATTCGGGCAAATAATCGTACATATTTGGTAGCATGAAAAAGCCTCGTTATTTTTCGTTACTAAATTTTAATGATCACCCGCATGCGCTTCATCATATTCACGGCCCTCTTTCTCGGCTTTTTGCATTCAGCATTTGCAGTCACCGACTCACTTATTATCAAAGGTCGGGTCAATAACCTCAGCGGCAGGCTCTACCGCCAGGCTCCATTCATTACTTTTTCACGCAACAATGTCCTGCAACCGCAATCGGAACTGAGCAAACAGGCCGATTTGCAGGCCGACGGTACTTTCCGCGTGTCGCTGCCGATGCTTTTCCCGCAGGAAGAAATTTACATGGATTACGGCGGCAAGGCATTTACGACCTTCCTCGGGTCGCCCGGGACTGTCGAGGTGACATTTGACGGAGATTCTATCGGCAAGACCAAAAAGCTCTTCTACTTCGCCGGCGCCAATGCCGACGCCAATAACCAGTACCCATTGTATCTGGCCGCGGAAAACCAGCGGTTGAACAGCAGCCGGACGTTAGGTACCGACTTTTTCAGGACATTTTGGGAGAAAACGCCGTCCGACGCCCGCTTTATCGCCGAAAGTCGCGGTGAATTGCGGCTTGGATCGGTAAAAGCGGCCACGCAGAGCACCGTGGCGTCGCCCGTTTTATACAATTGGATCAAATCCGTGACCGACGAGGAGCAGTTGCAGATTTTATACGAACACGCATTGGGCAACCAGTACCAGGTAAGTAAAGCGCTGCTCGACAGTCTGAAACGCCTCGACAAAGCCCCGCTCACCGGACAGCGGGTAATATGGGCCAACCGGTTCGGCAACTACGCGGACCAGTTGGTGGAGGGTAAAAAGTTCGATAATCCGAGCAGGACGAACTCCCTGCCGGTGAAACTAATGGCAGCACTTATCCGCGACAATTCCAAAAACCTGTCCGCCGAAGATCGCCAGCATTTGAACCAGATCAATGCGAACGGCCTGGCTGAAAAAGGCGAGCTGGATTTCATGAACAAGCTGTTTGCCCGTAATGAAATGACGTTAAATCTGTTGTTCAACTATGAGCGCGAGAGCCGCATTTACAGCGATTTGTTCGATAGTACCGCCACCGAGTTTCTGAAAGTGAGGTATTTAGCAAAAAACCTTTATAAATACACTTACCCGCAACAATTGCTGCTCAACAGCCACATTCAATCCCGGACGGGCACCCAGCAGTTTAAGCAGTCGCTCGACGAAATCGTTCAGCTGGAAGTGAAGGACAGTGCGGATATCCGGAAGTTGGTGGATTTCAAGAATGTCCGTACATCTCCGGTTGAAGCATTGCCCGGCTACTACATCGCGGCTTCCAACGACCGTGGTACTTCCTGGCTCAACGGCATTCTCGATGGGCTCAAAGGAAAAACGGTGTATGTGGTGAAGTGGAATATCGAGGATACTAAGAGCCGCGAAGAGCTGGATTTCATCCCTGCATTACAAGCCCGGCTACCCCAGGATATCGTGTTCCTGTTCGTACATCTTTCCACCGAAAATTACACAGTATCGGATGCGCTTTTGCGGCAATATATGGTAAGACACCGGTTAAAAGGCATTCACATGTCGCTGAACGACAACCAGGCCATGGATCTGCTCTTCCGCCTTAATCCGCTCGATTACGCGACTTTTTCAATCATCCGCCCCAACGGCAAATTTGCAAGTAAGAGCGCCCCGGCACCAAGCGAAACGGAGAAAACGGCCAAGGCGCTGATCGAGGTAAGCGGTCAATAGTTATACCTCGCATTGGTGCGTTTGCGTTAAGAAACAGTTGATTTTGGAATCCGGATAGCCCATGTGTAGATATTTGCTGTTGTTTCTGATGCTTTCCTTCGCCGCGTCGGCCCAGAACCCCGACAGCCTGGATACGCACAGCCGCGACAGTATCCGGTACACCAATCTCAAAGCGCGGATGTCGAAAACGAAGTTCTCGCGGGCGGTCTACCGGCTGTTGTTTAGGGACGTATACAACCAGGGCAAGGTTACCGAGGTGAAGGAAATCGAAACCAACCCCTTCACTGCCTACGAAGGAATGGTGATCCGGAAAATTTACATCCGCCAGCTGAATATCCTCGGAGAATCGGTTTACGACACCACCCGGAAAGGCAACCAGCTCGAAAGATTTCTCAGTAAAAGTGTCCATACCAACACGCGGGAAGGCATTATCCGGCGCTCATTCCTGCTATTTTCCGAAGGCGACGACATTCAGGCGCATGTTTTGAAAGATACCGAACGTCTGTTGCGCTCCAACCGGATGTTCGTCGATGCGCGTATCATTGTCATACCGCGCAAAGACGTGACCTGGATGGCCGATATCATGGTGCTTATCCAGGATTCGTGGTCGCTCAACTTCTCAGGCGGGTTCAGTTCATTTAATAAATTCAGGGTAGGGCTTGAAAATATCAACGTTAGGGGAACCACGCATTCGCAGCGAACGGCCATCCGCTGGGATTCGAAGGATACCGCTAAAAACGGCAAATTCCAGTTCCGGGCTATTTACACGATCCCTTATATTGGTAAAACCTTCATTACCGCCCAGGCCAGCCTGATCCTCGAACGGGATCTGAGGGAGCAATCCATACGTTTCAACCGCCGCTTTATTACCACCGAAACCAAGTACGCGGGTGCATTAGAGTTTGGGCATTATAAGACGAGGCAAATGAAGCGGGAACTGGAATCGAAAGATTCGGTCACATTGCTCCTTACCGATTACAAATACTACGATTTCTGGATCGGGCGTGCATTCAAATTTCCCTTTGCCAACAGCAAACTGGCGCAGAACTCCCGGATCGTGACCGCATTCAGGCATAATAAGTACGATTATGACAAACGACCGGAAGTAGCCCCGAACCTCAACAAAAATTACTGGAACCGCACCGCAACGCTTGTCAGCCTTGGATTTTCGAACCGGAACTACAAGCGCGACGTCTTGATCTACGGCTTCGGACGAACGGAGGACGTGCCCGTGGGTAGCCTCATCGCATTGACGATCGGCCGCGAGAACACAGAGTATGGCGCACGCGGCTATGGCGGCATTCAGTTTGCGAGCGGCAAATACCTGCCCCATAACCTGGGATACATGTATTTACTCGGCAATTTTGGGAGTTATTCCAAAAACGGAACGGCGCAGCAGGGCGTCATCAATGGTGAGCTCAACTACATCAGCAACCTGATCCCCTTCCGGTACAGCTTCTTCCGGCAGTTTGTTAATATCAAATTTGCCAAAGGCATTAACCGCGACCCGCTCGACTACCTGAACATCAGCGGCGACCGTGGCATCAGGGGTATTAACAACGACCGGCTGATCGGCACCAAAAAGCTGACAATAGGAACCGAAACTGTATTTTTCTCCGATAAAAGCCTTTTGGGTTTCCGGATCGCGTACTTTGTATTTGCCGACATCGGGCTCGTGAATGGCGTGCCGCATCTTTGGAAAAGTCCGTTGTACCAGGGTTATGGGCTGGGACTACGCCTCCGCAATGAAAATCTTACATTTAATACATTACAGCTACGCTTCGGTTATTACGTCAACATTCCGGAGCTTTCCTCGCCCACCCGTTTCGCGGCTTCGGGCAACGTCCCGCTGCGCCTGCGCGACTTCGACATCTCCGCTCCGGCCATTGCGCCATTCCAGTAGTTCGCAAATTCAACTTACAACTACCTGACTACCTGACCATTAATGACTTTATTTTAAATTTTTACAGTTATTTCAACCCACTTCCTGTCCTTTTTCGGATATGAGGATTAACTTTGTGGAATTTTTGGACGTACCCCTGCTCAAAATCGTCAGGCAACTGCCAAAAGTTGTTCAAGTATTTCCTTCATTTCTACAAATTACCATTTACTGTGCCCAAAAATACGAGCATCAAATCCGTTCTGATTATCGGTTCAGGTCCCATCGTTATCGGTCAGGCGTGCGAGTTTGACTACTCCGGCTCTCAGGCAGCCCGTTCACTACGCGAAGAGGGGATCGAGGTAGTTCTGATCAATTCCAATCCTGCAACCATCATGACTGACCCTATCAGTGCAGATCATGTGTACCTGTTGCCACTGGAAAAGAAGTACATCGCTGAAATCCTGGAAAAACACAAGGCGATGGGCAGGCCCATCGACGCGGTACTTCCTACCATGGGAGGCCAAACGGCGCTGAACCTGGCTATCGATTGCGATAAAGCGGGTATCTGGAAAAAGTACGAGGTGGATATCATCGGTGTGGATATCAAGGCGATCGAAACAACCGAAGACCGGGAGAAATTCCGTTTGAAAATGCTCGAACTGGGCGTAAACGTGTGCAAGGGCCGCACAGCCCGCTCTTTCCTCGAAGGAAAAGAGATCGCACAGGAAATCGGCTTCCCGCTGGTAATCCGTCCTTCATTTACCCTTGGCGGTACGGGAGGTGGATTTGTGGAAAAAGAAGAAGATTTCGACAAAGCGCTGAACTACGGCTTGCACGCGTCGCCTGTACACGAAGTACTGGTGGAGCAAAGTGTAATGGGCTGGAAAGAATACGAGCTCGAACTACTCCGCGACAGCAAAGGTAACTTCATCATTATCTGTTCGATCGAAAACTTCGACCCGATGGGTGTGCATACCGGCGACAGTATAACGGTAGCACCGGCGATGACCCTTCCCGACACATTATACCAGCAAATGCGCGACCTTTCCATCAAAATGATGAATGGTATCGGCAAGTTTGCGGGTGGCTGTAACGTGCAGTTCTCGGTGAACCCTGCGGACGACAAGATCATCGCCATCGAGATCAACCCGCGCGTGTCGCGTTCGTCTGCATTGGCTTCGAAAGCAACAGGTTACCCTATCGCGAAAATCGCTGCGAAAATGGCGATCGGTTACGACCTCGACGAGCTCATCAACCCGATCACCGGCAGTACTTCCGCATTCTTCGAACCTTCGATCGACTACGTGATCGTGAAAGTTCCGCGCTGGAACTTCGATAAATTCAAAGGTGCGGACCGCTCACTGGGACTCCAGATGAAATCCGTAGGTGAAGCGATGGGTATCGGACGTAACTTCCAGGAAGCATTGCAAAAGGCTTGTCAGTCGTTGGAAATCCGCCGCAATGGCCTGGGCGCCGACGGCCGCGAGCTCCGCGACCAGGAGGCTATCAAGCACAGCCTGCAACATCCGAGCTGGGACCGCTTGTTCCACATTTACGATGCATTTAAAATAGGTCTGTCGTTCAAAACGATCCAGAACCTGACCAAAATAGACGCGTGGTTCCTCAAACAGATCGAAGAGCTGATTGAACTGGAACACGAAATCGAGAAATTCGACCTCGAAGACCTGCCGAAAGAATTGCTTTTGACGGCAAAACAAAAAGGTTACGCCGACCGTCAGATCGCGCATTTGATCGGAACAAAAGAAAGCAAGGTCTACGACCGCCGGAAAGCATTGGGTATCAACCGTGTATACAAATGCGTTGATACTTGTGCCGCGGAGTTTGAAGCAAAAACCCCTTACTACTACTCTACTTTCAACACCTCGCAGGAATTCCCTGACAACGAGTCGGTCGTAAGCGATCGCAAGAAGGTAATAGTACTTGGTTCAGGGCCTAACCGCATCGGCCAGGGTATCGAATTCGACTACTCTTGCGTACACGGTGTATTGGCCGCGAAAGAGGCTGGCTACGAAACCATCATGGTGAACTGTAACCCTGAAACTGTTTCGACCGACCCGGATATTTCCGACAAACTGTACTTCGAACCGGTATTCTGGGAGCATGTTTTCGACATTATCGAGCACGAGAAGCCTGAGGGTGTGATCGTACAGCTCGGTGGTCAGACGGCTTTGAAAATGGCTGAGAAACTGGAAAAATATGGTGTCAAAATCATCGGTACCGACTTCCACTCACTCGACTGGGCGGAAGACCGCGGACGTTTCTCGTCACTGCTCGAAGAGCTCGGCATTCCTTACCCGAAATTCGGAACGGTAAGAACTTCCGACGCTGCCGTTGAACTTTCGCGCACGCTGGGCTTCCCGCTGCTGGTTCGTCCAAGCTACGTTTTGGGTGGCCAAAGCATGAAGATCGTGATCAACGAGAAGGAAATGGAACAGCATGTAGTGAAAATCCTGCAAGACATTCCGGACAACAACATCCTTCTCGACCACTTCCTCGAAGGTGCGTTGGAAGCGGAAGCCGACGCGATCTGCGACGGTGAAGATGCTTACATTATCGGTGTCATGGAGCATATCGAGCCAGCGGGTATCCACTCCGGCGACTCGCACGCTGCCTTGCCGCCATTCGACCTCACAGCGGACGAAATCCGCCAGATCGAAGAGCATACCCGCAAAATCGCGCTGGCGATGAATGTGAAAGGGCTTATCAACGTACAATTCGCGGTGAAAGACGGCGTCGTGTACGTGATCGAGGCCAACCCGCGTGCATCCCGTACCGTTCCATTCATTTGCAAGGCATACCAGGAACCATACGTAAACTACGCGACCAAGCTGATGCTCGGCGACAAGAAGGTGAAGGATTTCAACTTCAAACCGGTGAAAGAAGGCTGGGCGATCAAGATCCCTGTATTCTCATTCAACAAATTCCCGAATGTGAACAAGGAACTCGGCCCTGAAATGAAATCGACCGGCGAAGCGATTTACTTCATTAAGGATCTCGAAGACGAGTTTTTTCAGAAGATTTACGGCGAGAGAAATCTTTACCTGAGCCGGTAAGCATAATAAATTGCAGAAGCAAAAGCCTCGGAGTGATCCGGGGCTTTTTGTATTAATGGGTTTGTAAACCAGAATAAAATAGTGGTCACATCACTTCAAAATATTCCCCGTAATATGCTACTTTCGGGAGATTATTGTAACCACTCCCCTACATGTCCAAATTTTACGCTTGCGTTATTGCAATGTGGCTTTGCGTTCATTTTGCCGCATTTGCACAAACAGCTACTATTTCACTCGGTTCCGATTACTCCTGGAATACCTGCCTCAATACAACCTATCGATACGGCGTCACTACGACGGGAACGTTCAATGCCGATAACAAATTTTCCATCCAGGTACGTAAATCAGAAAATTCCTCGCTGATCGGGGAAGTGCCGGCTACGCTGAACAATGGCAGGCTGGAATTCGTATTGAAAGATTCGCTAGCCTACGCCAACATTTCCGTTCAGTTCAGGGCGGTCGCATCGTCTCCAAAAGCCCAGAGCGAATGGTCGTACGGTATTCTTGTGCATTCCAAAGGCCGTATTACCCTTAATCCCTCCAACCTACGTGATACGATCAATACCTTCGACATTGTCCCGGCCAATTTTGCTGGCGTCAGCCTGGGTGACATTCAGGTGACATTGAACGATAGCAGCAAGTTTACAGTTTATGGCAACCCTGGCGGCTTCACCAGTAGCCAGACGCTCCTTATACCCGGGACCATTCCGGTTTATACCATTGCACATGCGGAAAATCTCTGCGGGGCCATGCAGGTCGACGGCCGCTATCAGCCTGTGATAAACCCGGCATCGATCAGGACCATTTCGGTTTCGCCTACCCAGGTTTGCGAGAACAGCGAAGTAAAAGTGACATTCTCAACGCTGGGAACCGCTTTCACCGCTCAGACCCGCTACCGGCTTCGTTTCAGGGAGACGTATCCCGCAGGTGCACCGAGGATTGTCGAAGTGCCCGCGACTTTACAGGGCAACTTCCTGGTAGGCACGTTCCCCGATCGTCTGAAATTACCCAACGGGTTGCAATTCAGCGTACAGGTGATCACGGATAATCCTTCCACGGTAGCATCCACCTCGCCTACCGCTTTAACGATTTATCCGAAAACCGGTGCCTCTTTCACCACGCCCAGCCAGACCGTGGATATCAACTCGTCAACCTATCTGAATGTAAAAACCTATGGTGTGCCGCCATTTACGGTGGAATTAAATGACGGCAGCAAGGTGACTTCCAGCTACGGTGATGTGTCATTTTGGGTATCACCGACGAGCGATAAGAATTACAGCATCAAAACCGTTACATCAGGCTGCGGCAGCGTGAATGTTACCGACCCCGAGATCGTACAACTTAAAGTGAGGCCTGGCATCCGGTTTGCCAGCGGGCAACAGGTTCTCTGCTCGGCGCAAAACATGCGTGTAAAGTTTGTTACCAGCGCACAGCTAACCGACGCGACCCGGTTCAAAATCGGAGTTTCCCCGGGCAATGGCACCAGCTATGTCGTCGACGCTAAACGTTCGGGTGAATACCTGGAATTCTCGCTGCCTGCCGGTCAGACTGGCCCCTATGCCTATGCCAACCAGTACCAGATCGTGACCACCAGTCCAAATCTCCAATCGCAGTATACTTCCGAGATAATAGTTCAGACTTCCCCAACGATAAGTTATAACGTCAACGGCTGGGGATCGACGACCGTCACCGTGCCATCCCGCATTTCGCTCAGCTATTCCCTGGCTGGCGGCGGTCCTTACACCGTGGAAGAGCCCGATGGAACGATTAAAACCACGCAGTATTGGAGTATGGACGGGCCTCAGCTGTATATCAGGCAAACGACCGACTACAAAGTCAAATCGGTTTCCAACGGATGCTTTAAAAATACCAATCCGGCCGGTGTAACGCTAAAATTACAGCCCACCAGTGAGTCGGCCCTTTACCTTGAACCCCTTAAAAATGCCATTTGCAACAATGATAGCCTCGAAATCACATTCGGCTCCGTGGGACAATTCGGCGCGGGAAACAAGTTCAGCATTCAATCCAACCAGCCATGCTGTGACTTTAAAGCAATAGCCGTGGTGGAGCAAGGTGGCAAGTACAAAGTTAAAGTAGCTGTCACACAGTACTATCCGTCGGAAATCGAATTTCGTATCGCATCTTCGAATCCGGTGCTTTTCAGCAATACCGAGCGCGTCAGGCTGAACATACCCTTGAAAGATTTCTCCCTTTCTCCGCATACAACACCGGAAGAACCTCAGCGATATGTGATCGACAAGGGCGGTGCACAGCTCTACCTATCGGCCAATTCTCCCATTCAGAGCATGATCTATACGGACAATGGCGTGGAGAAAAATGCTGTTTTCGATCAGTATTCCAACTCGATTTACACCATTCCGAAACCCGGCGAGGTAAATGCCTACGTGGTGAAATCGGCTACGAATGCGTGTGGCACTTTCCCGGTCGACAAGACGACCTACATCCGGGCTATGCCCGGCTTCATACAATTTGCATCGCAACAATCGCAGGTGTATTGCATCGGAGCTCCGCTGGCCGTTTCCTTCGATATCACCTCCGGCGTCGAAACGACAGATGCCACCTATTCGCTCGAAATTGCACCGGCAAACACCTCCGATTACAAGGCATTGGTTACCGGACAGAAGGGGAAGCAATTCAGCACAACAGTACCTCAGGACCTGATCACCGGCTATTACTCCCTGCGCATTGTGTCGTCCGACGGTTCGATGTCCGATCCGCAGGGCATTCAGATCGCCGTGCCTCCGACTGTCCTGCTCACGCCCGAAAATTCACAGCCCAACCCAATACGCGTCGATGCGGGCCAGGGCGTTGCCTTGCAGGTTAAGACTACCGGCACCGCACCGATTTCCACTATTTTCAGCGACAACACACGCCAGGAGTTCTCTTACGGCGAGCAGAGCTGGTATGTTTATCCAAAAAGAAGCGGAGAATTCTCGATACGTTCCGTTAGCAATGCTTGCGGCTACGGTACCGGTTCGGGAACAGTTAGCATTATTGTCAATCCTAAACTATCAGTCTATTCTTCATCCAGCAGCGTTTGCGAAGGCAGCACGATTTCCGTGAGTTATGAGCTGAGTGGCGACGCTGACGTTTCCGATGATTACATCCGATTTGCCATCGCAGATCAGAGCGGCACGACCGTGATACCATTGGATTCTACAAAATCGCTCAAAGGAACCATAGCACTGAAAATGCCGAATTCGCTACCGGGCAGCTATTACCGGATCTTTGCCACGCTGAACAAATACAAAATATCGACGGCGCTTTCCGTCAATGTGACCACTAAACCGAGCGTAACTATCACTGGCAATACGGTTATCAATACCGGCGAAAGCACCAGACTTATCATCAAAACAAACAAATACACTTTCGATACACCTAAATTCGTATTGTCGGATGGCACCACCGGAAACATTGAATGGGGTGGTAGTGTTACGTATGTAGCCGTCTCACCGCAGAAAACAACCACTTACACGGTCGCATCGATAGCCAATGGTTGCGGCAATGGCGTCGCAACCGGATCGGCCACGGTAGAAGTCAATCCGCCTTCGGACCGCAGCGTTTCGGCAACAACCATCACGACCGGCTCCGGCTACGGCGCCTGCACGGGCGATACGATTTCAGTGGGTTACAAAACAGTGGGTTCATTTTCCGCCGGCAACACATTTACCGTGCAGCTTTCGGATACCACAGGACGTAACTTCCGTGCGATTACGACCATTCCGGGCAGCAATCCTATTAAAGCCATCATGCCGACCGATTTGGCCTCCGGCGAATTGTACCGGATCCGCGTAACGGCCTCCGATGCCAATACAGCGAGCAGCGCATATGCTTCGCCTGTAAGCGTAAACCAGAAGGCCAGAGCCAAATTCGCTTCCGAAACCGTCATTTTCGATGGTGTCAACAATCCAAAAGTAACTGTCCTGCTCGAAGGCGGCGGACCATGGTACTACCAGTTCGGAACAGATGCGAACGTCATAAGCAGGCAATCCAGTGTAGCAACCGATGTGGTAGAACTTTTCCAGGCTTCTCCGAGCCAGTACTACCGCCTGTTCCGTGTGTCCAACAATTGCGGCAACGGTATTATCGGCTCGCCTTCAATCGTCAAAGTGGAGATTGTCACTGCCGTCGAACCGAATACTCCTGGTTACCAGGCCACGGTGGCCCCTAATCCGGCCCAGGACGTGCTGGTGGTAAAAGCAGATGACAATGTCGAGAAAAGCATTCGCCTCATAGGCCAGAACGGGAACGTGGTGCGAGCAATAAAAACCCGGCAGCGCGAAGAACGCCTCGACATCCGTAACCTGAATCCAGGCGTTTACATTCTCCAAATCGACGCCGCAGGCCGAAAAGCGACATTCAAGGTAATCAAACAATAAAACTTATTTATACCAAAACAAAAGAAGCCCGGAGCGATCCGGGCTTCTTGCATTTATCAGTTTTTAAAACGCTATTTCACGTCCTCATAATCCACATATTCGCCACCCTTAAACCGCGATGACTCACTGCCATTCTGCGGCTGACTGTCGACCCGGATGCCTCCCGGTTTTGTGCGGGCGCGTTCGGCTTGCTGCTGTGCGCGGTATGCTTTCTCCTGTTGCTTGATCAGTTGCCTGCCCACCAGCAAGTGGAAAAGGAAGCGCCGGAAAAACGGCACGAATGCGATCAGGAGCAGGAATATGAATAATATATTAAATACCAGTTTCATTTTTCAACAATTTTTTACCTCTATCAATAACGTAAACCTAGCATAAATAGCACACGAATATAAGTAAAACCTCATGAAAGACGAAACCGGTCACTGAGCGGCGCGTTCGCATTACCGGCGGCATTATGCCACGTCGACAGCCTTGCTGTTCTCCACCACACGTTCGTAATAGGCTTCATAA
Organism: Dyadobacter soli; assembly: GCF_900101885.1. GTDB lineage: Bacteria > Bacteroidota > Bacteroidia > Cytophagales > Spirosomataceae > Dyadobacter > Dyadobacter soli. The sequence continues at coordinate 292,595 of NZ_FNAN01000003.1, read as the reverse complement.
TGCGGCAGGATCTTCGCCACATCGAACTCGCGTGCCCTTGCCAGCGCATTCGCTTTGAAGGTAGGCAGATTGGCGTCGTCCAGAATGTAAGCGGCGTGCTTCACCATATCTTCCACATCGCCTACATCGCTCAGGAAGCCGGTTACGCCATGCACGTTCAGTTCGGGCAAGCCGCCTGCATTAGAAGTGATAATAGGTACTTCGCAGGCCAATGCTTCCAATGCGGCGAGTCCGAAACTTTCGGATTCGGATGGCATCAGGAACAGGTCGGCAACGGAGAGCACTTCTTCGATGGCGTCGAGTTTACCCAAAAAGCGTACATCGGAGAGCATATCGAGGTCCTTGCACAGGCGCTCGATGCGCATACGGTCGGGACCGTCGCCTACGAGTAGCAGCTTGCTCGGCAGGAGCTTCCGCAGCTTTTCGAAGATCATGATCACGTCGTCGATCCTTTTTACCTTCCTGAAATTAGAAGTATGGACGATCAGCTTTTCGTTGTTCGGGCAAATGGCGAGTTTGAAGTGGTCTTTCTTCTGACGGCTGAAACGGTCGAGATCGATGAAGTTGGGGATTACTTCGATGTCCTTCGTAATCTTGAAGTGATCGTAGGTGTCTCTTTTGAGCGAATCGGAAACAGCGGTAATGCCGTCCGACTGGTTGATGCTGAATGTTACCACGGGTTCGTAGGACGGGTCCTTCCCGACCAGGGTAATGTCGGTGCCGTGCAATGTGGTAATCACCGGGATATGGATACCTTGCGCGGCCAAAATCTGCTTAGCGAGGTACGCCGACGATGCGTGCGGGATCGCGTAATGTACGTGAAGTAAATCGAGCCCCGCATTGGCCACTACATGCACCATTTCGCTCGACAATGCCGATTCGTACGGCGGGTACTGGAACAACGGGTAGGCAGGTATATTTACTTCATGATAATAAAGGTTCTCATTAAAAAAATCCAGCCGTTGGGGCTGGGAATAGGTAATGAAATGAACCTGGTGGCCGGCTTTCGCCAACGCTTTTCCAAGCTCGGTAGCTACCACACCGCTTCCTCCGAAGGTAGGATAGCATACGATACCAATTTTCATATTAAGTCAGCAAATGGTTGAATATCCGGTATGAACAACCGTCCGGATAACGGTACAAAATAGCTAACAACAAATGCGCGTTTTTTATCCCACAAATGGATAAAGAAGTGAAGAATTGTCGTTAATGGGATAAAATGAATAATTTTAGTGCCTAAACCTTCTTTTTCCAGCGTCAAACTTCATGAATGTGTCGGCCAGGCCAAAGATCACAACGTGGGATTATGTCACCGGGAGTGCGCGTCTTGTGCGCATGACCAACCTCGTCATTGTGGCCCTCACACAATACCTTACACGCATCCTGCTGATCGGTCCGCGGCATGAATGGAGGTCCATCGTGACGGACCTCGATATGTTTGTGCTTTCGCTTTCAACAGTGTGCATTGCCGCCGCCGGTTACATTATCAACGACTATTTCGACGTCAAGATCGACATCGTCAATAAGCCGGAACGTGTGGTGGTAGGCCGTTACCTGAAACGCCGCTGGGCCATGGGCGCGCACCAGGTTCTGAATGTCGTCGGGGCGGTGCTGGGGCTGGTGGTCAGTCCTTACATTTTCATTATCAATGTATTCTCGATCACGCTGCTCTGGTTCTATTCCGAGCGGTACAAGCGGCTGCCGTTTATCGGGAACTTCATTGTCTCGCTGCTGACGGGCCTTACCCTGCTCATACTCACGGTACATTATCCGGCCAACAGGCATCTGGTGTTCATTTACGCGGTGTTCTCTTTCTTCATTTCGCTGATCCGCGAAGTGGTGAAGGATATGGAGGACATCCGCGGCGACGAGGCGCACGGCTGCCGCACGCTGCCGATTATCTGGGGCATCCGGCGCACGAAAACGTTCCTGTATTCGGTCATTGTCACTTTCGTTCTCACGCTCTTTGTAATGGCGCGCGCATTGCAGAATAACCTCCTCGCCCTCCTGTTCCTCCTGCTGTTGATTCCGATCGCATTGCTGGTACTCCGCCTCTACCAGGCCGATACCCGCCGCGATTTCAAGGAGATCAGCAGCCTTTGCAAGATCATTATGCTGCTCGGACTCGTTACCATGATCTGGGCCTGACGCATCGATTAATTTAACACTTGTCACCGCTTAATTAACCGGTTGAAAAGTTATATTTGATCACCCCAAAACTAAATCGCAGCTACGAATATGAAAAAGTTAATCCTATGGAGCATCGCCTGCATAATGGTGCTCAGTGTGAGGTCCTTTGCCCAGGAATGCGCCGGTTTTGCCTTTAAAGAAGGAAGCGGTTTTGAAATGAACAACTTCGATGGCAAAGGCAAATCACTCGGCAAGCTCACTTATAAAATTGCCAAGGTAACCCAAGAGGGCGCCAACACGGTGGTGATGATCGACATGGAATCTTTTAACGCAAAGGGCAAATCCGAGTTAAAAAACACCTACCAGATGAAATGCGACGGAAATATGCTCACACTCGACGCAGCTTCGCTCATCAGCCAGGAACAACTGAAATCGTTTCAGAATATGGAGATGAAATTTACCTACGACAATATCGAAATTCCGTCGAAACTCTCGGCGGGCGATAAGTTGAAGGATGCGGCCGTGAAAGGAGAAGGAAAATCGGGGCCAATGACCGTAGTTTTCAATATGTTGATCAAAAACCGTACGGTGGTCGGCCAGGAGAAGCTTACGATCCCTGCGGGAAGCTATGATGTTTACAAAATCAATTCGGACATGAATATGGAAATGGTAATGGGTTTTCCTGTTAAAATGGAATTGCAAAACGTTTCGTACCGTGCACCCGGCATTATCTGGGACCTGAAAACCGAGACTTACCGAAAGGGAAAACTCATGGGATACAGCGAACTCGCCAAAATCTATTGATTTCGGAAACATCAATATTAACATTTCCATAAAGAACGGCTTGCGGTTCGTCGGCAAGCCGTTCTTTTTATAGCTTTGTCCGGGTATTTTTCAACGATACTACTTATCTATCATAACAACTACGCTTAATCAAATGAAGAGAATTGCCATTTTTGCCTCCGGTTCGGGGTCTAATGCCGAAAAGATCTGCGAGCATTTCGCAGAACGCGACGACGTGGATGTTTCGCTGATTTTCACCAATAATCCCATGGCCGGAGTGATCAGAAGGGCACTCAAATTACAGATACCGGTGGTTTTTTTCGACCGGAAAACCTTTTACCATACCGGCAAAATTCCCCAAATCCTGCAAAACGAAGGCATCGACCTGGTTGTACTGGCCGGTTTTATGATGCTCGTACCGCCGGTGCTGGTGAATGCGTTTTCGAATAAAATGATCAATATCCATCCCGCATTACTGCCCAAATACGGCGGCAAAGGCATGTACGGGCATCACGTGCATGAGGCCGTTGTGAATGCAGGCGAAACCGAATCGGGCATTACGATCCATTACGTGAACGAGCATTACGACGAGGGTGATGTCATTTTCCAGGCCAAATGCGATGTGGTGTCCGGCGATACGCCCGAGGACGTCGCGCGTAAGGTACACGCACTCGAATATGAGCATTACCCGCGCGTGATCGACGAAATTCTCACCGGGCGGTAAGCCGCTGCACCATGCTTTTCTTCCTGCTAGCGGTTCTTTTCACGGTTATGCTCTACCTGATCATGCGCGCTTATCCGCGCTATCAGGTGGATTCTTTCCATGCGGTGGTTTTCAACTACTATTCCTGTGTACTGACCGGCCTCGCGCTCACACCCGATCTGGGTGTTTTCACTGAGGTGCAATGGACGTCGGAAGGAACTCTTCTCACAATGGCGCTCGGGGCAATGTTTGTCACCGCATTCATGCTTATAGGGCTTACGGCGCAAAAAGTAAGTGTGACGGCCACGTCGCTGGCAGGAAATATGTCGCTGGTGATACCGGTGCTATTCGGGCTATTTGTTTTTAGAAATAACAATAAGGACTTTACGGCACTCAATTACCTTGGCCTTGTACTGGCGCTCGTCGCGCTTGCATTGGGTGCGATCCAGCGTTCGCCGAAAACCGCCGACCCGGCTGATGCGCCTCATTCCATGCAAACCGCGCAGCAGGCATTGTGGATTTTACCCGTGCTGACATTCTTTGCGAGTGGTACCAACAACACGCTGATCAACTTTTTGTCTTCCAGATACTACCCTTCCGGGCAGATAACCGTTTTCATGATCATCGCCTGCTTCGGCGCGGTGGTGATCGGGACGTCGATCCTCATTTACCGCATTCTGGCGCACGGGCATAAGCTGAAACTCCGTAGCGTTGTGGGCGGGCTGATACTAGGTGTGCCCAACTTTCTGTCGCTCTATTTCCTGTTGCTGGCGCTTGCCGCATTCGGAAATAGCGCCGCTTATGTTTTTCCGATTTACAATATTCTCACAATGCTCGTTTCGGCCCTTGCGGCCTGGGTTCTGTACAAAGAGCGGCTCAATACGCTGAATAGGTGGGGCCTCCTGCTAGCTGTCGCCGCCATTGTACTCATTTCTTACCAGGAACTGAACCTGTAATCCCGCGGGCACTGTTTAATGACCATGACCGACACCGCCATTCTGCATATTCCCGGCCAAGACAAGCCGCTCAACAAAAAGCAAAAAGAATTCAATACGCTTTCGGAGACGATAGAGGCGCTCGACCGCCAGATCGCCGACCTGCAACAGGCCTATGACGAAATGCTGCGACGAATGCCGTCCGACCTCGATCCGCTTATACGCGAATACCAGGGTTACCGGGCCGATATTGTCAACCTCTGGGACCGGGCCTACGACGCAGAGCATTTCCGGAAGGCGTACCAAACCAAGCTGGCTTATCTGATCACAGAAAATGCTTATGATCTGATCAAAAATCACGAGCGTAACGAGCTGAAACCGGTTTTCAACAAATACAGCCCGACGAATATAGATGTTCTGCTGGAAGAAGAGCGGTTAAGGGAGACATCGCGCATTCAAGACCCTGCATTTCTGCTTGAAAGCGAGAATGTGACTGAGCCGGAGGTATTGTTCCACGAACTATCGGCAGAAGAACAGCAACGCATCAAGGCGGAAAGAAGGGAACAGCGCATGGACCAGCGCACGCGCGAGGCGCAGCAGGCCAAGACCACCAAGTCAGTGCGGAGCGTGTATATGGAGCTGGTGAAAACCTTCCACCCCGACCGCGAGACCAACGAGGCCGAAAAGCTGCGGAAAACCGAAACTATGCAGCGCATCACCAAGGCATACCAGGCCAATAACCTGCTCGACTTGCTTAAACTGCAAATGGAACTCGAACAGATCGACCGCGCCGGTCTTGAAAACCTTAATAAAAACCAGTTGAGCTACTACAACAAGATCCTGAGGCAGCAGGTGGATGAGCTCGACCAGCAAAAAGTATCGATCCAGCAAAAGATATCCGCGGTATGCGGCCTCCCCTGGCAGCACGCGCAGTCGCAGGTGACCGTGATCGCGAAATTCAACACGAATATCAATGAATTGAAGGCCGAGATCAAAAACATTAAGAAAGTGTCCAAACACTGGCTTGTGCCGTCGCAGCTCAAAACGTATCTCAAACCCTTCCAAATCCCCAATCAGCCGGAAGAAGATGACGATGAATAACCGGAATCGGCCGTTTTTTTGCGGGAAACGTATACAATACGTAGATGTTTTTCCACGATATTCACCATCGGTTTAAATGTGATTATACAAATACATCAGCAGACTGCGCTAGTGGTAAGCTGATTAAATGGAATCGCGCATAAGACGCATCATTGGCATATAAATTGTGCATAATGGCCTTGACGCACCCAAACTCACATTTAGATGAAAAATTGCATTATTTTGTTGCTCGTAGTCGTATTTTGTAGCTCGCGGGCACAAGCTCAGGAAAACGTTTCCATAGGTCCGCTGGTGGGGCTTTCGATTGCCAATTTCCGCGGCGATGTTTCGAATACCGACTGGAAACCCGGATTGACCATTGGCGGCTTCTACAATTACAGCTCCAAATCAGGCTTTGGTTTCAGCGGACAACTGCTTTTCACCCAGCTTGGCGCACAAATCAACAACAAAACCAACGAAATTAACCTCAACTACATTCAGGCCCCATTGCTGGCCACCTTCTTTTTCGGACGGTACGGTAATCGCGTGCGCCCTAAAATCTTCCTTGGCCCTAACCTGAACTTTCTCGTCGGTGCGAGGGACAAAAACGGCAACAACATCAACGGAGACTCCAACAACCGCATTTACGCGCCGTTCGATCTCGGCCTTACTTTCGGCGCAGGGCTGAATTACCGCCTGCAAGAAAAAATATGGCTGAATTTCGATGCGCGTTATGGCGTGGGGCTGCTCGATGTGACGAGGCTCGACAATTCGAATATCAAAAACAACAACTGGGGTATCAATGTAGGACTGAGTTTCCCGCTGGGTACCTATAACAAACACACTGGAAGACTACGTACGCGCTGACACACTATAATTCGTATTTAGAAGGGCATCCAAATTTGAGTGCCCTTCTTTATTTTTGTTATCAGCAAGTTTTTAACGCACACTGCCTATGCTTCAAAAGGATTTGTTGAAAATAACCAAATGGGGCCTGGGAACCGCCGTGCTGATCTGGATGATCGGCTGGCTCATGCTCATTCCCGAGGACATGTCGGCCCAGATCGCCGCTATCTCCGCCGAAACGGTGAAAAACGGCCGTTTGGTCGAAAAAACCGGCGTCTCCGGCCCTATCATTTCGCTGTCCGTTGGTGCTATGCGTCTTTTCGGGATCAATCAGCTGTCATTGCACATTCCGGGCTTTCTTGCTATTCTTTTCAGCCTGTTTTGCGTCTACCGCCTTGCAAATTCACTCGCAGGCAAGGAATCGGCCGTGCTTTCGGTATTGATATTGGCCACATCGCAAGCCACTTTTCTCGTCAGCAACGAGTTGAGCGACGCCAGCTACCTTGCGGCATGCTTCATTTTTGCGATCTGGCAGATCAGCAGTTACATCGAAACCCGGAAGATCGCCAACCTGCTGCTTGCTCTCCTGGGCGTCGTCGGGCTCGTATTCGTGAAAAACGCATTCCCCGACAGCGCAAGCCAATGGCCCATTGACCCGCTACTTACGTTGCTGATCACGTTCTGCCCGTGGACGATTTTCCTGATCCTCGCGCTGATCGATCTCGTTCAGCGGCTTATTTTTCCTGATTACCATAAAATACAAAAGCGTGAAATGATCTGCCTGATCACGATCATCATGCCTTTCGTTTTCAGCTATGTCAACCCGTTCAGGGCAACTTTCGACATCTTTATGGCCTACCCTGTGGCCTCGGTGGTCACGGCTATGTACATTATCCGTCGCCTCGAAAGTACCCCGGACACCTTCTCGGGCTTGCTCGCGTACGTACACGCGGTGGCTGCTTATGCGGCGCTCGCACTACTTTTCAGCCTGGTGTGGTTTACATTTCCGGCTGATAATTATTATGGCCTGGTGCATTTCATGGCGCTTCTCAGCGTCCTTACCTGGCTGATCTTCTTCTCGCCCGTTCGTAACAAGCTCATTGTGGGCTGTGTCGTATTTTCGATTGGCGCGAACATCGTGCTCACTACCTATTTTTATCCCAACATCTACGAATACCAGGCCGCCGCGAAGCTGGGCATTGTAGCCCGGGCCAATGGTGCCGCCGACGACCGGCTTTTCAGTTACCAGGCCGGTACGCCTTACAGCCTTCGTTTCTATTCGGGTGTGCATGTTACCGAAGTCAATGATTTCGGCAGGCTTGTGGGTATGAAAGACTGTTTGGTTTATACACACCAAAATCTGCTTGGCGAGTTCAAAGCCATTCGCCCCGACCTGAAAATCCTGGGAAGTTGTGAGGAATACCCGCGGAGAATCCTCGATTTCCGCTTTCTCGACCCAAATACACGTGCTTCCTACGTGCAATCCAAGGTATTAATCAAGCTGTAATTCAGAAGATTACATTAAGATTATATATTTTCAGCGATTTTTACTTTGAAACACAAAGTACTTTTATAAATTTGAGTCATCAAACTTAAACGATCACTTGCCTTATGCAAACCATTAACACCAGATTGTCGCCCTGGCATATCGTTGCCGTCGTTGTGCTTGTACCCTTGCTGTTGACCGCGCTTGCCCTGTGGCATTGGAAACCGGGCGTTTTTGTGCTCGCGTCTGTGCTGGCACTCGGCGGCGCGCGCGTTGCGTATGAATTATTTGTAATGAAAAAAATGGGCAACCGGGCTTACCAGCTGGCATTCGGGCTGGCTATAGGGGCTGTATTGCTTCTGGTGTGGATGAATGCGGCTGTCGGCGGGATTCTCGGCGATAATCCTGCTAATATGATGTATTTGGGGGTACTGATCGTAGGTTTGGCAGGCGCGATCATCGCACGGCTGGAAGCGAAAGGAATGTCGTATGCCTTGTTTGCGACGGCATTTGCCATGCTCTTGGTACCCCTGGTTGCCTGGATGATCGGCACGCCGGCATTTGCTAATGGCCTGGCCGCTGTTTTTGCATTGCACGCTTGCTTTGCATGGCTTTTTGCAGGATCGGCCCTGCTTTTCAGGCGCGCCGCCCAATCCAGGCACGAGTAGATAAAACGACTTGCGTAATGCGTTCAGAGGGATTAGCCGTACCTTTGTAGTCTTTTACGAACTGCATTATGACTTTTGAAGATTTAAATCTCACCAAACCGCTTCTGAAAGCACTTTCAGAAGCGGGATATACAACCCCCACCACCATTCAGCACAAGGTCTTTTCGGTGATGATGTCCGGCAAGGACGTCTGCGGCATCGCGCAGACCGGTACCGGAAAGACCTTCGCCTATTTGCTGCCCACACTCCGGCAGATCGAATTTGCCAAAGACCGTTTGCCGCAATTGCTGGTTCTAGTACCTACGCGCGAGCTCGTGGTGCAGGTAGTCGAAGAGGTGCGCAAACTGGCGGCATACACGACTTTACAAGCCGTTGGCGTGTACGGCGGCGGGAATATCAAGGTACAAATGGCTGAACTTCACGAAGGGGCCGATGTCGTGGTAGCAACCCCCGGCCGGCTGTACGACCTGGCGCTGAATGGTTCGCTGAAAACCAAAAACATCAAAAAGCTGGTGATCGACGAGGTGGACGAAATGCTGAACCTCGGTTTTCGTACCCAGTTGAAAAACATTCTCGATCTGCTTCCGCAGCGGCGTCAGAACCTGCTATTCTCGGCTACCATTACCCCGGATGTGGAAGCGCTGATGAAGACCTATTTCAATGATCCAGTGCGCATTGAAGCGGCGCCGGTGGGTACGCCTTTGGATAATATCGAACAGCAGGCCTATTATGTTCCTAATTTTTATACCAAAGTAAACCTGCTGGACCTCCTGCTCGACCGGCATGAGGAAATGAACAAAGTGCTCATTTTTGTAGCCACTAAAAAGCTGGCCGACCAGCTTTATGGTCAGCTGGAACTCGGCTACATGAACAGAATCGGTGTTATCCATTCCAACAAGGACCAGAACCACCGTTTCAATACGATCCGCGAGTTCCATGCCGGCAACTACCGCATTCTCATCGCCACCGACATTATTGCCCGCGGGCTCGATGTGGCGGAGGTGTCGCACGTTTTCAATTTCGACATTCCCGAAGTTCCCGAAAACTACATTCACCGGATAGGCCGCACCGGCCGCGCCGACCAGAAAGGCATTGCCATTTCGTTCATTACCGAACGCGAGAAGCCATTCCAGGAGCAGATCGAGGAATTGATGGATTATCAAATACCCATTCTTGAACTGCCCGAAGACCTGAAAGTTTCGGAAGTACTGCTGCCCGATGAGGAGCCGAAAGTTTTCATGAAAAACATCGAACTGAAACGTCCGAAGCGTGAAGATGTAGGCCCGGCATTTCACGAAAAGAAAGCTAAAAATCAGAAAGTTAATGTCCGTCGCGATCATGCGAAGGAAAAAATGGCCAAATACGGGCGACCGATCAAACGCTCCGGCAATAAGCCTAAGAAATAGTAAGCGCCAGATATTCAAATCATTTTGCAGGATTTCGTGTTGATCCTGCATGAATATCTGGCAAATCTTTCAAAGACTACGTCCTTTCGTCCAGCCGTACCACCGGCAAATCGCATTTGCATTATTCCTTACCTTACTGGGTGCCGTAACGGCGCAAGTGAACCCCTGGGTGCTCCGCTACACGGTCGACACGGTGCAGTCGATGCTCGACAAGCATTGGGGCATTTTGCAGGGCAAGGAGCTTTTAATACAAATCACCGTGATACTTTTCCTGAAAGAGATCGTGAACACGTTCATCGTTTTCGGGCAGCGGTATTTTGGTGAAAAGATCCGCATTAAAGTGTCCAGCGACCTCGCGCAGAATGCCATCAACCGTATTCTGACTTATAATCTGGCGTTTTTCAGTGACAATGAGAACCAGAAAGGCAAGCTGCAAACCCGCATCGACCGGGGTGCGGAGAGCCTCACGAAACTGATTCAAAACTTCTTTATCGATATTCTGCCGCTGTTTGCCAATGCGATAGTCGCACTGGGTATCATGTTTTCGGCCAATTTTTACGTCGGCTGCATTGCATTGGCCATTCTGCCGGTTTATTTCTGGTTGAGTTACAAACAAGCCGGCGAGTTGCAGGGCGTGCGCCGAAAGTTGAAACGGCAGCGAGAGAACAAGAGTAATGGGCTTATCAACCTGATCGAGTCGGTCATTGTGATCAAATCCTTTGTGCGCGAGAAACAGGAAGGCGAAAAGCAATACCGGCTGCAAATGGAGCTGATGGATTCGCAGCTCAAAACCCGGAAAACCAACTTTACCTACGACGGTATCAAGAGCTTTATCGAGCAAATCGGCGTGGTACTGATCATCATTCTCACGGCCTACCTCGTGCTCGACCAGCAAATGTCCATCGGTGCGATCATGTTCCATATTCTGCTATTCAACAACGTCTCCGCGCCCATTCGCCAGCTGCACCGCATTTACGACGAGATGAACGACGCGCTCACCTATTCGGAAGGCTTCTTCGATATTCTCGACGCTAACGACTCGGTAGAAACCAGCGGAAAAGCCGAGAAAGCACAGTTCCGGGGCGATTACCAATTGCGAAATGTATCATTTGCCTATCCTAATGGCACGAAAGCATTGTCGGGCATCGATATGGAGATCAAATCCGGGCAGACTACGGCGCTGGTAGGGCTTTCGGGCGCAGGGAAAAGTACATTGATCAACCTGCTCGTCGGCTTTTACGCCCAGGACGCGGGCGAGATTCTGCTCGACGGACAGCCGTTGAAATCTTATGACCTGTCGTCGCTTCGGAATGCGATTGGTATGGTGCTGCAAAAAAACCACATTTTTAAAGGCTCCATTGCCGAGAATATCTGGTACGGCAAGCCCGAAGCCAGCTGGGAGGAGCTCGTGGAAGCGTCCAAAAGTGCTTATTTGCACGAGCAGATCATGGAATTGCCCAACGGCTACGGGACGGATGCCCAACTGCTTTCCGGTGGGCAGCAGCAGCGCATTGCCATCGCGCGTCTTTTTCTCAAAAATCCCCCCATTATTTTCCTCGACGAGCCTACCGCCAGCCTCGACGCTATTGCTACCGAGCAGATTAAAAACAGCCTCGACGCGATCAAGAAAAACCGGACGGTGGTCATTATCTCCCACAGTCTCGCGCAAATTCTCGATTCGGATCAGATTTATGTTATGAAAAAAGGACATATCGTGGAATCGGGCAAACATGAGGATTTGTACGAGCAAAATGGCGTTTACAGGCAGATTTTCAATGCTTCGGCCCGGAGCCTGAACCTCGGCAAGATGCTCGAAACCATGAGCCGCGAGCAGGACTGAAAAATTTTTAATTTTTTTTTTCGGGTCGGTGATCTAAAGTGATCCGTCCATCGTATGTCGTTGCATGGTGATGAACGACTGATCCAAAACCGCTACTTATGTACACGGTGCAGGATTTTAAGATAACAATTAATTATTGTGGAGGGTAAGGTAATACATAGAGAGGGTGGCAAATGTCACCCTCTCTTTTTTTGCGCATAAAAAAACTCCCGGGCGCGGGCCAGGGAGTACGATATTGGAAGAGGTCTATGTGATATTAATGGCTTTCTTTCTCTTTTTCCAGGTTGAACAAGTCGTTCAACACGTCGATCAGCGTTTCGGCTTCTCCTCTTTTGCAGGCTGCTTTCAATTGAAGCACCGGCAGTTTGAGGATTTTCTGCATCATGCTGGTGGTAATGCGCTCTACTTTTTCCAGCTCCGATTCGGTGAGGCTTTTGGTAAAGCGGCCTAACTCTTCTTTGCGGATCTGTTCCAACGCGCCTTTCAGCTTCTGGATCGTAGGCGAAACGATCATCTCGCGTGACCAGTCGTTGAATTCAACTACCGCTTCGGTGATAATCTCTTCCACGTGCGGCACCGAGTCCAGCCTGCGCTGCAATGCCTCATCGGCTTTCGAACGGATCGAATCGATGGTATAAAGCATTACGCCTGGCACTTCTTCCACTTCCGGCGACACGCTGCGTGGTACCGAAAGGTCGATAAAATATTTGAACGACATACCGCGCAGGCGCACCATCATTTCTTTGGTGAAGAATGGCTCTTCACGCTGGATGGACGATACGATAATGTCGGCATGTGCAATTTCGGATTCAATATCTGCAAAGTCCGCCACCCGGAAACCCAGCTCTGCGCCAAGCGCTTCTGCCTTACTGCGGGTCCTGTTCACAAGGGTTACCTCTGCATTTGTATTCTGCGCAAGGTTACGGCACACATCCGTTCCGATCTCACCCAAACCTACTACAAGGATTTTAGGGTTCGGCATGAGGCCTTCGAGCAATTCTACGGCCGCATAGGAAACAGAGGCAGCGCCATCGCGGAAGAATGTCTCCTGTGCGACGCGTTTGTTGGCAAAAAATATCGTGTGAAGCAAACGGTGCAGGAACGGCCCGGCCATATTCAGGTCGGCCGACCATTGGTACGCATGTTTGATCTGGTTCGGGATTTGCATATCTCCTACCACTTGCGATTGCAAGCCTGTGGCTACGTGGAAAAGGTGCTGCACCGCCGCGTCGCCTTCGGAAAACTGCTCGAAATAGGCTTTGAAATTTTCTACGTCTTCAATCCCTTTTTCGATCAGTAAAAGCTTGATAATGTCTTCGTTAAGATCGTTGGCGGAGGAGTAGTATATTTCGGTGCGGTTACAGGTAGAGACGGCAAGAACGTCGGCGATATCGAAAAAATCTTTCAGACGAAGCATCATGCTCTTCGCTTCCGCCTCGTTCAGTGCAAGCTGTTCCCTGATAGCAAGAGGAGCATTCCGATGTGATAAACTGACTGATTTGAACTGGTTATACATCACTTGGTCTAATTCGATTCACAAAAATACTGTACAAAAATCATAATATGAATGTGGAACTATGACCGTTCACTTATTTAGAAAGCATTTAAATAAAACTGCCATAAGTCATACAAATTTCAACCCGCGAAAGCGCTGAAAACATGACTTTCGTCATATCCGAAACTGATCGGTGAGGGTGATGAAAAACGGTCGCAACGCCACTAAGCTTAAATTATTTGCGTTATTTGTAAACTATAACATTAACATCGGGCAGATTGTGCCCGACCCGGAATGATCAGCGAAAGTCCAAAAGAAAAACCGCGTTTCAAGCTGCACCCCGTAGCTATCCTGAACAGCCAGCGCCTGCGCCGGTCACTGATGGATACTTATGATCAGAAAAGCTTTTACAAATACGGGATCGGGATCATCCTGCTCATCCTGAGCATCGGCTCGCTGTTTTATACCGACAAGCTGGTGGAAGAGCTCGAAGAACGCGAGGAAAGGGAGGTACAGCTTTACGCGGAAGGTTTACGCTATGTGGTGAACAGCCCGCTGGACGAAAACTTCAACGTGATTTACCAGGTGATCGAAGACGCCGTGAATTTCTACCAGATCCCGGCCATTTACGTAGATGAAAACAACATTCCGAACCCGAACAAGAACATTAAGTTTCCCGACAAAGTAAGCCGCCAGGAGCGCGAGCGCATTATCCAGGAAAGGCTCGAAGAAATGAAGCTCGAACATCCGCCTATTCCGGTCGAGCTCGGGAAAGGGCGTGCGGGGAAAATCTATTATAGCAACTCGTTTTTGCTTACGCAGCTTCGTTACTACCCTTTCCTGCAACTTTCGGTGATGCTGCTGATCGGCTACCTCGCCTATCTCGCATTCAGCTCGGCGCGGAAGGCGGAGCAAAACCGCGTATGGGTCGGCTTGGCGAAAGAAACAGCTCACCAGTTGGGCACGCCGCTTTCTTCCTTAATGGCCTGGGTGGAGTATTTCCGCAGCGATCCGACAATAGACCCTTCGATTGCCGAAGAAATTGAAAAGGATGTGATCCGGCTGGAAATGATCACGACGCGGTTTTCGAACATCGGCTCCATTCCCACGCTACGGCAGGAACCCATTGCCATGATCGTAGCCAATTTTATCAATTACCTCGAAAAACGGGTTTCTTCCAAAGTAAAATTTGAAGTGCATAACCAGCTCGCCGAAGAGCAGACCACATTGCTCAACAAGAACCTTTTTGAATGGGTGATCGAGAATATTTGCAAGAATGCGGTGGATGCGATGAGCGGCGTGGGCCAAATCCACGTGACGCTGCAAGCGCCCCCGCGTGCGAAGGAAATCTGGATCGACATTGCCGATACCGGGAAGGGGATGACCAAGGCACAGGCCAATAAAATCTTCAATCCGGGTTTCAGTACTAAGAAACGCGGCTGGGGCCTTGGATTAACGCTTGCGAAACGGATTATCGAAAATTACCACGCCGGGAAGCTTTTTGTAAAGAGCTCGGAGGTAGGAAAAGGAACGACATTCAGGATTACCCTGAATGCCGATATTTTAGAGGGATCTTAGGGTAGCACCGGCACTACTATGGTATCCGTCGTGATCTGGTTACTGACCCGGAAAGCGCGGTCCATAATGCTGACTTTAAACTTTACCGTGGTAGGAACAGCGCTACGGAATTTAATAAAACGCGTATTCAGATCCAGCTTGCCTCGGATCGGCCCTGCTTTTCCGTCCGGCTTTAAGATCGGGAAGAACTTGACCGAATCACCTGCCAGGATTCGTTCGTCCCAGGATCCGTCTTTACGCTTGAACATGGTCACCAGCCGGTAGTTCGCTTCGAGGTTCCAGCCTGGCGCATTCAAATATTGCTTGCCAAAGTTATCCTTGTCCTGTACTTCCGCATCGCTGGCGCCAAGGTCTCCGTCACCGTCCTCAAAATCGACTGTAACCGTAACAATCTCCACTTCCTGTGCCGGCTGACCGTTAACGCTATCATTCCGCGTCTCCTGCGAGATGCCATTATAGTCGATCCAGGGCGTATCATCGAAATCGGGAATATCGACACAACTCGCCGATGCAACCGCCAACAGTATGAACAAGGAAACTTGCAGCTTCATATGAGTTCTATTTTTAACTTTGCTTTTTAAGTATCTACGAAAGTAAGCGGATTGGAACTGCAAAACAATAAATCGATTGCCGAAATAAGGGCAGGGTTAAGAGAACGGATCATCACCTTTGAGCTCGCGGATTTTGAGCCGCTTGCCCTCAGGGTTTTCCGTTTCCAGGCTGAATATAATCCTGTTTATAACGAATACATCCGGCACCTGGGTATCGACCCGGCGGGTATCAGCGCATTGACGCAAATCCCTTTTCTTCCAATCCAGTTTTTCAAGAATCATCGCGTCGCTACGGGGCATTATGCCGACGCGCCTGTTGTTTTCCAGAGCAGCGGGACAACCGGGCAAACTACCAGCCGTCATCACCTTTACGACGAACCACTTTACAAAGCCGTTTCCTATCGCATTTTCCAGCATAACTACGGCGATCTGAACCGCTTTCATATTCTGGCGCTGCTACCGTCATACCTTGAACGAACCAACTCTTCGCTCGTGTATATGATGCAACATTTTATTGAAGAGAGCGGATCGGAGTATTCAGGGTTTTACCTTAATAACACGGGAGAAATGCTGCACCGCCTGCGCTACCTCGCCGACCATCCCGACGGCCGGGGCATTCTGTTGCTCGGGGTTACGTTTGCATTGCTGGACCTGGCGGAAAGCAGCTTCGACCTTTCTTTCCTGAAAAACATCGAACATTTCATGGTGATGGATACAGGCGGCATGAAAGGACGGCGCAAGGAAATGCTCAGGGAAGAGGTGCACGACGAGCTGACCGCGAGCTTCGGCGTGCCGGCGATCCATTCGGAGTATGGGATGACGGAGCTTCTTTCACAAGGTTACTCGCATGGCGAAGGCCTGTTCACACCCGGGTATTCGATGCGCATTCTGCTGCGCGATATCAACGACCCGTTCGCCATTAGCGACCATAACTTCGGCGCTTCCAAAACCGGCGGCATCAATGTAATCGACCTGGCCAACCTGGATACCTGTTCGTTCATCGAAACGCAGGATCTGGGCAGGTACGGGGAGAAACCGGGCACTTTTTATGTCATGGGGCGTTTCGACAATTCCGATATCCGCGGCTGCAATTTAATGGTTCTCTGAATCGTTGGAATGACCGGCCAGTTTCTACACCCGCGGTTACATTTTAATATAAATTTAATTCCCGCGATTGCCTGTGAAATAGCCGCATACAGCCCCGGCAACTATATAGAATCATTCTAACCAACATACGAGCCAGAATATTTCCTAAATTAGCAGGCTGTTCAAAATTGCATTAATCAAATGCAGAATTACACTTTGGATTGTTAACCTATATTAAGTATATCAGATGAAAAGACGTGATGCCCTTGGTCGTGTGGCTCTATTAATGGGTGGCACACTCTCTGCACCCACCATGCTGGCTTTTCTGGAAGGCTGTAAGTCTTCTACCGAAACTGCCTCGGCAATGACTTTCCCTTTCTCCACGGACCGCAAGGCGCTTGTTTCGGAAGTGGCTGAAATTATCATTCCAAAAACAGACACCCCGGGAGCGAAAGATGCCAAAGTGGGTGAATTTATTGAAATGATGCTGAAAGATTGCTACGCGGCAAAGGACCAGGAAAGCTTTAACAAGGGTTTGGCAGAGTTGGAGAAAAAAGACTTCCTGAAAGCAAAACCCGAAGAACAAACGAAGATCCTGAAAGAGATGGAAGCCGATGCGAAAGAAGAACTCGCGAAGGCAGGTGAGGAAAAGAAAAAATATACCGAAGCTGGTAAGGAATACACCGACGCCGGTGTGCCTTTCTTCCGCCTGATGAAGGAACTGACCCTGCTCGGCTATTTCACATCCGAACCGGGTGCTACCCAGGCGCTGGAATATGTGGCTGTTCCCGGGCGCTACGACGGCTGCATCGACCTGAAACCCGGCCAGAAAAACTGGGCGATGTAAGCCCCAAACATTTTTTTAATTTTTTGAAGGATATTCATCATGAATCTGAACATAAAAGCAACAAAACAAGCCACTTACGACGCAATTGTGGTGGGTTCGGGCATCAGCGGCGGATGGGCTGCCAAAGAGCTGACCGAAAAGGGTTTGAAAGTACTCATGCTCGAAAGAGGACGGGACATCAAGCACATTGTAGATTATAAAACCGCCACCCTCGCCCCCTGGGAACTGGAACACCGCGGACGGGTTACCACCATGGCGAAAGAAGAATACTGGGCAGGTATGCGCACAGGCTACACCGCCAACGAAGAGCACCGCTACCTCTTCGAAAACGATAAAGAAAACCCTTACCTGGAAACACGGAAGTTCGACTGGATCCGTGCGTACCACGTAGGCGGCCGCTCCCTCCTGTGGGGACGCCAGAGCTACCGCCTGAACGCGGCGGATTTCGAGGCGAATGGCAAGGAAGGAATCGGGGTCGACTGGCCGATCCGCTACGCCGACATTGCCCCATGGTATGACTACGTGGAGAAATTTGCAGGTATCAGCGGCGCCAAAGACGGCCTCGACGTGCTTCCCGACGGCAACTACCTGCCTCCCATGCAGATGAACTGCGTGGAAAAACACGTAAAAGGCGAGGTAGAGAAGAAATTCGCAGGCCGCCACATCATTATGGGCCGGGCCGCGCACCTTACCCAGCCGCAGGCATTCCATACGGAGCTCGGACGTGCCGCGTGCCAGTTCCGTAACATGTGTATGCGCGGATGTCCGTATGGAGGTTATTTCAGCACCCAGGCGGCCACACTACCGGCAGCACAAAAGACAGGTAACCTTACGTTGGTAACGGATTCGATCGTTTCGGAAGTCATTTTCGATGATAAACTGAACAAGGCGACCGGCGTACGCGTGATCAACCAGAATACCCTTGAAACAAAGGAATATTTTGCCAAAATTATTTTCATGAATGCATCGGCGATCGCTTCTGCGTCGATCTTGATGAATTCGAAATCGAAACGCTTCCCGAACGGGTTGGGTAACGATAGCGACCAGCTGGGCCGTAACATTATGGACCACCACCTCGCGGTTGGCGCAAGAGGCGATGTGGAAGGTTTCGAAGACAAATACTATTTCGGACGCCGTGCGAACGGTATCTACATTCCACGTTACCGCAACTGGGGCAACGACAAGCGTGATTACGTACGCGGGTTCGGTTACCAGGGTGGTGCAAGCCGCGACAGCTGGGGCCGCGGCGTAGGAATGGAAGGCTTCGGTGCCGATTTCAAAAAGGAAATTTCACAACCGGGCGGTTGGAGCATGAACATCGGAGGTTTCGGTGAAATGATCCCCGACGAGAAAAACCGCTTCACGCTGCATGCTACTGAAAAAGACAAATGGGGCCTCCCGGTAGTCGTTTTCGATGCGGCTTATGGTGAAAACGAGAAGAAAATGCGCCAGGATATGATGAACGACGCTGCTGAAATGCTGGAAGCGGCCGGTCTGAGAAACGTGACGCCTTACAACGACGAATCGAAGCACCCGGGTATCGGTATCCACGAAATGGGTACGGCACGTATGGGTAACGACCCTAAAACATCCGTTCTGAACAAGAACAACCAGGTGTGGGGCGCTGAGAACGTATATGTTACCGATGGCGCGTTCATGACTTCGGCCTCCTGCGTGAACCCGTCGCTCACCTACATGGCGATGACTGCGCGCGCTGCTGACCATGCCGTGAAGGAGCTCAAAAAGATGAATGTATAACGGATCCTAATCCGCATTGCCGAAAAAACCTCGCAGGTAAATCCTGCGAGGTTTTTTCTTTTGGGATGTAACCCATTCCGACGATTTATCAGTATTGCCGGTAACCTTTCCCTAAACGACATTACCTTGAAAGAAACTACTACCCTGCCGCCTCAACGTGTTTCGTCGGTCGACGCTTACCGTGGATTTGTGATGTTCCTGATGATGGCCGAGGTGATCCGGCTCAGTCGGGTGGCCGAAGCATATCCTGACAGCGTATTCTGGGCATTCCTCGATTTCCATCAAAGCCACGTTCCCTGGGTAGGATGCTCGCTGCACGACCTGATCCAGCCATCGTTCTCGTTCCTCGTCGGCGTAGCACTACCCTATTCGATGGCCAGCCGTGCGAGCAAAAACGAATCGGTTTCGATGATGTGGTTCCACACCATCCGGCGGTCGCTCATCCTGATATTCCTCGGCATTTTCCTGCGCTCGATGCATTCCGAGCAGACCAATTTTACATTTGAAGATACATTGACCCAGATAGGCCTGGGCTACCCGATCCTTTTTGCATTGGGATTTGCTTCCGAAAAAATCCAGTGGGGCGCATTAGGCGTTATTCTGGTCGGTTACGCAGCCGTTTTTGCCGCATACCCGCTTCCCGGTCCCGATTTCGACTGGTCGCAAACCGGCACCACGGCCGATTGGGAGCATAACCTTAAAGGCTTCGCAGCGCATTGGAACAAAAACACCAATGCAGCCTGGGCTTTCGATCGCTGGTTCCTGAACCTCTTCCCCCGGGAAAAAACATTCGAGTACAATGGAGGCGGTTACAGTACATTGAGCTTCATTCCCACATTAGGAACTATGATACTGGGCCTCATTGCCGGAAAATGGCTAAAAACGGCGACATCATCCACCTTACTGCTGAAACGCTACCTCATCACCGCCGCAGTACTCCTCGTGCTCGCATTGGTCTTCCATTTCACGGGCCTTAACCCGATTGTGAAGCGTATCTGGACACCTGCCTGGACACTTTTCAGCGGCGCCTGCGCATTTCTGCTGCTTTCCGCATTCTATTTTGTGGTGGATGTGAAAGAAAACAAGTCTTGGTTCTTCCCGCTGATCGTTATCGGTACCAATTCCATTGCAGCATACGTAATCGCCGATGGCTTTGGCAGCTTCATCAGAGGGTCATTCAAAATTCATTTGGGGCAGCATTACGATGCCGTCTTCGGGGATGGTTATGCCTCGCTCGTGAGCGGCGCATTGATCCTGCTTACGGAATGGCTTATCCTGCGGTGGATGTATAAAAAGAAGATTTTTATCAAGATTTGAGTCGCGGCGCTATCTTTGGGCCGTACTCAACTATTTTGACCAATGCTGAAACTCCAAGCCGTACACCATATCGCGATCATTTGCTCCGACTATCCGAAGTCGAAACAGTTTTATACCGAAATTCTGGGATTCAATATAGACCGTGAGGTTTTCCGTGAAGCGCGGGATTCGTACAAGCTCGATCTTTCGCTGAATGGGCAGTACATTATAGAGCTATTCTCTTTCCCGTCCCCGCCCGCTCGCGCATCGCGCCCGGAGGCGTGCGGGCTCAGGCACATTGCATTCCAGGTAGATAATGTGGAAGAAGCGATCGCGGATTTAAATGCAAAAGGCATTCACCCCGAACCGGTCCGGATCGACGAATTTACAGGCAAAAAATTTACCTTTTTCGCAGATCCCGACGACCTGCCGATTGAATTGTATGAAGTGTAATGGAATAAAAACTCAGGCAGCTGCCGTAAGCCCGTAGCTGCGCTGCGTGCCTGATTCCAGCTTGCAAAGCATTTCGTAGAACTCCGAAGTACGCGTAAGATGCTCGTCCATAAGACGTTGCGCTTCGGGCTCCCTGTCAAGGTAATGCCTTACTGATTTGTACAATTGAAGCGATACCGCTTCTATCTTTTTGAGACAGGAGGCCACTTCCTCCTTGCCATTTGCACTTTCGAGCAATTGCAGAGAGGCGTGTGACATGATCTGGTTTTGATCGGCTAGCTCCTTATCGTTGAGAAAACATTTGAAATAATCGTATACAGCACGGATTTCTTTCTGGAAAAGCACGGCACTCACATGTCCCTGGCTCAGCATCCTTCTGAACGGCGCCATGCCATCCTTCTTCAATGCTTCCAGATACAGAACTTCCCGTTTCTTCTGCTCATTCCATAACGCCCTGATCATCTGAATGAACTCTTTGCTTTTGCTCTCCTCCATATGCTGTATTAATTAAGCGTTGTAGAAAAACTTCTTAAAAAATTATACCCAAATCTCCTTAGGAACAGCTTTTTAATGGTATTTAAATACAAATTCTCTTTTAAGTCACAAAAACCGTTTAATAAACTTTTTCCAAAATATCGGGTACAAATTCGGAGCTGTTTTTGTGGGCAAATTTTGCCATAACTGTGCACGGCCAACTGGGGAAATGTGGACTACGCAAACCACATACCGCAAGCATTTTTTTGTCCTGAACAGAAAGCGGCTAACTTTGCTGGCTTTACAATATTTGAGCGCTATCGCGGTTTCTATTGAGCAGCAGCGAAAGCCTAATACAAATTCTGAATATGTCCAAAATACAGTTCCATATTGGTCTCATTACGATTTCACTTGTCAGCGCGTGTAAAACCGCGGCCCCGCCGAAGCAAACGGTAGCCGAAACACAGCCGCTTCTCGAAGTCGGAAAGGAGCAATTCTCCATTGATGATTACCAGGATTCCTATAATAAAAACAAGTTCGCATCCGACTCCACCAAAGAACTAACCCCCGAAGAATACCTTCCGATTTATACTGATTTGAAAATCAAAGTTTTGCAGGCCAAATCAGAAGGAAAAGACACCACGCTTGACTACCGCGAAGAAATATTCTCTTACCGCGATCAGCTGGCCAAAAACCATTTGGTAGATAAAGACCTGGTCGAAAAACTGACCAATGAAGCCTATAACCGCCTGAAACAGGAAGTGCGCGCGTCGCATATCCTCGTCGGCGTATCGGAAGACGCTTCGCCTGCCGACACCCTCGAAGCATACCGCGCTACAATCGGCCTCCGCGGGCGTCTCGAAGAAGGCTCCGATTTTGCGGATATGGCGGCCCGCTTCTCCAAAGATCCGGCTGCAAAGACGACAAAAGGCGATCTGGGCTATTTCACAGCATTCCAGACGCTCTATCCGATCGAAACGGCAGCTTATACCTTGCCGGTGGGCAAAATATCGCAACCGGTGCGGACCAAAGGCGGCTATCACCTCATTAAGGTCAACGACCGCCGCAACAACCGCGGCATGGTACGCGTGGCGCACATTATGGTGAAGGTCGACACGGCGGGTACGGCAGCTCAGAAAGAATCGGCCAAGGCGCGTATCGATGAGGCTTATACGCAATTGCAGAATGGCGCCGAGTGGAATTTGGTCGTCGACAAATATTCCGACGACCGCGAATCGCGGAAAAACGGCGGGTTACTGCCGCTATTCGGTACCGGCCAGATGGTGTCGGAAATCGAGGAATCCGCATTTGCGCTGACCCGGCCACAATCCTATTCGCAACCTGTGCTGACGATGTACGGCTGGCACATTATCCGCCTGATCGAAAAACGGCCGATTGAAACGCTGGCCAACATGGCGCCCTCGCTCCGTAAGAAAGTAGTGACCGATTCGCGCGGCAAGGTGATCGAGCAGGCCAATGCGAAGCGTCTGCGCGAGAAATATGCCGTGCAGGAAGCCGCCGATCAATGGCAACAAGTGGCCGCATTGGCCGACAGCACTTTACGGACCGGCAAATGGGATTACCAGCGCGCGGTTTCAGCGGATTGGTCGACAGTGACCTTGTTCCGCATCGAGCAGCGGCCTTACGACGCATTGTCGTTCCTGAACTACGTCAAACGTAAGCAAACGCCCCGCCCGAAAGATGCTTCGCCGGCGGTCGTTTTCAGGCGTTTTTATAATGACTATCTCAACGAGTCGCTAGTGGAATATGAAAAAGAGCATTTGGAAGAGACCAATCCGGAGTTCCGCAGCCTGATGAGCGAAATCCGGGAAGGCGTGCTGTTTTCACAAATCATGGAAGAACAGGTCTGGCAGCGTTCGCTTTCGGATTCCACCGGGCAGCGTGCTTTTTACGAGAAGAACAAAGCGCGTTACAATTACCCCGAGCGCGCATTCGCGACCATCGTAGCGGCCAAAGACACGCAAACTTTGAGCAGCCTGAAAAAAACTTTGGCGACCAGTCCTTATAAACTGGAAAGAAAATCGAAGGAGCTGCTATTCCCGCTAAACTCCGCTGAAATAGGCAACCAGCAACTGGAAGCTCTGAACGACCTCTACATTATCATGGAAAAGAATGCGGATTATGTCGTTGAAATAGCCGGATACCGCTCTGCCGACGAGCCTGAAACGATATCTTCGACCCGTGCCCGCAATGTTGTGAAATATTTAAATGCACGAAACATCCCGATTCTGCGTATCATAGAAAAAGACTATGGTTCTTTCCGGCAATCGGCCGAGCCGGAGCGCAACCGCAGGGTCGCATTCCAGTTTTACAGCCAGTCGAAAAGCGATGTCGAAAAGGTTTACAATGCCGAAGTTCCCGGAGCGGTAACGATTCGCGAAGGCTATTTTCCGAAAACCGATCCTGCATTCAGTGGTTTCAAATGGCAGGCGGGTGAGCAGATGATCAACAGCAACGGAAGCTTTTTGTGGGCTAATGTCGCGAAAATTGATCCGCCACGCCCGAAAACCTTCCCGGAAGCGCGCGGAACGGTGATTAATGACTACCAAAAAGAGCTCGAAAAACAATGGGTAGCAAAGTTGCAGGAGAAATTCCCGGTCAAAGTGAATGCACAGGAATTAGAAAAAATTAAGCGTTAGCCGTATTTTAGCATTTATAAATCGAATCTGTTTCATTTTTAGGAGTTTAGTTCAATAAAACCCGCAATAATCCAAATCAGCATACAAGGAAATATGAAAGTAAATAAATGGATCGGGGCTCATTTGATAGCCGCTTTCATGCTGTTGATCAGCGTGATAAGCTACGGACAAGGTCAGCAGGGAGTGAGCCTGGACAAGATCATCGCCAGGGTCGATAACCATTACATCCTGAATTCGGAGCTGGAAGAAATGTATAACCAGTACAAAGCCGAAGGGCGACAGGCGCCAGAAAAATGCCAGTTACTGGAATCCCTGATCATCAACAAAATGCTGCTAGCCAAAGCAGAAATCGACTCCGTCACCGTGGACGACAAGGAGGTCGACGGCGAGTTGAATGCAAAAATGAACTACATGATCCAGCGCTTCGGTTCGGAAAAGAACATTGTGGAAGCGTATGGAAAGAGTGTTGAAAACCTCAAAGGCGAGCTTCGCCAGCAGGTTAAGGATCAGAAAATCGTCGAAAAAATGCAGCGGACGATTTCCGGCAATGTAAAAATCACACCGGCGGAGGTCCGCAAATTCTTCAACTCCATTCCCA
Organism: Dyadobacter soli; assembly: GCF_900101885.1. GTDB lineage: Bacteria > Bacteroidota > Bacteroidia > Cytophagales > Spirosomataceae > Dyadobacter > Dyadobacter soli. The sequence continues at coordinate 267,922 of NZ_FNAN01000003.1, read as the reverse complement.
AAGACAGCTTGCCTTACATTCCTTCGGAAGTGGAGGTAGGCCATATTGTAAAAAAAGGAACGGTGACACGCGAGCAAAAAGACAAGCTCCGGCAGCAGTTGCTCGATCTGAAAGCACGCGCCGAAAAAGGCGAAGATTTCGCGACACTCGCGCAGATTTATTCCGAGGATTTGGGTTCTGCCAAAGTAGGTGGTGACCTGGGTTTTGCGAAACGCGGCGCGATGGTACCGGAGTTCGAAGGGGCTGCATTGGCACTCAAGCCAGGGGAAATGTCGGCTGTGATTGAATCGCAATTCGGTTTTCACTTGATCAAACTCCTCGAAACAAGGGGTGCGGAATACCACGCAAGGCACATTCTCCTCCGCCCCGATTACAACAAGGGAACGGACATGACCTCCGCCACCCGCGCGCTCGACAGCCTTCGTACGCTCATTCAAACCGATACATTGAAATTTGCCAAAGGGGCATTGGATAACTCCGACGACAAGGAAACCGCAGAATCCGGCGGCCTTATCCAGGACAGAAACACCGGACTTTCCAAGCTGACACTCGACGCTTCCATGGACCCGGCGCTGTATTTCGCCATCGATACCATGAAAGTTGGCGATCTGAGCCTGCCTGTTTCCTACCGTTTGGAAGACGGCAGCAGCGCAATGCGTATTCTTTGGTACAAAAGTAAATCGGACCCGCATACGGCTAACCTCCACGACGACTACGAGAAACTGGCGCAGATCGTGCTCAGCAACAAACGGAACAATGCGCTCGAAGAGTGGTTCAAAAAAGCCCAGGGCGACGTTTATATCAGCATCGAACCCGAGTACAGAAATTGTAAAGTGCTCGGATTGGCCGCCAATGCCGACGATTTATAGCGGTAAAACGGCGGTAATCATTGCTTTTAACGAGTGAAAATCTAACCAAACATAACGTGAAGTATTCATCGGACGTAGAAGCTGCCGAAGCCATGAAAGTGGCTTATGATAAAATCCGGAGTGAAATCGGGAATGTGATTATCGGACAGGATGAGGTTGTAAAAAGATTGCTCACCGCCATTTTTTGCCAGGGACATTGCTTGCTGGTAGGTGTTCCGGGCCTCGCGAAAACGCTTCTCATCCAGACTATCGCTTCCTCGCTCGACCTGAACTTCAACCGGATCCAGTTTACGCCCGACCTGATGCCTTCCGACATTCTCGGTTCGGAAACGCTCGATCAGAACCGTAATTTCAAATTCATTAAAGGTCCGATCTTCGCGAACATTATCCTCGCCGACGAGATCAACCGGACACCTCCGAAAACACAATCCGCATTGCTGGAAGCGATGCAGGAATATTCGGTAACCATTGCCGGTGCGAAACATTCGCTCGACAGGCCGTTTTTCGTGCTCGCAACGCAAAACCCCATCGAACAGGAAGGCACCTATCCCCTGCCCGAGGCGCAACTCGACCGTTTCATGTTTATGATCCAGCTCGATTATCCTTCGTATGCCGAGGAGGTCAGCATTGTCAAAAACACGACCACGGATGTTCGTTACGAGGTTAAGAAGGTGATCAGTGCGGAAGAAATCACTGATTTCCAGCACCTCGTGCGCCGCGTGCCTGTGACCGACCACGTGATCGAATATGCGGTGAAACTTGTGCATAAAACGCGTCCGAAAGGCAGTCTGGCCATTAAGGATACCAACGACTACCTCGAATGGGGCGCAGGTCCGCGGGCTTCGCAGTCGCTGATCCTTGCCGCCAAATGCAATGCGTTGCTTTCCGGCAAATATTCTCCGGATATCGAGGATGTGCAAGCGGTTGCATTGCCGGTACTGCGTCACCGCATTATCCGGAATTTCAAAGCGGAAGCGGAAGGCATTTCGGTGGACGATATTGTAGGACGCCTGCTTTAAAAACGGCTGTACAGACCAGTAAGAAGTTACTATTTCAACATTATAAGTTTGTGTCGTCCCCGGATGGCACAAACTTTTGTTTTTTAGGCTAAACCAATCATTCCACATCAGCACATGACGACCATTCAAAGTAAAAACTTCATAGGATACACGCTATCGGCCGAAGGCGAAAAGCATTTCAAAGCCTACGCGCCGGCAAGCGACAGCTTTCTTCCCGAATCTTTCCAATGCGCCACCGCAGGCGAAGTAAACAGGACAATGGAACTAGCCGAGAGCGCATTCGACAGCTATTCTCAGGTACCGGCGGCTGAACGCGCCGCATTCCTGATCGCCATTACCGAAGAAATACTCGCATTAGGCGACCAGCTGCTCGAACGCGCTTCCCAGGAAACGGGATTGCCTATTTCCCGGTTGCAAGGCGAACGCGCCCGCACCGTAAACCAACTGACCCAATTCGCGGAACTCCTGCGCGAAGGTTCGTGGGTGGAAGCCTCTATTGATACTGCTTTACCGGACCGCACGCCGGTTCCAAAGCCCGATATCCGCAAAATGCTAGTGCCGATAGGCCCGGTGATCGTATTCGGTTCCAGCAATTTTCCATTCGCCTACTCTGTGGCGGGTGTGGATACGGCGCCTGCATTGGCGGCGGGTAACCCTGTCGTCGTGAAGGCGCACCCGGCGCACCCGGGCGTAAGCGACCTCACCGCGCAGGCGGTGGTACGCGCGGCCGAGCGCACGGGTATGCCCGAGGGTACGTTTGCAATGCTTTATGATGACGGTTTTGAAGTCGGCACGGCATTGGTGAAGCACCCTGCCACGAAGGCCGTCGGATTTACAGGCTCCTACAAAGGCGGCATGGCGCTGTTCAGACTGGCGCAGGAGCGTGAGGAGCCGATCCCGGTGTTTGCGGAAATGGGTAGCGTCAACCCGATCGTGGTTTTACCTGACTATTTGAAAAACAATGCAGAACAGCTTGGAAAAACGCTCGCCGGCTCGGTAAGCCTGGGCGCAGGGCAGTTTTGTACCAATCCTGGTCTGGTGTTTATTACCAAAACAGAGGGTCTGGAAGTGTTTCAGCGTGCATACAAAACTGAGATCTTGAATACGCCCTCGGCCACCATGCTGACGGCAGGCATTTGCAAAAATTATAACAGACTCCGTACCGAAGCATTAGAGCAACCGGAAGTTTCGGCATTGGCGATTTCGGATATCCATTCGGAAGGCCAAAATCAGGCGGAGGCTTCCATTGCATTGGTTTCGGGCCAAAATTTCATTGCTAACCCGAAGCTGCATGAGGAAGTTTTCGGACCGTTTTCACTGTTGATCGTTTGTGAGAATACCGATGAATTATACGAAGCTGTTGCGCATTTGAAAGGTCAATTAACCGCCACATTGATCGCCGAAGAAGCGGAAGTAGTGCATTACCCCAAAATCGTGCGGCAGCTGGCTAAAATCTCGGGCCGCTTTATCATGAACGGCGTTCCTACCGGCGTGGAAGTTTGCCCGTCTATTCACCACGGCGGACCATTCCCCGCGACCGCGGATTCCAAGTTTACCTCGGTAGGCAGGCATTCGATCCTCCGTTTTGTGCGGCCGCAATCCTTCCAGAACTGGCCGGACGCGCTTTTACCCGATGAACTGAAAAACAGTAACCCGCTGGATATTTTCAGGCTGGTTGATAATGTGCAGACCCGCGAGGCGATCAAATAAGCAATGCGTCGGGATAACCGACTTCCACCAGAAACAAACCTTCCGCCGGGGCCTGTGCTCCGGCATTTTTTCTGTTTTGTGAAAGGATTATCTGTTCAAAATCACTCACCGAGATTTTGTGCCGCCCTACTTCCAGCATTGTGCCCACCAGCGCGCGCACCATTCCACGAAGAAAGCGATTTGCTTTGACATGAAAGACAAGCATTTCACCCGACTCCGCCCACCGCGACTCGGTAATGGTACACCGAAAGTTGTTGACGTTCGTGTGGATCTTGCTGAAACTTTCGAAATCATTATGTACCAATAATAATGCGGCAGCCTCATTCATCAGGGCGACATCCAGGTTCCGGCGCATTTGCGTGGCCAGATCGGTCAGGAAAGGATTCTTCTGATAGGTAATGCGATATTCATATTTGCGGTGCGTCGCCGCGAATCTTGAATGCACCTCCTCGCCCACGGACAAAATGCGCTGAACAGCAATGTCTTTGGGAATCAGCGCATTCAGTTTATAAACCAGCAAATCGGCGTCAGCAACTGCGTCGGGTAAATCAAAATGGGCGAATTGTTGTTCTGCATGTACACCCGCATCGGTGCGGCTGCTGCCGGTAAGCTCGACGGGCATTCTCAGTATTTTAGCGAAGGCTTCTTCCAGCACTTGCTGAATGCCCAATGCATTGTTTTGTTTCTGCCAGCCATTGTAAGCCGTGCCGCGGTAACTGAATTCCAGGAAATAGCGCATTCCGCAAAATTAAGCCAAACTTGCGGATTTACGATTTCAGCGAGCCGATTGCGGAATTTGCAGGAAGAAGGTTAACTTTGAAAATTGGAAAATTTCATTTTAGTATGATTACGGAAGAGAAAAAAGAAGAGAAAAGCCTGAATTTTATCGAAGAGATTATTGACGCTGACCTGCAATCAGGAAAATATACTCAGATTATTACGCGCTTTCCACCGGAACCCAATGGCTATCTGCACATTGGGCATGCTACAAGCATTTGCCTGAATTTCGGGCTGACCAAGAAATTTCCGGGTTATACCAATCTGCGATTTGACGATACCAATCCGGTGACCGAAGACACCGAATACGTTGAAAATATCAAGAATGACATCCGCTGGCTGGGTTTCGAGTGGGAGAATGAGAACTACGCTTCCGACTATTTCGATACCCTTTACGGCTACGCGATCAGGCTGATCAATGAAGGGCTGGCTTACGTCGACGACTCTACTTCCGAGGAAATCGCGACGCTGAAAGGCACGCCTACCGAGCCCGGTAAGGACAGTCCTTACCGCAGCCGCAGCGTAGAAGAAAATCTTGCACTTTTCGAACAAATGAGAAACGGCGACTTCCCAGATGGAAGCCGCACGTTGCGTGCCAAAATCGACATGGCGCACATCAATATGCTTATGCGCGACCCGATTTTGTACCGCATTAAGCATGCACACCACCACCGTACCGGCAACAAATGGTGCATTTACCCGATGTACGACTTCGCACACGGGCAAAGCGACGCGATCGAAACGGTTACGCATTCGATTTGTACGCTGGAATTCGCGCCGCACCGCGAGCTATACGACTGGCTGATCAAAACGCTGGGCATATATACCTCGCATCAATACGAATTTGCGCGCCGCAATCTTAACTATACCGTCACCAGCAAGCGTAAACTGCTTCAACTGGTGCAAGAAGGCCATGTAAGTGGCTGGGACGATCCGCGCATGCCGACCATCAGCGGAATGCGCCGCAGAGGCTACACCGCATTCGCCATCCGCGATTTCTGCGACCGCATCGGCGTCGCGAAACGTGAGAATATGGTAGATGTAGGCTTGCTCGAATTCTGCGTTCGCGAGGATTTGAACAAACAGGCATTGCGCAGAATGGTGGTACTCGATCCGCTGAAAGTAGTGATCACCAACTTCCCGGAAGGCGTGACCGAAATGTGCCACAGCGAAAACAACCCGGAAGATATTTCGACCGGGAACCGCGAAATTCCATTCTCCCGCGAAATTTTCATTGAAAAAGAGGATTTCATGGAAGTACCTTCGAAGAAATACTTCCGCCTCGCGCCGGGTAAAATGGTGCGCTTGAAAGGCGCCTACATTATCCAGTGTGATGATTTTGTTAAAGACGAAAGCGGTGAAATCACCGAGGTACGCTGTACTTACATTGAAAACAGCAAAAGCGGACAAGACACAACCGGCATTAATGTAAAAGGGACATTGCACTGGGTTTCGGCAGCTCACGCCGCAGAAATCGAAGTGCGTCTGTACGACCGCCTGTTCTCGGTCGAAGATCCATCGTCCGAGGATGGTGATTTCAAAGATTATCTGAACCCGGACTCATTGCACGTCATCACCGGCTATGCCGAGCCCGCATTGCTCGAAGCACAGGAAGGCGAATCATTCCAGTTCCTGAGAAAAGGCTATTTCGCCAAAGACCCGGACAGCACAGCCGAAAAGCTGGTTTTCAACAGAACATCGACCCTGAGAGACAACTGGGCCAAAGCAGCAAATTAAAATTATTCTTCTGCCGTCGACTTAAGTCGACGGCAAGAGGATTAGATTATACACACAGTTATTTATACACACTATGATTGTTTCTATCCGGCATAAAGCATTGCTGGCATTTTACCGCGATGGTATGGGTGCCAAATTGCCTGCTGCCTATCTTAAAAAATCAATCGTGTGCTCGACCAGCTGGATGCGTTAACCTGTGTAGATGATATTTTACAGCTTGGTTCGGGCGTTCATAAATTGACAGGAGACCTCAGTGATTTCTGGTCCATTAAGGTCTCTCCGAATTTCCGGATCATTTTCCGGTTCGAAAATGGTGATGTTCATGATGTAGATTACCTCGATTACCATTGAAGTTATGATCAAAAGAAACCTGCCGCCGGTACATCCAGGCGAAATATTAAAGGAAGAATACATTTCCGAACGCGGACTTACAATCGCAGAAGTTGCAACAGGGCTCGGCGTCAGCCAAAGCAGTTTGTCAGCGATTGTAGATGAACAAATGGGTATTTCGGCTGAAATGGCTGTTAAACTCTCAGAAGCATTTGGAAACTCCTCCCAATTCTGGATCAATCTGCAAACAAATTACGACATCTGGCATGCCGAAAAGAATGTCGACCGCACAGCGATAACACACTTTTGGAATGACCCTAACCTAAAATCTGCCTAGTACAATCCATTTAATTAGATTGTTTACAAATAAACTTGCTTGACAAAAAGTTTGAATCTATCTTTGTGTAACAATTTCCACGATTCAAATTCCTTGCTGTCAGTGAATACCCAGAATGAATTGTTCAGTACCGCGAAAGGTTACAGCGTACAGTGTGATTTAACTTCCCGTATCATCCTTCACTTTGGCGAGATCAAAGCTCCCTTTAAGATCCTGGATTTTTTGAATTTCCGCCGGTTTATCAACAGCATCGATATCCACAGTAAGATTTTTGATCTGTCGGACGAATCTGACTATGAGTTCGTTGAGGCTCCGCAACTCAATATCGGTCACAAAATGACGCTCTGCGAAGTGATCCAGTTGCGCGAGTTGGTGAACGGTACACACTTCGCGATCGAGCTCAATTCCATGCTCCACCAAGTGCTCTATACAGAACAAGAATTAGTCTAAATTACTCATTCAGACTATATTAGACCGTTTCCAAATTTCTAAAACGATTTGGAATGATGAACTTTCGCATGATATTTGCACTTGTTAAGACACGAATAAACAGGCAAAATCATGAAAGACTTACTAAGAGCACGTACTTCCCTCAAAGAGGAAATAGAGATACTTTTGAACAACCAGGTGAAGATGGAAGCAGAGGCTTCTGCTAAATATCTTGCCATGGCTTCGTGGTGCGACCGCAACGGTTTCAAGCACAGCGCGAAGTATTTCCTCCACCAATCCGACGAAGAGCGCACCCACATGCTGAAAATCTTCAACTACCTGATGACGGTAGGCGGCACGGCGGTTTCTCCTGAAATTTCAGGCGTTAAGCAGGAATATCCTACATTCAAAAGTGTATTCGAAACAGCATTGCAAAGCGAAATCGCGGTAACGCAGTCGATCAACCGCATTGTTACTGCTGCACGCAAAGAAGAAGATTACGCAACCGAGAACTTCCTGCAATGGTTTGTGAGCGAGCAAATCGAAGAAGAAGACAATGCACGCCGTGCGATCGAGCTTTTCGACGTGATCGGCGAAGAAGGCACCGGCCATTATGTGATCGACAAAGCGATCGGCAAACTTGGTTCCGAAGAATAATATAAGTTCCTTATCTTACAAGAATAGCTGCCCGAAAGAGCAGCTATTCTTGTTTTCAGACCCTGGTGAAATACTTTCGTTCCCACACTTTGTACCAATTCTTGTTGGCCGGATACTTGCGGTGTGCGGCGAAGCGGTTGACCATCACCGCCACAAAAAGCAATACCAGAACGCCGGTCAAAACCGGGTTGAGCACATACATATAACCCAACGCCTTGATTTTCTCGGAGCCGATATTCGCGATCAAGGCCGTTGCGCCGCCCGGAGGGTGCAGCGTTTTAGTTACCTGCATTAATACAATAGATATTGAAACGGCGAATGCCGATGAAAGCCAAACCTGATCGGGGATAATCTTATGGACCGTCACGCCCACGAGCGCACATATCACGTGCCCGCCTATGAGATTACGCGGTTGTGCGAGCGGGCTGTTCACAATTCCGTAAATGAGTACCGACGACGCGCCGAAAGAACCGATCAGGAATAAAGAGTCGGAATCGGTGAATTGCTTGTCGTTGAGCAGGCCGATAATGCCTATACCGAGGAAGGAGCCCAGGAAAGTCCAGAAATGGTCTTTGAAATCGATCAGTGTCTCTTTATAGACGACGTAGCGGACCAGCCTGGCGTTACGTTTAATCCTTTTTCTCAAAACGTGGAAACTTTTGGTGGAAGTAGTATTGGAAATAGAACTATATCGGGATAGCGATGGTTCGTAAATTAAGGGAGCATTCCAAATTTTCTGCTGCTCTCATCTCCTAATCCCTTCCAAATATACAAAAAACAGCCCAGGCCGGACGACTAAGCGGCTCTGTGCAGGTATTAAATTTTGGTACGCCTTTTGTTGGGTTGCGAAATTTAAAATAGTAGTATTGCAATAGCACACCGTGACCAGATTCCATGAATTACCTCGACGAGTTCAAAAAGTTTATTTCCAGCCATTACCTGTCGACCGGTGTACGTCTAACCCTCGGGACGATCATCCCCAGCGTTATTTTTCATCATTATGGCATTTTGGGTGAATGGATCGCGTTCCCGCTCGGCACGCTGCTGATCGGCGGGACCGACAACCCCGGCCCCTACCACCGCCGGCGGAATGCATTGCTCGTCGCGATTGCCACTTGTTTCCTTGTCGCCTGCATCACGGGATACCTGCGCCACTTTCATTTTATTATTTTTCTTGAAATTATCATATTCGGAATGTTTTTCTCGCTGGTCGGCGTATATGGCAACCGCGTGAATAGCATCGGGCTGATTTCGCTGCTCGTTTTTGTATTTAACATTGACGACCACCTCAGCGGCGACATGGTGTTCAGGACCGCGGCGATATTTACGGCCGGCGGTATCTGGTACTTCATATTGTTTATGGTTTTACAGAAACTGTTGCCCTACAAACTCATTCAGCAGCTTTTGGGGGAAAACTTTCTGGAACTGGGTAAACTGCTTTCCATCAAAGCAGACTACTATTTCGCCAACCCCGACTACGACGAACTCTTCAACCGGATGATACACCAGCAGGTGATCCTGCGCGAAAACCATGAGAACCTGCGTGAAATTCTTTTCAAAACACGCGAAATAGTCACCGAATCGACCACGAAAAGCAGGATACTGATGCTGATGTTCCTCGACAGCATCGATCTTTTCGAAAGGATACTCAATTCCCAGCAAAACTACTCCAACCTGCACCGCGCATTCGACCACACGAAAGTGCTCCGGCTTTTTGGCACTTACATTACCTGGCTTGCCGCCGAAATTCAGCAGATCGGGTTAGCGGTGCAAAGCGGTTATGCCTCCCACCCCCGCCACGACCTCGACGAAGCTTTCAACAAATGCCAGCGCGCATTTGAGCGCATGCGCGAGCATAAGATGAACCATGACAATATGGAGGATTTCATCATGCTCCGCCAAATCCTCAACAGCTTGCAGGACGTGACCGAGCGCGTGAAAAAGCTGCACAGGGCTACCAAGTACGAAGCGGACGTGAGCAATAGCTACAAACTCACCGTCGAAGCGGAAGATTTCACGCCCAAGCAGGATTACCACCCACGCATTCTGCTCGATAACCTTTCGTTGAAATCGAGCCATTTCCGGCATGCGGTGCGGGTAACGCTCGGCTTGCTGGCGGGTTACATTACCTCATTATTTTTCGATGTAGGGCATGGTTACTGGATTTTGCTCACCATCGCCGTGATCCTGAAACCGGCATTCAGCATTACCAAGCAGCGCAATCTGCACCGGATCGGCGGAACGATCCTCGGAGTGACCGTCGGGTTCCTGTTTTTGTATTTGATTGATGAAAAAACACCGCTGTTCATTCTCATGATGGTGTCGATGATACTGGCGTACAGTTTCCTGAAAATCAATTACTTCGTCGCGTCTACCAGCATTACGTTGTATGTGATCCTGTCGTTCCATTTCCTGAATCCGCAACATGTGACGGATGTCTTGCAGGATCGCGTGATCGACACGGTGATTGGTTCGGTAATCGCCTACATTATTTCTTCCTACGTTTTGCCGGTTTGGGAGCATTCGCAGATCAAGCAATACATGAAAGAAGCGCTGGACGCGAACCGCAAGTATTTTGATATTGTGGCCGCGAAATTCACAGGAAAACAACTGGATATCAACGAATTGAAATTATTGAGAAAGAATGCGATTATCGCGATGGCTAACCTTTCCGATAACTTCCAGAAAATGCTTTCCGAGCCCAAGCGCCAGCAAATGAATATGGAAGAGTACCACCAGTTTGTCGCGACGAGCCATATGCTTACTTCCTACATTGCCTCGCTTTCGACTTATGCGCAGACTTTGGAGTACTCCGAATTTTCCGTGGAATTTGAAATGATGATCCGGCAGATCGACCGGCAATTGCAGGCGGCCACCGACATTATCGACGGAAAAACCGGTAACAGTCTGGAAATCGTGCGGGAATCGCTGCCGCAGAACCAGCGGCTGGTGGAACTGCTGGCGAACCGCAAGAAGGAAATCAAAGAGCTCGGCATCGAGAAAGCCGATCAGTCGCCGGTACGCAAAATGCTTTCGGATTTGAAAACCATTAACGGATTATTCGAATTGATCAGCACCATTTCGATCGACGAAATCAAGATTCTTCAAAAAATCAAACTAGCCAAAGCAGCTTAAAATGACCGCATTATCAGGAACCGAAAGAAAGAATATTGCCCCGGGGCTCGCCGTCTCCATCGTGCTCAAAAAAGACCAGCGGAGCGGCAAACTCACGGAAGGCATTGTAAAAGATATTCTCACGAAGGCGCCCGTCCACACCCACGGCATTAAAGTACGCCTCGAATCGGGCGAGATCGGACGGGTAAAAGTTATCGAATCCGAAGATTAGCCCTCGCAGTATGTCCAATCCCCGCATTAACCTCATTATCGGCATCCTCAGCATCAGCATTTTCCCGGTACTGGTGAAATGGGCGCCGGTTTCGGGCGTTACATCTGCATTTTACCGGATGTTACTGGGATTGCTGTTTCTATTGCCTTATGTGCTGTTTCGCAGGAAATTCACGTTACCTACCGGCGCACTCTGGCTTCCGATCGTGCTTTGCGGGATCATTTTTGCCAGCGATATTGCCGTTTGGAACCTCTCGATCCATTATTCCAATGCCACGCAGGCCACATTGCTCACAAACCTCTCGCCCGTGTGGGTGGGCGTGGGCACATTCCTGTTCCTGCCCGACAAACCCGGCGCCCGATTCTGGCTCGGCACGCTGGTAGCGCTTATTGGAATGGTCGTTCTGATTGGCATCGAGACGTTCACAACCATGAAGCTCGACCTTGGATTTGCGCTGGCAATGCTGTCAGGCGTTCTGTATGCTTCTTATATACTTATCAGCAAAACGGTTTTAAACAAAATCGACATTGTCAGTTTTATGACGGTCAGCATGGCGGTGTCGAGCATTTACCTGTTCGCGATATGCCTCATTTTCAATCAGCCTGTATGGCATTTCGAACCGGTAATCTGGGGCGTTTTTGTCGTGCAGGGACTGGTTTGTCAACTTATAGGCTGGCTCACGATCAACGCCGCCATGAAGCATATGGATGCCAAAAGCGTTTCGCTCAGCCTGTTGAGCCAGGCCGTGGTGACGGCGCTTTTTGCCTGGATGTTTATTGGAGAAAAAATTACCGAACAGATGATCACCGGCGGCATCGTGATCCTGATCGGCATTGGCATTACTTATACCGGACGCAAAAAGCTGGCTACCGCTAACAATCAGGATTCGACTGGCAGATAAATGATGAACGTCGAGCCGATACCCGGCTTTCCGACGGCGTCGATTAGCCCCTTGTGGTTTTCCACGATCTTTTTACAAATCGCCAGACCAATGCCGGTACCTTCATAAGCCGAGCGGTTGTGCAGCCTTTGAAATACCTGGAAAATCCGGTCTTTGTATTGCGGATCAAACCCGATCCCATTGTCGGTGAACGAAATGTACTGATAATGCCGGGTTGCATCCGCGCCCGGCAACGGAATGGCCGCGCCAGCCACCTCACCGGAACGGATCTCAACTACCGGCGCCCCGTTCGGGCCGATAAATTTGAGTGCATTCGCGATCAGGTTCATGAAAAGCTGCTCAAACTGGTAGACGATCACCTCGCGCACAGGCAGGGCGTCACTTTTAATCACAGCATTCTCCGCCTGGATAATATCGCTCAACTGGTCCTTCACATTTTGTAACACCAGGTTCAGGTCGGTGCTTTCGAGGTGTTTTTCGGCCACATTGGCGCGGGAAAATGCCAGCAGATCGATAATGAGCTGCTGCATCCGTGTGGACGATGCCTGCATGCGATGGAAGTAGTCCTTCCCGCGCTCTGAAAGATTATCGTTTTCGGTTTCGAGAATGCGCGTCGCGAAGGTCTGGATCTTCCGCAGCGGCTCCTGCAAATCGTGGCTCGCCACGTACGCGAACTGCGCGAGCTCCATATTGGTGCGTATCAGCTCACTATTAGCCACCTGCAACTGCTGCGTCCGCTCCTGCACCTTTGTTTCGAGCTGGTCGATAAACAGCCGGTTATCATGAATATCCAGGCTCGTCCCGACCCACATTTCGATCGTCCCATCGGCGCTACGCTGCGGAATAGCCCGGCACTGGTACCAACGGTATTCGCCGTTCGAGCGTTGCAAACGATGCTCAAACACAAAATCGCCACCTTCGCGGATCGCCTCGATCCAAAGGCGCCAACTTTCCTCGCGATCATCCGGATGTACGAGTTGCAGCCAGCCGTCGCGCTCGATTTCCGCACCCGAATGCCCCGTGTAGCTCAGCATCGATCGGTTGAAGTAGTTGAGGTTACCCGCAACATCGGCCGTCCAGACAAACTGCGGCAGCGAGTCGGCCAACGTACGGAATTTGCCCTCGCTCGTTGTAAGCGCAAGCTCCGATTCCTTACGATCGGTTATGTCCATCATGGTCCCGAGCATCCGCTGAGGCTCCCGTCCCTCTCCGAAAATCACTTTTCCCTGCGTTCGCACCCAATGCACCGACTGGTCGCGGTGGATAATGCGGGCCTCATAATAATAAGTACCGGTTTCGAGTGCGGCCTGAAATGCCTTTTCGACGATCGCGTGGCGGTCTTCGGGATGAAGCCGGTCGCGCATTTCGGCATGGGAGAGCACAGTATCTTCATCATACCCGAGAATCACCGCCATTCTTCCCGAATGGATAATTTCCCGGGTTTGGATATTGAGGTCCCATGTGGCGAGACGTGTTCCGTCGGTAGCGAGTGATAGCCGGTCGGCTGTCTCGGCGAACTGCTGGCGCAATGTAACCTTGTCGGTCACGTCGTTTACGGACGCCATAATGCCAGAAACGCCGCCGTCCATTTCAAATATCGGTGCATATTGGAAATCCAGGTAATGCTTTTTCAAGCCTCCCGGACCGTCAACGTATGCAACCGCCTCATTTTCGCGATAAATCTTCGCGGTAGTGTAAACCTCGTTTAGCAGCTCAATAAATTTCTGGCCTTTCAGTTCCGGAAAAACGTCCACGAGCTTCTCTCCCACCACCTCATCGAGCCTGCGCCGCCAGATATTGAGCATACTCTCATTGGCGATACTGATCACCAGCTCAGGACCTTTGAAAATAGCTTTCGCGAACTGTGACTGGGTTACGAGATTACGGAACTGGTTCTCGCTCCGCTGCAAAGCCTGGGTGGACAGCACCTGCTGCGTCACCTCTATCGCAACCACCATCACGCCCGAGGCATTTTCGGCATCGTCGTCGAACAGGGGTTGATATACAAAATTGAAATAGCATTGCTGCGGCTGGCCGAAGCGGCGGAGCGTCACTTCGAATTCGTTGCCGTGGTAGGCGATGCCGGTATGCAGCACATTGAGCAAAATAGGCTCTACATACGCGCGCACTTCCGGGAGGCCAGTAAAGAGCGATTTTCCGACAAGTTCTTCTTCTGTGCGGTCGACAATGCGCAGATAGGCTTCATTGGCCATTTCCACTGCAAAATCCGCCCCGCGCAGGATCGTCATTCCTACCGGTGCCTGTTTTACAGTATCACGAAATTTGGATTCGCCGTCGGGCGCAGAAGCGTCGGGCGCCGCTGTGTCGGGCGCCATACCTTCTGAGGGCTGATTAACCGGCACGGTATAATTGGGGCTGACTTCGGAAGTATGCTGGTATTGTTTGTTCGACTTATCCACCTGTTTTCAAGAAGAAGATACTTTCAAAAATAAGCGGACAAGTCGAGAGAAGTCAATATTGGTAGTAAAAGTTTTCCGGCGCCGGTGTCCAGCTATGCTTGGTCCAGTCGATGTCCAGAATTTGCTTGATGGCCTGTTTCAGTTTGGGAAACGACCCTGGTTTTCGGATAAAGAAATTAGCTCCTTTTTCGTGCACTTTCCGTACCATTTCTTCCTGCCCGGTGGTTGAAAAAATCACTACCGGTATATCTTCCCAGGCTTTGGTTTTGCGGATCAGGTCCAGGCATTCAAAGCCATTCTTCCGGGGCATATTCAAATCCAGAAAAATAACATCCGGCGGCGGCGGTACCGTTTTCTCTATCAGGTCAATCAGCTCGACCCCGTCACTTGCCGTCACCAGTTCTGCGGAAGTGCTCACTTCCCGGAGCGCGTCCTCAAACAGCAGGCAATCATCCTCATCGTCGTCGGCCAGGAAAATAGATTTATTTGGTTTTGTGCTCATAACCCGAATTTAAGTATTCATGAAATAACATAAACGTTGCTCAATACATTCAACCTAATCGAGGTACAGTAGCAATAATCACCCTTGGTAAGAATATCTAAGGTAGGCAATAAAAACCGTAAACTAAATTTAATTGTATTAAAATTCACCTTCCAAACTCTCCTTCGGCTTCTTCTTTGCCTGGTGCAAACGGTAGTTCAAAGTAAGGTTAATCTGCCTCAAACGACCCTGAGAACTGTTGCGCGCGTAGAAATTCGGCCCTTCGGTAATGGACCTGAATTTCCGGGAATTGAAAACGTCCACCACGGTAAGCGTCAGCGTGCCATTTCCTTTCAGAATATCCCGGGTAGCGGCCAGGTCGAGTGTGGCCAATGCTTTTCTACGGCCCTGCGGGGTTTGCTGCGGCGCTTCGTAGTTGCCTCGCAGCTGCACATCGGTGTTTTTCCAAAGTGTAAACCGGGACATTGCGCGCACAAACCAGCTGTAAGTATCGCTTTGAAACTCCTCGTCTACACCGGTTCCGTCGGTGATCGCACGGAAGAAATTGGCGCTTCCGTCGAGCTTCCACCACGGATAAGGGTTAAACGACCCGGTAAATTCAGCCCCGTAAGCATCTTCTGTCCCGAGGTTTTCAGGGCGCGTGTACGAACTGCCGTCATCATTTACCGTACGGATACTGATGATCTTGCCGTTCGTGTGGCGATAGTAAATGGAAGACGTCAATGAACCTTTGTTCAGGTATTTGATGTGTCCGAGTTCGAATGCATTGGTAAACTCAGGGTTCAAATCGGGGTTACCGCTCCAATAATTGCGGTTATCGCTGTAAGTTGCGAACGGGGTCAGGTCGTTGTATTGCGGCCTGCGCACGCGGCGGCTGTAACTGAGCTGAAATGCATTCTGTTTGGCAAAATCGTACGTAATGTGCACGCTCGGGAAGAGATTGGCATACTTGCGGTCGTTCACCTCGTTGGTCGTCCGCAAGGTAGTGGTAACGCCCGTCCATTCGGCACGCACACCGCCCTGGTAGGAAAACTTGCCGGTTTTGTTACCGATCATTCCGTACAATGCATTGATATTCTCTTCGTACAAAAAGTCGTTGGTCAGGCCGGGCAATTCCGTCCAGCCGCCGTCGCTGGTTTGCTGGGTTACGGTGTAATCGTTGGTCATATCCCGCGAGCTGCTCCGTCCCCCTGCCTCGATCTTGCCATCTTTCCCGAAAGGATGCACATAATCCACCTGGAATAGCAGTTGTTTCTCCGTTTCATAGTTCACAGCGCGCTGCAACAACGGCGGAATACCCGACGCGCTGCCATCCGGCTTGTATACATTTTCGTGGTAGTACTGGTCGGAATCCTCCCAGTTATCGAGGTAGCGCACATCGGCGGTAAACTCCTGTCCCTTCCGGTTGAATGTCTTTTTGTAGGTCAATGCATACTCCGAGTTCGGTTCCGTTTCGGTTTCATCCTGTGTGCGGCGCGTGATGCCCGTCGGATTGTTCAGGCTGCCCAGGTAATCGCGGTAATTGAGTGTGGAGAAACGCTTGCCTTTGCTCGTACGCCACGTGTACGCGGCCGTGAGGACGTTTTTGGTATTGAAAAAATAATCCAGACCACCGCGGGCGCTATTGGCCATCCCTTTCAGGTTGCTCTTCATATCGCGCTCCATAATGAATGTGGAATCGTTGCGGTAAAGCTCCTGGTACACAAAGTTCTTGCCCGGCGTATTCCGGTACGACATGGTGTAGTTGATGAAGAAATTGAGGTTTTTCTTCCGATAGTTCACGTTCGCGGCACCGCCGAAGTTGGTGGGATGCCCGGTAATAATGTCGAATGAGCCGTTAATCCCCTCCTTCCGCTCTTTTTTCAGCACAATATTGATTACACCACCCATCCCCTCGGCCTCATACCTTGCCGATGGATTGGTGATAATCTCCACCCGCTCAATCATGCTGCCCTGCAACTGCGCCAGCCCGCTCGCGCCTTTAATGCTCACCAGCCCCGACGGCTTTCCGTCGATCAGAATGCGCACATTGCCGCTTCCCCGCAAGCTCACATTGCCTTCCACATCCACCGCTACCGAGGGTACATTTGTGAGAATATCCACCGCGGTACCGCCTGCATTCGCCAGGTCTTTACCTACATTAAATATCTTCTTATCGAGCGTCAGCTCCATCGAACTCTTCTCAGCCTGCACGGTCACTTCGTCGAGCGTCCTGGCCGAAGCCGCCACTTTGATCGTGCCCAGATTCAGCGGCGAATTAGCCGCACTCACTTTTATATTAGTAGTGTACTGGGGCTTATAACCGATGAACTCCGACAATGCATAATAGGTACCTGCGGAGATGTCCACAACGAACCCGCCCGTCTCGTCCGTGATGGCACCTGAGACGAACGAACTATCGGCCGATTTGAAAAGCCGGATGCTCGCATAACCCAGCGGCGCATTGCTTGCGCCGTCGACAATCTTGCCTGTAACCTTCAATTTCCCATTATTCTGCGCCAGGACCGGCGCCATTGCCAACATCCCCATAATCCATACAAACCCCACAAAACCCCGCGACTTCCGTATACGAAAGCCCTGCTTCAAACTGCTCTTGATAGCCATTATCCTGTTGTAATATTTTCTCAAATGCTTTTAAAAATTGCTATCCATACAAACCCTTTTACCCCGGCATTTTACTCTACCATAATGATATATTAAAATGAACTTTCCGACATAAGCTCCGAGGCTCCAAGGGATTTTCGTACCTTTGCGTTCTTTTTGCAGATCCACGCAAGCCATGAAAAACGAAGCATCACAAACTTTAAGATTAGCATTCCCCATTATCATCGGAGAACTGGCCCAGATGGCCCTCCACCTGATCGACAGCGCCATGGTGGGCGCGATCAGCTACAAGCAGCTGGCCGCCGCGGCCCTGGTCATCAATGCAATGAACATCCCGTTCGTGATCGGGATCGGCATGACGATCTCCGTTTCGCAAATGGTATCCCTCGCCAATGGCCGCCGCGACGCGCAGCAGGTTTCGCATTACCTGTTCAATGGTTTCTGCCTTTGCACACTTACAGCGCTGGTTATTTCCGTTACCTTGCTTTTCGGCAAAGACTACCTCCGTAACCTCGGCCAGGACCCCGAGGTGGTGGAGTTGGCGATCCCGTTCATGCGGCTCATGGGCCTTTCCATTATCCCAATGCTGCTTTTCATGACCTTGAAGCAGTTCGCGGACGGGCTGGAACACACGCGCACCGCGATGATTTTTTCATTGGCCGGTATGCCTGTCAATATCCTGCTCAACTGGCTGCTCATTTACGGCAACTGGGGCTTCCCGCGCCTGGAACTCGAAGGCGCAGGCTGGGCAACGCTCATTACCCGCACCATGATGTTCCTCGCATTGCTTTTCGTGATTTTAAAGCACAAGACTTTTGAAAAATACATTGCCGTAAGCCGCAACCAATGGTATTTCAAAGGACAAACCTGGCGTGAGCTATTGCATATCGGCGTGCCGAGCAGCTTGCAGATCGGCATGGAAGCGGGCGCATTCGCGGTGTCGGGCATTATCATCGGTACTTTGGGCGCGGTGGCACAGGCCGCGCATCAGATTGCATTGAGCAGTGCTTCGTTCACATTCATGGTATCGATGGGCCTCGCGCAGGCAGGCTCCATACGCGTGAGCAACGCGCTCGGACGCAACGACTGGGCGAAGATTTTCGTGATCGGCAAAAGCACACTCATCACCGCATTGATCTATGGCACATTCTGCGCGGTCACGTTCGGCGTACTTCGTAACCATTTGCCGCTCGCATTCAACGATAACGCCGAGGTGGTCGGGCTCGCTGCATTGCTGCTCCTTTTCGCGGCCGTTTTCCAGATTTCCGACGCCACGCAGGCCATCGGCGCCGGGTTGTTGAGGGGTATTAAAGATGTAAAAACCCCCACGATCCTCATCGGCATCGCCTATTGGGTGATTGGTATCCCGGTGGGTTACACCCTCGCATTCCATTTCGGAATGGGTGCTTCGGGGATGTGGCTGGGGTTGATCCTGGGACTCACGATGGCGTCGATTTTCCTGATGACACGCTTCTTCAAAATGACAAGAAGAAATCAGGTTTAGACAAAAGTTCGTCAAAATCCGACTTGTTGATAAGGATATAATTGCAAAACTTCGTCATTAATCCAAGTGCGCTTTTTTTATTCAATTCTTATCCACAAAAATCTGATTCAATGGATTTCAATTCCACGTTAAGGAACATCTTTGTTGAAGAAAAAGACATTCCTGCGGAGTTCAGCCTGCCATCCCTGATCCACCAGCGCGAGTACCTCTGCAATGGCGAAATGAAGAACTGGGACGGACCGTTCCATGAAGTGTATTCCCCGATTGCCGTGCAGACGCCCAATGGCCTCGAACGCAAACTCATCGGTAGCTACCCCTTATGCACCGCTACCGAGGCATCGGAAGCGCTGGATGCTGCGGTAACCGCCTACAACAGCGGCCGCGGCGAGTGGCCCACGATGGGCGTTGCCGAGCGCATTCACTGCGTAGAGCAGTTTACAGGCCGGATGATCGAGAAAAAGGACATCATCGTCAAGCTCATTATGTGGGAAATCGGTAAATCATTTGCCGACTCCGTTAAAGAATTCGATCGTACCGTTGAATACATTTACGCCACCATCGATTCACTCAAAAACCTGGATCGCGATTCGTCCGGTTTCGATATCGTCGACGGCATTGCGGCGCAGGTAAGGCGCTCTCCGCTGGGCGTGGTGCTTTGCATGGGGCCATTCAACTACCCGCTCAACGAAACCTTCACGACCCTGATCCCCGCACTGATCATGGGCAACACATTGCTTTTCAAACCGCCGAAATTCGGTACGTTGCTGCATTACCCATTGCAGGAAGCATTCCGTGACTGTTTCCCGAAAGGTGTTGTGAATGTGATTTACGGTCGTGGTAATGCCATTGTTCCGGGGCTCATGCAGTCGGGAAAAATCAATGTCCTGACGCTGATCGGTTCCAGCAAAGTGGCTAACGAGTTGAAGAAATCCCACCCGAAAGTGAACCGCCTGCGCGCGGTACTCGGCCTGGATGCCAAGAATGCCGCTATCATCACTCCGAACGCGGACCTGGATCTGGCCGTAAAGGAGATCATTACCGGATCGCTGTCGTTTAATGGCCAGCGTTGTACGGCTTTGAAAATCATCTGGGCGCACCGCAGCGTCGCGGATGCATTTCTTGAAAAATTCAGCGCGGCTGTCGCCGAACTGAAATTCGGAATGCCGTGGGAAAAAGGCGTGTCGCTCACTCCGCTGCCCGAGACCAATAAAATCGACTACCTCAACGACTGCATTGCCGATGCGGAAACGCACGGCGCGAAGGTAGTCAACGCAAACGGCGGCAAATCGGAAGGCTCGTTCTTCTACCCGGCCGTAGTGTACCCCGTCAACAGCAAGATGAAGCTCTACCACGAGGAGCAATTCGGCCCGATTGTGCCCGTAGTGCCTTTCGACGACCTCGAAGAAACCATCGAGTTCCTCATCGACTCGACCCACGGCCAGCAGGTAAGCATTTTCAGCAACAATGCCGAAGAAGTAGCCGCGCTTATCGACCCGTTGGTAAATCAGGTCAGCCGGGTGAACATTAATACCCAATGCCAGCGCGGCCCGGACGTTTTCCCTTTCACCGGTCGTAAAGACAGCGCCGAAGGTACCCTTTCCGTCCCCGACGCCATCCGCGCCTTCTCGATCCGCTCCCTGGTAGCCTTCAAAATGAACGCCGCCAACAAGCAACTGATCAACGAGATCGTGCACGAGGATACTTCGAACTTTTTGAGTACGAAATTCATATTCTAGGATTTCCGATCAGTTCTTTCTTTACCACCGCCCATTCGTTCAAACCGGATGGGCGGTTTTTTATACCGGAGGATCATTGGTGGTGAGAAGTAGGATTAGGGGGAATGTAGTAGTGCGCTTTGGGTTTGTTTAAGCACACTATTGCACTCATGGACAGAACCACATATCCCATTCACAGTACCAATGACGGCTTTGAATACCTATTCATCAGCGAAGGCATTCGCGGAAACATCTTAAAGGGTATTTCAATTGAATATATTCCTGACGACCAGCCGCATTTCCTACGCCCGATCTACAATCTTGCATTTGGCGACGCAAAGCTTGTGGGTGACAACTGGGCTCTTAATGATTCAGTACGAAGTGGAAACGGTGATATGCCGAAGGTGATCGCCACGGTAGTCAAAGTTGCTGTCGAATTCTTAACCCGACACAAGAATGCTACGTTGTCATTTCAGGGATACCTGGATGAGAAGTCTTTGGCCATGGGGAAAAATCAACGTAATATTTTGTATCAAAGAGCGATCGACTCCAACTGGGACGAGCTATCCGTTAAGTTCTGCTTTTGGGGCGCCAAGACTGGAAAATTCGAAGAGTATTCGATTGGTAATCAGCATGAACGGATTCTGGTTAAGCTTAAATAATTTCTTAACTTTAAAGACTACACTATTATGAGTACTGCAATGGAAAAGCAAAAAACGAAGGAAACCCAGCCTAGCACTGAAGAAATCCTCGCCGACAAGGAGCGAATTTTCGAGGCTATCCGTAACTCGCCGTTCCTGAATCGAAAGCATCAAGAAGCCGCTGAATACCTGTCAAAAATAAAACCACCCTTTCCCTGGGATGAAGAATGTCCTCAAAATGAGGAATAGAAGGTCTCGAAGGTTCTACTACAAATCTGCATTTATACCTGTTTTTCACAAACCGCCCATTCACTAAAACCGGATGGGCGGTTTTTTATGCCGGAGGATCATTGGTGGTGGGAAGTAGGATTAGGGGAAATGTAGTAGTGTGCTTTGGGTTTGTTTAAGCACACTTAAAATATGAATAAAGACATATACCCTTTTTATCAGGCCGAAGACGACTTTCTTTATTTTTTTGTTAGTAGTGGAATTAAAGGAGATATCCAGAAAGCCGTTGTGATTAGCGACGTTCCAGATAGCTCTAACTATCCCTCTGACTCGGTCTATAATCTTGGATTTGGCGATGTTGTGGCTGTTTCCAGCAGTTGGATTCTCGATGATAGCCCCAGGAGTGGAAATGGTGATATGCCAAAGGTAATCGCGACCGTCGCCTTGATAGCGATGGATTTTTTGCGAGAGCATCCCTGGGCACTACTTTCATTAGAAGGGTACGTCGATGAAAAGTCTGCTTTACAAGGCAAAAATCATCGCAACATCCTCTATCAAAGAGCGATAGACTCAAACTGGGCAGAACTATCGACTGAATTTCGATTTTGGGGTGTTAAATCGGGCAAGACAGAGGATTATATTGTTGGAAATCAATATGATCGAATACTAGTAAACTTCAAATAATTGTTTAACTTTAAAATTGCTACTTATGATCACCAGCATGAAAAAGCACAGAGCAGAAGAGCATGAAGCGTTTCTGGAAGAACTTCTCAAAGACAAGGAAAAAATTATTGCTGCAATAAAAAACTCGCCAAGCGTAATAAGAAAGCAACAGGAGGCAATTGAACAGCTATCAAAACTTAAACCTCCGTTCCCATGGGATAAAGACAGACGCGAGGAAGCAGTTTAAACATATCACGAAGTCTATCCTCTCAGTTTGGACAAATCTTTCTTGAAACCGCCCACTCGTTCAAACCGGCTGGGCGGTTTTTTATGCCGGAGGATCATTGGTGATGGGAGGTGGGGTTAGGGGGGATGTAGAAGTGTGCTTTGTATCTTTTTACGCACGCCATTAACTATGAATAAAGACACGTATCCCTTCCGAACCATTATCGATGATTTTGTCTACCTGTTTGTCAGTGAAGGCATTCACGGGATTATTGATAAAGGCGTGCTAATCGAGGCAATCCCTGAGGATAAGCGCTATTGGTTCAAATCCTGCTATAATTTAGGATTGGGGGATGTGACCATTTCTGAAAATGGTTGGAAACTTGACGATAGTGTAAGGAGCGGAAATGGTGACATGCCTAAGATAATTGCAACGGTAGCCCGGATCGCGATGGATTTTCTGACCAAGCCCCCTAATTCAACCCTTTCATTTCAGGGTTATTTAGGTTCAAAATCTGCTCGGCAAGGCAAGAATCATCGCAATATTCTTTACCAAAGAGCGATTAATTCGAATTGGGAAGCACTTTCAGCTGAATTTAGTTTTTGGGGTGTAAATGCAGGACAAATCGAGGAATATGTAGTAGGCAAAGTCTACGATCAAATATTTGTCAAATATAGATAAATGGCTAACTTTAACAGAGATCATCTCATGAGGACTTTCATGGAAAAGCATAAGGAAACGGACTACGAAGCCCGGCTGGAAGAGCTTCTCAAAAACAAGGAGAAGATATATGAAGCAATCAAAAACTCGCCTTTTTTGAAAAGGAAAAACGAGGAAGCCGCAGCAAGCTTGGCTAAGCTGCCACGGCCATTTCCCTGGGAAAAGGAAAAATCAGAAAAAAGTGTATGAGATTTTGACGGAGCAATCGACCATATGGCTGGCATGGCCGCTCGTCCAGTACATTCTCACAAATTCGCCTCCGCCAGCACCCTTTCAATCTCTCCTTTCGGCGTAACGCCTGTCTTCTTCCACACTACCTGATTACCCCGATAAAGGATCAATGTCGGTAAGGACGTCACGCCAAGGTCCTTGGTAAGCGACTTGTTCTCATAAGCCTCGATCGTGATCACTTTCACGGCGTTGGCTTGTTCATGCTTGATGGAATCCACTATCGGGGCCAGCCTTTTGCAGGAGCCGCAGTAGCGCGAGCCGAAATCGACGAGTACGAGTTTGTCGGATTTTAAAGAGGCCTGGTAGTCGGCGAGGGTGAGGCCAGGGCCAACGGTGGATACAACGGGTTTGCCGAGACCGATCCATTTGCTCAATCCGCCGGGCAGTTCGGTAACTTCTTTGAATCCGTTGTCACGAAGGTCTTTGGCGAGTTTGCCGCTACGGCCGTTGGCGATGGAATAAATGAATGTCGGTTTGCCTTTGTCGAGCTTTGCGATGGCTTTCGAGAAATCGGCTTCATTGGCGACGCTGAAACTCGTGGCGCCCTCGAGGTGATTTTGCGCATACTCTTCGGGCAGGCGGGCATCGAGGATCTGGGCGTTTTTGCCGGCTTTGGCAAGGCGCGCTTCAAACTCTTCGAAAGAAACGAGGTCGCGCTTCGGAGCGGCTTGCGCGTTGGCTGCGCTCTGAGCATGCGCAGTCTGTGCATGCAATGCAGTATGGGCAATAAGCAGCCATACCAATGTGAACAATGGTTTGAAAGTTTTCATTGAAACTGGTTTAAAGTGATTACTGCTTTCGGTGGTTGGCCTTGGCTATCGACTTTACTTTGAATTCCTGAAATTGTTCAGCAGCACTTTGGCTGCACGAATGTCATAATCAAACATTTCTGCTTTTTGTACGGAGATTTTTTCCGCCTCCGCAATAGCCGGCGCGGCGTCCTTCCCCGTGAGATCGAGGATGTTCAATGCTTGCAACCGGGCGTAGGGATTATCGCTTTTCAATGCATCGGCCAATGTGGTTATTGCGCCGGGTTTGTCTGCACCGGTCACGTACAGTGCCTCGGCGGCTGCAATGCGTACAGCTGGCTCTGGGTCTTTCAATGCCTTTTGCAATGCGCCTTTGCCGGAGCCGGCTTTCAGAACTGTAAGCCCCGTAGCTCCCCAATAGCGCACCGACGGATCGGTATCACCCAACGCCTTAATCAGCGCCTGCGTGTTAGCCGCATTACGCGACGATGCGAGGTCTGCGATAGCAGCTATTTTCTCAAAATTATACTTACTACTCCTTGCGTAATCGTACAAAGGCGTCGTTTTAGCTATTTCATAAATGATCGCCTCCGGAATAAAACCGACGTCCTTATAACTTCTAATCCACTGCTCGTTCGCCTTTCGCAGTCGTTCCAGTTCCTTTTTATATTGAGGATCGCCGGCGAGGTTGTGAACGTTATGCGGATCGGCATCGACATCGAAAAGCTCCTCGGCAGGCTTCGGCTCCCAGAATTTGGATTGCACCGCATTTAGTTTACCCGCTTTGTAAAGGTCCTCCCACGACTTCACCGAAGGCGCACGCCAGAGATATTCCAGGTATTGCCCGTAAATTTTGTTGGGCAAATAATTCCGGATGTAACGAAACTGCTTGTCGCGCACCGACCGCGACATATCGATCCGCTCGTCCATCCTGCCCCGGAAACCGAATGCATATTGCGGCTCCGGCTGCTGTTGCTTACCCAGAAACGCGCCACCCTGCATGTAGTCAGGTACTTTAATGTCTACCAGACTCAGTACCGTTGGCGCGAAATCGAGGAAGGTCACGAGCCTGTCCGACACACTACCCTGCTTCTGGGCGGCCAAATGCGCGTATTTCGGTGGCAAATGCACGATCAAAGGCACATGCAGGCCCGATTCGTACATAAACCGCTTGCTGCGCGCGAGCACGCCACCATTATCGGCATAGTAAAAAACGATGGTATTTTCGGCCAGTCCTTCGTCCTTCAACTCCTGCAACAGCTTGCCAAACTGCCGGTCCATTTCTTCCAGCTTATCATAATACTGCGCCCAATCGTGTTTCAGTTCGGGCGTGGCGGGATGGTATGGCGGTAGTGTTACCTTTTCCGGATCATGCTTCAAGGCAGGCAGCGGCTCGTGTAGCGAGCTTTCGTGCGATACATTTAAATTAAATACGGCAAAAAACGGCTGACCAGGCTTGCGGTTTTTGTAAGTCGCCTTATTGCTCGATTCGTCCCAGGCGTCCGGCTGATCCGTCGTATTGTAATCCTTTTTGGCATTGTTGGTTGTGTAGTAACCCGCCTCGCGCAGGTATTTTGGAAAAAACTTCACGAATGCGGGCGACGGGTACGTGCTGCGCATATGCTCGGTCCCGAGCGAGGGCGGGTACATGCCCGTAATGAGCGTGTTACGCGAGGGTGCACACACGGGAGCCGTCGAAAAGGCATTTTTGTACCGAATGCTTTCCGTCGCGAACTGGTCCAGATTGGGCGTCGTGGCAAATTTGTCGCCGTAATTGCCGAGGAGGATGGTATTATCCTCGCTCACAATCCAAAGGATGTTCGGGCGGTCCTGCGCCTTCACGCTCGGATGTAATGCTATGGCGAGTATCGCAAAAAGGATTTTGCGGGTCAGTTTATTCATTTGCATTATTGTCAGATCGCTACTTCGTTCCCAGCACCGCTTGCTGCGTCGGTGCGAGGTCGATCGTTACCTTGTTGATTTTTCCAGTAAATGCAAAAGGCACCTTGTAAGTATCTCCTACCGGGGTCAGGTCGTCGAAACCGACATTCACACCTTCGTGCAGATACAATGCATCGGAAGTTTTGGCCAGCGTTCCCTCTCCCACCTTCGCGTTATTTACATACAAACTCACCACACCGCCACCGTTCTGATCATATTGCACGCTGGCTTTCAGTTCCACCTTGCCGGTAGGTAATGTCGCATTGGATGAACTTACGAGGTATTTGTTTCCGTCACCAACGGCGTATACGAATTGCAGTTTCTGGTTTTGAATGAAAAAGCTCAGCCCACCAACCGCACCGCCTCTGGACAGCAGTACGCCTTCCGTTTCCACACCCGACAATACCGCATCGGCCACAATCGAAAAGGAACGTTTCAATGCAAACGGGCTCGCCACATCGATGATCGTGGACTGGCCCGGATACAGCACCACTTTATCTGCATTATTATAAGCCGTAGGCAGTGTAAATGGCTCGGTACCATCTTTCAACGGGTATACATTGTATTTCAAAGCCTCACTGTCGAATAATGCTTTCAGCTCTTTCAGCTTCGCCGGGTTGGAAGCCGCAAGGTCACTTGTTTCGTTAAAATCCTCATTCAGGTTATAAAGCTCCCACTTGTCTTTCTCGAAATCCTGGCCTTTTACGTGCAGGGAGCCGGCTTTCCAGCCATCCTTATAAATCGAGCGGGAGCCGCGGATTTCATAGTATTGAACCGTATGCCGACTTTTTGCGCCAGCGTCGTTGAGGCTATATGCAAGACTGGTTCCCTCGATCGGGTCTTGTTTGATACCATTCAGCACGACGGGTGCTTTGATGTTCAGCAATTCCAATGTGGTAGGCAAAATATCGGAAACGTGGCCGTACTGGCTGCGGATGCCGCCTTTTTCCTTGATGCCTTTGGGATAAAAAACGATGAGCGGATTGTGCGTGCCGCCTTCCGAGTTCGCGTCCTGCTTCCAGTGGCGGAATGGGACATTGGTAGCAGCAGCCCAGCCCAGCGGGTAGTTTACTTTCGAAAACTCGGTGCCGATCAGGTCGATCTGTTCGATATTCTTTTTCAAACGCTCTTCTTCCGGAATGCCCGTTCCAAAATTATTCACAGTTCCTACGAATGTCCCTTCCTTGCTCGCCCCATTGTCTCCTACCGATACAATTACGACGGTATTTTCCAGCTCGCCCGACTCCCGGATGTGACTGATCACCCGACCGATTTCATAATCCGTTTGTTCCAAAAAGCCTGCATAAGTTTCCATAAACCGTGCATACAGCTTTTTATCCTCCGCTCCCAGCGCGTCCCATGCTTTTACGCCCGGGTTACGCAGCGGTACCTTGGCTGTTTTTGGTATAACTCCCAATTTGATCTGATTCGCCAGCACCTGCTCGCGGTAAGCGTCCCAGCCCGCATCGAACTTGCCTTTGTATTTATCCGACCATTGTTTCGCCACCTGATGCGGCGCGTGGCCTGCACCCGTTGCGACATACAAGAAAAACGGCTTATCCGGGTTACCCGATTTCTGACTCGCGAGGTAACTGATCGCGCGATCGGCAATCAGCTCGTTGAAATGCTTTCCATCCTGCCGGTCGGGTTCGCGGTGCGTGCCTTCCCACAACTCGGGATGCCATTGATCGATGCTGCCGCGCGACGGGAAGCCGTAAAATTGTTCAAAACCGCGACCAGTCGGCCAGCGGTTGAATGGCCCGGCCGGCGTGAGATCGGCCAGCGGGGTAATGTGCCATTTGCCCAATGCAAACGTGTTATAGCCATTGTCTTTCAAAATTTCGGCAATAGTAGCTTTCTCAAACGGAATCAGCGCGTCGTAACCGGGTGTGCCGATGGCGGTTTCCGGGAAAAGCCCCATGTGGGCCGAATGCGAATTCCGGCCCGTGAGCAGAGATGCACGCGTAGGCGCGCAAATGGCGGTCGTATGGAAATTGGTGTAACGCAAACCATTATTCGCCAAGCTATCCAGCGTCGGCGTATTAATTAACCCACCGAATGTGCTGATCGCGCCGTAGCCTATGTCGTCGAGCAATATCCAGACCACATTTGGAGCGCCTTTTACGGCTTTCTTTTTCTCCGGCCACGACTGCTGCGTTTCAGCCACCGTTTTGCCGATTTTGCCCTGGTAAGCGGGCGTCGGCGCGTATTGCGCATTTACGGCGCTCGCGGCCAATACAGCCAATGCACCCAGCGATAATTTATTCCACGGACGATATATTTTCCCCATAACCAATTGTTTTTGAATGTGTTTTAAATCAATATCAATTCCTACTTGATCGTATTCCAGTCGACGACGCCCACTTTCGCGGCCCATTCGAGGTACTCTTTTTCCAGTTCCTTCACTTTCCGAGGATAGCGCACGGCGAGGTTGTGGTTTTCGCTCCGATCCGTTTTCAGGTCGTACAATTCCCAGGGCTGGTTGATTTCCGCAACCAGCTTCCAATCCGCTTTGCGAATGGCCCGGCTACCCTCATGCTCCCAGAAAATGGTTTTAGATCGGGTAGCCTGCGGGTTTTGGAATAATGGGGTTAATGAAGTACCGACGAGTGGCGTAAGATTTTCATTTCCAAATACTTCCGGATAATGCAAGCCTGCGGTCTCGAGAATGGTCGGCATAATGTCGGTAATGTGGCTTACCTGCGTGCTCAACGCATTAGCTTTGATTTTTCCCGGAAACCAGGCGATGAACGGTGAAGCAATGCCGCCCTCGTGGGTATTCTTTTTGAATAATTTAAATGGCGTATTGCTCGCATTGCCCCAGGGCGGATCGTAGCTGTCGATGGCCTTCACCGAACCGGGTTCGCCATTTTTTTGGATCACATAACTCCATTCACGGACGGTATCGCCGCTGCCGCCATTGTCGGAAATGAATATGACCAGCGTGTTCCGGTCGCGGCCGAAGGCTTTCAACTTGTCGAGCACCTGCCCGATGCATTGGTCCATTCGGTCGATCATCGCCGCGTAAATGGCCATCCGGGTATCCCATTGCTCTTTCTCCGCCGCCGATAATGCATTCCATCCGGGCGCTTTTTCGTAGCGTGGCGAGAGTTTCCACTCTTTTTGAATAATACCTGATGACACCAGCTTCCGGTACCGCGCCTCCCGCAATGCGTCCCAGCCTTGCAGATATTTGCCTTTATACCTGGCAATATCTTCCGGCAATGCCTGTATCGGCCAATGCGGCGCATTGTAGGCGAGGTATAAAAAGAATGGATTGGGCTGATCTTTAACGCGGTCGATGGAGTGCAGCGCGAAGTCGGTGATAGCTTGTGTGAGATAGCGTGAAGTGTCGTAGCGTTGCATTGCGCGGCCGTTCAACTGGAAAGTGACCGTCCGGCCGTCGTTGTAAAGCGGCTCGGAATTGAAGTAGCTGGCGCCATTGTTTTGCAGGGTAAACGACTGGTCGAACCCGCGGTTCACGGCCCAAGCCGACGGTACCAGCCCGACGTGCCATTTACCGGAAACAATGGTATTATAGCCGACCGTTTTGAGCAGTTGGGCAATGGTAGCGCTATTTTTACTCAAATAACCCTGGTACGCAGGCGTGCCCTTGTCCTGCACCATGTCGCCCACGCCCGCCTGATGCGGGTACAGGCCCGTAAGCAGCGCCGCGCGCGAAGGGCAGCAGCGGCCGCTGTTATAGAACTGGGTAATGCGCAGGCCTTCGTGCGCCAGTTTGTCAAGATTGGGGGTGTGTATTTCGGAGCCAAAGCTTCCCAGGTCCGAAAAACCCAGGTCGTCGGCGAGTATGAGCACGATATTGGGCTTTTCGGAGGCAGGCTGCGCAGGCACGGACGCTGGCGTCATGACCGCCAGCGCCCAGATTGCACCCATCCAAAAGGAAGCTTTCTTATTCATTCAATATGCAGTTCCAACAGATTCCAAAACCGGTGTTATTCCCAAAGCGGGTTTTGTTTCAATAGTGAGTTGTTGTCGATTTCCGATTGCGGGATCGGGTAGTAGACGTGCTTCGGCGCTGCATTGGTTTTACCCACTTTCACCTGGTTGGCCACGAATGTGCTGTTATAATTCGCGTCACGTTGGCGGATCAGGTCGAACCAGCGCTGGTACTCGTAGGTGAGTTCCAGACGGCGGTCGAGGTACACCGAGTCGCGGAACTGGTCTTTGGTGAGACCGGTCGTGAGATTCGGCAATCCGGCGCGGTTGCGGACCCTGTTCAGTGATTTGTACGCTTTTTGCGTCGGGCCGTTGGCTTCGTTTTCGGCCTCGGCGTGGATCAGCAGCAATTCTGAATAGCGGATAATGGGCACATTCGCCGCCGACTGATTAGTTACCGCCGTGGAAGCAGGGTCTGCCCATTTGTTCCAGAATGGCGTCGAGTCGTTCGGTACCGCTGCGTTCGCGATTGGCAGCGCATACTTGCGGCCGTTCGAAGGGCTCGTGAAGCTCCTTACAAATGTTACATCGCGGCGCTTATCGCCCGGTTTGTACAATTTATAAACACTGAAAAACTTGTCGTCGCCCTGCGTGTAGTAGCGTACCATGTGGGCGTAGTTGCCATTCAGCCCCGGCACACCCGACAGGATCGAACGCGGCCATTCGTTATTGCCCTGCGCGAGCGAGTTGGATTTGAACTGCGCCGAGAAAATGTGCTCTTTGTTGTTTTTGAATGCAGGCAAGAACACTTCGGCATAGTTGGTAACGAGGTCGTAGCCGTAAGTACCAGTGCCGCCGTCGGCCGACGACAATGCTTCCTCCGCCTTATTCACCGCCGATTGGTATTTCGCACTCACTTTCAACGGGAAAGAAGCCTCCGCGAGGTAAACTTTGGCGAGCAATGCCTTCGCCGCTCCCGCTGTTGCGCGCCCTACGTTGGGCGACGCATACGTGGCAGGAAGCACCGCTGCGGCTTCGGTGAGGTCTTTTTCGATCTGCGCGTAAACATCGGCCGCAGGCGATTTTGCAATGGCATAATCTGCCGCATTCACGTATTTCTGGTATTCCAGGATCAGCGGGACGTCACCGTACAGCCGCACGACATTGAAGTAAAACAATGCGCGCAGAAATTTGGTCTCGGCCAGCAAACGTGTTTTCAATGATTCGTCAAACTGAATCGCCGGTACTTTTTCCAGTACCACATTTGCCTTTTTGATCGCCGCGTAATGCTGCTGCCAGATTTCGTAAATGCGCAGGTTGGTCGACGAATGCGCCAGTACCGACAGCGAGCGCACGTCGGGGTTTGTCGCGCCTGGTCCCGGGTCCTCGTCGTCTCCGGCCATGTTCATACCCGTGTTGAAAAGCGTGTTGTACGGCGTCTGCACCGACGATCCGCCCGAATTCAGGAAGAAATACACCGCATTCACGGCATTCACCGCATCAGCCTGCGTTTTGTAATACTGGTCTTCCGACAAAAATGCTTCGGGTTCTTCTTTCAGGAATTCCTCGCACGAGAGCGACGCAAATGCCGTGAAACCCAACAGGATATATTTAAATGCTTTCATTTCAATCGATTTTGGAATGGTGGTTATCAGAATGTGAGGGACAGACCCACCTGGTAAGATTTATTGTTCGGATACACGCCCTGGTCTACACCTTTGTTGATCAGCGACTGGCCGTTCAAGCTCACCTCCGGGTCGAACCCGGTGTATTTGGTCCAGGTTTTCGGGTTCTGCGCCGATACGTACACACGGAGGTTTTCGATACGCAGCTTGGAAATCAGCTCTTTCGGGAAGTTGTAGCCGAGCGAGAGGTTCTTCAAACGGTAGTAGGTCGCGTCTTCGATGAACCGGTCCGAAATCGTGATCGCCGGGTCCTGGTAGGCCGCTTTCACGTCGGTATTGGTGTTGGTAGGCGTCCAGCGGTCGAGTACCACGGTCGAGGCATTCACGTAACCAGTTCCGAGTTCGAGGTTAGCGCGGTTGGCATTGTAAAGTTTGCCGCCGAGCGATGCCTGGAAGAAAATGGTCAGGTCAAAACCTTTATAATTGAATGTGTTGGTGATACCGCCTGTCAATGCGGGCTGGTTTTTCACTACCACGCGATCGCCTGCCTGTGTGATCGAGCCGTCGCCATTGATATCCTTGTATTTCTGGCCGCCGGGGCTTTTGTTCTGCTGCGGGGTCAACGGCGTGTCGCCTTCCTGGATAATGCCGTCGGTTTTGTACACGATGAACGAGCCGAGCGGGTAACCCACTTTCGCGATCGAAGGCGCTGAAATCACGGGAATGATCTGGTCCACACCATCTCCAAGGCTCAGGATTTTGTTGGTGTTTTTAGCAAGAATAAAGATCGTGTTCCATTTAAAAGCACCTTCCAGGTTTCTTGAATTGATATACAACTCGATACCCTGGTTAGAAACCGCACCGATGTTCTGGTACACCACCGAAGCCTGCCCGTTGTAAAAATCCGACAAACCAGAAGTGCCTGGTACTGTGCGGGTAAGAAGGAGATCCGTAGTCTTTTTGTAATAATAGTCCGCGATAATGTTAAGGCGGTTTTTAAACAAACCTAAATCTACCCCAAAATCCACCTGGAATGTTTTCTCCCAGCCGAGGTTCGGGTTAGGAACAGTATTTGGCGCGAAACCGGAAACAGTGGTGTTCGAGAAGTTGTAGCGGAAATAGCTCAGCTGCGACAGCGACTGGTACGAAGGAATGCTCTGGTTACCGGTTTGTCCGGCGCTCAAACGTAGTTTCAGCAAGCTGATCTTCTTGAAACGCTGGAAGAATTTCTCCTCATTCACATTCCAGCCGACCGCCGCGGAGGGGAAATAGCCCCATTTGTTACCGCTACCGAATTTGGAGGCGCCATCCGCACGCAGGGTGAATGTAAACAGGTAACGTTCGTCGAAAATGTAGTTAATACGGCCGAGGTACGAAGCCAACGCCCATTTGTCGGCCAGTGAGCGCGGCGCGACGTTGGTAATACCGGTTGCAAGGTTGTTATATTCAAAATCGTCGGTCGCGAAACCCGCCGCTTCGGCAATGGCGCCTTTGGTTTGGGAAACCTGCGCTGTGAAACCGGCTACCGCATTGATTTTATTCTTTTCGTTAATCTCTTTATCGTAGCTGATGGTATTCTCATTCAGCCAGTTAGTCGTAAAAATCGATCCTACGATCGCATTACCACTCAGCGCTTGTCCTTCCGACGTCGTGCTCGGCAAGTACCGGTTCTGCTTGTTCCCCACCACATCGGCACCGATCAGCACTTTGGCTTTCAGGCCGTCCGCAATGGTATACTCGGCCGAAACATTACCGAGGAAGCGGTTGGTGATGGTCTCGTTCAACTGGTTGTAAAGCGAGTTGATCGGGTTTTGCAATGCGGATTCGAACGGGCTGTTCACTACAAATGAGCCGTCGTTCTGGTAAATAGGCAGCGAAGGCGGCGTCAGGAGCAGGTTGGCCACGATGGCGGCAGGCGCTACATTGGCTTTGGTGTTGCTGGCGTTCAGACTGGTGAAAATGCGCAGGCGGTCGCTGTACTGGTGATCCAGATTAATGCGCGCCGAGAAACGACGAAAGTCGGTGTTTTGCAGGATACCATCCTGTTTGAAATAGTTACCTGAAATAGCCAGCTTCGTTTTGTCAGATCCCGAAAGAATGGAAAGGTTATGGCTTTGTAGCGAAGCGCTGCGGAATGCGGCGTCCTGCCAGTCGGTACCTGTGCCGGTGGTATCGAGCGAATAGCCCGCAATATTAGGAATGGAAACGGTTTTGCCCGAGTTGGCAGCCGCGTCTTTCCGCAGTTGCCACCATTGCGCGGCATTCAGCAAAGGCAAGGTGCGGAGTACTTTCTGCGTACCGTAAAAAGCATCGTAGTTAATGGACGACTTGTTTTTCGAACCGCTTTTAGTAGTAATAATCACCACCCCATTCGCGCCGCGCGAACCGTAGATCGCCGTCGCAGAAGCATCTTTCAATACATCAATATTCTCAATATCAGCCGTATTAATGGAAGAAAGCGGGTTGATTTTCGAGCCGTTGGTTACGCCCGCATCAGCCACGCCGTAGTCGTTATTGATAGGAAAACCATCGATTACATACAATGGATCGCTACCGGCCGTAATGGAGTTGTTCCCGCGTATCTGCACGCTCACGCCTCCGCCCGGCTGCCCGGAAGTCTGCGTAACCACCGCACCTGCGACGGAACCTTGCAAAAGGCGCTCTACGGACGCTACCGGCTGACTTTTGATCTCGATCGGCACCGACGCCACCGAGCCCGTGATGTCCTTCCGTTTCTGCTCGCCGTAACCCACCACTACCACTTCGTCGAGCAGGTTGGCGGTTTTCAACACGATTTCCACGGCTTCCGATGGCTGCTCGTAAATCTCGATTTCCTGCTGCTGGAAGCCCGTAATGCTGATTTGCAATGTGAATGGGAACTCCTTGGCAGGCGGAATGCTGAACTTCCCGTCGATGTCCGTCAATGCGTATTTCGCAGAGCCTTTCTCGACCACCGTTGCGCCGGGCAATCCCTGCCCCGATTCGTCTTTTACCACGCCCGTTATGGCGTCCTGTGCCGAGGCACGGTAAAAACCTGTGAATACCAAGCCCGTCAGCAAGAACAGGCGGAATAGATGTCTGATCATTATTTGTGGTGAAATAAAATGGATACTTGAGGCACAAGAAGGCTCACCCTCATGCATATACGCGACCACAAACAAGCTATGCCCGAGCGGTACGGATATGCGGGAAGTTCCTGATCCGCGTACGCCTCATACGCCGATCAGCAGGATTACTGAGTATTCAGGGAATCGTCAGGAAGTCAACAACAGGAACAGCACGCGGCTGTGATACGGGGACAATCAGAAACCACCATCCTCCCGGTCGCGGATAGCTCCGAAGATTGGATAAGAAGTACATCTTTCGCTTTCATAGGTACGATACGAATTTTGGACAAATGTTTTGCCTGACTGGTGGTTAATCGGGCAAGTCATTTTATATAGTCTATAAATATGATAGACAAAGTAAACTTATTGAAAATTAAAACGCAAGGGATTGTGAGAGAAAATTAATGCTGCCCTACGCTGGCAGGAATGTAAACGTGGAAAACGGAGCCCACGCCTGGCGTACCTTCCGCCGTAATGTAGCCGTGATGGTTCTGCGCGATTTTTTTGCAAATGGCCAGGCCAATGCCGGTACCCTCGTACTCATTCTTTCCGTGCAGCCTCTGGAAAAGGTCAAATATGCGGTTTTCGTAACGCTGATCGAACCCGATACCATTGTCGGTAACGCTGATACGGCAGAACTTACCCTGCCCATCGTTGTTTTCCACCATGTCGTATCCTACGCGTACAACGGGCTTCCGGTCGGGGCTACTGTATTTGATACCGTTGCCGATGAGGTTCTGTAAAAGCTGGTGGAACTGGACGGGGATCACTGGCAATACCGGCAGCTTTTGCACCTCCACTACCGCGTCTTTTTCGGTAATCAGTTCTTCCAGGTCGCTTTTCACCTCGTCGGCAATGCTGTTCAGGTCGGTTTCGACGAATTTAAAATTCACACCGCTGGTCCCGGAATAGCTCAGCAATGCCTCGATCAGCTTTTGCATCCGTACCGAAGCCGCGATGATTCGTGCGAAATAATCCTTCGTACCTTCCGAAAAATGCTCGGATTCCTTTTCCATGATCCGGCTGCTGAATGCCCGGATCTTGCGCAATGGCTCCTGCAAATCGTGCGAGGCCACGTAACTGAACGACGCCAGCTCCTCGTTGTTCCGGCGGAGTTCCATGTTCTTCTTATGTAACGCGTCGCTAAGCTCGAAATCCTTGGTCACATCCTGCAATGCACCGATCATCAAATGGTTATCCCCTTCCCGGATAAAGTTTCCACTCAGCCTGAAATGCTTGATATCGCCGTTTTGGGTGATAACCCGGTAAATATTCTGAACAATTACCTTCGTTTCGTACGCCCGGATACCGTCGCGGATCGCCTGGTGGCGGTCGTCGGGATGGAGAAATGAAAGGAACTGTTCAAATGAAGGAATAAACTCCCGCGGCTTGTAGCCAATGAGCCGGTAAAGGTTATCCGAGCATTCGAGCTCGTTGGTCGCCACATTCCAGGCATAGCTGCCGATGTTGGCATTTTCTTCGGAGTGTTTGAAAATCGAGTTTTGAATGGCGAGCTGCCGGTTCAGGTCTTTGAGTTTGAGGTCGGATTTGAGTTCTTCCGAAATATTCCGGGTGGTTACCGTCACGCTGTCCGCCAGTTTTTCAATAGACGCATCATACCAAACGATGTTACCGCCCTGCCTGACGTCGATCTGATAGCTGTCCGGCCGTCCGGTCTCTATGCATTTGACCAGCTTTTCGAACACGCCGTTCCTGAAAATGCCCGGGTACACTTCGCGGCAGGTTTTGCCCGCCACGCTCCCGCCTTCCGTCGTATCGGGCGTCAGCACGTCGTCATTGGAATAAACAATCCCGAAATCCATGATCCTCCCCGCCGGGTTCCGTATCGGTTCATAGGAAGCAATGCCGTTACCGGCCGTATTCAGGATCGATTGCAGGAACTGTTCCGAATGTTTCAGTTGCCGCGTCCGCTCCTCCACCTGCATTTCCATCTGCTCCGCGAACATGATTTGGTCATGAATGTCCATACAACCTCCCACATAGCCGATAAAAGTGCCGGTTGCAGTATACCGCGGCACGCCTTTGTCCGAAATCCACCGGTATCCCCCGTCGTGCCTGCGCAGCCGGTAATCCATACTGAACTCCTTGCGTGCGTCGAAATGGGAAACATAAATGTCGAGGCAGCGATCAAAATCATCGGGGTGAACGCCTTCCGCCCAGCCGTTTCCGAGCTCCTGCTCCATGGTCCGTCCCGTGAAATTGAGCCAGCCTTTGTTAAAAAAATAGCAGAGTTTATCGGGGCCTGAGAGCCAGATCAGCACCGGCGCAGTATCGGCAATGGCGCGGAAACGCCCTTCCATTTCCTGTATGTATGCGAGTGTATCGCCTCCGCCGGGGTGACCCAGCCGGGCCTTGTCCAATTCCGCTTCCAGTTCTTCAATGCGCTTGCGCAACGCATCTGTTTCTGCGTTCATATCGAGGTTTTCGCCATTTCAATCCCTACCAAGTTACGCGGGTGACGGCAGAATACCAACGCTGATCAGACTTTTGGGATTAAATATCGAAAACCTATGACAGGAGGTTTTGTCTTAGAATAAATTCGAGCTCGCTGGCGACATCTACGTCCTGCCTCTGCCCGCCTTTCATCCGGAGCAACGAAATCTCGTACGAAGCATTGATGACCACCCTGATTTGCTCCTCGTCCCAGGGTTTTTCCATACGATAATGAACCTGGCCCCTGCTCAGGGCCTCGGCAACGGCGGTAAGCTCGGCGAAGCCCGTCAATAGGACCCTCATTACATCAGGATACATTTCCAAAACCCTGATCAGAAAATCGACGCCCGTCATTCCAGGCATACGATGATCTGTGATAACAATATGTACGGAATCCTTTTGTAAAATCTCCAGGGCTTCGGCGGCAGAACCGGCGGTAATCACCTCAAACTCTTTACGAAAAGTTGCCTTGAAGGAATTCAGATTGTGAATTTCGTCGTCTACATAAAGCACCGTTATTTTTTTCGAAGTTGCCATTGCCAGTTTGTTAAGGTTAGGGTATTTTGAAAGGTTCTCCGGAGTAGCCTCGGCTTCAAGATTACACTTCTCTATCAATAAACCGGAAACCGGTTATCAACGGGCGGCGACAAAAAATCAAAAGGTATTGCATCGGGTCAAAAGTGCTTGTATTTTGGGGACACGCTATCGGAAGGTTTGAGCGACCGCTTAAAAAGTTTCATCAGGATGCGTTTCTGAAAAGAGTAGGCAAAGTTCTTTTAAAGGTTTTGAGATTCGGAAATTGTTTTAATTTTATACGAATTAATTCTATATGTCCAACATGCAATCCAAGTTCTCGTCCGAATCGCTCGATATGGTCATTGCCGGTATCAACGCGGGGATATGGGACTGGGTTTTTGCTACGGACAAGCAGGTTTGGTCCGATCGGTTTTTCGAGCTCCTCGGTTACCATCCGGGAGAAATACCTACGGGATATGAAGCATTTACCGAGCTGCTGGTACATCCCGACGATAAACAAACGGTAGCCGACGCGATCCGCGAACAATTTGAGAACAATGTGCCCTACCTGGTGCACGTCCGACTTAAAACCAAAACCAACGGCTACCGGTACTTCGAATGCCGCGGCAATGTGCGCTTTGAAAACGGCAAGCCTGAGCGCATGGTGGGCTCTGTTTCGGACATCCACGACGATGTAATGCAGCGAGAGCAGCCCGGCAGGCTGGACGGTGTGTTGCAGGACCTTACGCAGCGCAAAATCGTAGAAGAAAAGCTCAGCGTGATCTTTCAATACTCCACCGACGCGCATTTGCTCCTGGACGAAACCGGCATTGTGGATTGCAACGAGGCCGCGGTAAAAATGCTCCGGTGCAGGAATAAAAGCGAGCTCCTTTCCATTCACCCGGCCCGTTTTTCACCTGATTTCCAGCCAGATGGCCGCCGCTCGTCGGAAAAATCGGTGGAAATGGACCGGCTGGCCTATCAAAACGGGTATAACCGTTTCGAATGGATCCATCGGCGAATGGACGGGGAAGAATTCCCCGTCGAAGTAACGCTTAACCCGGTGGTAATCAGCAACAAAAAGGTGCTGCTTGTGGTGTGGCACGACATTACGCACCGGAAACGGGCCGAAGAGCTGATCCGCCGCAACGAAGCCATGCTGGCGGAGTCCCAGCAACTTACGCATAGTGGTAGTTGGGAAGCCGACCTCGTTACCGGCCAAAACTACTGGTCCGACGAGGCATTCCGCATTTTCGGCCTGGAACCGGGCAGCACCGGACCGGACACCGAGCTGTTTTCGAAAATGATCCATCCCGACGACCTGCCGTTATACAAAGCCCATATCCGCGACGCCATCAACCACCTCAAACCGGCCAGTTTCGACCTGCGCATTGTCCTGACCGACGGCAGCGTGAAGTTCATCCACGCGATCGGGAAGCCATTCACCGACGCTAACGGCAAAGTTACCAAGCTCTACGGCGCCATTATGGACATCGACGAGCAGAAGAAAACCGAGCAGGAACTCATCAAGGCCAAGGAGCAGGCCGAAATGGCCGCCGTGGCCAAATCGCAGTTCCTTTCGACGATGAGCCACGAGATACGGACACCTATGAACGCAGTGATCGGGTTCACGCATTTGCTGCTGCAACAGGACCCGAAGCCGGAGCAGATGGAGTATCTCAACATCCTGAAATTTTCAGCCGAAAACCTGCTGGTATTAATCAACGACATCCTGGATTTCAGCAAGATAGAGGCAGGAAAGATCGAGTTCGAGGAGGTGGATTTCAATGTATTGTCCTTACTGGAAAATATCCGCTCCGGTGTGCTGCAAAAGGCCAACGAAAAGGGCATTATGCTGAAACTGAAAGTCGGTAATGATGTAAATGTCACGGTGGTAGGCGACCCTACGCGGCTGGGGCAAATCCTGACGAACCTGGTAAGTAATGCCGTAAAATTCACTGAAAGCGGCAAAGTGACCATCGCGGCTAAGGTTTCGCAGCAGCTCGACGACCGTGTTACCATCGACTTTCGTGTAGAGGATACCGGCATCGGCATCCCGTCTGAAAAACTCGACAATATCTTCGACAGTTTCACCCAGGCTACCTCCGATACTACCCGCAAATACGGCGGTTCCGGCCTCGGCCTTACGATTACCAAACGGCTTTTGGAATTACTGAACAGCCGGATTTACGTCGACAGCAAGCCGGGCGAAGGCTCTGCATTCTATTTCAGCCTGTCGTTTCCGGTCAGCGAAGAACACCTCGCCGAACAATCTAACGGTGCGCCTGCCCATCACTTCAACCTGAAAGGGATGAAGCTGCTAATTGTCGAGGACAACAACATCAACGTCCTGTTAATGAAGAACTTCATGAGGCAATGGGACATTCAGTACGACCTCGCCGAAAACGGCCTGGTGGCCCTAGAAAAAGTACAGGCCAACGACTACGACCTTGTACTGATGGACCTTCAAATGCCCGAAATGGACGGTTACGAAGCCACCCGGCATATCCGCTCGCTACCCGACGAAAAGTACCAGCGCCTGCCCATCATCGCGCTCACCGCCTCGGCGATGATGGATATTAAGGATATTGCATTTACCGTAGGGATGAACGATTACATCAGCAAGCCATTCTCCCCGGCGGAGCTGTATGCGAAGGTTGCTTCTTACCGGAAAAAATAGGATGCTCTGCCTAGCGAATCCTGTGGCAGATGCCTGCCTGTGTCAGCCTTCTCCTGCTTTACCCCTCGGTCCCCAAACGATCCCGGCGACCAACGCAGCTTATACGATTGCCGTCGTACCACACGCCTTTCAGGAAAAAGACGAGAATCGAATAATCTCAGAATCAGACATATCACTAATAGAACAATGGCCCACCACGGGCATTTGACGCGTACCCTCATAAAGCTAGGTTAACGGGCTTATGTGATGCCCGATAAACAAGTTTCGGTGATTTCAATGCGTTGCAGCAATCCGTTTATCGATCGGCTGTAAATTTTTACCCATCGCTTAACAACGCATCAAAATCTCGTAAACGCCTGCTCAAACTCCGTCATCTACCGCAGGCTATCTCTGCGAAGGCCGATAAATCATCGCATGCAGCGTTCCGCCGAAATCATGCACATCTTTCGGCAGAAATCTTCAATCACAAACATCTACACACATGAAAAATTTGCATTTCCTATTGTTACGTCACTTCATATCGTCACCCATTCCGGTTCTGCCGATTTTCGAAAACAGAAAGAGCCTTTTCAATAAAGCCAGAACCAAATTGATCTTGCTGCTGTCGGTTAGCCTGCTGCTATTCCAGCCCCTACCATCGGACGCACAGGCGCCGCAGCAGTTTAGTTTTCAAGGGGTGGCGCGGGACGCGAGTGGGAAGATACTTACTAATAAAAATATTCTCGTGGCATTTGACATACACGAAGGCACCGCCAATGGATCTATAAAATTTGGTGAATTACATAGCACAAGCACAAATTCAAACGGTATTTTCAATTTGCAAGTCGGATCAATAAATAGTTTGGCTACTATTAACTGGGATGTAAATCCCTACTTTTTACAGGTAGGCATTCATTATGACGGTTTGCCAGCTGTTGTAGATTTGGGAACCACACAATTACTCAGCGTCCCATACTCCCTCTTCGCGTCAAAATCAAATAATGCGGCAATTTCGGTAAAATCTGACACGTCCATGGTGACCCAAAAATGGATTGACAATGAACCGATAATTCAAACAGGGGACGACGCCGGAGCATTATTACCGGATGTTTTAGATGGTAAAATGTTGATCTGGTATCCTAAAAAGGCGGCATTCAGAGCAGGGAAGAATACCGGAAACAATTGGAATCGCGCGACCATGGGGCTCGGCTCATTTGCTACCGGAAATGGAACACTAGCATCCGGTGATTATTCGGCAAGCTTTGGCGACAAAAGTGAGGCAACCGGCACAAATTCGTTTGCAACCGGAAGTCTATCGAAGGCTTCTGGAAGTAATTCCGTTGGTATGATCAGTGCCCAGGCTTCTGGATCTTTTTCTGCCGCAATTGGCAGCCTTGCCGAAGCGACCGATGACAACGCCCTTGCGTTGGGATACGCAAGCAAAGCAACAAACAACTATGCCGTTGCGATTGGAAATGCAGCTACTTCTAGTGGCGAAAATGCAATTACAATCGGCCATTCTTCTTCTGCAACTGGAACAAATTCCCTTGCTATTGGTGAGGCAAATTCTGCATCAGCCGAAAATGCAACAGCTGTCGGCCATCAGGCTCTATCATCAGGTGCCAACTCAATTTCAATTGGCTATCGAACAACAGTTAAATCCTTTGGCGGATTTGCGGCGGGCCTTTTTAATAACACTTCCGACAACCCCAACGCAACCTCTCCC
Source organism: Dyadobacter soli (assembly GCF_900101885.1). Classification (GTDB taxonomy): domain Bacteria; phylum Bacteroidota; class Bacteroidia; order Cytophagales; family Spirosomataceae; genus Dyadobacter; species Dyadobacter soli. The sequence goes on along the minus strand of NZ_FNAN01000003.1, from coordinate 225,679 downwards.
GTTGATTCAGATCGACTGCTTCAGATCGGCAATGGTTTTAGCAATGTTAACCGGTCCAATGCATTAACAATACTTCGAAACGGGAATATCGGAATTGGTAATAATGTTCTTACACCCGAATACATCATGGATTTCGGTGGAAGGCCAAGAGTGCGGCATAACGGAAACACCGCAGGAATCTATTTCAACAACTCGCAAAATGCTGCGGAAGGATTTGTCGGAATGCGTACAGATGTTGAAGTAGGTTTCTTTATAGGAAATGCCTGGCGTCTTTTTGTAAATGCAAGCGGCGCCGTTCATGCGGATTCGTTTCTACCTTTTTCAGACAAACGACTGAAAACCAACATAACGCCGTTAAAAAACAGTCTAATTCACCTGCGAAAGGTAAGCGGATATCATTACAACTGGAAGGATCAGAACAAGGACAAAGGCTTACAAACAGGGGTCATCGCACAAGAAGTCGAAGAGTTATTCCCGGAGTTGGTATCCACTGCTCAAAACGGTTACAAAGCCGTCAACTATAACGGTCTTATCCCACATTTGATCGAAGCCGTCAAGGAACTCGATAAAAAGACGGAGGAAATCACGGCGCTGAAAAAAGAACTCGCGTCAATGCAGGAGGTAGCCAAAAAGCTTACCGCATTGGAAGCCAGTGTAAAAGAACTGCTTGCCGGACAGGCACGAACCTCAACCTCGACAGCCAAATGAAAAAACTTTTAACCATCGCATCACTCGTTCTATGCGCATATCATTCGCAGGCTCAATCCATTTCCCCCGGCGCTTTATACGCGGCCAGCGCTTCTGCTTCCGCCAATGGAGTGAGCGTCAACTGGGTATTGGGGACTCTCAATTCGTTTTCAGAGTTATCCGTACTGCCTGTGAAGCTGGTGAGCTTCGAGGGGCGGTTGAATGCTGCCGGCCTTGCAGAACTGCATTGGAAAACCGCAGAGGAAGTGAACAACCTCGGTTTCGAGATACAGAAGTCGCTGGATGGTAAAAGCTGGGAGCTACTCGGCTGGGTCGACGGGGCTGTTAATTCGAATGCAGAGAAGAGTTATCAATTTGTTGATCAAGGCTTTGCAACTACGAGCTATTACCGTCTCCGCCAGGTAGACATGGATGATTCTTACACATATAGCAAGATCGTTTGCGTAATTCCGGAAAAAGAAAGCCTCGACAGATTTTACGTTTATCCCAATCCGTCACGCGACGAGAAAGTAAAAATAAAAATGCCGGAACGGACGCAAAGGCTATTACTGTTCGACCAACTTGGCAACAGGCTCGGCCAATTCGAGGCGCCTGGCACCGAGCGAACGATCACATTGCCGCATACGGGCTCATTCCTGTTGCAAATAGACACACCGGTGGGCAGCAAAACGACGAAACTGATTTTTTACTGAGGGTTAACTGGGGTTTGTACAGAGGCCGCTGTTTTGGTGGTCTCTGTTTTGTCTGACCCTTTAAAATCCCATTGATACCACCGGCTAAACGCATTTGTTAATAGTACACACCTGGCGATTTTCAGAAATTTTATATTAATCGCTAATCTGACTTCATCTATGAAACAAAGAATTTTCCTGCTTTTTCTTTTAATTCTCGGTCTCGTAATGCAACGATTACAAGCTCAGGCACCCTACAAGTTTACTTTTCAGGGACTGGCTGTTGATGATATGGCACAACCTGTTCAGAACGCTTCCATTAAGGTTAAAATCAGTATTATACAAAGCCAGGTTTTGGGTCCCGTAGTTTTCGAAGAAGTACACGCTGCACAAACCAATTCGAACGGGATGTTTACAGTAGTGGTGGGTAGCAGCGGCGGAGATCTTTCTCAGATAGAATGGCCTTATGATATCTTCTTTCTTAAAGCAGAGATCGACGTCCAAAATAACGGCAAGTTTCATTTCATCGGAATGAGCCAGCTCCTAAGCGTCCCCTACTCGTTGTATGCCAATGAATCCGGGAAACTGCGGGAGAACTTTCCTGTTCTGCAAAAAGACAATGTACTGCAGAGCGCGGATCTTCCGGCCGTGGGAAACGGGCCGAGGCTTATCTGGCACCCCAAGAAAGGCGCATTCCGGGCGGGCTTCACTACTTTCGGCGAATGGGAAGACAGCAACATCGGTGAAGCTTCGTTCGCTGCCGGACTGAAACCACAGGCTATCGGATACGGCTCGATCGCCATTGGATATGGCCCCATTGCTTCCAAACAAAGTGCAGTAGCGTTGGGAAATAGCTCAACGGCCGCAGAAACGGCTTCGTTCAGTATCGGTAATAACTGCTATGCCTACAACTCTCAATCGTTTGCCGTAGGCAACTCGGCGGCTGCCATGGCTGATTACAGCATTTCCCTTGGTAACCACACTGTCGCCAAGGCGGCTTACAGCGTTGCGTTGGGACTTTACAACAACTCCTTTGATCAACCCAATGGTAGCTCGACAGATCGGCTTTTTCAAGTGGGGAATGGAACAGACCTTAATAACCGCACCAATGCATTGACTATTCTGCGAAATGGCAATGTCGGTATCGGAGGAAAGGCCGTCAGCCCACAATTCATTCTCGATGTGGCATCGCGTATAAGAATCCGACATGACAACAGCACGGCTGGACTTTACCTAGACAACTCCCAAAACGCTCCGGAAGGCTTTATGGGAATGAAAACCGATAAACAGGTCGGGTTTTTCTTGAATGGTGCATGGCGGTTTTGGATCGATGATGCGGGAATGGCGTGGACATCGGCGGGAAAGCTGGGATTTGCATCTTCGGATAAACGACTGAAAAACAATATCAAACCACTCACCGGTAGCCTCGAAGCGATCAGCCAGTTGAGCGGGTATCACTATAACTGGGTCGATGCGCACCGGGGTACCGAGCTCCAAACAGGCGTGATCGCGCAGGAACTGGAAAAATATTTCCCGGAACTGGTCAGCCAGGATGATAAAGGTTTCAAAACCGTCAACTATACCGGCCTGATACCACATCTAATCGAAGCGGTGAGAGAGCTTAAAAATCAGACAGCTGAAATTGCCGAATTACGCAAGGATCTGGACTTACTCGCCGGCCGGAGCAAGGCCGATCACACCATTCCAAAAAATATAACCAAAACTAAATAGGACTACATTTTTTATGAGGGTTAAGGGTGATTCAGACAGAGGCGGCCGGTTGGCGGTCTCTGTTTTGTTTCCCGCCCGTCAGGAATGCAGCACCTCCGGCATGTCCTTTCTGAAATCCTCGCCGTAAATGCGGTTGTACTCGCGAGCGAAATTTTCGAAGGTTGTCTTAGCCAGCGAATGTTTACCCAAATGCGCCAATGCCTTGCATTTAAGAATCATCGCTTCCTCATTCACCGGATCGAAATAGAAAACGTAATTAGCCAGCTTTACCAGGAACTCGGGATCATCGGCGATTTTAATGGAAGCGGCGTAGCGCAGGTAGGCATCCACGATTTCATTCGAGATTTCCGATTTAAAGCTATCCAACCATTCATATTCCACGTTCGAGAGGAAATTACCTCGTTTGGTAATGCTTGCAAGTTCTATGATACTCTCCTTGGTAAGCAGCTTCCGATTCCCTAGCAGGGTTAGGTAATGCATGTAATCGACCTCGACCTTCTCGAAATCGATCTTGATCTTCCAGTAACCGGTGTCCTTCGATACCTGGCAGTACTTCATTTTGTCGAGGATCGCTTTCAGCTTCGCGATATTCACCGAGCGGTTATTTCGTGCGCTTTCGGAAGGCTTATCGAACCATAAAAGTTCTTTCAGCTTCTCAGAACTGATACCATCCCAGCGGATCGAATAGAGCAGTATCACCAAAAACAACTCCTTCACCAGCGGACTGAATTGCTTCGTAATTTCATTCCCCTCTTCATCATAAAGCTGCAAATTCCCGAATAACAGAATGCAGCTCTTGTACGGCAACGCCTTTTCAACGACCTCGTCCTCCGGTACCGGTTGCTCCGCAACGGGTAACAGTTCCGGTTCCTGCACTGGCCCGACCACCGGCGCCTTGGTTGCCTTCTGCTTGCCCAACTGCCCCGGCATGTAACGATAGAGCCAGTACACCAGCAATGCAGCGACGAACAGCACGCCGATAATCCACAAACTTCGCCCGGAGGAACCTGCTGTCGAAGCCGTTTGCGGAGATAAGCTTTCCAGCGGCGGGGCGTAGAGCGAGTAAATAGCCACTTTGGTCTGTAAATTAGCATCCCGGTAAAGGGTTACAGCTACGAACCGGCCATTCGCTTTGTCATAAAAAAGGTCTGCAAAAGATTCGATATCGATAAACTGATACGGCACTTTCGAGCCCACAAGTTTAAATTCCGGCCGGTTAAGCGAGCCTTTGATCAGCTGCAACTCGGAACTGAACTGGTGTTTTGGAAATATTAATGCATAATAAGAACTATCCTGTTCATTGATAATCATAGAGTTACCAAAAACAAAATCCTCTTTCGGCACTTTCAGCTCGTAGATTTTCCTGAATGTCCGCTGTGCCCGGTCGAAATACAGCAGATCGTACCAGTTGCGCGGGTTGAGCATTTGCTGGCCCGTGGAACTCCCGTAACCGCCTATCACATACGCGCCCCCATGCGTGGCGCCCAGCGCGGCCAGGTACCGGGGCGTGAAAACGGAATCCTTCAACGCAACCTGCTGCCAGGTTCCGGATGGCAGGTGATAGCGCTGCACCTCTTTTTTGTATGCCAGATGCCCATATCCGCCAAGCATATAAATAGAAGAATCGGCAGGGGAAAGGAACTTGTTGGCTTGCAGGTAATAGGTTTTCAGCTGGGCAGGAACGTCGCTCTTGTCCCAACTGCGGCTAACGGTATCAAAGACGCTGACCTGCTTTTCGTTCAGGAAAATGTTGTACAATCGGTTGCGTCCGGCATCAAAAAGCACCTGATTATCCACATAAACAGGCTGTTTACCACTCTGGTAGGGCATTGTCACCACCCGGTTTCCGGCCACGCTGAACCGCACCAGCGAATCCTGCCCTACCACAAACACATTGCTGCTTTTCTCGTCAAACCCGACCCGCACATAACCCTTCAATGTCACGGTTTGGAGCAGTTTCCACTCGTAATGCAGCTTTTTGATCCAGATCGGATTGGCCGCTACTGCCGCTTTTTGCTTCACCTCCTCGGCAGCCTTCACGCCGTCGGTTTCATTCAATGGCCAATTGTAAGCCACCCTCCCATCCTGCCGCAGCTCCACATTCCGGACCTTCATCGGCGGCACATCGGTGGTACGGAACTCCTTATATTGGTTGGCGCCGAAGAGAATCTTGTAGCACCCCTTGGTAACATATTTTACGGGTTGCGAAAAGCTGCGGTTCCCGTACAGGACGGTGATCTGCTGCTTTTGCTTCTGAAAACGCAGGGTAATGCGGTTCCATTTGGCGAAAAGATCGTCGCCCTGGAAATCGAATGCGGTGGGCGAGAACTGCTCGCCGATGATGAGCTTGAAATGGTCGTGGTTGACGGAGCTGTTGTCGTAAATCAGGTCGATATTCTGCTGGTCGTCGCCGATGACGCGGACGATGTAGCCGAAATAGGTCTTCTTATTTCTCAAAAAAGACAATTCAAAGGAAAGTTCGAAGTCTCCGTCGAGGCAAATCGCACCATCGGGGCTCAGGTCGAGACTCGTCCGTTTGTCCTGCACCGCTTCAAAGCTCTCAAAGCCAAGCCCGTACGACTGCGCCTGCACTTCGGAAATGATGCCCGACAAAATAATTGACCAAATGCAAAAAAGAATAGACCTGAATTTCATAAGAGCGGGTTGGCAAGAAAACTGCAAAAAGTTTTCTCCTGGCAATGCATTTAAGGGTTCTATTAATCGATTGTTAAGCTTTTCTTAAGTCACGCGCATTTAATTCGTGTTTGTTTCCCAAAACTACACTTGCACGATATCAATTTAAAGTTAAACAATAACCAGGGTTTTTAATAACCTGCCAAACACAGTCCCGTTTTTTCAGGAAAGCCGGGCACAAACCGCTATCTATACTTTGTAAAACCAAAATCAACCTGAATATAAGCGCCGAAACCGTCATTAAAATTTGATTAAGCATGATCCAACCTTTTAAAAAACTATCTACTTCCTCGTTCATAATTGCTTTTTGTTTGCATTCTCTTACCAGTCCCGCACAAAAAAATCCTGAAAAAGACAACCTGCAATATGTCGACCTGCGCATTGGGAATGTAGGCCAGCTCCTGGAACCTACCCGCCCCACCGTACAATTGCCTAACCAGATGATGCGCATGTTCCCGGTACGCCAGGATTACCTCGACGACCAGATTACGAGCTTTCCGGCCATTATCGTATCGCACCGGCTCGGTCAGGCATTTGCATTGCGGCCCAGCGTTCAGCCCGTCGGCGCGGCGTCGTGGAAGCACAAAATGGCTTATGATCACGACCTGGAAGTGCTTCGCCCCCATTATTACTCCACTTATCTGATTGACGATGAAGTAAAAGTGGAATTTGTACCGGGTAAAAAGGCAGGCATTTACCGTTTCGAGTTCCCTAAAAACGGCCACAAAAGTATCCTTTTCGACCAGTACAACAACGGTGAAGGAAGTTGGAAATTCAATGGCGGACAGGAAATAGTAGCCCGTGAGATTTACCATGACGATATCCCGGTTTACCTCTACGGAACATTCAGTAAGGCAGGCAAAACCGGGTCAGTAAGCGGCGAGAATGTTGTACCCGGTGAAGAAGCGAAAGGAAAAAGAGCCAAAGCTTACATTACTTTCCCTGATAATGCATCTTCGATTGAATTTCGTTATGCGATATCCTTCGTAAGCGCGGAACAGGCGAAGAAAAACTTTGAAAACGAGGTAAAAAATACCGGTTTCGAAGATTTAAAAAAGGCCGGTGAGCAGGTTTGGGCTAAAACAGTGGGCCAGATCCGCGTCGAGGGCGGCACCGAGGCACAAAAACGCAGTTTCTATTCATCGCTTTACCGTACATACGAGCGCATGGTCGACATCACGGAAGGCAATCAATATTACAGCGGTTATGATAAAAAGGTCCATACGACCAACCGCCCGTTTTATGTAGACGACTGGACGTGGGACACTTACCTCGCACACCACCCGCTGCGCGTGATCCTAAACCCGGCGCAAGAGGAGGATATGCTGCAATCGTTTGTGAATATGTATGAGCAAAGTGGTTGGATGCCTACGTTTCCGGTACTTTTCGGTGATCACGCGTGTATGAATGGCTTCCACTCGTCGGTGACGATGCTCGACGGTTACCGTAAAGGCCTTAAAAATTTCGACGTCGCCAAGGCCTATGAAGGGATGAAAAAGAATGCCGAACAAGCCACAATGCTACCGTGGCGGAACGGCCCCAAATGCGAGCTCGACGATATTTACCATTCCAAAGGCTTCTTTCCGGCATTGCATCCCGGTGAAAAGGAAACTGTAAAGCTGGTCGATGGTTTTGAGAAACGTCAGGCGGTGGCGGTGACGCTGGGCGGCAGCTACGACGACTGGGCAGTAGGACAGCTCGCCAAAGACCTGGGTAAAGATGCCGATTTCCAGAAATTCAACGCCAGGGCGACGAATTACAAAAATCTTTGGAACGAAGAAAAGCAGATGTTTATTCCCAAAGACAGCCAGGGTAAATGGATTGCCATCGACCCGAAATTTGACGGCGGAATGGGCGGTCGCGATTTTTATGACGAAAACAACGGCTGGACCTACAAATGGCAGGTTCAACACGATGTAAACGGGCTCATAGGCTTACTGGGAGGAAAAAAGAAGTTCGAAAGCAGTCTCGATCAGCTATACCGCGAAGGATTAGGCCGCAGCAAATACGAATTCTGGGGCAAATTCCCCGACGCGACCGGTTTGGTAGGCCAATACTCGATGGGTAACGAGCCTAGTTTCCACATTCCTTACCTCTACAACTTCACCGACGCCCCCTGGAAAACGCAGAAACGCATTCGCTTCCTGCTCGACGTGTGGTTCAAAGACAACATTTTCGGCATCCCGGGTGATGAAGACGGCGGTGGTATGACAGCATTCGTTGTTTTCTCTTCCATGGGCTTCTATCCCATTACCCCCGGTCTGCCTGTGTACACCATCGGCAGCCCTGTGTTCGAGAAAGTGACGATCGATCTACTAAACGGCAAGGAATTCAAAATGATCGCCAATAACTGTTCGGTAGTTAACAAATACATTCAAAGCGCCAAAATGAACGGCAAAACGCTGAATACCCCCACCTTCACACATGAAGAACTGGTGAATGGCGGCACGCTGGAACTGGAAATGGGCCCACTGCCGAATAAGTCCTGGGGTGTTGTAAATGAGTGAATGAGTCAATGAGTCAATGAGTGAATGGGACGAGTATTCACTCATTCGCTCATTCAAAATTTCTCTGATAACCCGCCGGCGTCGTTCCTGTCCAGCGCTTGAATGCCCTTGAAAACGCGCTTAGCTCGTTGTATCCCAGCATATAGGATATTTCTTTGGCGTAGTAGCCGCCGGTTTCCAGGTAATGCAGGGCGAGGGATTTGCGAACTTCGTCGGCCAGTTCCTGATAGGTGACTTGCTCGTCTTTGAGTTTTCGTTGGAGGCTGCGGGGGCTTACATTGAAGTTCGCGGCCATTTCGTCCAGCGAGACAATGCCCAGGTAAGCGTTTTTCATCAGGTATTGCTGCACCTTGTCCTGCCACGAATCGCTTCCTGGCTTTCCGGAAGTTGCCGCATTTACCTTTTGCAAAAGGCTTTCCTGCAAAGCATAATTGGCGGTAAGGATGGGCATATCCCAATATTTGGAATCAAATGTGATCGCATAATCGTCTTCGGACCGCGTCGGCTGGCAGCGGAGAACACGTTCCAGTTCCGAGAATGCATGGTCGGCGAATGGTATCGTGACGCGCTCCGGGCGCACACGTGCGAGGATGAGACCATCCAGCTCATGAACCGCGAAAACGAGGAAGAAGGCCGCCATTTGCTCAAATGCAAAAGGCGAAGCGGCGCGTCGTGCGTGGTTCGGATGCAAACGAAACGTAAATGTGTGTGCGTCGCGGGCTACGGTCATGCCGAACAGATCCGTGATCAGCGGCGTGAGCGCCACGGCGTGTTCTACCCCCTGGCCGACGGTCGTGCTGCTTTTGATGATTTCGCCCACAATGCCCAATGCGGCCAGTTGCAGCGATTCACCGAAATGCAGCCCGAACAGCGGGTCGTTACTCAAATGACAGGCATTTAACCAGAGGTCGTTGAACTGCTTGGGGCCTATTGCTACCTGTTCGCCGGATGTTAGCGCTTCCAGATCGATACCCGAAAGGTGGCAAAGTTTGTCCAGCGGAAGATCGCGCTGAGCGGCATAGGCCATGAAAGCCAGTATGAATTGTTTTTGCTGATCGTTCATGGGGTAAATTTAGCCTAAAAACAAAATATCCCTCCGACAGGTGCCGAAAGGATATCCATGATACTCAACGTTAATTAATGCACAAATTTACTATGTATGAAAGAGTGCCTTTATAGAGTTAAAACGTTGCAAGTGTAGATACATTTCTACAACCCGAACCTTCAAGAAATTTCTAGATTTGTGTGTTACCCACTAACACCATACCTCTTGACCAACAGTTATGAAGATATTGATCGTCGAAGACCATCCGCTCATCCGGATGGGCCTGAAACTCCTTATTTCCGAATCCGAGTCCAAAGCCACTGTTACCCAATGCGATACATTCCCGGAAGGCCTGATTTTACTCGACCAGGAAAGGTTTGACCTCCTGATTCTCGACATCGACATCCCCGGTGGCGAGAACATCAAAATGATGAACATGATCCGGAACAAGCAGCCTGATATCATCATCCTGATCCACTCAGGCTACGACGAACAAGTGTACGCATTACCCTACATCAAGGCTGGTGCGAACGGCTTTTTATCCAAACAAGCCTCACACGACGAGTTCAAGGCTGCATTGAAGGCCGTGATGAGCAAAGGCAAATATGTGAGCTACCAGGTGCAGCAAATTCTGCTGAACACGATCAAGGACAACAATTTCGGCAAGGTAATGAACCCGATTACCAGCCTCTCGCCCAATGAAATGCGCGTCATGCAGCTGCTCACGGAGGGTAAATGGACTAAGGAGATTGCCGCCATCATGAATGTGAAGGAAAACACGGTGAGCACCTACAAGCGTCGGATCTTCAATAAGTTAGATGTTGTAGACTCCATTGAATTGTCCAAAAAAGTTTCCTTGCTCAAACAGTTCTAGCCGGGTTGAATTGCAAAGTGAAGCACGTTTGATCTGCTTCGCTCACCACATGCAGCCGCACGTCGATCAGTGCGGCCACTTCCTTGACGATCAGCAACCCAAGACCGGTTTTTCTTCCGAAGGGCGTCACTACGTCATCCGTTTCATCCTGGTCCGGTGTATTGATAATGTCTATCACATGAACCGGAATGCCCGCGCCTGAATTGGCAATGCGCATGACGACACCGGAACCCGCTTCGTGCTCAGCGGTAACCCGTATCTTGCCATTCTGCGTAAACTTCACGGCATTGTCCAGCAGGTTATGCACCATGATCGCCAGCATCTGGGCGTCGGAAGCGACCGTCAGGTCTGCGGGAACCTCATTCAGGAATACATTACCTTTTTGTTCGCTGGCGGTTTTAAATAATTCGTACTTACCTTCAACAAGCTGGCTCAGGGCAACATGCTCGAACTGAATGCTGTTGCCGTACACATGCACCTTGATATAATCGAGCAAACCGCGCAAGAGGTCGCTCATACGGCGTGACGAGTTTGAAATCACCTGCCCTATCTCAGAAACCACTGCCAGTTCCCCCTTGTCGATCATCGTCGGGATCGAACCCGAGGTGAGCATAATGTAGTTCAGCGGCGATTGAATGTCGTGTGTCATCGAAGCCAGCAACCTCGACAGCATGTGCAGCTGCCGGCTCATTTCATTTTTCGATTCCTCCACATCGCGCAATGCAAGGTTGAGGCTCTCGGTCCGCTTGGCCACGATTTCTTCGAGTCGGGATTTTTCCCGCGAAATCTTGCGCAGCCGGAAGCTATTGTACAGGTAAAAACCACCCGCAATCGCCAGAATGAGCAATATCTTGGCCCACCAGGTCTGGTACCACAGCGGAGGCACGACCACATATATCTTACGAATCGTATAATTATCCTTTCCGAAACCATTCACTGTGCGAACCAGCAACGTATGCTGCCCGTGGCCGAGGTTGGAAAACACAATGCTGAAATCATTGCTCTGGATCGGTATCCAGTCCGCTGCCTGCACGCGCTCACCCGCATTCACGAGCGCGTAGGAAAGGTTCAGGTTGTAAGCATCGCCGTAGTAGGGTGTCGAAAAGAAGAACCGGGCCTGCACCGGATTCGCCGGTAAGACCAGCGTATCACCCAATCTGGTGAGCCATTGCCGGTTCACGAGGATCCGGTCGAGCACGATACCCGCCGAAGGTACTTTCTGGATCACCTTCTCGGGCCGGAACCAGATGAGCCCGTTCAGCGAAGGCAGCGAAATGGTGCCATCTTTCAGCGTCGAGGCGCAAGGCTGGCATCCCCCATTAAACTCATTGGTTAGAAAACCCTCCTCTTTTGCGTGATAAAGGTAAAATAGGTCAAATGGCGCGTGCGCGTAATCCAGCAAGTCCTTAACAGCGACCTGAAACAGCCCCTTATCGGTAGGCACCCAGAAAAACCCGCGACCGTCGTCGACAATGCAATGCGGACTTCCCAGATACCGGTTGCGGTCGAGCGGAAAGCGGGTCAGCTTACCTTTTTCATACATCAGCAGCCCTTCACTATTGGCGGTCATCCAGATGCGGCCCGCTTTGTCGACATACAAGCTTTTGAGATAAATGCCCTCCGTAGCCTTAATGAGCTTGTTTCTGCCCGAATGCCGGTCGAAAACATAGAGGCCGGTGGTTGTCGCCACCAGCATATCGTCACCAAAAGTATGCAGGTAAGTCCCCTTGATTTCGTCCTTTACCAGCTTGGGCTCCGAGTCCTTTTCCGACATATCCAGCTTGTAAACCCCCTTTATTCCCGTCGCGATCCAGATATTTCCGTCCTGATCCGGGTAAATATGCTTGACCTCCGCGTGCACAGCCACCTTGCGCACCAGGCGGTTGCCCTGCACGTCCACCTGGTACAAATCATCCCCTCCTTTGACCCATAGCAAACCATCTTTGTCATAGAACAGGCTTCTTTTGTCGCCAAGGTTCACTTCTTCCAGAATGGAAATTTTCTCTGTAACTACCTGTCCTGTCACCGGGTCTTTGCCCAGCACGACACCCGTGGGCGTCACCACGCTCCGGTTGCCATGCGGCACGGTAGCATAATATACGTTAGCAATATCGTCTTCCGGGGTAGTCAATGCTTCGAATGTCTGGCGGGTCAAAACGAAAAGCCCTTTCGACGGGCTACCCAGGAAAAAAGTCTCCGTCGCCGGATCGCGGTACACCGATTGTATTACATTTTCGTCGAGGTCAAAACCATCGAGCACCAGTTGTGTCGTCAATCCGCCGCTTCTATTTTCGGTTACCACATACATTTTTTTGTTCTGGTAGAAAAAGAGTTGGTCGCAAGTGATGTTCCAGAACACCTTCATACCCTGGAATCTTGCTACGTAACCATTGTCTCGCAGGATATCGCCCCCAATGCCGACCGGACGAACGCCCGCGCTGGTAATACCGAGCACCGGGCCGTTTTCATCATTGTAATAAAGACTATTCCCCAGCATAAAATAATTCCACCACTGCAATTTGCCCTTACCAAAGCTTGCCTGCCACAATTCGCGGTTTCCGTGATACAACTGCACCGAAGTACTGTCCACCACGAAAAATTTCCCTTCGCCATAGCTGTCGGGAATGATGTAATGCACCGGTCCGGCAATGTCTTTCAAATAGGTAGGAATGCCAACGGAGATCAGCGTTTGTGGGCTGCCGTTATCGAAATGCGGCAGGGTCATGATTTTGCTTTTGTAGTACAGCGAATCCACCCTCGCACCACCATGCTCGATTTTCACAAATTGGTTGTAGTCAGCTGCTGCATATATTTCAAGTCCGGCCTTCTGCTGCCCCGGCCTGCCTGCACGGGTAGCGTTCATCGACGGCGACAGCATGTAAAAGCGGTTGCTTGTAGTCCCGACGAACGATTTATCAAAAACATTGAACCGGTGCCCGTCAAAACGCGCCAGGCCATTTTCGGTAGCGATCCAGATAAAACCTTCGGCGTCGGCGGCCAGGCTTCGGACGCTATTTTGCGGCATTCCATTATCGTCCGTGAAATGCGAAACGGTATACCCTTTCTGGGCAAAAATGTTTTCCAAAAAGAAAAATACGCAAATGAGCGTCAGGGGGATTACAAACCTATTCACTGATAACCGAAAAAGGAATCTTGTCTACGTAGTCGAATGGCGGCGGAACTTCACTACCCGAACTATTTCGCAATAAATATCTTGAACAAATATAGATGCAGAATTTTTGCAAACAAGCGCAGTACTAAAACTACTACATAAGTAACCTTTATTAAATTAAAGAGTTTTTGATTATGTTGAAATTAATTCTATTTTTGTATACAATTATTTGATTAACAAGACATTACGTGTAGCTTTTCTTAAATGGCGATAGAAATGATTCTATTGGCCGCTTGGTCCAGCGCTACAAAAACTACCATTCCGGTCACTTAAATTTACCGCTTGGGACCTGCATCCGGGTCTCCGTGGGAAACACGCTCTGACCCATTCCGTGAATGAAACACATACTACTCGTTGAGAACCATTCTATCGTAAGACTGGCAACCCTTTTCATTATACGCGACGTCCTCCCGGCAGTCACCTCGTGGGAAACCGGTAACTTCCCGGACGCCCTGCAAATCGTGTCGACCCGGAAACTCGATCTCATTCTCCTCGACATTAATATCCCGGACGGTGAGGGGTTCCAGATGATTGCAAAAATCCGTCGGCTTCAACCCGAAGTGACCATCCTGATTTTCTCCGCCATCGACGAAGACATTTATGCGCTGCATTACCTGAAAGCCGGCGCTAACGGCTTTTTGTCCAAAAATTCCTCCACAGAGGAGATTCGTAAGGCCATTGCGGGAGTTATCGCGCACGGCAGGTACATGAGTGATGCTGTGCAACAGGCACTGCTACGCGGCCAGGCAGTACCCGAAGCACAGGAAGTAAATCCGCTCACGACGCTTTCGTTACGTGAGCTGGAAGTAATGGACCTGATGCTGCAAGGGAAATGGACGAAGGAGATCGCCACTTTCCTCAATATTACGGGCAGCTCGGTAAGCACCTACAAAGTAAGGATCTTCGAAAAACTGGGCGTCAACACCGTCATCGAGCTTTACCAGCGGGTTGCTGCGCTGAGAGACTGGGAGTGATGCTTGCAGCAGCCAGCTCTTCCCGTATTCTCCGCCCAACGACCTTGTCTTCACCCGGCTGCAACATCCAGGCGGTTATGCGCATGAGGTTAGCCCCGTTGAGCGTGCCTTCGATGGCCGGGTCGACGGAATCAGAACCGGCCTGGTAGTAATACAGCGGCAATCCTGAGAAGCCGGCCTCGATCGACGGGTTACCGAAGCGCAGCTTGTCACGCAGTTCGCGCCCGGTCAATTTCACAATACCCTCGTCCCAGCTGATCGTCAGCGTCGGGGTGATATTTCCCAGTTCTGGAACCGTCACTTTCGTTGAAATGCCGGGTAAGTCCTTCACAGCCCCTTCAATGCGCGCTATCTGCGCCTCCCAGTCCTTCCATTCACGGTCATGATCTCCGGAAACGAACTTTTCGAGGGCTACGTACATACCAAGTATTTCTTCCTTATTCACCTTGTGCCCACGCGCGACCGTGAACCCTCGCGGGGGCGCATTCAGGCGCGCAGCCGCGACAATGTCTTTCCGTCCCATCAGTATCCCGGCGCTCTGCGGTCCTCGCATCGCTTTTCCGCCCGAGATGAACACCATATCGAACCCCATGTCATTGAATTTCCAGAGGTTGGAAACAGGCGGTACGTCGGCCGCTATATCGATCGACGTCGGGATGTTGTGCTTTTTACCTAATGCGATCCATTCCTCGTGTTTGATCTGCCCCGTATTGGCTGTGATATTCAGGAAATGGAGCAATGCCGTTTTTTCACTGATCGCCTTTTCTACATCCTCGATCGTCTCGACCTCCACCACCGTACAACCCGTATTCAGAAATGCATGGTTGTAGCGTTCATTGTGCGATTTCTGACAAATCACTTCCGATTTCATGCCGGTACCTTCCAAATGCGGCAACTGTTCCACTTTACGTACGTCGAGCCCCGTGAGCACGCTTGCGAGGCCCAGCGTCATGGCCGAAAAAGCGCCGCAGGTAACCATTGCGGCCTCCGAATGCACCATTTTGGCAATCTTCTCCCCTACCTTGTCCTGCACCTCGTCGATCATGCAAAAGTGCCGGGAGGTATTTTCGATTGTCTCCACCACCTCGTCGTGCATAATGCACCCCGACATATAGGTGAGTGTGCCGGCCGCATTGATGAATGAGCGAATGCCGAGCTCTGCAATAACATCCCGCTTTTTCTTCCGGGAAGCCTGCTCACCCCGCGCCCCGACAATCGGTAGAGAGCTGATCAGTGGCAATGTAGACAGGCTTTGAATGACTTTTCTGCGTTTCATAGGTTCAGGAATTTAGAAACGCAAGATACGAATGATGAATGAGTGAATGATTGAATGATTGAATGATTGAATGAGTGAATTTTGAATGACCGAATGATTGAATGACCGAATGATTGAATGATTGAATGATTGAATGATTGAATGATTGAATAGGGTATTATACAGTCATTTCAATATTAATCCACAATTCCTGACTAACCATGACAATTCTTGACTATTCACATTCACTCATTCACTCATTCAAAATTCGTCATTCACTCATTCAATCATTCAAAATTCAATCACTCTCCTTCCTGACAACCCGGAAATTATCAAACGCCATATCGCAATCCAGGTCGCCGCCGCCGTGGAAGAGCAGGCGTGTGTAGTAGCCTTTGTCGCTGACGGCGAGTTTTGACCCGGCGCTTTCGTAGCTCGCCGCGATTTCATCAAACGGGATCACCACGGTTTGCCATTGCCCTTTGGTGTCGTAGGGCGGCAGCCACGTGTATTGGCTGTCGTTGAAACCGCCCGCCAGCCCTGCTGTTATTTTCAGTACATTGTTGTTATACGGTTTAATGGTGTTGACTTCAAATTTCAGGAAGTAACTGGCCGGTTTCAGGATGGCCGAATCGGGAATGTTCTTGCTGATAGCTCCCATTGCATCCGGCGGACCTCCCGCGACTTCGGTCCATTGCCAGCCGCCGATGGCCTTTTTGACCCGAATGTAATTTCCATTGATCGCCGGAGGATCGCCCGGCCCGGGCTTCGACACGACAAATGCTGCATTCCACCAGCCTGTGAACGGGTCGCTGCTGAGGAAAATGTTGCGGTTATCGCGGAACCAGAGGTCGGATTTGGTTTCGCCGAATTTGGTTTTAATCGTAACCGGTCCCGGTTGCGCGCCCTCCGGCACGGTTACCTGTATTTCCTGGTCTTTCACATTCACGAGCGTTCCCTGCTTACCGCCGGCGAATGTTACGGTAAGCGGTTGGTAAAAGAAATCACCACGAATGGTTGCTACACCTCCGGTCGGAACATACTCGCTCAGCATGGCCGATATCAGCGGTTCGCTGATCTTGACTTCGAAGTTGTGTTCGAGCGTCTTTCCATTGGAAAAAATGATCCGCATTTTGTTGGTGATCTCGTCAGGGATGTGCGCGGGAACCGTCACAATGATCGTCGTGCTCGTAATGTACGTAGGCGTAAGGCTCCCACGCTGGTCGTTGAACCAGATTTCCTTCGCATCCTGCAAGTTTTCACCGACAATAGCGATCAAATCGCCTTGTCCGGCCCCCGTTAGCAGCGAATCGGCATCTTCGGGGTCGGTCACACGGATGAAGCTGATAACCGGCTCGCCGTTATTCGGAAGGTCATCTTTCTCGCAGGACATATTGATTATCGCTGTCACCGCCAATGCGGCAAACAGCGACAGGTAGCTGATGATGAATTGTCTGGTCATAAGTAATGCCTGTAAATATCATTTAGATTGATAGTCGACCGCCGGTTTTTGAAGGTTAGGCGCCTGGCTGAGCTCGGCAGACGGGATCGGCAACAGGAAATTGCCGCTGTTCGCGTCTATCTTTCGCTCCGCAGTAGCCCAGGCCGTTTTCGTAAAAGTCCAGGAAGTGGGATCAGGGAAACGATCGGGTTTTGTGAAGAAAAACCCGCGGTCTTGCGCATTCAGGATCGCATAAGCCTTGGTCGGATTGTAATAATGCAAGCTCACAAGGTCGTACCATGCCATACCTTCCATGGCAAATTCGACGATCCGTTCTTTAAAAATCTGGTCGGATGTAAGCGTTCCCGTCACCGGCGAGAGTCCTGCGCGGGTATGCACCTGATTGAAATATTGCAGCGCCTTGGCATCGTTGGTGGACGCATTGTTCCCCACAACCGCCTCGGCATAGGCAAGGTACATCTCGGCCAGGCGCATCATGTAGGTATCATGCCCGTAATTCTGCTGCGCGGCCTGCCCGCCCACATCCACGGCCTTGCCGGTAATGTATTTTTTGATGGCTATGAAATTATTGTCGGTCCCGACGAACGGGAATACCAGCTTCTGGCTTCCACCCGGGATCGTTTGGGTAATCTCGGGATAACTTGCGCCGGGGAGCATGAATGTCGCTTTCAACCGCTGATCCACCGTGCGGCCTTGCAGCACCGTTTCCGACACCGTTTTGATACCTTCATACTGCTGCATTACCCACCAGGTAGCGCCTTTATCGCCGCCCCATCCGTCGCCGTTTGCAATGTCAGGACCGTAAGCCAGGTATGCCGGGGTGGAATTCTGCGTGCCCCAGGCGCCGGGAGAGTACACCCATTGCAGAGAAAACAGCGATTCCGCATTGTTATCGTAAGGATACAGAAATAGATCACCATACTTCGGCAGCAAGGATGCTCCGCTGAGGGTTATCACGCGTTCGGCATAATACTTCGCACTGTCCAGAAACACCTGATTCCGTTGCCCGGTCGCGCCAGCATCCACGCCCGCACGTGTGAGGTAGAAACGGGCGAGCATTCCCTCTGCCGACCAACGCGTGAGCCTTCCAACTCGGACGGGTTTTTCCGGCAAATCTTCTGCAATCTGCCGCATTTCGCCGGTAATGAATTTCCATACGCTTTTAGGCGTGTTGCGCTGCACGGTTGTGTCCGATAGCAACGTGAGGTTGTTTTCGATTACCGGTACCGCGCCCCAGTTCATTACGAGAAACCGGTAGGCCAATGCACGCATAAACCGCGCTTCGGCGATCGCGTGTTTTTTGACCGCTGCCGACACTGCCGGCCCCGCATACTTCTGGATATTCTGAATAGCGAGGTTGGACTGACCAACTACAATGAAGAAGGATCGCCAGGCCGAACCATTCTCGGGTGTGTTTCCGGTCGTGTTAAAAAGGACATTGCCCCGGTCGTTCCATGCGGAAAAAGCGGTGCCCGCCCGAAAATCCCCGAGGTTGTAGGATGCTTTATCGTTGTAATCGAACCACACTTTGCTGTACAGCAATGAAGTGCTCGCCAATACCTGGTCGTCTGTCTGGTAGAATCCTGCATCCACAATGGCGTCCTTCGGCGGGCGTTCCAGAAATTCTTCCGAACAGGCGCCGAGCAATGCGATTGGAAGAACTGCAATCAGTTTAGCATAAATATTTTTCACGTACTTCATTTTTCAGCGCTTTTAGAAATCCAATCCTAAACTGAATGTGTAAACCGGCGTCAGCGGATAGCGCCCGTAATCCAGGCCGACGGCTTGATTTGCCGCGCTGGCATCCCTCGAAACATACGCCCCTACCTCCGGATCGAAACCAGAATAGCCCGTAATCGTCGCCACGTTCTGCGCGCCCACGGATACCCTCGCACCCCGGATAATTTTCTGGCGCGATACCAATGAAACCGGCAGGTTGTAGGTCAGTGAAATGTTTTTCAGGCGAATGAACGAGCCGTCCTCTACCCATTTGTCGGTATGGCGGGCGAAGTTACCGTTCGGCCCGTTCGAAATGCGGGCTACATCGGTACCGGGGTTCGCCAGTCCTGTTGTCCCGTCGTCCTTTTTTACCGGTTTGGCATAGTCCATCGCATGCACGAGCAGGTTACGGCTCAGGTTGATATTGCTTGCATTGGTATTCAGTTTGCCTAGAAAATTATACACGTCATTGCCATATGTACTCGTCAGCAAAATGCTCAGGTCGAAACCTTTGTAGGAAAATGTATTGGTAAAACCGGCAAACATTTTCGGCCATGGGTTACCGATCACAGTCTGGTCCTTCTCGTTGATAATGCCATCGCCGTTGACATCCTTGAACTTGACATCGCCTACCCAGATGTTGTTTTCGTTTATCGGCAGTTTCACGCCATTGTTATCGACGGGCAATGCGCTTGCTTCAATTTCTTCCACCGACTGGAACAACCCTTCTTCGATATAGCCGCGAAACAGCCAGGGTGCTTTGCCTACTTCCGATCGCTGCGTCCAGTCGGCAAGCCACCACGACGTCCTGTCCACGAATGCCGCGTCTGAATAAAAGGATTTGATCTTCGTTTTGAAACTGGAAATATTCAAGTTAGACTCCCATTTGAACCCACCCCGGTTCACATTGACCGTATTGATCGTGAATCCCCAACCCTTGTTCTGCAATGCACCGATATTGACCGTCGGCGAGCCCACGGCACCCACGCCATTGGTACCCATGTACCACGGCAATGGCTTTTCCATCAGCAGGTTGTCGGTATTTTTAATGTAATAATCGAATTCAAACTGAATGCGGTTCTGGAACAGCGCGAGGTTAATACCGAAGTTGTTCGTTTTTGTTTCTTCCCATTTCAAACCGTCGTTGGCATATTTGGTAGGCAGAAAACCAGTCGTTGTCGGCGTGGTCCCTGTGCCCATGGGCGAATAAATGCCTCCGCTGCCCTGGTTACCCGTGACACCGGTCTCAAAACGCAGTTTCAGCTCGCTGATCGCCGGCACATCGAAGAAAGGCTCCTGCGAAACGCGCCAGGCCGCCGATACCGACGGGAAGACGCCCCACTTGTTGTCGGCACCAAAGTTGGCCGAACCGTCGCGCCGGATGGTACCCATGATAATGTAACGGTCTGCAAAGTTGTAGTTCAGCCTTCCGAGGTACGATTCCATTGCCCATTCACCCGACCCGCCCGAGTTGCTGGCCGTAAGCGCGTCACCTGCCGCCAGGTCGAGAATGTCATTGGTGAGGAAGCCAGTCCGTCCTCCGCCCAGGTTTTTCCAGCCCGATTCCTGCGATTCATGGCTGAGCATGACATTGATATTGTGCTTACCGAACTGCTTGTTGTATTCCAGCAACTGGTTCCAGTTCCAATAAGTGTTCACGCCGGAGCCGTTGGTGTAAGAAGCCGTCACATTCTGCGCCCAGCCGATTTTGTAGGTCGGGATATAATAGGAAGAGTTTGAAAAACCCAGGTTCGTATTGAAAGAAGTCCTGAATTGCAGGCCTTTGGCAATGCGCACTCCGATATTGAGCCCGCCGAGCAGCTGCCTCCTTACGAGTTTATTGGTCGTCAGGTTGGCGATGGCAATGGGGTTTACCGGTGCGAAGATGTTCGCGCCGTTGTTTTCGTCGCCCCCGCCCCACGAGCCATCGATATTGCGGACGGGGACCTGCGGTGTGAGTTGCAATGCATTCGAAATGACGTTTTCCTGGCTGGTGGTGAGGTTATCATTG
Organism: Dyadobacter soli; assembly: GCF_900101885.1. Classification (GTDB taxonomy): domain Bacteria; phylum Bacteroidota; class Bacteroidia; order Cytophagales; family Spirosomataceae; genus Dyadobacter; species Dyadobacter soli. The sequence goes on along the minus strand of NZ_FNAN01000003.1, from coordinate 204,856 downwards.
GTTTGGTTGAAACTGAGATTGGCGCCGATGCTGGCCCATTCGCGTGGTTTATTGTCGAGGTTGAGCCGGAATGCATACCGGTTGAAGCCCGATCCCAGCGCTACGCCGTCCTGTCTCAGGTATTCGCCCGACAAATAGTAGGTAGTGCGGTCATTACCGCCGCTGAGGCTGAGCTGGTGCTTGTGCATCGGCGCATTTTTGAAAAGCTCCTTTTGCCAGTCGGTACCTTTCCCGAGCAGTGAAGGATCGAGGAATTCTTCCGGTGTTTCGCCTCCCGCCAGCTTGTGGTATTCGCCCACCATTTGCGCGTATTGACCCAAGTCCATTACTTTCAATGGCTTCGGCGGAGTTTGCAGGCTGAATTGGTAGCCATAAGCAATCTTGGAGTCACCCGACTTGCCACGTTTGGTGGTAATCAGCAGGACACCGTTCGTAGCCCGGGAGCCATAGATCGCAGTCGCCGACGGGCCTTGGAGTACTTCTACCGATTCGATATCGGCCGGGTTCAGCCCCGCCAGCGGATTGGAAGAGCTTTGCGCGCCAAACGACACCGATTGCCCTTGTATTTGCACACCATCCACTACATACAATGGCTCGTTACTGCCGCTGATGGAGTTAATCCCGCGGATATTTACCGAAATACCACCGCCCGGCTGGCCGGAATTCTGTGTAATGTAAACGCCAGCTGCGCGCCCCTGGATCGCCTGTTCGAGCGTGGTGTTGGTGGTGCGCGCGATGTCTTTGGCCGAAACCGAAGTTTGGGCGGTCGTCAGATCGGCCCGCTTCATTTCCCCGTAGCCTACCACTACCACTTCATCCAATGCTTTGGTATCGATCTTCAAAGCCACATTCAGCTCCGAGCGGGCGCCTACCGGTATTTCCTGCGAAAGGTAACCCACAAAAGAGAATATCAGCGTGTTCTCGCCTTGCCCCAGTTCCAGTTCATATTGTCCGGCGGAATTGGTGGTTGTGCCGCGCGAAGTTCCTTTTACCACCACGCTTACACCGGGCAGGCCATCGCCCTTTTCGTCGGTTACCTTGCCTTTAACCGGGGCCAGCATGCTGTGATTATCGTCAGGCCGATCGGCGTCCGGCGGCGATTCTCCGGTTATCGAAGAGCTTGCTTCGTTCCTGAAAAGCATTACCTGGTTGCCGGCCACCTCATAGCGGATCGAGAGTGGTTTCAATAGCCTCGCGAGCGCGCCGGCCAACGGCTCGTCCGATGCCTGGAATGTGACTTTGGTCGAAGAACGTATTTCGGCCGGGTTATAAATAAACCTGGCCTCCGAGTTCCGTTCGATCGACAGAAGGACGCTTTTCAGGCTCTTATCCTCCATTTTGAGCGTGATTTTACTTTCCAGCAAGCCCTGCCCGATTAAACGGTTATGGCTAAACGTTATACCCGAAAACGCCACGATTATGCATAACTGCAAAAAGGAGCATTTCATGAGGTCGCGCACGATGGTTTTTAATGGTAGATTTCCCGGCATATTGGTTTCACTTTGGTTCGGTTATCGAAAAGCAGTGGCAATATTTTCCCTTCCCAGTCGCGTGGGCGTTGGGCATTATGGTGTATGGAACATCATTTCAATCGGCCTTGCAGCCGTCGCCGTGTATGATCACCTGCCCGTCCACCACCTCATATTTTGCGTGGATGATCCGGCAAATCAGATCCAGTTGCTCATACATCGGTAATCCCGAAAGATTGGCCGTCAGCTGGCAGTCCGACAGTCGTTCTTCGTTGAAAAACAGCTCTATTCCATATTCTTTTTCAAGCGTTTGGAATACATTACGCACTGGCGCCTCGTCGAAAACCAACGATGCCGCGGGCGCGTTAGTCAACCGCATGGGTGCATCTACGATCACTTTCACCAGCCTGGACTCCTGTTTATCGAACAATGCCCGCTGGTTAGGTTTCAATATCACGCCTATTACCTTACCCGGCGATCCCGCACCTCGCTCTTCGCGTTTCGAATACACCGATACCCGTCCTGTTTTGACGGATACCGAAGCGTCCGGATCTTTTTCGAACGACCTCACCGTAAAGCTCGTGCCGAGTACACGGGTTACCAATTCCTTCGTTTTCACGAGAAAAGGCCGGTCGGAATCGTGGCTGATCTGAAAAAAAGCCTCCCCTTTCAAATGGACCTCCCGCTTTTCCCGGGCGAATTTTTCAGGAAACGTCAGCTCGCTTTCCGGCGCCAGCGTCACTACGCTGCTGTCTTCCAGCAATATCGCCACCGGGTCCGCGGTATGGTTGAACCGGACCACAATACCCTCATTACGATCATGCATTCCGATCACCCGGGCCGGGTTATCCGGCTGCCTGCTCACTACACTGTACCCCAGCCAGCCAAGGCCGCCTATCAGACATATCGACGCTGCAATCCCGAGAAACCGGTAGAATGCAGGCGTCATGCTCGCCTGGCTACGCTGTGTGTGCCCACGTACCTGTGCGAGCATGTCCTGCACGCGCTCCTCCACTTGTTCTGCGTCTACATAGGACTCATTTTCTTTTAGCACATACAACAATGCACGCGCCTCATCCAGCTCTTCCCGGCGGTCGGGATGCTCTTTCGTCCAATTGTCCCAGAAAACCACGGCATCCGGATCCTGGTCGAATACCCAGGATCTGAAAAACGGGTCGGCGGCGAACTCGATGGCCGTATAATCTCGATAATTCATGGTTGGGGAACGCTGTTATTAAAGAGATACCGATAGCAGTATCCGGATACCATGATTTACAGATTTTTTTAAATAATTTTTATTGAAAAATTTGCAAATACCTCAAAATCAATAAAATAAAAGAAAAAGAAGCGCATTGATCACCGACGGGCTGAACCGCTTGCGAATTTGGCCGTAAGCCATCTGGAGTAAATTGGAAACTGTTTGCGGGGTAATGTCGAGCATGGTAGAAATTTCTTCACGGCTAAGCCCCTGGTAATATTTGAGGTAGATCACCTCCCGCTGCCGGGTGGGCAGAGCGTCCAGCATTTCGGAGATCACCTGCGCCTTACGGGCAAGGGTCTCCTCATTGATCATCCACCATTCCGGAGAAAATTCAATGGAGAATGCATACTCGTCGCTAAGCGGTGCGAGCGTATTGCTATTGAGCTGTCGGCGGTTGCGGGCTATTTTACGGCGAAGCGAAACCAGCAGATAGGCTTTGACGTGCGCAGGTTCCGTCACCCTTTCGCGGCAATGCCACAGATCGATGAAGACTTCCTGAATACAGTCTTTCACAAAAGCCTCATCTTTTACAAACTTGAACCCGTAGTTGAGCAAGCCTTTGAAATGCAAGCGCATAAGCTCCGCCAAAGCCTGGTCACTACCTTGAACCAGCTCTTTCCAGAGCCGGGTATCCCTGAATTGAGAAGAATTACCACCACTAGTCATGCACGGACCTTTTTTTGCTGGGTCCCAAAGATAAATTTATATCACTATAAACCTAATAAATATTATTTTACAGCTATTCCGAGAAAGGGAAAGATATAATCGTAGAAATCCTGTGGTATAAATGGTTTGATAAAATATCCCGAAAAACCACTGGCCATGGCACGCTCCTTCTCGTTTTCAAACGCCGAAGCCGTGAGGGCGATAATGGGTACATCGGGAGCGAGCTGGCGAATGAGCGCGGTGCTTTCGAAGCCATCCATGACCGGCATCCGCAAGTCCATCAGCACGAGGTCGTAATGGTTTTCGCGGAACATTTCGTAGGCTTCCTGCCCGTTAGATGCGGTGTCGTGGCGGATATTCCGGCGTTTCAGCAAATGGGTAGCTAGTACCAGGTTGGTTTTGTTATCATCGGCCACAAGTACCCGCACTTCCGGGATGTCTTCGATGATACCGGCAAGTAATGGCTCGCTGGTGACGAGGGGCTGCTCCGAATACGGCATCGACAGCCGGAACGAGAACCGCGACCCGCAGCCTTCCTTGCTTTCCAGCTGAATTTCACTACCGAAAAGGCGCATCAGCTCCCTTGAAATGGCCAGGCCCAGACCTGTCCCGCTCACGCTGTCGGAATGCGTGCGGGCCCTTACCTGCGTAAAAATCTCGAAAATGCCGGCCTGCTCGGAATCCGGGATGCCTATACCGGTGTCGGTTACGGCAAAATCGAGTGTTACCGCCTCGGGCGTACGCGCTGCCTCCCGCACATCCAGCGCCACGGAGCCGCTTGCGGTAAATTTGATCGCATTGTGCACCAGGTTGGTGATCACCTGGTTCAGGCGGAGACGGTCGGTGACGAGCTGTGCCGGCAGCCGTGGATCGATGGAGAAAACCAGCCCGATCCCTTTTTCATTGGCTTTCGGATCGAAGGTTTTTTTAAGTATGTCAAAAAATTCGAACGGGTTGAAGGGCTGCGGATCGAGCACCACGTGGTTGGAGTTGATCTTGTTGAAATCCAGTACGTCGTTCACGACGGCCATAAGGTGATCCGCCGAGAATTTCAGGGTTTTGAGCAGGTCATTCGGCTTTTCGCTGTGCTCCTCCTCCTGCATCATCAAATGCACCATGCCCACAATGCCGTTCAAAGGCGTGCGGATTTCGTGGCTCATCATCGAAAGGAAGTCCGTTTTGGCACGTGTGGCCTGCTCTGCAATGGTTTTTTGCTGTTCGAGGGCGTCGTTCTGCTGTTGGAGCGTATAGCGGAAGTAGAATTCCCGTTTGTCCTTGCTATAATTCAGTTTTACCACAAATGGAAACACAAAATGCGCTGCCATCACGAAAACCGCCCCCTGCTCGAAAAACTCGGATAAGGAAGTCTCGCTCAGGAAATGGATCGATGCCGGGTAGAGCGCCAGGCTCAATCCTGAAACCACCAGCGCATACCGCAGCGGCCAGCGCAGCACGAGCCCGGCGAATATGATCGCAAGCGTGAGGTTCAGGCAGGATTGTACGTATGAGAGGTGCGGTTTCGACAGCAGGAATGCGTAGAAGCAGATCAGCGTCACAAATGTGTAGAAGCTCATCTGCTGCCCGGAGATTACCTTCCTGTAATTCAGGAACATATACCCGAGTATGATTATCCCCGACAGCATATGTGCCGGTAATAATGTGTAAAAGAACGGGTCGCCTTTGAGGAAAAACGCAATCGAAGACAAGGGGTTGCAAACCAGGAAAGTAATGCAGAACAGACGGTTTTGTACCCGGGTCCTGATTTCCACCTCCTCCTGCCAAAGCTGCTCAAAAGATCCGGAATTGTAAAAATCTTTCAAATAGGAGCGTTTTTGAACGTTTAAAATCGGAAACTTCCCCTAAAAATAATAAAGACCCTGCATTTGTAGTTCAATTGCAGGGTTTTATTGCACTCTGAAATAAATGAGTTTCATTTCAATACGACATTGTCGAAGAATCCGCGTAGCTTATCGGACCCAATGATGCGCCGGCACGTATCCACAGTGAGCGGCTTCTGCTGGTAGTCGATCACTTGCCCGAAAGCGAATGCACGTGCCTTTTCGCTCTCTTCGGTGGCCGAGCTCACCATCACGATCAGTACTTTGGGCAGGTACGGTTTGTCGCGGATCGCGCCAAGGAACTCCCAGCCGTTCATGACAGGCATATTGATATCCAGCAATACCAGAAAGGTCGTTTCCAGGGCCTGGTTGGTATCCAGGTAGTCTAATGCTTCCCGCCCGTTATAGCAAAGCACGGTGTCGCAGGCGATCCCGCTTCTTTTAAGAAAAGTGTCATGTAGAAACAACATGACCTTATCGTCGTCCACCAAAAGGATTTTAAGCCCGTCATTCATCATCGTTCTGAACTTTATCAGCTTTGCTTACTATTTTCCGGATCACCTCATCCAGCTCGTCGGCCGAAGACCTGATCAGCCCTAGCGCCATATCGACCGGCATTCCGCCCGTGTCGCCCGTTTGAAGGAGGTCTACCAGGCCCATCAGCCGGGTGAGCGGCGCCCGCACGACGTGCGACTGCGTCCAGGCTATCTCCCGCAACTGCTCGTTCTGCTTCCGGTACCGCTCGTTGCTGACTTCGAGATCCCGGGCTTTGAGCACCGCGTCGGTAATGTCCCGGGAGTTGGCCACCACACCACCCACTGCCGGATCGTCCGTCATATTGGTGGCGATCGTCACAATCCACCGGTATTCCCCGAAACCGTCCATAAAGCGAAATGGCTCCGTGCGAATCTGCCTGTGCTCCCTGATTTTTAAAAATAGTGCCAAAACAGCCTGCCGGTCGTCGGGGTGAATCCAGTCGAATGCATTTTTCCCGACCAGGTCATCCGGCTCAATGCCCAGGATGGGCCGGCAGCTCTCACTTACAAATTTGTAATTTCCCTGTTCATCGAGGATCGCAATGAGGTCTGCGCCCTCCTGGACCAATGCTTTGAACCGCCGTTCGCTCGCCATGAGTTCGCGCTTTTTTTCGAGGCGCTCCGTCACATCCGTGATCACGCACATGTGCAGGCCCGGCAAAATATTGGATTTTGAATTAAAACTACCGGTTATGAGCGTGCCGTCCTTCCGCCTGATCTTCATCAAACCGTTGAGAATTTCACCATTGAGGAAGTTCTTCCATACCACATCGAAGGCCATTTCTTCCGGCATCAGGAGAAAGTCCGTAATGCACACTCCCCCAAGATCGCCGATTTCGTATCCGAGGATCCGGCGCGTCGCATCGTTCAGGTCTGTGCAGCGGCCTTGATCATCGCAAAGCACGATCGCGTCCGAAGTATTGTCGAAGATCGCTTTGAATTTCTCTTCCGAAGCCCTTCGTTCCCGCTCCGAGGCTATCCAGGAAGTAATGTCGGTGGAGAGTACCAGCTCCGCCTTTGCGCCATTGATATAAACGATGTTGCTCTGAATCAGCACGTCAATGACCTCGCCATTCTTTTTTTGGTGCTTGTAAGTCCCCGACGAAAACATCCGCTCATGCTCCCGCACTATTTTCACGGCATGGAGCACTTCGGGGATTTCCGTTTCCGGCCTGAGCATCAGGATCGTCATATTCAGGAACTCTTCCCGGTCAAATCCGTAATGCCGCACGGCAGCTTCATTGACATCCAATATCGCGTAAGTTTCCACATCATAAACCCACATTGGCTGCGGATTAAGCTCAAATAAATCGTGGTACATTACTTCCGAAGCCTGCGGCTTCCCGTTTTCCAATCCTTCCTGCTTCGCTATACTCATTTATTCAAACCCTTCGTGAGGCGGGTAATTTGTAGACTTAATTTTACAAATTTAAAATCTACTGGCATAATAATTATCCCCGGGTTGCAAAACAATCGAGAAGTTTATGCGCGGATACCTATTTTTATTACTAATAGCCCTGTTTTTCTCCGGCACCGGCTGCGATAAAGACAACACAACCGACCCGGCGGTGATCGGGGAATTAGATAAGCAGTTTCTCCTCAGTGCCGCCGATGACGCACTGTTTCAGGTAAATGCCGGACAGCTGGCCGCTTCGGGCACAACGCAAAAGAATATTCAGGATTACGGGGAAGAAATGACGAAAGACAATACGCAGGCGGGGCAGGAATTACAAAAACTCGCAGGGGACCGGCAAGTGGAACTTCCTACCACGCTCTCCGACGAACGCCAGCAGCAACTGGACAGCCTCGCCATGCAAAAAAGTGAAGGCCTGGATACCCTCTACCTCAACCAGATGATTGCGATACAGGAGCGGGTCGTACACATGATGGAGATAGAGGGCGCTTCGGGGAAAGATCCCGAACTGAAACAATGGGCCGAGGATCGCCTGCCCGTAGTCCGGGAGTTCGAAGAGCGTGTTAAAGCGATGCGGGAGTAGCGGCCTGGCGGCCGTGACCGCCGACCGCTGACCGCCGACCGCCGACGGCCTTCGGCCTGACCATGGACCATTCGCTGCTGCGTAGCTGACCTGCGCTAAACAAGCGATCGGCGGTCAGTGGTCGGCCGTCGGCGGTCATCAAAACCAAAACCCAAGCTGCACCGCTATCCGCGGCTTTTCCTCGTTCTTCTCTTTCGGGATGAATGCGCCGGCGGCGATCGTTAATGCATCGACCGGCGATAGCCAGATGCCGCCGCCGTAATCATAGTGCCATTTGTCCGACGACTCGCCTTCCAGCCATACGCGGCCGTAGTCGAAACCGCCGAAAATGCCGTAAGTAAGCGGTAATGTGGGATTGTAGCTGCTACCCAGGCGAAGACGCAGGTCGGTGTCGTGCCAGACTGAGCTTTTTCCGTAGAAACGTTCCGTTCGATAACCCCGAAGCCCCAGTTTTCCACCAATATTGGGCATTTGGAAAAACTGGAAGCCGCTGCCGAAGTTTACGCCGGTACCCAGCTGCGTGGCGAGGATCAGGTTTTCTTTCTGGTCGAGGGCGGTGTACCAGGCGAATTGTGCTTTAAGACCGGTAAAATTCTTGTCGCTTTTCAGATCCGTCGTCCAATTCAATGCGGCATTGAAACGAATGCCGGAGTGCGGCGAGAAAATGTTATCGATGCTGCTGAAATTGAATGTAAACTTCGCCCCGCTGTAATATTTTGTTTTAAAAATATCGCCGGGCAGGCCGTTCTCGGTGCTGGTGATGTACCTGTTACCCGTTGCCTGAATGTCGTTCAGTTCAAATACAGGCCCCAATGTAACGAAGCCATTATGCCCGCCGAAGCGCTTTTTGATTGCGGGATAGACGTAAAATGCGCTCTGCCGTACGCGGTAGAAATTCGCATCGTCCACAGGCCGCTCGGTTTCGTTGCCTAATCCCGCATAGTTGAATGCATAGCGCGGGCCGCGGTAATAGCTGTCGAGGTAGAAGTCGATTTTTTTGAATGCATTGATAAAATCCCCGGTATAGTTGACTTTGAAACCCTGCGTTCTCACCGCAAAGCTTCCGCCAATGGATTGTACCGACGCATATGGCTCTTTTTTGAAACCATATTTGGTGATGTTCACCGCACCGCCGAGGAAGAAACCGTCGTCCGGGTTGGCGCCGAGGAGTGGAAGCGGCAATGTGATATCATAGTTGCTATCGGCGCTCCGGCGGTCGTACACATTGAAACGGTACAGGCTGGTGCGTTTGTCTTTCGTATCGGAGCCGGGGATGATGGTATTGTTTTTCAAATCATCATAAACAAGCGTCTTCTTCCCGCCTCCGCTCACGCGTGCGCTATCCGCGAAGACATCCTTACCCAAGCCGCCGATCAGCCGCAGCTTCACGCCTTTCCGCACATCGCCTTTGACGATAAACTCGTCGTCGTCGCCATTACCGTAAATATTGATGGCGTGTGTGACGGCATTCTCGAAAACGCGCTGGTAGTTCTGGTGTTTGATGCGCCCCTCCTTACTGGTTTCGTACACGGTCACACGCGTATGCGCGTCGTCGATCCGCTCGATCAGGAAGCGTTCCTGCTCTTCGGTACCGATCACGTTTACCTCTCTGCTTACAAACTCGTAATGTGTCCGCGCGATTTCCATCAAATGCGCCCGGCGGGCTTTCAAACCTTCGATCATTTTGGGTGAGGCCATTTCGCGTGCTTTGGCCGGCCAGTCTTTGAAAGAAGCTTCGATAGCTTCGTCCGTGAGGTTTTTCTGGATAAATTTCACCTGCTCCTCCCATTGCTCCCAGCTGAGTTCATTCAGGAAAGTCCGGTCGAAAAGGCGGGCGCTCCAAGTGGTCCATTTCATGCTCTGGATCTCGGGACCATAGGTTTGCAATTGCCGCAGGAAAGGTAATGTCTGCCGGGCGATATTTGTCAGGAAGCCGTCGTAGCGCGAAAACGCCTGGTCGCGGTCGCGGGGAATGGGGCGGTAAATGGTGGTACCGTCCTTCTGCTTGGTCGAAGCCCAGGCCCATTGGTCGTCGTGACGGTCCCAGTCGCCGATGACGAAATCGAGCAGCCGGGTACGGATCGCCCATTCTTCATCGACTTTATTTTTACTATTTTCCAGCAATGCCTCCACGAGGTCGGGCGTGCTTACAATCTTGTCGGGATTCCCGAAAAAATCTGCATCCTTCCATCTTTTGCCGTCGGGCCGCTCTTCCACCAGGTTCATGGAACCGCCAAAAAGGCTGTTGAATGTCCCCAAACCGGGTTGCGCCGGCACATAATACATTCTCGGGTTGGCGTGGTACACGTTGATCGCCCCGGCCAATGCAGGCATGTTCAACGGTGCAAACGGGTTTGTGGAAAGGAAGTTGTCTTCCACGAGGTATTGTGCGGCGATCATCTGGTTGAACGGAAACGGCAGGAACCGGCTCACGTCCTTGGTAAGGCCGCGCATGGCATATTCCCTGCCTTCCGCATCTTTCAGGCGCAGGGAGTTGGTCTGGTTACCGCCGCCTTGCTTGGTAGGCACGACACCGCCCTTGTAAGTGGCCAGATCCAGCACCGGAAAACGGTATTGTTGTAGGTACAAAGGCCGATAGTGCTCGCCTAGCATGGCTTTGTGCACTTTTCCGATGGGTTTCACCTCATTACTGGTGATGAATTTCGTAGTCGAATCGGCGTGCTGGTTGTATTCGGTGAATGCCGTGGTCGAATCCGGTATTTCGATTTGCTGCTTGTCCTTCACTTTGTGCTGGAAAACCAGTTTGGCATCCTTGCCATCCGGGGTAACCTCCCAGAATTTGGCCCAGGTTTCGCCATCCTTGTAGAAGCTCAATGTCGAAAAACCCAGTTTGGAAGACGAAAACATCGAACCTTTCCCCAAACTTACCGGGCTCACTTTGGAGCCGCTGCCGCTCACGACAAATTCCTGCCCGTCGTTCTCGATAAACTGCAATGCATGCTCGTGCCCGCTCGCAAAAATGAACTTGCCATTCTTCTTTGCGCCCGCGAGCACAGCCGTACGAAGCTCTTTGTAATGCTTGTTGGCCACATCCTGCCGCGAGCCGATCGTGGCGCGGAACAATGCGCTGAGGCTGCCGATCACCGGCAGCGGAATGTAGAGTTTCGGATTGAGTTCGGTAAGCGGGAAAATATGCTGCTTAATGGTAAATCTTCCCCCGTGCGGGCCGTAAGTGTAAGGCGGGTGGTGCATCGCGATCACGACGTGTTTGTTGCGGTATTTGCGCACCACATTCTCCCACACAAACCGGAACTGCTCGCGGTTCTTGATCTCGCAGCCGTCGTTGATCTTCTGGTCGCGGTCCCAGTCGGTGAGCCACCATTGCGAGTCGGCGACGATAATCACCACATTATCATTCAGTTCCACCACCTCCGGGCCGGAGCAGCCGTTCAATGGCAGGAAATAATCTTCGTATACTTCCTTGTCCTTCTTGCCGCGGGCCTCGTTGATGTGCTTCTGAATGTATTTTTCCTGCCGCTTCAAACCTTTAACGCCCCATCCGCGCCAGTCGTGGTTGCCGGGTACGAAAACGGGATGGCCTTTGAAATTTTCAAGCGTTTCGAGTTGGGAATCAATGCGGAACTCGGCCAGCCTACGGGCGGCTGAATCCTCCGAGGGCGGCATACCCGATTCGTAAATATTATCCCCTAAAAACAGAATGGAGCTGTTTTTGGATTCGGTACCAAGCTTTGTTTTAAGGTATTCCAAAACCGGCGCACGGTTTCCCGGCGTGTCGTTGCCCGCGTCGCCGACGAGGTACATGGTATGTTTCAGTTCCAATGCAGGATCGGGCGAGGCCGACTGCCATTGCGCACCTTCTTTCGAGAAGCGGGTTTTATAGCTCGCACAGGACGATACACCTGCCAGAACTGTCCCGAACGCAAGTAAACGGAGTAAATATCGATTCATAGGATGTCAGGAAAGGCCCTACCGGCCCAGTTTTCTGAATTTGAGCACATTACCGCTGAAAAGGTCGTCGCCTTCATTGGAAATGTACAGGTTACCTGCATTGTCGAATGCAATGCCTTCCGGCTGGATGAACATGTTGCTATTCAAATGGTGGACGTCTTTCACTTTCCACTGCCTGTCGGTCACGACGACCATCTGGTTCACAGCCGAAATAATGTACCATTCCAAGGTAACAGGATTCCGTGCAATGCCCGACGGCCTGAAACCGCGCGCTACCTTACCGGTAATGGCTTTGATCTCCTCCACATTGATCGCAAACTTACCCGATTCCGCGATTACCGAATCCGACCCGGTTTTCAGGATATAGCCCGAAACGCTGTTCTTGGAATCGTCACCTGCACAGTTTTTGCAAATGACAAACAGCTCTCCGGTACCTTCATCGCCATACATTCCTTCATATTCGCCTTTGGGTAAAAGACCTTTCACCTCTGCTACATCCTCCGGCTCGTCGTAAACCGCGTCCGCCATCGGGAATGTATAAATGGTACCATTGCTTTTCAGGATGTAAGCACGGTCGTTAACAATCGAAACATCCTCATAATCACCTTTTTTACTGAATTTCGTATGCAGCTGCTTCGGCACATCCCACGCAAGCCTGAACAACTTGCCATCCTCGTCCTGAATCGCATACACCGTATCGCTCTGCCCCTTGTCAAATGCAATCCCCGACACCTCGAACAGGCTTTCGGGCAGGTTAAATTTTTCAGGTTTGTTGAAATCGTATTCGCGGAATGCCTCCGCTTCTTTTTGTGTCGAATTGCAGCCTGTCAGCAGGCCCAGCCATACGACAGCCGCAAGTATCGATCCGTATTGGTTTTTCATCAGAATGTCTTTTTAAAATTTTCTACCGTGCCCGTCAGGTAATGGTAAATGGCCTCCTGCGAGCGCACGTCCCCGGGAAGTGTCGTAACGGGCGCATTATGCAGCTTTTCGTCAATCCATACGGCTTGGACGGTATCCTCCCATTGCAACGCGAGAATGTCAATAAGCTGCTTTTTCAAATCTTCGTGGTAGATCGGGAAACATACCTCGATCCGGCGGTAAATGTTGCGGTTCATCCAGTCGGCGGAGCCCATGAATACCTCCGGCTGGCCATTGTTATGGAAGATAAAAACGCGCCCGTGTTCGAGGTAGCGGTCCACAATGCGCTTGATGCGGATGTTTTCACTCTGTCCCGGCACACCCGGTACCAGCCTGCAAATGCTCCGGACGATCAGGTTAATGGTAATGCCTGCATTCGAGGCTTCGTAAAGTTTGTTGATCAGAACTTCCTCTTCCAGGTTATTGAGCTTGATGGTAATGCCTGCCGGCAAACCGTTTTTGGCATTATCAATTTCCCTGTCTATCAATTCGACAAACCGGTTTTGCAGATTGAACTGCGCCACCAGCAAATGCCTGAAACGCATGGCGTCTATCTTTTCCGGCTTTTTCTTTTTACTTAAAAAACCAAACAGCTGCTCGGTTTCTTTCAGCATTTCCGGGTGAGCGGTCAGTAAAATATGGTCGGTGTAAAAGCGGGCCGTGCCTTCATTGAGGTTACCCGTCGCGAGCAAGCCGAGGTACGAATGCGTTTCATGTTTCCGCTTCACCAATGCCAGTTTCGCATGCACTTTCAATGCATTCACGCTGTGGATAATCTTCACGCCGGCCGACTTCATTTTCTTCGCCCAGCGGATATTGTTCGCCTCGTCGAAGCGTGCTTTCAGCTCCACCAGAACGGTCACTTTCTTGCCATTTCTGGCCGCGCTGATGAGCGCGTGGGCAATTTTCGAATCGTACGCGACGCGGTACATCGTCGTGTAAATCTCCTGCACCGACCGGTCGATCGCGGCTTCGTTGAAAAAACGGAGAATGGTATCGTAGGTCTGATAGGGCGCGTGGACCATCAAGTCGCGTCGCGTCAATGCTTCGAACAATGTTTCGGGCTCTTCAAAACCTTCCAGATGCTGCGCCGCGGGCCAGGCCGGGTAGGAAATCGCCGGGGAAGCCACGGGCAGTGACGACAGGTCTTTCAAGTTATGGTATCGCCCGCCTTCCACGAGTGACGCTTTTTTCAGATCAAACACATTCACGATGTACTGCAAATGCCGCAATGACAGCCCCGGCTCATACAAGAACCGCGTCGCCAGTCCGAAATCTCGCTTGTTGAGCTGCTTTTCGACCTGGTCGGCTACGTCTTCGCCGTCTTCGTCGAGCAGGTCCAGCTCCGCATCGCGGGTAACCTTGATATTGAATGCCTTAATGTCCTCCGCGTCCGGGAAAAGGATGTTCAGGTTACAGCGGATCAGGTCTTCGAGGAAGATGATGTATTCTCCATCCGGCTGTTTGAACTTCACAAAGCGGTCGAGCTGCGGAACGGGGATGTTTACGAGCGCGATTTTCTCCTTATCGCCCGGTAGTTGCAGGATTACGACAATGTAAATCTGGTTATTTTCCGGGAAAAAGGATGTCTTATCGTTCAGGTAAACGGGCTGCAAGAAGCCTGCTATTTGTGTAAAAAAATAGCGGCGTGCGAAAGCGGCAATCTGTTCGGAAACCGATTCTTTATACAAAAAATGAAACCCTTGCCATGCCAACGCAGGTATGACGGATTTGGTGAGAATGCGCCCGAACTCCTCCTGCTGGCGGTTCACCGTGGCCTCTGCTTCAAGATAGGCGTTGCCGGCGGAATCCTGCATGGCATTTTTTTGCAGGTAAGGCATTCGTACCCGGTAAAATTCATCCAGATTGGACGAGTAAATCGACAAAAACCGGATCCGTTCCATCAGCGGGACAGACTCGTTCGCGGCTTCCATCAATACTCTTTCATTGAAAGTAAGCCAGCTGATATCCCGGTTGAAATAGCGGAACGCTTCCATAAGACGGCGGATCAGTGTTCGAAGAAAATGGAGGCGATTACAAATGCGACCACGGATATGACGATCCCAAACATGAATACATTATAAGCCACGCGCAGCAAACGGTACTTCCTGCCGAGCACAACACCCTGGGAATAAACATCTTTGGTGAGACTGCCATACAAAAAGTCCCGGTCGTTCATCATCGTCTGCATGCCTTTGGAATATTCGTCGAACGACATCCGGTAGAAGTTTCCGAAAAACAGCAGGTTCACACTTTTCGCATCGATATCGGGCTGCGTGAATGTGCCGGGCGGGATGGTCGGGCGGGTGGAAAGTATCGAGAATACCATTGTGATCATACAAACGGTCAGCAGCATCATCGTCGGGAGGATGAGGTAAGCATTGTCTTCGAGCTTGCGTACGAGCACGCTCAGGAGAACGGAAATGATGATCGACGTCGTCGTGATCATGATATGTGCCTTATTATCAGCCATATCGCTCAGCCTTTGATGGTTATTGGAGCTGATCCGGAACATGGTTTCAATGCCTTTGTCCGGCCGGTCGTCCTTCTTCTTTTTGCCTTCGGCTATTTCTGGAATGAAAAACTTCTCTTCCTTATGATGCTTCGGCACCGGGAGGTCCGCCGCGGTCAAAGTAGCCGGGCTGGGTGCCGGTGTTTCGGCAGCCGCCTCCTTCCCTACCGACGCTTCCACAGGCCCAATGTCCTCTGCCGGCTCTTCCAACGTATCTTCCAGCAATTTCTGCTTCAACTTTTCGAGGTTCTTCTTCTTTTGTTTATCCAAAAGATCACGGCAGTAATCGGTCTGGAACTGGTGGTTTTCTAGCAGTTTTATCGTGCTTTTGCGCCATTCCGTCTTATCGATTTTCCTGCCAAGCCGCTGCTCGGCTTCTTTTCTGACCAGTTTGTTCCAGTCGCCGAATTCGGGGGTGCCCAAATGGAAGAGGTCGGCGTCGCAAACGACCTGTTGAAGAAAATTAGTCGGGTTTTGCGGCCATACCGTCGCCAGAATGCAGCCTTCCACTTCGGCAATCACGTCTTCCTCCACTTCTTCCGAACGGAGGAATTCCGCGGCCATCGCTGCGCCGCGCTTTTCGTGCCCCGCTGCCTCGCCGGTGCTGTAACCCGTATCATGAAACCAGGCGGCCGTGACGACGATAAACGTCTCCTTATCCTCCAACCGGTAATGATTGGCGATTTTGATGGCATTGCCTACCACCGACTCGGTATGAATGAGGTTATGGTAACTAAGCTGCGCCAGCGCCTTCGTGCCGAAAAAATGGTGGACGTGATGCTTAACCTTGTCGAGCCGATGGTTATAGTTCATAGAACGTTCAGTTATAATGCTTCGTTAATTCCAGTCCGATTCCAGGTTCACGCCCACGCGGAGCGCTTTCAGGCCCGTAACTCCTTGCAAGTCTTCGAGATCGAAAAATTCCAGGTCATCCAATAAAGTATTTTTTTCCTGCAAATACCGGATATACCCTACATATTCTTCGGCCGATTTACTATTGAAATACACCAGCGCGATCTTGCCCGGCTGGGTAAGCCGCTCGCCGGTGCCTTTCACATGCACTTTGTCTATCCGCTTCTTGATCACCTGGTAGCGGATATTGTAGGCGCCTTCCACATCGAACCGCCGTTCGTCGTCGCGGAAACTGATATCGATACTGCCGGAATTGATAAAAATCAGTTGCGTCGTTTCGAGCGGTTTTTCGAGCTGCGGGATGAGCGAATTTGTGATCCGGGCAATAGCCGCCATGGTCGTCAGCTGCCACAGACGAATGTTTTTGAGGTAAAGTTCACTGAAACGCTTGTCCGGTTCAATGGACTGACCAATGTAAATGTCGTATTCTATCCCGTCTGTGCGGAATTTTTCGAAGTAACAGGGGTATGACTCCTGTATTTCGTTCCGGAAAAGGTCGAGATACAGGTTCACCGACGAGTTGATCGCCTGCATGGACGCTTCCAGCTCGCGGCGGTTGGCGAATGCCGAGCCGTGGTCTTCGTCGATCATCGCGAAATACTGGTCGATGCGGTTGCGCAGTACCAGCTCGCCGGGGTCCATCGCGCCCGACCCGAACATTTTCAGGCTTTCCTCCTTGAAATGTTCCAGGAACGGATGGGCTTCGTTGTCGAGGAAGTCGCGGATCTTCATTTCGTCGTTATCGGTGCTTTCGTCGGTGATTTCCGCGATCCACTTGCGGCATTTGAAAATCATCTCGTCGGCCAGCCCGAACCCGAGTTTTTGTTTAAGAACAGTAAAGGTTTCTATCAATACATTGAATTGAAGACGAAGATCTTCGCGAAGGGCTGCATTTCTTTCAAGGGTGGAATTCCGGATATCAATGGCGCCGTAAAGCGGGTACACATTGCGGAACTGAATGCCTTCAATCTCCGCGCTTTGCGGGTTGAGGGCCTTATCGCGGATGTAATGCCAGGCGGTTTCGCGGAAACGCCACTGCACGGCGGGCTGCAACGACGTGAATTTGTCGCGGATCACATTATCGATCTGCAAGTTGAACTCATCGATGTAGTTGGTCATCATCTGCGCGATCCACGGCAATGCAACATCCAGCTTCGCGAGCAGGCGCTCATCGATCGATTTCTGCTCTTTGGAATACACTTCCAGCACGCCTACTACCTTATTATCGTGGTAAACCGGCAGCAATGCATAGGCCTCCACCCCATCTTTTTGCAGAATGCGGATGAAATCCTGTTTTTTGGGATCTTCCGCGCCCAGGTTGCGCAGCAGCAAAGTTTTTGGCGACTCGAAATACTGGGTAGCCATATCGAGGTACGTTTGCTCCGCCAGGTCGTTTTCGGTGGCGGCACTCATGAGCTTGCTGAAAAGTATGGAGCTCCGGTCGAAAACCAGCTTGTTGTTCACGCGCAGTACGGCCATTAACCCGAAATCGATCCCCGGATTTTCGACCAGCATTTTCAATGCGCCTGCCACGTAGTTGAAATACGTTTTGGGATCGTACGAAGCGCGGTCGAGGATGGTATTCTTGATATTTTCAACCGCATGCTCTGCGGTAACGTCGTTCAGCGTGATCACCGAAAAGCCCTCGAAATGGAAGAGGCTGTGGGGTAACATGCTGGAAAATACATTGATATCGAAATTGTCCTGCAAATCGGAGCGTAACGTGTCGAGGTCGAGCTCGGGAAGGCTGCCTTTGGCATACACTTCACAAAAACTGTTATCGATATGCACCCGGTAATACTTCTGCAGGCCCGATTCGTCGTCCTTCAAAGTAATGATCATATCCGGGTGATGCAGGGGCGGAAAATGGTAGAGCTTTTCCAGGATGAAGGAATAGAGCATCTGCATTTTCTGCTTGTAATTGACCCCGCGGTCTTCGATGAGATCGCAGCGGAGGTCGCCGCTTTTTTCGAAAAGCAGGCTATAAAAACCCGACGTGCCGTAAAAAACAATAGGGCTGACGGGGGCACTCAACGCCCAGAAAACTTCCTTTTCGTTGGCGATAGGTGGCATGAGCATGCCATAGATCAAACTCAGTTCTTCTTTGTAGTTGGTGACTTCCGATAACGGAATATCCTGACTGAAACCCGGCTTGGCTTTCAGTTTGTCAAGAACCAGCGAGAAAAATGTCTTTTTGACCGTTTCTTCCTGATCGATTTTGCTTTCCAGGAAGCTGATAAAGCCCCGGAAAGAGATGGATGAGTCAAGTTTCTGGAGACCGTATGGTGTGTTTTGAGTTACATCAATCGTGATCGGTTCCATTATTCGGTTTTTTGCACACTGAATGAATGCCCTGATGGCTTTCGGTTACTAAAATTCAGTGTTTTTTGTCAAACTGCCAACGATAAACGTTGAATTACGGTTCCATTAAACCGATTCGACCTTTTCCTGCGTTACCGAGGGCTTGATGATCATTCGCAGGGACTGATCTTTGGTGAAATAGGCAACCATCCAGTTGTAAAGCGTTTTCATGCGGTTACGATGGTTGATAAGCGAAATAAGGTGTATGAAAAGCCACGCCAACCATGCGATCACGCCTTTGAAATGCACTTTCGGCGAAGGCAGGTCTACCACGGCTTTGGCCCGGCCGATGATAGCCATCGAACCTTTGTCATTGTATTTAAATCCGTGGAGCGGTTGTTGCTCGGCGGTGCGCTCGAAGTTACGCGCCAGGTTCTTGCCTTGCTGTATCGCCACCTGCGCTACCTGCGGGTGCCCGTTGGGGAAACCCTCGTCGGTGGTTTGCAGGCAGCAGTCGCCGATCGCGTAGATGTTGTAGGTACTGTTCACTTTGTTGTACGCGTCCACGAGCAGCCTGCGCCCGCGCCCGTACGCTTCCGCGGGAATGCCGTCGAACACCCTGCCGGTAACTCCGGCCGCCCAAATGAGCGTTTTGGCATCAATGCTGTCGCCTTCGGAGAAATACACTTTGTCGTCGACGAAGTCGGAAACGTGGGTATTGAGGCGGATTTTCACGCCCAGCTTGCGTAAAGCTTCATGGGTATCCTGTTGTGAATCCTTGCTCATCGGCGAGAGCAATGCTTCGCTGCCGTCGACCAGGTATATTTCACTACCTTTTCCGGCCAGTTCGGGATATTCCTTGCGGAGAATGCCGTTGCGCATTTCGGCAAACATCCCCGAGATTTCGACGCCCGTGGGTCCGCCACCCGCGATCACGACCGTCAGGAGTTTCTTAATTTCTTCCGGGTCGGTGCTCAGCGTGGCCTGCTCCATTTGCATCAGCAGCTTGTTCCGCATGCTGATCGCATCTTCGAGCGTTTTCATCGGCGTCGCGTTCCGCTTCACATTCTCCATCCCGAAGAAATTCGTTTCAGCACCCGTTGCGAAGACGAGGATATCGTACGACAGCTCGCCGTTATGCAGGATGATCTTGTTCTCACCCGGCACCACTTTTTGCAACTCCCCTAACCGGAAATGAAGGTTTCCTTTTCCTAGAAAAAGCTTTCTGAACGGGTAACTGATGCTCGATGGTTCCAGGAAGGCCGTGGCGACCTGGTAAATGAGCGGCGGAAAGAAGTTGTAGTTATTCTTATCCACCAGTGTTACCTCGAATTTCTTGCTTTTTGCAAGATCCAGCGCCAGGTTGACGCCGGCAAATCCTCCTCCTACGATTACAATATTCATGGTGCTTTTTATTAGGGGGTTATGAAATGTGTGATTTCTCAGGGTCGGTTCAGGAGGGCGCAACCAATAGTGTGCCAATGCTGTACTTTTGGCCGGCTATTTCTGGTAAAACAGCCGGCCGGAATTTTTCACGCCATGCTGTCGGTCATTTTTCCCGACTTTTTCAAATACCTTACATAAGCATACAGTGCGCCGAGTATCAGCACGATAGCAGCAAAAATCACAATGCGACTGTCAGGCTGCGGCACGATTTCCGGGTATTTGAAAATCAGTATGGCTACGATACCTATCAGCCACACCAGCAATGTGTTATATTCTTTTAAAATCCAGCGCTTGTAATTGAAACGCATGTCTTTAAATGTTTCCGAAATGCCCGCCGGATTGATCAGCCAACGGTTTACCCGACTGCAATATGCATCGAACTGCGCTCCGAATTTATTCCTCAGAAAGTTCTCCTCAGCCAATACGATCGCCTGGTAGATAAACAAAAACAGCGGCATTACGATTCCGACGTAGATCAGCGAGTTGGCCAGAATACCCACTCCGAGCAGCATCAGGATGTTTCCCACATACAGCGGGTTACGGCAATGCCTGAAAATCCCCTGGGTCACGAGCTCTTCCGCGTATACTTTCTTGTCGCGCCCGCCGCGGATAATGTATGCGAGCCCGATGGTAATGCCCCGGATGATCTCGCCCGAAAATGTTACCAGCAAGCCGAGGATAACCGGGTACAAATAATAGTTCGGACCAAATTGCGCACGCGAGAAAATCGGCGGCGACGGCACAAACAGCAGCAGGTACAGGACGATAAACAGGTTATTTCTGTACTTGAAAAAGAAGTTACCGATCGCGATCATGATTTTTTGTGAGCTATCATTCCTGAAAAATTGTACCACTTGAAGAAAATTTCGCAGTCGGCGAAACCGGCCTCTTTCAGCAGAAGCATGTTTTCAGACAACTTGTACGGGATCAGCACATTTTCGAGCGCTTCGCGTTTCTGCGAAATTTCGAGCTCGCTGTAATGGTTCCGTCGCTTATAGTTGTAATAGTATTTAATAAAATCACGATTGAAAATGCTGCTTTCGGCAAGCACTTTCTCCACGAGCAGCAGCACGCCGCCGGGGTTCAATCCATCATAAATGTTTTTCAGAAGCCTTTCGCGGTACAGTGGCCTTACAAATTGTAATGTAAGACAAAGGATCACGACAGAGCCATTGTGAATGGGAAGCTGCTGGTGCAGATCGCCCGCTACGAGGTCATACGGCCTTACGAAACCCGACTCTTTGAGTTTCAAATCGCATTTATCAAGCATTTCCTGCGACTCGTCGATCCCGATAAATCGGATGTCCGAGGGAATGAGTTGGTCGAGACCTATCAGCGTGGTGCCGGTAGAGCAACCCAGGTCGTACACAAATGTTCCTTCCTTCACATGATCGGCAGCGATCTCGGCGAGCATCCGCTGCATCTCGTTGTAATAGGGTACTGACCTGCTGACCATGTCGTCAAAGACATTGACCACCGTTGTCCCGAATTTGAAGTCCGAAACTTTCGTGATTTCATCTTTGAAGACCTGGTCCAAATTCTCATTTCCAAGGTTCTTCATAAGTTAAAGTTACAGTTAGATTGAGTTAGACTTTGGGGCGCGCTTTTCGTTCGAGTCGAAAACCCTGTCCCAAATATCTGAACTTACACCGTAACCTTTACTAGCATCCTGATAATGATGTTGCATATGATGCTTTTTTAATTTCTTCCAGAACGCGGATTTGAAATTAGCATGATGCAACGCATAATGGCTCATATCATAAAAAAGATACCCCGCCATAAACCCCGAATAGAAGGCCGCTACGTAATATTCACTCAAAAAAATGGTGAACAGGAAGTAAAAACCCGTCGCCAGCGGAATGCTCACCGAGGGCGGCATTACGAGTCGTTTGGCGTCGTTGGGGTAGTCGTGATGAACGCCGTGGAAAATGAAATGGATCCGTTCCATAAATTTCCCGTGCGGTTCAAAGTGAAAAACATACCGGTGCATAAAGTATTCGGTGAATGTCCAGAAGAACAGTCCGCCGAATAGTACGCCTACAAAAGTGTACCAGGCCATTGCCCCCGGGCCTAATGCTTTCCAGGAGAAATAGAGGATTACCGGTACGAAAATGAAAAGGGGCACTGAATAATGTACCTTGGAGAATGCTTCCAGGAAGCTGCTTTTAAACATCCTGGAAGATTCCGTGGAATTGGAGACATAGTTTTTAGGCATGTCAGGATGGTTTTATTCGCTGAATAATGGTTTTACCGGTGGCAATCTCGGTGCCTTTGAGCTCGATATAGAGCACATTCGGCGACCAGAACGTACCGCCGTCGATCCGGATGAATACCCTGCTCAGTATGCATTCCTTCTTATCGATACTGGTATACACATGGTATTCGTTCCGCGTATCTCTCCTAAGGTAAAGCGGTAATTTGGAATACGCTACCGAACGGAGTTCATAAGTAGCATTACCGATTGCTTTCGAATTGATACCATATGCAAATTTACGTTGCAAATAATTGAGCTCCTTGCGCATCCCGCCTTCCGGATAACGGATCCAGAATGTGTTGACGGGATTCTTTTCGCTGATTTTTCCCTGTTTGTCGACGTTAAGCTGGTAACAGATTGTATTCGTATTCGGGTCGCGCTGAATGTAAAAAAGTAACCCGGGAACGTTGTTCGGCACCGGAAATTCGTCCGGTTCCGTGGCCGTTGTGCCGGCTTTTTTGTCGGTTAACCCTCCTGCATACGAAACAAGCGTCAGGCTAAGCGCCATCAGAATGTTGAGTACGTATTTCATGACTTATTAAAAAACTACATTCAAAAAATGGCCTGTGCGATCACTTCGCGGTCGCATTCGCCGTATTGCAATACTTCCTGCACGTCGTCCGCATTGCCGGAAAACGGCCCCGACGACTGGATTTTCAAGGTAGCCATCGCCGCCCCGAACTCGCCTGCTTCCTGTACGCCCGCGCCGTTCACGCGCTGGCTCAGGTAACCGGCCATGTAGGTGTCACCGCAGCCGGTGGCGTCTATCACGTCGGTAGGCTTGTAGGCCGGGATCTGGTAAAACTGTTCGTCTTTGTAAATCAGCGACCCCTTGCTACCGAGCGTGATGATTACTTCTTTTACCCCCAGATTGGCGAGATATTTCGCACCTTCGATGACGTCGCTCGTACCTGCTACCACTTCCATTTCAAACTCGTTGGCTTTGAGAATGTCTATGTAGGGCAATGCTTCTTTTTTATCTTCCCAGTCGGTGTAAAAAACCTTTTGGTCTTTCACATAGCGCAGGTAACCCTGGATATCGAGGGAAACCTTGCCTTTTGCAGCCAGCATTTTGATCAGGTCCACGGTAATGTCGTCCGAAAGCAATGGTCCCAAATGGAAGTACTTTGCTTCAATGGCGGGCATTTGCGACACGGTGAAGGGTGCGGCCTTATGCAGCACATTCTGCTCGCGGTGGTCCTGGTTGGCGCTGTAAATGTTTTCGAAATAGACTGTGTAGGGGCTGTTCTGGGAAAAAACCTCGATGTTCTCTTCCCGCAAACCGGCAACAATATGGCTTTCTTTCTCTGCCAATGCGGTTACCAGCATATAACGGACGTCGAACTGCCGGAGCGCCTTCGAAAAATAGAACGAAGTGCCCCCGGGCATATACTTGACAGACTGGGCAGTAACTACTTTATCCAAAGTGATATGCCCGATGGTACAAATGTCGTACATGGTACTGGTGTCTCAACCCAAGCCTTAAGGCTTGGGTTATGGGTGATGGTACTAGCCCAGGCTATCAATGGTGTCAGCCACCTGGGCAAAATCTGTAATTTCGGCATCGGCAACCGATACCTGCGCTTCGGCGTCGTCTTCGAACCCCGCCACATTCAGCCAGATCGCCTTCGCGCCGGTTGCCTTTGCAGGCAGAATGTCTTTCGAATACGAATCGCCTACCGCCATGCATTCATGCGGAAGAAAGCCCTGCGCCTCCACGCCCAGCTGCCATATCGCGGGGTCGGGCTTCCGGACGCCGACCACTGCCGACTCGACGACAGCCTGGAAATAATGCGCAATGCCAAATTCCTTTAATACGCTATTGAGGTTTCCGTAAAAGTTGGAAACCATCACGAGAGGGTATTTTGCCGCCAGTTTTTCCAGGACCGGCGCTGCTTTTTCAACACTAGTGCGTGCGACGCGGTCGCATTCGCGGGCGATGGCCTCGATGGCCTGGCTGTCCAGCTCGTATCCGTTTTCTTTCAGATAGCCAAACTGCTGCTCTACTTTGAGATACAGCACATCATAAAACACATGATGCGGCTGGATGATCGGATGGATAGCCAATGCCCTCTCGCCAAACTTGTATGCACTCGCAAATGCGTCTTTGTCAACTTTTACGTGATTATGCTGGTATGCATCCCATAATACATTGGCCCAATGCAAGCCATTGGTGTCGATTGTACCGCCGTAATCAAATAAAATTCCTTTTGTCATTTTTATGTCCAGAGGTTGAAACCCCTGGTTATTAAATATTTGTATTAATTATTTCAATTAACAACTATTCAGCTTCCACTAACTCTCTTGCTCCCTTTAGCTCCTTGACCGTCCTCTGAAGAGGGCGGCAATGGATTTTTTTCTTGTTGCTAACTCACAAGCAATTCTGTGAACCATGCTTAGCTCTGCATTACAATCCAGAAGCCAATCCCCTTGCCCCGGACTTTAGCCCGGGGATCACTGAATAAGATTATATTCACAATCAGGTCTGATTCTGATTCTGATTCTGATAGTCAGTTTGATCTTACTGGAACTGGTTCCAGTTTTGGATCTGGGCTGTCTATTTGATTATTTTTTGTTTTTCTATTAATGAGAGCCAATCCAATGATAATCCAGACTATCTCTCTGATTCTTAATACAACTCCAATAAAAATCCCCTGTGCTGCGGGCAATCCTACACTCCTCAATGCCAACGCTAATCCCCCTTCTCGGGTGCCGAGCTGCATGGGGAAGAAGAAGATCAGGTTCGCGAACAGAGACGAGCCGGAGCTTACGATCAGCGATTGCGCCAAAGTCATTTCCATTCCGATGGCGTGAGCAGTGAAATAGATTTCCAGGCAGCCGATTACCCTGCCTACAAATTCATAAAACAAGGATGCGTAGAATGCGTTCCGGCGATCGGAGTATAGGACCCGGATTTGTTCGTCCACTTCGTAAAGGGTTTCGGCATTCTTCGCAGCGAACTCGCGGGCTTTGTGTTTGATAAAAGGCACTTTTTCCAGCAAGCGGAACGTGCTTACCGTAAAGCCTTTTTTATATACATTAATAAACCAATACCCTAGCACCAGCCCCACTACCAGCAGAATGCCGCATCCCGCCAGCATGACATCGCTCAATGGTACCACTGCCACAATGAGCACAATGGATGCCAGCCAGAAAAGCACGTGCGAAAACATGTGCATCAAGCTGTACAGCAGCACCGAGGATGTCGCCTTCTGAATGCCGAGCGTCGGTTTCAGCTCCATAATGCGGTATGGCTCGCCGCCTAATGCGACGAATGGGGTAATGTAGTTGATCGCATAACCCGAGATCGTCAGCCGGAGCACCGACCAGAACGACATATTCGTTTCCGGCAACTGCGGCTCGCGGATGATCGCGCGGAATGCGAGGGCGTTCAGGATGTAGATCACCAGCCAGCTGCCGATCACCGGCGCGAACCAGATACCCGTACGGTTGATGTTTTCCCAAATCACGAGCAACCCTGTGCCATAGATCATATAGCCCAGCGAAAAAATGCCGATTGCCATGAAAAGGGCCTTGTACAGCTTGCTACCCATTGTATTTGCCGGAGGTTATCTCCTTGTAAAAATGATTGCTCACCTGCTCCTGCTTCACGATCATGTAAATCAGGATCGGGTTCAGGACGAAAATGTCGAACAAGAAATAGATCCACGACTGGTCGAGGAACAGCCAGAGGAACAGAAATATCACCCGGGTATTGAACTGGACGATATTGGTGTATTTCATCAAAGGCTTGTTCTGCGCACGGAAATCGGTGACCAGTTTAGCGGGCAGGCCATTCTGGTATTTTTCCTTCACCACCGCCAGCAGCTTTTGCAGCTTTGGCGAGAAGAACTCCTGCTCTTTGGTATAATTCAAATACAGCCGCGCCACGATCTTCATGCCGAACTGCCGCGTCCAGCTCATTTCATCATATTCTTTTTGCAGATCGCGGCTGTTGTCGAGCTCGCTGCCGTTGGAACCTTTGATGAAAAACAAATGCACGTTGCGGTAGTAATCCGCCATCGCCGACTGGATCATATGCGAGAAACCCGCTACCACGCCCGGTACCCATATCCACGCGCTCCAACCCTCTTCCATACTCCGCAAACACAATGCGATGTGAATGGCGATAAACCAGAAATCACCGGCCACGCCGTCGAGAATGCGGCCGAAACGGCTCTTGTCGTTCGTCATGCGCGCGAGCTGGCCGTCGGCGCTGTCGAGCGAGTTGGCAAACATCAGCGACAGCATCCCGATCACATTGATCCACAACTGCTGCGGGTAAAACAATATCCCTGCCGCCACGCCGAAGAAAATGCTGATGATCGTCACCGGGTTCGGGCGGATGCCTACCTTCGCGCAAAAAAGCGCGATTTGGTAGCCGATCGGCCGGTAAAACCAGATATCGATCTGCTCCTCGGTATCATTCGATTTCAATGAGTTTTCGAATGCCGAGGTTTTTTCAGGTTCTTCTGCCAGTGGCCGGGGTGTGGTGGTCGTCTCCATTAATTGTTATTCAAAAATCTTTCATAAAGCCGACCGGCGATCTTTCCGGCGGCCTGGTCGCGGCACGGTGCGAAACTGGGCCAGTCGTTGAGATCGATGATGCGAAAATCTCCGTCCTTCCCGATAATGGCATCGCCCCCGTAAATATCGATCCCCACTACCCCTGCCGCTTCGTTGGCGGTATTCTGCAAACCTTCGGCGCTGAACGGGTAATACACCGAATTGCCGTTGATCTGCTGGTATTCCGCGTATTTATGGTGGTTGTTGTCGTACGGGTAGAACCAGAAAAAGAAATCCGTGCCCCTAACCCCGTAAAACTTCACCAGATCACCGATCAAATGCTGGGAGATCACCGCGTCGGGGATTTCGCGCAATGCATATTCCCTCAAAATCTCCTTGGCTTCCTCGCGCGATGCGGCAAACGACACATCTTCCTTATGGATGGCGTGGAAATCGCCGCGTTTGATCCAGTAACCTTTTCCTTTTATTTTATCAAAAACCTCATCTCCCTGGTAGTCGGTCGGTACGATGTAGCTGTCGGCTACCGGGATATTCGCGTTGTTCAATGCATTGGTCAGGTTGGTGCGGAAGCAATTTTCAATGCCGAATGCGGAGTTGAGAATCTGCGTACCGTTTTTTTCCAGTTCCTGCAATTTCGCCACGACCTGCTTTTGGCGCGCCATGGTGAAAATTTTACTGTAATTCACTGTTTCCATCGCCAGGAACTCATCTTCGCAACAGATGGTAATGCGGCATCCCAGTTTTTCTAGCTCCTTGGCTGTTTGGGTGAAAATCGCATCGTCGTTCCCGATATGGTTGGGCGAGAACTTTTTGTTTCGGTGCACGCCCAGAATTTCTAATTCGTTCATCTATGGTGTTGACCGGCAAAACGCCCCGGTCTTTTGGTAATAAAATTGGTGTCAATAAACCGCTTCTCCGCTGAGGAACAGCTCGGCCGTCTGGATGTCGCTCACATGGTCCACATCCACGATTTTGGTAAATGGATAGGCTTTCAAATGCAAACGATCCGCCACAAGCTGCCGCTGGAAGTTCCGCATCCGGCTCACGCCATTCTCCACGGCTACATTCACGGTCTCGATCGCTTTCCTCCTGAGACAATAAATCCCGCCTGAAACAAACGGGGTATCGGTACTATTGTCGTCGGTGAATGCGGTAATACGGTCGTCGTCGTCAACTGCCACGTAAAGAGGACTTTCGTCGTCGATGAATGTGGTTACGGCCATCTGGCCTTCGAGTGTTTTATTTTCTTCAAATTCAGAGATAAATGCGCTGAATTCTTCTTCGCGGAAAACAGTATCGGTCGTCGTCAGGCAAACTTCGCTCAGCGCCGGGTCGCTTTTGAACAACTCGTAAACACTGTGAAGCGAGCTCGGCGTCGATTTCTTCACAATCTGAATGGGCAGGTTTTCGGCCAGGCCCATCAAATGCATTTCCAGCAGCGGCGATTCTTCGTTCACGATGACCATGATCTTCTCCGCATTATTCCGCATGAAAATCCCGATCAGCCGGTCGATCAGCATTTCGCCGTGCAGGCTCACCATCGGTTTGGGAAGTGTAAAACCTTCCTTCGCCAACCGTGACCCTTCTCCTGCTGCTATGATTGCGTAATTCATAATTAGTGTCTCTTTTAAATCAATGCCTTAAAAATCAAGCCTGAACCGCGCCCGGATACCCCATTCCGATACATTCGGGTTATCGAGGTAAGTGAAACGTTTCACCAGGTCCACACGCAACAGCTTGAAAATGTTGGCAATACCCACGCTACCCTCGATGTAAGGCTCGCGCGACAATGTGTAAGTGATCGGCCGGCCCTGGTCGTCGGTCGCGAAACGGTACAGGCCTGGGTTGAATGCCGGGTTGTTCTCATCCCGCAAGCCGCCCATCAAGCCTTTGAAGCTTAGCACCTCGCGGAGTTTCAGCCTTTTCAGCAATGGTATTTTGTTGAACAAAAAGCCATTCAGGTAGTACTGCACGTCCAGGCTCGCGTAGTGGTCGCTCGCGAATTCCAGGAAGTTCATCAGGTTATACGAGTTCAACTGGTAAGCGTAAGTCTGGTTGGCGCGGTGGATCGTCAGCAGGGGGAACTGGATTTGTTTACCAAAAATATAACCACCCTCCGCTGTAATATCCGCGAAACCGAACTGCGACAAATAGAAGCGCTTCTGGATGTTCAATGCCACATTATGGTAATCGTTTTCACCTTCAAAAACCCCTTTCAAACCCGCATTGTAGCGTAAGGTAAAAATCGGGTATTTGTTGATGATCGGTGTCCGGTAGAGTTTCCCTTGATAATACTGCTCATGCGGCGCGTAGCGGAACTCCACGTTGGCTTCGGTATTGTTTAAAGTCATCGCGTTTTCCAATTCGCCGCCCTCGTTCAGGTGCTCGTAGCGCAGCACGCCCGCGGGAGTCTGCTTCCATTGGGTAAAACCGATTTTGTAGGAAAAGCGGCTTTCGAACTCGCGTACGTATTCCAGTTTGTAAATATCATTGTAAAGCCACCGGTTATTATCCCCGCGCTTGAACGACAACAGGAAGTTATCCTCCTGCACAAATTGCAACTCCTGACCGGGAATCTTGGTATCGCGCTGGAAACTCGCCCGGACATAATGCAGCGGGAAATGGTATACCGATTTGTTGTTGAATGAATAGGTACCGCTCAAAAAGTACTTCCACTTCCGGTCTTTGAAACCATAGGCCGCGTAAGTTTCGAAATACACGCGTTTGCTCAGGTCGGTAGTGGTACGGCCTCCGAAACGAAGACGGAAACCTTCGACAGGGTTGAAGCTGTAAAACGTATTCACCGGCCCTATTTCTACTGCGCCGAACGACTTATAGCCCGAAAGGAAGAGCGTCGCAATGTCCATCGTGCGCTTGAACGACGGGATGGTTTGGAGCGTGTCGATATTCTTGTAAATGTCCAGCTCGGTGCGTTCCAATGGGATGTGCCGCTTGGCCGCCCAGAACGATTCATTGGTTTTGATCTCCGGATTGTACACGATCTCCTCGCCCGGCCCACGGTAAATGCTGTCGGGGCGCGACTGGTTAATGGTATAATCCTTGAAATTAACCGTCCGCTGACCGTACAAACCGCCATTCTTCTCGCCCAAAGCAAATTCCATCGCGAGGGTCGATTTGTTCATGAAATAGCGTCCGTCGACACCCTTCTCGAATTCCAGGCGCGCTTCGAGGTCGCGCATGAAGTTGAGGTTAATGTCCTTGTTCACGGTCAGGTAGGCATTCTGGACGCCGTATTTACCGTCGAGGGTAACATATAGTTTCCCTTCAAAAAGCATATCCGTCTTGTTCCGCGGCACAAAACCCAGCTCGATCAGCTGCGGATCGGCGGTTTTGATGGTATCGCGGATGAAGAATTTATAGAATGTCGGTGCGGAGTTCGCGATCGGGCTCAGCAACAGGTTGGTGGCAATGGAGATATCGTTGTCGTAAATGTTGATATCTTCATACAAACGGTTGAAATAAGCACTCAAACCGTCGTTATCCACAAACTTCGCATCGAATTCCGCCCGGCGGTTCGCCAGCACGTATTGTTTTCTGTTGTAGGGACTTTTGCGGAAGTAAACTTTCGAAAGTTTTTCCTGAATGTAGGCCGGGAGCATATTCTTGCCACCCATTGCCGTGGAATCCTGGCTTTTGAACAAAAACTGGTAATTCCTGAAAATGCGTTTGTCCTTGAAATCGTCGGACAGGTTGCTCAATGCGAGCGATATCTTTTCGTACTGTTCGTATTCTAAAAAGTTGTTGCTCGACGGCCGGTTCTCATCCTTGTGCGCGATCACCTCGCGGATAAGCTGTACTGCCGGATTGTCCTTGTTCCGGTAGCGGGCCTTGGTTTTCACGGTCACCTCTTTTAGCATGGAGGCGTCCACGGTCATTTTCACGTCGATCGTCTGGCTCACGCCCGGCTTGATCGGCCTTTCAACGGCCACATAACCTACATAAGTGAATTTGACGGTCGGATGGTCCTCACGCAACGTCATTGCGTAACGGCCATCGGCATCGGAGGCAGTCCCCATGGTTGTTCCCGGGATCAGGATCGACACGAACGGCAGGGTTTCACCTGTCTTTGCGTCTGTTACGGTACCTTTTATAGTTGTCGTCGACTGTGCGATGGCTAATCCCGCGCCGATCTGCAAAATGCTGATCACCAAGAGTGTGTATAGCCATATCGACCTGTTGATTGCTTTCATGTTGGAACGTTCGTCACGTGTTTTGGCTGCCCTCAGCTTGTTTCAAATCATGTATGCCGCATACTTGCCGGCTATCCTCCGGCCGCAGCGCATGATCAAGCGGGTACGATAGTTAAAGCCACTTATTCTCCTTATACCAGGTCAATGTCTCTGCGAGGCCTTGGTGCAGATTGTATTGGGGTTGGTAATGCAGATGATTTCGGGCCGCATCTATGCTACAGATCCAGTTAGGGGCTGTGAGTTCTTTTAGTTTTTCCTGGTTTAAAACCGGTGTTGTTGATGAATTTGCATATACGAGATCCAGGAACCGGGCGATCGTTTCGACGAGCAGCAGCGGCAGGTGCGTGCGGAAGATTTGCTTCCCGCTGATCGCCCTGAACTGGTCTGCCAATGCGTAACGGTCATATGCCTGTCCGTCCGAGATATTGTAAACCGTAATTTCCTTCTCCGTTTCCCTCAATGCGGCCATTGTAGCCGTCACGAGGTCTGTTACATACACGAAACTCAACCTTTGCGGGCCTTTGCCGATGTAGGCATCGAGTCCTTTGCTGAGTGTCTTAAAAAGGACAAACAGATCCTTTTCGCCGGGGCCATACACTGCTGTCGGGCGGATAATGCTCAGCGGCAGGCCATTTACTGTTTTCAGGTATTGCTCGGCCAGCAGCTTGCTTCTTCCGTAATCCGTCACCGGAACAGGCAAGGTTTCTTCCGTAATCGGCTGGGCCGCATTGTACGCCGCGGGGCCTAATGCCGCGAGGCTGCTCAAAAACACAAACCGCTTCAACGGAATATCCGCGGACACGGCCGCCTGCGCCAGATTCAGCGAATATTCCGCATTGACCTGGTTATAGGCAGCAGCGGTTTTGGCTTTGGTCACTCCCGCCGCGTGGATGATGTAGGTATAACCCCCGTCTTCCAGCAGCTTCGTCAATTTATCTTTGGAACTGAAATCAGCATTCACATACACGAGGTCCTGCGCATTGGCATTAAGCTTTTTAAGGAAACCCAGGTCGCTGCTTGGCCTCACCGCCGCATGGACTTCCATGCCTGCTTCGAGTGCCGCCGCTACCAGGTGGTAACCTATAAATCCGCTGGCCCCTGTTATGAATAGCTTTTCTTTCATATCGGTTTTTCAAACAATCTGTACCGTTTGTACAGCTTCCCGTTGATCTGCTCGATGGCATGGTTCATCAGGTAATTATCTTCCAGCATCCACGAACACTCCCCGCCGGTCACTTTGGTGCCATAGGTGTTCTTGATAATGCGGCCGTACAAACAGGCTTCGATACCCATTTTGCGGTAGCCATCAATCACCCCGAGCGTGAGCACACGAATGCGTGTGATGTCCTTTTTGCCAAACAGCAATTTAAAAATCCCGGTAGGCAACAAACGTCCGCGCTTGATTTTGATCAGAATCTGGTTGATATCCGGAATACCGAGTATAAATCCAACCAGTTCATTGTCTTTTTCAGCGACCAGACAGTACCTCGGATCAAGGATCATTTTCAGGTCCTTGGCCAGGTATTCGAATTCTGCCTCGGTAGTCGGTACAAAACCCAGGTTCTTGTCCCAGGCCTTGTTGTACACTTCGCGGATCTTCACGACCTCGTTTTTGAAGTCTTTCAGATTCACCTGCCGGATCGTGATCCCGCTTCTTTGCAGCCTTCCTTCCAATGCGTCGATCATTCGCACCGACTTATCATTGGAATCCGACACATTGATTTCGTAGGCCAGCAAATCGGTTTTCTTCCGCAAACCGGCCTGTTCCAGCAATGGCAGATAATAGGATGCATTGTAAGGCATCATCGCCATCGGCGGCCGGTCGTACCCTTCGATCAGCAGACCGCAGGTTTCGTTGGTTGATAAATTAACCGGCCCTACGAGCGTGTCAGCCCCTTTTTGCTTTACCCAGGCAGTGGCTTCCTTTAAAAGCGCATTCACTACCTTCTGGTCATTTACCGTATCGAAAAAGCCGAAGAAACCGTCTTTCCGGTTGGTAAACTCATTGTGGTTCGTATTATAAATCGCCGCTATCCTTCCGTTCACTTTGTCTCCGTCGTAGGAGAGAAATAGTTTCACCTCCGAATGCTCATGGAACGGGTGCTTACCCGGTGTGAGCATGTCTTTTTGTGCAATGAACAGTTCCGGTACATAATTCGGATCGTGCTGATACAGATCATGTGGAAAATCAATGAACTTGCCTAATTCCTTCGGAGAGCTTACGGGGGCTATGCGGGTCATAGTCTTTGTCTTTCGATAATTGCGTCAGGACAAACCTCACGGTAAATGCGGGACATTTTATCCACTGCCTCCTCGATCTGGCTGAAAGTATGTGTAGCCATCAGCGAGAAACGGATCAGCGATTGTTCCGGGCGTACCCCTGGCGAAACCACCGGGTTCACGAAAATCCCCTCGTCCTGCAATCTGCGTGTCATGATGAAAGTCTTCTCGTTGTCGCGGATGTACAGCGGCAGGATCGGGCTTTCGGTTGCGCCCAGGTCGAAACCATTCACGAGCAGCAACTCTTTTGCGTATCTGGTATTGGCCCAAAGGCGTTCCATGTGGTGCGGCTCGGTTTCGATAATGTCGAGTGCGGCCAATGTGCTTCCCACGGATGCGGGCGTCATGCTCGCGCTGAACATGAGCGAGCGCGCGCGGTGTTTCAGGTAATCGATCGTAGCGGCGTCACCGGCAATGAACCCACCCAGCGAAGCCAGCGACTTGCTGAATGTTCCCATAATGAGGTCGGTCGTTTCGGTTAACCCAAAATAGGAAGCAGTTCCAGCGCCTTTATCACCGATTACCCCAAGGCTGTGCGCGTCGTCGACCAAAACGGTCGCATCGAACTCCTGTGCGATGGCGTTCAGTTCGGGAAGTTTCACGATGTCGCCTTCCATACTGAAAATACCGTCCGTCGCGATCAGTTTTACAGCTTCCTCGGGCAGGAGCGCCAGCTTTTTACGCAGGTCCTCCATGTCGTTGTGCTTGTATTTGATCACTTTCGAGAACGACAGGCGGCTTCCGTCGATAATGGACGCGTGGTCGCTTTCGTCGAGGATCAGGTAGTCGTTACGGCCGGTGAGGCAGGATAACGCGCCCAGATTGGCCTGGTAACCGGTACTGAAAAGCACTGCACCTTCTTTTCCTACATACTTGGCAAGGCGGCGCTCCAGTTCTTCGTGGATGTCCAGCGTTCCGTTGAGGAAACGCGAACCGGCACAGCCTGTTCCGTATTTCTGCGCTGCCTTTTGCGACGCTTCAATGATATAAGGATGGGAGGTCAGACCCAGGTAGGAGTTGGACCCGAACATCAGGACCGGCTTCCCGTTAATAATAACCTCTGTGTCCTGTCCGGACTCGATCGGTCTGAAAAAAGGATATACACCTTTTGCTCTTGCAATCGCCGGGTCTTTGAATTCGGCGATGCGATTATTTAAGATTTTACCCATAGATAATTTGTGTCAGAATCAACAGCTTGTTTTAGTGGGGTGCCTACTGGCATCAGGCTGCGGCCCGAATGGAGACATCAGGCAAGTCAGTTGGTATTGTAGCTTTTATTTTCCATGTTAAGTACAATTAAATCATGAGTCTGGTTATTGATTTTTTCGCTTGTTGACCCGTCATCTATTGCCTTTGAATAATTAATTTCTACCGTTGAGAAACTCCTATTTTGATTCGGCAATAATTCGGGTTAAGAAGTAAACCCAATACCGGGCGGACTAGTTCATTAAAATACCCGTTCATTTTGTATTTTTCGGGTAAAAAGAAAAAAAATGTTTTGCCCTGTTTCTGCGCCTACACCTGTAACCGCCAAGCTCTGACCGACTTTGCGTTTGCGGGAAGAATTTAAAGAAGCCGGACAAAACATTAATTTTTTCATGTTACCAGACTCCGTTTCGTTAAATTTCTTCCACCACCACGCTTTCCTGTACCCTGCCCGACTTCGCACGCCACGCATTCCACTTTTCCCCCAGACGATCTACCAAATAGTATGCCATCGGCACGAGGTAAATGGTGAGCAGCATCGAGCTCGTCAAACCGCCGATCAGTACCCATGCCAGCGAGTTCTTCCACTCGGCCCCGGCACCCGTCGCCGTAGCGATCGGTACCATCCCGATTACCATCGCAATGGTCGTCATCAGGATCGGTCGGAGGCGTTCTTCACCGGCAATGAGGATCGCTTTCCGGAACGGTATGCCCTCCGCTTTTTGCTGGTTCGCGAAGTCCACGATCAGGATCGCGTTCTTTACCACGAGGCCGATCAGCATCAGCATTCCGAGCATTGCGAATATTCCAATATTGGAAGACGACAATGCCAGCGCCAGCATCGCACCGATCACCGCTACCGGGATCGAGAACAACACCACAAACGGGTACACGAAGCTGTCGTAGAGCAATACCATGATGAAATACACCAGCATTAGTCCCGCCAGCATCGCCAGCCCTAGTGAACCAAAGCCTTCGCTCTGATTTTTCGCGTCGCCGCCCCAGGTAAGTATAATGTCGTCCGGAAGCGGATTTTCCTTTAAACCGGCCTGAATATTACTCACCAAAGTTCCCGATCCTATCCCTAATGTATTGGCGGTGACTGTGACGGATGAGCGACGGTTCTTGCGCTCTACAATGCTCGGGCCAGTACTCAGCGTCACGTCCGCAAACTGAGCCAGTTGCACCGATTGCTTAGCCACCGGACTGTAAAATGTAATCGCCTTCACATCCTCGGGGTTTTTACGGTCGAATGCGTCGAGCATAATGCGGATATCGTAGTCTTCTCCCCCATCGCGGAACTTGGAATCGTCGTTACCTGCAAATGCGTTCTGCATTGTCGCACCCACAGTTTGAATGTCCAGTCCGAGTTTCGCCATTTTTTCACGGTCGATATCCACGCGGACCTCGGGGTTACCTGCTTCTACCGACACGTTCACGTCGTTCGCCCCGGGTGTTTTACGGAGGCGGTTCGCGAGGTCGTTGGCGGAGGCCAGGATCTTGTCGAGGTTGTCCCCGCTGAGGAATATTTCAATAGGCGCCGTGCCGGAATTCACCATTCCGATCGCCGCCGAGTTGAATTCCACCCCTGCGAATTTTTGTTCCAATTCTTTACGCACCGAAAGCATGTAATCCTCTGTCGGCTGTGCATTCTTGCGTTCGGCTACCGGAATGAGTTCTACGGTCAGCTCGGTACGGTTGGTTTCGCCGCGTCCCGAGCTGTTGAGGCCGGTACTGGCGCCACCGACGTTTGCGAAAATCGTTTTTACTTCGGGTTTCTTGCGCAGGTAGTCCTCAATGCTTCGCGCGGTCAGATTGTTTTGTTGCAGCGAGGCACTTTTGTCGAGTTTCATCGTGAGGAGGAATTTACCCTGGTCACCTTCGGCCACGAACTCCGAGCCGATAATGCCCAGGCCCATTACCCAGCCGGTCATGACCACGATCGCCACCAATATGCCCGAGAACGCCAGTTTGTGCCCCAGTACCCATTCCAGGGAGCCGTGGTACCATTTTGTGAGAGCCGTCAAACCTTTTTCAAACCAGATCAGGAAAGCCTGCGCCGGATTTTTAGGGTTAAGACGTTCGACTTTCGCCATATTGGACGTCATCCAGGGGGTTAATGTAAAACTCACCAGCAAACTGACCATCGTCGCGAATGCTACTGTGAGCGAGAACTGCCTCAGCAAATCCGCAATCACCGAATTCACCATGGTAATCGGCACAAAAACGACCACAATCACGAGGGTAATGGCCAATGCAGCGAAGCCGATCTCGGTCACACCTTCCACCGTGGCATCCCACCGGTTTTTACCCATTTCCAAATGCCGCTGGATGTTTTCCAAGATCACAATCGAGTCATCCACGAGGATACCGATCACGAGCGACAATGCGAGGAGCGTCATCAGATTGAGCGAGTAGCCCATCACATACATAAAAAGGAATGCGGCAATGAGCGACGCCGGCACCGAAACCATGACAATGAATGCATTCCGGAAGCTGTGCAGGAAGAGCAGCATTACCACCGCCACCAGGATCACCGCAATCACCAAATCGTGCGTCACCGCTTCCACAGATTCCAGTGTGAATATCGAACTGTCGTACGCGATCGCGAATTTGATTTTATCCTTCGCATTAGCCTTCTCGATCGTCGCCAGCTTTTGCTGCACAATCTTACTGATCTCGACCGCATTGGCGTCGGATTGCTTTTTGATAAACAAACCGATACCATTCACGCCATTGTACCGGCTGATGCTCTCGGCATCGGTGAGGCCGTCGGTAATGTCGGCCACGTCGCCTACCCGGATAGGGCTGTTGCTCACCGGCGAGGCGATGACGAGATTACGAATGTCATCGAGCGAAGCGAACTTGCCCGCGAGGCGTAGCGTCATATTCTCCGACGTATTTTTAACCTTACCCGTCGGAAAATCAAGGTTAGCCTGGTTAATGGCCTGGGTTACCTGCAAAAGCGACAATCCGTAGAAACGCAGTTTATCATTGTTAACATTAATGCGGATCTCGCGCTGGTCGCCGCCGGTCATGGTGATTTCAGCCACGCCTTCGATCTGCTGCAACATCGGCAGGTATTTGTCTTCCACCTGTTGGTAAAAAACTTCATTAGGCAGGCTGGAAGTCGCCAAAAGCTGCATAATGGGCTGGTCGCTGGGTGAGATTTTCGACAACGAAGGCGTTTCCGCATCGTCGGGCAGGTCGCTGAGCATGTTGTTCACATCGCGTTGGGCGTCTTCCAATGCTTTATCGATATCGGTACCTGCCTTGAACTGCACGATCACGAGCGACGCACTTTCCATTGATTTGGAAGTCACGTCTTCAATATTATCCAGGCCGGACACCGCATCCTCGATCTTCTTGCTGACCTCGGCCTCTACCTCCGTGGGCGCCGCGCCAGGATATAATGTGGTAATGGTAATCGTCGGAACAGAGAATTCCGGCAGCAGCACATAACTGAGCTGATTATAGGACGCCAACCCGCCGATGAACAAAATCGCGAACAGCACGATGATCATCGAAGGGCGCTTCAATATGGTTTCAATGAATTTCATGAGCTTGTTGATGAAGTGTTGTTATTGTGCGATAACCGATGTTCCGTTCTGCAAATTGATCTGCCCGCTAATCACCACGCGGTCGCCGGCTTTGAGACCTTTGGTAATCTCGTAGTATTCATTGGTGGTCGCGCCCACGCTCACATCGCGCAATGCGGCTTTACCATTCTCGACCACATACAGCTGCGGCTGCTTCGCCGAGCCCATAATGGCCTGGCGCGGAACGGCCAATGCTTCCCCTTTCACTTTCGAATCGCTGGCAATGGAGCCGTACATGCCCGCTTTCAACGGGTTTACCGATGAATTGGCCACTGTAATTTCTACCGGGTAATTATGTGCGTCGTCGCCCTGGGCTGCCACCATCGTTACCCGGCCGTTGAAGTTCGCATGGGGGTATACATCCGTACGCACGGGAATGCTTTTGCCGGTTTTAAATGCGTTCACCGATTTCTCAGGGATATTCACGACGAGTTTGAGTGCTGAAATGTCGGTAATCTCCGCGATAGGCGTTCCCTGGCTCACTACCGAGCCTTTTTCTACCATTTTGGCAGTGATAATGCCGCCAAATGGCGCGATAATGCTGGTATTTTTAATCTGCTTATTCAACTGCTTGATCTGCGCCTGGGTGCTGCGGATGCTCAACTCGGTTCTTTCTACATTCACTGCCGGCGTCGCATCGCCTTTTACCAACACTTCGTACCGCTTCAAATCGTTCTGGTAACCTTCCAAAGTCACCTGCAACGCTTCCACCTGGTAATGCAGCTGCTCGTCGTCGATTTTCGCGATCAGCTGGCCCGCTGCCACGTGCTGTCCTACTTCCACATTCAGTTTCACGATTTCGCCGCTCGCCTGCGGGCGGATCTCTGCCTTCCGGTTTGGGTTAAATGATCCTAGAAAACCGGATTCCTGTGATAGATCGCGCACTTCCGCAACCGCCACCTTCACCCCAACTTTGGGATCGGGGTCGGGGATATATACTTTCTGCTCCGTTTTTTCCTTGTTGCTCAGCAACTTCGCCGCCGTAAGCCCCAGCACGGCAATAATTCCCAGGAAGATGAATAGACGTTTCATGAATGTTGAATGAGTGAATGACCGAATGAATTTTGAATGACCGAATGAATTTTGAATGACCGAATGATTGAATGATTGAATGATTGAATGATTGAATGATTGAATAAAGGAGAGACCGGTTTACAAGAGAGCGCATTTCAAGAATTGCAAATTCACTTATAAGATTATGCAATTACTCACTCATTAAAATATTCAATCATTCAGTCATTCAATCATTCAATCATTCAATCATTATTTTAGCTGTCGATGAAGTGCTCGTCTGTTGATGAATACGGCATTTTTGATGAAGTTTCTTTTATTTCTGAACTAGTAACCCGGTGGCTTTTTTCCATTCCAGTTCGGCTTTCAGAAGCTGTACCAGCGAGGTCAGATAGTTGCTTTGGGCATCGAGGAGGCTGTTTTCGGCCTGGATCACGTCCGTCAGCGATACCGTACCTTCCTTGAATTGCAACTGGATTTGCTTGTACACCTTTTCAGCCAATGCTACCTGGTCTTTCTTGGCATTGATATTCTTCTGCTCCACGCCGAACTTATTACGGGCATTGTTTTCTTCCATCTGAATCACCTCGCGGACCTGTTTCAGCTGCACATCCAGTTTCTGCTTGTCGATCGTGTTCTGGCTGCGTTTCGCCTTTCTGGCCATGCCATCGAACACATTCCAGTTGAGCTGCAAACCCGCCCAGTATCCCGGTACATCCTGAAATGTCGAGTTCTCGCCGCCCTGTGCGTAGAAGGCCATGTTGGCTACGCCGTATGCATTCACA
The DNA here is from genome assembly GCF_900101885.1 of Dyadobacter soli. Lineage (GTDB taxonomy): Bacteria > Bacteroidota > Bacteroidia > Cytophagales > Spirosomataceae > Dyadobacter > Dyadobacter soli. Next base: position 165,194 of record NZ_FNAN01000003.1, on the reverse strand, counting down.
GTAGGGATCAGCCCGGATCGTATATTCTTGTCCTGCAACTCGTTAAGATCTTTTTGCTTTTGCAGCAACGCTACATCCGTGCGTCTTGTCTTGTCCCAATCGGCGTAAACCGGCAAGGCCACATCGCGAACGCTAATTAATATACGTATAGAATCATTTTGAGGTATTCCCGCGTAGTATTTCAAAAGATTGACCAACTGATTATAGTTATCTTTCAGTGTAACCTGCTGCGTTTCGGTGCTGGTTTTATTAATCATTATCCGGTCGACGTCCACGCGCCGGCCCAGTTTGTTTTGGTATAACAAATCCGAAACCTTGTAGAGCCGGTCGAGCGAGATGAGGTTACTATCCAGAAACGCCATCTGCTGTGCTACGGTAACCAGGTTGTAATAGGCGTCCGTCACATTATAAGCCACATCTTCCCTGGTTTTTGTGGTACTCAACGATGTGAGCTCCCGGTTGAGATTGGCCGCTTTCAATGCATATTTTATCGACGGATTATACAGTGCCTGAGTCACTTGCGCGGTGGTCGAAAGGTTATAGGGCAACCCGAATGCTAGCGTGGTAAATTGCCCCTCCGGCCCTCCGAACGCGCTCGCCGGCACCACTTGCCCCGGAATTTTGAAATACCGCTTATAATCCCCCGACACGTTCAGGCTTGGCAGCAACCCGGAGCGCACCTCGTCGATCCTTGCATTCGTTTTCGCCTCATCGAGCCGGGCGGCCTGCACACTGAAATCGTTTTTCATGGCCAGATCCAGTAATTGGCTGAGGTCGTATTCTTGCGCCTGCGTTCGCTGAAACAGCATGAGGCATAGCATTCCCGTGACATGGAACAGGTGTTTCATGGCTAGAACAAATGTTTATTTTAAATGTTTGTTTAATGAAGCGGCAAAAAAAATGGCTACCCGATCACCAGATAGTTGCACACCATTGCCTTAATGTGCTCCTTTTGTTCTTCTGCGTATTTGGCAAAATCGTCGTCGGTCATCATGAAAAGCTCCTTATGGATTTCCTTGCCCATGAAAATGAATTCCACGCCGCATTTGATCAGCGGCAGAATGTTTTCGAGCTGCATCGGACGTAATGTGCCGTTTGCCGCGCCCTCCTCCAACTGCTTTTTGAGATAGGTTTCCCGCACCTGCCTGAATATCGACATGTCCGGAAACAACCTTTGCGGTGATTTGTGGATTTCATTCATGATGAAAATCACCAGGTCCGGCTCTTTTTTCATCATATAGAAATCATTATCGATGATCTCCGAGATCTTGGTTTTTATATCGATGTCCTTATTCAGGATCGTGAGCATGTTCTGAAAATACTCTTCCAGCACATCTTTGAAAACTTCCAGAAACAACTTCTCCTTGCTTCTGAAATAGTAGTTGGTCAATGCAATATTCATATCGGCCTCCTTCGCAATGTCGCGCGAGGTAGTGCCGTCAAAACCCTTTTTCAGAAAAACACGCTTTGCCGCCTCTCTTATCCTGTCTTCACTTTTTTCTGTTACGCACTTCACGGTGATGTGTGTTAGGTTGTTGTTAATGATTGCAGCTGCTTATTGAATCAACACTTCAAAGTTGGGCAATTGAAATAACAAAGCCAAATGTTTTAAATGATAAATTTAAACAAGCATTTAAAATATATATTTGAAACTAATATTTATCAAATTCGTCCTATTCTGCATGTTTTTTCACAAAACTGATCTGTCCATTGTTCTCCATATAAGCACTCTCGATCGTATTAAAGTTCTCGACATTCATGCTGCTGCGCAAGCAACCGTAAAGGTCTGATTCACTGACCAATGCACGCCGCATATTCTCCTTTTCCAACTTGCCGTTCTGGAAAAGGACTATCTTCTGGCCCTTGATCAGCGCCCCGAAACGGAGGTTCAACGCCCCGAACCACGCACCAATGCGGTGCAATACGGCAATGACGGTGGCGGCCGCAATGGTAGGCACAAATTCCGACGCACCCACCACGGCCCGGCTCAGGATCGCGCCGAGCAGGATCACGATAATGTTATCGAATGGAGATTTCATACCGAAGGAGCGCCTTCCGGCAATGCGGAGAAGGAGCAGCGTGATGATAAAAATCACTACCGCCCGGAGCGACATCTGGAGAACGGTCTGGTTTTCGCCTTCTCCGAAAAGTTGGGTAACGGTTTCCATAAGGTTGTCAATTCGTTTTCTGCAATATCTGCAAAAAACAAACCAAGAATTGCCGCTCCCGCCCTATTCCAGCATATTCCACTCGGCGATGCGCTCGCCCTGTCTTTCGACGAGCCATACCTTGCTGCCCTTGAAACGTTTGAGGTACTTTTTGCTTTTTTCAATGCCCGCCACGCTGAATGCCGTCGCCAGGGCATCCGCCACGGTTCCGTCAGGCGAAATGACCGTCGTACGCACATGGAAGAGCAGTCCTATGCCCGTTTTCGGGTCGACGATATGTGAGTAGCGCACACCTTTGTACTCCATGTAGCGGTAGGTTGGGCCGGAGGTGGCGAGCGCTACATTGGATAGCTGCATGGCTTTCAGCGAATCGCTACCGTTGGAGACATTGATATTCCAGCCTTTGGCGCCCGGAGGCGGGTTGGTAAGGACAATTTTTCCGCCCGCATCCATCATGGCCGAAGTAATGCCCAGCTTTTTGAGCTCCTTAATGGCTTCCTCCGCGGCATAACCTTTGCCCAAACCGCCGATATCGAGCCGCATTCCTTTCTGCGTAAGCATAATACTGCGCGTTTTCGCGTCCATTTTCAGTTTGGAATAACCTGTACGCGCCAGCGCATCACGAATTTCGTCTTCGGGCGGGAATATGCCCTTGCGCGTCGCGTGGCGCCACATTTGTACCACAGGCCCGAGCGTGGCATCGAATACACCGCCGGTTTTGGCGCTGATATCCTGTGAAACAGCCAGTATATCGAAAAGGTCTTTGCTCACCGGTACCCATTTGCCGCTTCCCGAAGTGGCCGAAAGCCGGTTAATCTCGCTTCCGTCGCGGTAATCGCTCATGATTTCGTTCAATTCCTCCACCCTTTTGAATGCATTATCGGCCGCAATTTTGGCGACGGAGTCGCTTTTGGCATAGAAAACCAGTTTGAAGGGCGAACCCATCAATCCTTTTTCGAAGGTATACCGCATTTCCTGCGCGTGCAGCGGATTTGAGAAAATGGTGAGAATGCAGATTAAGAAAAGAAGGAAGCGATTTGAAAATGAGGCCATTGGAATAAATACAGAATAAACCAGGCTGCAAATTACTTCATTTCAGGGAATTCGGGGCAGTGCATTGCGCATATCCGGGGGTAAGTGTATATAGACAAAAGGGGTACGAACCTCCCGTTCGTACCCCTTCTGCTTCCGGTTGTTATATATTAGTATTCGCCATACTCGTCTATCAGATTGCCTTCCCCAGCTTGATGATGATGATGTGCATTAATCGCATCTTTAATCATTCCTGCACCTATGAACGGCAGGGAAATAACAGTCGAAATAATCATTGCGAAAAACATTATAGTTGCAAAAAATAACTTCCCGGAATACCCAATTACGCTTGATAAGAAGTTCATAATAATGCAAATATTTAATATGATTTTTATTGGTAAAGTTAAAGAAATAACCATGCCAGTCCAATAAAATATACTTATTTTCGGACTTAATTTAGTGATTTATAGACGTTTAACGACACGAAAGAAAATAGTTAGTAGCATCGATTCTACAAACCATAGAATCATTTTCCACTACTTGTAACTAACAGTGAAAATTATTGTACATCAACACACCTCTTCCGATTCATGAATAATTTTTTCGCGGCTTTTTTAAGAATAATTTTTGCGGGAATTCTCGGCATCGCCACGGTCCTTACCACGATTATCATGTCACCTTTTCTGCTGTTCATGTGGGTTTGGAAAAAACTCAACGACACTCCTCCACGGAAATAAAAACACCCAGGGGCCTATTTGTCATGTATGGTCATTAAATTGTCAAGGGTTGTCATGAATGGTCAAGTATCGTCATTATATTGTCAAGGGTGGTCATGAATGGTCAAGTGTTGTCATTTGTCTCCCGTACCTGACCACACCTGACAGCACCTGACAGCACCTGACAACACCTGACCACACCTGACAACACCCGACAACACCTGACAACGCCTGACTACACCATGAACAGAAGAAACTTCATCCGCGTCGGCTCGGCTGCCGGATTGTTTGCGGTAATGCCTGCATTCGCTACACGCCCCGCGCCCGGCGCATTTGCCGAAATGACTATCGCCGAAATGCAGAAACGCATGAAATCCGGCGGGCTCACTTCTGTTGCATTAACACGCCATTACCTCGACGAGATCGCGCGCGTGGATAAGGCAGGTCCGAAACTGAAATCCGTGATCGAAGTAAATCCCGATGCGCTCCGCATTGCCGCTGCGCTCGATAAGGAGCGTAAATCAGGCAAGCTCCCTGGGGCGCTGCATGGCATTCCGGTGCTGTTGAAAGACAATATCGACACCGCAGACCAGATGAAAACCACCGCTGGCTCACTGGCACTGCTCGATAATGTGGCCTCGAAAGACGCATTCCTCGTGGCAAGGCTGCGAGAAGCTGGGGCGGTGATCCTGGGCAAAACGAATCTCAGCGAATGGGCCAATTTCCGATCCACGCGGTCGTCGAGCGGGTGGAGCAGCCGCGGCGGGCAAACGCGCAATCCGTATGTACTCGACCGTTCCCCTTGCGGATCGAGCTCCGGCTCGGCGGTGGCAGTAGCCGCCAACCTCTGTGCGGTGGCCGTGGGCACCGAAACGAACGGCTCCATCGCCTGTCCGGCGTCGATGAACGGCGTGGTAGGCATTAAACCGACCGTGGGGCTGCTGAGCCGCAGCGGCGTGATACCCATTTCAAAAACACAGGACACCGCAGGGCCTTTTGGTCGTACCGTCGCAGATGCGGCCGCATTGCTTGGCGCCATGGCAGGCCACGACCCCGCAGACATTACCCAGCATAAGCCTAACCAGTCGTTACCCACCGATTACAGTACATTCCTCGACCCCAGCGGCTTGCAAGGCAAGCGCATTGGCGTCGAAAAAAGCATGCTCAAAATGCATGAAGGGATTGATACGTTAATCTCAAAGGCATTGGAACAGCTCAAAGCCGCCGGCGCCGATATCGTGGAGGTCGAATTTATGAAGGTGCAGCGGCTGCCGGGCGCGGAGTCGCTGGTGCTGCAATATGAATTTAAGGAGGGCATTAACCGCTACCTGTCGACGGCGAATGCAAAAATCAAGTCGCTCGAAGGCCTTATTGCATTCAACAAAGCCAACAAGGCGAAAGTAATGCCGTACTTCGGTCAGGAACTCTTCGAATCGTCGCAAGCCAAGGGCGATTTGAATACCAAAGAATACAAAGAAGCGCTGCAAAAGATCAACGGCGTAGCGGAAGCCCTAACCGAATTGCTCGACAAAGAAAGGCTGGATGCATTGTGCGGCCCATCCACCGGGGCGGCCTGGTGCACCGACCTCGTCAATGGCGATTTCTGGACTGGTTATGGTTCTTACGGGCCGGCCGCATTATCGGGATTTCCATCCATTACCCTGCCTATGGGAATGCTCAGCGGCCTGCCCGTCGGCATTTCGTTTATGGCCAAAGCCTACCAGGAACCGGAACTGATCCGCATCGCATATGCGTACGAGCAGGCATCGCGCAACCGCGTAGCGCCTGGGTATGTGCGGAGCGTGGGGTGAGGGCCGCTGGCCTGACCGCCGACGACCGACCGCTGACCGCCGATCGCTTGGTTTGCTGGCGGCTGCCTGTTAATACTGTCAAGTATTGTCAAGTATTGTCAGGAATTGTCAAGTGCTGTCAGGCATTGACGTATCGCATACATTCTTGAACGCAATCTTTGCATTGATAGCGCGTAGCAATACAGTGATCGGCGGTCAGCGGTCGGCGGTCAGGCCGAAGGCCTACTACCGCGCCAGGTACCTCTCGTAAAACGACCCCTTCTGGCCCAGGAACTGGTTGGCTTCCTGCTGGGAGTAGATAGCCTTTCCCAATTGGTAGAAATCCTCGTACTGATTATAAGGATACGGTTGGAATTTTACCTTGTCGGGGAAAAGGGAATGGGTGACTACATTTTCCGTCAACGCGCGCTTGATGTGCGAGAGGGGCACTACCAAGCCCAGTACCAGGAAAATAACGATGGGATAGGCAATGCGCATTTTGTACCAACCCGGGTGTTCTTTGACCCATTCTGCAAAACGGTGCAGGATGAATAGCGACAAGAGCGTGAGCACAGGCGTGCTTCCGCGCAGGAACCAGTCATTCCATTTACCCATCCGGAAGAGCGAAATGGCTATCAGGAGCAGGAAAAGACCGTGGATAACAGGGGCATACTGGCTTTTGTGCAGTTTCAGTATCACTACGATTCCGTACAGCACCGCCAGGTCGATCACTACACCGAAAAAGTAATGGAATGCAATCTCATTCAGCGGGTTGAACTGCCAGATGAAGCCCGACACCACCGAATTTTTCCCTTGTAAAAAGAAAAAGAATGTTGGAATGAAGATCAAACCCGGCAGAAATAGGTCGAGCATCGGCCGGGGTTTGAGAAAATATTTCGGCTCTTTATAGTAGCGCAGGATAATCAGCATTCCAAAGATGACCACAAAGACGATCGACGGAAAAATGCCCCAGATAAATATTGAAATGACTGCCAGAAAGCTCTTTTCAGGCTTTTGGACATACACATAGTCATTGAAAAGAATGCAGGAGACGAGGATGATCGGAATGAGCTGATTTGGCGCCCATTGCGTTTGGTACAACACCGGCCAGATCTCGGTAAAAAACGGCGGCACATGGTAGTTCAGGCCGATTGCATGCAGGAAAAGGACTTTGGTAACATGACCAACCCCGCCGAGCGACAGGAAGAATATCAGCGACAGGTAGCTTTTTCTGGTAAAAATAAAGATCCAGCAAATGCCCAGGAAGAGCCCCCCCGATGCCCACAGATACAGCGCAATGCCAGAAAGCTCTCCTAACGCTTTTGAAATCAATGCGGGAACAAGGAAAAAACCGAAGTAATGGCAGGCATAGCGGCCATTTTCCTTGAATGTTACCGGCCACGACTGGTTATAAAGCGTGTAGTATTTGGAATTATGCGCCCAGAAATCGAAGGCCTGGAAGCAAAAACCTCCAATTCCCGAAAAGGCGATAATCGCGAGGGAAATGAATCCGATTTCGACCATATGGCGGGTTTCGAGATCGGTTTTCAGCGTCTTCCCGCGCTGGTAGCTGATGACGTACATAAACGCAAGCCCCACGACCAGACACACCGAAATGGGCATTCTGAACCAGCTGATCGAGAATATCAGGTTTGGCAGCAGCAGATAACCCAGACTTAAATTGCGAAGTACAGTTGTTTTCATTCAGTAACCGGCATCCTATTGGTCAATTTCCAACGTGTTTATTCAAAAAATCCGACAAAAATAATAGAAATATCTCGTCATCAAATAGTGACAATCACCTGATTGTAACCGTTGCAACGTTAATGTCATTTTAAGATTAAATATACTAAAAATCGAACACTGTAACGGCATACACTTCGCAACCGGACGAGCATTTATCCCCCGGCATCGCCCGGTTATGCAAGTAACCCACGGCATTCCAGGCCTTTTCTGCGGAAATACCTAACCCGACCTTCATGGACAGAAGACATTTTGTGAGAAACACCGCACTCGCATTCTGCGTATTACCGGCAACAATTGGCATTGGCGGCATTGCGCCTCGCCGCGTGAAGGCGGATACCATGCCCGAGTGGCTCCGTACACTGGTGAAGCAGGCCGATAAAAGCATCGAATCCCTGCTGACCTATCAGGAGAAAGACCCCAAAAGCCCCGACCTCGGCGGTCTGCGCGATGGTTTCGATTTGCTCAACCCCCATAGTACTTCGGCATTGATCCAATATGGCGCAAGCGGCCTGTTCGCGCCGGGTTCCAGGTATTACCGGTCGAAGGAACTGCTCGCAAGCATGAACCTTGCGGCATTGTACCTCATTAAAACCCAGCATAGCGACGGTACCATCGATCTGCTTTCGACTAACTTCCATTCTACGCCCGACACCGGCTTTCTCGTGAAGCGGCTCGCGATGGCCTACAAAATGATCGAACAGTCGGGTACGGAAGGCGCCGATCAAATGCTGCCCAATCTGAAAACGTTCCTCATACGCGGGGGCGACGCGCTGAGCGCGGGAGGCATTCACACGCCCAACCACCGCTGGGTAGTGTCGGCCGCATTGATTAAACTAAACGAGCTCTGGCCGAACCCCAAATATGTGACGCGTATCGAACAATGGCTCGGTGAGCACATCGACATCGACCGCGATGGGCAGTTCAACGAGAAAAGCACGTTCATTTACTCCTCCCTTACCGACCGGCTGCTCATTACTATCGGCAAAGGCCTTCAAAAACCGGAGCTTTTCGACGCCGTGCGTAAAAACCTCGACATGACGATGTATTATGTGCATCCCAACGCCGAAATCGTGACCGATGCTTCCGGGAGACAGGACAAGGCGGTTGTGGGTACGCTGGAAAACTATTACTATCCCTACCGCTATTTCGCGATCAAGGATGGAAACGGCCAGTACGCAGCCATGTGCCGACTTATCGAACAAACCGCCGGCCCGAAAATGACCGGATTTATCGATTACTTCCTCACCGATCCTTCGCTTTGGGCAGAATTGCCTGCGGAGAAGCCCGTACCGGTCAATTACGTCAAAACTTTCCCGAATTCCGGCCTCGTACGTGTGCGCAGGGACAAATGGGACAGCACGCTGATCGCCAACAACCCGGTATGGTTTACATTCATGAAAGGCAATGCGGTGCTGCAAGGCGTACGGTTTGCGACTTCCTTTTTTGGTAAAGGGCAGTTTCAATCCGAGAAAATCAATGAAAACGGGAAGGAATGGGTGCTTACGCAAAAGCTCGACGGGCCCTATTATCAGCCCTACCCCAAAGAATCCATTGCACCTGACGGCGACTGGGAAAAGATGCCGCGGACTTTCAGGCCGCAAAGCGAGGTGCAGGTGCTGGAAACGAAGGTAATGATCCGGGAAACATCCGGCGGGATGGAAATCGAAGTGGTGACGAATGGTACCGAGCGCGTACCGGCTGCGTTGGAACTAATTTTCAGACCGGGCGGAACGCTCAAAGGTGTTTCCAAAATTGAAAACACCAAAGATGCTTGGCTACTGAAAGAGGCAACTGGCTCATATGAATTGGGGGGTGATACCATTACTTTCGGTCCGGGACTGGCTTTGCACAAGAACATTGCATTACGGGGAGCCTTGCCGGCAATGGAAGCACCTACTGTTTTTCTCACTGGCTTTACGCCCTTCAAGCACGTAATCCGCTTTTCGTGACGCTTATGTTTTGACCATAGAAGATCGACCATGCTTTTTCGGTCCTGACAACAAGTGATCGGCCGTCGGCGGTCGGTCGTCGGCCGTCAAAAAGATCATGGCCAATCATCCTCAGAGCCGAAACTGGTCTTAGTGCTTGCTGATCCATTCGAGAATGTAATCGGCATCCTCTTTCCAGGTTGGCTGACCTAAAACGAAGTGGTTACGTCCGGCGAACTCTTTGTAGTCCAGCACTGAGCCGTTTTGTTTGTAGGCTTTGTAGTTGCGGAGGTTCAGCGAGGCAGGAATAATGTTGTCGAACTCGCCGGAAGTGATCAGCAACGGAGCGTGCGCCTTTTTGAAATCCACGCTGGCTGCGGAAGTGATACCGCCGCGGGCTACGGTTTTGGATTCGGGAATCACGTTTTCTTCCCAGGTTTTCATCTGTTCTTCGAGCGTCATGCCGTTGGTGAAGGCATATTGCCAGTCGGCGAGCGACATCAGGTAAGTTTTTTTCAGGGAAGTAAACAATCCGAATACTTTATAACCTGCTTTCAGGAACGAGAATTCGTAAGGGAGCACACCTTGTGGCGGTACAGGATGGATGGCGGCACCGGCAACGCCCAAGTCGCGGTTAATCAAAATCTGGGTGATCAGTCCGCCCAGCGAGTGGCCGATGATGATCGGTTTTTCGGGTAATGTTTTCACAAAATTGGCGTAGTGGTCTACCAGTTCTTTGAATGTCAGACCGGCCAGATCGGTATCGTTGGGTTGTCTGTCTCTCAGTTCGGCTGCGGGCGCATCTTTGTGCGGCCAGGCGGGAGCGTAGGTGGTATATCCTTTGCTTTCAAAATAGGTTCTCCATTGGTCCCAGCCATTGTGGCTTACAAATGCACCTGTTACAAATACGACGGTTTTGGTGTTATTGGCTTTCATGATTTCTATCGGTTAAAAGTTGAATTTTCGTCTTGTGTTCCTCTTTGAACATGACAAAATTCAGCACGTTAGCCGACTATATTCTTAACCCAAGTTAAGATCGTCATTTGCCCACCATTCTTTTTCTGATCCTGCTCAAAGAAGGCGCTTGAATGCCCAGATAAGAGGCAATGTGGTACAATGGGACATTGTTAAAAATGTCGGGATGGTTCTGGATCAGTTCGAGGTAGCGCTGCTCTGGCGTTCGGAACATAAACTGCTCCGCGCGGTTCATCGCCAGGTTGAATGCCGTTTCCGCTACCAGCCGCCCGAAGCGTTCCCAATCGTGCGATTTACCATACAGTTCGTTCAAATGATTGATATGGATATACAAAACCGTCGACTCGGTCATCGACTCGGTGTAATAACTGCATGGCGTCTGGGTCACGAAACTCTTGTAGGCAACCACTACCTGGTTTTTGGAGTAGAAAAATACATTCTTTTCGTCGGCCGAGTCATCATCGATATAGTAAGTCCGGAACACGCCGTCGAGGATGAAACCGAGGTATTTGCATACATTCTTATACTCATTATAAAACTCGCCCTTTGCGTAAGTCTTTCGTTGCCAGTAGGGAGCCGACAGTTCGAACGCATCGGCATCGATTCCCGCAAACTGGTTGAGGGCGTAGTTCAGGATTTGTGTTTCGGTCATGCGTTAAGCAGGTGAATAGTGGTATTTTCAAAAATAGAAAGAGGCACTACAAAAACCTCATAACCAGCTACCTAAAATCTCGATTATTGGTTAAATTTGATACACCTTCCCTGACGATGCAGCTTCGGACTTCAAACATTTCTTGCTATGCTGAGAAAGATTCTACCGCTCGTGCTGGTTTTCCTGTCGCAAATCTGCCTCGCAAACCAGATCCTGATCCCGATGGACAACACGCAGACCAACCATTTGAAGGCGTACGGACTGGCCTATATTCTGCTGAAAGGGGATATTGAAGTGGATTGGCTGCTCAATTACCGCGGGGGCAGTTTTAAGGTTCAGTATTCCAAATCCATTGAAAATGAATGCAAACTGAGGGCAGTTTCCTATGAGGTGCTTTCGGAGGCTGCCAGCGCCCAAATCGTGAACGAGATCAGTAATCCGAATGTGAATATGGACGTGGTGAAATTGTTCAAGGCGGCGAAAATTGCCGTGTACTCTCCTATCAAAATCGGCCCCGCCGAGTTCGAGAATACCGACGCCGTATTGCTCGTGCTGAAATACGCCGAAATCCCGTTCGAAGTCATTTACGACGAGGAGATCCTCCGCGGCGACCTGCCCAAATACGACTGGCTGCATTTGCACCATGAAGATTTTACGGGGCAATTTGGTAAAAACCTGCGCCGTACCAGCGAGGCCGATATCAAAGCCCAGGAAGCTATTGCCAACCGTTATGGTTTCTCGAAAGTACCGAAAATGAAACTGGCCGTCGCCAAGGCCATTAAGGAATTCTGCGCAGGCGGCGGCTTCCTGTTCGCGATGTGCTCCGGCGCCGAGACTTTCGATATTGCGCTGGCAGCCGAGGGAGTCGACATCGTCGATAACCTGGATGGCGACGGCATCGACCCGGATGCACAATCCAAACTGGATTTCGACAAGACCTTCGCCTTCTACAACTTCAAGCTCCAACTTGACGAGTACGACGGCATGAATTTCTCCGACATCAACTCCGCGTCGGGCCGTTACCGCGGCTGGGGCGAAAACGACGCCTACTTCTCCCTTTTTGACTTTTCTGCCAAATGGGACGTCATTCCGGCCATGCTCGTTCAAAACCATGAGCATTTAATCCGCGAATTTTTCGGCCAAACCACCGCATTTTCCAAATACACCGTCAAACCGAGCTCGCTCGTAATGGGTACCAGCAGCAACTCCGACCGCTACATTTACGGCGAGCTCGGCCGCGGCCAATGGACCTTCTACGGCGGCCACGATCCCGAAGGCCGCGGCGGAGGCGGTCGCCGCATGCCCACCGACCTCAACCTCTACCCCAACTCACCCGGTTACCGGCTGATATTGAATAATGTGTTGTTTCCTTCCGCAAGGAAGAAGAAGCGGAAGACTTGATAAATGAATGCGACCGGCTGCCCATTCATCACCGCCAAAACTGGCATTTCCCGTTGACTTCCGGCTGGATTTTGGGTAGATTTGTTTAAAACAACTCGAACTATCGACAACCGCACTATGCCTGCAATCGTCACCGATATAAACCAGCTAGACCTAAACGGCACCTATACTTATGCCGATTATTTGCTTTGGCAATTTGAAGATCGCTTGGAGCTGATTAAGGGGAAGATTTTCAAAATGTCGCCGGCGCCCAATACCAGGCACCAGAAGATTTCAGGAAAACTACACTGGGAAATGATGTCATTTTTCAGAAATCACTATTGCCAAATATTCTACGCACCTTTCGATGTGCGTCTTCCCAGGCATGATGAAAGCATCGCAAATCAGAAGATTCACACGGTGGTTCAACCCGACCTATGTGTAATTTGCGACGAATCGAAGTTGGATGATCGCGGCTGCCTTGGCGCTCCCGATCTAATGGTTGAAATCCTGTCGCCGGACAACTCGAAAAAAGAAAAAGATAACAAATTTGACCTTTATCAGGAAAGTGGTGTCAGGGAGTATTGGTTGGTTGAGCACGCAGACAGCACGCTCTATGCCTACGTGCTCAACGAAAGTGGCGTTTATGTGGGTTTAAAACCCGCGACTGAGAAGTTCCGTTCGACTATTTTCCCCGACCTTGAAATCGATCTCGCGGAAATTTTCAGCTGATTGTTAACCCAACACCAGCTCCATCTTAATATCCGCCCGCTTGAAGTTATGCCCCGTCAGCGGCACTTCCACGAATCCAAGCTTTTTGTAAAGGTTAATACCCGCTGCCGAGCCTTTGCGATTGGAGTAGAGTATCACTTTGCCCGCTCCCAGTTCGCGTGCCTTTTCAATTACCGCATTACCGAGCAGATCACCGATCTTTTTGCCCCGCATGCTCTTTGAAACGGTCATTTTGCTCATTTCAACTACATCGCCATTGCGTTTCAATGCGCATGTACCCACGGGTTCGTCTCCGTACAACGCGATCAGGATTGCTCCACCATCTTTGAGATAGTAAGTTTCCGGGTCAGAAAGCGTCTTTTCATCCTCAGGTTCGACTTCGTAGGATTCCGAAATCCAGGCATAATTGAGGTCGTAGAATGCCTGTGCATGCTCCGGCTGATAATCTACAATGCGGATCGCAGCATTGGTTTCCTCATTTTCCATTCGTTTGTAGCGTTCGAAAAAGCCTTCTTTTTTCAATTGATATTCTGTTTCATCCATGGCTTGCAATAGGTTATTGGCATTATCGATAATATGTTCCGCGGTTTTCCTCAGTTTCTCCCAAACCGGCTGCATTTGCGCCACGAGCTTCTGGGCCTTCTTCGTGAGGCGAACCATTCGCTTACGTCCATCACGGTCGTCCTTGAACGGTTCTACCAATCCTTCCCTTTCCAGTTCCTTCAACAAACTGATCGTCGAGGGATGCGCGTAACCAATCTCCTCCGAAAGCTCCATAATACCCAGCGCCTGCTTCACGTGCAATGCGTAAATGATCGGAAACCATTTCGGTTCGAAATTGATGCCATTATGCTGGTAAATAAGCGCTCCGTCCTTTCTGAATTGGTCGCTCAGGCGTTGCAGGCGCGTTGAAATCGCCAAGGCACCGACCTCGTTGAATATGTTCATTTCCTACGTCATTAAAATTCGAGTTCAAATATACGTAGTAAGCTACGTACCACCCAACGGTTGAGGTATTTTGGAGTGGTTTTTATTTTGGTTAAATTTGATAAAACTATAAGCTATGGACACACAAGCAATTATTTCTGACATCGAGCAGCTACCAGAAAAGTGGCAGCAAGAAGCGGCCCGATACATTGCCTCGCTCAAAAAGCTTTACGCAGAGCAACCTAAGCCCGCCGAAAATTTACCTCCGCGCCAATTCGGGCTTCATAAGGGGAAGTATATTATGGCACCCGATTTCGACGAACCATTGGAAGACTTTAAAGACTATATGTAAATGAATTATTTAATTGATACACACACTTTTATCTGGTTTACCGAAGGCGATCCGTTAATAGGCAGCAAGGTCCGCTCGATGATTGAAAGTAGTGACAATCAGATTTATATCAGCATAGCTAGTCTTTGGGAGATATCAATTAAAACTTCTCTCAAAAAACTTTCTATGCAGATGTCTTATGATTCTGTATTCGACGATTTGGCTAGACTGCGTATTGAGTTGGTGCCTATTAAGTTTGAGCACACCGCATACGTCAATAAGCTACCATTTCATCATAAAGACCCCTTCGACCGGATGATCGTAGCGCAAGCGGTTTGTGAAAGTTACGATTTACTGAGCTGCGATGATAAACTCGATAAGTACTTGGTGTCGAGCAATCGAAAGCGATTTTGGTAGACTTATTGAAGATATTTCACAATCAATCCCCCAGTCCGCTCCGAAGCTCCCGCCCCGCCCACAAGCTCTGCAAGTAGCTCATAATCTTGCATTTGCTGCACATTCTTATCACCACCGGGAAGAATGCGACGCAATTCCGAAACGAGATTTTCCTCATTCAACTCATCCTGGATCAATTCCCGCACCGCTTCTTTTTCCAAAATCAAATTCACTAAAGAAATAAACGGAATGCGGATCAGGCGCTTGGCTAATGCGTAGGAAATGGCGCTGGTCCGATAGCAAACTACTTCCGGCACTTTCAACAATGCGGTTTCCAAAGTAGCTGTGCCGGAAGTTACCAATGCGGCATCGGCGACGGAAAGCAGGTCGTAAGTGCTTTCGTAAACGATGGTTGCTTTACCGCTGGATAAGTATTGATCGTACAATGCGGAAGGCAAATTCTTGACGCCGGCGATCACATATTGGTAATGGGGAAAATGCTTTTGGGTAGTAAGCATGGTATCGAGCATGCCGATGATTTCCTGCTTTCTGCTGCCGGGAAGTAATGCGATAATTGGGCGGTCATCGAGGTTATGGTTTCGGCGGAAGTCGGGATCGGGGCGAAATGCCGCAATGGCGTCCATGAGCGGGTTACCCACGTAGTCGACCTTGTAGTCGTATTTTTTATAAAAATCGATTTCGAACGGGAAGATCACGAACATATGATCCACATTGGCCTTGATCTTCCAGGCGCGCTTCTGTTTCCATGCCCACACTTTCGGTGAAATGTAGTAGAAGACTTTGAGGCCTTTCGACTTCGCAAACGAAGCAATGCGCAGGTTGAAACCGGGATAGTCGATCAGTATCAATGCGTCGGGCTGGTATTCGAGAATGTCGGCCTTGCATTTTTTGAGAAAACCGGTGATTGTGCGGAGGTTCATGACCACTTCCAGAAACCCCATGAATGCCGTATCCTTGTAATGCGTCACCAGCTGCATTCCCTCTGCCTCCATCATATCACCACCCCACCCACGAAATTCCGCCGAAGGATCATTGGCCCTGATCCCTTTAATCAAATTGGAACCATGCAGATCCCCCGAGCGCTCGCCGGCGATGATGTAATATCTCATAAGTGATCGGCGGTCGTTGGTCGGCGGTCGGCGGTCAAAGCTTGGCAGTCAACAATCACCCTATTCACCATAATACTCCACAAAATTCTTAGGCGTTTCTACGAGCTTGATATAGTGCAGTTTCGCATTCGGCGCGGCCTGTGCGATGGCCGGTTCGAGGATGTTCCAGATTTCCATGACAAATATTTCGCAGGAAGCCATTTTACCTTGCATGAAATCCACGTCGAGGTTCAGGTTCTTGTGATCCACCTTGTCCACGATCTCCTGCTTCACAATATCCCCCAGCACTTTCAGGTCGATCACGAAGCCGGTATCAGGGTCCGGCTTGCCTTTTACCGTAACAATCAGCTCAAAATTATGCCCGTGCCAGTTGTTGTTGGCACAAGGGCCAAATACTTCCTGGTTTTTCTCGTCACTCCACGCCGGGTTGTAAAGCCGGTGCGCCGCATTGAAATGCTCTTTTCTTGTTACGTAAATCATAAAACTTCCTGCCACTTGATAATTCTGGCGCAAAATTACACCTTGTATCCGTAGTTTTGTTTGTTAACAAGAGGATAACTAAAAAAAATCCTATTTCACACTTAAAATTTAAGAGTAGATCGGCGCGTTCCGGTGCTCTTATCTGGCATTCTTTTTACCGTTTAACATATAATCTCGATGATTATCGTAACAGGAGCAGCCGGCTTTATTGGCAGCGGGCTTATCAGCCGCCTCAATCAGGACGGCTTTAAAAACATTATTGCAGTGGATGATTTTTCCAAAATCGAGAAAGCTGAAAACCTCGAAGGAAAAACTATCAAGGAAAAAGTAGAAAGAAATGCACTTTTCGAATGGCTGGATACGAATAACCGCGACGTGGAATTCATTTTCCATATCGGCGCACGTACCGACACGACGGAGTTCGACAAGGAAATTTTTGATGAACTGAATGTAAACTATTCCAAAGGCATTTGGGAGAAATGCGTGGCTTACCAGATTCCCCTCGTGTACGCGTCGTCCGCGGCTACGTACGGGCTGGGCGAGCACGGGTACGATGATAACGAATCGACGATCGGGCAGTTGAAGCCACTTAATCCTTATGGTGATTCCAAAAACGAGTTCGATAAATGGGCATTGGCACAGGAGAAAAAACCGTTTTTCTGGGCTGGGTTGAAGTTTTTCAATGTATACGGGCCAAATGAATACCACAAAGGCCGCATGGCATCAGTGATTTTCCATGCCTTTAACCAGATTAAGGCGACCGAGAAAATGAAACTTTTCCGCTCCCATAATCCCGATTTCAAGGACGGTGAGCAAATGCGTGATTTTATTTACGTAAAAGACCTGATCGACGTCTGCATTTTCTTCATGCACCACCGCAAAAACTCGGGCATTTACAACCTGGGAAGTGGCAAAGCACGTACATTCAAAGACCTGGTTACGAACACTTTCCACGCAATGGACAAAACGCCGGACATTTCGTTTATCGATACTCCGGCCGACATTCGCGACAAGTACCAGTATTTCACGCAGGCCAATATGAGCAAGCTGCGCTCCGTCGGATACACCCGTCCGTTCAGCACGCTGGAAGAAGGTATCGACGATTATGTTAAGAATTACCTGTCTTCAACTACCTATTTATAAGGCATTTATATCACTAAAATAACGAAGAGACCTGCCCCGGCGGGTCTTTTTTGTTTTCACCTATTTCGGCCTCCTACTGCCGGAATCTCCACAATTTTCCGTATTTTTGACCCTCTGAATAAACTCAATCCCACTTCTCTGTGTTAGCATGATACCAACCAGAGTGTGACATTATTACGACTATGAGCAAAGAAGAAGAATTGTTGGAGGAAATCACCAGTTCGGAATACAAATACGGCTTTGTAACTGATATTGAGGCAGATGAGGCTCCCGCGGGCCTTAATGACGATATCGTCAGGTTCATCTCTGCCAAAAAGAACGAACCCGAGTGGATGCTGCAATGGCGCCTGAAAGCGTACCATTTGTGGCTTACCATGGAGGAGCCTAAATGGCCGAACGTGCATTACCCGCCCATCGAATTCCAGGCTATCAAATATTACTCGGCGCCGAAGAAAAAGAAGGCGGTCGAGAGCATCGACGACATCGATCCCGAGCTGCGTAACACTTTTGAAAGGCTGGGGATTTCTTTGAACGAGCAGAAAAGGATTTCCGGCATTGCGGTCGACGCGGTAATGGACTCCGAATCGGTTTTCACGACTTTCAAAGACACGCTCAAAGAAAAAGGCATCATTTTCTGCTCGATCAGCGAGGCGATCCGTGAGCATCCGGAGCTGGTGAAGAAATACCTGGGCTCGGTAGTTCCGCCAAAGGATAACTACTACGCGGCCCTGAACTCGGCCGTTTTCTCCGATGGATCATTTGTATATATTCCGAAGGGCGTTCGCTGCCCGATGGAGCTTTCGACCTACTTCCGTATCAATGCCGCAGGGACAGGTCAGTTTGAAAGAACGCTGATCATTGGCGACGAAGACAGCCATGTGAGCTACCTCGAAGGTTGTACTGCTCCTATGCGTGACGAAAACCAGCTGCACGCTGCGGTCGTTGAAATTTTCGCACACGACAATGCAAATGTAAAATACTCGACCGTACAGAACTGGTACCCTGGCGATAAGGACGGAAAAGGCGGTATTTACAACTTCGTAACGAAACGCGGCCTTTGCGACGGCCCTAACTCCAAAATCTCTTGGACGCAAGTTGAAACCGGCTCGGCGATTACCTGGAAATATCCTTCTGTAATCCTGAAAGGCGACAACTCGATCGGTGAATTTTACTCGGTGGCTGTAACCAACAACATGCAGCAAGCCGATACCGGCACAAAAATGATCCACATCGGTAAAAACACGAAAAGCCGGATCGTTTCCAAAGGTATTTCGGCCGGAAAGAGCCAGAATTCTTACCGCGGGTTGGTACAGGTATTTAAAAAGGCTGAGAAAGCACGTAACTTCTCGCAATGCGACTCCCTGTTGCTTGGCGACAAATGCGGCGCGCACACTTTCCCTTACATTGAAGTAAACAACCCGTCGGCAACCGTAGAGCACGAAGCTACTACTTCGAAGATCGGAGAAGACATTCTTTTCTACTGCAACCAACGCGGTATCCCAACGGAACAAGCGGTTGCATTGATCGTGAATGGGTATGCTAAAGAAGTATTAAATCAGCTTCCGATGGAATTTGCCGTTGAAGCGCAGAAACTCCTGGAAATCAGCCTGGAAGGAAGCGTAGGTTAAAATTTCAAATAAGATAAAACGCAGAAAGCCTTTGATTCGTCGAAGGCTTTTTGTATTTTATTGATCTTAGTAAATTTTTCCATCAACGATCCACCCTTCATGACTCACGTTCCACAACTAATCATAGACCTGTCGCTCATTCTCACAATGGCCGGTATTATTACCGTAATCTTCAAGAAATTGAAGCAGCCTATTGTGCTGGGTTACATTTTGGCCGGGTTACTTGTAGGGCCTAATTTCCACTTGTTTCCCACCATTACCGACATCAAAACCATTGAAATATGGGCCGAGATCGGGGTGATATTCCTGCTTTTCAACCTGGGTTTGGAGTTTAGTTTCAAAAAGCTGGTCAAGGTTGGTAATACCGCTGCCATTACCGGTTTGTTTGAAGTATCGATGATGCTTGGAACTGGCTTCCTAACCGGCCAGTTACTGGGTTGGAGCAAAACCGACAGTCTTTTTCTCGGTGGTATCATCGCCATTTCATCTACAACCATTATTTTCCGTGCATTCGACGAGCTTGGCCTGAAAACGCAGAAATTTACCCGCGTGGTAATGGGTATCCTGGTTATCGAAGACCTTACCGCGGTGTTACTGATGGTGTTGCTCTCCACATTATCGCTAAGCCAGCAGTTTGCAGGATTTGAATTAATCCAATCCAGCCTGAAACTCTTCTTCTTTCTCACCATCTGGTTCCTGGGCGGCATTTTCGTTTTCCCTACCCTGCTGCGCCGCTACCGGCATCTGATGAACGACGAAAGCGTGCTTATCACCTCCGTTGCATTGTGCTTCGGAATGGTATTTCTGGTCACCAAAGCGGGATTCTCGGCTGCATTAGGCGCATTTATCATGGGCTCTATTTTGGCTGAAACGACGCATGCGGAAAAAATCGAGCATTTACTCAAACCGGTGAAAGACCTTTTCGGTGCGGTGTTCTTTATCTCGGTGGGAATGCTGATCAATCCTGGCCTATTGCTGGATTATGCGGTACCGACGGCTATTCTCGTGCTGGTTGTAATGCTGGGTAAAACTACTTTCGTCACATTAGGTGCTGTCATTTCAGGTCAGCCTTTGAAAAAGTCGCTGCAATCAGGTATGAGTTTGTCCCAAATCGGGGAATTTTCATTCATTATCGCCAATCTTGGCCTTTCCCTGAAAGTAACGAGCGGCTTCCTCTACCCGATCGCGGTGGGTGTTTCGGTGATCACGACATTTGCCACACCTTACATGATGAAGGCATCCGAACCGCTCTACGAGTGGCTCAACAAGCATTTGCCTGAAAAATGGCGGCATTACCTCAATCGGTACAGCACCAGTACAGAAACGATCGCGCAAACCACGCAATGGAATGAAATCCTGAAAGCCTATGCGCAGACCGTGATTTTGAACTCCGTCGTCGTGGTGGGGATCATCCTTGCATCTTCGCGTCAGCTCGCGGACCAGCTGCACACGCGCGTGCCCGAAAACTTCATCACCAATTCGGTGCTTTTTGGCATTACGTTCCTGCTAATCTCACCCTTTTTATGGGCATTGGTGTTCAAAAGAGGCAACCGAAAGGCGTATTCGTCGATCTGGCTCAGCCGGAAATACAGCCGTGGGCCGCTGCTGGTGCTTGAACTTTCAAGAGTGGTAATCGCTATCCTGCTGATGGCCTTCCTGCTCAACTCATTTTTCTCGACACAAATTTCATTTATCGTGGCAGGCGGCATCATGGTGCTCGGACTGGCGATTTTTTACCAGAGATTACAGCAGTTTTACCACAAAATCGAAGACCGTTTCCTGCAAAACCTCAATGCAAGACAACTGGAAGGAAGTGGAAAATCCAAAAGAATTCTCCTGCCCTGGGACGCGCACTTTGCTTTCCTGGAAGTGAGTCCGGATTCCAACCTGATCGGTAAAAGCTTGCAGGAACTGAAAATCCGGGAAGTTTTCGGCATTAACGTCGTACTCATCGAAAGGGGAAGCAAAACCATTCACCTCCCGCGCCCGACCGAGGTGCTCTACCCCTGCGACCGCATCGAGGTAATCGGTACCGACGACCAGCTCGACGTTTTCCGAAGCCATATCGAGGTAAGTATGAATGGCGATGTGTACATGGCACATGAAGACAGCATCGTGCTCGAACGCGTGGAAGTGAAAACGCAACACGGCATTCGCGGCAAAACGATCCGCGACAGCGGCATCCGTGAAATGACCCACGGCATGATCGTAGGCCTGGAACGAAATGGCGAGCGCATTCTTAACCCGGATTCGTCAATGGTGATTGAAATTCAGGATGTCCTCTGGATCGCGGGTGACCGCGACCTTATCAAGGAATTCATGGCCAACAAACCAGCGAATAATGAGGAGGAAGTGGAGATAGCTACACCCTGATCAGACCCTGTAAACCGCCAGTGTGTACGGCTACCACGGTTGTCCCAGCTTTAAAATAGCCTTTTTGAATGAGGTCAAACAGCCCGTAAAACATTTTGGCAGTATACACCTGCTCCAACTGAATACCGAACTCCGCCCGGAAATCCTGCATGAACGCCAGCAGCTCATTATTCCATTTGGCATAACCCCCAAAATGGTAGTCTGTCAGCAATGCGAGATTTCCGGGCGTTTTGCATTCATTGAGAAGCTCAGAAATGTCATCCCGGAGAAAATCACCCCCTTTCAATGCGGAGAATGCGAGCGCATTGGCACCCGCGGATAGAATTCCGGCGGCAGTGCCGCCTGTTCCAACTGCTGTGGCAATAAAATCGGGCAGTGATCCCAACTGATCCCTGACTTCATAAACCATTTCGGCGACGCCTTTCAATGCAAGTGCCGTCGTGCCTCCTTCCGGGATAAGGTATGGCCTATCGAAGCGGTTCGAAATGTGTTTGAGATAATCCTTCGAATTGCGTTGCCGGTACTCTTCACGCGTCACGAAATGCAATTGCATTCCCCGTTCGCGGCAGAATTGCAAAGTCGCATTCTCCTTATTTTCCAGTTCGAGGCCTCTTACAATGCCGATGGTTTTCAGCCCCAATGCATTCCCGGCAGCGGCGGTCGCGTATAAATGGTTCGAATATGCACCGCCAAACGTCAGAACGGCCGTTTCGCTTCTTGCTTTCGCTTCAAGCAAATTGTATTTCAATTTCCGCCATTTATTGCCCGAAACCGTTGGGTGAATGAGGTCGTCGCGTTTGATGTACAATGCAACGCCCGCCTTTTCAGTAGCTGCATTCATAAGCCGCTGCAAGGGTGTGGGGATCTGCGAACTCAGTAAATCCACTTATTTTGGTAATTTTGTTGATAGTTAATCCAAAAAGAATGTCCGTAGAACTTGTTGATATTGCCTCCGAAGAGGATGATTTATTTGAACATTACCGCATTGTCGCCGACAAAGGTCAAAGCCTGATGCGGCTCGATAAATTCCTGAATCTTCATGTTGCCAACGCTTCCAGGACAAAAATACAAAACGGCATTGAAGCGGAGGCCGTAAAGGTCAACGGCCAGCCAACGAAGGCCAGCTATAAGGTCAAGCCGTTGGATGTGATCACGCTTTCGCTGCCCGAGCCGCCACGCGATACCGAAATCATTCCGGAGGACATTCCGATTAATATTGTCTATGAAGACGATGTATTAATGATTGTCAATAAGCCGGCAGGAATGGTCGTGCACCCGGCGTATGGCAACTGGACGGGCACATTGATCAATGCGCTCGTGTACCATTTCCAACAGCTCCCTACCGGCCGCAATGGCGAGGGCCGCCCGGGGCTGGTGCACCGCATCGATAAAGACACCTCCGGCCTGCTCGTGATCGCAAAAACCGAATTTGCCATGACTTTCCTCGCCAGCCAGTTCGCCGATCATTCAATAGAACGTACCTATCACGCATTAATATGGGGTGAACCCAAAGTCGACAAGGGTACCGTTACCGGCCACATCGGGCGCAGCGTACGCGACAGGCGCGTGATGGACGTGTACGTGGATGGCAGCCAGGGCAAACACGCGGTCACGCATTACGAGGTGATTAAGCCAATGCGCTATGTTTCGATGATTAAGTGTAACCTCGAAACCGGCCGCACGCACCAGATACGCGCGCATATGAAGCACATCGGGCACCCGATCTTCAACGATCCGATGTACGGAGGCGACAAAATCCTGCGGGGCGTTTCGAGCGGCAGTTATAAGGCAATGGTCGAAAAGGGTTTCAGCCTCATTCCCGGGCAGGCGCTGCATGCCAAATCACTCGGTTTTATCCACCCTACCACCCGGCAATGGATCCAGTTCGAAACCGAATTACCTGAAAATTTCCGGGCGATCCTTGAAAAGTGGGAAAACTATGTGAACTCTCAGTAGGAAATAGTATATTCTCGATTCTTAACCTTTCTAATCAATAAACCGTTTATCATGAATATTTCGACCAGGCAGGGCACAGCAGAGGATATACCCGCAATTTTTGAATTGGTGAAAGAGCTTGCGATTTACGAACGGGCCCTGAACCAGGTAACCAATAATGTTGACAAAATGACCCGCGATTACAACGAAAAGCTCTTCGATTTTTTCGTTGCCGAAGTGGATTCCAAGATCATCGGGCTTTGTTTGTACTACTACCGCTACTCTACCTGGAAAGGAAAGCGGCTTTACATGGAGGATATCATCGTTACCGAATCGATGCGGGGCAATGGCATCGGCAAAATCCTTTTCGACGCCACGGTAATAGCTGCGAAAAATGTAGGCTGTACGGGAATGATGTGGCAGGTGCTCGACTGGAATACGTCTGCGGTGAATTTCTACCGCAAGTATGGCACCAATTTCGATAATGAATGGATCAACTGTAACCTCGATTTTTAAGGTTACAAAAGCTAAATGCAGATACTATGAGGCCGGCCTATTGCTATTGCAACAGGTCCGGCCTTCTTTCTTTCGTTCTTTTGAGCGACTGCTCGTAACGCCACTCCTCAATCTTCGCCTCGTGCCCCGACATCAGGATTTCGGGCACTTTATGGCCTTCGAAATCGGCTGGTCGGGAATATACCGGCGGGGCCAGGAGGTTATCCTGAAACGAGTCCGTCAATGCGGAAGTTTCGTCATTCAAAACCCCCGGAATAAGGCGGATAATGGCATCTGCAAGCACGGCTGCGGCGAGTTCACCTCCCGAAAGCACGTAGTCTCCAATACTGATTTCCTTTGTCACGAACAGGTCGCGCACGCGCTGATCTACGCCCTTGTAATGCCCGCAAAGCATCATCAGGTTACCTTTTAATGAAAGCTGGTTTACCATCGGCTGGCGCATTTGCTCGCCGTCGGGCGTGAGGTAGATGATCTCGTCGTATTCACGTTCGGCCTGCAATGCACGAATGCAACGGGCAATCGGTTCGATTTGCAACACCATTCCAGCACCACCACCAAATGCGTAATCGTCGATTGTGCGGTGTTTGTTGACAGAATAATCGCGAATATCGTGGATTACCACTTCCACGTGATTGGCTTGCTGCGCCCTTTTCAGGATCGAATGCGCGAAGAAACTGTCGAGCAGGCTCGGCACACAGCTCAAAATGTCAATCCGCATCATCTGGCGTGTTTTCGGCTGCATTATCGAGATAAACTTCCAAGAGGCCTTCCGGCAGGTTCACCAACAACGATTTCGCTTCCTTATCCGCTTTGATCACAATGTCATTAGCAGTAGGGATCAGCACTTCGGAGCCCTGGTAGTCCATCGCGATCAGGTCCTGGCCATTCAGCGAGTACACTTCCCGCACAATGCCGAGTTCTCCCAGCGTTTGGTCCACTACCTTGAAACCTTTGATCTCGTGGTAGTAAAACTCGTCCTCGCCCAGTTCGCTTAGTTCTTCCAAAGGCAGGTAAAGCGAGGTACCAACGAGCGCCTGCGCTTTCACAATGGTGTCCACATCTTCGAAGGTCACAATCGCGTTACTTTGCTTTTGCAGGTTAATCTCGTCGATAAAATAAGGTACCAGTTCGCCCTTGATCTCGACATAAACCGTTTCCAGGTCTTCATAATCATCCGGATAATCCACATCCAGGTAAATTACCACGTTGCCGGCGGTGCCGTGTGTCCGCACGATATAGCCCAATAAATAACAGTTGTCCTGTGTCATTTCAGGGATTCAAAATTTAGGTTTTGTATAAAACAATATGAGTCTGTGCGGAATACCGACAGACCCATAGCGCAATGTATGTACATTAAATTATTCTGCTGACTCTTCCGCCGGAGCGTCCGCTGCCGGAGCGTCAGTTGCTTCTGCTGCGTCAGTGGTTTCTGCCGCGTCAGCAGCTTCGTCAGCCACTTCTTCGGTAGCAACTTCTTCCACAGGAGGCGCGTTTTTCTTGGCGATAGCCTCAGCACGAGCATCGTTAACTTTACGCTCAGCGTCAAGTTTCGCTTTCTTGTCAGCATCTTTCTGTGCAGCCAAAGTATCGGCAGCAGTAGCTTTACGGTCCGTTTTAGAACCTTTCCACTCTTCGAAACGTGCGTCTGCAACTTCCTGCGTGATAGCGCCTTTCAAAACACCTACTTGCAAGTGCTTGCGGAGCAATACGCCTTCGTGTTGCAAAATTGAGCGAGCTGTGTCAGTTGGCTGAGCACCTTTCAGAAGCCAGTCAACTGCTTTGTCTGATTCCAAAACGATGGAAGCAGGGTTAGTACCTGGGTTATAAAGACCCAATTTTTCGATGAAGCGACCATCACGTGGTGCTCTGGCATCTGCGACTACGATATCATAGATCGCTTTCTTTTTGCGTCCCCGACGCGCTAATCTGATTTTAACTGCCATTTGTGAATTTGTTATGGTTGGGAACTCGTCCCGTAATTAAACAGGGTGCAAAGGTACGCAAAACTTTCCTGTTTTTGAATATTGAGAAACAAAAAAGGGAGACAATTTCTTGTCTCCCTTTCGATGTATTTGCTGCAACTATTAGCGGCGGAAACCAGCCGGGTAAGTAGAGCGGATTGTGTTGTTAGGCAGGATCTTGATCTCAACGCGACGGTTGGATTGAAGACCTTCCACAGTTGTATTTTCTGCGATCGGGCGATATTCACCGTAGTATTCAGCGATGATGCGGCTAGGATCTGTAAGTCCGGCACGAACCAGGAAGCGTTTCGCTGCATCCACACGACGACGTGACAGGGATACGTTGTAAGAATCCGAAGCACGGGCATCCGTGTGACCTACGAGTACGATACGGCAGTTGGTACGCATGTTCAACAATTCAACCACTTTGCTAAGTGTTTCTTTCGAAGCATTGCGAATGATCGCTTTATCAGTATCGAATTCGATGTTGCTGAACAACGCTTCGCATTCGTCTTTCGGCAGGTTGTTTTTGATAGCGTCGCGGATGATTTTGTCGATATCCAATGCAACACCACCACCGGAAACAATGCTACCCGCAGGTGTGTTCGCTTCTTTGTCGAACAGGTCGGCTACGCCGTCACCGTCAGAGTCAGTATAAAGACGTGGATCAACCGGCTTAGGCATATTTGCTTTCGCGATAGAATCCGCATCGTTCATTGTCGGGTTGTAAGGAACCGGGATCAGCTGCTGAGGATTAGCCCAACGCAGGTGGTAACGGCCCGCAGCAGCGTCGTATTTACCATCTTTCGCTCTTACCGCATTCTTACCAAGCTTGTAAGTAAGGGCCAGTGAAAGAATTCCGTAAGCATCGTTTCTTGAATCACCTTTTGCGAAGGTCCAGATTCCCTGTTGTGAATCGTAGTCGCTCAATCCGCCGACAGTTGCATCCAGTTTCTCCGTATTTACAAAGTTGTGGGTGTAGTCGAAACCAATGTCGAAACGTGGGCTGAGCTCATAATGTACTGCAAAACCTACGGGTACTACCCATTCGCGTGTGTAAGTGGATCCGTTGCGTTCCCATTTACCGGCCGTTTTCGAGCTGGCGTCTGTATTGGTGGAGAATTGCCCTACCGTAGCTTTGGTCACGTTGGTGTATTCCACATCGGTGTGGTAGTAGATAATACCCCCTCCCAAATGCGCATCTACTTTCCAGCGGCGCAATTTGTTGTAACCGAACAGCAAACGGTTCACATTAAGTGTTCCATCCAAAGTCAGTTGAACAAATGAAGGGCTGTTGAAAGTGGCGCTGTAAGTATCACCGGTCAAAGAACTCTGGTGATTGTCCTTAGCTCCCTGAAGACGGCCATTGTAGCCCGTCAGCTGAATGCCCAAAAGTGGTGTAAGCTGCTTGTTCACTGAAAGCCCCCACGCACCTGTCAATTCCTCCCGGTCTCCACGTTTGAAGCCATTGTACTGGGTCAAATCTCCGAAGAATTTTGTAATACCTCCGTAGCCTGTGATCGACCAGGTATTCATTTTATTTGGTCCTTCATACGTGCGATTTTGAGCGTACGTATTGTAACTCAGGAGGGTAGAACAAAGTAATGCAACGTAAAGATTCTTTTTCTTCATGGGAAACACGCGTTATGTGATTCAATTCAAATATAGCATTATAAATAAATTCAAAATTCAGAAAAAAAGCCAAGCCTGTAAGCCGGGTTCTGTGACTTCAATCAGGAAAAATCCCGATCTCCGCTCCTGCCATTTATCCAGGATTCCGGTCACCCGGAACCTCTAACGATCTACCCGTGCTGGCGTTCCGAAGAACGGAAACGAGTAGCTTCACAAACCAGCACCTATTTGATCTTTCAGCCCATAAGGTTTACCATGCATTCCCTGTCGCCAGGAAACCGGTGGGCTCTTACTCCACCTTTTCACCCTTACCGAGGCATACAAAAAATATGCCAAGGCGGTATATTCTCTGTGGCACTTGCTGTCAACGCACCGTCACCAGTTCGTTGCCTTCCCGTTAGGAAGTACGGCACTCTGTGCTGCCCGGACTTTCCTCCCCGGTTAAAAAACCGCAGCGGCAGGACAGCTTAGACCTTTCCTCTGACCACAAAGCTAAGAAATACTTTCTTTCGATCAGCAGTCAATATACCATAAAAAGGAAAAAAAATGGCACTTACGCTGATTATTGTACAAATTTTTGATCAGATTCCTTTCAATCCGTCGACTTTCAAATTCACTTTTCCGGTCGCAAATACAACAGAATAAAGATGTTTCGGAGTGAGGTAAACCTTATCGGGCACAATATCGGAAAGTATTCCTTTTACAACTACACCCTCGGTGACTTTATAGTTGGCCAGCGTTTTCTGGATCGTATTTTTAGCATCGGCGATCTGTCCTCCGACCGGGAACACCATCCGTTTTTCCATCATCCGGCTAAACTGCCCCTGCAACAGCCAACCCGCTGTGCGAACGATCGAGTTTTTCGTATCCAGATCGTAATCAAGGCTTTTCAGTGACAATTGCTGTGTGGCGGGATCATAGTAAGGGGTTCCCTTTAAATAAATATCACCACTGATACTCCCCTTCAACCCCGCCTTGATCACGAGCCTGTCGTTCTGCCCGTACATCTCGATGGAAGCAACTTCTACATGGTATTTGCCGCCTAAAAACGAAAATTTCTCTCCCGCAAACTGCTTGGTTGCAAGCCTCGCGGCGTCATCATAGGATACGAGGCTGATCAGTCCGATCTTGAAATCGTCCTGAACCTTGTCCACGATGTGCAGGTCCGGGAGTTTCTGCAACTGCGCCACGGCGGGTTTTACGGCCGACGTGATCGTCTGTGTGTAACCTTTAATACCAATGACCGAACGGAGGATATTATTTTTCGCAAGGAGCGGCGTCATTTCCACGCCAGTAGGCATGATCACGAGCCAGGTATCATACTCCTTCGCGAGCATCACGGGCTGGCGTGCGATGTTCCAGGCCAGCTCCGCATTCTTTTTAAGTTCAAGATTCGAAGCGACCTGTCCGTCGATCGCCTCGGTGATTTTGTCAAAATTCTTGTTCAACATGCGGCTCACCATTCCTTTGATAGGGATATTGATCCCCGCCACACGGATATTCGGCTCGCTGATCCAGTCGTAACTGTCGACGTAAGTCTCCGATTTGATCTGCCACGACGGTGTAATGCCAATTTTAGAAATCAGCCGAATGCGGATCGAAAACTCGGTATCCTTATATCCCGACATCGTCATACCCAGCGGACTCACTTTGTAACCCGCACTCACCCATATTTTTAAGGGTACTTCAAAAAGAAAAGATGAATCGATAGCGACGACCTTGATCGGGCTGATCTTCCAGACCTTCGCTTTCAGGTTGTCATTATTTTCGTCCTCGTAACTGTTATCGTCGTAGATCAACCCTTTGATCTGGCTGTTGATCTGCTTCTCGATTTCCGCTACCGGGATCTCGACCGGCACATTCAGTACCGACAAATGTTTCTCGTTCTGGATCTCCTTATCCGAATATTTGTATTCTTCCATAGGGGCCTTAGGGGAGGTTTTTTTAGAACCGCAGCTCCAAAAAACAACGGCTGCCAAAGCGATTATCCAAAAATAACCGCGCCTGACGTATACATTACTTAATTTTGACGAGGGTTGCACCGTATCCGAATTTCTCTTTTAATGCATCTTTAAAAAATTGTACATGCTGGTTCTTCCCCAGCCTGCGGTGCAGCTCGTTTTTCAATGCGCCGCTGCCCGCGCCGTGTATAAACGTGATTTCTTCCATTCCATTGGCGATTGCCGATTCCAGACTGCTCTCGAAAACATCCAGCTGTTTTTTCAGCATCGCGTCATTCGACAGGCTCTTAGGATTGTTAACGAGCTTTTCAATGTGCAGGTCGATCACCTGTTCGGGCTTGGGAAGGGTATTTTGCTCGGCGGCGGGTTGCCCCAGCATACTCGCCTTGATTTCTCCTGCAACATCCTCCGAAATGCCCGGGGTTTCACGTTTCAGATTTTCCTCATCCAGTTGATACACAAAACCATCCTTCGCCAACACCGGCACATTGCCCTTGTTCTTGTAAAACGACTGCGCCCGGCAGCGAATGCGCTTACTCAATGCAACCGGCAGTTGGTAATTGCCTTCGCGGAAATACAATGCATGGATGTCGAACACCGGCCAGCTTTCGAAGTCTTTCATCAGCACTTCGGTGAGTTTTTGCGAAGTGCGTGGTTGCAGCACACCCGCCGCCAGCCCGGTACTTACCGATTCAGAAGCCGCTACGGCCGTGAATGGCAAAATCCAGTCGGTGTTGTTGATCGCGTGGACTGTCAATGCGCGGTCGTTAATGGAAATGAATGCGAGGTAAATGCCTTTTTCCGCAAATGGCGCATTGCGTGGTACGATCACGTCCGCACGCGCCGCAACGACTTTCGGCTCCTCCGGCTTCACCATCCGCTGCGATTCCACAGGCGAAATAGTCACTATTTCATTTCTCAGAACCGGAATGCGAAACCCGTCCTCAATTTCTATTTCAACCACATTACCAGGCAAAAAAGCGTAGATCACACCTTCTTCCCTGCCATGGACCAATCGTACTCTATCTCCGATATTCATAGTAAATGTTGCTTTCCGTTGATTTGAACCTGTTTTTAGTTCAAACAATATTGTTAAAAATAAAATGGCTTGAAATCGATGCCCTTCGAGCTAAACTGCAATGCCGGGGCGGGGATTTTCAGGGAATTGACCAGGAAACCCAGCGTCTTAACAAACTTGCTCCGCGTTTTGATCTTCGTCAGGTCAATATCCAGCGACAAATAATATTGCCGGTATGGCCGGTAACCCATTTCAATGCTCTTGTCACGCTCCGCTGAAACCATATTCTGGATACCATAACCTACTGAAAAACATAGCCAGGCAGGCCAGTTGGAGCCTTTGAAAAATGACTTCGGACTAGCCGAAAACCAGTAGGTCTGTCCATTATAATCTTTCAGCCACCGCTCCGACCACGTGCTCCCCAACAATTGCGGACGCACTTGTGCCAAAGAAGTGTAATGAAATGAGAATTTGGGCTGTATGCGAACCTCGTCCCATAATGCTACCTGCCCGAGGTACAGCGCCGAGCCAGCCAGGTTCGCAATCATATCGCCGGGCGAGAACCCATAGTCGGGCGAAAAGCCGTCGAGGATTTCAATGGGCGTTTGAAAAATAACCCCGGAAATGGCGCCGTAAACGAGCATTTGCCTTTTAGAAATACCGGTTTTGCGGTACAATGCCGCTGTGTGCCGGGCAATCTGGTACGATGTGTAAAGGTGCCCCATTTTGTCCATTTGTAACCACTCGCGGCTATCGTCTTCGATGGTGAATTTGGTCAACGGGTTCTTGTACCACGACTTGCTCAATCCGTAAATCGTACCGAGGTAAACGGCCGATTGGGCAGCGAAAATGCCCCGGAGCAATTTGTAATTAGGTCGGATTTCGGGTACCGTGTCGCGAGCTAATGTATCGCGTACCAGCGAGTGCCGCACCAGCGAGTGTCGCACCAGCGTGTCGGCGGGCGTTACCTGTGCGTACGCGGGAGAGAGCGTTCGCGCCAGGAGGCAAATCAATAGGCAATGAAAAGTAAAACGCATTAGATCATACCGGGACCGGAGGTTAATAACCGCCATGGTATTTTCTCAGTCCCCATTCCGCGCCGAGCAACACGACGATCAGAAAGAACAGCCATTTCAGATAGATCAGCTCGACCATATCCTCGGTGCTGTCCAGCCGGTCGGCCGGGCGGTCAGTTTTTAGTTTTTGAATAAATTGTTGCAGCGACGCCGGCGTAATAAATGCACCGCCCGACCGCCGCGCCAGATCCCGGAGCATTCCGAAATCCGCGGTGGTATTGCTCAGTTCAAGGTCTGCATTGCGGATCACAAACTGACCCGACACATTTTCCTGCTTGCCTTTCAATGTCGTGGAGGCCGCGTACCGGTACACGCCGTCTGCCAGCCCGCTCACATTGAACCGCGGTGTTTCCTTCGAATGGGTGTAGGTAAATTGTTTACTCTTTCCCTTTTCGTCCACCAGTTGCAGTTTCACTTCCTGGCCAAAAATCGGTTCGTAAATATCATTGTAAACCTCCGTCTGAAATGCCACCTGCTCACCCGCTTCAAACTCGTTGCTGATCGGGTACACGCGGAATTTCCGGCGGTCCTCCTTCACAGAAAGCACCTGAATGAGCTTCTGGAAAAGGTTATCCACCACTTCCTGCTTGCTGGTTTGGGCAAATTCCTCCTGCCGCCATTGCCAAAGCCCCTCTCCTGCCAATACTGCCGTTTTCTGGTCGCCATTGGTATTCAAAACCAATAGCGGCTTGTTGGTATTGAGCGTCCCTACCTTCTGGTACAAGATCGTTTCGGTACCCGACGAGATGTTGTATTCGCCAAAAGGCACCGAAAGCGGCGGAAGCCGTTCGAGCAGTTTCAGGCTCTCGGCATCCAGGTTAAGCTGTGTAAACGAAGGATTGAACCGCGCCGTCACCTTGTCGATCTGGTTGTTCGCGGAAGCATTGATAAACAGTGAGCGGTTCAGCGAGCTCGCCAGCGGTACGGCCGATTGGTTTCCCAAAATGAAAAACAAAGGCATTTTCGAATCCAGAAACTTGCGTACCTGCGTATTGCCCAACCCGAGCACATTCGGGATCTGGTGCAGGATCACGAGGTCATACTGCTTGGTACTGGCCGGCGGGTTATTGGCAATGGATAATATATTGATATCCAGCTCATAATTATCGTTCGCTTCGATCACACTCCGAATGCTTTTAATGTCGGGATGCGGTGCGAGCGCCATGAGCAGGATCTTCTGCCGGCCATCGATAATATCGATATAAACTTCCTTCCGGTTGTTGCGTCCCGAAGTTTCGCCCGAAACCGCGCCCAGTTCGATGGTATAATGCTGGACGCCTTTTTGCGCGGAAGAAGTTTTGAAATCAAATGCCTTGAAATAATCCGCGCGATCAATTACTACGGGCTGGCTCTGGATCACCCGGCCGTTTTGCTTCAAAGTCACGGTTGTACTTTTGCCTTGCAAGCCATTAGCGGCAATTTCAGCCCTGAGCGGAAACTCGTTACCCAGGTATGCAATGCGGTTGCTCACGACATCTTTCACCCGGATATCCAGCTTTGGAACCGAATCACCCACGGCCAATGCATTCACCCTGAACGGGTAACGGTTATATGCAGGCGACACACCCTGGTTTACGATACCATCCGAAAGCAGCACGACGTCGGTCAGGTTACGGCCCTCAAAGTTGGTACGGACCGTTTGGAGCAGCCCCGCCAGGTTAGTTTTGTTTTGGTTAAATGCAAGGGAATCCGCATTGTTCTGCGTGCCTTCCAACGATTCGATGCTTACCTCGAAGCCGGAATCGTTCAGTTCGCGGGCGGCGGCTTTCACCTGTTCCATCGCGGCCTGGCCATATTTGCCGACAGATTCGGAATTATCGATCGCGAAAACGATTTTGGCCTTATCGACCGAAGATTGCGTACGCCTCACGAGCGGGCTCAGGAGCAGGAAGCAAATCAATGCAACCACGATTCCGCGTACGGCGGCCAGCGCGTAGTTCAGTTTCTTGCCCCAGGCCGGTTGCGGCTGATACAGCAGCCAGGCATAGGCCAGGCCCGCAAGCACGCAGAAGATAATGAACCAGTAAGGGGTTTGGAATATGAGCTCTGACCGCATGGATTGGGATTCAATAGCTGGCGACGTTACAATATACAACGAAACCGCCAGCTATTTACTAACGAAGGAACACTCTATGTTAACATACCACCGTCGACCTGGATTACCTGGCCGGTGATGTAGCGCGACATATCCGAAGCGAGGAACACGCAGGCGTCAGCCACTTCTTCCGGCTGGCCTCCGCGTTTCATCGGAATGGATTGTTTCCAGTCTTCCACCGCCTTCGCATCTACCGCGTCGGTCATTTCCGTTTCGATGAAACCCGGTGCTACCGCATTCGAACGGATGTTTCTTGAACCCAGCTCCAATGCGATGGACTTGGTAAAACCGATGATGCCGGCCTTCGAAGCAGCGTAGTTCGACTGCCCCGCATTACCGCGTATACCCACCACCGAGGTTATGTTGATGATTGAACCGCTTTTAGCGCGGATCATGGATTTCGTAGCGGCTTTGGTAAGGTTAAAAACCGATTTCAGGTTGATGTTCACCACCGTGTCCCATTGCTCTTCGCTCATGCGCATCAGCAGCCCGTCGCGGGTGACGCCGGCATTGTTGATGAGCACGTCGAGCTTACCGAAATCGGCGATGACGTCGGTAACGAGCTGGTCTGCCGCCTGAAAATCGGAAGCATCGGAACGGTAGCCTTTCGCTTTCACACCGAATGATTCCAGTTCTTTGGCCAAAGCCTCGCCTTTTTCGACGCTGGACAGATATGTGAATGCGACATCAGCACCTTCCTGAGCCAGGCGCAACGCGATCGAACGTCCGATACCCCGCGAAGCCCCTGTTACCAATGCAACTTTATTTGCTACTAACTTCATAAATTGGATTAGAATCTGTCAAAATGTATACTGCCGGCAAAAATAGGATATTGGGCAGAGACCGGCAAATAAACGACCTATAGTACTTTATTGCAAAATGATGTAATATTCAGGCAAAAAAACCTTCTCCAACAATTTAACTTACACTAATATGAGCACTACAAATGTCCAGAAAACCTCAGGAGCCTTCATTGCCGCGTCATGGATCGCCTTGGGCGTGGGAATGGCCGGCTTCATTATCGGCCTCTGGCGGTCGGAAATGCTGCTGAGCGAAAAAGGATATTATTTTACGGTATTGATGTACGGCCTTTTCGCCGCTGTATCGGTTCAAAAGAGCGTTCGCGACCGATTAGAAGGCGTTCCGGTAACGGCTATTTACTACGGCATCGCTTGGTTTTCGACCATTTTAGCCATCGTACTGCTCGTTGTGGGCCTTTGGAATGCGACCTTACTGCCGAGTGAAAAAGGCTTTTACGCATTCGCCTTCCTGCTAGGTATTTTCGGGGCTATCGCCGTTCAGAAAAACACCCGTGACACGGCAATTTTCGAAACCGGCAGCTCATTTTCCAAACCTTCTGATCATTGATGCTGTTAAGCCGTTACGTGTAAATTTTTCAAACTAAACTCAGGCAATGGCAGAAATAATCAAAACAGCACTGATCACAGGCGGCTCCAAAGGAATAGGATACGGCATTGCCGAAGCACTGATCCGCGATGGTATCCGTGTAGCAATTACCAGCCGGTCGCAAAAGAATGCCGACGAGGCTGCGAATGCATTGAACAAAATCCGGGAAGGCTATGCATTGGCCATCGAATCGGATGTACGCAACCTTGCTCCGCAGGAAAAATCGGTACAAACCGTGCTCGATAAATGGGGCCGGCTCGATTACTTCATCGCAAACGCAGGCGTAGGCCATTTCGCGCCGATCCAGGAGCTCAGCGCCGAACTGTGGCAGGAAACCATCGATATCAACCTTACCGGCGTGTTTTTCAGTGCCAAGGCATCCATCGCTGCATTGACGGAGTCGAAAGGGTATTTCATTAACATTGCCAGCCTCGCAGGTACTAATTTCTTTGCAAATGGCACTGCGTACAATGCCAGCAAATTCGGGCTGGTGGGCTTCTCACAGGCCATGATGCTAGACGTGCGCAACGCGGGTATCAAAGTAACAACCATTATGCCGGGCTCCGTCGCGACGGAATTCAACAACCACGAGCCGTCGGAAAAAGATGCCTGGAAAATCCAGCCGGAAGACATCGGACAGATTGTTTCCGACCTCATTAAAATGCCGGCGCGGACATTACCGAGTAAAATCGAGGTCCGTCCTACCACTCCCAAATAAACTCGGTTTTGGGCATTAGTGGTCAGGTGTGGTCAGGTGTAGTCAGGGATAGTCCACCTGACTACGCTTAACAATTCATGACCATCAATGACCATACCTGACCACCAATGACTACATCTGACGACTCCTGTTCCGAGGCCAAAACGCATAAGCCGAGAAGAGCAGCCCGGAGCCTGCCAGTATGAGCAAGGGTATTTTGTATAAAATCAATAAGGTAAGGCCCACAAACCCGAACAGGAACACCTGCATTGCATTCTCCGGCAATCCCGATCTTTTATTTAAATACAGGTGAGAGACAATGAGGATCGCTAAGCCCAGAAAGTACAATTGTACCAGTTCCGCAAAGCCAAGGGCGCCACTACGCAACACCACCACGGTTTCGGGAACGATCAGCAGGCAATGCGCCGCAACTACCCTGCCCCAACCTTTCCAGACCGGCAGCGGAAGCGACCTGCCCCATAGCCAGATTTCAGCTTCCCATTGATACAATTCCAAAGAAAGTCCCAGATTGAGCATATAGGCCAGCGACATTCCCACCGCAGGCATTCGAATGTCGTACTCGCCGGTGCTGTAATAGAGCATCGTCCCGGCCGCTACCAGCATTGCTCCCAGTTTTCCAACCAATAAAGTAATCCCGCGCTCCCGCACCAGCCATTCCATCGACCAGTAAAGCCACGACGCCGGACGCGGGAAAGGCCATTTCATAAAGCGCTTACCTTTAACCGGCACATACAATACCGGCTTCCGGATACGCCATTCGGCAGCACCTGCGAGCATTAGCATTAATATAATGTAAAAAGGGATAACTGGCCAGAGACGCGCCAGCAACTTGTCCTGAATGGCGATAATGAGCAGGTAAAGGCCGTAGTAAAGTACCGGTTGCAGGAAGCCCAATGCCTGCACGGCAAACCTTCGCATACGTACGGGCGCGGGCCATGTGCGGGCGTGGAAAATGAATGTGTATTCGGGCAGCTTCCAGGTATTGGCGAGAAATTGAACACATAGAAGACTATAAATCAGCCAGATTACAAACAGACTCAGCATTCCGTAGCTGCCGGTGAGGAAAAACACGGCGAATGCATGGTGCTCATTGGCGCTCAGAAACCCGAAAAGCACACCGAGCAACACAAGGAACGTGCCGGCCCGCTGCCTGAAAAATGATGAAACGGTAGAGATCAGCAGCATTTTCATAGCGCATCGGTGGCTACGAGTGTTTTGTTCTTTAACCGGAAACTTTGGGAAACGTGCAGCCCTTCCTGCTCGAAAAGCTGGTGCGACGACAGCAGAAATGTGACGCCATTGCGGTGGTACTCCTTAATCAGTTCAAAAAGCACCTCACGCGCCTCGCGGTCGATGGTAATGAGCGGCTCGTCGAGGATGATTACCGAAGGCTCACCGAGGAATGCCAGCAGCAAGGATACCTTTTTCACCATCCCGCTGGAACAGCTACCGAACGGGTTTTGCAGGTAATTGATCCCGAATGCATCAATGAGCTTTTCGCTTTGCTCGCGGGACGCTTTCTGCGCTTCGGCTACAAATGCGATCAGGTCGGCGGGAGTGAGAAACGATGGGTAGAGCGGCTCCGCTTCGCCGAGATTCAGGCGGAGACGGTATTCGACGGGGTGTTTTTTGAGGTCATACTGATGATCGATCCGTACACTTCCCTCAAATGGCAGCATGCCCGCCAGCGTCCGGAAGAGCGTCGACTTACCCGCGCCGTTTTCGCCCTGTATCCAGTAAATGCCTTTTTCGATTCCAAAGGAAGGGATCGAAAGAATTTCCCGCTCACCATACCGCTGACTTAGCTGACTGATTTCCAATACCATATCGCGGG
Source organism: Dyadobacter soli (assembly GCF_900101885.1). GTDB lineage: Bacteria > Bacteroidota > Bacteroidia > Cytophagales > Spirosomataceae > Dyadobacter > Dyadobacter soli. The sequence continues at coordinate 127,514 of NZ_FNAN01000003.1, read as the reverse complement.
ATGGCCGTTTCACATTATGGTTGGATATTAAACTCGTCCTTCAACACCTGCAACGCCACCGATTCCTCGTAACGGTACAGATCCTTGTTGAAAAGCGCATTATGACCGGCATTCTGCAAGCTGATCCAGCTATGCGTGGCAAAAGGGTCGTAGTCGAAATGCTTGAAACTATGGCCCATATTGTTCATATCCGCAAACCATTTCACACCCACATCGAGCCGGTCGTACGATCCGAATGCGGTTCCCTTGCCCACCGGCGTGGTATCTTTACGGGTCTTTTCCAGGTCGATCATCGCCACATATTCATTCAAACGGCACTCCGGCAAAGGCCAGGGAGCCGCCGGATCAACCACGCGTGCGTACTCTCCTGTACGTGCCTGCGGGTGCGTGGCGGCGAGCTGCATTACCTCCTCGTAACCCGGCTTGTATTCGGTATAGCGCTCCGGCCCGCAAAGACCGGCTTCCATGGCCGGGCACACCCAGCATTGCCCGATCCGCCCGATACCCGACGCATCGCCGATGCCATTGACATACTCGCCTACCAGGTCGCTTTTGAAATACACATCATTATGGATCACAAGCAGGTACTTCTGATCGGACTTTTCCCACGCGTACTGGTAGCGCACCGCATGCCGGTACCGCTTGAAATTGAGCAGGAAATTGAATTTTACATTATTTGTCCAGAGCCAGACATTGGGCTTGTAGTAGACGATCTTATCGCCGAAATGATCGAAAATGAATTTGAAATTTGGCGGCTCCGGCTGTTTGGCTTCCTCTACAAAATAGATTTTATTGATCCATTGGTGCGAATGCTTCATGAGCGTCAGCAGTGTGATGGCCGTCTGGTACGGCTTACCGTAGGCGTTGATCGCCACATCTACACATGCCCTGGGAGAGTTCGTCATCGTGTATGTCTTTCTTTTTTCTGAAACTGGTAGCCAAAGGTTGCCATTAAATCAGAAACCACCTGTGAATCGTCTGAAAAAATTAGTAAGTGTGCTAAATGTGCCTAGCGCGCTGCATTGCAACCTTTTACCCACAAATATTTCAAAATAAGCGACTTCGGCCAACAGATCATATGAAATTTCATATTTTCATTGATCACAAATTTCGCCGGATGTATATTTGAAAAAATTTTAATTAACCTGCGGAATTATTTTTAAAATTTTACAAAACTACACTTACCCATCCATAAACCCGTTATCCAGGACACCATGAAAACGAACCGTCGATCCTTCCTACGCCTGTCAGCTATCGCACTGCCATTTACCCGGGTAAACGAATTATTTGCGAAATCGCCGAAGGGCGTACAAGCCACTGCCGGAGGCCCTGTCGTGGTTTCCACCTGGGACAGTGGGCAGATTTCCAATGCGGCGGCATGGCCGGTACTGGAAAAAGGAGGCCGCGCGCTCGACGCCGTGGAGCAAGCCGCTATCGCCATCGAAAACGATATCAACTGCTGCGTAGGCTTGGGCGGCAACCCCGACCGCGATGGGCACGTGACGCTGGATGCATGCATTATGGATGAAAAATCGAACTGCGGCGCCGTCGCATTCCTCGAAAGGATCAAACATCCGGTATCAGTGGCCCGCAAGCTCATGGAAACCACGCCGCACGTGTTCCTCGCAGGCGCAGGCGCACAGCAATTCGCATTGGCCAACGGTTTCAAACTGGAATCCGCCAAGCTTTCACCGGATGCGGCCGACGAGTACAAAAAATGGCTCAAAAAGGCTGAATACAAGCCGGTTATCAACATAGAACACAAGCAATCAAAAGGCCACGGGCCATTTGCCCCTGCACGGCTCGACAACGGCAATTTCAACCACGACACCATGGGCACCCTCGCATTGGACGCCCAGGGTAATCTCTCCGGCATGTGTACCACGAGCGGCATGGGCTTCAAAATGCGCGGCCGCGTAGGCGACTCCCCTATCATCGGCGCAGGGCTTTTTGTGGATAACGAGATCGGCGCGGCCACCTCATCCGGCCAGGGCGAGGAAGTGATCCGCGTGGCAGGCACGCATTTGGTCGTGGAATTCATGCGCAATGGTTCTTCACCGGAGGAAGCCTGCAAAAAAGCAGTCGAAAGGATCGTCAAGCGCGATCCTGAGCGTGCCAAAACTTTCCAGGTTGGATTTCTGGCCGTCAATAAAAAGGGTGAAGTCGGTGCCTGGTCGGTACAGCCCGGATTTGCCTACACCATTACCACCGGCGACGGCAAAGGCAAGGTCGTCGACTCCAAAAGCCATTTCGCGTAAACCCTCAGATACCCGTATTTACCAAACATTTAACCAATCCAATGAATCTTAAATCAACAGCGGCCCTCCTGGCAGGGCTGCTATTTGCTTCCGGGGCGTATGCGCAGCAGCATTCGGAGCAAAATCACTCTAAATATGTAGCGCCCACCGACCCGCTCGTGCAGCAAAAGCTCTCCAAATGGCAGGATATCAAATTCGGCTTGCTGATGCACTGGGGAACGTATAGCCAATGGGGCATCGTCGAATCGTGGTCGCTGTGCCCGGAGGACGAGGGCTGGTGCGAGCGTCGCGGGCCGCATTCGCACGATTGGTATGAATACAAAAAAGCTTACGAAGACATTGCCAAAACCTTCAACCCCGTCAAATTCAACCCGGACCGCTGGGCCAAAGCTGCCAAAGGTGCCGGTATGAAATACGTGGTTTTCACAACGAAGCACCACGACGGCTTTTCGATGTTCGATTCCAAATACACCGATTACAAGATCACCAACACGCCATTCAAGAGCAATCCGAAGGCGAACGTCACCAAGGAAGTACTCGCCGCATTCCGCAACGAAGGCTTCATGACGGGCACCTATTTCTCCAAACCCGACTGGCATACCGATTCTTACTGGTGGCCCTACTTCCCGCCCAAGGACCGCAACGTGTCCTACGACCCGAAGAAGCGCCCCGAGCTTTGGAACAAGTTCAAAGACTTCACCTATAACCAGATCGAAGAACTGATGTCGGACTACGGCTCCGTGGACATCCTCTGGCTCGATGGCGGCTGGGTACGTCCGAAAAGCAGCATCGATACCACCATCAGCTGGCAGAAAACCATTCCTTACGACCAGGATATCGACATGGCACGCATTGCCAAAATGGCCCGCTCGCATCAGCCCGGCCTCCTCGTGGTGGACCGCACCGTTACCGGCGAGTTTGAGAACTACGTCACGCCCGAACAATCGATCCCCGACCACTATATGTCCATTCCCTGGGAATCCTGCATGACCATGGGCGATTCGTGGTCGTATATTCCGAAAGAAAACTTCAAATCGACTCAGAAACTCGTCCATACGCTGATCGACATCGTCGCGAAAGGCGGTAACCTCCTGCTCAACGTGGCTCCCGGCCCGGATGGCGAGTGGCACGAAGAAGCCTACACGCGCCTGGAAGAAATGGGTAAATGGATGAATGTAAATGGAACAGGTATTTACGAAACCAAACCGCTGGCACCGTACCGCGCCGGCAAATGGGCCTACACCAAAAAAGGCGCGACTACCTACGCATTCTATCTGGCCGAAGCCGGCGAAAAGCTGCCCGCTTCATTGAAACCGGAAGGACTGGAAGTTCCTGCAAAAGCGAAAATCACATTTGCCGGTAATAAAAAGGCATTGAAAGTAAAGAATGGGGCGATCGAGCTGCCTGCTAAAACTGTGTCAGAAGTGGGGGCGCAGCCTGCTTATTTATTTGTGATTAATTAAGACCAGATAGGAAAACAGCAATAGATTTGGTGAACTCGGCTAAAAAAAACGATCTTCACTTTCAGTTTGCATCACCCCTATCTGTATCATCAGAAACTCCTTTTCAACATGATTAAACAAATAACCGGTCTCCTCTGCCTGACGGCGTCGATCGCTTTTGCCCAAACACCTCCGAAACCGTACGGCGCACTGCCGGCACTACGTCAGATCGCCTGGCATGAAACCGAGGTTTACGGTATCATGCACTTCACGCCTACGACGTTCGAAAACAAAGAATGGGGTTATGGGGATGCAGATCCGAAGACATTCAACCCGAGCGATTTCAATGCCGACCAGATCGTTCAGGCGGCAAAAGCCGGTGGTTTGCGCGGGATCGTGCTCGTAGCGAAGCACCACGACGGCTTCTGCCTATGGCCTACCAAAACAACCGACTATAATATCACTAAAAGCCCGTTCCGTGAAGGCAAAGGCGACCTCGTGCGCGAGGTGGCGGACGCGGCGCGCAAGCACGGGCTGAAATTCGGGGTATATTGCTCGCCCTGGGACCGCAACAATGCGAAATACGGCACGCCGGAGTACATCAAGATCTACCGCGAACAGCTCCGTGAGTTGTATACCAATTATGGCGACCTGTTTATGTCGTGGCACGACGGCGCTAACGGTGGTGACGGCTACTATGGCGGCGCCCGTGAAAAGCGCTCCATCGATAACACGACTTACTACCAGTGGGATTCGACCTGGACCAACTACACCCGCAAACTGCAACCCAATGCCAACATTTTCAGCGACATTGGCTGGGACGTGCGCTGGGCAGGCAACGAGGATGGCAGCGTGAACCCTACCTCATGGGCCACATTGACCCCGAAACCTTCCGAAGGGCAGAATGTAGCCGTTCCTGGGCAGGCCAATGCTACCGAAAACCCGGGCGGAACGCGTGGCGGCAAATTCTGGATTCCGGCAGAATGCGATGTTCCATTACGCAAAGGCTGGTTTTACCATGCCAACGAAAAGCCGAAGACACCCGAGAAGCTGTTTGACCTGTACCTTAAAAGTGTAGGGCGCGGCGCAGCGCTCGACCTCGGCCTCGCACCCGATACCCGCGGGCAGCTGCATAACGACGACGTGGTAGCGCTGAAAACCTTCGGCGATCATGTCAAAAACACCTTTGCTACGAACCTGCTCGGCCGTGCGACCTCCAAAGCGGTGAATGTGCGCGGCTACAACTCCATTTACAGCGCCAAAAACCTCCTCGACGGCAAGCCGGATACCTATTGGGCTACCGACGACGATTTCAAAACGCCGGAAGTGGTGATCGAACTTACCCAACCGATTGTTTTCGACGTCATCAGCTTGCAGGAATACATCAAACTCGGCCAGCGCATCGAAGAGTTTGCCGTAGACGCCTGGATCGGCAACGAATGGAAGGAAATTCACAAAGGAACCAGCGTCGGCGCGAAACGCCTCGCCAAACTCGACGTACCGATTACTTCCAACAAAGTGCGCCTCCGCATTACCAAGTCGCCTGTCAGCATTGCGATCAGCGAGTTCGGGGTTTATAAGGATACGGAATAGTAATAGCTTCGAATATTAAGAATAAAGCAAAAGCGCCGGTTGAACATTCAGCCGGCGCTTTTGCGTGTGCATTCCTTGCTATTCCTGCGCCAGCCGTTCCAACCGCGCATACATTTCCAGCATCGCGCCCTGGTCGATCAGCGTTTTTATGGGTTTACGGCCCAGAAGGCCTTTTGCGTCGCGCTCGTCCTTCCAGATTCGCTCGGCGTCGGCAATGAAAATACCGAAATCGCCGGCTTGCGGGTCGATTTTGTGGAGCTCTTCAAAGCCCCGCAGGAGTACGACGTTGAACCAATAGTTGTCCGGGAGCTTGTTGTTTTTGTAAAAATGCTTTTTGGAACCCTCGGCCAATGCCCTGGCTTCATCCAAGTACTCCTTTTTGCCCGTGATAGTATGCAGCAGCACCGCCGATTGCAGCATAGTACCTGTATTATACGAGTATTTGGCCGAATCAATTTTCAGGGACGGGATTTTGATCGCATCGTAGTAGGTACCGTCGCTGGCACGCAGGTTCTTTTTAGTCCAATCGTACAATCCAATCGCCGTTTTCAGGTATTCGGGTTCCTTTTTGATCTGGTATAATTCCAGCGCTACGAGTATGCCGGGGCCATTCGAGCAGGTATTTTTTGTATTCTTTTCATCTTCTTTCCAATACAGGCCGCCGCCGGCTTTATCGTCGTAACCGGTCATCATGAAGCGGTAGATCTCCTCCGCGATGACCAGGTAATCCTTTTCGCCCGTGCGGTTGTACGCGTCCAGGCACGCGATCGCGATCCATTGATTGTCGTCGTAAAACCGCGAATCCTTTTGCTCACTCGTTACATACGCCTGATAACCCGGAGCCGGCGCGCTGGTGTTGTAGTATTGCCTGATGGCGCCCAGTACCGGCTTCATATATTGCTTGCCTGGACTTACGGCCTCCGACTCGGTGGCAGCTTGCAACAATGCACAAAGCGGCCACAGGTAGGAATGCGGCTTTTCATTTTTACCATTGGTTTCGAAAAATAGGCCCGTCGACGACTCGTAGAAAACGCCCTCGATATTGTGGAGAATCTGACCTCGCCGCGATTTGTAATCGGGAGCCGGCTGCGAAATGGCCTGGTCGAATCGGGCAATGCCCAGCAAAATCAGCGCCGTTGTGTAGATATTTTTCATGAAAACAGTTTCGATCTTTTGTCTAGAAGGGCGCGCTGCGAGGTTCTCTACTTAAAAGATGTGTAGTACGCGTAAACGTTTTATTACAAAATCTATAAAAGTCACAAATTTTTAATATTATTATCCAAAATTTTATACATGAAACACCACGAAGAGCACTCCACCTCCCGGCGCGACTGGCTTAAAACCATCGCATTAGGCGGCGCAGCGGCCATGACAGGCCATGTAGCACAGGCAGAACCAGCCCCCGCACCCGCCGCGCGAAGGATACCCATCGCTGTATCCACGTACTCCTACTGGCATTTCCAGGAAAAGAAGTATCCGATCGACAAAGTGATCGAGGACGCGGCCAGGCTCGGCTTCGATGGTGTGGAGATCCTGCACCGGCAGATGGACAACGAAAGCACTCCCTATGTGAATAAGCTGAAAAGGCTCGCATTCGACAACGGATTGGCGCTTCCGTTACTTTCTATCCATCAGAGCTTTGTGCAGCCCAAGCCGGAAGATCGAAAAAAGGACATTGAACATACCCTAAAATGTATTAACCTTGCGACCCAATTGGGCATTCCGGCGATCCGGATGAACACTGGAAGCTGGCGGACGGTAAAGCGGGACGCCAATTATTACAAGGACGGCAAAGAGCCGCCGATCCAGGGTTACACCGATCAGGATGCCATTAAATGGTGTATCGAATCAATGCAGGAATGCCTGGTGGCCGCCGAAAAAGCGGGGATTGTGCTCGCGATCGAAAACCACTGGGGGCTGTCGTCTAACATCGATCACCTGCTTGAAATTTACAAGCCGCTGGCCTCGTCTCCCGCGATGGGTATGAATGTGGATACAGGCAATTTCGTAGGCGATCCGTACCCGCAATTCGAGCGCCTGGCGCCCTACGCGACGATCGTTCAGGCCAAGACCTATTACGGCGGAGGACATTACTACGACCTCGATCTGGACTACAACCGGATCGCGGGTATTTTGAGAAAAGCGAATTTCAAAGGTTACGTATCGCTGGAAATGGAAGGGAAAGAAGATCCTGCCACGGCGGTACCCAAAAGCCTGAAAATACTAAGAGAAGCGCTCAGCTAAGCACTTCAAAGATTTTCATAATTATATTCTGTAGTTAATAAAGTGCAGCTTCTCTGGGGCCGCACTTTTTGTTTTTTTAGCCACGAAGCCTCCGCCGCGACAGACCGCGAATGTCTTCATGAAATTTCGCGTTCCCTTCGTGGCTTTAACTTTCAGTAATGATATTTACATTGAGCAATGATAATGCAACCATCTGCAACCTTATAGACCAGCCGATGTTCCTCGGTGATCCGCCGGGACCAGTAACCGGAATAATTAGAGCGTAGCAATTCCGGCTTTCCCTTTCCTTCGAACGGGGTCCGCAAACATTCCTTGATCAATTCGTTGATACGTTTTGCAATGTTCCGGTCGACCCGTTGCCATTCGACGTAATCCTCCCACGCATTAGGATGCCAGGAGAGCATCACAGGTCGTTAAGCTCGCGGGGAAAAATGTGGTTGCCGGATTCAATGTCTTTCATCGCTTGCAGCAAACGAGCTTTGTTCGCCGGGCTTCTCATAAGGTAGGCAGTAGTGTCCATTTCCTGTTGCACCTTGGTGTGCCGGTTCAGGAATCTGAAAATATTGAGAATGGACTGCCGCTTTTTCAATGGGAGAGCAAGTTTCATTTTTCTGATTTTAAGTGTGGTATGAATTAATTGTAGTTAAATATAAGGCTAAAAATTGCGCCATACAATTCTTAGCGCCGCGACGACCCTCTCACGACAAGCTCCGTGCTCAACACCCGCTTCTCATTAACCATAATCTCATCCGCGTCCACGAGTTGCAACACCCATTCGGCAGTGGTGCGGCCGATCTGGTTGGTGGGCTGGCGGACGGTGGTGAGGCCGGGTCCGATGTAAGCCGATTCCGCATTGTCGCTGAAACCGACTACGCCGAGTTCGTCGGGGATGGCGATGCCTTTTTCCATAGCCATGAGCATGATTTCGATGGCCGATGAATCGTTGACGGCAAAGATCGCATCGGGACGCTCGGCCAGGTCGAGGAGGTATTGGCCGTAAATGCGGGCTTTTTGTTGGGTAAGCATACCCTGGATCACCATGTGATCCTGAATAGGCTTGCCATATTTCTCCATCGCCGCCCGATACCCCCGCAACCGCTCCTGGCTTACCTGCAATGTGAGCGGCCCGCCAAGGTGGGCAATGCGCTCGTAGCCGTTCAGAATCAGGTGTTCAACGGCTTTAAATGAGGCCTCGAAATCGTTGACGACCACTTTCGGTACGTCGATCTGGTCGCAAACGCGGTTGAACTGGATGAGCGGAATGCCTCGTTTGGCAAACAGGCTGAGGTGATCAAAATTGTTGGTTTCCTGCGTGAGAGAAATCAGCAGGCCGTCGATACGGTTGGCCAGCATGGCTTTCGTATTCGAGATTTCGACCTGGTACGATTCGTTACTCTGCATGATCGTGAGATTGTAGCCTGCCTCTGTCAGCACCTCGTGGGCCCCGATGATCACATTCGGGAAAAACTGGTTCTGGAATTCCGGAACGATCATTCCAATCGTATTCGTCCTGCTTTTTACAAGGTTGTAAGCGAGCTGGTTAGGCTGGTAGTCGAGCTGGGCCGCTTTGTCCAGCACAGCCTGCCGCGTTTCCGGGCTGATGTCGGCATGCCCGTGCAGTGCACGCGAGACGGTCGAATTGGAAACGCCGAGTGATTTCGCAATGTCGATAATGGTTGTCTGGTGTCGTTTGCGCTTCACGAGCGACTCGATCGAATCATCCTTTTCAGCATGTGTGAAATAGTAGTTGCACCATTTGCACAGGTACCGCTGCTTGCCCCGAACATAGCCCGCCTTCATAATACCATCCACCTGCGCGCATTTCACACACTGAATCATAGTCCTTGTACTTTTTGAATAAATGCATATCAAAACACCACATACCTACCGCATCGCAACACACTTCACAAAAATATAAAAATCTCCTATTAATCATCAGCAAAACCATATATCGGTATCGTTTCCGCAAACGTTGCCGATACTTTTTGTTCAATTCCCGGAAATTTCTGCCTTAAAACCGTGTCCTGACGCGGTCTCTACGCAGCTATATTTAGGTAAAAGCGGCATTTCAGCTTACTGATCGACTGCATTAATCATTTGCAAACTGCATCGAACCGAAGCCAAATAATTGAACTATTTCAAGTTTAAGATTTTAATCAAACCCTAATTTTACCTAATATGAAGAAAAAAATACGTGACCTGTTCCTGCTCGGCGTCCTGTGCCTGGGCGTTATGCAGTCGCTGCTCGCGCAGAATGTCGTCGTGAAAGGCAAAGTGACCGACGACAAGGGTGAAATGATCCCCGGCGCCAGCGTGACCGTGAAAGGCTCTCAACAAGGGACACTGACCGACGCGGAAGGTGTGTATTCAATCGATGTGGCTGGAAATGCGACATTGGTGTTTTCTTTCCTCGGCTATTTGAAGGAGGAAGTAGCCATTGCGAACCGTTCGACGATCGACGTGGTGCTGAAAACCGATACCAAAGCGCTGGAAGAAGTGGTAGTAGTAGGCTACGGAACCCAGCGCAAGATCGAAACGACCGGTTCCATTGCTTCCGTAAAAGCAGCCGACCTCGTGCAGACGCCCGTTGCCAACGTAGCCCAAGGGCTTCAATCGCGGATTGCGGGGGTGCAGATCAACCAGAACACCGGCTCGCCCGGCGGTAACGTGAGCGTGCGTATCCGCGGTACCAACTCCATCAACGGCTCGTCCGAGCCACTTTACGTGGTAGACGGCATCCAGATTTCCAACGGCGGCGGCATCAACGATGTGAGCCCGCTTTCGACCATTAACCCGAACGATATCGAGTCTGTGGAGGTATTGAAAGACGCCTCTGCATCAGCCATTTACGGTGCCAGGGCAGCGAACGGGGTGATTCTCATTACAACCAAACGTGGTAAAACCGGCGCGACGCGGGTGACCTATGACGGTTATTATGGTAGCCAGAAAGTCAACAAGATGCTGAAAGTGCTGAATGCAGCGGAGTTTGGACAACTTGAAAATGAAGTATTTAAAGACAATTACTATGCTAACCCCGCATCCCTGGGCGAAGGCGTAGATTGGCAGAAAGTGATTTTCCGCAAGGCTCCTATTCAAAACCACCAGCTATCGATCAATGGCGGAAGCGAGAAAACGCAGCTCGCATTGTCACTGAACTATTTCGATCAGGACGGTACCATGCGGGGATCGGCGTTTACGCGCTATTCAGTCCGGCTGAACCTTGATCACCAGATCAACAAGAAAATCAAAATCGGAACCAGCATTCTGGGCAGCCGCTCGATATCGGATGGCATCCAGACCGGCAGTACCGACATCGGTAATGCCGGTGTAGTTACAGCCACGGTGCTTGGTGCCGCCGTTGGGGCTCCTCCTACCCTGCAACCTTACCGGCCCGACGGCACCATTTTCCCCTTCGGTGAGCAGGGCAATGGCCGGTACCGGGAAGTAACGAACCCGCTGAGTTTCATTGAAGTACTCAATAAGCGAAGCATCACCCGCATACTGGCGAACCTTTACGGTGAAATCCAGCTGTTCAAAGGTCTTACCTATCGTGCTTCTTTTAACCTGGACCAGAAAGCCGAGCTCTATAATTTCTATTCCCCACGCAGCATCGTCAATAAAAGCGACCTGACCGATGCTTCGGGATCTGCTAGCAAGGCCAATATTAACAACCTTGCCGTGCTCCATGAAAGTATCCTGACTTACAGCACGATGTTCGGCAAGAATCACTCATTCAAAGCGACGGCTGTATTTGGTACCCAGGGCGAGCAGTACAACGACAACATCATGAGCGCCCAGGGATTCCCCAACGATGCCACTCAGAACGAGGCCATGCAGCTTGCGCTTACCCGCACGGTGAGCAGCTTCCGGAGCAGCCAGCGACTGGATTCCTATATGGGCCGCGTCAACTACGGTTTCAAGGATAAACTCTTCATTGACCTTACCGCGCGCATAGACGGATCGAGCAAATTCGGTGCAAACCTCAAATACGGCGTCTTCCCGGCCATTTCCGCAGCATACCGCCTTATTGAAGAGCCTTTTATGAAGGACGTAACCTGGCTTTCGGATTTCAAACTTCGCGGAAGCTTCGGACTTACAGGTAATGCGGGCGGGCTGGACCCCTATCAATCCCTGCCCACGGTGGCCGCCAACGGCAGCAATTACATGATCAACCATCTCTACGTTACCGGTATCGATCCGTCCAGAATTGCCAACAAAGACCTCCGCTGGGAACAGTCCGTTCAAACGAACTTCGGCGTCGACCTGAGCTTGCTGAACAACAGGATCAGTGTAATCGCGGATGTTTATTACAAAAAAACAGAGGATCTGCTATTTGAAAAGACGCTGCCGATGAGCTCGGGGTATAACAAGATCAATGGCAACTTCGCGGGCCTTCAGAACAAAGGGCTCGAACTGGCTGTCAACGCGCGCATTCTCGACGGCGCATTGAAATGGGATGTTTCAGCCAATACGACGATCAACCGCAACAAGGTAACCACCCTGGACGGCGGCGTCACCAGCGAGCGTTTCATCAACACTTACAGCCTTCTGAAAGTCGGAGAACCATTGGGAATTTTCAAAACCTACGTGTTCGACGGCATTAACCAGACAGGCGAAGCGATTCTTCCCGGCTATGACGGTCGCCTCGGCGGACAAAAGGTAAAGGACATGAATGGTGACGGGAAAATTGACGGTAATGACCAGGTTATTACCGGAAACCCCAACCCTAAATTCATCTACGGTTTCTCGACAAACCTGTCCTACAAAGGTTTCGACCTGGCAGCATTCTTCTCAGGGTCGCAGGGTAACGACATTTACAATGCAAGCCGGCTTTCGTTCGAGAACCCGCTCGGGCAGCGCAATTTGCTGGAAGGCGTTGTAAACCGCTGGTCGCCTACCAATCCTAACAACCAGTATGCCAGCGCATTCCAGGCCGGACGTCTGCCGATTTCCGATTATGTCATGGAGGATGGATCGTACCTCCGCTGCAAGAACCTCACACTTGGCTACAAGTTGCCGGCATTCAAAGGCGTACAGGGCATTCGTGTGTATGTGAGCGCGAACAACCTGTTTACGATTACAAATTACAGCGGTTTCGATCCGGAGGTGAACACCTTCGCAGGCTCCAACACGCAGATCGGCGTCGACAACTTCGTTTACCCGCAAGCCAAATCGTTCCTGGGCGGTATCCAGGTTTCATTCTGATTATTTCCGAATCCTCTTGCCGAACATAGGCTAAAAACGACATGAAGAAGCTACTAAAAATTACCACATATCTGGGCATGGCCGGGACAGCGCTTATCGCACCTTCCTGCAAGCTCGACGAAACGGTGTACTCGTCCATTTACACCGACAACTTTTACAAAACCGCAGCCGATGCCGAGAAAGCATTGGTGTCGGTATACGGCGCGCTGGGTAGCCTCGGCGGTGGGCCCGCATTGACGCTCGTCGCCGATTTCAGCGACGACCAGACTTACCCCCGCGGCGTTGTGGGGCGTAACACGCTCACGCAGTTCACTTACGACGTCAATTACTCGACACAGAAAAGTAATTCGCGGGTAAATGAGTCACCGCAGCAAATCTGGGCCTCTTGCTATTCGGGCATTGAAAAAGCCAACTGGGTGATCGCCAGGGTGCCAGATGCCAGCATGGATGAAGGACGCAAAAAGCAGATCATCGGCGAGGCCTATTTCCTGCGGGCATTCTACCACTGGTTTTTGAGTAAAAATTTCGGGGATATACCGGTCAAGATTACGCCGAGCTATTCGGAAGTGGAAGCATTGACTGCCAAAAGCCCCAAAGCGGATGTTTACAAGCAGATCTATGCCGACCTCGATCAGGCTTTGAACGCCGGGCTTCTTTCCTACCCCGCCGTAGAGAAAGGCCGCGTGGCGAAAGAAGTGGTAAATGCATTGTATGCCAAAGCGGCATTGTACAACGAAGACTGGGCCAAAGCGCTGGAACAGGCCAAAATTGTGATCAGTTCGGGCAAATACTCCCTGATAGCCGAAGTACAGGATGTGTACAAATATGACAAGGAAGATGCTTCCCGCGTTGAAAATATGTGGGCATTCGAGGTTGACCCGGTTTCACCCGGTCTGGGGCACCAGCTGACAGGCCTTTGCGGCCCTCCGGGAAGCGCAGGCCCCGAATATGCCCGCACTTCCTACGGTTCGATGTTCGCCTACCAGGCATTCTTCGACTCCTTTGACCCGAAAGACAAGCGCCGCACATTGCTGGATACCAATTACATTGACAAGGCTGGTAAGGTGGTGCCTCAGAAAAGCATTACGCCTATTACCACGAAAGGTGTGCTGATCAGGAAATACCAGGACCCGGTTTCCACCATCGGCTTGATTCCGAACATCCCGATCTTCCGTCTGCCCGACATGTACCTCATTGCCGCCGAGGCCGAAGCACGTTTGAATGGCGCTACTGCCGTGGCTTATGACTTCATTAATCCGGTCAGGAAGCGCGCCGGCCTTGCCGAGCTGAAAACCGGACTGGCCAAAGACGCCTTCATCGAAGCGGTCTTGCAGGAGCGGGCCTGGGAATTTTTCGCGGAAGGCGACCGCTGGTACGACCTCACCCGCACGGGCAAGTTCCTGACCGTGATCCCGAAAGCAGTGAACGACGTGTACCCAACCCGCAACGTGACCGCTAAAAACAAGTATTTCCCCATCCCGCTGGACGAGATCATCTCCAATGCGAAGCTGGAACAGAATCCGGATTGGAAGTAACATTAGTGCATAAGGAGGCAATCTCGGGCGACAAAATGATATTGAAAAAACAATGATTCATCTAATGCTTTTGTACTCACTCTGCTGCACCGCGCCCACGCGGGAGGCTCGCGTACGTGAGTACAAAATCGTTGAAAACGACACACTTAGCTATACCCTAAAACTCGCGCTCGACGAGAAGGGCCAGCCGCAGTATTTTTTCAGGAACATCTTCACACCGGTTTGCTATACCAATGAATGCAAACCGGTGTATATCAATTTCTATTGGGACCTGCTGGGCAATTACGAACGGTATGACCTGCCCGAAGGCAAAGTCCTTACGAAGGTCGACCACGACGAGTTCAAGGAAGAAGATTACCAGAAGTTGCAGGACATTCTAGCCCAGCCCGGCTCCATTTTCGCAGACCTTAAAATGGAAGACCTGATCACGAAAGGCACCGATAAACTGACCGACTCCGTGGATGCGAAAGCCGGCGCTACTTTAAAAACCATTAAAAACCAGGTGATCGACGGCGCGGTCTACACCTGCTACACGCTATGGCACATTGCCTATGGCAAAGCGGTGCCCGAAATGCAAAAAATCATCGAGACCTATTCCAGCGACGCATTGCTACACCGGTTTCTGGAAAGCAAAAATCACCATTACCAATACTGGGCAATGGCGAAAGTGCTGGATGCACGCGGCGCCGTGAAAAAGCCTTTTGAAAAAGACATTGAAACGATCATCGCCGGAAAGAACGGATTCATCGCCAAATACGCCTTGCAGCATGTAGGAAATGATTTTTTCAAAACAGAACAAAGGCAAAACTGGCTTTGGGACACCTATCAGAAAACGGGCTATGCCATGCAAATAGCTATTTTAAAAAAGCTGCATACCAATAAAATACCTATTTCAAAGCCCCTGGCATCCAGCCTGAAAACCAGCCTGCCCCAAGCCAATGAGGAACAAACTTTACTAATTCAAAAAATCCTTCAAAAACAATGAACATCTCCCTTATCCCCGGGCTAAAGTCCGGGGCAATAGATTCTAGATTGCCTCTGGCAATAATGCCGAAGGCTCCATTGCCGGAGGCAATTAAATCCCCCTGCCCCGGGTTTCAACCTGGGGATACCAGGAAATTGTTGGGGATTTTGGTTTTGATTTTTTTGATGTTTCCAGTATTAGCCCAGAATCATGTTTTTGTTGAGACAGAATCATTCGAGGACAAAGGCGGCTGGGTGATCGATCAGCAGTCTTTTGTGGTCATGCATTCTTCCTATATCATGGCGCATGGCATGGGCCGGCCGGTGAAGGATGCCGCTACTACGGTCAAATTCCCAAAAACCGGAAAGTACCATTTGTGGGTGCGCACCAGAGACTGGGCACCATTCCCGAAAGGACCAGGCAAATTCCAGGTGCTGATCGATGGCAAATCCACCGGCCAGACTTTCGGTGAAAGCGGCTCCGATACCTGGAAATGGTATGATGGCGGGGTGATCGACATTAAAAATGCCGACACGAAGCTCGCATTGAAAGACCTTACCGGCTTCAACGGCCGGTGCGACGCATTGCTGTTTACCGACGACCTGAAATTCACCCCGCCGAATGAGCTGGAAGCATTGACCGCATTCCGCAGAAAGCTCCTGAACCTGACCGACAAGCCCCAGGACGCCGGCCGGTATGACCTCGTGGTGGTGGGCGGCGGCATTGCCGGTACATGCGCGGCGATCTCGGCAGCGCGGATGGGCCTCACCGTGGCGCTGATCCAGGACCGCCCGGTGCTCGGCGGCAACAACAGTTCCGAAGTACGCGTGCATTTGATGGGTGATGTGGATAAAAACCATTACCCAAAACTCGGCCGCATCGTGCGCGAGATGGACAATGGCGACCCCGGCAATGGTAACCCGGATGCCAAAGAATACGGCGACGCACGCAAAATCTCCATCGTGAAGGCAGAGAAAAACCTTTCGTTGTTTTTGAATACCCACGTTTTTAAGGTGGAAAAAGAAAACGACATTATTACTGCTGTGGTCGGACGGGATATTGCTACCAACCAGGAGCGGCGCTTCTCCGGCTCCTTCTTCTCGGATTGCACGGGCGACGGCACCGTCGGTTTCCTGTCGGGTGCCGAGTTCCGGATGGGCCGCGAAAGCAAGGCCGAAACCGGCGAATCGCTGGCGGCCGAAAAGAGCGACGATTTTACATTAGGCACTTCCAATCTGTGGGCTTCCGTCGACCGCGATACAGTTTCGTCGTTCCCCGAGACGCCCTGGGCCATGCAGTTTTCCGACGAATACCACATCGACGAACCCAAATCCGACTGGCAATGGGAAACCGGCTTCGGGAACTTCAACACCATTACCCAGGCCGAGCAGATCCGTGACCACAACCTGCGCGCCATTTACGGCAACTGGTCGTATTTGAAGAAAAACAAAGCCGCCAAATACGGTAAAAAGGAGCTTGCGTGGGTGGCCTACATTGGCGGGAAACGCGAGTCGCGCCGCATTATTGGCGATTACGTTTTGAACCAGATGGACATCCAGGAAGGCAAGTTCTACCCCGACGGCTCGGTAACCGCCACCTGGACCATCGACCTGCATTTCCCCGACGCCAAAAACAGCAAGTACTTTGAAGGTCAGGAGTTTTTTGCGGGTACCAAGCACATCAAAGTGGCGCCCTACACGATCCCATACCGCTGTTTATATTCCAAAAACATCCAGAACCTGTTCATGGCCGGCCGCAATATCAGTACCACGCACGTGGCGTTCGGGAGCACACGCGTCATGCGCACGTGCGGGATGATGGGCGAGGTAGTGGGATTTGCCGCTTACATCGCAAACAAATACAAAACCAGCCCGCGCGGCGTATACAAAGATCATTTGCCGGAACTGACCGGTATCCTCAAAGGCGAAACGCTGGCTCCTCAACCCTGATTTACATTGAACAGCATTGCGATACATATTGCCGGAGTAATGTCCACCCTCTTCACCGTGCTGCCGTTGGTAACAATGGCAGCGACGGCAGGGGATACGGCCATGATTTCCATCGACGGCGAAGCGCAAGGCACTACGTACCACATCCGCTATTTCGATGTCCGGAACCGCAATTTCAAGCATTCCATTGACTCGATACTAACTGAATTCGACCAATGCCTGTCGCTGTACCGCGCTGATTCCGAGCTTTCTGCATTCAATGAGAGCACACGGCACACTTTCCGTTCGCCCTGGTTTTATGAGGTTTTGGTTAAATCAAAAGAAATCTATACAGCTACGGACGGCGCATTTGACCCTACCATTGTGCCGCTTTCGGAGGCCTATGGTTTTGGTAATAAAAAGAATACGGACCCGGAAAATGCGAACGTGGATTCGCTGCTGCAATTCATTGGTTTTAAACAAATTGAATTCGACTCAAATGAAGTCAGAACCCGCCAGGGCGTACGGCTGGATTTCAATGGCATTGCGCAGGGCTATTCCGTGGACATCCTTGGAGCGTTTCTGAAAAGTCAAGGTATCGATCGTTTTATGGTCGAGATTGGCGGGGAGGTGGTTTGTTCGGGTACTAAAAACGGTGGTGCCGGTTGGGTAACGGGCATTGAAAACCCGCTAAAACCCAATGCACTCGCTGCAACCGTTCGGCTGACCAACCGCGCGATGACCACCGCGGGCAACTACCACAACCACATTACCCGCAACGGCATTACCTATAACCACATTATCAATCCGCTTACCGGCGCCCCGGCGGCCGGCGCCCCGGCGGCCGGAGAGATGGAACAGACCCCGCTGCTGAGCGTAACCGTGTTCGCAAAAGACGCCATTACCGCCGACGGCTACGACACCGCCTTCATCGTAATGGGCCTCGAAGCGACCAAAACCTTTTTAGAAAACCGGAAAGATATCGACGCGTACATGCTTTTCACCAATGAGGAAGGGCATTTAACGTCCTTCGCGACCGACGGTATCAAAGACCTTATCCAGGAAAAATGAAACGAATAACCCTGCTACTACCCATTTTACTCAACGTTATCCCCGTTTGGCAGGCGTCCGCCCAGCGAACGTCCGTGAAAGCGCTCACCAACAATGCGATCCGCGTCCAATGGCGGGAAGCCGACGGCGCATTGAAAATCGAAGAGGTTGCGGTGAACAAAAAAGGCCAGTGGACCAAGGCAGCAGCGCCTTCCGGCGAGTACACCCTGCTTTTTTCCGAAACCAAACCTTCGACCGAAGCCGCCGAAACTTTCGAGAAAGTTACCGGCGGAAAATTCCCCGAAGACGCCTACCATTACCAGCAAACCCAATGGAAGGAAAGCACTACCGGCGTAGCGCTCAACACCGCCGGACAGGCATTCCATTTCTTTCCACAAACAGGCGCCGCGAAGGACAATGGTTTGGAATTCAAATCCGAAACCGACGTGGCCAGGATTACCGCGCATTGGAAGATCGATCCCCGCTTCCCGAACGATATTCAGGTGACTATGACCTTGGATGCGAAGAGAAAAGGCTTTTTCTCGCTCGCAACGCCTACCCTGGCCGCATTACCGGTCGAGCAAATGAGCTGGGTGTCGGTACCGGGGTATTTTCAGGGGAATTTTATGCAGCAAAATTTCGCATTGGGTTACGCCTACGGCTATGGTATCCCCGACCGGCCGGTAGTTTACCGCGAGCGCTGCGCTTCTACGCTGAGTCCGCTCGTAAGCAGCAAGGACGGCGTCACATTATCCGTCATCCCCGAGCCGGGCCTCGCGCGTGACCCGTGGGCGAAGGATCAGATCACGCAAATCGACTGGCACCTCGGCCTCTCGCATATGAACCGCAAGGCGCAGCTTTCGCCTACATTATATTACCCGGTTTTGGGAGAAGAAAAATCCGAAATGGAGGCCGGGCAATCGGTTTCCTGGACTTTCAGGTACAGCATTATCGCCGGCGACTGGTTCGAAGCAACCAAGCACGCCGCTGTCGATATCTATAAATTCCGCGAAACCCTCGCATTGCGCCAAAGCAAGCAGGCTCTGACCGACCGGATCGAGAAAATGCACCATTACCTCACCGATCCGAAGACTTCGCTCTGGAATATCGAGGAGTTCAAAGGCAAGCAGATCGGCGCGCAGTCGTACCTCGGCGGCGTGGTGGGCTCGGATAAGGATGCCATGAAAAACTCGGATTACGGCGCGATGTGGATGCTCGCCAATGCCACCAATGATCCGGAACTGACCCAAAAAGTGCTTCCACCAGCAGAAAATTTCAAACTCGTTCAGCAGCAAACCGAGGATGGTTTCTTCAAGGGTGCCGTCGAAGGCCAGTATTATTTAGCCAAAAAGAAGAAGTTCGTCGAAGAATGGGGCGAGGTGGTTGAACCTATTGCATTGACCTACTATGTCATGCTCGACGTCGGCAATATGCTGCTTTTCGAACCCGATAATGCAGAATTGAAAGAACGCCTCAGGCTCGGCGCCGAAAAACTGCTCAGCTGGCAGCGCGAGGACGGCAGCTTCGCCGTGGCTTACGACCGCAAAACCGAGCAGGAGGCTTTCAAAGATATTCAGGATGTGAGGCCTACTTTTTATGGCTTGATCGTCGCCCACCGCATGCTGAAAGACGAAAAGTACTTGAAAGCAGCCGAAAAAGGGGCGGATTGGTTTCTTAAAAATGCCGTGGAAACGGGCGCTTTCCTGGGCGTATGCGGGGACGCGCGCTACGCACCCGATTTCGCGACCGGACAGTCGGCACAAGCATTGCTGGACTTATTTGATTTAACCCAAAACAAAAAGTACCAGGACGCCGCTGTCACCTGCGCGAAAATCTACACTTCCTCCATTTACACGCACCCCATTGCCAATCATGACACTAAAACCGTGAATGGTACCGCCCGGGAAGACTGGGAGATCAGCCAAACCGGCCTCAGCTTCGAGCACGGCGGCATTTTCGGCTCCGCCACGCGGCACGGGCCTATTCAACTGGCCAGCCATGCCGGCATGTTCATCCGCATTTACCAGCTCACTGGCGAACAGCTTTTTGCCGATATGGCACGCGCAGCCGCCATTGGCCGGGACGCATTTGTAGATAGCAAAACCAGCGTCGCTTCCTATTACTGGAATGCCATGAACCGCGGCGCCGGCCCCTACCCGCACCACGCCTGGTGGCAGATCGGCTGGATCACCGACTACCTGCTTTCCGAAGCCGCATTGCGCTCGAACGGCAAAGTGACATTCCCACGCGGTTTCGTAACGCCCAAAGTAGGCCCGCATCAGACGTACGGCTTCGCGCCGGGCGACGTGTTCGGGGATAAGGCAATGCTTACCATCAAGGAAGGCTACATCACCGCCGACAGCCCGTCCATCGACCCGATTGTCTCCAAATCCACCACCAAAAAAACCTACTACATCACACTGCTCAACAACAGCCCACAACCCACTGCATTCAACCTGAAAATCGACCATAGCAAAGTATCCGAAGGCAGCTCCCCCGCAATGAAATGGGCCGAGACAAACCAGAAAGCGGCCATTAGTAATGTCAAACTGCCCGCATTTGGAAGCAGAACATTGGCTATAAGCTATAAGCCTTAGGCCATAGGCTTTAAGCAACCATAAACAACAACCAAAAGCATAAAGCTCACAGCTTACAGCATATAGCATTACTATGAACAACACCACCGACACCATTGTCATTCTCGTATTCTCCGCGTTCGTGATGGGCATTGGGATGCTTTTTGCCCGAACGGGTCGTAACCTGAAATCCTTTTTTGCGGGCGGCGAGGCCGTGCCGTGGTTTATCGGCGGGTTGTCGCTGTTTATGAGCTTCTTCTCGGCCGGTACCTTCGTAGCGTGGGGCTCCATTGCCTACAAACACGGCTGGGTGGCCATTACCATTCAATGGACAATGTGCATCGGCGCGCTCATCACCGCCGTTTACCTCGCCCCGCGCTGGAAACGGACCGGCGCGTTGACAGCCGCGGAATTCATCCGTGAACGACTCGGGCTGACGGTCCAGAAAACTTACATATTCATTTTTACGCTGGTTTCGGTGTTCATCAAAGGATCGGTGCTTTACCCGGTGGCAAGGCTGGTGAGTGCCTCGCTGGACCTGCCGCTGGTGCCTTGTACCATCGGCTTGGGGCTGTTTATGATCGCCTACACGGCGGTGGGAGGCCTATGGGCGGTGATGGTGACCGATATTTTACAATTCGTCGTGCTATCGGCGGCGGTATTCATTCTGCTTCCGTTGTCATTCAATAAAGTCGGCGGCTGGGAAGGATTTACGAACAACATTCCCGACGACTTTTTCAACCTGCTCAATGGTGAATATACGCTTGGTTTCGTGGCTGCATTCGTGATTTACCACATTTGCTACATTGGTGGAAACTGGACCATGGTACAACGCTACACGAGCGTCGACAGCGAGAAATCGGCCAAAAAGGTCGCTTTTCTTTTCGCCGGTTTATACCTCATCAGCCCGGTGATCTGGATGTTCCCGCCGATGATTTACAAGGCCATTAACCCCGCATTGACCGGCCTGGATACCGAAAATGCTTACCTGATGATCTGCAAACTGGTACTGCCACCCGGCCTGCTGGGGCTCATGCTCACCGGCATGTATTTCTCCACCTCCGCCAGCGCCAACACCGCATTGAACGTTGTTTCGGCGGTTTTTACCAATGATATTTACAAAGGGATGGTTAACCCGGCCGCTTCCGACCGCCAGCTCATCCGTGTTGCGCGAGGCTCCTCCTGGTTTTTCGGGCTTGGCATGATCGGCATTGCATTGCTGGTACCGGCGGCGGGCGGCATTGTGGAGGTGGTACTGAGCATTTCGGCCATTTCCGGCGGGCCGTTGCTTGCACCGCCGCTCTGGGCATTGTTTTCCAAAAGGCTGAACGGCAGGACTACGCTTTGGATTACGGGTATCGGATTATGTGTCAATTTATTCTTCAAAACACTCGCTCCGCTCCTGCTCGACTTCAAACTCTCGCGCGGAATGGAAACCATCGTGGGCGTGGGCTTGCCGCTATTGCTATTGCTAGCTTACGAACTTTGGGCACGGTCCAAAAACATCGTTGCCAGCGAGTATACCATTTACATGCTTTCCAAAGACCAGCGCAAGCAGGAAGCCGCGGCGGTCGATCCGGAAGAAGCATTTGAAATCAAAAAACAAAACCGTTTTGGCATGCAGGTGATCGCCGGGGCGCTGCTATTCACTGCGGTGATGCTATTTATTCTCAGCTTTTTGACGACCGATGGAACACTGGTAACCGCCGGTGTAGCGACTGTGGTATTGCTTTCAGCGGCGATACCGTTTTCGGCGGCTAGGAAGGTGGTGTTAGATAAAAAAGACGAAACGCGGATAGCGGCGGCGTAATGCGCTTAATGTTCGAGATGTTGTTGCATGCCTACGGCATTTTCGAACATTCCTAGATCGTTTAGTGCTACCAATATTACATCCCTGACGGGATTTTAAATCAGAATTAAAGAATAAGAGGGTCAATCAATAAAAACGCAAGTCCCGCTAGGGACGTGACATTGGTAGTAGAATGGAATGTTTTGGAGATAGTGCTACCAATATTACATCCCTAGCGGGATTTTAAATCAGAATTAAAGAATAAGAGGGTCAATCAATAAAAACGCAAGTCCCGCTAGGGACGTGACATTGGTAGTAGAATGGAATGTTTTGGAGATAAACAAATGCCGTTAGGCATGAAACACCAAAGCAAAGCGAAAAAACGACGGCGGCTTCATGGATTGCAGAAGAGACGAACCTTCGAGATGTTGTTGCATGCCTACGGCATTTTCGGGAAGTGTATAGTCCGTTTAGTGCTACCAATGTTGCATCCCTGACGGGATTTTAAATCAGAATTAAAGAAGGTCACTCATTGAAAACGCAAGTCCCGCTAGGGACGTAACATTGGTAGCAATGGAATTTGAATTGAGATTGAAATGCCGTCAGGCATGAAACAACAAGGCGAACGAAAAGCGATGGCGGCTAAATGGATTGCCAAAGAGATGAATGCCACATATGCGCTGACTTCCACGATTCAGTTAAACAAAAATCAACCTCCTATAAAACAAAACCCCAAACTGAACAACATCACATAATGAAACGATTCACCCTTTTAACCTTTTCGATTTTACTCTCATTAACCTGCACGAAAGTTTCGGCGCAGCAGAATATAGCCCAGCCGGGTGCGGCCCAGCCGAATGCGGCCCAGCCGGGTGCGGCCCGATACCATATCCGGCAGCCAAATGCGATCCCGCTGCATGGCGAATGGTGGTTCCTGCTCGATCCTGCGGGGTTGGGTACTGCGAACCGGTGGTACCGCGATAGCATTGCGCAGGAAAACCGCCAGGACAAGGTGACGGTGCCGCATTGCTTCTCGACCGATCCGCGCTATGAATTTTACACAGGTACGGCCTGGTACCGCAAGACTTTTGCCTGGAAACCGACCACCGGCAAGCGCGTCATCCTGCATTTCGACGGCGCCTACTACAAAACCAGCGTGTGGCTGAATGGCCAGAAAGTCGGTGAGCATGAGGGTGGGTATACGCCATTCCGCTTCGATGTGACGGAACAGCTGAAAGATGGTAATAACCTGCTTGTAGTGGCTGTCAACAACGATACGTGGAAAACAAATACGATCCCCGGCATTAAAGACACGGGCAATATAAACGACGGATTTGTGGGCTGGGTGAACTATGGCGGCATTGTCCGGCCGGTTTACCTGACGATCGAACCGGAAGTTTATACCGAAAATGTGAAGATCGAGACCCTGCCCGATCTGGCGAAGGGATCGGCTGTGGTGAAGGCTAAACTCAGGGTCCGGAATGCTTCTGCGAATGCGGCCACGCCGAAAATCGATCTGACGATTTCGCAAGACAAAAAGCCTTTGACTTTGAAATGGAAAACCAATGCGGCCAGTATTCCGGCTGGACAAACGGCGGTGGTTGAAGCGGAAGCTGCATTGTCGGCGGCACAGGTGAAGCTCTGGGACCTTGACCAGCCTAATCTTTATGAACTGAGAACCATTGTTGGGGCGGATACGCTGGCATCTGACTTCGGTATCCGGAAAATCGAAGTGAGCGGCGTGCAGATTCTTTTGAATGGCAAGCCTGTGAGAGTCGGTGGTGGAAACCGGGTGATCGATTACCCCGACCTCGGCTCGCTGGAACCGGACTGGCTCGTGGAAAAAGACTTCCGTTTGATGAAGGAGGCGGGTATGGAATTCCAACGCCTCACCCATTACACGCCATCCGAATACTTCTATAACCTCGCCGACCGCTACGGAATGCTCATCATCACCGAAGCCGGCAACTGGCAGCTCACACCGAAGCAAATGGACAATGACTCGATGCGGACGAAGTTCCGCTCGCAGTTCCAGGAAATGGCCGAGCGCGACTGGAACCACCCCAGCGTGATCGCGTACAGCGTCGGTAACGAGTACGGATCGACCACCGCTTCCGGCCAGCGCTGGACCAAAGACATGATCGCCTACGCACGCGAGCTCGATCCCACGCGCCTGTACACGTTCGCGAGTATGCTTTTGAACTCGCTACCTGCAAAAGCGGAGGACGAGGCCAGCCAGTATGTCGATTTTATTTCTACAAACACTTACGGCGGCCATGCGAAGTCATTGGACCACATTCACAAGCTGTACCCAAACAAGC
This sequence comes from Dyadobacter soli, assembly GCF_900101885.1. Lineage (GTDB taxonomy): Bacteria > Bacteroidota > Bacteroidia > Cytophagales > Spirosomataceae > Dyadobacter > Dyadobacter soli. The sequence goes on along the minus strand of NZ_FNAN01000003.1, from coordinate 102,609 downwards.
CTGTATTTATTAGCGAATGGGGCACCCGCTCGGACGGGAAGAACGGCGAGGCCGGACAAGCGCAGCATTTGAGTGATGTAATGGTTGAAATCCGCAAACGACCGTTTGTGGCCGGCGCATCTTGGTGGACTTATAATGATTACCGGAGCAAGTTATTCGGTACCAATGTGAATGGCTTCCGCCCGTGGGGCATTGTAGGGCCGGACCGTTCGCCGAGGTTGGCCTATCCGGTGCATCAGCGAGAGTTTTCGCCGGTTATTGTTGAAAAAGTAAGTTTCCAAACCGGTGATCAAGGAGTTCACCAGCTAACTGTGAAAGTCACTTCAAGAGGTGATTTTCCTGCAAAAGCCATCAAAGGATATACGCTGAAAGCCGGGGAGGCAAGCATTGCATTACCGGATCTTAATCCGGGAGAAAGCAAGGACGTGGTAATACCGATCAGGGGATTTGATAAACAAATCCACATTACCGTGCACAAACCGACCGGCTTCCTCACCACCCAAACTGACATCGATCTTAAATAACTACCCGCGTGTAATGTTTCGGCCAGGCTACGACGCTGGGCTGCGATAGTACATGCAACCTATGACATTAAAGACTTGAAAAGATGATAATCGGAGAATCAACACACAAAAGAGAACCTAAAACCATTGCGCTGGCAGCAGACCTGGTGATCACAGGCGGCGGGCTCACGGGCACGTGCGGGGCCATTACCGCCGCGAGGGCCGGGTTGAAAGTGATACTGGTGCAGGACCGCCCCGTGTTGGGAGGCAACTGTTCAAGCGAGGTCAGGCTCTGGATCCTGGGCGCGACCTCGCATATGGGAAACAACAACCGCTGGGCGCGCGAAGGCGGCGTGATCGACGAAATCATGCTTGAAAACGCCTATCGCAACCCGGATGGCAACCCGCTGATCTTCGATACGGTACTGCTCGAAAAGGTCACGCAGGAAGCGAATATCACACTTCTGCTGAACACAGCGGTTTACGATCTTGATAAAACACAAAATGGCGATAAGATCCAATCATTGCACGCATTTTGCAGCCAGAATAGTACCAAATATGTGCTGACCGCGCCGCTTTTCTGCGATTCGTCTGGCGACGGTATCGTGGGGTTCCTGGCGGGGGCTGCGTTCAGAATGGGCGCGGAGTCTATGGAAGAATTTGGCGAGAAGTTTGCGCCGGACAAAGCCTATGGAGAGCTTTTGGGGCATTCTATGTATTTCTATTCCAAAGACATGGGCCGACCGGTAAAGTTTGTACCGCCTTCGTTCGCTTTGCAGGACATTACTGAAATCCCGCGTTATAAAACTTTCAACCCCAGGGACTTCGGCTGCCGGTTGTGGTGGCTGGAATATGGCGGCAGAATGGATACCGTGCACGATACCGAACAAATCAAATGGGAGCTTTGGAAAGTTGTGTACGGTGCCTGGAATTACATTAAAAACTCCGGCGAATTTCCCGAATCCGAGAACCTTACGCTCGAATGGGTGGGCGCTATTCCCGGCAAGCGCGAAAGCCGCCGTTTTGAAGGCGATTACCTATTGAAACAGCAGGACGTAGTCGAACAACAAGTGTTTCACGACACCGTCGCATTCGGCGGTTGGAGCCTCGACCTCCACCCTGCCGATGGCGTGTATTCGGATCAGGACGGCTGCAACCAGTGGCATAGCAAAGGCGTTTACAGCATCCCTTACCGCTGTTTTTACAGTAAAAACATTGAAAACCTGTTCATAGCAGGCCGCATTATCAGCGCCACGCACGTAGCGTTCGCATCCACACGCGTGATGGCCACGAGCGCTACGGGCGGACAAGCCGTGGCGATCGCGGCGGCGGTTGCCAAAAAGCACAACTGTTCGCCCCGGGAAGTTGGTGAAAAGCATTTGGAAGAATTACAGCTGGAACTATGGCGCTCGGGCCAGTATCTGCCGCAAACCGCCATTTCCGACCCAGGTAATCTCGTTAACGAAGCGCAAATAACGGCTTCCTCCACTTTGGAATTGACCAAACTAAACGGCTCTGGCCAGTGGAAACCCATCACACATTCAGTCGCACAAATGCTGCCTGTGAATGGTCAAATGCCTTCTGTAACAGTTTGGGTAGAAGCTGCGCAGGATACTGAACTGAATGTGGAGCTGCGCAAAAGCAGCAAGCCGTTCAACCACACGCCTGATGTGACTTTGAAAAGTCAGAATTACCGTTTGATAGCCGGCAGGCACGAACTGGTTCTGGAATGGGACAGCTATTTCCCGGAGGAATGCTACGCGTTCGTTTGCTTCCTGAAAAATGAGCACATTCAAATCCAGTACAGCGAACAGCGCGTAACCGGGCTGGTAACAGTGTTCAATGCCACCAATCCAGCCGTTTCCAACTACGGGAAACAGGAGCCGACCGAAGATTTGGGTGTAGATACTTTCGAATTCTGGTGCCCGCAGCGCCGCCCCGCGGGTTTGAATCTCGCATTCACATTAAGGAAGCCTGTTTCACTCTTTGGCACGGAAAACCTGAAAAATGGCTGGCACCGCCCTATTGCCGGTCCTAATGCGTGGGTAGCCGCTATCGACGACCGCGCACCTGAAATCCAACTACAATGGGATGATAATCAAAGCATTTCAAAAATCGATTTCGTATTCGATACCGATTTCGACCATCCGATGGAGAATGTTATTTACGTGCACCCTGAAACGGTAATGCCCTTTTGCACCCAGCATATTGAAGTACTGGATGATGCCGGCAACTGCATTGCGACCATTCATGACAATCACCTGACCAAAAGAACAATAGCGCTGAACACTCCCCTAACGACGCGTTCGCTGAAAATCAGGCTACAAAACAGCCATTCGCACGTGCCGGTATCGCTGATGGAAGTCCGTGTTTATTAGGGCGGCTTCCGTTTTATTCTTTGAAAACTAATAAATTGATCTTAAATTTGCCGTCCTGAAATAGCAAACATTAGTTTGCTATTTTCTTGAAAGTTTACTCTATAATTATAGTATACTACATAGACTTTGAAGGAAGCGGCGGATTTTACACCCTCAACTGAAAGCAACGAAAAGAACTGGGAATCGCTACAAGTGGCCTATATCGCAAGTGGTGATCCTGAGGAAGATCGGCGTTTGGCTGCGCTTGCGCGCGAGCAGGGCAAGGCTGTTTTTCTGCGCGACCTGCCTGAGGAATCCGACGAAATCTTTCAATCGGGTGCCGTTTCCCCGGCAGATGCTTCTCCGGCCATTCCGGCTTCTAAAAATAGTACAAAAATACCCCTGACGTGGGAGACCATCCAGCAAAAGCTCTGGGCAGCCACCGTACGCAAACGGAGCCGCACGGAAATCGCTGTTAACATCTTCTCCGCGATCGCATTGATGATCGTCGGCCATTTACTTTTCAGCTTCTTTTCCTACGACAGACTTACCCTTCTCTGGAACGAACTGGAAGTGAGCGAAGGCTTCTTTTATTATGTTCTCGGTGGATTTGTAGCCCAGATGATCGACGGCGCCCTGGGCATGGCCTACGGCGTTACCGCTTCGACGTTCCTGCTCACATTAGGCGTTCCGCCTTCGGCCGTAAGCGCCAGCGTACATACTTCGGAGATCTTTACGAGTGGTGTTTCGGGTTATATGCACCTCAAATTCGGGAATGTGAACAGCAAATTGTTCAAGAAGATACTCTTTCCGGGCGTACTCGGAGCGATCGTCGGTGCTTATGCGCTGTCGTCCCTCGAAAAATACATTTACATCATCAAGCCGCTGGTGGCAATTTATACGTTGATCCTGGGAATCCTTATTATCCAGAAAGCGTTAAAGAAACGAGTTGAAAAAAGGCCGATCAAGAAAATCGGCTGGCTGGCGATGGCAGGCGGAACGCTGGATTCCATTGGCGGCGGCGGCTGGGGCCCGATCGTTACTTCGACCCTCATCGCACGCGGAAGGCATCCTAAATACACCATCGGCTCTGTGAACCTCGCGGAGTTTTTCGTGTCGCTGGCAAGCTCGGTTACATTCATCAGCATTATCGGATTTTCACACTGGCAAGTGGTGCTCGGCCTTATCCTCGGTGGTATGGTTTCCGCGCCCATCGCCGCCACACTATCCCGCCGCCTGCCGATCAAAACCATGATGATCATGGTAGGCACGATCGTCATCATCGTCAGCGTGCGGATTATTTATATGGTTTTGAGTTCGCTGTAAGCGATGGGCTTTAAGCTATAAGCTTTAAGCCATAGGCTGTAAGCAAATAGGTTGAGGACTAAATCAAAACCGCGTTATTGAGTGATATTATTTGATTAACAATAGATTTAAAAAAAGCTTAAAGCCTAACGCTTATAGCTTACAGCTTAAAGCCTACTGCCATCTATGAAAAAACAAACCAAAGCGATACGCACCCAGACCAGCAAAACGAAGTATCGCGAGCATTCGACTCCCCTTTTCCTGACCAGCAGCTTCACTTTCGAAAGTGCCGAGCAGGGAAAAGCGCTTTTTGAAGAAACCGAGGAAGGCAACATTTACAGCCGGTTCTCCAACCCGAGCGTGCAGGAGTTTGTAGACAAGGTTTGCATGCTGGAAGGCCTGGAAGACGGCGTAGCTACTGCTACCGGTATGGCGGCGGTATTCGCGAGCATGGCTGCATTGCTGAAAAGCGGTGACCATATCCTCGCCTGCCGTGCATTATTCGGCTCGGCGCACCAGATCATCACGCAGATTTTGCCTAAATGGGGCATTACCTATACCTACCTCGACGCAGAAGCCAGCGAAGCGGAATGGGAAGCGGCGGTACAGCCTAATACCCGCATGATCTACCTCGAAACGCCATCCAACCCCGGTTTGGACCTGGTAGACCTGGCGATGATCGGCCGCATTACGAAGAAGCACAACATTATTTTCAATGTAGATAACTGCTTTGCCTCACCCGCATTGCAAACCCCGGCCGATTTCGGCGCCGACCTCGTATTGCATTCCGCCACGAAGTTCATGGACGGACAAGGCCGCGTGCTGGGAGGTGTGGTTGTAGGTAAAAAAGAATATATCAAAGACTTACGCTTTTTCTGCCGTCAAACCGGCCCATCTATGTCGCCATTCAACGCATGGGTGCTGAGTAAAAGCCTTGAAACGCTGAACCTGAGAATGGAGAAGCATTCTTCCAATGCATTGGCCCTCGCTACTGCTTTGGAAAAGCATCCGGATGTGAAGTCGGTGAAATATCCATTCCTGGAATCGCATGCGCAGTATAACCTGGCCAAACAGCAGATGAAAGCCGGTGGTGCAGTGGTAACCATTGAACTCGAAGGCGGTTTCGAACGCGTGGCGGCATTTATGGATGCATTGGAGATCGCATCGCTATCCTCCAACCTCGGCGACACCCGCACGATCGTCACCAACCCGAACACCACTACCCACGCCAGATTAAAGCCCGAAGAAAAGGCTCCGCTGGGCATTACCGAAGGTTTGATCCGCATTTCGGTAGGTTTGGAAGACATCGACGACCTGATCGAGGACTTCACCAATGCTGTGGAGGTGTCGGTGAAAAGTGGTATATTGGAGTAGGATAAACGATACAATATAATAGCAGTATGAAGGCACTGACCATCAACTTACCGGAGTCCCTGGATTCAGAAGAATTTGAAATCAAAATGCTTCTGGCAGGTCAACTTTACGAACGTGGTAAGGTTAGCGCTGGTCAGGCTGCGGGTATCGTCGGTATCAGCAAAAGATCTTTCATTGAAATCATGGGACGGTTTGGATTTTCCCTTTTTGGTGATTCGATGGAGGATTTGAAAGGTGATATCGCCAATGCGTGATGCCCTTGTAATCGCCGATTCCAGTTGCCTGATCTTGTTATCCAAAATCGAAGAGCTGGAAATCCTGAAAAGCATTTACAAGCGGATTTTTGTCACAAAAGAAATTGCAGGAGAATTTGGCAATGATCTGCCCGAATGGATCGAAGTCAGAGAAGTTGAAAATAAAACACTGCAAGCGCTGTTTGAAGAAATTCTGGATTTGGGAGAAGCGTCGGCACTGACCCTCGCATTCGAAACGCAGGACTGTACGGTCATCCTGGACGATCTCAAAGCCCGGAAAACGGCAATAAAAATGAATATCAAGGTAACCGGCACGGTCGGGGTGATTGTGAAAGCCAAAAAGGAAAACAAAATCCCCTCAGCCAAAGCGGTTTTCAAAAAAATACTGGAAACTGATTTCCGGATCAGCGACCGCATATTAAACGAGGCTATCCAACTAGCCGGAGAACAACCATGAACGAAACATTAGCATCTTTAAACGCTGCCATCGAAGGCAAAAGTGAAATCGAATCGCTCGCGATTCTGGCGGATCTTTTTCCCGGTGAAGTCGTTTTTTCAACCAGTCTCGGATTTGAGGACCAGGTGATCAGCGACCTCATTTTAAAGAATAACATCAATATCGGCATCTTTACATTGGATACCGGAAGGCTTTTCGCGGAGACTTACATGACTTTGCAGAAGACCAACAACCGCTACGACACCAAAATCAAGGTGTATTACCCGCAAACGGAGGCCGTAGAGAATATGGTGAGCACCAAAGGGCCTCTCAGTTTCTATGAATCCATTGAAAACCGTAAGGAATGCTGCTTCATCCGCAAGGTAGAGCCGCTTAACCGTGCCCTTAAGGGCGCGGCAATCTGGGTGACGGGTATCCGGGCAGAACAGTCGGGAAACCGTCATGATATGCCGAGGCTCGAATGGGACGAAGCACACCAGCTCTTCAAATTCCACCCGATTTTGCATTGGTCTTTCGAAGAAGTGAAACAATACGTAAAATCGAACGGCATCCCTTATAACCCATTGCACGACAAAGGCTTCGTCAGCATAGGCTGCGCGCCTTGTACCCGCGCAATCCAGGAAGGCGAAGATTTCCGCGCCGGAAGATGGTGGTGGGAGGATGAATCGAAGAAAGAATGCGGGTTGCACGCGAAATAGCCGTAGGCTATAAGCTTTAAGCCATAAGCACTAGGTTTTAAGTTTACGGTTTACGGCTTACAGCCTAAAGCATAAAGCTTACAGCAACAGCCCTTTTAACATTTAAATCAATAACCAAAAATATGTCAATTTCAGTGAACGAGGCCTCCGACATCCAACGGGAGATTAGTGAACGCAGCGCTCCGGATTACCTGGATCAGCTGGAAGCAGAGGCCATTTACATTATGCGTGAAGTAGCCGGCCAGTTTGAGCGCCCTGCCCTGTTGTTTTCAGGAGGTAAGGATTCGATCACATTGGTTCATTTGGCTAGGAAAGCATTCGCACCGGGCAAAATCCCCTTCCCGCTGGTGCACGTCGATACCGGTCATAACTTCATCGAAGCGATCGAGTACCGCGACCAGCTGGCCGAAGCAATCAATGCGAAACTGATCGTTCGTTATGTGGAGGATACCATCAAAGCGAAAGGATTGAAAGAGCAAACCGGCAAGAATGCAAGCCGTAACTGGTTGCAGACTTTCACTTTGCTGGATACCATCGAAGAATTTGAATTTGACGCATGCATCGGTGGCGCACGCCGCGACGAGGAAAAGGCACGCGCGAAAGAGCGTATCTTCTCGTTCCGCGACGAGTTTGGCCAATGGGACCCGAAACGCCAGCGCCCCGAGCTTTGGAATTTGTTCAATGGCCGCATTCAGAAAGGTGAAAACGTACGCGTGTTCCCGATCTCGAACTGGACCGAGCTGGATGTGTGGGCTTACCTGAAAAGAGAAGGTATCGCATTGCCTTCTATCTACTTCGCGCACGAACGCGAACTGATCCTGCGCGACGGTAAACTGCTGAACAACACACCGGTAATCGAACCCGATCCGGAAGATCAGATTGTAACCCGCCAGGTACGTTTCCGCACCGTGGGCGATATGACCTGTACCGCAGCCGTAGAATCCGCTGCAGCCACCCTGGACGAAGTTATCGCTGAAATCACCGTTTCAAGAATCAGCGAACGCGGCGAAACCCGGATTGACGACCAGCAGACGGAAGCAGCGATGGAAGATCGGAAGAAGGGCGGATACTTTTAAGGAGTTCAAAGTTCATGAGTTTATGAGTTCGATATTAAACGACTCATAAACTGAACTCATAAACTCTAAACTCATAGACTTTAAACTATTACCAGTGGATTTACTAAGATTTATAACAGCAGGCTCCGTTGACGACGGCAAAAGCACATTGATCGGGCGCTTGCTTTACGATACAAAAAATATCCTGGCCGATCAGATGGAAGCCATCGAGCGCGCCAGCAAAACCCGTAACGCGGGGGAAATCGACCTTGCATTGCTGACGGACGGCCTGCGTTCGGAGCGCGAGCAGGGCATTACCATCGACGTTGCTTACAAATATTTCCAGACGCCGAACCGCAAGTTCATCAGCATCGATGCGCCGGGGCACATCCAGTACACCCGTAACATGGTGACCGGTGCTTCCAATGCGGATCTGGCCATTATCCTCGTTGACGCGCGTCATGGTGTGGTAGAACAAACCCGCCGTCACTCGCTGATTGCTTCCATGCTAGGCATTCCGCATGTGATCGTGGCGGTGAACAAGATGGATTTGGTAGGCAACTCGGAAGATGCATTCCTTGAAATAGCCAAATCTTACACAGAACTCGCTGAGAAGCTGTCTATCAAAGACCTGACAATCATTCCGGTAAGCGCATTGAATGGTGATAACATCGTGGAGCGTTCGGAAAGCATGAGCTGGTACACCGGCGAGACATTGCTTTCGGTGCTCGAAAATGTGAATGTCCTGAAAGATCAGAACCAGGAAGACGGCCGTTTCGCGGTACAATATGTGATCCGCCCTCAGACGGACGAGCTGCACGACTACCGCGGCTATGCCGGCCGCGTACAAAGCGGTACTTTCAAAAAAGGTGACGCGATTAAAGTATTACCTTCTGAAAGAGAATCTAAAATCGCTAAAATCGAATTTGGCGGAAACGAAATAGCGCAGGCATCTGTTCTTCAATCTGTAACGATATTACTGGAAGACGATATCGATATCAGCCGCGGCGACACGATTGTAACGGTAGACAACTCACCGATCGTGAGCCAGGATATCGAAGCGCTGGTGTGCTGGATGGACGACAAGAAGACGCTGAAACCCGGTAATAAATACGTTTTGCAACACGGTACGGCACGTTCACGCTGCTCGATCCGTGGCATCGAATACCAGATCGACATCAACTCTTATGAAAAACTGGATGAGGTAGAGGCCCTGAAACTGAACGACGTAGCAAGAATCGTTCTGCGGACAGCCCAGCCCATCGCATACGACCCCTATCAGAAGAACCGCGCAAACGGCGCAGCGATCCTGATCGACGAAACGTCCAATGTGACGGTTGGGGCTTGTATGATCGAGTAACGTTGGGCTTCTATCCCCAACGTTATCAAACTATTGAATAAAAATATACTATCCCGATAGACGATTAGAATATCATCATGAGCGAATTAATCATTTCTGACAAAGTATCCGCCGTTGCGAAGCGCGATATCGTTGACCTGCAACAAAAAATCGGCGGTTTCTACTCTGGTGAGACGCCGGAAGAAGCATTCCGTAAATTCCGCCTTACACGCGGTGTGTATGGTCAGCGTCAGCCCGGCGTGCAGATGATTCGTATCAAATTGCCTTACGGACGCATTACAGCCGATCAGCTGGTCCGTATTGCAGATACTTCCGACAAATTTGCAACCGGTAACCTGCACGCAACTACGCGCCAGGATATCCAGCTGCACTTTGTAAAACTTTCGGACTCGCCCCAGCTTTGGGCGGACCTGGAAGATGCGGGCATCACGCTGAAAGAAGCTTGTGGTAATACGATCCGTAACGTTACGGCGTCGTCTGTCGCGGGTATCGATCCGGATGAGCCGTTCGATGTGACGCCGATCACCCATTCGATCTTCACCTATTTCCTCCGCAACCCGATCAACCAGGATATGGGCCGGAAGTTTAAAATTGCCGTTTCTTCTTCTGAAAAAGACAGCGCATTGGCATTCATCCACGACGTGGGTCTGATCGCTAAAATGGGCCAGAACGAAGCGGGCGAGACGGTTCGTGGTTTTAAAGTGCTGATTGGCGGCGGCCTTGGTGCACAGCCATTCTCGGCGCAGACTGCATTCGAATTCCTCGAAGAAGATAAAGTAATCCCGTTCATCGAAGCCATGCTTCGCGTGTTCGACCGCTACGGCGAGCGCGTACGTCGCCACAAGGCGCGTATGAAGTTTCTTTTGAACGACCTCGGCCTCGAAGGCATGATGGAGAAAGTGGAGGAAGAGCGCAAAGCGGTTAAAAACAAGATTTTCCAGATTCCGGAAGACCTTTTCGGAACCAATGAATACGAGTCGATCAACCACGCGCCTCGTCCGGCATTGTCCGAAGCGGAAATCCTGAAAATCGCGACAGAAAGCATCGACGCCGACAAGCTCGATATTTTCACCAAATGGCTGCGTACCAATACATTCGAACAAAAACAAAAAGGCTGGTATGCCGTGCAGCTGCGCGTGTTGCTGGGCGATATGAACTCGGATACCGCACGCAGCCTGGCTGATGTAGTCCGCCAATATGCTGCCGACGATATCCGCGTAACCGTGAACCAGGGCTACATTCTTCGTTTTGTAAAAGGCGAAGACCTGGTAGCCATTTACCACGAACTCGCAAAACTCGGTTTAGCCGCCCCAGGTTTCGACAGCACGATGGACATTACCACCTGCCCCGGAACCGATACCTGTAACCTCGCGATTTCCAGCAGCTACGGTATTACCCGCGTTCTGGAAGATGTAATGCGCGAAGAGTTTCCTGAAATGATTTATAATCAGGATATTAAGATTAAAATCAGCGGCTGCATGAACGGTTGCGGCCAGCATAATGCGGCCAACATCGGCTTCCACGGCAGCTCGATCAAGAACGGTAAGCTGGTACTGCCGGCTTTGCAAGTATTGCTCGGCGGCGGTTTCTCCGGCGACGGCATCGGACTGATCGGCGATAAGGTGATCAAAGTCCCTACCAAACGCGGACCGGAAGTATTGCGCCTGCTTTTCAATGATTACGAAACAAATGCGCTGGAAGGTGAGTATTTCAACCAATATTACCTTCGTCAAACCAAAAATTACTTCTTCCAACTCCTGAAACCACTCGCAGACCTGACGACCGTTCAGGACGACGATTACCGCGACTGGGATCACGATGAGCTGTTCAAAACGGAAATCGGTGTCGGAGAATGTGCTTCGGTATTGGTTGACCTTGTAGCGACGACCATTATCGAAGGTCAGGAAAAACTGAATCTGGCAAAGGAATCTTTCCAGTCGGACGTTTGGGCAGATGCCATTTACCACGCTTATAACGTGTTCATCACCGGCGCGAAAGGTTTACTGATGTCGAAAGACGTGACTACCAACACGCAATACGGCATTATCAACGATTTCGAAACGCATTTCGGACAGGATTTCAAATATGATGTCCCTGCCGGATTTGAAGTAGAAAATCAAGCTGAAACCCCATTCAAAGCATTGGTATTCAGCATTAATAAATTCGAACCAAGCGAAGCATTCGCGAACTATTTCATTAATACTGCCGAAAACTTCCTGAATTTCGTCCGCGACACCCGCGAGGCGCAATTGGTCGAAACCGGAGAGCCTGCATTGCAAGAGCTTTCATTCGGAAAGGATAGTTAAAAAAACGGTGGTCGGCGGTCAGCGATCGGTGGTCAGATTTGACCGCCTATCGCCGACCGCCGACCGCACTTTCACCATGAAACTGACACTTATCGGTGCAGGCCCGGGCGATCCCGACCTGATCACCCTCAAAGGAATCAAGGCCCTGCAAAAAGCACGGGTCGTGTTATACGATTCACTTGCCCACCCCTCATTACTGGATTACTGCCCGGAAGATTGCGTCAAAATCCTCGTCGGCAAACGCTTCGGCAAAACGAGCTGCGGCCAGGACGAAATCAATGATCTGATCGTCGAGAAAGCACGTCAATACGGAGAGGTAGTGCGCTTGAAAGGCGGCGACTCGTTCATATTCGGTCGCGGTTACGAAGAAATCCTTTTCGCGGCGGAGCACGGCATTGAATCGGAAGTCATTCCCGGCATTTCGAGCAGCTACGCGGTACCGGCATTGGCGGGTATTCCGCTTACTTCACGCGGCGTGAGCGAAAGCTTCTGGGTGATTACCGGCACTACGAAGCAGCACGAACTTTCCAAAGATGTGCGGCTCGCAGCGCAGTCCACCGCTACCGTCGTCATTTTAATGGGCTTGCACAAGTTGCAGGAAATCGTCGCCATTTACTCCGAATTAGGTAAAACCGACGAATCCATTTCCATTATCCAGAACGGCACGCTTGAAGAGCAGAAAGTCGTGACCGGTAAAATCGGGAACATTGTACCGCTTTCACAAGTAAGCGAAATGGCTTCGCCGGCGATCATCGTCATCGGAAAAGTAGCGGCATTACCGGATCTTTCGTACGACAAAGTGCGGGGAATGATGCAAAATTCGCAGTCCGTCACTGCGGATTAACAGAATGAAAATAGCTGAAATCTGAAAGGAAATTTGCGGTTAATCAAAGCAGGCCGAGTAGCCAGTCGATATTGATACTGTTTTCGTGGCCGCGGAATTCGAGGAAATAAATCAATCCTGCTAAAATTACATAGCTGATAAACAGCCACTTCTTTTTCACTTCGTACTGATCGCGGTGGTGAAAATAGTCGTACACCATTGATGCGGAGAAAGCGGAGACCATCAGTACTAAACAAAGTATACCGCAATCCTGGCGGTAATGCTTGTAAAAATGCAATGCCGGCGCACCCAGCGCAATGTACATCAGCCAGAAACCGAATCCGATTCGGTACAGGTAGACGCTTAGTCTGCGATCATTTTTGATATCAAATAATCCTTCCAGCATAGCATTAATTCTACTGTTTGAACCAGTGAATATAAACAAAATCGATATCCGATCCTACATGGAAGGCTTGGCAGTAGCGCCGCAAGCGCCTAATTTACAATGCGTCTAAGCTCCGAACTACTGCCGTTCAACCGGTTATTTCGGGTAAAATACAATCAAAGTGCTAACTTTGCAGCTTAATTACCGTTTTAGTACAAGATGCCCCTCACATGAAAGCGTTCACCACTCAATTGTTTCTGATGCTGCTCAATGCGGTTTCGAAGCTGTCCTGGGGAGCGCTCTACAAGCTTTCCGACATCTTTCGTTTCCTCATATTCGACATTGGCCAGTACAGAAAAAAGGTCGTGCTGAACAATCTCCGAAACAGTTTCCCTGCCTCCGACGAGCAGACAATCCACGCGATTGCGGCTAAATTCTACCGCAATTTCACGGATATCATGTTCGAAACGATCAAACTCAAATCCATAACCAGGGAAGATTTACTTGCCCGGATCGATCTCGATGTTTCTATCCTGGACCGATATTACGAGAAAAATCAGAACCTGGTGGTTGTAGCGGGACACCTCGGAAACTGGGAAATGATGAACCTCTTCGGTTCCGCCCGACTCAGGCACCAGATGGTTGTCGTGTACCACGAGCTTCAAAACGATGCATTCGAAAATTGGTTTAAGGACGTGCGGACACGCTTCGGCACCGAAATGGTCACCATGAAAGAAGCCATTTCCAAAGCCATGCAGCCGCGCGACAGGCCTTTCATATTTATACTCATCAACGACCAGTCGCCCGTACCGGAAAAGGCTTTCTGGACGAAATTCCTTCACCAGGACACCGGCGTGTTCCGGGGTGTGGAAACGATTGCGAGGCGGCTCAATTCCCCGGTTTTATATATGGCTGTATTGAAAAATGAGCTGAAACGCGGTTTTTACCGGGGCTACTTCAAACTGATCACTGAAACGCCGAAACAAGTACCGAACAACAGCATTTTGCAGGCACAGATCGGTTTCATGGAAAAGGACATCATTGACCAGCCCGATAACTGGCTATGGTCACATAAGCGTTGGAAACACAAAAAGCCGGAAAATCTCCCGCAATCACAACTTTTACAGGAAATCCAAAGTGAATAAACCGGTCAAATTCCTCATCCTGCGCTTTTCTTCCATCGGCGATATCGTACTCACAACGCCCGTGGTGCGCTGCCTGAAAAAGCACATGCCGGAGGCCGAAGTCCATTATTTTACCAAAAGCAAATTCGAATTCCTGCTGCGGGACAATCCTTACATCGATAAGGTATGGCTGCTGGAAAAAAGCAATGCGAAAGCACTGCTGGCATTGCTCAAAGAGGAAAAATTCGACTACATCATTGATCTCCACCGCAACATCCGGACGCTCCGCATTAAATGGACGCTCGGCGTGCCCGCATTCAGTTTCGAGAAATTGAATGTGCAAAAGTGGCTTATGACGCAGTTCAAGATCAACTACCTGCCTGATACCCACATTGTGGACCGCTGTCTGGATACCTTAAAAGCATTCAACATTCAAAACGACGGCGAGGGGCTCGACTATTTTATTCCCTACAAAGACCAGGTAGAACTCGAATGGCTGCCGGAAACACACCGTAACAGCTACGTGGCCTACGCGATCGGCGGGCAGCATTTCACCAAGAAAATGCCGGTACCGCGCATGATCGATCTTTGCCGGAAAATCAACCATCCTATCATTTTGCTGGGTGGTCCCGAGGACTCGGAAGCGGGGGAAGCCATTCGCAATGCATTGGGCGATATACAAATTTTCAATGCATGCGGCAAATACAGTTTCAACCAATCGGCTTCCTTAATACAAAAAGCATTGGTCGTGTTCTCGCACGACACAGGTTTAATGCACGTCGCGGCCGCGTTCAGGAAGAAAGTGTATTCAATTTGGGGGAATACCATTCCGGAATTCGGGATGTATCCCTACCGCACGGCATTTGAAAAGCTGGAAGTGAAAGGCCTGGATTGCCGGCCGTGCTCAAAGATCGGTCATAGCAAATGTCCGAAAGGTCATTTCAAATGCATGAACGATATTTCATTCGATTTCCCGATCCCAGAACTCCCGCGGTCAATTTAGTGTTGCATTTCAGTCCGATAATCATCCACACAAAAATCCAAAATGGCAAAAAAAGTAAACATTGGTCTGGTGCAAATGAGCTGCACTTCGGACGTTGATGCTAACTTTCAGAAGGCTACCGAAAAAATCCGCGAAGCGGCACAAAAAGGCGCGAATATTATCTGTCTGCAAGAGCTGTTCAAATCGCTCTATTTCTGCGACGTCGAAGACCACGGCAATTTCAGCCTCGCCGAAGCCATTCCAGGTCCGTCTACGGACTCATTAGGCACATTGGCGAAGGAGCTGGGCGTGGTGATCATTGCCTCGCTGTTCGAAAAACGCGCGCACGGTTTGTACCATAACACCACCGCCGTACTCGACGCCGACGGCGCTTACCTGGGCAAGTACCGCAAAATGCATATTCCCGACGATCCGGGCTACTACGAAAAATTCTATTTCACGCCGGGGGATGCGCCGGTTACCGAGCAGGATACCGACGGCTACCGGATTTTCAATACCAAATTTGCCAAAATAGGCGTGCTCATTTGCTGGGACCAATGGTACCCCGAAGCAGCCCGCATTACCAGCCTCATGGGCGCGGAAATCCTCTTCTACCCTACCGCCATCGGCTGGGATACAAATGAGACCGATCCGATCATCAATGAAGAACAATACGGAGCGTGGCAAACCGTGCAGCGCGGCCATGCTGTCGCGAATGGCGTGTATGTCGTGTCCGTTAACCGCGTCGGTCGCGAGGCCGATCAGCAGTTCTGGGGCGGCTCGTTCATTGCCAATCCGCAGGGGAGGCTGCTATACCTCGCGCCGCACGAAGGCGAAGTCACGCACGTGGAAGAACTGGACCTCGATAAGCTGGATTTCTACCGAACCACCTGGCCGTTCCTCCGCGACCGTCGCGTGGATTCGTACCGCCCGATCTTGAAGCGGTTCATCGACCAGCCCTGATTTCGAAATATAATTATTTTAATACACTTCAAAAGAGCGCTCTGAAACCGGGGCGCTCTTTGTCGTTTTGGATTAGTAAAATTTTATATCAAATTATTACAATTATAGTCTGTAACGATTTTAAATGACCAATTTTTATTGCAAAAAACTGCAAGTTTTTAATCTAATCTCTTGCATTATTTCACATTGTCAGTATATTTGAAAAGTCATTAAACGAATGACAGAACTTCTGAACCGAAGATATATTCCAGCCGCACATGAATATATCTGGTAGTGTTGTCAGGAACTTGCCGCAAATCCGATAGGCAAATCGTAGCCATCTGATAAGTTCGCTCCAACACGATATAATTTTTTTAATACAGTTTTCTTAATACCGTGGACAAACAACGCTTGTCGACGTCTGGCTTTCCTATGGCCTAACCGAAACTGTTCGCACTGCGTGTGCCCTGCGTACGCCCTGTTTGTCCTCGATTAAAGAGGGTATTGCTTTCCGGAAAAGCAGTGTTGCAAGCTTATGGCTGTGTTGTTCTGTCCATGCGAAAGTGTGTGCGGCGCACGGAAGTGTGGACGCCACACAGCCATAACTTTTTCTCCTCCTACTACTACCGACTACCTAACAATTTAACCCTGGTTCCCCATGCGTAAAGTTCTACTCTTATTTATATGGGTTTGTCTGTGTTCGCCGCTCGCTTTCGCACAAGTGCGCCAGTTGACCGGCAAAGTAACAGCGGCCGAAGATGGTCTCGGACTTGCAGGCGCGTCAATCATTTACAAAGGCACCAATGTGGGCACAAATGCCGACGTTGACGGCAATTTCAGCTTTTCCGTTCCGGGCGACGGTATACTCGTCGTTTCATATGTAGGTTTCCTGATCAAAGAAATGCCGATCGGCAACCAAACCAAATTTGACATCAAACTGGACGCCGACACGCGCCAGCTCGCCGAGGTGGTGGTAACCGCATTCGGTATCGAGCGCGAGAAAAAGGCGTTGGGATATACCGTACAGGAAGTAAAGGGCAGCGCGTTGACGGAATCGCGTTCGACGAACGTGGCGAATGCACTTTCAGGTAAAATTGCCGGCGTTCGCGTGCAATCCAACGGCGGCCCGGGCAGTGGTTCTACGATCCAGATCCGCGGCTCGTCGTCCGTTTCGGGCAATAACCAGCCGCTGATCGTCATCGACGGCGTGCCGATGGAGCAAACCGCCAACAAAACCTGGGGCGGCGGCATTTCGGAGATCAACCCCGACAATATCAAGGAAATGTCGGTACTCAAAGGGCCTAATGCAGCAGCATTGTACGGCTCCCGCGCTGCCAACGGCGTTATTTTGATTACTACCAAAAACGGCCAGGGTACCAAAGGCCTCGGGGTGGATATTAACTCCAACATCACTTTCGAACGCCCGTGGATCAAACCAAATTTCCAGAATACCTACGGCGGTGGTAACGGCTACCGCACCTGGTACAACGATGGATGGAGCGGTAACATCACCGATCCGGCAGAAATTGCCCAATACCGCGCAGTTTACGATGCAAGATATCCTCTGGTGGGATCAGAGGGGACCGACGAAAGCTGGGGAGCTCCGATGGACGGACGCCTGGTGAGACAGTGGTGGACGGGTGACGATGTTGCGCCACTGACTCCTCAGCCCAACAACTGGGACGAGTACTGGAACACTGGCCGCACGACCACCAACAGCATTGCGCTCAATGGCGGTAACGACAAAGGCTATTTCCGCCTCGGCCTGAGCCGCGTGGATCAGACGGGTATTATGTATTACAATGATTTTCACCGCAATAACTTCCGTATTAACTCGGGCTATAACCTCACCAAGAACCTCAGCATTACGCTTTCGGGCGAGTATATCAAATCGGGCTCGGACAATAAAAGCTATGGCAGCGGACAGGAGTTCATCTGGTCGCACCGCCACGTTTCCTGGGCACAATTGCGTGATTATGAAAGCTATATCGACGTGCACAACCAGCGTGGCAACGACACCGACCCGCCTAACTGGCAGCATACTTTCTTCACGAACCCGTATTTCTCACAAAAGAAGCTGCCACAAAGCAATGAGAAGGACCGCTTGCTGGGTAACATCGCATTGAACTACAAGATTTTGCCTTCGCTCAGCATTATGCTCCGCAGCGGCACCGATTACTGGTCGGATACGCGCATTAACGTGTCCAACTTCCTGCGCGTCCGCAACGGCGTGCGCACACCGGGCCGGTTCTCGGAAGAAGTGCTACGCAGCCAGGAGACCAACTCGGATTTTATGCTGACTTACAATAAGAACATCAATGCAGATTTCGGATTGAATGTGCAGGTAGGCGGTATCAAAAGGACTAATTATTACAAAAGAAACTATTTCTATGTAGGTGAAATGGTGGTGGACGGCCTCTATAATGCCGGAAACTCGGTACCGAGCCAGAATACGATCGAAAGCCTTATCCGGAAATCGGAAACGCAGAGCTTGTTCGGAACGGCCAACCTTTCATGGAGGGATGCATTGTTCCTCGACCTAACGGCCCGCAACGACTGGTCGAGCACACTGCCTGCGAATGCACGCTCGTACTTCTACCCTTCCGCTTCATTGAGTGCGGTATTGACGGAGCTTTTCGATGTAAAAAGCAATGTATTCACGTTCGGCAAAGTCCGCGCCAGCTATGCCCAGGTAGGTAACGACGCCACGCCTTACCAGTTAGCCCAAACTTATCTCGCGAAAGGTTCATGGAATGGCGCGGTGCCCAAATTTTCCGAAAATATCGAGATCGCCAACAGCGGCCTGAAACCTGAGATCACTACCGGTCTCGAACTTGGTGCCGACCTGCGGTTCCTGAAAGGCAAAATCGGGCTGGATGTGACTTACTATAACCAGACGACCAAAGACCAGATCCTCGGCGTGGAAATTTCCAAGGCGAGCGGCTACAACACCCGCATTCTGAATGCCGGAAAGATCACCAACAAGGGCGTCGAAATCTCGGTTTCGGGAACGCCTGTGAAGCTACCGGGCGGTTTCAGCTGGGACGTGTCGCTTAACTGGGCGCGCAACCGCAACAAAGTGGTGGAACTCGCGGAAGGTCTGACGACCTACACCCTCGCGACGCAACGCGGCATGTCGTCGGAAGCACGCGTAGGCCAGCCATACGGCACATTCTACGGTGTAGGTTTCCAGAAGTATAACGGGCAGATCGTTTACGGCGCGAATGGCTTGCCATTGACCGCCGCCGGGCAAAAGCTGGGCAATATCCAGCCCGACTGGATCGGTGGTATGCTGAATACGTTGAACTACAAAGGCTGGTCGCTGAGCGCGCTGGTGGACGTTCGCATGGGCGGCGACATTTATGACGAAGGTACGGGTACCGCCCGCTGGACAGGCCAGTATGCCGAAACCGCATTAGGCCGCGAGGAAGGCGTGATCGGCCAGGGCGTGCGTGAGGTAACCGCTGCGGATGGCACGAAATCGTATATCCCGAACGACATTATCGTGACAGCTAATCAATTATACGGCTATGCCAACCCGCGTAACTACCACGAATCGGCGATCTTCGATGCGAGCTATGTGAAACTGCGCGAATTGTCGCTCGGCTATTCTTTCAGCCCTGCGTTATTGAAAAAGGTAAAGATCCAGTCGGCCAAGATCTCCCTGGTAGGCCGGAACGTCTGGATGATCTTCAAAAACACCCCGCACATCGACCCTGAAATCGACGCGAAAGGCGGGAACGAACAAGGATTCGGTTATGGCGAACTGCCTAGCTCCCGCAGCATCGGTGCAAACCTCTCGCTGTCGTTCTGATCCCTTCCCAAATCATTTGAAGACCTAAAAGCATTACGAGATGAAAAGCATTTTGACCCATAAAAACATCTGGATGACCGCCCTCGCCGGCGCATTGAGCATCACCAGCTGCACCAAGGATTTCGACAGCATGAACGTGAGCCCGAACAGCCCTACCGCCATCGGCCCGCAATACCTGCTTCCTACCGGCATCGAAACGTCCGTAGACCGCTACTGGGGCCACCGCGACCGCTTCGAGCGCATCAACATCGACGCCGCCGAATTGTACGTGCAGCATTTGACCCGTAATATTTATAGTAATGAAGGCGACGATTACACGGTTTCGCCCGCATTGCTGTCCAACAACTGGAAAGGCTTTTTCAACGAAGGGCTGCTAAACTTCCAACGCATTATTAACCAAACCAACCCGGAATCCGCTTCACCTAACGCTAATTATGAAGGAGTCGCGCTGGTCATGCGCACGTGGGTGTTCTCGCTGCTCGTGGACATGTACGGCTCCATTCCCTACACCGACGCGATCAAAGGCACCGCCAGCGAGGCGGTTTACACGCCGAAATACGACTCGATGGAAACCATTTACGCAGGTTTGCTGAACGACCTGAAAATGGCCAACGAGAAGCTGACCGTCGGAGGTCCGGCCGTTGCAGGTGACATTTTGTATGAAGGGAATATTTTGAAATGGAAAAAATTTGCCAATTCGCTCCGCCTGCGCCTTGCTAACCGGCAGGCTGCCAAGAAACCGGCCGAATCGAAAGCCATTTTTGCGGAAATCCTCGGCGATGCTGCCAAGTTCCCGATTTTCACCAGCAATGCCGACAATGCATCCCTGAAATGCACCACCGTATTGCCCAGCAACAATGAATGGAACCAGATCCTGATCCAGGGCGGCCGTACCGACTGGAACATCAGCAAGACGCTGGCCGACAAGATGAATGCATTGGGCGACACCCGCATTACCGTGTATGCCAATCCTAACAAGGACGGCCTCTACCAGGGCCACGCCAATGGTCTGCCCGACGCCATCGCGACCGGCTACCTCGCTACCAGCTCCACCATCGGCAAAGCATTCACCGATGCCGCCGCACCGGAAGTGATCATGACCTACGCCGACCTCAACTTCGTACTGGCCGAAGCCGTGCTGGACGGAGACGCTACCGGTGATGCCAAAAAGTATTTCGAACAAGGCATTACGGCCTCATTTGCCCAATATGGCCTCACTCCGCCAGCGGGTTACATCACCAAAGCCGGACCCGCTAGCAAGGAAAAGGTGCTCGAACAGAAATGGATTTCGCTTTTCGGGCAAGGCGTGGAAGCGTGGATCGAATGGCGCAGAACAGGGTTTCCGGTATTCCCCGCTGCCGACCCCCGCGCGGTGCTGAACAACGGCGGCATTCTCCCTACCCGCTTCAATTACCCTGCTTCCGAGTACTCGCTCAACGCCGCGTCCGTTGCCGACGGCGTGAAGCTTAATGGCGGCGCCGACGACATGAAAACCAAGCTGTGGTGGGCTGAGAAATAACGGTTTATTCTCCATTCAAAGACTTTGACGAATATGAAAAATATCCAATCGCTTTTCCCCTGTCTGCTGCTCGCATTGTCACTCGGGTTTGTGTCCTGCAAAGAAGAAGATCCTTTTCTCAACCGCGACGTGGCGCCGGTGCTTGTCGACATTGTCGGAGCCCCGTTCGGCGCGCCCATTGCCAGCGAACCAACCGTTACCTACGCCGCCACCGCCGAAAAGCTGACGCTCTCCGCCCGGTTGCTGGAACTCGACAAGACCAATATCCTGGACCATACCAAAGGCATCGACTCGATCCCGGTCCCGAACCTGTCCATTAAAATCACGCTTCGCACGGGCGCTGTCCTCGGCGAGGTCACTTCCGATGCACAGGGTGTGGTGAAGCTCGAAAAAACCTGGGCCGACCTGGGCATAACCGCACCGAAAGCGGGGAGTATTACCAAGATATCCTGGTCGGGAAGCCATAAGGGCATCGCATTTACGCGATTCTCGCAAGTACAAGCTAACTAACTGAAAAACAACCACTATACGCGTCGCACCTGACCCGTTTATTTGTAACTTGAATCAAGATTTTTACTCCTTAACATCCATCGTCACGTACTTAAACATTTGAACAATGAATCACAACATCGACCGTCGGAACTTGTTAAAATCCGGTTTAATGGCATTGGGCGGAATCGCCATCGCCCCGCACCTTACTGCCGGCGCTTTTGAAACTACCCCATTGTCACTGGACCCCGAAAACCGCATTTACCGCAGCCCAATGGTACGCGAGCATTTCCTGCCGGCAGACTACAAGGCGCCTAAGATCATTGCCAAATTAAGTTCGAACGAAAATCCTTACGGCCCGCCGATGTCGGCGCAGAAAGCGGTGGGTGAGTCCGTGAAAAACGGCAACCGCTACGCCTGGAAGGAAATGTACGACCTCATCGATAAAATCGCGAAGAAAGAAGGCGTTACCGCAGAGCACATTATGATGGGCCCCGGCTCGTCCGACTTGTTGGAAAAAGTAGCATTGGTAACGTTCATGAAAGGCGGCAATATCGTTTCCGCCGACCCTTGCTATATGTCGCTCGTGAGCGTGGCGAAGTCCGTAGGTGCTACCTGGAAGCCTGTACCGTGTACAGCCGACTGGTCGCATGACCTGAAAGCCATGGAAGCGGCCATCGACAAGGATACCAAACTGGTTTATGTTTGTAACCCCAATAACCCGACCGGCGCCATTACCAAAGGCCAGGACCTGCTCGACTTCTGCTCGCGGGTTTCCGAAAAAGTGCCGGTTTTTGTGGATGAGGCTTACATCGAGCTCGCGGTAGGCGCAGATACACAAAGCATGGTTTCGCTTTTGGCACAGAAGAAAAACGTGATCATCGCCCGCACTTTCTCGAAAATCATGGGTATGGCCGGTATCCGCGTGGGCTACATTGCCGCGCAGCCTGAGTTCCTTGCCGGTATCAACAAAATCACCCGCGGGGGAATGGGTATTTCGTACACGTCGATCTTCGCGGCATCCGCCAGCCTCGACGACAAGGATTTCCAGGGCAACACCCGCAAGCTCAACCACGAAGCGAAAACCTATCTCTACGAAAACCTCGACAAAATGGGTTACAAATACATCCCGTCATACACCAACTTCGTGCTCTTCCCGATCTCTATCCCGGGCAAGGAACTGCTCTCGAAAATGACCGCCAAAGGCATCGCCGTCCGCTCCTTCGACGTCCAGAACAAACCGTGGTGTCGCGTGAGTATCGGTACGATGGATGAGATGAAAGCGTTTGTGGGTGCGTTGGGCGCGCTGAGCTAAGCATTAATTTGTTGTTACATCCCTACGGGATTCCGAAATGTTGTTGTGCATTGTTTTGCTACCAATGTTACGTGCCTGACGGCACTTATGCGCTTGGCGACAAATCGCGTAGCGATGTAATATTGGTAGCAAACATATCCGAAAACCAGCCGGTAATGCCGTAGGCATGTAACGACGATGTCAATACATGACAACATCCGATCACCACTGACAATACCATTTTCACTCCTGTTTACAACACCCCCGCGAAAGCGATACCCTTCTTGATCTTCGATACACTCCTATTACTTTAACTATTCCCGACCATGAGTGACGCATTGCAAAAAACCATTACGCTATTATTGTTAATTGCTTTGGGGTTGTTGCTCAAAAGCAAATTCAAGAACAAGGACCAGACCAACGGCATCAAGGAGATTATCCTCTCCGTGGCGCTGCCTTCAACGATATTTATTTCACTGATGAAAATCGACATCGATTCGTCGATGTTCGTCATCCCGCTTGTTACGCTGATCTTCAACTTCCTGATGTTCTTTTCCGCGCCGCTGGCATTCGCATTGTTCGGCATAGAAAAAAACAGTCCTACCGGTCGCACACTCATGATGCTCATTCCCTCGTTGGCGCCGGGGTTGTCGTGTTTTCCTTTCATTGCCGAGTTTTTGGGTGAAAAAAGCCTTGCTATCGCCGCATTGGCCGATGTGGGCAACAAGTTCTTCGTGCTTATTTCGCTTTACATTCTCGCGATGAATATGTTTCTCAAAAACAGCGACGATAAGGATACCAAAATGGGCGGCAAACTGAAAAGTCTCTTCGCCAGCATGTTCCAGGAGCCCATTAACCTGCTCATTTTCATCGCGATCATCCTTCTAAGCCTGGGGATCAACTACAACTCGTTACCGCCGCTGATTGTAGATATTTTTGATAAAACCAGCGCGATGATGACGCCGCTCGTGCTGCTGTTTATCGGTCTGGCGGTGCAACTAAAAGAGGGCAAGAAGCGTATTGTTGCATGTATCCTGTTCTTCCGTGCGGGCATTACGATGCTCATCAGCGCGGGGATGATCTACGTCCTGAACATTACCGACCAGAATATGGTGTTGCTTTCGATCGTTATTCCATTGAGCGCCGCCAGTTTCTGGCCACTTGCCCATATTTCCGCGTTCAACCTGCGGGAAGATGCGAAAGGTATGGCTAAGGAAAAAAGGACATTTGATCTGGAACTCGCTGTGTTGTTACTTGCATTCTCATTACCATTCTCAACGATTTTAATTTTGGCCATTCTGTCTTCCGGTTCATTTTTCGCACATACTTCTACGCTCATTACGGCCGGCCTGGTGCTGATATGCCTCGGCGCGGTGCCTAATGCACTTAGTAAGGTGTTTGTGAAAGTATCGAAGGCTTCTTCCTAATTAATACCGCATGAAATTTCTGACCACCAGTATTCTTTCACTCCTGTCACTCACCATTTTTGCCCAAACCGAAGTAACGGCCGTCAGCAGCATCCAGTCGCAGGCGACAATCCGGATTTCGAAAAGTACCAAACGGTGCAAGTACTTCTCGGCCAATGCGCCGGTGACAATGGCCGACGGCAGTGTCAAATCCATCGCGGACGTACGTGTGGGCGAGCATGTGAAGACGTGCAAGGACGGCAAAACGGCGACTACCCAAGTGAAGCAGATCGACGTTTTCGACCAGCCTACTTCGCCTTTGACGGCGGTGTATCTGCGCCCCGCCGAAGACAATGCCACCGCGGAATCGCCGATCGTGCCCGCATTATTGCTTGAAGCGACGCCGCATCACCATGTGCAGACGAATCATGGCAAAAAACGGATGAAAAAGCTCTCGAAAAAGGACATTCTTTATCATTATGAACCATCTACCGGCATCGTATCATCGTGGAAAGTGGGTGCGGTGCAGGAAAATGCGAGGCGCGTAAGCAAGGCCTACAACCTCGAAACCGTGGACGGTACGTACCTGGTCGACAATGTGATGGTCGCCAACAACTAAAATTATTATTGCTCAACGATAGGACAAAGCCCCGGCATCGGGGCTTTATTTTTTTGGTCAGCTTCAAAACCTTTTACGACCTTTGTACCTGGTTTTTGAGTAAAACAATACATTAAATATACCTTGACAGCAAATACCGCTTCATCGACGCCCCGCGAACTGGGTTTCACTTTCCCGGCCGAATGGGCCCCTCACCGCGCTACCTGGCTTACTTTCCCCCATAACGACGCCTCCTGGCAAGGCGATAAACTGGCCCAAATGCGGCCTCAGTACCTGGCATTCATCAACGCGATCAGTCAGGGAGAAAATGTCGGCATTATCGCCAACGACGAAGCGTTGAAAGCATTCATCATCGGCGAGCTCGACAAAACGGGTGTGGATTTGGCTAAAATTGAATTTATAGTAAAACCTACCAACGACGCCTGGTGCCGCGACCATGGTCCTGCTTTTGTGGTAAATCCTAAAACGGGTGAGAAAATGATCGTCGACTGGGGCCATAATGCCTGGGGAGGTAAATATCCGCCTTACGATGACGATAACCGGACGCCGCAAGCAGTTGCGGATTACCTGAATTTGCCGGTAGTAAACCCGGGCATCATTATGGAAGGCGGCTCGGTGGAATTCAATGGAGCGGGCAGCCTGCTCACCAGCAAATCATGCCTGCTGAACCCGAACCGCAACCCACATTTGAACCAGGGCCAGATCGAGCAAAAACTATATGATTATTACGGAATCGAGCAGGTTTTGTGGGTGGAAGACGGCATTGTAGGCGATGATACCGACGGCCATATCGACGATACGACGCGTTTTGTGAATGCGGACACCATCGTAGCCTGTGTAGAAACCGACCGCAGCGATGCCAATTTCGAAGTTTTGAACACCAACCTGCAAATGCTGAAAGCCATGCGCTTGCTGAATGGAAAGCAGCCGGACATCATCGAGCTGCCCATGCCGAAAGCGGTCATTATCGATGGTTTCCGTACGCCGGGTTCCTACGCCAACTTCCTGATCTGCAATGCAGGGGTGATCGTGCCGGTATTCAACAACCCGCACGACCAGCTCGCGATCGATATCCTGGAAAAAGCATTCAATGGCCGAAAGATCATTCCGCTTTTAGCTACGGAAATCATCTGGGGACAGGGCAGTTTCCACTGCCTGAGCCAGCAGGAGCCAGCCATTTAAAAGCAAAGCCGGGAAACGATCCAATCGCTTCCCGGCTTTTTTACTATCCGCCCTTTATTACATTTTGGGCTTTTTACGCGTAATGCCAACGGATTCGAAAACGTATTTGCGCGTATCCGAAGCACCGCTCTCCCATCTGATATTGATGCTGGGATGCGCCGGGTTTGCATACGAAAGCGGATTTCCCAGCACAGGCCGGTCGGTCACGGTAATATTGCCCCCGGATTTTAGCACAGTCAGGTTGAATTTACCCGTGTTCATATTCAAACTGATCACCAATGTGTGCGGCGTGTCGGGCGGAATGTTGCCTACGACTTCCTCCGACGCGGGAAATGCGGTGAGGATGCTCAACTGTCCGGCGGAATTAATATGCAACCGGGTAATCACTCCTGCCGACCCATCCGTAAAGTCGATCATTACCCGCTCACCGGAACCGGAATGCACGCCGGAGAATAAGTACCATATCGGCTGGGTGAAGTCCGACGAAATACCTTTGAAAATCACGAACTGGTTATGGGCAGTCAGGCCCGGCGTGTTGATCTCCGTAAATGTGAGGGCCTTTTCACCGGGATAACTGGACGCCGTCACTTTGAGGCGCGGTTGGAGTTCGGTACTGTATTGGATCTCGTCACCCGCCGGATTACCCGGGATGTTTTTCGCCGGCAGCTGTCCAACTGTTTCATTTTCAAAAGTCGAAGTCAGGATCGCAGTTGTTTTGCAGGATGTGAACAAGGATACGGTCAACAGTGCTGGCAGAAACAATCGAAAGGTTTTCATAGGTGTATTGAGTTTGGTGTTATTTAAAAGTAACACCTCTCCACCCCGGCTTTCAGCGTAGTAATACCTGCCTGATTATCCGGCTTTTGCTACGCATTAAAGCGCGCAATCCCACGTTATTTGCGCCTCATTGCTTTTCAAAGCCATACCATGGCACATTCGTAAAATCTTCACCCTGCAATGCCGCACCATTTACGTGGAGCTTTTTGGGTGCCGCCAGCGCCGTAACCATTATCAGGCGGCCGCTGGTGGTATTGTAAGAAAATTGCAGCCTTTTCTCGTCGGTAATCTCCACTTCGGTCGCCTTGTCACGACTTACTATTTCTGACCCATCAGCTCTCACGATCACTTTCGTCATATCGAAATCCAGCACATTCGGCGCATGCCGGGTTACAACCCAGGTGTATTTGGAAACGAAACCTGTGGGTGAAGCAATGGCATATTTGAACGTTCCGGTAAAGTTTGCGGTCGCATCGCCGCGGACAGGGTCACGCTGGGCGCACCCGGTAAAGAACAACACGGCGAGGATGAGGATAACGTTTTTCATAGCAGCAGTTCGTGAAGGATGTAACTGATACTAATACGTAAGTAACTCGGTTTAAATTATTAATTATCAGCCAAATTTTCCCAGTCGGTACGCTCGTGCAGGAATACGTTATAATCCACAAAGCCGCGGATGCCGTCTACCCACCCTTTTTCGCTGTGCTGCCAGAAAAGTACGTGCGCGTCGGACGCGAGGTCGTTCAGGTGCGTGCGCGAGTAACCCGCGAGCCAGAGCGGGTATTCGTCGAAGTTTCCGGCAATGTATTTCTTATAATAATGCTCGTTGACGTAAATGATAGGTTTCACGCCATAATGCGCCTCGATGAGCGTAAGCCAGTTGCGGACGCCTTTAATAATGATGTCGTCGGGCTTGCCGCCATTCACTTCCAGGTCCAGCACAGGCGGCAGATCGCCGGCCTCCATCCGTACCTGGCCGATGAAGTTATCCACCTGCCGGTCGGACATTACACGCGGATTATAGAAATGGTAAGCGCCGCGTTTCATCCCCACCCTTCTGGCCTCGGCCCAGTTGCGTTTAAACTGGCGGTCCAGGTGCGTGGCGCCTTCGGTGGCTTTGATATACACAAAATCAATACTCACATTCTCCGAGCGGGCGCTTTTGAGCTTATCCCAGTTGATCTTCGCATTATGGTGCGAAACGTCGATCCCGTGCACCGCATAACGCAGCGGCAGCTTGATCCCGAATTTGCTGATGAACTCCCATTGGTTTTCGTCCGTCCGGTCGTTCCACCAGATCAGCCCGCCGATCACCACTACAATGGCCCCGATAATGGCCCAACCCTTCGCCGGGAGCGGTTTCAGGTAGCTTACTTTACTGATTGAGGTGCGGGTCTTCTTTTTTGCCATACCCTGCAAAATTAAGAAAGAACATTATTCCCGGCATATCGCCATTCATTTTAGATTATTACCACTCGTGTACTATGTAATGCATAGTACCTTATATAGCCCATATATTTGAATCAACAAAACGGAATTATTAGCCATCATTTAAAAGAACATAGCCATGAAACCTTCAATGAAAACAATCGCAATGACAATGGTAATCGCTGCCACCTTCGCGTTCAACAGCTTCGCGGAAGATAAAGAAAGCAAAAAAGCAGCCGCATTCGGAACCGGTATTTTCGCTTCCAACAGTGGCAAGATCCACATCAACGTCGACAAGTACACCAGCGACAAAGCCGTGGTATTGATCACGAACCGCAGCGGAGCGACTTTCTACCGCGAGGTCATCAACCGTGATACCGACAAGTTCAGAAAAGCCTTCAATGTAAAAGAATTGCCTGCCGGCGTTTACACCATTGAAGTTTCCGCAAACGGTCAGAAAACCGAGAAGGAATTCGAAGTAGCCGAAATCCGCACCGAACGCCAGGTTTCCATCAAGTAACCAACCCCTATCCTGTAACAAAATGGCCAGCTCCGACACCGGGCTGGCCATTTTGTATTAGTATTTCAACCGTGGTATCAGATCACCACGTTCACGATCCGCTTCGGTACGACCACCACTTTTTTGGCCGGCTTACCTTCCATCCATTTCTGAACGGTAGCATCCGCCAGGACTTCCTTCTCGATATCCGCCGGCGGCGTGTCCAACGGGAATGTCAGCGAAGCGCGAACCTTGCCGTTGATCTGCACCGGATATTCGAATACCGATTCCTGCACATATTTCGCTTCGAAAACCGGGAATGCCGCTTTGGAGACTCCTCCTGCCTCATTACCCAATGCTGCCCACAATTCTTCCGAAATGTGCGGTGCGTAAGGAGAAAGCAGGATAACCAGTTGCTCCAACACTTCTTTGCTCTGGCATTTCTGGCTGCCCAGCTCATTCACACACACCATGAATGCACTCACGGCCGTATTGAAAGAGAAGTTTTCGATGTCCTCACCGATCTTTTTGATCGTTTTATGTAAACTCTTCAACTCCTCTGGCTTCGCCGGAACGTCTTTCACCTGCCACTGACCTGTTTCGGTATAAAACAATCTCCACAGCTTGCGGATGAAGCGGTAAGTTCCGTCGATACCATTCGTATTCCACGGTTTCGCCTGGTCCAATGGGCCGAGGAACATCTCGTATAGACGCAGGGTATCAGCCCCATAGCGCTCCACGATATCATCCGGGTTCACGACATTGAACTTCGATTTCGACATTTTCTCCACTTCCACGCCGCAAACGTATTTTCCGTCTTCGAGGATGAACTCCGCATTCTCGCCGGCAATGTCATGGCGCGTCGCCTTGAATTTCTCCACATCCAGCACATCGTTTTCGACGATATTCACATCCACGTGCAATGCGGAAACTTCGTATTGTGATTTCAAACCGGCGCTTACGAACACCGGCTTGCTGTAATCCTCTCCTTTCACCCGGAACACGAAATTGCTGCGTCCCTGGATCATACCCTGGTTGATCAGTTTCTTGAACGGCTCTTCTTCCTGCACAAAGCCACGGTCTTTCATGAATTTGTTCCAGAAACGACTGTACAGCAAGTGACCGGTAGCGTGCTCCGTTCCGCCGATGTACAAATCCACGTCTTTCCAATAATCAATGGCTTCTTTCGACGCGAATTCGTTTTCGTTTTTCGGGTCCATGTAGCGGTACCAGTACCAGCTGCTGCCCGCCCAGCCCGGCATGGTGCTCAGCTCGTACCCATTGCCCGAGCCGTGTTCCCAGCCTTGCGCGCGGCCCAGCGGCGGCTCGCCGTTTTCAGTCGGCAGGTATTTATCCACCTCCGGCAGGTTCAAAGGCAATTCGTTCAAGTCGAGCAGGTACGGCACCGGCTGGCCCTGGCTGTCATTTTTGTAATAAACAGGCACCGGCTCGCCCCAGTAGCGCTGGCGGCTGAATACGGCATCACGCAAGCGATAGTTGATTTTTCCTTTACCTAAACCTTTTTCTTCCAGTACATTAATCAACTTATCAGTCGCCTCTTTGTAGGTCAGTCCGTCGATAATGCCTGAATTGATATATTTTCCTTCCTTGGTCGCGTCGGCTTGTGTTTCAATGTCCTTTTGGGCGTCGAGGATCGGGATAATGGGCAGGTCGAAATGCTTCGCGAAATTCCAGTCGCGCTGGTCGCCGGATGGAACGGCCATTACCGCGCCGGTTCCGTAGCCCGCCAGCACATAGTCGGCAATGTAAACCGGCACTTTCTCCCCGCTGAACGGATTGAGCACGTACGCACCCGTGAATGCGCCCGAAACCGTTTTCACATCAGACATCCGGTCACGCTCCGACTTCTTCTGCGTCATGGCAATGTACGCATCGATTTCCCCACGCTGCTCCGGCGTCGAGATCACATCCACCAGCTCATGCTCCGGCGCGATCACCATAAACGTGACGCCGTAGATCGTGTCAACGCGCGTTGTGAAAACTTCTATATAGGGAGGAATGGAGGAAAGGGAGGATGGAGGAAGGGCAGGATTAAATTCCCCTTCCTCCCCTTCTTCCCTTTCCTCCCCTTCTTCCCACACTTGAAATTTGACCAGCGCTCCAACAGACCTCCCGATCCAATTCCGCTGCTGCTCCTTCAACGATTCCGTCCAATCCACCGTGTCCAGCCCGTCGATCAACCGTTGTGCATATGCGGTAATGCGCATCATCCACTGGCGCATCAGTTTCTGGATTACGGGGAAGCCGCCGCGTTCGGAAACGCCGTCTTTTACCTCGTCGTTCGACAATACCGAGCCTAATCCGGGGCACCAGTTTACGGTCGCATCCGCGACGTAGGTCAGGCGGTACTTCAATGTCATTTTATATTGTGCCTCTTCCGACCATGCATTCCACTCTTCGGCGGTGAATGGGGGGGTATCTTCGTCGGCAGGGGCATTTACTTTGGCATTACCTTCCTGCGCGAACCTCGCCGTCAGTGTTTCGATCGGTTCTGCCTTGTCGGTATCGTTATTGTACCAGCTATTGAACAGCTCGGAGAAAATCCATTGCGTCCATTTGTAGTAGTTCGGGTCGGACGTCCGCACTTCACGGTTCCAATCGTAGCTCAACCCCAGGTTTTTCAGCTGCTCGATATAGCGGGTAATGTTCTGCTCTGTCGTAATGGCCGGGTGCTGGCCGGTCTGGATCGCATATTGCTCTGCGGGCAGGCCGAAGCTGTCGAAACCCATTGGATGCAGCACGTTGAAGCCTTTCAGCCTTTTGTAGCGGGAATAGATGTCTGAGGCGATGTACCCCAGCGGATGGCCCACGTGCAAGCCCGCGCCCGAGGGGTACGGAAACATGTCCAACACATAATACTTAGGCAATTCCGACGCATTCGACACGCTGAAAGTGCCGTTTTGCTGCCAGTAGTCCTGCCATTTTTTTTCTATTTCCCGATGACTGTACTCGCTCATATCCTGTTAGTTGTTATGCTTTTCTCTGGTCAACCTGTGTGCATATCCGCCCAGAGTCCTGATTATCAGAAGGTAAAGCTTATGTTTAATTTCTGTTATCCCAAATAAACCGCAAAAATAGCGTTTTTTGATCGGATTAGGGGTGTCCGTTTCATTATTACGTGGTTATGTTGCTGACGGCCGACCGATGACCGCCGACAGCCGACCACGCGGTTGCGCCATTAACATATTATCACACCGTCGGCGGCCGGTGGTCAGCGGTCGGTGGTCAGCCGTCAGGCCCGTTTTTTTAACGTCCATGAAGGCCGAATCCGGGGCTATTTCTACTTTTGTGTTTCATTCGTTAAATTGCCTGCAAGCGAAATCGCACAAAATCAGGCCTATAAATCAGCACTGTGGCTATTAATCAGGATAATGTAAGGCTCGTTTTCGGACTTAAACTCAAACAGCTCCGGCTCGACAAGGGAATGTCGCTCAGCGAACTTTCCCAGCAATCGGGGTTGTCGATTTCCTATATCAATGAAATTGAAAAAGGTAAAAAGTATCCGAAAGCCGACAAAATCCTTGCATTAGCGGGTGCCATGGAGGTCGATTACGACACGCTGGTTTCTTTAAAACTGAGCAAACGGCTCGAACCGATTTCCGATCTGCTCAGCTCAAACATCCTGACGGAGCTGCCGCTCGAATTGTTCGGCATCGACCCCGCCAACCTGCTCGAAATCCTTTCCGACGCCCCTACCAAGATCAGCGCATTTGTAGGCACGCTCATCGAGATCGCCCGGAATTACAATATGTCGATCGAGAAGTTTTATTTCTCGGCATTGCGCACTTATCAGGAGATGCATGACAATTATTTCGAGGATATCGAACTGGAAGCCGAGCGTTTTCTCACCGAGCACAATGTAGCGGCAGCCACGCTCCTCGATGAACAACAGCTCGAAAGCATCCTGAAAGACCAGTACCAATACACGATCGAGCCTATCAACGAGCGCAACCATCCTGAATTTGCGACAGTTAGATCATTAACGATCACCAATGCAACCGGCACGCGCCTGCTGATCAATGCACATTTATCCTCCGTCCAGCGGGCATTTATCTATGGGCGTGAAATAGGGTATTTGTATTTAAATCTCAAAAACCGCCTGCATACGACGGCATTGGTGGAAGCGGAGTCGTTCGAGCAGCTTTTGAACAACTTCAAGGCATCCTATTTCGGCAGCGCCATCATCATCAAAAGAAGCCTCCTGGTACCAGCCATCGCCGATTTTTTTGCACAAAAAACCTGGCAGCCCGAAAAGCTCATCCAGCTCATTCACGATTTCAACACCACGCCGGAATCGTTCTGCTACCGGCTCAGCAATATCCTGCCGCGGTATTTTGGCATTAACCAGATCTTCTTCTCGCGTTTCAATAACTTCGTGGGTCAGAACATTTTCCACATGACGAAGGAAATGCACATTTCGAGAAAGCATTATCCCCACACCGTCCGCGACGAGCATTACTGCCGCCGTTGGGTAGCACTCACGATCCTGAACGATCTGGGCGACATTATTCTCACCAAACAGCCGCCTCGCATTCTCTGCAAAGCGCAAAAATCGACCTATATCGATACGCAGGACCAATATTTGGTAGTGAGTTTCGCACAACCGATGTCGCCTACGCCCAACCTGAACGTGAGCGTGTCCATGGGCATTTACCTCGACGAGCAGACGCGCGAAAAACTGGCATTTCTCGACGATCCCGCACTGACTTCCAGGGAAGTAAATCAAACCTGCGAGCGCTGTTCGCTGTTCGATTGCCGGGAACGCATTGCCGCGCCGGTGATTTTGCAAAAACGTCACAAAAACGAGGAGCTCAGAAAAGCGCTGAAACGGATGATTAACTAGTCGTTAACAGTAACTTATAGTATTTCAAAACGTAAACCCGGGAAATTTTGAACCTTCGATGGGGGTTTCCTGTACAATGAATGTCTGATAAGTAGGCTGCCGGTTGCTATTAAAAAAATCTTAGAAATCGGCAGGCCAAAACTTACAGTTCTCTTCTCAACTATCTTTGTTTATTATTTGAAGAAATTGCTATGCCCGGCACTTATGATTTTGAGGATCTCATTTTAAAACTGTCGACGCCCTTTTACATCTGTCTGATCGGTCTCGAGATCTTTTTAACATACCAAACACCCCATGAGGAACTGGCCAAACGCCCGGCCTATTCTTTTAAAGATACCTTCATGAATGCATTGCTGATGCTGCTCAACGGCGGGATCGATCTCCTGTTCCGCGCGGCATACGTGAGCGTGCTGATCTGGTTCTATAACTTCTCTTTTGTAGCACCGATCTCGACTCACTGGCTCTACTGGCTCGCATTGTTCCTTGCCGAAGACCTCGCATTCTACACATTGCATTATGTCGATCACCATTGCCGGCTGTTCTGGGCTGTGCATGTGACGCACCATTCGTCGGAGCATTTCAACCTCACTACCGGCTTCCGGTCGTCGGTATTCCAGCCGCTCTACCGGTTCATTTATTTCATACCGCTCGCATTGGTCGGCTTCAACCCAGCCGACATTATCGTAATGTATTCGATCACACAGATTTACGGCATCATTGTCCACACCGAATACGTGGGCAAGCTCGGCTGGCTGGAATACATTTTCGTGACACCCTCACACCACCGCGTGCATCACGCGAGCAACATTCAGTACCTGGATAAAAACATGGGCATGTGCCTGATCATCTGGGACCGCATTTTCGGTACTTTCCAGGAAGAGCTGCCCACCGAACCGCCGCGTTACGGGCTCACCAAATCCACGGAACAGCAAGGCCTGAGCCAGACCGTTTTCCACGAATGGAAAGCGATAGGCGATGATTTCGCACAACCGATAGATTTTAAAACAAAGCTGAAATACCTGCTAAAAGCACCTGGATGGTCGCCCGACGGCTCGCGGGAAACGAGTAAGGATTTGCAGCGGAAGCTGGCGGCTGCGCCGCCGACGGCCGACCGCAGTCTGGAGTCCGTTGAACATAGTTAATAGGATACTGCCTATCATCAACAAAAAGCCGCAAGCACAAACAATCGGCGGTCAGCGGTCGGCCGTCGGCGGTCAAAAAACCTACTTAAACGCCCCAATCCCCGTAATCTCCGCGCCCAGTATCAGCAGATGAATATCATGCGTCCCCTCGTACGTAATCACCGATTCGAGGTTCATCATGTGGCGCATAATGGAGTATTCCCCGGTAATGCCCATGGCGCCGAGGATCTGGCGGGCTTCGCGGGCGATGTTCAGCGCCATCGCGACATTATTTCTTTTGGCCATGGAAATCTGCACGGTCGTAGCCTTACCAGCGTCCATGAGCTGACCCAGGCGCAATGCGAGCAGCTGCGCTTTTGTGATTTCCGTGAGCATTTCTGCCAGTTTTTTTTGGGTTAATTGAAATGCGCCGATCGGTTTATCGAACTGAATGCGTTCCGCTGAATATTTCACGGCCGTTTCGTAGCAATCGATTGCCGCGCCGATAGCACCCCAGCCGATGCCGTACCGCGCTTTGTCGAGGCATTGCAATGCGGCTTTCAGCCCCACCGCACCCGGAAGAATATGCGTTTCAGGAATCAATACATTGTCAAAAACCAGCTCACCCGTCGCGCTAGCCCGCAGCGACCACTTGTGATGGATTTCGGGCGTTGAAAAGCCATCCATACCACGCTCCACGATCACACCCTGCACCCTGCTCTCCTCATTCCGTGCCCATACCACGGCTACTTGCGCAAATGGCGCGTTTGAAATCCACATTTTCGAACCGTTAAGCACATATCCGCTTTCGGTTTTGGCAATATGCGTCTTCATTCCGCCCGGATTAGAGCCATGATCCGGCTCGGTAAGTCCGAAACAACCCAGCCATTCCCCGGTTGCGAGTTTGGGTAAATACCTCCGTTTCTGCTCCTCCGAACCAAATGCGTAAATCGGCCACATGACCAGCGAGCTTTGTACGGAAACCGTCGACCGCATACCGGAATCGCCGTTCTCGAGCTCCTGGCACATGAGGCCGTAGCTCGTATAATCGAGCCCGCCGCCGCCGTACTCCACCGGAATCGTCGGCCCGAACACACCCAGTTCACCAAATTTTGGGATTAAATGCAGTGGAAATTCCGCCCGTTGGGCAAAATCTTCGATAATAGGTTTGATTTCTTTATCCGAAAAATCACGCACGGCCTGCTGGATGAGGCGTTGCTCTTCGGTTAAAAGATCGGAGATGTTGAAAAAGTCGGTTTGGATCATTTCAATTCATCGCATGGATTTACTTACATTTTAAACACCTTCTTCACATAAACCAAATCCTCTTTATGCGCCTGAACACCATCCATGGTCTTTGGCGAAGTTTTTTCGAGGCATTGTTCCAAAACCAGATGCGGCTTCACGCCCAACCCGTCCAGCATTTCAACGAGCCGCGGATAGTCGATATCTCCTTCCGTGAATGTCTCCTGCCAGATGCCGCCTTTCGATTGCCGCAAATGCAGCTCGGCAATGCGTTTGCCATAGAGTTTCACGATATCAAACAATGCCACCTGCGAGTTGCCCGAGCCGCGGTATACCCAATGCACATCCAGGCAAAGCGAGACGTGTTTAGGATCGGTAGCGAGCAGCATATGGTGAAATTCCCGCGCGGCGGCGCGCAGCTCCACGTCGTGCGTGTGGTATGCGAGGGTCATACCCCGCTTTTTGAGCTCGGCGCCCAGCTTATCGAGGTTTTTGGCCTGCTCGGTCAGTTGCTCGTCGGATTTGTTCTTGTCGCTGCCCCATTGGATCGGGTTAGGGTTTGTGACAATGATTTTGGTATCGGCAGGTTTGAGCGCATCGGCAATCGACATTACCGATTCAATGGATTTCGCGCCTTCCGCAGCTTCGTGCAATGAGGTGTTGACGTAAACCGAAGGCATTGCCAGCCGGTATTTTTTGAGCAATGGAAGCAATTTCGGCACTTCCTCGGCGGTGTTGAATGCCGGCTCGTAGGCTTTCAAACCCGTGGAAGCAAACTCGGCAAGCGAGGTGTCCGGGTCCTTGCCCCAATCCTTTCCGTCGCGGGCGTAGAAGGTAATCCACGAATACTGGTTGCAGGACAATGGATATGGCGCGGCATTCTGCTCGGCACGGGCGGCCTCCGAAAGCACAGCTGCCCCAGCCGAAACGGCAAGCGTGTTCAGGAATTGACGGCGGGTTGTCGACATCGTTTCAAAGTTTGATTTTAATTAAAAAGAAACCAATGTCCGATTGCTACCCGACTTGTTCATTCCTTAGCTGATCGCTGACCGCCGACCGCCGACCACTTAGACCATGAACCGTCGACCATTGACAATACCCCAGCATGAATCAGGCAATGTTTATAGTCTATGGTATCACGATCGGCGGTCGGCGGTCAGCGGTCGGCGGTCGCACTTGATCACTCCAAAAGTATCCGTACCTTTGCGCCATTAAAGGATAAATCCCTTTCTCAAAAATGCACCATACGCTTCAAATGACCCTGGCGCCCGAGATTGCGCTGGACGACGACAATTTTCGCCGCTTTGTAATTCAAAAGCTCCGCCTCCGCGAAAGCGATAACCCATTCATTCGCAAAACGCGCCAATCGATAGATGCCCGTAGCCGGCAGGTAAAAATTAATGTACATGCCGAAGTTTACGTAGGAGAAACCCCTCCCGCATTGGCAGGCACCCGCATTGTGTACCCGGATGTGAGCAACCGCCCGCAGGCGTTGATCGTCGGCTGCGGACCGGCCGGAATGTTCGCCGCATTGCGGCTCATCGAGCTGGGTATCAAGCCTGTTTTGTTTGAAAGAGGAAAAGATGTGCGTACGAGACGGCGCGATCTGGCTGCTATTAATAAAGAACACCACGTCAACCCGGAATCCAACTATTGCTTCGGCGAAGGCGGCGCGGGCACGTATTCCGACGGCAAGCTCTACACACGTTCCAACAAGCGGGGCGATATCCGGCGGGTACTCGAAATATTCGTCGCGCACAGCGCCAGCGAGCAAATACTGATCGATACCCACCCGCATATCGGTACCAACAAACTGCCCGTAGTGGTTGCGGAAATGCGCGAAAGCATTCTGAAAGCGGGTGGAGAAATCCATTTCGATACCAAAGTCACAGACCTGATCGTCCGGGATAACCGCATTACCGGCGTGGTCACCAACGACAAGGATGAGCATACCGGCATCGGCGTTATATTGGCAACAGGCCATTCGGCGAGGGATATTTACGAACTGCTCCACACCAAAAACATCCTCATCGAAAGCAAATCCTTCGCGATGGGCGTGCGGATCGAGCACCCGCAAAATACGATTGACAAAATACAATACCATTGCGATGTCGACCGCGGCCCCTACCTGCCCGCCGCGTCGTACAGTCTGGTTACCCAAACCCGCTACAAGGGCGTGCAGCGGGGCGTATTCTCCTTCTGTATGTGCCCCGGTGGCTTCATCGTACCGGCCGCGACGGCTTCCGGTGAGGTGGTGGTGAATGGCATGTCGCCCTCGCGCCGCGATTCGCCCTATGCCAATTCCGGGATGGTGGTAACGATCGAAGAAGCCGACCTGGCACCTTACAAAGAATTCGGCCCGATGGCCGGCCTCCAACTCCAGCGCGAGCTGGAACAAGCCGCCTGCAAATTCGCAGGAGCCACTCAAACAGCACCGGCACAGCTCGCTATGGATTTCGTTAAAGGCAAAACTTCCGCCCATTTGCGCGATACTTCGTACCAGCCCGGCCTGCAATCCGTCGATCTGTACGACGTACTCCCCGGCCACATTGCATTCCCTTTGCGCGACGCATTATCGGATTTCGGACGCAAAATGCGGGGTTATCTCTCCGGCGACGCCCAGCTGATCGGCGTCGAAAGCCGCACTTCCTCGCCCATACGCATCCCCCGCGAGCGCGAGACTTGCGAGCATCCGGACCTGAAAGGGTTGTTTCCCTGCGGCGAAGGCGCGGGTTATGCAGGAGGCATTATGTCGGCTGCCATGGACGGTGAAAGATGCGCGGAACAGCTGGCGAAGTTGTATGCAGGGGCGCCGGCGTAGTCGTTTTACAATCCTTTTAAGTTATTGTTATATTTGCTTAAATTGATTGTAAACCAATACCACACACTTACTATGCCTGAAATTTTCCGCATGTTCGGAATGAAGTTCTTCTTTTACAGCCGGTGCGCCGGTGCGCTTAGAACATCTACCTATTCACATTCATGTCAGAAATGCTGATGGTACCGCAAAATTCGAAGTAACTCCGGTTAGATTGGTTGAAAGCCATGGCATTAAGCCCAAAGACCTCGTCTTGGCGGAAGCGCTGGTCGAGCAGCATTCTGAACTGATCATCCAAAAGTGGCACGAATTTCATGGTTAACAAATTTAGTATACAAAGAGAAACGACTATGAAAATCAGCAAGGTCTGGTTCGACGAAACCAATATATACCTGGTACTCGACGGAGGCCAAACGATCGGCAATCCGATAGCCTGGTTTAAACGACTGGAAAATGCCACGCCCGAGCAGCGGCTACGGTTCGAAATCGGGCCGATGGGCGATAGCATCCATTGGGAGGAACTGGACGAAGATTTGAGCCTGGAAAGCTTTTTTGACTTCAAAAGAGAGCTCAACTACGCAAAGATTTAGGCTTCGTACATTAACTTAGGCTTAATGTTCTGCCACCTAACTCTTCAACACCTCAGCCAACATGGCCCAACTGGAATCGTTTTCCGCTTTTACCGAACAGCTAACCCAGAAATTAACTTTCCCACTTCCCGGTGAGACCGCCCATCAGGTAATGCAGGCTTCGTCACGGCTCCGCCTGACTTTCAAACCCAATGCACGCACACGCAAAAGCGCGGTACTGATCCTGTTCTATCCTTATCGGAACGAAATCCACTTCCCGCTGATCCTCCGTCCGGCGTACGACGGCGTGCACAGCGGCCAGGTCGCGTTCCCCGGCGGGCGGTACGAATTGAGCGATGAGAACCTGATTCGCACAGCGTTACGCGAGGCGCAGGAGGAAATCGGTTTGCGATTGACCGACGTGAAGATATTGG
The DNA here is from genome assembly GCF_900101885.1 of Dyadobacter soli. Lineage (GTDB taxonomy): Bacteria > Bacteroidota > Bacteroidia > Cytophagales > Spirosomataceae > Dyadobacter > Dyadobacter soli. Next base: position 62,606 of record NZ_FNAN01000003.1, on the reverse strand, counting down.
GTGCATTAACGGAGCTCTTCATTCCCGCCAGCAACTTTCACGTGTTACCGGTTATAGCGGCAATGCCCTATCGCCCCGACTTCTACCCTGACCCGCGCGAGGTGGAAGATATTTTCGAGATCAAACTGGAAGAAATTTCTGATATTAATATTATCGGATCGAGCGACATCCAAGTACGTGGGGAACAGGTACATGCGCCGCATTATATGGTGCAGGGTTATAAAATCTGGGGCGCTACGGCGATGATGATCAGCGAGCTGCTAGCCGTGCTGAATGCGCCGCACAACTGAGTTTTATCGCTTATTTTGCTATATTAGCAGTTAATTCAACCTGATCTTCCGGTAAACTTCACCCTGTTTCCTTCTTTTGAATGAGCCAGTCCCCCATGAAGACCGGGAAGCGGATGGCTGATCAAATTTTTCTGAATACTTAAAACCTGGTTCCTCCTGCATTTATGGACGAAAACGGAGCTGCGCCCGACGTAGAAGATAGCGGATTGCATGATAAACTGCCCATTTCGGGCTTATACGAAAACTGGTTTCTCGATTATGCCTCTTATGTAATTCTGGAACGTGCCGTTCCGGCGATCGAAGACGGTCTGAAACCCGTTCAGCGGCGCATTATGCACGCGCTCAACGAAATGGACGACGGCCGCTTCAACAAAGTGGCCAACGTGGTCGGTTCTTCGATGCAGTACCACCCGCACGGCGACGCGTCTATTTATGATGCGATCGTCAATATCGGTCAAAAGGAGCTGCTTTTCGATACGCAGGGTAACTGGGGCGATATCCGTACCGGCGACGGCGCGGCGGCGGCACGTTACATCGAGGTGCGGCTTTCGCGGTTTGGTAAAGACGTCGTTTTCAACGACGATACCACCGAATGGCAGCTCTCCTACGACGGCCGTAAACGCGAACCGATCACATTGCCTGTTAAATTCCCGCTGCTGCTCACGCTCGGCGTGGAGGGTATCGCGGTAGGTTTGTCGACCAAAATTCTCCCGCACAACTTCTGCGAGCTCATCGAGGCGTCTATCAGCATTCTCCAAGGGAAGGACGTCACGATCTACCCCGATTTTCTGACCGGCGGCCAGGTCGATATTTCCAACTACAACGACGGTCATCGGGGCGGAAAAGTGCGCGTACGTGCCAGGATCGAGGAGGAGGACAAGAAAATGCTCGTGATCCGCGACATTCCCTTTGGTACTACCACTACTTCCCTCATCGAATCGATCATCAAGGCGAACGATGCGGGTAAGATCAAGATTAAAAAAGTGGTGGATAACACCGCCGCGGATGTGGAAATCCAGGTGCACCTCGCGCCCGGCGTTTCGCCCGACATTACAATGGATGCCTTGTACGCATTTACAGAATGCGAGGTTTCCATTTCACCGAATGCGTGTATCATTATTTCGGAAAAACCGCATTTCGTCGGCGTAACCGAGATTTTGAAATACAATACCCAGCAAACCGTCCACCTCTTGCAGCGCGAGCTGGAAATCAAGCGGCTGGCATTGCTGGAAAAAATACTTTACGGCTCGCTCGAAAAGATTTTCATCGAAAACCGCATTTACCGCGATATTGAGGAATGCGAAACTTTCGAAGCGGTAATCCGCACGATCGATAAAGGGCTGGAACCATACAAGCCGCAATTCTACCGCGAAATCACCGACGACGACATTGTAGAGCTGACCGAAATCCGCATAAAAAGGATTTCGAAATACGACGGTTTCAAAGCCGACGAACTGATGCGCAAATGGCAGGAAGACCTCGCCGAAACCGAGGATAATCTGGCGCACATTACCCGTTTCGCGATCGAGTATTTCCGTGAGTTGTTGAAAAAATATGGCAAAGGAAGAGGCAGAAGGACGGAAATCCGCGCATTCAACCAAATCGCCGCAAATGTGGTGGCGGCCAACAACCAGAAACTGTACGTTAACCGGGCAGAAGGTTTTGTAGGTTATGGTTTGAAAAAGGATGAATACGTAATGGATTGCTCGGATATCGACGACATTATCGTGTTCCGTGGCGATGGCCGATGCGTAGTGACCAAGGTGCAGGACAAGGTTTTTGTCGGTAAAGACATTATCCACTGTGCTGTTTTCCTTAAAAACGACGAGAGGAAGGTTTATAACCTGGTGTATGTCGATGGCAAAACGGGTGTTTCGTACGCGAAGCGCTTCCAGGTGACGGCCATTACGCGCGACCGCGAGTACGAGCTCACGCAGGGAACGCCCAAGTCGAAGATTACCTATTTCACGGCGAATGACAATGGCGAGGCCGAGGTGATTACGGTTAACCTTCAAGCGCAAAGCAAAGCGAAGGTCAAGCAGTTCGACTACAACTTTGCGGAGCTGCTGATTAAAAACCGGAGCGCGATGGGTAACATTCTGACCAAATATCCTGTCAGGAAACTTACGCTAAAATCCGCCGGCCGCTCTACATTGGGCGGTGTGGATATGTGGTTCGACCCGATCATCGGTCGCCTGAACCGCGACGAACGTGGTGAATACCTCGGCAACTTCGGCCCGACCGACAATATCGTGGTCATTTACAAAGACGGCAGCTACGAGCTGACCAACTTCGACCTGACCAACCATTATGAGCCGCACGAGGTGTTGCTGGTCAAGAAATTCGATACCAAGTTGCCGATAACCGCCATTTATTTTGATGGCGGGGGCAAACAGCATTTTATCAAAAGGTTCAACATCGAGACTTCTTCGCTCGAAAAGAAATTCCTTTTCATCAGTGATGCCAAAAACAGCAAGCTGATCCTCGCCAGCACGGATACTCGTCCGCGCCTGGAAATCGTTTACCCGAAAACAGCCCAGAAAGAGCAGAGTACCGAAGAATACCTGGTGGAAGAAATGGTCGATATCCGCGGCTGGCGTGCCCAGGGTAACCGTATCCCGAACGACAAGTTCAAGGAAATCCGCTGGCTCGAACCGCTCGCAGTAGCTGCGGATGAACCCGCGGAAGAAGCGGTTAGCGATGAAACTACCGACGCAGACAATTCCGGCGAACCGGCGGACGATCCGGCTGCCGGCGATCCGGCGACCGGCGGTCCGGCGGCTGGCGACCCGGCGGACGATTCCGCTGCCGCGAATGCTTTGACGGAAAATACTGTTAGTCCGGAAGACGATAAGGACAGCGCAGAGGATTCGGAAAACGGGGAAGAGTCAGCCGACACGGAGCCCGCAAAACCAAAGAAGAGCCCCAAAAAGGATTCGGATTCGAAAAGCCAGCTCGGATTGTTCGAATGATAACCCGGCGACTCCGGTTACTCATCCATTAGCAACATGAATACCCGTCGGTTGCGTATATCAGTTATATTGATGATGTACGCAACCCGGCAGAATTTCCAGGAATTCAAAAGGCAACGCGTGCACAGGTGAAAAAATTGATCAAAATCATATTAGCCTTAATATTTGCCTGCATGGTTTTCATCCTGCTTTGTAATTTCTGGGTAGTGTATTGTACGCGGCAATACTCCTATTTCTCGATCGAAAGCCTGCCGCCGAACGACGTGGCCCTTGTGCTCGGCACCAGCAAAAAGTTGGAAAAAGGGGGAGAAAACCTCTTTTTCAAATACCGGATGGAGGCTACCGCGCGGCTTTTCAAGGAGGGGAAAATCAAATACATTATCCTCAGCGGGAACAACGACTCGCAATACTATAATGAACCGCTGGATATGCAGCGCGCCCTCCTGAACCTGGGCATTCCCGAGAATGTGATGACGCTCGATTATGCCGGCTTCCGCACATTCGATTCGATCGTGCGGTGCAAAGAGGTTTTCAATCAGGATAACTTCACCATCATTTCACAGAATTTCCACAACGCACGGGCATTATACATTGCTCACAATGAAGGGATTAACGCCATTTCATTCGCAGCACAGGACGTTCCCGACGGCTACTCGTTCCGCACGCTTGTGCGCGAGTACCTGGCGCGCCCGAAAGCCGTGCTCGACGTGCACATCCTGCGCCCGGCTGCGGACGTGACTTCCAATATTCAAATCGGTAAAAATGAGCATGAGGAATGAGGCCGAGCCGGAACATAGCCGCCCTGATCCTTTTCCTTGGCCTCTTTTGCACAACGGGCTTTTCACAAACCACATTTACCATCAAAGGCCGCGTCACCGATGCTTCCACGGGCGATCCTATTCCATTTGCCAACCTCGGTATTCGCGGGCAGCTCGGCGGGACCAACACCAATTTTGACGGCATTTACGAGCTCCAATTTACCCCTCCTGCGGACTCGATTAGCGTAACTTACGTCGGCTACACCGGCCGTAGCAAGGCCATTGCACCGAATGTGGCCGAGCAGGTGATCGATTTTCAGCTTTCACCGGGCACGACACAGCTGCGCGAGGTAAAAATCCTGGCAGGCGAAAACCCGGCCTACGCCGTCATGCGCAAGATCATGGCCCGCAAAAAAGCTAACAATGCCGACGAACTTACCGCCTACGAATACCAGGCTTACAACAAAATCCAGATCGATATCGATAATCTTTCGAGTGGGTTCAGACGCCGGAAAACGGTCAAAAAAATGACGCACGTCCTCGAAAAGTTCGACGAGGTGAAAGGCGAAAACGGTGAGACGATCATTCCGATCTTCATTTCCGAGTCGGTTTCCGATGTTTTTTACCGCCGCGATCCGCAGAAAAAGAAAGAGGTTATCAACAAAACGAAAATCTCGGGCGTAGGGCTGACGGACGGCAGCGTGGTTTCGCAGCTCATCGGCTCATCTTTCCAGCAATACAATTTTTATAACAACTGGCTGAATATCCTGCAAAAAGACTTCGTTTCGCCCATTTCCGATAGCTGGAAGCTTTATTACGAATTTTACCTGGCCGACAGCGTCGGCAATGGCGCCGGCTACGATTACCACATCGAATTCGAACCACGGCAGAAGCAGGACCTTGCTTTCACCGGCTCGCTGTGGGTGGACGGGCAGACGTTTGCATTGACACAAATAGATGTGACCGTCGATAAGCAGGCTAACCTGAACTACATCGACCGCATTAAGATCCAGCAATCCTACGAACTCTCCGACGATGAAAAGAACTGGCTGCCGCACAAAACGCGCGTGCTCATCGACGTCGACGAGCCTACGCCCCAAGCCGCGGGCATGCTGTTGAAATTCTATTCAGCCCAATCCAAATACAAAATCAATGCACCGCGCGAAAGCCGCTTTTATGATACCGCCATCGAGCTGGCGGACAACTACCGCGATCATGATTCCACTTTCTGGGCCAAAAGCCGCCCGGAAGACCTCAGCCCGACCGAAAAGCTGACATTCGAACTGGTCGATTCTTTGAAAGCATTGCCTGTTGTGAAAACCTACACCGAGCTGCTTAATATTTTCGTCAATGGCTACAAAAGGATCGACAAATGGAACATCGACGTCGGGCCATACCTGTTTTTGTATGCTAATAATAAGGTAGAAGGCCATCGCTTCCGCCTCGGCTTCCGTACCGACCCGGGATTCAGCAAAAAGTGGATTTTCAGCGGTTATGGCGCATACGGCACACGTGACCACGATTTCAAGTACGGCGGCGGACTAGACTACATCATCAGCCGGAAACCCTGGACCATGGCCGGCATCGCCTATTCCAAAGACCTCGAACGGCTTGGGTTATCGCCCGATGCGATCGGCCCGAGTACGATTTTCGGGGCATTATCTCGATTCGGGGCGTTTCGGCGGCCGTATTGGCAGCAGGATATTTCCGCGTATTTCAAAAGGGAAGTCGTCAAGGGCCTTACCGGTAGCGTGCAGCTACGCCACCGCACATTCGATCCGCTCTTTGCATTCACCTACCGCACCGACCCGGCCGCGGGCGCGGATTCACCGGTGAAGAGCGCGTTCGACATTACCGAAGTCAATTTCGAAGCCCGGCTGGCGCAAAAAGAAACGTTCCTTTTGAATGATAATGAGCGCATTAGCATGGGGAATGGCAATTCACCGGCGTTCACGTTACGCTACACGCACGGTTTCAAGCATTTGCTGGGCGGGGATTTTAATTATAATAAGTTCTCTTTCAATATCCGGCAGAGCTTCCGCGCGGGGGTGATCGGGCGTACCTATTATAATGTCACATTCGGCTATATTCCTTCCACCCTGCCCTACCCGCTGCTTTATACGCCGCTGGGGAACGAGTCGTTCTTTTATGTCGAAAATGCATTTAACCTCATGCGCTATTTCGAGTTCATCAGCGACCGGTATTTTGCGCTGCGCATGGAGCATAATTTTGAAGGATTTATATTGAACCGCATTCCCGCTATCAAAAAGCTGAAATTGAGAATGCTGGCCACCGGCAGGCTGTTTTATGGAAGTATCAGTAAAGCTAACGAGTCGCTGACGACTACAACCGATGAAACCGGTCAAAACGTAGCATTCAATCCATTGACCCGGAAACCCTACATCGAACTCGGCTACGGGATCGACAACATTTTCCGCACCGGCCGCGTCGATTTCATTCACCGCCTTACCTACCTGGATAACCCGAATGTAACGCCGTTCGCGGTGAAGATTTCCTTCTGGTTTAAATTGTAATGCGGGTTAAATGCTTTTGAGGTCTTTGGAAGCGTAAGTCAAATGCACTTCCTGCCCGATTTCGAGGTCGGGTTTGCTTCTGTAAAAAGACAATTGCTCCTTCCCTTTCACACAACGGATTTCCCAGTGGTTACCGTGGAAACGCATGGCTTCTACTTTGCCAGCCCAGCGGCTTTTTTCAGGATTACGCGTCGGCTTGATCTTTTCCGGGCGAATGTAAAACTGCTTTTTGTGCTTATCCCCGGCGAGCCAGTTAATGTCGCCCGTCAGTTCGGCTACGTAGCTGTTAATGGGGTTGTTATAAACTTCCTGAGGGGTACCGATCTGGATAATCTGCCCGTCGCGCAGCACGGCAATCCTGTCCGACCAGGCCAATGCGTCCGCGGCTTCGTGCGTGACGAATATGCAGCTCATTTTCTGCTGTCGGCGCAGGCGTTCGATCGCGTCCGCGAGTACGCGGCGGTTATGGTTGTCCAAATGCGCGAACGGCTCGTCGAGCAGCAGCACGTCGGGCATTTCGGCAATGGCCTTGGCAATGGCCGTGCGCTGTTTTTCACCGCCGGATAGCAGTTTCGCTTTGCGGTCTTTGACGTTTTTCAATGCGGTCGTTTCCAAAAGCTCCGCCACTTTTTCAAGTCGGTAGTCGGGCTCGTAGAAGCGCAGCGAGTAAGCGATATTCTCCGCGACCGTTTGATTAGGAAACAATTCAAACTCCTGATGGATGAGCCTTATCGCCTCATGCCCGGGCATCAGCTCACCCGCGACGGGTTTCAGCAATTGCCCTTTGAAAAAAACATCACCTTGCTCCGCATCCAGGAAACGCCCCAGAATGCGTAGCAAGGTGCTTTTCCCCGACCCGCTTTCACCCAGGATACCCAGCCACTCGCCCGGCGCGAGATCAATATCCACACCGGAAAGTACCGTATCGCTACCAAATGCTTTGGTGATCTGCTTCGCACGCAGGGTCGGTCGGGACTGTTTCATGCTCAGGCCCAGGTGATTTTTTCCTCGATGGTGCTGTTGCGGCGTACCGGTGTCTCAGGCGCATTGTGGTAGCCGAGGTAGTAGAGGCCGAGGCATTTCTGGCCTTCGGGCAGTTCGAGGTATTCGCCGAGTTCTTTGAGTACCGCAGGGCTGCTCCAATACGAGCCTACACCGTAAGCCGTAGCCGTAAGCCACATATTTTGTACCGCACAAGCTACCGCCGCCGTTTCTTCCCATTCGGGCAGGTCGTTCGGGTGTAGTTCAACATTAATGGCAATCACACAGGCCGATTTCAGGATTTTCTCACCGGCAGCCTCGTAGCGCGCCTGCGAGAATGACTCTGCGGGCGTATTGTTGCGGTAGCGCTCCATGAAGAAGCTCGCCAGGTGCTGCAATTTCTCCTGACCTCTGAACACGATGAAACGCCAAGGCTCCGTGCGCTTGTGGGTAGGCGCGTAGTTGGCGTTTTCAAGGATATTTTCGATCACTTCCTGCGGGATCTCTTTCTGGATGTAATTCGGTGGAAAAATAGCCCGGCGTGTGCGGATGATATGATTAATGGTTTCTACTGTCTGTTCCATTATAAATTGTTTTACTACTCAAAATTTGGTCAAAGGGCAAAACTAACGATTATACCCAAAATTTACCCCGAACTCGTGCTACTTTGCCGCTAAACCATTATTTTCAGCCGCCTCTTTGACAAAAACCGTAATTTGGCCGGTCAAAAATCAACACCAATCAAACCTGAAATCGCATGCTTGTTACTACTACCCCGAATATCGAAGGTAAAAGAATCATTAAGTATATCGGACTGGTGAATGGTGAAGCCATTATCGGGGCCAATTTCGTCAAAGACTTCCTCGCAGGCATACGCGACGTGGTAGGCGGGCGCTCTGGCTCGTACGAGCAGGGCCTGCGCGAAGCCAAAAGCATTGCCATCCGCGAGATGATGGAGCAGGCACAGCGCCTGGGCGCCAATGCGGTAATCGGCGTGGATATCGACCTCGAAACGATCGGAAACGGCAGCTCCATGCTCATGGTGAGCGCCAATGGTACCGCGGTTTGCTACGAGTAAAATGGCAGCCGCGCATTGCGGCATGCATTATGCAGCGCGCTGATTGATCAGAACACGCCGCGGGCGATCTGCGAAACGTTATCGGATTTACCCATTGTGTAAAAATGCAGCACGGGCACGCCATACGCCAGTAGCTCCTTGCATTGCTGAATGCCCCATTCGACGCCTACCTGACGTACTTCCTTATCGCTAGCGCATCGCTCCACTTCTTTAACCAGGTCCAGCGGAAATTCCAGGTGAAAAATATCAGCCAGGACATGCAATTGTTTCTTGGTTGAAATGGGTTTCAGGCCCGGGATAATCGGCACGGTAATGCCTTCGGCGCGGCAGCGCTCCACGAAGCCGAAATACTTCTGGTTATCAAAAAACATCTGCGTCACAATGTAATTGGCGCCGAGGTCTACTTTCTTTTTCAAAGCCGCATAATCCGAGTCGAATGACGTCGCCTCGAAATGCATTTCAGGATAACCGGCCACGCCGATGCAGAAGTCGGTCGGCGACATTTCCGTTTCGGCGTTGAGCAGCATTCCCTTATTCATATTATCCACCTGCGTTACCAGCTCGGACGCATACGAATGCCCGCCCGGTTTCGGCTTAAAAACCCCGGCAGACCGTTCGGCGTCGCCTCGCAGCACGAGCACATTGTCGATGCCCAGGTAATGCAGGTCGATGAGCACATCTTCGGTTTCATCTTTGGTAAAACCACCACAAATCACGTGCGGTACCGCATCCACTTTGAAACGCTCCATAAGCCGCGCGCAGATTCCGACTGTGCCGGGGCGCTTGCGGATGGGAATGCGCTCAATCGTACCGTCCGGTCCGACCCTGTCGATCAGCTCTTCGCGGTGGTATGTCACATCTACAAACGGGGGATTGAATTCCATCAAAGGCTCAATGGAGTTCAGCAGTTCATTGATATTCTGCCCTTTTAGTGGTGGGATGATCTCGATCGAGAATAAGGTTTTTCCTTCGGCGCGGCGAATGTACTCGGTTACTTTGGTCATTATAATGCAGTGGTGTTGTAATCGGGTACAAAGAAAGCACAAAAAAAATGGCCTACCGCATTACAGTAGGCCATTCCACGTAAACCCTCCTCTATCAGTGTTCGTCAAAAATGTTAATTGGGTTTCTGACAGGGCGTCAGTCCCAAAGCAACAATTTGCTTGACTGAATACTAATAACTAAAATTCTGTGCCAAATTAGGAAAGAAAGCGTTTACGAACAATTTATATCAAACTTTTTTTATCGAAATGTAGATTAGTTACTACAATTTTCGCTTTGAATGCTGTTTTTACGCTGTATTAACACATTTCCCGGTTACATACGGTGTTTCTTAATTCAACACTTTTGGGAAACGATTCCCCAAAAGGTCGCACTTTTTGTAAATTCTACGAATTTGGCCTGGTCATTTCGATATGTTCGATGTCGTCTTCGAGGTAAACAGCGCCTGACTGCCTGAAACCGAACGACTCATAGAACCTTTTAAGATACAGTTGCGCACCGATCCGGATCGGAACCTTACCATACAATCTTTCCAGTTTTTGAATCGAAACAATCAGCAGCTCCACGCCGTACCCCTCGCCGCGGCCCTTCGGAGAAACTACGATCCGGCCGATCGCCGGATATTCGTATGATATGCCGGGCGGAACGATGCGCGCGAATGCCATAAGCTCGTTCCCGCGGTAACCCGACAGGTGATGACTTAGCTGGTCTTTATTGTCCATGTCCAGAAAACAGCACCGCTGTTCGAGTACGAAAACCTCGCTGCGAAGCCGTAGTATGCCATACAGTTCCGTTGTAGTCAGTTCGTCGAATGTTTGGAAACGCCAGTCGAGTTGATAATCCATGAAAGTATTGGTGAAAGAATTATTTTACCTGATATTAACCGTTTTTATAAATTTGCGGCACAATTGAGAATACCAAGGTACCAACAACAAAATAACTATAATACATTATAAGTATGGGAAGGGCTTTTGAATACAGAAAGGCACGGATGTTCAAGCGGTGGGACAAGATGGCCAAAACTTTCACGAGGATTGGCAAGGAGATCGTTCTCGCCGTGAAAAACGGCACGGCCGACCCCGCCACTAACTCCAAACTCCGGGTACTCCTGCAAAATGCAAAAGCAGTGAACATGCCCAAAGAGACGGTTGAAAGGGCCATTAAACGCGCATCGTCCAAAGATCAGGAGGATTACAAGGAAATGGTGTACGAAGGCTATGGCCCGCACGGCATTGCCATTCTGGTGGAAAGCACAACCGACAACCCTACCCGCACCGTAGCGAACGTAAGAAGCTACTTCAACAAGCTGGGAGGCAGCTTCGGAACAATGGGCATGCTCGACTTCATTTTCGACCGCAAATGCATTTTTAAAATCAAGAACACCGGCAAGGATATCGAAGAGCTGGAATTCGAACTGATCGACGTGGGCGCCGAAGAGGTATTCCTCGATGAAGAAACCAACCTGGTCAACATATACGGCGAGTTCCCGGCTTTCGGTGCGTTACAGCATTATTTCGAAGAGAATGGCTACGAAATCGTGGAAGCGGATTTCGAGCGCATTCCGAACGACACCAAGTCATTGAGCGACGAACAGGTTGCGGAAGTCGAAAAACTGATCGAGCGGATCGAAGAAGACGACGACGTGGTACGTGTGTTCCACAATATGGCTTAATGCAGCGCCACGATCCGGTGTTGTTTTTTCATAAACTCAAAGAAAGTCCCTGGCTCCTTGCCTAACAGCGAAGCACCCACGGGCGACGAAGATGAGACTGCTATCACGGTCTCATTTTCTATTTTAACAGCTCCCATACTCACGGCGATAAAGAACCAGCCGGCCGTCGTTTCCAATAACGAACCTACCGAGCTGCGTGCAGCAGCACTGCGAGACGGCAAATCTCCCTCACCGATCTTTTCGAGAATGACCCGTTCCTGCCGCGCCTGCTCGTATTGCCGCGCGTGCATGTTGCGGTCGAGCTGGCCCATCGAGCGCGACGTCTCATACTTATCCCCCATCGAACTCTTCCCCTGATCGTTCGCCGATTCCTGTGCTGCTTCCATGGCTGCCCATGCTACCTGCATGCGTTCGTCGAGGAGCGCCTTCACATGTGCGATCACCGTTGCTTTGTCCATTTTCTAAAAGTGTTTGCCGCTGACCGAAAGCGGTATTGCCAAATTCTGCAAATATAACGAGCCGCCGGTCAATATCGCTTTTCCACCGAGCGATCGGCTATTCTACGCCTGCTACTAATAACGCGGTAGCTCATTAGCAAACTATTTCGCAAAATCTTCAAGCCAAAAACAGAAATAATGCAACTAATCTCAAACTATTTCCAAAGACATTGTGAGTTACATTCAAAACGGATATAACCACTTGAAAACAAAGAAAGTAACTAATAATATACATTAAAATAACTGTTGGTTTATTAGCATTTAACCTACAATAATTTTAATTTCTAACAGAAAAATCCCCCTCTATCATCATGAAATATTTATACTACACATTATCGCTGTCGGTGTGGGTTTCATACACCGTTTGCCTGGGCCAATCTATTAAAATCAATGAGATGATGGCCTCTAATTCCGTTTCCTACCTGGATGAAACCGGTTCCGACGAAGACTGGATCGAACTGTACAATGCGGGTGCTGCCGCCGTGGATCTCGGTGGCTACTACGTTACCGACGATGCGGGCGAGCTGAAAAAATTTCAGTTGCCGACGGGCACAGGAAACCTGGTGATCCAACCGGGCTCATTCCTGACCCTCTGGGCAAGCGGCCTTCCCTCGCGCGGGCCTAGGCACCTGGGATTTGGCCTCAGTGGCGATGGCGAGCAGTTTCTGCTGGTCGCACCCAACGAAACAATCATCGATCAGGTGGATTTCCCCAAGCAGCGAACGGACGTGTCGTACGGCCGGAAAACCAACGGCTCGCCGGAACTGGTATTTTTCTCGCCGTCTTCACCCAATGCCAATAATGTGGCGGCCAATTCCTACACAGGCTTCGCCTCCCCGCCCATTATGAGCGTCGAAAGCGGCTTCTTCCAGAATAGTTTTACGCTGACTATTTCCACGGCGGTACCGGGCGCGGAGGTGTACTATACGACCGATGGCTCGCAACCGGACAAGAACAACATCACAGCGCCCGGCAAGGCCTACCAATTCAAGAATCAATACCCGAAAGACCCGGGAAATGCTACCGGGCCTACATTCACCAATTACTTCCTGACTTCGAAACAGAATTCACCCGCCAACATACAAATTACGGACAAATCGTTGCAGCCGGATGTGTATGCGGCCATTTCCACGACGAACGACAACACACCGCTCTACGATTTTATCCCGATGAAACCGGTCTACAAGGGAACGGTCATACGGGCCAAAGTTTATGAAGACGGGAAGCTGCCCAGCGAGACGGAATCGCGGACGTACCTGTTCACGTCCAACGGGCAGCCAAAATCGCAGCTGGCCGTATTTTCGATCAAAACCGACCCGGACGATATGTTCGATTATGAGGATGGTATCGGTGTTGCCGGAAAGGATTTTGTCGATTGGCGCAATGCGAATCCCGGCGCCGGGTCGTTCGGCATGCCCGTGGGCAACTACTACCGCCATACGGAAGTCCCGTCGAACGTGGAAGTGCTGATCAACGGCAGCCCGGTGATCAACCAGGACCTAGGCCTGCGCATTCACGGGCAGGGATCGAGGACGCACGATAAGAAAAGTTTCCGGCTCTATTCCACCGGCTCCAATGCCTCGCAGAGCGACATCGATTACCCGCTGTTTCCCGCATTGCCATTTCACACATTCCGGCGGCTCATCCTCAGGAATTCCGGAAATGATTTTGAAAGGACGCTGATGAAAGACGCCTACATCCACCAGATCGGCAAAGGGCTGAATATGGAATTGCAGGAATACCTGCCCGTTACCACCTACGTGAACGGCGAATACTGGGGCATCCACGATTTACGGGAGCGGCAGGATGAATATTATTTCGCAAGCCATTATGCCCTGGAACCCGAGAACATCGAGTTTTACGCGGACCCCGACATTGAGAACAACTCCGGGCATTATGCCGATTTGTCCAATTTTATCAAAGGCAACAATATGACCATTCCCGCCAATTACGATTATGCACTGGCGCGGATGGACATGGACAACTTTATCGATTACTGCATTCTCGAACTCTATTGTGCCAACTGGGACTGGCCTTATGGCAACGTTACCTATTGGCGCCATAAGGTGCCCTACAATCCGTCCGCCGGCAAGGGTAAGGACGGTCGCTGGCGCTGGGCGTTGTTCGATGTGGACCTGAGTTTTGAAGACGTGTCGGCCAATCAGTTTCCAAAAGCATTGAGCGCTCCCGATTTTCTGCTGCAATACCTCCTGCCGAACCAGACTTTCCGGGAAAAGTTCATTAACCGCTATGCCGACCTGATCAACACCCATTTTCTGTCGCCACGCCTCCTTGCCCAGATAGACGTCTGCAAAAACCTCATCGCGAACGAAATGCCGAGGAATATCGAGCGCTGGAACCGGCCTTCGAGCATGGCAACGTGGAATTCGAACGTCAATCTGATGGTGAACTTTGCGACGAACCGGCCTAATGTCGCGCGGAGTCATATCCAGAGTCAGTTCAATCTGAGCGACGGAACACGGTCACTTACCGTCAACGTTTCGAACGCCGCCCACGGCTACGTACGCGTGAATACGATCGATATCGTGCCTACCACGCTGGGTGTCGCGGCCAATCCTTATCCGTGGAGCGGGACCTATTTCAAAAACGTCCCAATCTCGTTGACCGCCGTTCCGAAACCGGGCTATAAATTCCTGCAATGGGAGAATTCTTCCAGCCAGGTCGTTTCCAACGCGGCGACGATTACTTTTGCGCCCTCTTCTACCGCACCGTTCTTCCGCGCCGTGTTTGCGACGGATGTCGCACCCGTACAGACGCCCGCGCCCCTGGATGCGAGTGCGTGTGTGTACAACTTCACTGCCTGGTCGCCCCTCTCGGCAGAAAACACATTTCCCGATAATATGCGCTTCGTATATATGGAAAACGACGACCCCGGCCTTACCTCCAATGTGGTAGGGTTCACAAGCGGCGTTTACAATCTCACCAGCCGCACCCGGATCAATGGCCTGGGAGATTCCGGGATCTCATTCATCAACACCGGCAACGCGACCGGCAACCCCGGCTATCCCGGCATGAAGCTGGGCGGCGCCATTCTTGCGCTGAATACGACGGGCAAAACGATCGTGAGCGTGAAATGGACGGGCGGTACTGTGACATCCAATACCCGTCCCTACGCGATCCGCCTGCAATACCGGCTTTCGGAGACGGGGCCTTTTACCGATGTCCTGAATGCCAGCAACCAGCCGGTGGAATACGTAAGGTCGGTAGTCTCGGGCCATGAACAGGTGATGAACTGGGTGGCGCTTCCGGCAGAAGCTTTGGGAAAACCCTATGTGCAGCTGCTATGGCGCTATTATTGCACCGACCCTACCGCCACGGGCGCAAGAGACGAGCTTCGCATCGACGATATCACCGTACAAACCTGTTTCAATCCATTGCCCGTGACGCTCGTGAGTTTCAATGCAAATGCGATGGAAGAAAAAGTATTGCTGACCTGGACCACTACCGAAGAAAAAAACAGCGACTATTTCGATGTGCAGCGATCCCCCGATGCGAGTTCCTGGGCGAGTATCGGCCGCATTAACGGAAAAGGTACTGTGAGGGCGCTCAATGCGTACCGCCTGGAAGATGCACAGCCACTTGCCGGAACTGGCTATTACCGGCTGAAACAGGTGGATGCCGACGGTTCGCACGCCTATTCGCATATCGTATCGGTGCAACGGCCGGGTTTCGTGGTAAGCGTATTCCCGAGTCCGGCGGACAATATTCTTTATATCAAACTGGCCAATCAGAAAGACCGGTTCAGCTACTTTATAACAGATGCTTCCGGAAAAATCCGGCTGCGCAGTTATGCCCCGCAAGGGCGGTCGTCGATCCCCGTCGGGAGCCTTTCTTCGGGACTTTATTTGATACGGATACAAAACAATGACGGGACATCTACATCTCTGAAATTCATCAAGAAGTAAATGCCCCGTTCAAACCTCCGGTCTTACGCGGTAAGGCCGGAGGTTTGTTATTTTCTCTGTTTTGCCCGAAAATTCCCTCCGGATTTTCGCATTGACCGCTTCCTTATTATCTTTGTCAAACTTTCTTGAATACAACCAATGACACAACTTTCGGTCCGGCACTTACTTGGAATCAAAAACCTGAACGAGAACGACATTCAAACTATCTTAGATACAGCGACTCAGTTCAAAGAAGTCATTAACCGGCCCATCAAGAAAGTCCCCTCCCTTCGCGACATTACCATTGCCAACGTATTTTTCGAAAACTCCACCCGTACCAGGCTGTCTTTTGAGCTGGCGGAAAAACGGCTTTCTGCCGATGTGGTGAATTTTTCTGCTTCCGGCAGCTCGGTCAAAAAGGGAGAAACATTGCTCGATACGGTCAACAATATCCTCGCCATGAAAGTGGATATGATCGTAATGCGCCACAGCAGCCCCGGCGCGCCGCATTACCTCTCGACGCGCATCCCCGCTAACGTCGTGAACGCGGGCGACGGCACGCACGAGCACCCGACGCAGGCACTACTCGACGCATTTTCGATGCGCGAAAAGCTGGGCGACCTGGCCGGGAAGAAAATCGCGATCATTGGCGACATTACGCATTCCCGCGTGGCTTTGTCCAATATATTCTGCCTGCAAAAACTGGGTGCGGAAGTAATGGTATGCGGCCCTTCCACACTGATCCCCAAGCATTTGGGCGAACTTGGCGTAAAAATCGGGCACAATGTAAAGGAAGCATTGCAATGGTGCGACGTAGCAAACGTACTGCGTATACAGCTGGAACGGCAGCAGATCAAGTATTTCCCGTCGCTGCGAGAGTATTCATTGTACTATGGTATCAACAAAGCGATGCTCGACGAACTGAACAAGGAAATCGTGCTCATGCACCCGGGCCCAATCAACCGTGGCGTAGAACTTTCTTCCGACGCGGCGGATTCGCATCATTCCATTATTCTGAATCAGGTTGAAAACGGGGTGGCCGTGCGAATGGCCGTGCTTTACCTGCTGGCTCAGCAATAATCAGCACCTTACCTCTTTCCGTTTTCTTCCCAAAAGGCCTTTGTCCCACACTTTTTGAATGTAATCGGGGGCGAAAGGCACCTTGCATTCGGTGTTACCCATATTAACCTTCACTTTCCCGATCCTTTTGGCGACTTCCATCGCTTTTTCAGCGAGCGGCGCGTAATACGAGCCCACCGCGATCACAAAGCCATTCATCACATACCTCACCTGATTCTGTGCCGAATGCACCTCGCGCTCCACGCGATCGAGTAACCGATCGATTTCCTGCTTATCGATCTGGTCGTCCGGCGTTAATGCCAGAATACCTCCCCAGGTCGCCCACCCGGCATCAGCCGTCAATTCTTCGTCCGATTCGATCCATTTCCGGGCCATTTCAAATTTGTGGGGACTTTCGGCGGCGTTCCAGGCTACGGTATATTCGCTGATCATATGCCAGGAAGCGCCTTTCAGCCACTCATCGAGCACTTCGGGCGTCATCAATGCGGGCTTCGACATCAGCCCGGCCAGGTACATCGCATCCGAATTCCCGGTTTTGAACAGTTCGAGCGCCAGTTTATGGTCGTTTTTATGCCTTTTCAGGATCGGCTTCATATCGCCAATCCGCACACCGTAGATCGGGTCCACCGCGCCATGGTTCCGCATCGTTTTAAGCGTCTGCTCCGTACCAAGCATGGCCAGCTCGTTCATAATATCCTTTACCTGTTCCATTTCCGGGCAATTTGTTTTTCATTCAAAATATAATGTTTTTAAAGAAAAATTTACTTTTCATCCCAATCTAAAAATACAATCACCATGGCCTACAACGAAGGAATGCTCCGCGACGGCGCGCTCGAAAACAGGACGATCATCGTCACCGGAGGAGGTACCGGCCTGGGCAAATCGATGGCCGCCTATTTTCTCCGGCTTGGCGCGAATGTGGTCATTTGCAGCAGGAAAGCGGATGTCCTCGAAAAAACAGCCTCGGAACTAGCCAGCGAAACAGGTGGCAAAATCATTTATATGGAATGCGACGTCAGGAAGACCGAGCAAATCGAAAATGTGATCGCCAAAGCGGTGGAAGCATTCGGGCGGGTCGACGGGCTCGTGAATAACTCCGCCGGTAATTTCATCAGCCCTACCGAACGCCTGTCGTACAAGGCGGTAGATACGGTGGTCGACATTGTGCTGCGCGGAACCTACTATTTTACATTGGCATTAGGCAAATACTGGATTGAAAACGGCATTAAAGGCAGCGTACTGAACATTGTGACTACGTATGCTACCACAGGTTCGGGTTGGGTAGTACCGTCGGCCATGGCCAAGGCGGGCGTGCTTACCATGACGAAGTCGCTCGCATTCGAATGGGCGCGGCATGGTATCCGCCTCAATGCAATCGCCCCCGGCCCGTTCCCGACGAAAGGCGCCTGGGACCGGCTGTTTCCCGAGGAACTCGCCACCAAATTCGCATTCGAAAACCGCATTCCCCTCGCACGCACGGGCGATCACCAGGAACTGGCCAATCTGGCCGCCTACCTGATCTCCGACTTTTCGGCCTACATGACCGGCGAGGTGATCACACTCGACGGCGGCGAAGTATTGGGTGGCGGGCAATTCAATTTCCTGAAAGAAGTCACTGACAGTCAATGGGATGCCATCGAGAACCAGATCAAATCGGCAACCCGCGGCAGCAAGAGTCCGGAATAAAAATTTTATTACCGTTTTATTGGGTAATTTTGCCCGTTCGTTCGTTATTTGACAAACGATGAATACACCTGTATGAGAACAAATCTTCGCTTTTGTATCTATATAATGTCTGTTTTGGTGATGGCCGGGTGCGCATCATCGAATAAGTCTGTGAAGCAGATCCCGGAAGCCCAGGTGCGGTCCATGGAGCAACAGCAGGCACCGGCGCCGGTCAACGAGGAGCTCTCTCTGGTAGCTATCCAAAGCAAATATCTGTTGAAAGACACGACGCAAACGTCGGTATTTCTTTATGTGGATGCCTTCAAAGGTAAAAATGCGATCAGCGTCGCGGATTTCGTAAGGCTCTACAACCTCAACTACGTCATTTACTCCGACTACGGAACACGCGAACGCCTCGGCTACGGCAATGTAAAGCTCGATTCCACGAACGTTTCCCGAATGGGCGATAAGATTGTCATTTCCTACGAGCTGAAAAGCCCTAACCGCGATTATGGCGTTCTCCTCAGCGAAATCAGCCAGACCGGAACACTGAAAAAGGTACTGAACGACCTCACTATCCGCTTTAAGAAACTGGCCGTGAATCAAATGTACGGCGTCTATACCGGCAACTCGACCCAACCCTTACAACGACATTATTTAAGCTCAACCGAGCAGTTTACGGTTAAAAAAGCAGGCGAAAACAC
Source organism: Dyadobacter soli (assembly GCF_900101885.1). GTDB lineage: Bacteria > Bacteroidota > Bacteroidia > Cytophagales > Spirosomataceae > Dyadobacter > Dyadobacter soli. Next base: position 43,468 of record NZ_FNAN01000003.1, on the reverse strand, counting down.
GGACCAGCTGCACGTTTACTACTATAACCACGACTTCGAGCCCGCAGGATCGCCGATGAACATCGCGCCGAAGAGCGGTAACAAATCGCTGGAAGTAGACAGTACCTTTACGATCAGCGCCAACCAGCCGCTTCAATTCACGAAAGAAGGCCTGTATAACGTTTTCGCAGACACAACGCAATCCGAAGGACTCGGCATTCTCGTCGTAAACGAGCGCTTTCCGAAGGTTACCCGTCCGCAACTGCTGCTCGGTCCGCTGCTCTATATGAGCACCAACAACGAGATCAACGAGATCAAAAAAGCCGAGGATTTTAAAAAGGCATTGGATAAATACTGGCTTACGCTCATGAACGGCAATGCACCGCTTGCTCAGCAGTCTATCCGCTCTTTCTATGGACGTGTCGAAGAAGCCAACCAGCTTTTCACCACCTACAAAGAGGGCTGGAAAACCGATAAAGGGATGATTTACATCGTTTTAGGCCCACCTGACAAAGTACAGCGCAGCAAAGACCGCGAAGTGTGGACCTACGATCACAGAGGCAACGCGCAAAACGTCAATTTTACATTTAACAGAAGAAACAATCAATTTGTGGATGATCATTATGAACTGGTTCGCTATGCCGAATACCAGCCGATTTGGTATCCAGTAGTAGAAGCATGGAGAAACGGAAGTATACGGTAAGAAAACCAGCCCCAAGACAGTCCCAGGCCGATATGGTTTTTGGTACGCAGTCGGTACTTGAAACCCTTCGTTCGGGGAAAGAAATCGAACGTTTATTCATTCAGCGCGAGTTTGGGCTCGCTGAAATTGAGAAGCTCGCCAAAGAACTCGGCGTTCCCTATCAGCGCGTACCGGTTGAAAAACTGAACCGGGTAACCCGCAAAAATCACCAGGGCGTCATCGCATTTGTATCGCCGATCCAGTACATGCCGTTGCATAATGTGCTCACGCAGGTGTACGAGGACGGCAAAACCCCGCTCCTGCTCCTGCTCGACCGCGTTACCGACGTCCGCAACTTCGGCGCCATCGCGCGTACAGCCGAATGCGCAGGCGTGCAGGCCATCATCGTTCCTACCAAAGGCGGTGCGCAGATCAATGCGGATGCCATGAAAACTTCATCCGGTGCATTGAACTTCCTGCCTATCTGCCGCGAGCCAAACCTCTGGGAAACACTCATGTATCTCAGAAACAGCGGACTGCAAATAGTAGCTTGTACAGAGAAAACGGATAAGTCATTGTACGAAATCGACTTCACCATCCCAACCGTGATCATCATGGGTTCGGAAGAAGATGGTATTTCCAAAGAATTCATCGACCTGGCGGACAGTGGCGCGCGAATCCCTCTAAATGGGCAGGTAGAGTCGCTGAATGTATCGGTTGCTAGTTCTATTGTATTGTACGAGGCTGTGAGGCAGCGGATAAAATAATATGCAAAAGGCAAGTCGATCGACTTGCCTTTTTAACTACTCCTGGCGGAAGCTCTTCATAATCCAGCCGCCACCTATCACATCATCGCCTTCGTAAAACACAGCGGCTTGTCCTGGTGCGATGCCGTTGACGCCGTCGTGGAAGCGGGCAACGATTTGGTCCGGGCCGGTTTGTTCGATGATCGCCGGGGTGCCGTCGTGTTTGTAACGGACTTTGGTAACGGTTTCGAGCGGCTTTTCGATCGAAGCGTATTTTTGGAGATTCAGTTTACTCACATTCATGCCGTCTCGGAAAAGGTCAGGCATGTCGCCAAGTACCACTTCGTTGGTATCTTTCCGGATTTCGGTCACGAAAACGGGACGGCCTAATGCAATGCCTAGGCCTTTACGCTGGCCGACGGTGTAGAATGGGTAGCCTTCATGCTTCCCAACGACGGTGCCGTCTGCATAAACGAAGTTCCCACCCGCTACTTCCGCTTCCAGGCCCGGAATGCGTCTTTTCAGGAAGCCGCGATAGTCGTTATCGGGTACGAAGCAGATTTCGTAGCTCTCGGATTTATTCACCAGATCAATAAAACCTCTTTCCCGGGCCATTTCCCGGATCTCGGATTTATGCAAATAGCCCAATGGCAATTTGGTCCGGGCAAGACTTTCCTGCGACACGCCCCAAAGCACGTAGCTTTGGTCTTTCCACGCATCAATGCCTTTGGAAACGTAATGGCGGCCGTCGTTGAATTGCATATTGGCATAATGCCCAGTAGCGATAAACTCGCAATCGAGGCGATCTGCGCGGCGGAGCAATGCATCCCATTTGATATGCGTATTACAAAGCACGCAGGGGTTAGGCGTACGGCCTTCGAGGTATTCGCCTGTGAAATGGTCGATCACGTAATCGCCGAATTCGGCGCGGATGTCGAGAATATAATGCGGGAAACCGAGTTCCACCGCAATATTGCGTGCGTCGTTGATGGAGTCCAGCGAACAACAGCCAGTTTCTTTTTTGGTGCCGCCGCTGCTGGCGTAGTCCCAGGTTTTCATCGTCATTCCGATGACTTCATAACCTTGTTCGTGGAGAAGGACAGCTGCGAGCGAGCTGTCGATGCCGCCGCTCATGGCGACAAGAATGCGTCCGTGTTTACTCATAATAGTAATCTGCCGAAGGTTGAATGCCTTCCGATTTTAGTTAGAATTGAAAGAATCCAACGCCGTTAAATGACAGCCGGTTCCTAATGCGGCCACAAAATTACGATAATATTCAAGGAATACCTTAAAATCAGTCGTTGTTGACGATAAATGCGCCGTTACGTCCATTAAGCAATCACCATCCGTATCACATTCTTAATATTCAGCTCGATAATCTCGGTCATTGTCTCGCACTTGTGGTAATGGTCGTCCGAATAGTGTATAGCAAGACTTTCCCGCAGTTGATGAATGTTTTCTGTGGTCGATATTTTGTCTTTGATACACACATCCCGCAGGTCGCGGAGGCGGTAGCGCTCTGCTTTGGACTGGTACATGATCGACGATTGCTCTTCCTGCTGGTACTGGATGACGGTCTTATCGGTCAGATATTCCATCGCCAGCTGCACATATGCCCGGTTTTCTTTGAAGAACTGGGGCATGTACACTTTGAGATTACCCTCGTAAAACTGCTGGTCGAAGTCGATGGCGCGGAGACGGAACTGGAAATCGTCGAAATCGGGAGTGATCTGCATCACGAAGTTGTAGGACCGCATGTCGCCCAGCAAGGTGATCTTGCACCGCTCGTTGAACTTCACAAACTCCTTGGCGATCCTGATCGGGTTGTAATCGGGGTCGCTCATACGTGTACGCGCGAACTCGTCGCCCGGAATGCCCGCGATGTGCTCTTCGATCAGCGTTTCACCGTCCACGATATAGTTGACCTGGTTGGGCGAAAATATTTCTTCAAGTTCCAGCCCGTAAATGCGGGAAGAATCGGCCTTTTTGACGTAGAAATAGTCGTAAATATCATTCAGCCGGTTCACGATTTTAATGCGGAACGGGTTCGAATTCCCGAATTTGCAGTAGTCGATGCGGTCGATGTATTTGTGCTCTACAATGCGCAGGTTACCATTGGCCTTCAACATGGCGTAAACTTTTTTCAGGCCGGTATGCAGCCTTTCCAGCTCGTGCGGCGGGTAAAGCGGGCTTTCCCAAAGGGTATCCCGCCCATTTTTATCCGTTACCGGAAACGATTCGTAGAAGTTCAGCAGATCGTGGTAGGCTACGGGCAAGCGGGCATCGCGCTGGTAAAAACGCAGGTATTTGCGCAGCTCCGGGCTCACCGGGTAGATCGGCTTTTTCTTTAATATTGTTACATCACCCATTTCCATAAAAGGAAGTTACGCATATTTGACCGATTAAAACCATCGAACTGACCCAATGAGCTTATACGGACTGGTGATCTGCGGCGGCGAAAGCACAAGAATGGGTACCGACAAAAGCCTGCTGGTGTACTACCAAAAACCTCAGCATGAACACGTTGCCGACCTCCTCGCACCCCTGTGCGAGCGCGTGGTCCTTTGCTGCAATGCAGAGCAATACAACACTTTCCGGACCAGCTATCGGAAATTGGCAGATCTTGCAAAATACGCCGGATCAGGGCCGTTGAGCGGATTACTCACCGCCTTTGAGACCTTCCCGGGAAACGACTTCCTGGTAGCCGGCTGCGATTATCCCTACCTGACCACGGACGAGCTGGCTAATTTTCTTCACCATACTGATAAGGATTCACCTGCCGCGGCCTTTTATAATGAAAATGCATTCTACGAGCCGCTGCTCGGATGGTATTCACGGTCGGCGGGTAGTGCACTATTGAATGCTTTTGAAAACGGTTCGCGCTCGTTGCAGCGTTTTCTGCAAGCAGCGAATGCGGGAAAATACCGACCATTGTCTGAGAAAACAATGCGAAGTGTGGATACGATGGACGATTACAGGGCCGTAAAACAAGCCCTCGAAGCAAATTACGACATTCAAAATGGAGACGAGTTCGATAACCAGTCATAAAATCACGCGCATCAGTGGGGAAGGCGCCGAAATCCTCGACGACCAATTGGCCGTGGAGGAACCGCTCGAAATACAAATTGCATTTCAGTCGGCGGGGCGTAGCGAGCGCAAAAGCATTTCGGTAACCATGCGGACGCCGGGTAACGACCGTGAACTCGCCGCCGGATTTCTGTTCACTGAGGGCATTATCCATTCCAAAAGCCAGATCGACGGCATTGCGCATTCGCCATTTGATGAAAACCGCGTGATAGTGACATTTTCCGCCGGTTTCGAACCCCAAATTGGTTCCCTGGAACGCAACTTCTACACGACATCGAGCTGCGGCGTTTGCGGTAAGGCAAGCATTGACGCGATCAAAACACGCTCGGCTTATGCGAATGCCAATGAAGGTCTGATTTTGAAAAAAGAACTTTTGTACCGGCTCGTGGGGCAGATTGTTCAGCATCAGAGTACTTTTGAAACTACCGGCGGACTGCATGCTTCGGCGCTTTTCGATGTTTCCGGGCAATTTTTGATGTTGCGCGAAGATGTGGGACGGCATAATGCATTGGACAAAATTATTGGGACTGCATTGCTGGCCGATCAACTGCCGCTCGACAAAAATATCCTCCTGCTCAGCGGCCGGGCAAGCTTCGAACTTATTCAAAAAGCCGCAATGGCCGGCATTAGGATCGTGGCCGCGATAGGTGCGCCTTCCAGCCTGGCGGTGCAGCTGGCGGAAGAGAGTGGCATTACGCTCGTAGGGTTTCTTAAAAACGATAAATTCAACATTTACACCGGTCATCACCGGATCCAATAATTATGAAAATCCGCATTTACCGGAATTCGGTACGTTTCAGACTATCCAAAACGGAGGTCGGCAGGCTGGAAGAAGAAGGTTACCTGGAAGAAACGACCGATTTCGGCCCTTCGCAATTGAGTTATGCAATACGAAAATCGACTGGTAATGAGCTGGAAGCGCGGTTTGAGCAAAACAAAATCACCCTCGAAGTACCTGAAAAACTGCTGACAGGCTGGGCCGCGAACAATACCGTCGGGTTTGAAGGAAATATGCCGCTCGGCGAGGGTAGTTCGTTGTATTTATTGATTGAAAAAGATTTTAAATGCCTCGATAATGTCGAGGAAGACCAGTCCGACAATTACGACAATCCTAAAACCTGCTGAACAATGTCCGAAAACCCGCTTCCGATCCCCGGTGCCGAAAACCCGGAAAAACTGACCGGTTTGAAACAAGAACCGATCAAAAAAGTGGCCGCAGGCATTCCGGCGGTCGTTTCTGCATTGGAAATGACCGTCAGCGAAGCCGGTTTGCAGCGCGGGATGAAGGCATTGTTTAACCTTAATAAAAAGGGCGGCTTCGATTGCCCCAGCTGTGCCTGGCCCGACCCGGACGACGAGCGCTCGGGCGTCGCCGAATATTGCGAGAATGGCGCCCGTGCCGTAGCCGAAGAAGCGACCGCCAAAAAACTGACGGCCGAGTTTTTCTCGCAGCATTCCGTGCAGGAGTTGGGCAAGCTTTCGGATTACGAAATCGGTGGGAAAGGCCGCATTGCCGAACCGATGTTCCTGCCCGCAGGCGGCACGCATTACCAGCCCATTACCTGGGACGCCGCATTCGATAAAATAGGAAAGGAATTGAACCGCCTCACATCGCCCGACGAGGCCGTATTTTATACCTCGGGCCGTACCAGCAACGAAGCCGCATTCCTCTACCAGCTTTTTGTGCGGGAATACGGCACCAATAACCTGCCCGATTGCAGCAATATGTGCCACGAGAGCAGCGGCACGGCATTAGGCGAGTCGCTGGGGATTGGCAAAGGCTCGGTTACTTTAAATGACTTTTACCAGGCCGAGGTGATTATGATCCTTGGCCAGAATCCCGGTACCAATCACCCGCGCATGCTCACCGCATTGCGCAAGGCGAAGGCGAACGGCGCGACGATCATTTCCATTAATCCATTGCCGGAAACCGGTCTGATGGGCTTCAACAACCCGCAAACCGTTTCGGGTGTACTCGGCATTAATCCCTCGCTGACCGACATTTTCCTGCAAGTGAAGCTCAACGGCGACATGGCCTTACTTAAAGCCATCGAGCTCCTTTTGCTGCAAGAGGAAGAAAAACGGCCCGGCAGCGTTTTTGACCAGCATTTTATCAACCAAAACACACAAGGCTACACCGATTTCCTCCAAGACCTGAAACAATACAATGCCGAACAGCTCGCCACGCAGGCGGGCATACCTTACGCGCAGGTGCAGGAGGTCGCGGGCGTGCTTGCGGGGAAAAGCAAGATCATCGCCTGCTGGGCCATGGGGCTTACGCAGCACAAGAATGCCGTCGCTACCATTAAGGAAATCGTGAATTTGCTGTTGCTCAAAGGCAGTATCGGCAAGCCGGGCGCGGGTACTTGTCCGGTGCGTGGGCATAGCAATGTGCAGGGCGACCGTACGATGGGCATTTTCGAGCGCCCGACCGCTAAACTGCTGGATGCGATCGAGAAGAACTTCCACTTCGCGCCGCCCCGGGAGCATGGTTATGATGTGGTGGAATGCATTAAGGCCATGCACGCGGGCGAAGCAAAAGTCTTTTTTGCGATGGGCGGCAACTTCCTGTCTGCCACGCCCGATACGCGATTTACTGCCGAAGCATTGCAGAAATGCCGCCTTACCGTCCATGTTTCTACCAAACTGAACCGCAGCCACCTGGTACACGGCCAGGAGGCATTGATACTCCCCTGCCTCGGCCGGAGTGATAAAGATATGCGCAGTGGCGAAAACCGGTTTGTGTCATGCGAGAATTCGATGGGTGTGGTGCAATTATCCCGCGGTGTGCTGGAACCGGTTTCGGAGCATTTGCTAAGCGAGCCGGAGATCGTTTGCAGGCTCGCCAAGGCCACATTGGGAACGCGCAGCAAAGTGAGCTGGGATAAATACAGCGCAGACTACGACCTTATCCGAACCGATATTGAGCGTACAATTCCAGGTTTTGCGGATTATAACGAGCGGGTAAGGCAACCGGGCGGCTTCTATTTACCTAACTGCAACCGGGCAGGCAGCTTCGACACACCTACCCGCAAGGCGCATTTCCACATCGGCGCACCTGAAATGCCGCATTTGCAAAAAGGCGAGCTGATGATGATGACCATCCGCAGCCACGACCAGTTCAATACCACCGTTTACGGTTTGAACGACCGCTACCGGGGCATTTATAACGAGCGGCGCGTGATTCTGATGAATGCAAAGGACATCGCGGATCGCAACATGAAGAACGGCGACCTCGTCGATTTGCATAACAATCACGATGGCGTGGAACGTGTTGCCCACAAATTTGTAGTGGTGGAATATCCGATTCCGGAACAATGCACGGCTACCTATTTCCCGGAAACCAACGTGCTAGTGCCCATTACGAGCGTGGCTGAAAAGAGCAATACCCCGACGTCCAAAATGGTGATCCTGACGCTGACGCCACACCGCGGTTTTTAGGATAACTTAATATTGCCCTAACAGACACCCGGCCAAGTTGCCGTATTTTCGCCGCTGTTTTGGCCCGATGGGGTAAAACGTGCCGGAAAATGTCTTTTTAAAGGAAGTTTAATTTGAATACAATGAAAAAAGGATTTTTAATGCTTGCAATCGGGCTGATGAGCCTGGTGTCGATGGATGGTATGTCTCAAAAGAAAAACAAGGTAATCGCGCACCGCGGCGCCTGGAAAAATACCGGCGTGACCGAAAACTCGATCGGTGCGCTGGAACACGCGATCAAACTGGGTTGCTATGGCTCGGAATTCGATGTGCATATGTCGGCGGATTCGGTTTTGTATGTGCTGCACGACCATTCGATTCAGGGTACTAATATCGAAACGACCAATTCGGCAGAGCTTTCGAAGATCAAGCTGGCTGACGGCGAGGCATTGCCTACTTTGGAGGCTTATTTGAAAGCAGGTGCGAAGCAGAAGAAAACGCGTTTGATCCTCGAAATCAAAACTTCTAAAATCAGTAAGGAACGATCGCTCGCATTGGCTACCAAATGCGTGGAATTGGTGAAGAAAATGAAGGTGGAGAAAATCACCGACTACATCGCATTCAGCTGGGATGTTTGTCTGAAAGTGAAAGAACTTGCTCCAAAAGCACACGTAGAATACCTGAACGGCGACAAAACGCCTGACGAGATCCAGGCAGCCGGCCTCGACGGTATCGATTACCATCTGAGCGTTTTGAAGAAAAAAGAGGATTACATTCCCGCAATGCGCCAGAAAAAACTGACTACCAATGTGTGGACGGTAAATGACGAAGCAGATTTGAAATACTTCCTCGAAAAAGACGTGGATTACATTACCACCAACGAGCCTGAGCTGTTGCTGACCCTTTCGAAGTAAGTTTTTGAAATACATTAAAACAAAAGTCCCGATCGATTGCGATCGGGACTTTTCTATTTTATATGAAAATCAATGCATTAGCGGATACGCGCCATCTGCAACTGCCCGTTCGTCTCCTGCCAAGCCCTGATCACCTGCGTGAGCTGCTTGTATTCGATCAGGAAGCCGTCGTGGCCGTATAGCGAATCGATTTCCTGGAATGCGGCGTCGGGAATGTGGCGGGCAAGGAATTGCTGCTCCGTCAACGGGAATAGCAGGTCGGACTTGATGCCGAGTACCAGCGTTTTCGCCTTCACGAGCCCGAGCGCATGCACGATACCTCCTCGGTTGCGGCCTACATTATGCGAGTCCATGATCTTGGAGAGCGCCCAGTAGGAGAATGCATTAAACCGTTTCACAAACTTGTCGCCCTGGTACTGCTGGTACGATGACGCGCGAAAATCGTCGATCTGGTCGGGATTGTCGCGGGCTTGCGTAAAGTTGTAAGTATCGTAATTCCGGTAGGAAAGCAACGCGATCGACCGTGCCGCGCGCATACCCATCGCGCCTGCTTCGTCACTTTCCTCTTTGTAAGTAGGATCTGCTTCGATGGCCATCCGCTGCGATTCGTTGAATGCGATACCCCACGGCGAATGCAATGCATTGGATGCGATCAGGATCAGCTCATCGAACAGATCGGGCTTTTCTACCGCCCATTCGAGCGCCTGCTGGCCGCCCAGCGAGCCGCCAATGCAGATTTTGATCTTGCTGATCGCCAACTCCTGCCGCAGAAGGTCGAGCGTACCTACCACGTCCCGCACGGTAAGCGTCGGGAAGGTGTGGTAATAAGGCTGGTTGGTCCGGGGATTTACGGAAAGCGGCCCTGTGGACCCATAAGCCGAGCCGAGCACATTCACGCAAATGATGAAATGCTGCGAAGGATTGAAATATTTATCATCGCCTACGATACCATCCCACCAGTCGTGCGCATTGGAGCTGCCGGTAAGCGCGTGGCAAATCCACACGATGTTGGTATCGCTGCCGTTCCTTTCTCCGTAGGTAGTGTATGCGAGTTCAAACCCTGGCAATTCGCCCCCCATTTCGAGCGCGTAAGGATATGGGTACTTAAATGTCTTCTGTTCCGCTTGCATAAGAGCCACAGCACGTGGTTAAATTCAACACAGGGTAAAATGGACAGCCGAAATACAATTTTTCGGTTGTAGCTGCGAGACTAAAGCCAATCGGCTTACGGAAATTTCTAACTGTAAGATCACACGAATTGATTTTATATCTCCTAATAAACTTAGGTGGGAATTAGCACCTTTCTCCGTCGCGGTAGCAGGTTGCCAGAGGTTCATTGAGCCCATTCTCTCGCCTCTTCTTTATAAATCAACCGCCGTTCAAGTGAAGCAATTGATTGATGGTGCAATATTAAGCCCGGATGCCTGAAAATACAAATAAATGCAAAAATTCTGTCCGCTTCCGCAACCCGCCCGCCTCTTGGCGGCTTATCTTTGCCCGTTAACTATTTTATATCGAATGAGAATCTTTTTTCACAGTCTGCTGCTCGTTTTGGGCGCTATGCAGGCATTCGGACAGTCCGTAACTCCCTCACCGGAAAACATCCGTAAACACATCTCCTACCTGGCGTCGGACAAAATGAAAGGCCGCGGCACAGGCAGCAAAGAGAATGAAAAAGCCGCGAAATATGTGGTGAAACAATTCAAAAAGTACCATCTTTTACCCAAAGGCACCGACGGTTACTACCAGCCTTTCACCGCGAAGATCCGGCGCATTGTCGTGCCCGATAGTATTCGCGAAGCCAGAAATGTGATCGGGTTTCTCGACAACGGGGCGCAATATACCATTGTCATAGGTGCTCATTTTGACCACCTTGGGCTCGGCCGGCAGGGAAGCTCCAAGGCCGAAAAGCCGGAAGGGCAAATTCATAACGGTGCCGACGACAATGCCTCAGGTGTGGCCGGACTGCTCGAACTGGCGCGGTATTTTAGCGGAAATGACAAAAAGGAGCCTTATAACTTCCTTTTTATCGCATTCGGAGCGGAAGAACTAGGCTTGGTAGGCTCGCGTTATTTCGTCAATAATCCGACCCTGCCGTTGGCCGATATCAGTTTCATGTCGAACATGGATATGATCGGTCGCTACGATCCAAACCGGGGCGTGGGGATCGGCGGATACGGCACCAGCGCCGAATGGCCGTTGGTTTTCAAGGACGTGAAAAGCGATACCAAGTTTTTTACAGATAATGCAGGGAGCGGCGGCTCGGACCATGGTTCTTTTTACGCCAAACAAATACCCGTACTGTTCTTCCATACCGGTGGCCACGACGATTACCACAAGCCAACCGACGATGCGGAGAAAATCGACGCCAATGCGGAAGCGGGTATCCTGAATATTCAGATCAGGCTCATCGAGAATGCGATGTTGTTACCAAAACTCAAATTTACAGAAGTCAAATAATCCAGTTGAAAACCCTTTAAAGTCAGTTTGTTTTGTACGGTTTTGTTGCTCCTTCATTCACTTACGGCCAGGCTCACATCTCCCCCGAGGAGTTGTACGGAACGCTATTCCGTGATGTGCAGAGCAGCCATATTTTCTCCGATTCCAAAACATTCGCCGACGCCATTCCGCTGGAAGATCCGGTACTGATTATCGAACGGTATCACCGGGAAAAGGATGAGCCCGACTTCGACATGGAGGCATTCGTGCGCGGGCATTTCAGGATGCCTGGCCACATTGCCTCCGAATTTATTTCAGACAAAAGCGAGCCGGTTTCCGACCATGTGGGTAAGCTCTGGTCGGTACTGACGCGCCAGCCCGAGAACCAGGAACGGGGCGGGTCGCTTATTCCATTACCCCATCCGTACGTGGTGCCGGGCGGACGTTTTCGCGAGATTTATTACTGGGACAGCTATTTTACAATGCTGGGACTTAAAGAATCAGGGCGCGCGGAGCTGATCGAGAACATGCTCAACAACTTCGCCTACCTGGTGGATACATTGGGTTTTATACCGACAGCTAACAGAACTTACTATCTCAGCCGCTCACAGCCGCCATTCTTCTCATTGATGGTGAGGCTGTTCAGTGATATGGAGGGCAAAAAGGTTTTGAAACGATACCTGCCCCAAATGCAAAAGGAATACGATTACTGGATGGATGGCTGCCAGGAGCCTTGCGAGCCTTTCACGGCACACCGGCGACTGGTATACCTGCCCGACGGTGCGCTATTGAACCGCTATTGGGATGATAAGGCCACGCCGCGCCCGGAATCTTACAGCGAGGATACCCATCTTGCACAGGAAGTGTCCGAAAAATACGGCACCCCGGCGGACGAAGTTTACCGTCATATCCGGGCCGCTGCGGAATCGGGCTGGGATTTCAGCAGCCGGTGGTTTGCAGATGAAACCGATTTCGCATCCATTCACACCACCGACATTCTGCCTATCGACCTCAATTGTCTCCTGTACCACCTCGAAAAGACCATCGCGGAAGCCTATTTGCTGTGCGATAACCGTCGAATGCATTTGCTTTACGAGGAAAAAGCGCGGCAGCGGAATATTGCTATTCAGACCTATTTCTGGGACGAATCGAAGCATTATTATATGGATTATGACTTCCGGAAAAGGGATTTCACCAAGGCCATTACCATTGCGGGTGCTTTTCCCCTGTTCTTCAAACTCGCACCCAAGCCGCATTCGCATTATGTGCGAGCATACATAAGGCTTAATTTTCTGAAATCTGGCGGACTACTTACCACGATGGTGCGTACCGGCCAGCAATGGGACGCGCCGAATGGCTGGGCGCCGCTGCAATGGGTCGTTTACAAAGGTTTGAGGAATTATAATTTTCACAGAACCGCCAACGAGCTCAGCGACGAATGGCTGGGACTGATCGAAAAGGAGTTCAGGCATTCGGGCAAGATGCTCGAAAAATACAATGTGTCGGACACCAACCTCATCGCCGGTGGCGGGGAATATGAAATACAGGAAGGCTTCGGCTGGACAAACGGCGTTTATCTCCGCATGAAAAACAGGAGAAACTAGCACCATCGCCTCTTTGATTTTTTATCTATTTCCAATAAATTATATTAAAAATTGGTAAGAAAATCTTCCCGTAGCGGATATTTTTAATACCTTGCCGTAACCAAGCCCATTTGACTTCATGAAACTGCCTATATACCAAATCGATGCTTTTACTGACAAGTTGTTTGGTGGAAACCCTGCCGCGGTAGTTCCTTTGGAACAATGGCTGCCGGAGGAAACGATGCTCGCCATCGCCGCCGAAAACAACCTCGCCGAGACTGCATTCTACGTACCGACTGAAAATGGTTTTCATATCCGCTGGTTCACTCCGATGGTGGAAGTGGATCTTTGCGGGCACGCTACACTCGCGGCTGCGTATGTAATTTTCAATATCCAGAATTATGAAGGGCGGTCGATCAGCTTCGAGTCGAGAAGCGGTGTGCTCACCGTCGATTGCAAGGAAGATTGGCTTACATTGAATTTCCCTGTCGATCAATACCACATTGCCGTGCCGCCTCCGGGGCTGGTCGAAAGTTTGAAAAACACGACACTCCTGGAAGTTTACAAAGGCAAAACCGACTATCTGGTAGTACTGGAATCGGAGGACGTGGTGAGAAATCTCGATTTTGATATCATTATTCTTTCCACCATTCCGGCGCGCGGCGTGATCGTCACTGCTGCCAGCGATGAAGTGGATTTCGTTTCGCGTTTCTTCGCACCGCAATCGGGCATCGACGAAGACCCCGTAACCGGCTCCGCGCACACGACTTTGATCCCCTACTGGGCCGAAAAGCTTTCCAAAAACCAGTTGAATGCGCGCCAGCTTTCACGCCGCGGCGGCTTTCTCAAATGCGAGCTCGACGGCGACCGCGTTTTCATCGGCGGCCAGGCGAAGTTGTACCTCAAAGGTGAAATACTGGTAGATTAAACTACTATTTTCCTGCAAATTTCGTCCGTTGCCCGGCGTAGAGCCCTGCCACTACCAGCACCGTCCCGAAAACGGTGTAAATAGTCACGGGCTCACCCATGAGCCACCACGCGAAGAAAAACCCAAAAAGCGGGCACAGAAACAGCCATAGCGACGCTTTGACGGTATCGATCCGGAGCAGGTAAAACCAGCATATCAACCCCACGATCGAAACGGCAAGGCTAAGCCAGAGTACCGAACCCCAAAAGACGGTATCCAGTTTAGTAGTACCGAAATCGGCCATCAATAATGTAGCAGGCAGCAGAAAAACGCCGCCCAGAAAAACCTGCCAGCCATTGATAAGCAGGTTGGGCAGCTGCCATTTCACGGTAGCATAGTAAACGCTTGCCGCCGAAACCGCTACCATGCTGATAAGCAGCAATGTAATGCCTCCGACGGTCGTGTAGCTGTCGGCCAGCAATGGATAAGTCGCTACCGCCACGCCGCCCATTCCCAATATAATCCCTGTCCATTCCTCGGCTTTGGGCTTTCTTTTCAGCCACCACGATGACAACAGCACGATGATCAGCGGGTTGGTCGACACTGCCAGGCTGCCGATCCCGGCGGCGGTATACTTCATCGCGTACACGTACAGGCCCAGGTAGAGCGTTGTATTCAGGAAACCGAATAATGCCAGTTGCTGCCATTCCTTTTTCCTAGGCAGCCGGTAATCCGGATTTTTGGCAAATATGTACGAAAATGACAGCAGCAGGATACCAGCTATAAAGAACCGAACGTTTGCCAGTATCAGGGGAGCCGCCGATTGCACGCCGAATTTCGTTGCTACGGACGCCGACGACCAGAAAATGGAAAAGAGAAGACCGATACCGATGTTTTTCACACGCAAGAATAATAACCATCCAAAATTACAAGTTGTACCTCGGCTTCCGCCCCCACTTTTTATATTTTTGGGTATGATTAATAAAAAAAATGCGCTGCGGGCGGTGCTGATGTCCCTGCTTTGCGTCGCGGCGCTCCACGTTCATGCCCAAAATCAATGGACTTATGATTTCAACAACGGCTTCCTACCCATTGAAAGCGGCGGCCCCGCATTAAAACCACTTGGTCGGCCCGGGCAGATTATCAAAGAACAAATCCCCGGCTCCGATTACCTTTCCCGGTCCATTTATCTTTTTGAAAAAAACAGCGGCCTGCAATTCAACAGCGGCGAGGCCAAAGGCTTTCTAAATAAATCATTTACGGTCGAAATCTATTTCAAACTCGACTCGCTCGACATCTGGAAACGCGTGCTCGATTTCAAAAACCGCAAGAGCGACTACGGGAGCTATGTTTATCATGGCAAACTCAATTTCTTCAACTTCGCCATGAGCGAAAAAGCCGCCGTACGTGCAAAGCAGTGGGTGCATTATGTGTACTCGCGCGACTACGAAACCAAAGTCATCAGAATGTACATCAATGGTATCCTGAAACTGGATTTCAAAGATCCCGGCACGGAAGGTGTGCTCGATGCCGACCAGGTACTGAATATTTTCCAGGACGACCTCATCGCCGGCAACGAAGCCAGTGCGGGCACCGTGGCATTGATCCGCGTGTACGACCGGGTAATGACGCCGGTGTTTGTGCGCAGGAGCTACCAGACGATCGCGAAGACTTTCAAAGAGCCGGTTGCCCAAAAAGAAGAACCGAAGGAAGAGCCAAAGCCGGTAGAGGAAAAACCGGAGCCGGTCCGGAACAAAAATCTGGCCGTGGTCACCGGCCGGGTTTACGATGGCGGCAGCCTGAAACCCGTGAATGACGCAGAAGTACACGTCCGCAAATCGGCCAACGATTCGCTGGTGGCACATACCAAAACAGTCGACGGCATCTACAATGTGGAATTGCCTCCACATGAAACCTATCGCATTACCGCGCAAGCCGATGGTTTTCAGGCCAAAAGTGTGACCATCCGCACCAATAACCGCTTCGAAGAAGTGAAGGCATTGATGAATATGGCGCCCGAAACGCATTCTACGCCCCTATCGACGCTCTATTTCAGTCAGGGTACCGAAGTGCTGGAAGACAGCGCCCTCGCCGACCTCGACTCGATTGTGAATTATTTTCAAAAACGGCAGGACTTGCGGCTGGTATTGAAAGGCCATACCGATAACACGGGAAGTTTTGAAAAGAACCTGGAACTCTCCAACAAGCGCGTGGAGACTGTGAAAGCCTACCTGATCGGCAAAGGCATTATTGCTAATCGTATCGAGGGATCGGGCTATGGGTCGGCACAACCGAACCAGGTCAACCGGACGGAAGAGACTAAGAAGTCGAACAGAAGAGTGGAAGTTTGGGCGGAGCCGGTAAAAAGATAAAGCCATCTCATGGAGATGGCTTTATACTGACTATTCCTAAACCCTTAACCTTTTCTTATCTTATATATCTTTTAGCTTTAAAGCTGTTTTTCCTTTTCTTGTTAACGTATCAGACGTGCTGAACGTTTCATTGTTTTTGTAAAGTCAGAATACTATCAATAATACTCGAATTTTTCTTTTTTACAAAATTCAGAGAACTTAACCAATATACGCTGTTAATTATTCTCCAGATCTGACGAAATCTTGCTGTTTCGTCCTTTTTTCAAACTCCCGGCAGACTTGAATTTACCGGAATGCAACCCCGAAATCCCTTTATAATGCAAAGATAAGGCTATTTCAGTTTGGCGTCATGGATTTATTCAATTTTCCTTCTGCCTGATTGCATTACAAATGTCCGAATTAATTTTGAAATTACAAATTGTACAAATTCAGTACTTCAAAATATTCTTTGGAATTTTATCGCAATCCCGACACTTTAAAACTTATTTTCTACTAATAATCAGCGAATAAGTTTTATTAAATTTTACAAAATCAACACAAAACCAAATAAATACAATTCTTGAAATATTTATATTTTCTTTAAAAAGTACAATCATTGGTTATAATTATTCATTGTCGACTGTATACCCAAAGTACAAAACGATGTAACCATATCTCCCGCTTTGTCTAAAATGATGGGTAGCTCCGCCATTTCCTCATTGGAAAAAGGTTTTAACACGTAATCTACTTGCCTGCCGCGGGGAAAATTATTTCCGATCCCGAAACGCAATTTGGGGTATTCCGTGGTGCCCAGTAGTTCCTCAATATTCTTCAAACCATTGTGTCCGCCGTGGCTGCCTTTCGGCTTGATCCGCAACGTCCCGAACGGCAATTGCAGCTCATCCACAATGGTTAACGTGTTTTCAGCCGTCACTTTGTACTGGTCCATGTAGTACCGGATCGATTTTCCGCTCAGGTTCATGTACGTAGTGGGTTTGATAAAATAAATGTGCCTGCCTTTATACTTCCACTCGGCCGTGAATGCCAGTTTCTCGAAAGAAAATTTGAAATCGTGCTGGGCGGCAAGGCGGTCCAGCACCATGAAACCGGCATTATGCCGGGTAAAAGCATACTCCGGACCAATATTCCCCAGCCCGGCAATGAGATATTTCATTGAATAAAAGTTTTAATTTCGTCTAAGAGCACTTTAATTTAGGCTAAAATTCAGGGAAATTTCATGATACCCCAAAAACGATTAGTACTTAGCAGCCCCCTTCTGGAAATAATGATCAGCCGGCTATGCCAGCAACTGATTGAAAATCACCAGGATTTTTCAAACACGGTTGTCATGGGCTTGCAGCCCAGGGGAATCCACTTTGCCGAACGCATTGTGAAGGAGCTCCGCGAAATAACCGGCCAGGATATCCTGCTGGGACACCTGGATGCTACATTCTATCGTGACGATTTCCGCCGCCGCGAATCTCCCCTCGTACCGAACAAAACCAATGTCCCGTTCCTGATCGAAGGCAAAAAAGTGATCCTGATCGACGACGTGCTCGCCAGCGGGCGTATGGTGCGCGCCGCACTCGACGCCATGACCGCGTTCGGACGCCCGAAAGTGGTGGAATTGCTGGTACTCATCGACCGCCGCTATAACCGCGAGCTGCCCATTGGCCCCGATTATGTGGGAATGAAGGTTAGCACTGTGGAAACACAGCGCGTGCAGGTAGAATGGAAGGAACAGGGCTTCGACGCCGACCACATCTGGCTCGTCGATTAGGTAACATTATGGCTGCTGACCGGGCCGGGAAGCTTCTTCTTTGGCCTCCATCTTCCCGATTTCGTCGGTTTTGTAAGTGAGCTTGTTCACATAAAACACCTCACGCCCTTGTACGATCGACGAGGTACCGATACGCTGCATGCCGTAAGCGAGGAAATATTGACCATACCACGGCGAAAGGTAGCCGTCTTCATTGTTCAGCACCTTTTCCTTCTCCGACTTGGGATTAATTTTAAATTTCTCCGTTTCTACCACCACTTTGTTCCGGCTGATCACCTCGGTATGGATTTCGCCTTCCTGTGGATAGGCCAGCACAAAATAGTCGTCGACGGGTGTTACCTGCACCATTTCTTGTAAATCAAAGCTAGTCAGATCTTTAATGGTAATGGTGTTATCCCAAATGAGCTTGCCGCTGAGGTCGAACCCGCATACGATCGCGTGCGTATAGCGGTAACCTTCGAGTGCGCGCGCTACGTACGGACGCGACATTCCGCCGGAAATGATCGGGCTTGTGGAGCGCTGGTTTGGATAATATACCTCGGCCACCAGCACGATCTCCTTCTCGGTCTGGATCAGCTGATGCACCAGCAGCCGGTAACGGAACCGGTTTTCTTTGCCCAGGCTCTTCCGCTTACCGATTTTTTCGAGCACCCGCGCACGCCGCTTGGGTTTCATATAGTTGAAGAAATTCTGCAATTCGGAAAACTCGATGAATTGCGGCTCCTCCGGCGTATCGTCGGAAATGTGGGTCACGTAAAGCCCCTGCGAATATTGGGTACATCCCACCGAGTAGTTACCGATCAGGTACGAATCATCCGCATTCAATGGGACGATCTGCCCGGAAATAAAGCTGTAACGCGGATCGCTCAAACTGGTCCGCTTCAATAGCTTTCCATCATAATTATAAGTTTTTATTTCAAAAACACAATTTTTCCTGCGGTAGGCATAAGTGATCACGTTAATGTACCCGTCGATCTCATTGATATCGACATTATTCAGCTCGGTATTCTTCTCAAAAAGGCCGGGTAGTACGCGGGTAGTATGGTCGAAAAAGGAATGCACGATCACAATCGGGCGCGAACGGTAGTAACCGGACACCAATGCCTTGCTGCCGATTACTTTGAAATGCTGCACATCGACACCCGAAAGCAGGTTGCCTTTATAGGTATCGATGGAACCGTCCTGGAAATTCAGTTGCAGGAACAGGAACTTGTCGGTATCGGGCTCGGCAAACAACCAGTAACCACTCTCTTCCCCTTTGTAGGCCATTACCGGAATGTACCGATAGTCCAGCTTGTAGGAAGTCCGCCAGAGTGCTTTTAGCGTCGTATCATATTTCACAAACTCCCATTGCTCGTTGCGGTTCGAGAATTCGTTACCGCGTATCACCGACAAAATACCTCTTTCCCCCAGACTGAAAACCTCGAATTGTTCGGAAGAAGAAGAGCTCGTCGGGATTTCGAGGCGGTCGGATTGCTGCAACTGTGCCAGCGCGCCCCAGAGCGGTGCGACGACCATTAGCAGCATTAATTTCAACCCGAAATAATTTATAGAACGGTTATGCATAACTTCTTCCTTCTGGGGTGTGACACACATCAATAATTAGCCTAATTTTGCGTGCTGCAAGGCTTACATTGCTATTAATATTAGAAATAATTTCACTTAAATAAAAACTTGCGGGAATGTAATCCCCGATTTTTCATGACAATTGAAGCAATACTCAAGGAGGATATTCAAAATGCGGTCCAAAAGCATTTCCAGCTGGACAACCAGGAGATCCTACTCCAACCTACCAAGAAAGAATTTGAGGGATTTTACACATTTGTCACGTTTCCTTTGACCAAATCGGCCCGCAAGGCGCCGGCTGAAATCGGTCAGATCATCGGCGATGAACTCGTAGCTTCGTCGTCACTCGTGGCGGGTTTCAATGTCGTACAGGGCTTCCTGAACATCAGCCTGAAAGACAGTACCTGGCTCGAACTGTTCGGCAAAATCGCTTCCGACGAAAACTTTGGCACATTGCCTTCGAACGGGAGCTCGGTGATGGTCGAATTTTCTTCGCCCAATACCAACAAGCCGCTTCACCTGGGCCATTTGCGCAACAACTTCCTGGGCGATTCGCTTTCGAAAATTTTGAAGGCCAGCGGTTACAATGTCGTGAAAACGTGCCTCGTCAACGATCGCGGTATTCATATATGTAAGTCGATGCTGGCTTACCGTGAGCTCGGCAATGGCGAAACGCCCGAATCGAGCGGTATCAAAGGCGACCATTTGGCTGGCAAGTATTATGTTTTGTTTGATATTGAATATAAAAAGCAGATCAAAGCGCTCGTCGAGGAAGGTCTGAGCGAGGAAGAAGCGGCCAAAAAGGCGCCGTGGATTCTGGAAGCGCAGCAATTGCTCTTGCTTTGGGAAAATAACGATCCCGAAACGGTAGCGCTCTGGCAGAAAATGAACAGCTGGGTTTATGAGGGTTTTGCCGAAACGTACAAAAAAATCGGTGTGAGTTTTGATAAAACCTATTATGAATCAAATACTTACCTATTAGGAAAAGATATTATCGAAGAAGGCCTTCAAAAAGGCGTATTCTTTAAAAAGCCTGACAATTCGGTTTGGATCGATCTTACCCAGGAAGGCCTTGACGAGAAACTGGTACTCCGCGGCGACGGCACCTCCGTTTACATTACCCAGGATTTAGGTACTACTGAGCTAAAAAATAGCGACTTCGGCAACGACCGCTACCTGTGGGTGGTAGGTAATGAGCAGGATTACCACTTCAAAGTATTGTTTGCGATCCTGAAACGTCTCGGCCGTACTTATGCGGATGGTTGCTATCACATCAGCTACGGCATGGTGGATTTGCCATCGGGTAAAATGAAATCCCGCGAAGGTACCGTCGTCGATGCCGACGACCTCGTGGCGCAAATGGTGCAAACCGCCTCCGACCGTACCCAGGAGCTCGGCAAAATCGACGACTTCGCCAGCGACGAGGCCAAGCAACTTTACAATCAGCTCGCATTGGGCGCATTAAAATACTTCCTGCTGAAAGTTGACCCGAAGAAGAGAATGCTCTTCAATCCCGAAGAGTCTATTGATTTCCAGGGACATACAGGGCCATTTATTCAATACACCTACGCGCGTATTCGCTCGATCATACGCAAGGCCGAGCAAGCGGGCATACCTGCGGAAGTTCCAGGAGATAGTTATGCCATGCACCAGGCTGAGCGTGAGCTGGTATTTGCATTGTCGCAATATCCGGTGAAGGTCCTGGCTGCGGCCAACGAGTTCGCGCCGTCGCTCATTTCGCAGTATGCATTCGACCTCGCGAAGGTGTATAACCAGTTCTATGCGGAGGTTTCGATCTTCTCGGATCCCGATCCGGAGGCGGTGAAACTGCGCGTCGCATTATCGGGCGCCGTAGCGGAAACGATTCGTAAGTCTTTGGGGTTATTGGGCATAGACGTCCCCGAACGGATGTAAGCAACTATTTGTAAAATCGGGCCGTATAGTGTTTTGGGAATGGCGATAGCCCGATCCGTGCATGAATTCACTTTTTTACTATATGTACTAACCATAACCAAAATTACGATGAGCCTAATAAAGACACTTTTCATTATGATTACTTCATTGATTACCGGACTTTTCGTCGACAAATCCGAGATCGCGACACGTCCCGAGAATGCTCCTGTTGCAAAACAAACGCTGTATGATTTCAAGGTAAAATCGCTGGTAGGCGGCAAAACCGTGGATTTGAGCAAATACAAAGGCAAAAAAGTAGTGATCCTGAATGTGGCTTCCAAATGCGGCTACACCAAGCAGTACGCCGATTGGGAGAAATTCTACAAAGACCACGGCGACAAAGTGGTGGTACTCGGCTTCCCTGCCAACAACTTCGGCGGCCAGGAGCCAGGCACCAGCGAAGAGATCGCGACCTTCTGCTCGGCAACCTACGGCGTAACTTTCCCGATGTTCGAGAAAGTATCCGTATTGGGCGATGACCAGTCACCGATCTACAAATGGCTGAGCACCAAAGACCAGAACGGCTGGAACGACAAAGTCCCAACCTGGAATTTCTGCAAATACGTGATCAACGAAAAAGGCGAGCTGACTCACTTCTTCGCTTCCAAAGTATTGCCTACCGATGCGGAGTTTACGCAGGCGGTAGGAATTTAAGTATATTCACTGTCGGAAGCAGCCTTCATTTTTTTCGAAGGCTGCTTCCGACAGTTTTTTTAACACATAAATACACGCAACTATGAAAAACGTTAGTACTATTGAAGAAGCACGTCGCTACCTCACAAATGCAAAACAAATTCTTCGCGAAAAGGCTATCAAGGAAGATAACTTGTACAAAGACAAAAAGTATGTAAAAATGGCCGGACATACCGCCTATATCGGTGTTCTGGAAGCATTGGATGTTGTTTTTGGAAATAAGAAAAAAGGCAGAAAAAGCGTCGATTGGTATAGGGATGAATTATCCGCGGTAGACAAAAAGATGCTCACATTATTCATAGAAGCCTACAATACACTTCATCTTGCGATGAGTTACGATGGAAATCTTTTAGCCGGTGTTTCACGCGAAGGTCTCGCCGCCGCAGAACAAATTATTGACTGGGCTGAGCAAAAAACAGCCGCCTGACATTACCCGAATTAACAATACCCGAAAATGAATCCCTGGATTGAAGCCGCGCGTCCCCGCACATTACCTCTTGCATTATCTTGTATTTTAATGGGCTGTTTTCTGGCCGCGGCGGCTGGGCAATTCAGCTGGCCGGTGGCAGGTTTGAGCGTGTTAACGACCATTCTCCTGCAAGTGCTTTCCAACTTTGCCAACGATTACGGTGATGCCGTGAATGGAAAGGACACCGAACTCCGCGAAGGACCGCGCCGGGCCGTACATTCGGGGCACATTACGGCGGAGAAAATGCTTCGGGCGATCATTCTTTTCTCGGCACTCGCATTAATCTCGGGGATTGCATTGCTTACGATAGCATTGAAGGATGCACCTGCAAACACATTCTGGGTGTTTCTGGGAATCGGCATTGCCTGCATTTTCGCAGCGATTACTTACACGGCGGGC
This sequence comes from Dyadobacter soli, assembly GCF_900101885.1. Taxonomy (GTDB): domain Bacteria; phylum Bacteroidota; class Bacteroidia; order Cytophagales; family Spirosomataceae; genus Dyadobacter; species Dyadobacter soli. The sequence goes on along the minus strand of NZ_FNAN01000003.1, from coordinate 20,500 downwards.
AAGCGTCCGTACGGATACGTAGGCCTGGGCGACCTTTCGGTACTCATCTTTTTCGGCTGGGTGGGCGTGCTCGGCAGCAACTTTCTACACACACATGCGTGGAACTGGGGCCTGCTCTTACCCGCTACAAGCTGCGGCCTTTTTGCCGTAGGCGTATTGAATATCAACAACATCCGTGACATCGATTCGGACCGCGCTACGGGCAAAAACTCGATCCCCGTCCGCCTCGGCCGTGAAAAAGCGATCGTGTATCACTGGTGCATTTTATTAATAGGAATGCTTTGCGTAACCGTCTACACCGCGCAGCATTTTTCCAGCTATACCAGTCTGATTTTCTTCCTGAGCTTCCCGCTTTTTGTAAAAAACGGCCTGGCGATCTCCCGCCTCACGAAAGCCAGCGAGCTCGATCCCTACCTGAAACAAATGGCGCTTTCCACGCTGCTTTTTGTGATTTTGTTTGGAATCGGGATTGTGCTCTAATATTCCCCTTCTGATATTTTACGCTAGCCTATTTAACAAAAGGCTTGATTGCATTCCCCAACAGGCTGTAACCCTTTTCATTCGGATGTAATCCGTCTGAAAATAGGGATTCGTCGATTTTGCCATCGGCTTTCAGGAATACTTTTCCCGGATTGATAAACAGTACATCTGCTTCGCCTGTGATTCGCGCCAGTTGCTCATTCAATGCCACCACACGTTGTTCCTGTTGGCGGCGAGGATAAATGCCCATCATGACAATCTGCGCCTGCGGCTGGCGGTATTTAATCGCTTCGATAAGCTGTATCCAACCGGCTGCGATCTCCTCGTCGCTGTTCAAACCCAGGTTATTCGTCCCGATATTGATTAAGATTTGCTTCGGCTTGAAACCATCCAGTTCACCGTGATAAATGCGCCAGAGCACATTTTCGATACGGTCCCAGCCGTAACCCATGTTCACCGAATTTTTCCCGAAAGTACCGCTCCACGACGATTCGCCTACCGCCCGCGGCCCCTTCGGCAAGCCTCCCCAGAAATGCGTGATCGAGTTGCCTATAACCACGGTCGTTGGTGAATTTTTGCTATTAAGCTCCAATATTTCCGAATGCCTTTTCTCCCAATCATAATTGTGCAACTCGCGCATTTGAATGATCGGGCGGGTGGTTGAAAATTCGCCCGACGGCTCGTGCAGGATTCTTCTCAAATGCTTTTCGTAACCTTCCGCATATTGCAGCATACCCAGGTCCGTCTGGTGCGTACCGTCCACGGTCGATTCGTAGGTTTGGCCGAAATCCGCTTTCGGGATCAGGTAAAGATTTTGAAAACCCTGCGATTTTAATGTAGCGAATGCGTCTTTCAGCACGCCATTTATTTCTTCGTAGTAATGCTTGCTTTGCGGATTAATGTCCTCTTCGGCGTACCCAGCGTGTTCCGCGAGGGCAATCGGTACGTCGGTGCGCTTCTGGCGCAATGCTGTTACGGTGTTAACCACACGCTTCTTCACCTCCTCTGCTGTAAGTCCGAGCTTGGAATCGGGGCGAATGGTGAGGTTCGGCAGGCAGTCGAGCACATAAATTTTTGCGTCGATCTCACCGATCAAATCCACTACTTCCTTTTCTAACCTTCCATTGCCCGAAAAGCCGAGATTAATCAGCGGCCGGTCCATTTTCCTTCCTAGTATCGACGTCCACGCCATTCCGGGCCGGGACGCGCACGCACCCTGTGCGATAGACGTGCCATAAACGACAATCGGCTTATCCGGTCGCACGGCCAGCGGAGTGAACTCCGTACCTTCCGGCGTGCCGATTTCGAGCCATTTCACACTATTGTAAAGCGGCAGGAACAACCGGTACTCCCTTCCATGCTTGTGGTAGTTATCGTTCGGCGCCAGATTTTTAAAATCGTAGGTTATCGTATCGCCGAATGCGTATTTGCCAGCACACCAGCGCCAGTCTCCATCGCTGCTGATCGCGTACAGGTCCACGCCGCTCACACCCGTGGCAGGCATGTGCGGGAGCGCGTGCTTGCCGCCCACCGCGTAACGGATTTTTATTTCGGAAGAATTGGCGCGAAAGCGGATCATCAGCCCCGCCGACTGGGTCGACAAGTTCCACACCACATCGCGCACCTGCTTTTCGGCCCGTGCCGGCAAGCGGTCATACGGGCCTTTCACCTCCTTCGGCCAGGCCTGCCCTTCCACCACAGGAAATGCGGCCGACTGCGGGTTCCACCAGACGTACTGGCTGTTTTGTGCAAAAACCTGAACGCCGAGCAAGAGGCTCAGCCACAAAATGGAGATGGATCTGGAAAGCATAAAAACAAAACGGACACCGATGTATCGCTACAAAAGTGTCCGCTCGGCTATTTCTCCCGTTTGGGAAGGTATTATTTCACGATCACGCCATCAGCAATAAACGTCAGCTCGTCCTTCGGCTCGGTGATCTTCGCTATTTCTTCCTTGCTCTTACCCGCATCCTCCGCATAATGCTTCAAATGCTCGACCGGCACCGTCGTTTTCTTCGCTTCTCCTTCAAAAACAACCGTTTTCCCTGTAATGTCTTTGGGCACAAAAAACGCGTAATCCTTGAACATCACACGCATGGTTTCGCCATTATCGAGGTTAACCTTCATCCAGCAGCCCTTCACCTGGCATACCGATTCCACAGTACCGCTTACCTTGGCCTGCATTTCGTTCTTACCGCCCATCTTGGCCGGAAGCTCCGTCGCCGCCATCGCTTTCTTATCGTCGATCTGCTTGCCGAAGTTGCTTTGCGCTTCGGCAAAAGTTACTGTCAATGCCAGCAGGAGTATTGCAAAGAGTTTTTTCATTGTGTTAATGTTTAAAAGTGTGTTAAAAAGTCTCTTGAATTAAGGATTGCGGTATTTCTGAACGGGAGACCGAATGATCTTAAAGTTAACACCTCTTTCAATTCAATCAAAACCCAGCTACTCCAACACCTCAACCCAACCCTTGCAATGATTACCCTGCGGGGTGTCGACGACGTAGAGGTAGGTACCATTGGCAATATCTTTGCCCCAATTGTTCTTGTAATCAGCGGTTTTGAAGATGGATTTACCCCAGCGGTTGAAAACTTCCAGCGAAGATGAGGCCACAGGAACGATGAAAAAGTCGTTTTTGCCGTCGCCGTTGGGGGTAATCACATTGCTCAATGTAAATGCGGGCTCCGCGGTGATTGTTTTGGAAGCCGTGAGCGAACAGCCTGCTGCATTGTAGGCGGTAAGCGTAACCGTGTATTCTCCCGGAACTTCATAAATGTAATTCTTCACCTCGGGATCGGTCATCGGGTTGCCTGTTCCCATATGCCATTCATAGCGCTGCGCTTTGCCCGTTTTACTGGTCATGGTGTAGGAAAATGGCTCATTACAAGCCCCGCCCGATTGGATTACCTCAAAATCCGGTGCATAAGACTGATCGACCTTCACGGTAATTTCGCGGAGCGGACGACAGCCGTCTTCGTACATCCCTTCGATCATGTAGGTGGTCGTCTGAGTTGGTTTCACCGTCACCGATTTACCGATCGTTTCTTCGAGGCCCGTTGTCGCGTGCCATTTGTATTGCGGCGCATTACCCGATACGGTCAGCGTGACTGTCGAGCCCTGGCATACTTCGGTGTCGGGCATACCGGCGAAATCCGTCTTTTTCTCGACTGCCAATTTTACCTTTTCCGTTACCTTGCAACCCGCATTATTGCTGATTTCAACCGAATATTCAGTCGTTTCCTTTACCGTCGCGACGGGCGTTGCAATGTTCGCATTATCCAGTCCCGCTGCCGGCGACCATTTGTATTGCGTGCCGCCGCTGGCACCCAGTTTCACCACGCTGTTTTCGCAGACCGTCGTGTCGCCGGTGACTTTTGTGGCGAGCGTTTCGACGACGATCTTTTTTTCGGCCATATCCATTCGCTTGCAGCTCAACCGGTTGTAGGCTGTGAGTGTGACAGTGTACTCACCCGGCTTCGTGAATGCATATTCCGATTGTCCTTCCTCCCTTGAAATCGTGTTCCCATTGACCTCCCAGATATAATCGACGCCCCCTTCGCTCGTGTTGACGAACGTCAGTTCCAGCGGCGCGCAACCGCGAAGCACGTCCTTGGTCTGCCCGGCATACACATCGAAATCCGCCTTCAAACGGTCGATATCGATCTTGAACGCCGCATTGTTGCAGTTCTCGCTATTGTTGGTCTCCGACCACGCCTGGGGTGTCACCGGAAAATTGCTGCCCCCGCAGGCGCAGGTAGCATGGTAAATCATCCCGTTTTTATCGAACCGGCTCGTTCCGCCGTCCACGTGGTCGCCTTGCAGGCGTGGGTCGCGGGCGCGGCTCCCGAAAAATGTGGCGTACAGCAGCGATTTTGCCCCTTGTTCGAGAATGGCGATATAAAAATTGTTGCCATTGGTGGTAGGTTGAATGGCGTCGTCGGTGACGGGTAAATTCGAGGTGCTGCTCGCCGCATTGTTAGCGGTACTGCTATTCACATCTCCGCCCCAACCAGCCAGGTAAATGTTCCCGCATTCGCTGACCAGGAACGCGGTTGGAGAAATGTCAGGGGTACCACGACCGGAGCCGACGACCGTCGAGAAGATCGACTGGGATAGCGAGGCATTCAGGGCCTGCACGAACTGGCCACTTTTCGCATTCTGGTACACTCCCTGACTGACCGGATAGCTGCCCCTCGTCAGGCCGTAAACATACACCTGATTCGTCTGATCGATATCCAGCAAATAGGCGCCGTCCTCCTTGTCGGTGCCGAGGTAAGTCAATGCGGAAAGCTGGTCGTTCACAAACCGCGCCACGAAGCCATCCTCGGTACCTTTCAACGCCTGCTGGTAAGCGCCTGCTTTCGTCGATAAATTGCCGCTTTGAGAAATACCTGCAACATATATTTCACCATTACCGGCCACTTTCAATGAGTAAGCGGCATCCCATTTTCCACCGCCCAGGTAAGTCGCCCACAGTAACTGATCCAACCCCGCGGAAAGCCTGGCCACTACGCCATCCTGCCCACCGCCCGACTTGGCTTGCGAAGCATTTTTGAGGGGAAAATTGGCCGAATTGGTGGAAGAAACAATGTAAACCTGGTCATTTGCATCGACTCCTATTTCACCCCGGAAACTATCGCCATAATTCCTGATCGTAACTTCATCCGTGATGCTGACGCCGTCGTTTCCACTTCCTCCCAAAAACGTCGAACCGGTAAGCTGCTTCCCATCCGGGCTGAGCTTGGAGATAAAAAGATCGCTGCCGTTGAGTAGTTCAAGCCCCGAAATAGGCCGGGCAACCGTTCCTCCGCCAAATGTCGGCTGAAACGCGTTTGCTACCGGGAAGTCTTTGGATGACGTGGTTCCCAGAATGAGCAGTTCCTTTTTGCTATTTACGATCAGACTGGTAGGCAGATCGGTATGATCGCCTCCAAGAAAAGTAGCGTAGAGTAAATCCGTACCGGTGGGATTGAATTTAATGACCGAAACATCGACGAATCCCGCGAATTTGACCTGAAATGCACCCGTAGTAGCCGGAAAATCGGAGCCAAAAACGGTACCGCCCGAATACAGGTTACCTTCATCGTCATACGTCGCGGTATGGCCCCAGTTGTCGGATACCGAGCCCGAGTAGGTCGAAAAAATCAATTCAGGATCGATTGTCAGCGGCAACGCTTTGTTGTAACCCGCAGGCAGCTCAAAATGGGCAATATTATCATTAGAAAGGCGGAATGCAGACGGGACTTCCGTAGTGCGTGCATTGCTTCCCGACTGAAACGAGTACGGTTGCGCTTCCTTAATGTCCCCTACCGAAGTTTTAACAATAATCTGCCCCGATTCATTTAGCGACACCTTTTCCGCCCCCTTGTATTGAAAGCTGATCCGGGAAGCATCCGCGCCGGGCTTGACGATGAATTCATATTTTAACTTCGCCTGGTTGATGTAAATGCGCAGGTTGATATCGGGGTAAATATTTTCATAGATAACCTCTTCAAAACCCTTCACATTACTTGCCCATGCATTAGGGTCGTTTCCCAGAAAATAACTGAAACGTCCCTTTCCTTCCTTCAACGCATTATGTCGCGCATTGAGCGAAGCATTCAGGAACGACACTTCCACCCCGTGCGCACGCAGGCCCGGCGCATTCATATCCTCGCGTGCACCCGGCGCATGCCCTTTTGCGTGCATGGCGGAGACTTGCGAGCCATCATATAATACGTAAACAAGTGAATGCTCTTTCAAAAACAGGAAACCACCCGGGATGGCGGCTCGGAAACGGATGTCTTTGTCCCATTGCCCTTTGTTTTCGATAAAATAAGCCGAAGCAGCCCGGGAGAGGTCGGCTGTGCGGACGATGATCAGAAACGATATGAGGAGAAGCCGTAGAGTTTTCTGCATAGTCCGCGCGGCAAGGTTTTTCTATTTGAACGCAGAAACCGAAATGATATTTTCACAAAAATCGTATTCCTGCTGCACATTTGAACCAAGCAAAACGAGCTGATTCTGTGTATTGTCCATTACGTGATCGAGGTACCATTTGATGCCTTGCACATCCAGATTTGTTGTTGGTTCATCCAAAAAAACCACTGGTACATCCGAGAGAAACGCGAGCCCCAGCTTCACACGCTGTTTCATACCCGACGAGAAGTGCCGGATAACCTTTCCGCTGGCATGGGGAAGTTGTATAAATTCCTCAAATTCCTTCGCCGAAATACCGTTTTTGAATGGCTTGAACTTCGCGTGAAATTCGATCTGCTCGCGTAAAGTAAATTCCTCGATGAGTTCGAGGTAGGGCGCCGCGATCACGATATGTTTATACCAATGGTCGGTTTCGATTTCCTTGCCGCTGCCGTTGGTATAAGTGATGTTACCTTCCGAAACGGGGATCATACCGGTCAGTAATTGCAATAATGTCGATTTACCGCTGCCGTTCGGGCCTACAAAAACATATTTCTGCCCCGCCGCCAGTTCAAAGCTGGCATTTCTGACAATCCACTCCTTGATGAACTTCTTCCCTATTTTATCGACTGTAATCCGCACTGTTTTCTTTTAATATGCTTCGTGGTGTTAATTATGTCCGTTTCGCTCGGATTTCCGGTCTTCAATGGTCAGTTTCACCAGCTCGATGCGTGTATCCTGGACGGAAACGATCTGGAAAGAATACGGCGGAATGTCTACGATTTCGTTTTCATCGGGTAAGTCGCCGTAGAAATGGATCAGCATACCGGCAATTGTGTCATAATCTCCTTCCGGTAATTCCCATCCGTATTTTTCATTCAAATAATCGAGCTCGTGGCGGGCGCTGAGCATATAGGAATGCTCGTCGAGCTGGCGTTCGGTCCAGTCTTCGGTGGTGTCGTATTCGTCCTGGATTTCGCCAAAAATCTGCTCTACCACGTCCTCTACACTCACGAGTCCGGAAGTACCGCCGAATTCATCCACGACCAATGCAATGCTGCGGCGCTCTTCCAGAAAACGGAGCATTAAGTCACGCGCGGGCATCGCCTCGGGCACGATCAGGATGGGCGTGATGATGCTGCTGATTTCTTTTGGTTTTTTAAACAAAGACAATGCATGACAGTAGCCCAGTACCTCATCGACGGATTCTTTGTGCACGATGATTTTGGAATGGCCGCTCGTGAGGAATGCCGTCCGCAAATCCTCGATACTCGCATTCACATTCACTGCCGAGATTTCAGTGCGAGGTATCATACAGTCACGAATACGTAAATCTTTGAAATCCAATGCATTGATAAACATTTTCTCTTCAATGCTATGATCGTCGAAATCGGGATCGTCGGCGGAAATAATGTCGTCACGCAATGAGGGTGACAATATATTTTCCTTCACAAACGGCTCGATTACCCAGTAAAGCGGCGTCATGAGCCATTCGCCGAAGCGCACCGGGAATGCTTTCAGGTCCAGCACTTTCGGAAAGCTCCGCCCGATCTTGACCCAACTGGAATAACTCGCCATCCACAAAACTGCCAGCGCGGCGAACAACGTGACGATCAGCAGCCAGTTTTGCGTGCCGGTATTGAGCTCAAATAGTGGAAATACTGTGTTTACCCCCATGAAACAGCCCAATGCGACGGCCAGGAGGCGGATCATACGAAGAATGCGGCGCCAGTAGAGCGTTTGCTCCACCTGCTCGTTTTTCTCGTGCCGGAGCGAATACCGGTCGATCCACACATCCAGCAACACCGACCGCACCGCGCCGAAATACCCGGCCAGCGAGAAGAAGACGATTGTGGTGAAGAGGAATATCAGGTTCATTTCTTTGGTTTTTTACCGGGAGTGGGCTGGACCGCCGACGGCCGACCGACGACCGACGTTTGCTGACCGCTGACCACCGATGTCTTGCTGGATTTTTGGGGCTCTAGGGCTGATTCGCCCGCCTGTTTGGCCAGGGTAGCAGCTTTCAAACGGCTGAATTGGAATAGCAAAAAGCAAACAATGCATAACAGCAAAAGCCAGTAGCTTTCCAGGAGCCCGGCGCGCCGGAATTCGAGCACCCAAAGCACGAGGAAACCGAATGCGAGGGCTATGAAAATCGTCCGGATCAGTTTGGAATTCATTAATGAAGGATCTTCTAAAACATGCGGGGTAGCAGCCCCATTTTTTCATTGATTTTCAAAGATACCACAGATTGCGCCAAAACGGTCATCGATGCATTAATCTTCGTTTTAACGTATAATAAACCATATATAGCTCGGCCATTTTGCCTAAAATAGCTAACTTGCAGGGATTGCCGTACAATTCAGGGCCGACACTTGAATTGTAAAATTAATTCTTGAAAAAATATCCTTTATTACTATGAGCGAAACGACAAAACGCTTTGCACCCGGTGTTGTAACCGGCGATGGAGTTAGTGAAATTTTCCGCCACGCCAACGAAAATAACTACGCTCTTCCGGCGGTTAACGTGGTAGGTACCAACTCGGTAAATGCGGTCCTGGAAACAGCCAAAGCGGTTAACAGCCCTGTTATCGTACAATTCTCGAATGGCGGAGCTATATTTTACGCAGGAAAAAGCCTTTCAAACGCCAACCAGCAAGCGGCTATCGCGGGCGGTATCTCCGGCGCGATGCACGTACACCAGATGGCGGCATTGTACGAAGTTCCCGTGATCCTCCACACCGACCACTGCGCCAAAAAACTCCTTCCATGGATCGACGGTTTGCTGGATGCAGGCGAGCGTTATTTCGATCAATACGGCAAGCCTTTGTACAGCTCGCACATGCTCGACCTTTCGGAAGAGCCTATCGAGGAAAACATCGAGATATGCGCTAAATATTTCGAACGCATGGCGAAACTCGGCATGACCCTCGAAATCGAATTGGGCGTAACCGGTGGCGAGGAAGACGGCGTGGATAACTCCGACGTTGACAGCTCGAAACTGTACACCCAGCCTGAGGAAGTGGCATTCGCTTACGAAGAACTTTCTAAAATCTCTCCTAACTTCACCATTGCAGCTGCATTCGGTAATGTTCACGGGGTATACAAGCCAGGTAATGTGAAGTTGGAGCCGAAAATCCTTCGCAACTCACAAGACTACATCAAGCAGAAATTCGGAACCGGCGACCTGCCCGTTAACTTCGTATTCCACGGAGGATCAGGCTCATCCCGCGAAGAAATCCGCGAAGCGATCGAGTACGGCGCGATCAAAATGAACATCGACACCGACATGCAATGGTCGACCTGGGAAGGTGTTCTCAACTATTACAAAGCAAAAGAAGGCTACCTGCAATCGCAACTCGGCAACCCCGAAGGTTCAGACTCGCCGAACAAAAAATACTACGACCCACGCGTATGGCTACGCAAAGGCGAAGAGAGCATGATCGATCGTCTGAAAGTGGCGTTTGAAGATTTGAACTGCATCAACCAGCTCGGATAATTTCCTGCTGAATGCATTTCCGGAAAGAGCAACCTGCGAGGGTTGCTCTTTTTTTGTGCCTGAAAACATTACCGGATCAATGTCAGCGCCCCTGTCAGCTCAGGGCTATTTTCGGTCAGCCGGATCTTGTACGCGTACACGCCTGGCATTTGCAATGCACCTGCCACCGTTCCGTCAAATGCATTTTGGTAGCCTGTTGAATGGAATATCACTTCTCCCCAGCGGTTGTAAATCGTCACGCGGCATTTTGGATAACCTTCGATGCCTTTCAATTCCCACGTTTCATTGATACCGTCTTTGTTGGGCGTGAATGCGTCGGGGATGAGAATGCTTTCAATGATTCTGATTTGAACATTGCGGCTGGCCACGCAGCCGTACGCATTCGTGGCCGTGACCGTGTACGTAATGCCCGTGGAAGGCGTGGATGTGGGATTGGCGTAGGTTACGTCGTTCAGATAATCGGGTGGCGTCCAGAGGTAGGCTACATTCAGCGAATCTTTGACGCCGATGGGAATAGGGTTGTCGCGCGAAGCATAGAGGACATCCACCAAATCCAGTGCCGGCGTTTCGCTCACGATCACCTCTCGCTTCGCAACAAAAGTAGGGCAAGCTTCCGCGCCTTCAATCACATATTGAATTTCATGTGCCCCTTCACCTGCGGTTTTCGGATCAAATGTGTTTCCCGTCACGCCTGCACCCGCGAATGTCCCGCCCGGCGGCGTCGCATGCAATGCAATGGGAAGCGCAGTATCGCAAATCGGCGGAATGCTATCCATTTCCGCACCAGACGACCCAACGCTCACACGCACGGTTTCGGAGTCGAAGGAATCGGGGCAGCCGTTTATTTTGGTTATTAAAAGTTGGTATTCGCCTGCTTCCGAAATGGTAATGCTTTGGGAATTGGCTCCCCAGATGGTTTTACCGTTTTTGGTCCACTGGAATTCGGGTTGCGGATCGGGGAAGGATTGTTTGGAGGTTAATGTTGCTTCGGAGCCTTCGCAGAGGGCGAGGGTTTGGACGGCGGTGGTGTCTTTGTAAATGTTCTTATCCCAAACTTGCTGTTGGTTGCAGTCTACGACTGTGAGAGTGTAATAGAAGCTGACAGAACCTATCTTTTGTCCATTTCGATACTCATCGATGGAAATACCGATAAAGTATTGGCCCTCTTCGCTGGGCTTGACGGTTATCAGCCCGGTGTTTTCGTCGATAGCAAGAGGTGGGCTACCGTGCATTTGGTTTTGGTCGCTGTAACCTGGCCCCCAGGTCATATCATCAACAATTAATACATCCTCTGAAATAGTCTTCTCGGGCCAGACGCCATAGGGCTTCGATAGTCTATATTTCAGCTCATCTCCATCATGGTCTGTTCCTGGCAACTGGATGGTTGCAAGCTCGCCCTTGCACATGAAGAAGGTTTCTATATTTCCAATGACCGGGCTCGAATTCCGCAGGGCAGCGCCGTTCTTTATTACCGGCGGGATGAAAGTTGTCACCCATTCCCACATAAATGCTGCATCAGGTGAATTACTGTCCTTACCATCACGCGGTCCAATGCCGTGCCATGCTATTACAAAGCCCTCATCGGACGACACTTTAGGCAAATCGGGAAGCATTATTGTTTTTTCGTAGATGTTCACGAAGACATGCCGCTGACCTTCAAAGTCTTCCCAGGGACCAGTTCCTGCACAGGCAAGTGTATCCTGTTCAAGTTCTCGGGAAGATATTCTATCCAGATAGAAAAGACCGAAATATTGCCATCGCCCGCTCGTTTCCCAGTGCCTATCATTGGTAAAAAGATAGATGTTTTGCTGCGGCTGTTCCCGCTCACCACTCGTTGCGTCGAGATAGAGTGTTAGTCTTACTTTGTATTGGCCACTTGATCCCGGTACCGTTTGCCATTCAAGATGGCTTCCCATAACAGAAAGGCCGAATGCCTTCGTACAGCAACACAATAGCGCAATTACTTGAAACAGCCTGATCATCTTTCCGACAGAGTTTAATGTGAGGTCTCAAAACCAATTGTGAAAACCGCGAGCGGTATTACGCACATTATAACCAATCTGTCACTTCCAGTCGAAATCCGATGAGCAACGAGTAAGTTTCAATTATTTACCATTCAATCATTCGCAACCAGCCTGCGAATCACGCGAATACATTCACTTGCGGACCGCCGGGTATTTTGGTACGTATGAATACTCCGAGCCCCGAAAGTCCCGTTCAGCGCTTCTACTTCCTCGATATCCTGAGAGGCTTTGCTTCCCTTGCCATTCTTATTTGGCATTACCAGCATTTCTACTTCGACAATGCGGAGCGTCGACCTGACTTCGACAAGGCTTCGCAACCAGGTTACCTCATTCTGCAACCACTGTATGATTACGGAGAATTGGCAGTTTATCTGTTTTTCATCCTGTCGGGCTTCGTCTTTTTCTGCTTGTATGCGGAGGGCATCGCGCGACGTTCCGTGTCGGTGAAAGCCTTCATACGGAACCGATTTTCTCGACTTTACCCACTGCACCTCGTAACACTACTGCTCACCTGCGGCTTACAATCAGGCCATTATCAGCTCTTCGGCGCCTACTTTGTTTATCCATACAACGACCTAAAACATTTTCTACTTCAATTGGGATTGATGTCTTACTGGGGTTTTCAGGACGGGCATTCCTTCAACGGGCCCATTTGGTCTGTATCAGTGGAAGTGTTTTTATATGCTACGTTCTTCGTCTTTTGCCGCTTTTTACTCGGAAAACCCAAGTTCCTGATATTGATGAGTCTAGGCGGGCTCGCTATTGGCGGGATACACGTTGGCGCGGGGATTCTTTGCTTTTATGTGGGAGGTTTGTTGCATAGGCTGTTCGTGCACCAATGCAGCAGTTCCGGATCCGGTTTCAGCAACGGATGGCTTCCCGCATTTGCGGTTTTAATAACTAGCCTGGTCTTTTATCTGTCGACTTTCGCGCGATCAGGTCATTTGAAAATACACATTGCCTGCGTGAGCATCTTGCCTGCCACGGTATACTTTCTGGTATGGCTTCAAGTCCGTTTTCCTGGCCGGGGGAAATCCTGGGCGGTATTGGGAGATATGACATACGCATCCTATTTGCTGCATTTTCCGCTGCAAATCGTATTTCACACCCTATTTATTTTGCATGGATTCTTCAATCCCGACGCCCCCGCAACGCTCATTGCATTTATTCTCTTCACGTACGCACTCGCATACCTCACGTACAGGACATTTGAATTACCGGCGAAGATTTTTTTGAGAGGCCCTACTCCGCCACCATCATCCGCTTCCGGTGCGCTACGCCCCAGTCCCGAAGCGTCTTGATCACTATTTCCAACGAATGCCCGTACTCGGTCAGCGAGTATTCCACGACGACTGGAATGGAGTCGTAGACGGTGCGTTTTACAAGGTCGTTGCTTTCCAGCTCGCGGAGCTCTTTCGAGAGCATTTTGTCGGTAATGCCCGGCACTTCTTTCGCGATTTGCGAGAAGCGTTTGTTGCCGAACATGAGAGATATGATGATGGGCAGTTTCCATTTGCCGCTCAGTACTTCCAATGCGTCGCGCACGGGGAGGATGCTTTTCGTGCATTCGCCCCAGGTGTGCGGCTTTGCTTCCTTTGTCTTTTCCATAGCTGATTTTTATCACTATCCTTTTGTATACTACTTACAAATGTATAGTAAATTTAATTAAGTTTGCATGCCGATTGATTGAACGGTACACCAAACTTAGATAAAAATGAGCGAGTTAATAAAAAAATTGAATTGGCGCTACGCCACCAAACGTATGAATGGCCAGGCCATTCCCCAGGAGAAACTGGACAATATCCTCGAAGCGATCAAGCTGGCACCGTCTTCGGTGGGTTTGCAGCCTTATAATGTGATTGTGGTAGAGGACAAGGAGCTGAAAGACAAAATTTTCAGCGAAGCGGCTCCCCGCCAGCTGCAAATCCCGGATGCCTCGCATTTGCTGGTGTTCGCGGCCTGGGAAAAGCTGACGTCACAGCATGTGGATGATTTTATCCAACTGATCGCTTCGACCCGGAATGTGAGCCTCGAATCACTGGCTGGCTACCATAGCAGCATTAACGGCGGCATTCTCAGCCGCAGCGAGGAAGTGAATTTCGACTGGGCTGCGCGGCAGGCGTACATCGCATTGGGCCACGGACTGGTTGCGGCAGCGACGGAAGAAGTGGATGCTACGCCGATGGAAGGCTTCGACGCGGCGAAACTGGATGAAATTCTAGGATTGCAAGAAAAAGGCTTGCGGAGTGTCGTCATCCTGACATTGGGTTACCGAGATCATGAGAAAGATCCATTGGCGAATGCGAAGAAGGTGCGCCGGGCGCATGAAGAACTTTTTATATCGATCTGAGCTTTTTAATAACGGGAGGTAGAAAGTCAGGGATCGGCATTTGTAGTCAAGAGTGGTCATTTGTAGTCAAGAATGGTCAGGGGTTGTTATGGATTGTTGAAACAACAAATGACAATACCTGACAACAACTGACAAGACCTGACCAAAAATGACTCCCCTCCCGGAAGTTACAATTACGAACAAGCGATATCATGAAAGTCGAAATATGGAGTGATGTGATGTGCCCGTTTTGCTATATCGGCAAGCGGCGCTTTGAGAGTGCGCTGGCGGAGTTTCCGGAGCGCGATCAGATTCAGGTGGAATGGAAGAGTTTTCAGCTGAATCCACAAATGAAAACCGAGCCTGGCCGCAGCATTAATGATTACCTGGCCGAAACCAAAGGCTGGACGCCGGACTATGCGCAGCAGGTAAATGACCATGTCACCAATATGGCTGCCGAAGTCGGTTTGGAATATAATATGGACAAGGCGGTACTGGCCAATTCGTTCGATGCACACCGGTTTTTGCAGTTTGCGAAAACAAAAGGCCTGGGCGATGCGGCGGAAGAGCAGTTGTTCAAAGCCTATTTTACGGATGGCCGCAACACGGCTGATCATGCCACATTAATCGAACTCGGAACTGCCATCGGGCTGGATGCGGCCGAATTGAAGGGGGTCCTGGAAGGTACCCGTTTCAGCGAAGATGTGCGCCGCGATATTTACGAAGCGCAGCAGGTTGGCGCGCGGGGCGTTCCATTCTTTGTGCTCGATCGCAAATATGCGGTTTCAGGGGCGCAACACACCGAAACTTTTCTGAATGCATTGCAGCAGTCGTTCGGCGAGTGGGAAAAGGCGAATCCGAAACCTCTCGTAAACCTGGCCGATGGTGCGAACTGCACGATCGACGGGGAATGCGACTAAGTCCCAAAACATTGCGTCGAAAACGGCATACCGGAGCTCCGGTGTGCCGCTTTTTTATGTTAGCCCGCATCGCTGGTACGGTTCTATAAGTAAAGTCGATTGCGCGGGTCTGGAATGTCATGTATTTTGTGCTAATTGCGACAACTCGTTGCACAAATACGAGGATACCAACCGCCGCTATCAGCACTTTACACCCGACTATATGCGTTTTCTGGCACTATTGCTGCTCTTTCTGACCATGCAACAGCTTTCCCGGGCCGGTGGGATCAGGGGACGCATTACCACAAAAAACGGTGAAGCACTCCCCTACGCAGGCATCGCCGTGAAGGGTACCAGCAATGGTACTATGGCCAATGAGGAGGGCGAATATGAGTTCAGCCTCCCGCCCGGCAGTTACGAAATCATCTTCCAGTATTTGGGCTTCAAAAGCATTTCCAAAACCGTGACGATCGGCAACGATTTTACGGAGCTGAATGTGGCGATGGAGGAGCAGGCCCTGAGCTTGCAGGAAGCGACAATTGGCAAGGGTAAGGAGGATCCCGCGTACACGATCATGCGACGCGCGATCGCGAAGGCACGTTTTCACCAGTTGCAGGTACGGGGTTATACGGCCAAAGTTTATTCCAGAAGTACCGGTGTAGCGACGAAAATCCCTTTTTTACTTCAAAAACGACTGAAAAAAGAGGGCGTGCAGCAAGGCAAAGCCATTCTGAACGAGAGTGTTGCAGAAATTAAATACCGCCGCCCGAACAATTACAGTCAGCGCATTATCTCCACGCGCAACAGCCTCGACAACAGCATTCCTTCTCCCAACGAATACATTCTCGCGAGTTTATACAGCCCCGAAATCGCGGGTACGATTTCACCATTGTCGCCCAAGTCTTTTGCCTATTATAAATTTGAATATGAAGGCTATTTCGAGGAACGGGGAGAAATCGTCAATAAAATAAGGGTTATTCCAAAAGCTTACGGAGAAGGGGTTTTCCGCGGCAGCTTGTTTATTCTGGAAGACCGTTGGGCGATCCATAGCTACGATTTGCAAACCACTACCAGCGGTTTGAACATTTCAGCGAAGCAAATTTTCAGCCCCGTGCAAGGCGTGTGGATTCCCGTCAACCAGCAGTTTAAACTGAACGGCGGCTACCTCGGCTTCGCGGGCGAGTTCCGCTACCTGGTTTCGCTTACCTATGAAAAGCTCGATATCGATCCCGGTTTGAAGGAAGATATCGTCATTGCCGACCACAAAAAAGACAATGCGCCGAAGGTAAAAGGCGGAAAAGACCTCGAAAACCTCATCCAGGCGCAGAAGGAGTTTTCCACTAAAAATTTCAGGAAACTCACCAAACAATACGAAAAGCAGCAGAAAAAAGAGCAGAAAGAACAGCTCGGCAACGACCGGCTCGTGCGGCAGGATTCCATCGTAATCGATTCGATGGCCAACAAACGCGACACTGCTTACTGGCAGGTATTACGCCCCATTCCACTGACCAAATCAGAAGTTTCCAGTTACGTCACGCAAGATAGCATTAAGGTCGTGAAGGACTCGCTGCGCATTAAGACCAAGCCGGATTCCACGCATTTCAAGCCCATTCACCTGCTGTTGGGCAATACGTATCAGCTGGGTAACCGTAATAGTTTTTATTTCAAAAGCCCTTTCCTGTCGGTCAGCTATAATTCGGTGGAAGGCAATGCGATCAACATCATTACCGAATGGCAAAAGCGCTGGGGAAAGGCATCGTACATGAGCGTGCGGCCGCTGGTGCGTTACTCGTTCGGGCGCAAGCGGCTGTATGGAAACCTGCAAACCAATATCGGCGGCAGAAACTGGAACCTGTTGCTCGAAGGCGGCGAAATGGCGTCGCAGATTAATAACCGCGAGCCCATTCCGCCATTACCTAACAGCATCGCCGCGCGCTTCTTCGACCGGAGTTTGATGAAGGTTTACCAAAAACAATACGGCCGCATTCAGTACACGCTCCGCAACATCGGCGATATTCTGAGCCTCAATGCAAGTCTGGATTTCGAGCACCGCAAGGAGTTGTTCAACCAGGAAAGCGCCCGGCCGATCATTTTTTGGAGCCAATTCGGATTTACGCCCAACCGCCCTGCGAACCGGGAGCTGAGCAATACCGGTTTCGAAGACCATAATGCATGGATTTTCGACGTAACCGCCACATTGCGCCCATGGAGAAGGTACCTGATCCGGAATGGGGAAAAGCGCTATTTAAGAAGCCGTGGGCCGGCATTTATCGTGAATTACAAAAGCGGGCTGGGCTTTCTCGGCGATTCGGATTATTCGCTGCTGCAAGGTACGATACGCCAGGACCTGAGCCTCGGCCCCCGCAGTAACCTGGAATACCTGGTAAATGGAGGCGGGTTTTTAAGTACCAAACAAATGTACTTTCCCGATTATCAGCACTTTATGGGTAATGAATTTTTCTTCCAATATGTGTACCCGCCCGATCAGTTCCGGATGCTGCCTTACTACCGGTACAGCACCTCGAAATGGTTTATGCAGGCGCATTTAATCTGGACAATGCAGCATTTCCTGCTCACACGCATACAGGCGTTACGCGTGACGGGTATTTCGGAGACATTGCAGCTACATTACCTGCGCGTTCCCACAATGCGAAATTATTCGGAAGCGGTTTATGGAATTGATAATATCGTGCGGATCATCCGGTTGGAGGCCGTTGCGCAATTCCATGGCTCTGATTTCAAAGGCATGGGATGGCGCATCGGTGCCTCCTTTCGTTTCGGACGGTAATTATTTCACTTTCACAGCCTTGAAACGCGGCGTAGTTTTGGAAACCGTCGGCCATACGTTGTTGTCGGGATCGAGATCGGCCATTCGCTGGCTTGGATCGATGGCAATGGCCTGAATGTCTGCGACGTTGCGATCGATGGTGAAGGAATATTCGGGATAGGTCCAGCCCCAGTCGTTCAATAGGGTGGTTTTGGCGTATAAGTTCTCATTTTTCTCACCCCGCATGATTTCCAGCGGAATGTAAAAATTCTCCACCGTGCCGTCCTTGTAGCTCACCACCACATCCAGCGGCATCGGCATCTGCCCTATTCTTTCAAGCGCCACATCGGTTTTACCCGCATTAGCTACTACTTCGCGGATGCTGTAATCTATGGTTTTGGTAGTACCCACAAAATTCTCCCAGAACCAGTCCAGTTCCAGCCCCGATTCCTTTTCCATAATGCGTTTCAGATCGGTCGGATTCGGGTGTTTAAACTTCCATTCATTGAAATACCGCTTCATCCCGCGCTGAAATGCCTCCTTACCCATGATATAGTTGAGCTGGTTCAGGAAAACTGCACCTTTATTGTAGCTCGCGATGCTGTATGCCTTATTGGTATTATAATGGTCGGCGTGGGTGGTAAGCGGCTCTTCCGCTCCCGATTTCACTAAACCGCGGTAGCTCGTGGTCGCATTGCGCTGCGGATCTCCCTTGGCGGGGAACAGCTCATTCATCACCAGATTTTGCGCGTAAGTTGTAAAGCCCTCGTCCATCCACGGGTATTTGGATTCATTGGTACCCAAAAGGCCCTGGAACCAGCTGTGAATGGATTCGTGGACGGTTACGCTCGTCAATGCGTGGAGGTTCAACCGGCCGGTAATGAGCGTCGCCATAGGGTATTCCATGCCGCCGTCGCCGCCCTGGATAATCGAATATTGCTTGTAAGGATAGCGCCCGAACTGCTCGTTCATAAACTTGAACGACCGCACCGCAAGCGGCTCCATCTGTTTCCACACATTAGCCAGCGTATCGGTTTGGTAAAAGAAATGCAGGTCCAGGTTATCATCCACTTTCACGACGTCGTGCTGGTAATCGCGATCGGCAGCCCACATGAAATCGTGTACTTCCGGCGCTACGAAATGCCAGGTAAGGCGCTCGCCCGGCTTGTGGGTGACGTTTTTGTTCGAATATCCGTGACCGATCTTGTCAGGATTCTGTAAATAGCCGGTTCCGGCAATGGTATAGGCTGCATCCATCGTGATTTTCACATCAAAATCACCCCAGATTCCATAGAATTCGCGACCGATATACGGATTCGCATGCCATCCTTCGTAATCGTATTCCGACATTTTGGGATACCATTGCGCCATCGAGTAGTCGATGCCTTCCGCATTAGCCCGGCCTGTGCGACGGATTTGCTGCGGCACCTGCGCTTCGAATTCCATATCAAAAGTGTGGTTCGACTTCGGCAGGATCTTCTCATTCAATGTCACTTCGAGGATGGTACCCACCACCTCGTATTTCAATGCCTTGCCGTTCTGTTTGAGGGAAAGCACTTTTTCGTAACCGATTTCGGAAGGTGACAGTTTGGAAATGCGGTCCTTCACACGCGCATCGGGGTCGCTGATCGTGCGTGAGCGGACGTCCATCTGGCTGCCGGGCTGAAATGCATTCAGGTATAAATGATAGAATACCTTTTGAAGTGTATCGGGGGAATTATTAGTGTAAACGAGTTTTTGGGTGCCTTTGTACTGATGTTTGACAGCATCAAAATCGATTTCCATCTGGTACTTCGCGCGCTGCTGCCAACGGTCACTTTGTGCCGAAACCCGGAACGCCAGCGCGACCAGCATTAGCACAGATAATTTAAACTTCATTCGAACATGAGTAATTTGATTAAACGGTAAAATTAAAGGAATCCCCTTGAAACTGTGCATCATTCTCCACAAAAAACCTCATTTTCAAGCTGAAACAGCGGTTTAACGCGTTCAGGGCGCATATGCGCTTCTGGCATGGAGTTGGTAATTATGGGTTTCAGATATCAATAATCAAAAACCTAAATATTTGTCAATCATGCTTAGATGGACCGTAATATTTCTCGTTATCGCTATCATTGCCGGTATCCTCGGATTCGGTGGAATAGCAGCAGGCGCAGCCGGAATTGCTAAAATTCTTTTCTTCGTATTCCTCGTTCTCTTCGTGCTAAGCTTATTAAGCCGCGGTGTCGGGCGATCCTGACGACTTTCGGCAATACTGCAAATGAAAAAAGCGGACTCAGTGTCAGTCATGGTCGGAAGAAATTCCGGCCATTTTTTATGTTTTGAAAAACAGATCAGGATTTCCTCCGCAGTGGACTACGATCAGGGCAATGGCTAAGTCCCGGACCTCCATCGAAAACCTTCTTTTGGCGGTTTTGTATCCAATGTTGTTGGCTTTTTTATAGATCAACACCATCATGGCGGTAATCAGGGTCATATATAGCATGACCTGTATGCCGTTTTTGTTTAAAGAGACCAGATGACTGACATTCAATTCCTGTTTGAGGAAACGAAAGAAGATTTCTATATCCCAGCGCCGTCTGTATGCCTGGGCGATTGCTTTTGCGGG
>NZ_FNAN01000010.1 GCF_900101885.1 Dyadobacter soli | reverse complement strand
TGCGGCGTTTGATGTGAAGGAAGACCTTATGGCCCCGAATTGGAAAATCCTGAACAGTAATCATCGGAAAGAACCCTTTGGAGAGCAAATTCTTCCTCTCCGGGTCATTCTCATCCGCATTCTTCTCATCTATATGCACGTGAAATACTCCATCCTGACGGTCGATGGATGTCAATTCAAAATTTTCAAGGATAAACTCTGGTAATAGAAACTGGATAATAGGCAAGAAACTCTCCAAAACGAACTAGGTTGATTAAAAACACAAACCTAGAAAATCCTATGCGCTCCACAAGTTTTTGATTTGATCCGCAGGTTACCGAATAGGTTACCGAATGCTTTGATCTGGATTGAATCAGAATGATATGCCTATCTTCGAAAACAGTGAAAAAATGACGTTTTTAAACGAAAAAAGCGCCCTTTGAGGCGCTTCAAGTGATCCCGCTGGGATTCGAACCCAGGACCCATACATTAAAAGTGTATTGCTCTACCAGCTGAGCTACGGAATCGATCTATATTTTAGTGGCGCTTTTTCTGACTCTTTGAAACTTTGTGGCTTTCATGAAAACTTAACATTCAGCCTTTTTTCGTTTCGATCTGTCTGCCGCAGCGCCGTATCGTGGTGCAAAAGTACAATTGGGATTTTATCAAACAAATTTTGAGAGCACTATTTTTTAAGCGGAAATGCAGGAAATTTCGCAATTAACTCACATTTAGAAATTTAAACGCCTAAAAAAATTTAAATTTTTTTGAATTCATATACCGGTAACATGCGGGGTGCGGATGGCGATCAGCAGTGTGGCTACGGCGATGCGTTGGGGGAGGTGGAAAAAGTCATGTTCAGTGGCCGCTCCGGATATCAGATGTTTTCCGCCAGCTATGGGTTTGGTAGTGCCGGATTTGAAGCTGCGGCCATTTTTGTGCGGTTTCCGGCGATTTTTAGGGTATCAATCAATCAAAAATCAACAACAGGCGTATGGAAAGAGGCGATAACCGGGCAAAAAGAGAGGGGAAGAGGTTGGTGAAAGGGGAGATCAGGAAGTTTTTTGACCGGGAGTTCGACTGGATTGCATTGCTGTTTATCACAGTGATCATCCTGTTAAGCCTCGTATTTTTCTGAACGCCACCGCACATGCTTATGAAGACATTTTTAACTTACCTTACTTTCGCGGCTTTGCTGACGCTCTGTTACATCGAAAAAATCAATGCTGAGGCTGCGAAAAGCCTGGCTCGCAGGCGTGCAGCACGTAATAGTGCGCAGATCCACACGTCGGTCCGGGCCGAAATGCAGGTCGCGATGGTGCAATTCAGGGAGTAAGAAGCGTCGCGGTTTCGCTTAAAGATATTATTTGCTCAGCTTTCCTGAACCCGCATGCGGATTTCCGTTTCTTCGATGCTCGTTTTTCTGATCGGCATAAGTCTGCTTGGCGGTAGTGCCCGTGCGCAGATGCCCGTGATCACGCTCGAACATCTCACTACCAAGGAGGGGCTGCCTTCCAACGACGTTTGGTGCCTCAACAAGGACAGGCACGGCTTTCTGTGGATCGGGACGGGGCGGAATCTTTGCCGGTACGACGGCTATTCGTTCCTGCGCCTGGATAGCCTGCAACTGGGCTATTGCTCGGGAGTATCCACGGATTCGAAAGGTGATTTGTACACTTCGGTGGATACACGCGGGATAGCCCGGATTGACCGGAAAACAATGGAGGTCACCACATTGGTACACAATAATTACGACGACCAGGACATCGGGAACGACCTTCACGAACAGGGGATGGTGGATTCGTACGATCAGATGTGGGTTTGCGACTATACCTCGGTACAGCGGTACGATATCGCCCGCAGGAAGCTCTCGCGCTACACATTTGCGGCTTCCGGCAACGGCGGGGACGTGTACCAGTACGCGAGCTTTTTCGAAGACCACCAACGTGTATTGTGGATCGTTTCGGAGCTCGGTTTGTATTATTACGATCGCAAGGCCGACAAGCTGGTGTGCGTGCTCGGACCGGCGGCGGTTTATCCCGAAAACCGGATCAGTATCCGCCTGAGCCGGGGTTCGCAGGACTCGGCGGGCAATCTCTGGATCGGTGGTTATGAGTATGGCTTGATAAAATATTCGCCATCCGATCACAAATTTTCGATCCGGAAGGCCGGTTTTGAGCAGAACGACGTGGTTTGCGTCCGCGAATCGCGGGATGAGAATGGGCGGAACGCGCTTTTCGTGGGCACGAACGACGGTGTCAGCGTCTACTACCCCGAGCGGGATGAACTTTACCATTTGCCCGAATTCTACAACCAGGGCATCCGGATCAAGGACATGTGCGACGACGCCGCGAACGGCATTCTCTGGATCGGGACGAGCGACGGCATTTTCAAATACCGCTACCGGAACATCGGCATCCGCACCGTAGCGATACCGCCGGGCGTGGTGCGCATGCCGGTGAAGGTAGCCAGCATCCAGCCCGCTCAGGAAGGCGGCTACTGGCTTGGGTTGTCGCATTCGGGCGTGCTGTACTGGCAGCCGTCGGTCAATAAATTCAAATTGTACCGGTACGCAGAGGAAGAGGCGTTCGCGGATAAGGTGCGGACCATCGGCGGAAAACCCTTTGCGTTTACCGACAAAGGTGCATTTGCCCTGGATAGCAGCTCGCAAAGTTTTCAGCCGTGGCAGGAAGGAATGCAACTGTTCCATAACAAGGATTTTCGGGATGGTTTGCTGGACAAAAAGGGCCGCCTCTGGATCGCCAACCTCAATGAAGGACTGAAAGTAATCGATCCGTCCACGAAGCAGGAGCTGCATTTGTGGGCGCCGGAAGAGGGTCGTAAGCTGGTCTATCAGAGTTATATTAAATGCATCCGCGAAACGCCCGACGGAAGGATGTGGATCGCTACCTGTTCGCGGGGGTTGTTTTATTTTGACGAAAAAAATGCTGTCTTTACAAATATCGAAAAGCTGGCGATCAACAAAGGCAAAAGGCTGGGCGGGGAGTGTATCAATGCGATCCAGGTAGCGGCGGATGGCAGCATTCTCGTGGCAAGCTGGGGCGGGGTGTCCAAAGTCGCACCGAATGGTTTGATCAAATATTCGTTCGATTTCAATTCTGGTAAATTAAAAGATACCTATTGCTCCAACATCGCCGAAACGCCCGACGGCCGGCTGTGGTTCAGTACGAATGAAGGCATTCATGTGGCCGATCCGAAGACGCGCACCGTCCGCTACCTTACCACGATCGAGGGACTGCGGAGCAATGCACCGGTCGGATTTTATTACAATGCGCCCGGCGAACTATTGCTCGGGCATATCAACACGCTGAATATTCTCGACATCCGCTTGCTCGGCGGAAGTGTACGGTCACCGGGCATTGCTTTGGCGTCGGTGGAGGTGAAGGGTAAAAAGATATTTCAGGACCCGGCGAGTGAAATTGTGCTCCAACCCGACGAGAATTCGGTCAATTTCAGTTTTACCACGCTGAATTTCGAACCGGCGTCACAGAATCGTTTCAGTTATCAGCTGGAAGGCTATGACGACGACTGGATGGACATTGGCAATGAGCACACGGTATCGTTCGCTAACCTGCCGGCAAGCTCGTACACATTGCGTGTCCGCAGCAGCAATGCGTCGGGCATTGCGAGCAAAGCGCCGCTGGTGGTCAGGCTTACCATTCGCCCATATTTTACGAGCACATTGTTTTTCCGGGTACTTATCGGCCTCACGATCGCCGGGCTGATCGTGGCCATGATGCGCTGGCGCGTGAGCACGCTGGCCGAGCGCAACCGGCTCGACCACCAGATTACCGAATGGCGCCTCAAAGCATTGCAGTCGCAGATGAACCCGCATTTTTTGTTCAATTCCCTCAATTCGGTGCAGAACTACCTGCTTACCAACCGGGGCGTGGAGGGGGCCAAATACCTTTCGAAGTTTTCGAAGCTCGTGCGGCGCATTATGGAAAACTCGAATCACCAGTACTTGTCGTTCGAAAAAATCATCGATACGCTCCGTATGTATGTGGAGATCGAGTCTTTCCGGTTCAACCACGAGTTTACCTATTCTTTTGATATAGAGGAAAATGACGTGCTGCTCGATACGCAACTGCCGCCGATGCTCTTGCAGCCTTATGTGGAGAATGCGATCTGGCACGGGCTGATGCCGAAGGAAGGAGATAAAAAACTGACGATCACCGCGCGCCTGAGCGACCGGCACATTATCTGCACGATCGAAGACAACGGCGTCGGCCGGGATTTCTCCCCGCGCACGGAAGGGCACATTTCGAGAGGGCAGGAAATGACGCGCGGTATTTTCGAGGCACTGCGGCAGCGGGACAGCGAGGCGCGCATTGAAATGATCGATCTTTTTGATACACAAAATAAACCGGCCGGTACGCTGGTGAAAATGATCATACCGATTGAAAACGTATAAACTATGACCCAATCTCTACGCGCTGTTATCATCGACGACGAAACCAATGCCCGCGAGGCGCTCACCAACCTGCTCCGGATCGTAAGCCCGGAAGTGACGGTGTGCGGCGAAGCGCGAAATGCCGACGCGGGCATCGAACTCATCCAAAAGGAGCGGCCTAACCTGATTTTCCTCGACATCCAAATGCCTGGCAAAACCGGTTTCGACCTGCTTTCGAGCTTTGAAAAAGTCGATTTCGGGGTCATTTTTACGACAGCCTACCAGGAGTACGCCATTCGCGCATTTCGTTTCAGCGCAATCGATTATTTGCTCAAACCCATCGATCCCGACGAGCTCCAAACGGCCGTAGCAAAGTTTAAGGACAAGGTAGGGAGCGTAAATCCAGAGCAGTTGCAGATTTTGCAGGAGCAGCTCGATCCGGTGCGTGCGCCGCGGCTCGTTGAACGGAAACGCAATGATAACCAGCGCATTGCATTGCCTACTGCGGAGGGCATCCATTTTGTGCAAATGACGGACATTATCCAATGCGAGTCGCTGGGTTCCTACACCAAGTTCCACCTTATCAAAGGCCCGGCGATCGTCGTGTCGAGGCTTTTGAAAGAATATGAGGAAATCCTCGACAACTACTATTTCTTCCGGGTGCATCAGTCCAACATTATCAACCTCGAACACATCAAACGGTACGTAAAGGGCGACGGTGGGCAGGTGTGGATGAGCGATAACACCGAAATCGAGGTTTCGCGGCGGCGGAAGGATGAATTCCTGTCGTTACTGTCGGATTTTTATGTGAATTCGGGCAAGCTGAAATAACATTCACACCGGCCTGGCTGCAAGCGGGCGGCATTAAGTAGTGTTCTTTGTCGTATTTTATTGTTTAGATTTAGTTTAAATAATACTTTTGCGCGAAATCTAAATGAATGCTATGACAAAAAAGCTATTTCTACTCGCGATAACACTCTATTTCATTGCTGCAAAGGCATTTGCACAAAACGGCGCCATCAGCGGATCGGTGCGCACGTCCGACGGTGAACCGGTGGAGCTGGTTACGGTGAATGTGAAAGGTACTGCCAAAGGCGCATTGACCGACCGCAACGGTAAATTTCAGATCAAAAACATTCAGCCCGGTTTGCACCGTCTGGTAGCGTCGTTCATCGGCCTTGAAAAACAGGAGCAGACGATCGAAGTGACGGCCGGCGGCACCGCAACGCTGGATTTTACACTGAAAGAAAACTCGGCACAGTTGCAGGAAGTGATTGTATCGGCCCGCAATCTGAACCGCGAAAACATGATCGTGGCTAAAATCCCGCTGAAAAAGCTCGAAAACCCGCAGGTTTACAACACGGTTTCGTCGGAAATCATGAAGCAGCAGGGCATTACCAACTACGACGACGCACTCCGCAACGTGCCAGGGATCTCGCGCACGTGGGAATCTACGGGCAGGGCAGGGGATGGGGCTTCCTACTTCGCGTTGCGCGGTTTTGATGCACAGCCATCGCTCTACAACGGCCTTCCGGGTCTCACGAGCGGTAACCTCGACCCGGCGAATGTGGAGGAAATCCAGGTGATCAAAGGGCCGTCGAGCACGCTTTTCGGCGGTGCGTTTTACAGCTACGGCGGGATGATCAACACCATTACCAAGAAGCCTTACCACCAGTTTGGCGGCGAAATCGGGTATAATGCAGGTAGTTTCGGGTTAAATCGCGTGACAGCGGACATCAATGCGCCATTGAGCAAGGCCGACAAGATCGCGTTGCGCGTGAACACGGCCTACCATTCGGAAAACAGTTTCCAGGATGCCGGTTTCAAAAAGTCGTTTTTCATCGCGCCTTCGCTCGTGTATGAGGTAAATGACCGCCTGTCGTTTCATTTACTGACCGAAATCCTGGAAGAGGAAAGAGCGGTAGCGCCGGTATTTTTCCATTCCGATCGTTTGAGCCCATTACCTTTCAAAAACCTGCAAGAACTCAACCTGAACCCGCGTCTTTCGTTTACCTCGAACGACCTCACGATCCGCAACCCACGCTTCAACTTACAGGGACAGGTTGTTTACAAATTGTCGGATCAATGGACGTCACAGACCGTTTTTTCAAGAGGAACCGTGAAGTCGAACGGCATTTATACTTACATCTGGGACGATGTTTCGGGCGACAACTGGTTTAGCCAATATTTCCATAAAGAGCAGCAAACGACCAACACGACCGATATTCAGCAGAATTTCAATGGCGATTTCAAGATCGGCAACATGCGCAACCGCCTGCTGGTCGGCGTGGATTATTTCAGAAGAAATGTGATCGACAACGGCTCCGGCTGGGCTTCGGCACGGAATGTGACGCCGCAGGGCGATGTTAACTACGTCGATCCGTACTCGGGCGACACGCTCGCACCCGTGTACCTTACGGCGGCGTCGATCGATAACCTCCTCGCGGGCCTAGAAGGCAGTGCCAGCAACATTACCAACACCTCGTTCGGTGCATATGCGTCCAACGTGCTCAATATCACGCCGAAACTGAGCGCGATGGTGAGCTTGCGGGCCGATTACTTCGATTCCAAAGGCGAGCGGAGCACTTCCGAGGACGATTTCGACCAATGGGCATTGTCGCCGAAGTTCGGGATCGTGTACCAGCCGGTACTGGACAAGGTTTCGATTTTCGCGAACTACATGAATGCGTTCATCAACGTCGCACCGCAGCAGGTTACCGACCTCGACGGCAGCAATCCCCGCATTAAATCGTTCCGCCCTGAGCATGCCGATCAGTGGGAATATGGTATCAAAACCAACCTCTTTTCCGATAAACTCGCAGCCACGCTTTCGGTTTACGACATTAAAGTATCGGACCGCGTAATGCCTAATCCCGCCAATATCCGCGATTACACGCAAGGTGGAAAGGTTGGCAGCAAAGGTTTCGAGCTCGACCTGGTGGCCAATCCGGTAACCGGCCTGAACCTGATCGCAGGTTTCAGCCACAACAAAACCAAAGTAATTTCCGGCGATGCGGAAGATTTTTACAGCGAACCAGGCCGTGCGATCGGTGGACAAGGCCCGCAAAATCTGGCCAATTTCTGGGCAACTTACCGTATCAACAGCGGTACGCTGAAAAATGCCGGCTTCGGCATTGGCGGGAACTATGCGGGAGAGTACAAGGTGATCGACAACAGCAAGACGGGCGTATTTACGCTCCCAAGCTACACTTTGCTGAATGCGAGCGTATTCTACAATGCAAACCATTTCCGCATTTCACTGAATGTGAACAACCTCACGAGCAAGGAATATTACATCGGTTACTGGTCGGTGAACCCGCAGAAGCCAAGAAATTCTACATTGAGCGTTGCCTATAAATTTTAGGTAACGAATAAATTAACCCGGGGCCGGAAGCAGCGTTACTGCTTCCGGCTTTTTTATTTCAGGCTACGAAATGCCCTGAACTCAGGCCATTACCGGGTTTTCCACTCCCAGCAATGCCGATTGTATCCTGCTCACAAGCCCGCTCAATGCTTCGCTACGGTCCTTGTGTGTGCAAGTGTACCAGTGACGTGTACCCACCTCCGAACGAAAAGGCAATGTCGTAAGCCCGCCGGTGCTCAGGTATTGGCGGGCCGCCCATTCGGCCATGATCGTGATGCCCAGGCCAAACCTCACCATCTCCACAATGGCCCCGGTCATGGGAATGTGGGTGATTTTTTTAGGCGAAAGATGAGATACCAGGTCGGGCGACAGCAGGTTACTGTTGGCGCTCGTCTGGAATGCGATCAATGTTTCGGGATGCATGTCCGAAAATTCCAGCGGTGTATTGCGCAATGCAAGCGGGTGCTTGTCCGAAACCAATGCCACCATCCGGTCTTCGAAAAGCGGCTCGAAATGCAGGCTGCTGTTATTATTGGTACCATTCACGAGCGCCAGTTCCAGCTTGCCTGCTTCGAGGTATTCCATGGGCCGGCGCGTCGCTTCCGCCACGATCTGGATCTCGGTGCCGGGGAAATGCGCATTGAAATCACTTAGCAGCCGCGGCAGCCAGTGGTAGCACGTGTAGCATTCGGTACTGATCCGGATCGTCTGCTTTTTTCCCTCCCGCATTGCTTTCAATTCGTTTTCCAGCTCGCGGATCACCGGCAGTACTTGCTGCGAGCTGTTCACTACGCGCTGGCCGGCCTCATTCAGCACGAGTTTCTTGCCGATCCGGTTGAAAAGCTTCACGCCGCTGGCCGCTTCCAGGTCGCGGATCTGGTGGCTCAACGCCGATTGCGTGAGATTGAGCTTCTCGGCAGCTTTGGTAACCGAGCCTTCGCTGGTAATTTTTTCAATTATATAGAGGTGTTGGAGTGTTAGCATATCATGAGTATTGTTCATTGTTTTGATAAAAATAAATCATTTTTCTCATATATCTAAAACAAATACTTTTGTGCTGTACTAAAAACAACAGCACATGAAACTTCAAAGACTATCCTGGGCAGGCCTGAAAGTAGAATCCAACGGCCAGACATTGATCATAGATGCAGTACAGAATTACCAGCGCGGCTCCAATATCGGTCCCGAAAACCCGTTCCGCTTCGTAGAAACCCCGGTTGACCTGGCGCTTATCACGCATTTGCATTCAGACCACTACGATCCCGAAGCGATCCGCACGGTGCTGAAACCGGAAGGCCGTTTTATCGTCTCGGAACAGATTGCTGCCGAAGTTACCAAAGACGGTTTCGCCCCGCTCACACCGGCATTGAACACGCCGCAGCAAATCGGAAACTTCACCATCACAGCCGTTTTCGCGATGGATGGCATCGGCGACAAGCAGGTTTCCTGGGTCATCGAGGCTGACGGCCAGCGGATTCTGCACGGTGGCGACACGATGTGGCATAACCAGTTCTGGCAGTTAGGCAAAACCTGGCCGCATTTCGACGCCGTGTTCCTCCCCGTGAATGGTGCCGTCGTGAGCATTGCCCCGCGCGTGGAGCCCAGCCCGGTGCCTATCACGCTCACGCCCATTCAGGCGATCACCGCTACGCGTTTGCTGCACGCCGATGTGCTGGTACCCATTCATTATGGCTTCCACAAAGAAGGAATGTACCATCAGTTTGCGCAGATGGAGGAAGAACTTACCGTGCACGCCGAAACGCAGAATGTGAAGGTGCAATGGGTAGAACCGGGAAATGAAGTGCCACTGCCGGTTGCCGCCCAGCAAGCCTGATCGAATGTCCAGACTTTTTTGCCCAGTTTGTTGTTATGTTTGGAAATACATCAATCAGCAAACTGAATGAAACAATTAAGTCTTTTCGGCTCGCAGGAGGCGCTACAATTTCCCGAAAACCTGCTGGAATACTATCCCGGTTTCGTGTCGCCTGCGGATAGTGCCGCACTAATGCGCCAATGGATTGCGGAAACGCCCTGGCGGCAGCAGGTAATGCAAATGTATGGCAAAGAGGTGACCGCCCCCCGGCTGATGGCCTGGTTCGGCGATACCGATAGGTCCTATACGTTTTCCGGAACGCGGTTCGAACCCTACCCATGGACGGACGAATTGGCGAACCTCAAACAGCGGATCGAAGAGCAGACGGGTTTCGCATTCAACAGCGTGCTGCTCAATTATTACCGCGACGGCAACGATTCCGTAGCGTGGCATGGCGACAATGAGACGGAGCTCGGCCGGAACCCGATCATCGCGTCTGTGAGCGTGGGGCAGGAGAGGAGGTTCGAGTTCCGTTACCGGCCCGATCACTCACGGAAATACGGGTTGACGCTGGAAAACGGGTCGCTGCTCATCATGAAGGGCGATTTACAGCATACCTGGGAGCACCGTATCCCGAAATCGAAGACGCAGAACGGGGCCAGGATCAACCTGACGTTCAGGAGAATCACTTTCTAAGGCACGTAATTCGTGAGCGTCGAGTAGTAGCTATTGATAAATGCCACGTTCATGAGGCTCATGTCGGAAGCATCCACGCCGCCGTCCAGGGTAGCATCAGTGAGAAGGTATTGGTCATAAATACCTTTCAGGAAATCGTTGGTAGCGATTGACATATCGGTAGCATCGACAGACAAGTCGTTGGTTACATCACCCGCCCATAGGTACCATTTCCCATTGACGCTTCCCATTTGGGGGGCGTCACCGGGGAGTTGGCTGGCTTTATTTAAGGCCGTTGTGAAATCGTACGCCGCTGTACCGGCATTGAAAGCAGCGATTGAATTGCTGAGGACGGCCAGATGGTTCCGATGGAAAACGGCTACCCGTACCGGCGAGCTTTGCCCGACGAATTCAGGAAGCGTACCATCGGTGTCTACAATACTTCCATTGGGTTTCAGAAGAAGGCTTTTCGATTGAAGTTTTACGGCAGGATTGACGGCATCGCGAATTTCTATCCTGATCCAATCCACTACCGAACCGGCGGCTCCCGCCGGATTGCCGATATTGTTGTAAGTTACATTCCCGCCGTAGGGGTCCGTAGCGGGCAGCAAACCCGAATTTGCGCTGAAATAGGTTTGCAGATCGGTCGCCATGTTAGCCTGTCCCGCGCGGTACCCGCCCCTTAGAAGTACCTTTGCATCGAGCTGGACGAGGCTGGCATTAAATTCCCGTTTGGTCCGGTTGCCGGCATTGTCGTAGGTGAATTTGATCTGCGCAAGGATGATATTGGGAAACGCGACCATCATCACAAAGGATATCAGTCTGTTGAGGTGTGTGTTCTTCATAGGTATAACTGGGATTATAATGTGATTTTCGTTTTATTTAAAACAATCCTTCTCTCCATTGGCAATTGATTCATCCAATGTGCCCTCCTTACTTGCCTGAATAGGATAAAAGCAACCGGTTTTTGTCTGAAATACTTCCGAGCTGCTCCCGCATACGATCGCACACGCGCGGCCTTGAACAATGTGCTTGTTCGCCAGCATATCGTCTACCCGCATTTTATATCGGAACGCCCCTTTGTACCGCGAACCATCCGGTCGTAATCCGTCCCATCCGTACTCTTCCACAGGCATTTTGGAATTGAAATAGGGTTTTTGATACAGCATTGTATCACCCTCAATACTGTAAACGGCAAAGCCCCATACGTCGGTAACGACATCATTTACGACAGGGAAGAAATAATCATTTACACCATCCTTGTTGGGCGTAAACACATTGGGCATGTAGATCCGCTTCTTTTCATAAGAGAACTCTACGGGTTCGGTGCCGCAGCAGGATTCGTATTCCTGACTAACCGCTTTCGGATCATCTTGGGAAGAACAAGTACTGGCGGTGGAAATGAGAAGGAGAATGAAGAGTGTAAATGTGTTTTGCATTGATGAAATATTTTAATGTTCGTATGGTTAAATGCTTTAATTGCCTGTGCCTGTGCTAACAACGTTGCGAGAAGTATGATCGAAGCTTTTGTTTTCATGGCTGATGATTGATCGATTATTTTTATAACTATTCGACAATGCCCATCGGAATCGAATTTCCACGCCGGTGATTGATTTTGAACCTGAACAAATTGATTTTGTGTGGAGATAGTGAGAAAGCTATCATTGCACCTGCCATTCCGAAATAGATACCTGCATTGCCGGGGTCGGTAAAAGAACCCGCTCTGTCATAGAATAATTTATGGTCGATTTTTTTAATTTCAAAGAGACCTTCGGAAGTGGCTTTGAATAACTTTATACCATCGGATATAGCATAAAATCCGCTCGTTTCCAGTTGCACTTTTTTTCTTCTGGAACCAAATATTCGGTAGGCTGTGAACTTGCCTTTTTTTGACTTCTCGACAAGGATTTCTGCTTCAATGTCTGGTTTATTTTCCTTGAAATGTGAATAGTCTTTGAAAATACCGGATGTGGGCTTCTGATTGGAGAATATGGGTAGTTTACTAATTTCCAAACTATCAAAATGTTCCAGCTCGGAACGCGTAAGAACCGGCCTCTCTCGATTGTTTTCGGTCTTTGCGGCAGTTTTTGAGAGATTACAGAGTTCATCACTAACCAGTCGAAATAGCTTTTTTGTGACGTCGAATCCTTTGACTGTGAAGATGCTGTCAGTCGTCAATATCTCGGAATACGTTTCAAGATCATTTTTAATAAACAACCTGGTCGATAATTTTAGTTTCCCGGTTTTCGGGACACTTTTCGTATTCTCATTCATAAATAATTCATTTAGAATAAAGACGAGTTTTTTGGGAGTTTTCAAATCGCCATTCGGCGCTTTAAAAAATGGGACGAGACTATCGGCCATATTTCCTGTAAAGACGATTTGTTCCGGCTTGTTGGTTATCCCTTTGTGAATAAAACCCACTAGCTTTTGGCCTTCTCGCAAGTCAAGTACTTCAACATCTGTAAATACGGGCTCAAAATCGCCACAATGAGGATTAAGTGTAAGGCTGATTTGTCCAAGCGAAGGAAGCGCGACCAATATGGTAAGTAATAGAAGAGGTATTTTCATGTAATCTGAATGGACTTGACTATTCAGGCTTAAAATTTGTACAACTAAAAGTGTCATAATGTTAATTTGTATTTAATTAGCCAATATCAGGACTACAACCAAATTTACTCCCAAACCAATGCCCCAGTTAGACCAGACTTTCCGCTGTTTTATTTTCTTCTCCCTTCTAGTGTAAGCCTTATAATACGTCGCTTGCTTGAACAATTCTTCATTAGGATACCCCAAATTGTCAATTTTAGGATAAGTAGCAGAGCATAAAATGGCTGGAATAAGACCGATTACCGGTGATAGCAGACTCGTTAGTAATGTTCCCGTTGCCGCGCCTTTGTACCTCTTGTAATGCCGGGCCGCATCGATCTGCCCCTTGATGTTCAGATCCTCCGGTTTGTCGATTGTATAGGGTTGCGATTTTTGTACGATTGCCATCGAATCGATATGGGCTTGGGCAACGCTTAAAAGCGGCAGGAGAGCAATTAGAATGATGGATAGTGCATTTTTCATAGTGGATGGTGTTATGTAGATATTTAGTTTATTTTATTAGTAGAAAGTGTAAAGATGTTTTCAATATAAATCAAGCGATGTAAAGTTGATTAATACATGAAAATACAGTCGAAAATACTTTTTAGAATTGCATAATTATTTAATGGCATTTCAAATTTTTTATCGGTTAGTGAATAAGTTTATTTAGCATAAAGTGTAAATAGTTGTTTGGTAATTGACTGAACTTTATCAAAGTGGGCCAAAAAATGCGACCAATAATATATCTGATTGATAAACAGCGTTCAAGTATGGTGCTTCATTCTTTATATTCAAGGCGATATTTATTCCTTCATTTTCCACTGACTCAATCAATGAATATGGATGGCAATCACCGTTGTTCATTTCTTCATACTTCTGCATCCACACGCTGAGACTTTTTATTAACGGCGAACTAATGGGTAGATTTTCCACCATTACGCGCTTGCTGGAACAGAAGCATCGTATGCGTACACCATTGTGCGCCGCGTCGATGATAATATGCTTCATATTTATTGTGTGTTTATCATGGTGTTTTAACTGCGACATGCTGGTATGCTGCCGTCTAATAATCAGGAAGTTATATTGATATATTTTGGCGCAAATATGATGTAGTCCCGCGAGGCATTTTCAATTGTAATGCAGCGATGACAGTCAGGGTCCTCACGGTGGCAGGTGCTAGCAACGAGGCCTATTAATGTTAAGAGTAATATTGGTTTGCTTTTCATGGGTAGGTAATTATGTGGTCGTTAACTTCTAGGTCGTGCAGACTAATGTCTTTTCTAGCTAGTATGAGATATTTACTTTGTACCTGTTTCCAGCCATACTTACGAACGGTGTCTGGGGAAAAGAAAAATACACTGAGTGTTTCTGCTGGTAGCGCGTCAAAGAATTTCTGCCACGTTTTATGCGACTCATATGGTTGCTGTTTTAAGGAAAGAATGTCGCCATTTACAGCTGAATCCTGAATGGAGGTATCTGGATAGATCTTACTTATTTTATAGAATACCAGATTACTGCTATTGTTCTGGACGTGCAGAGTGTATGCAACCCGAACCCCGAATGGATTTTCACAGGAATTTGAACAGGCAGATAGTGAAATGGTAGTAACTAGTGTGGTCAAAATTCGTATCATGTTAATTGGCTTAAAAGCTCGAATGGTAGAGGTATGATGGACGAAATATGAAGAAATACAGATCTATCATGGATAGCCTGGATTTCATGGGAATGTGATCAGATAGTCGCTAGCTTCCAAGTTCTGTAAGCCTATGTCTTTTCGTTTTAATATTAAATACTTGCTTTGTACCTGTTTCCATCCATACTTGCGAACGGTATCAGGTGAAAAGAAAAAGACGCTGAGCGTATCCGCTGGCAGGGACTCGAAAAACTTCGGCCAGGTTTTGCGCGACTCATATGGGTGTTGCATTGAAGGTGCGAGACCTCCCATTTGTAATGAGTCTTGAATAGATGTGTCTGGGTATATTTTGCTCACCAGATAAAAAATTGGGCTACTGCTATTGTTTTGAATGTGAAGTGTGTACGCCACTGGAAATCCAAAAGGATTTTCACAAGAATTTGTACAGGAAATCAGAGAGACAATAAGAATTAGAGTGATTGAAAGATGCTTCATATTTATAGGTGTTTAAAAGTTAAGTAGTGAAAGATATGATGGCGGAAATAGAAAGAAATACCAGTCTCTGACATATTTAAGTCTGTATTCGTCACTCCAAGGATTGCCATTAGTATTTGCATTAAGGCTCTCTTGATGGTGTTTCATTAAGTATTTATAGGACATTTTATTAGCCTGAATTTCGTTCCACTCATGGTCGTGATTATGCCAGCCGATTTGATCAAGTGTTGACCCAATGATGCTTGGGACACCCACATGAGTGATGTAAAGCGGTCCATGGAGTTTGCTTTGAAGCGTATGACCGTACTCATGACGGAACATGTCGTCGCCAATTACCATGTCTTCCGAATTAATGTAGGGCCCAAGAGTTAATCCCCATTTCTCCACTCCATTAGAATTGACTAACGTCGCTCCATGCCAATATTCAACGTTGTCAACTTGTCTGGTACCGTTTCTGAAATGAGAATAGAGGTTACCCAGAACCGTCTGTGGAGCTTCCCAGGTAAATCTGGAAAGTAATGTGCCTGCTCGGCCGAAAAAATCTTGCTTAGGATCGGTCTTGAAAACCCCCATATCAATTTTCCAGGCATTGTTCGTCCTGGTTCCTGGTGCAGTCGGATCAAAGTTTCGCCATGCATTGCTTCTGGCCGCCCTGCTTGTCGGATCAAAACCACCATGAAGAAATGCTGTCTCAAATAGATCGCCTGTGAAAGTCATTATAGTTCCAAAAAATTGCCCACTAGGATCCACATACTTCAAAGGATTATTCATCACATAGCTATACCGGTTATACGCCTGCGTCGAATACGCATTCTGCACAAAATTGTCAGGACTCAGCACCCTGCCGACCACCGGGTCATACATCCGCCCATTCATGTTGATCAAATTGAAATTGGTCAGATGCTCATGGCCGGTAAAGCCGCGGTACAGGTAGCTGGTGGGCGTGGGAACATTGGCGTAATCCCAGT
This sequence comes from Dyadobacter soli, assembly GCF_900101885.1. Lineage (GTDB taxonomy): Bacteria > Bacteroidota > Bacteroidia > Cytophagales > Spirosomataceae > Dyadobacter > Dyadobacter soli. The sequence continues at coordinate 352,574 of NZ_FNAN01000010.1, read as the reverse complement.
TAGCAGGATGGCGCAGCCGGCCCCAGGCGTCAAAGTTCTGGTCGAGGATGACGGTGCCGTTGGGGGCGGTTAATGTGAGCAGCGAGCCGAGGTGGTCGGTGTAGGTGTAGTAGTATTGGTCGGTGCCGTTCTCGCGGATCACGATGGCCGAGAGCCCGGCGGGCGTGTGAATGTAATGCAGGTGCTTGTCGGGCACGCCGGTGGTGATGTCCTTTTCGTAGTTTCCGAAATAGTAATGCGTATTGATCAATGCGCCGTTCTTTTTCATGACGCCTTTGATGCGCTGGTAACCGGCATCGTAGGTGTATGTGAGCTCGTAAGGCTGGCCTGAACCGTTTTCGGTAATTTTTTCAGGTTGGTTAAAGGATGTGTACGTGACGTCCTGTGTGAGCATGGGTAGCGCGGTGGTAGGAGCGATGATGCCCGCGAGTGCATTGAGTTTGGCGGGATGGTAGCTGAACTGTTGCCCGGCATCGGTTTTGGAGGCAATGTTGCCCGAAGGCTCGTAGGTGACCGTTTGCACGGGCTTGCCTGCGACTGTGGCCGTAAGCAGCCGGCTGAGGTTGTCGTACGCGAAGCTTTCTTCCTTGTTTTTGATGTAATCCTTACGCTTGGTGAGGTTGCCTTTGGGGTAATCCCAGCTCAGTTCCAGGTTCTGCACGCCGACGGTGGAAAACAGCTTTGGAATGCCGTAGTCGTAATTGATAACCGACGATTTGCCGTTGCCCAGCATGTAAGCCGAGTTCTGGCCCAGGCCGTTCATACCGGTATTGGTGTAAAGGGTTATGGAGCTGTTTGTGTTTTTGATCGTCATGGGATAACCATTGGCGTCGTAAGCGTGATTGGTAGCAAAGCCCGATGGGTACAGTACCGAGGCAATGTCCCCGTAATTGTTGTACGAATAAGTCGTTGTGTAGGGGTTGCCATCGATGGTTTTGGTAACGGTAGCCAGCCTGTCAAATGCGTCATAGGTGTAGTCTTCCACGTTACCGGCAAAACCGGTCACTTTCTCGATCTGGTTAATACCGTTCCCGGAGGCCCGGTATTGGTAAATGGTCGCTGGCTCGCCTGCTTTTGTTCTGGTGGCGATTCTCCCTGCGACATCGTAAGTTAAAGTGTAGACAGCTCCGTTGGCATTGGTTTGGCTGACCAGCTCACCCAGCGAATTGTAGTCGTACGCGGTGGTGCCCGCATTCGGTTCTGCTAGCTGGGTTTGGTGACCGTAGCCGTCATATTGATTACTGGCCAGCGCAACAGCACCGTTCTTGACTTCTTTTACCCCGCCGTGACTGAAATAGGTGTACGCCAATGTCCCGCCATCGTCGGTCGAGCTGATCACTTTTCCGCTGGCGTCTGTTTTTTGGGAGGTTGTGCCCGCCGGAGTGGTCGTGGTAGTCGTGAGGTCGCCGCCTGCATAGGCGTAGCTGATCGTTTTCGTGCCCAGCGCGCCATTATTGATGCTGCTAGGCCTGTTATATTCGTCGTATTGCGTCGTGGTGGTGATGAATGTTTCGCCTGCTTTGTAAGGCTGGGTGCTGGAAGCGATATTACCCCTTGCATCATAGTTCTGGACCTGTGTGACCACCTGGTTGCCAAAGCCTTCGGTCTCTTTCCTGATCTCTCGGCCCAACAGATCATACCAGGTTTTGACGTTGGGCTTACCCGGATGGGAAGCCAGGCTGTACCATACGGCGCCACCGGCGAGGTCCCATCCGTAGCTATGGGTGATGTTGTAAGCAGCCAGGGCCGGGACGGTCGTAACGGTGGGCCTTCCGAAAACATCATACTGAAATGTGGTAACCAGCCCATCGACGCCCGTCGAGGTCAAAGGCGTGCCCCATTTGGGATCATAGGTTGCCGTAGAGGGCTGGCCGAGTTCGTTGACGCTGGATTCTGCATAGCGGCCTTTCAGGTCATAGATCGACGAAGTGTTTCGTGGAAGAGATGCTGCCGGGCCGTTCGGCGTGACAGTGGTCTTTTTCAGGTTGCCCAAAGGAAAGTATTCGTAGGTCGTGACTACATTTTTAGGAAGACCTGAGAAATCGGTTTTCGAAGTAAGCTGGCCCATGCCATTATATCCGTAACCCGTCACAAAACTAAATGCAGGCTGCCCCGATCGGGTAGTTGAAACGGTCACTGATGTGGGCTTATTCAGTACCCCGGCCGGATAAGCGCCGTAAATGATATCATTGACAGCCGTTTCCACGCCATTATTAACCGTACTTTGCTTGACGTTTCCAAAATCGTCATACACATTGACGGTACTGGTTGTCCTGCCTTCCAACACCTTATTTTCAAGGATATTGGTGGTTTTTACCCAGAAACGTTTGGCGGCCGGAGAAACGAATACGTTGGTATTGGTGGTCTGGCTTAGCAGGGCGCTGGTTGACGAAAGATAAACAGAAGTGCGGTAGGGGACTGCCGCGTAATAGGTCGTATTGAATTCATTTTCAGCGACTGTTTTAATTCCTGCCGCCAGGTTGTTGGCCGTTATTTTGCCGAATCCCAGGAAACCCTTCCCGGCGCGGTGAAACTTGGCTGCTTCATAAGTGTACTGAGTGGTATTGTTGCCGCCAATCCCGTTCTGCACTTTAAAATCGGAAACGGCGTGAAGGGCCGGCTGTATTGCATTGAAAGGGTAAGCGGTGAGATTTCCCCGAATATGGAAGCCGTTTTCGTCGGTCAGCTTCTTGTAAACCCACTCGGTAACATGGTTGTAGCCGTTTTTTACTTTTTCGATTAGATTTTCCCTGCCTTCTTTTTTGAAGTAAAAAAGATCCATTTTTACATTGATGTTCTTGAAATTGGCGATATCAGCCCGGTGGTCACCATTGAAGTCGCCAATCATCGGGGGAGGCGCACCCAGATTTACTGCGTAAGTGCTATTTACACGATAAAAATTAACCCCGGTACTTGAATAGCCCTTTCCGTAGTAAACATCGAAATTCGAAGGTGCAGCTGTCTGCCACCCGTGGTAAATGTCCGATTTTCCATCTCCATTGATGTCGGCAATGCCCAGCTGGTCGCCGGTAAATGGATCGGTATCGGGAATCGTATTAAATGCAAAAGGGGATTCATAGAAGCCTATTCCGTTAGAAATCAATATTTTCCATTCGCCCGACGTCGTTAGTTTGGCAAGAATGTCTGTTTTTCCGTCACCATTGAAATCGCCGAAATAGCTGAGGTGATCTTTATTTAAATAGTTGATTGAATAGTGAATGCGCCGGGCGCTCCAGCCGTCAAATGTGAAGACTTCACATTCCAGGCCTTTGATCAGCATGATGTCGCTTTTGCCATCCCCATTAAAATCGACGATATGGACTTTGTCCGCCGTAGGCCAGTCGCTTAACCCTATCGAGAATACGCCTGTAATCCCGGCTGTCCCGAATTCAGGCTGGACTTTCCCATTGTACAGGTGACAATAGTAGAAGTTGCCGGCAGTGGTACCCAGCATGGTGAGTATGTCCTGAACGCCATCTCCGTCATAATCGCCGGGGAAAATGAAATGCCCGCTCGGATGGATTTTGGAATAACCAGGGTAAGGGGAAATGTTCAGCGGATCGAATTGAATTGCAGTCTGCCCATTGGTTTGCCAGTCGTAATTCTGAACGGCGCGGTAAATGCGGAGGCTGGTCAATGTGCGGTTTTGCCCCGACCCGGCAACATTGGTCATCAAAACGTCATCGGCCCCATCACCGGTGAAATCGTACGCCGAAAAGTCGAACGAGTTGGGGATACTTTGCTTCTTGACCACGCTATAAGTAATGGGCGCGTCAGTTACATTATCTACAAAAAAGCTATTGGGTTGCCCGATATACGCTGGATATTTTACATAAACGATCATCCTGTATACGGCAGGATTCTGAATAAGACTGGCTTCAAGAAAATCCGTCAACCCATCGGCATTGAAATCTCCGGTGATGGTAGTCGACGATGGATAATCATATCCTTCCGTTTCAACAGTACTGAATTCGGCGGATGGGCTTCCATATGTAAAAATCGTAGCATTGAGCTGCGTCCCGTCGGTTCCCGCCTCGATAACCTCTTTCAAATAGGAATTGATGTTATCGTGTCCGTAGTTGAACTGGTAAGTCTTCACGGTCGCGCCCTCGGCCTTCGTGGTAACCTTGTCGAGCAAACACTTGCTTTCGACCTTTGTGTCGTTTTCAAAGCCCGCATTTTCATCAATGGTGCGGATCTTGTAGTCGAATTTGACCTGATTATAAGGCGCCAATCCTTGCGCCGTATTGCCGGTGTAGTTGATCTCCTCGATGAGCAACGCGAAGCCGCCGCTCTTATATTTGAAAGTAATGTAATTCCCATCCGGGTACAGGATACGCGAAAGCGCCCAGGTAAGCACGGTGGCAAACTGGCCGGTCTGCCTGGAATCCGGCGTGTTTCCGTATTCCATTTTCACGCCGTCTTTGGTAGCTACTTCAAACCACTGCGGACCATTGCCCTGCGTACTTTTGGAGATGATTGTTGCAAAATTCTCGCTTTCAGTGCCATAGGTTGTATTAGGCTCTCCGTAGCTACCGGCTTTGGCAATCAGTCTGGCGCCGTCGAGGGCAAACCGGTCGCTGTTGGTCATCACGACGGCGTTTGTTTCGTTGTCAAAATACATATTCCGCGTGCAGCGGGTTATTTTCGACAACCCTCCAATGTCCCAGCCTTGCCCCAACACGCCGTTTCCCGCCATAGAATGGTAATTGATCGACACTGCCGGGGTGGTACCATTTGTCCCCGGCGGTATGGCAAGGGCTATGGAGTAAGTGGCACCGCCGGAAGCAACATTACCGCTGCCTGAAATACTTCCTACGGGCAAACTTTGGTTAATGGCCCGTCCATCGAAGGTTGCACCGGTGTGCAGGGTTTGGTAAACAACATTTTGGGCCGTCGAATCGAAGCCCGTGAAAATGACCAGAATGAGAAATAACCAGTCAATCCGATAGACCGATACCGGTTTTCTCGCTTTTTGTGTGTAACAAGTGTGCATACTACTACGGGTTTAAACTTGGATAGTGGTGAATGAATAGACAAACGGTACCCGCCGCGCCCTTTTGGAGCGCTTAAATCCACTGGAATTGCGGTAAAGACTTAATGGATCGCGGAATAGCGATTGTAACGATGATCCGGCTTGGGTGGCATGATAGCCGGATTAAGATGATCGGGCAGTATTAAATGAAGTTGAGTAGAAGTGTTGCAAGCAGCAGGGATACGCCGCGTTACAACCTTGGCAAACCTATGTATTTAATTTTGACGAAATTGTAGAAGACGATAGAGGTTTATTTATCGTATTTGTAAATATTTGATAATGAGTAAAATGGAAATATTGTACCGTTAAATAATTGAGCAACTTCCAACGAATACCGAAACCCCCGCATCTATGTAACCGAAACCAATTTCAATTCTTAGCCCATGAAAACAACCCGCTTACTCCTTTCGCTGCTGCTGCTCTGGGCGGTAACGGCCTGCCGGAACGATACCGCCGAGCCGCTCGATGACGCACCGAAAAGGGCTTTCAAAGAAAACAATGGCCTCGTCGGGAAATGGAAGATCGTCGAATACCTTGCGGACCCGGGCGATGGCAGCGGAACTTACCAGGAAGTGAAGGACGATTTCGCTCATACCCTCGAATTCAAAGAGAATGGCGAGTTTGTGGAAAGGAAAGCTCCGGGACAAAATTCGGTTCCGCTGTTCGACGCCTACAAAGTGCTCGACGACAAACGCATCGAATTGATCCCGATCGATAAAAATGCGCCGTCGCAGATCTGGTATTATTCAGATTTGTCGGCCAGCAAACTAACACTGGGCTACGGCTGCATCGAGGCGTGCTCGGGCAAATATGTGGCCGTAGACTAATCCGGTCGGCGCCGGTTTTGGTTGCATTGTTTTTGTATTTGAATGAGAATTGGGCTGGATTTTCCAGCCCAATTTTTTTTGTTCTGCCCATTTGTAATATAAATTCTAGTGTTAATCCATGAGTCTGAAAGACTACTTCTGACCGGATGAAATGCTTGTGTGTTCGAACACATTTTAATGTTTTTTCTTGTTAATCTCGGTTACGCGGCTAATTTTGGTGTGGTTAGAATTCTAACGAATTTATTCTACTCATCCAACCTTAACCAATTTTTAAATCTATGAAACCGAGATTTACCCAAATTCTGTTTCGAACGGCTGCTATGGCAGGACTCGCCGTGCCGCTCATGATCCCGCTGGACGCTCCCGCGCGCCACTTGGAGAAATTTGCGGGGCGCATTAGCCTGCTGCACGCGGCCCCACCGAACGCGGCCCGGCCGAATGCGGCCCAACCCGTAAAAGGGAAGGTGGTCGATAGTAAGGGCGTGCCGCTCACGGGTGTGAATATCGTGATCCAGGGTACGACCGTCGGGACGCAGACGGACGTCGACGGACAGTTCACGATCACCTCCAACAACCCCGACGACGTGCTCGTGGCCAGTTTCATCGGTTTCAAGAGCCAGAATATCCCGGTAGGCAACCGCACGGTAATCGACATTACCTTAATGGAAGATGTTTCCAGCCTCGACGAGGTGGTCGTTACGGGCTATTCGAGCAGATCGAAGTCGGAACTGGTGAGCTCGGTTTCGGTAATCAAAGGATCGGAGCTGCAAACCGTCACCAGCAACAATACGGCTACAATGCTGCAAGGCCGGGCGGCGGGCGTGGTGGTGTCGAGCGCAAGCGGCGCGCCGGGGACGGAGCCGAGCGTACGTGTACGCGGGACCGGTTCCATTACCGCCGGTGCCGAGCCGCTGTACGTGATCGACGGGCTGATCGGCGGAACTGCAAATCCCAACGACATCGCTTCCATTTCTATCCTGAAAGACGCCGCCGCCACCGGTTTGTACGGTTCGCGTGCGTCCAACGGCGTTGTCGTGATTACCACCAAAACAGGCAAGCCGGGCAAGACGCAGATCAATTACAATGGTTCGGTGGGTTTCAGCAAGGTATTGCGTGGGAATTTCGAAGTCATGAACGGCCGGGAGCTGTACGATTTCACCAACACCATGTACCAGAACGATTATGATGCAAAGCGCGCCAACTACATCACGCAGCTCAGTGCCACCACACCGAATCCCTCAGAGGCACAAATCAACGCGTACCTGACTGCCAACAACTTTCCAACGGCCTATGCGGGTTATCAAAGCCGCTTCCTGCCTGCCACACCCGGTAATACCGACTGGCTCGACAAAACATTTCAAACCGGCATTACGCATAACCACGCGTTATCGATGTCGGGCGGGAATGACCGTACCCGCTTTCATTTCGGGGCCAACTATTACAATGAGGAAGGTGTAATCCTGAAAACGGGTTACGAAAACGTCAACTTCCGCGCCAATATCGAGCATAACCTCAACAGCAAAGTGAAGCTGACCGCGCGCGTGAATACCTTTTTCAACAACCGCCAGAATGACCAGGGTTATCTGTACCAGGGCTACATCAACCTGCCGTGGGATAATCCGTACAATGCAGATGGCTCGTATCGCTATGTCGATGCCAACACCACCGATTGGTACGGGCGCGACCGGAACAACTTCCTGTTCAACAACCAGTACAATTTCAACCAGAACCGCGGCTCGGGCATTCAGGGAGATATCAAACTGGAATATAACATCTTCGACTGGCTGACTTTCTCGACCTCGAACCGCTACGCCGTCACCAATACCCGCACCGAATCGAACGTGGATGCGCGCACGCCTACGGGCAAGTCGTACAATGGCTCGCTTTCGAACAGCTACGAGTACACGGGCAGTTTTATCACTTCCAACCTGCTGAATGCCAACAAGTCTTTTGGTGCGCACACATTCAATGCGATTCTCGGTGCCGAGTTCCAGGGGAACAAAACCGACGGCATGGGCGGTACCGGTCAGGGCATTTTTCCCTCGCTCGACATCCTCAACGTAACCGCCACCCCGACTTTGCTTAGCGGTTACAAAACCAAAAATGCATTCGCATCCGCATTCGTGAATGTCGATTACGACCTGCATGGCAAGTATTTCGCCACGGTTTCCTTCCGCCGCGACGGTTCCTCGCGCTTCGGGAAGGACAACCGCTACGGTAATTTCTATTCGGCAGGTGCCGCATGGAATATTTCGGGCGAAGAGTTTTTCAGTGGTGTGAAGGATAAAATCCATTTGTTCAAAATCCGCACAAGCTATGGTACCACGGGTAATGCGAACATCGGCGATTTCGTTGCGCAGGATCTTTACGATTTCAATGCACAATATGGCGGGCTGCCGGCCGGTTTTCCAGCGCGCAAGGCAAATCCGAACCTGACCTGGGAAAAGGCCTATACTTATGATGCGGGGATCAATATCGGTTTCTTCAACCGCGTCGATCTCGTGATTGATCTCTATAACCGCCTCAATAAGGATGTTTTGCAAAATGTACCGCTGGAAGCGACAACGGGATTCACCAGCCAGATCCAGAACATCGGATCGGTCCGTAACCGGGGTGTCGATCTTGAAATTACTTCCAAAAATATCCGCGGCGCATTCAATTGGGAAACCAGCTTTAATTTCTCAATTAACCGCAACAAGGTGATCGCGCTCAACAAAAACGAGCCGATTGAAAGCGGTAACCAGCGCATTGAAGTAGGGCGGGAGCTCGGATCGTGGTATATGCGTAAATGGATGGGCGTCGATCCGACGACTGGCGACCCGCTGTGGCTGCTGCAAACGAAGGATGCGTCGGGTAACATGGTCGAGTCGACTACGAATGTTTACAACAGCGCCACACGCGTTTTCACCGGTTCGCGCAACCCCAAGTTTACAGGCGGCATTACCAATACGTTCAAATACGGCGGACTGACGCTCTCGGCCTTCTTTACCTTTGTATCGGGTAACGAGGTTTATATCTACAACCGCGAGCTCTTCGACGACGACGGCGCGTACCCGACCTACAACAAAATGCGTTTGCAGGACGGCTGGACGCGCTGGGAAAAAGAAGGCGACATTGCCACGCACCCGAAAGCGGTCGTGAACGGCAACAAAAACTCCAACAAAACCTCGTCGCGCTACCTCGAAGACGGTAGTTACCTGCGCCTCCGGAACGTAAGGCTGAGCTACGACATCCCCAAAGTATTCACAGACAGGCTGCATATCAGTGGGTTATCGGTATTTGCCAGCGGCGATAACCTGGTTACCTGGACGAAATTTTCGGGCGTCGATCCGGAAGTCGACCTCAGCAATGGAACCAACAGCTCGCGGTATCCGAGCAGCAAAAAGCTCATGTTCGGTGTAAACCTTAATTTCTAAGCCATTACCATGAAACGTTATATTCTATCAACCGCATTGGCCGCCATGCTCAGCGGTGCATTGCTTACCGGCTGCTCCAATGAGCTCAACATTACGCCCTACGACGGCCTTACTTCCACGCAGGTGGTGAACACGCCCGAGGGGCTGAAAGCGGCTACATTAGGTAATTATGCCATTTTAAAAGACGGAAACTATATCCGTTCTTTTCATATGATGTCGGAATTTCCGTCGGATAATGTCTCATTGAGCGGTACTACTTCCGATCCGCTGTATTTTTCATACAATTATAACCATATCAAAACCAGTGCATTGGCTACGAATTTTTATACCAAATCGTACCAGGCCGTTTACGGTACCAATGTGATCATCGGTCTTTTGAAAGAGGGCCAATCGGCCGAGCTCGACCAGGTTTTGGGAGAGAACTACTTTCTCCGGGCATTGCTGCATTTCCACCTCGCCAATGTGTTCGCGCGTCCGTATGCGCCCGACGCCGGGGCTTCCCCGGGTGTGATCGTGGTTAAATCCACCGAGCAGCCGGCGCAGAAAGCCACACGGGGCACCGTGAAAGAAGTGTATGCGGCTATCATAGAGGATCTCGAAAAATCGGTCAGCCTGATGACCGTCGCCAAAAACAACAACTTCGCGTCGAAAGAAGTGGCGTACGCGATGCTGAGCCGCGTTTACCTGTATATGGAGAACAATGCAAAGGCCATTGAGTATGCCAACAAGGTAATCAGCTCGAACCGTTACGCGCTCGTCCCGACGGCCAATTTGCCCAAATACTACACCACAGTGCCCGAATCAAACACGGAAACGATTTTTGCGGTGCGGCATACCGTGAAAGATAACCGTAGCTATTCGGCGATCGGTGCTATGTATTTGTCCGATGGCGAAGGATGGGGTGAAATGTATGCATCGGAGAAGTACCGCAAGCTTATCGACAAGTTTCCCAACGACAAGCGCCGCGAATACATCATCCCGGTGTATGAAAAGAATGCCGACGGATCGATCAAAACCGATGCGGCCGGGAACAAGATCCTGGCAGCGCGGAATGGTTATCCCAAATATTATGTCAACAAATTCTCCTACCAGGAAGGCTATCCCATGCTGAGCTCGCCCGTGCTGTTTCGCCTGGCCGAAATGTACCTGATCCGGGCCGAAGCGAATGCGAAACTAGGCAAGAACGCGGATGCGCTTGAAGACGTGAACCTGATCCGTAAGCGCGCCGGATTGTCGGGTATCGAGCTTTTCTCGGCTTCTAACATGATGGGTTACAGCAGCGTGCTCGACGTGGTGCTGGAAGAATCGCACCTCGAATTTGCCTGGGAAGGGTTGCGGAAAAACGATGTGTTCAGGAACAAACGCACCATGGAACGCAACTACCCCGGCACGCATTTGCTTGCGGGCGCGGTGAAGCAGGAGATCCCGTACACACATCCGCGCGTGGTGCATTTCTTTCCCGAGGCCGAAACGGTGCTGAACCCGTCGCTGGTACAGAACCCGGAGTAGCATATACGCCAACCGGCACGTTAATGCCCCGTCGTCCGGCGGGGCATTTTTGTTTGCGTAAAATGATTATTTTTATATCTGTCAGCGACTTGCACTATGAAGACTATACGCATCATCCCGATCCTGTTTTTCAGCATATTGGCGGCATTGGTCGTCTCTTGTTCGGACGATGTCGTGGTCGATAATGACCAGGAGGTTTATTTTGAAATACATTATACCAACCAGGCCTGGGGAAACCAGTTCAAAGGCTTTCTGATCGACAAGCAAGGCCAGGTGCGGACTTACGACAAGCCTGCCAGCTGGAACGACATCGAACTGACGCAAACGCTCTCAAAGGAACAAATGGAAGCCAACGCCGCACAAACGACGGTCTCTTCCACGAAAATCGGTTCTGCCGACCTTGTCCAATACATGGAGCTTGCCGGTAAAATCACCGGTGAAAACCTTTCGAAGCCTGTGAATGGCGGTGCCGACCTGGGTTTGACGCGTTTTTACAGCTATACCTACGATGCCGGGAAGAAAACCTATTCGCACACATTGCTGCGGCAAACGGGCAACGTAATCATCCATAACCAGGACGCGAATGCAAAGGAAGTAGCCGACTGGCTGACGAAAGTGATGGATGAGGTTTATTAAAATGGATTAAAACAAAAACGGGCGGCATATTCGTGCCGCCCGATCCATATACTACGATGCATCAGGGCTTGAACACCGACAATCGGTAACTAACCTTATCATGCACAATCAGTACCTGGTAAATACCCGCCGGCAGCTTGCCTAGCTGAATATTCAGCTTACCATTCTGAACAGCGGCTTTCTCCTTCACAAAAACCTCCCGACCTGCTGCATCGATCACCCGCGCATTCACCCAGCCGCTTGGCAGATTCGGCAGCTCGATATAAAGCGCCGATTGCACGGGATTAGGATAGAACCGGATGTTACCCGCCGAAGGTGCATCGATGGCGACGATGCTGCTGTATGCGAATGTACCGTCAAAATCCACCTGTTTGAGACGGTAATAGGTAATACCTTTGTTAAAATCTGCGTCGGTGAAATCGTAATGGTTTAGAACGGAGGTATTTCCGGCGGCTTTCACGCGTCCGCTTTCGGTGAAGTTTTTGCCGTTGGTGCTTTCCTCAATGGCGAAATAGTCGCTGTTGCTCTCTGCGCTGGTGGTCCATTGCAGTACGTTGCCTTCGTGCGTATTCTTGCCTTCGAAATGCACGAGGGTGACGGGCAATGCCGCTCCCGGAGGCGCATTGGTGAGGCCGAACCCGGAAAATCCGGTGCTGAAAATGGCTGTAAAAGCATAATCGGCGCCGAATGCCGGCGTGGACGTCGCTGCGGCGAGTGTGGTGTTAGCACTGGTGGCGGCCGCAATCGTACCCGTGGTTTTTCCCATCGACTGGATATTGGCCGGTAGGAAGGTGTTTAGCTCGGAACCTTTATAGTAGAGCGTGATTTCGTATTGTCCGGCCGGATTATTGTTCGTCGGCGTAACTTTGAACGTCTTGTTCGTCACCTGGTAGCTGCTGAGCCAGGGCGTTCCGTTCGCACCGGAGCGGTCGACTTCCACGGTGGTACAGCCGTAGTCATGCGCGCTCAGGTTTTTGATCTTCGCCATCAGGTTGCCGGTTGACGGGTCGTAGAAAACGGCCGTTTCGTTTGGGCCGAGGTATTCCTGCGCCGCATTGCCGGTGTTAACAGCCGAAATGACCTGGGTGGAGTTGGTGGCGGTGACCTTCACATCGTCGATGGCCCACCAGTACTCCCAGTGCCCAATGTAGTGGAACCGGATTTTCATGTTCGGGTTTGCGTAAGCGTCGGGTATGGGCAGGTTTACGATATCGGGCGTGTAGGTAAGGATATTGCCTTTCCGGCCTGTCGTCTGGTTTTGCGTGAGCAGCGTTTGCCAGTTGGCTCCGTCCCAGACCTCCACATTGCCCTGGTCGTTATCGGCGTTGAAGTAAGGTCGCCAGTCCTGCGAGAATGTGAGCACGAGATTCTTTTTGCCCGACGAATTGATCGGGGGTGATTCCAGGTATTCATCGAAGAAATGCAGGTTTCCATTCTGAATATTGGAATTAACAAAGAAAAACGGCGATTTCGCTGCATCAAGCCCGGCATTGGTAAACTGGATAATTCCCCAGGAAAGAGAGCTATTCCCGCCATTCACAACCGACCAGCCCGGTGCCGTATTGTTGAAATTCGAATTGAGCAACGTATCGGCATAGTTGCCCGGCGTGAGATCGTTGTCCAGGATCGTAAAACGGAAGTTCTGAAAGCCGCTTGCGGCAAATCCGTTACCGCCGTGGGCATCGATGTCGTAGGACAGGTCGATCGTCTCTTCATCCTCCATATAAGCATCGTTGAAAACCCGGATCGTGACATTCTGCGTGAGCGCGCCCGACGATAATGTGACGGACGCAGGGCTGATCGTGTAGTCGGCGCCCTGCTTCGCCGTGCCTGTGGGTGTTTTGAATGTAACGGTAACCGGCTGAGTAGGTGCTTTATCGATCTGCACGGTCACGGTTTTATCAATATAATCAAGACAGCCCGCGCCGGCTGTGGTAGCCTGTGCTTCGTTGACGACCGCGCTGGTAGCAGTGAAATGCACCGCAGGCGTAACCGCACAGGAATACACCCGGAAATCGTCGATATACCAGCCGTCCCAGCCGCGGCAGCCGTCGGTACCCACCTCAAACCGGAACTGGATCGTATTGCCGGGGACGAGCCCTATCGAAGAGAGATCCACCTGGCTTTGTCCCCAGGACCCTAGCACCACGCCCTGATCCACACCGGTGAATACTGGTTCACTTGCGAGCGGGTTAAGGTTGCCGGCCATCGAAGAGTTGAGGAAATTATTATAGGGGTTGACCGTGAATGCCGATGCCGGGAGGAGCGTCCATGCACCGCCATTGATCCTGTACTTGATATTGCCGCCATCCCAGGTGTCCTCCATAGCCACATAATGATCGAAGGCCATATTCAGGTTGCCGGCTGTTCCGGCTGGGATCGCGATGGCCGGACTTTCCATCCGGATCACGCCGTATTGCATATTATCCGTGCAATTTCCGCCCGTGTAGTCGATGCCGTAAGCCACTTTGCCCGGCCGTCCGGCAGGGGCATTTGCCTGTATCCAGGAGCGGTTAAACCAGTCGGTCGCGTCGCCGGGCACCTGCGATGTAGTGAAGCCGCCCAGCCCAGTTTCGAAGTTTTCGTAGAAAATAGCAAGCCCCTGGTTGGCGCCTTCGCACAATGCGGGTGCGGGTTCCAGCACGGTATAGAACTGGCAGCTGTTGTTTTCGCGTAGCTCCACTGCGGCGATTACTTTGGCCAGTTGCAGCAGATCGTTATTCGTGATCGCCACCGGTGTGCCCGCAGGAAGTGTAGGCGCGGTGGAAAGCGGCATCAGGTTCACCCCGAGCAGCCCCGCAGCTGAGGCTTCAAGGATATCTGCCTGGGCTGAGAAATCCGTTGTGGCCGTCATGAAAACCGATTGCGCACGCCAGAAAATGTGGGCCGCCTTGGTGAGCCCGATGCCGGTTATGGTCTGGCCGTTATAGGTGCCGCCATCCACCAGTAATGCATAAGCGTGGTTCACAACCCCGCTGTTGATATGCACGCCACCGTAGTCGGTCGATGCGCACCAGTATTGCGGGTCCGACAGTTTACCCGGCTGCCCAAAGCAGGTAGGGTTCCACATATCGCGTTTCAGATCGCCGCTTACCTCGATTTTTTCGCCCACAATCCACCGCTGCGAGCTTCCGCAGCCGGTTCGTGCCGCATTGGACTCGCCTTCGTCCATGTAGCCGTTCAGCATGTCCACCGTTTCACCCCAGATATCCGAGTACGCCTCGTTGAGCGCGCCAGGCTGCCACCCGTACACGAGCTGGCTGGTGTACTCCGTGTACGCGTGTGCCCATTCGTGCGCTACCACGTCGTCGGTAGCAATGCCTGTGCAGTAGTTAGCGCTCACGCCATCCCATTGGGCATTCGGGCACTGGATACCTGTTTTGTTGTTGATCGTAATCATGGGTGCATCGGCGCCGTTGTACGACGTGCGTCCGAAGTTGTTTTTCATGAGGTTGTATATAAAACCCGATGTCTGCACCTCCGATTGCTGCCACTTGTCGAGCGTTCCGGGGAATGCATTCCCTTCCGACCACACAAGGTTGGCCAGCGAGTTCTGGTATAGTCGCCGCGTGAGATGGTGCGTGCCCGTAAACTGTTCGACCACCTGCCCGTTATGCGCATCCACGAACACAAACTCACGGATACCTTCATTGTTTCTCACCTCCACCTGGTACACCAGCAGTTTCACGCCATTGAAGCCTTGCACCAGTCCTTTCTGGAAAATGCAGAGGAAGCTTTTGCTCGCTTCCACCGACTCCGCGGCTTCCTGGTACTGCGCTTTAACCTGCCGTATCGCCCGCTCTTCGGCTTCGTGCTGGGCGAGGGTAGGGCTTACATTCACCTTGATATCCGAAATATAGTTGCCGTTCAGAGAAGTAAGGCCCTGGCGGCCGTCGTAATGGAACTTCATGAGCCCATCGTACACCGGAACACCTTTGTAGGTTTGTTCCAGGGTAATGTTTTCCAAACCATAAATATCGGATTCCTGCTTGCGAAGCCGGAACTCGTCTTCGTTGTCCCGCAGCCCGAACAGTACCTTGTTTTCATCAACGAAATTCATCGATTTCTGTACGGCATCGCCTCCGCTGACCAAGAAGGCGCGCTCGGAAGGAAAGCGGAGAAAGCCCAGTGAATTGGTGGCCCTATCGATGGTCGGTAATGCGCCGGTGCGTGCTGCGAATGCTTCGATGGCGCCTTTGGCAGGGCCCTGGGAAAAGGCCAGCGGCGCGTACAGCAGCATCAGGAAAATGAGCAGTAAATTTTGTTTCATAGATTTCGTAGAATGGTGAGGTGACTGGTATCGAATTTAGTGAAATTTATTAATCGAATGTTTTCTCATTGTTTTCAAATGGAAAATATTCGCCGCATCCCGAAATGTATTTGTTATCAAATTGTTAGATGTGTTTTTGGGATAAACCAATACGCGCAAATCCGTTGTTGATTGCAACATGACCTCGCTGTCTTTCGCATCAACAACCACCATATCGCTTCGATTGCAATGGAAGGATATTTCGATCTGCACGCATCGTATGATTTGTTTCCGGAAATACGTAAAAAACACGGCTGTCAAATCTCGATCGTAATCCCACTTTTTAATGAGCAGGACAATGTACCCCATTTGCTCAGGGCAGTGCGCGATACGCTGCAAAACTTTGATTATGAGATCATAGCGGTCGACGACGGCTCTACCGACAACACCGTACAAATGCTGAGGCAGTCGGCTGACGAACGACTGAAAATCATCACCATGACCCGCAACTTCGGGCAGACCAGCGCCATGGCAGCCGGCATTGCCCACGCTTCGGGGGAATACATCGCTACGCTCGATGGCGACCTGCAAAACGACCCTACCGACATTCCCGGCATGCTGGAACACGCCCGCAGCGGCCAGTGGGACATTGTGGCAGGCTACCGTGCCAACCGCCTGGACGGCTTTTTGCTGAGAAAGTTACCCAGCCGCATTGCCAACGCCATGATCCGCAAGCTCACCGGCGTACATCTCCGCGACTACGGCTGTACCCTGAAAGTTTTCAAAAAGGAAGCTGCCGAACGCCTTGGGTTATACGGCGAGCTGCACCGGTTCATCCCCGTGCTGGGCAACATCTCAGGCGCCCGTATGACGGAACTGCCCGTGCGCCATCACAAACGTCGGTTCGGAAAATCCAAATATGGCCTGGGCCGCACCACGCGCGTGCTCGGCGATTTACTGCTGATGGTTTACATGCAGCGTTGGATGCGGAAACCGATGCACCTTTTCGGCGCATTAGGCGGTACATTTCTGGCTGCCGGCATTTTGTTGCTGGTGTGGCAAATGCTGCATTTGTTCTCGGGAACTACCGGCACGCTGGCCGGGCTGGCATTGTCGCTGGGCGGTATCATGGTCGTCCTGCTGGGCCTGATCGCCGAAATGCTCATGCGCAGCTACTACGAAGGTACGGGCAAAACGCCCTACGTTATCCGCGAAATTATCGGTGGGGCGGCCCCCGCTGGGGCGGCCCCGGCCGGGACGCCCCTCGCCGTCATACCCGCAGCACCATTTGTCAACGGGCGAAACGGGCATTCATTCAGGCAGGATCGTGTAGCCGGTGAACCTGTCTGATCATCCATTAACCATGCAAACACATCCCCTGTATATCCGGTATCTCTATGCCGGGCTCATCGTCGCCATTTACATTCTGGGGCTGCTGCTCCCGCTTTTCGACAACGACAGCGCCCACCACGCGCTCATAGGCATGCATATGCACGTCACGGGCGACTACGTGAGCCTCATCGACCGCGGCCGCGATTATCTCGACAAGCCGCATATGCTGTTCTGGCTCTCCGCCCTCGGCGATATGCTGCTCGGGATCGGAACGTTGTCGTACAAGCTGCCGAGCCTGCTGCTGGCCATCCCCGGCATTTATGCCACGTTCCGGCTGGCGAAGCTGCTTTACAACGAACGCGCGGGCTGGAATGCCGTGCTGATACTCGTTTCTACACAGGCCTACATCCTCGCGCACAACGATGTGAGGATGGACGCATTGCTGCTTTCCTTCATTATCACCGCCACCTGGCTACTTTACGAATACACGGTTACATTGAAACCGGGCATGCTCGTCGCCGGAACGGTCGTGCTGGCGATGTCGTTTGCCACGAAAGGGATGTCGGGTGCGGCGGTACCCGTGATTGCAGTGGGTTCGCAGCTGCTTTACACGAGGAACTGGCGGTTTATATTTTCATTCAAATGGATCTGGGCCATACCGCTTTTCTTCCTGTTCATCAGCCCGGTGCTGTATTGCTACTATTTGCAGTATGACCTGCACCCGGGGAAAGTTATTCGCGGTATGAGCCGGACTTCCGGGGTAGCATTCATTCTTTTTCACCAGAACACCGAGCGGCTTAACGGTGTAAACTGGGGAAGTTCGGGCGGAAACGATCCTTTTCTGTTCTTCCATTCGTTGTTATGGGCGCTCTTGCCCTGGTGCCTGCTTGGTTATTGGGCTGTTTTTAAAAGAGGTTTTGAATTAATTAAAAACAGGTTTTTGGTTGAAATGAACGGCGAGATACTGAGCTGGACCACCATTGTCGTGATGTTCTGCATTCTCACATCTTCCAATTTCCGTTTGCCGCATTACCTTAATATCCTCTTTCCTTTCTTCGTGATCCTCATTGCCGGGGAACTGGAAAAAGTGAAAACCGGCAGCCGGGAAAGTAAGGTGCTCAACGGCATACAAATGTTCGTGGCAGTGGTTATGATTTTGCTGGGGCTTGTTATCAATCTCTATTTGTTCCCGGTTAAAAATTATGCGATCCTTTTACTGGCCATTCCGGCATTATACCTCGTATTTTATGAATGGCGGGCGACCAAGGGTTGGCCGTACCGGTTGATCGGCATTTCGCTCAGCGCGTCGGTACTGGTGAATGTGGCGATGAACGGCAGCTTCTATTACGAACTGCAACGGTACCAGGCCGGGCAGCATATTGCGGCGAAAATCGGCGTTTTAGGTTTGGAAGAGCATAATATTTACGTCATGAACTGGGAAAGTCCCACGCTGAATTACTATTCCGGGTATTTTTACGCCGAGGCCGATTCGGCAGCGCTGGCATCCCGTAACGATTTCTGGGTAGCGGGCCCGATCGACGAGATTTTTGCATTGCAGCAAGCGGGAGGGTTCCAGGTACGCGAGGCTTACCATTACCTAGATTTCGACACGACCAAACTGAAATCCGGGTTTATCAATCCCAAAACCCGCCTGGAAGCATGCAAGAACATCGGTCTCGTGCATCTGAAAAGAGACTGACGCATGATGAAATACCTGAAATGGCTGCTGAAATTTTCGATCACGGTAGCGCTGCTCTGGTGGGTCTTTCACCGGATCGACCTGGAAAGCGTGTCACAGGCCATCGGCCGGGCCGATAAGCTGCTGCTCGCGCTGGCATTGGTGCCCTACCTGGCTTCCCGCATTACCGCGGCGGTGCGGCTTACCACTATTCTCCAAGCGCACGAGGTAGGATTGTCGCATTACGGCGGGTTGCATTTGCATTGGATCAGCATGTTTTACGGTATGTTCCTGCCCGGCGGGCTCGGCGGCGACGCTTACAAGCTGCTGCGTTTGAAACAGCATTTCCCCGCACAGGGCACGATGTTGCTGACCCGCATTCTGCTATGGGACCGCATTATGGGTTTTGTAATGCTAGGCTTGCTTGCTGGCCTCATTGCCATGTTCCGCTTTTCCGATCATGCAGTTATCGCTGCCATTCCTGCTCTGGCATTACCCTGTGCCGGAGCACTCTGGTGGGGTTCCAGAAAATGGCTGCCGGGCATTCTCCCGGTGCTGGGACGCGTGATGTTATTATCCTTCGGTACCCAGATTTTCCAGATCATCTGCACCGGTTTCCTGCTGTATTCCCTGGGCGAAAGCAGCCATTGGGCCGATTACGCATTGCTTTTCCTACTTTCCTCGATCGCCACGGTATTCCCGCTGAGCATTGGCGGAATAGGGGTGCGGGAGCTCGTGTATTTGCGCGGCTCGGTACTGCTGGGCGTCTCGGAGCCGATTGCGGTGACGGTGAGTGTGCTGTTTGATATTATCGTTACCGGAACGGCGATGACGGGCGCTACATTGGTGGTAGGGGAGCGTCCCAGCGTATTGCCGGGCGGCGATACTGGTAAGCGGGATACGGAGGTTGTTTTGGATTAATGCAAAAAAGCCGTCCAGTCTATCCCGGACGGCTTTTGGCTTATAAAATCTTCTGATTACGGCTGGTAAAACTTCACCGTACCATCTTCCTCGTTACTCGTCACGAGCAGGCTTTTGCCGTTCGGACTTTTGTCCTGTGGAATGAAGAGAACGCCTTCCGGAGCGTCGCCGGTTTTGATGATTTGCAGGAATTGCGGTGCACCCGGGTTGCTCAGATCATACACTCCGATGGCGTCTACACGCTCCATCGCGATGAACGCGACGGGCTTGCCATTCATCCATCCTACGGTAACGCCTTCGGGTTCAACGCCTTTATCGTCGGAGCGGCCGTCGTCGTAAATGCCGGCTTTGATCACCTCCTGTTCCAGTGAGTTGCCCGATTCGTAGACGCGGTGCATATCCGCAGCGTGGAAAATGCTGAAACCACGGCCGCCGAAGCTGTATAGTTCTTCGTAAGTACCATCGTTTTCAAAGTCGCCGCGGGTGCTCGTTACGCGCAGGCGGCCGAGGTTGACGGCCTTTTTCAGCTCGTCGCCGTTGGGGAAATAAACCGGGTTCAGTTTGAGCGAGCTCACACGCTTCTGCTCGTCGAAAGCGCTGTATTCGCGGGCGTCGCCTTCATCGGCGGTGATCACGTATGGTGTACCGTTCACAGAGAAGTAAGAGATTGCGTCCGGCAGGTAGAATGATTTGATCGGCCAGTTTCTCAGCTCGACTTTCTTGTCTTCGTCGCTCGGGTCCAAAGCATTGAGAATGTAGTTAATATCCTTCGTGCCCAGCGCGTGCAGGTTCACGATCTTGCCGTTGATCAGGTCGATTTCGGCCACGCCGTTGTTTTCCTGCAATGTTACGAATGCCTTTTGGGAGTTGTCGGAAACCGCCACGTATTCAGGCTCGATATCCTGTGCGAATGTGGCTTTGGGGCCGAATTTCCGGAAACCTTTCGTTGCCAATGCAGCATAAGCACCCTCGAATCCTTCAAAAGTGAGGGTTTTAACCGAATACCCATTGTTCACATCGATAATGGAAACCGATCCCTCGGGATCGACGCTGTAATCGGCATTAGGCTCGCCTTCGTTGGCGGTAACGATAAACCGGCCGTCGGGGCTGAACGTCACCATGTCGGGCAATGCGCCTACGGTGATTTGTTTGATGGTTTGCAATGTGCTGGTATTGAGCACGATTACGCTGCCGTTGGCTTGCTTGTTGGCCGCTTCCAGTGCAATCGCCAGCTTTCCACCCGACACCGATACGCTGTTGGCTACGCCACCCAGCGCCGAGACGTCGATCGGTTTCAGCTTGGTGACCGCAGGGAAAGCCGAAAGGTCGAGCACATCCACGATGGCCGCCTTTTCATTATTTACTGTGAAAAGCCTTTTGGAGGCAGGATCGTACGCCGAAATTTCAGCCGCGGCCACGCCGCCCAGATCTACACCAGCCACTTCTTTGAAAGCCGAAGGATCTTCTTGTACAGGGTTTTGAGGGAAATGGTCGGTACATCCATTCATGAGAGCCGCGGCAAGCAGCAGCGCCAGTAAAGGTTTCTTTTGCATTTTGTTTTGTGAGTAGTTTGAAAACTAAAAATACGCACGCGGCAAAACGGCGGAGCGCCACTTTGGAAGACTTAACAGAAAGTTAACGCAGATGCCTATTTTGTGGCTGAAATGCTTATGAATCAGTTATTTGGTTAATATTCGGGTAACATTGGCTTGACATTGCGGAAACAGCGGCGCAGTAGTTTTGCGCATTCGAAAACTACTCAATTACTTCCCGCTTTTACCTATGAAAAAAATCTCCACATTGTGCTGCGGACTGATGCTCGCATCGGCTGTGCAGGCGCAGTCCGTTGTGAAAGGGTTTGTGTTCAGCGACCTCAACAACAACGGCCGCAAGGACAAAAACGAAAAGGGCCTCGCGCAGGTATCGGTTTCCAACGGCACGCAAGTCGCGCAGACGGATGCGAACGGTGAGTACCAGCTACCCATCGGTAAGGATAATGTCATTTTCGTGATCAAACCTTCGGGCTACAAGCTTCCGCTGACGGAAGATAACCTGCCGAAGTTCTACCGTTTGCACAAGCCGGAAGGTTCGCCCGCATTGAAATACAAAGGTGTGGCGCCCACGGCCGCATTACCCGCTTCCCTCGATTTTGCATTGACCGCCAAATCGGAAGCCGACGATTACACCGCACTCATCTTCGGCGATCCGCAGCCATACAGCCTCGACGAGATCGAATATTTCTCCCGCGGGATCGTGAGCGAAGTGGAAGGTATCAAAGACGTGGAGTTCGGGCTGAGCCTCGGCGATCTCGTCGGCGATAACCTCGATCTGCACCAGCCTTACGTGAAAGCTGTAAAAAAGGTAGGATTGCCGTGGTATAACCTCATGGGTAACCACGATATGGATTACGACGCGAAGGCTGACTCACTGTCCGACGATACCTACGAAGCGCATTTCGGTCCGGCCAACTACTCTTTCAATGTAGGCAAGGTGCATTACATTATCCTCGATGACATTCTTTACCCCGACCCGCGCGACGGCAAGGGTTACTGGGGCGGTTTTCGCCAGAGCCAGCTGGATTTTGTAGAAAACAACCTGAAATTCGTTCCGAAAGACCGGCTGATCGTTTTGGCATACCACATTCCATTGCACGAAGAGGGCGAAGGCGACGCATTCCGCGACGAGGATCGCAACCGACTGTTCAGCATCCTGAAAGACTACACCAATACGCTCGCTATCTCGGCGCACACGCATTTGCAGCGCCAGAATTTCCACGGAAAAGCCGCGGGCTGGAACGGCGCGAAGCCTTTCCACGAATACAACGCAGGTACGACGTCGGGCGACTGGTACTCGGGCGAGTTCAACATCCAGGGCGTTCCGTCATCGACCATGCGCGACGGCACCCCGAAAGGTTACGCATTCCTGCGCATCAAAGGCAACCAGTACAGCATCGATTACAAGGTGGCAGGCGAGCCGAAAGAATACCAGATCCGCATTCACACACCGCGCGTGGTACCTGCGGGAGGCAACACGTCGTCGGGTATTTACGCCAACTTTTTCATGGGCCACGAAGGCAACCCCGTGCATTACCGCATCGATAACGGCGAATGGAAAGACATGACTTTCCAGGCCGAGCCTGATCCGTATTTCCAGCGGTTGGTTTACAACTGGGATTTTATCGAAAACCTCCCGGCGGGCCGTCGCCCGAGCAATGCGGTGAAAAGCACGCATTTGTGGCGCGCAGCATTCCCCAATAACCTTACCGAAGGAAAACACCTGGTGGAAGTGAAAGCCAAAGATATGTTTGGCCGCGAGTTCACGCAGGTGCAGGCATTCTGGGCCGAGAAAAAAGAACAATAGCATTTACAGGCCAGCGGCCCAGGCGATCCCACCCATGATATGTTTCATTGCGGTGGGATCGCTGTATGTGGACGCATTATGCCCGATGGCCGTGTAAAACATCCGGCCTTCGCCGATGCTGCGTGCCCAGGCTAATGGATGGTCGCCGCGCATGGCTTTGGGCCAGAATGCGGGGTAGGTACTTTCATCGACAGTGAGCAGCACCTGGAAACCGGGCTTCCCGCGCACGCTTTCGTGGAAGTTGTACCATTCGTCCTTCTTCGACCACCGCGCCGGCAGCCCGTCGATCGCGGGGTGCGAGCCGGGTTCGGTTACGATTTCTGCATTGGGAATAGGGTAGGGCAAAAAGGTGTGGCTTCGGAAACGTGTACCGAGCAGCGTTCCATACCATTGCCAGTCGTATTCACAATCCGAGGCGGAATGGATGCCTGCGTAGCCGCCTCCGTTTTCAATGTATTTTTCAAATGCAAGTTGCTGAGCGTCCGTGAGGAAATCGCCGGTAGTCGAGAGAAACACGACGGCGCGGTAGCTTTTGAGGCATACCTCATTGAAATACCCGCCATTTTCGGTCGCTGTTACTTCCCAGCCGCGTTTTTCGCCTTGCGCTTTGATCGCTTTTACAGCGGCTTCGATGGACGCGTGGCGATAACCATTTGTTTTGGAAAAAACCAATACTGCCTTCGAAGTAGCGGCTACGCAATTGGCGGGTGGCGCCGTCTCGAAAACCGGCTTTTGCCAGGGTAGCCAGCGCATGGTGTTCAGCGCATAACCGGCGGCTCCCGCCACCATTGTCATGACTATGGCTGTTATTTTCAAAAGCATACGCCGCGAACCCAATTTCATTTCTTTTGGACAATGCCGGTGGATTTGTGGGTGTGAATGTAATTTTTGCTACCGGTCTGTGTCACTTTTATCCCTTCAAAAGTCGCGCCGTGGACATCGTCGGCGACGATGGCGGTGCGGTAATCTTTCTTTTCGCAGGATAATGTGAGGTTACTGATTTTGATATCCTTCGCATGGCGCAGGTACAAGCCCCACGCTGGAAGCTCGTCGAACATCGAGAATTCGGGGTAGAAGGTCGGTTTCTCGGGCACCTTATCCAGCTCGTCGAGGCCGATTTTAGCGTACATCGGGTTACCGCCTCCCGGCATTTTAATCTCGATATTTTTCAAAGTCACATTGGTAATGATGGCATCCGGCATACCCACAATGCCCGAAGGCGAGATATTCCGCGGCATATCTTCAATTGGCCCTTCGTATTCGTAACCCGCATCGGGTTTGGTAGCAGGCACCTCCACATACATATTCGAGATACTGATATTCTCCATCCTGCCTTTCTTCCCCTTCACCCTTTCTCCAATGCGCAAAAAGATCGCATTACCGGTATTGTAGGCCTTCAAACTGTCCACAATCACATTCTCGACGAAGCCGCCGTCGACAGCCTGCAAGGTTACAGCCGAGCGGTAGGTGTCGAATATTTTGACATTGTAAATTTTGACATTACTAAAACCACCATAAGAAGCCGTGCCGAACTTGATACCATTGGCGCTGGAACGGATGGTGCAGTTCCGGACCAGAATGTTTTTGCAGACTTTCGATGCGTCGTGCGATTTGAGGCAAATGCCATCGTCGTCCGAATCGATGAACGAATTGGTAATTGTCACGCCGTCGCAATCGACGATATCGATGCCGTCGTTGTTCCAGTAAGCTTTGCTGTCGACGGTAATACTGTCGATGGCCACGTTTTTGCATTGGTCGTAAATCTGCACCCAGCTCGACGAGTTCTGCATTGTGACGCCTTTGATATTCACATTCTCGCAATTGCGTATGTACGCGAGTACGGGGCGGGTTTCGGCTTCCGGTCGGTCCTGGCGGAAGAGGTCTTTGATGAGGCCTTTGTGAATCATGTCCACGATATTGCGGGCAATGTAGCGGCCGCGACCGTCGATCACGCCCTGGCCGGTAATGCCGATATTCTGCTGGTCGTGCGCGAAAACGATGGCCGTCCACACTTTTTTATCATAATCCCACGGGTTCAGCGAGCCGAGGAGCACGGCGCCTTCTTCGAGGTGGAGTGTCACATTGGATTTCAAATGAACGGAGCCGGTGAGGTAACGGCCCACATTGAATACCAGCCGGCCGCCGCCGTTCTGGGAGATGAAGTCGATCGCGTATTGAATGGACCGGGTGTTGAGGGTAATGCCGTCGGAATGGATACCGAAAAGCGAGGTGCGGTAGTCTTTCGCTTGCAGTTGCAGGCAGGTAATGGTTAGGAGGGCAAAGGTCAGGTAATTTTTCAGGCTCATAGCAAAAATGATTAAGCTGGTACAAACGGTTACTTAATTCAAATCCTCGTAATAAGCTGATTTTGTGATGAAATTACCTGCAAAAAAATAAAGATTCCCCCGAAAGCCGGGAGAATCTTTATCAAAAAACCACATCCTAAGTTAATCTGTCAATTCCAGCCGCCTCCGAGTGCCCGGTAGATATTCACCATGGCATTCATCTGGCGCATCTTGGTTTCGATCAGTTCGAATTTCGACTCCAACGCGTCGCGCTGGGTCAGCAATACTTCCATATAATCGGCGCGGGCCGAGGCAAACAACCGGTTCGAAATCGTGGTCGACTGGTTCAGCGCTTCCACTTCTTTCGTTTTCAGGTCGAAGCTTTTTTCCAGGTTATTGATATTCGAAAGCTGGTTCACGACTTCGATGTACGCATTCAGTACGGTACGTTCGTAGTTGTAAATCGCCTGGATCTGGCGGGCGTTCGCATTGGCATAACCCGCGCGGATCGCGTAACGGTTGATCACCGGGCCAGCCAGGTCGCCGATGAGCGATCCCATGATCGACTCGGGTACGCGGGCGAGGTAAATCGGGCTGAATGCCTGCAAACCGAGGCTTGCCGACAAGCCGAGCGAAGGATAGAAGTTCGCGCGGGCCACGGTCACGTCAATTTTAGCAGCTTCCAGATCGAGCTCCGCCTGTTTGATATCCGGACGGTTGGAAAGCAACTGTGAAGGGATACCCGATTGCATGACGTTCGGAACGAGGTTTTCGAAGCCCTGGCTGCTGCGCTGTACCGGCTGCGGGTAACGTCCGACGAGGAAGTTGATCCGGTTCTCGGTTTCGATGATCTGCTGCTGGATACCGTATTGCAGGTTTTGCGTTTTCAGCACCTGTGCTTCGAACCGGCGAACGGCCAGTTCGGTCACGCGGGTTGCTTCTTTCTCCATGCGCACGATCTTCAACGCATTGTTCTGGATATCGATGTTCTGGCGGATAATGGCCAGCTGCGTGTCCAGCGCGAGGAGTTCGTAATAGGAGTTTGCGATTTCGGCCGCCAGGTTGGTCATCATGAAGTTTTTACCTTCGATGGAAGACAAATACCGGGTAGCCGCCGCTTTTTTCGCATTGCGCAGCTTGTGCCAGATATCGACTTCCCAACGCGCTACGGCTGCAATATTCACATCCGGCAGCGGATCGGGCGTTTCCCTGCCCGGCTTGATGTCGGTAGTAGCTTCGCTGGCGCCGATGTTGGTGTAACGTGCCGCTTTCTCGACACCCGCACCACCGCGCAGGCCTACGAACGGCAGGTATTCCCCTTTGCGGGCCTGGATCTCGTTCTGCGAGATCGCAATTTCCTGCATCGTGATGTTCAACTCCTGGTTGTTCCGGAACGCCGTGTCGATGAGGGCATTCAGGTTCGGGTCGGTGAAAAACGTTTTCCAGCTAACCTTGCCGGTGTTGGTGGAGTCCTGCGAGCCGTTGAAGCTCACAGGTACCACTTTGTTTTCTGTTCTCTGGGTCAGCACCGGGATGTTACAGGCCTGGTAGGTCAGCCCGATGAACGCGATGCCGGCCCAGTTCAATATTCTCTTATTTCGCATGTTCGTCTTTATCTTCTGAGTGGGGGAAAGCGTCAATGGCGTGAACGAACCCTTCGGACAGCGAGCTGTCTTCTTCGTCCCTGATCAGTTTTCTGCCATCGGCCATTTTAGCGAATATGTAGTACAATCCCGGGATGATGATGACCCCGAAAACGGTACCGAACAACATACCACCCATTGCGGAGGAGCCGATCGTACGGTTACCGATCGCGCCGGCGCCGGTAGCCAGGATCAACGGGATCAGACCGGCCACGAATGCGAACGAGGTCATGAGGATCGGACGGAAACGTACCCTCGCACCTTCGATCGCCGCCGCCAGGATGGTGGCTCCTTCGGCGCGTTTCTGCACCGCGAATTCCACAATCAATACGGCGTTCTTACCGAGCAGACCGACGAGCATGATCAGACCGATCTGCGCGTAGATGTTGTTTTCGAGGCCCATCAGTTTCAGCATCAGGAACGATCCGAACACCCCGACAGGCAGCGACAATACTACCGCGAGCGGAATGATGAAGCTTTCGTATTGCGCGGCAAGTACCAGGTACACGAATGCCAATACGATCATGAATACCACCACCGACTCGTTTCCGCGGATCGATTCGTCGTAGGAAAGCCCTTCGAATGCGATATCGTAACCTTTCGGAAGCGTTTTCGCAGATACTTCGCGGATCGCCGCGATGGCTTCGGCCGTCGTGTAGCCTTTTGCAGGAAGTCCCTGGATCGCCGCCGAGTTATAGAGGTTAAAACGGGTGATCTCGTTAGGTCCCTGTCCTTTTTTGAGCTTCATGAATGCCGAGTAAGGCACCATTTCACCCGCTTCGTTTTTCACGAACAGGTTCAAAAGGTCGGAAGGAAGCCTCCTGTACTTCGGATCGGATTGTACGTATACTTTAAAGAACTGGTTGAATTTGATAAAACCCTGTTCGTAAGTACTACCGATCATGATGTTGAGGTTATCCATCGCTTTACCGATCGACACGCCTTTCTGCATCGCCAATTTGTTATCGATTTCGAGTTCGTACTGCGGATAATTCGCAGCGAAGAAGGTGAACAAACCGGTCAGCTCTTTGCGTTTGCCGAGATCTTCGAGGAATTGCTTGTTGATCTTGTCGAACTCCTGGTAATCGGTATCGGTGTTTTTATCGAGCAAACGCATCGAGAAACCACCTGAGGTACCGAAACCAGGGATCGCTGGTGGTTCGAAGAATTCGACCGTCGCGCCGAGGCCTTTGGAAGCGTGTTCCAACTCTTCCATGATCTCTTTTACATTCTGCTCGCGTTCATGCCAAGGTTTAAGGTTGATCAAACAGGTACCCGCATTGGAACCGCGGCCTTCCGTCATAATCTCGTAACCTGCCAGTGACGATACCGATTCGATACCTTCCACTTCCTCGCAAATCTTTTGCAGACGACGCGATACCTCGTTGGTTTTTTCCAAAGTAGACCCCGGAGGTGTCTGGATGATCGCGTAAATGGTACTCTGGTCTTCGTTAGGGATAAAACCTGCGGGTACAATCGAGTTGGCCCAGTAGATACCGAAACAGAACAGACCGAGGACGATAAATGTAACCAGACGGCGTGCCACGATCCGGTTCAGCAAGGCGACATAGCGGCCGGTGAGTTTTTCAAAACCCCGGTTGAATGCGTCGATCCCCTTGTCCATAATGGATTTCTTTCTGGCGTGGCCGTGGTGGCCTTTCAAAAGCATCGCACACAATACGGGCGTGAGCGTCAAGGCGATCAATGCCGAGATCACAATCGAGCTTGCCATTGTAATGGAGAACTGGCGGTAGAATGTACCCACGGGACCCGACATAAAGGAGATAGGTACGAATACCGACACCATTACGGCGGTGATCGCGATGATCGCGCCGCTGATTTCGGCCAGTACCTTTTTCACCGCATTGTAAGGCGATATGCCGGGTTCCTCCTCAAACTTGGCGTGGACCGCCTCCACCACCACAATCGCGTCATCGACCACAATACCGATCGCCAATACCAATGCGAAGAGTGTGATCAGGTTAATGGATAGCCCGAAGCCCTGAATTACAAAGAATGCCCCCACCAATGATACCGGAACCGCGAGGATCGGGATCAGGGTTGAGCGCCAGTCGCCCAGGAAGAGGAATACTACCAATGCCACGAGGATGAATGCGTCACGCAGGGTATCGATTACCTGCTCGATAGAGGCGTCGAGGAACTGCGAAACGTCGTAGCTGATCTTGTAATCCATGCCCGGAGGGAAGGACGTTTTCATCACATCGAGTTTCTTCTTCACTTCAGAGATCACGTCGCTCGCGTTACTACCGTAGTTCTGGCGCAAAACGATCGCCGCAGAGGCCTTGCCGTCGAGGTTGGAGTAAATATCGAAGAATTCACTACCGAGCTCCACTTTTGCAATGTCCTTCAAATGGATGCTTTCACCTTCCTTGTTGGCCCGGACAATGATGTCTTCGTACTCTTTCGGCTCGCTGTAACGGCCTTTGTAGGTCAGTACGTATTCCAGGGATTGTGCCGCGATACCGGAGCTTTGTCCGATACGGCCCGGACGACCGATGATACTTTGCTCGGCCAGCGACTTCATTACTTCTTCCACCGAAATGCTGTACGCACGCATACGGTCGGGGTTGAGCCATACGCGCATCGCGTAACGGCGGCTACCGAGGATCTGCGCCCGCGCTACCCCTTTGGTCCGCTGGATTTCAGGGATCATTTTAACGGTAGCGTAGTTGAAAAGGAATTTCTCATCAATGCTCTTGGTCTTGGAGTACAGGTTGACGTACATCAACATACTCGGCTGAATGGGCGTGATAATTACCCCTTCACGCTGCACAAGCTCGGGGAGCAGCGGCATTACCTGGTCAACCCGCGTTTTTACACGGATAACGGCGTCGTTCGGGTCGGTACCGGGTTCGAAAATAATACGAAGCGTCGCTTCACCGGCACTGGTGGCATCGGTAGCGATGTAACGCATATCCTGAACACCGTTAATGGCCTGTTCCAGCGTAATAAGCGTGGATTTTACCAAAACATCCGCACTCGATCCCGGATAGGCGATAAAGATGTTAACAGTGGTAGGAGCAATGTCAGGGAACTGCGAGATAGGCAGTTTTTTGATAGCCAGTATACCAATAAAGACTATCATGACCGATATCACAATCGCGAATACAGGTCGTCGTATGAATTGATTAAACATATCTTTTGCTTTCGGACCTGATTATTCCGCGTACAGGCTTAGGTGAGAAATGACCGAATCGGGCTTCTGGAATTTGTAGCTGATCTTCTGGTTTTCGCGAACCTGGCGCAAGCCTTCGAGCAAAATTTTGTCGTCTTTCTGAAGGCCGTGTGATACCGCGAAAATGTGCGGCAATTCGGCACCGATCGTGATCTCGCGTGACTGTACCTTGTTGTCCTTATCGAGCACGTAGCAGTATTTTTTTTCCAAAACCTCGAAAGTAGCTTTCTGCGGGATCAGCAATGCATGTTTAAGCGGTACACTGATCTGCACATTGCCTGTTTCGCCGTGGCGCAGCAAACCTTTCGGGTTCGGGAACGTGGCACGGAATGCGATGTTACCTGTTTCGTTATTGAAATCGGCCTCGATCGTTTTCACCGCCCCGGTGTGATCGAAGATTTTTTCGTTGGCCATTTTGAGCTTCACTTTCAGGAGATTACCGCTGTCTTCGCCGGATTTGTAATCCAGGTATTCCGCTTCCGGAACGTTGAAGTACACCCACATATCGCTGTTGTCGGATAGGGTAGTGAGCAGGTCGCCCTCGTCCACGAGACTTCCCAGCCGCACCTGGAAGTGGTCCATGATACCGTTAAACGGCGCGCGGATTTCCGTAAATCCGAGGTGTGTCGACGCCAGGCCGAGTTCCGCTTTCGCTTTGTCCAGTTTCGCTTTGGCCAATGCGAGTTCGTTTTTGGAAACTACATTGCTGTCGGCCAGCGCCTTGGTGTTTTTGAATTCGATTTCCGCGAAGTTAGCCTCAGCCTGCGCCTTTTGTTGCTCCGCCTGGTACACGAGCGGCATGATCTGGAACATCAGCTGGCCTTTTTTTACCGACTGACCTTCATCCACATATATTTTTTGCAAATAACCTCTTTCCAATGCACGCAGCTCGATATGGCTGATCGCCCGGATCTGGCTTACGTACTCTTTCGTGATGGTAGTGTCCGTTTGTAAGGGGCTTGTTACTAAATAGTTAACCTCTTTTTCTTTTTCTTCTTCGTGTTTGGATGTACAGCCTGTCTGATACAACAATGCACCCAAGCTCACGAGCATGAGAATTCTTTTCATGATGTTTTTTGGAGTTAGCAAAATGGAATTTTTGATAGTTACTGTTCGTATGGGTGTGCCCTTGGGCACGCAGCGGGGTAGCCGTGAGCTACCGGGGATTGGCGCCACGACAACCGGATGGACAGGCCGTAGGATAACCTGCCGCAGAGCGGGATCAAATCCTGAGTACGCGGAGCCTCAGGTAGCGGTGAGAGGAAATTTGTTGGCCGGATTGCGGTAACGGCCGTGTTTTGGGAATGTAACAAAAAGAAAAGAACTGGCGTGAAGCAGCGGCAGAGGCCCATGCGCCGCCGGAGTGCGGTTGTTTTTTGACTGAGAAAGATTCAGTGGAATCTTCGTCTTTTTCCTCGGAGATAGCCTTGACGAACTCAGCGAATTTCCTGGCCGCGTCGGGCAGGCGGAATGCCGGATTATCGTCGTTGAATGCCTGTACAAAATTCGGGTGCTCCGATTTGGTCAGGATCTGAATGGGAGAGCTGCAAACCAGATGCTCCTGCGAACCCGCATACATATTGCTGTATCCGTCCACCAGGAGAATGCACAGGGGCAGGAGATATTTCAGCAATTCTT
The DNA here is from genome assembly GCF_900101885.1 of Dyadobacter soli. Classification (GTDB taxonomy): domain Bacteria; phylum Bacteroidota; class Bacteroidia; order Cytophagales; family Spirosomataceae; genus Dyadobacter; species Dyadobacter soli. Next base: position 320,849 of record NZ_FNAN01000010.1, on the reverse strand, counting down.
TGATCATCTTAACGGGTCGCTATTGAGTCTTTTGTATAATCTGAAGACCTTGTTCGGGGTCGACATTTCAAGTCTTTGAAAATGAGCTTGCGTTTATGCGCTGTTTGTGATGCGCCGGGTTTTTAAATTGTCCTTTTCGTAGGTGTGTGCCTCTTATACGCATACAAAAACCGCACTTCATCCTTAACTCCATGTTAAAAGGATGTTAAAAAGGGATTAAAATCTTGGAAAGGTTATTTCGGATGATCCTGCGGCAGGGCGAGGGGAATGTTTTAGATAATTTATTCTTTTAATTGTTATATTGGCGGTTACAATTTAGGGAGGAAGCGCAATGGCGCGAAGCTCCTGCTTCGTGCAAAATATTCGCAGGCCTCTGGCCGGTCAGTACTGCAAAATGACCATGCAATCCCGCCCGGCCGGAGGCCTGCGAATAGTAGACACGAAGCAAGAGTTTCGCGCCCGCGCGCCACAAGCTGCTACTTTTTGCAATCGTAAAAATTGATCTATATGCTTTTTCGATACGTCCTGATCCTGCTCGCTTTGGTACCGGTATTGACTTTCGCGCAACCTGGCGGCGGGCCACCCACGACATTTTTTCATAAGGATACGCTGAAAATTTCTGCAAATGCGGTCGGCGTTCGGTTCAGCCACATGACAACGCCGATGATGCTAACCGGCAAACAGTGGGATGTGATCGACCTGGGTTCGGATGGTGCTCCCGGTAAGACTGTGACCGTCTATCTTGCAAATGATTCCATCCAGATCAGGAATGATAATTTTCCGTTCGAAGAGAAACACTATTTCCCACTGGAACTGGCCGGGCGTAAGTATAAATTGCGGCTACGTTTCAATAGTGTGCCGGCTTTCTTTCCGGCTGATTACATCCGCGAGAACCGCGGGCGGGCGCTGGTGGAGATTCCGGAGACCTTCGAACTGGCGAATATCCTGTTGTTGCTTTCTCCCACCGGGCCGAAGAAGGGGAGTATGATAGAAACAGGGCCGTATCACGAGGAGGTAATGGCGCATTTTAAATCCTACCTCGGTCACCCGGTTTTCAAAGCATTGGACGTTCCGGAGGTGGGGTACGTGCATAACTACTACGAATTCAGGGAGAATAGCATGTGCTACCAGTTCAGTGGTGACAAGCTGGTGCCCACACCATACTTTTTCGTGTACGGGTCCGATGATTCGACCTTCTCCAATGCATTCAGGAACAATATCGGATTGGTAGAGGATTTTGCGAAGACGTCGAAATTCAGGGAATTTTACCAAAAGCATTTGCCCTATTACCGGAAGTTAATAACACGCCAGGCCGAATGGAGCGACGTACCTGGAATGCAGCGGTGGCTGAGTAAAGAATTTGCCCGTAAGGGATTCGACACTTCGAAACTGATCTTCTCACCAATCATATATTCCAGACATAGTACGCAGCAGTTTGCAGGATCGGACGAAAATCGACGGTCGTTTGAGGAAATGCTATTGTTTGTCAACGGCCCGGAAGTGTATACTACCCAGCCGGAGCTGAACGACCAGCAACGCCGTGGCTTGCTTTCAGGCACTATTTTCACCGAAGTAGATCACAATTATGTCAATCCCAGGACGGCAGACTTCGCACTTTCGATAGACAGCATTTTTGCCGACCGGGATTTCTGGGCGCCGGTTTCAAAGTCGGGCTTTTACACCACGCCTGTGGCCGTATTCAACGAGTACATGACTCACGCGCTGTTTTCGCTTTATGCCCTCGATACATTCGACGAGCCCACCGCAAAGTTCCTCATTGCGCGCCGCGAAACGATGAACGCCGAAAACAGGGGATTTGTGAAATTCCGGGAATTCAATACGGCATTGATAAAACTGAAAAAGGAGAATGCGGACAAGACCGTGGCCGCATTGTATCCGAAAATTGTCGGCTGGTGCCGGGAGTTTGCCAGATGAATGGCGCGAAGCTCGTGCTTCGTGCAAATTATTCGCAGGCCTCCGGCCGGTCAGTACTGCAAAATGAACCGCGCAATGGCGCGAAGCTCCTGCTTCGTGCAAATTATTCGCAGGCCTCCGGCCGGTCAGTACCGCAAGGTGATCATGCAATATTGACCGGCCGGAGGCCTCCGAATGGTAGACACGAAGCGAGAGCTTCGCGCCCGCGCGCTTTTCAGCGCGCTTCTTCCAGAAAGTGCCGTCCCCGGTTCCGGTACGCGTGGATACCGCTGCTGATGAAAATGATCGCCGAAACTATCAGCGCCGCATTCACGACCGCGGGCGTGGTGCCCCAGTTGGCCGCCGCGACGGCTATCAATGCCCACACACCTACCATCGACGATTCGCGCAGGTTGCGTGCCCAGGTAAGCCCCAGGTATACGAGGCCCGCGACACAGATCATAATCACCGTCCAGGCCACCGGTGACAGGCCGAAACCGTCCCAGCCGATTTTCGTGAAGTAGGCGGCTACATTGGCGATGAGTGCTACCGATATCCAACCCAGGTATACGGCGAACGGCCACCAGGTGAGGGCGATTTTTTTGATGGGTATCAAATCCATTTCCATGCGCGTGCGGACGATGATCAGCCATAGCGAGGTAAGCAGCACTACCATGATGAGTACCGAAAGCCCGGTGAAATCGTAAAGCCACGCGATTACCCAGGCCGAATTGGCCGCGCAGGAGATCACAAACAGCCAGCCGATCTTTTCCACTACCGCCGGAACTTCGCGCTTGCCCGAAATACCGCGCGCCTGGTAAATCACAAATGCGGCGAGGAGCAGGTAAATGAGCCCCCAGATCGAGAATGCATAGCCGGATGGCGTGAAGAAATTCTGGTACCGCGCCGAGACGCTGGCCATCGTATTGTTGTTGAAAATGCCGGTGTTGGAAAGATAGTTGATCACCACCGTGACGATCAACGCGAGGATGTTGGCGATTTGCAAGGTTCTTTTCATAATTGCTGGTGTTTGCGGTGAAATGGCGCGAAGCTCCCGCTTCGTGCCGACTATTCGCAGGCCTCCGGCCGGTCACGCAAAGCGGCCTTTCGGTAAGGACCGGCCGGAGGCCTGCGAATAGTACGTACGAAGCCTGAGCTTCGTACCATCCCCGCAAAAATTGTGCCTTCGTGCAAACAAAAAAGGACGCCGCATACCGCAACGCCCTTTCCAATTGATTCTTATCTATCTTACAAACCTAAATGCTATTCTTTCGTGAGCATGCCCGGGTAGACGGTGCCGTCGGCCGTTGGGAAGTCGATGCTCAGCAGTTTTGCGACCAGCGGGGCGATGTCCTGCAAGCCCATTTCTGGGATTACCGCGCCTTTTTTGATACCGCGGCCAAATGCCACGAAGCCGGTCTGGATCTCTTTGAAATCGGGGAAGAAACCGTGGGTACCGCCGCTCGCCGCGCGCACGAAGTCGCCGGTAGCCGCATTGCCGATGGTGAATCCCTGCTTCGGAGCGAGTGCGAATGCGGCATTCGGGTCGGAGCCGATGGCGTCCAGCGCGGCGCGGTCCTTGATCTCGAACATGGCTTTTTGGCTTACCGGCAGCTTTGCCAATGCCGCTTTTGCTTTTTCCAGCGTTTGCGTATCGTTTTTATCCTTCAAATGCAGGAACGATGAGCCGCCCGAAGCGTGGAAATAGGCTTTCCAGGCGGAGGGGTTTTTAGGATCGTACAAACCCGCCTGCGCGAGCAGCATATTGGGCGAAAGCGACGAATGGATGTCCACAAAGCCATGATCGCCGGTGACGATCACCGTCGTTTTTTCCTTGATACCTGCTTTTTCGATGGCTTCCAGAATGGCTTTAATGCCCCGGTCGACGCTCGTTAATGCGGCGCGGACCTTATCGCCGTCGCGTCCTTGTTCGTGCTCGAAATGGTCAACGGCCACCAGGTGCACGGCCAGGAACGAGGGCTTGTATTTGCGGATAATGTAGGCGCTCGTGCGGGAAAGGTTGTCGTCGATGCTCAGGTATTCACCGTCGAAATCGATTTCTTCCAGCTTGCCGGTCGCATTCTGCTGGATTTCTTCGTAAAAACCTTGCGGATTGGAATTTTCGTTCAGCGCTTTGGTCATATTGCGCTTGCCGCCCTTGGTTTCGGGTAAATACCAGTATTCCGGAATGTTATAATCTGCTGGTCCACCGAGCGACACTGGCCAGAACACCGAGGCCGTTTTCAGCCCCTTATCTTTCGCCGCGCCGAAAATCGTAGGTACTTTAATCGTCTTGTAATCCCAGATCCATTTGCCGGTCACTTCCAGCGGCTCGGGGGGGGTATTGTAGTAAACGCCGTGCTTGATCGGCTTCACGCCGGTGATCATCGTTGTGTGCGACGGGTACGTGACGGTCGGGAAAACGCCGTTCACACCATCGGCATAGGCGCCGGTTTCCATTCCCTGCCGCAGGTTCACCATCGACCACGTGGGGTCTTTGTAAAATTCCGGTCGCAGGCCGTCGATACTGATCAGGATCACGTGCGCATCCTGTGCGCGAAGGCTTTTGAATGTAAATGTGGAAAGGGTTAAGAGCAGGATTAGTTTTTTCATGAAATGCACTCGTTAGTTGATTTCCGGCTCCCGCTTGCTGGTATGCGCGGGAGCCGGTTTTAGTATTAATTCAAAAACTATCAGAATGAGTAGCGCAAGCCTACCTGAATCTGGTAAGGGTTACCATTTAAGCTGGATACGCCGGCGCCTTTGTTGACATTGTAAACAAACTCGTTCTTGGTCTTATCGAAGCTTTTGATCGTGTACAGGGTCTGTTTGCCAAGGTTATTACCTACGCCCCAGTCTTTGTTCAGGAAGTTGGCAAAGTTGAACACGTCGATCGACGCTTCGATTCCATGCGATTTGTAAATCTTGAACTTCTTACCCAAACGCACGTCGAATACGCCGTAGAAACCGTTCACACCGCCGTTCCGCTCAGCCATTTTACCCGTGTCTCTGCGAATAAAATCTTTGATGCTTTCTTCGGCCTCCGGGTTATCGACAATAGCTTTAAGCGCGGTACGGATATATTCCGGGGTTGCCGAGCTGTTGTAATCGTACACGTAAGGCAGGTCATTCGAAGAAACGAAGTCCCCGTTCATATTACCGCTCACCGCCAGCGAGTAGCGTGTACCGCCGATGCCCGAGTAGCGCACGCCAAGGGTAATGCCCCAGAAGCTCGGTGCGGTACCGTAAATCACCACCTTGTTGCGGAACTGGTTGTTGGCATAGTTCATGCGGCTCAGGTCGCGCGGATCGTCGATCACCATCTGGTCGAGGGTGGCGGTGTTGGCCACGTTACCATTGTAGGAAGTATTATCCTTCGCGTCGTTCCAGGTGTAGGAAGCGGTGATCTGTCCGTCTTTGAAATACTTGAAAGTACCGTCTATCACCAATGCATACTGGTTTTTCTTTCCATCGCTCACGAGTTCGAGTACGCGGCCCACTTGCTTCGTGCGGCGGCTGTTGAGCCAGTTGGTGGCACCGTTGGACGCACTGATGCTCTCGGCAGGCACGTACACGCCACGGTCAGCCTCTGCGCCGATGCGGAAGAATGGCTCGTCCACCATGTTGCGGTCGATGTACATGTAGTTGTTGCGTGCCCACGAAGCGTAACCGCTGATACCCACACGCAAGCGGTCGCTGAAAAAGTGATTGTACGAGAAATTGGTCTTGTACACTACCGGAACCTTCGCGTCAGGACTGTTGGTGTTGATCGTGATCAAACGCTCGATACCCGGATTATTGAACAATTCAGCACCTGGCGCTTTGGTTGGGTCCTGACGGTAGAGCGGGAAGTCAGGCGTAGGAACAAGGTTGCCCTGGATTTCCACCGAAGCCACTTTCGAACCGTCGAACAGCATATTGTTCACCATCGAATAGGGGTTCAATGCCGATCCGAAAACACCGGCACCGAAACGGATCACATCCTTGCTCTGCTCGTTCACATCCCACGTAAACTGTACGCGCGGCTGCAATTGAAGCGTGTTAATGCGGTTATTGGTTTTAATGCCCAATTCATCAAATACAACCTGGCTGAAATTCGCGCGGTTGAGATACACAGTATTATCGAGGCGCAAACCGGCCGTCATATCCAGGCCAAGGCCCAGCTTGGTATCCATCTGCGCGTACAAACCGGTGCTCAGCGACTTCACTTTATTGCTCTGGTCTTCATTCAGATAAATTTCGCGGGCATAGCGGTAAGGTTTCAGGTTATTGAAATTGTCCATCCCCGTAAAATAGAAACGGCCGTTCATTTCGCTACCGTAACGCGAGTGCATGAGGTTGTACATCATGTCAATACCGAATGTAAAATTGATCTTTCCGGTATTGTAGTATAGGTTGTCGACCGCCTGGATCACTGTTCCTTTGAACCATTCCGGCGAGAAACGCTGGCCGCCGATCTGGATCGAAGTCAGGTAATTGGCTGTTTCCGAAGTGGATTCCACGTTTTCCACGATCGCACGCGGGATACCCGCCGCAGGAAGTTCGGAGCTCGGAAGCACCTGTACGTCCTCATAGAAATGCTGCACCTTCAATTCATTGATCACACGCGGGTTCAAGGTCGTCCGGAGCGAGGCCATGAGGCTGTTGTCGAACTTCTTGCGGTCGATGTACGACTCGTAAAAGTTGATACTCGAGTTATCTCCTTCCGAAAGGGCGTCGTTCTCGATCACCATGTTGTTGCGGATCGTGAGGAGGTTTTTCGCATTCAGCTGCCAGTCGATACGGGCAAAAATCGCGTCGGTACCCTTTGCCTTGTCGAATGCTCCGTATTGCGGATTGTTCGAAACACCGTATTTGTCGCGTGCGATGCCAACGAAACGTTCCAGGGTAGCATTGGTAACACGGTTGGCGGCCTCGTCGGCAGGGCTGAGGATGTTCGCAATGTAAAGCGGACGGGAGTCGGCCTGGTGATCCCATGCTACAAAAAAGTGTGCTTTATCCTTAATGATCGGCCCGCCGAGGGAAAATCCATATTGGTAGGTCGAAAACTCCTGCGTACGCTTGTTCCCGCGCAGGTCGTATTTGCTCGAAAGCGCGTCGTTACGCATATATGTGAACGCGCTGCCCGAAAGCTGGTTGGTACCCGACTTGGTCACGGTGCTGATGGTACCACCGCCTGCACGGCCCATAGTCACGTCGTATTCGTTGGTAACCACTTTAAATTCGCGGATCGCTTCCATGGAGATCGAGTAAGCGCCGGAAGTACCGCCACCGGCGATGGTACCCCGTGAAGTCATCCCGTCGATACTGAAATTGGTGGAAGACCCCAGCTGGCCGCCAAGGCTGTTACCGTTGCTTAATGGCGACAGGTCGATGAGCGTCGAGAAATTACGTCCATTCACCGGAAGGCGTGCAATGTCGCGGGCCGTTACTGGGGTAGATGCGCCCAGCGTTACCACCGTATTTTTCAAAGAGTTGGCAACAATCTCCACGGCTTTCAGTTCATTGGCCGAAGCTTCGAGCGCGAAATTCAGGCGCAGCTGATCGCCCTGGTTCAATGCATAACCGGTTTTTTTCTGCTCACCGTAACCGATAAACGACACCGTAATGGAATAGGGAGAACCAAGTGGTAACTGCTTGATAATGTAGTCGCCGTTCGCATCGGTGACCGTTCCAGTGCTGAAACCGGTAGATTCGTTCTTGACAAAAACCGTGGCACCTGCAACCGGCCCGGCCTGTCCTTCGCTCACTTTCCCGACGATAGACGCCTCATTCCCCTGGGCCCGTGTTTCCGGGCCCCAAAGCAGGAGGAATGCGCATAGTCCGAGACATGCGGTAATTAATTTCATCATTTTTTCTGTTCGTTTGATTATTGGTACTTTGTTCAAATGCTTTGTTAGGTGCTCGTTACGGCATGGTTGGCCGGTATTGTGGAGATAGGCGATTGCCTTGGGCCAATGGCAAAACAGGCTGTTCCGGGCATGTTCGCAAGAGGCATGCACGAGCATACCGGTGCCGGACGGACATCAGGAACAATGTCAGCGCAAAACAGTCGTCAAACGCAAATGCCGCCTGACCGTATACGTATAGAGAAGGAAAGGTTGACCGCTAAATCCGCCACAAATGTAGGTGGGCAATGTTATCAATCCGTTAAGGGCACATTACCCTTGGGTTAACATTGCGAAAGAGAAAATAAGTGTTTTAAATAAAAGTAAATTAAAATAAATAGCTATTGCATGGCGAGCTGTGTGGTAGAGGCCTCTTTGTGCGGTAGCAGGGGAATGCGGAGGTTCACATGAAAGGTGAGGTCGTTGTGCCGGATATCGAGGGAGTGCTGGCCGGGATAAATCAGGTTGAGGCGGCGCTGCACGTTTTTGAGCCCGATGCCGCCGTAATGCACGGCCTGTCTGGTGGCAAGGGGGGAGGAGCTGTTTGAAACTTCAAATTCAAGCATGTCGGAATGCACCCGCAGGTGGATTGCGATCTCGTTGTCGCGGTCGCTATCTTTTGAAACGTGTTTGAAAGCATTTTCAACAAAAGTCATTAAAATGAACGGAGCAATGCCGGCACCGGCTGGAAAATCATCCGGAATGTCGGTAGTGGCGCTCACGCCGCGGTTTTGGCGCAGTTTTTCGAGCGCGATGAAATTGCGGAGATAGGCGACTTCCTTGTCGAGCGGAACGAGCTCATCATTGCATTCGTAAAGGTGATGCCGGAGCAATTCCGAAAATTTCGCCAGCGAGGACGAGGCCACGTCGGGGTTTTTATGGATCAGGAAAAAGATAGAATTAATGCTGTTGAACAGGAAATGGGGGTTGAACTGGTATTTCAAAAAACGGAGTTCGGTTTCCAGTTTCTCTTTTTCCAAAAGCTGTTTACGCCGCTCGGTACTGATCCAGTTTTTGGTGAGTTTAATGCTCATCGCCAGCGTGGTACTTGCCAAAGTGGAGGGCATTGCTTCGCCGAAAAAGTAAAAAAAACAATTGGTACCCCTGCCAAAAAGCGTTTCTACCGGTTGATGTGCCGCCCAAGCGCTGACATAGTATCCCGAAACGATGGCCAGTGCCGTAGCCAGTAAAGTTATGCCCAGGTAACCGACATACGAGTTGAATTTTCCTTTTTCGAGGTATTTCGGAATGAGGTAATACAAATTGAAATACACCGCCACAGCTTGCAGCGCCACATAAAACGCAAATTTGACCGCATAAGGCGAAAACAAAATGCTTTCCGCAGCTTTCCACGGATTGCCCATCGCCACCACCCACCACAAATAATGGTAAACCAGCCAGAACGGAATATGGTATAGTTTGGAAACGGCCTTTTGCATACCCGAATTTATCAAATATTGGAAAGTAATGGTAAACTTCTCACACGCCTGCCTGCAGCCGCGAAGAATGCATTCGCCAGTGCCGGTGCCACCGGTGGTACGCCAGGCTCCCCCGCACCGCCCATTTTACCGTCGTCCTCGATAATGTGTACTTCAATGACCGGCGCTTCTTCCATTCGTAATATGCGGTAATCGTGGAAATTGCTCTGCCGGATCGCGCCTTTCTCAATCGTAATTTCCCCGAATAATGCAGCGGTAAGCCCGTAAATGATCCCGCTTTCCATTTGCGCCACAATGCCGTCGGGGTTCACAGCCAGTCCGCACGCAATGGCACACACGACGCGGTGTACTTTCAGGTTTTGGTTAACAAAGGATATTTCAATTACCTGGGCCACCACGCTGCCCATTGCCTGGTGCACCGCCACACCACGGAAATGCCCCGCCGGTAACGGATCGTTCCAGCCCGCTTGATCGGCAGCGGTAGTCAATGCGGCGAGGTGCCTCGGATGATTGGCCAGCAATTTTTTGCGGTACTCGACGGCGTCGGTTTTCGCGGCGAAGGCCAGCTCGTCGATCGCCGTTTCCATCACGAATGCGGTATGCGTATTGCCCACCGAGCGCCATGCCAGCACGGGCACATTGTTGGCGGTGGTATGCAGCGTCACCGAGTGGTCGGGGCAACGGGCCATGTAAGGCGAGCCATTCACGCCGTCGATCGTGCTGTAATCGAGGCCGTTGGGCGCGATGTCTTTTTCCAGAACCGTATTTACAAAAAGCGACTGGCCCACCACATCGTGTTTCCAGGCCACGGGCATACCAGCCGCATCCGTGCCCGCTTTGACCCGGTGCAAGTATACCGGCCGGTAATAGCCGCCCCGAACGTCGTCTTCCCGCGTCCAGATCAGTTTCACCGCCTCACCCGAAGCCTGGGCAATATGCACGGCCTCCATCACCCAGTCGTTCCCGAACGAGCCGCGCCGCCCGAAACTGCCGCCCATGGCAGGCGTGTGTAGCGTAACCTGCTCGTCGCCAAAGCCCAGCGACCGGGCTACCTCCTGCCGGTGCAGGGAAGGCGACTGCGTTGCCGTCCATATTTCGCATTGGCTGGATGATAGTTTTACCGTGCAATTGAGGGTTTCCATCGGTGAATGGGCCAGGAACGGAAAGCGAAATTCCTGCTCGTAAACTGCATTCGCACCTTGCCAGGCAGTTTCGGGGTTGCCTTTTGACAGTGCCTTAATGCCCGGCTGCCCGGTAAGTTCACGGTATTGGTTGAAAAGTTGTTCGCTATCAGGGTTGGCTCGTCCGCCGGTATCCCATTCGATTTGCAATGCTTTTCGCCCCTCCAAGGCTGCCCAGGTATGGTTGGCCAGCACGGCAATACCCTCGGGCACTTCCACCACCTTGCGCACACCCGGCACCCGCAGCGCCTCCGACGCATCGAATGATCTGACCTTACCACCAAATACCGGGCATCGTTCGAGCACGGCGATCAGCAGCCCCGGAAACTGGATATCGATACCGTATTTCGTTTTTCCATTTACCTTATCCGGCACATCCAGCTTTTGTGGCCGGCTTAGTTGCCCGCCGCCCGGCAGCGCACGGCCGCCAATCAGCTTCCACTGGCTGCGCTCGCGGAGCTTCACGGTTGGAACAGGCATTAATGCGGCATCGGCCGCCAACGCACCGTAACTGAATCTTTTCGCCCCGACCTGCACATAGCCATTGCCAGTAATGCATTGCTCCGCCGGAACGCGCATACGCCGCGCGGCTGCCTGTACGAGCATCATGCGGGCGATGGCGCCCGTGGTGCGGTAGCGGTCGAATTCCGAGCGGGTAGTATCGGAACCGCCGGTGGAGGATATCCACATACTTTCTTCCAAATGCGCGCCTTCAATCACCCGGTGCTCCACACGGATGCGCGCCCAGTCGCAATCCAGCTCCTCGGCAATGAGCATGGCCAGGGTGGTGGCGATACCCTGGCCCATTTCGACCTTGTTGTGGATAATGCGGATGGTGTCGTCGGTATCGATCCGTAGCAATGCGTTGGGCGAAAAACCGTTAGCGGGCATTGCGGCAGCGGATTTTTGGGGAACAAAAAAGGAAAGCAGCAGGCCGCCGGTTGCCAGCGCGGCGGTTTGCATAAAATCACGGCGGTCCATACAATGCACGTTGGAAAGTTCTGCCACAAAGGAATGGGGCCGAATGTCGGCAGAGAAATCGTTTTGACGAGCGGTTCGTGAAAACGGATAAAATGCAGCAGTGGAGGCAATTTTGGAGCCCCGACCGGTTCAGGTTGGTTCGATTTTTGATGTAACCGCAATTTTTAAATTCATCACAAACTGAATAATAATCATGGCACATATCATTTTGGGGGCATCGGGCCGGGTAGGCTCGGCGGTTACCGACAAACTTTTGGAAAGCGGCGAAGCAGTAAAAGGCGTTGTTAGAAATGAGGAGAAAGCTGACGAACTGAAATCGCGCGGGGCGGACGCTGCGGTGGCCGATGCGCACAACCTGCCGGCACTAAAAGTGGCTCTCCGCGACGGTGAGACGCTTTTTGCACTAACGCCCGAAACCGGCCAGGAAGCAAACGTACTCGGTGAAACCAACGACGTGCTTACCAACTACCGCGCCGCACTGGCCGCAAGCGGTATCAATAAGATAGTGGGACTTTCGTCGATGGGCGCGCAGCACCGGGAGGGAACGGGTAACCTGGTCATGTCGTACATGCTGGAACACGCATTCGATGGCCTCGACCTCACGCGGGCATTCATTCGCCCGGCCTACTATTACAGCAATTGGCTCGGCTACCTCGATTCGGCGAAGGAAACCGGCGTGCTGCCCACATTCTTTCCCGTCGACCAGAAAATTCCGATGATATGCCCCGCCGATGTTGGTCATTTTGCAGCGGAGGTGCTGCTCGGCGACGACCGCGACGGGACCATCTACGAACTAAGCGGTCCGGCGTCGCTCAGCTCGGCCGAAGTGGCCAATGCATTCAGCGAGGTTTTGAACAAGGAAATAAAAGCGCAGCAAATTCCCCGGAAGCAATGGGACGACACGCTAAGGTCGATCGGTTTTTCGGCGGACGGCGTCCGCAACTTTGTGGAAATGACCGAGGCGGTGATTTCGGGTAAATCCAGACCGGAAGGCAACGGCACCATTACCGCCCGGGCGGATACCACTTTGCAGGAATACCTGGAAACAACCTTGGAGCGTGCCTGAGTTTTCAGGCCGGCTGGATGTCGGAAAGAATGCGTATGCCGCTGCGTTTCATGAGCTCGCTCGCATTGAAATCGGTACAAATGCCCGGTGTGAGCCGGTAGTCGAACGAAATCTGCCCGTCGGAGATCACGCTGTTGAAACTGAAATTTTCAATGGCGAGGTCTCTGGTCAGTTTGGCGAGATCGAGATCGTGGGTGGAGATCATGCCAAATGCATTGAGCTCGCCGAGCTGGCGGATGAGCGACACGCCGCCACGGAAACGGTCCTGCGAGTTGGTACCTTTGAACATTTCATCCAGCAGGAAGAAGATCGGTTCGCCTTCGCCCACGAGCGTCAGCAACTGCTCGATCCGTTGCAGTTCCGCGTAGAACGACGATACCGATTCTTCGAGGTTGTCCTGCGTACGCATGCTCGTGAATATGCGCAGGAGCGATACCCGCGCTTGCGACGCGCAACACGGCGCGCCCGTGAATGCGAGTACGAGGTTAATGCCTACCGTGCGCAGAAATGTACTTTTCCCGGCCATATTGGAGCCGGTAATCATCGTCGTGGCACCGCGGCCGCTCATGGTAAAGTCGTTGCTGATCCGTTTTTGCGACTTTAACAAAGGATGCCCAACCGCCCGGAAATCAATCAGATAAGGTTCTTCGGTAATCTCCGGAAAAGTATAATTAGGGTTGATATGGGCAAACCCCGCAATGCTTGCAAGCGCTTCCATTTCGCTCACCGCCGCGATCCACGGGCGGATATGGTCACGGTTCCGGGATTTCCATTCTTCCGTTCGCAGGATCAGGTGAACGTCGATCAGCCACAGGTTATTGATCATCCCATAAAAAGCATTTTTACCAACAGTATTGCGGGTGCCCTTTTGCTGGAACATTTCGAGTATTTTCTTCAATGCAGCTATCTCGCGCGCCGCCGGGCTGCCTGCCTGGGTAAGAATTGCGTGCAGCTCAGTCAATTTCCTGGCTTTGAAATCTTGTTTGTCAATTGTTTCAATCAACGATTGGTAGGCCCCGAGAATACCGATGTTCCGCTGCGTGCTGAGGATAATTTGCTCGGCCACTTGCCTGAACTTACGCAGGTAAACAGCATTGACAATCAGCGTCAATACCAGCGGTAATAGATGGCTGCCGGAAAGGTCTTGGAGGCGGAAGAAGAAATGATATAGAAAGTATAACAATGCAACGCTAGACGCAGCCGCCAGCGGTATGCTGATCGTCAGCAGCTGTTTTCGCGATGGCAGGAACTTTACCGGCTCTTCCACCCATTTCAAAAGCATTTCATGATCGCTATTGGTGGTTTCGGACAGCATTCCCGAAACCTGGAACTCCTGCCGCCAATCGAGTTTGGGGACCAGTTCCTGCACCGCATTCTGGCGATCAATAACGGTTTGCAGATCAGCAGGAGAGGTAAGCCAATGTGCGAGGAGCCGCGCTCCGGAGGCGGTGGTAGTCCTGTTGAGCAGTTGGAACAAAGAGTGGTTGCCGAAAATGTCGAGATCGGCGGCGTAATCGTGGTTGCGGTGGAGGAACTCGTTGCCGGAAGGAAAGGAAGATAAATTGTTGCCGATCCGCAGCAGTTCGCTTTCATTGATTTGCTTTAAAAGCTCAGACCGCTTTTTGTCGGCAGAAAGGCGGTTATAACTTTTTAATGTAAACCCAAATACGACCGCGCCTGCAATGCCCGTGAGCACGACGGGAATAGCCCAGCCGCTCGCCGCGAACAGCATGATCAAAATGCCGGAGATCAGAAAGATGGCCAGCCGCGTATAAGAAAGGCTGTTGAGCTCGGGTACCAGCCGGGCGGCGTATGCATTATAGCCGTCGACTTTGTCTTGATATATTTCTTTCATTCAAAATCAGTTCAATCAGCGATTACCTCCGCGGCGCCGACACAATGTACGCAATCGGTATCCCCACGGCTGCGACCACGATCGCCATGCCGAGCAATGCCGCGCCGGGATCGGGGAGGGGCATGCCTTCGAAAACGATGGGCAAAACGCCGATGTTCATCACCAGCCAGATGAAAATGCCGTAAAAAATGCCGCTGAGGAGTTTGCGCCTACGCAGAATGGTCAGGCCCGGGTAAATGAGGTAATAGAAAACGGAAAAAATAAAGGCGATCACAAAATGCAGCAGCAAGCCGGTAATGACCATCGCCGTGCCGCCCGAGTAAGCCGCTTTGCCGAAAATGCCGCTGGCGATGGACATGAGAATGCGTGCCGGGCTGGTTTTTTCCAATATTACGGCATACACCAGGAATGCCGCAAGGATGTCCAGCGTGCCGGCTACCAGCGTGGCGGATAAGATGGTATTCCGGCCCGATCTGCCGATTTTTAGAATGCTCATAACTTTATAAAGACAGAGCCTGCCGGAATCTGCTCGGCTTTCGCGAATGCACGTTCATATTTTGCTTTGATACCCGCCAGTTGCTTCGTTTTTCGCTGTGCTTTAAGGCTTTGTGCCAAGCCCAGCAGCGACCAGCCGTTAGATGGGTTGAATACCAGGTCTTCGCGATAGATCTTTTCGGCCAGTACCGCATTGCCCGATTTCAGCACATATGCGCCCAGGAATTGGCGGGAAGGCAACGGCCAGTCTTTGGGTTCGGTGTAAATGAGCTGGTCTTCCAGGCTCACGGCTTGGCGCAATGCGGCAATGCCCTTTGCCTGTTCGTTGCGCGAGATAGCGGTTACGCCTTCGAGAATCTTTTCCGCAACAGCGGCTATTTCAACCGGCGCATTGAAGGGGATTCTCCGTTTTGCCAAAACCGGGTCCTGGGATTTTAATTTCAACGATGCCAGTCTTGCGGCGGCGGAATCGGGGTGGCCGGTGTTGGCGAATGCAATGCCTTTTGCAAAATCCGACAGCAGGCTTGCGTAAATCCATTTCGGATCGGGCGTGACCGAATCGGCAAGGATTTGCTGCCATTTGCCCATTCGCACCTGCGTCATCACGGGCAGCATGAAAAGGTATTGGTCGTAAGTGGTTTCGGGTTTTGGCGCCACGCTCCGGCGTACGCGCTGGGCGTAGCGCATGGCATCGCTATACATGCCCGCGCTCAACGCACAGTAGGTCTGTACCGCAAAGTAATGCGACGAATGCTTGTTTAGCGACAGGTTTTTGGCCAGCATTTCGTAATTCAGCAGGGCGTCGTCGGCAAGGTTGTTCACCTCCACGCCTTCGGCGAACAGGCCATTGCGCTCGTACTCATGGCTGGCCATGTGTACCATGTGCGCCACGCCCGGGAGCAGGTCACGCAATGCCTCCGCGCTCGCGAGGGCCACTTCGGGATGCTTCGAAGCCTCCGTCAGGTGAATATGGTAATGCAGCGCGGCGGGATGTTTCGGGGCTGCTTTCAGCGCCTTTTCGCACAATGCCACCAGCTCGGGCGTCCAGGGTTTGGCAGTACCATCCTTTTTCCAGAAATCCCAGGCATGCATGAGCATTTGCGAATCGATATAAAGCAGTTTGAACTCGTTTTCGTCGGGATAACCGGTTACGAGCTTTTTCAGTTTGTCGGAATAGGCCTGGTTGAGTTCTGCGCGTCTGGCGTCGGTCGGATCGTCGGAATAGCGCGCATTCATGGCGTCGATGAGCAGCTTTTCTTTCTCGGTGGCGTGGGCGGTGAGGCTGTTCATCCTGGCCAATGCCTGCGCCACTTCGGCGGGTTTGGTGTAAGTGTGCGCTGCATTGTAGTAAGGCCCCATTGCCAGTGCCTGCCCCCAGAATGCCATCGCATTGGTGGAATCGATCCGTCCGGCTTCGCGGAACGAGGCCACTGCCTCTTTGAAATGATAACCATAATACATATTCAGCCCCTGATCGAAGTAGAATTGGGAGCTGTCGGAGCTGGTAGAAACCTTGTACGAAAAATTACCCCATCCCGGCAGCGCCACCACATATTTGCCGTTGAGCAGCGGCGCTTGCAGGTTCTGAAACGACGGCCCGCAGACTGCGATTTCACCGGAAACAGCCGGCGCGGGCGCTGATTCCTGCGACCGGCGTTCGAATGCAACGAGGCCCGTCAGCAGCGACAGGGCGGCGATTGGTAGAAAAGTTTTCATGAGAATATTTAAGGCTTCAATCCCAATATAGTCATTAAATTGCCTTTTTTAGCCGAAAATATCTTTAAATTGTACGAATAATGAGGTTTGGGACCGGGGGGAATTTGATGTAGACGTTTATTAAATATCGTTAGGGAAACTGTGCATCAGGCCATTTTGGCCGACAAACGATATGATCAACCACTATCTGAGTCAGGTATTTAAGTATCTACCCGCGCCAAGTATGGTGGTGCTGACGGACGTGCCGAAATTCACGATCACCGACGTGAACGACGCCTATCTCGAAATGGTGCGAATGGGCCGTGACGAGCTCATAGGCAAGGGATTTTACGAGGCATTTCCAAATAATCCTTACAACCGCGTACCGCCCTGGAACAACCTGCTCGAAAAGCTGGTAGCGGATGGTTTGCCCAATCAATCGCCGGCCACCAAGTACATTCTGCCGCCCGATAGCGAGGGCAGGCAGGATGTGAAATACCTGCTGGCCACCAATACGCCCATAAGGAGCGAGGCCGGTGACCTAACGTGCATCCTCCGCACCGTGATGGATGTGACCGAGGTAACGCTAGCCCGGCAGACGCACAGCCCGTTTACGTCCGAGAAGTTTCTCACCGAAACACTTCGCATTGCCCGTATCGGCAGCTGGGAAGCGGATCTGATCAATGAAGTGATCAACTGGTCGGATGTAGTGAAGGAAATACACGAGGTACCGGCCGACTACCAGCCCGGTTTCCTGACGACGATGGACTTTTACCGTCCCGGCGCGCACCGCGAAGCTTTTATGCAGGCCGTCCAGGAAACGATCGTCAGCGGGAAGCTTTTCGACCTCGAACTGATCATCATTACCTGGCGGGGCGAAGAAAAGTGGGTCCGTGTGACGGGCAAAGCGGAGGTTGTCGAGGGCGTATGCACCCGCATTTACGGGGTGATCCACGACATCCACGAACAGAAGATGGTCGGGCAGGAACTCGTGCAGTCGCATCGCCAGTTCGAATCGCTTGTGCAGACGGTCGACGGGATCGTTTGGGAAGCGGATGCCGACACTTTCGAATTCAATTTTATCAGCGACCAGGTCCGGAACATTCTCGGCTACACGCCGGAAGAGTGGCTTGCCGACCCGGCTTTCTGGCAAAACCATATTTATACGGAAGACCGCGAACAGGCCGTCCGGTATTGCCACCGCGAGACGCGCGGCCTGCGCAACCACACATTCGATTACCGTATGGTGAAGGCCGACGGCAGCCTGGTGTGGATCAAAGACGTGGTATCGGTGATTACGGAAGACGGGAAAGCTGTTACGCTGAGGGGCCTGATGGTGGATATTACGGAGGCAAAACGCCTTGAAAACCTCGAACACCTCGAAAAGATCGTGCTCGAAATGAACTCGATGAAAGATACGCCGCTCGCGAGTGTGCTCGATACGTATGTGCGAGGTGTGGAAGCGATGTTTCCGCACTCCAGGTGTTCTTTATTGGGTATTAAAAATAAAAAACTGTACAGCCTGGCATCGCCCTCGCTGCCGCTGGAATACGTGGAAGCGATCAATGGCCGGGAAATAGGAGAGAATGCGGGCTCCTGCGGAACGGCGGCTTTCCTGAAACAGCAGGTGATCGTAAGCGACATCGCTGCCGACCCGCGCTGGGAAACGTACCGGCAGCTCGCATTGCCGCATAACCTGCTGGCCTGCTGGTCGCATCCGATCATTCTGGATGACGACGTGGTGGCGACGTTCGCTGTTTATTACGACCACATTACGGTGCCTGGCGAAGACGAGCTGAAAGTAATCGAGCGCGTCGCTTCGATTTTGAAAGTGATCTTTGAAAACAGGCAGAACTCCGAGCTGGTACAGGACGTCAACGAGCGCTACGAATATGTGAATATGGCCACCAACGACGCCATTTACGATTGGGACCTCGCCCGCGACCATATCGAATGGGGCGACGGCTTTTTCAGGCTTTTCGGTAACGAGCCGGAAATGGTGCGTTATCCCCTCGCCCGGTGGGCGGAACGCGTGCACCCGGCCGACCGTGAATGCGTGGAGAAGAGCCTGGAAATGCAGCTGGCCGATCCGCAACAGCGCAAATGGAGCACCGACTACCGCTTCATGAAGTCCGACGGCGAGTATGCCTACGTGGAGGAGATCGGGTACATCCGGCGCAATCGTGCGGGAAAGGCTGTCCGGATGATCGGCGTTATGCGGGATGTTACCAAAACGCGCCAGGAGCAGCACGAACTGAAATTGCTGGTATCCGTGATCACCAATACCAACGACGCGGTGCTCATCGCCGAGTCCGACCCGGGCGACATTTCGGGCCTGAAAATTCTTTATGTGAATGCCGCATTCACCCGCATTACCGGTCATTCACCCGAAGAAGTTGTAGGCAAAAGTCCCGCATTACTGCGTGGTTTCAGTCCGGCCCGCAACGATTTCGACCGGCTGCAAGATGCCATTTTCAATGTAGAAGCACTCAAAGGCGCCACGTTGCGCTATGTGCGCGATGGCGAGGAATTTTTTATCAATCTGTCGCTGTTGCCCGTTGCCGACGCAGGCGGCGTACATACGCACTGGATCGCGATCGGCCACGACGTGACCGACCGCCTGCGTTACATCAGCGAGATCGAGGAGCGCAACCACAAATTACAGGAGATTGCCTGGATGCAGTCGCACGTGATACGCGCTCCGCTGGCGAGGCTGATGGGCCTGATTGACCTCATCCGCAACTACCAGCATTCGGATACCGAGAAGAACGAGCTGCTCGACCACGTCCTCACGTCGGCCTACGCGCTGGACGAGATCATCCGGGACATTTCCTCGAAAACCGAGCGCATTTAATTGAAAGCAAACTTCACACCCAGCGAAAGGCTCACGATGTCGTTTATTTTCAGGAAGCTTTTATTTTGTATGTAGCTGATAATGAGCAAATCGTAAGTGCCCAGCTCGTAATACAGTTCGAGGGACCTTCGCCGGTTGTTCAATACCACATTCCGGCCCGCCTTGCCACCGATATAAGCCCCCGGCCGGATGGCCGTTGCCCACCAGTAATAACCTGCCGGATAATACGATGGCCATTTGGTATCGAATTGGGGCCCGAAAGTGTAGCTCAGGTAAGCGCCGATCGAGAACGGTCTGATGTAGTAATTATCCCGCAGTCCGATGCGCCAGGGCGAATAAGTCGTTTTCAGCGTGGTCGTTACCAGCGCGTCGCCCCCGAATTTTTGAGGTAAAAAACCGAACAGCAAATCCGTTTCCAGCGTCTGGTTGCGGGATACATAGCCTGGCCCGCCCGATACGAAGCCGATATTCCCGGCAAACTGCAATTTGAGGTGATCGGGCAGAAACCATTTGCGGCGGGGCCGCAGGCCCACTTCCTGTGCCAGTGATTGAAGGCTGACCAGTAAAAATAGTGATAGGAGATACTTTTTCATGACTTTCAGAATTCGACCCGTTTAACATTGTAACCGCCTTCCCAGGTCGAAACGACCATGTAACCACGCGCACCCATGGAGGTGGTGAGGTGGTAATTCACGCCGTCGTCGTAAAACTGGCCTTCGTAGAATCGGTGCTGGTGGCCGTACAGGGTGAATTTTACCGAAGGGTCGGTTGCGAGCGCTTCCGTGTAGGATTTTTCGAGGTTTTTGTCAAAATCCGCGTCGAATGGAGGCACATGCCCGACTACGATCGTATTCTTGTGCGTAGGATTGTCGGCAAGCTGTGCTTTCAGCCAGGCAATGTCGGGTACCGAGCCGTCGAAAGCATATTCGCGCGAATTGGTATTGATGAAAATGAACCTGTCGCGCCCGAACGCGAAGGAATAATTGAGCGGGCCGAACATTTTGCGGTAAGTAGCCGAGCCGTTGGCGACGATGTCGTGGTTGCCGATCACCGTCACATAAGGATATTTCAGGCAGGTCATGATCTCGTTCACCCATTTGAACTCCTGGGTAAGGCCGAAATCGGAAATGTCGCCGGCATGCAGCACGAATGAAATGCCCTTTTGCTGGTTGGCACTTTGTACAAAATCCTCGCATTCGTCGTACCACCGCTGCGAGTCGCCCATCAGGATAAAGCGGGTCGTATCGGAAACGGGCAGTTGGCTGATCTTATCGATGTTCTTGGCGGTGAGGTTTCGCTCGCTTTCCAGCAGCGTTTCCTCATTGGGATTGTATTGGAAAAGATTGTCGCAGGACGACAGCAGCAACACCAGCCCGAGGGCCGTCCAGGGTAATATATGTTTCAACTTGTTGATGAATTAAGTAAATAAGAGTGACATGTTCCGGAGCGCTGGCGCACGGTACGCATTCATTAACCCGGAAAATCATTGTTTGATTCCTGCGGGCGAACTATATTTAGCGACGTTCCCGGGCACGGTTTTTGCGCGGGACAGGTTATTATCATTTATTTAAATTAAAAACCATTATGAAAATCAGGGACATAGCAGGAGTATTGGGTCTCTTGCTGATGACACTAACGGTATCCGCCCAGGTGGTGTCCAAAGACTCTATCAACATGCTGAAAGACCAGAAGCAGGTGATCGAAGTCAGCAAACGGCTGAACGACCGGAAACTTGAACTGGCCAAACTGGAAAATCAGGTTGCTCAAAAAACCGACGATGTGGCGAGTACTGCCGAAAAAGCCCGTAAATCAGCCGATGAAAACAAGAAAGCAGCTGAAAAGCTGGGTGATAACCCGCAGGACAAAAAGGATGCGCGCAGGGCCAGCAAAAGTGCCGGATCGGCACACCGGGACGCCAAACGGGCACGCCGGGCTCAGCAGAACCTCGAAAAGCTGAGCAAGAATATCGAATCCTTGAAGAAGAAGATCGCCGATGACGAATCCAAGCTGGCTTCATTGCAGAGCTCCGGAAGCGGTAAATAGTGAATGTTTGAGGAAATTTGTACTTATTCGTTTCCTAACGTGCCGGCCGATGGTCGGCACGTTTTGTTTGTAGTTTATTTCAAATGCAAAAAGGGCGCTGCGGTTGATTTTAACGATCCCGTGAGTTACTTTTACGGCCGTGAGAAGGCTACTGCGAAATATCATTTTATTTATAGTCATCCTGGATACGACCTCGCTCTGCCAGGTGTACAAGGTGCCTTTGCTGCTCAAACATTTCGCCGAGCACCAGTCGCTCAACCACGAAATCACCTTCTCCGATTTCCTTTCCATGCATTACCTCGGGAAGGACCTCAACGACAACGACGACGACAAGGACATGCAGCTGCCTTTCAAAAAGGTGGAAGCACACACATCCAACTTCATTTTCGTGCCGCATACCCCTGTTTTTACATTCAAAAGGGCTTATCTGCCCATTAAAGCCGAATATGGCCCCGCCGTACCGCAGGTCGCGTACAGCACCGTGCTAGGCTCGCTCTTCCGCCCGCCGCGGGCATAAATACACTACATCCGGGCCCATCAAGCGCCCGCATTGCCCGTGCATGCCGCCGACGCGGCCGTGTGCGTATCCGTGTATTTATTTTCCGACCAATATGCTGAACAGAATCATCAGGTTCTCCGTGGAGAACAAGCTGGTGATCGGGATATTCATGTTGCTGTGGGTTGCGTTCGGTAGCTACGAACTGACCCGCCTGCCCATCGATGCCGTTCCCGACATCACCAATAACCAGGTGCAGATCATCACCACGGCGCCTTCGCTCGGCACCGAGGACGTCGAGCGCCTCATTACCTTCCCGATCGAGCAGGCTACGGCCAACATTCCCGGATTGAAAGAAAGCCGGAGCATGTCGCGCTTCGGGCTCTCGCTGGTTTCCATCGTTTTCGACGACGATTCCGACATTTACTGGGCTCGCCAGCAGGTAACCGAGCGGCTTTCGCAGTTAGATATGCCCGAAACCGCCGGCAAACCCGAACTGGCACCGGTTACCACCGGGCTGGGAGAGATTTATCAATATGTAGTGAAACCCAAAAAGGGTTTTGAGCAAAAATACACGCTGTCTGACCTCCGTACCACGCAGGACTGGCTCATTCGCAGACAGTTGCTCGGTACGCCGGGCGTGGCGGACGTTTCCACATTCGGCGGCGAGCTGAAACAGTACGAGGTGGCGGTTGACCCCTCGGGCCTGAAAGCCATGGGCCTCACCATTACCGACGTACTCACCGCATTGAGCCGCAACAACCAGAACACCGGCGGCGCTTACATTGAAAAGGGACCGACGGTGCTGTACATCCGCAGTCTCGGGCTAGCCGGCTCCATTGACGATATCAATCACATTGTGGTGGCGCATCGCGGAGGCGTGCCGGTGCTGGTGAGCCACGTGGCGCAGGTACGTTTCGCACCTGCGATCCGCTACGGCGCGCTCACGATGGCCGGTTACGGCGAGGTGGCCGGGGGCATTGTAATGATGCTTAAAGGCGGGAATTCTTCGGAAGTGATCGGTAATGTGAAGGCGCGGATCGCGGAGATCGGCAAAACATTGCCCGAAGGCCTTGAAATAGAACCCTTTCTGGACCGTACCAAAATGGTGAACAATGCCATTGGTACCGTGGAGCATAACCTCCTCGAAGGTGCGGTGATCGTCGTGATCGTGCTCGTGTTGTTTTTGGGTAATCTGAGGGCCGGGTTCATCGTGGCATCGGTGATCCCGCTATCGATGCTTTTCGCGGTGGCGACGATGAACATTTTCGGCGTGAGCGGCAACCTCATGAGCCTCGGAGCGCTGGATTTCGGGCTGATAGTCGACGGCGCGGTGATCATCGTCGAGGCGATCCTGCACCATTTGCATACCTCCCGGAAATACGCAGGACTGAACCGCCTTACGCAACAGCAGATGAACAACGAGGTGTCGGGGTCTGCCAGCCGGATGATGAATGCGGCCGTTTTCGGGCAGATCATTATCCTCATCGTGTACCTGCCGATCCTTTCGCTGTCGGGCATTGAAGGCAAGATGTTCAAACCGATGGCGCAGACGGTCGCATTCGCCATCCTGGGCGCATTCATCCTGTCGCTTACCTATGTGCCGATGATTAGTTCGCTGCTGATCAGCAAGAAGCTCGGCCATGCGCCCAACTGGTCGGATCGGGTTATGGAAAGGATCGAACGCGCATACGAGCGGGCACTCGCACGAGCATTACGCTTCAAGCGCGCGATGGTGGCCGGTGCATTTGTGCTATTTGGCGGTGCGGTACTGGTTTTCAGTCAGATGGGCGGCGAGTTTATCCCGCAGCTCGAAGAAGGCGATTTCGCTACCGAGACACGCCTTTTGGTAGGTACCAACCTGACAACGACCATAGACGCGATCAACCGCATTTCGGACCGGCTGCAAAAGGACTATCCGGAGGTGATCAAAGTCGTATCGCGCATTGGCAGCGCCGAAATCCCCACGGACCCGATGCCGATCGAAGGCGGGGATATGATCATTGTTTTAAAAGACAAGTCGGAATGGAAGAATGCCAAAAGCTTCCCCGAACTGGCTACCAAAATGGCCGCTACGGCGCAGGAAGTGGTGCCGGGCGTGACTACCGGCTTCCAGTACCCGGTGCAAATGCGGTTCAACGAGCTGATGACCGGCGCCAAGCAGGATGTGGTTTGCAAGATTTTCGGCGAAGATTTGAACAAACTCGCCGCCTACGCCAGCCAGCTCGGCCAGATCGCCCGGCGCGTGGACGGCACCGCCGACTGGTATGTGGAAGAGGTAACCGGCATGCCGCAGATCGTGATCGACTTCAACCGCGCGGAAATCGCGAAATACGGTTTGAATATCGACGATCTGAACAAAACCATCAATGCCGCATTCGCTGGTGCCGCCGCCGGGCAGATTTATGAAGGCGAAAAACGCTTCGATCTCGTGGTGCGCGTGGGTGCCGAAGGCCGCAAAAGCATTGCCGACGTGCAAAACCTGCTGGTATCGACGCCGGGCGGCCTGCAAATCCCGCTTAGCCAGGTAGCTGCCGTGCGCGAAATCGAAGGCCCGAACCAGATCCAGCGCGAGGATACGCGGCGGCGCATTATCGTCGGTTTCAATGTGCGCGGCCGCGATGTGCAGTCGATCGTGGAAGAGTTGCAGCAGCAGGTGGAGGCGAAGATCAGATTCGAAAGCGGCTATTCCATTACCTACGGCGGTGCATTCGAAAACCTGCAACAGGCCAAGGCGCGGCTGGGCATTGCGGTACCGGTGGCATTGCTGCTGATATTCATGATGTTGTACTTCACATTCTCCTCGGTGAAAGACGGCGCGCTCATTTATACGGCCATTCCGCTTTCGGCGATTGGCGGCGTGTTTGCGCTGGCACTGCGCGGGATGCCGTTCAGCATTTCGGCGGGCGTAGGGTTCATCGCATTGTTCGGTGTGGCGGTGCTGAACGGCATTGTGCTGATCTCGGAGTTTAACCGCATTAAAAAAGAAGGAAGTATCACCGACGCATTGCAGCTGGTGATGACAGGTACCCGCAACCGCCTGCGACCCGTATTGATGACGGCCGCCGTGGCGTCGCTGGGTTTCCTCCCGATGGCTGTCAGCAACGGCGCCGGTGCCGAGGTGCAGCGACCGCTCGCCACAGTGGTGATAGGCGGCCTGGTGACGGCTACATTGCTCACGCTCTTTGTTTTACCAGCTTTGTATTTGTTGTTTAACTCAAAAAATAAACCGGAGGCGAAGCAACGCCATGGCGCCACTGTAATAGGCATCTTGCTGCTGTTGGCAACATCGGCACAGGCACAGCATAATGCCATCGGCCTGGAAGAAGCAGAGCAAAAAGCGCTGGTGCATAACCGTAATGTGAAAGGAAGCAGGCTCGGCGAGCAGTCGGCTGAAAAGCTGCGGCGCGGTGCATTCGACATTGCCAAAACCAGCATTAGTGCGGACTACGGCAAGTTCAATAGCCCGAATAACGACACCCGCATCGGTATCACGCAGGCGATCGCATTTCCGACCGTTTATACCAACCAGCGGAAGGCACGCGAGGCGGATTACCTCGCGGCGCAGGCACGCACGAAGCTGAGCGAGCAGGAAGTGCGTACGGGCGTAAGGCAGCTTTTTTACGAATATGCCGTGCTGAAAGAGCGCGAGAAACTGTTGCTCTACGCCGACAGCATTTTCACCGGTTTTGAAAGTAAATCCAATCTCCGCTTCGAACGGGGCGAGTCGAATTTGCTGGAAAAAACCGCCGCTACGTCACAGAAACAGCAGATCGCTAACCAGCTCAACCTCGTGCGGCACGATCTCGGCATTGTACTAGTACGGTTCAACTTCTGGTTGCAGGATTCATTGGCATACACCCCTGCATGGACAACGGCCCGCATTACCGCACCGAACGCTACCGATACCGCCGCGGCAACCACGGATTTGCCGCAGATCGAGATCGGTAAGCAGCTCACGGAATCGGCGTACTTCCGTTACCGGACGGAGAAATCAAGGGTGCTGCCGGAATTTTCGGCGGCTTACAACAACCTCAGTTTTCGCGGGACACAATTGCTGAATGGCCAGGAAGTAAACCTGACCGGGAAGGACCGGTTTGGCTACTACGGCGTGGGAATCAATATCCCGATCTTTTTCAAGGCCCATACCGCCCAAATAGCCGCTGCCCGCATCGATTGGCTACGTGCGCAAAACGACGCCGAGCTGACCGAACAGCGGCTGCGCTCCGACTGGCGTAATGCGCGGGAACAAGTCCGGAAATTCACTGAAAACCTCCGGTACTACGAGCAGCAGGGCCTTCCAAACGCCGAGACGATCATTACCGTGGCCGACAGCCAGTTTGTGGCCGGGGAGATCGATTACCTGCAATGGGTGATCCTCGCCGGGCAATCCATCGCCATCCGCAGCGAATACGTGAATGCGCTAGGCAGCTACAACGAGGCTGTGATCAACTTACTCCATTTGAACAATCAATAAGTCATTATGAAAACATACATTTTAATATCCGTGGCGTTTTGGGCCTGCCTCTCGTGCAGCACGCCGGATCGGGAGCAAGACGCCGGGCGCACGGGCAATACCCAGGCATCCGCCGGCACGGCGACCGAAAATTCAGGGAATGCGGTCATGCGGCAAGTGTCATTTGATCCACAACAAATACGCAATGTGGGGATCGAGGTGGGTAAGCCGGTTTTGAAGAACGTATCGGAAACGCTGATGCTGCAAGGGAAAATCGATGTTCCGCCGCAGAGTACCGTCAGTCTCAGTTTTCCTTTGGGCGGCTACCTCAAATCGACGAAAATGCTACCGGGGATGCGGGTCAGAAAAGGGCAGGTGCTGGCTGAACTGGAAGACATGCAGTTTATCCAGCTACAACAGGATTACCTAACGGCGCGGGCCAAATTCGAGCTTGCCGAGAGCGAATATGCCCGCCAGAAAGACCTTAACCTGAGCAAAGCGGCCAGCGACAAGGTCTACCAGCAGGCCAAAGCCGAGATGGAAACGCAGCGGATTTTGATGAATGCCCTGGCGCGAAAACTGGAAGTGATCGGCATTGCACCCAGGCATTTGAACGCGGAGAATATTTCGAAAACAGTCTCTGTTCTTGCGCCCATCGATGGCTTTATCTCGAAGGTGAATGTAAACGTGGGTAAATACACGGCACCGACGGATATGCTTTTCGAACTGGTCGATCCGAGAGATATCCACCTGTCACTCAATGTGTTCGAAAAGGATTTGAGCGCATTGTCTGTCGGTCAGCGGGTTACAGCTTACAGCAACGCAGACCCTTCGAAGAAATTCACAGCCGAAATTATCCTGATCGGCAAGAGCCTTACCGATGACAGAATGGCAGAGGTGCATTGCCATTTTGAGCGATACAATGCGGCGCTGGTACCGGGCATGTTTATGAACGGCGAGGTATCCATTGAGCGCAAAAAGGCGCTGGCAGTGCCCGAAGATGCCGTGGTTCGCTGGGAGAACAAATCTTTCGTATTCATCCAGCGCGATTCGGGCAATTTCGAGATGGTCGAAATCGAGCCGGGGACGGTCAGGAACGGCTTTCAGCAGATCGGCGGGGCGGAGATCGGAGCCGAATCCAACATCGTGATCCGTAATGCCTATGCGTTGTTGATGAAAATGAAAAATACGGAAGAAGGAGGTTGATTGTCCGTTCGATAAGATTTTGTACTACAATCAGTTGCACAGGCATTATATTTTCATGTGCAATTAACGTGCACGTTGTTGCACACGTTGAGTAAAGCTAAAACACCTCCCGGGGCTTCCTGGGAGGTGTTTTGTTTTTGAGAGGTAACTATTGATCTGCGAGTTCGTCCGGAAACGGTACCGGCTTGCCTGTGCTTTTGAAAGTCGGCCATTGCGCATCCCACGCTCTGAGCTGTTTCGAGAGAAGCGTCGCCAGTTCTTTTACCTTCGATGGATTTGTGGCTGCCAGATCGTGCTCCTCGCCAATATCGCTGCGCAGATTGTACAATTCCAGTTTTGCCTGCCGGTAGTCGTAAATCAGCTTCCAGTCGCCCTGCCGGAATGCGCTGGCGTAATGGATATTGGGCCCTTCGGCGGCAATCCATCGGTTGGGATGGTGCCATACCAGCCCGCGCTGGTCGTCTTTGAAAGCCGGATTTTTCAGGATCGGTACAAATGACTTTCCGTCCACTTTTTGAACGGTCCGGGCATTCTTAACCCCTGCAATTTCGAGGATGGTAGGAAAGAAATCGTCCACGATCACATATTGACCGGCTACCGTGCCCGCTTTCACGACGCCCGGCCATTTCACTAACATCGGTTCGCGGATACCGCCTTCATATACAGAGCCTTTCCCGGCTTTCAGCGGCAGATTGTTCGTCCAGGCTTTGCCGCCGCGTGCGGGAGTGGTACTCAGGCCGCCATTGTCGGACATGAAAAGTACGACTGTATTATCGGCGATCTTCTTGTCGTCCAGGTATTTGAGCACATCGCCCAGGCTCTTGTCCATCCCTTCGACGAGCGCGGCGTATTTGGCTTCCGTACTGTCCAGGCCGGCTTGGAGGTATTTGTTCAAAAAGCGGGGATCGGCCGTCAGCGGGATGTGTACGGCATAATGCGCGAGATAGAGGAAAAATGGTTGCTTTTCTGAAATAGGTTTTTCGATCGCTTTCAGGGCTTCGGTGGTAATGGCGTCGCTGAGGAAGGTGTCGGTGCCATGGTAGGCTTCGAGCCCCGGTACCGCATTCCGGTTGGGCTTACCGTTCGTGGGGTTGTCGTAGTTTGCCTTGCCCGAATAGCTGGCCGGGTGACCGATCGAACTGCCGGCGATGTTGATATCAAAGCCCGTATTCAATGGGTTGGAACCTGGCGTCCCCGCCGAGCCGAAATGCGCCTTGCCGCTGTGAACCGTGTAGTAGCCATTCCCACGCAGCACCTCGGGCAATGCGGTCGCATGAAAAGTGTGCTCCACGCCCGCATCCGGGCTGAAACCGTTGATATTCCAGTCGACGGCGTTGAGCGTCGGGTCGGCGTAGTCGGTGTTCTTGTTTTTGTCGGGCGACGTCCAGTGCGTCACACGGGTACGCGCCGCATTCACGCCCGTGATCAGGCTCACGCGTGTTGGCGTACACACGGGCATCGCGTACGCGTTCGTGAACTTCATGCCCTCGCGGGCGAGACGCTCCATGTTCGGCGTGTGGTAGCGACGGTTGAAGTCAGTAGGCTTGTCCCAAAACGGCACCGAAGTATCCTGCCAGCCCATATCGTCGACGAGGAAAACAATGATGTTCGGTTTAGATTTCGACGCGGGTTGCGCCAAAGTGGGGAGGTGGAGGAGCAGCACGGCCACCATCATTGCCGGTAGCAGCCGTGCGGTAAAACGGGTATTCATATTCGATAAAATGTTCGGGTAAGGGAATGTGAATGCGGTAAGTTCGGGAAATTTGAGCTGTAAAAACAAATGTTTCATGTCGGGATCGAAGTTTTGCGGCCTGGGCTTTGAAGAGTCACAATTTTAACTTTACTTTGTCTATAAAACAAGTAGACTAAATGGATCCTGCATAAACCACCTGTTGCTGGAATGAAAATTTGGAGGCGAGAGGCATCACTCCTGTTAACTGGAAACCGTCATGATATTAGAAAAGACATTTCATTTGAGCGTGGGCCGGGAGGCCAAGATCGTGGTAAGAGGGCAGGTGGCCCGCAACCGCGCCGAAATTATCATCGATTACGAATTTCTTATCCGGGAAAAGCACGATACCGGTTTCCGCGAACCGATCGGCCCGAACCATCCGCAATACTGGAAACTCAGAAAATCCACGCCCGACAAGGCCCAACTGCTCCAACTGGAATACAGCGGCATCTCGCGCAAGCAAATCAAGGAAGCGACCCGCGAATTCAAACGCGCCGCCGGCCCGGGCTACACCTTCCGCTACCAGAACGAAATCGAAGAACGCACGAAATATTTAAAAGGAATCCGCGTAAGCGCGCTGAGCAGGCGGATGTTGTCCGTGGCGTAATGGAGGGGGGATTTCGAACGATATTGTTGGGGTTGATAGGTTCAACCCCTTTTATAAATTGAGCAATATCAATAAGTATGGATAATCAAGCAGTTCGTGCTACCGCTGCCTTCTGCCAGATGTAGTAATAAAACATAGCCCTCACAGGCTGTGACATCGAACGGGTTCCATTTACCCACGCGCTTACATTACTTTTATCGATCCCGGTTTCATCCACAATGTCCTTCACTTTGATATCGTAGCTGTTCATAGCTTCGCGAATGTATTCCGGTGTGACTTTTTCAGTGGGGTTCGCCTGATACGGTGTCGCGGTTACTTGAATTTCATAGTCCGGGAAGAAGTGTAGAAAAAGCTCTTTTGTACGAAGGATCAACCTATCCTCGTCGGCGTGGTTTTCATGCGGGGACTTGGTTTGAACTGTATGTATTTGCATGACTTTTCCAATAACTGAAATTACTTTAAAAGTAATCCTGGCAAATTTGCGGTGTTGCAAAGCGCCTATTTCAAGCTTCTTGATATTCTCCTCGGTAGTCAAGTCCTTGATTAAATGTATATTCTTAATAATCGTTTCCATAGTCGAAGTGGTAATAACATAAAACAATTGAATACTTGTCTAATCTAAATGAGTATCACGTCATCATTTTCGATGTGATATATCGCGATTTGCTCATTGGCTTTGCCCAACTCGATCGCACGTTTGCGGTCCTGAATAATATAAACGGCATCCCAATAAAATAGCCCATCGTTGTTCCAACCTCCCATAATTCCGGTAGTGTCTGATGCCATTTCAATTACCCGTCTCAACCCCTCGTCACCAAAAGAGTTCTGCGTTTCCAGCATGGCAACGACGTAGCCTGATGTGACATACTCACAATCCGGCAGTGTAATTGTAAATCCTAATGCATTCGCTGCCGCGATTTCTTTGATTCTCTGAATAAGACTTTCCATTATAGTGTGTGCCGATTATCGTCTGGCTGACTTTCAAAAACTATTTTCAAGTTACACAAATGTTTGTAAATAACAAACATTTCTTCTTCTTTGGTTGTCACCCATTATTTATCGGTACTCTTATGTGCGCAACCACAAAAAGCCGCACCGCCAATCGGCAGTGCGGCTTCGCTCTGTCCAATCACCATTTACTTTACAGGATGTTCGATCACGCTTGTGCCGAATGCGGGCGCGTTGGGGAAACTCAGAAAATCCACGCCCGACAAGGCCCAACTGCTCCAACTCGAGCAGGCGGATGTTGTCTGTGGCGTGACCTTCTGCTCATTTCCCGATTATCCACCGGATTTTGAGGCTGTATGGGTTGCACGTGCTTTCTGGAATTGTTATTTTTGGTAAAAGCAATTCCAGATAGCTATGCAGCACACTTTTCATTTAAAAGCCGGAAGTATGACTCCCGCATTCGCCGACCTCGTTAGAAAGATGTTTGGCGATGGGGAGCTAACGGTAGTCGTCGAACACGTTAATGCAGATAATATCTCACAGCAAGACCAGCACCGGTCCCTAACGGCGCTCCGCGAGCGGTTTAAAGACGCGAAGGTCGATCCCAATATCGATATTTCTAAGCTTGCAGATGAGGTGAATTTATGATTTACCTCGACACAGACGTGTTGATTCATTTCCTGGTACCACAAGACATTTCCAAGTATAGCGTTGCTAAGGACATTTTTGACAAGGTAATTTCTTCCGGAAAACTCAAAGTGTCTTTTCTAACGATGCAGGAAACTGCCTATGTTCTGAATCGTTTAGGATTGGAAAAGCAAGATATCGAATCAATTCTGACGACCTTTTTGAGTTTGGTGCCATTGAACTACGAAGCATCGGAGATGCGGCGAGCCATCACACTATGCAAGCACCTAGGTTTCCAGCATATCAATGATTGCCTCCACACCGCCATTGCCGAACGGCATTGTGATGAATTGTACACCTTTAACAAAGCGGATTTCAAAAGAATAGCACGACTTTCAAAATTGAAGGTGGTCGTTTTGGAATAGCAGACTTCGCAAACCACAAAAAGCCGCACCGCCAATCGGCAGTGCGGCTTCGCTTTGTCCAATCACCATTTATTTTACAGGATGTTCGATCACGCTTGTGCCGAATGCGGGCGCGGCGTTTGGCAGGCCTCTTGTGAAGACCGTGTATATTTTTCCGGCGTCTAGTTGGAGGCTGGCGGAACCGATTTTGGCGGCGGTTGCAGCGTCCAGGTAATCGAGATTGAAAGTGCCGGCGTCGACGGTTTCGAATGGACCTAGTGACCAGGCGCTTAACGCTTCACCAGTCAGGGCTGAGTTGGCGGCGCGGCCGTAGGCAACCTGGTTGAAGAGCGTTTTACCGTTTTGAACCACATTTAATGCACCTGCGCCGGGGGAAAGGTTGATGAACCGGAGCTTGGCTTTGCCGGACGCCGGGGCTTTGAGATCGTCGTAAAAAAGGATCAGCGAATCGGCCTTGTTGTTGGCAGTACGCGCGGCCACTACGGTATGGTAGAAAGTCGCGATGGGGCCGTTGGGGCGGCCGGTGGCGGTGAATGTTGCCGAGTTACCGAACTGGTAGGACGCCTTGTAGCTCGTGTTGGTGCCCTCGGTGAAGTTGATCTGCACATTACCGAAAACAGTGGGCAGGTATTCCGAGGCTTTGTTGATGGCGACGGGCGCGGGCGTCACTTTGTCGGTGAATGTCCAGAAATACAGGCCGGCATCGATAGGACGGGCGTTTGCAAAGCTGATATTGGCGCTCAGCGGCGGCCGGTCGGCGGCGTCGACGTCGAGGTAGCCGGTATCTTCGCAGCCCGAAATGAGAAACAGGGCGGGGATAATGCCGAGCAGGCGTAAAGCCGAAAAGGGTAGTTGTACGAATATTTTCATCACATTAAAGTTTTGCGGTTACTCGAATGAAAGGCTGGATACCGGCGCTGCCGTTTTGGATGCCTATCACCGATGGATTGTTCAAAGCGCTCAGTTTAGGGTCGGAATAGTCGCCCAGCTCATTGAAAAGGTTATTAACACCCAAAGTCGCCTGGATGGATTTGGTGAGCGAGTACGCCACCGACACATCCGCTACCCAGATCGGTTTCAGCTTTTGGTAGAAGTAATCAGGTTTAGGAAAAGTCGCATTCAAAGCCGATGCATTGGTGACAGACCCAAAGTAGACGGCGCGGGCCAGGTAGGTGAGGCGATTTTTCTTGAAAATACCCTGCAATGTGATCTTCTGGCCGGGAATCTGCGAGGTAACCCGCGCTTTTTCGCCGTCGTTGAAGATAATGTAGCGGTAAGCTTCCAGCCCTTTCGGCGTATTCACCGTGGTAACTTCGTTTTTGACGAAATTGGCCCCCAAAAGCAGGCTTAATGTACCGCTGCGGAACGGTGTGCGGTAGCTTCCGGTAACTTCCAGTCCTTTTGTGCGCGTGCTGAACGAGTTGTAAAAGAACTTCGCCTGCGTAGTGCCGGTTTGCACGAACAAGGTGCGCACTTCCGCCGGCAGATTGACGTCGGTCGCCGAGAAATTACCGGTATTTCCCACACGGTTATCGACATCCACCAGGTAAGCATCGGCAGTGAGCTCGAAGTTGCGGAATGGCTGGGACGTAAAACCCACTGTGTAGCCTTTCGACTTCTCGGGCGTGAGCGTAGGTATGCCTAGCGCGCGCGTGGCGGCACTCTGGTTCGAAGCCGTTACCTGATCAATGGCACGGCCCTGCTGGAAGCTGGTCGATGTTTCGGTGTAGTAGTATTGCGCCAGATCCGGTGCTCGGAAGCCGGTGTTGTGGGAGGCCCGGATGCCCAGCCAGTCGGTAATGCTGTAACGGGAGGCGACTTTGTAGGTCGTTACGTTTTGAAGCTGTGAGAAACTTTCGAGGCGAAGGGCACCGGACACCAGCCATTTATCGGTAATGTTCGCCTCGATATCGGCATAACCCGCCAGGATCGAGCGGCTTACATTCACCTGGTTTTCAGGCCGGAAGCCGGCGTGGATCTGAGAGCCCGGCGAAAGGCCGTTTAGGCCGATGCTGCCTTCTTTGGTCTGGTAAATAATGCCCGCCGCGGTGGTATCGAGGCCGTAAATAGCCCGCAAATCGCCTTTGGAATAGGACGCTTCTTCGCCTGCGACGATCTGGTAGGTTTCCACCCGGTACTGCGCGCCGAAGGCCACGTTAATGCCTTTCAACACTTTCGGAAAATAGCGGCTGATATCGATGCTGCCGGTATTCTGACTTGCATTGTAGCTGCCCGCGTCGAAAGTAGTGGGCGTTTTCAGTCCCAGACTCGCATTCAGCGAATTGGTAATCACATTGCCGAAATCGTTTTTACCATACACATTGGAAATATCGACGTCCCATTCGCGGATCTTGCCTTTGATGCCCACCGCGAACGATTTATCGGTGATAATGTTCTCCATCGCCGGCAGGAAACCGTCGGGGTAGAGGAAGGCATTGTTCCGCTCCGTCCATCCCGGTAGGCGGTATACGGCGGTAAATTGCGAATTGCGGTGGCTAATCCCTCCGAATGCATAAAGCTCTGCGTTCTGGCGGATCGGTACCGCGGCGTTGAAAAACAGCAACGCGTCCTTGGCTTTATTGGAACCACCAGCGCGACGGTCGAAATGGTGGCGATCGATGCCGCGGGAAGTCAGGATGGCCTCGTCGATTTCTTTCGTATAAATGGCATCGTAATTGCGCGTGTTCGCGCCGCCGCCGTAAATCGGGCCGATGTAGAGGCCTGCGTCGTCGTTTCCGGGCAGGATGGCAATGGCTTGTGTGGCAAATTCAGCGGTGGTGTTCAGATAGCCGCCGGTTTTACCCAATGCAAAGCCGTAGTTCGCATTCGTACGCGTGGTCGTGCCGTCACCCCGGCGGCGTGTGCTGGCTGTGGAGCTCAGTGTGAGCTGGTCGACGCTCTTATTGAGCACGATGTTGATCACGCCTGCAATGGCATCGGAGCCGTATTGTGCCGCCGCGCCGTCGCGGAGGATCTCTACGCGTTCGATGGCCGCCGTCGGGATAGAGTTGAGGTCGTAGCCCGTCGCGCCGTTGCCGAGGCCGCCCCAGTTAATGTTGGAGCTTTTGTGGCGGCGCTTGCCGTTTACAAGCACCAGTAATTGGTCCACACCCAGTCCGCGCAATTGTGAAAGGTTCAGCGCAGAGCCTGCATCGCCCGCATTGGTACCGTTCACGGAATGGAAAGAGGGTGAAACATATTGCAATAGCTGCGTAATGCTCACCTGCGGGGCCGATTCCTGCAATGGTTTCAGATCAATAATATCCACCGGTACCGGCGAATCGATTTTCGTGCGGTTGGCATTCCGTGATCCTACGACCTGCACTTCGCCGAGTGTGTGCGTGCTGGCGAGCAGCGTTACATTGTACTCGTTGGCGGCGGTGACAGGCAATTCTTTGGCAGTGAAGCCGATAAACGAAAATACGAGCGTTTCGCCCTTAACGAGCGGGAGTGTAAAGCGGCCGTCGGTGTCGGTGATGGTGCCCTGCCGGGTATTTTTAATCGCCACGTTAACGCCGGGGAGCGGCGCGCCGTCTTCTGCGCGTACCAGCCCCGTGAGGGTACGCTGCTGGGCAAGCAGGGGAGTGGATATTAAAAGTATAAAAAGTAATAAATGTTTCATAAGTATTATTTGGAACATGAAACTGAAATGGGTGAAAACCTGATCCGGCGATGGCGGAAATGGCACGATCCGGCATACCGGTGCTCCGGCATTCCGGCGGTCCGGCGTCCGGTGCGTCGCGCCGACGGAGAGCCTGCAGTCCCGTCGGCAACCATTCCGCACATCGTCGGATCAAGTAATATTATATTTAATCTACGGATTTTATAGACTAAACATAATTTAAAAAAAGCGGCTTAGCTCCGCCAGGCATCGGCCGGACAACAACGTTGGTGTGACATTTTTTTGCAGATAAGATTTTGAGATGCCACAAAGTTAATGCGCCGCGATGCGGTTTATCAAAATTTTGAAAACACAAATCGGATACGTTGCCACCAGACGGCCGGAACGCATTATATGCTCACGCGTAGGAGTTTGGTGGTATGAAATCCGAGTTTATTCTACTTAGTCTACGAAAATTGTAGATAATTAAAAATCCACCATTTATATTTGCTTCATGATTCAACGGCCGGTCACAAACCACCTCCGACCAGCCGATGATCCGGGCCAATCCTGCAAAATGCCTCGGATCGAATGAGAAGTACTTCCATTTTTCAAAAACCTAAAAATTTCCAGTTGTATGAAAATCAGCAACCAGATGAAAGCCGTGGCATTGGCAGGGGCCACATTGTTCGGTCATGCCGCATTTGCAGGTGACGGCCCGGATGCCAAAGCGCCGAAGCAAGGCGTTTGGCGCGGCGAGTTCGTGATCAGCGAAACACACATCCCATTCAATTTTGAATACAATGCCAAAGACAAAGACCATCCGGTATTGACACTGCTGAACGGCACGCGCCGCGACGATTTCAAAGTGACCAGGCTCGGCGCGGACTCGATTTTTGTCAAAATGAACACTTACGACGCCGCACTCGTGGCGAAAGTGGAAACCGACGGCAAGATTACCGGCGAGTACCGGAGCCTCGTGCCGGGCTTCCGCGGCAATGCGCTGCCGTTCTCGGCGGAATATGGCAAAAATTACCGTTTCGTAGAGAAAGGCAAAGAGCAGCCTACCAAGCATAACATTTCGGGGAAATGGGATTTGCAGGTTTTCAGTAAAGCCAAAATGCCTGATAATGTGGCGCTTCTAAAACAGGAAGGCAACAAGCTGACGGGCGTGGTGATGTCGACCGTAGGAGATAGCCGAGAGCTGGAAGGCGTGGTACAGGGCGACGAATTCGTGCTTTCGCACTTCTCGGGCCCGAACCCGCGCGTGTACAAGGGCAAAATCAACGAGGACGGTAGCATTACCGGCGTTATCAGCTCGGGTATTTATGATAATACCAAATTCGAAGGGACTAAAAACGACAAAGCCGAGCTGCCCGATCCCTACAAACTGACTTATCTCAAAGAAGGTTATAAAAAACTTGACTTCACATTGCCCGACCTCGACGGCAAGGAGGTTTCGCTGAGCGACGACAAGTACAAAGGCAAGGTGGTGATCGTGGAGATCATCGGAACCTGGTGCCCTAACTGTACCGACCAAACGTCGTTCCTCGCGCCCTGGTACAAGGCCAACAAGGACCGTGGCGTGGAAGCGATCGCGATCGGTTTCGAGCAGAAGGACGATCTCGAATACGCCAAATACACGCTCGGCACATTGAAAAGAAGTACGGCATCGAGTATGATATCCTTTTCGGCGGTATTGCCGACAAAAAAGTGGCATCGGACAAGCTTCCCGCGCTGAACCGCATGATGGCGTTCCCGACCACGATCCTCATCGACCGCAAAGGCGAAGTGCGGCAGATCCACACCGGCTACACCGGAGAGATCACGGGTAAGTACTTCGAGGATTACGTGGCAAAGTGGAACAAGGATCTGAACGAACTCATTTCTGAGCCGGTGCCTTCCGGGGTTAGTTCTGCCGCCGTCGGTACTACGAAGAGTTCGAAATAGAAGCCATTTGAATTGTTGTTACATCCCTACGGGATTTTTGAAATGCGTTGATCCAATGGTCTTTCTGCCAACGTTACGTGCCTGGCGGCACTGGATTGTAGGATGCCAAATCGCGTTAGCGATGTAATATTGGTAGCCACAAAATGACTATTCGCATTAGGGAAATGCCGTCAGGCATGCAACGGCAATTTGCAATGTGATTTGTTGTCACATCCCTACGGGATTTTTGAAATGCGTTGATCCAATGGTCTTTCTACCAACGTTACGTGCCTGACGGCACTGGATTGTAAGATGCCAAATCGCGTTAGCGATGTAATATTGGTAGCCACAAAAAGGATTATCCGCATTAGGGAATGCCGTCAGGCATGCAACGGCAATTTGCAATGTGATTTGTTGTGACATCCCTACGGGATTTTTGAAATGCGTTGATCCAACGGTTTTTCTACCAATGTTACGTGCCTGGCGGCACTGGATTGTGTGATGCCAAATCGCGTTAGCGATGTAATATTGGTAGCCACGAAGTGATTATTCGCATTCCGGAATTGCCGTTAGGCATGCAACGGCAGTTTGCAATGTGATTTGTTGTCACATCCCTGTGGGATTTTTGAAATGCGTTGATCCAGTGGCCTTCTACCAACGTTATGTCCCCAACGGCACTGGATTGTAAGATGCCCAATAGCGTTAGCGATGTGATATTGGTAGCCACAAAGTGATTATTCGCATTCCGGAAATGCCGTCGGGTATGCAACGGCAATGCAATGGATAAATCGTGAGTTCAACTAACTAGGTACGTGGTGATTTGAGACAACTGCAAGGCCGCCGGTGAGGCGTAAATGCTTTGCAGTTGTTTAATATTTCATCCTATAATGCTATTTCAATGATTTACAGGGTTTTAATGCTCGTGCTTTGCTGTTCGGCAGGCGTTTTCGCGCAGGACTTGAAAGACATTTCGCGCTGGAAGGTGAGCCTTTCGAAAAGCGCTACGCAAGCCGGCGAGGAGGTGGAAGTGGTATTTTCAGCCGATATCAATAAAAACTGGAAGCTGTATTCGTCTGATTTCAAAGGGGATATCGGCCCGCTTCCGACGGAATTCGCATTTGATACAAACAATGCCTACCAACTCGTGGGCGATATACGCGCCGTGAAACCGCTCAAAGCCGTGGACCCGACGTGGGATAAGGCCTATACCTATTTTGTGGACAAAGCCGAGTTCCGGCAGACGATCAAGCTGGCCAAGAGGGGTGGGAAAGTTTCGGGGACGATCAAGGGGCTGCTTTGCTCGAACGAGGACGGACTTTGCGTGCCGTTCAAAGAGTCGTTCGAGGTGCAATAGATCAATTTCAACGCATTGATTTAAATCCAAAAATTCAACATGGGTATTTCAAAATGGCTTGCGACCGCGGTTTGCGGCGGTTCGCTTGCGTTGCTGTCGTTGCAATCCGCAGAGGTTTCGGTGGAGTTGAATACGAAAGAGGAGTTGGGCGAAAAACTGTTTTCGGACCCGATCCTCTCGCGCGGGCGGGCGATCAGCTGCGCATCGTGCCATATTCCGCAGTTTGCATTTGCGGATACTGCGGCATTCAGCATTGGTGATAAGGGTACACGGCTGACGCGCAACTCCCCCGCATTGACCAACCTGTCGGGCCGCACGGATTTCTTCTGGGACGGCCGTGCGGGGTCGCTGGAAGAGCAGGTGTTGGGTCCGCTCTCCGCGCATGATGAGATGGATTTGTCTGTCGATCAGGCTGTTGAGCGGCTTCGTAAAGACGATTTTTATAGCGCTGCATTCCAAAAAGTTTTCAAATCGGAAGTCAATGATAAAAACCTGCTGAGCGCGATTGCGGCGTTCGAACGGACGCTGGAAACGACGGATACGCCTTACGACCGCTACCTGGACGGCGACGAAAAGGCAATGTCCGAAGCGGCTGTGCGCGGCCGGATGCTTTTCATCGGCAAGGCCAATTGTGCTACCTGCCATTCCGGCGAAGATTTTACAGCCGATCGCTTCAAAAGTATCGGATTATTCAACGGTAAGGAATTGAATGATTCCGGTCGGTTTAAGATAACCAAAGACAGCGCGCACATCGGGTTGTTCAAAGTCCCCGGCTTGCGGAATGTGGCCGTTACAGCACCGTACATGCATAATGCGATGTTCAAAACGTTGCGCGAGGTGGTTCAATACTATAACACGCCCGACAAATTTGTACGCAATCCCATTAACCGCGACCTGTCGCTCGGCAGCGCGCTCAACCTGTCCGACCACGAAGTCGACGACATTGTAACCTTCCTTGAAGCCCTTACCGACGACCGTTTCAAACAGAAATAGCCTTCATCGCACATTCCACGCTCCGCTTATAGGTAGAATTCCGCCTTTCCTAACTTATTTCGCTAAACAATTTGCATTTACTAAACAGTGTTTATTATATTCACATCGTAATTACAAAAGCATGGCGATTAAGGAAAGAAAAGAGCGGGAAAAGCAGGAAATGAGGAACCTGATCATCGAATCGGCAACTCAGCTGTTTTTGAAGCAAGGTTACGACAAGACGTCGATTCGTAGCATTGCCGATGATATTGAATATAGTCCGGCTACTATCTATCTGTATTTCAAGGATAAAGACGAAATTTTTTATGTAATCCATGAAAATGCATTCGATCTGCTGGATAAGGAACTGCGCCAACACGATGCGATAGCCGATCCGTTCGAAAGGCTGGGAGCGCTGGGCCGTACTTACATGCAGTTTGGCATTGAAAACCCCGATTACTATGATCTGATGTTCATCATGCGCGCACCCATGGAGCAGATCAAAAACGAGGAAAAGTGGAAGGCGGGCGAATGTGCATTTGGCTACCTGCTCACGACATTGGCCGAATGCCTCGAACAAAAGAAGATCCGGCCGGCTGACCTGCATGTGACGGCGATCCAGGTGTGGTCGTATGTGCACGGACTGGTTTCGCTTTACGTACGGGAGCGCATGTGCATTCTCATGCAAACCGATGAAATTACACGTCAAATTCTGCATAGTTCGTTCGACTTATTTTTAGCCAATCTGAAAACCTAAAAAATTTTGCCATTCACTAAACACTGTTCATAAACTAAACATTACTTAAAATGAAGCGAATTTTGAAGCCCATGCTCCGGCATTGGCAGTATCTTCTTGTGCCCTTGCTGAGCCTTTTCACTCCCGTCCGGGCACAGGATGCGCTTTTGCAAGGCTATATTGATCAGGGTCTGAAAAACAACCAGGGCCTTAAACAACAGCGCTTTATACTCGAAAGGAACCTGTTTGCACTGAAAGAAGCCAGGACGTTCTTCTATCCTGAAGTCAATTTCAGCACTTCTTACCTCGACTCTCGCGGTGGGCGGAAAATCAGCATTCCGATCGGTGATTTGCTCAACCCGGTTTATAATTCGCTCAATGACCTGACCAACTCGTCGGCATTCCCGAAAGTGGAAAATGTGAGCCAGACGTTCAATCCGCGGAATTACTATGATGCCAAATTCAGGACGTCCCTGCCGCTTTACAATGCCGAGATCGCTTTTAACACCAAGATCCGGAAGGAGCAAATCCATTTGCAGCAGGCGGAAGTCGACGTTTACAGGAGAGAGTTAGTGAAGGAGATCAAGCTGGCTTACTATGCCTGCCAGCAGTCAAACGAGGCTATCCGGATCCTCGAAAACGCCGTTTCGCTGGCCCGCGAAAACCTCAGGTTTAACCAGGCTCTGGTGAAAAACGACAAGGCGATCCGCACGGTGGTGAGCCGCTCCGAGAATGAACTGATCGGTCTGGAAGCGAGGCTTGTGGACGCACGCAACCAGTCGATCAATGCAAAGGCCTACTTTAATTTTTTGCTTAATAACCCATTGGAAACCAGTCTGGAAATCGACGCGCCTGCTGAAACGGATGTGCTGACGGACACCACGGCGGAGGGTAGGAGAGAGGAGCTGGCCAAG
The DNA here is from genome assembly GCF_900101885.1 of Dyadobacter soli. Lineage (GTDB taxonomy): Bacteria > Bacteroidota > Bacteroidia > Cytophagales > Spirosomataceae > Dyadobacter > Dyadobacter soli. The sequence continues at coordinate 279,435 of NZ_FNAN01000010.1, read as the reverse complement.
CTGGAATCGCTTTCGAAAATCAATGCATTGTCGGGGCAACTGGCGCGGGCAGGCGCATTACCGAAGCTCTCCACGTTCATTGACCTCGGTTCGCAGGGTGATTTCGTGAATTTCAACCGGGATACGCGTTATTACCTCTTCGGCGTGACACTCGACTGGCGCGTTTTTGCTAATAACCGAACCCAATACAAAGTAAAACAGGCGGAACTGGAACAGAAAGCGACGGGCGAACAGATCAGTCAGGTAGAACAGCAGCTTCAATTACAAAACAAAACCGCGGCCAACACTTTTCAATCGGCCGTGCTTACTTACCGGGCGACCAAAAGCCAAACCGCATTGTCGCAGCAATATTACCAGGACCAGCAAAAGCTTTACCGCGAAGGTCAGCTGCTCTACATTGAATTACTCGACGCCCAGAACCGCCTCATCGGCGACCAGTTGCAACAAAGTATTTCCTATCTCAATGTCCAAACCCGCGCCGCAGAGCTGGAACGGGCCCGGGCGAGCTACTTATTCTCAAACTAAATATGTTATGAAAGCTACAACACATCCTCTCATATATGCGTACGTGCTCGCGGCTACGCTCCTGACCGCCGCGTGCAAGGAAGAAAAGAAACCGGAACAGACCGACGAGACGATCCCGGTCAAAATCATCAGCTCCGCCGCATTGTCCCAGGCGCAGGCCGTGGAAACATCCGGTTTGTTGGGTTCCGAGAATGAAGCACGTTTATCGTTCAAAATCGGCGGTATTATTAAGGATATTACGGTAAATGAAGGCGATAAGGTGCGTAAAGGGCAGCTTTTGGCCACATTGAATACTACTGAAATCGCCGCGCAAATGGGCCAGGCCGAAGAAAACTTTCTGAAAGCACAACGTGATGCGCGCCGGGTGCAGAACCTCTACCGCGACAGCGTGGCGACAAAGGAACAGCTGGAAAATACGCAAACTGCGTTGGTACTCGCTGAAAAGCAGGTAGATATCATGAAATTCAATTTATCACAAACCAAAATTTTCTCGACCGCCGACGGCGTGGTGATGCAGAAATTACAGAATGCCGGCGAACAGGTACAGGGCGGCACGCCTGTTCTGCACATCAGCAGCACCAGCAGCGCCGACTGGGTCGTGAAATGCGGCCTTACCGACAAAGATTGGGCGCGTCTCAAAGGCGGCGAGAAAGCGGAGATCAATTTCGATGCTTATCCGCAGACTTTCACCGGCAATGTTAAAACCCTCGCGCAGGTAAGCGACCCGGTTTCAGGATTGTATCAGGCCGAAATTACCCTCGATAAACCCGCTACCAAACTCGCCAGCGGCCTTTTTGCCAAAGTGCATATTTACCCGAAAGAGAAGACCAGCATGGTTTCTGTCCCCGTCGACGCATTGATCGAGGGCGAGAACGACAGCGCATTCGTGTTCGTGGCGGACGGTAACAAGGCGCAGAAGAAGCGTGTGAAGATCGCATTCCTCGAAGGGGACAAGGCATTCATCCTCGCGGGCATAGACGCGGGTGCGCGGGTAATCCGCGAGGGTTCCGCTTACCTGGCCGAAGGATCGGTGATTAAAGTAGTTCAGTAACCCATTTCAACCGCAAAGACCATGAAATTACCTGAATTTGCAGTCAAGAACTACCAGTTTACGCTGGTGATATTCCTGGGTGTGCTGGCGTTGGGGCTGTACTCGCTCTTTACGATGCCCCGGAGCGAAGATCCCGACATTCACCCGCCGCAATTTACGGTGGTAGTGGTGTACCCCGGCGCCAATCCGAAAGATATGGAGCAGCTCGTAGTGGACCCGATGGAGAAGAAAATCAACGAACTCGACGATATGAAGCATGTTATCACCGACATCCGCGACGGCCTCGCGGTAATGCAGGTGATTTACAAATACAGCTCCGACCCGGACGATAAATACCAGGAAGTGGTGCGGGAGATCAATGCACTGCGCTCGCAGCTCCCGGCCGACATTGCCGATATCCGCATCAACAAACAGATCCCATCCGACGTAAGCATTTACCAGTACGCGCTCATCAGCGAGAATGCGAGCTATACGCACTTGAAGAAGTATTCCAAGGATTTCAAGGAAAGGCTTGAAAAGATCAAGACGCTTAAAAAAGTGGAGTACTCGGGCATTCCCGAGCCGCAGGTGAAAGTGAGCCTGAATTTGGAGAAGATCGCGCAGCAACGGCTGACCCAGGACCAGATCGTGGGCGCATTGCAGAGCGAGGGCGTGAACATCCCGGGCGGGAGCATTAGTATGGCTACCAAAAAGCTCAACATCAAAACCAGCGGCAGCTACCGCACGCTCGACGAGGTGGCCAACACGGTAGTTTCGCGCTCCAATGGAAAGATCGTATACCTCAAAGACATAGCCGATGTGAAAATGGGTTATGAGGACGAAACGCACGTTACCCGCCTGAACGGTTTCAGGTGCAGCTTCGTGAATGTGAGCCAGAAAGAGGGCGAGAACATTATCTCCGTCCGCGACCAGGTGGAACCGGTGGTAGCCGAATTTCAGCAAACGCTGCCTTCGAATATCGAGATGATCAAGGTATTTGATCAGGCGACCAGTGTGGATACCCGGTTGTCGCACTTCGCGCGGGATTTTGGGATAGCTATTTTACTGGTACTGCTCACATTGCTGCCGCTCGGCACACGCGCTTCGTTGGTGGTGATGATCTCGATCCCGCTTTCGCTGGCGATCGGGCTCACGATGATGAACCTGCTCGGTTATAACATCAACCAACTGAGTATTGTGGGGATGATCGTCGCGCTCGGTATTCTGGTCGACGACAGCATTGTGGTCGTCGAAAACATCGAACGGTATTTGCGCATGGGTTACGGCAAGGTGCAGGCGGCCATTCAGGCATCGTCGCAGATAGGCCTGGCGGTGGTAGGTTGTACGATCCTGTTGATCTTCGCATTCCTTCCGCTTGTGTTTCTGCCCGAGGGCGCGGGGGATTTTATCCGCAGCCTGCCGATGTCGGTGATCACGACGGTATTCGCCTCGATGCTCGTTTCGCTTACCGTGGTGCCGTTCTTGTCGAGCGTAATCCTGAAACCACATGCTTCCGAGGATGGGAACTGGTTATTGAGAGGCATGAAAAAGGGCATTCACAAAACCTACGGCAGCGTGCTCGACCGCGCATTGCATTGGCCTAAAACCACATTGGCGATTGCCGGTCTGATATTTGTCGGCTCGCTGGCACTGGTACCGCTCATCGGCAACAGTCTTTTCCCGAAATCGGAGAAGCCGATGTTCCTGATCGACATTGAAACACCGCAAGGTACCAACCTCAAAAAGACGAACGAAGTAGCTCGCTATGTGGAAGGTATTCTGAAACAGGAGCCGCTCATTACCTCATTCTCGACGAATGTGGGCAAAGGCAATCCGCGGGTTTATTATAATGTAGTTCAACGGAACGAAAGCGAGAACTTTGCGGAGATTTTCGTGCAGGTGGAAGGGCTTGAAACCGAAGAGAAAGTAGCGGTGATCGAAAAGCTGCGCAAAAAGCTGGAACGCTATCCCGGGGCGGAAATCAAAGTGAAAGACTTTGAACAGGGCCCGTTGATCGAAGCGCCGCTGGCTTACCGCATTTATGGTGAAAACCTGGAAGACCTGCGCAAAACCGCATTCGGTGTTGCGGATTTACTCACCAAAACCGAAGGTACCATTTACGTGAACAACCCGTTGCTGGTACAACCGACCGATCTACGCATCAACATCAATGAACAGAAAGCCGGAACGCTGGGTATTTCCTCGGCCGACATCGATCGTACGGTGCGGCTGGGGGCTGCCGGGCTGAATGTGGCCACTTTCCGCGAGGATGTGGGCAAGGCCGATAGCTACAATATCAATGTGTCGGTGCCGCGCAATGCTGCGATCCAGGATTACAGTGTTTTTGATAAACTGTACGTAACCTCGGCATCGGGCGCGAGCATTCCTTTGAAAAGCATCGCCACCATCGAAATGGAAAGCTCACCAAACCAGATCCGGCATTATGACAAGGACCGCTACGTGACCGTTTCGGCGTTCGCAAAACCGGGGTACAATGTCCAGAAAATGAACGAAGACATTACCGCAAAACTCAATCAGTTCAAATTCGAAAAAGGTCAGCATTTCAAAGTGGCCGGGGAAAAGGAGAGCCAGGAGGAAAGCTTCGGCGGATTAGGCCTCATTATACTGATCACCGTGTTCGGCTTTTTGGGCGTATTGATATTGGAATTCAAAACCTTCAAAAGCATTCTGATCGTACTCTCGGTAATCCCGCTGGGAATCGTGGGCGGGCTGGCAATGCTGTTCCTTACCGGCGAAACGCTTTCATTCACAGCTACGATCGGCTTCATTGCATTGGTAGGTATTGAAGTGAAAAACTCGCTGCTGGTGGTCGATTTCACCAACCAGCTGCGCGAGCAGGGTAAGGGCATTGAAGAGGCCATTATCGAAGCCGGCGAAATCCGTTTCGTACCGATATTGCTCACGTCCATGACGGCAATCGGTGGCTTGCTCCCCCTCGTAATCGAGTATAGCGCATTGTACTCGCCGCTGGCACTGGTACTCATCGGCGGGCTCATCAGCTCCACGTTGCTTTCGCGCCTCGTGACGCCGGTAATGTACAAGCTGCTGCCGCCAAAAGTTGAGCAGCAGAAAGCGGTACAAGAAGCCGAGTTGGAAGTGGCCTATTGATCACAAATTAACCAGCACCCGTTTGCCGGCATTGTTGCGGGCGGTGCCATGCCGCGTCACCTTGTTGAGCGCGCGGCCAATGCCTTTCGTAAAACCTTCGCCGAGCTCGGCATACGCCAGATCGGTGTTTTCAATGATCAGTTTGTGCGCGAGTTCGTCGTAACTCCATTTCATACTGGCCGCCTTGGTGTCGCTGGTAGCCGTCTCAACGGGTACCGGCGACGCATCGGCTTGGCTGGTAGCGCTAATGCCGGCTGCGAGTTTCCAGAGAATGAGCGCGGCGACGACGGCTACGATAAAAATGGCCTGCCGCTGTCCGACGTGGCTGTGGAGCAAGGCGGATACGGCTGAGGTCAGGTTGGTAGAAGATTTGAAGAGCATGGCTAACGGATTTTATGTGCAATTGAATTCGTGCTTCGCGCGGAAGCTACATTGTCTGACAAATTTGTAATCCAAATCGTTGAAAAGTGTACCGAAAATGTCTGATCCGGACTTTTTGCGATGTAAAGCGTGCATTTCAAATCGTGAACCGTATCTTGCGGTTACCCCATTTTGGTGACGAACGCCTTGATATTGTCGCGGTACCCGCGTGTCCATTTTACTTTTTCACCGGTGGATAAATGAATGATATACTCACCATTAAAGTATGTTTCGAGCTCGGAGATGAAATTCATGTTCACAATGTTCGAACGGCCGACGCGGATCATGACCGACGGATCGAGGCGGCCTTCGAGGCTGCCGAGGCTTTCGTAGATCGTATAAACTTTCTTCTGTGCAGTGTAAACCGAAATATAATTGCCGTCCGCCGAGAAATGCGTGATGTCGTCCGTTTTGACCAGATACATCTTTCCGGCTTCTTTCACGAGTAGCCGCTGTAAATAATTCTCCTCCTTCTGGTCGCGCAGCAGGCTGTTCACCAGTTCTTCGATCCGCGGCTGCGACTTCTGGCTGAGCCTTTCCTTCAACCGGCCCAGCGATTGATGGAAACGGATTTCGTCAAACGGTTTCAGCAAATAATCGATCGCATTCACTTCGAATGCACGCAATGCATACTGATCGAATGCGGTAGTAAAAACGACAAACGGCTGATGGTGCGGCCACACTTCGCGCAGCACCTCGAAACCATCGAGCTCCGGCATTTGAATGTCCAGGAAAATTACATCGGGGCGGTGTTGCAATATTTTCACAACAGCCTCCGAGCCATTGGCGGCTTCGTCGGTGATTTCAATGGAATGATCGTGCTGTACGAATGTCCTGATTACGTCCCGGGCCAGCACTTCGTCATCGATGATCAGGCAGCGGTATTTCATGTTTTTTCGGGGTTAATTTTTTTTGACCGCCGACGGCCGACGGTTGACTTTTTTTTGACCGCCGACGGCCGACCGCCGACCGCCGATTTTTTTTTGACGGCTGACGACCGACGAGCGACCGCCGATTCTTTTTTGACCGCCGACGGCCGACCGCCGACCGCCGAACTTTTTTAACCGCCGACAATCACCCGGAGGCCCCAGCGATCGGCGGTCGGTGGTCGGCGGTCATCGGTCATCGACACCGTTCAAAATAAAGCGTCACCGACGTCCCGCCCCCATCCGGCTGCTCAAATTTCATCCTCCCTTCCGCGCCGTAGGCTTGTTGGAGGCGTAACAATGTATTCTGCAATCCCAGTCCCATGCCTTTCGGGGCTTTTCGGGGTGCGGCTCCGATGCCGTTGTCGTAAACTGTTACCTGCATACCCGTGGCGCTCACGGTGCTGGTAATGCGTATGAGGGCATTGGTGGTAATGTCGGAAATGCCGTGTGTGATCGAATTTTCGACGATCGGTTGCAGGATCAGCTGTGGTACCGGGTACAATTCGGAAGCCGGATCGATGTGGTATTCTACTTTCAGGCGGTCCTGGAAGCGGATCTGCTGGATGTCGAGGTATTGCCGGGTCAGTTGGAGCTCCTCTTGCAAAGGTATGAAATCGGCCGACTGGTTTACGAGCACCGCGCGCAGGAGGTCGCTCAGCGTGGTGATCATGAGCGTGGCTTTGCGGATGTCGTTTTTCACCATCAGGCTCACCACGCTATGCAGGGTATTGAATAGAAAATGTGGGTTGAGCTGCATTTTGAGCGATTGCAGCTGGGCATTGGCCAGTTGCCCGCGAAGCTGTTCGTTATGCAGCTCGGTTTCGAAATTCTGTTGTTTAAGCTCCTGGTAGCGGTAAATGTAGGATACTTTGTTAAAACCCACCACCAGGAGCAGGTACTGACCGAAACTCGCGGTATAGGCTATAAAAAACGAGAACAGGTAGTTTTCCAACGGCACCGACTGGCCTACTGCGCGGTACATCAGCGGGTTGGTAATGTAGTAATGCATTACATTGATGAAAATATTCAGGAAAGTGACGATCGCCAGATGGAAGAGGACCGGTTTCAGAATGGACGAACTTTCCCGGACTTTGAACGCGATCGGGACTTTGATCGACGCAAAGAGGATCAGCGGGGTAGTGGACCACCAGAACAAACCATCGAGCAGCCAGACGAACATTTCGTGGGGCTGCATTGCCACTCCTTCCTTCAAAAGCCACAGCATCATAAGCTGACCGAACGTTATTACCGCGAAAATGCTCCAATAGCAGAAGGAATACCACCAGAACTGACCTACCGAGAGCGGCAGCCTGGATTGTTCCAACATACGTTTCAAAAAGGTCATGACAGGATGGATGATCGGAAAACCATAAGGAGGATTTCGGGGTAAATCTAACGTTCCCGCCCCGTGAAGTTGCCCTCAATTACATGAACCGGGCGAACTGTTATTTGAAATACACTATGGCTGTCTGACGTGTGCAGTAAGCCCTGAAACCATTAATGTGTTTATTTTTAGAAATAATGTAAAAATATTTGCTTCGAAATTTTGTTGTTTAATCGATTAAATTTACATTTGGTCACATTAATTTCAATTTGCTCGATTGAAGTGCCAACTTTAAGGACAACAAGCCGTCAACATTCCTTCCTGCGGCCCGATACAGTCCAGCCTGACATTTAAAAGTACCCGAAACCATCACAAAGACCTGACTAATACATCGTATTCCGACAGTTTAGTTTGATATTTTGCTTAATCGTTTAATCTAAAAAACAGGTTTTTTGCATAGCCCGTTGTCCATTGCAGCGTATGCAGTTATTCCTATCGGCACGCGCATTCGATAGGAAGGCAGGAAATTTTTGATTACGTATATATATTTCCGTTCGGTTCACGCGACCGTGCACAATGTTTTTTTGCCCTTACTATTCCTGGCCCTCGTGTCCGTAAGCGATTACGGTTTTCGTGTACTTTTTGGAATGCTATTCACCCTGACCCAATTAAGATGTGATGAAGAAATGTTTTACCATTGCCATGCTGCTTGCCTTGGTTTGCAGCGCGGTTTTTGCCCAGAACGGCCGGATCACAGGAACCGTTACCGGCGACAGCAAAGAGCCGCTGCCGGGCGTCAACATCCTCATTAGCGGCTCCTCACAGGGCACCGTGACCGACTCGGAAGGTAAATATGCCCTCGACGCTCCTGCTAATGCGACGCTCGTCTTTTCGTTTATAGGTTATGTTAGTCAGACGATCGCCGTAGGTACGCGCTCGGTGATCGATGTGCAGCTCACGCAGGAATCCAAGAACCTTACGGAAGTAGTGGTAACTGCGCTCGGTATCAAACGGGAGGCGAAAACGCTTGGTTACGCCACAGCGACGGTCAATGCGGACCAGATCTCCACGAACCGTACGCCCAACGTAATGAGCTCATTACAAGGTAAAATGGCAGGGGTGAATATATCCTCGCTGTCGACAGGCCCTGGAGGGACGGCCAAAATCCGCATTCGCGGGCAGTCGTCGTTTGCCGGGCAGAACAACCCGCTCATCGTCGTGAATGGCGTACCGATCGATAATTCCAATTTCGCTGGCGGTGGCGATTACGCCCAGCGCTCGGCGAACAACTCCGATGGCGGAGACGGGTTATCGAGTATTAACCCGGACGATATCGAATCGATGACGGTACTGAAAGGTGCCACGGCCGCAGCGCTTTACGGCTCCCGTGCCAAGGACGGCGTGGTGATGATCACGACCAAAAACCGCGGAACCGGCAAAGGCATCGGGGTGGATTACAATATCAATTTCACCACCGATACGCCGCTCGATTTCACCGATTTTCAATACGAATACGGCCAGGGAGAAGGCGGGAAACGGCCTACCACCGACAAGCCGACATCGGGTGTGTGGAGCTTTGGAGAGAAGTTCGAGCCGGGTATGACGCAGACGCTTTTCGATAGCGAAATATGGCCCTACGAGCCCGTACGCGGCCGGGTGAAGAAGTTTTACCGCACGGGAATGAATATGACCAACACCATTACCGTCTCCAACAACGGTCCGAACGGCGGTTTCAGCTTGTCGCTGGCCAATAGTGATAACCGGGGGATCGTGGAGAATAACAAGTTCAACCGGAAAGTGGTGAACCTCGGCTTTACACAAAACATTTCCAAGCGGCTTACTGCATTTGGCAACATCAATTATTCCAAAGAGAAGAATACCAATCCACCGCAGATCGACGCACAGGATTTCGCAACTTCGACCGTGATCTTCACGCTCGCGAACTCCATGCCTTTCGAAGCATTAAAGCAGAACCAGACTTTTCCGAACGGCGATGAATTTCCTTTTGCAAGGTTCCTGGTGAGAAATAATCCCTATTACTCGCTCAGCCACCACTTCGAAAACATTTCCCGCGACCGGCTTTTCGGCAATGTGGCGTTAAAGTACCAGTTTACCGACTGGCTGTATCTGCAACTTCGCGCCGCGCAGGATTTCTACGTCCGCAACCAGGATTACAACATTCCCAACGGCTATGCACCCATCGCGAAAGCGCCGGTTGGTTATGTAAACGGCTCATTCACACAGGATGTGCGCCGCAATACCGAACGGAACCTCGACTTCATCCTTGGCGGCAACCATAACTTCGGCAACATCGGCGTGGACGTAACCCTCGGCGGTAACCAGCGTTACGCGAGGATGGATTACAACAGCGTAACCGTCCAGGATTTTATCCAGCCCAACCTGTACACCGTCATGAATGGCCGTGTGAAAAACCCGCTTTACCAGCTTTCGGAGAAGAAAATCAACTCGCTTTACGGCGCGGCGACTATTTCCTGGAAAGAGTTCATTTACTTGAATGTAACCGCCCGAAACGACTGGTTCTCAACGCTCGCACCGCAGAACCGCAGCATTCTTTATCCGTCGGTGACGGGTAGCTTCATTTTCTCGCAAGCCTTCCCGAACCTGCCTTCATGGATTTCATTTGGTAAGCTGCGCGCGGCTTATGCGCAAGTGGGTTCCGACAATGTGAACCCGTATTCGAATGCATTGTATTACGCGGTGGATAACAATTCGTTCCCCAACCCGCAGGGCCAGGCCGTGCCCGTGGGCGGTATTAATGCATCCACGGTGCCGAACAAGAACCTGAGGCCGTTGCGCATTAAGGAGGCAGAGGCAGGTCTGGAAATGAAGTTGTTCAACAATCTGCTCGGTTTTGATTTAACATATTACCACAAAACGACTGACGATCAGATTCTTGCCGCACAAATCTCCGACGCTTCGTCTTATACCGCGCAGCTCATCAACGTCGGCCGCAGTATGAACAAGGGTATCGAGTTGCTGCTGACCGGCTCGCCCGTGAAAACCAAGGATTTTACCTGGGATGTGAGTTTCAATGTGTCCTACAACACTTCCAAAGTGCTGAAACTCGGTCTGGCGGAGAAAGATACGGTGATAACCGTGGGCGGTGGAGGCGGACGGACGCTCAACATGGTGGTAGGCAAGCCGCTCGGGCAGTTGTACACCTTCATGTATGCACGAGACGCGCAAGGCCGGCAGGTGTTTGATAAAAACAGTGGTATGCCGTTGAGAAACAATACATTGATGAACGTCGGTAATGCATTGCCCAGGTATTTTGGTGGTATAACAAACACATTTAACTACAAGGGCATTATGCTTTCGGCGCTGGTGGATTTCAAACTCGGGCACAAGATGATCACCGGGCGGAACATCAACTATATGCGCCACGGGTTGTCGAAACGGACATTACCCGGCCGTGCCGAGGGTTTTGTAATCGGAAATGGCGTGAACCCGGACGGCGAGGTGAACCAGACCAAAGCGGCGGTGCAGCCATTCTACGAGTCGATCAACCCGCTGGGTGTTAATGAGGATTTTGTCCAGAATGCGGGTTTCTGGAAGCTGCGCCAGCTTACACTGGGCTACGACCTGGGCAAACTACTGCCTGAGAAGGCGTTTGTGAAAGGCCTACGCCTGAGCGCGGTCGCGAACAATGTGCTGATAATCAAGAAGTGGACGGAGAATATGGACCCGGAAGAAGTCCTCAACTCGTCGGACAATGCAACCGGCCTCGATTTTTGGCCCGGTTTGCCGCCGACCCGCAGCATTGGTTTCAACCTCAATGTTAAATTCTAAACGTCGATCCCATGAAAGCTACATTCAAATATATCCTCGCGCTTTTCTTGTCGCTCACGTTCATTACCGGCTGCGACGAGGGTTTCGACGAGATCAATACCAACAAAGTAGATCCGACTTCGCTCGCGCCGTCGCTGATCCTGAACAAAGCCATTATCGCAACCACTTACCTCGACGGCGTCTCGACGCTCGGCATGCTTTGCTATAACTTCGGCATTGTGCAGCAGGTGATTACGCCCTATGGCAGCTCGCTGTCGGGCGGAAATTATAACCAGTTGAACAATGCCAACTCGCCGCTCGTTTGGGTGAATTTTTACAGAAATGTAATTAAACAACTCGTAGCTGTCACTGAGCAAACGAAGGACGACGCACTGAGCGCCAACATTTACCAGACCGCGCGCATCTGGAAAGCCTACGCATTCATGATATTGACCGACACTTATGGCGACATTCCCTATTTCGATGCGGGTAAGGGTTATATCAGTGAGGAAATCCGGCCGAAATACGATCCGCAGGAAGCCGTTTACAAGGATATTCTCAAAGAACTGGAAGAAGCTACCGCCGCACTCGACGCATCCAAAGATCCGGTTACGACCGACATTCTGTACGGTGGAGACGTGCCGCGCTGGAAAAAGCTCGGCTACTCGCTCATGCTCCGCGCCGGGATGCGCCTCTCCAAGGTAGACCCGACGAATGCGAAAGCTTACGTGGCCAAAGCCGTAGCGGGAGGTTTGTTCGAAAGCAATGCGGATAATTCCGTCATTCGCCATACTTCATTGTATAATAATTTCATTGCGAATCACTTAGCGGCTCGTGAGAAGACCAACTTTTACCTCGCGGCGCCATTTGTGAATTACCTCAAAGAAAACAACGACCCCCGCTTGCCTGTGTTCGCGGTTCGGTATGTAGGCGCGAAAGGTGGTCCCGAGCAGACGCCCGCCCGCGCCTCATCCGATCCGAAGGTGCAGATCGGCATGCCGATGGGTTACAATGACGTGACGATCAACAATGTGCTGGTTGAGAACGGTGTAGCGAGTCTCTGGGATTTTACGCAGATCAACCTCACCACCGTTTTGAAGCTCGATGCGCCGGAATTTCACATTACCTACGCGCAGGTACAGCTCCTGCTCGCAGAAGCGGCCGTGCGCGGATGGGTAACCGGGAAGGCCGGGGATTATTATGCCAAAGGTATCCGCGCCAATCTCGAACAAATGGCCAGCTACGACCCGAAGGCGGCCATTAAGGAAGACGCAATTCTTGCTTACCTGAAAGCGCATCCGCTCGACGACGCCAAAGCATTGGAATTGATCAATACCCAATATTGGGTAGCGACATTCCTGGATGGCAACGAATCCTGGGCCAATTTCCGGCGCAGCGGTTTCCCGGCGTTGAAAAAGAACCCGTACCCCGGCTCGGAGATCAAGGAAGACTTCATCCGCAGGATGCCTTATCCCGACAGCGAGATCGTCGTGAACTTGCAGAATGTGAACGACGCCAATGCGCGGCAGGGGCCCAACGACCTCAATACGAGGGTGTGGTGGGATAAAAAATAATATCAGCAATTCTTAAACCTTTAACCTGAAACAAATGAAAGAGAACGGAATGAGTCGTCGTGACACGATGAAAGCATTGGGACTGAGCGGTTCCGCCGGTATCCTCGGATTGTTCGGAGGTATTTCAAACGCCCGTGGGGCAGCCGAAAGGGAAACGCCGCAGTATGCCAAGGGCTTGAAACCGCTGACGATCAAAAGCGTTCGTGCGATTGCGACGGCGCCGCAGGGCTCTAACCTCATTGTCGTGAAGGTCGAAACGTCTGAGCCTGGCTTGTATGGCCTTGGCTGTGCCACATTCACGCAGCGGGCGGAAGTGGTGCTGGTGGCGATCAATACCTATCTCAATGAGTTTTGTACCGGCAGGGATGTCGACAACATCGAGGACATGTGGCATGCCGCCTACGTGAGTTCCTACTGGCGTAACGGCCCGGTGCTCAACAATGCATTGAGCGGTCTCGACCAGGCGCTTTGGGACATCAAAGGCAAGCGCGCCGGAATGCCGCTGTACCAGTTGCTGGGCGGGAAAGTACGCTTCGCGGTGCCGTGCTACACGCATGCGAACGGGCGCACACCCGAGGAAACCGTGGAAAGCGTGAAGAAGATCCAGGAGCAGGGGTACCGGTACATCCGCATTCAGCAGGGCGGCTACGGCGCGGTTGGCAGTACTACCAAAAAGCCCGATTTCAAGGAAGCGGGCTTCGGCGGGGCTACGGACAACTATATGGATGAAAATGCCTACCTCAAAGCCATTCCCATTCTCTTTGAAACCGTTCGTAAACAATGCGGCGAGGAAGTGGAGCTGTTACACGATATCCACGAACGCGTGCAGCCGATGAATGCGATCAATATGATTAAAAAGCTGGAAGAATTCCGGCCATTCTTCATCGAGGACCCGTTTTCTCCTGAAAATATGAAGTGGTTCAAACTGCTGCGCCAGAGTACAACGGTGCCGCTGGCGATGGGCGAGCTTTTCAATAATATCAATGAATTCCTCGAACCGATGGCTAACCAGTGGTTCGACTATATCCGCATTCACGTGTCGCAGATCGGCGGGGTCACGCCGGCGATGAAAGTGGCGCGGCTGGGGGAATGGTTTAATGTGAAAACGGCCTGGCACGGTCCTGGTGACGTGTCGCCGGTCGGTCACTCGGCACATGCCCACATCGATATGGCCGTCTGGAACTTCGGTATCCAGGAGGCGGTGCAGTTCAACGACAAAACGCTGGAAGTATTTTCGGGATGCCCGACGATGAAAAACGGGTATATGTCGGTCAATGAAGTACCCGGTATCGGCGTGGACATCAACGAAAAAGCTGCCGCCAAATTCCCGATTTCTACCAAGTCGAACTGGCAAGTAAGAAAATTCGACGGTACGCTTATACGTCCATGAAAAAAGCATCGCTCAAAGATATTGCGCAACAGGCGGGCGTCTCCACGGCCCTGGTCTCCTATGTTCTCAACGGTAAGGAGAAGGAGACCAGGGTGGGGGAGGCTATCGCTCAAAAAATCAGGTTGATAGCCAAGGAGTTGAACTACCAGCCCAACCACCTGGCCAAAAGCCTCAGAAGTGGCAAGACGCACACCATCGGGCTCATCATCGCCGATATATCCAACCCGTTTTTCGCCAACATCGCCCGTGTGGTGGAGGATGAGGCGAAAAAGAACGGCTATACGGTGATCATCGGCAGTTGCGACGAGCACGCCGAGAAATCGTGGGACTTGTTGAATGTGCTGATCAACCGGCAGGTCGACGGCTTCATCATCGTCTCCTGCGAAGGCTCCGAAAACCAGGTGCATTATCTGAAAGAGCGGAATATTCCATTCGTATTGCTGGACCGCCATTTTCCCGAAATCCAGACCGACTTTGTGGCTACCAACAATTACAAAGCCTCTTACGACGCGGGCATTCACCTCATCAAAAGCGGGTACAAGAAGATCGGTATCATGGCCTACAAATCGAATATGTACCACATGGAGGAGCGCGTGCGCGGCTACAAGCACGCATTGCGCGATAACAAAATCGAATTTCACGACGCCTGGCTGAAAGAAGTGCATTTCGAAACGATGGACAGCGAGGTACGCACGGCCATCGACGAGATACTAGCCTCCGAGCAGCGCGTCGACGCGATGATTTTCGCCACCTATGGTCTGGCTATCAATGCATTGAAATACATTACCGAGCTGCGTCTCCAAGTCCCATCGGACCTGGCGATCGTCAGCTACGGCCAGGCGGAGGTTTTCGACCTGTATTATTGCCCTATCACGTACGTGCAGCAGCCTTTGGAAATGCTGGGCAAAACATCGGTTGAATTCTTATTGAAAAAACTGAAAAACCCCGACGAGGGCATGAAACAGATTTTGATGGAAGCGAAGCTGATCGCCCGCGACTCGTCGAAACCGAAAACGAGCGCTGTTAACGGGTAATGCGGTCAGGTGTGATCATGAGGTCACATGCGGTTTCCACACCTGACTATACCTGACAACTCTTGGCTATCACTGACTACATCTGACTAACCCTTACATTACCAGTACATTATGCAAAGACGAAATTTTATAAAATCAGCCTTTCTCGGCTCGGCTGCTGTTGCTGCCGGTTTTCCTTTCGCGACGTCGCAGGCTGCTTCCAAAATGAAGATTACCAAAATCCGCTACTACGCCGCGCCGGGGTATAACAAGCCACTTTTCAACCAGGCGCGGGGCATTGTCGAGATCGAGACCGACGGCGGCATTATCGGCATCGGCGAGGGCGGCTCTAAGGATATGATCGAGCAATGCGCGCAGATGATGATCGGCGAAGACCCGTTCCGCATCGAACACATCTGGCAGAACGTGTACCGCGGAATGTTCTACCCGCCGGGCCGCGAGAAGCTGCATGCATTGGGGGCGCTCGAAATGGCGCTGTGGGATATCAAAGGCAAGGCGCTCAATGTGCCTGTGTACGAATTGCTGGGAGGCGCCACGCGGGAGTATGTGGAATGCTATGCCACCGGTTTCCGTGCGTCGAAGGCCAAAACGGAGGAGGAGCGGGCGAGGGATTGCATCGAGGCCGGTTTACGCTCTTACCGCATCGGTCCGACGGGCGGTAATGGCGACCAGCCCTTCGATTTTTATGAAAATGTGAAAAAGACGATCGATTTCTGCAAACGTATCGACGAAGCCGTGGGCGGCGGGGGTAAATGGGCCATCGACCTTCACACGAGGTTCGACATGACCGACGGCTTGAAGATCTGTAACGCGCTGGAATCGCTCGAACCGTATTTCGTGGAGGACATTATCCGTTCCGAAAACCCGTCGGTGTATAAAACCGTGCGCTCGATGACGAAGGTGCCCATTGCGGTAGGCGAGCAATTCGGCGACCGGTGGGATAGCAACGAGTTCATCGAAAACCGGTGGATCGACTATACCCGGTTTACATTGCCCAACACCGGCGGTATCGGCGAGTTCAAGAAGCTCGCATCGATGTGTGAAACGCATTATGTAGGCATGATACCGCACTTTACGGGCCCGTTGTCGACGGCCACGCTGGTGCACGTACTGGGTTCGAGCAGCCCGGCGCGCGCATTGATGGAGCTCGGCGGGGGCGAACCGGAGCGGCCGCCTTATTTCAATGAGGATTTTATCAATTTCAAAAACGGTAAGCTGTACCTCAACGATGCGCCCGGACTGGGGGTAAAATTCGATCCTAAAAAAGCGACTTTCGTCATGGAGGTCAAAGAGAAAACCAAGTTCCCGCACCCGATCCTGAAAAGTCCGGACGGTTCTATTCATAACTGGTAATGCAATGAAACCTAACCCTAAATCTACCACTTTGTCGCGTCGCGCAGCCATTCAATCGGTACTCGGCGTGGCGGCGACGGGCACGATACTGCTGCCCAAAACTTCCTATGCAACCAATCCGACGCCCTTTCAGGCCTACGGGAAGGTGAAGATCACTAAGCTGGAAACGTTCCTGGTGAAGCCGCGCTGGATTTTCCTCAAAATCCATACCGACGCCGGCATTGTAGGCCTCGGCGAGCCGTTGCTCGAAGGCCGCGCGCTAACCATCCAGACCGCCATTAAGGAGGTAGAGCCCTATCTGGTAGGCAAGGACCCGCGGGCCGTGGTACATCATTGGCAGGCCATTTACCGCCACGCATTCTACCGCGGCGGGCCGCTGCTCACCAGTGCGTTGAGCGGCATCGACCAGGCATTGTGGGACATTAAGGGCAAGCTCCTGGGCGTACCCGTGCACGAGCTCCTGGGCGGGCCCACCCGCGACCGCGTACGTATATATGGGCGCGCGTCAAACGCGGAGGACATGAAGAAGCGCAAAGCCGAGGGCTACACGATCATTAAAACGGGCGTAGCCAAAAAGAACCCGGCAAACATCGTCGAAAACATGGCCTTCATTAAGTACGCCTCGGATAATTTTGCCTCCCTCCGCGAAGCTGGCGGGCCTGAAATGGACATCGCCATCGATTTCCACGGCGCGGTTCCGCAGCAGACATCGAAGGTGCTGATCAAGGAATTGGAACAGTATCAGCCGTTTTTCGTGGAAGAACCCTGCCAGGCGCAGAATGTGGACACGCTCGTGGACATTGCCCGCGGCACCCATATTCCCATTGCCACCGGCGAAAGGATTTTTACCAAATGGGGCTTCCGCGAAATCCTCGAAAAAGGCGCTGCCAGCATTATCCAGCCCGATTTGTGCCATGCGGGCGGCATTACCGAAGGGCGCCTCATTGCCGGAATGGCCGAGGCCTACTACATCCCCATTGCCCCGCATAACCCGATGGGACCGATTTCACTCGCTACCGGCTTGCAACTCGCAGCCAGCGTGCCCAATTTCCTCGTTCAGGAGCAGGTGTCGCTAGGCGAGGGCTACATCAAAGAACCATTCAAACTACAAAAAGACGGAACCGTAATGGTGCCTACCAAACCCGGCCTCGGCGTAGAGCTCGACGAAGACGCGATCAAGGACAAGATCGGCCACGACTGGAAGAACCCGGAGAGTTATAACGCCCTGGATGGGTCGGTGGTGGATTGGTGATTTTGACCGCCGACGGCCGACCGCTGACCGCCGATCGCTTGTTGGTTGCGGTGAGGTGTAGGGCTGGGAGTTTATGGCCGCCGACGGCTGACCGCTGACCGCCGATAGCTTGTTGGTTGCGGTGAGGTGTAGGGCTAGGAGTTTAGTAAAATTGAAAACGGACTGATGATCAAACAAGTGATCGGCGGTCGGCGGTCGTTGGTCGGCCGTCGGCAGCGGGAACGGCACAGCCATACCGCAGCGAAAATTGCATTTTTTAACGTTCAAATATAATTTATCTATCGTAAACCATGAGAAAATTCATGCAATTATGCCTGGTTCTCTTCCTTGCGAGCGGAGGTGCTTCCTTCGCCCAGGGTGGGAGAGTGACCGGAAAAGTGACGGACCAGGACAATGCCGCATTGCCCGGCGTGAGTATCCTGATCAGCGGGACCTCGCAGGGTACCGTGACCGACGGAGAGGGGAATTATGTGATCCAGGCGCCGGGGAATGGCTCGCTGGTGTTTTCGTTTATCGGCTATGAAACCCAGACGATAGAGATCGGTAACCGCTCGGTAATTGACATTAAACTTGCGCAGGGTTCCCGCAGTTTGGATGAGCTAGTGGTGGTAGGGTATGGTACCCAGCGAAAAACCGACGTTACCGGCGCATTGTCGGTGGTTTCGACGCGGGAGTTCTCGCAGCAGCCCATTACCCGCCTCGACCAGGTGTTGCAAGGGCGCGCGGCCGGGGTGCAGGTGACGCAATCCAACGGCGCGCCGGGCGGGGATTCGAAAGTGCGCGTTCGTGGTGCCAACTCGGTGCTCGGTAACAACGACCCGCTTTACGTGATCGACGGGTTCGTGGGGGCTAATTATAATTTGTTGAATCCCAATGATATCGAGTCGTTACAGGTGCTGAAAGATGCGGCTTCGACTTCCATCTATGGTAGCCGCGGTGCGAATGGGGTGATCATTATCACGACTAAAAAGGGCGCCAAGGGCATTAAGGTCAGCTATGAAGGGCAGGGTAGTGTTTCAAATGTGATCAAGCGGTTCGATATCCTTCCGGCGGGCGAGTTTGCCGAGATCGTGAATGCGCGTGCGGCCGCTACCGGCTCCAATGCGCCATTCACACAAGCGCAGGTCGACGATTTCAAAAAGAATGGCGGTACCGACTGGCAGGATCTCGTTTACCGCAACGGAAGCGGCCAGCAGCACCAGGTGACGGTTTCGGGAGGCGGTGAAAAGACCTCGTTCCTGATTTCGGGTAACTATGTGAATCAGAAAGGGATCGTGAATAACAGCGGCTTCAAACGCTATGTTTTACGGACTAATCTCAATACACAAATCAACAAGAACCTCGCATTGAGGCTCAATTTGTCGGGTGCGAAAACGGCCAACCACAATACAGACGGCGGCGGTGCGCTCATCGAGGCATTGCAATGGGCACCTACCACGCCCGCGTACGGCACCGACGGCCAGCCCACTTTTGCCGATCCTATCGGCTCGGTCTCGAGAAGCCCGCTGGATCATTTGTACGACAAATCCATCGACACCGAACGCATGAATATCAATGCGATCGGCGGACTGAGTTACCAGCTGCCGATTACCGGCCTCTCGCTCGATTTGCAATATGCGATCAACTATCTCGATGCCCAGAACAAGAACTTTAACGGCAAACGCCTTTCGAACAACAACCCGAATGCAACCCGCTATTCGGCCGACCAGGTGACTTTGCAGAATACCAATGCATTGAACTATAACCGTACATTCGGTAACCATTCGATCACTGCGGTAGCCGTATTGGAGACCCAGCAGTTTACCGACAAGAATTTTACTGCCACCGCCAACGGCCTGCGTTTCCCGCAATTGGGCTATGACAATATCGGCGGCAACTCGGCCGCGACGGTCAGCTCGGGCTTTTCGAAATGGACATTGCTCTCATTGCTTGGGCGTGTGAATTACGCATTCAAAGACAAGTACCTGGTAACCGCTGCCATTCGGCGGGATGGTTCTTCCAAATTCAGCAAGGACAACCGGAATAGCGTTTTCCCGTCGGTGGCATTGGGCTGGCGGCTTTCGGAGGAAGAGTTTATCAAAAACTGGAATGTATTTACCAACCTGAAACTTCGCGGAAGCTGGGGTAAAACGGGTAGCCAGGCCATTAACCCGTACGCGACATTATCTCCCTACAACTCCACGCAGGTCGGTTTCAATAATACCGGCGTGACGGCGGGCGTAATACAAGGCAACCAGGGCAACAGGAACCTGAAATGGGAAACCACTACCCAAACCGACGTGGGTATCGAAGTGGAGATTCTCAACGGTCGCCTGCATTTCGAAGCCGATTATTTCAATAAAAGCACTACCGACCTGCTGCTGAACGTGCAGCTGCCCAACTACGCGGGCGGTGGAACGCAGCCGCGTAATGTGGGTGAGGTGAGAAACAGCGGTTTCGAGTTTGCGATCGGCGGTACGCCCATTGAAAAAGGTAAATTCAGCTGGGAAACAAACCTGAACCTGTCGACATTGAAAAACGAGGTGGTGAGCCTCGGCGGGCTGCCAAGGCTCGGTACCGGAACCGGCGCGGGCGGCGGTATGTCCATCACCAACGAATTTATGCTCATGCCCGGCCAGCCGCTCGGTTCTTACTGGGGCCTGAGATACCTCGGTACATTCAAACCCGATGAGGCCGATATCGCCGCCAAGCAAGGCCGCGTGCCCGGCGACCCGCATTATGAGGATGTGAATGGCGACAATGCGATCACTACCGACGATTTCCAGATTGTCGGCCACGCGTTCCCTAAACTGACCGGCGGTTGGAATAACACCTTTACTTATAGTGGTTTTACATTGAATGTGTTCTTCCAAGGGGCATTTGGGGTAGACAAACTGAACTATACTCGTGCAGGTGCCATGTCGGGCTCGGGCGAGGCGCGCCAGTTCCTGCTGACCGAAATCCGCGATTACTACCGTGAGGGCAACACCGATTCGGACATTCCGGCATTTACCAAAACTTACCAGCCATTCACGCAGTCGAGCCGGTTTGTGGAAAACGGAAGTTTCGTAAGGTTGAAAAACGTGAGTCTGGCGTACAATGTACCGTCGTCCGTTTTCAAGGATAAGGCCAACATCCGCATTTTCGCGAGTGCTACCAACCTGTTTACAATCACCAAATATTCCGGCCCGGACCCTGAAACCAGCAACGTAGGTTCCAGCACCGACACCGCCATCGGTATCGACCGCGGTTCCTATCCGAATGCGAAGGTGTATACGGTAGGGTTGACGTTGGGGTTCTGACGGCCGACTCCGGATTTGGGATTTGTTAAAGTGAAAAAATCAATCAGACAGACATGAAAAAAATAACCATACTTCTTTTAAGCGGCTTGCTTCTTACCGGGGCGGGTTGCAGCGATTACCTTGATGAGGACACGACGGGGCTTTTGTACGGGCCGAATGTGCTCTCCACGCAGGATGGCCTCGAATCGGCATTGACCGGTGCGTACAAAGGTCTTGGGAATCAATGGACTTACGGTTTTTTGCATCCGTCGGCCAACGCGGCTGTGCTGGGTGCGGACGACGTCACCACGCACCCGGCCAGTAACAAGGCCGACTGGCGGGAGTTCGACCAATTTAATGTATCGACTACCAACCAGCGTTCGAATGCGGTTTATAATGGTTGCTACAAGGCCATTCAGGGAGCGAACAATGTGATTAATAACTATCAGCAAACGGTTGGTACCAAGGCCACGATCGATATTATCGTCGGCGAGGCGCATTTCATACGCGCATTTTCGTATTACTGGCTGACGCGCTTCTGGGGCAACATTCCGCTGATTATGGCCGGAGAATATTCGGATGAACTGCTGACTGTCAAGAAATCGACGCCGCAGGAGGTTTACGACCTGATCGTCGCAGACTTGAAAGTAGCCGAAACCAACCTGCCGAATGCGAAACGCGATCCGGGGAGGCCCAACAAAGGCTCGGCCAAAGCATTCCTGGCTGATGTATACCTGACGATGGCAGGCTGGCCATTGAAACAAACCGACAAATACGACCTCGCAGCGGCAAAAGCCAAGGAAGTGATCGATAATGCAGCCACCTATGGTTTCGAGTTACTGCCAACCTTCGCGGCAGTATTTGAAAACGACCCGGCCTCACCGGGCACCAAAGAGGCGGTGTTCCAGATCAGCGGATACCTCGGCGGTAGCGGCACGGCGAATGCAACCTATGGCAACACGACCATGCCGGGCGAGGAAGGCGGCTGGGACGATATGTTCGCAGAGCTCAATTTTTTCCGCGATTTCCCTGCCGGGCCGCGCAAGGATGCTACATTCCGCACAGAATTCGGCCTTGGCGCGACCAAAATTACCTGGCAGAACAGTTTGACCAAACATCCTTACTACCAGAAATGGTATATCAAAGGCAACATTGTGACATCGAGCATTTCGCTGCCGTCGGTGATGATGCGCTACCCGCACGTGCTCACGGTCTACGCCGAAGCCAAAGCCCGCGGCACCGGCGGTCCCGACCAGGCTGCTTACGATGCATTGAACAAAGTCCGTCTTCGCGGTCGCGCGGCGGGTACCAAAGCTTTGGCGCCGGGTGACGGCCTTACCGCCGCGCAATTCGCCGACGAGGTCGTGCAGGAGCGTGCGTGGGAGTTTGCCTGTGAACGTACGCGCTGGTTCGACCTGATACGGTTGGAGCGCGTCGAAGAAGCAAATGCCAAGAAAAGCACCGACGATTTGCAGCCGATCAAGCCGATCGTGAAGGAGAATTACTGGTTCCCATTGCCTTACACGGATACGTCCATTAATCCGAATTTGTAGGTTTTCGGGTGTTGTTGTTACATCCCTACGGGATTTTGAAAAGGAGTGTCGGACCGTTTTTGCTACCAATGTTGCGTGCCTGACGGCACTGTACAGCAAGATGAAAAGTCGCGTTAGCGACGTAACCTTGGTAGCTACGAATGTTTTGCGCTGATGCTGAAAATGCCGTAGGCATGTAACGACAGATATAAGTCGCGTCAGCGACGCAATCTTGGTAGCTACGTACGTTTTGCGCCGATGCTGAAAATGCCGTAGGCATGTATCGACAGTCAATTCGCGTCAGCAACGCAACTTTGGTAGCTACGTACGTTTTGCGCCGATGCTGAAAATGCCCTAGCATGTAACGACAGATTTAAGTCTCGTTAGCGACGTAACCTTGGTAGCTACGAACGTTTTGCGCTAATGCTGAAAATGCCGTAGGCATGTAACGACAGATATAAGTCGCGTTAGCGACGCAACCTTGGTAGCTACGAACGTTTTGCGCTGGATGCTGAAAATGCCGTAGGCATGTAACGCCAAATATAAGTCGCGTTAGCGACGTAACCTTGGTAGCTATGAACGTTTTGCGCTGATGGTGAAAATGCCGTAGGCATGTAACAACATAATAGTCGGGATGCAAAATGCTTGCGAGACACCCCGCTGTTTTTTAACACAACATTACCTTCACTAACTGTAAAAATGATCCGATTCACGATCATATGGTCCATACTATTGACCGCGACTTTGGGCGCATTGGTACCGGCTTTTCACGATCGCCGGGTTTCGAATGACCGGATCCCGGAAGAACGCGTCCCGGACGGCCGGAGCCCGGACGACCCCAAAGACGCCGACTGGCCTGTATACGGAGGCAACAATGCCGGTAACCGCTACTCCTCATTGACCCAGATCAATAAGGAGAATGTAGGCAGGCTGCAACCGGTATGGTCCTACGACACCGGCGAGAACAATAAGCCCGGTGAACGCGGCATGGATATCCAATGCCAGCCGATCGTGATCGACGGGGTTATGTACGGTACCACGCCGCGGTTGAAGGTATTCGCCATCGAGGCGGCGACGGGCAGGGAGATTTGGAAGTTCGACCCTTTCGAAGGAAAGCGGCCGCGGTTTCATCCGATGCGCGGTGTGGTGTACTGGTCGGAGGGGAATGACAAACGCATTTTGTTCACGGCCGGGCCTTCATTGTTTGCATTGAATGCGGAAACGGGTAAGCTGGTCGAAAGTTTTGGCAAGGATGGTGAGGTGGATTTTCACGACGGCCTGGGCGACGAGTCGACTTACGGCTACGATCCCTATCAATTCAACATCCGCAATACCACACCGGGTGTCATTTACAAAAACCTCTTGATTACCGGCTCCTCGGTGTCGGAGGGCGGCGACGCATTGCCGGGCCACATCCGCGCATTCGACGTGCGTACGGGTAAGGTCGCATGGGTGTTCCGCACGATCCCGCTCCCGGGCGAGTACGGGTACGACACCTGGGAGAAGGATTCATACCGGAAACTGGGCGGCGCCAATTGCTGGGCCGGCATGGTGATCGATGAAAAGCGTGGAATGGTGTTTCTCGGAACAGGCTCGCCGTCCGTGGATTTTTACGGAGGCGCGCGAAAAGGAAGTAATTTGTTTGCCAACTGCGTGATTGCGCTCAATGCGGCCACAGGCAAACGTGTGTGGCATTTCCAAACCGTACACCACGATCTATGGGACCGGGACATCCCGTGCCCTCCCAACCTGATCACGGTAAAACGGAACGGCAAAACAGTCGATGCAGTAGCGCAGGCGACCAAGGACGGCTATGTTTTCTTGTTCGATCGTGATACGGGTAAGCCGCTCTTTCCGGTAAAGGAAGTACATGTACCGAACGCGAAGCCGCTGCCTGGTGATCAGCCCTGGCCGACCCAGCCGGTACCGACAAAACCTGCCCCATTTGCCAATCAGGTATTAACCGAAGCCGATATTACTTCCCGCACGCCCGAAGCGCACGCATACGTGCTCGAACGCTTTCGAAGCAGTAACAAAGGTCCCAAAAACCATCCATCCGATCTGCTCGGAGGCTTGTTGTACGGTATCGGGGGTGGTGCCGAGTGGGGCGGTACGGCGGCGGATCCGGAAGGTATTGTGTATGTCAATGGTAATAATATGCTCTGGTGGCTCAAAATGCGGGATGCGAAGGAAGCGCGGAGCGGTCAGGAAGGTCGGTCGTTGTCAAAAGGTAATGTTCTGTTTAATACAAACTGTGCGATTTGTCATGCAACGGATGCCCAAAATGCTACTGCTTCGGCAGCAACACAGGCTTATCCGGTGTTGAAAGACATCGGGCAACGGATGAACCGTGAACAAATAGGTGCATTGCTCGAAACCGGGCGCGGACGTATGCCGTCGTTCCAGCACATTTCGAAAGAAGATCGCGCGGCGATAATGGATTTTCTTTTGAAAACGGAGACAAAATCGGCTGCAAACGATGTTCATGCGCAAACACAAAACACTGGGAACCAAACCAATGCCGCCTTTCCGCATCAGCCGCCTTACGTCAACAATGGTAATGTACAATTCCGTGACCAGGACAATTACCCGGCCATTAAGCCACCCTGGGGCACGCTGAATGCTATCAACATGAACACCGGCGAATACCTCTGGAAAGTGACGCTCGGCGAATACCCTGAGCTTACCAAACAGGGCATAGCCCCAACCGGTACCGAAAACCACGGTGGCCCGCTCGTTACGGCCGGAGGATTACTCTTCATCGCAGCCACTTACGACGAGAAACTAAGAGCATTCGATACCAAAACCGGCAAAGTAGTTTGGGAATACAAACTCCCGGCAGGCGGTTTTGCGACACCTGTTACCTATATGGTCAACGGAAAGCAATATATTGCAATCGCAGCCGGCGGCACAAGATACGGCCTCAAACCCGGCGGCACTTATATATCCTTTGCCTTAAATTCCGTCGACTAAAGTCGACGGCCAGAGATTTAAAATCTGTTACCGTCGACTTTGGTCGACGGGTCCGAGAGGAAGCAGCCGACTTCCATTCGGCGAAGCCAAGCAAAGAAGTGCCGGAGGCACGCACATTTTTAACCTGGGATTTCAATCCCAGCACTTAACAAAGAAGAACACTATGAGTAAACACCTGCTAAGTTGTGACTGGGGAACCTCCTCGTTTCGGTTGAGGCTGGTCAATGTGAGGGATCACGATGTGGTAGGGGAGGTAACGTCGCCGAACGGCATCGGTGCCGTGTACAATGCCTGGCAGGCAGCAGGCGGCGAAGCGAACGTGCCGCGTGGCGAATACTACCGGTCGATCATCGCGACGCAGATCACCGCATTGCACAAGCAAACCGGCATCGATCTGACCGGCGTCCCGATCGTGCTGTCCGGCATGGCCTCATCGTCGATCGGCATGCAGGAGTTGCCTTACGCACGGTTGCCATTTGCATTGGACGGCGCACATCTCGCTATGAGACATTTCGACGAGCAACCGGATTTTCCGCACGAGATCACGATCGTTTCCGGCGTCCGGAGCGACCACGATGTGATGCGCGGCGAGGAAACGCAGCTGATAGGCCTGGGCGCAGGAATGGACCTTTCGGGGCGGGATGCCATATTCATCTTCCCGGGCACGCATTCGAAGCATATGTTCGTGCGCGACGGAAGGTTGATTGATTTCAAGACATTTATGACCGGCGAGGTGTTCAATCTTATGGCCAGTCAAAGCATTCTCAAAGACTCCATCGACCATTATCACCAGTCGGATTTTAACCAGGAAGCCGCCGATGCGTTTCGCGCGGGCATACGCGAGTCTGGGACGGGGAATATTTTAAATGCATTATTTACAGTAAGAACCAACCAGCTTTTTGATTTATTAAGTAAACGGGAAAACGGGATGTTCCTGAGCGGGCTGCTGATCGGCTATGAAATCCGCGACCTGACCAAAGAGCTCAGCGGACATCTGGTACTTTGCGGTGGTAATAATCTTTACCAATTGTACAAAACCGCGATAGAAACGCTCGGACTGGCAGGCAGGGCAACCATCATTCCTTCGGAGATCGTCGACCGTGCCGCAACAGCCGGGCATATCCGGATTTTTAAGAACCAACATTTAACATTGAATAAAACAAATTTATGAGTGAGCGTACATTTTCATGGGAGTTGTTTAACAAGGCGCCGCTGGTCGGCATTATCCGGAACGTTTCGCCGGAGGACGTCAAGCGCATCCTGCCTATCTACCGGGAAGCAGGGCTGACCACCGTCGAGATTACCATGAACACACCCGGCGCGACCGATATTATCCGTTACGCGGCGGAAAATGAGCATTACGGCCTGAACATCGGTGCCGGAACCGTGTGCACCAAAGACGACCTGGACGCAGCATTAGAGGCGGGGGCGCAATTTATCGTGACACCGGTTTTGAGTAAAAAAGTGGTAAAATCCTGTGTCAAAAAAGGCATTCCGGTGTTTCCGGGCGCCTATACTCCCACTGAAATCTTCAATGCATGGTCATTGGGGGCGTCGATGGTGAAAATTTATCCGGCCACCGCGTTGGGGCCGGGGTATATCAAAGACCTGAAAGCACCGATGAACCAGTTGAAACTCCTTCCCACCGGAGGCGTAAGCCTGGAAAATATGGAGGCGTTCCTCAAAGCGGGCGCCAACGGGTTGGGCATCGGCGGACAATTATTTGACAAGAAGCTCATTCAGGACAAAAACTGGGACGGGCTGAAAGCACATTTCCTTCAATTCGCACAAAAACTCGCTTAACCAAATGGGTAAAATCAGGAATTACCGCTGGATCATTGTGGTCCTGCTCTTTCTCGCCACGACCATCAACTACCTCGACAGGCAGATCATCGGCCTCCTGAAACCCATTCTGGAAAAAGAGTTCGTTTGGACCGAAACCGATTTCGCCCGCATTGTGATGGCATTTACAGCCGCCTATGCCGTGGGTTTGCTCGCTTTCGGCTGGCTGATCGATAAGATCGGTACCAAAGCCGGGTATTCGTTCACCATTATTTTTTGGAGTATCGCGGGCATGCTGCATGCGGTAGCGCGCAGCGCATTCGGCTTCGGTGTGGCGCGTGTGGGGCTGGGTCTGGGGGAAGCAGGTAATTATCCTGCGGCAGTGAAAACCGTCGCCGAGTGGTTCCCGAGAAAGGAGCGTGCGCTAGCGACCGGTCTTTTCAATGCAGGTACGAGCGTCGGCGTGGTGGTGGCGCTCATACTCGTTCCCTGGATTCTGAGCCATTACGGTTGGCAGGAAGTGTTCTGGATTACGGGTGCTCTCGGTTTCGTGTGGCTCATTTTCTGGTTGATATTTTATGATATTCCCGTAAAACAAAAGCGCCTGGGCACCGATGAACTGCAATACATTCTCAGCGGACAGGAACAGGACGAAAACGAAGCTGAAAAGCAGCCGGTGAAGTGGATCAAACTTTTCACATTCCCGCAAACCTGGGCCTACATTACGGGCAAAGGGCTTATCGACCCGATTTACTGGTTCTTCCTGTTCTGGTTACCGTCGTATTTTGCTTCTACGTTTAACCTCGACCTCAAAAAGCCGAGTTTAGAACTGATGCTGATTTACGTGGCCACTACCGTGGGCAGTATTGGCGGCGGTTACCTGTCGTCCTGGTTGATCAAACGGGGCTGGCCTACCTTGAAAGCACGGAAAACCGTGCTGCTGGGGCTGGCATTCTGCGAATTATCTGTGATCCTGATCCAGTTTTCGAGCGACGTGTGGATGGCCGTCGGGCTAATCAGTCTCGCAGTGGCATTGCACCAGGCCTGGGCTACGAACGTATTCACGCTCCCATCCGATCTTTTTCCAAAACAGGCCGTTAGCTCAGTCGTAGGCATCGGTGGAATGGCCGGGGCCGTGGGCGGCATTCTTTTTCCGATCCTGATTGGCAACCTGCTCGATAGTTACAAAGCGGCCGGTAATATCCAGGCGGGCTACAACATCATTTTTACAATCTGCGGTTTTACCTATCTTGTGGCGTGGCTGATTATCCATTGGCTCACCAGAACGCCCAAAGTGGTAGAACTCGAAGAATTGCAATGATTAATTTAAAAAGAACCGACTCCGACGATCCTGACTTCAAAGCATTGGTAAAGCTCCTCGACGCCGACCTCGCGATCCGCGACGGTGCCGACCACGGTTTTTACTCCCAATTCAACAAAATTGACAAAATCCGCCACGCCGTGGTATGCTACGAAAACGATCAGCCCATCGGCTGCGGCGCCATCAAAGCATTTAGCGACGAGGCCATGGAAGTCAAGCGGATGTACGTTTCACCCGAAGGCCGCAACAAAGGCACCGCCACCCGTGTCCTCGGCGAACTGGAAGTCTGGGCATCCGAAATGGGCTACCTTAAATGCGTCCTCGAAACCGGCCAACGCCAACCCGAAGCCATCGCGCTGTACGAGAAGAACGGCTACGCCCGCACGGAGAATTACGGGCAGTATGTTGGGGTGGAGAATAGTGTTTGCTTCGCGAAGGTGCTGGAAAGCTAGCTTTTGTTACAATGCAATAGTTGGGCGTAGTCTGCGCCTACGCCCAACACTTTGTCACGTTAGTCCTTTTTAATTTCAGTAATTTCAATAGCCGGGAAAACGACCATATTTGTTGGCCCGAAGAAGCATTCTTTCTTGAGATTTCCGGCGATGGTGTAGTTGGGAATGTCGGAACTGGCACTTTTGGTCCAGATTGAATCGGGGGAGCAGGCGATGGCCGTGATTTTGGCCAGGTTGACGGGATGTGTGAACGTGAATATGCCGGCTCCTTCGTGCGATGCCCGTGTGTTTTTAAGAATGAGTACAGTCGGGCCGTCACAGCCGCAATCGGGCTCAGGATCTTTCTTTTTGCAGCTGAATAGCGCCGCCAAAGTGATGATGCATACTAAACTGATCCGTTGGTTTTTCATGGCGTAAGTTTTTGATTTACATCTGCATTTATCTGTTATTCTTCTCAAACCAAGTCACGATCTGAGGATACAGATCGGCGACAGTCTGACCCTTTTTTCGCTCCTTGTAAATTTTGACCAAAAACTGGTCAAACTCTTTAAAACGCCGGAAGCCGCGGAAATTAACCATATTATCCTCATTGGAAGCGATGAGTTTCTCTTGCTCGGCGAACGGTGCGTGATCGACATAGCGGAGGCTTACGAGTGCCCAGTTCATGTATTCGTCGAAGGAGGTCTGGGGCGTGTCGTAGTAGCGCGCCGGTTTGCTGTTGTCGTTCCAGATGGAGAGGTCTTTGAATACTTTTTGAATACGGTCACGGTAGGCAGTCTTTTGGCCTTCCGGACCGATGAAGCTGTGGTTGAATTCCGTAAAAACGATGTTACCATCCATGACGAACCGGGCTTTTTCCGACCACTCGGAAGTTGCTCCCGGTTTGTGAAATGGAAAGTTGACATGTGCCTGCGCTTCGCAGAAGCCGTCAATATCGAAGAAGCTGGCGGATTGGTTGGCGCTTACCAAAGGCGAAAAGATGATTTTAAATGCGTCGTAATGCGTTGAAGGAAAGTTCCGGCCAAGCCAGCGCTGCATTTCGGGGACGCCGACAGAGTCACGATAGACCTGGATCAAGTGATTGTAATAGGGACTGTGGGCATTGTAAAATTCCTGAAAGCGGCTCGCCTTCGCAAAGTTTTCCAGGTCCGGAAGATAGTACAACAGATTGTTGGTGTACGAATTACCGATGCGGTCGTACACGGGACCTTGGGTGATTTTCCCGTCTGCTGCGAGGTCGAACGGATAGGCATCCATTTTCATGGCATGAATCCCCCCGTCGACGCCAAGCCCTTTGTTGACCTTTTCGACTACCTCATGACTGGTGTAAGGTTCAAACCATGCCATCACTTCGCGGTAATAGTCCGTATCCCGATTCACGAATCCGCTCACGTTCCTGCCCCGGTCCGTTAATGCAAATACAATATTGATGAGTTCGTACACCTCCGGGATTTCGACCAAAGTCTTACCCCGGTGAGCAGCCTGGTATGCTTTGGAAAACCGTGCGCGGGGTACGATTTTGATACCTTTGAACTCTGTAAATGCACTATCTTTTCCATTCAGCAGCACCACGAACGGGTAACTCTTTCCGGGCTCGACCTCAAAAACAACGGAGTCGCGGTTGGTGATGAATGCGAAGCGTTTGCTCTTTCCTTCGATGAATGCGTCATAAACATCCGGCCGGATCTGCGGCGAGATATTCCAGTTACCTGTTACCAAAACGTCGCCCTCGCGTATGTCCGCATGTGCGCTATCGGCCAGCACCACGCGTGAATGCTGCGCGTGCGAAGGCGCCCCCGCGTATAACCACACAAGTGATATGAATGCCTGTTTCGCAAAACGGTAGAGAAATGTCTTCACTATCTGTCAGTTAAATGTATTGGTCCGGGAAATTATCTGGCGGGTGCTGTCGTCAAAGGGCAGTAATATAAGTATTTTGTTATTTTGGCTACAATAAGTTACATAAAATAAGTTGTGGCAGAGTCACATCGGTTGGGAGACGTTTTGTCGACAAACCAATGCTTTCCGTCGACGTCTGGAACAAATGCTGGCAGGCACCGCTTACGTCGTTAGTTTAGATTTATTAGCCTATTCAAATGACAGATTTAAAAGTAATCAAAACAGATTGGGAGCCGGCTAACCGTCTTATTGTGACGCACATTAGTGGGGATTTGGATAAGGAGGATGTGATCCGTTGGGAAGAATCACTTCAAGCGGCCCTGGATCAGGTCGAAGACGGGGGGACGTTCCGTATATTCGTTAATCTTCACGGTTTCACGGCGCTTAACTTTGATGCGCATAAGCATTTCCGCAATATTATCCCGCTTACGCTGGCTGAATACGGGTGGAGAGTGGGATACGTAGCCATGTTTGAGGAAGAAGCCTCCGGGCTGGTGCTCAGCAGTAAGCGCAATATCCGCTGCCTCGCCGCGGCGCATTGCCATCAGGATGAGACGAAGATCGCGAAGTACGAATCGCTTTATAGCAGCCCGAACGAGCGCTTTTTTACCGATCCGGAAATGGCAGAAGCCTGGATCCGTAGCATTGCCTGAATGCAGAAAGCCCATCGGTAGCCGGTGGGCCTCTTCAACACATTCAGTTTTCTTCCTGAATGTACTTCTTATGCTCCTTGCCCCAGTCGATCATGGCGAGGATAATGTTGCCGAACGTCTTGCAGTAGGGCGTCGACTCGTATTCCACCAACACCGGAGAGTCGGGGTAGACGGTCCGTTTGATGAGCTTGTTCATTTCCATTTCTTTTAATTCACGGGAAAGCATCCGTGTGGTGATGCCGGGAATGCTTCGTTCGATTTGGCGGAAACGTTTGTTTCCATTGCATATCGAGTTGATAATGGGCAACTTCCATTTGCCGCCGATGACGTAAATCGTGTCTTGCAGCGCCTTCACTTCTTCTGCCTGGTTCCTGATCAATGTCGCTTCTGCCATAGTAGTAGTTGGTATACTCTGTGATACTGATTACAAAGTTATACCAATATCGGATACTTTTGTTCCATCAATTTAAAATTTACTAAAATGAACGAGCAAAAGACCATTTTCATAACAGGTACCAGCAGCGGGCTGGGCAAATTAACCGCTAAGTTTTTCGCGGAAAACGGCTGGAATGTAGCTGCAACGATGCGTACACCGGAAAAGGAGACCGAACTGACAGCCTATGAGAATGTTAAGATTTTCAAACTGGACGTGACCAACATCAACCAGGTCAAAACAGCCGTTGAAGAAGCGATCGCCGCCTTTGGAAAGATAGATGTAGTGGTGAACAATGCGGGTATGGGTACCTACGGCGCGCTGGAACTTGCGAAAGAAGAGGATATCGACTGGCAGTTTGCAGTCAACGCCCGTGGGCCTATTAATGTGATCCGCGGATTCCTGCCACATTTCCGCGCGAATGGCGGCGGGATGTTCATCAATATCAGCTCATTTATGGGGGTTACCACTGCGGTACCGCTGGGCTCGCTTTACAATATGTCCAAATTTGCGCTGGAAGGGCTGATCGAGGGGTTATATTATGAATTGAAACCGCTCAATATCGACTTGCGGCTCATCGAGCAGGGAGGCTCGAAAGGGAATAATTTCCGGGAAAGCATTGTCTGGAACGAGCACCCGGAAATTACGGCTTATGACGAGCTGACAAACAAGCTTCAATCCATTATGGCCGGCGCCGACGAGAGCCAGCTCGACGATCCGATGGAAATTGTAAACGTGATCCATAGCCTCGCGACGCGCGAAACGAATCAGTTTAGGAATGTGATCGGGGCAACGGGCAATCAGTTAATGCAAATGCGCAGCTCAATGCCGATTGAAGAATACATGGAGACCATGCAGCGGTTCTTCTAATTAATTCTTTTCAGAGAAAGCGGATGGTGAAACAATTTGCCATCCGCTTTTTAGCGATTTATCGATAAACCATAGTAATGGTATGTTCGTCCTGTCGGCGATTTATAATATAACCCTGGTTATTAAAATGGGCGGGTGTAACCCTGAGACTTCTGTTTTTCCAAAAGTGCTTTGAGCTCCTTTACAATTTCAGGTTGCTTTGCAAACAGATTAGAAGTTTCCTGCGGATCATTGTAAATGTCATAAAGCTGTCCTTCCGGGTCCGAGGCCTGGCCTTTGGACGACCAGCCACCACTACCTTTTCCGTCAATAAACTTCCATTTGCCACGGCGGATCGCGAACATACCGTCGATGGAATGGTGGATAATGCTCGGTCTCACAGGCGTAGTATCACTAGCGTTCCGCAATACCGGCAGAAAACTGAAACTATCCTGACCGGCGTTACGGTCGAGCTTTTGGCCGGTAACCGATGCCAGCGTTGCCATCAGGTCGGTGAGGCATATGGTTTGATTGACCTTTGAGCCTTCCTTTACAACCGCCGGCCATCTGACAATGAACGGAACACGGTGGCCGCCTTCCCATATATCGGATTTTTCGCCCCGGTAAATGTAATTTGCCTGATGTGCGGGGTATATTTCCTTGTCGCCGGGCTTCCAGTCGGCGCCATTATCGGAAGTGAAAATTACGAGGGTGTTTTCGGAAATGCCGAGGCTGTCGAGCGTGTGCATGACCGCGCCCACGACCGCATCCGTATGATGCACGAAGTCGCCGTATATCCCGGCCTTGGTTCTGCCTTTATGTGCTTCGGAGGGCAGCCACGGTGTATGCGGAGCGGATAACGGCAGGTATAGAAAGAACGGTTTGGAATGGTTCCCGGCTGCGCTCACTATGAAATTTTTCGCTTCCTGACCGAAAATATCCAGTGTCTTTTTCAAATCGAAACTCTGTGAGCCTTTCCCGTCCCGCCAGAAAACACCACGTGGCGTTTTGTTGCCGGTAATGTCGGTCATGCGCGGATCGATAGGTTTGCCGTTTTTGAGGTAAATGTAAGGGGGAATGTCCAGCGATGCCGGAATGATGTAGCTGTAATCAAAGCCGAGGTCGTTCGGGCCGACCGTAATGCCTTTTTCAAGCGCAAGGTTTTCACTTTTTGTCCAGTCAATATCCAGTTCGGCGTGATTCACGTCCTTCGCAGCGTCGGCTTTCACCCAATCGAGGCCCAGGTGCCATTTTCCTATGACGCCGGTGCGGTACCCGGCTTTTTTCATCAGATCTGCAACCGTCCAGCGGTCTTTTTCAATAAGCATAGACGAATAACCGCCGAGAACGCCTTTTTTGAGCCGCGAACGGAACGCATATCGGCCGGTAAGAATCCCGTATCGCGTAGGCGTGCACACGGCCGAGCCCGAATGCGCGTCCGTGAACGCAAGGCCATTGGAAGCCAGTTTATCGAGATTGGGTGTGTGGATCTGGGAATCGGGATTGAGACAGGAGAGGTCGCCCGAGCCAAGATCGTCGGCAAGTATATAGATCACGTTGGGCTTTGGGGCAATACCTTCTGCAAGGCCGTTCTTACGGAAAATCAGCAGGGCAGACGACGCCAGCAGGAGCATCAGGAGCGTGTAACTCAGATTAGGATAAGTACGGAACATCATACAAACAGCTTTTCCGCCCGGAGCGGAGCGGTTAGGAAATATTCTACCAGGTTAGTAGACAAATAAAGGTAATGCGGGAGATATTTGCAAAACTTGTAGAGCAAAAAAATGGCGGCCAAATTAGGCCGCCTGCAACCCACAACAAAGAGTGGCACAGTATTAATCTGCGATTACATATTTGTAGTCCTTGACTAATCTTGGGCTTTTGCAAGCCCGTATTTGTGGTCATCCATCACATTAACTCATGGAAAACAGCAACGTTGGTTGCTTGCCGGTCGTTCGTTGACCCAACCGGCGCCGGAAATCTGGTTGCCCCGAAATCCGATTCCTGTAATGTGATAAAAGAGGTTGCGACAGCGAAAGTAACACATTCATTGCTTCCGGCAAAACCTTATCGAATTGATATGCACACTCATTTTTTGATAGAGTGGGGTAAATCTGCCAAATGGCAATATATGCCGCATTTGTTGCATCCACGGAGGGATTTCGCGATTGGCAACCGTTTTTGGCATGGCTTTTGAGGGTGATGCAGTGTATTATGGAAAGTTTATCTCAGTCAGTCAACACGGGAAGGCTCATCATAGTCGCATACCGGTTACCGTTCAAGGTTGTCCGCGATGGTGATGGCTCCCGCTTATTTCAAAATTCCGGAGGTCTTGTTTCGGCAGTGCTCTCACTGGTGAAAAATCAGGAAAACGATGCTTTCGATGCTCATCAGAAGATCCAGTGGATCGGTTTCTCCGAGAATTCGCCCGAAGAATTGGAAGGGCAGTCGATGGAGAACGAAAACTTCCGGGCGCACCCGGTTTTCATTCCCGACGAGCTCAACGAAAATTACTATGAAGGGTTCTGTAACAACCTGATATGGCCGCTGTGCCATTACTTCCCTTCGCTCGCGCAGTTCCACGATGTTTATTTCGATGCTTACCGCGAGGCACATGAATTATTCTTCGAAAAGGTAAGGGAAGTCATCCGGCCGGGTGACGTGGTGTGGGTGCAGGATTACCAGCTGATGTTGCTCCCGCAGATGATCCGGAATGCGTTTCCCGAGAACAAAATCGGCTTCTTTTTTCACATACCTTTTCCTTCTTTCGAGATATTCAGGCTGCTGCCGGTGCCTTGGCGAAAGGCGATTGTGGACGGCATACTGGGGGCCGATGTGGTGGGATTTCATACCAATGATTATGTGGAGTATTTCCTGAAAGCGGCGCGTCTTGTCTCCGAACTGGGGAATAAATTGCATTATATCAACCTTGGAAACCGGATCGTGAAGGTCGATTCATTTCCCATCAGTATCGACTTCGAAAGGTTCAACGACGCATACGATGATCCGGAAGTGACGGCGGCGCGCGCAGATGCGAGGCAGTCGCTCAAAGAGAAGATCATATTTTCCGTCGACCGGCTCGACTATTCCAAAGGTATTATCCATCGACTGCACGGTTACCAGCGTTTCCTGGAACTGAACCCCGGCTGGCATGAAAAGGTGTCGTTTGTGATGGTAGTGGTGCCGTCGCGGGACACGATCGAGCAGTACCAGCAAATGAAATCGGACATCGACCAGACGGTTGGGAAAATCAATGCAGATTTCGGGACTATATCCTGGCAGCCGATCATATATCAGTACCGTTCAATGCCTTATCATGAAATGGTGGGCATGTACACGGCAAGCGACGTCGCGCTCATTACGCCCGTACGCGACGGCATGAACCTAGTTTGCAAAGAATATGTAGCAAGCCGGCAGGATGGGCAGGGTGTATTGATTTTGAGTGAAATGGCCGGAGCGGCAGCCGAATTAGGCGAAGCCCTGATCATCAACCCGCTCGACCGGCAGGATATTGCCGATGCCATTAAAACGGCGTTCGAAATGCCGGAGGAAGAACAAAACAAACGAATGGAGGCCATGCGCGAAAGGATTCGTGACTACGATGTGTTTGCATGGACCAGTGATTTTTTTACCCAAATGACAATGCTTGAACTTGAACACGACCGGTTACGCCAGGTTTTCCTGAATAACAAAGGAATAGACGCGATCCGGCACGCATACCAGTTATCCAACAACAGGATTCTATTTTTCGATTACGACGGAACGCTCGCGCCGATCGTGCCCGATCCGGCGAAGGCGATCATGAGCGAGGATGTTAAAAAGCTGCTGGCGGATATTGCCAAGCGCGACACGGTGGTGATCGTGAGCGGCCGCGACCGTTATTTTCTCGACAAACTTTTCAGCGATCTTCCCGTGCATATGATCGCAGAACACGGCGCATTGATCAAAACCAGGGAGTCGGGTGAATGGCAGTTGAACGAGGGGTATGAGGAAAATTGGAAAGACGGGATCCGCCCGATGATGCAGATCTACGCAAAACGCTGTCCGGGTGCATTTGTTGAAGAGAAAGAAACGGCTCTGGCGTGGCATTACCGCACCGCCGACGATAAGGAATACGCGACACGCCGCGCGCAGGAGCTACTTTGGCAGCTGAAAAACTACATTCAGCCGGAGCTGAACTTGCAGGTAATCGATGGCAATAAGGTTGTGGAGGTCAAGAAAACCGCATTCAATAAGGGCACAGCCACTCGGACATTCGCCGAGGCGGGCGATTTCGACTTTATACTGGCCATCGGCGACGATACTACCGACGAGGATATGTTCGAAGCATTGCCGGAGACTTCTTTCACCATTAAAATCGGGGACGACCTCTCTGCTGCCCGGAACCATATCCGCAGCCAGGACGAAGTATTCCATTTCCTGCATTTTATGGTTTCGCCCGTAGGCGAGTAGGAGGGGCTTTTGTATTTTAGCGGTTCCATGGAGGAATCGCTAAAATTGCTTTACTCGGTCGTTCAGGCCATTCATCCGCTCGATTACGCCGATTGGGAAGCGCTTTCACGCATTTGGAAGCCTATGAATGCGCGAAGAAAGGAAATTGTCACGTCTGCCGGTGATACCGAGCGGTACCTGTATTTCGTGACCGACGGTGTGCAGCGCATCTACTACCTCGACGATCAGCACCGTGAAGCGACGCTTGCATTCACTTACCGGCCGTCGTTCGGCGGTATTATCGATTCCTTGCTGATGGAAGTGCCGTCGCGGTATTATTATGAAACGCTGACGCCTTCGAGCTTTATCCGCGCACCTTATAGCGAGTTTAAGGAAGTCGCCCATACGCGCCCGGCTGTCGAGCGTATGTTGCGCGCGGGTATGACCACGACGTTATCAGGTATTCTGGAACGTCTTGTGGAAGTGCAATGCTTCTCATCGGAGGAAAAATTCAGGAATTTGCTCAAACGCAGCCCGCATATCCTGCAACTCGTGCCGCATAAATACCTGGCTAACTACCTGGGCATTGATCCTACCAATTTCAGCAAGCTTGTCAATAAGGTACGGATTTGAAAATGTTGGTTTTTACCAAATATTTCAAAAAATCCGGTGCGCAACTTTGCAATGTCAAAGAATCGAACGCCCATGGAAACCATTAATAAAATAGCATTATTAGAAAGACTCGACGACACAGTTGAGCTGCACATCGCGGACGCGGTAGCATTGTTCCAGAACCGGGACAATGCATTTCTGAATCGTCCGTCGGCCACCGGTGGTTGGAGCATTACCCAATGTCTGGATCATTTGAACAGCTATGGCCATTACTATTTCCCGAGAATGCGTGAAAAATTGCTTTCTGCACCGCACGTGGATAAGGAGGATTTTACGAGTACCCGGCTGGGTGCCTATTTTACCAGGATGATGGACCCGGTAACGGGTAAGCGCAAGTACAAAGCCTTCAAAGGCCACATTCCGCCGCCGGGGATGGATTCGGTGGAGGTCATTGCCGAGTTTCTCAGGCAGCAGGAAGAACTGCTTTTTCTGCTCCGGGAGGGACTACACAAAGACCTTGACGCGATCCGCATTCCGGTTTCGATCCTGCCATTTATCCGTCTGAAAATCGGCGACGTGTTTCAGTTCATCATCGCGCATAATGAGCGCCATATGCAACAGGCGAAGCGGAACCTGGTACCTCAAAGCATTTATTAGCCTCGAAAGTGGTATGAGAGTGGCCGGTGCGGTAATGCGTGCCGGCTTTTTGGCATAAAAAAAGCAGTCATCGGTTGATGACTGCCGGGAAAAGGGATATGGATAGCCGTTAAACGTCAGTAAGCTAAGCAAGGGAGAGGCTGTTGGTATCCAACCGGTTCTCGTTCATGTTTTCAAGTTTGATAAAGTGGCACACGTAGCCGGCCGACCGCAAGGCAAGCTGGATACGGGTAAAATCGGATAGCTCGGAGGTCAGGGTCAGCAAAAACTCCTGAAAATCGTAGGCCCAGTGTTTAACATTCAGC
Organism: Dyadobacter soli; assembly: GCF_900101885.1. Classification (GTDB taxonomy): domain Bacteria; phylum Bacteroidota; class Bacteroidia; order Cytophagales; family Spirosomataceae; genus Dyadobacter; species Dyadobacter soli. The sequence goes on along the minus strand of NZ_FNAN01000010.1, from coordinate 240,527 downwards.
TGTTTCAGGCAATCGTGCAGTTTTTGCAGCGACTTGGTAGCCTGAATTTTGGTACGAAAGATAATTTTATATGTATTGCCCATTGTTTGTTACGTGAAATTAGTGGTCGGATGTTACCGTCTGATTCAGGTTGTTGATTTAATGAATCAAAGCTACTACTTATTTAAAATGATTCCAAATAACTTTGAGTCAAAATTATGCTGTAAAACAAAAAAGCCCCGCAACCATGATACCAAGTTGTGAAGCTTTTTTGAGAACTCCTTTTAGTGCTATATTAAGAATTTATTAGATTTTATAAATTCTCTTAAAACAGTAGGCTAATGCCGTCAGGCCCAGTTCGTTTCCAGAAAATCCACCCAGTTACGCCACATAATGCGTTCGATATCGGCCCCGGAATAGCCACGTGCGGATAAAAGGCCTGTGATTGTTTGCAGATCCGCGATCGAATCGAGGTCACCGGGCGATTGCTCTTTGCCATACGCGCCGTCGAGGTCGGAGCCAATGCCGACGTGCAATGCATTACCGGCGATCTGGCAAATATGGTCGATATGCTGCACCACATGCTCGATTTTCAACCCCGTATTTTCGGGAGTCGATTTGCCTCGTACCCAGCCGGGGATCATCATCCACGCATCAAACGCCATTCCGATCACCGCGCCGCGTTCGAGCAGCACCTTGATCATTTCATCGGAAAACTGCCGGTTATGGGGCGTGATCGCGCGGACGAGGTTGTGGCTTGCCCAAACCGGGCCTTTATACAGATCCATCGCTTCCCAGAATGCCGTGTCGCACAAATGCGTGGCATCCAGGATCATATCGAGCTGGTCCATTTCGCGGAGAAGGTCCTTGCCTTTCCCGCTCAACGGAGCATCCGAATCAGTCCCGTATGCGTACACGCCCGGCCCGTAATGCGCCGGCCCGATGGCACGCAAGCCGTAACCGTATGCAGTTTCAAGGTTTTTGAGGCTCACAAATGAATCGGCGCCTTCGAGACTGAGGATGTAGCCGATGGGTAGGCCTTCGGTGGATTCGGCATTCTGCCACATTTCGAGATGGCTGCGCAAACCCGCCAATCCGGTAATCTGTACCATTTCCCCGGCTTCTTCCATAGCCTTGTACCAGGCCACCTGCGCCTGTGTGATCGCCCATGCCTGTGCCTGGGAATGCCAGCCGGGGATTTTACTGTCGGGTTTGATGTAGCGGCCAATCTGCGTGGCCACGCAAAGCCCGATATTGCCCTTGCGCATTTCCGGAAAACTGACCACACCTTTGCCGCGATCGGGCTTGTCGGTCAGGTTTTTTTCGCGGTCGCGGATAGCATACAGGTCCTGGGTAAGGTCCCGGTTCCATTCCACGGCATTCATGGAAAGGTCGAGATGTGCGTCGAAGAGAAACATAATGTCAATGAGTGAATGAGTCAATGAGTGGATGAGTCGATGAGACGAAATATTCACTCATTCAAAATTAAATAGTTATCCGCCTGCTGCGAGCCGTAATTCTCCATTCTCCAACCACATTCCCGTCCTCGATCACGCTTGCGAAATCGTGCAGCGCTACGGTGGGGCAGATGTGGTAGGGGAGTGCGTAGAAGGCGTCGCCGATCCGGATCGCATCCCAGGCATCGGTGCCGACTTGGAGCACGCCGTGCTCCTCGCTTTGTCCGAGCAATGTATATTCGGGCAGGTTGAGTAAACGAAGTCGGCTTTCGATTGGATTTTCGGCAGCGATGGCTTTGTGGCCGAGGTCGATCGTCACGATGCCGGGCGCTGGTTTCGAAATGACGCGGGTTAGTATCAATGCCGCGTGTTCGAACGGCTGGCCGTCGAAACGGTCGCCGTAGCCCCAATCCCAGAGTACATTTGTGCCGGGGCTGAGGTAAACATCGGGCCTGAGCGTATGCACGGTAAACGAGGGCGAGCCACCGACGATGATCATCGGTTCGTAGCCGCATTCGGTTTCGATGCGGTCGAGTAGGGGGAGTACCTTTTCGTAAGCTTCGTCGGCTGCTGCTTTTCGCTCGGAAAACTCCGGATTGCGAATGTGGCCGTCGTAAATATGCACACCGCCGAATGCGAGGCCTTCGAGGCTGCTCACATAGCGGTAAAGCGAGAGCAAGCTTTCGTCGGTTGCGTGGCCGGTACGGTTCATGCCGTTGTTGACATCGAGAAATGCCGTCGATTTCACGCCTTTCGAAATAGACGCCTCATTCAGCGATGCGGCCGTTTGTTCGTTATCGACGAGCGACGCAAACGTAGTTTCTGGAAACTTAGTCCGCAGCGCAAAAAGACGGTCGATATTCGGCCCTACGAGCTGGTAGGCGATCAACACCCACGGAGCGCCGGCAGAGGCTACCATTTCCGCTTCGGCAATGGTGGCGCATTTGAACTTGGAAATGCCCGCCGACAGCTGCATTTCAACAACTTCGGGACATTTGTGCGTCTTCACGTGCGGCACTAGTCTTTCCGCTGACCGCTGCCCGGACGAGCCGGCGATGTTCACCATACTCCGGATATTGCTTTCGATGCGGTCTTTATAGAACAGGAGCGAAGGGGAAATGACTTCGTCGGGGTTTGTTAAGGCGTACCAGGACATTGGTTTTAATTTTGAATGATTGAATGACTGAATGATTGAATAGACAGCTTTCAGTCATTCAATCATTCAGTCATTCAAAATTATTTTTCTTCAAGCTCAAACATCGCCTCAATCTCCACGGGAATATTGTCCGGCAGCGTGCCCATTCCTACTGCGCTTCTTACGCCGATGCCGTTTTCTTCGCCCCATACTTTCGCGAAGAGTTCGCTGCATCCGTTGATGATGTAGGGGTGTCTCTCAAAATCCGTCGTGCAGTTAACCATACCGAGGACTTTGATTACACGCTTGATGCGGTTGAGGCTTCCGAGGTTAGCTTTGAGCGTGGACAAAATAGTCAGACCCACCTGACGTGCGGCGAGTTTGCCTTGCTCCGTGTCGAGGTCTTTGCCGATGCGGCCTTTAATCAACGAGCCATCGTCCTGCACGGTACCATGCCCTGAAACGTAAACCCAGCGTTTGTCAACGATCAGTAACGGTTTATAAACGCCCAACGGTTTCGGGGCAGGGGGAAGGTTCAGACCGAGCGCTGCGAAGTTTGATTCTGGTGTATTGTCCATTTTAAATGAGTGAAATTTCGATGATTGAATGAATGAGTGATTGAGTGATTTGCTATTGTTGGATTCTAGTCTTTAAATTTTCTCAATCTATAAATCTTAATTTTCTTAATCTTAATCTGTAAATCTTAATCTGTAACCGTTCGTTAAAACGAACGGCAAGTCGATATTGTAAAGATTGGGAACGGGTTGTGTAATACTCTTTTTCTTCTAAAAAAGTATCTAAAGATTGAGAACAGCCTGCGCGATGCTCTTCTTCTCCTAAAAAGTATCTAATACCGTCAGTTTGAACTGACGGAAAAGAAACTAGCCCGAGGTCGGTTACTAGTTTGGAGCTTCGCGCCCGGCCTAGACGAACAAATTTAGCACTAAAACCCCCAGCAAACCCATTATTGATACAATTGTTTCCATTACCGACCAGGTGAGGATCGTGTCTTTGATGCTGAGGTTGAAGTATTCCTTGAAGAGCCAGAAGCCGCCGTCGTTGAGGTGGGAGAACATCAAACTGCCTGAGCCGATGGCGAGTACGAGCAGTTCCGCGGGTACGCCCGCATTGGCGAGCAGGGGCGCGAGAATGCCCACGGTGGTGAGACCGGCAACGGTAGCGGAACCTACACAAACGCGGATTACCGCCGCAATGGCCCAGCTGAGCAGGAGCGGGGATACGTCCAGTCCTTTCAGGCTTTCGGCGATGAAAGTACTTACGCCGCTGGCTGTCATGATTTCTTTGAACACACCAGCTCCGGCGATGATCAAAAGGATCGTGGAAACGCCTTTAAACGCTTCCTCCATTGATTTACTTACCTTTTTCATGCTCATGCCGCGCTTCACACCTAAGACGTAAGCCGCAAAAAGTACCGAGACAAGCATTCCGAAATAGGGCTCGGCGAGCAAGCCGATGATTTTATTATCAGGGTAAACGCGTTTGATTCCCGACATGGACGTGAGCAAAAATACCGGGAGTAATGCGGTAATCACACTGATTCCCAATCCCGGAAGCTCGGAAGCGGGGCGGGGCTTTACGTCGAAAAGATCTTCGTCAGGTTTGGGCTGGAAGCGCTTTAATGTTTTTCCAAAAATAGGGCCTGCCACGGCGATCGCAGGCAGTGAAACGATCATCCCGTAGAATAGGGTCTTGCCCAGGTCGGCGTGCAGCTGGCTGGCGATCGCGGCTGGGGAAGGGTGGGGTGGGAGGTACCCGTGTGCTACCGATAATGCGGATAACATTGGAATACCTATATATAATAATGGTAACCGCGCGGTTGCACTGATCATAAAAATCAGTGGAATTACAATTACAAAACCTGCATTATAAAACAAAGGAATACCTATCACAAACCCGGCCAATGCCATACCCCACTGGATATACTTCTGCCCGAAAAGGCTGATAAGCGCATCCGTAATGCGCTGGGCCGCACCACTATCGGCCACCATCTTCCCTAGCATCGCGCCGAATCCGACAATGAGCACCAGGTCGCCCAGGGTCCCTCCCACACCTTTTTGAATGGCCTTGCTGACGGTGTCCACATCCAGCCCACTCGCGAGGCCCAACGCGATGGAAACCAGCAGGAAGGAAATGAATGTGTCGATTTTAAGCCAGGCAATGAGTAAAATGAGCGCGAGGATCGCGATGAAGGTTAATAGTAAAGGCATAGGTGAAAATTGTCGAAAATTAAGCTACTGCTAATAAGCGGGAAGAACGGGATTTTTAATCATAGATGCCAATTTAGTTTTCCCCCGGATATTTCTTTGAGGTAATGGCCGGATAGTCACGCATATACGCTCCAGGGGCTGAAATAGCACAAAAGATAGTTTGTTAGAATGCTTAAAAATGGCGAAATTTGACTTTTTAGTACCAACTAGATTGTATTAATCCACCGGGCAATTGAATCTATCGGTTAGCCCACTTTAAATTTTGATTCTTTTCTAATCGTTTATGGCAGAATCTTCTGGTGAAAACATTATCCCGATTAATATCGAGGATGAAATGCGTGGAGCCTACATCGATTACTCGATGTCCGTTATCATCTCCCGCGCTTTGCCCGACGTTCGCGATGGTCTGAAACCCGTTCACAGACGGGTCCTTTACGGAATGGACGATCTGGGCGTGAGTTACAACCGGTCCCATAAAAAATCGGCTCGTATTGTTGGGGAAGTTTTGGGTAAATATCACCCGCACGGTGACTCGTCCGTTTATAATACGATGGTCCGGATGGCCCAGCCGTGGTCGCTCCGCTACCCGTTGGTCGATGGCCAGGGTAACTTCGGATCGGTTGACGGTGACAACCCGGCGGCGATGCGTTATACGGAGGCGAGGCTGAAAAGAATTGCGGACGAGCTCCTAGCCGACCTTAACAAGGACACGGTTGATTTCCAGCCCAACTTCGACGACTCCCTGAGCGAGCCTTCGGTACTTCCTGCGAAATTCCCTAACCTGCTCGTGAACGGTTCGTCCGGTATCGCGGTAGGTATGGCCACCAACATGGCGCCGCACAACCTTAGTGAGGTTGTAGACGGCGTGCTTGCTTACATCGACAACAACGATATCACCATTCCGGAATTGATGGAGCACGTAAAAGCTCCCGATTTCCCTACCGGCGGTATCATTTACGGATACAATGGTGTTCGCTCGGCAATGGAGACCGGTCGCGGCAGCATTATCATGCGTTCCAAGGCGCAGTTTGAAGTTGCGAAGAACGGCCGCGAGCAGATTATCGTAACCGAAATTCCTTATATGATCAACAAGGCGGCGATGATCGAACGGATCGCGTCGCTGATCAACGAGAAGAAACTCGACGGTATCTCCGACATCCGTGACGAGTCGGACCGTGATGGTATGCGTATTGTTTTCGACCTGAAAAAGGATGCTATACCTAATATCGTATTGAACCATTTGTTCAAATACACACCGTTGCAAACCTCTTTCGGGGTGAACAATGTGGCGCTAGTAAAAGGCCGTCCGGTGTTGCTGAACCTGAAAGACCTGATCAAGCATTATGTAGACCACCGGATTGTGGTGATTACCCGCCGGACGGAATATGAATTGCGCGAAGCTGAAAAACGGGCGCACATTCTCGAAGGTTTGCTGATCGCATTGGACAACCTCGATGCGGTGATTGCATTGATCCGCGCGGCACGTGATCCCGAGACGGCGAAGAACGGATTGATGGAGCAATTCAGCCTTTCGGAAATCCAGGCACGCGCGATACTCGATATGCGCTTGCAACGTTTGACAGGTCTGGAAAGAGAGAAGATTGTGAAGGAATATGAAGAAATCATGCTCCTGATCGCCGACTTGAAAGACATCCTGGCCAACGAATTCCGTAAGTTCGAGATCATTAAAACCGAGCTGACCGACATTAAGGACCGCTACGGTGATGCTCGCAGAACGCAAATCGAGTTCTCTGCCGAAGAATTCAGCGATGAAGATATGATCGCCGACGAGGAAATGCTCATTACCATTTCCAAAGAAGGTTATATCAAACGCACGCCGCTTTCGGAATACCGTACGCAAACAAGGGGAGGGGTTGGTTCACGTGGTGTGAAAACGAAAGACACCGACTTCACCGAGCATTTGTTCTCCGCGACAATGCTTAATTACCTTTTGATCTTCACCGAATACGGTAAGTTGTTCTGGATGAAGGTTTACGAGGTGCCGGAAGGAAGCAAAACTTCGAAAGGCCGTCCGATCCAAAACCTGATCAGCCTTGAAAGCGGCGATACGATCCGTTCGGTAATTAATGTGAAGACATTGTCGGATGAGGATTATATCAACAACAATTACCTCATTATGTGTACCGAGCAGGGCACGATCAAAAAGACTTTGCTCGAAGCATACTCACGCCCGCGTACGAATGGTATCATTGCCATTTCGATCAACGAAGGCGACCGTTTGCTCAATGTTGCATTGACTAATGGTGACAACGACATCGTAATCGCATCTGCTGCCGGCCGCGCCGTTCGCTTCAACGAAAAGGGCGTGCGACCAATGGGCCGTACCGCTGCCGGTGTACGGGGTATCAACCTGAACGACCCGGACAACAAGGTGATCGGCATGGTATGTATCAGCCGTGAGGATGCGCAACTGCTCGTAGTTTCCGAGCATGGTTTTGGAAAGCGCTCAGCCATAGATAGTTACCGTGTTACTAATCGTGGTGGTAAAGGTGTTTCGACCATGAATGCAACCGACAAGGTAGGTAAACTGGTGGCGATTCGCGAAGTAACCGAAGAGGATGATCTGATGATCATCACGCGCAACGGTATCGCGATCCGGATGAGCGTGCTCGACATTCGTCAGGCCGGCCGTAACACGCAGGGTGTGAAGCTGATCCGCCTGAGCAATACGGATGAGATCACTTCGGTGACCCGCATTCTGAAAGATCCGGATGAAAAAGCCGAAGAGGAATTGGATGAAGATGGCAACGTTGTAGCTAAACCGGTAGCGCAGGTTGACGGAGCTTCGGCGGAAGATATAATTGTAACCGATGATGAGTTGGACGAGGAAGAAGATGTTGCTGACGACGACGAAGAGGAGGATGAAGAGCCTTCCGACGACGCAGAGGCATGATTTTTGTAAAAATTATATTAATTGATTTATATTTAGAACTCGAACAATCAATCACAACCAAAGTTAATATTTATGAAAAAACTGTTTTTAGTTTCTGCACTTAGCTTGTTCGGCTGTGCTGCGATGGCGCAGGACGCTGTGAATAAGGCTATGGTAGATGGACTTCGAAAAGACAAAGAGAAAAGCGATAAAGATGCCACCGACCCGAAAGCAAGTGCCAAGGCCACATTCTGGATGGAGCGCGCGAAACTCTATGAAAACATAGCCCTACAAGGTTCAGAAGTAGATTCTAGTGCAGCAAAAACGGCCATGGAAGCCTACAAAAAGGTTGTTGAGCTGGATGTTACTAAGAAAGGGGAGGCTGGCAAATCATCAAAAGAAGCGTCCAACGTTTTGGCAGGTGGCGAAGGAACCCAGCTTTTCAATGCATTCGTAAAACAGGGTGCTGAGAAATACCAGGCCAAAAACCTGAACGGCGCATTGGAAATGTTCCAGGCTGCACAGGAGATCAACAAGAAAGATACCCTGGCATCCCTTTACGGTGGTATTGCTGCACAACAGCTTGATAAAAAGGATGTTGCAAAAACATCTTTCGAAAATTACGCTGCTAATGGCGGTAAAGACCCCAGCGTTTTCTACGGTCTGGCTCAGCTGTATCGTTCAGAGCAGAATTTCGACAAGGCGGTGGAAACTTTGAACAACGGTTTGAAGCAATCGCCGGGTAACAAGGATCTGAAAGCGGAAGTTGTCAACATTTTGCTGGCTTCGGGCAAAGAAGATCAGGCTATCCAGGAACTTGAAGCACTTGCGGCGGCTGATCCTAAAAACACCCAAAATGTGGTAAACCTGGCTATTTTGTACGATAACATGTACAGAACTGCTACTGATAAAGTAAAGCAACTGAGCGCGAAAGCTGGCGCTGGTACAAATGCAGCAGGTGCTGCCGAGAAAAACCTTGCCGCTGAAAAAGACAAAATCGCTGTTTACGATGGCGAGGTAAAACGTATCGGTGCGCTGATCAAGAAGCAGCCTAAGAATGCGGACCTGAAACGCCAGCTGGCAGATGTAACTTCGAAGAAAAAAGAAAGCACTGAGGCTATCGCGAAACTGGAAGGTGAAGTGAAAGCTGCTCAGGAAGCTGCTAAAAGCCAAGACGTTGCAGGAGCGCAGAAAGACCTTGCTGACGCGAAAGCGAAACAAAAAGAAGCAAGTGATAAAGCTGTGTTGAACTACAAGAAGGCTTTGGAAATCGACGCAACCAACTACGACGCGCTTTATAACCTTGGCGTTTTCTACTTCAACGAAGCTGTACAGCTTAAAGGCGAAGTGGATAACATGAATATGACCGAGTACCAGCAGCGTGGTAAAGAAGTTGAAGGCCGTGTTTGCGGTAAATTCAAAAAAGCAAAACCTTACTTCGAAAAAGCGATCCAGGCAAAAGACGAAGCCGAAGCTAAGGACAACCTGACCAACCTGAACGGCGTTCTCGAACAATTCGCTGCGAAAGGCGTTGCTTGTATTGAAGAATAAAATAATGGCACGAAGCTCCGGCTTCGTGCTAAATATTCAAAGGCCTCCGGCCGGCGATAGAAGAAGAGAGCACCGGATATTCGGTGCTCTCTTTGTTTGTGAATATCTATTTAACATAATATAAATTATACAACAAATCTGTATTGGTGCTTCGGAACGCATAGAGTCATCAAAAACCGTTCGCTGGTTTTGGCTTACCGATTGATTACCAACCCTTGTCATTGGGATAATGCCTGTTTTTTTAAGAAAAATCAATGATTACGTTCGCCATGAATGCGTGACACATCTAATGGACACGCGCATTTGTTTAATGGAATTTCAACTAATTTCTAAATGAACTATGGCTATTAGAAACTGCTTTCCCATGAGACGATCCATGATTTTTGTTGGTCGTTTGTTGTCTGTAATATCAGTAATGCTGGCTGCCTGTGAAAAGAACACCAATCTTTCAAAGCTTAACGACGCTGGTGGCATTGATCACAATTCATTTCATGTAGCTCCGGCAGAAATTGCCGGTTTGACCGCAAGCCATTTTGAACTTAGTGCGTATATCGAAGCGCACCGGAGAAATGCCGAACCAGCTAAGAACGCACGAGAATCCGTCATTAATGAAGCGTCGCTTTTTAGCAATGAAAATGAAGTTGTTAAAATCGATACCCTGAATGATGCAGATGGTTCTGATCTACTGTTTGTTGTGAATTTTCGGTCAAAATCGAATGCTGATAAAGAAGGATTTGTAGTCATGTCCGCGGACAAACGGTCAATACCGGTACTTGCCTGGTCGGAAGAAGGCCCTATGGAACTGGGCTCGGAAATGCCGGAACCTGTTACAATTTGGCTGGAATACGCAAAAGAGGTGGTAAAGCGAGGAAAAATGCTGAAAGAGCCGGGTAAGCAAGCTTTTATATCCTGGAAAAAGTTGGAAGAATACTTGGCTAGAAAGGCTGGAAGAACTACCGATTGCCCCCACCCTAATCCGCAAATATGCAGCCCTTGTAACCCGGATTGGAATATCCTGGTCGGTCCCGTGACTACTCCTAACTCGCTATGGGGTCAAAGTTACGGGTTCAACAATGCGATGTGGGCCCGCGGGTGCGGCGATTGCGGAAAGGCAGCGACTGGATGTGCCGCAGTAGCGTTGGGCATGATCATGCGCTTTGATCATAAACCATCGGTCGGATATAATTTCGGGATAATGACGCAGACTATTCCAATTGGTCAGTGCACAGGATTTAGTGCAGGGCAGCAGGAAGTCGCTAAACTTTTGTATAATCTGTCGGCTATCATGAATTCCGGTAATGCGCCGTCAGCCTGCGCAACTTACACGCTCCCGGGAAATATTGTAAATGGATTTGCCTGGGCCGGCTATTCTCAAACCGGTTCGTCGTCATCAGATATAGGTTTAATGGAAAAAGAAACTCAATTCGGCCGACCGGTACTAATGAGTGGTACCAAGGCTGGAATGGATTTAAATGATGCGCACTACTGGGTATGCGATGGGTACAACTCAACTAATTATTGCTATTCAAGCACAGGACTTCCGGAGGATTGCTACTGTATTATCAATACTTATCATCATATCAATTGGGGTTGGCGCGCGAAAGATATCGGTTGGTTTACTTTGGGAAATCTGAACCCAGGAGGAAGTGGTAAATATGATAGCTGGTTGAGAGTGCGCTTAGGCGTAAAACCTTAAATTCACGCCCATATAAATTTGAAAAAATGAAAAGTTTGACAAGATATTTTTTTCTGAGAACCATCCCGCTGATCATGGTAGGATGCTGGGATCAACGTCCCAGTGCACCGTTGGTTACTCAAATTGGTGGAACATGGAAATGGACCAAAACAATGGACAGGCGTTATAATGTGCTCGAATCATCTTCTTCCGCTAAGTCGGGTCATATCGATGTTAAGATTTTACCTTATGGATCCGAATTCTGTGAAGTTTTGGATTTTTACGTCGACAGCATTAAGGTGGATTCACTGTTCATGCCAGCGACTGACAACTACAATAGTTCCATTCAAAAGGACAATCAGGTTGTCGTGAATTATTTGGATAAAAATAGAAATCCTGTTGCTGCCAGGTTCAAATTCTTTTTCCCGAGAAACAAAAGCAGTGCAAGCCGGATGGAGCTAACAATACAAAAAAACACATTAAACTATAATCCGGAAATGGATAGCCTTATTAAAGAGTATGTGCCTGTTATCAAGTAACCTTTGAAACCTATCAAGTAATGCGCCCTAGACATTGCCATACGGCCAATGGATCGGGATTGTGGGTTCTAATGAAATGTCGGAGGTATGTATTTGGTGCGTTTGGCGTATATCTTTCTCAAAAACAGCGTGTTTTGAGCGATTTTCTTGTATTCCGAAGTGGGCTACTCAAATCCATTTTTACCAAAAAGAGGCGCTATTTCAGCAAATAGCACCTCTTTTTGGTAAAAAATCTTGAAAAAATCGTCACGCAACATCACAAATTCCCACGCATTGCTTCAAAGAAGCCAGCGGCTCGCGCTTTGGAATGAACTCCTGCGCTACGAATCCTTTGAAACCGGTGTCGACGATGGCCTTCATGATCGCCGGATAATAGAGCTCCTGCGTCTCGTCGATTTCCGCGCGGCCGGGAACGCCGCCTGTGTGGTAGTGACCAATGTATTTGTGGTATTGTTTGATCGTCGCGATCACGTCGCCTTCCATGATGGACATGTGATAAATGTCGTAAAGGAGTTTGAAGTTTTCGGAACCGACCATCTCGCATAGCCCGGCGCCCCAAGATGTGTGGTCGCACATGTAGTCGCGGTGGTTGACTTTGCTGTTGAGCAATTCCATGATCATGGTAATGCCGTACTTTTCAGCGGACGGCATCAGTCTGCGCAGCCCGATGGCACAGTTACGCATGCCGTCGTAATCCGACATTCCACGACGGTTCCCCGAAAAGCAAATGACAGTTTTGTAACCGGCTTCTTTCAATTTAGGAAAAATGTCCTCGTAACTTTTGACGAGTTCGTCGTGCAATGCGAGGTCATTGAAACCTTTTTCGATTCCCATTCCCGCGCCATTGGGCAGCGCGCACGTGAGGCCGTACTTCTTTAATGTCGGCCAGTCTTCCGGCCCGAGGAGTTCGATGGAAGAGATTCCGATATTCTTGCATTCCTGTGCGAAAGTATCGAGTGGAATTTTTCCATAACACCATTTGCAGACCGAATGGTTGATCTTACCATTCAGTTTAGCGCCCAACACTGATTCGTTTTTTGCAAAAACCTCGGATATGGACATCACCCCGGCAGTTGCGGCGGCGCTTCCCGCTACTATATTTTTTAATGCGTTTCTTCTGGTTGACATAATATAAGATGTTGAATATCAGTACTAAGCGATATCACAAATGGTAACTCCCTGTTTTAAAGAAGCCAGATCGTCGCCCCGGCTCGGGACAAACTCCTGCCCTACAAATCCTTTGTAACCGGTATCCACAATGGCTTTCATGATCGAAGGATAGTAGAGCTCCTGTGTCTCATCGATCTCGTGTCTTCCCGGCACGCCGCCTGTGTGGTAATGCGCGATGTATTTATGGTATTTTTTGATCGTCGCAATTACGTCGCCTTCCTGGATCTGCATGTGGTAAATGTCGTACAGTAACTTAAACTTCTCAGAACCAATGGCTTCGCAAAGGGCTGCACCCCACTCCGTCCGGTCGCACATGTAGTCTTTATGGTTAACCTTGCTGTTGAGCAGCTCCATTACCAGCGTTACATTGTGCTTTTCACAGGTCGGGAGGAGTTTGCGAATACCTTCGGCGCAGTTCCGGATGCCGTCGTAGTCCGACATTCCCCGGCGGTTGCCTGAAAAACAGATGATCTTGTCATAGCCCGCAGCCCGTACTTTCGGGATTACATCTTCAAATCCTTTGATCAGCTCTTCATGATTTTTGGGATCGTTGAAACCCTTATCGATGCTGCGCGTGAGTCCTTCGCCCCACGGCAATGCACAGGTCAATCCGTACTTTTTGATCACCGGCCATTCTTCCGGACCAAGGAGTTCAATCGACGTCAATCCGATTTTCTTACAGTCCTGCGCGAAGGTTTCCAAAGGAATTTTACTATAACACCATTTGCATACGGAGTGATTGATCTTGCCATTGAGCTGGGGACCAAGCGCCTTTTGCGATGCGGCAAAAGCATCGGCGAGAGAACCTGAAAACGTACCCAGGCCTGCTGCCGCAGCCATGTTTTTCAGCGCTTTTCTTCGATTTGAAAGTGACTTCATTTAATAGTTAACTGTCTGAAATAATATAAGTTAGTGATCATTCTGGCAGGGCGCCCCTACCCTTTTCGGAGAAATGAACGTCATCTGATATACGTCCATTCAAGCGGTTGTTTTGTTATACAGTACCATATAAAAAAGTAGTGATGCTGCCGGACCCGTATTTGCTTGAAAGCATCAGGATCAACACGCAGCACCACTATCTTAAGCCTAATTAATTATAATCTACTCAAAAAATCATGTGATCTATTTTCCGCTTTTCGGCGCACCGGATTCGGAATAGATCGGGTTATTTTTGTTACCGCCAGCCATCAGATAAGCTACCAGATCTCTCAGTTCATTAGGATTCAAACCATTGATCAAGCCTGGGAGCATCATCGATACCGGTGAAATTTTGCTGGACACCACTTCTTTCTTAGCTACTTTCCGGATCGTTTTCGGATCAAACGGGTTTTGAGATACGTAGTAGAAATTAGCATCCTGGTTAACCTCGCGGCCTACGATCGACTGTCCGTCTTTCATCTGGAACGAGATCGACGCATATTGATCGGATACCGCTTTGTCGGGAACGATGATAGCTTCGAGCATATCTTTCACCGAGAAACGGGTTCCCAACTGCGTCAGTTCAGGACCAACGTCCGCGCCTTCGCCCTGAATGGTGTGGCAACGGCTGCAAAGAACAGCGGAGAAAATCTGCTTGCCGCGTTCGAAATCACGGTTGGCAAGGCTATCCTGAACCAGCTCAACAGCCTGTTCTACTTTCCATGCACGGCCAGGGCCTTTTGGCGTATAGAGTTTTACGAGGTCGTTACCTGTTCCTGTAAGTAGTTCAGAACCAGAAAGTTTATTATAGTAAGCCACTTTGTCGCTAGGTACATTCTTCAATGCAAGCTGACGCGCTTTGTCTATAAAACCAATGTAGCTGCGTCCGCCCTGGTAGCTGAATGCTTTGTGGAACCATTTGAAATACTCTTCGCGCGACGCGGGTGTCCAGCCTGTTTTGGCGCTGCTCAGCATAATCGCGTAGAAAGTCTGCTGTTGTGGCGGCATCTTTTCCAGCAATCCAGCCAGGTCGAGACCGTATTGCGGGTTACGCAGGATCAGGTCGGCGGAAGCGGTTACCATTTCGTTATCCTTGTCATCGAACTTCTCGTTTTTCGCGATCAGCGTAAGCGTCTTCTCAACGGCTTTCGGCGCTTCGATGGTAATAAGGATTTTTGCTAAAAATCTGTTTTGCAAAGCATTAGCCGAAGGATACTTTGGATTCATGTAAGCGATCAATGCAGCTTTGGTTGCAGCATCCGGCTGGCCGGTACGGTACAAGATCACTTCCACGGCACGCAAAAGCGCCTGTTTGTTCAAGTCGTCGAGTTTGGCGTAATCGATTGTGGTCAGTTTTTTCAACAGTGGCCCTCCTACTTTCGAGGAATCGCCCTGGCGGCCCAATGCGATCGCTGCATAGATAATGCTCTGAGGATCCTTTTCAGCGTAAACTTTACTTTCCCACTGGCTAACAGGCTGGTGTTCAATAGCCAAACGGCCAGCATAGCGGAGGAAACGATCCGGGCTTTTCAGCAACGGCCATGCCTGGTCGATTGCTTTTGGATCCTTTTTAACATGGTATTCTTCAATCGCGGTGCGCTGCTTGTGCTCGTTGGTAACGGTGGGAGTTGCAACATTAGAGCCCGGTGCAATGTTCTTATAATCACCATAATACACACGGTACAGATCCGATTCGAGGCGACGACCGCCAGTCAGGAAATACAATGCACCATCAGGGCCGATAGCACCATCCGTCAATGGAAGCGGCGCGCCAGAAAGGAATTCTTCGTGATCTGCGGTGTAAGTAGAGCCGCTAGGTTTCAGGTGCAAGCCGTGAACGATTCCAAACGACCAGTCGAATGCAAGCAATGTGTTTTTGTATTTCGCAGGGAAACGGGCGTCTTTCAGGTAAATCAGGTTGGTTGGCGATCCCTGGCCGATGTTCATAACCGGAGAAAGGAAGTCGGCAAATGCAGGTGAAGTATTGGCAGAACCTGTTCTCCAACCGAACTCACCGCCGCTTACCGCATGGCAAACGCGGGTCGGACGGTACCAGGGCGTTCCGAAATCCCACTCCATATCCGAGTCATAAGCGAAAAGATCGCCCGCCTCGTTGAATGCGATGTCATACGGGTTGCGGAAACCGGCTGTATACAATTCCCATTGCTTTCCTTCCGGATCGGTGTGGGCAATCCAGCCGCCCGGTGCATTGCGGTCCGTCGCGTGGCCGCGCGGGTCCTTGATGAATGGGAACAGGTTGTCGTTTTTCCAGTTCGGCATCAGGCGGTAAATGTCCATTTTAGGCAAGTCGGTGAAATTACCGGCTACCACAAAAAGCGACTTCTGATCCGGCGCCATCACAATGCTGTGCGGTCCGTGCTCGCCTTCACCCGTCAATGGTTTGATGAGCGTGATCTTGTCATACTGGTCATTATTATCGCTATCCTGCAAACGGTAAAGGCCGCTTCCTTTCGGGAAACGCGCATTCGAGCGGTTGTTGATCATCACGTAAAGGCTGTTGAATGCATACAACAAACCGTGCGCATAACCCATCGCCACTTTTGCGGTATCTCCCTCAATTTTAAGAACTTCCACCTTTGGTTTCTCTGTCGAGCCGATAGCGGGCAATTCCAGGCGATACAGGCCGCCGTATTGATCGGACGTGATCATCCGGCCTTTGTTATCGAATGTCATCGATACCCATGAGCCGGCTTTTTCTTCCGATACGCTGTATAAATGTTCAGCTTTGAAGCCATCCGGCAGTTTGAGCTTATCGACCTTCGAGCCGGGAGGCCGGTGTTGGGCAGTTCGGTTACTTAGCATCACTCCACTGAAAACCCCCACGGAGACAAGCACCGCGAGCGTCATCGGAAGTTTTAACCATTGTTTTTTTGTGTACATTTTACAGCTCAGAGTTTAAGTAAATATGATTGATAAAAAAGGATGAAGCGCTGGTGCCTGGCTAGTATGCCCTGGCTTGGGCATTGGTTAGCAGATTGTTGTTCTTAAATAAAGCAAACTAAAACTTCAAATAATCTGATATTGCAATATTAGATTGAAACATCCACGCTACTATCCTGTTCTGTGGGGTATCGGACGGATAAGTATGCTTATAATGAAAAAAGTGCAGCGAGCTTGCGCCTGCTGCACTTTTTTATCGGTTTCCATCCATCAGAAATGTGGCGTCAATGCAGCTTCAACAGCCGGCAGACCGTAGTAGTCGTCCAGCACGGTGAATGCATTTGGCGGTGGTACAGCTCCCTTAGGGAAATAGTATGCCGCCGGATTGGCTTTCACTTTCGCGCCGTAAGCCCCGATGATTTCTTTCACCCGGCCGGTGCGTGTAAGATCAAACCAGCGTTTGTTTTCGAACGCGAGTTCAACACGTCGCTCTTTAAAGATCGCCTCACGCATATCAGCTTGGGAGGAAGCCTTGGAAGCAGCGAGTCCCGCACGTGTACGAACCTGGTTCAGGTAAGTGGCCGCATCAGCCGGTTTGCCACCCTCGTTCAATGCTTCGGCGAGGAAGAGCAACACTTCGGCGTAGCGATAAACAGGCCAGTTCTGACCGGTGTTCTGATGGATCGCGTGCGGGCGCGCGTACTTTTTGATGTAAGGATAAGTTTTATTCTCAACCGCCGAACCGCTTAGTGTTACATATCCGATCGAAATATCTTTTCGCTTGTCACCGGTTTCATAGGCGGCAATCAGATCCGGCGTTGGAATGTTGTTACTTTCCTGTGAAGTCTGCTGCGGGTTGGCCGTTCCTGTAATTGGAGCGATCTCGGCGGCAGTGATCGGTGAAGGAATGAAACGGTAAATCTGGTTACCATTGTATCCCGCTGATCCTTCCATGTACTGGATCTCGAACAACGATTCCTTGTTGTTTTTGTTCGAGCCGGTGAATGAGAATGCATCATTGTAGTCGGGCATCAGCGAGTATTGGCCGCTGGTTACGATTTCCTTCAACAAAGTTTCCGCATTACCCCATTTCTTCTGGGTAATGTAAAGATTGGCCAGCAACAGCCTAGCAGTACCGGAAGTAACACGTCCGGCTTCCTGCACCGACTTGTCGTACAATCCTGCGATGGCATCTTTGGCATCTTTTTCGATCTGATCGTAAATCGCTTCGGTGGTAGCCAATGGCTGTGGCGCATCGTCGCGTCCCGTGGCAGGCACGAGGTGAAGCGGCACTTTACCAAAGAGGCGTACAAGGTCGAAGTATGCGAATGCGCGGAGGAACTGGGCCTGGCCTTTGAGGTTCGCTTTGGATTTAGCGTCAAAATCGATACCATCGATCAGCGCAATGACCTGGTTAGCCCGTGCAATGACGCGGTAGTTAAGACGGTATTGAACTAGCACGTTATCATTAGCCGTAATGCCGTTCGCGGTCGGAACAGCGAAGTCCGCCACGTTCTCGGTCGGGTCTACCGCACCATACAGCACGTTACGTGCATAATAGGTATTGTCCGAGTGCATTTCTTCCAAAACCCACGCCCGCTCATTGTACATCTGGCGGAAAGGCTCGTAAGTTGCATTCACGGCCTGTTTGAAATCGCTTTCCGAGGTGAAGAAGTTGTTGGAGCTTAATGCAGTTTCGGGGTTTACTGTCAGGAACTTATCTCCGCATCCCGCCATCAGGCCCGCTGCAAGCATCCACACCGCTATATATTTTGTTTTCATTTCTGTCGGAATTTAATGGAACTGTTTTACAAGTCAGGTTAGAAGTTCAGGTTCACACCCAATGTCCAGGTACGTGGTACAGGGTAGTTCGAAAGATCCACACCCTGGCTCAGGTTACCACCATCACCCTGGCCGTCGCCTTGTGCGCTGGTTTCAGGGTTAGGTCCACCCCAGTATTTTGTGAAAACATAAACTTGCTGCACACTTGCGTACACACGCGCCGACTTGAAGAATTTATTAATACCGCCCACATTGTAGCCCAATGTAATGTTCTTGAGTGTAAAGTAGGATGCATTCGCCAGGAAGTGAGAGCTGTTCCAGTCACGTTCTACACCGGTGAAGTTACCGCCGTTGTTCGTAGCACCATACATCCCTTTACCAGGGTTGATAACCGTAGTAGCTTCGGCCATACCGGTAACAGGATTGATGGCATTCTTCACGCGGAAGCGGTCTTTGGCTCCGGCCACCATATTAAATACACCGTCGAGGTTGGCAGTACTGTAAAGGTGACGTACCCAAAGTTGGTTACCCTGCGAGCCTGATCCGGTGATCGACAGGTCCCATCCGCCGTAGCTCAGGGTGTTGGTAAGGCCGTAGGTAAATTTCGGGAACGGGCTGCCGATGATCGTACGGTCATCCGCGTCGCCTCCGTTGGTGATGATACCGTCGCCGTTAACATCCTTGAACTTGATGGTACCGATCGCGGAACGACCCGGAATGACGGGGCTCTTAGCCAATTCTTCCTTGCTCATGTAGAAGCCTTCCTTCACCAGACCATAGAACTGACCAAATGGCTGGCCCACCTGCGTGATGTGGAAAGAACCATACACGCGGTCGATGCCTGGGGCGAGTTCCAGCACTTTGTTACGGTTGAATGAGATGTTAGCGTTAGTTGTCCATTTCAGTTTACCCACAAGGTTACGGCTGGTAAGCGAGATTTCGTGTCCCCAGAATTTGATCTCCCCGATGTTGTCGTTGTAGTTGGTAAACCCTGATTCCTGCGGAATCTGAACGGCATAAAGGAGATTGGTTGTCCGCTTGGTATAAAAATCGTAGATCAGCTGGATACGGTCATTGAAAAGTCCTACATCCAAACCAGCGTCGAATTGCTTGGTTGTTTCCCATCCCAGGTTGCTATTCGACAACGACGTTACCTGCGCACCGGTTGCAACCGTACTTCCGAACACAGCATTGGTTGTGTTATTTACCAACGCGTATTGGGTATAGTTACCGATGTTGTTGTTACCGATCACCCCGTAGCTGGCGCGTGCTTTGGCAAATGAAACCTTGGGGATCGACTGCATGAAGTTCTCGTCCGAAATAACCCAGCCCACAGACGCCGACGGGAATGTACCCCAACGGTTGTCGGAGCCGAAACGGGACGAACCATCCGCACGTACCGCCGCAGTAAACAGGTATTTGCCTTTGTAGTTATAGGTCAAACGTGAAATGTAAGACATCAGCGCCCATTCGTTAGCACCGTTGAATGTGTTCGATCCTGAAATACCGTTCACGTTGAATGAACCGCCGCGATCGATGTTGATAGCTCCCTGGATTGTCGGAAGGCGGTCGTCGGTGTAAGTGTTCGCGGTAATACGGTCGTACTCCTGGCGGAAGCGTTGTTGTGTGAAACCCGCGAGTAACTCGAAATTGTGTTTTTCGTTGAAGCTATGCGCGTAGGTCGCAAGGTTTTCGTTCAGCCACGAGAAGTTCTGGAAATTCTGGCGGATGGAAACCGCGGTTGTCGGAACCGGCGTGTTGATCGCGCTGGTAGCTGTCGACGGGTTGAAGAAGAAGAACTTGT
Organism: Dyadobacter soli; assembly: GCF_900101885.1. Taxonomy (GTDB): domain Bacteria; phylum Bacteroidota; class Bacteroidia; order Cytophagales; family Spirosomataceae; genus Dyadobacter; species Dyadobacter soli. The sequence goes on along the minus strand of NZ_FNAN01000010.1, from coordinate 220,495 downwards.
TGCTTTCCTGCTCCACATTCAACGTCGATTTCAAGGTCAGGCCTTTGATCGGGTTATACTGAATATAGGCATTACCCAGCAACTTGTTGATCTTCGTTTCATTGGTAAGCTCTTTGGCTGCACGCACCCAGTTAGGATAGTCGAAGATATTACCAGTTCCTTGCGGGAAGTTGTTGTACTTGGTCAATTGCCCGTTTGCATCATAAATAGGCATTACCGGCCAGGTATGCAATGCATTGAAAAGCACACCGGTTCCGCGGTCACCATCCGTCCGTGGTGTATTGTCATACACAAACTGGGGCGCCAGATTAAAACCAATCTTGATTTTGCTCGAAATATCGTACTCGGTATTCATCCGGAGAGAATAGCGCTTATAATTGTTGTTCAGCACCACCCCTTTCTGGTTGAAAACCCCTGCAACCAGCGACGTACGCATATTCTCTTTGTTAGAGCTAATGGTCAGGTTATAGCTCTGGATTGGCGCCGTGCGAAGCAATGCATCATACCAGTCGTTATCCTTGCCTGCATATTTCTCTGGTTGTTGAAATGCTTCGGGTACGGGTTTAAGCTCGTCTTCATACATTTCCTTCTTGAATTGCGCGAATTCCTGCGCATTCAGCATTTTAACGCGGCCTCTCATCGGCACTTTCTGGATACCCGCGAAAGCATTGAAACTCACGCTCGTCTTGCCCGGCTGGCCGCGTTTGGTAGTAATAAGCACAACGCCGTTAGCCGCACGCGAACCGTAAAGGGACGTCGACGCAGCATCTTTCAGGATGGTAATGTCCTCGATTTCATCGGGGTTCATCTGGCCGATGGTACCGGTGATCGGGAAACCGTCGATAACGTAAAGCGGGTCGCTACCTGCCGTAACCGACACCTGGCCGCGGATACGTACAGCCATCCCCTGCCCCGGCTTACCGGTCGTCTGGTTGATCTGTACCCCCGCAAGGCGTCCTTGCAGTTTTTGCGTAACCTGCGATACCGGAATATCTTTCAGTTCCTCGCTTTTAACGGTTTGTACCGCACCTGTAATTTCTTTTTTCAATTGGCTACCATAACCCACCACCACGACTTCGGTAAGCGCTTTTGCGTCAGTGGCAAGTTTGATGTCAACGGTTGCATTGCTCCCTACTGTAACTTCCTGGGTAAGAAAACCAACAGACGAGAACACGAGCACCGCGCCGTTGTCGGGAACATTGATGCTATACGCACCGTCGGCATCTGACACCGTTCCAATCGTACTGCCTTTGAGAAGCACGCTCACGCCCGGGAGTTTTTCGCCCGTATCGTCGGTAATCCTTCCCTTGATCGTCCGGTCGGCAGTGATATTGCTGCTCACAACGAGCGGGTTAAGATTGAAACTATTATCGGCCATTGCATTGAACCCGCATGCAACCCCGATGAGCGCCTGGCCCACTGAAAGTTTCAGGATCGAATTCAATCGGGCACAATAGGGAGATTGTCGAAATTGATTCATAAGCTTCATTTTTAGATTTAGTAATTAGCAGAGGCCCCGGAACACTTTCTGAAACGTCCGGGAAGCGGGGTTAATCGGTTAAGCTTCTTATTCTCATAGTAATCGGTTTAAGTGAACAATTGTCGGGATTATAAGGCAGAGTTCGTTTAAGGTATCCTAAAAACAAGGGGCCGTCCGGCCCTGGATCGGCATCGCTTCCCGGCACGCAAAGAGGCCTGAAAGCTTGTAGTTTTATCGTTGATGAAGAGTTGGAATACTCTAAGAAATAAATGTCTTAATGACGCATAAAAGACAATTATTCATACTTAAAGTAACATTTATGCAATAGTAGAACGAATGCGAGAAGAGACTGTCCTGCTCTGTCTGGTTTTGATTAATATTTAATTAACATGAGTTTTTTGGACATATCTTATATCGGACATAGTTCGTCCGTCCGTTCGCGGGCTGGCGACGGTTGCTGACAGATAACCCAAAAGTGGTGAGGTAGTAAGAGGTAATAATCCCGCCGGAGGCCCGATTAGCGGTTTTCTCCGGCGGGAAATGCAGGTAATGTTTACGAAAGCAGCTCCTTCACAGCCAAACCTTTGCCGTCCGGCGTGGTATAGAATGGCCGTTTCTCGATTTCGTATTGCGTATCCGGCGGAATGCCCAATGCATGGTAAATCGTCTGGTGAATGCCGTCGACTTTCACGGGATTCTCAATGGTTTTGCAAGGGCGCTCGTCGGCGGTTTTTCCATAGACAAAGCCTTTTTTAATGCCGCCGCCGAACATCAGCATTGAGCAGCCGTCGGTGAAATGGCGGTGCATTCCGTAGAATTTGAGGTCTGAGAGGATGTCGGGCTGAGCGACCTGCTCCTTCACTTTCGCGTCCGGGCGGCCTTCCACCATCATGTCGCGGCTGAATTCACTGGCGAGCACTACCATCGTGCGGTCGAGCAGGCCCTTTTCGTCGAGGTCTTTGATGAGCTGGGCAACGGGTCCGTCGATTTGCTTTTTCATATCCTGCAAACGCGTATGGCCGTTTTCATGCGTATCCCAGCCTTTGAACGGCTCATATTCGGTGGTGACGCTGATGAAGCGCGCGCCTTGTTCTGTCAGGCGGCGTGCAAGCAGGCACCCCAGGCCAAAACGGCCGGTATTGTAAATGTCGTAACTCTTTTTAGGCTCGGTACTCAGGTCAAATGCTTTGGATTCGGGCGAGTTGAGCAATGCGTAAGCCTGCTCCATCGACCGTTTCAGTGACTCGCGCTGGTAGTCGCTGCCGAACTCTCCTACCGGGCTGTTGTTGATCAGCTCATTGTACAGCTGGTTGCGGCGCTCGAAACGTTTTGCGTCCATTCCCACGGGCGGGCGCACGCTATCGAGGCCCTGGCTCGGGTCGGGAATGAAGAATGGACCGAACTCATTGCCGAGGAAACCGGCGGTATGGAATGCTTTCAGCTCTTCGGCTTCGCCTACCGTGAACCGTTGGCCAATGTCGACGAATGCCGGGATCACCGGATTTTTCGGGCCGAGTTCCTTGGCAATCCACGAACCGATGTGCGGTGCGGCAACGGTCTGAGGCGGCTCGTAACAGGTATGCCAATGGTACTGGTGACGCGAATGCAGGATGTGCCCCATGTCGGCCGCGACGTACGAACGGATGAGCGTACCTTTGTCCATCACCTGCCCTATCGACTGCAAACCGTCGGAGAAATGGATGCCGTCAAGCTTGGTCGGGAGCGATTTGAATGTGCTCAGAACGCGGTTGCCTTCCATGTCTTTTTCGAATGGCGTGTACACTTTCGGATCGAAAGTTTCCGTGTGCGCCATACCGCCGGCCATCCATAAAAGTATCACTGTGTCCGCCGAAGAATTGGCTCCCGCCTTGCCCCTGCACGAGGTAAGCAGGTTTGATATGGGCGCTCCGGCTGCCAATGCTGCCATGGTGGCTGCGCTGGCCCTTTGCAGAAACTCCCTCCTATTCCACTGGATATTCATTTCTTATTTTATTTTAAATGATTGTATTTCAATAAGTTATATTTGTTATCTTTTTATACTTTAAATACTTTTAATATTTATAAATAATACTAAAATTTTAAATCTTACTATATTTTATAAATGCTGTATCTGTATTTAAAGTGCCATTCATTTGATATTATGAATATGTGTGATTTATATTACACATTTAATATATCAACTGAAATTCCGGAACGAGCGCGATCGCCCAAACCAGGTCCTGAATGCCTTCTTCGCTCGGTGTCGGGCCGAGTATTTTCTTGGCGGCCGCGAGCTCTTTCGGTACAGGCGAACGGCCCAAGGCCTTCCGGTAAAGTGCCGTCACGAGCGAGTCGGACGTCGGATATTGCGACTTCCAGGTCTTCGCTCCCGCTTTAAGTGTCGCGGTAAATTTCGACCCGTTGGTCAGCTCCAATGCTTGAAGCAGGTTTGCCTGAGACGTGCGGCCGGTGCTCACCGTCTCGCGGTTCGGGCGACCGAGCGAAGTCAGGAACGGATCGTTCTTCACGAATGCCGCGCGCGGGAATGGCAGGCGTGACTGGATATCTTCCGGAAGCTTCTTCAATGCAAGCGCGGTATCGGCGTACATCGGCGTGAAGCTCGTGCTGATCGCGTCGGCGAATTGTTCGGCGGTCAGCCTTCTGCGCACCATACCGGTAAATTTGTAGTCGTTCGCCATAATGTCCCCCGCTTCCTTTGCCGACGTGGACGGCAGTTGATAGGTCTTCGAGGTGACAATGGTGTAAATCAGTTTTTTGACATCATAACCATTCGTCACGAAATCCGACGCCAGCCAGTCGAGCAGGTCCTGGCTCCATGGCATATTGTCCATTGCATCCACCGGCTCCACAATGCCACGGCCCATCAGCTGAGCCCACACACGGTTCACGAGCGTGCGGTACAATCTTCCGTCTTTCGGTTGTACCAGGAAGTCGGCGAGCTGGCGAAGGCGTTTTTCAGTATCCGCATTCACCTCTATCTCGCCGAGTTCGGGGTATAGCATACGGGTTCCGGCGATTTTACCGGTAGGCTTATCGCAGCGGTTGATTTCAAGTAGTGTATCGGCAAAAATGTTGGCAAATGCGTAAGCGTCGGCCAGTTTCCAGTCGCTGATGAAGCTGTCGTGGCAGGAAGCGCATTTCAAATTCAAACCTAAAAATACCTGGGCTACATTCTGCGCAGCCTGCATTTCGGTGCGCTGGCTGGAATTGATCGTTCCCCGCCATTTGATACCCTTGATAAAACCTTCTGATTCTTTATTCGGGCTGATCAGCTCCTTCACAAACCAGTTGTAAGGCTTGTTGTCGAGCAAGCTGGCGTAGAGCCATTTGGAAATACCAAAGCGCCCGCCGGTAATGTAGCCGGTACCGTCGTAGTCGTTCCTGAGCGCGTCGTTCCAGAATGTCATCCAATGCTGGGCGTAGGCGTCGTTCTGGTTGAGGAGCTCTTTCGCGAGCTGTTCACGCTTGTCGGGACGGGTGTCGGCCACGAACGCATCCACTTTTTCCGGTGTCGGAAGCAGCCCGGTAATGTCAAGGGAAACACGGCGGATATAGGTGCGGTCGTCGACAACCGGTTTCCAGCTGCCTTTATTTTTTTGGAAATACGCATTTACAAAAAGATCGACCGGCTTATTCAGTTCGGCTGTTGCAGCAGGTACTTGCGGCGCCCGCGGACCAAGCTCAGCCACACGATAAATACTCTTTTCCTTGCCATCCGGCCAGGGAGCACCTTTCTCAATCCAGTATGAGAGGATTTTAATTTCCTTCTCCGTCAGGCGCTTGCCTTTGGTAGGCATTGCCTCCTTGTCGCCTTTGGGAAGCGAAATGCGGCGGATCAACTCGCTTTTATCAGGATGATTCGGCACGACTACCACGCCATCTTCGCCGCCTTTCATAATGGCGTCTTTACTATCAAGGCGCAGGTCGCCTTTCATTTTGGTTTCGCTGTGGCAGCTGTAACAGTTGTGCGCCAGGATCGTCCTGACTTCCACATTCAGGTTTTGTATTTGCTCGGCACTTAATGCACCATTGTTAGTCAGTACAAAATCAGCCTCGGTCGCTCCTTCCGGCTCCACTGGTTTATCACCGCCGGGCAATACGCTCGACAAGTAGTCTTCACCGTGCGTGAGCATTGCGCCGTAGTGGCCCGCGAACGACACGCCGAATACCGTCGTCAAAAGCAACCCGCGGAACAAGCTCCTGTTGCCGGAACGCAATGTGAATGCGGTAACAAGGGAAAGCACCATCGTAGCGATACCCGCCCAACGGTGGATTTCAAGATTGGTACCGCTGGAATCTTCGGAGCTGGCCAGCAGCAGCCCGAATGCGACCGCAAGTACGGCACTTCCCGCGCTGATCCACGTGATAATGCGCGTACCATCGCGCAGGACTGTCGACTTGTGCTTCCAGTCGATGAGTTCAAAAAGCAATCCAATGCAGAGTAGCCCAATGGGAAAATGGACCAGTAAAGGGTGCAATCGTCCTAAAAATTGCCAAAGCCAAAATGTTTCGGTTGATTGGAGTAACACAAGTTCAAGGGGTTAGTGGTTCAGGAATACCGGTGACGACATTCCGCAATATCATACAATACTAAAATGCAGCGAAGGGAATAGTATCCTGTTCTGTCTTGCTGTAAATGATAAATATTCATGAATTTCTAAAATGGTTTATATAAATGCGGATTGGAGTACAGAAACGCCAATTAGGACTATAACGTTTTTCTTCCCGGATTAGTTATAAAATTTAACAGGAGAGACATATTCGATGTCTCTCCTGTGCATTAAAAACACTAAACCGGATTAGTAACCGGGGTTCTGAGCCAGTTTAGGGTTGATCAGAATTTGCGGCGCGGGCAAAGGCAGGAAGTACTCGTTCTCGGTATAGACATAGTCCGTCGAGTTGAATGGTACGTTACCTCTGTCCACGGTCGGCTTCGCGCGTTCCTGCGCACCATGTGCATTCATGAATGCTGCCCATTCGGCTGGTGTTTTGGTCCTTTTCAGATCAAACCAGCGGTGGTTTTCGAACGCCAGTTCCAACCTTCTTTCCTTCAAAACAGCCGTTCTGAACGCTACTTTATCCGTAATGGCGAGGTCGGCCAGCCCGGCGCGTTTCCGGATCTGGTTAACATACCCCAAAGCTTCCGCATTCGCGCCGGACTGCTCGTTGATCGACTCGGCTAGCATCAGCAATACATCCGCATATCGGAGCACCGGCCAGTTGGTATTCGTCCGGTTCACGATCGTGTGCGGGTAGTTGTATTTGAAAACGTACGGTACCGGATAGACCTTGCCATCCAGCGTGAAGTCGGGTTTTAACGAAATATCCTTACGCAAATCCCCCTTTTCGTAGGCCGCCATGATGTCGTTGGTCGGTACGTTACGGCCGCCGTTCGAGCCGGCTGTGTAGCCTGTCACGGCACCTTTCGACACCCGCGGCGCGAAAACATATTCGAAGTTGCTCCATTCGCCAAGATCATTATCGCCCTGGTACTGGATTTCGAAAATCGACTCCACGCCGTTTTTCTTGGCCGGGGACGGATCGAAATTGTCGGCGTAGTTAGCATTCAACGCATAACCGAGCGTGGTAACCTGTTTCAAAGTGGTGACGGCGTCGGCGTACTTCTTCTGCGTCAGGTACGATTTGCCCAGCAAGCTCAATGCGGCGCCTTTGGTAGCGCGCCCCTTGTCGGCGGCGGCGGCATATTTGTCCGGCAATGCTGCGGCTGCTTCTTGCAGGTCTTTCTCGATCTGCGCCCATACTTGCGCCTGAGGCGAGCGTACGAGGTCGAATGCGGGATCGGGCGTATCGAGCGTGGATGTTACGATAATCACATCGCCGAAGTATTGCACCAGGTTGAAATAGAGGTAGGCACGCAGGAATTTGAGCTGCCCTTCCACCTCCTTGCGCCCATTGTCGGTCATGGTAGCAGCCACCATTTTCTCCAACGTCAGGTTGCAGTTGTACATCGTGGCGTAGTAGTTGTTCCAAAGCGTATTGATCTCGCCATTTCCGGAGTTAACTGTCCCGAATTCAAATGCTTCCCAGCCGCCGGCACCACCGCGGTCCGACGGGTTCAGGTCGATGGTCGTGTTATCCGTTTGAAATTCACCAAACAAATAACCCGTGTTGGTGAGCGTTTGTACCTGGCTGTAAACGCCATTCAGCGCCTGTTTTACCTGTTCTTCATTTTTGTAAAACACATCGACACCCACCTTGGTCGGGTCTGTCTGGTTGAGGAAATCTTCGCTGCATGACGACAGAAACAGTGCCAGAGCAATTCCCAGTATCGTTACTTTTTTCATCTTCGTCATTTTTAGAAGTTAACTTTAATACCTGCTGAGAATGTTCTGGGCACCGGATACGACTCGTCGTCGTTGTTGAGCTCGGTTCCGCCACGCACACCCGCATCAGGGTTGTTACCCGGATATTTGGTGATCAGCAACAGGTTCGCTGCATTAATGAAGACCCGCGCATCGGAAAGAATACCATCCACTTTGGGGAGCGTGTAGCCGATCGTCACATTCTTGATCCAGGTATGGCTTCCGTCGTACACATAGCGCTCGCTGCTCTCGCGTGACCATTTGAAATAGTCGGTACCCCCCTGTGAATTCTTGGCATTGGGGTTTGATCCCGGGTTTTCAGCTGAACGCCAACGATCTTTCGCCTTTTCGAGTACGTTGAAAACACCGTCCATATTCATCGTAGAAGCTTCGATGTTCCGGTAAATGTCGAATTTGTGCGCTCCCATCAGGAGAACGCTTACATCGAAGCGCTTGTAGTCGGCGCCGATCGTCCATCCCCAGTTGAATTTCGGGTTAGGGTTGCCGATTTCGGTCATGTCTTTGGTATCGTAGGAAACGATGCCGTCAGGACCGCCATCCGCGGCTCCGTGGAGATCCGCAAACTTCATAGCACCCGGCACGGCACCCTCCTGCAATGGAGCAGCGTCTATTTCCGCCTGGGTGTTGAAGATACCCAGCTTTTTGTAACCGAAAATCATACCGATCGGCCGGCCAACCTGCTGAATGTTGTAACCGCCATACTGGCTTCCTTGCAGGATGAAATCGTTCTGCCCGCGGATTTCCAGGATCTTATTGCGGTTGAAGGTGATGTTTGCATTGGTTCTGAAACTCACCTGACCGATTTTTACCCGGTAACTACCCGCGATTTCGACACCCTGGTTTTGCACTTTACCCAGGTTTTTGAGGGTCGATGTAAACCCGGAAACTGCCGGAATATTATAACCCAGCAACATGTCGTCTGTGATCTTTTTGTAGTATTCCACTGTAAATACCAGACGGTTGTTGAATGTCGCCAGATCGAGACCAATGTTCAACTGGTTGGATTTTTCCCAGGTCAGTTGCGAATTGGCGAAACCGGATACCGTTTTACCGGAAGCCAGCGCATTGTTGAACACGTAGTTGTTCAGACCAAGGAATGCAAGACTGGCGTAGTTACCGTCGTCGGTTGCATTTTGCCCTGTGCCAAAGTTGTTGTTGGCAGTCACCCGGTACGTGTTGTTACCCGTCATACCCCAGCTACCACGGAGTTTCAGGTCTGTCAACCATGCTGCTTTGGGAATGAATGGTTCTTCCGACAACCTCCAACCTACGGATACCGCGGGGAAATTACCGAATTTATGGCCTTCGCTGAAACGCGAGCTACCCTCCCTGCGGAATGATGCGGAGAGGAGGTAGCGGTCTTTGAATGAGTAGTTCAAACGAGCCAGGTAAGCGAGCATCGTCCATTTACGCTCGATGGAGTTGGACGAACGGATGGTTGCATTACCGAGGAATGGCGCAAGGTCGTCGGGGAACGTATTACCGGCGCCATACAAACCTTTCACGATTTCCTGCTGGGCCGTATAACCGAGCATGGCGTCCAGGTGATGGTTCTCCCCAAAGTTGACATTATAGGTAAGTAACTGGTCAGCAGTGTAGTTACGCAGCTCTTCCACATCGTCGCGCTCGCTTGCGATACGCGGAGGCGCGCCATTCGTGCCGGTTGCGATGGCCAGACCAATCGTAGAAGGAACATATTCCTTGTACTTGTTATAATTGATCTTTGCATTCACCGAAGTCCTGAATTTCAATCCTTTGGCGATATTGAACTCAATGTAACCGTTGGCCAGCACATCGGCGATGTTACGGTCGCGGCTGATAGCCTTGAGCAGGTAAAGCGGGTTTGGAAAACCGAAAATATCACCTACACCATTGTAGTAAGGGATCAGATCGCCCTTCTCATCGTAGGCCGGATAACGCGGGTCGCTGATCAGCGTAAGGCCGACCAACGCGCTGCGACCATCCGTGGCAGCCAGGCTCGAACGAGAATAACTTCCGGCAATATTTACACCCATGGAAATGAACTTGTTAACGTCACCGGAAAGGTTGGTACGAATGGAAGCCCGGTCATAATCGGTGTATTTTAAAGCACCTTCTTCCTTGTAATAGCCGATGGAGACCATTGATTTGATAGGCCCTTTTCCGGACGACAGCGACAGGTTTACATCTGTGTAAGGTGCATTGTTGTTCAGGATGAGGTCGAACCAATTGGTAGAATACTTGGTATCGCCAGGGCTACGGAAATCCAGGGGTATCTCTTCAACGCTCGGCTGCCGTTTGTTAGCCAGCACGAAACGTCCGATAAAAACCTCCTTCTTGAACTGCGCGAAATCCTGGCCGTTCAGCACTTTGGTTTTCCTGGAATCGGGTACATTCTGGATACCATAATCGACCGAAATGTTCAGGTTGGTTTTGCCTTCCTTGGCCGATTTCGTGGTAATCAAGACCACACCATTGGAACCACGGGCACCATAAATGGCCGTAGAAGCCGCATCTTTCAGCACGGTGATGGTTTCGATATCGTTCGGGTTAAGGTTTTGACCGACCGAGATACCGACCGGAAACCCATCGATAACATACAAGGGATCGCTACCGGCACCAAGCGAGCTGATACCACGGACCTTCACTTCAAATTGCTGGCCCGGCGTACCACTTTTCTGTTTGATGATCACCCCTGGCGCCTGGCCCTGGATCATCCGGGTAACGTTCGACTTGGGCACTTCACCGATATCCTCCATGTTGATGTTGGAAACGGCCGAAGTAATGTCGCGCTTGCGCTGGGTACCGTAACCCACCACCACTACTTCTTCCAATGCTTTGTTATCCACGGCTAATTGAACGTCCAAAGTAGTTTGATTTCCGACTGTAATCTCTTTTGGTACGTACCCGACAAAAGAAAAAACTAAAACCGGGCCGCCCGTTTCGGGTACATTGATGGTATAACGGCCTTCGGCGTCGCTCACGGTTCCGGTGCTGGAACCTTTCACAACGACGCTTACCCCCGGGAGCCCGGCGCCATTTTCATCGGTAACTTTTCCGCCGAGCGACCGGTCGGCGGTCACCAGAATCGGATATTTCATCGGTGCGGCAATTGCCGGTGCTTCACAGAAGCCGGCGAACGCTACACCTAATAATACATGGCCGAGCATCAGCTTACGGAGCGGACGCAGTCCTGTATCGAATCTTAATTGTCGAGGTTGATTCATACGTTTAGGATTGGAATAGTTAATAATTTGTTTGCAAAATGGTGCTCATGCTTTGGTTCTCTTCATATGCGCGGGTTTGAGTGGAACATGGTGGCCAGAATGGCCGGAACGGGACAATAAATTCAAACCTGTTGCCGGGAGACAATTGATTGACCTTAACATACATACACATCACTATGTTTGATATGTACAATTAATGATTTGAATTATATTATTTTACAATAGTATCGGTATTTGGAGTCGCTACTATCCTGTGCTGTCCGGTATACTTTGAAAATTATTAGTCGGGAACGAAAAAAATGCCATCAGCCCCGGCGCGACTACTTTCGCCCAGGTAAGCTGATGGCATACAGTGAATTCCTGTTGAATGGAAATGCTACAAAATCTGAGGGGAAGATTTCATAGCACAAGATGGGAAATCCGAGATGGCCGCAAACGAGGCCAGGCTACTTGAAGGTTTTATATTGAGTGATGACGGTTATCCTAATACGTTTTGTGGATCAAGGCGTTGCTTTTACTACACATTCCATATTTTTGAATTTCATTCCCGATTTTTCTCACGCGTGCTTGTACTCCTGAAAAGTGCCGTCAGAATAGAAAATAAGCACTTTTTCTATTTTTTTCTCAGGTAAAACAACCGGTTTCTCCTTTACGAGGTTTGGTTGTGCGGGTTGTGGCGCGGAAGTTACTTTTTTGCGCGATTCTAAGACCGGTTCATTTGCCGGCTCCGGTGCTATTTCCGGTAATGGTTCGTCATCGAGAATCCAACTGATACCCAAATCGGGAAACCGCTTCACAATCTTCTGCACCATGTCAAGGCTCGGCTTGTTTCGTCCGGCAAGTATATGCGACATGCTCGAACGTTGTATCCCGATCTCATCCGCGAAAAGTGAAGGGGTGATATTTTTGTCAACTAATATCTGTTTGATTTTATCGGTCAAGTCCATGCTGTGGTTTATGATTGTCAATACAAATGTAAATCACAATGAAGTAGTAAACAATTGAAATTTGTAAATATCTAACTTCCTTAATTTAACTATGTAATTAATAAATGTTACATCCAGTTGAATGAACGTTTCGTAGGCGTTGTTGAGAATTGTAAATGACAGATTTGGGCAAAAAAATAAGTGCGACACGAAAAGATTTCATGCCGCACCCAGGTTTAATTATTCGGAAGATTTCCGGTAGAACTACACTGCTACGCTATTGTCGCGGAGTGCGTCGTTCAGGGAAGTTTTAAGGTCTGTGCTTGGTTTACGCTTGCCGATAATCAGCGCACAAGGTACGTGATAAGTACCAGCGGCAAATTCTTTGGGCAGTGTTCCAGGGATCACTACGGAGTCCTCAGGCACATATCCTTTGTATTCCACGGGCTCGCTACCGGTAACGTCGATGATCTTTGAGCTACCTGTAATCGTTACGCCAGCGCCCAGAACCGCTCTTTTGCCTACGCGTGCACCTTCGACAACGATACAACGAGAGCCGATAAATGCGCCGTCTTCTATGATAACGGGAGCTGCCTGAACCGGTTCGAGCACCCCTCCTATTCCTACGCCGCCACTCAGGTGAACGTTCTTGCCGATCTGCGCGCAGCTTCCCACCGTCGCCCAGGTATCGACCATTGTACCTTCATCTATATAGGCGCCAATGTTTACATACGAAGGCATGAGCACTACTCCTTTTGAAATATAGGCACCGTACCTGGCCACTGCCGGTGGTACTACCCGTACGCCAAGTTGCTCATAGCCCGATTTTAGTTTCATTTTATCGTGGTATTCGAAAATCCCGACTTCGCTAATCTGCATTTGCTGGATTGGGAAGTAAAGGATGATCGCTTTTTTTAGCGCTTCGTTTACGAGCCATCCGCCATTAGCATCCGGTTCGGCTACGCGAAGCCTACCCTTATCCACTTCTTCAATTATTTCACGTATAAAACTTTTTGTGGACTCCTCTTTTAATAATTCACGGTTGGTCCAGTAATTCTCAATTTGTTCAGTAAAATTCATGTTAAAGCAAAAGATTAATAAATGACATTTAATGCTCTGTTTTATAGAAACTTACGTGTATGATAAGAATAAAATTCTTTAAAATCATTATGGACCGCGAGTGCAAAAACAAAGCGTTAATACAAGTATAATCCATAATAAGATAGCATCAAAATCGAGCCTGGGAGTGCTATAACAATACAGTAAGTAACAATAGACAGTTAATGCATACTATTTAAATTAGCAAATCCAAAACCTGAAATACTAACTAATTGGCTATTTTCTGGGTATTTTGCTAAAAATGGTAGCTATTCTCTCTCTTGATTACTTCTCTGCTTATATTTCCCTCAATCCTTTTCATCCGCGTACATTTTTATTAATATTGCGGCTGAAATAACCAATCTACCTCGATATGTCAAAAGTAAAAGTCGCAATCAACGGATTTGGCCGCATCGGCCGCCTTGTTTACCGTCAAATCTACAACATGGAGGGCATCGATATCGTAGCCATCAATGATTTGACCAGTCCAAAAGTATTAGCACATCTTCTCAAATACGATACTGCACAAGGACGTTTCGATGCTGACGTTAAGTCGACTGACAACTCAGTTGTCGTTAATGGCGAAAACATTGTAATCTACGCACAACGTGACCCCGCACAAATTCCCTGGGCACAACACGATGTAGACGTAGTACTTGAATGTACAGGCTTCTTCACCAGCGCAGAGTCTGCAAGTGCACACATCAAAGCGGGTGCTAAAAAAGTGGTTATCTCCGCTCCTGCTACCGGCGACCTGAAAACAATCGTTTTCAACGTGAACCACGACATCCTCGACGGTTCTGAAACCATCATCAGCGGTGCTTCATGTACTACCAACTGCCTTGCTCCAATGGCGCAGGTATTGGAAGACAAATTTGGTATCGTGAACGGCTTGATGACTACCATCCACGCCTACACCAACGATCAGAACACCCAGGATGCACCGCACCCGAAAGGCGATTTGAGAAGAGCGAGAGCTGCTGCTCAGAACATCGTTCCAAACAGCACTGGTGCTGCGAAAGCGATTGGTCTGGTATTGCCTTCATTGAAAGGTAAACTCGACGGTTCTGCACAACGCGTTCCTACTCTCACAGGTTCACTCACTGAATTGACAGTGGTTTTGGGCCGCGAAACAAGCGTTGAAGAAATCAATGCTGCCATGAAAGCTGCTGCTAACGAGAGCTACGGCTACACTGAAGATGAAATCGTGAGCAGCGACATCATCGGTATCAGCTACGGTTCACTTTTCGACGCTACGCAAACACGCGTTCAGAAAGTAGGTGACGTTCAGCTTGTTAGAACTGTTTCTTGGTACGATAACGAGATGTCATATGTATCTCAGCTCGTAAGAACTGTTTACTACTTCGCTGGTTTGATCCAGAAGTAATAACATACTTTAATGTAAAAGGGCCCGTTCCGGCAAATGCTGGAACGGGCCCTTTTCTTTTGCGCCGGTGTTAAACCAGCTGCGCTTTAATGTATTTGATCGTATAACCTTTGGCCGTGAAAATGCCCTCGTAATGTGTGCGCACGCCATGATGCTCATCCAGCAAATGCGACTGGTACAAATCGTAGGTATGTTCGATAATGCGGAAGTTCGGAGCCTCGCCGAGCGTCTGCAAGGTATAATCGTAAAGAAAGTCGCTGTCCGTTTTCAGGAAAAACATACCTCCCTCTTTCAAAAATGCTGCATACCTGGCTAAAAAAGTGGGGTTTGTCAGCCGGTATTTCTCGTTACGGTCGCGTACTTGCGGGTCCGGGTGTATGAGCCAGATCTCACTCAGCTCGCCGTTCCCGAAGAATTCCTCGGAATATTGAATCCCTGCGCGCAGAAAGGCGACATTCGTCAGGTTCTGCTCCGTAGCCAATGCACTTCCGCGCGCAATCCGGTCACCTTTGATATCGACTCCGATGAAGTTTTTCTCAGGAAATTTTTTGCCTAGCCCAACGGTGTATTCTCCTTTGCCGCATGCCAGTTCTGCCACAATCGGGCTTTCGTTATTAAAATATAGCTTATTCCAATTGCCTTTTATTTCCGAATAAAGCGGTTTGCCCGCCTGGACTACATTTTCTGCCTGCTCACTAAACTGGTAATGATGTAACTTTCTTCTTGCCATTATGCTTGTATGCTCTATAAACTTTCAATGTCTGCAACCACAAAGGTACTACCCCCAACGTAAATTGCGTCGGCCGGTGCAGAATCCTTAATAGCCTCTTCAAGGGCTTCATTCACATTTCGGAAGGCCTTGCCTGTCAAACCGTGTTCCAGGGCCCTGGATTGCAGTTCTTCCGCTTTTAATGCCCGCATGTTCGATGGTTCGCAAAAATAGTATTCCGCGTCTTGCGGAAACAGCGACAGCATGGTCGAGATGTCCTTATCCCCTACAAAACCGACAACAAACCGCTTAACTCCCTTGCAAACCGAGTCGAACTGTGCCAAAGTCATTGTAAGACCAGCGGTATTATGTGCCGTATCGCAATAAACGTCAGGACATTGGCGAAGCTGCTGCCAGCGCCCTTTCAGGCCCGTAATTGCACTCACCGACTGCATTGCCTTCCTGATCGAATCATCCGTTATGTTCCAACCCTTCGAGGCCAAGGCTTTTGCCGCAGCCCACACGCCCGCAATATTTTTCAATTGGTAAGAACCCGTCAGGTCCGCCAACAAGTCTTTCATTAAAATCGCTCCGGAGGCTTTTTCCTTCACATCCACGAGCATTTTTCCTTCGTGCAATGCATTAAATACAACTTCGAACGCATTGGAGGCAAAGGTCAGCGGTGCATTGGCAGCCCTGGCAGCAGTCGTAATCACATCACCAATTTCCGTATTCTGGTACTCGCTCACCACGACCGGAACGCCGCTTTTAATGATACCTGCCTTTTCAGCAGCGATTTTGCCCAGCGTATCGCCCAGGAACTGCATATGGTCGAAACTGATATTCGTGATGACCGAAAGTTCCGGCATAATGATATTGGTGGAATCCAGACTGCCACCCATGCCTACCTCTATAACGACCACATCCACATTTGCCTGCTCGAAATAGGAAAATGCCATCGCAACTGTGACTTCAAAGAAGGATGGAGATAATCTATCGATGTTAGATTTCTGATCAGCGACAAATGAAATGATGAAATCTTCGGGTACACATGCCCCGTTTACGCGTATCCGCTCGCGAAAGTCCTTTAAATGAGGCGAAGTATACAGCCCCACCCGGTATCCCGACGCTTGCAGGATCGCTGCCAGCATGTGGGATGTACTCCCTTTTCCATTGGTACCGGCGATGTGGATCGTGGGGTATTTGTCCTGTGGATCACCGAGGGCTTTACATAACTCCCGGGTAGTATGAAGGCCCGGCTTGAAAGCACGGGCCCCGATATTCTGAAAAACCGGTAACCTGTCGTACAGATACCCGATCGTTTCCTGATATGTCATTTAAGTATTAGCGTGAACGTATTTTAAATGTGATAGTACCGATCGATTCGTCCGGTACGTTGGCTGATTTCGGCACGAAAGTAAGGTCTCTTACGGCACTTTTGTATTTATTGACAACCGCATAGTCGGTAACCGTCGTTGCCTGGGTAATGACACTTTTCACACGGCCATTCTTGTCAACCGTAATTTTGAATGTAATATCACCCGTCGCATCCGAATTATCGTCTACAACCGGCCGTCTCGACCAGCTCCAACCGGAGAGGTTAAGACCTACATTGGTCCCTCCACCGCCGCCTTCTCCTTTATAGGTTTTTGCAAAAAGGCTTCCTGTTTTGGATCCTTTATCGCCCACACCTTCCGCGTCGTCGCCGTTGTTGTTCCCGCCAATGCCGGTTTTGGTGCCATTGGTACCGTTGCTTCCCGATTTCGCACCGGAAGATTTGCTGAACAATGCATCCTTGTTAACCGCCTTTTCAGGTGCTGGCTTGGATACGGGTGCCGATGCATTTTCGCTTCCCGTCGATTTTTTGACGTCAGTCTTTTCGGGCGCCTCCACCGGGCTCTCTACCTTCGAAGTGATCGCAGGCTTCTCAGCGACGGTTTTTGTGGGCTTTGGCGACTCTATTTTGGGTGGCGTCGGAGGAGTCGGTTTCGGCGTAGCCACCGATTTTACTTTTTTGACCTCCTCAGCATCCGCTTTCATGTTCTCTCTTACCTTGCTGTCATTGGGTTTATTGTAGGTCTGAACATCGCCTTTACCCACTTTGCTGGTCCCGTAGTTCACTTCCACGAACAATTCCATGGGTTCGACTTTCGGAAGGGATGAGCTTAGCCGGATGAAGAAGAATAAGCCCAACATGGCAATCGTAATCCCAAAGGACCACGCCCATGATATTGCGATTCGCTGCCGGTCTTCTGCCTGTAATGTGATCATTTATTAATCTGGGTTTTTCTTTCGGAAAACGTAAAAGTAGTAAAAAACGTATGCAACAAAAAAAGGAGGCCAAAGACCTCCTTTCTCTATTTTCAGGTTTAAAACCTTATTTTTTCTTGTAAACCCAACCTGCCTCGCCGATTACCGCTTTGAGTTTGGCCGAAGCACGATAGGCATCCGTTTCATTGTCAAATCCATCCACAGCAACCTTCACTTTTTTGCTGCGCTCGTCGCCGGGGATGATCAATGCTTTTGTAAATCCTTTTTCATTCAGCTGAGCGAGCAAAACATTTGCCTGCTTCGTGCCTTTGAATGCGCCGGCAATCACATAAAACTTCGCCGTAGCTATCTCTGCAGGTTTTGTTTCAGCAACCACAGGAGCTGGCGCCGGGGTTGTCGCAACAGGTTCAACCGCATTCACTGGTGCCGAATCAACCGGCATTGAATCCACCTTCGCAACAACTTCTTCCATTACCGGTGAGGGCTGAGGCGTTTTAGCTTCTTCATTGTTGACAACCGTCGTTTCCACAGCCTCTTTGCGGCTGAACATGTCCGCGAACGGGTTCAATGTGCTTTTGATGTATTCGTTTTCAGTGTTAACCAGAAAAAAGCTCAATCCGCAAAGCAAACCCGCAATGACCGCTGCCGCAGCCCAGCCTGTCCAGCGACGTGGCCGTGCTTCTGTTTCCAGTTCAACCACTTCAACGTCGTCACTGATGTATTGGGCCGAGTTTAATGCAGCCACGGGACGAGCCTGTACTTCAACCGCTTTGATCTTTTCGAAGCCAAACCACTCGTCTTTAAAGTACTTACCAGTGTTAGGTTCGAAAACCAGCTTGCCTTCTACATTCTGTTTGAACTCGCCGATGCCGGTAATGCTGGCTTCTCCGTTCACATCCAGGCCCGATCTCAGCCGGTCGGTGTACCCTTTGATGTACTCCACCGCATCCGCATGCGTTACCTTTTCATGGCGCGAAATGTAGTTCGCGAGCAGGCCATCGTCCAGTTTCAGGTACTCATTAAATGCCAGCCTCTTCACAGGCGGCGCGAAAATGCCCGAATTGCCGTCAAAAACCGCCGGTACCTGGTGCGAAAGCAAGGCACCGAAGCCGGGGATGATCACGAATTCGTACTCTCCAATGAGTTTCCGGATGACTGTTTCGACTGCTATCATGAAGCGAAGTTTGGTGTTAACTGAGCGAAGTTAAAAAGAAAAAGACAAACCGGCAATAAAGTTCAGCCCCTGTTGCGGGTAATATTGATACCGCTGATAGTTCTTGCCCAACACATTGTTCAGGTTCACAAATGCCGAGAAGTTCCTGGTTAACAGGTAATCGATTTTCAAATTCAGGTCCGCAACCACCGGCAATTTTGTAACAACTCCTGTCTGAAAATTTTTCGCCTTCATACCTCTCAGCATGTAAAAATCGGCTGTTACGAAGAGCTTTTTGCTGATGGTAAGGGCATTGAACCAGTTCAAAGTAAGGTCGGGACGATGCCACGGCTCTTCTACCATATCAACCGCATAGTCGAAGAAATTGGCTTTGAGCGATGTTTTGAACAACTCGTTGAAATTGTAGCCTGCCTGTGCGGAAATCGTCAGCACTTTGGTCTTGCCCGGATCGTAAATAGCGGAGAAACGGGAAGTGTCCGTCAGCGAATTGTTGTAGGAATAAAAATTCTTGTACGACGTGTAGGCCACTTTTCCTTCATAATTAAAACCGGAACCCATTTCTCCTTTCACACCTGCGCTGATATCCGACGTCTTTTCGGTATTCATGACAAGGACATTCGGCCCAAGCCACTGGTTTTCACTCAGCATGCTTCTTAAAGTATTCCGGACGATGTCACCGTTCCAGCCTGCGAAAATGTGTACGCCTGAAATCGGGGTTACGTCAAGGTTTACCGCCGGAAACGCTCTGGTACGGTTAATGTCAAGCTGGCTATCCGTCTCATTTACAGCATTGATACCCGCAGAAACCGAGAACATATCGTTCACGTACTTGAATGTAGGTTTAACGCGGAAGAGGTTACGGTTGTAGGTAAAGTAGTCGACACGCTGAGAAACGTAGGCATCGGCTTCCAGCAATGCGAAAAATGTTTCCGAAATGGGTACCGAGGCCGTGAGGTTGGTTCCCCAGTCGAGTTCAGACGCATTGTAACGGTCTTTCAACGTATTGAATGCCGTTTTCACCGAGTAATCCACCAGTACCGAAGCGTCGGTGTTTTCAAAACCCAGGTTAAAGCCAAACTGGTTGACCGTCTGGCGGATCGTGTCACGGTCCACCACCACACCTTCCGGCTGTGGCTTGTAGCCGTAGAAATAATAGTTTTTACGGTCAAAATTGAAGCCTGCATCGACTTTGTACTTCGAGCGGATATACTTTCCTCCGATCTTGAAACTCGTAGCGGCATTGGCCGAATTCTTTCCGTCTACCGGGCCGTTGGCTGCCGAAAGGTGTTTCAGCTGCGTGGTAAATGCGAGGTCTTCCTTCGGTCTTCCGCCTACAAATACCTCACCGAGAAAACGGCCATAGTTACCGCCGCCTGCTTTAATGTAATTGTTCAGCGCATCCGGCTCATCCTTGCGGCTTTCTTCATCCGACGACGCGGCCACAGCCGGAGTCAGTTTCGGGGAAGCAATATTGATTTCGGGGTCAACGATCTGGTACGACACCTTCTTTTTACCGGTTTCGCCCTTCACAGGCTGTACCTTGTCGAAAACCCGGTCGGCCGGGGCAAATTCTATGCTTTTATCCTTTAAAATTTCGTAAGTCTGGCTTTCGATCTCCCCTCGTTGCGCGATCGCGAACTGGGAAGAGAAACCCAGTGCCAGCAGAAACAGTGAGGAACGTAATATCTTGGAATGCGTCATGGATAACGAGTTTTTCTGTTTAATGGAACCGTAATGCACGGGTTACTATTGAATTTTGTCCAACTTCTCTTTGGCCATTTGCACCGCTTCCTTATCATCGGAATTATCGATGATGGAATTCAGCGTCGCCTTCGCCTGAACCTTCTCGTTCATGCCCACGTACACGTCCGCGAGCAGAATGAACGAGCGGGCGCGCCAGAAGTCGTATCCCTCGAAATTTTTCCCCAGTTCGATGATGGCCGTTTCCGCTTCCTTGTATTTCTTCTCCTTATAAAGCACCATTGCCGACCAGTACGCCGCTTCCGCACCAAATTCATCCTTGGACGAAGCGGATACCTTCTTAAATTCCTCGCCGGCCTTTTTCAAATCGCCCTTTTCGTACGGAACCTTTCCGAGATACAGCTGAGCCTTGCCCAGGCTGGCTGGAACGATGTTGCCCATATTAATGATCTCTTTCGCGTAATACAGCGTCGAGTCGTAGCTTTTCAAAGTGAAGTAAGTATCCATCAGCCCTGTCCATGCGGTCGCCTGGTCCTTCTTGTTTTCAGCATTGCGCGAAAGAACCCGGAAGTTCGACACCGCATTGTTGAAGTTACCACGACCGATTTCCAGTTCCGCTGAACGTTGCGCGGCTGCGCCTACAAACTGCGAGCGGTTTTGTTGAACCACTTTACCGTAATATTGGAGTGCTTCATTCACGCGGTTGGTCTTATCGTAGGATGACGCGATGAAGTAGGTAGCGTCGTATTGATGCTTGCTGGCCGGGTAGCTCTGCAAAAACGACTGCAATGCGGCGATCGCATTCTCGTATTTCTCTGCATAATACAGGTTACGCACGTTATCGAATTCCACGCCTTCCAGTTTCTCGTTACCGGGGTTGCTTTTACGCACTACACCCAGCACCTGGTTAAACTCTTCCGGACGTCCGACGGCCGAGTAGCTCTCCTGGATACCTTCCAATGCGCTTTCCGCAGAAGGTGAGTCGGAATATTCGGTCAGTATCTTGCGGAAATCGACGATCGCCTGTTCGTACACCTGCAAGTTGTAGTACGACTGTGCCCGACGAAGCAATGCGGCCGGAATGAGCGTGCTTTTCGGCTTCTCGTTGATCATACGGGTAAAGCCTTTCACAGCCGCAGAGTAGCTCTGGTTCTGAAAATCGATGTCGGCAAGCTGGAAATAGGCATTATCCAGGTGCTTCGACTGCGGGTACTGGCTGATCAGCAATTCAAACTGGCGTTTTGCTTCTGCCTCGCGGTTCATGTATACATACGCGCGGGCTTTCTGGAACAGCGCATAATCCTTATCGACTTTGCCTTTCGCAGCTACCTGCTCATACGTGCGGATGGCTTCGTTATAATTTTTGGCGGCCAGGTAACAGTCGGCCAGCCTCGCATGCGCGTCCTCGATCATATCTGCCTCCATTCCTTCGATATTATTGGTAAAATCGCGGAAGTAAGGCAGCGCCTGGCTGTATTTCTTTTGGTTATAATAAATGTATCCCAAAGCGTACAGGCTCTTTTTGGAATAAATACCTGCTTTCGGGTTCTTGGCGATCTGGTTGTACAATGCCGCTGCTTCATCCACACGCTTCAAACCGTAAACAGATTCCGCTTTATAGAACGATGCCGAATTGTAGAGCTCCACATCGATCGGGAATTTGATCGACTTTTCGAACATCTCAATGGCCTGATCAAACCGACCGGCATTGAAATCCGTCACACCTTGGTTATAGGTAAGCCTCTGATACGTACTATTTATTTTAGTATTACGCGATTTTAGCCCCTCAATGTACTTTATTGCCTGTGAGCTGTTGTTCGCACTTGCATATCCTTCGGCCATTAATTCCGTGGCTTCCTCGGTATGCTTGCTTTCCGGGTACTTGGCGATGTAGTTATTCAGCTCTTTTACGGCATCCGCGTTGTTACCCATTTCCAACTGCACTTTGGCGTGGTTATAAGTAGCTTCTTCCTTCACCACAGGGTTAAAGTCCAATGCTGCTGCATTGCCGAATGATGTTAAAGCATTACTTAAATTAGTCGTCTTTAAGTTGCTGATACCCAGTATATATGATGCGTACTGCGAAACAGAATCCTTGCCGTTTCCGATGGGCTTCAATGAGGTTATTGCGCCCTCAAAGTTGTTATTGCGGAATTGTGCGTGGCCGTAATGCAGGGCAACCGTAGGAGGTATCGCGCCTGGTCTCATACGCTTGTAGCGCTCGTAAGCTTTTACCGCATTAGCATAGTCACCCTTCTCGTAATACACCTCCGCCACGTACAAAGCCACATCATCCAATTTGGTATTGCCGCGCTGTGATCCGAGAATCCGCTCACCGTATGCAAGCAGTTCATCGAACTTTTTGAGCTGATAAAGTGAAGAAATGATCCAGTTGGGCGCCTCGTTCTTATAATACGGATGATCTTCGATCCGCTTGAAATCCTGGTATGCTTCCTCAAAATTGTTTTTCTGATAATTGATCACACCAGCGTAGAAAGAAGCGTCGCCCGCATGCTCGAAACCTGCCTCGCCTTTTACCTGGTTGAACAACGGAAGCGCAAGGTCCGGTTGTTTGGTATTATAATAGGACATCGCCAGGCGATAGGTACTTTCCAGTCTCCCCACCCCTGCTCCCGGCGTATTCATCGCCTTTTCGAGGTAAGTGATAGCCTTCTCGTAATTGCCGCTTTCATAATAATATTTACCCAAATCACTGTAAATAAGCTGTGCTTTCGGGTGTTCTGCGTGGTTCTTTACGAACCGGTCAACCTGCACTTCGGCCTCGGGGTAATTGAGATAGAGCCCAGTTACCGCCACATAATACTCGGCCGTAACCTTATTGTAATCGCTCGTGCTGAGCAACTTATCCTGCGTATTCAGGAACTCGCCGAATTCCTGCCTTGCAGCCACGTAATTGGACTTTGCGTAATATTCGAGGCCGTTGCGAAAGTGTGCTTCCGGCTCCGTAATACTAAGCGTATTCTGGGCTACTACGGAAGACGCGCCTACACATACAAACATGCCGATCGTGGAGGCGCTGCGTTTAAAAACCATAGATACTGAGTTGGTGGAGTTTTGAATTAAGTTGTTGTGGTCTGCCATATCCTGACAAAAGAATATTTTGGTGCTCACTTACCGCTTAAAATTGTTTGCTATCTAACGAAAAGCATACTAAAACCGTATACGTGCGCGCGTCAGGAATACGCTGTCTGGCCTAAAAAAGCACATTATTGCGTACGAGCGTTCCATTAAAATCGGCGTGCATGGCATCGAACCGGTCGGCGATAGCCTGCGTGAACGCTTCGTCCATGCACCCTTCCAACTCGTCGGTCGAAGCTACTTCGTAATCATCGATTTTGTAAGTTTGCTCATACATTCCGGATTCGATCTTAACGATGTACTTGCTGTTCCATTGGTAAAGACCGATTTTGTAGCGAGGATTAGGGATGTCCTTGATGTACCTCATAACTGGTGTTCTTACTGTTACTAATTATATGTTATTCAAATTCAATACATTAACTCGGATACTAATTTTAGTACTAATTTTATTCAACTGCACTGGTCAGAATAAAAAGGATGCTGCCGATTTTTTCCTGAAAGGCAACCTTGCACTAAATCAAAAGAACTATGCCGAAGCGCTGAGGCTATACGACGAAGCGATTGCCAAAAATGCAGATTTTTCGGACGCCTATCTCAACAAGGGAATAACTTTGTTGAAATTGGGACGTGTCGAAGATGCGTACGAGATTTTGACAGAGGCGATCGGCATCGATCCTACGCTCACACAGGCAAATCTCGTGCGCTCGGAAGCAGCGCTCGATTTGGGCCGCTTGAAGGAGGCCCGGGAAGATTTGTCACAAATCGAAAAGCAATACCAGGACTCCACCCGCTTCCACCTCGTGAAAGGCAACCTGCTCGATGCGGAAGGTAATCCCTCGCTCGCCATTCCGGAATACGACGCGGCGCTCCGGTTGAGCAAAACGAACGTAGAAGCTTATGTGAACCGCGGCGCAGTGTATTACCGGATGGGTTCTTACGCCGAGGCCAGGCTGGACTTCGAAACTGCCGTGGCGCTCGATCCTGCACAGCCGCAAGCATTGAACAACCTCGGCCTTATCGCTTCGAAAAGCAAGCAATGGCCGAAAGCCATCGCCTACTTTGACCAGGTACTGGGCCGCGACCCGACCGAGCCCTATTCGCTCAACAACAAAGCCTATGCATTGCTGCAAACCGGTAAGGCGGAAGATGCCCACGCGCTTATCGAAAAGTCGCTGGATAAACTGCCGAAGAACGGCTATGCATTGCGCAACCTGGGCATCTATTATCAACAGAAGGGAAGCCTTTCGGAAGCATTGAATGCTTTCAACAAGGCCATCGACATTGCCGAGCCTGTGGAATTGCTCTACGGATTGACCGGGCAAGCCTACTTCCTTCAAAAGAACACCGCAGAAGCCTGTAAAATATGGAAGC
Organism: Dyadobacter soli; assembly: GCF_900101885.1. GTDB lineage: Bacteria > Bacteroidota > Bacteroidia > Cytophagales > Spirosomataceae > Dyadobacter > Dyadobacter soli. The sequence continues at coordinate 195,729 of NZ_FNAN01000010.1, read as the reverse complement.
AGGGAGTCGTCTTGAAAGACTCCCTGGCAATAGCCGAGGCGGCTAAATATTGTCGGTAGTAAGCCTAATGTGCCGAGCGTTTGAGTTCCTTCCAGGCTCTTGTGTTTTCAACGGGATCGGTAAACCCTTCGAGCAGGGCGGTCCCGTTGAAATTCAAAAATTCCTTCACGGTTGCTTCGGTCCCTGACAGGTCTGAAACACGGAAATATGCAATTCCCGAATCCTCGCACGTGCGTTGCGCGGAAAACGAATGTCTCGTCTCAAAAAAGGTTTCCAGCTCCGGCAAGCTCCCCGGGCCGTCGATCATCCGGAAGATGTTTCCGCCGGCGTTGTTCAGCACCACGATTTTCAGGTTCGGCGGCAGATTGTCGATCAGCAGGCCGTTCCGGTCGTACAGGAACGCCACGTCGCCGACGACCAATAATGTCGGTTGATCATTCACCCTCGCCGCACCTATGGCGGTACTTACACAGCCATCGATTCCACTCGTACCGCGGTTCGCAAATACGCCTGACCATTGGTTTTCGGTCGCAAGTACATTCGCGTACCTCACCGACATACTGTTGGCAATATGTAACTGAATATTATTTTCTGTAAACTTAAAAGTTGAATCTAACAAAGTTAAGTCACTGAACATTGATAGATTTTGAAGCATTTCGTACTTTGATTTCTGCGCATTTCGCTCGTTTTGCAGCCATAGTGAACAAAAAGATGTGTCATGACCTAAGTCTGAATTTTCGACAAATGATTGATAATCAAGTTTTTCAAATAGGTTTTCAAAAAATACCACTGCCTTGCCGGGGATTTCCCGTGTGACAGACTGGAACGCATCGGCCAGGAACGCATCTTCCCCAATGTGCCAATGGTGTCTGGGAGGATTTTTGCGGATAAATTGCTTGAATTCCTTCGATAGAAAGGACATTCCAAATGTGATCAGCAAATCGGGACGGAGATTTTCAGAGTCCTGCCTGCCCATGAACAGGTCGTGATGACGGATGAATTCGTTACCCGATAGATTCGCGATACAGTCACCCAGTACCGGTATTTGCCATTCTTCCGTAATGCGGCCCAGTACCGCATTCAATGCAGCGTCAGGCTTGCCCTGGCCGACTGCTATCAGGATTTTCGGCGCACTCCCCCATTCGTCCAACAGCTCTTCCCAGACGTTCTGCGGCCACACAGTCTCTTTTTCCTGCCTTTTGATAACCCTTACCGCTGTCGACGCCCTGAAATCTTCGTCAGATTTCGGGTAAAACGGCTCTCGAATGGGCACATTAATATGAACAGGCCCGTTTGGAGCTATGGAAGACAGGTTAATAGCCTCGTTAACTACGCGGTTAATCGCCCATTGCACGTCCGGATGCTGGTAATCCGGTGAAACTTCGAACGAACGCTTCACATGCGGGCCGAAAATGCCCGTTTGGTAAATCGTCTGGCCATCATATTGATGCTGCCATTCCTTTGGCCGGTCGGCCGTGAGCACGAGCAATGGTATTTGCTGAAAAAACGCCTCAGAAACGGCCGGAGCGAAGTTGTAGGCCGCACTGCCCGAGGTGCATATCAAAACCACGGGAGAATCGATTTGCTGGGCCATTCCGAGGGCAATGAAGCCGGCCGAGCGCTCGTCTATACATACGTGCGCCTGGAAGCCCCCGTGCCGCGCGAATGCGAGCGTCAGCGCGGCGCTGCGCGAGCCGGGAGATATTACGACGTGCCGGATGCCCTGCTGGTAGCAGATCTCGGCCATGTCGATCAAAGGTTGTAAAATAGCCATATCACAAATGAAAATAGCCTCCCGAAAGAGGCTATTTAAATGAAATTAGAAGGTTTGCATTGGAATATGCATTAACCCAAATAAGTTTTCAAAGCTTTGCTTCTGGAAACGTGGCGCAGTCTGCGGATCGCTTTTTCCTTGATCTGGCGCACGCGTTCACGGGTGAGGTTGAACTTCTCCCCGATCTCTTCCAAAGTCATCGCATGCTCGCCGTTCAGGCCGAAATACAAGGCGATTACGTCCGCTTCGCGTTGCGTAAGCGTGCACAATGCGCGTTGTACTTCTTTGCGGAGCGATTCGTTCACGAGGCCGGAATCCGGTTTGTCTTCCAGGTCATTTTCCAGAACGTCCAAAAGGCTGTTTTCTTCGCCTTGTACGAATGGCGCGTCCATGGAAACGTGGCGTCCGGAGATCTTCATCGTATCCACTACCTCGGAAGAAGAGATTTCCAGTACTTCCGCCAACTCCTCCGGCGATGGTTCGCGTTCGAAACGCTGTTCCAGCTCGGAGAAAGTTTTTGAAATTTTATTCAGTGAACCTACACGGTTGAGGGGTAAACGCACGATACGTGACTGCTCCGCCAACGCTTGCAGGATCGACTGACGAATCCACCAAACCGCGTATGAAATGAATTTAAAACCCCTTGTTTCGTCAAAACGCTGTGCTGCCTTGATCAGACCGAGGTTTCCCTCGTTGATCAGGTCACCCAGCGACAAGCCTTGATTCTGATATTGCTTAGCAACGGACACCACGAAACGCAGGTTCGCTTTGGTCAAACGTTCCAAAGCCAGCTGGTCTCCATCCCTGATTTTCTGAGCTAACGTCACCTCCTCATCCGGCGTTAGCAAATCCACCTTACCGATCTCCTGCAAATACTTGTCTAACGATTGACTTTCACGGTTGGTAATTTGCTTACTGATCTTTAGCTGTCTCATCTATGTCTTTATTAAGTATGTTATATAACGACGTTTACCGTTCCTGCCTAGAAGAACACTGAATTAATCTTTTTTGTTCTCAGGCTTTGGTAACAATACTTTGCGTGAAAGGCGGTATTTGCCGGTTTTCTTGTCGATTTCGACGAGCTTCACCTGCACCTCTTCTCCTACTTCCAGAACGCCGTCCATTTTTTCGAGGCGTTCCCACTTGATCTCGGAAATGTGCAACAAACCGTCTTTGCCGGGGAGGAATTCAACGAACGCTCCGAAAGGCATAATCGACTTCACTTTGCCGGTATACAGCTCACCGATTTCAGGCACGAGGATAATGCCTTTAACCCGTGCAACCGCTTTATCCATGGAAGACTTATCGGCAGAGAATATACTTACGAAGCCCGCGCCATCCTTCTCTTCGATAGAGATCGTTGCGCCGGATTCTTTTTGAATGTCCTGAACTACTTTTCCGCCTGGTCCGATCACCGCACCGATCATCTCGCGGTCGATCTTGATCACGATCGCACGTGGTGTATGTGGTTTCAGGTCAGGACGGCTTTCGGTAATGGTTTTGTTCATTTCACCGAGGATGTGCAGACGGCCCGCTTTGGCCTGCATCAATGCTTCTGTCAGCACTTCAAATGAAAGTCCGTTCACTTTCATATCCATTTGACAAGCGGTAATACCCTGCTCGGTTCCGGTCACTTTGAAGTCCATATCGCCCAGGTGATCTTCGTCACCGAGGATGTCGGAAAGAACCGCGTATTTACCGGTTGCTTCATCCGAGATAAGGCCCATGGCGATACCAGATACCGGCGCTTTGATTTTCAGACCTGAGTCCATCAATGCCAAAGAACCTGCACAAACTGTCGCCATTGACGACGAACCATTTGATTCGAGGATATCTGAAACGATACGGATAGTATATGGGTTGTCGTCTACCGCAGGCAACACTTTTTTAAGCGCCCGCAATGCAAGATTACCGTGGCCTACCTCACGACGGCCAGGACCGCGGTTAGGCTTCACTTCGCCGGTTGAGAAACCTGGGAAGTTGTAGTGCAGCATGAATTTGCTGTAACCGTATTTCAATGGGGTGTCAACGATCTGCTCGTCTTGCTTTGTACCAAGCGTTACCGTGGTCAACGATTGCGTTTCTCCACGTGTAAACAATGCAGAACCGTGTGCGTTCGGCAGGTAATCCACTTCCGAAGCGATAGGCCTTACCTGATCCAGCGCACGGCCGTCGAGGCGTTTTCTTTCGTCCAGTACCAGGCGGCGTGAAGCTTCCCAAACGAGATCGTTGAAATAGCGTTTCGCCAGGCTCTCGCTGAACGTTTCTTTTTCTTCTTCGGTAATGGTTGTTTTGAATTCTTCCCAAACAGCTTTGAAACCGTCTTTTCTAACAGTCTTGTTGGTAGAACCCAATTGCGTTACCGCATATATTTTGCCATAAGCGAACTCGCGGAGACGTGCTTCGAGCGCTTCGTCCGCAGGATCGCCTACGTATTCTCTTTTCTCTGTTTTGCCAACCGCTGCTTCGAATTCTTTCAAAGCCAGGCATTGGGTTTTGATAACTTCGTGTGCGATTTTCAATGCTTCGATCACTTCCTCTTCCGAAACTTCGCTCATTTCACCTTCCACCATCGCGATATCGTTATACGTCGCGCCTACCATCAGGTCGAGGGTTGCATTTGCCAATGCAGTGGTTCCCGGGTTAATCACATATTCGCCGTCGATTTTCGCAACACGAACTTCTGAAACCGGTCCGCCGAAAGGAATATCGGATGCCGCCAATGCAGCAGATGCCGCCAATGCAGCGAGTGCGTCAGGCAATGCTTCCGCGTCGGCAGAGATCAAAAGGATGTTTACTTGTACTTCGGCATGGTAATCCTCGGGGAACAATGGGCGCAGAACGCGGTCCACCAAACGGCTTGTCAACACCTCGTGGTCCGACAGCTTGCCCTCGCGGCGCTGGAAGCTTCCCGGGATACGTCCAGCAGACGCGAATTTTTCCTGGTAGTCAACCGACAATGGCAGGAAGTCGAGGCCTTCCTTAATATCTTTATTAGCCACAACCGTAGCCAGCAACATGGTGTTACCCATTCTGACCACCACCGATCCGTCGGCTTGCTTTGCTAATTTTCCTGTTTCAATTGTGATTTCCCTGCCGTCCGGTAAGGTTATAGTCTTGGTAACTATATTAAAGAGCATAGATTATTTGATTTTTGTAGCTGTGAAACGCCGTCCTGACGCCCCGGTAATGTTCTGTTTTCCGCAAAAAATCAGGGAACTCTCACATGATGTCAAGTTCCCTGATTTCAAATTACTTACGTATGTTCAATTCGGCGATGATCGCACGGTAGCGATTGATGTCTTTTTTGTAAAGATAATCCAACAATCTTCTGCGCTTTCCTACCATTTTGAGGAGGCCCAGACGTGTATCATTATCTTTCTTGTGCGTTTTGAGGTGCTCGTTCAGATAATTGATACGGTACGTAAATAAAGCAATTTGTGATTCAGCAGAGCCCGTGTCGGCGCCCTCCTTTTTAAAACCTTTCGATTCGAAGATCTCGCTCTTCTTTTCCGCGGTTAAATACATGATTGTAACAACAGATTAAAGTAATATGTAGTAATTACGGCACCTTGCCGCAAATAAGGTTGCAAAAGTAGGCCTTTTAAACCGGTTTTTAAAATAATTTAAATTAATTATGAGTGATAAGCTCCCTTTTGCCAAATCTACTTGTCCATTTTGACTTAATTCTTTTGAAGAACATCTGGTAAACATCCTTATCGAAAAGTCGCGAATCGCTTCTGGCGCGGTCGATAAAGTAAATACCCGCCGAAAACAGAATGGCATTCGCCATCCACGCGCCGATCGGAACGGCTACCAACCCTTCCTTCACCCATTTATCCCCCTGGTTAGTCAATACATACAACAGGATAAAGAAAAGGATCGAAACCAGCACCGGTACCCCAAAGCCCCCTTTCTTGATAATGGCCCCCAGCGGAGCGCCGATCAGGAACATGATCAGGCAGGAAATCGCATTGGTGTATTTGTGGTGACGTTCCAGCTCATATTTGCTCGCGTCCTTCAATTTGGTTTGCAAATATTCCTGCTGCGACTTAATGTAGCTAAGCATACTGTTCGAAGCCGCCTTGGTATTCACCAGAATCTCTTTTTTCAAACTATCGGAAACGGGCTTGGTCAGCAGCGAATCGATCCATTTGCCGGACTTCACCGTTTTATCGGTGCCTTCACGGTAGTTGTAGGAATAATACTGCTGGCTGCCGGCCACCAGGTTTTTCTTCGTTTCCTGGTAAGAAGTACGCAATGAATCCGCGGTAGAAGTCAGATCATCGATGTTCTTCATAAACTCGTGGTATTTGAACTGCCCCTCGTCCGTACGCTTCATACCGAACGACGCAAGACTTTCCGTCAGGCGGTAATGCTTGAACGACTGGCGGTTGAAATTCGAATAAGGCGTCGGCGTGCCGGCGGGCGAAGATATATACACCGGCCGCGAACTCCCCGAACCCTGCTCGTCGGTATAGCGGGTGCCGTTATATAGCTCGATCACGAGGTAACGGTTCTCATTAATCGAATACATTCTTCCGGAATCCGCGAGGATGATTTCCACGTTTCCCAGCTCGTACGACCGGCTGTGATGCTTGTAAATCACCATACCGATCATCTTGCCATTATCCAGCTTTTCATCGACTTTGATGCTGTAACCGGGCAAATCATTGTAAAAAATCCCTTCCTTGATCTTCAATGTAGCCTTGGTCGTTTTAATGTCATACAGCAAACTATACCCTTTCAGGTTAGCCCAGGGCGAGACGCGGTCATTGAAATAAAACGAGAAAATGCTGATCCCTACGGCGACGACAAACATCGGCGCCATGGCCCGTACCACGGAAATACCGGCACTTTTAATGGCTGTAAGCTCGAAGAATTCACCCAGGTTGCCGAATGCCATCAGCGAGGAAAGCAGCATCGCCAGCGGCAATGCGGTGGGCACCGTTATGAGGCTGAAAAAGAAGAATAGCTGTGCATAGTCTATGACATTCAGGTCCTTGGACACGAAGTCATCTATATAAAAGATCATGATCCGCATCAGGAAGACGAACACCACGACCGACATTGTAATCACAAAAGGTCCCCAAAAGGACGTTAAAATAAGCTTATCCAGCTTTTTCATCAACTACCAACTATTTCTCTTAAACTATCAATAAATCCTTCCCACAGCGACGTCAGCTCGTCCTTGTCTTTATTCGACGAGTAGTCTATCACGCGCAAAAAGGTTGTCTGGGTTAACTCGCTAACTTCTAATTTTAGTTCCAGGTGGTTGTTATCTAAATTATCATCACTGGTATCCTCAAAATCGAAACGCACTGCCTTATTAATTCTCAGCCCAGTCTGCCGGGCGATGTGGCTCTCCCCGTCCCATTGGAAATCGTAACGGTGGTCGGGCAGCACAGTGACCTTCTCGGCGAACCATTGTTGGAGGCCCGAGGGCGTGGAAATATATGGAAAGAGAACTTTAGGGGAGGATCGCAATTCAAATTCGGTAATAAATTTATATTTTTCCATATGTGCTGAAATTAAAGGAGCGGCCTCGTTAGCGCTTGCCTTATGTGCTGATTTAAAAGTTGTAATATAACATAAATCGACAATAAAAGCGTGTAAATTTAAATTTGTTGTTTCAAAAATATGCGAAATTTAAGCTAAAAATGGGCAAATGGGTTGCATCATAACTTTCTTTAACATACTTTTGCACCACAATACAACGGCGGGGTAGCTCAGATGGTTAGAGCGTAGGATTCATAACCCTAAGGTCGGCAGTTCGATCCTGCTCCCCGCTACATTGTTGAAGACATCCATTCCGGATGTCTTTTTTGTTTTCCTTCATTTTTGCCCTTTTACGAGAATTAAATTCAGGGCGTTTGGGTTTACAGTAATTGGTAACACCACCGAATCACCTCACAACTGTATGAAATTATTACTCCAATACCTGACCAGGTACAAGGCGCTCATATTCCTGGCCCTTCTGATGGCGGCCATTAACCAGACGTTTTCCCTGCTCAATCCATACATCCTCGGTAATTTCCTGATCGACCCTTATGCTAACAAGGCCGTTGAATTTCGCTCAAAAGGCCTTGATAATGAATTTTTCAGAGGTGTATTGATAGGCCTGCTGATGATCATCGGCGTGGCGATGGTATCCCGCATTGCGAAAGCATTCCAGGATTACCTGGTGAATGTGGTGATCCAGAAGTTCGGCGCCGCACTCTATACGGACGGCCTGCGGCACGCATTGAGATTGCCATTTCAGGATTTTGAAGACCAGCGCTCCGGCGAAACACTTTCGGTGCTCCTGAAAGTCCGTGCGGATTGCGAAAAGTTCATTCTTAATTTTGTTAATGTACTGTTTTTTACTTCGGTAGGGATCGTTTTTGTAGTAATTGTCGCATTCAGGCTGAGCCCCTGGCTACCGCTCATTTACCTGGTCGGCTCGGTGATCCTGGCGTTCCTGACGAGTGTTTTGAGCCGGAAAATCAAGACGATTCAGAAGAATATCGTCAAAGAAACCACTGCATTGGCCGGTTCCACTACTGAATCGCTACGCAATATAGAACTGGTTAAAAGCCTTGGGTTAACACAGCAGGAAATCGGCCGACTGAATACTACTACCTATAAAATCCTGAAACTGGAACTGAAAAAGGTCAAAAGCATCCGTTCGGTAAGTTTCATTCAGGGAACGTTCGTCAATTTCCTGCAACAATGCGTGATGTTTGCATTGCTGTTTTTCGTGTTCCGCGATAAGATAACCGTGGGGCAAATGATGATGATGCAGTTCTACTCCTTCTTCATTTTCGGGCCGTTGCAGGAATTGGGCAATGTGATCCTCTCCTACCGCGAAGCCGAGGCTTCGCTGAACAACTTACAGGGACTGCTCGCACGCCCCGTCGAACACAAACCGGCTAATCCTGAAAGCATTACCGACATCAGGGAGCTGCAATTCGACCATGTGAAGTTCCAGCACCAGACGGCAAAACGCCCTGCATTGGAGGACATTTCGTTTGGTGTAAAACGCGGAGAAACGATTGCGTTCGTGGGGCCGTCGGGCTCCGGTAAAACTACGATGGTGAAGCTGCTCGTGGGATTATATCAGCCCATCGAAGGCACCGTATTTTACAATGGCGTGAATGGAAAAGAGATCGATTTTGACGAAATCAGGCACAAAATCGGCTTTGTGACGCAGGATACGCAGCTTTTTTCAGGTACGATCAAGGAAAACCTGCTTTTCGTAAACCCGGAAGCGACCGACGAAATGATCAACGACGTGCTCATGAAAGCCGCTTGCTACAACCTGCTCGCACGTGCCGAGAATGGCATCGACACGGTGATCGGCGAAGGCGGGTTGAAATTATCTGGCGGCGAACGCCAGCGTTTGTCCATTGCACGCGCGCTCCTGCGTAACCCGCACCTGATCATCTTCGACGAAGCCACCTCCGCATTGGATTCACTCACAGAAGAAGAAATATCGAACACGATCCGCGCCATTACCGACCAGCGCCAGCACATTACGGTCATGATCGCCCACCGTCTCTCGACTATCATGTACGCCGACCGCATTTACGTGCTCGAAAAAGGCCGTATCGTCGAAACCGGTAACCACCATGCATTGCTGGAAGAAAAAGGCCTCTATTACGCGATGTGGCGCCAGCAGATTGGCGAAAGGAAGGACGAGACTGTGCTTTCTGCGTGACGCAGGCGCGAAGGTTGACCTTCGCGCCATTGCGCCAATGCGCAAGAATCGGGTTTCAATGCGCATTCCGGCGGGGTAATTTTGGTTACAACAAATCAAATTACCCCTGTTATGATCAACATCGAAAACCTCGACTGGGCGTCCATTCGCGAAAACCTTCACGAGCGCGGCTATGCGCAACTCAATCAAATACTGAATGCGGAAGAATGCGAACAGCTAATAGCGGAATATGATAACCCGTCGCATTACCGCAAGATGATCGTTATGGAACGGTACCGGTTCGGTTTGGGGGAGTACAAATACTTCACCTATCCATTGCCGCCAATTACCCAACGGCTGCGCGAAAGCGTTTTTCCCAGGCTGGTACCGGTAGCCAATCAATGGATGGAAGTACTGAAAATGGGACATCCCTACCCCGCTGATTTCGAAGATTTCCAGGAACTGTGCCGCGCCCAGGAACAGACAAAACCGACGGTACTTATCCTGAAATACGGCAAAGGTGGCCACAATACACTTCACCAGGACCTTTACGGCCAGCTGTTCTTCCCGATCCAAATGGTGCTATTCCTCAACGAGCCTGAACAAGACTATACCGGCGGCGAATTCGTATTGACTGAACAAATACCACGCGCCCAATCAAAGGCCATAGTTTTAAAGCCCCGCAAAGGCGACGCATTGCTTTTTACCACGAATTTCAGGCCGGTGAAAGGCAGCAAAGGTTATTACCGCGTCAATATGAAACATGGCGTGAGCGAGGTGCACGACGGCCAGCGCTATACATTAGGTATTATTTTTCACGATGCATTAACCTGAAACCAGCGCGTTTACATAAAACGAATGCATTCAAACACATCGATGAAAACGCACGAAGAAATAGGCCCGGAAAGCTTCGCAACAAGCCGGAAACTAAAACATCTGATCGATAGCGGGGAAATCAACCTGAGTGGCAACCGTAACCTGAAAATTTACGGGAAGTTATCCTGCGGTTCGGGAAAACGGATGAAACGCAGCAACCGTGTATTCTTCGCAAGCGAGCATGACGCGCTCGCACATGCGTACCGTCCGTGCGGGCATTGCATGCGGGAGGCGTATTTGAAATGGAAATCAGGAAACTAGTGGCTTTACCGCCAGGCTCCGCCATAGATAGAACGTAACGTAAGTTTCCCACCCCGCGTAATCCTGGAAAAAAGCTTCGATTTTGTCCTTTTCACTGCGCTCGGCAATGATACCGTGGCCAACGAGCGCATTCAATAGTCCCACATCGCCATGCGGAATACCCTCGGGCGCGCGAAACGACTTCATGAGCACATAGTTAGCCGTCCAGACACCGATTCCCTTATGCGCTACCAAAGCCTTCTGCCGCGCCTCGAAATCCGGTAGCGCGTCGATTAGCGAACGGCTCAGCGTACCTTCCACAAATGCACGGGCTGCGCCGATCACGTATTCCGCTTTTTTTTGTGAAAACTGCATTTCCCTCAGCACTGCTACCTCCGCGTTAGCCAGCACTTCGGGTTCAGGGAAAATATGAAAAACCTGATTGTTCCATTCGATATGCCGGCCGTACCGCTCCACCATGCGGCGTTTCATTTTGTAAGCAAATGTGAGGTTGATCTGCTGACCGATAATAGACCAGCACAGCGCTTCAAACATATCGGATATGCCCATCAGCCGCAACCCGGAAAAATCGTCCGCCATGTAAGCAAGTCGGCTATCCTGCGCCAAGCACCCGTAAAACGGAGCAAGATCCCGGTCCATATCGAACCACTCTCTTACATAGTCCGTAAGAAAATCGCCACATTCAGAACTTGACGCGCCTTCCAGCACATCAATTTGCAAAAAACCGCTTCGCTCACTTACCCGAAACAGCACATCCCCGAAAGGCGTCGCGATCGCTTTGAAAACCGCCGTTTCAGTCACCAAATGCAGACAGTCGTCGTAATTACGGTTCAGAAACCACAGGCATTCCTGAAAACTGAAAAGCGGCGGGGTTGGGATGAGGATTGTTTGTTGATGCATGTGGGTGTTTAATTTTGAATGAGTGAATGAGCGAATGAGTGAATGCTGTTTGAAAGTTATTCACTCATTCACTCATTAACTCATTCACTCATTAACTCATTAACCTAGTGCACGATTTTGAAAACCAGTTCCCGCAGCAACTCGCCTTCCGGGATACTCGTGCCGTCGAGGCCTTTTAGTCGACCGTCGCATTCGCGCAGGTAATGGATGATGTTGGCGACCTTACCCATTGGATAATTGCGTGCAGCCAACAGATAATCTTTAACAAAATACGGATTCACTCCCAGCTCCGCGGCCAGCCCTTTTTCGGACTTATCGCGTGCAGCGTGAGTTAGAAGGAGTTTAGAGAAAAAACCAAAGAGGATGATCAGCACCGGAGCCAGCGGATTGTCCTTGGAATTGGAAGCAAAAAATGCAGCTATCTGGTTCGCTTTCAGCACATCGCGGTGCATTAACGCTTTTTGAAATTCGAATACATTATACTCTTTACTGATGCCCACAAACTTCTCGATCGCCGCTGCGTCGATACCTTCGTCCACACGCAGGTTCACCATGATCTTGCGGATCTCGTTCGACAGGCGTTTCAGATCGTTACCAATATTGTCGACCAGCATTTGTACCGCCTTCGGGCTGATTTTCACACCTTCATGCTGGCAAAATGAGCCTACCCAGTCGGGCAGCTTGTTGTCGTACATCTTTTTCGACTGCACCACCACCCCATTCGCATTACAGGCTTTCAGATACGACTTCCGCTCGTCCGCATTGGCATGGTAGCAGAATACGAGCACCGTGCTCGGCACCGGGTTTAATGCATAGTCTTCCAGGCGCTGTTGCTGCTCTTTCTGCTCAATGCCATTCAAACGATGCGCCTCTTTAACCAACACCAATTGCCGCTCCGCCATGAACGGAAACCGCCGCGCATAGCTCAGCACCCCCGCCACATCGGTATCTTTCCCGTAAAGTACAAACTGGTTAAACCCCCGTTCCGATTCCGGAACTACCTTGTTTTCAAGCTCTTCGGCAATGGAATCAATGAAATAGGGTTCGTCGCCGTGCAGGAAATACAGCGGGCGGAACTTCTTGCCTCTGAGCTCTTTAAGAATAGTATCGGGTGTTTGTGCCATGGATTTACAGATTGGTCCCGGAATGCGGTCCGGACATCAAATTTACCTTTCTGCATTGATTTATGCCGAGTTTTCAGCGATAAATTGACTAGCCTGACGGCGTAATTCCGGAAAAAAAGAAAGGAACCTGGTGTAGTAAAACTCCTCGTTTGCCTGCAAATCGCTCACTGCCGTGGAGATAGGCGCCAGAAATTCGGCCCGGCGGGAAAGTCTTTTAAATGTAGTATCGATACCGTCGAGCGTAGCGTAAGTGGTGAGCCAATCCTGGCGGATCATGGAGCGTACCATCGGCACCATGGTTTCCGGGATCAGATGCTCGTTCCGTTGGATAACCGAATACATCCGGTGGGCATATACAAAGAGCGGCTCTTTATGGTAATGTTCGAAGTTTTTGGCCAGGAAGTAATCGAAGTAAATGTCCATTACAATGCCCGCCAGTTTCCCTTGTGTAACGGCCGCCACATCTTTGGCCTCCGATACTTCCGGATGGGTGTCGGTAAATGAATCAATAAAACGGTGCAGTTTCAATCCCACCACATAATCGGGATTCCAGGTGGCGGTTTTCTCGTGAGTCAGGCGCCCTTTAATGAAATCACCGACATAGTTGCCCATCATCACTCCCTCGTTCTCGCCCGACAGCAAAATATGCGCTAAAAAATTCATCTAAATGGCATTTTGACAAAATTACCGTACGTTTGTTCCATACTCTTCCTGGGAACAATTCTTTTACAACAACCATTATTTTAATCAAACTAGCAAATGAAAGTCGAAAAAAATAGCGTCGTAGCACTCACATATAGCCTCAGCATTCCAGACTCGGAAGGCGAAACGGACGTAGTGGAAGTGGTCAGCGAAAACGATCCGATGTACTTTATCCATGGCATCAGCGGCCTGCCCGAAGGTTTCGAAAACCAGATCGAAGGACTTTCAGCCGGTGACACCTTTGAGTTTACGGTAGCTCCGGAAGAAGGTTATGGCGAATACGATGAAGAAGCGGTTGTAGACCTGCCTAAATCGGTGTTCCAGAACAGCGAAGTAGACCAGAACGAACTGCTGCAAGTAGGCAACATCATCCCGATGACGAACGAAGACGGCGAAAGGCTCCACGGCCAGATCGTCGAAATCCAGGACGAAGTCGTAATCATGAACTTCAACCACCCGCTGGCAGGCAAGGAAATGCATTTCGCAGGCAAAATCCTTTCCGTACGCGCAGCCACACGCGAAGAGCTCGACCACGGGCATGTGCACGGTGCGGGTGGGGTGCATCATCATTAATGAGTCGATGAGTTTATGAGTCCATGAGTTTAAAGTCTATGAGCGTGTTTTTGACTCATGAACTTTCAACTCATGAACTTATAAACTCACTATATAACTCCGCTGTACTGCTCCACCTCCACGCCAAAGCGGCGTAAAAACTCCACGCCTTCCTCTACGGCAATGCCCTTGTAAGCGGCATATGAATGCAGGAAAATTACCTTTTTAATCTTCATCGTGTAGATTACCCTCGCGCACGCAATGCAAGGCGCCAGCGTGACGAAAAGTGTCGATCCTTCGATATTTGAACCGTTTTTCACAGCGAAAAGAATCGCGTTCTGCTCGGCGTGCAATGCCAGTGAGCAGCTTCCCTTCGCATCGCGCGGACACCCTACTCCCGGAAATTCTTCGTCACAGTTGTGCGTACCCGCGGGCGGGCCATTGTAGCCAATTGAAATAATCCGCGTATCCTTCGTTAGCACCGCACCCACCTGCGCTTTTATACAATGCGAACGCTTGGCAAGATTTTTTGCCAGGTCCATATAAATGTCATCAAATTCCGGCCGCAAATTCGTTGTAGGTATTGTCATTCTCTGTTCAATCCAAAATTCAGGGTACAAACTTAGGGAAATGACGGCTGGATTCAACGCAGTTTGAAAAGTATGACTAAAAGCATTTCGCTTATTTTCTTCCTGATCTCCACCATTAGCCCGCTTTTCGCACAGCAGGACAAGTCGGTTGTTACCCTTTCCAAAGATCCGGAGGGTCTGTTCAAGTCCTATAAATTCTTCATCCAAAACGTCGAAGACCAGCGCACTCAGCCGGGAGCCACATTAGGCAAAGTGATCGCATTGGGTAAAGAAATACCGGCGGTACTACCTGGAAAAGCCGAAAGCGAACTTTTCAGCTACTGGTCGTACCTCGCGCCGAAAAAAGAACAGACTTACCTGCCGCTCTACATTACGATTAAGGAGCTATCGGTAAACGAAAAGCGCATCGGTCCTAACCGCGTAACCGGTGAGGTAAAGCTGCATGTCCGTTTCCGCTGGTACCGCGATATGCAACCAGTGGAACTTACGGGTTACCAAACGGCGGCTAACTATACGCGCCCTGAAACGGCTTTTACGCACGAGAAATTGATCAAGCAGCTTGTAGACCAGGCATTAGGCCATTTTCAAAAATGGATGACTACCAATGCGGGTAAAACGCCGGCATTGGCACGGAATCTGGTGCTGACGTTCAAGGAAATCAACAACACCGCCTCGGAAGACACGGTTTTCTATTCGCCTAAACGGCCGTTAATCTGGGACGATTTCAAGGTACGGAGCGCAAAACCCGGCAGCCGGTATGCGGCGGCGGTTTTTACGAGTTTCGGCTACGAGGGACGCTCCTACCCGAAAAACGACGACCTCGTGGTGGAAATAGGTTTGAAGATATTCATGGTCAAAAGCATGTCGTGGGGCCGTCCGGAATCGCGCAATGCGGGCACATTGCGCCATGAGCAGATCCATTTCGATGTCACCCGGCTGGTGGTTGAGAAATTTAAGGAGCGGCTCAGAAAGGCGGAATTGACGATCGAAGATTATGACAGCGAAATTCAATACCAGTTTCTGGAAGCTTTTCGGGAAATGAACCGTGATCAGGAGCAATATGACGGCGAAACCGGTCATGGCCTGAATGCAGGCGCCCAGGCTGCCTGGGACAAAAAGGTTGCACAGCAGATCGAAGCATTGTATTCTGTGCAATAATGATTTTTGATAATCAAAATGTATTATACAAAGCTGCTAGGGTGCCGCAATGTATATAACATCCTGTATTTCAGCACTTACCGTATAGTTTTTTACATTAAAATCAAATGCGCGCGAATCCTTCGCAAATGTTTTGTCGCTCAAAAGGTAAAGTATATTCCCCGATTTGAAGCTCACAACCTGATGCTTCGGAACCTGAAAGCTGACAGATTCGGATTTCAAATACATATTCAAACTATTTGTCATAGAGACTGTTGCAAACAAAAACACCCCCGCAAACGCCAACTTTAGATAGCCCATCGAGCGGGAATGCAAAGCATACCACACGAGAAGCATAATGCTGTAAAGCATAATCACTTCCACAACATTTAAATGCAGGTTCTCGACCAGGTAACCCGGCAACGATCGCGGGATCGACGCCGACCAATCTGTAAGTTTCGCAGAAAATGTCACAACCTGACCCGCCAGCCATGCCAGCCATGTAATGCCGGAAAGACTCACCAAAAGCAGAACCAGGGCAGCCGGCAGCAGGATATTCGTGAATGTGACGACAAGCGGATTCACGAGCCAGAAGTAGGTCGGAAATTGATGAAAGTAGAAAAGACTAAGCGGAAATGTGGCGATCTGCGCCGCGAATGCAAGAGCGGTTACCTGCCAGATGAATTTTGAAATGCGGTTTCCCGGCATGTAAATGCTGTAAATCGGCTCATAGAGCAGGAAAATACCCGTCATCGCGAGGTACGACAACTGAAAACCGACATCGTACAATGCGCACGGGTCGAGCAGCAGAATCACAAGCGCCGAAAACGCCAGCGTATTCATCGGGTAATGCCTTCTTCCCGCCACCTCCGCGATGACAAGCACCATACACATCAATGCAGCACGCTGCACCGAAGGTGGTAAACCGGTTACCAGCGCGTAAAAACCGAGCAATGCGGCCATTATGAGCAGATAGGCCCATTTGCCAAACCGCCAGCGCTTCACCCAACCAAAAGCGGCACCGATAGCCAGAAAAATGATCGCCACGTGCATTCCGGAAACCGAAAGAATATGTACGGCACCGGAAATCACATAATCGCCCACCTGCTCCTGCGCGAGGTCGTCCCGACGGCCCAGTAGCATTGCTTTCACAAGCCCATATGCGGCCGGATCACTCACGTACGCGCGAAAGCGGCTGTCGGCCAATTGAGAAACGGTTTCGGGCCAATAGGCTGGATTTGCGTTTGCCTGTCGAGGAATTAGTTGACAAGCATGTCCATTCACAAATGCAGTGAACAGGATGCCTTTATTCCGCAAATACCGCGCATAGTCGAATTGTCCGGGATTCTGCGGTGGTGCAGGTTGCGCCAACCGACCGCGAATGAGAAGCTGGTCGCCGGGCTGGGGAATTACCGAAAGGCTATCCGGCAAGTAAATCAATGCTTCCGCAGGGTTATTAATCCATTCATTTGCGTTTCGGAATTGTTTTGTAAGTACTTCTAAACGAATGGAATTGTTCCGTTTTTCAGGTATCGTTGTTACTTCGGCAATGTAGGAGGTGTATTCCAATGCATTCAGTTGTGCAATTTGAGCGTCTTTCTCGTCCTCGACTGCCATTTTAATACCACTTCCCAGCAGCAACATCCAGATCGCCAGTCCGGTAGCGAAGCCTGTTTGCCTGCGAAAGAGGTGCATCAATACACAAACAATCGTCGCCAGCACCCAAGCGGCGAAAACAAAAACAACCGGCATATTAGTGACCGTACGCAATGCGTCGCCCGCCAATATGCCGGTTGCAAGGAATAGTACTACGCTGACAAACGGAGCGCGTGAGAGCATGTGTGTTTATCGTACAACAAAACGTTTCGTAATTGTCTTATCAGCAGCTGTTACCTTATAATAGTACAAACCGCTGGGAAAATTTTTAACGTTGAGATAAGCACGGTTGACGGCGTCCGCTGTCACCTTTTGTCCCTTCTGATTATAAACGGACACGGTATAATTTTCAAAATTTGGGGTGAATACATTGGCTGTCAATGTCTCACGGACTGGATTCGGATAGATCTCCACTACAAGTTCCGAGGTCGAGAATCTCGAATACTCCACCATTTTTGCACGTCTTGGACTCAGAGCCAATACCGCATGCATCCGCTCCTTCTGGTCGTTGGTAAAAATGCTCATGCAAACGTCCGGCGAGTAATCCATGTAGTTTTCGATCATGTTGCGCGTGGTCACGCCCGGGCGGCATTGCGAATAGACGGGCGAGCACGAAATGTCCGTCGTTTCATTTTTGGTGTTAGCCATCGGCGTATCGTCGCAATAATCGGTGCCGCAGGTGGCATCGCCCCAGATATGGATCAGACCAAGCCAATGGCCCACTTCGTGCGTCGTAGTGCGGCCCAGGTTGTAGATCCGGCTTGTAATGGCGTCGGAGTTACGGCCGAAATAGCGGTAATCGATGATTACACCGTCGGTCAATGCGTCGATTTCACCATTTTCGGCGGTAGCCAGGCCGGCGGTGAGGTCATTGAGCTCGGTAACGACAGGAAACTGCGAAGTTCCGAGGTAACGATCGTTCAGCCGCGTCACCCAGATATTCAGGTAACGATTTGTAAACCAGGCCGGTGAAATGTCCGCCAGATCGTCGGCATCGGTAATGGGACTGAACTGCGAAGTTTCATTATAAGTCCTTACCACCGAAACCAGTTTGAACCGAATGCCTGTATCCACAGCCAATGAATCGGTGTAAAAGCCCTTGTAGCCGGACGTGTTGCCATAATCTTCATTTAAAACGTCGATCTGGCTCTGGATCTGCGCGTCGGAGATATTGCCGTTACCTGCACCGCCAACAACATTATCGGACCGGTTATGCACGACGTGTACCACGACGGGGATCGTCACAATCTCGTTCGCAGCCGTTCGTACACCGGTATTGGCGCGCAGGTAATTCTGAATGGCCGATTCGGATCGCATCCGCAGGTTTCGCAGCGACGGATTTTTCGATAGCCTCACAGCATCGCGCTCCGTGCTCGCACACCGCGTAACGAGCGAATCCTGCGCCTTTCCCAGCACAGATACCAGCAACAGGCCGGCCAGCAGCAGGCTATTTCTCCGATTTTTCATAGGCAGCAAGAATGTCCTTCACCAAACGGTGCCTTACAACGTCCGAACCATCCAGTTCTACAAAGCTAATGCCTTTGATACCCTTCAAAACCGTCAACGAGTCGATTAGGCCCGATTTCAGGTTTTTCGGAAGGTCGATCTGCGATTTGTCACCGGTGATGATCGCCTTCGAGCTCGGGCCCATCCGGGTGAGGAACATCTTCATTTGCATCGGTGTCGTGTTCTGCGCCTCGTCGAGCAGGATGAATGCGTTGTTTAGCGTACGTCCCCGCATATATGCGAGCGGGGCAATTTCGATTACCCGGCTTTCCAGGTACAATTTCAGCTTTTCGGGCGCGATCATATCGTCCAGCGCGTCGTAGATCGGGCGCAGGTACGGGTCGATTTTTTCTTTCAGATCACCCGGCAAAAAACCCAGGTTCTCGCCCGCTTCAACGGCCGGACGGGTAATGATAATTTTCCGTACTTCCTTGTTTTTCAATGCCCTCACGGCAATGGCCACGGCGGTATAGGTTTTACCGGTACCGGCCGGGCCGATCGCGAACACGAGATCGTATTTGCCTGCCTGCTCTACCAGGAGCTTCTGGTTAGTCGTTTTGGCTTTCACGACAAGGCCCTTGTTGCCATAAAGGATCACGTCATCGTCATCCTCGCCGGTGGCTACGGGCATTTTCGAAATGCCGTTCAGATAGCCTTTGACGTTGTCGTTCGTTATTTTTCCATACTTCTGGTAATGCGCCAGAAGTGAGTCGATTACATCTGTGATTCGGATAATTTCGGGGGCAGTCCCCTGGATGCGGATCTCGTTTCCGCGTGAAATGATTTTACTTTCGGGGAAAGCTGCGGCGACTTCCTTGATATTCGAGTTGTGAATCCCGAGAAAATCGACCATGGATACGTCTTCGAGTGTGATGATTTTTTCCAGCAAATGAATCGATGTTTAATGTTTGTCTATTGTTTGTAAAATTTAGTAATAATAACCAACATTTGTAAAACATAATCGTCGAAAAAACAATTAATCTGTCAAATACAAGCCCGGAAAATAACTCTTTTCTGACCAAGTCTTTCATTATCAGACATGCACAAAAAAGTATGTCCGAAGAAAAAAAATTAATCCGCCAAACTCCACGCCGTAGCTTTCGTTGAAGGCCTCCAATGATTAACTTTGTCTTAACATGGAAAACGAAAAGGCCCCAAACAACTACCCCAGGAGCGGCTCCAAAACCGGCAACGGTACCAAGCGTGCGTTCGCTCCCAGAACGCCATCCAACGATCAGAATTTCAGCAAATTACCCCCTCAGGCAATCGATCTTGAAGAGGCGGTTCTGGGTGCTTTGATGATCGAAAAGGATGCCCTCACGGCGGTGGCGGATATCCTCCGTCCGGATAGTTTTTACAAGGAGTCGCACGTTCGCATTTACACTGCGATCGTCACGCTCTTCGCCGATTCGGAGCCGATCGATATGCTCACGGTGACGGCCAAACTGCGCAGTACCGGAGAACTTGAACTGGTGGGCGGGGCGTCGTACATCATGGAGCTGACCAGCAAGGTCAATTCCGCGGCCAACATCGAATTCCATGCCCGCATTATCTCGCAGGCTTATATCAAACGGGAGCTCATTAAAGTGTCCTCGGAGATCCAGCGTGAGGCTTATGAAGATACTACCGACGTGTTCCGCCTTCTGGACAAAACGGAACAGTCGCTTTTCGCGATTTCGGAATCCAATATCAAGAAAAATTACGCCGATATGGGCGCGCTCATGCGCCAGGCGCTGGCCGAACTCGACCAGAAAAAGAATAACAAGGACGGTCTTACAGGTGTACCATCCGGTTTCAGCGCGCTCGACAGGCTGACGTCCGGCTGGCAAAAAACGGAATTGATGATCCTCGCGGCACGTCCCGGTATGGGTAAAACGGCATTCGTCGTTTCCTCGCTCCGGAATGCGGCGGTGGATTTCAATATTCCTGTGGCGATATTCTCTTTGGAGATGTCCTCGGTACAGCTCGTCAATCGTTTGATTTCCGCTGAGGCCGAGATAGATAGTGAGAAAATCCGTAAGGGAAGCCTCGCGCCGCACGAATGGGAACAGCTGCACCACCGCATTCACCGGCTCACGAATGCCCCCATTTATATCGACGACACCCCTGCCCTTTCGGTTCTCGAACTCCGTGCCAAATGCCGCCGTTTGAAAGCGCAGCACGACATTCAGATGATCGTAATCGACTACTTGCAGCTCATGACCGGCGATACGGGCGGTAAAAGCCCAGGTAACCGCGAACAGGAGATTGCGATGATCTCCCGGTCATTGAAAAACCTTGCAAAGGAACTTGACGTGCCGGTAATCGCTCTTTCGCAGCTGAGCCGTGCCGTGGAAACCCGTGGCGGTGAAAAGCGTCCGCAACTCTCCGATTTGAGGGAATCCGGTTCGATCGAGCAGGATGCGGATATGGTAATATTCTTGTATCGTCCTGAATATTACGGCATTACAGAGGACGAAGCAGGGAATTCAGTAGCGGGTGTAGGTGAGGTAATTCTAGCCAAAAACCGTGCGGGTTCGCTGGATACGATCCAGCTGCGCTTTATCGGTAAATACACCAAATTCGCCGATCTCGATTCGGGCTTCACTCCTGCCCCATTCTCCATCGACCGCCCGATCCAGACCTCGAACCCGATCTCATCCTTCGAAAGCCAGGCCAAACCGACGGCACCACCGACAGGCGGGACGCTCCGCAGCCGCGCGAACGACCTCAGCAATTTCGATTACAAAGGCCCGGATTCGGAGCCGCCGTTTTAATGCGCTACTAAATTGAAGACATATTTTAAAGGCCGGAGATGATCGCTCATTCCGGCCTTTTCTTTTGTCATTTGTAGTCATTTATTGTCAAGTGTTGTCAGTTGTTGCGATTGGGCGGATGCACTCGAAAGTTGGGCGTAGTCTGTGACTACGTCCCAGTCCACGCCGGTCTCCGACCGGCTTTGCATTACGTGGCGGTCAGAGACCGCGTGACGCTCGGACGTAGTCGGAGACTACGCCCAACTACGCCTGACAATTCCTGACAACACTTGGCCAAACTATTTCCTCACTAGCAGCGCCACATTCTCCACATGGTGCGTGTTCGGGAACATATCCACGGGCTGGACGCGTGTTACTTCATAATCTTCCGACATTAATGCCAGGTCCCGCGCCTGTGTGGCGGTGTTGCAGCTCACGTACACGACCCGGTCGGGGGCGGCTTTGAGGATCGTTTCGATCACGGGCACATCCATGCCGGCGCGAGGCGGGTCGGTGATGATCACGTCCGGGCGGCCGTGCGTGTGCAGGAAGCCTTCGTTCATGATCGCGCGCATGTCGCCCGCGAAGAATGCGGTGTTGGTAATGCCGTTCAATTGCGAGTTGATGCGGGCATCCTGTACGGCCGCCTCCACGTACTCCACGCCTACCACTTTCTTCGCGCTGCGGGCTACGAAGTTGGCAATGGTGCCGGTGCCGGTGTAAAGGTCGTACACGGATTCGTTGCCCGTCAGCTGGGCGTATTCACGTGCGACGCTGAATAGCTTGTAAGCCTGCTCGGAGTTCGTCTGGTAGAACGATTTTGGCCCGACAAGGAAAGTCAGATCCTCCATCGTTTCACGTATTACCTTCTCCCCGGCATAGTGGATCACTTCCTGGTCCTGGTAGGAATCGTTTCCTTTCAGGTTCACGATATAGTTCAAAGAAGTGATTTCAGGATGGTTCTGGTGCAAGAATTCCATCACTTCCGCGATAATCTCGTCGTTTTGCGCGCCGAATTGCGCGATCACCATCACGTCGCCAGAATTGGCTGTACGGATGATCACGTTGCGCATTACGCCTACATTGAAACGTACGTCGTAGTAAGGGTACCCTTTTTCCTCCGAAAAACGGTGCAATGCGTTGCGGATCGCATTCGACGGGTCCGGTTGGAGATGGCAATGGTCGACGGTGAAGATCTTATCGAACCGCTTCGGCACGTGGAAACCCAGCGCGGTTTTGGCAAAAGGTTGTCCCGAATCGAGCTGTTCTTTGGTCAGCCAGCGCCAATTTGAGAAAGTAAATTCCAACTTATTCCGGTAGTATTCCGTCTTGGGAGCAGCGATAATGTCGCTAATCTCAACATTCCTGATCTTTCCTATCCTTTCAAAATGATCCACTACCTGCTGCCTTTTGAACCTGAGCTGGTGTTCGTAGCTGATATGCTGCCACTTACAGCCCCCGCAAACCCCGAAATGTTCGCAATAGGGTTCTGTACGTAAAGCCGATTGTGAATGGATTTTGGTAACGATGGCCTCCTTCAATTTCTTCTTGGTGCGGACCACCTGAAGATCGACGATGTCACCGGGTGCCACATCACCTTCTACAAAGATTACGCCGTCTTCCGATTTAAATATACATTTGCCTTCTGCCGCAAAATCGGTAATTTCAACGTACTCGTACTTGTTACTCTTAGACATTATTTCCTGTTTTAATTTCTAATCCCAATATCCTATCGGATCAATTTTACTGCCGCATTATTCCATGAAAAAACGGTTCATCTTATTAATTCTGATGCTGTTTGCCATTTGCGAAGCCAAAGCGACGCACATCGTCGGCGGGCAGCTGTTCATCACGCAAAACCAGGATAATTATTACAATTACAACATGGGTCTCACGATGTACTTCGATGCCCTCAACGGTAATCCTGGCGCAGAAGATCCGTTTGTCACGATTTATGTATTCAGAAAGCGCGACAACGTGGCCATTGGCTATCTTGAAGCCCCAAAAATAGAACGAAAATCGGTCAACTACGCAAACCCGCTCTGCGGAATCTCCACATTGCAGACCTGGCAGATCACTTACAGCTCCGCCGTCCACCTCACTCCGACCGATTTTGACGATTCCCAGGGCTATTATATGGTATGGGACAGATGCTGCCGCAACGGTACGATCACCAACATCCAGGCACCCGGCGATGCGGGCAGTCTTTTCTACCTCGAATTTCCCCCGCTTTTCAAGAACAATGCCAATTTCAAGAACTCCTCACCGGTTTTCCCGGAAATCAAGGGCGACTATGCCTGCGTAAACTCGCCCTTTCTCTTTGATTTCGGGGGTACCGATGCCGATGGCGACAGCCTCGTGTACTCGCTCGTTACCCCTATGCAAGGCTATGCCGATAAATCTAACCCCAGCGCCCCGGCCCGCGGTTCCTCCAACTACCCACGCCTGACGTGGGTGGATGGCATTTCGGTGAGTAATATGATACCCGGCCCCGACCCGTTGAAGGTGAACAAATCGACCGGAATGCTGTCGGTAACGGCCGGTTCGATTGGCTTGTATGTGTTCGCAGTGCAGGTGGAAGAGTATCGTAATGGGGTAAAAATAGGAATGCTCACGCGGGACTTTCAGCTTAAAGTGGTCGATTGCCCTAAGATGGACCCGCCGAAGCTGTTGTTCAAACCCAAGGGAAAGAATACCTGGTATACTGAAAATGAGATTATTACCATTAAAAAAGACGATCCGGACTGTTTCGAAGTAATGGTAACCGACCCGACTGTGAACCAGATCGTGGCGATCGATGGCAAAGCGGTGAATAATTCAAAAGACTATTTTACATTGCTTCCGGCGCAATTCACCACCCGCGTTCCGAATGATACGCTCAAATTCCAGGTCTGCCTGGAAGACTGCTTTGTAACGTACGACAACCGCCCGATCAAGATCCAGCTCATAGCGCAGGACGGCAGTTGTCCATTCCCGCTTACCGACACGCTGAACATCTATATCCGCCGCGAAAGCAACGGTAACAACGCCCCTACCGTATCGACCTCGCTCCCGGGCGACTACGTCCACGTGACCGCGGGTGTGCCCGTGACGTTCGATGTGTACGGCAAAGATCCCGACAAGGATAATCTCGCCCTCTCCGGCCGCGGTCAGGATTTTAATATGAATGATATGGGCATGGATTTCAAACCTGCCAGTGGACAGGCTACCGTGCAGCAGAAATTTACCTGGGTACCGCCGTGCAATGCTAAAAAGGGCGACACGCTGGCCGTAGATTTCAAAGTGGAAGACATGCGCTGCGAGGGTAACCCGATGCCGGTTTCGAAGCCGGTCTATTTTATCGTAGACGAATCGCCGAACCGCCCCCCCGCCGTGAAGACCTCCCTGCCGATTCAGGAGATCACTTACCAGATCGGCACTTCGCCGGGCATTACATTCGACGTGCTCGCTTCCGACCCCGATACGAATATGATCGTTCTGACGGCCGCCGGCCGCGGATTCGACATGAAGGATGCCGGGATGATTTTCGAGGCCAAAACAGGTGTAAAATCGGTCACGTCTCCTTACGCCTGGAACCCTGAATGCGCCGTGCTCAACGGTCAGGCCGAACAGACTTTCCTGGTCGACTTCGTAACCCAGGACAAAAGCTGCGCCGCCGCCACCGATACCACCACGGTTAAGGTAACCATCAAAGACAACGGCTCCACCCCATTCCCCGAATTCCCGAATGTAATTACGCCGAATGGCGACGGTAAGAACGACTGCCTCGTATTCCAAGAACTGCCCGCCGACAATTGCGACGACTACTTCAAAGACATCACGGTCTTCAACCGCTGGGGCAAGCAGGTGTACTATTCCAAATTCAGACCCAACAACTGGTGCCCCGACAAGATCTCCGGCGGCTACTACTACTTCGTTGTCCAGTACACCAAACGTACCTACAAAGGCGGATTGACAGTTCTTAAATAGTTAATAATCAAACAAATAACCCGTAGCATTTAATATGAATGTTACGGGTTATTTGTTTTAAAAGTAATATACTTAAAATTTTATTAGCACTATTTATTAGTATTATTAGAATTATACTTTTAATACATTTTAAAAGTATAATAGCATATTTTAGTTAATTACTTTTAATACATTTAATAAATATCATATTTATTAAACTTTTAAAACTTATCTCACATTCCGAACCCACTGGCGCCGTCCAGTACCTCTATTTTTAGCGCATAAACAGCATATATGCAACGTTTCCAAAACCCAATCGTCTTTTAAAAAGATAAAAAATTATCCTTATATTAATAAAAATTCTTATTAATTTATACACTACTTTAAGCCCAGTAATTCTATCAACTAATTCATCTTTTTCTACAAAGTCCCATTTTACTGCTCGTACCTCTAAATCTCATTTAGTATGAAGAAAATGTACCTTCTGCACAGCGCGTACTTGTTACACTTGCTGTGCCTGTTCCTGGGAAGCTGCCTCTCCCTCCAAGCCCAGAATGTCAGGGTTACGGGAGCGGTCACTTCTGCTTCCGACAACTCGGCATTAGTCGGGATATCCGTCCTTGTGAAAGGCACCAATAATGGCACTACATCCAATGCTGCCGGCGAGTATGCCATTAACGCCCCTTCCGGCGGCACGCTGGTGTTCTTGTTTGTCGGCTTTGAAAAGCAGGAAGTGCAGGTCAATAATCAAAGCGTGATCAATGTTGTCTTGAAAGAAGACAATCAGCAGCTCAATGAGGTGGTCGTTACCGCATTGGGTGTTAAACGTGAGAAAAAACAACTCGGCTACACGGTATCGGAGATTTCCGGTGCCAAAATGGCCGCTACGAACGAGTTGAGCCCTATTAGCGCATTGCAGGGCCGCATTCCGGGCGTGCAGATCGACCAGGGCGCGGGCGGTTTGATGGGTAATACCAAAATCCTGATCCGCGGTAACTCCACGCTCGGCGTCAATAACCAGCCTATTTTCGTCGTCGACGGCGTGATCCTTGACAACGATGTGTACGACGGCAGCAGCGGCCCGCGCGACTTTGGTAACTCGCTTAAAAACCTCAATATGGAGGATTTTGAAAGCGTTTCGGTGCTCAAAGGTTCCGCGGCCGCGGCATTATACGGCACCCGGGCGATCAACGGGGTGATTCTGATCACCACCAAAAAGGGTGCACAGCGCAAAGGCATCGGCGTGAGCGTTTCGCAGACTTTCAACATGCAGAAACCCTACCGCGGGCCGGATTTCCAGAATGAATTCGGCGGCGGCACCGTGGGCGCATTCTTCACCGATACCCGCGACCCGAATTACAAACCCGACGAAAGCTGGACCACCAAGGTATTTCCGACCAATGCGCAGGGCCAGCCGTATATCGACCGGCAGGTGAACCGCGAGCTCGAAAACTGGGGCCCGCGCTTCAACAACCAGCAGGTAGTTGATTACGACGGTAAAATGACCACTTACCAGGCCTATCCGAACAATTACCTCGATGCATTCCAGACCGGTAAGGGCAGCCTGACGAACGTGGCGATCGATGGCGGAAACGAGCGTTCGACATTCCGCTTCTCTTACAACCGCGTCGATAGCCGGGGTATCAACTTCAAAAACAACCTCGACAAGAATGGGTTCAACCTGCGTGCGACGCAAAACCTGAACAAGTTTCTGGTGGCGGACGTGACCGCCGACTACACCACCACCGAGGGCACCAACCCACCGTCGCTTACGCTGAACAATTACACCTGGATTTTCCCGCGCAACTACAATACCAACTACTGGATGCAGCGTGCTAATTACCTCGGTTACAAAGGCGGCCTGCGCAATGTGAGCGATGTGAATGAGCCGAATTTCGTGCCCGGCGCCGATTACTGGTTCAATATGTTCGAAAATAATTACAGCCAGCGCGAGCAAATGGTGCGCGGGCGGCTGGCGCTCACCGCTACTGTCACCGACTGGCTCAAATTGCAGATCGAGGGCAATTTTAACAACCTTTACACAAAAAGCGAGATCAAGGAGCTCGGCCAGGGCGTTAACTTCACCGGCGGCCGCTACGCACTCGAGCATTCGACGAAGCAGACGAATTTCATGAAATGGCTCGCGATTTTTAACAAGCCTATCACCAAAGACCTGGATTTCAACGGATATGTTGGAGGCGAATCGCAGGAATACAGCTTGTCGTTTAACAATGCGGAGACGGTAGGCGGGCTTTCGTACCCGGGCAATTTCTTCCTGGCCAACTCGGTACAATCCCAAAAATCGGAAGGTGGTATCAAGACGCGTCGATCCTATAAGTCGCTGTATGCCAGTGCGGATTTTGCGTGGCGCGAACAGCTTTTCCTGCAAACTACCTGGCGTGGTGACTGGTCGTCGGCATTGACTTACTCCGACGGCTCGGGAAATAACTTTTACAATTATCCATCGGCTAGCTTGTCGTGGATTTTTACCCAATCCTTCCACTCCTCATTGCCTAACTGGCTCACTTATGGAAAGTTAAGGGGAAATTTGGCAGCATTGGGTGGAGATATTGAGCCGTTCCTGCTAAACCCCGGATTCAAATTCGGCGGTTATACCAATGCGGGCGGATTCGGTGACCAGGCTTTATCGACATTCAGCGCACAATCGACTCTGCAGACCAATATCAAGCCGCTACGGAAAATCGCAAAGGAAATCGGTTTGGAGGTGAAAGTATTGAACAACCGGTTGGGCCTTGATTTGTCGGTGTACCGCGACAATTCGCGCAACCAGCCCATTCCTATTTCGGCCGCCATTGAAACCGGCGTGAATAGCATTTTGATCAATGCGGGTAACATTCAGAACACCGGTATCGAAATCGCCCTTGACGCGACACCCATTAAGGTGGGTTCATTTACCTGGAACAGCACCGTTACGTTTTCCCGCAACCGCAACAAAATCATCGAGTTGTACGGCGACCGCGAATATTACGCGTTGGCGGACGAAGCGGGCGGCGGCAACGATTTGATCCCTTACGCCAAAGTGGGCGGTACTTACGGGGTGATCCGCACCAAAATAGCCGCTGCACGCTTCCAGGGTACCGATGCGAGCGATCCCCGCAACGGAATGCCGATCCTCTCCTGGCGCGGCGATGCGCGGGCGGCTTTCCCCGCACGCAGCAACGAGTGGAAGGATGTGGGTGATATCAATGCCAAATTCCGCGGTGGTTGGGATAACACTTTCAGCTACAAACGGCTATCGCTCAATGTGTTGTTCGATGCCAAAATCGGCGGGGATATGATCATTACCTCCCTGCGTTATGGAACGCACACCGGTGTCTTCAAAAACACGCTGCAAGGCCGCGATGCCGACCATGGCGGGATCGTGTTCCAGAGCAAATTCGATGGTAAAACTTACGACGATGGCATTCTGCCCGAAGGCGTTTTCGCAGCGGGACAAACCGTTACCCAGCCCAACGGCTCGAACGTGGACGTAGGCGGCATGACTTTCAAGGAGGCTTACGAAAAAGGGCTCGTCGAACCCACGCATTTGCCGCAGTACAACTACCGCTACGGCTCCTTCTCGACCGCCGTGGGCGATTACTGGGTTTCGGAAAACTCCTGGATTTCCCTCCGGCAGGTTTCTCTCAGCTACCAGTTTCCGCAGTCGCTTTGCGAGAAAATAAAACTGAATGCATTGTCTATCAACCTGGTAGGCCGCGATTTAATTTACTTGTACAACACATTGCCCCTGAACTTCAACCCGGCATCGAACTTCTCCAACAGCACCGCCGTGCAGAAAGAGGTCGGTTTCATACCGCCGATGACACGCGCCCTGGGCGTTACCCTGCGCGCCGCATTCTGATGTAACCGGTTCCAGTTCAGCCAATTTTAACAGACATTTCCAATGAAAAATATATTCACCAAATGCGCCGCCGGTACCGTGCTCGCCACCGGCTTGCTGTGGGCTACTTCCTGCGAAAAGGATTTCGGCGATATCAATACCGACCCGGCCATTGTGCTCACGCCGGACCCCAAGTTTCTTTTCACGCATTCGCTCAACAGCCTCGAAACTTACCAGGGCACCGAATGGATCTGGGAAAACCTCGAACAGCTCCTGCGCTTTTCGCAGCACCTGACGACCGATCCTTACGAGCTTTCGACGAACATCAATTCGCGTTATTCGGCCTACTACTCGAATATTCTGCCCAATCTGGTGGAAATCCGCAAGCAAATCGACGCGAAACCGGAAAAGGAACGCTTCCGCAACATGCGTGCCGCCACGTACGTCGTAGGCGTCCTGCACGGGCTGCGCGTGACGGACATGAACGGCTCGATACCTTACACGCAAGCCATCAAAGCGCGCGACGAGCAGAATTTTACGCCTGAATATGACACCCAGAAGGCGCTTTACGATACCTGGCTGGCGGAATTGAACGAGTCGATCACGGCACTGAGCGCTGGTTCGGAAGACCAGGAAGGGTTCGGCAATGCGGACATCATTTACCACAGTGACTGGGCGAAATGGGTAAAGGCGGCCAATACCCTCAAATTGCGCATAGCGCTGCGCTACGAAGGCCAGGACAAGGCTAAAACGCAGCAGATTTACAAGGAAGTGGCCGACAATGCGATCGGGCCGATCGTGGAGGATGCCGACCAGTTTGCCTACCTCGATCCCGACTGGGGCCCGGTTGGCGGCGATGTCGATTACCGGAGCACGCGTTTCGCCACCAAGTCGATCATGACTTTCCTGAAACAGACCAAAGATCCCCGGATGGTGATCTATTTCAGCCCGAACGATTTGACTGCCAACGCATTGGATTCGCTTAAAAAGTACAAACAAGCATTACCGGCGTTCATCGACCCGGCCGATCCGCAGATCCGCTTCCAGGGCGGACCGGCAGACTGGACGACTAACCCGACCGTTGCCCAGTACTACAAAAACCCGTTGAATGCGGGCGCCAACAAGTATGTCGTGATGTCGACGATCAACAAAGTCTTCTTCGCGCCTACCCGCAATGGCGGCAAAGGCACATTCCATGATTACATGATCACGAGCGCGGAAGGTTGCTTTTACATCGCCGAAATGATCCAGAAAGGTTATGGAACCGGCACGAAAATCACCGGCACCGCCGAGGACTGGTACAAAAAGGGTATCGCGTCGTCGATGCGGACCATGAATTCCATCGCCCAGGCCGCATTATCGACGACCGGCCTTTCGGCGAATGCAGATGCGGAAATCGCGGCCTATCTTGCCCAACCGCAGGTCAAACTGAATGGAACCAACAACCTCGAACGCATTTACACCCAGGAATACCTGAATTTTATGCGTCTGCCTACGGAAGCGTTCACGTTCGTGCGCAGGACCGGTTATCCTAAAAACAACTCCGCTTACTACCCAAGGGACGCCTTTAACGAAGCCATTCCGCGCCGCTACTGGGTAGACGAGCCGCCGCTGGGCACCAACAACGCCAACTGGCTCAAAGCGCAGACAGAGCAAGGATTCACCCCCAACGACCGCACCGCCACCACGCTGAACAGCCAGCGCCTGTGGTTTGACAAGAATAACCCGGCATTTGGGCAGGGAAATTAGATGCTAGGGAGATGGAGGAAAGGGAGAATGGCCTTTCCTCCCCCCGTTGGGCGTAGTTTCTAACTACGTCCGAGCGAGTGCCGGTCTACGACCGGCTTGTGCAACATCGCTTTGATGTTGCTTGCTGGTCAGAGACCAGCTCTCGCTCGGACGTAGTCTGAGACTACGCCCCACTGGGGTCTCATGCGTCCGATGCCAATTTTTCTCATTCCTCCTTTTCTCCCCTTCTCCCCTTCCCCCCTTTCCTCCCTTTCCTCCCTTTCCTCCCTTTCCTCCAAAAAAAGCCCCCCG
Source organism: Dyadobacter soli (assembly GCF_900101885.1). Classification (GTDB taxonomy): domain Bacteria; phylum Bacteroidota; class Bacteroidia; order Cytophagales; family Spirosomataceae; genus Dyadobacter; species Dyadobacter soli. The sequence continues at coordinate 164,409 of NZ_FNAN01000010.1, read as the reverse complement.
CTTGCATTTCTCCCAAACATTCCCCACCTTTGTACTGTAATAATAAAAGTTACAGTATGAACAGCGGCCGTTTTGCTATTTCCATGCACATTTTAACGCTTTTGACCTTTTCCGAGGACGAATGGACGTCTTCTGAGTACTTGGCGGGTAGCATCAATATCAATCCGGTACTCGTCCGGAAGGAGCTTGGCAACCTGCGGGAACGGGGACTGGTGTTGAGTAAGGAAGGAAAATCCGGGGGGAGCCGATTGGCGAAACCTGCGGATAAAATCTTCATGTCGGAAGTGTATGAGGCTGTAAAACAGAAGGATTTGCTTGGAAAAGGCATTAACTCTCCTAACCCTGACTGTCCGGTCGGCCGCAAGATCAACGACCACCTCGATAACCTTTACGATGAAGCGGAAAAAACGTTGCTGACAAGTCTTGGCAAAGTATCACTGGCGGAGTTTTGCAAGAAATTCGACTGATCTTTTTGAATAAAACTGTAACAATATTTATTTCAGAATAGAATATCCATCTTAAAAACAAATACTTATGAAAATTGCATTGATTGGCGCCACTGGATTTGTTGGCACACACGTCCTGACAGAACTCGTTTCGCGCGGCCACCAGGTTGTAGCCATCGCCCGAAATACCGATAAAATCGATACTAGCAGCGACCTCGTCAGCGCAAAAGCGGCAGACGTAACCAATATCGATGAGGTTGCCGCTGCCGTCGCAGGAGCAGATGCGGTAATTAGCACCTTCAATGCGGGCTGGACAAACCCGAACATTTACAACGACTTCATAGCAGGCGCCAAGGCCGTCCAGGCTGGTGTAAAGCAAGCGGGTGTAAAACGCTTCCTGACCGTGGGCGGTGCGGGTAGCCTGGAAATCAAGCCGGGCCTGCAATTGGTCGACACTCCAAACTTCCCCGAAGCATACAAAGCCGGCGCCACAGCGGCCCGCGATTACCTCAATTTTCTCAAAACGGAGACTGAGCTAGATTGGACTTTTCTAAGTCCCGCCATCGAGATGTCTCCCGCACACCCGGGTGAGCGCACCGGCACATATCGCACTGCGCTTGACACGCCGGTATTCGATGAGCATCACCATAGCCGACTATCTGTGCAGGACACCGCTGTCGCAATCGTCGATGAAATCGAGCAAGGGAACTTCATCAGGAAGCGGTTCACGGCAGCCTATTAGGTATATACTTTTGACATATATAATACATTACATATGCATTATACATATGTAATGTATTATATATGTTAATGGATAATAACATACTTAAAGTATTCTCCATACTATACTTTAATATATACTTCATTAATATAAAAATTAAAATACTATTTATATTAACTATACTTTTTTAACATATACTATGTATGGAAAGGCACAACACGTGGAAATGTATGCGACTTTAATATACTTAATATACATTTAAAAAGTATTTCACATTTATACCTTTCCATTCTTTCATAGGATGTACTTATACTCCATTTAATACTTAAAATATGTATTGACATTTTAAAAGTATTTTAAGTATTAAATATTTTAAACATACATAGTACTGATTACCAGACATTTGAAGCCGTAGAATAATTCATCGCATCCGGTTGTCACGGTCAGTTCCGCTCCTACTCATTTCTCGCTCCTTACAGCCCGGCAATCGGTCACCGGTCGCGCAGGCATTGATTTTTGGCTTATTTTGCAATGATTAAACCTGTCGAAATCATGGCTACAAATGATGCATTATCAATGACTGACCAGCTTGCCAAACTGTCGTCAAAAACATTAAAGGAAAAGACCGGACGCGATTGGGCGGAATGGGTCGAATGGCTGGACAATGTGAGATCCGACATCAGGTCGCAGAAGGATCTCATTGCATTGCTGGCTGACCACGTCACCAGCCCATGGTATCGGCAGAAAATTGCGTTGGGTTACCGCGAGGCGATGGGGCAACGACAGACGGGAGAGCTCTCGTCGGGATACAAACTCCCCAGAGCCGCCGATCGTGACGCCATGAAAAGGTATTGGCAAGAAAAACTATCGCTGCTGGCTGAAATAATTAAGGGAAAATAAGGTTCTTTGTACCCCGATTTACAGCCACCAATTATAAACCTGATGAAGTTCCGTGTTGCCGGCCTATTATTACTTTTTATACTTTTAAGCCATTCAGACCTTTTTGCCCAGCGCTTCCTTATGGACCTGGTGGATACAACCAACCAGATGGGAAAAGGTATGCTCTCTATCTATGAGCGCTATAACCGCGTGAGAATCAGTGGATATATTCAACCACAGTTCCAGGTCATTTCCAAAGAAGGTGCGGAAACCTATGCAGGCGGAAATTTCTCGGGCCTTTCCAATAACCGCTTCATGCTCCGCCGCGGGCGCCTGCGTGTAGACTATGCGCATTTGAACGAGAACGACGATCCGACGTCCTATTTCGTATTCCAGTTTGACGGTACCGAGCGCGGCGTGGCCATCCGGGATTTCTGGGGCCGGTTCTATGAAAACAAGTTCAAGATTTTTGCATTGACCACCGGGATGTTCGCGCGGCCTTTCGGGCACGAGGTAAACCTTTCGTCCGCCAACCGGGAAACGCCCGAGCGCGGCAGAATGTCGCAGATCCTGATGAAAACCGAGCGGGACATCGGTGTAATGCTGACCGTTACCAGCCGCAAAACGCAGGAATGGCACCAGAAACTGAAATTCGATGTGGGTGTCTTCAACGGACAGGGAATGTCGGGGCCGATGGATTACGACAGCCATAAGGATGTGATCGGCCGGTTCAGCCTTAAACCCACGAAGATCCGTGCAATGGGCAATGCCACATTATCGGCGGCAGTGTCGGGCTACGCGGGTGGGATCGTGAGCCAGTCCGAGATACTTTATAAAACCGAACGTCGCGGCAGCGAGTACCAGGCCGTGCGCGACTCTTCGTCGACCAACCTGCACAAAACCCGGCCCCGTAACTATGCCGGCGCAGATTTTCAGCTATCATTTCCAAACAGCAAAGGAGAAACCGAATTCCGCGCGGAATATATCAAAGGCCAGCAGACAGCGACTTTCGGCACAAGCGAGACGCCCGGCACTTACCCGGTGACCAATGGTGTGAAAGACCCGCTGTACAGCCGCAATTTCGACGGGGCCTATTTCTACTTCCTGCAACATCTCGGCAGCCTCGATCACCAGTTTGTGATGAAGTATGACTGGTATGACCCAAATACGAAGGTTTCAGGAAAGCAAATATCGGCCAGTAACGGCTTCGGCAAGGCCGATCTGCGTTATAACACGCTGGGAATGGGCTATGTATATATGGCCAACGAATCGCTGAAATTCACATTCTACTATGAATTCGTGCGCAACGAGAAATCGGCGCTGGAGAATTACGAAAGCGATGTTTCCGACGACGTGTTCACTGCCCGCGTTCAATACAACTTCTAAGTCCCGAAGCGCTCGGCCAGGACTTTCTTTCGGTAAGCAAAAATCGTATTCACCTCCCGGTTCACGATCATCCGGTCCACCAAACTTCCCAGAATGCCTAATGGCACCTTATAATGCAGGATATCTTCTATCAGCACGCCGCCGTTTTGCTCGGTGAAATGGTGCTGATGGTGCCAGAAAGCATACGGCCCGAAGCGCTGCTCGTCTACAAAATACTGCTTATCAACCACATGTGTAATTTCGGTACACCATTTCAAGGGTATCCCGAATAACGGCCGAACAATGTACCGGATAATCTGCCCGGCGTACATCTTGTCCCTATGTTGGGATGACGTTACCACGAATCCCATGTGCGCGGGCGTGATTTCCTTTAAATTGGCCGGGTCGGAAAAGAAAGCCCAGGCCTCGTCGAGGCTGATGGGCATCCATTGTTTGAAATATAGCTCTCGCATGTCAACTCATTTGGCCGAATATACGTTAAATGTGTAACCGGCGATCTCCTGGCATAGTTTTCTCAGCATTTATCACAGTACTAACTCCGAGTAATATGAACAGAAAACAGCTTGCAACCACAACCATTTCTATCCATGCAAGCCCTTCTGCCGTTTGGAAGGCATTGGTAGAACCCGAACTCGTCAAAAAGTATTTTCACGGCACTGAAATGCGCTCGGACTTTGAAATCGGAAGCCCGATTACTTTCGAAGGCGAATGGCAGGGCCAGCACTACGTCGATAAGGGCGAAGTCCTCCGGATCACGCCCGAGCGCGAACTAAGCTATTCCTTCTGGAGTCCGCTGTCGGGCACGGAAGATTTTGAGGATAATTATACGCATGTGACCTTCCACTTGTCGGATTACCACGAGCATACCACGCTGGTGGTTACGCAGGATAATCTTGAAGATGACGAAGCCGTGGTGAAAGCCGAAGGCAACTGGTTGAACGTGCTGCACGATCTGAAAAGGGTTGTGGAGGAAGAGCGGCTGCACGTACTTTGACAATGCATTTACAAAAAAACCCGTTGGCGTAGAACCAACGGGTTTTGTATTTTTCAAAGTTTCATTGACAATGCGATCCGCTTCCGACTGAGGTCAACTTCGGTCACTTTCACGGTGACGTGCTGCTGTAACTTCACTACTTCGTTCGGATCTTTTATAAACTTGTCGGCCATCTGCGACACGTGGACAAGCCCGTCCTGCTTCACACCGACGTCGACGAACGCACCGAATGCGGTGATGTTCGTAACGATTCCCGGCAGGATCATTCCGACCTTCAAATCTTCCGGCTTCCTTACCGTGGCGTCGAACTCGAACTTCTTCATTTCCGCACGCGGGTCACGCGAAGGTTTTTCAAGTTCCGCGAGAATGTCTTTCAAAGTCGGCAAGCCCACGGCGGTTGAAACATACCTTTCTATTTTGATCTGGCGGCGGACATCCGGCTTCTGCATCAAATCCTTCACCGTAGCGCCTGCATCCTTCGCCATTTGCGCTACCAAATCATATCTTTCAGGGTGTACAGCACTGTTATCCAAAGGATTAGCACCACCTTCAATGCGCAGAAAACCAGCCGCCTGCTCGAAAGCCTTCGCTCCCAGGCGCGGAACTTTCAATAATTGCTGCCGCGATTTGAAATTCCCGTTTTTAGCCCGAAAATCCACGATATTTTGCGCCAAAGCGGGTCCAAGACCTGAAACATAGCGCAGCAAATGCTTGCTCGACGTGTTGAGATTTACGCCTACGGAGTTCACGCAGCTTTCTACGACTACGTCCAAAGCATTTCGCAATGAATTCTGGTCCACATCATGCTGGTACTGCCCTACGCCGATCGACTTGGGATCGATCTTCACCAGCTCCGCCAGAGGGTCCATTAGCCTGCGCCCGATCGATATCGAACCGCGGACTGTCACATCCTTGTCCGGGAATTCCTCGCGCGCAACTTCCGAGGCCGAGTAAATGGACGCGCCCTGCTCACTCACCATGAACAAGCCAATGTCCGCCGATTGTCCCGAACCATCGAGCAGCTTCTTCACGAAATCTTCCGTCTCCCGCCCCGCGGTACCATTACCAACCGCAATCGCTTCCACCTTGAACTTCCGTATGAGCTCGCTCACCCGTGCGCCCGCCTCGGAAGGTTTATCGAACGGATAAATCACGTGATCGGCGATGAGGTTGCCCTGGCTGTCCAGCACCACCACCTTGCAACCCGTACGATAACCAGGATCGATCGCCAGCACCGTTTTTTGGCCCAATGGAGAAGCCAACAGCAACTGACGAAGGTTTTCGGTAAATACCTGAATGGCCGCTACATCCGCTTTTTCTTTGGAAAGATTGGAGAACTCCGTTTCAATGGACGGCTTCAACAACCGCTTGTAGCTGTCTCCGATCGCCAGTTCGAGCTGGTCTTTACAAGCCTCCGTACCAAACATAAATAGCTTGTCCAACGCTTCGAGCGCCGCATCTTCGTCTGGCGAGATATCCACGCTCAGAATGCCCTCTTCTTCGCCCCGGCGTAATGCGAGCAGCCTGTGCGAAGGTATTTTGGCCAAAGGCTCCGAGAACTCGAAATAATCGCGGTATTTGGCACCTTCTTCTTCCTTTTTCTTCTTGACTTTCGAAGTAATGATGGCCCCGCGCTGGAAAGTGTACCTGACTTTTGTACGCGCCTCCTGGTTTTCGTTGATCCATTCGGCGATAATGTCCCTCGCACCTTGCAATGCATCGCCGGCATTGGCCACCTGGTCGTTCAGGAACGTCGCCGCCTTGCCTTGCGGATCGCGCTCTTTGCCTTCGAAAATCAGCTTTGCGAGCGGTTCGAGGCCTTTTTCTATGGCGATCGTCGCGCGGGTTTTTCTCTTTTGTTTATACGGAAGATAAAGGTCTTCCAGTTCGGTCATCGAGAACACGCCCTCGATCTTCTTTTTCAACTCGGGCGTGAGCTTGCCTTGTTCTTCAATGCTTTTCAAAATGGCTTCCCGGCGCTTCTCGACATCCTGCTGTTTCTGCCATGCCTCTTTGACGGCGCCGATCTGGACCTCATCCAGCCCGCCCGTCGCTTCCTTCCGGTACCGCGCGATAAACGGCACCGTAGCGCCTTCCTCGAACAATGCGATGGTGTTCCTCGCCTGCTTGTCGCTGACGGCGGCCTGTTGTGCAATAAGGGTGTAGTTCATGATTACTAATGAAATTGGAACCGGCAAATAAAGCGGATATTCGCGGTTTTCAAAACTAAAATTAGCGGCCGAGCGACGTACGCATTTTACCGTTTATATTTGGCATATATTAATCCTCATACCTAACCCCTTATTCAATGAAGTACGTATCCGGAAAGCCGATGGCTGTCCTTACCGCCATGCTGGGCATTGCCATGCTGGGCATTCTGCTCGCTGTGAGCCCTGCATTCGCCCAGCAAAAGCCCAAATTCAAAGTAGTAGCCTTTTTTACCGGCAAAAACGACAGGGCACACATTAGTTTTGTACGAGAAGCCCATAAACGATTGCCGGAACTGGGCGCGAAAAACGGTTTTACCTACGATTCGACCAGCAATTGGGATAATCTCAATGCCGAATTTCTCTCGAAATACCAGGTCGTTCTCTTCCTCGATACACGCCCGGAAAAGCCGGAACAACGTGCTGCATTTCAGAAGTATATGGAAAACGGCGGCGGCTGGATCGGCTTTCATTTCTCGGCTTTTGCATTGACACCCTCTGCTTACCCGCAAAACTGGGACTGGTACCACGATCAATTTCTCGGCTCGGGGCAGTACAAGAGCAACACGTGGCGACCTACCTCGGCTATTTTGAAAGTCGAAGATGCCAAAAGTCCCGCTACCAAAGGATTGGGCAGCACTTTTAAGGCATCGCCCAACGAATGGTACCGATGGGAAAAGGATTTAACCCAAAATACTGACATTCAAATCCTGCTATCGATCGACCCCGCGAGTTTTCCGCTAGGTACCGGACCAAAACAGCATGAAATATGGCATAGCGGCTATTATCCAGTTGCCTGGACGAATAAAAAATACAAAATGCTGTACATGAACATGGGCCACAACGATATCGATTACGAGAACAAAACGAACAAGGAATTATCGTTTACCTTTGACAACGACGCGCAAAACCAGTTCCTCGTGAACTCGATCCTTTGGCTCGCAAACCGTAAGAAATAACCGACTATGGAAGCAAGGCAAACCCGCAGTTTCGACAAGGGCCAAATGACCGGCATTACCTGGCAATGCGATGGCATCCTGCTCGGCCATGCCGTTTCCCGGTTCACGGAATTGTCGGGTTTCCATTCCAAAAGCGCCAATGTTGACGTTGTGCGTATGCATTTCGGGCTGAAAGGCGACTATTTGTTTACCTATGATCAGCTCGGAAAAACATTCGACCTCGTCGGCGGACATCACAACATCATGTATTCGAGGGAGTTCGAAATGACCGTCCAGGCCAAGACGCTCGAAATCGAGACATTCGGCATTCAGTTTCCCAAAGAGGTTTTCATTCAATTCACTCAAAATGCGAGTGATACGCTGAAACGCTTTTCCGAAGCCATCATTCTCGGTAAAAGCGCGATCCTGACCGACAGCTGGGGTACGATCGACTCACCGATCCAGCAAGTGATCCAGCAGATTATCCATTGTAAGTATTCCGAAAGCCTTAAAAAGCTGTTTCTCCTGTCCAAAAGCATCGAACTCCTCGTGCTATGCGCAGACGCTTGCGAGGCCTCGGAACGCAAGACGGAGACGTTTATCAAAACCAAATCCGACAAGGAGAAGATCATCGCCGTGCGCGACCTCATCAACGACCGCGTGCATTGCCCACCCAACCTCTCGGAAATCGCCCAGCACGTCGGTTTAAATGAGTATAAGCTCAAAAAAGGCTTTAAAGAAACATTTAACAACACCATTTTCGGCTACCTCACCGATCAGCGCCTGCAACTCGCGAAGCAATATCTGCTGGACACACAACAGACAGCCGCAGAAATATCGACGCAACTAGGCTACGCCACGCCCCAGCATTTCAACAATGCATTCAAAAAGAAATTCGGCGTCACTCCCTTTTCGGTTAGAAATAATCCGTAAAACGCAATCGGGGGACGCCTGGGGGCGGTAATTTTGAATGACTGAATGATTGAATGACCGAATATACGTTCTAATTCACTTATTCAGCCATTCCCGTTCCACGGCGACTCATTCAAACATTCAACATTCAATCATTCAATCATTCAATCATTCAATCATTCAATCATTCAATCATTCAATCATTCAATCATTCAATCATTAATATGTCACTCATCATCAAAAACGAAATCACCATCGATGCGCCGGCGTCCCGTGTGTGGGATGCCCTTGTGAACCCTGAACAAACGAAACAGTATATGTTTGGCTGTGAGACAGTTTCGGACTGGAATGTAGGTAGCAAACTGCTCTGGAAAGGCGAGCATGAAGGGAAAGAGATTGTCTGGGTAAAAGGAGAAATTCTGGCCATCGAACCCGGAAAATTCCTGCGGTACACGACCATCGATCCGCATTCGAACATCGACGATGTTTCCGAAAACTACCTCCAAGTCACCTATGACCTCATTCCGCAAGGCGAAAAGACACTTTTGAAGGTCACCCAAGGCGATTACAGCACAGTGGCCGAAGGTGAGCGCCGGTACCAGGATTCTTACAACAACGGCGAAGGCTGGAACCCGATTTTGGTCGAGATCAAAAAGCTGGTCGAAGCGCAGTAATGTAGGATCTGGTCAACAATAAAGGGTTACCGGTGCTCGGTAACCCTTTATTGTTCAGGGGTTTTGAGATTCAATATCCCCTACTTCATCTTCCTCCGTCGGCGCTGCCGGCTCATCTTCGTCCATCCTAGAACCGGTATTGACTTCCGGTGCATCGGTGCCCGGCACATCGGGCGTTGGGTTCAATGGGCCGGTTTCGCGCGGTTTTTCGGGATAGCTCGGTGCAGGCGGCTGGTCGTCCGGCATTTCTGCAACCGGGAATGCATATTGGTTTTGAAAGTCCATGGTTTTGTCTGTTGATTTGGTGTAATCAGGAAAAAACCATGCCTTTCGGTGTTCAGCCTAACCGAAAAGACTATTTACGTTCGAGTAATGCCATGTAGAAACCGTCGAAACCGTCACGTGCGGGCGAGGTGCGGTGTTCGGAAACAAACTGCCAATCCACTTTATGGCGCTTCGTGAATGCCCGTACCTGCTCCTCCGATTCAGACGGCAGAATGCTGCACGTGGCGTACACCATTTTACCGCCTTTCTTGACCATTTTCGAATAGTTTTCGAGAATCTGCGCCTGTACCTTGCGGATTTTGTCGAGAAATTCAGGTTTGAGTTTCCATTTACTGTCCGGGTTTCTACGCAGCACACCTAATCCCGAACAAGGTACGTCGAGAAGGAGCCGGTCTGTCGTTCCTGCCAGGCTTTCGATGATTTTTTCTGAGCTGATATGCATTGTGGTGAGGTTCGTGACGCCATTTCGCGCGGCGCGGCGTTCCAGTTCCTGCAATTTGAAGTGCTCGATGTCCATCGAAAGGATTGAACCGCTGTTTCCGAGCAATGCGGCAAGGTGCAGGCTTTTCCCGCCCGCGCCGGCGCAGGCGTCGATCACGGACACGCCCTCGCGTACGTCCAGGTAGGGCGCAATGAGCTGCGATCCGGCGTCCTGCACTTCGAAAAAGCCACTTTTGAAGCTTTCCAGCGCCGCTACATTGATACGCTTTTTGAGTGCCAGCGCTTGGGGTACGCCCGGTACAGGTTCGGTAATGTCGGTACCGAGCTGCTCGCGCACTGTATCGACGTTGGTTTTCAGGGAATTGACGCGTAACACTACCGGCGCGGTTTTGTTAAGGGCCGCAAGTTCTGCCGGCCATTGCTCGCCGAGCTCGGCTTCTCCTGTGACGTCTATCCAGTCGGGGATAGATTGGGCGATTTTCCGGATTTGCAGGCCTTCCTGGTAGCGTTCCGCAATAGTTTCCGGGTTCATAGCTTCAAATTCGGGCCATTCAGGCAAAGATTCCGGTGCCTCACGTCCTTCGAGATGTTGCGGTTTAATCAACTGCCAAGCTCCGGCAATGCGCCAGAAATCGTCGCTTTCCACCGCTTTTTCGACTTGTGCGACGTATTTTACCAGCCGCCACCAGCGCACGATTTCGTACACATTCTCGGCGATGAATGCCCGGTCGCGCGCGCCCCATTTCTTATTGGATTTCAGCAATTGCTCCACGACGCGGTCGGCCTGCCGGTTTTTCACAAAAACATCCTGCAATGCCTCGACAGTAGCCGCTACAAGTCCTCGGTATAGTTTCAAAATTTAAAAATCAGGTGAAACAAGACGACAAAATTGGCGACGGATCGGCTACAAAGCAAAAGCATTTGCAGGGCGCAAATGCTACATACCTAGTATAAAACTGATAATCAATACATTAATAGATATTTTGCGGCAGATCGATCTCGAAATTCGTGCCCACACCCGGCTCAGAAGTAATGGCAATTTTTCCCCCGAGGCTGTCGACCAGGTGCTTCACAAGCGCAAGCCCGAACCCGAAGCCCTGCTCGCCACCGGTACCGCCCGTCGAAGACGCATTGCCCGACAATATGGCCTGGATATTCTCTTCCGTAATGCCCACACCGGTATCCCGCACCGAAATATGCAGCACGGGCTTCGCCTGATCGATCAATAATTGCAGATCAACGCTTACTTCACCGCCGGCCGGGGTGAATTTCATGGAATTTGAAATGAGGTTGCCCGTGATTTGGAGCAATTTGCTCTTTGAAAAATGGATATTCTCGGTCAATGGGCTTGTTTGCACGCTAAAACGGATGCTCTTGTGCTTGGCCTGTGGACCATAGAGCTTTTCGAGCTTGTCCTTGAAAATCATCAGTGTGAAGCCGTGACCATTGGAAGCCACTGGTGTGCTGGTCGCTGTGCCTTTCTCCCTATGCGAATCCAGGATCTCTTCGGCCAGATCGAGGATCGAATTGCCGCTTTTGTGGATCAGGTTAATGAATTCGAGCACTTCGTCCATACGGTTCTGATCGCCCTGGTCGCGGATAATTTGTGCCAGACCTACGATCCCGCCCAATGGCCCGCGTATGTCGTGTGCAACTTTTTTCTGGGTCTGCCGCGCTTCCAGCAACCTCGATTTGAGGCTTTCCATTACCTTATGCGTTTTCAAACGCGCCACGATTTCGTCGGCAATGATTTTCAGCAGCTCGATTTTCTCAGGTTCCAGCGTCTTGCGCTCATGGTCGAGCACGCACAATGCGCCGATCTGCAAGCCATCGCTGGTTTTGAGCGGGATACCGTAATAGTATTTCACATTAGGTTCGCCGGTCACATAAAATTTATCCTTAAACCGATCATCCTCGGTCAAATCGCCCACTTCGAAGTGATCGGATTCCATGATCGTGTACTGGCAAACCGAATCTTCCCGAAGCATTTGCTCGATATCCAGCCCATAATTCGAAATAGTCCATTGCGTGAGCGAATCGATCAGGTTCACCAGGGAAATTCGAGTGCCTGTCACCTTCGCCGCCAACTTTGCCAGGTCCTGAAACGTGATCTGATGATCGGAATAGTCGATATCCAATTCTGAAAGCCCCACCAGACGTTCCAATTCATTTGCAGGAACGGGTGCATTGGAAATACTCATATACAAAAGCGGTTATCCGGTTCTACAAATAATAATACAAGAAGAGAACTACTTCTATAAAAAGCAATACCAGGGCCGTGGCAATATCGAAAGCAACCGGCCGTAAAATAACCACCGGAGACAACGCACAAGGCGGAATAACTTTTGCATTGTCTGACATTAAGCGCAGCAATTGAAACGGCTGGTCAAAGGACGCACAGCCGACCCATGAGGGGGCTTCTTGGAATAATTCTGTTTTGTATTTTGACGAACTGTCGTATATTGTCACACCAACTATCAACATAAATTGGATTTTATCAGGCAATCGGAAGTAGATCAAGATAGTTTACAGTGTTAACACGTAAATCTATCAATGTTAATATTTTTACCAACGATCAAATAATTCAAAATCGGCTCGATTTGAAAGATTTGATTTTTCCAAAACCTAACATCGTTAAATTTTGGTATTTTTAACTTTGTATATTTTCAAGGCATTGCCGCCACGATAAACTAACCCGACGCACGTCATCAGTAATGTATAAAATACTTTTTACTATATTTTTTTTCGCGAGTTTCAACCCCGCCGGATCACAGATTATCGTGGCAGATAAGGTCGTTGGCGAGTGGATCAATGAAGAAAAAGATACACGGATCGAGATTTATAAAAACGGTGAAGAATATTTCGGGCGCCTGCTTTGGTCCGAGGACCTCTTCGAAGCCGATGGAAAAACCTCCCGGAAAGACACCCGCAACTCCGACGAGAAACTTCGCGGGCGGAACCTGCTCCACTTGAACCTGCTAAACAACTTCGTCTTTAGCGAAGACCTTTGGGACGATGGTAAAATGTACGACCCCAAGAGTGGCAAAACCTACAACTGCCTCATTAAGCTTCGCAAGGAGAAACTCGAAGTACGCAGCTACGTGGGCATCCCGCTGCTGGGTAGAAGCACCTACTGGGACCGCGTGCCCTGAGCCTCCCCCACCCTGCCGCGAACGTTACTATCCCCGCAGAAAGGACATTCCTGGTCTCAAAGTTGAATACAAACGGCCTTTGCCGTGTTATGCTTCAAAATCACGCATCGATTATAATGAAGCATTTTAAACTGGGTATTCTCGACCAATCCGTGGTAAGGCACGGATCCAGCGTTCAAGAAGCTATTCACGAAACCATTGCCACGGCAAAGCTGGCGGAAGAACTCGGTTACAGCCGGTTTTGGGTTTCAGAACACCATAATTCTACCTTTATCGCAGGCTCCACGCCGGAGATGCTGATGGTCAAACTGGCAGACATAACGAGCCAGATCCGCATCGGTTCGGGCGGGATAATGCTGCCCAACCACAGCGCATTGAAAGTCGCGGAGAACTTCCGCATGCTCGAAACGCTCTATCCGGGCCGCATCGACCTCGGTATGGGCCGTGCGCCCGGCACCGACCGCATCACCTCGTCGCTCCTGAACCCGTCCAACGATTTCAGTGAAAGCAGCTACCTGCGTCAGCTCGAACATTTGCAGCACTTTTTTAGGGATACCGCAGGCACGGAGCGCGGGTTTATTTACGCCACGCCGCAGTCGGCCACGATACCGGAGCAATGGATACTAAGTTCGAGCGGAGGCAGCAGCAACATCGCGGCGCGTTTCGGGATGGGCCTTGCTGTCGCGAAATTCATCAACGGCTTTGTGAAGCCGGATGTAGTGGATGAGTACAAACGAAATTTCCGGCCGTCGGATCAGCTTGAAAAGCCGAGGGTCATCATCTCTGCATTCACATTATGCGGTGAAACGGAAGAACAGGCCGCTGCCATGCGGAAAATGATGGATTATGTGCTGGTCGAGTTTGAACGTGGTAAATTCGGTCCTTTCCCCGACCCCGAAACCGTGCGCAAATATGAGTTCAATTTCGGCGAATTGGAGCGCATCCGTTACAACAGCGGCCGCATTGTGTCCGGCACGCCGGAATCCGTGAAAGAGCAGCTTACCAAACTGGCCACCGATTTCGATGCGGACGAGATCATGGTTTCGACTATGGCGGATACTTTTGAAAACCGTATCAAATCCTTTCAACTGATTTCGGAGGCATTTAATTTGAGAGAACCGGTTCTTTAAACTTAATTTGTGCCGGACATTCCTTAGCCGACACCCATGAACCGTTTCGACCGCATTACCGCCATCCTGATCCAGCTTCAATCCCGCAAAATTGTCAAAGCCCAGGACCTGGCCGAGCGCTTCGAGATCAGTCTGAGGACGGTATACCGCGACATTAATTCGCTCGCAGAAGCGGGCGTTCCCATTATCGGCGAGGCAGGCGTAGGCTATTCCATTATGGACGGCTACCGCCTGCCTCCCGTTATGTTTACGAAGGAAGAAGCGCGTACATTCATCACCGCGGAAAAGCTCATGGAGAAATTCACTGATTTTTCGACACAATCGCATTATCAGGCGGCGATGTACAAGATCAAAGCCGTGCTGAGAAGTACCGAGAAATCGATGGTGGAGAACCTGGAAAACCACATAGAGGTACGCAGCCGGCCGCGGGCGTTTCACCAGTCCAATAGCAACACGCTCGATGTGCTGCTCAAAAGCATTTCCGAGCGCAAAATCGCCAAAATCCTCTACGTTGCATTAAGCGCTTCCGAGCCGGTGGAAAGGGTGGTAGAGCCGGTAGGTGTTTACCACGAAAACAATTATTGGTACACGATCGCATTCTGCCACCTTCGCAACGATTACCGCAACTTCCGCTCCGACCGGATCATGCAATGCGACATTACCGACCGTCCGTTCGTCCACAAGCATGCCCCGCTCAAAGATTTCATGCACGACAGCTGGGAGAACGATAACATGCGTCTCGTGCGTGTGCGCGTGAACAAGCGTGTGGCGCGGTACATACGTGAACAGCGGAGTTACTACGGCTTCGCTTCCGAGGTGGAGACGGACGACTACATTGAAATGACTTTCCTCAGCGCCTCGCTCGAAGGCTTCGCGCGCTGGTACCTGATGATCGCCCCGGAGGCCTGCATTATGGAACCCGAGTCCCTCAAAACGATCGTGCGACAGCTCAGCGAACAAATTCTGGAAAATTTGAATCACTGATTTTTCCTGCTGACAATAGGCTGTCACAAGCATCTGTTTTCTTTGCAATGCACTTAAACAAAGAGACTATGTCAGCCATAATTGAAATTCCGACCGCCGAAAAAAGTTTGGCTTATGCGATGAAAAATTTCGCAGATTATAACCATTGGGCCAACTGTACTTTGGTGAACTGGTTGCGCACAAAACCGGCCGAAATCCTCGAAACGGAGCTGAAATCGAGCTTTACGACGATCCGGCTGACACTCATCCACATTCTTGAAACACAGCGCTACTGGCTTTCAATCATCAATACCGAGCGCGTTTATACCGGCCAGGATTTTGATGGAGATCTCGAATCGACATTTGATACGCTTATGGCGCAATCTCAGGAGCTTGCGGAGTACATCGAGACCCTCTCCGCCGAACAGATTCAGAGCCCGACGCTCGTGGAAAGCCAGTGGTTCCAATGCAACTTCGCCAACTTCGAATACATCATGCACGTTGTCAACCATACTACCTACCACCGCGGGCAGGTGATCACGATGGGCCGCAACCTCGGCTTCACCGACGCGCCCATGACCGATTACAATTTTTATAATGTTATGGCTAAATAAATTGGCAGTACGGAAACCTGCCCGGCCCAACTTTTGTACTGCTGGTTATGAAACGCATTCACATTCTGGGCATTTCGGGCAGCCTGCGCGCCGATTCCACCAACACCGTCATCCTAAAAACCTTGGGAAGCCTTTTGCCTTCCGACTTCACTTTTGAAATTTTCGAAGGCCTGGACGAGATACCACATTTCTCTCCGGGCCTTTTTGATACGGAAGCTGTTACGCGTTTCAAAACCGCGATTCAGCAGGCCGACGCCGTGGTGATCTGCACGCCCGAGTATGCATTCGGCGTTCCCGGTACGCTCAAAAATGCACTCGACTGGACTGTCGGTACCGGTGACCTGAGCGACAAGCCGGTATCGGTCATCAGCGCTTCCCCGCTCAACTCCGGGGGTAACAATGCATTGGCCTCACTTTTGCTAACGCTCACGGCGCTGGGTACCAGGAAAAATGAAGCCTCTGCCCTCTCTATTCCAAATGTGAAAGGCAAGATTGCCGATGGCGTCGTAACCGATGCACACACGCTTGGCGAACTCAGGGCGCAATGCGCGAATCTCCTGAACCTGGTCAAAAGCTGACACCACCCTTCTAAAATCCAATTTATTATCCGGCAAGCAAAAGACTATAATTTTTGTAGAGTAAAAATCATTTAGTTTGATACATTTGGGCTTTATCCACCTTAAACGTTCTAACCAAATGAAATTTGAAACCTTGCAGCTTCATGCCGGTCAACAGCCCGACCCTGTCACCAATTCGCGGGCCGTACCTTTGTACCAAACCACGTCCTACGTGTTCAACAACGCCGAGCATGCCGCTAACTTGTTCGCATTGAAGGAGTTTGGTAACATATATTCTCGCATTATGAACCCTACCAACGACGTTTTCGAGAAACGGGTAGCGGCATTGGAAGGCGGAGTGGCTGCATTGGCGACCGCATCGGGGCATTCGGCGCAGTTTCTGGCGATCAATAATATCACCACCGTCGGCGACAATTTTGTAACGACCTCCTTCCTTTACGGCGGTTCCTACAACCAGTTCAAAAATTCATTCAAGAACATCGGCGTGGAAGCGCGCTTTGCCGATGGCGACGATGTGAGCAGCTTCGAAAAGCTGATCGACGATAAAACGAAGTTCATTTACCTGGAAACCATCGGAAACCCGAGCTATTCCGTACCCGATTTTGAGGCATTTGCGGCACTTGCAAACAAATATGACCTCCCACTGATCGTCGATAACACATTCGGCGCCGCAGGGGCGATTTTTCAGCCTATTAAGCACGGAGCACACGTGGTGGTGCAGTCGGCCACGAAATGGATCGGCGGCCACGGTACTTCCATCGGCGGGGTGATCGTCGATGCGGGTACGTACAATTGGGGTAACGGCAAATTCCCACAGTTTACCGAACCTTCGCCAAGCTACCACGGCCTCGTTCTGAACGACGTTTTCGGTATCGGCGGGCCATTCGGCAACATCCAGTTCATCATCCGCGCACGCGTAGAAGGCCTGCGCGACTGGGGCCCGTCCCTTTCACCATTCAACTCGTTCCTCTTCCTTCAAGGACTTGAAACGCTTTCACTCAGAGTAGAGCGCATTGCCGAGAATGCATTGAAACTCGCGCAATGGCTTGAAAAACATCCGAAGGTGGAAAGCGTGAACTACATCGGCCTGGAAGGCAACAAATACCACGAGCTCGCGAAAAAGTACCTCACACGCGGTTTCGGAGGTGTTTTGTCATTCACATTGAAGGGCGACAAAAAGACCGCCGAACAATTTGTCGACAATCTGAAACTGATCAGCAACCTCGCCAACGTAGGCGACGCCAAAACGCTGATCATCCACCCGGCATCCACAACGCATTCGCAACTCTCTGAGGAAGAGCAGATTTCAGCCGGCGTACTGCCAACGCAACTACGCATTTCCGCAGGTATCGAGCATATCGACGATATCATCGCGGATGTGGAGCAGGCGATTGGGGCGTGAATTGAATGATTGAATGATCCGCCGTGGAACGGGGAATGATTGAATGATTGAATGATTGAATGATTGAATGATTGAATGATTGAATAAAAAATATTCGGTCATTCAATCATTCGGTCATTCAATCATTAATACTCTCGGACGCTCGCCCTACTCCGTAACGCCTTCCAACGCGAACAAAAACGCGAATTGCAACGCGATTTCTTTCAAATAATCGAAGCGCCCCGACGCGCCGCCGTGGCCGGCTTCCATATTCGTTTTTAGCAGCAGCACATTCTGGTCCGTTTTGTGCGTGCGCAGGCGTGCTACCCATTTGGCGGGTTCGAAATATTGCACCTGGCTGTCGTGCAGGCCGGTGGTAATGAGCATGTTGGGGTATGCTTTTGGCTCCACATTATCATAAGGAGAATAGGACTTCATGTAGTCGTACGACTCCTTGTTTTGAGGATTCCCCCATTCATCGAACTCGTTGGTAGTCAGCGGAATGCTTTCGTCGAGCATGGTCGTTACCACATCCACAAATGGCACATCGGCGATAATGCCGCGCCAGAGGTCGGGACGCATGTTGCTGATCGCGCCCATGAGCAGGCCGCCCGCACTGCCGCCCTCCGCGAACAAATGAGCATTGGAAGTATAGTTTTCCTTGATCAGATGCTCGGCGCAGTCCATGAAATCGTTAAACGTGTTCTTCTTTTTGAACATCTTGCCATCTTCGTACCATTGGCGCCCCATTTCCTGTCCTCCTCGTATGTGTGCGAGTGCGTATATGAACCCGCGGTTGAGCAGGCTCAGGCGCGTGCTACTGAATGCGGCGTCCATGCTGTTGCCGTATGAGCCGTATGCATAAAGCAAAAGTGGCGTTTCGGCGCTCCTAGCGGTCGTTTTTTTGTATACTATCGAAATCGGGACCTTCACGCCATCGCGTACGGTCGCGTACAAGCGCTCCGTCACATATTCCTCCGTATTATAGCCACCTACCACTTCCTGCCGCTTTTTCAGCTCCTTTTCGCGACTTTCCATGTCGTAATCGTACACCGAGCTCGGGGTCGTGAGCGACGTGTAGACGTAGCGCAGGCTGGAACTGTTGTATTCAGGGTTAGAACCGGCGAAAGCAGTGTAAGCAGGCTCGCCGAAATCCACATAATGTTCCCCATTCGTATTGATATTGCGAATCCGGAGCTGCAAAAGGCCGTTCTGCCGCTCGGTAATCACGAGGTAATTCTTGAAAACATCGATCCCTTCGAGCAGCACATCGGCGCGGTTGGGGATCACCTCTTTCCAGTTCCCGACACCCGTTGCGTTCACCGGCGTTTCCATCAGCCTGAAATTCAGCGCATCCTTGTTGGTCACGATCAGAAACTTATCTCCCTGATGATCAACATCATACAGCACATCCTTCATGCGTGGCTGGAATACTTCGAACTTCCCTTCGGGTTTATCGGCATCGAGGATCAGGTATTCCGACGACATCGTGGCCGACGATGCGATCACAATGTATTTGTCCGACTTCGTCTTCCCTACCCCGATGTAATTGCTCTTGTCCTTCTCATTGTAAACAACCACATCCTTTTTCGAATCCGTTCCGAGCGTGTGTCGTTTGATCTTCTCGCTCAGCAGCGTTTTGGGATTGGTGGCCGTGTAGAACAGCGTTTTGTTATCATTCCCCCATTCCGAACCGCCGCTCGCGGGGTAAATCGTATCCTCGAAATGCTCACCGGTTTCGAGGTTCTTGATATAAAGCGTGTACTGCCTCCTCGAAACGGTGTCGACGCCGTATACTAGCAGCCTATTATCCGGACTTACATTAAAACCAACCGCAGAATAATAAGAATGCCCTTCTGCCATCTTATCGACGTCGAGCAGGATTTCTTCCGACGCTTCGAGCGAGCCTTTCTTGCGGCAATACTTGAAATACTGCTCGCCTTCTTCGCTGCGGGTGTAGTACCAATAACCGTTACTGAACACCGGCACCGACTCGTCCTTTTCTTTGATCCGTCCTTTCATCTCCGAAAACAGCGCTTCCTGAAACTTTGCGGTGCCGGCCATCATCGTGTCGGTGTAGGCATTCTCGGCGTTCAGGTATGCCACAACCTTGTCGCTATCGGGGCCTTCGCGGAAGAAATCGCCCATCCAGTAGTATTCATCATTGCGTTTGTCGCCATGCATTCCGGTTTCATGGTCTTTCTTTTCGGCTACGGGCGGTGTGGCTCCCGGCCATTGATATGCTTTTTTCACGGGTTTATTTTGGTTACAGGAAAAAATGACAACAGCTAAAAGTAAGAAAATATTTCTCATATGCGCTCAAATGGGCTGTTTAGGTGAATTAGTTAAATACTTTTTATATGAATGTTAAGTACTAAATGATCTACCCTTTTGCAGTATCTTTTGATATTTATAATACATATATTTCATTTTATACTAACTATACTTTTAATACATTGTTTTTATTATATAAATACTATTCTTTTAATACTTTTTAAAATTTATGTTAATACTAATAATATCAAATTTACAGTACATCTCAAAGGCTAGCCACAAATCAAATAGTACCATTCTTTTAAATTGTATAAAACTTTTAATTAATACCAATAGTAACGCCCTTTCGATACTTCTCCTGCAAATCGACAAAAAACGGCCGGCAAACCCCTTCTGTGCCGGTAGTTGCATTATATTTGAGTTTCGATCATAAACTTACCTCATGGAAAAACCCGTTCACAAGCTATTCCTTCTGGACGCTATGGCCTTGATTTACAGGGCGCATTTCGCGTTCATCAAGGCGCCGCGCATCACTTCAAAGGGACTGAATACCAGCGCCGTTTTCGGCTTCACCAACACACTGCTCGAAGTACTGCAAAAAGAGAAACCAACCCATATCGGCGTTGCATTCGACACCGCCGCGCCTACTTTCCGCCATGTGCAGTTCGAGGCTTACAAGGCCCAGCGCGAGGCACAGCCGGAAGATATTACCGTGGCGATCCCGCTCGTGAAGCGGCTGCTACGCGGCATGTGCATCCCCATTCTCGAACTCGATGGCTACGAGGCCGACGACATTATCGGTACCATTGCCAAGGAAGCGTCGCGGGAAGGCTTCGAGGTTTTCATGATGACGCCCGACAAGGATTACGGGCAATTGGTCGAACAATACGTGCACATTTACAAGCCCGCATTTCTCGGTAAGGGTGCCGAAGTGCTGGGCGTCCAGGAAATACTCGACCGCTGGCAGATCCAGCGCATCGACCAGGTGATCGACATCCTCGGACTCATGGGCGACGCCGTCGATAACATTCCCGGCATTCCCGGTGTGGGCGAAAAAACGGCCCAAAAACTCATTCAGGAGTACGACACGATCGAAAATATCATTACCCACGCCGACGAGATCAAAGGTAAACTCGGCGAAAAGATCCGCGAGAACTTCGATAAGGCCGTGCTCAGCAAGCAGCTTGCAACGATCGATTGCAAAGTGCCTGTGCCGTTCGACGCAGAAGACCTCACCGTTTGCTCACCCAATGCGGAACTGATCGCGGAACTCTTCGACGAACTTGAATTTAAAACCTTAAAAACCCGTGTACTGGGTGCAGGCTCGGCCGGATCGTCGGGAGCCCCTGCTCCGGGCGGACGTGCGGCGCAAGCACGCAAATCCCCCCAGGGACAGCTGGATATTTTCGGCAATCCAACGGAAGAGATCGGAAAGCAACCGGCGGTCGTGAGCGGCGACCTGGCCGATGGCGAACTCACCGAAGATACCGAGGGAATCACCATCCCGACGTCGAAAAAGACCATTGCGAATACATTCCATCGCTATCACACCGTGGATACGCCGGAGCTGATGACCAGCCTTGCGCATTACCTGGGCTTGCAGGAAGCATTCTGCTTCGATACCGAAACTACGTCACTGGATACCACCGACGCCGAGCTCGTGGGGCTTTCGTTCTCCTACCTGGCTGGCGAGGCATTCTACATTCCCGTGCCCGCAGACCGCGAAAAAGCGCAGGAAATCGTCGAGCATTTTCGGGGTGTTTTCGAGAATGAAAACATTGAAAAAATCGGTCAGAACATCAAGTACGACTTGCTGGTGCTGAAAAACTACGGTATCGAAGTTCACGGCAAACTGAGCGACACCATGCTCGCGCATTACCTGCTGCAACCGGACAAGCGCCACGGAATGGACATCCTGGCGGCTTCCTACCTGAACTACGAGCCGGTGTCGATCACCGAACTGATCGGCAAAAAGGGCGGAAAACAGGGCAATATGCGCGACGTGGCGATCCCGGAGATCACGCAATATGCGGGCGAGGATGCCGACATTACCTTCCAGCTCAATACGATTTTCAGCCGCGAACTACCGAAAGTGAATGCGGCGAAGCTTTTCAATGAGGTTGAAATGCCTTTGACCAAGGTACTTGCGTCAATGGAAAATACCGGCGTACGGCTGGATATCAATGCATTGAAAGAAATGTCGGCCGTGCTGGAATCCGACCTCCGCCTGACCGAATCGGAGATTTACGAAGCTGCCGGCCAGTCGTTCAATATCAGCTCGCCGAAGCAATTGGGAGAAATCCTTTTTGAGAAAATGAAGCTGATCGAAAAGCCGAAAAAGACCAAAACCGGACAATATGCTACCGGCGAGGAAATTCTTTCGGACCTGGAAGCCAATCACCTCATTGCCCGTAAAATACTGGATTACCGCGAGTTACAGAAGCTCAAATCGACTTACGTGGACGCATTGCCGACGATGGTAAACAGCCGTACCGGTCGCATTCATACGTCGTATAACCAGGCAGTTGCGGCAACGGGACGTTTGAGCTCCACCAACCCCAACCTGCAAAACATTCCGATCCGCACGCCGCGCGGCCGCGAGATCCGCAAGGCATTCGTGCCGGATAACAGTGATTATCAGATACTTTCCGCGGATTACTCGCAGATCGAGCTGCGCATTATGGCGGCATTCAGCGGCGATGCGAGTATGACCGAGGCATTCAACCAGGGCCGCGATATTCACGCTACTACTGCGAGCAAGGTGTTTGCCGTGCCGTTGGAGGAAGTCACTTCTGATATGCGCCGGAAGTCCAAAATGGTCAATTTCGGGATCATTTATGGCATTTCGGCATTCGGTCTCGCGCAGCGCCTGGGCATTCCGCGCGGGGAAGCAAGCGAGATCATCCGGGCCTATTTCGAGGAATTCCCGGCTGTGAAGGGTTATATGGACAAGGTAGTAAACGACGCCCGCGAACGCGAATATGTAGAAACGATCCTGGGCCGACGCCGCTACCTGCCGGATATCAACTCCCGCAACCAGACCAACCGCGGCTATGCCGAACGTAACGCCATTAACGCCCCGATCCAGGGCTCCGCGGCGGATATGATCAAGGTAGCGATGATCAACATCCACGACTGGATGGCCAGCGAAAAGCTTAAATCACGCATGATCCTCCAAGTGCATGACGAATTGGTCTTCGACGCACACCTCAGCGAGATCGACTTGTTGAAAGAAAAAGTAGATGAACTAATGCGCAATGCAATCCCGATGGCCGTGCGAATGGATACAGGGATCGGCGTTGGGGCGAATTGGTTGGAGGCGCATTAAAAGGAAGGAAAGGGAGGATGGAGGAA
Organism: Dyadobacter soli; assembly: GCF_900101885.1. Taxonomy (GTDB): domain Bacteria; phylum Bacteroidota; class Bacteroidia; order Cytophagales; family Spirosomataceae; genus Dyadobacter; species Dyadobacter soli. The sequence continues at coordinate 141,080 of NZ_FNAN01000010.1, read as the reverse complement.
AGGGAGGAAGAAAAATAGGGAATACAAAAAACAAGAAGGGGAAGAAAGAGCGGATTAAATCCTCCCTTTCCTCCCCTTCCTCCATCCTCCTTTCCTCCCTTCCTCCCTACTTAGCCACCCAAGTACGCGTATTCAAATCATCCGTTCCTTGGCGTTTCACCGCTTCTTCGCGGTTTGCGCCGTTGAGCGACTGTTCGGACAATGGGTAAATGAAGCGCACCGGTACGCGGTTCTGGTTCAGGTTATCGGGGCCGGGTTTGATTTCGGGCATTCCCGTGCGGCGCCAGTCGAACCAGGCTTCCAGGCCGTTGAAATAATAGGAAATCCATTTCTGCAAGGCAATTTTGGCGAGTTTTTCCGCGCTCGTGCCCGTGTAAGCCACCCCTGACTGCGTGTAGTACGAAGCGTCTGGCGTTACGTTGATGCCGTACGACGACGGTACCACGCTTTTCCAGTATTCGAAGTTACTCTGAACGCCTTTGGTGTAATAACCTTCGGCTGTGCCGGCGGTGATCCAGCCTTTTTCACGCGCTTCGGCGAGGATAAACTGTAATTCCGAGTAGTTCATCAGGATTCCGCGTGGTGCCGAAGGATCTGGCGGCGCCTGGCCGGGATCGTTGCACACGAGGCATGCGAACGTGTAACCTACGCGCGAAACACCCTGAGGACCACCGTTGTAGTTCAGTGCAGGCACATCGCCCAGGCCATTCGGAACACCTTCGATAACGGGCTTGCCAGCGGTTACCGACGATTGCGAAGGGCGGCCAAAAACCGTCAGACGAGGGTCTTTCAATGCCGTAAGGCGGTCGCTCAGCGTCTTGCTCACACGGAATTCATCGAACGAACCAACGCGTGAATCGTACATCCTCCATTGGTTAGGCGCAGAGGCGAGGTATTTCAGCTCCGCATTGTCCTGATTTCCTTCGAAAATCGGATTTTTGGCAGGATCGGCGAGTATCGCCTGCATTTCCGCTTTCACGTCCTTCTGCTTCGAAATACGCATCAGGTAACGCAGGCGCAGCGAATTGGCCAGTTTCCGCCATTTGATGAGCGAACCGGTACCACCGCCGAACAGGATGTCACCTGAAACCGCCGTTGAGCTTTTGGAAAGGATGTCGTTGGCGGTCGCGAGATCTGCCAGCACACCTGCGTAAACGCTCTCCTGCGTGTCGTATTTGGGCAAATACACGCCGTCTGTCTTGCCTTTGGTCGCCTCGGTGTAAGGAATATCGCCGTAAGCGTCGGTAGCCAGCGCGAACATCCACGATTTCAGGATCAGCGCAATGCCTTTGTAGCCGTTGGCGTCGTCGGTACCCACCTGGTCGAGGATGTTTTTGACATTACGCATATTACTGTACACGTTATCCCAGACGCCGTTCTGCTGGCCCCACAGGTAACGGTCCTCGTTCACGAACTGGATCTTGGCGTGGTGCTGCACCACGATGTTGCCGATCCCCCAGGCGTCGCTCACCTGGCTGTTGATCATGTTCCGGATCACACCAGCCAGCAAAAGGTCGGGCGTGACGTCGTTCGGTACGTTGTTATTGGTATTGATCTCTTCAAAATCATTGGTACATGACCCCGCCGAAAGCGTCAGCGCAGCCATGAGGTATATCGGAAGTAGCTTTTTCATTGTTCTCCAATTGAAATTTTACAGTTTGAAACTTACATTGAAACCATAGCTGCGGCTCGAAGGGATCGACATGTATTCGATGCCCGGCAATGCGGTTCCGCCATTGTAAGCCATTGTTTCAGGGTCCACGTGCGGTACATCCGACCACAATGCGAGGTTACGTCCAACCAGGGAAACCGTGATGTTCTTGATCGGTGACCGGCCGAGAATGCGGTTAGGGATCGAGTAGCTCACCTGTACTTCACGCAGTTTCACGAATGAAGCGTCATACATTGTACCTTCGGCAATGTTACGGCCGCCGGTGAATGCGGTATGCCACGCGCGGGCAGTCAGTTTCACGTCGTTTTTGGTGAAAGAACCATCCGCATTCTGGATCACGCCATCGCCGATCACCCCGTTGCCCGGTTTGCTCAGGTCATAGCCGTCGGCACGTCCTTCGAGGGTTTCTTTGATGATACCGCCCTCACGGCCAACTACTTGTGTTTCAGAAAAAATCTTTCCGCCATGACGAACGTCGAACAGGAAGCTCAATTTCACATTCTTGTAGTTGAACTGGTTGGAGATACCTGCAAGCCAGTCGGGATTATAGTTACCCATTTTCTGAACGTTGGTGGTAGGCACCGGGCGACCGTCTTTGTAAACGATCTGGCCTACATTCTGGCCTGTCGCGTCGTAGTAAGGAGCCGAAGCATTGGTGTTTTGCACGCGTGCGAATGCGATCCCGTACATATCACCCATACGCTCGCCTACGCGTGCCTCGATGCTCACGCCCTTGCTCGCCATTACGAAGTTGGTAATGCCGTCGGAAAGTTCGAGTACCTTGCTGCGGTTGGCCGAGAAGTTGATACCCACATTCCATTTGAAATCATTGACTTCCACCGGTGTTACGTTCAGCATGGTTTCAAAACCCCAGTTTTTGATCTCACCCGCGTTGAAGAAACGGCCATTGTAGCCGGTCGTCTGCGAAAGCGGGATTTGCAGGATCTGGTTTTTGGTTTTGCTTTGATAGAATGTAAAATCCAGCCCTACCCGGTTCTTGAAAAAACGCAGATCCGCGCCCAGTTCATAAGCTGTACTGATCTCCGGTTTTAGGCTCAGGTTGGCCAGACGGTCGGTTTCTCCGTAAATCTGCGAGCTTCCGTAAGGCGTGCTCGGATTGTAGGCCTGCGTGAATGTAAACGGATCGGTATCGTTACCCACCTGCGCGAAGCTGGCGCGGAGTTTGGCAAAGGAAATCACTTCCGGCAGCTTGGTCATATCGCTCACTACGGCGCTCAAAGCCACCGAAGGATAGAAATACGAATTGTTTTCGGTACCGAACGCTTTCAGCGCTGTCGGGAGCGTCAATGCGCTACTCCAGTCGTTACGCGCCGTGACGTCGAGGAACAGGTAATTGCGGAACGAAACCGACGCGGAGCCGTACAAGCTGTTGATGCGCTTGCCAACTTTACTTTGCGAGGCTACGAGCGCAATGCGGGAGTTGGTGAGGTTATAAATGCCCGGCAGGTTGAGCTGGCCCGCATTCTCTTCATCGTAGATCGAGCTCTGGCGGTTCTGGTTACCGCCGAATGTCGCCGAAATGTTGATGTCCTTGCTGACATCCTTGTTGAACGACAACAGGAAATCGCTGTTACGCTCTTCGGTATTGATCTTCGTTTCGCGGAACTGACCGAACGGGAAACGCTGCGTGCTGAATGCGCGGCGGTATTCGCGGCGCTCGTTGCCCCAGTCGGTGGCGGTACGCACTTGCAGGCTCAGCCAGTCGGTGAAATCGTATTTCAGGATCACGTTACCGATAATGCGGTTGACGTCCTGCCCGTTGGTGTTTTCAAAAACCGTCAGGTAAGGGTTATCGTGGTAGTTGTAGTTCCAGCCAAACTGCCGCTGTCCTTCCAGTCCGTTCATCCATAAACGTTTCATATCCGAAACATCTACCGAACGCGGCAGCCAGCAGTTGAAGAGGTACATAATGCTCTCCGTGCCGTAGCTGATCGACGGGCGGTTACCGCTCGCGCTTTTGATATAACTCACGAATGTCTTCGCCGAAAACTTCTTGGTAAGGTTGTAACCTGCACTCAATGAGACGGTATGGCGTTTGAGATCGGTGTTTGGCACGATACCCGTCTGGTCGAGGTTGGTATACGATAGGCGGAAATTACCCTGGTCGTTGTTACCGATCAACGCGACGTTGTTCGTCAAGGTGCGGCCCGTTTGGAGGAAGTCCTTCAAACCGTTTTCATCCGGAACCCAGGGAGTCGGTGTGATCACACTTCCTGCCGGCGCATTCAGGTCACCGCCGAGGTAAGGGATTGGCTGGCCGTTCAATGTGCGTGGCGAGTTGTACTGCGGATAGAGCTGACCCTTAAATTCGGGCCCCCAGCCTTCGTCGGTACCGTCCGTGAGACCACCCCCGGCACCATTCACGAATGCAAAATCGCCGCCGTTACCGTTGCCCTGGCCATATTTGTTTTGATATTCAGGCAGTTTCAATGCACGTTCGAAAGTAGTGTTGCTGTTTACCTCCACGCCGATGCCCTTGTTACCCTTGCCCGATTTGGTCGTGATGAGGATCACCCCGTTCGCCGCTCTCGAACCGTACAAAGCCGCCGCGGCAGGCCCTTTCAGTACGCTCATGGTTTCCACGTCGTCCGGGTTAATAAAACTCGCGCCATTTCCGAAATCGACTTCGAGGTTACCCTGGCCCGAACCGCCCGTAATGGAGTTGCTGATAGGCACCCCGTCGATCACGTACAGCGGCTGGTTTTTGTTCAAATCCACCGAACGTTCACCCCGGATCGTAACCCGCGCCGAGCCGCCGATACCCGACGGGCTCCCTACGACCGTCACACCGGCCACTTTACCGGCCAACTGGTTCACAATGTTGGTTTCTCGTGCCGTAACAATGCTCTCGCCTTTCAGCTCCTGCACCGCGTAGCCGAGTTTACGGACGTCCTTTTTGATACCGAGGGCGGTTACCACCACCTCCGAAAGTTGTTTGGAATCGGCAAAAAGCGTCACATCGGCAACCGCACGGCCGCCGACCGTCACTTCATGCGAAACATAGCCCAGGAACGAGAATGTCAGTACGGAGCTGGCGCCCTTTACCGAGATCTGGTACTTACCGTCCGAATCGGTCACAGTACCATTGTTAGTACCTTTTTCGATGACGCTCACACCAGCGAGGGGTGCTTTGTCATCGTTGGAGATCACCTGCCCGGTAACGACCGACTGCGCAACGCCCGCGTGGCAGTAAAGCAGCCCCGTGAGCATGAGCCCCGTGTACGCGCTTCTTCTGAAAATACTCAGCCGGAAGCATAAGTAAAATTTTTTGATCATGAGCACTTGGTTATTTAGGTGAGAAAAGAATGGAATAGGCAAAATACGCCTTACAAAGCGCAAAAATCCGGTTAAATACAGTCTGTTATGTTAAGTATTTATTAACATACTATAAACAAATCCCGGCTGTGGAGTTACATCCCGGAGGGCCGGTAACGACTATTGATCAATGCTTGAAAATCTCACTACTAATGGCTTCCGCTACCTCCTTCACACGCGCGCCGCGAATGCGCACCCAAAATGGTATTCCCTTAAATGTACAAAATCAGATTCACAAAAAATGCAACCGATTGTTACCTTATTTAGCTGTATTTAAACCGCTTACACGCAACAAGGACAACAAAAGCTACAAAAAGCTGCTGTAATTTTGAAATAGTACAGAAAAATCTTTGATGAGGACTATTGAAGGTTAAATACTTTGGAATACAGATACGTAAGGCAGTCCCTTTCAAACAGTCATACATCAACCCTCGCCGCTATACGCCGGAAAGCACAAATTCATCATTGGTAAACTTTTCCAAAAGCCTTAAAACGCTTCAAAAAATTCATACTATTTCCGGATATAATGGTAAAAAAATGCCGAACTTCGCTGTTTAATTGTAAACAATACACTTAATCGATTCCAATGCATCAATTGTTTCAGAAAGTCTCCCTGCTGTTGCTGGCTTGTCCGGTGATGGTACTGGGCCAGACATCGAAGGGAAATTATTCTCCGCTTCCCCTCAAAGACCTCAGCGCATTTGAAAGCGCCGCCCCGAACTGGTCGATACAAGGTGGCATTGCCATACACCCGTCGGGCGCATCGAAGCCCAAAACACTGGCAGGTGACGGCGTACTGATCGGAGATGCCGGGACGGTGCTCACCACGAAACTGAAAGCAAGCGACCTACGGCTCTACATCGAGTTCAACGTGTCGCCCGGCGCCGAGGGCAACATTATACTTCCCGGCGGGCAAAAGGTGAAAATCTCCGACAGCAGCAAACAAAAGACTGCGGACGCATCCACTTCCGGGTATGTCGGCCAGTTCCCCAGCCAGAATGCCGCCAAATCGGCCGGGCTTTGGCAGACGCTCGAAATTTCCTATGACGCATCCGTACAACACATTCCTAACTCCGCCCGCCTGAACACGCTTTCGCTAAACGGCGTGACAGTGCTCGAAACAGTTTATCTTCCTAATTCCAAAGCCGCAGGCGACGGTCAGCCCATCGCATTCGAGGTTACCAAAGGCAGTATCGCGTTCCGCAACGTGGGCTACCAGCTCCTTGCTAATCGCAAGCCACTGTCGATCAGCAATTTGAATTACAAAGTATATGGCGATAAATGGGATGCCAAAGAATATAGCAAGCTGGATCACGAAGGTCAGTCGCCTGTGCTAACGCAGGAAGTGACCAACGGTATGCGTGAGTTTCACCTGGTTTACGAGGGAGACATCGACGCTACCGAGGCCGGCGACTATATTTTCACCACCATTTACTCGGGTCCTGTTCTGTCGGTTGATATCGATGGCAGAAATGTGGTATCGTCCGGCGAGGCTACTTCGCAGGAAACGCACACAGGCGCCGTAAACCTGACGCAAGGCAAGCACAAGTTTAAAATCTACTACTCGCGCTTCCCATGGCGCCAGCCTGCATTGGGGCTGCGTGTAGAGAAGTCGGGTGTGCGCCCGTACGACCTGCACGCGCTGTCGTCCCTGCCCGAGCCCGAACCGAAGCCCTACATCAGCGTAACGCCCGAAATGCGTCCCGAAATGGTACGCTCGTTCATCCTGCTGGACAATGAAAAGTACAAGCGCACGCATTGTATCTCGGTAGGCAGCCCCGACGGATGGAACTACACCGTCGATCTCAACCGCGGCGCATTGGTACAGGCATGGCGCGGACAGTTTGCCGACGTTACCGAAATGTGGTACGAACGCGGCGAGCCGCAACTCCTCTTCCCCGCAGGATTGAAAGTGCATGTTTCCGGCCGCAGCAGCGTGGCCTTGCTCGACAATGCAAATGCAACCTGGCCCGATTCTTCCAATATCAATTTCCTCGGTTATAAAATCGACCCGAAAGGCTACCCGGTTTTCCGGTACGCCATCGGCTCGGCTACGGTAAGCGACGAACTGGTATCCGGCGGCAACAGCCTTTCGCGCACATTCCGCGTGGATGGGACGCCATCAGGCTCGCTGTACTCGCTGCTCGCAAGCGGCAAGCAAATCACCGAAATAGAGAAAGGACTTTACCAGATCGACGACCGATATTATGTGCAGGTGGATAAAAAAGCCAAAGCGGTGGTACGTCCGGCTGGCGAAATGAAGGAGCTCATCCTTCCCGTTTCCAATGCGACCAGCTACTCCATGTTTTGGTAAAAACCTCATTATCTGAATAGTATCAATGAAAAATATTCTTTTAACTACCCTGATTACCGCCGGCTGTGCCAGTGCATTCGCACAGCAGAAGCCCAATAAAATCGATGATTACTACCGCATTATCACCATTCCCATTCCCGAAAACATCAAAATGGAAATCGGTGGTATGCAAGTCCTGCCCGACGGCCGCCTGGCTACCTCCACGCGCCGCGGCGAAGTGTGGATGATCGGTAACCCGTACCTGAAAGGGGATGGAAAACCTTCGTTCCACCGTTTCGCAACGGGCCTGCACGAGCCGCTGGGGTTGTATTACCGCGGCAAAGACTTCCTGGTGTCGCAGCGCGGCGAGGTTACCCGTCTCGAAGACACCGACAATGACGGCGTAGCAGACGTGTACGACTCGTTTTCACGCTGGCCATTGTCCGGCAACTACCACCAGTATTCCTACGGCCCGGTGCCGATGCCGAACGGCGAAATGCTGGTCACCCTCAACCTCGACTGGGTAGGCCGCGGTGCCAGCCAATCGAAATGGCGCGGATGGATGCTCAAACTCGGCCAGGACGGCAAGCTGACGCCCTGGGCCACCGGCTTGCGCTCCCCTTCCGGCTTCGGATCGTACAAGGGCGATATTTTTTACACTGAAAACCAGGGCGACTGGGTGGGTTCGGGCCGCATGACGCACCTTGAAAAGGGTGATTTCGCGGGTAACCCGGCTGGCTTGCGTTGGAGCAAAGAGGAAGGATCGCCGGTGAAACTGACGCCGGAAGATGTTCCGAATACCGGTGAACCGCTTTATGACGTAGCGAAAAAAGTCCCCGGCCTGAAACCGCCTGCTGTATGGTTCCCGCACACATTGGTGGGTATCTCGACGTCCGATTTCAAGGAAGACGTTACCCACGGCGCATTCGGGCCCTTTACCGGGCAAATGTTCGTGGGCGACCAGGGACACAGCATTATCACCCGTGTAGACCTCGAAAAAGTGAATGGCGTGTGGCAGGGAACCGTTTTCCCCTTCCGCGAAGGTTTCATGTCGGGTATCCTCCGTATGGAATGGGGCCTGGATGGCTCGATGTTCGTAGGCCAGACCAGCCGCGGATGGTCGGCAACGGGTAAGTCTGAATTTGGTATTCAAAGACTCGTGTGGACCGGTAAAATGCCATTCGAAATGAAGACTGTACGCTCGACGCCGGATGGTTTTGAAATCACATTCACCAGCCCAGTCGATAAAAAAGCAGCTGCTGAGCAGGATGCATACAAAATGAACAGCTTCACCTACCGCTACCACCGCACCTACGGCAGCCCGATCATCAATACACAAGAAGTGCCGTTGAAAGGCATTATCGTGTCGGAAGACGGCCTTCGCGTACGTCTGGTGGTCGATCCCGCGGCATTGCGCAAAGGTTACATCCACGAAATCAAAGCCGAGGGTGTAAAATCGCCGGACGGCAATAACCTGCTGCATTCAACCGGCTATTATACATTGAATGAAATCGCCGGTGGACAGGCCGCCAACGCGTCGCAATTCACTACCACTGTGAAAGCAACGGCGGCAATGGACCACAGCGCACATGGCGCTGCCTCAGGATCGGCAACGCCCGAAACTACCGCAAGCACGGCTACATCGGCCAAACGCGTCACCGACATGCCTGCCAGCTGGACCAACGGACCTGATCAGGTGGTTACCATAGGAACTGTGCCCGGTTTGAAATTCGATATTTCCGAAATCCAGGTGAAGGCGGGCAGCAAAATCAAAGTCGTGTTCAACAACAACGACGATATGCTGCATAACCTCGTCATCACCAAGCCCGGCGCTGCCAATGCCGTGGGCGAAGCCGGTCTGAACCTCGGTTTGAAAGGTACTGAACTGAATTATGTGCCCAAAACGAACGACGTGCTCTTCCATACCAACATCGTCGAACCCGAAAAGTCGGAAGCGATCTATTTCGTAGCACCAAAACAGGCCGGCACCTACCAGTACGTCTGCACTTTTCCCGGCCACTACTCGCTGATGCAGGGGAAACTGAAAGTGGTGAAGTAACGGCGCATTCGTGCGCTTCCCGTGGGGGCGGTGTTTCGCCGCTCCCTTTTGATTTCCCCGACATTCCGAACGCTGAATAATTACCGTCAATTCACAAGGAGAATGCCGCCATAGGCCGCTTTGATTGGTATAATTCATTGATTTAATACAACATTGCCGTTACATCAAGGATTTGATTCAGGAAGAAAACATATCTAATGCCAATGACCTGAATATCAGGCTCTGGCAGCGGTTCAAAGCCGGCGACGCGGAGGCGCTCGGGCAACTCGCCCAAACGCATTACCGGGCGTTGTACAACTACGCCACCAAGTTCTCCTCCGACCCCGATTTCATCCGCGACTCTATCCAGGAACTCTACCTCGAACTCTGGGAGCGCCGCAATTTTCTCTCCGAAACCGCATTCGTCAAATCCTACCTACTCAAAGCGCTGCGCCACAAGCTCATCAAAGAGAGCATCCGCCTCAAACGCTTCCACGAACCGCAAGTCGCCATTTTCGACACCGACCCCTCGGACCCGTCCATCGAAACCAATATCATCGAAGCCGAGCACATCCGCTTTCAGAACGGCCACCTCAAACGCATCATTTCCCTGCTCTCCAAACGCCAGCAGGAGATCATCTACCTCCGCTTCTACCAAAACCTCGACAACGAAGACATCGCCAGCGTCATGGGACTGGGCCGCCAAAGCGTCTCTAACCTGCTCTACCGGACGTTGAAGGAGATCAAGGAGATCTGGGCACCGGCGGAGTTTTTTTGGGTGTTTGTCTTGATGATGTTGTGAAATGGCCAAATGGCGCGAAGGTCACCTTCGTGCATGTTATTCGCAGGCCTCCGGCCGGGATCTAAGGCACAAACGATACCAGAACCATTTTGCATTACTGACCGGCCAGAGGCCTGCAAATAGTACACTCAAATCAAGAGATTTGCGCGAGCGGTTCGGCATCGCTATATGATACTTTTAATAATTTTAAAACAATATAGACTTTTTAAACTAATTATACATCTAATACTTTTTATAAATATCTACCTTTTAAAACATTTCTCCCTTTCCTCCCCTGCCTCCTCCCCTTCCTCCCACTATTCCCCCTTTCCCCTCCCTTCTATAACTTTTCAAAATTTTTTTTGACTTTTTTGGTTATAACTGCCTTCCAAACCGACATACCATTTCAAAGAGCCTGCTAACGCTCCAAGACGTATGTTTTTGTTTTACCGATGAGCTTACACCGAATCTTTACCGTGGAGGAACTGGCGACTGACGAATCGTTTCGTCAGTGGGTGATGGCGCCTACCCCGGAACTCGACCGATACTGGCGGCAATGGCTGCAAGAAAATCCCGACCGGGCAGGCATCGCGGCGCGGGCACGGGAGCTCGTACTGGCCGTGCACGAACTTTACAAGGATGATCTTTCTGATGAAATGCTGCGGCATGAGGTTACTGAGATCACGCGCATTGCCGAAGAGCGGAAAGCGGAAGAACGTGTTCCGTTCTACCATAGGGCGATATGGCGGGCGGCTGCGGTGCTGGTGCTCACCGGCGGGCTGAGCTGGCTGTACTATACCTCCCATAGCAATGCACCGGCGGCCGGAAAAAAGACTGAGATCACGCTGGAAAGCGAAATGCTTGTCCAAACCAACCGGAGTGAGGTAGAAATAACGGTGCTACTGAGCGACAACAGCGTGGCTACGCTTGCGAAAGGCAGCAGCATCCAATATCCCCGGCAATTCTCAGGGAACGAGCGGCGCGTCTACCTTACCGGCGAGGCGTTTTTTGATGTGGCCAGGAACCCCGAACAGCCATTCCTGGTCTACACGAGCGAAACAGTAACCAAGGTCCTCGGAACGAGCTTCCGCATCAAAGCATTTGAAGGCGATAATACCGAAATGGTGGCCGTTAAAACGGGTCGGGTGTCGGTGTATGCCAAGAAAGAATACGAAACCTCGCAAGGGACTAAACCGGCAGGCGTGATCCTGAACCCGAACCAGCAGGTGGTGTTCAACCGCCGGGATAACAAACTGGAAAAGGCGATGATGGCCAATCCGGTGCTGCTGACGGAATCGGCGGTGCAAAAAGAGCAGGTGTTCGACGACAAGCCGGTGACAGAGGCGTTCGATGCGCTGGGTAAGGCTTACGGGATCAGCATCGTGTACCAGCCCGAAACGCTTTCCAACTGCGTGATCAGCGCGCAGTTTAGCGAAGAAAATCTGAAACAACGATTGAATGCAATTTGCCAGGCGATTGGTGCCGGCTATGATATGGAGAATGGTCGCGTTGTGATCAGTTCCAAAGGTTGTAATTAATGTATCTAAACCCTTTTCAGGACTAAAATCAACTACCATTAATCCCAGATTTGCCTATGAGATACAATTGACTCTGCTCCCCTTTGAATGATAAAGAGCCAGTGATGATTGCGCCATCACCGGCCCTGCGCCTCCCCTCGCCCGGACTGGAATCTGCGGCGATACAGGAGCATTTTGTCCCATCATTTCAATACTGAACAAAACTTTCAAAAGTATGAAAAAACACCGACATCTATCCCGGCTACTTTACAGGGCTATGAGAATATCACTTTACCAAGTATTAATTGCCCTAATCTTCGCTACTGTGTCAGCAGCTGGCACCGTCGGGGCACAGGATATTCTGAACCAGAAGATCACGATACAGGTTAGTAACCTGGAAATGAAGGCCGTACTGAGCAAACTTAACAAGCTGACACAGTTGCGTTTCACGTACAGCTCTTCACTGATCAAATCGCAGCGCAAGGTATCCATCAACGCGGTAGACAAGCCGCTGGGCGACATCCTGGACGATCTGCTCAAACCTGCCAATATCACGTACAAAATTGAGGGTAAGCAGGTTGTACTCATCAAAAACATGGCCGAACCCGGCAGCGCATTGCCCGAAATGCTCCGCGACCAAAGCAACATCGACCGGAACATTACCGGCAAGGTAACCGACGAAAAGGGTGCTCCCCTGCCCGGTGTCAGCATTGTGGTGAAAGGCACGAAAGCGGGTACTGCTTCGGATACCGAGGGTGCATTCCAGTTGAGCGTCCCCGACGCGGGCGGTACGCTCGTGTTCTCGTACGTGGGCTACACACCTCAGGAGATACCGTTGGGTAATCAGTCGAATTATGACATTTCCATGACGCCCGACGTCCGTAACCTCGAAATGGTGGTCGTAACGGCATTGGGTATCAAGCGCGATGCGAAGAAGCTGGGCTACTCGACGGCGACTGTCAATACCGAAGAGCTAACCACCAACCGCACGACCAACCTCGGTAACAGTTTGCAAGGCAAAGTAGCCGGTTTGAACGTAACACCGCCTGCGAGTGGGCCGGGTGGTTCTACCAAGATCCGTATCCGCGGCCAGTCGTCTTTTGGGGGTAATAACTCGCCTCTCATCATCGTAAACGGCATTCCGATCAACAACAGCAGCGTTTCGGCGGGCGGTTCGAGCGGAAACGGCACCGGTAACCCCACGGGCGGCTCTTCCGATGCAGGTGATGGTTTGCAAAGCATTAACCAGGACGATATTGAGTCGATGACAGTGCTGAAAGGCGCAGCGGCGGCGGCATTGTATGGCTTCCGTGCCAAAGACGGGGCGATCATTATCACTACCAAAAGCGGCAGCAAAACAACCGGCATCGGTGTAGAACTGAACTCGAATTTCCAGGCACAGGAAGCATTGGATTACACGGATTTCCAGTATGAATACGGCCAGGGAGAGTTTGGAAAACGCCCTACCAATGTCGGCGAAGCGCAAAGCTCCGGCGTTTTTGCATTTGGAGAGAAGTTCGACGGCGCTATGACGCCCCAGTTTGACGGCAGCATGCAGCCTTACGTGGCCCACAAGGACCGTATCAAAAAGTTTTACCGCACAGGAACCAGTTTTACCAATTCAGTTGCATTATCAGGCGGCAATGAAAAAGGAAATTTCCGCCTCTCTTTTGCGAATACCGATGCCAATGCGATCATGCCGAATTCGGCTTATCATAAAAAAATCTTCAACCTCGGGTTGAATTACAAGTTTACCAAAAAGCTTTCCGCGCAACTGAACGCAAACTATTCCAACGAATACAACAAGAACCCGCCGCAGATCGGTATCCAGGACATGAATGCGAACACCACCATTTATACCCTGGCCACCAGCATCGACACCGACTGGCTCAAAAACCGCAAGGACGCCAACGGCAACGAAATGCCCCTGGCCCGTTTCACCAACCGTAACAACCCTTACTGGGTCGCTTACGACCGCTTCGAAAACGTGCGCCGCGACCGGATTTTTGGTAATACTTCCGTGCGGTACGATTTCACCGACTGGCTGTTCGTGCAAGGTCGGATCGGCCAGGATTACTACACCCGGCCGTACAATTATAACCGTCCGACGGGAACGCGTTCGATCGGTGCCGTAGCAACCGGTTTCAATGGTTATTATTACCAGGACGTGTCCACTTTCCGCGAGCGTAACATGGACATCCTCATCGGTGCCAACAAATCGTTCGGCGATTTCGGCATCGATATTACATTGGGAGGCAACCAGATGTTGCAGGTAAGCGACAACGTGTCGACTGCCGTGACCAACTTCTACGTGCGCGACCTCTACACGATCGCCAACGGCCAGGTCAAGAACCCGAATTACGGTTACAGCAAGAAGAAGGTGAATTCCATTTACGGATCGGCGGAGTTTTCTTTCAAAAACTTCCTGTTTGTGAATGTAACAGGCCGCAATGACTGGTTCTCTACATTGAACCCGCAGTCCAACAGCTACTTGTACCCATCCGTGAGCGGAAGCTTCGTATTCAGCCAGGCATTCAACAATGCACCCGAATGGCTCACTTATGGTAAACTTCGGGCTGCATACGCGGAAGTGGGTGGCGATACCGACCCTTATTCGAACAACTTGTACTACGGAATCAATGCCAACCCGTTCAACGGAACAGCATTGGGCAACCTGCCTTCCACTGTGGCGCCTAATGCGAACCTGAGGCCATTGAAAGTGAAAGAAACGGAAGTAGGCCTCGAATTGAAAACCTTCGACGCCCGTTTGAACCTCGATCTTTCAGTTTACCGCAAAAACACCGTGGACGAAATCCTGAACGTGGATATTTCAAATACTTCGGGTTTCAGCCAGACGAAGGTGAATGTGGGCAAGCTTCGGAACCAGGGTATCGAGTTTTTGCTGACCGTCGTGCCGGTGCGCAACGACAATTTCACCTGGGAAACCAGCTTTAACGGAAGTTATAACAAAAGCAAGGTGATCGAGCTGGCGGCTGGTCCTCCGCCGCAACCGCGCTTCGATGTGGGTACGGGTGAATTCTTCGGGATCGTCTCGCACGAGGTGGGCAAGCCGCTGGCGTCGCTGCGGGGTTTTGATTACAAAAGAGACGCGCAAGGCCGCATTATCACTTCGGGCGGGTTGTTCCAGCAAGGTAACCTCACCACTTTCGGCAGCGCCATCCCTACGTGGGTCGGTGCGTGGGTGAACACATTCAATGTGAAAGGCATCCGTATCGGCACGCAGATCGACTTTAAGGCGGGTAACAAAATCCTTTCCAACTCCAACCTGAACTTCCTGCGCGAGGGTATTTCAAAACCGTCGCTGGTAGGCCGGGACGGCGGTGTGTTGTTCGACGGCGTTACGGCCGAGGGCACGCCTAACACGACCCGCGTAGAAGCACAGCAGTTTTACACGCAATACCGCAGTACCAACCTCGCGACGCCTTTCGTGTACAATGGTGCATTTGTGCGTTGGAGAAACATTTCGGTGAGCTACGACCTGTCGCGTTTCGTGCGGGACAACACCTTTATCAAAGGCCTGAGCGTGTCGCTGATGTGCAACAATGTGCTGATGATCAAGAAGTATATCGATAACCTCGATCCCGAAGCAGCCGTATCCGCCTCTGATAACCTACAAGGTATC
Organism: Dyadobacter soli; assembly: GCF_900101885.1. Classification (GTDB taxonomy): domain Bacteria; phylum Bacteroidota; class Bacteroidia; order Cytophagales; family Spirosomataceae; genus Dyadobacter; species Dyadobacter soli. The sequence continues at coordinate 125,800 of NZ_FNAN01000010.1, read as the reverse complement.
GAAACGCACACGCTGCCTACGACGAGAAGTTACGGGATTAATTTGAACGTGAAGTTGTGAGTTGGACGGCCGACCGCCGACCGCTGACCGCTGACCGGCGAGGGAATAACGGAGAAAAGGGAGGAAGGAGGAAGGGGAAAATTCACTCGTCGCACCGGCGACCCGGTCACAATTCAATCATTCAATCATTCAGTCATTCAATCATTAAATTATGAAGCGATTATTCATATATGCCGCAACGCTCGCATTGCTTGCAGGCGCCAGTTCCTGCGATAGCGGGTTCGAGGAAGTTAATAAAAACCCGGTGCTCGCGACGAGCATCGATCCGATCTACCTGTTCTCGAATGCCGAATTCTCCTCGGCTATCGCGACGCAGAATTACCAGTTGCAGATCGTGCAGCAGATCAACACACCCTACACCGGTGTACTCGAAGGCGGTAACCACAATGCATTGTCCGACCCGAACTCGAATGCGAATTTCAACTCGCTGTACCTGCAAAACGGCCCGGTAAACCTGCTCACAACCGTGATCGCGCAGACGAAGGACCTTCCGGCGCGCAGCAATCTGTACAACATGTCGCGCATCTGGAAAGCGTACGTATTTATGGTTTTGGTCGATACTTACGGGGATGTGCCCTATTTCCAGGCTGGAAAGGGCTTTTTGGAACAAATTAACCTGCCTAAATACGACGATCAGAAGGCTATTTACGATGACATCCTGAAAGAGTTGTCGGAAGGTACCAAGGGCCTCGACGCCGCCAAGCCTATCGAAGCAGGTGATCTGTTTTTCAAAGGGAACATCGCACAGTGGAAGAAGCTCGGTAACTCGCTGCTCCTACGCGCCGCAATGCGTTACTCCAAAATCGACCAGGCGAAGGCGAAACAATATGTAGCCGTCGCGACCGATGCCGCAAACGGCGGTTTGCAGAGCGCTAATGCCGACAATGCCCTGATCGCATTCAACAGTACATTCAACCACCCGCTGGCCAACTATTTCCAGGGTACCGAGCGGGGCAATGTGTACCTGGGCGCGGCATTTGTTTCGTCTTTGAAAACCACTGCCGATCCTCGTTTGCGCGTAATCTCGGTGAAATATGAAACACCGGGTAACCCCATCGCCACCGCCGGCGCGGAAGATACCAACCCGGCCAACCAGGAAGGCATGCCGTACGGATACAACGAATCGACGATCGCCAATGCGCCGGGCTTCCCGGGCAAGATCGGTTCCGCATTCAAATATTCGCAGATCAACCGTCGTACCCTCGGCAAGATCGACGCGCCGGAGTTCTTCATTACTTATTCCCAGACCTCGCTTTTGCTGGCGGAAGCCGTGCAAAGGGGCTGGGCAACCGGTGATGTGAAAGCATTGTACGAGGCCGGCGTGAAGGCGCATATGGCGCAGATGGCTAGTTATGACGTGTCGGCGACGATCCCCGATGCCAGCCAGACCGCCTACCTGACCGCCAACCCGTTTGTTCCGGCCAAAGCATTGCAGCAGATCAACGAGCAGTACTGGATCTCCTCCTTCCTGAACGGCTCCGAGGCCTGGGCAAACTTCCGCAGATCCGGCTTCCCGGCATTACCGGTGAATACTTATCCGGGTAAAGACCCTTCCGTGAAAGACTTTATCAAAAGGCTGGTGTACCCCGTCCGTGAACGCTCCGTAAACGAGGCCAACTACAATGAGGCCGTCGCAAGAATGGGCCCTGACGAGCTTGGAACACCTGTTTTTTGGGATAAATAATTAATCAATACCAACCCTTAATTGTTTTTTTATGCTTAAACAAACCTTGCTTGCGGGAGCGTTTGTGCTGGGGAGCGTCGCTTCCTACGCACAGGCGATCTCGCCAACTCCCGATCAGATTAAAGCCTACACTTCCGGCTGGAAAGGCGAACGGATGCCAGACGGCCGCCCCAAGGTGTCCGACGCGATCCTGGCCCGCCTGAAAAACATTTCGATGGAAGAAGCCTGGGGCGTGCTGCGCAACAAAGGTTACCACAACCAGTTTGAAGGCGAATGGCAGCTGATCCACAACGACAGCACCATGACCGGCCGCGTGGTGACGGCGCAATACATGCCCGCCCGCCCCGATTTGCAGGATCTGGTGAAGGAAACCGGTAAAAAAGAAGGCCGCGTGCAAACCGGCGGTACCAACTCCTGGCCGATCGACGTGCTGAAAGAAGGCGATGTGTACGTGGCCGACGGCTACGGCAAAATCGCCGACGGTACGCTCATCGGCGACAACCTGGGCAACTCCATTTATGCCAAATCCAAGCGCGGGGTGATCTTTTACGGCTCGGTACGCGATGTGGAAGGTCTGAGCGAGATCAAAGGTTTCAATGCCTGGATCAAAGGGCAGGACCCCTCGTACATCCAGCAAATGATGCTCACGAACATCAACACGCCGATCCGCATCGGCAGAGCGGTGGTGCTTCCGGGAGACGTGGTACTAGCCAAAAAATACGGTACGATCTTCATCCCGGCGCATTTGGTGGAAGATTTGGTGATTACCTCCGAGGTAACCGCGTTGCGCGATGAATTCGGTCACCTGCGCCTCCGCGAGGGCAAATACACGCCCGGAGAAATCGATACCAAATGGTCGGACGCGATCCAGAAGGATTTTCTGAACTGGGTAAATAACTATCCGGGCAAACTGCCGATGACCAAGAAGGAGCTGGACGATTATTTGAAGGAGAGGAATTATTGACCGCCGACCGATGACCGCCGACCGCCGACCTCTTGATTGCGATCACTATGCAGATGACCATGGACCATGGGTCCTCTGTCATCTCACAACCCATCGGCGGTCAGCGGTCGGCCGTCGGCGGTCAAAAAAAAGCTTAGCATGGTCAATCGTCTATCGTCAATGGTTCCAATGCTGCAAGTCATCTCACAACCCTCGGCGGTCAGCGGTCGGCCGTCGGCGGTCAAAAAAACTAACGTTACTAAACTCAAAATCCAACATGAAAAACATCTTAAAGCAGATCATTGAGTCGAATAAACAAGTAGAAAGCGCCGAAAAAGCGGCGGCAGCGGCGGAAATCGCTAATCCAACTACCAAAGACAGCCGCCGGAACTTCCTGCGCAAAACGGCTGTCGGCGGGATTGCATTGGGCGGTTTTATGTCGATGTCGACGGAGGATACCATTGCGCAGGCCACTTCCAAGGTAAGCCGCGCCTCGAAGCCTTCGGAATTGAAGATCACCGACTTGCGGTATTGCATTGTGCAGAACGTGGGCCGGACGCCCATTATCCGTATCGATACCAACCAGGGCATTTACGGCCTCGGCGAGGTGCGCGACGGCGCCGACGAGCGGTATGCATTGTTCCTGAAAAGCCATTTGCTGGGTCAAAATCCATGCAACGTGGAGCAGTTGTTCAAATCGATCAAGCAGTTTGGTTACCATGGACGCCAGGCTGGCGGCGTTTGCGGGGTGGAAATGGCGCTTTGGGACCTTTGCGGAAAAGCCTACGGCGTGCCTTGCTGGCAGCTGCTGGGAGGCCGGTACCGCGACAAGGTTCGCTTGTACGCGGATACGCCCGAGTCGAACGATATCAACGAGTTTAAGCAAAAAATCAAATACCGCACCCAGGACCAGGGTTATACCTGGCTGAAAATGGATATTTCCATCGGTATGCTGCGGAATAGCGAAGGCGGCGTGGTAAACAACAAATTCTGGGGCGGCGGCTTCTCGCAATGGGCGGGTGATTATCATTCCTATGCCAATACCAAACACCCTTTCACGGCGATCCAGATCACCCCGAAAGGATTGGACGAAATGGCGAAAGTAGTGGAAGAGGTGCGTGGCGTGGTAGGTTATGAAATACCGCTTTCTTCCGACCACTACGGCCATTTTGACCTTAACAATGGCATCCGCCTCGGAAAAGCGCTCGACAAATACCGCCTTGCATGGTTCGAGGATATGGTACCCTGGGAGTACACCGACCAGTGGAAAACCATTTCCGACGCATTGGAAACGCCGACGCTGACCGGCGAGGACATTTACCTCAAAGAAGGTTTCAAAGCATTGATCGAGCAGCGTGCGGTGGACATCGTACACCCCGACCTCGCTTCGTCGGGCGGCTTGCTGGAAACGAAACGCATCGGCGACTATGCCGAAGACCACGGCATTGCGATGGCGATGCACTTCGCAGGCACTCCGGTGAGTTTCATGGCCAACGTGCATTGCGCCGCCGCTACGCAGAACTTCCTCGCATTGGAACACCACTCGGTGGATGTGCCATGGTGGGAAAGCCTCGTGAAAACCACCGACGGCCGCAAGCTCATCGACAAAGGCTACGCGCCTGTGCCGCTGGAAGCGCCGGGCCTTGGTATCGAGCTGGTCGACGAGGAGGTGAAGAAGCATTTGCATCCGAAGGATAAATCCTTCTTCGCACCGACGCCCGACTGGAACGAAAAACGTTCGCACGACCGGTTGTGGAGCTAGGTTTTTGAAAAATGGTAGGGCGTAAAGTCCTACCATTTTTCGCCTTATTTCAGTATTTTGCGCGCTTCACTCTCAACTGTACTGATGAAGAATATTCGCAACGTACTCTTTTACTGCATTACCATCGGAGTTTTCGCCGCCCTGCTCTACTTCTTTATCCGCCAGGGCACATTCCTCGAAAAAGCCGGCCAGATTCCTCAAAAAGCGCAAAACATCTCTTCCTGGGAGCAATTTACAGACACCTTCGGGCACAACCTCACCCACCCGCTCGCCACGCTCCTCGCCCAAATCGTCACCATTATCATAGTTGCCCGGCTCTTCGGCTGGATTTGCAAAGCCATCCGCCAGCCGACGGTGATCGGCGAGATCGCAGCGGGGATTTTCCTGGGGCCATCGGTGCTCGGAATGTTCTACCCCGAGGTTTCGGCATTTATTTTCCCAAAAACTTCACTCAGTAACTTACAGTTTCTCAGTCAGATTGGACTAATCCTCTTCATGTTCATCATCGGAATGGAGCTGGACCTGAAAGTACTAAAAACCAAAGCGCAGGAAGCGATCGTGATCAGTCATGCGAGCATTATCCTGCCATTTGCACTCGGTGTGGGGCTGGCATTGTATATGTACACCGAGTTTGCACCGGCAGGCATCAGCTTCCTCTCGTTCGCGCTTTTCACCGGCATTGCATTGAGTATCACGGCATTCCCCGTACTCGCTCGCATTGTACAAGAGCGCGGGCTCTCCCGAACGCGCCTGGGCATGATGGTGATCACCTGCGCCGCCACCGACGACATTACCGCCTGGTGCATCCTCGCCGCCGTGATCGCGATTGTGAAAGCAGGTGAATTTATGAGCGCGATCTACACGATCATACTTTCCGTCGCCTACGTTTTGCTGATGCTGCAAGTGGTAAAACCCATGCTCAAACGCCTGGGCGACCATTATGCCTACCGAGAAGGGCTTACCAAGCCAGTGGTGGCGATATTCTTCCTGGTATTGCTCGTTTCTTCCTATCTCACGGAAGTAATCGGCATCCACGCGCTTTTCGGGGCGTTTATGGCCGGGGTAATCATGCCCGCCAACCAGCGTTTCCGTAATATATTCATTGAAAAAGTAGAGGACGTCGCGCTGGTACTGCTATTGCCGCTGTTCTTTGTTTTTACAGGTTTAAGAACACAAATAGGTCTGCTGAACGATCCGCATTTGTGGTCTGTAACCGGGCTCATCATCGCAGCGGCGGTATTCGGAAAGTTCTTTGGAAGCACGGTGGCGGCCCTTTTCATGAAGCAATCGTGGCGCGACAGCCTCATCATTGGCTCCCTTATGAACACCCGCGGGCTGGTGGAACTGGTGGTACTTAACATCGGGTACGATATCGGCGTGCTCTCGCCCGAAATTTTCACGATGATGGTGATCATGGCCCTCGCAACCACCTGTATGACAGGCCCGGCGCTCGATCTGATCGACAAATTCCTTCCCGCGCCGAAAGAAGACCTGAACCTGATACACGAGCCCTCGCGCTTTTCTATCCTGATCGCGTTCGCAAGCCCGCAAGGCGGACGTAAAATGCTTCGCGTGGCCGATAAGCTCGCTTCCAGAGAACCCGATGAACAGAATATCACCGCATTGCACCTTTCGCCGAGCAGCTATCTCAACCAGGTGAATACGGAAGAATACCAGTACGAAACTTTCCGGCCGATCAATGAAGAGGCCCGTGAGCTCAATACTACTTTTACGTCGCTCTTCAAACCATCGCAGAGCATCGAGCACGACATTATCGAAACCGCCAACGACGGCGAGTTTGATATGCTCCTGATCGGGATCGGCAAGTCGGTTTTTGAAGGTACTTTTTTGGGCAAAATATTGGGCTTCACCTCCAAGTTCGTAAGCCGCGAGCGCCTGCTCGACACCATTACCGGTAAGGAAAAGCTCTTCCATTCCGACGTGTTCGACGAGCGGACGACGCATATTATCCGCTCTGTGAAAGTGCCCGTTGGCATTCTGATCGAGAAAAATCTCGAACAGGTAAGGCACGTTTTCATGCCGCTTTTCACGCCGGAAGATCGTCGCCTGCTCACTTTCGCCGAGCGCCTTTCTGCTGTACACGGGCTGCAAATGACGATCATGGACCCGTCGCAGGCCGTAAGCCAGCACGTGGAAACCGGCGTTGCATTGGGTGCATTGCAGGAAAGATCACCTGAAAATGTGAATATGCTGTATGAAAATGTCCTCGAAAAAGACTTTCTGCAAAGCCAGGACCTGATGGTGATCAGCCTCGAAAGCTGGATCAAAGCCGTGGAATCGCACAGTGTATGGCTATCCAACTCTCCTTCCGTGCTTATCATACGGAGCTGATATTCAGACTTTCCGGTTTTTTACAGGCCGGAAAGTCACCGCTGCGGGTTTTTAAAAGGAATAATAAGTGTTTATTTTACAGTAGCGCTAGCATTCCAACTCTATGATCCCATTTCTAAGCCAAAACCGCTTCACGAAGTCCATTAACCCGCAAACATTCCTTTTTTTCTTCCATAACTTCTTTACGAATGTCGGTACCACGCTGGTGTATGTTTCCGCCAACGTGCTCCTGCTCGAAAACCATCCCGAATACTCGTTACCCCTCGCCTACATCGCCGCCGCATTGGCTGTGATGGCTTCCGGCAAGATTTACGAATATTTCGAACACCACCTTTTACTGAAAAAGCTGAGCCTCGGCACGATGATGGCCTCGCTGTTCATGGTGATCGTGGTGATGGGGCTGCTGCTGGTCGGGCACGGGGTAGCCACCGCCATTGCGGTGATGGTCGGTTACCGGATCATTTACCTACTTATCAACCTGGAATTCTGGGGGTTATCGGCATTGGTGTTCGATGTCCGGCAGAGCAAAAGGCTGTTCAGCGTCATTGGCTCGGGCGATATGCCCGCCAAAGCCCTGGGTGCCGTGCTCGCGGTACTGATCCATTCGCCTTCCGTACTGGCCATTTTGCTGGCTATCTCGCTGGTATTCTTCGCATTGGCATTCTACACGCAAATCCTCACATTCCGCCACACCGACATTCCCAACCCGCACCACGCACGTACGCGGGCCGCCGAATCCGATTCGCGCATTATTCAGAAATACTTCGGCGGCAACAAGCTCCTTACCTCGCTCTGCATTGGTATGGTAGCCATTGCCGCAACGGCCACGTGGATCGAGTACCACTTTTTTGTGAATGTCAAATACAAATTCCACAGCCAGCATGATGTGATCGTGTTTGTAGGTTCGCTGCTGACGCTCACGTATGTGATTTCGACGTTCGTGAAAATGTTGTTTTCGAGCAAAACCGTGGAGCGTTTCGGTATCAAACTGACATTATACCTGCTGCCGCTGACGACCATCGCCATCTCGCTCGGGCTGCTCGTGTCGTCGTATTTCCGCAAGGACGAGCCTTCGCTGCTGGTTTACTACTGCATTGCCTACCTCCTTTTCGAACTGGTCAGGAGAACGATCTTCGACCCTGTTTTCCTCGTCTTGTTCCAGCCGCTCTCCACCAAAACACGTTTGAAAGGCCATACGCTTGCCAAAGGCCTTTTTGAACCGCTAGGGATGCTCATTGCCGGTGCGTTGCTCTGGATTATCTACACGCAGCATTGGAGCGATATCAGCCTTACTTTCGACCTGTCGCTGCTGTTCGCGGTGGGTGCATTGGTGGTGTTCCGGAAAACCTACCGGCACTACATGCAGGAACTGAAATCGGCGATCAGCAAGCGGTTCATCCGCAGCGGTGAAATGGCCTCCCCTGCCGAGGCATTGCCGATCATCACCGAAAACCTGCAAAGCGACCGCAAGGAAGAGGTTTTGAATGCGATCGACTGGCTGGCGCGGAACAAGGTTTCACTCTTCCGTAAACACGCCGACGAGCTGCTAAAAAGCCCCTTCGTGCAGGTAAGGCTGAAAACTTTGCAAACGCTCTCGACCCTCGATAAACCGGAGCTGTCGGGCACATTTATCCAGTACATCGAAAACGAACCCGACGCCACCTGCCAGGTACTCGCCGTGCGCCTCGCCTGCGCGAACGGGCGCCTGAACGACGAGCAAACCGCCCGCTTCCTCGCCCACAGCGACCTCGACATTGTGAAGGGTACCATTATCGGTTGCTGGGAAGCCGGAAAAGCGTTGCCTTTAATCCACGGCACATTACAAAGGCTGTTCGGTTCGGAGCAGGAAAGCCATCAGCTCGCCGCCCTCGACTGCCTGAAAGTTACGGGCATCAATTCCTACGAAAACCTGCTCAAAAGCTGCATTCACAACGGCTCGCAACGCGTGCGCAACTACGCCATCGAAGTGGCCGCTACCGTGGGCTCCCCTACGCTCCTGCGCGACCTGCGCCTCGTACTCACGGGCACATTGACGCCCGCGACCATCCACGCGATGATCAATTCCGGCGACCTCGGCATCCGCATTATCGAGGAATGGTTGCGGCAGGATACCACCGGAGAACGCGTTCGGATCTTCATTAAAACCGCTGAAAAAGGTAGGCATGAATTTATACTTCAAATACTTTTTAACCTTATTAAAAATATTTACCAAAATAAACTTTCTATTAATACTGATAATACAACTAATATCAAAAGGAAAGAAAGTGAGATTCATATCGAAAATATAGATAGTTTTACCCATATAGCGGCATTGAAAGCATTGAGTCACTATACATTAATCACTGATTATAAAACACTTATCCCTGAATTTGTAGAGAAAGAACTCATCCACGCCGGGCAGCTCCTCAATGGTATGGATGCTTCCGAAAACGATATTACCTGGAATAATGCATTGGAGTACGAGCTCGAACTGACCGCGCAAAGGCTGTTCTACCTCTTCATGATGCAGTATGATAAGGAGGCTGTGCAGAGTGCCTGGAAGGGAATCCGGCACGCGGGCAAGGAGAAGCGGGCCAACTCGCTCGAACTGATCGAGAGCCTCCTGCCGCGGATGTTGTACCCCTCGCTGCATGCATTATTTGAAAATATAACCATTCAGAAAAAGCGCGACGCGCTGCGGCAGTACATGGGTAATGTCGATCCGGGCCTTTCGCTGATCACGACCATTCTCTCGCAGGCCGAGCGCTCGTTCACTACCTGGACCATCGCACTGGCCGTGGGTAAATGCGACATTGCCGAGGCAGACCTGATCCACCTCGAAAAGCTAGCCAATCATTCATCGCGCCTGGTACGCGAGGCTGTGCACGAACGTTACGCCATCCTCGCCCAGCGCCCCGAACTTAAATTTTCGCTTCGAATCCCTATGAAACACGCCGAACCTGCCCAGCAGATTTCCGAAATGGAACGGGTGATCGTCCTTAAAAACACCCAGCTTTTCGCGCAGACACCCGAAAATGTGCTCAGCTCGATTGCCCCGATTATGAAGGAAGTGACTTACAGCGATGGCCAGGAGATATTTGCCAAAGGCGACCTGGGCGATTCGATGTACATTATTTACACCGGCCAGGTAGGCATTTACGACGGCCCGAAACAGCTCGCATTGTTCGATAAAGGCGAGATTTTCGGCGAGCTCGCATTGCTCGATACCGAGCCGCGCTCCGCTGCCACCGTGGCCGAAACCGACGCACTCGTGTTCCGCATCGACCAGGAAGATTTCTTTGAACTAATGGAAGAACGCGACGAGATCCTGCGCAATGTGCTGCGTATCCTCTGCCAGCGCATCCGCGTGCAGAACGAGAAAATGCGCCAGTTATAAGGAGCGCGCCGAGTTTTTGAGGTGTTGGAGATGCCGTTGCTTGGCGGCATCCCTGCGCCTCTGTTCGGAAGCCGTCCAGTAGGAATGCGCTTCCAGGAACCTGACCTGCACCGCATCCCAGGCGGGAATGTCCTCCACCATATCCCGCATTTTCAATTCCTCGAACAATGTGGCCGCAATGCCTTCGAAATCCTCGCGGCCGAGGTAGTCCAGGTCGGCGTCGCAAATGACCTTTTCCAGCGTGTTTTTGGGGCTTTGCGGGATCTTTGTAGCCATAATCATCCCGCATATCGCTTCAATTTGCGTGGCATTGTAGCCCAAACCGGGCAAAACCTCGCGGGCAAGCGCGCAACCGGCTTCCTCGTGGCCCTGGTAGGTGGCCATAAAACCGGCGTCGTGGTACAATGCGGCCGTCCGGAGCAATGCGAGTGATTCTTCGTCGGTAATGCCTTCCAACGCGGCTATCTCGGCCGCGGCATTTACGACATCGAGCGTGTGATGGATTCCGTGGTAAAAAAGCGTGCGGTCAAGCCGGTTTTCCAGTTGTCCGAGCACATATTGTTCCGCCTTTTCGATTTGCATGGCTATTCGAGCACTTCGTAGATCAATACCGGATTCGACTTGTTTTTGAGGTTAACTTCCCCTACCAGACTGCATTGAAATGCCTCTTTCAGCTTTTCATAGGCCGAATCCGGCACGACTACCTGGCCGGGTTTGGCGATGGACTGGAGGCGCTGCGCCACATTCACGACATCGCCGATCACGGTGTAATCCAGCCGTTTCAATGCAGCGGAACCAATGTTACCCGAGACCATTTCACCCGAATTAATGCCGATCGAAACCTTGGGAAAGTAACCCGACTGGTCCGACAGTTCTTCTTTAAAGCCATTGATATGATTACGCACGGCCAGCGAGCATTCTACGGCGCGGTCGAGGTGATATTCGCCGCGAAAAACGGCCATTACCGCATCGCCCATGAACTTATCGACATGCCCGCCCTGGGCGATGATTTCCTTCACCATCACATCGAAATATTTGTTGATGAGCTTCACCACGCGATCGGGCTGTTCCTTCTCGGAAATTGCTGTAAAGCCGCACATATCCATAAAAACGACCGATCCTTCGATGTTCTCGCTCGTCATGAGCGACTTTTCAAATGTCTCCTGCGTCATGAATTGCAGCACCGACGCGTCGACGTACATTCGCAGAATGTCGTTTTCACGCACCGCTTTCAGGGTATCCTTCAACTGCGACACGTATTGCAGCGTCTTTTCCATTGTGACTTCCAGATCGCGGAAATCGATGGGCTTGGTAAGGAAATCGAATGCGCCGCGATTCATGGCCATGCGGATATTGTCCATATCACCATAAGCCGAAACGATCACCGATTTCAGGAGCGGGCTCGTTTCCCCAAGCCGCACGAGGAGCGTCAAACCGTCCATTTCGGGCATGTTGATGTCGCTCAATACCATATCGACGTCGGGATGCTCCGCCAGCGCTTCGAGCGCTTGCAGCCCGTTTTCAGCAAAAACAAATTCGTATTGCTGCTCGCGGATCTGCCGCCTGAACTTCTGCTTGATGAGCAGTTGCAGGTCGGCCTCGTCGTCCACTACGAGTATTTTGGCTTTCATAACAGGAGCAGTTTCTCTTTCAGTTCGTTAAAATTGACGGGTTTCGTCAGGAAATCGTCTGCGCCGAGCTGCATGGCCTGGTCGTGGTTGGCCGCGTCGCCATAGGCGGTGATCATCATCACCTGCGGGGGCGCCGACGGGTGATCGGTGCGGATACGTTTGAGCAGCTCGATACCGCTCATACCGGGCATATTAATGTCCGAAAGGATCATGACGACCTCGGAAGGATGGTTTTGCATGTATTCCAAAGCCTCCTCGCCCGAAAATGCGAACGAAAACTCGAATTGGCCGCCACGTATCTCGCGACGGAATTTCTGCTCGAACAGCGATTTGACGTCTTCTTCGTCGTCTACAACCAGTATTTTCATATCGGATTCAGGGTTAATCAGGCAATGGGTATCGTAATGCGGAACTCCGTTTTTTCACCGTCGATCGTGTCGACTTCGAGCACGCCGCCGTGGCCGTTGGTGATGATATCGTAGCTCATCGAAAGGCCCAGGCCGGTGCCTTGGCCGGTAGGTTTGGTCGTAAAAAACGGCTGAAATATCTTCGCTTTTACGTGTTCCGGCATGCCTGTTCCATTATCTGAAACCCTGATATATAGTTTGTTATCAAATTTTTTGGTACTGATTTTTACCTCGGGTTTGTAATCGCCCAGCTGTCCGGCCTCGGTGAGTTTCCGCTTTTTCTCCGCCACTGCGTAGAATGCATTGGTAAAAAGGTTCAGAAAAACGCGTCCCAGATCCTGCGGAAGCACTTTTACAGTGCCGATAGTGGCGTCGAAATCGGTGGTCAATGCGGCGTTGAACTCCTTGTCCTTCGCGCGCAGGCCGTGGTACGCGAGGCGCATGTACTCATCCGCGAGCGCATTCACATCCACAGGCTCCTTCTCGCCCGACGATGCCCGCGAATGTTGGAGCATTCCCTTCACGATCGAATCGGCACGTTTACCGTGGTGCGTGATCTTCTGCTGGTTCTGGCTCAGGTCGCTGATAATGCCTTTGATATAATCCTTGTCGTTATCATCGATTCCCGTCTTATCGATCTCCTCGTCCAGCTCCTGGCAAAGCTCTACCGATACTTCCGAGAAGTTATTGACGAAATTCAGCGGGTTCTGGATTTCATGGGCGATACCGGCCGTGAGCTCGCCCAACGAGGCCATTTTTTCGCTTTGTATTAACTGGTTCTGCGTCGCTTTCAGCTCTTCGATGGCCTTTTGAAGCTCTTCTTTTTGCTGGGTCAATTCCTGCGTGCGCTCGGCTACGAGGTATTCCAATGATTGCTTCTGCTCACGGGCTATTTCCTCGTCACGAAGCCTGTCGCGCCGCTCCTGGGCGAGTGCTTTCTGCTGTTTTCTGGCATAAAACCATATTACAAAACAGAAAATCCAGGCAAACAGCAGCGCCATACCGAAAAAGTCGTCGTAGCTTTTATGGAACGACGGGAAGACCAGCTCCAAAAAGTCGCTGAGCATGGATACGCCCACGAAAGGGACAATGGACTGTGCCGTAGAGCGGATCGGCTGAAAATCCTCCTCTTTATAAAATACCAACAACAGCCCTAGCAGCGAGACATTCCACACCCACGTAAACATATCGGGCTGCTTCGCGATGTAGTACACCGCCAGCAGCATAAACACGTAATAACGGGCATATTTGAAGAAATTGGCCCATTTCGGCAGCTTGTCGGTGTGCTGCATGGCCTGCTGGGCAAACTGGACGAGAAAGAAGGCTACGATAAAATGCATGTAGAGATTCCGTATATACTTGTTCGATTTGGCCAAAGACCTGTTGAACCGGCAAAGTAGCTATTTTCCCCGGAAAATTCAGTCGGGAAGCCCGAACGGGCACATTAGCAGTTCCTCTAATTTATTTCTAACCGATTTTTAATCTAATTATAAAACTGTTTTAATACCATTTTTAGCACAGCTGAGAACCTTTGCCCGCAGGTAATTCAAACTAAACGAACATGTGCTATCCAGTTTTAAAGCGGGTTCTCATCCTATTTCTGGTGGGAATGGCGTCGGCGAGGGCTCAGACAACCTACAATTTGCAGCAAGCCCTGCAAACGGCAAAGTCCAATAACCCCATCCTGAAACGCGAGCAATTCAATGTCGACATCTCGCAGGCCGACATTACCACCGCGCAACTACGCCCCAATGTGATATTGAACAACCAGTCGTTGCAGCTGGTGCAGACCTCCAAGTTTCCGGAAAATACCGGCTGGTTCAATGGGGCCAACCGGCAGGTTTGGTGGCAGGTTACCAAGCCTTTTCAGTTGCCTGTACAGAGAGAGAACAAGATTAATTTCGCACAGCAAAATGTCAGGCTTACCGAGAAGCAATATGCGGACACGGAACGCCATCTTTTTCAAACAGTTGCGCAGAAATGGCTGGACGTTTGGGCAGCCCGTAAGCAGCTCGATTTATTGGGTACTGCGAAGGCCAACATCGATTCGCTGGCCAATATCAACCGGTTGCGCCTGAAAAACCAGGTGATCACCACCACCGACCTCGCGCGTACGGAACTGCTCGCGAACCAGTACGACATTCAACTCAAATCGGCATCGCAGGAATACCGCAATGAATTGTCGAATCTGAAATTTCTCATGGGCGTGCAGGACTCGATCCGCATCGATACCACCGACCAGTTCGCCTTCGCATTCCCCGACCAGATGGATGCTATTGTGCAGCAGGCATTGCAGAACCGCACGGATATCGAGGCCATCAAATCGACCATGGATGTGGCCGACGCCAATATCAAGCTTCAAAAATCCAGCGCGTTACCCGTACCCGAGCTCGGTTTGATATACAACCCGCAGAACAAGGCGCACTACATGGGCGTGTACGGAACCGTGGAAATACCCATTTTTTCGAGAAACCAGGGTGAGATCAAAAAGTCGCAGGTACTGAAACAACAGGCCGAGCAAGACCTCCGCGCCACCGAAACGCAGGCACAGACGGAAATCATGACCGCATACAAAAGCTACGTCACACACAAAAATAACTTACAGAATTTCAATCAGTTACTAACTCAATCCCAAACAATCCTGAACAGTGTTAAATATTCTTACCTCCGTGGCGGGACGACGATCATCGACTTCCTGGAAGCCCAGCGCAGCTGGCTCGATACGCAGCAGCAGTATTACGACGTACTCGGGCAATATCGCCAGAGCTGCATCGATCTCCTTTACGCATCCGGAATGATCAATCAAATCGCGCAATAATCATGAAAAACATACTCGTTTGCACCTGCCTGGCCATGACCTTGATGGCGGGTTGCAAGAACAAAGCCGCCAACAAGCCCGTACAGGACAATTCCACGCCGGTAGTGAATGCGTCGGGCACCAAAATATCCTTCCCGCTGGCCGAAAGCGCGAATTTTTTCCAGACCGAAAAGATTTCCAGCTCGTCGCTCATGGCGAATGTAACTGCGCCCGCGAAGGTCTCGGCTACCGTATTGCGCTCTGATGAAGGCGCTTCGGGCAATATCGTCCTGTTCGATAATCCCGAGCTGGCCGGCAACTATACCCAGCTTTTGCAGCATTTGACCATGGTGAGCCAGATCCAGAACATCAATATCCGCCAGCGCAAAACCGAGCTTTCCCGCATTAAGGATTTGCAGGAACACGGAGCCGCTACCGGCAAGGACCTGCTCGAATCGCAGACCGCATTGTCGATGGAAGAAACCAATCTGATCAACGAGCGTGCGGCTATCATAGAGCATGAAACGAAACTGAAAGCAGGTGGTTTCGAACCGAAACAACTTCGTAAAGCGCCCGCAGGTACCGCGTACATTATCTGCGACGTGCCCGAGAGCGACATCAGCCAGGTGAAAAAGGGCAGCAAATGCACCATTCAATTCACAGCATTCCCGAACGAAAATCTCACCGGTACCATCGACGATATCGCCGATCTGGTAGACCAGACCACCCGGATGATCAAGCTCCGCGTGAGCATCAACAATTCAAATGGCAAGCTGAAAGCGGGCATGTTCGGTACTGTTGCATTCGGTTTGAGCGAAGGTAAAAAGCTCAGTATCAACAAAGACGCATTGGTAACCATTCAGGGTCGCAATTATGTGTTTCTCAAAACCGCCCCCCAGGTTTTCGAACGCCGTGAGGTGAATATCGGCGACCAGATCGGCGACCGTATAGTCGCATTCAGCGGCCTGAAAGATGGCGAGAATGTGGTGACGAAGGGCGTCATGCAGCTCAAAGGTTTATCGTTCGGCTATTAACCCCCTCCGGATATGCTTCAAGCCCAGATCTTCATCAGTGCCGACCACTGGAAAGACGAAGTTCCCCTATTTGAATACATTATGCAGTTTCTGGTGAGACAGAAAGTGCAGGGTGCGACGGTGTACCGCGGCCGCCTCGGCTTCGACGGCAAGCACCTGAGCCGCCCCAACGACCTGTTCAGTTTCGACGAAACGCCCATGGTCATTTCCTTCATCGACGAGGAAGAAAAAGTTAAATCCGCACTCACATTGCTTCGCAGAGAGGTAAAAAGCGGGTTTATAGTCACCAACCATGTAGACAAGTGGATTTAAAATGATCAAGAACCTGCTTTTTTTCAGCCTTCGCAACCGGTGGGTGGTGATCGCTGTGAGCATAGTGCTGATGGGCGCCGGCTACTGGTGCTTCACACAGCTCAAAATAGAGGCTTACCCCGATATTGCCGATACCAATGTGATCGTCGTAGCCCAATATCCCGGCCGGGCCGCCGAGGAAGTGGAACAGCAAGTGACCGTTCCCATCGAAAGGGCCCTTCAAAATACCCCTAATGTGCTCGACAGACGCAGCCGGACGATATTCGGGTTGTCGGTAGTGCAGCTGACATTCAAAGACGGCACAGACGATTATTTCGCCCGTCAGCAAGTTACCGAACGGCTAGCCTCCGCTGAGCTGCCGGACGGCGTCGCGCCGGAGCTGGCTCCATTGTCGACCGCTGTGGGTGAAATCCTGCGTTACGTCGTGGAAGCACCATCCAGTTACAGCCCTACCCAGCTCCGCGATTTGCAGGATTGGGTGATCAAGCCTGCATTGCTGCAAGTGCCTGGCATTGCGGATGTTACCACTTTTGGCGGGCCTTTGAAGCAATTCCATATCATTACTTCACCCGAAAAACTGGTCAAATACGGCCTGTCGATGCAGAACGTGATCGACGCCATCAATGCCAACAACCAGAATACCGGCGGTAATGTGATCGCGCGCGGCGGCCAGGGCTTTGCGATCCGCGGGCTTGGAGCTATTAAGAATGAGCAGGATATCCAGAATATCGTATTGAAATCCGATAATGGGGTGCCCGTATTTGTACGGGACGTTGCCACTGTCGAAATCACGCCTCCGCCGCCAAGCGGGGTGATGGGTTATACTATCACTGCTGATAAAGTGGATGTTAGCAGCGGCGTGGAGGGTATTATCCTGCTCCGCCGCTATGAAAACCCCAGCGAGGTTTTGAAAGTCCTGAAAGACCGCATTACTGAGCTCGAAACCAGCGAATTGCCAGAGGGCGTGCATTTGAAGCCATTGTACGACCGCAGCTTTCTCATTGATCACTCGCTCGAAACCGTGGCGCACACGTTGTTTGAAGGCATTTCTATCGTCGTAATATTGCTGATCTTCTTCCTGGGCAGCATCCGCAGCGCATTGGTGGTAGCGCTTACCATTCCATTCTCGCTGTTGTTTGCGTTTATCCTAATGCGTCTGACTGGTATTCCGGCGAATTTGCTCTCTCTCGGCGCGATCGACTTCGGTATCATCGTCGACGGTGCGTGCGTGATGGCCGAGCATTTGATCCGCAAATATCGAACTGCCAGTCCGGAAGAAAAGCAGCAGGGAATTGTCAAAATCACGCTGCTATCCGCGCAGGAAGTGGGCCGCGAGATCTTTTTCTCAGTAACCATTATCATCCTCGCGTACATGCCCATCCTGCTCATGACGCGCGTGGAAGGCAAGCTCTTCTCCCCTATGGCGCTGACGCTCGCATTCGCGGTGATCGGTTCCATGCTGGCCGCGTTGACTTTCATTCCCGTGCTCATTTCATTCGCCTACAAAAAAGCATTGGCCGATCCCGACAAGCCGATGAAGGAGCATAAGAATTTTGTATTGGATTTCCTTACAAAGTCTTATTCCAAAGCATTGGGCGGCTTTTTAAAGAATTACAAAACGACTGTGCTTGTGGGTTTCAGTGTCGTAACCGTGCTGGTTTTGTTTGGGATCAAACTGGGGACCGAGTTCTTACCGACATTGGACGAAGGCTCGATATTCCTGCGCGGCAACTTTCCGGCCGGCATTACCATTCAGGAAAATGCCAGCTATGCGCCTAAAATCCGAAAAATCATTGCCAAATACCCTCAAATATCATTCGTGATCACCCAAACCGGTCGCAACGACGACGGTACCGACCCATTCCCGGCCAACCGGAACGAAATCCTCGTCGGTTTAAAGGATTACGACCTTTGGAGCCACACGATAACCAAAAAGGAGCTGGTGGAAAAAATCAAAGCCGATTTACAGGCCCAGCTTCCGGCCGTCGCATTCTCGTCCGGCCAGCCCATTATCGACCAGGTAATGGAAATCGTAACCGGTAGCGCGGCAGACCTGGCCGTGTCTGTGGTAGGTGATGATTTGAATATGATGCGCAAAAAAGCGGAAGCGATCGCCAAAATCGTGAAGGCAACGCCCGGCGCGGATAATGTAAACATCGAACAGGAAGGCCCTCAGGAACAGTTGGCGATCAATATTAACCGGCAAGCAGCCGCCCGTTTCGGTATCAACGTGGCCGACATTCAGAATATGATCGAAGCGGCCATCGGTGGCAAGACCATTTCCACGCTTTACGACGGTACCAAACGCTACGACATTGTGATCCGCTTCCTGCCCAAATACCGCAACTCCATCGACGCGATCAAGAGCGTTCAGGTACCCTCGCTCACGGGCGCACTCATACCCATGAGCCAGCTGGCGGACATCCATTTTATTGAAGGTCAGACGAATATCTATCGCTACGGCAGCAAACGCATGGTAACCGTCCGCACTAACATCCGTGGCCGCGACCAGGGAGGTTTTGTGAAGGAATTGCAGAAAAAACTCAATGCGCAGGTGCACGTACCGAAAGGTTACAGCATCATTTACGGCGGCCAGTACGAAAACCTCGAACGCGCCGGTAAGCAGCTGGCATTCACCATTCCGCTGACCATCGTGATGGTATTCCTGTTCCTGTTTATGTTGTTCAAAAACCTCCCGCACACGATGGTCACCATGAGCTGCATTCTCTTCGCGCTCGGCGGCGGCATTGTGGCATTGCTGATGCGCGGGTACTACTTCAATGTATCGGCAGGCGTGGGTTTCGTGAGCATCTTCGGTATTTCGGTCATGGCCGGTGTGCTCCTCGTCTCCGCTTTGAACCGTACCGTACAAGGCAATGAGGGCGATCTCCAAAGCCATGTACTGGAAGCATCATCGGAGCAGCTGCGCGCCATGCTTTCCATTCTCGTTGTGGCCATTATCGGTCTGGTACCAGCTGCCATCTCATCCGGCATCGGTTCCGACGTGCAGCGCCCGCTCGCAACCGTGATCATCGGTGGTTTAACGAGCACGTTGCTCTTCGCGCCGGTACTCATTCCGCCGCTGTATTTGTGGAGCGAAAAACGCCGCAAACCGCAGAAGCCGAGGGAGGTGCTGGAATTGGAATAGAGGGGTGAACAGCGTATTTTCAGGTAATCTGAAAATAAAAACACCGCTATGACAAGGATCGATCCAATTACAAATGCCAAGTAGCACATTGCCAATGCACGGATAATTCTGGCTGAATATGCTGACGAGCAAGATGGATGTTACGAACACCCTGATTTTGTAAAAATGGCAGCTCGCACCGCGTTTAAGGGCGTTTTGATTGCCGTAAGAGCATTGTTCGAGCTTAAAAGCAGGGAAAAACGAAACATTTGGTGGTACGAAGAACACCTGGAATTACTAGACAAAAGCGTCAGTGTTAGTTTCGAGACTACTCGTCTGCTTTTATACGATGCTATGGGTCGCAGAGGAATTACAAGTGTAGAAATAGCCAGCCTTGCTTTTCAAAACGCCGACGAGGTAGTTCAATGGGTGGAAAATCATACTGCCGATTGCTAATTGAGAGATTGCCGGTGGATAATTAGTGCAGTGCATTTGAGTATGAAGGCCTGTGTAAAAGACGAATGCAGCTAGATTTCGGAGTTGGAATGGGTAGGTCTAAGTCGTATTTTTGATATAACTAAAACATTCTAAAAGCACAGACTATGAAAAATGAAAACCCTGTTCTCGAAGCAAAACGCTATGTTGAAAATGCGCGTACCATCTTGCGGGAGATGGCTGGCAAGCAGGATTATCGTTACAACGATCCCAAGTATGTAAAATTGGCTGGCCACGCGGCCTATACCGGTGTTCTGGTAGCACTAGACAGCTTTTTCAAAGGCAAAAAAAAGGGACGGAAGGATGTTAGTTGGTATCAGGAGCAGCTTGCTTCTACCGACAAAAAGGTGCTTGACAACTTCGTGAGTGCTTACCAACTGCTACATTTGTCGATGAGCTACGACGGCAACGCGGACTTCTCTACGGCCAAATCGGGCCTTTGGCACGCCGACGAGATCATCCATTGGGTAGAACAACGCACTGCCACCTGCTAAATAACAACTACCGATAGAAAAGTGAAGCCGGATCCAGCGATGGGTCCGGCTTCGTTGTTCTACACGCTTGCTATTTCAGCCTTATAATAACTATCCAATGGATAAAACGGCTGTTTTTAGCTAAATTTCCTAAGCCGTATGTCCATAGCGGAATGCGGCGTACTCAACTATACACTTTAAACTATCCTTTCATGAAGCTGAAACATTACGTCCTCTCTCTATTGATGATCCCCTGCCACTTGGCTGCCGCGCAGTCGCCAGATTCCATTCCCGGAGAATATCATTTAACAGGTGTTATGGAAACCGCCTCGGCCATCCTGCTCAAACCCGACAGTACTTTTGAGCTCTACTTCTCTTACGGTGCCATGGACCGCCAGGGGCACGGGAAATGGCAATTCCGCGACGGAAAGATCGTGCTCAACAGTCGGCCGAGACCTGAGAAGGATTTCGCTCTTGTGACGAGCAAAACTGCATCCGATGACTTCACAACCGTCAAAATCGTCGATAGCAATGTACAAATCCTGCCGTTTTTTGAAACACTCATCAAAACTGCCGGAGGCGAAAAGTACGGCAAAATGAACCAGGAGGGCATATTTCAAATACCCAAAACCAAGACCACCGGCATCGACCTTTTCTTTACACTCGCGCCGGAACGCTACACTTCATTCCCGGTGCAGTCGGAAGACAATTATTTCGAATTCCGCATCGAACCCTGGATCATCGAGATTTTCGTCGAAAACATCAGCCTAAAACCGGACAACGACGGTTTGAAAGGTGAACATCCGCTGCTTAAAGGCGATGCATTTTCTTATGAAAAGATGAAGTGATCAGACGGTTTACGCATCAAAATTTGTCGAAACCGATACCGATTTCCAGCTTTCCAGCTCTTCCGTAAATGCGGCGATCTTGTTTTGCGCCAAACCGAACGCATCTTCGCCCAAAATGAGGTGCAGCGGCGGATTAGCCTCACCTGCAATGCGAATCAGCGCATCGGCCGCCTTATCCGGGTCGCCGGGCTGCTGACCGTTGATCTGCTGCTGGTGCAATGCCTCCGAATCGCGTACCTTTTGATAAGCGGCAATGCCGTTTTTGGGTGTTACAAATGATCCTGCGGTAAGGAAGTCGGTACGGAAATAGCCCGGCTCGACGATCGTTACTTTCACGCCAAAATCGGCCACTTCCGCCGCCAGTGATTCCGATAGGCCGTTCACGGCAAATTTGGTAGCGCAATAGATCCCGAAACCAGGGAATGCGCCCGTGATGCCGGCGATCGACGAAATGTTGAGGATATGCCCCGATTGCTGCGCACGCAAATGCGGCATGACGGCGCGAACGACGTTCAGCATACCAAACACATTGACATCGAAATTACCGCGCGATTCAGCGTCCGAAAGCTCTTCGAGACTCCCCGCAAGCCCATAACCCGCATTGTTAACGACCACGTCTATACGCCCGAATGCAGCCAGCGTATCGGCAATCGCCTTGCCTACGCTCTGCTCGTCGGTAAGCGACACGCTAAGGGGCAAAAATTGGCCTCCT
Organism: Dyadobacter soli; assembly: GCF_900101885.1. Classification (GTDB taxonomy): domain Bacteria; phylum Bacteroidota; class Bacteroidia; order Cytophagales; family Spirosomataceae; genus Dyadobacter; species Dyadobacter soli. The sequence goes on along the minus strand of NZ_FNAN01000010.1, from coordinate 103,787 downwards.
GTGCTGCCAACAGCGGCTTTCAGCTCATCGATCGAGCGTGATGTGGCGGCTACGGTAAAGCCATTGGCCAATAATTTTTGCACGAGTGCCAGTCCCAGGCCTTTGGAGGCGCCGGTAACAAACCATACTTTTCTGTTTTCCATTATTCTCTGTTGATTGTTTTAACAAGACAAAGGTAAAATGGCCACCACGCCCGGTCATTACGTGGTTCAAACAGATACTTGCAAAATTCAAACAATCCGGAATGCCGTAGGCGTCTGAGTGGTCTGTTTCTTGAAAAAGTTGTTGAAATGCGACGGCTCTTCAAACCCGAGGCAATAGCTGATCTCCGAAATATTCCAGTTGGTATGCCGCAAAAGCGCCTTAGCCTCGGAGGTAATGCGCTCGGCTATGTGCGTAGTCGTCGTTTTCCCGGTTGTTTTGCGGATTGCCCGGTTCAAATGGTTGACATGCATCGACAAATGCTGTGCAAAATCATTCGCCGACCGCAGTGCAAACCGTTGTGACGGCGTTTCGATCGGAAACTGACGTTCCAGCAATTCGGTAAACACGGCTGTGATCCGCGAATTCGCATTAGGATGCTGGTAGAGTGCCTCGCTGGGTTGCATTTTGAGGGTATAATGCACGAGCTCGGTCACGTAATTTCTCAGCAGATCATATTTATAGGGATAGTCGGAAGCAATTTCTTCTACCATTTTCTCAAAAATCTGGCTCACGTGTGCATCCTGGACGTCATCCAGAACATAGGACGGCTTTCCACCGATAGCAAACATGGGCAGGTCGCCTACATTACCGCGCAGTTTTTCGGAGAAAAAGCCTTCTTTGAAAATGCAGAAATAACCCGTCACCACGTCGCAGGCCGCTTCCCAGGTGTAAGGCACCAGCGGGTTGAAGAACATCAGCGCGGTACCGTCGAGTTCGAGGCTCTTGTCGGCGTAATGGTACACGTTTTTGCCGCGGATCAATGCGATCTTGTAAAAATCCCTCCGGTTGTACGCCGCCGGCTCCGGGTTGGTGATGAAATTCTCTCGCATTGCGAACACATTGAAGTGCCCGATGTCGCGCTGCAAGTTCTCAGGCATCCAGTTGAACTTGTATTGATAGAATTCTTCGAGTGTTTCCGGCTTTTCCATAAACAAAGTTACGAAAATCAAATAGGTTCACTACAACGATCTCCATTTACCGATAGTTAATTGAACTGTGCTGTTAAATCATTTATCGGGTTTCACCGGTTTGAAATACATTACTTTTCCAACCGTGTCACCTATCACCATCGCCTCTACACACAGCTATCGATGAATCCTTTCAGTTCACTGCTCACCAGGCATATTGAAACCGGAACACTGGTTTGTCCTCTATGCTTATCTCATTTGCGAATCGCGGACGATCACATCTACTGTACCAACGCTACGTGCTCGCATTCAACGAACGAAATACCGCTGATTCAAAAAACAATACCTATTCTTGTCAATTTCGAAGAATCCATTCTGGATAAAGCGTCGCTGCTTGCCACCGGAGGCGAAAGCCTGATACCAAGGAGCGGCAACAAATATGATATAATCAAAAGGATCTTCCTGAGAGACGATAGAAAAACGAAGCTCAATCTTGCTAAATTCCTCGACAACGTACCGAAGCATGTCGGTAAAAAAGCTACTGTACTCATCATTGGTGGAGGAGCGGTAGGCAACGGCGCAGGGGGAATGTACGACGATAAGAGCGTTGAAATTCTTTCATTCGATATCTATGCATCTCCCAATACTGATTTCATTGCCGACGGCCACTCATTACCCATCGCCGATAATAGTATCGACGGAATCTGGATCCAGGCGGTTCTCGAACACGTAATGTACCCGCAACGCGTGGCTGCGGAAATGCACCGCGTGCTCAAACCGGGTGGCGTCGTTTATGCAGAAACGCCGTTTCAGCAACACGTACACGAGGGCGCGTACGACTTTACCCGTTTTACGGAAAGCGGCCACCGTTTGCTTTTCAAGGATTTTAAATTAATTGATTCGGGCTTTCTGACCGGTATTGGCACAGTGCTTCACTGGAACATCCGGTACGCGGCCTGGGGACTTACCCGAAGCAAAAAAGTGGCGATCGCGGTTTCCCTGGCCTTCGGCTGGATCAAACTCTTTGATCGCCTCGTACCCGAGTCATTCAATATCGATACCGCAAGCGGCGTATTCTTCCTGGGGCGGAAGGATCCCAGTCACAAGTTCCGCGACAGAGATATTGTGGCGCATTATAAGGGGTTTCAGAAGTAGTTTGGACCGCCGACCATTGACCGCCGACCGCCGATTTTTCTAATCAAATGGCAATCGGCGGTCAATTATATGTATTCGCCGTGTCAATCACTTCCGTGCCTCGGCGAGCTCCTCTTCTTTCAGGGCTTTGAGCTCCTCGATCAATTCTTTGATTTCGTTGATTACTTCCCACGCTTCTTTTTTGACTTCGTCCCAAAACGGCTCCATTTCGGTTCTATCCTCATCTGAAACTGAGTTGTACCATTCGAAAAATGTAGATTTGATTTCCGGGATTTCGGAAATATCCGCGGCCCTGATTTGCGCCATGTAAGTGTCAACACGATTTCTAAGTTCTGCTCTCATACGCTATTATGGAAAACACTGCAATATTTTCAACATATCTCTCACCTTCACCGCTTCTGCACGGATTTCTTCGAATTTAGCATCACTTATTCCCGTCGAGGGCGCGGCCATCAAGTTTTCAAGAAAATCTAACCTACTCCTGAGTCTTTCAACCAATTCGGCCCGCCGGCTTTTTTTTCGCATATCATAGTGTGTAAAGCTTAAAGTTAGGTTTTTTGCAAATGACGGTCAATTCAAAAACCATTACTTTCATCACCAATGATCCTGCGGCTGACTCAACGGTTAGGGGACCGACGTTACACCACTTCCCTATTCCGATCCGTCAAATGCGCCAGCCCCAGCACAATCACCTGCAAAACCACGAACGACCCCAGCAATGCGGGAATGGAGTCTTCCGGCGGCGGGCCGAACATGTTGAATAGCTCGGCGATGACGAAGAAGGTGATCAGCGAAAAAAGGCCCCACTTGCCTTTGCCATTTATGGCGCGGGTGTTTTTAATGTAAATCCAGACGCCGGCGATGAAGATGACCGACTCTGTCAACACGGTCAGGGGCAGCGAGTTCCACATGCCCATCCCGACTTTAATGCCTCCGAAAGGTGTCAGCGGAAGGTCGGGGACGTGGACGATGACGTCGAGGAACCAGTGGCTTAGTACAGCCAGGCCGACGACCAGCGCACTGCGCAGATCTTTTTGGAATAACCAATATACCGCCCCGCACACGAGCCCCCATACTACGCCCATCACGAGGCTATGCGTGTAAGGGTAATGCAAGAATTCAAAGTGCGTGACCGCTGTGAATCCCGGATGGATTTTAACCTTCTCGACATCCAGCAAAAGCAGAAATGGCCAGAGAATATCGACAAACTCGACGGCGACAAAGAGCGTCAGGAGCGAAACTTTGGGAGCGGCTTTCTTTGCACCGAATGCTAAACCGTAATGACCTAAAAACATAATACAAGTGGTTGATTAGTGACCTTACAAAGGTATTTGGGCCATTTTCGAACACACTTGACCTAGATCAAGAAATCAGCTGAGCTGCTTGCGGCGGATGCGGCTGATGGTTTCGGGCGTCATGCCGAGCATGGAGGCGATGTATTGCAGCGGTACCTGCGTGAAAATGTCGCGATGGCTCTCGAAAAGCAGATTATAGCGCTGTTCGGCCGTCATGGAGAGGAAGGAAAACACACGGTCTTCGAGCGTAGTGAAGCAATGCGCGATGAACAGTTTCTCGGTCACTGGCCATTTGGGAATATAATCGCCGAGGCGGTCGTAATCCTGCTTTTCGATGGTGTAAATTGCCGTGTCGGCCAGCGCCTGAATGTTCCAGCGGGCAGGACTGGCAAACACAAGGCTTGCGAGATCGGTCACAAAATAACCCTGCGTACAAATCCATTGCGTCACCTCCCTATCCTCTAAATCCACGTAAATTCGCAGCAGGCCGGATTTAATAAAGCTGAGTTTATTGCAAGGTTTCCCTGTTTTGAGGTAGTAGTCACCTTTTTTCAGTATTTCGGGTTTGAAAAAAGAAGCTACTTTGACCAGATCGGTCTGATCGAAATCGAAATAGGTTTGCAGGTAATTTTCAAGATCTGTCATAATGCGCTGAAATCAATCGTAAATGTAACAAAGAACGCACTCCCCGCACGGTCGTTATCGTACAAAAGTGTCCGAATGCGAACGGGTTGCCTGCCGGATTATACGTTAAAATGCAGTAAAACAACACGATACAATTTTGGCATATATTTTATACAATGTACTATGTATTACAATGTACCGTCTATTAGCCATGAAAATTGAATTTCTTTACGAATCCCAGTCGCCTCCATTCCTATGTTGAAGAACTATTTTAAAATCGCCTGGCGAAACCTTGTCCGTAACCGGGTCTTCTCAGCCATCAATATTGCAGGGCTGGCAATCGGCCTCGCTTCCTGCATGCTCATCAGCCTGTACGTGATCGACGAGCTGAGTTTCGACCGGTTCCACGAGAAAGCAAACCGCATTGTACGCACCACATTTAAGGGTACAATGCAGGGCGGGATCATCAACGAATCGCACGCGATGCCGCCTACCGCAGCCGCATTGAAGGCCGATTACCCGGAAGTGCTGGAATCTACACGGCTCCGGCAAGGTGGAAAACCGTTGGTTTTGCTCGGCAACCAGCTTTACAATGATGAAAAACTGGCTTTCGTAGATTCCAATTTCTGCTCGGTATTCACGCTGCCTTTCATAGAGGGTAATGCAAAAACCGCACTCCTGGAACCGAATACCATTATTTTGTCGGAAACAACTGCCAAAAAGTACTTCGGTAAAACGGACGTGATCGGTAATATCATCACTTTCAAAGACTGGAACAAAACCCTGCGCGTAACCGGCGTGATGAAGGATATGCCTTCCAATTCGCATATCCGGTTTGATCTGCTGGGCTCGATGGCTACGCTGGACGAAGCCAAATCGACCTCCTGGATGACTTCCGAGTTCTTCACCTACCTCGTGCTGCCGGAAGGTTACGATTACAAGAAGCTAGAAGCGAAACTGCCCGCAACGATCGATAAATACATTAGCCCGCAGCTGAAACAGTCGATGGGCGTGACAATGGCCGAGTTTCGCAAGCAAGGCAACAACCTCGAACTGAAACTGCAACCGCTGACAGACATTCACTTACATTCTGATTTTCAATATGATCTGGATGTGAACGGCGACATTACCTATGTATACATTTTCGGTGCGGTGGCCGTGATGATGCTGCTCATTGCCTGCATCAACTTCATGAACCTCTCGACCGCAGGCTCATCCAAACGTGCACGTGAGGTAGGCGTACGCAAGGTCATGGGTTCCGAAAAAAGCGAGCTGGTGGGTCAGTTTCTCACCGAATCCATTCTGCTGACCTCACTGGCGATGGTACTGGCAATCCTGCTGGGCGTTGTCGCATTGCCGGTTTTCAATGAGCTGTCGGGTAAAAACCTTTCCCTGCAATGGGATGCGGTGCCGGGGCTTATTCCCGCCTTGATCGGCTTCGGGCTTTTCGTCGGCATTTTTGCGGGAAGCTATCCGGCTTTTTTCCTTTCGTCGTTCAAACCCATTACAGTTTTGAAAGGAGGCTTGTCTGTCATCAAATACACCTCTTCCGGCAGAAGCTTCAACCTCCGCAGCGGACTGGTTGTTTTTCAGTTCTTTATGTCGATAATTCTGATCGTTGGCACGACGGTTGTTTTCCAGCAATTACAGTTTATCCGAAACAAAAAATTGGGTTATAACAAAGATCAGGTCATTGTGATCCCCGTCTGGTCTTTGGGAAAAAATATGCAGGCATTCCGCGAAGGCCTGACCAGCGACTCGCGCATTGAAAATGTGAGCTTGTCGGGCTATGTACCGGCAGGGCCTTCCGACAATAACAATTTCACGGTAAACCCCGACGGCAAAACCGACCGGATGGTGAAAACGCTCCGCTACGAAGTCGATTACAATTATATGGCGACGCTGGGCATGGAAATAGCCCGTGGACGCAATTTTTCAAACGATTATGGCACTGATTCAACGGCCATTATCATCAATGAAACGGCCGTAAAAACCTTTGGTTGGAAGCCTGAAAATGCATTGGACCGAACCATTACCCGCAATAACAACGAAGGAAAAAAAGCGACTTACCACGTTATAGGCATTGTAAAAGACTTCCATTTCCAGTCCATGCGCGAGCAGATCGGACCGCTGGTGATGACGCTCAATAACGGCTGGGGCTGGATGCTGATTAAAACCCGAAGTGCGGAAGTCTCCGGATTACTGGCGTCGATGAAGAAGAATTGGGACGGCTTTCATTCCGATATGCCATTCAGCTACTCGTTCCTCGATGAGCGATTTAACGAAACTTACAAGGCTGAGCAGAAAACCGGCCAGATATTGGGCACATTCGCCGGGCTGACGATCTTCGTAGCATGTCTTGGCTTGTTTGGGCTGGCCACATTCACGGCTGAGCAGCGTACGAAGGAAATAGGCGTACGGAAAGTGCTGGGTGCGTCGGTAGCGGGCATTATCGCATTACTTTCGAAAGATTTTTTGAAACTGGTGATCGTCGCATTGCTCATCGCCACACCGGCAGCCTGGTGGCTGATGGACCGTTGGTTGCAGGAATTTGCCTATAAAATCGATGTTACGTGGTGGATGTTCGCATTGGCGGGTGCATTGTCGGTGCTCGTGGCTTTATGCACGATTTCATTCCAGTCGGTGAAAGCCGCGTTGATGAACCCGGTCGAATCGCTGCGCTCGGAGTAGCCGATGGCTCGAAATAAACCATTTGAATAACAAATAGTTACTACATTAGGACCCTGGTCAAGTGCAAAAGCGTTGGCCAGGGTTTTGTGTTTTAATGAATTGAAATGGAAGCTACAATACGCTGCAAAGTCACCCGGCAAGCACACGTTTTTCAGCCTGGCAATATCGTCGAGGTTAGGCGCCGCATTCTGGAAAAATCTGAAAATCTTCCGGTGTCCGGCTATTTTGTCCCTGATATCGGAAATGGTACGCCGGGTATCATCCCGTTGGATGCCGCTGAACCGCTCACGGACGCACCCGCACCTGAGGAAGCCTACTATGGCAAATGCGTGCTGACGAGCGTTTCGAATTTTTGGCAAAACCCTGCGGAAAACACCGCTCCTTCACCAACCGGTATGGTGGAGCCGGAAAAAGTGCGCGTCATCCATTACCCCGATTGCCAGCAGCTCGTGTTTCACATGCCGCAATATGCCTGGGACGCCGGTACATTTCGCCTTACCAATGCTTGCTCGGAGGAAATCATCGAAGAAAAGCCCGTGCGACAACGACTCAACGGCGGTACCATGATTTTGACCAACACACTACCCTACCCGCCGGGCTGCTATACCATCGAAGCCGACTGGCCGGATGGCTGGACGCACCGGATACAGTTTATCAAATTCACGGAAGGTTTTCCAAAATTCCCGTTTGAAAATGCTCCTGCCAACTTCCGCCGCGCTATCCGGAATGAAGAAGTGCATTTACTCTACGAACCGGAACCGGAAATTCGTGAAGGATATACCGCCGACGGCAGGCCGATCCCGGACACTTCCTTCCGGCGCGACGACGACTGGGATTACACCTCGCCCGCGTGTAGCCTGCACATCGCCCGTGACAGCGACGACGACCGTTTCCTTGACTATACCGGCATTGAAAAGCTTAAAAAACAACTTATGAGCCGATTTATCCCCAAATTAGAATATACCCAGGATGGCCGCGGAGGCAGCATTTACTACAAAGAAGGTGAAATCAGCATCCAGTTCGGCTGGGAGTTCGGCGGCGGCAATACCGTGGTCATTATTTTTATTCCTGAAACAAAATATTGGGAAGCGCAAACCGGAACGCCACTATCGCGCCGGGATGAAATACTGGACTTTCTTTGCCAGCAGGTTATCCGCGACCAGGCGCGCGGCTGCCATCCCGTCATGTACGACGACGCGATCAGCATTGTGCGTTGAGGTTTTGGAATGGTTATTGATGTTAAAGGCCCATCATCAAAACTATGACCAAAATGGCACAGAATTCAGAAACCATCGAAATCCTGAACGACCTGATTCTGATCAACAACGACCGGATCGCGGGATATGAAAAAGCGGAAGCCGAAGCCGGCGAATTGGAAAACGATCTCAGGTCTATGTTTCACAACCTGGCGGAAGCAAGCCGCGCGAATGTGCTCGACCTGAAATCGCACGTAACGCACCTGGGAGGCGAGCCTGCGACGGGTACTATGCTGTCGGGCAAACTCTATCGCGTATGGATGGATATCCGGGCCACATTCACGTCCGACAACCGCCGGGCCGTGCTCGAAAACGCCGAAATGGGTGAAGATGCCGCCAAAAAGGCCTACGAAGAAGCGCTGAAATCAGATGAGTTGCCTGCTGATGTCCGGCAGCTGATCCTGAGCCAATTCACCGCCATCCAAACTGCCCACGACACCATCAAAACCGACCGCGACAGGCAAAGAGACGTTTCGAAGTATCCGCTGACGACTTAGCCCGAGCTTGGGCTCAAGCCAGACCTAGTGCATGCCTATCCCGAGGCTGAAGCCTCGGGTTAAACTGACCCCGTCACCCCTGACCCTAACCCAGGTCTTCAGACTTGGGCCCCCCACATCCCATCTCCACGGCACAATACTACGCACCGCACCGGCTTCAGCCGAAGACACTCCAACGCCCCAGGAAAACAGTTAAAAAAAATTTTCGACTTTTTTCCTAAATTCCTGTAACCTTTCCCATTCCCCGGAGTTACCACATCAAAATCACGAAAACAAAGCGCCGAGCCTTGAATACCCTAACCGACAACTCGCTGATGCTCCGGGTAAAAACCGGGGACCTGGATAAGATGGGCTTGCTCTTCGAACGGTACAACCGGCCGCTTTTCGGGTTCTTTTACCACATGACGCACAAGGCCGATCTCAGTGAGGACCTCGTTCAGAATGTGTTTTACAGAATGCTAAAATACCGTCACACGTTTACGGGCGACGGTGAGTTCAGGACGTGGATGTACCACCTGGCCAGGAACGTGCTGAATGATTCGGTGAAGCAAAACAGGTCGTTCAACTTTTATGATGTGAATGAGGTCGCCGACCGGATCGAAGGCGGAATGCGCGCCGATGAAAGCCTGGAACGGCAGCAGGACAACGAGTTTCTGCACGAAGCGATGGGCGCACTAAGCCCCGAATACCGCGAGGTGCTGATTTTAAGCAGGTTCCAGGAGATGAAATACGACGAGATCGCCAAAGTACTGAATATCAATGAAGGAACGGTGAAAGTGCGGGTCCACAGGGCATTGGGAGAATTGAAGAAAAGGTTTTTTACAAATGAAAGACGATAAGGAAATGAACTGCGACTATACCAAAGGCAAACTGACCGAATGGCTCAACAATAACCTCGAAAGAGGCGAGCAAATGGAGGTGAACCGCCACCTGGCCGAATGCGAACATTGCCAGGAGGAGTTCGCGGCCGATAAGCAGATCTGGGACAACATGGCGAAAATAAGGGTGCCTGAGCCTAAGGAAGCCATGCGCACGAATTTTTACACCATGCTCGACGAGTTCAAAGAAGCCGAGAAAGCCGCGGCGCGGTTCTCGTTCCATAGCATGATGGAAAGTATCCGCGAGTTTGTACTGCCGCAATGGACGGTACAAGTCGGATTTAGCTTATTGCTTGTCGGACTGGGATGGGTAATCGGCAACCGGACGAGCCGCAGCAAAGTGGATGCGGTGGCCTACCAGCAGCGGATCGAAACGCTGGCGAGCCAGGTGCAGGACATGAAGAGCACGATGATGCTTTCGCTGCTCGAAAACCCTTCGGCCACGGAGCGGCTCCGGGCGGTAGGTTACACTAGTGAGATCGCGCAGGCCGACGATCGCGTCTTAGAAGCGCTTTTTGCCACCTTAAACAACGACCCTAACGTAAATGTGCGGCTCGTAACGCTCGAAGCGCTCACGCAATATGCGGGCGACGCGTCCGTACGGGAAGGACTGGTGAAATCGCTTGCATTGCAGGATTCGCCGATGGTACAGGTGGCCCTGGCGGATGTGATGGTCAAATTGCAGGAGAAACGTTCGGTAAAAGCATTGAAAACCCTGCTGCAAAAAGAAGACCTGAACGACCTCGTGAAAGTCAAAATAGAACAGACAATCAAAGACCTTTCATAAACCTTAAATCAACTATTAGCCATGAAGTATTTTGCAATCCCCCTGCTGGCGGGAGCAGTGCTCTGCTGTACCCAGGCCCCGGCGCAAAAGCTGGAACACAAAGAGCACGTCAGCAAGGAATTTACGATCAGCGCCGGCCAGGCGGCCAAAAATGTGCTCGCGATTTACAATATCAACGGTTTTATCAAAGTGGAAGGCTATAACGGCGATAAAGTGGTGCTGGAAATCGATAAGAAAATCAGGGCCAAAACACAGGACGTGCTGGATCAGGGCAAGGCCGAGTTTAAACTTGAAATCGAGCAGGATGCCGACAGCATTATCGCTTACATCGCCAACCCGTTCGACTCGCGGCCTAACCGCAGCCGCCGTAACTGGGACGGACCGAAAATCCATTACGATTTCGAACTGGATTTTACGGTTAAGGTGCCCTACTCGCTCAATTTGCACGTTTCCACGGTCAATGGCGGCGATATCAACGTGAACGACGTCACCGGCTCACTCGGTATCCGCAATGTGAATGGAGCGATTAAGGTCGTGAATGCGAAAGGAAAAGCGGATATGCACACGATCAACGGGAATGTAGAGGCTAACTACCTCACCGTTCCGCCCGGCGAGTCGGATTTCAAAACGCTGAACGGCGACGTCAAGATCAGCTACCCGGCCGCACTGTCCGTCGACTGCCAGTTCAAAACATTCAACGGCGATTTCTTTACAGATTTCCCGAACGTCGAAACACTCCCGGTGCGGGTAGTCAAAAACTCGGAAAACCGCGAGAACAAAACGGTTTACAAGCTGAGTACCGAAACGTTCATCCGTATCGGCAGCGGCGGCCCAACCTACAAATTCGAAACATTCAATGGCAATATCTATCTTAAAAAACAATCTTAGCAAAATGAAAACCCCGCGCATTCTAGCCCTCGCAGCGTTCACAGCATTTACCGCAATTTCGGCACCATTGCTGGCCCAGGGCGATATAAAAGAACAACTGACGATCCCCCTGAGCGACCCCGGCAAACCCGGCACGCTGAAAGTACACCTGATCCGCGGCTCCATCCGCGTGACAGGCTACAACGGAAACCAGGTGGTGATCGATGCGACTACCAAACAGTCCGATAAACAGGAGAAGCCGAAGGAAAATGCCGAAGGAATGCGGCGCATCTCCAAAAGCGGCGCAATGGATATTTCGGCTACCGAGGAAAACAATGTCGTGAACGTGAGCTCGAAGCTTTTCAATTCGCACATGGAACTGAATATCAAAGTCCCGACGAAGTTCTCGCTGAATGTCGGAACGATCAATGAAGGTGACGTAACGATCGAAAACGTGGATGGCGTGCTGGAAATCACCAATGTGAACGGCGACATCCGGCTGACGAACATTTCGGGCTCGGCCGTTGCCAACACGGTGAATGGTTTGCTGAAAGCGAATTTCAAAACGCTGGACGCGAAATCGCCGATGGCATTCTCCACGCTGAACGGAAATGTGGACATTACCCTGCCTGCCACAGCCAAGTTCGACATCAAGGCTAAATCCGATCAGGGCGACATTTTCAGCGACTTCGATGTGGACGTCGACAAAGCCACACCGCAGGCGACCAAAACAGCCAAAGACGGCATGTACAAGGTAAGCATCGAAGACTGGGTGAAAGGCAAAGTCAACGGCGGCGGCAGCGAGATCATGATGAAGAATATGAACGGCAATATCTACGTCAGGAAGGCAAAGTAAGCGCTTCATGAGGTAAGACCCACGCCTCTGACAGATCGTCTGTCAGAGGCGTTTTTTTGAGGGGTGCTTTTTCAAAATTTGGCACCATAAGCCCTATTCGATCGTCCCGCCGAGCTCGATGAGCACGCGCTGCAAGTCTTCCAGCTTCTTGGACTTTACCGGGATCATCAACTGCTCCGAAGTTGACTCGGCGGTAGCAATAGCTTCGAGGTAAATCTTCTTCCCGGCATTCGCCAGCTTCACATACGATACCCGCGCGTCGCGGCTGTTTGCCTCTCTTTTCACATACCCCAGCTTCTCCAACGGCGACAGCATTCTCGTAATTCCGGAGGCCGTCAGACCTACCTTTTCCGCCACATCCGTACGCCGCAATTTCTCATCCTGCGCATTCGCCAGATGGTGCAGAATCATGAATTCATTGAGGCTGATACCGTGGTTTTGAAGTTTGGCATCAAAGCGTTTCGCGGTGATAGTCTGGATAATGGTCAGATTCAAAAACAGTTTCAGCTCCTGGGAAATAGTTGACATAAATTTGAAAAGTATTTGATTTATAGTTGATATATATTTGATTAGTCAAGTATTATGCAAATATATGCTACTTATAAGTATTTAAAAAACAATTAGTTACAAAATGTCGAAATGTTTTACAATTCGATGATATTCAAGTCAATGCAAGGCGCTAGTATCCGGAATAAGCCGTGTTGTCGCGTACCTACGGCACGCCCGGAAGGTGTCGGAAAAATTAATGCGCTACCAAGATTACATGCCTAACGGCATTTTGGGGCGGCAATCAAAGTCGCGTAGCGACGTAATATTGGTAGTAATGAAGAATTGAGCATGAAGATCAAAATCCCGTCAGGGATGCAACAACAATGCACCCCTAACCACACCCGACGAACACACCACAAAAAAAGCCCGCTGCATTACACAGCGGGCTTAAAATCCTGATAAAGACTGGTTTAGTTAGCTCTTGCCAGTTGCACTTCCAGGCGGATGTCTACGTTACGGTCATTACCATTGTAGCGCGAGTTATACCCGCCGGTTCCGATGCCTACTCCCATACCGCCGCCCATGCCGATACCGCCCCCAAGGCCGATACCAATACGCGGGCTGAAACCGGAGTTCGACGATGATTGGCCATCGACCTTAATGCTCATGCCCATCATTCCCGTTTCACGCGCATTCACATTCATGAGTGCGAAAGGGATCGCGATTTGCTCGGTAAGTTCGCCGTCGCGGTCCATCGAGATGTGCGATTTGATGCTGCCATCAGGCCGTACGAGGTCGATCAAATGCTGACCGTCGCGGTCTTTCCAAACGGCCTCTTTATTGTACGAATCCAAGAGAAGCCCGAGGCCGAGGCTGTTAGGCAAATCCGTTTCTACGCGGCGTAATGCCTTGCGATCTTCCTTCATCACCACCGGGAAAGTCAGCGCGTAGCCTTCCTTCTTCTGGCCCTCCGGACTGAATGCGATTTTCAGGCCGCTGCTCAGGATGTTCTGGATCGTGTTCGGGTCTTTCGTTTTGAGCGTGATGTACACGTACTGGTCGTCGTTGATGATTCCGTATCTGAGGCGCGACCGCTGGTCCTGCTGGTCGGGTTTGATTTCATCTACATAGGAGAACGGCGCATTCCATTTGGATGCATAAGGCATCGTTTTGGACGAACTGCAACCGCCGAGGGCTATTAACAGCAGTAATGACCAACTGTTTCTGATCGTTTTCATTTGTTGTTTTATCAATTAGAATTACTCTTTCTAGAACGAATTCCTGCAAATAATCATTACGAAAAGTTGCCGGAAATCGTTGCACTTCAAACTTGTGACACGTTTGCAGGTGCGATGGTTGAAAGCAGCAAGTCTATTTTCTGGTGCAGCTTCTCCGGTTCGAACGGTTTGGAAAGCGTATCGTTCATACCTGCTTCCAGTGCCTGGGCCACCTCTTCGGGCAGCACGGTGGCCGAAAGCGAAAGGATCGGCGTGGTAATGCGGAGCTCCTCACGCGCCATGCGGGCGGCCTGAAAACCGTCCATTTCGGGCATACGGGTATCCATGATGATCAGGTCGAAAAGCTCCTCGCGCAGCTGGTCCACGGCCTCTTTTCCATTGCCTACGATCACGGCATCGAGCTGCCATGCTTTGAGGTATTTTTTCAAAAGCAATGCATTGATCGGGTTATCCTCGGCTACCAGCACTTTCTTGCCGTCGAAAGACGGCAGGTTCTGGAATGACACCACGGGCTTTGCGTCGCCGGTCTTTTCGTTGGCATCTTGGAGGATTAATGTAAAAAAGAACTGGCTTCCCTGGTGGAAACGGCTGTTCACTTCCAGCTCGCTGCCCATGAGCCGCACGAGTTTCTGCGAGATGGTCAGACCGAGGCCGGTACCGCCGTACTGATGCGAAGTATTCTCGGAAGCCTGCCCGTATTCGGAGAAAATATTGGCCAGATGCTCGTCCGACATTCCTATACCCGTGTCCTCCACCGCAAACCGGATCCGGTGCCCCGCCGGTGTTTCGGCCAGGTGTTCCATTTTCAAAGTCACATTGCCCGTTTCGGTGAATTTCAATGCATTACCGATCAGGTTCAGCAAAATCTGGTTCAGGCGCATACCGTCTACGGTCACGCATTCGGGAATTTTGTCGCCGGTTTCCAGCCGCAGTTCCAGTTTCTTTTCATCGGCTTTAAACTGCATTAAATCGATGATCTGCTTGCCTAGTAGCCGGAGGTCAGTAGACGTCGGGATGATCGAGAACTTGCCTTCGTCGATTTTGGAAATATCGAGGATGTCATTCAGGATATTCAGGAGCGATCCCGATGATTGGCGAAGCATATTTACGAGTTCGTTCTGCCCGTCGGTTAGTTCCGTTGCGGCCAGCAGGTTGCCCAGGCCGATAATACCGTTCAGCGGCGTCCGTATCTCATGGCTCATGTTAGCGAGGAACGATTCCTTCGTTTTCCGCGCCTTTTCCGCCTGCGTCTGTGCGTCGATCAGCGCCAGTTCGTGCGCTTTCCGCTTCTCCACATCGTGCAGGTTTACGAACAATAGCCTGTTTTTATACATTATCCTCAATTCCAGCCATACCGGCTGCCGCAGCCGACCGTAGAACTGATCCTCCACGACGATGGTCTCCCCGCCTACGAAACTGCGCTTCACAAGCACTTCGCGCAGGCTTGATTTCAAGGGATCTACCAGCAGATCGAGTACCGAAGTCCGTATCAGCGAGGCAGCGGAAATGCCTAGTATGGTCTCCACGGACGGATTGATAGATAATATCGACCCGGTATCCGGCTCCACGGTAGCAATGATATCCGGAGAATTAAGCACGATCGTCGCGTAGTTTTCCAGCAGCTTATTCTTCTCGCGTATCTCCCGCTGGCTGCGCGCGAGCTTGATCAGCGAATCGACCTTCGCATTGGTAATGTAAGGGTCGAGCGGCTTGTAGAGGTAATCGATGGCCCCGGTTTTGAGACCTCGCACCGCATAAGTCGTTTCTTTGGAAATTGCCGTCACGAAAACGATCAGGATTTCGCGGGTTTTGGGGTTTGAAAAAAGTGTCTCCGCAAACTCGAAACCATCCATTCCCGGCATTTGAACATCCACCAGCGCAACGGCAATCTCGTTTTCCCAGACAATGCGCAATGCCTCGTTGGGTGACGTAGTCGCGTAAATTTCAATGTCGTCGCGGTTCAGGATCGCTTTGAGTGAGATCAGGTTCTCTTCCCGGTCGTCCAGCAGCAAAATCTTTGTATTTTCCATGGGTTATCGTTGAGTAGCTATTGAAGGATATCGTTGATGATCGAAAACAGGTTTCCATCGACCATTACCCGGTGTTTTTCGTAGGCCAAAAGGGCTTGCTCGGGCATGCGCGGCGACTCCGCCTCGGCCGGGTTCTGTACGTAGGTCGGGAACCCTTTTTCTGCCAATGCTTTCATTCCAAAAGCGCCGTCGGCACTGGAACCGGAAAAGAGCATGGCCGCTTTCACGGGAATGCCGGAAACGGCGGCAGAAATGAAGGTTGCGTCGATGGATGGGCGTGAAAAGAAATCTTTGTCGGAACAATCGTAGTGAAACCGTTTGTCGGGACCAATCAGCAGGTGGTAGTCCGGGTAAGCGAAATAAATGGAATTCTCCTCGATCGGGTCCAGATGGTACGGCTCGCTCATAGCTACATTTGTCTTGTTTTTAAATAATTGCGGCAAAACCGCGGTACTGGATTTGCCGCGGTGCAATACGAAAATCAATGCGAACGAAATCGGGTTTCTGACCAGCCTGAGCATTTCCTCGAAAATCGCAAAGCTGCCCGACGATCCGCCGACCAGCACCAAACTGAGTGAACCATTATCCGTCGCATTGCTCATCTGATCTTCTGGTAAATGTTCAACGTGCTATCGATCACTTTGAAGTTTTCTTCCAGACCCGAATAGCGCAGTGTTTCGCGCTTCCCCAGGCAAAGAAAACCCAACATACTGAGACTGTCATACAAAAGCCTGAATACTTTTTGGCGGAGTTCCAGGGTAAAATAGATCATCACATTCCGGCAACTGATAAACTGAAACTCGTTGAACACGCCGTCGCCGGTAAGGTCATGCATGGAAAAAACAATGTTCCGCCGCAGCTCCGGCAGCATCACCGCCTTGTTGTAAGCCACATGGTAGTAATCCGACAATGAATGCTTTCCGCCTGCCGCCAGATAATTCTCCGAGTACGTACGCACATTCCCGAGCGTGAACACGCCCTCGCGCGCGGCCGTGAGCGCCTTCTTGCTCAGGTCGGTGGCGTAGATCAGCGAGCGACCGAGAAACCCCGCCTCTTTGAGAAAAATCGCCATTGAATAAGCCTCTTCGCCGGTTGCACATCCCGCCACCCAAAAACGCAGCGTCGGGTACGATTCGAGGTAAGTAAACACCTCCGACTTCGCTTTCATAAAGAAATCCGCGTCCCGGAACATCTCCGAATAGTTGACGGTCAACTCCTGTATCAGGCCGTATACCACGCTCCCGCCCTGTTCGATATGCACGAGCAATTGCGGGAAATCCATTTTGTGGGTCGTCAAATACCTGCTCGCCCGCCGCAGCAGCGACGGCCTCGCGTACCCGGAGAAATCAAAACCTGATATTTCCCTGATCCGCACGATGAGTATTTCCAGTTCCGCATATTCTATCAGCACCATAACTACGCAGCTTGTAACCAGACCTTGATCAGCGAAAGCAGCTTGTCAACATCCACAGGTTTTGAAATATAATCGTTCGCACCGGCTTCGAGGCATTGCTCGCGGTCGCCCTGCATGGCTTTGGCGGTCACCGCGATGATGGGGATATTGGCCCATCTCGGTACCTGCCTGATACGCCGCGTCGCCTCGATACCGTCCATTTCAGGCATCATTACATCCATTAATATCAGCTCGATCTCCGGATTGTCTTCCAATTTATCGATCGCCTCCCTACCATTCGTAGCGATTTCAATGCTGAACCCGGCGTCTTCCAGCACGGCGCTCAATGCAAAAATATTGCGCATATCGTCGTCGGCCAGCAGCAGTTTTTTGCCTACAAAAAGCTTTTCCGCATTCACTACCGCATTGCTGAACGATTCTTTCGGTGCTTCCGGCTCCGGCGCTTTCGGCTGTATTTTTTTGAGGAAAAGCTTCACCTCGTCGAGCAGGCGCTCGTTCGATTTCTTGGTTTTGATCACCACCGGGTGCGCGTACTTCATTACCCGCCCCAAATCGGCCTGGGTAAGGTCTTCTGCCGTGTTGACCACCACAGGCAGCTCATTCCATTGCGCGTTTTCTTTGATTTTATCCAAAAGATCCAGCCCGTTCATATCCGCCAATCGCACGTCAAGGATAATGCCGTCGACCCGATCCGATTCAAGGATCGCCAGCGCTTCGGCTGCGGAATAGGCATACAGTACGAAAATGTTATTGCTCGCAAGGAAATCGCCCAGGTATTTGCTTTGGTAGGCATCATCCTCGATGAGCAGAATGCGCTGCTGGTCGAGGTCCTTTCCTTCCAGTTTTAATGCGGTGAATATGTGCTGGGCCGACCGCTCGTCAACCGGTTTCTGCATAAAACCGATCGCCCCGTTTTTCACCATTTCTTCATCGAAATAATCGCCCGACGACACCGTATGCACGGGGATTAGCCGCGTGCGTGTGTCACTTTTCAGCTCCTTCAATACCACTTCGCCCGCCATATCGGGCAAATGCATGTCAAGTATAATCGCGGTCGGATTGAATGCGCCTACCATTTCCAGCGCCTCCCGGCCGCTAGCGGCTATCTGCACTTCAAAACCACTTCCCTTCGCCTTGGCGGCCATATCCGCCGCGAAAATACTGTCGTCCTCGATCAGCAGCAGGCGTCGCGCCTTGCCATTCTCGGCTACCGGCGGTTTTTCCTCCTGCTGTTCCCGTTTAACCGGCTCCACCACAGTTTCCGGCTCGATAACAGTGGTTTGCTCATCCGATTCAGTCAGGTAAGGGATTTTCAATGTGAATACCGAACCTTCGCCCGGCGTGCTTTTCAGCGAAATCGACCCATTGAAAAGGCCGGCCAGCTCGCGGCTGATCGATAACCCGAGCCCTGTACCGCCATATTTCCGGCTCGTAGAACCGTCGGCTTGCTGGAATGCTTCGAAAATCGACGCCTGCTTTTCGGCAGGAATGCCAATACCTGTATCGGCGACCTCGAAATGCAGCTGGTTATCTTCTTTTGAGATCAGCAGCGAAACCTTTCCAGGAGCGGAAGTAAATTTAACGGCGTTAGAAATCAAATTTCTAAGTATCTGTAACATACGGGTATGGTCGGTAAACAGCGTCGCAGGGCACGAATCGGTCTTCTCGACCTGCAATGAAAGGCCTTTGTTTTCGGCAACCTTCTGGAAAGTACTTTTGACTTCGGCCAAAATGGATTCGGCACTGATATTTTCATGGATTAGCTCGATTTTCCCGGCTTCCACCTTCGCGAGATCGAGGATATCGTTGATAAGCGTCAGCAAATCGTTGCCGGAATTGTAGATCACCGAAGCATAGCGCTGCTCCTCTTCATTCAACCTGGCTCCTTTGTTTTCGCCCAGGATGCGTGACAAAATCAGGATACTGTTCAGCGGCGTCCGCAGCTCGTGGCTCATATTGGCCAAAAACTCACTTTTGAAGCGCCCGCTGCGTTCGAGTTCATCCGCTTTGATCTGGATCTGATCACGCGCCTCTTCGATCGTGCTTTTCTGTTCTTCGAGCATAAAAGCCTTTTCTTCCAGCTCGGTATTGATCTGTTTTAACTCTTCCTGCTGTACGCGCAGCTCCTCTTCCGAAACCTGCAAAAGCGATGTCTGCCGCGTGAGTTCCTCATTGGTAACCCGCAGTTCCTCTTGCTGACTTTCCAGCTCTTCGGCCTGCAACTGCGTTTTTTCGAGCAATTCGTTGGCAATCTCGCGCGCACGGGCGGCCATAATCGCCACCGCTACATTATCGGAAATCATTTCGAGCAGCTTGATCACCTTCGGTCCCGGGTCTTTCAGGTAACCAATTTCAAGAAGACCTGCTACCGAGCCATCGAAGCTGATGTTTTTCATTAGGACGACACCAGGCGCTGCATTACCGGTGGCTGTCTTCACCTGCAAATAGCCTTGCGCTACGTCCAGGCGCTTGATATCGCCCCTATCCGCGGCAAACTGGCCCAGTAACCCTTCTCCGAACGAAACAAATGCCGGTGCCGACTCCACAGCCGAAAGGCCGTGTACTGCCGAACGTTCGAGCAAATTGCCCGAGCGGGTGACGAGGTACATTGCAGAGACCTGCGAGCCAGTCACTTTCGAAAATTTGTTCAGCAACCGCTCCGAAAGTTCGGTCAGCGTGGGCTCACCGCGCACGGCGCTGGATACCTCCATGGCTGCGTTCAATATCCAGTTTTTCTCCTGGTCTTCCAATGCCAGCTCTTCCAACCGGCTGTTAGCCAATTGAATAGCCTTCTCGCTTGCAATCTGCGCCAGGTATGTTTTTCGGATAAAATAATAGAGCAAAAGGATCACCAGGAAAAACAGCAGCGAACCCAGCACGATATATTGCTTGGCGCGGGCCGAACTCGTCGAAGCAAGTTGTTCGCGCTCAGTCAGCAAACCTTCCTCCATGTTTTCAATGCGGCGAAAGCTGAATTCGATTTTGGAAGAAACTTCTTTTCCCTGCAAAACAATCTGCTGGATGGTATCGATGCTGTATTTGCCTACTTTCAGAATCTCGTACTGGCGGCTCATAAGGCCTACCCGCGCTTCCAGGAGGTTGGACAGCGAATCAACCCGTGCGCTTTGTGTTTTGTTGTCCTTCACCAGCTTTCTCAATGCTTCTACATCTTTCCACATGTCGTTGGAAGCTTGCAGGTAGCTCGTTTCGAAAGAACCGTTACCGGTAATCGCAAACCCGCGGACATTTGCTTCGGCGGTCAGCAGGCGGTTTTTAACGGAAGTAGAAACGCGCATTACCTCCCGCGTGTGGTCGACCCAGCCTGCATTTTCCTGCTGGATCAGGATCGCATTGTAGGATACATAGCCTACCACTAGCACCAAAAGAATTGAAAATGAGATCCCAAGTAAGACCTGACGCTGAAATGTAAGTTGCATAAACGCTGAATATCAAGTAGAAATACTACTAAATGACGATTTGGGGGAATATCCGGAAAAATAATGCTTTTTGACCGTATTTCGGCCCTTTTTCATAGCATTTAACCGGATTATAATTCAAATCATACAAAATACTTCTACTGTTCTACCCATTCAACCAGTTCGTCTTCAAGGGTAATCAATACCCCGCGTGAAGGCTTGCCGTTTTCGGAAAATGCCTTGATCAGTTTTTTCAAATGCCTGCGGGGTTCGTCGGGGCTGTTGCCACCTACAAAAGACATGAAAATATACTCGCCGCCCGGCCGCTGAACGACCCTGTCTATATGCAGCATCTTGCCGCCCGGCACCAGCAATTCCTTGTTGATCTGAATGTGGTTTTCGTCCTGGTAAAGCACCTGCAACGAAGGATCCTGCAAGAGCGAAATGGTCAGCGCTTCGATCTCCCGGGTCTCTTTCCGGGTAAATATCCCCTCGCCTACGAGCTTTTCCAATGCTTCCGGAAGGTCCGAGACGGTTTTCAAACGGGTAAGCAGGTACCGCATTTTCTGCAATCGGTCGTGCCGCGGTTCGAAGGTCTGCACGTCGAAAATGCGGTCGGCCATGCGGCGGAGACGCAGTGATTCCGTGCGGTCGTTGCTCAATATGGTTTTTAATACAAAAGGCGTCGTACCCGAGCTCACGTGGGCGTGACGAAGACTGCCTGACGACTCTGAAATCACATATTTCGAAATGGTTTCGTCCCAGGCAGGGGTAAAACCTTCCTGGTTCAGGTAATCGCGCAGCCAATGGTTGATCTGCTGCCCGGATTCCCACCTGCGCTCGCGCTTCGCGAGTACATACAGCCGCTGCACCGGCCGCGTGAATGCGACGTAAAGCAGGTTCAGGTTTTCGATCAGCGTCCGCATCCGCTCCTCGCGGTACTGCTCGCCTACCACCGTATTTTCAAGCTCTTTCACCACCGAAACCATCGAGCTCCGGAGTTTGGGATTGGTATAATGAGGTTTATCCTGAATATTAATTTCCTCGTAATCAACATCATCCATATCTACCCAAAGGCGATCGAGGCGTGCATTCGGCGTCACTTTCCATTGCGCATAGGGAATGAGCAGAATCGGGTATTCCAGCCCTTTCGATTTGTGGATGGTGGTAATGCGAATAGCGTCCGTGCCGTCGGGCACAGTGATGGAAAACTTGTATCTCGCTGATTCCCAATAGTTCAGAAAATCGCCGAGGTGGTTGCTCTTCCGGTTACCGAATTCCAGTACCACATCCAGGAACCGGAACAGGTATTCGCTTTCCAGCTGCTGTTTGAAAAGCCCGAATTGCTGCATTAACAGCTCGGTTAATTCAAAAACCGACACCTGCCGCATTTTGAACGACGTAATGGTAATGTCCCATTTCCGGAAATATTCGAGGAAACTGTCGAGCCCGCGCGCTTCGCAAAGCACCCTGATCTCCTCATATTCATGTGGTTCCGGGTTCTTCCGGCGGATCACCTGGTGGAAAAGGTAGGCCGCCTCGTACCGCGCCAGCCGGTGGTCGGAGCTGTGCAGCACCTTCATGAACGAAATGATGAAATGCACCGAGCGCGAATAGGCCAGCGACAATGCATCGTCTGAAATGAGCGGAAAACCGGCCTCTTTCAAGGTATTGGCCAATGTCGTAGCCTCTTTTTTCTTCCGGCATAGGATGGCAATGTCGCGCCAGTGGTAACCTTCCTGCCGAAGCGAATGAACCAGTTCGAGCGCGCGCCGGGAAATCGCGTCGGAAGAGGATTCTTCGGCGCCTTCCTCCGTAGCCTCATTCATTTCCAGAAACTCAATTTCCACATGCCCGCCCTCGGCCACTCCTTCCGGTATTTCCTGACTGAAATGCTCGTCGTACACCTCGCGGATCAGCGGATATTCGTCGCCCAGCGATTCGGCAATGAAGCCGAAGAACTTGTTATTGAACTCGGTAACCTCCCGGAAGCTTCGCCGGTTGGTTTTGAGGTGATTGATATGCAGGTAATTATCCAATGCAAACAGCCGCTCGTCGTTGAACGGGCTGTTCCCGAGAATGCTACCCAGCCGCATGACCTGGTTTTGCGCCAAATGCAATATCAAATCCATATCCCCGCCCCGGAACCGGTAAATCGACTGCTTCGCGTCGCCTACGATCAGGTTGAAGTACCCGCCCGACAATGCATTCTCGATCAGCGGCAGCAGGTTCGCGAATTGCAGTTTGGAAGTATCCTGGAACTCGTCGACGAGAATGTGGTTGTATTTTTCCCCTAACCTTTCAAAAATGAAGGGTACCGGCTCCCGCGCCACGATATCGACGATTTTCCGGTTGAAGTCCGAAATATGGACCTGGTTGTTCTGTTTCAGCAATGCATCGAATTCCTTCCGGATTTCGCCCAGGAGCGAGAGGTTGTAAATGTGCCTGTCGAGCTGGTTGTATAATGTAATTTTCCCGGTTTCGGCCGAGCGTATGTTCTCGATCTGGTGGAAGTAGTTTTCCAGATCGGTGCGGAGGCGTTCGATCTCGTCGCGGATCGGTGCGGGTGTTTTGGCCCCGTACCATACACCTTCGCCGATGGTTTTGTAAACGTAGGAATTCGGCTCCATCCAGAGCTTCTTGCCCTCGGCGCGGTCGCGGTAGTAGCCGTAAATGCCTCTGCCGCTCTGGTGGAAGTCTTTTTCACTCAAATAGGTGGATTGGATCAGTTCAAATGCATGCTTCGCGTCTTTGGTCATCATTTCCTCGCGCCCGCGTACGAATTCGCGCATTTGCCTGCGTACCGCGATCCAGTCCTCCATTTTGAGGTCTTCAACGCGCTTCATTTGCATATAACTCTGCTCGCTCAGCAAAGTGCCTGCCGTATCGCGGAACTGCATCGGCAATGCGCCCCAGTTTTTGCCTTCCTCGGCATTCTCGCGGTAATATTTCTCGACAATGTCCGTCAATACTTCCTCGCCTTCCTGCCCAATGCGGGCCAGGAGCCGGTCTACGGCGTCGTCGAGCAGGTCGGCGTCGAGTTGGGTTTCAAATACGAATGGAATGCCCAGTTCGTCGGTAAAGCTGCTGATCAGCCGCTGTGTGAACTTGTCGATCGTCATCACCGAAAAGTCGGAATAGCGGTGCAGTATTTGCCCGAAAACCATTTGCGCACGGGCGGCGATGAGCTGGCAGGCGCCTGCGAAAAGCGCTGCATCGTGCTCCGTATCGGGGTACATTTCAATCACCACATCGCGCATCATCGGGTGCGGCTTCGCGTCGTTTTCCGTGTAAGCCGAGAAGGTGCGCAGCATCAGCAGAATGCGGTCCTTCATTTCGTTGGCAGCCGCATTGGTGAACGTCACAGCCAGAATGTTCCTGAAATACAACTCCGAATTGGAATGCAGGGCCAGTTTGAGGTATTCTTTGGTAAGGGTATAAGTTTTACCCGAGCCTGCCGATGAACTGTAAACTTTAAACACGTTGCGCTGATAAAATGGTGAAACCGCAGGTCAAATTAAATAAAAAAAGCAGGCGTAAACCTGCTTTTCGTATGCTTTTGAAAGAAGTACCGCTTAAAGGTTGAAGCGAAGGCCTGCGGAGATATTGGGACTAAAAAAGAACGGCTTCCTCAGCAGCTCTACGTAAGTACCGCCTTCCAGGAACACGGAGATACGGTTGTCGGGAATGTAATATTCGAAACCACCCAGCACCGAGCCGCCCAGCGTAAGGTTCTTTTCATATTGTCCATTCAGGCGGTTCGGGTACGAGCGACGGTTGTTGAGCTGCCCGCCTAGGCCGTAATACACATGCACCGCTTCGGAGTTGAACAATGGCGTGTGCCACAAATAATGCACTTGGAGCGAAATACCCGTGTTTTTGTAAATTCCATTGTCGCCGCGGTACTTGCGGTCGTTGCCAAGGATACCGCCGTAAGTGCCGATGGTCACGTCTATGGCGTGGATGTTGTTGAAGTACTTCCGGATGTTGACGCCGGTGGGTTCACCGAGTTTGAAACCGACCGCCCAGTTGTCGTATTGGGCGTGTGCCATTCCGAAGCAAAGTGCGCAAATAAAAGTTAAGGCTAATTTCTTCATAGTTAATTAAATCGGGGAAATGTTCCGGGAACGCTGATAGCAGCTATACAATAACGCTTTTAGGCTGGTATTTCTTTAATGATTCGATCAAAACTTCGTTTTCTTCTTTTGTACCAACGGTAATGCGCAGGCATCCTTCGCACAAATGCACGCGCGAACGGTCGCGCACGATGATCGTCTCACGGATCAGGTAATCCATCACGCCTTTCGCGTCTTCGAACTGCACGAGCAGGAAGTTGGCGTCCGTCGGGTGGATTTCCAACACGATCGGCAGGCTTTGCAGACCAGCCGTCAATGCATCACGCTGATCGAGAATGTCGGCCACCATTTTGTCCTTCTTCTCGATGCCGTTCAAGCCTTCGAGCAATGCCTGTTGGGCGGGCAAACTGATATTATAAGGTGGCTTGATCTTGTTCAGAATGCGGATCAGCTCGGGTGAAGCAAAACACATGCCTACACGAATGCCCGCAAGGCCCCACGCTTTGGAAAAAGTCTGCAATACCACCAGGTTAGCGTACTTGTCCAGATGCTGTATCCATGAAGGCTCGTTGGTAAAATCGATATAAGCCTCATCCACAACTACCAGACCGCTGAAATTTTCCAGGATAGTCTGGATAGCGTCTGCCTGCATGACATTACCCGTCGGGTTATTCGGCGAGCATATCCAGATAATCTTCGTCTGCGGCGTTACCGCATTCAAAACAGCCTGTGTATCAATGTGGTAATCGCGGGTAAGCGACACTTTATCGATCTTCACATCATGGATCGAAGCACTTACCTCGTACATTCCATAAGTCGGCGGGAGGATAATCACATGGTCTTGCCCAGGCGTACAGGTAGCGCGTGTGAGCAGGTCGATCGGCTCGTCGCTGCCGTTTCCGAGGAAAATGCGGTCGGGGCTCACCTGCTTGATCGGGCTCAGTTTCTGCTTGATTTCGGCCTGGTAGGGATCGGGATAGCGGTTATAATCCGCACCCGTCACCGATCCGTAAGGGTTTTCGTTCGCATCGAGGAAGATGCCCACATGGCCGGTATATTCGTCTCTGGCGGATGAATACGGGGCCAGCGTGAGAATGTGCGGGCGAAGGATTTTGTTTAAATCGAAACTGGTGTTCATACTGAAAAAATTACGGCGGCTGCCGTTGTGTGGATTCTAAATCTTTTTGAAGAGCCTATTGTCGAAAGTCAGCGGCGCTATGTCGGTAATCCGGAGGGAAAGCACGTCCGGATGCATGGGATTGACGAGGTAATTCTGCTCGGCCTGGACCACCACCGAGGGTACCCGCAGCAGGAGGCTGTTCCCCGCTTTCAGCCACGAATCGCCCACTTCCTTGCTCCATTGCTGGTCTTCGTACCATTCGGGCACGAGATGCGGGTCGGTAACGCTCGCGAGGTCATCGGGGAGTTCCAGGGAAACGATCACGTAATTGGGAGGTGTCACCGTTTTGTGCCAGTGAACGAGTACTTCGAGCATGGCCAGTGAGCGATGCGACGATGTGTATAGCATGGCATTTCGGGGGGAGTTCCATCGTCCTCCATTGTAAAAAGCCCCTATCCCACTCAAATCCTCCTGATATTCCGATCGTGTTATCCTGAATAGCTCCATTAAGCGAAAATACCGTGTTCCATGCGCCCTAATTCGGTCTTGACCAGCTCAATACCCGCATGGGTCCGTAAAAAGCTGATCGGTTTCTCACTACCCAGCGCAGGCACCTCGTTGTTCAGCCAATCGAGGAAATATTCTTTTCCCAAAGCCCTGTTCCCTACCGAGAACAGATCAGCGAGGGCGATCAGATGATCGGAAACCACATTGCTAAGCAGGTCGATATCATTGTAACGCTGCAAGTTCCTGGAAGTAACAGGCAACAGCGCTATCACATCTTTAATATCCATTCCGATAGAGTCGGCCAGGTGCTGAATAGAGGCTTTCGGAACACCGTTTTCGGCCAGGTAAGCCAGGTCGAAGTCGTTTTTTACAGCATGTTTGAGGGTCTCATATCCTCCCAAACGTTCGTTAACCATGTATGCTGTCATATTCCAGTAATTTTAAAGACGTTGAAATTTGTCCTCTAATTTAGGACAAATTTCCCGAACCTGAAATTTTCACAACAAATTTTTCAACCGGATGGTCACAGCATTCTTATGGGCATCGAGCGATTCGGCTGCGGCCATAGCTTCGACGGTGGGCCCGATGTTGCGGATCCCCTCTTCGGTAATGTGCTGTACGGTGATTTTTTTGACAAAACTATCCACCGAAACGCCGCTGTAAGCCCGCGCGTAGCCATTGGTAGGCAATGTGTGGTTGGTACCCGAGGCATAATCCCCGCAGGACTCGGGCGTGTAGTTGCCCAGGAATATCGAACCGGCGTTATAGATTTTCTCCATCACCGCTTCCGCATTGGCAATACTGAGGATCAAATGCTCGGCTGCATATTGATTGAGTATTTCAATGGCTTCTTCCTCGGTTTCGACGAGGATCGCTTTGCTGTTCGCCATCGCCTGGGACGCCAGCTCTTTGCGCGGAAGCGCTTCCAGCTGCTCTGCCAATGCGATATTCACCGAAGCGAGGAGCTTTTTACTGGTAGAAACCAAAAGAACCTGGCTATCGGCGCCGTGCTCTGCCTGGGAAAGCAGGTCGGCCGCTACGAAGCAAGGCAATGCGGTATCGTCGGCGAAAATAGCCACTTCCGAAGGCCCGGCAGGCATATCGATCGCGACGCCTTCTTTGCTAATGAGCATCTTAGCCGTGGTAACATACTGGTTTCCAGGGCCGAATATCTTGTAAACTTTGGGAACGCTCTCCGTGCCGTAAGCCATCGCCGCAATCGCCTGCGCGCCGCCAATGCGGAATGCTTTGGTAACGCCTACCAGTTTGGCAGCATACAGAATCGCCGGGTGATCCGACGGCGTACAAAGCACAATCTCCTTACAGCCAGCAATTTGAGCAGGAATACCGAGCATCAGAACCGTGCTGAACAATGGCGCCGAGCCGCCGGGAATGTAAATTCCCACTTTCTCGATCCCCACGCTTTTGCGCCAGCAGGTAACGCCGGGCATGGTTTCCACCTTTTCGGGTGCTTGCAGCTGGCCTTTGTGGAATTTGTAGACATTCTCGTAAGCCTGACCAATCGCCGCTTTCAAGGCATCGTCCAGCTTATCGCCCGCTTCGGCAATAGCCTTTTCCGAAAATGCGAGTTCGGTCAGTTCCAGCTTGTCGAATTTCAGTGCGAGGGCCTTAATGCCGGCGTCGCCTTCGTTTTTCACTTGTTCGAGCACGGGCATTACCCGAGCTTCGATATCCTTGGCTTCCAGAACGGGCCGTGCCAGCAATGCAGGCCATTGTTCCCTTTCCGGAAATGGAATGATATTCATAATGTCAGAATCAAAACCCCGTACTTAAACAATCATTTTCTCGATCGGGATCACCAGGATACCCTCTGCACCAGCCTGGCGAATCTTTTCGATATTCTCCCAGAACTCGTTTTCGTTGATCACCGAATGCAGCGAGCACCAGCCTTCCGTCGCCAATGGCAGGATCGTCGGGGAACGCATGCCGGGCAGGAATTTGGTGATATTCTCCACCGCATCCACCGGGCAATTGAGCAAAATGTATTTATTGTTCTTAGCCACCTGCACCGATTTGATACGGAACAAAAGCTGGTCCAGCAGGTCTTGCTGCACAGGTGAAAGGTGTTTGCTGGCAATCATCACGGCCTCGGAGCGGAAAATCGTTTCCACTTCTTTCAAACCGTTGCTCAGCAATGTGCTGCCGGAGCTTACGATATCGCAAACGGCATCGGCCAGACCAATGCTCGGCGCAATTTCCACCGAACCGCTGATCTCGTGGATATCAGCCGTAACATCATGAGATTTAAGATATTGTTCCAGCAACCGAGGATAAGTAGTCGCAATGCTCTTGCCTTGCAAATCCTGCACGCCATGATACTCCGCCTCGCGCAAAACACCGATCGATAACCGGCATTTCGAGAAGCCCAGCTTATGCACGGTATCCACGTCTTTGCAGGATTCTTCCGAAACATTCTCTCCTACGATGCCCAGATGCGCCACGCCGTCTTCCACATAACCGGGAATATCGTCGTCGCGCAGGAAAAGGATTTCCGCAGGAAAGTTCGTCGCGTCGGTTTTAAGCTTACCCGCGCCGTTGTCGAAACGGATGCCGCATTCTTTGATCAGTTTAAGAGAATCTTCACTAAGCCTGCCCGATTTCTGGATGGCAATTCTTAAAATATTATCATTCATAAAGTTATAGGTTGCTCACGCAGCCGTTTGTCGGTATTGAATTAGGGTTATTGGTCTTCCCGGTTGAGCAAAGTTATAATATCTTCCGCTTTCAGTTTCTGCTGCTCGCCGGTTTTCATGTTTTTCAGCGTCAGCAAACCCGAATGCATTTCATCCGAACCAATTAAAATCACAAATGGAATGCTCTTGCGGTCCGCGTAATCGAGTTGTTTTTTCAGCTTCACCGAATCCGGGTAAATCTCTGAATTAATGCCCGCCTTCCTGAATTTCGGCAAAATCGACAACCCATATGTAAATGCCTCCTGATCGAAATTCGAGATCATTACTCTGGTACTCGTCTTCTGGCTTTCCGGGAAAAGGTTCAACTCTTCCATTACGTCATAAATGCGGTCCACACCGAGCGAGATGCCCACGCCCGAAATGCCCGGCACTCCAAATGTGCCTGTCAGGTTATCGTAACGCCCACCTCCCGAAATGCTGCCGATCTGCACATTATTGGCCTTCACCTCGAAAATCGCGCCCGTATAATACGAGAGCCCGCGCGCGAGCGTGACGTCGAATTCGATCTTCGCATTTTCCAGCCCCAGTGTTTTCACCATCGCCCACACCTCTTCCAGTTCCTGGATACCTTTCAATGCCACTTCCGATTCGGCCAGCCAGCTTTTCAGTTCGGTAAACGGATCGTCATTTTCCGAAAGACTGAAAATCGGTTCAAGCTTGCAGATACTATCAGAAGCGAAACCGCGTTCAAGGAGTTCCTCAACCACTTTCTCTTTCCCGATTTTATCCAATTTATCAATGGCCACACAGAGCGGCCCCTCCATTCCGTGCGCCCCGATCATATCGGCGATTCCGGTGAGGATTTTACGGTTATTGATCTTTACTGTAAAATCTTGAATGCCTAATGCGGGCAGAATATCATGCAAAAGCATTACGATTTCCGCTTCGCAAAGCAACGAGTCGGTGCCTACCACGTCGGCATCGCATTGGTAAAACTCGCGGTAACGGCCACGCTGCGGGCGATCGGCACGCCATACGGGCTGGATCTGATACCGTTTGAAAGGCATCGCCAAAGTACCCCGGTTCATCACCACGTAGCGCGCGAATGGCACGGTAAGGTCGTAACGCAGGCCTTTTTCCGAAATTTTGGTCGTTAAAGGCTTCGAGCCTGCCTGCCAGTCGGCGTCGGTAAGCTTGCCGCTGAAATCGCCCGAGTTAAGGATTTTGAACAAAAGCTGGTCGCCCTCTTCTCCGTATTTCCCCATCAGCACCGACAGGTTTTCGAATGCGGGAGTTTCTAATGGCAGAAAGCCGTATCGTTGGAAAGAGCGTCGGATGGTGTCGAAAATGAAAGTACGCTTTGCCATTTGCTCCGGACCAAAGTCACGGGTCCCGCGGGCAAGAGATGGTTTACTCATTCTAATAATGCTGTGAAATTGGGCCTCGAATGGCCTATGAAACCGTAAAGTTAGGAGAGGTTATGCAATATTTATGACTATTGCGTGCAATATTTACGTTAAAATGCTTAATTTTGCGGCTCTTTCACAAAACAAACTTTTACAATGGGAGTTACGGAATTAAAACGTAAAGGTCGCAGAAACAAAGCAGTTGCTAACAACCGCACTGCCAAAATCAAAAACCTTCTACGCAAACCAGAAGTGCGCAATGTTGACGTTGAGGCTATCAAGGCTCAATTCGAAGCAAATAAAAAATAATAGAGCCTCTTCGGAATGTTATCCAACTAGTCCTGTCAATCTGTTTTGGTAGGGCTTTTTGCTTTTTTACCGGATTTATGTTTTCCGGAAGCAGCTTTCAGATTGACCTTCCGCAGCAGCTGGCGCATACTACGGCGCGTTTCGCGGCGGACATCGAGCAGGATACGGAAGCGGAGCGCTTCTCCGAACATAATGAGGCCCCCATTGATTAATGCAAGGCTGTAAAGGCCCAACACGACCCAAACCTGCGTGGGCTCCCCGATCCGACGCTGATGCGCCGCTTCGCTGAGCACGGTAAGACCAAAACTGAACAGCAACAAGCCTAATGGAGCGAGAATCATCCATTTCGTGCGTGTCGACATTCTTTTTATCAGTCGCTTACCAGGTGGTTTCGGGTCAATCGAGGGGATCATTTATTCAGGCTATTCGATGTTATGATCCTAAAATTATTAATTTTTAGTTAATTGGTTTAATGAAATCCATCATTAGTTTAGTTCTGCGCTACATTCCGCGTCCCTACCTCCAACTCGTCGGACACTGGGCAGCGCGGGGACTCAGCATCTTCTATATCGGCAACAAGGTGGAATGCCCGGTGTGCAACAGCAAATACCGCAAGTTCCTCCCCTACGGCCGCAACACGTCGAGCCGCGAGAATGCATTGTGTCCCAGCTGTTTGTCGCTCGAACGCCACCGCCTGATGGCGCTTTACATGAAGCGGAAAACCAATTTTTACACCGCCAACCTCCGCGTCCTGCACGTAGCGCCCGAATACTGCTTCATCGACCGTTTCGAGCAGATGAAAAATCTGGATTACATTACGGCAGACATCGAATCGCCCCTCGCGAAGGTGAAAATGGACATTCACCAGATCCCTTTCGAAGACAATACGTTCGACGTGGCTTTTTGTAACCACGTCATGGAGCACGTAGACGACTATATTCTCGCCATGAGCGAACTCCACCGCGTCCTCAAACCGGGCGGCTGGGCATTGATCCAATCGCCGCAGGACATGAAATACGAAGTAACCTACGAAGACCCGACCATCACCGATCCAAAGGAACGCGAAAAGCATTTCCTCCAAAACGACCACCTCCGCCTCTTCGGCCGCAACTACGGCCGCGAGCTCGAAAAGGGCGGTTTCAAAGTAACCGAGGACCGGTTTGTGATGGATGAACTCACGAAAGCAGAAGTGCAGCGGTATTCATTGCCTGGGGAAGAGATTGTGTACTTCTGTCAGAAATGAGTTTATGAGTTAAGGAGTTTATGAGTTAAGGGTTTATGAGTTTAGAGTAAAAAGTAAAAGAGGCAGTTTCGGGGGAAGCTGCCTCTTTGATTTATGATTAACTATAAAGCTCTCGACTTTAAACTTCACTCTAAACTCATAAACTCTAAACTCATAAACCCTAAACTCTAAACTCATAAACTCCATCAAGAAGGATACTCAATCGCCGCGCCCGTCTCGCGGTGTGATTTGTTTTCCCAAAGCCGTTTCCAGCCTTCCTGTACAAAACCGATCCCGTAGCCGAAAAGCTGTGTGAATGCAGCTCCAATGCTAAGGAATGCTACCTCAGCGCTCTTGGTTTTACGCAATGCATCGATGAACAGCAATGCAATGTAAATGCCCAGGAACCACAATCCGAGGTAAAAGAACGGTTCGAAAATGAAGTACCACAGCGGAATGCTGCAAACACCCAGCGTGAATAGTAACGGGAATGTATGCACGAGTTTTAGCTCGTCGGGGTAATAGCGGGCGATGTTAATGCGTGCGCGTCCGAAGAACTTCAGTTGCCTGAAAAACGCCCCGAATTGCGTACGGCGTTTGTGGTAAATGAATGCTTCGGGGATCAATGCGGATTTGAAACCGAGCCGCAGCGCCGCGATGCTGAACAGGATATCCTCTCCCATCCGGCTCGTCAGGAACCCGCCCGTACGCTCCCACACCTTACGCGAGAGGCCCATATTGAAGCTCCGCGGGTGGAAGGTGCCGCCCATATTGTTCTTCTTTCCCCTGATTCCCCCGGTTGTAAACACGGAAGTCATAGAATAGCTAATGGCCTTTTGAATAGGCGTAAACGAAGGATGGTCCGTATCCGGTCCGCCGTACAAATCCACATAATCCGTATTCAGCCGGTTTTCGACGATTGAAAGGTAGTTTGGCTCAATCAATGCATCCGAATCCAGCAATATAAAGTAGTCGCCCGCTGCACGTTCAAAACCTTGGTTACGCGCAAAGCCCTGGCCACCATTTTCTTTGTAGTGGTAATGAATATCGAGCCTGTCTGAAAAGGATTGCACTACCCCGTCCGCCTTGATTTTCGAGCCGTCTTCTACGATTACTACTTCGAAGTTCTTGTAAGTCTGTACAGCCAGACAGCCGAGTAGTTCCTCCAACTCGTCAGGACGGTTGTAGACAGGGATGATGATGGTGTAGCGGCGCGGGTTCAATTTTGAATGAGTGAATGATTGAATGATTGAATAATCGGACAATTGAATGCCGTTAGGCATGTAATATTGGTAGCAAACGAACGTGGCCGTATTTTGAAAATGCCCTTGGGCATGTAACAACAATACTTTGACGGCAACAAGCGCATTATTATTGTTGTTGCATCCCTGACGGGATTTTCGTCACTACCTAACATTTCTATTGCTACCAATATTACATCGCTACGCGATTAGGCTGTTATCTCAACCAACGCCTCTTCATTCGCCGCGATAATTCGCTCCAAATGCGCATCGGTCAGCGCGGTTGAAAGGAACATCGCTTCAAACTGGCTGGGTCCCATGTAAATGCCTCGGTTCAGCATCGCGTGGAAATACTTGCCGAACAACGGCAGATCCGAAGATTTCGCCGAAGGGAAATCCGTCACCGCACTCGGCGTAAAGAACAGCGTATACATGGAACCGATCTGGTTCAATGTGTATTTCAAACCTAATTTCTCCATCGAGCTGCGGAAACCATTGGCGAGCTTGCTGCCTGAATTTTCCAATTGCGTATAAACTTCCGGATGCTCGTTCAGATACGTGAGCATGGTGTAGCCTGCCGCCATGGCAATAGGGTTACCCGAAAGCGTCCCCGCCTGGTAAACCGGACCGGCCGGCGAAACGTAGTTCATGATCTCGGCTTTGCCGCCGTAGGCTCCTACGGGCATTCCACCTCCGATTATCTTTCCTAACGTCGTTAAATCGGGCGTAATGCCGAATCTTTCCTGCGCGCCGCCCTTTGATAAGCGGAAGCCCGTCATTACTTCGTCGAGGATCAGTACGATGCCTTCTTCGTCGCAAATGCGGCGCAATCCTTGCAGAAAGCCTTCTTTGGGTAACACGCAGCCCATGTTACCAACAACCGGTTCGAGGATCAATGCGGCGATCTGGCCCTTGTTGGCATCTACGAGTTGTTGAACGGCTTCGAGGTCGTTGTAGGGCGCGGTTAATGTGTCGTTGGCTACGCCTTTGGTCACGCCGGGACTGTCCGGTGTACCGAATGTTACGGCACCGCTGCCGGCGGCGATCAGGAAGCTGTCGCCGTGGCCGTGGTAGCAGCCTTCGAACTTGATGATCTTGTCGCGCCCTGTGTACCCGCGTGCTACGCGTATGGCCGACATTGTGGCTTCGGTACCGGAATTGACCATTCTCACCTTTTCAATGGAAGGCACCATCGAAACAATCAGTTCCGCGATCTCAACCTCTCTGCGCGTGGGAGCGCCGAAAGAAAATGAATGCTGAATGGCGTCGGAAACGGCCTTCTGGATCAGCTCATGCGCGTGCCCGAGGATCATCGGCCCCCAGGAGTTGATCAGCTCGATGTACTCGTTGCCGTCCTCGTCGTAGATGTAAGGTCCCTTGGCCGACTTGACAAATATCGGGTTGCCGCCTACCGCGCGGAATGCGCGTACGGGCGAGTTTACGCCGCCGGGAATATAGTTTTGTGCTTTTTCGAAAAGTTGCTGGCTTGTGGAAGTATTCATTCTGTTAAAAAAGGTTGGTACTATTTGTCCACCGGCACCCATTTGGAGCCGCTGTATTTGAGGACAGGGGTAATCTGGTTTTCATTCGATTTGGTATAATCAAAGCCCGAAAGCAGGTATTCTTCACTGCCGTATTTCCGCGATTGCAGACCGGACGGTAGCTTGTCCTTGTATTTGGAAAGCATTCTTGCAAAAAACAGAAGCTGGTCGTAACCCTGGTAGGAATATACCGAAGGGAATGTGCTGGTTTTGTTGTAATAATTTTTCTGGAACTGCCGGATCGTTTCTTTCTCCCGATCCACATAATCGGCGTCGATGAGCGACAAACGCGCACCGTAGCGCGACAACCGTGATTGCTGGGCATTGAAACTCGTCGAAGTAGCTACAACCGGCAGGGTGTTCAATTTTCGGCTGTTCAGGACTTCGATCAGGTTCCCGCCCGATTCTCCGTCCGACGAAAACAATGCAATATGCGCCGGTTTGTTGGTTTCAAATGAAGGCACCATACTTTCCAGCGACTCACGGTCGGGCTGAATTTTGGTGATCGAAGTTACCTTCCCTCCTTTCGCTTTCCATTCGGCGGCGTAGGAAGCGGCCATCGCAGAGTCCTTAACGGTGTTTCCGTAGTAAATCACAGTGTTAAGTCCCGGCGAAAGACTCCGCATCCATTGCGCAGCTCTCTGAGTTTGGAAGGTAATGGATGGATGCCCGAGGTAAATGTTCCCGCTTTTCATCAGGCTGGCGTCGGTGGACAGCGGGTTGAGCATAATCGCATTGCTTCCGGAAACAAAATCGGCCGCCACATCGAATGAACCGGCATACAACGGGCCGATGACCATATCCGAAAGCTGGAAGTTTTTGTTATCCGCGATGCCCTGCATACTTTTCGCATCGTTGCTAACATCGTAAGCCCACAGGTTAACGGTGATTCCTTCCATTTGCAGCTGCTCTTTGGCCACTGTTAACCCGAGATAGTAATCATATGCAAACTGGTTCGAACGGCGTTTGGAAGTGCTGAACTCATCCAGGCGGAAGGGAAGCAGCACCGCCACATCCAGGTACCCTTTCGTCCATTGTGTATCCGACTTCGGCGCGCTGCGTTTCGGCGCCTCTTCTACCTTTTCACTCTTTTTAAATTTGAACTGCTTGTCGAGCTGCTCCGCATACGCGAGGTCGCCCTGTGCAGGCGTGCGTGTGGATTGGATGGATTGGTACACCATCAATGCAATGTCGCGGTCAGATGGATATTGTTTTTGCAGGTCTTTGAGTTTCAGAAAGTCGGTAATCGACGCCAGATGGTGCTGTTTCAATGCCTGCACGTCCTTGTTCAGGCCTGATTCTTTGATCCTTGCCAACTGATCGAGGCCTTCGTTGAGCTGCCCGTTCTCGAAGCTAACCGCCCCAAGCAGGTAATACACATCATTGATCTTATTCCAACCGGGGTACCGGCTTTGCAATTGCAGCAGCATCGGCTTCGCGTCCTTGTAGCGTTTCAGCTGGTACGCGCTCAGCGCGTAATAGTAATGCGCATAGGGCGAATAGGCCGTTTTCGCATTCACGCTCGTCATGGGATAGAATTTCTGCATCGCCGCGGCGTACTTACCTTGTTTGTAATCTGCCAGGGCCGACCGGTACCTGCTTTCCGTCTGAGCATTAGCCTGCCCGAACGACGGCTGATACAAACCGATATGAACTGTCAAAATCAAAAAAAAGATAACTTTCATCAGGATTTCGGGGTCAAGATTGTGGTGATCTTCTGGCTGCAAAAATCAACCTAAAATGGAAAAAAACGGGCAATATCCCAATGGAACATTGCCCTTTATTAATTACGATCTGAAAAAGCTTTTATTTCTTTTTCGTCTTTTTCTCTAAGTCAGCCTGTTTCTTTTTCGCCTCTTCCGCAGCCTGCAACGACTTTTCGAGATATTTCTGGAATTTGTTCTGCTTCTTCTCGCCGGTGGCGTTTTTCTTACGGTTCTCTTCAAGGATATTTTTGATTTTATCCTCATTAACAAAACGTTTGATCAACAGCTGCTGCGCGATAGTCACGATGTTTGAAACAAAATAATAGAACGTCAAACCAGCCGGGAACGAGTTCAGGATGAACATGAACATCAGCGGCATTACATAACCGAGCGCCTTCATATTCACCGGTCCTGGCTGCGTTGGCGTGTTCTGGTTGTTGTAGTAGGCGTAACCAATGCTGGAAGCCGTCATCAGGATCGTGAACAAGCTGACGTGGTTACCGATGCCGAAAGGCACATTGAATGGCAGCTTGAAGAACGAATCGTAGGTCGAAAGATCGCTTGCCCACAGGAACGATTGCTGGCGCAGCTCGATCAGGTTCGGGAAGAGGAAGAAGAGCGAGAACAGGATCGGCATCGTCGCAAGTACGGGCACGCATCCGCTGAGCGGGCTCACGCCTACCTGCTGGTAAAGCTTCATTTGCTCCTGCTGCTGCTTCGCAACGTCATCCTTGTTCTGCTCGCGGATCTGTTCGAGTTCCGGGCCCAGGATACGCATTTTCGCCATGCTGATGTACGATTTGTAGGTCAGCGGCGTGAGCAATGTTTTTACAAACAATACCAAAAGGATGATCAGCAAGCCATAGTTGCTCACAAATCCTTCGATCAGGTTGAAAAGCGGAACGAGGAAGAACTTGTTGATCGGTTTCAGGAATGCGTAACCGAGGTATACGTTCTGATCGAAATTCTCTGCTTTTACTTTATCTACAATGTGGTATTCGTTCGGTCCGAGGTAAAACTGGAAGTTGGCCTCCCCTTTTTGTACCGCAGCCGTCGGAATGCCCGCGAAGATGTTCATGTTTTTCACGATCACCGAGTCCTCCACATTCACGTTCGCATGCATGGTAACGTTGGTGAGCGGTGATTTTTCGGCGATCAGACCTGCCAGGAAGTATTTGTGTTTAATGGTAAACCACTTCACCGGGTCTGCCGTTTTCTCCTCTTCGTTGGCAGTAGGGCTCGTAGGAAGGCTTTTCAGCTCGTCCGTGTAGTAGTTAACGGTAACCACCTCACGGTTTTTCTTCATATCGTTTTCCAGTTGCAGCAGGTCGTTGTCCCAATGGAACTCTACCGCCTTGTTGGCCGGCAGTGCGCCGCTGGCTTTGATACCGTAATCGATCACATAACCTGTACCGCGAACAATGTAAGTCTGCTCAACCGTCTGATTATTTTTAAGCGTCGTACGGTAAGTGATCACCGCCGAATCTTTTTCAGCCAATGTACGGTCCTGCGCGTCGGTCGTGAAGGTCTGGTTTGTCAGCCTCACGTCGCCGGTTTGCGTCGGCAGGTCGATCTGGAAGTTGTTGTGCTTATCGGCAATCAGGTAAAGCGGTTTCTGATCGTAGGTTTTGTAGTTTTTCAACATTACCTCTTTCATTACCCCACCCTTGTTGGTAAAAACCACGCGGGCGTCCTTTGTTTCGATCACCAGGTCCTTTTGAGGAATTGCTAGGGAATCAACTGATTGTGAGGATTTTTGGGTGGTATCCGAAGTGACAGATGCGGGCCTGGCAGCCTCCTTCTTCACCTCCGCTACCGGGGTTGGTTCCACAGGTTTCGGAACCAGTACCTGGTAGCCTATCAGCATCAGCATGATCAAGACCAGGCCGATTACAAAATTTTTATCCATTATTTACTTTAAATTATTGAAATAACATACCGCTTGTAAGGCGGCAAAGGTAACAAGTTTTTTCGCTTAACAGGCCTTAAAATGTGATCAGTGGGAAACCGGGTTAAGGGTTTCTACCGATCTTTTTTGCAATGAATAGCTCAATGCGGCAGCCACGAAATTGACGAAGATCGGGTGCGGGTTCATCACCGTGCTTTTCAGTTCCGGGTGGAACTGTACGCCCACGTAGAACGGATGCGAAGGCAGCTCGACCATCTCCACCAGGTTGTTGTCGGGGTTGATACCCGTAGCAATCAGGCCCTTTTCATCGAATTCTTTCAAATATTTATTGTTGAACTCGTAGCGGTGACGGTGGCGTTCGCTGATGTTGGTCTTGCCGTAGATTCTGTGCGCCAGAGTGTCCTTCTTAATGCGGCACGGATATGCGCCCAAACGCATGGTACCTCCTTTGTTGGAAACATCTTTCTGGTCTTTCATCAGGTGGATCACCGGATGGTCGGTAGTGGAATCCATTTCCACCGAATGCGCGTTCTGCCAGCCGATCACGTTACGTGCGTACTCGATCACCGCCATTTGCATACCCAAACAAATTCCGAAGAAAGGAATGTTGTTTTCGCGTACATATTGAATAGCCGCGATTTTACCTTCGATACCACGCTCGCCAAAGCCGGGAGCCACCAGTACGCCATCCAGGTTTTCGAGTTTCTCCACCGCATTTTCGGCCGTCAGGCTTTCTGAATGGATCCATTCGATATTCACCTTGCATTCATTGGCGGCACCGGCGTGGATAAACGATTCCACGATCGATTTGTAAGCGTCGTGCAGCTCTACATATTTACCTACCAGACCAATGCGAACCGAGTCGATCGGGTTTTTCAGTCTCGAAAGGAAAGTCTTCCAGGAATCGAGGTCCACGTCCTTGTCATTATAAATGTCGAGCATATACAATGCACGCTGGTCGAGGCGCTCTTTGAGCATCAGCAAAGGCACGGCGTAAATCGTGTCCGCGTCCATCGCCTCGATCACCGAATTCACCTGCACGTTACAGAACAATGCGATCTTTTTGCGGATATCGTACGGCAGCGGGTGCTCGGTACGGCATACGAGGATATCCGGCTGGATACCCGATTCCTGCAACATTCTTACCGAGTGCTGCGTCGGCTTGGTTTTGAGCTCGCCGGCGGAGTTCAGGTACGGGATCAGTGTAAGGTGGATTACCAATGTATCCTGGTGATCCATTTCGAATTTCACCTGACGAACCGCTTCCAGGAACGGCAGTGACTCGATATCCCCTACGCAGCCACCGATTTCCGTAATCACAATGTCGTAATCGCCGGACTGGCCCAGCAACAGCATGTTTCTTTTCAGCTCATCGGTAATGTGCGGAACCACCTGAACGGTTTTCCCGAGGAAATCGCCGCGGCGCTCGGCCGTGATAACGTTGTGGTAGATACGCCCTGTCGTGACGTTGTTTGCCTGTGAAGTGCGAACGTTGAGAAAACGCTCATAATGGCCCAGATCGAGATCGGTTTCGGCTCCATCGTCGGTTACGTAGCATTCACCGTGCTCGTAGGGATTCATGGTACCCGGATCGATGTTCAGATACGGGTCAAATTTCTGGATTGTGACTGAGAGACCTCTCGCTTGTAGTAATTTAGCTAGTGATGAGGCAATGATTCCCTTGCCAAGTGAAGATGTAACACCGCCCGTAACGAAAATGTACTTAGCGGTCTTTCGTGCTTTGGAAGCCATAAGACTTTGCTGTTTTTCTATGATTACGGGATACAAAGATACAGGATTATTAGAAGAATCTAAGCGGGGCCTGTTTAAATATTTGGCTGGAACACAATAAGCCCCTGGCTGTCTGGCAGGTTATCAAATATAATTTTTTCAAATATTTAATTTCTATTTTGCGCTTGTTCTAAACCTTAAAAACCTTAATGAAAATGATCAGAAAGCTACTTTTCCTTCCCGCATTGCTATTTTGCATAACCGCTTCCTGGGCGCAACAATCGAACGATTCGAAGAAAACACTCAACATTATCGTATTCGGTGCCCACCCCGACGACTGCGACCTGGGTGCCGGGGGCGTGGCCTCCATTTACGCTTCCATGGGCCACAAAGTGAAATTCGTTTCGCTTACGAATGGCGACAAAGGCCACCAGGACATCGGCGGCGGAGAATTGGCTAATCGCCGTTACAAGGAAGCACAGGAAGCTGCACGCCGCTGGGGAATCCAATACGACATTCTCGACAACCACGACGGCGAGCTCTTCCCTACCCTCGAAAACCGCCTGGCCGTGATACGTAAAATCCGTGAATGGAATGCGGACGTAGTCATTGCCCCGCGCACGAACGATTACCACCCCGATCACCGCAACACGGGCGTGGTCGTGCAAGATGCTGCATATCTGGTCATTGTGCCCAATATTTTAAGCAGCGTTCCTCCGCTCACCAAAAACCCGGTATTCCTCTATTTCCGCGACCGTTTCCAAAGACCCAACCCATTCCGCCCCGATATTGCGATCGATCTCACCGAAACCCTTGCTAAAAAAGTGGATGGACTGGACGCACACGTTTCCCAATTTTATGAGTGGCTCCCTTGGACAAATGGCGATCTTGCTAATGTTCCCAAAGATGTCGCGGAACGCAAAAAATGGCTCTTCACATCCATGGAAAGACGCTCATCAGTAACCCCGGAAATCAAGGCATCCCTCGACAAATGGTACGGTGCGGAGAAATCAGAAAAGGTGAAATATGTGGAAGTTTTCGAGATCACAGAATATGGAAAACAGCCCTCTGCCGAGGAGGTGAGACGGCTGTTTCCGATGCTGCCGCGATAGGAATTTTGAATGATTGAATGATGGAATGATTGAATAGTATCCAGAGAAAAATTATTCAATCATTCAATCATTCGGTCATTCAATCATTATAATTTTTCCGAGAACTCGTTCAGGCAACAAGTAACCGACACTCACAAATCCGTTTACTCTTACTACGATAACCTGTCCTTGAAACTTTCGTAGCCGTACGAGCGTACGAGTCGAAATTCCTGGTCAGTTTTCCATATCCCGATGGAAGGTAAATTAACACCGTTAAATGTTGTAGTCTTCACCATGGTATAGTGGATCATATCCTCAAATATGATTTTATCCCCAATTTCGAGCGGCTTGTCGAACGAGTAGTCGCCCATGTAGTCGCCTGCGAGGCAGGTCATTCCACCTAGTCTGTACGTCGGTTTTCCTGCGACCGGCTCCTGGTGCGCGCCACGTATCGCAGGCTTGTAAGGCATCTCCAGGGTGTCGGGCATATGGGCGGCGAAAGAGGTGTCCAGAATGGCTACGTCGATGCCCTGGCTGTCGAGCACATCCAGTACTGTCGTGTACAGAATTCCGGTGCGCCAGGCGATGGCTGAGCCGGGTTCCAGGATCACTTCCAGATTGTACTTTTCCTTTATAGTACTAACTAATTTTATTAGCTTACTAATATCATATCCTTCCCTTGTCATCAGGTGACCGCCGCCCATATTGAGCCACTTGGCCTGATGCAGTAAATCGCCGAACCTTTTTTCCAATGCCGCGAGTGTGCGCTCCAAAGTGTCGCTGCCATTTTCGCAGAGCGTATGAAAGTGAATGCCGTCGATCCCTGCGGGAAGCTCGTCGGGTAGCTTATCGCGCGTAACGCCCAGGCGCGAGCCGGGTACGCAAGGGTTATACATGTCCGTGGCCACCTCCGAGTATTGCGGGTTCACGCGGATACCGCACGAAAGCGTCTTATCAGGATTCGCTGCCTTGTAGGCCTCTACCCTGCCCTGGAACCGCTCCCACTGGCTCAGCGAATTGAAGGTAATATGACTGCTGCGCTGCATGATCTCCTCAAA
This sequence comes from Dyadobacter soli, assembly GCF_900101885.1. GTDB lineage: Bacteria > Bacteroidota > Bacteroidia > Cytophagales > Spirosomataceae > Dyadobacter > Dyadobacter soli. The sequence continues at coordinate 61,611 of NZ_FNAN01000010.1, read as the reverse complement.
CTCATTGTCGAGATACGCAGGCATGTAGGTATGCGACTGGTAACCCATGAAATCGTTGATCAGCTTCACCTCGTTCAACGAACTGGCGGTGGCGCCGGAAAGGTATTCCTTCACGATCGGGAAGGCGCTGTACATCGAAAAACCCTTCAATGCGAGGATAATCTGGCATCCCGCCGCTTGCTGCACCGAGTCGATGAGTTCGAGGTTTTTGCGGAGCAATTCCTCTTCCAATACGAAACACGGGGACGGAATTTCTTTAAAATCGATAGCCATTTGCTATAAATGAGTGTTTTTAGAATCTTCTTGCATGCAATGATTGCATAATTTTGTACACAAAACTATAAGTTTGAGTTTCCAAATCATGACCATTTTTCACACAGCCCCGCTAATCCGCCTATGTCCTTCCTTGTTTTAGATATCGAAATGACCGGGCCGGAACCGGGTTGGAACGAGATTATCCAGATCGGTGCGGAGTTTTTCGACGACAACTGGCGCTCGCTGGGAACCTATCTGCAAAATGTCTATCCCGAAAACGAAGAAGCATTTTCCGTCAAATCGGAAGAAGTACACGGCCTCTCGCTCGACGACCTCGAAGATGCGCCGATGATTTACGACGTGCTGCCCGAATTTGAGAAATGGATCAAAAAACTCAACGCCGGCAAACCCAGCCTCGCGAATGTGATCATTTGCGGCCAGAGCGTGATCAACGATATCAACTTCCTCCGTTTCGCTTACCGCAATGAGAAAATGAAGTGGGGCTTCTCCAACAAGCAGCTCGACCTCCACACTGTTTCCTATTTGTTTTTCCAGATCCTCGAAAAAAACGGCAAACAGGTCCCGCGTTCGCTAAGCCTGGGCTCTGTCGCGAGCTATTTCGGGTTCGAGCGGGAAGAGGAAACGCATAACGCATTGGAAGACGCGCGCCTTACCGCCAAATGCTTTAAAGAATTTTTCAAGCTCATCGACCAGGTCAAACTTGTATGATCGACTATAACCCCAAGGAGTGGTTCCGCTACATTTTCTATTTCCAGAAGGCCGACACCGTGCGCAAGCTCGCGCCTATGATCCTTATCATGGCGGCCTATTCCAGCGCGATCGCCTACATTATTATTATACATTTAAAAATCACCGAGAACAACGACCTGAAAAACATCTCGCTGATGCACTCGCTGCTCGGTTTCGTGATTTCGATGTTGCTCGTGTTCCGCACCAACACCGCCTACGACCGCTGGTGGGAAGGCCGCAAACAATGGGGCTCGCTGGTGAACAACAGCCGTAACCTTGCATTGAAACTGGCTGCATTGATCGGCCCGGAATATGCCGTGGAGCGAAAATTCTTTGCGAAGATGATCCCCAACTATGCTTTTGCATTGAAAAACCATTTGCGCAACCGCTTCATTTCGGAGGAATTCGAGGATACTGAGCTCTACCAGAGATCCGCATTGATCACGACCGATCACGTTCCGAACCAGATCGCGGCTGCCGTGTTTGCCAAAGTAATCGAGCTGCAAAAAAAGGGCGCTTTGCTCCCCGAGCATGCCATCATGCTCAATCACGAGCTCGAAAGTTTTACCAATATTTGCGGCGCCTGCGAGCGGATCAAGAACACGCCTATCCCGCTGTCTTACAGCTCTTTTATTAAGAAATTCATCTTTATTTATTGCCTTACACTGCCCATCGGGTACGTGTTCAGCCTGCATTTCCTCGTCATACCTTTCGTGATGTTCGTGTTTTACATTCTGGCAAGTCTCGAAGTGATCGCGGAAGAAATTGAGGACCCTTTCGGCGAGGATAGCAACGATTTGCCGATGGAACGCATATGCAAGGGCATTCAAACTTCCACCCACGCATTGCTCAAATAAAACACAGAAACCAGTAAAAATTAGAAACTGGTTAGAAAGTCATTAAAATCAAAAATTTTTCCGCTGTTGCCGTCGCGTTACATTTAACATGGTTTCCTGAAACGTTTTGGTTTTTGGTACGGAACTGCTTTTTCCGCAAACCTGATTTTCGACAAATACCAAATATTCTCCCGAAACCAGCTCAAAACCACACCCAATTTTGCAAAAATGCCCGGTTTTGATACTTATTAGAGTATTTGGCTTTGGTATTTTCTGTTGTTAATTTTCATTCAACCCCTCACCATGAAGGGAAGAATAAACGATTACCGACATGAAAAAAGCCACTTTTTTAATCGCCATACTGATTGCCGGGCTGTTCACCATCACTGCCAATGCGCAGTCGATCGTTGATCCGGGCATTTCGGTTTATAACTACAAGCATCCTAACAAGGCCGCACAGGCAAAAGCTGCCGGCAAGGACCAGAATACGATACGCGTCGCGAACCTGAGGACTGTCGAACGTTTCGGCAAGTACCAGACGAAATATGCAAGCACGACGCCCAAATATGCACCGCGCCCGGCCTCGCTCGTGATCATGCGCGAATACAAGCCAGAAGGAGTGGAAATCAACCCGCTCACCTCGCCGAGAAACTACAAAACCCCCACTATCAGTGTGAACAAGGACACGGCGCAGCTGGCTGACTACTATAACACGCCGGATAAGGCCTATCCGACGCAAGATTAACCATTGTATAGTTGCTGAAAACGCCGGCTTCGATTGAGGCCGGCGTTTTTTTTTGTTTAAACCTGAAATTTTATGACGATATCAAGCGCCCGACCTATTTAATTAATTTTTAACCCCTCGGCTTTGTGCCCGATATTTGAATTTCATAATTTCAGGCCATGATACCGAATGAGACCGTAGCGCATTTTTACCAAACACACCCCGCAGCAAAAGGATTGAAAGGTCCCGACAAAACGACCGGGGATGAAGGTCATTTCAATGTATTCTCCCGGGTGTTCTGCAACAAGTACACTTCTTATGCCCGGCGGGATTTCTACAAGATCTCGCTTATCCTCGGAAAAGGGAAAATTACCTACGGCAACCAGGAGATCGAGATCAACCGCAATGCACTGGTTTTCTTCAACCGAAATGTACCGTATTCGTGGCAGGCGCTTTCGGATGAGCAATCGGGTTACTTCTGTTTGTTTACGGATCAGTTCCTGGGCACGATCAACCGTTCGGCGACGGTTGCCGACTGCCCGATTCAGCGCACCGACTCCATCCCGGTGTATTTTATCAATGCTGAACAGCAAGAGTACCTGCTCAGCATTTTCGGTAAAATGCAGACCGATATCGCGTCGGGGTACGTGCACAAGTATGACCTGATGCGCAACTACGTGAACGTGCTCGCGCACGAGGCGATGAAAATGCAGCCTTCCGAGATCAGCGACGTACATGTGAATGGTTCTGCGAAGCTTTCCCACCAATTCCAGGACCTGCTCGAACGCCAGTTTCCGATCGAATCACCGGAGCATAAGCTCCAACTGAAAACCGCCAAGGACTATGCCAACAGGCTCGGCGTACACGTGAACCACCTGAACCGGGCCTTGAAGGAAATCACCGGGAAAACTACCACCGAACACATTATCGACCGTGTGCTGGCGCAGTCCAAGGTAATGCTCAGGCATTCCAACTGGAGCATTGCCGAGATCGCGTTCTGCCTTGGTTTCGAATACCCCGCCTACTTCAATAATCTTTTCAAGAAGCAAATCGGCACCACTCCCAAATCGTACCGGGTCCTCGAACGCTAGGGATGTTTGAATTTTATAAGATATTGTTTGAAAGTAATAAACATTGCCCCGGTACGTCGGATTACCTTTGCGAAGCAACTCGACGGGCCCTGCAGCCAATCCCCACACACGCGCCCCGGTTCAGTTGCCATATAATTCTGAATGCAAATGACATCGAAGAAGTATTTCCCCTCCCTGTTTCTGACCCTCTCGCTGGTCGGAGCCGGTGAAAAACTGTGTGCCCAAACACTTACGTTACAACAGGCCGTGGAAACGGCAGTCTCCAACTACGGGAGCATTAAAGCCAAAAACAACTACCTCAGCGCCTCCAAGGCGACCGTGCTGCAAAGCAAAAAGGAGTATTTACCCAATCTCAATTTACAGGCCCAGCAGGACTATGGTACGGTGAACGGCCAGAACGGCCCGCTTTACGGCCTCGGGCTTTCGGTAGCATCGTCGGGTTTGCCCCTACCTGGCCAGAACTGGAATTCTGCGTTCGGGGCGATGTACCTGACCAACGTCAATTGGGACTTCTTTGCGTTTGGCCGCGCTCGCGAGCGTATCAACGTGGCGCAGTCGGCTGTGAACCGCGACCGGGCCGACCTTGAACAGGAACAGTTCCAGCATAGCGTGCGCGTGGCAGCTGCCTACCTGAACGTGCTAGCCGCCCAGCGCCTGATCCGTTCCTGGGAGAACAACCTGGAACGCGCCAATGCATTGAAAACGGTGGTGGTAACCCGCGCCAAAAACGGGCTGATACCCGGCGTGGATTCGTCGCTGGCCAATGCGGAAGTATCCAATGCAAAGATCAGCATTACCCAGGCCAGGGATTTTGAACAGGAGCAGGCCAACAACCTGGCCCGGCTCATGGGCATTACCGAACAACGTTTCCAGCTCGATACGATGCTGTTGACCCGCATTCCGCGCACCATCGCAGATTCTCTTAACAAGACCGGGAACCATCCGCTGTTGAAGTTTTATGCCAACCGTATTGCCGTAAGCGAGCAGCAGGCCAAATATTTTCATACCCTCGGAATGCCGACATTCTCGCTGTTCGGGGTGTTTCAGGGACGCGGAGCCGGATTCTCCTCACGCTATGCGAGCGACCAGACGGCCTATACCCAGAATTATTTCGAAGGGATCAAGCCGGTGCGGTATAACTACCTGCTCGGTGTGGGTGCCAGCTGGAATATGACGAGCATTCTACGGACCCGACAACAGGTAATGTCGCAAAAGTTTGTTTCCAATGCATTGAAAGAAGAATACGACCTGGCCGACCAGCAGCTTAAAAACCAGCTCATTCTTTCGGAAACGAAGATCACAAACGCCATTGCCAATTATCGTGAGGCGCCTGTGCAGGTACAATCGGCTTCCGACGCCTATTTGCAGAAGAGTGTTTTGTATAAAAACGGCCTGAGCAATATCGTGGACATGACGCAGGCACTCTACGTCCTGAACCGGGCCGAAACCAGCCGCGACATCGCCGCAACGAACATCTGGCAGGCGATACTGCTCAAAGCTGCGGCCGCAGGCGATATCGGTATTTTTCTGAATCAGTAGCGTTACAACTTACATTTTCGTAACATGGATTTAATACGTTTTGCATTACGTAAACCGATCACCATCATGGTGATAGTGGCCGGTTTATTCTTTTTCGGTATCGATGCGGTGCGGAAGATCAAGGTCGATATTTTCCCGAAACTGGATTTGCCGGTGATGTACATTGCCCACCCGTTCGGGGGATATACGCCCGACCAGATGGAGACCTTCTTCGCCAAACAATATATCAACATCCTTTTATACGTAAACGGTGTTAAAAGCATTGAAACCAAGAACATCCAGGGCCTCACCCTGATGAAGGTGAACTTCTACCCCGGCACCAATATGGCACAGGCATCGGCGGAGCTTAGTGCATTCACCAACCGTGCGCAGGCCATTTTCCCGCCGGGCTCCAACCCGCCGTTCATTATCCGCTTCGATGCTTCGACGTTGCCCGTGGGCCAGCTGGTACTGAGCTCCGACAAACGGAGCAACAACGAACTGCTCGACCTCGCGAACGTGTATGTGCGGTCGACATTTACCTCGATCCCCGGTCTGGTTTCGGCCCCTCCTTTTGGCGGTAACATTCGTACGATCGTCGTGAAGGCCGATCCGGAACTCCTGCGCGCCCATAACCTTACGCCCGACCAGCTCGTGGAAGCATTGCGGCTTAATAACCAGACGGCGCCTTCGGGGAATGTGCGCATTGGCGATAAGAATTACATTACCCCTACCAACACGACGGTCCGCAATGTGAAGGACTTCGAGAATATCCCGCTTTTCAAGGGCGGCGTGCAAAATCTCTACCTTCGCGATGTGGCTACCGTGGAAGACGGCGCCGACATTACCACAGGTTACGGCCTGGTAAATGGCAAGCGTTCCGTATATCTGAGCATTGCCAAAGGAGCCGACGCCTCTACCTGGGAGGTGGTTCAAAACCTGAAAAAGGCCCTTCCACGCATTCAGAATGCATTGCCGGAAGATGTGAAGGTGAGTTACGAGTTCGACCAGTCGACCTATGTAATGAACTCCGTGAAAAGCTTGCTTACGGAAGGGGCCATCGGCGCCATCCTCACAGGCTTGATGGTACTCCTTTTCCTCGGCGACCCGCGCGGTGCGTTGATCGTGATCCTGACCATCCCTACTTCCATTATCTCCGGCGTTTTGTTCCTGAACCTGTTCGGACAAACGATCAACATCATGACATTGAGCGGATTAGCACTCGCTATCGGTATCCTGGTAGATGAAAGTACTGTGACGATCGAGAACATTCACCAGCATTTCGACATGGGCAAGCCCAAGGCCCTCGCCATCTGGGATGCCTGTAAGGAAATCGCATTTCCCAAGTTGCTGATCCTCTTTTGTATCCTCGCCGTATTCGCCCCTGCATTTACGATGGGCGGCATTCCAGGCTCGCTGTTCCTGCCGCTGGCATTGGCGATCGGTTTCAGTATGATCGTTTCCTATTTCCTGGCGCAGACATTCGTGCCGGTGATGGCCAACTGGATCATGAAAGTGAAGCACCACAAAAAAGCCGACGGCTCGGAAATGACCGATGCCGAAGAGTTTGCAGCCTCGGGCCTCAGCAAAGATCCCGATGCCCAAAAAGAAGCATTGATCCACCGGGCCGATGCCGACCAGAATGGCAAAATCAGCGCATTCGAGCGGATACGGGCACGTTTTATGCGCTTTATCAATCGGGTAATGCCTTACCGCAAACCCATAGTGGCTGCCTACCTGATCATCACCACGGCATTGGCCGCATTCTTGTTGAACAGCATTGGAAAGGATGTTTTGCCCAAAGTAAACGGCAGCCAATTCCAGGTGCGCCTGCGTGCTCCCGAAGGAACGCGTATGGAGCGGACGGAGGAAAAAACGTTGAAAACAATTGAAATCATCAAGAAACTCGTCGGTCCTGAGAATGTGTCGGTGACTTCCGCTTACGTCGGTCAGCACCCCGGTTTGTTCTCGGTAAGCCCTATTTACCTGTTCATGGCAGGCCCGCACGAGGCGGCATTGCAGGTAGGTTTGCATGAAGGGTTTCATGCCAATCTGGATGAACTGAAAGAAAAGATCCGCAAGGAAATGAAACTGGCAATGCCGGACGTAACGCCATCATTTGAACCGATTGAATTGACCGATAAAATCCTCAGCCAGGGCTCTCCTACTCCTATCGAAGTACGGATGTCGGGGCGTGATAAGAAGCTGAACGAGCAATATGCGCAAAAGGTTATAGCTAAATTGAAAGAAATCAGCTACCTGCGCGACATCCAGCTCGGGCAATCCACCAAATACCCGGCGATTAAAATCGAAGTAGACCGTATTCGGGCAGCGCAATTGGGCGTGGATATGAATGATGTTTCGAGATCGCTGATCGCTTCGACTTCCTCGTCGCGATACACGGACAAGAATATCTGGGTCGATGAAAAAGGCGGTTTCAGCTACGCGGTGCAGGTACAAGTACCGGAAAGCAAAATGAACAGCATCCAGGAAATGGGTGAAATTCCATTGCTCAGAAACAACAACCGCCCCGTGCTGAGCGACGTTGCCACCATTACGCCCGACACAACTTACGGCGAAAACGACAACCTCGGCGCCATGCCCGTGCTATCAGTAACCGCCAACCTGAACAATACCGACCTCGGGGTAGCACAAGCCGACGTGCGTAAAGCATTGGCTTCCCTCGGCGAACTGCCGCGCGGGCTTACCGTAGAGCTTGTGGGTCTGAGCCAGACATTGACCGACACCCTCGACAGCCTTCAAAATGGCTTGGTGGTCGCCATCATCGTAATATTCCTGATGCTTGCAGCCAACTTCCAATCGTTTAAAGTATCAGCGATTGTACTGGCTACGGTACCCGCGGTGATCCTCGGCTCCCTCGCATTGCTGATGATGACGGGTTCCACATTGAACCTTCAAAGCTACATGGGCATTATCATGTCCGTGGGGGTATCGATCTCCAATGCCGTGCTTTTGATAACAAATGCCGAACAACTGCGCAGGCACAGCGGCAATGCCATTGAAGCTGCCAAAGAATCGGCTGGTTTGCGGCTTCGCCCTATCGTGATGACCGCCGTAGCGATGGTGGTGGGGATGATCCCGATGGCGAGCGGGCTTGGCGAAGCGGGTGACCAGTCGTCGCCGCTGGGCCGCGCGGTGATCGGCGGGCTGATCGCCTCCACATTTGCGGCATTGTTCATTCTCCCGCTTGTATTTGCATGGGGACAAGGCAAGGCATCGACGCAAAGCGTATCCCTCGACCCTGAGGATGAAGAAAGCAAGTTTTATATTCCAATGACCCGTTAATCACAACATCGAACCTATCCGACTATGAGACATATTCATCAAATCGCCATGACCGTACTCGTTGCAGGTGCAGCGACGGTCCTGCAAAGCTGCGGTTCGTCACGGGCCGAAGAAGAAGAAGGCAAAAAAGCGGCAGCCGAAAGCAGCGCGCATGTGGTAGACGCATTCCCTCTTAAAAAAGAGCAACTCGTATCGAACATTCAGATCCCCGGTGAACTGATTGCGTTCCAGCATGTGGATATTTATGCCAAAGTGAGCAGTTTTGTCAAGAAACTTCACGTGGACGTGGGTACCGAGGTACGCGAAGGCCAGCTGCTGGCCACAATGGAGGCGCCCGAGCTCACCTCCCAGCTCGTAACGAGCGAATCGCGGTTGAAATCTTTCGAAGCCATTTACCAGGCCAGCAAAGCCAATTACGACCGTTTGCTCGAAACCAGCAAAACGCCAGGCACCGTTTCGCAAAACGACCTGGACGTAGCATTAGCCAAACAGCGCTCCGACCTCGCCCAGCTCGACGCGGCGCGCTCGGCCAGCCGCGAAATCACGGACACCCGCAATTACCTCGAAATACGCGCACCATTCAGCGGCATTATCTCTGCGCGTAATGTGAGTACGGGCGCATACGTGGGCCCGTCGGGCAAAGGATCGGAGTTCCCGCTCTTTACATTGGTGGAGCAACGCAAGCTGCGTCTGGTGGTGAGTGTACCGGAGCAATATACCAGCTACCTCAAAAACCAGAGCCAGGTAACATTCAAGGTGAAGTCGCTGCCTAACCAGCAGTTCCCGGCCAAGGTAACCCGCCTTGCGGGTGCGCTGGACGCGCGTTTGCGCTCGCAACGCACGGAAATGGATGTAGTTAACACTGATAGAAAACTTTTACCCGGTATGATCGCCGAAGTTTCGATCCCACTGGCCGGTGATGCCAGCACATTCGCCGTTCCAAGAACAGCGGTACTGAACTCTACACAAGGCACTTACGTGATTAAGGTAGTGGATAAACGGGCGGTTTGGGTACCGGTAAAAACGGGCAGCAGCAGTACCGAAAAAACCGAAATTTTCGGCGATGTGAAAGAAGGTGATGTGCTGGTGAAAGTCGCCAATGAAGAAATACGCGACAATTCGGATTTGAAGAATGTGAAACAGGAAACGATCTAGGGCTTTCAGCGCATCGCGGTTTTGCCCTCTTTCAATACAATTCTTAGTTTAAAACCTGCAAGATCGGTCTTTACCTCACGGCAAAGGCCGTTTTTGTAGGAATAAACCCCTTCCTTCCCGTCCGGCAGCGTTACACCGTATTTGCCCTCAGAAAGCTTGCGGATGTTGCACATTTTGCCATAACGTTCGGAATACACCTCCGTAATGTTGATGGGTTCCTTATAATAAAGGCTGGTAATGGTGCTGCTAATGGGCTTGTTCACCAGAACATTGGGTTTGTCCTCCACATCCTCGCCGGAGAACAGCACTTCATAAAGCGTTTTGGAGCTGGTTTTGGTGAGCGTTTTCTCTTTGAGATCGCCGTTGACGTGGTGCGCGCAGGTAGCGGAGACGAGTTTCCCCTGAATATAATTGGTTTGTGTCGAGTAGGAACCTTTGTAAAACATCACTTTGAAATCCGACTCGATACGGTGTGTCTCGGTATCCTCTGCGCCTTTCTCATCGAATACTTTCAAAGATCCAATGGTGCGGCCCGCTACGATCACATCGTATACATTCTGCCCGCTGGCAGCTGAAATAGCGAGCATTAAACACCCGATCACTGCAAATCCCGATACACGCATCTTTCCTTTTGTTTTGTTTCCCAATCGTTTGCAATCCCTTAATAACTTCATTATTTCCGTTCCTATTGCCCTTGATCAAAGATTATCAAGATGTTAACTTAACAGAATGCATTCGAAGAGTGATGACCGTTTAGGAAAAAGGGGGATTAAATGCCACACCAGTTACTGAACGGCACCCAATCCCCCTCCGTGCTTAGAACCGCCCGAGTTTCAAGGTCAGATTGTACGAGACATTACTCAAATCACTGTCGGTAAGGCCATTGCCTTTTGCATTAAATGCTTTACGGTACGATACGCCCGGACTGAACCGCATCCATTTCAACAGGTTGAATTCCACCTGCACGCCGGGTTCCATCACGAAAAAGCAATTAGGGTCTCTGTCGTCGTCGTGGCGGTCATCCCAATCGTCCCAGTCCCAGTCGTCGAAATCGCGACGGTCGTATTGCATTGTAAATCCCGCGCCCGTCAGCAAATTGGCTGTGAAATGCACCTTACGCGTCGACGCGAACACATATTCCGTCATTAACCCGAACTGGCCGTACTGATAAGTCATCTTACGGGCCGGGAAATTCTGTTCCAATGCAGGCACGGGTATGTAGTTGGTCGTTGCAGAAGCCCCAATTCCCACCAAGAAGCGCTGGTTAATGTACCAGCCGCCGTACAACTCGGCCATATTCGCGTAATCGCCATTGATTTTCGTGAATTTATTGGAAATGGCCGCGTAGCCTCCCGAGCGATAAATTCCCCGGCTTTGAAATAGCGTTTGGTTATCCTGCGCAAAGGTGCTTACGGTGGCACCGAGGCCGAGCATGAAGATGAGTGATAAAAGAGTCCTTTTCATGATTGCTAAGTTGTTTCTTCCGAGACAACCGGCCCCATCGATCCCCCTATGCGCTCTTCATTTTTTCTCAAAACATTATTTTGCCAACGAAAAATCGAGCTGCTGGATCAATGCAGGGTTTTCGGGCGAAAGCGTGAAAAACACGCGGATGTTTCCGGAACTGCATTTCAGCATAAATGTGCCTCTGAGTTGATTTTCAGCCACCATTTCGGTTGAACCGGTCATGGTACCCGCTTTGGCGAGCAATGCATCCAACTCTTTGCGGCGGTGCGGTACGGAGCGGTCGGGAAAGAAATTTTCCGCGAAAATACCGCTTTGCTCCGCATTCAGCCAGGTGGGCAGCAGCTTTACAAGTTGTTCTTTTCGTTGTTTCAAAATGTTCGAAACGGAGACCGGCACCGGTTTCAGCCCGGCTAATGCAATGATCGTGTCCAGCACAGCGGTGTTAATGGTCGCCATGCCCGCGTACGTACGGTTCGCGTGGGCGATGATGCCGATGCCATACTCCGGAAATATCTGCCATTGGCTGCCAAAACCCGGCAACCCGCCCGTGTGACCGATGCCCGTCCTGCCCTCGCAGTCCCTGCTCCACCGCAGCCCGTACCCGTAAGCGGAAACCATCGCGCAGGGGCGTCCGTTCGGGTATTTATAGGAGGCATTGAGGCTGCTGAAATTCCAGGGCATTTGCATTTCCCGCACATCGCTGCGCAGTACCGGGCCGGTTTCAGCCCCGGAAGAAGGCGGCCAGGCCGACAAATGGAAGGCTGCATATTTACTGAAATCGTCGATGGAAGTAATGAGCCCTCCCATGGCACCATAGGTCCCGTCGTGTTCCAGCTCCTCTTCCTTCCAGATGTCGTCTTCGTAGCGGTAACCGTGCGCCAGCAGATTTTTGGGTGCCTCGGTGTATTCCCAGATGGTACTGGTCATATCCAGTGGTTTGAAAATCACTTCATTAATGTATTGCTGATACGGCTTGCCCGACACGTTGGTGATGATCTTCCCCAGCATGGCAAAGCCCAGGTTGGCATATTCGTAAGTCACACCCGGCACATTGGAAAAGGAAATGCCTTTGGAAATCAATGTGATCAGGTCTTCGTCTTTGGTATCGAGCTGGCGGTCGCCCCACGGATTATCCTCCGGAAAGCCGGCCATGTGTGTGAGAAGATGCCGAATGGTAATTGAGGGCGCATCTTTGGTAAGCGACGGCATATTTTTCAATTCCGGAATATAGAGGTAGGCCGGGTCATCGAGTTTCAGCTTCCCCTCCTTCCGCAATGCGAGAATGCCCATGGCCGTCACACTTTTCGACATAGAGGCAATGCGGAAAAGCGATTTCGGGCTTGCTTTCGTGGAAGTAGCAATCTCAGAAAAGCCATTACCGCCGGACAGCAGCAGCTTCCCATCCACCACCAGCCCGAATGCCAGACCTGGGAAATGGTTTTTCTCTGAATAATCTTGGTACATCCGTTCCATCACCGGTAAGGTCGCTTTGATCTTTTCCAGCCGCTCCGGCGAGCCCGCTTGTGACCAGGCTTGAAGGGTGAGTAAACTTAAGAATGTGGTAAAAATGATGCGCATTGTTGATGCAGGGGTTGGTTAGGGAAACGGTGAATTTAAAAAACGCAGGTCGTTTTGCCTACTTTTTTCCTGATAACTGCCCTATTATCAGCCGGTAAATAATTCAAGTCGCTCGATTCTTAGATTAGTACAATACATACTTTTTTATATCATCAAAAAAGTACAATTCGATTGAATCTAATGATTGTCAAATGCGTTAATTTTGCAGTACTAAGGATTGAAAACTATTCAGAATGCAATTTTCAAGTCACTTGGCCAAATCCAGAGAAAATTAAAAAAATTATATAAAAGACCTAAGAATCACACCACTCATGAATTATTCAATATTCGCCCCTTCCGATTCCAGAAAATATTTAAGATGGGCCGTCGCAGCTTTCTTCTTCGTGCAAGGCCTGAGCTTCGCCGCCTGGGCGAGCCGGATCCCGGACATTAAAAACATGCTGCACCTGACAGAAGGCGGCCTTGGTACCGTGCTCCTGGCACTTCCGCTCGGTTTAATGGCGAGCTTGCCCATTTCCGGCTGGATGGTAACGCATTACGGCAGCAAGAAAATGGTGCTGATCGGCGCCGTTCTGTATGCTATTACACTGACATTCATCGGTTTCGTAACCCGCACCGAGCAACTCGTAATCGCCTTGTTCGCATTCGGGCTTTGGGGTAACCTTACGAACATTGCGGTAAACACCCAGGCTGTGGCGGTGGAGCAAGTCTACGGAAAATCGATTATGGCCTCATTTCACGGCTTGTGGAGCCTTGCGGGCTTTGTGAGCGCAATGATCGGCTCGCTGTTCATTTCGGTACACATTCCTCCTCATATTCACTTCATCGTCATTGCGTTACTGGCTTTCGCCGTTATTTTCACGGCCTACAAGCACACGATGCCGGATACGGAAAAAGACTCGGACGAAGCACAGCCGATGTTCGTCAAGCCCGACCGCGACCTGCTTACACTCGGCCTGATCGGGTTCTGTGCGATGGTCTGCGAAGGTGCGATGTTCGATTGGAGCGGCGTTTATTTCCAGGAAGCGGTTCACGTGCCGTCTTCGATGACTACCCTCGGCTACGTGGCATTTATGGGCACCATGACAGGCGGCCGTTTCGCCGGCGACTGGCTTGCCAACCGCCTCGGACGTCGTAAAATGCTGCAATTGAGCGGTGCATTGATGGGTAGCGGACTTGCCATCGCGGTTGCATTCCCCTACCTTATTACTGCAACAATCGGTTTTCTGCTGGTAGGTTTCGGTGTATCATCGGTTGTTCCGCTGGTTTACAGCGCTACCGGCAAATCTAAAACCATGTCGGCAGGAATGGCGCTGGCGGCGGTTTCATCCATCAGCTTCATCGGCTTCCTCATCGGCCCGCCGTTGATCGGTATCGTTGCGCAATTTGCCAACCTCCGCTGGTCGTTCGCGATCGTAGGCGTACTGGCAACGCTGACGGCCTATCTGTCAACCAAAGCCCGTTTGATCGACTAAGACATACTGGTACATATTTTTCACTCCTGGGAGAGGATAGCGGCGACGTTATCCTCTTTTTATTTTTCAAAGCTCAAAACCTATGAAAAAACTCAGCCTGGGCATCGGCCTGCTATTCCTTTCGCTTACGGCCGTCAATGCGCAAAACGACTCGCTGCGGCCGCTGGATATGAACCTGGAAGCGTATACCTATCCTTTTCCAGTCGATTACCTGGAATTCGAATCGCAGGGCGAAAAGCTTCGCATGGCGTACATGGACGTGCGCCCTACGCACGCGAACGGGCGGGCGGTTATGCTCCTGCACGGGAAAAATTTCAACGGCGCCTACTGGGAAGAAACGGCCAGAGCATTAACCGAAAAAGGCTTTCGCGTGATCATCCCCGACCAGATCGGCTTCGGCAAATCGACCAAACCACTGCATTACCAGTACTCGTTTCATGATCTCGCAGCCAATACCAAAAAGATCCTGGATAAGCTGGGCATTACCAAAGTGGCCGTTCTGGGCCATTCGATGGGCGGAATGCTGGCTACCCGTTTCACATTGATGTACCCGCAAATGGTCGAAAAATTCATCCTCGAAAACCCGATCGGCCTGGAAGATTACAAGGTGAAAGTGCCGTTCCAGCCCGTAGACAAATGGTACATGAGCGAGCTGAAAAGCGATTTCAATTCCATTAAAAACTATCAGCTGAACAGCTACTACGACGGCAAATGGAAGGACGCTTATACCAAATGGGCGAACCTTCTCGCCGGCTGGACGCTGGGGAAAGACTATCCCAGAGTGGCCTGGAACAGCGCATTGACGTATGATATGATCTATACACAGCCAGTTTGCTATGAATTCGGGCAGATTAAGGCTCCCACGCTGCTCATCATCGGCCAGCGCGACCGCAGCGCCGTGGGCAAGAACCTGGCGCCTGAGAATGTGCGAAAAACCCTTGGAAATTATCCGGAGCTGGGTAAACAAACGAAGGCGAAGATCACCAACAGTGAATTAGTGGCGCTGGACAATATCGGGCATTTGCCGCACGTCGAGGATTTTAAAAGGTTTATAACGCCGTTATTGCGGTTTTTGGAGAAGTAGTAAATTATGATTTACAATTATTAATTACGTAAATTACAAATATAAATTATTATCAATGCCGTATGGATCGCTGACCGTGCGGCATTTTTCGGTCGCGGCAGTGACAAACGCTGCTCTACATACGCATGCGAAGCTGAGCTATGCCATTGGTTGAGGCATTTCACAAGCCTGAATGAAGCGCAGCGTTGCACAGCCCCAGCGCCGTTGTTACATGCCTGACGGCATTTCCCTTCTCGCCGGAGGTTTCCATTACTACCAAGATTACATCGCTACGCGATTGGGCTCATTCTCGATCAAGTGCCGTTAGGCACGGAACATTGGTAGCAAGGGCAACGAATTTATTACGGATGTCAATGCCGTCAGGCATGTAACAGCAAAGTAAGTGCACGAGATACGCCAGAGACACGACAGCAAAGTAAGCGCAAGAGGCGCCTTCCTGCAAGTATAAACGTCGCCTTTCATACGCAAGCAAAGACAAATTACACGCTTTGTTGCAGTGTTTCAACTCTAAATAAAACGCAACATCGCACAGCCCCTGCGCTGCTGTTGCATGCCTGACGGCATTTCCCTCCTCGCCGGAGGTTTCCATTACTACCAAGATTACATCGCTACGCGATTGGGCTCATTCTCAATCCAGTGCCATTAGGCACGTAACATTGGTAGCAACAGCAACGAAGTCATGAAGGATGTCAATGCCGTCAGGCATGTAACTTCAAGCGAATGTAGGTTTTGATTGAAATTCATTGAGCAACCATACACTTATAACGTTTTCTAGACCATGCGGTCATCCGAGAAACTGGCTAACATAGTTCCTGCTGGTGAGAATGGCGCTTTTCACGTCCGTAATGTTCCCCTCGTAGGCCTTATCTTCTACCTCAATCACAACCGGTCCGCGATAGCGCACATCGGTCAACGCGGCGAAGAAACCGCGCCAGTTTACGTCTCCGAGGCCAGGGAGTTTGGGCGAATGATACTCCAACGGGTTGGCCATAATGCCCACATTACTTAATTTATTTTTGTAAACTTTCGCATCCTTCAGATGGACGTGATGTAAACGCGATTTATAATTATAAATTGGCAGCAATTCATCCATCATTTGCCAGATCATATGCGACGGGTCGTAGTTCAGGCCGAATAGCGGGTCGGGGATGATTTCGAACATGCGGTCCCATACCGCGGGGCTGATCGCGAGATTCTTCCCTCCCGGCCATTCGTCGTCGGTGAAAAACATCGGGCAGTTTTCGATGCCGATTTTCACGTTGTTTTCCGCTGCTACTTTTACAATGGAAGGCCACACATCGGCGAAGCGCGCGAGGTTGTCCTTAATGCTTTTAGAAGGGTCACGGCCAATGAAGGTGGTCACTACGGGGATGTCGAGCTTTGCCGCCCCGCGGATCACCTGTTTGATGTGTTCAAGGTAATATTCCGAACGGTTCGGGTCGGGATCGAGCGGATTGGGATAGTAGCCCAGCGCCGAAATGAAGATGCCCGCTTCGCTGAGCTGGTGTTTGATGGTCGATACCTTATGGTCGGTGAGGTTGTTGACATCGATGTGCGTCACGCCCGCGTACCGGCGGCTGTCGGCATTATCGGCCGGCCAGCACATCATTTCCACACATGAAAAGCCATTATTTCCGGCAAATTGAACGACGTGTTCAAAGCCGAAATCGGCGAGGATTGCACTATTAAAACCTAATTTCAGCATAAGGATCCAGTTTTTTGGCAAACATCCACAAAAAACGACCGGCTTTCAAGGATTACCGGAAAATCCCATCCAAAATTTCAGCGGCTTCATCCATGCAGGGCACCGCCGGTAAATATCGCCCCCTATGAAATCATGCGAATTTTAGTAATATTGATCCGACAAAAACAATGAACCTAAACACTTTATCACCCATGGCAGACTCCGAACCGGGTATCGGTAAGAAGATACTCAGCTTTTTTATCAAAGACGCAGAAGAAACGGCTACCGGCACGGCAACGTCGAAACCGGCGGCAACACCTGCTCCCGAATCTCCCCGGCCTGCACCCACGCCCGCTCCCGCGACGGTCACGAACGCGGCGGGAACCGGCCAGATCGACAAAAAGTTTACGGAGCATTTCGTCACCCTCCTCGAAAAAGCAAACCTGCCTGGCCCCGATTATTTCGAATACAAACAGGCGCTGCAAAGCATGGATGGGTTGGGCCTGGGTGAAGAAAAGCAGTTTCAGGCGGCTTGGGCGAGTTTCAAGGCAATGGGTGGCGCCAAGGACACCACTGTTCTCAAAACTTCCGCCGATCAATATCTGGGAATCCTGAATAAGGACCGCGATGCATTCCTGAAAGACGTCGAAAAGGCGATCAAGGAACGGGTGGGTGCATTGCAGGACGAGCACAAAAAGCTGGAAGACACGAATGCGGCCTATGCGCAGCAAATCATTGATTTACAAAAGAAAATCGACGATAATAAGAACCGCCTGGGGCAGATTTCGGGCGAAGTTTCGGAGCAAACCGCGAAGATCAATTCCAACAAGGACAGCTTCGAGGTCACGTATGTAAGTTTTGTAAACCAGATCCAGTCCGATCTGGCGAAAATCAATCAATATCTTCAATAAAAACCTGACAACTAAATCAAATGGCAACACCAGATTTCACCCAGATCGGCGGCTCGCAGGAGGACAACTCCAAGAAGTCCTATTGGAGCCGACCGGAAGGCATTACTTCCCTCCTTTTCCTGGGAGGTGTCGGGGCCGTGGCCCTCTATTTCTGGAACAAAATCGCGGCTTTCCTGATCGAAGTAACCCAAAATACGCTATATCTCGGCTTCCTGATGGCCGTACTCGCGCTCGTGATCTTCCTGCTGACCAGCAAAGATGTTCGTACCGCAGCATTCTTCCTTTTCAAATCGCTAATGCGCAGCGTTACCGGCCTCATCATCAAGCTCGACCCGATTGCGATCATGAAGATTTACGTCGACGACCTGAAAGAGAAGCGCGAGAAAATGCAAGGGCAGATTAACACGCTGGCGGGCCAACTGGTGAAGCTCAACAAGAATATCAATGAAAACAACGAGCGCATCAAACAGAAATTTGCCGAAGCTAATAAGGCGAGCACGATGCTCGACCGCCCGGGTATGAAGGAAACGGCATCGCTCGCGACCATCGAAGGCGCTGGTTTACAGGAAATGAATGAGAAGCTGCTTCCCTTACAGCGGAATATGAAGACGGTGCTCGAATTTATGGAAAAGGTAAACAAGAGCGCAGATTACATTATTAAAGAGACTGAGATAAAAGTTAAACTCAAAGAAGCTGAATATAGAATTGTAAAAGAGAGCTCCAATGCATTGCGTACCGCGATCAGCATTTTCAAGGGTAATCCTGATAAAAAGTTCTATTTCGACGAATCAATGGAATACATTCAGGACGATATGAGCCAGAAGTTGGGGGAAATGAAACGAGCGATGGATTTGTCACTGGACTTTATCAACGGCGTGGACGTGCAGAATGGTTTGCTATCCGACAAAGGCCAGGCGATGCTGGAAGCTTACAACTCGGGTCAGTTTAGGCTGATCCAGCTGGACTCGCCCGCGCCGACTACCCGATCGATAGATACGCCGAAAGATTCCAGCTACAAAGGGCTTCTCGACTGATAATTCTTCATTTATTCGCTTCATATTTCTCATTTTACACATCATAACTACATGAAAAGACTAACAGTTGCCGGCCGGTTGATCATCACCGCGCTTATTTTGGGGGCCATTTTCGTTGGGTACAAGTACCTCGGCGGGCAGAAAGCCCTGAACCAGATGGCCGAAGATCAGGCACAAAGCCCTCAGACGGAAGCCACGACCGGCGAGGCAGAAAGCACCGCGTCCGACCCGGGCACATCATCCAATAGTGAAGCAACCACTTCGGGCGAGAGCGCATTTACGTACACGTCGCCCGCGCCCGTGGATGGCAAATTGAAAGGCGTCGTAGAGCTTGGCGCGAGCGGTTTCAACTCATTTGTTATAACTGTCGATCAGGAAAAACGCTGGAAACTCGAAAAATCGGAGTTCGGCAATAGCCTTGTGACCGAGAATATGGCCACCGACGAAGACGTGCGCATTGGTTTGAAAAAGTACATTGGCACCATGCTCGACTACGGTGTGGGTAGCAAGGACATTCATTTCGTGGTAAGTTCAGGGGCTGCGAAGGCGGATGTTACCACTAAAATTACCCGCGTTCTGAAGTCGCTCGGCTATGTGGTGAACCAGGTTACCGCCGAACAGGAGGGCCAGCTGGCATTGAAATCGGTATTGCCGGCCGACTATGCGGACAAGGCATTTGTCGTGGACATTGGCTCGGGCAACACCAAGATCTCGTGGATCAACGGCGGCAAAATTTCAGCCCTGGAATCCTACGGTGCCAAATATTTCCAGGACGGAACCGACGATTCGAAAGTGTACCAGGAAGTAAGCGCGAAGGCCAAACAAGTACCTGCCAACCTGCGCAATACTTGCTTTATCATCGGCGGCGTACCTTTCGAAATGGCGAAGGAAGTACGCAAAGGCAAAGAACGCTACACCACACTGAGCGCTCCCCTGGCCTATTCCAAACTAACCAACGCCAAATCCAAAGCCGGAGTTAACATTTATAAAGCCGTAACCGACGCCACAGGCTGCCAGCAATTCGTATTCGATTGGGATGCCAATTTTACGATCGGGTTTTTATTAGGGCTTTGAAATAAGGGAGGAAAGGGAGGATGGAGGAAAGGGACGAAGGGAATTTCTCTCGGCCCTATTCTCCTTCCTCCTTCTTCCATCCACCCTTTTATCCCCTTCATCCCTTTCCTCCTTTCCTTCCCTAAATCATGACGCTCCAACAATTCTTCGCCTCCGTTTCATCTAATCCCTGGCCTGCGGTAGTTTACTTTTTGATATTGCCATTTACGGCGTGGGTGGTAGGCATGATGGCCGACGGAAGCCGGGATGTTAAATTTTGGAGCATTGTTTACGCGGTCCTCGTTTACGCCGTTTGCATTCCGGGCATCTTCGCGGTGACGCTCAACATTTATCTTTTCCTCTTCGAACGCCAGAGTATCTGGAAAGCCGACATCGTTTTACAGTATTTGCCCATCATTTCGATGGCGATCACGCTGATGTTGATCAAAAGCAAGATCCCATTCTCCCTGATACCCGGTTTTGGGAAAATATCAGGATTTCTTACCTTAATCGCCGCGCTCATCGGCGTAATGTGGCTTTTCGATAGAATCCACTTAGTAGCATTTACTTACGTTCCATTTTCGGTCATTTTAATCGGTTTTGTACTCACTTTGCTAGCCATCAGGTTTGCATGGAGCAAATTGTTCTGAACAACGGCACGTATATTCAAATCTCCGTCAGCGACGAGCAGAAGCTTTTTGCCCGTCAACTGGTCGACCATTCGATAAAGCATCACCACATTTCGAACATTTGGGATAAAAATGCCGACCGCCTCGCGCAGACGCGCATGATGCGCTTCACGGGCACGCTCGGGGAAATCGTCTTCGCCGACTGCTACCACCTACCCCGCCCAACCCGCTCCTTCGGCGCTACCGATGGCCAGGACTGGGGCCAGGACTTCCTCATCCGCTCCGACACCGAAGATTTCGCCGTCGACATCAAATCCATGAAACGCCGCTCCGGCATCCTCGCCGGTGACTACGTTTTAAATATCCCTTCATCGCAGCTTCACAAGCCAGGTTCCAAGACCTCGCATTACTTCTGCATTTCCTTCCACCAATCCGAAACCGACGGCACCATTGCCTCTTTACTTGGGTTTATTGATAAAGCGGCATTGGAAAACGGCGACATCGGCATGCTTTTTCACAAAGGCACGAAGCGTACCCGGACAGACGGAACCACCTTTTCCTTTAACGAATCGACTTACGAAGTGCCTTTCTCCGACATCGCGCCACCGGTAGTAACTCATTCGCTCCGCAGGATAAAGGGATTCAGATTGTGTGAATTGAAATGAGTATGTTGCGGTTGTACATTTGTAACACACTCGTCAACCTTATGAAAAATCTGAAAAAGACACCTGCCAAACAATATCCCGAACAACCCGAGAACATTGCACGGTTCGAGGATTTCAGGGCGCCCTACCATGCCACCACGTCGGTAGAAAAAGAAGAATTCCGAAACTCACTGCCGTTTCTACTCATGGGCTGCGCCAAAGGGCCATTCAGTAAGCTGTCGGATGCTCAAATCAAACAAATGATGATCGCCGATAAACATCGCTTATGAGGTTATTTCTGGATACCAACGCATTACTCGACCATGCGCTGGAAAGACAGACTGGCCAACCCCTTGAAATTGCTTACATTCTCTTTAAAGCACGAAAAGATCAAATCCCGGTTTTTATTTCACCGGGTTCATTGTATACTTTTGTGTATATCATGAGCAAAAATGGCATACGTGGGAAAGCGCTTTGCGCAAGGTTGGAGGCCTATCTTTCCTTCTTAAATATCAGTATTTCTGACAAATCGGTCTTTACCAAGGGTATGGCGGCAGGTTTTAAAGATTTGGAAGATGCATTCCAGTATGCAACCGCATTGGGAGAACATTGCGATTACTTGATTACATCCAATGTAGCGGATTTCGAACCATTCGCAGAAAATATCCGGATTCTGACGCCATCCCAGTTCGTAATAAAAACACTACACAAAAAACCAGGTATCGACTTCTAAATGGCTTCACAAACCCGCACGTATGCGCGCAAGAAATTGCTGGGCCAGGTTTATACGCCTTTTCATATCGTCGATAAGATGCTTGGGCACTGCGGTTTTTATGAGGCTGATCTGAGTAGAAAACGCATGCTCGACCCTGCGTGCGGCGATGGGCGCTTTCTGGTTCCTATGGCGGAGTTTATCATCCGTACCACGCCTGTTGATCAGTTGGTTGACAAACTGCAACATCTGCACGGATGGGATATCGATAAAAATGCCCTTGCACGATGCCGTGAAAACCTCGATGCACTCGTGGCGCCACTCGGTATCGAAGTGAACTGGAATTTGAAGAAGTGTGACGCACTAAAGCAATGGCGCTCGAAGGAAAAATTCGACCTGATCGTCGGGAATCCGCCGTACATCCGCATTCAGCATTTGCCGGAAATTCAGCGGAAATACATTCAAAAACATTATTCATTTTGCAGTACCGGATCGACCGATGCATTCATCGCCTTCTTTCAACTGGCATCGAAACTATTGGCGGTCAACGGCATTTGTGCGATGATAACGCCAAATTCCTACCTGGTTTCGGAATCGGGCGGGCCGCTACGCAAATACTTTCTTAAAAATCGCAACCTACGGCACATTACCAATTATCGCACGGTACCGGTCTTTGGCGCGGCTTCGACCTACCCTGCCATCACCATCTTCGGCGGCGAACCGGGCGATCCGTTTTGGTTCGAGCATTGTGTGAATAACCGGTTTGAATATGAAGGCCGCGCTATTCCGCATTCGGAGTTGAAGAAGGATTTGCCCTGGCAGCTGTCCGTCCAGGCACAGAACGAGCCGGACGGGCAACGCCTGGGTGACATTTGTAAAATCTCCGTAGGCCTTACCACATTGGCCGATGGATTGTACCTGTTCAATATTATTAGTGAAAAAAATGGTGTGGTGTATGCTAAAAACAAGAATGGCTTCTTCACACACCTGGAAAAAGACCTGCTGAAACCGATTATCAAAGGCTCCAAACTGAAAGGCGCGGACGACGACGTGACCGAATATATTCTATTTCCCTACCAAAAAGATGCATCTGATAAACAGCGCATTATCCCAGAGGAAACACTTAAAACCGATTTTCCGCAAACATTTTCTTATCTGCTTAAAGTAAAATCCGAATTGGATCGTCGTGATAACGGGAAGCCTAATGCGGTGGCGTGGTACGCGTTCGGGCGGGCGCAGGGGCTCGATAATGCTTTTGGAAAGAAGATCATTTTCTCGCCTATGAACCGCGAGCCCAATTTCATTTTGTACGAAAACCCGGATGTTACTGTGTATTCAGGTTACTTTATTAAATACGATGGTGATTATCAGCAACTTTTGGAACAACTTAACTCCCAGCGCATGGCCAATTTTGTCGCCGTTGCGGGACGGGATTTCCAGGGTGGATACAAGGGTTACAACAAGAAAGTAATCGAGAATTTTATCGTTACGGATCACTTCTGAGCCGAGCAAGCATTACGGTATCCCCGCGTTTTCCAACTTCAATTTACTCAAGATAGTACCCAAATATCAATCCAAAAACCTATAAATAAACGAACGTTCATTTATATTTGCATGATGAAAAACACATTGAACATTGAGAATCAGAGACGCTAACAAGGAGGCGCAGATCCGTGAAAAAGCCATAGAACTGATTGTGAACCACGGCTTCGACGGGCTGAGCATGCACAAACTTGCAAAAGCCGCAGGCGTATCGGTCGCGACGATTTACATTTATTTCAAAGATCGTGAAGACCTGATCCAGCAGGTGTACACCGACGAATCGCGCAAAATGACCGAAGCTACATTGCTGAATTTCGATCCGGACGCACATTTCGATGAAGGTTTGAAGCGGCAGTGGATCAATCGCATGACGTATTGCCTCGAAAATCCGTACAGCATGACGTTCATGGAGCAGGTGAAGCATTCGCCGCTGGTGGAGCGTTCGACGGTAGATACGCGGTTTTTGCAGGCAATGCAGCGGTTTGTACACAATGCGATCGACCGCAGGGAAATTGTCCCATTACCGGTTGAAATTTACTGGTCCATTGCATTTGCACCGCTTTACCAGCTCGTCAAGTTCCATATTGCGGGCAAAAGTATGCCTGGCCGCCCTCCGTTTGTTTTCGATGAAGAGAAAATCAATCTGACACTCGGATTGGTGTTAAAAGCTTTAAAACCTTAGCAAAAAGCTGAAACCGGTCCACATCTTAATTTGTTTGCCATGAACGACCATAGAATGACCGAGGCGTTTGTGCTGGTTTTCAAGACCAACATCAACAATCCCAAACAAGTGAAATCGATCGCCGGTACCCTGGACAACTGCCCGGAAATCCTGAAATGGAACGTCGATCTGGGCGATATCGACAAGGTATTGCGTATCGAGGCCACACATGCGCACTGCGGGCCGGTGATCGAGCTGGTTACCCGCGCAGGTTACGTATGCGAAGAATTAACAGACTAAAAATTTACAAAATCAAACTTTATGTCCGAAACCAAACCCACTTTTACCGGCTATGAAAAGTTCATCATAGCGCTTTTAGCCACTTTGCAGTTTACAGTTGTACTCGATTTCATGGTACTATCGCCGTTAGGCTACATCCTGCTCGACAAACTATCCATTACCACCAGCCAGTTCGGCCTCGTTGTGTCCGCATATGCATTCAGCGCCGGGGCTTCCGGCCTGCTTACCGCCGGTTTTGCCGACAAATTCGACCGCAAAAAACTGCTGCTGTTCTTCTACGTCGGCTTCCTGGTCGGCACGTTTTTCTGCGGGATTGCCCCTACTTACCATTTGCTGCTTGCTGCCCGCGTATTCACCGGCATTTTCGGCGGTGTTATCGGCTCGATCAGCTTTGCCATTATCACCGATCTTTTTGCGATCGATGTTCGCGGTCGGGTAATGGGGTTTGTGCAAATGGCTTTCGCAAGCAGCCAGGTATTGGGCATCCCCATCGGCCTATACCTTGCCAACCAGTTCAACTGGCACGCGCCATTCCTGATGATCGTCGGGCTGGGGCTGATCGTCGGGGTCTTCATCGTAACCCGAATGAAACCAATCGACGCGCATTTGAAAATTCCACGACAAGGTAATGCATTCCAGCACCTCGGTAAAACACTATCGCGGCCCGAGTACCTCCAAGGTTTTGCGGCCACCGCACTGCTCGCTACCGGCGGCTTTATGCTGATGCCGTTTGGTACTGCATTCGGGGTACACAACCTCGGCATTGCCGAAGCATCCCTCCCGACATTGTATATGGTGACCGGCATTTCGATGCTCGTGTTTAGTCCGATGATCGGGAAGCTGAGCGACAAAACCGGGAAGTACAAAGTGTTCCTGATGGGCTCCACCGTGACGTGTATCATGACGCTTATCTATTGCAATCTCAGCGTGACGCCGCTCTGGATTATCATCGGTTTGAATGTCCTGCTTTTTATCGGGATCACCGGCCGGATGATCTCCGCTTCGGCCCTCATGACGGCCGTCCCCGACCCCGCCGACCGCGGCGCCTATATGGGTATCAATTCGTCGATCCAGCAAATCGCCGGTGGGCTTGCGTCGCTACTCGCAGGGTTTATCGTTTCTGAAACGAGCACAGGGTTCATCGAAAACTATCCGTTGCTCGGCGACGTGGTGGTGTTCGCGGTGATCGTAACG
The DNA here is from genome assembly GCF_900101885.1 of Dyadobacter soli. GTDB lineage: Bacteria > Bacteroidota > Bacteroidia > Cytophagales > Spirosomataceae > Dyadobacter > Dyadobacter soli. Next base: position 36,008 of record NZ_FNAN01000010.1, on the reverse strand, counting down.
GCGCTGCTGATGTACCGCATTCACAAGTATGTGACGGCAAAATTGGCAGCGGTAACGCCTGCGAATGCGCCTAATCCGGCGGTTTAGAGGTTTTTGATCTAGTTGATTTGTCACCCTGAGCGAAGTCGAAGGGCAGTGCGGCGACGTTATCGCATTTGCCCTTCAACTTTGCTCAGGGTGACAGCCGTTTATACACGTCTCAAAATCAATAAATTGTAAATATTTATAAAAAAATTCTTTTAATACTTTTTATTCATTTAAAATGATTGATACATTTACCACGACAAAAACTTTTACGACTTTCTATTTATAAGGATTAGGGTTAAAATTATTTTACGTTTATTTACGTATCGGACGTGAAATAAACTATTAACTTTTTATACTTATAATACTTTTAAATGAAAATCATCAGTATTGTCAACAACAAAGGTGGTGTGGGAAAGACTACATCTGCCCAGAGTATTGCTGCCGGTCTCAGCAAATTTGCCAATGCACGAGTACTGGTAATTGACCTGGATGCGCAGGCTAGTCTTACCAAAAGTTTCGGTATCCATCATGCCGGGCTTAAAAAAGACAGCGGCTCTTTCATCACCGGCGAATACGAATTTGATGAGATCGTCAAGCGAGTTGGAGACATTGATGTACTGCCCGGATCAGCCGAAATGATCCACCGGGAAGACACGATCAAGTCGGCGCCCGTTTTTCCTTTCAACCTGAAAATTGCATTGGAAAAAGTGAAGGACCGTTACGACTTCGTGATCATCGACTGCCCTCCCGCCCTCTACGGAAACACGAGGCTGGCGCTGGTTTCATGCCACCAGTATTACGTACCGTTGCAGGCGGAGTTTTTGAGCTACGAGGGTTTGCGGAACTTCCTGGTGTATTCGGCTGAGATTAAAAAGATCAGCCCGAGCACCAACCTCGGTGGCGTATTCGCTACGCGCTACAACCCGAAGATCCGGAAGAAGATCAGCCACGAACTGATCATGGCGACGCGGGAGCAGTTGGGCGAGGTTTTCATGGAAGCGTACATTCGCGACAACATTGCATTGTCGGAAGCGCAGGCCAACGGAACGACGATTTTCGATTACGCACCACAAAGTAACGGAGCAGAAGATTATTATAAGTTAACAAAAGAAATACTGGAACGAATAAATAACTGACACGTATGGCTAAGGAGAGAAAGTTTGATTTTGCGCCACTACCGCTACCCGAAGTACAGGAAGAGCCCGTCGTAGCAATCACCCCGGCACCCGCCGAAGTCATTGACGGAGCGGCCACCAAAGTTACCTTCGATTGTGATTTTGTGCTGATGGAAAATATGAAGGATTACGGCTACTGGGAAGGTCTGACGCAAAAAGATATCATCATCGAATCCTTAAAGCTGTATTTTCAGGACAAAGAAATCCGCCCCCGCCCCGACAAGATACGCAACCGAACGAAAGTCGGCAGAAAGCCTAAATCGGCATTGGTATAGAAAACGAAAGTCTCCCAAAAGGAGACTTTTTTGTTGTATCGTGTTTTAAGTTATTCAATAATTACCTTTCGCGAAACCTCTCTGTTGCCATTTCTAAATTTGCACAGGTAAATTCCGTCTGGTAAATCTACATTAATGTTAATGCTAGACTGAAATGATCTTGTAAGCACCTTTTTGCCTAATGCATTGTACACCATAATTTCTGATTTGCCTGGCAGCGTTGTCACAACCGTGATATGATCCTTGGCCGGGTTCGGAAAAACTTTAAACCATCCCTGTTCGTGACTCCCAACGGACAAAATGGGTTCGATCTTCACTTCGGTGGTAGCCGTTTTCGAACAACCATTTTCGCCAGTCACTTTTACTTCGTAGGTCCCAGAGCTGTGAATGCTGGCGCCCGGTATAGTGGCTGTTTGTGTATCTGCGGAGAATCTTCTCGGACCGCTCCATTGATAAGCTACGCCGCCAGAAGCGATTAACTCGATCGTCTGCCCTATTACATAAGGGCCGCCATTCCCTGCTGTGGCTGGCGGCAGTGATTTGACGATTACAGGTATTTCATCATGCAAGGCTGGTTTTCCAACAGTTTTGCATTCCGCTTTGTAGACTTCGCTGCTGGATGCTGCCAGTATGAGCGACTTACCTGCATCTCCTGTCGACCAGCTTACCTCGCCTGCGCAGCCATAAGCCGTTAATACGATGGTGTCACCCGCACAAACTGTTCCCCTTGACGCAACCACCTCAAAACGAGGCGGATTATCCGACCGTAAAACCCAGCGAGCCGTCTTTTCGCGAAACTTTCCCGCATTATCCTTCCTGCTCATCGAGGTCGAATCGAAAATCATCGCGACAAGTTCCGAACGGTCAGGAACCCCATCGGGTATCACCAATTGGTCGGGATTGCCACCGATTTTCTTTCCATTGAGGTACCATTCCGTTCGGAGGCTATTAGGATCGGGCTCTAACAGATTTAGTCTGAACGTCCGCTGTTTGTCGGCATTAATTTCAAACGTGGTATCCGGCTCAATGCTTTCGACCGGATTGACGAGTTGCAGGATCTTTTCCACGATAGTTTCGCGGCAGACAACGCAATAGGCTTTGTCCATTTCCTCCATCAGGCATGTACCCGAGGATGGTTTGTACCACTCTGCCGCATTACCCTCAGCACCATGCCTGTAAACCCCGATAGCAGGATTTTCCAGCCAATTCTTCCATTTAACCGTTGTTTCCAAGCTATCCCTCGTGATATTAGGACCTTCTCTCAAATAAAAACCATACGGATACTGCCAGTATTCATCCGCGAGGTCTGCAAATAGATGCCCTATTTCATGCATACCGACACGGTTTGCATTCTCCTGAAGACTGAATATAGCAGCAGCGCCTCCAACACCCGCAGGGCCGGTTGCCCCTCCCATATACTCAGTGTTGGCTATTACAATAACCAGGTTGTATGAAGGAAAATGCCTGGTTAAAACATCCTGATACACATCGTTTTTTGTAACATGAAGCATTCTATGAATGCTTTCACCAAACGCTACTCCATAAAATGTATCTTTTGTCTTAACCGGCTGGTCCGGATAAGCGTCAGAAGCAGTACCGGGATTCGTGATACCACTTTCCTGTGAAGGGGTTTTGATTAAGAAAAAATTGAAATACGCCTGATAGCGGTCGTAGGGCTCGAAGTTGCGAAAGAAATCAGCAAACGTCTTCGCCTCAGCAGCGAACTTTGGCATTTCATCTTCGGTGAAACCATCGCCCAGAATGACCACGTTAATGCGATTGTCAAGCGGGCCGGTTTTGTAGAGCGTATCTACCTGATAGTGTTGCCCAAGCGTGTTCACATACACGCACGACATCCAAATGATGGCGATTAATGTCTTCATTATTATTTATTTATAGTGTGGTAATAAAATTCCCAAAGCTCCCCGGCCGCTTACTGAACTGCCACTTCCCCCGAAATCTCCCTGCTTCCATTTGTAAACCGGTACAAATACATCCCCGCCGCCACATCCAGCTTCATATCGGTTTTCTTCACAAACGATTTCGAACGCATTTCCCGGCCCGCCTGGTCGTACAATGTGATATTGGATCTACCGGCTAGACTGGTTTCCACTGAAATATAATCCCGCGCCGGATTAGGCGAAACGGTAACCATTACAGCAGGATCGTTTGGCGCCGAAAGAATCGGGTCGACGGTAACTTCCGTTTGTGCCGTTTTGGAACAGCCGTTTACATCTGTCACAACAACTTCGTAAAGGCCGCCCTGTTCGAGCTTCGCGCCATTCAAAAATACATGCGCAAATGTGGAGGCGAAAAACATAGGGCCGCGCCACAAATACGTTACGCCGCCTGTTGCGGTGAGTTCGATAGCTTGCCCCACGGTATAAGGTCCGCCATTGGTGGCAGTGGCGTTCGGCAGCGGCATTGCCTTCACGAGCGCCTGCGCTGTCCTGATCGGGGCGCCTTGTGCATTGCAGGTTGCAGAAAAGGTGGTTGTTTGTTCGGGCTTCACGGTGATGGATTTACCTTTTTCGCCTGTCGACCAGCTCGGGGCTACCGGGCAGCCTAATGCGGTCAAAACAACTTCCTCACCAGCGCACACGGAATCCGCGGATGTTACAATTCTGAATTCTGCCGGAACGGACGATTTGAGCGACCACGTTATCTCACGCGTACGGTTTACCCGCGCGTCATTCCTCCGACTGAGCATTGTGTTATCAAAAACGGAGGCTGTCAACGCCGCCGAATCGGGTACCTCGCTGCTTTTTAGCGTGAGCTCCTCCCCGGAAAAAGGGAGCAATTTGCCATTCAGGCGCCACGCTACCTGCAATGTGCTCGGGTCAGGTTTTAATAGTTTCAGGTTAAATGTGTTGTGCTGGTCGATATCGACTCTTCCGGCTGTGCCCGGTTCGAATTTTTCAATTGGATTAACTATTTCTAAAAGCCTTTCCACGGTAGCCTCGCTGCAAACAGCACAAAATTCCTGATTGAGATATTCCATCAGACAGGTTCCATTGGCAGGCTTGTGCCATTTTGCCGCGTCACCATCCGGGCCATGCTTATAAATGCCGATCGGCGGGTTGCTCAGCCAGTTTTTCCATCTGATCGTCGCGGGATCGTTATTGGCGGTCATATTTGCCGCCTCCGTACCATAAATAGAGCCTGCCCAATATTCATCGCTCACACGCCCGAAAGTGTGCCCGATCTCATGCACGCCTATCGTATTTGCATCCTTATGCAATGTGTGAACGGCAATCTGGCCGCCGGAGCCGCCATAGTAATCCGTATTGGCAAGCACTACTATCAAATCGTATTCAGGGAAGTTGCTCGCCATCACGCTGTAAAGCACATCCCATTTACGAACTTCGACCAGCCGGTGTATCTGACTGCCGAACGACACGCCAAAAAATGTATCCTTGTTACCCACCGGTTGATCTTTGTAAGCATCCGGCGCATTTCCGGGGTTGGTAACACCACTTTCTTTGGAAGGAGTGCGAATGGCGAAAAAGTTGAAATAGCTGCGGTAAGCCTGATAGGGATTATAGGCGAGGAAAAAGTCGGCGAACTTTTTGGCTTCCGCCGCGAATGTCGGCATCTGCTCCTGCGTGAAGCCGTCGCCGAGAATGACGACGTTGATCCGGTTATCCAACGGACCATTTTTATAGAGGGTATCGACCTGATAATGCTGCGAAAAGGCAGCATTGGCAATGCAAATGGCAATTAGTGTGGTAAAAATGATTTTCATGGCTATTTGAAATCGAGGGTGTAAATTTTTACAGTTCCGCTTTCAGGACTGACACTAAAAAGCTCCAATTGGTTGAGGCCCGCATGCTGCTGCAAGCGGACGAGTAAGCTACCCTCGCTGGCCGTCGCTTCCACCTGCCGGATATGGCCGCCGGGATCGCTAACCTCAGCGTTTCTCAATAATGGATGTTCAAATACCATTTCGCGCTCGATTGCGCTGGTCTTGTAGCGGGGAACTGCTTTGATTTGATAAGGAGAATGGACGGGACGGGAAATGTCTTTCATTTTCCCGTCACCGACATTAGCGGATGCCAGCTCCACCCGCTCATTTCCGCCCGGCTTACCCGTAATGCGGAAGTTTAAGAAGATAATATGGTCTGCCGACTGCTTATTATAATCAGGTAGTTCACTGACTGCCAGCACCGCACGCCCCGACCTGCATTCGAGCATCAGCAAGCCGGCGAGCACGATGGCGGCCATGGAAAAAAAACGTAGCATGTGTTCCGAAAAAAGCTGTACGGAAGTCAATTTACAGCTTAATTAACGATTTTCACAAGGCTTGCATTACTTCTTCCATCTCCCGAATGGCTATAAGAATATCCTCTTTTTCCGTTCGGTAATTCACGAACGCAGCTCGCATAGCTGGCTCGCCCGATAACAAAGTCGGCGTCATGAAAACTTTTCCGCGACGATTTAATTGATCCAGAAAAACGCACATTCTTTCGGTACCGGTTTTGAGGCGAAAACAGACTACATTTAGCCGCACCGGAGCAAGCAATTCGAAATGCCCGCTGGATTCAATGTAATTCTCAAACTCCCGGGCGCGATCAATACTGTTTTGCACGATCCATTCGAAACCATTCCGGCCATAAGCTGTGAGGCTAAACCAGGCAGGTAGCGCGCGGAACCTGCGGGAATTTTCAGGGAGAAAATTGAGGTAGGAAAAATTTTCCGAAGGATCACCCAGATAAGGCGCATTGGAATTCTGGAAAGTGCTCACCTGCAACCGACTATGCTCCTTCCGCACCAAGGCTACCGCGCTGTCGTAAGGCACATTCATCCATTTATGACAGTCGATGGTAATGCTGTCGGCCTGCTCCCAGCCTTCGAGCAAATGGCGCTGAGACGCCACACAAGCCGCAAAACCGCCGAATGCCGCATCGATATGCAGCCAAAACTTGTGTTTCTTTTTTAATGCTACAATGGCTTTAATGTCGTCAAAATCGACGGTATTTACCGTTCCCGCACTGCAACTGACGATGATCGGACGATCCTGGTTATCAATGAGTTTTTGCTCGAAATCTGCCAGATCCATTGCCTCCCGGCCATCCAGGACTTGAATGCGAAGCACATTGTTACTACCTATCCCCAGCATCGCCAACGATTTAATGACCGACGAATGCGGCGTGGCGGCCATTACCACCAGTTCACCAGACGTACCCTCCCGCGAAATGTCACGCCCCGATTGCTCACCAGCCCACTGCCTTGCTACGGCCAGTCCCGTGAAATTTGACATCGTGGCGCCTGTTACAAAACCGCCCGTGAAATCATCCGGTAAATGCAACAGCTGGCATAGTAACCGGATCGTCTCCTTTTCAACGATTGCGGATACATCTCCCGCACCTTGCAAACTTTGCGTATTCTGATCATAAACCGCTGTAAGCCAGTCGCCCGCAATAGCAGCGGGTGTTGCACCGCCTGTTACAAAACCCCAATAGCGCGGCCCCGGGCTGGCTACCATCAGCTTTTCGTAATGCTGCCGGAAAATCTCCAGGCTCGCCAGTGCGCCGCCGCCTGAATCCGCCAGATCATAGGATTTTGCCAATTGCTCGACAATGTAAGTAGGTCTTTCACGCAGATTTTCAAGAAAATCCAGACTTGTATTTTTAACCTGATCGAGAACCGATTCCAGTTTATTCAATTCATTTTCAAATAATTCAAACATATACTAAGCATTATAATGTGCCTTTACCAAACTGATTTTACCGGATTCGTCGAGCTGCATCAGCTCCGCAGCCATCCGATTGTTGACGCTTTTGTAATACAAAATCACAGAATCCGCGCCGGTAAGTACCTGATGCAGCTCAAAGTGCAAGTCCGCGTAAATGCCGAGGGCTTTTCCGAAGTACTTTTCAAGGTCAGCCTTCCTATTGATCATTCCTTCCGCATTCATTTCCAGCTTAATAATGTACGGTGAATAAAACCGGATGTCTTCTGAATACAATGCCATGATTGCCGGAAGGTCATGGCGGTTCCAGGCACCAATCCATTGTGTTGCAAAGGATTGCGCCGCTTGTTCTGTCAAATGCATGTTGCTTATGGTTGTGCCGGCCGAACCTGCGTAATCCAGCGGCGGTGATAATTCAGATGTCCCAAATGCCAGGAAAGGTGCGCGAGCAGATGTGTGAGAACCAGCCGCACAGGCTGTTCCGGAAACATATCCAGCACTTCCCTGGGATACGCTTCTTCCATTTTCGTTTCGTCCAGCATTTCCAGTGTGCGGATCACGATCTCATGCAACTGGTCGATTTCCCTGAGCATTTGGATTTGTGTAAACGTGCGTTGGCGAAACTCCGCCTCACGGTCGCGTACGTACGCATACCCGCCGAGCGTCCGGCCCACATAGGTACGCAGGTTGCCGATCAGGTGCTGGCAAAGGTTCCCTCCCGGATTGATGGTTCCGGGAATCGGTTCCCACAATGCATCTTCCGAATGGTACTGTTCAACTTCCTTTCGGAGCTTTTGGATGTCGCGGCTGAACAAGGTGACGAATACCTGGCTATTCATGGGAGTTGATGAGTGTTAGTGAATTTTTTCGCTTTTGAACCTGGTAGCCGCGGTTTACGAGGAAAACACCACCCAGCGTCACGGCAAACGCGAGCGTAGTCAGCCAGGTGATTTTCTCATCCAATATAAAAAAGCCTAAAACCAGCGCTACCAGCGGATTAATGTACGCATAAATCGACACCAATCCTGCGGGCAGCCTGGACATGGCAAACAGATACGAACCAAAAGCGAGAATGGAGCCAAAAAAAATCAGGTAGAGCAGCGCCAGCACCGATTGGGTCTGCATCACCGGCAAATTGGTCCAGTCCTCGTTGAATGCGCTCAACACAAAAAGCCCGATCCCACCCGCCGTCATCTGGATCGCCGCATTGAAGAAGGAGTCGGTTCTGCCGGGGAAACTTTTGGTATACAGCCCGCCCAGGCACCACGACACGCACGAAGCCAGCGTTACACAGATCCCCAGAAACGAATTCCGGTCGGCCAGGTATTCGAGATTATCCTTGAAAACGAGCATTACACCCGCCAGTCCCAGCAGCACGCCTGCTCCCACATGCGCATTCAGACGTTCCTCTTTCCGGGCGGCGATGTTGATCAAAATCGTAAAAAGCGGTACAGTTGCATACAGTAATGCCGCCAAACCGCTCGGAATGAACTGGACACACCAGCCTACCAGCCCGGTCCCGAACGTGATCATGCACCAGCCGGGAACCAATTGAAGGCCTATATCAGCCCATTTCCAGGGAAATGACCTGTTTTTAAGAATTAGAAAAAACAGTAACAATACACCGGCCACTACGTTTCTGAAACCCATAAAAAACAGCGCCGGGAAACCCGACACCCCGATGCGTGCCGCCAGGTAGGTAGTACCCCAGAAGAAACACACCATTATTAAAGCTAAATAGGCCGTCAGATTATTTTTCATAGCTGCTTTACATTGAACGCCACAAAATTCCGGCTTTCAAATACTAAAAAACAGATTCACTTTTGTTATTTTTGAGCATAACAGATTAAAATTTTACAGAAAATGGTGGAAGAAGGCATTCGCGAGGATTTTCTCTATTCACAAATTGCCGATCGGCTTGCGGCGCAGATCGAGAAAGGCATTCTGAAAGCAGGCGACAAGCTGATGTCGCTGCGGGCGCTGAGCAAGGAACAGGGCATCAGTCTCAGCACGGCATTTAAGGCATACGTGGAACTGGAAAACAAGGGCATTATCGAAGCACGGCCCAAATCGGGCTATTTCGTGCGCTTTTCACCGATTAATGCTCCGGAACGGCTTCATAATACGCCACCGCGCCTGGTCATAGAAAAGGCGAATGTCGATGACATGATCCGGACAGTCTATAAAACGATCACCAACGAGCGGATCATCCGGCTCTCCGTCGCTGCCCCGTCTCCCGAGCTCATACCGGAAGCAAAACTTAACAAGGCGATGATCGAAGCGCTCCGGAAAAGCCCGCACAGCTGCACGCAGTACGATGATGTGCAGGGTAACCTGGCACTGCGTAAACAAATTGCCAAATACGCATTCAACTGGAAAGGAAATGTGAGCGAGGACGAGGTTATCACCACGCAGGGCTGCATGGAGGCATTGATTTTCTGCCTGAAAGCCGTCACCGAGCCCGGCGATACCGTCGCGATCGAAAACCCGATTTATTTCGGGATTTTCAATATTATGAAAACACTCGGCCTGAAAACGCTCGAAATTCCCTGCCACCCCGACGAAGGTGCCGATCTCGAATACCTTGAAAAAGCGCTCGAAACCATTCCCATCAAAGCGGTGCTGTTCGTGCCCAATTTCTCCAATCCCACAGGCGCGCTTATGCCCGATCATCGCAAGAAAAAGCTGGTTGAAATGCTGGCAGCGAGGCAGATCCCGCTCATCGAGGATGATATTTACGGGGAAATGTATTTCGGCAAAACCAGGCCCGGTACCTGCAAAAGTTATGATAAAAACGGGCTGGTAATGCTCTGCGGGTCCGTTTCGAAGACATTGGCGCCGGGTTACCGCGTGGGCTGGTGCCTTCCCGGGCGGTTCAAGGACAAAGTATTGAGCAACAAGATAACCCACACGGTTTCATCGGCCACGCCTACCCAGGCGGCAGTCGCCAATTTCTTTGAAACCGGTCGTTACGACTTGCATATGAGGCATTTACGCAAGTCGCTGCACACACAATGCCTGCGTTACGTGCAGGCGATCAGCGACTATTTCCCGCCCGACACCCGGCTCGTGAGGCCGCAGGGCGGTTATGTGCTCTGGATCGAGCTGAACAAGGGCATCAACGCATTCGAACTGTTCGAAAGCGCCATTCAGGAGAGTATCAGCATTGCCCCGGGCCAAATTTTCAGTACCGATGCCCGGTTCAGCAACTACATCCGCATCAGCTTCGGCGCGCCCTACAACACGGTGATCGATGCGGGGTTAAGGAAGTTGGGCGAGTTGGTGACGGGACTGGGACAATCATGTGTTGCTAACTGAACATTTTTCTCAGCAAACTCAAAACCTGCTGGGCCGTCGGAGGATCAAGTTGTCCTATTTTTCTAGTCAACCTGGTCTTATCGATGGCCCGCATCTGATCCAACGCGATTTGGCCGTCCTTGCCGTCAACATGGCAGTTAACACAGGTTGGATATCTGCGGGTAGTAGAAGTCAAAGGGGCAATAATGACCGTATTGAGGTGATCATTCATTTCATCCGGAGAAACGATCAGGCAGGGTCGTGTTTTTCTGATTTCACTTCCTAAGGTAGGATCTAGCGACGCGAAATAGATTTCAAATCTTTTTATTACCATGTCCACTCCGAATCATCAAAAGCATTCGGAACATCATTCATCAGATTTTCATCCTCGTCGGCGGCTGCATCGTTATTGGCCAAACGAAACTGCTCAGCCCACCCCTCACGCGGGTTGATATTTGCTGGGAAAATCATGATAGCATTTCCTTTAATCTCGACATTGACATATTCTTCAATATCAACCTGGTCCAGCATGGTTTTGGAAAGCAAAATTCCCTGGGAATTTCCGATCCGTCGAATTTTGGTCAGCATAATACAAAGTTATAATTTGTTATAACGAATCAAAACTTCAACCCGTTCCAATGCGCAAGCGGCTGATCAAGAGCTTAAAAACAATCGCAACAATATTGCAATTACTTGATTTTCAGCACCTGTAACCCTGTTGCATGGCTTTGTAACCTACCTTTGTAATGATCCTGCGGCGCGGTTGCTGCGCATTACCGCAGGCGCATTTGTATTTGATAATTGCATTATGAAACTCGACGCACATACCTCTTCCCACGCGCACGACGACTGCTGCTCGGCAAAATCCGATGAACACGGCAAACATTCGGAGCATAAGCATAACCACGATCACACACATGACCATGATCACGATCATGATCATGACCACGGTGACCATAACCACGGCTCTGGCGGCGACGCCGGCATTCTCAAAAGCCGCTGGATGCTGTGGCTGAGTCTGGCGATTCTGGCCGTGTTTCTCGTTCTGACATTCATTTTCAAAATCGAACTTCCCCGTCCGGTCGAAATCGCGATGATGTTGGTCGCTTATGTGCTGGCGGGAAACAAAACCGTAGCATTGGCATTCCGCAAAGCAAGCCGGGGCGATTTTTTCAATGAATTTACATTGATGACCATCGCTACCTTCGGCGCTTTCTACATCGGGGAATTTTCGGAGGGCGTCGCGGTGATGATCTTTTACGAGATCGGTGAACTGTTTCAGGACATTGCCGTTAGCCGGTCGAAGCGGTCGATCAAAGCGCTGCTCGATATCCGTCCCGATATGGTGACCGTTCTGCGTGACGACCAACCTGTGCAAATCGCGCCGGACGAGGTTCGGATCGGTGAAAAAATATTGGTAAAAGCGGGCGAAAAAGTGGCGCTGGATGGTGAAATGCATTCTGAATCAGGCATCTTCAACACCGCCGCATTGACCGGCGAGCCCAAACCGCAGACCATCGAACAAGGTCAAAATGTGCTTGCGGGTATGATCTCCATCGAAAAGTCGGTCGAGATAGAGGTGAAAGCACTTTTCAAGGACTCCAAACTCTCGCGGATACTGGAAATGGTGCAGGAAGCGAGCGCCCGGAAAGCCCCTACTCAACTGCTGATCAGCCGCCTCGCCCGCGTATACACGCCCGCGGTCTTTCTGCTGGCACTGCTTATCATCGTGGTCCCCGCGCTTTTTGTGGCGGATTACAATTTTGATCAATGGCTCTACCGTGGCATGGTCTTCCTGGTGATCGCCTGCCCCTGCGCACTCACGATCTCCATTCCGCTCGGCTACTTTGGCGGCATCGGGCTTGCTTCCCGCAATGGAATTTTGGTCAAAGGCGCTAATTTTCTGGATGTTATTACAAAAATCGATACGGTTGTTTCGGATAAGACCGGTACGCTTACCAAAGGCGTATTTGAAGTTCAAAAGATTGAAACAAGTATTGCGAAGCCCGATTTTATCCGCATTGCCGCATCCCTGGAAAGCTACTCGACGCATCCGGTCGCCAAAGCGGTGGTGGCATCAGCGGGGGCTTTTGCATTGACCAAACCAACCGACGTGCAGGAAATCGCAGGGCATGGGTTGAAAGGTAATGTGGATGGAAAAGCGGTGCTCGCAGGCAACACGAAATTACTTCATCGACACGGCGTGACCTATCCTGCCGAACTGGCTTCCCTCGTCGAAACGCTCGTCGTAGTCGCGATCGACAACCAATACGCAGGCTATTTCCTGATCGCCGACGAGATCAAGGAAGATGCTGGCAAAGCGGTATCCGAATTGAAAAGTCTGGGTATTTCGACCATCATGCTCTCAGGCGATAAGGAAGCTGTTGTCAAAAAGGTGGCCGGAGAACTTGGTATAAGCCAAAGTTATGGCGGATTGTTACCCGAGGATAAGGTGAGGATCGTGCAGGAGCTCAAAGATCAGGGTAAACACATTGCATTCGTGGGCGACGGCGTGAACGACGCGCCGGTGATCGCCCTCGCGGACGCGGGTATAGCAATGGGCGCACTCGGCTCGGACGCCACCATTGAAACCGCAGACATTGTAATCCAGAATGACCAACCGTCCCGCATTGCCGCGGCGGTAAGGATCGGAAAAGTCACCAAATCTGTCGTTTACCAGAACATTTCACTCGCTATGGGAGTTAAAATAGCAGTGATGGCCCTCGGCGCGGGCGGCGTCGCTACACTCTGGGAAGCCGTTTTCGCCGACGTAGGCGTTGCGCTGCTCGCCATTCTGAATGCCTATCGCATCCAGGGAAAGAAAATTTAGTTAGCCTGCATTCATAAAGTAAAATGGGAAAGCAACTCGACCGGATCACGCCGGAACTGCAATCGTTCATCGACAAACAAAATATCTACTTCGTCGCGACTGCGGCTGAAACCGGCACCGTTAATCTTTCCCCGAAAGGCATGGACTCGTTCCGTATCCTCGGCCCGAACCGAGTGATGTGGCTGAACGTGACCGGCAGTGGCAACGAAACTGCCGCGCATCTGCTTCTGAACGACCGCATTACCATCATGTTTTGCGCATTCGAAGGCAAGCCGCTCATCCTGAGGCTGTACGGGCATGGCAAAGCCTACCATCCGGCCGACCCCGAATGGCACGAATACTCACCGCTTTTTCCCCCGCTCGAAGGCGCGCGACAGTTGATAGACATACAGGTAGACCTGGTCCAGACCTCCTGCGGCATGGCTGTGCCGTTCATGGATTACAACCGCGAACGGGAGGAGCTAAACGCATGGGCGAGAAAACAAGGACCAGACGGCATCCACGACTATTGGGCACGCAAAAACATGGCCAGTATCGATGGTTTCGACACAGGCATCTTTGCCTCCACGCCATAGGGTGAAGGTCAATGAATACGCAGCAGGTTCAGTAGTTCTGTACCTGCTGCGCGATTCAGCACAGGTTTCCTTACACATTCGAGTCCTCGAATGCGCAAATCCAATCAGGCCTTTCCGATAGTACACGTATTCTAAGGGCCAGAAATAGCCTCCGGTGAATCAATGAAACCTACCGAAAAATAATTGGTCAAACGACGGAGACCGGCGTAATGCCTGCCACCTTTTCCAAGGCAACGGTCACACGTTCGATACGGTCGACGTTCCCTCGGCTGCTGTCCGAAACTGCCTGTGCTACTGATGTTAAGAAATCCCCGCCAAGCTTGGTGTTGAAAAACGGGTCGCTATCAGCGAGAATTCCGCGCCAGCCTTTGCCCACGATATTGCGGGCTCTGATAAATCTTGAAAGGAGGCGCTCTTTGATGGATAAGCCGCCAAATTCAGCGACTCGTGCTTGTAACTCGGTCATACGATGTAGGTGTGTATAAAAAAATTGTAATTTGCGCTTTACAGAAGCTCCTAAGTAAAGTACCTAACAAAGGTACAGATTAAGTATACAATAGTCAAGTATTTTTATATCAAACTTATAACTAATGTCCATTGTTGGCGAAAGAATAAGAAAATGCCGCGAATTGGCGGGTTGGAACCAGCATAAGCTGGCCAAGGCTTTGAAAAAATCGGGCAAGGCAGTGATATCAAACTGGGAAAACGGAAGAAACGATCCGTCCCTCGCCGAGCTCCGGATGATGGCCGAACTCTTCGATACCACGGTCGCGCAACTGGTAGGTGAAGCGCCGATGTTCGAGGAACCCCGCGAACAATATATTATGATCAGGAAGGACGATCTGATCGACCTCCAGCGCAAGGCGCTCGAACTCGAAGCTGACCGGATCACGACCCTGAAAGAACAACTGGACCAGGTACAGAAAGTGGAAGAGCCCGGCGAGGAGCCTGCCTCATAAGGCCAGGTTTCGCTGGAACAGCGACCGGAAACCCAGCGCACAAATACAACTGGTCAAGATCAGCAGCATCCACAATGCGCTGTACCCCCAATGCCCGGCCACGTACGCGCCGATGACGGGGCCGATGATCTGAGCCACCGATTGCGATACCGAGTAGGCCGCGGAATATTTGCCGCGGTTGAGATCGCTGGCCCGGCTCATCACAAAAGTACTCAGATAAGGAAAAGCCAGCATTTCACCCGTCGTGAACAGCACGACGGTCGCAACTGCCAAAATCACCGGCAAAACGTGCGGCACCACGAGCGCCAGAAACGCCAATGCGCTGAAAATCGGCCCTGCAACCATATAAAAATAGTCGGGTTTCCGATTAGCAAGGTTTTGCACGAGCACCATTTCGAACAAGGCAATGATCAGCCCGTTCATGCCCAGCATGATGCCGATGGTAGACTCTCCAATGCCCATTTCCTCTTTCCAATACACCGGTACAAGCCTGAACAGCACCACAAAACACAACATATAAAGCGTGACCATTACGAGGAAGCGCACAAAAAAGGCATCTTTCCAGGGAGAACCGGTGCTCACGTCCGCCTCCACGGGGAAGTCGTTTTTCGTAACATGTTTTCTTTTAGGCAGCAGCAACACGATAAGCAATCCGGCCAGCACATATACCACACCGTCGACCCAGAACAAAAGATGGTAATTAATCGCCGCCAGCAGCCCTCCCACACCGGTACCGAACCCGAAACCGATATTGGTAGCCAGGCGATTGAGCGCATAGGACCGTATAAGGTTTTCAGGTGTTGAATAGGCCGCGATGGCCGTCTGGTTGGCCGGTTTGAATGCTTCTACAAAAAAACTGAGGACGACGATCAGCCCACAAAGCAGCAGGAAATCGGTTACGAGGCTGAAAAGAATGAAGAATACGCCGCTCAGTATCAGGCTGCCAATCTGTACGGGCTGAAAACCCAGCTTGTCGGTAAGATAGCCGCCCGCCATCGCACCCAGCATCGAACCTACGCCGAACAGCGTGATGATCAGCCCGGCATCCTCGATGCTCCTATGCAGGCTTTGTGTAATGTACATGCTCATAAACGGCACGGCCATGTACCCGCAGCGGTTCACCAATATCACCACGCTCAGCAGCCAGGTTTCCCGACTGAGGCCAGTGAAAGATGCCCTGTAAGCACCGATAACTTTCCTGATCATAACAAATCCTTGATAATCTTTACGCTTTCTTCCAGTTCGTCCGGGTTAGAAGAAGCGAATCCGAGGCGTATATAGTTCCTGAACTTCGGCGGATATCCCGCAACTTTTCCGTTTGAGAAATACAAATCCTTTTGCGCGGCCCTTTCTGCAAGCCTTGCAATATCGATTTTAGGGTCAAAACACGTCCAAACCGCCATTCCGCCGTCGGGAATATCGAAGCTGACGTGATCGGAAAGTTCTGTTTTAAGCAAATCACAAAACAGGTCGCGGCGCTGCTTGTAAACGCGCACCGACTTCCGCAAATGCCGCTGAATGACACCCGCTTGAAGCAACTCCGCGATTGCATTTTCGAGCATCGTGTCGCCCTGCCGGTCGATAATGCGCCGCAGCGAGGCCAGATGTGCAATCACGTCCTCCGGCCCCACGAGGTAACCGATCCGGAAAGCGGGAGAAATCGTTTTGGTAAACGAGCCGCAATACAGCACCATACCGGCCTGATCGGCCCCGAAAAGCGGCAGGAGCGGCTTGCTTAAATAGTGAAAATCATAGTCATAGTCATCCTCAAAAATCACAAAACCATACTTTTCAGCGAGTTTCAGCAACTTGATCCGGCGATCGGGCCGCAATGCGACGGCGGTAGGATATTGGTGATGTGATGTAATGTACACCATTCTGACGGGCTGTTTCAAACATACTTCTTCCACCGCATCGACATCCATACCATGCTCATCCACAGGCAGATAATGCACATTCGCACCCGCCTGCGTGAAGTTCATCGACGCCCCAAACCAACCGGGCGAAGCACTGATTACGCAATCCCCCGGTTTCAAGAGGCTCGTTACAGCTAGGTACATTCCCATTATCATTCCCCTCGTAATCAGGATGTTGGCCGGAGAAGTTTTGAGCCCGCGCGTTTCGTTCAAATGGGTGGACAGCTCCTGCCGCAGCCAGTTGGTACCACTGGTTTCGCCATAGCCCAGCCGCGTGTAGGAATTACCATGCAACAGCTGGCTCCTGTACGCACGCGAAAGGTCTTCCAGCGGCGCTAGTCTCGGGTCGGGAAAGCCGTCGTCCAGGTGGAGCCGGAAACCCGCTTTCAGCACGGGCCTGTCTAAATGAACCGGCTTTTCAAACTGAAAACCAGCCTTTTTAAGCGGGTCCCTGTCAGCCGCTTTTTCCACGGGAAGCGGAAGCGGACGCAAATCGGGAAGGTTGCGGGCAACGAATGTCCCATTCCCGGTCTGGCTTTCCAGCCAACCTTGCGCGAGCAACTCATCGTACGCCTGCACGACCGTTCGCCGGTGCACCTTTAAAATAGTCGCCAGCTGCCTCGTGCTCAACAATCTGTAACCGGATTGCAGCGTACCATTTTTGATCAGAGACATAAGCTGATTGGCAATTTGAAGGTACACGGGCTGCTTTCCGCCTTTTTCCGGCGTGATCAGCGTCGATAGCACATTCATCATGATTGGACTACCATCATTTAAAATATTGGATTAAAGAGATAGGCCAATTAAACGATAATTTTGAAGAAAAACAAAGCCCAATGAATACGCTACCACCCTATCTCGTACCCAGCCGGCTCGCCAAACGCACATATTACGAGCATGAAACAATCTGTGCGATCCTCGACGAAGCATTGTTTTGCACTATTAGCTATGCGGTGGACAATAAGCCGTTCTCCATTCCAACGGCTTTTGTCCGCTATGAAGACAAAATTTACATTCACGGCTCGGTAGGCAGCCATTTTATCAGGGAAATCGAGAAAGGAATACCGGTTTGTATCTCCGTGATGCTTACCGATTCGCTCGTTGTCGCGAAATCGGCATTCAGCCATTCAGTGAACTACCGGTCGGTGGTTATTTTTTCCAACGCGGAAAAGATAGAAGATATCGAGACAAAACGGGCGGCATTTGAATGGCTTACCAATAAAATAGTACCCGACAGCTGGGATTACCTGCGCCCGATGACCGACAGTGAAGTGCGGAAAACGACCGCCCTGGCATTTTCTTTTGACGAAGCTTCCGCCAAAATGCGCGACGGAATGCCGAAGGACGAGCCGGAGGACCTGGAACTGCCTATCTGGTCGGGCTTAATACCGCTGGAAACCCAGCGCGGCCAACCAATTGCCGACGCGACGAGCCAAAATATTCCACTTCCTCAACATTTAAGTTAACCGCATGCAACTTTGATACCGGTTCGAGCATCTTTCGGGCAAATTCACCTGCAATATCACACCCAAATGTTGCACTTCATGTCAGGAAAGGAAATATTCGACCGGTATCAGCTGGCGGCTTTAAAGAATGGACTGGGTTCCCGCGAGTTCAATTACGGGAACATTTTGTACCAGGCGCTGCGAATCGAGGGAGAGGAAAAAGTTTTCCAATTGCTTGAAATGGCCGAAAATACCGGCAAACGCATTGCCCTGACCTACTCCGCGCTGAGTACCGAAAATGGCGGCGAACCTAATACGGTGATCCTCGTCTGAAAGGGCACTTTGCTACCATTCACACTTTTCATTGAACAATCCACTAAGTTCCTTTTTGATTTGCGGCCGTCGGTACCGAATTTTGGCGCCATCATTGGACTGTCATGCGCTGATTTATTACAAACAATATGGAATTTCTGGTTGTAATCGCCTTTTTCGGCTATATCTACTACCTCCGCAACTACGCCGACCTGCGCACGCCCAGCGAAAAAGAGGCTGCGGCTCTCGCGGAGGGAATAAAACTTTTTGAAAGTGGCCAAACCGGCGAAGCATTCGACTATTTTGATGCGAGGATCAGGCAAAAACCCAAATCCAGCATTGCGTACCTGTACCGCGGCATGTGTCAGAAAAAACTCGGGAATACGGAAGCAGCATTAACCGACTTCCAGGCTGGCCAGAGCTACGACGATCAGGTATTTACCCTTCATCTCGAACTCGGCAAGCTGTACCTGGAACAAAACCAACCGGAACAAGCCCTGGCAGCTTTCAACCGGGCCGTAACGCTTTCCGAAGAAACCAGCGCCGCACCTTACGAATGGCGCTCGAAAGCATTTGTCCTGCTTGGTCTCACAAACGAGGCAGAAGCCGACGCTAACCATGCAAACGAATTATCGGAGCAGCTGAAAAGCAGGCCTGGTACACATGCGGCATCCAAAACGCCATTCTTCGACAAAAGGCTGGTCATTAACATGGCCATGATCATACTGACGAGCGCATTGCTGCTTTACGTTATTAATAATGCGGAAAGCATTCACATGCCCTACCTGGTGGCCGTTTTCGCGGCCATCTCCATCGGCTTCGCAGAGCCATATAAAGGTTGGCTGCTGGCTGCCATGCAATGCATTCTCCTCGTTGCAGGCTACTTCCTGTTCACATCACCACCGGGCGACGGGGCACGTCAGGAGCTTGAAAATTTCAGCCTTTACGGTTCCATGATCCTCACATTCGCTGCCAGTTTCCTGGGCGGTTTTTTGAAGCGGGCTTTCAATATGAAATAACGGACAGGCGCACCAAGGCGCACCTGCCCGCCATCGGCCCCTTGCATTTACCGGCGAATTGAAATCCTTTTCGCAATCATGGACCCGTCCCAGCAAGTGACTACCAGCGAGTAAAGTCCCGGCTTGACGTGCGATACGTCAATGGTCCCGTTCTGCTTTTCCCGCAATGTAATCGCATGTCCCGAGCGCGTCCACACGACGATCGATGCGATTTCCATCCGTTTGACACCGCCGATCCGGACCTCGTCCCGGGCCGGATTGGGACTAATTGTTACCTCCCGCTTCAAATCTTCTGTTTTCTTCATGTTGGTTTCTGTGTGGCTGCCGGGCGCACCCCGACAAAAGTGTGAAATGATGCGTGCAATGTGTAAAGACATTTTCCTTACGTCAAATACGTTGTTCAACCGGCTTGAAAGCAATGACCGAACGGAAAAAAAAGCGCGACCCGAACGAACGGGCCGCGCCTAGACGGGGTAAACTAGCTGTGTGTTTTCTTATTTTGCTAAAACCAAAAGTGAAAATCCACCTACCGTTTTCACGGCGAGCTCCGGATTGACGGTATACAAAGCTCTTCGAAATGAATTGACGACCTTTCCATTGAAATTGTGCCGGCCGTAGTTCAATTCCAATTCCGAAAGGGTATAAAACCAGTCGACCACTTCGAGACCACAGTCCTTCAACGTGTTGAGCGCCATTTCACGGCTGAAATGGTGAATATGGCCAACAGAATGCCGCAATTTCATCAGATGACCGGTCATTGCGGCCAAAGCAGAGAGGTCGAGCGGGATGTGAAAAATCTTGTATTCGGCGTGACGCGCGCTTTTACGGATAAAGTCGAAGTAATCTTCCACATGCTCGAAAACGTCGATCATTAGCAGTACGTCGAACCTTTCACCCGTTTTCAGCAGGTCGCCGTGAACAAATTTCAAACGATCCTTTTCACGCTGTTTACAAAATGCATACGCATCCGCCGAGATGTCGTAACCCCAAAGCTTTACGGCCTTGTCGTCCCAGCGTTCATAAAGCTGGTTGAGGATTTCGCCAGCACCACAACCAATTTCCACGATCGATCTGGGGTGCAGGCTCTTTCTTTTCAGCATTTTGATGATCTGAGAGGCCTTCCAGGGCGAATCTTCAACATGCCAACCCGGATTGGCGCTCAGGTAATCAGACGACCCATTTACGTAGTCCATAGTTTTGCTAAGTTATCATTAGATGTATCTGAACTGTTCAATGATCGTCAAGATAAGTTCGTAGATGAAATTACCCTCTTCTATTGAGTAAATTGCCTGGATCGGTTATTTTAAGGCAATATTCAAAAACAATGATGGCTATGAGCACAACCGAACGGCAACAACTGGAAGATAAAATTCTTGCAAAAAGGCAACAGATCGACTTCGAGCGTACAAATCTGGAAGAAAGCATCGCATTCGCGCCTGAAAACCGCGAGAACCCTGAGGTGATGGAAGAAACGAAGAACTTTGACGACCCGGCGCAGAATGTGGTCGAAAGTGCGGAAATGCGGTCGCTAAGGGCGGCCGAGCAGGAGTTGCAGGACTTGCTCTTTCAGCTCGAAGCGCTTCGGGAGCAATAAAATGCTATTCGATCGCGAAGACGGGGACAGAGACTTCCACGGCAGTGGAATCCGACTCTTTGCCGCTTAACTTTCCAATGCCAAAATCTCCCCGTTTAACCTTAAACTTTCCATAAAAAGCATATTGCCCGCCCTCGCTCGCGAATGCGAAGGGAATGGCGACTTCCTTCTTAATACCTTTTAATTCCAGATCGCCGCGCACCACAAAACCGGTGTCAGTCCGGCTGACGGACGTTGAGACGAAACTAATGCGCGGGTATTTCTCAGCATCGAACCACTTGTCGCTTCTGGCGTGTTTGTTTTTAAGCTCGATACCCGTATCGATAGACGCGACATCTACCCACACCTCAAAGCGGGATTCCTCGGGCTGAGCCGGATCGAAGCGGATATTTCCTTCCATTTTTTGAAAAGAGCCATGCGCATACTTGCCGTCGAACCGGATTTGATAACCTTCGGCAATGCGCCAGCCGGTTATAACGGCAAATACATACCCGCTCATTATCAATAAACTGACCAGTGTTAAATATTTTCTCATCGTCATTTCAATGCAATTATGCTATTGTGCGCTTGTTTCTGATCATCGAGGGATTTATTCCCCGGTACTTTTTGAAGGCAATTGAAAAATGCTGCGCGTGCTCATATCCCAGGAGATCCGAAACCTCTTCCACTGAACACGATGCGTCCAGCAGCAACCGTTCCGCGTAGCCCATCCGTAGTTGGCGCAGGTAGCCGAAAACCGTGTTACCGAACAGTTCCTTGAACCCTTTTTTAACCTTAAACTCATTCAAAAGGCAAACCCGCGAGAGCTCTGCGAGGGAGAATTCTTCGAGGAAATGGGTGTCCAGGAAATATTTCAATTGATACAGTTTATCGGTATCGGCTGCCGAAATGCCCTCTACCCGTTCCGGTCCGCGGAACTGTTCGATCTGCAAAGCCAGCAACTCCAACACGCGGGATTGGATCATTAGATTACGCATTGCGCCCATTTGCCTGCATTGCTTCACTTCACGGATCAGGCTGTGCATCAGCGGTGTCGTGTCAGCCGTGCCGGTAATGCCCGAAAACGGCCGGTTATGAAGCAAATTTTTGTGAATGCGCTCGCTCCAATGATCGTCGCAACCGATCAGGTTGGCAAAAAACGCCTTGTCGAGGCTGATATGGAACATTTCGAGCGAGTCATTAGCTGCCACCCGGTTGGTATCGGCACCTTCCGGCGAAAAAACGAGGTTATGCTTGCCCGGGCGCATGTTGAGGTCGTGCGAAAGTCCTTCAAACTTGGTATCGAGCCTCCCAGCCATGTGGAAATTGATATTAATCGTATCTACCGGCGTGCTATCGTAGAGTACCACATCCTCCCGCGACGTCCAGTGCAGGTTCATCAGGTGCAGATGCGGAAAAAGCAAGCTTTTGAACTTCATCTCGCCCACTTTGGGATGGTAACGCGTCAGAAACTCTCCCTGATTATCCACAGGTACGCCCGGAATGACCGATTGCGGATTGGGGATCGGATTGAAATCGAGGATATCAGCGGAATGGATAAATGTGGCTCCCATACGACTTAAACGGTTTTAACACAGCACGAAAATACGCCTGTTACCGCCTCCCACCCGCTTCTTATTGAGTGATCGGCCCGATTAATCGACAAAATCCGTTTGTCGTAGATTTTTATCCGTTTTGCGTAGGCCAATGCAATGTGGCACTCCCCACTTTTGTTCAAAACTTCAAAAGCCATGATCAGAAAAATCTTGAAATGGACGGGCATTGTCCTGGCCGTAGTCCTGCTTGCAGCAATTTGTACCTACACCTACATCTCGGTTTCCATGAAAAGCCGGATGAACAAAGCGTATGTTTTTGAAAAAGAAAGCATTGAAATCCCCTCGGACAGCGCTGCCCTTGCCCGAGGAAAGCATTTGGTAGCCATTATAGGTTGTCAGGATTGCCATGGGAGTAATTTGGAAGGTAAAGTAATGAACGACGACGGCGCGATCGGCCGCCTCGTTGCGGGCAACCTTACAAAGGGAGCGGGAGGTTTACCTGCGAGTTACGAAGTGTCCGACTGGCTTGTGGCGCTGCGGCACGGCGTTCACCAGGACGGCAAGCCGCTGCTTTTTATGCCGTCCCATGAAACCGCATTGCTTTCGCAGCAGGATATGGCCGCATTGATCGCCTATTGCCGCCAGATCCCGAAGATCGACAATACGCTTCCTGAAAATGATCTGGGGCCGGTTGCGGTAATTATGAGCTATCTAGGGAAAATGCCGCTGCTATCCGTAGAAAAGATCGATCACGACAAACCGATGATCGCCCGGGCTGACTCGGCGGAAGGTGCGGCACAGGGTAAATACCTGGCGGTGTCGTGCTCGGGATGCCATCGCGAGAATTTCAAAGGTGGCGAACCGCTCGCGCCGGGCTTTCCGCCGGTACCCGACATTACCCGGGCAGGCCACCTCGGTCAATGGACGAAAGCACAGTTCATCGCCACGCTCACCTCCGGAAAGACGCCGGAAGGCCATGTATTGAAAAATGAGGATATGCCCTGGAAAATGACTGCGCAATACACGCGCGGTGAGCTCTCTTCGCTCTACGACTACCTGCAATCGATCCAATAAACGACCGGGCCGGACTTTGAGGTCCGGCCCGGTACTGATATCATTCGCCTGTGGCAATGGGTCGCTCCGTACGCGACCACTCGCTCCACGAGCCCACGTACAGGCTCGCGCCATGCATACCCGCCTCCGCAAGCGCGAGCAGCGTGTGGCATGCGGTCACACCCGAGCCGCAATGCACGATCACTTTGCGGGGATCTTTGTCGGCCAGTGCTTCCTTGTATTTCGCAGCGAGGTCGGCCGGTGGCATAAACTCGCCTTTTCCGTCGAGGTTGGAAGTATAAGGGATATTGACAGCGCCCGGAATGTGTCCGGCAACGAGGTCGATCGGCTCGCTTTCGCCCAGGTAGCGATAATGCTCGCGCACATCGATTACCATCGACTCCGGATCGGCCGCAGCAAGCGCCACATCGTCCGCATCCACCAGCGGCATTTGCCAGCCTTTGATAGGGTATTCTTCCAATGCGTGCAGCGAGGCCGTTTTTTGGGTTAAATCGATCCCGGCTTCGGTGATCGCGTCCAACCCGCCGCTTACTACATATACTTTTTCATGACCAGCCGCTTTGAGCATCCACCAGAAACGCGCTGCGGCATTGGCGCCTTTTTTATCATCATATACAACCACCGTGGATGAAGGGCTAATGCCGAGAATCCCTAAAAAACGCCCGAAATCGTCCGGCCAGGGCAATGGATGCCGCCCGCCATCAGCCGGATCGCCGGCTTTCTCCGACAAATCGGTTTCAAGGTCTACAAACTGGGCATTTTCGAGATGCGCCTGGTTGTACCGTTCCAGGGCATCGGTCCCACCCCGTGCATCGATCACAATAGGGTCTTCATTTTCCAGAATCGTTCTGAGCTGGTCTGCTGTAATGATATTCATCTCCGGGTCTTTTGAAAAAACTTTGGTAAATAACGTTGTTTTTGATAAGTTTTTCCCAATCCTCGCAACCTATTGGGAAAGATTTGATTTTTATGGAGAAAATTTTTCTTGAAACGATCGGGGCGCATCAGCGGATCATCTTTAAGGTGAGCAGAATGTACCGCAACACGCCCGAGGATCAGCAGGACCTTTTTCAGGAAATCGTGTACCAGCTCTGGCGCGCATTCCCCGGTTTCCGTCACGAGGCAAAGATCACGACCTGGATTTACCGCATTGCGCTCAATACGGCTATGGCGTCCTACCGCAAGCAGCGGCCTCCCGTTTCACTTTCCGAACATCCGCCCGACCTCGCCGACACGAGTGAAACCACTTCGGAACGGGAAGAATGGCTCTTCCGCGCATTACGCACGCTGAGCGAGCCCGAACGGGCACTTATTTCCTTGTATCTCGAAGATTACTCCTATGCCGAAATCGCCTCAATAACAGGCATTTCCGAAAACTACGTGGGCGTAAAGCTCAACCGCATCAAAGAAAAACTCAGAACTCTTTCAACTTCGACGAACTTATGAATATCGATGATTTGAAATCCGACTGGCGCAATGCCGGTCACGAATCACTTTCCGAAAAGGAGCTTGCCGCTATGACACGCGTCCGCAACCACCCCGCACTCCGCAAATTGCGGATTAAGTTCATGACAGAAATGGTTGCTCTTACCGCGCTCCTGCTTCTTTTTTATGATGGGTTTGATGGGGCTCAAAAGCCTTTGGCCGTAAATGCAATGCTGATTTTGAGCATCGCTCTTTACATTACTAATAATGCATTGGGCTATCTGCACATTCAAAATCCAATGGTAAGCGGGAATCTCCGCGAGGCGTTGGCCAGGCAGGTACATTCATTGAGGCGAATGGCGGCATTCTCCCTGGTATCGTCGGTAGTGTATGCCGCTGCGCTGCTGCGCTTTCTTACTTATCAAACGGTTTTTACGCAACGTAAATACATCATTTTGAGCGCATTGATCATCACTTTCATCCTGCTGTTCGCTTATTCATGGATCAGCTGGCAAAGAAAAATAGCACATTTCAGACAGTTGGAAGCAGATTTTTGACATTTTAGCGGGACTAACGATCCATGCCATGATTTGCCAGGAATTTACAGAAGACGACATTGCCTACCTACCCGCTCTCGAACCGGAGGGCTGGGGCGATATCCGCCCCCGATTCAGTTACTTTTTAAAATCTGACTGCTGCAAGCCGATCAAGATTTCCGAAAACGGTCAGCCTGTTGCGGTCGGCACCGCTATTTATCACAACGATACGGTGTGGCTTGCGTGCATTATAACGCATGGCGAGCACCGGAACAAAGGCCTCGGCAGCGCTATCACGCGGAATCTGATCGAAAGCGTCGACCGGAACCGCTACCCGACCATTTACCTCGACGCTACGGAGTTTGGATACCCCGTATATTTGAAACAGGGCTTCGAAGTCGAAGGGCAATATGCGCATTTGAGAAGGGCCGAGCTTGTTGCAGAACAACATTCTATTCACATTCAGCCATTTAGCGAGCAATTTCGCGAGGCTGCCTACGCAATCGACCGCATGGTGTCCGGTGAAGACCGGCGCGGCGTAATGGCCGAGTTTCTCCCGGAAGCATTCCTGTATATCGATTCAAATGGCCATTTGCAGGGCGTGTACCTGCCCACTTGGAGCGACGGCCCGGTGATAGCGGCGAGCGACGAAGCCGGATTTGCATTGATACTATTCCGCTCGGCGACGCGGCCTGTGGCGATCCTGCCCATGGGCAACACCACAGGCTTGAAATACCTCAATGAAATTGGTTACGATATGTACCGGACGTCGCGGCGCATGATCCTCGGCCCGCGCAGGGTGTGGCATCCCGAACGCCTCTACAACCGCATCAGCGGCGCATTGGGCTAGTCAGCGCAGCACCAGGTCGCTGATCTTGGAAAACTCGGTATGCGGCGCCATAGCCCTTACGATCCCTTTCCGGTCGACCAATATGAAATAGGGCGTCTCGCTGATCTTGTACCGATGGTTGAAACCATACGATTCCGGAACGGGAATGAAACCGCAGTTCCGTTTCGGGATCGCTTCCAAACATTCTTCCTCGGTGTTGAGCGTCGTGCCGAGGGAAATGATCTCGACACCTTTCTTTTTGTTTTCATCGACAAAATTCGAGATCACTTTCGTGCTGGCGAACGTGTACAGCGGCTTTTCGTACCTCACCCAAAAGCCCAGCAGAATGTATTTGCCCTTTAACTTCTCCGAATCGTATTCCTTTCCATCGAGCCCGCGCATGACAAACGGGGCAATGGGCTCCCCTATTTCCGGCATCAGGTCGGGATTGTTCATGACCGAACCGTCGGATTGAATGTGCAACTGGCTCCTTTTGATGATTTCAAATGAAGAGGCTTTCCCGAATTTATCAAAAATCGGCTGCGTCTTGTACAGTCCCGGATTGCGCCGGAGCATGTTGTCGTAGGTTTCGTAACTGATCCGCTTGCCGGTGGCGTGGTCAATAATCGGCGATTCTCGGGTCATGACAATCTGCTGGCTCACCTTGCCATTGTAGCGGGTCACTTTGGGCTCGTCGGACTGGCAAAACGCTGAAAAACTGGATGTTCCGATCACCACCAGCAAACATATAGCAAATTTATTCAAACGTCTCACCAACATTCCGTCCCGAAAGATTGTATTAGTATCATATTTTTGGTATTTTCATGCACAAATATTCACTCAGCACGACCTCCTAATAACAGGTTAATGCCGATCAATATTTTAGACAAATTTAACTAATTGCAAATTGGGTATGTACGAGCGGATCCGTGAGAAGTTGGGGATTCTGGCCGATGCTGCGAAATACGACGTTTCTTGCTCGTCGAGCGGCAGTAACCGGAAAAATGAGAACAAAGGAATTGGAGATGCGGAAGGAACGGGGATTTGCCACACCTACACCGAAGATGGCCGGTGTGTGTCGCTGCTGAAAATACTGCTTACCAACCATTGCATTTTCGATTGCGCATTCTGCGTGTCGCGGCGCAGCAACGATATAAAACGTGCCGCATTCACCGTGGAAGAGGTCGTGGAGCTGACCATGAATTTTTACAGGCGCAACTACATCGAAGGGCTGTTTCTGAGCTCGGGCATTTTCAAAGATGCCGATTATACGATGGAAAGGCTGGTCCGCATTGTGAAAAAACTCCGGCAGGAAGAACGTTTCAATGGCTATATTCATTTGAAAACGATCCCTGGCGCGAGCGACGAGTTACTACGCGAGGCGGGTATGTATGCCGATCGGATGAGTATTAACCTTGAAATGCCGACGGAGACTGGGCTGAAACTTCTCGCGCCCGAAAAGTCGCATGCCGAGGTGAAAAAGCCTTTGAAATACATTCAAAACAACATTACGCAATTTGAAAACGAAAAGGCGCTGATCAAAAGCGTACCGAAATTCGTGCCCGCCGGGCAAAGCACGCAGATCGTCGTGGGCGCTACGCCGGAGTCGGATAAGGAGATATTGCATACCGCGAATGCATTTTACCAGAGTTTTTCCCTGAAACGGGTGTATTACTCCGGCTACATTCCGATCAGCAACGACGCCCGGTTGCCGGTAATTGGTTCGCAGCCACCTTTGATCCGCGAAAACCGTCTCTACCAGGCCGATTGGCTCATGCGGTTCTACGGTTTCAAAGTACAGGAAATCCTCAACGACGTTCATCCGAACCTCGAAGCGGACGTCGATCCGAAACTCAGCTGGGCATTGCGTAACCTCGATCAATTCCCGGTGGACATTAACACGGCCGATTACTATATGATTTTGCGGGTACCCGGCATTGGCGTCGCTTCTGCATTAAAAATCGTTCAGGCGCGGAAGTTTAACCGGTTGTATGAAAACCATTTGCGAAAACTGGGCATTGCATTCCGCAAGGCGCGCCATTTTATCCGCTATGCCGACAGCCCGATGCAGCTCAAAGAATATGAAGCGGGGCATATCAAAGGCCTGATTCTTTCCGAAAGCAAAAGCAAATACCTCTCGAACCCGAACAACCAACTGTCGCTTTTCTGATGGAGCTCTATATTTTCGACGGATCGCTGGAAGGGTTACTCACTGCCGTTTTTGAATGCTACCAACGGAAATCGAAGGTGGTGAAGCTGGTGACCGAATCGCTTTATGTTCCCGACGTATTCGACTCGGGCTTTCGCGTCGTTTCGGACCGTGAAAAAGGCAAGCGTGTGTGGAAAGGGCTTTGTAAAAAACTGGGCAAAGAATGGCAGTTCCGGTTTTATAAAGCATTTCTTTCCGAACAGCCGGAGACTTTTCAGCATTTGCTCAATTTTGCCCGATACATCATCGATCAGCCTCCCGGAGCAACTGAAAATTTTGCGCACCCCGACGTGCTCGCCGTTTCTCAAATGGCACAGAAAGTCCATCGTGAAAAACACCGGATGGAGGCATTCATACGGTTTCAAAAGACCGGTGACGGCATTTACTATGCTCACATAGAACCTGATTTTGACGTGCTGCCCCTCCTCCCCGAGCATTTTCAGAACCGCTATGCCGACCAGCGATGGATTATTTATGATCTGAAGAGAAAATACGGGCTGTATTACGATCTGGAAAAAACGGAAGAGATTGAGCTCGACGAAGCTCCGCAGATGTCGATCGTGAACGCGCTCCCCGCTGATTTGCTCGACCCGAAAGAGCAGTTATACAGTTTACTTTGGCAGGAATATTTCAAAAGTACCAACATTCAGGCGCGCAAGAACACACGCCTGCACGTAAGGCACGTCCCCAGGCGCTATTGGAAGTACCTTTCGGAAAAGCAGGGATAGATTTGCCTGATAATCATTAATTTTTTTGAGCATGTCGCCACGGTTTACATTTCCGCCCGTGTCTCCGGAAATGTAGACAATTCAAGTCCCGATTGTCTTTTCCAATGATTCCCATTGGAAGGTCCATTCATCCACATTTTCCTGCATGCTATGAAAACCTTTACGTTCATTCTTTGCTTGCTGCTCTCAGCGATTGCTTCTCATGCTGCCGCTCCCGCCGGCGGTTACGCCGGTAATTCATCCAAAGTTAATGCTGCTCCTGCCTTTGAACCGTTTTCAATGTGTTTCGAAGCGGAAACGTCCAATGGTAATGGCCCCATTTCTTCGGACCCGAACGCTTCCGATAATCTGACTCGCGGTGCCCGTGACGGGTCGGATTACTGGGTTTCGTATTCGACCAGCGTTTATGTCCCCGGCAAGTATCAGATTACGCTTCGGTACTATGCGGAGCAGGACTCGCCGGTAATGGTCACAGTCAATAATGATACCTTGTCATCGATGCAAGTAACACTTCCTGCTTCGCATTCCTGGAACATCGCGTGGCGCGAGCATACGTTTGAGGTAAACCTGCGGGCGGGCGGTAACACGGTGAAGATTGCAGAGCTGCCCGGATACAATGTAAGGCAGGATAAGGCCTGCTGGCTGGAAAATGGCCCCAGCGAGCCAGAATGCGATTTCGATGTATATGCAACGGTGGACAAACCTAATGCGCAATGCTCGGAAACCCTTACGTTTACGGCGCAATGCGCAGGTGCCTGTGACGGCGTAGCATACGACTGGTCGGGCGGCGGGCTGAATTTTACGGGCCAGTCCGTTTCTGTACCGGCGCCCAAGGTGAGCGCGGGATATAATTATTTTCTTACCGCCACCAAAGAAGGTTGCGGATTGATGGCGTCCAGGGTACTAGTTATGGTCAATTGCGACCCGGTCCCTTCCGGGCCTTTCACTACGTGCGTGGAAGCGGAAAATTCCATTAGCGACGGGGAAATCACCGACGACCCCAATGCTTCGAACGGCAAAACCCGCGGCACGCAGAATGGTCCGAGTTACTCTGTTGAATATGAAATTAACGGAGTAAAAACAACCGGACCTCACCAGGTAACGTTGCGCTACTATTCTACCCATCCTACCGGCATTACGATCAGCGTGAATGGTGAAGAAACAGCGCCGCTGACAGGCTTGGAAGCATCGGGCTCGTGGAATGTCGTTTGGGCTGAGAAGACCTATACTTTCAATTTGAAGGAAGGTAATAACAGGATTAAAATTTGGAGTGGGTTCGGCTATCCGGTTATCCGTCAGGACAAAATATGCGTTACGGGAAGCAGCGGACCTGTGTATCCGTCGGCGTGTAACTTCATTGTGTCTGCCTCCGCCTCAACACTCACCCCAGCATGCTCGACGACCGTAGACCTGAATTCGACCTGCGTGGGTCCGGATTGCGGATCGGTGGCCTACAAATGGCTCGGGCAGGGCATAAATGCAACAACCGCTTCCACTACAATTTTGCCGCCTTCCGGCAACGGTACATATACCTACTCGTTGGTAGCTTCCAAGAATGGCTGTGTGTCAGTTGTCCTGGGTGTTGATATAACCGTCAGCGGGTGCGACGCTCCATCCGGACCGTTCAGCGTGTGTAAGGAATCCGAATGGTCGGCCGGCAACGGTCCTAACAGCAGTGATCCAAACGCATCGAACGGCCAGACCAAAGGTGCACAAAACAATTACGATTACTATGTCGACTACGACATCCCGAACGTGCCTACCTCGGGAATGTATCCGGTGACCTTACGTTACTACGCCGAGCCGAATGCACAAGTAAGTGTATCGGTAAATGGAAATATCGCGATCCCGGCATTGCAGTTGCCCCCTACTTACAGCTGGAACATCGTTTGGCGCGAAGAAACATTCAATCTCAATCTGTCGGCCGGTAACAACACTATCCGCATTCAGGGATTACCTGGTACTGCCACACGCCAGGATAAAATCTGCGTCGGAAACAGCGAGAGCAACGCAAGAATGGCCGCGCCGGAATTTGTTCAGAATCAAAGCGATCCACCGCTCCTGCAAGCCTTCCCTAACCCGGCTCCCGGCGAGTTCAAAGCGACATTTAATCTAAAAACAGGTGAAACCGGTACCATTAAGGTGACCGACGTGCAAGGAAAAGTGTGGCATACGCGCAGTGTCAGAGGCAAGGGCGCGCACGAGGAACGCATTACCCTCGACAATGCCCCTGCCGGGATTTACCTGCTGCAAGTGAAGA
The DNA here is from genome assembly GCF_900101885.1 of Dyadobacter soli. Lineage (GTDB taxonomy): Bacteria > Bacteroidota > Bacteroidia > Cytophagales > Spirosomataceae > Dyadobacter > Dyadobacter soli. Next base: position 4,296 of record NZ_FNAN01000010.1, on the reverse strand, counting down.
AGCCGGATTCGGTAGAAACCAAGAAGATTTTACTCACACGCTAAATGCAAAAGCGGTTGCCTGGGGACGGGCAACCGCTTTTTTGCTTATTTCCATTTACTTCCAAGCCAGGCGTTCCGGAAGGCCGTCATTTCGGCGGACACCGGTTTACCAGCGTCTTCATTTGTGACCACCTGCAAACGCGGATTTTCGGCCAATTCCAGCATCGCAGTTTTGGGTTCCCCGCGGTGCTTGTATTCAACGGCGATGTGGTCGCCGGGTTTGTGGTTTTTGAGTATTGAAATCAACTCGTCGTTTTTAGATACCAGTCTTCCATCCACTTTCAAAATTTCATCGTCGATGTCCAATCCAGCCTCGTAAAGCGGACTTCCCACGATGGTATTGGATGTGATCGTCAATCCCGCACCTTCTGCGTAGTGCATATCGCCTATCCAGGCTTGACCTTCGAATTGCTTTTTCAAGAGCAGGCCCGCATGCGCCAATAGCGGGCCATAGTCCAGCGACGCATGTCCGGTAATGTATTTGGCAAAAAACTGCTGTGCAAATGCTTTGTCTTTGGTGTATGCTGCCAAAACAATTTCCAGGTCTGATACATTATAAGCAATCTCCGGCTTGCCATGTTTTGCCCAAACTGCTTTCATAAAATCATCGAGATTCAGCCCTCTACTTCTCAATTGAAGATCCAATGCGAGCGCTATGGAAGCACCGTAAGGATAGTAGGAAGTATAAGTATTCGGGTAATTCGTCCTATCGATCGCAACGCCTGCGTCTACGAAAACAGCATTGCTACTGGCCTGTACGGGCGAAATGCGCTTGGCACCGGCGGTGTTCTCTTTTGTATTTACCAGGGATGTCAGCGTTTTACAATACTCTTCGAGCGAGTCGAAACCGGCTCTTTCTAGCAACAGCTCGCCATAGTATTGGGTAAACCCTTCGGCAAACCAGAGCTCGAAACTCATATTACTCTTCTCGAAATTGAAGGGTTCCAGCGTTTTCGGCCGAATGCGCTCGACATTCCAGGTGTGGAAGAACTCGTGCGAAAACACGCCCAGCAGATTGTCCGAACCATCGAATGCGACCGGGAGCGCGATCATTGTACTATTGCGGTGCTCCATGCCGTCGCCTTTTACATAGGGATTAATGCTCGCCAGGAATGTGTAGTGGCCATTGTCAAATGCCGGAAATTCCCCGAAAACCATCCTGGCTTCTTCGGTAATGCGTTTTATTTTGTTCGCGAATGCCGTAGCGAGCGAGTCGCTGGCTTTGGCTTCCAACGCAAGCCTGAATTGCGACGGCTTGTTGTCCGCATTCGGTACCGTCCATTCCTTGATAGTCAGCTTCCCGATTTTGGTGGGCGAATCCATGAAGTATTGCAAATCGGGTGCAGTGAAAACGTTCGCTTCGCCGGTTGTTTTGAGCTGGGTAGCGATCGTCCAGTCATTAGCTTTTGGCAGATTGAATGCCACGGTAATCGGCGCCTTTTCCAGCTCTTTCACCCACATGAATGCGGCAGGCATGTTCAAATGCACGCTGCTCGCGTCAATCCCGGCATAAGTACCGTCGGCGTGGTTGGCGTATAATGTGTATTCAACTTTTACAAAACCGTTGATACCGGCTACTTTATAAACATCGCCGTCCACGCGCTGCACCGGAACCGGCTTGCCCGACTTATCGACGGCGGCCACATCATACACGTTCTTCCCGTACTCGTGCGTCGCGTACCTGCCCGGCGACGAGCGCGACATTCTGAACAACAACTCCTTCTGAGGCGCGTCGGAAACGCTCAATGCGATGCGGGCCTCGTGGTGGACGATGTTGGGAAAAGATACGTCGTAACGGATCGTCTGCGCGAAAGCATACGAGCAAAACATGGGCGTGGCGAGCAAAGCGGCCAGTTTTTTCATGGACTAATGAAGTGTTTTTTGAAGTGATAAGGCGCCAATTTAACCCAATAACCGAACATTTGAAGCGCCCATACACCTACTAACCCGATTATTGCTTATTTTTTCCGATTCAAATCCCATTAAAACCGTAATAGTACCGACGTCCATGAAGAAACTCTTCCTTCCCTTAGCGCTAACCCTCGCCATCACATCCCAGCACGCATTCAGCCAGACGAAGGCACTTTTTAACGGTAAAGACCTCAAAGGCTGGCATATCGACGTGCCGGAAATGGACAAAAACCCGAATGTCATCAATCCGTTTCTCGTGCGTAATGGCCTGCTCGTGAGCCTGGGAACACCCGGCGGGCACCTGATCACGGACGCGCAGCACGAAAACTTCCGCTTTACCTTTCAGTACCGCTTCGCAGGAAAGCCGGGCAATTGCGGTGCGCTGGTGTTCGTTTCAAAGCCACGCGATTTGTATGAAATGTTTCCCAAATCCATTGAAATACAACTTATGAACCAAAACGCCGGCGATTTCTGGTGCATTCAGGAAGACATTACCGTGCCCGACATGGAGAAACGCCGCGGACCGAAGGAAAAATGGGGCGTAAACGGCGACAAGCTCCGCCGCATTCCCAACCTTACCGACGGCACCGAAAAGCCGCTCGGCGAATGGAATTCGATGGTGATCGAATGTGTTAAGAATTCAATTAAGGTGTGGCTCAATGGCGTGCTCGTCAACTACGGCTATGATGCAACTGCTTCCAAAGGACAGATCGCATTGCAGTCGGAAGGCTCCGAAGTTGAGTTCAAAGATGTGAAACTGACGCCGATTAAAGCATTGTCCAAATAATGAATTTCAAATCAAACCGCCTTGTCAGAAATATTGCCATCGTCGTGATACTGATCGCCAACATTGGTTGCGACCAGATCTCGAAAAGCGTGGTCAGGGAGAATGTGGGCTTTTACCAAACGATCCACGTGATCAAGGACTACGTCACCATCACCTACGTCGAAAATACGGGTGCATTTCTGAGCATCGGCAGCTCGTTACCCGATTCGATCAAAATTTTCGTACTCTCCGTAATCCCGCTGATTGCGCTCCTTTTCGGCATTATTTATTTACTCACGAAAAAAAATCTGACCTGGCTGAGTGCATTGGCATTGAGTTTCGCTATCGGAGGCGGCATCGGCAACATTTACGACCGCCTCGTCCACGGCTCGGTAACCGATTTCATGCACATCAATTTCGGGCTATTCCAAACCGGCATTTTCAATATGGCCGACGTCTCGATCATGACCGGGATGTTCATTTTCCTATACCAATCCTACACCCGCCAGAAGTCCCGCTTTCCGGGGATTTGATTGAGGGCCGTGATGCCTGCATGTAATGTAAGTAATTGCAAAATAACCGCTTACGAAGCAAACGCCCGCTCCGGAGGAGCTACCTGTTTATAGCTCCCCGGATTTCTCCGTATTGGCCGGCCCCGGCGGGGCCTCCTGTATTCACGGTTAGGCGTTGTTGTTAAATGCCTGACGGCATTTGCCCCTAAATTGAATCCCTGATTTGCTACCAAGGTTACATCGCTAACGCGATTGGTCGTTGCATTACAAGGTTGCGTCTCCCATATTCCATTCAGTGCCGTCAGGCACGTAACATTGGTAGCAAACGCCGCATTCATCGCCTCATTAAAATGCAGTCAGGCATGTAACAACAAGAATGCAGATGGCCCCGCAGAGGCCGGCGAACCAAGGCGTATCCGCGTAGCCATAAACAGTAGGCCCCGCCGGGGCTTTCTACTTTCGCTAGTCGGCTGCATTGTTATCAAATACCTGACGGCATTTGCCCCTAAATTGAATCCCTGATTTTACTACCAAGGTTACATCGCTAACGCGATTGGTCGTTGCCTTGCAAAGTTACGCCTCCCATATTCCATTCAAGTGCCGTCAGGCACGTAACATTGGTAGCAAAAGACGCATTCATCGCACGATTAAAATGCTGTCAGGCATTTTATAGCAAGAACGCAGGTGGCCCCGCTGGGGCCGGCGAACCATGGCGTATCCAGGTAGCTATTGTCTTGTCCTGAAATAGGTTTACACCAACCAATTTCAAAATGGGTAAGATATTTTTCAAAAAGGACGGTAATTTGTTTACCGATGAGGAGCGGCACCAGATCATCAAGGAGTATCTTTCGACTGACTATTCAAAGCTTGAAATTTGGAAGAAATATACGAGCCAGAGCAAAGAACGCGGCCATCTGCTGCGCTGGATGCGAAAGTTGGGCTACGATTCAAAAACCAAAGTTTTAAAAGGTAATTCAGGGTTGAGGCCTAGGAGTATGGCAAAGGGAAAACAGGAAAAGAAAAAGGTTGTTTCCGATAGTACACCTTCCGAAACAATCCAGTTGGA
>NZ_FNAN01000005.1:349844-446470 GCF_900101885.1 Dyadobacter soli | reverse complement strand
TGCCACGGAGCATGAACCGGCGAAAGTTGTGGTTGTGCTTTATGTTACCGAAGACAGGTTCGACATCGAAGCATCGCCTTTTTCGTTTTTGGATCCCTTCTTCACTTTTCAGTAGCTGGTCGGCCTGCTGTTTTTGCCTTTCCAGATTAACATTGACCTGAATAACCCTGTCGCCTTTGGATTTATGACAGGTGCCGTTCAAAGGACATTTACCGCAGTTAATAGCTTTGTACATCCGGGCACTTTGAACAAGCCGGTTGTAGTTCTGCTGATCTTGTTGCCAATGTATCGCATCTTCTGGCCCATCGGACAGATATAATGATCGCCCTGGAGATTATAGTGGAGCTTGTCGGCACTGAACGGATGCTTTTTGTTAAAGCTGTTATGCTGCCGCTTGTCAAAGAGTCCATACTTAACATAAGCAGCGATTTGCTTCTCTTCCAATAGCGTATAGTTCTCTTCCGATCCGTACCCGGCGTCAGCCGTTATTGATTTTAGCGAACTGCCAAAGCTGTTTTCATATTGGTCAAGATGCCCAGCCAATGTATTCGTGTCAGTGGGATTAGAATGTAAGGAATAATTTACAATGAACTGGTTAGAGGTCGATATCTGCACATTGTAGGCTGGCTTCAATTGGCCATTACGCATATGATCTTCTTTCAACCTCATAAACGTGGCGTCAGGGTCGGTCTTGCTATAACTGTTCCGGTCACCTAAAATAGCCTCCTGCTGCTCATAGCGGGCAATATTGGACGGGTAATGCTTGGTCACATAACCCAGTTTAGCCTTCATCTTCTTGTCAATATTCTCCTTTTTGCCCAACACCTGATTAAGCTTATCAACTGTGTCCTGGACCTTTTCCTTGCTGATCGTAGTGAAGTCGGGCGGGTCGGGAAGGCTATCTTCGGCCGTGGCCACGCTCTGGGCATATTCCCAGATATGGGCTAACTGTTTCTTGATCTTTTCCTTATTAGTAGCAATCGCGTTCCGCCAGACAAAAGTATATTTATTGGCATTCGCTTCGATTTTAGTCCCATCGGTATAGACCTCTTCAATGCTCAACAGACCTTCCTGGGCAAGTAATAGCACCACTTCTTCAAAAATTTTCCGCAATGCATCCTTCAAACGAACCCCTCTAAACCGGTTGATCGTATTATGGTCAGGATAGCTCATCGAGCTCAAAAACCGCCGGGCGGCCCCGATGAAGTAAATGCTCTCCTTGCAAGCTGCTTCCAGTTTACGGCTTGAATAGATGTTGCTCACATAGCCGTAAACGAGCACTTTCAGAAGCATCTGTGGGTGATAACTTGAAGACCCGATCGTGTGATAGGCTGCATGAAGAGGCTCCAAACTGATGCTATTGATCACATCGTTGATCACCCGGCAAGCATGGTCTTTGGGGATTAACTCGTCTAAACTTGGAGGAAGCAGCATTAATTGTTGCTGATGATAAGGCTTGAAGGTAGGTTGTCGTCGGGCCATCGATCCTGGATTGCTAATACCTAAAGATAATCAATCGCAGAAAATCAGCCAAAGCTTTTAAAACAAAGAAGGTGCCTTTTTGAGACACCCTCTTCAGTTTTAATACTAATCTAAATCGGCTTGTCGCCCGTCAATCGCTTTCCGCTCAGCAGCATATCGATCATTTTTGCGATGCGGGCTACTTTGGTTTCGTCCTTTTTGGCTGAATACACCCAGTCGCGGTATTCTTTCTGGGAGCCTTCGGCGAGTTTTTGGAAGTTGGCGTATGCTTTTGGTTCGTCTTTGAGGCAGTCGAGCAGTTCTTCCGGAATAGCCAGTCCTGATTCATCGGCATAGAGTACGACCGTCACCCAGTCGCCTTCTTCTTTCTTGATTTTCTTCCGTATTTCAGCCTTGACGGGCAGGAAAAGTTGCCCGGTGGCCATCGGCATCAGGTTATAGCCTATCAACTCGTAATCGTCGATCCGGCCCTTAACCTTCACCATTCCGGCCTTCTTTTCGATGTCCTGCCGTATTTCAGAAATCACCACGTAAGTCCAGCCGCCCTTGCCGGCCATTCTTTGCAGCTGATATCTTTTTTCTACCAACAACTCCGCCATTACTTCTTCTTTTTGGACGACTTGGCGAATTCATTGAATGCCAAACACTTGTTAATCCAGGAATCGAAAGCCTCCCGGGAAGCATAGGCGTCCGGATTTACATACACGTACCCGATCGCCGTGCGCCCGTTCATTACCATCGGCTCGACGCCGTTCATTTCCAGGGCTTTCCCGTACTCCTCCGGACCGACCCGGCATAGCAACACATCATTCCGGACGCAAATGCATAGTTTCTCGTCCACCATAAAAGCGAGTCCCTGGAACATTGTTATCTCTTCCAACGGCTTGCCGGCCAGGTCCCGGCCGGCAAGCGCTTCACGAATCCGATTGGCTACCCGTTCGTCGTAAGCCATGTCTAGGCGATGTTGTTAATGTCGAAAGGCAGTTTTCTCAGACGCTTGCCGGTTGCCGCAAATATCGCATTGCCTAATGCAGGCGCTATCGGCGGAAGGCCCGGCTCTCCCACCCCTCCCGGAACCGCACCGCTGTCGACGATGTGGATTTCCATGGGCGGTGCCTCGTTGAGCCGCATTACATTAAACTGATGGTAGTTGGTCTGGTCACAAATGCCGTTCGTGAAAGTGATACCGTCCTTAATCGCCGCGGTGATACCCATTACGATGTTTCCTTCGGTTTGCGCCTTCACATTGTCCGGGTTTACATAATAACCGCAATCGATCACCGATACAACCTTATCGATTTTAACGCCGGTATCCTTTTTAGAAACGGTAATGCAACATGCCGAAATACTGCCGAAAGATTTGAATACCGCAATTCCCCTGCCGCTGCCTTCCGGAAGCTTCTCGTCCCAGTTCGCCTTTTCGGCCAGCGTATCCAGTACTTTTTTGAAGCGGTCGTCGGGCAGGATTTCCAGGCGTGCTTTCAGCGGGTCCTTTTTGGCCAGATGCGCCAGCTCGTCGATGAAGCATTCCTGTCCCCAGCCGAAGTTCGAAGCATAAACGGAGCGCCACCAAACGACCGGAATATCCGTTTTAACATTCGTCCAGCTCACTTTGGAAGCAGTTGCAAACTGGTATTTGTTATTTCCGGTACTGATTTCCTCGCTCAGCCACGGGTCGGCTTCGTCGTCTTTCAATCCCTTGAAAACTTGTCCTACAATGGATTCACCGATAGCGTGGTGATGGAAACCGGTAATTTTACCATCTTCCACAAATCCCTGCATGTGGCTCAGCATTCCGGGGCGGTACGGGCCTTGGGTAATGTCGTCTTCCCGCGTCCAGATTACCTTCACAGGCTTTTTCAACTCTTTCGAAATGTGGCACGCTTCGAGCAGGAAGTCGTGGTAAGCTTTGCGCCCGAATGCGCCGCCTAGCAACGTGACGTTGATTTTCACCTGCTCGGGTTTCACTTTCAAATACCCGCAAACATCCCGCAATGCCCAGTCGGGTCCCTGAATAGGCGCCCATATTTCCACATTTCCATCGTCCTTCACATGCACCACCGCGTTCTCGGGCTCGATAGGCGCGTGCGCGAGGAACGGCGTTTCGTAATGGGATTCCAGCTTGTCCTTCGCGTTCGCATATTTCACCGTGAAGTCGCCTTTTTCTTCAAAATTCACCCCTTCCTTCTTCGCAGCTTCATAAGTAGCGGCGAAGTAGCCTGCGGTATTCACTGTTTTGGCATAATCACCATTGTCCCAATTCACTTTCAGTGCCCGCTTGCCTTTCAACGCGGCCCACCAGTTGGTAGCAACCACCGCCACAGCCTCGGAAGTACGGTGCGGCATGGTGCGCTCGGTTTTCATCACCTTCAAAACACCCTTCACCTTTTTTGTTTCCGAATCGTCGATCGACGCTACCTTGCCGTGGATCATCGGTGAATGCACGATAGCCGCATACACCATACCCGGCACGTCCACATCGATCCCGTAAACCGCCTTGCCGGTTACGCGCTCCGGAACATCCAGCCGTTTGTTATATTTTCCAATGATTTTGAAATCCTTCGGTTCTTTGAGCTTTGGCTCTTTCGGGATTTCGAGTTTTGAGGCATCGTCGGCCAGTTCTCCGTAAGAAAGGCTCTTTCCGCTTGCCTTATGCCATATTTTCCCGTCCTCGGCCACGCATTCGGCTGCGGGAAGGTTCCACCTTTTGGCTGCGGTGGTGGTGAGCATTTCGCGTGCGGCTGCGCCGGCTTTGCGGATGGGCATCCAGAGCTCACGAACGGAACTGCTGCCGCCGGATGTCTGGCTGCCGTATTTGCCCATGCCGTCGCTTTGCACGATCAGCACTTTTTCGAGGCTTACTTCGAGTTCCTCGGCCAGCAATGAGGGCACAGCCTGCGTCGAGCCCTGGCCCATGTCCGGGCGCGGGTTCACGAGTGTGATATTACCGGTGGTATCGATAATGATGAATGGATTGATTTCCAGCTTCAATACGGCCGGGGCGATCTTTTTCAGGGAAGCGTCCTTCGTAAAACCCGAAATCCCGACGGCCAGGCCCAGCGACGTAAATCCGGCGGCTTTCAGGAAGTCGCGCCGTGATGTTTGTGTATTTTCCAATGTTTTCTGTGGCTAAGGTTGATGAATGGGCATTAGCGCTGACCGATCCCTTTGTCGGCTACCTTCATTTCGGCCGACGCGCGATGTATCGCCTTCCTGATCCGGTCGTAAGTACCGCAACGGCACAAATTGCCGCTCATAGCCGCGTCGATATCCGCATCCGACGGCGTCGGGTTGGATTTGAGCAGCGCCGCCGCCGACATGATCTGCCCCGACTGGCAGTAACCGCATTGCGGCACCTGTTCTTCTATCCAGGCCTTCTGGATAATGCTCATTTTGCCTTCGCCAATGCCTTCGATCGTAGTGATTTTATCGTTTTTCCCGACACTCGAAACCGGTGTCTGGCAGGCCCGTGCCGGCTGACCGTTCAGGTGGATCGTGCAGGCGCCGCACAGCGCCATTCCGCACCCGAATTTGGTCCCTTTCAAATCGGCAAAGTCGCGTATTACCCAAAGCAGCGGCATATCGGGTTCTACATCGACTTTCACCTTTTTGCCATTCAATGATAGATTGTATACAGCCATGGTGATGGTGATGGAGATTGATGGAGTGGTGAATAATCTGTAAAATATTACAAATTCCCTGACTTTTACAACATTCTAAAAGCGATCTCAGGCTTTCAGAAAAATAAGCTGGCCAAGATGGTAAGCTTCATGATTAGTCCTGTTAATCAATATATTAAGCTTGTTACGATGCGGTTCTCGCGCAAAGTCCTCATCGGAGATCGCATTATGCTTGCGGAACCATTCTTCCGGATCGAGTTCGGCGAAGTAGCCGGTCAGCACCGCATTCAGGTTGGCCCATTTGGCTTTCAGGTCCGCTACTGAGGGAATTTCGTCGAATGTACGGTCGGGATTTTGCACGAAAAGCGCATCGAGCTCGGGGTAAAGGCGCTCGCCAAGGCCCAGGAGCGAAATCATACCGTCGTTCACTGCGATCAAATGCCCCAGCAGGTATACCGCGCGGTTTTTGCCTTCGGCGACAGGCTCGGCTAAACGTTCTTCCGGCAATTTGGCCAGCCAGCCATTCAGGCGCTGGTTTTGCAGCTCCCAGTTGGAAACTACCATTTTAACAAATACTTCTCTGGCCGCTTTCAGGGCTGTGGTTTCGTCCTGCGTATTCATGGTGAAGGTTATGGATGTTTGGTGGTTAAAAACGGATTGGCTCCGTTTCCGACAACAACATCCGGCGCGGCAAGGATCGCTATTTGTAGTATTTATTTTTTGTTAACTTCTAAAAAACGTGTTTCGCTAGGGATTACGCCAGGAAACACCTATTAGTTTGTAGCCGTTATCGGTCCGCAGGAAGGAGTATTGTTCCTGGTATTCGAGCTTGCCACTTTTGTCCATAAAATTCGAAGTGACATCGAATGCAGGATAGCGCCCGGCGTCTCCCGGAATGCATCCGTCGAAAAAAGGCTCAAACGATGGGCCTGTGTGAATGTAGGGATTTAGACCAAACATGGTCAGGCCTGTAAAAATCCGGATTGTGCGATCGCGGATCGGTTGCAATCGGGAGGTCAAACGATTACCACATTTTTGTATAAACTCATCCCCCGACATCCGCACCCATTCTTCATATTCGGGCAACGAATTGACCAATGAGTCGTGCGCGAATTCGCGCAGTTTAGCAGGATCTTGCGACGCGGCCAGATATTCTTCCCGGAACCATCTATCGAACTCCTTTTCATAATCCACAAATACATACCATTTCTCGCCCCTGCCTTTGACCGAGCGATACAGACTGGTGTCCCCGGGAATATCCATCATTTGCAAAGAATACCAGTTGATTACCGAATACCCTTCCATTTCAAACTTGTCAACCAGCACTTCATTTCGTGCGTTGATCAGAAGCATACTACCACCTTCCCATGACCAATGCTCGCAATCGCCCTTTTCACAATCCTCCCCATCCCAGCCTACCCGTTTGGCATCCTTAATCACCATCGCCATGCCGTTTTGAAACCTGCTAGCGTCATTGTAAACGGCCGGCACCACAACCCTGCCATTGTTGTCAAAAAAGCCTACTTTATCCGTAATCCGGTCGTGAAAACGGATTTTCCCATCGCTTTCGCAGTCAAAGATCGCGTCAAATGCATAGATACTGTCCTGCCCGACCACCTGACCATTGGCCAATTTGTAGTAGTGGAGATATTTAGTGCCGTCGGTCGTGTCCATAACTGCGGTGATACTTGCTTTGACGTTCAAATCACGGCGTTTTTCATCTTTCCGTCGCGCCAGCCCACTACACGCCAGATTTCCCAGCAATATCAGCCACAAATATTTCTTTGGTATCTTAAACATATCCCTATCGATCTTTAACCCTGATCACCAACTTCAAACCCGACCAAACCGGCGTCTACCGCGCACACTTTCACATCTACCAGGCCAATCGATAGTGCGAGATTACGGATCACATCCTCGGTAACATCAGTCGGTACTTTGGATGCCTTTTTGGGCCACGAAACCCAGATCATACCATTTGAAACAATCTCAGTTCTCAATGCAGGCAACATCGTTTCCAACTCCGTGGCGTCTCGGGTGAAATAGTGGATGAAATCGACTCCTTGTTCCGGCTCTTCGAAGAACCCGGTATCGGCAGGAATCCCTTCCAGCAAGTCAAAGTAATGCTCCGGCGGGTCGATAAGCCTGATTTTAAAGCCCGGTTTGATACCCAGCTTTTTGACGAGACCCGCATTGGAATAGCCTGCCTGTTCAGCCATAATATAAGTAAATGATATATAATTGTAATGTACAAATCTGTCATTTCAGACACAAGCATCATTTTCCAAAAGTCTTGCATGAATGCATTTCCGGTACATTTCACCTATTTTTACCCATTAACCTTTCCCTTATTCCTACTCTGACGCATGATTACCAACGACGCCGTAGTGCTCGGACTCTTAATGCTTATCCTGGCCGGAATTTTCTACACGGCTTCGCAGCCCGGCTGGAAACGGTTTTACAATATCATCCCGCCGCTGTTGCTGTGCTACTTCATACCCGGTCTGCTCAACTCGCTCGGCATTATCAACGGCGTCACTTCGCAGCTCTACCCGGTCGTTTCCAAATACTTCCTACCCGCGTGCCTTGTGCTTTTTACGGTCGGGATGGACTGGAAGTCGCTGACGCGGCTCGGCCCGAAAGCATTGGCAGCGATGTTGATCGGCACCGCGGGCATTATGATCGGCGGGCCGGTGGCATTGTGGGTCGTCGGGACGGTCAGCCCGGCTACGGTTGCAGGCGAAGGGGCCGACGCTGTCTGGCGGGGATTAGCGACGATTGCCGGCAGCTGGATCGGCGGTGGGGCCAATCAGACCGCATTACGCGAGGTGTTCCATCCCAGCGATGCATTGTTCTCGCAAATGGTCGCCGTGGATGTGCTCATAGCCGAGCTCTGGATGGCTGCATTGATCTACGGCGCCGGCATCGCCTCACGTGTGGACGCGTTCCTGGGCGCGGACAGCCGCACGGTGCAGGAAGCGAAGGAGCATTTAGATTCCGATCAAAAGGCAAACGAACAAAACCCGATGCTCCGCGATTACATTTTCCTGGCCGCCGCGGGTTTCGGCGCAACAGGTATTGCGCATGGTTTGGCAGAAGTAATTACCCCGTTTTTAGCTCAAAATTACCCTGCGCTTGAAAAGTACAGTCTGACTTCCAACTTCTTCTGGGTCATCAGCATTGCTACATTAATAGGAATACTCCTCTCGCTCACGCCCGTACGCAAACTGGAATATTACGGTGCATCAAGATTAGGCTCGGTGTTTCTCTATGTGCTGGTTGCAACCATTGGGATGCAAATGGATCTCGGCGCTGTTGCCGACAATCCGGGTTTGTTTGCCATTGGACTAATATGGATCTCCATCCACGGCATTATCCTCATTGTTGCTTGCAAATGGCTTAAAATACCTTTCTTCTTCCTGGCGGTAGGCAGCCAGGCAAATGTCGGCGGCTCCGCTTCGGCGTCGGTAGTGGCGGCGGCATTTCATCCGTCGCTCGCACCCGTGGGCGTGCTGCTCGCAATTTTAGGTTACGCGATCGGAACTTATGGAGGGTATCTGACTGCTTTAATGATGCAATGGATCAGCACCTAAACATCGGATCACATGGAAGACAATAGCAAACTCGATAAGATCGTCGAAGCGCGGATGAAATTGAAAGCCCGCTTCGAGCAGCAAATGGCGGAAACGCCGTCCGTTTCCGATACCCGGCCCATGGGAAGCGGCGCGGCAAACCGCCATGGAATGCCCCAACTACCCGTAGGCCAGACCAGGACCGTCAAATGGCCGGTGCTCGACCTCGGTTTTAAACCCGATGTACCACTTAGCAAATGGAAGCTGGTGATTGACGGAGAGGTGGAATCGCCGGTTACATTGTCCTGGCAGGAGTTCATGGCATTGCCCCAAACGAACGACGTCAGTGACTTTCATTGTGTAACCACATGGTCACGCATGGATGTGCCGTGGTTAGGCGTGCGCCTGGCCGATATTGCCGCATTGGTCATGCCCAAACCGACCGCGACGCACGTGCTTTGCCACGGTTACGATAAATACACGACCAACCTTTCGCTGGAAGAAGCATTGAAAGAGGATGTGCTGCTCGTCCACACCGCCGACGGCAAACCGCTCGAACGCGACCACGGCGGCCCGGTACGCATGATCACGCCGCAGCTTTACGCCTGGAAAGGCAGTAAATGGATCAGCCGCATTCAGTTTTTACCTAAAAACCAATTAGGATTCTGGGAGTTGAGAGGGTATTCCAATACGGCTTACCCGTGGAGGAACGACCGGTACAGCTAATTTCACAAATCCAGCACAAGCCCGTCGTACGCCAGATGGACGTGCGGCGGCAATTCGCTTTCTACGACTGCGTGCAGGCCGAGCTTGTGGCTGATGTGCGTCAGGTAAGCCTCCGGCACATTCAGTTTATCGATCAATTCCAGCGCTTGTGAAAGTGTGAAATGCGAAAGGTGCGGCTCTTTTTGAAGCGTATCGAGCACGAGCACGCGCGAGCCTTTGATCTTCTCCTGCTCTTCTTCGGAAATATAGTTCGCGTCGGTAATGTAGGTAAAATCGCCGATGCGGTAACCATAAACGGGCAGCTTATGGTGCATTACCTCGATAGGGATGATATTTACGCCCTCTACTTCAAACGGTTCGTTCTCAATGGGATGTAAAGAGAAATGCGGTACGCCGGGATAGCGCTTTTCAGCAAATGCGTAGGCGAACTCCGTTTTGATCTGGTTCAACACCTCCTGCCTGCCGTACAGCGGAATATCCATTTGCTGGCGGTGGTTGAATGCACGGATGTCGTCCAGGCCGGCGGTATGGTCCTTATGCTGGTGGGTGAAAATAGCGGCGTCCAGGTCCTTCACATTGGCGCGGAGCATTTGCTGCCGGAAGTCGGGGCCGGTATCGATGACGAACGATTTGCCGTGGGCCTGAATCCACACGGAAGTGCGTAAACGCTTGTCATGCTGGTCATTAGAACGGCAAACGACACATTCGCAGGCAATAACGGGTATTCCCTGCGATGTGCCGGTTCCTAAAAATGTAATCCTCATCAGGTGTTTATTCTGTCAGATGCGCCACCACTTCAACCAGGCGGTCGAAATTCAATGGCTTCATCAGCGCATCGTCAAATCCTGCTTCTTTGAAATCTTCGTCTGAATAATTTTTGGCATTGCCCGTAATTGCTACGATCGGCGTTTTCGCTTTCTTCTCGTCGGACAATTTGCGGATGCTTCTTGCACATTCCATTCCATCCATCACAGGCATATTGATATCGAGCAAAATGATATCAAAATCCTCTTTTTCAAGCAGTTGAAGCACTTGTTCGCCGTTTTTCACGGAAGTGATTTCATAATGCTGAAATTCAAGAATCTTCCTCGCCAGGTTTTGAATAACTGAACTGTCTTCGGCAATGAGTACTCGTTTTGTGTATGACATACAATGGGGCAGGTATTGTGTTTAAAGTTTTTTCCCAGGTCAATTTAGATATATTTCAACCAACATCGCAAACCCGATGGTCGCGAAGTTTCAAAATTATTCCAAAAAAGTAAATAAACCTCCCATACTTTTTCAAAGCGCGCGATCGGGTGTAAGTTTGCAGTCCGATTACCCAATAATCCTTGTTATGTTCAAAAATAAAGTGATCCGATACAGCACGATCGCCATGTTCATTGCGATCCTTGCTTACTTCATTATTGAAAACCTGGGCGGCGCAAGCAGCTCCGACGATGCCATCGCAGCCAACCCGGCAGCCTATAAAACCAAGATCCTCGAAGAACGTACCGCCAAAGACGAGCAGTTCAAATCCGGCGACGACTCGCCGATCAAGGACAAGGAAGCATTTCACGGCCTGCATTATTTCGAACCCAACCTCGGTTTCCGCATCAAGGCCAATATTTCGCCTTATATGCAGGACGATAAGGAGGTAATCGTGAAATATACTGACGGCACGAGCGAGAAATATGAAAAATACGGCTACGCCAATTTCAGCGTCGAAGGTCAGCCTCAAAAACTACTGTTATTAAAGAATGAAGGCACTATTTCGGTCCTTTTCCGCGATGGTACCAGCGGCAAGGAGACTTACGGAGGCGGCCGATACCTCGATTATCCGGCGGATCAGATCAAGAACAACACCATCGTGCTCGACTTCAACAAGGCGTATAACCCCTATTGTGCCTACCAGGAAAGCTACGCCTGCCCGGTACCGCCTGCCGAAAATACATTGACAGTCGCCATTCACGCAGGCGAAGTAACCGAAGAAGCTACGCACGAGGAGTGATAGCCTGATAAAAAACACGCACGCGGCGCAATCTGGCCGAATGCCGTTCAAACTAAATCATTAATTTTGCAAACAGGCTCCATTTCCCGCGCCTGATTTTTTATTGTTATTAAAGCATTCGCATGAAGATCTCTTATAAGTGGCTTAAAGATTTAATTGAACTAAACGAAACACCCGAGGAAATCGACCGTTTGCTAACGGGTACCGGGCTGGAAGTCGAAGGTATTGAAGAGATCGAATCGATAAAAGGCGGCTTGCAGGGCGTGGTGATCGGTGAAGTACTGACGCGTGAAAAGCACCCGGAAGCCGACCGGCTGAGTCTTACGACCGTTGATGTAGGCGGCGAAACGCCCCTATCCATCGTTTGCGGCGCAGCGAATGTGGCTGCGGGCCAGAAAGTGATCGTCGCGACCGTGGGCGCTACATTACATCCGACCGGCAGCGACCAGCCGCTGGTTTTGAAAAAATCCAAAATCCGGGGTGCATTATCCGAAGGGATGATTTGCGCAGAAGACGAGCTCGGTGTTGGAACGTCGCACGACGGCATTCTCGTACTCGATACCGACCTACCTAACGGCACGCCTGCCGCTGAATATTTCGGCATTTCCTCCGATTACCTGATCGAGATCGGTCTTACGCCTAACCGCGCGGACGCGGCTTCGCATTATGGCGTCGCACGTGATTTGAAAGCGGTTTTGAAGCGCGAGATCACGTTGCCATCGGTGGAGGCATTTAAAGTAGATAATCAAACTTTGCCGATTCCGGTAGAAGTTCGCAACTCCGAGGCCTGCCCTCGCTACACCGGTCTGACGATTTCGGGCATTACAGTCGCCGAATCGCCGGAATGGTTGAAGCAGCGCCTGCAAACGATCGGCATCCGCGCGATCAATAATATCGTCGACATTACCAATTATATCTGCCACGAGCTCGGCCAGCCGATGCATGCATTCGATGCGGATAAGGTTTTAGGCAAGAAAGTGATTGTTACGACCGTTGCCGAGAACACGCCATTCGTGACTTTGGACGGCGTAGAGCGTAAAATCTCTGCGAACGACCTGATAATTTGCAGCGAAGGCGTCGACGGGAACCCCGAGCCGATGTGCATTGCCGGTGTTTTCGGCGGATTGACATCCGGCGTTACCGAAACGACTACTTCGATTTTCCTGGAATCGGCCTACTTCTCGCCCGTGTGGGTACGCAGGACCGCGCAGCGTTTCGCATTGAAAACCGATTCGTCGTTCCGTTTCGAACGTGGTACCGACCCGAATATGCCGCTTTTCGCATTGAAAAGGGCTGCGTTGCTGATCCAGGAAATAGCCGGCGGCAGCATTTCATCCGACATTATCGACATTTACCCTGAGCCGATCGCGGATTTCAAGGTAAATATGAAGTATAAAAACATCGACCGGCTGATCGGCAAGGGACTTGAAAAAGACCTGATCAAAAGCATTCTGGAAAGCCTGGATATTAAGGTTACCGAGGAAACAGAAACCGGTTTTACGGCGATCGTGCCGCCTTACCGCGTAGACGTGCAGCGTGAGGCCGATGTGATTGAAGAGGTTCTGCGCATTTACGGCTTCGGCCAGGTAGAGCTTTCGGACGCATTGAGCTCGGATTACCTCTCGGATTTCCCGGTTAACGATCCTGAAAAGCTGAAACTGCGCGTGTCGGAACTTTTGGTAGGCAATGGTTTCAATGAAATGATCAACAACTCGTTGACCAAACCGGAGTACCAGGCTACATTGGGCGAAGCGCTTGCGGGTAACCCGATTAAAATCCTGAACTATTTGAGCGAAGACCTTTCGGTCATGCGCCAGACGCTGCTTTTCTCCGGCCTGGAAGTGATCGCCTACAACAGCAACCGCCGCCAGAAGGATTTGAAAGTATTCGAATTTGGCAAAACCTATCACGAAATCGACGGCAAATACATTGAAAAAGAGCGCCTTTCAGTATTCCTAACGGGTAATATCACCCAGGAAAGTTGGTTCGAAAAGTCACGCGAAGTGGTTTTCCATGACCTGGCTGCATTCGTGAACCAGGTTTTGACTTCGATGAAAATCAGGGATGTGCAGAAACAGGAAGCGGACAATGCCATTTTCAAAAGCGGGCTTACATTATTTGCCAATAAAAAACCGGTTGTATCCTTTGGTTTGCTGAATGCGGCCATTGCCAAAAAGCTGGACATCAAAGCGCCGGTTTATTATGCCGATTTCGATTGGGAATACCTGCTCCGCCAATACAGCGCCGCGGTGGCTTATACCGAAGTACCGAAGTTCCCGGAAGTACGCCGCGACCTTTCCGTGGTGCTGAACAAGAAAGTTACTTTCGAAGAACTTCGCCAGGCCGCTTACAAAACCGAGCGCAACCTGCTTCGTGCCGTAAACGTGTTCGATGTTTACGAAGGCGCTAACCTGGAAGGCAAAAAATCGTACTCGATCAGCTTCATTTTGCAGGATGAGCAGCAGACGCTTACCGACAAGGTGATCGACAAAACCATGCAGCGATTGATTGCTACCTACGAAAGGGAATTTGAAGCGGTGATCAGAAAGTAAAACACAGTTTTTTCATTGTCGGATTTTTTCAGTTGAGGAAAATGGAGAGGACCACTGAACGTATTATCGAACACAAACTGTCCGACGTCGAGAAAAAACTCGAAATCCTGATCAATCATAAAGAGAAACTAAACTGGTCGATCTCAGAGCTCCAGCGTGAAAACGCGGAGCTCAGGGCCGCCAATACGAGGCTCACGGAAGAATCGAAAGAAATAAGGAAAAAATACACCTCTTTAGAAAAAGACTTTAATAAGTCTAAAAGTTTCGCTAAACTTGTCACTAGTAAACTGACACCAACAGGCGCAATTGCCGAGCTGAAAGAATCAGTTGAAAGATATATCCAGGAGATCGATAAGTGCATCGAATTGCTTGAAGATACCTTATGAAAAAAAATAGCATACCTAATCCAGACGTTTCTGTCTTTATAAAACTGCTGGACAGAGGTTTCAAACTGAGCGTTCCGGCGGATCAGGAGAAATTTTACAGGGATGGGTATGAGGTGTTCATGCAGCGTGTGCAACAGCATAAATTAAAAGGGAAAGTATACGGTGACATAGAGGCCATTGCATTGACCTCTATCGAATGCCTGGTGGCATTGCAACGGAACCAGGAAGAAATGGACGACCTGGTAGCAGCTTTTAAAAGTAGAGTGGAAAAACTGGACGAAACGCTCGCCAGCGCCATTGAAAGCTGACACCCATACCTAACCCTTTGATTTTTACAGTATCTGCAAAAATATACTTTCAATTTCTTCCATTTTCGGCATTTCAACGCGGGTGTAGTCGGTAAAACCAACTATATATAACCATTATTGAAATGTCTAATTCATTGTATTTCATCGTCATCCTGTCTGATATCATCGCCATTGGGGTGGGTATTTTTGCAGGTAAGTACATCTTTCAGCGATCATTCGACGCAAAGGAAAAAGAGGCCCAGGACCGTGCAGCTGAAATTCTCCGGAATGCCGAGGTAGCCGCCGAAAACATCAAGAAAGACCGCATTCTCGAAGCGAAAGAAAAGTACCTCCGTTTGAAATCGGAATTCGAAGACGACGCCAATAAAAAACGCAGCATTCTCCAAAGCAACGAGCAGAAACTGAAACAGCGCGAGCAAAGCCTGAACCAGAGCATGGAACAGACCAAGCGCAAGGAAAACGAGCTCGATAGCCTCAAAAATAACCTCAATTCCCAACTGGAAGCGGCTACCAAACGCCGTGAAGAAGCAGAGAAATCCCTGCAACAGCAAGTTACCCAGCTGGAAAAAATCGCCAATCTCACCGCAGAGCAAGCCCGAGAACAACTCGTGGACGCATTGAAAGCGGAAGCGGAAACCCGCGCAGGGTCCTATATCAAAAGCGCCATGGAAGAAGCGCGTCTGACCGCCACCAAAGAGGCGAAGAAGATCGTGATTGAAACCATCCAGCGCACCGCCGCCGAGCACGCGATCGAAAACTGCGTGTCGGTATTCAACATTGAAAACGACGATATCAAAGGTAAAATCATCGGTCGCGAGGGACGGAACATCCGTGCTTTGGAAGCGGCTACCGGTGTGGAAATTATTGTGGATGATACCCCGGAAGCGATCGTTATCTCCGGTTTCGACCCGGTAAGAAGGGAAATTGCACGTCTCTCATTGCACCGTTTGGTGCAGGACGGACGTATCCACCCTGCCCGCATTGAAGAGGTAGTGGCTAAAACACGCAAGAATATTGAGGACGAAATCGTCGAAATCGGTGAAAGAACGGTGATCGACATGGGTATCCACGGCTTGCACCCTGAATTGGTAAAAATGATCGGCCGGATGCGTTTCCGCTCGTCTTACGGACAAAACCTGCTCCAACACTCCCGCGAAGTGGCCAAATTGTGTGCTACCATGGCTGCGGAACTCGGCTTGAATACCAAACTGGCGAAACGTGCCGGCTTGCTCCACGATATTGGTAAGGTTTGGCCGGAAGAATCGGATCTGCCGCACGCGATCCTGGGTATGGAATTGGCCAAGAAATACAAAGAGAACCCCGAGGTTTGCAACGCAATCGGCGCGCACCACGACGAGATCGAGATGACTTCTATCCTTTCGCCGGTTATCCAGGTTTGTGACGCTATTTCAGGTTCACGTCCGGGCGCACGCCGCGAAATGATGGAATCGTACATCCAGCGCCTCCGCGACCTCGAAAACCTTGCGCTGTCGTTTGACGGTGTTGAGAAATGCTACGCGATCCAGGCGGGCCGCGAGCTGCGCGTGATCATCGACGCCGACAATGTATCCGACGAAAAAGCGGGCTTGCTGTCGTTCGATATCTCGCAGAAAATTGAAAAAGAAATGCAGTACCCCGGCCAGATCAAGATCACGGTGATCCGCGAGATGCGTTCGGTGGCTTACGCGCGTTAATCCACTATTTTATACATGACTTACTCAAAGCTGACAAGCACAGAACTGGGAATCCGAACGCTCGGAGAACTAAAAAAAGCAGGTTATCAGTCGCGTTCTATCAAGCAGGAGCTGAGAGATAACCTGATTGAAAAGATCAGGAACAAGGAGAATGTCTTCCCGGGCATCTGGGGTTATGAGGAGACGGTCATTCCCGATGTGGAAAGGGCTATTCTTTCGATGCATAACATCAACTTCCTGGGCCTTCGCGGGCAGGCCAAGACGCGTATTGCGCGGATGATGGTCAACCTGCTCGACGAATATATACCTTACATTAAAAATTCGGAGCTGCACGACGACCCTTTGGCGCCGCTTTCGCGCTATGCCAAGGATGTGCTGGCCGATGAGGGCGACAATGCGGAAATAGCCTGGCTGCACCGCGACGAGCGCTATACCGAGAAGCTGGCAACGCCGGATGTTTCGGTTGCAGATTTGATCGGCGATGTGGACCCTATCAAAGCGGCGACATTGAAATTGCCTTATTCGGACGAGCGCGTGATCCACTTCGGGCTTATTCCCCGCTCCCACCGCGGTATTTTCGTGATCAACGAGTTGCCCGACTTGCAGGCGCGTATCCAGGTGGCATTGTTCAATATCTTGCAGGAAGGCGATATTCAGATCCGTGGTTTCAAACTGCGTTTACCGCTCGATATCCAGTTCGTGTTCACAGCTAACCCGGAGGATTACACCAACCGCGGAAGCATTGTAACGCCGCTCAAAGACCGGATCGAAAGCCAGATTGTGACGCACTACCCGAAAACGATCGAAACCGGCAAGCGCATTACCGAGCAGGAAGCGGTTGTAAAACCGGAACAAAAGGGTTTGGTACGCGTCAATGAGCTGGTTAAAACATTGATCGAGCAAGTGGCATTCGAGGCGCGTGAGAGTGAATATGTAGATGCCAAAAGTGGTGTTTCGGCACGTCTCACGATTTCCGCTTATGAAAGCCTTTTGAGTACCGCGGAAAGAAGAGCACTGATTAACGGTGAAGAATCGACTTACGTGCGCATTTCTGACCTTTACGGCGTCGTTTCGGCAATTTGCGGCAAGGTTGAGCTAGTATATGAAGGCGAAGTGGAAGGTCCGGTAATCGTGGCGCAGAACCTGATCGGTAAAGCTATCCGCACGCAGTTTCTGAACTTCTTCCCGGATCCTGAAAAAAGCAAAAAGAGCAAGATCAATCCTTACGCGAAAGTGGTGGAATGGTTTGGCGCCGGTAACGAAATGGAAATGCCCGCTGACATGACCGACCGCGAGTACATCGCGCGGCTGAAAACCATCGACGGCCTGGACGATTTCGTGGATATGCTCTCTGCTTATGGCGATGCGGAAGAAAAGCTTTTCATGATGGAATTTGCCTTGCACGGCATGGCCGAATTCTCGCTCGTAGGCAAGCAGGCGCTCGACCAGGGCATGAAGTTCCAGGACCTGGTAAGCAGCATGTTCTCCGGCCCCGGCGAAGATGATTACGACTTCGATGAGGACGACGACGATGATCGTAAGCCTTTCTAAGTTTTAGAATTGGTTAGATCAAATAGATACCAACAAAAATGCCCTGCTCGAAAGACAGGGCATTTTTGTTTGATTAACCTTAAAAGATTATTCCGGAGAACCGTCGTCAGCTACATTAGGCTCGCTGGTATCGATCAATGAATCAGGATCGGTATTCACCAGACCGCGGATCTTGCCTTCCAGCTCGTCCATCAGCTCGGGATTGTCTTTGATAAGCGCTTTCACAGCGTCGCGGCCTTGTCCGAGGCGGTTGCCTTCGTAGCTGAACCATGAACCCGATTTCTTCACGATGTCGAGCTCAACAGCAAGGTCGATGATCTCCCCTACTTTGGAAACGCCTTCGCCATACATGATATCGAATTCCACCACTTTGAATGGAGGTGCTACTTTATTTTTAACAACCTTCACGCGGGTACGGTTACCGAGGATCGCGTCGGCGCTTTCCTTGATCTGGCCCACACGACGGATATCCAAACGCACGGATGCGTAATATTTCAATGCATTACCACCGGTCGTTGTCTCAGGGTTACCGAACATCACACCGATCTTCTCGCGAAGCTGGTTGATGAAGATACAGCAGCATCCTGTTTTGTTGATCACACCGGTCAGCTTACGCAGCGCTTGTGACATCAAACGCGCCTGCAAACCCATTTTGCTTTCACCCATTTCGCCTTCGAGCTCGGCGCGTGGTACCAATGCCGCCACGGAGTCGATCACGATAATGTCAACCGCTCCGGAGCTGATCAGGTGCTCGGCGATTTCGAGTGCCTGCTCACCGTTGTCGGGTTGTGAAATGAGGAGGTTGCTGGTGTCGATACCGAGCTTTTCAGCATAAGATCTGTCAAATGCGTGCTCGGCGTCGATGAATGCTGCCAGGCCGCCTTTTTTCTGCGCCTCGGCAATGCAGTGCATCGACAAGGTGGTTTTACCCGACGATTCAGGTCCGTAGATCTCCACGATACGGCCGCGGGGCACACCGCCCACGCCGAGCGCAAGGTCAAGACCCAGTGAACCGGTCGAAATCACCGGAATATCTAATACTTTAGTGTCGCTCAGACGCATCACAGTACCTTTTCCATAAGCCTTGTCGAGCTTTTCGAGCGTGGTCTGTAACGCTTTTAGTTTGTTGTCTTTATCTGTTGTTGCTTGTGCCATAAAAATGGTAACAGTAATTTGGTTGGTACATAAAAAAGCGGCTTTTGCAGGACAAAAACCGCTCGTAAATGGGTCTTTATTGTTTTGTAAAAATAGCTAATTTCCACTAAAACAACAACCGCTAATTTGCCTTAAAACTTAATTTTTCACGAAATTTTCGCATTTTCGGGCGTTTATAAAGAGGAAGAAAAATTACCGATACCCAAGCGGTCAGATCAGCTTATTTAACGGCCGCGGAGTACCTACTTAACATTGAAATTGTGATCAAAAAAATATTGCTTACCCTCCTGGTCATCGTATTGTTGCTCGGCATCTGGCACCGGGAGGTACTCACTTACGGCTTCTTACAGGCCAAAGGTCAAATGGGTATTCTCACGCAGGTGGAGGACGTCGAAGATGTGCTGGCGAGTAAAACGTTTCCCGATTCCCTCAAAGCGAGGATACGCCTCATCGAAGAGATTAAAAAATTCGGTGTGGACTCGCTGGGACTGACGCCGTCGGATAATTATACCACGTTCTACAATCAACACGGCCGGCCGCTCATTTGGCTCATCACGGCGTCGCCAAGGTATAAAGTCGAGCCGCACCAGTGGCATTTCCCGATCGTAGGCACGTTTCCCTATAAAGGTTACTTCGATTCGACACGCGCCGTGGCGGAAGAAAAGACACTGATCGACAATGGGTTAGATACCGACATTGGAGAAGTTTCGGCTTGGTCGACATTAGGTTATCTCAAAGACCCCATCCTGTCGAGCATGCTCCGCCGGCGCGATGGCAGCCTCGCCAACCTGATATTGCACGAGCTTACACATGGTACGCTTTTTGTAAAAAACAACCTGGAACTCAATGAAAACCTTGCCAGTTTTGTAGGCGACCAGGGCGCGATCCGGTTTTTGAAATACAAATACGGCGCCGAATCGGAGCAAATGCGGCAGTATGAGTATTCCAAACGCTACAATGACGCCTATTCGCAGCATATGCTTAGGGGTGCGGGCCGTTTGGATAGTCTTTATAAAACATTTGGAGCGAATACAACTCCGAGCCCGAAAAAGGACTCATTGAAGATGAAAATGATCACCGATATCGTCAGCGACACGGATACACTTCTTTCCGGCAAGCGTACGTTAACAAACAAAACCCGCTGGCCCGACGGAAAACTTCCTAATAATGCTTACTTTATCAGCTACCTGACCTACAAGTCGAAACAGGACACTTTCAGGCAGGAATATGAACAAAAGTTTGGAGGGGATTTGAAGCGATACCTGAACTATTTAAAGGGCAAATACCCGTCCCTGTAACGTTAACAGCATGAAACGATCGTACACATTACTATTAGCCATTTCTACATTAGCATTGCTGCTCTCTTTCCGCCAGTTCGATGAGAGCGCGGAAATGGACCGCGTAGTCCATAACAAGAGCTTCGGCACCGGCGAGCGTGTCGAATACCGGGTGCATTACGGCTTCATCAATGCCGCCGAAGCGAAGGTGGAGGTGGGCAAGGCCGTTTCGATGATCAACAACAGGCCGTGCTACCGAGTGAACGTTATGGGCCGTACGGTAGGCGCATTCGACCTCATATCCCGCGTTCGCGACACCTGGCGCTCTTACATCGACACGACGGCCATTCTTCCGCATATGTTCGAACGGCAGATCCAGGAAAACAAATACCGCAAGGATGAAACGGTGTATTTCAACCACAACAAGGATCAGGCGGTATCGAACGTAAAACAGGAGAGCAAAACCTACAATGTCCCGAACAACATTCACGACATCATCAGCGGCTATTTTTTCCTCCGTACCATCAATTTTGACAAGGTCCGAGAAGGTGAGATCATCGAAGTGCCTACTTTCTTCGATGGCGAGGTTTACAAGCTGCGCGTACGTTATGTGGGCAGGGATGTGATCAAGACCAAGTTTGGTAAAAGCAAGGTGCTTCGCCTCTCCCCGCAGATTCCTACCAACAAATTCTTCAAAGGCGAGGAGCCAATGGCGCTCTGGATTTCCGACGATTCCAACAAAATCCCTTTAAAAGCCGAGGTAGACCTTAAAATCGGTTCACTGGAAATGGATTTAAAATCTTATAAAGGGCTTAAAAAGGATATTGCCTGGTTTTGATCAGCAGCCATTTACGAAACTGCTGAATTTGACGGAGCGGGAACGGCAATGCATTTCTCCTGATACTATAAACAGGCATTGCAACTGCTCCGAAAACGGAATAGTAACCCGCAATGGATTGCTTCGAAGGACTTTCAAAATCAAATACCGACTCTGAACCCGCATTTGCCTGGAAATACCGATCCAACATGACCGCCCTGGCATTTCCCTTACGGCCTGCATCGTCCGCCGCATTAAACAGGTAAATCGTTCTCCCGCGATAATGTACGAGCATGATGCCTGCGTGTACATAAGCGCCCGTGCGCGCATACATGAGACGTCCGTTTCCGTTTTGAATGCATTTCTCTCCAAGCCTCCTCAACGTTGGGTAAGCATTCGCTTTGATCCTCCCAATGCACCGCGCATGATTCTCTTCAAAAAGCGCTATTAATGGCTCCAAATCCTCCGATCGGGTGATTTTCCAATGCATCCTCGCGCCCCGTTTCAGGTTAAGCTTCCGGTCTTTGGAATAGCCCGCCAGAAGCGCCCGGTAGGGACGCTGCAAATCCAGCCAATGCGTTTGAAATACCTCCCATTTAAAACCACTCAAACGGTGCCCGATGCTATGAATAGCTGTAAAATTCTCCGGATTAAGGGAATAGCAGGAAACGTATGCAAACCGCCCTGCGAGCGCTTCCATAAATGCCCCGCATTGCTCCGTACTGATGTTATTTTTTGAAAAAATGCCCAAGTACTGGCAGAAAAGCGGCTGGTAGAGCACGCGACTGCCAAACTTACGCCTGACTGGCAGCGGCATTACCATCGAGAAATCGCTAGCGGATGGCCACACGAGGGCTTCCCATTGCTCGCAAACGATATCGAGGTACCAGCTTAATGCGTAAATGACGCATTGCTGACTTTGATGAATTTGATTGTCCCAGGTTTGCGCATCAATCTGCGCACGGGTAAGAAGGATCGGTTTCAGTAACATGGTGTTCAGGATTTGCCCTGAACATTGATACGTCAAAACCTATTTAAAGTAACTGCGAAGCTTCTGCAAAGTTTCTTCCACGTCCGGAGTTTCGTCCATGAGCAGGTTAATGCTTTGAATCGAGTGGATTACGGTACTGTGGTCGCGGCCGCCGAAATGGTAGCCGATGGATTTAAGCGGCAAATCTGTGTATTCCTTAGCCAGGTACATCGCGAGCTGGCGCGGGTACACGACTTCTTTTTTACGGCTTTTACTTTTGAGATCGGCAATCGAAACCTGGAAGTAATCGGCGATGATTTCCTGAATGGTGTCGATCGTAACCTCCTTATCCTCGTTCATTACGATGTTGCGGAGGGTATTTTTCGCCAGTTCCACGTCGATATTGCGGCGGGTAAGCGAAGCCTGCGCCATCAGCGACACGATCACGCCTTCCAGCTCCCTCACGTTGGAGTTCACGCTGTGCGCAATGTATTCGATCACATCATAATCGATCGAAATGCCTTCCGACTGGATCTTTTTCTGGATAATGGCGATACGCGTTTCGAAATCCGGCGCCTGCAAATCGGCGGTAAGGCCCCATTTGAAGCGGGATAGCAAACGATCCTGCAAGCCTTGCAGCTCACGCGGCGGGCGGTCGCTCGTCATGATGATCTGCTTGCCCAGCTGGTGCAGGTGGTTGAAAATATGGAAGAATGTGTCCTGCGTTTTTTCCTTACCCGACAAAAACTGCACGTCGTCGATCGCCAGCA
The DNA here is from genome assembly GCF_900101885.1 of Dyadobacter soli. GTDB lineage: Bacteria > Bacteroidota > Bacteroidia > Cytophagales > Spirosomataceae > Dyadobacter > Dyadobacter soli. The sequence continues at coordinate 423,600 of NZ_FNAN01000005.1, read as the reverse complement.
CATCCACTTTCATGTAAAAATCCGTGAAGTCCTGCAGTGTGTTGTTACGGATCGAATTAATGAACTGGTTGGTAAATTTCTCAGAAGAAACGTATAGTACCAGCTTGTTCTCGTAGTGGTTGGTAATGTAATTGCCGATGGCCTGCACGAGGTGCGTCTTACCCAGCCCTACCCCGCCGTACATCATCAGCGGGTTGAACGACGTAAGCCCCGGACGTTGCGCTACCGCAAAACCGGCCGAGCGGGCCAGCCTGTTACAGTCGCCTTCGATGAAATTATCGAATGAATAATTGGGGTTCAGATACGTATCGAGCGTCAGCGAATCCTGGTCTTTCTCCTTCACCGCGGTGCCCATTCTGGGGTCGGTCGCGAAATTATCCGGTCGGGAATAATTTGGAGATTTCTGAGTTGAGACGTTCATCGTCAGCGGCTGGTGCTTCTCGTTACCGGTGTCGACAATAATGGAATATTCCAATAATCCGTCACGGCCGATCGCATAGTCCAGCGCCTTTCTCAGCAGATTGACATAGTTATCTTCCAGCCATTCGTAGAAAAACTGGCTGGGAACCTGCACGGTAAGTACTTTACCATAGAGTTTTAAGGGACGAATGGGTTCAAACCACGTCTTAAAACTCTGCTCTGGAATGTGCTGCTGAATAATCCGCAGGCAAGCATCCCAAACCTGGTCTACCTCTCTATTTGTGCTGATTCTTTCCAATGTATAATTTACCAAACTCTGAGTATCATAATTCAAAAGGACGGCAAAGATATAAAAATACCTGATCTCTCCAGATGAAACGAACATTCAATTTAATCGTCGGAAAGAGTATCTGCAAACCCAAAAATAAAATTGCGGTTGCAATCGTGTCCAGAAGGTTACAGAAGCGGTTTTGATATCAAAATACCCTTTTTTGCATCCCAAAATTTGTAGTTTTGCTAACGGCACACATCCCACATTTACCCATAAAATGACCGACCCATGGCATCGAAACTGTTTTCGGAATTTTCTGCAACCGACAAAAATGCCTGGGAAAAACTCGCCGCCAGAGAAGTAAAAGGCCGCGATGAGCTACTGAACGGATGGGAACCGGCGCCGGGGTTGCATTTCAAATCGTATGTCACCGCTGATGAGATCGATTGGGAATTGGTCCAAGAAATTCAGCAGGCACAAAAGCAAACACCTGGCTGGCTGAATGCGAATGAGGGACTTGCGGCAGCATCACATGCATTCACGATCGAATTGCAGGGTGATAATCCGGTAGCGCAGCTGCTGTCCGCCCAGGTTTATTTTTCCAAGGGGTATTCCAATGACGGCCCGCCGTTTCAGCAAATGTTGGAACAAGCCACTATCCTGGTCCCGGTGACCTCGCACTACCTGACCGAAATCGCGAAGCTGCGGGCATTACGGCACCTTTTGCGGAAGATGGCGCTCGCGTTCGGTACGTCCGGCGAAGCTGGAAGTCCTTTAATCCATGCAAAAACGCTGATTTCTTACGAGACAAACCAAACCGACTATACCAATCTCGTGCGAGCCACCGCGCAGGCCATGAGCGCGGTTATCGGCGGCTGCGACGCGCTGACAGTGCTGCCGTTCGATAACTCAGACAATGCATTAGCACAGCGGCTCGCCACACACGTTTCCTACATCCTCGAACACGAAAGCCATTTCGGAAAAGTTGCCGATCCCGCCGCAGGTTCATTTGCATTGGAAGATATGACATTGCGGCTGTCAAATGCCGCGTGGGAAGGCTTTTTGAAAACCGCGGATGGCGCCGCTTTCGGAAATGTGGCGGATAAACCGTTGAAGGAAAGCCGTCACAACATTCCGCAAAAGCCATTTTCGACAGCAGAAGGCATTGAACTCAAAAACGGCTTCACCGCCGAGGACCTGGCCAATGCCGAACACCTCGCATTCGGCGCGGGCGCTCCCCCCTTCCTACGCGGCCCGTACGCGAGCATGTACCTCGAACGCCCTTGGACGATCCGGCAATACGCGGGCTTCTCGACAGCCGCCGAATCCAACGCATTCTACCGCCGGAACCTCGCAGCGGGGCAGAAAGGATTATCTGTCGCATTCGACCTCGCCACGCACCGCGGCTACGACTCCGACCACCCTCGCGTAACCGGCGACGTCGGCAAGGCAGGCGTGGCGATCGACTCCGTGGAGGATATGATGACGCTGTTCGATCAGATCCCGCTGGATCAGATGTCGGTGTCGATGACGATGAATGGCGCGGTCATACCCGTAATGGCCTTTTTTATCGTCGCTGCGGAAGAACAAGGCGTGCAGCCGGACCAACTTACCGGGACGATCCAGAACGACATTCTGAAAGAGTTTATGGTGCGCAACACCTACATTTATCCGCCAGCACCGTCCATGCGCATTGTAGGCGATATTTTTGCCTATGCCTCGCAGCATATGCCCCGCTTTAACTCGATCAGTATCAGCGGCTATCATATGCATGAGGCGGGGGCTCCCGCGCACATCGAGCTCGCCTACACGCTCGCGGACGGGCTCGAATACATCCGTACGGGCATTAATGCAGGCATTGCCATCGACGATTTCGCGCCCAGGCTATCGTTTTTCTGGGGAATTGGCATGAACCATTTCATGGAAATCGCCAAAATGCGGGCCGGACGGATGCTTTGGGCTAAAATCGTGAAGCAGTTCAATCCACAGAATGAAAAATCGCTGATGCTCCGCACGCATTGCCAGACGAGCGGGTACAGCCTCACCGAGCAGGAGCCATTCAACAACATTACCCGCACCACTATCGAAGCCATGGCCGCCGTGATGGGGCACACGCAATCGCTGCACACCAATTCGTTCGATGAGGCCATTGCATTACCCACCGACTTTTCAGCGCGCATTGCACGGAATACCCAGCTTTTTATCCAGCAAGAAACCGACCTCTGCAAGGCCGTCGACCCGTGGGGTGGTTCCTATTACGTCGAATACCTCACGATGCAACTCGCCGAAAAAGCCTGGCAACTCATCGAAGAAGTGGAAGCATTGGGCGGTATGACGAAAGCCATTGAAACCGGGCTCCCCAAAATGCGCATCGAAGAGGCCGCTGCCCGCAAACAGGCACGGATCGATGCGGGAAAGGAAGTGATAGTGGGTGTAAACCGGTACAAAACCGACGAGAAGCAGTCTTTTGAGATACTACAAATTGATAATGACGCGGTAAGGCGCGCGCAGATCGCACAACTTGCAGGTATTCGCAAAAACAGGAATGAGCGGGAGGCACGCGACGCGCTCAACCGTCTTACAGGTGCGTGCAAGGACGCAGGTGGAAAGGATATGCATTCCAATCTGCTCGCATTGGCCGTGGATGCGGCACGCAAAAGCGCTACATTAGGTGAAATTTCAGAGGCTATGGAAAAGAATTTTGGCAGGTACCAGTCTACCATTCGGTCGGTTTCAGGAGTTTACCGGGCGGAAGTTTCGGATGATGAAAATTTCCGGCGCGCACGCGAAATGTCCGATGAATTTGCCCGCCAGGAAGGCCGCCGGCCGCGCATGATGGTCGCAAAAATGGGCCAGGACGGCCACGACCGGGGAGCAAAAGTGATCGCCACCAGTTTCGCCGATCTCGGTTTCGACGTGGACATTGCGCCACTGTTCCAGACACCGCAGGAAGTAGCCATGCAAGCCATTGAAAACGACGTGCATATCATCGGCGCATCAAGCCTTGCCGCGGGGCACAAAACCCTGGTTCCGGAGCTGATTGGTGAGTTGAATAAATTGGGACGAGGCGATATTATGGTTATCGCTGGCGGCGTGATACCGGCGCAGGACTATCAGTTTTTGTACGATGCAGGGGTAAAAGGCATTTTCGGCCCCGGAACCGTCATTTCGGTGGCCGCACAGGAGATACTGACCAAATTAATGCAGGAAAATTAATTTACACCCGCAAAAACCAGCGAAGTACAATTCCCTCCAAACCCGAAGGAGTTGGAAAGCACATAATTTAAAGGATAACCGTCCTGCCATTGGGAAACCGGCGCGTTATCACCGTTAATGGGCTCATGGATATTCAGACTTGGAAACAACTCCGAATGCACAATGCCCAAAATGCTGAAAATAGCCTCCACAGCGCCCGCAGCGCCCAAAGTATGCCCTGTGAATGATTTGGTAGAACTATAAGGAGGCATCTTACCGAACAACTCCCCCATTCCGAAAAACTCGACCTGATCGTTATTCTGCGTGCCGGTACCGTGTGCATTCACGTAACCTATCTGGCCTGTTTCGATGCCCGCCGAACGGATCGCCTCGCGCATGCAGCGGATCGCGCCCGTAGCCTCGTCGGACATGGCCGAGGGATGGTGCGCATCGTTCGCATTGCCGAAACCGGCAATTTCCGCATATACCTTTTTCCCGACCGCCAGCTCTTCCGCTTCCAGTACCAGGTAACCCGCGCCTTCGCCAAGGTTCAGGCCGTCGCGGTTAATGTCAAAAGGCTTGCAGGGGGATTCGGAAAGGATTTTTAATGCATTAAAACCGTTGACGGTGTATTTGGCCAGGCTATCCACACCTCCTACAATCGCCCTTTTTAAACGTCCCGAGCGGATCAGCCGCGCGCCGAGCATAATGGCATTCGCGGACGACGAGCAGGCCGTATTAATCGTATCCGTAAAGCCCTTGATACGGTAGCGTTTGACCAGCTTCAAAGTGTGCGCCGAGCAGCCGTAGGATTCGAGGTATTCCGAACCTTCGGATTTGTGGTTGGCATCTTCGTAGAGCTGGTCGGTGAGGCACATGCCGCCGACGGTGCTGGCAGAAATGAGCGCGGTATCGAGCGAGGAAAGCTGGCCGGGCGTCAATGCGGCGTCGGCAATGGCTTCGGTGAATGCTTTGTCGGCAAGCAGGCAGGTGCGCGTGTAACCGGCGGCAGATTCGAGTTGCTGTAATTTCTTCAACGCGTCGTTGCTCAGCTTCACTTCGCCGAATGGCAATTGCGAGGCGTACAGCGATTCAAAGAATGAAACTCTGCCGATCCCCGACCGCCCGCTTCGTAAGCTCTGATGATTCTCGGCCACATTGTTACCAATGGCCGAAATCATGCCCATACCCGTCACCAACACCCTTCCCATCGAAAATTAAGCAGCTTTTGTATTGGCGAGAATGTATTCCGCCATGTGGTTTACATCGACGAGGATCTTGCGCCCCTCGGCCGGGTTATTGATTTTAATACCGTACTCCCTTTCGAGCAGCACCACGAGTTCGAGCGAGTCGATCGAATCGAGGCCCAGGTCGCCGCCGAAAAGCGGTTCGTCGTCCTTAATGTCGGCAGGGTTAATGTCCAGCAAGTTCAGGTATTGTACAATTTGCCCTTTCAGGATGGGCTTCAAGCTCTCTATGTCCATATTGATTTGTTAATCGCTTTAAAAGTGAGTCGGGTGCAACTTCAAACTTAAATAATTCTTTCCAACCGTAGCTTAAAATATGTGCCCAATTGGCAAAACACGATGAAAATGCCCAGAAATGCGAACACCGCCCGCAAATCCTGCCAGCTGCCGCCTTTGAGAAATAGCACGTAAAAACCTTCGAGGCACCAGTGCAGCGGCGAAAAGTTGCTAAAAAACTGCATGAACCCGGGCATTACGAACGTCGGTACCAGAATGCCGCCTATCGCGCCGAAAATGATAATGGATATTGCCCCGAAACCATTCGCCTGCTGCTCGGTTTTGGCAAATGCGCCGATCATTAAAGCATAACTCACCGCCGCCATACTGCTAATGAAAATCACGGCAATGGTAGCGATGATGTTGTCGGGGACACTCAGTTTAGGCAGGCCGAGTTTGGGTAAAATCCAGACGCCCATGGAGAAGGTAAGCGCTACTTGCAATGCGGCTACGACCACGTAAATCGCCATTTTACTGAACATCACGACCATAAATGTGGTAGGCATGGTTTTCAATCTTAAAAAACTGCCATTCACCCGCTCTTTCACAATGTTGCTACCAAGCGACACGACCATGAAAAACATGGCAAAAATCGTCCAGGCGGGCACATTATGCTGGGTGGAATTGGGGATGGCGGTGGAATTGTTGTTGCTCGCAACGATCTGGTCGATGCCTACGCGGTTGGAGATCATCCTGTCTTTCAGCTTCGCGGAACGTTCGGCAATGTCCATATTGGCATACATCCGGTCGATCATCAGCGAATTTTCGATTACGCTCATGTACGACTGGATCACGCTCATGACCGAGTAGCTGTAATTTTCCTGCAAAACCGGATCGTTGTAAAAGGAAAGTTTCGGCATTGAAATTTGCTCGCGGGCGGTCGTATCGTGCTCTAAACCAAGGTCGTCCATCAGAATGCCGCTCACATCTTCCGCATTGCTTTCAAGCCCCGCCGAAAACGTCGCAGGAATGTACAATGCAATCATTTTACCCCGTGAAAGCAACTCCGATTTCAACGATTCCTGTGCAATGCTGTTCTGAGAGTCAATCTTAAAAAGCCCCGACTTTTGCAGCAATCCCACCAGCTTTTCACCTTCCTTACCTTTGTCCTGATTGACCACCAGAAGAGGTATCTGATTCTCATTCACCATTTTATAAGCGCTGTCCTGGATTATGGTAATGATAAAAACCAGCAGCAACGGCATCAGGAACATCAAAGCCAGCCCTACTTTATCATTGATAAGCAGCAGCAGTTCTTTGCGTAATGATGAGAATAATTTAAACATAGGGTTAATCGCGGTACGCTTCGCCGGTCAGGTTGATGAACAATGTTTGCAGGTTGGGTACCGCGTGCGCGGTTTTCAAATGCTCCAATCCTCCTGCTGCAATAACCCTACCATGGTCAATCAGCGCGATATTTTTGCAAAACTCCTCCGCCTCCGACATATGGTGCGAAGTATAGATAATGGTTGTGCCCGATTGATTGATCTGCTGCAAATAGCGGATGATCGCATTGCGGCTCTGCACGTCCACGCCTACCGTAGGCTCATCCAAAAACAGTATTTCAGGCTCATGGATAATGCCGATCGCCAGGTTTACGCGCCGTTTCATCCCGCCCGAAAACGTCCCAACCTTCTTGTCGGCCGCCTTTTCGAGCCCTAATACTTCCAGCAGATGCTCGCGGCGCTCTTCCAGTTTGCTTTTGGACAGGTTATACATTGCCCCGAAATAATCGAGGTTCTGGCGCGGGGTCAACTCCTGGTAAAATGCATATTCCTGCGGCACAAAGCCGATCCGGCTCTTTCGCTCGGCATTGGAATAGGCCTTACCATTGTTAAAAAACCTTACATCGCCGGAAGAAACAGGGATAATGCCGCAGAGAATGGAGATTAAAGTGGTTTTACCGGCGCCGTTAGGGCCGAGCAGGCCAAAAACATCGCCCTGCAAAATATCCAGCGACACGTCGGAAAGGCTGTCTTCCTGGGCGGATTTGTAACGCTTATACACGCCCCTGATCTCAATGCACACCTGACCCGTCCTATCCATCCGCACTTATTTACCCAGTTTCAGGTTGGAAAGCTTTTGAAATGCCTCTTTCTCGACCATACGGATGTCCAGCATCATATCAGCGATCTCTTCAAAATCCTTCTGCTCGGTGAGGCGGCCTTTGTACACGCCGGCCATTTTGATTGCGCTCGCACGCCACATATCGCCGGCTTTCGTGAAGTCTTCTGAAATGTTGGAAACGCGGTCGTCCTGCAAATAGCCCGCCGCTTCTTCCAGGAATGCACCGTAAAGGAAGCGAAAGCCGCCGCCGCCGGTCCCGATCTCCTCCTGCATCCGCACGATCTGACCCAAATACAGGCTAGCCTTGCGCAAACCCAGCTTATCCCGCCATTTGCGGACGTGGTTGGAAGTGTGCCGGATGCCGTTCACGCCCGCAAAATTGCCGGGAATGCTCAGCATATCGCGCACGTTGCGGCGAATGCCCGACACAATGCCCTTGCGGATCATGTCGTCGGTAATGGGCTTTATTTTCTCGGGATAATAAATATGTCCCTTTGGCGCAAGCGGCCCCTGCGCGAAACGCACGCGGGAAAGTTCTTCTTTGGAAAGCGAGGTAACATCTTCCATTACCGGGTCGCTGATCTGATAGCGGCCATCCTCCTCGCCGAAAACGATGAGGTTATGCGCGTTGAAATGGAAACGGTATTCTTTGGGAAAATAAGTGAGGTGAAAAACCCCCACCTGGCAGCCTACCGGCACACCTTCCTTCACTTTCTGATCCAGAAATGCCTGCGCAGCCACGGGATTCGAGAATTTCTTGCGGGTAACCTCCACGCCCAGCGACTTGCACGTGCGTTTGAAGATCGCCCCCGGCATTGTCCGGAACGAGATAGCCGGACCGTTATTGACCGTCAGAAAGGGTATTTGTATATAAAACAGGCCCGAACCCATGCCGAATGCCAGCGGCTCGGTCATGAAATCGAGGCCGTGGTACCGCAGCAATGCCGTGGTAACCCCGTTCTCGCAATGGGCCGTTTGTACGTGATGGAACTCATCCGTTTGACTATCGATATTCACAGGATCAACCTTTAAAATTTTTCAATTCGTCCACAGTAATGTCGAAAGCTTTGGCGTATTTTTCCAACTTTCGCTCGCTGAGACCTTTAAAAACGGATGGTTTGAAGTGCCGTTTGATGAAAAACGGGAAGATTCCCGTATAACCCGACAGGACCGGCAAATCCATCAGGCGAAGTTCCATAAAATAGTATACCGGGCTCTTTTCCCCATTGGCCACCGCCTTCCGCGCGTCTTCCACGCGCTCGTTGACCTCCTCCCACGCACTGTCGAGCGCCTGCTTTTTCACGTCCCAACCCTTGCTTAATGCGGTTTCGTACTTACCCTCGTCGTTTTTGACGTAGCATACTTCCCGGGTAAATTTGTCGAGCGCGCCGGGATCTTGCGGCAGGTCTTCCTTTTTCATGAATATGGGCGGCTTATGGTTGGTTTCAGCACACGGTCAGCAGGCAGAACATGTACGAAAAGCGCGAGCTTTCCGGCACTGCCAGCAATATTTTTTCGCCCTTTTTCAAAGCCCCGCTGTTGAACACCTCTTCGAGCATCATGTAAATGGACGCCGCTCCTACATTGCCTTTAGTCACGAGGTTGGTGTACCATTTTTCTTTGGGTACCGGCATGCCGTTCTCTTTGAAAAACTCATCGATCTTGCCTTCAAAGAAATAGCTGGACAAATGCGGCAGGAAATAGCTCACATCGTCCATCGTCAATCCCTTTTTAGCCATGATCTCTTTGAGCTTGGCGAAACCCAATTTAACAATTTTTTCGCCTAAAAGCTTCACGTCCTGCTTGATACTCAGCACCGAACGATCCTGAATTTCCTCGGCTGTGAAGTCCTTGTAGCTTTTCAATGTACCGTCTTCCAGCTTGTCCGCGCCCATGTACATGCACGCTTCCACCTCATTCGCGTACGAACAGCCTTCTATCCAGTCTATTTTCAGTGAAATACCTTCCTGATTGGGAGCCGATTCCACCAGGAATGCGCCCGCGCCGTCAGAAAGCATCCAGCGCAGAAAATCCTTTTCAAATGCAAGGAAAGGGTTCTTTTCCAGGCGTGTCAGCTGCTGGATTTCGTCCTCGAACTGGTCCGAACGCAATACCGTCGACAGGCGCTCCGAAGCACAGGCAACCGCCTTCTCCTTCTCGCCCAGTTTCACGGCCATGTAGGCATATTTGAATGCGTGCATCCCCGCGCAGCATACACCCGAAGGCGATACCACCTCGATCGACGCTGCTTCCGGCAAATGCCCGTGCACCATCGAGCCGTGCGAAGGCATCAACTGGTCGGGGCTGGACGTGGCGCAGCTCAGCAAATCCATTTTGCCGATTTCGGCTGGATTATCTTTAAAAAGGTCCCTGATGGCAAGCGCAGCCATTTCCGCATTGGTATGCGTAAGCGTCCCGTCTTTGCGCAACGCGTAATAGCGGTTTTTGATACCATTATTGCGAAGAACAATGGCTTTTGATTTGGATGGTTTTCCGTTGATGTATCCTAAGTATTCTTCCATTTCCTCGTTGGAAACGGACTCATTCGGTAAAAACTTGGCAATCCTGGTAATATATGCTTCTGACATTATGATTTGGTTTCTACACCACAAAAGTATTCTTTTTTCTTCTTAATCGCATTGGCGGCGAACGGCGCGATCAGCAGCCGATAGGCCGTCACCAACACGGGCGCCACCATAAAAAGGGCAACCAGCAGGTAGTATTTGAAAAATCCGACCAACCGTTTCCGCTTCTCAGGAGTGGTACCTTTCGTTTTGATCAGATTGGCCCAGATCCTGAACAGCTTTTTCGCCCTTCCTTCAATAAAAAGAATATCAGTGGGTATGTTAATGAGGCCCGTGGCCATGATTTCTTTCTGTAAACCGGCGTATTCCCGGTTGTCGTAAGCCTTTTTAACAATCGCTCCGAAACGTGATGCGCTCTGAATGTCCTCGTCGCTCACGCCCGGCTTGGGCAAAATGCCCCATTTACGGTCTTTGCGGCCGGTAAGCATCCAATGCAGGATGGTCACGGCGCTGACGAGGTTTGAAACGCGGTCCATCAGCGGGATATTGCCTACCAGCTTCCCGCCGGCGTCGGCAATCAGCTTTTTGATGCTTTCCTGCGAGTTGAGCCACATATTGCGCCCACCGATCACTGTCACGATGGGCGTCCCGCCCCCAACCCTGGCTTTAAAGCCAGGGTTATGCAGCAGCGCCGTGATCGGCAGCGATGGCGAAAGGAACCAGGGCTGGTAACCCATCACGATCAGATCGTAGCGCTCGGCACCAAAGTGCAGCGGTTGCAACTCGATCACATCCTCCTGCACGCATTCGGGCATTTTGTCGAAAAACTCGTCGCTCGTCCAGGGAAACACAAAGGGCCTGGCAGGAAAAATTTCCAGTCGCTCTACTGTTTCAGGCTCGAACGGTTTCAGGAACTGATCGATGATTTCATTTAACTGACCTGACTGAGAGTAGTTTACGACGAGTATATTTTTCATTTATGCGCAAAAAATCCTGTTAATGCATTCCTATTTGAGATCCGATTCCTTCAACACCTTCGAATCCTTCGCGTAATCGGCGATGACGTTTTTCAGATCGGCGTCCAGCTTGTCGTAGCCAGTCACCACCGCCTGCTTATCGGCATCTATTTCCTTATTGTATTTCAAAATCCCCGGCGCATGCTCCTGGACCGTCAGGCGCAGAAAGCGGAACTCGGTGTTGCCCGGGTTGCTTTTAATCTCGTCTTCGAGCAAATGTGCACCTTTTTTGAAAGTCTTTACTTTCCCTCCTACCCCTTTCACAAACCCCGCCTTCTTCATCGTCAACGCGCCTTTGTAGGCATTCACCTTCGCTGAGGACTTTTCTATTTCAAGCTTCGCGAGTACCTTATCGATCGATTCCTCCTCGCCGCTGGATAATGCTTTGTAATAAATTTCCTTGTCGATCTGCGCCTGCGCTGTGAAAACAGCCAGCAGCAAACCAAGGCAAACCGCCGCCATTCGCTTCATAACAATCAATATTTACGCTTTCGGAATATAAAAGGATCAGGCATTATGCCTTTTTCCTGCATTCCAGAATCGTATGATAACTGTCGCCGATCAGCGGATAAGTATTAACTACCTCGAACCCAGCCTGGCACACCAGCTCTTTCATCACTCCGATCCTGTACATTTTGCTATTGCCGTTGGCCATAATCGTAAAATACAAAGATGTCGCCACCAGGCTATAATGTGCAGCAGGATAATTCTGGTTATCAAAAAATGGTTCCAGAATGTACACGGTGGTGTTTTCGGAAGCCGCCTGGAAGGCATTTTCGAGTATCGCTACAATTTGTTCCTTTGAAAAACAATCGAGAAACTGGCTCATCCAGATCACATCAGCCCCCTGCGGGATTTTTTGCGTGGTATCGAGCAAATCTATCGCATGAAAATCGATGCGGTCGAGCAGGCCGCGTTCCGTTGCATTAGCGCGCGCTACATTGAGCTGCACCGGCAGATCGAGTATTTTAATCCTCACATCGGCATCGTGGTCACAGCACGCAAACGACCATTTACCCGTATTTCCTCCGATATCGAAAAGCAGTTTAGGCTTTTTGGCAAACACGATTTTCAATGCGTCGGGAAATGCATTGTCGGAATAATAATGGTCAAATTCGAACCAGGAAGTTTTTGCGGGCTCGGGAAGAATGGAAAGTCCCTCGTAGATCGTCGGCCAGTTACCCAACTCTTTTAAGCCTTCGGGTTTGCCGTTGACGATGCTGTCTGTCATGTGGCTTGCGCCCAGGTAGCACACGTCTTTCATGAAGTTCATGTTCACGCGGGTCATTTCGTCTTTCAAGAGGAAGAAACCGATCTTGCTGATCTTCACAATATCATTTTCTATTTCCACCACACCCAGGATTTCGGCCGCTTCCAGCAAGAGGGTTACGCCGTATTCCGAGACATTCACATTTTCGATGATGTTGACAATGCTTACACCCTTGCGGTTTTCGCTGATGTACTGCAAAATGCCCAGGTCTCTCAACGCCACCACCGATTGGAAGTACATCGGGCCAAACGCTATCTTCTGTGCTTCATACTTGGCTTCAATAGCCGACAATTCTTTTTTCATTGTACGCTTTTATTGTTCCCTGTTTGTTCGGAAGAGGGTATCATCCGGTCCTTGTATCTCCTTCTGTATTTCGCTTTTTTCAGGTCTTCTTCATGCCAGACGATGTATTTGCCCATCGTGCCGCGGAAGCGTTTGAAAAAGCCTTCCTTGTCCGAAAGCTTCACAAAAGCTTCCTTCACCACGGCATTGCTATGGTCGGCCTTCGGCTCGTAAACATTCAACGTTTTCACGGTATCGATCACCGTCGGCAACAAACCGATCGGAAGCTCATATTTTTTAATGAACTTCTTCATGTAACTCGTCTGAATAGGATCGGTGGAAAGCGCAATTTTCGAAAAGCCTTGGTCTTTTGCAAGACGGTAGGAATAATATACGTTCTCCGTGCTGTGCTGGGCCTTTTCTTCGGTAAACAAATGCTCGCGCGGAATGCCAAGCGCCTCGGCGTAGTTGGCCATCACCCGGCTTTCGATGTAAGGGGTAGCCACGGCGCCGCCCGAAAAGATCACGTTTTTGGTATAACCTTTGGAATATAGGTAATAGGCCCAATGAATGCGGAGCTGATGCACCATGTCCCATTTCTCGCCGTTGTAAGGAAAGCCGGGGACGATAATCGCGTCGTAAGGCGCTTCTTTGGCCCCTTTCGTAAAAGCCTTCGCCGCTGAACGATAGAGCATTTTGCCGCAGCTTGTGAATAGCAGGCAGATTATCAGCAGGAAAAACGAATTGGCTATACGCACGATAACGGGTTAGTGGTTTTAAACAGTAAGCTGTGAACGTTCACCAGACTCAGGCAAACAGATCACAGCTTACAAAAGAATGATATGGTATCGGTAACTTATCTGAGCTTTAAAAATAAACAATTCTATTTACTTTTTAAGCTTTGAATGATTTGCTCCACTTTTTGTAAAGGCTCTTGTCGATCTCCTGGTTGATCTTGTAAACGCCGCCGGCCCAGTAGTTGCGGAACCCGAAACCACCAGCTTTGCCTTCCACTTTTTCGGTATGAATCACTTTTTTAGTGGCCAGATCGATGAATGTTACCCACACAATCAGCTTTTCAGCGTTTTTGTTGAGGCTTTCCACCACATACACCACGCCAATGCCGTCTTTTTCACTGAGTGAATATTTGGCAACGGATTTCTTCACCTGGTCTTCGGTAATGCTGTACTCGTCGTCGGTAATGTTTTTCTCCACATTCACCGCTTTATTCAGCGTCACCATATCTTCCACTTTCGACTTGTACTGGTCGTCTTTGAGGTTGAATGCCTTTTGCAGCGAAAACTTCTTCGGTTCGAGTTCGATCAGGTTGTTCCAACTTACGATGTGCTGGTTTTGAATCGCCTGCGCATCGGTGAAACCTACTTTGCCAATGTATTTGGCCTGCGTAAAATCGAGGCCCAGGAAAACCAGCCTGGTTTTGCCCGCAACGAGGTCGGCCATGGTGTTGTCGGCCTTAACCAAAGCGGCATTGAACAACACGAATGCGATGAGTAACAGCTTTTTCATAACTTCGAGTAATTAGGAACGGTTGATTTATTTCAGTTTTTTATCCACGAACGCCGCCAGGGATTTGCCCGCTTTCGCGTAAGATTCTGCAATGCGCACCCCGGTATCGAAGTCGAAACCGCCGAACTGGCCGCCCGGAACATTTCTCATGCCGATTTCAGCAACTTTATTCGATTTGTTGGCAGATTCTACGAGATCGACCTCGAAATCCACATATGCATTCTTGCGCATTACGCCCACGTTGAAACCGGGCTCGACGAATTTGGTCTTCACAATAAGGGTATACTGCGCATCGGGGCGGGCCGTTACAGCGGTAATGCCTTTGTCGGCCAAGCCTTTGTTGAACAGCTCTTCGAACTTCGGCTCGTAACGTGCCTTGCGGTCTTCAACCCAGGCCTTTTTCCAGGTATCGCCTTTGCCGGCTTCCTTCGCATTGTACTCGGCCGATTTCTTATCGAGGTACTCCTGCTCGGTAGCAAATTTACCTACACCAAACTCCGAATAATCGTATTCTACATTGACGGTTTTTTGCCCCGACAACACACTCACATCCCCTGAGCGGAGATCGACGCGCTGGGCAACGGCTGCATCTGCGGCGAGGAACGAAATGGCCATTGCAGACGCGTAAATGAACTTTTTCATGACAGTAATTTTATTTTTATGGTAACAGAGGGTTCAAATATAGATCAATTTTTCAGGTTTGCGCTTCTCCTGCTTGTAGATCCGGAAAGTTAGTTCGTCAGCGGTTACGAAAGTTAATGCAGGCGACACACGGAGCCTCGATTTGAACAAAGAATGCATGGTTTCCTTGAATGCGGAAGTCTGCAATTGCATCGGTAACACTACGGTAATCTCGTCGTTTCTGAACTCGTTTTTAGATACGACTACCTGGTACAAATCGATTTCCTTCACGGCATCCAGCACATCGAAAAGCGCCGGTGGGAAGATGGTCGTGCCTTTGAATTTGATCATCTGCTGCTTCCTGCCCACGACCGGGCCCAGGCGTGGGCTCGTGCGCCCGCAGGTGCAAGGCTCGTAATACACATTGCAAAGGTCGCCGGTTTTGTAGCGCAGCAGCGGCATACCCTCTACACCAAGCGTGGTTACTACCACCTCTCCCAGTTCGCCGTCTTTCACCGCATTACCTTCGTCATCGACCACTTCCAGGATGAGTAAATCCGGATTTAAATGCCCGCCTTTGCCTTCGCCGCATTCGGTAAATGCCGCACCCATTTCGGTAGAAGCGTAGGTCGAATACAGTTTCACGTCCCATTGTGAAGTAATGCGCTTACCTAATTCATTATAAGTAAAATCAGGATTCCGGATAGGTTCGCCGATGCAAATGATCGACTTGATGCTCGAAGCGGCGAAATCGATTTCATTGGCAATCGCATAATCGATCAGCCGCGGGATAAATGAGGGGATCGCAATAATTACCGTCGGCGAAAACCGCTGGATCGACTCCCATTGCAGGAAAGGCGCTCCCGGGCCCACGCGGATCATGCCCGCACCCATTTTGCGCGCACCCATCCAGTACGCGAGACCGGCCATAAAACGGCGGTCGATCGTCGTCATTAATTGATAAATATCGTTTTCAGAGCCGTCCGCGCATTGAAATGAGGCTGCTTCATTGGTCGCCAGTCTTTCCACATCCGAATCGGTGAGGTAGAAAGCCACCGGGTCGCTCAACGTGCCCGAAGTGGTCACGAAATCGGTAATGCGGCTTTTGGGCACGCACAGGAAATCGTCGTTGTATTGCGCGAGGTCGTCTTTGGTCGTAAACGGCAACTGCGCCAGGTCGGCAGCGGTTTTGATCGCGTCTACATTGATGTTATGCTCGTGGAAAATGCGCTTATAATAATTCGAATAGTTCGACACGTGCAACAAGAGCTGCTGCAATGCGGGCTGCTGTGTTTCGGGACTCATGGCATTCAAAGGTTGGTATGGAATATCAATAAGGCATTAATGTTTGCCCTGCTTGCTTTCGGCAATGCGTTCCCGGATCGAATTTTCCTCATTCAGGGAAGAAACTTCGTGTTGCAACGCCTGCTCGTAATAGCCGATCGCTTTGCTGAAATCGCCTTTCTTCTGATGATACTCGCCGAGGAAAAAGTACGGAAGGTAACTCTGCGCATTGTTCGAGATGAAATGCTGCTCGTCCTGCGGTGTCAGCGAAAGCGGCGTGTCCAGCATCACATATTTAGTGATTTTCTGCCTCACTGATTTAAATGCTTCAAACTTTTTATAATCGGCCGATTCCAGGAACGGATCGCGGTCGATACCCAGCGAGTCAAATGATTCGAAATGACCCTTTTGCGCAAAAATTTGATCTAAATCATAACCTACAAACTCGCCGAGCTGGTACGGCGGCGCTGAAATCCAGAATTCCTTTTTAGCAGGTTTGAAAACAATGCCGTGGTGCGCGATGAGCTGGTTGAGCAGTTTGGAATTGCCGTAACCGATGAATTTATCATCCACACCCTTTTGATCACGCAGAATGCCGGCGGCCTGGTTCACGTCCATCGGGTAAGCGCGGCCCATAAGCTGCGTCATGCGGTCAAAACGAGCTTTTGAATCCGTGTCTTTGATATTATTGATATTCACCGAATCTTTCACGAATGCATTGCTTTGGTAGTGATTGGCGCACACCAGCGCATCTTTGCCGGAATCGTAGATATCCATTTTCTGAGGCGATTTCTCGATGATCACCGCCTTATCGTCCGCAGCCGAGCCGATTAACAACGATTCCGAAACGAACGTCTCGCTTTTAGCAGCAATTTTCCGGGCTTCCTCGATGGTACCCGCATATTGGAGTATTTCCCGTGCCAAAATCGAGATAGGCTCTTTCGCGGCGAACGGAATATCTGATTTTGAAGCATTTAAAGTCACCGTAATGCCTTTCTCATTAATCCCCGAAACCACGCCCGTCAGCCCCGCCCACGCGTAGGAAGCGAATTTGTAGCCTTTGTCGGGGTTCATGAAGACGATCAGCTTGTCTTCGGCAAATGCATCGCCCATGTAGAAATCGAAGTTTCGTGCAATGAGCAATGTGGAGTCCTTGGTGAGCGAATGGTTGACGGCGAACGAGGTACAGCCTACCATATTCAGATCCGTCAATGCGTGGCCGATGTCGTGCGCCGCATGGTAATTGAGAATGCGGTAATATTTCGGGCCTATGTAATTGAACTGATCCGAAAACGACTGCGAAACGCCGTAGATCTCCTGCTGGTTTTCTTCGGGAATGTATTTGTAAATGTCGCGGTTGAACCAGCCTACAAAGCCTTTCAGCACTTGCAGGAACATCGCGCTCGGGATCATTTCCTTAATCTGACCTACAAAATGTACCTCCTGCTTTTCCATCAACTCCTGCGCGAGGATGCCGTAAATGACCCCCCGCTCGTACGGCGCGCCTTCCAGGTACATTTCCCAGATACCGTGCTTGTTCTTCCGCAGCCAGTTGTTGCCCACGCGGTAGTGGTTCTCCCCCACTTTCTCGCGTTTGTAACTTTCGACAGTTTTAGTACTTTCAAGCTCCGGCTTAGGTACGCGGATGCGCCACAGGAACAATCCGAAGAGTATTCCGATAACCAGAAAGAAAATAGCAAATACTTTGAGTGCGGAACGCAGGACTTTGTTTTTGGGCCACATAAAAATCAGCAGAAAGGCGCATTAGGGACGCTCCATCTGATATCAAAATTAGCAATAAATGGGCATCGTTTCTATAAAAAGCATTTCACCGGTATCGAAACTGGGCATTTGGCGCATGGCGGAACCTTGGGAAGATTTGCTCGCAATGCTGGATTTGACGGCCCCTGAAATGGCCACTTTTGAAGGCATTTCGAAGGAGAAGCGAAAACAGGAATGGCTGGCTTGCAGGGTGTTACTGAAAGAAATGTCAGGCCAAAATGCGGTGATCGGGTACGATCCGGAACGCAAGCCGCATATCATCGGATCAGCTGTTGAAATTTCCATGTCGCATTCGGGGGAATACGTGTGCGTATACCTGCGCGAGGGCGCATCCGTGGGCGTCGATATTCAGCAGATGAAGCCTTCTATTTCAAAAGGGGCATTCTATTTTTTGAATGACGGGGAGCTGCAATGGGCTAATCTCGAAGATAATGTGCAAATGCACGTGATCTGGTCTGCCAAGGAATCGGTATTCAAATATGCCGGCGACGCTTCCATCGATTTGAAAAAACATATCTCGATTAATGCATTTTCCGGCAACCAAAACGGCCATTTTGAGGTTAACCTGCAAAAAGGTAAGCTCACGGAAGCGATACAGATCCAATTTGATACATTTGAGGATTATGTACTGACCTGGACCCTTTGACCAGCCCTTAAATCAACCACCTTAACCCGTTATGCATCGTTTCTTTACGCTCGCATTCGTACTGTTTGCAACCCGGCTTTTCGCACAGACACCCGCGCTGTCGTCCAGTGAAATTTTCCAAAACATTAAAAAACTCGATGTACTGGGCTCCGTACTCTACATCGCCGCCCACCCCGACGATGAGAACACGCTGATGCTCTCCTATTTGTCGAAAGACCAGCTCGTGCGTACCGGCTACCTCTCGCTCACGCGCGGCGACGGCGGCCAGAACCTCATCGGCGCCGAGCAGGGCTACAATATCGGTGTGATCCGCACGCAGGAACTACTCGCTGCCAGGCGCATCGACGGTGCACAACAGTTCTTTTCGAGAGCCTACGACTTCGGTTTTTCCAAAACCCGCGACGAAACGCTGCAATTCTGGGACCGCGATAAGGTGCTGGGCGATGTGGTGTGGATGATCCGCAAGTTCCAGCCCGACGTGATCATTACCCGCTTCCCGCCCGATCCGCGCGCCGGCCACGGCCATCACCAGACCTCGGCATATCTGGCCGAAGAAGGTTTCAACCTCGCCACCGACCCGAAAGCTTACCCCGATCAGCTGAAATTTGTCAAAACCTGGCAGACCAAACGGCTCGTTTGGAATACATTCACACCCGGCTTCACCAACAAAGCCCCGAGCGAAGAGAAGAACCCGTTCATATCCATTGAAATTGGTGGTTATAACCCGGTTTTAGGTAAATCTTACACCGAAATTGCTGCATTGAGCCGCAGCCAGCACCGTAGCCAGGGCTTCGGCAGCGCCCCGCAACGCGGTGAGCGCATCGATTACTTCCTGCACAAGGTGGGTACGCCCGCGCAAAAGAACCTTTTCGACGGCATTGACGTGAGCTGGAAACGCGTGAAAGGCAGCGAGAAAGTGCATGCGCTCATTACGGCCGCCATTAAGAATTACTCCGTGAACAAGCCGTCTGCATCCCTGCCGGAGCTATTGAAAATCAATGCGGAACTGAACAAGCTGGATACGGGCAACATTTATATTAAGGCTAAAAAAGAGGAGCTTAAAGACCTGATCCAGCAATGCGCAGGGCTTTGGTTTGAGACTAATCCAAACGATTTTTCGGGCGTTGCAGGCGACGAGGCGCGCATTAATATCGGCATTGTGAAGCGCTCGGATTATCCGGTAAAACTCGTTTCAATGCGCTGGACGGGCAAATCGGCGGATAGTGTCCTGAACCTTGCATTGAACGCAAATGAAATGAATGCATTCCAGAAAAAGGCGATGCTACCGGCTAATCTCAAAACCACTCAGCCCTACTGGCTGGAAAAGCCGATCGAACGCGGCATTTTTCAGATCGATAACCAGCAGGATATCGGCTATCCCGAAAACCGCCCCGAAACGAAGACGAGCTACAAATTCGAGATCGGTGGGCAGGAATTTGTATTTGAAAAACCCTGGGTTTATAAATCAGTCGATCCGGCGGAAGGCGAGATTTACCGGCCGTTTGAGATCCGTCCGCTCGTTACCACTACCACTACAGAGCCGGTTTTCATATTCCCATCCATGGAAGCAAAAACGGTTAATATCATCGTAGAAGCGCAGCGCAGCAATGTGAAAGGTACCTTGAAACCAGAGATTCCAGCGGGCTGGAAAGCGGTACCTGAATCCGCGGAATTCAATTTGACCAACAAATACCAGCAGCAATATTTCTCGTTCATCATCACACCGCCGACGGGTAACCAGGAGGCTGTGATCAAGGCAGTGGCCATTGTGGACGGTAAAAATTATGATAAATCGGTAAAAACGATTGCCTACCAGCACATTCCAAGTCAGACACTTTTTCCCGAATCCGCTGCCAGGCTTGCGAAAATCGATGTAAAAGTGGCCGCTAAAAACATCGGCTACATCGCCGGTGCGGGAGACGATGTTCCTACCGCATTACGTCAAATGGATTGCCAGGTTACCATGCTCAACGAAGCGGCACTTGCCAAAGACCTGAATGTTTATGACGCGATTGTCGTGGGCGTACGTGCGTACAACACGGAGGCATACCTGAACAATTACCAGGCAAAACTGATGGATTATGTCAAAAACGGGGGTACGATGGTGGTGCAATACACCATTCCGGGCGGACAGAAAGTGAAGCAGATCGGGCCGTTTGATATCTCTTTGGGACGCGAGCGTGTAACCGAAGAAGATGCGGAAATGCAATTCCTGCAACCGGAAAACCCTGTTTTGAATTACCCCAATAAAATCACACAGAAAGATTTCGAAGGCTGGATCCAGGAACGCGGGCTGTATTTCGCGCAGGATTGGGATAAAAAGAATTACGTAGCGCTATTTTCCGCCCACGATAAGGACGAACCCGCCCGCGAAGGCAGCACGCTTTACGCGCAGTATGGCAAGGGACATTACATCTACACCGGCCTCTCGTTCTTCCGCGAGCTCCCCGCAGGCGTCACCGGCGCATACCGGCTGTTCGCGAATATGATTTCGGTTGGTGCGAAACGGTAAAGGCGTTGTCAGGTATTGTCATGAATAGTCAGGTTTTGGTCAGGAATAGTCAGCTGTCGTTAGGAGAAAATGAAAATTTCTCAAATGACTATATCTGACAATACATGACATCCCTGACCATTTATCGCAATACTTGACCACACCTGACTATACTTGACTACACCTACCCTACTTGACATTCTTCCGCCTGTTCCGCTGAAAATCTTCCAGCACAAAGCCTCCCAGTCCCTGCAAGTTGCTGTAATAGGCACGGCCATTGTTGACCTGGGTGAAATTCTGTACGAATTGTTTCAGGTAAGGATCGGTTGCGATCATGAAGGTCGTTACCGGAATGTCAAGCCGGCGGCATTGCGCGGCTAACGTGAGTGTTTTGTTGATGATCTTGCGGTCGAGGCCGAAGCTGTTTTTGTAATAGCGGATACCTTCTTTCAGGCACGTCGGCTTACCGTCGGTGATCATGAAAATTTGCTTGTTACGCGTCTTTTTGCGGCGCAGAATGTCCATTGCTAGCTCCAAACCGGCCACGGTATTGGTATGGTAAGGTCCTACTTCAAGGTAAGGCAGGTCTTTCAGCTGGATCTGCCACGCGTCGTTACCGAAAACGATGATGTCCAGTGAATCTTTGGGATACTTCGTTCTGATCAGCTCTGCGAGTGCCAATGCTACCTTTTTGGCAGGCGTAATGCGGTCCTCGCCGTAGAGGATCATCGAATGGCTGATATCGATCATCACGACCGTCGCGGTAGTAGTTTTCTGCTCGCGCTCCACTACTTCCAGGTCGTTTTCCATCAGCATAAAATCACCGATACCGTGGTTAACCTGCGCATTCTTGATCGATTCGGTCATGGAAATCTGGTCCAGCGTGTCGCCGAACTGGAAATCGCGGATATCGCTCGTGAGCTCGTCCCCCGCGCCAAGGTGCGGCGTGTGGTGGTTTCCGCCGGATTTGGATCTTTTCAGTTTACCAAAAATCTCGTCCAATGCACTCTTGCGAATGCTTTTCTCGGCTTTGGGCGTCATAATGAGCCTGCTCTCCCCTTCCTGCTTCTCTTCGGTCACATAACCTTTCTTTTTCAGGTCGTCGAAGAAATCGCCGATGCCGTAGGAATCGTTGGTGAGATTATACTGGCGGTCGAGCTGGCTGAGCCACGACATGGCCTCGGAAACGTCGCCCGAAGTCATCAGCAGCAGTTGTTGAAATATATCAAAAAGCTGGTCGAACTTGCTGTTGGGCCCTTGCTCGGGCGGAATGTATTTCGTGAAACGGTGTCCTCGCATATCGCAGGTGTTGAAAAGAAACGGCTACTTTCAAATGTAATCGAAAGTAGCCGTCAAGTCGTTAAATCGTTTTTGAATTATGCCTCTTCGGTGCAGAATTCTTCGAAAGCCATTTTCAAATGTTCGGCGATCATCTGTGCTGAGCGGCCTTCGATGTGGTGACGCTCAACGAAATGGATCAGCTCACCATCTTTGAAAAGCGCTACGGCTGGCGAAGATGGCGGATAAGGCAATGTGTACTCACGCATTTTAGCGGTAGCTTCGAGGTCTGCTCCTGCAAAAACCGTTGCCAGGTGGTCAGGCTTCACATCGCTTCCTGCCAGCGCCGCGCGCACACCCGGACGTGCAGCACCCGCCGCACAGCCACATACCGAATTGATCACTACCAAAGCAGTTCCTTTGGTGTTTTGCATGAAGTTATCGACTTCCTCAGCGGATGTCAGATCCTGAAAACCGACATTGGTCAGTTCGGCTTTCATCGGAGCCACTAATTGTGGTGGATACATATATGTTAATGTTTAAAAGTTGTTGTTACTATTTTACATGAAACCGAGTTCGAGCTTAGCTTCCTCGGACATCATCTCGGTCGAATACGGCGGATCGAACGTCAGCTCCACGCTTACGTCGTTCACTCCTTCCACTTCACGTATCTTCTGCTCCACTTCGCCCGGCAGCGTTCCCGCCGAAGGGCACGAAGGCGACGTCAGCGTCATCGACACAAATACATTGTTGATCGGAAACACTTTCAGATCATATATCAATCCAAGCTCATACACGTCGACCGGTATTTCCGGGTCGTAAACCGTCTTAATGGCGCGGATCACTTCTTCTTTCAAATCTTCCTCTGACATCGCAAGGTCTATAATAAGTTGTTATGCATTCACTGATTTGGCCTGATAAGCGAAGCCGTACGCTTTCATTTGTTTCAGCATCGCCGCCAGTCCGTTGGAACGGGTTTGTGCCAAATGCTGGTGCAAACCGACTTTTTCCATAAAATACACATCGGATTTGGCAATCTCCTCGGGCGTATGTCCCGAAAGCACCTTCACCAGCATACTCACCAGCCCGCGCACGATAATCGCATCGCTATCCGCCTCAAATTTCAAAAGTCCGCCATCCATGTAAGCATTCAGCCACACCCGCGACTGGCATCCTTTGATAATATTATCCTCGGTCTTGTATTGCTCTTCCAACGGCGGGAACTGCTTTCCGAGGTCGATAATGAACTCGTACTTGCTCTCCCAGTCATCAAACAATTCAAAATCCGAAATTAGTTCGTCCTGTGTTTCGTTTATGGTCATTGTAATAATCTATTTAAGCAGCCGCTGTGCGGGTTTCCGCCCAGGTAATAAGGGAATCTGCGAGTTCGATTCCAGATTTAGAAACATTGGCGACAATGTTGCCATCGTAACTCATTGCGAGATGTAACGTCTGGTAAGCCCCGTTGAACGTGCTTAACGCCTTTTTATCCACTTTGGCTAATTGTTCTTTATACCAGTCCACACTTTTTCTGCCGCCTTCCTTATTTCCGAGTAGATTGTCCAGTGCAATGAGAACACCTGAATACGCGGCGTGACCTGCCAACTTCACATATTTTTTGTCTTTGTAAAACTTCCCTTCCTTCAAAGCTTTATCCCTAAGCATTTCTTTTGCATTGCTAAGGTATCTTCTGGCTTCTTGTAAGTTGTCTTCCATAATGCGTGAATAGTTGAAATGGTGAATTAATAAGTTACAAACAGGTCAATATTAAACCCTGACCAACGAATCAAATCAAGCCTCTGCCGTGCGCGTCTCAACCCAGTTGATAATACTTTCAGCCGTTGTTATTCCCACAGCTGAAACATCTGCGGAAATGTTGCCGTCATAACCCATTGCGAGATGCAGGGTATCATATGCAGCGTTGAACGAATCAAGCAATTTCCTGTCAGTTTTCCGCAGTTGCTCCTGATACCATTCTACGCTCTTTCGCGTTCCTTTCTTTACTTGAAACAGTCCGTCCAAAGCTACCAACACACCCAAATAGGCTGCATGCCCAGCCAATCTAACGTATTTTCGGTCCCGATAAACTCCGTTTTCCTTACCTGCTTTTTCCCGCAACAGCTCCTTCGCGTTGTTTACATATCTTTTGGCCTCATCTACTGTCTTGTCCATAATGCGTATATAGTTTAAAATGAAACAATGCAGTAATTTAAAAAATTATCCCAACATCCGCTTCACCTTATGCAGGCCCTGAATGAGCTTGTCGATCTCCTCGGTTGTGTTGTAAACAGCAAACGACGCGCGTGAGGTTCCGGTGATGTTGAAGCGGTTCATCAGGGGTTGTGTACAGTGGTGACCCGTACGCACCGCGATGCCCTGCTGGTCCAGCAAAACGCCGATATCCTGGTGGTGAATGCCGTCGATCACGAAGGACAGCACGCTTACTTTCTCCTTCGCCTGCCCAATAATGCGTAGCCCTTCGATCTCCTTCACAGCTTCGGTAGCATATGCCAGCAGCTCGTTTTCGTAAGCGGCGATGTTAGGTTTGCCCAATGCATCCACATAATCCAATGCAAACTTGGCTGCCACTACATCGGCGATATTCGGCGTGCCTGCTTCAAACTTGTAAGGCAATTCATTATAGGTCGTTTTGGCGAAAGTTACTTCTTTGATCATCTCGCCGCCGCCGCGGTATGGGGGCATCGCATTCAGCAAATCGCGCTTGCCATAGAGGATACCCATGCCGGTAGGGCCATAGATTTTGTGCAGGGAAAGCGAATAAAAGTCGCAATCCAGGTCTTGCACGTTGATTTGAATGTGGGAGCTTGCCTGTGCGCCGTCGATGAGCACCTTCGCGCCTACCGCGTGGGCTTTGGCGATGATTTCCTTGATCGGGTTGATGGTACCCAATGCATTGGAAACGTGCACGACCGACACGAATTTGGTCCGTTCGGTCAGCAACTTCTCGTATTCGTCCATCAAAAGCTCGCCTTCGTCATTGATCGGGATCACTTTCAGGATGCAGCCTTTCTCCTCGCAAAGCATTTGCCAGGGCACGATGTTGGAATGGTGCTCCATCGTCGAAATGATCACTTCATCGCCTTCCTTCAAAAATTTACGACCATAGGCTGACGCTACGAGGTTGATACCATCGGTAGTTCCGTAAGTAAAAATGATCTCCTCCGAATGTTCCGCATTCAAAAATGCCTGCAAACGCTTCCGCGACTGCTCGAATGCCGAGGTAGCTTTCTCGGCCAGATGGTGAATGCCGCGGTGGATATTGGCATTGTAATGCTCATAATAACCCGCCAGCGCGTCCAGTACCAACCGTGGCTTCTGGGTGGTTGCCGCATTATCGAAATAGACGAGTTGTTTGCCATTCACGACTTCGTTCAGGATCGGGAAGTCGTTGCGGATGGATGCGATATTGAGGTTGTGGCTCATTGTGATTCGTCATTTAAGAAAAATACCCAACCCCAAAAATGGCGGTTGGGTACCAGGAAATGTATTAATTCAGGTAATGAAACCTGTTAAAAGCTATTTCGAAGCCAGCTTCTTTGTGATCACGTTTTCGAGGTATTCACGAACCGAATCGATCTTGATTTGCGAAACGACGTCGGCACAGAATGCGAACATCAAAAGCGACATGGCTTCCGGCTGCGAGATCCCGCGCGAGCGCATGTAGAACAACGCTTCCTCGTCGATCTGCCCGGTGGTGGTACCGTGCGAGCACTTCACGTCGTCAGCGAAAATTTCCAGCTGCGGCTTGGTATTCATCGTCGCGTCGGGTGACAGCACGATGTTTTTGCAAGATTGAAATGCATTCGTTTTCTGCGCATCCGGACGAACGAAGATTTTTCCGTTGAAAACCCCTTTCGATTTATCCCGCAAAATACCTTTATACAACTCGTTACTTTCCGAATTTGGCTTCTGGTGATCCGCAACCGTATGGTTATCAACATGCTGCGAACCATCCGGGAAATAAAGTCCGTACATATGCGCGTCGCAATGCTCGCCGTCGAGGACGATATTCAGGTTGTTGCGCGTGAACTTGCCATTCAGCGTGACGGTACCTGCGTAGAAATGCGAGCGGTCGAGCATTCTCACCTGCGTGGTACCCACGTGGTAAGCATTCTCGCTCTCGTTCTGCACTTTATAATATTGAACGTTGGCTTCTTCGGCCACGTGGATTTCGGTAACGGCATTCGTGAACGAACGCTGATCGCCCAATGTTCTGAACGCTTCCGCGAGTTTCACATGCGCGTTTTTGCCTACCGAAATGATATTCCGCGGCTGGCTGCCCACATTTTTCTCACGCGCATCGCTCACGAAACGCAGGATGATCGGGTGCTCTACCGACTGGTTATCAGGAATATGGATAAACACGCCGTCCTGTGTAAATGCGGTGTTCAATGCGGTGAATGCATCCTCAGCGTCTTTGGTAAGCTCGTTGAAATGCGACGCCACTTTCGCAGGATCGTTTTTATATGCTTCCGAAAGTGAGCTGATCGTGATCTTTTCGACCGGAGAAATAATAGTCGAAAGCTCCGCATTGTAGCGGCCATTCACAAAATAGAGGATATTGGCCTCCTGCGCAGGTACTTTCAGGTCTTCCAGCTCGGCCAGGCCGATGGAGCTGTCGGCATTGAAATCGTAAGAAACACTGATCAGGTCCCTTACATTGCTATATTTCCACTCCTCGTGCTTGATGGACGGGAAGCCTAATTGCTCAAAACGGGCCAGTCCCGCGCGCTTTTTCTGGTGGAATTCAGAAGACGCCTCACCGTTCATCACCGCCTCGCGGGCGTGAAAATCAGTGATCAGTCTGGTTTTTAAATCTATGGTCTCGGTACTCATCGATGTTGGGGTATGGTGCTGTTTGGGTTAAGTTTAAATGGACAATGTGCCTGTCGCTTAACCTACCGCTTCAACTTCCGCTTTAATCCAATCGTAACCTTTTTCTTCCAATTCGAGTGCAAGCTCCTTCGGTCCGGATTTCACGATGCGGCCTTTGTACAAAACGTGTACATAATCCGGTACGATGTAGTCCAAAAGGCGCTGGTAGTGCGTTACCACGATGGTAGAGCGCTCTGGTGAACGGAGTGAGTTAACACCCTCGGCTACAATGCGCAACGCATCGATATCCAATCCTGAATCGGTTTCATCGAGGATCGCCAGTTTCGGTTCGAGGACCGCCATCTGGAAAATCTCGTTACGTTTTTTCTCACCGCCCGAGAAACCTTCGTTCAATGCGCGTTTCAGCAATGAATCGTTCATGCTTACCAGTTTCGCTTTTTCACGCACCATTTTCAGGAATTGCGCAGCGTCCAGCGGGCTTTCGCCTTTATATTTACGGATTTCGTTAACAGCCGTTTTCAGGAAGTTGATGGTCGTAACGCCCGGAATTTCCACCGGATATTGGAATGCGAGGAAAATACCTTCCGCAGCTCTCTCTTCGGGAGCCAGTTCAAGTATATCTTTTCCGTCAAAAACTACACTTCCGCCAGTAACCTCGTATTCTTCCCGTCCTGCCAACACCGAAGCCAAAGTACTTTTACCGGAACCATTGGGCCCCATAATTGCATGCACTTCACCCGGCTTTACTTCCAGATTGATGCCTTTTAATATTTCCTTACCTTCAATGGAGGCACGCAAGTCATTAATAGAGAGCATAACTGTATTTATACTTAAAAGATAGTTCGTGGTAATTTCCCGCAAAAGTAATACGCATTAGCCGTAAATGAAAATGAGCGTCAATGTCTTAAACTCCGGGCCACTCATTTTGTACAACCTTTTTAAGTGGCAGGATGTTCCCGCCGGGGCGATATTTATGCCTCAAACGGTCAGAGAATAAACGGGTTGAAGAAAGGCCGGTTTTTAATTCCCGAAGAAACATTTACTTTGCGCCCCAGCGTTCCAAACACTTCATTTATGGCTATTAATCCGATAACAGGGTTTCCTGTCGGCGTTTCCTCGGAGACCGGCACCCTGAAAAGGCTGCTGATACACAGTCCCGACCGTGGCCTGGGCAAGGTAGTACCCAGCAAAGCGCAGGACTGGCTTTTCGAGGACATCGTACACCTGGATACCATGCGCAGGAAGGAATATGATTATTATGTAAAACTCCTGCTCTACTTCCTCGATCCGGAAAAAATCAAAGGCAAACTTTCGCAGATCAACGACGACCCGACGCGCTCCTTCTTCATTCCCGGCACCGAAAACTACTTCGCTTCCGACCACGTGGTGGATATTCAGCGGTTGTTAGGTGACATTCTGGAAGACCAAAGTACCCGCATTAAGCTCACCGCTGCCATCTGCGGGATCGAGCGATGCTCCTACCAGATCCAGGAAGAACTCCACCGCTTCGATGCGCACGAACTGGCCCGCATATTCATTTCGGGGTATTGTTCGGATAAAAGAATGCTCTTCGCGCCGCTGCCCAACCTAATATTCACGCGCGACATCGGCATTGTGATCAACGACCACATTCTGCTCAACAAACCGGCCAAGGCAGCACGGACGAGAGAATCCATACTCGCGCAGTTCGTGTTCTTCTACCACCCGATGTTTGCCCATTTAAAACAAAACATCATTGAAATACCTGAAAACGAGCGGCATTTCCTCTTGCCGGACGACGAAAAAGCGAGCGACTACCACCGCTGTACGCTCGAAGGCGGGGATGTGATGATGGTCGCGCGGGGGCATTTGCTGATCGGTTGCAGCGAACGCACCTCCATTTACGCGGCGCAGCAGGTGATGAAAACTTTGTTTGATAAAAATGTCGTTGACAAGATTACCATCATCAAAATTCCTAAAAAGCGGGATTACATGCACATCGACACGATTTTTACGCAGGTTAAGAAAGACACCTGGGTGCTCCTGAGCTCGCTCGCACGGCTGGGTGACGAGTCGAAAAAGAAAGATGTGCTGCATTTCTTCGCGCCGGTGGATGTGAATAAGGAGTTCCGGATTTTGCAGTTCGTCAAAGGCAGCGAACAGCAACCACGGGAAATCGAAAACCTCGAAGATTTACTGACGGAAATCAGTCGCGACGACCTGGGCGTTACCGGCCGCGTCCGGTTCATTTATTCCGGTGGGAACGAATTCCCGTACGGCGAGCGCGAGCAATGGACCGACTCCTGCAACCTGCTCGCATTGCGCGACGGCGTCGTGATCGGTTACGACCGGAACGATAAAACGCTGGAAGCATTCAAGAAAGAAGGTTTTAAGGTGATCACCGCGAAAAGGTTGTTGGAAAAATTTGAACACAACGAGCTGTCGCCCGAAGATATGACTGATACGTTCATCACATTACCTTCCGCCGAGCTTTCGCGTGCACGCGGCGGGTCGCATTGCATGAGTATGCCGTTGTTGCGCCATGCTTAGTATTGTAATCGAGCCGTCAAAATCTTAAATTGCATAAGGACAATACCTGACACTTTGTTCTGAAGATACATTTCCAATCATTACCACTACCCCTATGCGCGTCATCACTTCATCCGCTCAAATCCAGCCGCAGTCTACTGCCCGGATCATGATGATCAGGCCTGTGCGGTTCGGTTTCAATGAGGAAACCGCCGGAAGCAACGAGTTTCAGCAGGAGTCGTTCGCGCAGCAAACCAAAGGCACAGCCCAGGAAACCGCCCGCGAAGAGTTCGACCTGATGATCGACCAGCTCCAAAAAGCCGGTCTGGAACTGCACATTTTCGATGATACCGACGAGGTGGATCGCCCCGATGCGGTTTTTTCCAACAATTGGGTGTCATTTCACCAGAGCGGCAAAGTGGTACTCTACCCGATGATGGCCGAAAACCGCCGTTTGGAGCGCCGGAGCGACATTATCGAATCACTCGCGGGCGATTTTAAAGTGGAAGAGGTAATAGACCTGACCCATTTCGAAGCGCAGGACAAGTTTCTCGAAGGTACCGGCAGCATGGTGTTCGACCGGCGTTACAAGATCGCCTACGCATGCCTGTCGCCGCGTACGCACAGGGAGGTGCTCGACGCGTTCGCCGACGCGCTGGGCTACGAAACCATCGCATTCTCGGCTTCCGACGAGCACGGCAAGCCCATTTACCATACCAATGTACTGATGTGCGTGGGCGATATTTTCGCGGTGGTGTGCCTCGAAGCTATTAAAGACCCCGACGAGCGCCTGATGGTGCGATCTGTATTGGAGGAGACGCATAAGGAAGTAATCGAAATCACGTTCGAACAAATGCGGCATTTCGCGGGCAATATGCTCATGGTGCGGAATGGCGCAGGCGAAAAGTTCCTGGTTATGTCCACACAAGCTTACGAATCGCTTACGTCGCGGCAGAAAGACCGCCTCGACGACTATGCCCGCCTGCTCCACACCGACCTTTCGGTGATCGAGGGCAACGGCGGCGGCTCGGCGCGATGTATGATGACCGAAATTCACTTACCGATGAAATAAAAAAATGCTCCGGAAAACCCGGAGCATTTTTCATTATTCCATAACCCTCATCAATTTATTAGTCGTTCAGATCCGCTTTCACTTTGGCGATCTTTTCTTTGGTGTTGGCCTTGAACTCGTCCCACTTATCGGCAGTCTCGTTCTGAGCGCGTTTCCAGGAAGCCTGCAACTCTTCTTTCTCTGCATTCAACTCCTTTTTGCGTTCTTTCCATTTGGCTTTTTCCTTGTCGGCCGCTTTGTCCATCTTGGCGTCGGCTTCCTCTATTTTACGGTCCAGCTTGCCGATCGCGTCGTCGATATCCCTTTTCAATTCGTCTTTATCTTCCTTCACTTTGGCCTCAAAATCATCCCCTGCTTCCTTGATATCGGCTTTGGCATCGGCCACGTTTTCGTCCATATCGTTTTTAGCTTCCTCCACGGTTTCATTTGCGGAGTCTTTTGTTTTCTCTGAACAGCTCGTCAGTGACAATGATCCGACGAGTAACAGAGAGGCGACAATCCAGGTGATCTTTTTCATGTTTTCGGGTATTAAAAGTTGGTTTCAATTATTGTGTGATTGCTTTGGGATAAACAAAAACCTTACCAGTGCTTAGAACCGTTACCGGCGTACTTTTTGTAGAAAATTCTTCTCAGACCGCCGGAAGTCGTTGAACTTCGCACCAAACAGCACGGTTAAGCGCATAGCGAGTGTTGAAACTGTTGGCATTTATGATCAGATTTGTATTTTATTAATATACTCCTAAACCTATATGTTCAAAATCTCTATTACCGGCGCTTTGGCCGCTTTTATCATTTTCCACGATTCCGGGCCCGCCCTGGCCCAAAGCGATTCGCTGCAAGCGCGCGAACTGCGCGAGGTTACCGTACACGCATTTGAATCCGAAAAAGACCCGCTTACCACCACCGCCACGGTAGGAATGCTTACACCGCGCTCGCTGGGACGGTTTCCCAATTACACATGGGCCAATGCGGTGAACACCATTCCCGGTGTACGCATGGAAGAGCGCTCACCCGGCAGTTACCGGTTTTCGGTACGGGGAAGCCTGATACGGTCGCCGTTTGGGGTGCGCAATGTGAAATTTTACTGGAATGGCATTCCCTTCACCGACGCGAGCGGTAATACGCCTTTAAACTCCGTCGATTTTGGTGCTATCCAGAGTATGGAAGTGATCAAAGGCCCCGGTAGCAGCATTTACGGTGCCGGTACCGGCGGCGTGGTGCTCATGCAAAGCCGACCCGACAATCCGATTCAGAACCGGGTGGAACAAAGTGCGAGTTTTGGCAAATACGGTTTCCAGAGCCGCAATTCTACCTTGCAGATCGGTGATATTTCGATTCAATACGGCCATAGCGAACAGGACGGCTACCGTGCACAAAGCGGCATGGTGCGCGATGCGATACGGTTTACGTCATCTTCCAATATCGGAGAAAAAGGCACATTGTCGCTGCTGGGAATGTACTCCGATCTGTATTACCAGACGCCGGGAGGCATCAACCTTGCCCAATACCAGGCCGATCCCAAACTAGCACGCCAGCCGACGCCGACCGTACCGGGTAGCGAGGCACAAAAAGCGGCTATTTACACGCGTTTAGCATTGCTGGGCGGTAATTACGTATTGCAATTGTCCGACAAATGGACGCAATCCACGGCGTTGTATCTGACCTTCACCGATTTTGCGAATCCATTCATTTCTAACTTTGAAAAACGAGATGAAAACGGTATCGGAGGACGGAATATCTGGCAAAACAAATCGGAATTTGGTAATGTGAAGACCAACTGGACGAGCGGCTTTGAATGGCAGTACGGCAAATCGGCGCAGCGTAATTACGATAACAAAGGCGGCGTTGCGGACAAGCAGCAAACCGTCGAGGATATTCGCACCGCCAATCTCTCGGTTTTCAGCCAGCTGGAAGCGACTTTGCTCACCGACCTTACTGTGAGCGCCGGTTTGAGTTATAATACTTCGAAATACAAATACGAGCGCTATTTCCCGCTCCCATTCAACGAAGATCAGAAGACATTCGACGGCATATTCATTCCACGCTTTGCCGCCAACAAGGTGATCGCGGGCAACTGGTCGGTTACGGCATCGTACAGCGGCGGGTTCTCCCCTCCTACCTTGCAGGAAGTGCGGCCGTCGGCAGGTGGTTTCCGGAAGGATCTGGAAGCGGAAAAAGGTTTTAACACCGAAGTCGGCATCCGCAAAGCCGGGAAGGTCATTTCGGGAGAGATCAGTTTGTACCACTTCGGATTGCGCAATGCGATCGTGCGCAGGCTCGACGAGGCGGGCGCGGAATATTTTATTAATGCAGGTAAAACCAAACAGCGTGGCGTTGAATGGACGGTTAACTGGGACATTCTTTCCAATCCGCAGCTGCCCGTCATCCTGAAACTCTGGAATACCGGCACTTACACCAAATATACCTATGAGGAGTTCCAGCAGGCCGATGTTGACCTGAGCGGGAAACTCATCCCGGGCATTCCGCGTTTCTCCCAATCGACGGGCCTCGATGTGTTGCTCAGATACGGCATTTCGGCATTCCTGACTTACCAGCACGGTGATTCGTTTTACCTGAACGACGCAAACACGGTCAAAAACACGTCTTACAACCAATGGATGGCGCGCGTGAGCTGGAAAAAGAGCTGGGGACAGCATTTTTACAGCGAGTTGTCGGCATCCGCGGAGAAAGTCAACGCGGGCATTTACAGCCTTGGCTACGACCTGAACGCATTCGGTAACCGCTACTATAACAGCGCGCCGAAAAACAACCTCTGGGCCGGTGTGAAGATCGGCTGGGAGTGGCAGAAAAATAACAGATAATGCATTTATACATCCATATCCCCTTTTGCAAACAGGCTTGCCATTATTGCGATTTCCATTTCAGTACCAACACCGCCAACAAACGGGCCGTCGTGGAGGCCATTGCGCGGGAGATCGCTTTGAGGAAAGCCTATTTGCCGGATGGGGATATGGAAACCATTTATTTCGGCGGCGGCACTCCCTCGATGCTCGACGAAGCCGAACTACATTCCCTGCTTGAAACGATTCACACGCATTTCCGCGTCGCACCCAATGCCGAGATTACCCTCGAAGCCAACCCGGACGACCTGAATGCGGCCACGCTTCAAATGTTTGCCAAAGCGGGCATTAACCGCCTGAGCATCGGCATTCAATCCTTCCACGAGCCACATTTGCGTTTTATGAACCGTGCGCATTCCGCGCTGGAAGCCGAGCAATGCGTGAAACTGGCCCAGGATGCCGGTATCGACAATATTTCCATCGATTTGATCTACGCCATTCCCGCCGACGATCATAGCATTCTTTTGACCGACCTTTCGAAAGCATTTACATTAAATGTGCCGCACATTTCTGCCTATTGCCTCACTATCGAGCCGCAAACGGCATTTGGCAGTTGGCTGAAAAAGAAGAAGATCAGGCCCATCGAAGAAGAATATGCGGCACAGCAGTTTGAAATACTGGTTCAATCCCTTGGTGAGAATGGCTACGAGCAGTATGAGATCTCGAACTTTGCAAGAAATGGCCGATACAGTAACCACAACAGCTCCTATTGGAAGCAGCATCCCTATCTGGGTGTGGGCCCGAGCGCGCACTCGTACAATGGCGCGAGCCGCGAGTACAATATTTCCAACAATGCCAGATACCTGGAAGCACTTCAAAAAGACGCTATTCCGGCAACCATAGAAACGCTTTCGCCCGCCGACCAGACCAACGAATACCTGCTCACCGGGTTGCGCACGAAATGGGGTGTTGAACTAGATAAGCTGGAAACGCTTTCGGTGGGAGCATTTGCATTACAGGCCAATGCAGAACTGGGAAGAATGACCCGGAAAGGCTGGATCAGGGAGGAAGCAGGGATATTGGTACTCACCGAAGCCGGCAAACTCTTTGCCGACCGCATTGCCAGCGATCTTTTTATCGACTAAAAAGGGAATCGCCACACTGCAAGCAGCATGGCGATTTCCTGGAATTGAATAACTTATTAGCCTACCAGCTCGGCATTCAATGTAATTTCCGTGTTGAGCAACTGGGAAATAGGGCATTCTTTTTTCGCTTTGTCGGCTACTTCCGCGAACTGCTCGGCGCTGATACCCGGAACTTGCGCTTTCAGTTCGATCGCGCTTTTCACGATTTTGCCCTGTGCCGGATCGAGAGAAATGGTAGCAGTAGCATTCAGTTCGTCGGCAGTGAAACCGGCAGCATTCAGTTCGAAGCTCAGTTTCATGGCGAAACATCCGGCGTGCGCAGCGGCAACCAGTTCTTCGGGGTTTGTGCCCTTACCATCTGCGAAACGGGTATTGAAAGAGTACTGGGTATTTTCCAGAACTGTGCTCTGCGTGCTGATCGTACCTGTACCTTCTTTGCCGGTACCTTTCCAAATGGCTGTTGCTTTACGGTTAATCATCGTTGTTTCTTGTTAATGTTAGTTGATTCTAAAATCGTTGTTTCCGGGAAAAGTAGCATGCAAACGATATCTACGCAAACATTACCTTCATTAAAAATACAATAATTACTTACCGTCCTCTGTTCCAGTGTATGCCCCCCTCTGATGCGTGGAACGGCATTTTTTAGTTAATAAAGGTTAATGCCCGATCGGGATTTAAACTTTATAATTGCATCATCATCTAATCACAAAAACTTAACAGATTTCTCAATTCTTTCAACTCACAAGTCATGAACAGAAAATTCTTGCCCCTGCTGTTACTCGCTGTCGTCGCATTATTCCAAAGCTGCCGTGGTCCGAAAGGCGATCCGGGACCGAACGGAGGCGACGTGCTGGGAATCACTTTCGACATCACCAAAGTAAACTTTACTGCTGCCAATAACTGGGGCTTCGTCCTTAATTTCGACCAGGAAGATATTGAAGTGTTGCCTTCCGACGCCGTGCTCGTATATGTGCATTGGGACACCATAGACGGCCTCAAATCATATCAACCGCTGCCGCAAACAGCATTTGGTAACAATGGCCTCATCGTTACTTACAGTTTCAACCGCACCGATAAGGATATGGAGATCTTTGTGGACTCAAACGTTGACCGATCCAGACTCGCTACCGATTGGACCAATGATTTTGAGTTCCGTGTGGTAGTGGTACCTGCCGATTTCCTGCAGGGACGTGCGAATGCGGAAGTAGATTTTAACAACTACGAGTCCGTTGTGAAGGCATTCAATATCGACGAGTCGAAAATCAAGAAAATTTCAGCCCGATAGTTCAATAAGTTCCCCCGCTTTTGGGTTTCTGGAATAATTTTTATAAAATCCGGTAAAAATTACCGGATTTCTTTTTTCCCTAACTTATGAAAGTTGTTTTAAGCACACTGTTAATAGTTCTGGTCGCGGCGTTTGGATCACAAGCACAAACTTTTACCGAAGAGACTAGTCAGTACCGAAAACATTACAAGGAGGAGTTCCTGCATTCGGAGAACTCGCCGCTCAAAGAGGCGGACCTGCCCTATTTGCAGTTCTACGCGCCCGATTCGTCGTACCGCGTGGAAGCACATTTCGAAAAGGCCAAAAGCAAGTCGTTCGAAATGCCGACTTACAGCGGAATGAACAAAACGTACGTCAAATACGGGGTACTGAAATTCAGGGTCAATGGCAAGAAACAAAAGCTGACTGTTTACCGCAGCCTTAGCTTGCAACAGCTGGCCAAATACAAAGATTATCTTTTTGTCCCCTTCAAAGACAAAACCAACGGCGCCGAAACCTACGGCGGCGGCCGCTATATCGACCTTAAAACGACCGATCTGAAAGACGGCAAATGCATTCTCGACTTCAATAAGGCCTATAATCCTTATTGCGCATACAGCACCGGCTACAACTGCCCGATCCCGCCGTTGAATAATCACCTGGCGATCTCAGTGCCGGCAGGCGAAAAGAATTTCACCAAGCATCACCAGGAGGCAAGTATTAAATAACCGCCCACAAAAAAGGCCCGACTTTACTAGCCGGGCCTTTTTTGTGAATGCCGTCGATCAGGCTTTCAATAGTTCTTTCTGCTTCAGAATACGCTCAAAAACCTTGATATCGTGCTCTGTATTAAAGATGGAGAATGGCAAATGCAGGAACTGTCCTTTTGAAATAACCAGTACATAAGCGTCTTTGTCCTTGTAACCGTCCAGGATCTGCTCCCATTTCATCACGCTTCCTTCCTTCGCATTGAGCTTCATGAGGATCTGGCGGTTATCGATCTCGTAGGAGAATTTCTCAAACATCGGCTTGTATTGCGCAAGCTGCGTGATGCCGGTGAACTGGATCAGCCAGAAGAGCACATAGAGGATCGAAGCTACGACAACCGTGATGTAAATCCACAAATTGGGATACACACCTGTGAGGCTGATTACCGCATTGATCAGGATCAGGGCCACGGGTATCATTACCCATTTGAGCTGCGTTTTGAAAAAATAACGCATGGCCAGTGAAATGTATTTTTGGGTAGGTAAGGCGTACTTCTTGGTACGAACCGCAGCCGGGTTCGTAGGCATTTGATAGACGGGCTGGTGTTTGTTTACCGAAACTTTGGCCATAACTCAGTTTAAATTAACGATCTTCTCTGTTTGCAACGGCGCTTTGAACTATTGTCCGGGCAAAATGAAGTGCAAAGTTAGAAAAAAGCGTCCGAGATATGAGAAAGGTCGGGAAATAAAAAACTGTTATGAGAAAATGGTGTAATTTGTCTTTACTAACTGCGTTGAACATTTGAAAAGTGTCGTTTTGAAGCCATATTGGGCAACTGAACACTTATAAAAGACTATCCTAAGCTACATGAGTTTCCTTTTTCCGTCCTTCCTGTGGGGTTTGCTGGCGATATCGGTTCCGATTGCCGTACACATTTTCAATTTCAGGCGGACGAAACGGATCTATTTTACGAATGTCGCATTTCTGAAAGCGGTTGAAACGCAAACGAAGTCCATTCGTCAGATCAAACATTGGCTCGTGATGGCGGCCAGGATACTGGCCATCGCCTGTCTTGCATTCGCATTCTCGCAGCCGTTCATTCCCGCGGAAAGCAACGTGGCCGTCGACAGACGGGGTATTACCAGCTTGTACCTGGATAATTCGCTGAGCATGGAAAGTGAGCTGAACAACAAGCGCTACCTCGACATTGCCACCGGCCGCCTCGGCGATTTATTGGGTTTGTTCAAAAACGCGACCTCACTGCAACTCGTCACCAACGATTTTTCCGCCCAGGAGCAGGGCCTCTACCCCGCCGAAAAGCTCCGCGACCGCCTGACGACCATTAGCCTCTCGGGCACACCGCGCACGCTCGAACAGGTATACAAGCGCCAGGAAAACCTGATGGCCCGGCATTCCCAATCGGGCAAAAACCAGCTTTTCTGGTTCTCGGATTTCCAGAAAAGCACGGTAGGAGATCTTTCAAGCATCCAAACCGATTCCACCAACCAGATTTTCCTTGTACCGGTGCAAGCCGAGGCCGAGAAGAATGTATTCGTGGATTCCGCCTGGCTGAACACGCCATTCATCCGGGAGCTTCAAAACAATATCCTTTTTGTAAAGGTGAGCAATTCCGGCAACCGCGAGGCCCGGAATGTGGTGTTGAAACTGAGCCTCGATAATACGCAGGCATCCACGGCCTCGGTTAATGTGCCTGCGAACGGCAGCGCGACGGCCAAATTCAACTTCAATCTAAAAGGGAAAGGTTATAAAAAGGGACAGATTACCTTCGACGATTTCCCGGTTACTTTTGATAACGACTACTATTTCGTGCTGAATGCCTCCCCGCTCATCCGCGTGCTGCACGTGTACGGGCAAAAGCCGGAAGGTAATTATATCGAGAATGTGTATGCGAACGACAGCCTCTTCACATTACAAAGTTATAGCGCGCAGAATGTCGATCCGGGGCTGATCAAAAACTCGGATTTGGTGGTACTGGAAGGCGTCACGCAGCTTTCGGGTACTTTGCCACAGGATTTGCAGGACTTTGTACGGCAAGGCGGCAGTCTGGCGGTGATCCCTCCCGCTACACCGGCAGTCGACAGTTATGGCCGTTTTTTGAGCGGACTGGGCATTAACGGCATTACTTCCGAAAAAGCGCAGGCACCGCTTCCAATCGCCGTCCCCGATCGCAACAATCCGTTTTTCAGCGATGTTTTCGAGGAATCGATGCGGCAGGAAATGAACCTCAACCTGCCGGGTGCATTGCCTGTTTGGAGCTGGGCCAATGCCGGGCAGCAACTGCTTACTTTGCGCAACGGACAAACTTATCTCAACCAGGTGCTTTCGGGCTCGGGCAAAACTTACCTTTTTGCCGCGCCGCTGGGCCAGGAAAATGGTAATGTAGCGCAGCACGCGATTTTCGTGCCGGTAATGTATAAAATCGCCGCTTCGAGCGTCCGTCAGCAGCGTACTTCCTTCACTTTCGATGAAAACCCGATCAGCCTGACCGTCGATAAGCCGAAGCCCAATTCCGTCTACAAATTGAGACGGAATAAAACTGAAATCATTCCTGTGCAACGTGTGGCCGGCAACCAGCTCCTGCTCGAAATCCCTCAGGGCGAACAGACTGCCGACGGCCTCACCGCCGGCTATTTCGAAGTAGTCCTTGACAATAAAACCGAGCAGATCATCGCCCTCAACCACAACCACGCCGAGTCCAAACTGCAATACTACTCCCCCGACGAGCTCCGGGCCGCATTCTCGGGCAAAAAGAACGTCCAGGTCTTCGACCGCATCGACGACGACGCCTTCTCAACCGCCTTCCAGCAGCAGAATATGGGAACTAACCTTTGGAAGTTCTTCCTGTACGCTGCGCTGTTCTTCTTGCTGGTGGAGATTGGCTTGATTCGGTTTTTAAAATAGCAATTATCCTGTGACAATTTAACGGCTTTTCGATCCGGGAGGGAATGCGTAATTTTGTGAAAATCAAAAATAACACCACTATGAAAACACCTTCCCAAAACAGGTCAGCCGGAAAGCATGGCAATGCCTTGCAAGCAGTGCCCTATCTTGATCTCGAAGCAACAAATGCTTCTCAACTCCATGAACCTGTTGGTTCCTACGCACGACTCGATCCCGCTACACATGGGCGCATCATTTGTGAGGAACTAACGCCCGAAGAAGAAGCAATGGCCGACGATCCCAATGTAAAGCCTTTTTCACATGTTGGTGATTCTGCCGCCTATGTAAGAAGGATTCGTCGCGATTTCAGATGTTGACATGCTTTTGCTGGATACCAACATCCTCATCGACTATCTGAGAGGGAAACAGCCTGCTATCGAATTTATAGACTGCATCGGCAAGCACGGTTTCGCTGTCAACACGATCGTGGTTCTGGAACTTTACAACGGGTGTTTAAACAGAGCTGAGTTGGCGAAAATCCGTCGTTTGCTCAATGGCTTCATGCATTTTGATTTGAATGAGGCTATTGCAAAAGCGGCTACCGAAATCGGCCACTCGTTTGCATTGTCGCATTCGGTGACCGCGTCGGATGCGCTGATTGCCGCGACCGCGCTGATTTACAATCTGGAACTACGCACCGCAAACCTGAAAGATTTCAGAATGATTCCG
The DNA here is from genome assembly GCF_900101885.1 of Dyadobacter soli. Lineage (GTDB taxonomy): Bacteria > Bacteroidota > Bacteroidia > Cytophagales > Spirosomataceae > Dyadobacter > Dyadobacter soli. Next base: position 383,417 of record NZ_FNAN01000005.1, on the reverse strand, counting down.
GGACTGAAAGTTTCAAATGCATTGTTATAACCGCATTCTCCCAGCGACAAGCCCACATCACCCGGTGTTTCCCAACCAGACATTTACCCAACATTCCTTTCATCTCCCATCTTTTTAAACCAATTTTGCGGGAAAATATCATTTCATAAATGCTTTCATCCCGAATTGGAATTCTTGGCGGCGGGCAGCTGGGGCTTATGCTTCTGCAAGCGGCCGTCGACTGGAACCTCGATATTCACGTGCTCGACCCGGACGCAGAAGCGCCGTGCCGGAAAATAGCACCCCACTTTACCCAGGGTTCGCTGCAAGATTTTGACACCGTTTATAACTTCGGTAAGGACCTCGACGTCATTACCATTGAAATCGAAAAGGTTAACGTTGAAGCGCTCGAAGCGCTCGAAAAGGAAGGCAAAAAGGTGTACCCGCAGCCTTCGGTGATCCGCCAGATACAGGATAAACGCATTCAGAAGCAGTTCTACGCAGAAAAACAGCTTCCTACCGCTGAATTTATCCTCACAGAAAACCGCGAGGATGTTTCAAACTATATCTCTTTTTTACCCGCATTCCACAAACTCGGAAAAGACGGTTATGACGGGCGCGGGGTGCAAAGACTGACTTCCGCCGATGACCTCGACAAGGCATTCGATAAACCCGGCCTGCTTGAAAAAGCGGTACCATTCGAAAAAGAACTGGCGGTAATCGTGGCCCGCAATGCAAAGGGCGAGATGGAGACGTTTCCAACCGTGGAAATGGTGTTCCATCCCGAGCACAACCTGGTTGAATACCTTTTTGCCCCTGCGGAAATCAGTGAGGAAGTGAATGCCAAAGCGCAGGAAATCGCGCGGAAAACGGCTGAGTCCTTTCAGATAGTAGGGTTGCTGGCAGTAGAGCTGTTCCTCACACCCGAGGGAGAAGTGCTGATTAACGAAGTAGCGCCACGCCCGCATAACAGCGGCCACCATACCATCCGCGCGAATGCGACCTCGCAATATGAACAGCATTGGCGCGCGATCCTGAACCTGCCGCTGGGTAGCACGCACGCGTACGGGCCCTCGGCAATGGTGAATTTGCTGGGTGAGGACGGGTATGAAGGCCCGGCTGTTTATGAAGGAATGGAGAAACTGCTTGCAACGCCGGAAGTATTCCCGTTCCTTTATTGGAAAGCGCTCACCAAGCCGTTCCGCAAAATGGGCCATATTACGATCATGGATGCCGACATCGCTTCATTGAAAGCCAAAGCGGATTTCGTGAAGAACAATATCAAAGTAATCAGTCACAAAACGAAGTAACATATACCAATGGTAGGGATTATCATGGGCAGCCTTTCCGACAGAAAGGTAATGCAACTGGCCGCAGACGCTTTGACGGAACTGGGCGTTTCATATGAAATGGAGATCGTATCCGCGCACCGCACACCGGAGCGCATGCTGGAATACGCAGCGTCGGCGCGTAGCCGCGGATTGCAGGTCATCATCGCAGGTGCAGGCGGAGCTGCGCATTTGCCGGGCATGGTCGCGTCATTGACGTCCCTTCCGGTAATTGGAGTGCCGGTATTGTCAAGTAATTCGATCGATGGCTGGGATTCGGTGCTTTCTATCCTGCAAATGCCTGCGGGCGTGCCGGTGGCGACAGTAGCGCTGGATGGTGCCAGAAATGCCGGAATCCTCGCTGCCCAGATCATCGGAGCGAGTGATGCGGACGTCGCAAAAAGGCTCGATGCATTCAAAGAAGGCCTGAAAGAGAAAGTTGCAGTGATGAACGAGGAATTGAGAAATCAACTTGGAAACTAGGTTGTCTTTATTATTTTCGTAGAAAATTAACTCCACTAAAAAATAGAATCTGGCCAGGTTATGGAAGACGAATTCCCGAAGAAAAGAAATATCCGTCCTACTGAAAAGTCGAATCTGCCTATTGTTACTTTGCTCGTGTTGGTGTTGCTGGTATTGGCAATGCTTTACGTCGGTTACGAATATATTTCCGACAGTTCTTCCAGTTCCGAAGAGCTCACTTCGGTAGTCGTGGATTCCACACTGGAAGAAAGCGCGGCCGAGCCTGTCAGTGATGAACCGGCGCCTGTGGACGAGCCAGCGGACGAAACCAAGCCTGAGCCGGTCAAAGAAAAAACCGAGGAGCCGAAAAAAGAAGAACCTAAAAAGGCGGAAAAACCCGCTATTTCGGCTTCATCAATTGGTGGAGAACAAATAACGCATACCGTAAAGAGTGGTGAGACGTTTTCGAGCATTGCTTCCCGTTATAACCTTAAAACTGAAACTTTGCAGGGGCTCAATTCTTCCGTTTCCGATGTAAAAGCAGGTACGACGAAGTTGAAAATACAGGTTAAGGCTGTACATACCGTAGGTGCCGGCGACGTACTTCGTGTAGTTGCCAGTAAGTACGGCATTACCAAGGACGCATTGATGAAAGCGAACGGTAAAACGCGCGACTTCTCCGAAAGAGGCGAAAAGCTTATCATTCCTTTCCCCGACAAAAAATAGCTTTCAATATTCTCAAAGGCATTTCAGCATTCCTGAAAGCAAAGAATCCCGGAGCCTGACGCCCCGGGATTTTCTTTGCACTGAAATGAAGGGTTTAATGTCTTAATTGTTGAACCCACGGCCTCCGCCTTGTCCGCGGTCGCCGCCGCCGCCACCCATTCCGCCACCGCGGGGGAAGCCGCCGCCATCAAAGTCACGTCTTCTGTAATTGCCGTCGTTGTTGGAAGGCGTCTTGCCAAAGTTTCTAAGCGTGTAAGTGAATGTGAGCATAGCGTATTGGGTGAGCACGCGGTTGGTCACGTCCTGCACGTAAGTCTCGGTAACATTGCGGGTAATGCTGTTGTTTTGTTTAAGAATATCGAAAACAGTCAGTTTCAGCTCGCCTGCATTGTTTTTCAGGAATTTCTTGCCTACGCTGGCATTCCAGAGCGTAAAATTCTGGTTGAAGCCCGCACCCAAACCACGGTACGACTGGTTGTTGATATCGCTTTGGAATACAAATCCTTTTCCAAAAATCCAGTTCACGCGGGCCGTAATGCCTTGTGTGTAATAGTTATTGTTCAAATTGGGCTGAATAGTATTTCGCACCACATTATAATTACCTGAGTATGAAACGGTAAAGTCCAGCTTCTCGCTAATATTGCTGCTCACCACCAGCCCTTGCGAAATCGCGTACGTGTTCGAGTAGTTCGGCACATAGTTGATCATACCCGGCGACCGCACGTAGTTGAAACCGGTCGTCACATTTACATTCAGTTTCAAAGGCGCAATAGGCTTTCCGTAGGCGATGAACGACCGGGCATTCCAGCTGCCATCCACGTTGATCGGTGCGGTGAATTTGGCGCCTCGTTCGAGGAAAATACCATTGGGCAATGTCTCCGGCTTTTGCGCAATGTACGTCGAATTCACAATCGCATTATTGGTCTGCGTCACGAAAATCATCGCATTGAAACTGTAAGGTCTCTTCGCACCGGCCAGCGAGTAGCGGACGTTGACCATGTTGCGGTATTCCTGCTTCAAATCGGGGTTACCGGCTGTGAGCGACAATGGATTACTGTTATCAATCACGTTCTGCAACTGTGAAATGGACGGTTGGTTGGTCGAGCTGCGGAAGAATGCCCGGAACTGCGCGCCTTCTTTCGAGCGGTAATTGATCATGGCATTGGGCAAAATGTTGGTAAACGATTGGTCGACCTTGTTATTAATCGGCGCCAGTTGCTGGCTATACAGGCCGGTATTTTGAAAATCGAGCCCAATGTTAGCCGACCAGCTGTTTTTACGGTAACGATAGCCCAAACCTGCCCGGTTGGTAATGTAGCGGTTATCGAAATTATTTGTCAAAAGCGAATCCAGATCCGAATAGGTGCCATCGTCATAGCTCATATTGTAAGTATCCTTATTCGAATTGCTGTTTTGAACCGTTAATCCGTAATTGAACTGCAATTGGCCGGTGGTACTGATCGGCTCGGTATACACGAAGTTGCCGCCCAATGTGATCCTGTCCGAGTGCGTAAAGCTGCGCTGATCGATCGTGTCGCCACGCATTACGGTATCGCCCAGCGCGAGGTTGTCGAAATAGGTATTTCTCGAATACAGGTCGCGGCGGCCGTTTCTGTCGTTGATCTGCGTATTTAAATTGAAGGAAACCGTACGGCCTTTTTTCTCGAATGCGTGGCGGAACAAAATGTCGTTGGAGAAATTATAGCCCTTATTGGCATTGCCCTGGCTGTTGTCGGAACTGTTGACATTGCTGCCGTCCGATGCTAGTGTAGTCAACCCCGCCTTCACGCTTCCCGAATGGTTGTTCTGAAAGCTCAGTCGCGGTGTGATAATGAGTGAGTTTTTAGGATCGATATTGTACTCGATGCGGAAATTCAGGCGGTGATTGGAGTTGGTGGTGTTAGTGCGGCTATTTTCTCTGTAAAACTGGTTCCCTGCGCCGCCTTGCAGAAAATACTCCTGCGAAAGGCCCTGCACATTGCTATTACTGGTTCTGTTGAAAAAATAGCTGCCGCTTAGTTCGAGCTTTTTGCCGATCTGATTGGAATAATTTAGACCAAACGAGTTGGTACCCGTGATCCCGCTCTGGTTGCCTACGAGAAAGTTACCCGCAGAACCGCCGCCACCACGGTTACCGCCTCCGCCTCCCGAAACTCCCAGCAAATCCTGGCTGGAAAAGTTCTGGTTATTGATATTATTGCTCAACCCGATGACGGATATACGCTGGTTGCCTTTGAAGAAACTCACATTACCGCCGGCCTGGTACCGGTCATCGAGGCCGTAGCCTGCGAATACCTTACCAAACTTGCCCATCCGCTTGTCGGCCCGGGTGACGATGTTGATGGTTTTCTGCCCATTACCATCATCAAAACCCGTGAACTGCGCCTGGTCGCTCAGTTTATCGAACACCTCAATTTTGTCGACAACTTCCGCGGGGAGGTTTTTGAGGGTCAATGCGGCATCGTCGCCGAAGAATGGCTTACCATCCACCAAAACCTTGTTAACCGTCTCGCCGTGAGCCGTTACCGTCCCATTTGTAACGGTAATGCCGGGCATTTTCTGGATCAGGTCTTCGGTAGTCGCGTCGCGGTTGACTTTAAATGCCGCTGCATTGAATTGCGTGGTATCGCCCTTCTGCTCCATGGCGGTCACTTGTCCCACCACTTTCACCTCTTTCAGGTTGGCAACGGCCTCCGCGAGGGTAATGGTCCCCAGATTTTCAATGTCTTTGGTAACCGTAACCGACCGGTTGAAATCTTTATAACTTAAATAGGTGATTTTAACAAGGTAGGAAACCTGCTTCGACAGCCCGGTAACAGTGAATTTGCCATTCACATCCGTCGTCACATATTCGGGTTTCGCGTCCGGGGTGTTGCGGCTCACCGCCACATATGCGCCTACTACCGCTTCATGGCTCACACTGTCGACGACAGCGCCGGTAATCTGTGCATTTTGCGCGAATGCCGGAGCGGCGAAACCGGCTAGCAGGAGGACGAGGAATGTAAATCTGTTCATGACTGTAAAGGTTTATTGCTGGTTAGAGCTCCCTTGGTTACCAAAGTTTAATGCACTTCAACAATAAAACCCTACAATCGACAGTTCAGGACATTTTCCCAGACAAACAGCCAATTTTCACCGACGAACAGCCCACCTCCAAAGAACCAACAAGCATCGCTTAAACACCCGCGATTGGCCTTTCCTCCCCACCTATCACCGTCCATGGTCCATGGTCTATGGTCAATCGTCCTCTATCCGTAACCAACAGCCGTCGGTGGTCGGCGGTCGGTGGTCGGCCTACTTCAACCACTCCCCTAACAATCCCTTATAACTTGCCAAAAACCGCTTATAGGCATTTTCCAATGCCGGTAGCGCCTCTGCGAGCGTACTCGTATCGTCCGATTTGAGCCGCCATTCGGCATCCCGTGCAATTTCAGCTACCTGCGAAACGCCTACCGTGCCCCCGCTTCCTTTGAGGGTATGCAAATTACTTTTCACTGTTTTGATATCGCCGTTCTTAAAAGCCTCCAAAGCGCCCGCTACCAGTTCGTCCGATTCTCCGACAAAATCCTCAAACACCGACCACACCAGATCCGCACCGCCAATACCGGCCAGCTGATCGATGATCTCCTTGTCGAGCACCGGTACCATCGCCTCCTGAGCGATTTCTTTTTGCTTTTGTTCGAGCTTGCGGTTTTCGAGATTTCCCATCAGCTCCTTCACCTTTTGCACGAGCGTCTGCGCGCGGATGGGCTTGGCAATATAATCGTCCATGCCCTGGCTCATAAATCGGTCGCGGTCCTCCTTCATGGAATAGGCCGTCATGGCAACGATGGGTCCCAGGCCTTTTGAAAAGCGCTTTTTGAGCTCCTGGGTCGTTTCCACACCGTCCATATCGGGCATTTGGATATCCATGAAGATAATATCATAGCCTTTGGCATCGGAGTGGTATTTCTTCTCCACCATTTCAATGGCCTTAAAACCACTTTCGGCGAGATCCGTTTCACAACCCGATTTTTTGAGAATTTCGTTCGCAACCTTCCGGTTCACCGCATTGTCGTCGACGAGCAGGATCGACGGGTGGTAGTCGGCGAATACGTCCTCGATCGGCGTATCTTCCTGCTGAATGATCGTGCTGACCTGTGCTATCGATGTTTCCTTTGTTTCAAATGTAAACCAGAAGGTACTACCCTCCCCGAGCGTCGATTCGACGCCTATTTCCCCATTCATTAATGCACAAAGCTGTTTGGAAATGGCGAGTCCGAGGCCCGTACCGCCAAACGACTTCCGTGAAGAGTTGTCGAGTTGGGTAAATGAGGTAAACAAAATCTGCTTGTCGGTCGCGCTGATCCCGATCCCGGAATCCTGCACTTCCACTTTTATCTTATGAAATAATCCTTCTTTTTTCTCCAATGTGAGAAACACCTTTACCGAGCCATTCTCGGTGAATTTCAATGCATTGGATGTCAGGTTGGACATAATTTGCAGCAACCTCGTCTGGTCCGCAATGATGAACTTCGGAATATCCGGCGCAATATGATACGAAAGCGTATTTCCTTTGCTTTTAGCTGTTTGACCAAAAAGCGAAACCAGTTTGAGCAGCAATTCCTCTACCGCGATCGGCGCCTCGTGCAACTCCATTTTGCCCGCCTCTATTTTGGAAAGGTCAAGAATGTCGTTCAAAATGTTCAGCAGCGTTTCCGACGACCGCTTGATTGTGAGCACGTAATCCTTTTGTTCCACATTCAAAGGTGTCTCGCCGAGCAAATCGATCATCCCGATCACCCCGTTCATCGGTGTGCGGATTTCGTGGCTCATGTTGGCTAAAAATCCTTCCTTCACTTTCAGCGAGCGCTCTGCATGTTCCTTAGCTTTCAGAAGCTCCAACTCGTTGCGTTTCAACTCGGTAATGTCGCGGGCGAGCACGGCTACTTCGGTCGGTTTACCTTTGTCGTTGGTAAACATCAGCATATTGATCATAAACTGACGCTCGGTACCGTCTTTCCGGTACATGGTAATCTCGAAGTTGCGCAGACTTTTGGTTTTCCGAAGCCGGATCAGCGCGGAGTGAATGCGCTTTTTATCCGCAAAAAACTCGGTAATCTTATGCCCGATCACCTCACCCGGTAAATATCCGAGCCGTTTCAATACCGACTGGCTGATCATCGTGATCTCGCCCATGCGGTTAATACGGCAATAAATGTCCTGCAAGTTTTCAAAAATACCCCTGAAAAGCTCCTCGCTGTGCCTTAGAGAGAGCTCGGCCTCTTTCCGGCGGGTAATGTCGCGTGCAATACCAGATACCTCCTCGATCACGCCGTCGGCATAATGGATCGGGTTCAGGTAAAATTCCAGCCACATTTCTCCCGCGTCTTTCCGGTCGATCTTGAACTCGAAATACTGTGGCTCGCCACGCAACGCCTGCCGGTATTTGGTTTCGAGCGTCCGGCGGTTGCTGTTACCAACCATCCGCCACCCGAATTTCTCCGCGCTGGATTGCAGCGACGGACGTACACCGAGCTGATTATGAATCAGATCCGCGTAGTTCCGGTTAAACGAAGTGAGTTGCAGTGATTTATTCACCGACCAAATCAAATGCGAGCTGCTATCGAAAATCGCATTCAAGCGTGCGAGGTATTTGCTTAGCTCCTCCTCGCTTTGCTTGCGGGCAATCGCCATCGCCACCTGCCCGGAAATGAATTCCAGCAATTCGAGGTCGCGCGTGTCGAACATATTGGGGTCGTCGTAAGATTTCACCCCGATAATCCCGGTCACCCGGTCGCCTATACGCAGGGGCACGCACAGAAGCACCTTGGGCGTGACGCCGTAGAGATACAGGCTGTTCGTTTTGGCCAGCTTTTCAATGTCCGTATCGGAGAGAAAAAGCGGCTTGTTCGAAGCGATCGCATATTCCGTCAGACCGTTACCCAGTTTCCGTTTGGTAAACCGTACATTCCCTTTGAAATACTGATCTACATAATAGGGAAAGTAAATGAAGCTTTTGCTCGGGTCGTACAATGCAATGAAGAAGTTCCTTACATCGATGATCTTGCCCAGTTCGTCATGAATACCGTGATAAAATTCGTCGAGGTTTTGGGTATTGACCGTCCAGTTGGCAATGCTGTAATACAGGTTCTGCGCTTTTTCAGCCCTTATCTTTTCTGTAAAATCATTTAAAATGCAGCGAAATGCGGTCGGTTTGCCATTATCGAAACGGCAGTTCACACTACCTGCTACAAATACCTTTTTCCCGTCGCGGTTCATGAAAACCGCCTCGAAGCTCGGATTGGCAATGCCCTGCTCGATCCGTTTGAGCTGTTCGAGGGCCTCTTCCTTGTGCTGCGGGTGCAGAATATCTTCCATCCGCATCGAAGCGATCTCGTCCAGCCCATAACCGAGCACCTCGCGCCAGGCTTTGTTCACAAATATGAATTTGCCGTCGATCGCGACGAGCTGGATCAAATCGCTGGTATTATCCACCAGATCCTGCAACTGCGAATTGGATTTGGCAATGGCGGATTCCATTCTCCGGCGCCGGGTAATGTCGTCGCCTACGAGTGTAATGCATTCTACATCCCCATTTTCCTGGTGCATCAGCACCGAGTTAATGGAGAATGTCCGTAACGTTCCCTTCTGAGCCAGAAATGGCACTTCACGCTGTTCGAGCTTGCGTTTTCCCTGAATACCCTCTTCGAGCATTTGCCTTACCTCGTGTTCCTCTTCTTTCGGGATCAGCTTGTCGAAAATACTAAAACCGATCAGATCCGACTCGTGCCAGCCCGTTTTCATGAGGGCGTGCGGGCTTACGCTGCGGATGGTGAAATCCGGCGAAAAGGTGATGCCGATCAGGTTTAAATGTTGGAGTGTGTGGTGAATAGTCTGCCAGTCGGTTTGGGATAAAATCAGTTCCATGAGTCCCGGTACAATCGCACTTTTAAGTTTCCTTCCAATTCTTTATTCGTTAAATCTACGAATTAAGACGTAATTTTGACTTGTGAAAATGAATTATAAAAAACCGGATGATACCAAAGTGCGGGCCAAAAAGCATCTGGGCCAGCACTTTCTGAAAGATTTGAATATTGCCCAACGCATCGTCGACGGACTGTCCGGCCACGGTGGCTACGACCGCGTCCTCGAAATCGGGCCGGGTATGGGCGTACTCACCCAATTTCTTTTACCCAAAACTACTTTTACCACCCACGTCATCGAGATCGACACCGAGTCTGTCGCCTATCTTGAAAAGCATTACCCGGACCTGGCGCCGCGCATTATCGCAGGTGATTTCCTGAAATTCAATCCAAACGACTATTTCGCGGACAAGTTCGCGATCATCGGGAATTTCCCTTACAACATTTCGTCGCAGATATTTTTCCGCGCACTCGAAATCCGTGACCGCATTCCGGAGATCGTGTGTATGCTGCAAAAAGAAGTGGCACAACGCATTGCATCGCCTCCCGGAAACAAGGATTATGGCATTCTGAGCGTGCTATTGCAGGCATTTTATGACATCGATTACCTCGTATCCGTGCCTCCGGGCGCGTTTGACCCGCCGCCGAAAGTGCAATCGGGTGTGATACGGCTGCGCCGGAATGCGGTGGCGGCATTGGAATGTGATGAAAAACTATTTTTCAGAGTGGTTAAAACTGCATTCAACCAGCGACGCAAAACCCTGCGCAATGCCCTCAAACCGGTAGGCGAAATACCGGATCACCCTTTGCTCAACAAGCGGGCTGAACAATTGAGCGTTCAGGAATTCGTTACGTTGACGCTCCTCGCCCAAAATGCGCAGGCAGCGAACTAAACCCGCTCTCAGGCAGTATATTAAGTAAGCTATAAGCATTTCGCCAATCGCTAAAAGCTCGATTACGATGACGTTCGAATTAACCCAGCTATACGTAGACCACATTCAGGAACTGATTGAAAAAGAGGACTCTTCGGCCATTCGGTCGGAAATGGAGAACCTCTTTCCGGCCGACATCACCAGCTTGCTGTACGAGCTGGAAACGGAAAGCGCCAAGTTCCTGATCAGCCAGCTGAATATCGAAACCGGCGCGGCGATCCTGGCCGACATGGACCGGGACGAACGTCGCAACTTCCTGAAAGCATTTACGTCGGAGGAAATATCGAAGTTCGTCAACCTGTTCGATTCCGATGACGCCGTGGATTTGCTGAAAGAGCAGCCGATCCGCCTGCGCGAAGAAGTAATCGCATTGCTCGAAGACCGCGAACAGGCACGTTTTATCCTCGATTTGCTGCATTACGACGAGGACGTAGCGGGCGGTCTGATGCAGAAAGAGCTCGTCAAAGCCAATGTGAACTGGACTGTGAACCAATGCATTGAGGAGCTACGGACGCAGGCCGAGGATGTCGAGAAAGTGTATGCGGTGTATGTAGTTGATGATTTTGGTAAACTACTGGGTATTCTTTCGCTCAAAAAGATCGTTCTCGCGCACAAAAACACCAAAATCGAAAGCCTGTACGATAAAGACGTCATTTTCGTGGAAACCTACCGTCCGGCCGAAGAAGTAGCCGAGCTCATGCGGCGCTATGACCTCGACGCATTGCCGGTGGTGAATGTACAGGGCAAACTTCTCGGCCGCATTACGATCGATGATATCGTGGATGTGATCACCGACCAGGCGAGTTCGGATACCCTCGCGATGGCGGGTATTACCGGGGACGTCGAGGAAGATGATAGCATCTGGCAACAAACCAAGGCGCGTTTGCCGTGGCTGCTTGTGGGTATGATGGGTGGAATTCTCGCTGCGAAGTTTATCAGCTTTTTTGAAGGTGACCTGAAAATCATCCCTGCTATGGCTGCATTTATTCCTATTATTGGTTCAACCGGCGGGAATGTAGGGATTCAGACGTCGTCCATTATCCTCCAAGGCCTTGCGGACAAGACGGGTATAGATACCACATTAGGCCAGCGTCTGATCAGGATGTTTGCCGTGGCATTCATTAACGGGATCATTATCAGCGCTATCGTATTTGGATTTAATATGCTGATTGGGAATGAATTACAACTGGCACTGGTTGTATCAACTGCTTTAATGTCAGTAGTATTTCTTGCTTCCTTTATGGGCACTTTGACACCCATTTTACTGGAAAAAATCGGTATTAACCCGGCGGTAGCCTCCGGGCCTTTTATTACTACTGCCAATGACCTTATCGGTTATGGGGTGTATTTCGGACTGGCGCATTTATTACTGAAATTGTAGCGCCGACAAGCTTAACCAGTCTAGCACTCGCTCAGACTGATCGGGATATTGACAGCGAGCCCGCCTTCGGAAGTTTCCTTATACCGGTTGTTCATGTCCAAGGCGGTCTGCCACATTGTTTTCACCACATTATCCAGCGAAACCTTCGCATTCTCAGGGTTACTTTGCAATGCAAGTTGAGAAGCGGTAATGGCCTTGATTGCGCCCATTGTGTTGCGCTCAATGCACGGGATCTGGACCAATCCGGCCACCGGATCGCAAGTAAGTCCGAGGTGATGCTCCATGGCAATTTCAGCAGCCATCAGGCATTGCTCCACCGTTCCACCCGAAACCTGTGCCAACCCGGCCGCAGCCATTGCCGACGACACGCCTATCTCCGCCTGGCAACCGCCCATAGCAGCTGAAATAGTCGCGCCTTTTTTAAAAATGCTCCCGATCTCGCCCGCCGTCAGCAAAAACCTGAAAACATCCTCTTCCGTACCGCCGCAGAAGGTCATATAAAATTGAAGCACCGCCGGGATCACGCCGGCCGCACCATTGGTAGGAGCCGTAACCACGCGACTATAAGAAGCATTCTGCTCATTCACCGCTAATGCGAAGCAGCTGACCCAATCCAGGGTATAGTTAAAACCCGAGCCGCTGTTTCGGATCAGTTCGATCCATTCGTCGCAGCCTGCACAGGCGTGACCTTTTAATAGTTTCTGGTTCAATTCGGCTGCTCTCCGCTGGACGTTCAGTCCACCCGGCAACACACCCTTATGCTGACAACCCAGGAAAATACTGTCCTGCATTACCCGCCAGATATTTAGCAAATCCTTCCGTATCGCCGCATCGTTTCTCCAAACCCACTCATTTTCCAGCACTATTTCCCAAATTGCCTTGCCAGTAACGCGGTGCCATTCCAGCAAATCCGAAGCGTTATCGACCGGATAAGGAATTTCCGCAGATGCAGCATTAGCCTCGGCCTCCGGGCCCTCCTGTATCACAAAACCGCCGCCGATCGAGTAATAAGTCTCTTCCAGCACCTTTCCGTCCCCACAGCCAGCCGTAAATGCCACCCCATTCGGGTGAAACGGCAACGACTCCGTTTTGTGGAACACTACATCTGTTTTGGGATTAAAATGAACCTGCATTTCTCCATGCAAGCAAATCGTCTCACTTGCCGCTATATCGGCGAGAATGCGATCGATGGAACTCGTTTCGATCGTCACCGGATCATAGCCGCTCAGACCGAGTATCACCGCAATGTCGGTACCATGCCCCTTGCCCGTTTTGGCCAGAGACCCGTAAAGGTGTACAGTTACATTTTCGACGTTTTGCAGTAGTCCCTTTTCTTTCACCGTACCCAAAAACTGCTGCGCCGCCCGCCAAGGGCCAAGGGTATGCGAACTGGACGGGCCGATGCCTATCTTGAAAATGTCGAAAACGGAAATGCGTTCTGATGTCATTGGGTGGGGATAGACGCAGTACTACGACTTGCTACGCTTTAATAAATGCTCTGGGACGGGGTATTTGGCAAGAATCTCCCTTGCCTTGGCTGTTTTTTTGGGAAACAAGTCGATACCTTGCAACTCGTTGAGGTTCGGAGTTTCACCATTATACTTCCTGCCCTTGGGATTATTAGAATGCTCTTTCATAATTTTTAAGATTTGTAAAATTATAACAATTCTGAAACGAGGAATACTTCATAATTTACATTTTTTTCGAATTTGTGCCACTTCCCATTTAAGAGGCCAAGTATTTCAAACTGCTGACTTATCACGTGATAATTAGTGTTTAGGACAATTTGATACAATCTCGTTCTCGCCGATGTGCTGCCCCTGAATTGAACGGAAACTCCCGGGTTAGCGCGCAAGAAAGCTTTGGTAATTTGTACAACTGTCGATATCACCATTTCCATATCACCATTGTCGGTTACAGCTTTATCATCTATTCCACCAATAGCCGGAGACCAGTCTCCAAAAGCAAGATTGTACAGATTAGCTTTCAACGCTTGGTATTGAACAAGTTTAATAAAGTAGCCTTTCGTGCCTTTACTAATGAACGAATAAAGATTGTGTTCGTCAGAATATATAAATTCATAGTTAGGGTGGTCCATCTGTTAGAGGTCTGCATTGATTGTTTTTTTCAATTTAAATACACAGCAGTTACCTTCTCTAATCGCAGATTCGAACGGTCGACCGCACTGAACCATCGGCTTTTCACCCATCATTCAGCCCATTTTCAAAGATTACCCTTACTTTTGCCGCACTCAAAATCAATACACGATTAACATGATTGCAGTAATCCAGCGCGTCAGCAGCGCTTCGGTGACCATTGATGGGAAGGTGAAAGGGGAAATCAAGACGGGCTTTATGGTACTGCTCGGCGTGACCCATTCCGATCTGCCGGAAGATATAGAATGGCTCGGCAAGAAGATTGTAGGCCTGCGGGTATTCAATGATGAAGAAGGTAAAATGAACCTGGATTTGAAGACAGTCAACGGGGACATTCTGGTGATCAGCCAGTTTACCTTGCACGCAAGTACTAAAAAAGGCAACCGGCCTTCCTTCATCGAAGCGGCCAAGCCGAACATCGCCATCCCGATGTATGAAAAGATGGTCGAGTTCCTCGGCCAGGAGTTAGGAAAGCCGATTCAGACAGGAGAATTCGGCGCGGATATGAAGGTATCTTTGCTTAACGACGGCCCAGTCACCATCGTCATAGACTCAAAAAACAGGATCTGAATGACATTATGTAATCCGCTCATCCCAACTCCACGGCGCATTCAATCATTCAATCATTCAATCATTCCCGTTCCGCGGCGGCTTGTTCCCCGTTCCACGGCGGCTCATTCAAAACTAACCATGACCATTCAGGAAGCACAAGGACAAGTCGATCAGTGGATCAAAACTTACGGCGTACGCTATTTCTCGGAACTGACCAACATGACGATCCTTACCGAGGAGGTAGGCGAGCTCGCGCGCATTATGGCGCGTACGTACGGGGATCAGTCGTTTAAAAAGTCGGATTTGGGAAAAGATCTGGGCGATGAAATGGCCGATGTGCTTTGGGTATTGATATGCCTCGCCAACCAGACGGGCATTAACCTTACCGAGGCATTCGAAAAGAACCTGGCCAAGAAAACCGACCGGGATAAGGACCGCCACAAGCAGAACGAGAAGCTGCAATAGCCCGTAAACAGAACAAGCCCGGAAACCCGGGCCTGCTCTGTTATCTATTTTTCCGAAATGATAATATTACATATCCAGTAACAGACGCATCGGATCTTCGAGCAGCTGCTTCACGCGAACGAGGAAGCTTACCGAATCCTTACCGTCTATCGTGCGGTGGTCGTACGACAACGCCACGTACATGATCGGACGAACGACGATCTGGCCGTCCACTACCACCGGGCGCTCTACGATATTGTGCATACCGAGGATAGCCGATTGCGGTGCATTGATAATCGGTGTTGACATCATTGACCCGAATGTACCGCCATTGGTAATCGTGAAGGTACCACCCGACATTTCGTCCAGGCCAAGTTTACCATCACGCGCACGAATCGCCAAACGAACGATTTCTTTCTCGATTGCCGCAAATGACAGCGTTTCAGCATTACGGATAACCGGTACTACCAGTCCGCGAGGTGTTGAAACAGCCACCGAAATATCAGCGAAATCGTTGTAAACGAGCTCATCGCCATCGATCTGGGCATTGATTACCGGGAAGTCCTTCAACGCCACGGTTACCGCCTTCACGAAGAACGACATGAAACCAAGTCCTACTTCGTGTTTTTCTTTGAATTTATCCTTGAATTTGGAACGCAGATCCATCACCGGCTTCATGTCCACCTCGTTGAAAGTGGTGAGCATGGCCGTTTCATTTTTCACTGCCACCAAACGACGTGCGATCGTTTTACGCAACGACGACATTTTTTCGCGACGCGATGCACGCGCGCCAGCAGGAGCTGGTGCAGCCGCAGGGGCCGAAGCAGCAGCAGGTTTCGCAGTTGCGGGAGCCGTAGCCGGAGCTGCCTTCTCAGCTTTCAAAGCATCGTCTTTCATAATTTTGCCTCCCGAGCCTGAA
Source organism: Dyadobacter soli (assembly GCF_900101885.1). Taxonomy (GTDB): domain Bacteria; phylum Bacteroidota; class Bacteroidia; order Cytophagales; family Spirosomataceae; genus Dyadobacter; species Dyadobacter soli. Next base: position 367,633 of record NZ_FNAN01000005.1, on the reverse strand, counting down.
CCGTTCACGTCTTTCGGATCGATTCCCTTTTCTGCAAGGATTTTCGCAGCCACCGGGGAAGCGTGTTTCTCGCTGTAAGCTTTGTCGCCAGCAGGTGCCGCAGCCGCAGGGGCATTTGCCTGTGCTGGTGCAGCCGCAGGTGCTCCGGCAGTTACCGCAATCGTGCAGATAACCGCACCGATCGACAGCGTGTCGCCTTCTTTCCCTACGATCGTCAATATACCCGCAGCTTCTGCCGGGAGTTCGAATGTTGCCTTATCAGATTCCAGTTCGCACAGGATTTCGTCCACAGCCACGTAGTCACCATCTTTTTTGCTCCAAGAAGCAATGGTCACTTCGCTGATAGACTCTCCTACGGCCGGAACTTTCATTTCATAAACCTGGCTGGTTGCTCCAGTGGACACTGCCGCAGGAGCCGCCGTAGGGGCAGGAGCTTCCACTTTTGCTGGCTCAGCAGCTGGGGTTGCCGCAGCAGCCGGAGCCGCAGCTTCCGCCTTCGGAGCCGTTTCTTTCGGAGCAGCGCCATTGGCCGCGTCGATAGTCGCGATCAGGTCGCCGATATTGAGTGTATCGCCTTCCTGGGCTTTAATATGCAATATCCCTTCTGCTTCCGCGGTGAGTTCAAATGTCGCTTTGTCCGAATCCAGCCCGCAGATCACTTCGTCCATCTTTACAAAATCGCCATCATTTTTGAACCAGTTTCCTATCGTAACCTCGGTAATCGACTCGCCAACGGGCGGTACTTTTATTTCAATTTCAGCCATTTTATGTGCAATCTTGTTATCGAATTATGTCAAAAATTATAGGAATATCATTCAAAAGCCCTGTTGATGATTTCCGCTTGCTCCTTCGTATGGATTTTTGAGAAACCTGTCGAAGGCGAAGCGCTCGGTTCACGGGCGATGACCTGCAATGGCTTCACGCCTTTGTACATGCGGAGCATGAACGTCCAGCCACCCATATTGAAAGGTTCTTCCTGTACCCAATAAACAGCGGCATTTTCGTACTGGCTCAGGTGCGCGTCGATCTGCGTTTGCGGGAACGGATGCATTTGTTCCAGACGAATGATCGCCACGTCGTCGCGTTTGTCGGCTTGCTGTCTTTCGTACAACTCATAGTACAGCTTACCGGTACACAGCAACACTTTCTTCACCTTTTTCGGATCTGCATAAGTATCGCCGATGGTTTCCTGGAATGAACCGCTCACTAAGCTGTCTATCGGGGAAACGCAAAGCGGGTGACGCAGCATCGATTTCGGCGACATCACGATCAACGGCTTGCGGAACGGGAACTTCAACTGCCTGCGGAGCAAGTGGAAGAAGTTGGCCGGCGTGGTCACATTCGCCACAATAATGTTATAGTTGGCCGAAAGTTGCAGGTAACGCTCCGGACGCGCATTGGAATGCTCCGGTCCCTGGCCTTCGTAGCCGTGTGGCAGCAACATTACCAAGCCTGTCCAACGATCCCATTTGGTTTCGCTGGATGTTACAAACTGGTCGATGATCACCTGGGTACCATTCGCAAAGTCACCAAACTGTGCTTCCCAGATCACCAATGCATTCGGGTTAGCCATCGAGTAACCGAATTCAAAACCTAATACCCCGTACTCCGAAAGCAGTGAGTTGTAGATCATGAACTGGCCCTGGCCTTCCTGAATGTGCTGCAAACTGTTGTAAGCCGCATTGGTCTCCACATCGCGTAATACCGCGTGACGGTGCGAGAATGTACCGCGCTGCACATCCTGGCCGCTCAAACGGACGATATTACCTTCCGAAAGGATCGAACCATAGGCGAGCAACTCGGCAGTAGCCCAGTTTACTTCCTTTTTATCGAAGATCATTTGCTCACGGTCTTTGAGCAACTTGTCGATCTGTTTCAATCTGTTGAAATTCTCAGGCGTGCTGATCAGCGCTTTACCAATCTTTTCCAGCTCTTCCAAAGGCACACCGGTTTCAGGAGATTTCTCAAAATCCTCCGGTTTGGATTTACGCAGCGTATGCCATTCCTGTTCCAGTTTCGGCATGGTGTATGGCAATGCTTTCTGCTTCACCATATCGAGGCGCTCCTGCAACAATTGCTTGAACTCCTTGTCCATATTAGCCGCAAGCTGCGCATCTACGTCGCCGCGGTCTGCCAGTGTTTTCTGGTAGATTTCACGCGGATTCTGATGGTTCTCGATCGATTTGTACAGAACCGGCTGCGTAAATTTCGGTTCGTCCGCCTCGTTATGTCCGTGACGGCGGTAGCAAACCATATCAATGAAAATATCCTTGTTGAATTTCTGGCGGTATTCCACCGCGAGGCGCATACAATACACCACTGCCTCCGGATCGTCACCATTCACGTGCAATACAGGTGCATCCACGATTTTGGCGATATCCGTACAGTAAATCGACGAACGCGCATCTACGAAGTCGGTAGTAAAACCAACCTGGTTGTTGATCACGAAATGGATGGTACCACCGGTGTAGTAGCCATTCAATGCCGACATTTGGGTCACCTCGTAAACGATACCCTGGCCAGCCACAGCCGCATCACCGTGGATCAACACAGGCAATACGCGGTCGTAATCGCTGTCGTACATACCGTCGGCACGGGCGCGGATGTAACCTTCAACCACCGGGTTCACCGCTTCAAGGTGCGATGGGTTCGGTGCCAATTTCAGGTGTACGTTATTGCCTTCTTTGGTCGTGATCTGGCTCGCGAAACCCATGTGGTATTTCACGTCGCCATCACCCCAAACCTGGTCGGGCAGGTTACCTTCGAATTCGTTGAAGATCTGTCCGTAAGTTTTCTGCATGATGTTCGCGAGCACGTTCAGGCGGCCGCGGTGCGCCATACCGATCATCACTTCCACCACACCCATTTCAGCGGCTTTGTTGATCATCGCATCGAGTGCGGGGATCGTCGTTTCACCACCTTCCAGCGAGAAGCGTTTCTGGCCGAGGTATTTGGTATGCAGGAAGTTTTCAAAAACAACGGCTTCGTTGAGTTTTGAAAGAATGTGTTTTTTCTCATCGATCGAGAAAGACATTGTCAATGCTTCCTTTTCGATTTTCTTACGCAACCAGCTTTTCTGCTCGCGGTCACGGATGTAGAGGTATTCGAAACCGATATTTCTTGCATAGATCGTCTGCAATGCATCCACGATCTCGCGCAAGGTGGCCGGACGATCAAAGACCTCAACACCGGCTTCAAAAACAGTATCGAGGTCTTCGGATCCCAGGTTAAAATCAGCAATGTCCAATTGCGGACGGCGGTCTTTCCTTTTCTGGATCGGGTTCGTCGTCGCCAGGAGGTGTCCCCTCGACCTATATCCACGGATCAAATGCACCACTTCCATTTCCTTGCGGATGCGTGCAGGATCTGTTTTCCCGGCTACCGCAGCTTCTTTGCCGTTGGCAGCGCCATTCGCACGTCCGTTGCCGTTAACCGGATATTTTTGATAAAAATCATAACCTTCAAAAAACTTCTGCCAGCCTTCATCTACGGAAGCTGGATCTTGCTTATAGGAATTGTACAATTCATCGATATAAGCGGCGTCGGAATTTGCTATATAAGTGTATTTATCCATCACAAAAGTGAGTATTTCATTTACGGGACAAAGGTACGAGAGTTATGTAAAGATTACGAATAAAAATATCCTTTTAACTTAACCTGAAAGTCGATTTGGAAAGGTTCTTGACATCAGAATTTCTGAAAACCTTTGGGATTCGGAATAAATTTCAGCATGAGCTCGTGGATTCCTTTGGGTCCCGAATAGGATGCGTAGATCTGTTCCACCTGCCGGGTACTGTAAAAATACCCCAGCCGCACATTTCTTCCCAGCTGAACCTCAGCCGTTAACTGTAAATAATCCACTTTTGCCGATAAAGAATTGTACCCGCCTCCCACACGGTAAGACGCGCCCAATCCTACTTTCTCCCTGAACCAGAACCGCGAACCGAAGTCAAATCTCAGCTTGTGGTCTTTCTCCTGTACAAACAACACATGCGGCAGCATCATCACATCTTCGCTCAATGCATGGCTTCCGCCCGCCGTAATGTAGAGCGGCCGGCGGTACAATGTGCCCACGATCTGGTCGCCGAACTTCTGTGACAACACTTCCGGCTTGGAAACACCAAAATACAGGTTGTCCGACCGCAGCCAGGCTCCCAGCCCGAAACTACCCAGCGCACGGTTGTTACCAATGGACGTGCCGTCCGAAACGGGCAGCACGTTGATCCCACCCTGCGCGCCGAGGCCAAGTTTCCAGGTGTCCGACAAGCCCAAATGAAATGCGAATGAGCCTACAAAGCCGGTGGTCGTGAAATAGCTCGTCTGGTCATTCAATGCCTGGAAGCCTATTCCAAACTTACCGTTCGCAACCGTTCCATCGGCGGCGAAGGTTTGGCTGGTGGGGGAATTAGGGATGTTGAACCACTTCCTGCGAAACATCGCAGTCATATTAAAATCCTCGCGTACGCCCGTAAAGCCGGGGTTGATCGACATCGGATTCTGAACATACTGTTCATACAGCACTTCCCGTTGCGCAATTGCGGTAGTAAAGCTGCCTATTAATAATGTACCCGCAAGAATGATCTTTCTTGAATAGTGATGTGTGGTTTTTAAAAGCATAGCACTGAATTTGGGTTATTTAAACAAAAATGGCAGGAGAGTCAGTCTCTTGCCATCTTGAAAACTCTTGAATATTACTTTTTTACTGCCGGGTCAGATCAAAAATCGTAACCCAGTGTTACGTAAGGAATTGGCTTGTTAGTATAACCGTTATCAACGCCCCACGCATAATCAAATTTGGCATAGAAGCCGAACAGCGTCGTCCTCACACCGGCACCGTAACCCATCAGGTAAGGGTTTTTGTAATTGGTAACCGTTGCCCGGAACGTGCCGCTCGGGTCTGTGATGATCTGCGTATTGAGGCTGTTGTTTTCGCTGAATGGCCCTTTACCCGTCCAGGCAGTACCAATGTCCCCGAAACCGACGATCTGGAAGTTGCGCAGGAAGCTCGATGTAATGGCGCCGCGGTAAAGGTATTTCACCAGCGGGATTCTCAACTCGGCATTCACCAGCATATAACTTGTACCCGACAATCTGTTGAGTTTAAAACCGCGCAGGTTCGTAGCGAAATCGGCGAAGAAAATATCGCGGTTGTCGCGCTGGAAGTTCAGCGGGTTATCGCCGGTGCGGTTTTCTTTGCGGTTACCGAGCCAGTTTTCCATACCGCCAAGGATATTCTGCTTAGGCGCCCGTCCGCCGGAATGGCTGGCTGCCGCACGCACCGCGAGGATCAGGTCGCGGTGGATTTTCTGGTAATGGCGGAAGTCGAGGCTCACGCGGTTGAAGCTCTCATTGCCATTGCTCAAACCCTGGTACAGGTCGTAACGCAGCTTGAAACGCGTTCCTTCCATCATATTCATCCCGTTCACACGGGTATTATCGAACACAAATTCGCTGCGGAGGCCACCGTAGTTCGAAGACAAATCCGGATTAGGCAGCAGCACGTCGATCATTCTCGTGGACGTGAACATCGGCGATACCGAGAGGCGGCTCGTAGTCGAAAATGGATACGATGCCGTGAACATCAGCTGGTTGAAGCGATATTTCTGGATCAATCCTTCCGAATCGTTGTAAAGTGTCTTTCTGTCAACGCGCAAACCGAAGTCGACACGGTAGGTATTGTTATTGTACTCCGCGAACAGGTCGCTGTTCCTGAAATTGGAAGAGATAAAGATCCCCGCTTTAATGACGTGGTTTTCGAGCAAATCATTCATCGAAATGGATTGCGCATAACCAAATCCACGAATCGGATCGATACGCCAGTCGGAACTCGCGTCATTCGTGATAAACAAGCCTTTGTAGTTGTAAGGCCCTTTGATCGCGATGTTTTCACGGACAGCCTTCGTGCGCGAAGCTACGCCAGGCGTGGTCGGGAAGTTGCCGCGGGTCCTTCTCGATTCAAATGCTTTCAAAACATCTTCGTCGAATTCATAATTGTCGGTATCGACCTCGCCCTCTTTCAAAGCCAGTTTTTTCGGTTGATCCGCCAGCGTTCCTTTGGCAGCCGAATCGGTTTTTACCGCATTGGCAGGAGCGGCATTGCTTGCAGTACCCGCGCTAGCCACGCTCAACGACGGCGGATTCACAGTCGCATTGATATCGAACCCATTTTTGAAAGCGGCGGTGTAGTAGCCATCATTCAAATAGGTGTAAGCCAATGCGCCGCCGGCAGCTTTCACATTCACATCCGCATTTCGGATATTCTGAATGTAGTTGGTCAGCTGTGAGCTGGTTTGTGAAGCACGGTTGTATTTGTAAAGATTATTAACGCCCTTACCATTTGAAAGGTAAACAATGTCATTTTCATCGGCATATACCGGTGTTACCTTGGCCTTTCCTTCCGACTCTACCAGCTTGACGATGTTTTCAGATCTCGGCGTGCCATCGTGCTCAAAAATAGTGTACGAAGGCGCGATGGATTTGAAACTGCCTTTATCTCCCCTACCCAGCGAATCGACCGGTCTGTTGGAAGAAAAAACAACGCGGCGCGACGAGCCCTGAACAAAGCGTGGCGAAAGGTCATCGTAAAGGTCATTCGTCAGCGGCAATGCGGAAGCACGGGCCACGCTGATCAGGAAAATGTCGTTCTGGCCAGCCTTATCCGCGCTCACAGTGAGCATCGAACCGTCATGCGACACGTCCATGTCTACAATCTGGTCCAATCCACGGATGTTCCGTTTCGTTTTGATTTTGATCTTTTTAGTACCTACATTTTCATATCTGTACAAATTTTTCTTGTCGTTCTCGTTGGCAAGAATGGTCAGCTCATTGTTTCTCGACCAGCCCAAAAGCGGTGGCTGCGTTTTCTGACGACCACCGATAATATCGAGCTTACCCTGGCGGATCACTTTCTTGGAACCCGACTCACTATCAAACAAATACACCCGGTAGCGGCCGTTTTTAATCTCGCTCACCGCCGTGAATTTCTTGTCCGGGGAGACTTTGATCACCGCGCTGGCGTCGGTCACATTGAATTCATTCAGCTTGTACTTCCAGGTCGGATTGGGCTCGGTGTAAAACTGCTCTGCATTCTTTGATTGGTTCAGATAATAGGCCCGCCAGTCGCGCAGGAAGCGGTTGTAGGATTGTACACCAAGCGTGCTGGTAATACTCGTCTGCTCGGTGCGGATAATGCGGGTGAGGTTGAGGATATCGGAAATCTTGTCCTTTCCGTAGCGCTCCGCAATGTAATTCCAGATCGAATGCCCGATCAGCGTCGCGTCGTCGCCTGTCATGAGCGTAGGCTTGCGGATGTTGCGGTTTTTGAAGAAATCACGCATGTAGTCGTTCAGCTCCGGCGACCAGCCTTCGGCAATGTAAGCCGCCGTTCCCGACATAAACCATTCCGGCAATGTAAGCAGCAATGAGCTTTGCAATGCCTCCTTCATATTACCGCCGTACAGCATGTCGTACACGAAAAGAAGGCTGATATCCCGCACCAGTTTTTTGCGGAAACCGATCTGATCGCCTGTATACGCCACCTCCACGCGCGATTGCGAGAGGTTCAGTTTCTGATCCGAAAGGTTATCAAGCACCGAAAGGCCCATATTGCTCTGTTCCAGCTCAGCCGGTGAATTGTACAGGAATATTTTTACACGATTGTAGGGCGTCCAGCCAAGTACGTCGGTGATTTTATCGAATTCGCTTTCCGCGTATTGCGCCGTCAGCTTTGCAAGCGCGGTACCGCCCTGATAATGGTAGATTTCGAAGTTAGTGGTGCGGAATATTTTCCAGTTGAACTTCTTATACTGGACGCGGTTCTTTCCAAAAGTCTCCTGTGAAGGATAGCGCTGTGCTATTGAGTCATTGAATAATCCAAAAACTACTAAAAGACCGATCGAAAAGGTTAATGTGTAAATATATCTTTTGCTCATATTGCTTAGGCTGACGTCAACGGAAATATAACGAAAAATACCTTTTTATATTCACTAGCGGGTTCAATTCTTTGCCGTAAATCAGGTGGTTACAAAACTCTTTTGCGAGAAAAGGCGCCAGTGTAACACCCTTTGTACCTAACCCATTGAAAATAGACACATTAGAAAACTCCGGATGGATACCGATCAGTGGCCGGCGGTCGCGTACGGATGGGCGAATGCCTGCCTGCGCGCCGTTCAGTGTGTAACCGGTACTTAGCAATGCCTGCAATTTGGCTTCCAGCTCCGCTGTTGCGGCCTTGGTCGCCTCCCAATCGAGCGGGTCCCAGGAGTAGGTAGCTCCTACTTTCATCCTATTTTCCGTCAACGGCAATGCGAATATGCCCTGATTTATAATGTACGGTTTAATAGGAACGTCCGGAGCTATTTCCAGGATTTGTCCTTTTACCGGTGTAAATGGCAGCCAGTTGAACCAGCTGTTTTCCAATGCAAAAAAACCCTGGCAGAACACGACCGTTTTGAACCGCTTACCCTGCCATTCGATCCCCGCTTCCGTTCTCAAAAGCTGGGCCGGATCAAACGCGGTTTCTGTGTATAATTTTTTTTCCTCAAAATACGTCCGGCTGGCATCCAGCAACGTAGGCAGGTCGATCCAGCCCGATTGGACTACTTCCAAACCGCCATATTGCGCATTCACATAAGGCATCTCGCTTGCCGGATCGGGCGTGGTGGCGATGTACGGACTGATCGCCGGGTCTGCGGTTTGCGCCAGGTAAGTATTCTGCTCCTCAATGGATCGGAAGGGCCGGTAAATAGAAGTAAGGTGCATTAATTTACGACCCAACCGCTGTTCCAGGTTGCCGTAAAATGTTCGCGCGTAAGGAAACAGGTCATCGGCGAGCCAGGTTTTGACCAGCTTTTTACCCGTCAAAGGATTGAAAATTCCCGCCGCGACGCGTGAAGAAGAAGGCATTGAAGAATCGCCGACGATCTGAAAGCTTTTCCCCGAATCATGCAAGTGCCAGGCAACGGAAGTGCCTCCTATCCCCTGCCCTATGATGAGATATTCGTAGTCAAAATGCTGCATATCAGGCATTATCGGCAGCGCGACGTCTGAGTGATAACCCGATTTGTTCGTCGGCCAGGCGCACCACCACTTCCACCTGCTCGTCGAGGGTCATAAAGGAATTATCAATGTAAATGGCATCCTCTGCCTGCCGGAGCGGACTTTCGGTGCGGGTAGTGTCAATATAATCGCGGGTTTTGAGGTTTTCCAGGATCTGACCGAGGTCGACGATGTCGCCTTTTTCCATCAATTCCAGCTGGCGGCGGTGCGCACGGATCATCGGGTCGGCGGTCATGAAAATTTTCAGCTCAGCGTGCGGAAATACGACGGTACCGATATCACGGCCATCCATTACAATGCCTTTCGTCTTGCCCATTCGCTGCTGCTGCGCTACCAATGCATGCCGCACCTCGGCGATCGCGCTTACCTCGCTCACTTTCTCAGAAACATACATTTTCCGGATCTCGTCCTCGACATTCAGCCCGTTCAGATACGTATCGTTGCGGCCGAGTTCCGGGTGCCGGCGGAAGGAAATATGCACTTTGGATAATGCATTTTCAATTTCCTTTGGATTGGTAAGACTAATATGATTCTGGATAAAATACAGGGTAACGGCCCTGTACATCGCGCCGGTGTCGATGTAAGGGTAATTCAATTGCTTGGCAACCAGTTTCGCTGTCGTGGATTTCCCACAACTCGAATAACCGTCGATCGCAACGATAATTTTGGGCATATTGGAAAGTGTAATTTTACAGATCGTAAAAATACATTTTTAAAGCTCATTCCCCGGCTAGCTTTACAAACAAATGTTCGTCCAGCACCTGGTCATTTTTGGTAATGGCCTTGCGGTGAATAGCTTCGAGTTTGTAACCGGCTTTTTCCAACACCCGCATCGAAGCCAGGTTGGTTTCAAATACGCCTGCGTACAGCCTTGTAATGCTGGTATTGGCAAAAATCCAGTCGGTCATCTGCACCACCGCGGCGGTGGTAATATTAAGCCCCCAGTAAGGTTCGCCGAGCCAGTAGCCGATCTCGGCATTATTGCGGTGAATGTCTTCCTGGCGCAGCACGCCAATTCCACCCACAAACTCATCATCATAATAGATCGCCCGGTGAAAGCTCTCGGCATTGTTGCGCCCGTTACAGAAATCGATCCAGTAATGGGCGTCGGAAAGCGTATAAGGTGAAGGAAAATTATCCCTCACCTGCGCCACTACATTCTTGTTATTGGCCAACTGCGCCAGCCTTTCGGCAATATTTCTTGTGAACGGTCTGAGTGTTACCTGTTGGTCCATACAAAACTATTCGCCTTCCAGCAGGAAGATCACCATGCTGCGCGCCCCGTGCGCGCCGATGACCAGCGATTGCTCAATATCCGCAGTTTTTGACGGACCTGCAATAAAACAGCCCCACCCCAACGTGTCCTGCAAGCGCACGTACGCCTCATGCATATTGTTCACGAGCGCGTTACGCGGGATCACGAATGCGAGATTTTGTGTAATGAATGGCAGCACGCGATGCGGCAAATACTGGTCCGAAATCCAGACCGCCCCATTTTCAGCCACACCAAACTCGGCTTGCACAATAGCGATTTCGACGGTTTCCAGCTCGTGCGGATCGGAAACATTGAGGCTAAAATCCGCCCAGGCGCTCAATGCGGGAATGGTGGTAGCCCGGTTCACGACGCCTTTGTACAGCTCCTCCGCTTTCAGTGCGAGTTCTTCCGCGTTTTTTACCACGATAACTTCCGTATAAATCAACGAAAGCATTTCGCGGAATTTGTCTTCGGTATTTTCAAAATGGCTGGCAAAAGTGGTTACCGGCGGCAGCGCCACTTCCTCGGGTTTATTCTGCCTGATCTGGCCTAAAATTCTATCTCGTGAGCTCATAATCAATTCTTTCTGTTACGCACGTACCAGTCGCGGAAGCTTTCCTTCGGCGGTTCGGGCATATCGCGCTGTTTGTACCAAGGGTTCAATCCATTGTTCACCATGAATGGCATCGCACGCATTACGGTCCGCCCCAGCCTGCCCGACCATTGGTAAAACCGCGGCGCAGCCAGCACCGTCGACATAGCACGGATACCGATTTCCTTGCTTTTGGGCACATGCCCTTCCTTCGCCAGCACCTGTCTCCATTTATACAACTGGTCGTGAATATCGATTTTCACCGGACATACATTCGAGCAGCTACCGCATAATGTACTCGCAAACGGCAAATCCGCATTTTTGGTCATATCCAAATTCGGCGCGAGGATCGAGCCTATCGGGCCGGCGACTGCATTATGGTAGCTATGTCCGCCGCTCCTGCGATAAACCGGGCAGGTATTCATGCACGCGCCGCAGCGGATGCATTTCAATGAATTCCTGAAATCCTTTCTGCCGAGTTGCGTACTCCTGCCATTATCCACTATTACAATGTGCATTTCCTGGCCTTCGCGCGGCTTTTTGAAATGGCTGCTGTAAGTGGTAATCGGCTGACCCGTAGCACTTCGCGCGAGCAAGCGCAGGAAAACGCCCAGATGCTCCTGCTTTGGAATAATCTTCTCAAAACCCATGCAGGCAATGTGAATATCGGCCAAATGCGCCCCCATATCGGCATTACCTTCGTTGGTGGATACTACAAAACCGCCGGTTTCAGCTACCGCGAAGTTGACGCCCGTCAATGCGGCTCTACGCGTCAGGAACTTGTCGCGCAAGTGCTGGCGGGCGGCTTCGGTGAGGTATTGCGGGTCGGTAGCGCCGGCGTCGGTACCCAAATGTTCATGGAAAAGATCGCCGATATCCTTCTTTTTCAAGTGGATCGCGGGCAGTACGATGTGGCTCGGCGGCTCATTGCGGAGCTGTACGATACGCTCGCCCAGGTCGGTGTCGATCACTTCGATGCCGTTCTTTTGGAGGAATTCATTCATGTGGCATTCCTCCGTTAGCATCGACTTGCTTTTCACCATCTTGTCGATCTTGTGCTGCTTCAAAAGCCCGAGTACAATCTCGTTATGCTCTGCCGCATTCGCCGCCCAATGGACCTGCACGCCGTTTTCCTTCGCTTTTTGTTCAAAAGAAATCAACAGCTCGTCGAGGTGCGAAAGCACATAATGCTTGATACCCGACGCTGCTTCGCGTAGTTCTTCCCATTCGGGCAGTTGTTTGGATGATTTATCGCGTTTCTGGCGCACGAACCACAAGGTCTCGTCGTGCCAGTTTACGTAAGGTTCGTCTCTGTTGAACACCTCGGAAGCGTCCGCGTGCTCCATTACTGTTTTGGACATAGCTGCCTTAACAATTAGATAATGGTATTTAAAGAAGAATAAGATTTGTACTTTTCACATCCGTTGCATTATTTCAAGTTTCGAGTTTGTTTAATAAACAACTTTTTACAAATCGAAAAAATGCTATTTTCTTGTATTGCAATATCTTATACTTTTGAATCAACAAAGTTTTTCGATCGGGGCATCGGAGTCTGAACTAAGTTCAGTTTAACTTTTTTTAGACATTAAATATTAACTCCTATGAAAACCAAAAACACTCTTATTATCGCAGCCATCACAGGTCTGCTTCTATCAGGATCGGCATTCGCTGCGAATGCTCAGGACAACTTCGCTACCTCAGACAAAACTGAAAACGCTTCTACCAAGCTGACCGTTCTGCAGGTTAAACCATTGCAATTCCGCGTTTCTTATAATAATCCTATTTCAAAAAATGTAGTAGTTCGTATTCTGGACAACGAGAAGAATGTGCTTTTCTCAGAAAACCGGAAAGTTGAGAACAACTACCTGAAATACTTCGATTTGTCAACTTTGATGGACGGTACCTACACGTTCGAAATCACGGATGGTAAAGAGAAGGCAGCACAATCGTTTGATATTTTGACTACAACCAGCCGCGCTGTTTCTTCAATCAATTAATAACGAGGCACTTCTCAGATTCCAGCCAGCGTGTAACGTCCGGCTTGCATTCAGGACGACACGCATTCCATAAACTTTGTATGAACCGGGGCTCAGTATGCGGGCTCCGGTTTTGGTTTTTTAATGCCTGCGTTCAGGATTTCAGCGATGTGCATTACCTGTACATTCGAATTTCCCCGTTTTAAAATGCCGCCCAAATGCATCAGGCAGCTCATATCGGAGCCAGTAATGTACTCCGCATTGTGGCGGATGTGATCGGCGACACGGTCCTTACCCATTTTCACGGATACCGCTTCCTCGCTCACACAAAACGTCCCGCCAAAGCCGCAGCATTCGTCCGTGCGGTCCAGGTCGATCAGCTCGATCCCTTTCACCTGCTTCAACAGCGATACCGGCTTGGAATAAGGCGCCGCATTCAGCTCCGACATTTGGGACAAATGCAACCCACGCTGCCCGTGGCAACCCTGGTGCAGCCCAACGCGATGCGGGAACTCCGCTTCAATGGTGTCTATTTTCAAAACATCGGTCAGGAATTCGACCAGTTCGTATACTTTCTTTCTGAGCACTTTCGATTCGCCGGCTTTGTTATCGGCCTTCAAATGGTCCTTAATGTGCAGCACGCAGCTTCCTGACGGCGATACCACGTAGTCGCAATCTTTGAAAATATCATAAAAAAGATTGTCGCATGAACGTGACAGGTGTTCGAATCCGGAGTTGGCCATCGGCTGGCCGCAGCAGGTCTGGTTCAGCGGAAATATGACTGTACAGCCCAGTTTTTCAAGTAATTCGAGTGTTGCGATCCCTACCTGCGGATAAAACTGATCAACATAGCAGGGAATAAATAATCCGACTTTCCAATTTGAGTAATTCATTTTCTACCAAAATTCAATGGTGGCCTGAATGGGATAGTGATCAGAAACGTCCGGATAATTTCGGATCACCTTGTAGTTTTTGATGCGTACCTTGTTGTTGAGCAAGGCAAAAATGTAATCGAGCCGGTCACCCGGTAAACCTTCGTTCCAGGTCTGCATCTGTGACCCGCGGGCAGCGTCCTGCCAGTTTCTGCGGAACGAAAAGTAAGGCTGTTCGTTCGGTCTTGCGCCCATATCCATCCCCAAAATCACGGGTTGGACGCTGTTGACGAGCATTTGATTTATGTAAGCGGCCTGCAATGCACGATCCATTACGGAGGCATATTCGAGCCGGGAGTTGCAAAACCGGAAGGTAACCGATCTCGACAGTCTGATCAATCCACATTGCAACACCTTCGGGTCTGCGCCGGCCGTTTTGGGCAAATGGATCACCTGCGTTTTCTCAAACGGCCATGTCGAAAGAATCCCCACGCCCTGCGTCCCGTTTTCGTTCGTGTCAGCCACGGCGTAAGAATAGTACATGCCCGTCTGCGCGGCGATCTGCCTGAGCTGGAACTGCACTTTCCCCTTATCCACCAGGCTGTCGACCGCCTGCAATGCGACCAGATCGGGGTCATTTTCCTTGATTATCCTTAAAATGTCCCTCAAATTCGACTCTTCGTCTACATTAAGGCCATGACGGATGTTGAAACTCATCAACTTCACTTCCACAGCCTGGCGGGGCTGCGACGAAAGCAATGTAAATGATAAGGCAAGGATGGATAATGCGTAAAGTAATCTATTCAACCTGTTCGAATGCTAGTTCATACTACGACCTTTCATCTCAGAGGGCAAATATCTGTTCCATTAAAACCCATTTTTCACCGGGTTTTGCGGTGGGTAATGCTTGCTGGTATTTCCACATGAGCTGCTCCCATTCCTGTACTTTGGGGTTGGAAGCATCCATTTGGGCCTTTGTTTCAAAATTGAAATCGTCTTCCGTTTCCATGATCATGAACAAGCGGTTGCCAATACGGTAAATGTCCATTACGGTAATGCCGGCATCGGTAATGCTCTTGTGGATCTCGGGCTGGATCTTTTTGTGGTACCCCTCGTACTCCGCGATCATTTGCGGGTCGTCCACCAGGTCTACGGCAAGACAATATCTTTTCATATTCGTAACTAAATATCGAGATTATAAAACCTTCTCGCATTGTTTCCCATCACGTCTCTGACCTCGTCGTCGGAGAACATGCTGAGGTAATCGGTCAAAATTCCTTTCGCGCCCTCGTACTCCCCCGCGACCAGGCATACCGGCCAGTCGGAGCCGTACATTATCCGCTCGGTGCCGAATGCTTCGAACACGACATCGAGATAAGGCCGGAAATCCGATTTCTCCCAATGCTGCCAATTGGCCTCGGTGACCACGCCGGATACTTTGCAATGCACATTGGGCAATTCGGCAAGTCGGCGGATATCGTCGGCCCAGGGTTGCAACTCCTGCGCTTTGATGAGCGGCTTGGCAATGTGGTCCAGCACGAAATGCACATTCGGCAGCTTTACTGCGAAGTTGAATGCTTCTTTCAACTGGTTTTGGTAAATGAGAATGTCGTACGTGAAGTCAAATGCAACCAGCGTGCCTACTCCCTTGATAAACTCGGGCTGCAACAGAAAACCTTCCGGCTGCCCCTGCGCTACGTGACGGAATCCTTTCAATTTTTCAAACTGCGAATACCTTTCGAGCTGATCGTAAAGATTCACCGCCCGAAGATCAACCCAGCCTACCACGCCTCTGACAAAATCGTTGGCTTCGGCCAAATGCAGCAAAAACTCCGTTTCGGCATCGTTCTGCGAAGCCTGCACGGCCACGCAGCCATCAACCTTATTGGCTTTGAGGACCGGCCAGAGGTCTTCCGGCAGGAAATTCCGCCGGATAACCTCCATTTCGGGCGTGATCCACGAATCACGTTCCTCGTCGAATATCCAGAAATGCTGGTGTGCGTCGACTACCATATATTAAACCGCCTTCCAGGCAATTGCTTCCTGCTTTTGCGACCCCAGTTTTTCAATACCTAATTCAACCACGTCGCCTGGTTTGAGATAAACCGGCGGCTTCATACCCAATCCTACGCCGGCTGGTGTACCCGTAGTGATCACATCTCCCGGAAGCAGCGTCATAAACTGACTCAGGTAGCTCACCAGGAAAGGAATCTGGAAAATCATGTCGGAAGTGTTGCTATCCTGGATTTTCTTGCCGTTCAATTCGAGCCACAAATCGAGGTCGTTGGCATTGCCTACTTCGTCGGAAGTGACGAGGTACGGGCCCAGCGGCGCGAATGTGTCGTTACTTTTACCTTTCACCCATTGCCCGCCGCGCTCCATTTGGAACGCCCGTTCCGAATAGTCGTTATGGACGGCATAACCTGCTACATAGTCCAATGCATTGGCTTCATCCACGTAACTCGTTTTCTTGCCGATTACCACAGCCAGTTCTACTTCCCAGTCGGTTTTCTCCGAATTTCTGGGGATAATCACCTGGTCGAAAGGCCCGCACAATGCGGAAGTGGATTTGAAGAAAATGATCGGCTCTTTCGGCAGTTCCGTCGCGCCGGATTCGTAGGCGTGTTTGGCATAATTCATACCAATGCAAACGATCTTGGAAGGACGCGCCACGCATGAGCCGTAGCGGAAACCGTCGGCTACTTTCGGCGCAGAAGCGGCATTACCTTCCAGCCAGCTCGCCAAACGGGCGATACCGTCGGTTGCGAAGAATTTCTCGTTATAATCTTCCCCGAATGCCGAAACATCCAGCTTTGTACCGTCGGCCAGCTCTACGCCGGGTTTTTCATTTTCAAATGCACCAAAACGAAATAGTTTCATGGAAAGGGATATTTGGGACGGGTAAGCTGTAAGCAATAGGCTATAAGCTGTAAGCCTTATGCTATTTGCACTCAATATTCTTCCGTCCTAATGATTAATGTATTTTAAATTATAACTAAACTAAATGTCGGCTGACCTTGCAAACCGCTCACAGCTTAAAGCTTGTAGCCTCCTCTCAATTATTCAATTTTTCAAAACCACCGTCGATCAGATAATCGCAACCGGTGATAAATCCTGCCTCGTCGGAGCAGAGGTACAGTGCCAATGCACCGATCTCCTCCGGTTTCGCCATCCTTCCGATAGGCTGTGTTTTCGACAGTTTTTCAAACATTTCCTGCTCTTTTCCAGGATAGTTTTTCGAAATAAAACCATCCACAAAAGGCGTGTGCACGCGAGCCGGCGAAATGCTGTTGCAACGGATACCTTCCGCCAGATAATCGCGGGCTACCGACAATGTCATGGAGTAAACCGCACCTTTTGCAGTAGAATAAGCAAAGCGGTCGGGTATTCCTACTGTTGCCGCAATGGATGCCATGTTCAAAATAACGCCGCCGCCGTTGGATTTCAAATGTGGGATGGTGGCCATCAGGCAGTTGTAAACGCCTTTGACGTTGATATTAATCACACGGTCGAAATCGATTTCGGAAGTCGTATCCGCCTTGCCGATATGCGCGATGCCGGCATTGTTGACGAGGATATTTATCGGGCGCTGTGCCGCGATGCTGTTGATAATGTTGACGACATCCGCCTGTTTGGAGATGTCCAGTGCGTGTGCCTCAGCCTGCCCGCCTTCCGCGGTGATTTCGCTCACCACCTGGTTGGCCAGGTCAATATTGAGTTCGAGAATGTGCACGTAAGCGCCCTGCTTCGCGAAAGTTTTGGAGATCGCCAATCCGATCCCGCTCGCTCCACCGGTCACCAGTGCTGTTTTTCCTGCTAAGTTGAACATAATTGGTTGGTCTAGTCCCAAGGCTGAAGCCTTGGGTTAATGATAGCTTCGTTTGTTTTTTGAGCAAGAGCTTTTGCTGCATTGCCTTGCTATGCTGTTACCAGCAATTCCTTTTGCTCCGGATCCGGGGGATAAAGCCCCCGGCAATGGATTGGCATTTTTCAGAATGCAACTTTTTAGCACTTTTTGCCTTGCTTCGCAAATGCCA
>NZ_FNAN01000005.1:0-349532 GCF_900101885.1 Dyadobacter soli | reverse complement strand
TTTGCTCTGGATCCGGGGGATAAAGCCCCCGGCAATGGATTGGCATCTTCTGCTAAATGTCAATCTAATTCCGTCAGTTTTAACTGACGGGCAAAGGGGTAAATGGGGCAATAGGCGATGGCAAATGCGATTGATGCGAGCACGCCCTTTACAACGAAACACCCCTTTTCCAGGGAATAAAATCATCCTGCCCCAATTGCTGCGCCTTGGTCAGTTCGCCGCTGGCTACTTTGATCACATAATCCAGCAATGCTTCTGCATTTTGCTCGATGGTTTGCGTGCCGTCTACCACAGGACCGCAGTCGAAATCGATGACGTCGGGCATGCGCTGCGCGAGGGCTGAGTTGGTGGCTACTTTCGCTACCGGACAGATCGGGTTACCTGTCGGGGTGCCGAGGCCGGTGGTGAAAAGGATAATGTTGGCGCCCGCCGCAGTTTGGCCGGTGGTAGCTTCCACGTCGTTGCCCGGTGTGCACACGAGGTGCAGACCCGATTCAGTGGCACGTTCGGTGTAGTTCAAAACGTCGGAAACGTATGCATTACCACCTTTTTTGGCTGCTCCTGCCGATTTAATGGCATCGGTAATCAGGCCGTCCTTGATATTGCCCGGTGATGGGTTGAATGCGAATGCGGAACCTACGGCTTCGGCTTTGCCTGCGTAGTCGCGCATGAGCTTTTCGAATTTAGCGGCTTTTTCTTCGGTTACACAGCGGTTGAGAAGCTCCTGCTCTACCCCGTTCAGCTCCGGGAATTCAGCAAGAAGCGTTTGCCCGCCGAGACCAACTACCAAATCAGAAAGGTGACCGAGGACCGGATTTGCCGAAATACCTGAGAAACCATCCGAACCGCCGCATTTCAGACCTACTGAAAGTTTAGACAATGGTGCATCGGAGCGTTCGAACTCATTGATTTTGGTTAAACCCATGAAAGTCTCCTTGATCGCACCCGACATGAGCGAGTACTCCGTGCCTTTCTGGTGCTCGAACGCGAAGAATGGCTTGTTAAAATGCGGATCACGCTTGCGGATTTCGTCTTCGAGTGTTTTTAGCTCGGAATTCTGGCAGCCCAGGCTCAGTACGGTGATGCCCGCCACGTTGGGATGCACAGCGTAAGCCGCGAACAGCGAGCACAATGTATTCGCATCCAGGCGCGTGCCGCCGCAACCACCCTCGTGCGTGAGGAACTTCACTCCATCCACATTCTGGAACGGGCGTTCCGGTTTCCTTTTCGCGGATGCCGGGGCATCTACGAACGTTTCCAGGTTTTTGATCCTCCGCATATCGCCCTGCTGGTACAAATGCAGGAATTCGCGTACCTGGTCGCGGTACATGTCGGTTTGTGCATAGCCGAGCTCGCGCTCGAATGCGTCTTTCATAATGAGCACATTGCGGTTCTCGCAGAATACGAGCGGTACCACTAGCCAGTAGTTGTAAGTCCCTACCCGACCGTCTTCGCGGTGGTAGCCTTTGAAAGTCCGGTTTTGCCAGTGGCTTACGTCCGGCTGGGTATATGAATAAGGCTTACGATTCGCCGTGCTGTAATCGTGCGCGTCGTGTTTCAGATTGAATGTCGTGATCGGCTCGCCTTTTTTGATCGGCTGTGTGGCGCGACCTACCAGTACGCCATACATAATAATGGCGCCGCCGGTATCAATGTCTTCGGTAACGAACTTGTGCTTGGCCGAAACGCCGTATTGAAGCTTATAAATACTCCCCTCGTACGTCACATCCGCGCCTGCGGGCTGGTCGCGCAGGGCCACGATGACATTGTCAGAAGGGTGAACTTTCAGAAATTGGGACGCCATAATGATGTTCAGGTGAATGGTAATCTGATATATCCCTTTGGTTTTCAATCGTGCCAAATAGAATATATCAACAAAACAACAGAATTATTTGAATACAATGAACTCAGACATTAGCAAATTTTTCAACTATATTGGCATATATTTCTCTTTAACGGTTTTAACCATGTAATTATTTGTGAAACCGCAGCTACTTAAAGTACCGAAAGGTTTGCAAAAGTCTTTCAGCATCCGCCGCGATGTGGTACTCTACTTTTATAACCGCTGGCATTACCACCCTGAATTAGAGCTCATTCACATCGAACAGGGCTCCGGTACCCAGTTCGTAGGCGATAACATCCGCAGTTTCCAGAGCGGCGACCTGCTCCTGATCGGCCCAAACCTACCGCATTACTGGCGTTGCGACGAAAAGTACTTCCAGCGGGGCAGCCAGCTTTATGCACAGGCTACTGTCGTCCATTTTTCGGAAGAAATTTTTGGTAAAAACTTCCTCGCGCTGCCCGAAAACAAGTCGATCCACGATTTGCTCGTGAAAGCCCGGCTCGGCATGAAGATACTCGGCGAAGGGACCGATAAAGTGAAAACCCTTTTGCACGAACTCCTCAACCAGACCAACGGCAACCCGATCATCTCATTAATGCAGATCCTCGAAACACTGGCGCACTGCGAGGAAATCAATGTGCTTTCCAACACGCAGTACCAGAACGAGTACGACCAGTACGACACCGACCGGATCAACCACATTTACCAATATTCGATATCCAACTTTCAGAAAAAGATTTCGATCGAAGAAATCGCCGAAGTCGCCAACATCAGCCCGCATTCATTCTGCCGCTATTTCAAAAGCCGCAGCCGAAAGACCTACTCGCAGTTTTTACTCGAACTCCGCATTGGCCACGCCTGCAAGCTGCTTTCCGAGAGCCGCATTCCCGTAGCGCAGGTTTGCTTCGAAAGCGGTTTCAACAATTTTGCCAACTTCAACAAATACTTTAAACTCCACACCGGCAAAAGCCCGATGCAATACCAGAAGGAATTCCGCAAGATTCCCATCTCCGGCCATTTGCCCGCATTTAACTCCGCATTATGAAAGCCAACTTGATCAACATCTTTGAAAAGACCATCCGGGAAGCCGAAATCCACATTTCGGACAAGCGTATCTCCAAAATCAACACTATCGGACCGGAGAATGCTTCCCTACCATATATATTACCGGGCTTCACCGATGCCCACGTGCACGTGGAGAGCTCGATGCTCACACCCGCGCAGTTTGCAAGGCTGGCTGTCGTACACGGGACGATCGCGACGGTGTCCGACCCTCACGAAATCGCGAATGTGCTCGGCATAGAGGGCGTGCAGTTTATGATCGAAGACGGTAAACGCGTGCCGTTCAAATTCTGCTTCGGCGCACCCTCGTGCGTGCCCGCGACGGTTTTCGAAACGGCTGGCGCGGTGGTGAATGCGGAACAAGTCGGTGAGCTGCTGGCGAGCGACGATATTGGCTATCTGGCGGAAGTAATGAATTTCCCGGGGGTCTTGAACGAGGACGCGGACATGATGGCGAAGATCAATTGGGCTAAGCATTATAATAAGGTAATAGACGGCCACGCGCCCGGCCTGCGCGGTGCGGCGGCGAAACGCTATGCCAGCTTCGGCATCAGTACCGATCATGAATGCTTCACATACGCGGAGGCACGCGAGAAAATCGATTATGGGGTTAAAATCCTGATCCGCGAAGGCAGCGCCGCCCGCAATTTCGAAGCATTGATCCCGCTGATCGACGAGTTTCCCGACCACATTATGTTCTGCTCGGACGACAAGCATCCGGATAATCTGGTCGAAGGCCATATAAATGTACTCGTCAAACGCGCGCTCGCGCTTGGGTACGACCTCTGGAATGTCCTGCAAGCTGCCTGCATTAATCCCGTGTTGCATTACAGTTTGAATGCAGGATTGCTCCGCGAAGGCGACGCGGCTGATTTTGTACTGATAGATAATGCAGACACATTCAATATCCTCGAAACCTGGATCGACGGAGAACTAGTTGCGAAAGAAGGGAAATCACTAATCCCCGATTTACGCAGCGCTCATCCCAACCATTTTGAATGCGAGCCGAAAACTGCGGATGATTTCAGATATCCTGCAAAAAATTCTGAAAACCGGATCAGGGTAATCGAGGCTTTGGATGGTCAATTGGTTACAAATGAATGGATAACGGACGCAAAAATTATCGACGGGGCGATAGTACCTGACCTTGAAAAGGACGTATTGAAAGTGGTAGTCGTGAACCGCTACTCGCTTGCCACATCGGCGGATGGCCGCCCCGCGGAGGCCCGCCCTGCGGATCGCCGCCTGGCAACCGCGTTCATCCGCAATTTTGGCTTGAAGAAAGGCGCATTGGCATCGTCCGTCGCACACGATTCGCACAACATTATATGCATCGGCTGTGACGACGAAAGTATTGCGCAGGCTGTAAATCTGGTGGTTGGGGCAAAAGGTGGTTTGTCGGCTGTGGGAGGTAACGAAGCGCATCTGATCGAGCTGCCGATCGCAGGATTGATGACCGACCGGGACGGATATGAAGTAGCCGGGAGTTACACGAAACTCGACCGGTTTGTGAAAGACGAGCTCGGATCGACGTTGAAATCACCCTTTATGTCGCTGTCATTCATGGCGTTACTGGTCATACCATCGCTGAAACTGAGCGATAAAGGCCTCTTTGACGGGGAAAGCTTCCAATTTACCTCGCTTACATTATAGTATGCAAACGTTTTCAGGAAATAGCATCATTAACCTTTGAAATATAATTTTATGATGAAAATATTTTTAAAATATGTTTTTTTATAAATATATTTACAAGTGTAATAATGACATTATTCACAATCATTCCTAACCCCAATTCCAAATCCTTTCCAAACAATGGCTCACCTACGCTACAAGCAAGAAGAAGAACTCTGTTTTTGGGATCAGTTCAGAAAAGGCGATGAAAATGCCTACGCATGCCTCTACCGCTCTTACGTTCACATTCTTTACCAGTACTGTTCGCAATTCACGATCGACAAGCCTCTTATCAAGGATTGTATCCACGATTTGTTTGTAGAATTATGGAGAAACCGCATGACGCTCGGTGACACCACCTCGGTTCGCTTTTACCTGATGGCTTCCATCAAACGCAAATTGGTCCGCCATTTGAATGCACAACAAAAGCATACCAGCAACGAAGATATCCCGGTTGAGTACTGGCATATCAACACCCCGTCCCACGAAAACCATCTGATTTCGGAAGAAGAATTCGAATCGACCAACCAGCACCTGAATGTGGCCATCAACGGCCTGCCCCGCCGCCAGCGCGAGGCTATTTTCCTCAAATTCTACATGAACCTGAACAACCACGAAATCGCGGATTTGATGAAAATAAATATACAATCGGTTTACAACCTGGTTTTTGGTGCATTGGGTAACCTGAAAAAGCAGATGACACTCGACAGGCTGACTTTTTGATAGCCGTCTGTTTAAACGTTTAAATACATTCTCAGAAAGCGTGGCGAACAATGCCGCGCTTTTTTTGTGTTAAATTTACCTTACATTAACAAACTGGTTACCGACACTTCACCCATGAACACGAATACCACGCCCCTCGCCGAACGCCTCCGCCCGCGTACGCTCGACGATTTTGTGGGGCAGGAAAAACTACTCGGCCCGAAAGGACCGCTACGACGCGCCATTTTACAGAATGCGATCCCTTCGATGATTTTCTGGGGTCCGCCCGGTGTGGGGAAAACTACCCTCGCATTGCTCATTGCGGAAACAACCAAGCGGCAGTTCTACAACCTGAGCGCAATCAGCTCGGGTGTGAAGGATTTGCGGGAAGTACTGGCCAGGCCGTCGGGATTGTTCCCAGCGATCCTTTTCATCGACGAGATCCACCGCTACAACAAAAGCCAGCAGGACGCATTGCTCGGCGCGGTGGAAAAGGGCCAGGTGACGCTCATCGGCGCTACGACCGAAAACCCTTCGTTCGAAATCAATTCCGCATTGCTGTCCCGCTGCCAGGTGTACATCCTGGAAGCATTTGGTGAGAAAGAGCTGAAAGACCTGATTGCTCGCGCATTGGAAAAAGACGCGTGGCTCAAAGAGAAAAGCATCAAATTCAAATCATACGATGCATTAATGCGCCTTTCGGGCGGCGACGGACGCAAGCTGCTGAACCTGCTCGAACTGGTGGTGCTAGGCAAAGGCGATGCCAAAAAGATCGAGATCACCGACGAATGGGTGACCGAAGTGGCGCAGCAGAACATTGCGCGTTACGACAAATCGGGCGAGCAGCATTACGACATTATCTCTGCATTCATCAAATCGCTGCGCGGCAGTGATCCGAACGGGGCGGTTTACTGGATGGCCCGGATGATCGTCGCCGGTGAAGACCCGTCGTTCATTGCCCGCCGGATGCTCATCATGGCTTCCGAAGACATTGGTAATGCGAATCCGACCGCTATGATCATGGCTAATGCCTGCATGCAGGCTGTGAATGTGATCGGCTACCCGGAATGCCGCATTATCTTGTCCCAAACAGCCGTTTACCTCGCTACCTCGCCGAAAAGCAATGCGAGCTACATGGCGATCGGCGATGCCATCGAAGCGGCTACGCGCACGGCGCACCTGCCCGTTCCCCTGCACCTGCGTAACGCGCCTACGAAACTCATGAAGCAGATCGGTTACGGGAAAGATTACAAGTATTCACACGATTTCGAGGGAAATTTCGCGAAGCAGGACTTTCTTCCGGACGAGTTGAAGGGTACCAAATTCTTTGAACCGGGAAGGAATGCGCGGGAGGAAGAGATCAGGAAAAAGTTGCAGTACTG
Source organism: Dyadobacter soli (assembly GCF_900101885.1). GTDB lineage: Bacteria > Bacteroidota > Bacteroidia > Cytophagales > Spirosomataceae > Dyadobacter > Dyadobacter soli. The sequence continues at coordinate 342,872 of NZ_FNAN01000005.1, read as the reverse complement.
GTGGGGCGACTGGTACGGCTACTGACCGTCGCGCGCCCTGCGCTTCTCTTCGAATTTCGAGAAGGATAGATCAGGCTCCTGTTCGGGAATACCAGGCTGCTCATTTTCAACCGCCGAATTCAGCTCGTTTTTCAGTTTCGCGGCTAGTTTGCGCAGATTTTCCCCGGTTTCCACCCGCTGTACATAGGCGGACAGCGATTCTTCACCAGGTTTGCCGGTGTCTTCTGTCTGGGCTGGATCGGGATGTAATTGTTCCATTTGTTGAGTTCAAATGTATGTCGATGACTTTTGTACAGGATAAGTGAACAATGCGGCTGTAAAGGAGCAAACTTTCCCGAACAATGCAAGTAAAACGAGGCACAAATTGAGTCCAATACCATTAAATTGCCCAAAAATGTCGAACCAGCCCTATATGATCCCCGAAAGTATTTCCCTCATTGACAGACAGCTGCTGATCAACCAATGCAGAATCCTCTCTGCTATCGGAAACGAAAGAGAACGCGAACTTTACGAAAAACGAATTGAAATACTGGAAAAGGGTTATACCGGCCTGTACCCTAAGGTGTTCAACAACCTGTACGAAGAGGTGCCGCTGAGTGTGTACAACGAAATTTCGGATATCATGAAGATGTACAGCCGCATCAACGACTCCATTCGCCTGCTACCCGAGGACGACAAGGAATTACTCGATCTGGCTTCGCTGGAATTCGAAGGATTCGATCAGGATAGCGGGATGCATTACTATATGATGTCCTATCTTGTCGACCGTATGGATGAGCATGGCGAGTATAAAGGCCGTGAATTAAAGTCACATAAAAGCAATTCACTGATTAAATACAACCGCATGCTTTCGGTGTATTTCGACTATGAAAACGTGGAAAAGCTGCAATATTCCGCGCCCGATTTGCAAAAATTTATCGATCAGGTTAAAACGATAGTACTTGATACTCAGGCATGATGCGTAACCAATTACCGAATAGTAAATACTTATTACCCAACGGCTACAAAAAATATTATTTCGTAAACAAAAAACAATGTTTTGAATAAAGAAATCATTAAGTTTGTATCGAAAACCCCTCAAAAGGTTTTCAATAACGTTGAGTAAAATCAGACATCCCGGTTACATTGTAATTGGGATGTTTTTTTATACTCCTATCTTAATGAAGCTGCACTTTACGAAGCCTGTCGGCATTGCGTTTGAGGAAGAGGCGGTCACTCAGGGTGTAGCGGTTATAAGTGCTTCTCTTTTTCAGGTCAACGACAAGCCAGAGTCCGCCGGCGGCCGCGCCGACGAGTGTGACTACCGCCAGTATCGGCGCGATATAATAGAGCATTTGAAGTAACTGTGCCATGGTATCCGCTGTTAGTCAGGTTTGGCGGATAATGTTAAATAATCATACCAGCCAGGCACACCGATGGGCAGGTCTACATTTTCACACTGAGCACTTTCACATCGCAGCCTACCACCGAATTATTGACATAACCGACACTCAATCCCGAAATTTTAGTGGATTTTTTTGCGGGAAGCGGCGTTTTGATCGTGATAACCTTGGACGTTACCACCGCCTGTACGTCGTTGAGGTATTTGAATTCCACTTCCACATTCTTCACCGTCGTGGCGGAAGCATTCTCGATCACCATATTGTGGATCGCGAGCCCTCCTACCTGGTGCCATTCGTTATTCGTAATGTGTATTTTCGCCGCAAGCGCTTCCGATCGCCCGATACCCTCCTGCAAAGAATCGCCGGAGCTCAGCACTTCCGTTTGCGATTTCACCTCGTCCCGCTTTTTCAGGAAGTCGAATTGTTTGTAGTAATAAAGAATATAAATGAATGCACAAACCGGGATAATCGCACTGGCCCATTTAACAACCGGAATCAGGACCTTTTTGAATTTGTTCTTTTTACCTCTTCTGCTGGGCATATTAATCTAACGTTGATATAGGGATACTTCGAGATTCAAATATACCGCTCTGCGGTTGAAAAAAAGTAGTTGCACCTCCTTTTTGGAACGCAGCCTATAAAAAACGAACCGCTGACCTGCGGCCAGCGGTTCGTTCGTGTATCGTGTGGACAGGACCTTACTGTCTTACAAATCGCTGTGAACTTACAGTACCGTCAATATGCGTCACCTGGACAACATACGTACCCGCTACGAGATTGCGCGCGCTGATGCCGGAAAGCAATGCATTGGAAGCTTCAAACACCACTTTGCCCGCAGCATTTACCACTTTTACGCCGCTTACGCTGCTCCAATCGCCCACGTTGAGGGTCAGGTTTTGTGAAGCACTTACCGGGTTAGGATACACCAGTGCGATACCTTTGAAGTTCAGGTTTTCGATGCTGCTATATGCGAAAGTGGCATCGAAATCCACCATTTTCAAACGGTAGTAGTTATCACCTCTCAATGGCGTTGCATCCACAAACGAGTATGACTGGTTCACTTTTCCTTCGTTGCGAGATACCAAAGAACCGATTTTCGTCCAGTTTTTACCATTCTGGCTGCGTTCGATATCGAATCGCTCGCTGTTGGTTTCCTCGGAAGTAGTCCACGACAGAGCGGCTGTCTGACCTTCGCCGAATGCTTTGAAGCTCACCAGCGTTACCGGCAGTGCATTTTCAATAGTCATCGTGAAAGTTGTGATCCCCGTCTGACCGAACTGGTTCGTAGCCTGCACATCGAAAGTATAGGTACCGTTCTGACCGTTGGTAGGAGTACCTGAGAATGTTCCGTTAGGATTCAGGGTTACTGTGTTCGGCAAAGTACCTGCCAATGTGCGGCCGCCCGGTGCCGATACCTGATACAAAGCATAAGTGTAGTCTGTCGACAGGCCGCATTGAATGCTGAAACTGTTTGAACCGCCATTTTGCGCACCGAAAAGGTTCGAGCTCAAAGGATCGCCCACGCGACCAGCCGCTACTGTGCCACCCGAGAAAGACACCGGCGGACGCGAAGCCAGCTCGTGGATACGCAAGCCTGTGAAGAGATTCAGGTTCAAACCAGTTGTAGAAGTAACCACTACCCTGTCGAATGCACCGCCTGGTGTGAATCTTACCGGAGTCAATGTATTTGCAGTGAAAAGGCCGAGCAAATCGAGCGTCAACAGGCTGGTCAGGCTTCGAGGTGCTCCCACCGGGGTGTTACCCTGGTAAGCCTGGAAAGAAATATTGTCAAGCACCGCCAGATTCGCCAATGCAGGAGGTCTCGAAACAATTGCTACGAGCTCATTGTTGACCGCAGATTCCTTGGCCAGATAAAAGGATTCCGAAACCGACGTGATGGCTGCCACAGCACCATTTTGCAGCAATGCGAAGTTGGTCGGGCTGATCACGCCGTCTACCGCCTCCTGAGGATTTTGCAAGGTCGGCGTCAAAGCCAGGCCTACGATACCTGTCGCGCTAGGGTTAATTCCTGCAAATGCGTAAGTGATCTGCTCGCAAGGAGTCATCGAAGCAGTTTCATAAGAAATTACGCCATCGACGTTCAATTTAAGTTGCCCCAATGCGATAGGCAGCGTTCCGCCGTAGTTAGCCAGGTCGAGCTTGATGGATATTTCGCTGAATGCCGCAGAAGATGAAACCGCGATGTACGCATTGTTCGCGCCATCTTTCACGAGTGTGCTCTGGGCTGTACCGGCGTCGGTAGTTACATTAATCGTGTTGGAAGTAAGCAATCCGAGCAGGTTTACCAGCTCACCGAGGTTAATCGAGAGACCCTCTACCGTAGGCAACTGAATTTTCACATATGCGCGTTTGTTCGCAGGAACCGGATTCGGCATGGTGAGGTTCAGCGTTGCGCTACCAGTGACCTTAATAGCCGTTACAACAGCACCTGCCGATGACAGGGTGGCATAATTATTGTCCGGTGCGCCGATTGCGTTTTCTGGTGTAGATACGGTTCCCGATGCAGTCAGAAATAGAAGTTCGTCCGTAGTTGTAGAATTAGTTTGACCAGTCGCGTATTCCTGTGCATAGGTGTTGAACGAAACCGCCGAGGCAACCAAAGTTGCCATCGCGATACCGCGGCTAAACCGCAATGGGGCTAACTTTTTAATCAAATGGCCGATAGAACTTTTCATAGTGATAGAAATTTTAGAATAGAAATAAACCGTTATGTGACCAATGGAACTTAAATACAAGAAAATCAAATCGTTAAATCAAAAACCTCCCCATCCCGGCGAAACCGGTAGCATGCTGGATATACATGTGATGCCCCGTCTGTGCGCGTCCGTATGTCCATATACGTGCTGCGCCAGATAGTCTTTCTTTTGAAGGTGTCGTCTAACGAATAACCGGGTGTTCGGTCAAGAGAGATGAGTAATGTTTTTCAACGATTCTAATTAACATGGTTTATGTGTTGATGATTTAAGAATGAGGGTATATTCAAGAATGTCTATTTAGTTATACTATATTCTCAAACTAGATAGTACTTATTTGCAAATGTATCTATAAATGGATCAAAACAAACCCACATATTTTTAGTATGATTGCACCCGCAAAAAATTGGGGTAGTAGAACTAATTTTATCCACACAATTATTGTAAATTTACTCAAAGTGACATCCGGAAAATAATTAATACTACCCGCTGAATGGCCAATGTCACATCTATAAGAGTATTTTATGTAGCGGAATTGCCTATATAGAAACGCAAGGGATATTTTACTAGATCTGGCCTTGTCTCAGAAAATTTCAAATGATTGAATTGTATAAAACTGGGGCAAAAAACTAGGTCGTATAAACATTAAAAGTAATTCTATGAATATAGTTTTAGTAGACGATCATCTCTTGTTAGCTGATGCACTTCAGAATTTATTGAGGTTGATACCGGAAGTAGAAATGGTTGATACCTATTCGGATGGCAAAGAATTTCTGACAGAGAGAAGCGCCACGCCTCCCGACATCCTGGTGATGGACCTGGCGCTGAATGGCCAGAACGGACTGGAACTACTCGACACTTGCCGGTCGACATTACCCCGGGAAATGAAGGTAATCGTACTATCGACTGTCACGGATGCGCAAACGGTGAAACACACCATCCGCCGCGGCGCAAACAGCTTCTTATCCAAATCGGTGCTTTTTGAAGAATTCAAGGAGTCAATATTCCAGGTGCGTTCCGGCAAGCAGTACATCGGCAAAGCCATCCGCGACAGCCTGATCAACAGCGTATTTACAGAAGAAGAAGTGGTAATGCACCTTTCCCCGCGGGAAAAAGAAGTGCTCCAAAAGGTGTGTGCCGGCCACACGATCAAGGAAATCGCCTACGAGTTCAAATTGAGCGCACACACCGTGCAATACTACCATCGCAGTGTGATGGAGAAACTGAAAGTACGCCGGACACCAGACCTGATCGTATACGCGATGCAGCACGGACTCTATATTCCGGAGGCCAGGTAGGTCCCGGCCTCCGTATATAACCTACTGGCGGCTGCCCAATGGGCCGTAGAAATCGGGAAGCGGATTGAGTGCGGTATTCTTGCGCTGGTGCCAGTAAGGATACACCGGCGATTTTTCGCTCGCATCGTCCAGGCGTTTTACCTGCTCCAACGTCAGGTTCCAGCCTACTGCACCGAGATTTTGCTTCAATTGCTCCTCGTTACGTGCGCCTATCACGATGTTGCTGACGGTAGGGCGCTGCAAAAGCCAGTTCAGTGCTACCTGCGCTACGGTCTTTTCGGTCTCGGCGGCCACTTCATCGAGCACGTCGATCAGGTTAAAGAAAAATTCCTCGGGTATGGCCGGGCCCTCGCCGCCGCCTTGCGCAATGCGCCCATCGGGTGGGATCGGCTGGTTGCGGCGGTATTTTCCTCCCAAACGCCCCGCCGACAGCGGGCTCCAGACAATCGTCCCTACCCTTTGATCGATCGCGAGCGGCATGAGCTCCCATTCATACTCCCTGCTCAGCAACGAGTAATGCGCCTGATGTGCAATGTATTTCGACCAGCCGTACCGCTCCGAAACCGAGAGCGACTTCATCAGGTGCCAGCCCGAGAAGTTGGAGCAGGCGATGTAGCGGACTTTTCCGTCGCGGATCAGGTCGTTCAATGCACTGAGGGTCTCTTCCACTGGCGTAGTGGCGTCGAAGCCGTGCATGTGGTAAATATCTATGTAATCAGTTTGCAACCTCCGCAGACTATCCTCGCAGGCCTTGATGAGATGGAAACGGCCCGAACCCGAGTGGTTGAGCTTGTTACCCATTCGAAAAGTGGCTTTGGTGGAAAGGATGATCTTGTCGCGCAGACCGATGATCGCCTTGCCGAGGATTTCCTCCGACAACCCTTGCGAATAAACATTGGCCGTATCGAAAAAATTGAGTCCGGCGTCCATACAAAGGCCCACAAGCTTTGTCGCTTCATCCACCTGGGTATTTCCCCAGGCCTTGAAGAAATCACCGGTCCCGCCAAAAGTGCCGGTACCAAAACTAAGAACGGGTACTTTCAGGCCCGATCCTCCCAGTTGTCTGAATTCCATTTGCGTTGCTGTTAATTGAACAAACGGCGGCCGTGCCATGCAAAGCCGCCTGACCGGCCGAATTAAAGGATAAAATAACCAAACATCAAGTCGGTACAAGCATTTTAGGCGCGAAAGGGCACAAAAAAAGGCCGGACGCATCCGGCCATTTGCCTCCATCGTATAGTCAGAAATCCGCCAGTCTCCCAAAACTGATACGATTTCGGCAGTTCGTTTAGTCAGGTTGGTTATGCACTAAGTATTTGTACTTTCCCTTTCCTCACAGGCTTCTAAAAAAATATCTCCCCTGAAATTCAGGGGAGATATCCACATTATTTACTCAACGTTCCTCTATTACTTAACCCCAAAACTGTACAACAGAACCTCTTACTATCTGTTGTCCCAGCCCCTAGCTCAGTAGTATGATTCAAATATCAGCACTCAATCGGGCTCTAAAGAAATTTGATGTGTGAATGGTACTTATGGATGAATTATCGGAAAAACAGCCCTGTTTTGATGCCTGATTCGGGCTTCTTATTATCTTTAAAAGATATTTTTTATAGCTATTTGAATTCCTGACTTAATAACCTAACCATGAACCGTAGAGAAGCTGTTCAAAGAATAACCTTCCTGCTCGGCGGTGCCATCTCGGCCCCGCTTATGGCCGGCATCAATGGCGAACGCCTGAACTTCGGCCCATCCCTCGAAATATCCGATCAGCAGGAAGCATTGCTGGCGGAAGTTGCGGATGTGATTATCCCTACCACCGGCACACCGGGTGCCAAAGCGGCCGGGGCTGAGAAGTTCATCGTGCGCGTTATGCGTGACTGCTACCCGATGGAAGACCAGAAGAAGTTTTATGATGGCCTTGCCAAAGTAAATGCGCTCGCCAAGGAAACGTATTCCAAAGATTTCACCGCCCTGGACACCGCCCAGAAGAACGACATCATCAAAAAGACGACCGTTTCCGACAAGCCTTTTTTCCTGCAAATGAAGGGACTTACCGTCACCGGCTATTTTACCTCCGAAATCGGTGCTACACAGGCGCTCGACTACCTGCCTATCCCCGGCCGGTTTGAAGGCAGCTGGCCCATGCCCAAAGGACAGAAAAGCTGGGCACTTTAATCAGGAAACATTAGAATGGGCAACAGTAGCAGACAATACATGAATGCCTGACTACTTGCTGACCATTCCAAACTCTAACAGAAAATGGCGAACCTTAATATTGACGCAAAAAAAGACATCACCTACGACGCCATCGTGATCGGCTCCGGAGTTTCCGGCGGCTGGGCGGCGAAAGAACTGACCGAAAAAGGCCTGAAAGTGCTCATGCTCGAAAAGGGCAAACAACTCGAACACGTTACAGGCTATGAAAATGCATTGAAAGCTCCCTGGGAGACCCAATACAATGGCCGACTGACGGTCAAACAAAAGGAAACGCATCCATTCCTTTCGCGCGATTATCCCTACAACGAGATGACCGAGAAGTACTGGATGAACGACATGGACCAGCCTTACGAAGAGAAAAAGCGCTTCGACTGGTTCCGTCCGAATATCGTCGGTGGTAAATCCATCATGTGGGGACGGCAGTCGTACCGCCTCAGCGACATTGATTTCGAAGCCAACCTGAAAGACGGCATCGCCGTTGACTGGCCTATCCGTTACAAGGATATTGCCCCATGGTATTCGTACGTAGAGAAGCACGTAGGTATTTCCGGTGAAAAACTCGGGCTGCCCCAATTGCCGGACAGCGATTTCATTCCACCGATGGAAATGTACCACGTCGAAAAAGAAGTACGCAAGCGTCTCGAAAAGGAATTCCCCGGCCGGGTAATGACCATCGGACGCGTGGCTAACCTTTCTCAGCCTACCAAAATACAGCTCGACGGCGGCCGCGGACCATGCCAGTACCGCAACCGTTGCTCTTACGGCTGTCCATACGGAGCCTATTTCAGTACGCAGTCGTCTACATTGCCGCCTGCGATGAAAACCGGCCGCCTTACACTCCGCCCCGATTCAGTGGTGCGCGAGATTATTTATGATGGCAAAAAACAGGGTGGCCGCGCTACGGGCGTGCGCGTGATCGATTCGGTGACATTGCAGGAGCGCGAATTTTTTGCGAACATTATCTTCGTATGTGCGAGCGCGCTGGCGTCCACGGCATTGCTCCTCAATTCCACTTCCGATCGCTTCCCGAATGGAATGGGTAACGACTCGGGCGAGTTGGGCCACAACCTCATGGACCACCACTTCCGCACCGGCGCAAGCGGTACCTGGGAAGGCGACCTCGACAAATACTACTTCGGCCGCCGTGCAAACGGTATATATGTACCACGCTACCGCAACATCGGCAACGACAAGCGTGATTACCTGCGCGGCTTTGGCTACCAGGGCGGCGGCGGTCGCCAGGGATGGCAGCGCAACGTGGCCGAACTGGCATTCGGCGCCGATTTCAAGGAAGAACTCACCACGCCGGGCAACTGGACAATGGGCTTCGGCGGCTTCGGTGAAACATTGCCTTACCACGAAAACCGCATGTATCTCAACAAGGAGAACAAAGACAAATTCGGCATTCCCGCCGTGGTTTTCGACGCAGACCTCCGTGATAACGAGAAGAAAATGCGTAAGGATATGATGAACGACGCGGCCGAAATGCTCGAAAAGTCGGGTGTGAAGAACGTCCGTACTTACGACAACGGCTCTTACCTGGGTATGGCGATCCACGAAATGGGTACCGCACGCATGGGACGCGACCCCAAAACGTCGGTACTGAATGGTAACAACCAGCTTCACGCGGTGAGAAATGTGTTCGTCACAGACGGTGCGGCAATGACCTCCGCGTCGTGCGTGAACCCGTCGCTCACCTATATGGCGCTTACGGCGCGGGCAGTGGATTTCGCGGTCAAAGAATCCAAGAAGAAAAACATCTGATGGGATATTGGGAGGCCAGGTCACAAAACCTGGCCTCTTTTTTTAAGCAAAACTCTTAGAACGCGTTCTGCTATTTTTTGCAATATTTTGCAATTTTCTGCAAAATCATATTTCTTTGTAGAAAATCCACATCGACATTCATGGAAGAGAAACTGAGAATCAGCGCGGCCAGAAGGGCAACATTATTGATATTTCTCGTGTGCGGCATCGGCCTATCGAGCTGGGCGCCTATGGTACCTTTTGCAAAAATCAGGTTGGGCCTTAACGACGCTGATCTCGGCGTAGTGCTGCTCGCGCTCGGTGCCGGGGCGATTCTTACAATGCCAGTCACCGGACTTCTGATCAACAAATATGGCAGCCGCGCCGTGGCTATCGTGGCAGCACTTGTTATCGCATCGCTCCTGCCACTGCTGCTCATGGCTACGTCGCCTTACCAGCTCGCGGCGGCGCTGTTTGTGTTCGGTGCGGGAATCGGCTCTATTGACGTTTCCATGAATGCGCAGGCTGTGGTCGTACAGGAGCGTCACGGAAGCCACATAATGTCCTCATTCCACGGCATGTTCAGCCTCGGCGGGCTAATGGGCTCCATTGGGCTTGGTTTTTTGATCAAAGCCGGACTTTCACCGACTTATGCGGCGGTTGCTATTTCTGCATTGCTCGTTTTTATAACCGTCACCCAGTCGCGGTACCTGCTGCCGCATTCGGAAGAGGCCAAAATGGATAGTACCAGCTTCGTTTTGCCGAAAGGCCCCGTGGTGCTGCTGGGCATTATGTGCTTCATTCTTTTCCTGGCCGAAGGTTCCCTACTCGATTGGAGTGCCGTATTCCTGCAATTTTCGCGCGGTTTCGACCCATCGTTCTCCGGGCTTGGCTATGCTGCGTTCTCGGTGGCGATGGCCATTATGCGGCTCACGGGCGATGGCATTATCCACCGCCTGGGGCCTGCGAAAGTAGTTTTCTACGGCACATTGCTCGCCGGCGCAGGGTTTATGGTGGCGGTTGCCATTCCATCGGCCATTGCTGCATTGGTAGGTTTTGTGATGGTCGGGCTGGGCGCTGCCAACGTGGTACCGATATTCTTCACAGCTGCCGGGCGCATTCCCAACATTCCACCATCGATCGCATTGTCGGCGGTAACTATTCTGGGCTATTCGGGCCAGCTGGCCGGTCCTGCATTGATAGGTGTACTGGCCGAAATCACCTCGCTGTCGTGGGCGCTTGGGCTGGTAGGTCTGCTGCTGTTCTTCGTCGCATTCGGCTACAAGCACCGCGATTAGAATGCCTCCCCGGTAAACAGGTAAAAGCCGGGGCCATCTTTGGTAAAACCCACATCCAGCCGAAGGTAAATATCCTTTTTCGGGAATAACAAATACCGTAGACCCACGCCGCCCGACAACCTCGCACGTGCGGGGGTAAGCGACCCGATTTTGGGCCCTACCACCGCCGCTCCGGCAAATGCAACCCCGCCAAACCGCCTGCTGAACCCGAACGGCAGCCAGCGGTGCTCCACCTGCGTGGCCAGCATGTTCTTGTCACGGTAACGGCCGTAGTAATAGCCCCTCATGATCATCTCCCCGCCCATCAGCGCCATTTGGTTGAACGGCACATTACCGGTGAAAAAGTTGCCATACACCTGCCAGGCCAGCACATTGCGGCGTGTCAAAGGATGCGAGCTGCGAATGTCCAGGTTGAAACCCTGGAAGTTATGGTGACTGCCTACCGATTGGTTGTATTTCAAAAACGACAATTCTCCGAACAACCCCTTCCGTACATTGAGCACATTATGGCGGTTGTCGTAAACCAATGCGGCTCCGAGGCCGATATTACGCGTTCCGTCGCTGCCCAGCGGCTCGTCGTACCGGTGGTCTTCCGGCTGTTTGAACTCCGCATTGTAAAGTTGCTGGTAATCGATTTCGGGGCCAAAGAAGAGATTAGGCCTGATTCTTCGCAAGACCCGCTGGCGGAAAAGCAGGTAATTGGCGTCGATCAATGCGGGCTCCTTGTCAGGTGTGGTGTGGCCGATGCCGTAGTATAAGAGTGGAAACCGCTGAAAACGCGTCCGCCCGAGGAAGAACCATTTATCCTTATCTCCATAAATCGCATTGTCGAGCCAGATGCCGTACTGGCCTTCGAGCGTCACGAATGTAAATGCCGCCACCTCGCTCAGGCGGTTCAGTGTATCACCTTTGGCCTGGAAAAGCAGCAGCGACGACAGCCCGAACTCTACGCTGGTTTCGGGGGCGTAACCCAATGTCGGATACACGCGGAAGCTCGACTTCCCCTCTCCGGTAGTATCCGAAATCGTCTTTTGTACAAACCGTTTGAACCAGCCTTCCTGTGCGTGCGCACGCGTAGCTTGCAGGCCCGCGAGCAGGACCAGCATGAAAACGTATCTTCCCTTCAATGGCTATTGAGTTAAATGAGCGTCTTAATTTAATCCATTAATATAAAAATCAATCCGCAAGCGTCAAGTAGATGCCGTACAGCACGGCTCTTTTCCACCAAACCATTCAATCCGGCATGAGAATCCGCATTTTACTCTTATACTTTCTTTTCAATGCAACTTGTCTCCTGGCGCAAAACAAAGCCGACCTTTGGTGGAAACGCAACAACCTGAGGGTAATCCAGATGAACCTCCCCGCTTACGAGGCGGCGACGATCAATGCGGATTCCATTGTTACCGATCTTGTAAACTGTTCTGCTAATACGCTGCTGATCAATGCAGGCGGCATTATGGCTTTTTACCCTACTAAACTGGATTTTCACTACCGGAACCCCTACCTGAAAGACAACAACGTGCTAGCCGATGTCGTCCGGAAATGTCATGAAAAAAGCATTAAGGTAATCGTCCGCTTCGATTTCAGCCGCGTGCACGAGAGCATTTTCAAGGCGCATCCCGACTGGTGCTACATTTCCCCAAAAGGTGAACGCATTATCAATACCGATATGTATGTAGTGTCGATCAACGCGCCCTATGTGCAGGATAAGGCATTCAGAATCATCGAGGAAGTGATTAACACGTTTCCGATCGACGGCATTTTCCTGAATATGCCCGGCTACCAGGTCAATAATCCTTACGAGGGGAAATACCACGGCATCGATCAGAATGACTTTGACAAAAAGCGTTTCGCGGAATTCAGCGGCGGTAAGACACTGCCTGTCGAGGAAAACAAAGCGGACCCGCTTTTTCAGCAATACCTCGAATTCAAAAAAGTAACTGTCGAAGACTGGTCGGAGCGACTGCACAAACTGGTTAAATCCCAAAACGAGCAGATCGCGATCTGTACCTATTCCGACAAATTCGTGGATATCATCCGCCACGAGTCGCAAAGTATGACCAGCCTGCCTTATTGGCCTTACACGGCTTCGGACAATGTCGGTAATGCAGTCAATTCGTTTCCCGACCACATTATCAGCAATGCGAGCATTCAGCAGATTTCGTTCCAGTCGCGGTACAATGCCGTGGAGCCGGAGGAAACGCGGATTCGGCTGTACGAGAATATCGCCAACGGCTCGGGCCTGGATATGAGCATGATGGGCGATATGCGCGGATATGAGGACGAGCGTAACTACCCTGTTTTCAAGGAGGTTTATGGTTTTCACAAAAAGAATGAGGCCTATTTCGGCAAATACAAATCGGTTGCCAAAGTAGCCGTCATTGCCCCCGGCGCCTGGCCGAATGGCGAACCGATGCAGGAATACCGGGGCATTCAGCTCATGCTCCGCGAGGCGCATATTCCGTTCGATATCGTGGAAGACGGGCAGATTGCCAATTTGGAACAGAAAGTAAAAGGTTACAAACTGATTATCCTTCCCGAAATCACCTACCTGAAACCGGAAGCGGTCCGGATACTGAAAGAAGCCAGCCGGCAAGGCACAAACCTGATCGCCACCAACCGCGCATTGTGGGATAATCCGGAGGCATTACTATCGCTTTTTGGCGCGAAAATCGAGAAAAAGGACAACGACGGCGCGGGTAACTACCTCGTACCCGACGACCGGAGCATTTTCAAGAGTTTCAAAGGGCAAAGTATGCTTTTCTGGAAGTTCAACCTCGGACTTTACGACCTGTCGGGTGCGGATCAGAAACTGCTTCCCGTTCTGGCCAAAGGTCGTCCCGGCCCGCCTGAAATCATCGGGGGCCACGATCGCACCGGTTATTTTGCATTGGGTATTAAAAACCACCCGACCAGTAAAGCCGCGATTTTCCCCATTAACCTGGGCAGGATCTACTACATGCACGGCTATCAGGAACACAAAAACCTTTTGCTGGATATGGTCCGCCACATGCTACCCGAAATCGCACAAAATTTCGAGACAAATGCGCCCGCGCGGGTCGAAACGGTATTGCAAGAATTCACGAAAAACACGCCTGAAAATCGGTCAAAAAACACGTCTGACGGCCAGATTCTGCATTTGATCAACCTTACCGGTTTCAGTGGAAATACCTATTTCGACCCATTACCTGTGACCGATTTACAATTCAGGATCAGGCTGGCGAAAAAACCGCAAAAAGTATTTACTTTGACGAGTCACAAGCCTTTGAATTTCACCTGGAAAGACGGAACGATCCATTTCTCGCTCGCCCGCCTCGCGGAGTTCGAAAGTATTGTGATGGAATGGTAAACTAAATCTAACGCTACCCCTTATGAAACCCAGACTCCTGCTGCGCCTTTCCGCGCTGTGTATCCTTGTACATTTAATCGGGCATTTTTTCGGCCACTTTTCATGGAAAGAAACCCCTGATCCCGTCAAACAAGAGGTGATCAGGCAGATGACCGGCCCCAAATTCGAGTTCATGGGTGTCATGCGGAGTATGGGCGATTACTTCGAAGGCTACGGCCTCATCCTGTTCGTCGTATATGGTATGTCGATAGCGCTGATCCTGTCGGCCGCCCGGTATTCCGACAGCAATCACGACATTGCCCGAAACGTGCTCACACCCATCGGGATCGGTTACGTGGCCATGGGCGCCATTGAATTCATTTATTTCTTCCCGTTTGCCGGTTCGATAAGCCTCGTCGCCGGGTTACTGATCGTCCTGGCCATTTTCCTCAACGGATAACACTACAATTTGGGAGCGTCCGGCTTATTGGGCGCTTCCGCCTGGTTAGCGCCCCGGGTTTTCAGTTTTCGGCTGTACGTTTTGCCTTTTGTATGAATATAAAGTATATCAAAACCGGCACCGCCGAATGCTATTTTCGTTACCGCACCTGCTACTGGTGAAGGCAGGATAGCATTCACCCGGCCAGTCTGATCGAGGATCTGAACGCCCATATTCGTAGCCACATAAATACGGCCCTCGCGATCGCAAATGATGTTCCCTGCGCCGGTATTGTCCTCGGTATCGGGCACGTGCAGCCATCCGAACCGCTGCTTGTATGCCTGCTTACCGCCTGATTGAATCTGGGCCGAATATACCCAATGCGAAAGCGGGTCGGCGGTGTAAACCAATGTGTGATCAGGAGAAAGCGCCGTCGTCGCCGATGCAGGCATTTTATCTTTGGTCTCCTTCCATTCCTCCCCGTCCATCAGCAATGCCGAGAGAAATGCATTCTGAGACTGCCCTATCTTGACCGGTTGCGGCCAGCCTTTCCACAAATACCGCATCGCCTCGGGAAACAGCGACGTTCCCTGTTTGCCGTTGTGACCGCCCTCGCCCCACTGATGTTTCACCTCGTAACCGGCAAATGTCAGCGCGCGCAGCATCGTTTGATTCGCCATCCACCAGTCGCCGGCGTAGATATTCAGGTCGTTGGCACCATCCTGCATGTAAATGCGAATGGGTTTGGGCTCGACTTTTCGGAGCAATGTCGGGTAACGGTCCGCGCCGCGGAGGCCTACATAAGTCCCTATCGCACTGAAAACACGTGAAAATGCATCGGGGCGTTCCCACGCGGCGGTGAATGCACACACGGCTCCGCTGCTGGAACCTCCTATCGCGCGGTCGTTACCGTTTTTCGAAAGGCGGATTGCACGGCCGTCGCTGGTTTTCTGCTTTTCCACTTCCGGCAGGATTTCTTCGAGGATAAACCGCGCATAGGCATCGCCCAGGCCGTCGTATTCGAAACTCCGGTTGAAACGGTCGTTGGCCGCATTGGGATCGGCGGCTTTCACGCGCCCGTGCATCACAAACACCCCGATTGTGACCGGCATTTCCTTCTGGTGAATGAGGTTATCGAATACCGTCGGTGCCTTCCATTGAATGCCGTCCTGGTTCACGTATACGCACGCGGGCGTATCGGGCTTGTATTGCGCGGGCACATACACCCAGTACTCGCGCCACGTACCGGGAAAGATTTTGGATTGATCAAACACAAATTTTAGAACTTCACCCTTGGGCACGCCAGCGTGTTCCTCCGAGGCGGGATCTACCGGGTAGTTTTCCTCCGGCGCTTGTGCATTGGTTAGAATAGGTGTTAGAAAGCAAAACAGGAGCAAAAGATGCTTCATGAAAGTGTGTATTTAAATTAAATAATAGTTTACAAATAGCTGAGCCACCAGGTTCTCTTCCGCGCCCGGTATTCGCCGTACCACTTGCACGGCAAGTACAGCGCGACGACGATCAAAATCCAGATCAGGTAGGTCTGCCCGAGAGGGTAGCCGAACTCGTTTGGCCGGAATTTGAAGAAAAGACTATCGTCCGTAGCCTGCTTCCAGGTATAGCCGGAGAGGAACACGATCACCATGGTCATGATGTGGATCACGTAAAAATGCACGAGAAAAAAGAAGAATGGTACCCGGCCGTAAACCGTGCAAATGCGGCTGAATGCATTGTCGGTATGCTCGGTAAGGGCCAGCAGAATGAGTATCGGCCCCTGGGTCATGAATGTGAAGAACAGCGAAGGCGGATATTTGGTGACATTGAAAAAGGACATGAAAGTCTTGACGCCCGTATCCTGCGTCGACCAGGGTACCGGGTCGCCATAGCCGTTGATCAATCTCAAAACCACAAACAGTACCGTCAGCGCGGCTCCTGTGAGCAAAAGCAGCTTCCTGCGGCGTGCGGGGTCTGCATTGCGGTTGAAAAGCATACCCAGGCCATAGCCGGACATCATAATGCCTGCCCACGGGAAAATCACGTACAGAAAGACGATTGCGCCGCCGTCGGGCCGCGGGAGGAATGTGCCTCTACCGGTGAAGAATATGCGCAGCAGGATGTCCCCGACAGAATTTTCCTGCAACTTCACATAATCCAGCAGGTTATGCCCCAGTACCAGCGCCAGTCCGAGTATCAGGATCGTTTTAGGTGACGCAAACCGGACGGCAACGCCCAGTACGATCATCGCCCCGCCCAGCGCCCAGAATACGGCGAAAAAGAGGGTTTTGTAATAAATATCGAATGTGAATGCGAATGTCATAAACACCATTTCCACCAGGATAAGCCAGAAACCGCGCTTGATCAGGAAGGACGATTTCTCGGCTGCGGTTTTGTTCTGGCCCGATAAATAGGCCGACAACCCCGAAAGCATCATGAAACTCGGCGCACAGTAATGCGTGATCCATCGTGTGAAAAACAATGCGGGCGTGGTGGTAGCGAGGTCCGTCGGATCGCCGGTGGCTCCGGCAATGTGAAAGAAATCGCGCACGTGGTCGAGGGCCATGATGATGATGATCAGGCCGCGCACGGTGTCGATCGACCGTATGCGGTTGGTGAGGGTGCTGGTGGTAGTGGTATACATGACTAATGCGAGTTGATGACAACTGAGCTAAGAAGCCATATAAATTACTGATTTACTGCCTATATACCTTCAACAAAACGCAACAAAAATCCCGACAATCTCAACAAAATGCTGAGAACTGCCGGGACCTGGATCATGGAAAGCGGATCAGAGCAATGCAGCCCCGAAAACGCCCGCGCTATCGCCCAGTTTAGGCTTCACGATCGGCGTGGTGACAATTCCTTTGTTAAAAATATACTTGCGGATACGCTCGTAACCGGCGGTATAAAGCAGGTCGATATTCCCTACGCCGCCACCGATCACGATCAGATTGGGGTCGATCACGTTGATGAGCGTCGAAATGGCCCGGCCATAATATTCCAGCAGGCGCTCGATGGTCGCTTTCGCGTGCTCGTCGTTGCCTGCGTGGTATCTTTCCAGGACGGTTTTCATTGAAACTTTCTCGCCGCTCAGTTTCTCGTAATGGCGCTCCAATGCAGGACCGGCGATTACCTGCTCCACGCAGCCAGCTTTGCCGCAATAGCATGGGTCGCCGCCTTCTTCGAGGATATTGTGCCCCCATTCACCGCCGATACCGTGGTGCCCGCCGATGATCTTGTTGTTCACCACAAGCCCGCCGCCGACGCCGGTACCCATAATCACCCCGAAAACGACTTCCGCCCCGTGGTAATCCTTGCCCGCGCCCATCAATGCTTCGGCCAATGCGAAACAGTTCGCATCATTCGCCAGCTCGCAGGGCACGCCCAGTATTTTTTCAAGATCGGTCTTCAACGGCATTCCGTTGAGGCAGGTCGTGTTGGAGTTTTTCATCAATTGCGAATCCGGTTCGAGCACGCCCGGCGTCGCGAATCCGATTTTACGCGGCCGCTCGCCCACCTGGTCCGCCACCATGTCTATCAGCTTCTTGATCTGCGACAGGATATGGTCGTAGCCGTTGACCGATTCCGTCGGCACGCGCATCCGCACCACCACTTCCAGATTCCTTTCGGGATCCAGCACTGCACATTCTATTTTAGTACCTCCTAAGTCGATTCCCCAGAGTTTCATTCTATTATTGCTAAACTAAAGATTGGATCAATAAAAAAAGAAAACGGCAGCCGAAAGCCGACTGCCGAAGTTTTTAAAGCACTTTATAATATTTGTAACCAAACAGGAAGATCACCGCATAACAGATGATGGGAAGGTAGTAGGCATGCGCCACGTTTGTTTCCGCCACCGCGCCCATGGCGAATGGGAAGAACGCGCCGCCCACGACACCCATTGAAATAAATGAAGAAGCCTGCTGCGTATGTGCGCCCAGGTTTTTCAATCCGAGACTAAAAATGGTTGGGAACATGATGCTGAAAAAGAAGTTCAGCATCAGCAATGCGATAAATGATGGCCAGCCAAGGCTTTGCGCGATAATCAGGCACATTACAATATTACATGCAGCAAAAATCGCTAGTAAAGAATGTGGTGCAATAAAACGCATGAGGAATGTACCCACGAAACGGCCTGTAAGCATCAATACGAAGAAAATGATCATGTAGTTACCAGCCACAGCGTCGGAGAAACCCATTTTCTCGTGACCGTAGTTAATAAAAAACGCCCACGTACCGGCTTGTGCAGCTACGTTGAAAAATTGCGCCAAAACTGCCCATTTGAAATGTCTGTGCTGGAAAAGGCCTCTCTCCGGATGCGTGTCCACATTGGCAACAGCAGGATCTACGGCTCCGTGGGGATCGATAAGTGCCGGTACTTTAACAAATGAAAACAATACCGCGATCGTAGCAATCACACTTCCTATGACGATGTACAATGTTTTTACCGAAGTAAGGTCCGTACTGCCTTCCACATTATTTCTCAACAAAAAATAAGAACCAACGGCCGGTCCGATAATTGTACCCAATGCATTAAATGCCTGGGCAAAATTGATACGCATGTCACTCGTACGCTGATCTCCCAGCGACGCGACAAACGGGTGGGCAACCGTTTCCAAGGTGGAAAGACCGCAGCCCAGAATGAACAACGCTCCTCCAAAGAATGGAAATGAAGCCGCAGCAGCAGCCGGAACAAACAAAAACGAACCGACAGCAAAGAGCGTCAGTCCGAAAAGAACGCCGTTTTTATAGCCAAAACGCTTCATGAATAACCCCGCCGGGATCCCCATCACACCATAAGCCCCGAAGATCGCGAATTGCACAAATGCGGATTGTGTTTTGGTCAGACTTAAAACGTGTTGAAAGTGTTTGTTGAGCACGTCCCCCATCGTAATGGCAATCCCCCAGAACATGAAAAGGGAGGTTACGAAGACCAGGGTGATTAGGTATTTTTTGTCGGTGAACTTGGGCGGGGAGGCGTGAACGGTGCCGGCAGACGATTGGTTGCTCATTTAGCTGAATAGTAAAATTAAATATTAGGTTCGGTCTATTTTTGCAAATGTAAATCAGAGAAATTTAATATCTGTATCCAGTCGAACATTTTAACATCGTGCCCGCCCGGTCGGATATGAAACCCTATTTGGCCCGCCAGAGGCTGATTCAGCGCCGGAAACGGGCCGTCGGGTAAACCGTTCGTTCCCAAAAACCGGTACACTGCATCCGCCGCCCGCGCGGTAGCAAACTCTCCCTGGGGGTCTGAATTCTTGTCGTCTTCCGCCGTTGCCAGGTAAACAGGTCTTGGAGCAATGAGCGAAAGGACGAAATGCTGATCGAACGGCAGCTCCGTGTCCTTGCCTTTATATTGGGCGAAACTCCGTGCAAACCAATGCGGAAATGCCGTGCAAAGCCGGTTAATGTCTTCCCCCACCCCGCGCCGGAACTGCTTGCCTCCACCTGCGCCCGATTCATTGCTCAGTACGGCTGCAAACCGGCGATCCGTTGCACCGGCCCAGAGCGCCGCCTTGCCCAACCGCGAAAAACCGAACACCGCCACACGTTTGGCGTCGATATCCTCGTCCGTTTCGAGGTAATCCAACCCACGGCTCAAAGCCCAGGCCCAGGCGGCCACGGTACCGAAATTGTCCTCGCGCTGCTGCAACCCGGGGTACAATGGGTGAATGCCGGTTTGAAATGCCTGTGCCTTACGGTCGGAAGCGATTTCCTCGCGGTAGAGCGTCACGAGCGCGTACCCGCGTGCGAGAATGCTGTCCACAGCCCACTGCGAGGCATTCACACCACGGCATGCGTCCGTTGCCTTACCATCCACGGCGCAGGGGAACATCCTGCTGTTCTCGACCCAGGCGGTGGTCAGCTTAATGCCCGGGTCGGGATGGATCGCCTGGTTACCGATGAAATTGAGCCCGATAATGGCTGGTACCGGATGTTTGGCCGAGTTCGGAATGTAAACGAGCAGGTCGAACTTCGCTTCCCTGCCGTTTTCCGTAATATGCACCGTCACTTGCTTGCGCGTCACTTTGCCGCCTAATGCATTCTTATCAAGGTCGAAAACTTCGAAACGCATATTTTTAGGGCGACCCGGAGCTACCCCGTACATTTCGCGCGTCATGGTTTCAAGGATCTCTTTCCGCCTCCGCTCCCAGTCCTTGACAGACTTTACCTTTTTCCCATTGTTAAATGTAAATGGATCGGGCAATGCCTGATTACCCTCCTGGGCACGCAATATTTTTGGCAAAACAGTGAAAAGAAGCGTCAATGCAAACAGAAAATACCTCATAGTGAGCCGTATGACACGGATTTGCGGATTATTTTTTATTGAAATAGGTATTCATAAAAAGCAGCTGGTGCTGAACTGCATTCTCCCAATACGGCCAGTTGTGCGCGCCCGGGCGGGAAATGTAGTCGTGCGGGATTTTGCGGTATTCGAGTTGCTGGTGCAGGTTTTCGTTCACGGCGTAGAAGAAATCCTCGGTACCGCAGTCGATAATGAGCGAAAGCGAGTTGGGAGTGAGCAAATGGAGCATATTGATTACCGTATTCTTCTCCCACCTTTCGGGTTGCTCGGCGTAAGAGCCCAGGCGCTTGGCCATGTCCCAGTTGTTGGGGAAGGGGCGGATATCCACGCCGCCGCTCATGCTGCCGGCAGTACCGTACACATCCTGGTGCTTCAAAGCGAGGTAGAATGCCCCGTGACCGCCCATGCTCAGCCCCGTAATGCCCCGGCCTTTGCGGTCTTTGATGGTTTTGTAGTTTTTATCGACGTAGGCAACGAGTTCTTTGGAAACATAAGTCTCGAACTGCGACTGCGGGTCCACCGGGCTGTCCCAATACCAGCTGCTGAAACCGCCGTCCGGACAGACGATGATCATATTGAACTGGTCGGCGGCTTTCTGGATACCGGGCGCTTTCTGGATCCAGTTGGCATGGTTGCCGCTGTAACCGTGCAAAAGGTAAACGACAGGAAATTCTCTGCCTGCATTATACCCCGCAGGCCGTACCACGACTACTTTCAGGTTCTTTTTCATCACCGCGCTGTTCACCTCCACGGTGTCGACCTGCGCGGCAATCGCCTGACTTAATGTTAAAAGGACAAATGCAAAGAGTGATAGAAATGCTTTTTTCATTGGAAAAGAATTGAAAGGGAATTAAGAGAATGACGATAGCGGAGCGGCTGTTACCGTAAGTTTTGAGAAAATTTTCTACAACTCGTCGGAGTAAAAGCCTTGAACGCCGCAAATATTGTAGAAACCGTGGAAATATCACGTTTGGAAACGCCAGAAAGTGGCTGGCATTTAAATTGATATAATCCATGTATCTCTAAATTAACTCTAACTCAAAATTTTACAACAATGGGAAATCTCCTGTATACCATAGCCGTGATCCTGGTGATCCTGTGGCTGATCGGCTATTTCGGCTTTGCAAGTTTTGGATTAGGAAACATCATTCACATCCTGCTCGTTATCGCCGTCGTTGCGATTATCCTGCGTGTGATACGTGGCGACAGGGTAGTATAGCGAAACCTCCATACGGCATTGTGGCCCGGAACGTTTGCAAGCACTCGTTTCGGGCTTTTTTACGTCTTGGCTGGCATAGTTGTTTTTTGGTCACGCGCATTATTTCAACCAAAAAACAACGTAATGGAAACTACAATCGAATATAATTATCCCTCGCTGGTGAATGCCGCATTCTCCAACCGCTCAGATGCGCAAAAAGCGTACGACGAACTGATGTACCGCGGCTACAAGCCGGACGAAATCAATGTGATTATCTCGGACGAAACGCACCGGATACACCACGAGGAGATCGGCCAGGAAAAACCCGCGCATACGACCATGGAAAATGCGGGCATCGGCTCGGCCATCGGCGGCACTGCCGGCGCCATCGCCGGGGCTTTGATCGCCATCGGCAGCACGGTGATCATTCCCGGGCTGGGCATTGCGGTAGCGGGTCCCCTGCTCGCGGCGCTCACGGGTGCAGGCGCGGGCGGGCTTACGGGAGGCATAGTAGGCGCATTACACGGCCGCGGAGTACCCAAAGAGCATGCGGAAGCCTTCGAAACAAGCATCCGGGCGGGCGAAACGATCATTTCATTCACACCAAAGACCATCGAGGACCGAATGGAAATTATCGAAGCCTGGAACAAATACGGCGCCCGGCAGCTGCACGGCAATGAAACTTACAATGCCTGAAATGAAAAGAACCCGCTCGATCGAGCGGGTTCTTGCATTTTATAACAAATCTTTAATTCTTATCCAGACATTCTCGGCGAGGATCTTGTGGCCTTCCGCCGTGGGGTGAATGCCGTCGGCCTGGTTGAGCTTCGATTCGCCTCCTACCCCTTCAAGCAGGAAGGGAATGAGCGTCACGTTGTTCTTTTTGGCCAGATCCGCGTAAACTTCCTTGAATTCACCGGCATATTTCTGGCCCATATTCGGCGGGATTTGCATGCCGGCGAGCACGCGCTTGGCGTCGGGGTATTTGGCTTTTACCTTATCCAGAATTTCTTGCAAATTTTTGCGGGTTTCGGAAACAGGAATGCCGCGCAGGCCGTCGTTACCGCCGAGTTCAAGTACAAAAACATCCAGCGGTTGTTTGAGCAGCCAGTCGATGCGGCTATTTCCACCGGAGGTAGTTTCCCCGCTCACGCCTGCATTAACAACTTTGTAATTCAGACCTAAAGAATCAATGCGCTTTTGGATAAGCCCCGCAAAGCCCTGCGACGGGTCGTCGAGGCCATATGCTGCGGTGAGGCTGTTGCCGAAAAAGACGATGACTTTCTTTTTCGCAGCAGGCGTTTTGGCCGCTGCCGCTGTCGAATCGGCCTTTTGCGCCGACTCTTCTTTTTTCGCGTCACCGCAGGAAAGCAGCGAGGCGGTTAGTAACGATAATGCCAAAAATGTCTTGAAACGACGCATATCCATTATAATCTCTATCGAAGTGGAATGAATTTTACACTTTAAAAACGCATACCGGGCCATTCATTCTCATTTAAAAGCCGTTTAAACTATATTTATGAGAATCAATACCCGAAAAGAGCCAAATTAGGTCTTTCGCGCCTGAGCTAAGTGCCCAGAGCTGCATGCCCAAGGCACGACGCAAACATAAAAGAAAAACGATTGATGAATACCATACTCGATCTGCACGACGTCAGTAAAATATATAAAAGCGGCGACCGCACCCTCAAAGTCCTTGATAGTATCAGTTTTTCCATCGATACAGGCTCCACGGTCTCTATCGTAGGTCCCTCGGGCAGCGGTAAGACGACGCTCCTCGGCCTCTGCGCCGGGCTCGACCGCTCTACAAACGGCACCGTAGAACTGCACGGGAAGCGGCTCAACGGCCTCAATGAAGATCAGCTCGCGGCGGTACGTAACCAGTATGTAGGGTTTATATTCCAAAATTTTCAATTGCTCCCGACACTCACCGCATTGGAAAATGTGATGGTACCCATGGAATTACGGGGTGAAAAGAATATAAAGTCCCGCGCGCTCGACCTGCTCGACAAAGTGGGCCTCGCCGAACGCGGCCACCACTACCCTACCCAGCTCAGCGGTGGCGAGCAGCAACGGGTTTCGCTGGCAAGGGCATTCTCGAACCAGCCGCAGATCCTTTTCGCCGACGAGCCGACTGGTAACCTCGATGCGGAAACGAGTGAAAAAGTGGTGAAGCTACTTTTCGACCTCAACCGCGAGGCGGGTACCACGCTCGTGGTCGTCACCCACGACCTCGAACTCGCTGCCAAAACCCAGCGCATTATCCGCATCAAAGGCGGCAAAATTGTGGAGGCCAGCTAACCTTGAATTTCCGATGAACCCCGATACTTTCAATTTTCCCTGGTTATTACAAATGGCCTGGCGCGACAGCCGCAGAAACCGCGCCCGGCTCGCATTGTTCATATCGTCCATTATCCTCGGCATCGCCGCGCTCGTAGCCATTTACTCGCTCGGCGACAACCTGCGCGACAATATCGACAACCAGGCCGCCACGCTGATCGGCGCCGATTTGTCCATTTACAGCGGTAAAAAAATCGAGGGAAAAGCGATGGCATTCGTGGATTCGCTGGGCAAAATGCGCTCGGAGGAACGTGCATTCGCTTCGATGGTGTATTTTAATAAAGGTGGCGGAAGCCGGCTCACGCAGGTAAAAGCATTGGCGGGCGATTTCCCCTATTATGGAAAGCTGGAAACGATTCCCGTGTCAGCGGAACAGACATTCCGAAACCGGCAGGAAGCAGTGGTCGACCAGACGCTCATGCTGCAATACCGCGCGCAGGTAGGCGACTCTATCCGGATCGGAGAGGTTACTTTTGCCATTGCAGGCATCCTCGAAAAAGCGCCGGGTGCAACGGGCATTACCGCCTCTGTTGCGCCGGTTGTGTACATTCCCATGCGTTTTTTGGACCAGACGGGACTTATGCAGAAAGGCAGCCGCGTGGGTTACAGGTATTATTTCAAATATCCTGCGAAAACGGACGTCGAAAAGATGGTCAAAACACTGGAACCCAAATTCGAGAAGTACGACCTTGACTATAATACTGTACAAAGCCAGAAGGAGGATACCGGCCGCTCGTTCCGCGACCTGACCCGCTTCCTCTCGTTGGTAGGGTTCGTGGCGCTGCTGCTCGGGTGCATAGGCGTAGCGAGCGCCATACATATATATGTGCGCGAGAAGCTGAATTCCATCGCGATATTGCGCTGTCTGGGCGTGAAGGCGTCGCAGGCATTCCTGATTTACCTGATTCAGATCGCCGGCATCGGGCTCATCGGTACTGTGCTCGGTACGCTGCTCGGGACCGTAATTCAGCAATTTTTACCGGTGGTATTGCAAGATCTCCTTCCGTTTGACCTCACTACCGACATTTCGTGGTCCGCTATCGGACAGGGACTGGCCATTGGCGTGCTGATATCCATTCTTTTCGCATTACCACCGCTCGTATCGATCCGCAAAGTGTCGCCACTGAATGTACTCCGCTCGGCCTCGGACGCCTCTCATCCGGAGCGCGACGCGGTGAGCTGGGCATTGTACGGGCTGATTGTCCTCTTCATTTTCGGGTTTTCGTTCCTTCAAATGCAGACCTGGATACAGGCATTGGTCTTCACGGGCAGCATTCTGGCCTCGTTCCTGATCCTTTTTGGCATTGCCAGTCTGCTGATGTGGCTTGTGCGCCGTTTTTTTCCGACTTCATGGAGCTACCTCTGGCGTCAGGGCCTTGCCAATTTGTACCGGCCCAACAACCAGACGACCATTCTCATCGTCTCCGTCGGCCTGGGCACTTCGCTGATTTGCACGCTCTTTTTTATCCAGACCATCCTGCTTACCCGCGTGAAGCTGTCGAGCAGCGGCAATCAGCCCAATATGGTGCTTTTCGACATTCAAAACCATCAAAGAGAGGGCGTACTCGCCATTGCCAAAGCGCAAAATGTGCCTATTAACCAAAGCGTGCCCATTGTAAACATGCGTTTGGAGGAAGTTAACGGCAAAGCCGCCGCGGATTTTGAGGGCGACACCACAGCTGAGCAATCACGCCGCATATTCGGCCGGGAGTACCGCGTCACCTTCCGCGATTCGACCACATCTTCCGAAAAAATCACCAAAGGCAAATGGCAGGGAAAACACAACCCATCTGCGGAAATGATACCGATTTCGGTAGAACAAGGCTTTGCCGAAAGAAGCCGCCTCGAACTCGGCGACACGCTGGTTTTCAACGTGCAGGGTACCATTATGCCTACCACCATTTCCAGCTTCCGGGAGGTTAACTGGAGTGAGGTCCGCACCAACTTCCTCGTCGTATTCCCGACCGGCGTGCTCGAAGAAGCTCCGCAGTTTCACGCTATGCTCACGCACGTGCCCAATCCGGCTGTTTCCGCCCGGTTCCAGCAAGCATTGGTGAGGCAATACCCCAATATTTCCATCATCGACCTCGCCCTGGTACTACGCGTGCTGGATGATATTTTCAACAAAATCGGTTTTGTGATCCGTTTTATGGCCGGTTTCAGCATTCTCACCGGGCTTATCGTGCTCATCGCGTCCGTCATGATCAGCAAGTACCAGCGCATTCAGGAAAGCGTCCTTTTGCGCACATTAGGCGCGAGTCGGAAACAGATATTCGTCATCACCTCACTGGAATACTTCTTCCTCGGCGCCCTCGCCGCATTCACGGGCATTCTCATCGCCGTGATCGGAAGCTTCTGCCTGGCCAAATTCAATTTCGAATCCGAGTTCAACCCTGAACTCTGGCCGATCGCATTGATCTTCCTTTTTGTCTCTTTGCTCACTGTAATCATCGGTTTGCTAAATAGCCGCGGCATCTTGTCCCGCCCGCCCCTGGAGGTCTTGCGGCAGGATGTTTAAAGGTTTATTTTTGGTTATATTTAACCTAAAAATAAAACCGCACACTTGGAATTTGACATTCAGGGCAACTTGAAGCCTTACGACATTATCTGTACTGACTGGTCGACTTTTAAAGCCGAGTTCGTCGACGCGTTCCCTCGGTCCAGTACGAGGCGAGTGATCTTTGAGAATTTCTCGATGTATATGGAAAAGCTGGTCGCAATCATAGGCAAAGATTTTCATCAATGGATAGACGGAAGCTTTGTCACCAGAAAACTTAACCCAGGCGACATTGATTTTGTGACATTCATAAATGCAAAAACTTTCAGCCAAAATGAGCGTGTACTAAATGATCTGAGAGCGGAAAGCCAGGAGAAAAGTCTGCGGCTCGACGGATATTTCGTCAAAGATTTCCCAAGAAATCACAAAAGGTTCGTTCACTCTTACCTGGATTCTGTGCAGTGGATGCACGATTTTGTCAAAGACTCTCGAAAAGGGCAATCGAAAGGATTTATACAATTAAATTATTGAGTCATGAAACCACAGATGATAGTAGAATTGGAAGAATGGGGATTGCGTGTGTCGCGGCTCATAGAACTTGTGGCACTCACCAATCAAACCCTGCAAATGCATCGTGAGTCCGGCGATTCATGGTTAATGATCAAACAATACGAAGAACTCCTGGCCGAACGCCAGCAAGAGTTGGATGAACTCCTGAAACTTCATGGACTAACATTGAAAGTTGTCCCGGCAGAAACCGCCGCCTAGCCGCTAAGAATGAGGTATCGCTACCTTTCTGCTGAGCATTTCTTCGTCTCGTTCCTACTTCTCTCCGTTCTCCTGAGACTCCCATTCTGCCGCCAACGTCCTATCCGCCTGCGCTCATCTAACAAGTCTTGAAGAACATTTCCTCCATTTACTGTTCGTGGCAACGCCGCTTTTAGGTTAAAATGCCGCTTTAATGCAACTTTTTCAGTCCCGATCAGACTTTGGGATGATTAAAAATCAGCATTCCCACACCACAAAAAGCACTATTAATTTCATCCTATTTAATCTTTATATTTTTTCAAACGTTTGCACAGAATTTCAAACGTTTGCATAAACTATAAAGTTATTGCTATTATTTATATTAAAAATACAATCTGTAATCTTGTAACTCATTATACCCAAATTTTCCTCTATGACTGAAAATCAATCTTGCCTCAACTTTCTATTCACTGTAAAATCCAATAATCCACGACTATGAGAAAGACTTCGACTCTATCAGTCAGGACCGGGATAATCCGAAACTGCCTTATGCAGGTGACGGCCGTTTGCGGCCTCCACGCCATTGCCGCAGCTGAAATACCGGTTCCCGAAGGCCAGCCCAGAAAGCATGTTGAATCCAACATGAACAAATTGCAGGAGATTACGCTTACCGGTAAAGTGACCACCGAAGGTTCCTCCGAGGGGTTACCCGGCGTTACAGTCGTGATCTCCGATGTCAACGGCAACAACAAACAAGGTGCAACTACCAATGAATCAGGCTCTTTCAGCTTTGCAAATTTACAAACGGGCCAGCGTTACAACCTGGAATTCAGCTATATCGGTTTTGAAAAGCAGTCGCTGAAAGACTTTCTTTTGACCGAAAGCAATGCCAGTTCCATCGAAATCAAGCTGAAAGAATCGGCGTCCAACCTCAGTGAGGTAGTGGTGGTCGGCTATGGCAGCACGACGAAAAAGGACATTACCGGATCGGTGAAGTCGCTGAAAAGCGCTGAATTCAACCAGGGGATCATCAACTCTCCCGAGCAATTGCTGCAAGGGAAAGTATCCGGTGTGAATATTACTTCGGCGACAGGCGAGCCGGGCGGCAAAACGAATATCACGGTCCGTGGTCCGGGCGGTGTGCGTACAGGTAGTACGCCATTGTTCGTCGTGGATGGTATGGCGCTCGACAACAGCGGTACCGGCGGCGACGCGAACCCGCTCAACTTCCTGAACCCGCAGGATATCGAGTCGATCGACGTACTGAAAGACGCCTCTGCCACAGCTATTTACGGGGCTCGTGGTGCGAATGGTGTTATTTTGATTACTACCAAAAAAGGCAAGTCGGGCGCGGCGCAGGTTACCTATTCGGGAAGCCTGGGCTTGTCCACCGCGGCGCGTCCCATTGATGTGCTCTCGGGCCCCGAGTTCCTGGCGGAAGCCGCCAAACTGGGCGCGACAGTAGCCGACGGAAAAGCCGATACCGACTGGCAAAAGGAAATTTTCCGCACCGCTACCACCCACAACCACAATATATCGATTGGCGGCGGCAGCGAAAAGATGACTTATTACGCCTCATTCGGATCGCAGAAGCAGCAGGGGATTCTGAAAGGAAACCAGCAAAACCGTTACACCGGCCGTGTGAACCTTTCCCAGAAATTGTTCGAGGACCGTGTGACACTGGATTTTAACCTCAATGCCACCAATACCAAAAACCAGCGCCCCAACATCCAGGGTGCGGTCGGTAGCGCGTTGACCATCAATCCGACTTACGCACCTTACAAGGCTGACGGCCAGCTGGCACTCTACGAGGATTTCACCAACCCGCTGTTCATTTTGCAACAATACAAGGAGCTCCTGACGACCAATCGTGTGCTGGCGAGCATTTCGCCATCGGTCAAGATTATCGACGGGCTCGTTTACAAACTGAACTTCGGCATCGATAACTCAACCGCTACGCAGGATAAACAATTGCTGCCGAGTACGATTCCGGCTGAGAACGGGCGTCTGGAAAATTACGGTTTGCGCAATACCAACAGGCTGCTCGAAAACTACCTGACTTACACGCTGAATACCAAAATGCACAGCATCACGGCGTTGCTCGGTCATTCCTACCAACGCATTTTCATCCAGAGCCGGAATTTCAGCATCAACAAGTTCCCGATTTCCGACATCGAGCCTATCTACAACCCGGGCCTCGGGCAGGATCTCACATTGGCATTGAACCAGCCCGGCGGTTTCGCGACGATCAACGAGCTGCAATCTTTCTTCGGCCGTGCGAGCTATGGTTTCAAGGACAAATACCTGCTCACCGCCACGTTGCGTATCGATGGATCGTCCAAATTCGGTGCTAATAACAAATATGGATCTTTCCCTTCATTCTCCGCAGGTTGGAGGATCTCGGAAGAACCTTTCATGAAATCGTCGCCATTCTCGGAGTTGAAGCTTCGTGCAGGCTGGGGATCGACGGGCAACCAGGAAATCCCTTCCAAAATCACCCAGGCGCGGTTTACGTCGGTGGTTTCAGGAACAGCGAGCTATCCGCTCGACGGCGGCACTACCTTCCCGGGCGGAACTACCTACACACGTCTGGCCAATCCCAACATTCAGTGGGAAGTGTCCAAGCAAACCGACGTAGGTCTTGATTTCGGTTTGTTCAAAGGCGCGTTGAGCGGGGAAATCGATTATTTCAGAAAAGTATCCGAAAAGATGCTGCTTGAAGTAATCCCAGCCGACCCTGTTCAGCCAGCCGGCACTTTCTGGACCAACGTGCCTGATATGCAGATCCTTAACGAGGGTATGGAATTCGAGCTTAATTACCGTAATGCATTGGAAAACGGACTCCGGTATTCGGTAGGTGGAAACATTACTTTCATCAAAAACCGCGTAGAGAACTCGCCTTATACCGTGATCCCGTCGGGTTCAGCACAAGGATCGGGGCTGACTTCCGCGACCATCAATGGTTACATCAACGGTGAAGCGATCGGCTCGTTCTTTCTGAAAGAGTTCATCGGTTTCGACGAAAACGGCATCAGCAAGTTCCGCGATGTGGATGGTAACGGCATTGTGAACGATGCCGACCGCGTTGTAGCAGGTACCGCATTGCCCACCCGCATGTACAATTTCAACGGAAATATCAGCTTCAAAGGCTTTGATCTGAGCGCCAACTTCAATGGTGTGGCGGGTAACAAAGTGTATGACAATACCGCCAACTCGAACTTCTACAAACTGAAACTATCGAAAGGCGTGAACGTGACACCGGAAGCGCTCGAATCGACCGAGGAATCTGTGAACAACTCGGCGGGGGTTTCTACCAGGTATCTCAAAAATGGCGCTTACCTGAGGCTGAACAACCTGGTGTTGGGCTATAACCTCAATACCGCCAAGCTTGGCATTAACAGATGGGTACAAACAGCCCGCATTTCGGTAACCGGCCAGAACCTGGCATTGTGGACGAAATACAGTGGCTACGACCCGGAAGTTAACAACGACCGTTCGATCGCCGGCATTACCTCATATGGTATCGATTACCTGAGTTATCCGAAATCGAAAACCGTCATTTTCTCGATCAATCTCGGCTTTTAATTATTGACCCATGAAGAAGAAACTATCAACCATATTCGCGGTAACCGGCCTGCTCATGCTCAGCAACGCCTGTACCGACCTGAAAGAGCAAGTGCTGGACGAAACGCTGAGCGTGAAACTTTCAGAAGAAGAAACCGTAAACGGGCTGCTGGCACCTACTTATGCATTGCTACCCAACCTTTTCCAGCATACCACCTATTTTGCATTGCAGGAAATTTCCACCGACGAGGCCATTCTCCCCTACCGCGGCGGCACCGACTGGGGCGACAATGGTATTTACCTCGCATTGCACGCGCACAACACCACCAGCACGGACCCGAACGTGAACAACACGTGGAACCAGCTGGTACAGTCTATCTCGCGGTGCATCACGGCTATCGAAGGGCTCAAAACCGCTACATCCCCGAATGTGGCGCTATACACCGCCGAGGCCCGTGGTATGCGTGCTTACTACAATATGGTGTTGCTGGATTTGTTCGGCATTGTGTTTGTGAAGGATGATCCGGGAACTACCTCGAAAATCATCCGTGGCGACGAGGCTGTGAAATACATCGAAAGCGAATTCCTGGCTGTCGAGCCGGTATTGCAGCCCAAATCGGCCGTAGGACCGGGCCGGTTGAACCAGGCCGCGGTTTGGAGCTTGCTGGCACGCCTAAACCTGAATGCAGCCGTGTACCGCAACATTTACGGCACGACATTCGATTTCAAAGCCGAGGATATGGATAAGGTAATCCAGTACACCGACAAGGTGATCAACTCCGGCCAGGCTAAACTTTCGTCTGACTATTTCGCGATCTTCGGGAACGACAATCATACCAACGACGAGCTCATCTTTGCCGTTGACCAGCGCGCCGAATTGAACGGACATAACCGGATGGCCTACTTCTCGATCTCCGGCGACCAGTTCCCATTAGCAGAATTTCCGCAGGCGAATGGTACCGACGGCCCGGGCGTTACCTCCGATTTCTACCAGACCTGGGTGCAGGCATATGGCGCCGTCGATCCTTCGCGTGACCCGCGGTTTTACCAGCAAAACATGTCTGTTTACACCAATGCTGCCGATACTTGTTTGGCCGACGCCGACTACAAGATTAACCGCGGCATCCTGAGAGGCCAGCAGTATGGCGCATTGCGCGTGAATGGCGCATTCCTCCGCTGCCCCGACGGCAAGCTGAAAGTAGGAAAGCTAACCTACCTGACGCGTAACCGTGCTGACTTGCCCGTAAGCTTCTCCGAAATGATCGACTTTACCACCGCGGGCAGCAACTACAACACCGGCTACCGCGTGGAGAAATACGAGTTCAGCAACAAGTCGAACACGGGCCGTAACCGCGGCGAGGCCGACATCGTGATTGCACGTCTGGCGGACATCTACATGATGCGTGCCGAAGCAAAACTCCGCAAAGGCAACGACGCAGCCGGGGCCCTGGCCGACGTAAACCTCGTACGCGCCTCGCGCACGAAAACACTCGCACCACCCGCGCTCACGAGCATGAACCTCGACCTGCTTTTCCGCGAACGCGGTTTCGAATTCTACTGGGAAATGCTCCGCCGCCCGGACATGATCCGTTTCGGCAAATACGAAGGCAAATGGACCGAAAAAACTAACGCCGACGTGAAGAAACGCATCTTCCCGATCCCGCAAACCGCCATCGACGGCGCCTCGAATTTACCGGGGTATTTGCAGCAGAATGATGGGTATTGATATTTGAGTACACAAATAAAAGCCGGTCGGAGTAGTCTGACCGGCTTTTTGTTTTGTTTTAAACAACATTACTATTCCAAAGGCTCTGCTACTTCTGCACCTTCGCTCAGTTCTTTTTCTGCGGGCAGGTCGCCGTAGGTATTCACAAATGTGCGCTGCACGCGCGAAGATTTGATCAGGTACGGGATCCAAATTGCGGAGTAAAACATCGACCGGCCTATCGTGGCGATGGTTTCGTTGAACTCGCCACCAAGTAAATCGCCTGCCAATGCGTAGCTTGCACAGGCGTCCAGAATGGCACCCGACAGGTTGATCCCCAGGTAGTAGATATAAAGTTTCGGAAAAGAATCCCGCTTTTTGAAGAACAAAACAGCAACCAGCACGGCGTACCCGACCATCCCGACATTAAAACACAACTCAAAGACCAGCACCGCACGGTAAGCCGTCGAAATCAATATACCCCTGGGTTCGAGCGCGTTCCAGTGGATCAATGAAACGTAGGCCGGCAGTTGCTGGCCAATAAGTTGAAACAACAGGGTAAGCGGCTGAAATCCAATACCTATCGCCAGAAAAATCAACCAGCTGCTCAATTCTATACCCGGCTCGTGGTAGTGCCGGTACCCCGGTGAATAGCGGTACAATCGTCTGAAAAAGTTGATTGTGAATATCACGGCGACAATCAATAGCCCCACCATCCAGCCATTGATGTCGGATACCTCAAACCCGCCGACGGATTTCGGCTCCGTTAACTGATATTCGAGATTTTCAACCAGCTTGTCGATATCCGCCTTGTACTGCTTGGCTTCGGTCACCGGCACATGGTCTTTCAGTGTTTTAAAATGGTATTTGAGCTGCCAGGTGTATTCCTCGGGAAGGTATCTCGATTCAAAACTGATAACGTACGAACCGCGCTTGATCTCCCACTTATCCTGGGTAATGGTCCACGCATCCGGCATATGGACGTTAATAATGTAGCTCTGGTCGTTTGGGAATTTAAGCAAAATCGGGTCTTTCCTGGGGCGGCCCGGCAAAATGGTCAGCGTGGTGTAGAGGGTTTTGCCAAAGACGTCGAAATAGAACTTGTTAGTCGTGCTATCGAGCTTCCAGGGATTTTTAAGCGCATACCGCTCTACGAGTGAAAAGCTGTTGCCTTCGCGCTGGTCATAGTATTCGAGCGTATCCGTGGACTCCACCCCGGCGTGTTTGAAAAGGTCCTTATAAAAATTGAGATAATTCTCTTCCAGTTCCGACACATGCCCTTGCTGAAATTGTGCCCGAAAATCGTCCGCATCGCCTTTGTAATAGGCCGTTTTCACTTGTATCCTGCCTTTCGCACTAGAATCACCGGTCGCTGGCAGATAGATATCCTCCACGATGTCGATATTACCGGCATTATGGTCCGGGATCGTGACCAGCTGCGTCTGACCGCTTTTGAGGAGCAAGCCTTTTCCGTAAGGCGGGCAATACATTTGCGGAACTGCACCGCCCTGCAAAGCCATTGTGGCATCAATGAATGCGAAACTGGTTTCATTGTCCTTAGCGCTCTTCTCCTGCACACGCACACGGGCGATCACGTGATTGAAATCCGAAGGAGAAGGCAGATAATCCGCCACATGCGAGCGTTTGTACGAATCGACCAGAACCGGGTCACATTCAATGTCATTCGATCGTAAAATGGCGCATAGCAGGAATGCCTTATCTTTACAATCGCCATATCGTTGGGCAAATACCTCTTCCGGCTTGTGCGGCCGATGGGAATTTTCACCGGTTTCAATGCCCAGGTAGCGAATCTCATCCTGCACAAAGCGAACCGCCTTTCCGATGAATTCCAGTGTGCTCTCACTTTGTGCTTTCCACTCCTCTACCTTTGCTTTCAAAGCTCCCGAGGGTGCTGGTACCTGGTAGAAATTGAGCCCCCAATCGGTAACTTCCTTCCAGGTCCCGAATTCGGTTACCTGCACCGACGGCTCTTTCTCATACCATCCGGGTACATAGTCGTCGTAGGAATTCTTTTTTACATTACGTGTATCCCATTCGTAGAGCGTATTTCCGCCGACGTTCCGGGCATTTCCTAAAGGAGGTTTATTGAAATCCTTGAAATACAGTACTCTTCCAACAGGTGCAAGAATGGAGTTGTGGATATGCGAGATGTAGTCATATGCATTGAAATACATCAAATCGGAATATTTATTCATAAAAACCGGGTTCCAGCCGATTGTCGAATAAGCCACGTCGATCCGGTCGCCTTTGCGGATGTCCTTCAACACCAGCGAGGCGGAATGGTAGCCGTTATAAATAAACCGCTGCCGCTCAGATTCCACTGGCATCACCTTGAAATCCCCCTGATTCAAATGAGCAATGCGCTGCCCGGCCCGCCAGACAGTCACTTCATGGAAATCCACCCGCTCGTAGGCCGGATCGAATGTAACCGAAATCTCCGAGCCGTTCTGAATCCCGCTTTCCGAAACGATTTGCCTTACGAAACGCTTGTAAGTAGTCTTCGCGGCCAGGTTGACCTGCTTGTCGACAAAAGTAAGATAATATCCCCCTGAAAAATCCTTGGCCGAGGGCGCCTTCCCGCCCGGCGTTACCGGGATCACCCATGAAGGAACAGGCTTGATGCCAATGGAAGGAACTGCCCGAAGTTCGCTCACGCACATAGCAAGCACACACAATACAGACAGGAAAAGTCGGATTGAAGGGAATGTAAAAGTCAAGTTAATAAATCAGATAGAAGAGTTACAGATCACCGAAATTATTGATATTTTCTCAAAGTATCTGGCAGTTACCTTCTATTTTATTTCTACAAAAAAGAATTTGCTAAATCCGCAGCGAAGACTCCCGGATCACCAGCTCCGACGGCAATACAATGCTCTCCGGCGCAAAATCCCCTGAGCCATTCAACTGATTGAGAAACAAGCGCGAAGCCTCCATACCGATCTTCCGGCCCGGCCGGTGCACGGTAGTGAGCGATGGAAATGTGTAAGCCGAAATCGGCGAATTATCGAAACCGACGAGCCCGATATCCTGCGGAATACGGAGGCCTTTGTCCTTCGCGACGCGCATGGCACCGATGGCCACCTGGTCGTTCACTCCGAAGATCGCATCGGGCGGAGAAGCGAGTTCGAGCAGGCGCTTGGTGGGGAGAATGGCGCTTTCCACATTGAAATTGGTATTGAGGATCAACTCTTCGCGAATGGGCATGTTGTGTTTTTTCAAACAATTGATATACCCCTTGAAACGCTGTTCGGAAACGGTGAGGCCGTTCGGGCCCTTCAAATGCGCGATTTGCTTATAACCGATTGATATCAAATGCTCTACGGCTGCGAATGCGCCGTGGTAATCGTCCACCGTGGCGCGGCTGGTTTCGAAATCCTCGTATTCACGGTCAATGAAAATGAGGGGTGTTTTGCGCTGGATCACGTTTTCGAGGTGCTCGTAGTAACCGGCGTCGTAAGTTTCCTGGGAAACTGAGAGAAATATCCCTTCCGTCCGGTTGGAGAGCAGTTTGGAAAGCGATTCCTTTTCGAGCAGGTAGCTCTCATTGGTCACGCAGATGTTGAGTGTGTAACCCATAGGTTGTAACACAGTGTGCAGGCCTTCGATGACCGCGGTTTCGTAATAATTACTGATCGTCGGTACTACCACCCCTAGGGATGCAGTCTTTTTGTTGAGCAGGCTCAGCGACACTTCATTGCGCTGGTAACCTACCTCCTTGGCGTATTCCTGGATGTTTTTGCGGGTGTCTTCATTGATGGCCGGATGGTCGTTCAACGCCCGGGAAACGGTGGATGGGGAGCACCGGAAACGGCGTGCAATGTCTTTAATCGTAACAGGACGTGAGGAATTCATGAGTTGGAATATAGCAATTAAATCTTTGAAATTTTTTCAAACGTTTGCATTCGATATTAACATATTTACATTTTGTGTTTAATTTATACAACACTATCATTGTGCAAATGTAATGGATTTACCACAATGAGTAACCTGCTGATCAAGCCCCGAACACACGACAAGACCTATCATTCCCTCACCGCCGAACAGGCTGGCTGGACGTACCTGAACTTCGAAGCTAAAATACTGGAAGCAGGCGAACAAATCGTGGGAGATACGGGCGATTATGAATATTGCTTCGCATTGCTGGGCGGAAATTTCAAAGTGGAAGCCGCCGGGCAGGTCTGGGAAACGGGTAATGGCCGGAAAGACGTGTTCAGCGGGATCGGCCACGCAATGTACCTTTCGCGCCGGACGCCGTTCGTACTCACCGCGCAATCGCCCGGCACCGACATTGCAATTTGCAAGGTGTTGTCCGACGAAGATCATCCGCCGCGCATGAAACGCCCCGAGGAAGCGGCGATCGAATACCGCGGGGGAGACAATGCCAACCGCCAGATCAACAGCCTGCTCGAACCGGGCTTCGGATGCCACAAGATCGTCTGCGTGGAAGTGTACACGCCGTCGGGCAATTGGAGCTCCTTCCCCGCGCACAAGCACGACGAGCGCAAGGTTGCCGATGACGGCACGTTGCTCGAAGCGAATCTCGAAGAAATCTATTTCTACAAAATCGACAAACCGCAAGGCTACGCCATTCAGCAGGTTTATACCGAAGACCGTTCGCTGGACGAGATCGTCCGTGTGAAAAACAACGAGGCCGTACTAGTCCCGAAGGGCTATCACCCGGTGGTGGCTGGCCACGGCTACAATGTGTATTACCTCAATTTCCTGGCTGGGAGCGACCAGTCGCTAGCCAATACATCCGACCCCGACCACGACTGGATTTACGGCAGCTGGAAAGGCGCCGACCCGAGATTACCGATCGTCACCGCTGAAATGAACGGATAGGCGTTTCAAACAACCATTAACATGCGCAAATACGATCTACTTACCCTTGGCCGCTCGTCCATTGACCTCTACTCGGCCAACGTGGGCAGCCCTTTTGAAAAAATCGAGGCATTCAATGCATTTGTGGGCGGGTGCCCGCTCAATATCGCCACGGGAAGCCGCCGGCTGGGCCTGGAAACGGCCATTCTCACCGGTATCGGCAACGATCAGGTGGGGAATTTCATCAAGCATTTCCTGGACAACGAAGGCATTATCACAGAATGGGTGACGGTCATCGAAGGAACGCGCAGCTCGGCTGTCGTACTCGGCATCGAGCCGCCCGACCGCTTTCCACTGGTTTACTACCGCGAAAACTGCGCGGATATCAACCTGAATATCGACCACGTATCCGCCCTACCGTTCCAGGATTTTAAGGCCGCGGCGTTCTCCGGGACCGCATTCAGCAAGGACCCGAGCCGTACCGCGATGTTTTATGCATTGGAATTGGCGAAAAAGAACGGCGTTACCCGCCTGCTCGACATCGATTTCCGCGCCGACCAGTGGTTTGATCCCCGCGCATTTGGTGTGACCATCCGTGCGGCTTTGGGTAGTTTTAACATTGTAGTGGGGACTGAGGAAGAAATTCTCGCTACGTTTTTGACTGATAAAGAACAGCTTTTGATCAAACACCAGCAAATATCGGCGCCTGAAATCCGCGGAAATATCGAGAATGCGATTAGTGAAATTCTGCGTTCCGGCGTGGAGACACTGGTGGTGAAGCGCGGTAAAGATGGTGCGTCCATTTTTCAGCCGGGTAAGGAGGAAGTTAAAGTACCTGGGTTCCCGGTGGAAGTTTTGAATGTGCTTGGGGCCGGTGACGCTTTTTGTGCGGGCTTCTCGTTCGGGCTGTTGCGCGGCTGGGATCTCTACAAAAGTGTGCGAATGGGCAATGCCTGCGGAGCGATCATCGTCACGCGTGAAGGCTGCGCCAATTTCATGCCTTCTTACGACGAGGTTATGGCATTTACGGAAGGATACGGAGGATTATAAGTTTTAAAATACAAATGGAAAAATTACAGAATTACATCAACGGCCGCTGGGTCGACAGCCATTCCGACCATCTGGTGGATGTGCTGAACCCCGCCACGCAGGAAGTGCTGGCAAAAGTACCGTACGGCAATGCGCAGGACGTAGCCGATGCCGCCGCAGCTGCCCACGAAGGTTTTCAGGAATGGAGAAATACGCCGGTTTCGAAGCGTGTGCAATATTTGTTTAAACTAAAAACCATACTCGAAGATAACGCCGACGATATCGCAAGAACTATCGTACTCGAATCCGGCAAGACGTTCATTGAAGCGAAAGCGGAGATGGTGCGCGCGATCGAGAATGTGGAAAATGCCTGCGGTATGCCGACGCTCATCCAGGGCGAGTTTTCCGAAGACATTGCCAAAGGCATCGACGAATACATGATCCGCCAGCCGCTGGGCCCCTGCGCGTGTATTGCACCGTTCAACTTCCCGGGTATGATTACGTTCTGGTTCCTCCCCTACGCACTCGCTTGCGGCAACAGCTACATTATCAAGCCGTCGGAAAAAGTGCCGCTGACGATGACGAAGATCGTCGCATTAATGGAGCAGCTCGACCTCCCAAAAGGTGTGCTGAACCTCGTGCAGGGCGCGAGAGAGACGGTAGATGCCATTCTGGAACATCCTGTTATTAAAGGCATTAGCTTCGTTGGCTCTTCCAATGTGGCCCGCTATGTTTATTCCAAAGGTTCTGCCAACGGCAAGCGCGTGCAGGCACAGGGCGGCGCCAAAAACCCGGTGATCGTGCTGCCGGATGCAGACATCGATATGACTTCGCAGATCGTGATCGACAGCGTTTATGGCTGTGCTGGTCAGCGGTGCCTTGCAGCTTCTACGATCATTACGGTGGGCGAACACAAGGATATTACCGAAAGCCTGGTAGAGTCTGCCCGGAACCGCAAAACCGGTTTTGGATTAGATTCGGATGTGCAAATGGGACCAGTCATCACGGCTGAGAGCAAAACCCGTGTCCATAGCCTGATCGACAAAGGTTTGCACGAAGGCGGCCGCGTGCTTGTGGATGGTCGCAATGCGAAAGTCGATGGCTATGAAAAAGGGAACTTCATTGCGCCTACCATAATAGAAGACATTCCGCTGGACGGCGAACTGGCTGCGACTGAGATTTTCGGGCCGGTATTGAGCCTGGTACATATCAATACCATTGAAGAGGCGATCCGGTTTATCAATTCCGGTAAATATGGCAATATGGCCTGCATTTTTACCAGCAGCGGCCTGAATGCGCGCCGGTTCCGTCATGAGGCGGAGGCCGGAAATATCGGTATCAATATCGGTGTGGCCGCTCCGGTGGCGCAATTCCCGTTCTCGGGGTGGAAGGACAGCTTCTATGGCGACCTTCATGGCCAGGGCAAGCACGCGGTTGAGTTCTTTACCCAAACCAAAGTGGTGATCGAACGCTGGCTGAAAGAGTGGAACAGGAAGTTTTAAAAGAACTTTTGCATAACAAGCCTGACAATTCTAAACTATTCAATTCAATTCTAATCAATTCAATTCTCTTTTCGTCGACTTAAGTCGACGGCAAGGGGGATTTCAAGGGGGGACTGCAATTGATTAATCAATCTCAATCAATATCAAATCTTCTGCCGTCGACTTAAGTCGACGGGAAAAGGATAGTCAATTGATTAATCAATCTTAATCAATATTATATTTTCTGACAGATGACAAAAAAACTTAAAACCGGTGTGATCGGACTCGGCCGGATTGGCCAGATCCACCTAGCCAACCTGGTGCACCATATGCCCGATGCGGAGGTGATCATCGCTTCCGACCTCTCGCCTGCTGCACATGCGTTCGCCCGCGACCTGGGTGTGCCCGAGGTCGTTACCGATGCCTACGATGTGATCAACCATCCCGATGTGGAAGCGGTGATCATTTGCTCGCCTACCCCTTTCCACGTGCCTTATACCGTGGCTGCCGCCGAAAAAGGGAAGCATATTTTCTGCGAAA
This sequence comes from Dyadobacter soli, assembly GCF_900101885.1. Lineage (GTDB taxonomy): Bacteria > Bacteroidota > Bacteroidia > Cytophagales > Spirosomataceae > Dyadobacter > Dyadobacter soli. The sequence continues at coordinate 302,197 of NZ_FNAN01000005.1, read as the reverse complement.
AACCCCTTGACGTAACACTGGAAGCCATTCAAGCCGCTGAAAAGGCAGTTTCGGATAACAATGTGAAGCTGATGCTCGGCTTCAACCGCCGGTTCGACGCCAACTTCATGAATGTGAGGCACCTGGTCGTGAACGAAAAGATCGGCGAGCCGCACATTCTCCGCATTACCAGCCGCGACCCGGCACCGCCGCCGGTTGAGTACCTGAAAGTTTCGGGCGGGATTTTCCTCGATATGTCGATCCACGACTTCGATATGGCGCGCTACATTGTGGGCAGCGAGGTGAAAGAAGTTTTTGTGAAAGGCGATGCGCTTATCCACCCCGAGATTAAGGATTTCGGTGATATCGACACCGCTGTAATCGTTCTCACCTTTGAAAATGGCGCGATAGGCGTCATCGACAACAGCCGCAAGGCCGTGTACGGTTATGACCAGCGGTTGGAAATTTTCGGATCAAAAGGAATGGCGAAAGCCGAAAACAACACCACCGATACCCTCATTCATTTCGATAGTAACGGAGGCCACAGCTCACTGCCGCTGCATTTCTTCCTCGAAAGATATGAAACGGCGTACCGCGTGTGCCTTAAAACATTCATCGATTGCGTGTTGAAAGATACCCCTTCGCCCGTGGATGCGCACGATGGCCTGATGGCGACGGCAATCGGTATTGCGGCCATGAAGTCGCTCACCGAAGGCAGAAGCGTGAAGCTGGACGAAGTGCTGCAATATGCAGCCGCGGTTTAGAAATAGTCAGGTGTGGTCAGGTACCGTAAGGTTTGGTCATTTGTAGTGAAAAATCAATAAGTTTGGCCTGTTACAGATAGCATCCATCACAAAACCCGGCCAGACTTGACTACACATGACTATTCCTGATAATACCTGACCAGTATCGGCTCCCGCCATCTATTACCGTACCATTTAACCAACTAACCCTTTCACAAGCATGTCCACTACCGGTCTGCAATCGCTGGATTACATAGTATTTTTCATCTATCTGATAGGCGTTTCCGCTTACGGTTACTGGATTTATAAAAAGAAAAGCTCGAAAGAGGTCAGTTCCACCGACTACTTCCTTGCCGAGGGCTCGCTGACATTCTGGGCGATCGGTGCTTCCATCATCGCTTCCAATATCTCCGCCGAACACTTTATCGGGATGTCGGGCTCGGGGTTTGCAATTGGTCTGGCTATTTCTTCGTACGAATGGATGGCAGCGGCCTCGCTGATCGTTGTGGCGTTGTTTATCCTGCCGGTATATCTCAAAAACAAGATCTATACCATGCCGCAGTTCCTCCGGGAGAGGTATAACCCCACAGTGGCGACGATTATGGCCGTTTTCTGGCTGTTATTATACGTATTTGTAAACCTGACGTCCATCCTGTACCTCGGCGCACTCGCGCTGGAGGTGACTGCCGGAATTGATTTCCAGTATGCCATCGTCGGCCTCGGGCTTTTTGCCATTGTAATCACAATCGGCGGGATGAAGGTAATCGGCTACACCGATGTGGTGCAGGTAGTTGTGCTTGTCCTGGGCGGTTTAGCGACCACTTACCTCGCATTGGACCTAGTCTCCCAGCATTTCAACAGGCCGGGGATATTCAATGCATTGGGCTTGCTCAAGGAACAGGCCGACTCGCATTTCCATATGATCCTACCGAAGGATAATCCTTTTTACAAAGACCTTCCCGGCCTGACGGTCATCATCGGTGCGATGTGGATCAACAACCTCGCCTATTTCGGCTGCAACCAGTACATTATCCAGCGCAGCCTCGGCGCGAGCCTGCCTACCGCCCGGAAAGGGATTCTTTTCGCTGCATTGTTGAAGCTGCTCATCCCGATTATCGTCGTAATCCCGGGCATTGCCGCATTCGTTTTATACCAAAACGGCATGTTCCAGCAGGAAATGCTCGCCGGCAATGTCGTGAAACCCGACCATGCTTACCCGGTTTTGCTTAACCTGCTGCCGGCAGGTCTGAAAGGAATGGCTTTTGCCGCACTTACGGCCGCTATCGTAGCGTCGCTCGCCGGTAAGGCCAACAGCATTTCAACCATTTTTACATTAGACATTTACAAACAGTACATCGCCCCGCAGGCTTCGGAGCGCCAGCTTGTACGCGTGGGCCGCTATACGATCTACGTCGCGATGGGCATCGGTATCCTCATTGCCCCGCAGCTGCGCGTGCTCGACCAGGCCTACCAGTTCATCCAGGAATACAGCAGCTTCATCACGCCGGGTGTATTCGCGATTTTCATCCTCGGGATGTTCTGGAAACGGACTACCTCGGCCGCCGCATTGACCGCCGCATTGCTAACTATCCCATTGTCGACAGCCGGCAAGTTTATGTATCCCGAAATCCCGTTCCTGGATCGTATGGGCTACATTTTCCTGATCCTCTGCGCCGTGATCGCCGCCATTTCACTTGCCGATCCTAAAAGCAGGAACAATCCGAAAAGTTTGAACATCGAGGCTTCGATGTTTCAGCCGGGCAAAAGCTTTGTGATCGGCTCGGTGCTGATTTGCGGTGTACTGGCAGCTTTATACACGATTTTCTGGTAACCATTCCAATGCTACTGACAACTCGCCAACTCTTTGAAAAGTGCTATGGCCGCTACGCGATACCGGCTGTGAATGTGTTTTTCATGGAAGAAATTCATGGTCTTTTCGCTGCGGCGCAGGAGGCCAATGCGCCTTTCATCGTCCAGACAACGCCCTTCGCGCGCGACTACGCCCATGCGGACATGCTCCTGTCCATGATAGGTGCCGCCGCGCGCATTTACCCGCACGTTACGTACGCGATCCATATGGATCACGGCTATGAAGAACACATTTTCGATGCGATCGGCAAAGGCGGCTATACTTCTGTGATGATCGACGCTTCGCACGACAGTTTTGAAAAAAATGTAGCCCGTACCCAGGCCGTGGTAGCCGCGGCGCATGCGAAAGGCATCAGCGTGGAAGCTGAGTTAGGTGTGCTGGCCGGCGTGGAAGACGACCTCACCGTCGATGCGGCGCATTCTTTTTACACCAATCCACAGCAGGTCGAGGATTTTGTACGTGCTACCGATTGCGACAGCCTGGCCATTGCCGTGGGTACCAGCCACGGTGTTTACAAATTTTCAGGTGGGCAGGGTCTGCAATTCCATATCCTGGAAGAAATTCAGAAGCGTTTGCCCGGCTTCCCGCTCGTATTGCACGGCGGCTCCAATGTGGTCCCGGAAGTGATCGAACGCATCAATGCGGCTGGCGGCCAGTTGAAAACCGATGCCAAAGGCGTGCAAGAAGAGGAAGTACGAAAGGCTATTCCACTCGGCATTTGCAAAATCAACATCGCAACCGACACGCGGCTGCTCTGGACGATGGTCAACCGGGAGTTTTTCCGCGACCGCCCCGACGAATTCGCCCCTACTACCCCGGGGAAGATTTTTATGGAGGAATACAAAAAGTTTATGCTGAAAAAGTTCGATTTGTTCGGTTGCACCGGCAAAGCGGGCGAGTTCAGCTCCATCAGCTGATTCTGTTTCAAACAGTAAATATTCAAAGACATGACCAGACGACTCACGGTGGCGCAGGCTACCATCATGTTTCTAAAAAACCAGTACATCGAGCGTGACGGTATCGAAGAACCCTATTTTGGTGGCTGTTTCGGTATTTTCGGGCACGGTAATGTGGCCGGGCTCGGCCAGGCGTTACAGGAAAATCCCGATTTCCGGTACTATCAATGCCGCAACGAGCAATCGATGGTGCATACGGCGGTCGCTTACGCGAAGGTGAAGAACCGCCTGGGTGCATTCGTTTGTACGACGTCCATCGGCCCGGGCGCTACGAATATGATCACCGGCGCCGCATTGGCGACCATTAACCGGTTGCCGGTACTGCTCCTGCCCGGCGATATTTTCGCGACGCGCGAGCCTAACCCGGTTTTGCAGCAGCTCGAAAGTGCCGCTTCACAGGATATTTCGGTGAATGATTGTTTCAAACCCGTATCCAAATATTGGGACCGCATTAACCGTCCGGAACAACTGATCTACTCCCTGCCGGAAGTCATGCGCGTACTCACCTCGCAGGCGGAAATGGGCTGTGTGACGCTCTCGATGCCGCAGGATGTGCAGACGCACGCTTACGATTTCCCGGAATCATTGTTCCAAAAACGCGTGTGGCATGTCGGTCGGCCCCGTCCCGACCTGGTAACCTTGCAAAAGGCGGCGGAATGGATCAAATCTGCCCGAAAACCTGTGATCGTAGCGGGAGGCGGCGCTATTTACAGCGGCGCAACGGAAACACTTCACGCATTTGCATCGAAAACCGGCATTCCAGTGGGCGAAACTTTCGCTGGAAAGGGCGCAGTACGCTATGATGCGCCTTACAGCATCGGCGGCCTGGGCGCCACCGGTACCAAATATGCGATCGACGTTGCCAACCAGGCTGATCTGGTGATCGGTATCGGCACGCGTTACAGCGATTTTACGACGGCTTCGAAATCGATATTCAAAAATCCGGATGTCCGTTTCATCAATATCAATATCAGCGAATTCGACGCATTCAAGCATGCCGCATTGCCGGTGATCGGGGACGCGAAAGCTGTTCTGGAAGAACTGGCAGGACTTTTGGGTAACCATGAAGTCGCGTCAGAATACCGCCAGCATATTACCGAAATCAATAAGGCCTGGGATGACGAGGTGACCCAGATTTATGCAGAAGGCAACAGCACCGTTCCGCCGATCGATCAGGCGGTCGTGATAGGCACGCTCAACAGTTTTATGGACGACCGCGATGTGATGATCAATGCATCCGGCAGCGCTCCGGGCGATTTGCACAAACTATGGCGTGCTACCGACCCGAAAAACTTTCACCTCGAATACGGCTTTTCGTGCATGGGCTACGAGATCGCAGCCGGCCTCGGCGCCAAAATGGCCGACCCTACCCGCGAAGTGTACGTGCTCTGCGGCGACGGCGGCTACCTGATGAATAACCACGAGATTGTAACAGCCATTCAGGAAGGCGTGCGCTTTACGATTTTGCTTTTGAACAACAACGGCTACGCCAGTATCGGCGGGTTGTCGGAAAGCATTGGCAGCGAGCGCTTTGGAACCATGTACAAGTACCGCGAAAATGAAACCGGGCAATTGTCAGGCGGATTTTTGCCGGTAGACCTTGCGAAGAATGCCGAAAGCCTCGGCGCCAACGTCATCCGCGCCACCGACCGCCAGTCGCTGGAAGCCGCATTGGCACAAGCCAAAGCCGCCGACCGTACCACCGTCATTTACATCGAAACCAGCCTGTACCGCACTGTGAAAGGTTACCACGCCTGGTGGGAAGTGCCCGTAGCGGAAGTATCGACCTCCCCGACAGTCCAAAAGGCATTTGAAACTTACCGCGAGAACAAAAAAACGCAACGAATATTTTTATAAAGGAGGAAAGGGAGGAAGGAAGAAAGGGAGGAAAGGTTTTTTTTGAGATAACCCCTTCACCCCTTTCCTCCATCCTCCCCTTCCTCCCTTTTTCCCCTTACTCCCTTTCACCCCTTTCCAAAAAAATGAACTTCGAAAACATCAAACTGGGCGTTGCTCCTATTAACTGGACCAACGACGATATGCCGGAGCTCGGCGGCGAGAATACATTCGAGCAATGCGTGAGCGAAATGGCGCTGGCCGGATTCACGGGCTGTGAAGTGGGTAACAAGTTTCCCCGCGACACCAATGTCCTGAAAAAAGCATTGGAACTCCGCGGCTTGCAGATTTGCAACCAATGGAACAGCTACGAACTGACGACCAAAACCTTCGCCGAAAACCGCGAGAATTTCACCAAACTGCTCGATTTCCTCGAAATCATGGGTGCAAAAGTGATCGGCGGCGGCGAAACCGGAAACAGCTGCCAGGGACAAATGAATGTACCTGTGTTTGAAGGCAAGGGAATGCTGAACACCCGCGAGGATTGGGACAACTTTACGTACGGTCTTGACGAACTCGGGAAAATCGCCCGCGACCGGGGAATGAAACTGGCATTCCACCACCATATGGGCACCTGCGTCCAAACCGTCGAAGAAACCGACCGGCTGCTCAATGAAACCAACCCCGACTATGTGTTTCTCAACTACGACTGCGGGCACTTTCATTTCGCCGGTGAAGATCCCGTAGCCGCATTGAACAAATACATCGGTCGCACCGCGCACATCCACCTTAAAGACGTGCGCCCGAACGTGCTCCAACGTGTACACGACGAGCGCCTGAGCTTCCTGACGGCCGTGAAAAACGGCGTTTTCACCGTGCCCGGCGATCCCGAAGGCTGCATTGATTTCCCCTCGCTTTTTGGGATCATCAAAGAAAGCGATTACGCCGGTTGGATCGTCCTCGAAGCCGAACAGGACCCCGCCAAAGCGAACCCGCTGGAATATGCGATTATCGCGCGGAATTTTTTCAGGGGATTGACAGGCATTTAAGCACCCATTCCAATATAAATCGCCATTGGCCCGGCAGGTAGTTTTGGATTTTTCAAAACCCTCCGGATCAATGGCGAAAATCTGTCGGGTAATGGGCTCGGAGAGCCCTCCTGTTTCTAGTAGTGTATTTAGATTTCAAGCGAAGGCTCCGGAGGTGCCGCCTATGTATACAAGGCGACACCTCCGGAGCCTTCGCATTTTTTAACCCAATAATTTCTAGAAACAGGAAGCCCCTGCCGGGGCAGTCTCCATCATCACCGGAATAAAATTAGCTACCCTCACCGCCACATTTCCCTCCCCCGCGACGTAACAGCTGTATAATACCGATTAACCCACATTGCAGCTTGGCCTATGGCAAATCAGTTTACGCTTTACTTTTTAAACTGAACACTATGTTAAACTCCAAACGATTGCATCTTCTCTATGTCCTGATTTTTGCGCTGGCGGTGGTGGGTTGTAATGACAAGGATGTCGAGCCGGCCGTAGCAACCCTCGATTCTACCACTGCTGCGGATTATCCCGATGTAAATAGCTGGTTGTACGATATCATGGATGATGCCTATTTCTGGTATAAAAACCTGCCTGCGAAAACCAGCCTCGATAATTCCATCGATCCCCATGATTACTTTGAAAAACTCGTCTACCAGCGCACTACCGTCGACCGTTTTTCGGCCGTTACCGATGATATCGATGCTTTGCAGAGCGAATTCAATGGCGTGAGCACGATGTTCGGGATCAGCTACTCATTGTCCTACATCGATAATGGCAAGTCGAACCTCGCCGCTTTCCTGAATTATGTGGTCAAAGGCAGCCCGGCCGAAACAGCAGGCCTGAAACGGGGCGATATCCTCATGAAAGTGAATGGGACACAGCTGACTTCCAGCAACTATACTTCCTTGCTAGGCGGCAACGAGACGGTCACATTTACATTAGGGGAAGTTTCCGGCTCGGCCGTTGTGGCAAGCAGCCGCACGGTTACCGTGACCAAAGCATTGGTGAACGAAGATCCCGTTCTTTTTTCTACCGTCATTTCAAAACCTGCTTACGGCAAAACGATCGGCTACCTGGTTTACACACAATTCGTACCCGGTACCGACGCCGACGAGTCGAAATATGACAATGAGCTGCGCCAGGTATTTGCGGATTTCAAAAGCAAAGGCGTGAACGAGCTGGTACTCGATCTGCGGTTCAATCCGGGCGGCTATATCAGCTCGGCGGTGACCCTTGCGTCGCTGATCGGCACGGGGGTTTCGGGCTCCAAAATCTTTTATAAGGAACAATGGAACGATAAATACACCGCATACTGGCAGAAAATGCAGGGAGCCAATGCATTGAATTACCCATTTCTGGACGAGGCCAGCAATGTCGGCAGCACTTTGAGCCGCGTGTTTGTACTGACTTCCAATGGAACGGCATCAGCCAGCGAACTGGTAATCAATGGATTGAAGCCTTACATGAGCGTGATCAAGATCGGAGAGCATACGGCGGGGAAAAACCTGTTCGGACAGTTGGTTCCCGACGACCAGAAACGCTGGAAATGGGGCGCGTACATTATGCTCGGACAAACCGCCAATGCCAACGGCGAGTCGGACTACGGGACTGTCGATGGTATGACGCCGGACTACCAGGTGGAAGATACCACCGTTCCCTACCTTCCTTTCGGCGATGAAAATGAAACCCTGCTTCGCAAAGCCCTGGATATCATGGGCCTTCCGGCGCCGGAAGGGCTGCGCCTCGCTGCTACAAAGAGCGTGGACAGCTTCCGCACAATGCTTCATGACGATCTCCGGACGAAGGAAAACCGCATGATCCGTCGCGGGGACATCAGCCCCATTCCTCAGTAATCTCTCACATACATATGGTTGTCTGGACCGGGCCTGCATTTGCGGGCCCGGTCCGTTTCATAGCCGTTGTATCAAAAAAGCGGCAAGCTGGCATCGTTTTAGCGGTATTTACACTACTTTTGAATCCCAATTTCAAGCTCACGTTCGGTATGCAGGCAACGATATGAAGTGGAACGCTTTATATATCCTCATTTTTTTCAGCTCTTTCCTGCCTTTCGCTCAGGCACAGACCGGTAAGCATACCTATCGTTTCAAAAACGAATTCACCGTAGCGCAACCCGAATGCGGTCCCGACCTTGTACCGCAGCAAGCAGCAGGCTCTTGCAGCGCCGCAACCACACACGGCAGGTTTCTGGAAGATGTGTTGCCTTGTGGCGGGAGACGTAGTATCTATCACAATAACACGAATTGGGGGCTAGCGTACCCCAACACCGACGGCCTCGTTTCGGAATCCTACACCATTCAACTTTACCTGAAAGTAACCGATTGGGGTAAGACGTGGACCCGGATCATCGACTTCTCAAATGGAACGCGCGACGATGGTATTTATTTCAAAAATACCCCCGGAAGGACAGAACGCTGCCTGGATTTTTACCCGAACGGCATCATCGGAGAATGTCCCTTCTTTAACAATTCGACTTACTATCTGCTCACCTTCACGCGCGACGGCGCGACGGGGAGAATGGACGTTTATGTGAACAATAACCTGTTTGCCTCCTACATCGACGCGTCCAAAACCTATGTGGGCAAAGCCGGCTCGCCAATTTATATTTTCAGGGACGACAATGTGGAAACCTGCGAGTCGGGTGAAGCTAATTTTGCCTACCTGGCTTTTCACGGCAAGTACTTTTCGCAGGCGGAGGTAAACAAGTCAGCCTCCGAAATCTGTTTTGAGGCGAGTATCAATGCTTACCCCGACTTTGCCATCACCCCGGGTGCGGTATGCGGCACCGCTAAACAGGTCGAAGTGAAATATACCGGATCTATTCCGGCGCCGGGCACGGGTTATGATTTTAAATGGGACTGGGATGGGGCGCAGGTCATTTCCGGCTCGGGAATGGGGCCATATGTGTTGAGCTGGGCAACGGGCGGCACCCGAAACGTCACGCTTACGATTACGAGCCAGGCTTGCGGCAACGCGATCGTCAACAGCAAAAAGATTGTCATGAGCAATCCCAAGCTCACCGCCGAGGTAGCATCCGGAAGTTGCGATACCGGTACGGATGGAACCATTACGCTCACAGCAGCGGAGGGCATTTCGCCCTACCGGTATTCGATCGACTCGGTTAATTACCAGGCAACCAATGTCTTTCGCGCGCCGGTTGGTAAATACCGGGTGTATGTCAAAGACGATAATGGTTGTGTTACCGGCCAGAATGTCAATGTGACTTTTACCAGCGATATTACCGTCAATACAATGCCCGATACAACCCTTTGCGTAGGACAATCGGTAACGCTGGCGACGGCGAGTAATGGTCAGACCTTTTCATGGCTGCCCCAAACCGGGCTGGACAATGCAGGCGCGCTTGAACCGGTTGCAACGCCGGAAGCTACCACGCGATACATTATCACGGCTACCAAAGGATTTTGTACCCAAACGGACACCGTTCAGGTCCGTGTTTCACCGAAAATCGAGGTGAATGTAACGCCCGACGCGATCATCGAATACAATGTACCATTTCAGCTGAATGCAAATTCGCCGCAAATCATCAACTATGCAGCGGCCACGTTTCTCTGGACGCCTTCCGATGGGTTGAACGACGCCAATATCAAGAGTCCGATCGCCATTTTGCGGGAAAACCAGACTTATACCGTAGATGTTACGTCGGATTTGGGTTGTACAGGCTCAGCGACGGTGAACCTTTCCATTAAACGTCAGGAGAGTATTGCTATTCCAACTGCATTTTCTCCCAACGGCGACGGCAAAAATGAGGTGCTTATACCGGTTGTAAACGACATCGAGTCGATCCGCTACTTCCGCATTTACAACCGTTGGGGGCAACTCGTATTCTTTACCGACCAGCTCAACACCGGCTGGGACGGCTCTTTCAAAGGCGCCACCGCCATTTCCGGAACTTACGTGTATGAAATCGAAGGTATTTCGACGAAGGGAAGGGTGATTAACAAGCGTGGCGCGGTGATGTTGTTGCAGTAATGTGGGGTGACCGCCGACGGCCGACCACTGACCGCCGATCTCATGTGAATGCAATATAGGATCAAATCGACCGCCGACGGCCGACCACTGACCGCCGATCTCTTGTAATTGCAATACTAGGGTCAAATCGACCGCCGACGGCCGACCGCCGATCTCATATTAGCTGTACATAAAATCGGCGGTCGGTGGTCGGCCGTCAGTGGTCCCACTAGCTACACATAAAATCGGCGGTCAGCGGTCGGCCGTCAGCGGTCCCACTAGCTACACATAAAATCGGCGGTCAGCGGTCGGCGGTCTTTTTACCTACTTATCCAACTAAATTCATACGCCAGATCCGGGATGCGGGTGCGGTCGGCGATTCTTCGGAGACGTGCGGGAAGTGCCATGAGATAGTCTCTTGCTTTTTCCGCTTTTTCATTGATATCACGTACGGAACCGATATTCCACTCGTTGAGCAGGTCTTCGAGGATATTGATATAATCCAGCGTCGTGTACACGCCCAGGCGTTGCGCGGCGTCGGAGAAGTGCGAGAAGGTCTCGCCCATTTTGACGCCGGTTTCCCGCATAAAATGCGCGGGCATTACGATCTTTTTCCGCATCATATCTTCCAGTGCCAGCATCAGCTCGGAAGGATCTACTTCGAGAATGCGGGTTACAAAAGTCTTGTAAGCTTTCGCATGGCGCATTTCGTCGGAAGCGATCACACCGCATATTTTCGACAAATGCGGGTTACCGAATTTCTTCGCGAGCGTAGCCGTGCGACGGTGCGAAACGTTGGTCGCGAGTTCCTGAAATGAGGTATAAATGAAATTGCGATAAGGGTCGCGGTCGGTACCGATATCGAAACCGTCGGCGATCAGATACTGCGTAGAAACCTCCATCGCCCGCATGTTCACGCGGCCGGACAGGTACAAATATTTGTTCAGGAGGTCACCATGACGGTTCTCCTCTGCCGTCCAGGCACGTACCCATTTCACCCAGCCCGATTCGGGCTCGTCGACCTGGTTGATACCGATCACGTCCACCAGCCAGGATTCGTAAGTAGGCAATGCTTCTTCGGTAATCGTATCGCCGATCAGCACAGCAATGTAGTCATAAGGCAGGTCGCGGCAACTTTCTTGCAAAAGCTTCACCTCATGCAAAAAATTCTCCCGCGTTGCATCAGGCAGGAAGTCAGCCGGTTGCCAGTTTTCGTCAATCGGTTTCAGGTACTCTCCTATCAGCCCGTCCAGGTCTTTGCCTATATGTTTCATTACTTCAAGCCTTTCGGCTGAAAGCGTAATATCCATTTTATCTCGATTTTAAACACTATTGACTATTTTACAAATAACGCGAATAATACGTAAGTTTTGAATGACTATTGTCATTTCGCATTTTAGAATTTGGAGTAACCAAAACAGATTTCGACTATTTTTGCAGAAAAAATAAGAATGAGAAAAATCCTCGACTACGTTCTGAGTATCCTTTACCTGATTCACTTCGGCCTCACACTCCTGATTTTCCACGTTATACAGGTCATCGCATTCAACGTCTTTGGTAAAAAGGCGCACAAAGTGTCGGTCGACTGGCTCAATTTTTCGCTCACCTTCGGACTCTATCTGACCGGCGCCAGTATCAAGCTCAAAAACCTTGCCCAGTTGCCGGACAACCGGCCACTCATATTCGTAGCCAACCACCAGAGCAGCTACGACATTTCCCCTGTGTACTGGTTCATGCGGAAATACAGCCCGCGATTTGTTTCCAAAATAGAGCTCGCGAAAGGCGTTCCAAGCATTTCCTACAACCTGCGCAAAAGCGGCGCGGCGCTCATCAACCGGAAAGACGGCAAGCAGGCCATTACCGAAATCGCACGTCTCGGTAAGCTGATCCAGGACGAAAAAGCGTCTGCCATTATTTTCCCCGAGGGTACCCGCACGGCCAGCGGCGATATGAAGGCATTCCAGCCCGGCGGCGTCGCTACCCTGCTCAAAAGGGCCCCCGACGCGCTCATCGTTCCAGTAGCTATTAATGGGACAGGCGCTTTCAATCCCAAGGGCATATTTCCCCTGAAATCTTTCGCAAAGCTGAGTTTTACGGTGCTGCCGGGTATCGAGCCAGCCGGTAGAAAAGCGGAAGAGATTTTGAGTGAGGCCCAGGAAGTCATTCGCGTGGCGATTGCCAGCTGATTTTCAAATGATTAAAATTCCTTCATTTTCGCTTAACAATCGTTAACAAACCCCATTTAAACCTCTGCGGCAGGTAGCCCTCTAACCCACGAAACTTAAAACTTTTGGGTTATGAAAAAGATACTTTTTGCCGCAGTGGTTCTCGCATTAGGATTCACCAATGCTTCCGCCCAATATGGTCCCCGTCATGATCGTGGTGGTTACAGCCACGAAAGAATGTCGGACATCAACAGACTTCAAAGAGAAGCGCGACAAAATATAGCCAATGGTGTGCAATGGGGCGCGCTCACTTCCCGTGAGGCCAGCATGCTCATGAACCGCTACGATAACATAGCGGATAAGGAACGGCTTTTCGCCCGCCACGGCCGGTTGTCGAACCGTGAGGAGAGAATTCTCCGCAATGACCTGCACGAGCTGATGTCGGACACCCGCCGTCTTAGCCGCGACCGCGACCGCTGGTCACGCGATGGTCGCCACAGAGGCAGATTCTAAGATATTAAAGGTAATAGTTGAAGGTTTAGGGTAATGCAAAAAGCGCCGGGACGTTGGTCCGGCGCTTTTTTATGTGTTTTTAAAATATCTGACCAGCTTCACATGCGACTTTTCAAAGCCCTCGCGCTGGTAGAACCTGTGTGCTTGCTCTCGTGTAGCGCGTGAGGTAACCTCCATCTGAATAGCGCCCTCGCCTTTCGCGAATGCGGTAACGTGCTCCATTAAAGCATTTCCGACCTTTTGCGAACGGTATTCGGGCTCCACGTACATTTCCTGAATCTCCGCAACCAAGGCCGCGTGATGCAGCAGCGGCTGAATATGGCAGCTCACCATCCCGACCGGCTTTTCACCGGTTTCGGCGAGGAAATAGCTGATATGTGGGCTTGTGATGTTCCGGTCAAAAGCTGCATCGAAGCCCGGGCGGTTGATAGGCATATTTTCAAGGCCGCATATCATTTGATAGATGATCTCGCGGTCGGCCGCCGATGCCCGACGGATGGTTAATGGTGCCTGCACGTTTGTGGCGGTTAGGTTGAGCGGCACAAATTACGCCGGACCGTACTTAAAGGCAAGAATGGAGGCTATTTCTCAGGCCAAATTACCGGGCCCCGGGTGCCGTCGCCCAGAATTGTATTCATATAATCCTGCATTTCCTGAGGGGTATATTTCTTGGGATCGAGGCGGGTACCGTCGCAGTGGAACGCCACACAACCAATGCACGACATATAGACCGTGCTATAATTGAAAACAGTTTCACCCTTGATTTTAGCGAGCGTTATGGTCAGCATTTCAGCGGCTTTTTTGGATTTCGAAGAATCGATCTTCGCTTTCAGCCAGGGCAAATTACGGACAGGATCTTTCACACCGCAGACTTCCAAGGTTGAGGAAACGGTTTTGTCTTTGCAGGAAAATACCAGTATCAGGGAGAAGAAGAGCAGAAGTTTTTTCATGGGTCAGGGAATGGTGTAAGTGAATTGAAAATGAGACACTCTATTTACAAAAACAGTTGTAACCGGCTTTTTCGAATTACAATGCGCTATTGAGATTTACATTATTTTAACAAACGGTTACAAAATTTGAATTACATTTGAAAAACCTCATCAACCCCTACAAATAATGAAGCAAATTGTACTGGCATTTGCGCTGATCATTTCGTTTCAAAGCCGCGGTCAAATTACATTCATCGACAGTAATACCTCGTGGGAATCGCTTTCTAAAACAGCAAAAAAAGAGCGAAAGCTTATTTTTATACATCTTGAAAGCAATGATTGCACGCATTGCAACGATGTCGCTTCCAAGGGTTTCAGCAGCGCTGATCTTAAAGATGTTTACCAAAAGAATTTCATCGCCATCCGAAGCAATGTAGAGACCGATAACGGCCGGAATCTGGCTCAGAAATTTCAGGTTAAAGGTGCGTCGGTTTCACTCTATGTTGATGCGGAAGGCAATATCCTTCATCGTTTTAACGGCTCCACGAGCCATTCCAAGGCCTATCTCGATTTTGCACAAATCGCGCTTGGCCGAAAAGGCGGCAAACAACTCAGCGATTTCGAAAAGGAATATCAAAACGGTGAAAGGTCGGCTGCGTTTTTAAAAGCATATATTCAAAAACGTCGGGAAGTTAACATGCCGACATCCGATTTGCTCGATGAATATGTTGGTAAACTACCGGTCGATTCGATCAAAAACTTCCAGGTAGTTAAATTCATCTATCAGCAGGGGCCGACAATGGACAGCCGCGCATATAAGCTGGTGCAGGCACTCGTGCCGCGTTCCATGATAGATAGTTTGTACAAATCCGTTTCCCCGGGCGAAGCAGTCGCATTCAATAATGGTATCATAGGAAGTACATTGAAAAAGGCTGTTGATATCAAAGATCAGCAATTAGCTTTTCAGGCTTCAAATTATACCCAGCAAACTTATCGTGAAAATTATATGCTGGGCAATCTTCATTTCCGGCGAAACATGATATGGTATTATCAGCAAGTAAAGGACACTGCCAACTATTTCATGGAATGCCGGCATTTCCTTGAACAGAATCATCTCCTGCTCAGTGTTGACTCGCTTAAAAGAATGGATCAGGCGGCACTGCAAAAGAATCTTGCCGATCAGACACCCCTGGGGCCTGCCGGTGAAAAACAGGCCGTCCGGTTTGCACCGCCGTCTCAACAGTACCAAATGGAATTGAATAACCATGCGTGGCAATTCTATCTGCTTAATAATAAACCACGCGATCTGGAACGTGCATTAATGTGGTCCAAACGATCGATAGAATGGCATGAAGAATTGCGCAGGGATAAACATCACATGCCGCTGGGTAATCCTGCTTACTTTGACACTTACGCACACTTACTTTACAAACTTGGCCGGAAAGACGAGGCGATCGAATGGCAGGCCAAAGCCGTGGAGGCACAAAAAGTAACCGGTATGTCGTGGGTTTCGATGGAAAAGGATCTCAACGAAATGAAGGCCGGAACACTCAAATGACACTAAAAAGGGCAGCTTGACTGCCCTTTTCTATGCTATACGAATGCACTTTCCCCCGTAATGGCCCGCCCGACGATCAGCGAATTGATTTCTTTCGTGCCTTCGTACGAGTAAATGGCCTCGGCATCCGCGACGAAGCGTGCGATGTCGTATTCGAGCAATATGCCGTTGCCGCCGAAAAGCTCGCGTGCGTGATCGACGATCGAGCGCATACGCAGCGTGCAAAATACTTTCGCGAGCGACGCGTGCTCATCCGCCAAATCGCCCGCATCCTGCAATTGGGATAGCCTGTACACCATCGTTTGCATGGCCGTTAGATCACCGAGCATGGTCACCAGCAAGTCCTGCACCAACTGAAACCCTGCTATCGGACGGCCGAATTGTTTTCTTTCCATCGTGTATTTCAATGCCAGCTCGTACGCGCCGCGCCCGCACCCGACCGCCTGCCAGGCCACACCCGCACGCGTCATACGGAGGACGTTGGCGGTATCCTTGAATGAATTCGCGTTTTGAAGGCGGTCGGCTTCCGGCACGCGGCAGTCGGTGAGGGTGATCAATGCATTCTGCACGGTACGCAGCGCCATTTTATCTTCCATTTTCTCCGCTTTGAAACCGGGGTTTTCTTTCCGCACGATAAATCCTTTCACCTGGTTGTCGGCCAGATCGCGTGCCCAGATAATCGTAATGTCGGAGAAAGTGGCATTGCCTATCCACTTCTTCTGGCCGTTGATGACCCATTCGTCGCCTTCGCGTTTGCAAGTAGTCGTGAGGCCGCCCGCAGCACCCGAACCCACTTCCGGCTCGGTAAGGCCGAATGCACCGATCAGCTCCATACGTTGCATGACCGGCAGCCATTGTTGCTTCTGCTGTTCCGAACCGCAGAGGTAAATGGAGCCCATCGCCAGGCCGCTGTGCACACCAAAGAATGTAGAGATGGACGAGTCGATGCGTGCCATTTCCATCGCGATGAAACCTTCCAACAATGCGGAACGCCCTGCGCAGCCATAACCCTGGTAGGTAAGGCCGCAGATATCGAGCTTCGCCATAAGCGGAACAATGTGCTTGGGAAACTGTGCATTGTTCCAATAATAATTAGCAATCGGCTTGATTTCCGTTTCCATGAACTCCCGCACTTTTAGCTGTATTTCCCGCTCCTCGGGTGTGAGTGTCGAGGCCAGTTCATAAAAATCGCCATTCACGACGGGCGGCGCCTTCTTTTTACCAGAACCGGCCTGCATGAATTTGAGCATTTTCCCCAGGTCATCTTCACTCATTTTGGAAACAATGCCCATTAACTTGTTCAGATCTACTTTTTGGGAAAGTTTGGCGACGGCTTCGATGTCTATCGTTTGGAGGAGGCTGCGTAGTTGAGATATGGATTTGAAGAGGTTCATACTGTTTGTTGGATTGTGATTTGATAAAGAGTCGGCCCCGGAGGCGGTTCTACTGCACAATGCTTAAAAAGTAGGGCCAGCAGGAATGAATTTTGCAAGTATCAACCCAAACCTGAAAAACTATGAAAACGCAAACCAAGAATGTAGAAGGCGGCTCGCCAAGCCAGGGCGGCCCGAAAGGCAAGTCGAAACAGAAAGACGATAGCCGCAAACCTTCGGGAGTTCTGAAACAGGAATCCATTCAGAAGTCGGAAAAGGGGAATATGACGAAAAAGAAGGGCTATAACGAAACGCCCGAAACGATTCCGGTAAAAGGGAAAAGCGCCTGAAAGCCGGCTATTTCAATGTCGCTTCCAGTGCAGCCGCGAGGTATACCATGGGCGCATTCCAGTTGATCGCGATCTCATTGGATGCGTAGGAACAGTCGTTGTCGGTGAACGACTCGTCGGCAAATTTGTTAGGATAGCCTGCGCATTTGTCCTGCTGCCCGGGGTTAGGCCCGCCGGAAAGTAAGCCCGGGATCGGGTCCACGATACCGTCGGCAATGGAAGGCCGGTGGTGCGGATGCATTACGCGTTTGGAACCGAAGCCGGTCAGGAAACAGTAGCCCGTAGCATTGCGGCCCAGCAGGTAATCGAGGTTACCCAAGGCCGCGTGAAGATATTTCTGGTCTTTCGACAAGCGATAGGCGCATAGTAATGCAACACCCTGGTTTGCCGCAACCGAGCTGCTGCCCCAGGCGTAATCCTGCGCGACTTTGCCCATTACCGTGTGATAGGGCTGCTTTTCAAGGTCGGTTAGGAGTTGATCGGAATAATTCAAAATGCATTTCCGCAATGCGCCGGATTGTTCTGCGGGTAATTTCAATTTCTCGGCAAACCGTAGTAATGTATAGTATCCCAATGTTTTCACCTGTCCCCAGGTAGGCAAAGCCATGGGCTGCTGCAATTCCAGATCGACTTCCTTTATGTACTCCGGCTTGCCGGTCGTGGCGTACATTTCCGCCGCTGCCCAAATCCACTCGTCCTTTACCGATCTATCCCCATAAGCGCCGGTGACGACGTCCGGATCGAATTCCTTGTTCATCGCTTCCTGATTATACATCACCGCAGGATGCTTGCCCGCCCATTGCCAGCCTTTTACAGCCGCTGTAATGCAGGAGTCGGCGAGGCCGGGAAATTTGTTATCAAAATTTTTGAAAACCCGCGACGTCTGCGCCATTACCGCCACGAAGTCGAGCGTTGCCGCGGTGCCTTTCCGCACCACATACCGTGGATTTTTCGCAGCATCGGGCATGATCATGCCATCGAAACGCGGGTTTGTCAGCTTATGATAAACGCCGCCGTCAGCAGGGTCCTGCATGGTGAGCATCCAGCGCAGGTTCCAGACTACCTCATCCAGCAAATCGGGGACACCGTTGTTGCTTTCAGGAATGTTCGTATTAAAATCTTCAAAATAGAGCGGGTAATCTTCGTACAACGAGAGCAAAGTACCCATTGTAATACCCGAATTGACGATGTACTTGTTATAGTCACCCGCATCATACCAACCTCTTGACGATGAGATTACCGCATTCGCAGGCCTTCCTTCCGACACTGCTGACGCGTGGATAAGCACTTTATCATCCGGATGCCCGGCGGGCCGCGCCCACTTGCCCGCGTGTTTTTCGGGAAGTTCAATGGAAGCGCGCTGGTAGTAATATCCTTTCAATGCGGCCTCAGCCACATCTCTGTGAACCTTGTTGCTAATGCGGAAAGGCGCAGATTTTCCCAGGCCCGCTACTTCAATAATGTAAGAGCCCTGCTTCCTAAGCGTGCTGAAATCCGCTAACCTGGTATGCTTGCCTGAATGCTGGCTCGTACGCTCAGCGCCGAGCTTTCCTTTTAAAACCGTTTTTCCCGATTTAGCATCCTTGACTTCGAACGCATCGCCCGCATCCCCGGCTATAACAGCTACTTTCGGTGCCGCCGGGTAAAAACCGACCTGGTTCAAACGGATCGCGTCCGAATACTGCTGCGCTTGCGCAGGCGAGAAATACAAACCAAATGCGGCCAGCGATGCGGCCAAATGCGGGAATAACTTCATTGATTTTTTAAAAACAGATTTCATCAAGATTACAAAGCCAGACTCATGTTAGCTCAATCCTGCAATTCCTTCACCGGGTGTTCGATATTGGTGCCGGTAATCACCAGGCGGTGGTATTCGCCCCATCGGCGGAGCTCTTCAATCAACGGTTCGAGCGAATGTGCGTGCGCAGTACGCTCGTATTCGATCACCGGAGGAAACGAATCGTACACTTTTCGTTCAACCAGCAGGTTCATTTCCAGCTCTTTCAGCTCTTTCGACAGCATACGCGGCGTGATGTTCGGGATAGCATTCTGCAATTCCATAAAGCGCCTGTTGCCGAGGCTCATGGCAATGAGGATCGAAATCTTCCATTTTCCGCTGATC
The DNA here is from genome assembly GCF_900101885.1 of Dyadobacter soli. GTDB lineage: Bacteria > Bacteroidota > Bacteroidia > Cytophagales > Spirosomataceae > Dyadobacter > Dyadobacter soli. The sequence goes on along the minus strand of NZ_FNAN01000005.1, from coordinate 282,776 downwards.
ACATCCAGCGCGTCCCGTACCGGGAGGATCATTTCCCGGCATTCGGGGTGATTTTCCTTGAAATTCTCTTTCATATCGTTACTGCTTCAAAACATCAGTCCTATTCACCCGCGGCATTTCATCCAACCTTCTTCGGCCCTACCGAATCGTAAACCACCATTTTTTCCCACAAATGGGAATATTGCTCGATGAATTCCAGGTGGATCGGATGGGTTTGATAGATTTCCTCCTCGATGATATTCTTGAAAAAGCACATCCAGGAAATTGTATAATCTTTGAGGATCACCGGGCGGCTGGTTACCGCCGGTTTGCCGATGTGCACATATTCGATTGCCGGAACCTTGGCCAGCTTGTGGAGCCCTTCGAGGAGCTGCGCCTCATGCTGTGCATTATTGGGCTCTTTGAGGTAGAAAAAAACGTGATGGATAAACAACTCCTTACTCCTTTCAGGCTCAGCGGCGACGGGGGAAACTGCGGCGAGCGAAGCCAATCCCGCATTTTGCAGAAACTTTCTTCTTGATTGATCTTCCATGAATTGAACGCAAAACAGACCGCGGAGAGTTTTCCGCGTTTCAGCTTCAAGGATAACGTTTATTTGCCCATTATCAAAATAGTAAAGCTTCCGGTCATGCCTTTTAAAACTAATCCATTAAGATTTTAAATTATTTTGATAAAACAGTCAAGGTAAACCGCGTTAATCGAAGTCTTTCTACTATAAATACTCAATTTACCCCCTACTATGAAAATTACTAAAAGAGACGTGATCGTTGCCTCTATCTCAGTTTGCTCCACATTGACCTGCATTATCGCCCGACCACAAGGCAGTATCCTCGAATCGTCCGTTTTTGACTGGAACAATATCGCCGTGAAGAACACCGCCATCGGCTCGGTGAGAACATTTTTTCGCTCCCAAACCGCCACCACCGACGAGCTCGAATGCCACGTAACTACATTGAATCCGGGTGAAGCATCACACGCGCCCCACAAACATCCCGAAGAAGAAGTGATAATAATTAAAGAAGGCACCGTGGAGGCGCTTGTAAACGGAGAAAAGAAGAAGGTTGGCCCGGGTTCCGTCATTTTCCAGGCGTCCAATCAAATGCACGCCGTTCGCAACGCAGGCAAAACACCTGCGACTTACCATGTGATCAGCTGGCATTCACCGGGCACGAAGGATAAGTAGGGTTATTTTTCTCTTCGCAGCAGTTCTTCCGGGACGGGGTATTTTTCGAGAAGCGCTTTCATTTTGGCAGCTTTCTTTTCGAAGAACTCGTCCTCGTTAGGTATATGCCTTACGGGAGGACGGCCTGGTCTCAATTTGTAGGTTTTCGTTTCTGACATAGCTATCTGCGATTTTGTCTTACTAATTTAATCATTTGCCCTTAAAAATCAAAAAAGCGCGGTACGAAATGCCGGTTTGAAATTCTTGCCATTCGCCATACTGCTCAGGTTTGTTTTCGGGTAGAATTGACGATCCTTCCTGCTTTGCAATGAGTCCGGTAATTGAGTACTCTGTTAAATGTGGTAAAACCCGATTGAGGCCCATTTGGTACAATCTTGTTCTTGAAGGTGTACTCCCTGAGGCGTAAAGACCTACCCCTAAATGCACGTCCATGAATCTAAGTGCGATGCTCGCAACGGTCGCAAGTATTATTTGACTGTCCCCATTCCGCAACTCTACGCGATCGTCCAGCCATTCCGACCCCGGATCAAGCACGCCAAAGCCAAGGTTGTAATAGTTAAAGGCCATTTCGGTGAACCGGACACGCATTTCAAAAGTACCATTTCGCCCGACGCTGTAAAAGCGATACGTGAACTCGTCCAGCTGGTCATATTCGTAACGTTCCAAACTCATACCGACAGATTGTTTAGGGTAAAAAAATAGCCAGCGAAAGTCGCTGGCTACCCTTTCAATCTGCTATAATACAAACTATTCCGTCTTCGCGTACGCGGCTGCGAGGTCGTTGAGCGTGGCATCTTTCAAATGCTCGGAAGCAATTACCAGACGGTAACGGAAGGTCGTCGATTCACCTTTTTTCAGTTTGAAATTAAGCGTTTCCTTTCCGTCGCTGAGCGCTTTCATGCCTAATGGATTCACCGCGAACAAGCCATAACCTCTCGCGTGCCAATAAGCTGGATACCCGACGTTCTTGGGATGGTCGATCATCGCGATGCTGATGTTTTCGTCCTTGATCTTGCCGGTCAGGTTACACCAAATCGCGCGTTTGCCCCATACCGTTTCACCTTCGATGCCGTTGCTGTTGCGGTAGTTGCCGGTAATGCCCTCGTTGTTCAATGCGGGCACTTTGGTGGCGATACCACTTGCGTCGGTGAAGATCTCGGGCTTGTTGGAAGGCAATTCCAGCTCGCGCGCCACGCGGATGGCGTACATGCCGTCTTTGACGTCGGGCATATTCACTTCCGGCAACACGGCCGTCAGCGTAGTGGTACGATCGATGATGCGGGAATCGCCTTTGCCGCTGAAAGTGTATTTAGTCACTTCTTTCAGGGTCAGCGTACCGTCTTTATCTACCCAGTCGGCCGTTACGGTGAGCTCGCCTTTATCCTTACCACTTTTCACGGAGGTAATGCCGGTATGGATGATCGTTCCGTAGGCGCGCTTTTCGTGGTTCACGGCGTCGGAGTTGTTCCAATAGTCGTTACCGTTCACATCCTCGTAGTTCAGCCAGATACCCACGTGGTGCGGGTGATCTACGCGCTCGCCTGCACGAGGGTCCAGCGGCCAGCCGCGGGTGATGACGGTGCCTTTGGCAGTCATTACCGGGTAGAGGACGGCCTTTTTCAGCTTCTGTTCGCCGGGGTAATAGTAAGCCGTGAATGGCTTCCCGTCGATTTTTACCTCCACTTTTTTGTCCTTGTCATTCCGGACGAGATCCACTTTCTGCGCAAAAGCGCTTCCGGCGAAAGCCACGGCGGTCAGTGCCAAAGCAGTATGTTTTAAATTCACTGTTCGATCTTTTAAAAGTTAGCTAAGCACGATTTCCTTTTTCTTCGGATCCCAACTCACGCGTTTGCCGGTATGCAACGCCTGGGTTGCCATGATATTCGCCACCGAGTGGTTGAAGCCCACACGCGCAGGTGCATTGCTCTCCTTGCGGCTGCGGATACACTCCATCCAGTTGCGCATGTGCAGCGAAGTCATCGGATCGGCGCCGGTGTTGGCGTCGGTCGCGATTTTATCACCGGTTTTCAAGGACATTTCAGGAAGCAAATTCGCCTGCAAGCCCATTCCTTTTGCATCTCTTTCTTTCAAACCGCCCTCGGAAGTGATTTTGTTGGTATCGAGGTTGATCATCCCGCCATTGGAATAATAGTACTCTTTCACACCGCCTGCCTCGTTGTTGAAACGGGAAGAATAAATCACCTGGAACCCTTTGCTCTTATCATCAAACGGACCGTATTCAAATGCGGCGCTGAACGTATCGACATTGGTACGACCGTCTTTCCAGGTATAAATACCGCCATTAGCTACCACATTACGCGGCGCGTCGAGGCCCGAGAACCAGTGCACGGTATCGATCTGGTGCGCCATCCATTGTCCCGGAATACCCGATGAATAAGGGTAGAACAAACGGAATTCAAGGTAGTAGCGCGGGTTCCATTCCACTTTCGGACGGTTCATGAGGAAGCGCGTCCAGTCGGTATCTTCCTTGCGGATTTGTGAAACGAGTTCTTTACGTCTCCAACGGCCGGGCTGGTTCACATTCCAGGTCATTTCAACGGTAGTAATGTCGCCGAATTTACCCGACTTGATGTATTCGTAAGCAGCCCAATAGTTAGGCGCGCTGCGGCGCTGCGAACCAACCTGCACGATTTGTTTCGAAGCCTCCACCGCTTTCAATGCTACTTTCGCATCTTCCAGGGTTTCCGCAAATGGTTTCTCCACATACACATCACGCCCCGATTTCACGGCTTCCGCACAATGCAATGCGTGCTGGAAATCCGCAGTACTGATGATCACCGCGTCCACATCCTTGCGGGCGAGCAACTCTTCGTTATTACGTGCCTTTGCGAATTCAGTGGCAGCATAAGGCTTCCCCTTCATGAATGCCTCCGCCTCATCACGGCGACGGTTCCAAAGGTCGGAAACGCCCATAAACTCAAAGTTCAGTTCCTTGGCGTGATCCGAGAAAGAAGGTGCCAGCGAGCTGCGGAAACGGTCCGAGAAACCGATGATACCTACCCTTACGCGATCATTAGCCCCCACGATACGGCGGTAGCTGGCCGCACTGAAAGCATTCGCGCCTACTGCGACACCCGCAGAAGCCAGTGTTGCATTTTTAAGAAAATCCCTCCTACTGGTCATGATATTGGATTTGAATAAAAGTTGATTTTTGATTGCCTGAGCGTCTGATTTGCGGGCAATCGTTTCTAAATGTCGGACGCCCGTTTATCTACTGTAATTTTTTACCTTTTTTCCGGCGGTTCGGGCTATTTGATCTCCCTTACTTTCAAACTGCGGAAAAACACATTGTCGCCGTGGTCCTGCAACAGCAGATTACCTTCCTGCGAAAGGCCAAAACCTTCGAATTTCGCGAATTTCGAACCTGCCACGAACTCCTTGAACTGCGGGGAACCGCGCACATATTCCACTACTTTATAGCCATTCAGGTAATGCTGTACGGTACCGTCTTTCTGCACCACAATGCGGCCCTGGTTCCATTCGCCGATCTTTTTCACGGCATTCTTCGGACGGTCCGCCGGGATCACATCGTAAAATGAAGCGATGGTACGGTTACCGTTCTTGCCGAGCTTCGCATCCGGGTGACGTTCGTCGTCGAGCACCTGGTACTCGCAGCCGATGCCCGATTTGCCATTGGAATTGAATTTCTGATCTACAAAATATTTTACACCGCTGTTGGCGCCTTCGGTGAGTTTAAACTCGAACTCATACTCGAATGCAGGGCCGTAGAGTTTGCGCGTCACGATGTCGTTACCTGTTTCAGAACCGTCGGATTTTGAGATATTGATCACGCCGTCCTGGTAGCTCCATCTTTTGGCAGGGAACTCCGTGCCGCCGTAAGAACGCCATTGGCCTACCGATTTGCCGTCGTACAACAGCGAGTAGCCCTGTGCCTTTTCCGCCGCATCCAGGTTATTGGGTATCATATTCACAATACGAACATTCGTCGCAGGGCTCGGTTTCAGGTTCGCGGTTTTAATGCGCACATTCTTCCAGCTCACCTGTGTACCCTCCATTTCCTTGCTGCCGATCGAATGCACTTGCAGACAGATGAAGCCTACGGGTGTCATATCATCCACGACGTGCGCCACAGGCACACCATTCAGGAAGGTGCGGATCGAGTTACCGATCGCTTCGATGCGGTATTTGTTCCAGGCATCTCTTTTGAATGCTTTTTACCTTCCGGGTTCAGATCGAGCGGGTAAAGCCAGCCGCGACGTGCTTCGTCGTAAATGCCTGCGGAGTACGCACGGTCGCTCGGGTCGATTTCCACCTGGTAGCCATGCACACGGCCGTTCATATAATCCGGTTTCGACAAGCTGCGGATCTGAATGCCCGAGTTTAGTTTATTGTCGACTTTTACATCAAGTTCAAGGATAAAATCGCCGTAATCTTTTTCGGTTGTCAGGAAGGAATTCGGCGTACCCATTACGGAAGTACCGACAATCGCCCCGTCTTTCACTTCATATTTAGCCTGGCCGTTGAGTTGCTTCCAGCCCGTCAGGTCCTTGCCATTGAAGAGGTCTACCCACCCGTCTTTCGACTTCTGGGCTTGCAGGGGAGCGCTGAGCAGGAACGCGGCCATCGCGACCAGCGGTAATCTTAATTTTTTCATTGTGTTGATTAATGGTGATGATAACTGAAAAATGCAAAAGGGTATCCCAATCTAATATCAGTTATTGATTAATAACGAAATATTAATAGGAATACCCTTACAAATCCAGTTCAGACTAGACCGGATATTTTAAAACCTCGGTGATGTACTTTTTATTGATTTCGGCGCAGATCAGCGGCGATTTCTCCGGATCAGGCACGCCGTCGAGTTCTATTACCGCCCAGCCTTTGAATTTCACTTTGTCCAATGCCTTGAAAACCGCCGGTACGTCCACCCTACCCTGGCCGAGCTCCACAAACTTGTAGCCGCTTTTTGTCTCCGCCGGCTTGGTATCCTTCAAGTGCAGGGAATGCAGAATGTCTTTGTATTTGACGATCGCCTCATGTGGTTCGCCACCACCCTGCTTGTAATGCGCAATGTCAAGCAGCAGCTTAATGTAACGCGGGTCCATTGCCTGCACGATCACGTCTACTTCTTCGGGCGTCTCGCCGAGCTGGTTCATATGGTTATGATACACCGCCTGCACACCCTGATCGGCCGTTTGCTTGCCGATTTCGTTCATTACCTGTGCCAGCTTTTTGAGCTCTTCCGTGGAAGGCGCGCGGTCTTTCGGACGGAGGCTGTTCGTGAGCTGCATGGCATTGCCGCCCAAAGCCTTCACAAAGCTCGCGTGAGCGACGTGCGTATCCACAGTACTTTCAAATTTCGCCGGATCGATCTCCACATTACCACTTGAAAACATGCAGAGTGTGAGATTGCTTTTGATTAATGCCTCTTTCAATTCGGAAGGCTTGCTGCGGTAAGGGGCAAATGTATTGGCCCGCAGTTGAATGCCTTTGAAGCCCAGTCCTGACAGGTCAGCCATCGCTTGCTCGTCTTTTCCACCCCACGTAATAGCCGAGTAGCCGATTTTAACATCTCCTTTTTTTATCGCTGCTTCGAGCCAGCTGGTCCCCGCCATGGTAGCGGCCATGGCCAGTGAAGTGTTTTGTAGAAAATTCCGTCTGTTCATTTCAGGTTTAGATTAATGTAAAAATCCATAACTCCCAGACGATATAAAACAACAATGACCCGCTATCTACGGGTCATTGCGTGTAAATTTATTTCGGGATTGCCGTCAGCGGCGGCACATTCTTCTCGTGCCCCGCATATCCCTTGTTCTGGTTGATCCTCGCCTGCGTATTCCCGTCGATCGCCGATTGCGGAATGGGCCACAGCACGTGGTAAGGGCTCATGGTGTATTCATCTGCATGGCGCGTTTGGACACCTTTGTTATAAAAATCATTTTTCTCCATCACCCGATCATAGAAGTAATTATCTTCTGAAAACTTGTCGAGCGTGTACGTTTTACCATTCGGTGCCGCTTTGCCGGTTTGCGCAAAAATGTAGGCAATGCGCGTCAGCTCGGTTTTGCGCGGTTCTTCGAAATACAGCTCCCGTGCACGCTCGTCGAGGATGGTACCGATGTTGATTTTACCGGCGGCAAGCGGCGCGCAATTGGCGCGGGTGCGTACGGCGTTCACATCGTCGGCCGCTTTGGCAAGATCACCTTTCCACGCGTACGCCTCCGCACGCAGGAGGTACGTTTCAGCCAGGCGGAACACATACCAATCGGAATTACCTCCCTGCGGCTGCACGCGCAGCGGGTCTTCGACGAACAGCTTGTAATGCGGCCAGTCGAACCAGCAGCGGATGGTATCGATCGTCAATACCACGCCTTCGGCATTTTTCAGCTGTAAAGGCTTGCCGTAATAGCTGTCCTCCTCTTTGATACCCGGATTGTTGTAGTATATATCTTCCATACGGACCCAGTTTCCCGGAGCATGCCTAAGGTCGTTTTTATCGTCCCATACCTGATTCTGCGAGTAATCGGTTGGTCGTAGGCGTCCGATGCCGCGCCCAAGCTTACTTACCTGGTCAATCTCGATGCCATAGGTATCGATCGTTCCACGCTTTCCATTCGGCGTGTTGATATTGTTGAACCAAAGCGGAACCGCATTGCGCATGATAAGCATCCCGCCCTCTACATTCCCCTCGATATTCAACCGGTCGATCACCAGCATCAGCCCTTCGGTATTCGTGGCAATGGCCTTGTTTTGTGGCCGGTGCAAATCCCATATCACATTCCGGCTGGCATCATTCGCAGTCGCGCCGAAACGTGAAGTCATCAGCTTATGCGTACCGCCGTCGATCACATTGGTTGCCGATTTGATCGCGTCATCGAAAAGGCCCAGCGCGAGATTAACTTTTGTCAGCAAGTGGCTCACCGATCCTTTGTTAACCATTCCCTTGTCGGTAACGGCAGGTACCCATTGCTCCGCGAATTCCAGGTCCTCCTTCATTTTTTTGAGGATTACTTCACGTTTCGTGCTCTGGAAATCCAGTTTCGGGCCATTTATTTCTTCCAAAATCAATGGTACATCGCCAAACTGCTGTGTCAGCCGGTAATAACGTGCCGCACGATGGAAATAGGCCGCTCCGAGCAACTCGTTCTTTTCCTGCTCATCTTTATACTTAGGCAAATCGATCCGGGAAATAGCCGTATTCGCATACTTGATGCCTTTGTACCCTTCCAGCCAGTACCAGCCGATTCGGTTGTAATCGATGTGGTTCAGCTGGGCATCGGGTGTGATGAGCAGGTTGAGGTTCTGCGCCGGGCCGGATTTATCGGTAGTGCCTTCCACGGCAATGTCCGAAAAGATCGATTCGGTGATCATCGGCATGGCGTCGCCGTACCATTCCAGGCGCAGGTTGCGCTCGCACGCTACGAGCGTCGCTTTCAGGCCACCGAGGTCTTTGAATGTCAGATCGGGCTCATAAAACGAAAGCGGCTCGGGTTTCAGCCAGGTTTCCTTGCAGGACGTAATCGCAGTTCCCGCTCCGAGCAGGACCAATGCGAGTATATATTTGGATGTTTGGTTAAACATAATGCATATAGTTTTGTGTGATAGTGATTACAGGGTGATGTCGAGGCCGATGGTGTAAATGCGCGGGCTCGGTACCGAAGTGGCAATGCTGTTGTTGGTGGTGCCATTCGTTCCGTTCTCAGGGTCCCAGAAGTTCCATTGCGGCGCCCAGAAGCCGATATTGCGGACATTACCATAAATGCGCAGCTTTTGTACGGCCGCTTTCTGCGAAACGGCCTTCGGCACGGTGTAGGCCACGGAAAGGTTTTCGAACCGCACGAAAGATTTGCTCCGGTAAACTGCGTAACCCGTCGCCGAGCCTTCACTGGAATAGAGCCTCGCCCATTCATTCTGGCGGTTTTGTTCGGTCCAGTAGGGAAATACGTAAGAACTCGTGCGATCCACAAAGCCGTCCCGGTTCTTCATCTGGTTGAATGTGCCTTTTTGTCCCCAATAAGAATAGATCATGAACGAAACATCCAGGCTTTTGAAAAGCTTGAACTCGTTCCGGAATGTCCAGCGGAAGCGCGGGGTGGTGTAGCCGAGAAACTCCTTGTCGTCGTTGGTAAACTTGCCGTCGCCATTCACATCTTTCAATTTGAAATCTCCCGGTTTTACGCCGTATTTGGCCGCTTCGGCTTCCTCCTCTTTCTGCCACACGCCCAGAATGCGGTAATTCCAGATCGCGTCGAGCGCATGGCCGATAAACCAGCGGTTGGTCACGTCGTCAGCCTCTTTGCGGCCGGTTACTTTGCCTGTACCGTCTTTGAGATCAATCATGTTCCCGTACAAATGCACGATTTTGTTGCGGTTGAGCTGGAAGTTGAAGGTGCTGCGCCAAGTGAAATTTTCGCGGCGTATATTGTTGGAGTTCAGACTGATTTCCAGCCCTTTGTTCTGCACTTCGCCGAGGTTATCCCAAACGTTGTCAAAACCCAATACATTCGGTAATGCACGTTTCACGAGCAAGTCTTTGGTAGTCGATTTGTAGAACTCGACGCTTCCATCGACGAGGTTATTAAACAATGCAAAGTCCAGCCCGACATTCAATGCATTGGTTTTCTCCCATTTCAGATTCGGGTTCGCCATACGGCTTACGTAAAGCTGGCTTACCTGGTACACCGTGCCATCCGGCTTCACGTGCAGGTATTTCCCGCTCGCGAGATCGGCCAGGGCGTCATAGCGGGGAATATCGCGGTTACCATTGTTACCATACGAAACCCGCAGTTTTCCATAGCTGAGCCATTTTGAATGCAGGAAGCCTTCGTCCGTAAATACCCAGCCCAATGCAGCCGAAGAAAACACAGCCCGCGGGTTCTTCTGCCCGAATGCGGAATAGCCGTCCCGGCGGCTCGATACCGTGAGCATGTATTTGTCTTTGAATGAATAAAACAGACGGGCCATCAATGCGTCGGCGGTGCTGGTCTGGTCGTCGGTGTAAACTACCGGTATTCCGCCAGCCTGGATGTTGTGGTAGCCCAACACGTCGGTCGGTGCGAAACCTTTGTTGGAAATACTATCCCGCCAGCTTTTGAAACGTTCGGCATTGGCGAGGAACGTGAGGTCGATCTGGTGCTTTCCGGCGATCGTTTTGTTCCATTTGAGGATGTTATCAACCTGCCAGTTGAACACCGTCGAATCTTTGCGGGAAGCACGGCCGCCCTCGGCAGCCCATTCGGCGTGTTTGGCGGATTCGGCATTGTAGCGGTGTGTATAGTCGAAACGGGGCGTAAAATTGATTTGATAAGTAAATCCGAAAGGGAGGTTAACCTTCGCGAAAAGCACTGAATTCAATGTTTGAGCACCCTGGTCGCGTTGGATGAAACTCCGTGCGTAGTAGGGATGGTTACCGCCACTGGCCTCTCCGTTGGGCCGCCAGGCATAATTACCATTCGCATCGAACTCCGAACCCCAAGGCGAAATGGTGCGCGCCAGATCGTAGTTCACGGGTACCTGGCTCTCGTCGCGGCGAGCGAACTGTGTATTCATCCCTACCGTCAAATGCTTGTTCACTTTGCCTTCGAGGTTCAGGCGGGCGCGGACAGTGCTGTATTTATCGCCAACGATAATGCCTTCGTTATTCAGGTATCCCAATGACATATAGTAGGAGATTCGGTCGCTGCGCCCCGAAAGGCTCACCGTATGGTCTTGCCGGAAGCCCTTTTGAAACACTTTGGAATACCAATCCACACTTTTGCCGTCCTTGTAATTCTGGATCTCGGCCGGCTGCATTCCAAGGCGTTGCAGCCAAACGGTCGTCGGGTCGCCTTTGGAGCCATCGTAGCCGAGCCATTGATCAAGTGTGACGCCGGCCGGAAGATGGTTCGGATCGGCAAAACGCTCAGGCTCGGCTGTGGCATTGATGTTGCGCATTACCTCCTGCCTCCAATTGATGAAGCCCTGCGGACTCAATACCGGCTGGTTCTTAGCCACTTCCGCAAACCCGAAATTGCTGTTGATATTGATCAGCGGCTTGCCTTCCTTGCCTTTTTTGGTGGTAATCAAAATAACACCGCTGGCTGCTTTGGCACCGAAAACGGCCGACGAACTCGCGTCTTTCAGTACGTCGATCGTCTCGATGTCATTGGGATTGATATCTTCCATGCCACCGTAGTAAATCGTACCGTCGAGCACGATCAGCGGCGTGGAGCCCGCATTGATAGAGTTCTGGCCCCGCACCGACACATTTCCGCCGCCTTTCGCGGAGGTCGAAAAACCGACATTCATTCCCGGCACATTACCGCGCAGCACATCCTGCACCGACTGCGGGTTTTCGTTTTCAAGCCGGGTTGCGTTCACCTGCGATACCGCGCCGGTCAGGTCACGTTTCTTTTGTGTGCCGTAACCTACCACGACCACTTCATTGAGCGTTTTCTGATCGGTAGCAAGCACTACGTCGAGCACGCTGGCATTGCCCGTCTCCTGCTCCTGTGTAACATACCCGACGGCCGAAAACACCAGCACCGCCGAGTTACCGGGAATCTCGATGGTGAACTTCCCGTCGGCATTGGTGGTCGTGCCCTGGTTCGTTCCTTTCACCACCACCGTTACGCCGGGAATGGCTGCATTTCCTTCTTTGGCCAGTACTGTTCCGGTGACAGTCCTATCAGCTTGCATTACATGGCCAACCCTTGCGAGCGGGCTCGCGACGACACTGGCGGGCACCGGCGGGTACATACATATTGCATATATGCATACTCCGCTTATGCGCCGCAAAGAGGTGAAAAATCCTTTGGTGATGTGCATAGGTCATTGAATTAAGATGATGTTCTGGGTGAAATATACCACCCTGACGCCAGCCATTCCAGCCCTCCCGCACTCAGATTAGGCCCTAATTTTCAACCGGTTAGTACCATTGATTCTATGGTAAGTTTTTTTTCAAATACTCCTTTCAAAACAAAAAAAGGATGGCTGCAACATGCAACCATCCTCTCGATTTGTCTACTTCCGGCAACGGATCAATACCCCGGGTTTTGCGGGAACACCGACTTGCCGTCGGCAGTTTTCGCGCTCCGGTCGATCTGTGTTTGCGGGATCGGTCTCAGCGCGTGGTACGCCTGGATAGCCGAGGCTTGAGGGTTGTATTTTTTCACCCTTTCCACGAGCAGTCCCCAGCGTTTCAGGTCCAGCCAGCGGGTTTGCTCGCCGGCCAGTTCCCTCGCACGCTCTTCAATAATCGTTTCCATCGTAAGGTCTTTGGCAGCAATGAGCATTTTATCCTTTTTCCCAGGCCAGCCCGCGCGGTATCTTACCACATTCAATGCCTCTGCCGCGCCCGCTTTATCACCCGATTGCAGCAATGCTTCCGCCAGCATAAGGTATACATCCGCCAGACGCACCACGTAATAATCGCGGCTACCGGGCTCGTACGTCATGTCCGGACGTTTTGAATCGAAGAACTTCTGCAATGTAGGGAACAATGCTTCCGAGTATTTGCTGGGCACAAGCACCTGGTATGGCTTCTTGGCGCGCTCTTCCTTGGTCATTTCATAACCCGGGATGAAGATCGTCGTATCGCCCGAAGCAAACGTCACTTTCGTTTTGGAATCATCGAAAGAAGCTGCATTATACGTACCGGGGTTGTTGGAAATCCAGGTATCGCGGAATGTTTTCTTGTAGCGCGAGTCGTTCACGCGGTCGGCGAAGATCGTGTTGATCAGGTACTCGGTCGGTCTGAGGCGTTTGAATGGACGTCCCCAGTAAGTATCCCGTTTCATACCCGGCTGCACGTCGTACTGCATCCCGAAATAAAGGTGCAAGCTGTTACCGGTTCCGTTGGTCAATGCGTCGGTAGTGTATTGCACCGCGAACACTACTTCGGAATGGTTCTGGTTGTTTTCATCGAACACAGCCGAGAAGTCGTCCAGCATTTTATAGCCGTATTTGGTAGAAACCTCTTTCAGCAAATCAGCTGCTTTGGTAAAATCATCAGCTGCTTTTTCATTGGAATACCCTTTTGCCAAATACACCTTTGCCAGCAATGCCTGCGCATGCGGCTTGGTAGCCCGGCCATAGTCGCTCGACTGTGCTTTTGCTTCCAGGTCGGTAACCGCCTCGCTCAGGTCCTTGATGATCGCCGTGTACATTTCAGCATCGGTTGCACGCTTGGTTTCCTTGGTAGGCGTCAACGTTTCGTTAAAATAAAGGTCTACTCCACCATATTGCTGGTGGAGGATGTAGTAGTAGTGGCCACGCAGGAACTTGGCTTCTGCCACGCGCAGCTTCTTGATATTATCAGCAACTCCCGTCACATTAGGGGCGCGTTCGATCACTGCATTGCAGGTGTTGATCCCTTTGTAAAGCTCGTCCCAGGTTGTTGCGAGGTAATCTACGGTCGGGTTCAACTGACCATCGTAAAAATGGAAGCCTTTGTAACCTCCATCCGCGCCGGTTGCGTAAATGTCGGTACCAAATTCACTCATCGTGAGCCCCTGCTGGGTTGCGTAGTAAAAACGGAGCGATGAATAAGCTGCTTTCACCCCGTCCTCAAAGCCTTTGGGCGTATTCAGGTAGTCTGTACCGACACCCGAGATAATTTTCTCGTCGAGCACATCCTTACACCCCTGCCCTGCGAGCATCAATGCCGCCATGCCGCACACCACAATCGATTTTCTTATATTTTTCATTTGTCAGTATCTTTTAAAAATTTCAGGACCAGGCCGTTAGAATTTAGCGTTCAATCCGAATGTGATTACCATCGTAGCAGGTGTGATACCTGTTCCGCCTGCCGCGAGACCGGTAGTTTCAGGGTCAACACCGTTATATTTGCTGCGGTATTTCGCCCAGATGAACGGCTGCTGAATGCTTGAATAAAGGCGCAGCGATTCCATTCCCAGTTTTTTAGACAATTCCGGCGTAAAAGTGTAACCTACGTTCACGTTTCTCAGCTTCACAAACGTACCGTCGAAGTAAGTGAGTGTGCTGCCGTAAACCGGGAATTCCTGGTTGCTTTTTGGACGAGGGAATTCGTTGGTCGGGTTGTTGGGCGTCCAGTAGTCCACTTTCATTTGCTGATAGCGGCCTGCCAATGCATTGTTGTTCCGGTGGAACTCGCTGCGGATCAGGTTACCTACGCGGGCAAAGAAAAAGAACGAAAGGTCAAACCCTTTAAAACTCAAACGGTTGGTGATACCGCCGCTAAAATCAGGCACATCGGAACCGATGATTTCGCGGTCGTCCGCATTGATCTTGCCGTCACCATTGATGTCTTTCAGTTTGATCTGGCCTACTTCACTGTTCACCGCTTTTGCAGCATCCGCTTCGTTGGTTTGCCAGATACCGATTTTCCGATAGTCATAAACCGTGCTGAGCGGACGACCTATGAACCAACCGTTGCCTATGTCGTCAACCTTGCCATTGTAGAGTGACAGGATCGCTTCTGTATTTTTAGTAAATGTAAAATCAGTAGTCCATTTGAAACCGCCCGACGAGTTGATGTTATTCGTGGTGACGCTCAGCTCAAAACCCCGGTTACGTGTTTCGCCAACGTTACGTGTAACGGCCTGATATCCCCTTGATCCGGGCAGTTGGTCCGATAGCAGCAAAGCGGTGGTATTGGTTTGGTAAAATTCCACTGAACCTTGCACCTTTCCACGTATTAAGCTAAAATCCAAGCCTACGTTGGAAGTAGCCGACGACTCCCAGCGCAGATCAGGATTTCCGATCCTGTCGCCGCGATAACCATAAGCCGGATTCGTGTTCCATGCATAACTAGTCCGGCCAAGGAACGCCTGTGTCTGATAAGGAGCCAAGCCGGTATTACCTACTTTGCCCCAACCGGCACGAATTTTAAGCAGATCGATCCAGCTAACGCCTTTCAGGAAAGTTTCATTGGCCAGGTTCCAACCTACCGCAACGCCGGGGAAGTTACCATACTTACTATTTTCCCCGAAACGGCTAGATCCGTCGCGACGCATCGTTACTGTCAATAGGTACTTGTCATTATAGTCGTAATTCACGCGACCCATGAAAGAGTTGATCTGCCATGGAAGGAAGCCGCTCGTAGGAGAGAATATGGTCGTTGCCGCTCCGAGATTGTAAAACGATTGCGCCTCCACCGGAACACCCTGAACACTCGCGCTAAAAATTTCTGCGCGATCTTTCTGGAAAGAATGTAGTAATGTCACATTCAAATTATGCTTTCCTGCGAAAGTTTTATTGTAATTGATAATATTTTCCAAAGTCCAGTTGAATGCAAACCCTTGTATCACTTTCGCCTGGGTATCGCCTCCTTTTCGAGCGTTTGTTTGTGAGCCAATAAACCTCCCATAACGGCTGAGGGTAAAATCGGGGCCAAAATTGACGCGGTATTTTAAACCCGGCAGAATATTGAACTCGGTATAAAGACTATTGAAAATACGGTAACGCTTGTGTTCCGCTATCTGCGCGCCTGGAACCAGTTCCGCAAGCGGGTTGGTCAGCAACGCATCATTGGTTGGCGAGAAAATCAGCTTGCCGTTATCGTCATATGGTACGGCCAACGGATTTTGGTTGATCGTCATTCCGTAAGTATTGAGGGAGTCACCGTTGCGGATGCTGTTCATCATATAAGAAGACAAACCAACCTTCAACCATTTGTTTACCTGATGATCAATATTCGAGCGTAGTGAAAGACGGGTAAAGTTTGCCTCTTTCACCACACCTTTATCACGGAAGAAACCGCCTGAAATGTAAAACTGCGTACGGTCGTTCCCACCTTGCACACCTATTGAATGGTTCTGCATAACACCGGTTTTCACGATGAGATCCTGCCAATCGGTGCTGGTTCCGTTGGCGATACCTTTTGCAACATTAGGGTCACCGCCGAGTACCGCCACTTTCGCATCGGCCTCCGCATTGATTACGCCGGTCGGGATTGCGTTACCCGCGGCATCCTTGTAGCCGCCGGTAGCACGATAGGCTTCACGGACGAATTCCGCAAACTCGGGTCCGTTAAACAGTTCTACTTTATCCAATGATTTCGAAACCCCCACATAACCGTCGTAGCTGATAGTCGTTTTGCCCTTCTGTCCGCCGCGCTTGGTGGTCACGATCACCACGCCGTTCGCACCGCGTGAACCGTAGATCGCCGTGGCGGTTGCATCTTTCAAAACCTCCATCGACTGGATATCGTTGGGGTTCATATCTTCATAACCTCCGGCCAGCGGGATACCATCCACTACATATAATGGGTCGTTACCGGCATTGAACGAACGACGACCACGGATCAGGATTTTCGGAACAGTACCTGGCTTGGAACCCGCCTGCGTCACGTCCACCCCGGCTGCGCGGCCCTGCAAGGCCTGCCCGAGGTTGGTAATAGGCATTTCATTGATTTCTTTTGAACCCACCGACGAAATAGCACCCGTCAGCTGACTTTTCTTTTGCGTACCATAACCCACCACCACCACCTCGGTCAATATCTTCTGGTCACTCGCCAGCACGATATCCACTATACTTTTGTTACCAACAGTAACTTCTTGCGTCACGAAACCTACTGCTGAAAATACGAGCACCGCATTATCTTCCGGAATACTCATCTTGAAAGCACCGTCGACATCGGTGTTCGTCCCGGTTTTACTCCCTTTCAGTACCACCGAAACACCGGGAATAGGAAGGTTGTCCTCTACGGACGTTACCTTTCCTGAAACTGTCCTGTCGATAACCCTGATGGACGGATTTGAAGGTCTCATTGCATAGACCTGCCCTGTAAAACCCGTCATCACCGCACCAGCCATTGCCCAACGCATCATACAGTGGCCAATACTTGTAAAGTTTCTTTTCATACGCATTGATTGTTTAACCATTAATAGTAGTTCACCATAAACTGTCAATTCTGACGATCACTCGATAGATTGCCCCTTACAAATAATTATATTTTTTCTTGCAATAGTTACAAATATGCGCGCGGTTACTTAGCACAGATTTGTAACCAATCTGTTGAAATATTTTATTTGGAAAGAGCTTAGGGACGAAAGGTATTTTTTGATTTCTGCCAACAAGCTTATTTGAACAATTCCAATAAGCCTATTAATTGTATTTATAATACAATTTTGAAATCAATCGGAGAATAGAGATTCGGGGAGAAAAACGAAAACGAAAGACGAAGTTTATTTATGCAATCGTTATCGGGAACGTTGCCAAAATAGGCGGGTTCCAACATTTTATTATAAGATATTTGCAAAAACAAATACAAAAATGCCATATCCGCCTGATAAACCTTTCTTAAATATTGCACTTAAACAATATTAAGTAAGAATTTTACCAAGCAGATACGGAGCAAAATTTGCTGACGAAGTGGTAACCTGACACCTATTTATAATGGTCCGGATTCTCATCCTGCCACTCGTTCACACCGTCACGGATACGGTTACGGAAAGTAAGCGTATCCTGAGCGAAGGAGGTGGTACCATCCTCATTTTCATATTTATAACTCAAAAACAATTTGCGCTCCTGCAACAGCTTCGCGCGGTTGAAAGTACTCGCGCCATCGGGCTTTACTTCGATGGAGGAACCGTCGGCTTTGCTGATTTTAATGGCATTTCCGTCGAGTGTGATTTTGAATGATCCTTCCTTATCGCTGACCATGTTCGTCACGAGCGCGTCGGGGGCCACTGTTTTCAGTTTAAAAATCTTGGCTTCCGGCGACGGGATCGTCGTGTAGTACCTGACGGTGTTCACCACCTTGCCTGTGGCGTCCTTCACGGTCGTCACGCCGCCGTGCCAGTAGTTACCGAAAAGCATATTCTCGTATTTGAGCGCCACCACGGCCGAACGTTTCGCACGTACGATCGAATCGGCGTCGGCGGAGGTGATGTAAAATGGAATTGCGTACCCGGCGCGGATCGTCGCGGCGTCTTTCAGAAACCGCGCCGAATCTGCTGTGATCACCACCGAGCCCATATGCGCACCGGCCTTGATCACCATTTTGGAATTGTCGGAAATGGTAAAATAGTCGGCGGGCATCGGTTTCAGCGTGTCGACGCCGCTCACCGCCTCCTTGACGTACCCTGCCCCCGCTTTCATCGCTGCGAGTGCATTGGCATTCACCAGCGACGCGTCCAATTGAAAGCCAACCACGCGGTCCTGCCGGTTCTCGCGTACCCCTGCGAGCGCGGCACCCACCTCTATGCGCATCCCCTCGCCCACCACGAACGTGCGCGCGTTGGTCTGGTACATAAAATACACCGACGTGTAATCGAAATCCTTGATATAATCGTCATAGCAGGCGCTCAGGGCCATGGTCAGCCCGAGGGCGACGGCAATTTTCTTTTTCATAGCATTCATATTTATTTCCAGGCCTCCCAGCCATCGTTTTGTACCAGGTTAGACATTCTCAGCATTTCGTCATAAGGGATCGGCAGGAATGCCGACGAATACGACCGCGTTTCCACCACTTCGTCGAGCTTGTATTGAAATGTACCGTCTGAATTGCGGGTGATTTTAGCCATCCGTACCGGCCTGTTCAAGTCCGTGAGATTCGTCGTCCAGCGGCGGATATCGAAAAAGCGCAAACCTTCGAAACACGTCTCGATCCGTCTCTCATTTTTGATAAATTCGCCGAAAACAGACTTGCCCTTCGCCGCGATTTCGGTGAAATAGGGATCGGTATCGAAGCCTTTTCCCCCGTCGGAGTTGTCTTTCCGGCGCAGGTGCTGCATCGCTTCCTTGGCCGACATACCATATTTGCCGCCGTCCGGCCCTTCCACCTGATTGGCCGCTTCCGCGAATGTGAGCAGCATGTGCTCCCACCGGATGAAGGACTTCGAATGCGGCTGGCGGTTGATCGAGTTGTCCGACCAGTTGAGTCCCATAAACACCATCTTTTTGATGTGGTAGTTGGTACGGCTGTTCACCGCGGGCCCCGCCGCATCCTTGGCATTCTGCCAGTTTTCGAAAGTGTACATCACGTTTTCCGAATTGATCCTCACGGCCTTGGCATTATTGTGGAAAATGGTGGCGTAGAAACGCGGGTCGCGGTCGGCATAGGGATTGGCGGGGTCGTATTTGCTGCGCGGATCGGTGATGGGATAGCCGTTTTTCATCGGAAACGCATCTACAAGGTCCTGCGTGGCCCCTACCGACCCTGTTCCCTGGAAACCGCCGGGGTAGAACATCCGCTCCATGGCGTCGTTGGCATTGTTATAGCGCGATGCCCACACAATGCCCGGATAGTTGGGATCGAACCAGTTCACGCCCTTTTTGACATTGAAGCCATTGGTAACGGCGTCGGTGGTCATTTTGAAGTCGATTACCTCTTTGGCATTCTGTGCGGCCAGGTCCCAGCGCGACCTATCGTTGGATGGATTGAAACGCGGGCTCGCCCAGGTAAGGTACACCAATGCTTTGATGGCCCTGGTGCTAATGCCGTCCATCCGGCCCCAGAAACGGCCGCCGGCATAGGCCCTGTCGTTTGCATTCTTGACGAGGAAATCGCGGTGGGCGATGGGCAGGTATTTGTAGGCAGAATCGCAATCCGCGATGATCTGCTTCACGCATTCCTCGTAGGTGTTGCGTTTGAGGTTCGTTTCCGCTTTCACGTCCACCGGTTCGAGCACGATCGGGAAGCCGAGGAGCTGGCCGTTGGCCGTACCGCCGAACTTTTGCAGCAAATCCCATTGGAACCACGCCCGCAATGCATAAGCCTCGCCTTGCAAGCGGTTTTTAACCAGGCTATCCAGGTGCGGGTCCACCAGGAAACGCGTATTGTAGCCCCGACGGTCTTTCAAAAACAGGTTCACGAGGAAAATAGCCCGGTAATCCCTGTCCCAATAGGTGCGGAAGGGGTCCTGGCTGGTGGGCAAGGAACCCAATGCAAAGCGGGTCAATGCGTGGGTGGTGCTGGTGATCACCACGTCGTCGGTGGCGCCATCGAGGTACACGCCCTCGTTATCGTTGTAGCCGCGGGGCATTACGTCGTAGTTTTGTCCCACAAGTCCCTGCACCATGTCCTGGTACTTCCAGATGTCCTCGGTGGTGCGGTTCCCGTTGGGGTAAGGTTCCAGATAGTCGACGCAGGATGTCAGTGCAAATGCGGCAAGCGCCAGCGACAGGATGTTTTTGATATAAAATGATTTCAAATGCATAGCTCTGGCTTTAAAATGTCAGTTTAACCCCGCCTGTAAATGTGCGGAACAACGGATAGCTGGTAATCCCCGAGTTGATCGACTCGGGATCCACATCTTTGATCTTCGAAAAAGTGAGCACATTGGCGCCGCGCACATACACGCGCAGGGCACGCGCACCGATGAGGTTACCCAGGCGAACGGGCACATTATAAGCCAGTTCCACATTCTGGATCTTGAAAAAACCGCCGTCACGCATCCAGAAATCCGAGGCTACGAAGTTGTTGTTCACCTTGTAATAGGTCAGGCGCGGATATTGCCCGTCCATATTCTCCTTCACGAAATTGGAGTAATTATTATCGCCCCAGCCGTTCCAGAAATACTTGTTGGTAAGCGGTATCTGGTAAAATGCGCGGCCGGTACCGATGGCGGTGAGTTCGAGGTTGCGGAAAGCCAGTTTCAGGTTCACTGCGTAGACCAGCCGCGGCGTGGTGTAGCCGATCTGCACCTGGTCGTTGTCGTCCACAATGCCGTCGCCGTTCCGGTCGAGGTATTTGAGGTCGCCGGCTTTGAGGTTGTCGTCGTAAACTTGCCGGATGACGCCGGGTTCCGCATCGGTCGCGAATTTACCGATGTAGGTCTGGCCCCAATACGCGTCCGCAGCCTTACCTACGCGCGTCTGATAATCGAAGCGGTAATTGGGTTCGTCCCATTTCAGGACTTTGCTGTTCTGCACGGTGGCATTACCGCCAAGCGAGAAACGCACGTCGCCCACGCGCTCCGTGAATTGCAATGCCATTTCGACCCCGAAAGTCCTGATTTTATTATAGTTATACCACGGCCGTGCACCTGACACCCCTACTACCAGCGGCAGCGTGTTGGCAAGTTGCGACACAATGCCGTCACGCAGTTGATTGAAATAGTTTATCTCCACCGAAAGCCGACGTTTCAGGAACAACCCGTCGATCCCGATGTTGAACTCCTTGCGTTTCTCCCAGGTCAGGTCGGGGTTACCGACGCGCCCCTGCGTGGTGCGGTATGCGAGGTTATCGGTATTGCTGCCGAACCATTGGCCGGTCGAGTAAGGACCAAATGCGGAACCGGTCGAGTTGACGGCCCAGCGATCCAGGTAGTAGAATGGCGGCAGGAAGCCTTCATACCCTAGCATTCCCGCCTCCGCCCTGATTTTCAGGTAATCGATCGCTTTCAGGTTTTTCAAAAATCCTTCTTCCGAAATTACCCAGCTCACACCGGCCGCCGGGAACATGGCATAGCGTTTACCTTTATCAAAGCTGTAAGTACCCGCGTAATTGAGCACGCCCTGGAATACGTAACGGTCTTTGAAAGAATACACCCCATTAAAAACCGCATTCTGCTGGCGCTGAGGCTCTTCAATACCGTTTCGCGTCGATTTGCCGAGGTAATAGGTAAGCCCTGCCTGAATGCTGTGAATGCCCCAGTTTTTTTCGTAGCTCAAATTTTCATACACCACAAAACGCTGCGAATAATAGTCGTGAAGCTTCGCCTGGCCGGCCATATCCACGCCGTCATGCACTTTGGAAAGGCGAATGGTATCCATGCCCGCGTCGGTTTTCCCGGGGGTAACGATATAGGCAATGTAATCCTCTGCCTTACCGATCCGCAGGCTGTTGAAGAGGTTGAAGCCGGCGTAGGTAGTCGATTTCAGGCCGGGTACCAATTCCCTCAGATCATATTCAAATGTGATATTGGAAGCACCCGTGCGGCCGGTTTCGGTGTAATAGCCATTGTGCATGAGGTTACCGATCGGGTTGGTCTTGAAATTGGAACTCACCCCGTACCAAGGCGCCACGGGGTTGTCGGCGAATGCGGCGTACACCGGAAATGCGATCGGCGGCGTGTTGGTAATGTCGTTGATGGCCGAGTTGAACTCCACCAGGTCGAGCGCGGTATTGGTATTGCCGTCTTCGTTGGTAAAGTTGGCGTTATACCCATAGTTGGCCGACCGCCGGAGCGTAAGCCCACCGAAAAAGTCGAACTTGACCTTGATCAGCGGGTTGATTTTGATATCGATATTCGACCGCACATTGATCCGGTTGTAGTCCGATTTCGCACCGATTTTGTAAATATCCCCCTCGCCATTGTAGCCCAGGTAGGCGCTGTACTGTACCGTCTCGTTCCCGCCCGTCGACGAAAGGTTGACCCTCGTGAATGGCTTTGAGTTTTTCAGCATCAGGTTACGGAAGTCCACGCTCGGGCGGTAAAGATCGTACGGATTGTTTTTCGCATATGCCGCAATATCGTTCTCGTTGTACAGCGGCGTGAGGGCACTGTTGGTTCTGGCGACGTTGTTCAGCTGTGCGTATTCCGCGCCCGAGGCCCAGCCGGGGAACCGGTCCACCACGCTTACGCCCTGTTCGGCATTCACGCTCAGCACGCGCTCGTTTACCTTTCCCCGTTTTGTTTTAATGTAAATAATGCCGTCCGCGCCCCGTGGGCCGAGCATTGCCTTACCTACAATGTCCTTGATGATCGTCACCGACTCGATTTCCTGCGGGTCGATCGGCATTTCGGTAATGTCGGTCGGGACGTCGTCGATGATAAAAATCGGGCTGCGGCCGCGGGTAGCGATACCGATTTTTTCGGTGATCCTGAAATTCCCGAGTTCCTCCTCGGCGGTCAGGCCGGGGGAGCCGTCGCGCTCCACCACTTCCAGACCATTCACCAGCCCGGCGAATGCATTGCGGAGGTCGTTGGTAGGGTATTTTTCAAGATCGGCGGTTTTCAATGTCACATAACTTCCCGTGGCCAGGCGCTTTGGCATATTCATAAAAGGCATCGGCACGGCGTCGTCGGGCGTGGCGAAGAGTTTGGCCTTTTTCAGTTCCACCACACTATTGGAAGCAATGTCGCCCACGAGCGAAACCGATTTGCTGTAACCATAGGACGAAACCGTCACAAAATCTTCCGGTAATGCTTCAAAAGTGAAATCCCCGCCGGCATCGGTTTCGGCATGGATCTGCCCTTCCCCCACTATCACCGACGCATTCGGGATCGGGTTGCCGTTCTCGTCGGTCACTTTCAGGCTCACATTTACCGGCTTCTGCTTTTTGGCAGGCTTGTCCTGGGCCAGCGCATTACCGCCGCCCAGCAGGCACAGCATTATCGTCCCGATAAGCCCCTGCCCTACATAATGCATTATTTTCTTCATCATTGAATTGAGCGTTAGGGATTTACCAAACTTCGTTCGGGGCGAAATTTTTCATCTTGTACATATCCTCCGTGTTGAACGGCAGGTAATACATGGCTTCTTTCCAGCGCACCTGGCGGTCGGCCGAGAGCGGCATGCGCACGTATTTGAAGCCCGTCGGGTAAGTGGTGCTCACAGGCACCTTCTCCACGTCCACGCGGTAGAGCGTGCCGCCCATTACTTTGGGCGCGTCTTTCCAGCGGCGGATGTCGTGGTAGTAATGGCCGCCCTCGAAGCACAGCTCGATGGTACGCTCGTTCTTGATGCGGTCGCGGAGCTTGTCCTTGCTCGTCGCGTATGCGGGCAGCACGTTGGGCATGCCTACGCGTGTACGTATGCGGTTGAGCGCCTGCAAGGCGGTCATGGACGCGCCGGGAGCCGAGCCGTTCGGCCCGTATGCTTCGTTGGCAGCCTCGGCGTAATTGAGGTACAACTCGCCCAGTCGAATCAGCGGATCGGTGTACTGCGGGGTCGTTTTGTTGTTCACGCTTTGCTCGCCCCAGGTTTTCCGCTCGTAGTAGCCGGTGCGGGTAATGCCTGCGTAGGACTGGTCGAGCAGCTGGCCGTAAATGGCGGCGCCGTCTTTGGTTTCGTAGTAGATTTTGGCATTGCCATAACCCGGTACCGGCGCGGTGTTGTAGATGATATCGATGTAAAAACGGGGGTCGCGGTCTTTGTAAGGGTCCTGCTCGCTGTAATGCCCTGCCGCCGTAGCCGCTTGCCGGTCGGCGGGCGTGTTCAACGGTTCGCCCCATTTCGTTTCGAATTTATCGACGGTATTCTGCGTAGGGCATTCGCCCGACCAGCCGGTTTTACCGCCACCGAACACCCCGTTCATCTGGCCGTTCAGGTCGCCGTTGTTGTAAGGCTTCGTGCCGGCATACCAAGCCCAGAGCTGCTCATTGGAATAAGTAGTACCAATGTAATTTTTCTTGTAATCGTCGAGCGAAAGCAGCTGGTAACCATGCCTTTCGGCGATCTGGATCGCTTCCCAATTGGCCTTCGCGGCATCTTCCCAGTCGACATTACCCTTTTCATTATTCAATGGGCTGGCCGCGTACAGCAGCGCCCGCGCTTTGAATGCCTTGGCTGCCACGCCGGTAGGACGTTTTTGTTCGGGGTTGTTCAAATGCCCCGCCACGCCCGGGCCCGGGTCGCGGCGCATGAGGCTCGCCTGCTCAAAATACATGGCGGCCGAATCCATATCCATCGCAATGCGAACCAGCGTCTCGCGTTTCGAGAGCCGCGGGATGTCCCATTCATCATCCTGGCCCAGCACGCTAGTCAGGTAAGGCATCGGCCCCCACAACCTGAAAAGCTCGAAATGCGCAAACGCCCGGATGAAATGCGCCTGCCCTTTGAAATCGTTGATATCGACCGGACTCGCGTCTTTCAGCATTCCGATGTTTTTCAGCGCGGTGTTGCACTTCCGGATAATGTAAAACATCGACCCCAGGATCGGCCTGCGCTGCGGGTCATAGGTCATTTTGTTGATGATCGCGGAAATTTGCCCGGTTTTGATCACCTGGGCATCCATCACCCGGCCCATATCGCTCATATCTGTGAGCGCTTCCAGGGTGTACTTCTGGTCCCAGAAGTCGAAGTAGAGGGAGTAGGCATTTTTGATATTATAGGCACGCCAATCTTTACCATCCAGCCGATTGCCCTCATAAATATCATCGAAGAACTTTTTGAAGTTTTCGTATTTGGAAAAAACGTCGTCAGGTGTAAGTCCCGACTCTGGTGCTTTGTCGAGATAATCTTCCACGCACGAACCAAGCAGCGCAATCAGCAGCACCGGTACAAAGAGTATCGTAATGAATCTTTTCATCATGAGTTGGTTTGGGTTAGAATGCAGCCCTGATGGCAAACTTCACGGTGGTCATTTGGGGGTAAAAACCCTGATTGAAATCTTTCCTTTCCGGATCGCCCTCGATGAGCTTGGTGAACGTCCAGAGGTTATTGCCGGTGACGAAAAACACCAGGTTCGAGGTACCGATCACCCGCCGGAGGAATTTGGAATTGAATGTATAAGCGGCATACACCTCTCTCAATCTCAAATAGTTGGAGTTGCGCCAGAACCGGTTTTTGATCATAATATCAAAGCCCCTGTCGGCCTCGCCGCCGCCCCAGAAGAGATTGTCGGTACTCCCGCCGCCGGAGTAATGCAAGGTGGCATGATTGGCATTCGGGTTGGTGGGCGTCCAGTAGTCGAGCTGCGAAGCGTGTACGCGCCAGTCGCCTTTGATGAATTCCACCTCGTAAGGCTGGTTGAACTCCACATATTTACCCACATTACCCTGGAACATAAAGTTAAAATCGAACTTTTTCCAGGAGAAACCCGCTGAGAATGAATAGGTGATCGGCGGATAATCCGAGCCCGGGATCGGGTATTTGTCCAGGTTGGTTACCTTACCGTCGCCATTGTAATCGAGGAATTTGTAATCGCCTACATTCAATTTTTGCAGATCGATCGCCGACACGTTATTATGAATATCGTCCACTGAAGTATAGTATCCGCTGCCGGTCAGCTCCACCCCGCTCAGCTGCGCGCCCAATGGCTTGCCGGCTGCTTTCTGGTAATCGAATGCGTACGGCAGGTCGTCCTTGAACAGAATGCGGTTTTCGTTGAACCCGAAAATACCCTTCACGAAATAGTTCAAACCCGAAGCGGTGTGGTTGCGGTACTCCGTTTCGATCTCGATACCGTGCTTTTTCAACCGGCCCAGGTTCAGCTCCTTGAATGAATTGCCCACCAGCATGGTGACGCTTTGCGGGATCAGCAGCATTTTCTTGCGGTGCTCGTCGAAAAGGTCGATGCCGAATGTGAAGGTGTCGTTCCACAGCCCCAGCTCGATCCCGAAGTCGCGCTTGCGGGCTTCTTCCCATTGCGAAACAAGGTTCGGGCCCAGATCTTCGTGAATGTAGCCCGCATTATCCTTGAAGAACTCGCTCAGGTACAGCCACCGGTTGTCGGCAATGTCGCTTCCTACCTTGCCGTCCGAATAGCGCAGTTTCAGTTTGCTGATCCAGGGTACACTCTGTTTGAAGAACTTCTCCTCCGAAACCACCCAGCCAACGGCCCCCGACGGGAAGAAACCATACCGCTTGCCCGGCGCGAAACGCTCCGAACCGGTGTAGCCGACATTCAGTTCGACCAGGTATTTGTTGGCATAATCATAGGTAGCGCGGCTCACGAGGCCCTGATTGTAATACGGGAAGTCGATCGTCTTGTCCTTCTGCTGACGGTTCACGAGCACCAGCCCGGTCACGCTATGTTTTCCAAACGCCCGGTTGTAGCTGGCCGAGAGTTCATAGTAGAAATCTTTGTAATAATCATTTTCCAACTCGCCTACATTGATATCCAGCGGCGATTGCTCGAAAACCTCGTTGCCCTGCCCCGCCCTGAACCACGGGTTTTCCTCGGTCCCGATCTTGTCGTAATTCAATTGGTATTCGGGAAAAGAGTAGCTGGCGGTAAGGGAGCGGTTGCGATAGTAGGTGCTCATGGACACCTTTCCTTTGACCGAAAGCCCTTTGGTGATCGCATCCAGTTTCTGGTCGAGAATGAGGTCGGTAAAAAGCTTCGAATCCAGGTATCGGTTGAAAGATCCCTGGTTCATGGAAGTGTAGGGGTTACCCGTAAACTCTCCGAAGTTCATGGCAAGACGGTCGCCGGTAGCGCCGGGATAATCCGGATCGGGCACTTGTTGGAGCACCCACGCCGGGAAATAAGCCGGGTACCGCGATGGCCCCGTCGAGTACAGGTTGCGCCAGGGCGAGCTGCTCGGCTGGTTCTTTACGCCGGTTTCACCACCTACATTGAGCGTCAATGTGGTGTTTCGGGTGAGGTTAAAATCGATATTGGTGCGGTAATTGAACCGGTTGTACCAGTAGCGTGTGTCGTCGTAACCTTCGTGATAGGCTTTGAAAAAATCACCCTGGTAAGCATAGCCCAGCGAGGCGAAGTATTTGACAAAATTGGTACCGCCCGACACATTGAAATTCGCATTGGCATTGGTAGCAAATGGCTTGGTCATCAGGTCGAACCAGTTAACATCCGGGTAGCGCAGGCTATTCAGCGGTGTCGACGGATTCCGGTATTCGTTCAGTGCGTATTGCGGGATGAGGTCGGTGAACTGCTGACCGTTCATCAGCGCCTGGTTGTACATCGACATCGTCTGGTAGGAGCTGATGTGATCCGGAATGCGCGTCGCCTTGGCCAGGCCATAGGAACCAGTGAAATCCAGTTTCGGCTTACCGATCGTGCCGCGTTTGGTAGTAACGATAATCACCCCATTGGCCCCTTTCGCACCGAAAACGGCCGTGGCCGATGCATCCTTCAATACCGAAATGGTGGCGATCTCGTTCGGGTCCATATCGCGAAAATCACGCTCCACGCCATCCACCATTACCAGCGGCTGTGAGCCATTCCAGCTCGAAAGCCCACGGATGACGATTTCGGAATGGTCGCTGCCCGGCTCGCCGCTTTGCTGCATCGTGAGCACGCCTGAGAGCTTGCCCGCGAGCGCGTTGGTGACGTTGGACGTGCCCGCACGCATGAGGGCTTTGTTATCGACCTGCGAAATGGCGCCTACCACACTCTCCTTCCGCTGCGTGCCGTAGCCCACCACGACGAACTCTTCCAATGATTTGTTTTCAGGTATCAGCTTCACGTCCAGCGACCTGCGGCCAGCCACCTGGATTTCCTGTGAAGTGTATCCTATATAACTGAATACCAATACCGAGGCATTGTTGGTGACCGTAATTTTGTATCTGCCGTCGGTATCCGTCGAGAGCCCGTTGAGGGTTCCCTTCTCGACTACATTCACCCCCGGCAGGCCGTTGCCATTTTCATCCCTGATCACCCCGGCTACCGTCACGGTCAGCGAAGCGATCGCATTGTCCATTACCTCGCGGAGCCGCTGGGCGTGATAGGCCTCCATCGACCCGGTGAATGTCTCCCGCTTGCCTACCGCCGACGATTTGAACACCGAAGTGCCGTTCAGCACCTCCGTAACCGCGTGTTTTTTGGCATTGGAGACATAAATGGTTTCGTTGACCCTGCTGAAACTGAGGCTCGTTTCCTGCGAAATGTGCCTGAGCAGCTTCCCCACGCTGGCCTGCGGGAAGTTAAGGTCGACGGTCTTGTCCCGCACGAGTTTCTGATCGTACTGGAAATTAAAATTGGTTTTGTCGTTGATCACCACAAAGGCATCTTCCAGCGGCACGTTGTGCAGATCGATGGAAATGTAGATTTTCTCAATGCTTTGCTCCTGGGCCTTGCCGTCGGAAGCCGACAGTAACCCAGCGAAAATGCATTGCAAAACCGTCCCGATAACCGCATACCTAGACATCGCTACAATTTGTCGTAGTAGTTTATATTGCATATTTTTGATCGTTTTGAATAGCACATTCATTACACGTGACTTTCCCCGTTACCTGATTGAGCGCCAACTCTTAGCACGGGAAAGTCACACGGACCGGTAATCAGCAATGGTTACCGGTTCTTTTTTCAGGAGGTATCAGCCTGCATAGGAGGTTTCGGTTATTGAAGTTTTACAATGCTGTTGTTCACTTTGTATGAAAACCGGTTGGGATAACTCATTACCCCGAGGATGTAATCGAGCGGTTTGTCCTGGAACTTGCCGCTGAACCGCCAGTCGGCGTCCATGCGCACACCCGGCGCCACCTCGAACTGCACGCCATACCAGCGTTCGAGTTTGAGAATGGTCGATTGAAAATCCGACTTCTGGAAGTACAGCATTCCGTCTTTCCAGCCGATCTGCTCTTTTTCGTCGTAGGTGCTCACAATGAGCTCGCCCGCTTCCTGCTGGAAAGTCGCCATTTCGCTTTTGCTCAGGAAGACACAGGCATTCTGGTCCTCGGAGCCTATTTTGGCATTTACCTTCACTTTGCCGCTCACCACCGCTACCTGCACGGCTTTGTTTTCGGGGTAAGCGCGGATGTTGAAGGACGTGCCTAGCACCTTGGTCAACACGTCGCCGGTGCTGATCACGAACGGGGCCTTTTCGTTGCGGGTAACATCGAAGAACGCCTCGCCGGTAAGGCTTACTTTCCGGATGCTTTCTTCAAATTCTTCGGGGTAGGAAATGCTGGAACCTGCGTTGAGCGTCACGCGGGTGCCGTCGGGAAGCACCAGTTTCACCTGCTGGCCATTCGCCGACTTGTGCTCAACCGGTACCAACGCAGCGGCAGGCACATTGTGCTTTGACAGGTAACGGTTCACCATAAAAAACGCTCCCACAAGCACGCAGGCGGCCGCGAGGAGTTTGAACACACGGCTTAACCCGATCCGGCGCGGCTGCGACGCGGTAGGTTTGTGCGCATCCGAAGCGGCGACGGACGATTCGAGCCGCTTCCATTGCTGCTCGATGTCGTACGATGCAACCGGCCTGTCCTGGAAATGCAGGGCAAGGACGATTTTCCGGGCTTTTTCAATTTCGGGGTGGCGGGATGGGTTGGCGAGAAGCCATTTCTCCCACAGATGGTCATTTTCGGGGGCGGTGCCGTTGAGCCACGCACGGAAGTCGTCGTCGAGGACGAAATCCTTGTAGCCAAACCGGTCGTATTTGTGCGCTTCCAATAGGATAATATTTATTCTTTACTTTGATAAAGCCAGAATAAATACGGAGTGACCCTCGACCGGTTAAATTTTTTGTAAAAATTTTTATATTAATTCCTTAACAACTTCTACATGCTCTGTCAGCACGGCGCCGGATGCCAGCAGCGAAAGATAAACGCCCAGCACAAACGGCACATCCCTTCCTTGCGGCGCGAGCTCTTCATTGAGCGCATCCAGTGCCTTGTAAATGAGCTTGTAAACTGCCCTGGTGGAGATATTCATAATCAGCGCGATCTCCCCGAACGACTGCTCGTTATAGAACCGGAGGTACAATGCTTCCTTCTGCCGGGCCGGAAGATTTTGAATCGCATTTTGTAATGAAAGCACATTTTCTTTGAGCGTCTGGTCGTGGATCATCTGCATTTCCACCGACAGTTCTACATGAAACAGCGAATCGTCGTCTTCGAGCGCAATCGTCATCGGGCTTGCCTTTGCCCTTTTCAGGATCAGCCTGCGAAGCGACGCCAGCAGGTAATTCCGGACGGAATCCGAGTTGCCGAGAAATGCTTTCCTCTCCCAGATATTCATGAACAATATCTGAATGCAGTCCTTCACCTCCTCGTCGTCCTTGTTGAACCGCAGCCCGTAATTGAGCAGCGACGGGTAGTAATGCCTGAATATCTGTTCAAAAGCTTCGCCGCTTCCGGCCCTGAGGCTATCCCAGAGCGGCTCATGCGCGGCCGGCTGGCGTGTGCCCGGTTGAGATGCTCCGGGGTCCGTTTCCCGGTTGTTAGTCAGGTTAATAGCTTCCATGTTCGCTGAGATTGGCCAAGTTTCGGTTCGGGAAAACCCTATGCGTTATGTAACTGCACAATGATTTTTTAGGTGACGCAGAATATTCCGATCACCCTTAAAAAAGTCATTTTTTTTCAGGAAATAATAAAATCAGCAGCGAGGAAGGTGCGGGCTTAGTTGTTGCCCAATATAACGTAAAATATAAAAAGCAGGAATGTTACCGACATCAGGATCAGGACGATGTTGCCGGCCGAGAGGCCGCTTGCGGGCCGGTCCTGCGCATTCTTCCGGCCGTCGCGGTCGCCCATAATGTCGAGAGAGCTCATAATACGCCCCCATATGGAATTCACATCCTGACCGGAAAGCGCATCGGGCCGCCAGTCGGAGGCGATGAGCACCAGTTCGCGGGCTTTTGCAACCGTATCCTTTTGCGCGGGATATTTGAGGATCCAGTTTTCCCAAAAAGAGCGGATGGGCGGATCATCGGGAAACCGTACCCATCTTATGAAGAGGTTTTCCATTGCCAACTCCTCAGCCGATAACTCTGAAAACGGTTTCATCGATATTAGTAGATTGAATTTTAGGGCTTCTGCAACATTAATCCGGATTTCAATCGCGCCGGCATTATCTGTTTGTTAAGCTTTATGTACAAAAAAGGAGGCGTTTCCGGGTTTATACTCACTTTTGGGGTCCGCAGAAAATTATTTCAAAAAAAGCCATCCTGTACTATGGGGTGCTGTGGAAATGGCGAAGACTGGTTCACATAAACCGGTCAATATCCCGAAACAACCGTTGAGTATCATTCAGCGTACAACCCGATTTTCAGCCGATTTCTCGCATGTATTTTGAACGGTTTCCCGGCACTCACTATCCTGTTTACTACTTTGAGAAAGCTTTCAAGTGTTACCGAAGAGGAATTAATGTCATCATTATCATCTGATGATAGGCTGGTATTCAAACAATTGCACACTTCACGCTATTGCGCAGTTTTAGGGCATGCCTTAAAGCTGACCAGATCGCGGGCGCGGCATCATTTCCACATTTACCATCACACTATAAACACAAAGTCATGAAACGATTTCTTTTGATCGCGTTACTATGCATACATGCTAGCGCGTGTGCCCAACGTATAACCATTAGCGGCTTTATCAAGGAAGCCAAAAGCCAAGAGCAATTGCCGGGAGCCAGCGTGTATATTGCGGGGTCGCCCTATGGTGTGGAAAGCAATACTTACGGCTTTTACTCGCTTACTATTCCAATGGCCGACTCAGCGGTCGTCACCATTTCCTGCGTGGGTTACCAAAAGCAGGAGCGCACAATCCGGATCAATGGAAACGAACAGTTAAATGTCTGGCTCGTACCCGACAACCAGCTCAATGAAGTAGTCGTGAAAACGCATCGTGACGACCCGTTAAGCAGTGTGCAAATGAGCCAGATTAATGTGCCAATTCAACAAATCAGGAAAATACCGGCCATTTTCGGCGAAAAGGATGTGCTGAAAGTACTGCAACTCATGCCTGGCGTGCAAAAGGGGACCGAAGGGCAAACAGGTCTTTACGTAAGAGGCGGCGGGCCGGACCAGAATCTCATTATTCTCGACGATGCAGTGGTTTATAACGCCAACCACCTTTTCGGCTTCTTTTCAGTGTTCAACAGCGACGCCATTAAAAGTGTAGAACTCACAAAGGGTGGGTTTCCTGCGCGGTACGGGGGGCGGCTATCTTCGGTTGTTGAAATGCATATGAAAGAAGGAAGCAAAGATCAGGTTCATGGGGAAGGCGGAATAGGATTAATCGCATCGCGGCTCACGCTGGAAGGTCCGATCAGGAAAAACAAATCCTCATTTTTGATTTCCGCAAGACGAACCTATCTGGATATTATTGCCATGCCTTTCATATCTATGCGTCAGAAGGGTACAGACGAAAAGGCAAAGTTGGGCTATTATTTCTATGACCTGAATGCAAAAGTCAATTTCGACCTTGGCAAAACAGATAAGTTGTATGTCAGCAGCTATTTCGGGCGAGATAAATATTACGAACGACAAAAGAACGATCGCGGCGAATCATCTGCCGGCCTGAACTGGGGGAATGCGACTGCGACGCTACGATGGAACCACCTTTTCTCACAACGACTGTTCATGAACACTTCCGTGATCGCAAGCAACTTCCGGTTCGGTGTTTCCAACTATACGAAGGAGAAACCAGGGGCACCGGCCAGTGATCGGGCTTTTGAGCTGAAATATGCCTCGTCCATTCATGATATCGGATGGAAGACCGACTTCGATTTCTATCCTTCACCGAGGCATTCCGTCAAATTTGGAGGCCAACTAACCTTCCATCGCTTTTTACCGTCAGCTATGGTGATTGAAGGTTCTTTTTCAGAAAACCCGGTCGAGCAATCCGACCCAGCTGTATCCGCGCTGGAAACGGGATTATACATTGAGGATACCTGGCAGCCGTTTGACATCTTGAAGCTGAATATGGGTCTCCGCTTCACGAGTTTCAAAGTGGGCAAAAAGAACTACCATCAGCCCGAACCCAGGCTTTCTACCGCGCTTCGGTTATCAAAAAATTTGTCATTAAAGGCTTCCTATGCTTACATGACGCAATATGTGCATTTACTGTCCAACACGGGACTGGGACTCCCGACCGATCTCTGGGTACCGAGCACCGACCGCCTTGCTCCACAACGGTCCCGGCAAGTTGCCCTGGGCATCGCAAAAAACCTTCAAAATCCGGCGTTGACCTTAACGCTCGAAAGCTATTACAAAAACATGTCCAATATCCTGAATTACAAGGAAGGTGCTTCATTCCTTCGAATAAATGGCGACAATGCGAGAGCATTGAGCTGGCAAGATAATATTACAGATGGAAAGGGCTGGTCGTACGGAGCAGAGCTTTTGCTCCAACGAAAGACCGGCAGACTCTCAGGATGGATCGGATACACTTTGTCGTGGACATTTTGGAAATTCCCCGAACTGAATCAGGGCAACAGGTTTTTCCCGCGGTATGATCGCCGCCACGATGTTTCACTCGTAGGCATTTACGAGCTTAATGATCACATCACACTTTCCTCAACCTGGGTGTACGGCACCGGAAATGCGGTAACATTGCCCGTTGCTACTTTCACGGGAGCGGAAGAGTACCTGTATGCCCGATTTGACCCCACCGATGCGACGAACGACGGCTTTTTCGATCTGCCCTTAACAGAGTACGACGGCGTAAGCAACTTCCGGGGCGAATCCTACCACCGGCTTGATCTGGCCATTCAATTCCGTAAGAAGAAAAAGAAATATGAGCGAACCTGGGAAGTGGCTGTCTATAATGTCTACAATCGGAAGAATCCATTTTTCTACAATATGAAAGAAAATTTCAATTCAGATACGCCGGCCACCGAACGATTTGTGCTGACCAAATATTCGCTTTTCCCCGTAATGCCATCTGTGAGTTATAATTTCAAATTTTGAGCCATGAAAACATCCCGCTTCATTTTACTTCTGCAAATGGCGCTCATCGTCGGTTGCGAATCCATGGTGACCAACATCTCTCCATCCAAACTACCCAAAGCCGGGTCGAAACTCGTAGTGCAATCATTTATCTCTCCTCAGGCCGAATACATCAATGTATTGGTAACTGAGTCATTACCATTATTTCACCGGTCCAACGCCTCTGTTGAATCCATTGAAGATGCGACGGTAAAAATCTCAGACGATGCGCACGAAGCAATAGTGCCTTTTAATGAAACGACAAAAACTTACACACTCCCAGCCGACAAATTCACAATCCTGGCCGGCGGCACCTACCATTTAGAAGTTTCTCATGGCGTAAGAGTTGTGAAAGCGCAGTGTAAAGTACCGGGCGTCACACCAGTCATTAATTCCTACGAAATCAGCCCATTAGAAGCCAGGCATCACAAGTTGGATGGGATAGAATTGGTGCAATTGAATATGAATTGGAAGGACACACCCGGCGAAAAAAACTATTACAGGACTAATGCCTACATGACAATTGAACATAGCGTCGGCGATGGGTTTGTAAACGGCAAGGAAACCGAAAAAAGGATGACAAGCCGATTAGGTTTTTATTGGGACCGACATTCAGTCAATAAAGAATTGCAGCAGGATCAGGATTTGGACGGGACTACCTTCTTTTCGCCACCTGGCCAGTTGGCTATGCCTACACCACGGACTTACAGCGATGGAGTGGAAAGTCAGGTAAAGCCAAAGCCAACATTAAAGTCAATTACGATAGAATTGTTCAATACCGATGAAAATTATTTCAAATACCACCACTCGCTGGACGAGCGGGAAGACAACGCGAATCCATTTACAGAACCTTACCTGATCTTTACCAACATCGAAGGCGGCCTCGGCTGTTTTGGGGCATACAATGCCGGAAAGCTCGTCTATCAACCTGAATGATCGAGATTTTTAGTTACCTTTGCGCCCAATTTCATATTGGATTTAGCAGTACCAAAACAGACACAATGACCTCGCATCAAATACGTCAGGCTTTTCTTGATTTTTTCCGCAGCAAAGAGCATTTAATAGTACCCTCGGCGCCACTGGTAGCCAAGAACGACCCCACGCTGATGTTCAACAACTCGGGGATGGCGCAGTTCAAGGACTTTTTCCTCGGCAACGGCACGCCTCCTTCGCGCCGGATCGCCGATACGCAAAAGTGCCTGCGCGTGTCAGGAAAGCATAACGACCTCGAAGATGTGGGTTTTGATACCTATCACCATACGATGTTCGAAATGCTCGGCAACTGGTCGTTTGGTGATTATTTCAAGAAAGAGGCGATCGCCTGGGCGTGGGAGCTGCTCACGGGCGTATACCAACTCCCGAAAGACAGGCTGTATGTATCTGTATTTGAAGGAAATGAAGCCGATGGCGTACCATTTGACCAGGAAGCCTGGGATCTCTGGAAAGGCATTGTGGGCGAAGAGCGCATTATCCTCGGTAATAAAAAGGACAACTTCTGGGAAATGGGCGACACCGGTCCTTGCGGCCCATGCTCGGAAATCCATATCGATTTACGTTCACCGGCGGAAGTAGCAGAAGTGTCGGGCAAGTCGCTTGTGAACAACGACCACCCGCAGGTGGTCGAAATCTGGAACCTGGTATTCATGCAGTTCGAGCGCAAGGCCGACGGTTCGCTGATCCCGCTTCCTTCGACGCACGTCGACACCGGCATGGGTTTCGAGCGCCTTTGCATGGCTATCCAGCAAAAAACATCGAATTATGATACCGACGTTTTCCAGAATACCATTCAGGTGCTGGAAACGCTTTCGGGCAAAAAATACGGACAAAACGACGAGCCGTTCGCGGACATCGCGATGCGCGTGATTTCCGATCACATCCGCGCGGTTTCGTTCGCGATCACCGACGGGCAGTTGCCTTCGAATGTAAAAGCGGGTTATGTGATCCGCCGCATTCTGCGCCGCGCGGTACGTTACGGGTACTCCTACCTGGGCTTCCAGGAGCCATTCTTCCACAAGCTGGTGTCGGTACTGGCCGAGCAGTTCAAGGATGTGTTCACGGAATTGAAAGACCAGGAAGAATTTGTGACGCGCGTGATTTTGGAAGAAGAAAAGAGCTTCCTGCGCACGCTGGAATCGGGTTTGAAAAGACTCGACAGCATTATGTCCGGTTTGAAAGAAAAGGGCATTAACACAATTCCGGGCAACGAGGTGTTCGAATTGAGCGACACTTTCGGCTTCCCCGTCGACCTTACCGCGTTGATCGCCCGTGAAAAAAGCTTCCAGATCGACGAAACCGGTTACCAGGACGCATTGGCAGAGCAGAAAAAACGCTCCCGCCAGGATGCCGCTAAAGAAGCGACCGACTGGATCGAGCTCCGCGAGTCCGACGGCGTGGAATTTCTCGGTTATGATTTCGAAGAAACACACAGCCACATCGTAAAATACCGCAAGGTAAAAACCAAGACGGGTGAAGAATACCATATTGTATTGGACCGCACGCCTTTCTACGCCGAAATGGGGGGACAGGTTGGAGATACCGGTACTTTAATTTTGGGGAGTAAGGAGGAAGGAGAAAGGACGATTGCGATTGTGGACACCAAGAAGGAGAACGACCTTTTTGTGCATGTTTCGCGGGATAAGAACCTGGATGAGGCATTGTCGGGAGCGGGCATTGTTACTGCAAAAATCGATACCGGGCGCCGCAACAAAATCAAGTCGAACCACACGGCTACGCACCTAATGCTCTCGTCTATGCGCGAGGTGCTGGGTACGCATGTGAGCCAGAAAGGCTCTTTCCTGAACGATGAAGTACTGCGTTTCGACTTTGCCCACTTCTCGAAAGTGACTGACGAGGAGTTGCGGAAGATCGAGGACCGTGTGAACGAGAAAATCCGTGAGAACATTGCATTGGATGAAAGACGCAATGTGCCTATTCAGCAGGCGCTGGATGCGGGTGCTACGGCTACTTTTGGAGAGAAATATGGCGATTTCGTGCGCCTGATCATCTTCGACCCTAAATTCTCGTTCGAGCTTTGCGGGGGTACGCACGTGCCTTCGACGGGCGAGATCGGTGTGTTCAAATTCATTTCAGAAGGTTCCGTATCGGCGGGTGTGCGCCGTGTAGAAGCCGTAACCGGTGAAAAGGCATTGGAACTGATGCGCCAGCAGGAGGAGACTTTGAATACAATCAAAGATTTGCTCAAAGGACCATCGGATCTCGTGAAAGCGGTAGAAAGCCTGATCGAAGAGCGCTCTGCATTGCAGAAAAAGATCGCCGCGCTCGAAAACGAGAAGATCCAGGCATTGAAACTTGCATTGGTAACAAATATGGAGTCCCACAGCACTTTCAACCTGATCGTGCAGAAAGTGGATGTACCAAGCGCGGATTCGTTGAAACAACTCTCCTACGAGCTCCGTGACCAGGTAGAGAACCTGATCGCCGTGTTTGGCGCCGAGATCGGCGGCAAGCCGCAGCTTTCGGTATTCATCGCCGAGAATATCGTGCAGGAAACCGGGCTTAACGCAGGCAAGATCGTGAAAGATCTCGCGAAAGATATCCGCGGCGGCGGCGGCGGCCAGCCATTCTTCGCCACAGCGGGCGGTTCCGATGCGAGCGGGCTGGATGCGGCTCTTGACAAAGCGAAAGGCCTTTTTTAAACAAGTACTACTACTTATCAGCTCATAACAAGAAGAGCGGCGTCCTCGCGGAGCCGCTCTCTCTTTTTTTGCACCATAACAGTGCACAATCGGTGGGTTATTCCTCAGCTTTCAGCTGGCCCCTGATTTCGCCGGTCGGATATTTGGCTGTATGGATGTTTACATAATACAAACCAGCTTTCAGGTCGGCCACTTGTGCCTCGGTAAGAGTGTCTTTAAATGTGAAGGGTGTTTTGAAATCGGTGCCGAAGTCGATCACGACCGCACCTGCCGAATCTACCGGCGCCTTGTGGATGTGCCATGCCGTAGGCGTGAATACCGAATCGGACGATGCCGAATCCGATGCCGCGGAGTCGCTGTACATGATGTTGAGGCTCAAAATCCTCGTCTCCTGGTCGAGCGTTCCATCTACTGAACCGGTAGCTGTTGATGGATTAGCGGGCACCTC
This sequence comes from Dyadobacter soli, assembly GCF_900101885.1. Lineage (GTDB taxonomy): Bacteria > Bacteroidota > Bacteroidia > Cytophagales > Spirosomataceae > Dyadobacter > Dyadobacter soli. Next base: position 244,310 of record NZ_FNAN01000005.1, on the reverse strand, counting down.
GTTTGCGCCGGAAAGCGTTGTGGACACTTTCAGTTCGGGCAATACGGGAGTCGGGTCTGTCGGATTGTCGTCGTCACTACATGCAGCCACCATCCCGGCGATCACAAACACACCCATGAATGCTAATTTTCTCATAATGCTTTGTTTTTGTAAATAATTGGTTTGACCGCCCCGTCGTAAAATTATGGTTCCTACAAAAACCTATTTTACACAAAACACTCATTTTAAATTATTTATAAAAACTATGTAAAAATCGCAGGTTGGGGAAAAGACCTACCCTTTGCTGAATATTACAACAATTTCAGGGCGTTGACCGGCTTCTGGCCCTGCCGCGAGTGAAATTTCCAGCGGTTATGCGACCAAAGCCAAAGCTCCGGCTGGCGTTCGATAGTGTTTTCCAGCGCTTTATAATAATGTTCCATAATGCCTGCCTCGCCCAGTTCACGGGCCTGGGAGGTGATGAGCCGGAACCTGAAATGATAAGCGTTCCGCTCCTTTTTGGTCACATCGAGGTACACCACCGCGCAGTCGCGATGCACCGCAATGCGTGCCGCTCCGGATTGCACGAAGGTTTTACGGTTCATGAAGTTGAGATAATACTTGCCCGACTCCGGCGGTCGCTGGTCCGCGATGGTGACGAATATGGCCGAAGCATTCGCATTCCAGCCCAATGTGCGCCGGTACCATTCCGATTTCGGGATCATTACCGCCCCGAAACGGCCCCGCATTTTCAGGAGCAAGTTGTTCAGCCATTTATTCGAAACGGGCGAGTACGCCGCCAGCACCTGGCAATCGGCTTGGAGCGGCAGCGACAGCAGGTATTCCCAACTGCCATAATGCGAGGCCATAAGGACAATATGCTTTTTCTCACGCAAGAGCCGGTCGATCAACGCGGTATTCTCGTAGCTGACCAACTTCCCGAGACTGCCCCGCGTGACGCCGCCGATCATGAACGGCTCCACGATGAGGTCGGCCAGGTGGCGGAAGTATGCCGTGACCATTTGGCGGATTTCCTTTTCGGAGCGTGTCGGAAAGCACCGGGCCATGTTCAGGAGCACCATATGGCGACGGTAGGGCCATAGTTTGAACAGGACCAGGAAAATCAGGTCAGAAAGGGAGCGCCAGCCCCAGAGGGCCAGCCTGAACCGGAGCGCCTGCATCAGAATATATACTGCAAGCCCGCGTTAAACCCTACGAAAACGCCCTGGAAGTCTTTGGAGCTATTATTTTTCCAGATGTATTTTTTGATAAAATCATAGTCGTTCTCACGCTCGTACGACACATAATTAAGCGTCGGGCCGGCGAATGCTTCGAAACGGTTGCCCAGCTTCAATGCAGGCAGCACGCGAAGCGAATTCTTGTTGTAACTTCCTCCGTGGAAATCCGTAAGCGCGGTACCGACAGCCTCCAAATTAATTCGCAAGCTGCTGGCCAACGGGATGTGAGCCCCTAACCCACCCTCTGCGGCATACATGGCCTTCGGATTGTCTTTGAAATTGTACCCGACACCCGCGATCCCGTACAGCACGCGCCCGCCGGAGCGGAAGGAAACAATGCCGGTCATCGTTTCGTCGATGGTAAACGCGACCGATTTTTCACCGTTTTTAATGAAGTTGAAGATCGCTATCGGGTAATCGCTGCTATCGGCGATATTGATGAAACCGGCCAGCTGAATGCCTTTCACTTTTTTGGCTACGTTGGCGAAACCGGCTACCTGGGCATTTACCTCATTCCCTTTATTCACAAATCCAGCGAGCTGCAAACCTTTTGCATTCTTTTTGGCAATGTTGGCAAAACCGGCTATTTGCGCGGCACCTGCTGATTCTGAGAGGTTCAGAAAGCCCGCAAGCTGCGCTCCCTGTGCCTCGCCGCCGGTAACATTGGCAAAGCCAGCCAGCTGAGCGCCTTTGGCTGAGCCGCCGATTACGTTTGCTACGCCCGCCATTTGTACCCCACTCGCCGATCCTCCGATCACATTAGCCGCACCGGCCATTTGTACGCCGCCCACATCCTGTTTCACCACATTGGCGACTCCGGCAATCGAAGCACCTGTTTCCGCTTTGGAAAGACCTGCGATTGCATGTAAGGAAAACCGGTTGGTAATGGAAGCGGCCTGCTTGCCATTGGAACTTACCGGATAAATAAAACCGATATGTATCGCGGCCGTGCTGTCGCGCTGGGCTGTGGCGCGAAACGGGAGCGTCATGATCAATAGGATGGCTGCAAACAGTGCGGATGGATTATTAAGCAAATTTTTCATGGATAATGCATTTATACAGATTGTTGAAATGCACACGCGCCCCGATTCCCTTGCAGGCCTTCAATTCGACCGGTTTCAAACCGTGTGCATTTAACCGACAACCGGAATGCACCTTACCCTAATTTTTTGCTCAAAAAAATCCTTTTACAACTAGTATAGTGGTTACTTATAAATATATCTCTACAAACTACATTCACCATTGAGATTAATTTATAGAAATAATTTTATCAAAAAATGTGACAATCTTCAAATGATTATATACATTTAGTTGATTATCATATTCTCTTTTTCACAAACCCCAGTCCTTATGATGAAACGTTATCTATTTTTTTGCCAGCTTGCTTTACTTTCCACACTAACTGCGCAAGCGCAGTTTACCGCAGGGACCGATGGTTTTTTTGTTGCGGGGAATACGCAAGTCTTTATCGACAGCCTGACGCTACTACCTAGCGTCGATTTTACGCTTACATCGCAAACGCTTACGATTTCGTCAACGCCTATTGCGGGTAACCCGCCGGGCATTGCGAGGGTTTACAACCTCACCACACCGGTTGATTTCACAGGCGTTGCAGGGTTTTTCTACCGCGCCTCGGAGCTTAACGGCAACACCGAAAGCACATTACAGCTTCAACACGGTAATGCCAACTTCGTATCGACCACGGGAAGCACGGTGAATGGCGTCCAGCATTACATTTCGAACACACTGCCGCTGACCAATTTTACGTCGCTTACCGCAGGGCAGGAAGACGCCCTACCGGTGAACCTCGTTGTGTTTCAGGCGAAACGGGTCGAGAATGCGACTATGCTCTACTGGCAGACTTCCGAGGAGAAAAACAGCGACCATTTTGAGGTCCAGCAAAGCGAGGACCTGAAAAAATGGAACGCGCTGGGTACCGTAAAAGCCGCTACCGAGAGCTTTGGAAAACGGGAGTATTCGTTCAGGGATATTGCCGACCGCTACGGCAGGCAATACTACCGCCTCAAAATGGTGGATCTTGACGGAAGTTTCGCGTACAGCACGATCGAATCGCTCAAACTTGAAGACGCGGGCATGGTAAGCGCTTATCCGAACCCGGTGGTAGACAAGCTGCGCATTGGTTCGAAAGAAGCACTCGCGAGTGTGAAAGTGATCGATCTGACGGGCCGTTCGGTCCTGGAATTGTCGAAGCCCAAGCCGGGCCAGGAGTTCAGTTTGAAAAACTATCCGGCGGGTACTTATCTGGTGAAAGTAGAAACCGCAACCGGTAAGACCCAGATCCTCAAAGTTGTCAAACAATAAACTCCTGCATTCCAATGAAAAGATCAAATATCTTCAACGCACTTAATAGTTCTTTAAAATGGCGAGGGGCTCTTCTGACCGCGATGCTCGCATTGTTTGCCTTCGCGGCCAATGCCCAGGTAGGTATCGGCACTATCACACCCGATGGTAGTTCGCAACTCGACATCCAGTCTACCGGCAAGGGTTTGCTGATCCCGCGTATGCTCGACACCGAGCGTGCCGGCATCGCTTCTCCGGCAACCGGTTTGCTGGTTTATCAAACCAATGGCGATGCGGGCTTCTGGTATTACACCGGTTCGGAATGGGTTCCGCTGAAAACCGCTCCGGCAGTTGCGAATCCGGCTATTATCCCTTACGCATCCGGTACGCCGGTTGTGATGACCACCCTTCTCGGCGGGCTCGTGGGAACTACCTCGGTGTTAGGCTTCGGCACTAATGCTACCGGGGTGTCATTGCTGGGAGGTACGATCGATGCGACTTCCCTGACAAACATGGCATTCGCGGTGCCACGCAATGGGACGATCACATCCATGTCCGGATTTTTCAGCAACACCGTAGCATTGACCCTCATAGGGGCTTCGGCGACCATTCAGGCCCAGCTTTATTCCGCGCCTGCCAGCAGTAACATTTTCACACCGGTTCCGGGAGCGATTGTAACACTGGCACCCGCATTAACGGGTCTTGTAGCAATCGGTACCGTGAGCTCCGGCTTAACCACGGGCCTTAGTATACCTGTTACCGCGGGTACACGGTTGCTGCTGGTCTATTCGGCAACGGCACCAGGTTCCTTTATCGCAACGACCATCGCCGGCTATGCGAGTGCGGGTGTTGGCATCAACTAGCTGAACTATTGACAACATTAAATCTCTACTACAATGAAAAAAAGATATCAATCATTACTTGCAGCCCTGCTTTTGCTTCTCGCCTTTACGGCGCAAGCGCAGGTGGGTGTAGGAACGATCAGCCCTAACGCCAGTGCCCAACTGGACGTGCAATCGACCACAAAAGGTGCCTTGATTCCACGTATGCTTGATTCAGAAAGAACAGCGATCGCAAGCCCGGCAACAGGTTTGCTGGTTTATCAGACCAACGGCGCTGCAGGCTTCTACTATTTTGACGGAACTACCTGGCAACCATTCATGTACGGTGTTGCTGCCGCTCCTGCCGGATTTACCGCTACTTTGGCTTCGCTGTCCGTGACTGGAAGTAGCACGATTGCCGGATACAACCAGCTATATGCTGATGGAACAGGCTTGAACACCGTAGCAGGTACCTACACAGTACCAACCACCGGCAGGTATCACGTATCTGCCACAGTTAACTATTCCACGCTTGCGGCGCTTGCGGTAACTTTGGGAGCAGGTGTTAACCCCAGGATAGCCTTGCGGGTAAACAATGCTGAAACATTATCGGGGCTTTTCCCGATTCTGAACGTTAACGTCGTGCTGGTACTGACATTGAGGGTTATCCTGGGAAGCGGTACGGTTGTCATCGCGGGAGACCTTCCGCTGAATGCTGGCGACGTACTGGATCTTCAATACATAGCAAATGGTCTGACCTTAAACGTTAATTTGGGAGGTACAGGCACTACCAACGGTATTGTTTGGTCTGTGAGGAAGCTGTAATATGTGATTCAATATCACTGAAAATAAAAGGAGGGTGTCTCGCGATGAGGCACCCTCTTTTGCTTTCAGACCTCTACAACCTGCCATACCGCCAGCTGACACCCAGCTGCCAGCCAATCCACGACGAAACCTTTGTACTTCCCAGATCGATATCGGGGTAGCCGGAGGGCGGAAATTGCTTGTAGCCATTTTTAGTTTCAATGCCGTCGTGGTCATAAATGGAATAGGAAGGCCCGCCAAAAATCATAAGGCGCTTATTAAGCTTATAAGTAGCGGCAATTTGCAGGCGGTATAGCGAGGGCATTTTGTCCCAATCTCCCAAATAGATATTCTGGTTTAATATCTCCACAAAGAACCCTGCTTTTTTAAACGGGAAAAACTCCCGGCCGAAGCCGGCACCGAAGGTTTGTATTTTTTTATCATTACTAATGCCGGTACCGGCCATTAGCAAACTGTAAAATTTATGCGTCCCCATCTTCCAGGCCACATTAAGCGGCGCAAAGTCTGTCGCGTACACTGAAATATTCGAAGTACTTTTTTTGATAATGTTAAAAAGGCCGATGCTCGCGCCGGAAGAACTGTCGGCGATATTGACTATGCCTATTTGCACTCCCCGCATGACTTTGGCATAATTAAATGGAGCGAGCTGCACGCCTTTGATGTTCCTGGCCATGTTGAGCCCGCCGGAAATCTGCGTCGCACGAATTGAATCACGTGCATTATTGGCCGCTCCGGCAATTTGCACACCCTCGAAAACGCCGCGTACCTGGTTATACCCGCCGGAAATCTGCGCGCCGTGTCCGCCGTTGCGGATGAGCCCGATGGCGCCCGTTACCTGTGCGCCTGCAATACCACCTCCTGCCCGGCTCAAAAAGCCGCTTACCTGCACGCCACCGACGTGTTTGCGTACCATTCCGCTAAAACCCGAGAGCTGAACGCCATGCAGCGAATCGAGGACATTGTTGCTGAAACCCGCCACCTGCACACCATTAACATGCCCCGACACCACATTAAATGCCCCTGCAAGCTGCACATAACGCACATTTTCCTTTGAAATATTAAAACCACCGGCAATTTCCACGCCATTCACCCCGGCTGTGTAGCCACCTGCGACATTGAGTGAAACCTTGTTCACTACCTGCCCGCTCATACGCCCGTGCGTACCCAACCCGGGCGTGAGCGACGCCTGATAGGGCAATGAGACGAAAATCCGGCCGATATTCTGGCTTTGCGCACGAAGGCGCTGCGACAGGAACAGGCGACCCAACCAAGTGGATTCTCCCTCCGAATAGCGAACGATCAGCGGGTCGAGGTCCACGGCTTTGGGTTGAATGCGCATTGTCCGGGCCGATTCCTCAGTGCTGTTGATGACCATCGTCGTGTCGCCGTATCCGACTTTACTGACCGTCAGATAAATGGGAAAGGCCCGCTCCTTGATGCGTAACCGGAAACCGCCATCGTCCTCCGAAAGCGTGGATACCAGCAGTTGCCGCGAATAAACGCTGGCGTAATCGACAGGCTTCCCGGTTTCATCATCGACGATCAGGCCGCTGATATGGAACGACTTCTCTTTTGCCGCAGGCAGAATGATCAGGTAGTCGCCTTTTTCCTTGTATTGAAATTTGTTGTGAAAAAGCTGGTCGAGCACTTGCCGCACCGGCTCCCGGGTAACATTTAATGTAACCAGGCTGTCGCCGGTGATCAGGTTGCTATTGTATGAAAAATAGAATTTCCCCTGGTCGCTTATGGATTTCAAAACAGCAGAAACCGGCTGCCCCTTTACAGAGATATCAACCGGTTTATTCAAAATCTGCTGGGCAAAACTTCCGCACGGGATCATTACCATTATCACAGCCAGCCTTAAAACACTACGGAATATAGAATTTTGATTCATCCCGAAAGATAAGGCTATTTCAAAACGATCTGGTCGCCATGTTGTTCAACTTTGAGTGAAAGAGTTTCGCTAACGACACCCAGGATACTTTCCAGCGAATTCTGGTCAAAAGTGGTGTTGATCGGCAGGTTTCTTAACCGTTCGTTACCGATTACGATATCCGCTTCGTAGGCTTCGTTCAGGATCTCTACCAGTCGCCAGAGCGGTGTACCGTCGCAAAACAGCCTGCGGGTGCGGTAGTAGTTATGGAATTCGTCGGCAGTAATGCCTTTACGCATTTTTGAACTGGCCTTTAATACTGTCGCTTCTTCACGTGGCGTAATGCGCACCTTTTGGGTGTCTGTCGCAACTTCCACAATGCCTGTCTCCACGATCACCTCCGTTTTTTCTGCATTGTCCTTCACATTAAAGGAAGTACCCACCACTTTCACCGTCACATCGTTGACCGAGATCAGGAACGGTTTAGACTTATCCGGTTTTACATCAAAAAACGCCTCTCCTATGAGCCTGACGTCACGTGTTTTCCCCTTGAAATCCTGTGGGAAGCTGATACTCGACTTCCTGTTAAGCGTTACCACCGAACCATCGGGCAGCGTATCGGTGAGCGTCTGCATACCTGAACTGATCGTCAGCATTTCGTCGGACGAGCTCCGCGTGGCAAAGATGTAGCTCAGCCAGCCCACGCCGGCTGTCATGAGCACCATCGCCACCATACGCAATATCCGGAACACGGGTTTGGGGTACATCGGCAGCACCTCCGTTTCACGCTCTTTGGCAGTTGTACGTGCTTTAAATCGTTCCCAGGCTGCATTCTCGTCCACGGTGCTCGTGCGTGCGAAGCGTTTGCTTTCGTTCCAGATGAGTTCGAAATGCTCGAAATACCGCTGGTTATCGTCGTCGTCGAGCAGCCATTGTTTGATCTCGATCTGCTCGGCTACGCTGGCTTCGTCGAGCATCGACTTCACCAGCAATTCATCTATGTTCGGGTTGTGTTCTGTTTTCATGACTGATCAGCTGAGGAAAAAAAGTAAAAAGGATGCCGGAAGAAAGTCGGCCAGCTTGACGCGCAGCAGCCGCAATGCCTTACCCATTTGATTTTCAACCGTTTTAACCGGTAGTTGCAGGCGATCCGCGATTTCCTGGTATTTCAATTCTTCGAACCGGCTCATCTGGAAAATCGTCCGGCATTTCTCGGGCAGTTCGCGCAATGCGATGTCCAGGCGCATTTCGAGCTCCGACAGTTCGAGGGCTTGCGAGGCGCTCACGCTCTGCTGCTCCTGTTGCAGCGTAAAATCGCGGTGTGCTTCCCGTACTTTCAGGTGTTTGAGATAATTCAAACTTTCGTGGTACACCGACCGGTACAGATACCCGCTGACCGATTCGCGGATATCGATATGGTCTGTTTTTTCCCACAACCTGCAAAACACATTCTGGACCATCTCTTCGGCCATGATATCGTCCTTCAAAATGGTGCAGGCGTAGGCGTGCAGTCCTTTGAAATGTTTCTTGAAAACCTTCTCAAACTCCAATTCCCTGTCCCTGCTCAAAACCGTTACGTGGTCATCCGCTAAGGCTGCATTCATTGCACCGACTGGTTTATGTAAAAAAATAAGCGCCCGACTCGGGTTGTACGGTATATTGACAACCGGTCGGGCGCTTACCCTAATTTTCGCCGAAAAAATATTCGGGCTTATGTCCTCAGCTTGTTACTTTTTCTTTGCCGCTTTTGTCGTATCGGCCTTATTTGTTTTGTAACGTTTATCGGGCGTGCCGTCTTTTTTGAGGTGTTTATTTTCCTTGTAACGTTTATCGGGCGTGCCGTCCTTTTTCAGTTTCGCTTCCGTTTTCTGTTTTTCTGCCGTCGTCTGCGCAAAAATCGGCGTCGCCACCGCCATCAGGGCCAGCAACATCCACGCTTTCAGGTTTTTCATAGTTGACATTATTTATGTGAGTGATAGTTTAAGCAGGCCTAAGTTACAATTCCTCAGGGAAATGCAAGAATTCTGTTTCTTCATCCAGTGAAATTTAATTGCAGTTTAATACTACTACAAGCTGTTACCTTTTCCAGAAGCGCTCGTATCAAGGAGAATGTAAAACGGAAAACATTCTTTGAAAATGAAAAATCAAAAGCTTTTTGTAAATGATCAGGAAGTTAGCGTACTCAGCCTACCAAACGGGGACTTCATTTCTTTAACAGACATTGCGAAGCAAAAGAACGGAGCCCCAGGGCTGGTAATTGCAAACTGGATGCGTAACAGGTTTACAATTGAGTTTAACGGCTTGTGGGAGCAACTACATAATCCCGATTTTAACATACTCGAATTCGAGTATGTTAAAAATGAGTCCGGGAGCAACAGTTACGTGCTGACACCCAAATATTGGGTTGAAAAGACGAACGCAATCGGAATCTTTTCCAAATCAGGACGGCATCATGGAGGAACATTTGCTCATAGGGACATTGCATTCGAGTTCGCTTCCTGGATTTCTCCTTCATTCAAGCTCTACCTCATCAAAGAATTCCAGCGATTAAAAGATGAAGAAAACAAACAGCTGGGCCTCGAATGGGACTTACGCCGCAGCCTGGCGAAGATTAACTACACCATTCAAACCGACGCGATCAAGGAAAATCTGATCCCGAAAGAACTGGATCCGGTTGCAATGGGTAAAATTTATGCCGAAGAAGCCGACATTTTGAACCTCGCATTATTTGGTTTGACGGCCCGTGAATGGGCGAGCGTTCATCCCAAACGTGGCAACCTGCGCGAAACTGCTACGATCGAACAGCTCGTAGTGCTGTCCAATCTGGAAAGTATCAATGCCATGCTGATCGGACAGGGACGCTCCGTGATGGAACGGGCGATGGAGCTTAACAGGATCGCCATTATCCAAATGAAATCGCTGGTTGCCAATCAATCATTACAAAAAGCACCGCTCCCGTTAGATCAACCAAAGTAATAGCTATTATATTTGCATAAATAGAATTTATAGCATCGCCTTATTAGATCATGAATATCCAGCAACTGGAATATATAGTCGCAGTAGACAACCACCGCCATTTCATTCAGGCTGCGGAGCATTGTAATGTTACGCAGCCTACCCTTTCGATGATGATCCGGAAGCTGGAAGAGGAATTATCGGTTAAAATCTTTGACAGGACGAAACAGCCGATTGTGCCCACGAGCATCGGGCGCGAAATTATCGATCAGGCCAAGACGATCTTGCGCGAGACGTCGCGGATCAACGAAATCGCCAAGCATTTCAACGGCGACCTTTCCGGCGAGCTGCATGTGGGCGTCATTCCGACGATCGCGCCTTACCTGCTTCCGCATTTTGTCAATCCTTTTATTTCGAGTTTTCCGGATATCAAGCTCCATGTTTCGGAAATGATCACGGATCGCATTATTACCGCGCTGAAAATGGGGAATCTCGACGTCGGCATTATCGCGTCCGTTTCCGAGGAGAACAGTTTGCAGGAAATCCCGCTATACAAGGAGCGGTTTTACGCTTATGTTTCTGAAAAAACAGATTTGTATTCCAAACAATACATCCTGCCTACCGACATCGAACCCAACGAACTTTGGCTACTAGAAGAAGGCCATTGCTTCCGCACGCAGATCCAACGCTTGTGCGAACTGAGCCGCAGCAGCCAGTTCGGCAACAGTTTCAGCTACCGCTCGGGCAGCATCGAAACGCTCATCCGCATGGTCGAGCGCAATGGCGGCATTACTATCCTGCCCGAAATGGCCGTCATGGAGCTCTCCGAAGAGCGCCGGAAGCACATCCGCCATTTCCGCTTCCCCGAGCCCGCCCGCGAAGTATGCCTGGTCGTCAACCGCGAGCAAATGAAAGCCCGGCTCATCGGCGCATTGCAGGAAGGCATTATGACGAATTTGCCCGAGGGGATTTTGGGTAAGGATGTGGAAGTAAAGGTTTTATAGAGCGCTTTGGGGAAGCTTATTGTAAAAAGCCTCCCCAGATAAATCCTTCAAATACCCGAACAGGGTGCCTGCCTATCACATACGACTCGCTGATATCCAGGTTCCTTGCCAGTGACTCTGTATTCTTCAAGTCGGCCTCCGTCGCGGTTTCTTTCACTTCAAAACATTGCTTCTGATCAAGGATAAAATCGATTTCACGGCCGGTTTTGAGTTGGTAGTAGGCAATTTCACCGCTATGCATTAATTGGTTAAATACAGCATTTTCGAATTTAGATCCGCTGCCTAGCTCTGCCGCTAACGATGCAATGCCGTTATCGAGGAAATAAACCTTTTTTGCTTTGACTATTTCGCGGTCAGGGCTATTTGCCAGAACTGGAATCGTTTTAATCAGGTACGTCTTTTCCAGCAAATCGAGATGGTTTTCAACTGTCTGCCTCGCCATCCCTGTCAAGCTCGTCAGTTTGGAAATATCAAGCTTGGTTCCTATCCTCACTGATAGCAGTTTAATGAGCTTAAACAAATTGGTGGGATTGCGGACGTCGGCCAGCCATGCAAGGTCGAAACACTGCAAATATAGTTATACTATTTTGCAACTGCACTCTCAAAATAGTATAACTATATTACAACTACACTTTAAGAATAGGTTACGATACCTTGCTCGCCCGCCCTTTCAAATACTCTCCCATCTGCCCCAGACTCAACGCATTAAAGGTCATATCCTTCGTCAAACCGCCCTTTCTTGCATTGGCTACGCCGTAATGCATATCGAGGTAGCCTTCCATGGCGTGGGCGTCCGGGTTGATGCTGAGCATCACGCCTTTTTCCATGCAATAGGATATCCAGCGCCAGTCGAGATCGAGGCGCCAGGGGGAAGCGTTGATTTCGATGACGACACCGTTGGCGGCGCAGGCGTCGATGATCACCTGGTGGTCGATCGGGTAGCCCTCCCGGGAAAGGAGCAGGCGGCCCGTGGGGTGACCCAGAATGGTGGTATATGGGTTTTCAATGGCTTTCAGCAGGCGTGTTGTTGCCTTTTCGAGGGTCATCGAGAGGTTGCTGTGTACGGAAGCGACAATGTAATCGAATGAAGCCAGCACGTCCGTCGGGTAGTCGAGCGAGCCGTCGCCGAGGATGTCGGATTCTATACCTTTCAGGATTTTGAATGGCTTTGCAGGATTTTCAGAGGCGAAACGTGCATTCAGCCTGGCTATTTCCTCATGCTGGCGGATCACTTCTTCTACTTTCAATCCTTGCGCATAGGTAGCGGTTTGTGAATGGTCGGCGATGCCGAGGTATTCGAAACCGAGTTCACGGCAATACAGCGCCATTTGTTCAAGGGTATGCTGACCGTCGGAGTAGGTACTGTGGTTGTGCAGAATACCTTTGAGGTCATCCCAGGTTACCAGTTGATCGGGCGTGCGGGTTTCCGCCCAGGCGAGTTCCCCTGCCCCTTCGCGCATTTCAGGTACGATGTAAGGCAAGCCGGCTTTTTCATAAATGGCGTGCTCGGTGTCGGCGGTTTCGTAGTAGGCATGGCGCCAGATAGCGCTGCCCGATGTTCCGGCCAGGCCAAGGTGATCGGCACCGGCGGTTTCAAGGAAGAGTTCATTAACTAATCGCTCAGGTTTTACGGCCACGATTTCAATAGCAACCGCTACATCCTGCACATTGCCCCGCCACACAAATGGCGATGATATCTTTTCATCCTGCACCAGCAGTTCAATAGCACCGATGGTAGCCTGCAAAAGCGCCGGAGAATCGGTCGCTACAAGAATGCGGATCGATTCGACCACCTCCGCTTTCCTCCTGACCTCCCCTGCCACTTCCACCTGATCGAATGTCTTTTTCAATTCATCCACAATCAATTTCGCCACGGCCTCGGCCTTATCCATGCGCAACTTCCCGGCCTGGTCTTTCAGGAATGCCAGCGAGTCGAGGATTTTTTGCTGGGTATTCGCCCCGAAACCCTTCACTTTGGCAACCGTACCATTCAAGCAAGCCAGTTCCAGCTCGTGCAGGTTATCGATACCCAGCTCCTGCCACAAAACGGCGATCTTTTTGGGCCCGATGCCTTTGATATTGAACATTTCCATCACACCCAGCGGCGTATTGGCGATCAGCTCTTCGAGCTCGGGGAATGTGCCGGTTTTCGCGATCTGCGCAATTTTCGTGGCGGTACTTTTCCCAACCCCCTGCAATTTGGTAAGCTCCTGCTCGGTCATCAATTGCAGCTCGCCTTCCTTGTATTTGTCCAGGTAAAAAGCCGCTACGGAATAGCCTTTGATCTTGAAAGGATCGGCATTATGCAGTTCCAGCAGCTTGGCGGTTAGTTCGAGGACTTCTACGATTTCAGAGTTGCTCATGGGGATCGGGATTGATGAATTCATTGCGAATTACGACGTATGGATCAGCATTTGCAAGCGCACGGCCCGCAGTAGCGACCATTGTAGAGTAAATATTCCAGAAAAAAATATTTATAGTGATAATCGACGCGCATCGATAGCCGACGCGGGTCCCATTGAAGTATATCCAACAACCATTTCAAAAACTCTGACCATATTTTAATCCAATGAATGTAGATCAATTGAAAAGCTACCGCGAGGAGATCCGCCAGCATTTGACCAACGAATTGCTTCCTTTCTGGGAAAATCGCGCTGTGGACAAGGCAAACGGCGGTTTTATCACCCATTTCGATAATGCAGGCAATGATTCGGGAGAGGACGAAAAGTCGCTGATCGCCCAGACGCGCACGGTTTATACCTTCTCCTCGGCACACCGCGCGGGCCACGGTGAGGGCCGCTTTGCCGAAATTGCCCGTCACGGGGTGGATTTTCTGATCGACAAGATGTGGGATAACGAGTACGGCGGGTTTTACTGGTTGATGGACCGTAAAGGCAATGTCAAAATCGATGAAAAAATCGTCTACGGGCACAGTTTCGCGATTTACAGTCTGGCGGAATATACATTAGCCACCGGCGATCCGCGCGGTTTGGAATACGCAGAAAAGGTTTTTGATTTACTCCAAAAACACGGCGCGGATACCTATTATGGCGGCTATTTCGAAATGTTCCACCGCAACTGGGACTTGAAAGGGCCTGGTGCTGCCGGGGGCGATCGGAAGACGCTCGATGCACACATGCACCTTATGGAAGCATTTACGACATTATATGAAGCGTCGGGCAAGCAGGTTCACCGCCGCAAGCTCATTGAAATCATCAATTTGCTCATCAATAAGATCATGCACCCGCAATACAAAACGGGCATTCCGCAGTTCTGGGAAGACTGGACCGTGGCGCCGCAGATCAAATTCGACATTATCTGGGGCTGGGACCGCTTCACCGAGGATGGCCTCAAAAGCGCCGCCGAGGACAACACCAGCTACGGCCACAATGTAGAGTTCGCGTGGCTGCTCATGCACGCGCTCGACATCGCCGGCATTCCCTATGACAAATACCACGATCAGTTAAAAGCCTCCTACGACCACGCTGTGGAGTACGGCATCGACTGGGAGTTCGGGGGCGTGTACGTGGAGGGCTCGCACGCGGGCGAGGTGTACGACCGCGAGAAGGAATTCTGGCAGCAGGCCGAGGTCATTATCGGGATGCTCGATGCCTACCGGGTTTACGGCGATGAAAAGTATTTGAAAGCCTATGACGCCACCCACCGTTTTGTATTTGACAAAATGATCCACCATTCGGTAGGCGAATGGCTCCCTTTGCTAACTCGTCAGGGTGAACCGATCTGGAAGCACATGAGCCATTCGTGGAAAGTGAATTACCACTCGGTGCGCTCGATGGTGCAGGGCATTGTGCGTTTGAACAAGCTAATCGGGTAATGTCAAACTCGCATTTTTCGCGGCTCACTAACCACGATTTTGGACGTTTCGTGTAAATTTTTGCTCATTGATTCGTGCCGATACGGCCAGGAAGCCTGTTTTCCCATTGGAATGGTTGTTTAACCTGATAGTGTACCAAACGCTTGCAAAAAGCGACATTATCAAACCAAAAACCACACAATCATGAGCTCATTCACACAACAAGTTAAAGGCAACTGGAACGAACTCAAAGGAAAGTTCAAGCAACAATACGCTGACTTGACCGACGACGACCTGCTTTATGAAGAAGGAAAAGAAGATGAACTTCTTGGAAAGATTCAGAAGAAGATCGGCAAAACCAGAGAGGAAGTGGAAAGTGAAGTGGACAGCTGGTCACGCTAGATCTTAGATAGGTCGATATAAGCCCCGGAGCCAATGGTTTCGGGGCTTTTTTGTAGTAACCGGCCGCCGGGATGCGCTTTTAACATTATCTTTCCCGCATCAAATCCTAAATCCGCTTTTTGCAATGAATCCAAATGAAATACCCGTCGGCATCGTAGGTCTAGGTCTAATGGGTTGCAGTATTGTAACCTGCCTGCTCATCGCCGGTCACCCGGTAGCGGCCATCGCGCCCATCCCCGCCGACCTCGACCATGCCGAACGCCGTATCCGGGAGCATTTGCAGAATGCCTGGCAAAACGGCATTATCGATAATGAACCCGAGTTTTACCTGCGGAAACTGATCATTACCGAAGACTACTCCGTGCTCCATCCTTGCAAACTCGTCAATGAATGCACGATCGAGAACATCGATATTAAGCATGCGGTATATCAAAAAATAGAAAAGGAAATAGCACCGGACGCGCTGCTCACCAGCAATACTTCCGCCATTCCGATCAGCCAGCTTCAAAAACTCACGCAACATCCTTCGCGCTTCCTCGGCCTGCATTGGACCGAGCCCGCACATACGACCCGCTTTCTGGAAATCATCTGCGGGGATGAGACGGACATTCAAAACGGCGAGTACCTGTACGAACTCTCGCATTTGTGGGGCAAAGAGCCCATTCTGGTGCGGAAAGACATTGCCGGCTTCATCACCAACCGCCTCATGTACGCGATGTACCGCGAGGCGATCAGCCTGGTAGAGAATGGTTATGCCACCATCGAAGACGTAGACCGCTCGTGCCGCAACAATGCGGGCTATTTTATGACATTGGTCGGCGTGTTCCGCTGGATGGATCTCACGGGTGTTCCCGCATACCACACCGTTATGAAAAACCTGCTCCCTACCCTCAACAACAGCACCGAAGTACCCGAGCTGATCGATAAAGTCGTGCGGGAAGGCGGCAAGGGCGTTCTCAATTCACATGGTTTTTACGAGTATGCGCCAGGTGAGGCTGAGGTTTGGGAAGAGACTTTCAAGGAGTTTACTTATGATATTCGTGAGCTGGCATTGAAATATCCCGGGGATATTGTGAAGCGGCGGCTGGCGGAGAAAAAGAATCAGGAATCTGCCGAAAAAAGCTAATCCATTTTCCCATCCTTCAAAAACACCGTAGTTCCCGAAACGCCGTCCGCATCTTTCAAATAGAAAAACGCATACTTGTAGCCTTCTTTCGGGATGGGTTGGACGATGGTTTGTGTGTCCTCGTTGATCGTTGCCGGGATGTGGTTCCAGGCGCGGTGCTCGTTGTCGGAAGTCACATCATTGGTATAGTAAAATTCCGCCGATGCTACCTGCTTGCTGGCGACCGGTTTCAGCAGCACTGTCAACTGGTTTTTATCGGAAGTAATGGCGCTCGTTGCCACAAATGGGCGCGGATTTCCATTTAATGCGCCGTCGAAAAAAGTCTTGATTTCCACGGGCTCCCAGCCGTCTTTATGGCTGTGCGGCATGTCGGGGATGATGCAGATCTGTTTGTTTTTACTCAATTCATAGGTCTTAATGTAAGGGCCCACGTTGTAATGTTTGTCTTTATTTCCATTAATAAAAAACATAAATGGCTTGGAATAAGGCAGGTAGGCCGATGGGTCGAAAAACTTCATCCACCGCTTTTTCGCAGCAGGTGACAATGCATGCAGGTTTTGCTTGAAAACATCCGATTCATCATAGTACCCACATCCATACACCGGCGCGGCGGCGATGAACCGGCTGTCGAGACTGGCCACGAGGCAGGTAAGGTACCCTCCCCAGCTAATGCCGGTCACGCCTGTACGCAGCGGATCGATTTCCGGGAAGCTTAGTAACAGCGAATGCGCCAGAATAGCGCTCGCAACGGCGTGGTAGGTCCACACGTTCTTTAAATTACCCTTTTCGATATTCTGAAACTTGATTTCAGCGGACTGCTCCGGCCCGGGCTGCTCCACCTTCCGGCCATCGGCGCCATTGCCCGAGAGGTCCATTGCAATAGCCGCATAGCCCTCGTTTGCCCATTTTTCCACCCATTCTCGGAATGCTTTGCCGCCGCCGCCGTGGATCAGCACCAGGCCCGGGAACTTCTGGTTAGTTGCCGGTCGGCCAGCGATGATGTCCGGATTGGAATAGTAAGCGAATACCTCCGTCGGCTTGCCTTCGAAATCCACGCTCGTATACAA
This sequence comes from Dyadobacter soli, assembly GCF_900101885.1. Taxonomy (GTDB): domain Bacteria; phylum Bacteroidota; class Bacteroidia; order Cytophagales; family Spirosomataceae; genus Dyadobacter; species Dyadobacter soli. Next base: position 226,905 of record NZ_FNAN01000005.1, on the reverse strand, counting down.
CAGCGATCGCACGGCACTGCTATCGTCGAGCCAGCGGGATTGCGGGGCTTTACTGAGGTCGGTCAGGTCCCATAGCAACGTGTCGACCTTGATGTGCCGGGCGTCGATCACCCATGGTTGCTGGAATTGTGCGTGCGCATTGGCCGCCAGCAATAGCAGAATGGCAATGATTTTTTTCACCCTGTTCATGGTTTTGTTAACGCTTGAAACATTTTGATAAAAAAAGGCCAAAAACCCGATCATTTTAGCAGAAATGATGGTTGTTCTAAAAAGTCTTGACTAGTTTTGAAATACCCTTTGGCAGGCTGTTCCTAACCCGGAAAACGATATTTTTTCAGTAAATCTATTCCCATGAACGACTTCATAGCCGCCAGATCCCAAATGGCCCTCTCGCTGGGGTTTCACATCATATTTTCCTGTATCGGAATGGTCATGCCGTTCTTTATGGCCGTTGCCCATTATTACTATCTCAAAACCAGCCAGACGGTCTATAAAAACGTTACAAAAGCATGGAGTAAAGGCGTTGCGATCTTTTTTGCAACCGGTGCAGTGTCGGGTACGGTGCTGTCGTTCGAGCTCGGGCTTTTATGGCCGGAGTTTATGAAACATGCCGGACCGATTTTCGGAATGCCGTTTTCCCTCGAAGGAACGGCATTTTTTATTGAAGCGATCGCGCTTGGCTTTTTCCTCTACGGTTGGGACCGGTTCAATCCGTGGTTCCACTGGTTCACGGGCGTGGTTGTGGGGGTGAGCGGGCTCGCGTCGGGCATACTCGTGGTCGCAGCCAATGCATGGATGAACAGCCCGGCAGGTTTCGAGTACATTAACGGACAATACCTCAATATCGACCCGATTGCGGCGATGTTCAACGAAGCGTGGTTCTCGCAGGCATTGCACATGACGATCGCCGCATTCGCCGCCACGGGCTTCGCGGTTGCGGGGGTACACGCGCTCATGATCCTGCGCGGGAGCAATGTGCTCTTCCATACCAAATCCTTCACGATCGCGGCGGCATTCGGCTGCGTGGCCGCATTGGTACAGCCATTGAGCGGTGATATTTCTGCCAAAGACGTCGCTATTCGTCAACCGGCCAAGCTGGCGGCGATGGAAGCGCATTTTCACACCGAAAAATCAGCAGCGCTCATTGTAGGGGGTATCCCCAATGAAGCCGAGAAAAAGGTCGATTTCGCCATCAAACTGCCAGGCTTCCTGAGCTTCCTTGCGCACGGGGATTTCAAATCCGAAGTAACCGGCCTCGACCGCATTCCGGAAGAAAACCACCCGCCCGTCTCGATAACGCATTATGCATTCCAGATTATGGTAGGAATGGGCATGGCGATGATGCTTGTGTCCGTGCTCTATTTTGCGGCTTTATGGAAGAAACGGAGTTGGCTGCAAGCACCGTGGCTGCTCAAAATCTTTGCATTAGCGACGCCGCTCGGTTTCATCGCCGTAGAAGCCGGTTGGACCGTCACCGAAGTAGGCCGCCAGCCGTGGATCATCTACGGCATCATGCGCACCGCCGACGCCGTAACGCCCATGCCCGGCATCGCCTATTCATTCTACTTGTTCACAGCCATTTACGTCTCGCTAGCCGCATTCGTGGTTTTCATGCTGTACCGGCAGATTAAGATGGTTGGGGCGTTGTATGATAACAGCGACCATGGAACATTGACCGCCGACCACCGACCGCCGACCGCCGATCGTCCGCTGGATTAAGAACAAAAATCATGGTCGATTGCCTATCGTCGATGGTCCATAGTCAGCCGGCAACGCTGGCCACAAGCATTCGGCGGTCAGCCGTCGGTCGTCGGCGGTCAACTCAACAACCCAATCACAAAAACAATGCTCTACATCGTCATCACATATCTCTGGGCGTCGATTTTGCTTTACCTGCTGCTAGGTGGGGCGGATTTTGGTGCGGGGATTATCGAACTTTTCACTTCGCAAAAGAACAAGCAGGTGACCCGCAAAACGCTTTATTCGGCCATCGGGCCTATTTGGGAAGCCAATCATATGTGGCTGATCATTGCAATCGTAATCCTGTTCGTAGGCTTCCCGGTGATTTACTCGACCATGTCGGTGAACCTGCACATTCCGCTGACGGTCATGCTGATCGGCATTATCGCACGCGGTACCGCTTTCACTTTCAGGCATTACGATGCCGTCGTGGATGATATGCAGCACTTATACAATACCATTTTCGCGATTTCCAGCTTCACCACGCCGCTTTTTCTGGGTATTATCGCGGGAAGCGCCGTTTCCGGGCATATCGATCCGCAGGCTGCGACGTTTGTCGATGCCTATATTTTCAGTTGGCTACATTGGTTTTCCGTTACGGTAGGATTGTTCACGGTGTCGATCTGCGGGTTCCTGGCGTCGGTTTACCTCATCGGCGAAACCACGGTTGAGCACGAACGGCTGCGGTTTGCGCATAAAGCACAGTTTTTCAATATCGCTGCGGTCATTTGCGGTGCATTGGTGTTTGCCGCCGCGTGGTATGAGCATATCCCGCTGTTCGACTGGGTGTTCGGCAACTGGGTGGGCCGCATTGCCATTCTTTCGGCCACGCTCTCGCTGGTCTGGATGTGGGCCTTGCTTTATCAGGGAAAAATCGGGCTACTCAGGCCGCTGGCTGGTTTTCAGGTGACGATGATCCTGCTTACCACCACTTTCAAACATTTTCCGAATATCGTTATCCTGAAAGACGGCGGCTATTTGTCGCTCACGCAGCATGCCGGTCAGGAAAAAACGATCGAAGCGCTCGGCTGGGCGCTCTTGCTGGGCAGCATCCTGATTTTGCCTGCGCTGTTCTACCTGATTTACAGTTTCCAGAAAAAACCCGTCGGCTACGGAGGCGAAGCGCATTAGAATTCCCCCTCCAACACCCCATAAAATCGGGTGTATCAGCAGGCTCCGTTCCTTTCAATAACCGTTTGCTACCATACGGACATTGGAGTAGGCGCGGTTGTGTCCGTTATCATACTTTGTAAAAAAATCGCAGCCGGGTGAGCTGTGGTCACAAGGTATTTTAACGCTGTACCCACTATGATAAAAGCGCTGATCATCGACGACGAGCCAAGAGCCCGCAATGTTTTGCACCAACTTATCCTCACTTACGTACCCGATATCTCGGAGGTACGGACTGCCGGATCGGTGGACGAAGCCAAAAGCCTGATGGAATTCTACCTGCCCGATCTGGTCTTCCTCGACGTGGAAATGCCGCATCAGAACGGTTTTGATTTTTTACAGCTACCCAACAATCCCGATTTCGACGTCATTTTCATCACGGCACATAACAGCTACGCCATTCAGGCAATCCGCTTCAGTGCCCTGGATTACCTGCTGAAACCGATTGATCCGGAAGATTTGCAGGAGGCGGTGAAACGGCATTACACCAGAAGCGAGAGCTTCCGTCAGCGAAAATTGCTTTTCGACAATCTCGCGGCCAATATCGACAAGCGGGACATCAAGGATTTCCGGCTGGCGGTACCTTCAAGCGAAGGGGTTTTCTTCTTTATGGTACACGAAATCCTGCGCCTCGAAGCCGACCGCAACTACACGATCATCCATCTGATCAACAAACGGCCGTTCATTGCCAGCAAAACGCTTAAATATTTCGAGGACATGCTGGCCAAGTTCCGTTTTGTACGGACCCATAAGTCGCACCTGGTCAACATCGACCATATTATCCGGATCAGTAACAACAACGAGTTTATCATCCTCTCCGACGGCTCGCGCATAGAGGTATCGCGCCGGAAAAAGGACGAAGTGCAGCGGCAGCTGAATATCTGACAACCAGCGTTTGCAAAACAATGTATTGGAATATTTATGAGGGGAAGCAGTATTTCCCCGTAAAAAAATAGAATTCCTTTGCATTGTTTTGTTTTACTTTACAGCCGTTCCTGCATCTATTAATAACTTAACCTTATGACCGATCGTAAGACGCGGCTGGCTGTCATCCTCATCACGTCACTGTTTTTTCTATGGGGCTTCGCGCTCAACCTTAACCCGATCCTGATCCCGCATTTAAAGAAAGCCTGTCAGCTCAGCGACTTCCAATCGGCGCTGATCGACTCCGCTTCCTACATCGCCTACTTCCTGATTGCATTGCCCGCCGGGCTTTTCATGAAAAAGTACGGATACAAGGCCGGTATCGCCTTTGGATTGCTACTTTTTGCCGCTGGCTCATTCCTCTTTTACCCTGCCGCTGAAATGCGGCATTTCGGGTTCTTTTTGTTTGCCTTATTTGTGATTGCCAGCGGGTTAACAATGCTCGAAACGGCAGCTAATCCCTACATTACCGTGCTGGGTGACGCCGATTCGGCCACGCAGCGCCTCAATTTTGCGCAATCGTTCAATGGGCTGGCGGCATTTCTGGCGCCGCTGATGGGTGGGAAATTTATTCTTTCGGGGAAAACGCTCAGCGAGGCCGAGCACGCGGCGATGTCTCCCGACCAGCTGAATGCGTATCTGAACGAAGAAGCATCGTCGGTGCAGATTCCGTTTATACTGATCGGCTTGGTGGTATTGCTGGTTGCGGTAATGATCTGGCGGACTTCGTTGCCGGAAATCAAGGAGGAAGAAGAGGTTGAACAAAAACCGTCCGGCTCTATCTGGGGCGAAAAGAACCTCATTCTCGGTACCACAGCACAGTTCTTTTACGTAGGCGCACAGGTGTGTATCAGCAGCTTTTTTATCCGTTTCGCTGATCATGTGGCTGGTATTGATGAGAAAACGGCAGCCTATTTATTGTCCGGCGCATTGCTGGCATTCATGATCGGCCGGTTTATCGGTACTTACCTGATGCGCTTCGTTGCGCCGCCGCGTTTGCTGGCCATTTACAGCGTTGCCAACATCGTATTGCTCATAATTGCGGTGCTTACAGACGGTATGTTCTCGGTTTACGCATTGGTAGGCGTCGAATTCTTCATGTCGATCATGTTCCCGACGATCTTCGCATTGAGTATCCGCGGATTGGGTGAAAAAACCAAAATCGGTTCGTCGCTCGTGATCATGTCGATTGTCGGCGGCGCTTTTTTCCCGGTTATTATGGGGCAGGTATCGGATATTTCGTCCATTCAAACGGCTTACATAGTCCCTGCCGTGTGTTTCCTCGTAGTACTATACTTCGCGATCCGCAACAGCTCGGTGAAACAGGTGACGCTGGGCACTTCGCATTAAGCATAAGCAATTCATTTATAAGTATTTATTTAAAAAATAATGGATTTAAAACTTCAAAATAAGGTGATTATCGTCACCGGCGGGGCCAAAGGGATCGGCGAGGGCATCGTACAGGTGCTGGCATCCGAAGGTGCAATTCCCGTAATCGTCGGCAGAAATGCCGAAGACAACCAGAAAGTAGTCTACGCGCTGGCGGCACAGGGAAAAGAGGCATTCCAGGTGGCGGCGGAGCTTACCCAGCCCGAAGCATCTGAAAAAGCAGTGAATGCGGTGCTTGAAAAATACGGCCGGATCGACGGACTCGTCAATAATGCAGGTGTGAATGATGGTGTGGGACTTGAAAACGGTACTTATGAAGGCTTTATCGCCTCATTGCACAAAAACGTGGTGCATTACTACCTGATGGCGCATTATGCATTACCGGCATTGAAGGCTTCCAAAGGTTCTATCGTGAATATCAGTTCCAAAACGGCGGACACCGGCCAGGGTGGAACGTCGGCATATGCCGCTTCCAACGGCGGTCGCAATGCGCTGACGCGCGAATGGGCGGTGGAATTGTTGAAATACGGCATCCGCGTCAACTCGGTGATCGTAGCCGAATGCTGGACGCCGCTGTACGAAAAATGGATCGAGACATTACCGAACCCGAAAGAAAAACTGGCTTCCATTACGGCTAATATTCCCTTGGAAAACCGCATGACCACGGCAGAAGAAATCGCGAATATGACCGTTTTCCTGCTTTCTGAAAAATCAAGCCACACTACCGGGCAGCTCATTTACGTCGACGGCGGCTACGTCCACCTCGACCGCGCGCTGGCCAACTCCTGATCACGATCGATGGAAATACTCGTTTGTACCACACCCGGCTCGTTCTCCTATGAACAAGCCGAAGCGCCCGTAGCCACGCCGGGACATAGCATACTGAAAATCAAAAGAATAGGCATTTGCGGAACCGATTTGCACGCGTTCGAGGGAACGCAGCCTTTCTTCAACTACCCGAGAATCCTCGGCCATGAACTGGCAGGCGAGATCGTCGAAACCGATGCACCGGGCTTTGTGAAAGGCGAGGCGGTTACATTTGTACCCTATTTCAATTGCGGCAAATGCGTGGCCTGCCGCAATGGCAAGCCCAACTGCTGCACCAGCCTGAAAGTGTCGGGCGTGCATATCGACGGCGGGATGGTGGAGTATCTCTCCGTTCCCTCTTACTCGCTCGTACATGGCGACGGCCTCAGCTTCGATGAGCTCGCCCTCGTGGAGCCGCTCGCGATAGGCGCGCATGGCGTACGTCGCGCGGATGTACGCAAGGATGAATTTGTGCTGGTAGTCGGTGCAGGGCCTATCGGATTAGGAACCATGGAATTTGCCCGCATTGCCGGTGGGAAAGTGATCGCATTGGATATCAACGACCAGCGCCTGGCCTTCTGCCGGGAGCGCATCGGCGTGGAGCATACCATAAACGGCATGACGGAAAACGTCGCAGAACGCCTTGCAGAAATCACCAATGGCGATATGCCGACCGTCGTTATCGACGCTACCGGCAACCTGCGTGCCATCAATAACGCATTCGCTTACCTCGCGCACGGCGGCAAATATGTGCTCGTAGGTCTTCAAAAAGGCGAAATCGCATTCAACCATCCCGAATTTCACAAGCGCGAGGCTACTTTAATGAGCAGCCGCAACGCCACCCGCGCCGATTTCGAGCACGTGATCCACAGCATGAAAAACGGCCTCGTCGACCCCAAAACATACATCACCCACCGCGTAACATTCGGCCGGGTGAAAGACGAATTCGAAAGCTGGCTAGACCCGGCAAACGGGGTTATTAAGGCGATGGTGGAGATGGATTAGGTGACCGCCGACCACCGAACGCTGACCGCCGACGGGTTGTGAGATGACTTGCGACATTGGGACCATAGACCATGGTCGGCCCATCGGCGGTCGGCGGTCGGCGGTCGGCGGTCGGCGGTCGGCGGTCGGCGGTCGGCGGTCAAAAACTCAATTCGTCTTCTTATAATTCAAAACCGCCCAGCTGTTCAGTACCAATGCCATCAGGGCTACTACCCCTACGTGTGGCAGCACATCCTTGAAACTGCTGCCTTTGAGAATGACCATCCGCATGACTTCGATCATGTAGCGCACCGGATTCACGCGTGTGATCACCTTTGCCCAGTCGGGCATGCTATCGATAGAAGTGAACAAACCGCCCAGCAGTATGAAGAGCATCATGAAAAAGAACATGATGAACATAGCCTGCTGCTGGGTGTCACAAAACGTCGATACGAGCAACCCGAAGCCCAAAACGGCCAGCAGATACACGGAAATGAATGCATAGAGTGTCAGCAAACTTCCTACCGGCACAATTCCGTACACAAACCGCGCCACCAGCAGGCCTATTGTGAAAACGATATTGGCCAAAACCCAGAAGGGAATTAGTTTACCCAAAATAAAAATGTGCTTTTGGATAGGCGTCACGTTGATCTGCTCGATGGTGCCTATCTCCTTTTCCCGCACGATATTCAATGCCGACAAGAACCCGCCGACCATCGTTACCAGGATCGCAAGAATGCCCGGGACAATAAACACCTTGTAGTTCAAAACCGGGTTGAACCAATTGGAAGCTACTACTTCGATCATCGGAAACTGGCTGAACCTTGGCGGCGTAACGAGCTGCATCCGGATATCCGCATTGAAATCACCGATAATGCTGCCGAGATACGAACCGCCCAGGCTTGCCTTCGTACCATTGATCGCATTCACCGCCACAAACAGTTTCTCATGATGGTCCTCGCGTATCAGGTTTCTTTCAAAATCATGCGGGATTTCGAGGATCAGGTCTGCCCTATCGGATTCGATCAGGCCGAACGCCTCTTTAAATGACGCATTGTAGCCCGTAAGCCGGAAGTAGCCGGATGCTACAATTTTGGAGATCAGTTTTTGAGAATAAGGTGATTTATCATGATCAACAATCGACAAATTGATATTCCTCACCTCATAGTCGGCTGCTAGCGGCATGAGGATCAACTGCACCATGGGCATGAAGAAGATCATCGCCACAATGGATTTGTCCCTGAAAATCTGCCGGAATTCTTTGCGTAACAAAAATCGTAATGTCCTCATTGCAAACGGATTTTAAAGCTTTTCAAACTCACCAGCAACAGAAATACCGTCATACCGAGCAAAATCAGCGTCTCTTTCCAAAGCGCCGAGATCCCTAATCCTTTGATCATAATCGATTTGACGATAATGTAAAACCATTTGGAAGGCACAATATTCGAAATGATCTGCAATGGCAACGGCATATTCTCGATCGGGAACAGGAAACCGCTGAACATCATCGTCGGCAGCAGCATACCCATCAGCGAAATGAGCATCGCAATCTGCTGGGAATCAGTTTCAATGGATATAAAAATGCCCAGCGCCAGACAGGTGATGATAAACAGCGTACTTTCCGCAAACAGCAGTGCTACGCTTCCTTTCACCGGCAAATCGAGCACAAAAACGCTCAGCAGCAATATCGCCGTCACATTCACGAGCGACAATGCGAGGTAAGGGAATGCTTTGGCAAAAATCACCAGCACCGGCTTGAATGGCGATACAAGCAGGATTTCCATCGTACCGGTTTCCTTCTCGCGGACAATGGAAATGGCCGTCATCATCACCGAAACGAGCAGCAGCACCAGCGCCATCACGCCCGGCACGAAGCCGTGCGCACCTTTGAGCTGCGGGTTATAAAGCATGCGTACCTCGGGCGTAATGCGGTAAGGAATTTCCAGGTTTTGGTTAACCTGGTTCTGGTAATCCATAATGATCGACGAAAGGTAGTTCGTAATCATATTCGCCGTATTCACGTCACTGGCATCTGTAATGATCTGGACTTGGGCCTTGTTGTGATGCAGTAAATCCTCATTGAAATTCACCGGAAACACGACTACCGCTTTGATTTTCCCTTTCTGAAACGTGCCCAATATCTCCTTATGGCTCAATGCAGCCTGCCGGATATTGAAGTACCGGCTCGCACCGATCCTCGTCAGCAGCTCCTGCGAAGCATTGTCTTTGGCATAATCCACAACCAGGATTTCGGAATCCTTCACCTCGTTGGTTAGTGCGAAACCGAAGATCAATATCTGCGCGATGGGCATGCCAAAGAGGATCAGCAGCGTGCGGCGGTCGCGGAGCACGTGGTAAAATTCCTTTCTGACAAATGCTAGAAACTGTTTCATAACTAATCCCCTCTTTTGGCGCCGCGCGCGAGTTGGTAAAATACTTCATCCATCGACCGCGCATGAAAGCTGTTTTTCAGGTTTGTGGGCGTGTCGAGTACCTCCATTTTGCCATCCACCATAATGGATATACGGTGGCAATATTCGGCCTCGTCCATGTAATGCGTGGTCACGAACACGGTAATGCCGCTGTCGGCCGCTTCGTAAATCATATCCCAGAACTGCCGCCGCGTCACCGGATCTACACCTCCGGTAGGCTCGTCGAGGAATACGATTTTGGGCTCGTGCAGCACGGCTACCGAAAAGGACAGCTTCTGTTTCCAGCCCAATGGCAGGGACGCGACCAACTTGTTTGCTTCGTTTTGCATGCCTAATCGCTGCAACAACTGCGCTGTTTTTGTTCTGATCTGCTCGTCGGAAAGGCCGTAAATGCCGCCGAAAAACTCGATATTTTCTCGCACGGTCAGGTTTTCGTAAAGCGAAAACTTCTGGCTCATGTAGCCGATATTTTTCTTGATCTGCTCTGTTTGCGTGTACACATCGTAACCTGCAATGGTCGCCTTGCCCGAACTGGGCGAGGAAAGCCCGCATAGCATGCGCATGGCGGTGGTTTTGCCGGCGCCGTTCGCGCCGAGGAAGCCAAAAATTTCCCCTTTATGTACGTCGAATGTGATTTCGTTGGTGGCTATAAAGTCCCCGAAGCGCTTCGTGAGCTTCTCGCAGACTATCACTCTATCGTCCTGCATCATGGCTGTGACGGTTTTAATGTAATAATTTGATAAATGTGTCCTCGATCGTTACCTCCGCGCCCTTCACTTCCACGCCCGTGAGCCCGTGACCGCGCAGGTATGCCTGCAACGCGTGCGTATCCGTATCGTGGAACGTTGCATGTGCGTACTCGCCGAACGCGTAGCTGTTGATTACGCCGGGATGACTCTCCAAAACTTTCAGCAGCTTGTACATTTCATTGGCTTTAATGGCCAGCAGCTTGTCGGGATAGGCGTTTACGATGTTCTGCGGCGTGTCGATCGACAGTATTTTGCCGCCCTGGATCAGCGCAATGCGGTCGCAAAGTGAGGCTTCGTCCATATAGGGCGTGGAAACAAGAATGGTAATGCGCTGTTCTTTCAATCTCCTGAGCATTTCCCAGAACTCCTTCCGCGAAACCGGGTCGACGCCGGTGGTGGGTTCGTCGAGAAACAATGTAGTCGGTTTGTGGATCAATGCGCAGCACAATGCGAGTTTCTGCTTCATCCCGCCGGATAACTTACCTGCCCGCCGGTTTTTGAACGGCTCGATCTGCACGTAAATGTCTTTGATCAAATGGTAGTTCTCCTCTATCGTAGTCCCGAAAACAGTTGCGAAAAAATGCAGGTTTTCTTCAATGGTAAGGTCCTGGTAGAGCGAAAATTTTCCCGGCATATACCCTACCGAACTGCGTATGCGCCTGAAATCCTGCACAATATCATGCCCGTCGACGCTCGCCGAGCCGCCATCCGGCAAAAGCGACGTGGTAAGCATGCGAAAAATGCTCGTCTTACCGGCCCCGTCCGGACCTATGAGGCCAAAAAGTTCGCCCTGCTCGACGGAAAACGACACATTGTCCACGGCCACGGTTTGCTCTTTACCGTAGGTTTTGACCAGATTTTTGACAACAACCGCTTCCATTATTTCAATGCGACTTCTCCGTACATCCCTATTTTCAAATACCCGTCATTCTTCACACGGATCTTGACCGCGTAAACCAGGTTAGCGCGTTCGTCCTTCGTCTGAATGGTTTTGGGGGTAAATTCCGCTTTATTACTGATCCATTCGATCGTGCCCGGCAATGTGCGGTATTGGCTATTGGCACTGTCTACGAGCACTTTAACCTGCTGATTCAGCTTGACACCCGTCAGTTGGTCTCCCGTCACATAGGCGCGCAGAATGATCGTCGAGAGATCAGCGACTTTATATAATGGCTTCCCGGCAGCGGCCACTTCGTTCGCTTCGGCATATTTGGTCAAAACCGTTCCATTCACTTCGTTGACAATCTTCGACTTCGAAATCTGATCATTAATCTGCTCGATCTGAACAACCAGCGGCTGAACGTCCGCCCTAAGGCCGGAGGTTTGTGTTTTCAAAACAGAGGTTTGCGCGGCATCCTGCTTACGGATTACGTCCAGCTGCTTTTGCAGTTCTTCCACTTGCGCATTGATATCGTCGAGCTGCTTGGGTGTCGCCGCATCGGCTTTCAACAGGTTTTGAACGCGTTTCTGCTCATGCAGCAGGTTATCGAGGCGTACCTGCGAAACGGCGATCTGCTGTTTGTAAACATTGGTCTGCGCCACAATGTCGGGCACGCGGCTGCCGGTGGCCCTGATCTGCGCTTCAAGCTGCTTTTTGCGCAAATGCAGTTGCAGGCTATCGATGTAACCCACCGTTTGGCCGGCTTTCAGCCGCTGGCCCTCTTCCAGGGTCAGCACCATAATGCGGCCCGTTGCCTCGGCGGATACGATCGTTTCCACGGCCTCGAATGTGCCGGAAGCGTCGTATGGGTTCTCTTTTCCATTGCAGGCCGCCATCGCCACGGCCAATATCATCATGTAAGAATATGTTTTCATGAGTTTGTAATTAATGCTTATTCAATATTGGTTCCCAGGGTGTTATCGAGGTTATACTGCGACATCAGGAGCTGAATGCCGTGCAGGATCTTGTTCAGCCGCGCCTGGTCTTCGGCATTCACCTCCCGCAGGAAATCGTTGGTATTGATCACCCCGTTTTCCAGCTGGGCGGCGGCGGTGGTTTTAATGCTCTCGCGTAGGGTAATGATCTCGTCGTCGGTCGTCAGCAACTGTCGGAAACGGTCGAGTTCGGCATTTTGCTGCCGGGCAGCCAGGTTCGTATTGAAGAGAAAGGTCTCTTTTTGTAACTGAATGGCATCCCGGTTGTTACGGATCAGGTCGCGGTCCTTCTTAATGGTATATAACCCTGAAAGCGACCAGTTCAGACGCACGCCGGTAATGTAATAGGGGTCGAAACCATTGCTGAGGATATTCAATGCAGGCCGGCCATAACCTCCCTGAAAGAAGAAGTTGAGTTTCGGGCGGTTGCGCACATCCAACAGCTGCGACTGAATATCGAGACTGCGGTTCTGAGCCTCGTATAATTTGAGTTCCGGCCGGCTGATATCGCCGCTGGCCGCCAGGTTCGCAGGTTTTTCGAGCACCGCCGAATCTCCCAATGGCAGCCCGGTCAGTAATCCGAGCATTTCCGTGTAGGCTTTGCGGCTCGCATTCAGGTCGATCATGCGCTGGTCGGCTTTCAGCAACTCGGCTTTCAATGTATTTGCATTGCTTTTGAATGCGGTACCGTTATCGATCAATGCCTGCACCTTACGAATGCCGAGGTTGATATCCTTTTTCAGCAAATCGTTCTGTTTCAACTGCTCATCCAGCATTAATGTGCCGAAAAACAGCTGGTTCACGCGCTCGTTCAGCTTGTACAGTTCCACTTCCAGCTTCTGCGATTCCACCTGCGCATTCGCCTCATGCGAGCGTACCTGTGTGCGAACATTGCCGCCGTCGTAAATCGTCTGGTTCAGCTCGCCGTAAACTTTGTACTGGTCTTTATTGATAGTCGGGAATTCCACGCCGGGGATGGAAACCGGCAGCTTAAACTCCGTCACTGCCGACTGGTAAGTAGCCTGTCCCTGCACGGTGAATTGCGGTAAATAACCCTTAGCAGCATTGCTTACCGAGTAATCCCGCGTCTTTTCGATCAGTCCCTGCTGCCGGATCATCGGGTAGTTTTTCCGGGCCAGCTGGTAGGCCTCCCGGATCGTCAGGGGCTTTTCCTGTGCCCGTAAATGCATGGCAACGAGTACCAAACAGGCGGTTAGCTTAATAATTTTCAATCCATTAATCATTTTATTTATTCGTTTTATTTAATCATTTGATTAATATGTGGGTTAAAAAAAGGGAGGTTTTTCCCCTCCTGTCTGCACTTGTCAGCGCTGCTTAGCCGTGATCCAGCATGAGTTTCATCCACGCCGGGATGAGCTTCTTGCGCTGTACCATCATTTGCCGGTAAAAATCTTCACTGCCGAGAACAGGCTGTAAAACCGGCTTTGCCACAAACGGGAACAAGTTCATTCCGAGCAGGTTAATGATAAAATGCAATGGGTTTATATCGCTCCTCCGCTCGGCCAGCTGCTTCACAAATACCGAATCCTTCAAAAGCTTTGGCGCTTGAACGCGGTTGGCAAGCTGCTCGGGATTGCTCCGGATCTCGCTCAGCACGAAAATCGGCAGGTCGGGATGTTCGAGCAGCATATCGATGTAATTTTCCGTGATCTTTTCCAGCTTTTCGTCCAATGTCGTTTCGGCATCGTTCAGTACCGGCGCCAATACGCCGAACAACTTCTCGATCCGCTCGGCCATCACGATCTGGAAAAGCTTTTCCTTACTGCGAAAATAATAGTTCAGCAACGCCAGGTTGATACCCGCCTCCTCCGCAATATCCCTCGTACGCGCATTGCCATAACCCTTTTTGGTAAATACAATGCCCGCCGCTGCCTTGATCTTCTCCTCCGTGCTCTGGTCCAGCTGCGTCTTTTTCGCTTTCGCCATCAGTCCATTTTCAGTTTGTTTTGCCAAAGGTAAAACCTGTTTTTGATTTAACCAAAATATTTAATCATTTGATTAAATATTTTGGTTAATGCTTTTTCATTACCTTTTACCCAAATTGCTGTAATCCACTATGATCTGAAAATTTACTATACACCCATGACTTCTTCCACACTCAAAAAATGGCTTCCCGGGCTGCTTTTTCTGTCGGCGCAGCTCATTAACACACTTTACGAACTCACACAGGACACCCGGACGCTCTCCTGGGCGCCGCATACCACGCAGGTATTTTACCGGATCGATGCATTTGAAAATGGCCAAACCTGGGAAAAACAGGCTGTTGAGTCACGTTATAGTATAGCGCAATCGCAGTGGGAAGCACACGCATCCGGCAATCTGCGGCGGCTGGTCGAGTCGGTGGAAGCGCAAAAACCAGGCAACCCCGACAGCGTCAGGATTACCTACCGCCGCAATGGGGCGCCGGAACGGACTTATTTGTGGAAAGCCAGCCGCTGAGCCTTATGCGCCATTTCAACCCTTTCTATATCAAAGGAAAAGCTGTCGCGCCGGAGTTGGTCCTCGCCGTGCGGTTTCTGGCTGTTTACCTCATGCTCACGAAAGAATTCCCTTTCAACGGCAACCAGGGCAGCGGCCGGTTCTATCCCCTCGTGGGTTTGCTCGATCAGCTGGGTACCGACGAGCAGTTCAATACGGGCGTCAGGCTGCTATTTATGGGCGGTATTGCATTAATGATGTTCTCGCAGTTTGTGCGGCTGGGTGCTTTGGGCGTCGGCATGGCATTCCTTACCGGGCTGCTTTCTTGCCAGATATGCATTTCTGTCGCACACCTATTTACCGGCTGCGTATTCCTGTGTACTGCACTCAGCAACGACGTCACCGGAACCGACCTGATCCGTTTCCAGCTGGTGGTACTCTACCTCGGCGCCGACCTGAACAAGGTTACCGATAACGATTGGTGGACTGGCGCCAGCATGGAAACACTGCTCGTGACCAAACATCAGATAGCGTCCTATATGAAACTGGCCCGTGCATTCCCGGCAGGTTTTCTGTCCCAGATCATGGGGATCGGGGTTATTGTACTGCAAATGGCCATTGCCATCCTGCTGCTCCGCCGCAAAACGATCATCTACGCCATGCTCATGGCGCTGGTACTGCACTTGCCGATGGTTTTATTGATGCACATGACTTTCGGGCCGTTCCTTTTCGCGCTGGTAACGGCCTATGGTTCTTTACTGACCTGGCCCCGGCACCTGGCTTGCAACAGCCGGTTGCACAGTGGCGTGCTCCTGAAATGCTTAAAAATATTCGATTTTAATGATCAGATCAGTCCATGTACTGAGAACCCGAAAGAATCCCCGGCCAGTTGGCTGAGAACCGCCCTGCACTTTTTACCCCATCCCGCTATCCTACTGACAATGACCGTCCTGACTGCCGCAATGGTCCGTTATGGCAAATTATTACCCCTTGTCATGCTCACGATCCTCGCGTTCTGTCTTTACGCCTGGCCGCAGCGTAAGCGTATCGCGCAGGCGGTCCGTCCCGCGAGCTTGTGAGCAGGGTTGTCATTTTTAGTTTCAACTTCTGTTTGAAAACATCTTGAAATATTAATTACCCTCGTAATTTTGTGATTGCTTTGACCTGAACTATATATTCAAAGCATTGGAATAGGAACTACTTTCATGAAGAAAATCCGTAATTTTTGCATTATTGCCCATATTGACCACGGGAAAAGTACCCTGGCGGACCGTCTGCTGGAATTTACCAAAACTGTATCGCAGCGCGAAATGCAGGCGCAATTGCTCGACAATATGGATCTGGAACGCGAACGCGGCATCACGATCAAGAGCCACGCGATCCAGATGAACTACATTTATAAAGGAGAAGAATATATACTGAACCTGATCGATACCCCGGGGCACGTGGACTTTTCCTACGAAGTTTCCCGCTCGATCGCCGCCTGCGAAGGCGCATTGCTGCTCGTGGACGCTTCACAGGGTACCGAAGCGCAAACGATCTCCAACCTCTACCTGGCGATCAACCATGATCTGGTCATCATCCCCGTTCTGAACAAAATCGACCTTCCCGGTGCCATGCCCGAGGAGATCAAGGATGAAATGGTTGACCTTTTGGGTTGCGAACGTGCCGATATTATCCCGGCCAGCGGCAAGGAAGGAATTGGTATCGAGGACATCCTGAATGCGATCGTGGAGCGTATCCCAGCGCCCGTCGGCGATCCGGAAGGACCTTTGCAGGCATTGATCTTCGACTCGGTTTTCAACTCTTACCGCGGTATCGAGGTAATTTTCCGGGTGAAAAACGGCAGCATCAAGAAAGGCGACAAGGTGAAGTTCATGGCGACCGGCAAGGAATATTTCGCCGACGAAATCGGTACGCTCGGTTTGCAGCAAATCCCCAAGCAAGTGGTAGAATGCGGCGACGTGGGTTACCTGATTTCGGGTATCAAAGTGGCCAAAGAGGTGAAGGTAGGTGATACTTTCACCCATATCGACCGTCCTGCCAGCGAAGCGATCGTCGGCTTTTCGGAGGTTAAACCGATGGTATTCGCCGGAATCTACCCAGTGGATACCAGCGAGTTCGAAGAGCTTCGCGAGGCGATGGAGAAATTGCAGCTGAACGACGCGGCATTGGTTTGGGAACCTGAAACTTCCGCGGCGCTCGGCTTCGGTTTCCGTTGTGGCTTCCTCGGAATGCTGCACATGGAGATCGTCCAGGAACGTCTGGAACGCGAGTTCGATATGACTGTGATCACGACGGTGCCATCGGTACAGTTCCGGGTTTTGACGACGAAAGACAAACTGCTGAATATCAGCGCGCCGTCAGAAATGCCTGAGCCTAACCACATTAAGTACATCGAAGAGCCATACATCAATGCACAGATCATCACCAAATCGGACTACATCGGCCCGATCCTGAACCTGTGTATGGACAAGCGTGGTATTCTCAAAAACCAGATATACCTCACTGCCGAGCGCGTGGAGCTCCAATTCCTCATTCCGCTGGCCGAGGTGGTATTTGATTTCTTTGATAAACTCAAAACCATATCGAGAGGTTACGCCTCGCTCGACTACGAACTGGCAGGTTACCAGGAGTCGGACATGGTGAAGCTCGACGTAATGCTCAATGGCGAGGCGGTGGATGCATTGTCGGCCATCGTACACCGATCGAAATCGTATGAATGGGGCAAGAAGCTTTGCGAAAAACTGCGCGAGCTGATCCCGCGTCAGATGTTCGAGATCGCTATCCAGGCGGCCATTGGTCAGAAAATCATCGCCCGCGAAACAGTAAAAGCGATGCGGAAAGACGTTTTGGCCAAATGTTATGGTGGTGATATTTCCCGCAAGCGCAAGCTGCTTGAAAAACAGAAAAAAGGGAAGAAGCGGATGCGTCAGGTTGGTAATGTAGAAATTCCGCAGGAAGCATTTATGGCTGTTTTGAAGATCAACTAGCAAATTCAAATATGAAAGCAAAATACCAGCAGTACTACCTCAGGGGGTTATTGCTGGTATTTTTGCTTTATCACGCGCCCACCATTTTCCTCGGTCCCGGCGCATTCTTCAACGCCTTCGACTCGCTCGATTCCTTTGTGGTATGGTACCGCCTCGCCACGCAGCCCGCGTACGCATGGGCACCCCCGTACGCGATCATCGAGCCTTTTATGGGTGGTGTACCGAAATTCACGCTCGTAAGTACCTATAATGTATACTACTGGCTCAACCTCCTGCTGCCTACCTTTTACGCTTTTCAAGTTTACAATATCTTCATCAGCGCGGCTGCGCTGGTGGGTATGTGGTTGTTATGCCGCCGACATTTAGGGGTTAGCGATTCCGTTTCGGCATTTTTGGCATTGTCGTTTGCGTTTACGCCTTTTCTTCCTACCTGGGGACTGAGCATTGCGGGCCAGCCTCTCCTCCTTTTTGTGATCCTTAACATCCGGAATGCGAAGCCCGCGATCTGGAACTGGCTGATTTTGGCGGCGTTTCCGTTTACTTCCAATTTTCAGTCTGCCGGTGTATTCATTCTCTTTGCATTCGGGGTGCTGATCGGTTGGGATATTGTTCAAAAACGGCCGGTCAGGCGGCTGCTTCTTGCATTTGCTATCCTGCTGGCGGTATACCTCGCCACGAAAATCGACCTGATCCAGAACTTGCTCGGCGGCGAAGGGTTTGTTTCGCACCGCACTGAAATGCAGCGGTTCCCCGTATCGTTAGGCGTTTGCCTGAAAATATTCGCGCGGTACTTCCTGCTCGGCAATGTCGATGTGGCGCTGTCGCTGCATACTTTCGTGCTGCTGCCGTTTGTGTGCCTGACTTATGCACTGCATGTTCTTCGGCGAAGGGAGGTCCCACGCGCGCTTACCGCGACGTTGTCTGTTATCGTGGTGATATGCTTTTACATTGCATTACTAAACTGGGGGCCGCTGGTTGCACTCCGGAATGGCTCTGACGTGCTCCGGATGTTCAGCCTGGAAAGGTTTCATATTTTCCTGCAAATGCTCTGGCACATTGCGGCAGCGCAGGCTTTTCTGCTTATTATTCCAAAATACCAAACCCGCACGCTGGTGGTCGTGGCCGCACTCCAATTAACGGTTTGTTTCGCCTACCAGCCTACCTACTACGAGCGCTTTTTCAAAAAGATCATCACAATCGTTCCTTACCACTACATTTTCACCTACGAAGATTATTACGCCGAACGGATGTTCGACAACATCAAAACAGCCATCGGTAAACCACAGAAAAGTTACCGTGTGGCTAGTATCGGCATTCCACCGGCTGTGGCGCAATACAATGGCCTTCGTACCATCGACGGATATTCGAGCAATTATCCACTGCCCTACAAGCACAAGTTCCGCAAAATCATCGCCGGCGAACTCGAAAAGAATGGTAGTAACAAGGGCTTCTTCGATTTCTGGGGCAGCCAATGCCTGATCGTTTACGACCAGCAACTCCCCTATTTTGAAACACACATGACGCGCGGAATGCCCCCTCACGACCGTACGATCACGCTCTCGCACGATGCACTGCGCGACCTGCAATGCGACTATATTTTATCCGTAGAAAACATTCGTGATCCCGAAAAGTCCGGTTTGCGCAAGCTGGCGATATTCAATTCGGCGATATGGCACGTAAGTCTATATGAAGTTACTAATAATCAATGAAGTATATTCGATAGGAATTATTCGTAACCGATAGAAAACTCGTTGGCTGGCGGTTGTTCTCCGGGAGCATTTTTGCGTATATTACCACACAAAAACGGAATCCCATTGTTTATGAGCATCGTCGTTTCCAACATCAAATTCCACAACAACCAGCAACTCGATTATTTCGGGCACAAAATCAAAAAAACCATGATACCGGTTGCCTCGCCTTACGTGCGCAGGCATGTGAAGGAGGTCATCGATTTTGCGGGGATCAAAAAAAACGACCGGATCATCGACGTCGCGTGTGGAATGGGAAAATACACGCTGAACTTCCTTGCCCAGGGTTACAAGGTGGAAGGGCTCGACCTTTCGCCGTTCCTTTTGCAGCAGTTGCTCGTGTACAACGACAACAAGTTTCCCGTTAAACTCCACGCCGCCGACATCCTCGACGCGCCCGAGGAGCTGAACGACCAGTTTGATGTGGTAATGGGTTTTATGGCGCTGCACCATTTTCACAGCCTGCATGCATGCTTCCAGGCCATGTACCGCATCGCGAAACCGGGTGGCAAACTCGTGTTTCTTGAACCCAACGCCTACAATCCGCTTTACTACCTGCAAATCGCGCTCACGCCCGGGATGTCGTGGGAAGGCGACAAAGGCGTGGCCGACATGACCAAAAAGAAACTGTTCAGTGCGGCGGAATACGCGGGCTGGAAGAATTTGAATATCAAAAGATTTGGCTTTTACCCACCCTTCTTCTCCAATACGGCATTAGGCCAGAAAAGTGAGCCGGTCCTTGAAAAAATCCCGGGACTGAACACATTTCTGCCTTTCCAGATCATCACAGCAGAAAAACGATGATTGAAGAAAACAGAGAAAAATGGCTTGTTTCCTATCCGGACGACGGGAATTCGGTGTGTTTTGAAATGGAGGACATGTCGTTCTGGTACCAGCACCGGAATGGATGCCTTGTAGAAACCATGAAGGCCAACGACTTCCCACAGGATTTCCTCGACATTGGCGGAGGGAACGGCATTACCGCATTGGCCATGCAAAATGCAGGCTACAATGTGACGCTGGTGGAACCTTATGCCACCGGTATCGAAAATGCGAGGAAGCGAGGCATCCGGTCGACCATCCAAAGCACGCTGGAAGAATACGCGGCCCAGGTGAACGGAACCGCTCCCGCAGCGGGGTTCTTCGATGTGATGGAACATATTGAAGACGACAAGGCGTTTCTCGAAAACATCAACCGCCTGCTTACTCCCGACGGAAGGATCATGCTGACCGTCCCCGCATTCCAGAGCTTGTGGTCGGAAAACGATGTGCAGCTTGGGCATTTCAGGCGGTATACGCTCCCGCAGCTCACCGTATTGCTGGCTAAAACGGGTTTCAAAGTTACTTATGCGACCTATTTTTTCTCACTCGTGTGGGCGCCCATGTGGCTTGCGCGGGTATTACCTGAAAAATTTGGCATCAAAAAAGATAATACTCCGGACAAAAAACGAAACGAGCACATGGCCGGCCGCCCGACCACCGCACGCTTGCTGAGAGGTTTGCTAAGCTGGGAGGTGAATGCCATTCGAAAGAAAAAGAAGATCCCTTTTGGTACCAGTTGTCTGATCGTTGCACAGAAAACAAGAGCCTTGTGAATCCAAATTTACCCAACCATTTTCAGCTGTTTCTATTCTCGAAAGACCCGGAGATCGTCCGAACGGCCATTGCTGCCGGGGTGGACGGCATTATTGTCGATTGGGAAAATCAGGGGAAAAAGTTACGGCAGGAAAATTTCGACACGCAGATCAACTACGATACGTATGACGACCTCTGCCGTGTCCGGGAAGCAACCCCGGAAGGTAAGCTGATATGCAGGATCAATGGCTTTTCACACGAGCATACGCACGAGGAGGTGGAGCTTGCATTGCGCGCGGGTGCAGACGAGATCTTTCTACCGATGGTACAAACCGTTTCCGAGGCCCGCGACACATTACAAATGATCGGCGGCAGGGCCGGTTTTAATATCCTGATCGAAACGATTTCGGCGCTCGACTGCATGGCCGAACTCAGCAAGCTGCCCCTTCGCCGGGCCTATATTGGATTGAACGACCTGCATATCCAGCAAAACAGCCGGAATATCTTCGTTCCGCTTATGAACGAAACCGTAACCGACATTCGCAGGCATTTCGAAATACCTCTTGGAGCTGGCGGCGTTACCTACCCACCCAACGGAATGCCTATCGCCAGCAAGTACCTTATCAACGAATATGCCCGCCTAGGAATCGATTTCAGCTTCCTGCGCCGCACGTTCATCAAGGACCACGCCACCCACAGCATGGAACACATGGTACATCATATCCGCAAAGCTTACGACGAAGCCCGGAACCGGTCGCAAGAAGAGGCACATGCCGATTTCCAGGCATTCCGCGAGCAAGTGGAACGCTGGACCACCAATCCGCATCACGCATGATCCTACTCATGTACGAGCCGGTAGCGGCCCATTTGCAGCGATTGCGGCAAGCCGCGCCGGGTCACGAAATAGCAGTTGCGCACTCGTTGGAAGAAGCTTGCAGGTTTATAGAGGATGCCGAAATAGTGCTTGGGAACCGCTACTTCATTCAAAGTCTACCTTTTGCAAAAAAGCTTCGCTGGATGCAGTCCAACTCCGTCGGTGTCGACATTATTTTAACCGAAAAACAACGACTGCTCGATAAAAGCATCACCCTTACCTGCGCCCGGGGCGTATACGATGCCGAATTGGCAGAGCATACCCTCACGCTGCTGCTTGCGCTTTTCCGCAACCTCCATCTGCTCCGCGACGAGCAACGTGAGCGGTCGTGGCAACGACACAGGCTACGCACATTGCACGGCAGCCGGTGCCTGATCCTCGGATGGGGAAGCCTGGCGCAGGAGATTGCACGTATGATCACTTCGATGGGCGGACGGGTGTCGGCAGTACGAAACCGGCCCGATGACTCGGAAGAGCAAGGTATTACTCTCTTCGGACAGCAAAACTGGCAGGCGCAATTACCCGAAACGGACGCATTGATCATTTGCCTGCCCAAAACCCCGGGAACGCACCATTTCGTGAACAGTGCAATCCTGGATCAGCTGCCCCGCCACGCATTTGTGGTCAATATAGGAAGAGGCGGCACGCTCGACGACCAGGCGTTACTTGAAAGTGTGCGGAGCGGCAAACTGGCCGGGGCCGCGCTGGATGTTTTCGAAGAAGAACCATTGCGCGCGTCGCATCCGATGTGGGCCGAGCCGGGGATTTTGATCACCCCGCACGTAGGCCGCAGCCTCGAAGGCCCGGAATTTAAATGGCAGCCTCTTTTTGAAGAAAATCTCGCGCGCTACATGCGTGGGGAAACGCTCCTGAATATCGTCGACTACACAAAGGGTTATTGATGATCAGCATTATCATTCCGGTATACAAGAGCGCTTCGACGCTGGCGGCTTTACACAAGCGGATCAGCCAGGTAGCCGCGTCGTTGCCCATTGCATGCGAGATTGTATATGTCAACGACGCTTCACCGGACAATTCACTGGCTATTCTTCGCGAGTTGCCGCCCGATATTGCATTTCATATTATTAATCTAAAAAAGAATGCCGGCCAGAGCAATGCGCTGATCGTGGGAATGGCATTCGCCCACGGAGAACTGGTCGCTACCATGGACGCCGATTTGCAGGACGAGCCTGAGAATTTGTCGACGCTGATCAATGCAATGCAACCGGGTATAGATGTTGTGTTTGCCAAACGTCAGGGCCAGTATGAATCGCCCGGCCGGCTGCTTACCTCGTATTTTTTCAAAGGAATGGTACATTGGTTTTCAGGAAGGAAGGTGCCGATGAATGCAGGGTTGTTTATGGTGCTGAAAAAAGATGCGGCCGTCCGGTTTGCTCCCTACTTACCCTATTCCCCCTATCTGATCGGGTTGATTGCCAAAGCTGGTTTAAAGTGCGCCGCCGTAACTGTGCAGCGGCCGGGTAATGCATTTGGTGAAACCTCTTACACATTCAAAAAGCGTATGCGCGTCGCGAAGAGCTTTTTCAGAACGCTGCGGCTTCCGAAAATGGATCCGGGCCCGAAACCCACAGAATGGCTTAATTCACATCTTTTGGCGGATCATTCCTATATCGCCCGGAAGCCATGAAAGCGGCGTGTTGGTGCGCTGTTTTCCGCGCCGGGAAATGGCAAAGCGGCGCTAATCGGCCATACCGCATTGATTATCAAGCATTACAAGACCGGTTAATTATCCAAAGGATGACTTCGGCGATGGAGAGGGGCAATTTTATAATGTTAAACCTCTCTCCTATTCACCTTTTATTGTAATTTTGACCAAAGTCTGAATTTCGACCAAGAACAAAAATACCTTAACAAGCGATATGGCAGAAGTAATTCGTATGCCCAAAATGAGCGACACCATGGAAGAAGGTGTTATCGCGGAATGGCACAAAAAAGTAGGTGATAAAATTAAATCCGGTGAAGTGATTGCTGAGGTTGAAACCGACAAGGCAACCATGGACCTTGAATCTTACTGGGACGGTACCCTTCTTTATATAGGCGTAAAAAAAGGCGACGCGGTACCTATCGACGGTATCATGGCGATCGTGGGCGCTGAGGGTGAAGACTATCAATCGCTGCTCGACGGTGCCGGAAACGGATCTGCTGCTCCTGCCGCCGAAGCTCCGAAAGCAGAAGCTCCTGCCTCTGCCGGGGCGGCCCCTGCCGTTGAAACGGTAACACCAGAATCCGCACCAGCTGCGAAACCTGCTGGCGCAGCCCCTGCTGCCGCTTCTACCGAGAAAATCAATGCTGCGGTAGTGCGCATGCCGAAAATGAGCGATACCATGGAAGAAGGTACGCTGGTTTCATGGCAGAAAAAAGTAGGCGATAAAGTAAAATCAGGCGATATCCTGGCCGAAGTCGAAACCGACAAGGCAACGATGGAACTGGAAGCATACGAAGACGGTACGCTGCTTTACGTAGGCATTAAAGAAGGCGAAGCGGTTCCTGTGGACGCAATCATTGCCGTAATCGGTGAAGAAGGCGCGAACGTGGAAGCATTGCTGGCCCGTGAAAACGGCGAAGCGCCTGCTGAAACTGCGGCTGCTGCTCCTGCACAGGCTGCCCCTGCTGTAAATGGTTCTGAGAAAGCCGTTTCAGTAGCGGATTCCGGCGACCGTGTGAAAGCATCGCCATTGGCAAAACGCCTGGCCGACGAAAAAGGCATTAATCTGAGCGAAGTAGCAGGAAGCGGTGACAACGGTCGCATCGTAAAACGCGATGTGGACGAGTTCAAACCGGCTGCTAAAACAGAAGCTCCGGCTGCTGCGCAACCTGCAACTGCCGCGAAAACCGAAGCAGCTCCTGCGGCATCTGCACCAGCAACCGGCGCGGCGACGCCCGGCGACTATACCGATACGCCTATCTCGCAAATGCGCAAGACCATTGCGCGCCGCCTGAGCGAAAGCTTGTTCACTGCGCCTCACTTCTACGTGACCATGGAAATCAACATGGACAAGGCAATGGCACTGCGCCCGCAGCTGAACGAAGTGGCTACCGCGAAGATTTCTTTCAACGACATGGTGATCAAGGCCTGCGCCGTGGCATTGAAGCAACATCCTGCCGTGAACTCCGCATGGCTGGGTGACAAGATCCGTAAATACAATTATGTCAACATCGGCGTAGCCGTGGCAGTGGACGAAGGTCTGCTCGTGCCGGTAATCCGCGAAGCTGACAAGAAAACGCTTTCTGCCATTTCAGGTGAAGTAAAAGACCTGGCCGGCAAAGCGAAAGATAAAAAACTGCAACCGAAAGACTGGGAAGGCAACACATTCTCGGTGTCCAACCTCGGTATGTTCGGTGTAGACGAATTCACAGCGATCATCAATCCGCCGGATTCCTGTATCCTGGCGATCGGTACGATCAAGAAAGTAGCTGCTTTCAAGGAAGATGGAACGGTTTACCCGACCAATATCATGAAAGTGACGCTTTCGGCAGATCACCGCGTGGTAGACGGCGCGACCGCTGCTCAATTCCTTTTGACGGTGAAGAAACTGTTGGAAGAGCCGATGAGCATGCTGGTTTAACCAAAATACGAATGCATGAAAAAGTGTCAGGCCCGCAAGGTCTGGCACTTTTGTTTTCAGAGGGTTTTCAATTGTTTCGCAAAGAATATCGAGTCATTTAACATTCATATGGAGAAAATACACGCTACCACCGTCCTGGGTGTACTGCATAACGGCACGGTCGCCCTGGGCGCGGATGGTCAGGCTACAATGGGCAATACCGTTGCCAAGAGTAATGTCAAAAAGATCCGCACGCTGCAAGGCGGCAAAATCCTCGTCGGCTTCGCAGGTTCGACGGCCGATGCATTCACCTTACTCGACCGTTTTGAGGAAAAACTGAACGGCTACGGCGGAAATATGAAACGCGCGGCCATTGAACTGGCCAAAGACTGGCGCACCGATCGTTACCTGCGCAAGCTGGAAGCGATGATGATTACGGCTAACAAAGATGAAATCCTCGTCATTTCGGGAACTGGTGATGTTTTGGAGCCTGAGAACGGCATTGCGTCGATCGGTTCGGGCGGGAATTTTGCATTATCGGCAGCGCAGGCATTGAAAAAGCATGCGGGTCACCTGACCGCGGAGGAAATGGTACGGGAAGGGCTGACGATCGCGGCTGATCTTTGCATTTATACCAATCATAATCTGGTGATCGAAAAAGTTGTTCAGTAGTGAAACGAATGGCGCGAAGCTCTTGCTTCGTGCCCGCTATTCGCAGGCCTCCGGCCGGTCAGAACACCTCAAAAAGCAGCGTTCCTGTGCTCTCGGGTTATTTTCCTTCACAAAACCTGCCCGTTGATTGCTTGGCTTTAAAATAAAATCGTGAACACAGATTGGTCTCGCTATTCGTTTCACAGCGCCTGTTGTTACATGCCTACGGCATTTCCGCTCACTAATAAAATTTCGACGTGCTACCAATATCACGTCGCTAACGCGACTTCGCACATCAAGCGCCGAGTGCCGTCAGGCACGTAATGTTGGTAGTAAACAATGTACCATCTGCGAGTAAAAATCCCATTAGGGATACCACAACAAATACAATTTTTCAAATGCCACAATCATCCTCCCTTTCCTCCATCCTCCCTTTACTCCCATTCCTCACAACTCCGCCATCAGCGTCATCAGCTTCACAAGCGAATCGGAAATCACCCTATTACTCCCCGGGACATACTTGTGTGCAATGATCGTAAAGCTCAACAGCGTCCCCGATTTCGCAGTCACATAACCGGCGAACGCCCGCGTACCTTCAATAGACCCGCTTTTTGCATGCACATTACCCGCGGCACGCGTGCCTTTTCCCAGGTTGCGCACCGTGCCATTCTGCCCGAGCACGGCAATGCTTTGGTAAAAGTCTTTAAAACCGGCATCCTTGTTGGCCAGATTTAAAATGTCGGTCAGGCTGCCGGCGGTGATGGAGCCCGAAGGCGATAACCCACTCCCGTCTTTAATATAAAAACCCCGTAAATCGGCTCCCCTTCCCGACCAATAGCCGGTAATGGCCGTAGCCGCATCGTCGAAACCGGAACTGCCCGATAGCCGCTTGCCCGACTGTTTGAAAAAAACATCCGCAAAAAGGTTAATGCTCCAAAAATTGGCTTGCTGGCACAGTTCGCGCAAGGGAGGCGATTTGTATTCGTCGATAATCTTCTTCGGATTGGGTGTAAGCAAGACCGTATTGCCAGGAACTTGCCCGGCTTCTGCTACCACGACGCCATTGCCGGATAATGCGTTTTTCAGGGCATAAGCCGCGTACCATGCAGGATCTGGAATCGAGCCTTTGACGGTGAAAGTGGCATTACCGGCCGGTACAGTGCCCGTAAAGACCACATTATTGCCCAATGGACTGCTGTAAATAATCGTTTTGTCGCCGGAGCCCCGCTCGCCCGTGGTGACCTGGTTCGTAAACGACAGGTATGGAATAGCCGGCTCGGTGCCGAGAACGGTGGTAGGGTCGCCCACGTCCGCTCCGGGTTTGAATTTGACCCGGTACAAGTTTTCATTGAAATTCAGTCCCTGTACTCCTGCGCCGTAATAGTTGCCCATATCGCCCCAGATCCAGGTGCTGGCAACGGCTTCCTTGTCGAAAAATGAGGCGTCGGCGAGGACTTTGCCTTTGATGTATTTGATACCCGATTTTTTCACCGCCGCTATCCACCGACTAATCATTTCCGGCGCCGCAGGATAACCCTTAAACCGATCGCTTCCCAGGGACGGATCTCCGGTACCGTGAATGTAGAGGTTGCCCGCGAGCGTGTCACCGCGAAGTATACCGTCGTATTCGAGGAAGGTCTGGAACCGGAAATCGCCACCGAAGAGGGCGAGCGCGGTTGCTGTGGAAACGAGTTTTAGTGTAGATGCGGACGGCAGCGAACGTTCTGCATTCAATGCAAATACATTTTTGCCTTCTTTGACGGCCTTCACACTCACAGCCAGCGAGCCGCTTCGCATGAATTCGCTGTTTTGCAGTTCGAGCACGGCGTCAGAGAAACGCACAAGTCCGGCGCTGTCGATGACTTGCGCCGATGCAATTCGGATAGTGAGTAGTATGTAAAGCGCAAGAAGGGTGGTTCTCATCATATTAAATATTCGCAGGGCACAAAAATGGTGCCGCTTCGTCTAAACTAGTAACTAATGTCCGCATCTCAGGCTGTTTTTTGGTACTTTTGTAAGATATTAGACAATTGATTAGTAGTTTACAAAGAAATGAGACAATAGTCATATTGATTTTTCCGCCAGACGAAAAATACCAATATAGCTTTCACCCCATACTATTTATATGAAATTGACATTTTGGGGGGCTTCGCAGCAGGTCACAGGTAGTATGTTCCTTTTGGAATCGGACGACTATCGCATCCTGATCGACTGCGGCTCCGATTTTGATCTGGATGAGATCGGCAAGAAAACAAGATACGAACAGCAGAAGAGCGTTTTCCCGTTTGAACCCAGTCTGATCAACACCGTACTGCTCACACACGCGCACATCGACCACTCGGGTAACATTCCGAACCTGTACAAGGAAGGTTTCGAAGGACGGGTGGTTTGCACCGAGCCTACCATGGCACTGACGTCGCTTTTGCTGAAAGACGCGGCCAACCTGCACCAGAAACGGCTCAATTCGCGCATCAATTCCAAGAAACGAAGCGGCAAGAAGAAGCGGGAGGTGCCGATGGATTACTATGTTGAAAAGCATGTGATCGAGGCATTGGACAACTTCGTGCCCGTTGCATTCGGGCAGCGCTACCGCATTGCCGACAATGTGACGGTAACCTACTATGCAGCCGGCCACTTGCTCGGCGCTGCGCATATCGTGCTGGAAGTGTATGAAAATGGGGAGAAAAAACGGCTGTGCTTTTCGGGCGACATCGGCCGGAAGAACTATCCGCTGCTGACCGACCCGCAGGAAATACCGCCGGTGGATTACCTGATCTGTGAATCGACCTACGGAAACCGCCTGCATGAAGACCAGCGCGGGCCTGTGGAGACGCTTGCCGATGTGATCAAACGCACGTGCATCGACATTCCGGGCAGGCTTATCATACCATCGTTCAGCGTCGGCCGGACGCAGGCGTTGCTCTACACGCTCAACCAGCTCTACCTCGACCGCTCGTTTCCTGTCATTAAAGTATTCTCCGACAGCCCGTTGGCGCATAGCAGCACCAAGGTTTATCAAAAGCATGTTCGGATGCTCAATAAGGAAGCGCGGACGTTTCAGGACGACAATGACATGCTCTTCGATTTCGAGAACCTGATCTACCTTGAAAGTTCCGATGCGAGCCGGGCGGTTTCGAATTATAACGAACCCTGCATTATCATTTCGTCGTCCGGAATGGTACAGGGTGGGCGCGTGGAAGCGCACGTGGAGGCCAATATCGGCAATCCTTATGCGACGATCCTGATGATTGGCTATGCGTCGGAAGGGACGCTCGGCTGGCGGCTTTTGAATGGGCAGGACACGATCTCGATTCGCGGAAAGCAGTACCCGGTCTTGGCTAATATTGAAAAAATTGACGTATTTAGCGGCCACGGAGACCAAAACGACTTAATTAATTTTGTAAAAATGCAGGATCCGGAAAAACTGAAAGGCATTTTCCTCGTCCACGGAGAGCAGCAAAGCATGGCTGAATTCCAAAGTAAAATTCAAGAAATCGGCTATCATTCGGTGGAAACGCCGTTACGGGGCAATACCTATGAACTCTGACGCCCCTGATTTCGCCTGTTAATAACCCACACCAGAACCTGAATTATGAGAACATACCTGGATTTTGAAAAGCCTATGGCCGAGCTCGAACGCAAGCTCGAAGAAATGAAAGCATTGGCAAATGAAAACAATGTGGATTTTTCGGATGCCATTGCGTTGCTGGAAGGCAACATCACCAACCTTCGAAAAGAAATATTTGAAAATCTCACGCGCTGGCAGCGTGTGCAGCTCTCCCGCCACCCCGATCGCCCCTACACGCTCGACTATATCGAACTGATCTGCGACGAGTTCATTGAATTGCACGGAGACCGCCAGGTGCGCGACGATCCGGCTATTATCGGTGGTTTGGCAAATGTCGGCGGGCAATCATTTATGCTCATTGGGCAGCAAAAAGGCCGCAATACCAAGCAGCGCCAGCACCGTAACTTCGGCATGCCGAACCCGGAAGGTTACCGCAAGGCATTGCGCCTGATGAAGCTGGCCGAGAAATTCAACAAGCCTATTGTGACGCTGATCGACACCCCGGGAGCATTCCCCGGAATGGAAGCCGAAGAGCGCGGACAAGGCGAGGCGATCGCTCGCAATTTGAAAGAAATGTTCATGCTGAAAGTGCCCGTGATCTGTATCGTGATCGGTGAAGGCGCTTCCGGTGGTGCATTGGGGATTGCGATTGGCGACCGTGTGCTCATGCTCGAAAACACCTGGTACTCAGTAATTTCCCCTGAAAACTGCTCGGCGATCCTTTGGAGAAGCTGGGATTTCAAGGAGCAGGCGGCCGAAGCAATGAAAATTACGGCGAAAGATATGACCAACTACAAACTTGTAGACGGCATTATCGCCGAGCCGCTGGGCGGCGCCCACCTCGACCACAAATGGATGGCCGACGAGCTGAAAAAATCAATTCTCGAAAATATTGCCGAACTCTCGGCCATTGAACAACAAGACCGGATCGATCAGCGTATCGAGAAATTCTGTGCAATGGGTGTAGTAGTTGAAGCGTAAGCATTTCCATGAAAAACGACAAGATCAGGAATATCATTTTTGACCTCGGTGACGTCATTCTCAACATCGATGTACCTATTGCTTCCAAATCATTCGCCGATCTGAGCGGGCGGGAACAGACCGAGATACTCACTATTTTCAAAGAGAGCGAAATTTTCCGCCAGTTTGAAACCGGGATAATGGACGAACCCACATTCCGGAACTACGTGCGCGAGATTTTGAGTTTTCCTGATCTGTCGGACGAAGCGATCGACACCGCATGGAACAGCCTATTGCTCGACCTCCCGCCCGAGCGCGTGGAGCTGCTCAAAAAGCTCGCGACGCAATACCGCA
This sequence comes from Dyadobacter soli, assembly GCF_900101885.1. Lineage (GTDB taxonomy): Bacteria > Bacteroidota > Bacteroidia > Cytophagales > Spirosomataceae > Dyadobacter > Dyadobacter soli. The sequence goes on along the minus strand of NZ_FNAN01000005.1, from coordinate 196,107 downwards.
TATTCATGCTCAGCAACACCAGTTCGATCCACATTACACAGGTCAACAAGATATTGAAAGCATCGACGGGCGTTGAAAAGCTCGAAGATCTCTTCGAAATCGTTTTCCTATCCTACGAAATGGGCCTGATGAAGCCCGATACCCGCATTTACCAGCAAGTGCTCGACCAGGCCGGCCTGAAAGCGGAAGAAACGCTTTTCCTCGACGACAATGCGGATAACATCCGCGCCGCCGCGGAGCTCGGCATCGAAACCATCCACGTCCAAAAGCCGGTCACAATTCTGGAATACCTCAAAGACTATGCAGTCTAACACACGAACCCACATCATCCAGGCAGCACTTTTTATCATCACCATCATCACCACGACGATGGCCGGTGCGGAATGGATGTTCGGGAACATATTCGGTTTTGTGTACGACATGATCTTTTTCCTGATCGGCAAACCCGACGGCAAGGAAGTACCCGTTCCCACCAAACCTATGGGCTGGGCGGAATTTGTACAAGGCTTCCATTTTTCGATTCCCTTTCTGCTGATCCTGACGATCCACGAATTCGGGCATTACTTTGTCGCGAAGGCGCATAAAGTGAAGGTTACCCTGCCGTTTTACATTCCGTTATGGTTTGGCATTTCGCAAAGTATCGGAACGCTCGGTGCGTTTATCCGAATTAAAGAGGTTGTAAAATCGCGTATAAAATTCTTTGACATCGGCATTGCGGGGCCGCTGGCGGGTTTTGTGGCTGCATTGGTAGTGCTTTGGTACGGTTTCACCCATTTGCCGCCACCGGATTACATTTTCAAGATACATCCTGAGTACGAGCGGTTTGGTCTCAACTATCCCCAATTCGCGTACGAAAACCCGGCCGGGAACCTGATCCTTGGCGATAATATCCTGTTTTGGCTTTTTAAAAACTACGTGGCCGATCCCGCGCGCCTTCCGCACGCATATGAGATCATACACTATCCCTACCTTTTTGCAGGATATCTGGCATTGTTCTTCACCTCGCTGAACCTCATCCCGATCGGCCAGCTCGACGGCGGGCACATTCTGTATGGCATGATCGGCAAGAAGCGCTTTGATATCGTTGCGCCGGTCCTGTTCGGCATTTTCACATTCTACGCAGGCCTTGGCGTTTTTCGCACGGAGTCATTCGCGACGGGCAGCGATGCGGAATTTTACGAGCGGCTATTGTACCTCGGGATTTACATTTATTTCCTTTATATCTGTTTCAAAAGGGCATTCGATAATCCATCGACAGCCTTGATGATCAGCCTGCTGATCGTCGTCGGCCAGTTCGCCGTGACCTACGTCCGCCCGGATTGGGACGGCTCTGTCAATTTGCTGCCGTTCGTATTAATCCTCGGCCGCTTCCTCGGCATTCGCCACCCAGAAACCGAAGACAACACTCCACTCGACTCACGACGGATGATCCTGGGCATCGTCGCATTCATCATCTTCGTGATCTCGTTCAGCCCTATGCCGTTTATTGTGATTGAGTAGTTCCCAATCACTTCGTATGTTTATATATGAAGCATAAATCCTACATTAGTGCTCGAAATGTGTAGGATTTGACCAGATTATCAAGGACATCTTTCTTTAATCTGTTGGTATGTTTCTTATATGAAACATGATTCTACGCTGGTAATAACGATCAGTAGAGCATGCTTCAATTCTTTGATAAAATTATCGGTGTTCTTAGTAGCCTAAATATTCCTTACATGCTTTCGGGAAGCGTCGCGATGAGTCTGTACGTTGTTCCAAGAGCGACAAGAGATTTCGATTTTATCATACACCTGACTCCTCAGGACGTTGCTAGATTTACCGCTCACTTTCAGGTAGGCTATTATTGCCATGAAGAGTCCATAAAGGAAGCTGTTAGGAATCCGGGTATGTTCAATATTATTGACCACGCCTCCGGATACAAGGCTGATTTTGTAGTTCTTAAAAACGAAGTGTACAGACAAACGGAATTTGATCGTAGAAAAGCGATTGACTATTTCGGTAAAACAATATTCGTGGTTAGCCCGGAAGATTTGCTATTATCCAAGCTGATTTGGATTCAATCTCTCCAATCCGCCATTCAAATGGATGACATCCGGAATCTTATGCAAATAGACGAACTGGATTGGCATTATATTAACGATTGGGCAGGTAAATTAAACCTAAACACATTTGATCTTTTTTAACCATGACTGACACTCCCGAACATATCAAGCAACTTCAATTGCAAATCTGGTTAGCGAAATCACCGATGGACCGGTTGAGACAAATGATGCTTGATAATGAGGCATTGTTTGTTTTTTGGAACAATGCACGGATGGACTTGTCCAAAACCTCAGGTATGGACCAAAAGAGTTTCGAAAACAACGATTCGAAATGAATCAAATCTCTCGCAGGCAATTCCTGGCAACATGGGGTGCAGCTCCATTCATAGCAGCTATCGAGCCCGCTGATCCGCCTTACACCTATTCCGTTCAAGGCAAAATCCCCGTTTCGAAACTCGGTACGACATTAATCCACGAGCATGTACTGGTCGATTTCATCGGGGCGGAGAAGATTTCGCCTGACCGCTGGAAGCATGATGAGGTTATCGCGAAAGTCCTGCCCTACTTACTGGAAATCAAACAACGCGGCATTCGGACGCTGGTAGAATGTACGCCGGCATTCATCGGCAGGGATGTTAGTTTGCTGAAAAAGCTTTCAGAACGATCAGGCCTCAATATCCTCACCAATACCGGGTATTATGGTGCTTCCGACAATAAGTATTTACCCAAATGGGCATTCACCGAAACTGCCGAACAGCTCGCAAGCCGATGGATTGCGGAGTTTGAAAAGGGCGTTGAAGGTACCGGCATCCGGCCCGGATTTATCAAAACCGGCGTCAACAGCGGTGCATTGTCCGAGCTTCATCAAAAATTGATCTGGGCCGCGGCGATTACGCATTTGAAAACAGGCCTTACCATTTGCTCGCACACGGGGCCTGCGTTACCTGCACGGGAGGAAATTGAAATACTGAAAACATCGGGTGTGCATCCTTCCGCATTCGTGTGGGTACATGCGAACGGGAGCGCAGAGGAACTGGAAAGTGTGGGCCGGAGCGGTTGCTGGATTAGCCTGGATGGGGTGAATGCAGATAATATCAGCAAGCACGTCGATTGGATTACATTCCTGAAAAACAAGGGCCGCCTCGGCCAGGTGCTGATTTCGCACGATGCGGGCTGGTACCGTCCCGGAGAGCCGGATGGCGGCGAGTTTCGTGGCTTCACGACGATCTCCAACAAGCTTGTTCCCGCATTAAAAGCGCAAGGTCTTACAGAAGCCGACATCCGCACATTAATGGTCGCGAACCCAGCCAAGGCATTCGCGATAAGCATTCGCAAAGGTTAATGCCCCTATTTGCTGATCCGGAATTCCGTCCAGCCATCGGGCCCTGTTTCCAATGCAAAATCGAAGCCGTGGCTCCCGAGGATTTCGCGGGTTAAGGTGAGGCCGATGCCCTGACCATCGCGTTTGGTGCTGAAAAATGGATTGAAAAGTTTGGTACTCACTTCGGGATCGATGGGTTTGCCATTGTTACGGATTACCAGGCGGTCGACAGTAGTGATTATCCGTACCTCCTGCCCGCTTTCGCAAGCCTCCACGGCATTCTTGATCACGTTGATCAGCACCTGCTCCATTTGCCCCTTATCGACGTTCCAGAACACGTTTTCTTCCGATTCACTCACCACCTTTACATTCAGGACTGATGCCGCATTCTGCATAAACACGGCCACATCGCGCGTAAGCATTCCCATATCCGAACGCTCGGGCATAGGCGCAGGCAGGCGCACGACGTCCGCGAAGTTGCGCATGAAGCGCGTAAGCTGGTGATTGCGTTCCGAGGCGACGTGCAATGCGTCCTTGATATCGCGGTAATCGCTGTCAGGCAGCAAATGTGTGGTAGTTTGCAATATCGAATCGGTAGCGCCCAGGGTATTGTTCACTTCATGCGCCATCATCCGGATCACCTTACCATATGCATTCTTCTCCGATTCGAGGATTTCGTTGGTCAATTCTTCAATCATCAGAAACGAGCGCCGGAAGCCGCGGTCCATGAAATGAGAGCGCTGCGCTTTGAACGTCGCGATGCCGTTGGTCTTGATCATCCTCGATTCGCCGTCGAGAATGCCGGCCAGCTCGATCAGTAGCGGCAGATTGGTTTCCTCCGGCTTTTTGCCTATCAGTGTACCATCCTGCTCAAACTGGCTTTTCGCCTTGCTGTTCAACGATTCGATGCGGTCGTCGTAGTCGAGAATGATGATGGAAATGGGCGAGGCTTCAATGAGTTTTTCCAAAAAGAAGTGCTGCTCGTTCAGCTTGATACGCTCCTCGCGCAGCTGATCGATCATCAGGTTATAGACCTCAATCAGTACATCGACTTCCCCTTTGCCCGTCGGAACGAACTTGATCGAAAAGTCTTTGTCCTTGATAGCTTCGATTCCGGACTTCACAAATTGGATAGGTTGCATAAAATTGTTGTAGAGAACGATAGACATACCCGCCGATAGCAACAAAAACACTTCCGAGGCAATGAACAAGGCCTTATTCTCAAATAGCAGCTTATAAACCAGCAACACCAGCACCAGGTGCACGATGGTAATGTAGGCAATGTATTTCGTCTTCGTGGATAACCTCATACCTCTTCCGAATCAAAGGATATGCCAAATTTTTCCAACCGCCTGTACAATGCAAAGCGTGTGATCCCGAGCGAGCGGGCCACCTTGCTCACTTTGTTCTGATGGTGCTGCATCGCCCGGACGATCATCTGGTACTCCATTTCTTCCAGGGTGACGCTGCCTACTTCCGGCACGTGCTTTTGCGAGGATGCAGCATTACCCGCATTGAGATTCCGCTGAAAATCATCGATATCGAGCAAATTGTTGCCTGCGAGCAGGACCGTCCTTTCCACCAGGTTTTTGAGCTGGCGGATATTGCCCTGTAACGGGAGCGTTTTCAGCCATTTCAATGCCGCATTGCCGATTTTCAGCTCCGGCCGGTTATAAATGGTTTTCAGGTTATCCGCAAAAAACGCCGATAGCAGCGGAATATCGTCCGGCCGCTCGCGCAATGCGGGGAGTTTGACCGTAATGAGGTTAATACGGTAATACAGGTCTTCGCGGAATGTGCCTTGCGCCACCATTTCTTCGAGATTACGGTTGGTAGCACAAATCACCCGCACATCCACCGTCCGGCTCTTGCTGCTTCCCAGCGGCTCGAACGTGCGCTCCTGTAATACGCGCAGGAGCTTTACCTGGCTGGAAAGATCCAGCTCCCCGATTTCGTCGAGGAAGATCGTCCCGCGGTGCGCCATTTCGAAACGGCCCATGCGGTCGGTTTTGGCGTCGGTGAATGCGCCCCGCACGTGTCCGAACAGCTCGCTTTCGAACAATGTCGAAGAGATGCCGCCCAGGTTCACTTTCACGAACGGGCGTACTTTCCTTCGGCTGTTCAAATGGATCGCCTCGGCGATGAGCTCCTTGCCCGTACCGCTCTCGCCCGTAATGAGCACGGGCGCGTCCGTAGGTGCCACGCGACCGATGGTTTCGAGGATGTCGAGCAGTTTCGGGTCTTCGCCCACTATGTTTTCAAAATGGTATTGCTGGTCCAGTTTCCGCCGGCTTCCCGCCTGCTGGGCAGGTTTAGCCAGGTTGAGGATCGTGCGGATCGACTGGATGAGGTAATCGTTCTGCCAGGGCTTGGTCACGAAATCCGCGGCGCCTTCTTTCATCCCACGCACAGCCAGGTCGATCGTCCCCCAGCCTGTGATGAGGATCACCGGGATGGCCGCATTGTGTTTCTTGATCCGCTGCAACAACTGCATTCCCTCCTTCCCCGACGTTTCGATCGAAAAATTAAGGTCGAGCAATATCAGCTCGGGCGTCACCACTTTCAGTATTTCAAAAGTTTCTTCCGGCGACCCCGCCCCACGCACCTCGAAGCCCTCCTTTTTCAAAAGAAGCAATAGCGAAGTGCGAATGGCGATGTCGTCGTCTACGATTAGGAGCATGGTACTTGGTTGTGAGCGATGTTTTTTTGACCGCCGACGGCTGACGGCCAACCGCCGATTGCTTGATTGTCGCGGCCCGATTGACCGCATCACGCGAACGGCGATCGGCGATCAGTCGTCGGCGGTCAACGTCATTCCTCATGCAACGCCACAGCCGGATGTATCGCGGCGGCTTGTTTGCTGGGGAACCAGGCGCATAGTGTTACAATGATATAAATTACGGCAACGGCGGCCAAAATAGCGATGATGTAAATTTCCCGATCCAGGTCAAAAACGTTCATGAGCGGAAACTGGACTGCGAAAATAAGGCCTATGACCAGGCTGAATGTAGCAAGAACCCATATTTCACCAAGAAACTGACTGGTAACACCCGATTCCGTGGCACCCATGGCACGGCGCAGGCCTATCTCGCCTTTGCGTTTGGCAATGTTCAGGTTAAGCACTCCGAACAGTCCCAATGCCACATTTGTCAGCAGAAACCCGCTCACTATCAGGAATATCAGCACGGGCACGAGCGTCAGATTTTCACGATTTTTACGTGAATCTTTGAGATACCCCACTTCTACACCCCAGCCCGGCAGCATCATGGCCATATCTTTCACAAGCTTTGCTTCGAAGTTTGCGTCTGTGCCGGGTTTAGTTTTGATTAATATATTCGAATTCCAGCGATCGTCTTTGTCCAGTATCTGAAAAAGACCGGGTGTATCCGACATAAACAGCCCTTTCGCCTTGAACTTGTCGACGATGCCCACAATTTTATAGGAGGTCTTTTCATCGCGTTTGACCACCTTATTCAAGCCGGACTCGTTCTGAAACAGCTTGCTTTCCATTACCTGGTTGATCACGATCGGGACATATTTACCAACCCGGTCGCTTTCGGCGTACCAACGGCCTTTTTTGAGTGGTATGTCTAGCACTTTGGCCAGTTCGCCGTCGGTATAATAAAAGTCACCGCCTACATCGACCTTGTTGTAAGTGATCGAATTGCCTATCTGGTTTGCCGAAAAGGGCGTATTGCTGCTCATGCGGCTCGCGGCCGTCACTTGTGGGTACGACCGCACGCGCTGAATGGCGCGCTGCAATTTCGGGGCGAGTTCGGTCGTGTCCTGGTTGGACGACAGTTCGAGGTTCCAAACCTGCTCATACTGAAATCCGATGGGCTGCAAATAGTTGCGCAGGTTGAAAACGATGAGCGTCAACACGCCGAAAAGTACCATAAATGCGGCCCACACCTCGATGATCAGCAGGGAATGCGTGCCTTTTTTATTCCAAATCAATTTAAAAAGATGTCGTAACATGGCAATTAATTTTGAATGAGAGAATGTGTGAATGATTACACTTTCAGCGCTTCCGCTATTTTTAGCCGCGACATCCTGAAAGCCGGTAACACGCCCGACAATAACCCGAACACGAGGCATACCAGTATGCTGATCGCGAAAACGGGCAGGTTGATCGTCAGGTCGGCATAGGCGATCCAGCCGCTGGAATTGATGAAATGGATCACCACCAACGTTAGCAACAGGGCAAATGCCCCCCCGATGAAGGTAATGAACACATTTTCAATGATAAACTGCCACAAAAGCGCTTTCGACGGTGCTCCGAACGCCTTTCTCACGCCGATCTCCGACGCACGTTCGAGAATGCGGCTCACGTTCACATTGACCAGGTTCACGGCCGGCAGTCCCATGATCATCAGCAATACGAGCCCTACGATCCCGTAGAGTGCAACGCGGTCTTTGTCACTACGTGTGAACATATTTATAAAATGGTCAAAATAAGTATCCGCTTTGACTATCAACATATTAAATCGTTTATCTTCCGAATACTCTGCTTTTGGAATGCGGGCAACGTGGCTATCGAATTCCGCTTGCACATCCTTCCGTTCGGCCGCGCTTTTGGCTACCACTATGGCTACGAAGCGGCCGCGCATTCCCTTTTCCTGGTAATTGCTCTTGGGCGCTGTATAGGGAAAATAAACATCCGAATAGGTATAAAGCCTCGTTGGAGGACTGCCTTTCACAACCCCGATCACCCGGAAGTTAATATTCTCTATATCAATGGTTTTACCCACCACAGGCGCCGCGTCATTTCCAAAATATTGTTCGCGCAATGCATCCGTAATAACCGCCACGTGGTCGGCATTGCGGACGTTTGTTTCGTCGTAAGGCTTGCCTTCGAGAAATTCGAAATCGGCCACGGACCAGAAATCGACATCAGTGTATTTTGTGTTCAACTTGATCCGCTTGCCATTTGCATAGGCGTTCGAAAAGCTGAAATTGCTCATGATCGCCACGCGTTCAGCCGATTTGAGCGACTTGGCATACTTCGTCAAAAAGTCGAACGAAGCCGGGCCCGACGACATGGTGGTACTCGCAGAATCGGTCTGTATCACAGTCGCAATGTACAGCGACCGACCACGCTTGACCTCGGGATAATGCGGCCCGAAAAGGTGGTCAAGAAAAGAAGTAACCACCATCAGCACAGTCAGCGTAAGCGTAATGCCGAACAGCGTGATGAATGTATAGAAAGGATGCCGCAGCAATACCTTCCAGGCGATTTTGATGTAGTTGGTTAGCATGGGGCTGGGGTTTGAGCAGTTGGGTTGTTGACCGCCGACGGCCGACCGCGGACCGCCGATTACTTGCTTGTTAGCGTCGACTTTGGGTTAATTTGGGATAAAAAACACGATCAGAACCACCGATCGGCGGTCAGCGGTCGGTGGTCGGCCGTCGGGCCGGAGGCCCTAACTCACCTGCGTCCCATCAAACAGCCTGATGAGCCGGTCCGTCTTTTTCGCCATGGCTTCGTCGTGGGTGACCATTACGATGGTGGCACCGTCGGTGTTCAGTTTTTGGAGAATGCCGAGGATTTCGTTGCCCATGGCGCTGTCGAGGTTACCGGTGGGTTCGTCGGCGAGGATGATTTCGGGCTTGCCTACGATCGCACGCGCAATGGCGACGCGCTGCTTCTGACCGCCGGAAAGTTGTTTGGGAAAATGCTTCATCCGGTTGCTCAGTCCTACTTTTTCCAATGCTTCCTGCGCCAGCTCGCGGCGTTCCTTTGCCGACGAATTCCTGTAAAGCAGCGGAATTTCGACGTTATCTATCACCGATAGATCATTTATCAGATGAAAGCTCTGAAAAATGAAGCCCAGCTTGCGGTTGCGCAATTCGGCCAGGTGTTTGTCGGTATAACGCTTCACCGGCGAGCCATCGATCTCGATCTGGCCCTTCGAAGGCGCATCGAGCAGCCCGATAATGTTAAGCAATGTACTCTTCCCGCAACCCGAAGGCCCCATGATCGAAACGAACTCGCCTTTCTTCACATCGATATTGATGTTGTTCAAAGCCAGCGTCTCGATCGAGCTGGTACGGTACACTTTTTCTACGTTTTGGAGTTTGATCATGGCACGGGTATGTTGGATGTTTTTTGTTTATTGACCGCCGACGGCCGACCACCGACCGCCGACAAGTTGTCTGTTACATTAGGGAATCGTGTCTGGTCCTGTCTTTTCTTTGTTCTTTAATCACTTAATTAAAAATCAACACTATGATCGCGATCGGCGGTCAGCGGTCGGCCGTCGGCGGTCAATATGCGATCTTCCTCCCCAGCTCAAAGTCAAACAGCGTCAGCAGCCGCAGGCTGTAATACGCCTGCCAGTAATCGCGTAATGCGAGGATGTAGTCGCGGCGGGCGATGTCTTTTTCCTGGGTGGCGATGCCGAGGTCGGTTACGCTGAGGTCGCTCAGGATGAAACGCTCTTTGGCGATCTGGTAACGGTCGGCGGCAATGCCGTCGGCTACCTGCGTGAGTTTTACCTGCTTTTGGAGCATTTGTAAAAGGGTCACCTGGGTGAAAATTTCCTGTTCAAAGGTAAGCTTATCCTGCTCCACCGACTGCTGCGCGAATTCCCGTGCGGCGCGGGCGACTTCCGTTTGCGCTTTGTTGCGGCCCCAGGTGAGAATGGGCAATGTCAGTTGCAGTTCTACAAACTCGCGGTCCTGCGGGCTCACATACACGTCGCGCGGGAGATTACCCTGGTTGGACAGGCCGAATGTCGCATTCAGCGTTGCATTGAGGCCGTTGGTACGCCGGGCATTCTCCACATCGCGTTCGGCTTCGAGGAGCCTTCGCCGGAATGCCACCGAGGCTGAGCGGTTCGCAAATGCCTCGTCGAGGGCGATTTGAGGATTGATCGCGAATTCACCGGCTTCCGCCGGAATGGCCAGTTCCAGTTCGCGCTCATCGCGTGTGCCCATGTACATTTTCAGTTTGAGCGATGCTACCGCTGCCGACTGCTGGGCGGAAGCAAGGTCTTTTTGCGCAGTAAGCAATCCCATTTGCAGCTGCAAGAGGTCGTTTTGAGATATTTTACCTAATTCCAGCTTGTGCCTGGCGATCTTGAAGAGCGTGTCATTGTTGCTCCGGTTCTTCTCGGCGATCTGCAAATTAACCTGCGCCACCAGCAGGTCGAAATAGTAACTGCTGGCATCCAGCGCCACCTGCTCCATCGACTGAATGTATTGCTGGTTACCCTCCTGGTATTTCAGCGGCGAAATCTTGCGATCCCATTTGAGGGGATTGAACTGGAACAGCGGCTGTTTAATACCTATTTCAAACGGAATGCCATTATAGCGCGTCACATCGCGCTGAAAATCGTCGAACCGCTGCATTTGCTGCTGCACGTAAACGGTACCGCCGGTCATGGCAATGTTCTGGCTGAGCGACAAGCTGAGAATGGAGTTGTTCTTTGAAACCGGCTGGAATGAAACGGTACCGTCGGGCTGTTCGACCTCGATGTAGGACCGCGTAAAACCAGGTACCGTGCCGAGAAGGCTCAGTTGCGGTTTGTAATCGGCCTGGAACGAACGAAACTGCCAATAATTGGTCTTTTTTTGCGTCACAGCCTGTTTGGAGGCGATGGATTGCTCCTTTGATTGCTGCACCACTTCTTCGAGCGTCAGCTTGCGTGTTTGCGCGAAAACGGTGCCGGAAAGCATTACAAAAATCCAGAGGAAAAGCTGTTTCATAATCATTGAATGGTTAGCTCTTCCAGATGTTCGTACTCATTCATATTGGTCAGGATCACCTTCTCCCCCGCTTTCAGACCGCTTTTTATCTCGACATAATCGAAATTGGAAAGCCCGGTTTCGACCTGTCGCCTGCGGGCCACATTGTTTTCAAGCACATACACATACTGGCTGCGCTTGCCGTTAAACGCCGGGCCGTTTGCAACGCGCAAAGTTTTGGCACTTTTGCTCGTCACTACATACACTTCCACCTTCATATTTGGCCTCAGCGACTCATTCCGGGCATTTTCAAGCTGGATCGTGAAACCGATCACGCCATCTTTCACGGCGGGTTTCACCTGCGTTATCACGCCCCGGAGCTGCGTCTCATTGATTTTGATGATAGCACCCAGCCCGGCTTTCACCTGTTCGGCATACACATCGGAACAACTTCCTTCCACGCGAAAACTGCCCAGATCAGCTACTTTGGCCAGCATTTCGCCCTCATTTACCGACGAACCGATATTCTCGTTCACCCACGTAAGCACGCCTGGGCGATCGGCCACGATGTCGGCCATTTTAAGTTTATGCTGCAATTCCTGCAAATTTTTACCTTCGATCTGCGCACCGAGTTCGGTCTCCCGCAGGCTCGCCCCCATCGATTCGCGGTTATATTTCAGGTCGTTTTCGAGCTGCCCCTTTTCGAGTTCGGCGATTTTCAATGCATTCTCGGCACGGGTAATGTCCTCGACGGTCCCGCCGCCTACTTTTTGGAGCCGTTTGGCATCTTCAAAATCTGCTTTTAGCTTATTGATATTCAAAGATTTGATCTTGTCATTAATCTCGGCATCGTACAAATCCTTGTTCAACTTCATCCGAAGCTGATCGATACCGTTCTTTTTCAGTTCTAGCTGGTCCTTGTAGCGTTCAAATTCGATTTCGGTCAGTGACTTATCCAGCTCCACGATAGGCTGGCCCGGCTGCACGCGGGTACCGGGCGTGAGGAGAATGCGCTTGATACTCGCGCGGATCGGGCTCGTGAAGATCTGCTCGTAAGCGGGAATAATTTCGCCCGAGGCGGTAAGCGTGTTTTCGACATCGCCGGTCTCTACGGTGCCGGTGCGAATTCGGGCACTTTCGAGCGTGCTGGAAAGTGATTCTTTGAAAAAGTAAAACAGGACTGCCAGCCCTATTGCCACGGCGCCGATGAGCACCCATCGACGGTTACGCGTTTGCTTGACATATTCCGGTGCAATTTCCCGATCCATGTGGGTTTGATTGGAGGTTTTCAAGTGGAAAAATTCATGGCTAATACACCTTCATTTATCCGAAATCCGTGCCAATGTTTAACACAATGATAATCAATACATTACATTAAAATACAAAAACAAAAAACCGTGCGATAACGCACGGTCGGTGTGATTTCAAACGCTTTTCTTACGCTGTTAACTTTTCGTCAGGTTTTCAGCTTTTTCTTTTTTGCTGCGGGGAAAAGGATGTTATTCAGGATCAAACGGTAGCCTGCCGAGTTGGGATGCAGGTTCAAATCGGTGGGCTCCTCGCCTACCCGGTGCTGGTAGTCCTCGGGATCGTGGCCGCCGTAGAATGTGAAGAAGCCTTTGCCGTGCGTGCTGTGAATGTAACGCGCCTCCTTGGCATTTTTATTCTCCGCGAGAATGATTACCTCGGGTTTGATCAACCGGTTTTTGAATGCAGTGGTTTGGCCCAGAAAACCTTTGATAATGGTCTGGTGATTTTGCGTGAGCATGCTCGGTACCGGGTCCCATTTGGCCGAAAACTGGAAGAGCGAGAAAAAGTCGTTCGACTCGATCACACCCCGCTCGTCGGGCTGGTTATCAATATCCGAAAATTCGATTTCGTAAGGATACGGGATCGTTTTGAAATCCTGGAATGCAAATGAATTGCTGTAATTCAGCTTTCCGTTCGCGGAAGGGTCGGCGGGCGTTCCGTCATACATCGCATCCACGATATCCACGCCGTCGGCGGCAAGCGCAATGTCGAATGTATCCGTCGCATTGCACATCGCAAACATATAACCGCCCCCGGTCACGAACTCGGAGATCCGTTTAGCGACCGCCAGCTTCATTTGCGGCACATTATTAAAGCTGAACTTGGTAGCCGTTTCCTCTGCTTCCTTTTTCTGCTCGCGGTACCAGGGATAATCTTTGTATTGGAAAAATTTACCAAACTGACCGGTAAAATCTTCATGGTGCAAATGCAGCCAATCGTATTCAGGCAGCTTGTTATTCAAAACTTCATCGTCGTACACGACGTCGTAAGGAATCTCTGCATAGGTTAGCACCAGCGTCACCGCATCATCCCAGGGTAGTTTGGATTTGGGAGAATACACCGCAATGCGGGGTGCTTTTTGCAGTTTCACGGCATCCATGTTCACGTCCGGCGCGCTGATCTGGTTCAGTATCTGCCCGGCCTGCCCTTCCGAAATCACCTCGAAGCTCACGCCGCGAACCGTCATTTCCGATGCAAACTGCTGGTTATAAGCCACCATGAAACTGCCGCCCCGGTAATTGAGGAGCCAGTCCATTTCCATTTCATAATTTTTCAGTATCCAGTAAGATATGCCGTAAGCCTTCAAATGGTTCTTTTGCGACTCGTCCATCGGGATCAGCAGGCGGTTTGCCATCGCGTTCAGCGAGCCGATCAAAAAAATGACGAGCGGGATATAGAGGCGTATCACTGGTTTGATTCTTTCGACTTTCATGCGCAGTTTTACATTCAGGTAAAGATTAAATATAATAAAGAAACCGTCACGTTCCGAAATCTACCACAAAACCTATACCGGTTTTATACGTTCGGACTCTCCGGGGACATCATTCGGACTTCATTACTAACGACCAAACCCTGTTTCTGGTGCGCCAGCATTAAATGCCATGATTATACGCGAAAACATCGAAGAAGGCCTGCGTTCGATCCAAAGTAACCTCCTGCGCACCGTGCTGACGGCCATGATCATCGCCATCGGCATTACCTCTCTCGTGGGCATTCTCACGGCCATTGACGGCATTCAGGGCTCCGTCAACAGCAGCTTCGCCGACCTTGGCGCCAATACTTTCACCGTCCGCAACCACGACGACGACGAGTTCCGCAGCGGCGGCCGCCGGAGCAAACAATACACGACCATTACCTACCGCCAGGCCAAAGCATTCGCCGACAAATTCAAAGCCACCTACCAGGCTACCGCTTCCCTTTCGGCCAATATTGCCGGTGCAGTGCAGGTCAACTACCGGAGCAACAAAACCAACCCGAACAGCAATGTCGTCGGTTCGGACGACCAGTACCTGGGCATTAACGGCTACAAAATCGCCCTGGGCCGGAATCTCGACAAGAATGACCTCGAAAAATCGCTGAATGTTGCAGTTTTGGGTCAGGAAATTGCGCGCAAGCTTTTCGAGCGCGGCGACCCGATCAATAAAGAAATTACATTCATGGGCAGCCGGTATAAAGTGATAGGTGTGCTCGATAAAAAGGGCTCGCTGGGAGGTGACAACAACTCCGACCGGCTCATTCTCATTCCCCTCGAAAACGGCCGCGGCCTCGCCGCCAACCGCACACTTACCTACAATATCACCGCCTCGGCTCCCAATGTTGCCGATGGCGACCTAATCGTAGAAGAAGCGCGCGGCATGATGCGCCGCATCCGTGGCGACGAACTTGGCAAAGAAGATTCGTTTACCATCGACCGGGCAGATGCCATGGTGAAAGATTTTGCGGAAGTCAGCGGTTACCTCCGCATCGGCGGCTTCGTGATCGGCACCGTTACGCTCCTCGGCGCGTCTATTGCATTGATGAACATCATGCTCGTTTCCGTTACCGAACGGACCCGTGAAATAGGCATCCGTAAATCCCTCGGCGCAACGCCGCGCGTGATCCGCATGCAATTCCTGATCGAAGCCATCGTCGTTTGCATCCTCGGCGGCATCGGCGGCTTGATTCTCGGCATCATCGTCGGAAACTCCATTACCAGTCTTATCAGCGAAACAAGCACCTTTGTGGTACCATGGTTATGGATGGCCGTCGGCATTGCAATATGCGTGATGGTAGGCGTGCTCTCGGGCATTTACCCGGCGATCAAAGCATCGCGCCTGGACCCTATCGAGGCATTGCGCTATGAATAAGCGTGTTAGCAACGCTCCCGGAATTTTCTCACAAAAATCTTGCGAAAATTTGCACCAGAGGCTTGCTTAATCTCTTTTTCTGCCTACTTTTGCACTCCCAACAAGTAAGAGAATGCCCAGATGGCGGAATCGGTAGACGCGTTGGTCTCAAACACCAATGAGGTTACACTCGTGCCGGTTCGACTCCGGCTCTGGGTACAAAAGCCCTTCAACGCAAGTTGAGGGGCTTTTTTGCATTTACAATCACTGAAAATTGCAATTCAGAATTTCGGGGATCATATCAAAAACTTGGGATCAGTCCGAAAACGGATCAAATCAAAAACTTTCTTTTGGTTCGACTTCGGTTATGGGGACTAAACAGGTTTTCATGCCGGCGGATAAGACCAAGGGGGAAATTATATATTATTAATTTGATTTTCAGCCAGATACAAATCAAAGCCAAAGTATATATCCGGTTCGACATGCTATGCGCTGATAGCCACCGACAAGCCAAGAGTTCAAATTTAGGACGTTACATCCGTGATTAATAGAATTCCAAGGTTTCCAACTATTACGGATCAACACCCATCCTATCTAAAAACTTCAAAATATGAAAAATCTCGTACTAGCACCAATACTCCTGTTTGCCTTTTTTGCTTGTAAAAGCGATAATCCAAAACCGGCTCCGGAAATCGAAGGCATTGTTGGCACTTGGAAATATGTGGCCACAGAAACAATTGTGAATGACAAACCAGAATGGGTTTCTGTCCCCGGAGAATCGAACGTCAGTTTTAGGCACGATGGTGTTATACTAGATTCTAGGAATTTGCCTAATTGCTGCGCACCCAAGGCGTATCAGGTAAACGGGGAGTGGTTTGTCATAAATAAAGATACAGCGAGGGAAATTTCCGAGAAATGTGGGCCTGTAGATTGTACGGTTTGCCCTACTGCTTGGAACATTTTTCAGACAAATGATGAGCTAGTAGTATTTTCAGGTTGCGCGCCGCGCCTGTTAACAAAGAAATACATCCGAGAGTAGTTACGAGATTGTTTACTTATCCATGAATCTCAAAAACCCTCATTTCCTTGTGACGAAGATTATCGCATCCGTCTATTTGGCTGTATACAAAACCCCTTGAATGTGTGCGGTAATATTCCCGGAGTTTTCATCGCAGCCACCACATTTCTTATGGACGAAAGCCGCAGGCCGGGGCTTTACGCGGGATTAGCGCTCAACATCATAGGATTCTGACAAGGTCGCTAGACTCACCTCCCCCTTTTCGTCTCGATTGGCGTTTTGCCGAAGATCTTTTTGAATTCCGTGCTGAAATACTTGCTGTCCTCAAAACCGATCATAATGCTCACCTCGCTGACATTGTAAACTCCCGAATCGAGCAGTTTTTTGGCCTCGTTAAATCGGATTATTTTAACGAACTCATTGATAGTCATACCCGTAAGAGACTTCAACTTTCTATACAATGCTGATACACTCATGCCAATCTGCATAGCTAGTTCATTGACCCCAAAGTCGCGATCGGAAATATTCCTCTTGACCAATGAGCTGAGTTTGCCGATAAATTCCTCGTTTTTGTCCCGGGCAATACGCTCACTCCCTTGTTGATCCATCAAGACCGACTGTTGGTAACGTTTTTTAAGATCATCCCGCTGCCGGATTAGATTACCAATCTTCAATTCGAGAATTCGCGGATCGAACGGCTTGATTAGATAGTCGTCCGCTCCCGTGGCCAGCCCTTCGATGATTTGCTGATTCTGTGCTCTTGCCGTCAGTAATACGACTGGTATATGTGAAGTTGCAATATTCTCTTTCAAGTGACCGCACACCTGCAAACCATTCATATCGGGCATCATAATGTCCGACAGGACGATGTCGGGAAGATGCTCATTTGCAAGTTGCAAGCCCCGAAGTCCGTTTTCAGCTTCCAACGTGTTGAATTCCGCTTCAAAAAGCTCCCTGATAAACAGGCGTAACTGGTCGTTGTCTTCGATGATCAGGATCGTATTGGCCTTCTTCGCAAAGACGCCGTCGTACACGGTGGGCAACATTGCCGTCGTTTCCGATAACGTGCTGGCAATGTAATCGCCCCTTTTCGAAACAATTTGATCGGGAGAAAAATGCCTGTTTTCACGTAGCATCCTGATTGTCAGTTTTGTATAACCAAGCATGGATTCGGTCGCGAGACGGCTCTCTGCGGTAAGCTCGCCACTGTGCTGCTCGACAATGCTCTTGGAAAGCGCCAGCCCGATCCCATAGCCGGGTTTTTCGGAGTCTGCCTGATAATAATAGGTAAACAATTTCCGTAAATGAGCTTCTTGTATGCCTTTGCCATTGTCTTCTACGGTAATGTTCACCTCGTTGGAAATTTCCACAATACGCACCGCCACCCTACCGCCTTCGGGCGTGAATTTGTAAGCATTGCTAAGCAGGTTATAAAATACCTTCTGCATCTGGGCCATATCCATCCACAACAGCACGGCTGTGTCCGGGCATACCAGTACCGTTTCGATGCCCTTTTCCTTAGCAGTATGCTCGAATGCTGCCATGACGCTTTTCATCATTTTGGTCACATCGTGCTCCTGCACCTGCAACCTGACGCTGCCGCTTTGGATTTTGCGGAAGTCGAGCAGCTCATTGATCAATAGTAACAACCGGTCGGAATTGTTTTTAGCGTAACCCAAATAATGTTCAACGGTTCTACCATCGTATGCATGCTGGAAAGCTTTTTGCATTGGCCCCGAAATCAGTGAAAGGTGCGTCCTGATTTCGTGGGACACATTGGTGAAAAAGTCGAGCTTAACCTGGTTCAGCGCATTTTCCTTCCGGAACGAGCTGCGCAGCCACAAAAACCGGGTAACCGCGTAAACCGCGGAGGCGAATAGTAGAATGTAACACAGATAGGCGTACCAGGTGGCCCACCACGGGGGTAGAATGGTAATTTTCAACCGAAGCGGCTCCTTGTTCCAATAACCATCTCCATTCGCAGCTTTCACCATAAACACGTAGTCACCTGGTGGGAGGTTCATATAAGTAGCGGATTGGTTTCCGGTGTAGGTCCAGGTATTGTCGAACCCTTCCAGCCTGTAAGCGTACCGGTTTCGTTCCGACCTTGGAAAGCTTAGCAGCGCAAAGCTGATTGAGAAGATGTTCTGGTTATGACGCATGGTCAATTCCCGGGTTTGATCAAGATTTCGTGCGAGCAAACCGGTGTTATCTCCCGCTTTTATCTCCCGGTCTAACAACCTCAGCTGTGTAAACACCAGCCTCGAAGTACCACTCCTTGCGATCACCTGGTCGGGCGAGAACTGAAAAATCCCTTTGTTGGTCGTAAAGTATAGAATTCCTGAGGTACTCTTCACGCTCGACGCGGGACGCGAAATCCCGTTGAAGGGAAGGCCATCCTGGTAGCCGTAGGTTTGCAGGGTCTTTTTGTCGGGATGGTAACGTGTCAGTTCGGCCTCGGTAGCAAGCCAAAAATAGCCCAATTTGTCTATCTGGATATCTTCGATCTTTGAAAGCGCTATTTTCGGATCAAGCCGGAATTTGCCCGAAGCGTGATCGAAGCTTTGCAAACCTTGCCGGGTGACTGCCCATACTCTACCTGCGGTGTCTTCCGCCAGTCGCCATACCGCAGCAAAATTTCCGCCTCCCCTGCTTTTGTCGGTAGCCACTTCCTCAAAATCGGCCGCCCCATGTTTGAGCACGAAAGCTTCGTCGCCGCCGCCTATCCAGATATTTTGCTTCGAATCTTCCAGTATACTGTGGGCGTAGGTGACAGAATTGTACTTTTTGAACCGGCCCGTAGGTTTGTCAAACAACAATGCCCCAAAAGTACCTATCAGCCAGAACCGGTTCTCTGAATCTTCCAGAACATCGTGTACCCTGCCATCTTCCAGCTCCTTGTAACTTCCGGTGGCCGCAATGGGATAATGGTGATAGTCCCCGGAATTAAGATTGACGCTTGTCAGTACCGTGTTTCCGGCAGCCCAGAGCGTATTGTCCCTGTCAATATAAAAATAGTAATAGTCCGAGGAGGGACGTAGATTCAGATCGAACGCGCGCGACTGCATATCCGACGGGTCAAACAAATGCAACTTTTTCTGATCCTTCGCGATGACCCAAAGTTTACCATGCCTGCTGTTGCCCATCCATGAATTGGCATAGCGAACATCGGAGATGCCGTTTACTGTAAATGGCCATGGGAGAAAACGGGGGGCATTCGGGTAAAAATTGCTGACACCGAAATAGTAGGTTCCCAGCCATATTCCTCCCTGCCGGTCCACACACATGGATTGAATGAGGTTATCGGCCAGACTATATATGTTGCCCGGCTGGTTTTTGTACCAAATAGCCTTACCGTCCACAGGGTCGAACAGGGCCAATCCGGAATGCGTCGCGATCCAAAGTTTACCCTTGCCATCGGGCAGGATGCAGCTTACGACCGGTATCCCTCCGTCCGGCGCGACGAAGTCTTTCATTGGCTTGAATGTCTTGGTCGCTATATCGAAATGCACAATACCGCCAGAGCTCGGCCCCAACCAGATTACATTGCGCTCATCCAGGTACTGGGTACGGAAATCATTGATCAGCGGCGATTTATTGGCTGAATTGAAACGAAAGATTCGTGGAGAATCTCCATTGGCGGGTACATGCACCAACCCATTATCGCTTCCCGCCCAGAAATCACCCTGGCTTGTCTGGCTTACCGAAAAAATATCCTTATCGAGCCCCTCAAAAGTACGGTGAAGAATATAGGTAACCTTGATTTCATTTTTTGTAACCTTGATACTATTCAGGCCGAAAGGCGTTCCCACCAGTATCCGGCGATCCCGGTCTTCCGCTATGAAATAAATGTTGTTATTGGTTTCGGGATTGGTGTTGGGCAGGTTGTGATCGACGTGCGTAAAATTGTCCGTCTCACGGTTGTACCGATCTAGTCCACCCGTTCCACCCACCCAAAGGTCGCCTTTCGAATCGCAGAAGACGGCATTCAGCATGTCGGACGAAATGGAGTGTGGGTCGGAGGAATTATGCAGGTATTTTTTCAGCGTGTGGGAATCATACCGGAATAGACCGGCGTAGGTGGCAAACCACATGAAGCCCTGCTTGTCCTGAACCATCCCTCTGGCATTGGACATCGAACCTACTTCCCGCCCGGCCAAATTCCGGAAGGCCTGAGCCTCAACAAAATGACTAGAACAGATAATCAAAACAACGAGCACTGCCCGGCAAAAGACAAACAAAGCTTCCAAAAATGAGTTAAATTAATCCAACGATTTAGAACAACCCCATGAAGAAGGTTCACTTACACTCCTACTGGACACCAGCATCGTAACCAGCACTTCCTTTCATCCCGGTCTGGGTATTTGAACATCATACCTACTCACCACATTCACTGGGCAAATGCTTCGCAAGTATATATCTATATACATATCTATTCAAAAGAAATTTATGTAGAAATTGTTCGATAGATATAAAACGATACTGAAATCGTCGCACGACTATCGACGAAATATTGCCGAGCTTACTGACTATCAGCTTGCTAGCTACATCAATTATCAACTTGATGAGTGTTTAAAAAATATTTGTACGCATTCAGAGGCTGCTGTCATTCCTTCAAATTAATCGTCCGATGCCCGCTACAATTCCATAAGCATTTCGGCACCTCCAGCGCGCTTTGTTGATAATGACAAAACAGTCAAACTAAATCGACAAAATTACACCCCATCTATATCTATACAAAGTGTAATATTTACGCAAATGTCAGCCATCGTCAAATATCAGCATCCCACACTAATTCTATCCTGAAAAAGACCCACACGCAGAATTCTTTCACACTCAACACACCATCACGACGTGCGCACTACAAATCCCCCGGGTAACATCCTTTTTTTCAAAACCTTCCCAGTTCAGCAGCAACGCTACGCAAGTCGGGGACCTGCTCGCCCGGCAGCATACTATGTCTTAGGTGGGGTTGAAATCCTCAGCTTTTTGCAGGGTACCCGCAACATTTCATCATCGTTCAAAAACGTAGCCTGCATCAATACGCATTTGGTCAAAAGCTTCGGGCAAGGTGTTCCTTAGCAAAAAAATAACTTACACTTAAACAAGCCTGCCGACGTCCGGATTTTGCTTCCGGAAACACCAAGGGATGCTGCGCTCGATCCAGCTTCCCCGGGGGCATATTGTCCCTGATTTTCAAGAATCAAAGTACAACTTTATTCAATTTCAAATGGAAAATCTTCTACTTCCGAAGCCGTCCTTCGGGCGGTTTGCGCGGTGGCTGCTGTTCATGTTGTTTGCTGCCGTAGCAGTTCAAGCACAGCCGTTACTCAATGAAAGTTTTAACCATACCGGCGGTACTTTGCTCAGCGCAGCTAACTGGGCCGTGAGAGCAAGTGGAACACCGGCGATATCCGTCACCGCCGGCAACCTGGCCGTCGCTTCCACTATCGGCAATGATTTTGGTAACAAAGCGAGCCTGGCAAGCAGCGGGCAAGACGTATACCGGAATTTTACAGCCGCTAACGCCACAACCTACAACTCAATGGTGGTAAACGTATCGGCAGCCCAGGCAACCGGGGATTATTTTTATATCCTGGGAAATAGCACGTCGCCGCTCGTATATGGTGCCAGGGTATATATTCGTTCCAACGGAGCGGGATTTAGCTTCGGTATTTCGAGAGGCGCAGCCACGGCTCCCGTATACGAAACAACGGTGCGAAACTTTAATACAAATTACTTCATCGTCCTCAAATACGAAGTTGTTACCGGCACGACCAATGACCTGGCAAAGCTGTTTGTAAGTTCGGCGGCTCTCGCCTCGGAACCTGCGACAGCCAGCATCGAATACGGCGCTTCGACCGGAGAGGATATTACCGCTTCTGTGCCGTTATCCTCGGTTAACCTTTACCAGGGCACCGCTGCTAACGCTCCTTCTTTGCAGATTGACGGCATCAATGTGGGCACAACCTGGGCGAGTGTATCCTCAGCACAATACGATTATGGCGATGCGCCCACAGTTTACGACCAATCCAAAGACGGGATTTACATGCCGGGCGTACACATTCCCCTTGCCGGTTTTCGGCTTGGCGTACTTGCGCCGTCAGCCAGCCTTGCACCGCAATCGGTATCGGCCGGTGCCGACAATAATACACCAAATGGCGATGGAGCCGAAGAAGACGGCCTCGCGGTTCCGATTGAATCGGTGAAGCAAGGCCTGGCTTATTCCATCACAGTGCCGGTCACCAGCCCAAGCACGGCTACCAAATACCTGTATGCATGGATTGATTTCAACAACAACGGGAAATTCGAACTTGGAGAATTAACTACGGCAACACTGAACTTTACCGCAACTGGTGCCACTACACGCACGCTTACCTGGACGGCCGCACAAACAGGCGCAATTCCGGCAGGCACAGAAAAACTGTACATGCGCCTTCGCTTGTCTGGTCAGGTTCTTTATGACTTTACTACCGCAGCAAGCGGCGGAGCGACGCTAGACGAACGGAGCATTGGAAACGGCGCCATGAGCGCCGCGGTCGTTAATGACGCCGGTACGACTCCCACCGGTGAGATCGAAGATTACCAGGTAACCGTGGCGCGCCTCTATGATTTTGGTGATTTGCCCGTGAGTTTTGAGCGCGATAAGGATAATAATCTCGTACCCGCACAGCACGGACAGTTGGCAGGACTGTCTATCGGATCTATTGTGGACACAGAGGCTGCACCTTATTCCGTAGGCGCAGGCGAGAACAACAACGAATCCGGCGATAATGATTTTGATCAGGCAGACGAAGATGGAATCACAGAGTTTCCCAGCGTTAGCCGTAATGTAATTTACTCGATCGATGTACCAGTAAATTCGCCTCCCTCGTCAGGAACTAAATATCTTTACGGATGGCTGGATTTGAATGGCGACGGGAGATTCCAGTCCGGTGAATTTGTGAGCACCAGCACAGCTACCGCCGGAGCAACCACGCTCACTTTGAACTGGTCGGCTTCGTTAACAAATTCAATCGCCGCAGGCACCAAGAGCATTTACCTGAGATTGAGGCTTTCCAACACGGCCCTGAACGATTATACGACAGCAACCAGCGGGGCCTTAGGGGCTTTAATAGATGAACGCAGCATTGGAAACGGTGCTACTTCTGCAACCAATGCAACCCTGCTGACGACAGTGGCCCTTGGGGAGGTCGAAGATTATCTGCTTAGGCTGGATGATTACGATTTCGGAGATGCACCAGCGGCCTATGAAAATGGGGTACCTGCAAGGCAAATAGCCTTACCAACGAGGCACATCGGTGCCATCGTGCAATATGAAAGCGCCGCCAATAGTGTGGCATCCGGCACAGATAATAACGGAGCGAATGGCGACGGCGATGAAGAAGACGGGCTTAGCGGGAGCTCGCCCGTCATTACCAAGGGCGCACCTTTCAGTTTTTCGGTACCGGTGACGGTAACCGTCGCTTCCAACGTTATTGCCTGGATCGATTTCAATAACGATGGCAAGTTTCAACTGGATGAAGCCGCGTATAATGCAGCGACCGGCGCCACAATCGGCTATCAAAGTCAAGCGATAGGCACAAGTACAAAAACCTTCTGGTTCAGAGGCACACAGACAAACCGAATACCTGCGGGCACATCCAATGTTTATGTCAGAATAAGGCTCACGCAAACTGCCGGGGCCGACGACGCAGGTACGACGGCGATCGATGAACGAAGCATCGGAGATGGCGCAAGCAATGGCAGTTACGGCACGCCATCGGTGGGTGAGGTCGAAGATTACCGATTTGCCGTCATCACAGATCTCGACTATGGCGACGCGCCATTGGAATATGAGCGCAATCAAGCTGATGCTTCCCGCCCGGCCCGCAACCACCCTACCGACGACCTGTTTATCGGACAGGCCTTCGTATTGGAAAGCGGCCCGGCTTCTGTGACATTGGGGGCTGGCAACAACGCCCCGAACGGCGACGGTGACGAGGAGGACGGAATCAGCAATAACCAGCTTTTCGTTCGCCTTGGTGGAGCGGGTAATACCAACGTATATTCGGTTGAGGTAAACAACACAACTGGTGCTGCCGCCACATTACATGGCTGGATTGATTTCAATAATAACGGCCGCTTCGAACTTGCTGAATACGCATCCATAGGTGTCAGTACCGGCACAACAGGTCCGGTGTCACTTCCTTTTACAGCGACACAGGCGACCAACATTCCGGCATCAGCAACCAAACTGTACATGAGACTAAGGCTGGCCCAGGCCAACGTAGAGGCCGCGCTTGGCGACGCAGCCAATGCTACGCTGGATGAACGGTCCATTGCGGATGGGTTGGCCACGGGTGAATATACTTCCGTAGCCGCCGGCGAAGTGGAGGACTATCAGCTCACCATCATCAAGGACTACGGCGACGTACCGGTTTCTTATGAAAACAGCAATCCGGCATTTCAGTCAAACTCAGTCGCGTCTGAACTACATTTAGGCGCCGCCGTCGACTATGAGATGGCTTCCCAGGCTATAACGGCTCCAAACGACAACAACGGTACCAATGGGGATGGTGCGGACGAGGATGCTGTGGCCCAACAGCAGACCATCACCGTCGGTGCACCATTTACATTGACAGTACCTGTTACCAGTACCAGCGCAGGTACAAAATCCATCTATGCGTGGATTGACTTCAACGGCGACGGCATATTTAACGGCAATGAGGTAGCCACTCCGATTACTTTGAGTGCGGTGGCAGGCGTTACGAATGTCACGTTGACCTGGACATCTATCCAGACAAACTCGATATCCCCAACGGTTGTTTCCAATGGCAAAACCTATGTTCGCATAAGATTGTCCGCCTCCGCTTTGACAAATACCAACAGTGGTACGCTGACGTCAATCGATACCCGCAGCTTTGGTCCGGGTAACTTTTCAGGCGAGGTGGAAGACTATCAATTCCTGGTAAGTAACCTGAGCGACTACGGTGACGCACCCATTTCATTTGAAGCAAACGCCACAAATGCGCAGTTACCAGCCCGACAGGCCGCTTCCAACACGCTCAGACTCGGCCTTACTGTCGACAACGAGAGCTCCGCAGCTTCGGTAAGTTCGCCAAACGACAATAATGAGGCCAATGGCGATGGTGCGGACGAAGATGGTATTACAAACCTCGCTCCTATTTATAGTGGTGTCGCGTATCGTACCCAGGTAAGTGTTTTAAACAATACCGGAAGTAGCCGCACGCTGCATGGGTGGATTGATTTTAACGGCGACGGAAGATTTGGCCCAACTGAATATGCTTCTGTGGCTATCCCTGCTTCCTTAAACCAACAAACAACGACCCTGAGCTGGCCTGCTACCGCAATATCGGCAGCGAAAGTCTACATGCGTTTGCGCATCACTGAAGGCACGGTGACAGACGGTGCCGGCGCTTTGGTTGATGAGCGCTCTATTGGAGATGGGGCTAGTACCGGACTCTACACCACGCTGTTGCCGGGAGAAATTGAGGATTACCAGCTGACCGTTATTGCTGAATACGACTACGGTGATGCTGCTGCGGCAACTTATGACAACAGTCGAAGCAACGTTTTTTCACCTGCACGGCAGGCTGTCAGCCAGGGTTTGTTCCTTGGCGAGCTTTATCCTGACGCAGAACCATCCAAGCAAAGTACTGTCAGCACGGCCAGCGGAGATAATCTTCTTGGAAAGAACGATGAAGATGGTGCAACACCCGGACCTGTTACCGATGGTGGTGGATACACTCTGAATGTCAGGTATACGAATAATTCCGGCGCGGCCAGGACACTGTACGGCTGGGTTGATTTTAATAATAATGAAAGGTTTGAAGCCGGTGAAATGGCTTCGGTAAGCCTGACGGATGATTCCAATAATGGCATCGCAACATTAACCTGGACCCCCGCGCAGAGTAACACAATCCCGGCGGGAGTTAGCCTGTTGTACATGCGTTTGCGTACATCCGAGGCTACGCTTACTGATTTCACAACCGGAGTTCCCGGAGGACTGGTAGATGAAAGAGCATTGGCGGATGGACATAACAGCGGGGAATATCAGGCCACTCCCGTCATTGCCAACGGTGAAATAGAAGATTATACCATAACAGTCACCACAGACCTTGATTATGGTGACGTGCCGGC
This sequence comes from Dyadobacter soli, assembly GCF_900101885.1. GTDB lineage: Bacteria > Bacteroidota > Bacteroidia > Cytophagales > Spirosomataceae > Dyadobacter > Dyadobacter soli. The sequence continues at coordinate 169,755 of NZ_FNAN01000005.1, read as the reverse complement.
CAGCTACGAACAACCAGGCGGTAGTACAAGACCTGCACGCCAGATATCCAGCTCAGCTTTGCAGATCGGAGGACTGGCTGACGTGGAACCTACTGCGCAAAGCGTGGCATCAGGGGCAGACAATAACGGAACCAATGGTGATGGCGCGGATGAGGACGGTATTGTACCGGGCGCAAACCCTGTAACCGTGGGTACGGCATTTACCTTATCGGTAAGAGTAACCAATACCTCCGGAACTGCACGCACACTGTATGGCTGGCTTGACATGAACGGAAACGGAGTTTTTGACGATGGCGAGGTTGCAGGAACTACCCCCTCCGTCGCAAATGGCACCAATAACGGGCTGGTCAATTTAGTTTGGACTGCTGCTTCTACGCTCAACATTCAATCCGACAAAGTATACCTGCGTCTGCGGCTCGCCGATCTGGCCCTAACCAATAATACCGCCACAACTTATGATGAACGGGCATTTGCGGATGGCTTGACAACAGGCGATTATGCGGCAGCAGCAGCCCGCGGTGAGATTGAAGACTATCAATTGGCCGTCATTCCGGTATTTGATTATGGTGACGCACCGGTAAGCTTCGAACAAAACAGCGTTCCTGCATCCGTTCCCGCCCGCCACAAAACTCTGGCCACTATGTATTTAGGCAGCACCAGCGGATTGGAGACTAGCCCAGCCAATGTTGCAGCAGGAAACGACAACAACAATGCGAACGGCGATGGTGCCGATGAAGACGGGATAACATCAATCCCAACGCTCTACCCCGGCGGTTCTTACAATGTCCCTGTAAGTTTATTCAAAAGCATTTCTGGAACGGGAACCATCCACGGATGGCTTGATCTGAACGGTGACGGGCGTTTTTCTGTGAACGAGTATACTTCTGCTACCGTGTCCGCAGCGACCGGCGCACAAAGTACCTCTCTCCTGTGGCCAGCCGCTATTTATACGGGATCAGGTAGCCATACCTACCTTCGCCTCCGGTTCACGACAGGTGCCCTTTCCGATAACGCCGCAACAACATTAGTAGATGAACGCAGTATTGGGGATGGTTTATCTTCGGGCATTTACGGAACAGCACCCGTCAATGGCGAAGTTGAAGATTACCAAATCACCGTGGACAACACGGGCACACCGTCGATCCCAGTCTGCGAAGGATTAGGTTCTATTGACCCTATCCAGGCCGGCTTCCATGCTACTATGGTGCGACCTGCCAGCGGCGGTTATCTGATTTTCGGAGAAATCGCCAATGGAAATGGAACAACCAACATCGTGACGCCCGTGCCTTTACTATCCGGAAGCAACGGATTCAACTTTTCGGGAGATTTGCTCATGGCCACCCTCGGATCTTCCAGTGCATTTACCTATACCCAGTACTTTGCATTAACCACTGCAGGACTGTATGCCTGGGGTGCCCGGGGTATCGTAGTTCCTACTGCGGTAACGACAAGTACTGCCATGCAGCCGATCAGTCTTCCGCCGGGCGTAACGCCGGCCAGAGTCAGGATGATCGACGCCGGGACTTCGTATATGACGGAAAACTTCGTCGGCGACCAGACGAATATGAACGGATCACTGGTGCTATTGACAACCAATGGCGAAGTCTGGGTAAGAAGTTCGGTCAACGCGGCCAGCACCACCAATGACTTCAACGCCGTACAGGGTGATGGCAATTTGCTTACCAATAACAGCAGTACGGACTGGCACCAGGTACAAACTGCGGAAGGCGTTCCCCTCACGGGCATGATCGATGTGCGTACTACGGGTGCGGTTGCGATCGCAACTAATGGCACGGCCTTCTACACCTGGGGACGTAATGTATATTCGGGCGACGGCTCCGCTACAATTACCCAACATTACGCTATCCAAATGGCTACACCATCAGGGTTTAGCGGACCTGCCAAAAAAGTGGACCTGGGATATGGTCGTAATGTTTCGGCTTCTTACTACATCCTCGACAACACTGGGGTGGTTCATGTACTAGGCAACAACGGTTTGGGACAGCTGGGCGTTGGAAGCCTTGTGGAACAAACTACCTGGACCAAAATCACGACGAAGAACCAGGAACCTGATGAAGCAGGTAATCAGGCGGATGCAAGCAGCCCAATAGGTGTAGTTACCGGTATATCGGCGAACAACCACGATTCGTCGTGGGGACACCTTATCCTGATCACGCAGGATAAACGCGCTTACCACGCGGGCAGTAACGCAGGCGGGTCAACCGGAGGGGGAATGTCAGGTACTGTTTCGCCTACAAGCTGGTCTACGCCTACCGCAATGACCACCGCCAGCGGTGCGCAGATGCTGCCGGGCAAGATAGTTTACGGAGAGGCAGGCGGGCACATTGGCGTACTTGCAAAAGAAGGAAGTGACCGATATGGCTATGTCGGGCACACGGTAAGCGGCTCCGATGGCTGCAACGGATGTACGGCAAGCCCTGCGGAATATAACTTTGACAAAACAACGTCAACCGGGCCGCTCTGTGGAATTGAAGCTTATGACTATGGTGATTTGGATAACAGATACAACGCTGGTGATAAAGCGAGACACCAGATTAAATATGCACAGGTTGCCAATCCTTTGCGACTAGGTGTAACGGCCCCTGATAGTGAAGACGAGCCGCAGGTAACGTCTGCCGGAAACGAAAACGAAGCGAACGGCGACGACGTGGATTCAAAGGGTGATGATGAGGATGCATTTACAGCCGCTCTGCCAGCCAAAACTGCCGGACAGCCGTATTCGGTACAAGTCCCGCTAACCAATAATACAGGTACTACGGCCAATCTTTACGGCTTTATCGACTGGAATGCGGATGGCGTTTTCTCTGCATCCGAAACCGTTGTGGTAGCCGTTGCTCCGTCTTCTACCGCTCAAAATGTAACGATGACCTGGCCTGATCCTGGTTTTGAAGTAGCGTCTTGCTCCGGCGATGCCGCGTTCCGCAGAAGCTTCGTCAGACTCAGACTCACCACTTCGGCACTTACGGACAATACCGGAACACCCGTAGACGAACGCAGCTACGCTACGGCCACCGATGGTGAAGTTGAAGATTACTACCTCGACTGGCAGCCACCGGCAGAAAACTTCGACTACGGCAACCTCCCCACCAGTGCCGCGCCGGTCATCTGGCCTCAGGCTTCCGCTTCCTTGTTGTCGCTGGATCTCAGCAACACAACACGCGTTTGGCTTGGCAACGATACCAGCTATCCCGATAAGGCTTGCGTTTCGAACATCGATCGCAACGGAGGGCTGGGTATCACAGCGTCAGGTACGCCGGTAACGGGCGACGGAACAGTGGAGAACCCATTTGTAATCAAATCATCGGGTTCACCTGTGCCGCTGGCCTACTCGGTTACCGTCAATGGCAACACTTCAACTTCCACTCCCGTGTACTGGGCTATCTGGTATGACGCAAATGGCAATGGTAACTTCACAGACGCCGACGATCTGTTCAATTCAGGCGTAACGAATCATGGAAGCCCGGTAACGGTATCAGAGCTATTTACCTTTAATCCGGGTGGAAGCAATGCAGGTGCGACAAACGGGGCTATCCGGATTGTGGCCACGGCTACCAATACATCGTTCAGCAAAGGACAAAACGGAACGGTAGCAGTACAAAACGGTGAAGTAGAAGATTATTATGTGGTCTACAATGCGGCCCAAACGGTCAGCGGAACGGTCTTCAATGACAATAACGGGCAAACGGGTGGAGCTAACGGTACGGTCTTCAACGGTACGGCAACTCCGGTCTTCGCAAATCTCTATGACCAGGCCGGCAATTTCGTGGCAAGCGCTCCGGTGAATGCCAGCGGGGTATACACTTTCACAGATGTCCCGGCCGGAACAGGATACCAGGTGCAGATCAGCGCTTCCGCCGATACAACCGGTTCGACTATTCCAACAGGCGCGACGCTGCCGGGGGCGTTTGAGAACGTAAGCTCCAACGGAGAAACAGGAAACCATACCGACGGACTCATTACCTTCGATGTAGCGGACGCGAATGTCACCGGACTCGATTTCGGGATCAATGAGGCACCGACAGCCGTGGCCAGCGATCCCGCTACCCAGGCAAACCCGGGTGGCACCACAAGTGTCGACGTAACCGACGGTTTTAGCGGAACCGATCCGAACAGCGGTACCATCGTAAGTATGACCATCACGGAGTTCCCGACCGGTGCAACAAGCATCTCCGTAGATTCAACAACTTACTACCCTACTGCGGGCGATATCCCGGGCGGTTGCGCCAACTGCGCAGTGTTCCCTCCTGCGGGCGTGACGGTAACGACAAGCGCTACGGGCGTGCCAACCCAGACAATCGGAGTCGATCCGGCCGCATCTGGTGTTACCTCGGTTCACATTCCGTTTACGGTCACCGACAATGCCGGGCTCGTTAGCACACCAACTACATTGAATGTGCCTTTCGCAGAAGCACTTACGATTAGTGGTACAATTTTTAACGATGCAAGCGGAATAGCCGGCACCCCTGCCAACACAGTCGACGGTACTCCGATCGAATCTGCTTCGAATCAGCCGCTTCACGCGAATCTGTTTACCGCTACCGGCGTCTTTGTAGCAACTGTACCAGTAGATGCATCCGGTAATTACAGCTTCGTAGTGACCGCTGGCACCGACTATCTCGTCACGGTGAGTTCAACACCAGCCGATAGCAGCAGTACGCCGTCAACCGCAACTGCTTTGCCTTCCGGGTGGCTGAACACAGGCGAAAATGTTGGTTCAGGGGCTGGAAGCGATGGAACACCAAATGGTATTCTTCCGGTGACTGTCGGAACCACGAGCGTGCCAAATGCAAACTTGGGTATCCAGCAGGAACCGACTGCGGATCCGAAGGAGTTTACGGTTGGCAACGCCGCATTCAGTCAAACGCCCCCGGCAGGATTTCCTTCCGAAACCGGCTATCAGACTATTCCGGCGTCGTCTTCGAGCCTGACCGGCTATCCAACCAATGGTTCACTTTCCGGTTCGGATCCGGAAGATTGTATCAACGCCGGCACTTGTAATACGGGTACGGGAACGACCTTCAACATTGATTCGGTCAACCCTAATACCATATTGTACTACGACTTTGGTGGTGCTACGGGGATAGTCAGGATAGACTCAACCAGTGGTGTTGTAACGATACCGAATTTCGACATTACCAAGCTGGTCATCTATGGCCAAAACGGAAGCGGCGTGGCAGGCTCCTCATTTGGCTTCACTTATTCAATAACAGATCAAGCCGGGGCAACAAGTACTTCCGTGCCGTATTCCATCAGCACGTCAGGTCCGCTTCCAGTGACTTTGATTGCTTTCAATGCTTCCCAGGAAGAAGAAGCCGTCAAACTGAAATGGGTTACAACCAGCGAGGTTAATAGTAAAGCGTTCGAGATCCAGCGCAGCACCAACGCTACACATTGGACTGTAATTGGATCCGTCAATTCGCAGTCGCAAGATGGCAGCAGTGTAAACCGACTAGACTATGACTTCAACGATGTATCGCCGAATAAGGGGGTGAATTACTATCGGTTGAAAATGATAGATCTTGATGGGAAATTCGGTTACAGCCAGATCAAATCAGTTTGGATCGACAAATCAGGACACCTTGTCGCCTACCCTAACCCGGTTAGCAACGGCAAATTGATGATCGACGTCGCTGGGAAGGATTCCTACGATGCTGAAATATTGAATCTGAGCGGTATTCGGGTTTATCGCCAGAACCTCGGTACAGGTCGCCAATTAAATGTAAGCAACCTTGCTGCGGGCGTCTATGTACTGCGTGTCAAATCGGTAAGCGGGGACATACAGACGACTACGTTTGTGATTGACTAACGAGCGTACAAAGTTTCTAAAACAGCAAAGAGGGTGCTTTTTTAAGGCACCCTCTTCTTTTTAATATGGTTTGTTGATGAAGCGAATCAATTCGTGTATGATTACCTGGTTGTGTATCCCCCGTTAGCAAAAATCGTTTGCCCGGTGATCCACCAGCCGTCGGTCACCAAAAACTCGATTAATGGAGCGATGTCCTTGATATCGGTGAGCCCGCCTAATGCTGCGGCCGACTTGTGATATGTGACGGCGTCGGGGCTTTCCTGCTCATAAAAGAACGGCGTGTCCATTGGTCCTGGTGCTACCGCGGTAACGGAGATTCCACGGCTTCCGAATTCCTTGGACGCTGCCCGGGTGAAGTGCTCCACGGGCGCTTTCATCCCTTCGTAAGTGGAATACAGGCCGGTGTACGCATTGCTGCCCTGCAAAGGTGAAGAACTTACCCCAATCGAATGGGTCATTATCTTATCAATCTGCGGGGAAAATCTGTGAGACGGACAGCTTTTAAGCCCAAATACCGTTGTTCAGACCAGACCAATCCGGAGATGATTTGAAGTCTATTACACGCAAACGGGAGGTTATCTTGCCATAGTAGCAGATCATCTTGTCTTTTGTTGCGAACACCTACTACACCTATTGCCCATACATAGCGCAGTGACATATATTTAGTACACTTTATCGCGCACCGTATCAAGTTTGCCCGAACATGAAAAACAGCAAACGCCTTCCGACCATAGCGTTCTGCGTCTTACTTTTTTTTACCAACTCCTATGGCCAGGTTTTCAAAAATTTCAAGGAGGTCAATGGAGTTCCGTTGTCGGCCACACTGGGAATTACCCAGGACAAGCAAGGCTTCATGTGGTTTGGTACTGAGGCCGGGCTGTATAGATACAACAGTAAAACATTCGATCAATACCATAATGGCAAACAGAATAACCCCAAGTTTATCCGGGATCTGGTTACCGACCCGCATGGAAATATATGGGTTGCTTCGTTAAGGTCCGGTTTATACCTCTTTGAACCCGACACCGAAACTTTTACAAACTTCGAACCTGATTCAGCCAACGTCAATTCGCTTTCTCACAATTCCGTCAACTGTGTAATGGTGGATCGGAACAACCAGGTTTGGGCCGGAACCCAACATGGGCTGTCACGAATTGTAAAAGATCGCGGAAAAATCAGGATAACGCGCCATCTGCAAACTGAATTCTCCGAGCAGACCCTGCAGATACGGTCACTTACCGAGGACAAAGCCGGCAACATCTGGATGGCAACCGGCGACGGGTTAGTTAAAATGCAAAATGATGGCAGCAAACCCAGATTGTACCGAATTCCATCCCCCAAAAAGCAGATCCACCTGAGCGACCTCATTTTCGTTTATGCAGACAGCAGCGGTATTATATGGCTGGGTAGTAACGGTACCGGATTGTATCAATTCAATCCTTTTACGGAGAGCTTCAAATTAATCGAAACGCTTAGAACGCCAAATGGCGAACTTCCCCGCGTTTCCAAGCTTGTGCCGGATAACAAGGGAAGATATTGGATGTCAACCTCTCTGGGCCTTGTTCATTTCGATCCGCTTACTTCGAAAGTAGAATGGTATGTAAATCATCCCGGTGACCCCAACAGCCTGGGCAGCACTGCGCTTTACTCGTTGTACCTGGATCGACAAGGCGGGCTCTGGTGCGGCTCTTTTTACGTCGGCATTAGTTACCTCCACTATGACTCTCCCCGGTTCAGGCCCTGGCCATTTATTCCCAGTGATCCACAGAGCCAGTCGTTCTCAAATGCGTGGTTGGGCAAGGGTAAAACAAAGCGAATCTGGTCTATTTCGAATAATCAGGACAAACTTCTTGTGTTTAACTCCGTGGGCGAACCTCCCTTGACTGTCCGGCTAGAACTTTCGAAAGAGGCTGATTACTATTGCTTCTTTTTGGACGATAACGATGTACTCTGGGCGGCAGGCAATGCAGTATTGACCAGTTTTAATCTCCAAACCCGAAATTATCGTCATTACCCACTTATCATACAAGGGCAATCCGTAACGGTTAACGCCAGGACTTTTGCCATCCTGAAAGACAGCTACAATCGATTTTGGATTGGTGGTTATTATGGTCTACTTCTCTTCGATCAAAAACAGGGCATATTTCAAATGCAAAATGCCCCAAACATCAGCGTCCGAAGCATTTTCGAGGATTCCCGCCGTAACATCTGGGTAGGCAGTACCAATGAAGTCTATCGCGTCAACTCCAAGAATAGCATACCGCTGGCGCCGGCATTGGAAAAAATTCCCGTTGGTCCCGCTATGGCCAATTATTTCTGGCGAATAGCCGAAGACCCGTCCGGGAATATCTGGGCCGCCGGCACCACCTCGCTTTTCCGCTACAACCCGAAGAATAACCGGTTTGAACCTAATACAGATGTCCCTGGCGGCTATATCAAAGATGTTGTGCCGGACGAGCTCGGTTACTTATGGCTCAGTGCTGCGCATATACTTTACAGATACCATCCCCAGAGCAGGACGCTTCAATCCTATAACGATGAGGATGGCTTGCCACAAAATGGTCAGTTAATTCAGGGTTTTGGAACGAAAGATGCCAACGGGAACCTCTACTTTCTCACCAATCAGGGAATGTTTTCGTTTGAGCCGTCGGCCATTGCCGTGAATAAAAATACCCCTCCTCTTGTGCTCACTGCTCTGAAACTGTACAACAAGGAAGTTGCTACCGGCGATAGTACAGGGCTCCTGGCACAGCCTCTGTGGAAAACACAAGAAATCGCCTTTCGACACGACCAGAACATTTTCACACTGGACTTTGCACTACTGGATTATGTACGCTCTGGTCAGAATAAATATGCATACAAAATCGATGGGATAGACCGCGATTGGAACCATGTAGAAAACCCATCTGCCACCTACACCAACTTGCCGTCAGGCTCTTACACTTTCATGGTCAAAGCTGCTAATGGCGATGGTTTCTGGATGAAAGAGCCTTTGAAAGTCCAAATTACCATTCTCCCGCCCTGGTGGAAAACCTGGTATGCGTATCTGTTCTACTTCCTTGCCGTAGCTGGGGCGATTTACGCGATCAACAGGTTCTTCTGGCTCCGCTCGTCGTTCCGGAAAGAAAATTTGTTGAATCAGGCTAAGCTGGATTTTTTCACGAATGTGTCGCATGAAATCAGAACACATCTTTCACTGATCAGCGCGCCTTTGGAAAAAGCGTATCAGCAACTGCAAGATCCCCTGCGCGTTGAGCACCATCTGAATTATGCCAGAAATAGTAGTGACAGGCTCATGTTGCTGGTCAACGAACTGCTCGACTTCCGCAAAATACAGAGCGGCAGTGTGCAGTTGCAGGTGCGTGAACATGATGTGGTGAAAATCATGAAGAGCATCCTGCCTGCCTTTGAACACAATTCGGAGGAGACGGAAATTGAAACAACGCTCGTCTGCCCCGATACACCTGTGCTGCTATGGTTTGATATCGGCCAAATGCAAAAGGTGTTTTACAACCTGTTAAGCAACGCTTACAAATTCACGCCCAACGGCGGTAAAGTGTCCGTTCACATCATCGAGACTTCCAATGAAGTCAAAATCATTGTGAAAGACAACGGCAAGGGAATCTCGCCCGATCATCTTAAAAAGCTATTTACCTACTATTATCAGGCCGACTCGGGAAAGCCGGGCTACGGCATCGGATTGGCCCTTTCGAAAAGCATTATCGAGCGGCACCACGGTCATCTGACCGCCGAAAGCCGCCCTGCAACCGAAACCGAACCAGGTGAAACAGCAATGATCATCCGTTTGTTGCGTGCCGACAGGCATTACTCCGACCAGGAGATTGCACTAAGAAGCAACGATAACCTCACCGGCATATTCACCAAAGCAGCCGCATCGAGCGATAAGGAAATCGCAGATAAACAACGCAATACCATTCTGATCATTGAGGACAACGACGAACTCCGGGGGTTTATCTGCGAGCTTTTCGAGGGAGACTACAACATACTTGAAGCAGAAAACGGGCTTCGCGGCATTGAATTGGCCAATGAACACATCCCCGACATTATTCTGACCGACGTGATGATGCCGAAAATGAACGGAGTGCAGGTATGTCGCCGAATTAAGAACGAGGCCCTTACTGCCCATATTCCGGTTGTCTTGCTGACTGCCAGAACACAGAGGGAACAGATAATCGAAGGGCTTGAGGTTGGAGCAGACGATTATTTAGTGAAACCATTCGACCCAAGAATTATCACATTGAAGATCAGTAATCTCCTCCGTTTGCGGGATGAGATGAAGCTGCACTACCGGCAGTCGGTGGTGGAGGGAACGGAAGCTCAACGAACTGTTGCCCGGGATAAGAATGAGGTTTTCATCACCAACCTGAAAAATCTGGTTATCGATCATATTTCCGATGTTAATTTCGGTGTTAATGAACTTGCTTTTGAGGCTGGGATGAGTGTGTCCGTACTCTACCGAAAGTTACGGTCACTTACAGGCATGACAATCAATGAGTTTGTCAAAACCCTCCGTTTAAATGAGGCCAAAAGACTTCTTGAGTCAGGGGATTATAATGTTGGCGAAGTAGCTTCGATTATTGGTTTCGACGACAGCAAATATTTCAGTAAAGAGTTTAAAAAAGTGTTTGGTAAAACACCTAACGAGGTCAAAGGGAAGATGATTAACTAATCTTTGGCAAAACAGGTGTTTCGAAGTGAGTTAAAAAAAAGTTGATCCTCAATCAGCAATGCGCTATGCAAAGAAAACGGGACCCGAAATTCGGATCCCGTTTCATTTATTACCCAAGTCCCTTTACTTTACCACAAACGTCTTGCTGTGAACTTCCCCGTTCGGATATGTAACACGCAGCACATACACGCCCGCACGAAGTCCCTTGATGTCCAACGTGTTGCCGGATTGCGCAGCATTCAGCACTTCCATGCCAGCGACATTGTACACAGAAAGTTTGTATGAACCGGATTTCGGCAACTTCAAAGACAGTTTTCCATCCACTACCGGATTAGGATATACGGACACCGCATTCTTATCCGATTCGAATCGGACCGCTGCAATAGAGCTGAACGCGTACGATCCATCCGTATCGATCTGTTTCAGACGATAGTAGTTGGTACCGGCCAATGGTGCCGTGTCTGCAAAGCCATAGGTCAGCAGGTTTTTGCTGTTACCGTCGGCTGTCTGGTTTTCTACAAAACCGATGGCTTGCCATTTGCGCGCGTCTGCACTTCTCTGGATTTCAAATCCGGTATTGTTCACTTCTTCGGTCGTAGCCCAGGTCAGGTTGGTTGTGTTTCCTTCTTTGGCCGCATTGAAATACGCCATTGTTACGGGCAGGGCCGATTCCTGTGTCGTAGACAGGTAAACAAACGATGAGAATGAAGTGAGGTTATGGAACTCGACATAGTTCACACCATCTTCCACGCCGGTGGCATCAGGCGTTAACGAAACCGCCTTCGAAACGTCGAGTTTTCCGTATGCATAAACATTCGCGATCACTTCATCAGCCGTGCCCTGGTATTTGAACCATCCAAATGTTTGCTCGCCTTGTACGGCTGTTGCATTTTTCTCGGGTATGCTGTAATAGATACGCACTTTGCCAGCTGACAATGGAGACGATCCACTGTTTGTTACCGTGGTAATCCTCGCCATCAGGTTGGTTTTACTGCTTCCGTCGTCGTAGCTGGCGCCCAGAGGTGTAATTGTTACCGCCAGGTTGGCCAGTTCAGGATCGGTATAGCCTGTAATTCCCATCAATTTCTGGGTGTTGTCTGCTGTCTTACGGAAATACTTCCAGGTACCTACATCGCAGGCGTTGGTCGAATTGTTGGTTGTTTCCGTAGTTGCAGGCAAATAAACCACACCCTGGTTGAACGGCGTTACTTTACCATAGGTGAAGTAGCTGGCTCCATTCGGGAAGTTGTGTGCCAAATCATAGTCCGTTCCGTTCACGGTCAGCGCCTTGACAGTGACGTTGGTTGTAAATGCAGCGTCGTCAGCGAAAATGATCACATAATCCCCGCATGCATCACCCGTTGCAAACGTAGTGGTACCAACAGAAGCGATCGGGAAGCGAATCTGTACATCGTTGGACACGTTGTTAGTGTTCTGAACTTTCCAGACCCGGTTCATGCGGCGTCCGTTGCTTGCAGATCCGGCATAGGTAAAGGCTGTGTAAGTGCTGGCTGTATTGGTCATTGCCTGCGTATTGCCGTTGTCACCCCAAACGAGGAACTGACCGTCGCTTAGCGAACCTGCATTGGCAGCATTGGTAGCTGCTATTTCACCCAAACTTATGATAACCTGATTGTTCGTGTTGGTATGCTGGCTACGGCTTTGCTTCTGATGCAGGGCGGACATGAAATCGTTTCCGATACCTGCTACGTTATTGTAGTGGGCACTGTTCGCATCTTTATCCCAAACAACTGTTCCACCTGAAGTGGTGTAGTTGTTGCTATTGTCCAGGGTAAGACCATACTTGATTGCCAGGTATGATTCGACCTTATTTCTTTCAACATCGGAATTGTTGCCGTTGCCATAAATAATCATCTCACCGATATTACCTGTAAAGCCTGCATTATCGCTACCATTGCTTGAAAACTGAGTGGAACCAATAGCGAACCCGCCGGTCATCGCACCTCTGGCTGTATGTACACCATTACTTACAGTGGGGTTACCATTTATGCTTCTTCCAAGAGACAAATCCGTAAATTTATTATAGGTAATACTTGGATAGGTAGTTGCCCAGGCTCCACCGGGATTAGCCAAATATCTTGCTCCGAACGCATTGTTAACCCTTTCGAGTCTTTGATCAGCAATGAGACCGATTCCATCCCAATAGGCAATACTGCCTGTAATATTGGTATTGTTAACCAATGAACTGAATATCCTCCCATTAAAACCAGGTGAAATACCTTCCTTAGTTAAAGTATAAATATCAAAGTTCAAATTGGTAATAGTTTGCACTCCAATATTTCCCAACGACTGTGTAGCAGCTGTAAAATTAATACCCGGATTGTAGTTGAAGTAATCGGAAGCACCATTTTTCAAAACAGGCAGGGCATTATCTCCCAATTGGGAAATGGTTGTACCTGACGTAAAATCAGTCCAGTTAACCACATCCGCACCCTCTGCTCCGGCATCTACTAACTTATCGGCTCTATACCAATAGCTAAGGTTACTTGTAACACCGCCCGGAGCCTGAATAAATGCTGCGAAGGTAAAATACTGTCCATTAGCCAATGTGACATCGACATAGGCGTACTCAATCCCGTTTACAGTCTGGCTGTTTTCCATTGCAGTTATTGCATCTGATGCATCGATGGTCGCATCAGCGCTCTGGATCAGCTTTAAGTTGGCATATCCTTTTGGCCAGGCAACTCTCACAGTTCCCACACCATTGGTATTTTGCGTCTTCCAGATGGAAGCGAAACGATAATTTACACCACTTATTCCAGCGATAGAAACCGTTGGCGCTTTTGCAAGGTTGTTATCTCCCCAGGTAAGGAACTGATTGTTGCCTAACACACCTGAGTTGGAAGCATTGGTGTTATCAAGACCCGTAGTGCTTATCAATACCTGACGTCCCGGATTTGTGCTCCATGATTGCTTCTGATACAGAGATCCCATATCGTCACGGGCAACACCTGCAATGTTAAAATGATAGCCGATATTGGTCGCACTTGTCCACACGGGCGTAGAAGACGAGTTCACATAATCTTTTGTACCAGCTGCATAGGTCGTACCATATTTGATCGCCATGTATGTTTCAACCCGGTTCATCTCATCTTCACTAAGTCGCTGTTCAAATACAACTACTTCGTTCAGTTGGCCGTTTAAAGGTCCATGGTTGTCATCCTGACCAATTTGGAAATCTCTGGATGCAGTATTGATTACCGCATTTTGAATCTGGTTGGTACCTGAATAAACAGTACGATTTCCATTTAACGACACGGTAGCACCCGCATACGCAGCCGTACTTCCCTGACCGTTTTCCCATCCGGATCCGATGGTAAAGTAGTTCTTATTTACAAAACTATTACCCGACAAACCCTGATATCCGGGGCCACCAGTAAAAAACAAAAGATTGTAGTTACCGCCTGTCAAATAGGTATGTAAGCCAGGATAATCCATTGAGGAATGGAAACCGGCAAAGCCGACATTTTGTAAGCTGTTCATATACCCTGCGGCGAAGATCGATCCGTTTGCTCTGTCAATAACATCTACTCCTGTCGGCGCAGTATAGCGCATCCATTGGCTACCGTTAAAGGTTACGGTTGGGTTGAAATTCGCCAGTGTCGATGTATTGGAAAATGCTGGTCTGTCACCTGCACTTGCCTGTGTTAAGTTAAAGCCAGTTCCCTTGTATTCGTTCCATTGCTGAATAGTAGCTCCATCAGCCGCAACGGTTGTGCCTGCATCAGAAAACTGCTGACCTGCTGCATCCGCTCTGTACCACGCGGCTGAGGCTACATTGCCAGGACCGGACACAAACCCTGCGAACGTAAAGTACTGCCCATCGCTTAATGTAACGTCGGCATAGTTGTACGAAACACCGTTGACAGATATTGAATTTGCGGTCATATCTGTTCTCGTGTCTGTATCGTCAATGGTGGCGTCAGCACTTTGAATAAGCGTCAGGTTCGGAATGCCCGCCGGCCATGTCACACGTACAGTCCCAACTGATCCCGTGTTCTGCACTTTCCAAATGGCAGCAAAACGAAGATTGAGCGTAGGGACGCTGGGGAAACTAAACGACGACGAAAGGGTCTTGGAAAGACCATTATCCCCCCACAAAAGTGACTTCCCATTATCTAAGGCAGAGAGATTCGACGCATTATTATCCGTTAAACCAGTAGTTGCTATCAGCACCTGGGAACCAGTGTTAATACTTTTTGATTGCTTCTGAACCAGCGCACTGGTCTCATCGCTCGCGATACCGGCAATATTATTACGATATCCCGTATTTACGGTCTGATCCCAGATCACCGTCGTTCCATTACTTGCGATATAGTTGTGTGGTAAAGTGATACCGTATTTGATCGCCGTGTAGGTTCTTACGCGTTGTTTCTCTGCTTCGGTAAGATTTCTTTCATAGGCGATCACCTCACCAATCAAACCATTTCTTTCCTCTGGCTGAGAACCCAATACACTACCATCAGCATGTTGGGCATAAACAGCACTGAATGTTTGCGTGTTTGAGCTGGTAGTACCGTTCTGGCCGTATTTAATACCCGCAGTTCCTACGGTAAACGACACGTCATTCAGGTAAAGCCTGTTGGTCACTACGGCAGGCAGCGCAGGATTGGAATCCGCATATGGATAATTGACCACATTTTGCCCCAAACGTGTAAATACAGGTGAATTGGCATTAATCAGGCCTGAACCTGTCGTAGTTGCTCCAAACCCTAATATATCGGCATATCCCCCGACACTTCTGTCCAGGTTTACGGTAAACATCGTACTGTTGGTACCATTCGCCGAATAGGGTTTCCCCGCAGGAACTACCATGAAACGGGCATTGCTACCAGTAGTACCGAAATCAACAACCGGGTTAAAGTTGTAAGCTGTTGTAGCCGTGAAAGGCTGACGACTTGCATTCGTTTGGGTATAGTGGTTTGCATTTCCTGAGAAATCATTCCATTGCGCAGGTGTAAAACCGTTATCTGATTTTAGCCAAACCCGGAGGTCAGCAACGACCCCGCCCGGGGCATTCACCTTAGCTGCAAAGGTGAAAAACTGACCATCGGCCAGTGTTACATCGGCATAGTTGTACACAATGCCATTAATCGGAGCTGTCTCGGCAGACATGGCCGTGACAACATCGCTTCCGTCTATTACCGCATCGCCACTCTGAATCAATTTTAGGTTATCCAATCCCTTAGGCCATGCGACACGCACAGTTCCTGTACCAACATTTTGTACCTTCCATAACGAAGCAAAACGGGCATTCACATCTGCTCCTAAGTCGTTGGTCACAATGGAAGGGCTTTTGGCTAAACCATTATCACCCCACACAAGGAACTGGCCGTTCGTAAGCCCCGTAGTGTTTAATGTGTTGGTATTGGCCAAACCAGCCGTGCCAATTAATACCTGATTGCCATTGTTAATACTGCGTGATTGTTTTTGATGCAATGCACCGTTATCATCCTTTGCTATCCCCGCAATGTTATTGTTGTAGCCGGCATTGGTAGCCTGATTCCAGATGATTGTACTTCCATTGCTGGCAATATAGTTGTGTGGCAAAGTAATGCCGTACTTGATCGCCGTATAGGTTCTTACACGTTGCTTCTCCGCCTCTGAAAGATCCCTTTCATAGGCAATTACCTCACCTATCAAACCATTTCTAACCTCCGGCTGCGATCCCAATACACTTCCGTCGGCGTGTTTTGAATTACCTGCAGTGAAAGTCTGCGTATTGGCCCCGATAGTCCCGTTCTGGCCATACTTAATTCCGGCGGTACCTACGGTAAATGATACATCGTTTATGTATAATTTATTTACTACAACGGCGGGTAAAGCAGGACTGGAATCCCCGTAAGGGTAATTGACTACGTTCGTTCCCAACCTTGTAAGTACAGGACTGTTCGCATTAATCAGGCTGGCAGTGGTCGTACTAGCTCCAAACCCAATGATATCGCCATATCCTCCGGCAGCTCTGTCCAGGTTTACAGTAAAAATCGAGCTGCTGGTGCCATTGGCCGAATAAGGTTTACCTGCCGGAACGACCATAAAGCGGGCGTCACTGCCGGAAGTTCCGAAGTCGACCACCGGATTGAAGTTATAATAGTCCGCAGCCACAAACGGTTGACGGCTGGCATTGGTTTGCGTATAGTGATTGGCATTCCCCGATCCGTCCGTCCAGGAGGCGGGGGTGAAACCATTATCCGAACGCAACCATACCCGCAGATTCGCGGAAACCCCTCCGGGCGATTGCGCCCGCGCGCCAAGGCAAGCGAGCATTGCAAAGGCAAGCGCGACGGCGGCATTTTGTACATTTAGTTTCATAAAATAGTAATCATTTGTTCGTAAAAAGGTTAGACAATCCATTTTGTTTTATTCATTCATAATCAGCACATTAAGAGTTAAAAATGTATTTCAAAACTGTTGTATATGCTCCACCGGCACCAATTTGACCTTACTGGCAATGTGGTTCGACATTACATCGCACGGGCCTTGCGTAATCGACTTGACGCAAGGCCAATTCTTCACACAATTCGGCCTCAATGCATTTATATAGACCTGGTAATCAGATCATCGTATTGGAGCAATGTTAATAGCATAGTGTGGTATAGCACAGCATGATTTCAGAGTAGGATATCAAGAGAATTAATTCTAATTCTGAGGAGCAGTTTGGAAATATTTCTACGACAAATATCCCAACTTAATTCGATTACGATGGGTGACTATTTTGGCTAATTGGGTGTCTTTTTTTGTCAAAAAAGTATGTCAATATTTTCACCACCTGATAAATGATACGTGACACCGGATAGGACATCCATATGGCTATAAAAAAAATCAAGCCTCCCGGAATTCCAGGAGGCTGACCCATTACTCAACGTTTGCCAATATACAGGCACAATTTAGTGTGTATATGTCAGTGCAGAAAACAAGAAAAATTCACTTTAATCAAGAATACACATTTAATCAAACTAGCTTGCTCCACGTTTGATCTCCGCCGGAGTTTTGTTAAAAAATTTTCGAAACTCCTTACTAAAATATTTACTATCCTCATAACCAACCGCGGATGAAACTTCGTTTACGGGATATATTCCGGTCTCCAATAATTTCATAGCTCGCTTCATTCTTATGTTTTTTACAAATTCGTTTACAGTAACACCAGAAAGCAATTTAAGTTTGCGATAAAGAACAGAAACACTTGTTCCAGTTTGAAAAGCTATTTCGTGTACGCCAAAATTTTGATCTGAAATATTCTCGAAAACCAGTTGCTCCAATTTTTCAATAAACCGATTAGTTTCTCCTTTCGATTCGGATTGAACCGATATCTCTTGTGCAACTTTCCCACGCAATGCCCGGCGAAGCCGGATCATG
Organism: Dyadobacter soli; assembly: GCF_900101885.1. Classification (GTDB taxonomy): domain Bacteria; phylum Bacteroidota; class Bacteroidia; order Cytophagales; family Spirosomataceae; genus Dyadobacter; species Dyadobacter soli. Next base: position 151,861 of record NZ_FNAN01000005.1, on the reverse strand, counting down.
TTTTCTATTTTAAGTCCAAGCGCATAATTATCGTATGGAAGAGATACATAATCTTCCGCACCTGCTCGAAGCCCGTCAATCTGGTAGCTAACAGGCCCTAATAAAATAATAACTATGTGACTCGTAGAAGCGTCAGATTTCAATTTTTCACAAAATGAAAGTCCATTGAGGGATGATGCAGAAATGTCGCATACTATTACATCAGGCCGCAGTTGTCTGACGAGGGAAAGCCCGTCATCTCCTGTATTGCTATTTACTATACGGATACTTTTTGCCAACACGTCATTTCCAAAGTCATGCAAGTCTACGCTATCGTAAACAATCAGAATTTGCTTCCTGTAATGCGAATCCATAACACCTCAGAGCGCTGTAATTTGAGTTAAAAAGGTCGCTTATATTTCTTAATACGACGTCGACAAACTTAGCGCGCTGCATATTCGCTATCAATTGATCAAATCTGAAAATCAGCTATAAACCCAAAAATCTTACCAAATTGGTAAGATTCTCCCCCCTGGATGCACGAATTGACCCATTCACACACCTGTCATACCGGACACCCGTACACGCATCGAAAATAACTGTACGAAACAAATTTTCAAGACCCAAGAAAACCACCCGAAAAAGACAATTAAATCACCAATGCATGTTGAAATAAAACAATAATGTTACAGCATCATTAATTAATAGACAATAAAAATCAATTTTCAATAGCTAAAACAATTCCGAAATATGATCAGCAACAGTAAGAGAGAAGAAAATATTATGGTAGTAGTCGACACTCGCACGATGTACAGAGCCGGAATAAAATCAATCGTACAATCACAATTACCTGATTGCATGTTTCTGGAACGAGATTCATTCAATGATGTGCCGCTGGATAGCCTTGACGCAAATGCCGTATATTTTATGATCAGAATAGGAAACATTTCCGATCAAACTATTTTAAACATTATCAACAAAGCAAGGTCGGCTCAAAAGTCTTGCAAGATTATTCTCTATGATTATCAGCAATCAATTCATAACATTCTTGAATTTTTCAGAAATGAAATCAATGGATATCTCCCCGGCGATTTCAACGAAAGTGAACTCAGGGAATGTATCACTTCGTTAGCAGCGAATCGGCTTCATGTCAACTTACAGATAACAATCGAACTAATGACAGCCAATCTACGGACAGGTGCCAAGAAAAAGCCACGAATCGCCCGAACACCGTCAAAGTTACCCATGTATTGCTAACGGGGCCAAAACCGTCGTAAATCATCAAGGAAATGATAAGACTGAATTAGGACGGTAGTTCGACACCTAAGCCTTTCAGGTCTTTATCGGTCAGGTGAAAACAAATAATGAGCAGAATGGTGGCGGCCATCAATGCCGTCCGAAATAACAGACGCATAGCTATATACGTAGTTCTCCCATAGAAAGAAGATATGGAACCGAAATCCCATATCTTCTCTTCATGTCCGGATCAAGAATGCTTTGCTTTTTATTTCACAACAAACACCTTGGTTTGCACATCGCCGCCTGTTGAGATGACGCGTAACACATACATACCCGACGCAAGTCCATGCAGGTTCAATTCCTGGGTTTTGGCCAGACTCTGTTTCAGCACCGAAACTCCCGTCAGCGTGGTTATTTCAGCACGATACCGCTCGGAGCCTGGCATATTGATGGTCAATTTGCCATTCACCACCGGATTAGGATAGACAAATATCCGTCCTGTGCCATTTTCAACAGACACCGTTTTGATGGCGCTGAAAGCATATGTGCCGTCCAGATCGACCATTCTCAGGCGATATAGATTTTCACCTTTTTCCGGTGAATCGTCGGTGTAATAATAATTTTTCAAAATACTGCTTTCCCCGTTTGATTGAACACTGCCGATTGTAAACCAAACTTTGCCATTAGGGCTACGTTGTATTTCAAAACGGTCGGAATTCACTTCTTCGGTGGTAGACCAGGTCAGGTGCGCCGCATTTCCTTCTTTTCTGGCATCAAAGGCAACCAGTGTTACAGGCATTGGGCAATCGACAATGATGGTCAGTGTGGCAGTCGATTCGAGGCCATTGCCATCGGTTACCACGTAATCGATAGATACGGTATCGCGCAGGCCATTGATCGGAGTAAATGTGATTGCGCCTGTCACTGTATTCACATTATATTCACCCTGTGCAGCGACAGTCAGCGTCGTCACCCGAGCAAGCGTGCCCGGTGTCAACAGCTTCACACTGGAAGGTACCAGCGGCGCACTGCCGGCCACGTCATTGGCCAGCACATCGACCGTAGCCGCGTTGCAAGTAGTGGTACCGTTGTCGTCCAGAGCCACTGGCGGATCAGTCACGATTGCGCTTGGGCAGCGCGCACCATCACCCGGCGTTACGCCGGAAGCCGTCGAAAACAAGGAGGCTGTAAGATTTGTAAGCGGCGCGCTGATCTTGAAAATGGCCCCGCTGCCATTGTTACCTACATACATATCGCCATCGGTATCGAAGAATGCAGTGCCAAAAGCACCGGTGTAGGTAGATGTTTCAATGCCTGCGCCGGTTACTGAGCCCAATGTAGTTCGGTTACCCGTTGCCGGATCAAACTGATATAGCACCTTGCCTGTTCCAAATCCATAAAGCAGGCCATTGGTCGGGTTGAACGACCAATCGTTCAAGTCGGTCGGCGAAGTGGGCAGTGTTACGGCAGTCAGGTAATTTGCGGAGCCGGGATTCAGGTCGACCTTGGTGATCTGGTTGGAATTGGAGGCATACAGATACAGAATACCATCCGGGCTTACATCTCCGGTTGCAAAACCCGGAACCGGTGACGGAAAGCCGGTCACATTATGGAATGTCACAGACCAATCACTGCCGATCCGTACGAGCTGATTGGTGCCGTAACGGAAACCCCAAATGTAGTTATCGACCGTGTTGTAACCGATGGCGTTAATGAAAGCATTAGGGCCTTCGATCAATGTCTGTTTGCCCAGGGTTGTAACACCGCTCGAAAGGTTGAGTGTGTAACCGTCAGAAACATTAGAACCGCCTATATTCCGGTTACCGATCACATAACTCAATTCCGAGCATGGGAAAGCAGGCTGGGCAACCCAGGAAGCGGTAGCTTCCCGGAAAGGATACGCAATGTCACCCTTGCTTAACCCAATAAATCCCTGAAAATCTTCCAGACCTGTACAGGGTTCATATACAATAAGATTGTTGACATTCCAAAAACCTGGTTGATTGTATACAACCCGTAACGTCGCAGTGGTACTTGTAGCACTGGTAACGGACACTGCCGCGGAAGCGGGCGATGAAGCAAACGTCAGGGTGCTGTTGCCTGCATCATAGGCCGCCCCTGTAACCGAGTTCAGGGTTACGCCCGCAGGGAGCTCCAACTTAAATATTCTCGCATGTCCACCGTCGTCTGTCAGGTTAACGGTAAAGTTTTGAGGCATCCCTGCCGACACTGCGGATGCCGGACCAGTAATTGAAAACACTGGCTCAGCCGGGCTTGGCAGGCTTGGAATAGCGTCGATCGCATCTCCATGAAGCCCCGCGTAGGGAATCGTATAGTTGGGACCGAGTGTTGAATTCACCGCCGACTGGACATCCATGAAGTTTTGATAAGTCGTTGCCGGTGTTGCAATGTTCTTCATTATATAGGCCAGACGAGCTGCCTTTAATTGATCAACCGCATCTGCACTTCCTGATTTATCCAAGTCCTGGCGAACCTGTGGAAAAAAAACAACCTCCCCTATGTAATTACTGTTCGCCATAGAAGGTGAGGGTTTCCCGTAGTCAATACAAAAAGAAAGTTCGGAAGAAACAAGATTCTTATTCGCATCAAAATAGGAAGTGGCAATTGGTGCGGCTTCCTCGGGATAGGAGTCCATCACAGTGTACGAATTGGGAGTTATAAACTTTTTCCAGTAAGCTACCTGAAAACCAAATGCTGACGTCGCAACCTCGTCCCCGGTTGTGTAGGGGATAAAGATTTTAAAGTCCCCTCCCGCGGAAGCGACAGGGCTCTCAAATGTCACAGTAACCGAGCCTGTATATGTACGGGTTTGCAGCAAATAACCTGGTGCGTTTACCGATGTTATAGTTTCGGTCGGTGTCCCAGTTGCAGAAGTTCCTTGATAAATCTTGATAACCGAGGTGGAGGCCATGTCCAGAAAATCAAACCGAAAAACGACCTTGCCTGTTGTTCCGTCTGACAACTCCGGATTAATTGTAACCATACGGAGCGGATAAACGGCATTCATCGTCTCGGTGAGTGACAATTTGCCCGATGTCGCCTTTCCGCTGCCAGCCTTTCCAGCCGGAACATTCTCAGGAAAAGTATTCTCATCAAAGCTTGAATTAAAAAAGTACCACCTGGTTCCTCCCCCGGGATCCGGGCATGATTGGGCATTCGCCAATGATAATGATACGCATGTGAAAATAGCGACAAGAATAAAGGTTGTGAGCCTTGTCATAAGAATGCCACGAGTTGTGAAGAAGTTTAACATGGAAAATGAAGGTTTAAATTCAATTACTTTTCATAAGGCACTTCGTAGTGTGTGAATAAGAATGATATATTGCTATAATATTCCATCTAAAATGACTTAATAACAGCATAGAAAAATTCATCAAAATGAATTACTAAGAATGATTTTTAAGAACTATTAATTCTTTTATATATTATTTAATTAAGAGTTTTAATCATCGTGTATTTAGATAAACAGGCTTCCCAAACTATGAATCTCAGGTAGTAAATCCTGGCCTATTCATTGGTAGTTTTTATTTTGTAAAACTATTGCTTTTCAACCGTCCGGAAGGCTGAAAAATTTGTCCATTAATGGGGAAAAATTTGTCAAACCATCTAATTATCAGTATATTCCAATACCTTAACCAATCCACAGCCTCCGTAATTTACCAGGGCTACAAACTAAATATTGGACACGACAATTTCCGATCAACTAGCCCATTTTCAGTTCCGTCGAAACACGTTATCACGAATAGACAAGAAAAACTCAGCTCAAATCGACGCAGTTCTCGATAAGTTCACAAGGGCTTTTTGATCAGCTGCTAAAAATTTCTACCATGATCTGCTAGCTGATCAGAAACTGCCTGATCGAGTCCGAAGGGTGTAAATAGAGCCCGGCAAAAAAGTTGCAAAAGTGAGTCGGATTGGAATATACGCCCGTGTTATTTCGATCCAGAGTGATGGCATTGTTCAGCAGACGAAAATGAGCACTTTTCAAACTATATTGTGTCGTAATCAACGGCTCCGTTTTACTGATCAAATCACGTGAGAACAACCGCCTTGATGTTCTTTAAGCATTGGTCACAATGCAAACAAATTCTTCATATCCAATCAATTAATTGCGATACCGTTAAATCATTAAGGAAACGGTTCGACATTTGTTCATTTGCGAATGCAAAAAGCCCCTCAACGAAAATTGAGGGGCTCTTTTGCATTCGCAGAATTCCAAACCAATACAACGCAGATGAAGTAAAAAGCTATTCTTGTATTCTCTACATTATCATTCATCTATCGATCCAAACCTCGAACTGTCCAATTGGCACTTTGTCGTTGGCCAGATAGCGAACCGGGACTTTGGCCTGGATTGCCTTTTTGCCAAGAATTTGGTCCAGCTGACTTTTCAGGGTTTCTGCCGTCTGGCTTTCGTTGGGATGAAAGTATTTCACCGCATTACCAAACGGCATCTTATTGCTGATATGCTGAATGGAAGGTACAATGGCGCCTTTTTCGAGCAATGCTGCTTTCAAGGTGTCGGAAACCCGGCTGCCCTTGCGGTCGTGGATGTAAACGATCAGGCCCAAAAAGGGTTTGGGCGCCTCGGCTGCCACAGGGGGTAACGCAATCTCATAACCTGCCGAAATATGCGGTCTGGACGGATTGGGCTTTACTTTGGGTTTCTCCGGCTCCTTGGTGATCAGCGAAACCCGCCAGGTATTCAGCTGTTTGTTAAGATCCTGAATGCTGTCGTTCATCACTTTAAGCCGGTCTTCCGAAACTTTAAGTTGATTGTTCGCGTGCTTCACCTGGATCAGTAACACAATGGTCGAGATAATGAAAACAACGGCCAATGCCAGCGCCAGCACGCTTTGCTTTTTTAGAGAAGTAATTTCCCGGCTGAGGCGGCTTTGTGCGTGTTCAAATTCTTGAAGAGTGCTCATAGGGTTCGGAAAGATTATAAGAGCCGGAGTTTTTTGCGCATGGACTCGTCTACCAGCTCGGGGTTCAATTCGGCTGTTACATACCGCTGCTGGTTTTTAAAACCAAAAATCCCGACACAGCAGGAAGCAACACCGATACCGGCGACTTTGATGTCGTCCTGAAAGAAAATCCCGTATGCGATAATGGCCAAACCAAGCGTGAACAGCAGAGCCGAAAGCCATATTTGTCCGCGGTCCCAGAGTGAGCCACCCGATATCAATTCTTTCCGGCCGGGTGTGATGACCCCTATTTTCCACCAGTCCCTGCTGTCGAGCTCCGAAAATCCTTCCCTGACAAATAGCTCCCACCGGTCGTTCTCGTCGCTGTTTTCTTTGCCAAGGCCACGCCAGTGGATCAATGCCGTCGACGTTTCAGGCGCAATCCGTCCGTCCTTGATCATCGTGTTAACCGCGTGCTCGAATGCCTCCCGAATCGTGTAGTCAGTGGAAGAGACGGCTTCATAAAAGCATTCCGAGAAGTCTTTGGCAACGCCGTCATTAACCTTTCCCCGGGTAGCGATCACGGCCTTCACGTTTTGCTCAAACAGGAGGTTAACCTGATCGTGGGTCGCGCAGCCATTCAAAAACACGACTTTCAGGTTTTGCGCTTCACCGAGCAATCCGGCGAGTCCTTTGGCATAAGCGGAGCCATCTTTGAAAAGCAACTGCTGCGAGCCAGCATGCCCGCTGAAATGAAACAGGATGATCCGGTGCTTGAATGCGCGGATATCGTCGTCGATCTGCCTCGCGTCCGCCGCGCCACGCGCCGGGTACAGCACATTAATGCTTTTGGGTGAAGCTGTTTGCTGATACTTCTCCCAGGAATCGGTGATGGCGCGGTATTCGTCCTGTAAAAAATCCAGATAAGGATCGTTCGGATCCCCGCTTTGGGAAAAGTAGGACAACACCACAGGCGTGTTAATGGGGCTGCTGTTGGACGTACTGGCAGACATACTGGTTACAGACTGATTTCTTCCTTTATAAATATAGTTTCAATTTGTTGTATAACAGCATGTTTAATGGATATCACTTTAATTTTTAACCTTACAGGTGTTTTACAAGTCTCTATTGTCCACTCACGGACATGAACTTGTTCATATTTGAACACGCAACGTATCCATTTCCTGCATTATGGGCTCTCTACGGCACTTTTGACCCTAGGCATGGCATTTGATTTAACTTATTATATCTAATAAGAGAATCGGTGTTTATGAAAAAAACAATCCTGGGAGAATTGGAGGAGCTTGTACTGCTGGTGGTCGCAGCCAGCAGCGAGCATATATATGGTGTTCCCGTAATGGAGCAGCTTCAAGTTCACACCGGGCGCACTTTTACCATAGGCGCCGTGCATACCACATTGTACAGGCTCGAAGAAAAGGGCTTTTTGTCTTCATCCATTGGTGGCGCCACCACCGACAGAGGTGGAAGGCGTAAGCGCCTGTTTACGCTGACGACGGCAGGCGCTAATGTATTGGCAGAGATCCGGGCAATGCGGGAAAGTCTCTGGCAATCCATTCCCGAGGATAAACTCAGACTTTTAGGCGCTAACTAAGTTCAATAAAAACGTGATTAGAAAACATCAACACGAACGTCGGGACGCCCAGCCTCCGCGGTGGGCCGACAAGCTCCTCGAATGGTTTGTGGCACCGCATTTGCTCGAATTTGTGCAGGGAGATCTGCACGAAGCTTTCCATAAACAAGTCGCACTGGCGGGAGCCACCCGTGCGCGTCGTGCGTATGTGTGGGCTGTTTTTCAATGCCTCACCCCTTTCTTCTATCAACGAAAAGCTAATTCAAAACATCCTAAACCCGCATTTACCGATATGCTTCATTCCTACTTCACCACCGCCCGGCGCAACCTCGCCAAAAACAAATTATACACAGGTATCAATGTATTCGGGCTCGCCCTGGGCATGGCGTGCGCGCTGCTTATCGGTTTGTGGGTCAAAGACGAGCTGAGCTACAACCGCTTTCTGCCCGGAGCAAGTGATGTCTATTTTGTGAGGACCAACTCCACCAATCACAGTACGGGGGAGATCGGTACCGGGGAAGTTACCCCAGGGCCATTGCAGGATGCCATTTCCAAAGATGTGCCGGAAGTGGCGGCCGCAACGAAGATCAATCCCTGGTTGGAACTGCTGGTGAAAGTAGGAGAAAAAAGCGCGAAGGAAAAGGGATATTATGCGACAGATGATTTCTTCGCAGTATTTGACCTGCCGGTTTTGAAAGGTAACCCGCGCATTGCGCTTGCACAGAAAAATCAGGTGGTCATAACCCAAAAACTGGCCGACAAATACTTTCCCGATACCGATCCGCTGGGAAAAACTTTGCAGCTCAACAATGAAAAGTTCTATGTAGTCGGCGCCGTGCTGCGTGACCTGCCCAGCAATTCCACATTAAGATTCGGCTGGGTTGTCAACTGGAAAGAGCAGGAGCAGCCGTGGCAGAAAACCTGGGGTAACAGTTCGTTTCTTACCTATCTAAAGCTGAGGCCAAATACATCCCGGGCCCAGGCAGAGCAGAGCATGGAAGACATTTACCGCCGCTACACCGACAAGGACAATACCACCGTTCCGATCCTTCAAGCGATTACGGACGTTTACCTCTACGGCGATTACAAAATGGGCAAGCCGGTCGGCGGGCGCATCGAGTATGTACGCGTGTTCTCCGTAGTAGCGGCATTCCTTCTGTTAATTGCCTGCATCAATTTTATGAACCTTGCTACTGCCCGCTCGGCCACACGGGCCAAAGAAGTGGGTGTACGAAAAGTGGTAGGCGCATTTCGCTCGTCACTGATCGGGCAATTTTTAAGTGAATCGATACTAACCAGCGTGCTTGCCCTCGCCCTGGCATTAGCGGCGGTTTGGCTGGCGTTACCTACATTCAATGAGTTGTTCGGAAAACATTTGGTGCTGGACTTTACCAGCCCGGAACTATGGGGCGGAATTCTGGCACTGACGCTCCTCACCGGGCTTTTGGCAGGAAGCTACCCGGCGTTGTTTTTGTCTGCATTAAAGCCAATAAAAATACTGAAAGGCAAGTTGCAGTTTGGCAATGGCCCGGCACTCTTCCGGCGGATACTTGTGACGTTTCAATTTTCGCTATCCATCTTCCTCATCGTAGGCATGCTGACCGTAAGTAAACAAATGCAATACCTGCGTACGACAAACCTGGGCCTGGACCGTGAAAATGTGATTTACCTCCCTTTGGAAGGCAATGTGAGCAAACCTGAAAAGATGGAAGCATTCCGGCAGGAAGTAATGCGGCAACCGGCCGTAGCGTCGGCATCGGTAACGGGTATGCTTCCCGTCAATATACAGTCTACATCCGGCGATCTGACCTGGCCGGGCAAAGACCCGAACCTGGATGCATCGGTCACCGCGATGACCGTCGGCGCAGATTTTGTCCGGACCATGAATATCCAGCTGGTGGACGGCAGGGATTTTCGTGCCGGTAGCGCGGCGGATTCGTCGGCCTACCTGATCAACGAGGCGACGGCGCGGCTGATGGGCGAAGAAAATCCGGTCGGAAAGCAGATCAAGTTCTGGAAAGGCACCGGAGCTGTCATCGGGGTTATGAAAGACTTCCATATGAGTTCGCTGCACCAGGCCATTACACCGCTTGTATTGACGTACATCCCTGAGAATTCGGGCTATTTATTGGTCAAAACAAAGAAAGGACAAACAGAGCAAGCACTGGCTGCGCTCAAAACGGTCGCCGGGGATTTTAACCCTGAATATCCTTTTAACTACCATTTTCTTGATGAAGAGTACGAAGGCCTCTACCGAAGTGAACAGCAGGTGCATACGCTTGTCAACTATTTCGGCGTGCTGGCAATCCTGATTTCTTGCCTGGGGCTGTTCGGACTGGCAGCATTCACCGCTGAGCAGCGTACCAAGGAAATCGGTGTACGTAAAGTACTCGGGGCAAGCGCGTCCAGCATTGTCGGACTACTTTCGTCCGACTTCCTGAAACTGATCCTGATCGCACTCGTGGTGGCCTCCCCGCTCGCATGGTGGGCGCTAAGCAGCTGGCTGGGCACATTCGCATACAGCACAGGATTGAGCTGGTGGATTTTCGCGGTATCCGGCGTCGTCACCACATCCATCGCCTTGCTCACCGTCAGCTCCCAGGCAATCAAAGCCGCATGGGTGAATCCGGTGTCTTCTTTACGGAGTGAGTGACCCCGTAACATCTTTCACGCCGTGCTCCGAAAGCCAGATCCTGAATGCTTCTGTATCGGCTGGGCAAAAGTGGATCACGCGGCCGTTGGTTAGCATGCACGTGAACAGTTCGTTTGCCTGGATAAACCGGACCACCTCGGTTGCGCGGTAGGGAAAATCTGGAAAAACTTCGTTGTTCACCGGCGGCTGAGCGTTTAGTGGTCACATGCTATTGAAAATACCCGCGCATTGAAATGAAGAACAGAGCGGGGTGCCCCCTGCCCTGTTCTTCTCCTGAATAGTAAGTATGCCGCTACTTGGCTATTGCGGCGGGGTTATTGTTTTACAAACCTTAAACTTTCAGTAAAATTGACGCCTTTCAGGATGATGCTGTAAATTCCTGAGGGCAGGTCGGACGCATCCAGTTCGTAATCTTTGCTGTAAATGTCGCTGGTCGGGAGCGACACGACGGTCCGGCCGCTCTGGTTCACAATCTGCACCGAGAATGCCTGGCCTTTGTGCAGCGACGGATGGATTTTCAGCTTGCCGCCCGTTGGGTTCGGGTATACGGCGAGGAAATCCCTGGCGCTTTTCAGCTCGATAGCCCGGATCTGCGAATATTCGAATTTGCCGTCGTAATCCAGCTGCTTCAAACGGAAATAGTATTTTCCGCCGCTAAGGTCTTTAACCGGGTACTGGTAATGCTTTGCCGCGGTGGTGTTTCCGTTCCCGTCTACGAAACCGACTTTGCTGAAAGTTCTCGCGTCGAGGCTCATTTCTATGTCAAAACCGGCGTTGTTGCGTTCTTCGGAAGTCTGCCAGGTAAGCATTGCGGAGTTCTCTGAATCAGGCTTCGCTTCGAACGACACCAGGGTTACCGGCATTGGAGAACCGATGATGAAATTGACATTGGAGATATCAAAGAACACATTGGGCACATGACCCGCCAAAGTACTGGTGCTGGGCGCTATTTTGATCCTCGCCTTGAAAGTATCTACCAGGGGCAGAACCACGGCAGCGGTACCGGCATTGGGCCAGTCCGTTAGCAGCGTGGTCGGAAAAGTCAGCCCACCGTCTGTCGACAGGAAAATATCGACCCGTTTACAATTCACGGGAGCGCCTGCCGTGCCGTTCACACTCCACATCACCGTCATGGCGCCACCTAGCGGATAGGTGCCTGTCGGCCCCAGCAAGCTGCCCGGCGTATCGTTGGTAATGAGGAACGGTCCTGAGTCATCTACATTTACAGTCACTTCGGCCGAGCTGACGCCGCTGTCATTGTCACGGACGGTCAATTTGTGGGTGGTCGCAATACCTATTGAAGGCAATTTATCACCGATTGCGTAGTTCGATCCATCCAGGATCGCTTCCAGCCTGGGGTAATATCGGGTTCCGGCATCAGGGCCTGTACTCGCGGAAACGGGGGCGTACGATCTGAAAAACGGCGGGCGTGAAGGATCCGAGATGGTAGCGGCGGTAAGCAAAGCCTTGTTGCTTTCATCGCTGATATTGGTTCCCTCCCACGAGAAGCTCAACACATCGCCCGCGTCGGCATCGGTGGCCGAACCGGTCAGTACGAACGGTGTCGATTTGGGGATCGTCCAGCTCGTAGCCATTGCATTGATCACGGGCACGGCATTGTTCGTGGCTGACGTGGTGAAGCATGATAACGTTTCGATAAATGCATTGGCCTGATCATAACTGGCTGCGTGGAAATTCAAGATTGGCTGGTAAGTGCCCTCGTAGTCGTCATTGCCAAGCATCCCAAGTCCCGGGTCTGTATTGCTGCAAGTATAGCCGTAGCTCATGATGGTAGTGCCTGATCCCGGTTCTACCGAGGTATCGTGAGCCCTGGTAGTGCAAACCGGAACATTGCTGTTGTAGCTATGGCCCATATCAAACTGGTGCCCTACCTCATGCTGGATCAGCTGCTGATCGAATACATCCGGATAGGAGCCGTCACCGACCCCTGAAACCCCCTGCCCCTTTGAGGAAGGATCACACACCGACCCGCGCGCGGCGATACCGCCACCCGAACTGCCGGCATAACCCAGCACGTGCCCGATGTCGTAACCGGCAGTCATGACGTTGTCGAGATGTTCCTGGTTTTCGTCGAGCATCGTGCTCTGGTTGTCATTCGTATACGGATCGCTGGCCGCGTCGGTGTAAACGATCGTTTCATCGCTAACCAGTTCGAACGATACACTTAACTCTTTTCTGTATACGGCATTCATGTTGTTGACGTAGTTCGTCAGCGCGGCATAGGCAAGCGCGGCCGTTCCGCCTTTGTTTGCCGTAAACTCCGCATCGGCTGCCATTGCCAGCCGGAAGGTTCTCAAAGTGGCTCCTGTCGATGCAGTCGCGGCAGTTCTTTTATTCTGTCCGTTGGTATTCAATTGTTTCACACGGCTTTCGCTGTCAATTGTTCCGCAATGGTTATTGGACGTTTTCTCGGTGGCATCTTTCGGGCTGATCGCGTCGCGCGAGAAGTAGCTTCTGTAAATGCTGTCGGCCGCATTCAAATCAATTTTTTCAAAATAAACAGCATCGCTTCCTGCGCCCAGGATGATCGCGCTGAATCCCGCCTGGGTAAAATTGATACGAACCGAATAGGCCTTATTCGTAATGCCTTTTCCGGCATAGGTCTTGATTTCCGGATGTTTCGCCGCAATCGCAGGCGCAAGAATAGGCGATTCGAAAATATCGAAAAGCACCACATTTCCGTCTGGCAACGGTATTTCGAGGGTACGTCCGACGGCATTCTTTTTACCGAATTCAAGTGGCGCGCCAGCGAGGTATGCTTTCAGGTTTTTAGTTTGAATATTAAAAACCGAATGCCTGGTTAAATGGGTAACCGACCGGGCCGAAGGATTATCGCTGGATTCTACCTTGGTAAAGAACCCTTTCTGCGCTGATGCAAACTGAAAGGACAAGGCAAACAGAACGGTTAAAAGTCTCTTCATAGATGAACAAGATTTGGTTTGATAAACGAACGATTGATTAATTGTCGGAAGCCTTACTGGCAATCATCCACGGTGCTGTACCCCAAGGATGTATCGATGGGCGCATATTGAATACTTCATGTAGAGGAGGGGGTAAATCAACGCGTATCAGCGGATTGTTTCTGGCTGGAACACAACAAAATTATCGCATGTAACCGGCGGCGGCGCCAGGAAAAATTTAATCGTTTATTAAAAAAAGTATTTGTTGCATTTAATAAATTTAATAGCACGTCGAAGGACTACTATCGCCGATTTTCCCTATCATTGTCACTGAAATTCCCCGATCGTTATTTCTTTTCCGGCATGAGCATTCAGATCATCATCGCAGAAGATCATCCGCTGATTTTGGCGGGTATACAATTTCTTTTGATGGCTCATAAACCGGAAGCGGTAATTACCTGCACGAGCGATTTCAATAAGACCATCGCAATGCTTGAAAAGCGGAGTTTCGACCTGCTGATCATGGATATTAACCTGCCGGGCGGCGACAAAGTGGCGATGGTCCATTCCGTCCGGCTCCGGCAGCCCGAACTGCCGATCCTGGTTTGTTCCAGCTACGACGAGCAGCTTTATGCAGTACCGTTTTTAAAGGCGGGCGCCAACGGCTATATCTCCAAAACAGCCATCAATGACGACTTCACAAAAGCGGTAGACCACGTCCTGAGCGGGCGTACCTACGCGAGCCCGGAGGTAATGCAGCAGGCATTCGCCAAGTTGCTGGGTTCCAGGGAAACAACCGACACGACTACGGAGAAACTTTCCGAAAGGGAACTGGATGTGGCACAGTTGTTAGTGAAAGGACAGTCTACCAAAAATATCGGGGAGCAGCTCAGCCTCTCGTCTTCGTCGATCAGCATTTACAAATCCAAAATCTTCGAAAAGCTCGGCGTAAGCAATGTAATCGAACTGACCAAGTATTTCCAGGTCAATGAGTAACGTACCGGCTCAATGGTCGCTTCTTCCCAAATATGTACCGGTGTTGCTGCTGTACATAGCATTGCTATTGCCCGGCCGGATAATCGCACAGCAACAGCCGGAAGGATATTGGTTACAGCATTTTACCGATGAAAACGGGCTTCCGCAGAACAGCGTTAAAGCGATTGCACAGGACCGGAACGGCTTCATATGGCTAACGACCGAAGCCGGACTGGCTCGCTTCGACGGCCATCGTTTTATAACGTTTGAAAAATCGGTATTGCCGCTTTTGAGCAACCGCTTCCGCTGGTTCGTTCCGTCACCGCAACCGGGTGCAGGCAACGCCCCGGAGTTTTATGCATTGTCTGAAAAGAACGAATACGTGGCTATCCTTTCCAATGGGCTTGCATCTGTCGACACCGCTTTCTATGATAACTATAAAAAAATCAATCCATTAGCCCGGAACGAGATCAGGCATAACAGTATACTGCAAGGTTACCCGGCGCAGTACCCCGTTGTTCCCGACTCGGAACATTATTTCACTTCTTCCGGAAACGGCATCTCCTATGTGTGGCAGGGCGCGGAAATTTACGGTTTTCAAAATGGCAAACGCCTTTTTAAGGCCAGCGGAGCTTTTAAGCAATTCTTTCTCATAGGACGCATTCCTTATGCATTGGATTTGAATGGGAATTTTAAATCCATCGGCGCTACGGTCGGCAATGTGGTTGTCGGGGGTGATATCCTGGCCAATAGGCGGTTTTCGGGCAACAATTTCCAGCTTTTCTGGAACAACGTTTCGCGCCAGGCATTTTTATATCTTGATAGCTCGCTGTACATCGTCCAATCATCGGCAGCCGGAAAGCTCCATACCCAGCTCATCTTGAAAGACTTTGACCTCGAAAAAACCAAAATCACCTCCTTATTCCTCGATGAAAGCAGCGGTTCGCTGTTCCTCGGCAGCGTAACGAACGGGTTGTACCTTTTCAAGAAGCAGGATTTCTATGCTAACAAGCTGGCTGCCGACAATGCGGACAACGTATATTATGCACAGGTGGCGGGCACCGGGCGTTCCGTACTGTCATCCCAGGGATATGCATTTACGCCGCAGGCCGGTTTGCCAAAGGCCGTAGTTTCACGCACCTCGCCCCTGCTGGAAAAGATCAGGAGCTCATTTTTCATGGTGCGTTGCGCAGACGGCGCGTTCTGGTTCCAGTTCGCATATGACGTTTACAAAATGGACCCGTCCGGAAAAAAAATACTGGCCCACGTCAGGCTGCCCGAAAAAGCTAAATCCCTGAACATCGAGCGAGGCGGCAGGTTATGGGTGGGCTGTGAAACCAATGGGATGTATTCGATCGAAGAAAGCAAGGGCCGGTTTACACCAAAACTCAGGTACAGGCTCAACATCGGCAATTATACGATCCTGGATAGGGAAAACCAAGAAACGATGTTTCTGACTACCGAAAGCGCCATTTACAGGCTGAATACCCGTAGCGGCGCTTTGAAGAAGATCCATGCCCTGGGGAACATGACGGTCCGCAGCGCTTACACCACGCATGACGGCACGTGGATCACTACTTACGGAAATGGTATCTACCTTTTGAGGGGTGAAAAAGTGGTCAAATTTCCGCTGGATGATAACCGCTTTCTCGCTACCGCCCACTGCATCGTCGAAGACCGTAATGGTTTTTTCTGGATCACCACCAACCGGGGACTTTTCCAGGTGGCCAAAAAGCAGTTGCTCGCATATGCGACGCATCAGAAAGGCCTGGTTTATTACCTGTATTACGACAAGCGCAACGGGTTCGCAACCAACGAATTCAACGGTGGCTGTCAGCCATGCGCGGTCACGCTCGCCGACGGAACCGTGTCGCTCCCGTCGATGGATGGACTGATCTGGTTTAAACCGGAAACCGTCAGGCCCGAGCTGCCCAACCGCCAGATTTTCATCAACGAGATCCGCGAGGACGGAAAAACGATCCCCGTAGCCGACTCACTTGAAGTATCCCGTGATTTCGAGCAACTGAGACTGACTATTACGACGCCGTACCTCGGCAACGAGAAAAACCTCCGGATGCAATACACGCTTTCCGGCCCTGGCCGCGCCGAGAGCTGGATGCCGGTCAATCCGGATTTCGTCATCGCATTGCCCGGCCTCGCATATGGAGCCTATGTGTTGAAAATAAGGAATGTGACGGGATTCGGAACGAATGATTATACCTACAAAACCCTGCACCTGCAAGTCCCGCGCGCGTGGCATGAGACCTGGTGGTTCCGGTCGCTGGCAGCATTAGTCTTAACAGGGCTGTTCTTCATAGCGGTAAGGATCAGGTCCGCGTACCATATCAAAAAAGAGCGCGAAGCGAACCTGATCCGGCATTACCGGGTGATCAGCCAGATCATCGCGGCGGTCAATCATGACATTCAGACGCCGCTGCATTACATCGGGTTTTCGCTCCAACAATTCAATGCGTATATCCACAGGCAGGCCGCCGTCGATCCGCTCATCGTCCGGATGAGCGATGAAACGCTCGATACCTCGCAAAGGCTCAATACCCTCACCCGGAACATCCTCGACTACATTAAATTACAAA
The DNA here is from genome assembly GCF_900101885.1 of Dyadobacter soli. GTDB lineage: Bacteria > Bacteroidota > Bacteroidia > Cytophagales > Spirosomataceae > Dyadobacter > Dyadobacter soli. The sequence goes on along the minus strand of NZ_FNAN01000005.1, from coordinate 134,981 downwards.
GCAAATCCCCTGCCGAACGCTGGGAGAAACGTACCGTTAATGTGTCCGCTCTGGTAGTGTCGACTTCCCGATTGTTTGCAGGCATCGCCGCACACCGGGAAATAGCAATCAGGACCGACATCGACCCGGGTTTCACCGTGGAAAGCGACCCAAACCTGCTCGCCATCATCATCCACAACCTGATCGACAACGCCCTGAAAGTGAGCCAATCCGAGCTTACCATATCTGCAAACCAAACCGGGTTACAGGAAATCACGATCGCCGATGATGGAGACGGAATCCCGGCCGAACTGGCAAACTGGCTCAATAAAAACTACAACTCCTACGAGGAATGGCTCCGCGCCTCCCAAAACCCCGGCCAAAAAGGAATAGGCCTGGTGATCGTCAAAGACCTTTGTGTGCTGCTGGGCATTCAGATCCACGCGCGTGTGACCGGCGAAAAAAAGACGTCCATTGCGCTGAAATTTGTGTAATGAACCGAATCCAGCCACAATGCAATACCTGCGAAACAGCAACGGCCAAGATCAATGCCCCGGCCGCTGCTATCTGGTACAATGTAAATTGGTCCTACCTTTTTAAAACTTGAAAGTAATGTTACCTGTAACGCGCAGCGGGTTTTGTGCCGCGAGACGGTACGACCAGTACTTTTCGTTGGTAAGGTTATCGGCCTTGATACCCAGCCTGTACTTGGGTTTGTCGTAAAACAACGAAGCGTCGAGCACGGTATAGGAAGGAATCGTGAATGTAAATGCCTTGGTATTGCTTTGGAACGACTCGCTGCCATAAATCCCGCCGAAACCGATGCCCAGGCCTTTTGCGGCCCCATTGATGAGCCGGTAGCTGATCCACAGGTTGGCCATACGCGGCGGGCCCGCTGTCGTAGGGCGGTATCCCTGCACATTCTCGTTGCTCCGCGTATACTTGCTATCGTTGTAGGTATAGCCTGCGACGATGTTCAGGCCCGGTGCCGGGTTGGCGATCACCTCCACTTCGAAACCTTTGCTCTCCTGGGTACCGTCCTGGATCGAGAAATTGACATGCTCCGGGTCGTCGCGGGTAACGTTGGTCACCGCAATGTCGTAGTAGCTCAATGTAGCCGTCACAAAGTTGTAATCCAGCTTCACACCTGCCTCCCATTGATTCGCCTGGTTGGGTTTGAATGTATTTCCAAAAAAGTCGGAGCCGCTGACGTTGCTGAAACCATTCATATAGTTACCAAAAAGCGATACTTTATCCTTCACGATCTGGTACACGAGACCGAACTTCGGTGACAGGGCAGTTTGCTTAAATGCGCCCGCCGTAGAATCTGAAGCCGGAAAATAGGTTCCGAGGTTGGAATAGCGATCGATGCGGAGACTCGCCATGGCCAGCAAACGGTCGGTAACATTCAGTACGTCCGACACATAGGCGCTGTAAGTCCTTTCGTTTATCGCCACGAAATTGGTAAAGGTCGCAGTTTCAAACAACGGGGCTACTTTGGTGATATTGAAGTTGTTATAAGCATTGCCAGGCTTTTTGAAATTAAGCGCAGGCATATTCACGGAAGCATCGTTACGCGTCGCGCGCAGGCTGTACACGTCCACGCCGGCCACCACGCGGTTGCGCAACGAGCCGATCCGGAAATCGCCGATGAAATTCTGCTGAAAATCCGTTCCGTAATAGGGGTAATCCTGGTTGGTAACCGTTTGGCGAAGCGTAGAATCGGTCAGGATCGTAAGGCCTACCACATAACCGTCGGCCGACGACCGGGTGCGTGACACGATGGTCTGCGACGTCCATTGCGGCGACAGTTTGTATTTGATCTGCCCGAAAATGTTGTACTGCTGCCCGGAATAGTTGATGGTATTATTCGCAAAAGACAGTTTGTAAGGCAATCCAAGGTCGGTAACGCTGCGGGCCGCCCCCTTCGTCGCAGGTGCGACGCGCATAGGTGAAACGGCCTTATAACCGCTGTACTCGACGTCGAGCAGCAGGGTAAGGCGGTCGTTCACCGCATACGAGAAGCTCGGCGCGATCAGGAAACTGCGGTTGAAGCCCGCATCCTGGAAACTCCTTTCGCTGTGCAATGCAGTATTTACCCGCAGCAGCGCCGATTTTTCTTCGTTGAGCGGCGTGTTCAGGTCGACCGTCAGCCGGTTCAGGTCCCAGCTGCCGGCAGAAAACGATACTTCACCTTTAAATGCATTGAATGGCTTCTTGGTAACCCGGTTGAAAAGCCCCCCGAAAGACGACAATGTACTTCCGAACAATGTCGCCGACGGCCCCTTGATCACCTCGATGCGTTCCAGGTTGGCCGGGTCGATGGACGAATACGTAAAACTGCCCACCCCGTTGCGCACGAGCTGGGGCGTAGCGAAACCCCGCGAAATGGACGTAGTACGTCCCTGGTTCCTTATTTCGGCGATACCCGCGCCGGGCACGTTCTTGAAAGCGCTGTTATAGTCGGTCACGACTTGCTCTTTCATCAATTCCTTGCTCACCACGGTGTACACCTGCGGGTTTTCCATGTTTGCAATGGGCATTTTCGAAACATCGTCGCTCTCCTTCTTGGCGAATCGGTTACCCCCGTTGCTGACGATCACCTCGTCGAGTTTGGTGGAAGAAAAATCGAGCTGGACCGCAACCTCGGTGGTGGGCTTTTCCTGGCTAACCGTCGCCTCGGCGGTGGTCGTTTCATAACCTACCATGGAAAACTCGACGGTGTAGGACGCGAATTCCAGGTTTTTGAACTCAAAAGTACCATTGGTATTGGCCACCGTACCTTTGGCTGAATTTTTGAGCTTCACGGAAATACCCTGCGCAGGCGCCCCGTCGATGGTCGTAACCATCCCACGGATCATCCCCGCGTGCGACTGCGCTTTGACCGCGCAACCGGGAGTACAAAGCATTATGATCAGAAAAAAAGACGTCAATGCAAGCCGTGCACGGCAGTCCGATAACACCGAATGGGCAGAGGGGCAGGAATGGATAAGCTGTAACGGAATAATCATATCTTGGGTTGGACTTGTCTACATTATTTAGACCAATTATAAATTGATCCAAAACTAATATGCCGACAAGCAAAATCCAACACATCGAGAAAATTGCTTACCTGTTTCCGTTAGCCATGCCAAGGAAATTGTTTCCGGCGAAGCAATGCTGTAAATCCCTATTCAAAGGTGTAATACATCGTTACCGCGCCGGAAGTAAACGTTTTTGTCTTTGTGAGTTTCAACAGGGTCCGGTCGGCTATCGCGTCCAGCAACGTCAGCCCTTTGCCTGCTACGACGGGAAAAATGGTGAGTTGAAATTCGTCGACCAGGCCCAGGTTTATCAGGGAGGTGATCAGGCTCCTGCTACCGACCAGAATGTCCCCGCCCGGCTGTTCTTTCAGTAACCGCACTTCTTCTCCGAGCTCGTGCTGCGCCAGCCTGGCGCTGTGCCAATCGACTTCTTTTAAAGTACGGGAAAAGACGAGTTTGGGAATCCGGTCCATGCTTAATGCGAAATCATCCATATCCTTCTGGCCGCTCGGATTTTGCACCAGGTCTTTCCAGAACTCCATCAGATGGTAGGTCGTCCTTCCGTACAATGCAATGTCTGCGCTTTTAAGCAGTTCCTCGTAATGCCGGTGGAGCTCCTCGTCGGGGATACCCGCTGTGTGATCACAGTTCCCGTCGAGTGTCATATTGAATGCTGCAATTACCTTTCTCATAACATCTTGTATCTATTGAATGGACATTGAACCACTACAAAAATAGGCCAATGCGACAACCCATTTGGAAGCCATCCTGAACAGATACAGGGGGCATTTGAGACAAGTTACGGGCAACCCGCCTTATTCTTTGTCCATTAGTTCAATCCATTCCCGGACAACCGCTTTCAAATCTTCGCGCCTGGCTTCCACTTCCGCCATGTTGTTGAACCTTGCATAAGCTTTGCCTTTTGTCGCGGGTTCTAATACGTTGCGGGCTGTCAGCAATTCACCTTCGTGAAAAACCAGTACGGCCTGGTCTTTAACCCGGGGTCCGAAGGTTGCCATGTCGCGCTTATAAAAGAAGCTGGGAGCGCCCCATTTTACCGATTCGGTGAGGGAAGGGTTCACTTCCGTAATAATTTGGCGGAGCGCCGCCATTTCCTCCTTACGGGAATGGTTGATTTCTGCGAGAAAATCGTCTACTGCTTTCGATGCCATTGTTAAAGGTGTTGATGTGAAGGCAACCGCCGGTATTGCCAGATATCGTCGAAACGGGCTGCAAACACGCATGCCCGGTACCTATACGGCTTAGGTAAGTGCGAAAATAGAGGCCGTGAGTGACAAAAGAATTAACAAATGTTGAGAAAGCAGGAAAAATTTGATCAAATAAGAGGCAATCACTTTTTTGATACACCAAGCGACTCTTCTATCTGCGCCGCAAGCATATCCGGATTCTGCGACGGCCGGATGGAATGGAACCGACCCGCCGGATCAATAATATAGGTCGTAGGATAGCCCGTAACATTGTAAGATTTAATGATCGGATGCTCGCGCAATTTGTTTTCGGTAAAAACATGGTAGCCCTTCACACCGAATTTCGTGATCGCCTTTTTCCAGGTTTGCTGGTTATCCACGGAAACAGTCAGGAACACGACGCGGTCGTCGTTCTCAAACCGCTTTTTGACAGGTTCGATGGATTTGAAAAGTAAATGGCAGGGCCCGCAGGAGGCAAACCAGAAATCGAGATAGACGGTTTTACCGCGGAATGATTCCAGATTCACTTTTTCCCCTGCCAAATTCTCCATGGAAAACGCCGGGGCCATATCCCCTGCCCTGAGCAGTTTCGTACCGGCCAGCAAATCTGTGATAATTTGCTTCAGGGAATCATCCGTCAGTTGATCGATTGCATTTAACACGGCCTTTTCATTTCCGGTTGAATTTGAAACATCCGATTTGAGCGTCTGGTAAATGACGGGCGAACGTAGCTTTTCCGGCAGCAGGTCCGCGAGGAGCTGGTATTTGCGAGCGGGAAAATCGCTGGTTTGCGGCTGTATATTTTCTTCCAGGTAAATGGATGCGATCGTAGTGAGGGCATCCACGTAAAGTCTGGAATTGTAAAACGCATCGTCGAACCGCAGCAACTCGTGCATTCGCGTTACGGAAGCTTCGCTAAGTTGGTCTTTATGGTTCGACAGAATATTGTTAAACGAATCCCCGAAAATGCCTGCCAGGCCATTATGCTTTGTGATCAGTTCGGTGGCCGAAAGATACCCCAGTAACTGCATCCGGCTTTCACCACGCATCGAGCTGGCTGAGCGGGCAATGCGCGCACCGACGGCGTCTCTCAAACTGTCGATGGCGGCGAACATATAATCGACCGGGAACCTCTGCTTCTTCGCAGCCGCAAGCGCCGTTCTCGACAAAATCTTGATCTGGCCAATGGAATAGGTTATTTCAAATTTGTCTTTACCCGTTCCGCTGTATGAAATGCTGTTGGCGAAATCCGACCGGTCGTATCGGATGGTAATGCTGTCGCCTGGCTCCACCAGCCCTCCAAAATGGTTGGTACCGTCGCTGAAACTCAGGAATGCCGCCCCGGAAATCTCCAACCGGCGGTCGAAGCGCCCTTCCTTCAATGGTATAACAACACCCACGCGCTCGGCATGGAGTGCGTTCGGAACGATCGTGCATTGAAGGTTGTCGTCTCCCGCATTACTAACGGTACCTTGTATGTGCACGACGCCCGCGCACGCAAAGCGCACGGCCAGAAGCATTGCAAAATGCAACAGAAAGATAGTTTTCATGGCTAATGATGGATTGGATACTATGGTTCTACTTCCTCGGGTACCGGACTTTCCTCGTCCAGCAGTATAAATATGTCCTCCACAGGTTTCCCGAAAACCCTGGCAAGCTTGATTGCCAGCACCGCCGAGGGAATGAATTTACCGGTTTCAATCGCAATGATCGCCTGGCGCGACACATCCACGCGTGCGGCCAGGTCCGCCTGCGTCATGCGCCTGATCGCACGCTCCACACGCAACGTATTTTCCAGTTTGACGTTCTGGCTACTCACTCCTCATCCGTTTTAATGTGAACAATATAATAGTAGCGCAGCCCATAGGCGACCAGAAACGCACCGCAGGCCATGCCCATAATCCCCTGAAAGGTGTTTTCGATCTGATAACCGGGCGTACAGTAAACGTAGGCAAATGCAACAAGACCAACCAGGAACTGCGCATACACCGCAAACTGGACCGATTCCAGGCGGATTCGCTCCAAGTACTCGTCGCGTTCCTTCGCCAGAAACACCGCCGCCATCCCGATCACCAGAAAGCATATCGAAACATCGCTCAAAATGGCATTCACTCCCCAGAATTCGGGAGGGTACGGATAAGCGCCATCCGGCAATGTATTACCCGGCAGGATGATCCGGTATACGTTGATGAGCCCCTCGGTGGAAGCAACACAAAAACCCAGCAGCCCGGCAAGAGCCAGGAACACCCCGGCTGCCCGATACCGGGCCGAAGATAGTAGCGCCATTTTTTTGAACGGTTAGTGACGCTGCAATGTAATGAGTGATTTACAAAAAGTAAAGTAAACATTACAAATTTTTAAAACGACTTGCTGATTGACTTAGTCATGTAGCGTTGTCCGGATTTAAAATGCGAAGAGCACTTCTTCCACTTGTACATATATAGCAACGTTACCCGATGCCCCCTTTCGCACTTCTATTTTGTGCATTGTTTCCCTCAGTGACTACCTCGTTAATAAATTTTAAAAATTTTAGAACAAAAAACCACCAATTGCATTAGTAGCCCAATAAAATTACTATTTTTAAAAAAAATTCAAAATTAACCCTCTGTTCACGTCAGTTATTGCCAATTTAATTACTTTTTAATAAAAATTTCAAGTTTTGCCTATGCCGTAACCCTCTACGTTCAATCCCTACCAACAACAAGAAGCCTCAAAGTCAGCACTTTAACGGACTTCGATTGCCCGGTCGTCTCTCGGAGATGGCACGGAGCCTCTATGCCAAAATTTATCCTAAATTTAACCGTTCAGACTTATGAAAAGAAAGCAAGAAGTAAAGTGTCCGCTATGGATGAAACTTACTTTTTACCAGATCGCCGCGCTCACGGCTTCCGTGGGCACGACCTTTGCCGCGCCGGCACCCTCCGGAGCCGTCGCAAGCCACAAGAGTGCCAAACTGGTTGCCGCAAGAGGAGTAACAGGCCGCGTAACCGACAATAAAGGAGAGGCTGTACCAGGTACCACCGTAGTAATAAAGGGTAGTGAAACCGGTACAATTACCGATGCCGAAGGTAAGTATTCGATCGATGTGCCTAACGACCAGGCCATTCTGATATTTTCTTCCATTGGTTTCACCCGCAAAGAAGTAACGGTAGGATCGCAAAGTGTGTTGGACGTGGTGTTGGAAACATCTGCCGCTACCCTCGATGAAGTGGTTGTAACGGCTTTGGGTATCCAGAGAGACAAAAAAGCGCTGACCTACGCCACCCAGCAAATCGGCGGACAGGAACTGAGAGCGGCCGCCAATACCAACTTTGTAGACGCCCTGAACGGTAAGGCCGCAGGTATCGACATCAAAGTAAGCAGCTCAGGAGCAGGCGGTTCCACCAGAGCAGTGCTTCGCGGTAACAAGTCACTGCAAGGATCCAGCGAAGCACTTTACGTGATCGATGGTATCCCGATGGTGAATAATAAGCGCGGACAGCCCGGTTCTTACGGTGGAACGGACGGTGGAGATGGTCTTTCAGCCATCAACCCGGCAGATATTGAAAGTATCAGCATCCTGAGAGGCGCGAATGCTTCCATTCTTTATGGTAGCCAGGGAGCCAACGGGGTGATCCTGATCACCACCAAAAAGGGTAAGGAAGGCAAGCTGTCGGTGGATTTCAATTCCAGCGCGGTTTTGGAAAAGGTATCAGGCCTGCCCGACTTCCAGTACCGCTATGGCAGTGTAGGCGGCGATTACAGCTGGACGCCTACGGGAACGGCAGTGGTGAAATCGGATAACTACCAGAAGGATTACATCGATAATTTCTTCCGGACCGGCGCCACATATACCAACTCCGTGGCTATCACTGGCGGGAACAACAAAACAAACGTTTACTTCTCGTACGCCAACATTTCTTCCAAAGGTATCATGCCAACAAATACCTACCAGAAGAATAACTTCTCGTTCCGCCAAAGCACCAAATTGCTGAAAGACAAGATGACAATCAGCTCAGGTGTGATCCTCTCGGCGGAAGAATCGAAGAACCGTCCGGGCGCGGGTTACTACAACAACCCATTGACCGGTTTGTACCTCTTTGCCCGCGACCGCGATTTCAACGATTACAAAACCAACTACGCGGTGTTCAATAAGGACCGGAATATGGACAAGATGAACTGGTATTCCACCGAAGAGAAACAGAACAACCCTTACTGGGAGCTTAACAGAAACCCCAAGCTGCAATCGTACAAAAGGCTCATTGCCAACGTAAAACTGTCTTACGATATCATAGAAAACCTGCGTTTCGACGTACGTGCCAACATCGACTATAACAACGTGCTGGACGACAAGCGTTACGCTGCGGCAGGTAACTCCGTGAGTGTAAGCCCGAATGGCACATGGGCCTACACGAGATATACCGATCAGTCGATTTACTCGGATGGTATCCTTACGTACAACAAGAGCTTCGGCGATTTCAGCCTTACCGCATTGGCCGGTCTTAGCTACCAGAAGAACAAATACAACGATGGTATGACCGTGAACAACGGAACGGTTTCGTTGCAGTACCCCAATGTATTTACGTTCTCGAACATGCCTTACAATGTCATTTTCTACAATCACCCGGATTATAGCAATACCATTAAAAAAGGCGCATTTGCGAACTTGTCATTGGGTTTCAAGGATTTCCTGTTCCTGGATCTGGCCGGACGTAACGACTGGGCTTCTACCCTGGCGCTTACCGGTAACCAGTCGTATTTCTACCCGTCTATCGGTGGATCTGCCGTACTGAGCCAGATACTGAACCTGCCTCAGGCTATTTCGTTGCTGAAAGTACGGGCATCGTTCTCGCAAACTGCCAACGAGGTGCCTTACAACAGAGTACTTCCATTGAGTGCCATCGGCGGCGCGGGTGGTCCAAGCGGCATCGGCGGTATCAACCGTCCTACACAGGTGCCTTTCACCAACCTGAAACCTGAAAAAATTGTTGCCAACGAGTACGGTATCGAAACCAAGTTCTTCCACAACAAGCTGGGACTCGATTTCACCTATTACAATGGCGTGAGCACCAACCAGTTCCTTTCGCTGACGGCACCTTCGGGCTCGGGTTACACTACTTATTACGTAAATGCGGGGCGGATCGAGAACAATGGATTTGAGCTTACCCTGACTGCCGAGCCTGTCCGCACGGATCATTTCACCTGGAATACGACGGTAAATGCTTCTCAGAACAAGAACAAAATCGTAGAGCTGATCGCGTCGAACCCTAATTATCAGGTAGGCGGTGATAACGAAGGTTTCGCGTCGATTATCAAAGCAGGCGGTTCTTTCAATGATGTTTACATTTACAAATTTGCACGCAACGATGCAGGACAGATCATCCTCGATGCCAATGGCGTTCCTACCAAGGCCGCTACGCAAACCAAAGTAGGCAACGTGAACCCCAAGCTGCTGCTGGGATGGACCAACACCTTCAACTATCGCAACTTCTTCGCCAATGTGCTGGTGAACGGTAAATTCGGCGGTGTTGCATTCTCCAAAACAGAGGCCTTCCTCGATTCCTACGGTGTGAGCGAAAGATCTGCCGAAGCGCGTGACGCCGGTTCGGTACCTATCAATGCGGTTAAACCGGAAGGTACAGCCGTTACTTCCATTGATCCTTACACCTATTATTCTGCTATCGGTGACAGGAACAAGATCATGGAACCGTACGTGTTCAAAAGAACGAACGTCCGCCTGGGCCAGCTTGTGGTCGGTTATAATTTCAAAACCAAAGGCGGCGTGCTGAAAGACGCTTCTATCTCGTTCGTGGGCAGAAACTTGTTCTTCTTCTACAAAAAAGCGCCTTTCGATCCTGAACAGGCCATGAGTACGAACAATGATTTGCAGTCGACCGACGTATTTGGTTTGCCATCTACAAGATCGTACGGTTTGAACCTGAAATTGTCTTTCTAAAAGCTTTAAAATCACTGACATGAAAAAAATAATCTTAGGACTTGTATCCCTGGCTGCCTTCGCGGCTTGTACGGATAACTTTGTAGAGACGAACCAGAACCCATACCAGATTTCGGACGAGCTGCTTAAACAGGACTTCAACCTCGTGGGTTCGCCTTTTTCCAATATGATCTTCAACCTCAACGGTCACCAGATCGAGGAAGATTTGTGCTCGGATAACTGGATGGGCTTCATGGGTACGCCTACGGACTTCGTTGGTAACGTGAACAACACGACCTACTACATTCGCTGGAACACCTATTGGGACCGGGTTTATGGTAGCGTAATGTCGCCTTCGAAACAGGTGATCCAGCTGGCGAAGGACAACAACTTGCCGATGTTCGCGACCTGGGCTAAGCTGATCCGCGTTTTCGCAGTTTCCAAGCTGACAGGTGTCCACGGGCCGGTTATCTATTCACAATACGGTACCACAGCTAATTCCATTGCCTACGACAAGGAGTCGGACCTGTACCCGCTTTTCTTCAAGCAACTGGATTCGATCCAGACGGATCTCAATGCAAACAAAGAGTATGTAGGTTACAAGAAGTTTGATCCCACGCAATATGCAGGCAGCGTTCCACGGTGGCAGAAACTGGTGAACTCCCTTCGCCTGCGCCTGGCTATGCGCCTTTCGAAAGTAGATCCGGCGCTTGCTAAAACAGAAGGTGAAAAAGCGCTTGCCGATCCCGCCGGTCTGATCGCTGCCAATTCTGATAATTTTATCAACTCCTTGAATGGTAACAAGATACCGGTTGCGCAAATCTGCTACGAGTGGGATGATACCCGCATGGGTGCTGTAATGGAATCGTTTCTGGTCGGCTTGAAGGATGGCCGGATCTCGAAGTATTATGCGCCGATGACCAACGCGACATTGTATGCCGACCACCCTTCCGTGCCTTACAAAGGCGTACGTAACGGTGCATACATCAAAGCGAAAGCCGACCACGTGCCTTTCTCGAAAGTAAGCGAAGATTTCCAGACCGTTCAGACCAGAAGAAACTTCACCGCTGCGGAGGTAGCATTCCTGAAAGCGGAAGCCGCTTTGAGAGGCTGGAAGGGCGCGGGCGATGCTAAGACCAACTACGAGGACGGTATCAAACTGTCGTTTGCAGACTGGGGCGCAGGTGGTGTGGATGCCTATCTCGTCGACGGAACCAGCAAGCCGATCAACTACGTGGACCCGATCGACGCCCGCAATAACTTCACTGCGGCATCGACTATCACCGTAGCCTGGAACAATGCGGATTCGAACGAGTTGAAACTGGAAAAGATCATTACGCAGAAATACCTGAACACGTTCACCAATACACAGGAAGCGTGGGTGGATTTCAGACGTACCGGCTATCCTAAAATCCCGCACGTGGCTAAAAACGACAGCAACGGCGACTGGGGTATTATTCCGGCAACAGAATGGATCAAAAGGATGCCGTTTGTAAACGCTGAGAGAACCGGTAACACCGCTGCTATTACGGCCGCCGTTGCAACCATGGGCGCAGGTGCGAAAGACGACATCGCGACCCGCTTGTGGTGGGATACCGGCAAAGCAAACTTCTGATTGCTGCACGGTAACGGATCGAGATAATTGATCAACTAGTAACTATCGCGGAGAGCTGCCTGTAAACGGGCAGCTCTCTTTTTGTGTCCGGTCAGGTTTTTGGTTGTAACTTTGCATGCATGAACAAAGTTTGCTGCCCCTCTCCCATTACTCCACCCTGACGTTTTTTTGCTCGTCTCTCCAATTACAGGCTCTTCCAACGACGAGTCCCAACTTTCCATTTGACCACATTGAAACAACTCTCAGGCGTGAACACCTATTTGAACCTATTTGATTTCAAACAAAAAGTAAATTACAAAAATGAAATCCTCGCCGGCCTTACGGTGGCTATGACCATGATGCCCGAATCGCTCTCTTTTGCGATCCTGGCGGGCTTTCCGCCTCTCGTCGGGCTGTATGCGGCATTCATTATGGGATTGGTAACGGCCGTTTTCGGCGGCCGGCCGGGGCTGATTTCCGGCGGGGCCGGCGCGACGGTGATTGTCCTGATCGCCCTTATGCAGAGCCATGGCATCGAATACGTGTTCGCGGCCGTCGCATTGGCGGGACTGATCCAAATCGCGATCGGGCTCTTCAAACTGGCCAAATTTATCCGGCTCGTGCCGCAGCCGGTCATGTACGGGTTTGTGAATGGGCTTGCGGTGATCATTTTCATGTCGCAGCTCAATCAGTTTAAAGAACCGGGAAACAGCGGCGCCTGGCTTACCGGAAAGCCGCTGCTCATCATGGCGTCGCTCGTCGCGCTGACGATCGCGATCATTCTCATTATTCCCCGTTTCACGAAAGCCGTACCCGCATCGCTGATCGCGATCATCGTTATTTTTGCGGTTGTATTGGGCTTCGGTATCGAAACAAAAACCGTAAGCGACATCGCATCGGTGGCAGGCGGCTTCCCGCCGTTTCACGTCCCGGATATTGTATTCAATCTCGAAACATTCACCATTATAGCGCCATACGCACTGGTAATGGCCGCAGTAGGCTTGACCGAAGGCCTGCTCACACTCAACCTCGTGGATGAAATGACCGCCACGAAAGGCAATGGCAACCGCGAAAGCATTGCCCAGGGCGGCGCAAACCTGCTCAACGGCTTCTTTTTCGGCATGGGCGGCTGCCCGATGATCGCGCAAACGCTTGTTAACCTCAGCGCCGGTGCACGTGCGCGGCTTTCGGGGATCATTGCATCGCTGACGATCCTTTGTGTAATCCTATTCGGCGCTCCGGTGATCGGAAAGCTTCCCATAGCTGCGCTCACGGGCGTGATGATCATGGTGGCGATCGGTACATTCGAATGGGCGAGTTTCAGGATCATTAATAAAATGCCAAAGCAGGATATTTTCGTCGGTATCCTGGTTGCCGCCATCACGATTTTCCTGCATAACCTTGCATTGGCTGTGCTTATCGGTGTGATCATTTCGGCGCTCGTGTTCGCGTGGGAGAGCGCGAAACGCATTCGGGCGAGGAAGTTTGTCGATGAAAAAGGCGTGAAGCATTATGAAATCTACGGACCGCTGTTTTTTGCGTCGGTCACCGCATTCAACGAAAAGTTCGATGTTTCGGAAGACCCGGCCGAAGTGGTCATTGATTTCAAAGAAAGCCGGATTGCCGACATGTCCGCCATCGAGGCCGTTAACAAGCTCACCGAGCGCTACCGTGCCGCCGGCAAAACATTGCATTTGAAACACCTCAGTGACGACTGCCGGAAGCTTATCAAAAATGCAGAGACGGTGATCGACGTGAACCTGATCGAAGATCCGGCATACCACGTCGCAACCGAGCGGTAGTGGCTGCGTAATTCTACCCGTCCGTATCCCGTTCAGCGATTTTCCGCCTCCCTTCATCGAGCATTTGCGGCCCCGGCGCCGCCACCGGGTTAGTTTTGATCATGAATCATTTCAAAACTACATCGATCATGAAAGGCACAAATCTATTGGTCAGAACGGGCATGCTGTGCGCCGCATTTTACATTACTTCCTGCCGGGAAATGACACCCGAAAATTCGGTAACCACCCAGCCGGAAGCTGCAATAGGCCGCCAGGCGGCGGAGGTGGCTTACCCGGGTGAAGCCGGCATTCAGAAAAAAGGCACATTCCGCGGCAACGAGATCACTTACACGGAAATAGATGGCAAATCGGTGTTCGACGGCGATATCATCCTCTCCCCCGAACAACTGGGGCAAACCGGCAATGCACGCACGCAGGCACTGATGAAGCTTTTTACGGTATGGAAAAACGGCCGGGTGCCCTACTCCATCGATGCGTCCATCAGTAATAAAACCCCCATCCTGGAAGCTATCGCGGAACTGGAAGCGACGACGCCCGTGCGTTTCGTGGAACGACGGGGACAACTACCCGGGCTGGGCAATTACCCGGTTTTACGATCGGATTTCGTGACGTTCAAAAGGGCAAGAGGCTATTCCTCGTCGGTAGGCAAGATTGGTGGCGAACAATATATCACCCTGCCGATTGACGCTTCCAAAGGTGGGGTTTTGCACGAGATCGGCCACACGGTGGGGCTCCTGCACGAGCATACCCGCCCCGACCGCGATATTTCCATTAAAGTCAACCTGGCCAACGTTTCCGACGCCGACGTGCCGAACCTGGCTAAGGTACCCGACAACGGCTATGACCCAATGCCTTACGGCTCATTCGATTTCGGCTCCATCATGATGCTCGATTCCTGGGCGTATTCCAAAAACGGGCAGCCCGTGATGACCAGGCTGGATAACAAGACATTCACCGTCCAGCGCGCACACCTTTCGACCAATGACATCAGCGCCATTATCAATTTGTATTCCAATGTGATAGCGGGAAAACCGGACAATATTTACCTCGCCGACTCTACTTCCGGAAAAATGGCGGCATACCCCGGCACCTTCCCCGGCAACAAGAAAATGCTGTTTACACCCAAGCGACTGTACATTGCCGAAGGCCTGAAACTCTTCCAATCGGACACGCGGATGATCAAAGGTTACAGCGTGCTGGGCTTCAACACGAGCATCAAGGCCATGGCTTATGCGCAGGACTACCTTTACTTTCTGGAAAACGGCTATCTCTGCAAAATCGACATTCCTTATAATGCAGGCAAAACCACCATGCCCGGTCAGTACTGGCTCCCGGCCACAGCCATGACCTACTCCTTCGGGTTCCTCTTCATAGTCAACGGCGACATTCTCTTCCGCGTCTCGCTCAACGGCCAGAACTTCGTTTCCATGGGCTCGGGCTACACCGGCGTAACCGAAATAACGCAACTCAACGAAAAAGTTTACCTCATCAAACCCGACGGCAAGCTCTACAAAATCAACACCATGACCGGCGCCGCCACCGTCCACACCACCCCGATCTTCGCCCCCGGCGCGCAACTCTCCACCAACGGCAAAAACCTGCTCGTTACCAGCGGCAATACGCTGTACAGTGTGACGGAAAATGGCATTGTGAAAGCGGTCTCAAACGGCTGGGCCGGCGTGACGGAGCTGGCGGTGAATGAGTTTGCGGAGTAATAGATTAAACATCCATGTGACCATGGTTGACAATTTCGTCGGCATAGTCGACGAAATTGTCATGCTCAATAATCTTTTTGTTGATTTTTACGGCGTCGATTAGCTCGACAGCCTTCTCATATGTTTGCCAAAGGCCTTTTATCTGCGGCCTTGTGGTCAAAATATCTACCGCATTACCATTGATAGCGTCAGAAATAGCCGTAAGATAACCGAAATAGGTCGCTGCCTTTTGGTTGATTGCCTTAGCGTCATGAAGGTCGAAACCGACCGGCTTTACAAAATGATCTATTTCGTTTTTCCATGCGAAATCGAATGTAAAACTTCCCTCTGGTAACATTGGCGCACTGACCACGACATCCTTCCGTAACAGTTTCGTATAGTCCGGCGCTTTGCTAGCCAACAAGTGTTTAATCCTTTTCGATATAAATTCCTCATCAAGTTTGTTTCGCACCGGCTCATTTTCCTCATAATGGCGAAAAAACAATTCGTAGTAGTCATCTACCACCTTTTTTGCCGGCGCATAAAGAACCGCAGATTCCACCCGTTCAAACCTTAATACAGTTGCGTCGCGGAGTAATAGCTCATTCAACATCGCGGAATGGTCATTCTCTTCAAGGTAAAAATTAATTGGGCGTTGCTGATCTCTGCTAAAGGCGTCAACGGACTTCGCAAGTCCTTTCAGAACGCCGTTCACCACCGACTGGGAAAAACCATCACCATATGCACCACGGACCCTCACGAAGTTCGACGGATACCGAAAAACTACTTCACCCGTTTCAGGAAAAGTAAACAGTATCCCAATATTCAAAGCCTCACCCAGAAGGTCCGAGTGAATGTATTTGAGCAGGCTATATTTGAAGTTGAGATGGCTCATAAAACCTGGTTCTTTAGAATTTTTGTAAATATCGACGGATTTTGCTTCACCAGATTGAGATACTCGATCAATGTATCGAAATCACCCACAGGGTGGTCTAAATCAATCAGCTGATCTCTTAAAGGACTGAGCTTTTCCACTGGCCTCATATAACGCAAGTGATCTTCAAACGATTCAAAATACCTCAACTTAGTATCATGCTTCGCAAGCCGGAGGTATTTGTAGAAAATATGGATTCGGTACTCGTAAAATGATACTCCGGCCCGAACATTCTGAATTGATTTAAGATTGATGGGAAGCGTTAATTCATGATCTATTAAATAATACGAGTTGTCCCGCAGGAGTATATTAGGTTTGATATTTTTACGATCCACATTGTGTACCAGATTATCAAACGCATATATGTTCTCAACCTCGTACCGATCCAGTATATGCCTTCCGAGCCCTCGTGTGTATTGAACAGATCCCTCAATAAACTGAGATCCGTACTTAACGCGACTATCCTTCGCTTCCAGAAATTCCCTGTCTCCCACATCAAGCGTTGCAATAAAAGCCTCGTCTAGCAAGATAAGGGCAGGTTCGGGAACGGATAAATCCAAATCCGACGCGATTGCATTGCTAAACACTTCCCTTGCTACATGCTGCGCATCCTCAATATCCTTGCTGTTAAAGAATTTTACCACAAACGGTGTCGGCGTATTGTCTTTAAGTACAATAACCTTCCACGGCCTGGTGGTTCCTCCTTGCAACGATGCAACTTTTTGAATAGCTCGATATACAGGTAGCAAATCTCAGATTTAGTTTCTTCTGTTAAAACCGAAAATCTAAGATATTTTACTGAAAACCAGTAATCATACCCCCAGCCCATAAGAATTCAAAATCCATTTCAAAACCTTGTCCCGCTCTTTTTCGCTTTCAAACGGCCAGCGGCCGATCTCTACCTGGCCTCCGGTGCCTCCGTTCATTGCTACGGATTCGAAGATGATCTCATAGCGGATGCCGTTTTCTTTTCTGATGCTATGGATGTGTTCCAGGTTAATCGCGCGGTCGTGCTTTTCGTTGTGTATGAAGGTTGGCATGGTTTGAATGGTTTTCAGTTGTGTTAGTTTTTGCCAACATACCCCATTCACCAAAAACATCCTAACAATTCTTGCTAATGGAAAATTATCACGGATAAATCGCTGACATCCGTGATAACTGTTCGAGCGCACTGCATTGGCCTCCGCTTACCAATACCAATGGTTTCGCATTAAAATGCCCAGCCAATATCCGCCCGAAACGGCCAGCAGAACCAGATATATTCTCAACCACAGTGAATGCAAACGCTTCCAGGTCATGGCAAGAAGCCCGATAGTTGCAATCACAAAAACGGCGAAACCAAGCTTTCCAGCCATCCACAGCACCTGTGCGTTGTCCATAGGAAGGCACGCTTTCATTAATTCCATAAGCCGCGTACCCGCACTGATAATGAGCAAAATACAGGTTGCTGCCAATGCAGGTGTAAGCCGTACCAACAGTATCGGAAGCGGCCAGCGTTTCCGGATGTAAAGAATTCCGTTCGCAAGCCCGAAAACAATGCTGCTGAGTAGCAGTACCATACCACCCAAAAGCATTACGAGTGAAAACCAGGCATTGAATGCGGATATCGGTGTAAAATAAAGCGTCCGGTCTGTAAACACCGGCTCATCTGAGGCATCAAGGAGTAATGCAGCGTGCGAAGAATAGGCATGGGGTGCTTTGAACCGCAGCAATGCACTTTCTGCCTGCTCAAAATGCATGGTGCCGCCCATTAGCAAATGTGCGTTCAAATGCCCGCCGGCTGTGTCGAGGCGCAGGGTGTTTTGAAATTGTTCCAGAAAACCGGTATAGAGCTGGCCGGGATTGGCGAGGCGGTAATACCCGGCATAGCGACCGAAATCCGGCGTCTTGAATGGAACCCGTTTTCCAAGCACAGGCTTCGATAAACCTTTCGTCACGAACGCCCGGATCAATGCATCGGCCTGCCGGTAAAATGCCTCATTGTGCGTATTGATGCTGAATGCATAACCGACACCAGCTTCGCGGTTGTACAGAAAGGCCGACAAAAAGCCCCCTATCGCGCCGCGGTGCCCTCTGAAAACACGCCCTTCCAGCTCATACCCTTCATTTCCATATGCATAGGTATGGTGCAGGCCGGCTTTTGCCGAAAGATAGCTATGCGGAGTTTCGGATTGGCGCAGGTAATCCGCGGATAAAAACTGGCTGGAATCCGTCGCCCACCCGTGCAGGTATGCCTGCAATGCGTGCGTGAGATCGCCAGCGGAGGCATTCAGTGAGCCATAGCCCGCATTATATTGCGGCTGGTGCGGTACAGGCCGGTACGCACCTGCCTGCCGCACGTACCCTTGTGCGTATGCGCCCGGCGCTTTTCCGGCCAGGTCGACATTGGCATCGGGCATTCCAAGGGGACTGAAAACATGATTACGCAGGTAATTGTCGAGCGACTGACGGGATAGCTTCTCGATCAGATAAGCCAAAATCGCGTAGTTTACACCGGAATAGGCATGACGCTCCCCCGGCTTCCAGCGACTGAACATGAATTTTTCAAAAACTTTTACACCCGCGAGGCCGTCGAAACGGCGTCCGGTGAAATTGTACTCCTCGAACGGCGATTTGTCGGCAAAGCCGGTGCTGTGTTCCAGCAAATCCTCGATCGTGACCGGGCTGGTTTCCTCCCATTCGTTGCGGAACGGGATCTCCGGGGCGACGTCTTTCAGATGCGCCCGCAATGCGAGCTGACCGTTCTGCACGAGTTTCAGCACACCGAGGGCAACGAAAAGTTTGGTAACCGAAGCCTGCCTGAACAAATGGTGCGGCTTGACCTGCGTGCGCTTGTCGGCATCCGCATAGCCAATCCCGCCGGAGAACAGCGCCGAATCGCGGGTAACAATGGAAAGCATCATCCCCGCAACATGCTGCTTTTGCATTTCGGCTTGCAGGTCCGATACAAGTCCGGCAATGGTTTGCGGTGCGGGATTTGGTTGCGCCAGGCACGGCAATGCGGTGGCGGTAACGAGGATAACAAGTAAGGGAAGTAATTTTTGTTTCAATAAAAACATAGGGCTCTGAGGTTTGTGACGCCTCAAAAATGCCCCTGCTCGCTTTCCCATGCGTTCGGATGTATCCAGCCGAACAACATTTACTTTAAATCACAACTTCCCCGACCGCACAAAATCGGTCGGCGACTGGCCGGTCAGCTTTTTGAATGTAGTATTAAAGGTGGTTTTGGAATTAAAACCCGACTCGTAGGCCACGCCAAGGATATTCAGCTTTTCAAATGCATCCGAAAGCAGCAGCCGCTTCGCTTCGGTCACCCGGTACCGGTTGACGAATGCAAAGAAATTCTCCTCGTAAGCCTCATTAACCACATAAGAAAGCTCATGAACCGAAATGCCCAGCTTCCCGGCGAGCGAAGGCAGCGAAAGTGCCGGATCGAGGTAGGGCTTTTGAGATTGCATTAACTCTTCCAAACGGGTTTTCAGGTCGTCGAATACCGCGTCGTCCACCCGCTTCTGCCGCGCGGGCTTCCCGGCTGTCTCCACTACCAGCGATTGGATCTCCTGGCGGCTCTCCTTCGAAAATGCATACACCTCCCCCTGCCGCAACGCGAAATACGACAAAAAGTAAATGGCGACCAGATACAGAAATGGAGTCAGGCGCGCCACGCCGGGCAGCTCAAAAAAGGCGAGGTTCAACCATAGGCAAATGACCCCGGCCAGCACCCACAGCAATTTTTGCAGCCAGCGCAAATCCACCAGGTCGGTTGAAGAAACCACTTCACGGATATTTCGCTGGTGCACCCGGAGCTTCCCGTAGCTCAATGCCCAGTACACGACGGTCTGTAAGGGCAAAGTAATCCCGATAATGCCGAAAAACAACTTCGCCACTGCCAGATTGATCTCAACATTACGCCCCGAAATCATATGGGTCATGATCAAAAGCAGGAAAAGCACGAACGGCAGCAAATGCAGGAGTTCGATTCTCCTGAATCTCCGTTCCGGACTCACGAAGCAGGCAATGCTCAGATACAATGCCGGTGCGGACAAAAAGCGCGAAACCTCCGCCAGGTCGGCCAACACACGGTAATCGTGTTGTAAATCGAGATTATGCAGGAAAATTTCGAGCATCGCACAGCCCAGAGTCGCTGCGAATATGGCCAGCCAGCGGTTGGCGTACAGGTTTCGATGCCCCGGCGGGTCGATCAGCAGAAATGCCAGCAGGAAAGCGGCGCCCGTCGCCAGGCCGATCAGAAGCGGATTGTTCAATGCAAAAAGTTTCGAATGCAAGCAATGATCAGGGCAAATATACTTGCCTGAGCCCGTGCGGGAGGCTTGGGAGGTGAACAGTCAGCGCTGACGGGCATGCTCAAAGGACGGCCGGTGGCAGATGAGTATCCGCAGCGGCAAGTAGCTCTCTCACAGCCTCGAACACGCGCTGCGGCTCGGGGAAAGGAATTTCTTCGGTATAAAGCCGGTCGGCAACGTGCCGGATAACGGGATTTTTGCTCCGCAGATTTACAGGAACTGAAAATGGAAGCAATGCATGAGGAGATTTCCAGGGCGTGTGCTGGGGATTTGTCTGGGCATATAAAACCACGGCAGGCGTTTGCATTGCCGCAGCAATGTGGATCGTCCCCGTATTGACCGATACCACGCAAACTGACCGGCCTACCAGCGCGATAAATTCACCGAGATTCAGCGTTCCGGCGAGAGAAACAGCACCTTCGCCTATCCCGGCTGCAATGCGGTACGCAAGCGTTTTTTCTGAGCCGGAGCCGGTAACCAGCAAGGGCATTCCAAATGCGTCGGCCAACAGCTTGCCGACGGCAATCCAGTATTCTGCGGGATATTCCCGCTTGGTTTCCGACACCCCGGGATGCAGGATGATAAATGCGTCGCCTATGCCCTGCGCTTCTAGTTTTTGTGTTAATGCAAAATCGGAATTAAGTTTTTTTTCGAGTAGCAGTCGGTCCTCGGCGACATGGGCGCCGAGCATTTTCACCAAGCTTAAATCCCGCTCCACCTGGTGCATGATATGCGCATAGGGTTCCTGGTCTGGCGCCCAGTGCGTGAGCAGGTCGTATGGGTTCTCGCGTGCGTAGGCTACCCGCACGGGAATGCCCGCCATGTACGCGAGCATGCCCGCGGGCAAAGCGCTTTGGCTGTATACGGTAAAAATAATGGCCGCATCGAACGAGCGGCTTTGTATTTCTCCGGTCAATGCAAGCAGGGCCCCACTGTCCATCCCGTCGCTTTTCACCCACGGCAATGCAGCGACGATCACATCGTCAACACAGCTTAAATACGGCACAACAATGCTGCCGGCAGGCGATGTAAGCAAAGTAATCCGGCTCCCGAACGACTCTTTGAGCGCACGCATGGCGGGCGACGACATAATCACATCTCCCATATTATCTGCCCGGACACACAGAACGTTACGGCAACTGGGTGGTGTCATCCGAAGAGATGGTTTGCGCAGTGATGTAATCGGTGGCATCTAGGAAATAGCGGGTAGTGTAATGCGGCTCGCGGTACGGGCCGGTTTCCCACTCGGTTTCGTTACCATTATCAATCAGGACCGTGCGGCACCCCGCCCGGTTTCCAGCCTCGACGTCGTTCAGGATATCCCCGATCATCCACGACTTGCTCAGGTCGATATGCAGCTCCCTGGCGGCACGAAGCAGCATACCCGGTTCCGGCTTGCGGCATTCGCACGCGATGTCTTGTGCGGCAGGCAAATGCGGGCAGTAGTAGAAACCAGCCAGCATGATGCCATTTTCCGCGAAACGGTCTTCGAAATAATGCACAAGCGCGTCGAGTTCTGTTTGCGAAAACAAACCCATGGCAAGCCCCGGCTGGTTTGAAATGATCACCAGCCGGTAGCCATCGCCCTGCAATGTTCGCAGCCCTTCGAAGACGTCGTCCTCAAAAACTACCTTTGCCGGGTCGACATTATAGGGCTCGTCGCGGATGAGCGTGCCGTCCTTATCGAGAAATACCGCCTTGACCAATTCATGAAGCATAAGTAATCGCATTTGCCTGGTAACCGCCCAAGGGTTTGGTTTGTGCTCTTCTCAGATCCAGCAGGTAGGCCGGTTTTGCTTCGCGCTTGGCCATTACCAGCATGTACAACCCGTGAGCCTTCTCCGCTACGAAAGACCACGTAAAATTTTCATTCACGCGGTTCAATGCATTTTCGCAAAGTTGCGCGTACTGCTCCGGGCAGGAAATTCCTTTTTTTACCGCCTCCGCCAATGCCAGCGGATCATGCGGCGGCACCAGAAAACCGGTTTCGCCGTGTCGCACCGTGTATTTAATCCCTCCCACATCCGAGCCGATTACCGGCGTGCCACAGGCCATGGCTTCGAGCGGGGTAATGCCGAATGGCTCGTACCAGGGCGTCGAGATGAAGAAATCGGCCGCCTGGTAATAGTATTTCAATTGCTTACGGTTTCGGCGGCCAGTGAAAACCACTTTATCTTCGACTCCTTCCGTTTTGGCCAATGCTTTCAGCCGCTTAAACTCCGGATCGCGCTCGAAATCGGGCTTCTCATCGGAGCCGCCCACTACAAGCAGTTTGATGTTGGGTATTTCTTTCAGATAATGCATTGCGCGGATCACATTGTCGACACCCTTCCTAGGCACGATCCTGCCCAGTTGCAGCAGTACCACGTCGTTTTTGTGTAAGCCAAGTCTACGACGGGCGCCCGCTTTCGGCGCGGGGGCGAATTCTTCCGAACTAAATCCGCAAGGGATAATAGTAATGCGGGTCGGGTCGGCTTGGTAATGCTCGATCAGGTCCTGCTTGTCCTGCGGGCATTCGGCGATAATGTAGTCGGCGTCTTCCACGATCATCTGCTCGATATCGAGCCGTGTGGCGGGAAATGCGTCGTTTTCCTTCTGGTGGATCATCCGGATCTTGCCCAATGCATGAAAAGTGATCACATACGGAATGCCAAGAATGAGTTTGATCTCCGACGCCACCAGCCCCGACATGAAAAAATTGGCATGAACCAGTTCATAGTCCAGATGCAGCCGCCGGATTAGCCCCACCATACTTTTGGTGAACTCATCCATAAAACCCAGCAACTGCTCTTTCGGCACCTCACGCGCCGGCCCTGCCTCCACATGCACCACGCGGATGCCCGGCAGCCATTCTACGATCTCGGGTAGGCCTTCATCATCTTTTCTGGTAAAAATATCGATACTATATCCCAGCCTCGAGAGCGACTTGCAGATCTCGGCCACATACACATTCTGACCGCCGCTATCGACGCCGCCCAGCACCGCCAGCGGCGATGCGTGCTCACTGATAAATGCTATTTTCCGTTTCATGTTGATGAAGTTGAATGGTTTCTGTAAAAATTTTCTCCCAGACGGCAGTGAAGCGGCCGATGGCGAAGCGGTCAAGCGCAATGCGGCGGGCATTTTCGCCCAGGCTCTGAGCCAGCTGCGGCTCGTCGATTAGCCTGCGCATGCCTTCGATGAGCTTGTCGACGTTGGTATCGATCCAGCCCGATTCACCGTCTTTGATCACGGTCACATATTCGGTCGTCGCCAGGGCTACGATGGGCATACCGGTCATCATGGCCTCGCACACGGCCAGCCCGAAACTGGTAGAGCGGATCGGGTTGAAAAAGAAGCGGTAATGGCTGATAAACTCCGGTAACTTTGGGTTGAGCACCTCCCCCAGCCCGCCCGACTGCTCGGTACCCATGCCGATGAGGTCTATCGGGACGTGTTTCCGCACCTCCTCGAAAACGTCCCAGCCGGTAATGCGGCCCCGTTGCTGAATGTGGTTGATCACCACAATACCCCTGGGAATATCCCCTTTCCATTGCACTTCCGGAATGCATACACCATGCTCGATCACGCGCACATTCGGAAGCCCGCCGTTATCCCACATGAGTTTGTTGAAATGGGTCACATGCACGAGCGTCACGGTCGGGTCGGTCATGACATGCCGGGTGTTGGTGGGATGCTTTTCGGGCGTGTTGTGCTCTACGTACACCCTCGGGCCACGCTTTTGCCCGTCGGAGAGAATATCGTGCTGGTCGGTCAGGAAGTTGCGCTCCGACTGGAACAGGATACAGTCGAACTCCACATTCTGCACCTCGGCGGCAGGCACCTCGATCACGTTCGGGCCGAACGGAAACGTCTTTCCACGGCCATAATAGCCCTCGGATTTAACTTCATTGACGGGAATATAAATGTCGTAATTGCCTTGTGAAAGGTAGTAGAGATAGCTTCCATGAATATGCCATGTAAAGATTTTCAGCCGCGTTTTTGTGTCGCTCGTCCCATTCATATTGGTTGGTTTTGGATTAAAACAGACCGCGCCTTGTAAAAAACAGTGCCACTACCCCGGAAACGCTTTCCTCATTACGAGGCAATTAGGCGGGTACACATGAAAGTGTGTGAGAAGCGCTTCCAAACGCAACGTATAGCGCCCGGTAGCCGGGATGTGGCTCATGGAAGAACTTCCCCAGCCCGTCACTGGCATGGTACTTGTGTGCTGCACGCCGCATTTCAAATCATACCATCGCTTATGTACATATTGGGAATCAATGCAGCGTTCCACGACAGCGCTGCGGCACTGGTCAGAGACGGTCGCCTGATCGCCGCTGCCGAGGAGGAAAGATTTACGCATATCAAACACGGCAAACGGCCTGTCCCCTTCACTACCTGGGAAATACCGTTTCATGCGATCGACTTCTGCCTTAAAACGGCAGGTATCACGCTCAAAGACGTCGACCGCATTGCTTACTCGTTCGATCCGGAAGGTGTGAGCGACGCGTCGGTGTACGAAGATGAGGCCTATGACGACATCCTGACGCCGTCGAAGATATACAATGGCTGGGACACGATATTTCTCAACTACATCCGCAAAGCGCCCGAGCAGCTGCGCGACGGTTACCCGCACCATTTGCAAAAGCGCCTGGCCGAGGCCGGCG
Source organism: Dyadobacter soli (assembly GCF_900101885.1). Lineage (GTDB taxonomy): Bacteria > Bacteroidota > Bacteroidia > Cytophagales > Spirosomataceae > Dyadobacter > Dyadobacter soli. The sequence continues at coordinate 109,880 of NZ_FNAN01000005.1, read as the reverse complement.
ACCTTTCGGGTAAATGGGAGTTTGTCAACCACCATATTTCGCACGCGGCCAGCGCGTTCTTCCCTTCACCATTTACCGAAGCGGCTGTGTTGACTATCGACGGGCGCGGAGAAAAAGCCACTACCGGCTATTTTCTGGGAAAAGGAAACACACTGAAACAGCTCGCAACCGTGGATATGCCGCATTCCCTGGGTATTTTGTATGAAAAAATCACCACCTACCTCGGCTTCCTGCATTCGTCGGACGAGTACAAGGTAATGGCGCTTGCTTCCTACGGCAACCCGGTTTACCTTGAAGACTTCCGTTCGGTGATCCGCGTGGGCGAGGACGGTCAATACGCCATCGACGACTTCGATCCCGAACAATGGTGGGGGCCAGGCCGCAAGAAGGACGATCCGTTCGAACAGCTGCACCACGACATCGCGCATTCATTGCAAAAAGCATTGGAAGAAACCGTGTTGAAGCTCGCACAATGGCTGTACGACCAGACCGGCGCCGAAAATCTGTGCATGGCAGGCGGCGTTGCATTGAACTGCGTCATGAATGCGGTGATCCGCGACCGGGGCCCGTTCAAAAACGTGTGGGTGCAGCCAGCGGCCGGAGATGCAGGTACCGCATTGGGCGCTGCACAATGGCTGGACGCCCGGCTTCACGCCGATGCGGAAGGGCCACGCTACACCGAGCCGATGGAGCACGTGTACTGGGGTCCCGAATACAGCGACGCGGAGATCGAGCAATTTATGATCTGGGCAAAAACACCTTACAAGCGCCTGTATAACGTCGCGAAAGAAACAGCTGAAATACTGGCGCAGGACAAGATCATCGCCTGGTACCAGGGCCGCATGGAGTTCGGTCCCCGTTCGCTGGGAGCAAGGTCCATTCTCGCCTCGCCGATTAACCCCGATATGCAGGCGCGGCTCAACGATATCAAAGACCGGGAAGATTTCCGGCCGGTAGCGCCGGTGGTACGAGAAGAAGATGCGCCCGAATGGTTTGAAAACGCACACGTTTCACCATTTATGCTGTTTGTGTATCCTGTGAAAGACGACAAGGCCGATCAGATTCCGGCCGTGCGCCATACCGACGGCACTGCGCGCGTGCAGACAGTGAACGCACAGCAGCATCCCCTCTACCACGAACTGCTCAGCGAATTCAAAGCGCTTACCGGCGTGCCTGTTTTGGTAAATACTTCATTCAATACCCGCGGCGAGCCGATCGTCTGCTCCCCGCGCGACGCGATCGAGTGTTTCTGGACGTCTCCTTTCGACGCATTGATTATCAATTCATTCATTCTTGAAAAATAATGATACTACCTGTCAATATCAGCGTGGTTATTCCTACTTACAAGCGTCCGGCACTCCTCCGAAAGTGCCTGGACGCGCTTCGCGAGCAAACGTACTGGCGAACATTTTACGAGGTGATCGTCGTATCCGACGGCCCCGACCGCGAAACCGAGGTGCTAATCGAGCGCTTCATCCGCGAGCAGCCCGACTGTGCCGTTTTCTTTCACCATTTACCCGCTAAAAAAGGACCTGCCGCAGCCCGTAATTACGGTTGGAAAAAGAGCACCGGGGAGCTCGTCGTCTTTACCGACGACGACTGCATTCCCGATCCGTGCTGGCTGGAAGAGTATGCGGCCCGCTACCAGGCTATGGCCGAGCGGTTTGTAGCATTCACGGGGAGAGTAATCGTGCCCATTTCCCCAAAACCGACCGATTACGAAAAGAACGTCGCGCACCTCGCTACTGCGGAATTTATCACCGCCAACTGCACTTGCTCACGGGCTGCGCTGGAAATGACCGGCGGTTTCGACGAGGATTTTCCTATTGCGTGGCGCGAGGATTCCGACCTGGAATTTAAGCTATTGGAACTAAAAATCCCCATTGTGCATGTACCGCAGGCGGCGGTCTGCCACCCGGTGCGCGAGGCGGACTGGGGCGTGAGCATAGCGGAGCAGCGGAAGAGCATGTTCAACGCATTGCTGTTTAAAAAGCACCCGCAGTTTTATCGGGCGAAGATTTCTTCCGGGCCGGTTTGGACGTATTACATTATTATTCTGGCGACCCTGGCCGCCATTGCCGCATTGGTAGCGGGTATGCAGGGAGTCGCTGCGGCCGCATTGGCTGTATGGGCGCTGGCAGTCGGCGCTTTTGTGATCCGGCGGCTGAAAGGGACCTCCGATTCCCTGTCCCACCGCCTGGAAATGATTTTCACGTCGTTGGTTATCCCATATCTTTCCGTTTATTGGACACTTCGCGGGGCACTGCGTTACAAAGTATTTTTCCTATGAAATTTCCAGCTGAAACCACCCGAAAAATCGCCGTTTTCAGGGCATTGCAACTGGGCGATATGCTGTGCGGCGTTCCGGCATTCCGTGCGCTGCGCGGCGCCTATCCTGATGCCGAAATCGTATTGCTGGGGCTGCCCTGGGCCAAATCGTTTACCGAACGGTTTGCCGGATATTTTGACGGCTTCATCCATTTCCCCGGCTACCCCGAACTGCCCGAGCAACCATTCGACCAACTTGCCTGGCAAGAGTTTCTGACCCAAATGCGCAAGGAGGGCTTCGACCTTATCCTGCAAATGCAGGGAAACGGGAGTGTCGTTAACGAAATGCTGCGCGACCTTGATGCGGGCGCAGTCGCGGGGTTCCATACCGAAGGCAACGAGGGTAATCCTGAGTGGTTTGTCGGATATCCCGAAGGCATTTCGGAAATCCACCGGCATTTGCGCTTGATGGAACATTTGGGCATTGCTGCGCTTGGCGACAAGCTCGAATTCCCGGTGAGTGACGATGAAGTAAGACATTCACACAAGAACTCCCCGCTCCTCGCGGGCGACCGCTACGTATGTGTGCACCCGGGCTCCCGCGGCGCATGGCGGCAATGGCCGACTTCGCATTTCGCCTGCCTGGCCGATCAATGTGCCGGAATGGGTTATCAGGTGGTGATAACAGGTACCGCAAGCGAAGCGCAGATCACCCAGGAAGTGATCGACCAAATGGATTACCCGGCGATAGACCTTAGCGGGCAAACGGGATTGGGAGAAATAGGCCAGCTCATCAGGGAAGCCGATTTACTGATCAGCAACTGCACCGGCGTTTCACACATTGCCGCAGCCGTAGAAACGCCCAGCATTGTGATCAGCATGGACGGCGAACCCGAACGATGGGGCCCGCTCAATACCCGGCTGCACAAAACCATCGACTGGACCTGCCGTACCGACTACGAACACGTACAGACCGAAATGGAAATGCTTTTGGAAGCGCGATACCAGGCCGTGGCGGCAGGCAGGTAATTCATTTCAAAATACCGTCCACCAGCGATTGCCATTGTATTTTGGAAAACACTTTCTCCCCAAACAGCCCGGTGATCGCATTTCTGACCTTGTCGATCAGCGAATCGGCCTCGGTGTTGGGATTGATATTGCGGTCGTAAACAGCCACTGTAACCGTGGTATTTTCACGCGTTATCGTGAATGTGCTGGTCGACTGCTCGTCGTAAAAGTGGGTCGGCTCGTCGGCCTCCGAACCGGGTGCTGCAATAGGCCTGACACGCAACGCCGTACTCTGCACGCCCGCGGAATCGGTCTTCTTGATTTCCTCAATTTCCACCCAGTCATATCCCTCACCCGATTCCGAACCGGGACCTGGAATGTCGATTTTGATCAATAATCCCTGCCGGGCGGTGCCACCGACTGGATTGCCATCTGTGTCGGTCAACATAAAGTGGGCAAGTGCCTCTCCCGCCTGGTCGTGCCACCGGTTCACATCGAGCACCTTTGCCTCGGCCTGCAAAAAGAATGCTTTTGCAGCGGTAATATCTTCAAAAGACCGGTTGCCTTCTGCCGTTACGGAATCTCCGCGATGCTGGCCGGGCACGGTGCCCGTGTAGTTTTTCTCTTCCATTTTTTGTAATATTTTAAAATTCGGGAAGTGCGGCAAATTCTTCCAAATCCAATGCTACACGCTGGCCCAAGCGCGCCGATTCATATACCGCTTCGATGATCCGCATATCCCGGATGCCCATTTCGAGCGGGACGCACGTTTCACTGTTTTCCATAATGCATCGCGCGAAGTCGTCCATTTGCCGGGCCTGCTGGTTCACCGGCTCGATGTCCATCGCACCGCTGGAAGTGCGGCCTGCGAGTCCGCCATATTCATAAGCGGGGTTTAGTTCAAACCAGCCTTCGGTGCCTTCTGCACGCATGAAGTTCTGGTTTTTGGAATAACTCGTCTCACAATGCGCAGTAGTGCCGCCTTCAAAAAACATCGTCCAGATCACCCCTTCTTCCACTTCCTTGAAGAGCTCGGGCTTTGTTACCGGCGCGAAGCGTGCCTCCACAGCAATGGGCAGCTTGCCCGTAATGTAGATAGCCGCCTGAATGCAGTAGATGCCGTTGTTCACGAGCGGTCCGCTGCCGGAACGTTCCTCGTCGACGCGCCAGGGCGTATTGTTGCCAATATCCATGCTGTCGAGCAGCTCCATTTTCTGGACCGGCCCGAATACCTCTTTCTGGCCGAGCCGCATCATTTCCTGGTTGAACGGATCGAAATGCAGACGATAACCCATCGAAAACCGCACATTGGCTTCTGCTACCGCATCGCGGATACGGTAACATTCTTCCACACTCGTAGCAAGCGGCTTTTCAGATATGATATGCTTCCCGGCTCTTGCGGCGCGAATGCAATATTCTTCGTGCATGGCATTGGGAAGTACCACGTATACAATATCGATGTCGGGATTGTCGGCAATGCGGTCGAAATCGTCGTAGGTGTAAAGGCTATCGTCCTTTAACCCACATTCCTGCTGCCATTTTCGCAGCTTCTCCTCCTCCCCGCTTACCAGCCCTGCCAGATGGCAGTTTTGAGTGAGTTTCAAGGCGGGGATCAATTCGCCTGTCGCATATTCGCCCAGTCCTACCAATGCTACACCCAGTTTTGTCTTTGCTTCCATCTGGTTTCTGTTTGATGATGTTTTTGCTATTGTTTTACTGTTACATGCCTCCGGCATTCCGGATGAATGCCTATTACCCGTTGGCTACCCATGTTGCATCGCTACGCGACTGAGATGTCTCGCAAAGTGCCGTCAGGCCGTAACATTGGTAGCTAGCCAGGCAGGCACCGAACAACGGAGTTCCGTAGGGACGTAACAACAGCTCAACAGCGGCACCCTCACGAAAAATAAACATGCCACACGTACGCGAACCACAAACCGTCGTCAGCCACAGTCCTTTTGTAGAAAAATCTCAACTAAGGGCTGCAAATGGGGCTGGTTCGGTTTTTTCCGGTTAAAGGACCTTAAAAGTTGGCCGCAGAAGTGCTGGGCCGCTTCATTTAATTCTTCATCCAAACCATAAACATGCTATGAAACCAGAGATCAGAAATATTCTGGGCGGAATTACGGGGGCCGTTGTTCTCAACCTGGTCCACGAGGTGGCCAAACGCATTTCTCACAAAGCGCCGCGCGTAGACCTGCTCGGCGAAGAGGCCGTTACCAAAACCGCCGAAGCCCTGGGCGTGGAAGCCCCAACCGGCGAAGCACTCACCGCTTCTACATTCGTGGCCGATCTGGCCAGCAATGCAGGCTACTACGCCATGATCGGCAAGGGCGACAACGATACCATCCTGCTCCGGGGCGCGGGATATGGCCTTATGGCCGGCCTCGGCGCCATTGGGTTGGCAAAGCCACTCGGCCTGAATGAAAGCACCGTTGCCAGGACCGACGAAACGAAAGTGCTCACCGTAACCTGGTATGTGCTCGGCGGCCTGGCTGCGGCACTGGCGATCAAGAGCCTTCGGTAACGGCGCCTCCAATGCGCAGCAGCGCAGGCACGCTTTTTACCTGAGCACAGCTCTTTTTAATTAAAAGTCACGATTATGGAAAATAAAGGAAAATATGCCCTCATCACCGGGGCGACGAGCGGCATCGGCCTCGAACTGGCCAAACTGTTCGCCAAAGACGGTTTCAATCTCATCATTACGACAAGGGATATCGCCGAACTGGACGAAACCAGCGCATTGCTCCGCTCCGAAGGTGTGGAAGTATGGCCCATCGCAAAAGACCTTTTCGACCGCGAACAGGCATTCGGGCTCTATGCGGATATTAAACAAAAAGGTATTGAAGTAGAAATATTGGTTAACAATGCCGGCCAGGGTGTGTACGGGCAGTTCGACCAGATCGACATCGACCGCGAGCTGCGGATCATCGACCTCAACATCGCCTCGCTGGTGGTACTTACCAAATGCTTCCTTACCGACATGGTGAACCGGGGCTCCGGCCGTATTCTCAACCTGGCATCGATAGCCAGCAAGATGCCCGGGCCCTGGCAGGCGGTATATCATGGTACCAAGGCATTTGTGCTCTCATTCAGCGAAGCCGTCCGTGAGGAAACGAAAGACACCGGCGTGACGATCACCGCATTGATGCCAGGCGTTACCGACACTGATTTCTTCAACAAGGCCGATATGCAAGCGAGCAAGGCGGTGCAGGACGAAGACGCCATGGCCGACCCTGCCGATGTCGCCCGCGACGGATACGAAGCATTGATGTCCGGCAAAGACAAGGTGGTGTCAGGCTTGAAAAACAAAGTGCAGGTGGCAATGAGCGCCGTCATGCCCGACAGCACGGTTGCACATCAAATGAACGAGCAGCAGAAGCCGGTACACGAAAATTCTTAACCAAAGCTAAGTCAGATATGTTGCTGAAACCGGGGCATTTGCTCCCGGTTTCTTTTTTTACAACTCGTTGTTACGTGCTGCGGCCTGGTCGGTACGAGAGCCGATAATGCCGGTTGTGGTCTCGGATTCGCTCTCAAATCCCTTTTTTACGGAGGCATTTTCGCTTTGGGGAAGAAAACGGTCAGTCCATTGCATGATGGTCGTCAATGCGCCTGGTGCTATGCCGTTCAGTATGGAAGCGCTGCGGGCGATGGGCGTGAGTACCACCTCGGTATCTCCGGCAGCAATGCCGTCTACAATCTGTGAAGCGGCTTTTCGCGCATCCTGGGATAGCAGCGGGAGGGAATCGGCGAGTTTGAACCAGGCATATTCCCCCTCATGATCCCCTTTGAGTGAAATGTTCCGGGGACTTCCGGTGCGCATCAGACTGGGTACGACAGTGGTGACGTGGATATTTTCCTTCTTCAATTCGGCCGCCAGCCCTTCGGACATGCCCGTCAGCGCGAATTTACTGGCGCTGTAAGGCAGCATATGCGGCACGGCGATTTTGCCACCGATGGATGAAATATTAGCAATGTGCCCGCTTCCCTGCCCGCGAAAATGCGGCAATGCTGCTTTAATCATGTACAATGCCGACCAAAAATTGGCATCCATTAATTCCCGGTAATCGTCTATTTCCATGAGATTATCCGGCCCTACCAGCATTACGCCTGCATTGTTGATCAGCACGTCGATGCGGCCAAACCGGTCGATCACTTTCTGTACTACCTGCGGGGCTGACTCAGGAAGCGATAAATCCGCTGACACCGTCAATACTTCGGCCCCGGTGCCGCGCAGCTCCTCCGCAGCATTCTCTAAGTGTTGTTCTGACCGTGCGCAAAGCACTAACTTCGCGCCCTTACCAGCAACGATCCGAGCCATTTCCAGTCCCAATCCCCGCGACCCGCCGGTGATCAGCACCACTTTGTCGTGAAAATCAATGCTCGTCACGCGCCGGTACACAGCGCGTGCGACAGCAAGTACGCCCAGGCCAGCGAGTGTGATGCCGCACGTCTGCCATTTGTTATTTTGCCAAAAACCAGGTGAATTTTTCATGATATTGTTAAACAAATAGCCGGTGAATCAGGCGTTCGCTAATTCACCGGCTGTGATTGATGCTGTAATACGGATTTCAATTATTGCAAAGTCTATCCATACAGATTCAGAGTAAGTGTTGAAGTGTCAGGCAACAAAGGAAAAATCCTCTTTCCGCTCACCGGGCAGGATGCTTACTTCCTTCGCGAGCGAGCTTTCCAGGAACGAAAGCTTGTCGATATGCTCGCTGCAAGCCCGTGCAGCATCGCTGTCATGGTCTAGATGGGGCAAAAGCGCCTGATACTCTTGCAGCATTACCTGCTGGTGCGTGGTGATCTGCGACAGGAGCGCGTAATGGTCCATCAACTGATCATCGAATTCATCTACACTCCGGGTAATGCTCGATAGCTCCCCGTCATCAAGCACACTTTTGACCGATTCGTACATGCTCCCTACATCCTTCTTAAACAACAGCGACATCATGTATCCATTACTGCAAATGCGCCGCAGCTTGCTGGACATATCGAGCCCCATCGCGGACTTGAAAAGCGATTCCTGCCTCTTGTACATCCGCCAGATCCTGGCCATGCATTTCACCATATTCCTTGCATCACTCATAGTCGTCATTTTTGCAGCATTTCGTACTGCCCGTTCTTATTCAACATCGTTAGAATGTGCCTTTTAAGGTAAAAACCGTTCCAGAAAATGGCCTATTCGACGAAATTCCACGTCGACAAGAGTTACATATGCAACGCTTTACGAATGCAGGCTCATAACCAACCGTTTAGTAAAATGCAACTGCTTGTTTGTTGTAGAATTACCTAGGAAAAACTGGGGAGCGACAACAGATCTTTCCGCGACCGCTGCCGCGAAAAATACACACATCCCAACGCGATCACGGCCACGCTGCTCACCAGGGCCCAAACTGCCTTGGGTGTTACCGGCTCTTTCGGCAACGACACCACGCCGTCGCGGTTGGTCACCGCTGGCTCGGCCACGTAACGGCCGTATCGCGGCACCGCACGATCGGAGAAGTTGAGAGCGAGATCCATTAATTGTTGCCGCATTTCCCGGCCTGCCATAGGTTTGCCATGGCCCGTTGCCACGATTTCAGGTGAAAGGTCGGCAAGCGCATTCACGGATTTATCGGCCTGGTACCAGTCGTATGTGAAGTACCGCGGTGGGCCTGAAATCACTTTTCGCTGGGTAAGCACGCTGAAAACCGATTCCTGCTTCGTGGTGACGAATGCATCGCCGGCGATCAGCACACGGTCCTCGTCATGCCAGAGGCTGATGTGCCCTGGCGCGTGGCCCGGGGTGTGGATGTATTTCCATTCGGGCAAAAAAGGAATGTGTCCGTCCAGCGGAAGTGATTTGACGGCGTCGATCAGGTCTATCGGCTCATTGGGATACAAGCCTGAAACCACCGACAGCAGTCCACCTCCTGCATTCGGATCGGCCGGCGGGTATTTTGATTTCCCAGTCAGATAAGGCGTTTCGAGGAAATGCGCATATACCGGCACCTGCCATTCGCGGATAATCGCTTCCAGCGAGCCGACATGATCGAAATGCCCGTGGGTAAGGATTACCGCAGCGGGCGGGATACCTTCGCCAAACAGCTCGGCCGCCGCAGTTTTGATCTTCCCGAATGCGCTTTTCAGTCCGGCATCGACCAATACCCACGATTTATCCGGATTGGCGATGAGGTAAATATTGACCATCACATCCTTTATTCCCCAAACTCCTTCCGCTACCCGGAAGAAAGAACCCGATTCGTTATTTTCCGTTTTCATCCCTCGTTCGTTTTGATTTTGATTTGCTGGTGGTAAAAATTATGCCATCAGCGGCTGCTGGCACGATTTGTTTATTTTGTCGTGTTAATAAATCTATTAGCCGTTTTAACGTACCGAATGAAGACGATTTACCTTGCCGATGACGACGAAGACGACCGTATGCTGATCCGTGCGGCCGTGGAGCAAGTCATCAGTCCCGTACGCATTATCGAGCTCGATTCGGGAGACGATCTGATTAAATTAATCAACAACCAGGGCATATCGGATGATCCTTCCGTGATCATCATGGACATGAACATGCCGCGGCTCAGCGGGCTGGAAACGCTCGGTATCCTTAAAATGAACGACGCTTCCCGCCATATTCCCGTGGTAATGCTGTCGACTACCTCGAACCGCTCGCTCGTGCGCGAAGCATATGAGCGCGGGGTAAATGCATTTCTGGAAAAACCGGTCCACGAAGCCGATTTTGTGAAGCTAGCCAAGGCTGTCGACGCCTGTTTTATGAATGCCAGCCATGATACCGATGAAACTCCTGTTCAACCTGACTGGACAAAGGGTAGCGTAATCGTCATCGAGGATAATGAAGACCATATGTTTTTTATCCGGAATGCCTTGCAGGACAGTATGCCCGGTGTACAGGTTGTTGAATTTGCTACTGCGGCGGCTGTTGACGAGCAGTTAAGGGCTGTTTGGGATAGCATTGTTCCCGCACCGCATCTGATCCTCATGGATTTGTACCTGCCCGGCAGGCAGGACGGCCTGGATTTACTCGCCAATATTCATCAGCTTCTGATCAACAAAGATTGTCGCTCGATACCTGTCATCGTATTTTCATACTCCGACAAACCCGAGGATATGCACGCCAGCTACCAGCGCAACGCGAATGCGTATATGACCAAGGGCAAGAATGCTTCGCTGTGGAAGAACGACTTCAAGAATCTGCGCAATTTCTGGTGGAATACTGTATCTACTCCCGATCCGCGATGAACGACATGCCCCCGGCAGCTTCGGACACCATCGAGAGCCTGCTAACTGCACAAAGCAACCATCTTTCGCTGATCCAGTCGGTTAGCCACGAACTGCGAAGTACATTCGGTGTCATTTCGGGCCTGCATTCGCTGCTGCCGCTTACATCCGGAGAAGCTGAGCGCGAGGATATGTTCAACCGCCTGCATAACAATACCGAATATGCGACGCAACTGTTCGCGGACCTAGAAGACTATTGTGCTATTGAAAACGGCCAGATGCGCGTCGAGCCGGCACCTTTCCGGCCGGTAAGCGCTATGGAATATGTCCGAAAAAAAGCATTACCCATGCTCCAACGGCGCAAAGCCGCGGTGATTCTTACGGGAGACAGCGAGGGGGCGGTTGATAGTGATGAGGAAAAAGTCCGCCGGATAATCAAAAACCTCACTCTTCATCTCACTTGCGTCATGCGCGTTAGGGAAATCACAATAGGCTGGGAAAGATATTCAAGCCGTTGGGTACTGAACGTAGCTTATCACGGCGAACCTTTACCGGATTGGCTGTTCAGGGCTGAGACCGAATTGCACAGCCACGAAAAGGGACAGCATATCAGCCTACTCATGGTGCGGCGGCTGGCGCTGATGCTGGACGGAGAGATTTACCAGGTAGAATCCGATGGCGACGGGCGTCAACGGTTTTCGCTTCAATTTCCACACTAAATGTGCTGGAATGCATTTTGCGATTGACATACACCACACTTTTTGAAGGGATAAATCCATGAGCAAAAGAGAAATTTACCTTGTTGAAGATTCAAGCGACTTCCGACAGCTTGTAAGAGGCATTTTCACCAAGTTCCTGCCCGAGTACCACGTCAGGTTTTTCCAGGGCGCGCAGGAGCTTTACCAATATATGGTCCTGCAATCGGCCGAGCAGTTCAAAGGACGACGGCCCGGCCTGATCATCCTTGACTTGCAGCTAAACGCAATCAGTGGCCTGGAACTCCTGAAACTCGTACGCCAGACGCCCGGAAACACGGAAACCGAATGGAAAAATATTCCCATCGTAATCCTTAGCGGTACTTCCCGGCAGGAGGATATTAACCGTTGCTATCAGGCTGGTGCCAACTCATTTTTTGTAAAACCGACGGAGTTTGAAGAGCTGCATACCTTGCTCGAAACCCTGTGCCGCTACTGGATCGACTACAACCGTCTGGCCTCGGCGGATATTCCCGACCCGATCATCGCGAAATAGCGGGTTGTCGATTGAAGGCATTAGTTGTGTAAACTGCGCACATGCTCCCATCCCGACTGCAAGTAAGATCCCTTGCGGACAATGGCGTGCAGTTCGTCGTCGGTGAGATCGCGGAAGGAAGCGTATACCTGCCCAACCGCGTAAAACCATTCGGGCATTACCAGTATTTCGAGGGCGTCGGCATCGTTCAGATGGGCATCGTAGTTGTTCCCGGCCACGGGCACGGCCACGATCACCCGCGCAGCGCCCCTCTTGCGGCACAGGCGCAGGACGGGCACGAGCGTTACACCGGTAGCAATGCCGTCGTCGACGATAATTACCGTCCGGCCGTGCATATCCGGCAATGGTTTCTCCTGTTTGTACATTGTGATCCGGCGGTTCACCTCGTCGGTTTGTTCGTCGATAATGCCGCCGATGGTCTCCGGTTCGAGCGACCGCTTGTACCGCGGAGCCACGTACACCGACAGGTCTTCTGCAATGGCGCCGAAGCCTACTTCCGGGTAGCCGGGCACTGGCAGCTTTCTGGAAATAACCATCGTCAGGTCGGTTTCAAGGCATTTGGCGACGTGATACGCCACCTCCACCCCACCCCTGGCAATGCCCATCACGAGCGGATCGGCGTGTTTGTAACGTTTTGTCAGGAAACGACCCAGCTGCTCTCCCGCATCTTTCCGGTCGGCGAAAACGATATCGTTGCTTCGGTTCATGTGTTTGAGGTCTGTACAAAAAAATCCACAGTGCTTTTCACGGCACTGTGCAACATTGTATTGAGCAGGAAATGCACACCACTTCCCGCATTTGATTATTGTCGACGCATCATGCCGTCAGTGTTTTGCCGCGCCGGGCGAGGCTTTAAAAAGCTTCTTCGCCATTTCGAGGTGATGCTTCAATGCAGGAACCTTCGAATCGGCCCATTTTTTCAATTCTGCGTCCTCGCCTTTATTAGATTCTGTCTGGAACAGTCCGATGGTTTGCTCGTGCGATGCAATCATCATATTCATGTAAAGCATATCAAACTGTTCGCCGTTCAGCGCCGCGAGGCTGTCGTACTTCTGCTGTTTTTTGGCCCCGATCGCCGTCGGAATAGTGATCTGCTTTTTTTGTGCCAAAGCCTTCAACTCATCGTTCACTTTTGTATGATCGGCTACCATTGTTTTTCCAAAGGATTTCACTTCGTTGGAAACACCTTTCTGTGAGGCCAGTTCGCCCAGTTTTACCTCAAGCATTCCGCCTTCCGCGGCTTCCATTACAAATTGCTGGTCGGGAGATTTGGTAATAAATTGTTTTTCGTGGGCAAAACGATTGGAAAATGCCAGCAGCGCTGATAGTGCAGTGCAAATGGTCAACAGGAAAAGAGCTTTCATATCAATGAGATTAAAATGGATGCTTAAAGACTAAGACGAATGCTTAAAACAAGCCGCCTGCTGGTACAAAACCGTGCCAGCAGGAACGCGGCATCACTCTACTCCCTCTGCGGCCGATGCCTGATCAGCGAAGTCCCGCAGGATCACCTCCCGGTCGGCCAGATCGCGCTGTTTTGCCTCGTCGACCGTAAAACTTATTTTGTTGCCAAACATCCTTTCACCCGTGTAGAAGCGGCTGTCCTGGTAGATGTTCTTGTCCGAAGGCAGGTAGCCATACTCACGGTTGTAGCGCTCTACAAATGAAACCAGCGCATGGAACATCCGTTGCCACCATGCATGGTCTTCTTCGGCACTTCCCATTCCGGGGACATGCGTACCCGTGTATTTCTGCTTGGTAATATGGACCCGGTAAACATATAGCTGGCCGGATTCGAGGTGAAGCATTTTGAAGCGCCCGGAAAAACCTGCGGGGACGCCGTCCAGTACAACTTTCGTTGAAAAGACCAAGGTTTTCATCGTGTCTGTCATTACAATATTGTGGTGGTTGAACGGGGCCGGGCAACATTGCCTTCGCCTAAAATCTGTGCGCAAGCAACTTGCATACCAGGCCGAAACAGGCTGGAACATGTTTTGCTGAAAGCCATCCGTTTTTAAACCATGCAACTATGAAAAAGGAAACAAACTCAGAACCTAAATTCAAGACAAAAACCTCGACTACCGCCGAACCGGCCCTTTATGAACTGTTTCTGGATTGCCTCCGGGACATTTACTGGGCCGAAAACCACCTGGTGAAGACATTACCCAAAATGAGCCAGGCAGCCAGTTCGAAACAACTGGTGACGGCTATCGAACAACACCTTGCCCAAACCGTAGAACAGGTTTCGCGCCTCGAACAGATCTTTGGTCTTCTGGAACAAAAAGCTATTGCCAAGAAATGCGACGCCATGGAGGGCATTACCAAAGAAGGCGAAGGGGTGATCGAGAGCACCGACGCCGGTACTGCCACGCGGGATGTGGGTATTATCCTTTCTTCCCAAAAAGTCGAGCATTATGAGATTGCTTCCTACCTGGGCCTGATACAACTCGCTACTACCCTCGGACTGGAACAAGTAGCCGATATTCTCAACGAAACATTGGCCGAAGAGCAGGCAAGCGATGAACTGCTAGCCTCGATCGCGGAAAATGACATTATATACCAGGCTTCACAGGAAGCTTGATTTAACCATCAACAACTATGGCGAAAAGAAAAGCGCAACAAAATCCGGCAGTCGATCAGCCGGAAAACGACAAGATCAGAAGCCTTGCCCAGCATATGGAGGATTCCACAGGCGAACTGATGAATACCAACACGGGCGTCCGCGTCAACGACGACCAGAATTCGCTTAAAGCAGGCGACCGGGGGGCTTCCCTCCTGGAAGATTTCATTCTCCGCGAGAAAATCACCCATTTCGACCACGAGCGCATACCCGAGCGCGTGGTACACGCACGCGGCTCGGGTGCACACGGGGTATTCAAGCTTTATGAACCGCTTGCGCAGTACACCAAAGCACAATTTCTGAACGATTCCTCCATCGAAACACCAGTTTTCGTCCGGTTTTCGACCGTTGCGGGGTCGAGGGGCTCAACCGACCTCGCCCGCGACGTGCGGGGGTTTGCCGTCAAATTTTACACGCAGGAAGGCAATTTCGACCTCGTCGGGAACAATATGCCGGTGTTCTTCATCCAGGACGCCATCAAGTTCCCCGATCTCGTGCATGCCGTGAAGCCGGAGCCGGATAATGAGATGCCGCAGGCTGCCTCTGCGCACGATACCTTTTGGGATTTTATTTCGGTGATGCCGGAATCTGCGCATATGATTATGTGGCTGATGAGCGACCGGGCTATTCCGCGGAGCTACCGAATGATGGAGGGTTTTGGCGTGCACACATTCAGGCTGGTGAATGCGGAGGGTGTAAGCCATTTTGTCAAATTTCACTGGAAACCGCTGCTGGGCGTGCATTCCGTTGCGTGGGACGAGGCGCAGAACATCTCCGGCAAAGATCCCGATTTCCACCGCCGCGATCTTTGGGATGCCATCGAAAGCGGCAATTTCCCGGAATGGGAACTGGGATTACAGATCGTACCCGAGGAGGATGAGTTCAAATTTGAATTCGACCTGCTCGATCCGACGAAAATCATCCCCGAGGAGCTGGTACCGGTTATCCGCGTCGGGAAGATGACACTGAACCGCAACCCGGAGAATTTCTTTGCCGAAACAGAGCAATCCGCATTCCATATCGGCCACGTCGTGCCGGGCATCGATTTTACCAACGACCCGCTGCTTCAGGGCAGGCTATTTTCCTACACCGACACCCAGCTGATCCGCCTTGGCGGCCCCAATTTCCAGGAAATACCCATTAACAGGCCCGTTGTACCCGTGCACAACAACCAGCGCGACGGCTACATGCGCCAGACGATCAATCGTGGCAAGGTCAGCTATGGCCCTAACTCGCTGGGCGACAATTACCCTTTGCAGGCGAAAGTTTCGGAGGGCGGATTTGCCTCCTACCCCGAGCGGATCGATGCGCGGAAAGTGCGTGCGAGAAGCAAAAGCTTCCTGGATCATTTCAGCCAGGCAAGGCTGTTTTTGAATAGCCAGTCCGATCCGGAAAAGAACCATATGATTGATGCATTCAGCTTCGAGCTGGGCAAAGTGCAGTCTAATGAGGTACGCCAGCGCATGCTGGGCATTCTTTCGTTGGTCGATAAAGGTCTGGCGGCGGAAGTGGCATTTGCCCTACGACTTTCTGTTCCCGAGGACCCCGAGCTGCCCGTCAACCGCAGCATTCCAGCGGACGCCGACCCGGCGGATTATGACCCCATCATGGTAGAAGGCTCCCTTACCGCTTCGCCTGCATTGAGTATGGCCAACAGCCCGAAAGACAGTATTAAAACACGAAAAATCGCATTTCTGGCGGCAGATGGTGTCGATAGCAATTCTTTGAATGCCGTTAAAGCTGCATTGGAAGCGGAAGGGGCCACTGTGGAAGTGATCGCACCGAGGCTGAACTTTATCCTATCTACCACCGACGAGGAAATTCCCGTACATCACAGCTTCCTCACGGCCGCATCGGTGCTATACGACGCCGTGTACGTACCGGGCGGCACCAATAGCGTAGCCACCGTGGAAGCAGAGGCCGACGCCGTTCATTTCCTGAATGAAGCATTCAAGCATTGCAAAGCCATTGCAGCAGATGCGGGAGCGATACAAGTGATCGAAGCGACCTATTTTGCCCGAAAAATCCCGGCAGAATTTACGGATGAATCCGTGCTACTGGATGGCATCGTCATCAGCGACGATCCGGCAAAATTGGTTAAGCAGTTCATCACCGCCATTGCCCAGCACAGGTTCTGGGAAAGAGAAAAGCCCAGAAAAATCCCAGCCTGATAAAAATCACCCCACAGAACAGCAATCCCCTGCCGTCGACTTAAGTCGACGGAAATGGGATTGCTTTTTTGTTGGATGATTTTTAGATTTCAGGATAGTAATGAGACAGCTTCTGTATTGCCCTGCTGCATCGCGAGATCAAATGCGGATTGGCCTCTGACATCCAGAATATCCGTAGCAGCGCCGCTTTCAAGTAAAAGTTTCACCACCTCATTCCGGCCGAACATCGTCGCGAACATCAATGCCGTGCCGCCGTTACCATGCTGGCTGTCGAGATCGGCACCATAGCGGATGAGCAGTGAAGCTACTTCGGGCAATCCTTTGAATGCGGCGCCCATTAATGCTGTATTTCCACCATAATCACCTGCATTCACATCCGCGCCCGATTCGAGCAGGAGTTCGGCGGCTTCGGGGCGGTTATTGTAGCAGGCGATGAGTAACGGCGTGTAGCCCTTTTCGTCCCGCACATTTACATCGACACCCCGGCTGAGCAGTTCCCGGATCACATCCAGGTTACCCACCCGCGCCGCGTGTATCAGTACATTCGTGTAGTCTTCCATCATTGCTGGGTTTGTTCTAATGAAGTCGCTTTCAACTTAAAATCCATACCAGCACGGATGTCATTTGCCTTGATCCTTGTCGGCAAACAGCTGATTCAAAAGCTCATTCAGCTCGCCCAGGTCTATCGGCTTCACCAGATGACCGTCAAAACCCGCTTGCCGGGTCCGCTTCTTGTCGTCCGACTGCCCGTAGCCGGTGAGCGCGATGATCGCGATCTTACTGCCATCCGGGCGATTTCGGATCTGCCGGGCCGTTTCGAAGCCATCCATTTGCGGCATCGAAATATCCATTAATACTATGTCGGTGGGTTGGCTTTCGAGCAGACCTAACGCTTCCTGGCCAGCATAACTCACGTTTGCACGATGTCCCTGATGTCGGAGGACCAGCGCGAGAGTATCGGCCGCATCGCGGTTGTCGTCTACCACCAGGATGTTTCGTGCGGCGGGCTTGAGCGTCCGTTCAATGGATGGGGGTACAAATTCCACAGGCACTTCCAGGTAGGGAAAATACACGAGGAACTCGCTGCCGCGCCCCAGGCCATTACTTCTGGCCTCGACCCTGCCGCCATGCATTTCCACGAGTTGTTTTACCAATGTCAATCCCAAACCGAGACCGCCGTCCGGCCTTTTTGGTGAAGAATCCACCTGCGCGAACAGCTCGAAAATCGCTTCGAACTGATCCGAGGTGAGCCCTATGCCATCGTCTTTTACGGTCAGCAGGATTTCGGTGCCCGTTTGTACAAGGGTAACCCACACCCGGCCATTCACCTGCGTAAACCGCACGCCATTTGTGAGCAGGTTGGTCACCACTTGTGTAAGACGCGTGGCGTCGCCGTTGAGGTATAGTGGGTTTTCTGGCAATGTCAATGTCAAATGCCGGTTGCCCGACTGGTACAACGCACTTGTCGCTTCTACCGATTCGGTTACCAATGCGCCTAGTTCCACCTGCTCGCGGCGCAGCTCGATTTTCCCCCGGCTGATGCGGCTCACATCCAGCAGGTCGTCTACCAGCCGCACCAGGTGGTCTACCTGCCGGTTCATCATCGCTACCGACGTGCTCACCCGTTCGTCGTCGCCCGAGGTCATTTTCATGATCTGCAACGTGTTACGCACAGGCGCGAGCGGGTTACGCAGCTCGTGTGCGAGCATGGCCAGGAACTCGTCCTTTCGCCGGTCGGCTTCGCGCAATGCTTCTTCGGCCGCTTTCGGGCCGGTAATGTCTACAAATGTCAGTACAACGCCATTGATGCGGTCCTCGGCCGTGCGGTAGGGCAATATCCGCATCATGAACACACGGCCATCCGTGCTCTTGACTTCCCGCTCAACGGTCTGCAACTTGTCCAGTACCAGCTCTGCATCTTGCTGCAAATGCGCGTAGTCGAGGCGGTTGGTAATGTCCGACAGCGGGCGCCCGAAATCGGCGGTAATGAGGTTGAATATTTCCCTCGTCGCGGGCGTAAACAGGTTCACACGCAAACCGCGATCGAGGAACAATGTGGCCATATTGGTGGAATTGATCAGGTTTTGCAGATTGTTGCTCGTCAGCGAGATCTCATCTACCTTCACCTTCAATTCCTGGTTAATCGTAGTCAGCTCCTCATTGATCGACTGCAACTCTTCCTTGCTCGTTTCCAGTTCTTCCGCCGCCGAGCGCAACTCTTCATTGATCGCCTGCAATTCTTCGTTGGACGCTTTCAGTTCCTCGGCCTGTACCTCGTGCTGCTCATTCGACGTACGTAACTGCGCTTTCACGCGGACCAGCTCTTCTTCCAGGTGCCGGGCCATCGGCTCTACGGCGGCCAGCACGCTTTCCTGCTCGTTGGTATCACCCATTTGCTGAAACAGTACCAGGATAAATCCGCGTGCGGGATCGCCTTCGCGCAAAACCGGCCTGACGTGGATCGTGACCGTCTCAGTCTGGTCGTCCATACGGATTTTCAGGTTCCGGGCTTCGACGTTCGTCTGCTGCTGAACGGCCTGGTAAAATGCCGTCCTGAGTTCGAGACGGAGCTCAGGGCGGATCAGTTTTAGAAGATTCTTGCTGGGCTCCCCGCCTGCGATGTGCAAAAAGCGTCCGGCACGCTCCGTAAGGTGCAATATTTCGTATTCCTCATTGACGATGATCGACGGCGGCGCATATTGCTCCAACAGCTGCTGGTGTAAATCCCCGAAACTCATACGGTTTCCTGAACGCACGTCCAGTTCGGGGGCGGGCTGCGTGATGCTTCTTTTTTCGGGGATAAATTGGGGGATCGTTTCCGGCACCGGGTACGACCGGCTGGATACCTGCCTGCTTTGGTACAGGTGATTTTCACGGCTGACATTGACATACAGATCACTCGACCCATCGACGGTTTCCGACATGCCCAGCCACAGGTATGCGCCCGGCTTCAACGCAAAATGGAATGTTTCCATCGCCCTTTCCTGCGCCGTCTGGTTCAGGTAAATGAGCATGTTGCGGCAGGTTACCAGGTCGAGCTGGGAGAATGGCGGGTCTTTAAGTACATTATGCCGTGCGAAAAGTACCATCTCGCGTATTTCGCGGCGGATTCGGTATTCATTGCCGTCACGCGTAAAGAACCGCCGCAGGCGCTCGGGCGTCACGTCGGATGTGTCGTTGATATTATACTTCCCTTCCCGTGCTATCGAAAGGGCGGCTTCATCGATATCAGTGGCAAATATCTGGATCTTGGGTGCGTCCAAAACCCCGAACGTCTTTTCCGCACAGAGCATTGCCAATGAATACGCCTCTTCACCCGTGGCGCAGCCTGCAACCCAGATCCGCAATGTATGCTCCTGATTTTTGCCCTTTATCAGCAAAGGCAGTACCTCCTGCTCAATGGCCTGAAACGCCCGGTTATCCCTGAAAAAATTGGTAACGGAGATCAGCAGGTTTTTGAGCAATGCCTGCGTCTCGTCGGGCTGCTCGCGCATGTATGCCACGTACGCGGGCAGGTTGGGCAGGTTCAGGACATTGATCCGCCGCTCGATCCTGCGCATCAGCGTAGGTCTTTTATAATTGGAAAAATCATGGCCCGTACGCATCCGCAGCTGCGTAAACACCTCCCGGAGCGCCTGTTGCTGGTCCGGGGGCCGGATTTCCGACTCCACCGCAATGGCTACCGTACCAAGTCCTTCGCGGTAAGATAAAAGCTGGGCGGGAATTTGTGCTACCGGCAAGATATTGTCGACCAGCTCGGTGGCGATCGCATTGCGCGGCATTTCATTGAATGCAGCCTCCCTGGGGTTCTGCACAAATGTGGCACCGCCGTATTCTTTGATCCTTTTGAGGCCCATCGAGCCATTCGCGCCCGTGCCCGACAGGATCACGGCTATGCTCCGCTCTTTGTAAGATTCGGCCAGCATACGGAAAAACAAATCCACCGGCGCCCGCCGGTCTTCGATAGGCGCATTCGCACCGACCGTCACACGGCCTTTTTCGAGTTCAAAGTGCTTCGCGGCGGGCAGGATATAGATATGGTCCGCGACGATCTTCTCTGTCCCGGCTATGCTTTTGACCGGCAGTTTTGCCACTTTCGTGAGCAAATCGGCCAGTTGCACATTCTGATCGGGGCTTAGATGCAGCATAATGAGGTATGCCAGGCCGGTATGGGCCGGAACGTGCTCAAAAAATTCGGTCAATGCCTCCATGCCTCCTGCCGAGGCGCCTATTCCGACAACCAGCATCTGGCGGGGAGATACCTTGCCTGCGGTATCCGGGGTAGGGTTTATCATATTCAAATAACAATAACTCAACTAAAAGCTCAAAGCCGTTCTTCCGATACCCTGATCACATCATGGTCCTCGCTTGCCCGGATGGCCCGGCGGATCGACACCACGCGCTGCTGCGCTTCCCGCGCTTTACGGAAATACCGGGCAGCTTCCTTCCGCTGGTTTGCTTCCGCGAAATGGTCGCCCATGTGATTGAGCAGCATCACGTGCTCATCTACACCTCGGAGCGCCGCAAACAGGTTGTTTTCAATTTTTTCTGAAATAGCTTCCAGCAATGCTTCCGGTGAAAAAGCGTGACCGGTATGGCAGCGGTACCGCGAAAACTGCCCGTCTTTCAGCATTGTAAGTACTCCCTGGCATTCAGGGCATGACAACTTACTTACTTCACCATATTGGGGAATATTCACGTCGAAAGTGTTTTCGTCCGCCGCAACACGCACCTCGGCTCCCATTTTGTCGCGCTCGGCGTGTTCCGGTTCACTGTTCCCGTCGACGGTTTCGCAGCAAAGCCGGGCCAGCAGTGCGGCCATTTCCGAAATCGGCACAATATAGTCAATAGCTACTTCCCGAATGGCATTTTCCGGCATCGAGGGCATGTCTGCGTCCTCCGGGTCCTGCGCTATGGCTATGCCTCCGCAGCGTTTGATACTCCACAACCCGGCGGTACCATCGTCGAGCGCGCCCGTGAGGACAGCGCCGATCACCCGGTTACCGAATGCATAAGCGGCAGAGCGGAACAAGGGATCGATCGCAGGCCGGAACCGGTTCTCGCGAGGCCCGCGCGTCACGTGTACGTGCGTCGCGTCGACCAGTAAATGGTGATCTGGGCGCGCTACGTAAATGCGATTGGGCAAAATGGGCTCACCGTGTTCGGCGTGGGCAACGGGAATAGTCGTTATTTCCCCGAGTACCTTCGGCAATATTCCTTCGACGTGCGGCGACATGTGCCATACCAGAAAAATGGAAGCGTCAATGTCGGGCGGAAGGTCTGCTACCAGCCTTTTGAATGCCTCGAAGCCTCCCATCGAAGCGCCGATTACGATTATGTTTCTCGTGGCCATAAGTTCTGCGGGATATTGATGCATTAGCAGCAGAAAATAGCGTGCCCCGAAAATCTGCTAGTGCTGCGAGACCATTTTCAGCCCGGCAATGGAGAGGATCAGGGTCGTAATGAAGAAAATACGCCAGAAACTGACAGGGTCTTTAAATACCAGTATCCCCACCAGCACCGTACCTACCGCTCCGATACCCGTCCAAACTGCATACGCGGTCCCGATCGGCAGTGTTTGCGTGGCTTTGAGCAGCAATGCCATACTCACAACCAGGGAAATGATGAATCCTGTAAACCACCAATACATTTCGGTACCGCTCGTTTCGCGAACTTTTCCTAAACACGATGCAAATCCGACCTCGAACAGGCCGGCGACGATCAAAATAATCCAGTTCATAACACTTTGTTTTTTTGATACAAAGGTCCTGCGCAGGATCCGGAAAAAATTTTACAAATGATAAATAAGAAGCCTGCTACCTGATTTCCGCGCGAATGCGGCTCAGGCTCACCTGCGTGATACCGAGGAAGGAAGCAATGTGGCATAACTGCACGCGTTGGAGCAGGCCGGGCGTGGCGGACATAAGATCGAGATACCGTTCCTGGGCGGTTTTGAACTGCATGGAAATGAGCCGTTCCTCGGTTTTGATCATTTCCTGGCCGATCAGCTTGCGGCCCCAGTTGGCAATGTGAATGTCGGTTGTGAAAAGCGATTCCAGATCCTGCGCTTTCATCTGGTACAGTTGGCAGGGTTCCAGTGTTTCGATATGCTCGTAACCGGGCTGGCCGGAAACGTAACTTTTCATCGAAATTACCACGTCTCCTTCCTGACCGAACCAGAACGTCACGTCGCCCCGTTCCCCGTCGGAATAGGCGCGAACAATGCCGCTTTGGATAAAATAGAGTGTTTTCTCCGCTCTTCCCGCGCGGATGATCGTTTGGCCTTTCGGATATTGCACCTCCGAAATGTGCGCTTTCAGCGCCGCCTTCGAATGCGGCGGCAGCAGATGAAAACGGTCGAGGATTGCATCGATTTCCATGTCTGCGTCAGCTTGCTAATCTTCGGAGCGCTTCCTCTACCGAGGGCACAAAGTTGACCTGCCGCCCTTTGTTACTTTCAAATATAAAATCGCGGAGGCTCTTGCTGTCATATTTTGCAAAATCGCCAACGATGGCGAGCCGGACGCGGTAGGTGGTAAATTTCTGTAAAATTTCGCCGGCAATGCCGGTTTTCAGGTCGAAGAAGCCGGGTGTAATGTTTTGTTCATGTAAAATGATCTCGCCGTGGCCCTGGTAGTACAGATCGACCATGAGCTGCAAGCCTTCCTCCGGGGTTTGAATGAGAATTTGGTCGGATAGCACTTCTGCTATTGTGGTTTCGTGTTGTTGGTGGACGTGAATTTGCATGACGGAAACGCCGCGCGGTTTGTTTGCGGCAATGCGCTAAGTTAGTTTAAAAAGTGCTCTGCCTGGCACAACCGTCATTTGAACTTTTTCTACATTTCAAAATATTTGTTCTAATCTTCTTTTTTACTTCCGGGAATAAAAAATACAATCCGGCGTTAGTAATTACGATGGCCCGCGCCCGGCTTCCCTGCGGTGCAACAGCGCCATTGAGCGCGTAATCAAGCGTTAATTTCAGCCTCACCCTCAGGCAGGTTAGCGGCTAAAAACCCAAGCCAAAGCCCTCTTCGTTACGATTACCCTATCGCAGCAAAACTATTTTTACAAATCCAATAGAATAGTATTTTCACGACATGGGGGCTGGCTAATTTTGAAAACGGTATGCTGTTGTTTGGCATGAGATTTATCGTTAATATTCGAATTACACCTCCCGTTAATTAATCATTCATGACCCCGGAAACTGCGCAGCTTCAAGCAATTTCAAACGACCCTATACCGCTATGCCGTACGGGTGTATCGCTATCGAAGGCAGGCGGGGATTCCTTACCGGCGCAGGTTTGGGAGTTCTTCCGGGGCCTTTTCAGCACAACGCAATGGCCGCCGCGCTGGTACTGCGGCTCCTGGTCGGACTTCCACGGGTGGTTGTACATCATTTCCGACATTGTCATCTGGGCCGCGTACTTTCTGATACCCGTTTTTCTCGTGCGGTTTATCCTGAGCAGAAAAGATTTTCCGTTCCCCAAAACGATCTGGCTCTTCGTCGCATTCATCCTGTTTTGCGGGGCTACGCATTTGATCGACGCGCTGATTTTCTGGGTGCCCGTGTACCGGTTTAGCGCGCTGGTCAGGTTTGGAACAGCTATCATATCGATGACGACGGTTTACTATCTGTATAAAATATTCCCTAATGTGCTACTGCTCAGGTCCGTTTCCGATTTACAGCGTGAAATCAATGAGCGTACAGCCGTGGAAGACAAACTTGCCGAAAGCGAGTTTCTGCTCTCCGCGGCGGGCAATGTGGGCAAGCTGGGGGGATGGGAGTACGACCCCGCCACCGGACAGTTCCGATGGACCACCACCTGTGGTAATATACTGGGAACCAATGAGGAGGATATTCACAACGAAACCGATCTGCTCCAATTTTTTCCCGAACCTTATCAACTGATCATCCGGGCGGCGCTGCGGGAATCCATCGAATCCGGCAGCTCGTGGGACCACGAATTGCAGCTCACCACACCATCGGATGAGCGGAAATGGGTGCGCTTTTCGGCCACGCCGTCACTGAATGCGAACGGGCAGGTCAGCAAGATCCGGGGCATTATCATGGACATCGACCGGTACAAAACGCTGGAACTGAAACTGATCAAGTCGATCGACCAGATGGCCCAGAAAAACAGCCAGCTGCAAAGTTTCACCCACATTCTCTCCCATAACCTCCGGAACCATTCGAGCAATATCGCGCTGCTGGCGGATTTTGTCGACGAGTCGACTCTTACGAAGGACAATGAAGAGCTTTTCCAGAAGATCAAAACCGTGTCGAAACACCTCAACAGCACCCTCGACGACCTCTCGCAGGTAATCAAGATCCGCGACAATCACCTGGAAGGCGAAAAGCTGAATATCAACGACGTAACGGAGCAGGTTCTGAGCGTGCTCGACGAAAGCCTGCATACCAGCCAGGCCGAGATCGGGGTGGATTTCGAGGAGGAAGAGATCGTCTTTCCGCGCATTTACCTGGAAAGTATTCTGATGAACCTGATTTCGAATGGGATCAAGTACAAGAAGGACGGACAGCACCCGGTGATCCAGCTTCGGTTCTACCGCAACGAGCGAGGACTTAAAGTGCTCGAATACAGCGATCTGGGAAAGGGTATCGACCTGTCACTGCATGCCGACAAGATTTTTGGTTTGTATAAAACTTTCCATAAACATGAAGATGCTCACGGAGTTGGCTTATTTTTGATAAAAAATCAGATAGAAGCCCAGGGCGGGAACATTCAGGTATTCAGTAAGGTCGACGCGGGTATTACATTTAAAATTACATTCAACGAAAATGCTTGAAATACTTTGCGTAATCGACGACGACAAAATCTTCACTTACCTGCTGAAACGAATCATTGAAAAAGCCAAGATAGCCCGGGAAATCATCTTTTTTGAAAACGGCCGCGACGCCCTGGACTACCTCAGCAGCCATAAGGAAGACGTAGTGAAACTTCCGCAGCTGATACTGCTGGACATCAATATGCCCATTCTCGACGGCTGGCAGTTCCTGAACGAATACGGAAAACTGAAATCCGATGTATCCCAACCCATTTCGATCTGCATGATGAGTTCTTCGTCGGAAGTCGAGGATTACGACCGGGCGATGGACACGGGGCATGTGATGGATTATCTGCAAAAACCGGTTCAAATTCCTTCCCTGAAAGACGTTACCGACCGCGTATTGTCATTCCTTGGCCCGAAATAGCGCCAGACTCACTATTTTTGCCCTGTAACCAAATATCGATCCGCCCTGCCATTCCGTATCCTGATAGCGCCGCTGGACTGGGGACTGGGACATGCCACCCGCTGCATCCCCGTCATCAGGTACCTCATTGGGCAAGGTGGCGACGTAACCATTGCCGCATCCGGCGCGACGGCGGTATTGCTGAAAGAGAATTTCCCGCATTTGCCGCAACTGGTACTTCCCGGTTATCAGATCACGTATAGTAGTAGCGGCGGCACTTTCGTAGCCAAAATAGTGGCTCAAATCCCGAAAATTTTGCGCGCGATAAGCCGAGAACGCCAATGGCTCCGCGAAATGCAGGCTGTCCACCAGTTCGACCTCGTCATTTCCGACAACCGCTACGGACTGAAAATCGACGGGTTACAATCCGTGATTATGACCCATCAGTTGCAGATTATGACGGGTTTCGGCAGCACCGCGGATAATGTAATGCGGAAGCTGCATTACCGCATGCTGGAAAAATTCGATGCGTGCTGGGTGGTAGACGAGCAGGATAATGGGCTGGCCGGCGCATTATCGCATCCGATGCAACTGCCCGCCAATGCGCATTATATAGGATTACTCTCGCAATTGCAGCCGCCTGCCTCGGCGGTAAAGCCCGAACCCAAGTGCGTCCTTGCATTGCTCTCCGGGCCGGAACCCATGCGGGGCATACTGGAAGAGAAACTTCTTCAACAAGCTTCTTCCATTACTGATTATCAGTTCCATATCATTGCGGGCAACCCCACGGGTAGCGCACGTACGCACCTGCCCCCGCACATGAGGTACGCGTCGCACGCAAGCGCCAATGAGCTCGCCAACGCGCTGGCCCGTGCGGAACTAGTCGTTTGCCGCAGCGGCTACTCGACGCTGATGGACCTGGCCACGCTTGGAAAGAAGGCATTGCTGATCCCCACGCCAGGGCAGTCGGAGCAGGAATACCTGGCAGCGCATTTACAGGTGCAGGGCATTGCATTGTGCAGACAGCAAGCGGCGCTGAATTTGAAGAAAGACGTCACCGAAGCACTGCATTATGCCGGTTTTCCGACCCGCGTTCAGGGCACAGGGCTAATGCAGAAGGTGATCGACGATTCGTTGCGGCGGCTGAAAAATTGACGGGTGTATGGAGTTCACGCTGGGTTAAGGGCTGGGGCCCGGAAGTGAACAAGTATAACCAGAATCCGCACTTTCGCGGCGTGGATGAAGGCATTTACCCGCGTGCACGGACATTCACATTAGGCCTGCAAGTCAATATTAATGTAAACAAAAACGGGGAGTCAGTATTGGTGACGCCCCGTTTTTGTTATACTAATGCATACTTAGTTCCGCCGCTCCTGCATTCTTCCTATGCGTGCGCAGCACTTGCAGCATTTGCAGCACCACCGACAGTATAATCAGCGTGAGGCCGAGGTAAAACGACCATCGCAATTCCTTGTTTTCATGATAAATCAGGATAGCGAGGATGATCGTGTATACGGGCTCCAAATTCAGACTGAGGTTGACCGTGAATGCCGAAATGCGGCGCAATACCTGCGTTTGCAGCATATACAATACTACCGTACAAAAAAACGCCAGTATCAGAAGGTAACCCATGTCGGCCCACGAAGGCACAAGCGTGGCGACGGGGAAAAAGTAGAAGTACACGGGCATCAGGGGCGTAAGGGCAATGGCCCCGCCGATCATCGAATAGACTGTGGCCGTTTCGCTCTTAAAGGAATGCGCGAGCCGCTCGTTCGTAATCGTAAAGAGCGATCCGAGCGCGGACGAGATCACGCCAAGGGCAATACCGACGCGGTAACGCGAGTCAAAACTGAAAATCAATGCGATACCGACCAGCGTGAGCAGGCTCAGCAACAACTCGGAAAGCACGAAACGTTTGCGGTTGATCAGCGGTGAAAAAATAGCCGTAAAGAAGCCCACCAGCGAGAAACACACCACTCCGACGGAGATATTGGAATACTTGATACTTCCGTAAAAGAAAATCCAGTGCAGTCCGAGAAGCAACCCGGCCAGCGAGGTACGCGTAAAATCGCGGAACGAAATGCGTTCCAGTTTTCGGGTCGCGGCCAGGATGAGGAGCATCAGAATACCCGCCAGCCAAATGCGGTACCACGAAAGCAGGCCTTCGTTCACAGTAATAAGTTTCCCGAAAATACCGGTGAACCCGGCGAGGATGATCGCTATATGCAGCTTGATGAAAGCTTGTTTCATTGTAATGTTTGTTCAAAAAAGGTATCAAAATAGACATCGGGCGCGGTGATTTACAGCGCGAACCGGTTAAGCAAAACCCTTCGAAAGGGCTGAGGCCTAACAACCTTCATGAACAATGGTAACAGGTAATAGTAAAATCGCCTCCCGAAAAGCGGGAAGTACCAAGGAAATTCCGGTCATCAGCCCTTAGGCTACCGGAGGAGGCGAAATGCAGAAAAGAAGTCTTGCGTCGGACATAACAATGGATATTATCCTGCAAAAATAGGTCGGTTTGGCGGGAAGAGCAAACAAAAATGCCGGACCTGCGACGCAAGTCCGGCATTTTCCATTAAAACCTTACTTAAATACCGCTGATCTGCACGCCAAGCAATTTGTAAAACTCCTTCAAAATCGCGGGATGGCCCGGCCAGGCGGGCGAAGTAACCAGGTTACCGTCGACAACTGCCTGATCCGCAGGGATATTCTTCCAGGTTCCGCCGGCAAGCTCGATATCGGGCCCAACCGCAACATAAGCCGTGAGAGTTCGGCCCTGCAATACTTTCGCGGCAGTAAGAATCTGGATACCGTGGCAGATCGCGGCCACCGGTTTGTTGGCTTCAAAGAAATGACGTGTTATTTCCAGTACGCGCTTGTTCAGCCGCGTGTACTCGGGTGCGCGACCACCTGCAATGTACAGGCCGTCGTAATCGGCCGGGTCGATGCCATCAAAATCGGCGGTAATGGCAAAACGGTGACCTTGCGTCTCCTTGTAGGTCTGATCGCCTACAAAATCGTGCACTGCCGTAGGCACGGTGTCGCCTTTTTGGCGGTCGGGAGCGAGCGTATCCACCTCGAACCCAACGGAAAGCAGCGCCTGATAAGGAACCATCGCCTCGTAATCCTCGACATAATCCCCGGCCAGCAACAGAATTTTCTTTGACATAACGGTTTAGTTTAATGATTTAAAGATGTCGTACTGCATTTAAAGCTACATGAAAAATGGCCCTCTTGTTCATTTCAAGGTCATTTTTCCTGCTCATACTCTTTCAGCAAAGTACGGATATCACGGATGATCTCGTAGGTACCTTCGTCCGTGGTGCCGTCGTACATCCCGCGGATATGGCGGTCCTTATCGAGCAGCACGAAATGCCCGCTGTGCAGGAAGCCGCCCGGCGATTTGGCGTCTTCGGCCGCGGTAATAAGGTAATGCTGCTGGCCGATTTCGTAGATTTTCCCGCGGTCGCCGGTCACAAACTGCCAGGTAGCATTGTTCACGCCGAGGTCGTTCGAATAGGTTTTAAGTACCGCCGGCGAGTCGTGCGCGGGGTCGATCGTATGGGAAAGAATGCGGACCGTTGGATTATCCTTCACTTCGTCGTACACCTTAAGCATATTCTTCTTCATAACCGGGCAGATCGTCGGGCACGTGGTGAAAAAGAAGTCTGCGACATAGATTTTGTCCTTAAAATCCGATTCTGTAACTGTTTGATTGTCCTGATTGGTAAATGAAAAGGCCGGGATCGACGGGTAATGCGTTTCTTCGGTAGTCTTGCCTGCCACAGTTTTGGTAACAGTCTCGGGTTGGCCCAGATAGGGCAGTTTTCGGTCTTCACAGGCAGTCAGCAAAGCCGCTGCCAGCAAACCGAGGATGATTCTTCGGGTATGCACGCGCATCAAAAGTTTTGAAAGTAAATAAATGGAAACTGCCGACGCTACCGCTGGGAGCGCCGTTGGATAATCGATCTCCCATTTACCTTGCTATCAAGGAGCAAAGTCGGGAGATGAGTGCTCAGGTCAGCGGCGGATGAAAAATATCCGCAGCGACTGTGCGGGAAAGGAACGGGGAAATGTAATCGAATGTCACTGCCAAACGCCCTTCAAAGCGATCGGGAGAGTTGAAAATGAATGGCGTGCTGGTATCCATCGCCTGAAAAAGCAGACTAGCCATAAACGTCTGTTCCGCCCGGCGTTCGTCCTGCTTTTTAGCCTCGACGATTTTTTCGGCCAGGTAGCATTTACCCTCGCACACCACGATCGGATTATCGCGGTTCACGCAGAGGTTCGCGATGATGTATTCCTTCCGCAGCTCGTAATCCAGATACACCAACGGGATAACCCATGCTTTCACAAGCATCAGGAGCACAAACCCCAGGGTAATCCATTGTTTTCCGGAAGCTTTCAAAGAAAAGAAGGCTGGTTATAGTATTGGTAATGCACCGCAAAGCTAATGCCCGGCCCCTGAGATACCAA
Source organism: Dyadobacter soli (assembly GCF_900101885.1). Lineage (GTDB taxonomy): Bacteria > Bacteroidota > Bacteroidia > Cytophagales > Spirosomataceae > Dyadobacter > Dyadobacter soli. Next base: position 79,657 of record NZ_FNAN01000005.1, on the reverse strand, counting down.
ATCGCCGGCAAAAGCCTCCATCCTACCCTACTTCCATCCTTCTTCCTCCCTTCCTACCTTTCCTCCTTCCTTCGTCCCTTTCCTCCATCCTCCCTTTCCTCCAAAAAAATATTTTCACTTTTATTTTGTACCAATTAGTAAAGTATCCTATCTTTGTAACATCAAACAAGGAAACAATGGCAGGCAGACCTAAAATATATGACGAAACAGCGATCCTAGACAAGGCGGTGGAAGTCTTTTGGGAGAAAGGATATGCCAACGCGACTGCCGACGACCTGCTCCACGCCATGGGAATCGGAAAAGGCAGTTTTTATTTTGCATTCAAAGGCGGCAAGGAAGAATTGTTCCGCAAATCCATGGAACGCGTCGTTGACCTGAACTTCAAAGCGATCCGCGAATCTCTTGCAACCTGCGAGAACCCGGTGCAGTTTATCAGAGATTTCTTCCTCGCGCTCACCGGTAACGACTCGCCAATCGGTAACAAGGGCTGCTACTTCGGTAACGCATTGATACAGGTATCGGCCGACGATTCGGGATTGAAAATGATCGCAGCGAAATACCTGCATTTGCTCGAAGAAATATTTACCGAAGCTGTCCAAAAAGGCAAAGACCTGGGACTGCTTCAAACCAACGAACCCGCCGGGGCGCTGGGCGCTTATTTGGTAAACCTTTGGAATGGCATCAATGTAACGCGCAGAATGGAACCCGATCAGCGTAAGCTGGCCGAGCTGGTAAGAATGAACCTCAATATCCTGAACTGAAATTTTTTTAACCAATTTTGTACCATATAGTACAGTTTATTTTAAAACCATTGTCAATTTTAAATTCTAAAAAATCATGAAACGCAAAGCAACAGCCGTATGGAATGGTGATATTAAAACAGGCGCCGGACATATCACAACAGGCAGTACAGTCCTTAATAAAACGCAATACTCGTTCAACAGCCGCTTCACCGACGGCATCGGCACCAACCCCGAAGAACTGCTCGCGGCTGCACATGCAGGATGTTTCACCATGAAACTCGACCTTGACCTTACACAAGCCGGTTATACCGTAGAATCACTGGAAACGCAATCGGTTATTACGCTGGATAACGGGAAAATCACGAAATCGGAACTGACGCTGCAAGCCAAAGTACCGGGCATTTCGGAAGAAGAATTCCAAATCATTGCCAAAGGAGCCGAAGAAACCTGTCCTGTGAGCCAGGCATTCAGCTTTGAGATTGTACTTAGCGCAGCATTGGTCTGAGAATAAGTTCCGTTACAAATCAGAGTGCACCCGGAATTCTTCGGGTGCGCTCTGCATTTATGTTTGTCGTAAAATTCCGATCACCAGTCCAGCGAACCAATAAAATCCAGTTTGTTGTTGCATGTAGACGAAAACGCAACCAACATGGGGACCTTCTTCAAAACAATGGCTTCGCCGACAGGCACGCTGACGCTGATTGCCAGTGAAAAAGGATTGCGGGCAGTGCTTTGGAATTACGATCCGAAGCAATCGAGTATTGACAGCGGTGTTGAAGACCCGAACCATCCTGTGCTGCTTGAAGCGGAAAAACAACTGAACGAATACTTTGCGAAGAAACGTAAAACGTTCTCTTTGGAACTGGATTTCGTAGGCAGCGATTTTCAAATTCAGGTTTGGAAAGCCATGCTGACCATCCCATTCGGCGAAACCAGATCCTATGGCGATATTGCCCGGCAAATAGGCAATCCGGATTCGGTACGTGCGGTAGGCGGAGCTGCCAACAAGAATCCCCTTCCGATTATCGCGCCTTGCCACCGGGTTGTGGGTGCGAACGGTAAGCTGGTCGGTTTCGGCGGCGGGCTCGAAAATAAAGCGCTGCTGCTCGACATGGAAGCGTCCTACCGCCAGACATCGCTGTTTGACTAATAACACCGTCGCGAAAAGTAACCGACAGTAAACCTGTCTCACTTTCGGGATTTCTTTTTACCTTTGCAACATTATTCACCAACCGGAAACACCAGGTGTAAGAGATCATTTCTTTCAGGAAAATAAATGCACGCGGCCGTGAAGGCGGCTGCTATTATTCATTTTCAAAAGAAATTTTCTTATGCTTTTTCTTCAAGGTGTTACCTATGCACACCCGAACCGGGATGTGCTGTTCTCTGATATAAATCTTACTGTCAATAGACAGGACAAAATCGCGCTGATCGGCAACAACGGCGCGGGAAAATCTACTTTGCTGGGCATACTGACAGGCCGTTTGAAGCCCGTCTCCGGAATCGCCGGTGCGGATTCAAAGCCCTATTTCGTTCCACAGCACTTTGGGCAGTACAATGCGCTTACGGTTGCCGAAGCACTGGGCATCCACGACAAACTATTGGCTCTCAAAGAGATACTGGAAGGGTATTTAACGGACATTAACCTCGAACTGCTGGACGACGACTGGGGTATCGAGGAGCGTTGTCAGGAAGCTTTTGCATACTGGGAGCTTCGTGGAATAGCACTTACGCAACCGATGTCGGAGCTCAGTGGCGGCCAGAAGACGAAAGTTTTCCTGGCTGGCATTATGATACACGAGCCTGACATCGTGCTGCTCGACGAGCCCAGTAACCACCTGGACGCCTCCGGCAGGGCGCTTCTCTACGACTATATCCGCTCCACAAGCAACACGCTCGTGGTGGTGAGCCACGACAGGACACTGCTGAACCTGCTGAACACCGTTTGCGAGCTCGGCAAGCGTGGCGTAACCGTCTACGGCGGCAATTATGATTTTTATGCGGAGCAAAAGGCGATTGAAAACGAGGCATTGAGCCTCGACGTAAAAGCGAAGGAAAAGGCGCTACGCAAGGCTAAGGAAGTCGAAAAAGAGTCGATGGAGCGACAACAAAAGCTTGATGCGCGGGGGAAAAAGAAGCAGGAGAAGGCCGGACTTCCGACGATCGTCCAGAATGCATTCCGCAACAATGCGGAGCGAAGTACTGCCCGGATGAAAGGCATTCACGCTGAAAAAGTTGGCGGAATAGCCCAGGAACTCAGCCATTTGCGCAACGAACTTCCAGCTGTCGACAAAATGAAACTAGATTTTGACAATTCTGCCTTGCATAAGGGAAAGATTCTCATAACTGCACACCGGGTCAATTTCGCTTACGGAGATCAGTCACTTTGGCAGGAAAACCTTGATTTTCAAATCACGAGCGGTGAGCGCATTGCGATCAAAGGTACCAATGGTTCCGGCAAGACTACATTGATCCGCATGATTCTTGACGATCTGCAACCGACAACCGGGGCCATCGAGCGTGCCGATTTCAAATCCATTTACATTGACCAGGATTATTCGCTGATCGACAATGCATTGACGGTTTACGAGCAGGCACAGAAATTCAATTCCGGCGCCTTGCAGGAACACGACATCAAGATCCGGCTGAACCGGTTCCTTTTCACCCGAGAATACTGGGACAAACGCTGTGGGAACCTCAGCGGCGGCGAAAAAATGCGGTTAATGCTCTGCTCGCTGGCCATCGCCACACAAGCGCCGGATATGATCATCCTCGACGAACCGACCAACAATCTCGACATTCAAAACATCGGTATTCTCACCGCGGCCATCAACGAATACCGCGGCACGCTCTTGGTGGTATCGCACGATGCGCGTTTTCTGCGGGAGATTGGTGTTGAACGGGAAGTTGTGCTGGGTTGAGCCAGTCCGTCGATTTTACTTAACCGCCGGAGAATGCTGGGCACTGATTTCAAAAACCTTCATTCTCCGGCCCTGTAACCATTTTTGGGGTATTTTACGGAATATCGCAAATTAAGCTCCTTGCTCTCGCCCGCAGGCAGCATTAAATTCCAGGTCAGCTCCCCTGTATTTTCTTCTACCTTGGCGTCAGAAGCCGATTTATCGAAAACTTCGATATCCTTGCTGCGTGCCAATGGGTACTGGTCTTTGACAACGATCCGGATTGGTATTTTTTTGGTATTTCGTAATGCAATGCGATATGTGCGATTTTCGGTTACGCTGCCTCCTAGGAATTGCTTTTTAGTGTAGCTTTTTACTTGTTCCCGTCTGACAGACACCGCTTTGTCCACCCCAAACGAAAGGCTAAGTGTATCAGGCGCATAGGCCGGATCGAGGCGTGTTTTGCCGACGTAGTTGTTCTCGAGATAGAGATTCACGTCGCCCGGGAGCAGATTTAGATTCGTCCACGAAGGCAGGTATGCATTCAAAAAAACCTCCTGCCGCACTTTGGGAACAGCCAGATATTCGTAATAGCTGCCGGCAATTTGCTCTGTTTTCAGGTTGACGGCGTAAGTTTTGCCGTCGGATAACAACGTGTAATCCATTGGAATTTCATAAGTTACGCTGGCGGGCGCCTCTCTTTCATTGGTATTCAATTCAATTGATTCATTCTTGGAGATACCTACACCAGCGGTGCGTCCTCCCAACTTGTTGCGAGCATTGCCTCCGTATCCGACTACCACAACTTCTTCCAATGCGTGTAAATCCTCTTGCAGATTGGTATCGATGCGCCGGTTTACTATCGGCTTGGATTGTGTTTTGTATCCTATAAATGAAAAATGCAGGAAGCGTTGCGTCGGCGCTAAGTTTATTGGGATCGCCAACTGATAAAAACCATTGGCATCCGTGGCAGTGCCGACATTCGTTCCTTCAATAATCACAGTAACACCAGGCAAAGGCCGGTTCTCTGAATCCTTCACAAATCCACTGACTTCCGATATATTTTTTTCTCCGGGCAAATTATCTGTCGGAGTTGCCTGGTACTGGCTGTAATCGTTCGGGTAACCCCAATACCACGTTTTGAGCAGCGGTGAGAGCACCTTATCTCTGGGATTAGCGGTGGATAATGTCAGCTTCACCTTCTTCCAATCCTCACCCGAGTACTGAAACATCCCGGCTTTGAACTGCAACGATAATGGCGAATTCAGGTCCGTCAGTTTCGCATCATAGCTTGGATACCATCCCGCGTCCGCCACATAATAACTCAGTTCCAATTTCACTTGATCCGCCTTTTTGGACGAGACGGTGACGATGATATCGATAGTAGCCTTTTGCGAATCGGTAATAAGCGGCGAGAGCTCCTTCCCTATTACTTTGAGACTGTCATCCCACCTTTTGATATTGTTGGAAGTTTCAAGTTTCTTTTGCAGCACTTCAATGAGCTTTTTGCGCTGAAATTCAACGGCTTCTTTCAGTTCCAACGTCTTTACAACAACCTTATCCCCACCGAGTTGCTGATTTTTGATAAGCATTTCCTCCTCTTGTTTATAAATCTGTTCCATTCCGCGCTCGAAGGCTATCTTCTCCTTAACGGCCTCACTTTTAGCCTCTAACTGCTTCACTGTCTTAGATTTACCTTCTTCCTGATTGTAATTCATTTTGGGTACAACCGACAAAACCGTCAGATCGGCCAACCCCGAAAGCTGGATACTCTCCTTATCCAGGGAACCGGATAACCCTTTGAATATCAACTCATGTGTCCCTTCATCGAGCGAAACCGAAATTTCCCGCGTAACCTCCGCACCGTTGCGGTAAATAGTGACCTGCCGGATGGTACTGTTTACGACCTGAGACTTTTGCGCCATTAACTGTCCTAAGGAAAGGAGAAGGGCTACGATTAAACTGTTGACGGAGAGCATTCGCATATCGTGATGGCAGTTAGGTGAGTCGGGAGTGTTTCCTAAATTGTTTTCAAAAAGTAACTAAAAAAAGTAACACCCACACCCTCTATGTAACTCTTGTCTAACAAACGGCACTCCATAGTTATCCTCCGTTCCCTTATCTTTAACCAAAAAAACAATCCCATGCTGGATATTGTAATCGAAGCCCGGAAGGCTGCTATCAGTGAGTCGGTGGTGGTGAAGCGGATTCTTCCTTTTCGCCTCCGGAGAATGGTCGGGCCGTTTATATTTATGGACCACGCGGGGCCGCTGGGGACGATTCCGGCGAACCCTTCGGCGATGGATGTACTCCCGCACCCGCATATCGGGCTTTCGACGGTGAGCTACCTGTTTGACGGTCAGGTTACCCACCGCGACAGTACGGGTGTGCAGCAGATTATCAAACCTGGTGAAGTAAACTGGATGACGGCCGGGAGCGGCATTGCGCATTCGGAGCGTTTCGAAGATCCGGCGGCGCTGGCGGGTGGTCTTGAAATGATCCAGACGTGGGTAGCGTTGCCGGAAAAAGACGAAGAATCTACGCCGACTTTCCGGAATTACGCCAAGCACGAATTGCCGGTATTTACCGACAAAGGCGTATGGATGAGGCTGATCGCAGGAGACGCGTTTGGATTATCCAACGGTGTCGAAACGCTTTCGCCGCTGTTCTATTTACACGTTGTCGTGGAAGCCGGGGCGACGTTCCGGATTCCCGATGGTTATTCTGAACGGGCCGTTTATCTGGTGAAAGGATCGGTGGAAACCGGCGGGCATTTCTACCAGCCGGGACAAATGCTGGTTTTTAATAAGAATGCGGAGCCGGTTATCAAAGCGAGGGAAAACACTACCCTGATGTTGCTCGGCGGCGAACCCTTAGGCGAGCGCTTCATCTGGTGGAACTTCGTGTCGTCACGGAAAGAACGCATCGAGCAAGCCAAGGAGGATTGGAAACAGGGCCGCATTCAACTTCCGCCCGCGGATGATCACGAATTTATCCCCTTACCGGATGATTATTCACGGCCTTCCGACACCCCTCCCCGCCCCGAGCCGCTTTCCTGACATCTAACCACATTACCTTTTTGCAAATTTCTTGATACGATGAAACGTCAGGAAATTTGCATCATGGTTATTCCTCGCGCCGCCCAGCCCATCGTCGAATGCGGTCCGGCAGACGAACACAATGTCCTTGCCATCAAAAAGCCAGTCGACATATTGAAAGCCGTGCTTTGCTACATCGGGATGTTGCAGGAGAATTTCGTGAAAGTCCCAATGCATCAGGTCTTTGGAGCTGTACAACGCAAGCGTGTTACGAATACCGGAGGGTGATTTGCCGGCATTTGCCTTTTTCACCTCATCGGGAATCAGGTTTGTGAGTGTCCAATACAGTTTTGTTTTCGGGTCAAAACGGATGGCAAACTTTTTACTTCCACCCGGAAAGCTGATAAAACCGCTTGCAGGGTCAAAACTGGCCGTTTTTCCGTCCGTGCTAACCCTGACAATGGCCGCTTTTTCTTCCAAAGTCGTCCGGTCGTCAACGCGCAGAATATCCGCAATGGAGCCGTCGGGCGCCACCACTGCATTGCCTTCAAGCCAGCCGGTAAAATGGCCGTCCAGGTACGTCGAGTCGAAACGCATGATATTGGTGCTCGTCCAGTTGGACGCCACCATCGGATCGGCGTCGAGCGGAATAGACGCTACAAAAGCGCTGTAACGCTTTCCCCATTGCTTCGGCGGCCCGGCTGCATCCTCCATCGCCCGCCACAAGCGCCCATTATGCTCGATCAGCGGCATGGGCGCGCAATGATATTCCCCTTCTTTCAACAAGCCGTGTGAAGCGTCGGTTGGCTCCGTCCAGGTCTCGCCGCCGTTGGCAGAATGCCGGATGATCATATTCCCGTGGTGCCGGTCGGTGCCGAGAATATAGAGCTTGCCCCGGTGTACAAACAGCTTCGACCAGAACTGCCCGTTGATCTCCGAAATCTGTTTCCAGCTCTTCCCGCGGTCACGCGAGCGGTACACCCGCGAAGTCGCACGCACATGCTCGTTCGAATTCGGCCCGAAGAAATCATGGGAAGCGACATAATCGCCATCAGGCAAGATGGCAATGCTCGGAGAACCAATATAAAGCCCGGAAGACGCCGGACTATAAGTAATCACCGCGCCCGGCACCTGCGTGAGGTCAGGCGTTTGGGCAAATGTGGCTAATGTAAAAAGGACTAGTATTGTGGTTTGAAAGAATCGGCAAGTCATTGATGAGTTTAGAGTTTATGAGTTCAGGAGTTTAGAGTTTAAAGTTTAGGAGTTTAAAGTTTAGAGTTCAGGAGTTTAGAGATAAAAGGCTAAACTTTAAACCCTTTACCCTAACCTGTAAACTCTAAACTCATCAACGCTAAACTCATAAACTCTAAACTCCTAAACTCATCAACCCTAAACTCCTGAACTCCAAAAACTCTTCAACCAGCCAACCGTGATGGCGGTATGCCGAATGCTTTTTTAAATGCAAAAGAAAAGTGAGAGAGGTCTTCGAAACCGATTTCGAGGTATACGTCGGAGGCTGCGCGGCCTTTTTCTTTAATCAGATAATGTGCTTCCTGCAACCGGCGCTGTTGTAACCAGCGACTGGGCGAAGTATGGAAAATGTGTTCAAAATCGCGTTTGAAGGTGGCCAGGCTCCGGCCCGTCAAGTAAGCGAAACGGCTCATTTGCACATTGAAATGAAAGTTTTTGTGCATAAATGCTTCCAGATCAATCTTGCCCGGTTCGCTGAAATCGAACAAAATATCTTTCATCACCGGCGACGAGCGCAGCAGGATCATAATGGCTTCTCGCACCTTTAATGCCTGTAAATCCGCGTCGATCAGCTGGTCGTCCTCGCTGTAAGGCATCAGCGAATCCATGAAACCCTTCACAAGGCTTCCGCCTTTCAGCGCGATGATCGACCCGGCATCCTGGCTCCGGTCGTGATCGGCCTGGTAACCATGCTCCATCGCAAAACTTCGCAGCGTTTCCTGGTCCAGGTATACGGAAATGGATTTAAAAACCCCGTCCGCAGGCGGTTGCTTGATGAATTTGATCAGCTGGTTGCGACGGATAAACCGGTAATCGCCCTCCTTGAAAACATGCTCTTTATCCCCGTTGTTGATCGTGAGAGTCCCGGAAATCTGGTAACTGAACACGTGCTCGGGTGCAAACTGCTCCCCCTCGCGGTTCCGCGTGAAATAGCAGGAATACGCGATGGGGGATGCAGGTTTAATGGATTTCGGATCGGCCATGAACAAAGTTAGGGATTACGCGTCCTTTTTGGTGCCGGTGTACCACTTGCCCATCGACGTTTCGAGAAAATCCTCCGATTCGTGGTGGTCGGTTGAAAGGCTTATGGGCTCCCATTCTTCCATTTCTGCCTTCCGGGCCTCGTCGGCAAGTTTCAATAAGCCGATTGCCTCGCTTCCGAGCACCAGGTGAACCGGCGGCGCAGGATGTTCAGCCAATGCCACCATCACTTGCGCGGCCCTTTCAGGATCGCCTACGGGCACGAATTTGCCGGATTTGAAATAATCGGTGCGCTGATTCACCATTTCATAACCCTCGATCTCACGGGCATAGGTCATTGAAGCGCCGGCCCAGTCGGTACGGAAGCCACCCGGCTCCACGCTGGTTACATGAATGCCCAGCGGCGCAACTTCTTTGGATAATGCCTCGGCAAAGCCGCCCAGACCGAATTTGGCCGCCTGGTACATCGTAAGTCCGGCATTACCGACACGGCCGCCGATGGAACTGATCTGCAAAATACGGCCGCTTCCCTGCTTGCGCATATAAGGCAGCACGGCGCGGGTAACCTCGATCGGCGCGTAAAGGTTTGTTTCCAACTGGCTGCGTACCTGCTCGTCGGTATAGGCTTCGGCCGCACCGATAATACCAAAACCTGCATTGTTGACCAGCACATCGATGCGCCCGAAATGCGCAACGGCGTCGGCTACCACGTGGTAAACCTGCTCGTAGTTGGTCACATCCAGCGATACGGGGTAAATCTGATCGCCATATTGTGCTACCAGGTCATCCAATTGCGCGGTATTCCGTGCGGTAGCAACTACTTTATCTCCACTTTTCAAAACTGCTTCTGTTAGGTTACGTCCCAATCCGCGGGAGCTACCTGTAATAAACCATACTTTTGTCATTGTCTTTGTGTTTTTAAGTACAATACAAAAGTACCGGGCTGTCGGCGGCCCGACTTTGCTGAAAAGCTCAGAGTTGCTTTGTTAAAAAGCTCATCGTTTTAATACATAATAGAAAATCTGCGTGCGGATCACAAACCCGAGCGACTCGTACACACCTATCGCACGCGCATTATCGGCACGCACGTGCAGGAAAGGCTGCTCTCCGGCCTGCTGAATGCGGTTTACCTGGCGTAGGAGCAAATGCCGCGCATAACCTTTTCCCAGGTGGTCGGGATGCGTGCAAACCGCGCTGATCTCCGCGTAACCTTCGGGATGCATTCGCTGGCCGGCCATCGCCACGAGCCTGGCATTGTCGAAAATGCCTTCATAATGCCCGAAACGAATCGTCCCGATCGAAAACGGACCGGGAGCGGTGAGGCTAGTTAATGCCAGCATTTCCGGCACATGCTCCGTGGTGAGCGGAATGGTGACCGGGCCGTCGGATACAGGGTTAGCCGGGCCATTATAAAGCATTTGATAGCCAGGTACCGCTGCCAGTACCTGCCAGGGAGCAGGAACCTCCACGTTTTCATTACTGACAAATATGACGTTATGATCGAAGGGGATCGCTTCATGCAATGCCGGCAGGCCGTCCAGTGCCGGGCCTTCCACGGCTGCAAAGGGCGAGACTTCCGGAAGAAAATACGCCGAGCTTTCATGCACATGCCCTAGCGCACGATTGTGCGTACGAAGCGCATGCCAGGCCGGGTTATCGAGGATTTGTTTCATTTTAAATGGTCAATGCACCGGCTGAGTTATGCCAGCCAATATGATTAGCGAACAGCCGTGACGCCGTCTTTGTTACAGCCGCTGAATAAAAACAAAAAAGTGGCTGCCATGAAAGAGCAGCCACTTTTGCCAAAACACACGAAAACACTATTCGAAACAGAAGGCCGCAAAGCCACTTCATACAAATCAATAACAGGCCCATCACCTGTGTTTTGCTTGCGCAAAAATGATAATGCAAATATCCTGAAAACGAGGCTGAATGGTCCGCACGATCTGTCCGAAGGTTAGGACAATCTGAACATTCCTACTATTACCGAACGACGACTAGCGAGCACCGCCCCGGAATTCCTCGGGCGTAAGCCCGGTTTGTTTTTTGAAAAAACGGGCAAAGTAGGATTGGTCGCTGAACCCGAGCCCGTAGGCGATTTCCTTAACAGAATGCTGCCGGTGGTATAACTCCCGCTTGGCCTCGATGAGCATGAGGCGATAGAGCAGCTTACTGACCGTCGTACCCATTTTTTCGCGCAGCAACTCATTCACCCGCTTGGCTGTAAGACCGATCTCCCGGGCGTAGAATGCCGCCGATTTCTCCTGCCGGTAATGCATTTGCATCAGGTGAAACAACTTCACGAGCCGGTGGTCTTCCGCACCGGACACCTGGGGATTGTGCTTTCCGAAACGGTAAAGATGTGTTAAAAATGCAGTGGTGTATTTCAAAAGCAGGGCAATATCCGCCAAGCCGTTGCATTCAAGTAGAATGAGATCGAAAAGGTGCGTCAGCGGAGCCTGCATGGCATCCGGAATGGAAAAAGCTATATTTTCGAACGGCAGGAAGAGCTGGCGCAAATGCGGCTCGTCGATACGGTCAAAAATATCGTGCGCGAACACGATCGTGCGTGCGGGCGGAAGCGTGGGCGCAGGGATCGAATGTACCTGGTTGGGCGCGAGCAGGAACACTTCATTGGCCCTCACCGGGAACGACTCGAAATCGATGTGATGGGTACCGCCGGTTTCTGAAAACCATACGATAGCGAAAAAACTGATGCGGTGGCTCGGCGCGTGATCACCCAATGCCAGGCCGCTGTCCGACGCCATAAAGCGGGAAGGCGGTAGTTCGTGCAAAGGGAAATCAGTATGCTGTGCCATGGGGATCGGGTATAAACACCAGTTATATAAACGCGCCGGGAATGGCCCCGGCGCGTTTACAAATTTACATACCTAAAACAGTTCCGTCACTTTTTAACCATCACTTTGTGGGACAATTGGGAACCATCGGCGTGTTTGGACACGAGAATGTACATTCCCGGCGCCATGCCTTTCAGATCGATCTCGCTTTGCGCATGACCGGCCTGGTAAACCACCGCTCCGCTTGCCGAGATCAGTTTCAGACTTTTTACCGCATTTACGGCATTCGAACGGATGAAAAGCTTTTCGCTGGCCGGGTTCGGGAATATGGAGACGAGTTCTTCTTCATTCTCTTCAAATTCCGCCTGTAAGCGCAGGTTGGATTCGGTTTCCTCGGCAGGCGGCGGCGATACGCTCTTCCCTGCAACGTACACCTGCACATAACGCCACGGGCCATACATTTGCCCTGTTAATGCAAGCGCGGGATCGAATCTGACGCGTGCCCTTACCTTCGTTTCGGGCATTAGCTTCAACACCTGGCTTTTCAGCTCTGTTCCGCCCGCGGTAAGATCTATAAAGGCCGCCTGCGAGCCCGTAGATGCCACGCTGTTGCTGATCGGCCTGTTGGGGCTGCTGGAAAAGGGTTGCCCTTTGCCTTTGGTTTCCCACACCAGCTTGCCTTTGTTACGACCAAGGAACGACCGGCTTTTAAGGCCGATACCGAAATTGGGTTGAACTGCACTCGGCGCGTAAGGAGCAATCAAATCTGTATTGTACAATTTCAGTCTGCCCGGTTTGCCTTGCACAACGTTGAACCATATCGGATCCTGGTATTCCGCGCCGCCATCGAAAATCTGTACGCCGCCAACATCCGAATTAATGCCGTCGCGCCCCGGGATGCCCACGATGATATCCGAAAAACCATCGCCGTTGACATCACCACCTCCTGATACCGACGTTCCCATCTGATCGAGCGTGGCGCTGCCCATTTCTTCCCAGTTGGCAGGAACTGTGCCACCGTGCCTTACGCCGGGAATCACTGTAAAACCGCCCCTTTGCGCTGCCTGATGGGACAGTTTGTTCTCGCCCGCGATAATGTCGCTGTAACCGTCGCCATTTACATCCCCGGCGCTTGCCACGGAAATACCGAATGCGGCATTTGCCCAATTACCAGGGTAAAAACGCTTATTCGCTTCCGTAAATCCGCCCGATGCGCCTAGATATACCGCTACCGAGCCTTGTTTCGACAATCCATGTCCCGGCAGACCAATTACCGCATCGTTGAACCCATCCCCGTTTACATCGCCCGCTGCCGCTACCGACGTTCCGAAATGGACGTAAGCATTATCATTTTTGAAATAGGTGTTCGAGTTTTCCACGCCGGTCAAAGAGCCGTAATAGATCCACGCAGATCCACCCTGAGTGGCAATGGTGTTTGCTGTCGGCGCCCCCACGATCAAGTCGCCGAAACCGTCGCCATTGGTATCGCCCAAGCCGGAAACGGACGCTCCCATGCTTGCATTGTTGTGTTTCCCCGGCAGGATTTTGGGTACCACACCCAATCCGGTTCCCGAACCGTAGTAAACGTAAGCGGCACCGCGTATCTCATTCCCCACCTTGTATTTTGTAGCACCAACCACCACATCCGCGTAGTTATCGCCATTAAGGTCACCCGCACCGCCCACGGCGATTCCGTACATCGTGCCTCCCAGCGGCTCCTTCATAACCTGAAAATTAATAGTATCTATGCCCGCCGCGGCACCGAAATAAACCCTTACCTCGCCACCGTTGAGTGCATTGGTAGGACTTGGATTTCCTATCACAACATCGGCATAACCATCACCATTCACATCCCCCGCCGCAGCTACCGACCGTCCGAATGGAATGGTTACCAATTTTTGCGGCATATTGTACCACGGAGGCCTGATGCCCTCGGCAGATCCGTAAACAATGCAGGTACGGCCGGAAGTAAACTGATCGATTCCCGGCGCAGTGACGATAATGTCGTCGAAACCGTCGGCGTTGATATCGCCGGCATTAGCCACCGCCGATCCCATCCGCCGGCCACTCACAGAGTCCGGAACTGCGTTTTTCGCGGTAGTGTGCCCGGTGAGACCGCCGCCATGGAAGATCAGCGCGGTACCTTCGTCGGTTTGCCCATTGTTGTAAGCATAAGCACCTATGACGATATCACTGTATCCATCACCATTGACGTCACCGGCGGAAGCGACTGCGCTGCCCAGCCAGGCATCACCCTGGTCGCCCGTAAACACCGCATTCCTGATCGGGAAATTCTTGGTATGGTTTCCATAGTAGAGAAAAACGGCGCCTTCATTGGGCTGGGTTACCTGGTAGTACCGTGCGCCAACCATAAAATCGGCATAACCGTCGCCGTTTACATCGCCCGCACCTGCCACAGCCCATCCAAACTGGCCCTCTTTCTGATACCCCAGAAACATCCGCTTATCGCCTATGGGCTCTCCATTAGTAGAGCCGAAATACAGGAAAGCCGCCCCTTCGTGCGTCTGGCTCTGTTTGTACTGATATGCGCCCAGGAGCACGTCGGCAAATCCATCACCGTTGACATCCCCTACCGTAGCGACAGAATGCCCCAGGCGTGCATCCGCCTGGTTGCTCTCCACCTTGAACGGATTGGCTGTAACGATCCCGGCTACACTTCCTTTATATACGAAAACGGCTCCCTCGTAAAGTTCGCCATTGCTGTACAACCTCGCCCCTACAAGCACATCGCTGTAACCATCGGCATTGATATCCCCGGCGGACGACACCGCATAGCCCATCATCGAATTGGCCTTGTTCGATTCGAGCGTCACCGGGGCTACGTTCACATCGGTTGCATTGCCGTAATAAAGGAAAGCCGCCCCCTCATTGTTCTCCCCGTTGTCGTACTGATGCGCGCCCACGAGGATGTCGCTATGTCCATCGCCGTTCACATCACCGGCCATCGCTACCGAAATACCAAAACCCGCAGTGGTTTGATTGATCTGCAGTGTTTTGGCGGGGTTCGTATTGATACCGGCCGCGCTACCCAGATACAAAAATGCCACGCCTTCGTCGTTTTGTCCGGAATCGTAAAAAGGAGCACCCACGAGTACATCGCTATATCCGTCCTTATTGACATCACCGGCGCTCGATACCGACGTACCTGCCTGCGCGTTGGCCTGGTTGCTTTGCAGCGTGACAGCGGCGAGGCTTAGCCCGCCATCTGTTCCGGGAAATACAAATGCAGCACCTTCGTCGGCCTGCCCGAGGTCATATTTGGGCGCACCGATGATCACATCGCTGTATCCGTCGCCGTTTACATCACCCGCACTCGATACCGAGTAACCGAGCCATGCAAGGTTCTGGTGAATTTCAAGTCTTTTGTCCGCAACAGCCGGACCGCCACCCACAATGGGGTCAATCGTGACGGGAAATGCGGCATTTGCAACGTCGGTTGTGATCTCGATCTGATTGTCTGCAAAAGCCAATGTGGCGTCCAGGATCTGCCCGTTGGCGTCCCAGCATTTCAGTCCGTTGTAAACGAGTTCTTCGCTGCTGCCATTAATAACTTTGGTTATAAAGCGAAGTTCGTTTTTTCCTTTATCCAAAACCTCCGCGCCCGACACCGTCAGCTTTACAGCTAATGATTTCACTCCGGCAGGTGCGCTTTCAATGATAAAATTCTGGCGAACTCCGTCTTCGTTATTGATAAACTCTTCCGAAAAGCGACCATGGTTGATCACTACTTTATTTTCGGAACTGTTTACCTTGCTCTCCTGCGAGACCGCATAAAGCAATTCACCGTCTGCGAAAACCCCTTGATTGAGGAGTTTCAATTTAAAATCCGAATGCGTGGAATCTACACGTTTTTGGAGTGTCAATGCGCCGGGTGCGTACATAGCGCGCAAATTCTGTTTCCGGTTAGGGCTTTGAAGGACACCAGCTTTTTTGTCATAACTAACATGGTACTCGTGGCTGGTAATCACCTGCCTGATACCCGATAAGGTACTATCGGGTATCAATGGCGCGTCGTCGGCAGTCGATTTTGCCTGCGTCTTTGGAGCGGCGGAATTAATAACCGGAAGCGTTTTATCAATCTTTTTGTAAAACAAAAGACCAAACGCTAATAGAGAAACGATGAGGAATTTGTAATGATTTTTCATTGGCAATGTTCGATACAAATAGTTGTTAACCAGTTCGAAAAAATAGAAGCAACAATTCGCCGAATATAGTTGGCCTAATTACTACTACAATTTTCTTATTATGCAGCGGTTAATCATCTGATAATACGGTTATCCGGTGGCATGGTTTTGGCAATTGCATTGTCTGTTTCAAATCCAAAAACAGCCATGTCCACAAACAAAACCGATCGCTTTTTGTACCGCAACGGCCTGTCGGTCGTCTTCGTATCCCTATTTTTTGTTGCATTAGTAGCCCAGGCATTGTTTGGCTGGAAGCAACACAACCAGGAACTGGAAGAGCTGGGCGGCACAGCACTTTCACTTGGCCAGTACCTTACCAGCGGCCATTTTTTCTCGGCAACATTTGAAAACTTTCAAAGCGAATTCCTGCAAATGGCGATGTACGTGGTATTGACGATTTCGCTGCGGCAGATCGGCTCGGCGGAATCAAAAGACCTCGTCAAGCAGGAAGAAGTAGACCGCGAACCGGATCCCCGCAAAGAAGATGCGCCCGGGCCGGTGAAGCGGGGCGGGTGGCGGCTTCGGCTATACGCGCATTCGCTTTCTATTGCATTTATACTCCTGTTCCTGGTTAGCTGGGTGGGTCACCTCTACGGCAGTTTCACGGATTTCAATGATCAGCAAATGCTTCACGGCAAGCCACAGGAAAGTCTGGCTGAATTTCTGGCGGAGCCCGAGTTCTGGTTCGAAACATTTCAGAACTGGCAAAGCGAATTTTTGTCCGTGGCTTCGATCGTGATCCTTTCTATTTTCTTAAGACAAAAAGGCTCCCCCGAATCCAAACCCGTGGATGCGGCGCATATGGAAACGGGTAAGTAATTGCGGATAACGCATCACGGCTCCGGCGCCCATCAGTTGAGGTTCAAACCGACGGTCAAACCGAGGTAGGGCTTCCCCTGATAAATCCAGTACTTCCGGTTTTCGTCGAGCAAATGGTCGAAGCCAAGCGCCAGGCCGAAATTCAGCTTCTCGACGGCCATCAACACGCAAAATGCCTTCGACCAGATAAATCCGTCGTATTCCACATTGATGTTATCGTCAGTTACCCAGGGATTCATGGGTGTTACGCCTACGCCCGTAGCCAGTCCTGCCGAAAACCCGAGGTGCGTAACCCGCTGACTGACTTTGCCGATCGGGTTGCTTTTATAGGATAATTCATAAGTGTCGTTCCGATAACCCAGATACACCGCGCCGTTGAGGTGATTGCTCAATTGAGGCGTGAAAGAGTTGGTAGAGGGGCGGTATTTGAATGGTATGGTAAGCACATCAAGGTCGAACGTGTTCTTCCAATACTTACTTGCCGCGATTTCCTTATCGACCGCAGTACCGGGAAAAACCTGCGGTTTCAGGCTTTTACGGTCCGGCTTCACCACTGTTTTGCCGGGGCCCAGCTGGTACACGAGCACCGAATCCTCTGCATTTTCGACGTAGACCAACCGGGTCCGGTCCCCGTCCTTCGTTTTGTAGACGCCATCGGTGAGCTTGTATTTGGGACTGTCTTTCAATGCCCGGCAGGAAGAGAATATCGCCAATACGAGTAAGAAAAGTAGTGTTTTGTTCATGGATATCCGGGGAATGATGTACAGTACATTTTAGAATAAAGATACGTGCCAAAGTGATTTCGAATGGCCCAAACGCACAACTGCCGGAAGCTCCAAAGTGGAAGTCCCGGCAGTTGGGTGTTGAATTGGATGGCTAGCGTGTCAGATCAAAATTGTTCGGCAGGCGATTGTGCTGTGAGTGGTATCTAGTTGTATAAAATCCTTGTTACCACGGGCTTTGGAAACGCCGTTAAGTCGCGCTACTGTTAACTTGATCAGTTGAAGTTTTGATTGGGATTTTGCTTGCGTTTTCATCGGGTTGGTTATTGTTTATGGGTGATTTATACCCCGAAGTAAACCGACAGAAACGTTCTATTTCAACTTTTTATACCAACATAACCAAGCATTCGACCAAAGTGCGGATAGCTTCGCGTAAGCTATTCAACTGGAATTTGAACGGTTACGCTAAATTCAGTTTCCGTTTCCGACTTTTCAAATTTGTACCTTCCAGCATAGTAAATTGCCAGTCGTCTTTCCAGGTTTACCAACCCAATGCCACTGCTTCCCGGCTTGCTTCGTAGTGGTTGCGATGGCTTGCTGTTGTTAATGCAAAAATTCAATATCCCACCTGAAATAGTGATTTGAATATCAACAAACGAATCGTGCCTGGTCGAATGGACTCCATGCTTGAATGCATTTTCAACCAATGTGATGAGCGATACGGTAGGGACATGATGCGTCTCCCTTATTTCTCCGTGCTGCTCTACATTGATATTGCAGCGTCGATTGCTTCGTATCGATTCCAGTTCAATATAAAGTTTCATATAAGCGATCTCGCTTTCGAGCTTAATGAACTCGTCGTTCATCTCGTACAGCGAAAACCGCAAGATTTCGGAGATCTTCTGTAAGTACTCTGCTGCGTCTTCCGAGACCGGCAGTACCTTGGCATACGCCGCATTCAGCACGTTAAAAACGAAATGCGGATTGATCTGGGATTTCAATGCCTTCAACTCCATATTAATGGCATCATCCTGGGCTTTTTGCCGCTTAATGCGCTCGTTAGCTGCATACTTAACCGTTTTCAAAGAGGCTGGCAACACGAAGAACTGTATGTCTGAAATGTCGTTACCAAACACAAGCCATGCAGCGGGATCGCGAAAATTAAAGGGCACGAGATACATGCTGGCATACATCCTATACCTCTCCGTCATGTTTTCCAGACCGAAAAAATAGTCCACGCTAGCATATAACATGACCGAAAACAGGTGATTTACAAGAAGCGCAAAAAGGAGTAGAAGCAAAAAAAGGAAGAAGCCTTTTACATAATCGCGAAGCAGATAAAAAAGTCCGACACAGAGATAATATTCCGGAATTACCTTCATGAAATAGCCAAAACTAGCTATACTAACGGTTGGGTCAGCATTTTTTCGCAAGATTGTCGGCAACGCATAAGAGTAATGCAGCAATATAAAAAGTACCCAGAAAAGGACGTGATACGAAATTCTTAAACCCTGCGTTCGGGGAAACAGCAGTCTTTCAATGAGCGAACCCCTCTTGGCGATATTTTTATTCATTCAGCGTGCGCGTTACTTTTCTGTCAATTGCCGAAGAACTTCGTCCCGTGTTGGAGAAACGGCTATCGACACCTTCATCCCGTTCAGCATCGTTACCATGTTCCCTTCGATGACCTTGATCATGTTGCGGTTGACGATGTACGAACGGTGCGTCCGGACGAATGTCGGGGAAGGCAGGCGGGTGGTCATGGCGGCCATGGAGGCGAGCGTCACGAGCACGCCGTCGGAATAATACACTTTCACGTAATCTTTGAGTCCTTCAACAAAGAGAATATCCTTAAACCACACGCAATACATTTTGCGGTCGGCGCGAATCCACATGTACTCCTCCGGGCCGGAATCGGTACGTTGCTCGGGGAGCTGTACCGGCGGGTGCTGACGATCGACAGGTGCGTTTTCGTTAGCATCCGATTGGCCTCTTTCATGAGACGGGCGGTCGCTCAGCAGCCTTCGCACTTTGGTAACGGCCTTCAAAAAACGGTCGAAACCGATGGGTTTCAGCAAGAAAGAGGTGACGTCGAAAGTGAAACCATCGACCGCGTACTCGGGATAGGCAGTGGTCATGATCACGTGTGAATCGGGCGCGTGAACGATATTCAGCAGATCCAGCCCCGACAGCTCAGGCATATTTACATCCAGAAAAATAATATCCGGCTTCACTTCCGGGATCATTTCCAGCGCCTCCAATGCATTGTAACAGCTTCCTGCGTACGTCAACCAAGTGAGTTTTGCAATCAGAAATTTAAGGACTTCATGAGCCGGTTCCTCATCATCCACAATGAGGCAACTAATTTTCCCTGTCATACTTAAACCGCGTCCGGGTAGTGACTTATGATCTTACTATCAATGCAAAGCAAATTCTGCTAGGCATTAACAAACATCAAATGTGACACTTTTTCCCTTCTTGCCAACTTAGACTCGTAATATTTTTTCAAATAATGGTATACAACTAACTCATGTTCACGCTGTTGGGAAACAAAAAGCCGGTTCAGGAACATATGCACCAGGCTACCTGCAAAATGGTGCAGCGAAGTGTCGTTATGCGGGGGGATCACCGCGAGGGACGCCCGGATGCAGGACGACCGCTCTTCGAACAACGCGACCACCTCTTCGATGCCATTCAGCAGGTCGTTACCGGGGTCGAGAAAGCTCCATATCTCCTCCGAATGTTGGCGGTACTTGTTGTTGAGCTGGACAGTCAGGTCCGCATTTCCCCGGAATTCCCTGAAAAAACCTTCCTGTAACCGCCCTGCGAAAGCTTTTTTGTCTTCCAAATTAAAACCCAGGTCGCTCAGCAGCATATCGACGCCCCGCAAACCGGCCAGCCAGCGAAAATGCTCCCCTTCATCGCCGGAAAGCATATCCAGCAGCCCCGTTGTCGCGACGCTATCCGCGAAGAAAATGGTTTCAACCGCTTCAAATGCTTGCTGTCCATAGCGTTCCAATTCGCGTTTGTAGGTATCAAGCTGCATTTTATGCACGGTGCCGTTATCCAGAAGTGGCTCCATAAGCGCGTGCAGTTCCGCCAGTACCCTCTGCCAGAAGGACTTGTCGGTGCGGTGGTAAAAACGGAGCCGAATGTGATTGTCCGGATCGGTGTAACGAATAAAAAACCATTTCTCGACGGTTCCTTCGGCCACGAGGCGGTCGGCGAAAGGCTTGATCACCGAGGTCAGCAGGCGATCGGCGGTGCGGGTACCCGCGTAAATTTTAACATACAGCCATTCACTGCCTGTCATAAAATCACGTTTCACACCAGACGCCATAACCCGTTCTGTATCTGCAATTTGACCAGACCCTATCACCTCCTTTTTATGCAAAAAAGGCAGTAAAACCTCATTCAAATAGCATTCACCCGGCTTTCCCAGCAATCCGTTTTCTTCGTGTTCAGGAAATTCCGTTAAAGTCACCTGCTCAAATTTTTTGAGCGCGTCACAAACTACTTCCACCGCAAAATCGGAATCTACGTCGATCAGCAACTCGCTGTCGCCCTGCCGGAGCTGCACGAAACGCGGGATGTTGTAAGCACTCCTCACCACGCGCCAGTCTTCCGGGGTAATGCATTCCTTTCCCAGAAGCGTACTCAGCATTTTTTTATCGATATTCCACGTTGCCCGACTGAGTATCCAATGCTTGTACTCGACCCGCGGCAGGAATGTTTTCGAAGCCAGATGGCCCCAATCCCAGCCCAGGTAGCGGTAGTCATGCTGGTAGGTAAGCTCGCAGAGAAACCGGTACACCGGCAGCCCGTCGGCGAAGTTATGCGCATTGGTAAGGCGGGGAAATACCCGTTTGTTTAGCCGTTTCGACCTCAGGATCACTTCTCCGGAAGCTGATACGGATACCATCAGGTCCTCAGGCAACAGCTGGTTTTCATGCGGCATCGACGAACCGGCCAGGTACGGAATTTCATACGTACGCAAATGCGGGCGCATGAGCACGTTACCTACGCGTGCCTCGGGTAAGTGCGCAACCTCCGCGAAAACAGCGTCCTCCGCCAGCCGTTCCTCCTCCGCGACGGCATTTTTCACCCATTCGGCCAGCTGCGGACTGCCGTGACAGAACCGTCCGAGCAGTTTCAGCCCTGACGGCCCTCCCATCGCCTTGAATGCAAATTTGAAATTCCCGCCATCGATAGCCTCCTGTGAACCGGCAATGAGGTTGCCGAACAGGTAAAAGCTATCCGGCGTTTGCCCGGGATCATCGATGCCTTTGCGAAACGCATTCAAAATATTCTCCGTCAGGGAAACATGCATACCATTTCCCGCGGACGATTGCTGGTATAGCGCGTCGCGGAGCTCCGCCAACGGGGAAACGTCGTTTGCTGCGCTTTTGGGAGCTTCCGGCCACTGCATTTCGTTCAGCAACGGCAGGTTATCCGCCCTGCCTGCCATGGCATCGCCATAACCAATGCCTGTTTCACAATCCAGCACTTCCAGCAGCGGCATTTCGCGCTGTTCGTACCTGGCGAGAAACCGCTTTTTAAACAGCTCCATCTCCGGCAGCGGGTTCCGGTAGCCGAGGCATGCCAGACTTTGGTACTCTTTGGCCAAAACCGAAACCGCATTCTCGCCCAGGGTGCACGAACGGGTCTGGAAAAAGAGGTCGGTTTGTACCAGGTCTTTGCTGCCTGTGGTAACAAAATGCTCCGCCAAAACCTTTTCCACTTCCCTGTATTGCGCTACTCCCTCGGCCTCGCTTTGGAGGAGACCGGCTATTTTTCTTAATTGATTTAAATCTTCCTCTACGCCCGCAATTCCTTTCAATTGGTCCAAAATAGTGAAAAAGAACTCCTCACCCGTCACTGTGGCCGCGAGTTCGGAGACCAGGATTTGTGCGCGCACGATCGCATCCACAAACTGCTCCGCTTCCTCCCGGCCGACCTCTTCGGATTCAATGCAATGCGCCAGTTCACCGATCGTCGCGCCGTGGCGGGCCGTGGTGATAACCTGGTCGAGGTAGGCATTACGGTCCACAGACGCCAGTATGTACAACCGCTTTTTGTTATTCAGCGAGCTCTCGACGTAGCGATAGGTATCGCCGATCTGGTAGAGGCTTGTATTGGGAAAAAACTTCACCTGGCTGCGAATGGCACTTTTTTCCAGCAGCCCTTCCGCCAGCTCGGCTACGTAGTTCATATCCAGCCGCACATGCTTGCGGAACGGCGCGTTGGCGTCGAATGCAATGCGGGTTTCCGGCCCTACCTCGCCCGCGGCGCATCCGGCAAAAAGGCCGTACGGCGTACTCCGGGAGGTCATCCTGACGAGGTATTTATACAACGTTTTCAGCAACTTATCCACCCCCGTCTTCACCCTGCCCTCGATGAGTCCCGTAAACGAACCATACAGCTCGGGCGAGGCTACGTAAAGCGCTTCCAACATGGCGGGTTGCGAGAAAATGCGGATCAGTTCCTGTTCGAACCGTTCAGGCCGGTTGGCGGTTTGCGCGTGGAATGAATGGAGTACGTCCAATGATAGCCGGGGACGTCTCAGCACGAAGAATCCTTGGGATAATACAGACATATATAGGAAGGTTTACAAGATCAGATTGAAGCTAATCATCAGAACTAACTGAAACCAAACTATTTATGCGAACATCGGGCTTTCATCGACCAAGCCGGGCTCGCACCGGCTGCTCATTCGCACCTGCGTTGCCTCAGTTCGTCGAATTAGATACATGGTTGGTCTAAAAAGTTACCCGGAGGTCACCATAGCTATACACATTTGCGTATAAAAACCAACGGGTACCATGACGACATCAACTGGAATATCGGGGCTTTCGGCGATGATCGCAGCGGCCAAGATCGATGAAATCTATGAAGTGGTAAGTGCGCACAAGAAGCAGCTGAGCAGTTTCGGTTTTACCCGCGGATACCTCGGCGTTTCTGTCTTCACTTATTTGTATGCGGTACATTCGGGGAAAAAGCAGTACCTCGACGATGCGCGCGACGCATTCGACCGTGCGTGCGACATGGTGGACAGCGACCCGCTGAAAGCCTATCCCCAGGATTTTGCCGGGCTGGGTGCCGTGGCACAATACCTTTGCCAGGTAAGCGTGCTGGACATCGATCCCAACATCTTCCTGAGCGATATCGACGCGGTACTGCTCAAAAAAATGCGTTCGGAGCTGTACGTGGGAAATTTGGGAGGTTTCAGCCACGGTGCGCTCGGTTATGGTCTGTACTTTTTGCAGCGCAGCTATTACAACAGGGCATTCGCACAACCGGTGATCGAAGAGCTGGTACAGGGCATCGTGCGCTATGCCATTCCCACGGACGAGGGGTGTTACTGGAAATCCGGGCTGAATGGAAGCCATACGAAACCCGCCATTTTTTCCCCTAACGAAACCACCGCGGTACTCCTGTTCCTCGCGCGGGCAATCGAAATGGGCCTTTGCCCTGCCGATTTCCTCGAAGGGATCGTAAATGAGGCTATTATTTATTTAGATAATCAGCATACAAACCTAGCTAAGCCATTCAGGGGCACTGCCGGCAACAGTAGTGCCCCGAATGGCGATTCCCGGAATGGCATTTTCCGGAATGGCATTTTCCGGAATGGGAGCGGCTACGCGGTGATGCAGGAAGTATCCTATGAAGTTTCCCGCGAAGTGAATGCGGAGACCGCCTACGCATTGCTGCGCACGGGCGCCGCGTTCGGGAATACAGCGTGGACGCGCGAGGGCCTGGAAATGCTGAGGGAATATGCGAAAGCCCGGCGGGAGCGCGCGAGCTGTATGCGGGACGCAGGGATACACGCAGGTGCAGCCGGACTGGCATTGCTGTTCGATCGCTCCGCGCAGCTTACCTACGATCAGACGCTCGAAAACGCCGCCCATTTCTGGTACCGGCAAATCCTGCGCTTCGACCTCCATCCCGACGGATTTGCAGGCTATAAAACATCCGAAAACGCCTGGAACATGCAAAAAAACCTCGCATTCTGTGAAGGCATTCTCGGTATCGGGAGCGCATTGGTGAAAGCCCTGCATCCCGAAAAAGTAAATTTCGACGACCTTATCTGGTTACTTTGACATATTGCTTCTTTAATATCAAAAAAATAGCGGCCGGGAAATTCCCGGTCGCTATTTGCTTAAAGAGGTCTAACACATGAAGGTAATTATCTTGAAATGATGATCTTCTGTGATTTCACTCCCCCATCTTTATTGATAACTTTCACGAGGTACATACCGGCATTCAGCCCGTCGACCCGGATCGTACCCGCGGCGCTGATGCCGGAGTCTTTCACCGTTTTACCGTTCATATCGATCACCGAAACGCTACGTACATGATCCGCATCCTGAATGTACACGATGTCACGCGCAGGGTTCGGATAAGCGAGCTGTTTTGCCAGCTGATTGAACGTCACACTCTTGATGGTGCTATACCCGAAGGTGTTGTCCTTATCCACCATTCTCAGGCGGTACAGGTTTTCGCCATTCAAAGGGCTTGCATCGCTGAACTGGTAGTTAACAAGTACCTTGCTTTCGCCGGTAGATGCCACGGTACCAATCTTGCTCCATGCCTTGCCATTCGCGCTGCGCTCGATCTCGAAGCGGTCGCTGTTGGTTTCTGCGGTAGTAGCCCAGGCGAGTGAGGTTGTAGAACCTTCCTTGCGGGCGTCGAATGCTACCAGGGTTACCGGAAGCGCTTTGTCCACGCCGAAAGTGATGTACGAATAGGTACCCGGCGTTACGTCCGTTGCGGTAATGCTGCCGGTTGTCAATGAACCGGTAGTACCTCCGTCCCTGCCGAGCGATTCCCATGTGTTGTTAGTCGTGTTGTATCCGACAACGATCAATTGGAAAAAGAGCCCATTGGTCAGGGTGTTCAGGGCACTGGTGGCATCCCAGGTAAGGGTGACGTCAACTGGCCCTGCTCCTTCCAGGTCCCAATATTCCAGAGAACTTACGGTAGCTGGTCGTGTGACTGGCGCGGGGTCTGAAAAGTAGGCCGCCCGGTACACACCGGCCGAGGCCGGTGCCGAGATTCCGATCGTACGCAGCTTGGTACCATTACCGACCGGGAAAACGAATGCCGCTGTACCCGCCTTGGACACGTAGCCGTCGACGTGGTTGGCGTCGTTGGCTCCCGTGTAGGTAGCCGTAGGGCCGAAACCAAAGACGCCGGGCGTGGCGCTGCGGTCGGTCTGGATGATCCCGGGCTGGGCGCCGGTGCCTCCCGCCAGGAAGGTGTGCGCACCGAACACGGTCACCTGCGTGCCGCTTGCAATGCTCACATTCCCCTGACTGCTCGACTGTGCCGCCACCGGATCGGTCATCAGCGAAAGCGACAGGCACATAGCCGCGCTCAGGCCAAAGAGCTTTTTATGGATGATTTTGTGCATAGTGCGCTTATTTTGAAATGGTAGCCTCCGATGATTTCTCCCCGGCATTGCCCAACATCGCCTTGATGCTGGCTACTTCTGCTTTCAAAGCATTCATTTCGCTCAATTGTGCTTTCAGCGATTCGATTTCTTTTTGCTGATCCTGAACTGCTTTTACGAGAAGAGGAGTGACTTTGTTTGCGTCCACTCTCCATGGATTGGTTTTAGCATCCTCGCCGCCAACGGTAACCGCTTCTGGGAACACTTTATAAAGATCCTGAGCAATGAAACCAATCGTACGCTCCTTCTTGGGGTTGGCTATGTAATTATATTCAACTACTCCAATTTTCATCAGATCCTGGATTGAATAGTGTGTGTTTTTGATATTCTCTTTCAAACGACGGTCAGATGTTGGAGTAGGGAAACGTACATCGCCATTGTTATCACGGAAAATTCTACCCTGTTCTGCACCATTCACGCGGAATACAACGAACGGGTCTTGGGTAGGGTTAGGTAATGTCCTTTTCGTTAGCACCAGGTTTGCAAAATTATCGCCAGACTGAACTATGACCTGGGCTTTGTTAGTAGAGCCACCTTCCTGAAAAAGTCGGTAACCACTTAGGGCCGCTGTTCCCTGCGCAAGTCCAGCTGCATCGACTTCCTGTTCAGATCCTTGGAGGGAGCCATTTACATGAACCAGGTTTGGCGCTTCAACAAGTGTAACACCGATACCCAATTTACCGCTAGGAGTCAGCATCATTCTTGGTTGTGGAGTATCGCCAGGAGCCGTAGTGTGGAATACCAAACCACCATTACCATTTTGGACGGTAGGTCTTACCGCAATGCGGTATTGAAGTGGGTTTCCTGGAAGGTTTGTCAAATCGATTGCCCCACCGAAACCGGCGTCGATGCCGGCGCCTCTGTAAAGTTGAATGATACCGCCGGGTGTAATTGTTGACTTACCCGAGTTAGCTGGGGTTTCGCGGCGAACTACAATGTGACCGAATCGAGAAACCATTCCCCGCTTTGCACCGCCAGCGTCGTTCGACGTTAATCCTGCAAAGAAAGGTGTCTTGGTTGGAGATGAATAAACCACCCAGGCCCCCCCGATACAGGTCCATTGCTGACCGAAAGTACCGCTATCTTCGTCCGAATCAGTATAGATTGTTTTGGCAGGGCAGCTACCGGTCGGCGCGCCGTTACCTTCGATATAGTTATAGGTGTCGTTTGAGTTCAATCTCACCCATATTGACCCATCAAAAAAGTACTCCCCCGGTTGTACTTCGGCGTTGTCCGTCGTGTTGTACACGTGCATACCCGCAACTGCGCCTGTAACCGGTGCTGCGCTGCTAAGAGAAGTAAGTGCTACGCGGGGCAACAAAAGACCCTTCGTTGCACTTTCCAGTTCCAGAATAGAACTTGGGTTAATCGTGTTCGGATTTCCACCGATCTTCATTTGCGCCATCAATGGCGAGCTCGCAAAAAGCAATCCGGCCGTGACTCCGAGTGCACCGGCTGTGCGTGTTAGTAGTTGTTTCACTTGCATGTTTGTAATTTGTTTTAATTAATAAATCATTGAAAACATTATGGAATTGGTAAGCGATTGAATTCTGGATCAAAAAGGGCGCACCCTTACCGGTCGAAAACAGGGTTTGTTTCTAAATGGGTATTATGATCTGTTTATGAATGAATGGGGCTCAAATGGCTCACTGATCCACCGGGACCGTGGCCTTGCCGACAGCGTATCTGCCTTGCAAACTATATCTACAAAGTAGCGGGAAAATTGTATCCGATTCGATGGATGAATGCGTTATGCGAAAACGCACATTTTATCAATACACTCATTATCAATACATTAAAAAATAAACTTTTCGCAAAGCATAGAAATTATTCTATACTACGCCATCAGCTAACATGGAGTGTTAATGGAGGTATTTGTACTTCGGTAATGGGATCGGCGAGGGGAATTATTTCGAGAGGTGATACATTTCGACCTGTTTGGCAAGATCGAGCAGGTTGTTGACGCCCAGCTTTTTGAATATGCGGGCTTTGAAGGTACTTACTGTGGTACTTTTCAAATTCAGCCGGCCGGCGATATCCTTTGTCCATTTCCCTTCCAGCAGCATTTCCATGACTACCAGCTCCTTAGCCGACAGAAGTTCGGCAGGGTTGGATGCGGTCTGCTGTGCCAGTGAATTCAAAAGCTGCTCACGCACCACGGCGCTAAGGTATTTCTGCCCTTTCAGCACCACCCGGATGGCGTCCTGCAACTCGGTTGCCTTTGATTCCTTCGAAACAAACCCGGCCGCGCCCGCACGTATGCAATGCACGCCATACAGCTCTTCTTTCTGGCCCGAGAATATCAGAATGGGGGTCTCGGGTTGCAATCCGCGCAGCTTTTCGATCATCAGCAAGTGGTCTGTACCAGGGATTTGTAGATCGAGGATTATCAAACGGTAGCTATGGGAAGAAACATGATGAACCGCTTCCTTAAAATTGGTGGCTGTGTCGACCGTAGCATGACCTATCGTTTCCTGGACGAGCATGGTCGTGGCGATGCGGACAATGTCGTGATCTTCAACGAGTAAGATTCGGGTGGTGGCTGACTGCAAGACTGGGGGTGCTTTAATGATGTCCCGAAGTAACGAAAAACCTGTCACATTCCCATTGAAAGACGTAGTACTATGTTTACGTCTAAACGTCAACATATCGATTGTTACCGATTTGTTCGATGCCTAGTTTTGACATGACGAAGCCGTACCTGCTATTAGTTTGAACCAAATCTACCAGTTAATGAATGCATTACTCATTGAAGATCATGCCGTTGTAAGAATGGGCATGCGCCTGGTTATCCGCGAAGTATTTCAACATGCCGCGGTCTTTGAATCCGAAGATTTTAATGACGGGCTCCGCATTGTCCAGGAAAAGCCAATCGACCTCGTAGTACTGGACATTCACCTGCCCGGAGGCCAGGATGTGAAAATGATCGACATGATCAAATCCATACGGCGCGAAACGAAGATATTGATTTTCAGCGGCCTGCCGGAAGACAAATATGCATTGAAGTATGTGCAGGCCGGGGCCGACGGGTATTTATCGAAGCGCTCCGACCCTGAAATGTACGGCGAAGCGGTGTTGGCAGTCGTGAACGACAAGAAGTACCTTAGCGAGGTGGTGCGCGAGCAGCTGGTGACGCAGTTGCCGCAGAATTACAACAAAATCAAGCGTAAGAAATGGATTGGCCTCACCGACCGGGAGCTGGAAATCAGCAGGCTCCTGATCCGCGGCTTGTGGACGAAAGAGATCGCCACGCAATTAGAGCTGAAATTGAGTACCGTAAGTACTTTTAAGAAGAAGATTTTCCAGAAATGCGGCGTCACAAGCTCGATCGAACTTTCTAAAATCATCGACGATGTGGCCGCACCGGGCTATTAACAGCATTCAAGGTAGCCTCCGTTTGGCAGGCTACCGCAACATCTCCATTTTCGCCGACAACGCCACCAGGTTGCTCACTTGCAGCTTCTTGAAAACGTTCGCTTTGAACGTACTGACCGTACTTTCTTTCAGGTCCAGCATTTCGGCGATGGTCCTTATTTTATTCCCCTGCAACAGCAAATGCACAACGAGCCGCTCGCGCTGCGTGAGGGTCTGCAACGGGTTATGGTCCGTAGCATCCACATTGGCGATCACCTGCGAAAGCAGGGTTTCCTGGATGGTTTTACTAAAATAGGTTTTCGAATCGAGCATCATATCGACCGCGATCCTAAGCTCGTCGCCGGAGCTATCCTTGGACAGGAACCCGTTGGCACCCGACGAAACCGCCGGAAGCGCATAGATCGTCTCACTCATCGATGAAAAAACGAGGATCTTGCCCGCCTTTCCCGTCGCGCGCATTTCCCTGATCGTGTGCATACTCGCACCCGGAATGCCTATCTCGAAAATAACAATATCAAACAACTGATTATCAATCAATTTAACAGCTTCATCGAGCTGCCCGACGAGCGTAACCCTGGCCTGGGGTTTGTGGTCTTTAATTTCCCGTTTAATGGCCGATCGCATAAGCGGATGGCCGTCGATGACGAGCACTTTCATAGTTGGAATGGTGGGTTAGGCTTCATTAAATTGGTGTAACTAAAAAATGACGGTTGCCCGTAACGAGCGGGCAACCGTACATGCTTCTATTTAATGTGGACGAATTTGTGTGTGTGAACAGACCCGTCCGTATGCGTTATGTGAACTATGTAAATGCCCTCGCCGAGCCCGGAGACATCGATACGCCCCGATTCTACCGGCCCGGAGCTATACACCCGGATACCCGAAAGGCTATTGATGCGGATCGTTTTGACCTGCTTCCAGTTCGTCACTTGCAGGTTGAGCACCGTCGATACCGGGTTCGGATAAACGCTGCTTTTCAACTCACTGCCGAAATGCACGCTCCGGATGCTGCTGAATGCGAAAGTGCCGTCAAGGTCAATCATCTTCAAGCGATAGAGCATTGCACCGCTAGCGCCAGCCTCTGGCTGGTGATCGGTAAAGCTGTACGCCTTACGGTCACGGCTCTCCCCTTCCGCCTTCACGCTTCCGATCGCATTCCAACTCTTGCCATCCGCACTACGCTGCACCTCGAAACGGTCGCTGTTGGTTTCTTCTGTGGTAACCCAGTTCAGGTCTACCACATTTTCACGCGCAGCCGCTTCGAATGCCACCAGTTTCACCGGAAGGGCTCCTTCCCAGCGCACCGTATAAGGTACCGAAGGCGATTGTTCTCCGGCTTCGTCGAGGAACGCATATTCAAATGTGACATTCGTATAACCTGTGCCGGTCAGCTTGATGGTCATCAATGCCGGGTCGTAGCCGGGGATCACCTGTCCTTGCGTTACAGGTGCTTCATTGTAGTACAGCTCGGCTGTGCCCGGCAATGCGGTGATCACCACTGTACGGTTTTTGGCTGAGCCATTCAGCGAACCATCTTCCTGGTCGTTTCCGGTGAACCCGTCGGGTGTAGAAGTGCCGGCGCCGGTGCTCGTGTGCGAGCCGTCGAGCGCAATGGTTGCGTTAGGTGCAGGCCGGTCGATCTGGAAATCTTTCGAATCGGCCAATGGAGGCTGCTGGATACCGAAATTGGCATTCGCCACCTGCTGGCCTGAAACGGTTACGTTGGTCAGGATTCCATTCACGGCATCGTCGCTACCCACGCCTGCACCCAGGTTTTCACCGGTGTTGATCCAGCCGGCAGGAAGGCTGGCAGAGGTAGCACCCGTTGCATTCTGGTGCAATACAATGCTGTAAGTCCCGGCAACAGTAGCACCGAGGTCATAGGTACCATCCGCATTCACCGCCACGGTTTTCACCGCAGTACCACTTGCATTCACGAGCGTTACATAAAGTCCCGCGGGCAGTTCCTGCGTGGTAGTACCGGCATTTACGGTCACGTCTTTCAGCCCGTTACCGTCATGGAATACATTACCCGACAGATTAGCAGGCGCCAGACATGCCTCAGGGGCATTAATAGCTACATTTACCGTTTTCGTCAACTGGCATTGGCCTGCATTGTCGGTAATCGTTACCGTGTAGTTTCCGGCTGCATTGGCTGTGAAAGTAGGGTTCGCAACAAATGCATTGGAAAGTCCTTCGGCAGGGCTCCAAGCATAGGAGTAGTCGCCTGTCGAAGTGACATTCAATGGCAGCGTACCCTGGGTTCCTGCGCAAAGTGCGAGGTCTCCGGTGGTAGCCGCAATCGTATTCGGGCTCACCACCACAATCACCTCTTTGTAGTTGCTGCAACCGGTTGCGGTAATGGTTTGGGTTAAACGATAAGTGCGCGTCGCCGAGCCGGTGATCGTCGTGCCAGGGCTGTTAGGACTTCCCACACCCGCCAGCGGCGTCCATTGCCAGGTACTGCCAACAGCCGGGTTAGTCACCGAAAGAGTGGTAACGCCACCTTCGCAAATAGCTGTGCTACCTGTGATAACCAAAGCCGCAGGGGTATTCACCGTCACCACAACCTGGTCGGTAGAAGTACACCCGTCTACGGTCACTTGCACCGTATAAGTAGTAGTTGCCGTTGGTTTTACGGTCGGCTGGGCCACATCGGCCGCGCCTGTGATACCCGCTCCTGTCCATGCGTAGGTAGCGCCGTCCATTGCCGGTGTACCGATCACCACCGATTCACCAGGGCATACAGCTACATCAGCACCCGCATTGGCAGGCTGTGTAACGGTTACCGTGTCTTTGAAAACACATCCGCTGGCCAGGGTTACTGTAACAATGTAGTCCATCGTGCCGGTAACGGTGGCCGTAGGGTTAGCTGCTGTCGCATCGCTCAGGCCCGCTGCCGGTGCCCATGCATATGTAGCGCCTGCCGGTGCGGCCGGGTTGCCCGCGGCCCCATAGCCGATTTCAACCGGTCCTGCCGGACAGATGTTTTTGTCGGCCAGTTCAAGGCCCGATTCGCCATTCACGGTCACGGTTACCTCGTCGCTTACCGGCGTTACACAGCCGGGGTAGCTTACTTTAACCACATAAGTAGTGGTAACGGTCGGGTTCAGTACAGTCGGGTTGGCTGCGGTGTTGCTGCTCAGGCCGGTTGCCGGCGTGGTACCGTCGGCCATAAACCATTCGTATTGTGCGGAAGCATCTCCCCCGCGTCCCAGTGTTACAGGCTCACCCACACACGTGGTGGCGCCTTCGCCCGCATATTCGCCGGCGGTAACCGCATTGCTGAGTACTACTTCATCGGTAGCCGTGCAGCCCGATAATGGGTCAGTGACGGTCAGTTTGAAGGTTTGCGGTGAAGCAGAAGCAAATTGTACCTGCGGCTGCGCGTCGGTAGCTGTCGAACCATTCACCCATGCCGCATTGGAAGGTTCCCATGCATATTGCCAGTTGGTACCGGCAGGCGCGGCAGTTCCCAGGGTAACGGTTCCGCCGTTACAGATCGTCCGGTCCACACCCGCTGCTGCTACCGGCGTTGCCACATTCACGGTAACCGTGTCGCGGAGTTTACAGCCGGAAGCCGTTTCCGTGATCAGCACACGGAATTCGGTAGTAGTATTAACGGTCGCGTACGGGTTGGCCAGGGCTGCGTTGTCCAGGCCGGTCGTCGGCGTCCAGGCGTAGCTAAACCCATCCACCGGCGTCTGGCCAATGCGTACGGGCACGCCTGCGCAAACGAATTTATCGTCGGCCGCAAATACCGGCATCGACCATCCCGGCGGGTTGATCACGATCGATTTCACACAGCTGACAGATGCATCGTATTTGTTGGTAATGGTCACCGTGATGGTCGCCTGTGCGGCGGAAGTAATGTTTACCGTAGCTGCACGTGCATTATCCACGAGGTTGGCTGGGCTCCACGAGAAGTTGTAGTCGGAAGCATTGCTCACATTCGTTCCCAGTTTCAGAACGGACCCGTCGAAGATCTTGGGACAATCCTGATCGGAAAGCGTCACGATCTCAAAATCGCAGGTAGACGGCCCAGTCGAGCAAGGCTGTACCGAAATTTCCGCGCTGCAATCCACGCCATTCAGGCTTACGGTACGGCGGAATGTGGTTACGCCGGTGTTGCTTTTCAGATAGGCATCTTTGCCGTCGTTGGCGGTTTTCAGTATTACGCCATCTCCCGAAACAATGTTCCATGTATAAACTGCACCCGGCGCATTGTCCTCATCCATGTGCTTGCTCCAAACGGGACCGCAAATGGTCTCATTCTGGTCGGTAATGCGGTTATTGAGTACAGTTACTTTCACCTGATCGTTGAAGGTACAGCCCGTTTTTACAGCCGTAACACTGTAAGTGATCGCACCGCCGGTCACGCCTGCGGTTCCTGCATTGAAAACAGGGTTCGCAGTCTGCGGGTCGTCCAGGTATTGTCCGGTTGTCCAGGTGTAGGCAAATGTAGCGTCGGCAGTGCCGCCCAGGGTTGCCGAAGTGTTTTTGCAAATGGTTTGATCGTCTCCCGCGAATGCAACCGTTCCGCTTGGCGCCGCAACGGGCGTTACCGTTACATTATTGAAGGAAGAACAGGTGGTACCATCCTTGCGCTGAACGGTCACCGTCACGCGGTATACGGTTGTTACAGTCGGGTTAGCGAGCGGTTGCGCGCAGGTGGTGCAGCTCAATGTGGTGAGCGGATCACCCGAAATACGCGTCCAGGCATAGGATACTTTCGGACTTACAATGGCAGGCGTACCGATCTGCACGCCGCTTGTTCCTTCGCAGACCGATTTGGCAGGGCCGGCTGCGGCGGCCACCGGTACGATCGTCACCTGATCGATGTCCGTACAACCCGCCGCGTCGCTTACCTGCAATGTGTAGGTAGTCGCCTGCGTTACGGCAGGGGTTGTCCAGGATTCCGTGCTGGCACGCAATGTACCATTCACCGAGCTTCCTTCGAACCACTGGTAAGTAAATGCACCCGAGCCACCCGTGGCCGAGCCATTGAGGGTAACGGTATTGGAGGCACAAACAAACCATTGCGGTCCGTCCGCATTCGCAACAGGAGCCGCATTAGCACCGATTACCACTTCGGCCACCTGCGAAGAGTCTACCTGCACAGGCAAACAATCCTGGCCGAAGGTTTTCACCAAACGACGGTAATACTTAGTGGTTTGCGAAGCCTCTGGCTGCAAATCCTTGAAAACTTCTCCCGGAATATCCTCCCACGGGCCGGTAGCCACATCGGCTTTCTGCCACTGGTAGGTAAGCTGGCTGCGATAGCCCGCCGGGGCGGTAATGCTCACCGTATTGCCCGTGATCATGCCCGGAATACCGAGGATACAAGCGGTTTGCGTCATTGGCGCAAGGTTCGTAGGAGAAATTGCAAGACCCGCCGGCAGTGCATTCTGGTTGAATTTGACGATCATACCGTCCGTGGCTCCGCCCAATGCAGACTGGTGACTACCAGTGGTTGCCAGTGTTGTACTGGTAGAGCTAAACCCGAGCAGAATACCGCCGTCGCTGGCCATGGCCATGTTGTACGTCGTTCGGGCCATTCCGTTTGCCCCCGCAGCTCCGAACGAACCGTCGGTACCGGAGCCGCCGAAGTAGGTTCCCCACACCCGTTGGCCGGTCGCAATGTTGAATTTATTGACAAAAATGTCCCCGCCCTCACTGGGCGTTACCTGATATGCGCAATCGCTGGCCAAACCGCCGCCATTCGCATTGGAAACACCCATGATCAGCAGGTTCCCCTTCCCATCCAATGCACAATCCAGTGCTCTCGCAAAGGCAGTCCCCGTGGAAATTGCGCCCAGATAGGTGCCGTTCAGGTAATGTCCTGTTAAATCGAAACTCGCCCAGATACCGTCGCGGGCAGCAGCCAACGAAGAACGGAACGCCCCAGCCGACGCTACCCCGGTTGCCACAGTCGAACTTCCAACAATGTGAATCCTGCCATTACTCTCATCCACCTTCAATCCGGTAATGGTGGTATTGAAAAACCGGCCCCATATCCTCGCGCCGCTGACGCCGTCGAATTTAGCGATATAGCCTTTTTGTACCGCAGTTCCCTCTCCTACCCCTGCCGCGAAAGCCGCGTCATTGGTTGCGTTGGTGCCGGTACCGCCTACATACACGTTGCCGTCACTACCCATGTCGAGTGCCAAGCCTCCGTCCTGGGTAAATGTGGCTACATTTCCGTTAGCCCCAGCTACAAACGTACCCCACTGTCTGACGCCCGCAGCGTCGAACTTGACCAAAAATGATGTAGTACCCCCACCATCTGCACGAAAAGCTCCGGGAGTTGCAATATCCCCGGGGCGAGCTGTACCTATGGCAGGCCTGCTTCCTCCCAACGCAAACAGGTTGCCCTGCGCATCCACTTTCAGACATTCAAACCAGCCGGGGTGGTTACTATTTCCTAAGCCACCGTAGTAGGTAGCCCAAACCCTTGCTCCGGTGTTTGCATCGAAACGGGCCAGGAAAGGGATCTCACTGGAATTGGTCGGTAAATTGGCCGTTGTCTGAAGTGCTCCCGATGTCGCCAAACCTTCACTCTTGGTGTGACCACCCATATAAACCTGGCCATTCCGGATAGTAACTCCATAGGCCTGGTCCGATTCGTCGCCACCATAATAGGTACTCCACTGGCGTATCCCTGCGCTGTTGAATTTGGCAATAAAAAAGTCGTTTCCGCCCGCCGTAGTACCCTGATAAGCTCCACCAGACGCAATGTTATTTCCGCTGTTGGTATATCCAACGGCATATATATTGCCATTTTCATCCGTATCGATCGCCGTGAGCTCGTCGCCGCCGCTGCCGCCGTAATAGGTAGCCCATTCGAGGTTAGGCGATGGGTCGATCACCAATGTCTGGCGCTTGTCGTATGCGGGTACGTGAAATGCGAATACGTCCTGGCCGAGCGCTTTGTAAGAGACGTTAACCGGCTTCCTCTGAGTGCCTACCCAACTGGCCGGAATGTGCTCCTGCATTTTGCCGTGGGCGGTTTCCATCACAATGCGGTTGCCGCTGAGCGCCACCTTTTTGCTCCCACGGTAACGCAGCTGAATGCGCGACGGATCGGCACCGGGATGTACGATGAAGTTGTATTCGACATGCTTGTCCGATTTTGGGTCGCCCACGAATTCCAGGTCGATGCCCGGGTAAATGCCGGTGTAGGTGATACGCTGAAAATTGCGGATGTTCCGGAACTCGCCGCGCTCGTCGATCACATTGCTGACCTCATTGCCGGGCATATCGGCTTTCAACGCGGCAGCCGGATTGGCACCTACCAGCTCGATATCCACGCGGTGGAACTTGCGTGTGCCCGCGCCCTTTCGCACGTAGGTGTCGTAACTGAAACCGTTTTGGCGCAATTGCACATGCAGCGGCCCGCTTTGCAGCAGGTATTTAACCTGGCTGTTGGCGTTTCCATTCTGGTCCACGAGCTGGCCTTTGTTTTCGACAAAGCCGGCCCGGTATTCACTCACTGATTTTGAAAGGGAGGTTTTGGCCTCAATGGCTGTGGTGCCGATGCGCTGCGCTCCCGGTGGTTCCGGTTTTTGGGCGCAAACGGCAAAGGAAGCCCAGCCGCTGATGACCAGCGAAAGTAATAGTCTTCTTTGCATAGAAGTCTGGATTAAGTTTTAACTGATTTACGGGGTATTCATGAAAAGCGTGTGTTAAAAGAGGGAGGTGTGTGTATAATGCGAGCAAACGCCGTTCGAAATCGAACGGTTATACATATACGCATTCATTGACATGGTGAAAATCCACCCTGCATAATGCTTTGACATTGCGTGTCAAAACTAGTTAGAAATATTTCGCATTGCATTCTACCTCATGAAAGTAAGGCATAGAAACATTTCTATCATCTCGCGCTGCAAGCCTAGAAACTGATTGCCTTTTTGGACAATTCGAAGGTATCTGCGACATTCATCTTTCTGTAAATGCGCTTCTTATAGGTACTCACTGTATTGCATTTGAGGTTGAAGAGGTAAGCGATTTCCTTCGTCGTTTTCCCTTGCACGACGTGCGTCATAATCGCCCGCTCGCGGTGCGAGAGCCGTTCCATCGATTCCAGGCCGTCTTTCTGGGGGCCTGCGTCCATCATGGTGATCAGCGATGCCTGCAACTCCACGCTCATGTATTTGCCACCGGAGCCTACCACGGCGATGGCCTTCGCGAGATCGGCCGGTTTGGCGCGTTTCATGACAAACCCGCTGGCACCTGCCCGCAATGCCGGCAATGCAAAGAGGCGTTCCGACATGCCGGAGTAGAATAAGATGGAAATGCCCGGCCTGACGGATTTGAGCAACCGTATGATCTCAGCCGAAACCAAGCCATCGACTTTCACCTCGGTGATGACCATATCGATGTCGTCGTGTTCTTTAAGAATGCCCCGGGCGATTTTCAGATCGGGTGCTTCGAAAAGCTGGTATTCGGTCGAGATGGTTTCCAGGAAAAGCTGCATGCCGGTGCGCAGCAACGTTTGGTCGTCGATGATGAGGATGTTCATGATGGTAGGGCCCATGGCCGGTCAATGCCGCGTTCGGGACGTGACGTAAAGGAGTAAAGAGATAAGCCGGTGATGCCGGTAAAAGTAGGGCGAAATGGTTTTTGTTACAACCCGCTGATCGTAAATAAAGTATAGAATGATTTCTATGGTTTCGGAGCAGGTATTTACGATTACATGTGTTTCTTTTATTGATAGCAAAAGCACGATTTCTTTTACTTTGCCCCGGAGTACAGCATGCCTACTATCACAAGTACACTATCGGTGAAGGATCAGATACAAGAAAGCGGAATGGACCGGGGCTTTGCCGCCCGATCAGGAAAATGGGTGGGATGGTACATCTGTGTTTTATTACAAATTTTAGGAGCGCCGGGGGCGGCGCAGACCGCCACTAGAACGGTCAATTACAGCATTCGGCATTTTACCGATGAAAATGGTTTGCCTCAAAATTCGGTAAAGTCTATTGCCCAAGACCAGGACGGCTTTATATGGCTTGCGACCGAAATGGGCCTGGCAAGGTTCGATGGTCAGTCGTTCCTGACTTACAACAAAGAACAATCGGGTTTACACAGCAATCAGATTATATCGTTCACCCCGGACCTCGAAGGGCGGAAAGGCCAACTCTACGCTTTGAATGCCCTTTTAGACCACATTAAGATTTCGGGAGGCAAGGCCGTACGCGACAGCAATCTGCTGGAATCCCGCTTTCCCGCCATGCCCAGGGTGAAAGACGGAACAAGCGGCTGGGCTTATTCGTTTGGCTTACCTGACCCCTATGCCGGAAAGCACCCCGTAACGCATTACCTGTTCGTGTTCCCGGAAAAAAAAGGAAGTTTCTATTTATGGCGAAAAGGTGGGGAAATCGATCTTTACGAAAACTGGAAAAAGCAAAAGACGTATAGAACTGGCGTACTTTCTCCTTTCGGGATTTTCAGGCTGGGTCGAAACCTTTATATCGATGATCGTCGCGGGCATATCGAGCTGCTGGCCACCGGCTCGCGGAGCCTCGAAAAGCCGGGAAAAATAAAGCTTACACCGCGACGATCAAATCATGCCCTGCCCGATCTCGCCAAACCTTATGAGATTTATTCACACGACTTGACAGGACAATCATTCATTCGTCAGGGCCTGCAACTCTACCTTCTGTCACACGATGCCGCGGGAAACATTCAAACCGATCTGTTACTCCAATATTTCGATTTCCAACAAACCCACGTCATTTCAATATTCTTCGACGAAAGTAACAGAAGACTCTTCATGGGCACGCTCAATAACGGGCTTTTTATCCTCGACCTGCATGCGTTTGAAACACTGACGGTCGATGACCAAAACCCTCAATCGAATATTTTTTACTCACACATCGCATATTCCGACAGCACGGTTCTTACTCCGTCTTTCCAGGTCCTGGGAAAGAAGGCAAGCGGGCAAACGATTGCTTACGCGCTCCCGCAACTGGTTAGGGGAGCATCCCCGAACGTAAACACCGTGCTGATCAGCCGTACAGGAGATATTTGGTACCGGAATATAAACGTGCTTTACCGGTATGATGGCCAAAGTAAACAATTGAAAGGCAAATGGACGATCGGCAAAGACGGTTTTCAAATTTATGAAGACGGAACCGGACGAATCTGGATAGGAACTTATCAAAATGGGCTCCTTTATATTGATCCCCGGGAAAAGGGAACACCGGTTCACGCCTTCACACCAAAAATTAAGGATATTATATTTATTCTGGAAGACGGAGCGGACATTGTCTGGGTCGCTACCGGCGCGGGTTTGTTCAAAATCAGCCACACTAGAAAGACGTTTTCCCTTGTTCCAAAAACGGGTAACTTTCGCGTCAAAAGCCTGTTCCTCTTCAAGGCAGGAGAACTCTGGCTCAACACCTACGCTCATGGGCTCTTTTTACTCCAAGGCAACCGGCTCACTCGGTTACCATTGGACAAAAAGAAGATCCTCTCCAACTCACATTGTTTTCTCAGCGATAAGAATGGATTTTTATGGGTAACGACTAATCACGGGCTATTTCGCTTCTCTCGTCGTGAAGCCCTCGAATTTACGGATCACCGGGACAGTACCCGCTTGTATTATCACCGCTTTTCAAAGCGGAACGGGTTCTACATAGACGAATTCAACGGAACCTGCGAACCTTGTGCGGTAAGTCTGGGAAACGGTTATGTGTCGTTGCCTTCGATCCACGGGTTGGTATTCTTCCAACCGGAACTAACCCCATTGGATTTGCCTGATTCACAGATCTTCATCGACCGGATAGAGGTCGATTCACGGGAAATACCGGTAAATGGACCTAAATTAGAGCTTTCGGACGTCAGTGATATGCATGTATACGTTTCCTCGCCGTATCTGGGCAACCGGGAAAATCAGCAGCTCTATTACTCCGTGTCGAGCGACAGAAAAGCAAATGCCACGCCAATTTGGTATCCTATCGAAAATGACCAGCAGTCCATTCACCTCAATAATCTTGAATCGGGCACCTATATTCTAAAAATCCGCAAAAACACAGGGTTCGGCCCCAAATCGGAACAGTTGACCTCGCTAACAATCGTCATTCCATATGCGTGGTACGAAACCTGGCCATTCAAATTGATCGTCGTGACGCTCGTACTGGTGGCCATCTATTTTTATTTCAAAACACGCCTGAAAAAAGCCGACCGGATGAACCGCATCCTGGAATCGCGCGTGTCGGAAAAGACACGCAACTTGCAGGATACATTGAGCGTATTGAAGGGATCGGAACAGGAACTTTTACGACAGACCCGCCTCCAAATGCACCTGATCGCGTCCATAAGCCATGATATCCGAAGTCCGTTGCGCTCCATCGAATTTGCTTCCTCACGGTTGCCGAACCTTATTCACGATGGCAATTACACACTTGCAGAAACGGTCGGCACGAGTGTCAACGATTCTTCCAAAAAAATCCTTCAATTGCTGGAAAATATGCTTTCCTATGTAAAATCGCAGGTATCCGGCAACTCGGTGGCGTACGACACATTTTCCGCCCGCAATCTGGTAGATGAAGTCGCGGTTATTTTTGATGAAGCATTCGTCGCTCATCAGAATAAATTTATGAACCGGGTTCCTGCAACGGTCATGATAAGATCCAACAGGCAGTTACTGAAAATCATCCTGCATAACCTGGTCGACAATGCAAACAAATACACCCCTGAAGGGCAGGTGACCGTAAGCGCAACCGAGCAAGGCGACCGGATCACACTGCTCGTGTCCGACACCGGCCCCGGCTTGCCCGATGGTGTACAGAATTGGTTTAATCAGGGAGATGAAACGTATCTGGAGTCACTTGACCGGGGATCGGCCGTGAATGGGATCGGGTTAGTGATCGTCCGGGAGCTGGCCGAACTCATCAATTTAAGCATCGCGGCCGCATCTGTGCCGGGAGCCGCGTTTTCAATCGAGTTTTGGAAAGAATGAAGCCTATGAGATTGATTCTACCTATTTTATTACAGATATCGATACTATTGGCAGCCGCATGGCAAGGCATCGCGCAGGTGCCCAAATATACCCTACGGCATTACACGAGCGAAAACGGTTTGCCCCAGAATTCGGTGGCAGCTATCGCGCAGGACCGCGACGGGTTTATATGGCTGACGACTTATAACGGGCTCGTTCGGTTTGACGGGCAATCGTTCCGCACCTTTAACAAAGCTGAGCTGGGCCTGCAAAACAATACATTCGTGGATTTCCTGACCGATGCCGACGGGCTATATGCGACTACCGACGACTTCGATTACGTGAAAATCGATGCCGGCATAGCGGTAAGGGAGGTTCCAACGGCGGTGAAACGCATCCGGGAGCTATTCAGGGTCAGGGAAGGCTTCTTCGGTTTGTTCTTTTCAAAAGGCTATACCGATCGGCTCACGACGAACTGGTCTTCACCCGATCAGGAGGATGCCTTCAAAAAAAGATGGTTCCCCTCGCATTACGTTTTCTCCGCTCCGGGTTCCAGCGGCAACTTTTTTATCTGGCGGAAAGACGGAAGCATCGGGTACTACGCCAATTGGAAAAAACAGAAAACCTATACTACCTCGATACAATGGCCCAGGGGTATTTTCAGGATCGGGAGCAGTTTATACAACGACGATCGGGCTGGTAGTATAACGCTTCTCGCAGCCCCGAATGCGACCGTAACAACCAAGGGAGCGAGGTTAACGCCCATCCGGCATGCCGACCCAAAGCTCGATCTGTCGAAACCGTACCAGATATATTCGTATCATCTTTTCGAACATGCTTTCGCCTATCAGGATAAGAAACTTTTCATGCTCACGCAAAAGGCTGCCGGAGACATCCGTACACAGGTTTTGCTCGACGATTTCGACTTTCAAAAAAACAATGTCGCCTCGGTATTCTACGATTCGAAAAACAGAAGGCTCTTCCTGGGTACGCTCAGTAATGGCCTTTTTATTTTCGATTTTCATGTATTCGAAACCCTGACGATCGGCAGCAATGAGGCACAAGCAAACGTTTATTATGCGCATGACGCATTGTCGGACAGCACCGTGATCACACCGTCTTTCGAGGTGTTGGGGAAAAGCGGGACAGGGCAAACGGTAGCATATAAGCTTCCCCAGCCGCTGGTGGAATCTGCCGTGAACAAGCGCAGCATGCTTATTGACCGCTCGGGCAACATTTGGTGTATCAAGCACGATATGCTTTACCGCTTCGATCCACGAGGCAACACGCTGAAAAATACATGGAATGTGGGTGAAAACCTCTCGCACATATATGAAGACCGGACCGGGCGGGTATGGCTGGGTACCCGTTTTGCGGGGCTGCGCTACATCGACCCTGCCGAGCCAGGTATGCCGGTTCGTACTTTTACGAAGAAAATCCTCCGCATTACGTTCATGCTGCAAGATGGGCGGGATACCCTTTGGGTCGGAGCGGATACGGGATTGTTCAAGGTAAATCTTAGTCGGAAGAGCTTTTCCGTGATCCCCCACACGGAGAAGATTTATGTCAAAAATCTTTATATACCCATTCAAGGAGAGCTTTGGTTTGCCACGCGTGACGACGGCCTATGTTTGTACAAAAACGGAAAACTGACGCAGTTTCCACTCGATAAAAACCAGTACATGAAGGCCGGGCATTGCCTGGTACTGGATAAAAAAGGCTTTTTCTGGATGCCCACAGACCACGGGCTGTTCCGCGTCCTTCGCGAGGATCTGCTCGATTACACCGTTCACCGAGACAGCACGCGGCTCTATTATCACCGCTACATCAAACGCGACGGCTTTCGCATTGATGAATTCAACGGCGGCTGCCAGCCGTGCGCGGTCCGTTTGGCGAATGGCTATGTGTCTTTCCCTTCGCTGGACGGGATGGTGTTTTTCAAACCGGAACTGATGCCCGTCGACATCCCGGATTCCAGGATCATCATCGACCGCATTGAAAGCAATTCTCAAAATATACCATTTGCAAATACGCAAATAAGGCTGCCCGTCACCGCCACCGACCTGAAAGTGTTTATTTCATCACCTTACCTCGGCAACCGGGAGAACCAGCTTATATATTATTCCGTTTCGAGCGACAGGCGGTCCGAAACGGGGCAAGTGTGGTTTCCCGTTGAAAATGAGCAGCAATCCATCCATCTCAACAACCTGGAATCGGGCACATATACCTTGAAAATCCGTAAAAACGCGGGCTATGGGCGCAAAGCGGAAAGGCTGACGACGCTCACGGTGATTATTCCTTATAAATGGTACGAGACCTGGCCTTTCAGGGTGATGGTATTGCTCCTTGCGGCAGTGGGTTTTGGGATGTATTTCAAAAAACGTCTCAAAAAAGCAGACCGGCAGAACAAAATCCTTGAATCGCGGGTATCCGAAAAAACCCAGAATCTGCAAGAGACGCTCACAGCCCTGGAAGCTTCGGAACAGGAGCTGATCAAGCAAATAAAACTCCAAATGCATTTGATCGGATCGATCAGCCACGATATTCGGAGCCCGCTCCGGTCCATACAATTTACCTCTTCGCAAATACCCTCGCTGATCCGGAAAGGAAATTTCGGCCTGGCGGAAAACATTGGTGAGAGCGTGAGCGCCTCGTCCGAGAGGATACTGATGCTTTTAGACAATATCCTCTCGTACGTAAAATCGCAGGTTTCGGGCGGCCCTGTCGCCTTTGAGGAAATTGCCGTGCACAGGCTGATCGACGACGTCGCCGCCATTTTCAAAGACGGCTTTACCCATCGGCAGAATGTCTTTGCCAACCATGTTCCCGAATCGCTCGTCGTAAAATCGAACCAGCAGCTATTGAAAGTGATCCTGCACAACCTGATCGACAATGCCAACAAGTTCAATACGGGCGGGACTATTACGGTG
This sequence comes from Dyadobacter soli, assembly GCF_900101885.1. GTDB lineage: Bacteria > Bacteroidota > Bacteroidia > Cytophagales > Spirosomataceae > Dyadobacter > Dyadobacter soli. Next base: position 35,499 of record NZ_FNAN01000005.1, on the reverse strand, counting down.
GATGCCGGTCAGGAAGACGGTATGGTTACATTATCGGTGTCGGATACGGGTACCGGGCTGCCTGGGCCGGTGGAGAACTGGTTCAACGAGGGTACCTCCTACCCCGAGTCGCCCGGTGGCGGGCAAGGTACGCACGGCATTGGCCTGGTGATCGTGAAGGAGCTGTCCGAATTGTTGAAATTACAGGTAAGGGTGCATTCGCGCCACGGGACTACACGCCCCGGGACTGCGCGCCCCGGGACTGCGCCCCCCGGAACCAGGTTTGTGATCAGGTTTTCCTAACGCCAGCCCACGCCTACGCCTATACCCGCATGGGAGGCAAGCACATTGGATAGCAAGGGCGGGGTGAAACGTAATTTGAGCATGTAAATCCACTTCCGGGAGACCAGATTAAACCGAAGTCCCGCTATGCCCGACGGCGTCAGCAGCCGCTGTTTATTGGATCCGAAAAGCACCGCACTGTCGTAGCGATCAACCATAAAACCGCCCAGACCCGCTTCGAAATAACTCTCGACGAGATAGTTACCCGGCTGCGGAATGCAGGATTTGCGTTTGTATGGGTTCAAAATAAAGCAATGCGTCAATGCACCGGAAAAGGTAGGGCTGCGAAAATCCGACCTCGTGATCGCGCCAATCCCTGCCTGCAAAGTCCAGAATGACTTTTTGAGATAACCGAATGCAGCTTCGGCCGTAACGGCGCCGCGCGGGGCAATGCCAAATGCATCCGCACCAAACGCTCCCCGCACGCGGGTGTAGTAGGGCTGCGCGGCGGCAACCTGGACACAAAAGAGGAGTACTAAAAGGTATTTTGGGAACACGTATCAAGGGGTTTGCCTTGTAACGGTTGGAGTGTGTCAATAATTATACTTTCAGTTACATTTACCTCGAAGCGCGCAAAGTTTCCAGGTAACTTTTCAATTCTTCCAGATAAGGCAAATAAACGTCTTTGCTCCTCCCGAGCTTGCCGAAGTTACGGATACCCCAGTAACCCGACATGACAAACATCGTCACCTGCCTCGCATTGACGTCGTTACGGACAATACCGTTCGATTTTCCCGCTTCCAGCAGATCGACCATCGTTTCGATCCATTGTTGGGTCAGTTCGTTCAGTGCCTGGTTGAAATCCGCATTCCAGGAAGTCATTTCGTGGGTGAGATTGGAAGCGGGACAGCCGTATTCGACTTTAAGGAACTCGTTTTCGATCAGCAGGTTATACATTAATTGATAGATACCTGTCAAAGGGTCGCCGGCGGCTTGCAATGGGCCTATGAAACTGCCGGTAAGCGTCGGTTTCAAAAGCTCATTGATAATCGCAATGCCCATTTCGTCTTTATTTTTGAAATGGTAATAAAAAGCGCCCTTGGTCACCTGGGTAGTGGCAATGATGTCATCGATGCTGGTGGTCTGATAACCTTTCGCATAGATCAGTTCAAATGCTTTTTCCAGAATCGTCAGTCTGGTCGCCTCCGCCTTTTTCATCTGCCTCGCCAATCTTTTTTTTAAGTAATACATTGCAAATATACGCCGGGGCCGTTTATGCGCAGTTCATCTCCGTATTTCTCACGGGAGCCGGTGTTATCGGTTATGGCCGATGAGCACTACCGAGGCTTTTAATGTAATCTTTGATCAAACGCACGCCTTCGTCATCGGGCGTTGTGGTGCCGATTTTCGGCATGTGGTACTCGCCCATCGTGCTCATGCGGATCACGATATTCTCCTTATTATAGGCGATGCCGGTTTTGTCGAATGGCGTCGTGTAGCTCAGGTTCAGCGATGTGTTGGCAGCCGTACCTGTTTCATTGTGGCAATGGGCGCAATTCATTTCCAGATAGGCCCGTGCGCGGGGCGCCAACGCGTGCGACGCATCCTTATAATCCGGAAGTGATGCGATTTTCGAAACGTCCGAATGCGCGATCACGCCTCTGTTGATCAGGTAGGTCAGCTGGTTGATGCGTTTTCCTTCTACCTGCACATCGATATTCAGGTTGCGCGCACTTGGGCCGAGCGGAACGAGGCGATCACCGGACCGGTGGCAGGTCCCGCAGTCTTTTTGCGAGGGAATCCGGTAGGTCAAATGCCGGCGTTTCCCAGACAAATCTTCGAAATCAACCGGTACAGCGGCTCCGTTTGTAAGCAATTCCGCGTCGGTTTGCGCGGCATTCCAGCGATAGGTGGCCAGGTTCCATTTACCTCCGGAATAGTGCAGCAAACGGGTCTCGATGATCTGTCTGCCGCCATTTGCAGATTTGGAATAATAAAATGTCTTCGCGATGAGCGCCCCCTCGGGAAATACGGGTAGTCCATTCCCGGCAATCAGAAGCCTGGTACTGCGCGGAATTTTCAGGAGCCGTTGCTTTTCGGCATAGTCGGTAAACAACGAAGAGCCGATATGCACCTCCACCACGTTGCCTGCTGGCCTGAGCCCGCTCGGCTCACCTTCAAACAGCGCATATTCGGACAGTTTGCTTTTGAAGGGAATGTTGTTGCTGATCTCCTGCGGGTCGTTGTTACAGGCCGGCAACATTCCGGCCGTTACCAACCATAGCAAAACCGCTGGCTTACGCATATACGAGGATAAGCTTTTCAATGTACAAAGCCCCGGGCGGGAATTTAAAATGATCTGAAATACGGCCGGTTAGCCAGCGGCGAGAAAGGCCAGGGAATGGCCGCGAGGATAATCAGCAATGCAATCGCAAACCAGACAAGCATTGTCCTGAACTTTTGTGGGTCCGTGGCAGCGCGCTTCGCCCTGGCCGAGCCGATCGTGATCAGTACCACGGCTACCACCATCAATGCAATGTGGATCAGCCGGAAAAACGTGTGCTCGCTCACAATTCCGGCACCGGCCTCCTCCGCGACATTGAATTTTACCACCGGGCTAATCATGTAAAGCGAAAGGCCGAGCAGCAGCTGGATGTGCGAAATGGTGGCGGTGACGTGCCTGACCGTGTTGTCGGTACCGGAAAACGGCCTGCCGGATCGTAGCCCGGCCCAAGCCGTGCGGATGGCATACAAGAGGCTTACCAGGACGAGCCATCTGTTGATTGAGTGCAGGATCAGAAGTGTTTGATGCATGGAAATGTAGGTTACCCCGCAAAGCTAAACAAAAAACATACTAATTAGTATGTTTTTTGTTTATTGACACATCTGACCGAGGGCCGGACCCATACCGGCCAATGCGCCACCGGACATGCGTAAGCAAATAACTCCCGATTGGCGGTTACAAAGCATTGCGCAAAACGATGGATATAACCCTGGTTATCGGACTATAACCAGTACTATCACTTGAAATAATTGTTTTTCCGAATCAATAATTTCTATAATTTAGATGCAGAATTCATTTCTGATGCATTTGGCCTTCCCCTACCCGTTATTTTATTGTCCTGCTAAAACAATCCATAAACATTAATTTGCTTGGTATAGGTCATTCAGTGCTTAACCCTTTTTGTTAATACTACTCACTATGAAAGTTGCATTTATAATACCTTACTTCGGTAAGCTACCGTCGAATTTCGACCTTTGGCTCAAAACCTGTAAAGCGAACCCAGAATTCAATTGGCTTATCGTAGGAGATAATAAAGAGCTTCCCACCGATCTCGCAGACAATGTAACGTATCAGTACTTCAAAGACATGGATGCGCTCAGCCAGCTTATCAATGAAAAGCTCGGCCTGAATATAAGAATCACCCGCCCCTACAAACTTTGTGACTACAAGGGATTATACGGCGCTATTTTCAGCGAATACCTGGTCGATTACGATTTCTGGGGCTATTGCGATATGGATATGTTTTTCGGGAAAATCTCGAATTACCTGACTCCCGAAGTACTTGACAGCTACGACGTTATCCAGCGCTGGGGACACCTTACGGCGATCCGCAACAACGAAGCGGGCGTGAAGCTCTACGAAAAATGTTTCGCTTATTCCGATATCGAGACGGTACTCAACTGGCCGATGTGCCAGGGCACGGTAGAGCGCATTATGCCGTATGTAGCGCTCAACGAGGGCCTGAGATGCTATTACAATCAGGCGTGGATCGCCGACCTCAACTTCGAGAAATTCGAATTCGAAGTGGTAGGCCTGAAAACCGATAATTATGCTTCACAGGTATTTACCTGGGAGAATGGCGTAACGTACCGCTATTTCCTAAACGAGGGACGTATACTGCGCGACGAATTTATGTATGTCCATCTTCAAAAGCGCGCGATAGATATTCTTGACAATGTGACCGGCGATTTCGTAATCACTCCAAACGGATTATATAGTAAAACGAAGGAAATAAGTTTGGCCGACTTCGTTACAGATTCTCAATTGAAAGTCCGGTTCGATAAGCGCTTTAAAAAGATGTGGAACCGTATTATTATGAAAAGATTCCGCGACACATTTTTCAAAGGAAAACTATTTATTTATTTGACCTACAAGCGATATATATCCAAATTGTGGGCATCTACACCCGACATTACAATTACCAAGCGCGAGCAAGGTACCTGGGAGGTTGTCAGTCAGGAAGCGGGGTTGATCAGTTAATGCGTAACGCGTTCCGGCGCGGCATTAAGCCAGGGTTTTGAGCTCTTTTCCAGAAATAAATTCGCACAATTCATACTGTATGCTTACTAGAAAATCTCTACTCAACAAATCAAGTTTCCTATTTTCAAAACTGTCGGGCGTTGATCCACTTCTGCATAAAAATATCCTGGCAATGCAGCGGCTCGACAAAATTTTCAGCTCGCTCACACGCTATTACCCTTACAGCACATTTGCCCTCGATCCGGCAAGTTTGAACATGGTGATTTGCGATATCATAGTGAATTCGCGGAAGAACATCGTCGAAATCGGCTCCGGCATATCGACGGTCGTGATTGCCAAACTACTGGAAATGAATGGCATCGAAGCCAGCTTCCACAGTATCGACGCCGACGAAGGCTGGGCTTCGCTGATCAATCAGTACCTGATCGATGAAGGCCTGACCGAAAGGTGTAAATTACACTACATACCGCTCTCAAAAAGCGGATCGCACTGGTACGACGAAACTACGATTGCCAACCTGAAACCCGCGATTGGGACTATCGATTGCCTCGTGGTGGATGGGCCGATCGCCTACCTGCCCGGCACCAAACAGGCCCGCCATGGCGCATTGGCACACTTCCAGGACTTGTTGCAGGAGCGCCATTCGATATTCCTCGACGACGCACTCCGGCCGGGCGAGCGGGAAGTTATCGCACGCTGGAAAGCCCAGTTCGGTTATGATTTCAAGACCATAGGCAGTGTCGCCGTTCATTTGAACGGAAGCCATCATAATATTGAATAGTACTGAGAAAAGTTAAGGCGATCAGCTGATCGCCCGGCTAATGACGTAATTTAAATGTGGTTACAACCAAATGCATTTAGATTACGTCATTGTTGTATATTCTATTCACCTTAACGAATTGCGACATGAAAATCTCAAAATCAGTATTGCAGGCCGTTGCCGTTGCGGTTACCGTGGCTGCCCTTACCACCGCCTGCACCGATAATGCTGTCGGCCCCAATGGCGAAAAGACGAGCAAAACCAAAACGCTGGACAACTGCCCGGCTTGCGGAATGGGGTGATCTCGCCAAATCATGTCTGAAATCTACGCATCGGTTGCCTGCAACCTGGACGCCCATATTTTGCAAGCCTCCCTACCCCTGTTTGAGCAGGAAAAGATAGAGGCCATCGAATGGTCGTTCGATACGCTTTTTAAGTTCGATGAAATCCCGGCCTGGTTTACAGATCTCGTCAGCGAATTCAGCAACCACAATCGCCTGATCGGTCACGGCGTCTACTTCTCTTTGTTTTCAGGCAAATGGTCGCCCGCGCAACAGCAATGGCTCGACAAGCTAAAAAGGCTGTCCGCGGAATTCCGTTTTGACCACATTACCGAGCATTTCGGTTTCATGACCGGGGAGGACTTTCACAAGGGCGCGCCCATCGGCATTCCGCGTACCGCACGTACGCTCGCGCTGGGGCAGGACCGCCTGCGAAGGATTCAGGACGCATGCCAATGCCCGGTAGGGCTGGAAAACCTCGCTTTTTCATATTCGGTCGACGAAGTGAAAAAACACGGCGAGTTTCTGGACCAGCTCGTGGAAACCGTCAACGGGTTCATCATTCTCGACCTGCACAACGTTTACTGCCAGGTTCATAACTTTGACATCGCTTTTGACGACATCATAAAGCTATACCCGCTGAACAAAGTCCGGGAAATACACATTTCAGGCGGCAGCTGGCAGCAAACCGAGGCTATTCCAGGCAAATCTGTGCGGCGGGATACACACGACGAATCCGTCCCGGAAGCAGTCTTCGAATTTCTGGGCAAGGCCATTCCGGAATGCCCTTATTTGAAATTTGTCGTGCTGGAACAACTAGGTACAGCGCTCGACACGCCTTCCAGTCAAGCTGCATTCCAGGCGGATTTTCTTCGCATGGACTACATTATCAAATCGCTCGCGCACGGCTACCCGCAGGCGGCAGTCTATCCATTTGCACCATTACCCGGCCTTGCTCCGCCTGTTCCACTGGAAGATCCCGATTTACACAAGCAGCAAGTTCAGTTATCGCGCATTCTGGAAACCGCCGGAAGCGTATCCGAAGCCACGGCCATGTTGCAGTCCTCCGACTTGCGTAACACCGCCTGGGAGGTAGAGAAATGGGCACCGTATATGCTTGAAACGGCCATATCCATTGCCCAGAAGTGGAAGGATGGGTTTGTTTAAACCTAATAGTATGAAAACGTATAAAACGTATTTCGACTTACCGATAGGCGATCTGCAATTACTTGCGCGCTGGGCGGCAGATTGTGCGGAGCGTCCGTAAAAGAACGCCCGATGTCCGGTAACGAACGCGGAACGATCAAATCCCGGCATGTCGCCACGCGGAACGACTTTTTTGTCATCAGCACTAAACCTATCTCCATGCTAAGAAACTACGCCAAGATAGCGGTGCGGAATATCTGGAAACACCGCCTTTTTTCCATCATCAATGTCTTTGGCCTGGCTTCCGGACTGATGATTTGCCTGCTGGCCATCGCCCATATCAAAGGAGCGTTCGATTACGACAATTTCCACCCGAAACGAAACCAGATCTACCGGGTCCTGACAGACGTTACCACAAAAGAAAACGACCGGACCGCATTCGCCAGCTCCCCATTGCCACTCGCTGCGACCCTGAAAACGTACAGTTTTGTCGAAAACACCGCGCGTGTGGTGCGTACTTACGGGGAGGTTTCGGCCAATACAAAAAAGATGAATTTCCTCACCTTCGCGGTGGACCCTTCTTTCTACCAGCTGTTTGGGTACCGCATCGTAGCGGGCAATGCAGCCACGCGACCCGGTACGGCCATGGTCAGCCAGAAAACAGCCGAAAAACTTTTTGGGAGGAAAAACCCGATTGGGCAGGTCCTGGACCAGGACGGGATCGGCCATTCCATCATCACCGGCGTGCTGGCTAATGTCGAATCGCGGTCGCATTTGCGGTTTGAGATATTGATCTCCGTTTCGGAAGACATCATGGCCAGGTTTGATGCAGATAAGGACTGGAATGAGTTTTCGACCGGCTACACCTACGCCTTGCTGAAACCGGGTACTGCGGCCGCGCAACTCGAACACGTCCTGCCTGAGCTGTCGCGAACCGCGAAAACCAATCTACGGGGTGACGGCATCAAAGACTACTCCTTCCGCGCCCAGCCGCTTTCCGGCATATCGCCATCGACGGAAGAATTGATGAATGGCACCTACGAGCCGCAAACCAGCGGTTTGTCGGCAGAGATGGGCGTCGGCTTGGTGACTTTACTGATGGCCGCATTCAATTACATCAACCTGACCCTCGCGCGCTCGATGAGCCGTGCGCGGGAGATCGGCATCCGCAAAACTTCCGGGGCATTGCGCTGGCAGCTCGTAGGCCAGTTTATGGCCGAGTCGGTGCTGCTTTCGCTGCTGGCGCTGGCGCTGGCTTTCGTCATGCTGGAAATGGTAAGGCCCATGCAGTTTGTACAGCAATGGCTGATCGCCGGGGTTGCGTGGGACTGGAAGCTGTGGAGCGTTTTTATCGCGTTCAGCATTCTCGTGGGGCTGCTGGCCGGGTTGGTCCCTGCACGGGTACTGTCCGGTTTTCAGCCGGCCGAAGTGCTGCGCAGCCGCACCGGCCTGAAAATCATTCGCGGCATTTCGTTCCGCAAAGCGCTGATCGTCGCCCAGTTCAGCATTTCACTGATCGCGATGGTAGCATTGGTGACGATGATGCGGCAGCAGCATTACATGGCCACGGCCGACTACGGCTTTCAAAGTAAAAACGTGATCAACATCCCGCTGAACGGCGTTCCCTTTGAGCGGCTTGCCAACGAGATCGACAAGCTGGCGGGCGTCGAACACGTTTCGGGAATCGTCCAGCCGTTTGGTCACCACGGACCTACCATGCAAGTAAAAAGCGGCCAGAACGATTCCAATCCGGTTGTCGCATTTCAATTTGATGTCGCCCCGGACTTCGTCAAAACACTTGGGTTATCATTGGTAGCCGGAAAAGAGCTGCTGAATACCGCCGGCACGGCAAACCTTGTGATCGTGAATGAAGAGGCGGTGAGAAAGCTGAATCTGGGGGATAGCCGTTCGGCAGTCGGCAAATCGGTTTGGCTCCAAGACAGCACCGAGGTACAGATCGCCGGTGTGGTGAAAGATTTTCGCTTCACCAGTTTTGTATGGGAGATCAAACCCCTGATTTTAAGGCCCCAAATATCGGGGGTAAGGTACCTGCAAGCTGCCGTAGCGAGCGGTACCAACGCAAATGTGGAAGCATCGATAAAGGGAATTTGGGCCAAGCTAAGCCCCTATGAGCCATTCGAAGGGCAATGGTATGATGATTTCCTGTATGAACACCACTCACACGCGGACGACCTTCATTTCATGGCTTTGCTGCTCGGCATTTCCTTTTCCATCGCCTGCCTGGGGCTGCTGGGCATGGTAACCTATAACACGCAAACGCGGGTGAAGGAGGTGGGTATCCGAAAAGTGCTCGGCGCGAAAATCGCCCAGATTATCTGGCTGCTATCCCGCGATTTTGTCAAACTGCTGGCCATAGCTGCCGCGATTGCACTCCCGCTGGGCTACGTGGCCGGGTATGCATTCCTGGCCAGTTTCGCCTACCACGTCTCGATCGGTTTCGAAACGCTCGGGCTTTGTTTCGGATTGCTGCTATTCCTCGGCAGCCTCATCATCACAACACGTACATTTAAGGTGGCGTCCGGCAATCCCGTGGATGCGCTCGCGAATGAATAAGTTTCGAGCCAGTAATTAGAAGTCAATTTCCGACCATCCCTGAAAACCGCCACAGTAAAAAATGGCTGTTTTCAGGGATGGTTTGTTTTCGGGCGTTGGGTGACCTTTGTCTTACTCAAATCCTCCAAGAAATTTTGCTGTCAGTGGTCCCGGGCCTGCCCGCTTTTGAAATGCTAAACCATCATTTAAAAACACAGCAATGAAAAAACTGACCATCCTGATCCTCTTGCTTGCAGCCGCTGCGGTACTTCCCGCGCAGGCGCAGAACAGTTCCTTTTTCATAGGCGGCGGCGGTGGCGGCAACCTGTCGATGTACGGCTTCACGTCCGACTATGCCGACCGCTGGACCAGTTCCAAACCCAAGCCGGGGCTCAACGGCGGCGTCGTGTTTGGTATGGAGTTCAACCGGATGGCCATTGTGACGGGTGCCAATTTCATTCAGAAAGGCTCGAAAGCCGAGACCGACAACTACCGCATCGAGGGCAATTATGTAGGGTATGTCAAAGGCAGGGAAAACACTTCATTTATCCAGATCCCCCTACTCTTCCGTTTTCGCATTCTCGGTGAAAAATTCGGGCTGACGGCCTCCGCGGGGCCTTCTTTCAACATCGGCTTATCGGGTAACTCGCGGTTGGAGCTGGAAGTGGCAGGCGTAGGGTCGCGCAGCGAATCGGGCACGATCAAGTTCGGGAGCGGCATTAATGACAGCTACAAGCGTTTCCAGCCGGGTTTTATGCTCGGGCCGGGCATGATGATGGCCGTGGGCGAAAAGGGAAAGCTGAACCTCAACCTGATGTGGGACCTGGGTTTCAATGCGGTGAATTCGCGCAGCAGCTCGGCCGCGGGCATCGACGGCAAAATTTCCAATGTATCGATGATCCTGAACGTCACCTATACACACCATTTCATTTTCGGGGACAAATATTGATGCAAGTCTGCAACAACTGCGGTACCATCAACGAGGCTGATGCCCGCGTTTGCTCCCATTGCCGCATTCAGGGCAGCTTTTCAACAGTCACGGGCACTTCGGACGCTCCTGCCGGCACCGAAAAGCAGCAATGCCGCAACTGTGGCAACCTCATCGGCGCACACTTGCCGAAATGCCCCGAATGCCGCTTTCCCGTACAAATCCGGCGAACCGAAAACCGCCAGCAGCCCGACGGCACGTTCGTCATCGGCAGCCTGCGGGCAGGTTAAAAGCATTAAAACCATCCGACTATGGCCAGAAATCGCGAACCTCAAATATTCAATATCTCGTTCCTGGACGTTATCTGCGGTGCGCTGGGCGCGGTGATCTTCCTGTTCATCGCCGTGCCGAAAGGCAGCGCGCCGCCGGGGCGGTCCAACCAACTCAATGTATCGATCGATACCACGCACAAGCAGCTTTTCGCGACCATCAGCGACAGCCTCGCTGCCAGGCGTCCCGGCGATACATTGCTCGTGGTCATCACCGACTACAAGCCCATGCCCGGCATCGCCGAGTGCCCCGACTGCCCTACCTGCCCGGAACCGCAGCCGGTCGCATACTCCGCGCCTGAGAAAGCGGCGTCTTCTAAAAAAGAATCTGCCAGAAAAGACTCGGCATTAGCAGTTACCAAACCGGCTGAAACGCCTCCTGCGCCGCCGGATAATTTCAAAAAGAGCAAGTACGAAGGCGATCCGCCGTCAGTGCCCTGCAAGGTTTCAATCGAAATCAACTGGGCCGACATCGGCGATAATGTGGACATTTTCGTGTGCAAAGGCAACAAATGCGTCTCGGGTGGCGCGCGGGAGATCCGCGACATCGGGCAATGGGACAGCGGCAAGGCCAAAACCAAGTTCTTCGGCAGCGACCTGCGCACGACCCAGGAGGCCGTGCGGCAGTTCGACAAAATCCTGCCTGGCGAATACAAGGTGTATGCATTATTTAAAGAAAGCATCAAAAACAATTCTTCCGTACGCATACGCGGCCTCGTGTACTCGCGCAACGACCAGGGCGAGGAAAAAGGCGAACCATTCGCCGCCACGCTGCAATTCAAAGCCCCGCGCGTACTCCTAGGCACGGTGCAAATGCCGGAAAACGGCGCATTTCAGTTTACCAAAAATTAAACATTTCCTATGCTGACTAATAAAAGACTCTATCACGTTGCCATCAGCCTTGTAGCGGCGGTAATGATCTGGTTTGTACTGATTCTGGGCGCGTCGATGTCGTCGGGGCCTGGGCTGAAACGGTTCTTCGAGGCCTTCGGCGGGTCGTTCGGCGGCTATGTGCATGCCGTGATTTACATGGCGTTCATTTTCGGGGTGCTGGAAATCCTGGAATATCAGAAGTTTATCAAAAAGCAGCACGAAGGTTTTAAACTGAACCTGCTGCCCGTGCAGGACCAGCTGGTACTGTCGCCGGACGAGGTGGCGAAGATTAAATTGAATGTAATTGACCTGGAAAAACACGGTTTCAGTTTTCTCCTGACCGATTTTGTGAAACGCGCCTGCACGCAGTACCGGAATAACCAGTCGATCGGCGAGACGTTGCAGGTACTGACGGCGCAGATCGATAACAGTAAAACCGAACTCGAAGGCAAGCTGGAAATCGCGCGGTTCCTGATTAATGCGATTGCATCGCTGGGCTTTATCGGTACCATTCTGCATTTGGCAGGTTCTATCGGCCTTTTCCATTTGGCCAAAACCGAGGAAGGTATGCCGCTGATCACGCAGTGCCTGAATGTTTCGTTCGATACCACCTTCATCGCATTGTTTCTCGGCCTCATTCTCAGCTACTTCTACCATCGCTACCTCGAAGACCTGGACACGTTCTATTCAAGGACCAAATCCTACATTATCGATAACCTCATCAGCCGCATTTACCATCCTCTCTGAACCTGAATTTCCATTCACATTATCCTGTGACCATTATGAAAGCATTCAGTAAACAGATTTCAGGACTGCTCATCCTGCTCGCGACAATGGCCGCCTGCCAGCCGGACAACGTGGATACGCTCACCGGCAAGCTTGGCGACAAAGGCTCCGTGAACAGCTGGATTTACGATATGATGTACGACGGCTATTTCTGGTACGACGAGATGCCCGACAAGCAATCCCTCGACACCACCGAAAACCCGGACGCATTCTTTGAAAAGCTCGTGTACCAACGCAAGGTGTACGACCGGTTTTCGCTCGTTACCGACAATTACGGCGCATTGCAGCAACAGTTCAACGGCGTGGTGAAGGCTTACGGCATTAACTATGTCCCCGCTTACATTGATGAGAACAAAACGACCGTGGCGCTGTTTGTTAGTCACATTATCAAAGGTAGCCCGGCGGCGAATGCGGGGCTGAAACGCGGGGATATTGTTGTTAAGATTGATGGAAAAACGCTTACTGCGGAGAACTACGGCACATTTCTGGCGGCACAGGAATCGGTTACGCTGACGTTGGGCAAGATCGTGGACCAATCTTTGCAGCTGGACCCGAAAACCGTTCCGCTTACCCGCACGCAGATCACGGAGGACCCGGTGGCGCACGCCGGTGTGATCCGTAAGAAAGGCAAAACGATCGGTTACGTGGTGTACACGCAGTTTGTGCCCGGTACCGAGGCCGATAAGGAGAAGTACGACAATGCATTACGCGGCATTTTCGCGGATTTCAAAGCCGCGGGCGTGAACGAGCTGGTACTCGATTTGCGGCTCAATGGCGGTGGTTATATGTCATCGGCAGTCACATTGGCCTCGCTGATCGTACCGGGGAGTGATGGCAAGAAGCTGTTTTACACCGAGCAATGGAACGACAAATACATTCAGTACTGGAAAAAAGAGAAGGGCGAAGAGGCTTTGAATTACCGTTTTTCGCAGGAAAGCAGTAATATCGGGAGCAGGCTGAACCGCGTTTTCGTGCTCACCTCGCAAGGGACGGCATCTGCCAGCGAGCTCGTCGTCAATGGGTTGAGGTCCTATATCGATGTGGTGACGGTAGGTGATCATACTGCCGGCAAAAACCTCTTCGGCGCATTGTTCGGCGACGAGAAGAAGCGCTGGGACTATGGCATTTACATGATGCTCGGCCAGACGGCCAATGCCGACGGCGAATCGGAGTACGGCACTGTGGACGGCATTGCGCCCGACGTGGCGGTGAGCGACAACCGGTTCCCGTTCCTGCCTTTCGGCGACGAGAACGAGACGTTGCTGAACGCCGCATTGGCGGAAATGGGCGTCTCCGCCGGTCAGCCCGCGCGGCTTGCGCATACCCGCGAATCCACGCGCGTTGTACCTGCCCCGCTGCGCGACACGCCTTCCGTGCTCGATGGCCGGATGATCAAAGCGGCGCCGGAGGGCGGGCCGCTTCAAGTGAAACCTGATTTATGAAAAAACTGATCATTATTAGCCTTGGAATGCTGCTTGCCTTACCGGGCCGTGCCCAAAACACGGCCCCGGCAGGGCGCGCAGACGGCTATTCCGACAGCTTGCGGACGCTACTAGGCCGTAAACTGCCGGATTCGGTGCGTGTGGCCAACCTTTTTCTGCTCTCCGATTATTGGAGCGATAAGGATACCAGCGTGTCGCTGCGGTATGTTCGGGAAGCCGGCCGGCTCGTGAAACCCGGCTCGTTTCAGGAAGCATTAAGCCAGTTCTACACCGGCAGCGCCTATTTTGATACCGATTATGCGAAAAGCGGCCAGGCTTACCTGACGGCCGAAAAGCTGTTCCGCAAATTCCCCGGCCGCGACGCGCTCGTTTACAGGGCGAGGGCCTGGCATAACTTCGGGGCATTGGAGCAGCGGCAGGACCGGGAGAAAAAGTATGCGGAAATCATTTTGCAGCACGTGATCCCGCTCGCCACGAAGGCAGGCGACAGTGTGCGCGTCGCGAACAATTACCATAACCTGGGCATTATTTTTTCCAACCAGCTGGATTACAAACGCGCGGAAGGCTATTTCAATACCGCCATTACCCTTTTACAAAAACTGAACAAAACATCGCTCGAACTCGCCGACGCTTACATTTTCGGGGCTAAGAATTATGTGTATCTCAAAGAGTACCCGCCCGTAAAACCCATGCTCGACAGCGCGGCCATTATCCTCGGCATTCACCCGAATGCAGCCTACCAGCTCGACTATTATATGGTGGAAGGCATGTACCATTCGCGCCTGCGGCAGTATGATGATGCATTGAAAAGCCTGAATAAAGGCATGACGCTCGCGAAGGAGCTGAAACGCGAGTACGACTACCAGGGAATGCTTTTACAGGTTTATTTTACCTACAAATCCATGGGTAACTATGCCAAAGCATTGGGCATTATCCGCGGCGTGATCGATCAGAAAACACCGCTGATACGCGCTGCGAACCGGAAATTGTACTACTATGAATACGCGCAAATGCTGGCTAAAACCGGCAACGACAAGGCTGCCTACGAATGGCTGAACAAGTACGCCGAGCTGGCCGACAGTACTTTTGAGGAGCGTACCAAATCGGAGATTGCCGCGATGGAGGCCAAATTCCAGTCGGCGGAGAAGGAGAAGCGCATTTACCAGTTGCAGGCCCATAATGAAAAGGCCGCATTGACCATTAAAAACAACCGGCTGCTCAACTGGCTACTGGCCGTGGTGTGCCTTTTCCTGTTGGCCGTTACCGTATTGGTATTGCTTTTTTACCGGAACAACAAGCGCCTATGGCAGCAACAAAAGCAGCTTCACGACCTTGAAATGCAGAAAATCAAACAGGATTACCGCATCTCGATGCTCTCGGCCATGCTCGAAGGGCAGGAACAGGAACGCACCCGCCTCGCCCGCGACCTGCACGACGGCCTCGGCGGATTGCTCAGCAGCATTAAAATCGATTTGTCGAGAGAACTGTCCGTCCAGGACGACCGCTTCAAAACCAGCGTCACGCGTACGCTTTCGCACCTGGACGACGCCGTGAATGAGCTGCGCCGCATTGCCCGCAGCCTCATGCCGGAGATACTGATGAACTACGGCCTGGCCGAAGCGACGAAGGAATTTTGCAAAAATCTGCGCGAAACGGGCATTAACCTCGTTTGTCAGGTATTCAACTACCGCGATTCGATGCCCAAGGAGAAGCAGATCTTGCTGTACCGCATTATCCAGGAACTGGTGAACAATGCCGTGAAGCACTCCGCCGCGCCACAGATCCTGGTCATTATCCAGCAAAGCGGTGAAACGCTGTTTGTCACCGTCGAGGACGATGGCCGTGGCTTCGACCCCGACCGCGTGAACGGCAAAGCCGGTGCCGGACTGTCGAATGTGAAGGCCCGCGCCGATTTCCTGAATGCGAAATTTGAACTACAATCATCACCCCAAAAAGGCACTTCCGTTACCGTGGAATGCGAGATCTGACCTATGAACGTTTTCATCATCGACGACCACCCTATTGTTTTACAAGGACTGAAAAACCTGCTCGAATCCCGCGACGGCGTGCGCGTGACAGGCATATTCGATCAGGCGGCCACCGCTTTGGCGGCACTGGACAATCCCCCGCCCGGCAGCGACATTCCCCAGGTAATGCTGATGGACATCAACCTACCCGACATCAGCGGCGTTACCTTGTGCCAGCAGGTAAAGCAAGTGCATCCCGAAATCCGCATTGTAGCTCTCAGCATCCACAATGAACGGAGCGTGATCATGAACATGCTGCAAAGCGGCGCGAGTGGTTATGTGCTCAAAAACGCCATCGGCGACGACATTGTAGCTGCATTGCAAGCCGCCATGCAAGGGCAGATATACCTCTGTGCCGAAACCCAGAAAGCCCTCAACGAAGCGCCCGGCACCGAACCCAAAGAAATACCCCGCCTCACCCGTCGTGAAAAAGAGATCCTGGAACTGATCGGCCAGGGCTATACGACCCAGCAAATTGCCGCCGAGCTATTTATCAGTACCCATACTGTGGAGAGCCATCGGAAGAACCTGAAAGAGAAATTCGGGGTACCTAATACCGCTACCGTGGTACGGATGGCCGCGGAGCTTGGGCTGACGCGTTGAAGAATATTTTGCCTACCATGAGTTACCCACGATAGTAGGAGCCACCAAAACAAACCGAAATATTCAATTCGTTTTCAACGATTTGACAGGATTTGCTTTTGCCGCCTTGAAACCATGGAAGCTGATCGTGACGATGGCAATGCACAAGCCTGCCGCCCCCGCCAGAACAAACACCCACCAACTTATAGAAATGCGGTACGCAAAATCTTCCAGCCAGCGTTTCGTCGCCAGATAGGCAAGCGGTGACGCCAGTAAAACGGATATGCATATCAGTTTCAGAAAGTCTTTGGAAAGCATTGCGACAATGCTCATCACCGTCGCGCCGAGCACTTTACGGATACCGATTTCTTTTTTGCGCTGCTCCGCGGAAAAAACCGTCAGTCCAAATAGCCCCAGACAGGCAATGACGATGGCTACACCGGTAAACCAGAAAACGATCCGGCCCGTTTTCTGCTCATTACGATACATTTTGTTATAAGTCTCATCCAGGAACGCATATTCGAATGGCCGGTTATTCCTGAACCGGTTGTAGACTTTTTCGATGGAAGCCAGGGTTTTTGGAGCGTCTGC
Organism: Dyadobacter soli; assembly: GCF_900101885.1. Lineage (GTDB taxonomy): Bacteria > Bacteroidota > Bacteroidia > Cytophagales > Spirosomataceae > Dyadobacter > Dyadobacter soli. The sequence goes on along the minus strand of NZ_FNAN01000005.1, from coordinate 18,676 downwards.
ATTTTTTCCCAGTCTGATGTACAGATAATCGTGAAAAATCGTGTCGCTTCCCATTTGTAATGCCATTGGCTTGATCTTCTCGTTAAGCGAAGTGAAATGGAAATCCCTGACAATGCCCAACAAATCCCGCTTCACACCACCGCCCAGGTTCACTGTCTGGCTGTAATTGCCGGTATTGACCCCCAGCTCCTTCGCCGCGGTTTCATTGAGAACGAAACCGCTCCCTTTTTTTCCATTCGTCGACTTCCGTGGTCCCGCCACCCACCGGATCTGCATTGTTTCAACAAAATGATCGTCCACCGGGAAATAACTCACATTTATCTTTTTGTCACTATTCAGTTTTTCCAACTCGACAACATTGCCGTAAGGGTAGTACATCAGCAAACTGGACGACGTAACCGACTCCACGCCCGAGAGATTTTCCACATCCTGCCTGATCTCGCGATAATGTTTTGACAGCCCGTCTTCACGATCCAGGAATACGGTTACAATTCTGTCCCGGCTAATGCCCAGATTCTTCTTCTGCAAAAGCTGCATTTGACTGGTAATCAGTATGGAACCAATGATGAGTGCGATGGAAACGGTGAATTGGAAAACTGTAAAAACCTTCCGTGCATGCGCGGCGCTGCCCATTGTACCAAAGCTGCCCCTGAAAATTTGTCCCGGGGACAATCGCGAGAGAAGAAACGCCGGGTATCCCCCGGAAAGAACTATGCTCGTAATGTAGAAGCCGGCCAATGAAAAAATAAACCAGGGATTTTTCAGAAAAGAGGCATTGACCGGCAGTTCGAGCGAGCGGTAAAAATAATCTTTCAAAGCAAAAAATAACCCCGTGGCCAATCCAAATGCGAACGTGACATAGATCGCCGATTCGAGGTAGAATTGCAAAATCAATGCAAATCTTTGACCTCCCACCACTTTTCTAACGGAAACCTCGCCGGCCCGGCTGGAAGATGAGGCGGTTGTAAGGTTGACATAATTGCACAAAGCCAGCGAAAGGGTGAGCAGCCCGATGACCGAAAAGACAATAGCTCTTTGCTTTGCCGATTCATCTTCCCTTTCAAAATACAAATCGAAAAGCGGAAAAAGGTCGTAGCTGTCACGCGCATCCGTTATTTTGGAAGAAGGAGTGAGTAACGAAGGAATTTTCCGGGCCACTGCCTCGCGGCTACCATTCGGCGCCAGCAGAAGATAGGTATGATACGATCCGGAGGCATTTACTTCTTTGATTCGTTCTTTCAGCAATTCTTTGCCCAGATAATCTTTCAGATCCCGCACTTCACGGGCACGGAAAGAGATGAGATCGCTCAGAAAATCGAATTTGATCGTCGAATTGTAAGGAAGGTCCTTTATTACGCCAACCACTTCGAACAACTGCGTTTTGTCGTAAGTAATGGTTTTTCCAACGGGATTCTGCTCTCCAAAATATTTGTTGGCCATTCTTTCCGTGAGCAGGACCGTATTCGGTTTTGTCAGGGCCGTTTTTTTGTCTCCTTTAATCAATTCAAAAGAAAACATTTGCAGGAAATTATTGTCGGCTGCTACAAAGCCGGCTTCATAATCTTTGTGCTGCGCATCGCTTTGTACCAATTTGCTTCGAAAACTTTGGTCCGTTATCCTGCCAAACTGCCGGACTTCGGGGCATTGCTCCCTGACTACCCTGCCGAATTCATATGAAAGCCACGGCACGGTATAGGACTTTTCTCCATCATTATGATTGAATTCCACCTTTACGATCCGCTCCCCATTGGCATGAAAGCGATCGTGGCTATACTCGTTTGCGACATAAGCAGCTACAAGCAGCGTAGCCGTGAGCCCGATCGCCAGCCCACCAATGTTGACGATGCTAATGATATAGTGTCGCTGAATATGGCGGAGAGCAATTTTGATGTAGTGCGATACCATGGATAAATCGGTGATTTTGAGCTAAGAAGCCCAAATACCGTGTTTTTTACTTGGTACCCGTTTCATCGCACGTTTCAGTAACTGATGATATTTCTGTCTGCCGACACTATTCTCCGATAAGGCTCAGCCAGAAATGCCCTTATGATTGCACTCATGGAAGTCCCGATCACACCGTGACTCCTGTTTTTAAGCAGAAACCTCTGACTATTGGGCATGTAGTGCGCAATGCGATCGATGTACAGGGGCCGACATGCGGGATCGAGCTCACCGTCCGCGAGCAGGACGGGCTTATCCGAATAGAATGGCTGCTTCGTAGCCGGGTTGATGGGCGGGACCTTCCAGCAATCGCACATTTCCCGGTAAACGTCATTAATGTGAAAACCAGCCAGATACGGATAAATCTTGTCCAAATCCCGGCGTACTTTTTCGGAATGGTAGGCAGTCTGGTCTGCACAATATACTGAAAGGCGCATGCCGTCCGGCGCTCCGTTCCTGCGGAAGAAGTCATCAAAGTAACGGCGCATGTAGGGCTGGTGATTGCCGCTTTCGAGGTCTGCAATGATGCGCGGTAGCTCCTTTCGCCCTGAATCGTCGTAGAGCTTGTCGAGTATGATGGTCAGAAGCTCGTTCTTCATGTACTTTATGCGGATAGAATCCTTTGTGCCGGCTTCGAGGTAAGGCAGTTCGAACGTTTTGGTAGCGATAGCACTGAAATAATTATGAAAGCGACTCCTGAGGTTGCCGTGAAGCTTTTGTCCTGTCGAATCGCTGGCGAGGCTTTCAAAATAAATATGGAGCGCTTCCATGAAATTGACGGGCTCATCTTCGTCGATAGGCACGAAAGTTGGCAATGGCGAATCGAGGATCAGGGAGCGAATCCGGGTCGGGTCCCGCTGCAAAACCGCCGTCATCAAGCCGCCGCTGTACGATACCCCGAACAGGTTTACCGAGTCGATTTTCAGTGCTTTCAGCAGATCGTGAATATCGGAAACGGTTTCGTCGGTGTTATAGCCGGTAAGATCGATCCCCCGCTTTTCGAGCTCCTTCCTATACTTTTTAACACCGACAATTGCCATACTATCTTTATCGAGATTGCGGCGGGTGGCTTCTTTTAGCGCTTTGTCGAGCTCGAATGTACGCAAGTAAGGCAATGCGAAGCGGGTACCGCGCTGCTCGAAAACAATGCAATCCCGGCTTTCAATAAAAGGACTTTTCGCCAGCCATGTCGCCATACCCAATGAACTCCCGCCCGGCCCGCCGGCGGTAAAAAGCACCGGGTCGCTGTGTTTGTCCGGATTTTTGCTCCTGACGACTATGAACGGCAGTTTAATCAGCCGGGAATTTTTCTTGCCCCGATTCTCTGGAACGACCAGGTAGCCGCATTGCTTTTTAAAGCTGCTGTCGGGCAGGTTCGGACCGGAAATGTAGGATTGCTTCGCATTGTCCGGGACTAGTTTCAACACCTCGGGATCGATCCGGAAATCACAGCCGGACTCCTCGATTTTTGCAAACTGCGCACAAATGGGGTTGCTGCAAATGATAACAATGAAAAAACAGGTAATTAGGTGATGCATAAGTGCTTTTTCTTCCAAATGTAGGTGAGGGCCAGTATCTTCGTCAAGGTAAAAAACGGACAATTGAAAGAAATATTCGACCCGATACGCAATCACTATACGTTCGCCCAGCCATGCGGCGAACTGGCGAAACATATCGATTTTTTCTCCGAATCCATTGTCAACGACAGCGGGTTTACGGTTGAAATGTTTCCCAGCTGGACGCCTACCATATACATTAACCTGGGCAATCCCTACCAAATTTCCCTGAACACTTCCATCTGGAATGTCCATGCTGATGCGGATATCTTAGTCCTGCGGGACGTTCACACCACCCGCCTCAACCTGCCCGGCGACCGGATTTTCACCATCAAATTTAAGCCGGGCGGATTGGAAGCGATCCTGGCAATATCCCAGGTCCAACTCAAAGGGAAAATAATACCGCTCCATCACATTCTCCCGACGCATATCATCGGGCAGATCAGGAACGGTCCAACTTTTGCTGTTCGCCAGAAAATTGCTGAGGAATATTTACAAAACAGGTATCAGGAAAGGAAAACCGATCATTATCTGACGTTTGTCCAGGACTTAACCGAAACTTATCAGGAAACGCGTTTACAATTCAACGTAAGCCAGCTCGCAGAAAAACATTTTACGACATCCAAAAGTATCAACCGCTATTTTCACCGCGTCATCGGGATTAATCCAAAAGGCTATTTTTCAATACTCCGGGCCAGGACTGCACTGACCGCCTATATGACCGCCGAGGGTTTTGACCCATGTGAATTCGGGTACTACGACAGCAGCCATTTTTACAGGGAAGTTCTAAAATTTACCGGGAGCTATCTGACTGAATCGCTTTATAAACATTCCTGATGGCTCAGCAATCAAATGAATAGTGATACCACGTTGTTATCACACCCAATTAAAGAAGGTATGGCCGATTTTATTGGTGAACTGATCAGCGGTAAAACGGCCAATCAACGCCTTCATATCTGGGCTGTTGGCAACGAGCAAAAGGTTTGGGGACGGACTCCGTTTTACTCCTCGTCATCGTTCATCGCAATGGATTTGAAGCATTTGTAAATCGCCTGCCGGAGAACGTATCGATAGATTTTTTCCGTTTTTTTCTGATCCGCATCGAGCGATTCTACACCAAAATCAGCCGTGGATTCGCAGAAAACGAGCGGTTTATCCGTCGTCGAATCATACAAAGTAATCTCCATCCTGACATGCGACCTTTCTCTTTCAGTCATCGCCGTGGCGGAAAACTCCTTGTAGGCATCCACCAAAACGACGATCGCCTGTACGGACGGGCCAGAACCCTTGATATTATGATTGAAAAAATCCTCTATTTCTTGCCGATGCTCGACTGTAACGGCTGGCGAATGCCTGGTATAGCTTTTCGGAGTCGAAAACTTCGGAATTTTCATTTCACCCGCTGAAACATTTCTTCTTTTGTCGACGATCTCGATTTGCTGGACCTGATAGGCCAGGTGTACATTCGGGACATCCTCATCCAATATTTTTGGCGTTTGCCTGACCGAAGTGCAACTGATCACCAGAGAGCAGGTAGTTGCAATAAAAAGTAAGAGAAGGGAATGATTAACGATTCTCTTAAAAGGAATGCACATTATATTGGTAATTAAACGGATTGAAGGACTGTTAAAAAGTCCCATATGGCACAAAAAAGCACTTAGAAGTTAATCTAAGTGCTTGATTTTGAAGTGATCCCGTTGTGATTCGAACACAAGACCTACTGCTTAGAAGGCAGTTGCTCTATCCAGCTGAGCTACGGGACCGATAATCCAAATATTAATTTTATTCTAAAAAAATAGGCAGTCAGCGATTCACAGTTTAAACTGCTACGGCTTACTGCCTTATCTTTTTGTCGGGGAGACAGGATTCGAACCTGCGACCCTCTGGTCCCAAACCAGATGCGCTACCGGGCTGCGCCACTCCCCGAATTATTTTCTTTCTACTTTAAGAAAGACCCCTTTGGTGAACGTTCGGAAACCGCTGTGGAGGAAGCGGGATTCGAACCCGCGGTACCCTTGCGAGTACGGCAGTTTAGCAAACTACTGGTTTCAGCCACTCACCCATCCCTCCGTTCTTCCGTCGTTCGGGAGTGCAAATATAGCTGGTCTTTTTTCAGAAAAGCAAACATTCAAAGAAAAAAAACTTCACCAGAAGCTTGAAATGCCTATTTTTGCCCAAGTTTAAATTACACAATGCGTTCATTATGAACTGGAATTACCCCTTTGAGAGCACTGAATATTTTTTTATATTTTTTTTCATTTTCGCTTACACAGCCTACATTATCCGCACTGTTCGGATCGCAAGGCAGCTCCAAACGACCGCCCGGACGCTTATCATCAAGCTATTTTTACGCAGCATTACCTTCTCACTTTTGATCATCAGCCTCCTCGGGCCGTCGTTCGGCGAGGCAGAACGCGACATTCAGGCGAAGGGTAAGGACATATTCATGGTCGTCGATCTTTCGAAGTCGATGGACGCGGCGGATGTGACGCCCTCGCGGCTGGAAAAAGTAAAGTTCGAACTTAACCGCTTCATCGAGAACGAACGGGCCAACCGGATCGGGATCATCATTTTCTCGAACAACGCGTACATACACGTGCCGCTCACGTATGACGCGGCCGCGCTAGAACTGTTCATCCAGTCGCTGCAAACGGATTTGCTGCCCACGAATGGCACCAACGTGTGCGGCGCGATTGAAATGGCCTACAACAAGCTCATGAACTCCGCCGACCCGACAAGTCGGGCCAAGATGATGGTGCTTTTCACAGACGGCGAAAACAGCAGCAGTTGCAGCAATGCATTGTTCAATAACCTCCGGCGGTTCGGCATCGGGGTGTATTCGGTGGCCGTGGGTACCAAAGTGGGCATCAGCATCCAGCAGAACGGGAAGCCGTTGATGGATAAAAACGACAAGCTGGTGATCAGCAAACTGGACGAGAATTTCCTGCGCAGCATTGCCAACTCGTCGCGCGGGAGCTATTATGAGTTGAACAATTCCAAAAACGATATCCAGAAGCTGGTCAGCGATATCAACCAGGCGGAAGGCGCATTGGTGGATTCGCGGACGATCACGGTCGTTTCGAACAAATACTATTATTTCCTCGGCGCGGCACTGGTGCTCATATTGCTCGATGTACTAATTACCATCGGAACGTTTCGACTGTAAGCGCAATTCCCTATTTTTGCACGCAAATGTGAACCGCTATGACGTCTCTGATCCTTTATGTCCTGCTCTGGCTTTGGGATAACCGTACGTTCGATTCCATTACCAAGGCGAACCAGCGAAAGCTGGATGCCGAGCAGGCTTTTCAGAAAAAGGAATTTACCAGATCGGCCGAGCTGTACCGGCAAATTACCTACGGATCGCTATTTTCAGATCCGGCTGCAAGACTAAACTTGGCCCATTCTTTGTATAAAGCGGGCGACTACAAACAGGCTTTGAAACATTACCGACTCCTTAGCGACATCGATAACAACAGCATTGCTTCCATAGCCAATGCACAGATCGCATTGATCCTCGTAAGTAAAAAGGACACAGCCAGCGCATTGACCAGCCTGCGGACCGCATTGCGCATCGAACCGGGAAATGCATTGGCCCGTACCAATTATATTATCCTGAAAAAGAGCTTCTCCGGCATAGACCAACCATCGGATGTCACAACACGGAAGCGGAGATCGAACCAGCAGCAGCCTAACCAGGTGCAGCCGGCACCGCCCCCTGCGCCGCCGCAGGAAATACGGGAAGTGAGCGAGGATGTTAAAAAGGAGGAATTGCTCAAAAGCCTGAAAGCGATGAACATGACCGAAGAACAGGCCCGCGCCATTCTGGATGCCATGAAATCGAACGAATCCCAATATATTTACCAGCTCCGGCGCAAGCAATACAATCAAAAGCCCGGTCAAAAGAGCGAAATCGAATGGTAATTTTACCAATAATCTAATGAACAGCATACCAGCAACCAACTTCCAGTTCCCCGGCCAGACAGGCTTTTACAAAGGGAAAGTCCGTGACGTTTACTCGTTTGAAAAACGTCTGGTCATGATCGCCACCGACCGTATTTCGGCATTCGACGTGATCCTGCCACGCGCTATCCCCTACAAAGGCCAGGTTTTGAACCAGATCGCCGCCCACTTCCTGAATGCCACTTCCGATATCGTGCCCAACTGGCTCGAAGAAGTGCCCGACGCAAATGTGAGCATCGGTATCAAATGCCAGGCTTACCCGGTGGAAATGGTGGTACGCGGTTACCTTGCGGGCCATGCGTGGCGCGAGTACAAATCCGGAAAACGCGAAGTATGCGGTGTGGCATTGCCCGAGGGCTTGAACGAAAACGATAAGCTCCCCCAGCCTATCATCACCCCTACGACTAAGGCGCACGAAGGGCACGACGAGGACATTTCAAGAGAGCAAATCCTCGCGCAGGGGCTCGTGAGCGAGGACGAGTACGAGCACCTGGAGCGCTACACGCTCGCATTATTCGCAAAAGGCACCGAAATGGCCGCCGATCAGGGATTGATATTGGTGGATACCAAATATGAGTTCGGACAACTGGATGGCACGATTTATTTGATCGACGAAATCCACACACCCGATTCATCAAGGTACTTCTATAAAGATACTTATGAGGAAAATCAGCGCGGTGGGGTGGCCCAAAAGCAGCTTAGCAAGGAATTTGTAAGAGAATGGCTCATCGAGAACGGCTTCCAGGGCAAAGACGGCCAGACCGTGCCTGAAATGACGGATGAAAAAGTGACGTCGATCTCGGAGCGTTACATCGAGCTGTTCGAAAAAGTGACGGGCATGAAGTTCCAGAAAAACAACCTGGATCACCCGCTGGAAAGAATCGAGAAGGCCATTTTACGTGCAATGGCCTGACTACCGACTACTCGCTTAACAAAATATTGTTGCACAAAACGACAACCGAAATGGATTTTAAACTGGAAAAGAAAGAACAATACGTCTATATCGAAACGGATGCACCCGCATTCGCCGGTGATGTACCCGCGGCTTTCGAAGAAACGGCACGCGGCCTGTTTCGCGAAGGTTACCACAGCCTGATCGTGAATATGCAGACTGTAAAATCGCTGGACGCGACGGGTATCACCATACTAAAGAAAGTAAATTATCTGTGTGCCAACGACCTCGGCATGCTCGCGATCGTCACGCGCGACGACGATTTTATAGATGTGCTGGAAGATCTGCGCATTCCCGATCTCACCATTTTACCTACCAAAGAAGAGGCGATCGACGCGGTTTTTATGCATAGTCTTGAAAACGAGTTCGGTGCGGGCGATGATGATTATGACGACGAAGATTACGAAGGCGTGAGCGAGTCGAAAGAGCCTTAATATTTGAATAGTATAATTTTCAGCTATTTATGGAAACGTCCCGCCGAGCCCGGCGGGACGTTTTTCTTATGTCATTCTAACACTTTTTATATTTTACTCATACGCTTTTTGTAATCCTCCAAGTCACCGAAAATGGCGATTGCAGCTTTCCAAAATGGTAACCAATACGGAGGTTCGTTACATCTTTATCAATATTTCGATAATAATTGTAATTAATCGGCCAAATGCATATTAGTGATAGAAAATTTTGCCATTCCCATAATAAGCCAAATATTTTTTATGGGTATATTGCGTGGCTTTACCCAAAACATCACACACTGGCGTTTTCGCTTTCCTTTTAAAGTGCTTATTTAAACAGATTCTAATTACGAATTTGTTAATTACCTACAATTCGATAAATGTCGCAAATGTCTGAACAAATGGTAGAAAATCAGGGACTGTACCGCCCGGAATTTGAGCATGATGCATGTGGAATCGGTTTCCGGGCTAACATCAAGGGTCGTAAGTCGCACCAGATCGTGGCTGATGCCATTCATATGCTCGAAAGGATGGAGCATAGGGGTGCAACTGGTTTTGACCCTAACACCGGTGACGGTGCTGGTATTTTAATTCAGATCCCTCACGAGTTCTTCGTAGAAGAATCTACCAAGTTGGGCTTCCACTTGCCGCCGGCAGGTGAGTATGGTGTGGGGATGATCTTTTTCCCGGGCAACGACCTTGCCAGGGAAGAAAGCAGGGATATCCTGAACCGAAAGATCAAGAAGCTGGGCCTGCAATTGCTCGGCTACCGCGAGGTACCTACATTAAACAACACCCTGGGCGAAGGTTCGCTTTCTGTCGAGCCAAGTGTAGAACAGGTTTTCATTAAACGTCCGGACGACATTACGGACGATATGGCGTTTGAACGCAAGTTGTTCATCCTCCGCCAGGTTGCTGCAAGATTGATTAAAGACACGGTAAAAGGCGCGAAAAACTTCTATTTCTCGTCGCTCTCATGCCGCACGATCTCATATAAAGGACAGCTCACCACTGCCCAATTGAAATATTACTTCCCGGATCTGGAAAACGAGTCGGTAGTATCTGCATTGGCAGTAGTACACTCGCGTTTCTCGACCAACACTTTCCCATCATGGGAGCTGGCCCAGCCATTCCGCTACATTGCGCACAATGGGGAGATCAACACCGTGAAAGGTAACGTGAACTGGATCCGCGCCGGAGAAAAATCGTTTGAGTCGAAATTCTTCTCGAAAGAGGAAATGGATATGCTTCTGCCGATCTGCGACAGGAACCAGTCCGACTCTGCCAACCTCGACAATGCGATCGAATTGCTGCACCTTTCGGGCCGCTCATTGCCGCACGTGATGATGATGCTGATCCCCGAAGCATGGGACGGTAACGACCAGATGGACGCCGAACGCAAAGCATTCTACGAATACCACGCGGCCATTATGGAGCCTTGGGACGGTCCTGCATCGATCTCATTCACCGACGGTAAAATGGTAGGCGCCACGCTCGACCGTAACGGCCTGCGCCCGTCGCGCTACTGGGTACTCGACGACGACACCATCATCATGGGCTCGGAAGCGGGTGTACTCGAAGTAGATCAGGCACGCGTTGTGACCAAAGGCCGCCTGCAACCGGGACGTATGTTCGTGGTGGATATGGAGCAGGGCCGCATTGTTCCTGACGAAGAAATCAAAAAACAAATCTGCACCGCGCAGCCTTACCAGCAATGGCTGGACGAGAACAAGCTGCACGTGGACGCATTGGATCACCCGATCCGCACCTACCGTGCTTACGACGAGAATGCATTGCTGAAACGTCAGGTAGCATTCGGTTATACTTCGGAAGATTTGCGCATGATCCTCGGCCCAATGGCTCAGACGGGCATGGAAGCGATCGGTTCCATGGGTACCGACTCTCCGCTGGCCGTTCTTTCGGAGCAGAGCCAGCATTTGTCTACGTATTTCAAACAGCTTTTCGCACAGGTTACCAACCCGCCGATCGACTCGATCCGCGAGCGTGCGATCATGTCTCTGATCTCTTTCGTAGGCAGCACCGAGAACATTCTCACAGAATCACCGAAGCATTGCCGCCAGATCGCATTGCCGCACCCGATCCTTTCGGTGCAGGAATTCGACAAGCTGCGTTTCGTAGATAAAGACGGCTTCCAGGCCAAAACCATCAATACCTACTTCCGCGCCGACGAAGGCGGAAAAGCGCTGGAAAGAGCATTGGAAAGAATCTGCCGTTACGCGGTAGACGCTATCGAAGACGGATTTGAGATCCTTATCCTCTCCGACCGCGCCATCGACTCCGACCACGCGCCGATCCCTTCACTGCTCGCGACAGCAACCATCCACCACCACCTCATCCGCGAAGGATTACGTGGCCGCGTAGGCTTGCTCGTGGAAGCGGGAGACGTTTGGGAAACCCACCACGTAGCGACATTGATCGGCTACGGCGCTGCGGGTGTTTGCCCTTACATGGCGTTCGAAACGCTTTCGTACATGAACCGCAAGAGCATGATCGAAGGCGAGTTTACCGACGAAAAACTGCATTACAACTACATCAAGGCCGTTAACAAGGAGCTTCTGAAGATATTCTCGAAAATGGGAATCTCTACCCTGCAATCGTACCAGGGTGCGCAAATCTTCGAATGCGTGGGCTTGAACAAGGACGTAATCGACAAATATTTCACAGGAACCATCTCGCGGATCAGCGGTATGGGCATTCCTGAGATTGCACGCGAAATCCTGGTGCGTCACAAAGTGGCTTACCACGAAAGCGCGGAGCAAAAGCCAAGACTTGAAGTAGGTGGTGTTTACCAGTGGAAACAACGTGGTGAAGCACACATCTTCAACCCGCAGTCGGTGCATTTGCTGCAACAATCTACCCGTAATGCGAGCTACGAGCAGTTTAAGAAATACTCTAAACTGATCGACGACCAGAGCCACAAGGCGCTGACATTGCGTGGTTTGTTAAGATTCAAAAAAGGCAATGCCATTCCTTTGAGCGAAGTAGAGCCTGTTGAAAATATCTTCAAACGCTTCGCTACCGGTGCGATGTCCTTCGGATCGATTTCGTGGGAAGCGCACACGACGCTGGCGATTGCGATGAACCGCATTGGCGGTAAATCCAACTCCGGTGAAGGTGGTGAAGACGAACTGCGCTACAACCCGCTGGCAAACGGCGACAGCATGAACTCGCAGATCAAACAGGTTGCTTCGGGGCGTTTCGGTGTGACAAGCCATTATCTGAGCAATGCGGGCGAGCTGCAAATCAAAACTGCCCAAGGCGCAAAACCGGGCGAAGGTGGTCAGCTTCCTGGCTTCAAGGTGGACGACTGGATCGGCCGTACCCGTCACTCGACGCCGGGTGTGGGCTTGATCTCTCCTCCTCCTCACCATGACATTTACTCGATCGAGGACTTGGCGCAGCTGATTTTCGACCTTAAAAATGCGAACCGTGCCGCACGTATCAGCGTGAAGCTGGTATCCGAAGCCGGTGTAGGAACAGTAGCATCCGGTGTAGCGAAAGCACACGCCGATCACATCCTGATCTCGGGTTACGACGGTGGTACCGGTGCCTCTCCATTGAGCTCGATCCGCCACGCGGGTCTGCCTTGGGAGCTCGGTTTGGCGGAAACGCACCAGACTTTGGTAAGAAACAAATTGCGCGGACGGGTAACCGTTCAGGCCGACGGACAGCTCCGTACCGGCCGCGACCTCGCGATTGCCGCATTGCTCGGTGCCGAAGAATGGGGTGTAGCAACCGCCGCATTGGTTGCCGCAGGCTGTATCATGATGCGTAAATGCCACCTGAACACCTGCCCTGTGGGTGTGGCTACGCAGCGCAAAGAACTCCGCGCATTGTTCTCGGGCAAGCCTGAGCACGTGGTGAACATGTTTACCTACATGGCGGAAGAGCTGCGCGAGATCATGGCGCAGCTTGGTTTCAGAACAGTGAATGAAATGGTTGGTCAGGCTCAGTACCTCGAACTGCGCAATGATATCAAACATTGGAAATACAAAAACCTGAACTTCGACGCGATCCTGTACAAAGAAGGCGACCTTTCGGTAGCACAATTCAAGCAGGAAGAGCAGGATCACGGTATAGATGCCATTCTCGACCTCGACCTGATCCGTTCGGCCAAGCCGTCGCTCGACAGTAAGGAAGAGATTTACGCGGAATTCCCGATCAATAACCTTAACCGGTCGGTGGGAACAATGCTTTCGAACGAAATCTCGAAAAAATACGGCGGTGTGGGCTTGCCAAACGGCAATGTACACTTCAAATTCCGCGGTACGGCGGGCCAGAGCTTCGGTGCATTCAACACATTGGGTGTGCGCCTCGAACTGGAAGGTGACGCGAACGACTACTTCGGAAAAGGCCTCTGCGGCGCCGAACTGATCGTTTACCCCGACCGCGACGCGAAGTTTAAGCCGGAAGAGAACATCATCATCGGTAACGTGGCATTCTACGGAGCTACTTCGGGTGACGCCTACATCCGCGGAACGGCGGGCGAGCGCTTCTGCGTACGTAACTCGGGCGCGAAAGTGGTGGTGGAAGGTGTCGGCGACCACGGTCTGGAATACATGACGGGCGGTCTGGCGATCATCCTCGGCGAAACAGGCCGCAACTTCGCGGCGGGTATGTCAGGTGGTGTGGCTTACGTGCTCGACAAAGCAGGCAATTTCGAAGAGAAAGTGAATAAAGAAATGGTTACGCTGGAAGCGTTGAACGAGGAAGACAAAGGCATTCTTCGCGAATACCTGGACAAACACTTCCAGTACACAACCAGTAACATCGCTTTCCAACTGATCCAGAACTGGGAAGAATCTGTGAAGCAATTTGTGAAAGTAATGCCGTCCGACTTCCGCAAAGCGCTGGAAGGACGCGGTATCACGCTCGCACAGCAGATTGCGGATAAGAACGTGGTGTACAAAGACATCGTCGTAGACGTGGTACACCAGTAATTTTCAGTTTCAAGATCAACTATCAGAATTTTTTAAATCAGTAATAAGAATGGGAAAACCAACCGGATTTTTAGAGTTTGAAAGGGAGTTGCCGAAAAAGAGAAGTATTGACGAGCGTCTGAAAGACTATCGTGAGATCGAAACCGCACCGACCGACTCTAATTCCAAACAGCAGGCAGCCCGTTGTATGGACTGCGGAATTCCTTTTTGCCATAATGGTTGTCCGCTGGGCAACATCATCCCCGAGTTCAACGACGCGGTGTATGATGAAAACTGGGGACTGGCCTATGAAATATTAGCGTCTACCAACAACTTCCCTGAATTCACAGGCCGCATTTGCCCCGCTCCTTGCGAAGCATCCTGCGTACTGGGTATCAACAAGCCGCCGGTAGCGATCGAGTACATCGAAAAATCGATCATCGAAAAAGCATTCGAATTAGGTTTGGTCAAACCACGCATTCCGAAAACCCGCACCGGCAAAAAAGTGGCTGTGGTAGGTTCGGGACCTGCGGGTATGGCTGCCGCTTATCAGCTCAACCAGGCCGGTCACTCGGTGGTATTGCTCGAAAGAGCGGATAAAATCGGTGGTCTGGTACGTTACGGTATCCCTGATTTCAAACTCGACAAAGGCATTATCGACCGTCGTATGGCGGTGATGGAGGCCGAAGGCGTTGAATTCCGTACCGGCGTGAATGTGGGTGTGGATATCAAAGCGGAAGAGTTGCAGAACGAATTCGACGCGGTGCTTTTGACCGTTGGATCGACTGTTCCCCGTGACGTAAAAATCCAGGGCCGTCAGTTCAAAGGCGTACACTTCGCGATGGAGTTCCTGAGCCAGCAAAACAAGCGTGTAGCCGGTATCGACCGCGTGGTGGATCACCGCGGCGCGACTTACACCAATGGCGAAATCCTCGCTACCGACAAGCACGTGGTGGTAATCGGTGGTGGTGATACGGGTTCCGACTGCGTAGGTACCTCGGGCCGTCACGGTGCAAAATCCGTTACGCAGATCGAACTCATGCCTATTCCTCCGAAAGACCGCGATGCAAGCACGCCTTGGCCGAACTGGCCGATGATGCTCCGCACGTCGACTTCTCACGAGGAAGGTTGCGACAGACATTGGTCTATCAACACCAAAGAATTCGTAGGCGACGAAAACGGCAACCTGACTGCATTGAAAATCGTAGACCTCGACTGGCAGAAAGACCCTGAAACGGGCCGTATGCAGATGAAAGAGGTAGAAGGCAGCGAACGCACGATTCCTTGCGACCTGGCGTTTTTGGCAGCCGGCTTCCTGCACCCGCAGCAAGAAGGCCTGTTGAGCGACCTCGACCTGGAATTCGACGAACGCGGCAACATCAAAACCAGCGGGTACCAGTCGGTTTCCAACGAGAAGATCTTCGCAGCAGGTGACTGCCGCCGCGGACAATCGCTGGTAGTATGGGCGATCTCGGAAGGCCGTGAAGCGGCACGTTCGGTGGACGAATACCTGATGGGCGAGTCATTCCTCGAAGCCAAGGCTGTATCGATGCTGAATCCCGTGTTTGCACACGCATAAGGGGGACGGCACCTAAATATTGTTGCAAAAAAGCTGCTCTAACGGGCAGCTTTTTTGTTGAATGATGCATATATAAACATCTATAAAATCACAGAGCTGTCTGATCAAGCGGCTTTTTTTATTTTCTTTGATGTTTATATATGAAACATTTTGTCCGTTCACGGCATGTTCCTGCATCACACTCCATTCTGGCTCAAAGCATTTTTCCCCGGGTTTACCTGGCGCATTCCTACGAAGGAAAAAACCATCTTTCTCACTTTCGACGACGGGCCTATTCCCGACATTACCGAGCAAGTGCTGGAACTTCTGGCTAAATACAATGCAAAAGCGACGTTTTTCAGCATTGGGGCCAATGTGTTTAAACATCCGGAAATTTATGCCATGGTGCGGAACGGCGGGCATTCCATTGGTAACCACACCTACAACCATATGAATGGCTGGAAAACCGAGGACGCCGTTTACCTGGAAAACATTCAGCAATGCACGGAGCAATTGAATCTCGAAACCAAGCTCTTCCGCCCGCCTTACGGACGCATTAAGAAGAGCCAGTCGAGAATCGTTTTGCAGGACAAGCAGATCATCATGTGGGACGTCCTGAGCGGCGACTTTTCCCCGCAGATCAACCCCGAAATTTGTTTAAAAAAATCCCTTCAACACACCCGGCCCGGCTCCATCGTACTTTTTCACGACAGCATCAAGGCCGCCAGAAACATGCTTCATACCCTCCCACGTTACCTGGAACATTTCAGCGAAAAGGGGTTCCGGTTTGAAGCAATGGAAATGTAATTATTATGATTGAAACCCACGCCCACATATACAGCGACGATTACGCCGAAGACCGCACCGCCATGCTCGACCGCGCCTGGAATGCCGGTATCGAGCAAATATGGATGCCCAACTGCGACCACGAGACCATCGGCGGCATGCTCGAACTCGCCGAAAAATACCCCGGCAAATGCCTCCCGATGATCGGCCTGCACCCGACTTATGTGAAGGAGAATTTTGAAAAGGAATTGCAGATCATGGAAGAATGGCTCGGTAAATACGAGTTTATCGCCGTCGGAGAGATCGGTATGGACCTTTTCTGGGATGTGACATTTAAAGAGCAGCAGGAAAAAGCATTTCTATACCAATGCGGCCTCGCCCGCAAGCATAACCTCTGGATCGACATTCACAGCCGGAGCGCATTTTGGGAAACTGTAAAATTGATTGAAGACTTCGCCGATCCCGCATTGACCGGCATTTTCCATTGCTTTACCGGCACGTTGGAAGAAGCGGAAAAAGCCATCGAACTGGGTTTCAAGCTCGGCATCGGCGGTGTGGCTACATTCAAGAATGGAGGTTTGGACAAAGTAATCCCGCACGTCGACATACAGCATTTGGTATTGGAAACCGACGCGCCTTACCTCGCGCCCGTCCCCTACCGCGGCAAACGCAACGAAGTCGCCTACATCGATATCGTTGCCCAGCGCGTGGCCGATCTCAAAGAAATGACCAAAGCCGACGTGATCGCCGCCACCACCGCGAATGCCAAAAGCATGCTCGATAAGGTAACAAAATAAGTCATGCCAAAATGCGCTTCCTCAACAGACCATCAAAATGAGTTATACGAAAATACACATCAACCCCATTTCCCCGGAACCCACCACTGGTTCCGTGCTCGTGATCTACACCGGCGGCACGCTGGGAATGGTGTACGAAACGAAGGGTAAGCAGCTCGTGCCGTTCGATTTTCAACAGATCATCGAAAGGGTACCCGAGATCAGCCGCCTGGATTTCGACATTACCTTCCTCTCGCTCCCCGAACCGATCGATTCCTCGAACATGCACCCGTCGATCTGGATCGAGCTGGCGACCATTATCGAGGAGCATTACGAACAGTTCGACAGCTTTGTGATCCTGCACGGCACCGATACGATGGCCTACACTGCCTCGGCATTGAGTTACCTGCTCGAAAACCTGAACAAACCCGTCATCCTTACAGGCGCACAGCTGCCCATAGGCGTCGCGCGGTCGGACGCGCGAGAGAACGTCATTACCGCATTGGAACTCGCCGCCGCCAAGAATGCGGAAGGACATTCAATCATCACCGAGGTTTGTATTTATTTCAATTCCAACCTCCTCCGCGGTAACCGTTCCAAAAAACAGGAAAGCTCGGATTTCAATGCATTTCATTCCGAAAACTACCCCGCGCTCGCGAATGCAGGCGTGCGCATCGAATACAACTTTCCGTACATCAAACCCTACCAACCCGGTTTGAAACTGAAAGTCCATAAAAACTTCGATAGCAATGTGGCGTTCCTGAAAATGTTCCCGGGCATCAGCCAGCAAGTCGTGGAGTCGATACTGAACATTGAAGGGTTAAGAGGCATTGTCCTCGAAACCTACGGCGCGGGCAACGCCACCACCGAACCCTGGTTCCTGAATGCGATCAGCAACGCCATCGAGCGCGATATCGTCATATTCAACGTCTCCCAATGCGACGGCGGCCGCGTATCCCAGGGCCAATACCAGACGAGCAAATTCCTCCAACAGATCGGCGTCATCAGCGGCTCCGACATCACCGCCGAAGCCGCCATCACCAAAATGATGTACGTTTTCGCCTGCGAAACCCGCGGCGGCGCCTGCATCGACATGCTCGGCAAACCGCTGCGCGGAGAAATGAGCATTTGATTTTCACCCCTGCATTTGGAAACAACAATCTGTTCACTATATTTGCAGCCCGATAGAGAGGTGCCCGAGTGGTTGAAGGGGCTACCCTGGAAAGGTAGTATGTGGGTAACTGCATCGAGAGTTCGAATCTCTTCCTCTCTGCAAAATGCCTCTGCTGGTAACAGCAGGGGCGTTTTTCGTTTTCGGGACATTTAGCGTCACCTATCAAAGTGCAATCAAAAAGTTCAAAGAATATGTCCAGCGCAAGGCCTCGGGATCGAAAACTTCAGAAGCCAGGACGCTCTACTTTTCAGGGATCACGGATCAAATCAAAAACTTGTGGAGCGCATAGGATTTTCTAGGTTTGTGTTTTTAATCAACCTAGTTCGTTTTGGAGAGTTTCTTGCCTATTATCCAGTTTCTATTACCAGAGTTTATCCTTGAAAATTTTGAATTGACATCCATCGACCGTCAGGATGGAGTATTTCACGTGCATATAGATGAGAAGAATGCGGATGAGAATGACCCGGAGAGGAAGAATTTGCTCTCCAAAGGGTTCTTTCCGATGATTACTGTTCAGGATTTTCCAATTCGGGGCCATAAGGTCTTCCTTCACATCAAACGCCGCAGATGGCTTAATA
>NZ_FNAN01000004.1 GCF_900101885.1 Dyadobacter soli | reverse complement strand
AAAACGGCGACCCACTGGAAAATGCAATCGCCGAGAGGGTCAACGGGATTATCAAGGATGAATATTTAGATACTTACCGCCTTAAAAATCAGGATGTCAGGGAATTCCTGAGAACCGCAGTGGATCTGTATAACAATGAAAGGCCGCATATGAGCATTGGGAACCTGACGCCAAACCAAGTCCATCAACAACCACTAAAAACAACTAAATTATGGAAAAGCTATTATTCTAAAAAAACAGCACCTGTAAACCAGTTTTAGGATTAGCAAACGATTGTAAACTTATGTCAGGATTTATTAACTAAACTGTAAACTTTTTCCAGGACGAGACAACACGTCTCCCGGCCCCGGCGGGGCCTCCTGTTCCGGCGAAACGGCGCTTCCAACCGATAACTTCCTTTCCAATACGCCAAAAACGCGTCCCCTCGCGAATTTGTCGTAAATTGCGCCCCGTTTCGCCGGGCTGTTCCGGACGGGCGATTTAACCGCTGATAGCCAATGGCTAAAAGCACAATTTAATCATTATAATGATCATAGAAACTGCACAGCGCACCAGGCAGACATCGGAATACTATTTCTCGGTGAAGCTGGCCGAAGTGCGCAAACTGATTGCCGAAGGGCATGACGTCATTAATCTGGGGATTGGAAACCCGGATATGATGCCCTCAGTAGAAACACTGGAAGCATTGACAACCGCCGCCTATCAACCGCAGGCGCATGGTTATCAGCCTTATACAGGCACCCCCGCTTTCAGAAAATCAGTTGCAGATTTTTATTATCGTACCTATGGCGTAACACTCGATCCGAATACTGAAATATTGCCGCTCATTGGCTCCAAAGAAGGCATTACCCACATTTCGCTGACGTTCCTCGATCCCGGTGACGAGGTGCTGGTGCCAGAGCTGGGCTACCCGGCCTACCGCGCAGTAAGCCAGATGGTAGGAGCGGTGGTGAAGGAATATCCATTGCGCGAAGACCATGGCTGGCAGCCCGACTGGAATGCGATGGAAAGCCTCGTGACGCCGAAAACGAAGCTTATGTGGCTCAACTACCCGCATATGCCAACAGGTGCGCCCGCTACGCAGGAGCTGTTTGAAGAGGCGGTTGCATTTGCGAAAAAGCACCGGATTTTGCTTTGCCATGATAATCCTTACAGCCTGATCCTGAACAAGAAAGCGCCTATCAGCTTGCTTTCGGTGGAAGGGGCAAAGGAAGTGGCGATCGAGCTGAATTCGATGAGCAAGTCACATAACATGGCCGGCTGGCGTATGGGGTGGCTTTCGGGCGCAAAGGAGTACATCAGCGCGGTGCTGACGATCAAGAGCAATGTCGATTCGGGCATGTTCTGGGCGATGCAGGAGGCTGGGGCGAAAGCATTGGGCAATTCCGCCGAATGGCACGCGGAGCGTAATGCGGTGTACCAGGGGCGCCTGGAAGCGTCGGAAGCGCTTTTGCGCACGCTCGGCTGCACGTGGGATGATAAGCAGGAAGGCATGTTCCTCTGGGGCAAGCTGCCCGATTCCACAGAGTCGGCGGAGGCGCTGGTGAATAGCATTCTGGTTGAAAAGCACGTTTTCATCGCGCCCGGCTTCATTTTTGGTCCGAAAGGCCAGCGATATATCCGTTTGTCATTGTGCCTCCCCAAGGAGCGAATCTGGCAGGCCGTGGAGCGGATTAAAGGGTAATATTTCAAAGGTATTTAAATTCAAAATAATGATAATCAGTATCATAGGGATCGGCCTGCTGGGCGGGTCGTTTGCCCTGGGACTGCGCGAGAAATACCCGCATGTGAAATTCGTGGGGGTGGATAACTCGTCGGTTAATCAGAAAATAGCATTGGCGAAAGGGATCGTGGATGAAATCCTGACGCTCGACGAGGCATTGCAGGTGTCCGAGCTGAACGTGCTCGCCACGCCTGTGGACGCCATTACCAAATTGCTTCCTTATATGCTCGATCACCTGCCCGACGGCCGCACGATCACCGATCTGGGCTCTACGAAAGAACTGATCTGCAAACTGGCAGACAAGCATCCCAAACGCGGCCAGTTCGTAGCCGCGCATCCGATGGCCGGTACCGAAAATTCAGGCCCGGGAGCGGCATTTAAAGAGCTTTTGATCGATAAAAACGTGATCATTTGCGACAAGGAGAAGAGCAATCCCGATTCGCTGGCATTGGTAGAGACTTTCCTGCGCGACGTGGGTATGAAAATTCACTATATGCAGCCCGTAGAGCACGATTTGCATTTGGCTTACGTGTCGCATTTGAGCCATATCAGCTCGTTTGCATTGGGTATGACCGTGCTGGACAAGGAACGCGACGAGCGCGCGATCTTCGATATGGCGAGTACCGGTTTTTCTTCCACAGTTCGTCTGGCTAAAAGCTCCCCGGCCATGTGGGCGCCCATTTTTGACCAGAACAAAAAGAACGTTTCCAAGGCTCTGGGCGACTACATCGAGCTTTTGAAAAAATTCAAAGAGGCGATCGACGGCCGCGATATGGATGCCAGCCTTTCATATATGGCCCGGGCAAATGATATCGGGCGGGTTTTGGCAGGAATTGAGAAGAAATAGTCAGGGGAGTTTTGAGTTTATGAGTTAAGAGTTTAGAGTTTAAGAGTTTAGAGTTTAAGAGTTTAGAGTTTAAGAGTTTAGAGTTTAAGAGTTTAGAGTTTAAGAGTTTAGAGTTTATGAGTTTAGAGTTTATGAGTTTAGAGTCTAAACTTTAAACTTTGAACTCTAAACTTTAAACCTTAAACTTTAAACTTAATCTCTTGATTGTTAGTTATTTGCAAGTGGTTTCGAAGCTTCTCGGAACCATTTGCGTTTTTTGGGCTGTTAGGTTAGGGTCTTTTAATGGCACCTCTTCTTGATTGATTTTGAAGCATATAGTCTCAACAAAACAATAGGAAATGACAAAAGCGCATGGGGTTTTGGCAGCGGTATTGATAGCAGCAGGCATTTCATTAGGTGTGCACCGGGCCGACTCACTTTCCAATCATTCTACACCAAAAGCATTGCCGGTCGCGAAGACCGACTCGGCTGTTACCCGTTCCGAATGGATTTCATTGTATGACTCGCTGGGCCTGAAAAAGCAAGGCTTGTCGGAACGTGCATTCTATTGTGCATGGTTCGGATTCCAGAAGGTCAAACTCGATAACCCGATCATGGCGATTGTCGATTTTACACAGTCATCGCGCAATAAGCGGTTGTATGTCATTGATTTGCTCAAAAAGAAAGTGCTTTTCAACACCTACGTAGCCCACGGCCGCAACTCCGGGAACGAGTTTGCGGAGCATTTTTCGAATGCAAATTCTTCATTCCAGTCGAGTTTAGGTTTTTACAAAACATTAGGCACCTACCAGGGCAAGCACGGGCTCTCGCTCCGCCTGGAAGGCCTTGAAAAAGGTATTAACGACCGTGCATTGGAACGCGCTATCGTTATGCATGGCGCGGATTACGTAAGCGAAGCATTCATTAAAAGCACCGGCAGGCTTGGTCGCAGCCTCGGTTGCCCCGCCGTTTCCATCGCCGACTCCAAAAAGCTGATCAATATGCTTTACCAGGGCGCCGGGCTGTTTATCTACTCCGGCGACCAGCATTACCTCGAAAAATCGTCATTACTGACCGGAATGGAGGCTATTCCAGCTATTCACGCATTGGGCGCTTCCCGTTTGTAAACGTCTGGGAAATAGATCAGATCCCCTTTTTCATTACAATCAACCGGCAGATACAGCAGGAACACCGGCACGCGTACTTTCAGTTTGTGCCATTTCGGCGGATGCGAAACCGTATCCGGCTCGGTCATGAAATCGCTGTCGAGCAGTTCGGTGCCAGCCATGTAATTGGCAAGGTCGGTCGGTTTTTGCACGCGTACGCACCCGTGGCTGCGCCAGCGCTGGTTGCTTTTGAAAAGGTACCGCGCATTGGTATCGTGCAGGTAAATGGCCAGCGGGTTTTTAATTTCTACTTTTAATAGACCTAGTGAATTATCCTCGCCGGTTTCCTGGCGGAAGCGGTAGGGGAATTTGTCGGCGGTAAGGTCGCCCCATTCCAGTTCTTCGGGGTTAATGGCCTGCCCATCCTTGCCAATTACCTGAATGCGGTTTCTGGACAAATATTCGGGGTCGGCGGCGGCTTTCGGGAAAATTTCTTTGATGGCAATGCTTTTGGGCACATTCCAGTACGGGTGCGTGACAATGCTCGTCGCGTAGGTGTCGATCGTAGGCGTAGGCGTGTCGCGCTTGCCTACGACCGTGCGCATGGTAAGCACATTTTTGCCTGCCGAATCCATAGCAGTAAGGTAAGCGCCCCGGATATTGACCATCACAAAACGTGGCGCGCCTTGGATTTGCCTATGAATCCAGCGGTAGGCATTCAATGTCTGGGCCACGTAAGCGGCGCTGTCTTTCTTATTGGTTTTGAGCAGACGGTCGTAATGGATTTTCAGGTTATGGTAAACCGGGAAAACGGGTTCGAGCCTCTCCAATACCGATTCCACGGACTGCCCTTTCACCAGCTTTTCGGCCGCATCGCGGATCAGTGCGGTGTCGGTTTTCACCTTCTTCTGGGTAAAACGGATGGTAGGCTTGTGGCCGAATGCAAATTCCTCCAAAAGGGCGAATACGGGTGCATTGCCGCTTTTTGCTTCAAATTTCTTCGTATCGATCCCCGCATTGCCAGCCTGCGAAAGCAGGTCGTTGTAAATATCCTTGCTGCTGATCGCCTCTGCCAGTTCTGCATCCGTCATTTCCTTCGGGTTTTTCCGGCAGGACTGCATGATGGCGAGGGTGAAAAGTATCAGGAGGGGTACATATCGGGCTTTGCCCATTCCGGACAGCATTTGCATTACGAACGTTGATTTGGTGCTGCGAAAGGTAATACAATTGTCATGCTAAAAGAAAAACCAGGCACGCAGCGGCACCTGGCATTAAAAATGGGGAATTTATGTGTCATTCGTTGCGGAGACTGCGGACAGGATCGGCGGTGGCGGCGCGGATAGCCTGGAAGCTTACCGTGCCGACGGTAACGGCCAATGCAGCCACGCCCGTCACCACGAATACCCACCAATGGATCGTCGTCCGGTAAGGATAACTTTCCAGCCACTTTTGCAGCGCATACCAGGCCAGCGGCGAGGCTATCACGATGGCGACCATCACCAGTTTGACAAAATCCTTCGAAATCAATCCCACAATCCCGGCAACCGACGCGCCCAGCACTTTACGGATACCCACTTCCTTGGCCCGCTGCTCCGCCGCCTGCACCACGAGCCCGAAAATGCCCAATGCGGAAAGGAACATCGTCAGCCCGCTGAAAAAGAGGAAAAGCTGGTGGAGTTTGGATTCGGCTTCGTATTGTTTGTTAAGTTTTTCTTCGATGTTATGGATGCGAAGGAGTTTTTCGGGGAAGAACTGCTTCCAGAGCTTGCGAACGCCCGTCCCGACCTGCATTTCGGTTCCCGGCTGAATGCGGATGAGCATACTCGCATACTCCGGTGCCTTTTGCGCAAGAATGAAAGTTGGTTTCAGCGGTTCGTAAAGCGATTCGTTGTGAAAATCGCCGACAATGCCCACGGGCACCGAATGCGCGTTTTTGGTTTGCACATCCAGCTGTTTGATCCGCAGCATTTTCGCAGCCGAAGCGGTCATGAGCGAATTCTGGTTCATCTGTGCCTTTTCAAGTTTCTCAAAGCTTTCGTTCTGCAAAGAGTCGGAATTGAGCGCATCGGCAAAACGGTCACTGAATGAGCGCCCTTTCACGAGTTTCAATCTCAGGATAGCGGGTAAATCCACATCTCCGGCCACGTACCACACCCGCAGGCGGCGGCCTGCATGGGCAGGGTCGTCCACCTCGCGCTGCATATATCCGGCGCTTTCGCCTGGCATCCACGTGCTCAGACTGCTCCGCACAACACCCGGTATCCGTTGCAGTTCGTTCTTAAAAGCGCCTCCCTTGCCGTTCCAGGCAATTTGCTCGATACCGATCAGGTTGTTTTTATCGTAGCCGAGTTTTTTGTTTTTCATCAGATCGAATTGCTGCCAGACTACAATGGTAGCGAGCAGCACGATGATGGAAATGGAGAACTGCGCTACAACGAGTGTTTTGCGAAGCCCGGTTTGCCCGAGCGATGCCGTGAATATGCCCCGTAACGTATCGGCTGGTTTGAAACCCGAGATAACCCAGGCCGGGTAAAGGCCGGTGAGCAAGGCGGTGAGGAAAAACATCAGTAATGCGGCTCCCGCCATCATTGTATTGGAAGTAAATGTCAGTACCAACCTGTGCCCGAGGAAGTTTTCAACTGGTTGTAATGTGAAAAAGTAAACAAATACCGCAATACCGACCGAAATGCTGAACAATAGGAGGGTTTCGGTGAGAAGCTGCATCACCAGCTGCGTCCTCGATCCGCTGAGCACTTTCCGTACGCCTGCTTCCTTCACCCGTGCAAATGCTTTTGCCGTGCTGAGATTCACAAAATTGACACAAGCAATGAACAGCAGCAGCAATGCAACACCGGCAAAGGTGTAGATCGTCCGGATGCTCGCTCGGACGCTCTGCCCTTCCGCGAAATCGGAGTGGAGGTAGATGTCTTTCAGCGGCTGGAATTCAAATTGGTTTTTATCGTTTTTCATGAAACGGGCATACCAGGCATTCACTTTGCGGGTAAATGCGGCCACGTCCGTACCGGATTTCAGCAACAGATAATTCCGGCCAAAAAAGATCATACCGTTGCTGACCAGTGGCCCTACTTCCGTACGTTTCAGACGGATTACATCTGCGCGGAGGTGGCTGTTGTAAGGCAGGTCTTCGATCAGGCCTGTGATTTCGTAAGGCGTAGGTTTTGAACTGAATGTGGGAATGTCATGAATAATCTTCCCAACCGGGTCCTGGCCAGGGAATATTTTGGCTGCATACGACCTCGTGACGAGCAAACTCCACCGGCTTTGCGTGGTCCGTTCGAGGCTACCGGCCAGGAGTTTAATTCCCAGTACTTTATTCGCCATTGTATCCACCGTGAGCATGGAGGTCTCGATACCATCGGCGTCCTCTGGACGAATTTTAAAATGAATATCATAGGAATCCACGGAAGACCATGATTCGACTTCCGCGTATATTTTCTGCAATTCGGGTGCAAGGTTGGCAGGAGATGAAGTGTGGCGTTCAACCAGGTCGCCACCCATTTTATTTACACTCACTATCCTGTAAATATCATCCTTCCGGCTCCATTGCCGGTCGTACGAAAGGCTGTCGATCACCACGGTGGCCACCATCATACAAGCCCAAAGCCCGATGGAAAGCCCTGTTAAATGGATCAGCGAATAGCTGCTGTTTTTGAGCAGAACGCGTGAGCCGATTTTGAAATAATTACGCAGCATATCGCGGCTGAATGCGGATGGTGAGCCATATGGCGACGGTTTCCGCTTCATAATCGAAGGGCGGACCAATGCGGCCACTTCGCGGAGGAAGAAAAAATTGGCCTTACGAGCGCCTGTGCGGCGGTGGCGCAGGGCGTAGCGCTCGTGCAGGTCGCCGAGGAGTTCTTCGCGCAGGTGCGGCGCGCAAATGCGCGTGGCCAGCTTATCGAGCCAGCGGGGAGGGAGTGGTTGCATGGTTCAGCTGTTTGAGAAATCGAGACCCATTTTTGACAATTCGGCCGGCGTAATGCGGTTCCAGAGGCTGTTTCGCACTGTACGCGCTTCATGGAGGATTTTGCCGCCATAGGCTGTTACGGTAAACAGCCGTTTGCGCCGCCCGCCGCGTTCCTGTGTGGCCTCGCCAAGGTAAGAGCTCAGGTAGCCCTTCTGTTCGAGCCGCTGCAATGCGGCATGTACCGCGCCGGTGCTCACGGGCTGCCCGGTTTCGTTTTCGAGCTCTTCGGCGATGCTCACCGAATAGGCCGCCGGTGCCAGCGCCGCCACCGCCAGCAACACGATTTCTTCAAATTCACCCAAATCGCTTCGTCGCATATATATGTCCGGAGTTATATGATCTATTTCCGTATGTAAAATACCTTGCCAAATATTGGAAACTGCATTTACATTGAAATTGAAGGTATTTTATGAAAAAGCCCTGTTCAAAAGCGGACGTTGTTTGTCCGCGGTTGTACGTGAACATCGTGAAAGCGAGTGTCACTTCGGAGTATTTATTTACGTTACTCTTAAGTGATTAAAGTGCTCGAATTCGACCAATTTAATCACGAAGCTGGGAGCCATTCGCCAAAGCTCTATCAACATAATAAATGCATCTTAACCGATTTTGTTATCGACAATTATTACGGTGCGCTGCACCTGACGCTATTGTTGTCGACTACTTGTGCTACAAATATTATGGCGCTCTGCGCCTTTTTGGAAAAGATGCAGAGCATTACAACATTTGTAAATGATTGATTAGCAACAAAAAGCAAGGTGCAGCGCACCGCAATATTTGTGGGCGATTGGTTAGCAAGGAATAACAAGGTGCAGCGCACCGCAATATTTGTAGACGATTGATTAGCAACAAAAAGCAAGGTGCAGCGCACCGCAATATTTGTAGACGTTTGATTAGCAACGAAAAGCAAGGTGCAGCGCACCGCAATATTTGTAGACGATTGATTAGCAACGAAAAGCAAGGTGCAGCGCACCGCAATATTTGTAGACGATTGATTAGCAACGAATAACGAGGTGCAGCGCACCGCAATATTTGTGGGCGATTGATTAGCAAGGAATAACAAGGTGCAGCGCACCGTAAGAGGGGCCGAGCGAATGCAAAACGCTGGCAATATTCATTAATACGCCTTGGCATTACTGTCCCACATTTCCAAAGCCTACTCCTTCCCAAAAAAACGCTGCTTCGACCCGCTCTTTTGCACATATTCCTTCACCGCCTCGGCCGCCTCAATGGGATAATCGGATTCCAGGATGGACGCGCCGTCTTTCGCAATGGCAATGTATGCCGCTTTGCGTTCTTCGGCGGTTTTTAGTTTGTCGTAGGACGATGCGGCTGAAATCATGCACATAGTGCCTTTTTTGTTCAGTAATGCATATAATTCCTTGTTTTCGGGCTTTACGTGCGGGCCTATGTAGGCGATCATTTGGGTGAAAGGGACGCCTGCTTTTTCGTAGTCGTCGTACTCTTTCATGTTCCGGATGAATGCCGAGAAAGTGTGGTTTTTGTTTTGGGATAGGTAATACTGCATTTCGGAGGCGCTGTGGACGGTGAGCATGACGAAGGCGTCGGCTTTGTGTTTTTTGATGAGAGCCTCGGTCATGGCAAGGGGTACGTCCTTATGGTCGAGGTTGAGGACGGTTCTGCCGCGGGCCCATTCGATTACTTCAGAAAGGGTCGGGATAGGGAAGTCGGTGATGTTGCCTTCTGCGTCTTTGAGGCGGAATTTTTTTAGTTCTGCGTAAGTGTAATCCGACAGCTTGCCTGTCCCGGTCGTCGTGCGGTCGAGCGTGGCGTCGTGCATGAGTACCATCACGCTGTCTTTCGTCAGCCGCGGGTCGATTTCGAAAAATGCCGGGGTGTGTTTCAATGTATTTTCAAAAGTGGCAATGGAGTTTTCGGGGAAACCTTTCACCATCCCGCCACGGTGGCCGGCGATCAGGATAGGGTCGTTCCCGGTGAACTGGAAATAAGCATGCAAATCTTTCGTGGTCTTGATTTTCAGGGTATTGAGCTTGTCCTGGGCGAAGCTGGCAATAGTGTTGCCGATGGTCAGCAAGGCGGTCAGGACGAATAGGTTGAGGAATTTCTTTTTCATGATGATATTAAAAATTAAGAGCGGCAGTTGAGTTTTAAAAGGCTGAATTCGCCCTGCGCATCCAGGCTGAAAAGCGTTACCGAAGAGTTCTCCTGAACGATCTGCCGGTAGTTTTTGAGCGGCATCCCGAGCTTCCAGGCCATATAGAAGCGGTTTACAGCATTATGCGCCACCACGAGTACCGTTCCGTTGGGGTGTTTTTGTGAAATATCATTGAAAAACGCATCGACCCGCGTCACGATCTCGACGGCTGTCTCACCCGTTCCGCCCGCATGTGCGTGGTCGGGCTCCTGCGCCCATGCGTCCCAGAGCGCGGGATTTTCGGCGATGAACTCAGTCCGCGTTTTGCCTTCCCATTCGCCAAAAGAGGCCTCGATCAGGCGCTGATCGACGACAATGCCCGGATAGTTGCCCGAGGCGATGGTGGCGGTGCGATGCGCACGTTGGAGCGGTGAGGTATAAACCGCGTCGAATTGAATGCCTTTCAGCAATGTCGCTGCGGAATGCGCCTGCGCGAAGCCCTTTTCGGTGAGGCCAATATCCGTGGCGCCACAGTAGCGGTTGCCGTCGGCGTTCCAGAATGTTTCTCCGTGGCGGAGCAGATATACGTGAAGCATGGTCAATGGGTTATGGGCACAGGCCCTGCTATGGAGCCTTTTTCGGTTAAAGTTTGGATAAAATTATCGTATTGAGCGGCATAGGCTTTCGTCAGAGCCTGCTCCGGGTGGATCGTCTTTTCAATGCGAGTCATAGCCCGCGCGGCCTCCGTGAGCGTTCCGAAATGCGAACCTGCCGCAGCCACGATGGCCGCACCCGCGGCCCCGGTCGCATTGCCGCATTTGTGCACGGGGCGGTTGAGTACATTGGCACGGATGGTAAGCCACACATCGCTGTTGCTGCCGCCCCCGGCCGTGTACACTGCATTCACCTCCTCGCCCGACAGGCTTTCGATCATCTCGTAAGCGTAGCGTTCCACGAACGCGACACCCTCCATATTCGCGGCGAATGCCGCTGCACGGCTGGTGTTTGCAGGTTCAAAACCCCGTGCCTGCGGTGCAATGAAGGGAAAGCGCTCGCCTTGTTGGAGCAATGGATAGGCGATCAGGCCGGTCGGGATCAGGTTCGCGGCTGCCTCGGTTAATGTAGGAAGGTCGTCCGCGAAGCCTGCCGAAACCCAGTCGGCGCCGATGTTGCCGGCCCCGCCGGGCATCCAGTAGCCCTCGGGATGGCGGTGGCTGTACAGCCGGCCCTCCGGATCGCGGATTTCCTGCACGGTAACGCCTTTCACGACGAGCGTGGTGCCAATGGTCGTATTCCAATCGCCGGGCTGTACGGCGCCGGATGCTATTTGTGATGCGCAGCCGTCGGTCATGCCGGCTATGATCTGTATGCGGGGTATACCCAATTTTGCAGCCAGGTCAGGCATCAATGTGCCGATGTGCGTGCCGGAAGGAACCACTTTTTGCAGCCATTCTTTCCGCAATGGCAAGTGCTCCGTCAGCCACGACGGCCATTCGCCCGCTCCCACGTCGAAGCCTGATTTCAATGCATTGGTATAGTCCGTCACCGAATAGTCGCCGCAGAGCTTGCCGATGATAAAATCCGTGGCATGGATCCAGGTTTTGATCCGCGCTGCTTGTTCGGTGAAATGGTTGGAATACCACACCATTTTGGACAAACCGCTCGATGCATTAAAGCCCGTGTAACCTTCCGGGTGGTGGCGCTCGGCTATTTCGCGGCAATACTTTCCTTCGGCGGCAGGACGGGTGTCGGAATACATCAATGCATCGTGCAGCGGCTCGTTCTGTTCATCAAGCGGGATCACGGTGCCGGATGTGGATGTGACGGAAACCGCTTTGATAGCATTCAAATCAATGCTTTTTCGCGCATCGGTGAGCAGTTTTTGCAGGCATTCCCATACCGAGTCCCACCATAGCGCCGGCGATTGCTCCTCGCGCGAATGCGGAGTGAGCGGGAAAACCTTCTCGCTGCTGCCGATGGTGTGGCCCGCTTCATCGAGCA
Source organism: Dyadobacter soli (assembly GCF_900101885.1). GTDB lineage: Bacteria > Bacteroidota > Bacteroidia > Cytophagales > Spirosomataceae > Dyadobacter > Dyadobacter soli. The sequence goes on along the minus strand of NZ_FNAN01000004.1, from coordinate 435,946 downwards.
TTACCACACGCACCCCCTGCGTCCCGACGTCGATTCCTATGAAATATGAATGCATGCTAATTCAATGTTTTAAATGCCTCGCGGCTGCGTTTCCATTCGTTATACCATTCGCGGCAGGCGTTGTCGTTTTGCGGTTGGGTAATCTCTAATGTCTCCGGTGCATTGTTCGGAATACCCAATGCATTGTTGCAAATCACCACCCCGCCCGAGACCGATGCCTGGCGGTAATTGGTGCGGATCATCACTTTTTTGCCTAACAAATTGGCGATGAACTGCCGTAACAACCGGCTTTGCACGCCGCCGCCGCACATCCATACGTAGTCCTGGTCGTGGTGCGCGACCTCGCGGAGCACATTATAGTTTTCGGAAATGCTGCACGCAATGTCCCAGAGCGTGGCCCACACGAAATGCGCCCGGCTAAGCTGGTGGGAAACCGGTGTATTGAAAATGAACCCGCCGCGGATCAGCGGCGACTTTTCGCCTGCGAGCAGCGAGCCTAATGCGCCCACGCAATGCGTATCGCGAATGGCAGCTACTTCGGTTTCGATCAGCTCGTAGGGTTCGTTGGGGTAAAAAATCTCTTTCAAACGCTGGTAATTCAGCCCGGTGACGCCCGCATTGGCTTCGAGCAGGAAGTTTGCATGGTCGGTATGCCGGTTGGTCCAGGTGCGTTCCTGCGCGTCGGTAATGTAATGGTCGGCTATTTTAATGATGGGGGTGGTAGTGCCCGAAACGATCACGATATCTTCTACCGACGGCTCGATGCTCATGATCGCCAGCTGCGTATCGGAGCCGCCGACCACGACGTCGGCAGTATCGGAAATGCCGAGTTCCTGCGCGACTTCAATTTTTATTTTACCCAAAACCGAACCTGAATGTACCAACGGCGGGAGTAATGCGCTATCTAGCCGGTACGCATCGCAAAGCTTTTGCGACCATTCTCCCTGGGCCACGTCATAAAGCAACGTTTCGGACGCCTGCGAATGCTCGTAGCCTTTTACCCCGCTGAACATAAACTGCGCCCAGTCGCTGATGCTCAGGAATGTGGAAACCTGCTGCCAGAGCTCCGGGCGGCGTTCGCGGACGCCCGCGAGTTTCAATGCGGAAAAAAGCGAGGTGGGATAGCGGCCCGTGAGCATGTAAATGCTGTGCTTATCGGGTGTAATATCCTCCCATTCGCGGCCGCGGTGGTCGATATTGGGCATGCCGATGAGCGAACGGCCCGTGCTGTCGATCGCTACGATGCCTTCGCGCTGGCTGGTAGCGGTAATGGCTGCAATGGTTACCGCGCCGGCTTGTGCCAATGCGGTTTTAGCGAGATTTTTTATTTGCTCCCAAAGTGCATCGGGGTCAAAAAATATGGATTCCGGATAATGCTCGTCTTTCTGGTAGCGCATATCGCCGCTGGCCACGCCGAGGATCGCGCCGGTGGCATCGGCAATGGCGACGCGCACGTTGCCGGTACCGATGTCGGCCACCAGATAAGCCTGTTTCAAAGTCATTGGTTTTGGATTAATGGGTTTTGACAGACAATACTTCGCGGTTCACCAGCTGGCGGATGTTCCGGTTGCCCTCCACATAAAAGTCACGCAGGGCCTTGTTCATAATGTCGGCATGATGATCTTCCACCTCGAAAGTAGCCCCGGCGATATGCGGCGTGGCGAGTACATTTTTGTGGTGGATGAGCCTGTAATCCAGTTCGTCAGGCGGTTCGTGGTCGAAAACATCGAGAATAGCGCCACGGATCGCGTTGTTTTCAATAGCCGAAAGCAATGCCTCGCGCTTAACCACCACTGCCCGCGCCGTGTTCACGAAAATGGCGTCCTTTTTCATTAGCCCGATGAGTTCTTCCCCGATCATTCCCTCAGTTTCCTTGTTTACCGGTAAATGAATGGATACCACATCACTAAGCCGGAAAACGTCTTCCAAACTAACTTTTTTGTAATCAGTATCTTCCGATGTATAAAACGGATCATAATAAAGAATCTCAGCCGGGAAATGCTTCACGAGGTTTGCGATAGTTTGCCCCACGGCTCCAAAACCGACCATTCCGATCGTTTTTCCCGCAATTTCATTCCCTTTGAACTGCAAATAGGAAGTATGCGCGCCCGCCTCCCAATGCTCGCCTTCCAGCCACGCTATACCTGCGAGCGTGTTGCGCATGAGGTTGATGAGGTTGGCCATAAACATTTCCGCCACCGCCTGCGCATTACGCGCGGGGGTGTTGAAAACCGGGATACCTTTGGCCGTAGCATTTGCCACAGCCACATTGGAAGGCGTGCCGCGGCACACGCCGATGAACTGCAAACCCGGGAACGCTTCAATCACCGCCGCAGTCACGTGGTCGTGCTCGGTAATGAGCGCGTCGGCCCGGGTTTCAGTCAGTAATGCAATGAGCTCGCCCTCGTTGTAGGCGCGCTCCTGCAATTTCCATGGCTTATAAATGATCTCTCCGAATTGTTCTGTCAAGGCCTGCTGCGCCTTATCATGGTAGGGGGCGGTGATGAGGATTTTCATATTAGGTGTCGATACGGTTCTTTAATGTTATATGTTGTCATGTTTTGTCACTGTGGTCAGGTGTTGTCACTTGACTAACAATGACAACACCTGACTAATCTTGACCACTACTGACAACACCTGACTATTCTTAACTACTACTGACAATACTTGACTATTCTTGACCACTACTGACCATTTCAGCCTCAACGCTCCTCGCCTGCGGCAACGTAATAAACCTTGTAAGCACCGCGCTGATGAAGTACAGGACCGCCAGCGTCCATGCTACGCCTTCGCTGCCGATCGAGCCGATAAACAGGCCTACGATGGCCGGGCCGATGAATACCGGGAGGCCTGCGCCGAGGTTCAGGATGGCCATGGCGGCGCCTTTTTCTTCTTTCACCAACGAGGGTACCAATGCCGATAACGGCACATATCCGGCGAGTAATCCGCCCCAGAGAATGCCGGGGATGAGGATGAGCCAGAAGTTGCCGTCGAAAAGGGCCGGGGAGTAGTAAAACAGCAGGGTGCTCACGCCGCAGCCGAAGCCGCCGAACCACATGATGGTGTTCTGCCAGCCCAGCCGGTCGCCTACGAAGCCGAAAATGAGGTTGAAAATGATGTTACTGGTGAAAATAGTGCCCCATATCCACAGCCATTCCTGTGTCGACAGCCCGTGCGCAGCCATGTAGGTGGGCATGAAAACGGGGAATGCAAACTGTGCGGTGGTGTTGATAATGCGCACAATACCGCCGATGAGTACCTTGGGTTCTTCCCGGATAATAGTGAAGCCCTTCAACAATTCTTTGGCCTTGCCGGCAGCTTCGCCGGTGGAGTGGAACTGGTCTTTATTTAAAACCAATGCAAAAAATGCCCCGACAGAAACCCAGAAAATGGAGCTCCAAAGGGTATTCTGGTAGCCAAGCCGGTCGATAGCCCAGCTCGAATAATAGGCACCGAATACATTGAGTCCGCCGGTAAATACAAACCAGAACCAGCCCACCGCTCGCCCCAGCGCATTTTCCGGCGTGCGGTACGTGATCCACACCAGGAAAGAGTAGGCAAACAACGGATACCCAAATCCTCTGATCGCATAAGTGAGCAGCATTACCGGGAAATTGAGCGATTCCATACCCAATCCCACAAACCCGACGGTACCGATTACGTACAGCAAAATGCCCATCAGCATGGCTTTGCGTGGACCGTACCCTTCGGCTAGTACCCCTGAAAACCACGACGAAATAGCGATAGTAATGCCGTAAACGGTGAATAGCGAGGCCGATTGCTGGATGGTCATGCCGCGGTCGAGGAGGTAGGGGCTGAGCCAGCCTTGTTCCACGCCGTCGCCCATCATGAAGATCAGAATGCCCAGATAGCCCCAGGCGAGGTGCCTCGGCAATCCGATGCGGTCAAAGGGTGTCGTCGGTGTCATGGTAGGATTGGTTTAGGAAATAGCATGTAAACAAAACAAAATTAAACTATTTAAACAAAATTAAAGTTTATTAAACTAAATGAAACATTTGATGTTGAATGTTAATGAAATGATAATACCGCCCCAGGATAGTAATCCAGGCGCTTTTCATCCTTTGTATTGTATTATTTGTATTTGAAAAATAAATCTGGCGGTATCGGGCGGAGGAGTGTGCGAGCGGGTTTTCGTCTTTTGGAAACTATGGTTATACTTGCTTTCAAAGTGTATTGAAATGACTATTACAGAAAGGCATCAATTTATTTTGCAGGAGCTCAAAAGGGCGGGGACGGTGAGTATCGTCCAGCTTTCGGAGCAAATGCAGGTTTCCGGCGTGACGATCCGGAAGGATCTGAAACTCCTCGAAGACAAGAATCTGCTGTTCAGAACGCACGGCGGAGGCTCGCTCAACAACCCGTATGCGGTGGAGCGGCCGATCAATGAGAAGGAATTTATTAAATCCGACGAAAAGCAAAGCATCGCCCGTGAGGCGCTGAGCCTGATCCGGCAAACGGATTCGATCATGATCGGGTCGGGGACGACGGTGTTCGAGCTGGCGCGCTGCCTGCATCCTACGAAGCAGATCACGGTGATTACACCGGCGGTGAAGGTGACGCTGGAACTCAGTAACCGGCCCAATGTAGAGGTGTTGCAGCTGGGCGGGCTGATCCGCCAGAATTCGTCGTCCGTGGCGGGCTCCTATGCCGAGTATATTCTCGACCATATTTCGTGCGGCGTCCTTTTTATCGGCGTCGACGGGATTGATTTCGATTTCGGGTTGTCAATCAGCAACTTAACGGAGGCTGGATTGAATCAGAAGATGATCAGTACGGCGCAGATTGTGGTAGTGCTTGCCGACCATACGAAGTTCGGCAAGCGGGGGATCGGGAAGATTTGCGACCTCGACCAAGTGCAGTACATCGTGACCGATGCCGGCGTTTCGGACGAGGCCGTCAAGGCGCTGGAAGACCGTGGCGTGAAGGTGCTGGTCGCGCGCTAATCCATTTTGTCGGCCAGTTCGGGGCTGAGTTTCAATTGCTTTCGGGTCGATGCGGTGAGCTCGCGTTTGGCCAGCGCGTGGCATTCATATGTGGCATCGGCGAACATCATTTGCTGTGGCGGGGTCTTTTGCGTAGCTGCCGAAGGTCCGCGCAATGCGCCCACGAGTCCCATCTCGCGCGCCACGTATACATAACGCACGGCGTCGATCACGACACCCGCCGAGTTAGGCGAATCCTGCACCGAAAGTTGCGCATCGAGCGTCACGGGTGAGCCCATAAATCCTTCCAGTTCGAGACGGAAGTTGGCAACCTTATTATCTCCATAGAATGCAATATACTCCGACGGCCCGGCGTGCAGGAAACTGTCGGTGGTGGAAATGCCGCGAATGTCATTTTGCGCGCGGATCACATTCTCTTTCGAAATTTTCTTCGATTTCAGACGGTTTTTGTCTTCCATATTCAGGAAATCGGTGTTGCCGCCCACATTGCGCTGGATGTGCGCTTTCACGTGGTGGCCGCGCTCGAAGGCCAGTTCCTGCAACATTTGCGACAATATACTTGCCCCAAACTGGCTGCGCATATCGTCGCCGATCAGAGGGATGCCCGCATCGATGAATTTCTGCTCCCATTCCGGGTCCGACGCGATGAATACTGGAATGCAGTTAACCAGCGAGATGCCCAGTTCAAGGCAGATCTCAGCATAAAACTCCGTTGCCTGCTGCGAACCAACCGGCAGATAATTGATCAGCACCTCGGCTTCGTGTGCTTGCAGGCGGGCGACGATTTCCTGGCGGATCGTGGCTGTCAATGCTGCATTGTATTGCTCGCCGCTGGTGAGCAAGTCGGTCCCTTTTAGTTCTTCTTTTACTACGAAGCGGTTATCAGCAGGGTAAGCGAGCATTTGCGGGGAAACTCCATCGAGCACCGGCGAGCGGTATACCGGCGCTTCGCTGGCAATGTCGGTGTAAAGTTCGATCGCGCAGTTCGGTTTGGTAAAGATGGCATCTTTCAGCTTCAACCCGATTTTACGTTCGTCGACGTCGAAACCGCAGACGAATTCGATATTAGCCGCACGATAACCGCCGATGTTGTCGGCCATCAGTCCCGAGGTTTTGTCTGAATAGTGTGTATAGTATTCAACGCCCTGCACAAGCGAGCTGGCGCAGTTTCCCACGCCCACGATCGCCACTTTTATCTTCTTATCGATATTTGACATTTCCAATAATCTGAGTTTATGATGAAAATTTATTTTTAAAATATTTTAATTAATATAAAATACTTGAATTTGAGTCAAAATAAAGCATTGATTAATGGAAATGCAACTGTAAGTTGATATTTATGCAAACGTTTGCATTAAATGTATTGCGTTTAATTTTAAGGATGTTTTAATGCCACGAAGGCACGAAGCAGCACGAATGATCTTCGTGCTGCTTCGTGCCTTCGTGGCATTACTAAAATTAGACGAACCTCTTACAGAAACTTCGTCATATAACTAATGAACAGCTTCCAATCCTCCGGTAGCACCGTATGCCCACCTTCATGCATATAATACCCGAGATGGTTCATCAGCAAAGAAGTATCCCCGGCGGCAGGCATAGTCGCCGAAGCAGCAGGCCCCGTCTCCCCGAACAGCCGGTAAACAGGTGCCGCGGCAACGGCCGAAAGGAATTCGCCCTTCGGATCGGACCAGTAGTCTGTGCTTCCGGTTTGCAGCAACAGCGGCCGCGGGGCCATGAGCGCCACCAGCATATGCGCATCGATCGGCATCGCATTCACCTTATCGGCCCAGCCATGGTAGTTCGGCGCGAACTGGTACAGGTACCGCGATGGGTCCGAAATGTGCCGGATCGTTTCCCCATAATTACGCCGGGCCAATGCGGCACCGCCCTCGCCGGAAATGCTGGCGATCACCATTTTGAAACGCGGGTCGTGAATGCCCGCCCATAGTACCGTTTTTCCCAGACGTGACGCGCCCTGCAATGCCACGCGCTTGCTGTCGATCTGCTTATCCGTTTCGAAATAGTCCATCGCGCGGCTAAGCCCCCAGCCCCACGCCGCGATTGCACCCCATTCGTCGGCGGCAGGCTCGTTTTGACCGGCTTTCAGGTAAGTTTTGCGAATGCCGTACGCCAGGCCGTCTTTGAAATCCGGCTCGATATCACCATAGTACACCGTTGCGAAGCCAATGCCCGCGTCGATAAACTGTTCCACATTCAGCTTACCGAACGGCGTCGGCTTGTCGGCCTTTACCTTTTTGCCCTCCTTGTTCCAAATCTCGCCTACGCGCAGGCCATTGTCTTCGATGATCTGGTTATAGGCCGCGAAAGAAATGTTCATCAGCAGCGGCGCGGGTTTCTTGGCGTTCGCGGGGAGGTAGATCAGTACATTCATTTTGTGATCCGATGTATCTTTTGTGAAATACACCGTCACCTGCTTGCGAATCGCTTTCCCATTGAAAGCAGGCGTGCCTTTGTCGAATGCGTGGAATGCGAGGTCTTTTGGCTTCGGTGGCATTTTGCCGAACTGATTTTCCTCCGCCAGCCGCAGTAACTCGGGCCGGCGCTTTTCGGTCCACTGTTTGGCTGTGGTGACCGGCTTGCCATCGGACGTTTTCAGCAACTCGGGTAATGTGTAATTCCCGACCGAATCTTCACTGTAATTCACCGGAAAACCTGCCACCATTGTCGGGCGGTTTGCCGCTTGCTGCTGCGCAAATGCACTTGCGGAGGTAATCAGAAGTAATGCTGCTAAAAGTTTTATTTTCATAGGATTAGGAGCTTTGGTGGTGTTAAGCGTCCTAATAAGTCCGGAGGCGGGGAAGGATACTGACTTTGTTTTTAAAGAGTTGCATTTCGGGCAACTTACCCATCCGGCTACCCGTGTTAGGGCCGTAACCTGCTATATTGCGCCAATTTTTGTTAGTATGAGATCCTCCATTAAAAAATACAATCTGCAACTCGGTGCATTGATCGCGACGGTAGTGACGCTGGCGATCGTGCCGGTCCGGCTTTCCGAGGGGCAAGGTGCCAATCTGGTAAGTCTGATCGGGTCGGAAGTTGTGATCTGGCTGATGTGCCTGGCTACCTGGCTGTCGAGCTATCAGGCTTATCACAGGTTCAATATAGTAAAGTGGCAAAAAGTGGCGCTCGCACTGCTGTTTTGTGCGGTTATTTCAAATGTGTTCTTTCTGGCATCGTTCCGCTTTTTTGCGGACTACCCGATCAAATCAGTACGCGAGCTTCCACTTTGGCTCCTGACCATCCGCCTCTCTTTACGTGGCATCATGCTGGGGCTGATCATAGTCCCCATTATTTTCCTGCTCGAAACCGAGCGTGAGCGGCAGGAAGAAGCATTAAAGCGGGAGCGCGACCGCGCCGTCGAGGCCGAGCGGCAAAAGCATGTTTTGGAAATGCTCGTTTCGGAGAGGACGGCGGATTTGGAAGATGCACTTGCCGTTTTAGGTGAATCGCAGGAGGAACTGGACCACCAGGTACATCTCCTCACCCGTGTGGTGGCATCCATCGCCCATGACGTTCACGCGCCGCTGCAATTTATCGTCGCCGCTACCAAGCATACTGGCAACCTGATCATTACCAGTCAGTTGTCGGAGGCTGCTGAATACAATCAGCAGGTAGAACGTGGTTTGGGTGATATGGCAGTATATATGCAAAACCTGCTGGAATTCGCCAGAAGCCAGGTCCACAAAGGCGCACTGCATTCGGCCTGCATAAACCTGCCCACGCTGATTCGGGAAAAAGCAGGCCTGTTCGAGCAGATTATCACTTCGAACGGCAGCAAACTCCGCCTCTCCCTGCACGAAAACCTGACCGTACTCAGCAATGCCAATCTCCTGGGCGTAATTCTGCACAACCTGCTCGACAACGCCTCCAAAAACACCCGCAACGGCGAAATCGAAATTTTGAGCGAGACTATTGGTGACCGGCTTTATCTCTGCATTCAAAATCCGCTTAACCACATGCCTCTGAATGGAATTACGCATGCGGACCCGCAGGGCTTTTCCAAACGTAATGCTGCCAATCTAGCGGGAAATAGTGAAGGGCTGGGCCTGATTTTGGTCAGGGATATCGCCGCGTTGCTGAATGTGGAATTTGGGATTGAAGCGGTGGCGGGGAAGGTTGTGGCTAGGGTGGGGTTTTCGGGGGTTTAGTTGATAGATGTATTGCGTTTACTTTTTCGCTTCCAGATAAACGTCAACTATTTTTATAAGTGACTCTGAATGATTGTATATATCGTCAATTGTCTTAATCTCAAATTTGGTTTCTTTTTTATCTGCGTCAAATACTCCAATGTATCGTTTGGTGGGACTATTCAGGTATAACCGACATATTGGCTTTCTGTTGTTGTCGTCAACGAAGATGGCGAAATAAGAAAGAGCGTCCCGATGCGTGATGCGAACCGCTGGAATTCTGTTTCTTAGGAGCGACCGAACAATATAAAAGCTTTCAAGTTCCTCCTCCGTTGTTACGATTTCCTTGTCCTGATTGTTTGCATTGCTATTTGCTACCGTCATTGTTCCCGGCGCCGGCTCTTCTTGTATTGGAGCGTCATTTTTTGCAATGGCTGATTTAAGCCGCTCGTTAATCGTGTCGTTGATAATATTTGTTACTGTTCTTTTTACCAACGTTCTAAATGCGTCAACAACCTTAGATGTCATGACAGATGGATATACCTGCCTCGCAAAGTACTTCACAAATTCGTCGTTCGGTTCGTTGAATTCTTGGGTGATTAAGTGACGAATCTCGTTGATATATTTGAGTTCGCTTGCCGATTGATAAATGTTATCAATATCGAAATATGTTTTATGGAACTCTTTAAGCTGCTCTATCTGACCATCTTTGATCTCTTCAATATTGAATTCAAGAAACGGTTTCTCATCCATTTTGTTTGGTTCGACCAAATCAGTGTAAAAACGGAAAACAGTGCCATTGGTAAGAATAGAAAATTTCGCCTTGGATACATGGAAATATCTGAGTAGCTGGCCGTCATGAACATCTAGTTTTTGTTTCCAATGCTTGCATTCAACAAGGATAATGGGTGATCCGTCTCTGAAAATGGCGTAATCGATCTTTTCACCTTTTTTAATACCTATGTCGCAAATAAATTCGGGCACAACCTCCAAAGGATTGAATACATCATATCCTAGAATTTGAAGAAAAGGCATGATAAACGCATTTTTCGTAGCCTCTTCTGTGTGAATACTGTCTCTTAATTTGCTGACGCGTTCACTAAATTGTTTAATCTGATCCTTGAAGTCCATTTAGATAAATGATTATTTGTTACTGAGAAGAGTGGCTTAAATAGCATTGATTTAAGAACTAATTTGAAAATTTCTACTGAAATGGACGCTGGTCCCAATATCTTCTTATTATTCGGTACGAGTCAGGAGAATTGTTTTGACAGAGGAGAATATCTAACCGATTTTTCTAACTCCAAATGGCTAGTTGTGTTGTCGGTCAACAAAAATGCCAGGTTCTATACCTGGCCTTAATTGACCGCGACAGGAAGAGGTTATTGGTGAGCGAATTTAGCGGACGAGGGAATTGGCGATTGACTTATTTCATTATGGAAATACCTCCGATACTCATTACTCCTCTTCGGCACATAATCAAAATCTCTGTTATTTTGTCTAGATTCTTCGTCGTTGAAAGTATTCAATGAAGGGTTATGCTGCGCAGTATACTTTGTACGGAGTCTAATTGTTCTGAATTCAAAACTGTTCCTTTTTGATCCTTATCGACAACGAACGAGCAGACAAATAGGTCGTCCCGCACACCACCAATCCAATAATAGTAGGCATTTGCTTCTTCGCCATCTGGATCTTCCTCTGTGTAGTATGCGAGTTCAAGCTGGCCTAACCTTATTTTTACGGCATCAGAGGTGTCTTTAAGCACACTCTGAACATGGTCGGAGGCATGATCTATTTTAGATTCGGGATCGTTCGAGCGATGATAGGGGGTGATCCTGAGGTTTCCGCTCCAATCTTCGGTGGAATTATTGAAAAAGGCGTAGGTCATCGAATCATCGTCTTCGTCACTGTCGTCATATTCAAACCAATCTTGTGGTAGCGTCAGACTGAAACGACCGTTTCTTGAAATAAAATTGGGCATCGGAAGTGGTAGTTTTGGTGATCGTGCTCAATAAAGCTCCTTATCAATTTCAAACTCAGTAGTGTACGGCCCCCAATCCATAAATTTGTAGTAAATCGTCATTGAATCAAAGTGGCAATTGGCATAATACTCATAAATAATTTTGCTACCGGGTTCGAGTAAGGCCCGGCAATCGTCGCCGCGCTCATCAGAAAAGCATACAGTGGTCAAGCCTTCTTCGTCTTGCCAAACTTCATGTTTAACACTGTCGGACGGATATTGCGTCAGCTCAGGTTCTAACTTCTGAGCGGATTCGGGTTTGTTCGCAGGAGAGGATTTTGACATGACAAATGCAAAACGGATTTGAAGTTGATAAGATAATCGAAATCTATATATCAAACCATGCCATCCTGGTGAAAATGGCAATGCGAAAGTAGGCTATGAATTTCTCGTTTTGGAGAACGGGTATGTTTGGTAGATGCCGTGCCTGCGAAGTTTCTGCGCGTCTCAGGTAATGTATGACGGGGCGATGGGCAGGGCTAGGCAGCAAAAAAGCCAGGCATTATGCCTGGCTTGGTGACCGCGACGGGAATCGAACCCATATCTAGAGTTTAGGAAACTCCTATTCTATCCGTTGAACTACGCAGTCAGCGCTATAAAAAATATGTAGCTTCAAATAAGTAACCGCGACGGGAATCGGACCCGCGACGCGTTGCCTGTAATTGCCCGGCAACAGGGCAATCGGGGTGCAAAACTGAGAAAAATTCGTTTGAATTACAAATGATTATTCCTCCGTTTCTACGGGTGTGTAACCGAGATCCAGCCAGTTGGGGTAAATGGAGAAATGTTTTTCCTTCACCAATGAGAACAGCGTCCGCTTCAACTCGTCGATGTTTTCCTTTTCCTGGGCCGAGATGAATACCACATGGTCCGCTTTTTCGGCGATGTAACTACGTTTCAGCTGGTTGAGGATATCCTGAGTCGAGGGAGCTGCTTCTGTTTCCTCCTCCTCTTCGTTGTTGTACGATGGTTTGTACAAGTCTATTTTGTTGAAAACCAATATGGAAGGCTTGTTGGCTGCGCCGATTTCTTCCAGGGTTTTGTTCACAACGTCGAGGTGCTCTTCAAACGAGGCGTGCGAAATGTCCACCACGTGCATCAGAATGTCGGCTTCGCGTACCTCGTCGAGGGTCGATTTGAACGACTCGATGAGCGTCGTGGGCAACTTGCGGATGAAACCGACAGTATCCGTAAGCAGGAACGGGATATTCTCCATATTCACTTTCCGTACGGTGGAATCCACGGTCGCGAAGAGCTTGTTTTCGGCGAAAACGTCAGCTTTCGAGAGGTTTCGCATCAATGTCGATTTCCCTACGTTGGTATAACCCACGATGGCGACGCGCACGAGGCGGTCGCGCTCTTTGCGACGGGTAACGCTTTGTTTGTCGACTTTTTCCAGCTTTTCTTTCAGGAATGCAATCCGGTCTTTCACGATCCGGCGGTCGGTTTCGAGCTCGGTTTCACCCGGTCCGCGCATACCCACGCCCGCGCCCGACTGCCGGCTAAGGTGCGTCCACATGCGTGTCAACCGCGGGTACATGTACTGGTACTGAGCGAGTTCTACCTGTAATTTTGCCTGTGCGGTTTGTGCGCGCATCGCGAAAATGGCGAGGATGAGCAAGCTGCGGTCGATCACCTTGATGTCCTTGAAAACGGCTTCCAGGTTGCGGACCTGCGACGGCGTAAGGTCGTCGTCGTAAATGATCATGTCCACCGGGTTGGCGGTGACGTAAATCAGGATTTCTTCGAGTTTGCCTTTTCCGGTATAAGTGCGGATGTCGGTGCGTTCGAGGTTCTGGGTGAAAGTCTGCACGGTTTCGACGCCCAGCGTAGTGGCCAGGAATGCAAGCTCGTCCAGGTATTCCCGGGTCTTCTCGGCGTTTTGTTTTTGGGTGCTCACAGCGACCAGAACGGCCGTTTCCTTTTTGGCAGCTGTCGAATATAATTTTTTCTTATCAATCATGCACTGGTGTTTTTGTGTACTTGTTCCGGCTCAAAATCCTGCATCAGCATACCCACATGCCGGAAAGGGGCAGATTTGCAACGGTTTGCCGTACGCAAAAGTTCATTGCAGGAATTCGTGAAATTACATTTACCATTTAACAAATCCATTTTTTTATTTGATTGTTCGAAAAAGACTTTTGTATCTTTGCCGAAATTCTTTAAGCCTATGTTGGTGCTCATCTTCGGCTAATACTTAGCCACCATTCAGTCTCGGCCTTTTAACAGGCACTTTTTTACGACCCATCGCTGGTCGTGCAATTTCTGTTTTATCCATTATTGCAAATTTTTATTATCCATGAAAAAGTGGTTTACACTGCTTCGTGAAGCTATTCGTGGCTCCGAAGAAAGTTTTACCGAAGGAAGCATCAACCGTGCCATATTTCTGCTATCCGTACCCATGATCCTCGAAATGGTTATGGAGTCCCTGTTCGCGGTGGTCGATATTTTCTTTGTTTCAAAAGTAAGTACCGAGGCCGTCGCGACGGTTGGGCTTACTGAATCTGTCATTACGCTGGTTTATTCGCTCGCGATCGGTCTGAGTACGGCGGCTACGGCCACCATTGCCCGGCGGACGGGCGAAGGTAACCTGGGCCAGGCGCGCCATGCGGTAGGGCAGGTGATATTCATTTCGCTGGCGATCTCGTCGGTCGCGGCGGTGGTGGGTTATTTGCTTGCAGGCGACATTCTTAGGATGATGGGCGCCGATCATAAGGTGATAGAAACCGGTACCGACTTTGCCCGCATTCAGTTTCTGAGCAGCCCGGTAGTGGTATTGTTATACTCGCTCAGCGGAGCATTGCGTGGAGCGGGTGCGGCTGCAACGGCCATGCGCTCGCTGATGATCGCGAACGGGTTCAATATGCTGCTCGGGCCGATGTTGATCTTCGGCATAGGGCCATTTCCTGAACTGGGCGTAACCGGCGCGGCACTGGCTACTGCCACAGGACGTACGATCGGTGTTGGTTATCAATTGTTTTCGCTTACGAAAGGTAAAAGAGCACTGGGCCTGCTTTGGGAAGACCTCAAACCGAACATGGAAACGATCAGGGCCATCGTCAAAATCGCGACGGGTGGTACGGTTCAGTTCCTGATCGGCTCGGCGAGCTGGATCTTCCTGACGCGCATTCTTTCCGAATTCGGTAGCGATGTCGTGGCGGGTTATACCATCGCTATTCGCGTGATCATGTTCACATTACTGCCGGCCTGGGGATTGGCCAATGCCGCCGCAACGCTGGTAGGGCAGAACCTGGGTGCGGAAAAGCCCGAACGCGCCGAAGCGTCGGTATGGAAATGCGCATCATTCAACCTGATGTTCCTGGGAGCACTCGCGGTGGTCATGTTTATCGGCGCCGAAGGCATTATCGGCCTTTTCAGCACTGTACCGCATGTGGTCGAAACGGGCAAACTGGCATTGCGGGTGCTGTGCCTGGGTTATGGGTTTTACGCATACGGAATGGTGGTGATCCAGTCGCTGAACGGCGCCGGGGACACCAAAACACCGACAGTCCTGAACCTGATCGCGTTCTGGACGGTACAAATCCCGACTGCGTATGTACTGGCCGTTATCCTGGATTTCGGACCGGTGGGAGTTTTTGCAGCGGTACCCATCGCGGAAGCCGTCCTGGCAATGCTGGGCATATGGCGGTTCCGCCTTGGGGGATGGAAGGTCGTTAAAGTGTAAATATGCCTGGAATTATTCGGGGAAGTCATGTATTAATTGCATTGGTCAGGCACGGTCTGGTCGTGGTACGGTATTGCGTTAAGGTGGCGAGGAAGCACTAGTGGTCAGGTTTTGTCGGGGATGGTCAATTGTAGCCAGGTGTAGTCAGGTTTGGTCAATTGTTGTCAGGTTTGGTCAATTGTTGTCAGGTTTGGTCAGGTGTAGTCAGGTTTGGTCAAGTGCAGTCAAGTTTAGTCAGGATTTGCCAGGAATATTTGGAACTGGCAGGATGCGTCAGGAGTTGTGATGCGTAGCCATGAGCAGTATATTTGTTATCATAGGTAATAGTGCCCGTCAAAACGACCTCTGACCAAACTTGACAACACCCGACTACTGACAACAACCTGACAACACCTGACTATTCTTGACTAACCTCGACTAAACCTGACAACACCTGACTATCCTCGACCAAACCTGACAACACCTGACCATTCCGCAAATCATCACATAACCGCAGAAAGCATGAAAATAGAACAGATATATACCGGATGCCTGGCGCAGGGCGCTTATTTTATTGTTTCAAATGGCGAAGCCGCGGTGATCGATCCGCTGCGTGAGGTAGCTCCCTACATCCAGAAAGCTGAAAAGATCGGGGCTAAAATCCGGTATGTTTTTGAAACCCATTTTCATGCGGACTTCGTTTCCGGCCATATCGATCTGGCCGAAAAAACGGGTGCGGAGATTGTGTATGGTCCTGGCGCGCAAACCGGTTTCAAAGCGCACATTGCCAGCGACGGTGAGGAGTTCAAGCTCGGTAATGTCGTGATCCGCGCATTGCATACGCCCGGGCACACAATGGAGTCCACGAGCTATTTGTTGCTCGATGAATCCGGCACTCCGCAGGCGCTGTTCAGTGGGGATACCTTGTTTATCGGGGATGTCGGCCGTCCTGATCTTGCCCAAAAAGGCGATCTGACGATGGACGACCTCGCTGGAATACTTTACGACAGCCTTCGTTCGAAGATCATGCCGCTTCCGGATGATGTGATTGTTTACCCGGCTCACGGCGCAGGCTCAGCTTGCGGCAAAAATATGAGCAAGGAAACTTCCGACACGCTCGGCAACCAAAAGCGTTTCAATTACGCATTGCGTGCGGATATGAACAAAGAGGAGTTTATCAGGGAGGTCACAACCGGACTTGCCGAGCCGCCGCAATATTTTCCTGAAAACGTAAAAATGAACCGCGACGGCTACGAAAGCATCGACGACGTGCTCGAACGCGGCCACCAGGCATTGTCGCCGGAAGCATTCGAGGCAAAGGCCAATAATACCGGCGCATTGATCCTCGACACGCGCAAGCCGGGAGATTTTGCCCAGGGGTTTATTCCAAATTCCATCAATATCGGCATCGAAGGCAGCTTTGCTCCGTGGGTAGGCGCATTGATTCCGGACTTGAAACAGCAGTTGCTGATCGTCACCGAACCAGGCAGGGAGGAAGAGGTCGTAACGCGCCTTGCACGCGTGGGTTACGACTATACTATCGGTTATCTCAATGGCGGCTTCGAAAGTTGGAAACAGGCTGGCAAAGAAGTCGATACTGTCGAATCGGTGAGCGCCGGGGAGTTTGCCAAACGATTTGAAGCCGGGAATGTGGAAGTAATCGACGTCCGCAAACCGGATGAATTTGCTTCCGGGCACATTCAGGGCGCACGCAACCTGCCTTTGGATTACATTAATGACCTGATGCCGGAATTTCCGAAGGACCGCCAGTTGCACATCCATTGCGCAGGAGGTTACCGCTCCATGGTCGCCGCCTCGATCCTGAAATCCCGCGGCGTAGACGACGTCGTCAACATCGAAGGAGGCTACGGCGCAGTAGCGAAAACGAACGTCCCGGTTTTAGCCGAGGCGTGATTATTTGGTTGATTATTTGTAGATTAAGGGAAAATCAATTGGTTGGTTATGGAAACGCTGGTCGTGGAGCTTACTCATAAAAATGCATTGCAATTGCTGAGAGATTTGGAAGCAATGGATATTATTCGTTTGCATAGTGAGAATGAAACTCCGAAAAAAAAGCTGTCTGAAAAATACAGGGGAATTCTTCCGAAAGAGGCGGGTGAAGACCTTATCAATCACGTAAACCAGATGCGAAGCGAATGGGACGATATTTAATCGATACTAATATTGTTTCGAAGTATTTGTCTGGATTATTGCCACAGGAAGGTGAACGTTTGTTGGACTCTGTTATCGATTCAATTCCTCAACTGTCGGTGATGACACAAATTGAATTGTTGTGCTGGAAAAGTGGCTTTGATATACGGGTAAAAGAATTCGTTAATGACAGTTCAATATTTGCATTAACGACAGATATCGTTGGGATGTGTGTAAAGATAAGACGTGAAAGAAGGATGAGAACGCCAGATGCCATAATAGCCGCGACAGCAATTGTTAATGATCTTATTTTGCTGACAGACAACGAAGTGGATTTCTCAGGCATTACCCAATTAGAGATGATTAATCCCAACAAGCTCTAAAAATGTAAATTATATCTTAATACTATATAAATCCGATATATTAACATGGAAATCTTCGAATTACTCAAACGCCCCTGGCCGTGGTATGTGGCCGGGCCGTTGATAGGGCTTACGGTGCCGGTGCTGCTGCTATTGGGCAACAAGTCGTTTGGGATATCGTCGTCGTTCCGGCATATCTGCGCGGCGGTGATTCCGGCGGGGTTGCCTTTTTTTAAATATAACTGGCGGAAAGAGGTCTGGAACCTGTTTTTTGTGGCTGGTATTCTGATTGGCGGGTTTGTGGGGAATTTTTGGCTGAGCAACCCCGATGCGATTGTCGTGGCGGACGACACGCGCCAGAGCCTGGCTGCATTGGGAGTTCAGGACTTTTCGGGACTCATGCCGGCCGACCTATTCGCATTAGGTAATGTATTTACATTGAAAGGCCTGATATTCTTTGTGCTAGGCGGTTTCCTGGTTGGCTTCGGGACGCGTTATGCGGGAGGATGCACGTCCGGACATGCGATTATGGGGCTTTCCAATTTGCAATGGCCGTCGCTGGTAGCTACCATCAGTTTTATGATCGGCGGGTTTGCAAGTACGCATTTACTCCTTCCGTTGCTGCTCGGTTTGGTTCAGTAAAAGCGCATATCAGGTTAAAGCATCTTTAACATTCACTCGACAATGGAAAAGTATCATCAACATTCTCCAATCGCCGAACCCGAGTATCCCGATTTTGACAACATTAAAATCGATGGCTGCGACGGTGCAAATCGGCAACAATCTACCGAAGGGTTTACCGCGAACCTTAAATATCTGGTGGTCGGCATTCTTTTCGGGATTGTCTTTCTGAAAGCGGAGATCGTCTCCTGGTTCCGCATTCAGGAAATGTTCCGGCTCGATTCGTTCCACATGTACGGCGTCATCGGCTCGGCGGTGGTGGTGGGCCTGGTGTCTATCTGGCTGATTAAGAAATTCAATATCAAAACATTATCCGGCGAGCAGGTGAGCATTGCCGACAAGACTTTTGATAAAGGTCAGATTTACGGCGGGGTGCTGTTCGGGATCGGCTGGGCCATTACCGGTGCTTGTCCGGGACCGCTGTTTGCACAAATCGGGGCGGGTTACCTCGCTGTGGCAGTCACATTACTGAGTGCCATTGCGGGAACCTGGGTATACGGACTCGTCCGCGCGCGGCTCCCGCATTGATCATTGCTTCTTTGCCACGAGGTATAACTGCTCGTCGCCCAACTGGAACGGGTCGGCTTCGAGATTGCCGAATGTGCCCACCACAAGCAACCCGGCCAATTCGAACATATAAGTAAGCTCGCCAAGTGTATAAATGTGCTGACGAACGCTGTGGGTCACTTTTTCGGGGCCGGAAATGAAGGTTTGCTCAGCTTCGATGTAGCCGCCTTCGGCACGGTATTCGTTTTCGGCGAGGTAGATAATGTCGTCCTGCACGGGCATCCAGTTGCGCGCCTGGAAGTTGGGCAGAATGCTTTCGGCCAGGTTTTCGGTATGGATCGCCGCGTGGGCCCCCGGTTTCAATGCATTCGCAATTTGATTTATAAACTGCTGCATTTCGGCCCTTGGAAAGAAGCTGAAACTATTGCCGAAACAATACACCGCGTCAAAAGAAGCTTCGGGCAATTGATAGTTCAAAATATCCGCGCAAATCACTTCAACCGGCAATTGCTGCTGGCTGCTGACGGTCTGCAACTCCTCACAATACTCCTGCGAAATGTCGATGCAAGTCAATGCAGTTCCCTGTTCGGCAATGGGAATGGCGTGGCGTCCGTAGCCTGAGAGCACGTCGAGTACTCTGCTATCGGCCGTTATTTCAAGGACATCGCGCAGGAAATCGACCTCATAATCTGTGTATTCTTCGTCCTGGTTCAGTTTCCAGGCGCGTTGCGGGAGTCCTTTGAAGTAGGTATGGTACCAGGCCACGGTAGTATTTTGGTTTAAATTAAAACCCAAAACTACTAAAAAAGGCCGCTTACATACGCATAAGCGCAGGCGTAATGCGCAAGTACACCTGCCCGGAAAGCGGCGTTTTGCCATAAATACCTTCCAGTAACTTGTCAGGTTTGTAGAGGCTAATCTGCGCTCCGGCTTGCAGTATTGTGTTGCCGAACGAGGCGATTTGCCGGTTCAGGCCCACCGAAAACATGGAAACGGGTAGCCTTTCGAGCAACGGGTCGTGCTCACCGGTCTCAAAACCGAGCTCGCCGCCGCTTTTCTGAATCCATTCGTAGCGTCCATACACAGCCCATTTGTCGAGTTGCAAATTGGTTTCGGCCAGCACGGAATGTTCCTTATGGTGCGCACCGGCATCGTTCAGTCCCCACACGAGTGTCGAGGAAATCCATTTGTTTTTTCCACCCAAATTACCCGAATGCTGTACCGAAGCCGTGGTGCGGTTCACATCCTCGTCGGGCTCGCGGGGCTCGGGACTTTTGATAAAACCCCGCGAAGCCTGCAATGCCCAGTTGGCCGAGGGGTTGAACAGCAAACGGTAACTGTAAGAATTGAAGCGGGGCTTGTCGAAATCGAAGCGGTTTTCGTCCGGCTCGCGGCCGGTGAATGAGGAGCCTTCCAGTTTGAACTTACCATAGCGAATGCCCGCCGTCACGACGCCAAATGTAATGTGCGTAGCATCCTGCCAATGGTGGCCGAGCACGGCGTCCGGGTTGTTGAATGCCGACATCCGGTGCATGAATGCGGTAGGGCCAAGGGCAGGTTCGCCGGGGTAGCCCGCGTAGATGGTCAGATCTACTTTATCATTGAGCCGCTGGGTATAACCTACCGAAAGTTCTGAAATGAGGTCGTGCGGGTGCTGGCGGTCGATGAGCGGCTTGCCTTTCCAGCTCTCGCCGGACTGGAAAAGTAGCGGGTAACCGGCCCCGCCGTCGACAATGCGGTCGAAAGAAACCATCGCACGGATATTCAGCAAGCCGTTTTTGCCTACCTGCCGCCGGGCCATTCCCATAAACCAGTTGGGCGCGCTGAACTTCGAATCGGAGCCTCTTTTGCCGTCGTTATTGAAGTTTTGGGCCGTGTAGCGCAGGTAAATGCTCCCATGCAACATGTAGTTCCATTTGCTGCCGTGCTTCATGTAGGCATACATGGGTGTGGCGTCGGGCTGCCAGCCGGTACCAGAGCCGTTGCGGGTCATGGGTAGGCTCAATGAAAAGCTGTGGGTCATGTGCGAAGGACCTTCGTGGCCCATTTGCCCATGATCCATGCTTTTCATGTCGTGCATTTCATGGCTAACAGTGTCTTTGGCCGGCTGCTGATGGTGCTCGTGCTGGGCAAATGCGGGCTGCGTGACGGCCGCCGTGACGACGGCCGCCAGCAAAATAAGTTTGTCGAGAAGCATAATGAAGTGATTTGGTGCTAGTGCGCAGCGGCGGTTTTGCGGCAGCAGCTTGGTAGTTTGTCGTGTGACTTCTGGTTAGCAGGCAGCTCGTCGGCGTCGTAGCCGGTTTTGTTGATCGTCGCCTTGATGGCCTCCGCGGTGGTTTTGTCCGGGTTGTATTTCACCGTGATCACCTTGTTGGAAAGATTGAGGTTCGATTCTTTCACGCCCTTCGAAAGGCCGAGGTTACGTTCCAGCCGCGCTTTGCACATTTCGCAAATAGCCGAGGTTTTGATCTTAACTTCTTTGGTACCGTCGGCGTAGGCGATATTCAGGCCCAGGAAAAGGGCTGTTATGATGCTCAAAATGGTTGTTTTCATGATGTTTCTGTTAAAAAATCAATGTTGATGTCCTGTCGAATCGGTCTCGGCCAGCGCCACTTCCTGCAATTCCATTTTGCAAACCGGGCATTTGCCGGCTTCGGCGTAGGTTTTCTCGCCTTCGCATTGCATTGGGCACGCGTACTTTTTTTCGCTTACCGCGTGGGTTTCGGCACCTGCTGCCTCTTTCTCAGATTTATTTCCCGAACAGGCGGCAGATAGGAACAGCAGGGAGGCGATAATGACTTTGTTCATACAGTTGAAGTTTAAATTCCTGATAATCTATATTTTATACTAATGCAATGGATGATCGCTATTGCCCGACCTGGTCGAGCGCTGTCCGTTGTAATGTGCCTTTTTTGAACTCTCCGGGCGTCATACCGGTCACTTTTTTGAACTGGTTGCTCAAATGCGCGGTGCTGCTGTACGAAAGCCGCCATGCGATTTCGCTTAATGTCAGTTCGTTATAGGAAAGCCATTCCTTTACTTTTTCAACTTTCTGCGCGATGATATATTGCTCGATCGTCTGCCCGGTTTCAGAAGAAAACAGGTTGCTCAGGTACGAATATTCATAACCGATCTTTTCCGACAGATAATCCGAGAAATTCATCTGTGCGGGCTTGTGCGCTTTCAGATTCTGCACCTCGTCAATCACCAGCGTCTTGATATGCTCCACCAATGCCAGCCGGCGGTCGTCGAGCAGCTCGAAACCATTCGCTTCCAGCACGGCTTTCACTTGCTGCAATTTGTCGGTATTCACCTCGGCCATCGTTTCCACTTCGCCGAGTTCTACGAAAGTCAAGTCAATGCCCAGCCCGTTCAGTTCCTCCCGCACCACCCGCTTGCAGCGGTCACACACCATATTTTTGATATATAATTTCATAGTAAAATGTCAAGTCTATCTTAAATGTCAGTCTGAGCGCAGTCGAAGACCTTCCTCCATTCCTCCCCTTTTTTTCAAAATTACCGAACAATCTTATAACGCATTCCCGCATAAATCATTCGCCCTGCAACCGGCCCCCACGCCATTCCCGCATCGAAATGCTGCCCGAATGGCTCGCTGGCGCCCATGATCGGATCTTTTTGGCGGAAGTTAGCGAGGTTTTCGCCGCCGAGGTAAATGTCCCATTTCGGGAACGTCCGCGTGATTTGCGCATTGAAGTTGTAGAACGACGGCGCCCAGGTCGATGTCAGGTCGGTAGCAACGTGGTGGTCGGGCACGTGGCCCATGTACGGGAGGCGCTTTTTACCATTCCATTGCACGGTGGCGTCGAACTTCCATTTATCGTACGGCAGCGCATAACCGGCGTTGAAAAGCACCCTGTCGCGGCTTACCATCATCCGGGGCTGCAAGGTATTCTGGTCGTACACATCCCGGATTGTCTGTTTCACGTCGAAGAGGCGGTAGGCGAGTTTCAATTCCAGGCGTTTGATGGGCGTCAGGTTCGCTTCGGCCTGGAAGCTGTTGGCATAAGCCTTGCCTTCGAGGTTATAGAAGCGGATATAGCGCGGATCTTCCATATCGGCAACGAGCTGGTTTTCGAAATCGGTCCGGTAAAAATCCATGATAAAATTCCCGCTCATTTCCCCGATTTTGAACTCCTGGGTAATGCTGGCACCATAATTCCACGACACTTCCGGCCGTATCGCCTCGCGGAAAAGCACATTACGCGAGCTCACCAGGTTGCCATAATACTCTGCCAGCGGGTTGGAAACCCTGAACCCGCGGCCTGCGGATGCGCGCAGGGTGGTTTGGTCGGTGAGGCTGTATTTCAAATGCAGGCGCGGCGTCCATTGGGTACCGTAGAGATTATGGAAATCGACGCGGCCACCGGCTACCATCACGAATTTGTCGAGGTGATTATAGGTATATTCAAAGAAAGCGCCGGGCACCGATTCGTTCCGTTTCAGGCGGATATCTTTATACAACTCATCATAATTATCGAGCATGTAGCTGATACCGGCTTTGTAGGAATGGTTCGTGTTGCCGATAATTGACTGATAAATCAGGTTTCCGTACAGCGTCTTTTGCGTGCCATCATAATTATTCAGTCCGAAATGCGATTTGGAATCGTGAATAGAGGCATTCAGAATCAATCCCAGGCCTTTGTAAGGCTGCTCGGGGAAAAGCCGGGCTATTTTGGAGAAAAACTCATACCGGTTCACTTTTGCACCGAAACCGTAGGCTTGCGTCGTGCCTTTCATTTCACGTTCGAAGCTTTTCTGCCCGCCGAGGCGATCTTCATAAAGTGCTTTCACACCAAACTGCGCCATTAGTTTATCGCCCTGGTATTTCCAGCGGTTAATCGCATTGTACTGGGTGTAAAGCGGCAGGTCGAGGAAGCCGTCGCCGTTTTTGTCGATGCGGTTGCGCAATGTGCTCCCGTGCGTGAGTAGCCCGGTGCTCCATTTTTTGTTGAGCTGGTGTGCGAGGTTCAGGTTTACCTCCCCGCGGCCGAAATTGTTGACATAAGTATTCAGGTACAATTTTTCCTGCGTATCCGGTTTTTGAAGTTCCACATTGATCTGCCCGGTCATCGATTCGTAACCGTTCACCACCGAGCCGGCGCCTTTGCCGACGTCGATCGACTGGATCCACGTTCCGGGAACGAAGTTGAGCCCGAATGTCGACGCCAATCCGCGGATCGAGGGAATATTTTCGACGTTCGTTTGAATATAGGTACCATTCAGGCCCAACATCTGGATTTGTTTGGAGCCCGTCACGGCGTCGGCATACGAAACTGAAACCGAAGCATTGGTCTCGAAACTTTCGGAAAGGTTGCAGCAGGCCGCTTTGGCCAATGCGCGGGTGGTAATGATTTCGGTTTGATGTGGAGAAACGCGGTCGATGGATGTATTTCCGGCACGAACCGTCACCTCGTCGAGCGTCTGATCGTTTTGCAGCACCACCTGCAATTCACTTTCCTGGCCGATTTTAATGGTATCGTTCCGAAACCCGACGAAACTCACTACCAGCAGAACCGACTGCGCCGACCGCGGAATGCTGAACCGACCGTTTTCGTCGGTAGCAGCCGCTTGTGTGGTGCCGGCCCAATACACATTGGCTCCGGTAATGGGTTTGAGGTTTTTCGTTTGCGGCTCCTGTTCGTTGACCGACCCGGCTATACGTTGTGCGTAAATGCAGGAGGATATCAGTAGAAGCAGTCCTCCCAGAAGGTATTTGTTCATGATTTCATGGATTCATTGGAATAAGAGATTCACTGTCAAAACCGCCGCGGAATGCGTGTGTTTTTGCATTAAATGACTGTTATTCAATGATATCAAATCAGGAACGACTGGATGAATGCGAGCATACTTCTCCCATGAAGACGGGAAGAAAAGGAAATGTCGGGAAAATCGGGGGAGGACGGAAGCGTCCATTCGGCCCGGATGAACTGGTAGCGCGTCACCGACCAGGTAACGCCGGTTGCTACCGATTTCAGCAATTTTGCAAGCACCTGCGCGTCCACCGAAGCCACATTCAGTTTTTCGAGCTTCTGGCTTTCCTTGCAGCAGGCTGCTTTTTGAAAGGATTTGCCCTTCGTCATTTTCATCGACGCACTTTTGGCGCAGCAGGAAGAAACGACTTTCGGTTTGCAGGAATTTTCTTTGGATTTGCCCACAAGCTGCATCGACTTGCTAGCCATCATCGCGCACTGGCGCTCTGTCAGCACAAACCCCGTGCTGCTCAGCAGTACCAGGAAGGCCATCAGGATGGTGATCGATCGATGCAGTTTGTTTTTCATATCGGGCAAAATTACTAATTATCAGGCGATTTTCTCGGCTACATACCCGGCCTTTTTGATCAGCTGCTGAATTTCTTCCGGCGAATGGCTCGTCTCCACTTTCAGTACGCGGTCCGCACTTTCCAGATCCACCGCCCAGTTTTCAACATTTTCATCCCCATTCAGAAATGGCGTAACAGTAGCGACACATCCGCCGCATTTGATATTGGTTTTAAATTTCAAAGTTTCCATCGTTACTAAAATCCGCGCTCCGGCGGGTTGGCTATGTGTTAGATTGTTTTACAAATATCGGTGGTGAGGGTTTGGGGATTGTTACACAATTGTGGGATGGCGTTGCAGAGTTTTTGGGTTCAGTTCAGTATGTCGGAATTTCCGACATACTGAATTCAGTTGGGAGTCGGATTCGGCGAGCAAGTAAGAGTAATGTGCATTTTTTGCACATTGCTTTTGACGTTGGTGGAGGTTAGTTCTACAAGCAGTGACCAATTCTGTGACGAGGCGTATCAATGGTGAACATTAAATCTAAACACCATATGAATACGTCAACTACATCACCGCATGGTGAAATCCTTCTCTATGAATCCGAGAGAGGCCAGATGACACTTCAAGTACAATTAGAAAACGATACAGTCTGGCTTACGCAAGCTCAGATGGCCGAGCTGTTTGGGAAAGGGAGATCAACTATCACTGAGCATGTTCGCAACGTATTTAAAGAGAAGGAGTTAAGTAGGAAATCAGTATGTCGGGATTTCCGACATACTGCCGCTGACGGAAAGGGTTATGTGACGACTTATTATAGTCTTGATGTTATTATTTCAGTTGGTTACCGCGTCAAATCAAAGCAGGGAACCCAATTCCGGATTTGGGCTAATCGAATTTTAAAGGATTACCTCATTAAGGGCTTTGCTACACAGGAAAAGTTGAAGCTAAGTCAGCTGGAAAATTTGAAAAAAACTGTTGCGCTGCTTGCCAATGTCATTCACAACAAGGAGCTGACCGCTGGCGAGGCGACAGGCCTCATCCAGGTGGTTTCAGATTACGCCTATGCACTCGATATTCTCGATCGCTACGATCAAAAGGCACTAGGCATCGAGAGCGTATCCGAAAAGCAACTTTACGTAATTACCTATGAAGAAGCTATTTCAGCCATCCAGGGCTTACGGAGCAAATTTGAACAACACAGTTTCTTCGGACGCGAAAAGGACGATTCTTTCAAAAGCTCCATTAACACAATCTACCAGACTTTCGATGGGATCGAACTTTATCCCAGCATTGAAGAGAAAGCCGCACATCTTCTGTACTTTATCATCAAAAATCACTCGTTCACAGATGGTAACAAACGAATCGCGGCGTTGATTTTCGTGTGGTTTCTTGAACGTAACAGCATTCTCTACAAACCGGATGGCTCAAAGAGGCTTGCGGACAATGCATTGGTGGCGCTTACGCTGATGATTGCCGAAAGCAGTCCCTCGGAAAAGGATATGATGGTGAAAGTGGTGGTCAGTCTGATCAATCAAAACAATTAGCCTGACCTCCGCATTAAGGCAAATCCCAATTGTGCATTTTTTGCACAATTGGGATTCTATCCAATCAGCCGTGTTTTTACAGCCGCGCGCCCTTCAACCGCAAGCTGTTCATCACCACTGAAACCGAGCTCAGTGCCATCGCGGCGCCGGCGATCATGGGGTCTAGGAGGAAGCCGTTGAGAGGGTAGAGGATACCGGCGGCGATGGGAATGCCGATGATATTATAAATGAATGCCCAGAAGAGGTTTTGTTTGATGGTTACCACCGTTTTCTGGGATAGCCGTAAGGCTTTGGGCAATGCAAGGAGATCGGAGGTGATGAGGGTCATTTTGGCGACATCCATGGCGATGTCGGAGCCTTTGCCCATGGCCACACTCACGTCAGCCTGTGCCAGGGCCTGGGAGTCGTTGATACCGTCGCCCACCATCGCGACGGTCTTGCCCTGCGCCTGCAATTTTTTGACGAACTGCATCTTGTCGTCGGGCTTTACTTCGGCCTGGAAGCTATCGATGCCGACTTGTGAGGCTACTGCCGCGGCTGTTTGTGCATTATCGCCGGTGAGCATATGTACTTCGATGCCTTGGGCGTGCAGTTTTTGAACGGCTTCGCGCGAGGTGGGTTTCAGCTGGTCGGCGATGGCTACGAGCGCGGCATGCCGGCCGTTGATGGCGATGCCGATCACGGTTTTGGCCTGAGCTGTGAGTACTTCGTAGGCGGCTTGAAGCTCGGGAGCGATGTCGATGTGCTCTTTTTCAAGGAATTTCAATGTCCCGATAATGTATTCGCTGCCGCCGGCAATGCCGCGGATGCCGCTGCCAGTTATCGATTGGAAGTCGGAAACGGCTATTTGGGTGTCGTCTTCGATGTATTGTTCGATGGCCTGTGCGAGCGGATGCTCCGAGCGGGCTTCAAGTGTTTTAACAGCGGCCAGGTGCAAGTCCCGGTCTTCAAGGGTACTGATCCATTTCCAATCGGTTACTTCGGGTCGTCCTTCGGTAAGCGTGCCGGTCTTGTCGAGTATCACGGCGTCGACTTTATAGGCTTTTTCAAGGCTTTCCGCGTCGCGGATCAGAATATTGTTTTCGGCACCTTTACCTACCCCCACCATCATGGCCGTGGGTGTGGCGAGCCCGAGCGCACACGGGCAGGCGATCACGAGCACGGATACCCCCGTGAGCATGGCGTGCGTGATGGCATTTTCACCTCCCAGTAGCATCCAGGTAATAAATGTCAGAATGGCGATGCCTATCACGACCGGTACGAATATGCCGGCAATGCGGTCGGCGAGCCGCTGAACCGGAGCTTTACTGCCCTGGGCCGCCTGGACGGTTTTAATGATCTGCGCCAGGACCGTCTGTTTGCCCACTTTTTCGGCAATGAAAGTAAAGCTGCCGGTCTGGTTGAGCGTTCCGGCGAACACGTTATCGCCGGGTTTCTTTTCGGCAGGAATCGGCTCGCCGGTCATGAGGCTTTCGTCAACGAACGAGCTGCCGCTGGCTACTTTTCCGTCGACCGGGATTTTTTCACCAGAGCGGATAATGACCTCGTCGCCCATGCGTACGTCGCGTGCAGGGACTTCGGTTTCGACGCCGTCGCGGTACACCCGTACGGTTTTCGGCTGCAAACCGATCAGCTTCTTCAATGCATCGGAGGTATTCGATTTGGCACGCTCTTCCATGAGTTTACCCAGCAAAATGAAGAAGATAATTACCGCCGCCGCCTCGAAATATACATGCGGGTGCAGGCCACGCGCATGCCAGAACGCGGGGAAGAAGGTGTTGAATGTGCTGAAAAGAAAAGCCACGCCGGTACTAAGCGCGACCAGCGTATCCATATTAGCCTTGCCGTGCTGCGCCTGCTTCCAGGCATTTGCGAAGAAATCCTGCCCGAAAACAAAGAGCACCGGGATGGTGAGGGCCAGCATAATGTAATTGGCATATTCCCAGTCCATCAAGAACATGCCCAGTACCACCACCGGTAACGTCAGAATGCCGGTATAAATGGCTTTATTTTTCAGTTTCTGGTAATGCTCCTGCTGGATTTTCTCCTGTTCGGCAATCGCATCTTCCTCGTTTTCTTCGATTATAAGCCCATAACCGATGCTTTGCAGTACACGGTCCATGGCCGCGAAGTCGACGAGTTCGGGGTCGTAGGATACGGACACCGATTGATTGGCGTAGTTCACCGCGGCGTTCGTGATCCCTTCGGTATGGCTCAGCATGGATTCCACGCTCACCGCGCACGCCGCACACGACATGCCGGTAACCGGGAGGGTAGCTTTTTTTATATCTGTTGTCGTTTCCATAGTCTTTCAGAATTGGTATACAAAAATAAAATCCAATGCTGCCGGCAGCGTTACACAATTCTGGCTGCGGTTTGCAAGATTCGCGGAAACCAACATTAAAAAAGCCCTTAACATCCCTTTCCCAAGCAATAGGGGATTCACTAAAAACACAAACATGAAAAAACTGCTGTTGTCCATTATACTATTCTCGGCCGGGTTAAATGCCTTCGCGCAGGACAGGAACATTACTTTTTACGTCGGTACACAGGACAAAGGGTCGAATTCCTCGATCACCCGCTGCGAGCTGAACCTGGCTTCGGGCCAGATTACGCTCATCGACACGATCAACAAGTCGGTAGCGCCGGGCTATGTGGCCATTTCGCCCAACAAGCAGCATTTGTATGCGATCGGGTCGGATAATAAAGTGTCGGCCTATGCCATCGGCGCGGACAGGAAACTGAAATTTCAGAATAGCCAGCCCTCGGAAGGTATGGGACCCTGCCATGTTTCGGTACACCCAACGGGTAAAATGGCTTTTGTTTCCAATTACGGCGGCGGCAGCTTTTCAGCTTATAGCATCGACGCCGATGGAAAGCTAAGCGCGCCCGTTTACAAAGAGCAATACACCGGGACCGGACCCAATGCCAAACGCCAGGAAAAAGCCCACGCGCATTTCGCGACGGCGGGCCCCGATGGGAAGTACGTGTATGTGACGGATCTAGGAAGCGACAAAGTGATGAATTACAGTGCCGACGCCATTGCCGGAAAACTGACGCCAAATGAGGCTCAGCCCTTTTTTCAGGGCAAAGCCGGTGCCGGCCCGCGTCATTTGATCATCCATCCGCAAGGCAAGCGCCTGTTTCTGCTGAACGAGCTGGATGCAACAGTTACCGCCTGCTCGATTGATAAAAAAGGGGCGATTACGGCCATTAAGACCTATCCTACAATCCCAGCCGACTATTCGGGGCCGAGCAATACCAGCGCGGCCATCCATTTGCACCCGAACGGCAATTACGTATATGTTTCGAACCGCGGCCATAATTCGATCACCGCATTCAAAATATTGGGCAATGGCGAACTTGAAATGGTAGACCAGCAGACGAAATCCATCGCTACTCCGCGCGATTTCAATATCGACCCGACCGGGAAATACCTGATCGTGGCCAATCAGGCGTCGGACAATCTGGTGGTGTATGATGTGGATGAAAAAACGGGCAAATTCACGTTCAAGCACGAAAGCATTGCCGTGAAAATGCCCATTTGCGTAGCATTCCTGTAAGTGAGATTTAAATAGCGCCTCAGCGAGATGGTCAGAGTTTTCTGGCCATTTTGTTTTGGTAGTAGTTCAAAAAGTCCTCGATTTGCTCCACAGGCATTTTGCGGGCGATGATCTTTTTGTTTTTATCGAGAATGTAGATCGTCGGCGTCGTCACCACATCGAACTTCCGGTTGAAATCGATCTGGTTCAGGGCATCGTAGCCGTTGAGCAATCCTTCGAGGTGATAAGTCTTCACGAAAGTCTTCCATTCTTCCACATTATGCTCGGTCGAAATGGCCATTACCTTGATGCCGTTAGCCTTGTTCTTATCATAAAACGCTTTCAGTACAGGCGAAGCTTCCTTGCAATGCCCGCACGAGGGTGCGAAGAAGAATAGCACGGTATAATTGGCGTCGATGGCCTGTACGCTCACTTTTTTACCGGCAGGGTCGGTCAATGTCAATGCGGGGAAGGTTTTATTCACCAGCAGATCCTTCATCGTCGCTACCTTTTCGGCAACGCGTTTTTTAACATCTTCCCCCACACCCATTTCACCGGAGAGGTAGTATTTGTTGGCCATATGCACCCACACAGCCTCGGTACCTACCGTTTTGGGGTTTTCATACTGATTGGTAATGTAAAATACCGTCCACGATTTAAGGTCTTTGTTGGCCGAAACCTTCTTCACGATCAGGTCTGCGTCCTTGATAATGGAATCAGGTACCTGAACGACCAGGTTTTTGAAGTAACGTTCCATTTTAGGTTCGAGGAACGGGGTATTTACAATGCGCGGGTCCGAAAAATCGAATGCGTCCCAGTAATGCGCCTTGTAGTAGTTGAACACCCACATCGAATCGGTTTTGCCGTTGGCTAATTTAGGGGCGGCAGGAATTTCGGGGTCGGCCGACATTTTCAGCAGCTGTGCGGTGAAGCTTCCGGTGTTTTCCGACAGCAATTTCTTGCGATAGGTGCCAAATCCTTCCTGTATGGTACGAATGCGTGCCTGCGCCTCGGGTGTCGACTGCTTG
Organism: Dyadobacter soli; assembly: GCF_900101885.1. Classification (GTDB taxonomy): domain Bacteria; phylum Bacteroidota; class Bacteroidia; order Cytophagales; family Spirosomataceae; genus Dyadobacter; species Dyadobacter soli. Next base: position 405,051 of record NZ_FNAN01000004.1, on the reverse strand, counting down.
CCCAACGCCTCGATTTCCTTGCTGCCTTTGGCTAATTCTTTTCGATAACCATAGAAAAGGTCGTTTTCTTTGGAGCCGGTTATCTTAATGGAGGTATTTACGTCGGCGGTATCCGCTTCGAGTGAAAAGTTGGTCTCTTTGCCCGAATAGATGAGTTCGATCATCTTTTGGTTACCCGGGAAAAGGATCACATAAAGGCCGCCGGGAAGTGCCGTTTTGCCTTCGAACACAACCTTCCCGGTAGCATCGGCCTTGGCGGTATCTTTGGGGACAAACAGCGTAGCATTGCGGTTATAATGCCCGATGACGAAAGAGGAATCGCCCATTCCTTTAATGGTGGCTTCGATGCGGTAGCCCTGGGCGTAACTGGTTGAAAAAAGGCCGGAAACGGCGAGTACTAGCAATAGGAAAGTGCGGGTATAATCTCTCATCGGGCTATGGGAAGTTTGCTTTAAAGCAGTTTATTGGATTATTTCAAATTTTGAAGTCTGTAAAATTAACTTCAAAACGCTAACATCAGCAGGGTTCTTATTCAAATGTTTTATTTTCTCTCCAAAGCAATCGACTTTCTCATAATGCCTTTGAGCGTTGTGTTTTTTATACTTATCTATTCATTTTTCACCAAAAGCGACCGGCGCAGGAAGCTTTCGGTGGGCATGGTGATCGTGCTGCTGGGGCTGGCTTCCAACTCGTACCTGGTTACGAAGGCTATTAACGCGTGGGAAGCGAAATTCTTGAACCCCGATGAAGTGAAAGGGACTTACGACGTTGGTATTCTGCTGTCGGGCGGCCTGATTTCCACCACCACCCCGAGGCAGGAACGCCCGGCAATGGGTAATCATGGCGACCGGGTCCTGCAAGCATATCTGCTCTACAAGCACGGCAAGATCAGGAAAATATTGATCACCGGCACAAGCGGGGAGATGCTGATGGCGAAAAGGCAGGGAGAAACGCGCCAGGCAGCGTCGCTCCTGGTAAGCTGGGGGGTGCCTGCCAATGATATTGTTTTTGAAGAAATGGCCCGTAATACACATGAAAATGCCGTGTACTCGCGCCGTATCCTGAACAAAATGTTTCCTTCCGGAAAATACCTGCTGATTACTTCCGCATTTCACATGCGCCGGTCGGCCGGGTGTTTCGAAAAAATAGGAATCGATACAGACCCCTTCCCGGCCGACTTTCGTGGGGGATACAATAAGTTTGATCTTCAGGACCTGATACCTGACCCCAATGCCTTCATGCAGTTCTGCAAGCTATGGCATGAATTTGTAGGCTATGTTGCCTATAAAGCAGTAGGTTACTGCTAAACGTTGCCTGGGTTACACACTCAGGATCTTCACCATTCTCAACAAATCCTCGTTGATAGGCTTCGGAAGTCTGATAGTGTCTTCGAAAGGCGTATACACCAGCTCATTGTTGATGATACCGGCCATTACATTCTTTTGTCCTGCAATGAGGCCTTCCAATGCGCCCAATCCAAGGCGGCTAGCGAGGATACGGTCATACGCAGACGGCGTTCCTCCACGTTGGGTGTGGCCGAGCGTGGTTACGCGGATATCCGCATTCTCATCCACCTGAACTTTGATTTTATCGGCTACTTCCTGCGCGCTGCCTTCTTCGTCGCCTTCCGCCACGATGATGATGGAAGATGATTTCGAACGGCTCCATCCCTGTTTCAGGGTGTCGACCACCTGCGAGATTGGCGTCAGTACTTCCGGAACCATTACCAGTTCCGCGCCACCTGCGATACCCGACTGGATGGCAATGTAGCCTGAGTCGCGGCCCATTACTTCGATGAAGAAAATGCGGTCGTGTGAACTGGCGGTGTCACGGATACGGTCGATCGCGTCCAATGCAGTATTTACCGCCGTGTCGAACCCGATAGTGTAGTCGGTTCCGTACAAGTCGTTGTCGATCGTTCCCGGAGCGCCTACGGTAGGGATGCCGTACTCGTTTCCGAAGATCATCGCGCCGGTGAAAGTACCGTTACCACCGATGGCGATAAGCCCTTCGATGCCGAGTTCCTGCAAGTTGTCGTATGCTTTCTTGCGGCCTTCCGGGGTCATAAATTCTTTGCTTCTGGCCGATTTGAGGATAGTACCTCCTCTTTGAACTATATTGCTGACCGAGTGAGACTCCATTTTGTAGACATCACCGGCGATCATTCCGCTATATCCTCTTCTGATTCCAAATACTTCAATACCATGGTAGCATGCTCCGCGTACTACCGCCCGGATGCAGGCGTTCATACCAGGGGCATCTCCTCCTGAGGTAAAAACTCCAATTCGTTTCATTTAATAATTTCGGGTTACTTCTAATCTTTCTATGTACAGCTCCAATCGAACCTTAAAAGGCACAATTTCCGCAAATTTATCCGGTATTTTCTTAAAATATATGCCTTGATTCTTAATTATGTTAAAAAAATGCCGGAACAAGAATCGTTTTCAGCATCTCAAACATATACCAATACTCCTATATTTGCGCCGGTTAATGGAAATTTAATATCCCTCAACCGGCGTTCGTTGCTACTATTACTGTTTGAAAAGTCATATTCAGGGCGGACCGTGGCCGGTACCGCTTTCATCCGAAATCAACCCGTAGCTTTAATATTACCAAAATGAAAAATCTGTTCTCCTGGCAACGTCTCTGGCCCCACCTGGTAGCTGTCATTGGCTTCATGATCTTGTCCGTCGCTTACGTTTCTCCGGTGCTGCAAGGCAAGAAACTCAGCGCTACCGACGAGATACAGGCGCTGGGAGGTGCGCGGGAGGTAATGGATTATTATAAGCAAACCAACGAGCGTTCGTGGTGGACGAACGGCATGTTTGCCGGGATGCCCGCATACCTGGTGTCGGCCGACTATCCTACCAGCATTCCCACGAAAATCGGGCAGGGGGTGAACAAGCTGCTCCCGGCGCCGGCCAACTATTTCCTGATCGGCATGGTGAGCGCTTATGTGCTTTTCCTCGTGCTGGGCGCGGGCGGCTGGCTCGCAGCGATAGGCGCCGTGGCATTCTCATTCTCCTGTTTCAACGTCATTAACCTCGAAGCCGGGCACATTTCGCAGGTGATCGCGATCATGTACGCGCCGGGCGTGCTCGCGGGCATAATCCTTGCTTTCCGCCGTAACTGGCTGGCCGGAGCGGCAGTTACCGCATTGTTTCTCTCCCTGGAATTGTATGCCAACCACGTGCAGATTACCTACTACCTGGGTATCGGCATTGTGATACTGGTGATCGTCGAAAGCATTGCTTTGATCAAAAAAGGCCTTGCGAAAGACCTGGTACTGGTACTCGGCGGGCTCGCTTTCGCTGCCGTGGTGGCTGTCGGGACGCATACGACGCGCCTCTGGAATGCATATGATTACACCAAAGAAACCATCCGCGGTAAATCGGAATTGACGGTAACCGGCAAAGACGCCGCTGCCAAACAAGGCACCGGACTGGATAAGGAATATGCATTTACATACAGTTACGGCCTTGGAGAATTGCTCACGCTGGTGATCCCCAATGCCTATGGTGGTGCTTCGGTCGGTCCGCTTTCGAATTCTTCCGAAACATTTAAGGCAATTACCAGCCGTGGTATCGATGCAGCCACAGCCCAGAATGTCATTCAGCAGCTACCACTTTACTGGGGTGACCAGCCGATCATGGGCGGTCCTAATTACATTGGCGCCATCGTATTTTTCCTGTTCGTGCTCGGGTTGTTTATTGTTAAAAGCCCATTGAAGCACTGGGCCGCGGGCGTGATCGTGCTCTACGTGATCTGGGCGCTCGGGAAGAGCCTGGCAGGGATCAATTACCTGTTTTTCGACTATTTCCCGATGTTCAACAAGTTCCGGGCGATGACGATGGTGATCTCGCTGGCACAAATGCAGATGGTAATGGTGGGTGTTCTGGCGCTTTCCGCGATTGCGCAAAAGAAAATCACTGTGAAGGAGCTGCAAAAGCCATTCCTGATATCCGTGGGCATTACCGGCGGGCTCATGCTGATCATGGCATTGCTGCCCGGGTTGTTTTTCGGCTTCAAAGGTGCAAACGATCAGATGGCCGCGCTGGCGCAACAGTATGGGCAACAGGCACAAAGCCCCGAATTTGGTCAGCTGCTTTACAATGCAGTTGTGCAGGATCGTGAAGGCCTCATGAAAGGTGATGCGATCCGGGGACTGGTATTCATTGCATTGGCCGCTGCGCTGGTGTGGTTTTATGCCCAGGATAAACTGAAATCGATGGTGTTTTACAGCGCATTGCTCGTGCTCGTGATTTTCGACCTGTTCGGGGTAGATAAGAGGTATCTTAATAACGAAGATTTTGTGAGTGCTTACGTCGCGCAGGGGGTTACTACACCTTCGCCGGCCGACGAGCAGATCCTGCGCGATACCGACCCGGATTACCGCGTTTATGACGTCGCTTCCCATGGAGGACCGTTCAATAGCGCCCAGGCATCTTATTTCCATAAATCATTGGGCGGGTACCACGCTGCCAAAATGCGCCGCTACCAGGAGCTTTTTGAAAATCAGTTTTTTACTGAAAAGCCCAATATGGAAGTGCTGAACATGCTGAATGCCAAGTATTTCATCACGCCGGATCAGCAAGGTAACAAAGTGGCGCAGCCCAATCCGCAAGCTTACGGCCACGCGTGGTTTGTCAAATCATTTAAAGTTGTGCCCAATGCGGATGCTGAAATGGCCGCGCTGCGCACTGTTAATCTGCGCGAAGAAGCGGTGGTGGACCAGCGTTTCGCAGCGAAATTAAGCGACCTGAAAATAGCGACCGATTCGACGTCGAAGATCAGCCTGATCTCCTACAAACCGAACGAACTGGTTTACGAAACGAATGCCAATGGCGATGGCCTGGCGGTGTTCTCGGAGATTTATTACAATGTCCGCGACGAATGGCAGGTGACGATCGACGACAAGCCGGCCGATCTGTTGCGCGCCAACTACGTACTGCGTGCGTTGCGCGTACCTGCGGGCAAGCATACGATCAAGTTCCGCTTCGAACCGGTTTCGGTGGTTGCGGGTAAAAAAATCGACCTTGTGAGTTCCCTGTTGCTGGTAGGGCTTGTGGTAGGCGCCATATTTGTTGAATCCAAAAGAAAGCAAAACGCATGACCGACCGCCGCTTTCCCATTGGCCCCATTGCGTTGAAGGAAACGTATTCCGACGAGGAGGTGAGGGAATTCATACAGATCATCGCCGAAATTCCGGCGGAATACCGGAAGCGCGTCGAGCACCTTTCGGACGAGGATCTGGCAAAAACCTATCGCGAAGGAAGCTGGACAATCCGGCAGCTCATTCACCACGTGGCGGATTTGCAATTTGTGCATTACCTGCGCATGAAAAAGGCCATTACCGAGCCGGATTACAAGGAAGTTACCATGATTGACATGAATGCATGGGCCTTCACTTCCGACTCTCTGCATATGCCGATCGATGTTTCATTGTCCATTTTCGAAGGAACACACGCCCGGTACGCTTACCTGGCGGGTTCGTTGAACGAAGAGCAGTTCGCCCGGAAATATTACCACCATTTGCGTGGCTTCTGGCTTGATCAGCGGCAGGCGCTGGCGATGTCGGTCTGGCACGTGAAGCACCACCTGGGGCACATCGACCTTGCATTGGGTAATCTGGAATAATTTCTTTGTATCAGCTTAATAACCAGGGTTATAAAATCGCTTCGAGGGTTAGTTTTGCTTGGGAGAGAACAAAATTTCATTCATATTTAAGCCAATAGAATGAATTTGATCTCAAACACACTATTACATGGATTTTTTCGACGAGCTTACCCGCTTTCTGGCGCAATGCCAGACCGAAAACCTCAAAACTTCCCACTTCGCGAACAGGCTGGAAGGGCTTAAAGTCAAGATCAGTTTTGGAAAAGGCCATCCTGCGAGGGTGCCCTGGATCGCATTTCTCGCGCCGGGGCAGCATATCAGCAGCGGCATTTACCCATTTTATCTTTTTTATAAAAACCAGCAATTGCTCGTGCTGTCGTTCGGCGTCAGCGAAACACTCCCTCCCCCGGTCCCGTGGCGTCAATCGGGCATGGAAACCATCGACAGCTACTTCAAAAGAAATGGATTAGGCAAGCCTGCCAGGTATGGCGGCTCGTTTGTTTTCAGGGTTTATGAAGTGGCTGATCTCGACAGAGGGCAAATAAAGGCTGATTTGCAGGAAATAACCGGCATTTACCACGCTACCCTCGCCGCGGAAGGCATTGCGAAAACGCCGCGCTTCGACTACCCGGCATTTTACCAATATGCACTGGATAGCGGCCTGCAAATTGATCCGGATGTGGTGATCCGTTTTGTAGCGGCACTCATTGCGAAGCCTTTTGTGATCCTGACGGGGCTTTCGGGCGCAGGTAAAACGCGGCTGGCGCACGCATTTGCACGATGGATTTGTGAAACGGAAGAGCAGGTTTGCCTGGTGCCGGTCGGGGCGGACTGGACTAACCGCGAGCCGCTCCTCGGCTTCCCGAATGCGCTCGAACCCGGCCAGTACGTGAAGCCCGAAAGCGGCGTCGTCGATTTACTGATCTCCGCCGGGGCTAATCCGCGTAGACCTTACTTCCTGATCCTCGATGAAATGAATCTAAGCCACGTGGAGCGGTATTTTGCCGATTTCCTGAGTGGAATGGAGTCCGGTGAGCCTATCCGGCTGCACAATGGCACAGCCGGCGCAGTACCGGCACGCGTGCTTGTAGCTTCCAATCTTTTCATCGTGGGGACAGTCAATATCGACGAAACTACCTACATGTTCAGTCCCAAGGTGCTCGATAGGGCGAGTGTGATCGAGTTTAGTATTTCGAAGGACGAAATGCAGGCATTCTTGAAATCAGCCGGTAAATCTGAGTCCGATAACCGGCGTATGGCAGGTGGAGCTGCGGCCGAAGTGTTCGTGGAAATGGCGCGAAGCATTGTTCCGGAAAGTCCGGTACGCGAACAGCTCAATGCAGAGCTACTCGCATTGTTTGAAATACTAAAACCGGCGGGAGCTGAGTTCGGATACCGGAGCGCGGCTGAAATTCTGCGGTTTGCGGCGGTTATCAATGTGTTGGGTGCGAACTGGCCTTTGCAAAAGGTAATGGACGCCGCTTTAATGCAAAAACTTTTACCTAAAATCTACGGCTCCCGCAGAAAGCTGGAACCGGTATTGAAAGCATTGGGCCGTCGCTGCCTCGCTAATCCCGACCTGCTCGACGACTACCTGACCGGTAAAAAAGATTTGCCCGACGCGCAGGCGGTACATTACCCGGCCGCGTTGGAGAAGATCAGGCGCATTTACAGGAACCTGATCGACCATGGCTTTGCCAGCTACGCGGAGGCCTGATGAAGGGAACTGAACTCCTTATCGATGCAGAAACCTCCGACGGGATCGTTTCAGTGCGCATTATCGCCGAAGAACGCGGCGAGCCGACCTTTTTTGAACTGGACGAATGGGACGCTTTCGAGCACGGCGAAGCACGTGTTCAACTACTGGAAGGCTGCTTTTATGAATATGAAGTGCTCGGAGCATATGCGCTGCGAGAGTCGCCCGTGGTGGTGCCTTCCCGCATTAATCCTGCAATGGGCCGCCTGACGCCGAATGTGTACGTGGGTACGCTTACGATCGAAGTTTTGCGGCCGTCGGATAATGCCTGTTGCGGGGAAATCAAAGTTGAAATCCGTTCCAGGAAAGCCAGTTACCGAAGCGATTACCGCCTGATGCTGGAAGGGATCACCGAGCGCTGCACCGATCTGCTGTTTTATTACAATGCACCCGTTACACATCCATTCACACCCGATTATCTGACTGATCCTCAGACATTGTATCAGCGTTTCGCATTCGTGAATGCGGTGCTTACCAACCGGGAGTTTGAAATAGCATTCCAGAAAATCATCCGGAACCCGATTACCAAATGGACGGGCGAGGAGATAGAACAGGACGTCCGCAACCTGCGTAAGCCCGACTGGAAAGCGATTGCTCAACTGGCTACAAGGGGTAGTCGCATTGTGCTTCCCAGTCATCATAATCTCAAAAGACGAATGGCGTCGGTACCGGCCCGGATATCGGTAAGTTCGAAAACAGACTCGGTGGATACGCCCGAAAACCGGTTTGTAAAGCATGCGTTGGAAGTTTTTGCAGGTTTTGTGGCGCATATCAAAAGCATTGCACCGGTGCGCAGCCGCTTTTACGACGAAGCTACCTTATTAGAAAATCATCTGAACCGGATGCTTTCGGCCCAGTTGTTCAAAGAAGTAGAGAAGCCGCTGCGGCTTGCATTGAATGGCCCCGGGCTCGTCCGCAAGGAGGGTTACAAGCAGGTGCTTCGGGTTTGGCTGATGTTCGATCTGGCCGCCCGGCTGGTGTGGCGGGGTGGCGACGACGTGTACCAGGCAGGCAAAAAGGATGTTGCCGTGCTGTACGAATATTGGCTCTTTTTCGAACTGCTGGATGTGGTGAAGAGCGTGTTCGCCATTGAACCGGCGCACATCAGCGATCTGGTGAAGCCTACTAAGAACGGACTGGCGCTTCAACTCAAACAGGGGCGGCATTTACCGGTTAGCGGCATTTTCGATGCAGGTTCGAGGAAACTGAATGTCGAGTTTAGTTTCAACAGATCGTTTTCCGGACAAAACGACTATCCGCAAGCGGGTAGCTGGACAACCGGCATGCGGCCGGATTTCACATTGTCGATCTGGCCGGCAGGCGTTTCCCAGGCCCAGGCCGAAACGGAGGAACTGATCGTGCACATTCATTTCGACGCTAAATACAAGGTGGAATCGGTTGCCGGAGTGTTTGGCGAGGACGAAACAATGCTCACGGCGGGGCGGATTCAGCCGGACCATCACCGCGACGATCTGTTGAAAATGCATAGTTATAAGGATGCGATTCGTCGCACCGCGGGGGCATATGTGTTGTACCCGGGCGCGACGGGGCAGGTGTACAAACGCAAAGGCTTCCATGAGCTTATCCCGGGTCTCGGCGCATTCGCGATCCGTCCGTCCAAAACCGATAATGGCCGCGACGAGCTGAAACGCTTTCTCACCGACGTGGTAGCGCATTTCCAGAACAGGGCCTCGCAGCGGGAAAAGATCGCTTTCAGGAATTTTGATATTTACAACAGCCGGTCGTCTGAGGAAATGCGGGAACTGTTGCCCGAACCGTTCGGCAAGAACCGCGACCTGATCCCGGACGAAACTTTCGTGCTGGTAGGCTATTACAAAAATGACCTGCACCTGGCCTGGGTCCGGAAGCATAACCTGTACAACTTCCGGACGGGTGCGAAGAGCGGGTCGCTGTCGCTGGGCGTGGCGGAAGTGAATGCGCGGTATTTGCTGCTGCATGGGCCCGGGCAGACGGTGTCGAGCATGCTTTTCAAATTAAATAACAGGTCGCCCAGGTTGTTTTCGAGGCGGGATTTGCTGGAAAAAGGGTATCCCGGACCTACCCGCGAGCTATACCTGGTTTACACCACAGACCCGGATGTGGAACCGGAGTTTGCGGGCATGCGCTGGGACGTGACGCAGCTTCCGGGCTACCGCGCCAATCGCGCATCCGGCCTGCCGTTTTCGGTCAGCCTGACGGATCTGATGAAAGTATTGGTAAAATGATGCGCTTTTTTCGGTAGTATTTGCGGTGTGAGGCTTTTCTTAAACATTGTTTGAAAATGTTCATCGCTTCCCATACCTGTCCGATCAATGAGAACCCGATCGCTTGTCGCCGTACTGCTGCTGATTTCTTTAAATGTATTTTCCCAAACCAAACTGAGCATTGTCTTCATCGGCAACAGCATCACGCAAGGCAAGGGGGGTGATAACGGCTTTCCGCCGCCGACACACGCCGTCAACTATCTGAAAGCACAAAAGGGCGTCGAGGATGTGTTGTATGCCAATGTAGGCCGGAGCGGCTCCACTACCGTCGACTGGCTGCCTGAAACCGGTAAATACTTCACCCTCGCCACCACGGCTGCCGACAGTTTGTATCTTCAAAAGGACCACCAGTTGCTCTTTTCGATGAAACTGGGCACGAACGACAGCGCGATACAGGGTCCTAACGGCTCACCGGTTTCGAAAGAAAATTACAAAAAGAATGTACAGACGATCGTTTCGGAGCTGCTGAAACGCTATCCCGGCAGTAAAGTGATCATTCACCACCCGATATGGTACAGTACCAACACCTACAATCGTTCGAAGTACCTCGCCGAGGGATTGGAGCGGCTTCAAACCTACGTGCCGGAGCTCGACGCGCTCATCGGCGAATACAAAAGCACCGAGCCGGGACGCGTTTTCAAAGGCGATACCAAAGCTTTCAAATATTTCAAAAAGCATTATCTCAAACTTTTCAAGCCGGAAAACGGCCAGCAGGGCGTGTTTTACCTGCATCCTAATGTAGAAGGCGTGGCCGTTCTGGGAGAATTCTGGGGAAAGGCGATCAAGAAAAACGTGCTCTAACCCGTGCTCTCGCCCGAAACCATCGAACAGCTCCGGCAATGGATGGAAACCCATTGTTACAGCGATCACCACTACGCGATCGGTGAACGGATTGTGCACGAAGGCTACGGTCTGCGCCAATCCGGCGGCATGTACATTTGGTACTATACCGAGCGCGGTTCTAAGGACATTCTGAAAACTTTTGAAGTCGAGAAGGATGCCGTCGCCTACGCAATGCAAATCATAGAAAACGACCGCTTCGCATCAAGCCACCTGATTGGTTTAGTTCAAAACCAGGCAGAGGAAGAAGCGCTTCTACACGAATTGGCCACACGGAATATCGATTTCTGGAAAGACAGCATTCCCTACGGCGGCCCCAACGACCGCCGCACACGCGTGTTCGTACGCGGGTGCGATGTGTTGAAGGTCGCGGATTTGCGGGAGAAGTTTGGTTACCAGAGGAGTTCGTAGCGGGTACTCCGCCCGCCCGAATCTGTTTTTTTTAGCATGCCCTTTTCAATAAGATCTGCAATATCCCTTCCGGCAGTGTCTTGTGAACTCTTTGTCATTTTGGCCCATTTGGAAGATGATAAATTACCGAAGAAGCCCTCCTGCATTCGTGCGATCATTGTTCTTTGCCTTGCATTCAAAGATACTGAGGCATGTTTATCCCAGAACTCAACGCGTTTGAGGACGTCTTGAAGCGTTTGTTCTGTTTCCTCAGCTGCACTTTCCAAGCATAGTAAATACCATTTGAGCCATTCTGTGATGTCGAGATCGCCTTTTTGTGATTTTTCCAGAATCTGGTAGTAGTCATTTCTCCGTTTCCTGATTTGCGAAGACATGCTGTAATACCGGTGCGCGCTGTCATCGGCCCTGGCCAGCTGCATGTCGGCAATAGCCCGGGCGATGCGCCCATTACCATCGTCGAACGGGTGGATTGTAACGAACCATAAATGCGCGACCCCGGATTTCAGTACAGGATCAATGGATTGGTTGTTGTTAAACCATTCCAGAAAAAGCTTCATTTCGTCTTCCAGTCTTGAAGCATCGGGCGCTTCGAAGTGAACGATCTCTCGCCCCATTGCGCCGGAAACTACCTGCATGGGGCCTTTTTCATTGTCCCGCCATTGTCCCGTAACTATCTTGAGCATCCCGCTCCTGCCGCCCGGGAATAATGACGAATGCCATCCAAAGAGGCGATCTTCCGTCAGCGGGCTATTGTAATTTTGGGTTGCATCCAAAGTCATTTCCACAACGCCGTCAATATTTCGGTCTGAGGGAACCAGGCCGCCCATTTCCAGGCCGAGCCGGCGGGCAATAGAAGAGCGTACCTGATCGGTATTGAGTATTTCTCCTTCTATTTCGGAAGATTTCTGCACATCCTCGGTAAGGGTTTTCAGCACCGCTTCTGCACGGGCGGAAACACCCAATGCCTGCATTCTGCCAAATATCCTGCCTTGTATATAGCGCACTTGGCCAAGCGTTTCGGACAAGGCTGTATCATCCCACGAAAACGAGGGCCAGTCGGGCAGTTGATGGATGTACCGGGCCATGATTGTTCTTTTTGCGGTGAATATAGTGATTATTCTCCGCAAATATGCGGAGAATAGATAGCTTATCTCCGCATATTCGGCTCAACGCCGATCTCAGTCTTTCCGAACCGGCCGCAAGCCCTTCATTGCTTTTAAACCAATAGCCGGACTTTGCACCGGAATCGAGAGCATTTTATCTTCCGAATCGACCTCTACATATTCCCTATATCCAGCCAGGTAACGCCCGGTGATAAAGTCCTCTTCCCGCTCGAATTGTACCGAGGGTTGATCGATGAGTCCGGAAATGTTGTAAAGCTTTTTATGCCAGATCAGCTCGTTCAGGTCGCCGTTGAAATGGTAATGGTTTTCAAAACCGCGGTCGAATTTGAAGACGATCGGCTTACCGGCATTGGCGAGGAGGCTTTCGGGCGTGCCGGTGAGTGTGATAGGGATGTAGGTCTTTTTGTCGTAAATAAACCCTCCGTGCACGTTTTTGATGTATTCCCGCATTTGCCGCGGCGCGTCGCCTACCAGGAGCACGTCCACAAGCAGGATAAGCTCGGTGGAATAAAATTGTCCGGGATTCTGGATCAGCGGGAGTTGGGAGATTCGGATCATGGTATTTGTATTTCGCGGTCAGGATTGGTGTATCCTGATCAGGCCAATATATGTTCATTATTTGGACATGAAACAGAACATGTCCAGTTTTTGTGCGAAAACCGGACACGTTCCGGTTTTATGACCGGATTTGCCAAGAGAATTTCAATTTCTGATTTGGTACCGTGATAGAATATCCTCTAAATTGAGCCCTTCAAGCACTTTAATGTAATAGTTCAGTAATGGTAAAAACATACAGATTTATCGCCCTCCTCGGCGATGGTCGCGAGCGGTACAGCGACAAGGAATTGGATGCGGAATGGCCTACCGAGCCGATTGTAATCGATGCGTTCGGGTTTTCGGATGTGTACAGGTATTCGGGTGTGGTTTTTCTGAATGAAGAGTGGTTTGCGAAGTACAGTAAAAACTGGAAAAACGATACGGTGGACATCGACAAGCTGCTGGTAAACCTGATCAAGTATTCCGCAAAAGAGGCGCATTCTGCGAATTTGACCAAAATTAAGGACTACCTGGCTTCCCCGCCCGAAACAATAGAAGAATCTATAACACTCTGGAAATCTTTCTATGATCCTTCTTTAAAAACTATTTAATCCTCGGATTTAAATCCGGAGGCTATGGTTGTGCGCGCCTCTGGCGCTAATGCTTAGGTGCCAATCCCATTGCCCCGGGTTTTAACCCGGGGATAAAGAGATTTAGAAAATGTTTTCTAATTTTTTTAATGGTTAACCATTTTCATGGCGCCTTCGCTGTATCGGGCCCCGGTGTCGGGGTAGCGGGCGATGAGGGCGTCGATGGTTTCCAGGTCTTGGGCTGACAGGCCCACATCGAGGGCTCCGGCGTTTTCTTCGAGGTATTTGCGTTTTTTGGTGCCGGGGATCGGGATAATGTCGTCGCCTTGCGCGAGCACCCACGCGAGCGCGAGCTGTGCGGGGGTGCATTGCTTGTCCGCGGCGATTTCCGCAAAGCCGCTCACGAGTTTCGCATTGTTGTCGGCCACATCGCCCTGGTACCGTGGCAAGGTGCGGCGGAAGTCGCTTTCAGCGAAAGATGCTGTATTTAATGTGTTGGTTACCAGCCCTCTGGCGAGCGGTGAATAGGGCACCAGCGAAATGCCCAGCTCACGCACGGTATCCAGTATCTCACCCTGCACATCCCGGGTAATTACCGAGTACTCGCTTTGCAATGCGGCGATAGGGTGCACGGCGTGCGCTTTACGAATGGACGCCGCGGAGGCTTCACTCAGGCCGAGGTAGCGGACTTTCCCTTCCTTTACAAGCTCGGCCATGGCACCTACCATTTCTTCCACAGGTACATTCGGGTCGACGCGGTGGGCGTAGTAGAGGTCGATCGTGTCGATTTTCAGTCTTTTCAGGCTGTCTTCAACGGCTGTTTTCATCCAGGCCGGCGAACCGTCGAAATAAGCGCCGGCAGAATTGCGCGGTGCGTTCACGTTCTCGCCGTAGCGGAAACCGAATTTGGTGGCTATGAAAATCTTGTCGCGGTTCGGGACCAGCACCTGCGCGATCAGCTTCTCGTTTTCGCCATTGGCGTACATATCGGCGGTGTCCCAGAAATTGATGCCCAGGTCGAGGGCGCGGTGTAATGTGGCAATGCTCTCGGTGTCGTCGGTGGGGCCGTAGGCGAAGCTCATGCCCATGCAGCCGAGTCCGATCGCTGATAATTTTTCGTCTGTTTTTCCAAGGCTTCTGTATTGCATTTGTTTGTTGGCTATCGGCTGGCGCCTTGTTTGCGGGTTGAACCGGGGCGCCCGGCCGGGGTGGATAATGCAGTTCGTCAGAATGTTTCTGATGATACAAAGCTACTTCTCGGCGACGGTCGCCATTTTATAGTTTTCAAACAGATCTTTATAAAAATCACACAGCCCTCGCGCGCACGTTTCCGGGTGTGAGGCCGGTCTGTTTTTTGAAGAATATATTGAAATAGGCAGGGTACTCGAAGCCCAGGCTGTAAGCGATCTCCGACACATTCCAGTTTGTATGGTTGAGCAAGGCCTGCGCTTCCTTGGTAATGCGTGCCGAAATGTGCTCTGTGGTGGTTTTGCCCGTGATTTCCTTCACTGAACGGTTCAAATGGTTGGCGTGTACCGACAGGCTCTGGGCATAATCATTGGCGGTTTTGAGGCGCAATGCACTTTCGGGCGTGTCGATGGGGAATTGCCGTTCGAGGAGCTCCATGAATAGCGATGTGATCCGCGCAGAAGCGTTGGTTTGCCGTTCAAATGTCTCCGCAGGCTGCATTTTCATGGCTTCGTGGATAATCAAATGCAGGTAGTTGCGCAGCATGCCATACTTGTGCGGGTAGTCCGACTCGATCTCGGTCATCATTTTCTGAAAGATCATCGAGAGCTCCTTCTGCTGCTGTTCATTCACGAAATAGACTGGATTAGCACCGATTTTGAACAACGGCGAATCCTGTAAAAAGTCCTTCCGCTCAGCGGGATGCACGAAAGTTTCGGTAAATAATGTAAACCAGCCCAGCTGCGTCTCAGAAATCGCTTCCCATGAATAGGGCACCATCGGGTTCGAAAAAAGCAATGCGGGGCGGTCTATTTCGATCCACTTATCGGCATAATGCAGGCGGCCGGTGCCGATGATGAACGATACCTTATAAAAGTCGCGGCGGCTGTATGGTGTTTTCTTGTAGCAAGAATTCCTCTCGAACACATTGAAATGCCCGATGCCGGCATTGTTCAGCGACAAATCCGCCGGATTAGCCTGCGGCACGCGACGGTAAAACTCCTGGATAGATTCAGAATGGCTCATATCACAATATTATAAAATTCAAATAGCGAATGCAGATATGAAAGTTTCAGAACCGCTGGAATTAATCGCTTTTTAATTTCGAAGTAAAGCGGCTCTAATATCGATTGGACTATTTGAAATTTGGTTAAATGGATCATGTGGGTAGTCCGGTTAAATGTAATTTTGAATGATTGAATGATTGAATGATCGAATATTTTTCTATTTCGTTCGCCCTAGTCATTCGTTCACTCATTTCGCTATTCACACTCGCCTATTCAATCATTCAATCATTCAATCATTCAGTCATTCACTTATTAACCATGTCCACCCGCAAACCAACCATTGAACTTACTCCCGGCGCCTTTACGGCGGTGCGGGAACTTGAAAAGTATGTCGCCTCGACGGGCCTCAGTAAGGTGCATTATAAATTGATCAAAATCCGGGCATCGCAGCTTAACGGATGCGGGTTTTGTCTGGATATGCACGCGAAACAGGCCCGCGACCTGGGGGTGACCGAGCAGCGCATCTATATGTTGAGCGCGTGGCGCGAAGCCAACATTTATACCGAAGAAGAAAAGGCGATCCTGGCGCTTACCGAGCAGGTGACGCTAATTCATCAGGGAGGCGTGAGCGACGAGGTTTATAACCGGGCGGTAGCGCTGCTGGGAGAGGAGTATACCAAAGCCGTGGTCATGGGTGTGGTGGCGATCAGCGCCTGGAACCGCATTATGATCACCGATCAGGCCACTGTCAATGCCCTCGAAAGCCATGTTTAACAGTCGGCCTATTCAAATGAACAGTCAGTCGGAAAAGGCTGATTTGCTCAAAAAACTGCACCATAGCGGCAAAATGCTCGTTTTGCCAAACATCTGGGACGCGGCCGGCGCCGTTTTGCTCGAAAACCTGGGTTACCCGGCTGTGGCGACGGCCAGTGCGGCCATTGCACGCGCGCACGGCTACGAGGATGGTGAGCGGATTCCCTTCGATTTGTTGCTGGCCATTGTGGCGCAAATCGCGAAATCGGTGAATGTGCCGGTAACGGTGGATCTGGAAACGGGTTATGCGGCGGATAATGAAACATTGAAATCGAACATCCGCCGCCTGATCGCCGCCGGTGTGGCTGGTATCAATATCGAGGATTCCGACGTGCGCACGCGTGAATTGCTGCCGCTCGAAGAGCAGGTAGAAAAGCTGAAACTCATCGCCCGCGTCGCCGACCGGGAGAATACGAGGCTGTTTATCAATGCGCGGACGGATATTTTCCTTGTAAATCCCGGCCTGTCCGAAGATCAGAAACTCGCGCTGGCGATCGAGCGTGCACGCGCATACGTGGGGGCGGGCGCGGGTAGCATTTATCCCATCTTCGCGACGGGGGAGGATACGATCAAAACTTTGGTGAATGCATTGAAAGTACCTGTGAATATCCTTGCCAAAAGCGATACCCCCGACCTGGATGTGTTGCAAAAGCTGGGTGTTGCGCGGGTGAGCTTCGGTCCGAACCTGCACCGTGCCACGTTACTTTCGATGGAGGCGATGTTGAAAACTGTGAAAGAAACCCGAAGCCACTATCCGGTGACAACGCTCCTAATGTGACCGAATGATTAATTTACGTTTAGATATGGAATCTCCCGGCTGCCGCAACCGGGAGATTTTCTATTTTTGGACCAAAATTAGGCTTTACTTTGTACCTATATCCAACGAACTTAACCCGTTACCACGCTCAGTGCTATGCAGGAGGACATTCTTTTTCAGATCAGTAATAAATTAAAAGAAGTCAGAAAGAGTAAGGGCGTTACCCTTCAGGAAATTGCCGACGAGGCGGGCGTGACGAAAAGCCTTGTTTCCCAAATCGAAAACAGCCGCACGATCCCCTCGCTGCCGGTGATGCTGGGGCTGATCAAGGCGCTGGACATTGATTTGAACGTGTTTTTCAAGGATATCATCTCAACGGCCCCGGGCGAGAATGTGCTCGTCCGCCGGAAAGAAGAGTATCAGCCGTTTACCAAGGAAAACGCGAAAGGTTACTTCTACCAGCGCATATTCAGCAAACAATTCAAAGACAACCATATCGACGTCGTGCTGCTGCGGCTCGAAAAGGATGCGAAGCGGCCGATGGTGCGCACGAATGCATTTGAATTCAAATACATGCTCTCGGGAGCGGTGGAATATACTGTCGGGAAAAATAAATATATCCTTAACCAGGGCGATTCGATGTTTTTCGATGCCAACGAGCTGCATAACCTCGAATGCCATGAATGCGACGAGGCGGTGCTACTCGTGATTTACTTCTTCAACGAGGCTCAGTAGAGCCTTTTCAGAAAATTCTTTCTTGTTAAATATTAATTAACATTTGCTTAACCTTTGGCAAGGTGCAGTTCACTAGTTTTGCAGTGATCAGGGATTTGTTGTGCTCAATTTTTAATATTAGTTAACTTTTTCTTGTGCTTTAAAGAAATGAACGGTATTTTTCGATTGAAAGTCAATGTCAGCCCGGTGTGTGAGGAATGTTTAAGTTAAATTTTACTAAACATTTATTGTGCGAAAAGAAGTGCGCCGGAATGCAGGCATGATTTACGGAAAAGTTCAGTATTAGTTCACCAATTATACCAAGTAAGATGTCGATAGAACTGGTAGTTTTCGATATGGCAGGTACGACTGTCAAGGATAAAAATTTTGTAGGGATCGCGTTCCAGCAGGCCATGGCGTCGCAGGGATATGAAATCTCGATCGAGCATGTGAACCCGCTGATGGGTTACGAAAAGCCGTTGGCGATTAAAATGATGCTTGAAATACGTGAAACTGATAAATCGAAGATCACGGAAGCGCTCGTGGATGCGATTCACACGCATTTCGTGAAGGGGATGATCGAATTTTATAAAACGACGACGGAAATCGCGCCGCTGCCGCATGTGGAAGAGACTTTCCGTGCGCTTCGCGGGCAAGGTATTAAAATCGGTCTGAACACGGGCTTCTCCCGTGACATTGCCGATGTAATTATCAGCCGGTTGGACTGGCAGGATAAAATCGACTATCTCGTGGCAAGCGACGAAGTGCCTTTCGGGCGGCCTTATCCGGACATGATCCGTAAAATTATGGCCGAGCTGGGTATCGAATCCGCGGACCGCATTGCGAAAGTGGGTGATACCGAAGTGGATATCAATGAAGGGATTAATGCGGGTTGCAAATATGTGATCGGGATTACCACGGGTGCATTCACCCGCGAGGAGTTGCTGCCTTACAAGCCTACACATATCATCGACGACATCGCCGAAGTGCCGGGCATTATCTCGGCCAGTCTCGAAATAGCAGTCAAAGCTTAATTCACCCACATTCACTCGGATTGAAAAGTATGAGCAAATCTGCGATAGTTATCGGCGCGGGAATCGTGGGGCTGGCAACGGCAAGGGCTTTGGTCACAAGAGGTTATAAAGTAACGGTTATCGAACGGTCTTCGAAAGCGGTGGGCGCGTCTATCCGGAATTTCGGAATGGTGTGGCCGATCGGCCAGCCGGAAGGTACATTATATGAAAGGGCATTACATGCCAAAAGTATCTGGAAGGAAATGCTTGCGGGTGCGAAATGCTGGTCGCAGGAAGCGGGCAGCCTGCATATGGCCTACCATCAGGACGAGCTGGAAGTGATCCGGCAGTTCGTGGAAGTAAGCGCTTACAGGCCCGTGAGTTTCCTGAATGCGGAAGAAACGCTGGCCAAATCACCGGCGGTAAATCCCGACGGGTTGCTGGGTTCGCTGTATTCGACGGACGAAATGATTGTCGACCCGCGTGAGGCCATTGCGGCCATTCCGGGTTATCTAACGGCTGCATTGGGCGTGACATTCATATGGAATACGGCTATTTCAAAAGTGGAATATCCGGCTGTGTTTTCGGGTACGAAAAGCTGGTCGGCGGATGAGATTTTCGTTTGTAGCGGCCAGGATTTCGAGACGCTTTACCCGGAGCAGTTTTCGGCGGCGCCATTGACTAAATGCAAGTTGCAAATGATGCGCCTCGAAGCCCAGCCGGACGACTGGCGAATCGGCCCTGCATTGTGCGGCGGATTGTCTTTCATTCACTACCAGGGTTTCAAAGCAGCTGCGTCATTGCCGGGCCTGAAAGCCAGGTACGAGCGCGATTACGCCGAATACCTGAAATGGGGCATCCACGTAATGGCTTCGCAAAACGGCCTGGGCGAGATTACAGTGGGCGATTCGCATGAATACGCGCTCACCTTCGATCCGTTTGACCGTGAATTTATCAATACGATGATCCTCGATTACCTGGGTACATTCGCGCAGTTCAAATCGCCGAAGGTGTTCCAGAGCTGGCACGGGATCTATCCAAAAATGACCAACGGGGCTACGGAGATCGTGTTGAAGCCCGAAAGCGGCGTGACGATCCTTAATGGCCTCGGCGGAAACGGTATGACGCTTTCATTTGGTCTTTGCGATGAAGTGGTTGGCGGCACTTACCGCTCCTGAACTGATCGGTTTGAATCTGATAATTCCTAAACATTAACTGATATGCTTGCGAAAGTTTCCTGCATTGTGGCTACGGCGTTGATGCTGTCGGCCTTTTACGCTCAACCGGACGATAAGCCGGCGGGTATAGAACATGTGATCGTGATTGGTGTCGACGGCCTGAGTCCGGATGGTATCAAAAAGGCAGAGACGCCGAATATCGACAAAATGGTAGCCGGTGGCGCCGTGAAATGGAACGTGCGGACGGTACTTACCTCCGCAAGCAGCCAGAACTGGGCATCGATGATCATGGGTGCCGGGCCGGAGCAGCACGGGATCATCGATAATGACTGGCAGCTCAACAAGCATACGCTCCCACCCATTGTGCAGGAAGCGGACGGTCGCTTTCCGACAATTTTCAGCGTTTTACACAAAGCAAAGCCTAATGCGGAGATCGGTGCGGTGTACCATTGGGGTGATTTTGGGAGGTTATTCCAAAAAAATGCAGTGAATTACGACAAGCATTTCGGTACGGAAGATTCCACTGCCGCCGATTTTATCCAGTATATCAAAAACAAAAAGCCTGTGCTGGGCTTCGTGCATTTCGACCACGTAGACCACGCCGGTCACCACGACGGGCATGGCTCGCAGCAGTATTACCAATCCGTTTCAAAGGCGGATTCATTAATTGGTAAAATCCTGGCGAGCATTAAGGATGCTGGTATCGCCGAAAAAACGCTGGTAATCCTCTGGGCTGACCACGGCGGGATCGGTAAAGGTCACGGCGGCGCCACACCGCAGGAAGCGGAGATAGCCGGTGTGTTCTATGGTGCGGGCGTGAAGAAAGGTTATCAGATTCAACAGCAGGTTTATACTTATGATCTTGCGTCGACGATCGCGTTTGCGTTCGGCATTGAGCAGCCTTATGCGTGGATCGGCCGCCCGGTGAAGCCGGTTTTCAAAGGGTTTGATGAACCTAAAAACCTCTGGCTGGGCGAAAAACGTTAAATTGGCTCAAAGCATTTAACCCTGAACCCTGCGCATGGCAGCTGAACATAACCGAACGGAAGGCGACATTAATTTATCATCCGCGCGTCAGGACTGGTATGCGGTCGTGAGTGACCCCGAAACATCGGGCTACCTGCACGAGGATGCGGAGTATTTCCTGCATCAATCGCTTTCTACACCCTGCCTGGATGTGCTCGCTTCCTGCGAGGGCATTTACCTGACCGACGTGCAGGGTAAGCGCTACATGGATTTTCACGGCAATAATGTGCACCAGCTCGGCTACCGGCATCCTTACGTGATCGAAAAGCTGAAAGAACAGCTGGATGTCCTGCCGTTTTCGCCCCGAAGATATACCAATGTACCGGCCATCGAGCTTGCCAAAAAGCTCGGTAACCTCATGCCCGGCGACCTTAACCGTGTGCTTTTTGCGCCCGGAGGCACTTCGGCGATCAGTATGGCTTTGAAACTGGCCCGCATTGTGACGGGCAGGCATAAAGTAGTCTCGCTCTGGGATTCATTCCACGGCGCCTCGCTGGATGCCATTTCCGCAGGCGGCGAACTCGATTTTCGGAAAGATATGGGCCCGCTGATGCCGGGCGTGGAGCGCATTCCGCCGCCGATGACTTACCGCGGGCCGTTTGCCGCGGCTGGTAACGGTGACGTTCCTTACGCGGATTACCTGGAATATGTGATTGAAAAAGAGGGTGATATCGGCGCTTTTGTGATCGAAACCATCCGCAATACCGATGTGCAGATTCCCTCGCAGGCGTATTGGGCGCGTGTACGGGAGATTTGTACCAAACATCAGGTGCTCCTCATTCTCGACGAGATACCGATCGCATTCGGGCGCACGGGCAGGATGTTCGCATTCGAGCATTATGGGTTCGAGCCGGATATCGTTTGCCTGGGCAAAGGGCTCGGCGGAGGGGTGATGCCCATGGCGGCCATTGTGGCGCGCAATAGCTATAATGTGGCGCAAAGCGTGTCGCTGGGGCATTTTACGCATGAAAAAAGTCCCCTAGGCAGTGTGGCGGCATTGGCAATGCTGGAATTTATCGAGCAAAACGATATGCTCGCCAAAGTGAATGCCGACGCGGAGTTCATGCGCGAAGAACTGGAAAAACTGAAAGACAAATATCCGCTCATCGGCGAGGTACGCGGGATCGGCCTTTTGTGGGGTGTGGAACTGGTGAAAAATCGTGAAACGAAGGAAAAGGCTGTGCAGGAAGCGGAAATCGTGATGTATGAATGCCTGAAAAACGGTTTGAGCTTCAAAGTATCACAGGGAAATGTAGTACAGCTCTCCCCGCCGCTCATCATCACCCGCGAACAACTGAAAGAAGCATTACAGATTCTGGAAAAAGCCATCGAAACGGCTTCGGTTTTGGTATAAAAACTCAACATTTGACACTATATGCGCCTGAAAGAAGCACTTACGCGATCGAATACGTTTTTTATCATTTGGGCTGTCATCGCTTCGTTCGGGGCTTATTTTTGCATGTATGCTTTCCGCAAGCCGTTCAATGCCGGGCTCTACCAGGGGCTCGAACTCGGCGAGGTGAGCTACAAGGCGATCCTGATCATTTCGCAGGTGGCGGGTTACACGCTTTCCAAGTTTGCGGGTATCAAAGTGATCTCGGAACTGAAACCTGATGCGCGGGTGAAGCTGGTCACCGGGCTGATCTTGCTGGCCGAGCTGGCGCTGCTGTTTTTCGGGCTGGTCCCGTATCCTTACAATTTCGTGTTTCTCTTTATGAATGGCCTGCCGCTGGGGATGGTGTGGGGCGTGGTATTCAGCTTCCTGGAAGGTAGGCGGTTTACCGAAATGCTCTCGATGGGGCTCAATATCAGCGTCGTGATCGCGTCGGGAGTTCTTAAAACCACTTACATCGAAGTCCACGGCATCTTTCCCGGCATCTCGGAGTTCTGGATGCCGTTTTTTATGGGTTTACTTTTCCTGCCGCTGTTCCTGGTGTTTGTGTGGATGCTTTCAATGATCCCCAAGCCAACAGCCGAGGACATTGCCTTGCGCACGGAGCGCGTGCCCATGACGAGCGAGGACAAGCGGCTGGTCATGCGGCAGTTCGGCTTCCCGATCGTCTGCCTGGTGATTTTCTACGCCACGCTGGTGGTCGTCCGTGATTTTCGCGACAATTTTACGATCGAAATCTGGAACGAAATCGACTCGCATTGGGGTAGCGGCGTGCTTACCACTACCGAAATGATTACCGGCATTGTAGTGCTGGTGATCATCGGCGCACTGGCATTCGTGCGGGATAACCTTGCCGGTTTCAAGCTCGCCTACCTGATTCTTTTCGGCGGCGTCACTCTGATCGGCCTCGGGACGCTGCTGTTCGAGAAATCGATGATCAGCGGCTTTTACTGGATGCTGATGGTCGGGCTCGGGCTGTTTTTAGCCTATACCGTACTGCAAACCGTCATTTTCGAGCGGATGATCGCGCTGTTCCGCATCAAGGCCAATGCGGGGTATTTCGTGTACATCTGTGAAAGTATCGGTTATATGGGCAGCGTAGGGTTGTTGCTCTACAAAGAGTTTTTTATGAAAGACCTGAGCTGGTCGCGGGTACTGATGCAATTCTCTTACCTGCAATTCGCACTGGGGCTGCTGCTGCTGCTCGCGAGTAATATCTACTTCGATAAATACCGCGCCGGTCGGTCGGCGCAGAAGAGGAGCGCGCCATTTGCCGCGGCGTAGTTTCGCATCTGAAGGGGCATAAAAAAAGGAGGTGCAAGTGCCCTCCTTTTTAACATCTCAATTTCACCTTTCAATTTTTACTAAAACCTATTTTGTCGTTTTAAGCTCCACGATGGCTGCTTTTTGAGCAGGCGTCTGCGTTTTATATGGGTTTACTTTCGTCTCTTTCTGTGGTGCCGGCGTCTCGATGACGGGTGTTGAAACTGGCAACGCATTTTTGATGGTATTGGCTGATTTATTGTCGTCTGCAAATGCAACTGAACTGGTCAATGCGATAACGCTTACGAGGGTTGTGATCAAAGTTTTCATAGCTCTATTTATTTTGTTTTCTTGTCTTTGTCTTATTTGATGATGCAAATATAAATGGGATTTTATGAATGGTTATATATTTATTCAATGAGTGATCAAACGGTTATTTGAATGGTTTTTATTGGTGAAGAGTGATTTAGTGGCTTTTGAGGGTTGCTATAATTTTGAAATATTCAAATACGGGCTAACATGCTTATGAGCTGGTTTTTATTTGAAAAGTACAATATGTATCAAAACTGCATTTTCGCTCGATTTGCTATATTGGCGTCATGGCTAAACTGATAAACCTGAAACCCTTCAAGGAATTTGTACAATCCGAGTCGCTGGGCGGCGCGATATTGATTATCTGCGTGATCCTGTCGCTCGTAATAGCGAACTCGCCGCTCGCAGGTGCATTGGAAAACCTGCTCGGCACGGAGCTCGGTTTTCATACCGAAAGCATTCATTTGCGCTATACGGCGCTGTTATGGATCAACGATGGGCTGATGGCCATCTTTTTCCTGTTGGTGGGTTTGGAAATCAAGCGGGAGCTGGTGGAGGGCGAACTGTCGTCGTTCAAGAAAGCGGCATTACCCATTTTTGCGGCGATAGGCGGAGTACTTGCCCCTGCGACGATCTATTTTTTGCTCAATAAAGGCACGCACACCGCCGCGGGCTGGGGCATTCCTATGGCTACCGACATTGCCTTCGCGATTGCGATCATCACTATGCTGGGCAGTAAAGTGCCGTCCTCACTCAAAATCTTCCTGGCGGCGCTCGCGATCGTCGACGATCTCATGGCCATTCTCGTGATCGCCATTTTCTATTCCTCCGAACTGCATTATAACTACCTGCTCTACGCCGGAGGTATTTTCGCGGCATTGCTGCTGCTGAACCGCGCGGGAGTGAAAAATCTGGCGGTATACCTCGTTCCCGGCGCGTTCATCTGGTACTTCGTGCACCATTCAGGCGTCCACGCAACCATCGCGGGCGTGCTCACAGCGTTCGCCATCCCGACCACACCCGACGCACAGGAGTCACCGCTCGAGAAGCTCGAACATATGCTCGTGAAGCCGGTAAATTTTGTGATTATGCCCATTTTTGCATTGGCTAATACCAACATTACCTTCGAAACGGGCATGCTGGAAGGGCTGACGACCACGCTTGGACTGGGGATCATCCTCGGATTGGTAATAGGCAAGCCGCTCGGCATTACGCTGCTTTCCTGGCTGACGGTGAAGCTCGGTATCAGCAGTATGCCCAGCCAGGCCGGCTGGGCGCATATCGTAGGGGTGGGGATGCTGGGCGGAATCGGTTTTACGATGTCGGTATTTATCGCATTACTATCCTTTCCGGGCGAGCACCTGATCCTGTCGGAGGCGAAATTCTCGATCCTGACGGGCTCGATCCTTTCGGGAATTTTGGGTTATGCGATGCTGAGCAGCGTGAGCAAAAAATCGGCACGGTAGTGGCTATTCGGTCTTGCTTTTGACCAGAATGTAATCAACATGGCCGTCCTTCGAAAATGCGGAGATCTGGGTGTATTTCTGATAGTTATCCCAGGTTTTAACGCCGCCACTATCGATGTTCGGGGCGATGTTTTCGGAGAGGTTGAGCAATCCGAGGATAATGCGGTTTTCGAAGGCGTAATCCGCGAGGCCGTTCAGCCGGATCTGGTCCGCAATCTCGCTCATATAAATAATTTCCACCTTGCCGTCGCGGTAGCTCACCCGGGGGCATTTTTCGCAGCCGGCTTTTTCGTCCCGGTAAAAGTTTTCGAGCTGGCCTTTGCCAAGGATCGCGGCCACTTCCTGCTGGCTGCGCATTGCAACCTGCGGCAGGTCGAGCTCGACGGTAACCGCCGCATTCTCGTCGTGTTCGTCGAGCACATAGAATTTGACAAAGATGGCAATGAGGATCACGATGAACGAAATGAATTTCCAGTTCGCCCATTTGCGTCTGACGGAGGTCTGTTCCATGAAGGTGGCTTGGTTTTTGAATATTCAGGGTAAATAACTTTGGTATACAACCACGAAATATCATGCCAGACTCATTGAACCGGATGGTTATCACGCCCGAGCTGAATTACGACCAGCTCACGATCCCCGAAGCGACGCTCATCCAGCAGCAGCTGCGTGGCCATTTAAATCTGGAACCGCTTCAAAAGGGCATTCAAACGATCGCCGGTGCCGATATTTCCCTCGCGCTTTACAGCGAAACCGTCTACGCCGGACTGGTGGTACTGAGTTATCCCGAACTTCAACCTATTAGCTACTCACTGGTGAAAAGCAGCACCATATTTCCCTATGTGCCCGGCTACCTCGCATTCCGCGAAATACCGGCCATCCTGAAAGCCTATGAACAGCTGCCGGTGAAACCCGATGTGGTCATGTTCGACGGTAATGGCATCCTGCACGGCCGGAGAATGGGCATTGCTTCGCATTTCGGCGTGCTTACCGGCGCGGTTACGATGGGTTGCGCGAAGAAAAAGCTGGCGGGTCAGTATGGTGAGCCGGGCGCGTCGAAAGGGGAGTACACGCATGTGACCGACAAGGGCGAAGTGATTGGCTACGCCGTGCGGACGAAGGATCATGTGAAGCCGGTGTTCATATCACCCGGGCACAAAATGAGCCTCGAAGATAGTCTCACCCTCGCGCTCAAATGTACCGGCAAGCACCGCCTGCCCGAGCCCACGCGTCACGCACATGAGTACGTGAACAGGTTCCGGATAGGGGCGCTTGCCGAGGGGTATTATGAGGTTGAGCGGTGGAGGTTGTTTTGAGGGGGGGGGAGGGGGCTGCTTCCCAAGGTTGAAACCTTGGGTTATTTTAGGGATTTGTCGATTTCGTTTAGGAGGTATTTTTTTGGGTCGGAATCGTATTCCCAGAACATTACTCCGCCTAGTTTGTTAGCCAGGACGTATTTGCATTTTTCTCTGACCGACTCTTCGTCGTCGTAGCTTAGTACGTCGCCCGTTTCTGCATTGAGGAGGTAAGGCGCTTTTGCTACTGTGTCGCGGTATTCTTTGTAGCCTTTTTTGTTGACCAAACTATCCTTAATGTAGGAATAGCCGTCGATGTATTGCTGCTTGATCTGCTTTTGACCTAATCCTTTTTCCAGTTTCGCAACCGTGAACATCCGGCCGTAGAACGGCAGCCCTACCACCAGTTTCTCCATCGGTACACCTGCCGCATGGAAGCCTTTTACCGCATTATCTACTGATTTGGCCGTCTTGTAGATGTTGGAAGGGTACAAGCTCGCGTGGTGGACGGCTGTGTCGCCCTGGAAAAGGTCGTAGGTCATCAGGTTTACATAGTCGAGGTACGCCTGGGCCTTGCTCATATCGGTGGCTTTCAAAAACTCCACCCAGCCGGCTACCGCGGTGGTGAGCAGTTTTTTCTTGCCGGTTTCTTTTTCCAAAGCATCCAGCTCGTTGCGGATCGCGTGGAACATTTCAGTATAGTTTTGCTTGTCTTCGGTGCGGAAAACGTTGCCTTCTTCGCCGGGCAGGCCAGGATATTCCCAGTCGATGTCTACACCGTCGAGATTGTATTTTTTGATGATCCCAACGCTGCTTTTGGCGAATACCTTGCGTGAAGAATCGGTGAGGACGGCGTCGGAGAAATTTTCGCTCCAAGCCCAGCCGCCGATCGAGATCAGGATTTTCAGTTCGGGATTGTCGGCTTTGAGAAGATTAAGCTGACGGAAGTTGGTCGTGTCGGTTTTTTCATTGCTCAAAAACGCCTTGCCGTCCTTAATATCGATAAATGCGTAGTTGATGTGCGTAAGCATTTTCGCTTCGATATTACTGGTGTTCAGCAAGCCGTGGAAACCGCCCACATAACCGATCACGACGGGCCGTTTGGTGGAATCTGCGTCGCCTTCGCCGTCTTTGTCTGACGAGCAGCTGTTCAGGAAAAGTAATGGGGCGATGAGGAATACCATCAGCAATGCGGTGCCGATGTTCTTTTGAGTAGGGATTAGGCGCATGGTATTGGTTTTGGTTTGAAGGGTTAAATTAAATACACCTTCAAATCATCTCCTAATCCTGCGCAGGTACCGAGAGTTTTTGCAATGCTTTATTGAGATTAATGCCTTTGCCCAGAACGCCCTTGAAGAGGTCGCCCTTCTTATCGAGCCGGTCGAAAATGTTCTTGATCGTGAAATCTTTCGGACTCAGCCCGTGCTGCACCTCGCTCCATTCCAGCGGTGTCGAAACCGTTGCGCCAGGCTTCGGGCGGGCGCTGTACGCACACGCGAGCGTCTGCCCGATGCGGTTTTGCAGGTAATCGACGTAAATCTGGTTCTTTTTACGCTTGGAAAGCGAACGTTCGAGGGTGGTGATTTTAGGCAGGCGCTCGGTGACCAGTTGTGCCAGCATTTCGGCGAAGTCGCGGGCCTGGTCGTAGTCGTATTTCTTGCCGAATGGAATGTAAACATGCATTCCGCTCGCTCCCGACGTTTTGCAAAAACCTTCAATACCCATTTCGTCGAGAATTTGCTTGATGGTCAGCGCTACGTCGATCACATCGTCGAATGTGTTTTTGTCCGATGGGTCGATGTCCATCACCACCCAGTCGGGATTTTCCAGCTTGTTGATCGTTGAATTCCACGGGTTCATTTCAATGCAGCCCAGATTGGCAATGTACAGCAGGCTTTCTACATCGTTCACCACGTGGTAGTTCACCATCTTCCCGGTTGATTCGGCGAGTATTTCAAAGGTTTTGATCCATTCCGGCACCGAATCGCTGGCGTCTTTTTGGAAAAAGCCCTCATCTTTAATGCCGTTAGGTTGCCGGCGCAGCGAGAGCGGCCGGTTTTTCATGTAGGGTAAAATATAGGGCGCGATATTTCGATAGTACTCGATCAGCTCGCCTTTGGTAATATGCTCGTCCGGCCAGTATATCTTCTCCGGGTGGGTAATCTCTGCTTTCTTTTTCATGATGCTTTTCTTTTAGGCGCGCTCAGGCTTTCCTTCAATTGGGCCATCAGGTCGCGGCTTTTCGAATGCACGACTTTCATCTTGGTAGCAGCCGGTTTCTTCCCTTTCGCCTTGGCCATGATCAGTTTCAGCAACTTCTCGTTATAGGTATCCTTGTAATTTGAAATGTCGAAATCGGTGGTCAGCTGCTCGATGAGCTGTACGGCCATATTCATTTCCGCGGGTTTGATCTTCACATCTGGGATATTCAGCTCGTCGGTATCGCGGATCTCTTCGGCGAACCGGATTTTATTGAGGATCAAAAGCTCGTTTTGCGGTTTGATGAGCACCAGGCTTTCGCGGTTACGCAGTACATAAGTACCCAGGCCGCATTTGCCGGTCTTTTTCAGGGCGTCGCGCAGCAATGCATAAGGTTTCGCGCCCGATTTTTCGGGTTGGAGGTAATAAGGCGTTTCGTAGTAAATACTGTCGATCTCTTTTTCGTCGACAAACTCCGCAATTTCGATAATCTTCGATTTTTCGGGACTCGCCTTTTCAAAATCGGTTTCGTCGAGCACCACATAATTGTCTTCCACTTTATAGCCACGGACAATATTCTCCCACTTCACCTCGCGGCCGGTATTGGCGTTCACACGCTGGAAATGGATGTTTGCGTGGTCTTTTTTGTCCAGCATATCGAGATCGAGCTCGCTCGCCTGGACGGCGCTGAAAAGTTTGACGGGGATATTCACAAGGCCGAACCCGATCGCCCCGGACCATATTGCTCTCATATTGTTGTCGTTTGATAACAGTAGCAAGCAAAATTCATGCCTTTGTCTCCGTCGAGTGGGCGGGCGGGTGTGATCAATTTGATAATACATCCTCAAAAACGGACAGCCGGTGTGCGTTTGAGCGCTCAGTTCGGGGGTTGCGCATTAAATTTTTGTAGAAATTTACAAAATGCTTGTAATCAACTATTTGAATTTCTAACTTCCTAGCAAGTTACCACGTAAGCCTCCCTGAAATATCCTTATACGTTCGTTGTGCCCGGAGTCTGGCATGTCTTTTTAATGGATGCCTTCCGAAAACAATTTCACAACAAGACTAACTCTTAAATCGGATATAACTATGGTAGCGACACTAGGTAACGACCCAGCGAAAAGCTTGAAACCCGGCGCAGTGCTTACCGTCACAGGTGCCAGATCTGAATCGGAAGCCCAAAGAGAAGTGGCTGATTTTCTACAATTGAGTAACCGGACCGACCTTGGCTATTTCCTTATTTCGAAGGATTACTTCCTGCTCTATCCGAAATCGGGAAATTCGATCAGTGGAATTGCATAAGCGTTAACTTTTTTCTTTTAGAAGGACATGGTACAGAAAGGTACTTTCAAATTGCTTGGGCAAAAGCTCATTAATATTATTATTCATAGAGAAGACGTAATGAAGATTACCCCCATTAAGAAGGGACATGGTTGCATTATTTATCTCAAAAACAAGGTTCCTTACGCGGTAAGTGAAAGCGAAAAGGAGGTTTATAAGAAACTCAACTGGGTCGCAGCATGATCTTCGGTCTGTTGCCATGAAAATAAGAGCGGGGCTCCGGGGTATATCCGGGGCCTTTTTTATGACCGACGACCACTGACGGCCGACCGCCGATCGCATTATTACCGAAATTTAATGTGACCGCCGACCACTGACAGCATTACGAACGAACATCCACGTGATCGGCGGTCGGCGGTCTGCCGTCGGCGGTCCATCTCCCCACCACGAAATTCCTCCCCAACCGAACCAGCCCCGCGCTATCGGTGTTAGCAGAGTACCAAAATGCTCCACACCACAAAATTCCATGTCCAAAAAGACTTACTTTTTCCTGATCCTCATTCTGGGGAGCCTGACAGCGCTTGGCCCTTTTTCGATCGATATGTACCTGCCGGGCTTCCCGGCCATCGCGCGTGACCTGAATACTACCGCCGCAAAAGTTTCGCAGACATTGTCGGGATATTTCGTTGGAATATCGCTCGGTCAGCTGCTGTACGGGCCCTTGCTGGATCGTTTTGGCCGTAAAAAGCCGCTTTTTATCGGTTTGGCGGTGTATATTCTTGCATCGGCAGGTTGCTCGGTGGCAACGACCGTCGACCAACTGATCGTGCTGCGCATCATCCAGGCTGTCGGCAGCTGTGCCGCTACTGTGGCTTCCGTAGCGATGGTACGCGACCTTTTCCCGGTGAGTGAGAATGCCAAAGTATTCTCGCTGCTATTGCTGGTCGTGGGTTTTTCGCCGATGATCGCGCCGACGCTGGGCGGTTATGTGACCGACGCATTCGGCTGGCACGCCGTGTTTATGATCCTGACTGTCATGGGTGTAGCCATTTTCGCTGCCACCGCATTGTGGCTGCCCGATAGCTACAAGCCCGACAAAACCCTTTCGTTGAAACCCAAACCCATCATCGCGAACTTCATGGAGGTGTTCCGCGAGCCGCAGTTTTACACCTATTCCATTACCGGCGCCATCGCATTTGCGGGGCTGTTCGCTTACGTTTCCGGGTCGCCTATTGTTTTTATGGAGGTATTTAAAATTGACGGCAAGCTGTATGGCTGGATCTTTGCATTTCTTTCCGTGGGCTTTATCGGTTCCGGGCAGGTGAATACTTTGATACTGAGGCGGTTTACAAGTGAGCAAATTGTGAATGTGGCGCTGATATGCCAGGCGATAATTGGTCTTACCTTCCTCGCAGCGGCATTGAACGACGCATTGACGCTCACCTCCACGCTCGTATTCCTGTTCCTTTTCCTGTGCTGCGTGGGCTACACCTACCCGAATGCAGCCGCACTTTCGCTCGCGCCGTTCACGCGTAATGCGGGTAGCGCGTCGGCGCTCATGGGCGCATTTCAAATGGGAGCGGGCACATTGATTTCCATTGCGATCAGTTTGTTCGAGGAGCCTTCTATCATTCCAATGGTGGCGGCTATGGCCGGTTCGGCTACACTGGCGCTGATTGTGCTGGTGGTAGGCAGGCGGTTTATCACGAGCAAGGTGGAAGTACAGCAGGGTGCGGATGCCGGTGTGATGCATTAAGCGGCCGGTTTATTTAATTTGTGAATGGATTACTTCAAGCGACTACTCGAATTACTGAAAATAGAAAGGGAAGAAGATAAGCAATCGTACCAGCGATTGATCGAACGCTCGTCTGTCTCCGAACGCCGTGCCGCCGGGCTGGCGTGGTACCCCATTGCCATCCGCGGCCAGGAAATGAGCCGCGGCGATTACCTCACCGTGGAAGTGGAACGTACGACGCACCAGGATTTGCCGCATCAGTTGCGGTTTGGAATGCCGGCTGTTTTGTTCAGTAACCATGAACCTAAAAAGGACCGCGTCGAAGGAGTTGTTTCTCATCAGGGCGGTAACCGGCTGAAAATCACATTGCGTACCGACGAGCTTCCCGAATGGTCGCGCGATGGCAAGCTGGGCATCGATTTGCTGTTCGATGATAACAGTTACGACGAAATGCAATCCGCATTGAAAGCTGCGGATGCGCTGGGTTCGTCGGAAAAAGAAGGGCATTTGATCAAGGTGCTGACCGGAGAGAAAGCGCCTTCATTTGACAAAGACATTTATCCCATTCATATTCCCAAACTGAATCCGTCGCAGCAGCGCGCGGTGCAGAATATCCTTTCCGCGCAGGAGCTCGCGATCGTGCACGGGCCTCCGGGTACGGGTAAGACCACCACATTGGTGCAGGCCATTAAGGCTTTGGTTAAAAAGGATAGCCGGCCAGTTCTCGTCGTGGCGCCGAGCAATACGGCAGTGGATTTGCTGAGTGAAAAATTGAGCGAGGAAGGCCTGAACGTACTTCGTGTCGGAAACCCGGTGCGTGTTTCGGAACGACTTTCGGCATTGACTTTGGATAGTAAAATGTCGGCACACCCGAGCGTGAAGGACATTAAAACGCTGAAAAAGCAGGCCAACGAGTACAAAAATATGGCGCACAAATACAAGCGCCATTTCGGAAAGGCCGAGCGCGACCAGCGGAAAGCATTGTTCGACGAGGCACACCGCATTATGAAGGATGTGGCGAACATGGAGCAGTACATTATCGATGATTTGCTGACCAAAACGCAAGTCGTGACGGCTACGCTTGTGGGCTCGAACCATTTCATCGTCCGCGGCATGAAGTATCGTACCGTGGTAATCGACGAGGCGGGGCAGGCATTGGAGCCCGCCTGCTGGATACCGATCCTGAAAGCGGAGAAAGTGGTATTTGCCGGTGACCATCTGCAATTGCCTCCAACCATTAAATCGGAAGATGCGGCCAAAGGCGGATTGAGCACCACATTGCTCGAAAAATCCGTGGCATTGCATCCTGACTCGGTTGTCCTGCTGGAAGAGCAATACCGCATGAACGAGGCGATTATGGGTTATTCTTCCAAAGTGTTTTATCAGGATAAATTAAAGGCCCACGAATCGGTGGCGAGCCGTGTGCTCTTTCCAGGCGAGGCGCCGCTGGCATTTGTCGATACGGCAGGATGTGGTTTCGATGAAAAGCTGGAAGGTACCAGCTCCACCAACCCCGAAGAGGCGGTATTTCTTTTCAAGCATTTGACCCAACTGGCGACGGAATTTGCGCAGCGTAATGCCAAAATCGAAGATTTTCCCAGCATTGCCATTATTTCACCTTACAAAGAGCAGATCAATATTCTCAAAACCCAGCTCGCGCACGCACTTGATCTGCAACCTTATCTCGACAAAATAGCCGTCAACACCATCGACAGCTTCCAGGGGCAGGAGCGGGATGTGGTGTATATCAGCATGACGCGCAGCAATGCCGAAGGACAGATCGGCTTCCTCGCCGACATCCGCCGCATGAACGTGGCCATGACCCGCGCACGCAAGAAACTCGTCGTGATAGGCGATAGCGCAACGCTTTCGGTGCTGCCGTTTTACGAAAATTTCATCGCCTACGCCGAGGGTTTGAATACCTATCAAAGCGCCTGGGAGTTTTCGGATTTGTAAGTATGTGATGAGTGGATTTTTCTTTCAGACACAAAGATATTCATCCGACTTGCTGAAAATCCTATGTTCAAACAGTACCTTCTCGCGTTTTGTCTGATCGTTACCACTTCCCTTGCCACCCTCGCGCAAACACCGCCGGGCGGCGACCCGCCCGGCGGGTTAAGAGGTTTAATTAAAACCAAAAAAGGCGAACCGCTGCCCTTTGCGGCCATTATTGTGAAAGGAACGAGCGTGAGTACCATTTCCAATGAAGAAGGCCGCTACCAGCTCGATCTGAAACCGGGGTATTATGAGGTGATTTTTCAGTACCTGGGTTATAAAACAGGGCAAAAAAGCTTCACGGTAGAGGATAAAATGCAAACTTTTGACCTCACCATGGAGGAGCAGGCGCTGAGCCTCGGGGAGGTGCGCATTGGTGCCCGCGACGAGGATCCGGCGTACACCATCATGCGGAGCGCCATTGCCAAAAGCCGTTACCATTTCCTGCAAGTGGATGCTTACACCGCCAAAGTGTATTCCAAATCGTCGTTTGTGGTCACCGACCTCCCGATGGAATTCCTCTATAAAAAGGAATTAAAGGAAATGGAGAAGGAAGCCAATTTCAAAAAGGGCGTTCCGATGCTGAACGAGACGGTTTCGGAAGTGACGTTCCGCCAGCCAAATGTGTATAAACAACGCGTAGTGGCCACGCGGAGCAGTATGGACAAGAACATGGCCGACCCGAATATGTACCTGCTCGCAAGCTTTTACCAGCCGGAAGTCGTGAAAGCGGTGTCGCCGCTCTCGCCGCGCGCATTTACCTATTATAAATTCGAATACCTGGGCGCATTCCGCGAGAATGGCATTGAAGTGAACAAAATCAAAGTAACGCCGCGCAATTGGGGCGAAGGCGTGTACCGCGGCACAATCCAGATCATCGAGGGCGAATGGAGTATTTACAGCCTGGATTTGCAGACGGTCAATACCGGTTTCCGGGTCGATATCAAGCAGGTTTACAGCCCGGTACAAGGCGTGTGGATGCCGGTTAACCAGCAATTCCACGTAGCGGGAGGCATTTATGGTTTTAAAGGAAAAGGCGATTTCGTGATTTCGCAGTCTTTCACGAATGTGAAGATCAACCCTACATTCAAACCGGATATTGCGGTAATCGATGACAAGAAATATGCCGAGGAAGCCAAAAAAGTACGTCTGACCGGCCGGGAAATCAAGTCGCAGAGCATGGAGGATGTGGTAAGCAAGCAGAAATCGTTTTCGGCCAAAAACCTGCGCAAGATGATGAAGGAGTACGAAAAGCAGGACCTTAAAGAGAAAGAGAAAAAGGGCGAGGATATCGATATGAAAATGAACCGGGAAGACTCCACGCAAGTGGATTCGATGGCTTCGAAAAGGAGCATGGCTTTCTGGGATTCGCTGCGGACGGTGCCGCTTACGGTGGCGGAAGTGAAAAGTTACACCCGGCTGGACAGTCTGGTGATTATCAATGAAGGCTCCGAAAAACAGAAGGATAGCCTGAAAACCAGCAAAGCGGATACGACCAGATCGAAGAAGGGTAACAAGTTCGGCTTCGGCGACCTGCTGACGGGCCGTAATTTCCGGTTGGGTAAGGAAAGTCCGTTCCGGCTGGATTACATCGGTCCGTTGCCTGGTGTGCAGGTGAATACGGTGGAAGGGCTGGTACTGAATGGCGCGGGGCTGAAATTGCGGCATTCGGGCGGGCGGAAGAAGGCAGGTTCTGATACCGGGAAGTCAGGAGTCGTCAAAGGTGGTCATGATTGGTCGGTGGGAGGGTTGACGCGGTATTCGTTCGGTCGTAACAAGTTGCTCGCGACAGGCGTGGGCAATTACAGCTGGGCGCGTAATGCGATCAGCGTGTCGGGCGGGCGGGGCATTGCCCAGTTCAATGGCGAAAGTCCGATGCATCCGCTACTGAACACGCTCACAACACTGTTTTTGGAGCAAAATTTTATCAAAGAATATCAAAAGGATTTCTTCCGGGTCGATTTTAAGAACAGCAGGGAGAACGAACATTTCGAACTTAAAGCCAGCATCGAATATGCGGATCGCACGGCGCTGTCCAACCTGGAAAGGACGTCGCCATACCGCTGGATCGACTGGAAACGGCGGGAGTTTACCTCCAACATCCCCGACAATGCCGAAAACCGCACCGATGCAAATGTGCTGCCTCCACCATTGCAGCGCCACCAGGCACTCACCATCGGCATTGCCGCTTCCTACAAACCCTGGCAGAAGTACCGCACACGCAACGGCAAGACTTCCTATTACGACGACGATTCACCGAAATTTTCCATCGGATACCGCAAAGGCATCCGCAATGCATTCGGCAGCGACGTCGGTTATGACTTCGTGCGGATCGGCATCGAGCATGGGTTTGAGACCGGTATCCGCAGCAAATTGCGTTATAAGCTGGCCGTCGGCAGTTTCCTGGGCCGAGATAGTCTTCAATTTCCCGATTACGAGCATTTTGCGGGCAACCGTTTCTTTTTCCAGCTCGGCGATCCCGTCGGCACATTCCGCATGCTCGATTACTACAAGTACAGTACTTCCAAAAGTTTCTTCGAAGCACACGTACTCAGCGAGCTCCGCCAATTCCTGCTAACCCAGATCACCTGGCTGCGCATTATGGGCGTGAAAGAAAACTTCTTCCTGCATTACCTCGCCACCCCCGACTCGCGCAACTACGCAGAGCTAGGCTACGGACTGGACATCGGCATCCGCTTCCCCCTGCGCGTCGAGGTGGCTAATAGTTTTGAAGGATTTAAGTATAAGCGTACCGTCTTTCGGGTCGGGACTACGATGAATATTAACTGGGGGAGGAATTAAAATATAAATTCCTCGAAGTTATTCGGATGGATGATCTTGAATTCGCTGCCCGGATATGCGTTGCTGAACGTTTTGGATAAAACGGCCCGGGCTTTCGAGCTCCATTTAAATTCATAGGCATGCAGCTGGCCGTCAATGTCTTCCAGATAATCGATTTCGTTTTGTTCTTTGGTTCGCCAGTAGTATTGATTCGCCCAAATGCCATTGTAGTTGACAAACTTCATCCGCTCGGAAATAATGAAGTTCTCCCACAATGCACCTATGTCGGTCCGGAGCTCAGGCTGGCTGAAATTGGCGATCAATGCATTGCGGATGCCGTTGTCGTAAAAGTAAATTTTTCGACTGCTTTTAAGCTCGTTCCGCAAATTGCGGCTGAAAGAACTGAGCCGGAAGATGATAAAAACCTGTTCGAGCAGGTTTATGTATTTTTCGACAGTCTTGTTATCGAGCCCGCACATTGTCCCCAATTCATTGTAAGAAACCTGTGATCCCACCTGAAATGCCAATGCCTGTAACAAACGCAGTAGTTTTTCAGGTTTCTGAATGTTTTCCCAGGTGAGAATGTCTTTGTATAAATAGCTGTCAGACAGTTGTTTTAAAATTTCTTTTTCCTCGCCGGGGTTATTGACGATATCAGGATAGTAGCCATAAAGCAGCCGTTGAGGCAGCAGCCGCCGCTCTTCGATCAGGCCATGGTGATTTACCATTTCACCGAACGACAATGGAAACATTTGGTACTCCCATTTCCGACCGGTAAGTGGTTCATTGATTTTATTGGCAAGTTCAAAAGAAGAGCTTCCGGTTGCTATGAGCTGAACTCCTGGAATATTATCGGTGATCAGTTTTAATTTTACACCGATATCAGCAATGCGCTGAGCTTCATCGATGACGATGTTTTTCTTTCCTGCAAACAGGTTTTTCAATCGAGTGGAAGTCGCATTATCGAACAATGCCCGTACATCCGCTTCATCGCCGTTGAGCCAAAGTGTGTCGTCAGAGCTGCCGAAGAGGCTTTGAAGTAATGTAGTTTTACCCACCTGCCTGGCACCTGTCAGTATAATTGCTTTGCCATCATACAGCTTCTTTTCGAGTACGGCTTGGAGATTTCGTGTGACCATATGGCATCTCGGTTTTTATAAAATTACAACTTTTTGGGAATGGATTCCTAAAAAGTCGATGTTTTTTAGGAATCCATTCCCAAAAAGTCGAGTTTTTGCATATTTGTTAGTAGAAATCTCTAAGCTTCGCTGTAATTTCTTCCTCGCTTGGTAACAGTTTTCGGTATTGCTTAGGCAACTGGTTGGTGGTGTTGTAAGTGGCGACGCCAATAGGCAGCGCGGTGTTTTTCAATGAATATTCTACGACGGTTCTGTCCTTGTTTTTGCAAATGATGATTCCAATTGACTCGTTTTCGTGAGGTAACCTAACTTTGTCATTCAAAACCGAAAGATAGAACTCCATTTTGCCCTTGTGCTCGGGTTCGAACTCTCCAATTTTAAGGTCGATGGCAATGAGGCATTGCAGTTTACGATGGTAGAGAAGCAAATCCACCCAGTAGTCCCTTTCTCCGACTTGAATCCGGTATTGATTCCCGACAAAAGTGTAGTTGTTGCCCATTTCCAATAAAAATTTTCGGATGTTTTTTACAAGCTGCTGTTCTAATTCGGACTCGGAATGCAGCTCTGCTAAATCCAGAAAATCGAATGTGTATGTGTCTTTTACAGCGAGTAGTGCCTGCTTGTTGGTCGGTTCAGGCAATGCGTAGTCGAAATTGGTTTGATTGAGGAGATATCGTTCAAATGCCTTGTTCTCAATCTGATGAAGAAGCACATTTTTCGACCAACCATATTTGCTTGTGGAAAGAATGTAGAATTGTCTTTCATGACTAAGTTTACACTTGGATAATATGACCAAATGCTTACTCCAGCTAATTTCTCCAACCAGTGGTTGGAGATTTATATCTGATTGATAATCAGTATAAAACTGAACCATATACCAAATATTAGTAGTCGAGAAACCACTCGATTTCGGGAACTCTGCTTGCAGCTCCTTCGACAGTGATGCTACAATCGATTTACCCCAGCTTTCGCTCTGTTTTTCGGCAATGGATTTGCCGATTTCCCAGTATAGTTTTGATATAAGGACTCTCATTTGGTAACGGTTTGTAGAATAAACTTTTTTCGAATGCGTCAGATTTGTCTCGCCTAGTTACTTATCTTTACCCTCATTAAAATCTCCTGATAAAATACCTCTCCAAATCACAGAATCGAGCCATGCTCTTCTGTAACCTCCCCGGCGCTTGATTCCGGGACAATTTGCTACATCCAAAATTTTATCAGAGAGAAATGGAAGGAATACAAAAAATAGCTGTGATCGGCGGCGGTGGCCGTACGGGTCAATATCTTGTCAATCAACTTCTTAAAAAAGGTTATTCGTTGAAGTTGCTGCTGCGGCATCCTGAGAATTTCACTATTCAAAACCCACAGATCGAAATCGTGCATGGCGATGTGCTGAATCCGGACGCGGTACAGACGCTACTGGATGGCTGCGACGCGGTTTTGAGCACGGCAGGGCAACGGCAGGGTGAGCCGCTCGTTGCGAGCCAAGCCAGCGTCAATATCCTGAATGCGATCGGCGATCGGCCGGTGCGGTATGTGGTGCTGGCGGGCTTAAATGTAGATACGCCGACGGACCGGAAAGGGGAGGAAACGGCAAAAGCTACCGAATGGATGCGTACTACGTTTCCGACCATTCACAACGACCGCCAGAAATCTTACGCAGTGCTTGCCGAAAGCAATGCGGAATGGATTATGGTGCGGGTTCCTTACATCGAATTCAATGGGAACCGCTCGGAGGTGAAGGTAAGCGGGGTCGATTCGCCGGGTACGAAGATCGATGCCGCGGATATTGCCGCATTCATGATCGGGCAGCTTGCGGATGATACCTGGCTGCGGAAGGCGCCGTTTATTTCCAACTAAAAAAAGTGGCCGGCAAATTCGTTTGCCGGCCACTACTCATATTAGTCAAATGCTTTTAAACCAATGCATTCCAGAGGATTTCCGCCGGGTGGAGTGCTTTACGACCGGTTCCGTCGTGGATCTGGTGACGGCAGCTGGTACCGGGCGCGGCGATGATCACTTCCTCCGGCTGCTGGCGCACGGTCGGGAAGAGTACGAGCTCGCCGATTTGCATGGAAATATCGAAATGCTCTTTTTCATAACCGAACGATCCCGCCATACCGCAGCATCCCGATGGAATGAGCTGTACGGTGTAGTTTTCCGGTAGTGAAAGCATTTTTTTCGTTGGTATGACGCTGGAAATGGCTTTTTGCTGGCAATGTCCGTGCAGCTTGATGAGCCGTTTTTCCTTGGTGAACTGGTTTTTTGAAATGTTTTTCAGTTCAATTTCACGAGCGATGAACTCGTCGAACTGCAATGCGTTCTGGGCGACCATTTTGGTATCTTCCACCAATTCGTCGCTTACGAGATCGGGATATTCGTCGCGGAATGTGAGGATCGCCGATGGCTCGATGCCCACCAGCGGCGTGTCGTATGAGATAATGTCTTTCAACAGACGGATATTCTCCTCCGCGATTTTCTTCGCATCCCTCAGCAAGCCTTTGGAAAGCTGCGGACGTCCGGAAGGACCGTGATTTGGAATAATTACCTCATAACCCAGCTTTTCCAATGCAAGAATGGCGGTTTTGCCAATTTCTACATCATTATAATTGGTAAACTCATCACAGAACAAGTAAACTTTCCGCTCCGATCTCGGCGCGCTGCTTTTCCGCTGATCATACCATTTTTTCACGGTCGTGCTATGCAGCAGCGGCATGGTACGCTCCGGGTGGAAGCCCACGACGGTATTTGCAATCTTGCGGAGCGGCGCATTCTTGAAGATCAGGTTGTAAGCCCACGGTACATAGCTCGCAATGCCGGTCATTTTGGAAAAATTACCCACGAGCCAAGAGCGTACCGGGATGCCGTTCGCGTCGTGATATTGCTGCAAGAACTCCATTTTCAGTTTCGCCACATCCACATTGGAAGGGCATTCGCCTTTGCAGCCCTTGCAGGCGAGGCAGAGGTCGTACACTTCTTTGATCTCCTTGTTATCGAAGCGGTTCTCCTTGGGCGAGCGCGTGAGCATTTCGCGCAGGATGTTCGCACGGGCGCGCGTGGTGTCCTTTTCGTTACGGGTCGCCATGAAGCTCGGGCACATGGTACCGCCGCTCAAATGTGTTTTCCGGCAGTCGCCCGAACCGTTGCATTGCTCGGCGTGTTGCAGGATGTCCTGGTCGTGGAAACGGAAATTCGTTTTGAATGCGGGCGTTTTCTGATCGGCTTCGTAGCGCAGGAACGTGTCCATCGGCGCGGTATCGACGATCTTGCCCGGATTGAAAATGTTATTAGGGTCCCAGGCTTTTTTGATGTCCTTGAACAATTGGTAGTTATGCTGGCCAACCATTTTCGGGATAAATTCCCCGCGCAGGCGGCCGTCGCCATGCTCACCGGAGAGCGAGCCGTCATATTTCTTCACCAGGTCCGCAATCTCCTCTGCAATCATCCTGAACTGGCGGTGTCCTTCACTAGTTTTGAGGTTGATAATCGGCCTCAAATGCAGCTCTCCAGAGCCTGCATGCGCGTAATGCACGGCCGACATGCCGTGTTTTTTCAGGATTTCGTTGAACTCGCGGATGTATTCCGGCTGGTCGTAAACGTCGATCGCCGTGTCTTCGATCACCGCTACCGCTTTTTCATCACCGGGAATATTACCCAGCAAGCCGAGACCAGCTTTCCGAAGCGTCCAGATTTTCTTGGTATCGTCGCCGAAAAGCAGCGGGAAATGGAAACCGATGCCCACTTCTCTGAATTCTTTTTCCAGGTCGGCGGCCAGCTGCTCCACTTCTTCTTTGGTTTCCCTCGAAAGGTCTACAACGAGAATGGCCGGAAACTTTCCGTCGGGCTTATTCTTGACGAAGAATGCATTTTTGCTTTGTTCAACATTGGTCGCAGCACATTCGAGTACGTACTCATCGATGAGCTCCACGGCGTGCGGGCCGTATTTGAGCGTCAGAATCGTTGCGCGCAATGCTTCGTCGATGGTATCGCAATGTACGCATACGAGGCCCTGCGTTTTCGGTGGGAGTGGTACCAGGTTGACTTTGATTTCGGTCAAAAAACAAAGCGTACCTTCCGAACCGGCAATGAGGCTGCACATATTGAACGGCCTGTCGGCATCGGTACCCGTCGTGTAAGGCTCCATATTCAGGAGCATATCGAGGGCGTAACCCGTATTGCGGCGCTCTACCGAAGGTTTCGGGAAATTTTTCCGGATCTCTGCCTGGTTTTCAGGCGAGTTCAGGATGGCGTCGGTTTTGAGATATATTTTATCCAGCAGTGATGCGCTGCCGTTTTTCTGCCGGGCGCTATTCAAAAGCGATTGCAGATCATTGCTGCTCACATTTTTGAACTCCGCGTCGCTGCCGTCGGCCAGGATCGCTTTCACTTCCAGCAAATGCTCCCGCGTGCTGCCGTATACGATAGAGTTGGAGCCACAGGAGTTATTGCCGACCATCCCGCCGATCATGGCACGGTTGGCGGTGGAAGTTTCGGGTCCGAAATACAGTCCGTAAGGTTTCAGGGCCATATTCAGCTCGTCGCGCACTACGCCCGGCTGCACGCGTACCCAGCGTTCTTCGGCGTTTATTTCGACTATTTTATTGAAATTTTTCGAAACGTCTACTATTATACCGTTACCTACCACCTGGCCTGCCAGCGAGGTGCCGGCTGTACGGGGAATCAGCGAAACTTTCTTTTCCGTGGCATACGAAATGAGCGTTTTCAGGTCGCCAATCGACTTGGGGATCGATACGGCCAGGGGCATTTCGCGGTAGGCAGACGCGTCTGTTGCATATAACGTCCGCATGGTATTGTCGTAAAAGAGGTCACCATCAAGGCGTTGTGCAAGCAAACTCAGATCTGCATCTGATACTGGAGACAGGGATGTCATAAATGCAATTAACTGGAAAAATAACGGACTCAAAGTTACGTACATCAACGAAGGAAGTCCAGCAAAAAGTTGCGTAAAGTGCGCGGCCGCATTTGTGCCTGCTATCCGTATTGGATCATTTAAGTTATTTATATTATTTTGTGAATGGTGGGTGTTCGGTTCCGCCAGTTCAAACCCATGACTACAAACTGTTTTGCCGCTTCACGGATATCGGTATTCCTCGCAGCATTGTGCGCCTTATTTTCTTGCAGCGATCCTGAAAAAAATACTAATGCGCTCTTCCAGGAGATGGACGCTTCCGAAACCGGTATCGATTTCGTGAACAAGGTCGAGGACCGGGAGGATATCAACATATTCAACTACCGCAATTTCTACAACGGCGGCGGCGTGTCGATCGGGGATATTAATAATGATGGCTTGCCGGATATCTATTTCACCGCCAACATGGGTGAAAACAAACTGTACCTGAACAAAGGCAACTGGAAGTTTGAGGACATTACGGCCAAAGCCGGCGTAGCCGAAGCCGATAAATGGAGCACAGGTGTAGTCATGGTCGATGTAAACGGCGATAATCTGCTGGATATTTACGTCTGCAATGCGGGTTACCAGAAATTTGTGAATAAACAGGGCAACTCACTTTACATTAATAATGGCGACCTTACATTCACCGAATCGGCCCGGAAATACGGCCTGGACGAAGCCGGGTACTCCACCCACGCCGCTTTCCTGGACTACGACCTCGACGGCGACCTCGATGCTTATGTGCTGAACAACAGTTTTATACCGGTTAATACGCTCAATTACGCCAACGACCGCAACCTGCGCGCGAAAGACTGGCCCGTCAAGGATTTTCTCAAAGGCGGCGGCGCGAAATTATTCCGAAACGACGGCGGGAAATACGTGGACGTGAGCGAGAAAGCGGGCATTTATGGCAGCCTGATCGGTTTCGG
Source organism: Dyadobacter soli (assembly GCF_900101885.1). GTDB lineage: Bacteria > Bacteroidota > Bacteroidia > Cytophagales > Spirosomataceae > Dyadobacter > Dyadobacter soli. The sequence continues at coordinate 361,520 of NZ_FNAN01000004.1, read as the reverse complement.
ACTTGGTGTGAGCGTGGGCGACATCAATGGCGATCTTTACCCCGATATTTACATTTGTAATGATTTCTACGAGAAGGACTATTTGTATATCAATCAAAAAGACGGCACATTCTCGGAAGAACTCGAAAAACGGATCAAGCATACGAGCCTCGCTTCGATGGGCGCCGACATGGCCGATATCAACAACGATGGCTACCCCGAGCTGTTCGTAACCGACATGCTCCCGCGCGATGAGTACCGCTACAAAACGACCACTTCGTTCGAGAACCATTATCTTTTTAACCTGAAAAAAGAGAAGGGTTTTTATAACCAGTACATGCAGAATAGCCTGCAATTCAATAACCAGGACGGGACTTTCAGTGAGATTGCCCATTACGCGGGCGTGGCGGCGAGCGATTGGAGCTGGGGCGCATTGCTTTTCGATGCGGATAACGATTCTAAAACAGATATCTACGTTTCGAACGGCATTTACCACGATATTCTCGATCAGGATTTTATCGACTTTTTTGCCAATGAAGTCACGCAGAAAATGGTGATGTCGGGCGAAAAACAGAATATGCAAAGCATTATCGACCGGATGCCTTCCACGCCGGTCGCCAATCATTTCTTCCATAATGAAGGAAATCTCCAATTCAAGGAAAGGGGAATGGAATTCGGTTTTGGCAAAGCTTCGTTTTCAAACGGCGCCGCCTATGCCGATCTGGACAACGACGGCGACCTGGACCTGGTCGTCAACAATGTGAACGATCCTTGTTTTGTATTTAAAAACAAATCCGAAGGCCGGAAGGATAAGAACCACTTCATCCGGTTCCATTTGAAGGGGCAGGGGATGAATACCCGTGCTATCGGTTCTAAAATAGCGGTTTACGCGGGTGGCCAGGTTTTCAGCAGGCAACTGAACCCCTCACGCGGGTTCCAGTCGAGCACGGAATATCCGGTGACCATCGGTTTGGGGAAAATAAGCCAGATAGATTCCGTGCGTGTGCTGTGGCCTACAAGCAAGGTGACGAGCATTGGTGCAATTAAATCTGATACATTATTGACGCTCACCATTGGGGATGCCAAAGTGAAATACATTGATCCGGCAAATCGGCCAAATCCCAGGCAAGGCCAAATGCTGACCAATGTGCCTGCGAAAGGGCTGGGCGCGCATCGGGAAAACCGTTATGAGGATTTTTACAACGAAAGAAATATCCCGGCAATGCTCTCCCGCGAAGGCCCGAAGGCGGCAATTGGCGACGTGAATGGCGACGGGCTCGACGATATATATGTATGCGGTGCGAAAGGGCAGGGCGGGCAACTGTATTTGCAAAAAGGCGGACAGTTTGCGTCATCGTCCCAAAAGGCATTCAGCGATTTTGCAGGCTTTGAGGACACCGCTGCATTGCTTTTCGATGCCGACGGCGACGGCGACCTGGACCTGGTGGTGGGAAGCGGTGGTAATGAAAGCATGGCGAAGAATGCCGACTTGCCCACCCGCCTGTATCTGAACGACGGAAAAGGCAATTTTACATTTAATAGTCGCGCATTGCCCCCTAATGCAATGAATACCGCGGTAATCGCCGCCGAGGATTACGATAAGGACGGCGATACCGACCTGTTCGTGGGTAGCCGGAGCGTTCCGCGCGAGTACGGTTCGAGTCCTTCCAGCTACATTTATGAGAATGACGGTAAGGGTAATTTTAAGGACGTTACGAAAGCCATTGCGCCGGAACTGACCAAACCCGGCATGGTACGCGACGCTGCCTGGACGGACATCGATGGCGACGGGCAGAAAGAGCTGGTGGTAGTGGGCGATTGGATGGCGCCGGCTGCATTCCGGTTTTCAGGTGGGAATTTCAAAAAGGTACCCACGGGACTGGAAGCGTATACGGGTTTCTGGGGCACGCTCAAAACCGGTGATTTCGATGGGGATGGCGATCAGGACATTGTTTTGGGTAACATTGGTGAGAACTTTTCGCTTCAAGCATCGGCAGGTTCGCCGTTGAAAATGTGGGTCAACGATTTTAACAAAAACGGGACGATTGAAAAAGTTATCTCCAAAACCGTCGATTCCAAAGACCTGCCTGTGCTGCTGAAACGTGAAATGACCACGCAGTTTCCTTTCCTGAAAAAGAAGAGTATCAAGCATTCGGAATATGCGGTGCTCACGGTTCAGGATCTTTTTCCGGAAGATTTACTGAAATCATCGGTGGAAAAGACCGTGACTTATATGCAATCGGGCATTGCGGTGAACGACGGCAAGGGGCAGTTCAAACTGGTGGCATTGCCTTATCTGACGCAATTTTCCTGCCTGAATGCGATCCAGAGCGAGGACGTGAACCACGACGGCAAACCCGACCTGATCGTGGCCGGCAATTTTACCTATTTTATTCCCCAATTCGGTAGCCTCGATGCCTGCCGGGGCAATGTGCTGATTAATAAAGGTAATATGCAGTTTGAGGTTTTACAGTCGGTCCAAAGCGGTTATGCGCTGGATGGCGAAGTGAAGCAGATTAGCCGGATCAGCATTGCCGGGCAGCCTTATCTGATCAATCTGGTCAATAATGCTGCACCGGTTTTATTCAAAATCAATAAGTTATAATCTGCTTGCTGACGCTGGCTACAAACTTTCCGTACGACCGCCATCCACCGCCAGGCTTACTCCGCTAATGCTCGCAGCGGCCGGGCTCGCCAGAAATGCCACCGCCGCAGCCACTTCCTTGGCCTCGCTGAACCGGCGGATAGGTATGGACGCTTTCAGCTCTTCCGCAACCTGTTCTTTGGGCTTGCCCTGGCTCTTGCTCCGCATTTCGAACACGGAATCGAGCCGTGCCGTTTCGGTGTAGCCCGGCAATACATTATTAACCGTAATGCCAAACTGGCCGAGTTCGAGCGAGAGCGTTTTCGCCCAGCTCGCCACCGCGCCGCGGATGGTGTTGGACACGCCGAGGCCGATGATCGGCTGCTTCACCGACGTGCTGATAATGTTGATAATGCGGCCAAAACCTTCCTTTTTCATCGACGGTACCACCGATTGCGCCAGGAACTGGTTGTTGATGACGTGCATTTGAAAGGCTTTCAGGAACTCGCCGGTTTCCGCTTCGATGATCGGGCCACCGTGTGGACCGCCGGTGTTGTTCACGAGAATATGTACCTCGGGGCAGAGGCGAAGGTAGTTTTCAATGGCTGATTTGACGGCCTCATGATCGGCGAAATCGGCTACCACGTACCGGTGGAGCTGGCCGAGGGAAGTGTCCAGATCTTCGATGGCTTCGCGGAGTTTTTCTTCGTTACGGGCCACTAATGTCACGTTTGCGCCCAGCAATGCGAGTTCAACGGCGGCGGCGAGTCCGATACCTTGCGTGCTTCCGCATACGATCGCTGTTTTTCCGGTCAGGTCGAGGTTCATGGTTTTGGCTTTTTAAACTTGGTTTCAGATTGATAACGTTTTGATTTTCGTTTGTCCCGCTGCCGGTTTCGTTGATTTTTCGGCTATCTTTGCGGTTTATTTTTCCACATGGGACAAGCCGAAATGCCGAATGTAAGCAAAATCCCGCATTTGTAATCTTAGAGCAAACGTTGCACAATGTCTAAAAAAATCCAATCCGCGCTTATTTCTGTTTATTACAAAGACGGTCTTGAGCCTTTGGTCCGCCTCCTGCACGACAACGGCGTAAAGCTGTACTCCACCGGGGGAACTCAGACTTTCATTGAAAATCTCAACATTCCCGTGACCGCTGCCGAAGAGCTGACCGGTTATCCATCGATTTTCGGCGGGCGTGTTAAAACGCTCCATCCGGCCATTATGGGCGGCATTTTGTACCGTCGCGACGACGCGGGCGATGTAGCGCAGGCTGAGCAATACAACATCCCGGCTATCGACATGGTCGTGGTGGATCTTTATCCTTTCGAGGAAACGGTGGCATCCGGCGCGAGCGAGGAGGATATTATCGAGAAGATAGACATTGGCGGTATCTCTCTGATCCGCGCAACGGCTAAGAATTTTAAAGATACACTCATCGTCTCTTCCCGCAGCCAATATGCGGAAGTGGTGGAGCTTTTGAATGCGAAAGCCGGTGCTACCGATATCGAAGACCGCCGTTACTACGCCGGTCTGGCATTCGGCGTATCGTCGCATTACGACGGCGCGATCAACAGCTTCTTCACCTCCGGTAAAGAAACGACCGATAAGGAGCTTTTCGACTTCACTAATCTTGCGTCGCAAACGCTCCGCTACGGCGAAAACCCGCACCAGAGCGCGACCTACTACGGCGACCTGGAAGGCATTTTTGATAAACTGCACGGCAAAGAACTTTCCTATAATAACCTCGTGGACGTGGATGCGTGCGTGAGCCTGATCGACGAGTTTGCCGACGCTCAGCCTACCTTCGCGATCATCAAGCATACCAATGCCTGCGGTATCGCTACGGCGCCGACTGCGAAAGAGGCTTACGACAATGCGTTGGCCTGCGACCCGGTTTCGGCGTTCGGCGGTGTTGTTATTACCAATACAAAAGTAGACCTGGCGACGGCAGAGGAACTGAACAAGCTGTTCATGGAAATCCTGATCGCGCCTGCTTATGATGAAGATGCATTGCAGCTCCTGAAATCTAAAAAGAACCGTATTTTGCTGAAACGCAATGCGGTAGAGTTGCCGAAAATCATGTTCAAAACTATTTTGAACGGGGTTCTGATCCAGGATAAAGACCTTGCTACCGAAGTGGCGGCTCAGTTTACGACTGTTACCGAGAAGGCGCCTACTGCCGGCGAGGTTACTGCATTGGAGTTTGCATTGAAAGTTTGTAAGCATACCAAATCGAATACCATTGTGCTGGCCAGAGAAAACCAGTTGCTGGCGAGCGGTACCGGCCAGACTTCCCGTGTGGACGCATTGCGCCAGGCGATCGAGAAGGCGAAAGCATTTGGTTTCGATTTGAATGGCGCTGTGATGGCTTCGGACGCATTCTTCCCGTTTGCGGACTGCGTGGAGATCGCGCACCATGCGGGTATTACTGCCGTGGTTCAGCCGGGCGGTTCTATTCGTGATAAGGATTCGGTGGATTATTGCAATGCTAATGGGCTTGCGATGGTAACTACCGGGGTTCGTCACTTTAAGCATTAATTTTAGTTGCCACCGCAGCGGTCAGTCGCTGCGGTGGCAAAATAAGAACCCCTTGAACCCACTCCGGAAAGTCATCCAATTCCTTCTGACCGGATTAATGATCCTGGCGGGCAGCCTGTTTTTTCTCTACCCGCAAATCTTCTACTGCGAATTCATCGCATTCTCCAACTTCAAGTCAAGCGATAAAAAGGTCTATTTCAGCCCTGATATCAACCGAAAACAATACAAAACGCTCAAAAGCACCATCGCACTAGCCGAGGCGCGGGTAGATTCTTTCTATCAGGGCAAAATATCAAACCCCAAAATCATTATCTGCCAAACCCCGCAGCAGTACCAGAAATATTGCAGCAGTACGGAAGGCGCCGGGTGCAGTATCGGCACGCCTTGGGGAAGTTCGTATGTGATATTGAATGCACAGCAGGGTATGAATATCGACGTGATCGCTCATGAAATGGGGCATATCGAATTACTGAAACAAATAGGCTGGTGGAAAACCACGACCGACATCCCGCAATGGTTTAACGAAGGCCTCGCGCTCATGCTCGATCGCCGCTTCGTGGGCGAAATCAGCCCGCGTGATCGTTACCGCGCCTACCGTTACGAATGGCGCTACTATACGCGCAACGGCCGCGACCTGCTTTTGCTGAAAGATATTTCGACCATGCGCGAGTTTTTCAGTGGAGGGCAAAAACACGTCATGAGCGCCTATATGACCGCCGGAATGGAGGTTTCTTACTGGCTTTTACTTCGCAGAGAAGCTGGTTTGCAGCGGTTTATCGCTGAAATGCGGAATGGCGCTCCGTTCGAAGAAGCCTACGGCCCGATGCGCCCGCATCATTTTAAAGATTCGAAGAAAATATCAGAGTAAAGCATTACGAATAGGTGCTTACAGGCTATATTTATGCGCTCCTTTTTGAAACAGGACCGAATATTGGTGTGCTTATTCGGATTTTGTACTTTTTATTGAAAATAATGTACGTTTTAATCTAAGCTGATCAATTTCATTCATTCATCTATTTTATTATTTGAAATGCAACAATTACAAACACTGGATTATGTCGTCTTCTTCTTTTACTTCATTGTAGTCTCCGGTTACGGTTATTGGATTTATCAGCGGAAAAAATCAAAAGTTGAATCTACAAAAGACTTCTTCCTCGCGGAAGGCTCCCTCACCTGGTGGGCGATCGGTGCATCGCTGATCGCGTCGAACATTTCGGCGGAGCAGTTTATCGGGATGTCGGGGAATGGTTTTTCAATGGGCCTCGGGATTTCGACTTACGAATGGATGGCGGCGGCAACACTCGTGATAGTGGCCGTCTTTTTTATGCCTATCTATCTCAAAAACAAAATTTACACCATGCCGCAGTTCCTCAGTCAGCGGTATAATCAGTCGGTGAGTTTGATCATGGCGGTGTTCTGGCTGGCGCTGTATATTCTTGTAAACCTTACTTCGATCCTTTACCTGGGTGCACTGGCAGTTTCGGGTATTTCAGGGCTTGATTTTCAGTTCTGTATGATTGCGCTGGCCACTTTCGCCATTATCATTACGATCGGCGGGATGAAGGTGATTGGTTTTACGGACGTAATTCAGGTGTTCTTCCTCGTGATCGGCGGCTTGGCTACTACCTATCTGGCCATTAATCTGGTGTCCGATAATGCAGGTGTGGAAGGTGTCGTGCAGGGTTTCAAGGTGATGCGCGACAACCACGACGATCACTTCCATATGATTTTCCCTAAAACGAGCCCTTTCTATATGCAGTTGCCAGGTCTGGCGGTGTTGCTCGGTGGTATGTGGATTGTGAACCTGAACTACTGGGGCTGTAATCAATACATTACCCAGCGCGCATTGGGTGCGGACCTGAAAACGGCCCGGAATGGTATCCTTTTCGCGGCATTCCTGAAATTATTAATGCCGGTGATCGTGGTATTGCCGGGTATTGCGGCTTACGCATTGTACAGCAAAGGCATGTTCCAGGCCGAAATGTTGGGCGAGGACGGCGTGATCAATGCGGATAAAGCCTATCCCGTGCTCCTTAACCTGCTGCCTACCGGTTTGAAAGGCCTCTCGTTCGCCGCACTGACAGCCGCCGTAGTGGCGTCCCTGGCCGGTAAAGCGAACAGTATTTCGACGATTTTTACACTGGATATTTTCAAAAACTACATTGGTAAAAACGCCGACGAGAAAACCCTTGTGCGCATTGGCCGCGCGGTGGTGGTGATCTCGATGATTCTCGCCATTATCGTTTCTCCTTACATGGGTATCGATAAGAAAGGCGGTTTCCAGTTCATTCAGGAAATGACAGGGCTATTGTCGCCGGGTATTTTCGCGTCGTTCATCATGGGCTTCTTCTGGAAACGCACCAACTCCGCGGGCGCATTGTTCGCGATCGTGGGTGGCTTCCTGATCGCGTTGGCGATGCATAACAACTACTTCCCGTTCGCCGACTGGACGCAAGTTCCGTTCCTCGACCGTATGGGCCTCGTGTTCCTAATATGTGTGGTGGTAATGGTGATTCTAGGTCTGATCATGCCTGACGAAAAGAAAGGCCTTGCGATCGACGCGTCGATGTTCATGCCGCACCGCACCTTCGTTATCGGTGCCGTGGTAGTACTTGCTATTATTTCGTTCCTGTACGGCCATTTCTGGTGAGATAGCCGTCATTATAAATGCAAAAAAAGGGGCCGGAAGTTGATTCCGGCCCCTTTTTTTGCATTTCGGAAAAGCTTACGCTTGTTCTTCAATAATTGTAATCTTCTGGATCTTGTCGCCCTGGCGGATCGCGTCAACCGTTTCGATGCCTTCCACTACGCGGCCGAAGCAGGTATGGTTGCGGTCGAGGTGGGCGGTATTGTTGCGGCTGTGGCAGATAAAGAACTGTGAGCCACCGGTATTACGGCCTGCGTGTGCCATGGAAAGCACACCGCGGTCGTGGTACTGATTGCCGCCGGTCAGCTCGCAATCGATGTGGTAGCCAGGACCTCCACGGCCGGTGCCGGTAGGGTCGCCGCCCTGGATTACGAAATCAGGGATCACACGGTGGAAAATCACACCGTCGTAAAAGCCTTTTTTAGAAAGATCAACAAAGTTTTTCACTGTATTTGGAGCATCCGCATCGTAGAATTCGATGAGCATTGTGCCCTTGTCAGTGATCATTTCCGCTTTTGTCATGTCAAAAGTGAGTATTAAAGAGGTACGAAAAAGTAGCCGGGCAGCATAGTGCCCGTGCTATAATAACACAAAGAAAAGGATAATGTATCCTTTTCTTCTCATGAACTTTCAAATAAATAACGAAGGTTATGACCCGGCCTTTGGCTCAGTTTCAGCCTTGGCAAGCGCTGCGGCCTTTTTCTGCTCGATCTTGAAGGCAGAAAGGCGGTCGACTACTTCGCCGCTTACCCATTCGCGGCTTCTTTCGGGATTGGAGAACCATTCTTTAACTGCGAGGAGCTTATAGAGATACCTCGCGGTCTCTGAATTGAGGCGCAGTTTGAAATAATCGTCTTTATTCTGCGAATCCATCCGGTTCTGGATGTGCGTCGGGCCTGCGTTGTAAGCAGCGGCTACCAATGTCCAGGAACCCAGTTGTTTATACAGGTCGCGAAGATACTTGCCTGCTGCGTGGGTTGATTTGACCAAATGTTTGCGGTCGTCCCTGGTTTCGTTTACAACCAGCCCGAGAGATTTTGCGGTGGAAGGCATCAGCTGCCAGTATCCGCCTGCGCCCCGATGAGAAGTGACCTCATCTTTCATGGCGCTCTCTATCAATGGAATATACTTAAAATCGGCTGGTACTCCGTACTTCTTGAGAATGGGTTCTATAATGCGCATTCTCTTTTTTGTCGTGGTCATCAGCTTACGAAAAGTGGGGTTGTCGTAATTTCTGATCGTGTTTTGATATCGCTCGGCGATTCGAAGCTCTGATAAAGGAACGGCTTCGCCACAGAAGTCAATAGCAAGAAGATCTGAATCAATGATGGTTGTTTCTTTCAGTTCCTTCTTTTCCACCCCCACCTCGCTCACCGGACTCTTGCCGAATATTGCGATTGAGAAGGCCATAAAGATAAGTCTAATCATGCATTTGGTATTTCGTAAAACATCATTTTAGGCACAGGGCCGAAGTGCAAAGATAACGGTATTGAATAAATAAAATTTGAGTTTGGGGTAAAAAACTGATTTATAGGGGTTTGATCAAATTAATTCTAGGACAAAAATAAGATCGCTACATTTTGCTCCCGGCAAGTGATCCTGAATAAAAACCACGCCAGCCCAATAGAACATGAAATTTTAATTGGTAAATGGTGCTTAGCACAAAACGCAAACTCCCGCATTGAATGTAATTATAGCAAGAGGATGGTTTTTTAGTATAAGTTTTACCTATTGATCGTCAATTGGTTACAAAAATTATTTTGTAGGATTAATGGTATTATTGTGGAAAATGTCGCCAAATGTATGCCAAGAACGGTTTTTGGTAGACATTTTCACCCTGCTGAATTTGCACTCGCGAATGTGTTAACTTGCACTTTCTGCATGGTATTTTTCCGAATATGGTCACAGTCAACGAGGCGAAACAAAGAATTATTGCAAATACCGTCACGCTCCCAACGGTGAAAATACCGTTGCAAGAGGCAGTCGGAAGTTATCTGTCGGCGGATGTGATCTCGCCGATCGCACTGCCCCCATTCAGGCAGTCGTCGATGGACGGGTACGCAATCGTGCATTCGGATATTACTGAACCGGGCACAGCGCTGCGTCTCGCCGGGGAGTCCAAAGCGGGGCAGACCGACTTGCCGACTGTGAGCGCGGGCACGGCCGTACGCATATTCACGGGTGCACCCGTACCTGAGGGCGCGACGGCGGTGGTAATGCAGGAAAACACCTCGCTGGCCGACGGCTCGGTACAGATCCATGAATTTCCGGTTGCGGAAGGGAAAAATGTCCGTCGCGCAGGTCAGCAGATCGCACAAGGCGCGGTGGCATTGCGTGCGGGAACGCTCATTTCTCCGGGTGCTGTTGGTTTTTTGCAGGGAATGAATGTGAGCGAAGTAACAGTGCACACTAAGCCGCGGATAGGGTTGCTGGTGACCGGCGACGAGTTGTTGAAAGCAGGTGATGCATTGGTGCCCGGTAAAATATACGAATCCAATTCCGCTATGCTGCAAGCCGCATTAGCTCAGGCCGGTATCAGGGACGTTTCGGTAAGCTACGCTTCCGATGACCTTGACGCGACTATTTCTGCATTGGCTGAGCTGTTGGAGCATTACGATGTCGTTCTGGCATCAGGCGGTATTTCCGTCGGCGATTACGATTTTGTGGGAAGGGCATTGGAGGCTTTGGGGGCCGAAACGGTTTTTTATAAAGTGAGGCAAAAGCCTGGCAAGCCGCTATTGTTTGGCAAGAAGGGTGAGAAACTGATTTTTGCATTGCCTGGTAACCCGGCATCGTCACTGGTTTGCTATTACGAATATGTATTGCCGGCATTGAAGAAAGTAATGGGGAGCAAAGAGCCGTTTTTGCGGTGGGTGCGGCTGCCTTTGCGGCATGCTTACCGGTTCGACGGCGAGCGCGACGAGTTCCTGAAAGCGCGGGTTGAAGATGGTGAAGTAGTGTCGCTGGACGGGCAGGAGTCGTTTGTGATAGGGTCGTTCGCGGTGGCGAACGCGATTATCTATTTGCCGGTGTCACAAAATAAGGTCGAGGCGGGCGATTTGGTGGAAGTACATTTGTTGCCGCTTTGAACCTGAATGTGGCAATACGGGTTTACAGGATGAATCGACAGTCGATATAGCATGAGTTTTCAAGTCAAATATTTCGGAATGCTGGCGGAGATCGCGGGGCTGTCTGACGAGGTCTGGAATGCGGCTGGCGGTCTCACCGTAGGGCAATTCCGTGCACAAATGCTGGACAAATACCCGGCCATGCGCGATAAAAAATTCAAAATTGCAGTTAATCAGAAAATCTCCGAGGATTTTGTATTGATCGAAACCCCGGCAGAGATTGCATTGCTTCCGCCGTTTGCAGGAGGATAACAGGAGGACATGGAAAAGATTCATAAACCCAAGAAAGTATTCGTTCAGGGGCCGATCAGTCCCGAATTTGTGGCGAAGTCGATAGCGAGCCACCAATCCAAAACCGGCATTGGTGCCCACGCGATTTTCCTCGGGCAGATCCGCGCGGACCTAAAAGAAGGCGGCACTGTCACTGGCATCGATTACACTGCCTACGAAGAAATGGCCGAGCAGGCTTTCCACGACATCCGTGAGGCCGCATTCGCGAAATTCGAGCTGACGTGCATGCATATATACCACAGCCTGGGACTCGTCCCTACGGGTGAAATCAGCCTTTTCGTGTTCGTATCATCCCCGCATCGCCGTGCTGCATTCGAGGCATCGGAATACATTGTGGAAGAAATTAAAGCCAACGTGCCCATTTTCGGGAAGGAGCTGGTAGGGGAAGCGGGGCATGTTTGGAAGGAGAATACTTAGTAAGGTGTTGTCAGGAGGTCATTGGTAGCCATGTTTTGTATTAGAAAAAACAATACCTGACTACATCTGACAATACATGACATTTGATTCATTCAACATTATTAATGGTCGATATTACCCATAAAACCAACACACTCCGCATCGCGATCGCGCAGGCAACCGTGCAGGTGAGCAAGCCGGAGACCGTGGAGGCAATTCGGAACAGGACGGTGCCGAAGGGCGATGTGTTTGAAATGGCGAAGGCAGCCGGCTTTCTGGCGGTGAAGAAAACGCCTGATTTATTGCCCGACTGCCATCCGATTCCGGTGGAATATACTGGCGTTCAGTACAGGATTGAAGGTTTGACGATTATCATTGAGCTGACGGTCAAGACTATATACAAAACGGGTGTCGAGGTGGAAGCTATGCATGGTGCGTCGGTGGTAGCGCTCACGATGTACGATATGCTCAAACCGATCGACAAGGGCGTGGAAATACGGAATATCCGTTTGTTGGAGAAAAAGGGAGGGAAAAGCGACCGTAAAGCTGCGCCGGAAGGCTTGAAAACGGCGGTAGTAGTCTGTTCCGACAGTATTTCCAATGGAATCGGTGAAGATAAATCCGGCAGGAAGATCATCGAAAAACTGAAAGCTTTCCAACTGGAAGTAAGCGATTACAGCATTATTGCCGATGATAAGGCAGGCATTCAGCAGAAATTGCACGCACTGCAAGGAAGCGGGTACAATATGGTGCTGATCACCGGCGGTACTGGCCTGTCGCCCCGCGACGTAACGCCCGAGGCGGTTTCTGAGCTGCTCGATCGCGAGATTCCCGGCATTGCCGAGACTGCCCGCCAATACGGTCAGGAGCGTGTCCCGACTTCGATGCTATCGCGGTCTGCGGCGGGTTTTATCGGTGAGATGCTCGTGATTACCATGCCGGGCAGCACAGGCGGCGTTAACGAATATATCGATGCGCTTTTTCCGCATGTTTTGCATGTTTTTAATGTTTTGGAAGGGAAAAAACACGATTAGCAACAACTGATGGCATTGCCTATTGTAGATACATTTGGTCGGAAACACACTTATCTGCGCATTTCGCTGACGGATAAGTGCAATCTTCGTTGCACCTACTGTATGCCGCAGGAGGACATGCAATTCATGCCGTCGAAATGGCTGATGCAGGCAGATGAGATTTCTTATCTGGCCGGGTTGTTTGTAGAAATGGGTGTTGAAAAAATCCGGCTGACCGGCGGTGAGCCGCTGATACGCAAAGATGCCGGCGAGATCATTTCTACCCTCGGAAAGCTGCCTTCGTCGCTTACGCTGACTACCAATGCCGTTTACATCGATCAGTTCATTCCGGAGTTGAAGGCCGCCGGGGTTTCGTCCCTTAATGTGAGCCTCGACACGTTGCAGGAAGAGCGGTTCCGGTCGATTACAAAGCGGGATCATTTTGGCAAAACACTCGATCATATTCGCTTGCTACTGAGTGATGGCTTTGTGGTCAAACTCAATATGGTGGTCATGCGCGGTACAAATAATGATGAGGTGAACGATTTCGTGAGATTGACGCTCGACGAGCCCAATTTGCATGTTCGTTTTATTGAATTTATGCCTTTCAAAGGCAACCAATGGGACCTGTCCAAAATCGTTTCCTACGCGGATTTGCTGAACGGTATTAGTCAGGAATTTGAATTTCAGCCTGTTGCAGGTGAACTACACGACACTGCCCGGCGATTCCAGGTGAATGGCGGCGCAGGTACATTCGGTATTATCGGCACGGTAACCCATCCATTCTGCGAAGGCTGCAACCGCATCCGCCTTACCGCCGACGGCAAGCTCAAAAATTGCCTTTTCGACACCTCGGAAGTCGATTTACTCACTCCATTGCGCAAAGGCGACGACGTCCGCGCGCTCATTTACGCGCATTTCCAAAAGAAACACTTCGCCCACGGCGGCCACGCCGGTTTCACCGAGCAAAAAGCCAAATCGGAATACGAGCAGAATCGGGAGATGATTGCGATTGGGGGTTAGCACCATTCAACCTCCTATTTTACCGTCCAAACTTTGCAAGCAACAATGCCTCTGGCGGTTACCTCATTGGTTCGAAAATCAATCTTAGTGTACCAATCAGCTAACCTTCAAGAGCCATGATGAACATCTTAAAAACCGCCGCTGCTGCTTCGTTCGCATTATTTACCCTTGCTGCCCACGTGCAGGCGGACCCTATCGTTTCGCCGAAAGCGGAATGCAAAAACAACACTTGTGAAAAGTTTCGGGTAGGCATGTACCGCGTGCGTGAGACGATGTCGATGAATGTGATGATGGAAAAAGAAAAGGGCGAGAAAGTGGCGATCCGCTTAATGGATAGCAAAGGAAAGCTGATTCACGAGGAGTTCGTGCCGAAATATATCACCAAAACCGGTCGGACCATCAAATTCGATGAAATGGGTGACGGTGTTTATACCCTCGAAATTTCCAACGACTATGAGAAAATTGTGAAAAGCATTTACCTCTCCACGAAGGAGGTGCGGGAAGTAAACCGGTCGCTTTTGGGCGTGAATTGATCCAAAAAAAGGCTATTTTTCAGCGTTACAGGATGCAGCCGCAGCGTTCCTGTAACGCTTTTTTTATGCTAATACTTACTGCGCCAACTCGGCTTCGGTAGGTCGCGGAAGTAATTCGGTGAACAAGAGATCGTAAATGATTTTGCCCCAAATGATAATGCAAGGCACCGCTTTCACCACATAAGGCCAGAAATACTGGTTACGGATGAATGGCGGAAAGAGGTCGGTAGGGGATAATGTTGTGAAAATGAATGCCAGTACTAGCAGCACATAGTTCAGTTTGGTAGGTGCCTGCAAATAATACCAAACAGCCACACCGGCAATAGCAATGATAAACGTCGGGGACTCGGCGCGATGGTTGAAAATTACTACCCAAACCAGCACGGAAGCCAGCATCAATGCGCGGAAAACGAAATTGCTGTAAGATCTGATTTTCAGCAGCGGCAGGCAGAACAGCACCATTCCGGTCAGATTGACGTAAGTCTTATTCACATCCAGCGAAAACCAGATTTTCAGCCAGCCGATCACCGACAAGCCATCGGAAAAATCGCGGTCGGCGGCGAGCAGTTTCCACCAGGTTTTATACAGTACCACAAACTGTTCGGGACTCACGGCCACGATCGGTAGGATTGTGAGCAGCAATACCCACGCCGCAGTGGTATAGGCGAGTTTGAATTTGTTCGGATAGAGTAAATACAAAGCCAGCGCGACAATACCGAACAATTTGATGAAGATCGTGCAGACAATGCACAGCGTCCCCATCCAATATTTATCCCGTTCCAGGAACCCGAATGCAAAAAGCAGCAAACCGGCTATCAACGCATTGCTCTGCTCGTTCTGCGTGGCCGTGAGGAGCTCCACCAGCATAAAAGTGACCATCAGCCCCTTTGTCCGCAAATCGATTCTAGGGAGAAAATAGACCGAAAAGAAGATCACGGCTACATTAAGCAAGTTCCAGAAAAATAGCCCGACAAATGTGGGCATAATGGAAAGTATGCCGAATACCAGCGCGAATGCGGGGCTGTATTTGAACAAATCCCAATGCTCGTCGACGTGCCACCTGTACAGATTTTTGCCTTCAATCAAATGAAAAAAAGACTGTTTGAAAATCATGTAGTTGTTGTACGTCGTGTAGAGCTGCGGCTGATTGGCGAAGGTTTTGGGGTGGGAGAATACCGATTGGAGCGTTGCAAAGGCCGCAATGGCCAATACAATAAACAGCAGTGACCGTTTGCTGATCACCAGGCGTTGAAAGGCAGTCATAGAGTGAACTTATTCCGAACGTTGATTTTTCGTCAAAGCTAAGAGATAAATTCACTCCGTTACCGTTTATTTTTTCATATAGCCCGCTGAATAAAGCCAACCTGCCATTGCCTCAGGCCAATTCGCCAGTGATCCTTTTCCTTCCGTGCGCATGCCATAGCCGTGGCCGCCTTTGGGGTACAAATGCATTTCGGCAGGAATCTTCTTGCTTTTGAGCGCGAGGTAGTATTGGATGCTGTTTTCAACCGGCACGCCTGTATCGTCCATTGCGTGAACGAGGAATGCGGGCGGCGTTTGGTCCGAAACCTGCAATTCGTTGGAGTAATACTTGATCAGTTCCTCCGATTTTTCGGGTCCGAGGAGGTTGTCGCGCGAGCCCCCGTGCGAGATCACGGGCTGGAATGAGATGACGGGATAAATGAGTATCGAAAAATTCGGTTTGCCGTCGGGGGAAGCTTTTGCACCCATATTATAGTGCGTCGAAAGCGTGGCCGCAAGGTGCCCGCCGGCGGAGAAGCCCATTACGCCGATCTTGTTCGCATCAATGCCCCATTTCGAAGCATTCTGCCGGATCAGTTTCATGCCCTGCATGGCGTCCATCAGCGGAACTTCGTGCTGGTGCTCCATGGCTTTTTCATTGGGCAACCGGTATTTGAGCACGAATGCGGAAATGCCGCGGTCGTTGAACCATTTGGCGAAATCGCTCCCTTCGTGCGACGCGGCCAGGATGCCGTAACCGCCGCCAGGACAGATCATTACCGCGGCTCCCGTTGCCTTTTCTTTGGGCGCAATGTACGCTGCGATGGTCGGGACGGTTACCCCGCTGATCCGCAGAATTCCCTGTGCATCGGTGACTGATTTTTCTTCGACATCACTCTTTTTGAAATTGGGTACTTTGCCTTCCGGCCAGAGGTTAATGGTTTCTGTTTGTGCCATGGATGGACTGGATAATGCGAGCAGGCTCAAAACGGTGAGGATAAGTGCTGGTTTTTTCATTGATTTCCCATTGCTTTTTCCTCGAAAAGACGCCCGCATCGGCAATATACCCTCAAAATGAACCTGCAAGCTTACGGTTTCGGCGGATTGATCATAATGTGCGCACGGTGCGTGCCCGGGTCCATGATCCAGGGCATTCCCGGAACGTCTGGTTTGAGCGGAAGTCCGGTACTTTCGGCGGTTGCAAACGGGATGTAGACGACATAGCGCAGGTAACCGTTTTTAAGCGAACCCGTTGCTGCGTCGTAATTATCTTTCGAGCCGGACAAAACGTATAGTGTCGATGATTGCTTCGGCATTTTCAGTTTACCTTCCTTCACTTCCTTTTCACGGATATCGAAAATCTCCTTTTGATTCTTGCCCTCTTTGGCCAATACCCGCCCACGCTCCATGAATGCATCCAGCTCGGCAAGGTAGCACGATACGCCAATGTCCTCTTTCTTAGGGTCGTCGGCCAGGCAAACAAAGTCGTTATTGCCCTCGCGGAGGACTTTGAATGTGCCGTCGGTGGCGTATCCGTACACTTTCGCACCTGCCTGCTTATCCGACGGTGCGGCCATGACGGCGGTTTTGATCTGGATGTCGGCGGGAAGGACGTTCTGCGCTGAAATTTCAGCGGCGAGGCAAAGCGCAATGCAGGAAAAAAAAGTCGTTTTCATGATAGTAAATATAAGTAGGTGGTCCCTTATACACTTAATTAAAATTATTATTGTAAAAATGACACGTTTAGGCGTTGAGTCAGGCTAATGCTTTCTGATTCAAGGCCGAAAAGCGCTCGATTTACCTATGAACTTCAAAAAATCGCTCATCCTCTTTCCTGCCGGGTGCTTGCTCGCGGGTCTGATGGTCGCCTCTTACCAGCGTTCGAATCCCAGCACGATCGATGCCGCCTCGGCCGATACGCTTTACAAGGATCTTTCGGATGCCCAAAAGCGCTCGTCGCGCTACGCCGTAGCGGGCCTCACGACCGCGAATGGTCTGGAAGCAACGCTTTTTACCTCGGAACCAACAATCACCAACCCGACTAACATCGATGTCGATCATTTGGGACGTGTTTGGGTTTGCGAAGCGTACAACTACCGCCCGGCGATCAACGGAAACCCTACCAAAAATGAGGGCGACCGCATTGTGGTGCTGGAAGATACCAATGGCGATGGCAAATCCGATAAGTCAACCGTCTTTTATCAGGGGGCAGAAATCAATGCACCACTGGGCGTTTGGGTGATGGGTAACAAGGTGATTGTTTCGCAAAGTCCTTATGTGTGGCTTTTCACGGACGAGAATGGTGATTTGAAAGCGGATAAAAAAGAAGTCATTTTCGAAGGCATCGGCGGCGACCAGCACGACCACGGTATGCACGCATTCGTGTTCGGGCCGGATGGTAAGCTGTATTTCAATTTCGGAAACGAAGGCGACCACCTGCTCGACGGAAAGGGTAATCCTGTGGTAGGAAAAGACGGCAAACCCATCGATTTCTCGAAGTTGAAACAGGGCATGGTTTTCCGCTGTGATCCTGATTTTACCAATATAGAACCACTCGGAAACAACTTCCGCAACAACTTTGAAGTTGCTGTCGACAGCTACGGTACCATGTGGCAGTCGGACAATGACGACGACGGCAACAAAGGCGTGCGGATCAATTACGTGATGCAATACGGCAACTACGGCTACACCGACGAAATGACTGGTGCCGGCTGGCGCGCGAACCGTACCAATATGGAGGATTCGATTCCTTACCGCCACTGGCATTTGAACGACCCGGGCGTTGTCCCGAACCTGCTGCAAACCGGTTCCGGTTCGCCTACCGGAATGGTCGTTTATGAAGGAAAATTACTTCCCAAAGAGTTTTGGGGACAAATGATCCACTGCGAACCCGGGCATAATGTGGTCCGCTCGTATCCTGTGGAGAAATCGGGGGCAGGTTATACTGCCAAAATCGTAAATGTCGTCGACGGCAAGCGGGACCAATGGTTCCGGCCTTCCGATGTTTGCGTGGCGCCGGACGGCTCCCTGCTCGTTTCCGACTGGTACGATCCGGGCGTAGGCGGTCACCAGGCAGGCGACCAGGGCAAGGGCCGCATTTACCGCATTGCCCCTCTGAATACGCCTTACCGTGTTCCAAAATCAGATTTTACAACCGCAGCCGGCGCGGTGGAAGCATTGCAGAGTCCCAACCTCTCAATCCGCTACCACGCCTGGACTGCATTGAACGAAATGGGTGTTAAGGCGGCACCAGCGCTTGAAAAGCTTTTTGCCAACAAAAATGCAGAGCCCCGCATGCGTGCCCGTGCGCTGTGGCTGCTGAGCAAATGGCCATTTACGACAAAGAAAACCATCGATCTGGCGATTAAGGACGCCAATGCCGACATTCGCATTGCAGGCCTTCGCGCGGCTTCCGAGTCGAAGCACGTGGATGTGATTCCTTATATCAAAACATTGGTGAAAGACGCCGAACCGCAGGTACGCCGCGAATGTGCATTGCTTTTGCACCATAACCCGTCACCTGATGCGCCTGCATTGTGGGCATCGATCGCGAAGCAGTACGACGGCAAAGACCGCTGGTACCTTGAAGCGCTGGGGATCGGCGCCGACGCGCAATGGGATCCGTTTTTCAAAGCATGGCTCGGTAAAGCGGGTGCAAATCCCGTAGGTACGCAGGCAGGTAAGGACATTGTATGGCGTTCGCGCGGGAAAGAGTCAGTTCAGTTGCTCGCATCATTGGCCGGCGATCCGACGGTCGATTTGAAAAGCAGGCTACGTTATTTCCGGGCATTCGACTTTAACTCCGCCGGTCGCGAGAAGTCTATGGCATTGCTGAAACTAACTAACGGCTCCGGCAAGGACCAGGACAAAGTGAATGAGCTGGTGATGCGCCACCTCGACCCTGCATTTGTAAAGCAGACCCCCGAAGCAATGGCCGCATTGAAAAAGATGCTCGATTTGACTTATGGTACACAAGCTTACCTTGAACTTATTGCCAAATATGAGCTGCCCTCTGAAAATGAGCGGCTCTTAACGATGACCCAAGAGCAGTCGAATAGCCGTTCAGGATCGGCGGCGGCGTCGCAGCTGATCAAACAAGGCGGAACGCCGATGCTTTGGAAAGTGGTAAAAGGGACTGACGAAGCTAAAAGTGTCGCCGTTTTGACTGCATTGAAATCTGTCGGCAGCAAAGACGCGCTCGATATACTCAGAACGGTCGCTACCGAAAGCGGTTTTTCAGAAAACCAGCAGATTACCGCTGCGAAATCCTTAGGCGGTACCATGAGCGGTGAGGATCAGGTGCTGGTATTGCTGAAAGAAGGCAAACTGAGCGGCGAAGCCAAAACTGCCGCCGTAAAAGGCCTGGCCGGAGCATGGCGGAAATCGGTGAAGCTGGAAGCCGCCAAATACCTCGACGGTGCGACCGTGGCTACCAAAAAGCATCCTGAGGTGAAAGATCTGGTAGGTATGAAAGGCGATTTGGCCAAGGGCAAGCAAGTTTTTACATCCTATTGCTCGGTATGCCACCAGGTGAATGGCGAAGGCATGGATTTCGGTCCGAAACTTTCTGAAATCGGAAGCAAGCTCCCCAAAGAGGCCCAATATGCCGCCATTTTCGATCCTAGCGCCGGTATCGGGTTTGGTTATGAAGGTTTTGAAGTGACTTTGAAAGACGGTACCACCGTTTCGGGCATCGTTTCCAGCAAAACTGAAACCGACCTGATCCTCAAATTTCCCGGCGGCTCGACGCAGGAATACAAAATGTCGCAGGTCAAATCGATCAAGCAGCTCAAAGATTCCATGATGCCATCCGGCTTGCAGGATGCGATGAGTACGGAAGAGTTGGTGAGTTTGGTGGATTATTTGAGTAATTTGAAGAAGCAGTAATAAGCGAAAGGAGCCGTGAGGCTCCTTTTTTTATATATTATTGCTGGGATTCGACCAATTTTAGGGCTTCGAATTCGGCGAGGACTTCCTGCATTTCTCGGGTTGATTGTTTTGATTTTTCAATCACATAATCGGCAAATTGCCTCATGCCATTCGCAAGATATTCCTTGTCTTCCTGCGACGCACTTTGATAGAAAGCTGACCAATCATCGCCGGCCTTTTCAATTGCTTCAAGTGTGTTTGCATCATACAATGCCTGTATAATCTGTTCCTTTTTCATTGCTTTTCGGTCATTGTTTTAATTGCTTTAATATCCTTTCCAGCATTTCAATGTCTTCTTCCAGACTTCTAATGTGGTCCAGAATCCGGTTAACTCTCTCATCCGTTGCGCCATCGATCCGGATCAGCCGGTGAAGTGACATTTTAGCCTCACCCTTTTGTATAAGCTTCTCTGCAATCAAATGCCTGATTTTTTCCTTCATAAAAACTGATAGTGTATGTGGTCCTGACGAAATTTAGTCAGCTTGTACATCAATGTCAAGCCGTTTCCAGCCGCCGGTTAGTGCTGGGATTCAGCAAGTTTCATCGCCTTAAATTCAGCGAGGACTTTTTGCATCTCGCGATTTAGTTTTTCGCCTTCCTCTTTCATGTGCTCACCGAACTTGTGATATTCTTCTAACAAGTATTGCTGATCCGACTCCGACGCGGCTTGATAACAGGCAAGCCATTCGTCGTTGGCTGCCTGAATAGATGCCTCCGTGTTAGCGTCGTATAAGGCTTTTATAATTTGCTCTTTTTTCATCGCTTTTTAAGTTATTGATTCAATTGCTTTAACATCCTTTTCAAGGTTTCAATGTCTTCGTCGAGATTACGTAGCCTATCCAGGTAATAATTCTGAATTTCCTTTGAAAGCTTGTCGATGGCCGCCAGACTGCGCATACGTGTCTTTATCTGACCTTGTTCAATAACCTTCCCGGCAATAATATGCCTGATTTTCTCTTTCATGAATACCGATAGTGTATGTGGTTCCGACTAAATTCAGCCAGCTTGCTCTTCTTGCGAAGCCGTTTCCAGCCGCCGGTTAATGCTGGGATTCTGCGAGTTTCATGGCTTCTATCTCAGCCAGAAGTTGCTTGAATTCTTCACGGGACTCCTTTGATTTGGCAAGCAGCCATTCACTGTATTTGACCATCGCGTTTCCCATGTGTTCTTTATCTTCCTCTGATGCAGCATTATAAAACGCCAGCCACTCATCGTTAGCTTTTGTGAGAGCAGGTATCGTTTTTGCGTCATAAAATGCTTGGATCAAATCTTCCTTTCGTGTCGCTTTCATAATTTTATTTTGATTGTCTTAACATCTTTTCTAAAATCTCAATGTCTTCATCGAGTAAGCGCAACTGGTCCAGCAGTTCGTTCTGAGCTTGCTCTGTCAGCTTGTCTGATACAATCAGATTACTTGACGCAAATTTGAATTCAGCCTTTTTGTGAAGTTTTAGGGCAATCAAATGCCTGATTTTTTCTTTCATAAATACCGATAGTGCATGTGTATCTTGATGTAATTTACTCACATTTTACCTCGAAATCAATCCGCTCCAAATCGCCGAAAGGTTACAATTTCCCAAAGCTCCATTTCGTAATTCCCGAAATAGGAGGTATTTTTATAACGTTTTTTGAAATATTCTGCATCATCAAAAATTCGTTTTGAAACAATTCCCTATCGTGAGATCTGCGTGGTGTGCTGCGGTTCTTTTTACCTCTTTTTCATTTCAAGGTTTTAGTCAAGTTGCTGATTCATTGGTAGTTGTTAATCCCGATAGCGCTTATGCGGCGTTGTCGGAGACGGAGCGGCGTTTCTCGCGTAATGCGGTTGCGGGCGTGCAGGCTGCCGACGGCCTCGAAGCGACGCTCTTTGCTTCGGAACCCAATGTGATAAACCCGATCAATATCGATGTCGACCACCGCGGCCGCGTGTGGGCATGCGAGGCGTACAATTACCGGCCGAATGTGAACGGCAAGTCGGAGCTCGGCCAGGGCGACCGGATCGTGATCATGGAAGATAAAGACGGTGATGGCAAGGCGGATGTTACCAAGGTGTTTTACCAGGGGCCGGAGCTCAATGCGCCGCTGGGGATTTGGGTGATGGGCAACAAAGCGGTTGTTTCGCAGAGTCCGTACGTGTGGCTTTTTACCGATACCAACGGCGACGATAAGGCAGATACAAAGGAAATTCTCTTCAAAGGAATCGGCGGTTCACAAAACGATGCGGGTGTGCATGCATTCGTGTTCGGGCCGGATGGCAAGTTCTACTTCAACTTCGGTAATGCTGGCCGGCAGTTGGTCGACGGACAGGACCGGCCGCTGCTCGATAAATACGAAAGACCGATCGATTTCAGGCAATTTAAGCAGGGCGTGACCTTCCGCTGCGAGCAGGATTTTACCAAAGTTGAGATCATGGCCGAAAACTTCCGCAATGGCTGGGAAGTAGCGGTGGATAGCTACGGTACCATGTGGCAGTCGGACCAGGAGGAGCCGGGCAATGGCGCCGACCGCGTGTCGTATGTGATGGAGAATGGTAATTTCGGTTATATCGATGAAATGACCAGTGCAAGCTGGCGACTTAACCGCACGAACTTGGAAGACGAAATCCCGCGCCGCCACTGGCACCAGAATGATCCCGGGGTAGTGCCCGATTTGCTGGAAACCGGTTCTGGTTTTCCAATGGGTATGACCATCTACGAGGGCGATTTGCTTCCCCGCCGGTATTGGGACCAGATTTTACTTGCCGATGCCGGGCAGGGCTACGTCAGCGCATTTCCGGTGCAGAATGACGGTGCAGGCTACAAATCGACCGGTATTCTGCCCGTTCTCGAAGGTAAGCGCGATAAGTGGTTCCGCCCGACGGACGTGTGTGTAGCGCCCGACGGCTCGCTCATTATCTCCGACTGGTATGACCCGGTAATGGGTTCGAACAAAATGAAAGACCGCAGCCGTGGCCGCATTTTCCGCGTTGCGCCGACCGGTACGCCTTATAAAATACCTGTTTACGACCTCACCATACCCGAGCAGGCGGTAAAAGCATTGCAAAGTCCCAACCTGTCGCAGCGCTACCTGGCCTGGAATGCCTGTGTGAAGCACGGCTGGGCGGCAGAGCCGTTTCTGGAAGAGCTTTTCAGGCTTTACAATGGTAATCCCAAGCTTCGCGCACGTGCATTATGGGTGCTCAATCGCATCGAGGGTTTCAATTACCGCAACCTCGACATCGGTTTCCGCGAACTGAACCCTAACCTGCGCATTACCGCATTGCGCGCCGTGCGCCAGCGCAACAGCGATCCGACTGAATATATCAAACGCCTCACTTCGGACAAAGACCCGCAGGTACGACGCGAATGCGCATTGGCCATTAACCATAACCACACCTACGAGGCACTGGACGTATGGCTGCAACTGGCCAAGCAATACAAGGGTAACGATCGCTGGACGGTGGAAGCGCTTAGTATCGGCGCCTACGACCAATGGGAGCGGCTGTTTCCGGCCTGGCTCGAACGGCAGGGCTCCAAACCGTGGCTGAGCGACGCCGGAAAAGACATTATCTGGCTCGCACGTACGCGCAAAGCGATCCCGTACCTGAGCGAGCTCGCGGCCGATACCTCGGTGAGTTTTAAAAGCAGGCTGCGCTATTTCCGCTCGTTCGACTTTTTCCATGCGGGTTATGAGAAAACACAGGCGTTGCTCAATGTGTTGAACGTACCGGCGTCGGACCGCATCGAGGTAAGTAAGCTGGCATTGCTGCATTTGGACAAATCATTTGTAACCAATTCCCAGCAGGGACTGACGGCACTGAACAAGCTCCTCGATGAGACGTACGGTACCGAGCATTACATCGACCTCATGACCCGCTACGAGCTGGAATCGGAGAATGACCGGTTATTCAAGCTGGCATTAAGTAAATCCGATGAGGTGATCGGGCGTGACGCGGGTGCGTTACTGCTGGAACAGGCTGGTATTTCTTACATTACCCAAAAACTGGCGGGGATGAACGAGGAGCGGAAATCCGCATTGCTGGCGTCCATTCAAACGGTTGGTAGTTCTGAATCGGTGTATTTGCTGCGTTCCACATTGCTGAACGCGGGTGAGCAAATGAGTGTGCGCAAGAATGCGGCGCGGTACCTGGGTGCGAGCTGGCCGGGCGAAGAGGCGGTGGTGAAGCTGCTGCGGGGCGATCAGATCAGCGGAGAAGTGAAGGACGCCGCATTGGAAGGGGTGAAGAATGCATTCCGGGAGGAGATCAAGGTCCAGCTGGCGCCTTATTTACCCAAACCTCCTGTGGAGGAGGTAACTGCAGCGCCGGCAGACGAGCCGAAAAGTGGTAAAAAGGAGCGGAGAAAACGCAGAAAAAACCAGTAGGAGGAAGATTGAGCGGCGATTTTGGGGTATATTTCCGGACTGTACATCTTTATTCCTGAAACAAAAACATCGAAACATTTATGCTCCGCAGAAATTTTGTAAAATCTACCCTTGGTTTGGCTGGTGCCGCAATCGCAGCAGGAGATGCATTGGGCGCCGCTCCTATGGCCAAAAACAAGTTTAAGCTCAAATACGCTTCCCACTTCGGGATGTTCCAGAACAGTGCCGGAAAGGACGTGATCGACCAGCTTAAATTTATGGCAGACCAGGGGTTTATGGCATTGGAAGACAACGGTATGATGGGCCGTCCGGTGGAGCAACAGGAAGCCATTGCCAAAGAAATGACCCGTTTGGGCATGGAAATGGGAGTTTTTGTGGTAGATAAAGGCGGCAACGGCGCCAACACCCTCGCTGCTGGAAAGCAGGAATATATCGACATTTTCCTTAATGGCTGTAAAAAAGCCGTAGAAGTGGCGAAACGCGTGAATGCGAAATGGATGACAGTCGTTCCGGGTGATTTTGAAAGAAACCTGCCGATCGGTGTGCAAACCGGCCACGTAATCGACGCATTGCGCCGCGGTGCCGAAATCCTCGAACCGCACGGATTAGTAATGGTACTCGAACCGCTGAGCGATTCCCCGAACCTGTTCCTGAGAACGTCCGACCAGACTTACGAAATCTGCCGCGGCGTGAACAGCAAGTCGTGCAAGATTCTGTACGACATTTACCATATGCAAAAGAATGAAGGCCGCCTGCTCTACAACATCGACCGCACATGGAGCGAGATCGACTACTTCCAGATCGGCGACGAGCCGGGCCGTAAAGAGCCGACTACCGGAGAGATCAACTATAAAAACATATTCAAATACATCTACGACCGCAGCAAAAAAGAAGGCAAGTCGTTCATCATGGGTATGGAACACGGCAACTCGAAGCAAGGCAAAGAAGGAGAAGAAGCGCTGATCAAAGCGTACGTGGAGAGCGATAGCTTTGCGATATAGGAGCTTTAAGCAATAGGCTGTAAGCTATAAGCCATAAGCAATAAATGTAATGTCTAAATGAAAAAAACCGGGACTTATACAGCCCCGGTTTTTTTAGCTTAAAGCCTAAGGCTTATAGCTTAAAGCCCTTAAAGAACCACCACCGAATTCTCGGTAGCATCTACGCCGGCAGGAACATATTTGTCCGCTTCCCAGTCGTTTTCCCACTTCTCACCGTCCAAAATGTAACGGAACTGATATTCTCCGGCTCCCAGTTCGAGGCTGGTTTTGAATGAACCGTCTTTCTGTTTTTTCAATGCGATAGCTTCTTCCGGATTCCAGCCATTAAACTCGCCTACGAGGGCAATTTTCTTAGCGTCAGACGCTGCCTCAGCAGGAACTGTAAACGTCACTTTGAAAACAGACTTACTTTTTACAAACTGTTTTGCTAATGCCATAATTGGTAGTGTTAATTGGTTGATGGCTCAAAGATACAATCAAAAAATCTTCAAATCAATGAATATCAATATGCTAAATGTTTTTAATCTTTGAAAAGTTATATAATAACATTTCATGCGACACTTTTTAGCATTCAAGCATCACTTCATCGAAGCGTGTATCTGAGTCCTAAAAACGCCCGGATACCCTGGTTTGGCGCAAAGACATACGACGGATCGAAGGTCAGCCGGTAAGGGTTGTCGGGTGTCGCGATCACCTGCCCTTGCTCATCAAATTTGACATTTTTGTCAAACGGATCGTTCGCGCGGGCGATCGAATTAGCGGGCGGAGTGAAGTTGAGCAGGTTTTTAACGCCTCCATATATTTCCAGTCCATTGTCAAACTTTTTGGTCATCTGGATATTCTGCAAAGACCATACCGGGGAGTTGGCGGCGCGGGGATCTTCCTCGCTCAGGATCGGCAGGCGCATTGGGCCGTAAATGTTCCCGGTGTAATCGAATGAGATCCCGGCCTTCTGGATTTCATAAGATACCGACCATGTTCCGGTAAACTTTTCAGTAAGTACCGGCCTGAAACGCACGCCGTTCTCCCTCTGGAAGTTGTCCATGTAAGTACCGCCGGCAATGATTTTGAGCGGGAACGGAAAGTTGAAATCCAGGTTCAGACTAATGCCTTTCGACACGGCATAACCATCCAGATTATCGTAAATAATTTCGTTGGGATTGGTATCGTAGTCGGGGAGAATGCGGTTGGTAAAGTGTGTATAAAATACCGAGGCGTCGATTCCGATGAACGAATTGCCCGTCACAATTTTCTTGACCACATTGATATTCGCATTCCAGCTCTGCTCGGGTTTCAATGCTTCTTTCAAAATCACCTCGCGCGAGCCGGTCAATGCGGCGTGGTCTTCCGTGAAAAGGTTCACGATCCGGAAGCCGCGGCCGACATTCAACCTCACTACGTCGGTCTGGTTGAATTTGTATTTGTAGGCTGCGCGCGGCGTAAAAATGCTTCCGTGACGGCTGTTATAATCGTAACGCGCGCCCAGCAATACAGAATGCGGTCCGCTTTTGATCTCGTCCTGGATAAATATGCCCGGTAAATAGATCTTATCGGCGTGATCCTGCCCATCGGAGTAGCGGGTAGCAGGGGTATTGTCATTGTAAAATGTGTAGCGGAACGGCGTCCCCATAAGCAGGCTGTGCTTTCCGATTTCCTTATCCCACAAAAACTGCGCGAATGCGATCTTCTGGTCTGCATTAAATGGGACATGGCCATATGCCGAGTTTTGGTTGTGCGAACTGAAAGAGTATTGTAATGTAACTTTCTCAGTAAGCGGAAGCTGGTAGTTACCGAGCAATTCAAAACGTTTGGTATAAATGCTCTCGCCATAAACCTCGTCGCCGCCGCGATAGGAGTGGTTCCATTGCATTTGCCCGCCCCAGCGGTCTTCGTAATAATAGCGGGCCGCTATGTTGGCCTGCCGGTTGTTTTTCAGGTCGAACGACCATTTGTTAAAGACTGAAATGCGGTTTTGAAGCGTCAGGTCGGTGAAGCCGTCGCCATTGTTATCGACCGGGTTCTGGTAATTAAAATAATTGATACCCAGTAACGAGCTGCTTTTGGCACCCGGGGTAAACTTTACACCGAGATCCACATTATAATCGCGCCAGGAGGTACTGAATGCGTCCGCGGAAAATACCGGCGCTTTCGAAGGGTTTTTGGTAATAATATTAATCAAACCTCCCACCGCTTCGGAACCATACAGTGTAGACGCTGGCCCTTTCACAATCTCGACGCGCTCGATGAGGCTGTTGGGAATGCCCGATAGACCATATACGGTCGACAGCCCGCTTACCATCGGCATACCGTCGATAAGTACCATTGTGTAGGGTCCTTCAAGCCCGTTAATGTGAATGTCGCCCGTGTTGCAGACATTGCAATTCAGCTGCGGCCGCACGCCGTTTACATAACTTAACCCTTCAAAAATGCTGGGAACCGGGTTTTTGTAAATGAATTTGGAAGTGATAATATCCACTGGCACCGGGCTGTCGAGCTTCGAAACTTCCTTCATTGTTCCCGTTACAACCACCTCTTCCAATGCATTAGCGCCGGATTTCATCACAAAATCCTTATTGAGGTCCCGGTCGATCCTTACATTCTTTTCGGTGATGGTAGGGAGCGAAATGTAGCTGACGCGCACCGTATACGTGCCTTTGGGAATGCCCGTCAGCCGGAAATGGCCCGCCGTATCGGCCGTGGTACCTGTTTTTAATTCGTTGATGTAAACCGACGCACCGAATGCCGGGTCAACCTGGCCTTCGAGTGAAATTTTTCCAGAAAGCGAAAATTGGGCCCAGGCACCGAATGGCAAACAACTGAACAATAATAGTATGCGTAGTTTCATAGTATGGCCGAATTAAAAATTTACTTATCTCTGAATATAAATTTAGACAAACCTAAAAATAAAACTTGATATATAAAAATTAAAAATTCGGTCACATTTGATCGTTGATGTGGAAACTATCTTCGGGAGGAGGTTGGTTAACGCTACTGTGATTGCATATTGCGCCAGTAATCAATTTAACCCACTATGCTGAAAAGATTTTTGAAACCCATTAAACTGCCCGCTCCGGTGGACTGGGCAGTGCTGATCCTGCGCGTAGGCATCTCCTGGATGATGCTCACACACGGGTACGCGAAGCTGACCAACTTCCTGGGAGGCGATCATTCCTTTGCCGATCCGATCGGAATCGGCGAGGAGGCTTCCTATGTGCTCACCATCGTAGCCGAATTCGGCTGTTCTATCCTGCTGATTTTGGGCCTCGGCTCACGGGCGGCATTACTGGCACTCATTTTCACGATGGTAGTCGTGATATTCATCGTGCACGGCCCCGATCCGCTCGACAAGAAGGAGCATGGGCTGCTTTTCCTTTTCGCCTACATGGCATTGTTCCTTACCGGGCCGGGGCGGTTCTCGGTCGATGCGAAGTTGTTCCGCTAAAATTTTACATTATTCAAAAAAAATGCCTTCCGGTGACGGAAGGCATTTCGTTTTTATCGCTATTGCGACCATTTAGTAGGCTGTCGGTCCCAGCGGTGGGCTTTCATTTGCTCGGCCACCGCGGCGTCGAGCTGCACGCCGTCGCTCACGGCCACGTTCGCGCGTACGTTTTGAAGCCTGCGCATACCCGGGATCGTCGTGTGCACGTCGGGGTTGTTGAGGATGAAACGCAATGCGAGTTCGGCCATCGTCATACCTGCGGGAATGTCGGCGCGCAATGCTTCGGCGTGGTCTACACTTGCATTCAGGTTTTCGGGGACGAAATAGGTCGAGCGCCAGTCGTCGGCCGGGAAAGTGGTTTCTTTGGTCAATGTACCTGTTAATGTACCTTCATCGAAAGGCACGCGGGCGATCACGCCGATGTCCAGCTTCCGGCAAAGGGGGAATAGATTATCCTCCGGCGCCTGATCGAAAATGTTGTAAATCACCTGCACCGCGTCGATCAGGCCGGTTTCGAGCGTTTTCAATGCGTTATCCGGCTCCCAGCGGTTGATACTGATGCCCCAGGCACCTACTTTTCCTTCTTTCGTCAGTTTCTGAATGGCCTCTTTCCATTCGTCCTCTTCGGCCCAGGCATCTTCCCAAACGTGGAATTGCAGCAGGTCTATCTGCTCGGTACCGAGGTTTTGAAGACTTTTTTCGGTGTATTTGACAATGTAATCGGCCGGAAAAACGTCTTTCAACGCAAATTCAGGGCGCGATGGCCATTGGCGGTTTTTAGGTGGAATTTTGGTGGCAGCGTAAATCTTGCGGTCGGGATAACGCTTGATCAGCTCGCCGAGGATACGCTCGCTGAGGCCTTCACCGTAGCCCCAGGCCGTATCAAAGAAATTGACACCCGATTCGACGGCCAGGTTCAGGGAGTCGTCCGTTTCCTTGCGGTCGGAGCCCGTCCAGCCCGCCAGTCCCCACATTCCATAACCTACTTCGCTGATTTCCCAGCCAGTGCGTCCAAAACGACGTTTTTGCATTGTAATCTGATTTTAGTGTTTGACCTATAAACAACTTGTCTGCATTTATTTACCATAGAACGGGTACCTTTGCAAAACTTTTTTATTAGTGAGCCTTCTTGCTATCGTTCCTCAAAAATCGGGTTTTAAGTGAAAATAAAGGGTTTGATTAACGCATTGTTGATGACATTTAAGCGAATTGCCGGGATTGTGTTGGTGATCTGTATGGCTGGTTTGACAAACCAGAGCGAATCTTCCGATAAAATTGCAGAATACTGCGCAGCTTTCCATCAAATCCAGATCGATATCCGCGATAATGTGATTTCTCCCGATTCGGCCCGCTCGGCATTCGGTGCGGTAATGCGTGGCCTCCGCGCCGAGTTCAGACGGGATACCTGCCGGTCTATCGACTCTTCCTACTTCGTTTATCCGGTGAAAGGTTATGCCGCACGAGAATCAATCGGGTCGCGCGGTCGCGGCTACCGGCCCAATGGTTTCGACCTTTTCGACAGCAGCGTCTCCGGCAGCCATCCCGCCCAGGACCTTTTTGTGCGCGATAAGGACCAGGACGTGCTCGACGACCGCACCTGGCAGCCGATCGATGTGCTTGCATTCACTTCCGGCATCGTGCTGGCGACGGAAACCAGCTGGAAATACGACAGCGAGTACCGCGGCGGCAACTGGATCTGGATTTATGATCCCTGCCTCGACGGCCTTTTCTACTATGCCCACAACAACATCGTGGAAGTGCAACCCGGCCAATGGGTGAATGCGGGCGACAAGATTTCGGAAATGGGCCGCTCGGGTTATAATGCCTATCAAAAGCGCTCGCCGACGCATCTGCATTTGATGTTCCTGCAACTCGATGTCGACGGCCTGCCGATGCCTGCCAATACCTACGACTGGCTGAAAGAAGCAACTGTGAAAGACGGTTTAGGGGCTGAATAATTGGGATTTGAAGTAGATATCCAATATATTGTACTTCACTCCATTACTATTCCTTAAACAAAATTTTATGAACAACCGCCGTTCTTTTTTCCGGAAGAGTGCCGCCCTTGGTATGGGTGCTTTCGGGATCAACAGCCTTTTCAATCAGCTCCACGCCGGGCAATTCCTGGAAGCAGAACAACTCTGGAACCCCGCGAGCGAAAGCAATGAGGAATACTGGTCGGTGATCCAGGACGCCTACACGGCCAGCAAGAGCGAAATCATTATCCTCAACAATGGCGGCGTTTCTCCTTCGCCGACCGTCGTGCAGGAGGCTTTGGACAAATACAACAAAGCTGCCGCGCAGGGGCCATCCTATTATATGTGGCGCATTATGGACAAAGGCCGTGAGCCGCTCCGGCAGCGCCTGGCCAAACTCGCGGGCACCGATGCCGAGGAAATCGCGATCAATCGTAATGCTACCGAAGCATTGAATACCATCATTTTCGGGTTGCCGCTCGAAAAAGGCGACGAAATCATCGGCACCTTGCAGGATTACCCGAATATGGTGCAGGCCTGGAAGCAGCGCCAGATGCGCGATGGCCTGGTTTACAAACAGCTTTCCTTCGATTTCCCCATTGAAAACGACGAACAGATCGTCAAGGCTTACGCGGATGCGATCACGCCGAGGACGAAAATCATTCACGTTACCCACATTATCAATTGGGTAGGGCAGATTATGCCTGTGAAAAAGATCGCCCAAATGGCGCACGCCAAGGGTATCGAGGTGGTTTGTGACGGAGCGCATACGTTTGGTTTACTGGATTACAAAATCCCCGATCTGGAATGCGACTACTTCGGTACCAGCCTGCACAAGTTCCTGAGCGCGCCGGTGGGCAGTGGCATGATGTGGATCAAAAAAGATAAAATCGAGAAAATATGGCCGCTGCTCTGTAACAGCGAGCCGAAAAGCGGCAATATCCGCAAATTCGAAACGCTCGGCACGCGCAGTTTCCCGATCGAGCAGGCGATTGGCGAAGCAATCAATTTCCAGGAAGGCATCGGCAGCAAACGGAAGCAGGACCGCATTCATTATCTCAAAAAATACTGGGCCGAAAAAGCCGCGCAAATCCCTGGTGTGAAAATTCACACTTCGCTGAAACCCGAATTTTCCTGCGCCATTGCCGGTGTAAGCATTGAAGGAATGAAGCCTGAGGAGCTGGACGGCAAGCTGATGAAGGATTATCAGATCCATACCGTGGGCATCAATTGGGAGAATATCCATTGCGTGCGGGTGACGCCGCATGTGTACACGAAAACAACCGACCTGGACAAGCTGGTCGGCGCTATCGAGAAAATCGCGAAAAAGGCCTGATATTTTTAATGGTTAATGTACATTGAGCATAGCTGGGTTAGCTGCCGGTTATGCTCAATTTTTTTACCGCCTGTAAGTCCACAGGTTAAGACATCCATCGGAACAGCCATTGGCACGAATCAAGCGTATGCGGCGGTTCTCATGCATTATTTTTGAAAAATCCTCAATAGAAAATCAACATTATGACAGAGTTACGAAAGGGTTCTTTTATCAGGAAGGTAAAAGATATCAGCATGGGCGGTGCATTGGCGCTGGCGCTGCTTTCCGGCACCGCGCTCGTTTCCTGTTCATCGAATGATGATGAATCGGAATATAGTTATGAAGAAACGAGTTACGGCAAAGGAATCCGGTCGCATATCAAGGAGGTAAGCCCGGGCGAGTTCAAGATCATCAGCGAAGAAAATGTCCCGACCGACAGCTCCATGGCCATAGTTTCCTACCTCGACGGCCATAAAGACACGCTGAACCCGATGGCCGCCAAGGCGCTGATCGACCAGGAAATCCGTTCGAATCCGCATATGGGCTACCATAGCGGGCTGTCGAGCATGCTGCTATACGGCGGAATGGGCTATCTGCTCGGCCGCAACTCTTCCTATTCCTACATGAACAACTACCGCGGCAGAATGAACCCGGAACAGAGCCGGTCGTTCTATGCCAACCCGGGCGCGTATGCCAGCTCACGCAGCGCAGCGCTCGGCGTGGAAACTTCCCGCTCAGTACGGACAGTCACAACAAGGCCCGCCGGAGGCCGTAAAGGCTTTTTCGGAAGATCGTCTGGGCGTAGCGGCGGGTAAGGAGTTGATGCGTTTAAAGTGGATGAGTTTAAGGTTTATGAGCGCAAAGTTTATGAGTTTAAAGTTGATGAGTTTAAGATGCATAAGCTGGTCCTGACTCTTGAACGCACACCTCTTAACTCTTTAACTTTCAGCTACTGAACTCTTTAACTATTAACTCCCGAACTCCCGAACTCATAAACTCCTGAACTCCTAAACTCATAAACATTAAACTCCAACAATGGTAAACCTGAAATCACTCTCCAATCCGCCGCAGGCTGCGTTGCAGAAAGCCGGCTGGGACTGGGCGCTTGGTACCGATACGGCTCCTTATGTCGTGAATGATATGGTAGTCGTGACTGAGCAGCAGGCTGAAAGCTACTACGAGGCTGCGGGTACATTATATGATATGCTGGTCGAGGCGGGGCAATATGCGATCGATCAAAACCTTTTCCGGGAAATGGGTATTCCTGAAAACCTGATTGAGCTGATCAGGCATTCCTGGAACGACGATAGGCAAATCCATTTGTATGGCCGTTTCGACCTGGCCGGCGGGTTTGATGAAGAGCCGGTCAAGTTGATCGAATTTAATGCGGATACGGCTACGTGCATTCCCGAAACGGCCGTCGTGCAATGGGCGCATTTACGCATGAACGGCATGGACGAGTCGAAGCAGTTCAATACGCTGTATGAAACGCTGGTAGGTCAATTTGGTTACTTAAAGGAGGAAAATAGTGACCTGACGCCTTCAATGCTGTTTTCGGCTATGCGTGACTATCCGGAAGACGATACGAATGTGGCCGTGCTGATGGAAGCCGCAAAAGAAGCGGGTTTCGACGTCGAATTCGCCTATATCGACGACGTCGAGTTTTCAAATGGCGAGGGCATCTTCTACCAGGAGCCGGAGCACGGGCATTTCGTCCGGTTTGATTTCTGGTTCAAGCTGGCGCCCTGGGAGCACATTGGCGCCGACGAACCGGAACTGGCCGCCATGCTAACGGAGATTGTGAAGAACAGGAAGGCGGTAATCCTGAACCCTGCTTATACTTTGTTATTCCAATCAAAATACATCCTGAAAATTCTGTGGGACCTTTACCCATATCATCCATTGCTGCTACAAACGGACAATGTTGCGCTGCCGCACAAAAAATCGGTAAGTAAGGTGCTTTTGGGGCGCGAGGGGGCAAACGTCACCATTCACGACGAAAGCGGCGAGGCGCTCGAAACCGTTTCGGGCGAATACGATGATCAGCCGCGGATTTACCAGGAGTACGTCACGCTCGCGACCGACGTGGAAAACCATACCTATCAGGCCGGCGTGTTCTACGCGGGCGAGGCATGCGGGCTGGGATTCAGGCGGGGCGGGAAGATTTTGGACAACACCGCGCAATTTGTGGGGCACGTAGTTGACTAATGCAATACGTAAATTTACTTGCCTATTAATCAGGTTGTTACCGATCGCTCATCGAATCGACCGTTTACTAATCAATTTACGGAAATGTCCATGCCAGCAGCGAAGTTTGTGCAAGTTTTAAAGCGCTGCTGGTATGAAAGTTTTAAGGAACGCCGGAAACTTCGTCAGCAGTCCAGCATATTCATCGATCCCTTAATTCTTAACAGACAAGTCATGATTCACGAGAAAATTTTCCAATTAAAAAGCGGCAGGGAGGTTAAAGTCGTTGTTAAAAGTTACTTCCTCCACGACAATCCTCAGCGCGACACGGACTGCGAGATTCTGATCCGCGAACCCAAAGAAAAATACTTTCGCACACCTATCGGAGTTAATCACCCGCAATACTGGAAAATGAAGCGGTCCAGCGCACAACAGGCCAAAATGCTTCTGATGGAATACAGTGGAATCACACAGCGTCAGATCAACCAGGTCATCACCGAATTTAACCGCATTCTCAGCTATCCCCCAACACATATCGGGTTTCAATACGAAAGCGAGCTGGTTTAGCAACAGTTAATTTTTACATCAGGCACTGAGTTAGGTAGATAGATATAACACACACTGAAGCCGGGCGTGGTCGGACTGCAAAGTCTGATCATTGCCCGGTTCCTTTTTATATATACCCATCCCAATCGAAAAGCTCCATGAATTTGCTAATTTGAGCCGCAGCATTCTTTTCAGGGGTTTTTATGAAGCTAAAAGGCGTTTTACTGATCGCAGGGCTGGTATTGGTTGGGGCAATTGTGTTTTATGTCAAAAGGTTTTCTCCGCTTTCAAAATCGGCGGGATATGCTACGGATGTCCTGAATGCAGCTTTCGCCGAGCAGCCGGTCGGGTATATTAACCGGGCCGATTCATTAGGTGTGACTACCCCGCGTCTGCAACACATTTCCCTACAACTTTATCCCAATATTGCGGACGGCGCATTCAATGGCGCATTGAGAGGCCTTGCCGGCGATAAGGATTTGCTGCTCACAGTTGTTGCCGGGCAGGACGGGGCGCTGGGCATGGTAACCGAAGGTACATTTGACGACGCCCTGAGGTCGCTCTGTGAAGCGCTGCCTGATGCGAAGCGTATTTACCTGCGCTGGGACCCGGATATGGAGGTGCCTGTGCAGCGCCATTCGTGGCAATACCAATCACCGGCGGACTATATCGAGGCATTCAGGCACGTGGCGAAGTTTTGCAAGAATGCGAGGCCGGAGCTGCAAATCATGTGGTCGCCCGCGGGCTATCCGGGAACGGACGAATATTGGCCGGGCGATGACGTGGTCGATGCGATCGGGATTTCTATGAACGGACAGAGTGAACTCGCTGCGACGGCTTACCCGAGCGACCCCGATCAACGGACCGCACTGCGCCGAAAGCTGATACGGACGCGGTTTATCGACAAACCGGTTTGGGTATTTGCTTCCGGAGGCGACAGCGCGGTGAATACACTGTTGCCCGATTTGAAAGCAGCGGTAGCGGACATTAAACGGGATTCCGGCTGGATTTTTCAGCAATACAGCATTAACCAACCGGCGGGACGTGCCGCGAATGCATTACCGCTTTTGGGCGTGTATGATCCTAAACTGGCATTGACCGGTTCCAAGTCCATTCATGTAGAGCATTTATTTGTGGATCTCGAAAATATACAAACCGGCGGTTTTGCAAAGGATTTCGAAGCGATTGTGCGGCGCGGACACCAGGCAATCGTGACGGTGGAGCCGTGGCGGGATGGAAAGGTCAGGAAAGATTCGTCGGTACTGCGGAATACAGTTTCCGGCATCTATGACGACGAGTTTAAATCACTTTTTAATACAATATCCAAAACGAACCTTCCCGTGTATGTGCGTTTTGCGCATGAAATGGAAATCCCGATTCACCGGTATTCATGGCAAAGCCAGGACCCGGTTTTGTATATCCAGGCATTCCGGCATTTCATGGAACTGGGAAAAGGGATCCGGAATGTAAGAAAAGTATGGGGCCCGGCGGGCGACAGAGGATCGATGGAATGGTATCCCGGCAGTGATGTTGTCGACTTTATCAGTATTGCCATTTACGGCTTGCCCGACAAGAACATTACCGACCCTACCAAGCAGGAGTCTTTCGAAACGATATTCAACCGCAAAGCCTGGCGAATGCGCCTGGCCTCAAAGCCGATTTTTATCACAGAATTTGGTGTGAAAGGCCCGGAAGATTTCCAGTCGGCGTGGTTGGAGAAGGCCGCTCACGTGCTGGCGGCTCATAAGGAAGTGGTTGGAGCATGTTATTTCAACCTTGCCGATAACCCGGAAGTTTGGGGCGATATTCCGGCACCGGACTGGGGAATCAGCCGGTCGTCCCTGAATCGTTTTGTAGCTGCATTGGAAGACGCGTTGTGACGCGGAACGCAATTATGGCGTAAGGGGCGTATTCAGTTGCGATTCGATGATTTCCCTCACCGTTCCCTGCTCGATCACGTACAAGTAGAGCCGATAAAGCGACGGATGTTTAGGAACGGTTAAAGTCAGCCGGGTTCCGCTTCCGATATCCGTCATCTCCACCGGATTGTCAAAACCATCCGTTCGGACAAGCTTCCATTCAAACTGTATCCCGTTCTGAGGCGTGCCGAGTACCTTCCACTGGCCATTGGTCCGGGCGATCGCGTAGTAATCCATCGAAGCTCCTTCGAAAGTACCCAGGGCTGGTTTCAGGATTTTATAACGTGTTCCGGCAATGGGAGCATTCCCGGCAGCCCATACCGATTCCAGCAATTGCAGCGAATATTTCGGTCGTCCGGCATAATCGCGTAGGCCATCGAAACTGACGTGCTCGAATATCTTTTCGTCCTGCCAATTGGAAATAAACATTCCTGCCCGCCTTTCCCCGCTATCCGCAAACGCATTTGCGCCGATGTAGCTGAAATAGAACGGGGCGGCCAGTTTGCGGAGAATTCCCTCGTCGGGTCTTCTTTCATAATCCGACAGTACCAATCCAAATGCGTCGATCGCCGGCGCCACCTGCCTGATCAGGTAGGCGAGGTTTGGCGTTTCCGCATTCAGTTCGAGGTCCACCGTCACCGGGCGGGAGCGATCGATCCTTCTGATAGCCTCACTGATTTTTTTTAACCAAATCAGATACTGCTTTTGCTCCGCCGTGCGCTCGGAACGTCGGTGGCGCTGGATAGCGGCATTGCCAAGGTTCCAGGATACGATATGTTTCTGGTATTGCAGTTTGCTTACCGTTGCGAGTATTTCGCCTGCAAGCTCATCGGCGCTGCTTTGATCGTTCAGGAAGTCAACCGTCTCGGGCACCCAGAAAGTGTAATGGACCCGGATGCCGGCCCGTGCGGTCGCGCGGAGGATATTGTAGTCATAAATGCCGGGGCCGAAATGTCGGATCGCATTAATGCCCGTCCGTCGCATTTTTGCAAGGTCGGCTTCCAGTTCGTGCTTGGTAAATGCAGGGTATCGTCGCGACCAGTTGTGTCCTTTGGTATAATTCACTCCGCGAGTACCCTGGAAAAACACGGCTCGCTTGCGTGCGGCACTGGTATCCGGCTCGCGCACACCCATCACGCGGAAGAGTGCGGGAACATCGGGATGCCGCAGGGGCTTTCGCTTCGTGAGACTGAGCGCATATGCCTGGTTTTCGCTGGCGGCGGCCAGGTTATATTCAAGTTGGGGATTGAAACGCCGGAAGTAAATGATGACGCTGATAACGAGCACGGTGATCAGGAATGCGGACGTCCTTACACCACTGTAAATGCGCCGACGCAGGATCCAGAAGTTACCTTTCAACTCCTTGATGGCGGCAAACGCGGTACGCAGAAAAGGCGAAGTGGTCGAAAACCCGCGGATTTGCTGCTGCCGGCTTGCAGCGATATTGAAGCACATGAAAAAGCAGTTCAACCCGGCAAAACCAGCCATGATAAGGTTGTAAGGGTTCAGATCCTGGTATAAACCGTAAGCAATGGCCAGCAGCGAGAGGGCTAAGACAGCCAGGTTAGGCACATTCAGCGGCCAGTTGTTGGCTTCATTTCCATCCTTCGGGGTAGGCACATAAGGGATCTTTTTACCGGAAATCGTGTACAGAATGCCCAGAATGAATATCCACCACGTTCCGATCATAAGCAGCCCGCCCACCACATGAAAGCCCCGCTCTTCGTCCTCCATGACCCACCATTGGACAAAATGGCGGATGAGCACAATGCAAGAAACCATCGGTAATATCACCAGCAGGAAATCGGTAAGGTCGAAATGCATCGGGCTTACGTCGAGCACGAGCGCGAGAATGGGAATGAGGAAGTTGATCAGGAAAATAAACCCCGACAGATAATGCAGGGGTATGATGCCGTAATGAATGCGCTGGCTCCATGTGAATTGGGAGAAAAGCTTCGGATACACATGCACAAAGAGGTCAAACACCCCGCGCGACCATTTCAGCTGTTGTTTGAAATAGGCCGAAAGCGTCGAAGGTACCAGCCCGCGCGCGAGTACCGCCGGTACATATACGGATTTCCAGCCCTTCGCATGCAGCTGCATCGAAGTATGCATATCTTCGGCCAGCCCCGCTGCATGTCCGCCGATAGATTCCAGCGCCGTGCGCCGGAACGTGCAGTTCGCGCCGATCGCCAGCACGGTCCCGTAATGGTTCATGGTCATCATCATCGGGCCGTAAAACTGGTATGTCTGCTGGGCGGCCCCTTTGGCGATCAGCCCCTCGTCGTGGTTTTTATAGGCCTGCACAATTTGCACATAACCGATTTCCGGGTTGTCGAAATGCGAGACGATGGGGTCCAGAAAATCGGGGAAGGGAACGTGGTCGGGGTCGAGGACCACGCAGAGTTCGCCTTTTGAAATACCCAATGCATTATTGATGTTCCCCGCTTTCGCATTCCGCTTTTCCGTGCGCGTCACATGATGTACGCCCAGGCGTGCGCACACATCGCGCAGGTAAGGATCGTCGGCTTCGTCGCACAGGTAAGTTTCGTGCGGGTAGGTAATGGCCTGGATCGCCGTCAGCGTTTCGACGATCATTTCATACGGTTCACCAGCGCAGAAGGTAGTGAAAATGTCGACGGTATACCGCTTCGTCAGTGACGGCGTGGGCGGTACCGTGATGAACAGGTAATGGTACCATTCATGCAGCACTTTCAGGCAGGTAAAAACAAACGTCACCACGAGCATCCAATACAATGGCGCATAGCCTCTGACTTTCTCCGACAGGATGCTGGACAGGAAAAATCCCATCGAGATCAACCCGAAGAAGATCATCAGCCGCAGCATGAGCAGTTGCTTGCGGGTGGGCGGTTTTACATACAATGCTTGCTTCATGGCGGGCTTACGACGTAAAAAGGTGTGTTGCATGAAGCAAAATTTCCCTGATCATCGTAAATCGTAGCGAAAATCCGGTACGGGCCTTCCTGTTTCGGAGCAGGGAATGTAAGGCGCAGGTTTTCGCCGTTACTTTCCGTTGTCGCGAGCGGTGTCATTTTCCGCGTACTGTTAACCCGGTTCTCACGGTACCAATCTTCCCGGAAGAGTTGCCATTTGATAGACCGGATGCGGTCATGGCCCTTAAAAAGCAGTACTTCCGCAGAAGCCGGGCCTGAGGGGTTCAAAAGAATGTTGTCGCGCGCGCCCTGGCTGTTCAGCAGCATATATTTTATTTCGGGATAAATTACCTGCGACGATTTGCCCTTCCAGATCGTCTGCATGGTGCCCATTGCCTCCGAAGCATTCCCTTTTTCATCGAAAATACTGAACCAGGTTTGGGTTGTTTCCTGCTTGTTGCCCCAGAAGAAAACGCACGCGCCCAGAAACCGCGGGTCTTTCAGCGGCATGTGCTGCCGGTAACGCTGCCGGTATATGTCGGCTTTCTTTTTACTGGTATCCTCAATGTACGCGCCCCAGGCCGTCTGCTCCGTTCCTTGCCACGGACCGTTAATGCCCCATTCGAGCAGCATATACGGGCCTTTCCAGAACCACGCGAGGTTATCCAGGTTTTTACGCAGCAACGGCAAGGTGCTGAAAATGTTGAAAGAGATCAGGTCGATATTGCAGCGCAACCGGATATTGAAAATGTATTTCGGGTTGAAATTCAGGATGGTAGTGGTGACGGGATGATTCGGGTCCTCGCGGTGGATCATGTCTGTGAGCGCATTGAATGACTCATAAAAATCGCCGTATGTCCATTTATAGGGAAAATCGAGCTCATTACCAAGGCACCACATCAGTACCGCAGGATGGTGTCTGAACCGTTTGACAAGCGATTGGAATGCGAGGTAACGCGCTTCGGTGATTTGAGGATCGTTATAAAAGGCCAAATCGCCGCTGTTGGGCAACGGAAGCCCCACAATCACAGCAATTTCATGCTTTTGGGCGCTGTCGAGGACTTGTGTGAGATTGGTCGTATCCCAGGTGCGCAAGGTATTTCCGCCTGCTTCACGGAGTTCGCGAAAGTGGGAATAGCCTCCTGCTCCTCGGACGCTGAAAGGCTTTCCGTTTCTCACAATAGTATACCGGCCATCGGCGTGGTCTATGTACACTTTGGCAGACCTGTCTACATCTTTTTCGCCGATACAGCCAGATAACACCAATGAAAGCGTTATAACCGACAGCAATAGAAGGACGATACGGATGGACAAGGTCGGGCGGTTTTGTAACCTGAGGCTGAGTAATTGGAGAGTAAAATACGACAAAAACGACTTAAAACTAAAATAGTCCACCACTAAACACGCTGGTAAAATGAACACTTTCGAGGATCAGGTCGCCGTGATTACGGGTGCCGCTTCCGGTTTGGGACTTGTTATTGCCCATAAGCTGCTGAACGAGGGGGCGAAAATTGGATTGCTGGATTGGAACGAGCAGGCATTGCACGACGAATTTGTGGGTAATGCAGAGCGCGAGGCGCTTATTGGCGTGGATGTTACCGACGAGCAGCGGGTTGGACAGGCAGTAGCGCGCGTGGTGGAGCGTTTTGGTAAAATCGATATCTTGATCAACTGTGCCGGGATTACCGGTGCAACTAATATCAAAAGCCACGAAGTTGATACCGCCAATTTGCAGAAGGTGTTCAATATCAATTTCATGGCCAGCTTTTACACGGCCAAGGCTGTTCTGCCTTACATGTTGCAAGCCAACTACGGACGGATTCTCCACATAGCCTCCATTGCCGGCAAGGAAGGTAATGCCGGTATGCTGGCCTATTCGGCTTCGAAAGCGGCCGTCCTTGGAATGACCAAAGTGCAGGGGAAAGAGTATGCGGAAACGGGCATTACCGTGAATGCGCTGGCGCCGGCGGTGATCCGTACACCGCTCGTGGACGCCATGCCCGAAGCACAGGTGAAGTACATGACCGACAAAATTCCTATGAAACGCTGCGGCACGCTGGAAGAGGCTGCGAATATGGCCGCATTCATCGTTTCACCGGAAAACAGCTTCACTACCGGCTTCACGTTCGACCTCTCGGGCGGCCGGGCAACGTATTAACGACTGTCCGGCTTACGACTGTTTCTCCAACTCGATAAAATCCTGGCGCGCGGGCGTAAAGCAATCGATTACCCTGCATTGTGTATGCGCGATCGCCGAATGCGGGGCGTGCGGCGGAATGTGGGCTGTCATGCCCGGCGTGAGCAGCATCGTTTCCCCATCGACGGTAAATTCCAGCTCTCCTTCCAGCACGTGGCACCATTGCTCGTGGAAATGGCTGTGCTCGGGCAGCACCGTGCCGGCATCGATCGTAAAGTGCCCGAACGTCTGCTGCTCCGAGTGACCGAGCGTACCATATATCCCGTCCCAGATTTTGACTACTTTATTGGTTTTAAAATTGACGAAAGGCATTGTTGGATGAATTTGATTGCTATTTGAAAATTGTAAAAGTAGCCTTTACCGTAATACGCTTCGTCTTAATTTCTGCTTTTTCCGGCAGGGGGCCAAATTTTTCCGGGTCATCGCGCCGGGCGCCGAGAATGTCTTGACCGTAATCGGCCGCCAGTGCAAACCTTCGCCATTTAATTCCGGCCGTTGCCGAAGCAACCGGCAAAACCAGGTCATAGCCGAATGCGTCGCGGATGATCAGTTTTTCTTCGTAAAAGGGATGTTCGGTAACGGTCAGAAATTTTTCGATCCCTGCCTTCGCTTCTATGAAAAGCTTGAATTTCGACCGGGGATTGATGTACCAGCGTATTCCACTTTCTGCGCGTGCATGGTGATGGGTTTCGCGCGCGTACCAGAATCCTGAATCGTACCATTGGCTGAAAACATCGGGCAGGATGTCGGTTTGATGATAGGCAAACTGTAAGAGTCCGGAAAATCTTGCATTAATATGCCTTTCAACCCACAACCCTGTACCCCAGACGTAGTTGGACTTAAAGTGGGATATATA
Organism: Dyadobacter soli; assembly: GCF_900101885.1. Lineage (GTDB taxonomy): Bacteria > Bacteroidota > Bacteroidia > Cytophagales > Spirosomataceae > Dyadobacter > Dyadobacter soli. The sequence goes on along the minus strand of NZ_FNAN01000004.1, from coordinate 318,519 downwards.
ACCGCCGCCGTCGTCTTTAAACTTTCGGGAATCTTCGTAGTAATTTCGATCATAGTAAGTGCGCCCAAGACCTGCGGCTACGCCAAACTCCCATTTGGAAGTATTTTGGGCAGCCAGTTCAGGGGTAAGGCAGGATATATAAATGGTCATAATGATTGTCAGTAGCGTTTTCATAGCATATCAGTTAAAATGAATGATTTACAGACTACGATTTATCCCGCTTGCGAGCAGGTTTTGACCGGCCGGCGCCAATGCACCAGCCGGATCGAATCGGCAAGCTTCCCTATTTTAGAATGACGGTCCGCGTAGAGATACTGCCGCTTTCTCCCTTTATCTGCACCAGGTAAGTGCCGGAAGGAACATTCGATAATGAAATCTTTTGACGGTGCATTCCCTCGCCGGAAAGCACTTGCCTGAAATGCACGTTACCGCGCATATCCAGCACGGACAGCTCGGTTTTTTCTCCTTTATTCAGATAATAGGAAACCTCGAATTCCCCAGAATTGGGATTGGGTGAGATAAGAAGGTCAGCGACGGGCTTGGTTTCCAGGTCATCAGCACCCATTCTGGCATTGCCATTGCTGTTGACGCAAATGCGGTCCTGCCGGCAACTTCCGCCGCCTGCTCCCTGGATACGGATCGTATTGTTGCCTGCGCTGAGATTGACACTAAATGTTTGCTCGGTCCACACGATATTCCACGAGCCGGAATTGGGTAGGCTGATGGTTTGAGCATTTCCACCGTTCACCTGCACGGCTACCGAGAAAGCCGCGGACGAATAGTATCGGAGCTTCACATAATAAGTACCGGCCGTGGGCACTCCTGTAATGGGGTAGTCGACATAATGATTGGCATTGTTTCCCTCGCCGCGCGTTTGGCCGTTCGAGGCGTTCGGGTCACTGGTTATGGGCCCGGTGCCAGCTGATAATTCAGATTCTTTGCATTGGCTGAAATTGGGCGAGCCATTTACCGTCACGGTCACTGTCGCGGGGTTACTCGTACAGCCATTCACCGTACACGTGGCAGAATAGGCCGTGGTTGATCCCGGGGATACATTCACCGAGCTGCTATTGCCCAGGCCGTTGGACCAGGTAATCGTTCCGTTGCAATTGCTTGCCGAGAGTGAGCTGGAAGCACCTGCGTTAATGGTGGAAGGATTTGCACTCACGGCTGGTGGGTTCGGCGGGTTGCAGCCGCTTCCTCCGGTGACGCAAATCTTGTCCTGCCGGCAACTGCCTCCGCCGATGCCCTGGATCTTAATGGTATTGGTGCCTGCGCTGAGGTTGACATTAAATGATTGTTCCGTCCAGACGATGTTCCACGAGCCGGAGTTGGCCAGGTTGACCGTCTGCCCGCCGCCGCCGTTGACACTTACACTTACAACCGGCGTGCCAGACGAATAGTACCGGAGCTTCACGGCATATACCCCATTGGAAGGAACCCCGGTAACCATATAATCGACGTAGTGGTTGGCATTGTTTTCAGCGCCGCGCGTCTGCCCGTTGGAGGCATTGGGGTCACTGGTTACCGGTCCGTTGCCGTTAGCATTTTCGGACTCGATGCAGGCATTCAGCGCGCCTCCGCCACCGACGCTGATGTTCGTCGTGGCAGTTTTGGAACCGCACCCGTTTCTGGTAGCGGTAACCGTGTAGGTATAGTTGCCCGCCGCGCCGGGAGCATTGATATTGAGCGGCGATGCGCTGCCATTGGCCCCATTTCCGCTCCACGCGTAAGTAACACCGCCACAATCGCCTCCGGAGCAGCTGTAAAGCAACTGCAAGCCCTGACCCGGAGCCGGGTTACCGTTGCTGTTCGATGCCGAGACATTGAAGTTGCAGCTGTTTTGCGTCGTGAGACTGAGCGGTGCGACATTCAGCATGCAACCGTTTTTAATGGTACTCATATTGTATGTGTACGACCCTGGTACCGCAGGCGCATTGATGGTAATGGACTTGCCATTCTGCACCACGCCATTGCCTGTCCATTGATGGCTGCTGATGTGCGGGCACCCAGAGCCGGAGCAGTTCGCAGACAACGTTACCGGCGCTCCGCACGCGGGTGCGGCTGGCGAAGCGCTGGTGGAGATCGTAAAGTTGCAGTCGGTACAAGGAGTAATGAACGAAATTCCCACCTGCGTCCATGCATACGCCGCCTGCCGCGCGATGTCGGAGCAGGCACCATACGCATCGATCGCACCTTGCACCGTTGCTTCTGCCGCATCGAAATAGGTGGAATTGGAATGCAGGTAGAACTGCATGGCCCGGTACACAACCTTGGCGGGTTTCGCATAATCCAGCGGCGTACCTGTGGGCCCGCCCGTGCGCATGTACCAATACCATTTGTTCATGACGCCGCTGTTGCGGTGTACGCCGCCGTTATCGGAAGGGTCATTGGTTGGTAGCCAGTCGGGGCCAAGATAGGTGTCCGGTTGAGCATGGCCCGCATTGCCCCAGTTGGAAAAGGATTGCCGAGGATTTGACATACTTCTTAGTTGATCGGCGTCCTCTGCTATTCCATAATTGCCATTTGGCCCCAAGAGGTGAAACTCGAGTGTGGCTCCCATAATATCTGAAATGGATTCATTTATTGCTCCTGACTCTCCCTGATATGTCAAATTGACCATTTTTTGGATAAGTGCATGACCATGCTCATGTCCGAAGATGTCTGCAGTGACTAAACTATTTGAATTGGGAGCATACCCGAATCGAACCATATCCGAACCATCCCATTGTGCGTCCATAAAATTACATTCAACCAAAACCTTTGGGTACGCCCCATTCCCGTCATACCCATTTCTTAGGAACAATGATTGATACATTTCGTAGTTTTTTTGCGCAAGCCAATGGGCGGTTGTAGCATTGTGATTGCTATTCGCCCAGTTGCTATTAGGGTTGAAGACGTCAGGATTGGAATTCCATTGGCCTGTATGATTGATATCGATTCGAGTATTTAATTTGTTATTGTATGCACTCAACCTGTACTGGGCTCCTACCTGCTCGGTTTCGAAAATAACATTAGGCTGGCCATTCATATAGCGATTGTAATTGGGAAGCATAGTTGACGCAGTCCAGTTTGACAAGGTTCTCAATCCTATTTTGAGCTGTTCTGGTCGCGCCGTTATTTCATCTACTTTCACGAAACAGTTCATAAATAGTGGCACGTTTTTCAAGATACTGCCGGTTCTGGCGTCCACATATACCCGGTAAGGTGCTTCGATCTTCTCCGATTTTAGGTCGAATACCCAGGCGAGCCGGTAACTTTCTTTAAGGAAATGCTCGTCCTGTCGTGCAAGGATCAATGAACCTATCGGAAGTATAACATCGTCAAAACTTTCTCGTGTTAGTCCTTGCTTTTCCAGCGCAGCTTGCAAGGCAACGCCTGCATCAATTCCTCCGGACACATCCACATTCAGTTCAGCTACAATCTTCCCGTGTGCAGTTTTCAATACATTTTCAATGGAATGTAGAGTGAACTCGTTACCTTCTACTAGGACATTTTTGTAGTACACCTGAAAAAGCTGATGCCGCATGGTGATTCTGGTGTCTTCCGTCGTGTCGGTGATGTCGCTAACTAGTCTAAGTTCATATCCTTCCGATAATCCAAGTTGAGTAGCATATCGTACTGCAAATGTATCCGGTGCGATTCTTGTGGCCGCGTCGTCTTTTAAAAACAGCCAGCCATAGTCGGTCATCCTACTGAAAAGTGAATCAAAGGAGGCGTCCCGGTGATTCCGATAGTGAGGATTGTATTTTGGTTGAGCCAAACAATTGATGGCTAACGCTGCGAGTATTACGCAGAAAGAAGATTTTAATAGTGTTTTCATTTTTTGCAAGTGTGTTAATTGTTTTTTTCGATTTTGTCAATGTACAGTGTCAAGATTGGTAGATCCGCAAGTTTTTCCTCGGTCCAATCCACAAGTTTGCCCGACACGCGATATGGAAATGAATCGGGCTCGGCTTTGCTTTTATGCGTTAATGAAAATCCTTCGATTTTGTAAAGAGATTTTTCACAGATACCTGATCTGTCAGAGACATAGCCCTCGCGCAGAGGTCGACTAGGAAACTTTCTTGAAAAATTAAGAGAATAGTCAGAAAAGTAAGGTGGGCCTGTCAACGATACAGGTTCGTCTTGGATGTACTCCACATGCGCATTGAAAAAAGGAAGGCAACACGAAGCATCCCGGCACTCCGGATCAGGCTTATCGCGTTTGCAATTGAAAACGGCCAGAAAGAATAATGCGCTGGCACAGGAGACTAATTTTCTTTTCATGTTAAGTGTGGTTTAATTAATTTTTTCGATTTTGTCTATGAACAAATGTAGGATTGGTGTTCCGATGAGTTTTTCCTGAGTCCAATCCACAAGCTTGCCCGATACGCGATATGGAAATGAATCTGGTCCGCTTATGCTTTTATGTGTCAAAGGAAATCCTTCGAGTTTATAAAGAGATTTTTCACAGATGCCCGAAATGTGAGAGACATATTCTTTACGTGGGGGGCGACTAGGGAGCTTTCTTGAAAAATGAAAAGCATAGTCGGAAATATAGGGTGGCCCAATTAACGATACAGGTTCGTCTTGGATGTACTCCACATGCGCATTGAAAAAAGGAAGGCAACACGAAGCATCCCGGCATTCAGGATCAGGCTTATCGCGCTTGCAATTGAAAATGGCCAGAAAGAATAATGCGCTGGCACAGGAGACAATTTTTCTTTTCATATATAAGTGTGGTTTAATTAACTTTTTCGATTTTATCGATGTAAAGTGCGAGGATCGGCAAGTCGAGGTATTTCTCTCTGTTCCAGTCCATTAACTTTCCAGAAACCCTGTATGGGAATGATTTGGGTTCTTTCTTAGCGTCGTATGTAGGTGGAAAGCCTGCGAGCTTGATGAGAGACTTTTCGCAGACGAGCGCACCAGTGGTCCAATAATGCTCTCGCCTTTCTGTCGGGAATTTCCGAGTAAAATGAAAGGAATAGACCACGTCATACGGAGGCCCTGTCAACGCCACTGGCTCATCGACGATGTACTCCACATAATCGTAGTTAAAGGGATTACAACACGAAGCATCCCGGCATTCAGGATCAGGCTTATCGCGTTTGCAATTGAAAATGGCCAGAAAGAATAATGCGCTGGCGCAGGAGACAATTTTTCTTTTCATGTTCAAATGTGTGTTTGGTTAAAGATTTGATCGATGCACAACGTGAGGTTCGGAAGGGCTGCATCCATTCTTCCGTCCTATTCGACGACGTCCGCGCTCAGAGGAAGAGCGCAGATGCCGGGCAGGGCATAACCTTACAGGGCAGTTATTTTTGCCCTTTTTCCTGATGTTTTATTTTCCCGAATGGGTGTGTTGGAGTGCGATATTGGGATAATATCAAGGTATTATTTCAATAATTCAATGCGGTTTTTGAAGGAATGAGCATGGGTACCTGATCATTTAGCAGACGGTTAAAATCGAAGGACGAAGTAACGGTCTGCCATATAGGTATACAGTCAGATAACAGGTAGATATGGCGGAACCTGGTATTGCTGAAACTTTTAAAAGCCAACCCAATGGTTTTTTCACTTGTTTCCCTACATTTGTACAAACCGCACAAAATTTCAATATTTCAACATTGCGCAGGATCATTTCTATATTGCTGCTGGGGCTGTTGCTTTATAACATGGTAGGCTATTCGATAGTCTACCTGTCGGAAAAGCACTATACCATTAGTGCAGCGGGAAGTGATTTCGTTGAGCAAGCGGCTGGTTCCGTGGATATTGTAATCAAAGTGCCGGTGGCGGTGCCTTACCAGAACGACTGGGACGCTCCGGAGCCCGTTCAGGGGCAAATCGAGCATGAAGGCCAGTTTTACCAGATGAAAAGCCGGCAGTTGATCAACGATACGATGTACGTACACTGCGAGTTCGATCAGAATGCCCGCGATCGCTTTTCGGACCTCGTTTCGAAAATCAACGACCAGGTGACGGGCCAGGCATCGGGCACACAGAATGACGCCCATTCGAATGTTTTAAAGCATTTCCTCAAAGAATATATGACCGCCGGTCGCCAGCATACGTTCTACGTGCTGGAATGGGAGCCATCGAAAAATGGGCCCCTGCAATTTTCCGTCAGATCTGTTCTGCCTGAAAAATATTACTCCATACCATCCCCGCCGCCAGATCTGGCCTAGTTCATCTTTTTCTTATTCCTTCCTGAAATTGCGGACGTCCGTGTGTGTACGTTGGGTATATACTTGTATGCGCAAGATTGCACCTGTGAGTGCGCGTAAACAGGAGGAAAGACCGATTTACTAACCCAGAAATTCTTCCTCAAATGGCGCATATTGCTCTACCCGATGAATCGCTGCCCGGCATTGTCGGACTGTTCCACTTCCGGCCGGAAACGGCTGGCCCGCTGCAACTGCTCGCGGAAACCCTGCTGCGTGGCGAATCGCCCCTACCAAGCGGCGAGCGCGAACTGATCGCTTCCTATGTGTCGCTGCTCAATGACACGCATTTCTGCCATACCTCGCACGGTTCGGCAGCGATGGCGCATTTAGGTTATGACCTGAGCCTGATCGACGACATTAAGGACGGTTTCCAAAAGATCGAAGTCTCGCCCAAATTACGCGCATTGCTGAATATCGCTGCCAAAGTACAGAAAAGCGGCAAAGCTGTGACGGACGAGGACATCGCCGCAGCCCGCGCAGAAGGAGCCGGTGACAAGGAAATCCACGACACGGTGCTGATCGCGGCGGCTTTCTGCATGTTCAACCGCTATGTCGACGGGCTCGGTACCTGGGCTCCGGAAGCGAACGAGGCATATCGTGAAATGGGGCAGCGGATGGCATTTACGGGTTACGTGCGGTATCCGGTCAAGGCGGACGTTGCGGAAGTGTAGTCAAGAGTGGTCATTCATGGTCAAGTTTTGTCATTTGTAGTCAAGTTTAGTCACTTGTAGGCAAGGGTTGTTATTAGGAGTCATTGCTCTGACAATCCCTGACAACTACATGACAACTTACTGACCATTTCCTGACAAAAACGCCTATCGTTACACATTACAGAACAACTTCCTATGCCACATATCGCTTTACCGGAGCATCTGCCCGGCATTACCGGTTTGCTGGAATACAGCCGCGTAACGGCCGAGCCTATACGCCAGCTGACGCAGTTCATTTTGCGGGGCGAGAATTCGCTGTCGCCTGCCGAGCGCGAGCTGATCGCGACGATCGTGTCGCATCAAAATGAGTGCCGTTTTTGTACCGCTGCGCACACAGCCGCGGCCGATTTGCTGCTAGGTGAAAATGAAACCTGCGAGGTGATGAAGCAGGATATCGATGCCGCGCCGGTGAGCGACAAGATGAAAGCATTGCTGAAACTCGCGAAACAGGTGCAGCAAGGCGGAAAAGCGGTAACCGCCGAATCGATAGCCAATGCAAAGGCACAGGGCGCTACGCATACCGAAATCCACGACACGGTGCTGATCGCCGGGCTTTTTTGCCTCTATAACCGCTATGTCGACGGCATGGCCACTGTGGCGCCTGCCGATCCCCAGTTTTACACCGGTCTCGGCCAACGTTTAGTGCAATACGGTTACAACCGGTTACCTAACGGCTACGACCATTTGAAAAAGCAAGCACAACCTTCCTGACCTAATAGATCGAACTTCTATTTTAACCTAACCTATGAAAAAACTTTTACCCATCCTCTTCCTCATCATCAACCTGTGTTTCGCGACGGGCGTGGCACAGAATGCAGTCGCGCAGGCGACTAAAATTTCGGGGCATATCTTTGATAATGACTCGCAAAAGCCTGTTTCGGGTGTTTCGGTTTCCGTCAAAGGCAGGAACACCGGCACCATTACCAATGCTGAGGGTTATTTTGAATTAAAAACCAATACCCCCGCGACGCTGCTCATCTCACTTATGGGCTATGCGCGGCAGGAAAAGGAAGTGGCATCTTCGGAGAGCTTGCGGATCAATCTGGTACCGGCTATCGAGGAGCTCAACCAGGTGGTGGTTACCGCTTCCCGCGTGGAAGAAAATATCCTGCGGTCACCGGTGAGCATCGAGAAAATGGATTCCCGGGCTATCCAGCAGACGCCTTCGGCCAATTTTTATGATGGTTTAGTAAACCTGAAATCGCTCGATATGGTGACGAGTAGTTTAACCTACAAACAAATCAACACCCGAGGGTTCAATACCACGGGTAACAGCCGCTTTTTGCAACTGGTGGATGGCGTTGATAACCAGCCTTCGGGCCTGGGTTTTGCGATGGGTAACCTGTTCGGTCCGCATGATATCGACGTCGAGAGCGCTGAACTGATCCCGGGCGCGGCATCCGCATTGTACGGCCCGATTGCATTCAACGGAATGCTTAATACACGCACCAAAAATCCTTTTGAATACCAGGGACTGAGCGCCCAGACCAAGTTCGGCATCAACCACATCGGCGATGGTACCGACCTTGGCGCGAAACCGCTCTACGACCTGGCGATCCGATATGCGAAAGCCTTCAACAACAAACTTGCATTCAAAGTCAATGCGTCGTACCTGAAAGGCACGGACTGGTACGCCAATGATTACACGGACATCGATCCGAACACCAACCCGGAAAACCGCGGCCCGAACAATCCCGGCCGCAATGCGCTGAACATCTACGGCGACGAGGTGGCGCAGGCATTGCCGAACATCGGCCGCGTATCGCGCACGGGTTACGAGGAAAAAGACCTGGCTACTTACGGCGTTTACAGCCTGAAACTGAGCGGCGCGCTGCATTACCGCATTACCGACAAGCTGGAAGCCATTTACCAGGGCAATTACAACCAGGGTACGGCCCAATACACGGGTTCGAACCGGTTTGTGATCAATGATTTCAAATTCGTACAGCACCGTTTGGAACTTCGCGGGAGCAACTTTTACGTCCGTGCTTATACGAATCACGAGTATTCTACCAATTCGTACAACACCCGTGCATTGGGCCAGCAGATCAACCGTACCTGGGTGAAAGACCTTGCCGGCAACACCGTGGCGCCCAACAAGGCCGATTCAACGTGGTTTGCAAGGTATGCGGCGGCTTATACCGGTGAGGTGGGTGGTGTGACGCAGCAAAACCACACGGCTGCACGCGCATTCGCGGACGAGGGCCGCATTGCGCCCGGTTCGGACGCATTCAATACAGCCAAGGATCAGCTGATCAAAACACGCGGACTGGCGGGCGCCGGCATTCTCAGCCAATGCAGCCTGAACCACATCGAAGGCATGTACGATTTCAGTTCGCTGCTGAAAGTGATCAATTTCCAGGTGGGAGGTAACTACCGGAAGTATTTCCTCAACACCGGCGGGACGCTTTTTGACGATAAGGACAAAAACCTGACGAACGAAGAGTATGGCGTGTTTGCACAAGCTTCGAAATCGTTCTGGAAAGACAAGCTGAAACTCACGGTGTCGGGCCGTTATGATAAAAATGAGAATTTCGATGGTCGTTTCACACCGCGCGCGTCCGCTGTTTTTTCACCCAACGAAAACCACCATTTCCGCGCTTCCTACCAGACAGGTTTCCGCAACCCGACGATCGGCGATCAGTACATTAAGCTGAATGTAGGCCCGATCATCATTCTCGGCGGCGCTCCCGTCAATTCGGAAGGGATGAATGCCTATACCAATTCGGTAACGATCGCGTCGTTCTCGCAATTTGCGGCGGCATTTGGCGCGGATGTGCAAAATGGCGTCCCCTTTCCGCAAGCCGTGGCCAATAACAAGGACAAACTCGTGAAGTCCAGTGTGCCTTACATCAAATCGGAGAAGGTTAAAAGCTATGAAGTGGGTTATAAAGGGCTGATCGCGAAGAGATTGCTTTTTGATATTAACTACTATTACAGCCATTACACGGATTTCATGATCAATACCGTGGTAGCTGCTGCGCCTTCGAACATCCTGGCCGCCGACGGCTCCGTGAACCAGATGGCCGCCATGGAGCTGCTGGGTGCCGGACGGCAGTTGTATCAGTTGTATACCAATGCCAAAGACGAAGTGTCGATCCAGGGTGTAAGCGCCGGTTTGACCTACTCTTTACCTAAAAACTACAAAGTATCAGCCAATGCGACCTGGATCGATTTCAACATGGGCGATGCCGATCCGAACAACATTCCCGCATTCAATACCCCGAAATGGAAAACCAATGTGATGTTCGGCAATGCACGCCTCACCGACCGCCTCGGGTTCAATGTGGCGTGGCACTGGCAGGAGGCTTTCGACTGGTACGGCACATTCACCGAAATGCGCCCTGGCCGTGTGAATGCCTACAATTTGCTCGATGCGCAGGTGAGCTACCGCATTCCCAGCCTGAAAACGGTGGTGAAACTGGGCGGTTCCAATATTACCAACAAATACATCGTGCAGGCTTACGGCTCACCGGCTGTGGGCGGGCTGTATTATGTGAGTCTGAACTTTGACGAACTATTCCGCTAATCAGCTATGGAAACATTGGAAATCACCCGTGCAGAACCGATCAGCGTCAGCCAGAAATGGCTTGCGTTCGGCCTATGCGTCGTAGCGTACGCGCTCAGCGGAACGGTATCGACGCTAATGTCGGTGTATCTGCCGGTCGCCATTCCCGAGCTGAAAGGCGCGGCGGTGAGCGAGGCGGAGCTCGGCGAAATAGGGGCTTATGTAAATGCGGTTTACCTCTACGGCTGGATGTGTGGCGGGCTGCTGTTCGGCGTGGTAAGCGACCGGATCGGCCGGAAAAAATCGTTGACGCTCGTGACGGCATTGTACGGCATTTCAACCTGCCTCGTCACCATCGTTCCCGATTGGTACTCATTGCTCGCGATCCGTTTCACCGCCGGAATGGGCGTAGGCGGCGTGTTGTTGATCACCACGGTATACATTTCGGAGATTTGGGAAGATCGCAGCCGTGCCGTAATCCTGGGCGTGCTGGCGGTCTGCTTTCCGATCGGCATTGTCACAACAGGCAGTTTGAACCTGCTTTTTTCCAACTGGCGCACGGGATTTGGCATTGGCGTTATTCCGGTGCTGGCTGCATTGCTGATCTTCCTGCTTTTGCCGGAATCGGATCGGTGGAAGGGCGTCAGGGAAGTCAAAGCCGGTCATGGAAGTATTTTTGACGCTCAAAACCGGCCTAATGTGATCCGCGGCTCGTTGATTTTTGGTGCGGTGCTGATCGGGCTCTGGGGCATATTCTCCTGGCTTCCTACGTGGGCGCAGTCGCTGCTCGCGAGCGGGCAGGACGGCCAGAAGGAGCGGGGCCTGCTGATGATCCTGCTCGGAATGGGCGGCATTACCGGCGGCGTGTTTTCGGGTATTTTAATGAACCGGTTTGGCAAGAAAAACACCTTGATGGCCACATTCGCTACCTGCGTGGTGATGTGCGGCGTGCTGTTTATCACCAACCGCACATTTACAAGCATTATTTACATCGAAACGGCGCTGCTTGCATTCTGTTTCGGGATCAGCCAGGGGGCATTGTCGAGCTACATACCCGAGCTGTTTCCGTTTGCGGTGCGCGGCACGGCCACTGGCTTTTGTTTTAACGTCGGCCGGTTCTTTACCGCGACGGCGGTGTTTTTCATTGGCTCGCTGGTGGCGGTGCTTGGAGGTTTCGGGAATGCATTGCTCGTGTTCTCATTACCCTTTCTGATTGCATTAATCGTCACATTCAGAAGTAAATGAGCAGAATTTTGCGTATTATCATAGGTTAATATATTAGGCAAACGGGTTCGCCGCTTGGCGAACCCATTTCTTTACAAATCTTTTGATGCGATGCATCATTATGACCCGGTAATGTCACAATCTTAGCTACAAATCTTTTGGTGCGCTGCACCTTTTCATATGAAAAAGCTCTTTTACCTTGGCGTTATTGGTGTTATCCTTTACGAAATAGCGAAGGTTTACTTCATTATGCCGATGCCGGGCAGTCAGCAGATGAATAGCATCGATGCTGCCTATTTCCTGCATACCTGGCGCTGGCCGCTGCGGATCTTGTTCTGGGCGATGATCATTGCCGGTGGGTTTGCTGTTTTTTCGGGTAAAATGAAATGGCTTGGCGGTATACTGGTATTGCTGGCGGTGGGTATTACTTATGTTACCAACTTTGAAATGGCCGCGGATACGATGTTCTATCAGCCCTCGCAGGTAATCCAGCACAATGCGGCTTCCAACAAGGTCGAAATGGATCGCCTGGTGATCGGCGTGGAAGCGAACGGCGAAGCGAAGGCGTATCCGATCCAGTATATCGGTTACCACCACCAGGTGCGCGATTCGCTCGGCGGGAAGCCCATTATGGTTACGTATTGCACCGTATGCCGCACAGGCCGCGTTTTTGAACCGACCGTCGAAGGCAAACCGGAGACCTTCCGGTTGGTGGGAATGGACCATTTCAATGCGATGTTCGAAGACAGTGAAACGGGCAGCTGGTGGCGGCAGGTTAACGGCGAGGCCATTGCCGGCCCGCTGAAAGGGAAAATGCTCCCGGAGCTCGCCAGCACGCAGACTTCATTGAGCCAATGGCTGAAATTACATCCCGACAGCAAGGTAATGCAGCCCGACCCGATATACCGGGCCACGTACGACTCCATGAGCCGATACGAATCGGGCCGTGGCAAATCCGCACTCACGAAAACCGACACATTACCCTGGAAAGACAAATCATGGGTAGTGGGCATCCAGGCCGGCGGCGCAGCCAAAGCATTCGACTGGAACCGGCTCAAAAAAGAGCATATTATCAACAGCCAGGTTGGTACTGTGCCGGTAGCCTTGGTGCTCAGCGCCGACCACAACAGCTTTTTCGCATTCGATAAAGGAATCAATGAAGCATTCACATTCAGAAACGACACTATTTTTACCCAAACCAGCACCCATAACCTCCTGGGCAAACGCCTCACCGGCACCGGCAACGACTTGAAACGCATCAACGCCTACCAGGAATTCTGGCACAGCTGGCGCACCTTCCACCCCGGCACCGACCAATACTAAAATTCGTGAACATTCGCGCCTTCGTGGCATAAGCAAAGTACAACCACCAATGAAACAACACCACACAATCACCCTCATTCTCTGCACACTTCTCCAAACTGCTTACGCACAAACCGAGAAAAAGAAGGATTACGATAAAGTTTTAGACCTTAACGAAGTCACCGTAGGCGAGCGCAAGAACATTATCCACACCGAACGCCTTCCCGACGTTCACAATACCTACATTACCGCCGGTAAAAAGAGCGAGGTGATCCAGATCGACGGCGTGAACGGCAATATCGCAGAGAAAACCGGCCGCCAGATCTTCGCCAAAATCCCAGGCGTATTTGTCTACGATATGGACGGCAGCGGCAACCAGATCAACATTTCCACCCGTGGCCTCGACCCGCACCGCTCGTGGGAATACAACATCCGGCAAAACGGCATCATCACCAACTCCGATATGTACGGCTACCCGGCCAGTCATTACAGCCCCGCCATGGAATCCATCCAGCGCGTGGAACTGGTACGCGGAACGTCCTCATTGCAGTATGGTGCGCAGTTCGGGGGGATGATCAACTATGTCACCAAAAGCCCGGATACGACGAAGGCATTTACATTCGAAACTATCAATTCTGCTGGTTCCTTCGGGCTTTTCAGTTCCTATAATGCCATTGGCGGCAAGGTGGGTAAGCTCACCTACTCGGCCTATTACCAGAAGCGGCACTCGAACGGCTACCGCAAGAATGCGAAATCCGATGCGGAGTCGCAGTATGTGAGTTTGATGTACGAATTCAGCAAAGCGTTCCGCATTAAGGCGGAGCTGGGGCGTTCGGAATATGTATATCAAATTCCGGGGCCGCTCACGGACGCGATGTTCAAAGAAGACCCGCGCCAATCGACCCGCTCGCGTAACTATTTCAATCCCGACATTTACGTGCCGTCGATCGTGATGGACTGGAAAGTCAATCCGAATACCCAGGTGAAACTCACGACCTCCGGCGTGTACGGCGCGCGCAACAGCGTGATGTTCGACGCGTTCGCGAATGTGCCCGACACGATCAGCCGCGTGACCAATGCCTACCGCGCCCGCCAGGTGGATATCGATAATTTCAAAAGCTTCACTTCGGAGCTGCGCCTCGTGCACCAGTATGATTTCCTGGGTTTCCGTAACGTGGTTTCGGGCGGCATTCAATACATGCACAACAAGCTCCGCCGCCGCCAGCTCGGCAAAGGCACCACCGGCAGCGACTTCGATCTCGCTTTGACCGACCCGCAGTTTGGCCGTGACATGTACATGACCACCGATAACATTGCCGTGTTCGTGGAAAACCTCATTTTCGTCACCCCGCGCCTCAGCTTCTCGCCTGGCGTGCGCATTGAGAAAGGCGGTACCGACATGACCGGCAAGATCACCTACTACGATCCGCAGAACCTGCCGAATATGATCAAACACAGCTTCCCCCTCTTCGGGATCAGCTCACAATATAAGATCGGTGAAAACAGCCGTGCTTATGCAGGCTTCTCGCAAGCTTATCGTCCGGTGGTGTTCAAGGACATTATCCCCGGGTCGGTACTAGAAAGAGTGGACAAAAACCTGAAAGACGCGAACGGCTACAATCTCGAAGCGGGCATCAGCGGTAACATCCGCGATGTGCTCAAATACGACATCGGGCTGTTCCAGGTGATGATCAACCACCGGATGGGCACAGTGTCGATGAAGGACGAAAACGGCACCGCATACCTGTACCGCACCACCACCGGCGACAGCAAAACCCGCGGCGTGGAAGCATATCTCGAATACACGGCATTCAAGCAATATAATGGCGGCGAGCCTCAGACCGAACTCTCATTTTTTACCTCGACGTCCTATTTCGATGCGAAATACGTTCGCGGAACGGCGGTATCGAATGGCGAGAACAAAAGCGTAGCCGGCAACCGGGTAGAGGGTGTTCCGACGTGGATTTCAAGAAATGGCATTCAATTTCAATACAAAAAACTCTCGGTAACTGCTCAGTACAGCTATGTGAGCTCCAACTTCGCCAACCCGCTGAACACCGTGGAACCTTCGGCGAACGGTACCGTCGGTAAAGTGCCGGGTTACGGCCTGCTCGATGTGAATGCCACGCTTTACCTGGGGCAGCATTACAAATTGCGTTTCGGCGTGAACAACATTACCGACAAGCAATACTTCACCAAACGACCTACCATGTATCCCGGCGCGGGCGTGTGGAGCTCAGATGGAAGGAGCCTGGGCGTTTCGTTCGGGATCAAGATTTAATGAGGCGGATGGTTGAATGTGTGAATGTGTGAATGGTTGAATGTGTGAATGTGTGAATGGTTGAATGAGTGAATGTGTGAATGAGTGAATGAGTGAATGAGTGAATGTGTGAATGAGTTTTGAATAGGGGTGAATTTTGGATGATAGAATCGTTCGAAGTAAAATGCCGCTAGGCATGCAACATTGGTAGGAAAATGGTTGCTGACAAGTCCAGAAATGCCCTTGGGCATGCAACGACCACGCTAATGCTTTGCTGTTACATCCCTGACGGGATTTTGAAAACGTCCTACCTTTTCGGTTTCGTACCAATATTACATCGCTACGCGATTTACTATGGTTTAAGCAATAGCGCGAACGTCTACGTTCTGGCTATTCTTGCTATTCACTCATTCACTCATTCACTCATTCAGTCATTCACTCATTCAATCATTCAGTCATTCAGTCATTCACTCATTCAATCATTCACTTCCAGCCGGTTATGATTAGCGGGAAAATAGTTTTAAATTAATAGTGACGTTTCCCTCTTCTTCACGACCTACCCATGATTACAGAAATCGGTTCTCCGGATTTTGCATTAATCCAGGCTATTAAAAACGGCAACGAAAAGGCCCTGGGGCTTTTTTACAAGGATAATTTTGGCAAAATCCTGCACCTGGTGCTGAAAAACAGCGGAAGCGATGACGACGCGCGCGACGTGTACCAGGATTGCATGATGGAGGTCGTTTTGCAGATCAGGGGTGGTCGGCTGGATCAGTTGAGCAGCAGGCTTTCCACCTATTTATACTCGGTTTGTTATTACAAATGGATCGACCGGCTGCGGCAGAAAGGCAAATTCATGCAGTCGGGCTTCGACGACGACCTGGAAACGGCGGTGATCGAGGAGGACGACGGCGCACCTTATCTGCCCGCACTCGAAAAAGTGCTGACGCAGATCGGTGAAAAATGCATGACGCTGCTGAAAGCCTTCTATTACGAAAAGCTGACGATGACGCAGATCGCTTCGAAGCTGGGTTTTGCGGACGATAATTCCGCCAAAAGCCAGAAGAACAAGTGTATGGACAAAGCGCGGTTTCTGGGAAAAAATGTGCTGAAACAACATTACAGCTAGCCCCATGGAAAACGAAGACCCAACCGAGCGCATCGACCGCTACCTCGACGAAACGCTCACCCCCGCGGAAAAAGCCGCATTTGAAAGCGAGATGGCTGCCGACGCCGACTTCCGCCTGGAAGTGGAAGCGCAGGAAGCCGTGCGGAACCTCATCAGCAATCAGGCTGAAAAAGAAGATCTGCGCCAGCTTTTCGCCACATTTCATTCGGAAATGGAGGCCGCGCCGGCGCGCAAAGATGCAGAGCAGGATAATGAGGATTTGCTCAAAAGGAAAAATGGCATTCAGCGCAAACTGAATTGGGGCAATTGGTCGTACACGGCTATTGCAGCCTCCGTTGCGATCCTGATCATCGGTGTGTGGACTGTTTGGAATAACATTAACCAGACGGATAATGGCTTGACCGGCAACCAGGAAATCCGCGTGGATGAGCGGAACGAGGTCTTCCGCGTGCCGCTGCTAAGCTGGAAAACCGTCGATTTTAAACCAGTACTACAAGACAAGCAGACGATCGACGCTACGATCATCAGAAGCAAAGCATACCGCTCGCATTACCGCTTCAACGACATTCTTGAAATATACTCCGACAAGCTGACTGAAAAGCAGCAGAAGATCAGCATCGCGTACGATGTGGACACGCGCCAATATCGCCTCCATATCGGGAAAAGCAGTTACGCCATCCGGAAAACGGACGAGATCATGCCATTACCCCTCCCCTGAGAACATTATAGCCCCATTTCTACCATGAGTCCGCAGAAACTACGCATCGGCCGAAAGCCGGATAATGATATTGTAGTGGACCATCCGAGCGTGAGCGGCTACCACGCCCTGGTAACCCTCGGACCCGACCATTCGGGTATCCTCGAAGACAACGACTCGTCGAACGGCACTTTCGTGGACGGCGTCCGTATCCGGAAAACGCAGTTCACGCCGCGCAGCAGCATATTGCTCGGCAAAATGCCTTTCGAAGCCAGCAAGATTTTCCGTTTCGACAAGCAGCCCGACGACTACACATTCGAGTTCCGGGAAATGCAGCCGGTCTGGCAAAAGCTCGAAGACGAACGGCAGGCGATGATCGACATTCAGAAGAAGATCGACGTAATGCTGGCCATTCCCTATATCGGTCGGGTGATCATTTTATTGATGAACAAGCATTACGGACTGGAAAACCGGCGCGTGAAATGGAAAGAGGACATCCGCCGCTTGTGGGTATGCCCCGCCTGCCAGCAACCGCTCCGCGACTACGACTGGCTGACATGGAACGATTGCGAGCACCTCAAAAAGTGCCCCAAATGCAAAGCGAGATGGTTTTAGAATTTTTTTCAAAAAAATCGGTGACCTTCCCGGGGAGGCTCCGATCAAGGTTCAAATGAATGATTTGAAAACTTCTAAAATCTTACGACCATGTCAGAGCAAACCCAGATTATCGAAGAAAAAGACGAACTGTTGCAGGATGCACCGGCTACGCCCAAAAAATCAAAAAGCAAAGCTGGTGCCGCCATGGCTGCGGGCGCGGGCGCGATCGCGTACGATGCCTATGCGGGGGATGATACCAAAAAGGATGAAACTACACCGGCGGGTATCCCTTCCGCTGATGCCGAAGCGAAATCCGACAGCACAACCGCTGTTCCCGCCGAAACGGTAGTTACAGAAAATAACCCGGTTCAAGATTCCATTCCCGCCGGTCAGCCCAATGTATTCCTCATTCCCGATCACCTCAGCATTGTGAATGCACCGGACGAGATGAGTTTCAACGAAGCATTTGCATGGTCGCGCGAGAAGGCGGGCCCGGCGCAGCTTTTTGAATGGAAGGGAGAATTGTACCACACCTGCCATCCTAATGAATATGCCGCATTGCCGCAGGAAATGAAGGAGATCTTCCAGGATATGTGGCTGGATAATGCATTCGGTTACGGCGAACTGCCCGCCGAAGGCTCCATGATCAGCTACGATTACGAAATGGGCCCGGCTGTGGAAGAAGTTACCGAAGAACCGGTAGCGACCGACACCACCACGAATCCAACCGACACCGTCGTAGCCGAGGAGGACAGCGTGAGCATGGATACGGAATCGTACGACATCGTGTACACCCAGGAGGATTACGACAATGATTTCGACGGGCTGGAAGAATGGGTGAACCCCGAGGACATCGCATAATAGCCACATTCAACCACCACCGTTATGATCGTTGTTTGTCCATCGTGCCAGGCGAGGCTAAGGGTTAATGAAAAGGCATTGTCGCCGCGGAACCCGGTGATCGCCTGCGTCCGCTGCCAGTCGCCCATCCGCATTGAACTGCCTGAGGCGGAACGCCCGGCATTTGAAGAGGCTACCCTCGTTTTCGAGCCCGCCGAGGTAGGCTGGGTGATCGTCCACGATGAATTCACCGAATCGCAAACGCTTCCCCTAAAACCCGGCTTGCAGATTGTGGGCCGGTTTTCGGAGAGCAAGCCGTGCGAGGTGATGATCCATTCGCAGGACCGGTACATGAGCCGGCGGCATTTGGTGATAGAGATAGTGAAAAGCAGGGAAGGTGTGTACAAATATTGGGTTTCAGAGCATCCCGATTGTACCAACCCTACATTCATCGATACCTATCCGCTCAAACGCGGCACGACCGTCGAACTGGTGGACGGGGTGATTATGCAGCTGGGTAAAACCAAAGTGGCATTGAAAACCGCTGCTGCTGCCGGTACCGCCCGCAAGGCTGCCGAAACCGTGGCCAATACTGATTTTGCCAAAACAGTACTTTTCTGACGATTTTATGAAAATCCATATAAATCAGCCCGTTACGGTCCATGGACTGGGCAAACGGGCCAATAATGAAGATAACCTCTTCCCGCCCCCCGGCGCTGCCACTACCGGCGACACGCTGTTTATGGTGTGCGACGGGGTAGGAGGCAGCGAAAAGGGGGAAATAGCCAGCGACCTGGCTTGCCAGTCGGTTTCGGCATATTACCAGCGCCACCGCATTGCCGTGAGCGACGATGCCGCCGTTCATAACGCCATTGCATTTGCCCGGGCGGAGATCGAACGGTACGGGCGCGACAATCCCGGCTCGCAGGGAATGGCGACTACCCTCACGCTTCTGCACCTGCACGAGCGCGGGGCTACGGTGGCGCATATAGGTGACAGCCGCGTGTACCACGTGCGGAACCGGCAGGTGCGCTGGTGCACGCGCGACCACAGTTACGTGAACGACCTCGTAAAAGCGGGTGTGATCACCGAAGAGCAGGCCCTCACGCACCCGCGCAGGAATGTGATTATGCGGGCATTGCAAGGCGGCGACCCCGATACGCAGGCCGACATTCACCACATTACCGACCTCACCGCAGGGGATTATTTCTTCCTCTGCTCGGATGGTATTCTCGAAAGTGTGGATGAAAATGCATTGCTGGAAATTCTCTCTGCTCGCATCTCCGACGATGCCAAAATGGAGCGGGTGCGGAAGCTTTGCGAGCAGTTCAGTAACGATAATTTTACGGCCTACCTCGTGCCCATCCATTGGGTGGAAATACCTGTCGTGGAATTGCTGCCTTCCGAACCCGATACCCGGAAAGTGGATGCCAAAACGGTGCCCGCGAGTAAATCTGCCGGCATGAACGTCTGGATCATATTTGCTGTGCTGATGTTTTCCTCGGGCATGTACTTCTGGCACCACCGTAAGCCTCAGCCGGTGAAACCCAAGCCTGTCCCCGTGGTCGTTACCAAAGATTCCGTGATCGCGTTGCATCCGGTGAAACCTTCCAAAAGTGCCAAGCCGGGCAAGCAGAAAAGCCATTCAAAAAAAGATAAAAAAATGCGGTGACCTCCCGCCGGGACCTCCGATAAAGGGCAAAAGAACTTCAAATCCCTACGATCATGACTTACGAAGAATTTTTGAAACGATACGAGTTCGATACCCAGGACCAGAAGGCAATGCTCGGCGCAGGAGGTTTCGGCTCGGTTTATAAAGCTTTCGATTCGGTGCAGAAAAGGTTTGTAGCCATTAAAGTGGCCGAGGTGAAGCACGAAAAGTTCAATTTGCTTTACGAAAAACAGATCGTCGACGAGCTCGATTCGCATGAGAATGTGGCGCGCTACGGAAATTGCTACCGGTTCCAGTTTATGCCCGTCCGTTACGATTTCGCGGTGCTTACTTTTTACCAGGAAGGCAACCTGGCCGACGTTTTGAAGAAATATGCATTAACCATTCCTCAAAAACACCAGATTCTCGAAGGTATCCTCAAAGGCGTGGCGCATTTGCATAAACACCACATCATCCACCGGGATATGAAGCCGCAGAATGTGCTTATGGACCGCCAGGGTGATCGCTGGGTGCCTAAACTGACCGATTTCGGGCTGAGCAAACTGGCCGATACCAATACGAGCTCGGTAGAAAACTCGTCGATCGGGTTGTCCATCGCCTATGCCGCACCCGAGCAGATCCAGAACCGCGAAATCCGGCATAATGTGGATTTATGGGCGGTAGGGATCATTGCTTATCAAATGTTCGTAGGCGATCTGCCGTTCGATGCTTCGCGGTCGATGAGCCAGGAGAGCTGGAACCTGGAAGTGAGCAAGCTGATCGTGAAAGGCAAGGTTTCGGACAAGATCAGCCAGGTGCCGGAGCCTTTCAGGACCATTATTAAAAAATGCCTGGTGCCCGATAATGCCAAACGTGTGCAGCGGTCGGAGGAGTTGCTGGAAATACTTGGTACCCCTTCAACGCAAGCGCAGGAAAGAATACCCGCCAGCGACGAGAACACGATTCGCATGGACGAACCTTTTGCCAATACCAAAGAACTGACCGCCCGCGCCGACCACCTTGTGCAGCTTGCCGAATCGAAAACAGGTTTTGAAAAAGAGCAAAGCCTGCGCGACGCGATAGGCCTGTACGAAGAAATCCTGAGGCTCGACCCCAGCCATATGCACGCCCGGTACCAGATCGGGCAATGCAACAGCAGGCTGAAACAGAAGACAACATTTAAAATACCGAGAATACTTTCGAAAAAAGGAATGATCGCGGCAGCGGCGGTGATGGTCGGAATGGGCCTGGTGTATTTTTTTTTATGGCGCTCTACTGCCCGTAAAGAATTGGCTTGGGCGAAGTCTGCAAACTATTCGAACATCCTTCCTGCCGATTCTGCGAACACTTATCAGCAGATGTTCCAAATCCTCGACAAGTACGCAGGTACGCTTGCAATGGACGACACTACGAACAACATTCTGGGTATTTTCTACCAGAATGGCCGGGGCGGTGCGACGCTGGATTTCGACAAAGCCATGGATTTCTATGAAAGAGGCGGTGATTTTGAATGGGCGAAATACAATCTGGGCTACCTCCATTTCTGGGGTAAGGGAACGCTTAAAAACTTCGAAACGGCTGCGGAGTATTTCAAGGAAGCTTATGATAAAAAGCAGCTTACGGGCGCTGCCGACTACCTGGGATACATTTATGAAGAAGGTGGTTACGGCATTACCAAAGATTACAACCTGGCCAAAAACTGGTTTGAAAAAGCAGTAGCGGGCAATTCGAGCTACTCGCAGTTTGAGCTCGGTAAAATGTACCAGATGGGCCTCGGAATGCCTGTGAACGAGGCCCGCGCCAAATATTACTATGGCCTGGCGGCCAACCAGGGCAACCGAAACGCCCAGCAAGCATTGAACAACCTTAACCGGGGCCGCTCAAACCAGGCATTTGCGCATGCCGCAATGCCCTCTCAACCCACAGCCAAACCCAAACAGCAACGACCCAAAAGCAATGCAGGCACATTCTGGGAAAAAGTGGGTACGGAGCTTTTCAAACAAGCCGCACGGCGATAACATTATCTAAACCAAATCGAACATTTTTGACCTTTACTACAATGAAAAATATAACCAACATCCTGATTTTCATAGGTGCGGCCGCCGGGATATTCTATGGCTACAAATGGCTGAAAAGCTCGGATTTTTCCGGAAACGAAGGCAATACCTACGCCGTCATCGTCGGAATCTCCGACTACCTCAATGGCTCCGACCCGCAAAGCGGTATCCAGGCCCAGCTTAGCGACCTGCGGTACTGCGACGATGATGCCCGAATTTTCTACGATTTCCTCAGAAGCCCTGCCGGAGGCTCAGTACCGGCGGAAAATATCGCATTGCTGATCGATAATCAGGCCAGTAAAGCGCAGATTATCAGCCAAATGGAATCGTTTTTTGCAAAATCGGGTCCGGATGACCGTGTGATCTTTTACTTTGCCGGCCACGGTGCGAATGGCTTCTTCGCCAGTTACGACATCGATATGCGCAATATGAATACCAGCCTGAAACACAAGGAAGTGAAGGAGATTTTCAGAAAATGCCGCGCGAAAACAAGACTATGCTTTGCCGACGCGTGCATGTCGGGCAGCATGAAAAACCGGGCGCGGGAAGTGGTGGAAGTGAAGCCGGTGTCGGTGCGGTCGTTCGAGGACGAAGAATCGGGTCTGGTGGTGCTGATGGCCGCGCGGTCGTACCAGTATTCCAGCGAGAATGTGAGCATTGGTCATGGTTACTTCACAAAATTCCTGGTAGACGGCCTGCAAGGTGAAGCCGACAAGAACAAAGACGACCTGGTGACGATCAAGGAAGCATTCGATTACCTGTATTTGCATCTGGCGTCGCTTCCTAAACACGGCCCGGATGATAAGGGTCAGATCCCGGTGATTTTCGGGAAATACGACCCGGATATGCCGGTGGCGAAGCTGAAAGGGGCGGCGTAATGTTGGTTGCTAGCGCAGACGCTAGCGCGAAGCTCCTGCTTCGCGTGCGCTATTCGCAGGCCTCTGGCCGGTCACACATGCACGACCGGCCAGAGGCCTACGAATAGTAAACGCGAACGTAGACGTTCGCGCCATTACGGTTCGCGCCATTTATTTAACTAAAAACCTCAGCGACACCTGCATATTGGGCGATCTTACGCTTTTAAACCCTCTCAAAGATAAATTGGACACCGGAATGAGCGTCATCCATGCGAACTGCAACCGGTTATTAAATACGTCGGGCGAGCGAAACAATATCCCTGCGCGAATGTTCCATTGCTGCGGCTGGACATACGATTCCAATGCGTCCCGGCCTTTCACCGTCAGATATCCACGAATTGTATCCATCCGCTGCGTGATCACCTCTTTATCACCAAAATAGGCATGCAGCGGATTGAAAATAAAAGTCACGGAATGCCTGTTCCAATTTTTGGACACAAACACGCCCGGAATCGCCAGCCGCGCAAATCCGGCGCGTAGCTACGGGCAATTGCATGAGGTATACCTGAATGTCGTTGGCTGAAAGTTGTTCAAAAGGGTTTTCCTGCCAGACCTGCTTAATGAATAGTTTTGAGACGTGCCAGCGCACGCGGAATAGCAGACCGCTGCCTGGCTCCCAGGGTGTCCGAGAAAGAGCTATCCGCGATGGTGGTATCCCTGACGATCGTGTCCTGAGGAATGCTGTCCCGCCAAATGGTGTCTTTCCAAATACTATCCTTCCCACTACTGTCCGTCCTGATCGTATCCCAGGGAATACTGTCCAGCTTCGCGCTATCCGCCCCCGTCCTGGCCGAAACCGGCGCAGGCGCATTCTCTTCCATTTTTCCCCGTTCACAGGCGACCAGCTGGATCAGCAGCAATGCAATGCAGGATACCAGCCATTTTTCTGTTCTCATGACCATCAGTGTTTAAAATTTAAGAAATAAAAAATCAGGTGGCCACCTGTCAATAAAATAAACTGCGGGGAAAGGCTCAGAGGTTGGGTAGGTCTTGAAAAAAAAATTGCGGAAGTCGATTAACGTACACTTTCTCAGTAAATAGCAGATATTTGAGGGTTTTATTTTGAAACGGATACCTAATTACTTCTCATGAAACGAATAGCGCTTTTCTGCGTGCTGCTGATTACCTGTTGCCCGGTGTTCGCCCAAAACTACGATGAAGCGAAAGTGCCGCATTACACGCTGCCGGATGTACTGAAAACATCGTCGGGAAAGGTGATCCGTAATGAGGAAAAATGGGAGAAGCTGAGAAGGCCGGAAGTGCTGAAACTGTTCGAAGACCATGTCTACGGACAAATGCCGACCGATTACGACAGTATCCGCTACGCATTGACGGAAGACGACCGCCCGGAAATGGACGGTAAGGCGGTTTTGAAGCAGGTAGGTGTCACGGTTTTCAGGAAAGGCAATTCGGTGCAGATCAACGTGGTGCTTTTTGTGCCTACGCAGGCAAAGAAGCCCGTGCCCGTTTTTTTACTGATTAACAATCGCGGTAAAGAAAATACCGACCCTACAAGGGCTAAAAAGAGTGAGTTCTGGCCGGCTGAAATGCTGATAGACAGCGGTTTTGCCATCGCGGCATTCCACGTAAGCGACCTCGCGCCCGACGACAAGGATACTTATGCGACCGGCGTTTTGCAAAAGCTTTACCCCGAGCAATTGAAAAAGGATAACGGCATGAAGGCCATCGGCGCATGGGCATGGGGCGCGAGCCGTGTGATGGATTATTTCGAGACGGACAGGGATATAGATTCCAAAAAAGTCATAGTGGTAGGACATTCGCGTGGCGGCAAGACGTCACTCTGGGCAGCCGCGCAGGATCGGCGTTTCGCGGCATGTGTTACCAATTGCTCGGGGAATACCGGTGCTGCACTGGCGCGGCGGCAGTTTGGCGAGCGGATCACCCGTATCAATACCACTTTTCCACATTGGTTTAATAACAATTACAAAAAATACAACGATAAGGAAAATGCCCTGCCGGTAGACCAGCATATGCTCATCGCGCTCGTCGCGCCCCGGCCTGTATATGCAACCAATGCTTCCAAAGACCTCTGGGCCGATCCCAAAGGCACTTTTCTGGCATTGAAAGCCGCCGAGCCGGTTTATGCATTGTACAATATCAAGTCCGGATTACCCAAAGACCCGCCGGGGATCGACAAGCCGGTTATAGGTTCGCATTTCGGCTACCACAACCGTGAGGGAGAGCACAATATGACCGCGTACGACTGGGGGAATTTTATCCGGTTCGCCCGGAAGTTTTAAGCCGGGGCATAAAATTTTAGCATTAAAGCGAAAAACGACCATAATGAAAGATAGAAAGCTCCCCGAGGACCAATCGCTGGTTTTATTCACTGACATGAATGGCGTGCCCCGCGAAGGTACCTACAAGAAAGCATCAAAGGCATTTATCGAAGCCATTGGCGACGAAGGCCCGGAAGATACGGGCAACATTTACCCGGAAGAAGACATTGTGTCCTGGGAATACCTTGACAAGAAGGACCGGCCGAATCCGGACATTATGGTGATACTTTGAGGGAGCTGGTAGCCGAATTTATTTTGCCTTAAAATATCTCGTACCTGCCACTTGTTCATCGAATGCCGGGATAGACTATCGATGAGAATATATTTAGCAACGACCTGGAAGGGTTATAACAACCTTCATAAACTATGTTGCTATGAAAATCTTTCTCTCCCTCATTCTGCTGTTATCTTTTTCAGCAATGTCCCAATCGCCTCAGGGGCTCAGTTTCCAGGGCGTCGCGCGTGACGCATCGGGTAAAGTAATTCCCAGTCAGGCAGTCGGTATCCGGTTTACCGTCCGACAAACTAATGCAGGCGGCCCGATCCAGTATCAGGAAGTGCAATCTGCCACAACCGGTTCGAGCGGTGTGTTCGCCGCCGTGGTAGGAGAGGGAAATCCTGTTTCGGGTGAATTTTCCAGCATTAAATGGGCTAATGACAAATACTTTCTGCAAGTAGAAATAGATCCCGCAGGCGGCAATGCGTTCGCCGATGCCGGTACGAGCCAGCTTCTGAGCGTTCCGTATGCATTGCATGCGAAGGAGGCGACATCCTGGCAAAACGACCAGCCGGTGGTGCAAACCGGGGTGGTTGGTCAGGGCGGTATGCTGACCGACGTTCCCTCGCCGGGCACCCGGTTGATCTGGTACCCGAGGTTAGGTGCGTTTAGAGCGGGTGAAATAACCAATGATGCCTGGAATGTGGCTGAAATCGGCTCCTACTCGATTGGTTTAGGAAAAAATACGAGAGCTGTCGGTTCGGGATCAGTAGCTATCGGCCGAAGTGCAGAAGCACTTGTATCAGACGCTATTGCTCTTGGACACGGAGTTAGCTCAAAAAACCACTATTCTGTCACCTTGGGAGCATTCAACAATGGTGACGGGTTTCCCAGTAATTCCACAGACGCTAATGATCGGATATTCCAGTTGGGTAATGGCTCGGGTGAAAACGACCGGCGCAATGCGATTACCGTTTTAAGAAAAGGTAACGTCGGCGTCGGCGTATTATATCCCGGATACATTCTGGATATAAATGGCAGGCAGCGCATCAAGCACACAAGCGGTAATACGGCCGGATTGTTTTTGGACGGCACGCAAACCGACGATTACAACATTGGCCCGGCAGCTTTCATAGGGATGGTGAATGATAATCAGGTAGGCTTTTACATCGGCGATGCGTGGCGCTTTTATGTGCATGCCAACGGGAATGCCACGCTGGGCGGGACGCTGACACAAAATTCGGATTACCGTCTGAAAAAGGATTTGGTTGCCCTGCCAGAAAGCAGGGCTAAGTTGATGGGTATAACAGGCTACAATTATCACTGGAAAAGCAACGATCGCCAGAAGGGATTGCAGACGGGGCTGATAGCCCAGGAAGTAGAAAAATTATTGCCGGAATTGGTGGAAACCGACGGCAACGGCTATAAATCGGTCAACTACATCGGGTTGATACCCCACCTTATCGAAGCATTCAAGGCGCTTCAAACGGATTATCAGGCGGTGAAACAAGTGAACCAGGCCCTGGAATCGAGGGTGAAATTGCTTGAATATGCGCAGCCCTGAATGGTTTTCAAACCAGAATAAGGTGCATGGTCGCTTAACTCAGTATCTGATCCCATTGTGTTATTATAAGATCTTGTTCGAGCAAGGGAAGCCTTTGTGACTTGTAGCTTCTCATACGCGCACGAAGGCTATCGTCTTCCATCAAAGTAGCCAATGACTTTGCCAACTTGCTTACATTTTCCGCTTCCACCAGAATGCCGTTTTGGCCGTCTTCGATCAGTTCTTCGGGCCCCGTATCGCAATCGAAGGCGACAATCGGCAGGTGGAATGCCAGCGCTTCCAGAAGTACCATCGGCAGTCCCTCGAACCGGGAGCTCAGGCAATAGATAGAGGCTTTTTCGAAATACTTAAAAACAGCCTTGGTAGCACCAACAAGCTCTATTGACTCTCCGATGCCCAGGTCTGAAATTTTCTTCTCAAGAGCCGGTCTGTCTTTTCCGTCGCCGATTATGAGCAATTTCCATTCTTTCCGAAGTGGCTCCGGCAATTGGTTCCAGGTATCTATCAACAGGTCAAAACCTTTCTGATAATTAAGCCTTCCAACAGATATAACCGTTTTAGATGGGTTTTCACTCACTTTCTGTTCTTCCAGGAACATCGGGTTTGAAATGTGAGCGAGCTTTGCATTGCGGTACCATGCGCCCTGTTCCCAGAATTTTATATCGCGGGCCGTTTGGGTCACAATCGTGTCGGCAAAGCAAAGTGAGAGTTGTCGGGCCAAAGATCTGGATGTTCTGCCCAGATTTACTTTGAAATTGAATGCCTCCCACACCACATGGCGAACACCGGTAAAGGCAAGCGAAGGAACAGAATGCACCGCCAGGTTCGACTCAATGGTCACAAACGTGTCGATGTGGTTGCTTTTGACCAGCTGCCGGATCTTCCGTTGTGCATACAGGGCTTTTGCAAAGCCCTTTTTATCATCTATCCGCAAGCCGGTTACCGCTACATTCGGCTCCAAAGGAAAGAAAATGTTGCCCGGATCTCCCTTGAGGCCTAGCAGATGAATACTATGATTTCTTTTGGCAAGTTCGTTGATGATGCCCAAAAATATCCGTTCCGTTCCACCAACCGACGAAATATTGTTAATAAAAAATACGATACTAGACATAGGGTACTAATCCAAACATCAAATTCAAAAAGAAAGCCGCTAAAAATCAGCAAGAGTCAAAATGATCTTAATCTGCTCTTCGTCAATTTTTTAGCGAAAGCAAATTGCTTGTCCAGTATAGACTTGAGCAAGCTAACCATCGGCTTTTCAAACCATTTATGCAATGCGACACTTAGCAGGCAAACCAGAGCGAGAGAAAAAACCAGGCCCAGGAAATCAAATACGGGCCCGTGCAAATTAAGGCGCACATATACCAATCGCAGGAATGCGTAAATGACAAATGGGTGAAGGAGGTACATGGCATAACTGGAGTCTCCCAGCAATACCATCGTCGAATGTATTTTATTTTGGGGATTGATCCGGTTTTCCAGGCTCAAAAAGCCACATGCAACCAGGAGAGAAGGCCCGCCAATTAGCAAGAAACGCAGCGTTGAAAGGCCATACTTGTACTCAGCATACATTAGGAAGCCCAATGCTGCAAATCCTACCACGGCCAACACATTTCTGACTGACTGGCCTGCGGACGAGAGAAAGTGCTTCCAGAAATAATACAGGATTGCGCCGCCCACAAACTCCATGATCATTGTGCTGCCCCAGTAGCGTACCACATAGCTGTTCCAGGTGACGAAGGACGAGACCAGTACGAAAAGCGACAATCCTATAAGGCAAGCGATCATTCCCTTTTTATTCCCAAAAATGAAAATAAAGACAGCAATGGACAGGTAAAAAAACATCTCATAGTTCAACGTCCAACCCAGCGTGAGGATAGGGCCGCTGTCCTTAATATGGTAGGGGATGAATAGCAGTGACTTAATGAGAGCAGTTGGCGTTAAGACCACGTTCCGGAACCAGGACGGCTTGAACAGGTACAATCCGGTCGTAAAAAGTGTCATTAAGTAATAAAGCGGCACAATGCGAATGATCCGTCGGTACAGGAAGTCCTCGGGAGATTTATTCACAATGTGGGCCATGATAAAGCCACTGATTACAAAGAAAATATCGACTCCAAAACGACCCACAGCGGGCTCGGTATATTCAAAATGAGCAAATACAACTAATAATGCAGCCAGCGCGCGCAGTACCTGAATACTTCGTAGCATAGTTTACTGTAAAAATTTTGAAACCGGGAATTTTATACAACCGACAGGTTGCCGTTCCAATGTCTCGCGGCAAAGATATTGAATATAACAGAGGAGTTGACGATAACGCAAATATAGTGTGTTATGATAATATTAAGCCCACAACGACGAGTATCCTTAAATTTCCATCTTGAAGGCTATTTTGGGCAAAGAAAAAGGACTTAGATTTTTAATCTAAGTCCTTGATTTTCAAGTGGGCCCACCTGGAATCGAACCAGGCACCTACTGATTATGAGTCAGTTGCTCTAACCGAATGAGCTATAGGCCCGTCAATACTACTTGGAATGTGCTGGTTGCCAGGATTTTGTCGAAAAACTTTCAGCGGCATCCTCTGCTTTCCAATGCCTTGTTCGGGTTGCAAAATTAGCGAATCGGTTCAAATCTCCAAACGAATACCATAAGATTAGCTTCTTTTGTCCGTTGGTTGTTTATTACTTTTGCCAAAAAACTGGTTTTGAATAAAAGGAAAATCATCAACGATCCGGTTTACGGGTTTATCTCCATCGCTTCGGATCTGCTCTACGATCTGGTAGATCATCCTTACTTTCAGCGGCTCCGGCGGATCAGGCAGCTAGGCCTGGCCGATATCGTTTACCCAGGTGCATTGCACACACGTTTTCACCACGCGCTCGGCGCCATGCACCTCATGAGCCAGGCGTTGCGGACCTTGCAGGAGAAAGGACATTTGATCTGGGAGCCCGAAATGGAAGGCGCACAGGCCGCTATTCTGCTGCACGACCTCGGCCACGGGCCGTTTTCCCACGTTTTGGAAAGTGTCGTGATCCCCGGCGTGCCGCATGAAGCGATCACGCTGGCGATGATGAAGGACCTCAACCGCCATTTGAATGGCCGGCTCGATATTGCGATCCAAATGTTCGAAGGAACATACCCGCGCAGGTTTTACCATCAGATGATTTCCAGCCAGCTGGATATGGACCGGATGGATTACCTGAACCGCGACAGCTTTTATACAGGCGTGATCGAAGGTTCTATCGGTGCCGACAGGTTGATTAAAATGCTGGATATCAGCCATGACCAGCTGGTGGTGGAGGAGAAAGGGCTTTTAAGTATCGAAAACTTCCTGCATGCGCGCAGGCTTATGTACTGGCAGGTGTACCTGCATAAGACGCTCCTGAGTGCGCAGGCAATGCTCACGCAGATCATGCACCGCGCCCGCGAACTGGCGGCAGCGGGAGAGCACCTTTTCGCCACGCCCGATTTCGCATTGTTCTTAAACAACCGCTTCACGCTCGAAGATTTCTACAACCAGCCCGACTTGCTGACCGCATTCAACGGATTGGACGATAACGACGTATGGGCATCAGTAAAAGGCTGGAAAACTCATAAAGACCCTGTTTTGTCGACTTTGTGCCAGATGCTGCTGGATAGAAACCTGTTTAAAATCACCTTTTTCGATGAGCCACCGGGCGAAGAGGTACTGGCGCCGCTGCGGGAACGGCTGACGGCGAGGGGCATTTCCGAAACGGATATGAGATATTTCCTGATCACCGGCGAAACTACGAATTGGGCCTATGAGAAAGAGCAGGACCCGATCCGCGTGAAAATGAAAAGAGGGAATTTGCTGGATATCGCCGATGCATCCGACATTCCGACCATCGAGGCCCTGACTAAGATTGTACGCAAGTACTATGTATGTTGGGGTAAAAATGTATCTTTGCGTGGTTAATCAGGCCCCTAAAAAGACTAGCCGAATTAATAAAATTTACAACGTACTCGAATACTATTACCCGAAATTAGCCGATAAAATATGAAATTTACTGTCAGCGAGATTGCTCAGATGCTGAATGGAACTGTTGTTGGAAATGATCAGATTACAATTGATTCGGCTGCAAAAATTGAAGAGGGCCTGCCGGGTTGTATATCTTTTCTGGCCAACAGCAAATATGAGCATTATATCTACTCCACACAGTCTTCGGCAGTAATTGTCAATAAAGATTTTACGCCTAAAAAGGCTATTTCCGCGACGTTGATCTACGTCGATAATGCCTACACCGCCTTCACAATCCTGCTGGAAGAATACCAGAAACGCATCGCCGGCCGCAAGTCGGGCGTGGAGCAGCCCAGTTTCATCGGTGAAAACAGCCAGACGGGCGAGGACTGCTACCGGGGCGCATTTTCCTACATTGGAAAGAATTGCATCATTGGCAAGGAAGTGAAGATTTACCCGCAGGCCTGGATCGGCGACGGGGTAGAGGTGGGCGACTATTCGGTGATCCATCCTGGCGTGAGAATTTACGACAACACGGTAATCGGCAAGAATGTGGTGATTTTTGCGAACACGGTGATCGGCAGCGACGGCTTCGGTTTCGCTCCGCAGGCCGATGGCAGCTATAAAACGATCCCGCAGCTCGGAAATGTGATCATCGAGGATAATGTGAGCATTGGTTCCAACGCCACGATCGACTGTGCGACGATGGGTTCCACGATTATCCGTCAGGGAGCGAAAATAGATAACCTGGTTCAGATCGCACATAATGTAGAGATTGGAAAAAATACCGTAATTGCGGCCCAGTCGGGAGTATCCGGTTCCACCACCGTTGGCGAGCAATGCATCATTGCCGGTCAGGTGGGTTTGGTAGGGCACATTACGGTAGCAAATAATACCAAGATCGGGGCACAAAGCGGCCTGGGCAAATCCATTAAAAAGGAAGGCCTGTCGCTGTCGGGCTCCCCGGCCAGGGACCTGAACGAACATTTACGGTCCATGGCACTGGTGCGAAGGCTGCCTGAGCTGGAAGAACGACTGAAAGACCTGGAACGCAAGCAGGAAACGTCTGATTTTCAGTAAATACGGGCCATCCGGAAGCGCCTTATTTAGAAAAGGAAAAAGATATAATGAACGAAAAACAACAAACCATTTCTAAGTCTGTATCCGTAACAGGAGTGGGTTTACATACCGGTGTTGTCGCTACGATGACATTCGTGCCGGCGCCAGCCAACCACGGATACAAGTTTCAACGTGTTGATTTACCCGACCAGCCCATTGTTGATGCAGATGTTGATAATGTGGTGGATCTTTCCCGCGGCACCACCATCGAGCAGAACGGCGCGCGGATCCATACGGTTGAACACACACTTGCCGCGCTGGTAGGTTTGCAGATCGATAATGTGCTGATCCAGCTCGACGGCCCCGAGCCACCGATCATGGACGGCAGCTCGATCAAGTTCGTAGATGCATTGCTGGACGCAGGCATCGAGGAGCAAAATGCTTACCGCAACTATTTTGAGGTACCTGAATACGTACATTACAAGAATAAGGACAAGGATACCGAATTGGTGGCATTGCCGCTTTCGGACTATCGCCTGACGGTGATGGTGGATTACAACTCGACCGTAATCAGCAGCCAGCATGCTTCCTTGAATGATATTACCCTTTTCAAAGACGATATCGCATCCTGCCGCACATTTGTGTTCCTGCACGAGCTGGAAGCATTATATAAGCAAAACCTGATCAAAGGCGGTGACCTTACAAATGCCATCGTGATCGTGGACCGCGAGGTGCAGGATGGCGAACTCGATCATCTGTCGCAGCTTTTGAACAAGCCGAAGGTGAGTGTGGATAAGTCAAAAGGTATCCTTAATAATGTAGACCTGCATTATTCCAATGAAATGGCGCGCCATAAGCTGCTCGACCTCATTGGGGACCTTGCACTGGTAGGCCGGCCGATTAAAGCGCAAATCCTTGCCGCACGCCCCGGACACGCGGCGAATGTGGCTTTGGCTAAAAAAATTAAGAAACTGATTAAATCGGGCAAAGGGGATATTCCGCAATACGATCCTAATAAGGCGCCTGTATTCGATATCAACCAGATAGGCCAGCTTTTGGCGCACCGCTATCCGTTCCAGATGATCGACAAAATCATCGCATTGGACGAAAACAGCGTGGTAGGTGTGAAGAATGTGACGATCAACGAACAATTTTTTCTCGGACACTTTCCGGGTAACCCGGTAATGCCTGGCGTCTTGCAATTGGAAGCCATGGCGCAAACGGGCGGAATCCTGGTCCTTTCCAGCGTTCCCGATCCGGACAATTACTGGCCGTACCTCATCGGGATCGACGCATGCCGGTTCCGTCGTAATGTTTTCCCGGGGGATACCGTTATTTTTAAATGTGAATTCACTTCTCCGATGAAGAGGGGGATCGTCAAAATGAGTGGCCGGGGATACGTAGCCGGACAGCTGGTGTGTGAAGCGGATATGATAGCAAGCTTGGTAAAGAAAAAATGACTCAATCATTAGCATATATCCATCCTGACGCCAAGATCGCTCAGAATGTAGCCATTGAACCTTTCGCAATGATCCACGGCGATGTTGAAATCGGCGAGGGTTCATGGATCGGTTCGCACGCTGTAATTAATTCAGGAGCGAGAATAGGTAAGAACTGTAAGATTTATCCCGGTGCGGTAGTTTCGGCTACACCCCAGGATTTGAAATACAACAATGAATACACACTGACCGTCGTCGGCGACAATACCACGATCCGCGAATACGCGACGATCAGCCGCGGTACCGAAGAGCATTGGAAAACCGTTGTAGGCTCCGATTGTCTCATTATGGCCTACGCACACGTAGCGCACGACTGCCGGGTTGGAAACAATGTGATTATCGGCAACAATGTGCAAATGGCAGGTCACGTCCACGTGGGCGACTGGGCTATTGTGAGTGCATTGAGCGCGGTACACCAGTTTGTGAAGATCGGCATCCACGCATTCGTATCGGGCGCTTCGCTTGTACGGAAGGATGTTCCCCCATTTACGAAAGCCGCCCGCGAGCCGATTTCGTATGTAGGTATCAACTCCGTGGGATTGCGTAGAAGAGGTTATACCAATGAGCAAATCATTGAAATCCAGAATATTTACCGTTACGTGTACATGAAGGGTCTCAATAATGCAGAAGCGTTGCAGAAGATCGAGCTGGAAATGCCGCCTTCGGACGAGCGCGACGAAATCATCAACTTCATCCGCAACTCGGAGCGGGGTATTATGAAAAGCCCTTTCCAGACCACCGGTGCAAGCGAAACAGAGGCCCAGTCGTAGGGTAATATGCTATAAGCAATAAGCTGTAAGTTTTGTGGTTTTCAAGTTATAATGCAAAAAGCTCCGCTGTGGACTGATCCCAACGGAGCTTTTTGCTATTCAAGGACTGTCAGCGGGTCGCCTACTTTCAATTCTCCAAAATCCTGTGCCGTCACATTTTGCCCGAATAATATCTTGTTGCCATTGCGCCGGTAAGTAGCCAGCGTTTTGAGCGGTTCTGCGCCTTTTTCTGCTGTATCTGGATTAATGGTCGTGAGTACGCAGCGTGCGCAGGGTTTTACCACTTCAAAATGGAGGTTGCCAATGGTAATCTGCTTCCATCCGTCTTCCGCAAACGGCTCGGTGCCGCTGATGACGAAATTCGGCCGGAAACGGCGCATTTCGATCGGTTCGGCGAGCCGGCTGTTCAGATCGTCGAGCGAGGCTTGCGAAATGACGAGGTAAGGGAAGCCGTCGGCGAAGCTTACATTCTCATCATGCTGGGCGTAACGCGGATCGGCCTTTCTTTCGGTAGAATCGGGCATGGTTACCAGCCGGACATTGAGAGCGAGATGGCGGCTAAGCCACGCATCGGCTTCGTCGGATACGGTGAGCGCTTCCGCGGTATCATCCCACACCTTTACTGTGACAGGCCTCGCGGTCGCGGGCTGGTAAGGCACGAGTACAAAATCGTCCGGATCGGTACGCAGGAATATTTTCAGGCCCTCGTCCAGCAATGCGACGTCTATCAATGCCATTTTTTGATGCACCCGCTGGGTGATGAACACATTTTCTTCATCGATGATCATCCAGCGACGATCGTAGCGGAGTCCTCTTTCTTCGGTTAATGCGTTGGTGAGCCTGATCCCGCCGAGGGATTTTACGGGATAGACCCAGATTTCTGACAATGTCATGGCCATGTTTATTCGACGGTCAGCTTGCGTATACGTTGGTTATATGAATCGGTAACAAAAAGATTTCCGTCTTTGTCCAAAACGCACCCCTGCGGATGGTGGAAAAGTGCATTTTCGCCCAGCCCCTCCTTGTATCCCAGCGTCCCGCCCTTACCCGCGAGCGTGGTCACGTACCCATCCGGGTACACGAGGCGTATGCAGTGGTTCCACAAATCATTGACATACAAATTACCCAGTTTGTCGATCTGGATATTGCACGGCTGGTCGAATATCGCCTGCGCTGCCTCTCCGTCGCGGAAGCCGTTTTTGGTAGGTGTGCCGGCGAAGGTGGTCACCGTGCCGTCGGCGGTGATTTTGCGGATGCAATGATTATGTTTGTCGGCGACGTAAATGTTGCCGCTTTGGTCGAAATTGAGGTAGACGGGCATATAAAACTTCGCATCCCGCAACTTTCCATCGGCATAACCCGGTGTACTGCCCGCGAATGTGGAGACCTGGCTGTCGGAAAGCTTCCGGATCAGGCCGTTTTTGGCATCACAAATCCATAGAACACCTGCTTTGTCGAGTTTCACGCCATACGGCTCACTAAATTGGGCGGAGGCCAGGCCACCATCCGCAGCACCCGGTTTGGCCGAGTCACCGGCTACGGTAACCAGCGTTCCATCGGAAAATACCCTCCTGATCGCGTTGTTTTTATGGTCGGCCACGTAAATGGACCCATCCTGCGCGAGTTCGATACCGATCGGGTAAGACATTCTTGCCTGATCACCTTTGCCGTCCTTGAAACCAGCCTGCGTTCCGGCGCCTGCTAAGGTAGAAGTGCTTCCATCCGTATCGATACGTCTTATCAAACAGTTGCCGAGATCGGCGGCGAACATGATGCCCTGGCTGTCCATGGCGATGTTGTACAATGTCCTGAAATCCGATTGCTGAGCAGGCCCATCCTTATAGCCACCGTCCACGTTCCCGCTGCCGGAGAAATAGCTCGTAGTTGCGGTATACAGGTAGCGGAAGGCCGCGGCAGAAGTGACTTGCTTGCCATTCACCGCAAGTACCAGCTTCCCAAGTCCGCATTTGTCGGGTACAACAGCCGTTATTTCGGTATCAGTGACCGCATTAACCGTTGCTTTCAACCCATTGATTCCCAGTGAAACTTTCGAAGCATCGCTGCCGAAATGTTTTCCCTGAATTTTAATAACAGTGCCTTTCTTGCCTGTAAGCGGCGAAAAGCTGCTCAGTTCGGGCGCCTCGTTGCCGCCGGTCACGGGCGGAGTAGGTGAAGGCGAATCGCCGCCGCACGACCACCAGATCGCCGAAACGATCGTTAATGCAAATAGTACGAATTTTCTCACGGGTTGACGATAAATCGGGTGGTAACCTGTTGCTTTTGAGACTCTACTTGAAGCAGATACGCGCCTGCCGGAAGTTTGGAAACATCCAGCTCTGTTTTGCCATTCACTCGTCGTACTTCACGGATCAGCGCGCGGCCTGTCATATCGGTAACGGTCATTTGTACATTCTGTTGGGTTAATGGCCCTTCAATCTGCATTTGGCCGCGGATCGGATTGGGGTAAATGCTAAATGGTTTCTGCGCTGGTTCGGTACCGGTCACCACTTCTGCTTTTGGAAAAGTAATCTCCCAGATCTGCCCCTGGCCTTCGAGAATATAGAGCTTGTTATCCACAATCTCTGCATCGGTAGGCTGGAAAAAATCGATGGCAATGCTGTGGGCATTCAATGTATAATCATCGCCGGCCGGGTTCTTCTTCAAGTCCAGCATAAGGAGGTCCTGCCCCGGATCTTGCATCGGCCCGTAGGTAGCGGAGCCTTCCTGGAAGTTCAGTACAAAGCCTTTGCCCTGGTATTCACCTCCAAATTCAGATTTGATATCAAATACCAGCCCCAGCGGCGACCGGTGTGCGGTGAAAGTACCGATCGTCGTGCCGCTTTCGCTGGCGTCCATCACCTTGCCCGTAGCGGCATCGCGGTACATGTCGGCGTCGGGGCCGGCATTGCGGATCGGTTTGCGGAATGTCAGGTTCTGCGGCTTTTTGGGATACTGTTTGTCGTCGTGAAATGCGCCGATCTGGTAAGCGGTATAATTGCGGTTAATCAGCTTGTCGTCATCCGGCTTATATCCTGCAAATTGCATAGGCGTATCGTTGCCGCCCATTTCCCACGGAAACCCGTAATGCGCGCCGGGCCTGATCCAGTTCATTTCCTCCGGATCGTCGCGGTCGCCGGAGTTCTCGACACTGAACAAATCGCCATTGGCTGCGAATGCGAGGCTGAATGCATTGCGCACGCCGCGTACGTGCACGTAAGGCGCGAGCGCGGCCGAATCGTTGGGCAATTGCAGGTTTTCGGTATTGGCGGGTATTTTAAAAATGCAGGCGGTCAATGCCACTTCGCGGAGGCCGGGGTATCGGCCCTCATTGTCCTTCACTTCGCCGTGATCGGTGCGGGAGCCGCTGGCAATGTACATATCCTTGCCGTCGGGTGAAAAGCAGATGGCGCTGAATGCGTGGTCGAAAAGTGTTTTGGAGGAAGCATGTTCCGCGGTTTTAAATACCTCGGTCCAAACCAGCTTGTTACCGGTCAGTTTGGCTTTCACGGCTTT
This sequence comes from Dyadobacter soli, assembly GCF_900101885.1. Taxonomy (GTDB): domain Bacteria; phylum Bacteroidota; class Bacteroidia; order Cytophagales; family Spirosomataceae; genus Dyadobacter; species Dyadobacter soli. The sequence continues at coordinate 280,517 of NZ_FNAN01000004.1, read as the reverse complement.
TCCGTAACCTGAAACGCCTTGCGCAATTACGACATTACCAGCCAGATAAACACTGCCGTCGTACAAGGCAAGTCCCTGCATGTAGTTGATGCCGTGATCCTGCGCCGACGCCAGCCTTTCAATATTGTAGCTTCCGGCATTATTGCTCGTCATATGAAACAGGTCACCGTTCCAGGCTATGGTGTAAAACGATTTGTCCGAAGCATCATAGGCGATCCTGGTCTGTGTATCAGTACCTTCAATGCGGAATAAAGGTTTGATCGACAGGTCTTCGCGGAGCACCCGTGCCTGCGCAAAAAGCGGGCCGGTAGCAGCCGAAAGGATTGAAAGAAAAAGAATGCTCAGGCAAAAGTACTTCATACAATCCTGTTTAGGGTTTCAGTATTTCAAAATTCCATTCGTGCAAGCGGGCTGACCGTCTGGTCGCAGAACTCGCCCGCTTCGAACTTGTAATGCGCCGCGATGGCGATCATGGCCGCATTATCGGTACAGTACTCGAAAGCAGGAATATACACATTCCAGCCCAGCTGCTGGCCGAGTTCCTGCAAGGATTTGCGCAATCCCGAGTTAGCGGAAACACCACCGGCGATGGCGATTTCTTTAATGCCAGTCTCGCGCGAAGCCTTTTTCAGTTTTTTTAATAGAATATCAATCAATGTAAACTGAATGCTGGCGCAAATGTCGGCTATATTTTCTTTGATAAAATCCGGGTTTTGGCGTACCTGTTTTTGAAGGAAATACAGGAATGAGGTCTTGATCCCGCTGAATGAGAAGTCAAGCCCCGGTATTTCGGGAAGTGGAAAAGGATAAGCCTGCGGATCACCCTGCGCGGCATATTTGTCGATCAGCGGACCGCCGGGATAAGGCAGATCGAGGAGCTTGGCCGTTTTGTCAAAAGCCTCTCCCACGGCGTCGTCGCGCGTTTCGCCGATGATTTCCATGTCCAGCGGGCCCGTCACTTTCACGATCTGCGTATGCCCGCCGCTCACGGTGAGGCACAGGAAAGGGAATGCCGGTTTCGGGTTATCGATGAAATGCGCCAGCACGTGCGCCTGCATGTGGTTGATCTCGATCAGCGGAATGTCCAGCCCGAGCGCCATCGATTTGGCGAACGAGGTACCTACCAGCAAAGCGCCCAGCAAACCCGGTCCTTTGGTAAAAGCAATGGCATCCAGGTCTTTTTTTGCTATTTTTGCGTCATTCAATGCTTTGTCCACCACAGGCAGAATGTGTTGCTGATGCGCCCGCGAAGCGAGCTCGGGGACGACGCCGCCATACTGCGTGTGGATCAGTTGCGTAGCGACAACATTGGAGCGGATATTCCCGTTTGTTATAACAGCTGCGGAGGTTTCGTCGCACGACGATTCAATTGCGAGGATATTCATACTGTGGAAAATATTCGCAAAATTAAGCATTAACAATAAGATAAGCAGTATCCCGCTGCGAAGCTATATATGTTAAAATTCCTGAAGGCGCTTGGTAATGGTCTGATCGTGGTTGTCATCTTCGTGCTCCTGGCGCTTGGGATTGCTACCACCGCATTACAGCTCCCTTCGGTGCAAACATGGGCCGTAGGCTACCTCACGGCCGATATTTCCGGTAAACTCGGCTACCCGATCACCATCGAAAAGGTCAATATCAAATGGTTCGACGTCGTGTCGCTGGAAGGCGTTTCGGTGAAGGATACTTCGGGCGCGGATATGATCGACGTCGGTCGGCTGGATGTGAACCTGAATGTAAACAACATCATCCGCGACTCTGCGAAGGAGATATTTCTCGACGAAGTCAATGTATTCCAGCCGAATGTACATCTGGTAATTGTCCCCAAATCGGGCGATCTCAACATCGACGGGTTCATTGCACGCATTAATGAACTTACTGCCCCTGCCGTGCCCCGGCCGCCCAATGCGCCCGAAAACAATACGCCTTTCATCATCGGCAAAGCGAAGGTTATCGACGGTACTTTCGGTTACGACGATCCCCGCCAGCCGCGCGACCGCGGAGCGAGGGTGTTCGATTACTCGCATTTCAGCCTGAAACACCTCTACGGCGAGCTCAGCGATTTCCTTGTTCAGGGAGATACCATTGCATTTCGTGCCAAAAACCTGAAAACGGTCGATAAGCAGACCGGCCTGGAAATGCACGACCTCGATACGAAATTCCTTTTTTGTCAGAAGAAAATGGAGCTGAAAGAGCTCGATGCGCACATCGGTAACTCGCATTTGAAGAACGAAGTCATATTCTACTACAACCGGTCGGGCGAGCTGGGCGATTTTAACCATAAGATCCGCATGAAAGGCCACCTTGTAGGCAGCCGGGTAGATTCGCGCGACCTGGGGTTGTTTTCGAGTTATATCGATGCTTTGGATGAAACCTGGCTCATATCGGGCGACTTCAACGGGAAGGTGGATGATTTTATGGTCTCCAATACTGATCTGCGTTTTGGCAAAGACAGCCGCCTCGTAGGCGATATCGGTTTCAAAGGGCTTCCAACGATCGAAGGCGTGCTGATGGACATCCGGTTGTCTGCCTCGAAAGTCGACCCGACGGATCTTGTGCAGTACTATCCTGAATGGGACATGCACCCGGATCTGCAAAAATTCGGTTATACCGTGCTGGACGGTACATTCAAGGGCACATTGGAGGATTTCGCGGTGAATGCGTCGGCATCGTCGGAGCTGGGCGAGCTCTCGGGCGACCTTGTTTTCCACATTGCTGATTCAAAAACGACTACCTATTCCGGGGAAGTGAAAACGTCGTCTTTCGGGCTTGGTACGCTGCTGGAAGATGAAGACAACTGGCAAGAGCTGGATTTCGACGGGAAAGTGTACGGCAAAGGTTTGGAGCTTTCGGTGGCGTCCGCGGATATGAATGCGATCGTGCACCGGGTCGGTTTCCGGAATTACGATTACAAAAACATTCGCTTGAAAGGCAATCTGCAAAACCAGTATTTCAATGGCCTCGTGAGCGCCCGCGACAGCAACCTGGCGGTGAGCCTCGACGGAGAGTTCGACCTTTCCAAGCAGCAGAATATGTTCGATGTGAGAGGGTTAATCGAAAAGGCCAATCTGAAAGAACTCGGTTTCAGTGAGGACCCTATTACTCTTCGTACGCAACTGAATGTGAATGTAACGGGTAACACCGTCGACGAGCTCGTAGGCGACGCCCGGTTGCTCGATACCTACCTCGTTATGACCAACAAAGAGCGCAATCTCGTGGTGGATACGCTCGAATTTTCTTCCCGCAACCACCTCGGCAAGCGCAGTTTGCAGGTCGATAGCGAGTTCCTGACCGCAAAAGTGGAGGGTAACTTCCTCCCTACACAGGCCTGGAAAGACGTGAGCCAGGTTTTGGAAGAATATAAATTGTACTTCTTCGAAAACGAGGCCAGCAGGAATGAATATTACGCAAGAAAGCCTTTGAAAATGCTCTCTCGGAGGTATCAGATCGACTATGCGGTGCAAACGCACAACTTGTCGCGGTTCCTCGCATTCCTCAGCCCGGACATTTACATCTCACGCGGTGCCAAAGCGGAAGGGATTTTTAAAATGGACAATACTGCCGTACTCACTTTCAATGCGGTGTCGGATACCGTGAGTTATGGTAAAAACCAGTTTATGAAAGCGGAGGTGGACGTTACCACTTCGAAATTCGTGAACAGCGCCGAAGTACTCGCGTCCATTCTCGTGACTTCCGACAAGCAGCAGATCAGCAGGATGGTACCCACAGAGAAAATGGAGCTCGAAGGTACCTGGGATGTGGACCATATCGATTTCAACGGGGCGGTGCATCAGGTCAAAAGTACTAACAAGGCCAATCTGGCGGGAGAAATACGCTTCCTGCCGGCTGGTTTGGATATTGGTTTTAAAAACTCAAAACTTAACCTGCTCGACGAGGAATGGAATGTGCCTTCGGAAAGCCTGATTTCGATCGTGGGTAACGACATTACGATGTCGAATCTGGGCCTGGTGAGTGGGAAACAGCGTATTTTCCTCAGCGGAACGGCGTCGGAAGATCCGGATAAGAGCCTTTTGCTGGATATTAAAAACTTCAAACTGGCCAGCTTGAACCCGGTTTTCAACACCCGGCTGTCGGGTATTATGGACGGCTCGGCCAAGGTGAAGGATATTTACAACAGTGTCATCCTCGACGCGAATTTCGCGATCGAAGGTTTGGGTTACGGGCAATACGAATTCGGTAATCTGCTCGGTACCGGTGACTGGGACCAGACGACTAGCGAGTTGCAGATCGACGCACAGCTTAACAAGAATGCGCGCCGGGTTTTCAGCCTCGTAGGCTCCTACCGCCCGAAACTCGAAACGAATACGCTGAATCTGAAAGCCATTTTCAACCAGGCCGATTTCAAGGCGCTCGAACCATTTGCCGAGGGCCTCGTGTCGGATATCAGCGGCACGGCGCAGGGCGTGGTGTCGATCCGCGGCGTGGTGGATGCGCCGGTTTTGGAGGGATCGCTCACTGTCGACAAGGGCCGGATGAAGTTTGATTACCTGCAATCGGTGTTTACATTCAGCGATAAAATCAACTTTACCGAAAGCGAGATCACGGGCAACAACATTCTCGTCACCGACTCCGATGGCAATACGGCGACATTGCGCGGCGGGGTTTTTCATGACGGGTTTAAGTATTTTTCCCTCGGGTTCAATGCCGACCTTCGCAATTTCAAAATTCTGAACACCATTGCGAAGGACAATGACATGTTCTACGGCACGGCCTATGTTACCGGCCCCGTGGCAGTCTACGGCCCGATCGACAAGCTGAATATCGAGGCCAATGTGACCAGTAATAAGGGCACGCGCATTCACATTCCGCTGGATGGTGCTACCGAGGTGGTAACGCAGGACTATATCCAGTTTGTAAGTAAAATGGCGCCGGTCGACAGTACAACCGGCGTTCGTACCGATTCCGTGGCCCGGAGCCAGATCGCCGGCGGCATTAAGATGGATTTCAATTTCAACCTTACCCCCGATGCGACTTGCGAGATTATCTTCGACCGGCAAACCGGCGACGTGCTGCGCGGCAACGGCAGCGGGCGTCTCAACCTGAACATCGATACACGGGGCGATTTCACCATGGCCGGGACTTACGAGATCGAGAAGGGCGAGTACAACTTTACATTGCAGAATGTCATCAACAAGAAATTCAATATCAAACCGGGTAGCCGGATCATCTGGGCGGGAGATCCCTACGGTGCGCAGCTGGATGTGAAAGCCGGGTATACGCAGATGGTATCGCTACTGGGCGTGCTGCCGAATACGAGCAATCTCGGAACCACCAGCGGGGATGCATTGTCGAGAAGATATCCCGTGGAAGTGACCATTGGTTTATCCGAACGGCTCATGTCGCCTACCATCCGGTACGACCTTAAAATCCTGGATAACCCGTCGCTGAGCCCGTACCGCGGCCAGTTGGAAGCATTTCAGAACAAACTGAAATCTGACGAGCAGGAGCTGAGCCGGCAGGTGAGTAGTCTTTTGGTGGTGAACCAGCTGCTGCCCGAAAGCAGCCTGGCGACAGTCGGTAGCCAGAACTTCCTGGGAAGCAGCATCAGCGAGTTGGTATCCAACCAGATCAGCCGCTGGGCTTCGGGGATCAATGAAAACCTGGAAGTGGGGGTTTCGGGCCTGTCTCTGGATCAGAATGCTTTGAATAACCTGCAACTCCGCTTCTCGTACCGCTTCCTGAACGACCGCTTCCGCGTCACGCGCGACGGCCGCTTTACGTCCGGTACGCAATCGCAGACCGGCGCTTCACAATACGATGCCGCCACATTGCTCGGCGAATGGACATTGGAATATTGGCTCAATGCCAGAGGTTCGGTGCGGGTGAAAGCCTATAACCGGAACATTCAGAACAACCTCATGTTCAACACCGGTACCTTCACGACCGGCGGCGTAAGTATGCAGTTCACCCACAGCTTCAACCGCTTCACCCGCGCCCCGAAGCCGGGTGTACGGATTCCTTTCCTGCCCGATTCGACCAGGAGTGGCGCCCGGCAGAATGCGCCGCAGGACACGACGGGGAAATTGATTTCAGAAAAACAAGCTACGCACTAGCGCCCGCTGCCAGTTCCTGCTTGATCGCGTGAATGCGGTCGTTGAAATGCAGGTGCGGGAAATCGAGGCCGGGCACGCAGGTTGCATTGAGGTAATCCTGCACTTCTTTCGGATGCGGCACGCGCTGGCCCGAGGCAATGCTGATATGCTTGGAAGTGGTCCAAAGCACGGTTTTGAGCTCGGTACGGAGGTCGTTGGTCATGAAATACTCGGTCACCATCGTGTCTTCGTTGAAGTAGATCACGCGCGACGTAATGCGCACCCACTCGCTGATGCGCGCCGGGCGCACATAGGAGATCTGGTGCTGGTACACGACCCAGCTCGTGCGCAGCTCGCGGAACATCGCTTCGAAACTGAAACCATATAGCTTGGAAACCTGGTCCTCCCGCGCATTGAAGAAGTAATCGAAATATTTGGAGTTGTTCAAATGCATCAGCGGATCGCAATCCTGGAAGCGGATGATCACCCTCGATTCCGCCTCGACGGGCATGTCGGATAGTTTGGCAGTAAACAGCATGGTTTTGAGTTTATCTTGTTAGAAGTGTCATTCTCCCCGGTACCGCACGGCCAACCCGCTCAGCATATAGCCCTCCTTGTCCACACTCGTGTAGTATTTGTATTTTACATTAATAATGGCGTCCGCGCCGATTTTCTGCGCTTTCATCACCAGCCGCGCCGTCAGGAGCTCTTTGGTTTTGGCATCGTTTCCACGGAACATCATTCTTTTATCTTTCGTCTGATCGGCCGTAAGCGAATCCTCGCTGCCGATCTCCACCACGGCCAGTTCGGAATAGGGGCGTTCCAGCGGCTGGTTATCGTACAGCACTTCGATGGGGTATTTGGTATTGGAAGAAATCGGAATTCCGCTACCTGCACAGGCGGAAAGCAGGGCAGCGGCAAGAACTGAAAACAGGATCGGGGCTTTTTTAAAGGTATTCATATGCATTCAATGAGGGACTTTTTTAAAAACTTATATGCAACCAGTACACGCGGAATGCGACATTATGTTGCAACGTATATTATTTTGCCATTTGTCACCAATCCATTGGTAAATGTGATATTGTGCATTATTTTCAAGGATTATAAATCTAAACTAATTGATTTTAATATGGTCATGAAATCTAAAAGAACAAATTTGTTCAGGCAGGGCTCGTTGGTCGGGCTGATGCTCGCTGCGATGCTGGCTATGCCCTCCGAAGCACAGCAGCTGCCGAAAGGGGTGACGAAAGTGACCTCGGTCGAAGGCATTACGGAATATAACCTCGAAAACGGCCTGAAAGTACTGATGTTCCCCGATCCTTCGAAGCCGACCATTACGGTGAACGTTACTTATCTGGTAGGTTCACGCCACGAAGGCTATGGTGAAACCGGTATGGCCCACTTACTCGAACACCTGGTTTTCAAAGGCTCTCCGAAGCATACCAACATTCCCCAGGAGCTTACCGAACATGGTGCGCGGCCCAATGGTACCACGTGGTATGACCGTACCAACTATTTTGAAACTTTCTCGGCGTCCGATGAAAACCTGAAATGGGCGCTCGACCTCGAATCCGACCGGATGGTGAATTCGTTCATTGCCAAAAAAGACCTGGATAGTGAATTCAGTGTGGTGCGTAATGAGTTTGAATCCGGTGAAAACAGTCCGTTCCGCGTGCTGATGGAACGGGTGATTTCAGGCGGTTTTTTGTGGCATAATTACGGCAAATCTACCATCGGTAACCGTTCCGACATTGAGCGGGTGCCGATCGAAAACCTCCAAGCGTTTTACCGGAAATTCTACCAGCCCGACAATGCGGTACTGACCGTGGCGGGGAAAATAGACGAGGCCAAGACGCTGGCATTGGTGAATGATTATTTTGGTAAAATAGCAAAACCCACCCGCGTTCTTCCCAAATCCTACACCGTGGAGCCTACCCAGGACGGCGAGCGTTTCGTGGAGCTCAAACGCACCGGCGACGTGCAAATGCTGATGGCCTTGTACCATATTATGCCCGGCTCCCACGCCGATTATCCGGCCATGGAAGTGCTCACCGAAGTGCTCACCACCGAACCGAATGGGCGTTTGTACAAAAACCTTGTAGAAACCAAGAAGGCATCGTCACAATTCGGATACACTTTCCAGCTGTACGATCCCGGTTTTGTATTGTTCGGAGCTGAAATCCTGAAAGAGAAATCGCTGGATGAGGCCAAGAAAGCATTTACTGCTACCCTCGATTCCACTGCGACGATCAAGCCTTCGAAAGAAGATGTGGAAAGGGCAAAAACGACGATTCTTAAAAACTGGGACCTCGAATTCCGGAACTCGGAAAGGGTGGGGCTGAGCATCAGCGAATCCATTGCGACCGGCGACTGGCGCCTCGCATTCCTGTTCCGCGACAATATCCGCAAGGTAACCCCGGAAGATGTGGCCAAAGTAGCCCAGCATTATTTCAAACCGTCCAACCGCACGCTGGGTACGTTCATGCCGGAAGCTAACCCGGTGCGGGCGGAGATCCCCGAAGCACCGAAAGTGGCCGATCTGGTGAAAGATTACAAAGGCGAGGCCGTGGTAGCGGAAGGCGAGGCATTCGACCCGTCACCAGCCAACGTGGAGAGCCGTACGGCGCGCGTGGAGAAAGCCAATACCATTGAAACCGCATTGCTTCCTAAAAAGACGCGCGGTAATGTGGTAGCTGCCCGCATTACGCTGCGTTATGGCGACGAAAAAAGCCTGCAAAACAAAGCGACCGTGTCCGATCTGACTGGCTCGATGCTCGACAAGGGTACCAAAACCAAAACGCGCCAGCAGGTGAAGGACGAGTTCGACCGCCTCAAAGCGCGTGTGAGCTTCTTCGGCCAGGCCAACCAGGCGGGTGCAAGTGTTGAAACCACAAAGGAAAACCTGCCGGCTGTGATGAAACTGGTAGCGGAAGTGCTCAAAACACCATCATTCGACGAAAATGAGTTTGAGAAACTGAAACAGGAAGAACTCGCCGGCATCGAATCGCAGCGCAGCGAACCGCAGGCGATCGCATTCACGCAATATCGCCGCCTCGTTTCACCCTATCCGAAAAGCGATGTGCGCTATGTGGGTACATTCGATGAGGATGTAGAGAGCATCAAAGCGACGACGATTGATCAGATCCGCCAGTTCCATAAGGATTTTTATGGTGCAAATAATGCATCGGTGGCCGTGGTAGGTGATTTCGATAAGGATGCGATCCAAAAAATCCTGAACGACGAGTTCGGTAGCTGGAAGAGCGCCAAGCCGTTTACCCGCATTGCCTCGCCTTACCAGCCCGTGAAATCGGAGAACAAATCCATCGAAACGCCTGACAAGGCCAATGCGATGTTTATCGCCGGATTGAATATGCCGTTACAGGACACCGATCCCGATTATGCGGCATTGATCATGGGTAACTATATGCTCGGCGGCGGCTTCCTGAACTCGCGCCTTGCTACGCGCATCCGCCAGAAAGAAGGATTGAGCTATGGCGTAGGTTCGCAATTCTCGGCCAGCCCGCTGGATAAGAATGGTACATTTATGTCGTATGCCATTTACGCGCCTCAAAACGCGGAGAAACTGGAAGCTGCATTCAAGGAGGAGATCGATAAGGTGATGAAGGAAGGGTTTACGGCGGACGAATTGAAGGCTGCGAAATCGGGTTACCTGCAATCGCGGCAGGTATCGCGCTCGCAGGACGCGGCGCTCACCAACACGCTCACCAGCAACCTCTACCTGAACCGTACCATGCAGTGGGATGCCGATTTTGAGAAAAAAATCGAATCGCTGACGCCTGATCAGATCAAAGCCGCATTCAACAAACACATTGATTATAATAAACTTGTGATCATTAAAGCGGGAGATTTCGAGAAGGCCAAAAAAGGCGCTCAACCCGCTGGTGCGCCTGCTCAGCTGGGCGGAAGCGATAAAAAGTAAAAATTAAAATAAGATTAAGATTCAGGGAACCGGACGTGAAAAGCACGCCGGTTTTCTGCTTTTAACCGTAGTACATCTTTATCTTTGCCGAGTATTTACACGGAACCTTACTGCTGTCAATAGCATCGCTAATGAAATTGATCTACCATCCGCTTCTCAGAGTTTTGTTCGCCGGGCTTGTGCTAAGCCAACCCGTTTTTGCTCAAACCAAAACCAATCCTGCGGCCGCTACCAAGCTGGCCAGGCCTAAACTGGTGGTAGGAATGGTTGTCGATCAGATGCGTTACGATTACTTGTACCGCTATTACGACAAATACAAAGAGGGCGGTCTGAAACGGCTCATGAACGAAGGCTTCAATTGCCGCAATAACCATTACCATTACGCATTGACCGTAACCGCCGCCGGCCATTCGGCCGTTTATACCGGCTCGATGCCTGCCATGAACGGCATTGTGGGTAACGACTGGTACGATGCCGCGCAGGCCAAAAATGTGTATTGTACGGACGATGCCAGCGTGGCGACGGTAGGTAGCAGCAATGTGACGGTAGGTAAAATGTCTCCGAAAAACCTGCTCGTAACCACGGTAACCGACCAGCTCCGCATTGCTACCAATTTCCGTTCGAAAACGATTGGCGTCGCCATTAAAGACCGGGCGTCCATTCTGCCGGCAGGTCATGCGGCGTCGGGCGCTTACTGGTTTGATTCCAAAACCGGCAATTTTGTGACGAGTACCTATTACACCAATGCATTGCCGCAATGGGCCACCGATTATAACAACCTGAAAAAGCCGGCCGAATACATGGGCAAAGGCTGGAATACGCTGCTGCCGGTTGCACAATACACCCAGAGCTCGCCGGACGATGTACCCTGGGAAGGTAAGCTTTCGACCGCAACCAAGCCTGTATTCCCGCACGACCTCACAGGCAATGCGGGCGATGCATACGGCCCGATGACCACTTCGCCCTGGGGCAACACCATTACCAAGGAAATGGCCATCGCGGCGATCAAAGGTGAAAACCTCGGCAAAGGTGCCGATACGGATTTCCTCGCGGTAAGCTTTTCGTCTCCCGACCGCATTGGGCATATGTTCGGGCCGAATTCCGTAGAGCAAGAGGACGACTACCTGAAACTTGATATGGAATTTGCCGATTTCTTCAACTTCCTCGATAGCTGGGCCGGAAAGGGCAACTACACCGTATTCCTCACCGCCGACCACGGCGCCATGGATGTGCCCGCATTCTGGCAGGAGCACAAGCTGCCGGCGGGATTGATGAATGCCACTACCCTGACCCGCACCATTGTGAAAGCATTGAACGATGCGTACGGCGAGGCAGAGTACGTTTCCGCATTCGAGAACTACCAGCTTTACCTCAACAAAGTGATCCTGAACGAGAAGAAGATCACTGTCGCCGACGTGTACCAGACATTGCGCGATGCATTGCAGGCTGTGGACGGCGTGGCCGATGTGATCAACCTCCGCGATATGGGTAAAGCGCCATTGAATACCTACCAGTTGGAGCTGTTTAAAAACAATATCAATGCGAAACGCAGCGGCGACTTGCAGGTATTGCTGCAACCGGGATGGTTCGCATCGACCATGAGCACCGGCACCGACCACGGCACACCTTACAATTACGATACGCATGTGCCGTTCCTACTTTACGGCTGGGGTATCAACAAGGGCGAGACGCTCCGCCGTACTTCCATTGCCGATATTGCTCCTACTATCTCCGCATTGCTGCACATTCTGCCTCCAAGCGGGAATGTAGGTAACCCGGTTCAGGAAGCACTCAAAAAGTAAATTAAAGAAGAATATCCGCTGCGGGGCCTGCCGGGCTTCGCAGTTTTTTGTTTTATCTAAATCCCTTGACTGTGAGAAAATTAGCTTGCTGGGTATTGGCTGCAATGGCAACGACAGCCGTTTCTGCACAAACTCCCAAAAAGTCCGCTACTACCGCCGCGAAGTCCCCAGCTGCGAAGGCTGCTGCAAAAGCATCTACCCTTGCCCGTCCCAAACTTGTTGTAGGTATCGTGGTGGATCAAATGCGTTACGATTACCTGTACCGCTATTATGATCAATACACCGAAGGCGGGTTCAAAAGGATGATGAATGAGGGTTTCAACTGTCGCAACAACCATTACAGCTACGCGCTTACGGTGACGGCCGCAGGTCACGCATCCGCATACACGGGCTCGATCCCGGCGATCAACGGGATCGTGGGTAACGAATGGTACGACCCCATTGCCAAGCAGGATGTGTATTGCGTGGAGGACAGTACGGTGAAAACGGTGGGGAGTAACAATGTAGCCGTAGGCAAAATGTCGCCCAAAAACCTGTTGGTAAGCACAGTTACCGACCAGCTGCGCATTGCTACCAATTTCCGCTCCAAAACCATTGGTGTAGCCATCAAGGATCGTGGATCAATCCTTCCAGCCGGCCACGCGGCGAATGCGGCCTACTGGTTCGATTCCAAAACCGGTAACTGGGTAAGCAGTACCTACTACATGGAAGATCTCCCGCAATGGGCCAAGGATTACAATGCGAAGAAAATGCCTTCGGTGTATGCGCAAAAGGGCTGGGACCTTCTTTTGAGTGCCGATGCTTACACACAGAGCTCTCCCGACGACGTGCCCTGGGAAGGCAAGCTGCCCGGAGCTAAAAAACCGGTATTCCCTTATGAACTCGTGGGAATGGCGGGCGATGCATTTGGTATCGTGACCGACACGCCCTGGGGTAACACCCTTACCAAGGAAATGGCCATCGAAGCGATCAAAGGTGAGCAGCTTGGCAAAGGAAAGGATACCGATTTCCTGGCGATCAGCTTTTCGTCGACGGATAAGATCGGGCATAGGGTAGGGCCTAACTCCATTGAGCAGCAGGACGACTTTCTCCGCCTCGACCGCGAGTTTGCCGATTTGTTCAACTTCCTCGATGGCTGGGTGGGTAAAGGCGAATACACCGTATTCCTCACAGCCGACCACGGGGTAGTGGATGTGCCGGGCTTCGCGAAGGAACACAAGCTGCCATCCGGCCTGGTGGATCGTAAGCAGCTCACCAATGCTGTAACCGATGCATTGAACGAAGCATTTGGAAAAGAAAAATACATTGTCGCTACCGACAACAACCAGCTGTATTTCGACCACAGCCTTTTGAGAAAAAAGAACATTACCATCGCCGCCGCGCATAGCGTGGTACGCGACGCGGCATTGACCGTACAAGGCATCGCCGACGTGATCGACCTGACCGACATGGGTAAGGCGCCGCTGAATACCTACCAGTTGGAACTCTATAAAAACAATGTAAATGCGAAGCGGAGCGGCGATTTGCAGGTGATTTCGCAGCCGGGCTGGTTCTACGGAACTGCTACCGGAACATCCCACGGAACGCCTTACAATTACGATACCCAGGTGCCATTTGTGATGTTCGGCTGGGGTATTAATAAGGGAGAGACTGTCAAAAGAACTTCCGTTTGCGACATTGCGCCTACCATCGCTTCATTGCTGCACATTTTGCCGGCCAGCGGCAACATTGGCCATCCGGTGGAGGAAGCATTGAAGAAATAATTTTTAGTAGTAAATCAAAAAAGCCGTGTGTACGAATCGATCGTGCACACGGCTTTTTGTTTTTTGGTTAGATACTCGATCTCAGGATTCTTCCACGATGAGGACAATGCCTTCCGTTTTCTTGATCACTACTTTGCTGCCGGCAGGAATGTTCTCATGATTCTCCGAAATGGCTTTCCATTCGGCACCGCGGTAGTAAATCCGGCCTTCGCCGTTGCCGGGAATGTCGCGGATCACCATGGCGGTTTCACCGGTAAATTCGCTGTATTCGGGAGTTGAGCGGCGTTCCAGGAGCCGTCGGGCATGTTTCCGGAGCACGAGCAGGGAAACGAGCGAGATAGCGGAGAATGCCAGTATCTGGCTTTCGGTGCTCGGCAGCAGCCCGATGGTGGTTAGGAGGGATGTCAGCAACGCGCCTACTGCGAAAAAGATGAATACGAGCAGGACGCTGACCAGTTCTGCGAGAAGCATTACCAGCCCTACGATGAGCCAAATCTGTGGTAAGGTCAAATCCATGATACTAGTGCTTCTGTTCAGATGATTTGACTACTGTTAATGCCGTCGCGATGAGCGAACCCATATCGGCAAGGTTGGCGGGGAGGATGAGCGTGTTACCGGCTTTGGCAATTTTACCAAACTGCTCCACATAATTTTCGGCTACTTTCAACTGGACTGCCTCGGCGCCGCCTTCCTCGCGGATCGCCTGAGCTACCAAACGGATACTTTCGGCGGTCGCTTCTGCAACCGATTTCAATGCCGAAGCCTCACCTTCCGCCTCGTTGATCTGCCGTAAACGGATACCTTCCGATTCCAGCACGACTTTCTGTTTCTGCCCCTCGGCGACGTTGATTGCCGCCTGCTTTTCACCATCCGATTGCAGGATCACCGCGCGGCGTTCCCGTTCGGCCTGCATTTGTTTTTCCATGGCATTCAACACGCTTTGCGGCGGGGTAATGTTCTTGATTTCGTAGCGCAATACCTTCACGCCCCAGCCCGTAGCCGCTTCATCGATCGATTCCACCACGGCACGGTTGATGGTCATACGTTCCTCGAATGTCTTGTCAAGATCCAGCTTACCGATCTCGCTACGCATGGTGGTTTGGGCTAGCTGGATTACCGCAAAAGTGTAGTCAGAAATGCCGTATGCGGCTTTTCGCGGATCTATTACTTGTATAAAAATGACCCCGTCCATGCGCACCTGCACGTTGTCGCGGGTGATACAGATCTGCTCGGGAATGTCCACAGCGGCTTCTTTGAGCGTGTACTTATAGGCGATCCTGTCGAAAAAGGGAATGATGAAGTTCACGCCCGGTTGCAGAACGGCGTAAAACTTTCCCAGACGTTCCAGAATGTAAGCACTTTGCTGTGGGACAACCTTGACGGTCATCAGAATGGTGAGCACCACCAGTACGAGCAGAACAATGAAAGGGGTCATAACAAGTCGGTTTTAAGGTCTATGGCGAAAATAGCCATAACCCTACTTGCTTCCTATTGTTCCGGGATTAACATACAGGGAAACTTGCCTATCGGTCGATCACTGGGATAGGCGGTTGAAATTAAATATAATTATTTCAATATTTCTTTTGATATAACTATTTTCTGTATTTCGCTCGTCCCCTCACCGATGGTGCAAAGCTTGCTGTCGCGGTAGAATTTTTCAGCAGGGTAATCTTTTACAAAACCATAACCACCAAATATCTGAACAGCCTCGTTGGCAACGCGCACGGCGGTTTCCGACGAATGGTATTTGGCTACCGAGCTCGCGAGCGTCACTTTTTCGCCTGCGTCTTTTAGTTCTGCCGCGTGGAAAGTCAGCAACGAAGAGGCTTGCACATCGGTATACATATCCGCCAGCTTGAATGCAATGGCCTGAAAGTCGCAGATCGCCTTGCCGAACTGCTTGCGCTCTTTGGAATAGGCCAATGCGGCCTCGTACGCACCCCAGGCCGTACCTACGCCCAATGCGGCAATGGATATGCGGCCGCCGTCGAGCACTTTTAATGATTGTATGAATCCGTCGCCGATCTCGCCGAGGCGCTGGCTGTCGGGGATGCGGCAATCCTGGAATAGTAGTTCTACTGTTTCGGAGGCGCGCATGCCGAGTTTATCCTCCTTGCGCCCCGGGCTGAAACCCGGCGTGGTGGCGTCCAGCACGAATGCGGTGGCGCCGTGCTTGTCGCCGGGCTCGCCGGTACGGGTCATTACTACGAGAACATCTGCGCTTTTGCCGTTGGTAATGAAGTTTTTTGAACCATTAATTACCCAGTCGTCACCATCCCGCACGGCTACTGTACGCATATTCCCTGCGTCGGAGCCGGTATTGGGCTCGGTAAGGCCCCATGCGCCCACGAGTGCGCCTGAGGCGAGGCCGGGAAGGTATTTTTGCTTCTGCTCGTCGGTGCCGAACATATATATATGATTAGTACAAAGCGAATTGTGCGCTGCCATCGACAATGCAACCGACGGGTCGACCTTCGCGAGTTCGACGATGGCGGTAACATATTCACGGTAGCCGAGTCCGGCGCCGCCGAGGCTTTCGGGAATGAGCATTCCCATGAGGCCGAGCTCGCCCATTGCTTTGAAAAGTTCTTTCGGAAAATGCTGCTCTTCGTCCCAGGTGCGGATGTGTGGCTTGATGTGCAGCGCAGCGAAATCCCTGACGGTTTGTTTGATGAGGTTACAAATTTCGTCGGAGGGGTTCTTAGTCAGGTTATCTTCTCGTGTGTCCATAGGTGTTGATGATTATATTTGTGTGATTACCCAATGATAGTGAGAATGCAACAAATTCGCTAGCCAGTAACGAACAAATCCAAATCGCGACGGTGAACATTCGCTTAAAAAAATTACTTTTGCAACCGTCCTCACGCACTGGACTTAGTTAAGTACAATTCCCGGATTTTATTAAACAAGTGCCAAAACAGCTATATATAATTAACCGTTTATGAAAATTGCAGTAGTAGGAACAGGATACGTCGGGTTGGTGACAGGTACCTGCTTTGCCGAGACCGGCAACCAGGTGACTTGCGTCGACATCGATGTCAGAAAGGTTGAACGCCTTCAAAAAGGAGAAATACCCATTTACGAGCCGGGCCTCGACGTTCTTTTCGACCGCAATGTGGCGGAAGGACGCTTGTTGTTTACGACGAGTTTGGCCGAAGGTATCAAGGATGCGCAGGTGATATTCCTCGCATTACCAACGCCTCCGGGAGAAGATGGCTCCGCCGACCTTAAATATATTCTAGGAGTTGCCAACGACCTCGGGCCGATCCTCGATCAGTACGCGGTGATCATCGACAAGAGCACGGTTCCCGTGGGAACGGCCGAGAAAGTGCACGCTGCGATCGCGAAAAACGCGAAAGTGGATTTCGACGTGGTATCCAACCCGGAATTCCTCCGTGAAGGTGTTGCCGTGGAAGATTTTATGAAGCCCGACCGCGTGGTGGTGGGTACTACCTCGGAAAAAGCCAAAAAGGTAATGGAGAAGTTGTACGCTCCGCTCGTACGCCAGGGCAACCCGGTGATCTTTATGGATGAGCGCTCGGCGGAAATGACCAAGTATGCGGCTAACTCGTTCCTGGCTATGAAGATCACTTTCATGAACGAGATCGCGAACCTTTGCGAGAAAGTAGGTGCCAACGTGGACGATATTCGTCGTGGTATCGGAACCGACAGCCGTATCGGCAAGCGCTTCCTTTTCGCGGGTATCGGATATGGCGGTAGCTGTTTTCCAAAAGATGTTCAGGCATTGGCGAAAACGTCCAAAGATTACGATTACGATTTCCGGATCCTGAAATCGGTGATGGATGTGAACTACGACCAGAAGAAGAAATTGCTTCCGATGGTTGAGAACTACTTTGCCAGCGACCTGAAAGGCAAGACGATCGCCGTTTGGGGATTGGCATTTAAGCCCTATACCGACGATATCCGCGAAGCACCGGCATTGGAAAACATCGAAGCATTGCTCGCGGCCGGTGCAAAAGTAGTGGCTTACGATCCGGAAGCGATGACGAATGTGAAAGGTATTCTGGGAGATAAGATCACTTTTACCCACACGCCTTACGCAGCGCTCGACGATGCGGATGCATTGATGATCTTTACCGAATGGCCTCAGTTCCGTACGCCGGAATTTGAAAAAATGGGTAAACTGCTGAAAAACAAAGTGGTTTTCGATGGCAGGAACCTGTACGAACTCGATCAGATGCGCGAAATGGGTTATACCTATTACAGCATTGGTCGTGAGAAGGTGGTGCCGGCCTGATCATAAATTAGTAAATACTCTAACTTACTCATTTTAATGAAACGTGTTTTAATTACGGGAGCAGCAGGTTTCCTGGGTTCGCACCTCTGCGAGCGTTTTTTAAAGGAGGGAATGTACGTGATCGGGATGGACAACCTGATCACCGGCGATATGCGTAATATCGAACACCTGATGCCAAACCCGAATTTCGAGTTTTACCATCACGATGTGACCAAATATGTGCACGTACCGGGCGAGCTCGATTACATCATGCACTTCGCATCTCCCGCCAGTCCGATCGACTATCTGAAAATCCCTATCCAGACGCTCAAAGTAGGAGCAATGGGAACGCATAACCTGTTGGGATTGGCCCGTGCCAAAAAATCACGTTTCATTATCGCTTCCACTTCGGAGGTGTACGGCGACCCGCTCGTTCACCCGCAAACCGAAGATTACTGGGGCCACGTGAACCCGATCGGGCCGCGCGGCTGCTATGACGAGGCGAAACGTTACCAGGAGGCGATCACAATGGCTTACCACCGTTACCACGGCCTGGAAACGCGCATCGTACGTATCTTCAACACTTACGGGCCCCGCATGCGATTGAACGACGGACGGGTATTGCCTGCATTCATGGGTCAGGCGTTGCGCGGCGAGGACATTACCGTGTTCGGTGATGGTTCACAAACGCGCTCGTTCTGCTATGTGGATGACCTGGTAGAAGGTATTTACCGCCTGTTGCTGAGCGATTACTCGTTGCCTGTCAATATTGGGAACCCTAAGGAGATCACGATCGGCCAGTTTGCAGAAGAAATTATCAAACTGACGGGTACGGACCAGAAAGTGGTGTACAAGCCGCTTCCTCAGGACGATCCGAAACAGCGCCAGCCGGACATTTCGAAAGCGAAGGAAATCCTGGGCTGGGAACCGAAAGTAGCCCGCGAAGAAGGCCTCCGCATTACCTACGACTATTTCCGCAGCCTGCCGAAAGAGCGTTTGTACGAAGAGTCAAATCACAGAGGCTTCGAAGGTTTCAGCGCCAACAAATAACAATAATTTTGGTTTCCCCGGATTAAAGTCCGGGGCATTGGATATTTTTTCGAGAATTTCAAGCAATTGTAATCCCCTTGCCCCGGACTTCAGTCCGGGGACCTTAATCAAACAAAAAACCCGCTTTCGGCGGGTTTTTGTTTGGTTAAGGTAGGGAATCAGTCGTATTATACTTCCATGATCTCCCTTTCTTTTACGGAGAATATCTGTTCGATTTTGGCTATGAAGCTGTCTGTCAATTTCTGAACGCGGTCTTCGCTGGATTTTACCAGATCCTCGGCAACACCTTCCTTGGTCAGTTTTCTTAGCGAGTTGTTGGCGTCCTGACGAATGTTACGGACGTTGATCTTCGCAGTTTCAATTTCATTTTTCGCGCGTTTCACGAGTTCGCGGCGGCGCTCTTCATTCAATGGGGGAACAGAAATCCGGATCATGTCACCGTCGTTCGAAGGCGAGAAGCCGAGGTTACTATTGCGGATCGCCTTTTCGATGTCGTTGATGATCTTCTTCTCGAAAGGCTTGATCGCCAGCGTCCGTGCATCGGGCGTGTTAATCGTAGCCACGTTCTGGATCGGCGTCATTGAACCATAGTAATCGATCTGAAGACCTTCCAGCATTTGGGGAGATGCTTTTCCGGCGCGGATTTTACCCAATTCGATAATAAGGTGTTTGATTGCGCCGTCCATCGTATCCTTGGCGTCGTCCAGATATAATTCTATTTCTTCCATTGTTTTATAGTAAGCTGTATTGTTCTATTGATTCGAGATCAGCGTTCCGACTTCTCCACCCATTACCAGGTCGTAAAGGTTACCAGGCTTGTTCATGTCGAATACGATAATCGGGAGGTCATTTTCCTTGCACAATGTGAATGCGGTAAGGTCCATGATTTTGAGGTTTTTAGCCAAAGCCTCGTCAAATGAGAGTTGTGAGTACTTGGTAGCGGTTGGGTCTTTCTCGGGATCTGCCGTGTAAACGCCGTCCACGCGGGTTCCTTTCAATACCACTTCCGATTCCGATTCGATGGCACGGAGGCCGGCCGTCGTGTCGGTTGTGAAATAGGGGTTACCCGTTCCTGCGCCAAAGATCACCACGCGTCCTTTTTCAAGGTGGCGCACGGCGCGGCGGCGGATTAATGGCTCACAAACCTGCTCCATTTTGATGGCCGACATCAGGCGCGTGTTCATTCCGTGTTTTTCCAGCGAGCTCTGGATCGCCATCCCGTTGATCACGGTCGCGAGCATGCCCATGTGATCGCCCTGCACGCGGTCGATCCCCGATTTTTCCACGGAAGCCCCACGGAATATGTTTCCACCACCAATTACAATTGCCACCTGCACGCCGACCTCGGTAATCCTTTTGATTTCCTTGGCATAATTGTCGAGAATGTTAAAGTCAATGACCTGGGCCTTATCGCCCCCGTTGAGTGCTTCTCCGCTGAGTTTCAGTAATAAACGTTTGTATCTTGGTTCCGGCATGGTAGTGATGTGGTGTTTTGATCCGTAAAAATAAGCGGACTAAGTTCAGATTCACAAGTTTTTAGTGAAACTCCAATAATACCTGGTTTTTTTCCACAATCTGTCCCGGCGTCACTTTCAGAGTTTTAATGACCCCGCTGCCCGACGATTTGATCACGTTTTCCATCTTCATCGCCACGAGCACAAGCAGGTTGTCGCCCTTGGCAATGCTGTCGCCTTCGGCCACGGCAATGGACTGGATCAGCCCCGGCATGGGCGCTTTTACATTATTGATTTTTTGCGCGGAAACATTCTGCATGCCCATTTTTTCGAGCAAAAGATCGAGATCGTCCTTTGCCGTGGTGTGGTAATGCTGGCCATTGATGAGCAAGTGCGTCGTTTTCTCAGCCGGGTTACGGTCGACGACCTCAATATTGTAGGATTTGTTGTTCCAGATCACGTGGAAACGGTTGTTACCAAGCGCCGCAATGTCGCCATTGAAAGCATTGCCATTCATGAACCAGCCTTCTTTCCGCTGGTCTATTTCAAATGCACTGCCTTGCTCAGGCTGCTCGGCCTGCGGCTTGTTACCCACATTTACTTTCAGCATACCATTTCGGTGTAATCGTTCGCAATTTCTTTTAGGATGCTGTCGAGCTCGTCGAAGGTAGGTGCTTCCACGAGGCGCATTCTGTATGGTTTGAAGTGTTCCAGTCCTTTGAAATAATTGGTATAATGCCTTCTCATTTCAAACACACCTGCTACCGGCCCTTTCCAGCGGATCGAAAATTCGAGGTGCCTGCGGCAAACGTCCACACGCTGCTCCATGGTTGGCGGAGCCAGTTTCTCGCCGGTTTTGAGGTAATGCTTGATCTCGTTGAAGATCCACGGATTGCCGATCGTCGCGCGGCCGATCATGATGCCGTCCACGCCGTAGGTATTTTTGTATTCCAAAGCTTTCTCGGGCGTATCGATATCGCCATTACCGAAAATAGGGATGGTAATGCGCGGGTTTTCCTTCACTTTGGCAATGAGCGACCAGTCGGCAGCGCCTTTGTACATCTGTACGCGGGTACGCCCGTGAATGGACAGCGCCTTAATGCCGATATCCTGCAAACGCTCCGCTACTTCCTGGATATTTCTCGTATTGTCGTCCCAGCCGAGGCGCGTTTTTACAGTCACCGGCAAATGCGTCGATTTGATCACCGACTCGGTCATTTTGACCATTTTGGGAATGTCCTGCAACAATGCAGCGCCCGCACCGCGGCAGGCGACATTCTTCACCGGGCAGCCGTAATTGATATCGATCAGGTCGGGGTTCACGCGGGAGGCGATCTCCGCGCATGAGCCCATTGTCTCCACATCGCTACCGAACAGCTGAATGCCCACCGGCCTTTCATACTCGAAAATATCCAGTTTCTGAACGCTTTTGGCAGCATCCCGGATGAGCCCTTCCGACGACACGAATTCGGTGTACATCAAATCCGCCCCGTTTTCCTTGCATACCGCGCGGAACGGCGGATCGCTCACGTCTTCCATCGGTGCCAGCAGCAACGGAAAATCACTCAGTTCTATATTTCCAATCTTAACCATAATCCTTCAACACCGCTTCGCAGTAATATGTGCCGGAAAGGGTCTGCGGGAACGTAACCCTTTGAACGCGGCCGGTTTGCGAAGCCCTTATTTATAAATTGATAATAAACTGTAAATTTACACCAATTATGCAAAATAGTAACCCGAATCTGGTTGTTTCGCGCGTACCCGGCACCTGGGGCAGTTTATTGGTATTGGTGGGCTTCATGCTCATCGGTATGGCCGTAGGCAATGTACTGGCGGTTATGGCCCTGGCGATTTACCTCGGCGCGGACACCGAGAGCGTTACAGCGCTGCTCACCCAGCTTTTTGCAGAACCCGAAAAAATACCAAACGGATGGAATGCCCTGATGATCATGCAGGGTACCGTGCATTTCTTTTCCTATTTGCTTCCGACACTCATTTACTGGTTTTATATCGAACGCCGCAGCATTGCCGACCTGAATACCGATCGGAAACCCGCGCCGTACATCTGGGCGCTTGCATTCGTGCTGGTGCTGGCATTTATCCCGGTGAACAGCAAGTTTATCGAATGGAACCAGGCGATGGATCTGCCGGACGCATTGTCCGGCCTGGAAAAATGGATGCGCGACAAGGAGGACCAGCTCTCGGTGATGACCGAATTTCTGACGAGCTATACCAGTTTCGGGCAGCTACTGATCGCATTGTTTGTGGTAACGGTTTTGCCGGCGCTTGGCGAGGAAATTCTTTTCAGAGGGGTGATCCAGTCGAAGTTATACCTTGAATTGCGTAACATCCACGTGGCGATCTGGCTTTCGGCGGCTATTTTCAGCGCTATTCACTTCCAGTTCTACGGCTTTTTACCCCGGATGATGCTTGGTGCATTGTTCGGCTATCTGTATTATTGGACCGGCAATTTGTGGGTCGCGATCCTGGCGCACTTCGTCAATAACGGCTTTGTGCTGGTTATGATGTATTTACACAATGTGGGTCTGGTGGAGATCAATATCGAGGAGGCGAAATCGATGCCGATACTGCTCATTCTGGCTTCCCTGGTGGTGTCCACGGCCATTTTAGGTGTAGTTAAAAAGAACGGGCAAAGGGCGGGAACGAGCATCCCGCGTAACTTTTAAGATAATTTAACATTTCAGAAAATAATGGAGGAGAATTGGGCGAAGGCCTACCAGAGCGGACAGGCGATACGGGCTGAAATAGCCCGTGAAATTTTGGAACAAAACGGGATCGGAGCGGTGATTGTGAACAAACAGGATAGCAGCTACCCGATTTTCGGAAACTTTGAAGTGCATGTGCCCGCGGCCGATCTCGAAAAGGCCCAAACAATACTGACGAATGAAGCAGCGCTTGAACAACCTGAGTAATTTACAGCAAAGGACCATCACCGGGTTGGCGGGCGTATTTGTCATTATCACTTCCATAGTTTACAGTGAATGGTCGTTTTTGCTGCTTTTTTGCGCTATCAGTTCCCTCACGCAGCTCGAATTTTACAAACTGCTCGGGCTCGACGGTAACCAGCCGCTTACCTATTATGGTACCTTCTGTGGCACAGTCATGATACTTCTTGCGTATTTGATTGAACAGGACATTGTCGAGTTTGAAAACTACTTCATCATCAGCCCGCTGCTGTCGATGATCTTTTTTATCAAACTCTACAAAAAAAACGACCTGAAACCCTTTACGAACATCGGGTTTACGTTCCTGGGCATCATTTACGTGGCATTGCCCTTCGCATTGATCATCGTGATGGCGCTGCGCGGAGGGACTTACAACTACGAAATCGTGCTCGGTAGCCTGTTGCTACTCTGGGCTTCGGATATCGGAGGGTATTTTGCAGGCACGAAGTTTGGGAAAAGGAAACTGTTCGAACGCATTTCTCCCAAAAAATCCTGGGAAGGATCGATGGGCAGCGCGGTCTTTGCGGGCATTATCGCATTTGCGCTGGGGCATTATTTCCGTACCTTCGAACCCTGGAAGTGGTATTGCATCGGCGCGATTATCGTGGTGGTGGGTACTTACGGGGATCTGGTGGAGTCACTGTTCAAACGGAGCATTGCCATTAAGGATTCGGGAAGCAGTATTCCCGGCCACGGCGGCTTCCTCGACCGTTTTGACGGCCTTTTATTGTCGGCGCCATTTATTGTTACATTTTTGAAGTTATTTTCCTGAGTAAAACCGCTTTGTATAATTCACAGGGCAATGCCCGGTTACTCAGGTCGTTTGTAAAATAAGGAACGGAATTTTTACAAGCTTTTGGCAGACACCATTTGAAGGAAAATTTATCATTGTGCTAATCAAAGTTGCCGGGCTTTCCCGGGGCGTAATCTGGAAGGAATGAAACGGAGTCTTTTAATATTTTTCCTCGTGCTGGCGGGAATGTTGTGCGGAAGGGAAGCTTTTGCTCAGGGTGAAAAGAAAGCGATTATCTTCTCGGGGGTGGTCGTGGGAGGTAAATCCACCGAGCGCTTGCCGGGTGCCAGTATTTTTATCGTGAATGCAGGGCGGGGTACGCTTGCCAGGGGCGACGGTTCCTTCGATATCCCGGTTTTTCCAGGCGATAGTATCGTGTTCAGTTATGTGGGTTTTAAAAAGCAATACCACATTATACCGAGAGGCTATAACACGGATATCTACTCGGCGATCGTGGCCCTGCGCGAAGACGTCGTGACGCTCTCCGGTGTGACGATCTACCCTTATTCTACGGAAGAAGAATTTAAAAAGGCATTCCTCGCGCTCAAATTGCCCGATCAGGCCGATCGCGACGCATTGGCAAAAAGTACGGACCCGGATTATATCAACCGCCTTGCCGCGCAAGTGCCGAACAACGCGCAGACCAATTACCGCTATTCGATGGACCAGCTGATGTTCGGGCGCGAATCGGCAGCGAACAAGGGTTTTGCCACGAGTTTTCCTTTCCTGAACCCGTTTGCCTGGGCGAAGTTTATCAAATCGGTTAAAAACGGGGATTTGAAACAGAAGGATTGGAGTAAGGAGCTGAATGCGACCCCGCGTGAAAATATCACCAAGCAGGATTTCATTGCGCCGAGCGCCGCCGAACTGGAAGTTCAGAAGAAGAGAAGCAGCGATTAATTCGCTGCCGGTTCGAATCTTTTCAATACCAAATCATTCCCGTCAAATACGGCATAATGTTGCTGGGTAACCCATTCGCCAAGGTTAATGTAGCGCGAATGGGCGCTGACGTGCATATCCAGCACCAAATGCCGGTGCCCGAAAATGTAATAGTCGTGCGGTGCCGCTGCCTCCACCTCGCGGCAGTATTGGAATAACCACTCATTATCCGCGCCGAGAAACCGCTCTTCCCCCTTATTCACATTGGCCAGCCGGCTGCGCTTCGACCATTCGGAAGCGATCCACATGCCCACATCCGGGTGCACCACGCGGAAGAGCCATTGGAAAAACTTATTTTCAAATACTTTCTTCAAAAACTTGTAGGTATGGTCGCCGGGACCTAACCCGTCGCCGTGGCCTACCAGCAGTTTCTTCTGACCAGTTTGAGCGGTAATGTTAAAGCTCACCGGGTTGCGGTAAATGGGCGCGCCGAGTTCTTCGGTAAGGTAACCCGACATCCACATGTCGTGATTGCCCGTAAAAATCACCAGCTCGATCCCCTCGTCGGCCAGTTCGGCCAGTTTCCCAAGCAGACGCACGAAGCCTTTCGGTACGGCGCGGTTGTATTCAAACCAGAAATCAAAAATATCACCCACCAGGAATATTACCTGCGCATCGTGCCTGATCGATTCCAGCCAGCTAACAATGCGTTTCTCGCGCTCGCGGCTCGCGGAGGCGGTGGGAACGCCGAGATGAAAGTCCGACGCGAAGTAAATGCGGCGCCCCGGGGCAAGGGTAATGTTTTTTTGCTGGAATGAAAAACTCATGTAGATAAGGCAAATGCGCTGCAATTTACGATGTTCGCGGAAAATGCCTGCACTGATGTGTCGTTTAACCACTAACTCAAATAATGTCAGGCAGTTCTGCCAAATGCGTAAATTGAATATAGTATTCACCCCATTCAATTTAGCACATGAGAAAGATAGCGAACAGAATTGCCGGCCTTGCGCTGGTGCTGGCCGGGACCTCGGGAATGTCTGTGGCACAGGTGAGGATCAACGATCCGGGCAGGGTAGTGGAGCGACAAGCCGAGAACCGGGCGAACCGTAAAATCGATCAGGCGGTTGACAAGGGTTTTGATTCGTTGGAGGAAGGGATTGGGAATATTTTTAAAAAGAAAGATAAAAAAGCCGCGGAAACACCTGCCAAAACCGGAGCGCAAGGAAACGCCGGCGGTAGCGGTGCCCAAACGGAAGGGCCCGGAAATGGTGCGGCTGGCGAAAGCGCGGGGGCGAAGCCCGGAAAAGCCACGCTTAAATCTTACAGCAAATTCGATTTCATTCCAGGGGCGAAGATTGTAGCGGTAGAAGACTTCGCGCAGGACGCAGTGGGCGATTTTCCGGCCAAATGGAATACAAATTCTTCGGGAGAAGTTGTGACGATCGAAGGTACCGAAGGAAAATGGCTGATGCTGGGACCTGAAGGCGTTTTTTACCCTGAGTTTGTAACCGCATTGCCGGAGAATTTCACGCTCGAATTCAGGCTGGCGACCACTTCGGAATTTAGTTTTTACACAGGCTTTTTGAGAACGATAATCGCGGAGGTAGGGACACCTGCGAAGGAATTTACCAATTGGAAATGGTACGACGGGGGCAAGAAGAATGGTGTCGAGATGGGCCTGCATCCCAAAGACGCAGGTGGTAGCCAAGGCATTGCGTCGTTCAATGTATTTGGCGAAGACGGCGGCTCTTTGATGAAAAACGAAAAGAGTTTTCCTGCATTCCACGTGCCGGAGCACAATGTCGTGAAGGTTTCGGTGTGGCGGCAGAAAACCCGGCTGCGCTTGTATGTTGACGATTTCAAGGTTTGGGACCTGCCGAGGGCGTTCGATGCTGCCCGCAAATACAATTTCATCGCATTCTCCAACCACGGCTATCACGAGCAAGCCAACCGCTATTTCATTTCCGATCTCCGGCTCGCGGTGGGTGCGCCGGACACGCGCAGCAAGCTGGTAACGGAAGGGAAATTCTCGACCACCGGCATTCATTTCGATGTGAACTCGGCGACGATCAAGCCGGAATCCTATGGTACATTGAAGGAAATCGCGGCGGTACTAACCGAAAATAGTACCGTGAAAGTTAAAATTATCGGGCATACCGATTCCGATGGCGACGATGCGGCGAACCTGGCATTATCGAAAAAACGCTCGGAAGCGGTGCGGGCGGCGCTCTCGGCCGACTTCGGCATCGATGGCTCGCGCATGGAAACAGACGGTAAAGGAGAAACGGAACCTGCGGCAGCCAACACCACGCCGGAAGGCAAAGCGGGCAACCGGCGGGTCGAGTTTGTTAAATTGTAGCGATGGTATGGTTTTTCAGCAGGCTCTTTCTAGCTTGCAACCATTTTAAAGAACCCGTGCAATGAAACGATACCTAGCCATTTTCGCCCTTTCGGCATGCCTCTTGGGCGCCGCCTTGTCTGCATCCGCACAAGCCCCGAAAAAGATACCCGCCGACAAGCAGCGCGCCCTGCTTTGGAAGCCCGAGGAAGGGCAATATTATTTCAGCCACGCATTGGTTTTTGATTACCAGAACAAGTCCGACAAGACCGAGGGTACGCTGAAAGTGCATTTGGACCCCGTTACCGGCGCCATGTGTTTTGTGAAGGAAACGAGTTTTGGACAAGGCGGCAAGTCGTTCGATTTTGTGATCGGTTTTCCGGATGGGAAATACATTTTCTGCGGGACGGACGAAGACGGTAAAAAAGTGAGGGTCAATGAAACGGTGAAAGAATTCAAGCCGGATGTCGATACCAAAAAGCAGCAGCAGGACGATTTCAAAACCTACGTTGTTCCCACGGAGAACAAAAGGGAGGAATTTGGCCTTACCAGCACCGAGTATGACCTGACCTACGCCACCTCCGGCAGTCAGGAAAAAATATGGCTTACGAAAACCCCATTCAGCGTGTACCCTATCTACGGCCTCGAGTTCGTGGAAAGCGCCGTAAGCCTGCCGGTTTCATTCGATTATATGAACCTGTTGCCGTCGGACCTGCTGCTTTCGGAGATTAACTCGAAGGACGTGGTTTTGAAGCTGAAAGCCTTCGGGAAAGACCCTTACACGGCGAATGCGAAGGGGTATGCGGTGTTGAAGGTGAATGATTAAGACGCTTTTGAGCGCCTTGTCACGCTGAGCGGAGTCGAAGCGTATGCGCGATGTTCGCGGTACGGACTGTCTTCGACTCCGCTCAGACTGACAATTATGCATTCTCTGTCGAAACTTCATTCGGAACCGCGGCTTCGGTCGGCGCCGCTTCGGTAGCCTGCGCCCGTTCTGCCATAACTTCGCTCAGAGGGCGCATATTGGCCGGAATTTCAGGCTCCTTGTCCTCGTCTGCGGAGTATGGGAATACGTCGAGGATCGGCGTAAGGTTAATGTCCGTCACTTCGTAGGGGATCAGGAAGTTGCGCATGCTTTCGTTGATCCGGTCGAGGGCCTGCTGGATGCCTTCGGAATTGACCAGCATATAGTTGACGATTTTCTTCTCTTTGCCGCTTTTTTCGTCCACGGAGAAATAAATGACCTTTGCTTTAAACCACTGCTCGCCGTCTTCGTAGGCAAAAAGATCCGCCAGGCGCATTCTGCTGATGGCGGTTACACTAAAATCGCTGGCGTCCGTCACGATCTGCTTGTACAGCCTCGCTTCCGACTCGGTGTATGAAACCGCATCCACCAGATACGTCTCATTGATCGTTTTCAACCTTCCTGCTTCATCTTCTTTTTGATACCGAATTTTTCCTAAATACCAGCTGGCCATTGTTCGTGTCGATTGGGTGAAAATTTGAGTCTGCAAATGTAGATGCTGGCTCGAAAGCACGCAAAAAAATAACTCCTTAAACTAATAATCGCTGCCCTTGGTATGCGTTCTGATACCTACTGTTTAACTTGCGTAAAATACATTGTAATGAAAAAACACATTTGGATGGCCGTAATCGTACTTGTTGCGGCTGTAATGACAAGCTGCGGCGTGAGTCGCCAGGTTTCGGAAGCGAAGGTTTTTGGTGATTGTAAATATGATATCGCATCGGTCGATAGCGTCTACCTCGCCGGTATCGATGTCCGTGAATTCCGGAATCTCAGAAGTTTCAACGATTTCGACCTGGCCAAATATCCTGGTCTGGCAATGGGTTTGCTGAGAAAAAATGTGCCCCTGAACCTCCGTGTGAATGTGGATATTACCAACCCGACCCGCAAACGCGCCGCGATAAACCAATTGGAATACAAAGTATTGCTTACCGAAAGCGAGATATTCAATGGCTACCTGAGCCAGCTGATCGAAGTACTGCCGGGTACCACGCCAACACGTGTGCCCGTGAGCCTGCAAACGAATGCGTACCAGCTGCTTTCGAACGATCAAACGCGTGACCAGTTCATTAACATGATCCTCGCGCTAACGGGCAAGTCTGATGCGAAACCTTCGAAATTCGTCGTAAAAGTCCGTCCGACATTGGATATCGCTGGGAAGCAGGTCAATTACCCCGGTTACATTACTTTTGAAAAGCAAATCACCAGCCAGATGATCACCGGTGCGCGGTAACCTGGTTCAGTTAGTCCCCTAATACCACCGTGTTTTGAAGCTATTTCTAGAAGATCCTCATTTGTTTGAGTATTACAGCGTCGTCGTAGCATTGCTGCTGCTGTTCGGAGCTACGTTCTTAATTGAAAAAATGAAAAGTATGCGGCAATGGCTCGGTATCGGGCTCATCGCGCTTCCGGTTATTTACTTCTTCATGCTCCTCGACGCACACCTCGTCAACATTCCCTACACCGACGATTTTAACCTGCTCGAAACCGTTCAAAAGCTGCGCAATGCCGATAGCTTTCCGAACATGCTCAAAGCGCTCTTCGAACAGGTAAACCAGCACCGGTTCGGCTTCGAGCGCATTGTAATGCTCATTATGTTCCTGCTTACGGGCACGGTGAATATCAAAACGCAGATCATCATCGGGGATCTTTTCATGCTCGGAATAGCTTACCTGCTTTACCTGGGCCTGAAAAAGGAGCGCATTACCTGGTATTGGTTCATCCCGGTTCCGTACATACTTTTCAACTTGGTTTATTTTGAAAACGCCTATTGGGGAATAGCAGCGTTGCAAAACACGCCCCTCATCTTCTTTGCGATGCTCACCGCCTACGGCTTGGCGCGCGAAGACGATAAGGGCTTCCGGATCGCGCTCATCGCCGCATTGCTGACCACCTTTACCAGTGGAAGCGGATTGCTGGCGTGGATCGTCGGAATGGTCATGCTGGCGTTGCAAAAGCGCGTCAAAAACCTGCTATGGTGGATCGTCGGCAGCGCGGCCGTGCTGCTTTTCTATTTCTTTTTCGACTACCAGTTCATCAGCTCGCAGGGCGAAAAAGTGTGGAACCACCCGGTTTTCAATGCGATCTTCGTGATGGCTTTCTGGGGCAATGCATTGTACCTCGACGTCCGGCACCCGCTCGTGCCGGTATTGCATCAGGACCTCATCGCTTGCGTGTTCCTGGGGGCCGGGCTTGCATTGGTATTTGCAATTTGGGCAGGAAGGATATTCCTCACCCGCAAGCCCACCTTCTCCGACTGGCTGCTGCTGGGCGCGATGATGTTCGTGATGGGTACGGGCGCAATGTTCGTTATCAGCCGTCCGATCAACAACTACGTCATGTACGGCGGTACCGTGTTTTCGAGGCGGTATATGATATTCGGGGTGGTGCTGGTGGCGGTTTGCTATGTTTGTGTGGTGGTGTTTTTGAAGAATTTCAAACGGTGGAACAACCTGGTAGCGATCATCGCAATGCTGTTTTTTCTGGGGTTGAACTTCGTAAGCTACTTCACCTCCATTGTTTCCATCAGAAGGCTGCACGACGAACTGGTGATCGATAGCTACTTCTGGAAAAACTACAAGACATTTCTCACCGTTGGGGATGTATTCACCGATATTCCGTTCTGGAACCATCCCACGCGCATGCGCGACCTTATCATCGGCCTCGAATCGGACGGCATCACGGATTTCTACCAATATTACGACATGCCTGCCCAGGAAGATCTGATCCGCAAGACAGCTACCGGAAAGCCGTTTATCGGCACTTTCGGTGCCAAATTTCAATACAGAAATAGCGTGAACAACCTGCCCGACAAGTACTTCCGGTTTTTTGTCACACCTGAAAAACCGCAAGAGGAGACTTTTTACATTGTCCTCGAATCGCCACGGCATAATATCGTGCTCCCGGCCATTCCGCAACCGAATAGTGTTTCCGATTTCTTGCAAAAAGCCTCATATTACAGTAACAATTACGAGTACTCGCTTTACAAACCCAAGCTTCCCGAGGGAAAATACCGGGCGTGGATAATGTCCCGCAATGACTCCCGGCAATGGGAGTCGGCTGGTACCGGAAAGCAGGTACTCTTTTACTAAGCCTGAACGGCGCCCTCATTTATGCAAATACTTACCTATAACCTGAACGGCATCCGTGCCGCATTAAAAAACGGCCTGCTGGAATGGCTGCAAACCACGCCTGCCGATATTCTTTGTTTCCAGGAAGTGAAGGCCACACCCGACGTGGTCGACCTCTCGGGCCTCCGGGCGCTGGGTTATGAACTCGCGGGATGGCATGCGGCCGAGAAAAAGGGGTACAGCGGCGTAGCTATTTTTTCCAAAATCAAACCCGATAATGTGGTAGCCGGCTGCGGTATTCCGGCTTATGATTCGGAAGGCCGTGTACTGAGGGCCGACTTTGGTGACATTACCGTGCTCAACTGCTATTTCCCGTCGGGTACCAGCGGCGACGTACGCCAGGGCGTAAAAATGCGCTTCCTGGCCGATTTTTATATTTGGGTAAATGAATTGCGGAAAGAGCGCCCGAACCTGGTCATCTGCGGCGACTATAATATCGCGCACACAGAAATCGACATTCACGATCCGGTACGGAACCAGAAATCGTCCGGTTTCCTTCCCGAAGAGCGCGCCTGGATGACCGAATGGTTCGCCAACGGCTACACCGACGCCTTCCGTTTCATGAACCCGACATTGCGCCAATACTCCTGGTGGACCTACCGCGCCGGCGCCCGCGGCAATAACAAGGGCTGGCGTATCGACTACATTTCCGTCTCCGAACCCCTCAAACCCCGAATCCTCGCCAGCCGGCAATACAATGATGCCGTCCATTCGGACCACTGTCCGGTGTGGTTGGAAATTCAATGATGCATCTGGGGAAATGGGTGTTTTAATGCAGGTGATAATTGTTTATTTTTGGTAGAAGCGAAAACTCAATGACCTATGGATACCGAGATGCTGACGACTTTTAGAACGGTTAGGCCGATGAGCGATGAAGAATTCTTTGAGTTCTGCCAAATCAATGACACACTAGAGTTCGAAAGGGACTCGCATGGAAACATTATTCTTATGTCACCAACTGGGACTTTTACAGGTAATTTTCATCCGCACGTACTGGCGGCCTTGTATAACTGGAATGCGGAATCCGGGTTAGGCGAAGTATTTGATTCTGCCGCAGGCTTCACATTACCCAATAGTGCTGTCAGAGCTCCTGACATGTCTTGGGTTGAAAAGGAGCGATGGGCAAGGGTAGCGTCTGATAAAAAGAAAGATCGCTTCGTTGCGATATGTCCCGATTTTGTGGTGGAAGTACGATCTGATTCGGACGGATTGAAATACCTCATTAGCAAAATGAAGGAGTACATTGATAATGGTACGAGACTTGGTTGGCTTATCGACCGGTTAGACAAAAAGGTTCGAATATTCCGCTCGGATGGGTCGGTTGAAACCGTCGAGATAAATGCAGTTCTATCCGGGGAGGATGTGCTACCAGGTTTTACGCTCAATTTGAGTAAATGGGTCAGTTAAGTACTGACCTTCATTAATTTACATTATTTTGTTCCAATACTTCCTCATCTACAAGCCATTCAACATGCTCTCGCAATTCTCCCGCGAGGGCGATCATCAGACGCTGGCCGATCTCGATTTTACATTTGCCAAAGACATTTACCCCGTCGGCCGGCTTGATGCCGATAGCGAAGGGCTTTTGCTGCTGACGAATGACAATTTCCTTAAAACAAAACTGCTCGAACCGCGCAACCGGCACACGCGTACGTATTACGTGCAGGTGGAAGGCGAGGTGACGGATGAGGCTTGCCGGCAGCTGTCAAGCGGCGTGGCGATTTCCATCAATGGAAAACAATACAAAACACTCCCTGCCGAGGTCTCCAAAATAGAAGAACCGGCATTACCGGAGCGCAACCCGCCGATCCGTTTCCGGCAGCATATCCCTACTTCGTGGCTGTCGGTTACATTGCATGAAGGGAAGAACCGGCAGGTGCGGCGAATGACGGCGGCGGTCGGTTTCCCGACACTCCGGCTGGTGCGGTGGTCTATCGGAAAAATTTCATTAGCGGATAAGAAAATAAAATTTCCTAAACCAGGGGACGTATGGGAAGTTACACCGAAAGAGGCTAAACTTTTTTATGAAAGGACCTTTTGACGACGGTATAAATCATTTGCCCTGACTTGCCAAACCGGAGAGAAGGCTTAATTTTGTACAAATCCTTGTTCTTAAAAATTAGGCTGATAATTGGCAAAGGCACACAAAGAAACTCCGCTTAATAAACAATACAATCAGATCAAAGCCCAATATCCCGGAGCACTGCTGCTGTTTCGGGTTGGTGACTTTTATGAGACTTTCGGAGAGGATGCGGTAAGGGCTTCCAAGATCCTGGGCATCGTGCTCACGCGCCGGAACAACGGCGGCGCGCACGAGGAACTGGCCGGTTTTCCACACCACTCGCTGGACAACTACCTGCCTAAGCTTGTTCGCGCAGGCGAGCGCGTGGCGATTTGCGACCAGCTCGAAGATCCAGCAACGGCAAAGGGCATTGTGAAACGCGGCGTAACCGAACTGGTAACACCGGGCGTGTCGTTCAACGACAATGTGCTCGACATCCGCAAGAACAATTACCTGGCGGCGGTGCATAATGGCGCGGACGGACTCTACGGAATCGCTTTCCTCGATATTTCGACGGGTGAATTCATGGCTTCGCAGGGTAATGCGGCTTACATCGATAAAATGCTGCAAGGCTTCGGCCCGGCCGAGGTGCTGTATTGCAAGAAGTTCAAACAGGAATTCAACGAGCTCTTCGGAGGCAAATACCATACTTTTCACCTGGAAGACTGGTGCTTCGGCTATGATTATGGCTACGAGCAACTTACCGGGCATTTTCAGACTACTACTTTAAAAGGTTACGGCATCGAATCGCTTCCGCTGGGTATTATCGCGGCGGGTGTGATTTTGCATTACCTCCGCGAAACGGAGCATAAGGAAGTGGCGCATATCAGCCGCATTACGCGGTTGGAAGAAGAGAAATACGTGTGGCTCGATCGTTTCACGGTCCGGAACCTGGAACTCGTGTATGCGCAGCAGGAAGGCGGGGTGCCGCTGATCGACATTCTCGATCATACGGTGACGCCTATGGGTGCGAGGCAGTTACGGAAATGGATGGTGCTGCCGTTGAAAGACAAGACGCCAGTAGAAGAGCGTCTCGCCACGGTAGAGCATTTCCTCGCGAAAGAAGAACTCCACGAGTCGCTGGTAGGGTATTTCAAACAGATCGGCGACCTGGAACGACTGATTTCCAAAGTGGCGGTACGGCGTATCAATCCGCGGGAATTGGTTCAGCTTAAAAAATCACTCAAACAGATCGCACCCGTAAAAGCATTGCTGGCGGGCGGCATTCTGGACAAGTTTGCCGCGCAACTGGACGCGTGCGAGGCGCTGGTTGATAAAATCGAACGGGAGCTCCGCGAGGATGCGCCGGTACTCTCCAACCAGGGCCGGATGATCCAAAGCGGCGTGGACAGTGAACTGGACGAACTGCATGCCATTTCTTACGAGGGTAAGGATTATCTGATCAAACTTCAAAACCGCGAAATTGAACGGACGGGCATTGGCTCACTCAAAATCGCCTATAACAAGGTTTTCGGCTACTACCTCGAAGTTACCCACGCACATCAGAACAAGGTTCCGTCCGACTGGATCCGGAAGCAGACGCTGGTGAATGCGGAACGATATATTACCCCGGAGCTCAAAGAATACGAGGAAAAAATCCTGAATGCGGAGGACCGGATCTCGGCGATCGAGTTCAGGCTATTTAGTGAAATTGTGCAAACGGCTGCCGAATATGTAGCTGCCATCCAGCAAAATGCATTGGTGATCTCGGCGCTCGATGTGCTGAGCTCGTTTGCATTGGCTGCCCGGAAAAACAAATATGTGAAACCGGTGATCAGCGAAGGTAATGAGCTGGATATCAAAGAAGGACGCCACCCGGTAATCGAACAGCAGTTGCCCGTGGGCGAAAGCTACGTACCGAACGATGTCTACCTCGACGACGCGAGCCAGCAGATCATCATCATCACCGGTCCGAACATGGCCGGTAAATCCGCATTGCTCCGGCAGACCGCATTGATTGTGCTCATGGCGCAAATGGGTAGTTTCGTGCCGGCAAAATCGGCGACGATCGGGCTGGTGGACAAGGTTTTCACCAGGGTAGGAGCGAGCGATAACCTCAGCAAAGGGGAAAGTACGTTCATGGTCGAAATGACCGAAACGGCCAGTATCCTCAACAACCTGAGCAGCAAGAGCCTCGTGCTGATGGACGAGATCGGTCGTGGGACGAGTACTTACGACGGTGTTTCCATTGCCTGGGCCATTACCGAATACCTGCATAGCCAATCCAATTGCCGTCCCAAAACGCTTTTTGCAACGCATTACCACGAACTGAACCAGCTGGCCGAGGACTTCCCGCGCATCAAAAACTTCAATGTAGCCGTAAAGGAAGTGGATAACAAGGTGGTCTTCCTCCGGAAACTGAAACCTGGCGGCAGCGCGCACAGCTTCGGTATCCACGTGGCGCAGATCGCCGGCATGCCGCAGCCGATCGTGCTCCGTGCCAGCGAGATCATGCACCATCTGGAAAAAGACCACGTAGCGCATGAGCACAAAAAGCGCGTGAAAGACATTCCGAAAAACAACTTCCAGCTCAGCATTTTCGAACCGGCCGACCCCAAGCTCGACGAACTGAAAGAAAAGCTGCTGCTCGTAGACGTAAACACACTATCTCCCATCGAAGCATTGCTGAAACTGAATGAGTTCCAGAAGCTCGTCAAGAAATAATCTATGTTTAATATAATACCAATCAATTCCCTATAACCGCTAACCTAGTTTATGAAAAACTCCACCCGCTTTCAGTTGATGGCCATGATGTTCCTGCTCTATTTTGTGTGGGGAGCATGGTACGGGCAAATGAGTAAGTATATGTTTACAGAATTGGGCGCAACGGGCGTCCAGGTGGGAAATGCTTATGCCGCATTCTCCATTGCGATGATCATCGCGCCATTTTTCGTGGGGATGATCGCCGATCGTTACTTCGCGGCGCAGAAAGTGCTGGGCGTGCTAAGCCTCGCAGGCGCGGCGATTTTGTATGTCCTGTCGGAAGTGAAAGACCCCGACACGTTCTTCTGGGTGATATTGGCCTATTGCATCACTTTTGCACCCGCCATGTCGCTCACGACGTCCATTGCCATGCAGCAGGTTACCAACTCTGAAAAAGACTTTCCGGCCATCCGTGTAATGGGAACTGTGGCGTGGATCGCGGTGACGAACATTATCGGATACTACGAAATCGGTGGTACTGCATTGATTTTCAAGATTTCGATGTTCACCGCGGCATTCCTGGGTGTTTATTCTTTCTTTTTGCCTGATACCCCTCCAAAACCAACCTCACACACATCGGTTTCCGATATTTTGGGTTTGGATGCATTCAAATTATTCAAAGACCGCTCTTTCGCGATCTTCTTCATTTCTTCCCTGCTGATCTGTATCCCGCTGTCGTTCTACTACGCCATGGCCAACCCATCGCTGACGGATTCGGGTATGACCAACGTTGAGAATAAAATGTCGCTCGGCCAGGCTTCCGAAGTGGTGTTTATGCTTTTGATTCCGCTCGCATTTGCCCGTTTCGGCGTGAAATGGATGCTGGTGGTAGGACTTGTGGCGTGGATCATCCGCTTCATCGGTTTCGGTTACGGCGACGCTTCCAGCGAATGGCTGCTTTACCTCGCAATCGTTCTGCATGGTGTTTGCTATGACTTTTTCTTCGTTACCGGCCAGATTTACACGGATAGCAAAGCTGGTGAGCAATACCGCTCGTCTGCGCAAGGCCTGATCTCCATCGCTACCTACGGTATCGGAATGGGTATCGGTTCATGGATCGCCGGTGTGGTAGCAGATATGTACACGGTCGACAATGTGAAAAACTGGACGTCCATCTGGATGGTACCTGCGGGCATTGCGGCGGTGGTTTTGGTACTTTTCGTGTTGTTCTTCCGGGATAACAAGGTTAAGGCAACCGCATGAAATCCTTCCTGACCATCGGCCTTCTGATATTGTCCAATGCCTTCATGACAATGGCATGGTACGGGCATTTGAAATTCAAGGAGCTGGGTTGGTTTAGCAAACTGGGGCTGTTCTCCATCATCCTTATCAGCTGGGGAATAGCCCTGTTTGAATATTGTTTTCAGGTTCCCGCCAACCGCATCGGCTTCAAAGAGAATGGAGGCCCGTTTTCGCTGGTGGAACTGAAAGTTATCCAGGAAGTGATCACACTGGTCATATTCACCGTTTTCACCCTGGTGTTTTTCAAAACGGAGACATTCCGGTGGAACCATCTCGTCGGGTTCGTCTTTCTCGTCCTGGCGGTTTACTTCATATTCAGGAAATGAAAAAAGCCTGCAAGTTGATCACTTGCAGGCTTTTTTTATGATGTAATGTATCAATCCCAATCGTCGCCACCACCGAACCGGCGGCCGTAATCTTTCGAACCGCCTCCGCCTTTTTTGTTGCTGTAACGATCTTCGGTCTTGGGTCTGCCTCCCTGGTGACGGTTGTGATCATGACTGCGGTCGTGGTGTCCTTTGTCACGTTGTTTATCGGGCTGGCGGAAGTTGTTTCCACCACCTCCACCACCGGCGAAGCTGCGGTCGCCAAAACTGCGCTCGGCAGGTCTGGCTGGTGCGCTTGGTGCGTCGTCGTCGTCCTGATCGTCGTCGTCGGATGACGATGCGCGGTTAAGGTCCCTGCCTGTATTCCTGTCATCGGTCGGGTACGGTCTACTCCCGCCAGGGCCGTCATTACCGGCCGGTCTTGGCGAGCGGTTGTAGCCTCCTTCACGATTGCCTCCACCTTCCCGGTTATATCCACCTTCCCGATTGTATCCACCCTCGCGGTTGCGGTTATCGGGTCGCGGAGCACCTCCGTCGCCTCTGGGTTCTCTCTTTTGGGATTCATTCACAACGAGTGGCCTGCCATACATGTCCGCCCCGTTCAATGCATTAATGGCGGTTCTGGCCTCCACTTCATCGGGCATTTCTATAAACCCGAAACCTTTGCTTTGACGCGTGATCTTGTCAATGATAATTTTCGCCGAGCTAACTTTGCCATACTTTTCGAAAGCTTCACGCAGCTCGCTTTCCTTTAACTTAAAAGAAAGACTCCCAACAAAAATGTCCATGAAACGCCTTGTTTTTTATTGATTTAGATGTAAAAAAAATATGTTTACTCGAATTGAAATGCCACGAAATCTATGCGAACCACCGGATAGCTTTTATTTTCATATCAAGAGCCAAACCCGGCATATTTACTTTTCTCGGTCTTGATTTTCTGATTATTATATCAAAGCTAAATAAAATTGCCCAAAGTGATCCAAGGGGGCATTTTTTAATTTTTCTCTATAATTTGAGTCGGACGTCGTAAACAAAATCTCGGACCGACTGAATGGTGTAGACGGTAGCTTTGCGGAATAGGGGGTTGAGCAGGTAATTGAACTCGTCTTCCATGATCGCCGACGGGATTTTGATGACCCCGTAATCGGCTTTCCGGAGCAATGCCGTGCCGAAATCCTTGGTCGACGCGGGTGCTGGCGCATACTTCCAGTCGCCCGGTAATGCGCTTGCAGGCAGATCCAGAATATACGCCGGGTCTATTTCAAATGTCGTAATGCTGAGCGCCCTCGGAATGTCGTCGATGTTCACATTCGCGGTGTATTCCAATAATGCCAGCGCGCGGCTTTCGGAGGTGTAAATGCAGGGCGTAAGTGGGTGGTTCCAGCGGCCGCCATGCAGGCGGGCGCCCTCGCCATCGAGGTCGTGGGCGTAACGTGTGCGCCCGACTCTGTACACGATCATCGGCTACGGCATTAAGAATAAACCCCGTAATCAATGCGCCCGATCAGGTTTTTGACCTCCTCCCGGCCAAACTGGTTGTCCAGGAAATCAAAAGGCCGCTGACCGCCCAATGCTTGGTTAGGCCTGAAAACCCAGTCGTTGAAGCGCTCGATATCTTCGAAAACCTCATAGCCATATGAATAAATATCCGCCAGGCTCACAATCCGCTCACTTAAAGATTGATTGAACTTCTCATCCCCCTTTTTATTGATCAGCGTCGCACGCGCAACGGACAATGCGTGCGCAAGCTGATCATAATCCAATCCCGCCTTGTCCTTGAACCGCTCAAAATCATTTTTGCTGATCCCCTTCCGGATCATATCGATCTTCTGAAAGCTGGTCATCTGGCTTTCCGGCTTTTGCAGGGAAGTTTTAAAGATAATGCCCGGATGTGGCGTGCCATGGTAGGCAACATAAGGCTCGTTAAACGCAGGGCCGGGCAGGTCCCCAGGCTCAGGGTAATTTTTAGGTGTGTGCTTTTTCATGGTGATTTAAATATCTACTCAGTTAAGT
This sequence comes from Dyadobacter soli, assembly GCF_900101885.1. GTDB lineage: Bacteria > Bacteroidota > Bacteroidia > Cytophagales > Spirosomataceae > Dyadobacter > Dyadobacter soli. The sequence goes on along the minus strand of NZ_FNAN01000004.1, from coordinate 240,741 downwards.
ATAATTTTATACTAATGTACGAATTTAAAAATGCCCCGCAAATAGCAGGGCATTTCGTAAATCACTTTTTCTTCTTACTCTTTTTCTTTCCTGTTTCAACAGGCTCCGGCGCCACTTTGGTCAGGTCCTTGATGCGGATGTTCCTGAATTTGAGTTCGGAGCCGTGGCCGAGGAAGCCGAGGTGGCCGCTGGTTCGTTTAAGGCCCGGATGCTCTTTGTGATCGACCGTGCCGTTTTTGCTGGCTTCGGCGAGGTCGCCGTCGAGGATTACGGTGCCGTTCAGGGTTACCTTGATTTTTGAGCCTTGCACGCGCACTTCTTCGTAGTTCCATTCACCATTCGGTTTCAGAAAGCCTCTTTTGGCTGGAATAATGCCATAAGCCGAGCCGTGGTATTGGTACTCATGCAAATCCTTGTAAATCTCGGCGTCATTGTCCAGGATCTGGATTTCGGTGCCTACGTAAGCGGCATCGCCTTCCATCGGCGTACGGATACCCAATCCATTGTTAGCGCCCGGTGTGAGCTGGAACTCGAAACGGAAATCGAAATCGCTGTACTCGTCTTTGGTGTAGAGATTGCCTTTGCCGCCCTTTTTCGGATCAACCACGAGCTCTCCGTCCTGGATGAAATAGTCGGTTTTGTTGCCAACCCATTCAAACATATTGGTACCGTCGAACAGCACTTTGAAATCGTCTTTCTGCTCCGCTTCGGGCAGTGTGAATTCAGGCCGTGGGATTTCGCGGACGTAAATGTCGCGGTAGTGGATCTCGTTGCCGTGTGCCTGCAATTCTAACTGCTCTTTCGCGAAAATCGGCAGGCTGCGGTCCCAGTAGTTTTCCAGTACCACATTATCCACCACATTCTCGCCATTCAAATCCACCGATACGCGGTCGCCGATCATGGTAATGTGGAAAGTATTCCATTCGCCAATGGCATTGTCGGCTACTTTGGAAGGCTTGCTGGGGTTTTTCTGGTTGTTATAAAGTCCTCCCGAGCCTACCTGCGCGCCTACGCTCACACGCGAGGTGTCCCAGATCTGCACCTGAGGTGTACCACGCAGGTAAATGCCGGCGTCGCCGTCCTTCTGAATCTGCCAGTCGACGTACATTTCGAAGTCGCCGTATTGCTTTACGGTGCAAAGGTTATCGCCGTGGCCGGAGAAAACCAGCTCGCCGTCTTTGGCAAACCAATCCTTGAATGCGGACTCATCCGCCTTTTTTTGTTTGTAAGCCAAAGAATCCGCGCCCATTTTGCGACGTGCGATCGGGTTTTGCACCAAACCTTTCCAGCCCGACAAATCTTTACCATTAAACAACGAAACGAAACCTTCACCGGCAGGCATTTCAGCCAAATGCTTGCGGATCGATTCGCGCTGGTAATCGGCGTCCTGGCCTTTCAAAAGCGGTGCCGCTTTGGTCAAAAGCGCGCGGATCTCGGCGCTGTACAGGTTTTTGTTCGCCAATGCGATGTTCATCACCGCTTGTGCCGCGGCTTGCTGCGTACCAGCATTGTCGAGGTATTTGCCGGCCAGTAACAATGAATTGAATGTGCGGCTACGACCCAGTTCTTTCAAAATGGCTTCTTTCTGGGCATCGGTTTTGGCAATGGCCAATGCTTCGCGGAGCATAATCACTTTGTTAGCGGCAGTTTTGCCCGATTTCGCGGTTGCTGCCACATAGCCTGTCAATGCCGCATTGAAATCGTCCGAATCGGAAGTGGTGCGTGCAATCGCAAGTAGTTCTTTGGCTGCACTGGCGTCCGTCCATGCGGAAAGCGCCGCAATCGCCTGTTTCTTTTGAGCAGCATTGCGGGAAGCTTCCACTACCGCCGCCAATGCTTTCTTGCCGCCAATGCTGGCCAGTACCGGGAGGTAATTGCCTTGTTTGTCGGCGGGAGAGGCCTGTATTTGTTTCAAAATCGCCTCCGTTTGGCTGTTTGCGTCACCGCTTTCTTTGATGGCCGCACTGATAGCCAGTTGCGTCGCGGTAACCTCCTCGGCTGTGCCACCGCTATTCAGCAAAGTATAGAGCTGAGGCAAATCATTACCGGTAGCCAGCGATTTCAGTGCATTGAATGCCGATTTACGGACTTCGGGGTTGGAATTCTTCAACTGCGCAGAAACAACCGGCAATTTGGCGCTCGCCTCACGCGCAGCCAGCACGTCGATCAGCGCCGATTGGGCAGTAGCAGGCGCAGTAGGAATGGCCGTAGCAACCTGATCTACCAGGGAAGCGCCTTTGATCGTCAGCAGGCTGCTTTTCACTGCTCCTACCTCGTCTGCATTAGCTGTTTTCAAAACCGGGATCAGTTTCGCAACGCTGCTTTCCTGCCCGATTCTGCCAGCCGCCCAAATAGCAGCCGTTTTTACTTTGCTATCCTTCGAAGTAAGCGCTTTCAGTACCACAGGCAATGCATCTTTCGACTCCGCACGGCCGAGCATGGTAATAATCTCCGCTTGGACCGTTGGATTAGCCTTTTTGTATGCATTCAACCAAGGCGTAGTGCCATCAGCCATCAGGTATTTCTGGCCGAGTTTTAATGCAGCCGCACGGTATTGCGCGTCGGTACTTTGCAATGCGCTTACCAGCACCGGTACGGACTCTCTCTTTTTGATATCCGAATAAATCTTCAATGCGGAAGAGCGCGTGGCCGATTGTTTCACATCCGGCGTCGCCTTGATCAGTGCAAGCGCTGACTTCTCCGCTGCTGCTCCATTGCCATTGGCGGCCAGATTAGCAAGGTATTTCAGGTAAACCGCCGTTGCATCGGCCTCGTCATAGCCATAAGCAGCCTTTTGCGCAGCTCCCGCCAGAATCGTCTCGGAAGAAAGAGCACCGATTTCCGAAAGGGAGTACAAGCTTACTTTACGAAGGTTCAACTCGTTGCTCGCGGCTGTTTTTTCAATAGCGCCCGCCGCTTCTTTGTAATGCGCGCCACCCAATGCCTCGGTGATCGCCAGCTGCGCGCTTCCGTTGGCATTACCCAGCGCTTGGAGCAATGCAGCACCGGCAGCAGGTGAACCAATGCGGGATAATGTGCGCGCCGCCGGCTGTGAAAGCCTTTCGTCTTTGAGATACCCCTTCAAAACTTCCACGGACTCATCCTTACCAACCGTTTGCAATTGGTAAATGAGGAAGTTTTTGCTGTCGGGATCATTCACTTTGGACAATGCTTCGCCATAGGCTTCGGCAGCGTCCTTGCGCAATGCCTCTTTGCCGGCCTGGGATGCATAGTAGGTGAAACCACCCAATGCGAACTGTATTTTAGTATTATCCCCTTTGCCCAAAGGCGTGAGCATGGAAGCAATCTGCACGAGGCCGGGCTTGCCGAGCTGCGCCAGTTCTTCCATGTTTTTCTTCAATGCCGCTTCATTCTGGGAAGGGAATTTCGACAACACGGCTTTGACTTTGGCGTCGAGCGAATTGTCGGATTGGGCCATGAGCTGCGAGGAAGCCAGGCAGAGGGCCATTATAGGGTAAAGTCTTTTTTTCATCGGATATGCCGTTGCCGCAAGCCGGGGAGGCCTGTCAGGTTAGCTGTTAGGTTTTTAAATGGTCCAGGGAGCACGCATTGGCTGGTTGATGAGCCGGTTTGCACCTTCGTCGTCTATAAATTCCTGCTTGTCAGGATCGTATTTCAGCGAGCGGCCGAGGCGCAATGCAATGAGGCCCATATTTACGATCGTGCACGAGCGATGGCCGTTTTCTTCGTTCAATGCGAACTTCTTGCGGTTCTTAACAGCGTCCACAAAGTCGGTAACCTGCGGTTCGGGATCGGGGAATGCGGCGAGTTTCTTTTCCAGGTCCGGAATATCCGATTTGAAATTGGGGTATAGCTTGCCTTTCGGGCCTTCGATGTAGGCAACTTTATCATCCTTGGCTTCGCCGTCGAGCACGATCTGGCAGCCATCGGCATAAGTGTAGGTAATGCGGCGCCAGGTTCCTACGGCTTCGGTATGCTGCTGGGGCGCATCCACTTCGACGCTTACGGGGCTGGTATCGTCTTTTCCAAGGAAATATTGGATAGGGTCGATGTAATGCTGGCCCATATCGCCCAATCCGCCGCCATCGTAATCCCAGTAGCCGCGGAACGTCTGGTGCACACGGTGTTCGCTGTACGGCTTGAAGGGGGCTGGTCCGAGCCACATATCGTAGTCGAGCTCGGCCGGTACCGCCTGTGGCGCATTATTTGTTTTACCTACCCAATAAAACTTCCAGTCGAAACCGGTATGCTTGCTCACGGTCACTTTTAATGGCCAGCCGAGCAATCCGCTCTGAACGAGCTTCTTAATGGGTTTTACGGTTGTATTCATTCCGTAGAAATTGCTTTCGAAACGGAACCAGGTATTGAGACGGAACACCCGGCCATGCTGCTGCACAGCCTCCACGAGGCGTTTTCCTTCGCCGATCGTACGCGTCATCGGCTTTTCGCACCATACATCCTTACCGGCGCGGGCGGCGTCGGCGGCGATAATGCCGTGCCAATGCGGGGGCGTGGCAACGTGCACGATGTCCACCTCGGGCAGCTGGATCAGCTCGCGGTAATCGGAAAAGGTTTTGACGCCCTTATCCACCATGTTTACGGCAATGTCGAGGTGCTTTTTATCCACGTCACACAATGCAACCACTTTGGTGCCTGCGTAAGGAATGTGGCCGCGCCCCATGGAGCCGGTGCCGACGATGGCTTTGGTGAGCGTGTCGCTCGGGGCGAGGTAACCTTTCCCCAGTACATGGCGGGGAACGATTGAAACCGTGGCCAGCGTGGCCAGCGAGCCCTTGATGAAGCTCCTGCGGGAAGTGCCCTTCGGAGAGGCTTCGCCTGCGGACGTTCCTTTCTCTTCTTTCATTCGTTAAGGTTCTTTTAGGAAGTAATTGTGATTGTTTAGTGCTTGTGAAATTAGGACAATATGAGGAATGCGCCAAAGCATTCCCGGGCATTACCTGATATTAATGAGGTAAGGCTGCGAAATCGACAAGAAAGTAGCAAAAAACAGGCAATACGCGCTGCGTGCTCGTTACAATGGGATATTGCCGTGCTTCTTTTTAGGCAATACATCCACCTTGTTTTCGAGCATTTCGAATGCCCGGATGAGCTTCGCACGGGTTTGGTCGGGGTAGATCACCTCGTCGATATAACCGCGGTGGGCGGCACGGTAAGGATTGGCGAATTTGGTGGTGTAATCGTCGATTTTTTCCTGCAATTTTTCGGCAGGGTTCTCCGCTTGGGCAATCTCGCGTTTGAAGATAATCTCAGCCGCGCCGCTCGCACCCATCACGGCGATTTCAGCAGATGGCCAGGCGAAATTCATGTCCGCGCCGATGTGTTTGGAATTCATCACATCATACGCGCCCCCGTACGCTTTACGCGTGATCACGGTAATGCGCGGGACGGTGGCTTCACAGAATGCATACAGCAACTTCGCGCCGTTGCTGATGATCGCATTCCATTCCTGATCGGTGCCGGGAAGGAAGCCAGGAACATCTTCCAAAACCAGTAACGGGATGTTAAAACAATCGCAAAAGCGTACGAAACGCGCGGCTTTCTGGCTTGCATGAATGTCGAGAACGCCGGCAAGTACCGCAGGCTGATTGGCCACAATGCCAATGCTCCGGCCGGCAATGCGCGAGAAGCCTACGACGATATTTTCGGCGAAATTTTCATGTACTTCAAAGAAACTGTCGGGATCGGAAAGCTCGGTGATCACCTCCCGCATGTCGTACGGCTGGTTCGCATTCCCGGGTATGAGCGTGTTCAATGCCGGACGCAGCTCGTCGCCGGGCGTGTAGGGGTATCGCGGGGCGTCATCCTCGCAGTTTTGCGGCATGTAGCTCAGTAATTTTTTAATGGATTGGAGGCATTCGACCTCGTTAGCAGAAACGAAATGCGTCACGCCGGATTTTGTCGCGTGCGTCATTGCCCCGCCGAGCTCTTCGGAAGTTACCTCCTCGTGCGTAACGGTTTTAACGACATTAGGCCCCGTCACGAACATATAGCTCGTGTTTTCAACCATTAATATAAAGTCCGTGATCGCCGGCGAATACACGGCGCCGCCTGCGCAGGGGCCCATTACCGCCGAGATTTGCGGGATTACACCGGAAGCCAATGTGTTTTTATAAAAAATATCGGCATAACCCGCCAGCGAAAGCACACCTTCCTGAATGCGCGCGCCGCCGGAGTCGTTGAGGCCGATGAGCGGGGCACCGTTTTTCATGGCCAGGTCCATGAGTTTACATATTTTCTCGGCATGGGTCTCCGAAAGCGAGCCACCGAAAACCGTGAAATCCTGCGCGAACACGTACACGAGCCGGCCATTGACTTTGCCATAACCGGTCACGACGCCATCGCCGAGGTAATGCTCCTTATCCAGCCCGAAATCCTTGCTGCGGTGCATTACAAACCGGCCTATTTCTTCAAAAGAACCTTTATCGAGCAGGATGGAAATGCGTTCGCGGGCTGTGAGCTTGCCCTTGGCATGTTGCGCCTGGATCCTGTTTTCACCGCCGCCCAGCTCAGCCTCAGCATTTTTTTGGTCTAAAAGTTCTTTTTTTGAAACAGCGGCGGATACGGATTCCATGTAATGCGGGGATATGGTTACATTTGTTGGTGAACGGTTATAAATATAGCTGCATTTTAATGATTCGGGAAATTATTGGACGTTTATGAGGTCGACAGGATGTGGTTTGCTTTTCCTGATCATAGGGCTCTGCACGCTGTGGAATGTCTCATACGCGCAGGTAACGGGCGGCCGCTCACGACTGGATTTTCTGCAATTACCTGCCCAGGCGCGCAGTACCGCGCTGGGTTCCAACCATATCACCGCGCAGGGGAATGATCCTGCATTGTTCCTCCAAAATCCCGCATTGCTCGATACGGCGAAGATTAACAATGTGTCGCTGAACCTGATGCCTTACCTGGCGGATACCAAGTTTGTGAATATGGGTTATGCCAACCGTCTCCGCAAAACCGGCGGCATTTGGGCGGTGGGGCTGCAATACCTGAACTACGGCACCATGCAGGAAACCGACGACATCGGAAATGTAGTAGGGGAGTTCCGGGCGGCCGATTATGGCCTCTCGGCAGGTTATGGGCACACATTAGGCGCATTCACGCTCGGTGCAACGGCCAAATTCGTCGGGGCGTCCATCGAAAGCTACCAAACCTGGGGAATGGCATTCGATTGGGGGGCTACATTCCGGCACCCGAGGGAAGACCTTACCATTGGTTTCGTTGCCAAAAACTTTGGTTTTTTAAAGCAGAACTACAATGGCGGGAATACGCCGGTACTGCCGTTGGATATGCGGGTAGGAGTGACTTTCAAACCTAAATATATGCCCATCCGGGTTTCGCTGACGGCGCATCATTTGAACCGTTTCGATATGGTTTACAATGATCCGAATCTGTTTTACACTTATGACCTCAATGGCAATAAACTGCCTAAAAAGACGGGCGTCGCTGAAAAGCTCGGCAGGCATTTATCACTTGGAGCAGAAATACTCGCTCACCCCAATTTCCGTATCCTGCTTGGTTACGACCATTTGAGAAGGCAGGAGCTCCGCCTGAACAACCGGGGTGCATTAGCCGGTTTCTCATTCGGCGCGTGGCTGCGCATTAAGCGGTTTGAAGTCGGCTACGGCCGGGCGCAATACGTCCCCGGCTTTGGCAGCAGCTCCATTTCGGTTGTGATGAATTTGAAAAACGGGTTTGTGAAGAAATCGGGTCAAGAGTAGTCATATTTAGTTAGGTGTTGTCAAGAGTGGTCAGGTGTTGTAAAGGATGGTCAGGTGTTGTCAAGAGTGGTCAGGTGTTGTAAAGGATGGTCAGGTGTTGTCAAGAGTTGTTATGTTTAGTCATTCGTTGTCTATTCATGACAATATTTGACTATACCTGACTATCCCCTGACCACACCTGACAATGCTTAACCACACCTGACTATCCCCTGACCACACCTGACAATACTTAACCACACCTGACAATGCTTAACCACACCTGACAATACTTAACCACACCTGACAATGCTTAACCACACCTGACAATACTTAACCACACCTGACTATCCCCTGACCACACCTGACAATGCTTAACCACACCTGACTATCCCCTGACCACACCTGACAATACTTAACCACACCTGACTATCCCTGACTAAACCTGACCATTAACCACCCTGCCGTTCGCGAGTTTGAGACAATGCGTCACGCAGCTCGGTATCTCGTTCGGGTAATGTGAAACGTAGATCAGCGTCCGTTGATCGGTATCGCAGATCGCATTTACCACTGATTTGAAGTAGTCGATCGCCTCGGTATCCAGCCCCTGGCAAGGTTCGTCGAGGATCAGCAGCGGCGGGTTTTTAACCAATGCACGCGCGAGCAGTACCATTCTTTGCTGCCCTTTTGATAATTGGGAAAAGTCTTTTTCGATCAATTCATGGACATGCAGCAGTTCAGCTACCTCATGGACGCGCTCGATCTGAGTTTCCGTGAGTTTTTTGAAAAATACCCCCGTAGCGTCGAAAAAGCCGGATGCGATGGTTTTGAAAACGGTCGTATTTCTGGGAAAATACAAATGCAATTCCGGTGAAACGTGCCCGATTTTTTGCTTAATATCCCAAATGGAAGCGCCAGCACCGCCGCGTTTCTGGTCGAACAAATCATAATCATTCGCAAAGCGCTGCGGATTATCGGCTGTGATAATGCTCAGCAATGTAGATTTGCCGGAGCCATTCGGACCCGATAATGCCCACTTCTCTCCCTTTGCGATCTTCCAGCTTACACCGTCGAGGATCTGGTCTTCGCCGTATTTTACCCGGATATTCCTCAAATCCAATGCGTAATCAAACGCGGTAAATTCCGGGTGACCGAAATGCGCCAGCTTCTCCGGATCGGGCTGTGGGAAATGCGGGGCATGCGTCGCCGCGGACCGGAACTGGCCGACCGGTTTTTGTGCGTCGATTTTGCCCGCTTCCAGTTCCAGTATATCGGTAATGCATGGCGGGATTTCGGTGGCGGTGGTGGCCATAACGATGGTCACGCCCTGGTTGGTCAGTTCGGTCAATGCATTGCGGAGTACCTCGCGTGAATGCACGTCGAGGCCGCTGAACGCATTGTCGAGCATTAATACCTTTGGTTTTTTCAGCAGCGATTTCGCCAAAAGCATTCTTCTCGTTTCGCCATTGGAAAGCGTCACAAACGGGTGGTCGAGCAGATGGGTAATGGATAGGAGCGTACTCACGCGCGCGAGTTCTTCGTCGCTTACTTTGGACGGCGCCAATTTTACGGATTTGTCGTCGACGGTTCCGACCGGTTTCAATTGGTCGGTCAAAATCGCACGCACGCTAGGCGCGCGCTCGGACTCGTACGCGTGGAAACGTTGCTGGTAATACTCAGCGCCGGCGCTTACAATGCGGTTGAACGAGTAATCGTTGGAGGCGAGTTCGATATTTTCACGCACGGGTGTGGTCCAGCCGTAGGCGATTTTGCCGGATAGCACGGGCCATTTCCCCGCGATCACTTCCAGCAGCACCGATTTGCCGGAGCCGTTCGGGCCGATGATCGCCCAATTTTTCCCTTGCTCGATATTCCAGTTGATTTCAGAAAGGACCGTTGATTCGTATTTGCGGACGGAGACGTTTTGAAGCGAAATGAGTGTCATGCGAAAAGCAGGTAATGAAAGGGCAAATACCAAAATTTTAGCCTCAAATGGAAACAAAAAGAGCATCCGTTGCGGGATGCTCTTGCTAAGCGTTTGAATCAGTGGCAGGTATCGCTAGTGATGCAATTCCATGTTGAATTCTCGGACCATCATCTCGACAAACGCCGAAAGATCGTCGGTTGTGCGGCTGGTAACGAGGCCATTATTGGTCACCACTTCCTGATCTACCCATATAGCACCTGCATTTTCGAGATCGTGGCGGATGGCGGAATAGGAGGTCAGCGTGCGGCCGATTACCACATCCGCGTCGATCAGGATCTGTGGGCCGTGGCAGATCGCAGCTACCGGTTTTCCTGCAAAAAAGAACGACCGGACAAAGTCGACCGCTTTTTGGTTGATGCGCAATGCATCGAGACCCATTACCCCTCCCGGAAGCAGCAGCGCGTCGTAATACTCGGGGCGCGCCATGTCCAGCGGCACATCCACGCGGTGGTTTTCACCCCAATCCAGGTGGCTCCACCCTTTCACGATGTCTTTATTGGGTGAAATCACGTGGGTAGTCGCGCCATGCTGGTTTAGGACTTTTCTGGGGCAGGTCATTTCCACCTGCTCAAATCCATCGGCAACCAGTATCGCGACCTTAATTAAATTCAGTGATTGTTCCATGGATTTAGGTGTAGATTAAAGAGTTAGATTATTGGGATAAATAATTGTACAAAAATTATGCCAAAAAATCGAACTGCTTTGGCGTCGAGCACGCAGTAAAAGCAGTTTAACGCGGTTCCACAACTTGGGAAAATGCCCTGGCGCCATTCCCGATTTGGGGAAAACAAAAAGAGCGGCATTGCTGCCGCTCCCTGTATTAGCATTATTTTGTGATTCAGATTTCCACGCCGCCGACATTCTCGAATACCAGCTCACCTTTCGAATCGAGCTCCATCATGATCACTGCGTCCTTCGCAACCTGCCCGCTCAGAATGCCTTTCGACAATTCATTCAGGATTCTTCTTTGAAGTACCCGTTTCAGCGGACGTGCACCGAATGCGGGATCGAAACCGTCCTCACCGAGTTTGGTGAGCGCCTCGTCGGTCGCATCCAGCGTGATACCCTGCTCTTTCAGCATATTCTGAATGCCTTTGAACTGGATATCCACGATTTTGCGGATGTTTTTCAGCGTCAATGGTTCGAACAGCACAATCTCGTCGATACGGTTCAGGAACTCGGGCCTTACCGATGCTTTCAACAGGTCGAGCACAGCCTGTTTGGCCTCCTCGACGATCAGCGTGCGGTTCCAGCCTTCGTCTTCCGCGAATTTCTCCTGGATAATGTGGCTGCCGATGTTCGATGTCATAATGATGATCGTGTTCTTGAAGTTCGCCACGCGACCTTTGTTATCGGTCAGACGGCCCTCGTCAAGCACTTGCAGCAGGATATTCCACACATCCGGGTGCGCTTTTTCGATCTCGTCGAGCAGGATCACGCTGTACGGTTTGCGGCGCACGGCTTCGGTAAGCTGCCCGCCTTCGTCGTAACCCACGTATCCCGGAGGCGCGCCCACGAGGCGGCTTACCGCGTGGCGTTCCTGGTACTCGCTCATATCGATCCGTACCATGGCATTCTCGTCGTTGAACAGGTACTCGGCCAGCGTTTTCGCGAGTTCGGTTTTACCTACCCCGGTCGGACCGAGGAAGAGGAAGCTGCCGATCGGCCTTTTCGCATCCTGCAAACCTGCGCGGCTGCGGCGAACGGCGTCGGATACCACTTCAATCGCCTCATTCTGGCCTGCTACGCGCTGGTGCAGATGTTCTTCGAGTTGCAGGAGTTTCTCGCGGTCGCTTTGGAGCATTTTGCTCACCGGGATACCCGTCCATTTGGCCACTACTTCCGCAATGTCCTCTGGCGTGATTTCTTCCTGCATTAAACTTTCCGCATTCTCGGATTTTTGCAGTTCTTCCAGCTTGGCATTCACTTCCGGAATGCGTCCGTAACGAATCTCCGCAACCTTACCAAAGTCGCCCGAGCGCTCGGCCTGCTCGGCTTCGAGGCGCAACTGTTCGCTTTGCTCTTTCAATGCACGCACCTCATTTACCTTACCCTTTTCATTCTCCCATTGGGCTTTCAGGGCATTGCGTTGCTCGCTTAGGTCGGCAATTTCTTTGTTCAGGACGGTTTCTTTGTCCTTGTTATTTTCACGACGGATCGCCTCGCGCTCGATTTCGAGCTGCATAATGCGGCGGTTCAGTTCATCGAGTTCTTCGGGAACGCTATCCATTTCGAGTCGCAGCTTCGAGGCGGCCTCGTCCATTAAGTCGATGGCCTTATCGGGGAGGAAACGGTCGCTGATGTAACGGTTTGATAGCTCCACCGCCGCAATTACCGCGTCATCCTGGATGCGGACACCGTGGTGCAATTCATATTTCTCCTTAATACCCCTCAGAATGCTGATCGCATCTGGAATGTTAGGCTCGTCTACCATTACAGCCTGGAAACGGCGTTCTAGTGCCTTGTCTTTCTCGACATACTTTTGATATTCTTTCAAAGTAGTAGCGCCGATTGCGTGCAGTTCGCCACGCGCCAGTGCCGGTTTCAGCAGGTTTGCTGCGTCCATGGCGCTTTCGCCTCCGCCACCCGCGCCGATCAGCGTGTGTATTTCGTCAATAAAGAGTACGATTTCCCCCTCCGAATCGGTCACTTCTTTGATAACCGCTTTCAGTCTTTCTTCAAATTCACCTTTGTATTTCGCACCTGCGATGAGCAAGCCCAGGTCGAGGGATACGATCGTCTTCGATTTTAGGTTTTCGGGAACGTCGCCCTGCACGATGCGTTGCGCAAGACCTTCCACGATAGCGGTTTTACCCACACCCGGCTCGCCGAGCAGGATCGGGTTGTTTTTAGTACGGCGGCTCAAAATCTGCAATACCCGCCTGATTTCCTCATCACGACCGATCACCGGGTCAATTTTGCCGGCTTTGGCCAATTCATTCAAATTTTTGCTGTACCGTTCCAGGGAGCGGTATTTGGCTTCTGCGTTTTGATCTTTCACAGGGTTATTCTTTCCTCTAAGTTCTTTGATAGCATTGATCAGTTCCTTCTCGCTGAATCCCAGCTCCTTCATCAGGGTGGCTGTGGAATCTTTTCCGCTCAGAATACCCAGTATCAGCAGTTCGATGCTGATGAATTCGTCGCCGAATTCTTTCAGGTAATTCTGTGCCTTGCCGCTGGCAGCGGCCATATCGTTACCCAGGTAGGGCTGGCCCCCACTCACACGCGGGTAGCCATCCAATAGCTTCTGCAAACGGTTGTTGAGTACGTCTGCGCTGATATTGAGCTTATTCAGTAAAAACAATGACGTATTCGGGTCTTCCTCCAAAATGGATTTCAACACATGCCCCGTTTCGATAGCCTGTTGCTGGTTGCCCTGGACCATCTGAGCGGCATGCTGGATCACCTCCTGCGCCTTAATAGTATATTGGTTAAAGTTCATAGCGTTGGTCACGTCGTTAATGATACAATGCTATTCAAAAAAGGGTGTGCCGACCGTTTAAATCGGAAATTTTGTCTCAAAAATGTGACTTGAAGAGGTTTTGTCGGACAAAATGGCAAGAAATCAATGACTTTTCTTTTCGATTTTCTTGTGGATTTCCAGCGTTTCGGCCAACGCTGCGGAACCGTACCACATCAGCAAATCCATATCGAGGAGCTTCGCTTGCACCGCCGGATCGCTTTCTACGAGCTTCCTGCCTTCTTCGAGGGATTCTGCATTGAGGATGAAAATGCCGCGGTACTTGTCGTTTTTGAAGAACGGACCTGCTACGACGAGCTTTCCGGAATCGGCCAGGCGGTTGATATTCTGCATATGCCCGGCGAAAAGGCTATCAGTCCTGCTTTTCGGCAGGCCGGTAGCCGTTCCGGTTTTCAGGAGCACCATTACATACTTTTTCATGCCATACTCATCCGCGCCGAGCTTCTTGGCTAGCGTCGAATCGTAAGCAGTGGATTGGGAGTAACCGAATTTTGGGGCGATCAGTGACGCGAGAATCAGGAGTGTGATGTACAGGGCTTTCATAGTCGGTCGATTTATGGGTTAATGTTTAAATGTATTGATTTTTTGACTTAAAAGAATGCCTGAAACGCAAGAAGCTGCACGGGTGATCCAGTGCAGCTTCTTGCTCGAAATTTCTAAACCAATATCAGATATCCATTTGCGTTTTGAGCAGATCTTCCAGCGTTTCGCGGCGTCGGACGAGCTTCGCTACGCCATTATCGATCAGCACCTCGGCCGGGCGGACGCGCGCATTGTAGTTGGAGCTCATCGTCAGCCCGTACGCACCCGCATTCAGGAACGCCAGCACGTCGCCCTGGCGTACTTCGGGCAGTTCGCGGTCGGAAGCGAATGTGTCGGTTTCGCAAATATAGCCCACCACATTGTAGTGCTTCAATTCTCCTTTCGGGTTTGAAATGTTGAGAATATGATGGTAAGAACCGTACATCATCGGGCGGATCAGGTGGTTAAGGCCCGAATCCACGTGCACGAAATTGCGCGCCGGATCTTCTTTCACCACATTGGTAGTCACAAAAAGAAAACCCGATTCGCTCACGAGAAACTTGCCCGGCTCGAACCAAAGCTGCAACTCGCGGCCATACTCCTGGCAGAAGGTCTGGAAGCGTTTGGATATTTTTTTACCCAGCAAATCCATATCCGTAATCGCATCGCCGGGCAAGTAGGAAACCTTAAACCCGCCGCCCAGATCTACGACTTGAAGATCGGGGAAATGCTTCGCGGTTTCGAAAAGAATGTCGGCTACTTTCAGGAACGGCTCGGCATCTTTAATGTCCGAACCGGTATGCTGGTGCAGGCCGATTACTTTGATATCGTATTTTTTGATAACCGCGAGAATATCGTCCAGCAACAACACCGAGATCCCGAATTTGGAATCGGCGTGCGCAGTCATGATCTTGGTATGCCCGCCCGCGGCCACATTGGGCTTAATGCGGATCATGCAAGGTTTGGTATTGCCGTAAGTCTGGCCGAACCATTCGAGCAATGAAATACTGTCCACATTCACGATCGCTCCGGCTTCCACCGCCTCGCGCACCTCTTCGAAATGCACGCCGCTGGGCGTAAATGTGATTTGGTCGGCGTCATAACCCGCCAGTTTACCCATTTCGAATTCACCAGGGGATACCACATCGAGTTCCACCCCGATTTCGCGCATCAGACGCAGGATAGCAAGGTTCGTGTTGGCTTTGCAGGCATATTTAATCTTCATATTAACCCCCGCAAATGCATGTTGCAGCTCGGCGGCTTTCCGACGGATCGTCGCGCCGTCGTACACGTACAGCGGGCTTCCGTATTGGTTAATTAACTGAACAGGGTCGATTCCCTGAATGGAATATGGGTAATGGTCAGAGAGTTGCATTTCGTTGGTATGGGTGGCAGCTAATGTGCGGGAATGTTCTGATTATAAATATTTGTCGAGGTAGATGGCCATTTCCTGTTGGAGTGCCTGGGCTTCCTGTTTCGCTTTTTCGGCGAAATCGGTGCCGTTGCTTGCGTAGATAATGCTGCGCGACGCATTCACAAGTAGCCCGCAGCTTTTATTCATACCAAACTTCGAAACCTCTTCCAGGTTGCCGCCTTGCGCGCCAACGCCCGGTACAAGCAGGAAATGGTCGGGTACAATGGCACGGATTTTCTGGAAATCGGACGGGTGTGTTGCGCCTACTACATACATCATACGTTCCGCGCCAGCCCATTCCTGCGATGTGCGCAATACATTTTCAAATAAAGTATTGCCTTCCACATTCAACCGCTGAAAGTCAGAGCTGCCCGGGTTGGACGTCAATGCAAGCAGAATCACCCATTTACCTTCGAATGCCAGGAACGGCGTCACCGAATCGCTGCCCATGTAAGGCGCCACGGTAATGGAGTCGAAATCGAGGCCGGACGACGATTTGTCGAAGAACGCACGGGCATAGAGGCCCGACGTATTCCCGATATCGCCGCGCTTGGCATCCGCGATCGTGAAATGGCTTTTGGGAATGTATTCGACGGTCTTTTGAAGGCTCTCCCAACCCTTTGGCCCCAATGCTTCGTAAAACGCGATGTTCGGTTTGTAAGAAACGCAATAGTCCGCTGTGGAGTCGATGATCTGTTTATTGAATTCAAAGATGGGATCGTCGGTTTTCAACAAATGTGCCGGGATTTTTTGGATGTCGGTATCCAAACCCACGCACAAATAAGACCTTTTAGTCGAAATTTGCTGGAAGAGCTCTTGATAAGTCATGATTTTGTAAATATTGCGGCGAAATTACAACCTCTGGCAATAGATTCATAAATTTGCCCCAACATTAAACTTTGCTCCAACCAACTCATAGCGACTATATGCAGATTCGAGAAACTTCCATTGCCGGTCTAGTTGAAATATTTCCAAGGGTCTTCGGCGACGACCGTGGAATGTTTTTTGAATCGTATAATGAGGAGACATTTGCGAAACTCGGTCTGCCTGTCAACTTTGTTCAGGACAATCAATCGTTTTCGAAAAAAGGAGTGGTAAGGGGCCTGCATTTCCAGAATGCGCCTTTTGCTCAGGGGAAACTGGTGCGCGTGATCTCGGGCAGAGTGCTGGATGTGGCGGTCGATATCCGTCCGGATTCGCCGACATTCGGGAAGCACGAGGTATTTGAATTAAGCGGTGAGCTGAACAATATCGCTTACATTCCGGAAGGTTTTGCGCACGGATTTGTGGCGTTGGAAGATGCTATTTTCAGCTACAAATGCACTAATCTTTATAATAAGGAATCCGAGTCGGGTATACTGTGGAACGATCCCGATCTGAACATCGACTGGGGAATCACCGATCCGATCGTGTCGGAAAAGGACCTGATCCTGCCTACATTCCGCTCACTTTTTGGGGAGTTGGTCAAGTAAATTTCAAAACCTATTTTTCAAAAAGCTCTTCCAGGGCTTTGGTAGCCACCTTCCGGGCCGAATGTGAATTCTGCCCGGTAATGAGCCGCTCGTCCATTTCGATGAATTCCACAAAAGGGATCATCGCTTTGGTGTAATTCGCGCCGCGCTCCTTCAACTGGTCTTCGAGGTAAAACGGTACTTCGCTTACAAAGCTGACGAGCGCTTCTTCGACGTTGGAGTAGGCTGTAACATATTTGTCCTGGATAAGCAACGAGCCGTCCGAAAGTCTGACATTAAGCAAACCTGAAACGCCATGCGCGACGGCGGTTACCATGCCGTTTCTTTCGTAAATCGCTTTGGCAAGATTTTGCAGCTCGGTATTTTCAGGCAAGTCCCACATCGCTCCGTGGCCGCCGGTGAAATAGATCAGCCGGTAGTCGTTTGCGTAGACTTCCGATGGTTTCAGCGAACTCTGCAATTTTTGCCTGAATGCCGCATCTTCCCAGTACCGCGCATTGCATTCGTCTTTCAGGTCGAGGCTTCGTTCATCCACCGGTATGGCACCGCCGAGTGGGCTGACAACATCCATGAGGATGCGTCTTTTAGCCATTACGTCATAAAAGTGCGTCAATTCATTCAGCCAAAGGCCTGTTTTCGAGGTTTTGGCCGGATAAGTGTCGTGGTTGGTGCAGACGATCAGGACTTTCATAGCTGTACATGGAGATGACTCCGGGTAATATAGCATAAACCCGGGAAGTTTCCATTACCAAAGCATTGTGCTTAGCTCAGCAGCTGATTTTTGTAAGCGAATGCAACCGCCGCCGCGGTGCTTTTAGTGCCTGTTTTTTCCAAAACCCGCAACCGGTGCCCTTCCACCGTGCGCACGCTGATGAACAGCTTGTCGCCGATTTCGGTCGTCGAGAGGCCGTCGCAGATCAATTGAAGTACTTCTTTCTCGCGTGACGAGAGCGCTACGTTACACGCATTCGGGAAGAATGGATGCTTGTTCACCTGCCGGTTCACCATTTTACGGTGCATGGCCTTGGAAACGAAGTCGTTGTAGTAAAAACCCTCTTCGTGAACCCTTCTGATCGCCTTTTCGACCTCGTCGGGGCTGGTATCTTTCAGCAAGTAGCCCTGTACGCCCTTTTCGAGCATATGTATCACGAAACGGTCCTCATTGTACATCGAAACGACGATGATCTTGATGTTAGGAAAGCGTTCGAAGGCAGCTTCCGTGGCCTGGATGCCGTCCATGACGGGCATTTGCAGATCCATGAAAACGATGTCAGGCGTGTTGGCGGGCAGGCGGTCCAGGAGTTCCTGGCCGTTGCCGGCTTCCAGTATAAATTCGAAATCGGGAATGCCGCTCAGCATGGAGATAAACCCCTTTCTGAATAGTTCGTGATCGTCGGCGATTCCTAGTTTAAGGGTGCTCATAGCATTAAATATTCACTCGTTCCCGGCGGAATGGATGTAATGGTTCAGGTTTATTACCGGATGCCGGATTCACCGGAATCCTCGCGATGGCGCTGGAACCGCCCTTGGCCGGCTGTTCGTACTGGACCGTTCCGTTCACAATAGCCAACCGGCTTTCGATACCAAGCAAACCCAGCCCGGCCAGGTTGCTTTCTTTTATTTTTTCGGGGTCGAAACCGACACCATTGTCGGTAACCCGCAAACCTATCATTTCTTCATCGATTTCCAGCACAATATCGATTTTTGTGCAGCTCGCGTGCTTGATCGCATTGTTGACCAACTCCTGCATAATACGGTAAAGCGTCAGTTCCAGCTTCTGGCCCTGACGCGGAAATTCTTCTGTATTCGATTGGAAGGCAATTACCAGATTGTTGTCCTCTTCCAGCTTATGAATGAACTCTTCGATCGCCTCCATCAGCCCGAACCGTTCCAGCGTAGTCGGCACCAGGTCGCGCGTGATACGTCGCACATGCAGGATCGTCTCTTCCACCAGCGACTGCGACTTTTTCATAATGCTCTCTTCCTTCTCGTCGCCGGAGTTGGCTACTAATTTACTCAATTGGTTGAGACTTAACTTGGTAAGCGACAGCATGGTGCCGATATCATCATGCAAATCCTGCGCAATCCGCCGCCGCTCCGTTTCCTCCGAATTCAACGCGGTGTCGAGCAACATGCGATTGTAGTTTTTCTCGATGTCGCTGATCCGCTTTTCTTCTTCGAACCGCTTTTTCTGGTAGTACATTACGAACATGATGACGAAAAATGCCATCATCAGCATCGCAATGGATGCAATGAGTAGTCCCAGTTTAAGTTCTTCGTTACTTTGCATAAGAGCTACCAGTGTATTGGGCGATCCCAATGCTAAAAAGTAAAAGACTTACAGTTTCAAATGCGTAAGGTATGTAGTCTAAAGATCCGATATCCATCCATTGATCCCATTTCGAAGCGTAGTGAAGAACTGGGGCAATAAAGAGGAGGCTGGAATAATATAATAGGAATCCCGAACAAATCCAAAAAAAAGGATAAGTAAGCAAGTTTGGGATTTTGAGTGCGCGCATCGTATTGTAGAAGTATAACATGATCCAAAACAGCATCAAGAGACTTTCCAATGTAGTGGAATACAACACCATCTTGTGGTTATATAAGTCACCCATGGATGGATTTGTATGTATAATATCCCAAGCCGAAAATGCTACGAATAAAATCCATGAGAGCATCAGCCACTTGCGCTGTGCGTTATAATCTAATTTGTAATAAAACATCCAGCTCGTCAATACATATCTTACCGGAATGTTCAGGTTGTAGTATAGAACCGAATTTTTTCTTTGTGAAGCCAGATCAAACATCACAAGGTCGACCCCAAACTTTAAAATCAAATAGACAAATAGGATGAAAAACATCTTATCATTGTATGCTCTCTTCCGCCAGATTAGCAAAATAGGTAGCAAGTTTAGAAATACCGGCGCGCTGATGACTGGCTGCCTTATAATGTAGGAGCAGTAATTCTCAAGCATCGACAATGATTTTGAATGTTAGCAACGGCGAGGGCAAATAGGTCCGTTGGCCATTGCCTGCCCATCAGACGGCATATCTTTGTGTCCGCCAATAGTCGTAAGTCCTGAGAGCTCCTGACCATCAGCATCGACTGGCACGATTACAAGGCGTGGTGTAGGTCTACCTTTACCGCCGCTCGTTACAATCGGCTCATCCTCGTCATGGTTTTCTTCTCTCAAACCGTAGTAAATGCGAAAACCAATAGGTTTTCCACCACATCCCTTTAAAAGCTTATTAAAAGTTTCGAGGCCAAAAAACTCAGCTTCGACGTAGTTCTTACCATCCTTTTCGATAAGCTCTTTGACATTTTGATGGTTGGTTGTGAAAAGTTTCGCTTCTCTCGCAGAGATCAGCTGACCTTCCTGTCCTGTGTACTTGGCCATTCTCTTCTGATTAATTAAGGTTGAACAATGATGAGTAAAGTTAATCCCCACCCCCAATGTAGCCAAATGGCATATAGTGAATTGATTTAACGGTTAATTGTAACTAGTTGTGAATCAATCGAATTTATTCAATTGAGTTTAAAATCGCGTAATTTTACGTATAAGTATCGGGAAAAATTACCAAGACGCATTTGTAGGCTTACTTGAATCATCAAACGGGGATTTTTGCGCTAAAATGCTTACATGAAGGAGCCTACATTTGTAAAGCGTTAGGGAAGACTTATAAAGGCTTTCTCACAAGATTAAAGGGTTAGGTTATACTCGAAAGCCACAATGGTATCCGTTGTGGCTTTTTGCCGTTAAATCAGTTTTTTGATAAAAACGGTTACAAAACATTGTGTATACCTTGGCGAAAGGGTAATTATGTAACCGAGTGTGCGCAGCTCGATTATTATTCTCACAGTTCAACCCCCATCAATCAAATGAAAAAAATTTTTGTATCTGCGTTGTGCCTTGTTACTCTCACATGGGCTTGTCAGAAAGAAGAAGAAAAGGTTAAGCCGGAAGTGCAAAAGTCCTCACAACTGACGGCTGAGGAACAACAGGTTGCTGATAGAATGGGAGCTGCGATCTCTTTAAATGATTTTCAGCAAATGAAGGAAGAATTTAAGAAATCGGTAGGATCAGAAGATACTAGAGCAGTGGCTTATGGTAAAACTGTTCTTGAGCAAGTCCTTTCTCAAAAGGGTTGTGTAGGGATTCGTTTTTACTTTGCAAAGGATAAAGAAGGCAAGACAACGCTCGTATTTATTGGCGTTGATAAGAATGGTAATGATATAACAGCACCTGTAAACGCGAAGACGACAGACGGAGCGCCGCAGACAGGAGGCGGTGGTCCGTTGTGTCCGCGTAATTGCTAAAAAGCAGCTAGCTACGTTTATCAAAGCACAAGTGAAAATCTCACTTGTGCTTTTGTCATTCAATGGGTGTAATTAATTTGCATTCGTTTAATGACTAAAAATGAAACCAACCATAGAAATCGAATATTGCCCCAAATGCGGCTGGCTGCTCAGGGCGGCCTGGATGGCCCAGGAGCTACTAACTACCTTTGCCGAGGACCTGCATGCGGTGCAGCTGCGCCCGTCCGAGGTAGCGGGCCGGTATACCATCAAACTGGATGAGGAACTGATATGGGATAGAAAGCGGGAAGGCCATTTCCCCGAGCCGAAGGAAATCAAGCAGCGGGTAAGGGACATCATCGCGCCCGAGCGCAGCCTGGGGCATAGCGATCGCTAACCGTATTACCCCAAGTATTTGTGTCATTTTGGCGCATTTGTGTTGGATGGACTGCAATTTTGGCGTGCGTATTGGAGGCTGTTTCACGTAATCGGGTGAAATGCATTATAGGCATTGATCTGTCCTGACGGCCGTTTTTTAATTTCTCAACCCCGTCCTTACCATCGCCCATTCATCATAGTTTTTGACATAAAACGATCTTTGGCACGCAGTTTTTCGTTAATAGTTAAAACTTGTGAACCTAAAACGCGATAGCTATGGAAAGCAAACTGAAAATACCACGGGAGATGTTGATGAATATAGATTTTATCAACACAGTGAACGGTGGAATGAGTGAGCCCTCTATCAAGCTTGACAAAGGATCGGACGGTTTCGAAGTAGTTGTGAAAATTCCAGGCATCGAGGTTGAGGACTTGCAATTGGAAGTTGTGAAAGGTAAGAGAAACTCTAATAACTTGAAGTTGTTCCACTTACTGCCTATTTTTTCACAGGAAAATTTGCCCGATGACGAGCAGTGGAAGACAATTCGTTTCATCAATACCTTCGTCATCCCGGACGGAGTGGATATAGACAATATATCGGCAAGGTACGACGATAACCATCGTCAATTGGTGCTCTTCCTTCCCTTTGGAGATGAGCAGGGTGATTATCACCGCAAGGTGGATATCGAACGTTGGTAGAAATTAGTGATCATTCATATGAGAAGCCTGGTAAATTGCCAGGCTTTTTTTGTTGCCTGTGGGCGTGCTCAGGGCACTTTTCGACAAAAATTGCGAAGTATTTCGATTGGTCTATGGTACTTATCCGAGTAGTGCTTGTACGCTTCCAATAGAATGCATTAAGATTGAGTAAAGATTCCACACTTTCTCTAAAAAAGGAATTTCCTATCTGTATCTTGCATTACAAATCCTTAGTGCTCGTCAATTTCTCAACGTATATGAAAAAGTCTAATATTTTCGCTTTTATTGAGCTTACGAAGCTGGTTGAAGAACTCAAAGTAGACCAGTCCAAACTGAGGCAGAAACTGAAATCGCAGTCTGCCTACTTCAACATCATCGAACCCAGGTATTTTTCAGAAGGATTAGTTGGCGAGTGGGAAAGCATTCTTACCGTCATCAAGCAGAAGGGTGCCAAAGTCAATGAGGAGGGCCGTATTGTTTCGAATGCGGTAAGCAACACCATCGACCATCTTAGCGATCATGAATGCCACTCACTCGTGGAGCGCGTGCAGACGATCTATGATTCGGTGAAGAAAGAATTTCAATAAGGGAAAAGGCCCTGCAAGGTACTCCGCCGATGCAGGGCCCGAAAGGATTAGTTGACGGTCCCGCCGTTCCAAACGTCTTTGCCCGGCTGTACAAATGCGAGGCTGCCATCGCGGTCTTCGGCCATGAGAATCATGCCCTGGCTTTCCATTCCCATCATCTTTCTCGGGGCGAGATTTGCCAGGTATAATACCTTTTTGCCGATCACTTCTTCGGCTTTGAAATGCTCCGAAATACCGCTCAATACCGTCCGCTGTTCCGACCCGATATCGATCAGCAACTTCAACAACTTCTTGCTTTTCGGCACATTTTCGGCTTCCAGGATGGTCGCAATGCGAATATCCATTTTGCCGAAATCCTCAAACTGGATTTCGGGTTTTACCGGGGCGACAGTTTTACCTTCCAGCTCATTCAAACGTTTGGCATCGTGCAGTTTTTGCACCTGTTTCTCGATCAAGCTGTCTTCTATTTTTTCAAAAAGCAGTTTTCCTTCCAAAACGGGCTGACCTGCCGGCAGCAAATCCGCATTGCCCGCATCCTGCCAATTTTTCCCCGACAATCCCAGCTGTTCCTGGATTTTAGCTGCTGTAAATGGCAATACGGGCTCGGAAACGATCGAAAGCGTGGCTGAAATCTGCAATGCAATATTCAAAATCGTGTTTACGCGTTCCGGATCGGTTTTGATCACGTGCCATGGCTGGGTATCGGCCAGGTATTTGTTACCCGTGCGCGCCAGGTCCATAATGAGCGACAAAGCCTCGCGGAAACGGTAATTTTCCATTGATTCGGCAATGCGTGCGGGGAATGCGGCCAGGTCGTTTAATGCAGCCTGATCGATCTCCTGCAACTCGCCACGCTGAGGCACTTTGCCTTCGCAGAATTTCTGCGTGAGCACCACGGCGCGGTTGATGAAGTTACCGTAAATGCCTACCAGCTCACTGTTATTGCGGGTTTGGAAATCTTTCCAGGTAAATTCGCTGTCTTTGGTCTCAGGTGCATTTGCGGTGAGCACGTAGCGAAGGACGTCCTGCTTGTCGGGCAGTTCTTCGAGGTACTCGTGCAGCCACACGGCCCAGTTGCGCGAGGTCGAAATCTTGTCGCCTTCGAGGTTCATGAACTCGTTCGCTGGCACATTATCCGCCAGAATGTAGTTGCCTTCGGCCATCAGCATGGCCGGGAAGATAATGCAGTGGAATACGATATTATCCTTGCCAATAAAATGCACGAGCTTGGTTTCGCCTCCACCGTTCGTCGGTTGCCACCACTTTTTCCAGCCTTCGTCGGTACCATTCTTTTGAATAAGCCAGTCTTTGGTAGCCGAAATGTAGCCGATAGGTGCTTCGAACCACACATATAGTACCTTTCCCTCGGTATCTTCCACGGGTACTTTAATGCCCCAGTCGAGGTCGCGGGTCATGGCGCGGGGTTTGAGTCCGTCTTTCAGCCACGACTGGCACTGGCCGAATACGTTGGTCTTCCATTCAGAATGGCCGTTCACGTAGGCTTCAATATCCGGCTGCATTTTATTCAGGGGCAGGTACCAGTTTTTAGTCGCTTTTAAAACCGGCTTCGCACCCGAGAGCGTCGAGCGCGGGTCTTTCAGTTCGAGCGGGCTTAATGTCGAACCGCAGCGTTCGCATTGGTCGCCATATGCATTCGGGTTCGCGCAAACGGGGCAGGTGCCTACAATGTAACGGTCGGCGAGGAACTGCTGCGCGGTTTCGTCATAGTATTGCTCGGTCGTTTCTTCGACGAATACCTTTTTGTCGTACAAATCCCTGAAAATCTCACGGGAAGTTTCATGATGGATCGGCTTGCTGGTGCGGGAATACACATCGAAAGAAATACCTAGCGATTTGAAGGAAGCGTCTATCTGCTCGTAATATTTATCGACCACCTGCTGGGGCGTCAAGCCTTCTTTTTTTGCACGAATCGTAATGGGCACGCCGTGCTCATCGGTGCCGCTGATGAATGCAACTTCCTTGCCGGAGGCGCGCAGATAGCGAACGTATATATCAGCCGGTACATAACAGCCCGCCAAATGGCCGATGTGGATCGGGCCGTTGGCGTAGATCAGCGCTGCTGTGACGGTATATCTTTCAGGATTTGAAATCGGCATTTGAATTCAGGGATTTGAATATGGTATAATCGTAGGAGCGGCAAGGCTCCCCGGGTGTGGCCGGAGCGCAAAATTAGCAAAAAGGCTTGCAATGGTGTGACAAACTACTTTTTTACTACGAACTTTGACCCAAACAATTTGTTTTGCCTACATGAAAGTACTCATTACCGGTGCGACGGGCCTGGTGGGCAGTGTAGTGGCCAAAAGGTTCCTGTCGGAAAATCATGAAGTATTCGCATTGACGCGCCCTGGTGCGGACAAGCGCCTGCTTGCGGAAGCGCATCCGAAACTGACCTGGGTGGAAGGAGATATTCTCGACATTCTTTCACTGGAACAATCCATCGAACACATGGATTACGTCGTACACACGGCCGCGGTAGTCTCGTTCGTGCCGCGCGACCGGAAAATGATGTATAAGGTAAACCAGGAAGGCACTGCCAACGTGGTGAATGTGTGTTTGAAATACAAAACACAAAAACTGGTGCACGTAAGCAGCATTGCCGCTATCGGCCGGCCCGATAAGCGCAAGCAGGCTGCCGGGCAGGCGGTGGTACTAAACGAGGAACAGCGCTGGGAAGACTCGCCCGAGAATTCTGAATATGCCAAAACCAAGCATATGGCGGAGCTGGAAGTGTGGCGCGGCATTGCGGAAGGGCTTAATGCGGTGATTGTTAACCCTACATTGATCCTCGGTGAAGGTGACTGGGAAAAAAGCAGTACGCAGATTTTCAGGTACATATACCGCGAAAAGCCATTTTATACGGAAGGCATCGCCAACGTCGTGGACGTGAAGGATGTGGCCGAGATCGTGTACCGGCTGGCAGGTTCCGGCATTACGGGCGAGCGTTTCCTGCTTAATGCGGGGAGCATTTCGTACCATAATTTGTTCAATATGATAGCGGATAAAATGCGCCGCAAAAGGCCGTCCTTTAAGGTCGGTGCCGGGTTGGCGGGAGTGATATGGCGGGTGGAAGCGGTGAGGACCTGGTTGTTGGGAACAAAGCCCCTGATTACCAAAGAAACAGCGCAATCTGCCGCCCGAAAAATCACTTATGACAATGGCAAAGTGAAGAAAGCATTAGATTTTCAATTTCAGCCTATTGAGGAAACGGTGTCCCGCATTAGTGAAAGTTTGCTCGGGAGAGTTTGAAATCCGGGGAATTATTTTATAACTTTCTTTCATTAACAGTGGTGCATTTGCCCTCGATTATAACCTAGCGGTTCGTATGATGGAGAAAAATTTCGGTGAAAGGAAGGATTATATGAAGGAGACACTGCTCAGGTTCGAAAGAATGCTGAAAACCAGCGAGCCGGTCTTTTTCGATTTGGATACTTACGAAAAGGTTACAGTACATTACATAGAAAAGGGGGATTGGGAAAAAGCTTTCAAAGCTTGTGAGATGGGCCTGTCGGATTACCCCTATTCGCTCGACCTGCTGCTTAGCATGGTCCAGTTGCACGCCAACCGCGGCGAGCACGAATTGGCCCTCGAAATATTGGAACGGGCATCACTTTTTCATCCGGGCGACATTGAAATTTCTTTCATGCAAGTGGCGGTAGCCAACATGATGGGAGAATATGAAGAGGCGATCGAAATCCTCGAAAACCTGCTCGGCAGGGTGGAGGACAGGGATGAAATCTATTTCCAGATCGGGCAGACTTACCAGAACTGGGGCAAATACGAGGATGCGATCAAGTACTACAAAAGGTCGCTTCGCAACAATCTGAATAATGAGAATGCGCTTTTTGAATTGGCCCATTGTCTCGACCTGGTTGGGCAGTTAGAAAGTCATCTTGACTACTATAATGCGTTAGTGGATCGCGATCCGTTTTCGCATCAGGCATGGTACAATCTGGGCATCGCATTTAGTAAGTTGGAACGCCACGAGGACGCGGTTCACGCGTACGAGTATGCGACGCTGATCAAGGACGATTTCGCGTCGGCATTCTTTCAACTCGGCCATTCTTATATGGCGCTCGAAAAGTATGAAGATGCCAAAGCGCAATTCATCAGGGCGATAGAACTCGAAGGCGAGCAGCCTGAAACCTGCTGTAACCTGGGGACTTGCTACGAGAAATTAGGTGAATTCGAAACTGCCATTAAGTACTACCGCCAAACCGTGAAGCTGGATAGCCAGTGGGACGACGGCTGGTATGGCCTCGGCATTTGTTTCAGCGAACTGGGCCGTTGGTACGAGGCCGTCGGTTTTTTGCGCAAAGCGATCCAGATCACAGAATTGAACCCGGACTACTGGCTTGCATTGGCCGAAACGGAGTTCAAAGTAGGAAATGTGGTTTCCGCGTTCGAAGCATTTGAGAAAGCGGCGGAAATAGAGCCGTCTAACCCGGATATCTGGCTGAAATGGTCGTATGTGCTGTTCGAGCAGGGCAATTATGCCCGGGCTTGCGACTTGTTGCAGGCGGCGATCGATGAGATGTCCGAAGAAGCGGATTTGTATTATAGAATGGCCGTTTATCAGATCCACGGAGGCCAGTACCGCGAAGCCTTGGTAAACCTGGAAATCGGCCTCACGCTCGATTACGATGGTCACGAACAGCTTTTCGACTTCTTCCCTGATTTGGAAAAACAAAAAGCATTGTACCGCATTATCGAACAATACCGCGAAAAATAGCTAGCGAAGGCTTTCGTACAGTTGAACAAGCTGCCCGGCGATATGCTGACCAGCAAATTGTTTGACATGCTCCCGCCCCGCTTCCGATAAAGTATTCCGAAGATGAACATCAGTGACCAGTTTTTGCAGCTGTTCGCTGATGTTTTCTGTTTGATAGGGATCTGCATAAAGCCCGCCCGGGCCGCCTGCTTCTTCCAGGCAGGAACCTTTGGCCGCTAAAACCGGCGTTCCGCTGTGCAATGCTTCCACAATGGGAATGCCGAAGCCTTCATAAATGGAAATGTAGGCGAACACATCTGCGGCCTGGTACAATGCGGGTAAATGCGGTGTGGATACATTGTGCAGCAGCATTACCCGGTCTTCCAGCTTCAATTGATGGACTGTTTCTTTAATTTTGGTTAAATAGGCGGTCGGCTTGCCAACCAGTACCAGTTTGAAGTCATGATTTTTCAACCGGGCAAATGCTTCTACCAGCCGGTGCTGGTTTTTACGCTCTTCCAATGTGCCTACGCAAAGCACAAACGGTCCGGTAATTCCATATTCAGCACAAATGCGGACCCGTTCTTCCGGTGCAAGCTGTTTTTGGAATACCGGATTGCAATCCTGGTAAATGACCTTGATTTTCGAATCGTCGACACCGTATAACGCTATTAAATCACGGCGTGTCTGGTCGCTTACTGCCACAACGGAATCTGCCCGCTGGCAGGCAGATTGGAATTTGTGCCGGTAAATGGCGCGGTCGACTGGTTTGAAAAGATGGGGCAACCTTTCAAAAATCAAATCGTGAATGGTTACCACCGAACGGATGCCTGCACGCTGCAATCCTTGCGGAATTTCGTTGCTGAGGCCGTGGTACAAGTCGATATTTTCCCCGCGCAGCTGCCGCGTAATGCTTGCATAGCGCCAGTATGCAGAAAGTTTCCGGTCGATAAAACCTTTGGGATAACGAATTGAACCACTAGGGAATTCGTCGAACAGATTTCGGTTGTTTTTAGGCGTGTAGGCTAAATATTCATGACCGGGTTGGTGCGCCATTAGTGCGTCGAGTACGAAGCGGCTGTAATTTCCCAGACCTGTTTTGTTGGCAAACGCTCTTTTGGCGTCAAATCCGATGCGCATGATGTGTAACTGCAAGGCTTTCCGGGCAAAAGTCCGTATTTTTGCGGATACCACCGAAAATTATTGGTGGCTATTTTGTGTTACAAAGGAATGAAGAGAAACAATGTCCGCAAACGGGGCAACCCCAAAGCAACCTCCCTTTCAACAGCCGAAGAATATCAGATACACACGCTGGCCAACGGGATCCGCATTGCACACAAGCAGGTTCCTTACACGCAAATAGCGCATTGCGGCATTATGCTCGATATCGGCAGTCGCGATGAATTGCCTCACCAGCAAGGCCTGGCCCATTTCTGGGAGCATATGGCTTTCAAGGGTACTGAAAAACGAAGCTCCTACCACGTGATCAACCGGCTTGAAAACGTCGGCGGCGAGCTGAATGCCTATACTACCAAAGAGAAAATCTGCTTCCATGCCTCGGTACTCGACGACCATTTCGAGAAGGCGATGGATTTGCTGGCCGATATTACTTTCCATTCGGTGTTTCCCGACAAGCAGATCGAGCGCGAGCGGAATGTGATCCTGGAAGAGATGTCGATGTATGTCGATTCGCCGGAAGACGCCATTCAGGACGATTTTGATCAGCTGATTTTCCCGGAACACGCGCTGGGCACCAACATCCTCGGTACGGCAGAAACGGTCAATTCATTCGGCCGGGAGCATTTGTACGAATTTATCAACCATAATATCGATACCGAGCGCATTGTGGTGTCGTCGGTGAGCCGGCTGCCGTTTGCACGCGTGATCCGCATTGCCGAGAAATACCTCGGCGGTGTGCCGCACCGCACTACCAATCGGAAGCGGAATGCGCCGGTGATCTACACACCTGTACGCCAGGAGCGGGAACGCCCGATCCAGCAGGCGCAGGTCGCGATGGGCCAGCCCGCCTATGCATTGCTCGACGATCGGCGGTTGCCGTTTTTTATGCTGGTCAACCTCCTTGGCGGACCGGGGATGAATTCCCGGTTTAACCTTTCGCTACGGGAGAAGTATGGTTTTGTCTATTCCATCGAAGCCAATTACACGCCTTACCTCGATACTGGTTTTACGGGCATTTTCTTTGGTACGGAGAAAAAACAGCTGAGTAAGAGCATTTTCCTGATTAATAAGGAGTTGAAACGCATTCGCGAGGTTCCGCTCAGTACTTTGCAGCTTCATCAGACGAAGGTCCAGCTCATGGGCCAGCTGGCGATGTCGGAGGAGAGCAATATGAGTTTTATGCTCATGATGGCCAAAAGCATTCTCGATACCGGTAAAGTCGATTCGTTACCGGAGATTTTTGGTGAAATTGAGCAGATTACGGCGGCCCAGTTGCAGGAAATCGCAACGGAAATGTTCAATGAGCAGAATTTCAGCTACCTCACGTTCCTGCCTGAGGAATGATATTTTGGTATTAAAAACAAAAAGCGCTGCTGGTCCAATGGTACCGGCAGCGCTTTTTGCTTATCGTGTATTGTTACTTCGCTTCTGCCCGGTAATAGAGCGTCGAGGCGTTTTCAGGTTTCAGAATGGCTTTCGCGGCATTGTTAATATCGTCGGTAGTGAGCGCGCGGATAATGTCGGCGTCGGCATTGGCCCAATCCACATTGCCTGCGTTGGCGGCAAATGCCAGGTTCATCGCCCGGTTGAGCAGTTCCACCTCCGAAAATGCCAGCGATGCTTCCGATTGGTTCTTCACCTTCGTTACTTCCTCCTCCGTAGCGCCATTTTCAACGATTTCCTGCAAAATTTCAGTCACCGCAGCGTCGGCTTCTTCCAATGTGACGCCGGGGTTCAGGTTTCCTTTAATCATGAGCAAACCTGGATCAAGCGAGGAGATAATGCTGCCGCCGATACTATTGAACAATGCGCGTTCTTTGAGCAGCTTTTGATACAATCTTGAAGATTTACCCCTTCCCAAAATGTCGCTCAGCAAATCGCCGGCGTAAAAACCGGCATCGTACCTTCCCGGCATGTGGAAAACCTTGATCAGCGAGTTTAGCGGAACATTCGCCGAAGTTTCGAGGAAGCGGGCTTCGGTTTGCACAGGTTCGGCCGGAAGATTGCGGACGTAAGCTGGTCCCGCCGGAATATTACCAAACCATTTTTCAGCCAGTTCCTGCACTTTTTCGAATGGTACGGCGCCCGCAACGACCATTACCGCATTGTTGGGCCGGTAGAAGCGGAAGAAGAAATCCTGCACGTCGTCCATCGTGGCGCGTTCGATGTGGCCGATGTCCTTTCCGATCGTCGCCCAGCGGTAAGGGTGTGTTTTGTAGGCCAATGGCCGCAGTTTTAGCCACATATCGCCATAAGGCTGATTGAGGTAGCGTTGTTTAAATTCCTCGATCACCACCTTGCGCTGCACTTCGAGCACATTGGGATCGAACGACAGGCTCAGCATCCGGTCGGATTCGAGCCAGAATGCCGTTTCTACGTTATCAGCAGGTAATGTGATGTAGTAATTGGTAATGTCGGGTGACGTAAATGCATTGTTTTCACCCCCCACATTTTGCACCGGAATGTCGTAGCTGGGAATATTTTTGGAACCGCCAAACATCAAATGCTCAAACAAATGCGCGAATCCTGTGCGCTGCTCGTCCTCGTCGCGCGAGCCTACATTATAAAGGATATTGACCGCAGCCATGGGTGTCGAAAAGTCTTCGTGGACAAATACCCGAAGGCCATTCCCCAGTGTGAACTGCTTATAGCGAATCATATTTTATCAAAAAGGAAGTTGAATGTTGAGATTTTAGCCAAAATAAAACCGGGGACCGAAACCCGCGCATTCAATTATGGGTTATAAACAAAGCTACTGTTCAGCTGGGACACCACCAAACCAATTTAGTTGAGAGCCATGCAAATTACACTTCGTTCGCTGTGCATATGGGTTTTGTTTGCCCTATGCACAACGCAGGCCAATGCACAGTTACTGAATGACCCTGCTTCGTTAAAACACATTCAAAACAGCCTCGACAAAATTTACAATTACGAGTTCGACGAAGCGGTCCAGATTATCGATCAAGTCGAAAAAAAGTATCCCAATCACCCCGTTTCCTACATTCTCGATTCCTTCATTTTGTATTGGAAATACCTGCCGATCAAGGATAATCCGACGAAATCCAAAGAATACATCCAAAAGCTCGATCAATGCCTGGAAGCGATTACCAAGCGCTACGGAAAGAATAGTACCGATCCCGAAGCCGTGTTTTATACGATGGTGGCGCGGGGTTATATGGCTATGATGTACAACTATCGCGGCGAAATGATGGCGGCGGCAGGCGAGGGGAAAAAGGCTTATAATGCGTTTGTAGAAGGTTTCAAGCTGATGCACAAGAACCCGGAGTTCTACTTCACCTCGGGAATGTATAATTACTATGTGGAAGTGTATCCGGAAGAACATCCGATCGTGAAGCCATTGCTGGTGTTTTTCAAAAATGGTGATAAAGCTTTGGGTTTGAAACAAATAGATACAGCTACCAAAGTCGGGACGATCACCAAAGCGGAATCCTGCTTTTACATTTCACACATTTACCTGAAATACGAGGCCAAGCCGGAGAAGGCGGCCGTTTACATGGAAAAGCTGGTGGATCAATACCCGCGTAACCCTATTTATTTGATGAAAAACGTGGAAGCGCAGCTGCTTTCAGGGAATTATGATGAGGCACATGAAGGCGTTCAGCTCCTTCGTAAACAAAACACCGGCTTTTTCCCGGTCGCGTGGCGAACGTTTCAGGGGATTTTGGAAGAAAAAGACAGAAAGAACGACGCTGCGGCACAGAAAGAATACCTACTCGCATTGAAAACCCCGCACGACGATCAATACACGAAAGAGTATCATGCATTCGCCTACGCGGGCCTCGCGCGCATTTCCGCACGGGCGGGCAACAAAGCGAAAGCCAAGGAGTATTATAAAAAATGCCTTGGCAAAGCCGAATACCGGTCGGTAGTGCGGGAAGCCAAGGCATTCAAATAGGATAATGGGATGTGATCAGTTCGGGAACTGGCTTTTATCGAGTCTCGGGATGATCTTCAAGGCGTTCTTGTAATAAAGCTTTTTCAAGACTTCGTCGGACAGCCCCATGCCGTACATGCGCCAGAACGCGTGGTATTTTTTGTGGTAGGGGAAATATTCGTCCTCGGTTTCCAACACCCGGAAATAAGTAGCGTATTCGGCGGGTACCCAGCTGTCTTTCCCGAATAGCACGCGGTCCTGGTATTTATCAAAAAACTTCTTCGCAGTGCGCGGCTGGCGGCCCAGTTCCGCTATTACGGCGCCTATTTCCACATACATATTCGGGAATGCGATCATCAGGCTGTCGAGCTTTTTGAGGTTGTTGGGGTACCAGCCCATGTGCGCATTGATGAACGTCGTTTTGGGGTTCATCTTGAAAATATGGTGCTGCTCGGCGATCAGTGAGTCAAACGGAATGGGATCGTTGGGGCCGCGTCTGCGCCCTGGGTGCGTTTTGAGTTCGAGCCAGCGCTCGTTGTAGCGGTCCATCGGGTCCCAGAACGACGGTACGTCGGCCGTGTGGATCAGTACGGGAATGCCCAGCTCGCCGCATTTCTGCCAAACCGGCTGCAAGCGCGGATCGCTCACGGGTACGCGATTGCCCTTGTCGTCCTTAATGCCTGCGAAACCCAGGCTTTTATAGATTTTCAGACCTTTGGCACCCATTTTCACATCTTCTTCCAATTGCTTCACCGCCTTCGCCGACCAGTCCTTTTCGCCAAATCCTTTGAATTGCAGGTTAGTGAAAACAGCGATACGCTTCGGCTCGTTTTTGGTCACATTTTCCAATGACCCTTTCAAGGTAGCTGTCCCCTCTGCCCATTCCTGCGACCAGCCTCGGCCACTGAGGTTGACCATAATGGCCATATTGAGCGCGTCCATTTGCTTTACAAGCGCTTTCAAATCCTGTGAAGGCATTTGATACTGGTGATTGTGGACGTCGATAAACGGGAATTTTGCCTTTTTCAGCGGGTGCTCTTCCACTTTCAAAGTGGAGATTGGATCGTATTCTTCAAAACCGAGCGGTTGTTCGGCGAGTGGTGCGGATGATTGCTGGGCGCACGCGCTGAATGTCACGCCCATGGAAAGGGAGAGGAACAGTACTACTTTTTTCATGCAAATCTATTTTATCAGGAACGTTTGCTATGCAACACCGGGGAATATGCCCGGCTGGTAAATCAATGCTACGCAATGCGCCGCGATGCCTTCTTCCCTTCCCACAAACCCCAGGTGCTCGGAAGTGGTAGCTTTGATTGAAATGTCTTCTTCGGAAATACCCGTAACCTCTGCCAGGCAACTTTTCATGGCCGGGATATGCGGGTTCAGTTTAGGATTTTGCAATACGATGGTCACATCCACATTTCCGACTTCAAAACCCTTTTCGCGGATCATTTCCAGTACTTTGGCCAGGAGGATCTTGCTGTCGACGCCCTTCCATTGCGGGTCTTTGTCGGAAAAATGGTAACCGATATTGCGGAGATTGGCTGCGCCCAGGAGCGCGTCACACATTACGTGGCAAACCACGTCGGCGTCGGAATGCCCTTTGGCACCGTGTGTATGAGGGATTAAAATACCGCCGAGCCAAAACGGCCGGCCTTCTACCAACTGATGAACATCGTAGCCCTGGCCTACGCGGAATGGGAACATAATAGGTGTATTCGGGGTGTTATTAATTAAATAGTTTGTTTTTAATCGAATCGACTTCTGTCTTGAGCTTGTTCACAAGATCTCCAAGAGCTTGAATCTCGAGAGAAATTTTTTTAAGCTCATCTTCCTGCTGTGTTAGTTTGAATTCCAGTCGATTCGTCCGGGTGTATATCAATCTTTTAAATCGATTGAATTGTTTGTCTATCTGTTCAAAACGTTCGTCAACTTGTCTGAAACGTTCGTCGATCTGCCTGAAATATATGTCCAGCTGTTGGAAACGCTCATCTACCGCATCAAATTTTGACATCAGGAATTCGAACAACTCTGCGTTGTTATCGCTCGGCTGGGGGGCATCCCGGATCTTACGAATCGCTTCAATTTCTTCTGAATTTCTCCGGCACACTTCCATGAGTAGTGCAAAACTCTTTTCGAGCAACGTCTGCCGGTCATTCAAGACAAGCTCTTTCTTGGCAAGTTCCAGCAATCCTTCTTCCAGCGTTTTAAGATTGTACTCGTTGTAATCTTCCAAACGGGGAATGTCGTTGAGCATGCGCTCAATTTCGTCCAGTTTAAGTAATATGTCCGCTACCATTTCTTCCAGATTACTGATTCGTTCGCGATCGGTCATGTGAAAAGCACGTTAACAAATATAACAATTCTTTCCTACCTATACGGAAGAATGGGGCTTTGGTAACGATATATCGTGCGGCAATTTTCCTGCGGTTAAAAATGCCATCAAAATCGTATTCTTTGACATTGCAGGGCAACTTTTTACCGATTAGCTTTGGTTACGTATATGAATCAACACAATTAACTATACCTAATTTTAAGACGCATGAAAACCAACATCGGAATATCTGACGAGCATACCCAGGCCGTAGCCTACCAGTTGAATAAGTTGCTCGCCAACGAGTTTGTACTTTACACCAAAACCCGTAACTACCACTGGAACATCGGCGGCATGAATTTCTTCGAATTGCACAAGCTGTTTGAAGGACAATACGAGCAACTGCAGGTGATCCTCGACGATATCGCAGAACGTATCCGCGCGATTGGCCACTATTCAGAAGCCCGCCTGTCGGATATCCTCAAACTGACCGACCTGCTCGAACAAGAATATACGAGCGACTCGAAAACGCAGCTGCAAAACCTGCTGGACGACCACGAAACAATCATTCGTATCCTCCGTCCACTCGTAACCGAGTTTGCGGACACTTACAAAGACCTCGGATCGAGCGACTACGTAACCGGTCTTTTGAGAGAACACGAGAAAATGGCCTGGATGCTCCGCGCATTCCTGAAATAGCATTTACAAAACATGAAAAAAGCCGGTCGGATCACAAGGTCCGCCGGCTTTCGTGTGTACAGGTCGATATTTTTACGGATTGTTCTGTTGCATTTCAGTTTTGATCTTGTCGATTTCCTCCTGCTGCGCCACCGATTTGAAATAGAAATACAAACCTGCGATCAGGAAGATTTTTGACAGGATGAATACGGCAATGAATGCGGGGCGCCACAGCTTGTGCACTTTCATGTGCGTGTCGTTCACCTCCACATCGAGGTATTGCTTGGCATCCACCGTTTCGCCTACGCCGTAGTTGCTCGGGCCTTTTTTCTCCCGAATGCTCCGGAGCAATATAATTTCTCTCACAGCTTCGGGCGGAGGTACCGAGCCTTCTGCAAAATAGCGCTTGATATCGTCTTCAAGATCATTTACATATTCGGACATTGCATTGTCGGACAGCATCATTTCCGCAACGAGCTGCTGCTCTTCTTCATTGGCCAGTCCCATCAGGTGCGATTCGAGAATGCCGCTTTCTATAAATTCCTGCTTGCTCAATGTGTGTAAAGGTTATGCGTTGCGGTATGATTTGAAAAACTCGTGAAAAGAATGCAGCACTTCCTTCTTGGAAATGTTCAGCTTGCCTGCTACTTCGTCCGGCGTGAAACCTTGCCGGAATGCGAGGTCGAAAATGCTTTGAGGAGAAGTATCCCCACTTGCGTATTCGGCTCCTGCGGGTACCAGGGCAGTGAGTTTACGTTTGGCTTCAACAGCTTTTTCCCGCGCCAGTTTGATCACGCAGGCGGCAAACGTAAATGGATAACTGTTACAAGATTGCAATTGCGGAGAGGAAAACACGCTAACCAGCACCTCCTGCGCAAGGTGTACCTGTGGCAGGATTTGCAGGATTATACCGTAAGCCATCGCTCCGTATTGATCGTACACTTCGAGAGAAGTGAGTGTTTTGGGCTTGGAAACCGCCTGGCCGTTAACTCCATTGCCAGCTCGTTCTAATTCATTCATACACTGCAATTAATTGATCAGGAAATTGGGTCGGGTAAAAGTAGGACGCTTATAACGTTGACTGTAAGGAAGTTTTGAAGGGATAGTGTGAGGCGTCGTTGGTAAATTTAATAGAATGCTCCATAAAAAAGGCAGTCGTTTGTAAAAAGTTTGAATTTAAGTTGTCAAACTATTTCACTTTTTGCGCTCGATTTTAGTTCTGCATTTCATTTTCCGGAAGCTATTCCGATGGTTAACTTTGCCGGATGAAAGAAAAAATAGCAGTTATTTTCGACATGGACGGCGTAATCGTTCATACAAATCCGTACCACTCCCGCGCATTCCGCGAATTTTTTTCAAAAAGAAATCTTGCTCCTACCGAAGAGGAGTTTGCACAACATATGTATGGCAAAAGCAACAGCTATATTCTGAGCCATTTTTTGCAGCGCATAGTAGAAGGGGATGAGTTGTTGCAAATGGAAGAAGAGAAGGAAGGGCTGTTTCGTGAGCTCTATGCACCTTATGTAGAGCCTATCAACGGCATTGTAGCATTCATGCAGGATTTGAAAGCCAACGGCGCAGTACTCGGCGTGGCCACTTCCGCGCCGCGCGCTAACCTTGACCTTATCCTGAGTAAAGTGCCCATTCAGGAAATGCTGGGATCGATTCTGGCCAGCGAAGATGTGAAAAAGCACAAGCCCGATCCGGAAGTTTACCTTACTTCGGCAAAAAACCTGGGCGTTGAACCCAGCCAGTGCGTAGTATTCGAAGATTCATTTTCCGGCGTCTCGGCCGCGCTTAATGCAGGTATGCGCGTGGTAGGCGTGCTCAGCTCGCATACGCGAGAGGAATTGCCACCGTGTAATCTATATGTAAACGATTACAGCGACCTTTCCTACGAAAAGATCGCTGCGCTCTTTTAAATGCCTGGTGGCTGAAATGCTATAATGTGACCGGATCATCGACTTTAACGTCGAATGCGCCGGTCAGTACTTTTTCGTTTCTTTTGATTTGAAGGAAAATCCGGTACTGACCGCCTTTCGGGAAAGCATAAGGGAACGAGATGCGTGTGCCGTGCTCCATGCCGGTCATGCCTCCCTCGGTCACATTGTACATCCCCATTTCCTTCATGAGAAATATCTCCCGGTCGACGGTCGGCATGGCTTTGAGGCTCGCCAAATGGCGGTCGATACTGTCGCGGAAGGTATGCGGGTTGGGCCACTTGGCTACGTGGGCGGTGTCCGAAATACGGTTCTCGAACGACTGCTCCGCGGCCATCGAATAGGAGCCGCTTGGGTGGAGGTGGATGTACACCGAGCCGTCGGAGCGCATGACCACCGCGTGGCCCATCATTCCAAGGTAAGGTTCTGGAAAGCAGGGGCTATTGTCGGGATTAAATATTTCAAAATTAAGCTGATACGGCTTTCCGGCTTCGAGCGCCTTGTCGGGTTTGCCTTCCCAAATAGCGTAAGAGCCATCTTTGAAAACGGTTTTAGTGCCCGGTTTACCGCAAATGACCACGTTCTCGCCCATGGGCACCTTGCCGGGCGTATCGAGCGGGTCGGTAATGATGTAAGTATCGTCTTCGGACAATGCTTTTGGAATGTGCGCGGATGGCTTTTCGCCGATCACCAGCGTGTCGACGATCGTTTCGGCAAAGCCGGTGTATTGTACAATATCAGAGTACACCAGGTACTTTCCGGCCGGAAGATCGGGTAATGCGGCCTCGAATGTAAGGCTGTCCTTGCGGTCGGGATGGACGTGTGCAAATGCGTCGAGGCCCGGCGTGCGCACGAGGAATGTGTGCATGATCTTTCCATGGTCGGGAACGAGCAGGCTGAGCATGCTTCTTTTCATCCGGTGGTCCCAGTTGGTAGTGTCTATTTTGAGCTGAAACACGCGCTGGGAGTCGGCTTCGATCACTGCTGTTTTTGCATTCAGCGGTTTATAGAGCCATTGTTTGTATTCGGCAGCCCAGCTATCCCACCAGCTGCTACCGCCGTACAAAATCAGGGAACATACCACGGTAGCAATGCCCATATTGATCCAGCGCTTACGTTTCTGAGCGACGGTAAGGTGCTGGCCGGGTTTAAGCAAACCGTCGCTCACACTTGCGCCGATGGTTGTGATCATGAGCAGGAAGAGCAGCAACCCCACAATGCTAAGGCCAATGCCGAGTCCTTTGGGCATTTCGCGCTCTGCGGTTGACACAGCTACAATGGGAATCACGAGTTGGGCATCGCCTTGTATCCCTTCGATGCTGATCTGCGCACTGGACGAGCCCGGTTCCATGAGCCACACCGCTCCCTGAAACTGCCCTTTCTGCCCCGGGACCGGCGTGAGCGGATCGGAAGTAGGCGCACCTTTGTCACCCGAATAAAAGTAAATGGGCCGCACCGACACTTTCCGGGCTTCGCCGTATTCAATGTAAACGGAAACCTGCGCCGTACCCGGGATCACATCCGGCGGGACTACACTTACCAGTACCTTATAGCCACCGGCCTGCGCCTGCATTTGTACGCCAGCGCTACCGACGTGCGCATACGAGGCTGCGCTGAGCAACATTAACAGAATGAGGGAAATATATCTTTTCATCGTTGAATTTTGTGCATCCAGTTACCCCACGCCAATCCGATGCGGGTTGAGATTAATGTTAATACCAATGCAATGCCCAGCCCTTTGAGCAGTTCAGGCGTTTCTTCGACCATCCACGGGCCGAATTTGTAGCGATATTCCCAGTTCGGGTCATTTGCGAAATACCAGTAATGGCTTCCGAAGAACCAGTTGCGGGCATAGGGCGACTCCATCAGAAAGCCACCGAAAAACCATTGAACTACAAAAAACACAGCCAGGAATGCCACACCGAGCAGTAATGTGAGTTCCCAATCATTCCAATGGGCAAAGCGGTAGCGAAGGATGTCGATTACCACGGCGGGAACGATTAGCAAGAGCGGAAAAAAGAAGCCTTGGTAATGGGTGATGTGGTTGAGGATCGGCCCTAATTTGGGTTCGGCGGGGAAGAGCGGGATGATCCAGAGCGTACCGAGCATTAATCCGGTATAAACGCCCGCCACGGCTGTAATGGCCCATTTGTGCGAAACGGCTTTACCTACCGCCATCATAAGCAGCGGGAATGCGGCTCCCGCAAATATATAGTAGCTCGACCGGTGCGTACGCATTCGTCCCAATTCTTCGGAAAGTAATGTGAACCAAATGGTTAGCAGGAATCCTGCCGACAGCACGAAAAGCCAGAAAAGCGTTTTGTCCAATGCCCTGACCTTTTCTTCTGCAAAACTGCGGAAGAGCTTCATCTGGTTCTTCAAGGCGATCACGCTGATCATCGCCCCGAACTGAATGCCGATGATGCCTAGTACCAATACCGTATGCGGCGGGGAAAGAATGGTAACATCAAGCCCGTAGGTATTATGCCACCAGTCGTCGAATGGCGCGGATGTAAGCATCGATAATGCGCCCCAAACGCAGAACAGCGAGCCGAGGGAGCTGTAAAAAAAGCCCCAGATTTTGACGCTGCCCGCTTTTTCAATATCATTTCCAAAAAATGTCTTTCTCAAAATCTCGTAACCCGAAAACAGCCCTGCCACCACGGCACCGAGGTATATGACCAAATGCGGCGGCGACAGCAGGCCGTCGCGACCGATGCTCATATGCCAGCAAATGTCCCAGATGAGTCCGGTAATGACGCAAAACGATGCGAAAATAGTGGCGTAAATGTAAATGGGTATACCCGGACTGGCCTGAATGGTTAATGTCCGGTCGCCGGTTATCGGCGGAGGGGCAATGGTATCTTGCATACTGCGGAGAGGAATTGAGTTATGATTGCAAATTTCGAAAAAGGACAATCAGATTCCGCGCTACCCCTATGACTTTGTGTATTTTAACGGACCGGAGTTCGTGAACGGTCGGTACTAGTTAAAACGGCCGCATTGCTTTCACGAAACGGCCTTTGAAATAGGTCGAAAAAAGGTTGTCCTCCCGCACGCCGCGCGAGGTGGATGCGTGGATGAATATGATTTCGTCGCGGCTGCGGACGTCGGTGACAATGCCGGCATGCGAAACGTAACCTTCCTTGCCTGCCTCGGGCACGAAAAAGAGCCAGTCGCCGGGTTTAAGTTCTGCTATACTACCTACCTCTTGCCCGAACTCGGATTGCTGCCAGGAAATGCGGGGTACTTTTACGCCCATTTCGGAATATACCTGGCAAATGAGGCCCGAGCAGTCGATACCGCCTTTATCGTTGCCGCCGGAGCGGTAGGGCGTGCCGGTGTAGGTGCGTGCGATTTGCACCACCTCGGGTACGTTCGCGGTATTGGCATCGCCGGGACGCGAGTACGCGGTGGTAGTTCGTGTGGGTGCAGGCTTTCTGGCAGGGGCTTTGGCTACCGGTTTGCGTGTCGGCGAGGTACGTCCCCGGGATGCGGTGTTTCGCGAGGCTGTGCCTCGTGAGCTTCGGTAGGATGAATTTCTTTCGGGTGTTTTGCGGAGCGTGTCGCAGGAAAACAGGAATGTCGTGATCAGGAGGGTGAATAGGGTGCAGGAAAGGGATTGGGAAAGGTACTTTTTCATGCGTAAGCGAAATTGGCCTGATTACTTTTTCAAAAATAGCATTATTATTTTAACTGCATTCAGCCTGAAAAATTGTGGCAAATATTGTGAGGCCCCGGCTTTGTAAGTAGCTTTGTCCCTGACGTTCATTCCTTTTAAATTAGCATTGACCCCTGATGAAAATTATTTGTGTAGGCCGGAATTACGCAGAGCATATCGCCGAACTGAACAACCAGACACCCGATTCCCCGGTTATATTTCTCAAACCTGAAACCGCACAGATCCGCCTCGGGGATGATTTTTACTACCCCGAATTTTCAAAAGACGTTCATTATGAAGTGGAGCTTGTCGTGAAAATTGATAAGGTAGGGAAGAATATCGAAGAAAAATTCGCGCATAAATATTACAGTGAAATTGGGATCGGGATCGATTTTACGGCCCGCGACCTGCAATCGGAACTGAAAGCGAAAGGGCTTCCCTGGGAGCTGGCGAAAGCGTTCAACGGCTCGGCGCCGGTGTCGGAATTCGTGCCGGTTTCGGATTTTGCCGACATTCAGGATATCAATTTCAGCCTTGATGTAAATGGCGAGACGCGCCAGAATGGCAACTCGTCGATGATGATCTACCGCATTAATTACCTGATTTCCTTCGTTTCCAAATTCTTCATGCTCAAAAAGGGCGATCTGATCTTCACAGGCACACCAAAAGGCGTGGGGCCGGTGAAAGTCGGCGATAAGCTCACGGCCTCCATCGAAGGCAAGAAGATGCTCGAACTGTTCGTTAAGTAAACCGTACTCTTCATATCACCCGGTCGGCCGTACCGACTATTCATACACTTTTTCATGCGTCATTATTTTCGGGCATTTGTCCGTTCAGGGCTGTTTGTATTGGGTTTGGCAGGTGTTGCACAGGAATCTTTCGCCCAAAAACAATCGTATCCAAAAGGTTACTATCAGTTTCCGATCCGTCCGGGATTATCGAACTCGCTGGCAGGTGGGTTAGGGGATTTGCGGAGCAATCACTTTCATGCGGGGCTGGATATCCGCACGCAGCAGCGCGAGGGCTTGCCCGTGTACGCGGCTGCGGAAGGTTATGTGTACAAAGTAGCAGTTCAGCGCACCGGTTACGGCAATGTAATTTATTTGCGGCACCCCAATGGGCAAACGACGGTGTACGGCCATTTGCTGAAATTCAGCGATCCGCTGGCAAGCTGGGTACGGCAGGAGCAATATAAAAAGCAGACATTCGAAATCGATCTTTTTCCGGAAGCAGGTCAATTTACATTCAAAAAAGGCGAAGTAATCGCATTATCGGGTAATACCGGCGGTTCGGCCGGGCCGCATTTGCATTTCGAGGTGCGCGATTCGAAGGATAATTATCTCAATCCATTGTATTTTGGGTTTAATGAAATCAAAGACGTGACGCCGCCGAAATTTGTGAACCTGGCGATCCGTCCGATGGACATTAATGGCCGGGTAAACGGACAATTCGATCGGAAAGTTTACGCGCCGGTGAAACTCAAAGACGGTACCTGGCGCTTGCCTGACACGGTTTCCGCTACCGGTATTGTGGGGATAGATCTGATCGCATTCGACCAGATGACGGGCACCGGTTTTCGTTATGGTTTGCAATGCATTGAAATCAGAATGGACGGGCAGGAAGTGTTTTCCTATAATATTGAAGTGTTTCCCAATGCATCGACCCGCGATTACAACAACCTCATCGATTACGAAACCGAGCAGGCTACCGGCCAGCGTTTCCTGAAATGCTACGTGCCCGACGGGAATCAGTTTAATTTATACAAAACCAATGCGATCAATGGTAAGCTGAATATCGCGGATACATTGAGCCACGAGGTGAAAGTCCGCATTTCGGATTCCTATGAGAATTTTTCTGAACTGATATTTACTGTCAAAGGCGAGGTGCAGAACCAGCCGCTGCCGGTGTTCAATACGGAAGTCAATCCTGAGTATGTTCAAACTGAGATCCGCGAGAACACATTAGTAGTAAAGGCAAAGTACTACCGCAGCCAGGAGCCGTCGGCGATTTTCTATATTAAAGGAAAGGAAGAGAAGCGCGCGCCGAGCCTTTACGCAGGTGAATCAGCTGTGTTTTTGACTGATTTGAGGAAAGAAATGCCGGATTCCGTGAAAGTGGGCACTACCACCACGAAGACCTTTCTGCGCCGTCAGGTGCTGCCGGGCATTGCGTCGTCAGTGAAGGAGGAGAAATGGTCGGTGGACCTGGATAACACCAGTTTGTTCGATACGCTTTTTTTAATGGGCCAGCGGAATTTCAATGCATTGACCATTAACAACCGCGGCACGGCATTGAACGACTACATTCACGTCGCATTCATGCCCGACAAGGCGCCCGAGGACAAATCACGCACTTACGTGTACCGTTACCTGAATGGCGACTACCGGTTTCTAGGCGGCAAATGGGATGGCGATCAGATCCGTTTCGACACCCGCGAGCTCGGTACATTTGTGATCCAGCAGGATACGGTACCGCCGCGTGCAAGGTTGGTAGAGCATAGCAAGAAGAGCATCCGGGGTTATATCGGGGATGGTTTGTCGGGAATTGCCAATTTCAAGGCGCTTGTGAACGGGGAATGGGTGTTACTGAATTATGATTTTAAAAAGGGCTATATCTGGTCGGAAAAACTTGACGAAAACCAGGTTTTTGATGGCGAACTCGTGTTGGAGGTGACAGATAGGGCGGGAAATAGTACTATCTTGCGAACAGAATTGGTGGATCTGGTTGTTAAACCTAAGAAAACCAGAAAACGTAGAAGATAGATTATGGGACTACAAGTCGGTGACCCCGCACCCGCATTTTCAGTAAAAGACCAGGACGGAAATTTAGTAAAGCTGTCGGATTTGAAAGGAGAGAAAGTTGTTTTGTACTTTTATCCCAAAGATAACACACCTACCTGTACCAATCAGGCCTGTAACATCCGCGATAACTATGCATTGTTCCTCAAAAAAGGCTGCAAGGTATTCGGAGTGAGCCCTGATAGTGAGAAATCGCACCAGCGGTTCATTAAAAAACATGAGCTTCCGTTTTCCCTGCTGGCGGATACAGAGCATAAAATGGTCGAAGCCTACGGCGTTTGGGGAGAGAAAACGACGTTCGGACGCACCTATATGGGTGTACTCCGGACAACGTTCGTCATCAACAAAAAGGGGATCATCGAGGAGATCATTTCCAAAGTGGAATCATCGAAACACACTGATCAAATTCTTGGAAAAACTGAATAATAATCAGTCATTTTACCATTCCGAATAGCAGGACATTTACGCCGCCTAAATGGTCCGCCTTCGGGTTAACCGGATTAAGGACAGTCCAATAGAAAATAAATAAAAATGGAAATTGAACAATTAGAAAAAGTAGCATCCCAGGTTCGCAGGGACATCGTACGCATGGTACATGGTTGTCAGTCGGGACACCCTGGCGGGTCGCTGGGCTGCACCGAATTGTTGGTAGCATTGTACTTTGAGCGCATGAAGCTTAAAGAGAATGATGGCAAGGTTGTATTCGATATGAATGGTAAGGACGAAGACCTTTTCTTCCTTTCGAACGGCCACATTTCCCCGGTATGGTACAGCGTATTGGCACGTAAGGGCTATTTCCCTGTATCGGAGCTGGCTACTTTCCGTAAGCTGGATTCACGTCTGCAAGGACACCCTACCACGCACGAGCACCTTGAAGGTATCCGCATCGCGTCGGGCTCGCTGGGCCAGGGATTGTCGGTAGCATTAGGCGCTGCAACGGCTAAGAAACTGAACAACGACAAAGGGACGGTATATGTACTGATGGGCGACGGCGAGCAGCAGGAAGGCCAGGTTTGGGAAGCCGCTACTTTCGCACCGCACCACCAGGTGGATAACCTGGTCGCATTTATTGACCTGAACGGCCAGCAGATCGACGGCCCGACTGTCAAGGTAATGAACAACCGCGACCTGGGTGCCAAATATGAAGCATTCGGATGGGAAGTAATCAACATCGAAGAAGGAAACGACATGGCCGCAGTAGTGAAAGGCCTGTACGAAGCCAAAG
Organism: Dyadobacter soli; assembly: GCF_900101885.1. Lineage (GTDB taxonomy): Bacteria > Bacteroidota > Bacteroidia > Cytophagales > Spirosomataceae > Dyadobacter > Dyadobacter soli. The sequence continues at coordinate 195,782 of NZ_FNAN01000004.1, read as the reverse complement.
GCCGTCTGGGACATGGCAGACCGATCATGGTATTGCTGCACACCGGTATGGGTTACGGCGTCGATTTCATGATGGGCAGCCACAAATGGCACGGTGTAGCGCCAAACGACGAGCAATTGGCGGCGGCACTGGCTCAGCTGGACGAAACTTTGGGAGATTATTAATATCCGGACCAGCGTGGTCATGCACGCGGTTTCATAAAACAGACATTCAAAATGAAAAAATACACCTTCACTGAGAAGAAAGATACGCGTTCGGGCTTCGGTGCCGGAATGCACGTGCTGGGGCAGCAAAATCCCAACGTTGTAGCGCTTTGCGCCGACCTCGTGGGTTCTTTGAAACTCGAACCGTTTATCAAAGAAAACCCTGAGCGTTTTATCCAATGCGGTATTTCCGAGGCTAATATGATCGGCGTTTCGGCTGGTTTGACTATCGGGGGCAAAATTCCTTTCGCTACCACTTTCGCGAACTTCGCGACAGGCCGTGTGTACGACCAGATCCGTCAGAGTGTAGCGTATTCTAACAAGAACGTGAAAATCTGTGCTTCACACGCAGGTTTGACTTTGGGTGAAGACGGTGCTACCCACCAGATCCTCGAAGATATCGGTATGATGAAAATGCTTCCAGGCATGACCGTCATCAACCCATGCGACTACAACCAGACCAAAGCCGCTACCATCGCTATCGCTGACTACGAAGGGCCAGTTTACCTGCGTTTTGGCCGCCCTGTTATTCCTATTTTCACTGATCCGGACCAAAAATTCGAAATCGGTAAAGCATGGATGGTGAACGAAGGTACAGATGTCAGCATCTTCGCGACCGGCCACATGGTATGGGAAGCGATCCAGGCTGGCGAAATCCTCGAAGCAGAGGGTATCAATGCAGAGATCATCAACATCCACACGATCAAACCGTTGGATGAAGAAGCGATTCTGAAATCAGTTGAGAAAACGGGATGCGTAGTAACTGCAGAGGAGCACAACCGCATCGGCGGATTGGGCGACAGCGTTGCGCAAGTCTTGGTTAAAAACAAACTTGTTCCGCAGGAGTACGTAGCTGTAAATGACAGCTTCGGAGAAAGCGGCACGCCGGCGCAATTGCTCGAAAAATACGGCCTCGATGCAAAGCACATCGTAGAAGCCGCGAAACGCGCGATTGCAAGAAAATAGCATCATTGCAATGTCATCGTGCCATAATGCATCATGACATTGCTCAAACATGCATCATCTTGCATTACAGTGCCGAATGTCACAATGACATCTCACAAAAAATGCATCGCCTTGCCCGTCGACTCAAGTCGACGGAATCGGATCAAAAGGCATCTTGCATTACAGTGCCGAATGTCACAATGACATCTCACAAAATGCATCGCCTTGCCGTCGACTTAAGTCGACGGGAATTGATTAGAGATTAGATTATTATTGATCAAATGATTAGATATTGATCCAATCAGAATACTAATCAGATTTGATCATAGTTCGGAATCAGGAGCTCTGGGAATGCAAAATGCCATTTTTGCTATCTCAGAGCTCTTTTTATTTGTCCTCCACAAAAAAATAAACTATTATTGATCGGCGTTGACTTCGGGCTCCGGTACAATTATTGGTCACGCGGATTTCCCTGTAAAAAACGATCAGGTTAATACTGATTAAATGTCCGACGAAGAATTATTATCCCTTTTTGCAAATCCCGAAACGCGGAGGAACGCTTTCAATCAGCTGGTGCGGAAGTACCAGCAAAAAGTATATTGGCTGGTAAGGAAGATGGTGGTCGATCATGATGATGCCAATGACATTACCCAGGATGTATTTATCAAGGCATGGACAGCGCTGGAAAATTTCCGCGGCGATGCCAAGCTGTACACCTGGCTCTACCGCATTGCGAGCAACGAAGCCATTAATTTTCTCAATAAAAAGCGCCGGAAATATTTCATTCCCATTTACGATGTGGAGAATGAGCTGAGCGAAAAACTGGAAGCCGACCCCGACGTAAGCGGCGACGCCATTCAGCTGAAATTACAGAAGGCAATATTAAAATTACCGGAAAAGCAGCGTTTGGTATTTAACTTGAAATATTTTGAAGATTTACCCTATGAAGAGATTTCGGAAATCACCGGAACGTCGGTAGGAGCGCTAAAAGCCTCATATCATTGGGCTTCGAAAAAAATTGAGGATTTTTTGAACGATACGGATTAAACTATTTGCATTCACATTGGTCAAACCTTCACAAGATAGGAAATATAAATAATCATGGACAAAAAACGTATACGGCTGGATGATCTGAAAAGGGAGACGCCCTTTTCCGTGCCGGAAGGTTATTTTGACAAGCTGCCGCAAATGATCCAGTCCCGGATTCCCGCGGAGCCCGTCCGTAAACCCCTCGTAAGCTGGTCGTGGCAACGGTCTGTCGGCCTCGCGGCTGCTTCCGCGCTCATTCTCGTGCTGGTGTGGGTAACGGTGCCGGAGCGCCAGGGATCGCTGGGGCAGGAGCCTTTGAGCGGCATCAGTAATGCCTCTATCGTCAGTTACCTGGAAGACCAGGACCTCAGTTATTATGATCTAAGCGAACACAAGGTGGTTCAGAAAGCATTCGAATCCGATTCGACGGTGCTGAATTATCTGGATGGTTTGGAAGACGATATTCTTCGCCAGCAATTGGAGGAGGTTATGCTTGCCCCGGACAAGATTTGACCCTAACGAACAATCGAAATGAACTTACAAATTGAATTCAAACGGTATCGGAACACTTTTGCTCTTTTGCTTTTATTCATTGGTGCCGTGTCCACAACGGCTCACGCTCAACGTCGTTCCGAAGAAGAAATAAAGAAGATCCAGGACGCGAAGGTAGCGATCATTACCAACCGCCTGAACCTTACGCCCGAGCAGTCCACCGGCTTCTGGCCCATGTATAATGAGTATGCGCAGAAAAGGCGCGAAATTCACCGGGCGCAGCGTAAGATCATCAACGACAAGAAGGCAGAAGGCCAGAACGACGAGGCGGTGCTGAGCAACCTGAAAGAGGTGCAGGAACTTCGCCAAAAGGAACTCGATCTGGAAAAGGAATACCAAAACAAGTTTTTAAAGGTCATTACCGCTAGCCAGGTGATCGAATTATACAAGGCCGAGCGTACGTTTAACGACATGCTGATCCAGCGGTTAAAACAAAAGAATTAAGTTAACCTGCTTGTCGACTTATTACAAATGCAAAAGGCCCGCTCCATTTCGGAAGCGGGCCTTTGCTTTATAGAAGGTTAATGCTAATGAGCTCCCACAGCCTCCACTTCGCCTACTCCCCGCGTTTCCACGGTGATATTGCGCAGCGGCGCCTGGTGTTTTTTGAAATCCTGGATGATTTCGAGCACGTCGTAATCGATGTTCATCGATTTGGAGCCGTCGATCACCACAGTAGCGCCGTCGGGCAGGTTATCCAGCGTTGCGCTGATGCTTCCCTTGTTCAGGAATGTGACTTCCTCTGAAAGTAAAAGCGTGATCACCTCGCCGTCGCGGTGCTCTTCTTTGATATAATGGTAAGAATGCTTGTGGTTCTTTTTCAGGATGAAATAAATGGCCACTACCATTCCAATGCCGATACCTTTCAGCAAATCGGTACTTAGGATCGCGATAATGGTCACTACAAACGGTATGAACTGTTCGAGTCCCAGCTTGTACATTCCTTTGAACAGCTCGAATTTCGCCAGCTTATAACCTACCATGAGCAATATAGCCGCCAGCGATGCGAGCGGGATATAGTTGAGGTATTTGGCAATAAACACCGCAGAAATAAGCAGAATGGTACCGTGAATCATCGTACTCAGCCTGGTTCTACCACCTGAATCGATGTTAGCAGAGCTGCGAACGATTACCTGTGTTACGGGCAACCCGCCGATCAGCCCGGAAATCATGTTACCCGTGCCCTGGGCTATCAATTCGCGGTTGGTAGGCGTGGTACGTTTGAACGGGTCGAGGCGGTCGGTAGCTTCCACGGATAGCAGCGTTTCGAGGCTGGCCACGATGGCCAATGTTAATGCCACGGTGTAAACCTCGGGTTTGCTGAATGCGGAGAAATCAGGTGTTTTGAAGAAACTGAAAAACTCCGCTGCACTGGATGCTACCGGAAGCTGCACCATGTGCTCGCCGGTCAATGCCCATTGAGGCGCCGCGGCACCGAATACAAGATTGAGGACTACACCGGTAATTACGACAAACAAAGCGCCCGGAATGTACCGGAACAGCTGAATGCGCTTCATAAACGGCTTGTCGAACAGGATCAGCATCGCGATGGAGATCACCGAAATGATGATTGCCCCAGTGCTGTTGTATCGCAGCGAGTAGTAAACCTCCGAGAAGGTGTTACGGCCATCCTTCTGCGCAAATGCCTCGTCGCCCATGAAGTCGGCATCGTAGCCGAATGCATGCGGTATCTCCTTTAAAATAAGGGTAATACCAATGGCTGCCAGCATTCCCTTGATCACCGATGAAGGGAAATAGTAACCGATTATACCTGCTTTAAGCAAGCCCGCGAGAATCTGCAAAGCACCTGCAAGCACCACGGCAAGCAGAAATGCCTCGAAACTGCCCAGGGTATCGAGCGCATTGAGTACAATCACAACCAGACCCGCTGCCGGACCTGCCACACCCAGGGAGGAGCCGCTCAACGAGCCTACTACGATTCCGCCTATGATACCGGCAATAACACCCGAAAAAAGAAGATCGGAGCGCCCGGTCGAGGCTAGCGCGATACCGAGGCATAACGGCAGCGCTACCAGGGATACGACAAGCCCGGAAGGTAAATCGTATTTGATATTGGCGAACAAACTTTTATTATTCAATGACATACGATTGAGTCAGTAAGGATCATTAATTGGACTACTCGGAATGCAGAACCGCTTTTCTAGACTAAATGCGGTATTTCGAGACGGTATACGTCGTCGGCGAAGTTGGTCGCGTCGATCGTTACGCCCATGTCTTTCAGGATACCGTTGCCAATATCGTAAACGACACCGTGTACCTGCAAAGGCTTTCCATTTGCCCATGCGGTTTGTACGATGGTCGTTTTGGCGAGGTCGCGCACCTGCTCCTGAACGTTGATCTCCACGAAGCGGTCGGCTCTTGCTTTGACGTCTTCGATCGCATTGAGCTCCTGTGCGTGCAGGCGGTAAACGTCCTTGATATGACGTAACCAGTTATCGATCAGTCCTACCTGCTTGTTGCCCATGGCCGTGATTACCCCGCCGCAGCCGTAATGTCCGCACACGAGAATGTGCTCCACGCCCAATACGTTTACGGAATAGTCGAGTACGCTTAGCATGCTGATGTCCGTGTGGATCACCATGTTAGCAATGTTACGGTGTACAAAAATATCGCCAGGCTGGGTGCCGGTAAGCTGGTTGGCAGGCACGCGGCTATCCGAGCAGCCGATCCAGAGGAACTTCGGAGACTGTCCTTTTGCCAGGTTTGAGAAAAATTCAGGATTTTCCTTGGTTGTTTCTTCCGCCCACTTCTTATTGTTTTCAAATAACTGGTTATAAGCCCTTATCATGATTTCTTGATTAGAATTTGGAGTAAAAAATAGAGCAACACGTGCGCAGGGACGCGGAAATACCGCATCGCGTTACGACGGTAACTGACCCGAACGGGTCTGGATCAAAGAAATCAGATTAGCTCCGGGGGCGGAGATAGCAGGTTGCGGTAGATTTCGTTATCGAAATTCGAAGTGTAGAAGAATGAGCTTTTGACCGGGATTAGCGTTACCGAGCGGTCAAAATGTACGCTATGTGAAATGAGTAGCTGGTCGTCGTTCAGTTTTTCAACCTCTGTTTTTTCCTCATTGTCACAGGAACCGGTATCACAAACCACAGATGCCTTTTCCTTGGCCAGCAACAAGCTGGCAACATCTGTGGCTTTACAGATGAGGAAGGCCGTAAGTAGTATGAGACAAAGTGTTCTGAACACGGAAAAACAGTTTTTTAAGAACCAAGTTAACACCTAACGCGTCTAAAACGTTCGATAAGGCACATTTTAGTGTAACCTGATTAAAATCTGATAAGAATTTGACAAAACAAATAAAAAAAGGGTCGTATCAACAACCCTTACTTATTTACTTTCCATTGCTTTTCGTTGTTCTCCAACCAACGCCCCACGAGGAACGCGCTGCTCAACAGAACTACATAAAAGGCAATCATAATAATAGTCATTGTCATAGTTGTACTCGATTATAATGCAACGTAAGATGAGCAAAAATAGCTAAAAAATGCCATATCGGCTCGTTGTTCACAAAAAATTAAAGTACTCCTTTTGTCGATGGCATGAAATCCAGCGCTTTAAGGTCGCGTTTGACGGCCATTTTAATCGCCTTGGCAAATGCTTTGAAAATCGATTCGATCTTATGGTGCTCGTTGTCTCCCTCCACCTTAATATTCAGATTTGAAAGCGAAGTGTCTGAGAATGACTTGAAAAAGTGGAAAAACATCTCAGTAGGCATTTCCCCGATTTTCTCTCTTTTAAACTCGGCATCCCACACAATCCACGGGCGGCCCGAAAAGTCGATCGCAACTTGCGCCAATGCTTCGTCCATTGGCAATAGGAAGCCATAGCGACTGATTCCGCGTTTGTCGCCGATCGCCTGGCGGTAAGCTTCGCCCAATGCAAGGGCGGTATCCTCAATGGTATGGTGCTCGTCGATATGCAAATCGCCTTCGACGCGGATCGTCAGGTCAGCACCGGAATGGCGGGCGAGCTGGTCGAGCATATGGTCGAAAAAGCCGAGGCCGGTATGGATATTCGAGCGGCCGCTGCCGTCGAGGTTCAGCTCCACTTTAATCTGCGTTTCCTTGGTATTTCTTTCCACAAAAGCTTTGCGGGAAGGCAGTTTTAAATGCTCGTATATCGCGTCCCAGTCGCTGGTAACCAATGCGGTGGCTTCATTCATCGGTTCGCTGACGCCTTCTTGCGGCAGTTCGGAACGGAAAAGGATGGCTTTTGCGCCGAGGTTTACAGCCAGTTGCACGTCGGTCAGGCGGTCGCCGATCACGTAGCTGTTGGCTAGATCATATTCATTCGAAAAATAAGTGGTAAGCATTCCGATGCCCGGTTTGCGGGTAGGCAGGTTATCTTCCGGAAAGCTGCGGTCGATATGCACGTCGGCGAAACGAATGTCCTCACCTTCGAGCGTTTTCACCATCTTGTTTTGAGCGGGCCAGAACGTATCTTCCGGGAAAGAGTCGGTACCCAGGCCGTCCTGATTAGTCACCATAACCAGTTCATAATCTGTCTCCTCCGCGATTTTACGTAGTGCAGAAATGGCTTTGGGCAGGAATTCTAGCTTTTCGAGGGAATCAACCTGGAAATCGGTGGGTGGCTCAACGATGATCGTACCGTCGCGATCGATAAATAGGACTTTTTTCATTAAAGCAGCGCTTATTTTTTTCGCAAAGTTCGCAAAGAATGCCTAATTGAAAAGCAGTTGCGCATGAATAATGCCGGATGCGGGAATTTTGTACGGTAGGAGAGCGGTTAGGAAATTGTAACTTTGCATTATAATCCGATATTAAAATGTTTACAGGAATCGTAGAATCAACCGCGGAGGTGGTGAATGTAGTGACGGAAGGGACCAACAAGACCTTTACTTTCGAATCGGGCATCGCCAACGAGTTCAAAATAGATCAGAGCGTGAGCCACAACGGCGTTTGCCTTACGGTAGTGGCTGTGGACGGCGACCAATATAAGGTAACGGCCATCGAGGAAACACTCTTGAAGACCAACCTGGGCGACCTTACGGCAGGCAGTAAAGTAAATCTTGAACGCTGTATGCCCGCAAACGGCCGTTTCGACGGGCATATCGTACAAGGTCATGTAGACCAAACCGCCACGTGCACACAGGTGCAGGAGCGCGACGGAAGCTGGCTGTTCGATTTTGAATATGATGCTTCGAAGGGCAATATTACTGTGGAAAAAGGTTCTATTTGCATTAATGGTGTGAGTCTCACGGTGTTCAATTCGGGTGAAAACTCATTTCGGGTCGCTATTATCCCTTACACCTATAACTTTACCAATTTCCATTCGTTAAAGGCCGGGGATACTGTTAACCTGGAATTTGATATTCTGGGTAAATACATCAAGAGAATTCTCGGTTCGTATGCGGTTTAGCATATTGGCATCTTGGAATATTACGTTTATTTTTACCCGTTTATAATCCCAAAGCGCATCAAATACATTCATGGCCAAAATAAGTACACAGTCCAGAACTGATCTTTTCATACACATCGGAATCATTGTCTCGCTGCTTTTGGTCCTATTTCTGGGGTTCTTTTTCGTTTACCTTCCTTTTACAACCAATCATGGCGAGGCCATTACAGTGCCCGACCTGAAAAAGAAAAGTGTAGCGGAGCTCGACGACTTCCTCGGCGATCGCGACTTGCGCTATGAGGTCGACTGTACTTTTGTGACCAACGTGCCCGCATTGACCATCATTTCGCAATATCCATTGCCCGGCTCAAAGGTGAAGGAAGGCCGTAAAATTTACGTAACGGTGGTTTCCCGCACCGCACCGCTGATCAAAATGCCGAAACTGACGGATATGACGCATCGCAGCGCGCAAATGCTGCTGAAAAGTGTGGGCCTGGAAGAGGGTAACATCTCCTATGTTCCGGATATGGCACAGAATGCGGTTTTGAGGCAATTGTATAATGGTAAGGAAATCCTGCCGGGTCAGCCGGTCGCGAAGGGCACGAAAATCGATCTGGAATTGGGGGAAGGGCTGGGTACGGCACAGTTTGAAGCGCCGTCGGCGATTGGAATGCCGCTGGATGAAGCGAAAATAGCGATTGTGGGAGCAGGGCTGAAAGTAGGCCAGGTAATGGAAGTGCCTGCCGAGGAAGGTCAGGCGCCGGGCTCGATCGTGCGGCAAAACCCCGACGCGGGCAACAAGGTAAGAATAGGGGACGTAATCGACTTGTGGGTAACCCCGCAGGCGCCTGAAACGACGGATAATGAAAATCAACCGCAGCAGTAAGAAATTCTTCACACACAGGATTTTTATTTGGGTTTGTGTGCTGGCCATGGTGCAAAGCCAGGTCGCGCGTGCGCAGTTGCGCATTGTACCGATCGATCAGGCCCGGTATAGTGATGAAATTGATGAGTCAGATTCGCAGCACCTCCGCACCCAGGCTTCGTTGAACCTGCCTTTTTTTGATGATTTTTCTACTACCAAAACCCTTTCTCCGAGCTCCAGATACTGGCTTCCCGGAAGTGGGGTTTACATTAATAACACGCTTGTTACCTCACATCCATCGGTTAATGTGGCTACATTCGATGGGTTGAATGCCAATGGCGTTCCCTACAATCTGGTGAACCCGTTGACGCAAGGCTACACCGATACGCTTACTTCCCAACCTGTCAATCTGAATGGCAGGGTAGCAGCCGACTCCATTTACCTCAGTTTTTACTGGGCTGCGAAAGGCCTGGGCGAATTGCCCGATTCGAGTGACTATTTGCAACTGGAATTTTACGGTAAAACACAGGAATGGGTGCCGGTGTGGAAACAACTGGGCTACGAGGTGGACACACTTTTTCATCAGCAGTTCATTTCCATTAAAGACCCTAATTACCTGCACGATGCTTTCCAGTTCCGTTTCAGATCCTATGGCCGGAGTTCGGGGCCTTACGATACCTGGCATTTGGATTATGTGTATTTAAATACAAAAAGATCCGTCAAACAGCCCTATTTGTTTGATGTGGCAATGCGGAAACCGGTTTCTAATATTCTCAAAAAATACACTGCAATGCCGCTGCGGCAATATCGCGTGAACCCGGCAGCAGCGACTGCGGATTCTGTGAAGACCGATATTGTCAATCATTTCAATAACTTCAACGTCCTCACGAGCACCTATACGCTCACGGACGCGCAGCGGGGCACCGAGTTCGCGCGCGTTGTGCAGCGTTCGATCTTCGTCGCGGCATTGAAATCACAGGGATTGGCAGCTAAGATTGCTCCCTTAAATGCGGCTGCTCAAATCGATAGCCTGCATTTGATCAGCAAATTCTTCGTCGCTACTACCGACACAATCCCGGGCGCGAATCTCAAAATGAATGATACCATTGTGGCAAGGGCTGCATTGACGGACTACTTCGCCTACGACGACGGCAGTGCCGAGTATGGTGTGCAGGTGAACCAGAAACTGGGCAAGGTAGCCGTACAATATGTGCTCGCCAAGGCCGACACGATTGGCGGCGTACGGATGTCGATGGTGTCTTTTAACAAGGACATTTCAGGACAAGGCTTTACTATCCAGATATACGGAAGCAAAGGCGGTAAGCCCGATCAGATCATTGCCCAGCGATCCGTTGCGGTGCGTTACCCGGCGGTACGTGATGGTTTTATCGATTACGCATTCGCCGCTCCGGTAGCGGTGCCAGATACTTTCTATGTAGGTTGGTTGCAGATCAACGACCAGCCGGTAACCGTAGGCTTCGACCGCAATTCACTTTTAGGTAGAAATGCGGTTTATTATAACCTAGGAACCGAATGGGCTAAGGAAACGTCCCTCAAAGGCTCGATTATGATTCGTCCTTACCTGGGAAAAAAGGCGCAAGGCATCATTACCGGCAATGAGCCGGCTGACAAGATCAATGCTATTTTCTATCCGAATCCGGCCAGAGGTGACGTGCGCTGGAATAATAAATCGCTCAAAAAGATCGAAGTTTATAACACGGGAGGCAGTCTGGTACATTCGCTGGCGCCCGCCCGCGATCAGCAGTCCGCTCCGGTTGAACATTTGAACCCGGGTATTTATATCTTTAAGGCCACCGATGGGAAACGTTCTTTTGTGCAAAAAATGTTAATCTCTCAATAGACTCAGTCGTCACAAATTTTTGAAATATGGATATTACCGTTGAAGAATTGAAAGAACGTCTTGAAAAGGGCGAAGATCTGCACTTTTACGACGTTCGCGAAGAACACGAATACGAAGAGGATAACCTCGGTGCGATATTGATCCCGCTCGGCGAGCTTCCCGATCACCTGGATGAGCTGGAAGCTTTGAAAGATGAGGAAATCATCATTCATTGCCGTTCAGGCGCTCGTAGCGGCAAAGCTGCCCGCTACCTCGAATCGCAAGGCTTCTCCAATGTACGCAATGTATTGGGAGGGATTCTGGCCTACCGCGAATTGGAAGACTAATACCAATCATTTGACGGGGCCGAGAGCTCCGTCAAATGTATTATTGAAAACTGGCTTGTTCCCGGACAAATGCTAAAAGCCGGTCGTACTCCCCGGGGTTGAACCATTCGAAATTCCCCTGATGCCTGAACCACGTAAGCTGCCGCTTGGCATAGCGCCGTGAGTTCTGTTTCAAAAGCCGCACCATTTCCTTTTCGTCATATTCGCCGTCGAGGTAGCTGTAAACTTCGCGGTATCCGACCGTTTTGAGCGCGTGGTGCTCCCGGTATGCTATCACGCTTTTCGCTTCCTCTACCAGCCCTTCTTGCAGCATGATGTCCATCCGATGGTCTATTCGCTGATAAAGTTCTGCCCGATCGCGGTCCAATGCGACATTAATGGGTTGAAACGGCCTGCTGCGGGCATTGTTTAGTTTAAACTGACTGATAGGCATACCCGAAGTATGAAACACTTCCAGCGCACGCACAACGCGCTGCGGATTGGCGATCTCGGGCGTATCAGCGAATACCGGATCGATAGCGCGGATTTCGTCTTGGAGCGAAGCAAGGCCGGAGTCGTTCAGTTTTTGCATTAACGATTCACGCAGACCTGGAAGAGGCGCAGGCAGGTCGTCGAGGCCTTCCAGGACGGCTTTGACATAGAAACCCGAGCCGCCTGTCATGATTACGATATCATACTTTTGAAAGAGCTCGCCGAGCAATGCCAGTGCATCGCGTTCGAAGTCGCCGGCGCTGTACGATTCTGAAATAGAATGGGAGTTTACAAAATGGTGCTTCGCCTGGGCCAATTCTTCCGGCGTGGGTTTTGCAGTACCAATGCTCAGTTCACGAAAAAACTGGCGCGAATCTGCGGATATGATTTCAGTACCGAGGTCGCGGGCAAGCCTGATGGACAATGCGGTTTTCCCTACCGCCGTCGGGCCTGCTATTGTAACCAGGTATTTCTGTGGGCTATTTGGCATTGTGCCGTTTTTATTTGAATTTTAATCAGCACAAAAATAGAGATATGGATTCCTCTACACTATTTTTTTTGATCATTACGCTTATCGCCGGTGGCCTGGCTGGTGCCGCGCTCAATACCTGGTTGCAGGGCAGGAAGTCCAAGAAATATGTGTCCACGCAGGAAGCGTCCGTGCTGATCGAACGGATCGAAAAGGTATTTAAAGTGGTAATGGCGGAGGGTTATTTTACCGAAATCTACAATTATCAGAACGACAAGAACATCTGGAACCTGATCAATGACAAGAAGAAAGCATTGATTATCGCCAAGGCTAAGGTGCTGGTTGGTTATGATTTTAGCAAACTGAAATTCCACAGGCCCGACGGCGAGCGTAAACTGGTAATCGATTTCTTTCCTGCTCCCGAAATACTGTCAATCGATACCGACTACAAGTTTTACGATATCGAGCAAGGCTGGCTGAACCGCTTCCACAGCGACGATTACACCGCCATTCTGAACGAGGCCAAGCAAACCATGAACGATAAGGCTATGGAAAGCGATTTGCCTCGCATTGCGGGCAATCAGGTGCAACTGATGATCTTTCAGCTAGCTGCTTCCATGAATTGGACTGTGGAGATGAAACTTCCCGATGGTAATGTGGCGATGCTGCGTGAGTTTAACAATTACCGTACACTGGAAGCGCAAATCGATTCTTTGGACAGCGGAAAGGAATAGTTATTTTTTTTATATAATTTATGCGTTAAACGCCCCTGTCCTCATCAGAACGGGATTTGCCAGCGTATCCACTCGTACAGTTCTTTTTAATCACTTTCTAAACTTTAACAGTTATGTTCAAAAAATTATTACTATTCGCCTCTGTGGTGTTGATGATTGCCATGATAAGTTGTAAAGGAGACGATGGAGCTGTTGGCCCCGCTGGCCCTGCCGGAGCTCAGGGACCTGCCGGTCCTGCGGGCCCAGCTGGTCAGGACGGTGAAGATGGCACTGGTGGCGGCGGCGCATTGATTATATCAACTGGCGAAATCGAAACAGACAGCACCGGAGGGTATCTTGCGGTTATTGAGAACCTAACTCCTGCACAGGACAGTGCGTTGAGTTCGTCAGCCATTTTGGTTTACGTGAAATCAGGAAACGCCTATTGGTCAATTCCCGGCCTCGTTCTTTTTACTGGGAACAAATTCAGCTCGTTCTCGTTCGCTCACGGTATACAGGAATCAGCATTCTTTGTCGATTTGTTTACAACCAATTGGAGCGAGGATCAGGACGATGCACCAAAAAGAACTTTCCAGGATTTGCGCATTGTCATCATTCCTGGCGAAGTTGTAGAGGCTGGCCGTTTAAGTGCTGAGACGCTCAAAGATTACAATAAAACGATCACTGCTCTTGGTTTGACAGACGCACCAGTGAAATTAGCCAGCAAATTGAAGTTGAACCTGAAAAGGCAATCACATATCCAACGGGCTAAATAAGAGTCAGAAAATTGAAAGAAAAAAGGTCAGTGCAGAGAATTATATCTCTTCACTGACCTTTTTTTATGAGCTTACATTGTCTGACAACCTTGCAGTTCATACGCTTGTAATGGAGAAATGTAAAAAGGGATTATTTGAATGTGCCTGCAAACAAAAAGAGCTTCCAATCGGAAGCTCTTTCGTATTTTGATGCTTGTTTGTCTTAGTATTCCCAAAGACCGTGTTCCAGTTCCATCAGTTCCTGTTCGTAGTTCAGGGATTTGATAAGGGCCTCTTTTTCGCCGTTGTAGATGTCGAGGAAGGCATTATCGTTGGCATTCGAGAACTTGGTGATCCGGCCGTAGAACAGGCGAAGGTCGAATGCATCCGCGAGGTTCTTGTTTTGGGCGGTATTATGGGTGTTATACCAAATGTATTTCTTAGGATCGCTTCTGAACAGTCTTTCAACATCTTTCCAGCGGAAGGAAGCTACCGGAAGTTCAAGACCTGTTGCTGTCTGGTCAGCCGGGAGAACGATCGTCAGCGTCTGAATATCGTTATACAAACGCGAACGTTTCTTATCGAAAACCCAGTCTTCTTTTACTTCAAGGATGCTAAGCTGATTAGGGAAATATTCCTCCTCTGATGCAGCTACCTGTTGTGTTTCGAAAGAAGTGCTGTCTGGTTTAGGTGCTTCCACTTTCGGCTCTTCCTGGGCTACCTCAGTTTTAGCGCCTTTTTTCGAAGATTTCTTCTTAGGAGGTCCCCATCCGTCGTCTTCCTGTGCTGCTTCTTTCTTGGTATCCTTTTTAGCCGCATTACCCCATCCGTCGTCGGCAGTGGCCGCTTGTTTGCTAGGGTCGGTTTTGGCTTTGGTATCCCAACCATCACTCTTGGCCGGCTCGCCGAAACCTGCTGCGAGTTCCTCCGCAGACAGACCCGCGGTCTGGTTAGGAACCAGGATGCGTTTATGTAGTTCGTCACCACCGATTTTCGTTGCGCAGGAGTCGTTTGTGTAAGCATCGATCAAGCCTGCTTTCGCCGCGTCCAATAAGTAACGTGTGATCTCATTGTTTTTAGAGAACATGGAAATGTTCTGCTTTTCTTTCAAATCGACCCGTCTCCAGAGCGTTCTTTTCATCATCACGTCGCCATCAGCAATCGGGCGTGACGAGAACTGATTCGCAGTCGAATCCTCTTTCTCCTGCGCAATTGCGGCAGTACTTGCAAGAGACAGCGACAGCAAAGACCATGCAATCGTTTTTCCGTTCATTCTTCTCATATCATACATAAAGTTGTATTGTCCAATCAACGACTAAAAGCGGCGGATTAGTATAGTATCACGCTACGAGTTTGGTTGCCCATTTCTACCTCGCTCACAGCACCTTTAAAGTTCTGGCGTTCTACCTTCAGAATTGAAATAACGTAACGGTCACCCGGCTGTGCTTGCGATGCCAGGGAGGAAATAGATCCTCCTCCGCCATTCAATGTAACGCCATTAATTCTTCTTGCACCACGGGCAAGCGAGATTTCAACCTGTGACACGCGGAATTTCGCATCGTCCGGCGAAAAGTTCTTAAATCCTTCGTCAGGAACGGCAATAACCTGAATGCTTCTTGCGGCTGATGCAGGAGTACCTTTACGCTCGTCGAATGCTGCTCCGTTTACGCGAACTTCCAGCGAAGGCTTTGGAACACGGTTCACCTTGAATGGTTCTGAACCCAAAACGTTACCTGCATTGCTTACTGTGATGTTCAGGCTGGCTTTGTTAGGGACAATCGTAAACTTGCCTTTCTGACCGCTGTTAATGATCTCTCCGCCGTCTGTTGAAAAGTTAGGCGCCCAAAGTGCTCCAAGAGCCGGGCTTTGGATGCTGAGCTTGTTAGCACAACCGAAATACAATGGAGGCAATGTCCCGGTTTCGATCTGGTAGGAAGGCTTCACGACGGAGTACTCCTGGGTCATTGTATAAGTAGTGTCTTTCCCGGAGGGGGTAGGGATGGTGATCTGCCCGCGAAGTTCTCTTTTGGCAATACCTTCTGCGTTGTAACCGCCACCTTGCGCAGTGAATTCGATCATACCCACGCCGTTTTCAACTTTAACAGGTGATCCGTTCAAGCTCATGCGGGGAGTGATACCCGATGCAGAAGCCGCGATGAACATTTGTCCTTTGAATTTGGTACCTGCAACCACCGTTTTTGCATCGGCACTCACCATTGCCAAAACGCGGTCGAATTTGATATCGGCTGCACCTACTTTGCTGGCAAGGTAATTCAGTACTTCACCTTCCATACGACGGATGTCGGTTTGTTTCTGGCTCAATACTGCCAATGCAGCTGCAACAGGAGTAGATTCGAAGTTTAGCTCTGCAAAGTCTTTGTTACGCTGGTCTTTGTTACCTTTTGCAACAGGGTCTTCGCGACCGTCAAGTGCGAGTCCAGGGAATTTGTTAGGTGAATAGTTGTTGAGCGATGTAGAGTAGCCGTTCAGTGTTTGTTTCAATTGGTATGCTTTACCATTTTTTCTTACACCAATCATCAATTCCGCTACTTTGGCTTCTTCCTGCGGGTTCTTAATTCCGCCTTCTTCATTGAAGCCGCCACCCGCATTGGTAATGATTTCCTGTTTCAGGGCATTCAGCTGGTTGGTCATGTCCGATGAAAGCTTGCGGACTTCGTCAGCTTGCTTGATCACAGCGACGTCAGCTGCACGGTTACCCGATTTCTCAACGGCAGCCTTAATTTTTAGCACCGTTTCCTGATTGATTTTATTCGCTGCTCCGGAGGATAATTCCAAAGAATTGTTCAGTAGGATGAATTTTTCGATGATAGCTGAACTTACCTGCAATGCGAGCATCGCCGTAAGTACCAGATACATCATTCCAATCATCTTTTGACGGGGTGTTTCTTTTCCACCTGCCATATTGTTGTGTAATCAGTTTTCAGTGATCGAATTATTTAACTAACAACAATGACTCTGCAAACCTGGGTGGGCAATCCCAACGGGAAGGCCCCGGACAGGAGGATTACAGAGTCATCGTCTGAGCGCTGTTACGCATTGCCGCCACGCATTGCGGTCAGCATGTTTCCGTAAATGCCGTTCAATGAAGAGATATTGTTGGTAAGTCTCGCCATTTCGCTCTTGAACACTTGCGACTCCTTCGTAGCGTCAGCCATGTTTTCCATAGCGGCTGTCAGGTTACCGTAGAAAGCATTCATCGCTTTCAGGTGTTTCGTAGTGTCTTGCAATTCCAGTTCGTACACAGCATTCAATGCACCCATGTTTTTGGTGATAAGCTGGAACTGGTCGCGGTACGACTGTGCGTCTTTCGTAGCATCAGCCATTGATGACATCGCGTTGATCGCTACGCCGTAGGACTTGTTCATGTCGCTGATAGCGGTTGAAGCAGTCTTTACATTTCTTGCGTAATCGTTAGTAGCAACAGTTGCGTCGGTAAGATCGCTGATTTTGCCAACTGTTTCAGACAGGTTTCTGAAACCTTTGCCCAAGCTGTCGAAAATCTCGGGAGAGATTTTAGCATTGTCGAGCATGTTATCCAGTTTGGCGGTGATATTGCTGCTAGGGGCTGAGCTTCTTGAGATAGCTGGTCCGCTGTAATCGTCGGCAAGTTCAGGGTAAACTCTCGTCCAATCCGGCTCTTTATCTGTCGACTGGGTCAAAGTTTGCAATGCATAAAGCAAAAAGATCAGAACCTCGGTTCCAAGACCTGCTGTCAAAAGCGGGCCACCGAAATCCCAGTGTTGAATTTTTGCCAAAGCTCCTAAAATTACGACGGCAGCACCCGCACTGTATATTGTTGGTACTAGTTTATCCCAAAAAAAATTAGGTCCGCTACTCTTAGCCATGTGAATTGAAATCGGTTACAGTGAAAAATTATAGTAAGTAAAGTGTTAGATTGATTCGGGCAGATCGTAAAAAAGAAGCAGTGTGTGAACGCTGCTTCTTTTGATGTGAAAGTCCTTATTAGCGACGGGCACGCGCGCCTCCTCGGTCGTTTACGTTATCCATTACACAACGGAAGCCGATGAATGCGCGGGTTTCGGTTTCGTACTCGAAGGTACGTGTACCTGTTTGCAGATAATATGCGATGTCTTTCCAGGAACCGCCTTTCACTACTTTGCGGGGTTCGCTTGGTTCGTCGTATTTCGGGTTCATATCCCATACGATGGCCGTCGCATTGTCGGTATAGGCATCGCCGGTCCATTCTGCTACGTTTCCTGCCATGTTATAAAGTCCGAAGTCGTTCGGGTTGTAGGCATTGGCCGGGCCGGTGTATGGATAGCCGTCGGCGTCGTAATTTCCGCGCTGCGGTTTGAAGTTCGCCAGGAAGCAACCTTTTGCATTCATGGTGTAAGGGTTACCCCAAGGATATTTGGCAACCGCGCGACCACCTCTTGCAGCCCATTCCCACTCCGCTTCGCTTGGAAGACGGAAGCCGGTAGAGTTGAACTGGCCTTCTTTGTTCTGGAAATCGTGAAGCAGGTTGGTACGCCATTTTGAAAAGTATGTCGCCGCAATCCAGCTCACTCCTACCACAGGATAAGTATCGAAGCCTGGGTGTTGATAGTAATATTCTACGAACGGATCACCATTGGAATATGCAAAGTCTTTCTTCCAAACAGTAGTATCGGGATAGTACTTGGCCATGATTTCCTCTTCACCGAGTACGGATACCGAGTCAACGAGCAACGCATTCACGAACTGACGATATTCGTTGTTGGTGATCTCAGTGTCATCCATAAAAAATGAACTGATAGTCACCCGGCGGTTCATGTTGTTCATGGAGGAAGCGATGTCTTCGTCAGCCTGGCCCATCACAAAAGAACCTGAGGGGATCACGACCATTCCGGCCGGTGTAGTCTGCTTGAAACCCTTGCGGGCAGTAGCAGTGATTTCACCGTTTTGAATACCGCTTTCTTCTTTTCCTCCCTTGCCAAACTTGCTTTTGAGAAAACCGCAGCTTTGCAAGAGCATTATTGCGGCTACCAGAAGCAGGCTTTTGACTCCATCCCGATAGAACACTTTCACATTCATAGTGGTTTTGTAAATTTTGATAATAAAATGCTAGCCTAAAAACGTCAACGAATGATATCTAGTATACTTGAAATAAAACAAAATGTGAACGCCTGTCCGAATGGGCTCCGGATGATTTCGCCATCGAAATCGTCACGGATCAGTTACTAAATCAGGTGTTTATCGACTTAACGTAAGAATAATGCAATTGGTATGGAAGCCGAACATTTTACAAATATAAATCAAAGTTTCGCAAACTGATTCACACGACTTACCAAGAGGTTTGTAAAAAGCGTCGATTTGATAGCCAATTCTTGGATTTTTAATAATTTGATGATAAAATATTACTATATCGGATGGCGTTTAGGCGAACCTGCTAAAAGCGGAAACGCGGTGTCCGGATAGGAGCTTTTTTACCGAATTTCGGAGAAGGAAGGGCGTAAGAAAGCAGTACTTCGAAAGAAGAAGGTGACTTCGCTTTGTTGCCGCCTACGACCATGTCATACGCACCCGAGAGCCGCAGAGATTGATCCGACAGCAGGTAAATGCCGCCCATGATGATGAAGTAGGTATCTTGCTGACGGTAAGTACCGCCAATCCAGTAGCGTTTGTTATAAGTCAATGTGGCGCCACCTTCAACCGATACGGTATTAATGTCCGACTTGACAAGTACGATCGGCTGGATATCGAGCAGGTAGCCCAGTTCCAGATTTACACCCGCATTGAAGTAAAGCGTGCGTGGAAGCGGATTGGTACCTGTTTCCGAGCCGAGCTGGTATTTCGGTTTCAGGAAGTGGTTCAAAGAAAGTCCTGCATAGAAAGTCTCGTTTTCATAACGAGCGCCAACAGAGAAATCCGGATTAATTTCGGCGACAGTACCCGTCAGGATCAATGGATCGTCAGGGTCGCGGGCGCGTAGCTTGCCGTAGTCGATGGCCTGGCGGAACAACCCCGCGCTAACGCCAACCCCTAATTTACCGCCACCAAGAGGAAGTTGATATGCTGCACTCAGTTTAAAATCCTGGTCCGTCCTGGGGCCGCTTTTGTCGTTCAATGCATAGAAACCAATACCGAAGTTTTTGATCGGCATACTGAAAGAGAAAAGCTGTGTGGAAAGTGCACCGCCTGTATCGTCGATGTTAGTGCCTTGGTAACCTGCGTATTGCGTCCTGTGCGTGAGCTGGAACTTGGTGAGTCCATCGGCACCTGCTGCCGCCGGGTTCAGGTAAAGCTGGTTCAGCGAGAACAAACTGAACTGCGCGTCCTTCTGGGCAATGGCGCAAAGCGGTAGGAAAAGCATTAATGCAAAGAGCCGGATATATCTGGTACTTCGAAGAGTAAAGGTCAAAGTCATGCCGCAGGAATAGATTTAAGGATCACGCTGATATGCTTTCGGATTTAGATTGATAACGCATATTGCTTAAAAAAATTGATATAAACATGAAAAAGCCCCGGATTTTTTCCGGGGCTTTTTGTGCTATTGTAAAGCTGTTTATACGTTGTTCGCTTTGCGGATGTACAGGTCGAGTGCGCCTGTCATCGAAGGTGCATTGGGCAGTGGCGCCTGGATATCCAGGAAGAGCCCTGCATCTTCAACCGCCTTCGCCGTGGTAGGGCCGAATGCTGCAATGCGGGTATTGTTCTGTTTGAAATCAGGGAAGTTGTCGAAAAGTGACTTGATCCCAGACGGGCTGAAAAATGCGATGATATCGTAATACACATCTTCCAGGTCGGACAGATCCGCTGAAACCGTCTGATACATAGTGGCTTCTGTGAAGTGGAATTCCTCCGTGTCCGCAAATTCAGGGATGTCGTTCTTCCGCACATCCGAGCACGGGTACAGGAATTTCTCCTTTTTATGTTTCCGCATCAGTTCGATCAGTTCGGCGGCCGTTTTGGTACCTGTGAAGATCTTTCTCTTGCGAATCACGATGTATTTCTGAAGGTAATTGGCCGTCTGCTCCGAAATACAGAAATATTTCATAGTAGCCGGCACTTCTACGCGGCCTTCGTTGCAAATACGGAAGAAATGGTCAATCGCGTTACGGCTTGTGAAAATGACAGCCGTATGGTCCAGGATGTTAACTTTTTGCTTGCGAAAGTCTTTGTAGGAAACTCCGTCGACCTGAATGAACGGCCGGAAATCAACCTTGATATTATACTTTCTGGCTAATTCATAGTAAGGTGAATTCTCGTCTGCTGGTCGGGATTGACTTACTAAAAGGCTGGTTACTTTTTTAAGCCTGTCCTGATCAAAATTGATGGTATCACTCATGTATAATCCTCATTAGTTTATTCCCAACTCATGTTTCCTGACTACAAAGCAAACTTCATACTCACAATGAGCGGGATTATTTCGATGACACAAAGGTAAGAAAATAAATAGAGATTAATCAACGAGCCTGTCGGCTTGGCTACAACATATAGTCCGATGAACCGGGCAATGTAGAAAAAAAGAAATGGCAGAAGCACGTACGGCCTGCCCGCTTCCAGCCAGTTGATATGGTTGGAGTACAGGCCGAAAATGACCAGAAACACCAAAGCGTAAAACAGGTACGACGATTGTACGATCTTGATGAAAATAATGTCGACTTGCTTGTCCAGGTTGAGCATATTCCCCGCCAGGACCATGAATATGTACTTCGCGTAGATCAGCAAAAAGAAGATCACCGAAAGAATGCAGAAGTCACCAAGTATCTGTAATGTGTTGACTTTGTCGGAAAGTATTGTGCTGACTGAGAACAGGTTGAGTCGGTTAATGGACAGATAGATCACTGTAAAACCCATCATCATCGAACTGATCGCAACGAAGAAAATCACGGTGTTACTGTAAGGCTTGTTGATCTTCGAAAGCTGGTCGCGCGGGTCGTTGTTGAAAAATTCAATAGGATTTATTAAACGGATAAAAGAAAGCGGGTTCAGGTTGAAAATCCACGCATTCAGTATCAGGATAATGATCAATGCGATCCCTGCAAATGTGCCGAAAGGCGTGAAGGAAATCGGCTTGATATTGATAAAACCTGAGCGCGCCGGTGAGATGGCCTCGGTGTCCGTCAGCTTCTTCTTGTTACAAAGAATGACCGTCTTATCGCCAATGCCCGGACTACCGTAGATGGTCAGCAGCAGTTCGTCTTTACGGTAAATGCGGTGCAGGCTGTCGAGGTTAAGTTCCTGCCATTTACCTGCGGCAATGCGGTTTTGCAATGCACCTTCAAGAAAAAGGTAGCTCTCGTTTTCGGAATGTACCAGTAGGGAATAGCGCCTGTTTTTGACAAGGTCAATGTAAAGGCTTGCGAAGCGTGTTCCTTCGTTGACGCCCTGTGAAAAAGGAACATAGTTTTTGTAACCCTCATTGTAAACCAGCCAGTCGTCCTGGTAACTGTAAACGGGGAAGAACTGGCCCGGCGGGTTCACTTTGGCGGCGCCGTGCGCCAGCGAGCCCAACAAGGTTATTGCCGTAAAAAAAGCCCAAAAAACAGTCGAAAAAATGGACTTCATCGGTACAAAAAAGGCTGGGTTTCCCCAGCCCTTTGATCAAAGTCAGTTAGCAATGATTATTTCTTTCCAAGTGCAAGAAGCATCGTTTCGCCGATCAATGCAGGAGATTCTGCCACGAAGATGCCCGACTCTTTCATAATTCTGATTTTCGCTTCCGCAGTATCATCAGCGCCGCCGATGATCGCACCCGCGTGGCCCATGCGACGTCCTTTCGGAGCAGTCTGGCCGGCGATGAAACCTACAACAGGCTTTTTGTTACCGGTAGATTTGATGTATGCAGCAGCGTCCGCTTCCATGCTTCCGCCAATTTCACCGATCATTACGATCGCTTCCGTTTCGTCGTCGTTCATCAGCAGCTCTACCGCTTCTTTGGTAGTAGTACCGATAATAGGGTCACCGCCGATACCGATTGCCGTAGTTTGGCCCAATCCGGCGCGTGAAAGCTGATCTACCGCTTCGTAAGTAAGTGTTCCGGATTTCGATACGAGACCGATCGTTCCTTTTTTGAAGATGAAACCAGGCATGATACCTACTTTACATTCTTCCGCAGTGATAATTCCAGGGCAGTTAGGGCCGATGAGGCGCGTGTTTTTGCCTTTGATATATTCTTTTGCCTGCATCATGTCTTTGGTAGGAATACCTTCGGTGATACAAACGATAACGCCGATACCAGCATCAGCAGCTTCCATGATCGCGTCGGCAGCGAAAGCCGGTGGAACAAAAATGATCGAAACGTCTGCACCGGTAGCGCGTACGGCAAGGTCAACTGTATTAAAAACAGGTCTTTCCAAATGAGAAAGCCCACCTTTGCCAGGCGTAACACCACCTACGACATTCGTACCGTATTCAATCATTTGCTGGGCGTGGAACGAGCCCTCCGAACCGGTAAATCCCTGAACTATAATCTTGGAGTTTTTATTAACTAAAACGCTCATGTTGGTAAATCAGTTTTTTCGGTAAAAGTAGGACGAAAAGCACGAAGTAGCAAAATGTAGGCATAATTTGTAAATTGCTTTTTTGACATCATGATGGCTGTTTATGAACATATTTCTTAATCCACATATATTTTCCAACCTCGTTTTGGCGATCACCAGTTTATTTGTCTTTGCCCGGTATTTCAGGCAACAGCAGGTTTTAGTGCGGTGGCTCTGGGGCATTTTCTTCGGGAGTATCGCGCTCGTCGCTTTTACCGATCTCCTGTTTTATGCCGGTGTGGAAGGGCTGGCGATGGCCCATGAAGTATTCGAAGCAGGGGAGATGACGCTGGGCGCGCTGTGCCTGGTAACGGCCTCGTGGTGCCTCATCATGCGGTATGAAAGCGGCTCGTTCCTGTTTTGGTCAACGGTGGGGCTGGGCACGTTGCTGCTGTACTGCATCACCTGGTTTCGGGTGGAATATGTGGGCCTGATCATCAAAGCTTTTTGCATTCTGGTAACATTGCTCATCTCTTGCGTGGGGCTTGCCAACCGCCAGAAGAGCGCATTATGGACCTTGTTTTCGATGATGCTGCTGGCGCTTTCGACCAAGTCGGGAAAGCTGCCATTGCCTATGGACCCGGTGGATATCAACCACTACATGATGGTGTTATCGGTCATTTGCGTGGGCAGGGCCGTGCGCGACCAGTACAAGATCCTTTTTTAAGTTCAAACAATTGTTAATGGATTGCATTTTTCGGAGCGCGTGTCGTAAATTGCACCAGTTAATCTTAACCAACACAAGTTTACTAATACTCAGAATATGAAAAGGACCAAGTATGGCGTAATGCTTCTTGCCTCTGTTTTGGCTTTCGGAGCAGTTACATTGAACCCTGTTTCGGCTAAAATATCTCCTGCAAAAGAAGTAGCAAGCGATGTGAAGCAAGCTAAGACGATCGTGATCAAAGGAAGTGATGCAATGCAGTTCGACCTGAAAGAGATCAAAGTGAAAGCTGGTCAGAAAGTGAAATTGACCCTGACTCACTCGGGTAAACTCGCCAAAGCTGCTATGGGCCACAACTGGGTGCTTCTGAAACCAGGTACCGACGTAGCTGCATTCGGATCGAAAGCTGCTGCTGCGAGAGAAACAGATTACATCCCTGCATCAGAAAAAGCGAGCATTCTTGCGCATACCAAACTGGTAGGCGGTGGTGAAAGCGATACGATCGAGTTCACAGCTCCTGCAAAAGGAACTTACACCTACATTTGCAGCTTCCCAGGCCACTACGCGCTGATGAAAGGTAGCTTCATCGTTGAATAAGCGAACCTGAAATTCATATAAAAGGCGTCACGCATTTGTGTGACGCCTTTTCTGTTTTATATCTCGGCCAATTGCTTCTCGATCAATTCGATCACTTCCGGGCGGTCCCATTGCGAAGCGCCTATTTCCTCCGCGAGTATCTTGCCCTTATATATAATGTACGTCCGCGGGATTGCATTGCCGTCGAGCTGTGAAGGGTAGGGACCTGCATACTGGTAGAATGGCAGCTGGTACCCTTTGCGTGCGATGAACGGGTTCACGGTTTCTGCATCTTCGTCGGAGATGATGTAGAAGGCGACTTTGTTATGGTCTTTATATTTATTGTACAATGTCTGAATGCCGGGCATTTCCATATTACACGGCCCGCACCAGGTCGCCCACACGTTCACGAATGCAATTTTGTTTTCGTCCATGGTCACTTCTTTGCCCGTCAGATCCGTAAGCGGCAGGTACACCGATTCCTGGGAGGGCGTTCCCTCGGCAGGCGTTTCCGCGCCGGGCGATCCCGCGGCAGCCGTTCCTGCAACCGGGCTGTTCTCCTGCACGGGCGATTTGAAAAATACAAAATAAACAGCCGCCCCGGCGATTACCAGGAGTAGAATGAGCGATAGTTTTTTGGCGGTTGACGACATAACTGGTGTAGTTCTGGTGATTGGATGTGGATACGAGCCTTTCCAAAAATAGGGCTTTTCTTTTTTTGATGCTGACTCGGAATTTGAATACTTTTATACACTATTTAAAAAACATCGATTTGAGGAAAAGGTTTACATTCATGAGACTTCAATTTACTGGCATTTCATTTCTCCTTGCGCTTACCTTTTACTGCCCTGCCTTCGCCCAACGTTCAGCTGCCGAATATTTTGAAGACGGTAATACCAAAGCCGGCACAGGTGATTTTAATGGGGCAATGCAAGCCTATACGACTGTAATTTCCATGAGTCCCGATCATGCGCCCAGCTATTTCAACCGGGGGCTCGCCAAAGCCAATCTCAAAGATTACCGCGGCGCGATGGGCGATTACGACAAGGCCATCGAGCTGAACCCCAAAGAGGCGCTTTACTACCAAAGCCGGGGTGTGAGCAAAAGTTTGCAGGAGGATTTTCGCTCGGCGATCGATGATTATTCCAAATCCATTGAACTCAACCCGGAAGAGCCCAAAACGTACTACAATCGTGGTGTGAGTTATGCCAAACTGAAAAACCACCGGAATGCATTGATCGACCTCGACCATGCATTGGCTCTGAATCCCGACGAGCTCGCCGCATTGTATGCCAGGGGAAATTGCAAGCAGGATTTGCAGGAGTATGCAGGCAGCCTGGCCGACTTTACACGCGTAATTGAACTAAGCCCTAAAAGAACCGGTGCCTATGCAGGAAGAGGCCTCGCCAAACTCGAACTTGGAGATTACCAGGGTGCCGCAGCGGATTTTACCCGTGCCATCGAGCTAAGCCCGAATGACAGCGAATATTATAACAACAGAGGTTTAGCCAAAACCAAACAGGAAGATTACCAGGGAGCGATCATCGATTTTGACAAAACCATTCAGCTCGATCCTGAAAACTACAATGCCTACTACGGCCGCGGTTTCGCGAGAGGTAAGCTGAATGATCCGCGCGGTGCCATTGCCGATTTGTCCAGGTCAATCGAAGTAAAAAACGCTTATACCGGCGATCCGAAAAAGAATGCTTATACAGGCAAAATCAACAAGGAAAAACTCGACGAACTGCGCGACCAGGTGCAGATTAATGTCAAAATAGATAACCTCACGAACGAGCGCGCGGAGGCATATTACGTACGCGCGATCGCGAAATCGCGGGTAGGAGAACTCAAAGGGGCCATGTCCGATCTCACAACGGCCGTCGAGCTCAACCCGACTTATTCCAATGCCTACTTCTCACGCGCCATGATCCGTTCCGCATCTGGCGACCAAATGGGTGCAGTGCTGGATTTTACCAGTTCCATTAAACTACGTTCGGATTATCCGGAGGCGTATTATTTGAGAGGTATTGTGAAAAATAGCCTGGGAGAGATCAACGACGGCTGTCTTGATTTGAGTAAGGCGGGAGAGCTGGGGTATCAGCAGGCTTATAAGGTTATTGGGGCGTATTGTAATTAGAGGAGAAAAGGGAGGATGGAGGAAAGGGAGGATGGAATGCTAGTAAGCGCAAAATGGCGCGAAGGTCTTCCCTTCGTGACTACATATTCGAAGGCCTCTGGCCGGCAATACCGCAAGATCGTTTTGCAGTATAGTCCGGCCGGAGGCCTTCAAATAGTAAGTACAAATCAGAAATTTGCACCAGCATACCGGCATCGCCATTCCTCCCCTTCCTCCTTCCTCCCTTTCCTCCTTACTTAGCTTTCTTCAAATTCTCAGCCACTTTATCCCAGTTTACCACATCCCAGAATGCCTTCACATAATCCGGGCGTTTGTTTTGGTAATGGAGGTAGTAGGCGTGTTCCCAAACGTCGATGCCGAGGATGGGCGTTCCTTTGAAATCGGAAACATCCATCAATGGGTTATCCTGGTTGGGCGTCGAGCCTACGGCGAGTTTACCATCTTTGGCTACGAGCCATGCCCAGCCTGATCCGAAACGGGTAGCTGCGGCTTTGCCGAACTCTTCTTTGAATTTATCGAATGAACCGAACTGGCCATTGATCGCGTCGGCTACGGCGCCGGTGGGAGCTGCGGTTTTTTTCGGGCCCATTACTTCCCAGAAGAAAGTGTGGTTCCAATGTCCGCCGCCGTTGTTGCGGATGGCCGCAGGCGCTTTGCTGATCCCTTTAATAATATCTTCAAGGGATTTTTTCTCCCATTCGGTTCCTTTTACAGCGTCGTTGAGATTTTTGACATAAGCCGCGTGGTGCTTGCCGTAGTGGATTTCCATTGTCAGCTTATCGATGCTTGGCTCCAATGCGCCGAAATCGTAAGGTAGCGGGGCTTGCTTGAATGGCGCGGTTTCCGCGAGTATGGTATTAGACGACGCCCCGGCGATTGATTGCTCAGCCAATGCGCTAACAGTCAGTGCGCTGCCGGCGAGTGTCTTCAAAAAGTCTGTTCTATTCATAATAGTACATCAAGTGTTTAGTGTTAATCGTAAGCCACCCGGCTTACAATGCTGCGGCCGAGTGTGATCTCGTCCGCATATTCCAGGTCTCCGCCAATGGGGATACCTCTTGCGATAGTGCTTATCTTGACGCCCGTAACTTTCAGCCTTTTTTGCAGGTAAAAAGCGGTGGTATCGCCTTCCATAGTAGGGCTTAATGCCAATATCACTTCCTGAACCGCCTCGTCCCCCTCCTGTTTTTCAATTCTCGACAATAATGAGTCGATTTCGAGATCGGACGGACCGATACCTTCCAGCGGCGAGATAATGCCGCCGAGCACATGATACAAGCCGCGGTACTGGTTGGTCGATTCGATCGCCAATACGTCGCGCGTGTCCACCACCACGCAAATAATCGTCTGGTCGCGCTTGTTATTGCTGCAAATGTTGCAAAGTACGTCGTCGGCGATGTTGTGGCAGCGGGTGCAGTAGGTAGTTTTGGTACGCATGTTCAGCAATGCATCGGACAGCGAGCGGGTTTGCTCCTCGTCTCTTTTCAGCAAATGCAGTGCCAGGCGCAATGCGGTTTTTTTGCCTATTCCCGGCAGACGGGAAATTTCGGAGACGGCTTCCTCAATAAGACGTGAGGGGTAGTTCATGAGAAGATGCTGAGTGTTGATGATGCTTGGCGAAGGCTGGGCAGCTTAGTGCACCTCCGCTGAAATGCCTCTCCGGCAAATTTCGTTCCGCATCCCGGCCAGCTCTTCGAAAGATCCTTCCTTGACGGAGCATTTGCCTTTGTAATGGATAATAATCGTGCATTGTTCGGCTTGCTCGTTGCTGTGACCGCAAACTTCGATCAGCGTATCGATCACCCAATCGAAGGTATTCACGTCGTCATTGTAGATAACCAGCTTTTTAATATCCGTATCTACGGTTTCTTCCAGAATTTCCAGCTCTGTTTCTGTGAGCGCTTGCATAACAACCAAATTTCTGTTTGATTAGCAAATCTAATTAAAAACGGAGACTATCCGAAGCTTTTAAGCGCCTTTTAATCCACTCCTGAATCCCCAAATACCCACTTTAATGAACCCTTACATATCCCTGGCGATACTGGTAGTTTATTTTGGAATGCTGATCACAGTGTCCATTTTTACTTCCAGGGGAGCGGATACCAACACTTTTTTTACCGCCAACCGGCAGTCGCCGTGGTACCTGGTGGCGTTCGGGATGATCGGTACTTCGCTGTCGGGCGTCACGTTCGTGTCGGTGCCGGGCGCCGTGGCGAATATCCAGTTTTCATACTTCCAGGTGGTGATCGGGTACATTCTCGGCTACTTTGTGATAGGTACGGTGCTGATGCCGCTCTATTACC
Organism: Dyadobacter soli; assembly: GCF_900101885.1. GTDB lineage: Bacteria > Bacteroidota > Bacteroidia > Cytophagales > Spirosomataceae > Dyadobacter > Dyadobacter soli. The sequence continues at coordinate 167,013 of NZ_FNAN01000004.1, read as the reverse complement.
GGCTGAATTTGATTTCCATTTATTCCTACCTCGAACAGCGGTTCGGTTTCTGGTCATACAAAACCGGTTCGGGCTTTTTCCTGCTCTCGCGCACGATAGGGTCGGCCGTGCGCCTGTACGTGGCCGCGCAGGTGCTGCAACTCGCATTGTTCAAGCCGCTGGGTGTTCCATTCGAAGTGGCGGTGGCGATTACGATATTCCTGATCTGGATTTATACATTCAAAGGCGGGGTCAAGACGATTATCGTGACGGACACGCTGCAAACGTTTTTCCTCATAACCGCGGTGATTTTGACAATCATACTGGTTTCCAGCGAGCTGAATTTGAACGGGATAGGCGATATCTGGACCAGCGTTCAAAAGAGCGGGTATTCCAAAATATTCTACTGGGACACCAACGACCCCAAAAACTTCTTCAAACAGTTCTTCGCCGGTGTGTTCATCGCCATTGTGATGACGGGCCTCGACCAGGATTTAATGCAGAAGAACCTTACCTGTAAAAACATCGGTGAGGCGCAGAAGAACATGTTCTGGTTTGTGGTGGTTCTCGTGATCGTCAACTTCCTTTTCCTCTCGCTTGGCGCATTGCTTTACGTATATGCTGAGGCGCAAGGTATTCCCACAACTCCGAAAACGGACGATTTCTACCCAATGCTCGCATTGAACCACCTCGGATTGGTGGTAGGCATTACGTTCCTGCTCGGGATTACCGCGGCTACTTATGCGAGCTCCGATTCGGCGCTTACCGCACTGACGACCGCATTCTGTATCGATTTTATGAATATCGAAAAGCGCCCGGAAGAAAAGCGGTCGTCGATCAAGTTCTGGGTGCATGTGGGCTTCTCGGTAGTTTTCTACCTGGTGATCCTGATTTTCAACCGGATGAATAATAAGGAAGTGATCACGGCGGTATTCGACCTGGCGGGTTACACTTACGGGCCGCTGCTTGGATTATTCTCTTTCGGAGCATTCCTCAAACGGCCGGTGAAGGACCGCTTCGTTCCGTTCGTCTGCATTCTTGCCCCGATATTGACCTACATTATCAATGACCATTCCGCCGAGTGGTTCAATGGCTATAAATTTGGATTCGAAAGGCTCATTATCAATGGGTTGATTACTTTCATAGGCCTCTGGTTACTACACGACCGCGCCGGGAAACGATATGTGCCCCAGGCATAAACAGCCGGCATTTTCTTTGCAAAATATTAAGATTCAAAAACCCTGGAAACGGTTACACAATTCCAGGGTTTTTTCTTGCATATATCCAAAAAAATATTAACTTTCTGATAAAATCAGGTGTGTATTTCACGCTATTTGATGGATGTTTCGTTGAAAGATTGAGTTCGGTTATTTATTTAACAAACTAAACTTTTGCAATATGAAAACACTGTCAGTCATTTTGTTGGGCTTTATACTATGTGTTTCGTGCAAGGATAAAGCCAAAGAGGAGGAAGCTGCCCGTCAAGCCAATCTGGAAAAAGAGAAACAAGCCATTAAAGCAGTCATAGAAAATGAAACAAAGTCATTTTTCGCCCGGGATTTCAATGCCTGGAAATCGAATTATGCGCAAACCGACTATGCATTTCAGGCTTGGAGTAATGATGACGGTACGTTCGATTCGAATGTAGGTTGGACGGATATCAACAAGCAGGTAGGTAAATACATCCAGTCGAACCCTGAACCGGTATCCAGCCACCCGATCGTGGAGCGTAAGAATATGATTTTCAAATTTTATGACGATGATGTCGCTTACCTTACCTGGGACCAGTTCAACAGCGATAAATCCGAGAAGAATTTTCACCATAGCAAAGAGGTAAGGCTGCTTGAAAAGATCGGCGGTGAATGGAAGATCGTCTGCGTGTCGGCATTCTGGGATTATCGCCACCCGATACCCGCCAGCAGGCTGCCGATGATCCAGAAGATTGCCAACGAAAGCAGAGGAAAAATTTGACCCCATGCAACACGGCCACGTGCAACACGCCCGCGTGCCGCCTATAACGCGTTCGGTTTCAGGCACAAATGTTCGGTACCGAACAGCCAGCTACCGGTCACGAAGTAGTTGAAAGTTTTTTGAAAATAAATGTAATCTACTCACTGTCAGTGTATTAAAAGTAGGATGTGCCGGCGTTTGGTTTATGAAAACCACGTTTGGCACATCCTTTTTTTATTTAAAGTCAACTGTGCGATTGTACAGAGCCAAACTTTAAATACTTATTAGCCATGAAAATCTCAATTGCTTCCATCCTGACCAGCGCCTTCGCGCTCACATTGTCTTTCACATCTTTTGCGGCTGACAAAAAGAAAAACAAAGAAGAAAAAGAGACCGCCAGCGCGGTAACTTTTGACGCTGCATTGTACAGAATCGGGGACAGCAACAAAGTGCGCCTCTCGGTTGACAAAAGTGCAAATGAAAGACTACGTGTGGTGCTTAAAGACAAAGCCGGTAAAATCTTCTACTCGGAAGTGTTCAACGACCGCGATACGAAATACCGCCGCGTGTTCAACCTCGACGAAATGGGCGACGGAACTTACTATTTCGAGCTGTCGCACAAAAAAGACAAAAAGGTAAAGGAAGTGAACATCGAGAGCACCAGTTCCAAAATGATCTCGCTGCAATGATGAATGCTGAATCCATAAAAAATCCCGGTCTTTTTCGAAGGCCGGGATTTTTTAATTCAATGTAATTCTTTTTCAGGATCCCAAAAGCATTCTGCCCAGTCGACGATCCGGTTGTTTGCTACCTTCACACCTTCGCTTTCGAGGCGTTCCTGCATGGTAGTAGGTGTTTCAAAGAGCTGGCTGGCGCTGAGTTCTCCCGCTTTGTTCACCACGCGGTGTGCCGGAATGCCGTCTTCGGTATAGCTGCTGCCCATTGCCCAGCCTACTTGCCTTGCGCCCCGCTTGTTGCCAAGATACGCGGCAATGGCGCCGTAAGAAGTGGCACGGCCTGCGGGAATTTGCCTTACCACGTCGTAAACGTCATTGAAAAAGTCATTCCCCTTTTTCATGCTCGTTGGCGCGGGCTTGTTGTCTCTCGTCGATTTCGTCGGAAAGCTGGCGGTACCAATCCTCGCCGTAAGCACGGATCAGGGGATCTTTCAGGAATTTGTAAACCGGTACTTTCAATTGCTGGCCCAGGCTGCACGCAGGGCTGCATATTTCCCAGCGGTCGTAGTTGAGCGCGTGGTACTGTTCGTATTTCGTAACCCTGATCGGATACAAATGGCAGGAAAGCGGCTTTTTATAACTGATCTTACCATCATTGTAAGCTTCCTCAATGCCGCATTTGAGAATGCCTTTCTGGTCGTAAATAGCATAAGCGCATTCGCGGCCGTTGATGATCGGCGTCACGTAGTCGCCGTCCCAGTCTTTGGTCCAGGTGCCTTCGGCGGCGATCACTTTTTTGCCGGCTTCGGTGAGGTAGGGCTCTACTTCGGGATAAATCTCATCGAGAATTGCGAGCTCATCCTCATCCAGCGGTGCGCCGGAATCTCCCTCCACACAACATGCACCCTTGCATTTGTCCAGGTTACAGACAAACTCCTGGTCTTCGATGTCGTCGCTAACGCACGTATTTTCAATGAGAATCATAATGGAACAGCTTATTGCTGAGGTATTTTAAGTTTTTGTCCCACCATAACACTATTTCCGGACATATTGTTTAATTTCTTGATATCGTCCACACTGATATGGTAGATTTGGGAAATGCGGAAAAGCGTTTCACCGGGCGCCACCGTATGCGTTTGTGCACCGGCGGGCTGGCTTTCGGCAGTCGATTCACCACCTTCGCCTTTTTTCACACGCAGCTTCTGACCCGATTTCAAACGGTCCGAATCGCTCAGGTTATTTAAGTCAAGCAGTTCTTTGATGGAAATGCCGTAAGCTTTTGAAATGCTGTAATAGGTCTGTCCGCTCTGAACTGTATGAAATTCGCTGCCGGGCGTGGCGGCAAGCCTGGTTTCTTGCTTGATTTCCTCGGGCGTTTTGAATGTCGAAGCAGGAGCGGGGCGTTCCACAGCTACTTTGGTTGGGGCCGCCGGTGCAGCTGCTTCACCAGATTTCGAAACGATTAGTCGCTGGCCCGTTACCAGGCGGCTTTGCGCCGAACGGTTATTGAGCGTCAGCAATTCACGCAACGACAGGTTGTATTTGCTGGCAATGCCGAAATACGTGTCGCCCGACTGCACGGTATGGTAGCTCGTCGCCGCTGGTGCTGTTGCCTCGGTTTTCTCCTCGTCATTGCTCCATTTGGCAGGCTCATTTTCTTTCTTAGCCGGAGTCTCACTTTCACCTTCCGCCGCACGTTCTGCACGCATACGTGTGTACACAGAGCCGGACGAGGCGGTCGTACGCGTAGTGTTTGGCGTTACAACTTTGCCCGGCGTAGCAGCCTTAGCAGCAGGTTTCTCCTCTTCGGTTGATTTAAATGTGCTGTTCGTATCGTCCTGGGTAATGATCACGACACGGTCGTTGGTGTTTGCGGCAGGCGTCCCTGCGGCGGGCGTTCCCGCGGCAGGTGTAGGCGTTCCTGCGTTGCTTTTGCCGGAAGGTTTGTACAACCCCGCTGCATTTCCGGCAGTTTTCCCGGCTGATGAAGCAGCTCCCGCAACAGCGGCTCCGGCAGGTGCCGCAGCAGGCTCGGTTTCTTTTGTTACGCTGCTTTCACTTTTTTCAACCAAAACAGGCGTGTATTTCTTCCGGCCCGACGGATTGCTGGGAATGTCGTTATTCGATGCAGCGGGTGATGTAGTGGCCGCCGCCGGCGTTTTTTGAGGCACAACAGCGATGACTGAATCCTTTTTAGCAGGTGCAGTTGGTTGCGGTGGGGCGATGATCTCGATCGGCTGCTTGCGCGGACGTTTTTTGGTCAGGAAAAGCACCTGTCCGGTCTGGATAGGGTAGTTGCGGCTCGTGGTTCTGTTGAATTTCAAAAGGCTTACCAACCGGAGACCATATTGTTGCGAAACGCTCAGCCATGTATCGCCGGGGCGTGCCACGTGCGAGGGCGTGTCGGCTTTTCTGTGTTTCCGCGACAAATAGTATACTTGTCCCGGAACGAGCGGCATATCTGCCAGCAGGTCATTATAGCGCATGAAGCGGGGCGTGCGAATGCCCGCTGCTTTGGCCAGTGTTTTAGGCTTGTCGCCGGCGCGGGCCTCGATACCCGGTAAGCCATTGATTTCGTAAAGTGTGGGCGAATTAGGCTCTTCCAGTTGAACAGCGGACTTTTTCAATACGGGATAACCAGTGTCTTCGTAAACGGAAGCAACCGCCGTCTGGTGAGCAGGCAGAGAAAGCTTTTCACGAACAGACGCTACCTGGTCTACCGGCACAGGCAATGTTACAAGGTATTCACGGTCGTTCGGGATTTTGTCGTCGTTGAGCCATTTGTTATGGTTTTTCAGCTCGGCAGCCGGAACGCCAAGTGATTTCGCAATCTCGTCGAGCGACTGGCCTTTGCCGTAATCGGATTCCATCAAAACATAGGCATTCGGCGACTTATATCGCTCGATACCGGCTTCCAATGCGATTTTGTGGGCAAAAAAGCGGAGCATATAGCGGTCGGTTTTGCCGGTGAGCGTCACTTCGCGTGCGTATGCCCAGCTCGCGGGAACCACTTTTTTTACACCGCCCGCACCCTGGTAATAGGAATACAATGTCGTTACCCAGTTGTTGAACTGCTGGTTGTTCTTTTTAAGGTACCATGCTGCGGCGTGTGTTGACGAGCTGATATTCTTTCTCTCATCCACATCATTATCCACACGCAGGTTCAGTTCGCGTGCCGTTTCGGGTTTGAACTGCCAGTAACCTACCGCATTCGAGCTCGAAACGACGTCGGGACGGAAAGAGCTTTCCTGAACAGCCAGGTATTTGAAATCGATCGGAACCTCTTCGTCCATCAGAATGCCCTCCACGATAGGGAAGTGCATAATGGCCCGGTCCATTTTTTCTTCCCAGAATTTCCGGTTCGACATCAGACTTTTGACGTCTTCCTCGATAATATCCTGCGCACCTCTATCGAACTTGACGGTAATGCCGCCGAATGAGACGCTGGACGGGATTTCGGGGGCCTGCGCGATAACTGCATGGGCAGTCAGCAGCAGGACGGTAACAAAAGAGATGATGTTGTTAATGGAAGTTCTGGCCATAAAAAAGTAAATGCTCGCCTGGACTATTGAGTACTATAATTTTTGAAGAATCATCAATCCGTCGCGGATTGGTAGCAGTATGTTGGAAACCCGGGGATCTTCGTGCACCATCCGGTTGAAATCCAGCAATGCCTGCGTGTCTTTATCATTTTTTTTCAACTGTTCCACGACTTTGCCACTCCAGAGCACATTATCGGCTATAAGAAAGCCGCCTGTGCGGGTTTTGTCGAGGCAGAGGTTAAAATAAGCAGAATAATTGATTTTATCCGCATCGATAAAAACGATGTCGAATGTGTCGGTAAGCGTCGGAATGATATCCAGCGCATTGCCGATGCGGTAGTCGATCTGATCTTTGAAAGGCGTCTGGTCGAAATAGCGCCTGGTGAAACTTTCAAGTTCCTCGTTCACATCGATGGTGACGAGCTTGCCGCCGGGGTTGAGGCCTTCGGCGAGGCAAATGCCCGAATAGCCCGTATACGTACCGATTTCCAGGATGCGGTCGGGCCGGATCATCCTGGAAATCATCGAAAGAAACCTCCCCTGCATATGTCCGGAGAGCATACGGGGGCTGAGAACGTTGGCATGTGTGTCCCGGTTAAGGGATTTCAGCAATGCATTCTCATCTTCCGTGTGGGCCTCGGAATATTCTTCTATTTCCTCTACCAAAAACTTCATTCGAATATAATATGTGCTAATCCCGGATGCGACTGGCCGTCAGGCGTTCGCTACAATGCGTTCCAGATAAGTACCGTAGCCGCTTTTCAGCAATGGCCGGGCAATTTCACGCAGTTGTTCTGCATTAATAAAGCCCATGCGGTACGCGATCTCCTCAATGCAGCCCACTTTTAAACCCTGGCGTTCTTCGATTACCTGAACAAACTGCCCGGCCTGCATGAGCGACTGGAATGTACCCGTATCGAGCCATGCCGTGCCGCGGTTGAGGACACCTACTTTCAATTTGCCGCGTTCGAGGTATACCCGGTTCACATCCGTGATTTCGAGCTCGCCGCGGGGGGAAGGAGGGATAGTTTTCGCGATTTCCACCACATCGTTGTCGTAGAAGTATAAGCCCGGCACCGCATAGTTGGATTTGGGTTCAACCGGCTTTTCTTCAATGGAAATCACATGATTGTCTTTGTCGAACTCTACAACGCCGTAACGCTCGGGATCATGTACCTGGTAGGCGAAAATTACACCGCCGTCGGGGTCGTTGTTGGATTGGAGCAATGTCGAAAGGCCCGATCCGTAGAAGATATTGTCGCCGAGGATCAATGCAACCTTATCGTCGCCAATAAATTCCTCGCCGATAATGAATGCTTGCGCCAGGCCATCCGGGCTAGGTTGTACCGCATAGGTAAATTCGCAACCCAGGCGGCTGCCGTCGCCGAGCAGTTTTTCGAAATGCGGCAGGTCGTGCGGTGTCGAAATGATCAGGATTTCGCGGATACCCGCCAGCATCAGTATCGACAGCGGGTAATAGATCATCGGCTTGTCGTAAACCGGCATGAGCTGCTTGCTTACCGCTAATGTAAGCGGATGTAACCTCGTACCGGAACCGCCGGCCAGAATAATGCCTTTCATAAATAGAGTTTCAATTGAGTAAGGAAATGGCCGGATTAACGATCCTGGTACATTTCGTCATAATATTTCTGGTAGTTGCCGGAAGTCACGTTGTTCAGCCAGTCCTGATTGGTCAGGTACCAGTCAACCGTTCTTTCCAGGCCTTCCGCGAATTGCAATGAAGGTTTCCAGTCCAGTTCTTCCGACAATTTGGTGGCGTCGATCGCGTAACGCAGGTCATGTCCGGCACGGTCGGTTACGTAAGTGATCAGTTTCACGCTTTCACCTTCTCCGCGGCCAAGCTTTCGGTCCATGATCTCGCAAAGCAAATGCACGAGGTCGATGTTCTTCCATTCGTTGTGGCCGCCGATATTGTATGTATCACCATTGGCGCCTTTGTGGAAAATCACGTCGATCGCGATCGCATGGTCTTCCACGAACAACCAGTCACGGATATTTTCACCTTTTCCGTAAACCGGAAGTGGTTTTTGCTGGATGATATTGTGGATCATCAGCGGGATCAGCTTTTCGGGGAAATGGTTCGGGCCGTAGTTGTTCGAACAGTTCGAGATCACTACCGGCAGCTTGTAAGTGTTATGGTATGCCCTTACAAAATGATCGGAAGACGCTTTTGAAGCCGAATACGGCGAGCGTGGGTCGTATGAAGTCGTTTCCAGGAAGAATGTGCCCGGATCGTGCAGCTCACCGTACACCTCGTCGGTAGAAACGTGGTAGAAACGACGGTCGCTGAAATCGTCTTTCCATGCTTTTTTAGCAGCATTCAAAAGATTTACCGTACCCACCACATTCGTCATCACAAATGACATCGGATCGGAAATCGAGCGGTCCACGTGGCTTTCGGCCGCGAGGTGTACCACGCCGTGAAAGTCGTTGTCAGCGAACAGCTTGTCGATAAACGTCGCGTCGACGATATCGCCTTTGACGAATGTATAGTTCGGCGCATTTTCAATGTCGCGCAGGTTTTCGAGGTTACCGGCGTACGTAAGCGCGTCGAGGTTATATATATGATATTCCGGGTGAAAGTTGACAAACCGGCGAACCACATGTGAGCCGATGAAACCCGCTCCTCCCGTAATCAAGATTTTTTTCATTTTTGAGCTTGAAGTTTTAATTGCCAGTTCCACGCGTCGCGCAATGCGTCCGCCATGGTTTTCTCGGCATGCCATTTCATTACATTATTTACTTTGTCGGACTGCGCGTAAATCTGCTCTACGTCCCCTTCGCGGCGTGGCCCGATGGTATAGTTGAGTTTCACGCCGTTTACTTCCTCAAAAGTATTAATCAATTGCAAAACGGTATAACCTTCGCCCGTTCCTACATTAAATACATCATAATAGTTAGTATCCGTCTGCGATTCGAGCAGGTCGAGCGCCTTCACGTGCGCCTTTGCGAGGTCTACCACGTGGATGAAGTCGCGGATACAGGTGCCGTCGGGCGTGTTGTAGTCGTCACCGAACACGGTAAGCGACTTGCGCAGGCCCGCAGCGGTTTGCGTAATGAATGGTACCAGGTTGCTCGGAACACCATTCGGCAGCTCGCCGATGAGCGACGTTTCGTGTGCGCCGATCGGGTTGAAATATCTTAATGAAATTGCCTTGATGCCCGGCTTTGAATGCACATGGTCGCGGATAATGTCCTCGGCGATCGCCTTGGTGTTGCCGTACGGCGAGTTGGCCGGCAGGCGCGGCGTGCTTTCGGTTACCGGCAGCTTTTCGGGCTGGCCGTATACCGTACACGAGGAGGAGAATACGAACTTATCGACATTGAATTCCTGTGCCGCGCGAAGCAGCACCAGCAAGGAAATGAGGTTGTTTTCGTAGTAGTTCAAAGGTTTTTCAACCGACTCACCCACAGCCTTGTATGCGGCGAAGTGGATTACGCCGTCGAACTTTTCTTTTTCAAACAAGGCCCTTACCTTGTCGGCATCATTGCAGTCGATTTCGTAGAACGGAAACTCCTTGCCGGTGATCTTTTTGATTCCTTCTAAAACGTTGAGATTGGAGTTGTACAGGTTGTCGATAATGACCGGTTCGAACCCTGCATTGTGCAACTCTACAACGGTATGGGAACCGATAAAACCGGCCCCTCCGGTAACGAGAATTTTCATGCGTTATGTGCGTTTTTTAAGAGAATATGGTGGTATAGATGGTCTTCAAAACGGTTTGTAAACCGCTTTTTTTCCGGGCAAAAGTAGAAAATTTGACGTCCATTAAAAAAAAATGTTTTTATTTATCCGTTGGTTGTAAAACGCAGATTTGAGGAAAATGAACCAGAAAGAAATCAAGGCACTGATATCCTTGCTTGATGATGAAGATCATGAAGTGAGTCAGCATGTTGAAGGGAAGATATTGTCGTTGGGAGGAACAGTGATACCTTTTCTGGAGACCGAATGGGAAGATAGTTTTAACCCGATCGTGCAGCGTAAAATCGAGGAGCTGATCCACGAATTGCAGCTCAGCATTATGATCGAACGGTTACAAGCGTGGAAAAACGGCGGCGGGCTCGACCTGCTCGAAGGCATGTGGATCATCGCTACTTACCATTATCCCGATTTGTCGATGGAAAAGTTGAAAACTACCATCGAACAGCTTTACTACGACATCTGGATCCAGTTCCAGGAAGAGATGAACGCGGTGGACCAGGTGAAGCGGATCAATAGCATTTTCTTCGGAGTGATGAATTTCGCGGCGAATACCAAGAACTTCCATTCCCCCACGAACTCGATGATCAATTCCGTGCTCGAAAGCCGGCGCGGTAACCCGATCACATTGTGCGTGATTTATTTATTGATAGCAAGAAAACTGGGCATGCCGGTTTACGGCGTGAATTTGCCTAATCTTTTTGTATTGACTTATAAAAGCGACAAAACGCAGTTCTATATCAATGTTTTCAACCGCGGGATTATCTTTTCCAAAACGGATATCGATCACTACATCGCGCAGCTGAATATCAAATCCAAAGACATATTCTACCAGCCCTGTACGAACCTCGAAATTGTGCAGCGGGTATTGCGTAACCTTATATTGTCTTACGAAAAAACGAGCGAGCAGGACAAAATCCGGGAAATCGAGAAAATATTGAAATCGACGCTCGACGAGCTGCCCGAAGGCTGATCAGAGCGCGATGGCCAGGCAATGGCCGTCGAACCAGCGGACGTGGATGTTGGAAGGGACGACGAGGTCTTCGTCGGTAAGCGTTCCCCTGAGGATGATGTCAGGATTTTCGAATGGGCTGATAAAAATCGAGTCCCTGAAACTGATCTTTTTCTTTCCGTACAACTTATATAATGCTTCTTTCGCGCACCAGTACATGCAAAGGCGGTCCATTTCGTCCTGTGCGTGATCGTACTCGGGAGGGGAAAGGTATTTTTTTGAAGTCCGCTGCAATTTCGGATCGGTCTTTTCCATATCGATGCCTACGGCGGCGGTAGGATTAATGGCTACGGCTACAAACTCGGCGGTGTGGGTGATGGAAATGTGCGAATCGTTGTCGATCAGGAAAGCCTTGCCGTGCTCGTCCTTGTGAATGCCCACGTAATTAATGCGGAATTGTTCGGCCAGCGTTTTGATCAGCATCCGGCTGGCGAGCCATTCCCGCTTTTTTTGCGGGTGGGAAATCCGGTCGAGTTCCTGCTGGTTAAAGCCGTTACCCAGAGCATATTGAAGTTCCGCTTCGGTTTCCGTCAGTTTCCAGAGCAGTAATGTGCTGCTATCTTCGATCTTTTCGGAATGAACGAGGGGCATGGTAATACTGTTTGCTACAAAAATATAAAGAATGAATATTCGCAAAGTAGATACTTTTTCCGGTCATAGGGACAGTGTTTATACAATTATTTCTGATGCAACAGGCCGCGGCTTTTATTCTGCGGGCGCCGATGGCTTTGTAATCCAATGGGACCTTCAAAAGCCCGATCTGGGAAAACTCGTCGCGCGCGCCGGTACCTCCGTGTATGCGCTTGCATTGCATGAAAGCAGCGATTCGGTCTGGATAGGACAGAACTTCGAGGGCATTCAGGTTTTGAATACGCAGGAAAATACAATTGAAAAAACCTCCAAAATTACGAATGCAGCCATATTCGACATCCGTTTCGCAGGCGACAAAGCGCTCGTTGCGGTAGGCGACGGCGTGGTGGTAGTGATGGACATTCCGTCATTTTCCATTCAGAAACATATAAAAATAGCGGGCAAGAGCATTCGCAGCATTGCGGTGAATCTGGAGACCAACGAATTCGCCACCGGCGACAGCGATTGCAACGTCCATATCTTCGATCTCGACGGTTTTAAATTAAAAAAGACCATCCAGGCGCATACTAACTCGGTTTTTTCCGTTAAGTATTCACCGGACGGTAAATACCTGTTCACCACCGGCCGGGACGCGCACCTGAAAATATGGGACGTCAATGATGCATACGGCATCGTCTCCGACATCCCCGCGCACATGTACGCGATCAACGACATTACATTCAGTCCCGATCGCTCCCTCTTCGCAACTTGCAGTATGGATAAGTCCATAAAACTGTGGGATGCAGCCACATTCAAGCTTAAAAAAATTATCGACCGGGCACGTCATGCGGGGCATGGAACGTCTGTGAACAAGCTGCTCTGGACGGGCTTTGAGAACCAGCTGATTTCGTGCAGCGACGACCGCATGATATCCGTTTGGGAGGTATTATAAGCCAATACTTATAATATGGTAATGTTGGTAAATACTTTGAAAAATGAATCATATATCTTTAACTTACACGACCGTTTTTACTCAGGCATCAAAGCAAAGAATGCATCATGAAAATATCCGCTATTGAGATACGCAAGCACACTTTTGAAAAGATTTTCAGAGGTTATGACCCGGACGAAGTCGATGCTTTCCTGAACTCTTTGTCTCAGGAATGGGAGCGGTATTCAAGCGAAAACAACTTGCTTAAGATGCAGCTGGAATACGCGGAGAAGGAATTGGCGAAGTTGAAAGATATCGAATCAACCTTATTCAGAACCTTAAAAGCAGCCGAGGATACCAGTAAGTTAATCGAGAAAGAAGCCAACGAAAACGCGGAAAAAAGGATCGAAGAATCGCGCGTGACGGCGAACGAGCTGGTGACGGAAGCAGAACAGCGTACAAGCCAGATCATCAGGCAAACGGAAGATCGTCTGGCCAAATTCAAGGAGGATTTTGCACAGGAAGTAAAGTTTCAGGAACGCGATTTCCGTGCCATCGAGAACTTCCGCGACAACCTCATTGTACAGCTTAGTTCACTGGCCAATAGCGCGCTGGAAACCGTAGAACGTTTCGAGCAGAAATACGATAAAGAATCGGTCCTCAACAAAATGGAGGACATTAAAAAGCACGTTGCCGAGATCGAGATTCCGAAGAAGATCACATTCCAGCAGCCGGTGAAAATCGAAATCGAGGAGCCTGCCGATGAGCCTGAGGCACAAGTGATTTTACAGGACGATAAGCCGGAAGTGGTATTCGAGGTGGCAAACGAACCGGAGCAAGAGCCAGAAGCGGAACCGGTATTCGAAGTCGATCCCGAGCTGCCCGGTGAGCCTGAGCCGGAGGCGGAAGAAGAAATCCCGGCTGTTGCGCCGTTCGCTACGCATGTTCCGGAACCTGAGCCGGCACCAGCGCCCGAGCCGGAACCCGTTCGCGAAGAGCCGGTTGCCTATAACAGACCAAGACAAACGCCTAAAACTGCCGCGGAAGAGGCCGAGGAAGTGCTGGCGGAAATGCATAAGGTGGCAGAGAAGGCCAGGGATTCTTCGGCGGGTATCAACCGGCCGAGAGAAAGCAGCCAACCGAAGAAATCGGGCGGCGGTTCATTTTTTGACCAAATCTAATTACCACCATTGGGAACGATCAGTCTCGAAGGACTCGAATTTTTTGCATACCACGGCTATTACCCCGAAGAGCAACGCATCGGTAACAAATACGCCCTGGACATTACCATTACCACGGACTTTTTCCGCGCAGCCCAGCACGACAAGCTGAGCGAGACCGTCAATTACGAAACCATTTACCAGCTCACGGCCAAGGTTATGAAAGAACCGGCCAAGCTTTTGGAGCACATTGGTTTTAATGTAATTGAAAAAATACGGGAGCATTACCCGACGGTGGAGAAAGTGACTGTGAAAGTTTCGAAGTTCAATCCGCCGATAGGAGGGGTCTGCACCCGGGCGGTGATTACGATGGAAGGATAACAAAAGAGGCGGTTTTCAAACCGCCTCTTTGCATTGATTAGTATTCGTGTGGAAGCTCTATGTTCACTGCTTCGTGCCACGGCAAGCCGTGAATGTTCAGCAGGTCCATGAAAGGATCGGGATTTAGCTCTTCTACATTGTAAACGCCCGGCTTCATCCATTCGTCGTTTGTCAGCATGAGCATTGCTCCGATCATGGCAGGAACGCCCGTCGTGTAGCTCACCGCCTGTGCACGTACTTCGCGGTAGCATTCGGCGTGGTCGCAGTTGTTCCAAACGTAGTAGGTTTTCTCTTCACCGTCTTTGATACCCTTGATCTGGCAGCCGATAGAGGTTTGGCCGGAGTAGTTCTCGCCCAAAGTATCGGGAGCGGGCAGTACCGCTTTCAGGAATTCCAAAGGAACGATATCGATGCCATTGAATTTGATCGGCTTGATGCTCGTCATACCTACGTTTTCCAGCACATTCAAATGCGTAATGTAAGCCTGGCCGAACGTCATCCAGAAACGGGCGCGTTTCAGGGTAGGGAAGTTTTTAACCAATGATTCGAGCTCTTCGTGGTATAGCACGTAGCTTTCTTTCGGACCAATGCCCGGGTAATCGATCGGCTTATGGATGGACATCGCGGGGATCTCGACCCATTCGCCGTTTTCCCAATAGCGGCCCGGCTGGGTGATCTCGCGGATGTTGATTTCGGGGTTGAAGTTGGTTGCGAATGCTTTGCCGTGATCGCCTGCGTTACAGTCGATAATGTCCAGGTAATGCATTTCGTCGAACTGGTGCTTGGCAGCGAACGCGGTGAAAACCTGCGTAGCGCCCGGGTCGAAGCCGCAGCCGAGGACGGCCATCAGACCGGCCTCTTTGAAGCGCTCCTGGTAAGCCCATTGCCAGCTATATTCGAATTTCGCAACGTCTTTTGGTTCGTAATTGGCGGTATCGAGGTAATGTACGCCGGTTTCGAGGCAGGCATCCATGATCGTCAGATCCTGGTAAGGCAATGCCACATTGATCAACACTTTGGGCTGGAAACGCTTGATAAGCAGTACCGTTTCGGCCACGATATCGGCATCCACCTGTGCGGTCTGGATGTCGACGCCATGCATTTCCTTGATTTCGGCTGCTATTTTATCACATTTCGCCTTGGTGCGGCTGGCGAGCATTATTTCGGTGAAAACATTGCTGTTCAATGCGCATTTGTGTGCCACAACACTACCGACACCGCCTGCGCCAATGATAAGAACCTTGGACATTTTAATAGTTTTAAATTTCCGGCAAAGATAGGACGACCGGTTAATTTTTCAATTTAAATTTCCGTTAACCACCTTCATAACCTTGCCCTGGCCATAGTTCAAATAGTACACTTCACCCTTGATATCCTGCCCGAAAGACGAAATATTGCCCTTGCCTTCCATGACCAGCGTGTTGCTTTTACGGGTGTCGCCATCGAGTTCGAGCGCCCATATGCGGCCGCTCACGTAATCGCCATAAATGTACTTGCCCGCGAGCGCGGGAATGGCCGTGCCGCGGTATACATAGCCGCCGGTAATGGAGCGGTCGCCGTCGTCCTGGTCGTAATCATGCACCGGTCCGATGAGTCCAGGGCGGTCACAGTTGGATGAAGGATTATAGCAATCGACGCCTTCCTTAATACGCCAGCCGTAGTTACCGCCCTTGGTGATAATATCGATTTCCTCCCGCTCATTCTGGCCGACATCACCGGCAAAGAGCTTATCACCGCCCATATCAAAGCTGATGCGCCACGGGTTGCGGAGGCCATAGGCGTAAATTTCGGGCAGATTGCCGGTGGTACCCGCGACAAACGGGTTATCCGAAGGAATGCTGTAATTGCCTTTTGCGGTTCCGTTTACATCCACGCGCAGGATTTTGCCCAAATGGCTTTTCAGGTTCTGCGCATGGTTCTGCGGATCGCCGCCGCTGCCGCCGTCACCGGTGGCAATGTAGAGGAAGCCATCTTTCCCGAATTGCATCGAACCGCCATTATGGTTATCATAAGGTTGGTTGAATGTAAAAAGAATGGCCTCGCTACCGGGATCGGCCTGGGCGGTGCTCGTGGCTTTGTAGCGTGCTATCACCGTTTTCAGCGGCGTGCCGGCGGTATAGTTGACGAAGAAATAGCCATTCGTCTTAAAATCAGGATGGAATGCGATGCCGAGTAACCCGCGCTCGCCGCCGGCTCTAACTTTGCTCTTAATATCTAAAAAAGTAGAACTGGAAGAGACATTTTCAGCATTGGAAAACACTTTAATGGTACCGCCTTGCTCAACAACGAAGAACCGGCTGCTGTCTCCGGGGGCCTGCACGAGATCCACCGGCTGATCGAACGATAGTGCCGGGAAAATGTCTTTGGAATCGATGGTGTTTTCCGGAAGCTCGGGGTCCTGCGGGGTTTCCGGATCATCGGATTTGCAGGCGAAAATGGCTATGGCGAATGCCAGCG
Organism: Dyadobacter soli; assembly: GCF_900101885.1. Lineage (GTDB taxonomy): Bacteria > Bacteroidota > Bacteroidia > Cytophagales > Spirosomataceae > Dyadobacter > Dyadobacter soli. Next base: position 150,633 of record NZ_FNAN01000004.1, on the reverse strand, counting down.
GAATGAGCGTAAGGCGAAGTATGGCTTTCATGAGGTGTAGTAGTACGTTTCTACAACAACGTCATGAAAGCCATTTTAATTTTGGAATTGATTTTAAATCAGATGTTTCCAGATTACATCATACACGTCTACCGCTTCCAGCTCCTGCTTTTCGGCTGCCTGGTCGGTGACGATGATCGGGTAATATTCTTTGGGAATGTTAATGCCGCCGTGCGAGCCTTTGACTAACGTCGCATCCAGCGGAATGACGTCCATCAAGTACCGGAAACCGAGCAGCTTGCGCGCCAGTTTATAGCCTGCACGGAGTTTGATCAGCGGATTTTTCGGGTCCATAAACATCTCTACGGGATCGTAGCCGGGCTTACGGTGAATGTCCACCAAATGCGCGTAATCCGGTGCTTTCGCGTCATCGAGCCAGTAGTAGTAGGTAAACCAGCTGTCCGGTTTGGCTACCACCACAATATCTCCCGAACGCTCGTGATCGATATGGTAGTCTTTCTGCGCTGCTTTATCGAGAACAAGGTCAATACCCGGCGTTTTTTTCAACACCTGCATGACCCGCTCTTTCACCGAAGGATCATTGAGGTAAACATGTGCAATCTGGTGATCGGACACGGCGAATGCTTTGGAAACACCGGCATCCAGCAACTCATACCAGCGCTCTACGCGCACGGAAATCAACCCTTCATTACGGAGAATGCGGTTGATATGGATCGGGTTGTTCACGGGGTTGATGCCGTATTCCGAAAGCAGGATGATCTTTGCATTACGAGCCTCATAGAATAGAATCAGGTCTTTGACAACCTCGTCGATCTCATTCAGTTCCTTGCTGATTTTGGAAAAATCCGGCCCGAATTTCTGCAAACAATAATCCAGGTGCGGCAGGTAAATGAGCGTCAGCGTAGGATTATGCTTTTTTTCTACGGACATCGAAGCATCGGCGATCCAGCGGGTGGATTTGATATTCGCATTCGGCCCCCAGAAGTTGAAAAGCGGGAACTGGCCGAGTTCGGCCTGCAATTCATCGCGCAGCTCGGGCGGGTAGGCGTAGCAATCGGGCGCTTTCACGCCATCGGCGTGGTACTGCGGCCGCGGCGTTACCGACCAGTCGGCGGTGGAGTACATATTATACCACCAGAACATCTTCGAAACGGTAAAATTAGGGTCGGCCTTTCGCGCATTATCCCAAATTTTATCCCCCTGCACAAGCTTGTTCGACTGTTTCCAGAACTTTACCTCCGAATCCTCGCGATCGTACCAGCCATTGCCGACGATACCATTCTCCGCCGGCCATTTGCCCGTCACATAGGTACTTTGGGAAGTAGTAGTAACAGCCGGAAGCACGGGTTTAATGGGCGTCAGATGCCGTTTTTTGACATAAGCATCCAGAAACGGCGTATGCTCGCCGATCAGGTTGGCGCTTAGTCCTACAATATCGATAACTACGGTTTTATTCATAATTCAAAACTTTCTTCACCCATTCGAGCTCGCGCACGATGGATTCGCCGATGGGTTTCTGCATGTCTTCCGGCAGGACGCCCCAGGTGTAGGTTTCCACTTCGAGATAAGTCGAGAATGGCTTCTCTTTTTGTAATGCGAGTGTTTGCACAATATCTCCCTGGGTCGAGTCGAGCACGCCGTAAGTACTCACAAACAGCGGAACGTGGAAATGCACGCGCCATTCTTCATGGGTTTCGTCCCAGTCGGTCAATGCTTCTTTCAGGTCGGGATAATGTGTGAAATGGCCGTCGTCGTGGCGGGCTACCACCTGATGCAGGTATACCGGCTCGTCGAAGGTCTCAATGGCCTTGCGCTTGATTTCCTTTTCAATATTATAATTCACTTTTAATGCCGAGCTCACCTGAATGCGGCCGACCTGAATGCCGTATTCATTCAGCGAATCGACAATGTCTTCCGGTTTTTCAAAACCCACCGCCGCGTGACAAATGTCGTAGCAGAGCTGAATGTGTTTCAAGATCAGCGCCTGTGCCGCCTCACCATCGATCCCGTACTTTTCTACCAAATAAATAGTGCCTTTTGGAAGCAGCATATTGGTATACCAGGTTACGAAATCCCCGGTATTGTCGAGAATGCCATCCGGTTCGGGTTCGATGTCCAAATGCAGGAACTTGCCGGTTTCGTTTTCGATGCGGATCAGCTTGTCGAGGAGTTCGAGGATGTGGTCGGTCGCAGTTTCGGTAGCCTGCTGCTTGTCAGCCTCGGATTTCCACCAAAGCCGGTACGACAATGGGGGCGTGGAAACACCTCCGTGCATATCGGCGGGCAGCAATGCGGCCAGGATGTTGAACAGGCGTTTGGTATAATCCAGCCGGTCTTGCGTCGTCCAGTCGGGCGTGTGCACGTCGTCCTTTACGCGGGTGTTGTGAAAGCCGCCATACGGGAAGCCGTTGATCACAAACACATAAATGCCGTTTCCTGCGAGCCAGGTTTTGAATTCTTCCAGTACTTCCGGCTTGCTGAGCTCAATGGACGCTTCGTTCGCCACGCGCAGGCCCAGCCCAAATGGCCTGCCCGGCGCTAGCTGCTCGCGGATGTATGGTAACGTTTCGCGCAGCGACCGGAAATGGTCTTCCCATTTTTCACCGGGATGGATGTTGCTGCAATAGGTAAGGTGTCCGTAAGGCGTGATCATGCAGGAATGTTTTTGGAACTTTCGAGGTAATCCACCGACTGTGCGATAATGTCGGCATCGAGCTCATGGACTTCCACTCCTTTTCCAATCTTCTCCAAAAGCATGATGGTAAGCCTGCCGCCCAAATGCTCGCGGAATTCGTGCAAGCCGTTGCGGAGGTTGATTTTATCGTTTTCAGCAAGTTTTGAATGGTATAATTCAAAACCGACTTTGGTTAGCACATCGATAATGCGGTGCAGGTCGCTTTCGGCCAGCATGCCTATTTTATTGGCATACACACAATCCAATGCAATACCAATGGCCACCGCCTCGCCGTGACGCACCTGGAAACCGGTCAGGAATTCCAGCTTGTGCGCGGCCCAGTGACCGAAGTCCAGCGGGCGCGAGGAGCCGAACTCGAACGGGTCGCCGCCGGCAATGTGGTCGGTATGCATTTCGGCGCAGCGGTGGATGAGGTAGGCCATAGCCTCTTCATCGCGTGCTGCGATCGCCGTCGCGTGCTCCTCGATCCATTCAAAGAAAGCGGCATCTTTGATCAATGCTACTTTCACGGCTTCCGCGATACCGCCGCGCCAGTCGCGGTCGTCGAGGGTACGCAGGAAGGTAAGGTCATTGAAAACAGCCACCGGCGGTGCAAATGTGCCGAGGAAGTTCTTTTTGCCGTGGAAATTAATGCTGTTCTTGACGCCAACGCCCGAGTCATTCTGTGCCAAAACGGTCGTCGGAATGCGGATCAGCTTGATGCCCCGGTGCGAAACCGCGGCCGCGTAACCCACGAGGTCGAGCACGGCGCCTCCGCCAATACCGATCACAAATGAATGCCGGTCGATACCAAAAACGTCGACGGCTTCCACGAGCTTGTCGAATTGCGACGGGTCGTTTTTGCAAGCTTCGCCGCCCGGTACCGAAATGATTTCGGGAGCGAGCTGGATGTGTGCCGCATTTTGTGCGAAATAGGTGCGGATATTGGATTTCAAATCCGGCTGTGTCTGTTCAAACCCCTCGTCCACGATCACCAGGGCCTTGCGTTGAAAGCCCTGTTCGGTATATTCTTGAAAAAAATCTTTCAGTAACGGGTTCTGGGTGTCAAAAAGATGTTGGGTGAAAAATACAGCATAGTTGTACTCCACCTGGAAACGTTGTTTTATGGGTTGCATTGAATTTTGCATTACACTAGCAAAAGTGGGTATTGAATATTAAGCTCAAAATCATTGATATAAAGACTAAAATTACAAGGTTTTCCCCGTCCCGTCATCGTCCAATTAATTTATTAGGCAGAAACCACCATTCAGTATCACTTCCTCCATCCTCCCTTTCCTCCGTTACTCCCTATATTAAGTAACCGCAAATGCCTTCGCCAAATACATCGAAAGCGGCAGCAATGCAAGCACTGCGATAGCAATAGGTAGTAGCCCAAATGCTGCACACCACGAAGCATTCATGACAATTAAGGAGATTACCCCTGCTTTAACGGCCTTCCCGATCAGCGGGCCAATCGGATTCTGCATTGCATTCCAAAGCGGCCGGAAAATGAACCACGCGTGCAGCAATACAAATGGAATCGTGAATAAAAAGTTACCCTTGCCCTGCGCGATTGTCAGCTGGGCGGCGAGCACGGCCAGGTAAAGGAATGCGGCAATGTATAATGTCCGTTTCTTTCCGCCATGCACCTCATCCTGGCTGATCAGCGTGATCGCGCCGATGTACATGATCGGGAAAACCGCAATGAATGCCCATTGCTGGAACGATTCGGGCAATACGCTCATGCCGAGGATCAGGTTACCGCCACGGCACATGCCCATCACGAGCGGACCGAAGAATACATGATGCTTGGCAAAACGGTTGTACAAAACCGTGAGCATTGCTACCACGACCGCGATCATCCCGCTTTGTAAACTGAATGCGCCTGCCGCGATAATGCCCAAAAGTAATAACGAAATGCCCATCGTAGTGGCCTGCGCCAGCGGCACCTTACCGCTTGGAATCGGTCGCTCCGGCCGCTCTACCGAGTCGAGTTTGGCATCGAAAACATCGTTCATCACCACACCGCCGCCGTAAAGGCCGAGCGTGGAAAGTACGAGCAATGCGGAGGAGAAATCCGAGAATGTAAACTGCGCGATCGCCATACCGGCTAGGATGTCCGCAATGGCGGTTACCAGGTTAGCAGGGCGCGTCAGCTGCAAATAGGGTTTGAGGCTGCTCACTTTAATTGATCACTAAAAAGTCTTTGACCGGAGCAGGCTGCTGGCCGCCTCTCAGAATGCTGTTGCCATGAAATTTCTCCGTCTGATCCACCGCGTAACCCGATTCGAAATCGGTCACGTCGATCTGCCCGCTTTTACCGAATGCATCGATGGCATTCTGGTAAGTGACAAGACGGATGGTTTCGTCGGAAATGCCGCGCATTTTCATCAACGCAGCTGTTTTCGGGATAGCTAGCGGATCGGAAATGCCCCAGTCGGCAGCAGAGTTGATCATAATGCGTTCCGGACCGTATTGTTCCACCACTTTCACCATCCTTTCATTACCCATTTTGGTAAAAGGATAAATGGTAAATGCGGCGTAAAAGCCCTGGTCGAGCACACTTTTCACGGTTTCTTCATTGTTATGGTCCACGATCACCCACGACGGGTCGATACCATGTTCCAATGCAATGGCCATGCTGCGCTCGGTACCTTTCTTTTTGTCGCGGTGCGGAGTATGGATTTGAACCGGCAGTTTCGCTTCCTTGGCGAGTTCGAGTTGGAGGCGGTAGTACTTTTCTTCGGCGGGTGTCTGGTCGTCGAAACCGATCTCGCCCACGCCTACCACGCCTTCTTTATAAATGTATAGTGGTAAAATCTCCATTACCTGTTCCGCCAGCGGCTCGTTGTTCGCTTCACGGGAGTTCAGCCCCATGGTGCAGTAATGTTTGATGCCAAACTGCGAGGAGCGGAAGCGTTCCCATCCTACCAGACTGCTATAATAGTCTTTGAATGTCGATAAGCCTGTCCGCGGTTGGCCTACCCAGAATGCAGGCTCGATCAGCGCCACGATTCCGGCCTGGTTCATGGCCTGGTAATCGTCCGTTGTGCGGGAGACCATGTGGATATGCGGGTCGAAAAACCGCATTCCTTTGATGAGGTCCTTGTAATCGTTCCAGGCGATGTCGCGGTGCGCGGGGGCCTGGCTGGCTTCTTCGCTGTCTTCGAAATGCGAAGGGTTCGGGGTTATTTCGGTGTGGTTAGCGCACATAATGTCAATGTTCGAGGTCGGCCCAGGTCAATGCGCCGGATTTTACGGATTTTTCCAGATCGGTATATTTTGCCAAAAGATAATTGGCAGCAGGAAGCGTCGCTTCGCCACACGCCAATGCGGCCGCCTGACGGTCTTCTTCTTTTTCCGAATCAAACAAATGCTGCATATCGGCCAGCAATGCCGTGTTCAGGTATTTTCCGGCGAGTCGCCATACCTGTGCGGGTACGCTGCGTCCGGCCGCCCAGCGCTCATGCGCAAAGTCCGAAAGCGTCACCGCCAGCTTCTCGTTCGTGCGGTTTTCCAGTCCTTCTATAAAATGAATGGGCTTGTCGTTAAATATCGTTTTGAGCACCAGCTGGTTCCAGGCCAGCTCGCTGAAATGCTTTTCGGGATAGGGGTTATGCAATGCAATCGCATCGAACACGAAACCCATATTGGAACGCACCGCGTCCGTCGCGCGGAACAGCCACTGATCGGGATAAGAAAGCAGCGGTAAAGCCGAGTAAAGCGCAACCAGCTCGTTCATTTCCGCCGTATCGAACAGCGTTTCGATGTTTTTGACATATTCGTCCTTGTCCGAAGGGTCGAGCTGCGTGAGCAGCCACACGCGGCTAAGCCGTACGAGCGACCAGCCTTCGACTGAAAGTCCGGGGATTTCAAGGTTCAATGCAGCCTTCTCGGTGTCGGTGGTATGGATGATTTTTTTGGCTAAAAACCGGGGTGCGGCCACGAAGGCCGTCATCAGTTCAAAGGGCGTTGTTACGCCCGGTGCGGAAGCACTTTTTTGCTGCAACCACTCAGCCTCGCCGGCCGAAGTGTTCGAAGCGACGATCTCCCAAATTTTCTGTTTAGTAATATCGGACATAACTATTGTCTGTGATCCCGTTTACCGGTTTTGGCCGTATAAACATGATGGATGCCGGGTTATTGCTATAATGCCTGTTTGCCGGTATAAAGTTTCCTCCCGGCTATTTATAACGTAGTGATGGCCGTTTTGGCTCAATTTACGGCATGATTGATATCAGTTTTAATAAAAAACTAATATCATTTGTAACTGCCGGTTAAAAGTCTAATTCGAGGATATCGGCGTCGTTGAGCAGGTGATGGGTGAGTTTTTCGTGTTTTCTTTCCGAACCCTGTAACGTCCAGCTACCGGTGATATGCGTGCCGATGCGGCTTTGTTCACCGCGCAGAATTTTTAAATCGTATTCCTTAAAGAGGTTTTCGTAGGTTTTCAAAGTCTTGCGCTGGTACACGCACATAATGCGGTAGTTGCGGATCTGGCTTTTCCGCCGGATCAGCTTCTGTACCGGCGCCAGGATCACGAGCGTCATCCCGGAAATGACGAAACAAACGATCGTGACCTCGTAAAACCCGGCCCCTATACCCATTCCCACCGCCGCCGTCACCCACACGATCGCCGCCGTGGTAATCCCGACCACCCGGTTATTCTCCCGGAAAATGATCCCCGCGCCGATAAAACCGATACCCGTCACGATATTCGCCGCGATCCGCCCGGCATCCGAACTGATTTTAATGGATAGGATTGTAAACAAGGTCGACCCCATCGCGATCAAAATCAGCGTCCGCAGTCCTGCCGACTTGCTTCGGTACTCGCGCTCCGCGCCGATAATCCCGCCGAGGGTGAAGGAAATGAGGAGTTTGTAGATGTCTTCGGGTAACAGGTCCATTCAATGTAATTTGTATTCATAAATAAAGCCGGGCAGATGCGGAATCTCCCGGCTTTGCAATGCTGCAATGTTATAGTTCAGGCCGCAGAACGTAACTCTATCCAGTCTATGATTCTTTCAGCTCGTTGAAAGCCGAGCTTTACAACCTCAGCATCCCCGACACCGTCGTAGGCCATCACGAGGTGTAGTTGTTCATATACGGATACGAACGTTTGCAATATTTTTCTGTCCTGCTGAGCCAGATTGGACTTGTACCATTCAACATCTTTTCTGCCTTTAGTCTTCTTGCCTAAATAATGATCTAATGCAAAAAGGACGCCTGAATAAGCAGTATGTCCGGCCATTTTTACGTACTTCGAATCCTGGTAAAAACCATCTTCCTTAGCACCTTTTTCACGCAGAATGTCCTTTGCATTGTTCAAGTAGCGCTTAGCTTCGGTTATCGCTTCCTGCGCGGAGAGTTCTTGTTTTTTGATCATAGCGTATGTTTAAGTTAAAAAGTCTTTATTGTTGTCACATCCCTCCGGGATTTTCGATTTAATGGTTTCTGCCCTTACTACCAATGTTACGTGCCTAGCGGCACTTCCCAGGCTGTAAATCGCGTTAGCGATGCAATATCGGTAGCAGCCGCAACCCGGCAAAGATGCAAATGCCGTAGGCATGTAACAACAATTATCTCAGGCGGCTTCTGTTCGAGTTTCCGCCCAAGCAATGATGCGCTCGGCTTCTCTAAATCCAATTTTTACCACCTCGTCATGCCCTACGCCGTCGTATGCCATTACAAGGTGTAATTGTTCATAAACGGTAGTGAAAGAGTCGAGTATTTTACGATCTTCTTTCGACAGATTTACACGATACCAGTCTACGTCCTTTCTGCCTTTACCTTTCTTGCCAAAGTAATGATCCAACGCGAACAGCACACCGGAATAGGCGGTGTGTCCGGCCATTTTGATGTATTTAGCATCCCGATAATGCCCTCCTTCTTTCGCTCCTTTTTCCCGCAGAATGTCCTTTGCGTTGTTCAAGTAGCGTTTCGCCTCGGTGATAGCGTCCTGCGCGGAGAGTTCTTGTTTTTTGATCATAAGTGTATGTTTAAGTTTTATCTATCAAATGTTGTTACATCCCTACGGGATTTTTAATTTAAATGGTCTCTTTTTGCTACCAATGTTGCGTGCCTAGCGGCACTTCCCAAGCTGTGAATCGCGTTAGCGATGCAATATCGGTAGCAGCCGCAATCCAGCAAAGATGCAAATGCCGTAGGCATGTAATAGCATTGGATGAATTAGCTGGCTATCAATGCTTCCATTTTACAGCTCATTCAAAATGTCCTTAACAGGACGAGTTTCAAGCGTGCCGTTTTTTAATGCCACCAAATCTTCCTTCAAATCAGCAAGTATCTGTTCTTTCGTGGGCTCCTCATCTTCAATAACCCCCTCTTTCATAACCAACATTAGAAATGTTTATAGCGCCCAACAAATTTACAAAGAATCACTTACCATTCATCCACTCCTCGATCGCCTCGGCTTCCAACGGGATATCGGCCATCAGATCCACATTTCCATTCTCGGTAATCAGAATATCGTTTTCCAGCCGAATGCCCAAACCTTCCTCGCGGATATAAATGCCGGGCTCGCAGGTGAAGACCATGCCGGCTTCGAAGCGGCGGTATTTGTTGCCTACGTCGTGGATGTCGAGGCCGAGGAAGTGGGAGGTGCCGTGGGGGAAGTATTTTTTGTAGGCAGGCGATTCCGGGTCCTGTTTTTCAATGTCCTCTTTGGTGATCAGGCCGAGGCCGATGAGCTCGCTTTCCATAATGCGGCCGATTTCCTGGTGGTACTCGTCCCAGATGTTGCCGGGTACGAGCAGGCTTTTGGCGGCTTTGAAAACGCGGAGTACAGCGTCGTACACATCGCGCTGGCGCTTGGTGAAGCGGCCGTTCACGGGTATGCTGCGCGTGAGGTCGGCGCCGTAGTTGGCGTATTCGGCGGCTACGTCGAGGAGGAGGATGTCCCCGTCTTTACAAACCTGGTTGTTTTGAATGTAATGCAGCACACACGCATTCGCGCCGGAAGCGATGATCGGCTGGTAGGAGAAACCTTTCGAACGGTTGCGGACAAACTCGTGGAGCAGCTCGGCTTCGATTTCGAACTCGTGCAAGCCAGGTTTGACGAATTTCAATACCCTTTCAAAACCTTGTTTGGTAATGTCGCAAGCCGTTTGCAGCAATGCAACTTCCTGCGGCTGCTTAACGGCGCGGAGCTGGTGCATTAGTGGCGCGAGGCGTACGAGGTTATGAAGCGGGTATTGTCTTTTGAAATACTCGATAAACCGCGCGTCACGCGACTGCACGTACGAGTCGTTGCGGGTGTGCTCGTTGGTGTTGAGATACACATTTTCCGCTTCGAAAATGATATTGCCGAACACGGTATCGTACTGGTGGGTCCAATAAATGCTCTGGATGCCGGTGGCGGCGCGGGCTTGTTCTTTGGTGAGTTTTTCGCCTTCCCACACGGCGATCGTCTCATTGGTTTCGCGGAGGAAAAGCACTTCGCGGAACTTCGGGTCGGGGTGGTCGGGAAAGATGAGCAGGATTGTTTCCTCCTGGTCGACGCCGGTGAGGTAGAACAGATCGCTGTTTTGTTTGAAACCCATTGTGCCGTCGGCGTTGGTCGGCATAATGTCGTTGGCGTTGAGAATGGCGAGCGATTTGGGTTTGAGTAATGTCGTTAAACGGCGTCTGTTTTCAATAAAAAGCTTTTGGTCGATGGGGGAATATCGCATGTCTGTATTTTTTCGGATCAGGTAATTTAATTTGTAAAATTACGTTTATCTTGTTCAAAAATTCTAAACATCTGCCTGCGCGCGGAATGGTTTTATTGCCGTGCAAATGCAGTTTTGAAAGTATTATTATACCAAATTGATTAAGAATACCTAACTAAAACCGTTGATGAGAAGACTGCTTTTGCTTGCGTTCGTATTTGTGCCGTTGGTGTTGTCAGCAAGCCCCAAATATTGGATTTATCTGAAAAATAAAGACCTGGGTACAAGCCCCGCGGTGTCTGCACTCACGTTGGAAAACCGGCAGAAACTGGGCCTGGTACTTTCGGATGAAACCGATTTGCCGGTCAATAAAGCTTACGAATCCAAATTGCGCGAACAGTCTGTCAATATCATCAACCGGTCCAAATGGCTTAATGCAGTATCGGCCAACCTCACGAGCGAGCAGGCGATGAAAGTAAGGGAACTGGATTTCGTAGCCGATGTGGTCATGATCGATCCTGGCTTTTACATCGCACGTACGCAGCCGACCGAAAAAGCACAAATGGCGCCGGTAATGTCGCAGGTGCAGGCCAATGCATTTTTGAAAGAAAACATCACCGCCAAAGACGTTACCATCGGGGTTATTGACGCGGGTTTCTACGGTGCCGATTCTTCACTTTCGCTCTCACAGGTTTTTTCCAATAAAAGGATCTTAGGCATTCGCGATTACGTGAAGCCGGGCCGCCCCGGCGATTTGCTGTTCAGCACCGCCGAGTCGTTCTCCGATATGCATGGTACCGAGGTACTTGCAGCCATTTCAGGCATCGACTACCAGGATCAGGTGCAATATGGTATGGCTACCAATGCGAAATTCTATCTCGCCCGCACCGATTATTCGATGCGCGAGTATCGTGGCGAAGAAGACAACTGGATCGCGGCAATGGAATGGATGGACAGCCTCGGCGTGCGTTTGATCAATACTTCATTAGGTTATGCCAAAGGCTTCTCAGACCCGAAAGAGAACTACCAGCCGTCTCAAATGGACGGTAAAACGAGCGCGATCAGCAAGGCAGCACAGATTGCTTCCGATAAAAAAGGCATTATGATCATCGTTTCCGCCGGTAACGAGGGTGACGATAAAAGCTGGGGCATTGTTTCCGCCCCTGCGGATGCGAAAGGAGTACTTTCGGTTGGTGCGACTAATGGAAAGCTTTGGAATAGAATCGGTTACAGTAGCGTCGGGCCGGAGTTTTTGTCTTATGTGAAGCCCAATGTCTCCTGTTTCTCATTATATGGTACGTCGCTTTCGGCTCCCGTAATTACCGGTTTTGCCGCGTGCTTACTTCAAGCTAATCCCCAGCTTTCCAACAAGGACCTGATTTCGCTGATCGAGAAATCATCGCATTTGTATCCTTATGGTAATAACTTCGTAGGCTACGGCGTGCCGCAGGCTTCCCGCGCGCTGGCACTCGCGAAAGCGCCTTATTTACCTAATAATTCCAAACTGATCACTGCCAAAGGCCGTACGTGCGAGGTGGAAGTGACCAGCCAGGACTCGATGGTAGCTATTTACCGCAAAAAGAGCGAAAAGGATGTGATCGCGCAACAGGTGGCAAAAGTTCAAAACGGTAAGGTGTCGCTCAAACGCCAGAATAACGAAAGATTTACGACAATCGACCTCCGCGACTATGTGGTAGAAGTGGAATGGGATTGACCGCTTAGGGAGGCCCGCTTAGGGAGACTTTCTGAGCCTTGCTTCTTCGAGATCGAGTTCGTTTTCTTTCGTCCTGATCAGCTCGTTGGAGCAAGCTCTTTCCTGTCGCAGTTTCACAATTTCCTCCCTTTTGACCCCAATAATTTCGACGAGCATCTTGCGGTATTTGCGCACGTGGTCGATAGACCTGTTGTCTTCCGAATGCAGCAGCTTGTAGTCCGACATTTCGATGATCTTCTCATAGCGGTCTTTCAACAGCCGGAACGGTTCAAAATCTTGTATTTCCGCGTCGTAGTTCGACTTCATGTAATCGAGGCTCACAGCCGCCAGCCGTGAATTCATCATCGCATTCTCTTTTTCAAGACTGTCGTCATTGTCCTCGATTTTTAGCCATTTAATTAAAGTTGGCAGGCTAAGTCCTTGAAAAACGAGTGTGAACAGGATAACTACAAACGTGATGAAAAGGAACAGGTCGCGGTGGGGGAATGGTTTTCCGTTCATTAAAAGTGGTACCGCCAATGCAGAGGCCAGGGAAACTACGCCGCGCATGCCGCTCCACGCTACGATGAAGACTGTTTGCCAGCTGGGCCGCTTCTCCTTTCTGCGCACCGAGGCGGAAAGTATCCGGGGCAGGTAGGTACTTGGAAATACCCAGACAATGCGGATCAGGATTGTTACGATGCTGATAATGACGGCATAGCTGACCACTTCGGTGATGGTATAGTCGTTCAGGCCCTGAATTACTTCGGGGAGCTGCAAGCCAATGAGTATGAATACAATACCATTCAGCAGGAATGTCACGGTTTGCCACACGTAATTGCCTTGCATGCGTGATTGGTAACTAAACAATTCATGCGCCCGGAAGCTCAGGAACAGCCCGCCGCTCACAACCGCCAGCACACCCGAGTAATGGAAATGCTCGGCAGCGATGTACATTAAGTAGGGTGAAATGAAGGTCAATGCGGTGTCGATGCTCGGTGTAGTCGGGAAAAAGCGGTGCACTACATACAGCACGTGTGCAATGGCGAGGCCAATGACGATACCCATTACAGCCACCATCAGAAAATCCGCACCCGCTTTCCAGAGCACGAAATTGCCGGTTTCGATCGTCGCGAGCGCCACGCGGAACACGATCAGCGAGGATGCGTCGTTTACCAGACTCTCACCTTCAAGTATTGTCACTACCCGTTTCGGGACTTTGATACCATGCAGAACGGACGTCGCCGCCACGGCGTCGGGAGGCGAAATGATGCCTCCGAGCACAAAACCCATTGCCAATGTAAAGCCTGGGATCAATGCGTGGGAAATGTAGGCCACGGCCGTCGCCGTAAATACAACTAAACCAATCGATAACAGCCCGATGGCCCGCCGGGAAGCCCAGAAATCTTTCCACGACGTATTCCAGGCGGCTTCATAAAGCAGTGGCGGCAGGAAAATGAGGAATACCCAATCCGGTTCGAGCTGGAAATGAGGCATGCCGGGAATGAAGCTGATCAGCAGACCCGCGATGACCAGGAAAATAGGGTAGGAAATGCCGATCTTTTCGCTCAGCATGGTGAGCATTGAAACCACGAAAAGCAGCGAGATGATCAGTAATAAGTTCTCAAGAATCATATTCAGTATTTCGGAGTTCGAAGATATAAAACTACATAAAATGTCAACTTAACATATCTTAACTTTTGTGTGTGGTCGAGCACGCAAATGGAAATTTTGGATTATATTAGCAGGAAATATTGTGGTTTTGCATTAACTTTAATGCCTTTAAGATCCTGTATCACTGGCATTACGGACAGATAAATCAGTTAAAAACAGTCATTCCATCACCTAATCCTTAATTGCAATGAGTACTTCTCGGAGAGATGTTTTGAAAATGGCGGGAGTTGCATTGGCTGGTAGCACGCTACCGACCTTCGCGATCCTGAACCCCAATCGCGCTTTTGCAGGCGTAAACGCCGATACCCTCAAAATAGGTTTGATCGGTTGCGGTGGTCGCGGTTCCGGTGCTGCCAACCAGGCGCTGAAAGCCGACCCGAACGTGGTATTGTGGGCAATGGGCGACATTTTCAAGGACAAAATGGACGCGTCGCTCGAAAACCTTACCAAAGTACACGGCCCGAAAGTGAAAGTGGATGAAGGCCGTAAGTTCATTGGTTTCGACGCATTCAAAAAAGTGCTGGATTCGGGTGTGGATGTAGTGTTGCTCGCTACGCCTCCTCACTTCCGTCCCGAGCACCTCACGGCGGCTATCAATGCAGGTAAGCACGTTTTCTGTGAAAAACCTGTGGCAGTAGATGCTCCCGGTGTTCGCAAAGTGCTGGACGCAGCGAAACTGGCCAAGCAAAAGAATGTATCCCTGATGTCGGGCTTCTGCTGGCGTTACCACGAGCCGAAACGTGCGAGCTTCGCACGGATCCTCGATGGCGCGGTGGGCGACATTACGGCTATCTATAACACTTACGACACCGGTACACTGTGGTCGTTCCCACGCGTTTCGGGCTGGACAGATGCGGAATACGTACTCCGTAACTGGACTTACTACACCTGGCTCGCCGGTGACCACATCGTGGAGCAGGCCGTACACAGCATCGATATGATGGCGTGGGCAATGGGTGGCAAGTTACCAATTTCAGCGGTAGGGACAGGCGGTCGTCAGGTTCGCACCGACTCTTTGTTCGGTAACATCTTCGACCACTTCTCGGTCGTTTACGATTACGACAATGGCGTGAAAGGCTTCCACCACTCGCGTCAGCAAGCTAACTGCGAAAACAGCTACCTCGTACAAACACTCGGTACAAAAGGAAGTGCGATGGTGAACTGTGCACGTAACGTACACGAGATCACCGGTGCCAATCCATGGAAATACGAAGGCGCGCAAAACGATATGTACCAGACAGAGCACAACGAACTATTTGCATCTATCCGCAGCGGTAAGCTCATCAACGACGGCGAATTCATGGCGCACAGCACATTGACCGCCATTATGGGTAGAATGGCGTCCTACACCGGTAAGCGCGTTACCTGGAACGAGGCATTGAACTCCACCGAGAAGCTTGGACCCGATACTTACAGCTTCGATATGAAACCACCGGTTGTAGAGGTGGCCAAACCAGGTATCACTGCATTCTCCTGATACCTTATGCAAAGAAGAGATTTTCTGAGAAACACCGCCATGGCAGCATCTGCCGTGGCGGTGGGCTCTTCGGTGCTAGCGAGCACCGAAGCAGCTAATGCTATGCCGGCCGCAGCCGCACGCCCGATGGTGAAGAAAAGCCTGAAATGGGGTATGGTGAAAGAGGATTTGTCGATTATGGACAAATTCAAATTGCTGAAAGACCTGGGCTACGATGGCGTCGAACTCGATTCGCCCGATAAGCTGGATATGAAGGAAGTACTGGCTGCCCGCGACAAGACCGGCCTCGAACTGCCGGGAACCGTCAACTCCATGCACTGGAAGCTTCCATTGTCCGATCCGGATCCCAAAAAACGCGAAGAATGCGTCAAATCCATTGAAAAAGCATTGTACGACACCAAGCAATATGGTGGCACCACTGTGCTAGTGGTGCCGGGCGTCGTGAATGCGAACGTTACCTATGCGGAAGCCTACGAACGCTCGCAAGCGGAAATCCGGAAACTGTTACCAGTTGCGGAGAAAACAGGCGTTAAAATCGCGTTTGAGAACGTGTGGAACCAGTTTTTGATCAGTCCGCTGGAAGCTGCCCGCTACGTCGACGAGTTCAAGCACCCGATGGTAGGCTGGTATTTCGATGTGGGCAATGTGCTGCGTTACGGCTACCCGGTTTCCTGGATCGAAGCATTGAATAAGCGCATTCTCAAACTGGATTTGAAAGAATTCAGCTTCAAAAAGCAGAATGACCTGGGCCTCTGGAAAGGTTTCGATGTCGAGTTCATGGAAGGCGATTGCAACTGGGCCGACGTGAACAAAGCGTTGCAAAAGATCGGTTACTCGGGCTGGGCATCGGCCGAAGTTTCCGGCGGCGACCGCAAACGTTTATTGACTATCCGTGAGAAGATGGACCTCGTGTTTAACGCATAAATTACGCTTCTTACAAATTCTAATACAGCCCGGTTATCCGGGCTTTTTTTGTGCCCGTTTGTAGTATAGAAATGTGACCGAAAATTTTCAACTTACAGTCACAACAAGCACACTATATCATATGTATTACGAATTCATTTCCTCCCTGAGTGAAATCCTGCCCGTCGAAGACCAAACCAGGATATTGTTCCAGCAAATGCTCAAAATCGTGAAAGTACCGAAGGGGCGGATACTGCTCGCCGAGGGCGAGGTATGCGACAAGCTCTGGTACCTGCAAGCGGGTCTCATACGGGGTTACCACCACGTTGCCGACGGCCAGGACAATTTCCGGGATGTCACCGACTGGTTTGCCAGCGAGGGCGACTTCTTCCACGCCGCGGACAGCTTCCTTAGGCAGGCGCCCTCGCGGGAATGCATCGAAACGCTGGAATCTTCCGTACTCATCTACATTTCCCGGGCCGATCTTTACCAATTGTACGCTAATCACCCCGAAGCATGCTGCATTGGCCGCATTATCGCCGAGCGCCTGCTGCTCGCCCATCAAGACCTCCTCCGTGACATGCGCACGCTCTCCGCCTCCGAGAAGCTGGAATCGTTCCGCACACGCTCCCGCGAGCTCTTCAACCGCGTGCCCCAGAAGTACATCGCATCGTACTTAGGCATCTCTGAAAACTACGTCAGCAAGCTTCGAGCCAAGCGCTGAATTTCCTTCCTTTTTGTAGGTCCGATCCTGTTTTATCCCAGAATCGGTTTGGTTTGTTCTCAGTTTATTTGTACGAAAAATATAAATAATATGAAGAGAACGTGCTACTTAATTGCTATGGCCCTTTTCGGGCTGGTCGGTTCAATGCAAATCGCTCATTGTCAGGAGCAAAAGAAGCCTCCGGAAAAGATTTCCAATAGTCACGCTAGTACGGACTACCGGTGGGATATCAGTTTGGATGCGTATCGGTTTAGAAGTCCATCGGGCATGAACCCATTTTTTACACTAAAACATGCCCATAATCCGAGAGGTGCTTTTCGGTGGTCAGTTGGGGACATTTCATGGTTAAGTGAAAAAGATGCCAGAGGTGCTGATTCGAGCGGCATTTTGCCCGCCGATGCTGAATTCTGGCTCCACCGAAGAGTTTTCAACATCGTTACGTCCTTTGGTTATGAGTTCAGACGAAACCTCAAAGTGGGTCAACTGCTTTACGGAATGGACGTCTGGCTTTATTGGAATAATAACTACCAATATTCTTCTCCAGAGACCTGGACGACAATTGTTGATCTGAGCCTGGGGCCATTTTGCGGTTATAAATATCAAATCAACAAGCGATTTTCTGCATCTGTGGAAACTTGCATGGCTTTCTCTTATCAATGGCAAAAGTCCAGAAATCAGAGGGGCGGGTATAATTACCGGGACCGGCATATTGGAATAGAGCCAAATTACATTAGCAGGTTAAACTTTACTTTTCACTTTTAAATACAGCACTATGAAAACTCAAAAAGTAGGCGGTCTGGTTGCATTTGTATTTTATTGCTTTGGCTTATTAGTAAATGCCGAAGGGCAATCGTTGACCCTAAATTGTGGAGTTCCAAATAACACTTGTTCTTATGCACTTCCCAATAATGTGGCACATGACTACTCTGTTGTAATGAATTCGTTCTCAATTTGTAATAAGGGTGCAGGCTGCAAGTACAAATGGGAAGTGACTAATGGTGTTATAGTGAGTGGCTCAACTGACAATCCTTCCATACTTGAAGCAAGTGGTAAGAGTCAGATTACAGTTATTTGGAACAATACCAATGGAAATGGAGTAGTGAAGGTCACTTCCACTGGAAAGCCCAACCCATCGAACCAAGAGTGCGACCAATGCCCGGTAGGCATAACGCAAACTAAAATCATCCCCATCCGCTACCTGGGCACACCTGGCAATATTAAAATCAATGGAGTTGCGCAAAGCGGA
This sequence comes from Dyadobacter soli, assembly GCF_900101885.1. GTDB lineage: Bacteria > Bacteroidota > Bacteroidia > Cytophagales > Spirosomataceae > Dyadobacter > Dyadobacter soli. The sequence goes on along the minus strand of NZ_FNAN01000004.1, from coordinate 132,575 downwards.
AGTTACCAAATCAATTGCGGCACGGCTCCGATCAACGTCTCGGTAGATCCAGTAACGAATGCGACTAACTACGTATGGACCTATCCGGCCGGATGGTCGATCTCAGGGAGCGGGAATATCGTTACGCTTACGCCCAATGCAGGTGCGGGCGGTGTTATTAAGGTGACTACTTCGAGAAATGATGTTCCTGGCCTGACAACATCGTCTCAGCTGACCATTACCAGACCGCTTCCTACCAAACCGGTTATAAATTCACCCGATATACTACTTTGTAATCCCAAAACAATTACCGCAAGTGCGAGCAATGCGACTAGTTATAACTGGGTGGCGACTGGCGGCATTACCGCAAACTCGCCGGGAAATACCAACTCTGCACAAATTACCGGTGTTTCCGATGGTACCGTAAAAGTTTCCGCCACTTCCTCGGTGTGCGGCACTACATCGGCATTCAGCACCTCCATCAACATCAAAAGAAGCGCCCCGTTACCCGCCTCACTACTTGTAACCGCCAACGGCGGCGGCTCGCCCGATTTCATGTGCAATGGTGCGGGCGTGATGCTGAATGCTTACACCGCCGAGCCGGGCACACAATTCGGCATATGGACGTCCAGCGATCCGGGGAATACGATTCTGAATTCAAATGGTGGAACCGCTTATTTCAATTCCTACGTCAACAACTGCTATGGCATAGACATTACCGTTAGCAATTGTTTTGGCTCGGTTCAGAAAGGCATTACAATTTGTGTCGACAACTGCGCGAAAGGGACGCCGATCTACAAGATATTTCCTAATCCGGCGAAAGATCAGGTGAAAATTCGGTTTGACGATAAATACGACGTAACGCAATTGCCGCAAGTCATCATGCTGTTTAGCGGAGCCGGCGCGAAGGAGGTTAGGATGGTTCAGGCGGCGGAGCAATATGCAGCGGCCGCTTTCGGACAGGAACGAACCATTGCATTATCAGTCGGCGATCTGCCGAGAGGAACATATTATTTGCGGCTAGTTAGTAGGGACGGTTCTTCGGAAAATGTGCGGCTTGTTTTGGAGTAATTCTCTTACAATCAGCGGTGAATTTTGGTGAGGATTTTTAAACGGGTTTGATATGCCTGCAAATAGCTTCTTTTGGAGCGATCGTTCAGAAAGGAAGCATTGATCAGGGGCTGCACCTTTCCGCTGTTAAAAAGCATTTCATCGAAAGTAGATCGAATCTGTTTAAACTTAGCCCGGCCTCCTGTCCGAGCGTGAAGAATTGTCTGGCAATATTTCCTTGTGCCAATTGCCGGGGCAAGCGTACCGGGACAGTATTTAATTACCGGCAATGTCATGCAGAGTCAGCTGTGCGTTTTACGGTAATGGCTCCGATGGCGTCATGCTCTGCGACATTCAGCAAAAGGCCGAAATAGTCATTTTCATCTATTCTCAACGATTTGCAGATGATCTGTTTATTGAACCCCTCCGGTAGCATATTAATAAAAGCAGGAAACAGCGTTTCGGAATGATATGGTCGGGTAATTTTAGGCAATGTGAGGCTAACGGCAGGTTTTTGGCTGTTCGACATCCACGCTTCGTTGTAGGTGAAGCTGAATGTGCCGTCGTTGTGCTGTGTAAGCAGACCGGCGACCTCTCCTTTGTACAAAATATCCGCCTGCCTCATGATTATGCATCCATAGATTTGATTTGAAGCACCATTTCCATTCCAAGCACATCGGCAATTTTTTCCAAAGTATCGAATGTTGGATTGCCTTTTCCCTGTTCCAGCTGTTTTAGGGTTCTCAATCCTACGCCGGAAATGTCGGCCAGCACATTTTGTGTAATGCGAAGGCTCTTGCGTCGTTTCCTTATTGTATTACCAAGGTGCAATAGAATGCTCTTTTTAAGCTAAACTAAACATATCTGATCATTTAAGCAAAAAAGGTGCATTTTTGTGCACCTTTTTTGCTCCTATATACCTTTAAGCTCTCACTTACTCACCCGATACCGCGCCCGCCCATAATACTTCAAAGTCGAAATCTTCAACTGCTTCTCTTTCAAAGCAATCAGCTTGTACTCTTTAAATTCTCCCTGCTTGTCCAGAAAGCCTACGATGCAGGATTCTTTCTCGGGGCCTTTACGGATTTCTACTTTGGGCATGATGCCGAAATTGGGGATGGTGAGCGTGTCCTCCGCTTCCTGGACCATATATTCGATCTTCATCAGGAATTTAAAGGTCTGTTTCGTTTCGTACACGTCTACCGCTAGTCGCCAGTCGTTGAGCTCGTCTTTGACTTTTTCACTGTAACTCGCTACCGGGCTGTTTTCTACTTTTTCGCGCGTGAGCGGGATGGTGTCGTTGATGGCTTTCGTGGGTTCGTCGCTGTTGGACGAGGCGGTTTCACCGTTGTTTTTGGGCTTGTTGCAGCACAATAGTGCCAGGAGGAGTAAAAAGCTGTAACGCTTCATGGAAAATCGTTGAGGTTTGTTGATAGGTCTACCTGTTTGCAATATACCTTTGTTATTTGCATTAAAAGAAATATTTTACTCAATGCATTATAAACAAATCATTACTAATCCCGCCTTTCGCACCCCCTAACCTGACATGGCTTTAAATTACATTTTCGTTGCTTTTTTTGTCATCGCCTTTCTGATAGCATTCCTGCAATTCATCTTTACAGGAGATGTGCTAACCTTCAAAGCCATTACAGAAGGGATGCTCAAAATGGCCGAAACGGCTGTGATGGATATCGCATTGCCGCTCACGGGTGTAATGACATTCTTCCTGGGCATCCTCAATGTGGGTGAAAAAGCAGGGATTATCAACGTAATCGCCAGATTTATAGGCCCATTTTTCAACAAACTCTTTCCCGAAGTCCCCAAAGATCACCCGGCCAATGGCCAGATGATCATGAACTTCTCCGCGAATTTTCTCGGCCTCGATAATGCAGCGACGCCGTTTGGTTTGAAGGCTATGCAAAGCCTGCAAGAGCTGAACCCGAGCAAGGATACAGCCTCCAATGCACAGATTATGTTCCTCGTACTGCACACTTCCGGTTTGCAGATCATCCCGCTCTCGATCATCGCGCAACGGGCGATCCTGGGTGCTGAGAGCCCTTCTGATGTGTTCATTCCCTGCGTGGTAGGTACGTATGTGACTACGGTGGTGGCTATGATTATCACGGCGGCCTGGCAGAAGATTAACCTCTTCAACCGGACAGTAATGCTTGGCCTCGGCAGCGTGACGGCGATGATCGCACTGATCTTGTGGTATTTATCCGGTTTGCCGAAAGAGCAGATAGAAACGATTTCAATCCTGGCGGGAAATTCGGTACTGCTTTTTGTGATCGCGGGATTCCTTGCCTGGGCGATGTATAAAAAGGTCAATGTTTTCGAAGCATTCATCGAGGGCGCAAAAGGCGGATTCACCACTTCGGTTACCATTATTCCCTATCTGGTAGGGTTGCTGGTGGCGATCAGCGCATTCCGCAGCTGCGGGGCGATGGACTACCTGATCGACGGCTTGAAATGGGTATTTGCTTCAACAGGCATGAATACCGATTTCACCGACGCATTGCCGGTGGCATTGATGAAACCCCTCAGCGGCAGCGGCGCACGTGCATTGATGATCGACGCGATGAAGGAATTTGGCCCCGATTCATTCGTAGGAAGGCTGGTATGTATTTTCCAGGGATCGGCGGACACTACATTATACATCGTAGCGCTCTATTTCGGCTCGGTTGGGATCAAGAATACGAGATACGCCATTGTAGCGGGCCTGATCGCCGATTTCATAGGCGTCATCGCGGGAATTTGGCTCGGCTACCTCTTTTTCCATTGATCCCAAAGTACCTGCAATAAATCGCCCTTTACCACGGAAATGCAACCGTCCGTACCAAATGGATGGTCGCATTTTGAGGTAAGCCTTAATATTGATCATCTAACTCTAAACCGCTTATGTTTCATTCTTTACGCTATTCCGCACTGGTTTTGGCATTGTTCGGTGGAATGACAGTGTCGCTGGCGCAGCAAAATGTGAGCCAACCGGCGAATACTTATTCGCTGGAGGACTGCATCCGGATCGCCCTGGAAACCAACCCGCAGGTTAAGCAATCGGAAATTACGGTGCAAACCAATGGTAACACCTACGAGCAGTCGAAATGGCAGCGGTGGCCGAGCATCAGTTTCAGCGCCAGCCAGGGTTTCCGTTCCGGTCGTAACATCGACCCGTTCACCAACCAGTTCGTACAGCAGAATGTGAGTTCGAACAACTACCAGCTCGGTGGACAGGTGACGCTTTTCAGCGGTTTTCAGATTAGTAATAGTATCAAATTCAACAACGCCAACTACCAGGCGAGCGCCAAAGACCTGGAAGCGACCCGTAACGACATTATGCTCAATGTGGCACTTTCGTACTTGCAGGTAGTGACCAATGAAGAACTGATCATCGTGGCGCAACGGCAGGTGGATGCCTCGCAATTGCAGGTAGAACGTACCACCAAGCTTGTGGAAGCAGGTACATTGGCGGAAAGCAATCTTCTCGACCTGAAATCGCAGTTGGCCAACGACGAACTTTCCCTCGTAAATGCCCAGAATAATCTGGAAACGGCCAAACTGAATTTGAAACAATACATGAACATGCCGGGCAGCGAAGTCATTAATGTGGTGAAAATTCCGGTAAAGGACCCCACTATGCAGGCTTACGACGCGACTATTCAGGAAATTTATGAGACCGCATTGAACAACCTCCCGCAAATGAAGGCCGCCAACATGCGGATCGAAGCGTCTAAAATCAATGTCGATCTCGCCAAAGGAGCAGGAATGCCGACGCTGACTTTGAATGGCGGTGTGTACACGGCCTATTCCAGTGCGGCGCCGAAAAAGCGCTTTGTTGGAGATGGTACGGGAAACACCATCGAGGAACTTCCTTCGCCGACCGACTTCATCGTAATCGATAACAAAACGATCCCGATCATGCAGCGAGTGACGATTCCAAACGGCTCCACACAGAATTTTCGCTATTTCAACCAGCTCGACTTCAACCGTAACTCTGCGATTAACCTAAACCTGTCGATCCCGATCTTCAATAATTTCAGGACGAAATACAATGTGGCAAATGCCAAATTGCAGCAAAAGACCTACGAGTACCAGGCGCAGCAGGTGCAATTGACCATCCGCAAAAATGTGGAACAGGCTTACATCGACATGACGAATGCTGCCAAACGTTACTCGGCGACCGTAAACCAGGTGCGGGCATTGACGGAAACATTCCGTGTGTCACAAGTGCGCTTCGACGTGGGCGCGATCAACTCGGTGGAGTACAACATCGCCAAGGCCAACCTCGACAGAGCGAATGGCAACCTCGTTCAGACTAAATATGACTACGTTTTCAGGACTAAAATCCTGGATTTCTATATGAACCGACCGCTCTCTGATTTCTAGAATTCCCGTACTATCAGCAACTATCTCTAAAAAATTGTAATCAAAAAAATATGGCACGTAAATCTTCGAAACAGATCTGGTGGATAACGGGAGGTGTCGTTGTGCTACTTTTCGGTGGATTGTTCGGGGCGAAACAGGCCGGACTGATCGGCAAACCCAAAACAACCGAAGTGGAATACGCGACTGTCAAAAAATCGGATATCATCGAACGGGTAAGTGCGTCGGGAAAAGTGCAGCCGGAAGTGGAAGTGAAGCTCAGTCCGGACGTTTCTGGTGAGATCATCGCATTGAATGTCGCCGAAGGTGATTCGGTGGTGAAAGGGCAGTTGTTACTAAAAATCCGTCCGGATAACTACGAATCCCTGATGGCCCGAGCGCAGGCTGCGGTAAATTCGAGCAAAGCCAATTATGAGCAAACCAAAGCATTGGTAGCCCAGGCGGAAGCACGGCTGGTACAAGCAAAAGCCAATTTTGACCGGAATAAGAAGCTTTTTGCCGACAAAGTGATTTCATCGGCTGATTTCGAAGGGTTCGCATCGAACTTCGGCGTGGCGCAACAGGATGTGGAATCGGCGAAAGCCAACGTGGCGGCCGCACTTTTCAATATCAAGAGCGCCGAGGCAAGTATGCGCGATGCGGCTGAAAACCTGCGCAAAACGAGCATTTTCGCGCCTGTAAGCGGCATTGTGTCGTTGCTGAACGTAGAAGCGGGTGAGCGCGTGGTGGGTACTTCACAAATGGCCGGTACCGAAATGATGCGCATTGCCAACCTCGCCGACATGGAAGTGCGTGTGAATGTGAATGAAAACGATATCGTGCGGGTTTCGATCGGCGATACTGCGGAAATCGACGTGGACGCTTACAGTTCGTCGGGCCGCAAGTTCAAGGGCGTGGTGAAGGAAATCGCCAACACGGCAGCAGGCCTGGCATCGCTTTCCTCATCGTCAACCGCGGCAGCAAGTACTTCTGCGGACGCTGTGACGGAATTTCAGGTGAAGGTGAAAATTCTGAATGATTCATTTAAAGACCTGATGACGGCGCGTTCGAAAAAGTCTTACCCATTCAAACCAGGGATGACGGCGTCGGTGGAGATCATTACCGAGCGTAAAAATGGTGTAGTGACGGTACCTATCGCGGCCGTTACCACGCGCGGAGGCACTGCGCAGGTGATCCCGGGTTCGGGCGACGGTTCGAATAACAATGCACAGCCAGCGGAAGACGACGAGAAGAAACCGAAGAAGCAGGAAGTGATTAAGGAGGTGGTATTTATCGACGTAGCCGGCAAGGCGGAAATGAAGGAAGTGAAGACGGGTATCAGCGATTTTGAGAACATCGAGATCCTCTCGGGCCTGAAACCCGGCGACAAAATTATCTCCGGACCGTATATTGCTGTATCCAAAAACCTCAATAACGGTGACCTGGTTGAGAAAAAGAAGGAGGAACCGAAAAAAGATGGAAAAAAATCAAATGAAAACCCGAACTGATGCGTTGTAAAAAAGTAATAAGTTCGATTTAGTTTAGGTTAAAAAGGAAAATCCTTGCGGCTTTGCTGCAAGGATTTTTTATTTTCAGCTATTTTGGCCCATATTTCAGCCAAATTCTGACATTCCCGCCGGATGAGTTTTTTAAATCATACTAAAATTGCCGTGATAGGCGGAGGAAGCTGGGCGACTGCCCTGATCAAGATTCTTTGCGAACAAAATCACGTTCAAATCCGCTGGTGGCTTAGGAACCAGAAGGATATCGACCATATCCGCAAGTTCAACCACAACCCGAGCTACCTCAGCGACGTGGTACTTTCGCCGAAGAAGGTGAAGGTTTTTGAAAAGACCACCGACGCCGTAAAAGGAGCGGACTACATTATCCTCGCGGTTCCCGCCGCATTCATCCAGGAGTCATTACAGCATTTATCGGCGAAGCATTTGCAGGGTAAACGCATCGTATCCGCCATTAAAGGTATGGTACCGGGCCAGAATGCCCTCGTTACTGATTGGGCGGCGGAAGCTTTTGGCATCGAAATGAAAGATACCTGCGTGATCGCCGGCCCGTGCCACGCGGAGGAAGTGGCTTTGGAAAAACAATCCTACCTCACCATCGCGTCGACCGAATGCCCGGCAGCGGAGGATTTCGCGGAATTGATGACCTGCCGATACGTAACGGCCAACGCGCTCGACGACCTGTACGGCGTTGAATATGCAGCCGTAATGAAAAATATCGTCGCGCTTGCGTGCGGGATCACGCACGGGCTCGGGTATGGCGATAATTTCCAGGCCGTGCTGGTGTCTAATGCCATGCAGGAAATCGGAAGCCTGGTAACGGCGCTCGATCCGCGTGAGCGGAACCTGAGCTCATCCGCGTACCTGGGCGATCTGCTCGTGACGGCGTATTCGCAGTTCAGCCGCAACCGGTTGTTCGGGAATATGATCGGGCGGGGGTATAGCGTGAAAGCTGCACAGCTCGAAATGAAGATGATTGCCGAAGGATATTACGCTACCAGGAGTATCCAGGAGCTCAATAAGACTTATCACGTTAATTTACCCATTACCAACGCGGTTTACAGCATTCTTTACGAAGAGCACGCACCCGCCGCGGTGATGAACGAATTGAAGAAGTTGCTCAAATAATAGCCCTTTTCCAGTTTGTGCGGGTATTCTGCAAAACGTTCAACCTATCTTTTAATCCATGCTACAATACAAAAAGCAATCCAGGTGGCTGGCGGCTACTTTGCTGCTGGGCTCCATTGTGATGACATCCTGCGGTTCGAAACAGACTGAAACAGCGGAGGACAAAAAACTGGATTCACTCACCAATGACAAGGAGTTTGTTTTCGGCGATCAGCGTCCGTTCCCGCAATGCCACGCGTCCACATTGGTGCGGCTCGACGACGGTCAGTTTCTGATTGCATGGTTTGGGGGCACGGAAGAGAAGAACCCTGACGTGGGTATCTGGCTTTCGAAAGGTCGTCCCGGCCATTGGAGCGAACCGGTTGAAGTGGCCAAAATCCGGGAAGATGCGCATTGGAACCCGGTTTTGCAGAAGACAGGCGACGGTAAGGTGATTTTGTATTTCAAAGTAGGGAAGGAGATCGCACATTGGGAAACGTGGGTGAAAACCTCTTCCGATAACGGTGCGACCTGGTCGGAAGCCTATGAACTGGTAAAAGGCGACAAGGGTGGCCGCGGGCCGGTAAAGGATAAACTGATCGAACTTTCCAATGGCGACTGGCTCGCAGGTGCTTCCAATGAAGTGAACCGCTGGGAGGTTTTTGTAGACCGCAGCACGGACAAGGGCAAAACCTGGACGGCAAGCCCGTATTTCAAGATCGATACGACGGAGATCAAAGGAAAAGGCGCTATCCAGCCTACATTGTGGGAATCGGAGCCGGGTAATGTGCATATGCTTGTGCGCACGACCGGTGGCGTGATCGGCCGCAGCGATTCGAAGGATAACGGTAAAACCTGGTCGACCATTAAAAAAACGGCATTGCCTAATCCAAACAGCGGTATCGACCTTGCCAAACTCTCCGACGGCACATTGGTACTCGCTTACAATCCCGACGACCACAACTGGGGCTCCCGCTCACCGCTTTCCCTGATCCTTTCGTACGACGACGGCCAGAACTGGACCGACAAAACCGACATTGCGACCGGTAAAAAGGAAGACGAATATTCCTACCCGGCCGTGATCAGCTGGGGTGATTCGGTGGCGGTTACCTACACTTATAACCGCCGTAAAATCGCATTCTGGACCGGCAGCAAGAAGGACATCGTGGAGCTGGCGGCGAAGAAGAAATAGCTTTAAAAACCGTGTAGCTCGATATCGTAAGACTCCATCATTTCAACGCGTTTACCCATTTTTTTCTGGATAATCTTGAAGTGATGGACGTCTTCGGGGCAAATGAGTGAAATAGCCTCGCCCGGATTCTCGGCACGGCCTGTGCGGCCAATGCGGTGCACATAATCCTTCGGCGAGCGCGGCAACTCGAAATTGATCACATAGGGCAAAAACTGGATGTCGATACCCCGTGATGCCAGATCCGTTGCCACCAATACATTCAATTTTCCGGATTTAAACTTATTCAAAGCCTCGGTGCGCGCACCCTGGCTTTTTTGTCCATGCATTGCCATAGCGTCGATGCCGTTCTTTTTCAGCTTTTCAACAAGGTTATCCGCCGTCCGGGTGGCCGAAACGAACACCAACACCTGTTTCATTTGCTGTGATTTAATCAAATATCTCAATAGCGGCCCTTTCCGGTCGGGATCGACGAAGTAGCCGGTTTGTTTGATCAGGTCAAGATTCTGCTCTTCTTCCTCGATCTCGATCCGAATCGGGTTTCTCAGTTGGTTTTTATTGATTTTATCGACCTCGTCGCCCAAAGTTGCCGAGAAGAGAATGCTCTGGCGGTTTTTGGGAAGCAGGAAGAAAATGTCCCGCATTTCATCCGCAAAACCCATATTCAGCATTTTATCGGCTTCATCCAGCACCAGCATACGCGTTTCCGACAAGCTGAGTGCTTTGTACGATAGCAGTTCAAGCAGGCGGCCCGGCGTGGCAACGAGTATTTCCACATTTTGCAATGCGATCATCTGCGGGTTAATGGACACGCCGCCGAATACCGCCAATGTTTTCACCTTACGCGGAAGCCGTTCGCCAAAAGTCTGAAACACCGTACCGATCTGCACCGCCAGCTCGCGCGTAGGCACGAGCACCAGGGCCGTAATGTGGCGGTTTTTCGCTGGCGGCCTGTTTTGAAATGATTCCAGGATGGGCAGCACGAAACTCGCCGTCTTGCCGGAGCCTGTTTTGGCGATGCCGAGCACATCATTTCCTTTCAAAATGGCTGGAATTGCGGCCTGCTGGATCGGATACGGTTGAGTATAATTCTGTTCAGCGATGGTTTTTAGTAATGGTTCGGACAATCCAAGCGATTGGAAGGAAGTTGCGGTCTCCGGCATGCGGTCATTTGTTTTGTGATTGGTGCAAAGATAAGACTACCTGCGCAAATGCTGACTGTCCGCCCGCGAGCCGGTTCGCCGGTTCGCCGGTCCGCCGGTTCGCCAGAAATTTTCGATCACCAGCATTTATAACGATCATGTCATACAACCGCAGGGAATTCCTTCAAAAATTAGGGTTTGGAGCCCTTCAATTGGGTGTAATCAGCGCAATCCCGGCGTCGGCCTGGGCTTCGTCGCTTAGCTACGGACAGTTGCCGCGCAGCTCGCCGGAAGCGCAGGGCATGTCGGCCAAAGGCATTCTGGACTTTGCCAATGCCGTCGAAACCGACCGGCTGAACCTGCACAGCCTGATGGTACTGCGCCAGGGAAAGGTGGTCGCCGAAGGCTGGTGGGCGCCCTATGCGCCGGATTTGAAACACACCTTATACTCACTTAGCAAAAGCTTCACTTCCAGCGCCATCGGCTTTGCAGTAGCAGAGGGGAAGCTGAAAGTGGACGATAAAGTCGTTTCGTTTTTCCCGGAAGACAAACCTGCAACCATTAGTGCCAACCTCGCGGCCATGCGCGTGCGCGACCTGCTCAGCATGTCGACAGGCCACGATAAGGACACGACCGGCAAATTGCGGGAATCGGGTAGCGATAATTGGGTGAAATCGTTTCTGGCGCAGCCTGTCGAGCATGAACCGGGGACGTTTTTCGTGTACAACAGCGGGGCTACCTACATGCTGTCGGCGATCATTCAGAAACTGACGGGCCAAACCCTGCTCGAATACCTCAAACCACGCCTATTCCAGCCGTTGGTGATCGAGGATGTGGACTGGGAAGTGGATCCGAAAGGCATTAATACCGGCGGTTGGGGATTGCGGGTGAAGACGGAAGATATTGCCAAGTTCGGGCAGTTGTATTTGCAAAAAGGGGAATACAATGGCAAGCGCATTCTTCCCGCGGCGTGGGTGGAAGAGGCGACGCGCTCGCATATTATGTCCAAAGGCAGCAACCGCAAGCCCGAGGACGACGACTGGCAGCAAGGCTATGGCTACCAGTTCTGGCGCTGCCGCAATGGTGCCTACCGCGGCGACGGCGCTTTCGGGCAATATTGCATTGTAATGCCTAAGGAAGACATGGTGATAGCGATTACCAGTGAAACCGGCGATATGCAAGGCATTTTGAACCATGTCTGGAACCACATCCTTCCGACAGTGAAGGCCACGGGTGTGCCTGCCGATAAAGGTGTTCAAGCCGAAATGCAGAAAAAAATCGGCTCGCTCGCATTACCGCTCACGCCTGGAAAACCTGCTTCCGAATTGGCGGCAAAAATGAATGGGAAGTCGTTCAAATTGGCGGATAATGATTTGAAAATTAATAAAGTATCCTTCGAATTCGACAAAGGCTGGTGTCTCTTCCGCGTGACCGACGATAAAGGCGAACACCTTGTGGCAAATGGTTTGGGTAACTGGAAAATCGGTCTTACCGATTTATCGACCATGCCGCTCAAACTGGTACTAACCCCCGTTCCCGGAGAGAAAAAGACCAAAATCGCCGCAAACGGCGCCTGGATCGACGATACTACCTTCGAAATGACCTGGCGCTTCATCGAAACCGCACATTACGAAACCGTGCGGTGCAAGTTTGAAGGTGAAAATGTGCAAGTAGAGTTCAAAAGAAGCCTCGCGATCATTGGCAATACGAAAGACCCGCGACCTGTTTTGAATGGTAAGGCAATTGCATAGAGCCTGCTGATTGTCAGTTCAGTTTTTTATATTTGTATAAACTAATTTATACACATCACACTATGAGAATAACGGTTGATTGGAGTAAACTGAAACTGGCAATGGCTGGTAAAAGCAAGGTCGATAAAGCCAAGAGGGAAAAGCAGGATACTACGGAATACTTGCTGAGTAGCAAAGAAAATAGGGAAAGGTTGCTCAGAGCGATCGCAGACCTGGAAAATGGTGGGAAGAATTTCCATGAAAGGGCGCTTATTGAAGAATGAAGCTACTCTTTCACGATGAAGGGTGGGAAGACTACCTTCATTGGCAGCAGACAGACAGGAAAATCCTGAAAAGGATTAATGAATTGATAAAGGATTGCAAAAGATCTCCTTTTGATGGAATCGGAAAACCCGAGCCGTTGAAGGGAGATCTTTCCGGTTATTGGTCCCGCAGGATAGACGAGGAGCACCGCTTGGTATATTCGGTATCACCTGATGCGATCAAGATATTGAAATGTAGATTCCATTACAAAAAGTGAGTTTAGCAAAATCCTGAAACTCGAAAAACTTTTCCTAACATTAGCATTCAAAATCTTTAACAAAAACCAAAACATGAAAAAGAACATTTTCCTGGCCCTTTTGATGATGGTGATCGCATTCGGGGCGAATGCGCAGAAATTCAGGGGGCTGGATAAGAGCCCGCGCGACATTGCTTATTTCCCGGACCATTTTGCGCACGACCGTAAAGATGGAGAGAAAGCATTGGTGAAGGTTTCGTACAGCCGTCCGTTCTTGAATGGTCGTGAAATCTTTGGGAAAAAAGAGCCTTACGGCAAAGTGTGGCGCCTGGGTGCGGATGAATCTACCGAAATCAAATTCTATGAAGACGCTACTTTTGGCGGCAAAAAGGTGAAAGCAGGTACCTACTCGATGTTCACGATCCCGAACGAGAAGGAATGGACGATCATTCTAAGCACCGACGTCGATTACTGGGGTGCATTCAAATACAAGGAGGCCAATGACGTGCTGCGTATCGTGGCTTATGTGAACAAAGTAGAGACGCCGATCGAAAACTTTTCGATTGTGTTTGAAAAAGGAGCGTCCGACAGACAAGCCAAAATGCACATAGGCTGGGACAAAACCACGGTGCTCATACCTATCTCGTTCTGAGGCCGCTGAAATGGCACAGTTCTTTCTCCCAAAGCTATTTGAACCAATGAATTCATGACAATGGCAGATATCAATGATCAGATCGAACAGTTTTTTGAAGCGTATGAAAAGCGGTTTGCCGAAGGGCTCGCCGGAAATGCAGTAGCAGAGGATACCGCGGAGGCTTTTGCAGATTTTTTTGTAGAAGCCAGTCCCATGGGCATTATAGGCGGGAAAAACGACCACGAGTTTCTCGATCGCGTTCCAAAAGGCTACGATTTTTACCGTTCCATCGGCATTACCAAAATGGAGATCCGGCAGCTGGACATTACCGAGCTGAACGAGCTGCATTATATGGTGGAGGTGTATTGGGAATCGTTTTACGAAAAGGATGGCCAGCCCGATTCCATCGAGTTCAGCGTGATCTATTTCCTGCAACACCTGAACGGCTCGTTGAAAGTGTTTGCATACATTACCGGTGACGAACAGGCGGTTTTGAAGGAGCGGGGGCTGGTGTAACCGCCGGACAGTGGCATTATTATTGTAAAAGCTGGTTGGGAGTGTGACGCTCCTGACCAGCTTTTTACATTAATACACATCCATATGAACCAACACCACTTGACGATCATAAGTATGCTGGCGCTGACGACACTTGCCGGCTGCGGCAGTGACAAGAAGGAAAAAGAAGAGGTGGCACAGAGCGGCCCGGACTCTGTTGCGACGGTAACCGACAGCCTCACATTACCCGCACCATTCGCGACGGAATCTGTGGAAAACCGGCCCGAGGAAGCCGGGTGGCCCGCAGGCAAAATGCCCACCGCACCTGAGGGTTTCGTAGTTACAAAATTCGCGGACAAGTTCGATAGTCCGCGCTGGGCTTACATTGCGCCGAACGGCGATGTTTTCGTAGCCGAATCGGGTACCAGAAAGAGCGCCGACCGGATCACGCTCCTGCGCGATGTGAACAAGGACGGTACGCCCGAAATGCGGGAGATTTTTCTGGAAAAACTCAATAAACCGCTTGGAATGCTGGTGTTGAATGGCTTTTTCTACGTGGCCAACACCGATGGCCTCTATCGCTATCCTTACAAGGACGGGGAAACCAAAATCACTTCCAAAGGCCAGAAAATAGTGGAGCTGCCGGCGGGCGGCTATAACAATCACTGGACTAGGAACCTGCTGGCGAATGCCGACGGCAGCAAAATATACATTTCGGTGGGCTCGGCGAGCAATGTAGCCGACCATGGCATCGACGAGGAAAAGCGCCGGGCGAATATCCTGGAAATCAACCCCGACGGCTCGGGTGAGCGCGTGTATGCGAGCGGATTGCGCAACCCCGTGGGAATGGACTGGGCTCCCGGCTCGAAAATGCTCTGGACAGCCGTGAACGAGCGCGATAAGCTGGGTGACGACCTCGTTCCCGATTATATTACCAGCGTGAAGGAAGGCGGTTTTTACGGTTGGCCTTATGCCTATTTCGGGCCGAATGAAGATCCGCGCCGCAAAGGCGAGCGGCCCGACCTCGTGGCGAAAAGCATTGTACCCGATGTGCCGGTCGGGTCGCATACGGCTTCTCTGGGGTTGGCATTTTATAACAAAACCCAATTTCCAGCAAAGTACCAAAACGGCGCTTTCGTAGGCCAGCACGGCTCTTGGAACCGCTCGAAATTGTCGGGTTATAAGGTGGTTTTTGTTCCATTTAAGAATGGAAAGCCGTCGGGTAAGCCGGAGGATTTTCTTACGGGTTTTGTAGAAAGTGAAAAGAAGGTCTACGGTCGGCCCGTGGATGTGACGGTGATGAACGACGGGTCGTTGCTGGTAAATGACGACTCCGGGAACACTATCTGGCGGGTGAGCGCCAAGTAAAGCATTGGCTATGGGAAATAGAATAGCGGCCTGGTGAATAGCCAGGCCGTTTCTTGTGGATACACCAAAAGTTTTTAAGATTTTTCTTGCAAAAATATACCGATCAGTATATTTTTGTCATGTGAATTTCAATTCACCAGAACAGCGCCGGATGACACCGGTTTAAATTTCCCCAAATAATATACCGATTGGTATATTTAAAATCAAAACTGCAATGAAAACTACTGGAAATACAATCCTGATCACCGGCGGAAGTGCTGGTATCGGTCTCGAATTCGCAAAGGCATTCTCAGCAAAAGGTAACCATGTGATCATCACCGGCCGGAGTGAAGACCGTTTGCAAAAAGCGGCCGCACAGCTCAGCAATGTGACTCCGATCGTTTTTGACGTCGTGGATAAAGACGCAACCGATGCATTCGTGGCACGGCTGGAAAGCGAGTTTCCTGACCTGAATGTGGTGATCAACAATGCCGGAAAAGCATCCTATTATCACTTGGACGGCGACCAGGACGCCGCAACGCTGGCCGAGGAGGAAATCGTTACCAATTACCTGGCCATTATCCGCCTCAACCAGAAACTATTGCCGTTGCTTAAAAAAGCCAATGAGGCCGCTATCGTGACGGTTTCGAGCATTGCGGGCCTTGTTCCGAACCATTTCCTGCCTACCTATGCTGCTAGTAAAGCCGCATTGCATTCCTACACCCAATCGCTGCGCATCACATTGAATAAATCCAATATCAAAGTATTCGAAATCCTTCCTCCGCTGGTGGATACCGACTTCTCAGCTGAGATAGGTGGTGCTACCAATGGTATCCCTGCCAAACAAGTGGCCGACGAGCTCGTGGAAGCATTTGAAAATAATACCTACGAAATCCTGACAGGCCGCACTGCGGATGTATTCAACCTGTTTTTGAGCAATCCGGCGGCTGCATTGCAGGCGATGAACCCGAACGTCGACCTCCAAACGGCCTGAGCAAGGGCTGTCAAAAAGTAACCTTCAAACCACAAAAATCACATCCGAGATGAGACAGAAAATCGCATTCGCCATGATTATGGGCGTCGTTACGACCGGGATAATTTCCTTCGCTTTGATTTCCCTAAATATTGGATTTGTTACCAATTTTTTGGTGATTTGGCTCAAATCTTGGAGCATGTCGTATCTGATCGTCATCCCGGCCATCCTGCTGATTGGCCCGAAGGTGCAGAAACTGGTCGACGATATCTTCAAAGATACACTGACTCAGGAGGTTGACTAACCGCTCCTGATGTCCTGGATCAAATTATCAAACTGTATGAAAAGAGTAGTAGTTACCGGCCTGGGGGTTATTTCTCCGCTGGGGAATTCTGTGGAAGAATTCTGGCAAAATATTGTAGATGGTAAAAGCGGTGCTGCTACCATTACGAAAATGGATGTTTCCAAATTCAAAACGCAGTTCGGTTGCGAGGTGAAGGATTTCCATCCCGAAGACTATATTGAAAAGAAGGAGCTTAAAAAATACGACCTGCATACCCAGTACGCCATTGCGGCGTCGGACACGGCGATTAAGGACGCAGGTCTGGATTTTGCAGACATCAGCCTGGAAGACCGCCACGATATGGGCGTGATCTGGGCGACAGGAAACGGCGGTATGGGTACATTCGAAGACCAGTTGCTGGAATTCCACGCATCGGGCGGTGTGCCGCGTTTCAACCCGTTCTTTATCCCGAAAATGATCGTGGACATCGCGGCAGGTGTGATTTCGATCCGGCACAAGCTGCACGGCCCTAACTACTGTACTGTTTCGGCTTGCGCGTCTTCCAACACCGCGTTGATCAGCGCATTCGACACGATCCGTATGGGTAAGGCCAAACTGATGGTTGCCGGTGGGTCGGAAGCGGCGATTATCTATTCTGCATTGGGCGGTTTCAGCGCGGCGCAGGCACTTTCCAAAAGAAACGACGACCCCGCGACGGCTTCACGGCCATTCGACAAAGACCGCGACGGCTTTGTAATGGGCGAAGGTGCGGCGGCATTGATCCTCGAAGATCTGGAATATGCCAAAGCGAGAGGTGCTAAAATTTATGCGGAAATCGTTGGCGGTGGAATGGCTGCGGATGCTTACCACCTCACCGGAACCCCTCCGGACGGCATGGGAGCGGCATTGGGGATGCGGAAAGCATTGAAAGAAGCCGGTATTTCAGCCGACAAAATCGACTACGTGAATGCGCACGCGACTTCCACCGGCCTGGGAGATATGAGCGAGCTGCATGGTATGAAAACCGTGTTCGGCGATCATCCAGTGGCGATTAGCGCTACCAAGTCCATGACCGGCCACTTGCTGGGTGCGGCGGGTGCATTGGAAAGCATCGTTTGTGCATTGGCGGTGAAGAATGACGTCATTCCGGGCACGATCAATACCGAAAATCTCGACGAGGCGATTCCGGAAGGAATGAATATCGTGTTGGGCAAATCGCTGAATCAGACTGTGAATTACGCGCTGAACAACACCTTCGGTTTCGGCGGCCACACAGCCACTTCGATCTTCAAAAAATATACGGAATAAAGCATTCGATTACGGAGTAGGGCATTGCCTTACTCCGTGATTTCCGAAAGGACTTCTACAACCCCGTTTTCATCGTTGCTTTTGGCGATGAAACGGGCTATTTTTTTGATATCCGGGTGCGCATTCGCCATTGCGTAGGAGTAATGCGCCTTTTCGAGCATTTCGAGATCGTTGAGGTAATCTCCGAAAACCATCGTTTGCTCGGCGGTAACCTTGAATTTTTCCTGTAAAACCTCCATTGCCCGGCCTTTATTGGCTTTTTTATGGGAAATATCGAGCCAGATGGGGCCGGATACTTTCACCTGCAATGCTTCTTCGTATTTTTTGTAATGCGGATAGCTGTTCACTTCGGAGCCGGCCAGGTCGCATAATGTGAATTTCAGGAACTGGTCGTCGGTGATTTCGCACAGGTCTTTGACTACTTCGTACCTCTCGAAATACAGTTTGAGATGGTTGATAAACTCCTCGTCGTCGTTTTCGACGTATGCCTTTTTCTTCCCGCAAATGATCGGGTAGGTGTTTTTAATCTTTCGGGCAATCAATATCAGCTCGCGGGTAATCTCCGGATCGATGGCCTGAATGTGGATTTCTTCATCCTTAAACACCACATAACTCCCATTCTCGGCTGCGAAAATGACTTCGTCTTTCACCGCATCGAGGGTCTTGGCGAGGTTAAAATACTGACGACCGCTGGCTGCTACAAAAATGATCCCGTGATCTTTGAGTTTTCTGAAAACAGGGAAAAAGGATTCGTGGATTTCGTGTTTGGAGTTCAAAAGCGTACCGTCCATATCGGTAGCCACCAGCCGGATGTCGGAAAATGTCATATTTAATTCAATAGTACCTTATTAATCAAGCCAAATAAGCCGGGTATGGTTCCGTTTTTACTGTAAATTTGACAACTAACGCCGCGGCCGGAGAACCGCCCGCCGGTTTTCGCTGTTAGCTTCGCATACACTACCAAGCTGCGTTGCCTTTCGATGAAATTCTCCAAATACTACCTCACCGCATTTGTTTCGTTCCTGATCTGGGGTTTTTTCAGTCTGGCGTTGAAGCCGTTGAAAGGCTACCCGTCGCTCGATATCCTCTTCTACCGCGTGTTTATGTGCGCGGCGGTGATGGCGGTGATCAGCCTGTTTGTGCGGGTTAAAGTGTTGAAAGAGAGTGTCGCGGCATTCAGGGAAATGCCGGTAACGGGGAAACGGCAGGTTGCATTCCTGACATTGATCGGCGGCGTTTTACTGACGGCCAACTGGTTTTTCTTTATCTACGTGATGAACCACATCAGCGTGAAAGCGGCGTCGTTCGCTTACCTCGTCTGCCCGATCATGACGACGGTAATCGCATTCTTTGTGCTGGACGAAAAGCTCAGTAAATGGCAATGGACCGCGGTAATGCTCAGTATTTTGAGTTGTATATTATTGTCTTTCAATAATATATCCGACATTCTGTACAGCCTCATTGTCGCGGCTTCCTACGCATTCTATCTGGTAAGCCAGCGCAAGAATGCCGGCATCGACAAGTTCCTGGTACTTACAATCCAGATCATTTTTTCTGCATTGCTGCTCCTGCCTTTTTACCCGAAATACAGCGCAGCATTGCCCACCGAGGCTTCGTTTTACATATTGATTATCCTGATAGCCGTTGTTTTTACAATTATCCCCCTGTTTATGAACCTGTACGCATTGCAGGGCGTAACTTCATCGACGATGGGTATTTTGTTGTATATCAATCCATTGATGAACTTCGCGATCGCATTGTTCTATTTCCACGAACCGATCAACGCCACGCAAATCACGGCCTATTCACTGATCCTGCTATCGATCATCATTTTCAACGAGCGGTTTATTTTCGGTCGGAGACGTACTGCCGTCGCCTGATTTGCGGTAGGCAGCCGAGCGGATGAAACGGCCGAAATGGAAGCTTTCGGTTTCCTTTTCGTAATGGTGTGTGTCAAAAAGCGTTGGCATATCAGGCAGCTGGTCGGCCTCTACGTGACTGATATTTTTGAAGAAAATATACATGGAACGCAGCAATGCTTTCTGCCAGAAGCGATTCAGAGTTTTATCGATATGAAAGTCGGTGAAAAGCCATAATGCGCCCTGTTTGAGCATATTATCCAACTTTTCAAAAACTTCCCGCGCACGGTCCCGACTGAAATTGTCGAACAAAAATGGCGTCATGATGACATCGTATGCCGTCGGCGCGAGGTAATCCTCAATAGCTGCATGAATGAATGTGACCTGATTTTGCTTGAAGTCCCTTTTTCTGGCCAAATCCAGCATATTCGAAGAGATTTCCACATAATCGATTGTCATTCCGGCAGGGTAAACTTTGGCAATTTCCTCGATGATCCAGCCCGTGCCTCCGCCCACGATGAGCACGCGTGCGGGAGGGGTAATGCGTGGCACCAATGCCTGTTGCGCGCGAACGATCGATTTTCCGAATATCAATCTGCTCAGCCGGTCATAAATGGACGCAATGCGGTCGTAGTTGTTCAGCATGGCTCAATGCAGGTTTAGGTGTGCAAAAAAGCTGCCCGCAATCCCGCACAGCGCTTTGACGAGCAACAACCCGTCGATCACGATCAGGTAGAAAAGAATGCTCTGCTTCCTCTGCAATGAAAACGCCACGGCGAGCAGGCAAACGAACGGTACCATATTGAAAAGCATGGTCGGGATGCCGAAGCCGCGATAAGTAGCAAAGAAGAGCAATGACACCAGTCCGATCACCAGCAGCGGCACCAGCACGTAATAAATTGTGTTCCGAAGCCCCATCCGCACGGCAAATGTTTTCAGCTCGATGTTCGCGTCGTCCTCGTAATCCTTCATATCGAACATAATGGCATTGACGGTGCAAAACATCCAGTTTTTGGTAAAAAGCCAGAGCATTAGCAGCGGCTCGGCCACGGTAACGCCCTTTTCGATCCGTAATGCAGCTAAGGGAAAAATATTCACGCACCCTGCCCAAACGAACCCGATTACGAATGCTTTCAGCCAGCCCGTGCGCCGCAGATTGAAAGAAATAAGGGATTTGGGAAGCAAACCGTAGTACAGGATAGCGGCGAGCGGCACTACCGACAAGATCAGCCAATAGTAAAGCGGCAAATGCAGCACACCATCGAAATTTTTGACCAGATACCACGCACCCAACACTGCACAAATACTGAACAAAAACACCTGGCTCACCCGCACGAACCGGTAATGCAGCCGGTACCATTCGGTGCGCGGGTTGGCCGACACTTTGGGCGCTACCGGACCGGAGTAGGCGATGGTGTAGTAGAACACAGTCGTGCAGAACAGCAGAATGTAATAAACCGGCGAATTGAGCAGGATATTGAGCTGAAACGCAGTTTCCAGGGATAACGCCACGGCCAGCAAACCCACGAAGTAGTTGGCAAAAAATACAAAAGCGATAATCCTGTTTAACATAACGATTTCCTACATTCGGGTAACGATATTGATTAAACCGGCAATTTCATGAAAAAAATCTATTTGCTCCTGACCCTTTGTATTTCGAACCAGGCCACGTTTGTCTTTGCGCAAAATAAAGAGCTCCGGAAGGACGCTGTGGTTGAAAACATTGTCAGGGAAGCTACGGAAAATTCACAACTCGAAAAACTGGGCCATGAGCTGATGGACGTGATCGGGCCGCGGCTCGTAGGCTCGCCGCAAATGCAGCAGGCACATGAATGGGCGGTGGCCAAATACAAGGATTGGAATATCACTGCAAAGAATGAAAAGTGGGGCGAATGGCGCGGCTGGGAGCGTGGGGTGTCGCATATCGACATGGTGGCGCCGCGCGTGAAATCGCTTGAAGGAATGCAGCTAGCATGGAGTCCCGGCACGAACGGCAAAACGGTAACCGGTGAGGTGGTAATCCTTCCGGATGTGGCCGATTCGGTGGCATTCCAAAAGTGGTTGCCGTCGGCGAAAGGCAAGTTTGTACTCATCAGCATGAACCAGCCCACCGGCCGACCTGACTATAACTGGCAGGAATTTGGTACCAAGGAATCATTTGAAAAGATGAAAAAGGACCGAGACGCACAGACCGAAGCCTGGGCCAGCCGCATCCGCAAAACCGGTTACAATTCCCGCTCGTTGCCGATTGCATTGGAAAAAGTCGGCGCGGCAGGAGTGGTAATGTGTTACTGGTCAAAGGGTTTTGGGGCTAATAAAATATTCTCCGCTTACACCAAGACCATTCCGACCGTGGATATTGCTCTGGAAGACTACGGCTTGCTTTACCGCCTCGCCGAATCGGGACATACACCGAAAATCAGCGTGCGCGCGGATGCGAAAGAAACCGGCGTAAGTCCGACATTCAACACGGTAGGGGAAATCAAAGGCACTGAAAAACCGAATGAATACGTGATCCTCTCCGCGCATTTCGACTCCTGGGATGGCGGTACCGGCGCCACCGACAATGGTACGGGCACGCTCGTGATGATGGAAGCCATGCGCATTCTGAAAAAAGTGTATCCCAATCCTAAACGGACGATCCTGGTCGGCCATTGGGGCAGTGAAGAGCAGGGGTTGAATGGCTCTCGCGCATTCGTGGAAGATCACCCGGAGATTGTGCAGAACATTCAGGCCGTTTTTAACCAGGATAATGGAACGGGCAGGGTCGTTAACCTCTCCGGTCAGGGCTTTTTGAATGCTTACGAATACCTCACCCGGTGGCTTTCCAAAGTCCCCGAGCAGATCCGTACCCCGATCCAAACCTCATTCCCGGGCGCTCCCGGCACCGGCGGCTCCGATTTCGCTTCGTTTGTAGCGGCGGGCGCCCCGGCGTTTTCGCTGAGCTCGCTGAACTGGTCGTACGGCACCTATACCTGGCATACCAACCGCGATACCTACGACAAGATCGTGTTCGACGACGTCCGCAGCAATGCGATCCTGGCCGCGATCCTGGCTTACGAGGCGAGTGAAGACCCTGCGAAAACTTCCCGTGAAAAAAGCATTTTACCTGCTGATGCGAGGGGAGTGCCGGGCGCCTGGCCGGAGCCACGTAAGCCTACACGTCGCGGTGGGCTCGATTAATGCAGGTTAACCCGCTTGTTGAAGGCCTTTGTGTCTGCTTTTTTATTAACAAGAATCTCTGAATCAATGCAAATAGAAATCATAGGGGAGCCGCTTGAAGACATTCTGCTTATCCGCTCATTCGAGCAAGGCGCCGAACCGGTCAACCAGGAAATGTTCAAGGCCGAAAAGGGCGAAATGTGGTGGTACTCGTCGAAAGAGCTCTGGTTAGGGTTAGGAAAAACACCAAAACTGCCCGCCATCACCAAGATATTCCGTTCACTTTTTTTCAAAAGAAAAGACCGCTGGCCTACGCACATTACGCTCGACGCGCGCGGGCGGGACGCCGAATGGGTTGGCAATGCAGTGAATGGTATAGTGCTGGGTGGTTATGACTTGCAGCTTTACAAAACCGAACCGAAAGCGATAAGTGACTTTTTCAAATCGGGCACGCTGTCGATCGTAGCGGATGAAGGTTCGGACGCCGGACAGTCGGCGGAGAATGCTTTGAAAACCGCTCTGGTGCAAATACGCATCATGGACCTGATGAATGCGCCTTCAAACTATAAAAAACCAGCTACCCTGGCTGAATGGGCCCGGAAATCGAGTGTGGAGAATGGCTATGCTGTTCAGATCTTGGAAAAAAAGCAGCTGGAAGAGCAAGGTATGCACGCATTACTGGCTGTAAACAAGGGTAGTGACGAGCCGCCTGTGATGATCGTATCAGAATATAAACCCCCGCATTATACGCAAACGGTAGCATTGGTAGGAAAGGGTGTTACTTTCGATACAGGCGGGATTTCGATCAAACCATCGGCCAATATGCATCTCATGAAAAGCGATATGGGCGGCGCGGCGGCGGTTTTGGGCACTGTGGAACTGGCCGCACAGCTGCAACTGCCCGTTCGCATTATCGGCGTGATACCTTCCACCGAAAATTCAGTCGATGGCTCGGCCATGAAGCCTGGGGATGTGATCGGTTCTTATGCGGGCAAGACGATCGAAGTGATCGATACCGATGCGGAAGGCAGGCTTATCCTCGCTGATGGCTTGCATTACGCCGTGAAGCATTATCAGCCGGATGTACTGATCGACCTTGCTACACTTACAGGCAGCGTTATCCAGACGCTCGGTTACGAGGCCGCAGGCCTTTTTACACCGAACGACAGTCTTGCCGCCGAGCTCATTCACGCCGCCGACGAAACCGGGGAACGTTTGTGGCGCCTGCCGGTTTGGGATGAATACAAAGAAGAAATCAGTTCCGACATTGCGGATGTGAAAAACTACCATGGCAAACCGCTTGCCGGGGCAATCGTAGCGGCCAAGTTTCTGGAAGTATTTACGGATGCGCACCCGGCATGGGCGCACCTCGACATTGCCGGAATGGCGTTCGGTGACACCGAGTTTGCGCCCGGTCGTGCAGGAACAGCTTATGGTATCAGGTTGCTCATTACCTACCTGTCCAAACTGGCAGCTTAGCATCGATGCCCGGGTGTAACGGAAATTTAACCCGGGCTTTTCTTGCCAAAATGGTTCTTTTTGCTAGATTTGAGCATATATGTTTTGCGGCATTGCGAGCCTGCAAATGCCGCTACCGTCCACCAAATCACATTTTATGGCCCGAACTCTTACTTTCCTCTGCATTTCCACCTATTTCAAAGGCAATGATTTTTTGCAGGCGCTCAAAGACGCCGGCAACAAGGTTTTTTTGATTACTGCTAAGAAGCTGGAAAGCAAACCCTGGGTGCGGGAGGCGGTGGATGAGTTTTTCTACATCGAGGAAGGAGAGGAGGGTACCTACAATATGAATGAGATCATCACCGGCCTCGCGTACGTAATGCGCACCCGCCCGATCGACCGGGTGGTGGCGCTTGATGATTTCGATGTGGAAAAAGCGGCGCATATCCGCGAGTACTTCCGCATACCCGGAATGGGGCAGACCACCGGTCGCTATTTCCGCGACAAGCTTGCCATGCGAACCAAAGCATTGGAATCGGGCATTCTGGTTCCGGGCTTTTCGGCGCTTTTCAATGACGACGAGATCAACCGGTTTATCGAAAAATACCGTGGCCCGTGGATGATCAAACCGCGTTCGGAGGCTTCCGCACTGGGCATTCAAAAGCTGAACACAGCGGATGAGCTCTGGAATACCATTCATGAACTAGGCGACAAACGGCATGCATACCTCGTGGAACAATACAAGCCCGGGGACGTCTATCACGTGGATTCGATATCTTACAACGGGATCGTTATATTTTCCTGGAATAGCAAATACCTCGCGCCGCCATTCGATGTGGCGCATGGAGGCGGGATTTTCCGCTCCGTCACCGTACCCCTCGACTCTTCCGAGGAACATGCATTGCAGACGCTGGCCGTGGATCTGCTCAAAGCATTTGGACTGAAACACAGCGCTTCGCATACCGAGGTCATTCGCTGCTATGAGGACGGCAAGTATTATTTTCTCGAAACGTCCTCCCGCGTAGGTGGCGCCCATCTTTCCGAAATGGTGGACGCAGCTTCGGGCATTAACCTCTGGAAAGAATGGGCCCGGATGGAAACTGCGGAAGCAAAAGGGGAGAACTACAAACTACCCGCTGTACGGAAAGAATATTCCGGAATTCTTATCTCGCTGGCACGGCAGGAAAAGCCGGATTTGTCGGTTTTCAACGACCCGGAAGTGGTATGGCGCATGAATGAGCCGCACCATGTAGGTCTGGTCGTGCGGTCCAAATCCCGTGAAAAGGTGCTGGAACTGATGGATAAATACGCGGCCATTGTCCAGAAAAAATACCACGCCTCCGCGCCGGCGCCCAAGAAACCGGCGCATTGATCGGGCGGTTATCCCTGGCTTCCCCGATGAATATTCCCCTCCGTACCGAATAATTTTTGCTGAAAAAAGTTTTTTGTAGAACTGTGTGACCGAATAGAAAAGCGGACGTCTAAATGGATGTACTTCAAATACATTCACTATGGGCAAGATTATAAACACCGCACTATTTAACACAGTCAAAGATCTCATACTGGCTAGCCGCCAGCATGTTGCGATTTCTGTAAATGCGGAAATGAGCATGCTGTACTGGAAAATCGGGAAAGTTATTCGCCAAGAAATTCTGAAAGACGAGCGGGCTGAATACGGAAAACAAATTGTCTCAACACTGTCGAGACAATTGGAAGTGGAATATGGTAAGTCGTTTTCAGAGAAAAACGTACGGCGAATGATACAGTTCGCCGAAATATTTACCGATGAGCAAATTGTCGTTTCACTGAAACGACAATTGAGTTGGGCACATATCCTTGCGATATTGCCTATTTCTGATCCCATCAAGCGCGAATTCTACATCCAAATGTGCATCCACGAAAAGTGGAGCGTACGCACATTTCGGGAGCGAATTCAATCCATGTTGTACGAGCGGACCGCTATCAGCAAAAAGCCCGAAGATGTCATCATCAGCGACCTGCAACTTTTGAAAAGTGAACAAAAGCTCAACCCCGACCTGGTTTTCAAAGATCCCTACTTTCTTGATTTCCTTGGCTTGAAGGATGCTTATTCCGAAAAGGACCTAGAAGCGTCGATCATCGTGGAATTGCAGCGGTTCATTATTGAAATGGGAACCGATTTTGCATTCATGGCGAGGCAGAAGCGGATCACGATCGATCATCGGGATTACTTCATCGATCTGCTTTTCTATCACCGGCGCTTGAAATGCCTGGTGGTAGTCGATTTGAAAATGGGTGAGTTCGAAGCGGGTTTTAAAGGGCAAATGGAGCTTTATCTGCGGTTTTTGGAAAAGTATGAGAAGATTGAAGGAGAGAATGACCCGATCGGATTGATCCTGTGCTCGGGCAAAAGCAGCGAGCATATAGAACTGATGCAGCTCGGGCAAAGTAACATCCGCGTGGCCGATTACCTGACGGCGTTACCTTCGCAACAGGTTTTACAGGAAAAGCTGCACAAAGCAGTTGAAATTGCGCGGCACAAAATGGAGCAGCGCGATTTTACCTATACAAAAACGGGCCTGCCAAAAGATTAGCAGACCCGCTTTTCAATATACATTCAAAGAATATTAAACCAGCTTGAACGCCTGGCGGCCCAGCAATACCCAGCTTCCTTTCACTTTTTGGAATACCATAAACACTCCGAGTTTCACCTGCGCAGGGTCTTTGCCCTTGTTATGGGTATCGCCATACAGCTTGTGACGGACCATTGCGACATCCCCTGAAACGGAGATCGTCTGCTCGCTGAGATCGATTTTGGTGAATTTAGACTCCGTGCTCACGAGCGCGCGGATGAACTCTTTCTGGTCTTCCAGCAGTCCGTTGGAATGCCCGTAGGAGAGCGAGGGCGAGGTCAGCTTTTTCAATTCTGCCTCGTCGGCGCTAATGATGGCGGTTTTAAGTTTTTCAACGGTCGCGGCAACGGCCTTTTCATCGGCGCTTTGAGCGAAAACAAATGCATTGCCTATCAAGAGGAATGCAAGAAGCAAAAATGTTTTTTTCATTGATTGATAAGGAATTAGGATTTGAATTTTCGGCGGTCGGCGGTCATTGGTCGGCGGTCGACTAAATATCCACCCGCTCCATCTTCGGCGAAAACACGTGCATTACGCCCCACGCAAGCAGGTACGCACACCCGCAGATGATGAAAATGACGTTGTAACCTCCTCCGATGTTCCCGGCAGCCTTGTAGTTGTCGAGAATGATCCCTACCAAAAGAGGAAACAGGATGCCTCCTACTGATCCGGCCATTCCGCCGATACCGACAACCGAACTTACAGCCTTTTTAGGAAACATATCCGACGCGGTTGTAAAAATATTTGCGCTCCAAGCCTGGTGCGCCGCCGCAGCCAGACTTATCAACACCACCGCCTGCCAAATGTTAGTCGTGTATTGCGCCGCCATGATAGGCATTACCAGGAATGCAAAAATCAGCATTGAGGTCTTTCTGGCACGGAATACCGGCCAGCCCTTTTTGATAAAATAACCCGAAAGATACCCGCCGCCGATGCTGCCTATGGTAGTCGCCGTGTAGACGATCACCAGTTCCGGACTTGGTTTGGAGAGATTCAATTTGAATGCTTCTGCGAAATAGGACGGCAGCCAGTACAGGAAGAACCACCAGATGGGGTCGGTGAGCATTTTGCCGAAAACGAATGCCCAGGTTTGCCGGATTTTGAACAGTTGCAGCCATTTAACCGGTGCTTCTTTGCTGGTATCGGGTTCATTATCGCTGTGAATGTAGTCGTATTCGGCTTTGTTGATGTTTTTTTGCTTCGCCGGAACTTCGTACATCCGCCACCAGAATATGAGCCATACAAAGCCGATTGCTCCGGTGATCAGAAATGCCTCCTGCCAGCCATAAGCGCCCAAAATCCAGGGAACCATAATGGGCGCCACAACCGCACCGATGTTCGCTCCCGAGTTGAAAATGCCCGTTGCCAGCGCCCGCTCTTTTTTCGGAAACCATTCAGCAGTAGCCTTGATCGCCACCGGGAAGTTACCGGCTTCACCAAGCCCGAGAATGGCCCGCATTAAGCCGAAACTGAATGTACCCGTTGCGACGGCGTGCAGCATAGCTGCGATGCTCCAAACCACCACTGAAATGACGTAACCGATTTTGGTGCCGATTTTATCGATGATAGCCCCGAAGCCGATCAACGAAAATGCGTAGGCCGCCTGGAATGCCATTACAATGTGGCTGAAATCGGATTCCGTCCAGCCGAAATCGGCTTCCAGCGTCGGTTTGAGCAGGCCGAGCACCTGGCGGTCGAGGTAGTTGATGGTCGTTGCGCAGAAAAGCAGCGCTACCACGCGCCAACGATAGCTGGTCTTGGGCGCCTCTACTTGGAGCTCCGCCGGTTCAGGATTGTGAGAATGCATATTCCGTTTTTTCTAAAAGCGTTTTCAAAGTTTCGTTAATACCGTTTTGCGCAATGGATTGGAGATGCCTGACGATGGAAGTATGTGCATCCGCAGTTTTGTTCAGGTCACGGCCCCAAATCGATTGTTCTTTCAATATCGCCTGCACCATGTCGGGCAGAGATGCCATTTGCCATTTCTGGTAGAAAAATGCGGCTTTCGGGTCCTGGATCAGGTAGGGGAGGCCATCGATGCGGCCGTAGTAATTGTCGCCCTCTTTCTTCACGACTTTCATGAAATGGATGAAAACGGCAAGCCCGAAAGTCATGTATTCGGGCAGGTAACCATTCTTTGCTTCGTAGTTAAGATAGGTCGGAATGACCCGCGAAAGAATCTTGGCGGAGTAATTCTGGTTGATATTGAACCACTTGTGTAGAATGTGAGGATTGCGGAACCGGTCGGCAACCTGCCGGCTGAATGCCAGTGCTACCTCGGGACGGACTTCGTAGGGAATGGCGGTCGCGATCTCGCTTTCCATCAAATGCGTGATGAATGCGGAGAAAAACGGGTCGTTCATCGCTTCTACCACGGTTTTGAAGCCACACAAATGCGCCAGCCCGCCTCCGAGCGTGTGGGCGCCATTGAGCAGGCGTAGTTTGAGTTCGCGGTATTGTTCGATGTCCGGCTCGATGATCAGGCCTTCGTCGATACCATAAAAGCCGATTTTCTGACGGATACGTTCGTCGCCCTCAATGGCCCACAAATGGTAATGCTCAGTCGTGATGAGCAGCTCATCGCGGTAACCGAGCTCTTCTTCTAGTTCTTTCAGTCGTGTTTCGTCGGGTTTGCCGGGCACAATGCGGTCGACGAGGGAATTGCAGAAGAAATTATTTTGTTCGATCCAGTCGATAAAAGCACCTTCCAGGCCATTGCGGTGAGCGAGTTCCAGGATGATGGATTCGAGTTTTTTGCCATTATCGGCAATCAGTTCCGTTGGAATAATGGTGATACCAAAATCGGGGTTGCCGCTGAATGCCACGTAACGCGCATACAAAAAAGCCAGCAGCTTGCCGGGAAACGACACGGGCGGCCATTGGTAAATATCATCCTGTACGAGCTGAATGCCGGTTTCGGTAGTATTGGAAATCACGATGCTGACCGCGGGATTCTTTGCCAGATCCAGCACGAGCGACCATTGCGTTTTAGCCGAAAGTACACGGCTGATGGCCGAAGAAATGATATTCTCCTCCTTTGCCTCACCATTCTGAATGCCCCGGGAGCAAATCGTATAGAGGTTATCCTGTCTTTCGAATGCCTTCGTATCGCCCTGATCGGTGGATTTCACAACCACGATGCGGCCATTGAAGACGCCCTGCCGGTTGGCTTTGTCTATGAAATAATCGGCCAGGCCGCGTAGAAATGCGCCGGTGCCGAATTGCAGCACTTTTTCCGGCAGCTGGAACACGGAATCATCGGCCACCACCACAGCGGGCTGGCTTCTGAGCTGGCGAAGGTTTTCCCGGAAGAGGTAGCCCATAGCGTTGAGATTTACTTTTTAACAACCTGTTTCAACAACCAACCGGCGAGGTCTTTACCTGCCTCGAAATTCTCGAAGCTGGTGTCGATCCTCCTGCCGTCAACATATTCATTGTAAAGCCACGGATCGCCGACGGCGAACACGGTACCCTTACCATATTTGGAAATCCCGAAAATGACGTCGCCCTGATCCGTCAGCAACGGTTTTACGGGCGAAGTGAGGGCAAGTGGTGAAAGCTCTTTGATGTAAATTTTTTCAGTGTGGGGAAAAACGGCTTTTGCTTCGGCGGAGATCATCAGTTTGCCCTGCTCGAACTGCGTGCCTTGCACCATATTCCGGTTCTTATTCGTAAACTGAATGCCGAATTTCGCAGCCAGCTTGTTGAAATGCGGGATTTCGCAGTTCGCCGTGTCGTTGGCCATCAGTACCAGCACGCCGCCGGCTTTTACCCAATTTTCAATTTCGGAAATGGATTTGTCATCGATGAAATGCGGCTCGGGCGTTTCTTTCTTAGTGTCCGGGTCGACGATAATGTAAATGTTGACGTCTTTCAAGCTGGCCTGCGTAGGCGCTGCCGGAACGGCAACCGTTTTGGCCCCCAATTCCCGGAAAGTATTGCCCCAAAGCCAGAAACCGGAATGCATGCGGTCTTCCCACGTGTAGTGGAATTGTTCCGGTGCGCCGGTGAGGTCTTTCCGCGTTTCATGGTTGAAATAATAGTCCACACCAACCGTTTTGCCTTTCCCAATGGCATTCTCCGCCGCAATCTCCATTTCAATACTCGCAAAAATGAATGGCCCGATGCCTTTCAGATCGTTCTTGCGGATAGGCTCGCTGAGGTAATATTCGTATGTGCCGTCGCGGTAAGGCGTGCCGCCGAGGCCGCCGACGCTGACGGTTTTATTGAGGCTTAATGTGCCGTTGGCTTCTTTTTCTACAAAATTTTGAAGGATTCCCTGGTAACCTTTCTGCGCATTGGCTGCGAATTTTTCAGGAATGTAGCCCAGCCGCGCGCCCTTCGCGAGCGCATATACGAACATGCACGAGGCGGATGCTTCCAGGTAATTGCCAGCCCGTTTGCCCTGATCGATCACCTGGTACCAGGCGCCGGATGCGGGGTCCTGGTATTTGGCCAAAACGGGCGCTAACCTTTGCAGATAACCGATGAGCTGCGCTCGTCCGGGATGCTGCGCCGGCAGGTAATCGAGCACATCCACAAGCGCGATGGCGTACCAGCCAATGGCGCGTGCCCAGAAGCTCGGGGAGCGACCGGTCGTCTTGTCTGCCCATTTCTGCTCGCGGCTTTCGTCGTAAGCGTGGTAAACGAGGCCCGTTTTCTCGTCCACGGCGTATTTTTCGATCAATGTGAATTGCTTCACGATGTCGTCGAAATGCTCGGGGTGATGGAAAATGGCGCTGTACTCGGCCGCGAACGGCTCGCCCATGAACAGGCCGTCGAGCCACATCTGGTTGGGATAACGCTTTTTGTGCCAGTAACCGCCTTCTTTGGTGCGCGGCTGCTCTTCGAGTTGCTTCCAGAGCAGGTCGGCGGCCTTTTTGTATTTCTCCTTGTCGGGCTGCGATTGCTGGTACAATGTCAGCAATGCACGGCCTGGCGGAATGTTGTCGATGTTGTATTCATCGGCGCGATAAGTGCGGATGGAGCCGTCGGGACGCACGTACTGGTCGATGTCCTTGCGGATGTATTCGAAATACTTTCCCTCGCCGGTGCGGTACCACACTTTTTCGATCGCTTTCAGCATTAATCCCTGCTCGTAGTCCCATTTCGTCGCCGTGTTTTTGCCGACGAGGATCGAATCCTTATGGTTAGCCATAAAAGAATCCGCCATCTGACGCGAAAGCGGCAATTCCTGCGCATACGACCAGGTAGTCGCGAGGCAGGCGATCCAGAAATGACGAAAACGAGGTAGAGAAATGGTCATCAGCAATGCGTTACGCCTTTGGAATAGTTACAAAATCCTCCCGCATGGGAGTGAAAATATCGACCAGCATCCCGGCCGAAAGACATAATGCGCCATGCACGACGTGCGGTGGAATGTAGTACACATCCCCCTGCCGCAAAACCTGCTTCCGCTCGCCGATCGTAATCTCGAACTCGCCGCTTTCGACGTAGCTCATCTGGGTATGGAAATGGCTGTGCAGCGTACCAATCCCACCTTTTTCAAATGCGACTTTCACCATCATCAGGTTATTGTCGTACGCCATGATCTTGCGTTTCAGGCCGCCTCCCAGGTCCTCCCAGGCGATTTCGCCGTCCGCGATGAATTCCTTTTCTTTCAATGTTTCCATTATCTGAGATCGCCGATCAGCACCGGGTCCATGTCTGTATAATCCTTGTTTTCGCCCGCCATTCCCCAAATGAATGCGTAGTTCGAAGTTCCGCAACCCGAATGGATCGACCACGGCGGCGAGATCACTGCCTGGCGATTGGCCACCCATAAGTGACGGGTTTCCGAAGGTTCTCCCATTAAATGCAATACCCTTTGATTTTCAGGTACATCGAAATAACAATAGGCTTCCATACGCCTATCGTGCACGTGGGAAGGCATTGTATTCCAAACGCTTCCCGTTTGCAGTACCGTCAGACCCATCACTAGCTGACAGCTCTGAATGCCATCCATATGAATGTATTTATAAATCGTGCGGTGGTTAGAAGTTTCCATACTGCCCACTGTGGCCGGCGTAGCGTCCTCCTTGGTGAACAAACGGGTAGGGTGGGTGTGGTGTGCGGGCGAGGATAGGAGGTAGTAAGCGGCTGGTTCAGCAGGGTTTTTGCTGGTTAGCAGCACTTCTTTTGTCCCTTTCCCCACATACACGCAACCGAGTTTGCTCACTGCGAAATGCTCGCCGTCGGCAATCACCTCGCCGTCGCCGCCGATGTTGATAATGCCGATTTCACGTCTTTCGAGAAAGTAGGAAGCTTTTAACGCGTCGAAAACCGGGATAGCGAGCGGCGTTGCGAGCGGAATGGCGCCGCCGATGATCACGCGGTCGTAATGGCTGTATACGAAATGGATCTCACCTTCCTGGAAAATATCTTTAACCAGAAAATTGTCGCGCAGGGCGTCGGTGTCCATTTGCGCTACTTCTTTCCGGCTGCTTTCAAATCTGATCTGCATATGATGCGGCTGCTTTTTGAGTTTCTTTGTACTAATTGGTTTAACTAACGGCCCATCCAGCCGCCATCGACGGTTAAGGTCGTTCCGTGGACGTAACTCGCTGCTTCGGAGGCAAGGAACAATGTCGGGCCTTTGAAATCTTCGGGCGTGCCCCAGCGGCCAGCCGGAATGCGGTCGAGGATGGATTTGCTGCGTACGGGATCGTTGCGCAATGCTTCGGTGTTGTCGGTATTGATGTAGCCGGGTGCGATGGCGTTCACATTCACGCCCTTACCAGCCCATTCGTTGGCCAATGCTTTCACCAGGCCGCCGATGGCACTTTTGGAAGCCGTATAACCCGGCACATTGATGCCGCCCTGGAATGTGAGCAGCGAAGCTGTGAAAATAATTTTGCCCGAGCCACGCGCGATCATTTCCTTACCTAGCTCGCGGGCGAGGATATACGGTGCGTCGAGATTAATATTCAGCACTTTGTCCCAATATTCGTCGGGGTGCTCCGCGGCGGGCTGGCGCAGGATAATACCTGCATTATTAATCAGGATGTCGATTACGGGATGGTCGTTTTTGACCTTGGCTATAAACTGATATAGCTTTTCGCGATCGCCGAGGTCGGCCTGGTAGGGATAAAATTTCCGGCCGGTTTGGCGGATCGCGCGTTCAGTTTCGCTACCTTCCTTAAACTCCGACGACGCCACGCCGATAATGTCAGCGCCGGCTTCGGCGAGTGCCTCGGCCATGGCTTTCCCGATGCCGCGATTGCAACCGGTTACCAATGCGGTTTTACCGGTCAGATCAAAAAAATTAACGGTGTTCATTAATGGGTATATGGTTTGTCTTTTTCGGGGTATCCGATAATTTTAGCGTCGATTGTAAATAGACCCCAATCAAACGATGTTAGACTGAATAATCAGAAAAATCAAATAACGAATTGTCTTTTTTTGTGCAATCGTTATCGGGAACGTTGTCAGTTGAGCCGGATGATTGTAAATTTTAGGATAAATTGGCAGTCCGGCACAGCGGCGCAGAGGGGTAGAAGATATTTTGAAACGAATAATAAGTTGGAATAAACCAATTTTTCCATTGGAGACCATCACCATTAAGGATATTGCAAAGGCGCTGAACCTGTCGACTTCGACGGTTTCACGTGCATTGAGAAATAGCTACGAGATCAACCCGGAGACCAAAAAGCTGGTAATGGAGTACGCCGAGCGGATGAATTACCGTCCGAACCCGATTGCCCTGAGCTTGAAGGATAGCAAAAGCAAGTCGATTGGCGTCATTATTCCCGAAATCGCAAACCACTTTTTCTCGCAGCTCATCAATGGCATAGAATCCATTGCTTATAACCTGGGTTATCATGTGGTGATTTTTCAAAGCCATGATTCTTATGAACGGGAAGTGGCGAATACCAACTATCTGGTTTCCAGGCGTGTGGATGGATTGCTGGTTTCGCTGGCGAGCCTCACGACCAACCTCGTGCATTTTCAGGAGCTAATGGAAAAAGGGCTGCCGATCGTGTTCCTGGATCGTGTGCCTAATGATATAGAAACACATAAGGTGGTAGCCGACAATTTTACGGGAAGCTACGAGGCCACCGAGCATTTGATTCTGTCGGGTCGCAAGCGCATTGCGCATTTGACGAGCCCTATCTATCTGTCGATCGCTACGGAACGACTGGCGGGTTATAAAAAGGCATTGGAAGATTACGGTATTCCTTTCGATGATGCGTATGTCAAGTATTGCTCTTACGGCGGGAAGATCGAGGCTGAAAACGAGGCTGCGATCGACGAACTGCTGACGCTGCCGGAACCGCCGGATGCCATATTTACCGCGAGCGACCGGTTGACGACCGGCTGCATGTCGGTTTTTCAGCGAAAAGGTATCCGGGTCCCTGATCAAATCGCGATCGTCGGTTTTACCAATATCAGCGTAGCCGATTTGCTCAATCCACCATTAACTACGGTCATGCAGCCTGCGATGGAAATGGGTCAGCAAGCCGTGGAACTGCTCATACGGCTGATCGAGCATCCTCAAAAAACCGACCAATTCGAAACGCGCTCGCTCAAAACAGCATTAACGATCCGGGCGTCGTCTGTGGGAAAAACCGTAGTTTAGCGGGAAAAACCGCATTACCGATGATCAGCCTGCGTATCGACGGAGCATTGTTCAATTACAGGGTCGCCGGCGTGGCGGTGCTGAATGGCAAGGTGCTTCTGCACAAAACCCCTTCCGACAATTACTGGACGCTGCCCGGCGGGCGTTGTGAGTTGTTTGAGTTTTCAAAAGACACTTTACAGCGTGAAATGCAGGAAGAAACCGGCCTAAACGCCGAAGCGGGTGAAATGCTGTGGGTTTCCGAGAATTTCTTCCTTTACAATGGCGACAAGTACCACGAGATCGGTTTCTATTTTGAAATGCAAATCCTAAACCTGCCCGACCAGAATGACTTTCTCGGTTCGGAAGGGGAGGATGAGCTGCTGTTTCACTGGCACGACGTCACCGATTTGCATGCGATCCGCGTCTATCCCGAATTTTTGATGGATGCTTTGGCAAAAAATCCATTGGAAAAAGGGCATCATAGTTCCTCTTTCCGCGACCTCGACGCCGGGTAATCTATTCTGTCATAGACTTCCAGGTAACGTTGCCGATTGAGTTTGGCTTGCCGCTTTCAGGTGCTGAAATGCTGCCTTTCAGTTGCCCGCCCTGCCTTTCGACCTTGATGGTACGCCACGAGAATGCGCCTTTTTCATATGCAAATGACTCACCGTCATCGTCATAAAGGTTATAACTTCCGTTCTTTTGACCATAATGCCGGATTTCGATGTCTGTTTTGGTGCCCGAACGCGGTGCGTGGAGCATGGCCGGCATCATCGGGATAATGCCGCCGTCTTTCACGAAAACCGGAATCTGGTCCATTCCTGGATTTATGGTGATCACTTCGCCGTCACCTGCCAGCTTACCGGTGTAGAAATCGTACCATTTGCCTTTGGGCAAAATCACCTTTCGGGAAGTTTGTCCTGTGAACAACGGTGCTACGAGCAGGTATTCGCCCGCCATATACTGGTCCTTCACCTCGCGGGTGACGGCTTCTTCGTAGGGGTTTTCGTGGAGGTTGGCGGTCGTTTTTTCCTTTTCCATGTTTATTCCAAAACCT
This sequence comes from Dyadobacter soli, assembly GCF_900101885.1. Lineage (GTDB taxonomy): Bacteria > Bacteroidota > Bacteroidia > Cytophagales > Spirosomataceae > Dyadobacter > Dyadobacter soli. The sequence goes on along the minus strand of NZ_FNAN01000004.1, from coordinate 96,231 downwards.
TCTTCCAGGTTCATCCCGCGGAATGGCGGCGTGCCGTTGTAATGGTATTTAGCAAATTCGGAATACCAATAGGGCATCATGCGCATCCGCAGCTCAGCCAATGCCTTGACCTGCGGCGCTACTTCGGGGAATGTCCACGGCTGCATACTGCTCGACCACGCATTGATCATAGCCATCGGCGAGAAACAGACCGTTTGAAAGCGCCTGAGCCATTCTTCGGCGGTTTTCGACGCGCGTACCTCCGGCGTCCAGAGCACGCCCGCGTAGCCGCTGTTGATGAGCGCGGTGATGAAATCTTCGTGGCTGTAATTGTCATTGTAAATCACATAGGGAAACGGCGCCCCGCCCGCGTTGGAAGCGCGCACGAGCCCGTATGTACGCATGTTGTTGCGCCTGAACATGTCGAAGCTGTGTTTTTGAACAAGCAACCCATAGGTCTGACGGATCTGTTCGGAGGAACGACCGGAAGGAAATGTAGCCACATCCGGTCAGAGATAGGAGTCGTAGCCATCCACCTCATCGATCTTGTAGCCGCTGACACCGATTTTGACATGCTCTTTTTCAAACTGATCGAACAGTATCTTGCGTGCCTGCGGCATGGAAAGGTCGGGGACAATGCCGTTCCAGACGGTGTGCGAGCCGGTGTAAGGTGCTATCGCTTTGTAAATGGAGGCGTCGGGAGAAACGTAAGGATTTGTCCAAAGATTGATTTTGACACCCATTTTGTCCATATCCTTTACAAACCCTGCCGGATCGGGGAAGCGCGAGCGGTCCCATTCGAATGTGCAGGGGTAGGATTTGGTCTGCCAGCCAGGTTCGAGGCCGATGAAGTCGAGCGGGTAACCTTTTTCTTCAAATGCTATGGCCTCCTGCTTCACCTGGTCGGCGGTGTAGAGGCGGTGCACGCGTTGCGTGAAGCCCAGCCCCCAGCGTGGCGGCAGGCAGCCTCCGCCGCTCAGCAGGTTGAAGCGCTCGATCGCGTTGATGGGTTTGGGACCTGCAAAAACGTAGATTTCAATGCCCTCGGCGGGTATCAGCATTTCCACCGCGTCGGAGTAGGGATGCGCTTCCCAGTTTTTATCGGTGTTGCGGTCCATGATCTTCGGCGGATTCTTGCTGTCCTTGCGCACGCCCGAGCCCGCGTACACATCGATGTATTTCGCAGAATTCACAAATACCCCATAACCGAGCGACGACACATAAAACGGCACCGGCGCATGCGTGCGGCCATTGTCGGACTTTCCGTAATGGTCGGCGTGGAGTTGCATAATGCGGCCCCGCTGGTGAATGGTCTGGAAATTCAACCCAAAGCCGTAAAGCTGCTCGTTTCGTTGAAGTGGCAGGCGCAGGTAGGATTTCCCATTGTTCAGCTGAAATGCGATGGCTGATCGATCGAGCGGGAAGTCCTGCTTCGGGAGTTTCGCAAGCGCGGGCGAGGCGGCTGTTTCCGCTGCTTTGAGCAGGTCGTAAGCGTCAGGCTTGCCCGCGGTACCTTTCCAAACACCCGGGTGGATTTCTTTCCAGGTGATAATCTGCCCGAAAAGCAGGGCGGGAATGCAAATCAGAAGCAGGGCCGAAAGGGCGGTTTTCAGGTGTCGCATGGGGTTTAGTAGCGCTTGGATCGATGTTATAAGCAGCGGACCATTTGATATTACTAAACAGGATGGTGGTAAATTAAGTCTATTAAATTTGTAGGATAAATAGATTAATGATAAATTTGAGCTCCGAAATCAGAAGACCCCTGGCATTATGTACTACGAAATTGAAGACGAACTGGGCAATGTGTCCACTTTACAGCTGAAACAACGGGTAACGGAAGAACAGATCGAACCACCAAAGGCAGGCGACCTGGCACCGTTATTCTATCTGAGGAATGAGGAAGGGTTTCCGGTGACATCGCTCACGAGCACGTCGGCCGACAGCGAATCGCGCTCGATCCTCGATCTGGTCCGTTTCAAACCGCTTGTTCTCAGTTTTTATTGCAACTGCTGGGGCAGCTACGCGCCGAAGCACCTGGAAGCCCTGAAAGCACTCGCCCCGCAGGTGGAGGCTTTGGGAGGGCAGCTGCTGATTTTGACCAATGAATCTCAAAAGGAGATCGGGCGCATTACGCGGAAACTGGACGCCGGCGCGCTGATTTACCACGATAAAAATTACAACGTCGCACGCTCATATGGCGTGTTTTCTGAAACTTCGCCAATCTGGGACCGCATTGCCGGCATTTCGGAGGAGGTTTTCACGCCTTCGCTCTTCACACTCGGCCGCGACCGCCGGATGGGTTATGCATTTGTGGACGAAGATTTTGACAATACGCCCGATGTTAAAGCAGTTTTGAAGGCTGTTTATGACGGCCGGTAGCGGAAATTAGATACTTTGGCATTCATACCGTGTCAGCGAGGCAACCATGCATTATCTTTGGTTTCGCCGCTGACACGGTATTTGTTTAATACGATTTTGGATATGTTGTTGAAAAACCGGTTGCAATCGAAGCTTCCCAACGTCGGGACTACCATTTTTACCAAAATGTCGGCGCTGGCCGAAGAGCACAGGGCGCTGAACCTGGCGCAGGGTTTCCCGGAGTTCGATTGCTCGCCGGACTTGCAGCGGCTTGTCGACCAATATGTGCGGTCGGGTAAGAACCAGTATGCGCCTATGCCGGGTGCATTACCCTTGCGCGAAGCGATTGCGAAGAAGACTTTCGAGGCGTCCGGCCGGGAGTATCATCCCGTGACGGAGGTTACCGTTACCAGCGGCGCTACCGAAGCATTGTTCGTGGCGATCAGCACCGTGGTGCATCCGGGTGATGAGGTGATCGTGTTTGAGCCTGCTTATGATAGTTATGTACCTGCGATCGAGCTCAGCGGAGGTATCCCCGTATTTGTAACGCTCGATCCGCATTATGAATCCGTCGATTGGGAAGCGGTGAAGGCGCGCATTACTGGAAAAACACGAGCGATCGTCATCAATACGCCGCACAACCCCACCGGCAAGGTCTGGGCGGCTTCGGATTTACAGGCGCTTGCATTGCTAGCCGAAGAGCACGACCTGATCGTGATCAGCGATGAGGTTTATGAATACATAGTTTTTGACGGTCGGCAACATATTTCGGTGGCATCTATTCTGTCGCTGGCCGAGCGCAGTTTTGTGTGTGGTTCTTTCGGGAAGACATTCCATACGACCGGCTGGAAACTCGGGTATTGCCTGGCTCCTGCGGATTTGACTGCGGAATTCCGTAAAATCCATCAATTCCTGGTATTCAGCGTCGTTACACCGTTTCAATTCGCTGTGGCCGAGTACCTCGGCGAACCGGAGCATTATCTGTCGCTTGCTGCATTCTACGAGCGCAAAAGAGATCTGTTCAACGAAGCCATTAAGGACATCGGTTTTGTGCTGAAACCATCGGAAGGCAGCTTCTTTCAGAATGTTTCCTACGCCAATTTATCCGACGAAAACGACCTCGCGCTCGCTGAGCGGCTTACGAGGGAAGTGGGTGTCGCTTCAATACCCGTGTCTGCATTCTATGGCAGAGAAACTGACTTCAAAACACTCCGATTTTGCTTCGCCAAGCATGATGAGACCTTGCTGAAAGCCGCAGAATTGTTGAGGAGGGCACTTTGGTAAAAAGATTTGGAAGGCTAGTTAGGAATTTGATACCTTCGAAAAAAGTCGTAACTTAATCTGACAAATTTCGGACGGTATGAAAACGATTCAATATCAAAAGTATGACCAGGTAGCCCCTCTGCGTATCGCCGAGGAGCCCGAAGTGTTGTATGTGGCGCGCAAAGCCGTGGATTTATTTCCGGTTGAGCGCTTTCAGGAGCTTTCTGAAAAGTTTCTTTTTACGCAGCTTGAATGGGCTGAAATTCTGCACATCAGTGACAGGACTTTGCATCGGTATTTGAAAGAAGATAAGCCTTTTGAGGGGCTGTATGCCGAGCATTTATACCAGCTTGAAAACATGGCTGCGCTTGGCCTGGAAGTATTCGGGGATTTGCGGGCGTTTGAGAAATGGCTCCGTACCCCACGGGAGGTGCTTGGCGAAACGCAGGATTTTTCTACGCTGCGGTCGTTCTGGGGCGTGAAGCTGATCTGCAATGAGCTGGGGCGCATGGAACACGGCGTGTACATATGATCGCCTACCGCATTGCTGCGAGGGCGTACATTGATGACTTGTCGGGATCGGGCGCGAAGCTGTTCGGTGGGCGCTGGAATCCCATAGGTTGCCCCTGCATTTACGCCAGCCAAAATCTTTCACTTGCCTTATTGGAAAAGTACGTCCATGCGGAGCTTCGGGAAAGTATGGAGCGCCTTGCATTGCTCCAAATCACCATTCCTGATGACGATAACCTGGTTTTTCACGTCGACGATCGTCAGTTGAAGAAGAGTTGGATGAACGATATTTCTTACTCGCAATGGATTGGCGAGCAGATTTTGAGTGACCCGGACATTATAGCATTTACCGCGCCATCGGCGATTGTGCCCTCGGAAAGGAATGTGATTTTGAATCCATTTGCCAAAAAATTCGGTGACATTCAGTTTTTACCACCGGTCGATTTCTCGGCGGATCTTCGTTTGCTCGCCAAACTTTTAGCCCGAAAACCTACTTCTTGAACAACAATGCTTTGATAGGCTGAATCCGCGTGATGATGAGCGTCGGGATGAGTAGGATGGCGGCTGTGATGATGACGGTGACTACATTGACTATCGCGAAAATTGCCCAGTCGAATACAATGGGTACGGTATCCATGTAATAATTGACCGGGTCGAGCGGGATGAGTTTGAACTGGTATTGCAGCCAGCATAGCAGTAAGCCGGCTGCATTGCCGATGACAATACCTTTACGGACCATGTCCAGGCCAACCTGAAAAAAAATCATCCGGATTTGCCGGTTAGGACTCCCGAGCGTTTTGAGCAGCCCGATCAGCGGCGTTCTTTCCATGATCATGACGAGCAGGATCGAAATCATATTGAAACAGGCCACGAACAGGATTAGCACGAGGAATACGGCCGTATTGCGGTCGAGCAGCACGAGCCAGTCGAAAATTTGCGGAAAAAGGCTTGTTACTTTTTGCAGGAACAGTCCGGGCGGCAACTCGCGGCGGAGCTTATGGGTAACCGCGTCGAGGTCGTAAAAATCTTTGAGGTAAATTTCATAAGTACCGATGGAATCCGCACCCCAGCCATTCAGTCGCTGCACCAGGCCAATGTCCCCGATAATCAGGTTGTTGTCGAATTCCTCCATTTCGGTTTCATAGATACCCGAAACGACCAGCTTGCGTGGCCTGGGCGGATTTTGGAGTGAATACATGATCACGTCGTCACCCGTTTTGAGGCGCATTTGCGTCGCTATCTTCCGGCTGATCAGGATCTGGGACGAGTAGCCGTAGTTGACGGACGACGAATCGGTGCGGTCGATGAGCTTTCCTTCCCTGAGGTTCGGTTTGAAAGTTTCCCAATCATAATCTTTGCCTACGCCTTTCAGGATTACGCCTTTGATTTCGTCGGGTGTTTTCAGAATGCCCGATTTGTGTGCTACGGCCTGCCAGCGCTTCACTTCCGGGATCGTCGGCAGAATTTCCGACACCGCATTTTTGACCGGCAGCGGGGCTTCTTCGTAAGTATTACCCTGGGAAAACGCATTTACATTGATATGCGCGCTGAAAAGGAATATTTTTTGTTGGATGGTTTGCTTGAAGCCCAGCAGCACCGCAAAGGCGATGATTCCCACCGCAACACCAATGGCAATACTGGCCACGCCGATCCGCGAAACTGTGGCAGAAAACGATCCTGCTTCGTTATGGCGTATCCGTTTGGCGATGAATGAGGGAAATTGCAAGAGGAATCTGTTCTTTAAATTAGTTGTTGACAAAAATAGGAAAAAACCTTAGCGGTTCGAAAAAGGCATTTTTTTATTAAGTTCGATCCGAAAACCATACCATCGTCCATGCCATTGATCAAAGTTGCTTCCGGAGTTGTAAACCAGACACCCATGGCCTGGGAGGCCAATACCCGAAATATCATCGACGCGATCAGGGCGGCCAGAAAGCTGGATGTAAGCCTGCTGTGCCTGCCTGAGTTGTGCATTTCGGGTTACGGCTGCGAGGACTACTTTTTCGCGCCCGATATGGTGGAACAGTCGCAAAGGTGCCTGCTCGAAATCGCGGAGGAAACGGCGGGAATGATCGTGGCGGTAGGTTTGCCGTTGCGGCATAACGGGAGTTTGTACAATGCGGCCTGCCTCATATCCAACAAGCAAATCGCCGGTTTTTACTGTAAACAAAACCTGGCGAACAACGGCATTCATTACGAAGCGCGGTGGTTCAGGCCGTGGCAGCCGGGCGCGGTGGAAAGCATCGAGGTGAACCAGATGTTTTACCCGATCGGCGATGTGATTTTCGATGTGTCCCCCGGCCCGATCCAGGGTGGTTCGCATGGCGTGAAGATTGCATTCGAGATTTGCGAGGACGGCTGGGTAGCCAATCGTCCTGCGCGCAGGCATTACGAGCGCGGTGTCGACATTATCCTGAACCCCAGCGCGAGCCATTTCGCATTCAACAAGTTTATGGTGCGTGAAAAGCTGGTTGTAGACGCATCCCGGTCATTTTCATGCAGTTATATTTATACGAATCTGCTGGGTAATGAGGCCGGAAGGGCCGTTTACGATGGTGATGCGATGATTGCTTCGAACGGTGATCTGCTGGCTTCGAGCCCGCGGTTCAGTTACGAGGATTATGTGATCACGACGGCGGTGATCGATACGGAGTATACTCGTTTGAGTCAGGTGCAAAGCAAAATAGCGGCTTCCTCGAAGGAGCGCACATGGCGCATTCCCGCGCGGTTCGACTTCCCGGAAATCGAACCGGTGTTACCTCAAATCCCGGAAATCGAGCCGTTTGAAAAGGGCGGTGCATTGAAGGAAGAGGAGTTCGCCAGGGCGGAATGTCTTGCATTGTTTGATTACCTGCGAAAAAGCCGTTCGAATGGATTTACGATATCGCTTTCCGGCGGGGCCGATTCCTGCGCCTGCACTGCATTGGGCGGGTTAATGATCCGGCTGGCCGACGAAAGCATCGGTATGGATCGCTTCAAGCAGAAACTTTCTTATATCAAAGACATTCAGTCTGCCAAAACGGAGGAAGATTTGGCCAAAGTTTTGATCCACAATATTTACCAGGGCACCGAAAATAGCTCTTCCGATACGCTTGAATCGGCACAATCGCTCGCAGAATCCATTGGTTCTACATTTTATAACGTGAATATCAACGGGCTCGTCGAAACCTATAAGGGCCTTATTGAAGGCCAGATCGGCCGCAAGCTGACCTGGGATCAGGATGATATCGCATTACAGAACATTCAGGCGAGGGTTCGTGCCCCGGGAGTTTGGCTGCTGACCAACTTGTCGAACCACCTCTTGCTAGCTACTTCCAACCGCTCGGAAGCCGCTGTGGGTTATGCTACCATGGATGGCGATACTTCCGGCAGCATTAGTCCGCTCGCTGGCATTGATAAGCATTACCTGCGACAATGGCTCCGCTGGCTCGAAACGGTTGGCTGTGAAGTGAAGGGCAGGCATATTCGCATTGAAGGTTTGAAGAAAGTGAACAGCCTGCAACCGACTGCCGAACTCCGCCCGCTCGCCCAAACGCAGACGGACGAGGCCGATCTGATGCCTTACGAGTTCCTCAATGATTTGGAAGGATTTGCGATCAGAGATAAAAAGTCGCCTTTGGAGTCGTACAGAAATCTGTATGTGCGCTACAAAGACATTTATAGTGTGGAACAGCTGCTCGGCTGGACGGAAAGATTCTTTAAACTATGGAGCCGCAACCAATGGAAGCGCGAGCGCTACGCCCCATCCTTTCATCTCGACGATCGCAATCTCGACCCCCGCTCCTGGTGCCGCTTCCCGATACTGTCGGGTGGTTTTGAGAAAGAACTCGCGGAACTGCGCGCGTACGTACAAGGCGCAGCTGTGCAGAACGGGCGGAAACGGATTGGGTTTTGATGGGAATGAGGTAGGGTTTTGTTATATTTATTAAAATTAAAACTGATGCTATGGCTACGCTAACAGTCGAAGTGGAGGATCATGAGCTTAACTTCTTACGCGATCTTTTAAATAAATTCCCGTTCGTAAAAGTGAGCGAGGAGGCTGCGGAAGACTCGGATGAGGAGGTTCACGCGAATATCAGGGAAGGCGTTAAGCAGTTGTCTTTGGTCGAAGAAGGAAAACTGAAAACACGTTCGGCACGTGATTTCCTCAAAGAACTATGAGTTTTGAAGTCGAGACCCTGCCGAACTTTGAAAAGGAAGCTAAAAGGCTCAAAAAGAAATTTTCGTCATTGGCCAACGAGCTTCTCGACTTGATCGAACAACTTGAAAGTAATCCGTTTATCGGAACAGCACTTCCCAAAGGCTTTTACAAAATTCGACTATCCATTAAGTCGAAAGGTAAGGGAAAGCGGGGAGGAGCGAGGGTGATTACTCATGTGAAAGTGGTTCAAAACAAAGTATTTCTGATTTCGATTTACGACAAATCGGAACAATCAGACATCTCTGACGACGAACTGAACCAGCTGCTTTCAGAAATCCCCCAGAAATAGTAATCTCACATTTTATTCAAAAACCGTATCCCGGCCTGGAACCCGATCCAGCCGTAAACTTTACTCGAACCGTCGGGTTTTTCCCCTACCCAAACGGGTGAAAGCCCTTTTTTGGCTTCCGGATTGATCAGGCCCGAATGCTTGGCGAAGAAAGTGTTGATCGACGGACCTGCGAATAGCGCGAATCTCCCGCCTATTTTCTTTTCCATTCCTAACGTGAACTTGACGATCCCCTGGCTAATGTCGTCTTCGATATTATGTTCAAGTAGCACCAGGCTCCCCGTGAGATCCGCATTGGCGCTCCATCCTCTTCCCAGGTTTTGCGCCGTTCCGAAGCCGTAACCAATAGTAAAGAGCGGCTTATCTTTGGCCAGGCCGCTGAAACCGAGGTTGAAAATGTTGTAAAAGCGCATTACCCCCGTTTTGAATGCGGTATTAAAGTAGTTGAACTCGTCTGTTGAGAACTCGTAGCGGCGGTAACCATTGCTATGCACCCAGCTGAATAGCCCGAATGGAACGGTAGCCGTAGAGTCCGAGTAGTTGACGGCGCCGATCTGGTGACCTTTTTTGACCGTATGCGCATAGTTATAACCGGCCGCAAACTGATAGCCGCGCAATTCGCCCACCACCACGTTACCCACACCTGCAACCTGGACGCCGTTTAAATTATGTCCTATATAGTTGAGCAGATGTGTTCCCTGGAAGCCGGTGAAGTTACCGAGCGTCATGTTGAGCGCATTGGCATATTGAAAACCCACTACATCATTGCCTACGATGTTACTCACGCCCGCGAACTGAAAGCCCGTAACATTCCCCCGCACGACGTTGATCAAACTACCGATCTCAAATTTGGACACCCCCAGCGAATAACCGGCGATGAGGTTAATGGAATATTCATTCACAATATTCCCGCTCAGGCCGTGATTCGTACCCAGAAACGGCAAAACAGACGCCTGGAAGGGCGCATAGAGCGTGTCTTCAATGTTCCGGGTGTGCACGGCCTGCTTGGCGGAAGCGAATGCGCTCACGAATTTGTTCTGCACGCGCCGGTATTTTTTGCGAAGCGATTCGTAATCTTCCCAGGTGATGGCTTTCCCGCTGGCCGAACTGTCGATAAACATGGTGTCGCGCGGCAGTTCCACTTTCGCCACTTCGAATTGGGGAATGGCCACTTTGGTATGCAGCGAATCCACCTGCACGGGTGTGTGCGTCGCGACCTTTCCCGAAATGGGTTTCAGCGTATCCGGGTTGAGTGAAATCTGTAAATAGGTGTCCTTGCGCGTGGGGATCGGAATGGATTTGCCGATGTAATCCTCCCGCCGGACTTCCAGCCGAAGCGAAGAGCGTGCCGCCGGAAGGCGAATTTTGTAATAACCATATTGATTACTGACCGCGGAAGCTAGTGTCACCGATTCGAAAATACTGGCATTAGCGAGCTTTTTGCCTGTTTTATTGTCGATAATGTAGCCGTTCAGATCGAAGTCTTCAGGTATTTCCGGCTTTTCGGTTTCCGCTTTTTTTTGAAGGATAATGTACTTGCGGCGTTCCTTGAAGGTGACTTTGTCTTTAAAAATGGCGACCAGTATTTCGCGTATACTGCGGTTTTCCGCCTGGATAGACACACGGCTTTTGACATCGATCATATCCGGGCTGTATGAAAAGCTGAAACCGCCGATATTGCCGATTTTTTGCAAAGTTTCGTCGAGTGGCTGGTTGGTCACTTTTAGATTAATGCGTTTTTCCAGCAAATCCTGGGCCGAAATGGGGCGAGAGAGCAAGCAAACGCAGATACACCAGAAAGCGATTCTGTAAAGTAGTTTCAAAGCAAGATGACTTGTAGTTCTTATTGGCAACTGTTTCCGTCGAGCCAGTACACGTTGCCTTCCTTCCGAAGGCTGAGGTCGAGGGTTTCGGCGATGACGGATAATGTGGCGTCTACCGGTTCTTTTTCGAAGCGGATCGTGAGCCTGCATTGCGCGATCTGGTCGTTGGACAGCCGCACATCCACGTGGTAACCGTCGCGGATCGAGCTGACGACGTCTTGCAGATCGGCCGCATTGAACTCGTAAATCTGTGTCCGGTAGCCCATCAGGTTCATGTTTGCTTGCAGGCTGCGGATCGAATCTTTCAGCACTTCCGCGCTTTGCCCTTTCACCAGTTCCACGCGGTGGGCGTCTTTGGTCACACGTACTTTCCCGGTCGCGACATCCACCCGCACTGGAGCCTCGTTATAAGCCTTTACATTGAAAGACGTTCCCAGAACGCGGATCTCCGTGCCATTGGCTTGGATCACAAACGGATGTGCCGCATCGGGTTTTACATCAAAAAATGCTTCCCCCTGCAATGAAACCGTCCGCAGATCGCCTGTGAAGTTTGCAGGATAGGTTAATTTCGAATTGTAATTCAGGAAAACCTTGGTACCGTCGGGAAGAAGCTGTTCGGTGGTATTATTGGTAGTGGCCACATTCAGCGATTCGGGCGTCTTGTCGGTGATCAGGAAGAACCAGCCGAAAGCCATCACCAAAATGGCGATCATTGCAGCGGCCCAAACCGTTATCGGTAACCGGCGTTTCCGCATTTCGGGCCTGAATTCGATTGTTTTCGCTTCCCTGGCCGGGGTTTCCACTTTTGACGAGGCATCAGCTACGGGAGGTGCAGCCTTACCCGCCGCCATTTTGCCCTTCATTTTATTCCAGGCCGCGTCTGTATCGACCGTCGCGGCGGATTTTTTCATGGAAGCCGTATGGTCCCAGATCAGCCGGTAGGTCGCAAGTTCGCGTGCATTGGCTTCCGATTCGGCGAGCCATGCGTCTACTTCATTTTTTTCGGATTCGGAAGCTGTGTTGCCCAGGTAGCGCGCCAACAGTTCCTCCGATATGTTTGCATGAGATGAGTTCATGGTTACGATCTGATTAACTGTTCAACAATGCTACAACACAACCAAAGCGTCACCGGCAGGTAATCCGCCAGCTCCGCGCGCAGAATTTTCAATGCTTTCCCTATCTGATTTTCCACCGTTTTAATGGATATTCCCAACTGATCTGCTATTTCCTGATATTTCAATTCCTCAAAACGGCTCAGCCTGAATGCTTTCTGGCATTGCTCGGGTAATGTGCTTACGGCGCGTTCGATGCGCTCTTCCAGTTCGCTGGCGTGTATTACTTCGGTCACGGAGTCGTACGAACCGCTTGAAAAATGCATGGTATAATCCTTATGCGCCTCACGTACGGTAGCGTGCTTGAAGCGGTTGAGGCAATGGTTATGCACGGCCCGGTACAAATAGGATTTCAGCGAAAGGGTAATTTCGAGGTCTTCCCGCTTCTCCCAGATCGTCAGAAACACCGTTTGCACGACCTCTTCGGACTCTTCTTCATCTTTGAGCATTGTACATGCATAGTTGCACAGCCTCGAATAATAGGTCCGGAAGGTCTGCTCAAAGGCCTGTTCATCGCCCCGCCTTATCGCGCTGACTATTTCTGGGTCGGAAGAGTGCACCGTTATCTGTTTTTGATTTTCGGTCAAAAATAGATAATCTCTTTCGATTAGCGGTTCCTGATATAGAAGAGCGGTCATTATGGATGTCCTTTGGATAGAGACAACTTGCCCCCTGTTTCCCCCTATGAGAAATTTTATTTTTTTGAATAGGGGGAAACAGGGGGCCGCTTGTCTTGGTTAAAAACATCATTTAGCCATGAAACAAACATTTCTTAAACTTTCGATTGCCCTCAGTATCGCTGCCGTTTTTCAGTCTTGTGTTTATGTAAACAAGGATGAAGACATTCCACCAAGAGGCGAAACCACACGCACTTATGATTTCCGCAATTTCGATGAACTGGAAGTAAGCGACGCGATCCGTGTGCACGTCGTTGCCGGATCGTCGTTCAGTGTGGAAGCCACCGGCGAGCGGAACGATCTCGACGATCTCAACATTTTCGTGCAGGACGGCAAGCTGACGGCCCGCTACAACAACTCCTGGAGGAAGCGCCAGCGCATGGACATCGACATTACGATGCCCGATTTGGCAGGAGTCGATTTTTCGGGCGCGGTAGATGCGGAGATCAACGATTTTGTAAACCTGCCGAGCATTGAGATCGAGCTTTCGGGTGCTTCCCAATGCGATTTTGAAGGAACGGGTACTACGTTGAAGTTCGACATCAACGGCGCGTCACAGTTGAACACTTTTGGTAAAATGAAATTTGTCGATGGCGAAGCTTCGGGCGCCTCGCAGCTCAATGCATTCGAACTCGAAACGGAAGAGTCGGACCTGGACGTTTCCGGCGCCAGTAATGCCAAAGTGTGGGTTACGCGGCTTCTCGATGTAAAAGCCAGCGGTGCGAGCAATGTGCGTTACCGCGGTAATCCGAAAGTAGAAAAGGAAGTAACTGGTGGGAGTAGTGTCCGCGCTGATTAATTTTTTCAGGGGATCATTCCATATTTAGCCCGGGCTTGTGCTTTCGACATACCATCGAAATGCCACCATTCCGTGGTATTGACCTTGAATCCCACCTGGGTCATCACACTTCGCAACAGCTGGCGGTTCTCGATTTGACGGGCCGTCAGCTTTCCTTTTTTCAGCATTTCCTGTTCGGAACGCGGATATGCCAGCGGGCCGAAAAAATCGAATTTTGTACCCATATCAAGCGGTTTGCCGTTTTCATCGACAACGGTAAGGTCGATAGCACAGCCGAAATTGTGATTGGAACCGATTTTGGGATCGGCCACATACTGCGTTTTGCTGCGCGCCGGTATTTTCAGTTGGTCCAATGCATTCCAAAGATCGTACTGGGCGGAGTTCGGACGCGCCGCGTCGTAGACCAGCAGTTGGTAGCCGGGCTTTTTCTTGTCCAGTAATGCATTGGCTTTGGCAAGTCTTTTGGCCATTTCGGGTTGCAGGTATGCACGCGTGAGCTCGCCGTACACGTCGCGGCCGATGAAGTTGTCGGTAGTGGAGTATTTCAATTCGACCCTGATGTTAGGATCAACCTTTTGAACATCTACTAACCCTCGCTCAACCATTTTCTGCTCGATAGCAGGGAGTTGTTTCGGTGATTGGGCAGCGGCGTGAGACGCTGCGAAACCGGTAATCAGCAGTAAAAACGCATTTTTAAACATAAAAAAAATATCCTTGCAAAGGCTGCAAAGATATTCTTTTTGCTGAATTCGAAATAATGACTAGTAGCGTTTGATATTGATGCTGGTCAAGCCGCCTTCGTAATGCACGATCACTTTCTTCGCAGCGGTGTCGAAGTTGGAGGTACGGTAATAGCCATTGCCAACCTTGCTCAAACCTTCCATGTTTTTGGCATTCAATGCACCGTCCATACGCATTTCGCAGCCGACGGATTCAGGGATTTCGAGCGTAACCGAGGCTACGCCGGCCTCGATGTCAACATTAGCGGTAGGCATTTTGTCTCCGAGCCGAATGTCCATATCGGCCACGCCGGTACTTACTTTCAGTTTTTCCACTTTGTAATTACTGAAATCAAAATCCCCTTTTCCTGCGCCGATGCCCAGGTCGATATTCCAGACAGGCTTATCATTGAGATGGATTTTAGCCTGGTTCGACATTTCGCCATCTTTGAGTTTGACGTTGCCTTCTTCCATTTTCAAGGTTACCGAAGCAGAATTGTTCAGCTTATTGACCGACGTGGTTGATTTAAATCCCACGATAGTACTCGTAGTGGCTGCTTCGAAAAGCTTGGCCGTGTTGCCATTCAGCGAAAATGATCCGGCACCGCCTTCGAGGTTGAAATTGGCTTTCTGGATAAAATCCTCCATTTCGTAATTGTAGGAGCCGTTGATAGGGCGGTCGCCGTTTTTCCAATGCTCTTTCTGGTAATCTTCGTCTTTTTCATCGTCGTCGTCGTCGTGATGGTAGCCGTAGTCATGGTCGTCATCGTCCCAGCCGAAATTCCAGTGATCGCCGTGGTTGTCGAATGCCTGGTGCGTTTTGTTGACCACACCTCCAAAAACGGCGAGGGTAATGAGCAACGCCACGATGCCACCTGAGCCGCGTTCCCGGCCAGCGGCCATCAGGATCGCCCCGGCGAGGATCAGCAGTACCGGCCAGTAGGGCAGTGCCAGGTCCCAGTCGATATTGAGCAGGTTCATGCTTTTGAGCAGCCAGAAGACCCCCAAAATGACGAGCAGACCACCCCAAACAATGCCTCTTGAGTTTTTCATGATCTTATATGTTTGATCGGTTAGTAGTGTCGGAATTCAGGAAGTTGCGCAACAGCAGCAGCCCGCCGGTCACGATCAGGAGAATGGGCCAGAAGAAGCGGCCGAAATCGAAGGCGGTCAGCTCTTCCACGAGGAACAACGCCCCGACGACAATGAGGATCACTCCCCAGAAAATGTTTTTGAAATTCATGGCTATTATAGTTTATGGTACGATTCAGGAAGGTTAATTGACTCTGATGACATCGTCGTCACCATTGTCAGGCTTTTTCAGTTCCGGATCTTCGGGAAAATGCGTTTCGGGCGAAGAGCTGGGCGAAAACGGTGTGTAAGGCTGCGGATCAGGCCCCGGATCTACCGGATCGACAGGCGGGGGTGTCGTAGGGTATACGGTCGCATTGTTCTCCTGTTGCTTATCGCGCTGGCGCAGGATCAGGAACGCACCCACGGCAATCAGCACTACAGGCCAGAAGTATTTTTTAAAGGACCACCAGAATGGCAGGTCGTCCACCAGCATTAACCCACCAAAAAAGATCAGCACGCCACCGAGGATCATCATCGTTTGATCGGACCTCTTTTTGTCGGACACCGGGTCGGACGGCTTGGAAGGTTCGGAGCCGAACACATTATGGGTGGTGTAGACCTCTCCGGCGGGGCCGGTCGGCAGCACTGCCCACAGGATGATGTAGAGCAATCCGGTCATTCCAAAGCCGGGAGGCAATATCGGCAGCGCCATCACCACGAATATCACGCGGACTATTACCACGTCAATTTGCAGATACTGAGCGATTCCCGCACAAACTCCTCCGAAAACTGCCTGGTCAGGTATGCGATGCAATTTCTTTTCCATGATTAGTTTAGTGTTTATTTGTAATCAAAGGTAGTAGGTAATGCAAGATACTGTAAACCGGGAAATTATTATCGGCGCGAGGGCGTGTTAAGCGGATGTTTTTAGTGAGAATGTGTTTTAAATGGGTGAAAAACGGCGTTATTGTTCTTCAAGCGCTTCGAGAATGTCCATCATCGAGCCAAAATCCTTGTAGCCGGGGCGTATTTCTTCGCTGCCACGCAATGCAATGCCGATATTCGGGAGGAGTTCCGTCAATGCGCTTACAGTAAATTCATTGTCCAGCCCGAAGCCTACGAGGATAGGATATTCGGCTTCCACCGTCCCCAAAACCTGCATCCATACTTCGGCAAGTTCGGCTTCGTTGTCGCTTTCGAGCAGGAAATGCTTCACTTCACCTTCGTACCGGCTCAGGATAGGAACGATTTCGCCTGCGTCGTAAAGATCGACGCTCACACGGAGCAAGAGCGGCAAGCTGAGATCGGTGCGGAGATAGCTGAGCAAGCCAGGGTCATTTACCTGCACCGCATGTACGGGATAGTCCGCCAATGCACTGATAATGGCGTCGGGATCGGTCTTCGCCGTTTCGGCAACGAGGGTCACACCGGCCAACCAGGAGCAGATATCCTCGAATTTTTTGGGAGAAATATAATTGGGAGAATCTTCGTCAATAGAAAAACCAAGCATTTCAACACCCATTCCCGCACAATAGCGCGCATCGGAGAGGTTGGTAACATTGCTGATTTTTACGGTTTTAGTAAGCATTGGGTATGTTCAAATGCGGATCGCTGTCCTGGATTTTCAAAAATGATACCGCAAAATTAGGCAAAACCCGTAAAAGTCAGTCAATCTTTCCAGCGTGGAGCTGCTCGATCGGGAAAATTAGGTCCCAGTCTTTTCCCCACACTATGTTACCGCGCTCGATCTTAAATTTCTTGAAGTTGCTTGGCTTTTTGTATTTATTGTATTGTGGATGAGGATGCTCAGAAAGGAATGGTTCAAAGTCAATGATCTGACGGGTTTTGTCAGAAAAACTTATGAGGATTTTATATCCTGATAAATATTCAGCCTCTATAACCTTTGTCATAACCTTTTTGTGATTTTTAATGCCTTCACCGGCTTTTTAAGAACAAAGAAATCGGTCCAGCGATTCACGATATCCTGTGCATAATGCTCGACTACCTTTTTTGCTTCCCTGAGCTGTGAAGCTGGAAGCGGATCCTGTCCACCTGAGCTTCTCAACCGGACTTCTTTTAAAGTCCCATCCTCAAAGAATATCTCGAAAACACTTTCATATTCATTATACGAAACATGAATGTGAATGGGGAGATGTTCATTGGAATAAAAATAAAAGATCATTCCGAAATATTCCAGAATCCTTGGCATAGTAGTGTATCTAGTGTATCCAAAACTACTTAAATCCCCACACAAAAAAGACGTGCAGCACCAGCAATGAGCAGCCGGTAATGCACGTCTAATCAAACGGTCAGCGAAAAATTACTTCGCCGAGAACTTATACTTCGTAGTTGTCTTATACGTATCGCCCGGGTTCAGCGTCGTGGTTGGGAATTGTGGCTGGTTCGGGGAATCGGGGTAATGCTCGGTTTCGAGGCATAGGCCGAAACGCTTCGAATAGGTCGCGCCTTTGCCGGTCAGTTTGCCGTCGAGGAAGTTGCCGGTGTAGAATTGCACGGCAGGTTCGGTGGTGAACACTTCCATCACGCGGCCGCTTTCCGGTTCACGTACGGTGGCGAACTGTACCAGACCGTCGCCGCTGCGTTTCAGCACCCAGCAATGGTCGTAACCGCCGCCGGCTGCGATCTGCTCATCTTCCGTTTTGTTGATTCCGGCATTGATTTTGGTCGACTTGCGGAAATCGAATGGCGTTCCTTCTACGGCGCGGAGTTTGCCTGTCGGGATGAGCGTAGTGTCCACGGGCACGATGCTGTCCGATTCAAGGGTTACTTCGTGGTCGAGAATGTCGCGTTTCAGGCCGGTGAGGTTGAAATACGAGTGGTTCGTCAGATTCACAACAGTCGGTTTGTCGGTAGTTGCGGTATAGTCGATGGTGATCGCATTGTCATTATCGAGCGTGTAAACCACTTTCACGGTCAGGTTACCCGGGTAACCTTCTTCCATGTCCTTGCTGGTATATTCGAGTTGCAGACCAACTATGGAATCCTGCTTGATCTCAGTCGCTTTCCAGATCACTTTGTCGAAACCTTTGGTACCGCCGTGCAAGGCATTCGGGCCGTTGTTGATTGCCAGTGAATACTCCTGGCCATTCAGCTTGAACTTCCCTTTCGCGATGCGGTTGCCATACCGGCCTACCAATGCGCCGAAGAACGGGTGACCGCTCAAATAGGGCGCCAGTGAGTCGAAGCCCAATACCACATCTTCCCATTTACCGTCTTTGTCCGGCGCAGTGAGTTTAGTGATGATCCCGCCATAGTTGGTAATGTTCACGGTCATTCCGTTGGCGTTGGTCAGTGTGTAAAGGTCAGCCTGCTGGCCGTCGGGGAGCTGGCCGAAAGCCTCTTTGGAAATAGTACTGATCATTTTTTCTTCATTCTTGGTTTTTGAGCAACTGAAAATGGCCAGGCCAACCAGCGCGGTGAGTAAAAAAGGGATTCTTCTCATAGTCAAAGGTTAAGAGTTTGTATTAATGGTCAGATTATGCGAGCGCAACTTCCTCGGTCCCGTCCGTGATTTTCACGCGGTAGCAAGGCAGGTCTATTTTGTATTTTTCAAGATATGCTTCCTTCATTTTTGCTTCAAAAGCATCCACGGCGTCTTTTTTCACCAGATTAATGGTACAACCTCCGAAACCGCCGCCCATCATCCGCGCGCCGAGTACCGAATCATCGTCCAATGTCTCGGCTACAAGAAAGTCCAGTTCCGGGCAGCTTACCTCGTATTCGTTTTGCAGGCCGAAGTGGGTAGCATACATTTTCTGACCAAAATCGGGCAAGTTGCCTTGCACGAGCAGGTCGCAGGCATCCTGTACGCGCTGGATTTCCTCGGTCATGAACTTCGCGCGGCGGTACACCACGTCGCCCATTTCGTCCTTGTGCGTTTCTACCAATGCAGGGGTCGCGTCGCGCAGGCTCAGTACTTTCGGGTCGTATTGTTGCAAAATAGCGGTGGCTTTCTCGCATTCCTGCCTACGGGTGTTGTATTCAGAACTTGCGAGCGAATGCTTCACCATGGTATCGCAAAGCACGATCAGGTAATCGTTCATCGGGAACGGGAAATACTCGTATTCCAGCGAACGGCAGTCGAGGCGCATCACGGATTCTTCTTTACCAAATGCCGAAGCAAACTGGTCCATAATGCCGCATTGCACGCCTACGTATTCGTTTTCAGCCTTTTGCGACATTTTTACGATGCTGAAACGGTCGAGGTTCAGCCCGTACATTTCGTTCAATGCAAACAATAAGCAGCATTCCAATGCCGCCGACGACGAAAGCCCGGCGCCTACCGGCACATTACCGCCGAATGCAGCCTGAAAACCGCCGATTTTCAAGCCCTTCTTCTGGATTTGTTCCACAATACCCAACTGGTAATGCGGCCACGACTTCTCCGGTTTGGAAAGATCGTCGAGTGAAAACGAATAGGTCTGGTCGAGGTCGGCAGCGTAGAGTATCACCTGGTCGTCCTCGCGTGGTGCGATGACGAAATATACGGCCTTATCCACGGCTGCGGGCAGTACGAAGCCATTGTTGTAGTCGGTATGCTCGCCGATGAGGTTAATGCGGCCGGGCGAGCGGAACACGCGCACGGTTTCGCGAGTGGCGGTGCCAAATTTCAAAAAATACTTATCCTGGATACCTTCTGCGATATCGGTTTCTGTGGTCAACATTTCAGTTTCGGTCGGTTTAATAGCCTTTTACAAGGGTCACTTCATTGGCGATGGCGGCGCCGTTTTCTATTGCCAAAATATTGTTGAGAAATAAATCTACTTTCCCCATATGCTCATTTTTGTGTCCGCCGCCGGTATGCTGGGTCAGGACCACATTATCCATTTGCCAGAGCGGGCTATCTGCCGGTAGCGGTTCCACTTCGGTGACGTCGAGCACGGCGCCGTCGAGTTTGCCGGATTTCAATGCGTCGATCAATGCATTTTCATCGGTGGTACTGCCACGGCCAACGCTCGCGTAAACGCTGCCGTCTTTCATGGCAGACAGAAATTCTGCATTTACAAAATGCTGAGCGGTTCCTGGCAATGTGTTGATTACCAGATCGGTATTCGGTAATTCATTAAACAAATCTTCCTTGCTACGGATGTCGGCTTCGGGCGAGGTACGGGCCATTAAATGCGTGGTGCAGCCCAGGCCTTTCAAAATCGCATTCACCGACTGGCCGATGGTTCCGGCGCCGAGGATGATCACATTCTGTTTGTACAACAGTTTCAGTTCGCCGCGCAGCGGCGTTCCTATCCACTCGTTTTTCTGCTTCAAAAGCGTCAGCCGGTCGATGCCGCGGTACAATGCCAGCACACCGCCCACGATCGACTCCGCGCACGGACGTGCAAACCAGTCGCCCATATTGGCCGTTTTGATATGATCGGGAATCGCTATGGATGAATATTGGTCGAAGCCGGCCGAATCTAACTGCCAGAATTTCAGGTTAGCGGGAATGCTTTGGAACCATGCCACCGGCGGGTTACCGAGGATGTAATCGGCGCTGGCAAACCAGGATTTCAATGCTTCGGTGCTGGCCGTTTCGGTGCGGAAATGGATCTGATGCTGCGGGGAAAGCGCTTCGCTCAGTTTGGCATTGAGCGAGCCGTCGAGTAATGCGTGGCAGTATATGATCATCTATTGTTTTTGTTTAAAGGAGCAAGGTAAAATGGATTTACCTCTAATCAAATGCGTTTTAATATCTTCCGGGCCCTCGATTGAAACGCCGCCTGCTCATATTCAACCGATTCTTCCAGGAACACGCGCAGCTCTTTTTGGATCTCCGGATATATTTTGGACAGGTTGAAAAGAATGGTCAGGCAAAACGTGCGGATGGCGATGGCTATCTGGCGGTTGGCAACAATATCGAATGCAGCGTCCATCAATTCACCATGGAATTCGTCGGGAATCGTAACGTCCTGCAAAATGCGTGCACTGTTGCGGATCACGGCGTCATGGATACCGGTGCGTTTCAGCTGGCTCACCAGCACGCCGATGTACGGACGAATGAGCTCCGGCCGCTCGTGCGTGGCGATGCTCACGCTGTACGCGGCGCGTTGCGCGAGGCGGTATTCGTCGGACTCGAAGCAATGCATCAGATGCCTGAACGCCTCCTCCGAGGTGCAGGCGTACATGGCCACCTGGGTAGCTTTCTGCTTCGACTGGTACGGATCGGCCAGCAGTTCGTGTCGGATATCCATTGCAGTAAATGTTAAATGCGAATGCCCCGCAATTCGGCAGGGCATTCACACGGTTTACATCGGACCAGCTTATATTTTGATTTCGCCGACCATATCCTCCGGTTTCACCCACGCATCGAACTCTTCCGGCGTGAGGTAACCCAGTGCCACAGCCGTTTCTTTCAGCGTAGAGCCGTTTTTGTGGGCGGTCTGCGCGATTTCAGCTGCTTTGTAGTAACCGATTTTAGTATTCAAAGCAGTGACCAGCATCAGCGAGTTGTTTACGTGCTTCTTGATATTCTCGTGCAACGGCTCGATACCCACCGCGCAGTTATCATTGAACGAAACGCATACATCGCCGATCAAACGGGCCGAATGCAGGAAGTTGTAAGCCATAAGCGGTTTGAACACGTTCAGTTCGAAATGGCCGTTGGAGCCGCCGATACCGATCGCCACGTCGTTACCCATTACCTGAGCGGCTACCATGGTCATGGCTTCGCATTGGGTAGGGTTCACTTTGCCCGGCATAATGGAGCTTCCCGGCTCATTGTCAGGGATATGGATCTCGCCGATACCCGAGCGCGGGCCGGACGACAGCATACGGATGTCGTTACCGATTTTCATCAGGCTCACCGCAACGGTTTTCAATGCGCCGTGTGCCTCCACGATCGCGTCGTGTGCTGCCAATGCTTCAAATTTATTTTCAGCTGTAATGAAAGGAAGCCCAGTCAATGCGGCAATGTGGCGTGCCACATTCTCGGAATAGCCCGAAGGGGTGTTAATGCCGGTTCCTACGGCGGTACCGCCCAATGCAAGCTCCGAAAGATGTGCCAATGTGTTGTGAATGGCCCTCAAACCGTGATCCAGCTGCGAAGCGTAGCCCGAAAACTCCTGGCCGAGTGTCAGCGGCGTGGCGTCCATAAAGTGCGTACGACCGATTTTAACTACATTCTTGAATGCCTCCGCTTTCGCTTTCAATGTATCGCGCAGCTTCACGATACCCGGGATCGTCACGTCCACGAGGATCTTGTAAGCCGCAATGTGCATTGCAGTAGGGTAGGTGTCGTTCGATGATTGCGACTTGTTCACGTCGTCGTTCGGGTGCAGGACCTTGGTTTTGTCGGCCAGTTCGCCGCCTTGCAGCACGTGGCCGCGGTAGGCGATCACCTCGTTGCAGTTCATGTTCGACTGCGTGCCGGAGCCGGTTTGCCATACTACCAATGGGAACTGGTCGTCGAGCTGATCGGTAAGGATTTCGTCGCAAACCTGTCCGATGAGGTCGCTTTTTTCTTGTGCCAGAATGCCCGCTTCGAAGTTGGTGATAGCGGCTGCCTTTTTCAGGTATGCGAAGGCCTTGATGATCTCCTTCGGCATTTTATTGATATCCTGTGCGATAGGAAAGTTCTGGATCGAGCGTTGCGTCTGTGCGCCCCAGTATACATGCGCAGGCACCTGCACCTCGCCCATCGTGTCTTTTTCTATACGGTATTCCATTTTTGAAGTAGAATGATAATGTAATTGAACAATGCGCGGTAAAGTTAGGATCGGGTTTGCAGTTTCCGGCGTTTTTTTTGGATAAATGTTTAGGTCTGAAAAAAGAATGTTTAGATTGGCGCGGCAACATCCTGAATCCTGCTTTTCATGACTCCAAGAATCAATATTTACCCCGATTACGCCTTTATGAGCTCCGCTGCGGCCGAGCGTGTCATCGACCTGATGAACCACAAACCCGAGTCGGTCATATGCTTTCCGTCGGGCAGCTCGCCGAAGGGTATGTTCGATGCATTGGTAAAAGCCAACCAGAACGGCCGCGTCGATTTTTCCAAATGCATCTTCATCGGACTCGATGAATGGATCGGCCTCGGCGCCGACGACGACGGCAGCTGCCGCGACCTGCTCGACCGCGATTTTCTGAAACCGATTGGCCTCCGCCCGGATCAGATTGTCTTTTTCGACGGCAAGGCCTTCGACCCGCAAGCTGAATGCGACCGCGTCAACAAAATAGTAGAGAGCCTCGGTGGTCTCGACCTCATCATATTAGGAGTAGGGATGAACGGCCACCTCGCGCTCAACGAGCCCGGCACATCCTGGGATACCTATGCCCACATTTCCGAGCTCGATCCCGTTACCGTCGAAGTAGGGCAGAAATATTTCAACCAGCCGACCGCGCTCACGCGGGGCATCACCGTCGGCATCCGGCACATTCTCGAAGCCCGGGCCGCCATTTTGCTAGCTTCTGGTGCAGCTAAGGCCCCGGTTATACAACGTGCCATTGCATTCCCCGTTTCCAAAGATTTCCCCGCAACAGTTTTGCAAAATCATTTGAATGCAGAGTTTATACTGGATGCGGATGCGGCAGGGTTGATTTAGCACTTGCAGAATCACTTTTTGACCTACGATTTAGGGGCCAATTCAGATATTTTATCCTGCACAAAGACGAATTTCTACTCACTTCACTGAAATTGACCAGCCATTTCCAGCCGAATGCACCATACGCCTAAATTTGACGCAGTTCTTTGTGAACGCCCGTCAATCGGGGTGATGGTTTTTGCTTTTGGTGCCCTCAGCCAAATTATAGCAAAACAAAAAGGAACCGTGTGCAATTCACGGGCAGTCGTGCTACTGTAAGTATCCGCTCTGAGCATTCAGGGCCTGTTTTTACCCTCGCGACCCATTGCAGCGCCCCGGCGCGGCGAGAAGGGCGGTAAAAATGATACGAGCCAGGAGACTTGCCATCATCCTCAATGGCTTCTCCCTCACGGGTGGGGATTGGTCAAGCATTGATTTACCACATTTTATGGCAATACCACAGGCTTCCCGCTGGTTCGGGGGACTGTTCGTTTTCGCAGGGTAGCCGCGTGTTTCCGCGATGAAATGAAGTACCGGCATACGTCCGCAACAGGCGTTTGCAGGGATGGGAGGGTGTTTTCACAGGGTTTTTATTAACTCTTTAAACACAAAAAGTATGTTGTCACACAACCTCGGCTACCCGCGTGTGGGAAGCCTCCGCGAGCTCAAAAAAGCCAACGAACAATTCTGGGCCGGTACCATCGACCGCGACGCATTGCAGAAAGTCGCCCGCAAAATCCGCCATCAGAACTGGGAAACGCAGCAGAATGCAGGCATAGGCCTCATTCCGTCCAATGATTTTTCGCTCTACGACCACGTCCTCGATACGTCGCTGATGGTAGGCGCAATTCCGGAGCGGTACCACCAGTTACTCGACGGGAAATCTAACAAGGAACTCGATCTATACTTCGCAATGGCGCGCGGTTATCAGAAGAATGGCCTGGATATCAATGCAATGGAAATGACGAAATGGTTTGATACCAATTACCATTACCTCGTGCCGGAATTTGTAAAAGACCAGAAATTTAAAAGGTATTCCGATAAAGTTTTGCTGGAATTTGAAGATGCATTGCAAAAGGGTATTCTTACAAAACCCGTACTGCTGGGGCCGGTTACCTATCTGATTTTGGGTAAAGAAAAAGAATCCGGATTCGATCGTATCGACTTGCTGGATAGTCTTTTGCCTGTTTACATTTCCATACTAAAAGAACTCTCGGCAAGAGGCGCCGACTGGGTGCAGCTCGACGAGCCGGGGTTGGTGCTGGATTTAAATGAAAAAGAAAAACTCGCATTCCTGAGTGCCTACAACCAGATCCGCGAGGCGCTTCCGAAACTACGCATTCTCGTGACGACCTATTTCGGGCCGTTGGAAGATAACCTGGCCGTCACGACCGCATTGCCAGTGGATGCATTGCATATCGATCTCACGCGCGGAGCAGAGACATTGCCGCAAATTCTTACCGATAATGCATTTGTTTCTTCCACTAAAAAGCTCTCGGTAGGTGTTGTGGACGGCCGGAATATCTGGAAAAACGATTACCGCAAGTCGCTGAAATGGATTACGGAGGCGGTAAATGTGCTGGGGGAAGAGCGGGTGGTGGTGGCGCCGTCGTCGTCGCTGCTGCATAGCCCGTATGATCTGGACCTGGAAAAAAACGAAGCCGTACTGACGCCGGAAATCAAAAACTGGCTGGCATTCGCGAAGCAGAAATTGAACGAAGTAACCACATTAGCAAGCCTTGCGACGATCGATTATGTCAACGATAATGCATTTCTGGATAATCAGAAAGCCATCGAAAGCCGCCGTACTTCCGCATTGATCCACAAACCGGCCGTGAAAGCCAGGGTCAGCGAAGTGCGAGAACCGGATTTCGACCGGCAGAATGCATTTACCGGGAGGCAGGCCATTCAGTTGGATAAACTGAAATTGCCGCTCTTCCCCTCGACAACCATCGGCTCGTTCCCGCAAACCGACGAGGTAAGGCAGCTGCGCGCGCAGTTCAAGAAAGGTGCATTGACATTGGAAGAATACGAAACCCGCATTCGCGCGGAAATCGTGGATTCGTTGCGCTGGCAGGAAGAATTGGGCATCGATGTGCTGGTGCACGGCGAGTTCGAACGGAATGATATGGTGGAGTATTTCGGCGAGCAGCTTTCGGGCTTTGTATTTACCCAAAATGGCTGGGTGCAGAGCTACGGCAGCCGGTGCGTGAAGCCGCCGATCATATATGGCGACGTGGAGCGCATGGAGCCGATGACGGTGAAATGGTCGGCATTTGCACAGGCCAACTCCGAAAAACTGGTGAAAGGCATGCTCACGGGCCCGGTGACGATCCTGCAATGGTCGTTCGTGCGCGACGACCAGCCGAGAAAAGACACGACATTTCAGATTGCATTAGCGATCCGCGATGAGGTGGTTGATCTGGAAAAGGCTGGTATTAAAGTGATTCAAATTGACGAGCCGGCGATTCGCGAAGGTTTGCCATTGCGGAAAAATGCCTGGAAAACCTACTTGAAATGGGCGGTAGACGCATTCCGCCTGAGCGCCGCGGGCGTGGCCGATCAGACGCAGATCCACACGCATATGTGCTACTCGGAGTTCAACGACATTATCGATTCCATCGCCGCAATGGACGCCGACGTGATCACGATCGAAACGTCGCGCTCGCAAATGGAGCTGCTCGATGCATTCGCGCAGTTTAATTACCCGAACGAAATCGGCCCGGGCGTGTACGACATTCACTCGCCGCGCGTGCCGACGGTCGATGAAATGCTATTGCTGCTCGAAAAGGCTTTGAAGGTAATCCCGGCGCGGAATCTGTGGGTAAATCCCGACTGCGGATTGAAAACCCGCAAGTGGCCGGAAACCGAAGCCGCTTTGCGTAACATGATTTCTGCGGCTAACTTGCTGCGCGAATCGGTCCCGGTCGCGGGATAGTGATCGTCAGATGTAGTCAGGTATTGTCTGGTGTGGTAAGCGTTGTCAGAGATGAAAATATCTCACCATACCTGACCACACCTGACTACACTTGACCAAAACAACTGTTACTCATACAATTAACAAGTTTTTATTTTGACATTAGAAGAAAAAATCACCGCCTCGGAAACCCGCGTTTTTAAAACTGTTTTTCCAAACAATACCAATCACTACGACACCCTTTTCGGCGGCACGGCATTGTCCATGATGGACGAGGTCGCATTCATCGCCGCAACGCGCTTTTCCAGGCTTCGGTGCGTGACCGTATCGTCCGACCGCATCGATTTTACGCATCCTATTCCTGCGGGAACGATTATCGAGTTGGTGGGACGCGTGGAGACCGTCGGGAATACAAGTATGAAAGTCCGCGTAGATATTTTTGTGGAAAAAATGTATGAGGTAAGCCGCGAGAAGGCGGTTACCGGGATATTTACATTTGTAGCACTCGACGAGCATCACAAGCCTACTAAAATACAGTAAGTAGCAACGTTGGGTAATTGAGTCCCGCCGGACACTTATCGGTTTCTTTCCGGGCGAGCGCGGGGGTTTGATTTGCCATTTATCATATCGATAGTGGCAACATGAACCTTCGAAAACTGTCTTTCTATTTTATTTTCGTACTGATTTTAACAGGTACCTGCGAGCTTTCCAGCCGTGCATTCCTTTGCTTTTACGGCTACTCATTCCTGAAACCGTCGGAATACATTTACGATGGTTTTTATAAAAATCTCAAAAAGCCTGCGGGGCAGGAAGCTGGGGGTAGTGGAAAGAAAACCCGCATTCTGATACTCGGCGGGTCGGTGGTGAGCCCGGGCTATTCCGATCTTCACACCAGGCTTGATACGATCCTTTCGAAGCGATACGGGGAAACAAAGGACTTCGAGGTTGTCAATGTAGCTGCGCCGGCGCATACTTCGCTGGATAACCTGCTTAAATACAATTTGTTGGAAAACGAGCGCTTCGATCTTGTGATCTATTATGAAGGCATCAACGACACGCGTGTCAACAATATTCCCCCTAAAAATTTCAAAGACGACTACTCGCACGTAAAGTGGTATTCCGACATTTACCGGTTGTTGCGGCATCCCGAAATCGACGTGACAGTAATCCCATACCTGCTCGACATGGCGTTCAACGGCCTATGTGACCGGTTTTCAGGAGAAACCTACCTCGAACCGATCGGCGTAGAACCCCGGTTCGCTCGGTTCGGTCGCGAGTTGAGGGACCGGAGCTGCTACCAAAAAAACCTCGAAGGCATTGCCAAAATCGCGGAAACGCGGGGCGACAAGCTGTTATTGGTTAGTTATGCCTCCTATTTTCCACCTGATTCGCTCACGGGAAGCCAAAGTGATAACCGGTACTATGCCAAATGCATGTTTGCGACGCCGGTTACGATGTGGGGCGAGCCGGAGAATGTCCGGGCAGGCATTGCGCAGCACAACCAGGTGATCCGTAAGGTGGCGACGAAATACCGCACCGAATTTCTGGATCTCGAAAAACGTATGCCGAAAGATCCGAGTTTGTTCTGCGACGTATGCCATATCAGCGAGCCCGGCGCCCGACGATTTGCGGAGGAAATTGTACAATTTATCATACGGCACGAAATAGTGTGACAAAGAAGTCCCGCATTCGAACTGGTTCAGAATTAATCATTTAAAACCGGGTAAGGTGGTAAATCTGTTAACATTTTATTATCCGCACTCTTTATTTGGTTGATTGCGAACCGTTTAATAACACTATGGCGGCATTTAGCCACGGGTGCCCGGTTGCAGCCTTGCTCAAAATGCTTATCTTGCACGCCTTTTGGACGGTGTAGGACAAAACTGTACACATTATTCTAATCACGCTTTAATGAAAATTTTAGGTATCTCGGCTTTCTATCATGATTCGGCCGCGGCTCTTATAGATAATGGCGAAATCGTTGCCGCAGCTCAGGAAGAGCGTTTTACACGCAAAAAGCACGACCCCGGTTTCCCCTCCAATGCAGTTGCCTTTTGCCTCGAATACGGCGGGCTATCCATCAACGAGCTCGATGCGATCGTCTTTTACGACAAGCCGCTGCTAAAATTTGAAAGACTCCTCGAAACCTACTATGCATTTGCGCCGAAAGGCGTGCGGTCGTTCCTGACGGCCATGCCGGTGTGGATCAAGGAAAAGATGTTCCTGAAAAGGCTCATCAACGAGGAGCTGGAAAAGCTGGGTTACGATAAGAAGAAAAAGGTAAGAATGCTCTTCCCCGAGCACCACCTTTCGCATGCAGCCAGTGCTTATTACCCTTCACCATTTGAGAAATCGGCTATCCTGACGATCGATGGCGTGGGCGAATGGGCGACTGCGTCGATCTGCTTGGGCGAAGGAAAAGATATCAGCATTCTCAAAGAACTCCGCTTCCCGCATTCGCTCGGGTTGCTTTATTCCGCATTTACCTACTTTCTGGGTTTCCGTGTCAACTCGGGTGAATATAAGCTGATGGGCCTCGCGCCGTACGGTAACCCGACTTCACCGGACATTAAGCGTTACGAAGAGATTATCCTGAAAGACCTTATCGACCTGAAAGAAGACGGCTCGGTGTGGCTCAACCAGGAGTATTTCGACTATGCTACCGGCCTGAAAATGGTGAACGAGCACAAATGGGAGGCATTGTTCGGGTTCAAAACCCGCCGCCCGGAAGATGCGCTCGAAGCGGTGCATTGTAACCTCGGCCTCGCAATCCAGAACATTACCGAAGAAGCGGTGATAAGAATGGCCAAAGAAGCCAAACGCCTCACCGGCGCCGATTACCTGTGTATGGCGGGAGGTGTTGCATTGAACTGTGTATCAAACGGTAAGCTCCAAAAAGCCAATATTTTTAAAGACATTTTCATCCAACCAGCTGCGGGTGATGCAGGTGGTGCGTTGGGTGCGGCACAAGCTGCTTACCATATTTATTTCGGGCAGGAAAGAAAGATTACCTGGAAGGCCGATGCAATGCGCGGGTCTTACCTCGGACCGACTTTCTCCGATCTCGATGTAGCTTTGACGGCCAAGAAATACAAGGCGCATTATACCTTCTACGAGAATTTCAAAGACCTCACACAGGAAGCGGCAAGGTTGCTTTCGGAAGGCAATGTAGTAGGCTGGGTGCAGGGCCGGATGGAGTTCGGGCCGCGCGCATTGGGCGGTCGAAGCATCCTGGGCGATCCCCGGAATGCGGAAATGCAGAAAAAACTGAATTTGAAAATCAAATACCGCGAATCATTCCGGCCGTTTGCGCCTTCGGTACTGGCCGAGGATTGCCAGGATTACTTCGATTACGACGGTATTTCACCTTACATGCTGCTGGTACACCCCGTGGCCGAAAGCCGCAGAAAGCCGGTGCCTGCAAACTACGGTTCGCTGGATTTGCGTGAGAAACTCTATTTCGAGCGCTCCGACCTGCCTTCCATCACGCACATCGACTATTCGGCGAGGATACAGACAGTACACAAAGAAACGAATCCACGTTACTACGACCTGATCGAAACGTTCAAGGCATTGACGGGCTACGCGGTGATCGTGAACACCAGTTTCAACGTACGCGGGGAGCCGATCGTCAACACGCCGAACGACGCTTACCGTTGCTTTATGCGCACGGAAATGGATTACCTGGTAGTAGGAAACTACATTTTCGACAAAAAACAGCAGCCCGAATGGCTGGAAAAAGATAACTGGAAGGAAGAATTCGTTCTGGACTAATCTCTATTCATTGAGCACCCTAAGTAATGGCATCTAAAATTGTTACCAGCATAGTCCGCATTCTTTTCCTGGGACTGCTGTTTGTGTTCTTGTTCTATCCGGACAAATTTCATATCAAATTCGATTATCCCGGATACCCTCAGAGCGATAGCTGGCATGTTCGTCTTGCCAAATTTGCCTTCTGGTTTTTGCTGATCATCGAGATCCTGCGCATTTTCTATTATGGTGTGGTCAAAAGCAAAGCCAAAGGGCTGGTGGCCAACATTGTAACGATCGTTACGCCGCTGATCGTCGTGTTGATTTTCCTGGAAATCGTATTCATGTACGTGCCGCAAAGCCATGAAGGTGTGCTTTCCAAAGCGTCTCAGATCTGGTGGGAGAAATATTGGCACCCTGTGAATGCGCTGGGTTATCATGACAAGGAAGTGCAAAATGAGTCTGGCAAGAAGAAAGTGCTGGTAATCGGCGATTCGTTCGCGGCGGGCCACGGTTTGAAAGATGTAAATGAGCGCTTTTCGAATATGCTCGAAGCCAAACTCGGGACAGACAAATACACCATTTACAACCTCGGTATGTCGGGCGCGGATACGCGCGATGAAGTGAAGCGCTTGCAGGATTTCCCCGTTAAGCCGGATATTATCATCCTCGAATACTTCCCTAACGATATCGAAAAAGTAGGCCGCGAAAAGGGTTTGACGCTCACCGGTGCCGAGCCATACGCCGACCTTACCGGTCCGATGGCAACCGTTGTGAAGCGTTTTTATCTGCCGAATTTCATCTACTGGCAACTGCCGCACACCGGTTTCAGCACGTTTGAGAAATTTGTACAAACAGCATACACCGATACCACCGTGCTGAATGCGCATTTGCGAGATCTTTCAGGCATGCTCGCCTACCGCGATAGCACGAAGGCGCAGATGTACGCCGTTTTCATTCCGTTCCTGTTCCAGGTGGATAAAAGCGCAGGCTATACCAAACCGGTGGAGGATTACCTGAAATCGAACAATGTGACGGTGGTCGGCATCAACGATGGTGTGGTTAAAATCCCTGAAAAAGAACGTGTTGTGGGTAAAAATGATGGCCACGGAAGCGCGACGCTTAACCAGCTGATCGCCGACAGGCTCTACCAGGCAATGGGTAAACGATAACTCAGATTTAACGGGTTAGAAGTGTGCAGAAAAATAATAAAGTTCTACATTTGAGTTTTAAATACTATAAAATATGGATTTCTTAACAGATTTGTTTGCATTCATGAAGGAGCGTAAGAAGTGGTGGCTTGCTCCTGTGATCATCGTTCTGCTCCTGATCGGCGTTTTGATCGTGATTGGTGGTGGATCGGCTGTTGCGCCTTTCATTTACACCTTGTTCTGATTTTTTCGGTACAAAGCAAGTCAATCCGGTTCCTGTCTGAAACTTCGCCCGGCAGCAATGCAACGTGCATGGCTGCCGGCCACAATAGCATATTATCAAAATGAGTGAATCAGAAAAAGTCAAAGCGCAGCTGGTGATCGTCACCGGGCTTGTCGTGATGTATTTTATTTTTAAATCCCAATATCCTTATTTCCTGATCGCCGCTGCGGTAATCGGCGTTTTCAGCTTGGCTTTACCGGTTTTTGGTGACCTGGTGGTGAAAGGCTGGTACAAGATCGCGGAAGTGCTGGGGGCTATTAACGGGAAAATTCTTCTGTCGGTCGTGTTCTTCGTTATCCTGTTTCCAGTGGCAGCCATTGCCAAACTGACGAAGAAAAACCCGCTGCATTTGAAGAAAGAAGATACCGACAGCGTCTTTACGGAAAGAAACCACAAATATTCGGCAAAAGACCTCGAACAGGTCTGGTAATGCCGGAGAACTCATATTGGAATGCAAAAAAGGCCTGGTTTCAGGCCTTTTTTTTGCGGCATGCGCGTTCGTAAAGCAGTTGGAGCATACCGTCTTTCAGGCCCACATCGGGCACGTGAATGACGCTCGCGCCTGCCCAGCGCATGGCGGATGTGTATATGTCGCCCGCAGGTACGATCACGTCTGCGCGGTCGGGATTGAGTTGCAGTTTGTTAATGCGGTCGGCGAGGGAGAACTGTTCGATGTAATCGCGCATCCGCTGAATTTCTTCCAGGCTGGTAGAGCTCTCAGTGAGTTTGGAAGATAAATCGAAAAGCTTGTTGATATTACCACCCGTGCCCACTGCTTGAATAGGCCGGCTGTAATCGACATTCTGCTCGATCCACTCCTTGATCTTCAACCAGGAATTTTTGGATTCTTTTCCTTCCAACAGGCGTACCGAGCCCAGTTTGAATGATCTGGCTTTGATTTTTCGCCTGTCCTGGTACAAGTTCAGCTCGGTACTGCCGCCACCCACATCGATGTGAATGTACTGCCCGTCGCTCAGCGACTGCACGACCACATTGTTCACCAGTTCGGCTTCTTTCTGGCCATCGATGATCTGGATATGAATGCCGGTGCGTTGTTCGATATGATCTCGGACCTCCTGGCCGTTGGACGCTTCACGCATTGCGGAAGTGGAGCAGGCCATAAAGTCATCTACCTCATGGAGTTCCATCAGCAGTTGGTAAGCCAGCATGAGCTTCATCATGCGGTCCTCGCTTTCGGGGGTAATGCGTCCCTGGGTAAAAACATCATGTCCGAGGCGTAGCGGGAACCGGACGTATTCTACCTTTTTGAAACGTGAAATGCCTTCGTCATGCAAAACGGATGAGATCTGCATACGGGCACCATTGGAACCGATATCTATGGCTGCGAATTTCAAAAGCTGGATAAATAGGGGAGTTAATAAAGGCCAAAAATAGAGTTTCGCGGACAAGTTTCCATATCCTGCCCGCGAAACTTAATATGTAAAAGCTACATTTGACGGCCTATCTGGTACAATAGCTTCACTTTCACGCCCGGACCTGCGCTGTTCCGGAGCGGAGTGATCGGTTTAAAATAATTGACCCAATACCCTTCCGCCTGAACTACGATCGGATGCCACGATTTTTCGATGCCTACCGCGAAGTTCATCGAAGTGATGGGCGAGACGTCTCCTTTTTTGGTGAAAGTCTGGTTGAAAAACTCGTTTTTAGGTCCGCGGCAATCATACGAAATGGTCTCTTTCGACGAAACCTTGAAATTAGTACCCAGGCTCGCATAGTAGGCCCAATCGTCTTTCACAGTATTGCGGAATGCGAGCGTAAGCGGGATCTGGACGATATTCTGATCGATTTTGATATTATACAATTGAAAAATGAGTGGTACCTGGCCTGGATGCGTTTCTTTAAAATCCGCGCGGGCCTTGGTCCTGAAAATTGTTTCAGTGAAGAATTCGGCCGGTTTTACCTTCAACCACGTAATGCCTGCCGCGATCGAGAATTTCTTTTTGATAATCACTTCCCCCAGCACCGTTTTGCCCTGCCCGTTGCCCTCGATCTGATACCCGGCCCCGAAGCGGTAAGGCGTTTTCAAGGGTAATTTCGGAATGACACTTTCAGCTTGGGCGATTTGCTCGGTCTTTTTACCGCTCACTGGCGCCTTGGCGAGTTGCATATTGTTCGCAACCAATGCTTTTTGTACCTGTCGTACGGAAAGCTTGCTAGCCAGGTCGTAATGCATTTTCCGTTGCAGCGAAATGCCGGTATGCATCTCAACCGGCGTACTGATCGCCGCAATGCGGAATTCACTGCCGAATATTCTGCTGGCCGCCGAATTTGAAGGTGCCTGGGGCAGTTGGTTGGTTTCCGTTTTTACCGCATTCAAATCATTCGCCGCTCCTGGTTCAGTGGCAGGAGATTCGTTAGAATGCTGTGCTTCTGCAAGCGCTTCTTCCGATTGCCCGTGGCGCTGATCGACAGCATTTGAAGAGATCGTCGCTTCATCGCCGTTTTCAATAGCTTCCACATCACTTGTGCCGACATTCCGTGCGGGTTTCGCATTAGCCAACTCTTCCTGATCCAAAGCCTGTTGAAAACTGGTTCGTGCGGGTAATCGATTGTAATCCCTCGGCCGCAATGAGGCTTGAAGGCTTTGGCCGTCCGGTCCGGTTTGCAGCACATAAACCGTATCGGCTTTCGCCACCTGCGCCGGCTGGTTTTTGATGAGCTCGATCTGGCTTTGCAGGTGTTTCATATCCTGCACCAGGTGGTCATTCTGCGAGAGCTGGTTGACGTACATGTAGGCCATCACCGACGTCACAGACGCGGCGGCGGCGTACCCGATCCAGGAACCGTATTGTTGCAGGAATGACGGAGGCGTGTGGGTCTGCATATAGTTTTGCATACGGGCCCAGTCCTGCTCTTGAAAGTCCGGTTCAATACTCTCTAATTTTCGGCGTATAGTATTTTCAAATCTATTAGTTTTCATTGCCTCTGAATGACTTAACAGCCCAATCACTTGGGAAGAGATGTGGGTAATATTGTTTGATCAAATGCTGCAAACGAGCCCGGGCACGCACATAATGCGATCTTACCGTCGCCTCGTTGATTTGCAGCAGGTCTGCTATCTCACGATGGTTGTAGCCATCCACCACGTATAACAAAAATACATTCTTATAAACCGGCTTGATCTGTTGGATCAGTTCCAGTATTTCATCCGCAGTGATCTGGCTGATTACATCTTCATCGAATTTGGGATAAGGGGCGTCTTCCAGGGCGATCACATCTTCCGTATGTTTCTTGTGTTTACGGTAATAGCTGATCGCCGTGTTCACCATGATTGTCCGAAGCCAAGCCTTGAAAGGGTGGTTGGCGTCGTACTTTCCCAGATTGTTGAATACTTTTAAAAAACCTTCATTTAAAACCTCCTCTGCTTCCTCCGTCGACGATGTATACCGCAGGCAAATGCTTTTGGAATAGCCGAAGAATTGTTTGTATAAATGCCTCTGTGCCTGGTTATCCCCGGCAATACATGCCGCTACCACCGACTCAAAGTCGTTTTCGTTAAAAGATATTTTTCTTTTAAAAAGCAAAGTCAGGGTATCAAATTGTCAGGGATAGAATTTCTCACATTCGAATACGTCCCTGGCATGCATTCTGTTGCAAAAATTACGAAAAGTTTTCATGCTTCTGAAATGCGGGAAGCTGCGAAAAAAATCGAAAAAAATGCATTGCGCATGCAACATGGGTATTACAGGGGGCGTACAGGCAGAAAACGGTTTGATACTTCGCGGCAAACGCGGTTGTATCACCTGATTAGGGGACATTGACCGATCATTGTGATCGTAAAAATATTTTGTTAGGGGTGAGTTGGAATACGGTGCTGGATCTTCCGGGGCCGTATTTATTTTTTAGAAGGCAGCATTTCGAGCGCCGACGAGTTTTTGATCTCACCCATTACAAATAAGCTGTGCGTGCTGCCGATGTTTTCCAGCGAACCCAGCTTTTGCATTAAAAACTGCTGGTACTGCGACATATCGTCCACGACTACTTTCAGCAGAAAATCATAATCCCCGGAGATATTGAAGCATTCCATCACCTCCGACATCGCCGAAACCGCCTTTACGAACTTTTCGCCCATAACCTTCGAATGCTCTTTCAATGCGATGTTGCAGAAGGCCATCAGCTTTTTACCCACCTTCTCCCGGTCGACCAGCGCGACGTATTTTTTGATAATACCTTCCTTTTCCAGCCTCCGCACGCGTTCATACACGGGCGTGTAGGAGAGGTTCAACTTTTCCGACAGCTCGCGTGTTTTCAAAGTGGCGTCCTGTTGCAGTAAATGCAGGATTTTGGCGTCAATATCGTCCAGATTATGCATAGATAGAATATCTTTATTCACTCCGAGATGGCTTCGAATATAGATAAATAATTTAGGTTGATTGAAACTGCCAGACTTTTAATCTGAATTTTTTGATTTTATTGAACAAAACATCTATTGGGTTAAATTTGTCGCTTCAGAAGCTATATGCTTTTCCGGCGAAATGATCATCATACATTTAAAACACTTATGGTAGCAACTCAAAAAGCAGATATCCGCGAAATTCTTAAAAGCCGTATTCTGGTACTGGATGGCGCTATGGGTACGATGATCCAGCGGTATAAATTGCAGGATCACGACTACCGGGGAGAACGGTTCGCAGACTGGCCGCACGATGTGAAAGGGAACAATGACCTGCTTTCACTGACGCGCCCGGACATTATCAAAGAAATTCACGCCGCCTATTTCGCGGCAGGGGCAGACATTGCCGAAACCAATACATTTTCAGGCACGACTATCGCCATGGCAGACTACGGCATGGAGGAGATCGTGTATGAGCTTAACTACGAATCCGCGCGGCTGGCACGCGAAGTAGCCGACGAATTTACCGAGCGCGAGCCTCACAAGCCCCGTTTTGTGGCCGGTTCTATCGGTCCGACGAACCGTACCGCATCGCTTTCGCCGGATGTAAATAACCCTGGCTTCCGCGCGATCAGTTTCGACCAGTTGGTGGAAGCCTACTACGAGCAGATAAAAGGTCTTACCGACGGCGGCTGCGACTTGCTGCTCGTTGAAACGATTTTTGATACTTTGAATGCGAAGGCGGCGCTTTTCGCGATCGACCAGTTCTTTGTGGATGCCAAAGCGGGCAAAGTGCCGCATTTGGATTCGTGGAGAGTCGAGCCGGGACAGGCGTTGCCGATCATGATTTCGGGAACGATTACCGATGCTTCTGGACGTACGCTTTCGGGACAAACCACCGAGGCATTCCTGACTTCTGTATCGCATTTGCCACTGTTGTCGGTGGGTCTTAACTGTGCATTGGGAGCGGACTTAATGCGCCCGTATGTACAAATTTTGGCCAAAGAATCGCCTTTCTACACCTCGGCGCACCCCAATGCGGGTCTGCCGAACGAAATGGGCGAATACGACGAGACTCCGGAGCAAATGGGTGAGGTGATCGATGGGTTTTTGAAGGATAACCTGGTCAACATCATCGGTGGCTGTTGCGGTACCACACCGGATCACATCCGCGTGATTGCCGACATTGCCGGAAAGCATAGCCCGCGTCCGTTGCCAGCTTCTGAAACGGTGATGAAGCTGTCGGGTTTGGAGCCGGTGAAAATCAATGCATTGACCAATTTTGTAAACATTGGTGAGCGCTGTAACGTAACCGGTTCGAAGAAATTTGCGCGCCTCGTCCGTGAAAGCAAATACGACGAAGCGCTGACCATCGCACGTGAGCAGGTGGAAAGCGGCGCGCAGGTAATCGATGTCAACCTCGACGAAGGTATGATCGATGGTGTGGAGGCGATGAAGACATTTGTGAACCTGATCGCATCCGAGCCGGATATTTCGAAAGTGCCACTGATGATCGACTCTTCCAAATGGGAG
Source organism: Dyadobacter soli (assembly GCF_900101885.1). GTDB lineage: Bacteria > Bacteroidota > Bacteroidia > Cytophagales > Spirosomataceae > Dyadobacter > Dyadobacter soli. The sequence goes on along the minus strand of NZ_FNAN01000004.1, from coordinate 58,905 downwards.
GTAATCGAATCGGGTTTGAAATGCGTGCAGGGTAAATCCATTGTAAACTCGATTTCGCTTAAAGAGGGTGAAGAGAAATTCAAGGAATCGGCTAGGACGGTGCTCCGCTATGGTGCGGCGACGGTTGTAATGGCATTTGACGAAAGAGGTCAGGCGGATAACTATGAGCGCCGCATTGAAATCTGCGAACGCGCTTACCGTATTCTCGTTGACGAAGTCGGTTTTCCGGCCGAAGACATCATTTTTGACCCTAACATCCTGACCGTCGCGACGGGAATGGAGGAACATAATAATTACGCGGTCGATTTCATCAACAGCGTACGGTGGATCAAGGAAAACCTGCCTCATGCGAAAGTTTCGGGCGGTGTTTCAAATGTTTCGTTCAGTTTCCGGGGTAACGAGCCGGTTCGCGAAGCCATTCACACGGCGTTCCTTTACCATGCGATCAAAGCGGGAATGGATATGGGTATTGTAAATGCCGGTCAGATCGGTATTTATGATGAAATTCCGAAGGATGTGCTGGAACTGGTTGAGGATGTGTTGCTTAACCGTCGTTCCGACTCTACGGAACGCCTGGTAAGTTATGCGGAAACCGTAAAAGATAAAGGTAAAACGCAAACCGGTCCCGATCTTTCATGGAGACAACTGCCTGTGAAGGAACGCATTTCCCATGCATTGGTAAAGGGTATTGCTGATTACGTAGATGAAGATACCGAAGAATGTCGCCTGCTATTCGATCGGCCGCTGGAAGTGATCGAAGGGCCTTTAATGGATGGTATGAGCATTGTCGGTGACTTGTTTGGGGAAGGTAAAATGTTCCTTCCGCAGGTGGTAAAATCGGCGCGTGTGATGAAGAAAGCCGTGGCTTATTTGCAGCCATATATTGAGGCGGAAAAACAGGAAGGCAATTCTTCGGCGGGTAAGATTTTGCTAGCTACTGTAAAAGGTGACGTGCATGATATTGGAAAGAACATCGTGGGCGTGGTGCTTGGATGTAATAATTACGAGATCATCGACCTCGGTGTAATGGTGCCGACGGACAAGATCCTTGCCGCTGCACAGGAGCATAATGTAGATATCATCGGGCTTTCGGGCCTTATCACGCCTTCGCTCGACGAGATGGTGGGTGTTGCCAAAGAAATGGAGCGTCGCAGCATGAAAATGCCGTTGCTGATTGGTGGTGCCACTACTTCGCGCATTCACACGGCGGTGAAAATCGATCCGAACTATTCGGGACCGGTTATCCACGTGCTCGATGCGTCGCGCTCTGTACCTGTTGCCGGAAAGCTGATCCAGAGTGCGCAGAGCCAGGCCGAAGTTTTAGCCGACATTAAAACGGAATATGCAAAACTGCGCGACGATCACGCGAAACGTGGCGGTGAAAAGGCGCACGTGGCTATTGGTAAAGCAAGGGATAACAAAGCGAAAATCGATTGGAGCGAGTTCAAGGCCGTGAAACCGCAGTTCCTGGGTACGCGCGTGTACGACGATTACGATTTGGCGGACATTGCAAAATACATCGACTGGACGCCATTCTTCCAGACCTGGCAGCTGCACGGAAAATACCCGAAAATCTTCGATGACGCTGTTGTGGGTAAGGAAGCTATGAAGTTGTATGAAGACGCCGCAGTGCTGCTGGGCGAAATCATTCGTGACAAAACCTTGAAAGCACGCGCCGTAATAGGTTTCTGGCCTGCCAACTCTATCCAGGACGACATTGTGCTGCATCATTTCGACGAAGAAACGCGCGAGGTGCCTTGCGAACGCCACGGGTCGCACCAGCATATCGAGTATAAAATCAGTCAGCAGGGTGTAGAAAACCTGAATGCGGGCGAGTTGGTGGCGGATACGGCTGCTGTTCTGCACCATTTGCGTCAGCAAAGCCAGAAAGCGGCGAACCTGCCTAATTACTGTCTGTCCGACTTCGTAGCCCCGCTGGAATCAGGCCATACCGATTACGTTGGCGGTTTCGCAGTGACGGCGGGTGTCGGCATAGAGGCGTTGCTTGACAAATACGAAAAGGATCATGACGACTACAACAGCATTATGATCAAGGCATTGGCAGACCGTTTGGTGGAAGCGCTCGCGGAGTTGATGCACGAGAAAGTGCGCAAGGAATTGTGGGGTTATGCCAAAGAAGAGAGCCTTTCCAACGAAGAGCTCATCAAGGAAGAATACAAAGGCATTCGCCCGGCGCCAGGTTACCCTGCCTGCCCCGACCATACCGAAAAGCGCCATTTGTTCGATTTGCTGGGTGCGGAGAAGCTGGGTATCACTTTGACGGAGAGCTTCGCGATGTACCCTGCAAGCAGCGTCAGCGGCTGGTATTTCTCACATCCGGACAGCCGTTATTTCCCGGTTGGAAAGATCCATAAAGACCAGGTCGATGATTATGCGAAGCGCAAAAACATGCCGGTTGAGGAGATCGAAAAATGGCTGTCGCCAGTGCTCGCATATTAATATAACGTTATTTAAAAAGTGCAAAAAGAGAATAGTTCGTTACTATTCTCTTTTTTTGTGCCCAAAACATACTATTTTTCAGAAAAGGGCGTAGTTAGGTGGTATGGCGTGTAGTAATCGGGTATTTATACGCTATTTTTTTGTAGTTAAGCGTCAGATATTTGCATCACTTAAGTGAGAACTTAATAGTTTATTAGCCATGAAAAGAAATATCTCAGTTTTTATCCTCCTGATCCTCCTCGCCTCGTCCTTTAAATACAGGAGCATGACGCGGGAAAACACATTGCCTGTCATTACTGCCGGAAACGGATCTGATAGCAAACAATCACCTAAGGCCGTTGCAGTATCCTCTTTGGACGCTGCCGTTGCGGACCTGCACAAAGCCAATCTTGAAATGGCCAAAGGCAACCCGGCATTCTTCAAATCGCTGTGGTCGCAGAAAGATGATGTTACAGCTTTTGGAGGCTCAGCAAATATGGATTCGAAAGGATGGAAAGCCGTGGAAGCAAGCCTTAACAACACCGGAATTGCTCCTGCCAAAGACGTAGCTTATACTTACGAGAAGATTGCGAGCCAGGAAGGTGCTACACAAGGTTACCTCATTCAAAAGGAGCATTACCGCTTCGCAGACGGCCGCAAAGCTGATTTGCACGTTACGGTACTTTTCCGGAAAGAAAACAATGTCTGGAAAATTGCCCACCGCAACGTGGATCCCATTGCAACTGATACAAAATCAGACAATTCTTCTAAATAATTGCCTCTCTTCCTGATATTTTGAGTTAGTTGCCTCCGGGCGACTAATTTGTTGTTATTTTGCACCTTTGGTTAAAAAGTGACAACAAACTACGCATGGAGAGATTTACAGGATTGCTGGGTATCGTATTGATCCTGGGCATTGCATTTGCGATGTCGAATAACAGAAAGGCCATCAACTATCGTACAGTCGCCGTTGGCCTGGGCCTCCAATTCAGCCTAGCTGTATTTATCCTCCGAACAGACATTGGCCAGCGGATCTTCCAATGGCTGGGCGAAAAAGTACAAAAGCTGCTTTCCTTTTCCGATAAGGGTGCCGATTTCGTTTTTGGCACACTGGTGCGCCCCGAATTAATGCAGCGTGCATTCGGGCCCGGTAACGACTTCGTTTTCTTCTTCAAGGTTATCCCGACCATCATTTTCGTGGCAGTACTGGTGAATATGCTCTACCATTTGGGCATCATGCAGCGCGTCGTGTCCGTCATCGCGCGGGCGGTGTACTGGCTCATGGGCGTGAGCGGCGCAGAAGCGCTCTCAAACGTGGCAAGTACGTTTGTAGGACAGGTAGAAGCGCAGATCATGATCAAGCCCTACCTGAAAAACATGACCAATTCCGAGCTGATGGCATCCATGACGGGCAGTTTTGCCTGCATTGCCGGTGGGGTAATGGCCGTATACATTTCATTGGGCGTACCGGCACCTTACCTGATCGCGGCGAGCCTCATGGCCGCACCCGGTGCATTGGTTATTTCAAAAATTGTATTTCCGGAGACCGACAAGTCCGATACGAAGGGAATGGTGAAGCTCGAAATCCAGAAAACGCATGCGAACCTGCTCGATGCGATTGCAGCGGGTGCGGGAGAAGGTTTGAAGGTAGGTTTCAATGTGATCGCGATGCTGATCGGGTTTATTGCCCTTGTTGCATTGCTGGATTATTTGCTCGGTTACATCGGAGGCATTTTTTCATTCCCGCAGTTGAGTTTCAACTTCATCCTGGGTAAGGTATTCTCGATTTTCGCGTGGGCAATGGGCGTTCCGGCTAAGGATATCGAAGCGGCGGGTTCGTTAATGGGTACCAAAATGGTGATCAACGAATTTGTGGCTTACCTGGACATGGTGAAATTGCGAGACACACTCGATCATAAAACCATCGTAATCACCAGTTTTGCATTGTGCGGTTTCGCCAATTTCAGTTCCATTGCCATTCAGGTAGGTGGGATAGGCGAACTGGCTCCTTCAAGACGTGCCGATCTGGCGCGGCTTGGATTTAAAGCATTGATTTCCGGGACATTAGCATCCTATATGTCGGCGACGCTCGCGGGGTTGCTTTTGTGAAGGAGGATTATAAAAAGTATTCGAATTAGCAGGAAAGAGCACATAGGTTGCTCTTTTTGTGTTTTTAAGGTCTTTCTTTGAAAATGCGGTAATGTATTTGGCACAAATGTTTTTGTTCTTCCGCTGTCAACATCCGGAAAACCATATCAACACATTATACTATGAAACGAATCAAACTCTTCTGGTCTTTGCTTCAAGACAGTTTCAATGAATTTCTCAACGATAATGGGATGAAACTGGCGGCTGCATTGTCGTATTACACCATATTTTCCCTTGCGCCAATGCTGCTGGTGATCATTTCGGTTTTCAGCATTTTTTTTGGCAGGGATGCAATCCAGGGGCAATTGTTTGATCAGATCAGCGGATTGGTAGGGGCTTCCGCCGCGTCCCAATTGCAGGAAATCCTTAAAAACGCGGAGCTGTCCAACAAATCCGGAATGGCTGCGGCAATAGGGATAGGCACATTACTGATTGGTGCTACCGGGGTGTTTGCTGAAATGCAGGATTCGATCAACTTCATCTGGGCAATTAAAGCCAAACCTAAAAAAGGGTGGCTGCAATACCTCAGAAATCGGCTGGTATCTTTTTCCCTTATTCTTACGCTCGGATTTCTTCTGGTAGTATCGCTGGGAGCAAGCGCATTGGTGGATCTGCTCAGCAGCCGCCTGGAAGCGTTGTTCTCGGAAGCTTCGGTAGTCGTGTTTTATATTGTCAATCTGGCGCTGGTACTTTCCATTATTACTGCATTGTTCACGGTAATATTCAAAGTACTGCCTGATGGCGATTTGCGCTGGAAGGAATGCCTCGTCGGGGCGGCATTTACGGCAGTTTTATTTCTGATAGGGAAATTCGTTATCAGTTTTTACCTCGGGCAGTCCGATCTCGGGGCTGCATACGGCACTTCGGCGTCGATTGTGATCCTGCTGACCTGGATTTACTATTCTTCCATTATCCTCTATTTCGGGGCTGAATTCACGAAAGTTTACGCGCGTATCGACGGCGTCGCCATTGCGCCCAACAAACACGCTGTACTGATCGTCCGGCAGGAGCTCGATAAGAAAACGGGTGTCGAGATTACCGACTAAAAAAGGCCCGCATCGATTGCAGGCCTTTGATATCATTATGTGAATCAGTATTAGCGGATCACCAGCTCGAAAGGCATACGCGTCTGCATTCCACCCATATTCATCAGTTTTTTATACATTTTCACATAAGGAGCAAGGTCACCGAGCGCCTTGTTGGTAGCTTGTTCCTCATTGTCTCCCATGAACTTGTTGATCATTTCATCCAATGGTTTCTTTTTTTCAGGGTAGTAACGCACGCGGTAATCTCCCTCGCCGAGTTTGGCGGCTTTCGCGGCAATTTTGATGGCATCGTCTACGCCGCCCAGTACATCCACCAGCCCGTTTTGCTTAGCCTCCACTCCCGACCATACGCGGCCCTGCGCAAGGGATTTCAGCTTTTCAACCGGCATTTTACGGCCTTCGGCTGCTTTGCGGGTGAATGTTTCGTAACCTTCGTTCACGCTCTTCTGGATCGTGGCTTTTTCGAATTCCGTCATTTCGCGGGTGGCAGTCGGCCAGTCGGCATGCGGGCTGGTACCAACGCCATCGAAGGTAATGCCCAGTTTGTTGTTCATGAAATCGGTCACATTGAAGATCAGCCCGAAAATACCGATGGAGCCGGTAATAGTATTCGGCTGGGCCACAATCGTATCACATCCCATGGCCATATAGTAACCCCCTGAGGCCGCTACATCGGACATCGAGGCAATCACGGGTTTCTTTTTGGCGGTAATCTGGATCTCGCGCCACATTACGTCCGACGCTAACGCACTGCCTCCGGGCGAATTGATACGGATCACCACCGCTTTGATTTTGTCGTTTTCACGGATCTCTTTCAGTTCTTTTACAAACTTGTCGGAGCCGATATTCTGGTCGCCGCCGTCGCCGCTGGTAATTTCGCCTTCCGCCACGAGTACGGCCACTCTTTTGTTAAAATCACCTTTTTCTGTCGAGCTCGACCCATCCAGGTATTTTCTCACACCTACATAGGAAATGGATTTGTCGGTGGCTACTTTCAGCTCCTTTCTAAGTGCTGTTTCAAGCTCGTCCTGGTAGCCGAGGTTGGTAATAAATTTGTATTTCAATGCAGATTTCGGATTCTCAACGGCCAGCGAATCGGCCAGGTTTTTCAGCTCGTCCACCGGAATGCTGCGGGATGCCGAAATGTTTTTCAGGAAGTTATTATTAATGGCGCCGATCAGTTCGGTGGATTGTTTTTTGCTCGCTTCGCTCATGTCCTGGCGGGAGAACATTTCGATCGCACTTTTGAACTCGCCCACGCGGAAAACAAGCGGCTTGATTTCCAGTTTATCGAATGTGCCTTTGAAGAAGCTGTATTCGGCCGAAAGCCCGTTCCATTCAATGCCGCCGGCCGGGTTTAGGTAAATTTTGTCAGCTACGGAAGCAATGTAGTAGCCTTTCTCGGAGTATGTTTCGCCATAAGTGACAACGAATTTCTTCGATTTTTTGAATTCCAGCAGTTGGTTCCGGATTTCTTCCAAAGTAGCCCATCCGGCCTCGGGGCCCTCTGTTTTCAGGTAAATGCCTTTGATCTTATCGTCATTCTGCGCGCTTTTCAATGCATCCAGAATGTCCTTCAATCCCACCACCGTTTCTTCGCCGGTAAAGGGCAAGCCGAACTCAGACAGGGGATTATCGACGCCTACTTCCTGGATGGGCTGGTTTAAATCAAGTTTCAGGACTGATTTATCTTCCAGCACCACTTTTTCTTCGGAAGAAAACATTGAACCAATGCCGGCCAGGATAAAGAACGAGAGGAACAGAAAGAGGATAATGCCCACGAACGTAGCCAGGACATATTTAAGGAACTGTAACATAATCTATTGCTAATGGATTTCTTCTCTATAAGTTGATCAAGGAACAAAATTACGTATTAATTGTCGCGGTTTATGGATGAAATAATGTCAAAAGGTAGTTTACGACCATTAAGTGGTTGAAAATAACCGTTCCAATTTTTCGGCCAGAACCGGCAGTTTTAGAAAAGCAGATTATTTACTTTTGGAGAAAAATCCAGCTCATGAAAAAGACCCTCATATTAGTACGGCACGCGACCGCCGAAGACCAAAGTTTCAGAATTAGGGACTTTGACAGAAATCTGAACAGCAAAGGTTTGTCGGAGTCGCTCGCAATGGGGAAATGGCTGGTTCAGGAAGGTGTGAAACCCGGTTTTTTTGTGTCGAGCCCGGCGTCACGCGCATTCAAAACGGCCGAGATCATAGCCGGGCAATATAAACTACCGGTTGACGCAATCCAGACGCAGGCCGGAATTTACGACGGTGGCCCGCGGGCCTATTTGCAGGCTGTGAATACGGTGCAGGAGGAGCATTCGGTCGTGATGTTGTTCGGCCATAACCCCGACATTACCTATTTTGCCGAGTACCTTTCCGGGGCAAGCATCGGTTCCATGAAGAAGGGAAGTGCGGTATTTATTGAGTTTAAAGAGCAGAAATGGGAAGAAATATCTGCTAAAACGGGTGACCTGGTACTTTACAAGACGCCGAAGCAGGTGAGAGAAGATGAGTGAAATGGAGAAAGCAAACCGTAATAAAAAGATATTCATTATCGTGTTTCTCGCATTTGTAGGACTGTTTGTTTACATCTCCTACGATATGTCGAGCCGCACGACCGCACCCTGGAACAAGCCCAAACAGCTGAAAAGGGCATTGCCGGGCGCTACACCCGACGCCGATTCGCTGAAACTGGACTCGCTGCTGAAAGAAGTGGAAAAATAACCGCTCAACTTCTGGGGTGGAATTCGGTGATGATCTGTCGAAGGTAATCGCGGTCAAGGTGGGTGTAAATCTCGGTAGTGGTAATGGACTCGTGCCCCAGCATTTCCTGCACCGCGCGCAGGCTCGCGCCGCCCTCGATGAGATGGGTGGCAAACGAATGCCGGAACGTATGCGGGCTGACGTTTTTGTTAATGCCCGCTTTTTTCGCCGTATCCTTGATCATCAGGAAGATCATAACCCTCGAAAGCTGGCCGCCGCGGCGGTTCAGGAACACAATGTCTTCGCTTCCTTTTTGAGGTGCAATCTCGCCGCGCACGTGGTCGAGGTATATTTGCGTGTACTTGATGGCCTCTCTGCCAATGGGTACAAGCCGCATTTTATCGCCTTTCCCGATAATGCGCAGGAAACCGATATCGAAATGGCAGTTGGTCAATTGCAGGTCCGTTAGTTCCGAAACGCGTAACCCGGAGCTGTACAAAACCTCCATAATGGCGCGGTTTCGCGTGCCTTCCGGAGTGGAATGGTCGATGGCGCTTAGCATGGTCTCGATTTCTTCGTATGAAAGCACGTCGGGCAGCTTGCGGGGCAGGCGAGGGGATTCGAGCAGTTCCGTAGGATCTTCGGTAATCTCGTTTTCAAGCAGTAAATATTTGAAAAATGCCTTGATCCCCGACAGCATCCGTGCCTGCGAATGCGCCGCAAGGCCCAGTTCCGCAACGTATTTCAGGAATGCCGAGAGGTGTTCTTCCTGTATGCGGGCGGGTGCGAGATCGATTTTGCTCAATTCCAGAAATTCTTCCAGCTTTTCCACATCGCGCACGTAGGCTTCCACAGAGTTGCCTGACAGCGAGCGTTCCAGGCGCAGGTAATTTTTAAAATGTTTGATGTAGCTTTGCCACATTACGAAGGAAGAATTAATGAATGCTACAAAGCAAATGAAAAAGATATTGATCCTGAACGGTCCGAACCTTAATCTTTTGGGCAAAAGAGAGCCTGGTGTATACGGAAGCCAGTCGTTTGACGACTATTTCGAAACGCTGAAATCCATTTTCCCGGACGTGGAGCTGCATTACTTTCAATCCAACCACGAAGGAGCACTGATCGACAAAATACACGAGGTAGGCTTCTCATTCGACGGCATCGTTATCAATGCGGGCGGTTATACCCACACGTCCGTAGCTCTCGCCGACGCATTGTCATCCGTTACCACACCGGCCGTAGAGGTTCACATCTCCAACATCCACGCCCGCGAATCGTTCCGGCACCATAGTTACCTGACGTCGCGCTGCAAGGGCATTATTGCGGGGTTGGGGCTGAGGGGATATGAGCTGGCGGTGCGGTACTTTTAATGATTGAATGATTGAATGATTGAATAAATTGTCATTGAGTCAGAAGTAGTCATGAATTATCACGAAGGTAAAGCGATACATGACTACATATGACTAAACTTGACATCATTCAATCATTCAAAATTACCTAAACACCGCGTTCCCAAACAGCATCTTGCCTTTCTCCAACATCGCGCGGAATACCGGGTCGTCCATGAGGTAGATGACCTGACCGCGGCCCATTTCCTGTGCGCCGATGATGAGGGTGTTTTTGAGCCTGCCAGCCATTTTGGTGCCTACGAACCCGGCTTTATAATTGTCTTCTTTGAGATAACCCACATTCCAGCCGTCTTTGAGGTAGTCGCGCTCGTAGGCGTCACGTACGATGGTGAAATAGGCTTCCCCGCATCCGAATGCGAGCGGATGCGTGCGATCCATCGTGATCTGGAACATGCTGCCTGGTGAGGAGTCGCTGGCGTCCTCGCGTTGCTGTTCACCGTATTTTTTAAAGGTATCGTCGTCCTTTCTTTTTTCGGAGAATTTTTTGGTTAAACCAAAGCCCGGTTTGCTCACGAAAGCATCGGTCGCGTGCTCCATGGCAATCAGTTTCCCACCGTTTTTTACCCAGCTTTGAATGGCTTCTACCTGCCTGTCGGAAATAATATCGGCATAACGGCCATCCGGGAGGATCAGCACATCCACCTCATTCCAGGGCAGACTCGCCAGCTTCGCAGCATTGACAATCGTTACGGGGTAGTTGATCTGTTGTTCGAAGTAATGCCAGATCGCACCAAATGCGGTCGGGGAAATGCCGTCGCCGGACAATGCCACCACTTTCGGTGCTTTGAGCGCTACCACATTATCATTCCCGAAATCAGGACCCGTGCTCACGAAGCCGGTTTTGACGGGCGTCAGCTTTACGGAATGCTTGTTAGCAAGCGACGTGACCAGTTTATCGAACGGGATTCGCTCATTCCCTTTCCGGGTAATGATCAAGGTGCCGGATGCGTAGCTATTCTTATCCATTTCAAACGGTGTGTTGGAGGTTTTGACAAGCACACCATTTTTCAAAAGCTCAGCCAGAAATGCCGCGTCCTCAGAATCCGACCATTTGGAAAGGTATGCGTAAGGTAATGCAGCGGGTACGGTATTTTCAATCGGCATAGCTGCATTGGTAGCAGGCGTCAGCTTTTCCTTCAAACCATAGGCTTTTAAACCAAATATATATGCAAGCCCCCAACTGGTAACATCGTAAGTTACCGAATCTTCGAGGGCCGGTTTAGGGTCAAAAAGAATGCGTAACAGATTGGATTTAGGCTGAAATGCGCTGATAAGCAAATCATTATTGTCGATTTTGACAGGCTGTTCGGTCGCGCTAGTAAGCTCGGTGCCCTTGGTCGAAATCGACTTACCCGCAATGCCGTAGCTGAACCCTTGCCTGTCGAGCCATTGACTGAACGAACGGGTATTTTCACTGTCTCCGGTTTTGACCACATAAGTTTTAAAACTCCCCGTTGGCGCATTGGCAGCGTCCTGATGAAACTTGATAAACTCTGAAATCACTTTCTCTCTTTGGGACATGACAGTTTCCAATGTAGCCAGCGTTGTGGCGTAATGGTGTGCAATGCGGCTGTTGAGCGTCAATGTATCGTGCTCGTTCGTGCGTTCGAGCGCCAGGCCTGCGCGCCCGCCTCCGCCCTGCTCGTACGTGACGCCGATCGCGCCGTTCGCCGTAGGCCAGGTATCACCATAGCTGGGGTAAAAGAGGTCGTAATCGTTCCTGGTGAAGTACGGCCAGTTGTTTTTGTCAAAATATTTACGGCAGTATTCGCCCACCAGCTCATTGAAGTGCCTTTGCCAGGCCGTCACGTCCTTATTGTACGGCTTTGCGGCCGGCGGGAAGTAGTAGCTTCGCGAAGGGCCCATTTCGTGGAAATCGGCATGGAAATGCGGCATCCACTGGTTGTATAATGCTACGCGCTCCTGTGTTTCCTTTTGCGTTTGCCAGGCCCAGTCGCGGTTAAGGTCGAAAAGATAGTGGTTGAAACGCCCGCCGGGCCAGGGTTCGTCATGTTCAATCGCAAATGGCGTAACATCTGGTGAAACATTCTGGACGCGGTTGTACCATTGTGTATAGCGCTCGTAGCCGTCGGGGTTAATGCACGGATCGACGAGGATCACCATATTTTTAAGGAAGTCCTGCGTGAGCGCATTGTCCTTGTTGAGCAGTTCGTAAATCACCTGCATACTCGTATTCGCCGACACAGCCTCATTGCCATGCACATTGTAACTCAGCCAAACGATCGGTGGTACTTCGGCATCGGCCTTACCCGGCAGCAGGCCGATACTTTTCAGGTGGTTGGTGCGGATCGTTTCGAGCTTCGCGATGTTTTCCGAGGACGACACGAATGCCAGCATGAGCGGGCGCCCTTCGTTGGTGGTGCCATACCGCACCAGCTTCATCCTGTCCGCATTCTGCGATTGAATGGATTTGAAATAATCGACGATCAGATGGTGGTACGCAAACTTCGAACCCAATGGAAAGCCCAGGAACTGGTCCGGTGTCTGATTTTGTGCAAATGCAGGTTGAATGGAAAGCAGAAAAAGGAGAAAGCGGATCAGTCTGGTCATAGGAAGCGAAGCGGCGTAAGTAGGTAAACCCAAAGTTAAAAAGTTACCGGAATACCATCGCGGCGGAGAGTGAGAAAAAAAGTTTGTGTTAAATGTTGTTGATAATGAGTTAACTAAAAATTATTTTATTTTTATTTTTCCTCAGGGGTTGCTTTTTAAAATCCGACCCTGCATCTTTGCACCACGTTACGGAAACGCAAACGGAAAAAGTGAAAGAAAGTGTTGAAAAAACGCACGAAGTAGGAGACCAGTCGGCCCATTCGTCTAGCGGTTAGGACACGACCCTTTCACGGTTGAAACAGGGGTTCGATTCCCCTATGGGTCACAAAACCGTGCAAAAAAGGACACCTCTTTCACGAATTCATTACAAGCCAAATGGAAAGCCTGCTGAAAAGCAGGCTTTTTCATTTCCAGGATTTCTCCCTCGCAGATTTACTCACAGTTACAAATCTACACTCACAGTTAATTATTAATATTCGGTGAAAATATTTACCTCACACAGTTAATAAGTAGCTTATGATAGCTTTAAAAAAAGGATGAACGTCTACGTAAATTTTTTTCTACGTGGGGGACAATCAGCAGCCAAGGATCGAAAGTGTGCTATCTACGCGGAAATTCATGTCGAGCAGACAAAAGCCACAGCATTTTCCACGAAGTTAAAAGTGCCGCCGGCATACTGGATGGTATCCAGGAACCGCACTGGTATTAAGCCTTCGACCTCTGATCTGCCGGTAAGCAAAAGCTATCCGTTTAGCGAGACACTGAACGAGAAGCTTATTGCAATCAAACAATTCATTATAGCTGCCGCACGCGACCTGGAACTCATGGACATTGAGGTATCAGCTGACAGGGTGAAAGCGCAATTCTTTAACCCACGCCCAGCTATTCAAACAGTTAACTTCCTGGATGTGCTCGATGAGCTCCGTTCCGTATTAGGAAAGAAGCGCAAAGGGTCAACAATGCTTACGTATAGAACCAGGCGGAACAACATCCATGAATTTTTGTCGGCCAATAGGCTCGACTCGATGAAAATCCATGAATTTCAATACCATGATTTTGAAATGCTGCAAGCATGGATGATTGATCAGCGTGTTACCTGTAAGAAAAGTAAAACTCAAGTGCGCCGATGGGGAACCAACACCATCAACAAACATTTGACCCTGATTAATAAAGTCCTGAATTATGGGGTCAATAAGAAGTATCTCCAATATAACCCGATTGGTGAGCTGGGATTAGAATATGAAGATACAAAGCCGCCTCAATACTTGCTTCCGGAAGCTAGGCAGCGCATTGCGAATTGCGAATTAACCACACTTGAAAAAGAACGGGACGTCGCAGTGTTCCTTATGCACACCGGTTTGTCATACACAGACTACATCACCTTGGAGGAAGACCATGTACTTCGGCTTCCGTCCGGAGAGCCCTTCATTAAGAAGCCTCGTGATAAATCTGAAATTTATTCCATTGTTCCGCTCATGCATGAAGCTCACGCTGTAATTGCCAAGTATGGAGGGATTTGTCATTTGCCTAGGCCAGATATATCCGATCTTAACAAGGCTCTGAAGATGTTAGGTGAAGTGGCAAAGTCCCCGTATTCGCTTAGCACTTCCACATTTCGCGAGACGTTTAGCAGCATGATGGAGAATGAATTTATGGTGCCCGATCGGCTTCTTATGTTCATGATGGGCCATACCAATCCGCGACAACTCCGCAACTATTCACGGGTAATGCCAGCCAGGATTCTGCATGAGCTCAGAAAGCATGATATTGTAATTCCCTTCAACCTCGCGGCCTTCGAATCGCTTTTCAAGGCATCATAACTTTTAACAACTAAGGAATTTTTACTCGTCAATTATTTCTACACAAAAAGTGATATTTTTAGTCACATTCTTGTTGATAGAATGAGTATCAGTTGGACATCTGCAACCCTCTGTGGATGTCCTATCCCTCTGATGTGATCGTACTTAATTTTCGTTAGTGTTCGATTATAACCTCTTTCAGTTATTAGTTATGTGCTTGGAGCAAGTTCGGGTAGGCCGACGGATGAAACATGTCATCCCGGTCTCTATCCCTGTGAAGAAGTATCTGGAAAATCAGTTACCAAACGATTACAATGCAAGAAAGGATGACTACATCGGGATGTGGCTCATCAATGCCCTGGTCAAGAAGACTAGCTCGGCAAAAACTTTCACCAATTGCGCAACGGATTTGAAATACCTTCAAAGCCGCCAGTTTACCGAGAAGTGGCATTTTTTGGTGCCGGTCCGATATCAGGACAGCGTCGTGCTACCGAGGCGCAGGGTCTTAGAATTTCATAACATGGTCATGGCGCAAATGTATGCGGAGATCATTATGGAATTCGAACACCGGAAAGCAGCCGGCGAAATCGACTTCATCCAGAATACCATCGACAATTTTCGCGACCGGTATAAAATATGGGACCGCGACTTGGAGGACGACAGGATCCGCAAAATGTACCTGCGGCACCGCGAGCGTAACCGCGCACCAGGTAACAGCCAATTTCTTTCACTAGGCATGTTCTTTGCCAAAATTTGACCAAAAGATGACCGATATCCAGTCGGAATATTGTGATTTACCTACGGGGGTATTTTTGATAGAGTTCCTTCCCAGGCATGAGATTAGCGTCTGGCAGGACGGTTATCCGGTGCCGATCAATAGGTGGTATAAGATACACGCACACCGCGACTCGATCTCAATGGCCGTGCCTACGCAATCAAGCGAACACGGCAGCCTCACACCGGTAAGCGTCAGCTGTCTGATCATAAGCGACAGCCAGGCGACCGCTGACCAACTGACACAGATGGGTGAAATGCGCTTCGCGCTCCGTCTTACCCAGCATAGCGGGAAACGCATCATTGTGGGTACGCCCGAAGAATTTGTTACACTGTCAGCAACAGAAATGACACTTTCCCAGCCCGTTGGTGCACAAGGGCACCGACTTAACTTTACCGGCAGCTTCACCAAGCGCCCGTTAACACTACCCACATAGCAAATCCTTGAAATAATCGCCCGGCTACCTGCGGGGGTAAATCATATAAAAAAGGCCTTCAAATTGTCTGATGGCCTTTTTTGTTATGTAATCTGCACATTCATTGTCCCATCCATAAGACGACCAGCCATTTAAGTTTGCGTCTGATCTTTTTCATGACCCAGAGCTTCGGAGACGAGCTTATTAACTAATGGCGGACGCAAACCTTTCCTCTCATGCTTTAATCACAATGATCGGCCGCTGCCTTTCTGGGCAGTGGCATATCGATCCCCTCTGGTTGTTCCAAAACGCCGACCTGATGGTGCGGGCGGACAGCGGAGAATCCCTCGAAGGCCATTGGCCGAAAATGACCAGCGAGATCCTAGTTAATCACGGAGGGGCGTTCGCTGCCGCTGGAAAAGCCGAAACGATAGGGAAGGGGCAGGCACTCGGTGTAATTAATTTGATTGGGCCCATCTACAAGTACGGCTATTACAGCGGGTCGAAAATCTTCGGGAACCAGCTTTCGATCATGGCTTCGGATGACCGCGTTGGCGGCGTTCGTGTGAATGTCGACAGCCCGGGCGGACAAGTTCATGGCTCGCGGGAAATTTTTGAGATGATCCGCGATTTCCCAAAACCGGTATTAACGACCGTCGATGGCTACATGGCCAGCGCTGCATATCACCAACTCGCGGCCAGCAGCCGTATCGTGGCGACCCAGCCGACAGATCAAATCGGCTCGATTGGGACTTACCAAACCTATTCTGATTGGGATGGCTACTATGAAAGCATGGGAATCAAGCTTTACACGATTTACGCCAGCGACTCATCCGAGAAAAACGAAGAGTTCCGGCAATTGATCGCGAGCGCCGGCAAGCAGACCGACCTGGCCCAGAAGCAGCTCTCCGCCTACAACAATCAATTTCTGGCCGACGTGACCGCCGGCCGCGGCAAAAAGCTCACAGGCAAAGGACAGGATCCGCTCAAAGGTCGCCTGTTTTTCCCTGAAGCCTCAATCGAAAACGGGTTGATCGATGACCTGGTTGCCGCCAGTGAATCTTTTTCCGTGCTCTCCGACATGGTATCTACTTCCAAAAAATCCACCATAACAATGTCTACAATCAAGAAAACGGGCCTTGTGGCCACGTTGATCGCTGCACTTAGCGGGATTGACGAAACTGAAAACGCAGAGCCGACAGTCGAAGGCCTGACCGCTCAGCTCACCGCAATGACTACCGAGCGCGACAGCGCGTTGGCTCAAATCACTACGCTGACCACTGAACGTGACGCGGCCCAGGCAAGTGTTGCGACGCTGACAACCGAAAACACTGGCCTGCAAGCGAAGGTTACCGAGTACGGGAAACAGCCTGGTGCAATGGGTACCAAAAATAAAAAAGAAGCCGACGCAGCTCCGGACGCAAGTCAGGAAAAGACGCTCGAAGAAATACTTGCTGAGTTGCCTTCCGAAAAAGAGGCCGCTGCTATGGGCTTCTAACACCGGTTTCAAATTACACTTCATCTTCAATTAAATAACCAATGTTAGTTTCAGAAATCGTTGCCGCGTTTGGCGCCTACTACCTGAACCATGGCCAAAACATGAACAGCTTGTATAGCCAGCTGTATCAGGGTTTTGTGACCGAAAAGGTGTTTACTCCGGTGATCACCGACAACCAGATCTGGCGCGCTTCCGAAGCCCGTCATTCGCGTATCGTGCAGCCCTTCCAGAAGGCGTTTACGCCGACCGGGACAGCTGAGTTCAAGCCGGTGGAGATTCGCCAGTACAACCTGAAAGCAGATCTTTCGGAGTATCCTGACGATTTGAAATCAGCGTGGTTGGGTTTCCTTTCTTCGACGAACGTGAAGCGCACCGAATGGCCATTCATTAAGTATTGGATGGAAAAGCTGATCGTGCCACGCATCCAACAGGACATCGAGCTTAACGAAGCTGGCCGCGGTGTGTTTGCTGCACCAACACCAGGCACTGCTGGCGCAGCTGGTACCGCAATGAACGGTATCCAGAAGATCATCAATGATCACATTACTGCAACCCGCATCGCGCCGATCGCATTGGGAGCTATCCCGACTGACAACGTCGAACTGGTTGAATACTTCGAAGATTACCATGCCGGCATTCCGATCCTTTACCAAAACATCCCGATGACCACTTACGTGCCAGAACCACTGGTTCTGCGCTACAAACGTGGTTACCGCGCCAAGTATGGCAAAGACACAGACTTCCAGACCAACGCCGACGGCAGCGTGAAAATCATGGATACCCAGCTTTCACTGGCCGGCTTGCCTTCGATGAACTTCAAGGCAAACGGATCGGTCAACGACCGGATCTTCACCACGCCGAAGGAGAATGCGATCATGCTGAAAAAAGGCTTCAACAACGCCAATGGCATTTTCAATGTGCAGGAAGATGGTCGTGAAGTGAAGCTGCTCACCGACTGGTGGTTGGGCTTTGGCTTCATCATCCCTGAACTCGTTTGGGTTAACGACGGGGCAGCATAAGGCTGGTTAATTAAAATGATCATCGAATGAAGGATGCCGCTCGGGCGGTATTCTTCATTTTTCACAATCCCGACCATGGAACCAACTTCCCAAAATTCTACCGCTGAGCTCGCGGATAAATTGCTCGCAGACACACAGGCGGAAGTGGCAACACTGAAAGCCCAGGTCGAAGTCTTGGAGACCGAAAAAAAAAGCCTGGAAGAGCAGATTGCTGGCAAAGATGCCCGGATCACCGAACTCACAGGTGCGGTCAAAGAAGCAGAAACGCTTGTGCTGGCCCAGCAAGCTCAGCTCGCCAAGCAGCCGACCGAAACCGTAGTGGACGACCTGGTGGTGACCTATAAAAAAGGGCACTACCGTATAGCGATCCCAAGCTTCCATTTCAAGGGAGAAAACTATACCGCCGATCAGCTCAAAGACGATCAGGAGCTCATCGCTAAACTGATCGACGCGAAAAGCGGCGTTCTGGTGCCTGTCAAAAAATAATTTCCAACCGGCCCAAACAAGCCAATAATCAAATAAAATACTATGTGCGAAATAGTAGATGTCATTCTCGGCGATACCTGCGGCACTAACCAAGGCGGTACCAGGCTCGTTGCGTTTATTGCGCAGCTTGCTGACTTTCTGGTTATCCAAAAACCCGCGGCAAATGCAGAAGGAATTGCAATGTTTACCGTGGCGAGCGCCCATACTTTCAAACAGGGCAAATGCTTTAAAAAAATTGAGTTCCTGCCAAATACCGGCACGCTGGCTGCGACAGAGGGTGGTGAGTTTTCCGGCACCAAGAATAATGTTTTAGTGCTGCGCGTGCCTTCGAACAATCCGAACGCAACAATCTTGCATAACCAAGCAAACGGTATTACACCGTTCATTGTCCTTGTGCAAAATGCAAACATGCCTGATGGGACGTATGATCAGCTTGGTATCGAAACTATGGCAGCAACTATTAAATCACAAATGTTGCC
Organism: Dyadobacter soli; assembly: GCF_900101885.1. Lineage (GTDB taxonomy): Bacteria > Bacteroidota > Bacteroidia > Cytophagales > Spirosomataceae > Dyadobacter > Dyadobacter soli. The sequence goes on along the minus strand of NZ_FNAN01000004.1, from coordinate 40,110 downwards.
TGGTTCGAACAACGGCGAAGGATCGCTGTACGAATTCACAATCACGGCCATCATGCCGCACCGATTGCTTTACACGTCAACTGTAACCTTGACGCCGGCAGCCTAACATGGCAAAGCAAAAAAACATCGCCCCGGCTGGAGAGCCGCCAGTATCAGCTCCCACCTACGAAATTATTGGTTTGAAGCGGCTTGATTACATGCCCGTTCTCCATGCCGGGCAAACATTTGATCTGGCCAATCTTTCCGAAGAGCAGGCCGGTATTCTGATTGAGTCAGGATATCCCCACATTGCCCTTGTCTGATTATTTCATTTCTTTAAGTAGTGTATTCATCCGGACTTTTTTTAGGTCCGGATGTTTTTTCTTCGGCCATGACCTTATCGCGCGACTATATTTTGGATGCCCTTGCCTGGGAGAAGTCAGAAGACTATAACGAAGGCCTGCGCCTTTGGAAGCAGCGGTATGGTGACCAAAGTATCACTTATCGGGCGCTTTGCACTGGTGATCATCCTTTCAACCGCGATAAGATGCGTGACGGCTTGATGAAGGAGGTGGAGCCCATCGCAGATGAGACAACAGTCGACAGTGAAAAAACAGGTTCGATAAGTGCTGCGGAGACGGCCAAGCTCGAAAGTGAGATGTCAGACCTTAGTTGGAACCTGGACGACCTGAAAGATCGAATGAGCTACCTCGAAGACACGGTCGACGATTTGACCGGCGCGAATCTTCCACCTGAGCCAATACCGGCCAAAGCTCCGGATGAACCCGACGAGATCCGGGAAATGCGTGATACTACTTACAGCCTGATGGATGAGCGGATCGCGCTCAAACAACGATTGCGCGAGCTTCCGGATCCAGGGCGCCGCGCCGATCGGCAAGTGGCCGCGTTGCGGATTCTTGCTATTACGGACGAGCTGGATGTGTTGTTTGCCAAGATCGACTATTTCCGAGAGCACGGACGGGTGCCTCAGGACATAGTGATCAAGGAAGACGATATCAAGCTGCCCAAACGGATGCTCAACATCCGCACATACATTAGTAAAACACTTAAAAAAATTAACGAATCAAAGGATACGGCCAAGAAAAAGGAGTTAGAAAAGGTCCTTGAACATTGGCGGAAACAATTATCCGAAATTGAAACTGAATTATAAGCATGATCCTGAACCGATTAGGAAACAAAAAGCGTATTGCATCCCTGATTTATCAACACTTTCCCCCTCATGACCTTTACATCGAGCCGTTCTTTGGCGCCGGCGGGATGTATTTCTTCAAGCCAAAAGCCAAGTACAACATTCTCAACGACCTGGATTCGGAAGTTTATAATCTTTACCAAGTGGTCCGCAATTTCGGCGAACAGTTCCTGGAAGAGTGGAACCGGACACCGCTCCACCAGGATCTATGGGACCATTGGAAAAAAAACGAGGAGCCTGACCCGCTCGTTAAAGCGGTCCGGTTCCTTCTCCGCTCAAATTTTGGATTCCTGGGCAAGCCCGAAACCCTGCGTTTCGGCTTCGGCGGCCAGAAGCTGCGCCTGGATGAAAAATTAAAAGCCACCAATGAGCTGCTCGAAGGCGTCAGCTTCATGAACACTGACTTCCGCGGCATATTTCGAAAAGTTGCTGTAAAGACTGATCGCGAAAAGCAACGAGCATTTATTTATTGTGATCCGCCGTATCTGGACACGGACAACAATTATTCAGCTGGCTTCAAAAAGAAAGACTGTGAAGACTTGTTCGACGTTCTTCAAACTTCGGGAATCAAATGGGCGATGAGCGAATTTGACCATCCGTACATTCTGGAATTGGCCACTAGGCATGGTTGCTACGTGACAGAAATCGTCACAAGGAAAGCTTTAAAGGCGACTCGGGTGGAAATCCTGGTCACCAACTTTCAAATATCGCAAAACAAATAGCAGTTAAATGGCTCGTTAATACGGGCCATTTTTTTTTAGCTCAATCCATCCAGAAATAAGCAGAAACATCAAAAAGACTGCTAAAACTCCCCATACAAGAATATCCTTTGCAAAAGTTGATAATTGAACGCCAGTGATCCAAATCATTAAATCAATTGGTGCTATCAGCATTGCGACCCAGAGGATGGCAGTTTTAAACGCCTTGAAGAGTATTTTGTATTTCATCGATTGAGGTTGAGATCGAAACGTGCGGTTACAACGAAGGTACCAATAATCGAGTGCTGATAAATAAAGTGGTCGAAATTGTTTTGTCCAATCTATCCCCTTTACGCTCAATACTCACCATCACCCAGCGAGAAAAGGACGTTATGCGGGTACTGACCCGTTCCAAACTTATTCTGATTAAAACGGATCACATCCTCATTCTCTCCGGGCAGCGGATGGAAGCGCTTACAATGAACAGTCTCTTCTGTACTGTTTCCGGATGAATCGACCTCGGTAACGACGAAGTGTCCCATCGGTAGCCGGAATTTACCTGGCTGTATGTCCTTTGCAACGTAGTTTGCGAAGCGGTCTATTAAGTCCTTGTCGTACTCAATACCGTTTTTGTGAAGAATATCCGTGACCGAGATTGTCAGCTGTGACCTGACTTTTGACCTGTCCTTGCCGCGATTGTAGACCCTGCCGACTTGTATATTGAAGTTCCCGAGCATCACATAGTGCCTCTCACAAAGAAGAAACACGTCTCCTTTTCTTAACCTTGACATTTTTTTGCTGATGAAGTTTGAAGGTGCAAAAGTAATACCTTTGACCGCATGACTGCACAAGAACTTAAAGAATGGTTTGCTGGCCGCCAACTTCCGGCGGGACCAGCCTGGATACATAAATCAATGAAAGTGGATGATCCGGAACATTTCGTCCAGCTTCACTTCAATTCGATTGAAGGTAATCCAAATCCAAGAGCAAACGAACCTTTCATTCTAAGGCTCATTTTAATGAAGAAATGGCTTGAAGAGAATGGACATGCCTGAATGGAGTAGACTGCTCCCTGCTCCGCGCAACGGAGGTTTCACCCAGTTACCTACCGCGGGCAGCCTTGAAAGTATCGAAATCTGCCGCATCCCAGCGTTCCAGCTGGTGGTCCGGAAGAGATAGAAGCCTTTGTAGTGCCAGAAGAATGTTGTCACCTCCTTCGATGATCTTCTCTGGCTTTTCTTCCGGATCATCAATATGGCGCTTGTGGACAACTTCGAAGAAGTTGGTCCCATGATAATACTGCATGAAAACGGCGCTTTTGTGATCGCAGCTCCCGTCGTAGTACTTTCCACATTGACAATCAAACGTCACTTTGGATCTACTGTGGCCCATTATTGCGAATTTTAAGTGAGTGTATCGTTTCTTTATTCCGGATTATCTCCACACAATCATCCAGCCCCTGATCCAGGTCGTAGTGCCATACTACATGAGCAGTGATCGGTGTTTCCGGGGTAAAGTCAATTTGAACGAGAAAATCCAGTTTGATCATATTTTGCACTATTTCCTGGCCAATCCGTCCCCGTCCCGGGCCATACCTATCTAGGTGTTCTATTATGGTCGATTGAAAGTCCCGATGTTGGTTAATTAAAATTCGCACCGATCCCTTGCACCAGTGCATTAGGAAGTGGATTTTTTCTCCTGTTGTCATAGGTAATTATCTCAATGAAACTTGACGACCATTTGGAAACAAAGCCACTGCTTCACTGATCGACCGTGTGATCATGTGCTCAAAAACGTCTTCATTTTGGACAATGACGGGGACGTCTATGGAAAGAAAATCTCTTCCAAAGTCGACTTTTTGACCATTATATCGCAGTATGTAGTGAAACGAGTAGCCCCGATATATGAGCTGCGCATAACCTTTAACATCCGACTTGAATTCTTGCACCAGACGCTTTCCCATTTTTTCGAAAAGCGTTGATTCGTCCGATCCAGCAGCCAGCTCGCTTTTGACGACCGTGAATTTGTCTCCGGAAATATCCGGCCAGTGTTGTTGATCCATAACATTGCGGGCTTTCTTTCGATATAAATATACTACGATAATCGACCTTCCGGCCCTGTCCCACTCACCAGGCGAAAAAACCGCTACCCTTGCATGGTAAATCATAAGCCATGGAAGCCGAATTGTATCAAGCTGAGCCAGTACTGTCTCAGGATGCCCTTTTTGATGTCGAACAAAGCGCCTATGCGCAAATGACGATATCGGAGATTGCAATCCTTGCCGAAGTCGACGAGATCCACGCTCAGCGCTGGATGAATGACCGTCATCACCCTTTCTTTATCGCTGTTAACCGCGGTCGGCTCCGGTTTCAAAAGCAGATGAACCTGGCGCTGATCCCGCTTGCCCACATGGGCGAGTCTGCTGCGCTGATCAGCTTGGAGAAGGCCATGGAACGACAAAGAATTCTTGACGCATGAACCTTCCAGAGAAAGTGCCGGCATTGTCGGATCCGTTTGCGGATGACTTCGACGCAGTGTACAAATGGTACACCAACCAGGACAAATTCAAGTTGACCGCCGTCCAGCAAAAGCAGCTGGAACGGTGGCGCTTTGCCAGGGAGTGGTACACCAATTTTGACCCCTCCAACGATATCGAGGTCGTTCGTGCCCTGGTGAATCATTTCTCCATCTCGCAGCGCCAGGCATACACCGACGTCAAAAACAGCCAACGCTTCTTTTGCACGGTCGATCAGACTAATGAAGACTTCGAAAAGGTAATGCTAATTGAGCGCACCAAGCGGCTGCGCAAAAAGGCGCTCGCGTCCGGATCAGCGCGCGGGCTGGACACTGCGGCCAAATGCGATGCCACTCTGGTCAAGATCTATGGCTTTGATCGTGAAAAGGCTCAAATGCCAGAACCGAAGATTGTCCAGGTGACCATCAGCTCGGATCCGTCGACAATCGGCGCGTTGCCGATCCCGAATGTCGAGAAAGTGTTGAAAGCTTTCTGGAAGAAAAAAGAGGAAAAGGAGCTGGCCGAGATCGAAGATGTCGACTTCGACGAAGTAATGGACAATCCGCGCAACGAGCGCGAACATCAGAAAAATTAAGCCCTGACTTAATATGGTTTCCCTCCCTGATCAGGAGCCTATTCTACTGGGCTCCCTATATTTTAACAAGCCCCAGCTGGATGTCAACCTGGTCGATGCGAACGAGCTTGCACTTGTTGCCGGCCGCGGTACCGGTAAGAGCGCCGGCGTACTCTCACACCGGTTTCACCGATGCCTGTCATTAATGCCCAGATCTTCGGGGGTAAATGTTGCGCAAAGTTACATGCAGCTGCTCGACCGGACGCTGCCTCCCATCTTTCAGCGGTGGCAGGAAATGGGCTTACAGCGCGACGTCGACTTCTGGGTGCGGCGTTTCCCTCCCAGGAACATTGGCCTTCGTATGCCGTATGTTGCTCCGGAAACGGCGGAGCACAGCGTATTCATGCGTGTGAACCGGTACGATGTTTCAGTGATGCGCCTGGTGTCTCAGGACCGACCTGGTTCCTCAAACGGTATGAGCATTGACTGGTATGGTGGTGATGAAACCAAGCTGCTCAACAAGCAGAAGCTCGACAGCGAGCTGGTACCCACCAACCGCGGGAACGAGCGCTACTTCCGGGATTGCCACTTGCACCACTCGGTAATCTATACCACGGATATGCCTACCAGTCCGGAGTCGAAATGGATCCATGACTTCGAAAAAGACGTGGACAGAGAAGCCGTCGAGATGGTGCTGGGCATCGAGGCCGAACTGTTCCTGATTCGCGCCCGCGCGGGTGACCGTGGCCATTTTACCAGGCAGGAAACTTATAAGGTCGATTTCCTGCAACGCGATCTGTCGAAAATCCGTAGGCACCTGGTCTACTACAAAGAAGCATCGACCCTGGACAACATCGACGTCCTTGGGGTAGATTTCATCAAAAAGCTCAAACGGACACTTCCCGAGTTCATCTTCCGGACGTCGGTGCTCAACGAGCGGCCGGCTAACGTCGAGAATACTTTCTACCCAGACCTGAAAGACCGCAACTTCTACGATGCGATCGACTACTCGATCGTCGATGGCCATAACGAATCGGTGTATGGTAAGGGTAAGCTCAACGACTGTCGCAAGGATACTGACTTGGACAGGACGATGCCGATCGAAGCGGCCATGGACGTGGGCGGACGGATCAACACATTGGCGTGTGGCCAGGAGACAGAGCAGACCATTTCGATCCTGAATGCGATGGACGTGCTCAACCCGAAGAAAATCGCCGACCTGGCTAAGGAGTTCGCCACTTACTATAAGTACTACTCCCGCAAGGAGCTGATCCTGTACTATGACCACACTCACGTACCGAAGAACCCCGTCAGCGACAAGAACCCGGTCGACGAGTTCGTCGAACAGATCTCCAAGCTTGGATGGCGGGTCACTCCTTTCAACGTGGGTGTGACGCCGTCGTATTATAACCGTTACCGGATCTGGTCAATCCTATTGAAGGGTGCGGCCTACCGCACCGGGGAGTTCTACCAGGTGCAGTTCAACCGTGAGAATACCAAGGTGCTGCGCACAGCCATGGAGCAGACCAGCTTTGCGGTCAATGGCAAGACCGGCTTTGAGAAGGATAAGTCGATGGAGCGGCGCAGCGACGTCGACCAGCGCGAGGCGCCACACTATACCGATGCGGCCGACATCCTGGTATACGGGATGATCAAGCGCCGACGCGCGGGCAGCCAGGCGACCGCCTCGATGATCGACTTCTGAGTTGGGCGCTTTCATATATGGCCGCCGCCCCCCACAAGCAATTGCCTTACGCGACAGGGTGTGGCTGGGTCTTCTTCGTGGCAAACGGCCTGTTTTTGAAAAGCGAACCGGTCAAGTGGTTGATAATGAAGTTGAAGTCGGAAAATTTACTGCAAAACCGTTACCGAAAGCGGCTGTTTCCGTGCAATTATGGTGTTTACTGTCCCATTAAAGCCCTGAAATCAGGGGTAGTTTCGAGCAATGAAGCCACCAATCAGGGTAAACCAAGCATTAGAGATACTCGACGATTCTGTCCGCGGAGATCGGCCAGTCCCGTTCCATATTGTATTCTGTACAGGAAGCCGGACGCACGGCACCGGTGGCGAGCGAATCGTCTTCGACCGGGCCATCCTTACCAAAGCGCGCCGGCGTTCGGCAATCGCCAGTACCGACGGAAAAAAAAGAAGTCGTGAAAAGAGGTACCCGATCAAAGTGAAGAACATGACCAGTCTGGAAATCCGGAGCGTCAACATTGAATTGATTGAAACATTGAACGGCCACCCTGTGCTATGAATATCATATTCCCAGATTCTAACAGTGCATTGCTGCCAGGCGCCCAGGCAGTAGTGAGCATGGAAACACCAGGCGCGCGCCCGACCCAGGGGATCGTGCTGGACAACGAAACCGTCGGCACGCAGGAAATTGTGCCGTGGGGAGCAGCCAACAATTTCCCGCAGGAAATCCTAAAAAAAGGGCGAAAATCGACAATAATACCTACGGCCCTCAAATGGCAGGCGAACATGATCGCCCGCAAAGTGATCCCGTTCATGGTTGACTTTGACGACGACGGAAAAGAGAAGCTGAGCTACGTCCGGGATCCGGAGATTAACAACTTTCTTACAAGCCGGCATTTCAAACGCTATCAAAAGGAATCGGCCAACGACATTTTCTGGTTCCTGAATATTTTCCCGGAAGTGATCCTTTCCAAGAACAGGCAGAAGATCACACACCTGCTGCCCAATGATGCATCGTACTGCCGTATCGGGACCCAGAATAAGCAAGGTGTTTCAGAGTTTCTTTATCACAATGCCAACTGGCCGAACGCGGCCTACAATTCCGAGCAGACAGATAAGATCCGGATGATCGATCCTTATGAGTTTGACCTGGTCGGCTGGGTACGTGAGCAGCACACCAAGGACTTCAAATTCATCTATCCGAGCAGCTACCCGACGCCGGGCAATGCTTTCTATCAGTTGGCGCATTGGGACGGCATCCGCTCATCCGGATGGCTGGATGTTCTTGAAAAAGTACCTGTCCTGAAAAAGTCTCTGCTCGACAACCAGATGACAATCAAATACCACATCCAGATTCCTAACAGCTATTGGGAAACGAGGTTTCTTGACCTTTGGAAAAAGGCAAGTCCGGATGAGCGCGAGGCGATGAAAAAAGACGTCGTTCGTGAAATTAACCGCCGCCTGGTGGGCGCAGAAAATGCCGGCATCGCAATGGCAACCGAGTTCGGTATCTCTGAAATCGACGGAAAGACCATTGAAGGCTGGAAGATCGACGTACTGCCCGACAAGTTGAAAGATGGCGCGTACCTGGCCGACAACATGGAGGCGACCGCCCATTTGCTTTATGCGCTCGGCCTTGATCCGACACTCGTAGGTTTTGCCAGCAAGGAAATGGGATCCCGCTCTGGTGGGTCCGACAAACGCGAATCCCTGCTGATCTACTACGAGCAGCTGCAACCATACAAGGACGTGCTCTTTGAACCGCTCGACTTTGTCGCCGAGTTCAATGGTTGGAAGAAAAAGTATCCCGGGCTCGAGTTCAGGACGCACCAGTCTCTACTGACCACGCTCGATACCGGTGCCGACGCCAAAAAAGTACCTGCTTAACCCTACTTGGCCATGTTGATATCGACAATTGAACAATTACAAGAGCACGTCTCTGTTTCGCAAGATTTAAGCCTTAAGTCAATTCAGTCTTCTATTAGGAAGGCAGAGAAGCGTTTCGTTGCTCCGCTCATAGGCTTTCCGTTTTATGAAAATCTTGTCAGTGCGTTTAAGTCCGGACAAATGTCCGACAAACTGGAAAGTCTTGCTGAACACATCCGTGCAGCAGCAGCGCCACTGGCCATGTGGTATCATTCGCAGATTGGAGGTGTAACAACCGACGATTCGGGTATGTATAAACACAAGCAGACGGACCGATGGAACCTGAGCGATTCAGAGCAGAAGAAGCTAGAAAATGCGTACCTCTCGGATGGTTTGGATCAGCTTGATTACCTGATAGACTTTTTGGAACGCAACCTGGACGATTATCCGGAATACCGAGACTCGCATGCCCGCAAGGAAGAAACTTACTCGCTGGTCCCTTCAGCCGCGGTGCTAGGCTCGGTTCACAAGCTAATCTACAAACGGGTGACTTTCGATGCCATGCGCGAGGCGCTGCGTTTCCACGAGACTGGCAGGATCCAGCCGGTGATGCAGGACTACTACGACAACCTACTCGGCAAGTCAGAAGACGAGCTGGACGAGTCTGATAAAGAGCTGCGCACGCTGGCGCGCAGGGCTCTGATTTACATGGCCACGGCCAGGGCGATGCTGACCAGGACTGTGAAGCTGACAGCTGCCGGCATAGAGGTGATCGTAAGCCAGTACACGGTGACCGAAGCTGAAAACAAGCGTATTGAGGCATCCGCCAAACAGTACGAGCAGAGCGGCGAAAGCGAGCTGGCAGCATTGGTCAAGGAGCTTAACAAGCTTGCTCCGGAAGGCTACATTCCGCCGGCGGCCAGGCCTGCTCCGGTGGGCGACGATGAACCCCGTGGATTTGCCTTTTTTTAACCTTTCACTCAATGGATTTTCTGAAAGCATTTGCGTATTTCATTGCCGTGGCTTGCGGCATTATTCAGGGTTTAGCATGGACGTGTCTGTTTTTATATGCGCCTTATTGGGCGTATGTAGCGTTTGATGTCTACGAATACCCAACACTTATTATCGAGGCCGTGCTAAGGATTGCAGGCTGCGTCCTGTTTGGCCTGGCGTTTCGGAAATTCACGTTTGACGATGTGCTTGAATTCCTGGAACGATGATCACCGCGCAACTAAATTTCCGTGACGGGAAGAAAAAAGCACTCATTTTACCTACGGGGTTTGATGAGCTGACCGACGAGCAATTTGTCCGTTGCATTGAGCTGATCAAAGCTGCCGAGATCGATCCGGCGATTCAGTGGCGGCTGCTGATGTACGTCAGCGGGATCACCTACCAGGACCTAAAAATACTTAACGGTGTTCAGCGGGTTGAACTGCTGTTGCAATTGGCATTCCTATTTGATTTGAAAGGATTACCGCACAAATCAAAGATCCCGCCATTCAAGGTTGCAACTCAGGACGGGCAGGTTTCAATGGCTGGCCCTGGCGATACGATCAAGCATTTGACATTTGGCGAATTTGTCATGGCCGAAGGCAGGCTCGAAGCCTGGGAAAAAACAGGCGATGTGACAATGCTTAATCAGCTGTGCGGTGTGCTTTACAGGCCGCAGGATCCGGAGCGGCAAAAACAGCAGGATAAGCGGGTTCCCTACTCGGAGGGGACAGTGGCATATTACGGCACCTTGTTCGAAAAAGTCGGCGACGCGCTTAAACAGGCGATTCTGCTCAATTATTTTGGCGCGACGCAGTACTTGCCCAGAATGTACCCGAACGTGTTTCCTGCGCCAAAAAATGAGGCATCGGAAAAGATGCAAGTGAAGGAGCCAAGGAAGTCGGTTTCGCTGTCCTGGCTTAACATGCTATTCCGCACAGCTGAATGGGATGTGACCAGGATCAAATCTACCGAGCAAACGTCGATGCACACTGTCCTGTTCGGGTTTAATGACATGATGCAAGCCAACAAAAAGTAACATGAACACTTACCCTGTTTACGAAGATTTTTTTCGGGACGTTTCTGCGAAGCTCCTGCTGCTTGGCCGCGACTCCGGCAAAAGCAACCTTATCTTTATTCAGGAGCCAGAACTGGCCAATGCGCTGCTGGTTGCTTTGAAAAATAAAATGAGCTACCCGTGCGTGGTTGTTGAATTCCCAGATGAAGACCTGGACGCCGGCGCGCTTGACTACCGGACCATCACCGGCGCGTTCGCTGTGCTGGAACCAATCAAGACAGATGCCAACGGGGCAGATGATATCCGCGCCGGCGTCTATGAGCGCTTGAAGCCTGCCGCCGACCAGATCATGGCCAGGATGCGAAATCTCACCAGGCGTGGCGAGTTGCAGCTCGACGGCCAAATGATCACCATGGAAGGCGCAGTTCATGGCAATTGGGTCGGGCCTTTGTTTAACAACATGTACGGCTGGCGTTACAGTTTTGAATGGCGGATCCCGTCTGGAATATGCCTTGATCTGAATGCCTGGGAGCTGTAACGGCCATTAAAGTACTTTAATTAAAGCGGTTTAATTACCGTTTTCCTGTCCCATCGTCGCGCTTGAGATGCCAATAATTTTGGTGCATGGCGATAGTTGTTACTCCCCCCGAAAAAGTCGGTTTTTCCAAAGATGTTATATTGTGGCGGTTCGAAGACGATCGGGCCGGCATCACACCTGGCATCAACGCACAAGCGTACCTATCAGTTGGAGACAAAGTTTTTGACGGTACGCAAATCATCTTCCGCTGGGGCAACAACGATCTGCGGTTTACTGCCCGCGACACGGTAGGGGAGTACGGTAACGAGATTCCGACATTCCCGGTATACTCTGTGGAAGGCCATAACGAATACATCCAGAACCTGGTACCCTACCTTCAGAACAACTTCTTCCTGGGTCGCGATTTCGATATCGAGGCAATCGGCGTGCCCATTTTCGGCATCGAAATTTGGGTCGTGCAGCTGACTGCCAAGCAGCGCGGATCAGCTTACAATTTCGCCGATACTTCGTTTGCCGGCGGCGGGATCAGTATGGTTGTCGAAGGTAAGGATGATAGCGTCGTTGGCAATAACAGTGTCTACGTTGAAGCATGGGTCGAAAATCCTGATGCAGGTATTTTCGAATTAAAATATGGGGCTCCGCAATTGTTTGACTCCAATTCAGTCGCCGAATTCGATGTGGCATCAGTGTTGCATGCATCTCTGGCGTCCGAAGTTCCGGATATGCTACTGCCAGTTGCCGAGCGGTGCAGGCAAAGCAGGCGTCGTTATTATTTGCGGTACGCATTGTTTGGTGGCACGCCGCCCAGCATCGGACAGATCCAGAGTACCGAAGAGTTTGTGGTCTTGCTGGGCGGCTTTGCCCAGTGGGAAGAAGGTCCTAGAAGCGTAATCAATAGCTTTAAGATCAGCGTGCGGGAATCCAGGATCATGAAGATCCGGCCCGCGCTGCGCGTGGTCCGGACGGATGAACCTGTATTTGTCAGCTGGCTAAACACTGGAGATGCCGGCCGTAATATCGTGGCCATTGCGTCGGTGACTTTTGCGGACGGCTCCAAGACGATCACCAATACGAACTTGGTGAACAATATCGACTCATACGACAAGCTGATTTTTGGCGTAGGGTTCAGTCAATTGAGTCTGGGTATCTACAATGGCCAGGGCAGGTTTGTTACGGAATACACTGTTCAACTGCGCGACGATCTCGGGCCGGTTTCAGATGAATACCGCCTGGTGGTGGATTATGGCCATAAGGAATACGTCCGTTACTTCGCGCACGTCAGCAGCTACGGGTGCATCGAAACTTTGATGAGCTGCGGGAAAGGGTCTTCTTATTGGAAGGTATTTAAGGAGCAGGCGCAGAAAGTTCTTCCATACAACTTTAAATCATCGGAAGCGCAGTTCGTCGAGTGGAATGCCACCTACCAGGACAATCAACAGGTTGCCACAGGATGGATGCGCAGAAAGGATTTGCTCCTTTGGCTCGACCTGTTTATTGCCGCTCTCAAATACCGCGTGATCAATGGAAAGCCTTACGCAATCCAGATCAATAGTGATACCATCCAGAAGGGAGCTGATGGAGACAACCAGCATGCGCTCACTTTCGAATACCAATTTGCCAGGATTTTTGATTCTGTCAATGAAGAGTTGCTTGAAGGCGAAGACCAGGCCGATATCATCCCGCCCAACACTGTTTTGGCCGGATCCCAAAACACTGGGTCGGCAGGGCCGACGGCACCTTCTAATTTTTATGTAGATCCTTATCCAATATCCGGGAGCAAAAATCCGATCAGCAGCGACGGGGTCTTCCGTCTCCTGGAACAATTCCAAAAGAGGCTTCCCACTGGCGATGCAGACCAATACCTGAATGGTTTGCATCAGATGCGGAGTATGCGGCAGGCGGTCAATTCAAACGAGGTAGACCCTACCGTTCCAACCTATGCAAAGACGCTTAACAGCGTCATGAAGATAGTAAATGACCTGCAAGCCCTTCCACCCGAGACAGGGCTGAACGTGCCAAAGCTCGGCGGACAGCTGGCTTCGTGGTACATCCAACGCATGACGCATCCCGCTTTTGACCTGGTCCCTCCGATCGTGGTGGAGCGAGGCGTGCTGTTTGAGAAATACTTGGATCTCTCGCTTTACAAAACCTCCTTTCATCCCGATGATCAATTAGACGTGGAAATTGTTTTTAAATCCGACAAATTATCCGGCATCCAAATTACCGCCGATGGCCTCTTGGTTTCAGTAAAAGGCACCTTAACCGAGCTGCTCAAGCAAACTGACAACGTCCTGCTAATCATCCGGGACCCGGATAGAAATCAGGGATCGGTCGCACTCCGAATTGAAGCGATCGACGAACCAGAAGTTCCGGATAACCGCCCGACCTGTCCAAAAGGGCCGTTCCATTACCCACAGCTTCCGATCGAAATATTTGACAACGGGCACTTTAAAGCGCCATTCGATGCCGAAGGAGTGGACCCGGTCGACTGGGTGATCTCTGCGACGAAAGACGCGGCCGCTTTCATCCGAAAGGGGCAGGAACCTGCTTTCAACCAAACCCCTTTCATAGACGTGACGACCGACCCGGTGCCAGCTGGAAGTTACTGGCTGGGTATCCGCGGTGTGTTGTGCAAAAGCAATTGGGAATGGCGTCAGATTGTTTTTCCGGAGAACAGTCAGGTTAACTTTTCCGAGGGATATCCGAAGTTCAATAATAATGGAACCTTTAGCGAATTCTTGATGATGGTCGAGCCGTCGGGCCGGTTCCTGACAGAAATCATCAAGCTTCCGGAAAACACGAAAATTTATTCCGAAGAAGTTGACTATGTCGCCAACACAACTGAGCACCAGGTTTGGAAAGCCGGAACTTATGCCGACAGTAAATACCGGATTAACGTAGGGACTGCGACCGCCGAGCTTACCGTGGGTACGCCGCCAGCAGGCCCTGACGAGACATTCAAGCTTGTTTCCGGTTGGAATGGCGCTCAAATTGCCGATTTGCTTGGTGGAGACTATGAGGGGCCGGTACCCGTGTCGGGTTTTAACGCCTCTTTCCAGGCAGCTAATACTGGAGTCGCCGGCCGCAGCTACCGGTTAATGCTCATGTATAAGGTCAGTGGGACCTGGAACACGGTTCCTAATGCACAGTCCTTTGGTGTCTCGCAGGCAGATACAACCGTGATTCCTCTCACTCGCCTGTTCTCTTCTCCCGGCGTCGACTCGCGTGTAATTTCGTTTCAAGGTAAATCTTTGAACCGGTATGGTGAATTCAGGGTCGATTTTACCCTGTTTTCCGGAGTAACTGAGTTCACACCGGCAGTAAAAACAATTCAGAAAACATTTAAGCTGCATGCTTTCGAAATATTGGGGACCGTTTCAAATCTTGGCGGGCAACCTAACAGGTATTGTCCTCTCATCAGGAAAGTCCTGTACGATGGTAAGGGCGTAGTAGATGATAATTCATGGGTGGAGCCATTTGGTGGGGGCCAGGGGCAAAAACTTGAATACAGCGTTGATGGAGGTAATACCTGGTATAATGATGTTAGTCCGACACCTGACAGTTGGGGAGGCGAAGGAGCATATTCAAATGTCTGGATATTGAACAATAACCCAATCGACAATTTTCCGAAGGGTTCTACGAAACAGGTGATTTTTCGAAACCCGTCTTTGCCATCTGTTCGGTCCAGCCCTTACTCAGTCGCTAATTCACCTGACACGTCAGACCCGGATCCGACGCCACTTGGTACTTATCTGACAGCTGATGCCGGTGGACGGAGATTCACGTACACAAAATCTCCGGAAGTTCGCCTTGCCTTCAACGCTGACGGCACGATTAGTGACGTGACGCCGGGGTTGCAACCCGGGACGCCGAACAAACTTGACGGACGCAACATCTTTTACGGAGTTAATTATTCGACCTTGGTTTCCAATGGAGACGGCGTCCCAATTTATTCCGAACTAAAAAATCTTCGGTTGCGGGACGGGGTACACACCCTTCGTGTATTTAACTGTGATGCATCGAAGTTCCCGACGCTGGAAACGTTTATGGCTGAAAGCCACGGCTATGGTTCCAATGGGCTAAACAAGTACAACGCTCGCTTGTCAGAGATTACCATTGCTATCAGAACCGAAAGTAATCCGGGCATTCCTAAATGGCTAATCGCCTCCCGTAAAATGAATTTTGGAGCCGGTGCCAAAAATAAATCGTTCCGGAATGATAAGATTTTCGCCATGGAGGCACACAACGTGGGTGATGCGCATTCGGTTTACCACGCGAAAGCTGCGCATACCCGCATGCTGACTAGCGAAGACACGATCGATCAGCCTTACAGTTTCCATACCTTCAAATGGCCATGGGACGGTTTGCCGATCTTTACCAATGAGCAGCTATACAATTCCTTCCGCGGTTTCATCGATTCGCTCGGATTGACCAAAGACACGGTGATCACCGACGAGTTTCCTGAAAATGCCCAGGGGCAAGATCCGACTATTTATGACCGCATGTACCATGCCTACAAGGGAGCGCTCGACAAGTTCCGCGAGACAGAGCCCGGCCTGGATAAGTCGGAGACGAACCTGTACGGCTCTTATGGTGCAGACACGTTCCCGCAACACCACATCAACGGATCGAAAGCATTGGTCGCGGAATCTTTGGATAGCAAGGTTTGGCATAACTGGGATGCGACCAATCAGACATGGGCAGGGGTACAGGCTTATTTCTCATCCGGGCAGATCGATGTGCGAAACATCAACGCCAGCTACTACATGTACAATGGCTTCCAGTTCATGAATGGGATTCAAAGAAACCTTCCTTATGAGCTGGTGTACATCAATGAGCGGGTAAAAATTGGAACGAAAACATACAACGGACAGGACCGTGAATCTAAATGGATGGTGTTCACCACGACACTGGTGCAAACGCTTGTGCGCGACGGAAATGGCGCGCAAATCGGCATTGAAGAAGTCCGCACTGGCGATGTGATCCCTTTTCCAAACGGGGAAGTATTGTCGGTTTATAATACGCCGAGTGCAGCCGTGGCCGGAGAATATTTCGACCTGGCCTTCTGGTCGACGTTTGTAGGAAACGGCATCGCTATTTGGGCGAGCAACAATTTCGGCACAGATGCGACCAAGATCTCGACTTATGAACCGCTCGACCAGCCGATATTTTGGACAAAGAACGGAGGCTCGCGCGAAGACTGGGTAAGTGGGCAAAACGGCGCTCCGGTTAATGACGGTAACGGCGTCGCGGATTTGCTTTATGCTACTGTGGTCGATTACGCCCACTACGGCTATGAGGAAGCCCGCGGGATCCTTGATTGTGCGGATACGCTTTACTTCGCTTCCTATACTTCCAGTAGAAAAAGCTTTACACCTGCGCCGGGAAATGCCGGATTACACCTGAATGGCTTTGGTCCACTGAATATGAATTCACTCTCATTTGTGGACGGCCGTGATCAAAAGGCGGGGCTGGCCATCGTCGGCGTCGGCGGTGCTGGCAAGGTCGCAGTGTACTACAACGGTTATTTATCCGCTCAGGAATACGAGGACAACGTCACCGTCACGCATGCGGGCTCTTCTGTCAACCTTGGCCGCGTCTACGGTCGTCAAACTAAGTTTATCAAGTTTTAACAGCCTATTAGCCATGAAAAAGTGCTTTGTTTACCTGTTACTGGCCGCGCTCAGTTTTTTGAGTTGTTACGGCCTTTTTGCCTGTCGCAGTTTCAAAAAAGGGAAATTATCGGCCGACAGTACAATCGTCCGTAATGTCGAAGAGCAAAACGCCTGGCGGGACGAAACCATCCAGGAGATCGTCATCGAGTCTGATGAACTTCCATTTATACAATCCGGTGCGCCACTGTCTTCCTTATTGGGCCTGATCCAACGGGCTCCCGGTTTGTCAGAAAAGGATTTACGCGAGCACCCCACATTGGTGCGGTCGAACCTGAATTCTCCAATTAAAAAAAAAGTGGCGGCAAAGGTCGCATTTCGACAGATCACCCGCCATTCCTCGCAACAATTCATTCGGCAAAACGAAGAAAAGCACGTAAAGGAAGACCGCCTTGAAAAGGAACGGAAGCCCAACGCGACGGGGCTACTCTCGATAGGACTGATCACTGTGGGAATGCTGATCATCATCATTATTCTTTTAAAGTCAAACCACTCAAACTAATGCCTACATCGACAACTGGCCCGGCGACAGGCCTTGATATCAATGTTTACCGTGGCGATACTATGGAGCGATTTATCCAGATCAAGCGGAACGGGGTGGAAGAGCAGCTTTCTGACCACCAATTTCGGATGCAGGTACGTTCAGCATCGGTCGTCATCATCGAATTGACCACTGATCCCAATGGAGGGATCACCTTCGAGCAAACGCCCGGCGGAGTGCTGGCTTTGGTAATTGATGCTGCAAAGATGTCAACGCTGAATCCTGGCACCTACCAGTTTGACATGCAGCAGACCTACGCTGTAACTGGCAAGGTGAAAACCCGTTTCCGGGGAACTTGTACTATCACTGACGACGTAACCAAACCGCTATCATGAGTTTCACAGTTTATACCAGGGACGACGATGATCTCATAGAGATAACGCTGTCGTCAGTTCCGTTCACAGGGTCGGCTAAAAAGGCTTACTGGGGCTGGATGAGTACTCCGGATATGTTGGTCGAAGCACAAATCGTTGTGCTGCAAGGCTCCGCGGAATTTGCCGCCGGCGCGAAAGTCGTGGCAGACTTCCGGTCTGGAAACTCACAACCTATGTTTTTATATATGGCTGAGCGTGATACCGAACCTCTCAAAACAGTGTGGTATGCGACATCGGACGATAACGGACAGATTGGCCCGGACCAGGTATTTTCCGTGATTGGCGTGGTCAACGGTTGGCGCGTATACCGATCCAAGTCCAAAACCTATTTTTCAACAACTACTGAATTCAGAATATCATAATGAAGGACATTCATCAGGGGTTTCGCATGCTCGGCGACGAGCCTGAATTTGCTTTCGAATGGCAACCATCGGGCGCGCCGTGGCCATCCATTGCAGCTGCTCATAATGGCGCGGATATTGCTTTTCTGCGTCAGGGCCGCAGGCGTTACATCGATAAAGGCGATGGAAAAGGTATCATTGAATACTGGTACAAAGGCGGGGTTCAACTCGAAAACCTGGTGCCGCGGTACCCAAATTTAGATAGTGAAACATCCTATTTGGAAGAGCTCACGGCGCTCAAAGATGAAACTCAGGAAATTGCAGATAGCGCCCGTGAAATTGTTACCAACGGAGCGATTTATAAGGGTTTTTGGGATGCGGCCGCAAACGTACCCAACTTGAACACGGTAGCGCCGGCAGGTACCTGGTATGAAATCAAGACGGGAGCTTCCCGGGATCTTGGCGCTGGCTCCATTACCTGGATAAAGGGCAACAAAGCTATATCCAACGGAACGGCATGGGAGCAGTCAGAAATGGGCGCGGTGCCGCGGGACGGCGCTGTTACATCTTCAAAATTGGGGGATGACGTTGTATGGAAGAATTATCCATGGTTACCTGGGGCCGTTAATGCCAATGCGGCGATAATCCGCGCTGCGATATCTGACATTCAATTGATCGGGGTCGACCAGGCAAAAACTTACCTGATTGGCATCTTCGGGAAGAAACCATTAGGCTCTTCACAATATGTGATCAAAATTCATGAATATGTTGAAAGTGGTTCATGGCCGGTAGTGTTCGATTTCACAAGATCGAGTTATGCCCCAAGTTCTTTCCCGGAAAGGATCGAGATTAAAGGAGCTGGCCAACTGCTGGCTTATATCACGATCGATTGGAGTTTGATCCCAGATGGGTTTTACCCGGCTGGCTTGCAGATCGGCCACACGGGTATCTCCA
Organism: Dyadobacter soli; assembly: GCF_900101885.1. Lineage (GTDB taxonomy): Bacteria > Bacteroidota > Bacteroidia > Cytophagales > Spirosomataceae > Dyadobacter > Dyadobacter soli. The sequence continues at coordinate 21,142 of NZ_FNAN01000004.1, read as the reverse complement.
AAATGTGCTATAAGTCTCCATACGACAACAAACGCTTCATGACCAGTCAAATCGCCGATATCCAGCCAATAAAATCATCAACTGAACAGAAAGTCCTCGCATCGAAAGAAAGCGTTGTTCTGAGTAACACTGTAACAAAAACGGTCTCTCACGCGCTGATTTCAGCGGTTCGGGTAGGTTTTGTTGCTGTTGATTTGAACTTTAATACTTTCAAATTCCCGGGTCACAATATGGCGCATGCCAGTGCAAAAAGTGCATTCTGCGTAATTCGAACCGCAAACGGTGAAAAGGAATCCCGCACATGCGAGTTCGACAAGCGCACCAGTGAATACTCATTTACTCTGGGAAGAACCTACTCGCTTTTGGAGGGCATTTCAATCACTTTCGGTTATTGTGACGCAAATGCAAATACGTTCGCCCCGGGTGTAGCCATTCTTTGGGCTGCTGTTGATGTCGACGCGAACCAATCCACAGCGCAGATTAGTGTTTTGACCAATGTGCGCGATATTTTCGATACCGGCGCGGCTGCGGCGACGGGTTGGAACTGCACGAATTATCGCCTGATGATGTCCACAGATGTGGTGGTGGCCCCGATCGTAGCGCCAAGCGATGTAGCGAAAGCAATTTCTGAGAATATTCGCGTGACGGACAGCTCTCGAATAGAATCCAGGCAGCTGACGAATGTGTACAATCAACCAGCGGTGCGAAATATAGGCAGCAACAACTTTGCCGCCATCATTTTAGTCTTGGCCAGGAATGCCAATAGATTCGATACGTTCTCATTTCCGGGGCACAACTTCTCGCATATCCGCGCGAAATATGCGTTTTGCCTGGTGGACGATGGGACCAATAAGGATCTCCAAAGAATCAAATTTGATAAGCGTGTTACCAATTACGATTTTTTGATGCCGCGGCTCTACGATCAGAGCAAGACCGATATCAAGATTACTTTCGGTTATTGTGATTCGAGTAACCAGTCTTTCGCGCCATTCCCCACCTCATTGAATTGGAGCGTCGATGTTGTCGACGCCAACCTGTCGACGCGGATACGGTATTTGGCGCAGAACCTTGCAATTGAGAATGCCGGCACACTTGCTCAATCCGCCGCTTTTAAAACGAGTACCTACACACTTTCGACTTCTTCGAAAATTGTGGCGCGTGTGGCAGACGTGGATCCGATAATTCCAAAGCTTGTATTACCATCGAAATTTTACCCGCTGGCCGATTCTAAAATCTGGTTCTATCACGACACGATCGTCAAAAATTTCGAGGTTTACGATAAACTGCCATACGGTCTGTCTCTCGTATCTCGCTTGGTTTCCAATAGCAGCGTTGTTACCAATTATGCTTACGGAAAGGAGTTTGGGCAGGTGTTAGGCACGGCTGCAGATTCCAATATGACGGTTCAGCTTTATGACTGTTTGCACCGTGACGCGACCAATGCTCCGCTGGTTATCGATGAAAAAGTAGTTGGCATTGCGGCCAAACCCCGTCCGACCGGCAAAACAATCAATGTCCTTTTCATTATGGACAGCCTAGGCAATAATTCCCAGGACGGCGTCGGATATATCGAGCAGGTAATGGCCATGGCGGCAGCTGGCGGAAACACGATCGTTTCCAAGGGCACCAGGCCTACGAACTATAAATACCCGGCAGGTACCGGGGCGACTGTTTTTGCGGAAGCCTACGGGTCCTGGACCGAGCAAACCTTTACAACCAGGTATGTGCCGGTTGCGAACAGGTTGCCGGCAGGAAGTAGTGATAACGGACAAGGGCAGCTGCACTGTTCATTCATGTTCAGCCCCAACGACACCGCGGCCAGCGCATATTTCAGCTTCTCTGAGTACATGAGCACCTACAACATTGGACAAGTTGATATCGTAGCAATTTTGCTTGGCACTAACCCGGTAAACCCCGCTTCCAATACGGGCGTTTCGACGCAGCTTATGATTGATTCGATCAGGCAGTACAGCGCAACATTGCCGGTTATTGTTGGCACGGTGCCACCGGGAAGCAGCAGCCGCATGAATATCGATACTGACCAGGATCAGAATCGGAAGCTTGAACAAAGCGAGCTACTGATTGCAAAATTTGATGGCCGGGACGCTGAAAAAATATTCATTTCACCGCGTCACATGCCGATCCACAGGCTTTACGGCATTCAAAATATCGCGCGGGATGTAACTGCATTCCCCCTGGAAAACATGGAGGCTGTCACCCTTTACAACGGGTCAACGCCGACGACCTACAAGGAAAAAAAGCAGCAGCTGTTTTGCTCAGATATCCACCACTCCGCGCTGGGGATAAAAACTGATGCTCAGTTGACGCTCGATCAAATTCTGTACCATGCGCCGTAGCTAAGTCCTGGAATGAGGGTAGCCTGTCCTACTGCTCATCAGGGTTAGCATCCCAAATTGCACATCGTAAACCCCTGTCATACGATGTCAATTTGGGATATTTTTTTTCCGGTCGAGCGGAGCATCGCCACAGCTGCATTCATCGGTACAACGGTGCTACTGCTTAACGGCAAAAAAAGAGGCAAGAAGGCTATCGTTTCGGCGGTCCTGATAAACTACATGACCGCTGTCTATCTGACCAAACTGATTGCCGAAATGGCAAATCTGAGCTCATTACAAGGGATTGCCTTTGCGATCGGCGTCGGCGGTTTCTCGGTGGTCGACCGGGCCATCGACCAGATCTTTCTAAAAATCAATAACAACCCAAACGATGGAAGCACTAACAGCACCACAGAGTAACGTGATCAACCAGGTGATCCTGGTGGTGATCATGCTTGCCGCGCTGGTCCGTCTGGCCGACGGGCTTCGCGAGTTTTTCTTCGAACGCGTCACCCTACTGGCCATTTCGGTCGGCGCATTTTTCCTGCTGGCCAGCAATGCAGACCCGGCGCACATCCGATTTACCAACGGGGTTGTGCACTCGTCCGTCGCGCTGGCTTCCTATGCCATGTTGTACATCCGCTTTAAAACCTCTGATACATGGATATCACAGTAGCCAAAATTAAAGGCGGGCAGAACAGCACGATCAGCTCGCTTTCGGTTAATGGGCGGTTTTTCTGCTACGTGCTTCAAGATGCCGATCGTGGCCTTGTCAGCACGATGACATTGGAAGAGATTAAGGCCAAAAAGGTGCATGGCGCCACGGCTATTCCGGAAGGCAAATACCAGGTGGTCGATGTGATGTCGCCGCGGTTCAAGCGCCGGCTGCCGCGCCTGGTCGACGTACCCGGATTCGCCGGCATCCTGATCCATCCAGGCAATACACACCTAGACACCGAAGGGTGCCTACTTCCGGGTACCAACTACCGTGCCCAAGGCAAGGACTGGATTGTGACTGACAGCCGGAAAGCCTTTGACGGGCTTTATCAAATGATCCAGGAACGGATCCAGGCAGGTGAAAAAATCTGGTGTAAAATCGTAAGCGCATACTGACATGAAGCTGATCACAAACATCTTTCTTTTCCTATACTCGGCAATTTCCTGCATCGCTTTTGCACCTTTCGGGCTGGTGATGACTATTGTCGACGCGATTAGGTTTCCCCAACCGGGCCGGGTCCGCGACTCATTTTTGACAGGGGCACGGGCTTTGGACGTCTATGCCAATGAAACTTACTACTCGCTTTTCAACGGGCTTTTCTTGTCGGCAGGCGGCTATCATTTCGGACGAAAAGGGGAGACGCTCAGCAGCGCGCTGGGAAAGAACTGGACGCTGGCCAGGTTGACCTGGCTCGGTCTGGGTTGCGCTGGGTTTCTGGGCGTGCTCGACGGGGATCACTGCTATAAATCCATTGAAGGTGAATGGCACATCGATCGGCCGGCCGCGCCGATATCCTGGATAAATATTTCTGTCTTCGCCCTTCTGGCCGTGGCCGGATTACTGCTATCCTTCAAGATCATTATCCTGATGGCCGCGGTGATCACCTGGCTGGCTGGTTAACCACAATGCCATGCTCGAAATCCGTAATGCCGACGGGCTCATGCTCGAACTGCCGGCTGATCAGTCGATCACCGTCGAGCTGAACAGCACCATCTTTGATACCGACGATGTTTTTCGCGGATCGTATTCTTATCCGTTTGAGTTCGGGTTGAGCCCACACAACTGCCGATTTATCGGCAACAGCCATTTGCCGGAAAGTCCGGTGGCAACTGATATGAAAGTATCGGTCCGGTCACGGCCTTTTCATTTTGACGCACTGCTGACTTTCAAAACAACGGGCAATAAGGCCAATGCATCGCTACTGATTGACCTGGGCGAGCTGGCCGACCAGATCCGGAATGTACCAGTTCGCGAGTTTGTGACAGAGCGCTTCTTTGTCACCACCGACGAAACGGGCGAAACTCCATCGATGCGGAAGCTGGCCACAGCGCCACCCAGCCGTTACCCTTGTGTTTTTCCGCCATTCCACAATTCGGAAATGGTCGACGCCGAATTCAAGCCGACCGAAAATTACAAAGCGCCAACGATCGTCAACGTTTGTTACCCGGGCTTGCCTGAACCGGTCTATTCCAATACACTGCACGGCACAGGCGACCGGTTACTGGTCCCGTTCATCTACGTCGGTTGGCTGATCACCTATATCTGCAACAAGCTGGGGTTTTCAGCTTCGGGGTCTTTTTTCAATGATCCGGTATTGAGCCGCCTGGTGATCTACAATACGCAGACCACGCCCGGATTAACCGTCGACACGGCAGGCTATACCGTCGAGATCGGGCGTCACCTTGGAGAGTACAGTATTTCCGAGTTTTTCAAGGCACTGCGCTCGTACATAGGCATGAGCATCGATTTTAATTTTACCACCAGGAAGGCAGTATTCAGCACTTACAAATCCTTAGCCGCACTGCAAGATTACACTGACATTTCTTCGATGATCGTGCCGAACACTGAAGGTGTGGACAAAAACACTGGCAAGGGATATAATGTGAAGGTCTCCACTGATTCATCGGACAAGTATGTCAGGTATCACCCGTTTCCTTTTGATTCTAATGAGATACAGCCAAAGGAGCTGAAAACCACTTTTTCGTTCAGCGTGGGCAGCAAACAAAACGAAGTTCCGTTATCGGTCGGCACGATCAGAATGGATAGTTTTAAAAGCACCAATGACACCACGCCGGCCGGCCCGTCGTGGCTAATACCCGCTGCCCAGCAATCCGGAAACCTGGCCGATCCTTTCTTTGAGAAATCAGCCAATTACTCGCCCTATTTTGATTCGAACGATCCGGATATGATCCCGCCAGCAAAAAATAGCTGGGGCCTGCGGATGCTGATATATTGGGGATTGAAGGAGGACACGGCCGGCAACTTATACCCGTATGCCAGCAGCGTTTCATACGATAGCAAATACAGGATTTTCGGGGACCTGTCGCTGCAACCTGGTGAGCCGGATGATATTTGGAACAGGTACCAGAAAGCGTATTACGAGTTTCTGGCTTCCTCCAAAAAAATCACCGTGCTCTCCCGGCTGGGCCTTGGAAAGCTCTCCGATATCAGTCCGAGCAAGCCGGTGGGTTTCAAGCTTTCAAATCAAGTTTTAGGTAAGTATATCCTGGAAAAGCTCAGTTACCGCTTGCCTTCGAGCGAAGGATATGTGATGGCAGAGTTCGAAGGGCGCCAGGTTGTTCCCAAAACCATGAATGCCACTGGCGGCTATGACGGCAAGCTAGTAACCAGCTGGGTAAGGCTGGTCATGGAAAACCGGGTGCAAGAAAATTCCAACGAGAACGGAAGCATTAAAAACAACTACGCCGATATCGTCGCATACATCTGGAAGGATGGGCTCTTCACTGAGCCGGAGCCAAACCAGGGCTTTCAAATCGAGTACCGCAAAACCGTCGACGATTACGATGTGAACGCGATACCTACCCGAAAAACTACAAAGCACTCAGTTTTCATCACCGGCCATCGCACGGTAGTAGAATCTCATGTGCTGCACCTGGTGGCCGGCAACCCGCGCGGCCTGATCAAATGGACGACCTGGGCAATGCTTGATGGCGAAGGCTACCGGACAAGATGAGCAATTACACTGAAATGGATATCAACGCGCGGATCAACCTGAAGGCGACCTATGCGCAGTTTCTCAAGATTGCCGTCGTCGAATTCCGTAAGGAGCTCGACAAGAAGGTTTACCGGTCACAAAGGAAGGGACAGGAGCCGCGCACCCGGGGATTGTATGATCACTGGAAAACCAAGCAAACCGAAAGTGCAGCTGGCGGCGACGAGCTCCGGATTGAATTTCCGATGTACGGCCGCTTCATCGACATGGGCGTTGGCCGCGGGGTGCCGATGAATGCGGCGCTGCTCCGGAAGCGGTACTCGATCCACAAGCCGGATGTGCCGCGCAAGCCGATCAAATGGTATAGCCGGCGCAAGACTGCCCAGGAGAAACGGCTGGCCGAGATCCTTGCCGAGAAGTACGGAATGAGCCTGGTCGCTTTGGCCGAAAGCATGCTTAACAATACAGTGACAATCAATTTATAGCCATGGCAAAAAGTAAAGTTGATGAGCAGGCCGTCATTGAGCTGATCATCAACAATGAAAAATCGAAAACTTCCATCAAGGAAGTGCGGCAGACGATGATCGGCCTGGAGCGTCAGCTGCTCAACATGAAAAAGGACGACGACCCGGCCGGCTTTGAGAAACTGCGCAAGCAGCTCGATCAGGTGCGCAAAGCCCATACTCAAATGGTGGGCGAGATCCGCGGTGGTGATGGCGCTTTCTCACGCATGAAATTGAACTGGAAGGAGATGATCACCGGCGCAGGCCTTGCGGCGCTCGCCTACCAGGGCGTGCAGAAAGCGATCCAGCTTTTGCCTGGACTGGCCAACACGGCCGGCGAGCTTTCTGATCAGCTGGCCGACGTTTCAAAACAAACCGGGATCACCGGCCAGCAGCTTCAACAGCTCAATAAGGACCTGGAAGCGATCGACACCCGCACGCCCGTCGAGCAACTGCGACAGCTGGCCGCCGTCGCCGGTAAATTAGGCTATGGAAGCCGCGAAGATGTACTGGCGTTTGTAAAGGCTGCCGACGTGCTCAATGTTGCCCTGGGTGAAGATTTGGGTGGGAATGTAGAAGAGACGCTGAACGATATCGGTAAGCTGGTTGCCATCTTCGGGCTTGAAGAAGAATTTGGCATTGAGAAATCAATGCTGAAAATTGGTAGTGCAATCAATACAGTCGGCGCGAGTAGCCAGGCCAACGAGGGTTACCTGGTACAATGGGCAAAACGGTTTGCCGGGATTGCGCCGAATGCCGGCATCAGCATCGCTGACACGCTGGGTATGGCCGCAGCAGCAGATATTCTTGGGCAGTCAAGTGAATTATCGTCGACCAATATCGGTAAGATGGTGATCGCCATGGGCAAAGACGTCCCGTATTTCGCGCGGATTGCCAGCATGCAGGTTAAGGATTTCAGTACCCTGCTAAAAACCGATGGTAACGAAGCTTTCCTGCGTGTACTGGAAGGAGCCCGCAGCACTACCAAAGGTGTAGAAGGCTTGGCTAAAATGCTGGAAAATCTGGGCATCGAAGGATCGGAAGGCGCGGCAGTTCTCGGAGCATTTGCCAAAAATACCGAACTGGTAAGAAAGCAGCAGGATATCGCCAACGCTTCCTTCGAAAAGGGCACGTCTGTAATTGATGAGTTCAACGTCAAAAATCAGAACTGGGCCGCGATCATGGATAAGATTGAGAAGAAGCTAAACGGCTATTGGGAACGCGCAGCCGAAGGCCTCGGTCCATTCATCGAGATGTTTGGCAAGTGGGCCGGCGTGGTCACTGAGCTAGATCTTCAACTGAAAGAACTCAACGATCAGCAGCAAAAGGTGGTGGCCGTCGAGTCCAAATTTCCTGTGCTGCTCCGCCGGTACGATGAGCTCAAATCTAAGTCGAAGTTATCGACCGAAGAGCAGGCCGAGCTTCAAAAGATTATCAATACGATCGCCGACGAAATTCCGGAAGCGGCCACCGGCTTTGATAAATACGGCAATGCACTTGATTTCAGCCGCGGTAAAGCGACAGAATTCATAGAGAGCCAGCGGACGCTGCTTGAAACGATGCGGCAGACCAGGCGCGACATGCTAAAAGAAGAAATTAGCGATTTACAGCAGCGCGCCAAGGTGGCCGAGTACGAGCTGAACCTGCGGCAAAAGTATTCGGTAAACTCTGGCGGGCAGCTAATTACGTCGCCGTTCACAAAGGAGGATTTTGAGAGCAAACGCAAGGAGGCGAAAAGCTTCCAGGATCAGATTGTCGCCTTGAAAAAGGATCTCGATGCATTGGAGGGGCGTTCGCCCGTTGCAGCGCCACAGGCCACCACAACGGACGCTGGAAAGCCGGCGCCAAAAGTGAATCTGTATGCCGGCCCGAGTAAAGACCAGGCCAAGGAGGCACTTAAAGCGCAGAAGCAGCTGGCCGAAGACTTGATGAAAAACCAGCAAAAGATAACACTGTCCATGCTGGAAGGGCAGAAGAAGGAGATTCAGGACGCGCAGTTTAAATACGACGAGCTACGGAAGCGTGCTGGCAAAAACGCGGTTCTTCTTGAGTCGATTAACGAACAGCATGGTCAGGAGGTACTTTCGATCAATAAAAAATACAACAAAAAGTACCTCGAAGACTTCGATAAAACGGTGCGTTCACACCTGGACGGCATTAATCGCGATGTCAAGGAGGAAGCGCAATACGAGCAGCAGCGCCGGGATGATGAAGCCAAGCGGCGTAATAAAGATCTGTTTGAGATTAACAACCACTACCAGGAGCAGATCGCCCTGGCAAAAGCGCACGGAAAGGCGACTACCGAGCTCGAAAAGCAGTGGAAGGAAGAAGTAAGCGCACTTACCAAAAAGCAATCGAAGGAAAGTACTGACGATTTCCTGGCCGGGATACTCAACCAGTACCGGAGCGAAATGTCGCTTGCCGACGAAGCCGGTACGAGCAAGGAGGATATTGTGCGCAACCAGCTCGAGCGGCTCCGGCTCCTGCGGGAGAAGTATGGCACGATGGATATTGAGCACCAGAAGTTGGTCAATTCCGAGATTGCAAAAGCCGATCGCGAGCTGCTGGCCATTAAGCTAGATCAGATCAGCAAGACCGGTCAGGCGATGACCGAGGGCGGCAAGGTGATCGCCGACGTTTTGACGCTGACAACCGATAACCAAAACGAGTATGCCGAATTTCAAAAGGCACTCGGGCTATTCCAGATAGCTGTCGATACTGGTACCGCCGTCGCGTCTGCCGTTGCCGCGGGTACAAAAGGTGATCCGTACACTGTCGCACTCCGGATCGCAGCAGCTGTTGCGGCCGTTACTGCCGGTATGGTTAAAGCCAAGCAGCTGATCAACGCTGCCGATCAGCCGGAACGGCCAGCGTTCCGCGCGGAAGGCGGACCGACCGATCTTGCCAGCATCCAGGTCGACAAGTCCGGGAATCCGCAAGGGTGGGTGAGTCAGCCGACGCTATTCTCGCTCGGCCGGCGCTCTTACGTGGCCGGCGAAGCAGGCACTGAATACGTGATAAGCAACCGCATGCTCCGGAATCCTGTTGTAGCCGACTTTGCCAACATGCTGGAAACAATGCGCAGTACTGGTCGGGCATTTGCCGATGGTGGGAGTACTGCTATGCCGGCCATGCCGATGGCGCCGTATGCGGATCTTTCGCTTGCCGAAACCAACATGCTATTGCGTAAGCTGCTTGACAAGGATAGTGGGTGGAATTACAACGTATTTGAAAAATATCAGGATCAGATTGATTTGACCAGGCTGCGAGCGAGTGCGTAAAAAAAAGTAACAAATTTGTTATTTTAAATTTGGAACTAAGTAACGTATATGTTACTTTTGTAATGTTCTGCAACGCAGCAGAACAATGTTATTTGAAATAATGAATGCCAAACAATTACTGGAAATCCTGAAAGAGGATGGGTGGTATTTGAAGGCCCAAGCTGGTAGTCACAGACAGTTCGTCCACCCGATAAAGTCGGGAAAGGTGACGGTCTCTTACCAGGGTAAGGATGAAATTCCGAAGGGTACTTTGAATAGCATTCTGAAACAGGCGGGCTTGAAATAGAGTCCGCCTGACTTTCAGGCAATGTAATTGTGAACATATATAAAGATTTGCCAGACAACATCTATCATTTACGACTTGCAGCTCTATGGATATTAAAAATCATGCAACAAATCTTCTACAACTTGAAATGATTGTAGAAGGATCCGATGAAGCTTTGTGGGGAAGGGTTTCTTACGACGACAACTTAATTGTGGAAAGTGCCGCGACCTTACAGGAGCTCATTGCTAAGATGAAATCGTTGTTGTTGGCTTTTCATGATATTAATCCTGACGATGTTCAATTGAACATTTTGTTTGATTTGGTCGCTCTTTTTGAAGAATTTAACTTTTTGAACATTTCAAAAGTGGCTGATGCATCAGGATTAAATGGAAGCCTACTTCGACAGTATGCAACGGGAAAAAAATTCCCTTCTGCTAAGCAAGCAGAAAAAGTGCAGGAGGCGTTAAGGCAAATTGCGTCTCGACTTGCGGAAGTTCACATTTACACGAAGTAATATTCGTTAGCATTCATATTATTGTAAAAGGCCTTGGGAGTTTCTCAAGGCCTTTTTTGTTTTATGTGATTGCCTGCCACTCAATTGATTGGACAGGCAACCGATATATTAGTGCAAAGGTGACAAAGTCAATATTAAAGCTTCTCGGTGAGCAGCAGTTGATGATATTGTTGTATTTCCTTGTATAGTGTGCTACGCCGGCGCGATCGGGATACTTGCCATTCCACCCTGCATCTGGCCATGTCTCGCGCACCCACAGGCGATCGCCGAGTCGGCCGGATAGTGGGTGGAATTACAACGTATTTGAAAAATATCAGGATCAGATTGATTTGACCAGGCTGCGAGCGAGTGCATAAAAAAAAGTAACAAATTTGTTATCTTAAATTTCTCGCTCAGACTCCAGACTGCTGGGTTGTATGTCATCTACCCGGGGGCATTTTCAATTTAATCCAAAAGGTGTCTAACCGAATCACAGGGAACATTCGTGACCGATACCGACGGAATATTGCCGGCGCCGGTCATTGTCGTTAGGTCCACCCTTGCAAAACACAATCCTGTGCGTCGATCTTTAAAATACGTGATACTTGCTTTTGAATCATCATCTATTTTTGTTGGCTTTTCGCAAGATGTTCCCAATGAGATAATTAAAACTGATAGAAATAGGTTTTTCATTTAAATTAAGTTGAAGGAGTCGGTTTGGTAGGTCTGCATTTTTAATACATATCCTGTTTGTAAACTTAATTAAAACACGTTTGTAATATGTTTATACTTTCATGAAGTTGATAAACCCAGTAAGGCACGGCCTAGAATTGGTGAACAGAAACCAAACTCGCCTCGCGCTCTTTACTTATATCCCTGGCTGCGCAATACCGAATAATCAATCTTCCGGGTAGAATGTCAGTTTTTTTTATTTTTGATCTCATTTGAAAAATTAACTCATTCAATTATGGCAAAATCTGCGCTCAAACCAAACATTTAGCCGTGAAACCTACACCATTCTACCCATCAATTGATAAGCTTTTAAAGGATTTGAACGGTCAGCTACCGTCTTACGGCCATTTGTTATCAACATTTGAATGGAAGCAGTTGAGAGCGGCAATAATTAAAAGGGATAAAAATTGCTGCACCCAGTGCGGAGTAACTCCAACGGAATTTATCATGGGCAGGCATTTTAGGGACTATTCCGATATTGAGGTAGACCGACTGATTAAAAGTGGTTCTCAGATCTACACAATGAATGATATGATAGATTCCGAAACGGGATATGCCGGATCTACCTTTTCAGAATATCCAATTTATCTACACGTGCATCACCAGTATTATATTTTCGGGAAATATCCGTGGCAATACGAAGAGAGCGCATTAACGACACTTTGCAATAAGTGCCATATTGAGTTACATGAACACAGTAAAATACCCTACTATCAGGATGAAGCCCGAAAAATAGAAATGAATCTCCAGCCATGCATCCGGTGCAATGGTGCTGGGCATTTTGAAGAATATTCACACATTGAGAATGGAATATGTTTCTCGTGTCGGGGCGCAAAATACGTCGAGTTGATTGGACAATATGCCGTATCGTAAAAAGGCCTGGCCAGGTACTCGACTGGTTACGCTCATAAAACGGGTGCTGGATTGTTACAACCGTAAGTAAGCACAGGTCATGCCCGAAAAGTCGTTGCCCGTCGGCTGCATTGTGCAGGTTGATCAGGTGAGCGCAACCCGTGCAATAGTGTTTTTCCGTCGAGTGGTTGTAGTACGTGGCGGGTTTGCTGTTGCAGGCCGTGCGGTAGTATTCATCGTTATAGTCTCCTTTCATGGTCATTCGGTTCTGTTACTTATGTAGTTGTCGGAATCATTAGCATTTTGAATTTTCAGAAAAAAAAGGTTGCTTATGAGACTTAAATCAAAACTTGATTTCTATGAGCGCTAGAAAGATTAAGTCTCAGGACATTGCGAAAATCCTAGAGCAGATAAACAATGACCCCGTAGTTCTACCTCACATTTTGGAGAAAGCGTATTTGCTGCATTTTGATCCCGGGAATATTAGACCTAAGCCATTGCAAACGGTGCCGTTTGAAGTATGGATCCCGATCGATCCTAATTATGAAGTATTTCCGGTGCTTTATTCGCAAAAGCATGGAACGAATACACTTGAAATACTCCTTAATGAACTTGGACGCATTGCCGCGTATGATGAATTCTTTATTAAAGAGGACGGTGAACCGGCCATTCTGGTAGCGGGACTTGATTTCAGAGGGGTTCCACAAACGACGTGATTGGGGTGCTATTGAACACATATGGGTTCGAATCGTTTAAGGTTGATATGAAAGTGGGTACAAGCCGGGCGCCGTGTATCCTGGCTGATTGAGTGGAGATTCTTGCAATCGCTCATGATGATGCCCGATCATGTTTTTGCATTGTGGACATCGCCAGCCATACGGCTCCGGGCGCATCCTGCCTCGATAGTTACACATGAGGCAGTACGGATTCCAGCCCTCGTATTGTAGGAACTTCTTCCGCTCTTCAACCGGCATTTCAAGCATTTCAGCTACGGTATTCATAGGGGTTCTGCTCGTTTAAGGTTGATCAATCGGTTGATATTGTGCCAGGTATGCCCGGACGGCTTCACTATGCTCATCCGATCCTACTCGATACAGCTTGCCCATTACTTCGGCTGCCCAGTCGCCTTTTTCAAGCCCGGCATCTTTCCAGGTTTGCTCAATCCTGTTAAGCTCCTGCACCTGCTTAGGGGTTGCTGTTCCTTCATCAACGATTATCCGGAGAATGGCGCCATGAATGCCGCCTGGCTTGTTTGTCTCTGACATGGGTTCGACTCGTTTAAGGATTGGTGATTACTTCAACTTTCACGCAGCGCCAACCGTGCCGGTACCAGTCTTTCCAACTATGCGTTGAATCCGCCTCAAATCTCCGGATAGAGTCGGAGCGCGTACCACTTACGGTGTGTAGGTCAATGTAACCGAGCTGGTTTACCACTGCCCACCCTTTTTGTTTGAGCTGATGGCGTATGAGCTCATCAGGTGTCAGGTCCTCGTATCGTCTTTTTTTCATAGGGGTTCGGATCGTTTAAGGTTGATCAGAAAGGTCTTTCGTCGCCGTCGTCGTCAGACTCATACACATACTGCCCACGGTCCGAAATCTCCGGTTCTACCTTGAAGCCTTCCGGCAAACTGTTGATAGGAACAACTATCTTGCCTTCCTTCGAGAGCTGCTTTTCAAGCATAGAGTTTGCATCCCAAACAGTCATTGGGGCGATGTTCAACGTTTCTGCTTTGTACCTAGCTACCGACTCCGTGCAGGGGTCAATGGAGTAAATCGAGTTGTCTTTGAACAGGCGAGTCCAAGCCGGCTGCCTTGTCGTCTCCGGCACCGTCAGTCGCAAAAAGCTGCAACCGCCCATTACGTATTCATCCAGGTGGCCGGCCAATTGCTGGTGACCCATGAGCGAAACAATCGCCCAAAACTCTTTCTTTTCGTCTTGTTGGTTCATAGGGGTTCTCATCGTTTAAGGTTAGCGCATATTGTCATATAGGTAAGGGCATGCAATTCGCTGCTCCTCGTGTGCGAGATTGACCAGTTCGTTGAGCCGGATTTCAATCATTTGATCTAGATATTGGAGTTTCGTCAGATCTATTGGACCGTACAAAAGCGACCTGGTTATCCCGCTTGCGCTCTCAAGAAATTGGATGTCAATCAGTATTTGCGATGCCACGATCGTTACTCAGTTTGGTTTAGATTCACCGGGGTAATATTTCGGGTAATGTGCATTCGGAACGGCTAAGATTACCCTCAGATTAGTGCCCAAGAATGGCGAGGGTCTTTTCGAATTCGGGCTTCAGTCCGCGATTGGTTAGGTGCTGGTCCAGAAGCCAAAGTATTTGCTGCAATGCGGCGTTTGTGGGCTGGCACTGTAATCGGTAATGAATGATCCTGGCAACTGATATCGGAATTTGATAGGTAGCCACCTTGTCACTTCTGTTCAAACCATGACCGAAACATTTGCCGTAAAACTTTTCGGCAAATTCAATAAGTACAATCGTCTCGTTGCGGGTTTCCGGTCCAACCTTCGTTTGGCAAATCGGCTCTAAGAACTTCTTCAGTCCGAGCGACTCCCAATAGGAGAGACGCAGGCGGATGGGTACTGCCCCGGCATTCATGCGATCGTCTTGAAGATTGCCAGCTCGACGTCCTGATTCATGAGTGCCATTTCCCACTGGCTACGGACAAGCAGCCGGGTAGGGGCGCCGCGGTATTTGTCACGCCGCTTCCAATCGTCAATTTCTGATTCCAAAAACAACCGCATGGCCAACTGATCATATTCATGGGCATGCTGCTGAGCTCCATTTATAATTTGAAACTCCATGTTTGTCAACTTCTTGCCTGTTTGGCGGATGGTGATCTTTGTCATATCAGTCTCGGGTTAGGTTACCAGGTGAATTGTTGGACCTGAGTCCAGAAGCCTTTTTCGTATTGGTATATCTTGTTGAAAGCGCCGATCGTTTTATGCTCCCGGGTGTCGAAAATGGCTGCTGAATGAATTTTGCCCTGGAAATACTGGTGGGCGATCCGGAACATTTCGTTTACTGCATCGTTAATGTTGAGCAGCTTCTTCGGCTGGCCGTGCTCGTTGCTCCATTTCGACCATGTATTTCCGTCGTGAAACTTTACAACCAGGTAGCAGCTGGCTTTTGCTTTCTGTTCGTCCTTTCGTTCGTCGGACAAGGGCTTTGACTGCTTTTCCCTGTGGCCGTAGTAGCGTCTGTGATTCATTTGAGGTAAGGTTAAATGTAAATATTGGTTCCTGATTCAGGATCGAATCCTTCACCGTAGGTCATCCAGGACTCGACCTGCACAACCGTCGTCGGCTCCGGCGCTGCGAGCGCCTTGATTTTACGCGGCTTGTAATAGGTAGGCGCTTGGAAATCGCGGCTTTGTTGTTCGAGGAATTGTTTGCAGTATGCTTCCTGCCACTTTTTGCCAAGCCCTGAGAAAATGACGTTGTAGTATTGGAATAGAGCCAGTTGGTTAAATTTGGCAACCTCCTTTCGAGGTTTGGCATTGCTCCGGAGTTTCTCGAAATCCCGACGGGCGGTCCGGAGCAGTGTTTCGGCGCGTCTTGTTTTCTCCTCCTGCTTGTCGGCATATGCCTGGCGCTGCTTAGCGTGCTTAATAGCATCCTGCTTTATCCACGAATCAATTCCGATGAAACCTTTTAAATTTTCTATATCGAAGTAGCCTTTGCCCGGGATGTGAACAGCGTAAGGGTCAGGCAGGTAAGCATCGGGGTGATTGTCATAGTAACGGCCGGCTTTATCGACTTTGGCCAGCTGCACCTGGTAGTAACTGAGCCATTGTTCATCGCTCCATTCGCCTTGGAAATTTTCAAAAACGCCTTTGCTGATAGCTGCGAGTGAGTTTTCCTGTTGTTGTTTCGAAAATTCCCGCGTCGGATAAATCACCTTCCAGGCATACAGCCAAAATTCAAAAAGTAGTCTGGTAAATTTCGGATCCATACCCTTCGGCGCCTTCGGTCGGTTAACAAGACGTTCATTCTCTCGACCGATTGCTACCAGTTCCTGGTGCTGTGTGCCGTTTTCTTCGCCCTGGGCGGCGATCGCGGGATCATCCGCTGCGCCGGCCGCGCCCCCCCTGCTTCCTTTCTGTCCCTCCGGAAGAGCACCGAGGGGCTCCTTCTGCCCGTCTGTCTCACCCCTCTGTCCCTGAATGCTCTCTCCGTGTACAATTAACATATCCGCACTCCCTTTTTCTGTTCCTAAAATCTCTCTGTGAGTACTGCTATGCGGAAAAATTTTCCGTTCTCCCCCCTCAGATGCGGCCAGAGCGGCATTTTTCGCGGTTTCGGTCGCCACTTCCCCGTATAGATATTTCGGCGAAATCCACACCTGAAATGCATGCTTGTCGCCCCGGAATTTGCGCGTTAGGAACCCCAATTTTTCCAAACGAGTCAGGTGGTTCCGCACAGTACGGGCAGAGCAGCGCGCGAATTTGGCTATGTTAGGACCGGTAGTAAATAAAGCAGGTGGGCTTGCAGGATCCTGCAAATAAAGCGGCATGATGTCCCTGGTGCGGTTGTAGGCGTGAACGTACTCGGTAAGCACAGTATGAAACGTGGTAGTTACAGACTCGGGAATGAGGCCAACTTTCCTCGTGATGGCCACTGGGCCATCCGCAGTATTCCGGAAATGCACTGATGTCGGGCATCGTTCATTGTGCTCGTCAAATGCCTGAGTAGCACGTCGCATAACATCGGAAGTTTCAATTCTTTTGAGCATCTAAGGCCAAAATTTTCTTGTCAAAGCATACTATCCCTTACCCGTCAAACTAGTGACGCTCATGGATATACGGCACCTTGCCGTTAGCAGAATGTTCTGCCGTGGTGCGGAATGGGAGTCGAACCCAAAATAGTTACCCTAATTCCGCAGCTTCCCTTACCCGCGGACGTTGCTATCGTCCGCGGTTCGGGGCTATGCCGGTTTCCCAGCTGTAGGTCTGTCCTACCCTGTAGCGGGGGCTGGACTCGAACCAGCGACCTGTGGGTTATGAGCCCACCGAGCCACCAACTGCTCTACCCCGCGATATCCTGCCTCCATTCCTTCTGAAAATCGGCCCGGGGAAATTTCCCGGGCGACTTAACTTTCAAAATGGATGCTTCTTGTAGGGTGCGAAGACCGAACTTCCTGCCAGCGCGAGAATCAAACAAGCCGCCTGGCACACCCTGAGATTACCGTGATTCAATACGTACCGGCAATCTGCGTAAACCCTCCTCTATCAAATGCCATCTGAGACGGCACGCTCTTGTGGCCATTCCTGGCCGATGTCTTTATCCATTTCGGGAAGCTCAGCGGTAATTAAAAAAGCTTCCAGTTTACCTATAATGCCGGCTAAATGATCATCACCACGTTGATGTTCGACCCGACGTTCTTCATTAAACTTTTGAATGATAAGGCGTTCCGGTGCTATTGTGGAAGCTTCCGACGTAGCAAATGCTCCGTTTTTAACTTCTCTTAAAACCTGTATGCCCAGTATCATTGCTCGCAGCTCGGTCGCTGAAAAGGCGGTGGAGTGAATTTCTGACATGGTTACCGTGAATTGAGATATAATTTGAGCTCCTTGTCGCGGATACGTTTGATCTGGCTTTTAATAGCGCCGTGATTAACCCACGCTTGCAAAGCTGACATTCGTTGTAACTTGTCATTAAGATCATCGTAGTAGCGAAAACGGCTACTTGCCTGGTCCAGCCACAACAGCAGGACTTCCGCCCATTCGCGAGATTTCTCAACGCTTGTCATCGCTCGTTGCGTTTTGGCGCTTGAATACGGCTATTCCGAACAGGGCTACGATCGCGCAGCCCAGGATTGATAGAATTAAGTCGCTCATGTTTTCGATCAGACGGAGTGTCCAGTTTGGGAGCCTTTTTGAGCTCGTGGATGATCACTAATGCAAATACGAAGCACGCAAAGGCGGCTATCAAGTAACCCAGAATTGTCATGACATGCTGCCGGTGAAGGTGAGATCCTGATTGTTGTTTGTGCCGGGGCCGGTGGGCGGCACGTTCCTGGAAACCAGATACCAGAATGCAAGGACTGCGATGGTTGCAAGGAGCACGCCGGCGTTGCTGGCCAACAGCCCAGCGACCCACTCGCCGGTGAGCACAATCGTCAAAACTGATAATAGAGCTTTCATATTTCTAGGGTTTTTGCTTTCGAAACTTATTGAGCAGCCGTTCGACCCATTTTGACCAGGTCAGCAGCTCGCAGAAATAAATTGGCAACACGATCGCGCAAATCAGGGCAACGCTAAGTGCATAATGCAACCAGGATTCGCCCTGTTGGCGCGCTGGGAGTAGCCGGAAGAAAATTCCTCCGGCCACGAACCAAACCAACTGCACACTCCAAAATCCGCGCGTTTTCATGATGGCCGCATTTCTGCGCCATTCTTGCCGAAACCCCTGCCATATATCGTTGAGCGTTTTTCTTCCCTTCAACCTTTCAGCCATATTGTATCGGCGGTGAAGGATTCGTATTTTGCGATGAACAAATTTTGTCACCCCTTATATGTTTACCAATAAGTACAGAAGCCTGGAGGCAGGCTATGAGATGCTTAAAACCGTTGAACTCAGTGAGGAGCAGAAACGACTGATTGCTATCATCGATGACTTCGGCGACCAGCCCAATTTGGTATTTAAGTACTTTTTTAAAGACTGTCTTATAAATGATGATGAGAATAGGACGGAAGAGCGTCGACGCTGGTCGGTTATCAACCAGATGGAGCGTGACGGATTTATTATGCTTCGGAGGGGTGCTCCCAATGAGTTTTCTAAAAAACCAATTCTCGAATATTCCGTACATCATGATGCGCTTAGGTTGCTGGAGAGCCGATTCCCTGATTTCTTTGATCCCAAAGACCCATTGACACTGCTTGAACTTAGTTTCCCCAAAATGAAGGAGCGACAATTGTCAACTGATTTCCAGTTGGAGGAAGACGTAACACTAGTGGCGGGTACTAAATATGAGATTGACATTGATTTCAGACAGCGAAAGGTTTATCTAGTTATTAGCAAGCCGGAATAAATCATTCATTATCCGCCGTTAATCGAGTCAACCCAGCTTGCAAATGCTCTCTCCACGTCATTGAGCTCCATCTCTTTCACGAACTTCGCGAAGTGGAGCAGCTGTTCTTTCGAGAATGAACTATATTCATCTCGCTCGGCAAGCAGATTTCCCTCTAAATCGAAAATCTGGAAAACCGTCCGGACTGGATCCGCTTGATTATCGCCGTCGCCACGCCGGGTCAGTCGGGAAACGATAACTTCTTGAACCTTAACCTCCGGTGTTTGCGATACCAGCGCCGTATTTAAATATGGGTTCATGATCTCAAGCTACTTTAGGGTTCTACTATTAACTACTTCTACTTTTATGACCAATTAAAAGGTCGCGTTACGCGACCCGCTCTGTTTTCAAATTTGGGTGATTGAAAAGTTGAGCTGAATCTGGGAGCTCACCTACAATAACATCCCTCACAAATGCAGGTACCTTGTGAGCTGCTGCATTGGTTAATAGTCCTTTCCACTGACCCTGGGAAAAACCTAATTCCTTGAGTCTTGTTTTGATTTTCATCCGTTGCCATTCCTCTAAATCTGCCAGAAGATGGCCTAATGGCTGTCGTTCTTTTGTTCTATCGAACTTCATCCTTTGAGTTATTTGACCGGTTTGGAACTCTAGAGTACCTTAGTGGACTATTTATTACCTATCAAAAGTATTTTCAAAAAAATCAATTGTCAATAGTTTTATATAAAAAATGGAAAATAATTCTACAATTAGTTGATTTTCAGCGCTATTAATTTTAGTCAAGAACAACTAGATGTTGTTGTTTTCGCCTCGTTGGTCAGAAATCGCCCTTGAAAGGTTAAAAAACTTTACAGATGGTTTGACAATTGTCCCTGAGAGGTTAATATTTGCATATAGTTTATCGATCAATTTTCATCAAACGAAAATAGTATGGCTACGAAAAGGATTCCAGTTGGAGTCATAATAAAGGAGATCATCGATGAGAAGAGTCTGCGGCCACAAGACGTCGCGGACGCGCTCCGTATCAATCGTCAAAACATTTACCTTATTTACAATAGGTCAAAAATGTCAGATACAGAACTTCGAAAATGGGCGAAAGCACTTGGAGTTACGAAAGAAGAAATCGAAAAGCGCATGTCACTTATGGTTTCGGAAACCGGACAGGGGAGCCAATCAGATGCGGGAAATTACTTAATGGAATATCTGGCTAAAATTGAAACTGAATTCAGGGCACTTAAAGATCAACTGCACGTGAAGGATACTCAGATAGCAAGCTTACAGGAGCTGCTTAAAATGTCCCTGGGAAAGCCTGATCTGGGTGGAAATACGCCCTGCGGGAAGGTCCTTCCGATGCCTGTTGAACAATCGCAGGAAGAAGAAATGGAGGCGGCCTAGCTCACAGTTCCACTCACAGTTTGGAAATCAGGTTTCCAAATGGCTTATAATGAATGCGCTAAGAGACCACCTTTGTTCCCCTATGGGTCACAAAACCGTGCAAAAAGGCAACTACTTTCACGATGAGTAACTTGGAAAGCCTGCTGAAAAGCAGGCTTTTTCGTTTTCCAGACATGCTCCCCGCAAATTCACTCACAGTTACAAATCATCACGGATCAAATCAAAAACTTGTGGAGCGCATAGGATTTTCGGATCAAATCAAAAACTTGTGGAGCGCATAGGATTTTCTAGGTTTGTGTTTTTAATCAACCTAGTTCGTTTTGGAAAGTTTCTTGCCTATTATCCAGTTTCTATTACCAGAGTTTATCCTTGAAAATTTTGAATTGACATCCATCGACCGTCAGGATGGAGTATTTCACGTGCATATAGATGAGAAGAATGCGGATGAGAATGACCCGGAGAGGAAGAATTTGCTCTCCAAAGGGTTCTTTCCGATGATTACTGTTCAGGATTTTCCAATTCGGGGCCATAAGGTCTTCCTTCACATCAAACGCCGCAGATGGCTTAA
>NZ_FNAN01000042.1 GCF_900101885.1 Dyadobacter soli | reverse complement strand
GCCTCCCGTAGGAGTCGGGCCCGTATCTCAGTGCCCGTGTGGGGGATCAACCTCTCAGCTCCCCTATCGATCGTCGCCTTGGTGGGCCGTTACCCCGCCAACTAGCTAATCGAACGCATGCCCATCTATCACCAATAAATCTTTAACAAATATCACCATGCGGTGCCCCTGTTTTATGCGGTATTAATCCGGGTTTCCCCGGGCTATCCCCCAGTGATAGGTAGGTTGCATACGCGTTACGCACCCGTACGACAGTGACATTGCTGCCCCTTCGCCTTGCATGTATTAAGCCTGCCGCTAGCGTTCATCCTGAGCCAGGATCAAACTCTCCATTGTAAATTTTGTTTGCTACATTAAAGTAGCTTAATTCTATTCAAACGAGTTTTTCTTACTCTTTTGGTCTATCTCATCATGTCAAAGAACAGTGCCAACCGCGCTTTCTTTTCTTCGTGTCAGTCGCTTCGTTTGCGATTGGGATTGCAAAGGTAGAAAACATTTTTTCAAGTCCAATAGCTGGGCAAGAAAAAAGTCAAATAATTTGAAAGTTCTTCAACGATTCAAATTATTCAAAAGCATTATCCAATTATTCGGCGGAAAGGAAGGGATATTTATAGTCTTTCGGCGAAACGAGCGTCTCTTTCAATGCACGCGGAGATACCCATCTGAGCAGGTTTAAAACCGATCCCGCCTTATCATTCGTACCCGATGCCCGCGCACCACCGAAGGGCTGCTGCCCTACCACGGCTCCGGTCGGCTTGTCGTTTATATAAAAGTTACCAGCCGCATTCACCAGATGCCGTGTCGCATATTCAATGGCATAGCGGTCCTTTGCAAAGACAGCCCCTGTTAATGCATAGGGAGAAGTGGCGTCGATGACCGGAATGATTTGTTCGAACTCATTTTCATCATACACATATATAGTGAGGACGGGCCCGAATATCTCCTCGCACAACGTAACATAATCCGGCTTGAATGCGCGAATAATGGTCGGCTCGACAAAATAGCCTTTGCTCTTATCAAAATTGCCTCCTGCGACGATTTCCGTATCCGCGCTGGCCTTTGCCCCATCTATATAAGAAGCGATCTTGTCGAACGACTTTTCGTCGATTACGGCATTCACGAAATTAGAGAAGTCTTCTACACCGCCCATTTTTATCTCGACCAAATCAGCCAGCATAAATCTTTTCACTTCTTCCCAAAGATTGGAAGGGATATACGCCCGTGAAGCCGCCGAGCATTTTTGCCCCTGGTATTCAAATGCACCCCGGATCAGCCCGGTAGCCACCTCCTTTGCATTAGCCGATTTGTGAGCGAGTACAAAATCCTTACCTCCCGTCTCTCCCACGATTCTTGGAAATGTCTTATAAGTAGCAATATTCTCTCCGATTGTCTTCCAAATTGTCTGGAAAACTTTGGTACTACCCGTAAAATGCACGCCGGAGAAATCAGGGTGCTTGAAAATCACTTCTCCCGCAACCGGACCATCTGCCAAAACCATATTAATAACGCCATCCGGCAAGCCCGCTTCTTTGAATACCTTCATAATCACATTCGCCGCGTAGACTTGCGTAAATGCAGGTTTCCAAATCACCACATTACCCATGAGTGCAGGTGCAGCTGGCAGGTTTCCCGCGATAGCCGTAAAGTTGAATGGCGTAATGGCGAAGATGAAACCTTCCAGCGGACGGTATTCCATGCGGTTCCAGACGCCTTCCGACGAAACAGGCTGCTCTTCATAGATATCCCGCATGAAGTTTACATTAAGCCTCAGAAAATCAATGATTTCACAAGCCGAATCGATCTCGGCCTGATAGGCATTTTTGGATTGTCCGAGCATCGTGGCCGCATTCATTTCAGCGCGGTACGGACCGGCGATCAGTTCGGCCGCTTTCAGAAAAATAGCCGCGCGTTGCTCCCAGGTAAGCGTAGCCCAGCTTTTCCGGGCTTCCAGGGCAGCATCAATCGCTTTGGCGACGTCTTCCTTAGTACCCTCGTGAAAATAGCCCAGAATGTGCTGATGATCATGCGGCGGGGACACCTTCTTCTTATTTCCCGAATAGATTTCTTCGCTACCTATATATTGTGGTATCTCAATGGTTTTGGAGCGGGCATCCGCCAATGCTTTTTTAAGTTCTGCGCGCTCCGGTGTACCCGGCGCATAGCTTTTTACCGGTTCGTTTTTAAGTGCCGGCACATTGAAAATTCCTATCGACATATTATTTGGTTTGTTATATTGATTTACTACCTGTTAGTACGAAACAAAAATATCCGGCGCCACGATCCCCGCAATGCTTTCACAGCAAAGTACTATCCTGTTTTTAGCCCGAAAACCCATTTAAAAGTTCTCAAAATAACTGACCTGCTGGGATTTTAGTTAAATTTGCGCTCCCATTTTCCGGATCAATTTATATCAAAATGATATTCTATAGTACCAAAACTGCCGACTTGAAAGCATCGCTGGAAGAAGCCGTTTTCAACAGCCTTCCTCCCGATAACGGTCTCTACATGCCCGAAACCATTCCTGCTATTTCGAAGGAATTTCTGGACGATATCGAGAATAAATCCTTCAAAGAGATCGCCATCGAGGTGACGGCCACCCTTTTGGGCAGTGAAATTACTAGAAGCGAAATTGAATCCATCATTGATCGCGCATATGATTTCGAAGCGCCGGTCGTGAAGATCACGCCGAACGACTACGTACTCGAACTGTTCCATGGCCCATCAATGGCTTTCAAGGACTTTGGTGCACGGTTCATGGCGGCGATCATGTCCTACTTTTTGCAGCGCTCCAACAAAGAAATCCGCATTCTGGTGGCAACATCCGGCGATACCGGAGGCGCGGTTGCACAAGGTTTTCATAAAGTACCGGGCATCTCGGTTACGATCCTCTACCCCAGTGGAAAAGTAAGCGATATTCAGGAAAAACAATTGACTACCCTCGGCTACAATGTAACGGCCCTGGAAGTAGATGGTACTTTCGACGATTGCCAGCGCCTGGTGAAAGAAGCATTCCTCGATCCGGAGCTTTCCGAAAAATACAATCTCGCTTCGGCGAACTCCATCAATATCGCCCGGCTGATCCCACAATCGTTCTATTATTTCGCGGCCTATGCGCAGTTGAAGAAATTGGGCAAGCCATTGGTGATCGCTGTACCGAGCGGTAACTTCGGAAACCTCAGCGCGGGCGTACTCGCCTATCGCATGGGCCTGCCGGTGGAGCATTTCATCGCGGCCACTAATGTGAACAATGCGGTACCGCGCTACCTCGAGTCTGGTACTTACGAACCACTTCCTTCGATTGAAACAATATCCAATGCAATGGACGTCGGCAGCCCGAGCAACTTTGTACGGTTGACGAGATTTTTCAATGACGACTGGAATGCGATCAACGAAAAAGTTTCCGGGGCATTCTTCACCGATGAGCAAACCCAAAAAGCAATGCGGGAAGTTTTCGGCAATGCCAACTATGTGATGTGCCCGCACACGGCTGTCGCTTACCGGGGTCTTCAGGAGTATCGGAAAAAAACGAACGGTGATTTCATCGGCGTCTTCCTTTCGACTGCCCATCCGGCGAAATTTATCGACCTCGTGGAAGAAACTTTGGGAAAAAGCATCGAAGTACCTGAAAGATTGAAATCACTGCTTGATTTTGAAAAAGTGTCGATCAAAATGAAACCTGAATTTTCGGAATTCAAATCACTATTAATGAATGAGTTAAAATAGAAATTCAGCGTTTCAATGCGCCTGAGATTTGAATATTCGACTGAATCCGGGTAGAAGCGCGTGAATTTTAAAATGTAAAAGGCCCCGAAGCGTCAAACTTCGGGGCCTTTTTCTATTGTCTGTAAAAATTTCTCTAGTTGACGACGTCGCCCCTCAAAATCCGGAAACGCTTCCTCGACTCGGCGACGAAAATGCTGCCCGGATATTTTTCCATCAGCTCCTGGTACAATTTCATCGACTGGTCCTTGTCATTGAGTTTTTCCTGGTAGAGCTTCGCCATAGCGAACAGCGCATCGTCGCCGTACAGGTCATGACCAAATTTGGAGTACAACAATTTCAGATCCGCCATTGCCTGCTGGTTGCTGTCGAGCTTAATGTAAGTCTTAGCGGTGAGCCAGAGAATTTCGTCAGCCAGGCTATGGTTTTCATACTTCTTATACAATTGCTTCAAGGTATCGATCGCCTCGAACTTCTTATTCTGAAACAATTGAAGCTCGACCGAGGAGTAAGCTTTCATCGCAGCCTCGGTACTATCGAGACCGGTGTTGTCCATTATTAATAACGAAAGCTCATTGGCGTCGTTCGCAATTTCGCGACTGGTTGCCTTTTTCAGAATGTCGAGAACTGCTTTCGCTAACTCAAACTCACCTTTGAAATAATGCAACTTCGCATTCCGCAACTTCGCCTCGTAACCAAGCACATCATCTTTCTGAGACTTTTCGACCTGCGAATATACCAATGTCGCCTCCCAGGGTTCACCTTGCAGCAGGTAGATATCACCCAGATCGAGCTTGCATTTATCTACAAAATTCTTCTCAGCCTTACCCGCTTCGATCGCTTTTTGCAATATCTCGATCGCCTTTTTGAAGTTATCCATATAGAATGCATTCAGGATCGCCATGTTTCGCAGCGCTTCGATCGTACGCACATTCACGCCCAGTTCATCGACGAGCTGCTGGTATTGACCGAGCAGCTTCTGCACTTCGCTTTTCTTTACGGGATAAGTGTTTTTGACCTGCTCCTCCCGAGCGAAAATGGCCATTCTCCGCGCCACCGGATAGAGCTGTCCTTTGGGATACTCCTTCACGAGATGGTCGAAGATTGTGCCTGCATTGGTATAGTCGTTGTTCTGCAAGGCCAGCATTCCGAGGTTGTAAAGCCGCGATCCATTGTGTTTAAAACGGCGGTCGAGGGCGCGTTCCTGGATGAATGCTTTGTAAAAATCCTTGCGCTGGACCTGGTACCAGATCAGCAGTTCATTGTAAAAGCCTTCCTGCGGAAACTTCTGGATCTTATCATATAATACCTTTTCCAGCAATGCCTGTTCCTTCTCGTCCTTCGTAAAGTCCTGAAGCATATTCTGAACGACCTCGGTATTCTGATAGCGCATGCCATAAGAAAGCAGCTCGTCGATCATCTTCTCCGGCTGGTTCAGGTCGCGGTAAACGCTTGCAAGTTCGAGCTGGAAGATATCGTAACGTTTCGCGCTTTCCCTCGCTTCGAGCAGGATATTCTTCGCCCATTCCGACTGGTTTTGCGCCCGGAATTCCTCCGCCAGGTCGCGTTTAAGCTCCGTTCTCGCACCGGACGCGGTAATGACCTGCTCGTACCTTTTGGATGCCTCTACGGCCTTCCCCTGATTCTCAAGCATTATGCCCCAGTTGAGATAATACCAGGCTGCATTGTTGGCATCCCCTTTGATCTGCTTTTTGAAAAATTGCTCGCCGTCGCCCCATGCCTTGCTCTTCACAATGCAGCTGGTGTAATTCTTAAGCGAGATTTTTTCAAATGAGCTTTTCAGAAATGAAGAATAGTAACTAAGCGCCTTTGGACAATCCCCATTTTTGAAATATTCTTCGGCCAGCTCCCGCTCCCCCTGCCCGAACGCCGCGGCCGCCCCGGAAAGCAGAAATCCTATCATCAAACAGCTCGTAACCCTTTTCATAATAGATAAAAAAATCTTTTTCCTTTAGTTATTATCATTCATTGTGTCTGTGGATTTGTGAATAAAGTGCTTGTCCACTGTAGATTAACATAGTTATTCACATTTTGTGGATAACTATTGTAGGTTATCCACTGTATAAATTTTTGAAATCAACATTTAAGTAGTTGAAATACAAGTTAGGAATTATTCTGTTCACATTGGAATGTGGGTAAACGCCTTTAGTTGACTACTTTTGTTATCCACAGTTTCTAAAGTGAATCAACGTACTGTTAACTCTCGTTTGGTTGCTGGTTATCCACTGGAGGCCTGAATTCACTTTTTTATCCACACATATTAGGGGTTATCCACAAGGTTGTTCACATTTTCACCCCTTTTACCAACAAAATTTCGGCGTTATTCACATAGTTATCCACAGACTGTAGACAAAAATGTCATTATTTTTCTTCAGGAATGGTGATGTTGATATCGTTCAGCTCGAAATTTGCCTTCAAAAGGAACTTGTCCTGCATGTAATAGATAGGCTCAGGCTGCAGGTCTTTGTCCATTTGGCCGGGATCCCACCTTCTGTTCCGGTTTCTATCGATCGTAGCGCGCAAAAAATATTTTCCTTGAGGGATATTCTTGAAAGTGTAGGGCGATTGGTAGTGTGTTTCGACTACTTTGTATTGTTCGTCGACCAGTTCGATAATGAGACGCATCGACGTATCCGCGTTCGTAACGCGGCCATGGATCACGCCGTAATCTTCTTCCTTTAGAATAGTATGCCGAAGCAATGTTTTGGGCAGCGTGTCGCCTTCTACGCTGATGATCGAGCCTTTGGGAATATCCCATTTCACGGTGTCTTTCGCGAACGATTTTGCGTCGATTGTGAGGATATTGTGGTTTTTATTCCAACTGTATTTAAATGCATTCAATGGCTCGTGGGTGAGGCTGTCGGAGATTAATGCGATTTTTTGATCGTCGAGCGTGCGGACGGGTTTGTTCAGAATGATCTTGTAGGTGAATGTGTTGGTAAGCGGTTTGTTGGCTTCCGGAATGGTCGTAATGGACAACGGATCGAGCTGGCGCTGTTTGCCGCGTTGCGCCTGAAATGCGATTTTTTGCTCAAATTCACTCGATATTCCCAGAGAATCCAATGTTTTGAGTTTTACCAATGTGGTATCGGGATGGGGATCTACATTGAAAAATTTAAGGTTTGTGCCATTGGGTTCAAGCAGGTAGGGTAGTGGATCTTTGTTTACGAACGTCACTTCCACGTTCTCGATCGCTTTGCTGAACACAACTGCGTAATTATTCACTTTTGGAAGCGTTCGCTGGACCTTTAATGCGGTGTTGTCGGAGAGGTACATATTCAGCTGATAGGACGCGGAATCGGTGCCGGCCGTGATGGTTTTACCCAAAAATCCCATGCGCTCATCCTTCGCATTGTAGAGCATATTGCGGTTTTTGTCGTCGATGGCGATCAGTTTGTATTGTCTGGTTTGAATGTTTTCAATGGAAAACACACCGCTGCTATCGGTTCTTGAAAAGTAGTAGGGCTTTTGTTTGGCGATATTGAGGGTGTCGCTGACGTTGTACAGACCCACCAGGGCGTCAAAAATGGGCTTGTTGGTGCGGATATCCTTCAATGTTCCATACACGCGCCCGGAGTCGAGCGAATTGCCGGTACTGAAGACTATTTTGAGGTTTTTTGCCGGATTTTTTTCCGCGAAATCCTTGATAGCATCACCGAAATTCAAGGTAAATGTGGTACTGTCCTTGAACTGATTTTTGAATGTAAGCAGTACCGACATGCCGTTCTGCTTGTAAGAGTAGGGGTTATCGGCCTCAGGCGTGATCACCAATTTCTGGTTGATATTATCCACCACCACGTATTCATCGAAGAATAATTCGATTTTCTTCCCTTTAAAATTGAGGGTTTTGTTCAGGGGATTGCTTTCCAGAAGTGTAGGCGGAATCGAATCCCTTTTTCCTCCGGTAGGCGGTACCTGTTGTGCACAGCGTTCGAAGAAGAACAGAATGAGGATGGCAAATACAATCGTTCTAAGCATTTCAGTTGAATTTAAAAAGCCCCCAATACAGTGGGTATTGAGGGCCGTTTGTTGTGTTGGTACTGGTCAGTTTTTCGAGATAATGTAGATCAGGCTGGAAGTATTAAGCTCCTTATTTGTGCCGGCGCGGCCTTTCAGATTGGATTCTAACCCGGTGATCGCGCTATCGATTAAATTGGTTTTGCTGCTTTTGTATTTCGTGCTGAGCATACTTACATAAAAGGAATCGAACCACATGGGAAGTATCTTTTTAACCGTCAATCCGTGCCTTTGTAAGAGGTTTTTCATGGTAGCGCGGGTGAAATGATACAAATGACGGGGAACGTCGTAGGCGGCCCAAAAACGGCCGTATTTGGCGGCATCGTGCGACTGTGGGTTAGGTACCGCGATAATGATCCGCCCGTTCGGTTTTAAATGGTTTTGCAGCCAGTCGATCGTTTCATTCAATTTATGCACGTGTTCCAGAACGTGCCACATGGTAATAAGATCGTATTGCTGCGCTCCCAGGCTCTCTTCCGTTATACCTTCGAAGATCGTCGCTCCTACCCTTTTTGACGCCACCTCGCGTGCACCTGAATCGGGTTCGGTACCGTATGTGTTCCAGCCATCCTGTTTTACAGCACCGAGAAAATTGCCGGTTCCGCAGCCGATGTCGAGCAATGTTCCCTTCGGTTGAACGAGGCTGTTGATCAGTTTTACCTTCTGTTCAATCGTATGATTTCTCACAGAAGTGTACACTTTACTCATCAGATCTTTGGCTTCGTCGTGATGGGAAATATATTCCTGTGACTCATAATATACGCCGATCGAGTCTTCTGAAGGGCGCGGATTTGTGAACAGAAAGTAGCAGGAATTGCATTGCTGGATCGTAAATTCTTTGTGCGAAACGGTATAATCCTCCACATTCAGATAATTGCTGAAACTGGATTGCTGGCATACCGGGCATTTTTCGAGCGTTTCTAAAGACATTAGCGGCCTATGTAAAGCATTAAAACAGATATATCCGAAGGGCTGACACCGCTGATGCGCGACGCCTGGCCGATCGTGGAAGGACGTGTTCTTTTCAGTTTCTCACGGCCCTCAAAGGACAAGGAAGTGACGCCATCATAGTTGAAATTTTCTATGATCGCGAGATTTTCCAGCTTATTCATTTTCTCCACGAGCAGCATTTCCTTCTCAATATAGCTGTCGTATTTCAAATTGATCTCGGCTTGCTGCACGGAATCGTGGCCATATTCACTGAGCAATTCGTTCACGACAGGGCTCGATTCAAGCAGTTGGTTAATCGAAATCTGGGGCCTTCTGAGCAGTTGCGCGACAGCGATTTTTTCACGAATCTGCGCAGTACCGATCGCTTCCAATGCCGGGTTGATTTCGTCCGGGGTCAGTTTGGTAGCATTTAGTTTGGCGATGATCTCTTCTGTCTCACGTTTCTTCGTACGCACTGCCTCTACCCTTTCGTCGCTCGCCAAACCGATTTCGTAGCCCTTTTCGGTAAGCCTCAAATCTGCATTATCCTGGCGAAGCAACGTCCGGTATTCAGCGCGGGAGGTGAACATGCGGTAGGGCTCTTCGGTACCTTTGTTAATGAGGTCGTCGATGAGCACGCCGATGTATGCTTCCGATCTTTTCAAAACGAATGGATCGAGATCGTTCACATTCCGGTGTGCATTGATGCCGGCCATCAAGCCCTGGCACGCCGCCTCTTCATAGCCGGTCGTCCCATTGATTTGACCCGCAAAAAAGAGATTCTTCACCAGGTGGGTTTCAAGCGTCGATTTCAATTGCGTCGGCGGGAAGTAGTCGTATTCGATCGCATAGCCCGGGCGGAACATTTTAGCATTCTCGAAGCCTGGAATTTTCCGGAGCGCAGCATATTGCACGTCTTCCGGCAGCGAAGTCGAGAAGCCATTGACATACACCTCCACAGTATCCCACCCTTCCGGTTCCACGAAAATCTGGTGACGGTCCTTATCGGCAAAGCGGTTGATCTTATCTTCCACCGACGGACAATACCGGGGCCCCAGCCCCTTAATGCGTCCCGAGAACATCGGCGATTTTTCAAAGCCGGTTTTCAGCACGTCGTGTACTTCCTGGTTGGTGTAGGTGATCCAGCAGCTGCGTTGTTTGGCGAGCGGCTTGGTATCGGTGTAGGAAAATTTGGCCGGGTTTTCGTCGCCGGGTTGTTCTTCCATTTTGGAGTAGTCGAGCGAGCGGCCGTCCACGCGTGGGGGCGTGCCGGTTTTCATGCGGCCTGCTTCAAAGCCGAGTGTTACCAATTGCTCTGTCAAGCCGGTTGCGGATTTCTCGCCGGTGCGGCCTCCACCGAAGTTTTTCTCGCCGATATGGATGAGTCCATTGAGGAAAGTACCATTGGTTAGTACCACAGCTTTCGAGCGGATTTCAATGCCGAGACTCGTCACTACCCCGCAGGCTTTGCCGTCCTCGACGATGATGTTTTTCGCCGTGTCCTGCCAGAAGTCTACATTCGGATTGTTCTCGAGAATCGACCGCCATTCCTCTGCGAATCTGACCCGGTCGCTTTGGCAACGGGGGCTCCACATGGCAGGGCCCTTGGAGAGGTTCAGCATCCGGAACTGGATCATCGTCTTGTCGGAGACGATCCCCGACTGTCCGCCGAGCGCGTCGATCTCCCGGACGATCTGTCCTTTGGCGACACCGCCCATTGCGGGGTTGCACGACATCTGTGCGATGGTGTGCATATTCATTGTGATCAGTAGTACCGACGAACCCATCGTCGCTGCGGCAGCGGCGGCTTCGCATCCGGCATGGCCTGCGCCTACCACGATCACATCATATTCCTGAAACATATTATTACTCACTTGTTAAACCACTTTAATTAAAGTGTTCCACGTGGAAATTTAACTAGAACAGCCTAAGATACTCATCTTCTTTAGCCCTCATGGCCGTTTTAAGCGCTTCACTCGTGTCGTCGTACCCCGCAAGGTGTAGCAACCCATGAATGAGCACACGGCGCATTTCTGTGTCAAATTCGGTGTGGAACGTTGCTGCATTTTCACGTACCCTGTCTACACTGATGTAAATATCCCCCTCCACTTGATTGTCTTCCTCACTATTGTCAAACGTAATGATGTCAGTGAAATAGTCGTGGTCGAGGTACTCCTTATTGATTTCAAGCAGGTATTCGTCCGAACAAAATATGTAATTCAATTGAGATAACTCATAACCTTCTGAAATTGAGGTGTTTTTGATCCATTTCTTCGTTTTTAACGGATTAACTACCTTAAAATCAATGCCTTCCGAGAAGAAACTTACCATGATTTATAGCCACGCACATCCGCCCGGATAAGTGCCGGCTGGTGCGTGATATTTAAATATTTGATCGTAAATAATTTACAAACTTACGAAGTCTGTCATTAAGAACATGAAAAACAAGGGATAGCGTGTCAAAACCCCCTGTTAAAAAGAGTTAACGCTATCCCCTACCCTAGCCCAACAAAATGGACCGTTGATCAGTTCTTGGCCTGGTATTTACGGAAGTACGTGTCGACTTCCCGTTTGTAGAATGGTGAGAAAGTAGGCGGTATGGTGCGAAGCAGTTCCGTTTGCTTCTCCTTCTCGCGAATGTACTTTTCAAATGCGGCAGGCGGTTGTTTCGGCTGCTGCTTCGCGGCTTGTGCTTTGCGTTGCTCGTCCTCGTCCTGCTCTTTCATTGCTTTTTCGGATTCGAGCAGGCGCGTGGTGATCTCCTGGTTGCGTTTGATCATCTCCGGCGTCACGCGTTTGTTCACAAGGTCGGTTTCAGTTTCGTCCATTTTCTCGGCGATGTCCTGCAACTCCTTGCCCATTTGCTCGCCCTGCTTGGTACCTTTCTGCTGCTCCATCAAATCCTGGATCATCTTGCGGATCGCGGCTTGCTGCGCGGCCATTCTCGCAAGTTGCTCCGATTGGTTACCCTGTCCTTCCTTGCCCTGGCCGAGCTGCTTGATCTGCCCGTTCAGTTTTTCCTGCATTTCGCCCATGCCCTGCTGCTCGCCTTTCTGCTTACCCTTCTTGCCTTTGCCGGCGCCGGGCATAGCCATCGCCATTTGTTGCTGCATCTGGTTGAAGACGTCGCTCAGCATTAATGCGAGGTTGTTCATGGAAGTCATCGCGAATTGCTGCTTGGAAGTAGCTACATTAATTTGCCGGTCCTTGATGCTCTTCACGCTCTCGTTCATGTACGACTTCATATCGTTCAGCTCGCGGGTGATGAACGATTGGATCTGCACCACGCGGCTGGCCAATGCGTACAGGCTGTCCTCGACGATCTTCGCGTCATCTTTCAGTTTCAGTTGCTGCTGGCCGAGTTTCACGAAGCGGGGATCTTGCAGGCTCACGCCGCGGAAGTCTTTCATCAGCGTCTCCTGGTCGAAGGATAATGTGATCAGGTTTTCGAGAATGTCGCGCAAAGCATCGAGGTTTTCCTGCATTTGCTCCATTTCCGCCGACTCCATTTGCTCCTGCATTGACTGCGCCATTTTCTTCATCGATTTAGCCGCGTTTTTTTGCGACTGGGACGCTTTCTGGTTCTGTTGCTTGTCGAGCTGCTGCTTGCTCTGTTCCATCTGCTCAGAAGCGTTTTTTTGCTCCTCTTTCTGCATATCGAGCTCCTGTTCCAGCTCCTTGCTCATTTCCTCGATCTCCTTGCTGTTTTCCTGGGCTTTTTTGAAATCGTCCTGGATTTTTTCCTGCTCTTTTTTCAGATCTTCGTTTTTGCCCTGCTTATCCTCGGAGCTTTTGTTCTTATCATTCTGCTCCGATTTTTCGGCCAGGTCTTCTTCCTTATCAGCCAAATCGTTCAATTTTTCGGCGAGGTTTTCCATTTTCTGCTCCATCTGCATTTGCTTGAAGAGCTTCATGGTTCGTTCCAGTTCTTTTTCGAGGTTATTTTCCTTGTTACGGAGCTTTTCGAGCATGGTCGACATCCGTTCGCTCTGTTTTTGTTCCAAAAGCTTTTTCAGCTCCTTGTACAGTTTCTCGGTATCCTCGTCCATCAAATCGTTCATCAGCTTTTGCAACTGCTCGATTTTGGCCTGCAACTCGGGACTTTGCTGGTTGAACTGCCGCGCCTTTTCATTGGTGTCCTGGTGCTTTTCCTTCAATGCTTCCAGTTCCTTCATCAACTCCTCGCGTTTCCGCAGCACTTCCTCGATTTGTTTTTGTTCTTTAAAATCGAGCTCCTTGTTACTTTTCAGACGATTATCCAGGTTCTCTATATCCTTCTGCAAGCTCTGCGCTTTCTTCATCGCTGATTGCATCTGATTCTCCGTCGCCTGTTCCGACTTCCTTACCTCCGCTTCCAGCTGATCTTTCGATGGTACCGTGAATTGTATAGATCGTGAGCGGGCACTTTTCGCACCATTTACGCCATCATTATCCCAAACCTGGGCATAGTACTCGATCTTGTCGCCCGGCGCGAGTTTGAGGCTGTCCACGTACCATTGGAAGAAGAAGCTCTGGGTGTTGACGGTTTTGTTAAATGGAATGGGAATGCTTTTCGGCTGCGCAGGCTTGTCCTCATTCGCTCTCTTGACGGAATAGAACATGCGGAGCTGTGAAAACCCGTAATCGTCGCTGATGGAGCCGCCGAGCACGAGGTAGTTATACAATGTCGTATCCTGGAAATTTTCAAGGTTCATCACCGGATATTTGTCCGGAATAACATTGATGAAATAGCCGATTTTGTCCGAATTGGTAGTCTGATCGTTTTTCAGATTTACCTGATATTGAGCTGATTTCCGGACCGTTCTCCGTATTTCGAAATGGTCGCCATTGCTTTCCTTGGCAGTATACAATGCCGAATCGTTTTCGAATTTAATGGCCAATGCTTTGGTAGAAGATGTATTGAAATTCCACTCGACAGTCGTGCCTTCCGGTACCGATAGATTACCTACATTATTCAGCCCTTCCGAAGGTTTATTCAGATACGCTGGATAATGCAAATTCACATCGAACGACAGCAGCGAAGGCCGTTCGTTCACTACAATGCGGTATTCTTCGGAAGCGTAGCCGGCTGCGTCGAAAGAGAATGCGACATCGCGTTGCAGGTTTTTGAATGTGTAGGAAAAATTCTTGGCGCTTTCCTGCGTCAGCTTGAAGCGGGTGCCATTTTGAACCAGGTAAACGGCCGACGGCAGAGCTTCGCCTTGCAGTTTGAGTTTTAATGTAAAATCCTCATTCCGAAATGCTTTCAGGCTCTTGTTTTGTAATTCAAAAGAGAATGGCGCATAAGTATAATTCTTCTGGAAATGGATAATGCGTTCCGAGCTTGAAGAGAAAAACGAGGGGTTGAACAGCAATATCACCGCAATGGCCGCCAGCGGGTACACCGCATATTTCAGCCGCTTTTTATTCTCATTAAAACGAATCGCATCCGAAAAGCGGACAATCAGCAGCTGGCTCGATTTCTGCCGGATACTCGCGTCGATCAGGTCCGATTGCATGCCCGTCAGGTTACGGAGTTGCAATGTATTGACGAGCTTATCCCCCACTTCCGGAAAATACTGCCCTATCTGCAATGCGGCCTGCTCATCAGAGAGCGGTTTTCTCAAACCATACAAATGGATCAGCGGTTGGATAACCCATTGTACAAACGAAAACACCAGTACAGCCAGGAAGCCGAAAAACAGCATCCCGCGCACAAGCGAGCTGAACCGCCCGAAATATTCGATGGTATTGAAAAACAAAAAGACAGTCAGCAGCAGCCCTATCGAGAAGATCGCGCCTTTGAGCAACTGGTTCTGATAATATTTCTGACGGTATTCCTGAATGCGGAGCAACAGGCCTTCCATTGACGTAGTGAAAGGAGCCATAGTGGTTTAGGTATAAGCGTGAAGTTTTTATAACGCATCCGGCATTCAAAAATTACCAAATCGCTACACGTGATAAAAACAAAGAAATATAACGAATTACTGGCACATTTACCCCAGCATGTATGGAAAATCCCGGTATCGTCACACCGGGTGTCGTCACACCGAGTGTCGCCACACCGGTGCCGGCAGGCTACTCATCGCGTCAGAGCGAAATCAGTATGCCGGCTGAGGCGTAGTTGATCCAGTTGAAATTATAGATCTTGTCATTGTCTGCTCCGCCTTCGAGCATACGGTACCCAAGCTTGATCCCGATCGTATTATTGAAATTGTAGGCAATGCCTCCGAAGATGTCCTCGGCGCGTCCCTGCTTTGCGGCCAATGCGTCGCCTTCGAGAATGACGGTCCAGTGGTAGGCCGGTTTCCAGGAAGCGTAGAAATTAATGAGTGGTACAAAACCGAGGTTGTCATAATGCGTGTCGGCATACTCGCTCTTGAAGCGGATGTCGGCATCGCGGACTTTGGCGGTGAGCCCCGCCCCTACCCTCCACTTGCCGTTGGCAAAAAAATCGTAGCGATAGGTAAGCCGGTACGAGTTGAAGCGGTAGTCCACATTGAGCGGCTGGCCGGGGAGGTAGGTATTATTGTTAAAATTCGTCGTCTGATCGAGCGACCCGCGGTAGTGAATCGTGAGCGGGGCGAACAATGCGGAGATATTATGTCGGTTCCCAATCCGGTAACCCGCACGAATGCGATAGAACGCACTCCGGTCGAGGTCGAGCTGCTCTGGGAGATTCACGCGCGTTCCCGAACCGCTCGGGATTTGTACTTTATTGTAACTGGTGCCTAAAATGAGCCCGCCTTCGAGGTCGAAATTGAATTGTGCGGATGCCGGCGTATATACGCTGCATATGAGGACGATGAGTAGTGCATGAGCGGTTTTCATAGGCAACGTTGGTATATAAAAAAACAAACAACCCGGTGACGGATTGTTTGTACAAAATTGATGCCTGAAGAATTTCAAAATCGGCCGCTCCGCGGCGAATTATGCGGGAATTGCCTCCGAAGAGCTCTTGACCGATCTCACAAACGATTTGATATCGTTTTCCAGGTCGGTACTTTCCTGCAACACGCGGATGAATGCGCTGCCGATGATCGCACCGGCGGCGTGGTTCGAAGCTCTCACGAACGTGTCGTGGTCTTTGATACCAAAACCGATCAGGCGCGGATTGCGGAGGTTCATCGCGTCGAGTCTTTCGAAGTACGCTTCCATATCGCCGCTCACGCCGGATTTCGAACCGGTAACGCTCGCGGAGGAAACGGTGTAGATGAATCCGGCGCTCACCTCGTCGATCTGGCGAATGCGTTTTTCGGACGTTTGGGGGGTTACCAAAAAGATATTCAGCAAACCGTGCGCGTCGAAAATGGATTTGTATTCATCGAGGTAAACGTCCATCGGCATATCGGGCAGAATGAGCCCGTCCACGCCTACTTCCGCGCATTTAGCACAAAACGACTCGATACCATACTGCAATACCGGGTTGATATAACCCATTAACAGCACCGGCACGGATACCGTTTCGCGCATACCCTGCAATTGATCAAACAGAATGCGGACGGACATGCCGTTTTCCAATGCGCGGTCATTACTTTGCTGGATTGTCTCGCCGTCGGCCACGGGGTCGGAATACGGCATCCCTATTTCCACGAGATCTGCTCCGCCTTCCTGCAATGCCTGCAAAACGCGTAGGGTATCGTTCAGTTCGGGGAAGCCGGCCGTGAAATAGACATTCAGTAGTCCGGGACGCGTAAGTCCGGCGCTCGATTCCCCGCCCGAGGATTTATCAGAATTCTGAAAAAGATTTACAATGCGGTTCATTCCTGTGTCCAGTAGTCAACAACCAATACTTTGTCCAGGTGTGGTTCCAGGACTTTTACAAATGCTTTGTGCTCAGGGTGAGGCAGGTATACTTCACGTCCGGCTTCGCTGTCGAAGCTCACGAAAAACACGTGTGTGAAGCCTTGTGCCAATCCTTCGGGGCTGTTGTTGGTACCCCATTCAAATCCTTTCACCTCTTTCACTTTCGAAGGAAGCTTTCTGAAAGCGTCTTCCACTTCTTTAATCTGTGCAGGCGTTGAAGAGTCTTTGAATTTGAAAAGCACAACGTGACGCAGCATTTTTTTAGGTGGATTTGAAGGTGAAACAAACGACATGGTGCTGAAAAGGACCATGGAAGCAAGCAAAAAGAGCTTAAATCTCTGCATATATGGTATGGATTTGAGGTGACTAAGCCGAGCAGTTGAGGCATTCGCCTTCGTCGCTGAATTTCAGGCGGTCGAATTCGCCCAGTTTTTCTTTCATTTCAAGGATCTCGTCTTCCATATCGCAGCGTTCGAAAAGCGACAGTTCACCTGAGTTTACCTTTGCTTCCAGCTCCTGGATCTTCAATCGGAGATCGAAAACCTCTGGCAGTGTCAATGTAGCCATGTGATGTTTATTGAGGTGAGAATTAATCGATGTGTTTCATATAAGTGCCCATATCCTTGTCGCCGCGGCCGGAGAGGGTAAGTACCACCGTTTCGTTCTCGGAAGCACCCAGGCGGCCCAAAATGGCCAGTGCGTGCGACGATTCCAATGCCGGGATAATGCCTTCAAGGCGCGTGAGTTCGAATGCAGCCTGTACTGCTTCGTCGTCGGTCGCCGAAAGGAATGTTCCGCGGCCGCTGGCGGCAAGCCATGCGTGCTGAGGGCCGATGCCCGGGTAATCCAACCCCGCGGAGATGGAAAATGGTTCCACTACCTGGCCGTCTTCGGTTTGCATCAGGATGGTACGGCTGCCGTGGAGCACGCCGGGTTTGCCCAATGCGACTGTTGCAGCCGAATGGCCCGAAGTCAGCCCCAAACCAGCCGCTTCCACTGCTACGAGTTTCACATCTTCGTCGTCGAGGAAGTGGTAGAATGTACCCGCCGCATTGCTGCCGCCGCCTACGCAGGCGATGACATAGTCGGGCGTTTCCTTGCCGGTGTGCGCATTCAGCTGGGCGCGGATTTCTTCGGAAATAACCGACTGGAACCGCGCTACCATGTCCGGATACGGGTGCGGACCTACCACGGAGCCGATAATGTAATGCGTATCGACCGGGTTGTTGATCCAGTGGCGCATTGCTTCGTTGGTGGCATCTTTCAGCGTACGCGAGCCCGATGAGGCGGGGCGTACTTCCGCGCCGAGCATTTTCATCCGCGCCACATTCGGCGCCTGGCGCTCGATATCGATTTCACCCATGTACACGGTGCATTCCAGGTTCATCAATGCACATACCGTTGCCGTAGCCACGCCGTGTTGTCCTGCGCCTGTTTCGGCCACAATGCGTTTTTTGCCCAGGCGCTGCGCCATCAGGATTTGCCCGATGGTGTTGTTCACCTTGTGCGCGCCGGTGTGGCAGAGGTCCTCGCGTTTGAGGTAAATGTTGGTTTTGTATTTTTCGGAAAGCCGGTTAGCGCGGTAAAGCGGTGTGGGACGGCCTACGTAATCCCGCAGTAAATCGCTGTATTCTTTCTGAAAAGAAGGGTCCTCGATTACTTTGAGGTAGTTTTCACGCAGTTCTTCCACATTCGGGTAAAGCATTTCAGGAATGAATGCACCCCCGAAAGTGCCATAGTAACCGCGGTCATTTACCTGATACGACTTCTTTTCTGCAATTGATTCCATAAAAATTAAGCTTCCGCTTCTTCTTGTTCTTTTACGCGAACTAAACTAAACAACTCTTCCAGCTTGGCGATATCCTTCACGCCCGGCTCGGTTTCGAACTTGCTGTTGACGTCGATACCGTAAATGGGAAGGGTCTGGGATAAAGTGATGATCTCCTCGATATTGTCGAGCCCGATGCCGCCGCTGAGGAGAAAAGGCTTTTCATTGTCGTATTTGCTCAGCAATTTCCAGTCAAATGCCGTGCCGTTGCCGCCGGGCTGGTCGCCTTTGGTATCGAACAAAAACAGATCGCAAAACGACTTGTAGTTGTTCAGCATCGCAAAGTTGAATTTCTCGTCGATCGAGAATGCCTTGATCACGCTAACGCCCTTCTGACGGATGCTGCGACAAATGTCGGGCATTTCGTTGCCATGCAGCTGCACATATTGCAGGTCGTATTTTTTGACCATGTTCAGAATGTGGCCGGGGTTCGCATTCACAAACACACCTACTTTTTTGATGTTTTGAGGAATGCTGCGGATATATTCTTCGTCCAGCTCCTCACCCACGAAGCGCGGGGATTTGTCATAGAAAATAAACCCTATAAAGTTGGGTTGTAAGGCCACTACCTGCTCGATATTGCCTTGCTGGCGCAATCCGCAAACTTTAATTTTCATAAAACCAGAGGATTTAAATTGCTATGTTGAGTTAAGTCTTGTTGCAAACCTGCAAGTGCGGCTCCTGGGTTTGCAGTTTTCATAAATGTCTCTCCTATCAAAAAGCCTTTGTAGCCGTTTTGAAACAGCTTCACAATGGTGTCGGCGTCCTTCAAACCACTCTCTGAAATCTTCACAAACTGCTCCGGGATCAGTTCGCTCAATGCGACCGACGTCTCGATGGAGGTTTCGAAAGTTTTGAGATTGCGGTTGTTCACACCTACGATATCGATATGCTCGCCGACGCTTACAGCGAGTTCTTCCGCATTATGGACTTCCAGCAGTACTTCCAGGCCGAGATCGTGCGCCCTGCGGCTCAAATGGGCCACTTGTGCAGGCGTAAGGTTCGCTGCGATGAGCAGGATCACGTCCGCGCCGATGGATTTGGCTTCGAAAAGCTGGTATTCGTCCACGATGAAATCCTTCCGGAGCATCGGGATATGCGGGTTAGCCTCCCGTGCTGCGAGGAAATCGGCAAACGAGCCGCCGAAAAAATCGGCATCGGTGAGTACGGAAAGGCCTACTGCGCCAGCGTTCACATAGTCCCGGGTCACGATCTGGGGCTGTACGTCGCCGTTGATAATGCCTTTCGAGGGTGATTTCCGTTTGAATTCCGAGATAATGCGGGGTGTGGTAGATGATCTTAGCGCCGCGGTGAGCGAAGTAGTTGGGCGCGAGAACAATGGCTCCTTTTCCAGATCGGAAACGGACCGCTGTTTTTTCGATTCGCTGATTTCTTCCTGCTTTCGGGCGATAATTTTTTCTAAAATATTCATCTAAAATGCTGTAACTGCAATGATATTAAAAGGGAGAAATGCTTCCCCGCTAACTATTCTTCGATCAATTTTTTGAAAGCGGCCAATGCTTTCTTGCTTTCGAGCGACTCCCGGGCCGTTTCCACGGCGTCGGTCAGCGACAATGCCGGGTTCGCGCAGTAAAGCGCCATAGCTGCATTGGCCAGCACCGCCTGCTTCTGCGACGGCGTTGCCGTGTCGTTCAAAACATTCATGAAAATCCGGGCCGATTCTTCAACTGTCTCGCCGCCGGATAAATCGTCGGCGCGCAAAGTTTGAAGCCCTAGATGAGAGGGGGTAAGAACTTGCTCTGAGCGAGCGGTAATAATTTTAAAAGCACCTGTCAATGACACTTCGTCGTAACCGTCTAATGCGTGAAGAACCAGAAATTGCTTATCCGTTTGTTGGTAAAGATAAGCAAAAAGACGCGCTAATTCAAGACTAAATACGCCCACAAGCTGTTTTTTCGGCGATACCGGATTGACTATCGGACCGAGCATATTGAAGAACGTTTTCACGCCCAGTTCCTTTCTCACCGGCGCCACATTCTTCATGGCAGGGTGAAAAAGAGGGGCATGCAAAAAGCATACACCAGCCTGGTCGATCTTCCTTTCGAGGTAGTCTTTATCATTGGTAAACTTGGCACCCAGGTATTCCAGCACCGTCGACGACCCGCACATGGACGATACGCCATGATTGCCATGCTTGGCCACCCTTTGACCTGCTCCTGCCACTACAAAACATGAAAGCGTCGAAATATTGAATGTATCCTTTCCATCGCCCCCCGTCCCGCAAACGTCGATCGGGTCGTATGCCGATAGATCAACGGAAAGACAGAGTTCGAGCAAACCGTCACGGAAGCCTTCGAGCTCTTCCACGGTAATGCTGCGCATGGCATAAGTAGTTAAAAATGAGGCGATTTCGGAATTGGAGTATTTACCGGTTCCAATGCCCATTAATACGTCTTTGGCTTGCGCCTTGTCGAGGACTTTATATTCAAAAAGATGGCTAAGAATGTTTTTCATGATTGGTTTACAATTGCTTATATCGTCGGGTAGGTGGTGTTATTTCAATGCGGGGGTCAGATTTGCAACCAGTTTTGCAGCATTTCCTTTCCATGCTCTGTCAAAACCGATTCCGGGTGAAATTGAAGCCCTTTCACATCGTATTTCTTATGCGACAGACCCATTACACGGCCTTTTTCATCGACAGCCGTGATCGTAATGTCATCTGTAAAGGTCTCGGGAATAACAGTCCAGGAATGGTACCGGCCGACCTTGATCTGCGACGGCAGGCCTTTGAAAATGCGGTCGCTGGCGTCGGCAACGATGGCCGTGTCGGCAATGCCGTGCAGCACGTCGGTCATATTCTCCAACTCGGCGCCGTAAACCTCTCCTATTCCCTGATGCCCGAGGCAAATGCCGAGAATGCTTTTAGAAGCCCCGTATTCGCGGATTACGTCGTGCATAATGCCCGCCTCCGAGGGAATGCCCGGCCCGGGCGACAGCAGGATCTTGTCGTAATTTCCGACGTCTTCCAGGGCGATCTTATCGTTCCGGTAAATATCCACCTGGTCGTGCAGCTCGCGGAGGATGTACACGAGGTTGTAGGTGAAAGAATCGTAATTGTCGAGAACTAATATTTTCATTGTGACGGTGATTTCAAATCGTTTTTAGATTCCTTCTGCTACCTGAATGGCCTGGCGCAAAGCAGCCAGCTTGCTGTTGATCTCCTGCAACTCGCTTTCGACATTCGACTTGGCCACCACACCCATGCCGGCGCGGAAGAAAAGCGTATTGTCCTTGCTGAGGAACGTCCGGATCGCGATGGCGTGGTTGAAATCGCCATTGAAATCCATAAAACCGATGGCTCCGCCATAAATGCTGCGGTTGCTGCTTTCCATCTGGTCGATCAGTTTCATCGCATTATGCTTGGGCGCGCCCGACAATGTACCT
Organism: Dyadobacter soli; assembly: GCF_900101885.1. Classification (GTDB taxonomy): domain Bacteria; phylum Bacteroidota; class Bacteroidia; order Cytophagales; family Spirosomataceae; genus Dyadobacter; species Dyadobacter soli. The sequence goes on along the minus strand of NZ_FNAN01000042.1, from coordinate 1,895 downwards.
GCGGGAAACGTGTCGGCCACGAGTTGCAGTGGATTCACGTCCTTGTTCATTTTACCTACTACCTTCGAAACAAGGTGGATCACGTGCGAATAGTATTGCACCTCCTTGTAATTTGTGACCTTCACGCTGTCGCAGCTGCGGCTCAGGTCATTCCGTGCAAGATCGACCAACATCACGTGCTCAGCGGTCTCTTTGGGGTCGTCCAGCAGGGCTTGCGCGGCTTCTGCATCGGCCTGATCGTCGCCGGTGCGGCGGAATGTGCCTGCGATCGGGTGGATTTCGGCCTGGCCGTTTTTGATGAATATCTGTTTTTCGGGAGATGATCCGAAGATCCTGTAATTGCCGTAGTCGAAGTAGAAGAGGTAAGGCGAAGGATTGATGGAGCGCAATGCACGGTAGACATTGAATTCGTCGCCCTGAAATTTGCGGCTGAAACGGCGCGAAGGAACGATCTGGAACACATCCCCGCGAAGGCAGTGATCGATGCCTTTCTGGATCACTTTTCGCATTTCGTCGTCGGTCACATTGGAAGTCTCGTCCGCCGTAATGCTGAAACCGTATTGCGGGAAGTTGCGGTTCTTGATCAGTACCTCGATCTGATCGATGCCGCCCTCTTCCGTGATCTCGCCGTATTGGTGTTCAAAAATGTAGAGTTCGTTTTTGAAGTGGTTAATAGCGATGACGTACCGGTATACCTGGTAGAATATTTGGTCAATTTCCGTTTCCGCGTTCGTAGGCTGGATCTCGATATCTTCGAAGTAAGTGACCGCATCGTAAGTCATGTGCCCGAACAGGCCGTTGGTGATGAAGGGAAACTTGCTTTTTTCGGATTTAAAGCTCTGTGCAAAACCGTACAATGCCTGAACAGCGTCTTTGCGGTTTTCGAGCTGAAAGTTGACGATCTCACCGTCGGGAAACCGCTGCGTTACCGTGCTATTGTTCAGTTTGAAGGAAGCGATCGGATCGCAGCAAATGTATGTAAATGAGTTTTCGTTGCCGTGGTAATCGGAGCTTTCGAGGAGAATCGTGTTCACGAAACGGTCTCTGAGCTTCAGATAGATCGAAACCGGCGTCAATGTATCGGCCAGTAGCTTTTTGTGGCGTGTGGTAATCTGATAATTCTTTTCCAGGGTTTTCATGTGCAGGTTGTAATGTAGAGTGTATAAAAAAAACGGCTCGCTGTCAGATGAACAGCGAGCCGTTTGAATGTATATCGATTCTATACCATTGCAATAGCCTTACTTGTCCATCTTGGAAGGATAAGTACGCCACCACCAAATAGTATTGAATAATTTCATAGTTGAAAAATGCCTTGCGGCTGTTACAAGAGCAAATATAGGAAAAAGAATAATCGCTGCAGTGTTTTGCAAAATATTTCTGCAAGATTTTGCAAAGAGTTGTGCAAAAATGGCCACAGCAATGTTTGAAATCTATAATTTCTAGTGAATGCAAGACCTGCCAAACTGGCACATAAACGCAACAAAAGCATCCCTTATGAGGATGCTTTTAGGATTAATAATTGTGGCGACTACCTACTTTACCAGGTTTGAACCAAGTATCATCGGCGGAACTGGGCTTAACTTCTCTGTTCGGGATGGGAAGAGGTGAACACCAGACCAATAGTCACCAACAAGTTCGTCGTTGGGTTTTGTTCGCTATGGGAAGGAGGTGAAGCGAATCGTCGCACCGTCCAGACCAATAGTCACCAACAAGATCTTTGAGTTTTAGGAGGAAGGGGAGGAAGGAGTATGGAGGAAGGGCATTCCCTTTCGTCCTTTTTTCCATTGTCCCTTTTGTCCTTTTCATGTCATATTGGAAGTAGAAGAGATGAAGATAAAGATTAAATGTGCAAGCTGTTGGGTAATTAGTACTGCTCAGCTGAGTGTATTTCGACA
>NZ_FNAN01000007.1 GCF_900101885.1 Dyadobacter soli | reverse complement strand
TACTAATTACCCAACAGCTTGCACATTTAATCTTTATCTTCATCTCTTCTACTTCCAATATGACATGAAAAGGACAAAAGGGACAATGGAAAAAAGGACGAAAGGGAATGCCCTTCCTCCATACTCCTTCCTCCCCTTCCTCCTAAAACTCAAAGATCTTGTTGGTGACTATTGGTCTGGACGGTGCGACGATTCGCTTCACCTCCTTTCCATAGCGAACAAAACCCAACGACGAACTTGTTGGTGACTATTGGTCTGGTGTTCACCTCTTCCCATCCCGAACAGAGAAGTTAAGCCCAGTTCCGCCGATGATACTTGGTTCAAACCTGGTAAAGTAGGTAGTCGCCACAATTATTAAAACAAAAAGCATCCTCAAAAGGGATGCTTTTTTGCGTTTGGGGCGCTGTGTTTGCTCTCTTGAACATGATTTTATAAGACCAGTCCAAACGGCTGGTCTTTTTGCTTTTACAGGCCGTGGACATCGCCCACAGTCCCCTTCTCCCTGGATATCTTTTCTATTTCAGAAAACAACTACTCTTTCCGGCCGAAGCTTATCGTACAGCACGGTCATAGACGCCATTCGTCCAATCCCACCTATTCTTAAATTGAAACAAAATGAAACATTTTGAAAACTGATTTCGAGTATATAGCCGGAATATGAAGCTTTTTAAATTTAAAATAGTTTAATATATTTTATTTCATTTACAAATAATTAACATTCGCTTAAAATGTGAATGCTAGTTTTGTGCCCTTGGTGAAAACAACCTTTTAAATCTTCCCATGAATAAGTATCTACTTCTTTACACCCGCCGGATAATGTTGTCTATCGCGGGTATGCTGTTGCTGCTGCCATCGCTTCCTGGCTGGGCGCAGGGCAACACCGGCGTTGTCAGAGGCACCATTTCCGACGATACCGGACCGCTGCCCAGTGCTTCCGTGTCGGTATCCGGCACCACATCCGGTACTTTCTCCGACGCGCAGGGCAATTATGTGTTGAACCTGGCCGAGGGTACCTACAACATTTCGGCCTCTTATGTGGGCTATTCCAAATCCGAGCAGGGTAAAATCCGCGTCGTTCCAGGTAAGGAAACGGTCGTGCATTTTAAATTGTCGGGTAACAATGAGCTGGACGCCGTGACGGTCAGCTATGGAAAGCAACGGCAGCGCGAGGTCACAGGCGCCATTGCCCAAGTAGATGCGACGACTTTGCAGGATATGCCGGTACCGCAGTTTGCCCAACAGCTGCAAGGCAAGGTGGCAGGCGTGCAGATCGCCCAGAGCAGCGGCCAGCCCGGCCGTGGCGTGGAATTCCGGATCAGGGGCGCGGCGTCGTTTTACGCCAGCAACCAACCACTCATCGTCGTCGACGGAATCCCTGTTACAGGCAGTATCAACAATATCAACCCGTCCGAAATCGAAAGTTTCAGTGTGCTGAAAGATGCTTCCGCCACTGCATTGTACGGTTCGCGCGCGGCGAATGGCGTGATCCTCATTACTACCCGGCACGCGAAGGCTGGTGATTCGAAAATAGAGTTCAATGCAAACTACGGTATTCAGAAAATCCCTGGAACCCGTGTTCCCGAAATGATGGATGCCCGGGGTTTTGCCCAGTTTATGAAGGAAAGATGGGAAGACCGGGTGAAATACGAGAAACTTGACCCTGTCAAAAACCCCGTGGACCCGGCTTATGCCAATCCCGAGCAGTACGGTGCCGGAACGAACTGGTTCAAACTCCTCACGCGCACTGCGCCCATCCAGAACTACGACCTTACCATTCAATCCGCACGGGAGCGGTCTTCTTCCACGGTCGTGCTGGGTTACCAGGAACAGCAGGGCGTGCTGGTCAATACGAGCAGCAAACTGATCAGCCTGCGCATTAACCAGGACCTTTCACTGGCCAACGACAAGCTGAAAATCGGTTTCAACCTCGCACCCAGCTACCGGCTGGATCATAATAACCGCACTTCCACCGACGGTGTGGGCGGCTGGTACGAAAGGGTGTTCGAAGCAAGTCCGCTGATCTCTCCCTACAAAGCGGACGGTACCTTCGAGCGCGATACTTACTCGCCCGGGATGGTAGCTTATGTGAACCCGCTCGCGCAGTTTATGCTCACCCGCGACGATTACAAAACTACCCGAATCCTAGCTAATGCTTACCTGAACTACGAGTTCATCAAAGACCTGAGCTTCCGGGGCAATGTGGCTGTGGACAAAGGCGCCGAAACGCGTCAATACTTTCAGCCGGGGCTGATTACCGGCACGCAGGGGCAAACAACCGGCACCAGCAGCTCGGTGGACAATGGCTCCTACACTGCCGAAGGTAACCTGGTTTGGAACAAAAGCTTCCGCACCGACCATCACCTGGAAGTACTCGCCGGTTATTCGGCCCAGAAGTTCAGCGGGCTAAACAACTCCATTACCGGCCTCAATTACACCACCGACGACATTCCGTACCTGACCGCGGCGACGACGATCTCGGCCGGTAACAGCACTTACGGTGCTTATTCGCTGCTGTCGACAATCGGGCGGCTCAACTATAACTACAAGGGCAGGTACATGTTGCAGGCTGCGGTCCGCAGGGATGGCTCGTCCAAATTTGGTGCAAACCAGAAGTATGGTACATTCCCGTCCATCTCGGCGGGGTGGGTCGTGAGCGACGAAGCGTTTATGCAAAATGTAAAGTTCCTGGATTTCCTGAAACTCCGCGCGAGCTATGGGGTTACGGGCAATAATGCTTTCGGTAATTATGTTGCGCAGGCGACGATCGGCAATTACTACTATGCATTGAATGGCAATTCCGTTTCCGGGCAGACTATCGACAGGCTCTCCAATTCGGAACTGGCCTGGGAACGTAACAAGCAGTTTGACGTTGGCTTGGAAATGTCTTTCCTGAAAAACCGCATCAGTATTACTTACGATTATTATCACAAAATTTCCGACGGGCTGATCCAGCAGCGCCCTATTCCGAAAGCTTCCGGCTTCTCGACGATCCTTTACAATGTAGGGGAATTGAAATTATGGGGACACGAGGTGACGATCAATACCACCAATCTCACCGGACCATTGAAATGGAACACCAGCCTGAATCTCTCCTTCGACCGCAACCTGATCAAGCGCCTGGTGTCGCCGGGATTCATCCGTCGTAACAATACCGTGAGTTCCGATTATTTCCGCCAGCAGGAGGGGCACCGCCTGGGTGAATTCTACGGCTTTATTTTCGAAGGACTTTACAAAGACGAGGCGGACCTTGCCAACTCTGCCAAATACGGAAGCGCTTCCGATGTGGGCACCATTAAAGTACGCGATATCAGCGGCCCGGACGGAAAGCCCGACGGCGTCATCGACGACGTGAACGACCGCACATTTATCGGCGATCCTACACCGACATTTACCGGCGGTATCACCAACTCGCTGAGCTACAAAAACTTCGATCTGAATATCCATATGGCCTTTTCGGTAGGGAACGAAATCCTGAATGCCGCCAAATGGGCGTATCAGACCAATATGGACGGCTCGCGTGTGATGCTCGCGGCCGCGGCCGACCGCTGGCGCTCGCCCGAGAACCCGGGCTCGGGTGTGTATCCACGTACCAAGACCGGTACGACCGCCATGGGACGTCAGGTGAATTCGCAATGGGTAGAAGATGGTTCCTACCTCACCGCAAAGAACATTTCCCTGGGTTACCGCTTCAAGTTGAAAGATGGTTTTATGCTCAACAATATGCGTGTCTATGCATCCGTACAACAGGCATTTGTGCTAACCAAATACACCGGTATGAACCCGGAGATCAACTTCGCAGGGCTCGATCCGACCCTCGGGATAGGCGTGGACGAGAATGCCTACCCGGTACCACGCACGTTTTCGCTCGGTATCTCCGCGACTTTTAAATAATCCGTAACCGATTCAGTCTGAAACAATGAAAAGAATATATTCCCTGCTGGCGGTTGCTGCATTGACGCTCACCGCCTGCAACGACAGTTTTATTGATCTGGTACCCGAAGATTCCTACACCAGCGATTCTTTCTACAAAACCGAAGCGCAGTTCAGGCAGGCCGTGATTGCGGCTTATGCGCCCCTGCGCGATGTGCTGGTGAATGATTACTTTACCTCGGAAATGCGGTCGGACAACACCATTTACCAGGCTTACCCCAGCAACCGCGGTACCGCCTACATCCATCGCGAAAACATCTCCGATTTCAAGGACAATTCGAGCAATGCATACACCAACGCGGTCTGGCAGCATTGCTACACCGGCATTTCGCGGACTAACATCGTCATCGAGCGCCTTTCAGGCTCGACATTGTCCGAAAGTGTCAAAAACAATATCGACGGGCAGGCCAAGTTTCTGAGGGCCTGGTACTATTTCAAACTGGTGCGGCTTTATGGCGGCGTTCCGCTGTTCCTGAAAGAAGTTACCCGGGCCGACGACGCATTCCTGCCGCGCTCGTCCGCAGAGCAGGTTTACGATCAGATCGTTTCCGACGCGAAGGACGCCGTGGCCAAACTCGGCGCACCGGCGAAGTTTCCCCAAAGCGGAGAGGCTACCAAAGGCTCGGCAACGATGCTGCTGGCCGATGTTTATGCAACGCAAAAGAAATGGGCCGAGGCGGAAACCTTGCTTTCGACATTGGCCGGAATGGGGTATGCACTTCACGCCGAATATGCCGACGCGTTTCTGCCCGCCAATAAAAACGGCAAGGAATCGATCTTCGACATTCAGTTCCTGGAAGGGACCATTACCGGAACCACGCCCAATCCGCTGACATTCCATTTCCTGCCCAGAAGCACTTCCACGTCATTGGCAACCGGCATTGCCATCAATAATTCGTCGACCGGCGGCTGGAATACGCCCACCACCGACCTGATTAAGGCCTATGAAAAGAACGATAAGCGCCTGGAAACCTCGATCGGCATCGCGGAGGGGACGTATAATTCCAGCGATCTGTTCACTTATTCGGCCATTAAAAGTGTAGTCGGTTATACCCCGGCTGAGGGAAAAATCGGGGTTCCCTACATTAAAAAGTATGTGCATGCGCCGCTGGTGGCGGTGACCGGGTCTAATGACAATTTCCCGATCTACCGCTACGCCGACGCATTGCTGCTCCTTGCGGAAGTGCAAAATGAGCAGGGTAAATCGCCGCTCGCGAGCCTGAATGCCGTACGCACGCGCGCCGGCCTGCCCGACATTACCGCAACAAGCCAGGCAGCGCTCCGGGAAGCTATCCTGCACGAGCGCCGCGTGGAGCTTGCATTTGAGAACCACCGCTGGCACGATCTGGTGCGAAGCGGCAGCGCGGTACAGGTGATGAATGCATTCGGAGAAGCATTGAAAAAGGAAGTGGATTACCTCACGCCCGATGCTTACCAGGTGACGACGGAAAGGTTACTTTTCCCGATTCCTCAAACCGAGGTCGAACTTAGCCCAGGTGTAATGAACCAGAATCCGGGTTACTGACAAGTACAAGGGTAATGCAATGAGGCCGCCCCAATTGAATTTGAGGCGGCCTTTTTGTTTTCGTTCGCTTGTATTCAGATTATCATTGCGCCGAGGGAGGCGGCACGGATGTTCCCCAGTTCTTGTTTGGCTCAGGTCCCATTTTGAATACCAGTTTACCGCCTTTCATTAATTCATCACGGTATAACCAGCAGTTTTTCACCTCTTTACTATTGAAAGTGAGGCTTTGGACGTACATATTCTCCTGTGAATTGTTTTTGGTCTCGATAACCAATTTCTTTTGGTTGCCAAGAACAATGCTGACCTTATCAAACATCGGGCTGCCGAATTCAATAATCGGGCGGAGATCGGTAAATCCTTTTACATCAAATAATCCGATACTTGCCAAAACATACCAGGAACCGAGTTGCCCCTGGTCCTCGTCCTGGCCATATCCGTATCCGTGAATAGGCTCCGTTCCGTAAAATTGAGAACAGATCATCCGGGTCCACTTTTGGGTTAACCAAGGCTGCCTTGAAAAGTTGAACAGCCAGCTGATGTGTAAACTCGGCTGATTTCCGTGGTTGTAAACCGCATTGACACCCGCAAATGCATCGATCGTTTTTCCGCCGCCAAATGCTTTTGTTTCAGCGTCCTTAAAAATGTTGTCGAGTTTTTCGCTGAATTGTCCGTCGCCGATCAGGCCAATGAGCTTGGCGGGATTGTGGGGTACATAATAGGTGTACTGCGTGGCATTGCCTTCCTGAAATCCCCGCCATGGCTGGTAGGGATCGAAATTTTTGATGAAATCGCCGGTGGATGTTTTGGGCTGGATGAGCTTATTCGCCGGATTGAACAATTTCTGCCAGCCGTTCGAGTAATCCAGAAACATTTTGTAATCGGGCTGGTTACCTAATGCTCTGGCCATTTGCGCGGCGGCGAAGGTGCTGAAACTGTATTCCAGCGTATGCGAGGCCGAAAAACTGGAACCCGTGGAGTCGGATATAAACTTGCCTCCGTCCTCGACGTGTGGTACATAGCCCAATTTTAAAAACTTGCCGGTATCCAGTTTTCCCGAACCTTTCGGGCGGTTTTGCCAGCCCAGTTCGTTCTTGCGGACCGCCTCGTAGGCAAGTTTTACATCATAATCGCGTAAGCCAGACTGATAAGCGGCAGCTATTGCGAGGCCGATAAAGTTGGTACCGACACCGGAAACAAATTCACTGTTCGCAATCCCGTCGCTGAACCAGCCCCGGTCCTTGTAAATCCTCAAATGGGTATTCACAAAGCGTTGGTACCAATCCGGATACGACAGCGCCCACAGCTGTGTGATATTCCAGAACGCGCCCCAAATGGCATCCGTGTTCATAAAACCGTACTTCTTCTCATGCCCGGAGAGCTCGCCGGCCAGGCCCCCATGCCGGGGATATGCGCCGTTAGCGTCGCTGGCGATGCCCCTGCCGAGCAATGCATGAAACAGTCCGGTATAGAACTTCACTTTGTCGTTATCATTCGGGCCTTCCACGTAGATTTTGCCTAACTCTTGCTGCCAGGTTTGGCTGGCCAATGCGTGGGCCTGGTCAAATGTAAGTTGCTGTGCTTCTGCCGCAAGGTTAGCCTTCGCATTTGCCGTCGAAGTATAGCTCAGCCCCACTTTGACCTCTAAAATCTCTCCGGCGGAAGTACTGTAATTCAATGCGAGGCCGGCACCTTTCCCGGTTGCGTTGGAGCTGCCCGCCTGAATGTCGCCAGCGACAAATGCATTGACCGACTCCGGTTTCCGGCTAAGCTGTCCGTAGATGTACATGGTAATTTTACCTTCCGGATCAAACTGGGCTACGTATTTTGGATACGTAGTGACGTGGCCTTCAAAGTGCGTGTCGTCGAGCATACGAATCCCGCTGTCGACGACGTCGCCGCTTTCCCCCTGCTTTTGTCCCAGGTCCAAAATGATATGCGCCTGGTCTGTTTTGGGAAATGTATACCGATGAAAACCGACTCTTTTAGTAGCTGTCAGCTCTGCGGTGATCTGATAATCATCGAGCAGCACTTTGTAATAGCCGGGCTGCGCGACTTCATTCTGACGCGAAAACGCGGAACGATAGCCGCTTCCGGGCTTGTCCAGTTCGCCGGGCTGCAATTTAAGCGGACCGGTCGCGGGCATAAATGCGACACCGCCGACCTGCCATTCATGAAAGTGTACAAACCCTTCAATTGAATTTTGCCTGACGTCGTACCCCACAGCTTCCCAACCGCTCGCATTGCCATAATGCCCATTGGTCGACGGCGCCAGCTTGGCCATTCCGCCCGGTACCGCGGCGGGCGTGAAGAAAAACCATCTGCTATGCGCCGTACCGATATTGGGATTTACATATTTCAACACATCCTGCCCCTTAACGCCAAGTGTCGCGAGCATTATGCCAATGAGAGCGGCTGTTTTCCTGATTAGCATTTTCAAATAGGTTAAGTTGTACGGTTAGGAAGAGTCAAAAGAAGCCCGGAGTACGTTCTCCGGGCTTTGATTCTTTATATGTACAAACATATGAACATATTTGCAAAAATACTTGCATTCAGGCTATTGCCAGCACACTCGGAAAACCGTCAATAGTTGCAATGCATTTCAAATACGCTGCTGTCGCTGAGACTCAATGAGGCTCTTTCATCATAATGCCAATCCAGCAAGTGAGGCTGTCAGCTTCTTGATCAGCGGTTTGAGCACCTTGGCTGCCATTTCTTCGGCTCCTCCGACGGTAACTTTTGAAATTGCCTCCTGCGAGGTAGAGGTGCTGTGGGTGACTTTCCCAGTCGACACTTCCACCAGCCGTGTGGCGAGTGTAGCGGAGCCTTGCGTGTTGTATTCAACCACCGTTCCCGTAAGCACATAGCTGACACCGAGCTGCTTGCCAACCTTTACCGCAGCGGCCGTAGACTCGCCATTAATCACCGCCAGATTGGCCTGCGAGGCATCCCGGGTGTGCCTTACATCCACCACATGAAACTTTTGGGTTTTGTGAAGTTCAAAAGCGATACTGGCTTGCAACTGCCGCTTGGCTTCATAGGTCATGACCGTAATGTCCGGTGCGGGCGTGAATTCCACTACTGCCACTTTTACCTTGTCTTTTGGGTCTGTCGGGAGTTCAGCGTTGCCAAGGCTGCTACTTGTGAATGCGATTCCCAGGGTGATCGCTGTCAATATGTTTTTAAGTATCTTTTTCATTTTGAATATATTAATGATTTTAAATACAAATGCGCCGGTTGCCGGCCACTAAATGTCACTGCTTCAATACTTTTGTTGTAAAAGTTTGATTTCCGTAAGTGATCGTTACCAGGTACAGCCCCGCGGGAAGTGGTTTTCCCTGGTAATCGGTGCCGTTCCAGAAGTGCTTTTGCTGCCCGGGTGCCGCATTTTTAGTTGAAAAGCCCGCGACGCGTGCTCCGGCATTAGTGTAAATACCGACCGATACCGACGTGTTTTCAGGAAGCTGGTACGCTATTTCGGTCTGGTCTTTGAACGGGTTGGGGTAGGCCGTGAGCTTTTCGGCTGTTTCGTGCTTTTCCGGTCGCTGAAAAGTTTCCATCGCTTCGGCCATCGCCACTTCGTTTGCAATGGTTTCATCGACCGCCTCCCGACCCGACGCATTCGACGAACCGATGATTACCTCGCCTACGGGCGCCCTCAGCGTCATCGCGCGGTCGATGGTGACCGGCCCCAGATACGTATTACGGGCAATGTATACCTGCGATCCGGCAGGCGCGTACTGGGCTGCCTGTTGCAGGGTCAGGTAGGGCTTGTCTATGGCACCGGTAGCGGGGTTTTGCAAACCGTTTCGGTCTACGTACACGGAATTCGAAGCATAGAACCGCGCGAGCTGGTTGCGGAAGTCATTTTCCCGGAAACCCATTGCCACAGGCGCCATATCATCGATACCATCGTTCACATGCACGCCAATGGCCGCATTCGATCCCCGGTAGGTAACGGGCGCTCCGCCATCGCTTCCGTAGCCTGTACTACCCGGATTGACGACGCCGATCTCATGGTGGAGTACGTAGTCGTCGCGTTCGTCGCCAACCCAGATTGACAGGTAGTCGTTTTGTTTCATCAAAGACGTTTCCGATACGTGAAGTGTCTTGTACTGGCCGCTGCCTACCGAGCCGGGCATAACCCCGTAGTGAAGCACATCGACCTGAACGCCGCCCATTGATTCGATCATCGACGAGGTGGGATTGCGCGCAATGCGGAAATATTCCTGCTGCCGCTCGCCGGGCTTCAAACCGGTGCTGTTAGCTAATGGCGGGATTATCGCATAGCCAGCATAGATGCTCGTCAGTTGTTCCAGGTACTTGTAGGGTACTATGGTCGATTCTTGCACGTTATTGGCAGTCGATACCGGATACTGGTCCTCGGGAGAAGGATGGTTTACAGTTGTGCCGTTCGACGGCGGTACATTGAACTCGATGACATCGTAGGATTGGTTTAAGATGTAATTGGTGTGAATGATCGACGAGGTCACAATAGCCCCATTCGGTGCAATCCAACCAGTGCCATGCGATTCGCTTCCGTTTGTAAACCTGCCCACCGCGCTTGCATACGGGTAGGAACTAGCCGACCGCGCCGCGGAAAATGGAGCCTGTCCGGAAGAAGTTTTTGTTGATTGAACCACCTGCCCCGCTATGCGAGCCGACCCATTACCCACCTTTATCGAGCTAATGCTGACGGTATTCCGGTCACCGGGTGCCGCCACGAGCGAAACATTTACCGATTGTCCATTGAAATAAGCCGAGCTGTACCGCCAGTTGTCCAGGTCCCCGCTGCGCAATTCCTGCCGGGCGCCGTCAGTGCCTTCCAGCACAAGGAAACTGCTTCCGCCCAACTGGGTACCTTTGAAATACAGCCGTAGAAAAGACGTGTTAGACCAACTCACCTGCGTGAGGAACCGTGGCTGGTTGTCGCCAATCGTATCTGCCTCATAGCGGAACGACTGTGGAACGATGGTCTGTGCCATTGCCGGCCCGCCGAACGAGCAGGCCAGGGCAATGAATAGCGTATTGATCAGTTTCATAATTTTTACACACTATTATTGAAGACTCACCAACACCAGCACCAGCCCGCGGCCCGTTTCCAGCCCCGTCATGGCTTTGCCGATAATAGCGCCCTGTGCCAGCTTGCCATCGGCTGCCTTCATCGCGTGACCGGCTGTCGTGGAGGTAGTAAGAAGGTCTCCCGGACAAATGGCCCCTAATGACGCGTCGACCCGGCAATAGACCCTGCCCGTCAGCGCCACCGGGTATTTTCCACTGGCGATCGTACCTGCCTGGCCCATGAGCATTCCCGGCTGTACCTCACCGGCCCCGCTGATAATGCCGGCGACGGTTTTGTCGTAAGCTTCCCCCGCTTCCCGCAGTTGCCCTGGTTTTGTAGGATCAATGCTGACTACGGTGCCAGGAAGCAGCGCTTCGCCGCCGTCGATATCGAAATGCTCGGCCAGGTCGGCGCCGCCGGTGATTTCCAGTACTTTGGTGGACGTGGTACCATTGACGTGCAGCATTTTAGACGGTGTTGTAAGACCGATACCTACATTTCCGGCCGGGGTAATGACCATCGTAGCATCGGAAGAGCTGGCGGTTTTGGAAAATACCAGCTTCCCGGATCCCGCCGACCATCCCGAGTTGGCTACACCAATGCGCCAGGAGGCACCGCCACTGCCCGGGTTGATGAGTTTGAGCTGCATATCATTTTCGGAGGCAATGCTCAGCCGCGCCTCGTTGTCGGTTGTCCCTACTTTCACGCGCCCTCCGCCGTTAGCAAGCAGGATATCTTTATCCGAAGTGTTGTTGAGGTAGAGCGGGTCGGAGCTTTCCATCTGGTTGCCGTCCATGTACAAGGAATGCGTGTTGCTCCCTACCATGGAGGTCAATGTCAGGGCGCCGCCATCCAGGGAGCTTCCGTTTTGCGTAACATTCTGTCCGTTGATCGTCACCTGGATAGGATCGTTGACAGCATGACCCAACCGGATACCTTCGGGGTCCATCGCGAATAATGTCTTGCCATTATTCCGGATCCGGAACACCGATTCATTGTTGATAGACCAGGTGGTGGACGTACCATTGAACAAGCTTCTGCGGAGTTCTATGCCGGCCGTCTGGGCAGACATTTGGTTTCCTCCCAGCGAGCCGACCCTTATGTAGGTGTCCACGGTATTAAGTACGTCCAGACTGCGCTGCGGATTAGGTGTACCGATCCCGACTTTGACGGTGGGTAATACGTACTGGTTGCCTCCGACTGTAAGCCATTGAGCAAGGAGTTGATTTGGATTAACGAGAGAGAGCAGGATAATGAACGCTGCCACGCTTACTGATTTCATGTGCTAAAATGGAATGGTGAGGATGCCTACTGCTTAGAGGTGATTCGGCGAATACCTTGTGGCAGCAAAACTAATACCGACTCCTGCGAACCGTTTAACACAGATTTCCCAGATATTAGCACTGATGTAACACTGGCTAATATTTGAGTTAATTAATTAAAAATCAATACATTATAAATCAGACTTCTGCGCTATTGCTGTTCTTTTGCTTTGCGAATTCGGAAGGTAGCACCCCAAACTGTTCTTTGAAGCATTTGGAAAAATAGGAGAGATGATTGAAACCCGACTGGTAGGCGACCTCTGCGACAGGGCTGCCGGATTGCCGCAACAGGTCGGCGGCACGTTGCAAGCGAATGTAGCGGATGAAATCGGACGCCGACTGATCGGTGAGGGCTTTCAACTTTCTGTGCAGCTGCATCCGGCTCATACCCATTTCCTGTTGCAGCATTTCCACGTTAAAGGATTCCTCGGCGATGTGCTCATCGATGATGCGGATCGTTTTTTCGAGGAACTCGGCCTCGCGGTCGCGTACGGGCGTGCCCGTGGGTTGCAGTACCACTTCCCGGCTGTATTTTTTGCGTAAAAGATTCCGCTGGGTGAGGAGGCTGTTGATACGTGCTACCAGTTCGTCGAGTACAAACGGCTTTCCGAGGTACTGTTCGGCCCCCAATTCAAAACCCTCCATCCGTGAATCGAGATCGTCTTTGGCTGTGAGCAGGATAACCGGGATATGGCTTGTGAGATCGTCCTCTTTAAGATGGCGGGTGAGCGAAAACCCGTCCATTACCGGCATCATAATGTCGGAGATAATGAGGTCTGGGATCAGGCTGCGCGCTACGAGGAGCCCTTCGTCGCCCTGCATGGCATGTAAAACCTGGAACCGGTCGGAAAGCTCGTGCCGGAGGTACTGATTTAACTCGGGGTGGTCTTCTACCAGCAAAAGCGTGGGCTTGTCTTCCTGCGCCAGCTCGACCTGTTCCTGTTTCGTCAGAAGGTCGGTAGTCGTAGCAGGGGAATCGGCCGGCTCGCCGCTGCCGATGGTCGATACCATCCGGTGCAACTCATTGGGAAGCGATGTTGCATCCGCTTTCAAAGGCAGCCAAACCTCGAATGTGCTGCCTGACTCGGGCAGGCTGGTTACGCGGATCGAGCCGTCGTGTAGGTCTACGAGTTCCTTGGTGAGCGCCAGGCCGAGCCCGCTGCCTTCAAAAGCCCGCGTCTGGGAGGAGTCGATCTGGTAAAACCGGTCGAATATCCTGTTTTGCAGTGGTTCGGGCATCCCGACGCCCGAGTCGCTTACGATAATGCGGAGGCCGGTTGAATGATCCAGCTCGGCCCGAAGTGTAACTTTACCCCCGGACGGGGTGAACTTGATGGCATTCGACAATAGGTTGTAGACGATTTTTTCAAGTTTGTCCGCATCGTACGCGACTAACGGCTCGCTGGCCGGCAAATCAACCTGGTAAAGCAGCTTTTTGGCATTGGCCATCGGCTCGAAGTAAAGGGCGGTCTGGCGAAGGAAACCGATGAGGTTATCCCATTGGTAATGGAGCGTGAGCATGCCCATTTCTGCCTTCGCGAGGTCGAGGAGCTGATTAACCAACCGAAGCAACCGGTTTGCATTGCGCTCCATCATGTGCGCTTCCTCCCGGCTGATGTTTCCCTGCTTTTGAAGCGGGGCCAGGATTAGTTGCAGCGGCGTACGGAATTCGTGGGAGATATTGGCAAAAAACTGGGACTTGACCCGGTCCATTTGCTTGATATTGGCCGTTTCGGTGAGCAGCAGTTCATTCTCTTCTTTCCGGAGTTGAAGTGTCTGCGAAAGTTGGTATTGCTCGTTTTCCAGCGAAAGCTTCAAGTTGCGCTGCCGAAGCTTATAGCGGTTGAAAAGCAGGTAGCCGATCAGCGCGCACAATAGCACGAAGGCAATGAGCACGGCGATAAGTGTACGTTGCTGGCTAAGCGAAGCTTGCTGGGCTTGCAGGCGAAGGCGCTGTATGCGAAGCTCGCGGTTTTTTTGCTCGGTTTGGTAACGTGCCTGCATGTCCGCGATTTGCTTCGAAAGGTCCGCCGAATGCAGGCTGTCGGAAAGGCTGAGGTATTTCTGGTGATGCACGAGCGCAGCCGCCTGGTTTCCCAATGCCGCATGTATGAGCGGCAGCAGCGACAGCGCCGTTTGTTCAAGCGCTTTTGCATCAATTTTTCGGGCAATATCCAGTGATTTTTGTGCATATACCAATGCTTCCCGGAAATCATTCCTGGCAATGTAAAGCCGGGCGAGGTCACTGTATGAAATGGCCATATTGCCCAGGTTATTCTTTTTGCTATCGATCGCTAGTGACCGGTTATAGTAATCCAGGGCTTTGTCGTATTGTTTTTGCATGCGGTAAATCATGCCAAGGTTATGAAACGTATTGCCCATTCCCTGTTCGTCGCCCATGCTTTTGTGAATCTGAAGGGATTTCTGATGATACTCCAACGCGTGGTTGTAATCGAGCTGATCGAAGTAAATGTTGCCCAGGTTTCCGTAAATGGCCGCCAGTTGAAAGGTCAACGAATGCTTTTTGGCGATACTTTCCGCCTGTAAATTGGATTCGATAGCGGCAGGGTAAAGTTGAAGATAGCGGTTGATAATACCCATTCCGATATACATTCTGCAAGTTTCCTTGGCTTCTCCCAGCCGATCGAAAATGGCAATGCCCGATTTACTGGCTTCGAGCGCTTTGGTGTATTCGCTCCGCTCCGCGTAAATGCGGGCCAGCAGCTGGTAAGCCTTCCCTTCCGAAAACGTGAGGTGATTTGTCTGGGCCCCCTTCAAGGCCGCGAGCGCAATGGCCAGGGCCTGCTCCGGCTGAGAGGAAGTAAGCTCCCCGGCGCGGTCGAGCTGCTTGCGTACTTTGCCCTGAACGCCGCCGGGCTGCGCCGATAGCAAAGCGCATTGCACATGCAAAAACAGGCAAAGCAATATTCCAAATCGTAAGTCCATCGATATGAGGGTTCTCGGCTGTTTAGGGGTAGGGGTTTTGGTAGTGTAAATTACGATGTTTTGGAGCAATATCGTTCAAGGCATCTGACTGGTATTCTGGTGCGTAGTGAATTTTCGACAGCAAATAGTGCGAAATAGTTACAATCGCGTCGCCTTTGTGCGATTACTTTTGATATGTTACTTAGCACGTATTCAACTCCTGAACAGTCTTTTATGAAGAAATTTCTACTGCTTACACTGACCCTTTGTACGGGCCTTTCCCTGAATGCACACAGTGCCTTCTCTCGTTCCTTAACATCCTCCTTATCAGCGAACGCACGCGTCGTGGGCGAGCCGGTGGCGAACGATGACATTTCAGAAAATAATACGAGTGGAAATGCGGTACTCGTGCAGATCCTGGCCAATGATTTCAGCTCTATCGGCCAGGTTTTTCCGCCGATGGTGACGGTTGATATAGATGCTTTGCTACCGGGGAACCAATCCTTCCTGTCCGTAATTGGTGAAGGGACCTGGATCTACGAGCCCATCGCGGGACTGCTCACGTTCGTGCCCGCACCCGGCTTTACGGGTGATCCGACAGCGATCACTTATACGCTTACGGAGAACCTGACAACCCTCTCCGACCAGGCAACAGTGACCGTGCGTTACCGCAATACGCCGGTGGCAACCAACGACATTGCCAGCTTTACACCCGGAAGCCCGGTAACATTCGCCATTCTGAGCAATGACATTCTGGTTGGCGGGGCTGCTCCTGCACCGGCGAATGTCATAGTCGATATTGATCCTGTCCAGCCCGGGATTTCAATGGTACTGCCCGTTGCAGGTGAAGGTGCCTGGACCTATGATCCCCTCACGGGTATACTTTCTTTTGGGCCATTGCCCGGTTTTGAAGGCGCCCCCTCGTCTATAACCTACACCATTACGGACGTGGAAAACAGGGTGTCGGCCCCAGCCATTGTGACGGCTAACTTTGCGTCTAAGCCGGTAGCAAACGACGATGCTTCCAATAATAATATTGTGGGAATCCCGGTGACGATCCTGATCCTGGACAATGACCTTGGGACCAATGGACTTCCGGTTGTACCACTATCAGTTAATGTCGATTTCGATCCTGTTCTGCCCGGAGCCCAGCAGCTTCTCCTGGTTCCTGGCGAGGGTATCTGGAATTATACGCCTTTGGGCCAGCTCATATTCAGCCCCGAGTTTGGCTTCATTGGGGATCCGACTCCGATCGTTTACACGTTGACCGATCTCTTTACGAGCCAGTCAGACGAGGCGACAGTGACGATCGACTACCTGAATAATCCGATTGCAAACAATGATATTGCCGGCAGTAGCACGCCCGGCGCTTCTGTCACAATTGCGATCCTGAACAATGACCTGTTGGTGAACGGTACCACGCCGTTTCCGGGCATTGTTACGGTCGATATCGATGCCGTTACACCGGGAGCTCAATCGCTCTTAATCGTTCCGGCCGAAGGTAGCTGGACTTACGATGCCGTCACAGGTATACTCACTTTCAGTCCATTGCCCGGTTTCAGCACTTTCCCCAGCCCGATCACCTACACATTTGCTATGGGTGCAAATAGCGTATCGAATCCGGCCACGGTGACGGTTGAAGAGCAGGTGGGGCCGAAGGCGAACGATGATATTTCCATCAACAATGCGCCAGGCGGCACAGTATTGGTGCCAATCCTGGCCAACGATCTCACGGCTAGCGGAGGCCCGGCTTTGCCCCCTTTTATCTCAGTCGACCTCGACGCTTCCTTTCCCGGCACGCAACCGACGTTGGTCGTTCTGGGTGAAGGCATATGGGGGTTTGACCCTCTTTTGCCCTTCCTTACGTTCACTCCTGAGCTTGGCTTCACCCGTGATCCCACGCCACTAATCTATACGCTGACGGAGTTGCCTTCCGGTCTGTCGGATCAGGCTACGGTAACAGTCACTTATCAGAAAATGCTGACGGCAAACAACGATGTTTCGGCAAATGTTGCAGGAACGCCTGCGTTAATTTCGATCCTTAACAATGACATGTTGTCGAACGGGGCCGTTCCGACGCCAGGAGACGTTACAGTGGATATCGATCCTGTCATGCCGGGAACCCAATCCGGCCTCACCGTTTCCGGCCAGGGTGCATGGTCCTACAATCCCGCCACGGGTATACTCACCTTCACCCCGGAAGCCGGATTCGCCACTGCTCCGACGCCCATCAGCTACACATTGACGGACATTGCCAATACGGTGTCGGCGCCTGCGATGGTAACGGTTACTTATGCGACCAAGCCGGTGGCAACTGATGATTTTTCCAACCTGAATTTACCGGGAAGTCCCGTTTCGATGTTAATCCTTAACAATGACCAGTTGTCCATAGGTCCTGCTTTGCCACTCATGGCTACGGTGGATATCGACGTTGCTACCCCCGGCAACCAATTGGCGCTGATCGTACCCGGTGAAGGTACATGGACTTTCGATGGTATTTTTATTCTGACCTTCGTACCTGAGTTCGGCGTCACCAACGATCCTACGCCGATAACCTATACACTCACTGAAAATGCAACGGGACTGTCGGATCAGGCCACTGTTACGATTCAATATTTTTCTCCACCGCTAGCCCAGGCACAGGATATAGCGATTCCGACGCCGACTGTGGGTGCTATTATCGCTTTGGACGGGCAGAACGGACGCCCGGTACCCATGAGCGGCACAGACCTTCAGGACGGCAATATGGGTGCAGGTTTTACATTCATTGTTACCGACATCGGAGGGTTCAACGGAAACACATTGCTTTATAATAGCCTACCCATTCTTTCAAGTCCGTTTATTATTCCAAGCTATGATCCGTCATTATTGGCCGTTCAATTCACCGGCATCGGCAGTACAGAGCTTAGTTTTAGCTATCAAGTAGTTGACCAACAGGAATTAATGAGCCCAGCAGCCACCTATAAGCTTAGCTGGGAGCCTCCTCTGCCTGTGACCCTGATCAGCTTCAATGCCAAAGCAGAGGAAAAGGGGGTTATGCTTTCGTGGGCAACATCTGAAGAAAGTAACAGCGATTATTTTGAGATCCAGCGAAGCGGCGATGGCACTCATTGGCAAACATTGAACGAAATACCGGCAGCAGGTCTGTCATCGACAGTACGGCACTACACATTCCGGGACGAATATCCTTTGGCCGGACAAAACCTGTTTCGCCTTAAAATGGTCGACACTGATAAATCTTACACGTACAGCCAGTTACGTTCCGTTCGGATGAAGGGTGGAGAGCAGATCACGATGTCACCGAACCCGGTTTCGGACATATTGACTGTCGACCTTCCTGCCTGGAAAGATGTAAGCGCATTGACCATCGTGGACCAAAGCGGCCGGAAAAGAGGTTCGATCGAACCGGCAGCAAAGGCAATGGTAGATATGCGCAAATTAGAGTCAGGCATTTATCTCGTAGTGGTCAGTTACCTTGACGGAACGTCTTATTCAAAACGGATTCTGGTAAAATAGCTATCCTGAATTCTATCACAAGAAGCGCCGGGTGTAAGAACCCGGCGTTTCTTATGATATGCGAATATTAAATTCCGCAACAACCATCATTTTCCAATACCAGGGAATGGAAGCAATCGTTGGTGTAAAATAGGTTACATTCCTAATCAATTTTATCGCTATGAAAGGTCCCAAAATTGCTATTGCCGCGCTGGCGGTTATGATGAGCTGCGCCAAAGACAATATTATTACCCCAAGTGAAAACCTGGTAAGCAAAAAGGCAGCGAAAACAAATTCATTGAAGCTATTGTATATAGCCGATGGAGTGGTGTTGAATAACCGAGAAGAACTTATGGCTATCCGGAAAAAAGACCATAAGATGACTATTCATTCCGGAAACAGCGCCATTGCAATGCAATATGGCGACCGGGCTAAATCGGGACTTGCCGTAATTACCACAAAGCAATAAGACCCCGATTATCACTACCACACTTCAAAATCGCATGCATACATTGTGTACGAAGCACGCGATGTAACACATTTATATTATGCATACCAACCCCACACGGGAGTGCCGTTTATACGCACTCCCGTGTTTGTAAACTACCCATTTCCCGAAAGGTGATTTTACCTGACCGCACCAAACTACGTGATTTTCAAATCGGGTAATCTGACGCTCAAAAAAGGCGGCCTCTTAATATAATTTCGTCGGGTTAATATATAACAAATTTAATAATACACGCAGTTCGGGGGCGTATATACGTGCTCCGTGCTGCCTGTTTGTCACAAAACCATTTTACGAAAGGAGGTGGGATATGGGGTAGTCAGAAAGAATTTAAAACCGTTTTGCCTGATCTTTTCCGGATAAAAAAGGCGGGAGCATGACCATTTAGCCATCATAAAAATAGAAGAGATGAAAACTTTCAAATTCAAGGACCTTGCCGTCACAGTCAATTTCGATCCCAGCAAGCTTACCGTTTGCCGGATCATCAGCCCATCCGTTTGCCCGTATCCGACATTGATCAACTGTCCCGGCCATTCGATCTTCTGCCATTGGCCCACGATTTGTCCGGCCTTTACCTGCGGCGGTTGCAGTATCATCGCGTGCAGCCATTTGCCTTCATTCATCGAGACGGACTTCACGCTCTGGAAAACCGGCACGCCCTATCAGCAGGTCGTGGATCAATTGGAAGTGGCGGAACTGAATGAATTCAGAAACAGTCTGGCCGAACTTCAAAAGTATGTAGACGTGAAGATCCAGGAAGCTCCGAATGAACTGGATATGCTCGAAAAGAAATTGCAGGAGGCCATTGAAGAGGTCCGTTCTCAACGGGGAAACAGATAAATCGGGAATCTGATGATCAAAGTCAAATTTCTTTTGCACGCAACGTTCCGGTCAAACACGGCGTTCGAACTGGTTGAGCAGGGGAATTTAGATCAGCAAGCGCTCCATGCGCTTGCTGATCTAAGCAACGATCCTGAGTTTTTCGGAATATTCCGGCGCAGGAATCAGGATGCCGGGAGCAGTACCAGGCTTGCCTACAAGGAAGTGGCGCTCCTGTTCTACGTTTTGCAAAACGAGGGGGAACTGCCGCATTACTTCAAGCGTGAGTATGATGATGAAACGAACCTGACAATGGCCCGATTGGTGCTGGAAGGGATTTTCGAGATCAAGGTTGCGGAGCATTTTTACTCCGGACCCGCCGCGCAGACTTTCCTGTATGACTCGGATGAGCGGACCGCAGACCGCCGGCATCCTTTACTTGGAATGTCGTATAGTGCTGTCCGTTATGCGGTTCGGTTGAATGAGGCCGACACGCTCTCGCTCGCTGACAAGCTTTACGCATATAATACGGTACCGCTCCTTTTGGCGCATTCCAATGCACTCAGAACAGTGGAGGAAGTAGAAGATTTTTTGAACATTGGTAAAAATGACCCGCTAAGCCGTGAATTGCTTAAAACCTGGAAAAAGCACGAGCCGGATCCTAAATTCAGCTGGATTTCGTGGAGCCGGAAGCAGAACGGGCATCACGATACGCGGTTGAGCGCAACCTACAAGATGTACATCAGCCCGGTTTTGGACGAATTGTCGGATGTATTTGACAAAACGGTGCGCGTGCTTGCCGCGTCCGGCGCTTTCAGTTTCAAAGTCGGCATGAACCGGGAAGGTTTGCTCCGGCCCGACAAGTTTGTGGCATACTTCACGGCGTTCGATGATCTGCTGACCACCGCCGAGCGGCTCGCTCTGGTTCTAAAAACGTACAATGCACAGGGCGTTCCGTTCACCGCTCCGCTGGACGAATCGGGAATGCTGTCCTGGGGAATGGACAGGGCTACGGACGAAATCCTGAAAAATATCGAAGGCGGAAGCTGGCGCGCCACAGTGACCGAAAAGCTGGCCGCATCCATTGCTTTGTCCAAAACGGAAAAGCTGGGGCAGGAGGAGCGTATTGATTTTGTTTTGAAAAAAATGATGCTGGAAGGAGTTGATACCACCACCTGGACGGCTGCTTAGCAAACTCTAACTCTTAAACTTATGGCTTCCAATCAACTATACATATTGCCGGAAGATGTGCAGGTGCTGCCGGTAAAACAATTGCCCGAACAGGCGCTCGCCAAATTCGAGTACGAGGCAGACGACTTCATCATCACCTACACCCACGCCAGAAATACCAGCAAAATCATCGATGCCTCATCCGCGTCGCTTTTGCAGGGATTTAGAAAACCCAAATCCCTGCCCGAAGGCGTGCTTACTTATGCATTACTCAATAACCTGGACGCACAGTCGATATTGGAAGGCTCGTATACGTTTCTGGTGAGGCTCCGGAGCGAAGGTTTTTTGGTATCCTATGATGAAGCCTATGGAAAAAGCAGACGATTTTTTAGCCCCGGCGAGCGGTTCAAAGATTACGAAATCGTGGCGAAACTGGATGGCGTGGCCGATACGGAAATTTACAAAATCAGGAAAAATGGGCAGCAATATGCCCTCAAATTGCTGAAAACAAACCAGAAGGCGCCGCAACTGCTCGCGAATTTTTACAACGAAATAGAAATACTCAATGCGCTCGACGGCGCCGTCAACCCATCGCTGATTGAACATGGCGAACACGGGGAAGACCATTACCTGATCATGGAGTGGGTCGATGGCGAATCGTGTTTGCAGGCAGCCGAGCAGTATCATAACCTGCACGATCAGTCCAATGTGCTTGCATTGCTCGGTATTTCGGGCCGCATTCTCAACGCTTACCGCCATTTGCAGAATCAGGGTGTGATCCATTCGGATGTGCATCCGGCCAATATCATCGTGGCGGAATCGGGAGAATTGAAGATCATCGATTTCGGGCTTTCCCGGATCATTTCAAAGGATCAGAGTCCCCCGCGCGGCGGCCTGAGCTTTTTCTTTGAACCGGAATACGCGCAGTCGGTGCTCGACGCCTCGCCTGCGCCGGCTTCCTCGTTTGCCGGCGAGCAGTATGCTTTGGGTGCATTGCTTTACCAGCTTTTCACAGGCAGGCAGTATCTCAATTTTTCCTATGACCGGAAAGTCCTGTTTACCCAAATTGTCGAAGAAACGCCCGTTCCGTTCAGAAACCTGGACATTATTATTGACGCACACATTGAAAAAGCGATCTTCAAAGCACTTGCGAAGCGCAAGGAAGACCGTTACGCGCACATTGAGGATTTCTATTCAGCCATGATGAAAGTTCAGGAAAGTTTCCCGAACCGGTCTGCCGAGGACAAGAAAGTGTCGGTACAGACCTTCCAGGATTCGATTCTGAACGACTATGGATTGACGGGAGAGCTTCTGAACAGCGGACTGCAAATGGCACCGAAAAGCTCGGTTAATTTCGGGGCGGCAGGCATTGCCTATCTGTTTCTGCGGAAAGCATTGGTGAGTGCAAATGCCGAAACCCTCGCCCTTGCGGACGTATGGAGCGATCGCGCGGCGGGTTATGTGCACGATCCTGAAAGCGGGTTTTATTCCAAAGATATGGATCTGAGCCCGTCCATTGTCGGGCTTTCCTCGATCTACCACACCCCGAGCGGCGTAGACCTCGTGCAGGCGCTGGTAAGCCAGGCGGGCGGGAACTATGCCGGCTATTACAATGCGGTCCGCAATTTTTTAATGCATGCCTCGCAATCGTGCGATAACCTGGACCTTACGCTGGGTAAGTCGGCGGCGCTGATCGGGAGTTCGCTGCTTTTGGAAAATATGCCGTCGCATGACAAATTTCTTCCAAAGGATTTGACAGCATTTGGCAAAGGCATCATGGAAGAAATCTGGTCGATCATGGATTCCTACGCTGCAATTGGCGAAATGAACCCGATCAACTACCGGGGAATTGCGCACGGCTGGGCGGGAATTTTATATGCAACATTAAAATGGTGTAAGGCTTCCGGACAGCATTTACCCGCACGTTTCTTTGACAGGGTTGAACAGCTTGTCGCGCTCGGCATTGAAGAAAATGGGGTAATGCGCTGGGAAATCTCCAATACCGAACCGGTTTCATGGACAGGCTGGTGTCACGGATCGGCCGGGTACACGTTTTTATGGACAGCATTGTTCCATTTTACCTCCGATGAGTGCTACCTCGAACTGGCCCAAAAAACGGCCGCATACTTTTTGAATGCGGCTCAACCCGGTATGAACGGCAGCCTGTGTTGCGGCAGGTCGGGCGAATGCTACGCGCTTTTGAGCGTTTACAATGCCTCGAAAAACGACTTTTACCTGACCGAAGCGAAGCGCATCGCGAAACAAATGCTGCCGCATGTTTATTCCGGGCAAATGCGGAACCACAGCCTGTACAAGGGAAATATCGGCGCGGCGGTTCTCTTCGAAGAACTGGACCGCCCGGAGTTCGCCCGGATGCCGCTTTTTGAGTAAAGGATTGGTGTTGGATGCATTGCGGATATATTCACAAGTTTGAGTTACTTTGGGAGTTGTATTTATCCATTACGCGGCCCGATGAAACCCAAGTTTCTTAGCATTAGTGACGAAATCGTTGAAAGGATCAAGTCCGGCGAATTACAGCCGGGCGACAAGATCCCTTCCGAGAACGATCTGATTAAAAACTATAAGGTAAGCAACACCACCGCCCGGAAAAGCCTGCTCGAAATCGAGAACCAGGGCTGGGCACGGCGCATTAAGGGAAAGGGGACGTTTGTGTTGAACCGGACGGTAGGCCATCACCTGATCCGCACGCTCGGGTCCATCAACGCGACCCGGCGCGGGTTCCATGAAAGCCTCATTGCCGAGGGCTTCGAGCCGCATAATGTGGTACTGGAAAAAACGGTGCTCGACGACGGCATTTCGTCGGAAATAGGGGGGAAGCATTTCATTATGGATGGCCCGGTGCTGAAAATCCACCAGTTGCGATACGCCGACGACGAGATCATCAAGGACGAGATCAAGTACATTTCACTCACGCTCTGCCCGAAGATCAACCGGATGCCTACGGAAATCTCCTATTTTAAAGTTTACGAAAATACTTACCACCTCCGGATCGAGGAAGTGAAGCAGACGTTGAGTACGCAGATCGTGCAGCCGGGCTCGGAGCTGGATAATTTTGACCTCACAGCACCTACACCGATGTTTATACTCGATAGTGCTGTGATAGGGACAGACGGCGAAGTCGTGGAAATCGAAAGATCTTTCTACCGCGGCGACAAATACAAATTCGCCATCAGTGCCAATCCCGATTACCACGACTAGCCGGTATCAATAGAAATAGGACGCCAGCCTTTCGACGATCATCATATGCCCTTTTTCATTGGGATGGTTGATCGAAGACATAACTTCTTTCAGTTTCCCTTCTTTTACCACTTTCTGAAAATCAATGTAAGGGTCGGCCAGGCCGGTGCGGTACTGTTTAGCCAGTTCGCGGATTTGTGCGGCATAGGGGTCCAGCGGGTTCGATGGATCGGAGATGCCGATCCGCTGGTCGGGCGAGGGTGTTACGAGGATTACCTTGATATTTTTCGCCTGCGCTGTCCGGATCATTTTTTCCAGTGCCTCACGCGTTTTGTCCAATGGGGAAAAACGGTCGTTCAATGCATAATCGATAAAAATTACATCGGGCTGGTGCGGCAGTACCTCGGTTTCAAAGCGTTTCGCACCATTTAAAGAATTTTCTCCCCCGATCGCCGTAACGATCACATTCACAACCGCATACGGGTAGTGTGCTTTCAAAGTTTTCAGAAACAGGTTCGGATAAGATTCCAATGTATGAACCTCATGGTTATCCCAAAACCCCGCCGGCACCGAATGCCCGTGAAACACGATATTGATCCGGCGGTTCTTCGGCCACTGCGTACGTAACTCACGCTTCAAATCCGACAAATAGGTAGTGTCGGCAACCTGCGCAACCCCACCGGTAGCGGCCAGCAAGGTCAGGAAAAGGACAACGGGAAGATGTTTCAGCATAATCAATTCAGAATTTGTCAAGGATGGTCAGGTGTTGTCAGGCGTTGTCACAAATATTT
Organism: Dyadobacter soli; assembly: GCF_900101885.1. Classification (GTDB taxonomy): domain Bacteria; phylum Bacteroidota; class Bacteroidia; order Cytophagales; family Spirosomataceae; genus Dyadobacter; species Dyadobacter soli. Next base: position 394,156 of record NZ_FNAN01000007.1, on the reverse strand, counting down.
CGGTCGGCGGTCATCGGTCGGCGGTCGGCGGTCCATGGTCAGCGCGCAGCGCATACCGCCTACCACGCCACCACCAAATCCCCCGTAACCCCCTCCACTACAAAATGCTTCCCAAACCGCTCGTCGCCGGCCTTAAATGCGATGCGGCCCTGGCGCCACGGGTAGTTTGCATTGAGATAAGCATTAAACTGCTCCGGGCTAATGTCTTCGTGCGGATAAATGCGCACCGTAGCATTTTGCAGGCCGCTGATGCGGTAGCGTTTGGTAATGCCCATTTCGCCGGAATGCAGCTCTTTCAATGACACCATGCCTTCATTTTGCTCCACAAACACCCGCGATTCGCGGTTCCAGGCCGTGGGCAGGCTGTATACCGAGCGGCCTTTTTCGAGCTGGGTGTCGAGGCCGTTCAGCAAAGGCGCGCCTTGCGGGAAGCGGAACTTGTTACGGATGGTCGTGTTCGGATTGTAGCCCGAGAAAATGAAGGCATTGTGGCTCCGCGACACGGTTAGTACGGGGTTTTTAATGGATGGATTTTCTTTCGCAATGCCCAGGTCGATACCGAATTCCTGCAATGCATAACGGAGCAAAAGCGGGCCGGTGAAGAGTTGCGACGGATCGTCCGGTGTGAGCAATTTGCCGCCGGTGAACTTGCTGGAATTGGTACCGCGGATGTACACGACTTTGCCGCCATTCCAGTCTTTTTGCTCGCGCACCCACGCCACATCACGCTTTTCGCTGCCCTGGTTCATTTGGGAGAGGATTTTGGTAAAAGGCTCCTTCGCGTTTTGCACGCGCGTAGCCACGCCGCCGCCGGAGAACAATGCGCTGTGGACGATTTTGTTGGGATAGGAACTCTTCATTTCATCCCCTGCATACACGCTGCTAATCTTGAACTCGCCTTCGAGCGGCGTTACATTTTGCAGGTTGAGGAGATCGAGAAATGCCTTTCCGGCATGCCCGGCCGGTCCGTAAACCATCAGCTTTCCGCCATTCTCGACAAATGTGATCAATGCTTTTTCCAATGCAGAACCAGCTTCCGGTACGATGGTTAGCAGCACCGATTCTTTGAAGCGGGCCGGATTTTGACCTATTACTTTTTGGAATGAACCTGTGGAAATGACCGTGTTAACCGGCAAGCCGTTATTCAATGCCTGGCGGATGAGCCAGTCGCCGTAATAGATTTCCGGCAGGCGATCTTTGAAACGGAATGCCCAGTCGTAATACTCGTCGAACGGGTACACCCACACGAGCGGGCCCGGCGCGGTAGGCGCGTCGTAGCGGGCTTTGAGGATGTGCGGCGTCACCTCGTCGGGCACCTGGGTAGGCATGTTGCCGAAGGAATCGTCGATGCTGAGGAAGTTGAGGTGGCTCGGCAGTTTTACCTCGCCTTTGGCATTGATCCGCGATACGGCCAGCGGCAGGTAAATGTCGTGCGGCTCGCGGCCATAGCGGTCGAGCCACGGGCTGTTGATCCACCACGGGTCGTGGGTGTAGTAGCGGAAAAGGTAGCGCTCGTCGGGCAACTCGGCCATTCTCGACATATAACCCACCATTTCCAGCCCGAAATCGCCGTCCAGCGCCGCCCAAGGCGAGTTAGGTGGGGGCAAAATGTTTTTGTCCTTGTAAATGGATTTCAAATCAACACCATCGCGGGCCAGGTCGGCGCCGGTGGAAAGATTGGTACCGCGCGTCTGCACCTGAATATCGGGACATTCGGCGCGGAAATACTTCCAGAAATCGGCGATTTTGGAATGCGTAGCCGCCAGTTTTTCCTGGTCAAACCCTTTGCCGTCGAAGATAGCGCCGGTTGAAGACCATCCTTCCACACCAAACCCGAACCCGTTGCTCAGCCAGATGAAATCGAAGCCCATATCGTCGGTCAGCCGCCTTACCTGCCTGCCCAGGAACGTGCCGAACGGCGTCCCTTCCGGGATACCGTTCGGGAAACCCGCGTAAGGCTCCGAGTCTGCTTTGAGTATCGAATAGCAGCTCACCATCGTGTTATGGCCCATGGCGCTGCCGCCGAGGATCTCGCGGTGACGTTTGTATTTGAAGTCGGATTTGGCAAATTCCGGCCCCGGATCGAAAGTCTCGCCAATGCGGATAGGCTTGCCCGTCACCTTCCGGCCTTCCTCCTTCAAAGTAGCCACAATGAATTTCAGGTCGTCATAGGTAAATTCCGGCGGGCTTTCGAGGTACAGGTAAGCCCGCTCGTGGATCGACAATTCTTTCGGCCCCGAGCCCACGGCGTGCTCGGTATTGGGGTTGCCGATGTAGCGCGCCCATTCGAGCCGCTGGCCCGGATCGCCCTTGTATTCGAGGATTTCGGAGCCGTCACCGGTCCATAGCATTACCGACACGGTGTCGGCGTGCCGCAGCATCGAATGCCATTGCGTGAACATTTCGCGGGCGGTTTCGCGGATGTAAGCCTTGTCGTTCTGCCGGAAAGGTTTCAGCGAAACTTCCAGGGTAATGTTGTGGAAAGGCACGCCTTTGAGCGTCGAAGGTTGCGGCTGCGCCATTACAGCGAATGGCGCCAGGAGCAATGCTAGCCACACCCGTACATGCTTTGTTAAAATCATCGGTATCAATGTTTAATAGCCCGGATTCTGCCCCAGGTTCGGGTTAATGTCGATTTCGCGCAAGGGGATCGGCATCAGTACCTCGTGGTCGGCGACACTGAAATTCAGCCCGTTGTCTTTGAAATACTGATTCATCACGACTTGGAAACGTCCCGTCCGCACGAGGTCGAACCAGCGCTGGCCTTCGAGGAAAAACTCGAATTTCCGCTCGTTTTCCAATGCCAGTGTGAATGCGGCCTTGTCCAGGCCCGTTTTCGCCGGCAACCCGGCGCGGCTCCGCACGGTATTCAGGTAAGTATGCGCGTCGGCGGTGCTACTCGTTTCATTGAGTGCCTCCGCGTACATTAATAGCACATCGGCGTAGCGCAACGAGGTGAAATTAATACCTCCGTCACCCACAATGCCGGTGGTGAAATCCACGAATTTCAGTCCAAACAAGTCCTTTTCATACTTGCCGGAAATCAGTTTCACCGAATCGCCGATCGATGCGGTTCTTCTCAAATCCCCTTTCTCATAGGAATCGGCCATCTTGCGGGTCGGCAACACCCTGCCTGCGCCCTGCATATTGCCGGGGAACATGCCCACGTCGAACCGGGAAGGCATGAAAATCGTCGAAAATGAATTGCCTTCGCCCACATTGCCCGACAAATATTTGACCTCGAAAATCGACTCCTGCAACTCGTCATTGCCATTGGTGAACAGCTTTTTGTAGTCGGGGTTTAATGAATAGGTTTTCTGGTCGATCACCTCTTTCAAAACTGTTTTCGCCAGGTCAAACTGTTTGTTAGTGAGATACACTTTACCCAAAAGCGTTTTGGCGGCGCCCACGGAAGCCTGGGATTTGCTCAAACCGGCGATGCCGTTCAGCAACGTGGCCGCCTGGATCAAATCCTGGGTGATCACATTGTAAACCTCCGCTACCGGCCGGCGCGTCATGTCGAAATTCATGATCTCGTCCGGACTTCTGAATGCCACATCCACCACAGGCACATTGCCGAACAGGCGAACGAGGTAGAAGTAGGCATAGGCCCTCAAAAACAATGCTTCGCCCTTGTACTGGTTCTTCTGCGCGTCGGTCATGGTCACCGCGTCGAGGCGCGAGAGGATGTTGTTGGACCGTGCGATGGTCGCGAAACTATTGCTCCATACCGAATTGAGAAAATCGTTGGAGGCGGTCAGGTTCACTTCGTCGCATTCAGCTTCGGCCACCAGCGGAGAGGTGGATTTAATGTCGGTATTGTCCGTCGTGAGGTCGCCCAGGTCGATCAGCGCAGTGTTGTGCAAGGCTTGCAGGCCGGCGTAACTTCCCACCAATGCGGTTTCAAAGTCTTTGGGACTTTTGTAAAACGAATTTTCACTGATCTGGTACTCCGGCTGCAAACTCAGGAAATCGGAGCAGGAACTGGCGGCGACCGCGATGAGGCTGTATAAAAGGTACTTTTTCATGGGTAATGCTTTTAGAGAGTGAGTTTGACACCGATTGTATAAGTGCGCGGCAGCGGGTAGTTGAGGTAATCGATGCCCGCATTCACCACGTTGTCGCCGGTAATGCTCGACTCGGGGTCGTAGCCTACGTAATCCGTGAAAGTGTACACGTTGGCGACATTGGCATACACATTCAAATGGGTCACACCCAGGCGCCGTGTCAGGCTTTTCGGCAGGTTATATGCCAGCCGGATGTTTTTAATGCGGGTAAACGAATTGTCGAACAGGTAATGCGACGACGTGCCGAAACCCAGCGCATGGTTGCTCCGGATCGAGCGGGGCATGATGCCGTCACCGGGATCGGCTTCGGAGCGCCATCTGCGGTCGGTCAGTACGAGGTTGTTTTGCACGCCATTATCCCCGAGCAATGAAGCTCCCGCGTCCAGGTACGTGTACGCGCCGTGCGAGCCCACGAGCGAGACGTTGAGGCTCAGGTTACCGAGGGAGAAATTGTTGTCCATACCCCAGGTGTAATCCGGCCAGGGCGAGCCCACGATCTTGCGGTCGCTCTGGTTGATGACGCCGTCCTTGTTCACATCCTCGAATTTCAGGTCGCCGGCCTGCGTGGCAGGGTGCTGCAATGCGGCGCCGTCCAGCTCCTGGCTGTTCATGAACACGCCCAGTTTGTTGATCAGGTAAAAACTCGAAATCGGGGAGCCTACCTGGGTAATCTGGTAGGCCGAATTGGCGATCCGGCCGCCTTCGGTAGCGAGTTTCAGGACCTTGTTTTCGTTATGGCTGAATGTGAGATTGGTACTCCATTCAAAGCTTTTGTGGCGAATGTTCACGGTTTGCAGGCCGAGTTCGAAGCCTTTGTTCTCGATATCGCCGATGTTCTGGGTGGAACTGTTGAAACCCGATGCCGCGGGCAGTTGCACGGCAAGCAGCAGGTCGGTCTTACGGTCGCGGTAGGCGTCGGCGGTGAGGGTAATGCGGTCTTTGAACAAGCTCAGGTCGAGGCCGATATTGGTCTGTTTTGATTTTTCCCAGGTCAGGTTATCGTTGGATAATGTGCTGGGAATGAGCCCCGGATTGAGCGCACGGTTTTTGACATACCTTGTGGTCGAAAGCAAACCAATGCTGGTGTAATCGCCGATCTGGTTGTTCCCGGAAATGCCATAGCTGGCCCTCAGTTTCAGGTTGCTGACCACATTCTGGTTTTTCATAAACTCTTCCTCCGCAATGTTGTAGCCAACCGAGAACGATGGGAATGCGCCCCAGCGGTTGTTTGCCCCAAATCTTGAACTGCCATCGCGCCGTACCGTAGCGGTAAGCATGTATTTGCCTGCATAAGAGTAGGTTACCCGTGCCATCATCGATAGCAGCGACCATTCGTTAATGCTCTGCGAACCGGCGTTGACGATACCCGCCGTAATGAACGGTACATATTCGGTCGGGAAATCGGAGGCGCCTGTCGACACCAGGTCGCGGCTGTTTTTCTGGGCGGTGAAGCCGATCAGTCCGTTGACAAAATGTTTGTTATTAAAAACCCTGGCATAGGTCAATGTGTTTTCGTTCAGCCAGTTCAGGTTTTCGGCCCGCGATGTACCGGCGGTGGCGGGGTAGTTCAATGTGCCGAAGTTCGGAACTGCGGAAGAGCGCCATAAACGGATGTTATTGGTATTGAAACTCACCCCGATCGAGCTTTTAAAGGTGAGATGATCATTGATATTTACCTCGATAAAATTATTGGTAACAATGTCCATCACTTTACGTCGGTCGCCGGAGCCGTCGGCCACGGCCAGCACATTGGCGAGGAAGCCCAGGCCGTCGTTCACATCGTTCTGGTTGAAATAATAACCTCCGTTCGCATCGTAAACCGGAATGGTAGGAGAGGCGGCCAATGCATTCGCCAGCAATCCGCCGGCCCCGTAATGCGATTCGGTATTCACAAACCGGCCGTAACCATATGATCCGAATGTAGAAGTCCCGATTTTAATGCGTTTGGTGATCTGCGCGTCGAGGTTTACGCGCAGGTTGAAACGGGTGTAGTCGGAATTGATAATCACACCTTCCTGCGAAAAATAACCACCGGAAATGAAGTACCGGGCCTTTTCGGTGCCGCCTGTGGACGATAACTGCAAATTCCTCACCGGTGCCGTGCGGAAGAGCACATCCTGCCAGTCGGTATCGGTCGTAAGCGATTCGGGGTTCCTGAAATCGGGCCGCACCCGCGTGTTCACCGACCGTACTTCATTGGGGTCCGCGGCTTTTCCGCCCGCATACACCCACGCATTGTCGCGGCCGTCGACCACGTAGTCGGCGTATTGCTTCGCATTCATCATTTCCAGCTTGTGCGCCACTTCCTGGAACCCATAGGAAGCGTCCACACTGATCTGCGACTTGCCGTAAGCGCCCCTTTTGGTAGTAATAATCACCACCCCGTTTGCCCCGCGCGAACCGTAAATGGCCGTGGCCGAAGCGTCTTTCAGGATTTCGATGGATTCAATGTCCGACGGGTTAATGGACGCCAGCGGGTTCACACGGTTGGTAGTGTTAGCCGCCATGCCTGCGGAGGAAAAGTTGTTTCCGCCGTAATTACGCATGTCAGAACCGCCGCCGCCCGAGCCGATCGCGAAGCCGTCGACCACGTACAGCGGCTGATTACCGCCGGTAATGGAGCTCACGCCGCGGATCAGCACGTTCACATTACCGCCCGGTGCGCCGGTGGTTTGGGTGATCTGCACGCCCGGCGCCTTGCCTTGGAGCATCTGGTCGAAACTGCCGGCGGAAGGCTGGATGAGTTGGTCACCGGAAATCTTGGCAATGGAGCCGGTAAGGTCTTTTTTGCGTTGCGTACCGTAGCCAACCACCACCACATCCTGCAATTGATGCTGGTCGGCGATGAGCGCCACGTCGATTACCGCGCGGCTGCCAACTTGTATTTCCTGCGGAACATAGCCGATAAAGCTCACGACAATGCTGGCTCCGGGTGCAACCGACAGTTTGAAATTACCATCCACATCCGCGACCGTTCCATTGTTGGTGCCTTTCTCGGTAATGGTAGCGCCGATCAGCGGGGCCTTGTCGGCGTCGCCGGTAATCTTGCCGGTAATGGTGTTCCGACCGTCGGATTGGGCGAATGAAGGCGCGCCGCGGAGGGCGAGGCAGCAAAGCAGACAGCCGATCCACAGCCAGCGTCCGGGGAATAGAATACGAATCATAGTCTTCAATTTTTTAAGATTGAACTCGAAAAAGGGTTTGAAAAAGACAAAAAGGCTCTGAATCAGCCGAAGCGGCTGCGTGCGTAAACGAATCGGTAAATGTCCCCGTCAATCTTCGCGGATGACGACGGCTTCCAGGTTGAGGTATCGGGCTATTTTGACAATAGCGCTCGCGTGGTGGCCTACACCCAGTGCAAAGTGGTGCGTAGGGCCTTCCTTCATCCATCGTTGAAGGAAAGTGCGGACGTCGGGTTTGAAAAAACCGCGGGTATTGGTGTTGCCGGTGGGCGGAATGGGCCCTTCGACCGACTGACCTTCGGCGATCACAAATTTGAACCTTCCATCGTAAGTAGAGTTGATACTCAACATGGTAATCGGCCCTTCTTTAATTTTAAACTCCACACCTGCACCGAAACCGGGCTTGCCGTGGTATTTGGTGAGGCTGCGCAAAACCGGTTTCCCTTCCGCAATGGCCACATTATGCGGCCCGTCGTGCCCCACGAGCACAAAACCTTCCTTGAAATCGACCGGGTGGAATTCGGCGAAGCTACCGCCGATGCCTAAACGTTCCATGATCAGCATCGCGAAACACGTTTTCAGGTCCGACTCGCCGCACATCGGGAAACCCGCGCCGGTAAGGAGCGAATTGCCGACAATGAGGTTCGACATTACGGTGCGGGTTTCGCTGCCATCGGGGCCTTCGTAGTAGTAGGCGAGGCCGTCGAGCTGTTTCGCTTCCACGAACTTTTCGAGCGCGACGGTCACGCGCGCAGCGGTTTCGAGGTCGCTGTCGCGGAGTTTTTCGGAAATTGGGTCGGAAACGGGGTCCGGTGTGTCGAAGAAGTCGAGAATGCGTTCCTTCATGTGCTCGATGTCGGCGCGATCGGCCTGCTGGTAATGCGTCACAATCTCATGCGCCTCGCACTGAACAATATGCGCGCCGAAATGCGCCGTGAACATCGTCGAATCGGAATGCATATCGAGCATCGCCTCGATCGGGTGGCCGATGTGGCCGATCCGCGAAGTGCGTACATCGTGCAGTACGGCAGCAATGCGGCAATATTCTTCGATCTCGGCGTCGGCCTGCGCGTCGCCGTGCAAGGTGCCGATGACCATGTCCGGAACCTGCTTGCCCATACGCGCCGCCACGCCTGCAAACTCGGGCAGGGAGCAAATATCGTCGTTGTAGAGCTGCATGTAAGTCGAGGCGCGCGTGTAATCCATCGCCTGGTCGGGCTGCAATGCTACGAGCACGATCGGCACATTCAGGTTCCGGATAATCGTTCCGAATGTGTTGGACGTAGCGTAGGTAAGCATATCGCAGAAAACCAGGTCGAGGTTGGCCGCATGGAGTTTCGGTACGAGTTCATACGCCTTCTGCACCGTATCGACCAGCCCGAAATCAACCAGTTCGACGTGCGAGCCGGCGCGGATTTTTTCAATGAAAACTGCCTGTTTGCGCAGCATATCGTCAAGCAGGCCGTCGAACTGGCTCCAATATTTGAAATAACCCACTCCAAAAACGCCGATCCTGGGCCTGGTAGGCTCGCGTTTCCGGATGATCGCTTCCTCTGCCTGATGATTTTCACTTTGTAATGTATTTCCCATGAGTTGGTTAAATGTTAATTCTTATGGTTTCTTTATAGTTTAATAGTTAACGCACTAAGTTTTTTTGGCAACAGTTTTTCCCTGTTTTGGTATGATAAAAATTAAATGTCGATATCGTTGGCGGCAACTGTCGCCAAGGCCTCCTCTCGCTCGCCGAATAGGGGCATTAGCCTGGGTATCAATACAATGAAAACCACGAAGGCGATGGGGTAAAGCAGCCCGCAGGCGATCCAGAGGGGTTTGTAGGTGTATTCGCCGATGATCTTCCCGATCATCGGGTTCAGGATAAGGCTCGATAATGCGCCCGCCGTGCCCGAAAGTCCGACCACCGTGGAAGTGGCGCGGGAGCCGAAGACGTCGGAAATGGCGGTAATGTAATTGGTAATCCAGCAACCGTGCGCGAACATATAAAGCGCCATCAGTCCCACCGCAATGGGTACCGACGAGGTGAATTCGGTGAGCGGCACCGCCAGCGTCAATGCGGCCGCACAGCCCATGACGATTTTCCGCGCGCGGTCGGTACTAATGTTCTTTTTGATCAGATTATCAGAGAAATAGCCGCCGAGAATGTTGGAAACGCCCAGTGCGAGGAATGGTACCCAAAACAGGTTCCCGATTTCTTCGAAAGGTACGTGGCGCACTTCGCTGAGGTATTTCGGGATCCAGAACATCATGAAATACATCACCGGATCGAGCATGAAGCGCATGAATATGAATACCCAGGTGGTACGTTGCCGGAGGATGATCGCCAGCGGTATGCCGGGGGTTTGGGCCGGGGCATCAGATACGGCCGCCCGTTTGCGCCAGGGCGTTGCGAACCAGACGATCACCCATAGAATGCCGATCAGGCCAGGTACCACAAATCCGGAACGCCAGCCGTAAGCGTTTGATATCCATATCGTTAGCGGAGGTGCAACGACCGCACCGATCGCAGCGCCGCCGATAGCTATGCCGTTGGCAAGTGCCCGTTCCTTTTGATCAAACCATTCATACACCGCCTTGGCCGCGCCGGGAAAGCAGGCGCCTTCGCCCATTCCGAGGAAGAAACGGAATGCAAGCAGCTGGGGAAGGCTGGTCATCAAGCCGTGCAATGCATTGGCCACCGACCATAGCCCAACCGCAATGCCGAGGCCGTTTTTCGCACCGATTTTGTCGATTAGGCGGCCGCCAACGGTGAACATCAGCGCGTAGCTCAGCAGAAAACTGGTATTCACCCAGCCATATTCCACATCCGTAAAGCCAAATTCCTGCTGGATTTTGATCACCGCAATGGACAGCACCTGGCGGTCCAGGAAACTGAGCCCGGTAGCAATGAAAACCAGGAAAACGACGAACCAGCGGGTGTAGTTTTTCTTCATGATAACTTAACGCACTAACTTAATTTTTACCAAAAATAAATCGGCAAAATACCAAAAGCAAGATTTTCCCAGGTTTATTTTCAAATGTTGTTTCCTGCAACTAATCACCGCAAAGACACACTTGAATGGGGATCGGGTGGTATATTAGCAGGTCGTACGAAAACGACCATTATATATTCCGGAATAATAACCACGTTAAAAGTGACATCAGTACAATCCTTCATGGCCCGGATCATCGATCGGAATCCGGGCGAAAACGAATTCCACCAGGCAGTCCACGAGGTTGCCGAAACCATCATTCCCTTTGTTCAGGATAAGCCGCATTATCAGAACGCCAAGATTCTCGAACGGATCGCGGAGCCCGAGCGCATCATCATTTTCAGGGTTCCCTGGATGAACGACCGGGGCGAAGTGGAGATCAACCGGGGTTACCGCGTTCAGATGAACAGCGCCATCGGTCCGTACAAGGGCGGCCTCCGTTTTCACCCGTCTGTGAACCTCAGTACGCTGAAATTCCTTGCATTCGAGCAAATTTTTAAAAACAGCCTCACCCAGCTTCCCATGGGAGGCGGTAAAGGCGGCGCTGATTTTGACCCGAAAGGTCGTTCGGACAGGGAAGTAATGGCGTTTTGCCAAAGCTTCATGACCGAGCTTTTCCGCCACATTAGTTCCGACAACGACGTACCCGCGGGCGACATCGGGGTAGGGGCGCGGGAAATCGGCTTCCTGTTTGGCCAATACAAGCGGCTCAAAAATGAATTTACCGGCGTGCTCACAGGTAAGGGCGCAAGCTACGGCGGCAGCCTTATCCGCCCGGAGGCGACGGGCTACGGCGTGGTGTATTTTGTAGAGCAAATGCTCGCCCAGCGGCACGACAGCATCAAGGGCAAACGCGTGGTAGTTTCCGGCTCGGGTAATGTGGCGCAATACACGCTGGAAAAGTGCATCGAGCTGGGCGCGAAGGTGGTAACACTTTCTGACTCATCGGGTTATATCTACGACGAGAAGGGGATCGATGCTGAAAAATTTGCCTACATCATGCATTTGAAAAACGAAGCACGCGGGCGCATCAGCTCCTATGCGGATAAGTTCGGATGCGAGTTTATTCCCGGGAAAAAACCTTGGGAAGTTCCCTGTGACATTGCATTACCCAATGCAACCCAGAACGAACTGGATGGTGACGATGCCCGTCTGCTGGTCAAAAACGGTTGTTTCTGTGTAGCCGAGGGGGCCAATATGCCGTGTACGCCGGAAGCGATCGAGGTATTTGAAAGCAACGATGTGTTGTATGCGCCCGGAAAGGCGGCGAATGCCGGTGGGGTGGCGGTTTCAGGCCTTGAAATGTCACAGAACTCGCTGCGGTTGTCGTGGACGCGCGAGGAAGTGGATAAAAAATTGCAGGAAATCATGTTCAATATCCATGCTACATGCCTCCGTTACGGGCATACGGGCGATGGACGCATGAGTTATATGCAGGGCGCCAACATCGGCGGCTTCGTCAGGGTAGCAGACGCGATGCTGGCGCAAGGGCTGGTGTAATTTCAGTCCGCCCGCAGGCTCTTCACAGGGTCGAGCAATGCGGCGCGAATGGTTTTATAGCTAACGGTCAGGATTGTGACCGTTAGCATACCCATTGCCGCGGTAAGGAAAATCAGCCATGAAACTTCGGTGTGATAGGCATATTTTTCCAGCCATCGGTCCATGAGATACCATGCAATAGGCGTTGCCAGCAGGCACGAGATAGCCACGGGGACCACGAAGTCGACGGACAGTAGCTGCCACAAGCTTGTGAGTGACGCGCCAAGTACTTTTCGGATGCCTATTTCTTTGGTACGCTGCTGCACCATAAACGACGCCATTCCGAATAGCCCGAGGCAGCAGATAATGATGGCCAGCACCGTAAATAGGGCCGCCAGCACGCCGACCCGCTCCTCCGCGGCAAACTTCAATGCAAATTCCTGATCCGCAAACTGGTAGTTGAACGGTGAATCCGGGCTGTATTTTTTGAATACGGCCTCCACGGCTTTCAATGCAACGCTTGCATTGGTTTCCGGGTTGAGCCTCGCCGTGATAAACCTGCCCGCTCTCGGGTGAATGAAGAATATCGACTTTTTGACCGGGTCGTAGGGCGACTCCATGAGCATATCCCTGATCACGCCGATGATTTTGAAACGCCGTCCGTCCCAGGTCACGGTTTCGCCAATGGCGTCGTCGAGGCTGCGTTTGCCCAATCCCATGAACTTCACTGCGGCCTCATTGATTACAATCCCCGAAGAGTCCGTCGACATAGCTCGCATAAAATCGCGCCCGGCAAGAAACTCCCAGCCGACCGTTTTTCCAAAACTATGCGAAATGCCGACGGTTGCAAATTCCGAATGCAGGCCGGGATCTTTGCCTTTCCAGTCGAAACCGGTATTGGCTGAAAATACCTCGGTAGGAGGGGCTTGCGACTCCGCCAGCGCCGTTACCGTCCCGGTTTTGACCAGATCGTCGAGAGCGGCATCGATGTGTGTGTGCATGTCCGGGCTATTTACCAGGACGGTCAGCAGCCCTTGCCTGGTATAGCCGATCGGCCGGTCCTTCGCGTGCAGGATTTGCTTGTAAACGATAACCGTCCCGATCATCAACACCACCGACACCGTAAATTGAACCACTACCAGCACCTTTCGCGGCAGCGCCGCACGTCGCCCCGAATGGCCAAATCTCCCTTTGAGCGCTTTGACCGGCTCGAAAGAAGACAGGTAGAATGCCGGATAGCTCCCGGCGATCAATGCCGTCAGGAGTGCAAACAAGGCAATACTCGCCAGAAAGGCCGGATCGTTCCACGGAATGTGCATTTGCTTGTCGGCAATCTCATTGAAGGTAGGCAAGGCCAGGCGCGTCAGTGCCAGCGAAAGCAGGAAGGCAAACATGACCACCACGAACGATTCGCTCAGAAACTGGCCGACGAGCTGCCGCTGTAATGAGCCGATCGCCTTCCGGATACCCACCTCCCGCGCACGCTGCGCCGACCGCGCGGTGCTCAGGTTCATGAAATTGATACACGCCAGTATGAGTACAAACAGACCGATCGTTCCAAAAAGCCATACAAAGTCCATGCGCCCTCCAACATTGCGGCCATTCTCCCATTCGGAATGCAGGTGCCAGCGGCTCATCGGATGCAGCAGGATCCGGGGATTGAACTTCAACTCGTCAGCATCGGCTTTTCTCGCTTTAATGTCCCTGATTTTGTGTGATAATGTATTTAAATCCGCGTTTTCCGAAAGCTGGGCGAGGATTTGGAAAGAGCTGTTCTGCCATTCGGCATTGGTCACGGCGTCTTTTACCCAATCCGTCGAAGAAACAAACAGCTCGAACGGTGCGATGAACGCCAGTTCGCGAAACTCGGAATTGTAGGGGATATCTACATAAACTCCCGCTACTTTGACATCGAGCTTCTTATTGATCTTTATCATCTTGTCCACCGGATCGGCATCCTTGAAAATAGCCTTCGCGGTCGATTCAGACAGCAGGACCGTAGCCGGGTCTTTCAGTCCGGCAGCGCTTCCGCGGATCATTTTGAGGGAAAGCATTTCCGCGGCTCCGGCAGACATGAAGTTGCCGGGCCTGGTGAAACCGGTTCCTGCGTAGGTGAGCGTGTGTCTTTGGAGCCAGGAGGTGATCACTACACGTTCAAAATCGGCGCCGAGGCTGCTTTGGAGCTCCGTGAATAATGGTGCAGGCACATTGGCGCCGGTATTGATTTCTCCGTCCAGGGTTTGCTGTTGCAGCACCCGCACAATGCGCGGGTAGTTTTGGTGGGACTTGTTGTAGGAGAACTCATCATAAATCCAGAGGCCGATGAGCATGGCCACCGTCATCCCGAGCGCCAGTCCGCCGATGTTCACGATGGAGTAAGTTTTGTTCCCGGCAAGGTTGCGCCAGGCTATCTTGAAATAATTGCGAATCATGCGATGCCAGCCGGTTAAGTGAATGCGAAAAAGGCTATTTGTTGCGTGTGTGTGGGGGATGATTGCATTAGCTGCGGTGCTTTTGGTACCAAAGACACTGGTGGCAGCAATTTAATGCAACCAAAGCGCCAGATGAAACTTTGACATAATCGTAACTGTATCAGAGCAGTGCGGAAAGTTGGAGCAAAAGCAGTGTGTGGAAAGTAAAATTTAAGGAAAAAAAATATAGACAAACTTGTCTATAATTGGGAACTGATATATCTTTGCATTATGACAAAGAAATTCGGACCGAGGGAGCGGATTCTGGAAACCGCAACGAGGTTGTTTCACAGCCAGGGGTATAACAACACGGGGATCAACCAGATCCTTGCGGAGGCGAATGTGGCCAAAGCGAGCCTTTACCAGCATTTCGGGTCGAAGGATGAGCTCGGTATTATTTACCTGAAAGAGGGTAGGGAAGAGTGGTTTTCGGGGATTGAGCAATGGACGGGAGCTAAAAAAGCGCCTGCGCAAAAGCTTAGTGCCTGCTTTGATTTTTTGGAGTATGCATTGCAAAAGGATGATTATCTGGGTTGTAAGTTCATTAATATCCTTTCGGAAGTAGGCAACAACAGCCCGCTGATGTTCAAGGAAATTATCGAACATAAAGGGAAGCTCCGGCAGTATATGAAGGGCTTTGTGGAAAAAGCATTGGAAGGCAATGCCGACGTGGATGCCGATTTCGTCGGTGATTCGATTTACCTGTTGTACGAAGGCGCCATCGTGGAATCGAAAATCTACCGGGATACCTGGCCGGTGAAAAAGGCGCGGAAAATGGCCGAAATGCTGTTGAAAAAAGTTTAATGTTTTGTTTTAAAATAGACAGAGTATTCTGTGTTAACTTAATGTAAATAACCAATGAAAAGGATAGCGATTAATGGATTCGGAAGGATTGGCCGCGCGGCCCTGAAAGTGATCACCGCAACGGAAGGCCTTGAAGTGGTAGGGGTCAACGATATGATGAGCATCGAAAATGCGGTGTACCTGCTGAAATACGATAGCGTTTACGGTAAATACGACCACAATATAAGTGTCGAAGGCGATCACATTCTGATCGACGGGAAGGCCATCCGGTATACCACCACGAAGTCCATCGACGACCTGCCGTGGAAGGAACTGAATGTGGACGTCGTGATCGAAAGTACCGGCGTGTTTACCAACTATGCCGATGCCGAAAGGCACATCAAAGCCGGTGCGCGTTTTGTGGTCATTTCAGGCCCCACCAAAGATACCCCGACCATCGTACACGGCGTCAATACAGAAGAGGGAAAGACGTCGATTTTCTCTTGCGCAAGCTGTACCACCAACAATATCAGCCCGATTATCGAAATACTCGGTCGCAGGATCGGCGTCAAAAAAGCCATTTTGAATACCACTCACGCGTACACTGCCTCACAGGCACTCGTAGACGCACCTTCGAAAAAAGAACCGCGGATGGGCCGGGCAGCAGGCATTAACCTGGCACCGGCAGCCACCGGTGCGGCCATTGCTACCACCAAGGCATTACCGCAGTACGCAGGCAAATTCGACGGCGTGGCCGTGCGGGTACCTGTGCCGGTAGGCTCTATTTCCGATATTACATTCATCGCCGAAAGGCCCACCAGCGCGGAGGAAATCAACGCGATCCTCATCGAGGAGGCTGCAACCGCAAGGTATGAGAAGGTGGTAGCGGTGACGGACGAGCCGCTGGTTTCGACGGATATCAAACAGAGCCCCTATGCCGCGGTAGTCGACCTGGAAATGACGCGCGTCGTGGATGGCGACCTGGTGAAGGTCATGGCCTGGTACGACAACGAGTGGGGCTTCACCAACCAGATGATCCGTCAGATAGAAGAACTGGGTTAATTCAAACACCATTAACACCGCATACCATGGAGCAAAAACCCCCGTTTCCCCCATTCACATTGGAAACTGCACTTCAAAAAGTGCAGCTGGCCGAAGATGCCTGGAATAGCCAGGACCCCGCGCGCGTATCGCTCGCGTATACGAAGGACACCGAATGGCGCAACCGCTCGGAATTTGTCAATGGCCGCGAGGAAGTGGTGCGGTTCCTGACCGGCAAATGGCAGAAGGAACTGGATTACAAACTCAAAAAAGAGCTTTGGGCATTCACGGACAACCGCATTGCCGTCCGGTTCGAATACGAATACCATGATGCCGCCGGCCAGTGGTACCGTGCCTACGGAAACGAAAACTGGGAGTTCGACGAACATGGCCTGATGCAACGCAGGTACGCGAGCATCAACGACCTGCCGATCAGCGAAGCCGAGCGGAGGTTGTAAGTTGAAATTTGAAAAAAGTCGCCTGGTGAATGTTGAATTGCATTCGCCGGGCGACTTTTAGTTTTGCTGGTGGGCCTTTTGGTAGGATTCCAGCTGCCCGGCAACATATTGGTTTTTTACAGGCAACGCCATCAGGTACTTGTAGGCGTTTCTTGCCACAAAGTTGTTCTGATTGGTCAGCAGCGCGGCCACTTCCTGGCTCACATCGTCGTCGGTAATACGGTGAGAGGTGAACAAATCGAGCACATTGTTGGTCAGCTCCGGATTAGTGCCCCTTAAAATTGGCTTTAAATCCGCAATAGCCTGGCGGTTCAAATGAGATGCCTGGGCCAGTTTTCCAAGGATCAGCTTCCTGATCGCGTAGCTACCCTGCGCAAGCTTCCCGGTCAGCAGCACCTGGATGGTGTCGGAATCGAGATCCTGGCCGTCCAATGCATTGATGGCGCGTTCCGCGAGATTGTATTGATTATTATTGATATAGGAAAATACCCGCTCGCGAAGTTGCGGCGTCGGCCTGACATGCCCCCGGATGTGACTTAATGCCCAGGTCTTATCGCCCGGGTCGGGGCTGTCGAGGATTTTTAGGATCAAATCGGAGGAAAGTGACCGGATCGTTAGATCGCGTACCTCTTCCTGCGAGGGTCCGTACACTACATGCCACATTTTGTAGGTCGTGTACGCGGCGCCTGGTACTACGTCGTCGAGAATGTTTGCGGCGGTGGCTGAGGTTACCGCGTCGACTTCGTCCTTCCCATTCGATACCCGGGGCTCCACCCAGGGCTCCACCCGGGGCTCCACCCGGGGCGCTAACTCTCCGTACGACAATACGGAGAGCCGCGAAAACGGGTCGGAAAGTATTGCGTGCAGGCGGACATATTCCTTTCGTTTGAATGGCTTATGCCGGGCTTTGCTCAGATATTCCCGTTTTTCCAGCTCGAAGCCCAGGTACCGGCCGGTAATATTCCAGTAAAGCGTGCATTTCAGAAGCCTGCATTTGTTGTCGAAACACACGCTGGTCCTGATTTTTTTATAGTAACGGATCGGATAACCCTCCTTTGACAGAACCTGAAAGACCGTGTCGGTAACGATGGAATCCTGTACAGCCGAAGGAATGGGTACAACAGCTCCCTGGACGCCCTGCACGCTGGCGGGTTGGAAATAGCGGATCTGGGCGAGGCACGGTAAAGAACCATGCACGATCGCCCAGATTGCCAGAAAGCACCAGATGCTTTTTTGAAAACTAATGCTCATATCGGCTATGCTCATCGATCAGCCTTTTTGACCCGTGCCGGGCACAATGCCACCATGCGATTCGATCAGCTTCCGCAAGTCCTCCAAGCCCACTTCCAGCGGCGATTTGTTCTGCATATTGGCGAGTACCGCTGCCGCGCCGGCCGCCTGGCCCATGCCCATGCACGACGCCTGCACGCGGAGGGCCGA
Organism: Dyadobacter soli; assembly: GCF_900101885.1. Classification (GTDB taxonomy): domain Bacteria; phylum Bacteroidota; class Bacteroidia; order Cytophagales; family Spirosomataceae; genus Dyadobacter; species Dyadobacter soli. Next base: position 376,248 of record NZ_FNAN01000007.1, on the reverse strand, counting down.
GTTGGCCAGCCGGTCACTGCTGACGCACCTGCCGGCCACGAGGAAATTGCGGCTGTTTTTGGGGATTAATGCACGCAGGGGCACCGTCGGGACTACGCCTTCTTTGAGGTGGTCGGGCACGACGCCGTTTTCATCATGGACGTCTATCGGATAGTAAGAATAGGAAACCGCGTCGTCGAAGACTTTGCCGGTTACGTAATCGGTTTTGGTGATCTGGTAATGCCCATCGATGCGGTAGGTTTCCCGCACCGCAGTTTCATTTTGCATATCCACGAGCCTGATCTTCTCACAGCCGGGCAATGTCCGCAGGAACCGTAATGTTTGCAAAAGCGAGCTGCGTCCTTTCAGGTTTGCTACGGTGTGCGTTTCGGAGGTCGTCGAATCGGCCCCGAGTACGTGCTGGATATTGTCGCCGCCGCTCCGGAGCAGGCCAGCGATGTTATTACGAAAATCAGATTTGATCAGGTTGCCTTTCGCGATCTCTTCCTGGTAACGTGCCTGGATCATTTTCAGGTCGAGCGACTGGAAATCGTAGCCGCCGAGCTGAAACTGCAACGTCCCCGGCTGGATTACGGCTTCGCGCAAGACATTGAAACCCGCAATGGAAGCGACATACGCATTACCGGTGCAATCGATGAGTTGATTGCAGATAATGCGGGTGCTGGTGCCTTTTCCGATGGTATCTACCGTCCAGTTGCCTTTGTCGAACGAAGCGCTGACCGGCGTTTCATAGAACCGGATCTTCACGCCAGCTTCGACGCATTTCTCCTCGATCAGCAGGGCGTAAAGCTGGCCGTTCAGCCGCACCTGGTGCTTGGGGTGCTGCCTTCCGTGAGGTATGGAGAAGTCGGGCAGGGTGTCGTCGTTCATCGCGACGGCTTCCTGCACCATTTCCCAGCCGATCCCGCTGATTACCTGTTTACCCCAGGCAAAAAAGATGCCGGGAAAGGCCACGCCGCCTGTGGTGGTGGTACCGCCCAGCTGACTTCCGTTTTCAACCAATATCACTTTCCGACCTGCCCTTCCGGCCTGAATGGCGGCCACAACGCCCGCCGTACCGCCGCCTACCACCAGTATGTCGGTGGTGATCGTTTGCTGCTTCACAGTGTAAGGTTTCGCCAGCACGTCGCCCTTGGAGAGGGAAGGCGTGAGCATTCCGAAAGAAAGTGCTCCAAGGCCCGTCAATGCGGACCGTCTTTTCAGTTTTTCCATTAGCAGATATCTTTTTAATGCTCAATAACCGGGATTTTGATCTTTTGTCGGGTCGAGGCCTTTGTTGTAGTTCATTTCGGAAACCGGTATCGGCCAAAGGTAATGTTTCTGGGCGATTGTCTTGCCGGTCGCGGCGAGCACCGCTTCGGCTGCCTTTCCGGTTCTTTTCAGGTCGAGCCAGCGTTTTCCGCCCAGCTGAAATTCATAGCTTCGTTCGGTCAGCACCCTGTCCAGGAATGTATCGGCATTGAAATCGGCCAGTTTCAGGTCGATCGACGAGGCTTCTGCAGCCGGCTTGCCATATGCTCTCCTGCGCACGGCGTTGAGCGCCTCCATGCCTGCGGCGGTGGGACCTTTGTCTGCGCGTGAAGAGGCTTCTGCATAAAGCAGGAGTACATCCGGGTAACCATACACAGGATCGTCGTTGCCCGCGCCGGACTGGCTTACAGCCTGCTGATCGGTGAATTTGGAGCTCACGAGCGTATTCGCGCCGAGCCCGAAATTGATTTTATCCCAAAGCGTCTTGCGCAGATCTCCCGCGTCCCAGGTTGTGTAGTAGCTGCTGGCATTGTCCAGGTACAGCACGTACGCGCCACCGAAGTTGAACAGCTTGGTGTCGGGGTGGTTGCTCACCCAAAGCATATAGTTGCCCTGGCCGAGCTGCCGGGTGTATTTCAGGTAAAAAATTTCTTCCGAGGTAGATACCAGCTCCGGTCCCCAGACTTTCAATTGAAAATCGGCCTTGGTAGCGATCGGTACCAGCGAAAATTTGCCTGACTGCATCACTTCTCCGGCTTTGTCCCGCGCTTCCGCGAATTTGCCGAGCGTCAGGTAAACATCGGCCAGCATCGTTTTCGCGGCCCAGCGCGTGGGCCTGCCCGCTACGGCCGGGTTATCCGGTAAATCCGCCTCCGCCGCGAGCAGGTCGGCCACGATCAGGCTGTAAATTTCTTCGGCGGTACTCTTTTTCAGGTCCGTTTCGCTCATGTTGGCCTCCGTACGCAGCGGCACGCCGCTCCAATTCCGCACGAGCTGGAAATAATTGAATGCCCGCATGAACCTGGCCTCGGCCACGTAGCGGCTGACGTCGGCGGCGCTGATCGATTTACCCAGCGGCGCATTCCCGATCACCAGGTTCGCATTGCGGATGCTGAGGTAAAATGCAGTCCAAAGGCCACCCACACGGGTAATGTTCGCATCGTCGAGGCCTTGGAACCCGTGCAACGGTGCCCAGCTGCCGCGGCCGTTGGTAAAGTCCGACTGGCATTCGAGCGTGGTTTCGTACACGGCATAGTTGCTGTTGCGCAGTGGGCTGAAAATCCCGTTCACAGCCGTTTCGACTTCTGCGGCGGTGTTGAAAAATGTTTCAACGGCTACGGAACGCGGCTCCTCTTTCAGCACATCCTCGCAAGAAACGAGCAGGCAGCCCGATAGGATCGCCAGGGCGCAGAAACTGGTCCGGGCCAATAGGTTATGATATGTTTTTGCTAAACTTTTCATAGTTGATAATGTCTGGATGAAAGCGGGTGAAATGAATCCGGCAGGGCATTAAAAACCGACCCGCAAACCGAATGTGACTGATTTGGCGATAGGGTAGCTGTAAAAGTCGAGGCCCTGCTGAATGGAGTTGCCGCCGCCGCGCGAGTTTACTTCCGGGTCCCACCACGAGTATTGGGTGAGCGTCAGCATGTTTTGCGCGCTTGCGTAGAGCTGTGCGCTGCTGATCCACTTTGCACCCCATTTTTGCAGCGGGAAATTGTACGCCAGCTGAATGTTTTTCAGGCGCAGGTAGGAGCCGTCTTCGATATAGCGGTTGGACATTCTCGCATTCACATTGTTGCTGATCAGCGGGTATTTTGCATGGGTATTGGAAGGTGTCCAGTGGTTATTGTAAACATCTTTGGGCATATTCAGGCCAAAGCCGTAGTCGATGGTGCTGCTCATGCCGCTTGCATTGAACAAATCGTTGCCGCTCACGCCCTGGATGAAGAATGTCAGCTCGAAATTCTTGTAGGACATGTTTGAATTGATCCCGTAAATAAAATTCGGATTGGGGTTGCCGATATAGGTTTTGTCCCTGATGGTAATGCTGCCGTCACCGTCGGTATCCTGGTATTTGATCTTCCCTTTCTCGTCGTAACCATCCTCCATATAGCCCCAGAACTGCCCGATAGGCCTTCCTTCGCGCAGAATGCTGGTAACGTCGTTGATCACCACCACGTTGACGCTCCCGGTGAGAATATCCTGTCCGTCATTGAGTTTTACCACCTTATTGCGGTTCAGGGAGATATTCGCATTCATGTCCCACTTGAATTCGCCTGTCAGAATGCGGCCGTCCAGTCCCAGTTCGAAGCCTTTGTTCTGCACCTCACCCACATTGCGGGTCGTCGTCGTGTATCCCAGGGAAGAAGGGAGCGTCACGGTGTTGAGCAGGTCGCGGGTGTTTTTGATATAATAATCGGCTGTCAGGATAAGCCTGTTTTTGAACAAACCGAGGTCTATCCCGAAATCTTTTTGCTCGGTAGTCTCCCATTTCAGGTTGCCCGGCAGTTTCGTCCCGGGCGTATAAGTACTGTAAAGTGCGTCGCCGAATGTGGTCTTATCTGCATTGAGCTGGTTGAGCGTGGCATAGGCATTGATAGCCTGGCTGCCGGTAAGTCCCCAGCTTGCGCGGGCTTTAAGATCGGAGATAACCGTGCTGTTTTTCAAAAAGGCTTCATTGGAAATACGCCACGCGAGCGCCGCCGATGGGAAATAGCCCCATTTATCGCCCTCGCTGTACTTGGAGGAACCGTCGCGCCGGAAACTGACGGTAGCCAGGTACTTGCTGTCGAATGCGTAGTTCAATCTCGCCAGGTAGGAGAGGAGTACGGATTTGGAATACCCGGAAGAGGGGATGCCGGGCGTGGCAGCAGACCCAAGGTCGTAGGTTTCGGTCGCATTGCTGAGGAAGCCCACCCCGCCAGCGGAAAGGGATGTCGATGTGAAGTCCTGATAGGTAAACCCGGCAACGGCCGAGATACTGTGCTTATCGGCGATGGTCTTGTTGTAGCTGACGGTGTTTTCGCTGAGGAAACTCGTAAACTGGCCGGTACTGACCGACGCCGACCCGCTCGACCGGACGAATTTCGTTGTCGTGTAGCTATCCGCGCGGTCGTCGCGGCTCTCCATTCCACCGGCGATTTTAATTGTAATGTCCTCGATGGGCTTGAAAATCAGGGCTGCATTCAGCAGGGCCACGTTGGCTTTTGTACGGTTACGCTGTTCATTGATGAAGTTGATCGGATTGATCAGGTCCGTCGCTACGAAGGGATATGCGGTGGCGAGTATCCGGTAGCTTCCGTCCTCGTTGTAGGGCGTCAGTGAAGGAGGGGCGCCAATAGCCGAGGAGATCATCGACGTCCCGCGGCCGCCGCCTTCGCTGTCCTTGCGGGCGGTAATGAGCCGGCTCAGCGTTCCGGAAAAGTTCACGCTGAACTTCCTGCTGATCGTATGGCTGATATTCGTGCGGATGGAATAGCGGTTGTAATCGCTGCCCTTCACGATCCCGTCCTGGCTGAATGCGCTTCCCGACAGCGAAAAACTGGTCTTCTCGTTGCCCCCGCTCACATTCAGCGAGGTCGACTTCATGGCCGCCTGCCTGAATATCAGGTCCTGCCAGTCGTAGCCTTCGCCCATCGCGTCGATCTCCGCCTGCGTGAAATAGGGGTTCAGCTTATCGTTCGCCGCCTGTTCGTTGTAGAACGTGGCATACTCGGTCGCATTCATCATATCGAGCTTTTTGCGCAGCTTCTGAATGCTGTAACTCGTCTCGAAATCGACGCGGGTCTTGCCGGCCTTCCCCTGTTTGGTCGTGATCAGCACCACGCCGTTGGCGCCGCGGGAGCCGTAAATGGCGGTAGCCGAAGCGTCTTTCAGTATCTCCATACTTTCGATATCCGCATTGTTCAGGATCGTAGGGTTACTGCCGTTGATCGGAAAACCATCCACTACATACAGCGGCTCATTGCCGCCGATCACGGAGTTCGCGCCCCGGATGCGCACGCTGATGCCGCCCCCTGGCGAGCCGTTATTTTGCAACACCTGCACGCCCGCGGCGCGCCCCGAAAGTGCCTGCAATACATTTGTGGCCGGGTATGCGGTCAGTTCCTTCGCTTTGACCTGCGACAGCGAGCCCGTCAGGTCGCTCTTCTTGACAGTGCCGTAGCCCACGACCACGATTTCTTCCAGGCTTCTGTTATCGATCTGAAGGCTCACCTCCATTACCGATTGCGAGGCTGCGATCACTTCTTTGGATACATATCCTACAAAGCTGAAAATGAGCACGGAGCCGTTGTCGGGCACGTCGATCCTGAACGAACCGTCGACATCCGAAGTGGTGCCGCGCTGGGTACCTTTGAGGATCACGCTCACGCCCGGCAGGCCTTCGCCTTTTTCGTCGGTTACCTTGCCGGTTATGCTCAGGTCGGCCTTCCGGTACTCGCCGGGGCCGCGGAGCATGAGGGCTTCCAGCCTGTTATCCGGCAGGTTGCCCTGGCTCATGTTGATACCTGCCTTCATTTCCACCTTTTCAGCATTGCTTTCCAACCTCGGGTCCCGTCCCGTTTCCGTTTTCCGTTTGATGACGACCGTTTTATCGATAATGCTGTAAGTGAGCGGCTGCCCCTTCATCACGGCGTCCATTACGTCCACAATGGACCCGGAACGGATATCGACAGTCACCTTGTTGCCCTTCTTGACGATCTTGTTGTCATAGAAGAACTGGTAACCCGTTTGCTGCTGGATATCGGCGAAAACAGCCGCGAGCGGTTTGTTCCGGACCGCCATGCTGATTTTCTGCGAAAAGCTGGATGCTGATACATGAAGGCATACCATCATAAGTATCAAGGCCGTCAATTTCATCACCAATAATATTTTACGGAAATAACGTATATGGATACACGCAGTTTTCCCATGTACAAAAATTTGCATATTTTTGACCAGGTTTGGAATTGAGAATGTTTTAGACAACAGTTGCAACCCGCCAGGCGCTCTGAGCGCAGGGAGGTTTGGGATTCCGGCCACCAGCCGTTTCAGGTCGCATCTGAAACGGCTTTTTGTTTATGAAATCCCGTGGTTTCGGATTCATTCAATGTGCATAAGAGCAGGGTTTAAAGTGATTAATGGGTTGAATGGATGTTATTCTGTGACGACGATAGTCTTGCCTTCCACGCGGAAATGCACATCGCCCATTTCCAGTATTTTCAAAACTTTGGATAATGGAGCGCTTCTTTCGATCTGGCCTACAAACTCATGGTCGCCCGCGGGGGCGCGGTACACGACGTCCATGTCGTACCAGCGCGCCAGCTGCCGCATGAGCTCGGGTAATCCCACGTTATCGAAACGGAAGAAACCATCCTTCCAGGCTACTACGGCACCTGCATTGACGGTCTTCACGTCAAAGCCCTGTTTGCTGCCGGCACGGTCCTTACCGGCGGCCGCGAGTTCCGATTGCTGTCCGGGCCGTAGCAAAACACCGCCGTTCGCATTACCCGACTCGCGCACCTTAATGCTTCCTTCGAGTAGCGTGGTTTTGATCTTACCCTCGTCCTGGTAACTGTTAATATTGAAACGCGTACCCAATACTTCCACCAACTGCTTGCCTGCGAGTACTTTAAATGGAACCTTGCGCTGGCCTGCCGTCATTTTGGCTACCTCGAAATATACTTCGCCCATAATTTCCACCACGCGTTCGGGTCCGGTGAAGGCGGTAGGGAAGCGGACAGACGACTGCGCATTGAGCCATACCTTCGTCCCGTCGGGCAACCTTACCTGGAATTGCCCCGCTTTTGGGGTGGTAATGGTGTTGTAAATCAATGTATTATCCCCGCCGGTTTTTTCGCCGGAAGGTGTGTAGACGATCTCGCCGGGGTTTGTTTTCACAATGCTGGTGTTCCCTTCCCTGGCCAGCTGGCCATTTACAATGCTATCCAGGACTATTTCCGCTCCGTCGGCCAGGGTCAGCACGGCTTTGCTTTCACCGGGGGCTACATCCGTCGGGTGCACGACTTCCGCTATCGGGGCGGTATTTTTCCCGGTGTAGAAAAAGTAGGTTCCCACGCCCAGGATGAGGATTACGGATGCCGCAGCCACGAAACGCCAGAAGAGCGATAGCACTTTTCCCCGCTCTATTTCTGCCTTGTTATTCAGGGGTAATGCATTCCAGACTTCGTCCAAATGCGATTCCAGGGTTTCGGCGTCGATGGGCGTGCGTTCCGCTTTCGCGAGATCGAGATACCAGCTTTCCAGGATGGCTTTTTCGGCTGGCGTCAACGTGCCGTCTTTGTATTTTTGAATTAACTCCCTGGCTTTCGACAGTTCCATGTCCGCAGATTTTGCTGGTTATGGTGTAGTGACGGTTAACCCGGTCGTTGGTAGTAGAAGAATATCAAAAAAGTTGAAAAAAATTATAAAAAGAGGAAACAGGCGATCGAAGTGAAGACCATATCGAGCTTCTCGCGCAGGATGTGAAGGGCGTTATTGACCTGTTTTTTAACGGTTTTGTCTGAAATATGAAGCTGATCGGCGATTTCTTTGTAGGAAAGGTCCTCTTTGCGGCTTAGCTCAAAAACTTCCCGCATTTTAGGTGGCAGCGCCGCAATTTCCTTTTCGATCAGCTCGCTCAGTTCCTGTTCGAGCAACTGCTGGTCGGTAACATATTCGCCCTTTTCGATGAAGGTCGCCAGCGAAGCGATGTATTTTTCCTCCACCTTCCGATGGGCAATAACGTCAAAGACCCGGTTGCGGACGGCCGCGTACAGGTAGGCGGGAAGGCTGGTTTTAAGATCGATGGATTTGCGCCGGGTCCAGAGCGCTGTAAAAAGCTCCTGCAAAACATCCTTTGCTTCCTCGTCATTCCCGAGAATGCGGCGGGCGTGCAGGAAAAGAACGCCCTTGTAACGGCGATACACCTCCGCAAATGCCAGCTCGTCGTCGTCCGCGATAAGCGCCAGCAAAGCCGAGTCGGTATATCCGTGATAATTCTCCATAATCGTAAAAAGACAAATATATAATAAAATAATTACATGGCAGGCGCGGTTACAGGTCAGAGTAAATAGCCGGACGTGCCGTCTCTTAATGCAGACGTTTTTCAACTAACCCTACCACCCGCATTGCCTGAATTAACCGAACAAGCGCTCTGGAAGGCGTTTCAGGATGGCGACGAAGAAGCCTACACGAAGCTTTACCGGCTCTATATCAAGGATATGTACCGTTACGGATCGAGCCTGGTAGCCGCCTCCGACGCATTTGTGATGGACTGCATTCACGACGTTTTCACGGAAATGTGGATCAAACGCGAGCGCCTTTCGGTGCCGGTGCACGTAAAATATTACCTGCTCAAAGCGCTGAAAACCCGCATCGTTCACCTGCTCGAAAGGAAGGAGCGGCCATTTACGCCGTTGTCGGAAATCGATCTTGAAATTTTTGACCCGGAAGATTTCGAAATCCTCGAAGAGCTGGATATGGCGACCTCCCGACAAGAAAAATTGACGACCCTCATCTCCAAATTACCCCAACGCCAGCAGGAGGCGATCAAGTTGCGGTTTATCGAAAACCTGAATTACAGCCAGATCGGCGATATTTTGCAAATGAATACCCAATCCGCCAAAAACCTCGTTTCCCGGGCTGTGGAGAAGCTTCGCGGCTGGATCATTCTGCCGGTTATTCACTTTTTTAATATTTTTTTGGGTTAAACTGAGTACTATTTAAGGGTTCTGTCATCTATGTATGAACCAGCAAACAGCATTGTACCTTGGACCATTCACTGGATACCTGTTCCGCCGCCGATTTTTTACTCTCGGACGAATTCGTCAGCCATCAGTTGGAGCCGACTCCGGAAACGGCGCTGCTGTGGGACGCGTGGCTTGCAAGCAACCCGCCTAACCTGGCGGAATGGAACAGGGCCGTGTACCTGCTCGAATCCATCCGGCAGGGATTGCACCAGTACGCCGGGAAGGTCATTTCCGAAGAAGCGATCGAAGGCCTGCTGGCGAGGATCAGGGGAACCAACCAGCGGCAAGCGGCACCGGTGCGCCGCATTGGTTACCCGCGATGGGCCGCGGCTGCGGTAGTAGTTCTTTTGAGCGGGTTGTTGGCCTACTGGTGGCTGGGCAGGCAAGGGTCGCAAAGCTACTACACCACCCGCATGGCCGACGTGCGTAATGCATTTACCGAGCGCGTGAATCAAACCAATGCCGTGGAGACAATCGTCCTTTCGGATAGCTCCGTGGTGAAGCTCGCGCCGGGGAGCAGGATCAGTTTTAAACCGTCGTTCGATGCTGCTTCACGGGAAGTGTACCTTTCCGGCGAGGCGGATTTTAAAGTCAGCCGCGACGTTCGGCGGCCGTTTCTGGTGTATGCCAACGAGGTGGTAACCCGCGTTCTGGGCACGCAGTTTACAGTGCGGGCGTTCGACGCGGAGGCTAAGGTGCTGGTGAATGTGTCGTCCGGGCAGGTGTCGGTTTCGAAGGATCAGGGTATTGTGGATAGTGGTAAGCCGCAGTCGGCCAGTGGGTTGTTGTTGCTTCCTAATCAGCAGGCGGTTTTCTCGCGCCAATCCGAAGAATTCAGCAAGTCGATCGTCCCGGAGCCGAGAGTGGTGGGTACGGCCGCCCGGAAGCCCTCGTTCGAATACGATGCGGTGCCGGTAGGCCAGGTGATCCGCGACATGGAGGAGGCGTACGGCATTTCCGTTCTTTACAACAAAGAGCAGTTGAAAAATTGTGAGCTCAGCGCTTCGCTTAAAACCGAAACTTTTGAAGAGAAACTCCGGGTCATTTGCACGACCATCAATGCGGATTACCAGAAGCTCGACGGCCAGGTAGTCATTCATGGCGGCGATTGCCGGTAACCGGTGATTCCAGTTTATTTCAAACCCCCGCCACCCGGCGGGAAAGCTAAACTATTTCCTATGAAAAAACTTGCCGCACATTATGCATTCAAATGCATGAGGACTACCGTGGCCCCGATGCTGCTCGTGCTTGGATTTATCCATCTTTCCTGGGCACGAAGTGCAGCAGGGCAGGAGCTGCTCAATCGAAGTATATCCATAACCGTTCAAGAAAAAAGCTTGAAATCGGTGCTGCACCTGATCGAAAAACAGGCGGAGATCAAGTTCTCGTACAGCCCGCAGGTCGTGCCGGTGCAGCAGCAGGTTACGTTAAATGCGGACAACCGCAGCCTTGGCGAGGTGCTCGACCTGATCCTCAAACCCGTTCATGTGCGCTACGTGGTGGCAGGAAGGCAGATTATCCTTTCACGGGCAGAGCCGGAGCAGAAGTCGGGCGGCATTGCACCCGCGCTCAGCCCCATACCCGCTCCCGTACGTACACGGGACCGCCGGGTGGAAGGCACGGTAACCGACGAGGCCGGTGCCGGGCTGCCGGGTGTGAGTGTGGTGGTGAAGGGGACGCAATCGGGTACCGTAACGGATGTGGACGGGAAATTCGCGCTCGAAATGCCGGAGCAAGCCCGTTTTCTCGTGTTTTCCTTCGTGGGCTACCTGCCGCAGGAGGTGGAAATCGGCGCGCGGACGCAGCTGGATGTGGTATTGAAACCCGATACCAAAGCATTGGAGGAAGTGGTGGTGGTGGGGTATGGTACTGTTAAAAAACGTGACCTCACCGGCGCCGTCGCGAGCGTGAATGTGGAGCAAACGAGGCTTCAACCCAATACCAACGCGTCGCAGATGCTGAGGGGAACCACGGCAGGCGTGCAGGTGACCGACAATGGCCGTCCGGGCCAGGCGGGCGGGATCAAGATCCGTGGTACCAACTCCATTTCGGCAAGCACCGACCCGCTCATAGTTCTGGATGGTATTATCTACGCCGGTGGAAGCCTGTCCGACATCAATCCCAGCGATATTGAATCCATCGACATACTGAAAGATGCGAGTTCGACAGCCATTTACGGCTCGCTGGCAGCGAACGGCGTGATCGAGGTTACTACGAAGCGCGGCAAGTCGGGTAAGCCGGTATTTTCATTCAATACCTATCTCGGGGCTTCGGATTACGCCTTTTTACCTAAACTCCTGAATGCGGAGCAATACCTGGCCGCGCGGAAAGACGCCGAAATCGCCGATGGCGGGGCAGTACCATTCCAGCCGGTGGAGCTGGAAAATATTGCAGCGGGGCGGTCGATCAAGCCATTCGAGGAAATCAAACAATCGGCGCCGATGTCGAACTACGAACTGAGCGTGTCGGGCAAAACCGATCGCACGAGCTACTTCTTTTCTGGCGGCTACCTCAAAGCGAAATCACCGGTGAAGGGCGATAATTTCAGCCGGATTTCCAGCAGGCTCAATCTGTCGGTGGATGCGACCGACTGGCTGAAACTGGGCGTCAATTCCGGCTTCACCTCGCGCGACGATTCGGGCGTGCGTGCGGACCTGGTGGCGACGACCTACCTGAGCCCCTATGCCAGCTTGTTTCTGGCCGACGGAAAATCGCCCCGTCCGCTGCCGCAGGATATCGGGCTGGTCGCCAACCCGCTGCTCGGCAATGTGCTGAACGAGCGGAAATCGGTCACCAATGCATTGTTCGCCAACGGTTTTGCCGATGTACACATCTGGAAAGGCCTTTCCTACAAGCTCAACGCCGCCTACACCCGCACCGATTCCAAAGAATTCAAATTCAACCCGTCGTACGAACCCCTGAACCGGCTCGGCTCGGGTTCGAAGCGGCACGGCGAAAAGCAGAATATCACGGTTGAAAACATCATCAGCTACAAACAGCAGATCACATCCCGCCAGAGCCTCGACGTGACTTTGCTTTATGGCGCCTATGAGCAGAAAACCGAGTTTTCGTCGCTTTCCAGTCAGAATATTTTCAATGATGCATTGGGTTACAATGCATTGGAAATCGGGGAGGGGTTCAATATCGATGCGGGGGCCGTCAAAAACCGCCAGCTTTCGAGTATGGCGCGGCTGGGGTATTCCATCGCAGGCAAGTACCTGGCTACTGTGAGCGTGCGCCGGGACGGGTTTTCGGCCTTCGGGGCAGGCAACAAGTTCGGCGTGTTCCCGGCGGCTGCTTTGAGCTGGAATATGACCGAGGAAGCATTTATGCGGGATTTGAAAGAGATTAACTTCCTGAAAATAAGGGCATCCTGGGGCCGGAACGGCAACCGCGGCGTGGATGAATATTCCTCACTGAGCCAGGTGGAACAAAAGAATTATGTGTTCGGGGATGGCGGTTCTACCTCGGTAGGGCTAAGCCCCAGCAGCCTCGCCAATCCGAATCTGGGTTGGGAAACTTCCGAAAGCACCAACATCGGGGCGGATGTGCAGGCATTCAACAGCCGCATCAGCGCGTCGGTCAACTACTACTGGACGCGGACGTACGACCTGCTTTTGGAACAGGCCATTCCCAATACCAACGGATTTGAAGAGTTTCTGCGGAACGTAGGCCAGACCAGAAACCGCGGTTTGGAGATCGACCTGAAAAGTACCAATATCCAGCGCGGCGGATTTGCCTGGAATACCAGCATTGCATTTTCATTTAACCGGAATAAAATTGTGAAACTGACCGGCCGCGACGTGAACAACGACGGCCGCGAGGACGACGACATTGCCAGCGGCTGGTTTATCGGACACCCGCTTTTGAGTAACTACGATTACGTTTTCGACGGTATTTTCCAGGAGGGCGACGATCTGAGCCTGATTCCGGGCGCGAAGCCGGGCGATATCCGCTTCAAGGACATCAGTGGTCCGGACGGCGTGCCCGACGGAAAGATCACCCCGCAGGACCGCACGGTAATCAGCAATGCGCAGCCGAAGTTCAATCTGGGCATTACCAATGTGTGGAGCTACAAGGGACTGAGCTTGTCTGTCGCGTTCAATATCCGTCAGGGAGGATACAGCAGAATGGATATGCTGAACCCGGGGACGAATTTTTACGACCAGGCCAATTTCCTGAACTTGCCCTATTGGACGCCGACGAACCCGATCGACACGCGGCCGAGGATCAACTACCGCAATCCGCTGGGCTATGGTTTCTACGAAAGCCGCAGCTTTGCCCGTCTGCAAGATGTTTCATTGTCCTACAACATTCCTGAAAAACTGTTGAAGCCTGTGAAAATAAGCTCGCTGCAAGTATATGTGAGTGGGAAAAACCTCGCGACCGCGACGAGCTGGAAAGGCTGGGACCCCGAATTCGGCGGCGGCAGCAGACAGCCGGGCGACAATGGCCCATTGCTGAAAACTTTCATCGCCGGGCTCAACATTTCCTTCTAAATCTTACCGATCATGAAAAGAACCATTACTTTTTTACTCACATTATGCGCGCTCGGGCTGACCACCGCCTGTGAGGAGTCGTACCTGGACGAAGTGCCCCTCGACCGGTTCAGTCCCGAAAACCTGCTCGTGAACGAGGCTGGCTACGATGCCGCGGTGGTATCGCTGTACGAAGGCGCCCGGCAGGAGCATAGCATCGCCTCCAACAATTTCGAATACATGACCGTGGGCACCGACCAGAGCCAATGGGGCCGCAACGACTCGCGCGGCAATAAGGATTACAGCCTGCTGAACTCCAACCTCGAAGCTACGGCCATTTACTGGGACTGGGCATTCAAGCAAATGATCGTGCGGGCGAACCTTATCCTGGACAATATCGACGACCCCGCATTGAAAATAGCGGATGCCGCCCGCGCCAATATTAAAGGGCAGGCATTGTTTTTCAGGGCATACACCTACAATTTCCTCGCGAATGTGTACGGGGGAGTGCCTATCGTGAAAGAGCGGATCGTGGAGCCGAAGTTCGATTTCGTGCGCAATTCGCGGGTGGAAGTGCTGGAATTCGTCGCACAGGACCTGGAAGCCGCTGCTGCACTATTGGATATGGATGTGCCCGACGGGAGAATTCCCCGCGCGGCGGCTTTTCACTTGCTGAGCGAGGTGTATATTTCATTGGGTATGGAAAAGAAAGACGATTCCTGGTACGATAAATCCATTGCGGCCGCCACGAAGGTGATCAGCAAGGAGGCCGGGGATTATCAGCTCATGACGCAGCGGTTCGGCAAGGCAAGCGCGCGGCCGGGTGATGTGTTTTCCGACATTTTCGCCGACGGGCAGATCAGCAAATCGTCGGGTAACAAGGAGGTAATGTGGGCCTGGCAGTTCGAGAATTTTACGCCCGGCGGCTACTCCACGCCCACGCTGGCCAATATCAGCATTCGTTACTGGGGGCCGGAGTACGACAAGATCCAGTCGCCGAACGGGACTGCCAACCTGCCTTCCGACAGCCTCGGGCGCGGCATTGGCGTCAATTCGCCTACCAACTACATCAAGTACGACATCTGGAAGCGCGACGCGAACGATATCCGTAATTCAGTCCATAATATCCGAAGGACCTATTATTACAACAATGCGGCGGACAAGGAGTATTTCGGCAAACCCATTCTCGCAAAAAAAGGAGCGGACGGCCAGCTGTACACTACCAAAGCCGACGGCACGGTGACCAAGTTCGTGCTCGATACTTTGCGCCAGTACTACCCCTACATCCGGAAAATCGAAGGGACGCCCATGGGTAACAACAACCTGAGCGGCAATTCGGTGAAGGATTTCAGCCGGATGCGTGTCGCCGAGACCTACCTGCTGCGTGCCGAGGCCTATTTCAGACAAGGGGACAATGCCATGGCGGCGGCGGACCTGAACGTCGTGCGGGCCCGCGCCAAGGCGAAGCCTGTTACCGCTGCCGACGTAACCGAAGATTTCATTCTCGACGAACGTTCCCGCGAGCTCATCGTGGAAGAGCCGCGCCTGCGTACGCTCATACGTATGGGCAGGCTCGTGGACAGGGTGCGCAAATACAACTCAGTACCCTCCGTACCGAACGGGCCGTCGTCGGGCGGCACCATCCGCGACTTCAACCGCTACTGGCCCATTCCGCAGAAGGTGATCGACGCCAACACAGGCGCCAAATTCGAGCAGAATCCCGGTTACCCGTGAGGTTGCATGGCAGGCGCAAGGAATGCAATCGATCATTAACCATTCAAAATATGCAATCCAGAAGATCATTTCTTAAATACGGCGCATTGATATCGGGCCTTGCGGCGGGGCTGGACGCGCTGGGACAACCGGCACAGCGCAGTATTTTGCTCCGGTCGTCGTGGCAGGTGGAGAATATCGGCGATATCGGGCACACGCCGGGCGTTATCACGCTGTTGGAGCAGTATTATCCGGACGTGGAAGTCCGTCTGTGGCCGGTGGACATCGGCAAGGGCGTAGACCGGATGCTGGCCTGCCGTTTTCCCAAACTCAAAATCATTACTTCCGAAACCGACGTCCAAAAAGCATTCGCCGAATGCGCATTGATGCTGCACGGCTCGGGGCCTTCTTTGGTGAGGGGAAAAGACCTTGCATTATGGAAGCAGCAAACCGGCAAGCCCTACGGCATTTACGGCATTACTTTCCCCGGCGTGTACGGCCTGCCCGCCGATCGCTGGAAGTTCAGGCCGGAAGACATTACCATCATGACCGAGGCGCAGTTTGCCTTGTTCCGCGATTCGGCATCGCTGGATTTTGCCCGGGACAAAGGCGTAAAATCGCCCATTATGGAGTTCTGCCCGGACGGCGCATTCGCGGTGGATTTGAAGGACGACGCAAAAGCCGACGCGTTCTTGAAAAAGCATAACCTGCAACACGGCCAGTTCGTGTGCGTGATCCCGCAGCTGCGCTTCACGCCCTGGTGGGAGCTGCCCCGCAAAAATCAGCAGCCTAATGCCGGCAAACACGCCCGTAACGAGGAAATGAAGGAGCACGACAATGCGCCCATCCGCGCGGCTATCACCGCCGTGGCCCGGCAGACGCCCTACAAAATCCTGATCGTGCCCGAAAACGAAACCCAGATGCGGATCGGGAAGGAAATGCTCTTTGACCCGTTGCCGGAAGATGTGAAGCAAAAAACCGTGCTTCGGACGGAATACTGGCTTACCGACGAGGCGATCAGCACCTACCTGCGCTCGGCCGGGCTGTTCGGCATTGAAATGCATTCACCCATTATGTGCATAGGAAACCGCATTCCGGCGATCGTGTGCCGTTTCGAGGAGCAAACCAGCAAAGGCATTATGTGGAAGGATATCGGGCTCGGCGAGTGGCTTTTCGACCTCGACCATCCCGAAGATATCGACCGGCTCGTGCCCACCGTGCTGGATATGCTCAATAATAAAAAAGCGACCGCGCAAAAGGTCGACAAGGCGCTCGCATTCGTGCACAAGCGCCAGCAAGAAACCATGGCATTGATGCGGCGATATGTGAGTTAAGTGGAAATAATAATTTAAATGAATTGTCAATTATGGATTTTAAAAACAGAAGGGACTTTATAAAAAATGCAGCCGCCATGGCGGGTGTAATGATGTTTGGTACAATGGCGCAGGCCAAGGCCGACCCGACTATCCTGTTCGTTTCGGGCTGGCAGGATGTCAATATCGGCGATATCGCTCACACGCCGGGCCTCATTGCATTGCTGAAAAGACGCCTGCCCAATGCGAAACTGATCCTCTGGAAAAAAAGCAAAAGCGATTTTGCCGAAGGAATGCTCAAAAAGCATTATCCCGATTTGCAAATCATTCATGGACAGGTGAATAAGGCCGGAGAGCCGCAGTCGGACGAGGTGAAAAAAGCATTCTCGGACGCCGATTTCTTTCTCCACGGCTCGGGGCCGTCGGTGGTGGCGGCCGATTACCTGGATAGCTGGCAGAAGCAAACCCAGAAGCCATTCGGGATTTTTGGAGTGACCATTCAGGATATTTCACCCGACCTGAAACGGATCATACAGAATGCTTCCTTCATTTTTACACGCGAAACGGCGTCGATCGGGAAGCTGAAAGAGGCAGGGCTCGAAGGGAAACACATTGCATTTGCGCCCGACGCGACGTTTGCCATGGATATCCGCGACGACGCGGCCGCCGCAAAGTTTATCAGCGACAACAAGCTTACCGACCGGCAATTTATCTGCGTTATCCCCCGGTTGCGCCGGACGCCCTACTACAAGATCCGGCCCAATAATGCCGGGTGGAGCGCAGAGCGGATACGCGAAGTGGACGAACTGAACGATAAATGGAAGGAAACCGACCATGCCAAGCTACGCGAAGCAATGGTGACCTGGGTGAGAAAAACGAAGGGAAAAGTGGTGGTGTGCCCGGAAATGACCTATCAGCTGGACGTGATGGATGAGCTGCTTATCAACCCATTACCGGGCGATGTGAAGCCCCATATCGTGAAGCACGGTTACTGGTTGCCCGACGAGGCGGCGTCGCTTTACAAAAGGGCCCAGGCCGTGCTGAGTTTCGAATGCCATTCGCCGATCATCGCCGCTGCCAACGGCACACCGTGCTTTTACCTGCGCCAGCCCGAGGACACGATCAAAGGACAAATGTACTATGACCTCGGGCTGGCAGCATGGACTTTTGAAATCGAACAGACCGACGCGAAACAAATCACCGAACGCCTGATGGACGTAAATGCCCATTATAATACCGCATTGAAAAAGGTTCAGACGGCCATGGGAAACGTCAGGGAGCGTTATGACGCCACATTCAGGATCATGGGTGAAAAGATATGAGTGCTGCGGCTAGGTTTCTTTCGTAAAGCGCTGGTAAACAGACTGGATTGTTACCTGCTTAACACCTTCTTTGGTATACAAATAGCGCTTGTTCACGAAATGCAGTAATCCGGCATTGTTGATTTTCACAGATTCCGGCGCGACCCAGCGAAAAGGATTTTCGTTGGTGTTGCGCTGAACGGTAATTTCTTTCAGGTCTTCCGTAAATGTGAATTGACGGACAGTACCCTGATTGGCATAGCTGACTGACAAGCCGTCCTTGTATTCGAAGTCGGGGCCGCCATCCCATTCTTTATTGTTATTCCAGATATACTGCTCGGGCCAGCCCTGGCTGAGCAGAAATCCTGCATTGGCGATAATATGGTTAGGGCCGTAAATACGCAATTCCACGATATTGGGATGGTTTTCCAGTTGCAGCTCCGGAATTTCCGTCAATAAATTGTTCGAAGCGAAGCCGTCCATGTTAATGTCCACGTTCTGGTCGGCCACCGCGCTGATCAGTCTGTACTTCCCGTGAAACTGGTCTTGCAGCGCCGCAAGTTTGCGCGCTTCCTCGATCTGCGGGTCAACGGAAGGCCCGTCGTCCTTTTTGCAACCCGATATTCCGAGTAGCAGCAATGCACCGAAAATAAAATATTGTTTCATGCTCTTCCTGGCTGAATGTCCCTGAGATTTATTTAAGTAACCGCTTAAATATATAAATCTATTTTTGAAACGTCAAGGGATATCAGGCAGTAAAGATTCTGTCTCACAAATTACTGATTATCGGACAAATGCTTGTCCGATCTTCCATAATAGAGATAGAATAGCGTGCCAAGCGCGGGGAAGAATAAAATCACCAGAATCCAGATCAATTTGGCCTCGGTACTCAGGTATTTATTGATTAAAAGATCGCGAATTGACCATATTACAAAACCAAAAAATAACATGGACAGGGAGATCAGGAACAGCTCCTGGTTTCCCAAACCGAAGATAGATGCGATCAGGTTTGACATATACGATTTGTTTAAGTAACCGTATAAAGATATAAATATATTTTAGTACTGAATATTTATTTTAATCCCTGATATGAATAAATGATACTGCTACCATTTATTCCGCTTTCATGGTTTTCGTCGGATTAACGGAGGCTACTTTAATACTTTGAAAACTGACCGTTAAAAGCGCTGTCACCAATGCAAGCAAACCTGCGAATGCGAAGAGCCAGCCGTTGATTTCGACGCGGTAAGCGAAATCATTTAACCATTGATCCATCAGAAACCAGGAAACGGGCGAGGCGATAAGGATTGCAATGAGTATTAATTTTACAAAATCCCTGGATAACAGCACCGTAATGTTCGTGATCGTAGCGCCAAGTACTTTGCGAATGCCTATTTCCTTGGTGCGCTGCTCGGTAACGAATGACGCGAGGCCAAATAATCCGAGGCACGAAATGATAATGGCCACGGCGGCAAAGAAGTTGAAAAGCTGGCCGGTGAGCTGCTCGGTCCGGTAGAGCTGGTCGTAAGCGGTGTCGATGAACGTGTAGGAAAAAGGATAATCGGGAAGGTATGCTTTCCAGCGCTTTTCGGTGGCCGCCAATGCAGCCGGCGCAAGTGCCGCTGTGGTGTGTACGTTTACCATATTGTGCGATTCGGGATTGCTGTACATTACCAACGGCCACATTTCCTCCCGGACCGACATCATATTGAAGTCCTTCACGACGCCGATAATGATCCCTTCACCGCCGTCGGCCTTGAAACGCTTGCCGATCGGGTCTTTGATGCCCGTTTGCCGGATGGCCGTTTCGTTGAGGATGAAATGCCGCTGGTCGGATTTATTGCCGTGGAAATTCCTGCCGGCGACGAGTTTGATGCGGAAATTCGGAATGAAATCCTTGTCCACACTCATTTGCGCCATTACCAGCGTTCGGTCTGCCGGCTTGCCGTCCCAATCGAAGGAAGCCGAGCCGGTTTGCACATTTACGGGCGTGTCGGTGGAAGTACTGATGCCGGTAATGCTGGCCTGGCCTGCCAGTGCCTGCTTGAATTGCTGCGTCAAATGGCGGCCGTCGAATGTATAGGTATGCTTGCGCTCGAACCCGGCGTCGCGCTCGCGGATGAAACGGAGCTGGCTGCCGATCACAAAAGTACCTGCTATGAGCGCCACCGCCAGCGCAAACTGCACCACCACGAGCGACTTGCGCAGCCGCGCCGCGCCCGCATGACCCGAGCGCGCACGCAATGCCTGAATAGGGTTGAAGCGCGAGACCATCAGGGCAGGGTAAATGCCCGCCATCAGAAAGCAAAAGCCCAATGTGCCCGCCAATACCTGCCATGCGGAAGGGTCGAGAAGTGAAAAATGGCCCGATTTGCCCGTGAAACTGGCATAATGCGGTAGCAATGCCTGCAAAAAAGCTACCGCCAGAATGAGCGAAAGCGATAAGGTAAGCACCGATTCCACCAGTAATTGGCTCGCAAGCTGTCCGGCCCCGGCCCCGACGACTTTGCGCACACCGATTTCCTTGTAACGACGTGTGGCCCGCGCGGTGGTGAGGTTTACATAATTAATGCAGCCGATACTCAGCAGCAGTACGGCTACGATACCGAGCATATTGACTTGCCTGGCAGCGGAATCGTCTCCTTCCAATGGGTGAAGATGCGCCTGAGTGAGCGGTTGCAGCAGATAGTCGGACTGGATCTTCTGGGCTACCGCTACGGCATGTGAGGCGGTGAGTTTCCGGTCGATGGTTTTCGCATTCGCGGTTTCTTTTAACCTGATGTAGGTTTCAATGCCGAAATCATCCCAATCTTCATCCATTAACTGGTGACCGCCCAGCTTCTGGTCGATGGTTTTACGGACATGCATACTAATGTATAAATCATTTTGCAGCGAAGCATTGTCCGGTGCATTCGCCAGCACGGCGCTGATCGTGAGATCGGTTTTCGTCTCGATGTTCCGGATCGTCCTGCCGATCACATCCGTTGTGCCGAAGAACTTTTCGGCTAGTTTTTCGCTGATCAATGCAGCATTCGGCGCGGGAAATGGCTTTTTGGGATCACCCTCGATCACCTTAAAGCCGGCGAAAACGGCCAGGAAATTGGTGTCCGCAAATGCGATGTGCTGTTTTTCGGTAAAAGTCTTCGAACCTACCCGAAAAGTCACGCCGGGAAACGGTCCGGTACGGGTTGCCGCCTCGATCTCAGGAATGCTTCTGGCGGCCAGCGCCACGGGCGTAGGTGTGGAGGTAAAGGTATTCTCGTCGTCGCCCTTGCCGAAATGCGAATGGACGAGGTAGGTACGGTCGGCATGGGGATGGAAGCGGTCGAAGCTCAGCTCGTCTTTCACCCACCAGAACAGCAGAATGCTGACGGAAAGCACAATAGCCAGTCCGCCGATATTGAGTGCCGAGTACCAGCCGCCCGCCCGCAGGTTGCGCAATGCAATTTTGAAGTAATTGAAAATCATGGCTTGAAAGGTTTAGCAGTTATTTTGCATTACCTGAATCAGGAGCATTGTGTGGCGTTTCAATGCTAATACCGGTGTCATTTTGAAACTCACAGGTGACAATACCGGACAGGAAACGTTCGGAATCGTACAGCGGACTTACGCAAACAGGCGCTCAGCGACTTGGAGCGCGGTTTTGAAGTAAATGGTATAATAATTGAATCTTTACCGCACCAGAAGCTTACCCGCGTGAAATACGCACTGACGACAGACTACTATGCTGCAAAACTATTTCAAGATAGCCTGGCGTAACCTGCGCAAGAACCAGGCTTACGCATTCATCAACATAACCGGCCTGGCGCTCGGTATCGGCTGTGCATTGCTGATTTTCGCACTCGTCCGCTTTCACTACCAGACCGACCGCTATCATCGGAATTACGACCGGATATATCAAATCACGTCCCGGTTTGCATCGGGTACGGACGAATTCAAGATCCAGGGTATCCCGTACCCGCTGGGCCAGGCCGTCCGCAACGATCACCCGGAACTGGAACACGTGGCCATGCTCGACGAATGGTATTCGCCGCTGATATCGGTTCTCGTTCCCAACCAGCCCGACAAAAAGATAAAGGATAAAAGCCACGAGGGCGCTTTCGTGGAACCGGCCTATTTCGACATTTTTGATTATACCTGGCTCGCCGGCGGCCCCGACGGCCTCGGCCAGCCGGGAACAGTGGTGATGAGCGAAGAAATGGCCCGCAAATGCTTCGGTACCATCGATAATGTAGTTGGCCGGACGGTGCGGCTCAATGCCCGCATTCCCGCCCGCGTAGTAGGGGTGTTTGCCGACTACCGCGAGGATACTGACCTCGCCTACTCGGTAATGGCTTCCTGGGGATCGCTGAAAGAGCAGCTGAATTCCCGCCCGGAAAGCGAACCTTTCGACAACACCAACGGCGGTACGCATTGTTACGTACTGTTCAACGACCGCTTCACCGCGGCGGATTGGAACCGGGAGATGCAATCGTTCGTGAAGAAATATAATCCCGGCAAAATCAAGGAAACCTCTTACCCGGCGATTCCATTCAGCACCATGCACTTGTCACCCGAGTATGGGGGCGTCAGCCAGGGTTTGTTACTGTCGCTGGTGCTGATCGGCCTGCTGCTGATCGGAACGGCGAGCATTAATTTCGTAAACCTCGCCACCGCGCAGGCGCTTACCCGTGCCCGCGAGGTAGGGGTAAGGAAGGTATTGGGCAGCACCCGTACGCAGCTGTTCTGGCAGTTTATGGGCGAAACGACGCTCATCGTGATGGCGGCTTCGGCCGTGGCGATCCTCATATTCCGGTATGGGCAGATGCTGGTGCATACTTATCTTCACGGGGCGTTCCGGTTTACATTTTACTTTTCGCCATCGGTAGTAGGCTGGCTGGGGCTGCTGCTGGCGCTGGTCATATTGCTGGCTGGTTTATACCCGGCATTGATCGTGGCGGGTTTCCGCCCGGTTGTAGCATTGGCAGGACGTCTTACCAGGCAGGATACAGGCGGTTTTTCGCTCAGGCGCGGCCTCGTCGTGACGCAGTTTGCGATATCCCAAATGCTGATAATAGGGCTGCTCGTGGTTGTGAACCAGCTCGACTATGTCAAGACGAAAGATTTAGGCTTCCGGAAAGATGCCATCCTGACCGTGGGCCTGCCCAACCTGCCCAGCCAGGACCGCGGTAAAATGCGGACATTCCGAAACCTGGCTTCCGCCATACCCGGCGTGGACAAGTTCAGCTATTCGATGAGCGGACCTCCGCAATCGGGCTGGACCAGCCAAACTACCATCCGCTTCGATAACCGCACCGAGGAGGAGCCCTATGACCCGCAACAGGCTTGGGTCGATGCCGATTACGTAGGCCTTTATGGTTTGAAAATAGTAGCAGGGCGGAATTTGCAACCTTCCGACACGCTACGAGAGGCGCTCATCAATGAGACATTCATGCACCGGCTCGGGTTTCGCGAACCCGCGGATGTGCTGGGTAAGGTGATGTACAAGGCGGGAATGCCCCTGGAAATCGTGGGTGTGTTAAAGGACTATAACCAGCTGGATCTCAGGCAGAGTATCAACCCGCTCTTCATGAGTACCTGGGCGAACGGCTTTTACTCGGCTAACATTCAGGTGCGGACTGCCGACTACGGCCGTGTGCTGAAACAGTTGGAGAAAGCATATAACCAGGTGTATGCCGATAGTTTTTTCGATCCGGAATTTGTGGATGACCAGATACAGGCTGCCTATCAGCAGGAGCAGACCATGGGCCGGCTGATCAATTTCTTTACCGCGATTGCATTGCTGATCGGCTGTATGGGCTTGTATGGGCTCGTGCTATTCATGGTAGTGCAGCGCACGAAGGAAGTGGGCGTCCGCAAGGTGCTTGGCGCCAGTGTGGGCAGCATACTATGGCTTTTTAGCAAGGAATTTGCCCAGCTGATCGCCATTGCATTTGTGTTTTCGGCACCCTTGGCGTGGTGGGCGATGGACAGTTGGCTGGCCAATTTCGAGTACAAAATTTCGCTCAGTCCCGTCATTTTTATACTGGCTTTTTTGGCGACGGTAGTGGTCGCGCTGCTAACCATGAGTTTCCAGGGAGTGAAAGCCGCGCTGATGAACCCTGTGAAATCGCTGCGCACCGAATAGCGACTTTCGGACAATTTCATACTGTCACGATCTGTGCCGCTCACCCATTTTCCGAGAAGGGTGAGCGGCTTTTTCATTCCTTTCGTATTAGATTAATCCAGTTCTCTGCTGGTTTAAATCCTACCGCTTCTGCATTAAAAGTACATTAAAGCCAATCAAAAAATCCAACAAAAAAATGGATCGAGTCAATTCTGGCTACGTTCCCGACATCGTTTGCGTAAAAAAATATCGCTAAAATCTTGCCGATCTCTTCCCCATAACTAACCTTCCGTTTACTAGTGCAACGGAACGCGGATAATTCAATCAAACTAATTCTTTGATTTTTCCTATTTCGCCCGTCTTTAAATAATCTCAGTTTTTCCCGTAAAGCTCCATCTCTCCGCAGCATGGAAACGCCCAAGTCGGGCTTGGATTTTCGCATTAATAAATAGAACAATATAAACCGTGATGATGTATGTTTAGAAAACTACAAAGTGCATCGGCCCTCGGGCTGCTGCTCATGTATGGAACCCTACCGATTGGTAATCAGAACGTTTATGCCGGAAGCTTCATCGCTCCCCCGGGAAATGCGGTTGCCTCTTTGAATGCAAAGGGCAGGCCGGATGCAGTGATCGATATTTCCGGAAAAGTGACGGGTGAAAATGGTGAGGACCTGCCGGGTGTGAGCATTTTGCTGAAAGGAACGACCACCGGGGCCACGACGGATATCAATGGCCAGTACAAACTGTCGATCCCGGCGGGTAATGCGACGCTCGTCTTTTCATATGTGGGTTATGTGAGCCAGGAAATCGAGGTGAGCAACCGTTCGGTAATCGATGTGAAGCTTTTGCCGGATACCAAAGCATTGGAGGAAGTGGTGGTAGTGGGTTACGGAACGATGAAGAAAAGCGATGTTACCGGCGCGATTACCTCGGTGAAAGCGAAGGACATCACGGCTATTCCTACCACCAATGCGCTGCGGTCTTTGCAAGGAAAAGTTTCGGGGATCGATATTACCCAAAGCTCCGGGCAGCCGGGTGCGGATATTAACATTGTTTTACGCGGAAACCGGTCGTTAAAGGCTGATAATAAGCCGCTTGTGCTCGTGGACGGGATTCCTTACGGCTCCTTTATCGATATTAACCCGACCGACATTGCATCGATCGAAGTGTTGAAAGATGTCGCTTCGACGGCCATTTACGGAACCCGCGGCGCGAACGGGGTGATCATCATCACCACCAAAAAAGGCTCGGCGGGCAAGTCGACGTTGTCGTTCAACTCTTATGTTTCGATTAACAAAAAGGCATTGTATCCCCGCATGATGAACGGCGAGGAGTATGCGCAGCAGAAACGCGAGGCGTACCGGACCACCAACGGCGACGTTTACCGGAAAGACGAAGATATTTTCCAGGTTACCGAGTTGCAATACATTAAGGATAAGCAATTTGAGGACTGGCAGAGCTACATTTTCCACACGGGGCTGATGCAGAACTACGAAATCAACCTTACCGGCGGGAACGAAAAGACGCAGTTTTCAACGTCTTTTGGTTACCAGAAGGACAAGGGCCTGTTGCTAAATGACGTCTACCGCAGGCTGAACGGCAAGATCGGCGTCGATCACCGGTTGAACGACCGTTTCCGCGTGGGGCTGAGCGCCATTTATTCCTACAAAAACCAGGACAAGCGGGATAATCCGCTGAATATGGCCAACAAGATCCTGCCGATCGCGAAGGCATTCAACGACGACGGGTCGCTGATCCTGAACCCGGCTCCGGGTTACAGCGCACAGTTTACGCCGCTGGCCGACGAGCAACCGGGCGTTTTTGAAAACAATATCGTCGACAAACGCCTGTTTTCTTCCGCCTATATCGACGTAAAACTTACCAAGGAGCTCTTTTTGAAATCGACTATCGGTTTGGATTTCAGGGACTTCCGTCGCGGGTATTACAAAGGCTACAATACCATCGCGAATGCCGGCCGCAATTCCACTTCGGGTGTGGAGATGAACAATTATTTCAATTACACCTGGGAGAATACCTTGAATTACAACAAAAGCATTGGCAATCATCAGATCCAGGGGCTGTTGGGTACGAGTTCGCTGGGGACGCGTTTGGAAGAATATACGGCTTCCGGGAATAACCAGGCGTCGCCCATCACTTCCTACCATGACCTGAATTCCAACACCATTTCCAGGGCCATCGGCAGCCGGCTGCGGGAAACGAAAATCGCCTCGTTTTTCGGACGTGTCAACTACAAGCTGAGCAACAAATACGTGTTCCAGGCTTCGCTTCGCGCGGATGGTTCTTCGGTGCTGGCGGCGGGTAACAAATGGGGGTATTTTCCGTCGGTTTCCGGTGCGTGGCGGTTGATCGAGGAGCCTTTCTTGCAGGATAGCAAGGTGCTGAACGACCTGAAATTGCGCGTCAGTTGGGGTAAATCGGGCAACTCGGCCATTGATCCTTATGCTACGAAAGGCGGTTTGGGGCTGTCGGCCTACGCTTTCGGTACTACCGCCGCATTCGGTTACTGGCCCAGCATTATCCCCAACCCCAAGCTGACCTGGGAAACCACCGGAACCTGGAATGCGGGGATCGATTTCGGGTTTTTGGGAAACAAGATCTCGGGTACCATCGATCTTTACCGTTCCAGAACGAAGGATTTGCTCCTGCCGAGCTTGCTGCCGACGCACACCGGTTATGCCGAGATCCTCGAAAACATCGGCCAGGTCGAAAACAAGGGCGTAGAGCTGGCGATCACTTCCCAGAATATCAGCGGCAAGGCATTCAACTGGTCGACCGACTGGACATTTACTTTGAATCGTGAAAAAATCCTCGCATTGAACAACGGCGTCACGCGTAACGAAGCCAATCGCTGGTTTGTAGGCGAGCCGACGAAAGTATTTTTCGATTACAAGAAGATCGGTATCTGGCAGTTAGGCGAAGAAGACGCCGCGACGAATTTTGGCAAAAACAAGCCCGGCGATGTGAAGGTGGCGGATATGAACGGCAATGGCGTCGTCGATCCGGGCGATCGGACTACTTTCTCAGAAGTACCGAAGTTCTCTTTCGGGGTTAATAACCATTTCGAATACAAAAACTTCGATCTGAGCGTGTTCGTCTACGGGCGGATCGGGCATTTTATCAATTACGAATACAATGCCGGGGCTTACAAGCCGAGTGCTTTGGAAAACTCGTCCAACGTAGATTACTGGACGCCGGAAAACCCGACCAATGCATTCCCAAGGCCAAACAGCTCTTATTCGACGACCAATTACCTGTACCAATCGACGCTGGGTTATGTGAAAGCCTCATTTGTGAAAATCAGGGACGTTTCATTGGGTTATAATATTCCTACCGCATTGACCAAAAAGATCGGAGTCGGTCGTGTGCGGGTGTACGGGACGCTGCAAAACTACTTCACTTTCAGCAAGATCAAGGATTACGATCCGGAGCGCGGCGGCGACTTGTCGTTCCCGCTCGTGAAGCAGATGATTTTTGGTGTAAACATTGATTTTTGATCAGATATTAAAACAGACATTCCAATGAAAATCAAAATAACGGCCCTGATGATGGCTATTTCGCTGGCTGGGCTGACCTCCTGCGAGGACTATCTCTCCGAAACCAATAAAAGCGGGTTGGCCGAAGACCCGTTCCTTAAAACCGAACTCGGCATAACCGCCGCCGTAAATGCTTCGTATTCGGGCACGCGGTTGTGGTATGGCAAAGAGTTTCCCAGCGCATTTGCCGAAACGGGGACAGACCTTTTCCTGCGCGGCGGCGATAACAAGGCCAACCAGATATCGGATTACACCGTCGATTTGAATGGTGCACAAACGAATTTGAAGGATTATTGGGCACATTTGTACAAAGCGCTCAACACCTGCAACACGGCCTTGAAGCTGTTTCCTTCGCCGGTGATCAGTGAGGCGTTGAACAAGCAGTATGAAGGGGAAGTGCGGTTTTTGAGGGCGCATTATCTTTGGCTGATCACCGAAACCTGGGGCGACGTGGTACTTTCCACCGAACCGACCGCCGGCGCGGTAACCACCGCCAAGCGATCGGGCGTGGAGGATTTTTACAAAGTAATTTTCTCGGATCTCGACGTTGCTATTGCCAATCTCGCATCCGGGAAATCCACCAATGGACGCATTACGCAGGATGTGGCGAAGGCATTCAAAGCGAGAATGTCGCTCACCCGCGCGAGCACGACGAACAATGCGGAGATGTACGCACAAGCGGCTACGCTGGCGAAGGAACTGATTGCGTCCGGCCGGTATGCACTGTTTTCGGACTTCAAATCGCTCTGGGACATGAAGAATGCCGAGGGTGGCACGAATTCGGAAGTGGTATATTATGTCAATTACACCAACGACGACACCATGAACGGCGATTACGACCCGGCCGCCGGAAAGGGTAATAACAGCCATTTGCATTACATTATGGTGTACGACAAGCAACCGGGCATGGAGCGTTCCGTAGCTTACGGCCGTCCTTACCAGCGCTATGTGCCCACTTTGCATTTGCTGGATTTGTTCAATGAAAAGGTCGACCAGCGTTACGACGGCACTTTCCAGACCGTATGGAAGGCCAATATGGCGAACCTGAAACCCGGCACCGTGAATGGCTATCCGCAAATGGCCCTCGGCGACACGTCGATGTTGTTCCTGAAAACGTCGGCCACGCCTGCGCAGACCGCGCGGGCTGCCGGCCGCTACAAAATTTTCGACCGTAACACGATGTACAAGGAAGACGGCACGCTGCTGCTGCGGTCGCAATTCATTCAAATGAGCAAATTCATGGACCCGACGCGCCTCACGGCCAACCAGGAATGGAGCTCGCGCGACGGCTTTGTGATCCGCATCGCGGAAATGTACCTCATCGCCGCCGAAGCGCTGATGAAGACCAACCCGACCGAAGCATTGCAATTCCTGAACGACCTGCGTAAAAAACGCGCATTCCCGGGCAAGGAAGCAGCCATGGAGATAGCCGCCAAAGACCTGAGCATCGATTTCATCCTCGACGAGCGCGCCCGCGAACTCGCCGGCGAACTCTTCCGCTGGTACGACCTGAAACGCACGGGAAAACTGGTCAGCTACGTGCAGAAACACAACATGGACGCGAAAGCCAACATCAAAGAAACGCACATGCTCCGCCCAATCCCGCAAGTGCAGCTGGACGCGATTACTAATAAGGAAGAGTTCAAACAGAATCCGGGGTATAACTAAGGCTTTTTGAGTTTCCGGATTTCGTTTTGATGAAGAATGCAATGCCCGACTGCGGATTGGATCGCGGTTGGGCATTGGTTTTTTGCCGGGAAGGGAGCACATTCATTCCTATCCGGCCATACATTTTTCTGACTGCTGAGGCACGCGATGAAAGGAGGCGTGTTCCGATAAATAATCCACGATCCCCTATAAAACAATGGTTAAGCTTTTGTGCCCGTTCTTTTACATTTTCGCCATCAATGCAATTTGGATTACGCTCCAAATCGTCCTTTCGAACTCCTCCACGCAATGCTCATGGGATTATTTAGAAGACCGCTTAATACTTCCTATCTGGTTGAACGCCTGCTTACGAACGCATTGAATTTGCCCGATTACCAAACTGATATCGGGCCTGAAATCGTGCGCCGCATCCTTGCAGCCGAGCGGGGCATTGCCCGATATGAAGATTACGAACAAACCCTTGATAGCGATAGGCTTAGGGCGCGAAAATTCAAGACGGAAAAGCAACGGGTCGCATTACGCAATCAAATCGTGCATGAGTTGGTTACCTATCCCAAGCCCGCAGACGACGAAGAAATGCAGCTGGGCGTCGGTGGTGCATTGCCGCATACCGGAGTCGTTAGTTCCGGCGAAGCTTTTCTTATTATCGGATTACCGGCGGCCGGAAAGTCGACATTATCCAATAAACTTTCTGAGGATTTTGGCGCCGTTGTGCTTGATTCCGACTATGCTAAGCGCAAGTTGCCGGAGTTTCGGAGGGCAAACTATTGTGGCGCAAGTATCGTTAACAAAGAGTCCAGCAGGATCATTTGGGGCTTTCCGGGCACTGATTTTCAGGATTTGTCGGCAATTTGCTTTCAGAACCGTTACAATATAGTTTCTCCCCGCATCGGAAATGCGCCTAAACAGGTACTGGCAACGTTACGGTTGTTGCGGGCAGCGGGTTATCAAAGAGTCCATCTGGTGTTGATCTCAATTGGAAAAGGCGAGGCGACCATCAGGGCGTTGAAACGCTTCTATCAAACTGGCAGGTACGTGCCAACCAGCTTGATTCTAGATGAATTTGGAAATGACCCGTCTTATTGTTACTATTACTTACGGAGCAAATTTGCTGATGCGTTTGATAGTTTAGGTGCATTGATTGCTGTGAACGGGGGCTATCAGTGTCTTGATTACATCGAAAGGCCGGACGTCAGATCCCCGGCAGCGGACTACAAATTTATTGATATAACACATTTATTGCCATGAGCAAGAATAAAGGAGCAGAGACGAAACCCACAATGGCATTAAAACCTATTGATGCCGGTACAGCAGGCCGACTGGCTGTTCGCAGGTCAGTTGATCCGGGAATCGGGGTGTACGTTGTTGATGACCTGAAAATGAGCTCTCCGCTCACGCACAAGTTACCTGTGAGAAAAGTTGCTATCAAAGGAAAACAGATGGATGATTCCGTAAAATCGGTTGACAATTACTCCCGCTTTATCGATCATATTATCGAGTCTCAAAAGGACGAGAGCGATTTAATCGAGTGGTCCCTTTCCAGGTTTGCCAACGCCGAATAGGCCGGATTCCATTACCGCCTACTATCTCACTCCAAATCCCCCCGATACTCCAATATATCCCCCGGCTGACAATCGAGTGCTTTGCAGATGGCTTCGAGGGTCGTGAAGCGGATGGCTTTGGCTTTGCCGGTTTTCAGGATCGAAAGGTTGGAAAGGGTAATGTCGACGCGCTCGGAGAGTTCGTTCAGCGATATTTTTCGTTTGGCCATCATCACATCCAGATTTACGATAATTGCCATGGATTAAATGGTTAGGTCGTTTTCGGCCTGGATTTCGATGCCCCTGCGGAAAATCTGGGCTATCACAAAGAGTATGATCGCCATAAAAATCCAGACATCGGCCCCGCCGAGGTTCAGTTGTTCGATGTCGGGCATTTTGATGCCCTGGGCCACGTACCGCGCCGCGTACCGGGCGCCCATCGAGGAAAACAGGCCGATCAGGAATGTCAGATAACACAGCCCCAATACAAAACCCCTCGTTACCCGGCTGAACGGCTGGGCCATATTTACGCTTTTAGTGAGCAGGAAATGGATGATCAGGTAAAACATGCCTGCCTTGCAAAGCGACACGATGCCTGAAATGAGGACGATCACGAAGAAATACTGCGGGTCGTGCCTGCGCAGGTCCGAGAGGTCAACTTCCTGCCAGAGCAGGTCCACCACGGCGGGCTTGACAATGACAAACACCGCATTGGTTAGGAATGCACCGGCCTGGATGGAAAGCCCGACGAAGATGATCCATGAAAACAAAAGCACTATCCGAAGGATTTGTTTGGTAGAGATTTCAATGAGCATATCTCGTGAGCGGTTAAGTGACGAGTAAAGTTAATTTGTTTTTATTGATAAACAATAAATATGAGTTGATAAACAAAATATGAAAATTGCTTTTGTAACCATTCCTGTGCATCCGGATCGAAAAGCTGTTGTGTCCCCCGGTTAATACTGCGATTATTGCTAGCTTTGGCCTGCGCTGCGCCTCAGCCCGAAATACCTGAAACAGATCGTCCCTTATGCTGCTGAAATGGATCAAAATATTGCTGATAGTCTGCCTTGCACCGGTGACTATGGGCCTGATGATTCTTTACCTCGATATTACGTCCGCATCATTTAGCATTGCGTTCAACTTTGCGCTGATGTTCTGGTTCGCGATCGTCGATGCGCAGTTCAAACCGTCGCTGAACTCGTCCTACTTCGATACTTTGCCTTTCGAAAAGGATGGGAAATTCTACCGGATGCTTGGGGTGGAGTGGTACCAGGCTGTCCTGGTCAAAAGTGGGTGGGAGAAACTGCGGCAAAAGCAGACGCCCGTCCGGAAAAGTCTTCATGATATTCGGGCGTACGAGCGTGCGACGCGCGTTACGGAAATGGGGCATCTCGTGGTAGGAGCCATCGTTTTGGTATTGACCACCTACGTTTTAATCGCATACTCGATCAGGGACGCGCTTTGGCTGATATTTACCAATCTCTTTCTGAATATCTACCCGGTATTATTGCAACGATACATCCGCCCGAGGTTCAGGCGGATGATCGAAAGATTTGAGAAAGCCGCGGTTAGCAGCAATGCTGTTTCGTAGTTACGCCGTTTTTCGCATTGACGACACAAGGTTGGCCTATTATTCAGACCGCAGGCTCTTCACGGGGTTCGTCCAGGCGGCTTTGATACTTTGGAAACTCACCGTCAATATGGCGATCAGCGCAGTAACCAATGCGGCAAGCGCGAACATCCATAGTTCCATGTCGATTTTATAGGCAAAGTTTTGAAGCCAGTCGTTCATCAGGTACCAGGCGAACGGGCAAGCGATGATAACGGCGACCAATATCAGTTTCAGGAATTCGCCCAATAGCAACAATACTATACCGCTGGCGGAAGCACCCAGCACCTTTCGTACCCCGATTTCCTTGGTCCGCCGCTCGGTGGTGAAACTGGCCAATGCAAACAATCCCAGCCCGGCAATGCAAAGCGCCATGATCGTCAGCCCGGAAACGACCTGCTGAAAGAGCTCGTCGGAACGGTGCAGGGCGGCAAAATTTTCATCCAGGAAGAAATAGGTAAACGGGCGTTGCGGGACAAGTGCCTGCCATTTTTGTTCGATCTGCGCGAGTGCTTCCTTCATATCGTTCCCTTTTACCTTGATAAAAAGGTTGCTCAGGTTGCGCTGGCCGACTACGAATGCAAAAGGTTTGATGGAATTGTGAAGGGACGTGAAGTGAAAATCTTTGACCACACCCACCACCGTGCGGTAATCGCCCATCTGGTCGGTGTCGATGACGGCGCCTAATGGCTGGTGCAGGTCGAGCTGCCGGGCCGCGGTTTCATTAATCATCATCGAAGCATTCGAATCGGAGGGGAAACTGGCTGAAAACAAGCGCCCTTGCTTGACGCGTACATCCAGCGTTTCCAGAAAATCGTTGTCGACGAACATATAGTTGACGATCACCGCCCGATCGGAACCTTTTTTGACCATCCCGTTCGTTGCATTGGATTCCCCGAACACACCCGACGACGCACCTACCTTCACCACCTGCTTCAAGCCCAGCAGTTCGCCCCGGAGCGCATCCAGGTTTTTCAGGCCGGCGATGTTGGGTAATGCGATGATCTGCTCTTTGTCGAATCCCAGGGGTGTTGTTTTCAGGAAATGGATTTGCCTCGTTACCACAATGGCGCCTACCATCAAAAGTACCGACGCCCAGAACTGGAACGTTACCAGCCCCTGACGCAACCATGAGAAACGGGCACCCGGTATTTTGAGGCTTTTTAATACCAGCGCAGGCTCAAAAGACGATAAAAACAGGGCCGGATACACGCCCGCCAACATCCCGATGATCGTCGCGACCGCCAGGGCCGCCAGGCAATTTTGCATTCCGGGAACATCCCAGACTACGAAGTCTTTTCCGACCAGATTATTAAAATAGGGTAGCAAAATGGCAGCCAGTCCGATCGCCAGCATGCCCGCCAGAACCGATACTACCATTGATTCGCCCAAAAATTGTACAATCAAAGACCGCCTGAATGCCCCCGCCACCTTGCGTACGCCCACCTCCCGTGCGCGCTGCGAGGAACGCGCGGTGGCGAGGTTCACGTAATTGATCCCCGCGATAACCAGGATAAACAAACCGATAAATGAAAGGATCCGTACGTAAGAAACGTCGCTGTTCTGGCCGAGCTCCCATTTGAGTTTGGAATGGAGGTGAATGTCGGTCAATGCCTGGACGTAGAAGATATTCAAGTCTTTCGGCTGGTATTTCCGCACCAGTTGGCTGAGTTTATCCGAAAGCCCTGCCGCATTGGCGTTGGGTTTCAGCTTCGCGTAAGTGTAAAAAGTATGCGAGCCCCAGTCGGTATCGGGGTTCATATCTATCCGGCGCAGCGGAATGAGGAAATCGAAATGGAAATGGGAGTTGCCCGGAACGTCTTTCAGCACACCGGTTATCGTGTAGTCCCCGCCGTCGATGCGCAGGTTCAGCCGTTTCCCGACTGGGTTTTCGGCGCCGAAATACTTCCGCGCCATCGTCTCCGTCAGCACCACCGACTTGGCCGACTGGAATGCGGATTGTTTGTTCCCGATCACGAAGGGAAATGTAAATACGTCGAAAAAGCTGCTGTCTACACGGTATACGCCTTCTTCGTAAAACTGCGCGTCCGGCTGGCGGATCAGGAATTGCTGGTTCCAGTTGGGGAAAATCCTCGTGACGGCTTCGATTTCCGGGAGATCCTTCCGTAATGCGGCCGCGAGTGCAGAAGGCGTCGTCGCATCCGGCGTACGGCTGCCGTCGGTGGTCACAAAGTCCTTCACCACGCGGTAAATCCTTTCCGGATCGCGGTGGAATTTGTCATAACTGAGCTCGTCGCGGACCCAAAAGCCGATCAGCAAAGTGCAGAACAAACTGAGCCCGAGGCCGCCGACATTAATAAAACTGTACAGCTTATGGCGGAGCAGGTTCCTGAAAGCGATTTTGAAATAGTTGCGTATCATACCAGGGACGATGAATGGAGTGGATGGATAGATTGACTTACTTCGTTTGATATACCGTGGTTTCACAAAACTCAGCGCCTGCTGCCAGTACAGCCATTTGGCTCTCCGTTCGCCTGTACGCTTCACATTATACGCGTAGTCCTCATGCAGGTCACCCAGGATGGTTTCCAGCAAATGCGGCGCCAGGAGCCATTGGAGCAGCCGGTCGGCCAGGCGGGGCGGATTTGCCGGGTACTGGTTCGGAGTGCTCATAAACCAATCGCCGGCTTGAAAGCGTTGGCGAGTTTCGACCAAAAACTTTCCCTTATCTCCTGTATCTGCTGCAATGTACGCTCGCCATAGGCGGTAATGGTGTAAAGGCGTTTCCGGCGACCACCGCGTTCGGCAGTAGCACCGCCGACCTCGGATTTGACCATTCCTTTCTCCTCCAACCGCTGCAAAGCCGAATGCACCTGGTTCAGTTTGACGGCACGGCCCGTTTGCTCGATGATCTCGTGCATGAGCATTACGCCATATGCCTGCCCGTGCATGACCGCGACGCTGAGCAGTACTATTTCTTCAAACTCTCCTAAGTAAGTCCGGTTCATAATTTTTTATTATTCCAATATTTGCTGATCAAATAGTCTGCCAGCTTTTTTTTGAAGTGATTAATGCGTTGATATTCAATATGCTTATTTTGAATTGATCAATTATAATGTCCGATAATGAACAGCATTCGTTCGCTTATGCACCCGTTAACTAAGTTCCGCCGTTGACCGTTAGCTAATCCGTTGCAGCCGTTTGCAAAATGCAGTAGTTTCAACCTTTTTAATCATTTAAAAATCAGTACGCTGGGCACCGCACCGAACCTGAACCCGCAGGTTGGGGGGAATAGCCGGGTAATCAGTCACATGAAAAAACTGCTTCTGCTTTTTGCTCTGGCGATGGGCCTGCATGCGGCAGCGCAAAAGCCTGAGTCTCCGCTGGCCCGGATCTGGCAGCATAGCCTTCCTTTTATTACCAATTATTCTACCAACGAATACAAAGCTGCTTTTCAGAACTGGGCGCTTGTACAGGGGGAAAACGGCATTATTTACGCCGCCAACAATTCCGGCGTACTCGAATACGACGGCGTAGCATGGCAACTCATACCTACCACCCAGGGTAACCCCGTACGGTCGATGGCGAAAGATACCAAAGGCCGCATTTACGTGGGCGGATCGGGCGAAGTGGGTTATCTGGCGGCGAATGCTAAAAACCGGATGGTTTTTCATTCCCTGAAAAATAAACTCAGCCACGCCGACCGGAACTTCGGGAATGTCTGGTTCACATTCGCCGCCAACGGCTCGGTTTACTTCGTTTGCGACCTGCACATTCTCGAACTGGTAAATGGCCGGTTTAAGGTCTGGAAGAGTGATATCGGTGCGCTTGGGTTTGCCTGGCTTATTAACGGCACATTGTACGTGAGCGCCAGCGAGAAAGGATTGCTGAAAAAAGAGAAAGACGGCCTGAAACTCATCGAAGGAGGGGAGGCATTCAAGGGAATGGGCCTTACCGGGCTGCTGCCTTATGAGGGTGAAAAGTTGCTGGCGGTGGGCCTCAGCAAAGACTTTTTCATTTACGACGGTTCAAAACTGCAACCGTTCCTGAAAAACGGCCAGCGGGTGCGTATCAGCGACGCGGTATACCACGGCATCCGGTTGAGCAATGGGAGCTACGCCCTCGCTACCACCGGTTCGGGGCTTTATTTCATGGGCCACGACGGCACAATCCGTAACAATATCCGCCGTGGCGAGGGGCTTTCGAGCGATGCGGTGTATTCGGTTTTCGAAGATGCTGAAAAGGATTTGTGGCTCGCAACCGATAATGGGATCAGTCGGCTGGAAATCAATTCCCCGCTCCGGATACTAAACGAAAATCATGGCCTGGATGAAAATCCGATGGATATCGAGGTGTTTAACAACAAGCTTTTTACGACGAACAGCAAAGGACTTTTTGAACTGAATAACCTTCCATCCGAGGGTTTGCCGAAACCGTATT
Organism: Dyadobacter soli; assembly: GCF_900101885.1. GTDB lineage: Bacteria > Bacteroidota > Bacteroidia > Cytophagales > Spirosomataceae > Dyadobacter > Dyadobacter soli. The sequence goes on along the minus strand of NZ_FNAN01000007.1, from coordinate 339,575 downwards.
TTAAGAAAATCGAAGGCGTAGATAACCTTACCATGCATTGCCAGGTGTATGGTAATGAATTGATTGTATCGAACTACGACGGCGTTTTCAGGCTGGATCAGCTTGGGGGCAAAGCGCAGATCGCCAAGGAGAATGTGGTGCGCGTGGAGGAATCGCGGCCCGCGCAAATGCCTTCACAACTTTTGGTAGGTCTGGAAGGCAACGGGCTTACCGAGCTGCTTTTTTCGGATGGAAAATGGGTGCAGGGAAGTCGGCGCGAGGATCTGGGTTTTTATTCGGAAAGCTTCGCACGCGCCGCCGATGGTACTATTTTTCTCAATAGCCGCAGAAACGGTATCTACGAAATGGCCTGGCAAACGCCGGGACCGGCTCACACGCTACGCGACACATTCAAACTGCTGCATCACGGACCCGAAAATGGGCTCTCGTCGAACAAGATCCGCTGGCTCGAAAGGGTAGGAGGTGCCGTTTATGCGTCTACGGACGAGGCAATGCACCGGTTCAACCCTGCAACGCGGCGGTTTGAAATAGATTCGCTGCTCACTGCCGGAGTAGCGCCGTATAAAGGCGGATGGATCAACGAAATCGTCGCCGGCCGGGACGGAACGATGTGGTTTACCTTGTACCACAATTACCAAAGCCATGTTTTTGAATATGGAAACAACCGTTTGCGGAAGCTACCCGTTTCGGGAAGGCTCTCGGACGCGCTTATTTCCAAAGTCCACGATAACGGGGACGGGTTCATGCTTTTCGGGTCGAACAAATGGATCGCCCTTTTTGACCGAAACCTGAAAACCGGTGCAGGCAGGCCATTCAAAACGCTTATCCGCCGGATTTCGCTCGATCAGGATTCGCTGGTCGGTTTCCGGGGCGGGTCGCCGGAAATGGATTACGGGCACCGGCTGCGGTTCCAGTTTGCATTGCCGAGCTACGACCTTTCCAGCAAAAACCAGTTCCAATACTTCCTGGAAGGCTTTCATGACGAATGGTCGGCGTGGTCGGGTGAATCGTTCGTGGACTTTACCAACCTGCCGGAGGGAAATTACGTGTTCCGCGTACGCGGACGGGACGTATATGGGCATGCGGGAGGCGAGGACAGGCTGACATTTACCATTCTCCCGCCCTGGTACCGTACCTGGTGGGCATTTGCGATATATGCATTGCTGCTGGGCGGAATGGCGGTAATGCTCGTGCGCCGGCGCGAGCGAAAACTGCAAATGGAAAACCTGGCTCTGGAAAATACGGTACGCGAGCGCACGGAGAAAATCATGCTGCAAACCGAAGAACTGAAAGAAATGGACCGCATGAAGTCGCGTTTTTTTGCCAACATATCACACGAATTCCGCACGCCGCTCACGCTCATTCTCGCACCACTGGAAGAAGAACTGAGCAAAAAGCCGCCCGCCGAGCAGGATAAGCTGTTGATTATGAAACGATATGCTAACCGGCTTTTGGAACTGGTGAATCAGCTGCTCAACCTGTCGAAGCTGGAAGCGGGGAAAATGGAACTGCAAGTACAAAAGGGCGAATTGCGCCAGTTTCTGAGCGTACTCTCCTTCTCGTTCGACTCGCTGGCGCAGCATAAGGAGATTGCCTTTGAAAAAATAGTCGATGTGCCCGAGGGCATTTACTGGTTCGATCCCGACAAGCTGGAAAAAGTGATCATCAACCTGCTTTCCAATGCATTCAAATTCACGCCGGCCGGTGGTTCGGTACAGTTTGCGGCCGGTTTGGAAGCGCAGGCGGGTAAGCCGGTCCTCCGCATTGCCGTGTCGGATACCGGGCGAGGCATTGCCCCCGAGGAGCAGAAACAGGTGTTCGAATCATTTTACCAGGCCCGGCAGACGGTCGAGAACCAGGATGGCGGCACGGGCCTCGGGCTGGCATTCGCGAAGGAACTCGTGAAGCTGCATAACGGGAATATCTCGCTCCAAAGCGAAGCAGGAAAGGGTTCGGTGTTCTCAGTGCGCGTGCCGGTCGGTAAGGAAGCGTTCAGTGCGGGGCAGATTGTCGAAACGGGTGCATATGTAATGCCCGCGACACAACCGGTATTGCCGTCACCCGAAGAGCCGAAAGAAAATGTGCGCAAAGCCCGCGAACGCAAAAGCAGCGGCGCCGCGCCAACAGAAACTGTATTGATCGTGGAGGATAATGCAGAGTTGCGGGAATACATGGCGTCGCTCCTCGAACACGACTACATCATATACAAGGCACCCGACGGTGCGGAAGCGCTCGCGTGCGCACGAAAAGTGTTGCCGAGCCTGATCATCAGTGATTTGATGATGCCTAAAATGGACGGTATCGAGCTGACGGCCAGCATTAAATCCGATGAACGCACGAGCCATATCCCGGTGATTTTGCTAACGGCGAAAAGCGGCCAGGAGTCGCGGATCGACGGGCTGAGAACCGGCGCGGACGATTACCTCACCAAACCTTTTTCAGTGGAAGAACTCACCGTCCGGGTTGCGAACCTGATCGACTTGCGCAAGAAGCTCGCCGGGCGCTACCGTGAGCGCATTCGCGTACAGGTGACGTCGGCGGAAGAAATGTCGCTGGACGACAAGTTTTTAATGAAAGCCAAAGAGATCGTCGAGGCGAATATGGAAGATGTGCTTTTCTCGGTAGAAAAAATGGCGGAGGAAATGAGCCTGAGCCGTACGCAACTGCTGCGGAAGCTGAAAGCGCTCACCGGCCTGGCCCCGAACGACTTTATCCGCGACCTGCGCTTGCAAAAAGCGGCGGAAATGATCCGTCAGAAGGCTGATACGATCACGCAGATTGGCTATGCGGTGGGATTCAATGATCAATCGTATTTCAGCAAAAGCTTCAAAAAAGAATTTGGGGCAACCCCCACGGAATATTCCGCGAGGGTTTCCCCAAAGGAAGTGTAAATCAGGGAATGCGCTTCACAAAACGGTAAATGGCCGTATAAGGCACATCCGCAGTGGCCGACAAATCGCTAGGGGCCACGGCCGGCATTCTTCCGCCGGTGGTGGCAATCCTGAAAATGTAACCTACACCCTGGAATATGCCGGTGGGTTCCTGCCCGGCTTTGCTGCTCAGTAACAGCCAGTCGATGGCGCCGGGATCTTTCGAAAACGTTTTGGCGGGGCTGAATGCCTGTCCCATGATCGTGTGGCCGGTGGCTGTCACTTTCCACGTCGGGCCGGCGAAATGGGTGCCTATCTTGGCATTGGTAACATCGTAAAGATCTGCTTCCGGTGCCACAAACACCCATTCATATTGGGTCGGCGTTGCGCCCGCCTTCACTTGCGCTTTGTATTTCTGCACGCCCGTGGCAAAATAGGTGGCCACGCGTTCGTAACCTTTCGGGTCGGGAGGCAATGCAAATGCTTCCGGCATCGTCAGGTTTTCGCTTGCCCGTATGTGGTCCGCGGGTGTCGTAACGGGTTGGGGATCGTCGTGATCGGTGCAGGCGTTGAAGAAGCCGAGCAGGATAACGGGCATCAGCGCGCGGCCGAATTGGCGGAGAAAGTTTCTGTTTTTCATAGCTTTTTGATAATGTAAATGATTTGGATAAGTGTGGTCGATTTAACCGGCTGCAAAAATAAATGGAGGCGGCCGGCCCGGATTGTAATCAGGATGCAAATCCAGGTAGTTATGCGCGGCGGTGCGCCCAGGGGCATTCAGGTGGCGCATAATTACCTGCATATGTTTCGTCATTACAAGTTTTGACCCCTCGAAAGCCCCCAATTTTGCAGCCTCAATAATCTATTATCACATGAAAAATTTAACATTATTCAAACGCGTCAGACAATCGGCAATCGGATTGCTTGGTTGTACCTTACTCACGGTCTCGTGTACGGATCACGACGGCCCGCAAGTTCCGGCCGAGCCGGCCAGCTCTCCGGAAGTAGTCACATCGTGGCTTACCATGCAGTTGAAAATCGCACAGGTAATGCCCGCATCGCCGCCGGTGCATGCCCGCAGGTGGGCTTACAGTGGTGTGGCATTGTGGGAATCTTTGCAGCCCGGTTTGCCGGGTACGCGGTCCATTGCGCCGCAGCTCAACGGCCTGCCGGCATTGCCCAAGCCGTCGCAATCGCTGAACTATTATTTCCCGGCCAGCGCCAATGCCGCGCTCGCTGCGATCAACCGGGTGATACATCCCGGCATTTCAGCCGCCACGCTGGCCCGCATCGATTCGCTGGAAGCCGCCAACCTGGCGAAGTACCAGCAAAGCCAGCAGCCGGATGTGCTCGCGAATTCCGTCGATTTCGGAAAGAAAATCGCAGCCGCAGTTTTTGAATGGTCCAAAACCGACGGTTACGACAACGCGACACCTTATACACCGCTCGTGGGAGCAGCCTACTGGAAACCGACGCCGCCCGCATTCGGGGCAGCCATTCTTTCCAACTGGGGCAAAGTGCGCACCATTGTCGCGAACAGCGATGCAGGAGCAGAACAAGGCGCACCGATCGCTTACTCGGAAGATAAGGCGTCGGCGTATTACAAGCAGGTGGAGGAGTTGTACAACATTTCGCAATCCCTCACGCAGGAGCAGCGTACCATCGCGACCTATTGGCCGGATAATTCGTGGCACAATGTGCTGAGCCAGGTGCTGGCGATGGAGAAACCGGGCCTGGCCGTTGCGGCGAAAGCATTCACGCAACTGGGAATAGCGATGTCCGAAGGGGCCATCAGCCTTTGCAAAGGGAAATACGTGTACCAGGGCGTGCGGCCGGTGACCTACATACGCACCGTCATGAACCATCCCGATTGGAACACGGTGATTCCTACACCGCCCCACCCGGAATATCCTTCGGGCCACTCGGTGATGTCGGCTGCTGCTGCGGAAGTGTTGACGGATATGCTCGGTGAAAACTACCATTACACCGACAGACCCTACAATCTCCCCGCTTTCGAGCCGCGACAGTTCAATTCATTCGAAGAAGCGGCGGCCGAGGCAGCGGTTTCAAGGGTATACGCCGGGATCCATTACCGCAAGACCTGCGAAGTGAGTTTGTTGCAGGGCAAAATCGTGGGACAGAACGTGATCAGCGCATTGAAATTCGAATAGTAAATCAATGTCCGGCCTATGCCGGTATAAGTTTAAATTTAGCCATGAAAACAATTGAATTAGTAACCTTGCTTCTCGCGCTCTTTCTTTCTGTAATGTATTATCAGGGAGTGGCTTAGCGAAAATTTAAATCCGTATCTATTAACTTTTAAATGAAAAATAAAATGAATGCAAACAAAGCACTTTGGGAAAAAGGGGATTTCACCCGTCTGGCAGAAACAATGCGCGAAAGCGGCACTGCATTAGTAGCAAAATTAGGTATCAAACAAGGTATGGACGTGCTCGACCTCGGCTGCGGCGATGGTACCACGGCGCTCCCTGCCGCAAGGCTCGGCGCAAATGTGCAGGGTGTTGATATCGCGAGAAACCTCGTGGAGGCAGGCAATGCACGGGTGAAGGCGGAGGGTCTCACCAACATAACATTCCGTGAAGGCGACGCCATCGATTTGAATGACATTGCCAACGAGTCTTTCGACCTGGTAGTAAGTATTTTCGGTGCGATGTTCGCGCCCCAGCCTTTCGATGTGGCAAAGGAAATGTTCCGTGTGACGCGTCCAGGCGGCAAGATCGTGATGGGTAACTGGATTCCCGGCGACCCGACGCTGGTTGCGCAAATCCTCCGGGTGAGCTCCGCGTACACACCGGCACCGCCGGAAGGTTTTGTAAGCCCGATGCTCTGGGGCGTGGAAAGTAATGTGACCGAACGCTTCGTAGCGGCAGGTGCGTCGAAGGAAAACATCTCGTTTGAAAGAGAGACCTTCACATTCCAGGCGCCTTTTTCGCCGGCGGTATTCCTCGATACGTTCAGAAAATACTACGGACCGACGATGAATGCATTTGAAGCAGCCGCGAAAAATGGCAAGGAAGCCGACCTGCACCGTGAGTTGGAGGCGTTGTTCGAAAGCCAGAACCAAAGCACCGACGAGAATGCGACGTCGATTCCCGCCACGTTCCTGAAAGTAACGGTTCGTCGCTAAAATAATAGCTTGAAAGCCAAAGGCCTGTACGCATTTTGCATTCGCAATCTGTCGTACAGGCCTTTTCGGTTGGTAGTGAGTGCCGGAGCGGATTAATTAAGCTACCTGTCTCCGTACTCGATGATTTTGCGGACCCGGCGGACGCCCTTGTCGATGATCCGGTAGCCTACCAGGTCGCCATTGTTCTGAAGATAATCGTAGTCGGTCCGCACGTCCAGCACCAATCCTATACCTTTTGCATAAGTTTTGTACCCGAAGCGGTAGAGTACGGGGCCGGTTGTATCGATGCGCTCTGTAACTTTCAATGTTGCGGGAAAATGCAGGGAATCGACCTGCAACGGTTTGTCGAGGTCTTCATAATGAAACTGAAATCCCCAGCGCGGATCGTCGTCGTCTAACGAAAAATGCTGATAGCCATCCCATTGGACCGTGGGGCTGTATGGAAACACGAGAGACGTTATTGCCTCATTATCGCGGTTCACCACTACTTTTTCCGGGTAAATAAAAGCCTTGTATTCCTTCGTTTTCTGCCAGTAATCCGTTGATTTCGCCCGGACGGAGTACGCAATGATGCATTCCGAAACGCCGTTCGAATCCTTTTTGATGCTCATTACTTCCTCTTTTTCAAACCATTTGCCCGACTTGGGTTCCTTCACGCCGCTGGAATAAATGGCTTCCTCTACCGCATAAACCCGGTAAGCGCCTGTCGTCACCGGGAAATATTCAACCTTGCCGGGATTTTCTTCCGGGTCCTCACAAGCGGTGAGAAAAAGAAGCATGGCCCCGGTAAAATACCAGCGCCATTTCGATTGTGCCAAAAGCAATGCGGTAGATTTGAATCTCATAACCAGCGAATTAACGGGTCGAATTTTCGCGCAGATAAGCCTTTCCTTTCAAAAGGCGCACCGCCACGGAGCCCAGCCTGAGTTTTTTGGTCAAAAGCGTATAAATGTGCTTGTCGGACCGCAGGGCTTTGAGGTGGCTGCCGTTGTACGTCTGATCGACTTTCTCGCCTGTTTTCATATTCACGAGCTCGCCGCGCAGGTACAATTGCTTGGTAACCATGTTGGAAAGCATGGGCGTGTAATAGTAGCAATCTTTGAAAAAGTAATGCGTCACCTGCGACCACCGCGTTGCGCCTTCGCGGGTCACCGGCGAGCCTCCGTGGATGATATTGGAAGACCAGATTAGCAGGTCGCCTTTTTTGGCAAAAAACTTCTTCTTTTCAAACTGTTGGGCTTCTACGATTTTTTCGATGAAATCTTCGTAATGCACATAATCTTCGTAAGACGTTGTTTTTGCGTCAGGACGGATGTGCGAGAAGTCATATTCGGGCAGTTTTTGAGAGCCGGGATAGTAAAACACGGGCCCGTTTTCTTCGGTAATGTCTTCCAGCGCCACCCAAACCCCGCACATGAATTTGGCGGGTAAAGAACTGAAATGGATCGTATCGGAATGCGCCCGTTGCTGCGAGCCGTACCTGAAATTCAATGTTTGAAACGGGACAGCTTCGCGCCCGTAAAATATTTCGAGGATTTCCAGCAATGCAGGGTAACAAGCGAGCTGCCTCGACGCCTCGGATTCGGTCCAGAAGTCCTGAATGCGGCGGTCGTCCCGGAAAGTTTTGATCGGGTAATCGGGGTTGAATGCCTTTTGCTCGGCATCCTGCCGGGTTTGGTCAACGAGCGACTGAGGCAACAGGCCGGGAATTACTACGAAACCATTTTTTTGGTAATCAAGCACATAGGCCAGTTGCTGATCGGTTAATTTTTTGGTTTTAAGAATTTCTTCAAAAAAAGGTGATTCGATCCACGGAAGATTTGCGGTGACCATAAGTTTATTTTGAACTGATTTTATTGATTATTTCCGGATTAGGAATTTCCCGCCAGCTGAAAAGGTGACTCAATTAACAAATAAACGGTTGGAACCCGGTGTTTATGGCATGAATGCCAATAAATCGCAAAATGGGGTTGGGAATGTGCCGGAATTATAACAAAATCATAATATACCACGGCACTTCCTGCGCCTTTCATCCAAGTACCTTTATCTGGAATTTATATTTAAGTTAAAGTAACAAGATGTTAACATTACCAATTAATAAAGTAAATCTTTCGGGCTTGATTTTCAGGCTCATGTGCTTTTCGGCTATTATTTTGTTCGCGGGAAATAGTCCTGCATTTGCGAAGGACAAACCCCGGCTGATCGGTCACAGGGGCGGAGTGATCGATAGTACCCACACCGAAAACAGCCTGGCCGGGTTGAAAGCGGCTTACAAGCGCGGCTATTACATGGCGGAAATAGATATCCGGTTGACCAAAGACGGCCAGCTGATCATCCTGCACGATCCTACTTTAAAGGCCTATTATAATGTGAACAAGGCGGCCAGAGAACTTACCTGGGAGGAAATCCGCGGCTTAAAAAGCGACCGGGACGGAAGCAGCCCTGTACTATTGGAAGACGCGCTTAAATATTGCAAAGGCCGCCTGCAAGTAATGCTGGATACGAAAATCGCCGGCGATGATCCGGTTAATTTCAAAAAAATTGAAGACCTTTTAAGGAAATACAACCTGCTGGAAAATGCATTCGTAATCGGATCGAACGAAATACGCAATTATTTTAATGGGAAATCCAAAACCGGGTATTCGATCAATGCACTTAAACAATTGAAAACTCAAAATCAATTCGTTGCGGATCGCTATTTCCTATTTACCCATGGAAATGAAATCAAAGAGGAAGACGTAAAATGGGCGCAGGCCAATCATGTTATGGTAGTTCCTTCCATTAATAAATACCATTACCGCGACATTCCTTTCATGGACGGTGCGAAACGTGATATCGAAAACCTGAAAAAATGGGGCGTCGTTTACTACCAGATCGACTCGGAGTTCGACCGGTGGCTGGTGAAATGACGGGCCGATAAAATGCCTGACCTTCCGTTTGGTTGTATACGATAGCATATTTTCATTACTTGCCGCCTGGCCTCAAACAGGATAGGCATGGCAAACCAACAGTTACAGGCCGAATGGGGGAAATTCGGCCATTTGTTCACACGGGAGGAAATTCCGGCGAAGACCGTGCTGCTCAGGGAAGGGGAGGTAGCCAAAAAGGTTTATTTTATTGAAAAGGGATGTCTGAGGCTATCCTTCAACAAGGACGGCAAGGACATTACCTTTCAGTTTTTTCTCGAAGGCGAGGGCGTTTCTTCGGCGGAAAGTTTCCGTTACGACCTGCCCAGCCTCTATTCGATCGAGACACTGGAACCTGCCGTGCTGCATACGCTTACCAAAAAAGCCTGGTTCGAAATCATCGAAGCGTCGCCGCTGATCCGGGAGGCGATGGAAGAGCAAACGCTCCAACGGCTGCTTTTCGTTGAAAAACTGTTTCTTTCCAGGATCAAAAACAGCCCCGAGGAAAGGTACCGCGAGTTGCTCGAACAGCGGCCGGAAATCCTGCAAAGAGTGCCCCAGCATTACATTGCCTCGTTCCTGGGCATCACTTCCGTATCGCTGAGCCGGATCAGGAACCGGCGGTAGCGTTTATTAACAATTGTTATCGCCTGCCGGATGCGTGGTGGCGAATTTTGTCATGTAATCATTCTCACATTCAAAATTCGAAAGTCATGCAACCATTCAAAATTCAGATCCCCGACAGCGAAATCGATTACCTCAAACAAAAACTTACGCTCGCCCGCTGGGCCGCTCCGGCTTCGCAGCATGGCTGGGAAAAGGGTGTTCCGGTGGATTATTTAAAGAAGACCGCCGACTACTGGCTGAACGAATTCGACTGGAAAAAACAGGAGGCGGCATTGAACCAATACCCGCATTTCATCACGGAAATTGAAGGGCAAAATATCCATTATGTACACGTCAAATCGCCGGCGCCGAATGCGGTTCCGTTAATGCTGATCCACGGTTGGCCGGGATCGTTCGCGGATTTTACACAAGTCATCGGGCCGCTGACCACCCCGCAGGAGCTCGGCCAGCTTGCATTCGACCTGGTTATTCCGTCCATTCCGGGCTTCGGCTTCTCGGTACCGGTGATTGAAAAAGGTTATAATATGTTCAAAATCGCTTCGACCTTCGCCACGCTCATGGGCCGGCTGGGCTACGAAAGGTACGCCGTACACGGGGGCGACATGGGCGCGGGTATCGCGGGCATTATGTCCGGCACGGCTGCGTATAACCTGATCGGTACGCACATCAATTCCGACTTTTTCGCAGTGGCCGGATTGGGCATGTTCCCTTCCGACGATTCCTTTTTTACGGACGAAGAAAAAGCAGGGCTGGAACGAATGAGGCAGTACAAAAAGGACGGTACGGCCTACCTGGAAATACAGGCTACGCGACCGGCCACCATCGGAGCCGCATTGTCCGACAGCCCTGTGGCACAGCTTGCGTGGATGGTTGAAAAATACAAGGAATGGACGGATGCTTCCAAAGCGCTACCCGAAGACGCACTTGGTATGGACCAAATGCTGACGAATGTATCGCTCTACTGGTTCAATCAGCTCGGCGCGTCGAGTGCCGCCATCCTGTCCGAAAACATGAGTATGGCATTCGACTGGGGCGGCGACGGTTCGCAGGAGGCCAGCCAGTGGACCCCGCCAAAAGTACCGTCCGCAATGGCCTGTTTTGGTAAAAAAGAAGACGAGAGCCTGTTGAAGAAACTAACCTCGTTCATGGGCGAGCCCGACAAGTGGGCTTTTTATGAAAGCGGATGCCATTTTCCGGCAATGGAAGTGCCGGACTTGCTGGTGGAGGATCTCAGGCAATTTTTCTCGGGGTTACGAGATAACCAGTAATGTTCAGCACAGCCAGGCCACCCCGGTACTTTACTCCCGGTTGATCAGCCCGATGATCGCCAGCAACTGGTCGGCCTGTTCCTGGGTGCCGCCGGTAATGCCGGCCTCCTTGAACCGGATGCGGAAATTCCGGTCGATGATGATCTTTGTAGGTAGGGAGGAGACATTCAAAGCCGTGGCGCCCTGGTTGGAATCATCAAACAGCAGGTAGGGGCGGAACGGTTGCTCGAAAAGGTCATTTACGCGGTCTTTCCCCCTTTTGTCGAGCATATTGATAAACAGGTACACGATATTGGAATCGGCGGGGGTTTCTGTAATGAGCTTTTTCACAGCCGGAAATCCCGCAATGCACGGTGCGCACCAGGATGCCCAGCAATCGAGTACAATGGTTTTTCCCTGAAAATCGTCGAGGTTTATCTTATTGCCGGTAAGGTCCGTAAGAAAGGCCTCGGGGACTTTCTCGTTGATCAAACGGTCCTTATACCTGGCTTGAATATCCGCGAGGGAACTGGCTTTCAGGGTCGCAAACTTTTTCTTGTCTTTGGATAACTGCTTATGCCATTCTTGAATCCTTTCGGTGGATTTACCCATTGCGATCACCGTATCCATTTCACTGATAGCCCGTTGCTGCATGTCGGAGTGGATCAGCGATTCGATGTAATGCTGATTGATCTCCGCATTGCCGCGTTTGCACCAGCGTACCGAAGCCTCTTCTAAAATGGGTAGCGCCTCCCGGTACTTCTTTTGGAGCATTAATGCCCTACCGTAGAGCGCCAGGTACTCTCCGTAAATGGTCTTACGGACTTCGAGCGTCCGCCTGTCGGTCTTGAAGGACCTTTCGATGGGGACGCGCGGCGCGTTCAGAAAGCGCTTTTGCCTGTCCGCAGCCTCTTTGGCGAATTTTTCGGCCAACGCGAAGTTCGTGCCCTCTTCCAGCAGCATCCGGCCCGCATTTTTGTAAGCATACCTGCTGAACTCCTCATTCATCGTGTTGACCTCCGCCAACCAGAATTCCGGAATATCATTACCGGGATACGTTTGCAAAATTTTCCCGAGCATCTGGCTCTTTCTGTTCGTCAGCACGCGTTCCGTAAATTCGTCCGGGTATTCTTTGGTGAACCGTTCCTTGTAATCCTGAAAAATGCGCATCCGTTCATCAAACGAACTGGCCAGGTAGATGGCCTTCAAAAGTGGCAAAGACCCGTTTTGTAACGCCAGCGACCCTTTCGGGTAGCGGCGCGCGGCTTCTGCCTTATATCTGGCGGCCAGTTCCGTTTCACCCAGCGCGGCGTAGTATTTGTTTACGGCCAGCGAAAGCTCCCATTCGTCCAAGTCGGGCAATCCGGCGTACACATCCAGCTCTTCCCTGAATGCTTTTCGCTGCGCCGCGTCGTTCAGATCGAATGTACCGAGGTAATGCCTGAAAAACTTTCGTTTCAAGCCGGGATATGCCGCAAATTCCCTGTTGTAAAGATCGTGGGCGAGTTTTGGCTCGCTTCCCAGGTGGTAGCTATTTTCAGGCGACCATGCGCCCGCGTACATTTCGGCAATACTGGCCAGCGCGCCTTCCACCGCTTCGCCCGCTTTCCACATCGGAGTCCAGTAGCCTTTTCCCTCGTTATTATAAAGCTTGCCGGTTGAGTCCAGAAGCACGCACAAGACGCTACGGGTGCTATTATACGTTGGAACGGACGCCTCGGCGCCATTGGCAGTCGTATTCAGAACGATCTCCTTCGCGATGGGATAATCCGATGTATCGTTGATGTAGGCAATGCAATAAAGCCCAAGAGGTAATTGGGCTGGATCGGGAAATTGAATGGCGACTTTCAATGTATCGCCCGGCGCGGGATTTTTAGAAAAATTTACCGAAGGTGAAACGCCTTGGCCAAATGCATTTAAACAGCTAAGCAGCGTGGCACACATTGCAAAGGCATACCTCCGCAACGGTGTTCTGTATAAATTTTTCATACAAGAAGACGAAAGATATTATGCTGAATAAACTTCCCGGACTTCTCTTGTACTACGATGGTTTCGTATCAAAAATTTTCTGGTCGTCGAAATATTTTTACGTGTCCTTTTGATTAGCCAACGATTGTCTCATGCGGAAGCATTTTTCGCCTCCGGCATCGCGCATTACCAGAGCGGCAATAGCGATCCCGGAGGCGACAAAACGGGCTTATCAAGCAAGCAGCTGCGGCTTGGATTTATAAGTCTCCCACAGGAACTCGCCGAACAGAGTGTTAGCCCACGCAAACCACGAGCGTGTGAATTTGGTCGGATCGTCTTTGTGGAAAGATTCGTGCATGAAGCCGGTGCTGCCGTGGTTCTTTTTCAGCATCTGAATGCATTCGCGGATCTCCTTGTCATTATTGCTGGTCATCCCGCGGATAGTAATGCCGATGGGCCAGATCATATCCAGTCCGATATGCGGGCCGCCGATGCCCTCCGCCGCTTTGCCTTTGAAGAAGAACGGGTTGTTTAGCGAGAGGATCAGTTTGCGGGTATTCTGGTAAATAGGGTCGGAAATGGGCATGGCGTCCAGGTAGGGCATTCCCAGCAGACTCGGTACGTTGGCGTCGTCCATGAGGTTATAGCTGCCGAAGCCATTCACCTCGTATGCGTACACCTTCCCGTATTGCGGGTGCGTCACAACCGCGTGCTGTTTCAATGCCTGCTCTACTTCGCTGGCCAACGCCGTTAGCTCCGAAATGAGCGTTTTTTCGCCATTCAGCTTGCCTAGCATGGTGGCGGCCTGCCGCAGGCTCGTTACTGCGAAGAAATTGGAAGGGACCAGGAATGAGTAAATCGTGGCATCGTCGCTAGGGCGGAATGCGGAGCAAATGAGGCCCACGGGTTTCACCGGGTAGCCGTAGCCGTTCATCGGTACGCCGTCGGTGGCCCAGGCGGTTTTGCGCTGGAAACGGTAAGGGCCATTGCCTTCCTTGCGCTGTTGTTCTTTAAAAGTTTTGAGTGTCAGTGCAATGGCTTTTTGCCAGCTGGCATCGAATGGCGACGTATCGCCGGTAAGCTGCCAGTATTTGTGCGCGAGGCGGATCGGATAGCAGAGCGAATCGATCTCCCATTTGCGCTCGTGCAGGCCGGGTTTCATATCGGTATCGTCGTCCTTCCATTCACCCACTTTGGCAGGGTCGTCGTAAAATGCATTCGCATAAGGATCACGCAGGATGCAGGCAGTCTGGCGGTTGATCACCCCGGCGACGAGCTGTTGCAACGGCTGGTCCTGTTTGATAAAATGCAGGTAAGGCCACACCTGGGCCGTACTGTCGCGCAGCCACATGGCGTCGATATCACCCGTGATCACATAGGTGTCGGGGCGGCCGCCTTCCGTTTTGTGGGTAACGGTGGTATCGAGGGTGTTGGGAAAACAATTCCCGAAAAGCCAGCCAAGTTCCTGGTCTTTCACTTTCGACTGGAATTCCTTGATGGCCCCTTCCACCGCCGCGCTGGTGAAATGCCGCTTGTCGGCAGGCACGCGCACGGTTGGGAAATCGGGTTTGGCGAAGGCCGGCATTTTGCCGATCATCATTCCGGTGCCCAGCAGGGCGGCATTCTTCAAAAATAAGTTTCGGTTCATCGAACTGGTCGGTCTTGATGTAAATGAGTATTAAAACATGCGGGACGCTAAAATAGGGAGGATTTCATAATTTATCCTCCCCATTGGTCGATACCCATTACTTTCACGCCCTGGCCGACAATTTTGTCGTCCGCCCAGCCCTCAAACCGGGACGGAAACAACTTCCCCGGCAACCCGAGCAGGAACCGTATCAGGAACGTGCTCTTACTGTGCGGCTTATGCTTCACCTTGATGCGCATAAACCACGGGTCACTTTTATTATATGAAATCGTCTTGGAAAGATCGATAATGGTAGCCATTATGCTTCGGTTTTTTGTGGAAGCGCAAAGCTAACCTGCGATTGCTTTTCAGGCTTGTTTTTGGGAGAAAACTATTTGTTGCCCGATGTGTAAACGGATTGGAAATAATCAGGATCGGATGCGATTGAGTCTGTCGTTTACGATGGCAATGTATTTGCGCTTACTTTCCTGAGATAAGAGGGATCTCTGAATCAGGTCGGTAACTTGTTCTTGCTGTTTGATATATCCATCGAATATCGCTGAGGCCCTTTTTGGTACGATCCCGAGTCGATTCGCAAATTCCATGAAATCCAGCCTGCCGTAGTAGCCGTATGCGCCATAGAATTCCGCATCCAGGCATCCGTCGTAGAGTTCCAAGGCAATGTCGCTTTCATAAGGTGTGTGCAGTTTGGTGCATACCAGATCGTAAGCCGGGGTCGGGCGGTACTCGCCCGTTTCAAGTTGCATGAGAGAAAAGTTTTTGAGATGGGCATCACCGTTGCCGACCACATAATTGAAAGTTACCAATCTGAAAAGCGCTTCGAGCGCCGGTGTCGCCGCTGCCACATGTTTTCTAATCAGTACTCCGATTTCTTCGTAGGTAGCGTCATATTTATAGTTTTGGCCGTGCGATGCGCTCGTCCTGTTCAAAAGCTGTGCGAAATCTTCCTGTTGGTACTTGGTCCCGTCGGCTTTTAAATCGAATCGTCTTGTGATGTAGGCTGGCTGGCCGTCGCTGAAATATACCAGTCCGTTCGCTGCGGTGCGGATTTTAAAGATCTGTTCGGCAATCTGCATGGTGAGATGCTCGTTTTCCGGAGCATCCTCTATGGCAACCAGTTGCGCGGACGGCGGAATAGGTTTGATAATGTATTCGCCCATATTTTCACTTAGCACCAATTGACTACCCTCGCGTCGCAGTGAATATTTAAGCTGAACGCCCGAGATTGAGAGGTGTGTAGTGTGTTTCTGGAAATCGTAAAGATTGTCAGCCTTTGGGGCGGCAAAAGCCAAGGTGGCAGGTATTTTTGTCCCATCAAAAAGCCGTTTCGTGCATTTCGGGCAGAATTCCTGGTTCGCATTCCGGTAGCACTCCATTATTGTAAACCCGCCCTCTCATTGCCTGTCATTTTTATAGTGAGGTTAATGCTCAGCCCGAGAACATCCAGCAGTTTTTCCAGTGAATGCAATGACGGATTGCCCTTGCCGCGTTCGATTGTGTAAAGCGTTTTGGCCGTCAGCCCTGCCATTTCAGCGACATCTTCTTGCCTGAGACCCAAATCCTGGCGACGCAAAGCTATAAAGCTCCCTAGCTCATCTCTGTTCATCGGTATTTTGTTACTGATTTCCACTAAGATAAAGCTTTTCTTGAAAAAGATAGCCCAAAATCGGAATTATAATACCGATTTTGGGCTAAATGAGATTGGACAGCTATTCTAACAGTATTTAAATATAAATCGGTATTATAATTCCGATTTAAACTAAATTATCTGTTCAAAACAATACTCTTAAAATCCCTGGTCAGATCAGTCAGCGACTGTTCTACGCCCATGCGTTCGAGGGACGATGCGCCTACGAAGCCGTGGATGTCGCTTTTGGATAGTACTTCGCGAACGTCGTCGGGGGTGTTGACGGGGCCGCCGTGGGCGAGTACGAATACGTCCTTGTTGACATTTCGCGCGGCGTCGCCGATTTCCTGGGTCCGGGCAATGGCCTCGTCCATGGAGCATGTCGCGTCGACCACGCCTACGGAGCCGCCTACGGTTGTGCCTACGTGTGCGATGATGGCGTCGGCGCCTACTTCCGCCATTTGGCGAGCTTCCTCAGGCGTTGCCACGTACACGATCGAGAAGAGGTCCATCATGGTTGCTAGCCGGATCATCTCCACTTCTTTCGCAAAACCCATTCCGGTTTCTTCCAGTACTTGCCTGAAATGCCCGTCCACAATGCTGTGGGTAGGGAAGTTATTGACGCCCGAAAAGCCCATTTCTTTGACTTTCAGCAAATGGTGCCACATCCGACGGCGCGGGTCCGAGCCGTGCACGCCGCATATTACCGGTATCTCTTCCACCACCGGCAACACTTCGAACTCGCCGATCTCCATCGCCACCGCATTGGCATCGCCATAAGCCATCAGGCCGGCGGTAGAGCCATGTCCCGACATCCGGAAACGGCCGGAATTGTATATAATAATAAGGTCTGCACCGCCTTTTTCAATGAATTTGGCACTGATACCCGTACCGGCGCCCGCCGCGATAATGGCTTTTCCCTGGTCCAGGGTGCTTTTAAGACGGTCTCTCACTTCCTGTTTGGTATAGGGATTTCCTTTCCCTGTCCATGGATTAGGCATAATGTTTGGTGTTGTATTGTTTTAAAAAAATGTAAAACTGAATAGTCTTTTGAAGTAATGCAATACACTTAGCTTTTTTCGGTTGCGGCGGCATTGCCTGCTTTTTGCATCACGCCGAGCAGCGTCGTTACGAGCAGCTGCGCGAATGCCGGGTCATTGATATGCAGGTCTGCATCGATCACCTCCACATTGGCGGAGGTATGTTTCCGTATGGCGTCAAACAGCGCTTCGTCCGCAGCGGGGTCGTAGAAAATGCCGCCTTCCGAATCCACTTGTGATACGCCTTTCAATGGCAGTAGAATGGACGCAGGCACCGCCGAGCGGCTGACCTTGCGTGCGAGCGTTTCGCCCAGGATCGCATTCTCGCGGGCGTCTGTACGCATGAGGGTCACATCGGGCGCCCAGCTGTACAGGTGACGGTGGGCAAATTGGGCGGGTACGGTATCCAGGTGTGCAAAGTTGACCATATCCATACAGCCCGGCACCACTACCTGCGGTATGCCCATATCGGCCGCCGCCGTCAGCCTCTCCGGGCCTGCATTGCAAATGCCGCCGCAGAGATCGTCGGCGAGCTCCGTGGTGGTAATGTCGAGTACGGCGTCGAAAAAGCCTTCGCGGATGAGCGACTCCATGGTTTTGCCTCCTACACCGGTGGCGTGAAAAGAAAGGACTTCGTATCCTTCCTTTTGAAGGAGCTCGGTGCATTTGTCTACGCAGCGGGTAGTATTCCCGAACATGCTGATGGCAATGCTGCGCGAAGTACTTTCTGCGGCAGTTTGCACATTGGCCATAGCGCATATCGCGGCCGCGGCTTGTTCCACGAGGCGTTTGAGAATATGGTTGGTACCGGCCACGTCTACTACCGACGGAATGAGCATAATGTCCTTATCGCCGATCTGTCGTGAAAGGTCTTTGGTTGCCAATGTGGTAAGGCATAGCTTGGGCACGCCGAAGGGGATTTGCTGCATAGCCGATAGCGCAATGTAGGTGCCGCCACCGCCGCCGGTCCCGATCACCGCCTTGATCTTTCCCTCGGAATACAGCCTGCCTACCAGCCGTGATGCGCCTTTGCCCATTACGTCGATAGCCCTGCCACGGTCGCGGTCGCGACGGAGGTTGGCAATGTCGCCACCCGCCTCCTGCGCGACGAGCTCGGCTTCAAAATCGACCGGGAATGCATCGGTAGTGCCGAAAATGCCTGTGTTAACGGTGATTACGCTTTCGCCACGGGCGAGAATGCATGTGCGGAGGTATGCAAACACGTCGCCTTTGGTATCGAAACAACCGAGTACTAGAATACTTTTATTGGAAAATGACATAAATGCAATAATAGTTAAACATCGGCTATATCGGGCATATTACTTCAATGTACGGATGTAAGACAGCAAATCCGCCACCTGCTGATCGCTGTAATTATCGATGAGCCCTTTGACCATGAACGACCGCCCGCCGAGGAACCCCTGGCTTTTGATCGCGCCCGCTTCGATAAAGCTCTTCCCGCCACCCATGAATGCGAGCGTCGTACCCTGGTTGTCCTTGTTGACCAGGTAACCTTCCATTTGGGAGCCGTCTTTCCTGGTCACCCTGTAAACCGCATAGCCGGATTCAATCGCCGCGTCGGGATTCAGAATGGCTGTGAGCAACGACTCGTTCTCCCGGTTGGCCGAGCCGTCCAGCGCCGGGGCGATGCTTTGTCCCTGGCTGCCCACCTGATGGCAGGCCAGGCATGTTTGAAAAAGTACTTTTCCTGCTTCCGCATTTCCGCCATGCTTCTCGGCGATAGTCATATATTTGGTCAGTTTCCCTTTGAACTCCTTCCGTTTGGTCTCCTCGCGCTTTTTGACGCCATTCACGATTGCCGTGCTGCGGGCGTCGTTTTTGGTAGCACCGGCAATGCGCTCGGCAGCCGAAAGATCAAATGCGGAGAGTGGAAGCAGTTTTTTATCATACATTGTCAAAAGAAGCCCGGAGCCTTGCACGGAGGCTGAAAGTACATCGGCCAAATCATTCTTCTCCTGCTCGTTCAATGCCGAAAGCCATTGCGTAGCGGCCTGCCGGGCTTTGGCCGGATTGGCTTTCACGAGGCTTCCCAGGGCCGCCGCGCGGATGTCAAAGCTGAGATTTTCATTGGTGACCATTTTCAAAAACAACGGCTCGCTTTTCGAGGGGACAGTTTCCAATACTTTGAGGGCTAATTTCAATGTAGCATCCGGAGTATGATCGGTTACCAGCGCGGCGGCGGCATCCCTGGCACCCGCGATGCGGTAACGGCCTGCTACGTCCAATGCAAGGTTGCGGTCGGCCGTTTCGGTGCTTTGCAGCAAAGTGTTTACCGGCACCGCCAGGAGTTCAGACAATGCGGACGATTGCACCTGCGACTGGTTTTGCACGGCAAAGCCGAGATAAGTCCTGGCCTGCGCCGGATCGTTCAGCATTTGCTTCATAGCCTGGTAAATGTCCGGGTTCGGCAGCATTGCGGCCATACTCACGAACGTCGATTCGTCCAGTGCCGACAATTTCGCTTTTGGCCAGAATTGCAGGAATGCCTTATCCCTTTCGGCTGCCGGCAATGCCTGCACCGCCCAAAGCATATTTACGGCGGGGGCTTCCTGTGCTGCCGGTGCATTCACATATTGCAGCAATGTTCCCGGCGACCGTTCCAATGCTTTTCTGACCAGATAACGCTCAAACCGCCGCTCGTAACTGCCGCCCATTTGATTACCAGGCAACTCGGGCCGGGCCGCTTTCACCAGGATCGCCACGGACCTGGGATCGCCCGCACCCGCTTCATCCAGCGTGCGGATCACCTGCGAGCGTACCGCCGGGTTAGCATCGTCGATCAGCTTTTCCGTGGCCGCCGCAATGTCGGCAGCGCTCAATCCAAAACTGTTCAGCGAGCGAATGGCTTCCCTGCGCACATCCGACGAATTGGCTTTTAACAACTCCGACAGCAATGCGGCGTCGTAGTGCCGGATGCCTTCCAGCGCCCATAATGCATGAATGCGCGAGACGGGGTCGTTGGATTCCTTCGAGGCAATGGCAATGAGCTGCGGCACGAGCCGGGAAGTTTCTGTGGCCGGCCGGTCGGATATCTGGTGCCAGGCGGCACGCTTCTCCCAAAGCGATGGCGATGTGAGGTAACGGGGCAGATCGTCCGTTTTGACTTCGTAAAAATCAGGTACTGTCCTCGGTTTCTGACTTACGTGGCGGATACGCCAGATACGTCCGTGCGTTTTGTCGCGGTCGGGGTGGGTAGTGGGCAACTCGTTGTGCGACACGATTTTATTGTACCAATCCGCAATGTAAAGGCAGCCGTCCGGCCCGAACTCCATGTTTACGGGGCGGAACCAGTCGTCCTCCGAAGTAAGCAGGTCGGGCAGGTGGCTGGAAGTAACGGTACCATCCTCGTTCCGTACCATTTTCACGGCATTGATCGAACTGGTAATCGGGTTGGCGAGGAATGCGACATCCTTGTACTCGTCGGGAAACGAGCCGGAAGCGTCGTCGGCGAATGCGGTGCCGGAAATACCCGTGCCGCCCACCCGGAACTCGTGCAATGGCGGCATAAAGGGCTGGTAGGGCCGTATCCGGTCGTTACCGATGCCGGGGAAGCCCACGCCGGGTTCCAGCTGTACCACCGAATAGCCGAGGTCGTTGGCCTCCGAACCGTACCATTGCCCATTATGCCGAAGCTGGAAACCCCAGATATTGTTTAGCCCGGAGCTCACCACTTCCACCTTTTTACCGTCGAACGAAAACCGCCCGATTTTGCTGAAATCGATTTTGGCTTTGCCATTGCCAGTGAGCGACGTTACCTCACCCTTGTTGAGTCCGCCGTGGCTGAAATGGACCCAGCCGCCCGGTGCCCGCACGAGCGTATGCGCCATCGTGTGCGTGTCCGTGAAACCGAAACCGGTCAGCAGCGGCAGGCGGTTGTCGGCCTTGCTGTCGTGATTGGCATCGTCCAGGAAAAACATTTCCGAGCCCTGCGCGACGAACACGCCGTTTTTGTAGGGCAATATGCTCATCGGAATGGTAAGGCCGTCGGCCCACACCGATGATTTAACCGGCGTTTTGCCGTACAGGTCGGAGAGCACGATGATTTTGTCGGTGCCCTTCCGCTTGCCCTGGTACAGTTCCAGAATGCGTTTGAAATTGGGATGGTTCTTCTGCGCATTCTGGTCGTCCATCAGCCGGAGCAATTCTTCCCATTGAATGTCGGCAATCGGGTCGAGGGGGTACATTCGGGCCGTTTGGGTCCAAAGCCGGCCCGCGTCGTCGAAAGTCAGGTCTACGGGATTAATAATGCTGTCGCGCTCGCTGGCGACGAGTTCTATCACAAATCCCGGCGCTACTTTGAAACCTGCCAGTTCCTGCTCGGGCGTGTACACCCCCGTCCGGGTAGACTGTGTTTTGTCCTTTCGTTGGGCTAGGGTACTTCCGGCGGCGCAAAAAAGCGCAAGGAACAGAAGTCCGGATTGTAGGCTTTCACGCGTCATATCCTGCTGATTGGTTTAGGTTTAAACAGACCAGCTTTTAAAATATGACAAAAAAACCGAATAGGAAATATTTGATAAAAAAAGAGACTATTACAAGGGCTTTTGGACGACAAATTCGATGTCCACGTACCGTTTCGCGCCAGCGAATTCAACCGGCCGGGGATAAGGGTTGATATTCACACTATCTGGATTGACCAGGCCGCTCTTTGCCATTTTTTCCTGGGATGAAATGAGCAGCGACCGGTTGAAAAGCTGGCCTTCTTTTACTTCCACGAACGGTTTCACCTGATCGGTCAGCGACTTTTCGCCGTTTTTAGCTTTTAAAGTGACCTTGTTGACCCAAACCTGCTCGTCCTCCGAAACATTTACGGTCAGCTCAATCTTTCCATCCACCACTTTTTCCTGAATATCCGTGTGGAAGAAGAGATAGCCGTTGTCCATGTAAAGGCTCGTCACCGACTTTTCCAGCGGTTCCCGGTACAGGCTGCTTTCAAATGCGCGGCGATCGTATTTGTCGCCCGGCTTCAACGTTAGCAACGCACTCAGTTCCTCATCGGAATGTACCTTGTTGCCAGTCCAGGAGATTTTAGAAATGACCGGGCCGGACGCGGGCCCGATGCTCTGGGGATTTGCGGGGGCCTTTTTGTCCGTATCGACGCAGGCCGAAACAAACAGGGCGGCAGCACAGGCCGGGGCAAGCAAAAACAGCTTTAAGCGTTCCATAGGTTTGGTTTTTGGTTTGTTTAACATGACTATCCGACGAAAAAATTGAGAATCCGAAAACGGGTGACTCACACGATTGCACGGCGTTTTACTTGCCAATGCTACTAAAAGCTCCTGATAATCTGCGGTTTGTGCGTGAGGACCGGTAGCCCACCGGTCCGCCAGAAACTCGTGCACATCGCGCAGGTGCCGCGAGAGCTTCCTCACCAGCGGGTTGAACCAGAAAATGGCGGAAACAACTTCGAAAAACACATTATCGACGCTATGTTTTTGCAACGCATGCCCTTCCTCATGCCGCTGCACACTCGCGAATTGCTCTGGTGCTAACGATAATGTATGTACGTTCAGAAAGATATTTTTGCCGAATGAAAACGTCGGGAGAAGAGATTGTACCCAGACATCCGCAATGGAATTACTACTTAGCAAGCGCGATTGCGATCGGATCGTTTTCAACTGCCACAATGCTTTGAATGACCGGGCGAGTACTGCGGCAAAGCCAGCCCAGTACATGACCGCCAAAAATGTCCACAACCATTCGTAGGATTGCGTTGCATGCGCCTCATTTGCGACGGAACCACCTGCCGGAGCCGACGATATCGGAAGCGAAGAAATACTAAACCGAAGGTTTGTAGCCAGATTATCCGGAGCCACGAGTCCCTGCGTTACGTGCGGGGATACCAGCGGGAGCGCCATGCAGACGCAGGTACCCGCGACGAGGATCCAGCGGTTCAGCGCGAAAAACGTCCAGTTGCGGAAAAAGCAGACAAATGCAGCCCACAAGATCGCGAGCGACAACGAAGCCGCGAGCAGCCACGAGAAAAAGGCGGGGTTACTGAGCATCTTCACCTCCCGGTTTAGTCTTATTAATCTCAGCAACAGCCTTTTCGATTTCTTCCTGCGAAAGGTCCTGTTCTTCCAGCATATAGGAAAGCACGTTTCCCGACGCCCCATCAAAATAATTGGCGACGAAGTTCCTGAATGTGAAGCTGCGGTAGGAGAGCTTCGAAATCAGCGGAAAATATTCGTGCGTTTTGCCGTAGGCCTTGTGCCCGATGAAGCCTTTCTTTTCGAGAATGCGGATCAGCGACGATACCGTATTGTAAGGCACGGCCGGTTCACCCAGCCTGTCGATGACATCCTTCACAAACCCGCTTTTCAGGTCCCACATGACCTGCATGATTTTCTCTTCTGTTTTCGTCAAAGTTTCCATGACGTAAACATATAACGGGTTTATCAGTTTTGCAACTAATTTTTCAGTTTTAAAACTTATTTTTCAGTTAATATAGGTATTTCAATGAGTTATACTAAAATTCGGGCAAGATGATGTTGCTGACTTCTCTCCAAGTAATGCTGTGCGAGCCGTCGTTATCGGTAGGGTTGTGATGGAATGTCAGTATCACCAGGTCGAGGTCGGGAACGATGTAGAGCATCTGGCCGCCGTAGCCGGACGCAAATATTAGCGGCAGCGCGTTGGCGCCCCTGCGGGAAACGGCACGCCACCATTGGTAGCCATAGCCAAAGTCTTTGCTACCCTGGGTCGTAGGCAGTATAAACGCTGTGCTCTCACTGATCCAGCTTTCCGAAACCACCTGCCGGCCGTTCCATTTTCCACTGTCGAGCACCATTTGGCCGATTTTCAGTAAATCGCGTGGCCTGAGAAATAATCCGCCGCCGGTATGGACCTTGCCGCCCATGGTCGTCCAGGCAAAATCGTTTATGCCGAGGTTTTTGAAAAGGGTTTCCCGGGCGTAGTCGTTGGCCGGTTTTCCGGTGGCTTGCAGTACCACGCCGCCCAAAAGCATGGACAGGCCGCTGTTATATTCAAACCTGCCGCCGGGTTTGTCCACCGGGTCAGGATTTTTAGTCAATACATATTTATAAAGGTCGCTGCTCTGGTTCATGCGTACGGCGTCGTTTTCCGGGTTGGAGTAGGGGATATCCTCTTTCCAGTCGAGGGCGGCCGACATGGTCAGCGCATGGCGTAGTGTGGCGTTCGTGCGGATGGAATCGGCATACTTCGGGAAATAGTTTCTCAATGGCTCGTCGAGATTTCCGATCAATCCCTGGTCGCGTGCGGTGCCTATCAGCAGCGAGTTGACACTTTTCGTAACCGATTGAATGCTATGCAGCCGGTCGCGGCCGCCCAGGTAAAAATATTCTTCGAGTATCAGCTTGCCATGCTGCGCCACCAGGAATGCGTCGAGACCATGGTATTTCCCTTCCAAAATTCTTCCAAACAACTCATTCAATGGTTTCGAACCGATCACCGACCGGGGCATCGGCCCCACTTGCCAGCCATCGCCGGTTGCTTGCGGGGGCTGGTACTTCCAGGTTGTTACCGGCAGCCCGTCTTTGTCGCGCCGGGCCGGTACCTGCGCCGACCAGCGCGCAACCCTTTTTAGGGTGAGATTTTCAGGCATTTCGCCAGGAACGGTCAGAATGCCTTTAATCGCATTATTGTCCTTGGAAATCTCCCCTTTGAACGATGCGCCTGCGCCGAGGTTCAGATCGATTTTCGGGCCTTTCACCTGCACGGCCGGAAATTCACCTGCGCCCATCATCTCCGGCATTTCGAAGCGGCCACTCCATTTCCGGGATAGGATATCCTGTTTCAGTTGCATGTCCAGGGCACTTTTAAACCCGGGCACCATTTCGAATTCGGTGTGCCAAATGCCGGTCAGGTCCTCGTCGGTGCCGGAGCAGGCGGCGGTAAATAGCAATATCCAAATGAGCTTGCCGTATTTGTAAAGTGTTTTCAAAGGCTGATACGATCGGTGACAATGCGAAATGTAACGAATTAAGGGAAGAAATAAAACCTGTTGCGAGCCGAAATTTGTCACCGCTTTTTGCACTTCTCCAATGTCAATTTTGTACAATATTCTGATAAAATCGAGTCGGTATAAAAATGTGGGGGAAAACGTCCGTTTTTGAACACTTGTTATTGCATTATCGGAGCCATTTATATTAATTTACCATCTGTTAAGCGCTTAAATTTTATTGGTTATTTAAATAATGCTATATATATCGACATAACTTTACTTTCTCCCCCGAAACAGACAAAGTGGCGGTGTGCTTAAATCATACAATCCCATTTTGCATATCTGACCTCCTTATCGTGTAAAAAACCACGCGCTGGCCGTAGCGTGACACGGTATTTATTGCCCAATGCCTAACTAAAACCAAAACTAGAAACCTATGTATGCTTCTCCCTGACTGCCATTCGAATGGCTCGACTCTTTATTTAATTCAAACGCTAACTAATTTTATGATGAACCTATCTCTGCGACTTTTTCGCCCCGGCGAAAAGAACGCGCATCGCCCCGTGTCTCTCGGCAAGAGAGGGCTGAGCGCGTTAATCATGATTTGTACTTTACTCCTGAGCAACGTCTACGCACAGGATATATCCATTAAAGGAAAAGTTACGGACAACAAAGGCAATGCACTGCCTGGTGTTTCCATTACTGTCAAAGGAACCAGCAAAGGCACTTCCACCGACATGGAAGGCGGCTACACGCTGTCGGCACCGCCGGCATCTACACTGGCTTTCAGCTTCATCGGTTTTGCTCCCAAGGAAGTGGTGGTAGGCAGCGAATCGACTATCAACGTGGTGATGGACGATGACGTGAAGGCTTTGGAAGAGGTCGTGGTGATCGGTTATGGCTCTGTCAAGAAAAAAGACGTGACAGGCTCGGTCGTTTCGCTGCAACCCAAAGATTTCAACAAAGGGGTGATCACCGCGCCGGACCAGCTCATCCAGGGCCGTACGCCGGGGGTGATGGTGATCAACAACACCGGCCAGCCGGGTGGTGCTACCACAGTGCGTATCCGGGGTAATTCCTCGATCCGTGCCGGTAACAACCCGCTTTTCGTGTTGGACGGTATCCCGCTTTCGGGTAGCTCGGCACGTCCGGGTGGTAGCGGCGGTTTCGGATCGGATGGCGGTAACCCGCTCGCGTACCTGAACCCGAACGACATTGCCAGCATGGATATCCTCAAAGACGCTTCGGCAACGGCCATTTACGGTTCGCGCGGTGCCAACGGGGTGGTTATCATTACCACCAAAAGAGGTGCTTCCGGTGCGCCATCGGTTAGCATCAATGCATCAACGGGCGTATCGAGCCTTTTGAGAAAGCCGGAAGTGCTCAGCGCCGACGAATTCCGTGAGGCGGTTCAGTATTACGCGCCAAACGATGTAAAAGGAGCTGATTTCGGCAGCAATGTGAATGCATTCGATGAAATCACCCGCGTTGCGCCGGTGCAGAACTACTCGATGGCCATCACAGGCGGTACCGACAATGGCAAATACCGCGTTTCGGCAGGTTATATGGACCAGAAAGGGATCATCGAAACTTCGCGCCTCAAAAAGTATACGGCCAGCATCAACAGCAGCTTCAAATTCCTGGAAAGCAAAAGACTGGGGCTGGATTTCAATGTATTGTTCACGCAAACCAACGAAAACCTGGCGCCGATCGATGTGGGTGTAGGTTTCGAAGGAAACGTGATTTCGCAGGCATTGACGTGGAACCCGACCCGTCCGCTGCGTGTGAATGGGGATTCGCTTACCTACGTAAGCCCGTCGACGATCAACCCGCTGGCGTCGTTGAAAGCTTACAAGGACGTTGCCGTGGTGAACACGACCGTGGCGAGTATTGCGCCGTCGTACAAAATCACCGACGACCTGGAATACAAGCTGGTGTATAGCATTACCCGCCAGACAGGTACGCGGAAAGGGCGGTATATCCGGGGCATGATCGACCCGGCGCAGATCAAAAACGGTTTCGCATTCATCGGCAACAACTCTGAGACGAACCAGCAGCTGACCCAGACGCTGAGCTATAACAAGGATATCAGCAAAGACCTGAACCTGAATGCAGTAGCGGGTTACGAGTTCCTGGATTATGCCAACAGCTGGAACTCCCTGAGCGGTAGCGGATTTACCGATGTAGGCCTTGATTTCTACGATTACCTGAGCTATTCGGTAGCCAGCAACCGGGGCATCAACTCGTTCAAATCGCCTACGAACCAGTTGCAATCCGTATTCGTGCGTGTGGGTTTGAACTACATGGATAAGTACCTGTTTACCGGTACAGTACGCCGCGATGGTTCTACCAAATTCGGTGAAAACAACAAGTATGCCAACTTCCCTGCGGTAGCATTGGCATGGAACGTTTCAAACGAACCGTTCCTGAAAGGCAACGGCACGGTGAACAACCTTAAAGTACGTCTGGGCTGGGGTAAAACCGGTAACCGGGAGTTCGATTCGGGTGCGTCGCGCGACAGATATGTGTTTGGTACACAGAGTATCAGCCAGGCCAACTTCGGTAACCCCGACTTGAAATGGGAGACTTCCGAAACATTCAACGGAGGTATCGATTTCGGCTTGTTCCAGTCGCGCATCGTCGGTTCGATCGACGTGTTCAGTAAAAAAACTACGGATGGTCTGTTCGAAAGAACACTCGCGCAACCTGCACCGAGCGGAAAAATCTGGGTGAACCTGGACGGCGAAGTGATAAACAAAGGGGTGGAATTGGCTTTGACCGGTACCGTGCTGGAAACCAAAGACTGGACCTGGAACATCTCGGCCAATGCTACTTATCTGAAAAACAGCGTTTCCGGCCTGCCAGGCTTCTATGAAACGGCTGCATTGAGAGGACAAGGCTTCTCAGGCGTTTTGGGACAAAGAATGGTCAGCGGTCAGCCGCTCAACGTTTGGTACCTTGCCAAATGGGCCGGCCTCGACCCGACTACCGGCACGAGCATGTACGAAGGCGCGGACGGCCAGGCGAGCACTTCGGTGGACCCTGCACAAAACAAGTTTTACGTACACAGCCCGAACCCCAAATACTTGTTGGGCTTCTCGACCGACGTGACCTACAAGAAGTTCTCGGCGGTGGTGAACATGAATGGTGCATTCGGCCATTACCTGTTCAACAATACTTTTGCCACTGTATTGGGTATCAATAACTTGTCTACCAAAAACATCGCGAAGGATTTCTTCAACAAGGATATCAAGGAGGCTACATCCAACTCGGCGGCACCTTCTACCCGTTACCTTGAAAAAGGGGATTACATGAAAATGTCTAACGTGACGCTGAGCTACCGCGTGGGTAACATCGGTAAGGCCTTCAAGAACCTGAACATTTCATTGACAGGCCAGAACCTTTTCGTGCTCACCGGCTACAAAGGCTTCGACCCGGAAGTGAACACCGACGGTTCCAATGGCGGTATTCCGTCCCTGGGTATCGAGTACATCCCGTATCCATCGGCGCGTACATTCCTGCTGGGCGTAAACTTCTCGTTGTAATTCATCAAAAACAAAGAAACTATGAAAATCAAATCATATTATGCGGCCATACTGAGCTGCGCCATGCTGTTTTCCTGCACCGACCTGGACGAAAAGCTGGGTAGCGCGTTGGAAAAAGGCACCACGGGAAATATCAACCCGGCCGAGCTGTTGATCAGCGCTTATTCTTCGTTGAACGGCCCTTACCAACAGGATAACCGCTGGTGCTTGCAGGAGCTTTCCACGGATGCGGCCGTAGCGCCTACGCGTGGTGGTGACTGGGATGATAATGGTACCCACCGGGCCATTCACCTGCACACCTGGAATGCGGATAACTCCTATATGAGTAACACATTCGGCGGGTTGCTGACGGCCATTTACCAGGCATCCAACGTATTGCGTTATGCGCCTTCTGCCCAGCAGGCGGCCGAGGCACGTTTTATCCGCGCATTGGCGATGTTCGATGTGGTGGATTTGTGGGGCGTGGTACCTTACCGCGAGAGCCTCGAAGATTTCCGCGAGCTTCCCAAAACGCTCAGCGCACAGGAAGCGATGGATTTCATCATCTCGGAAATGAACACGATCATGAAGGATCTTCCTGCAACATCACCGCAGGCGTACGTGGCTAACCAGAATGCGGCAAGGGTATTGCTGATGAAAGTTTACCTGAACAAGGGTACTTTCACGAGCCGCGAAAATCCCAAGTTCGATGCGGCGGATATGGCCAAAGTGGTGGCGCTGGCCAATGAGATCAAGGGTTATACCGTCTCCGCGCCGGGTAAGTACTTCGATAATTTTGCCCCGGACAACAATGTGAAATCGACCGAAAACATCTTCACGCTTTATAATGAAGAGGGTGTACGTGGCGGAGGAGTGGACAGGGCCTACTGGACTGTTTCGCATTACAACATGACCCCCGGCGGATGGAACGGATGGGCGACGCTTTCTAACTTCTACGACAAGTTCGCGGCAGGGGATGAAAGAAAGGGTATTTATTACAACTATCCGGCCGATACGACTTCCAACCGTACCAAAAACTACAAGATCCAGAACGTAGGTTTCCTGGAAGGACAGCAAACCAGCTGGGTGACCAACAAACCGCTGAATGCGCGTAACCCGGCAACCCAGCCGCTCGTATTTTCAAGGGAAATAACCATTCGCACGAGCGGTGCTACTTTGGAAACTGCGGGAATTCGTGTGATCAAATATCCGTTCGACTATGCTTCCAAAGGCCAGCGTAACAACGACTGGGTTGTGTACCGGTATTCGGATGTGCTGCTCATGAAAGCGGAGGCCATTCTGCGCGGCGGCACACCAGGTACAGCGGCTGAGGCATTGGCCACCGTTAACTCGATCCGCAAGAACCGCGGCGCTGCCGACCTGACGGCCCTTACGCTGGACGTTCTGCTGGATGAACGCGGAAGGGAGCTGTATTGGGAAGGTTGGAGAAGACAGGACCTGATCCGCTTCGGCAAGTTCCTGCTTGCCGGCCAGATCAAACCGGCTGATCCGGACCCGAAAACACTCGTGTACGCGATCCCAAGCCAGCAAATTGCGGTTAACAACAACCTGAAACAGAATATAGGTTACTAACAGTTAGTTTGGTGTAAATAAATAAAGTCCCGTAAATCAAGCATTTACGGGACTTTGTTTTTTAATTAATGAACTACACCACAGGGTCCCAACCTTTGGCGTACTCGCGCGACCAGAGTTTTTCCGCTTCCTTATCCCCGATAATGTGCCCGTTTTTGGGGTCGATTTTCAGGTCGCGGCCTACGCGCCAGGCGATATTGCCGAGCTGCATCGCTACCACGCTCTTGAAGCCCAGCTCCACGTCGCAGTTCGGTTTGCGGTTGTTGCGGATCGCGTCGAGGAAGTCGGCTACGTGGAGGTTATCCATGCCGAGGCTCGGGCTGGCGAGGTTGCGGCCCTGCATTCCGCCTTCTTCGGTTGGGGAATTCACTTCTTTGATGAGCTTGCCGTCGAGGTCGTACACTTTGTAGCTGTCGCCGCCGGTGTCGAGGCTGCCGTTTTCGCCGTAAAAAATAATCCCGCGGTCCTGGCCTTCAATTTTGCGGCCATTGGAGCTTCTCGATTCCCAGATCAGTGAAACGCGGCCCGGGTAATCCATCGCGATCACCTGCGTGTCCGGTGTTTCCCAGTCGTCTTTGAACTCGTAGCGTCCGCCTATCGAGCTGACACGGGTGGGGAAGTCTACTCCCAACCCCCAGCGCGCCACATCCACCTCATGCGTGCCGTTGTTGAGTGCTTCCCCGGTCCCCCAGTGCCAGAACCAGTGCCAATCGTAATGGATCAGCCCTTCTTTGTACGGCATACGCGGCGCCGGGCCCTGCCACAGCTCGTAGTCAAGCCATGAAGGCACCGTGCCGGGTTTCAGGTAAGTGGCCTTTCTTTTATTGGTATACCAGGTTTTAGCCAGATACACGCGGCCGATAATGCCCTGGTGCAGCTGCTTGATGCCTTCCGTGAGCACGGGCGCGGACCTGCGCTGGGCGCCCATCTGCACCACGCGCTTGTACTTGCGTGCAGCCTCGATCGCGAGCTCGCCCTCGCGCGGATTGTGGCTCAACGGTTTTTCCACGTACACGTGCTTGCCCGCCTGGCAGCCCATGATCGTCAGCGGGGCGTGCCAGTGGTCGGGTGTTGCGGTATATATAGCGTCTATGGATTTATCTTCGAGCACCTTACGGAGGTCTTTTTCCGATTTGGGGGTCAATTTTTGTTTGGCATCCATTACCGCCTGGATCGCTTTCGGGATCGCACGCTCGTCCACGTCGCACACGATGCCTACCTCGGTGTTCTTCTGTCCGGCGAATGTGCCGCTCATGCTTCTGCCCCGGCTGTTGACGCCGATGGTTGCTACGCGGATGAGGTCGTTGGCGCCGATAATGCGGTTATAGCTTTTCGCACTGAAACCCATAGCCGTACCGCCAATGGCAAGGCCCAGCGAGCCCGCGGCGGTTGTTTTTAGAAATTCACGTCTGTTAGCCATGACTTATAATGCTTTGATTTTAATGTTTTTGAATGAAACCTCGGCCCCGTGCTCCTGCAAAAGGATATGACCCTTTTCCACTGATCCGAATGCGGGCACGGCCTTATTGAATTTACTAAGTGCCACGGCGTCGGTATATACCTTTCCGCTGCGGGTAAATTCAAGGATTATCACGCCGTTGAGGTAATGCTGCACGTTTTTGCCTTTGGCCACAACGCGAAGCGTGTTCCACTGGCCGGGTGCATTCACTTTCTTTTTGGACTCGTCGGGCTGCATGACGTCATAGAAAGAGCCGGTAAGGTGGTTGGCCTTCTTGTTGTCCTCAGCCAGTTTGTCGTCCAGGATCTGATATTCGAAGCCCAGGTTACCGCCTTGCTGGTATTTGGTAAAAAAATATTTGAGGCCGCTGTTTCCTTCCGGCGCAATGTTGAAATCGGCTTTGAGGTCGAAGTCGGCGAACTCGCCGTCGCTCACGATATCACCGCCTTTGCCGTTCTTCTTGGTGGACAATGTGCCATTTTTAACTTCCCAACCGGCAGGTACGGGTTTGCCTGCGGCGGTTGCCCAGCCTTTGGTGGAAGTGCCGTCGAAGAGTAGTACCCAGCCTTCTTTCTTTTCTTTCGGAGTGAGCGTGTTGTCCTTTTGGGCAAATGCGGCCGGGACGAGCATCCAGGCCAGCATTCCGCCCGCCAGCACGCGTAGCATTTTGGAGTGCATTGACATTAGTAACCAGGGTTTTGTTTAATTTTTTCGGGATTGGACTGGATCACCTGCAAAGGGATCGGGAAGAGCAGCATATTGTCGCTCCACGTAGCCGGATTGAAACCATTCTGCTCTTTCTGCTCCTGGCTCATCACGGCTTTCGCGCGCTCGGTACGCACGAGGTCGAACCAGCGGTGATTTTCGAATGCGAGCTCGATGCGGCGTTCCTTTTCAATTGCCAGCAGGAAATCGGTGTCGGAGGTGAATGCCGGGTAATCGGGCAATGCACCTGCGGCGGCACCTGCGCTGTTGCGGGCGCGCTGACGGATTTTGTTCAGATAGAGGAGAGCCGTGGATTGCTGCTTGCCCTGGCGCACGAGCGCTTCGGAATAGAGCAGGTAAATGTCGGCCAGGCGTAATTCCGGCCAGTTATTATCGTTGTCGGGCGCGACGGAGAATGAAACGTCGTAATACTTTCTCACATACTTCTCATTGATCTGCTGCCCGCCCGGGTCGGATACGTAGCCGTCGGCCATCGAAATCGCTTTACGCGGATCGCCTTTCTCATAAGCCGCCGAAATAGACGGTGTAGGCGCATTGAAACCCGATTTGTCACCCACCGGAATCACCTCCTTGTTCGAAAACCGCGGCGCAAAATCGTTGCTCCACGGGCTGCCTGTCACAATAGGTGCGGGGCCGCCCTTTTTGTATTGTACTTCAAAAAGCGATTCGGCATTGTTTTCATTTTTAACGTCAAACACCGCTTTGTAATCGCTCAAAAGCGTATACTGCGGGTCATTGATCACTTCGAGCGCTTTGGCTTCGGCCAATGCGTAATGTGAAGCACCTTTTTTGAGCGGGTAACCAGCCATAAACATGTACACTTTGGCCAGTATGCCCTTCGCACCACCCATGGTAACGCGGCCGCGGTCGGCGGCGGCATAAGTAGCAGGCAGGTTAGCTTCCGCGAATTTTAGGTCTTCTACAATCAAATTGTAAATCTCCTCGACAGGCGTGCGGCCCATGGTGTAAGCTTCCTGGACGGAAATCTGCTTATCCACTTTGGGCACATCGCCGTAAATGCGCGCCAGCCAGAAATAGACCAATGCACGCAGGAAACGCGCTTCGGCTTTGTACTGGTTTTTAAGCTTCTCGTCGCGGAAAGTGACGGCGTCGATCTTGTCCAGCACAATATTGCTGCGCAGGATGGTGACGTAGCTGCGGTTCCACAGGTTGAGGATGTTCTGGTTGTCGGAAAGGAGCACGTCGCCGAAGTTGTCGATGGACGTCATATCCTTCGAGCTGCCCGGTACCCACGAGAAGGTGGTATTGTCGGAGCGGATTTCGCCGGTGTAAATGTAAAGCTGGTTGTACAAATCGCGCAGGGAGGAGTAGGGCGACATCACGGCCTGGTTCATATCCTGCTCGGTTTTGTAAAAGTTACCCGCATTCATATCGGAAATAGGTTGCAGGTCGATAAAACTTTCCTTGCACGACAACGACGAAGCGATCAGAAAGGCTGCTAAAATATATCTTTTCATAAAAATGAATTTTACCGGAAAATGATCAGAATGTAATGTTAAGCCCCGCAATGACGGTCCGCGCGGCCGGGTAGCCCAGGTAGTCGCCCCCGCGCGACAGGCCGTTGCCTTCGCTGCTGGTTTCGGGGTCGAAGCCGGGATATTTCGTGAAAGTGTACAGGTTTTGGCCCGTCACGTACACGCGGAGCGAGCGAACTTTAATCCGTTGCAGCATTTCACTATCGAAATTGTAGCCCAGCGACACATTGCGTATACGGAGAAACGAACCATTCTCCACCCAGTAGCTCGACGGCTCTTTCTGTAAACCTTTCGGATCGCGGTTAGCGCGCAGTACCTCGCCCGAGCCGGGTTCTTCTTCCGAGCGCCAGCGGTCTTTCAGTTTCGCGCGGCCATTGCGGTCGCCGTGGTAAATGCCGATCATCCGGTTAAAAAAGCTGAACAGTTTAGCGCCTTGCGAGCCCGTCAGCTGCACATTGAGGTCGAAGCGTTTGTAGGAAAAATCATTTCCAAAACCATAAATAAACTTGGGCTGGTTGCTGCCGAGGAATGTCTTGTCGGCGGCGGTGATCTGGCCATCCTTGTTCACGTCAATGTAGCGCGGATCGCCGGGGCGGTCGTTCACGAGGTGCGGTGCGGCGTCGAGTTCGGCCTGGTTTTTGAAAACACCATCATACTGGTAGCCGAAATAGGTCGCGATGGGCTGGCCCACGGTAGTAATGAAGGTGTTGTTCGCATTGGCTGCGCCCGCGTAGATCGGGCGGGCATCCGGGCCGAGCGCGAGGACTTTGTTCCTGTTAAACGAAATGTTGGCATCGGTCGACCATTTGAATGCGCCCACCGTGTTGCGCGTACGGACGAGGTATTCCATCCCTTTGTTCTGTACTTTTCCGATGTTTTGGAGCTGGGTAGCATAGCCGCTGATGGTCGGTACGGGCACGTCGAGGAGCAAATCGACCGACTTACTATTATAAAAATCAGCTTCCAGGCGTACACGGTCGCGGAAAAGGCCGAGTTCCAGGCCGAGGTTCCATTGCATGGTTTTCTCCCAGCCCAACAGTGGGTTAGGATAGTTCAAAGGGTTCACCGCATTCACGAGTGTGTTGTTCAGTGGATAATAATTAACCCCGGTGCGCGCGATGGCGTCGTAGTTGCCGATCTTGTTGTTACCCACCAACCCCCAGCTTCCGCGGATTTTGAGGTCCGAAATCTGGCTCACATTCTGCATGAATGCCTCGTTGCTCACACGCCAGCCCACCGACGCGGAAGGGAATGTACCCCATTTGTTTTCCGAGCCGAAACGCGACGAACCATCGCGACGGATACTGGCCGAGAACAGGTATTTGTCGTCATACGAATAGGTAAGGCGGCTCAGGTAGGAGATGAGCGAGTTGCGGTATTCGGTGCTGGTACCGCCTACGATCTGCCCGGCGCTGAGTGTGCGCACGGCGTCGTTCGGGAAGTTCTGCGCGCGGAGCTGGTTGTACTCGCCAAACGATTTCTGGGCGGTGTAACCTGCCAGGAGGTTGAAATTATGTTTTTCGGCCAGCGTTTTGGACCAGGTCAATGTGTGCTCGTTGAGCCAGTTGCCACCCAGCCAGGTTTCGCTGCGGGCATTCGCAATGCGCGGCGCGCGGGAGCCGTCGGTATCTACAAACGAAGGTTGATAGTATTTCAAACGTCGGTTTTCCAGGTTGGCATTCAGGCTGACGCGGTATTTCAGTCCCGGAATGATTTCATACTCTGCATAAACCGAGCCTATTACGGCATTCTTTTTGGTGAAATTCGTCACATTTTCGGCAATGCTCACCGGGTTGGCCACGTCACCCGCCCAGATTTCCGGGTTACGCACCTGCGAGCCGTAGGTGCCGTCCGCATTGCGCAGCGGGTAAATAGGCGGAAGGTACAATGCGTAGGCGAGGGGACTGTCCTTGCCATTGGCGAGGTCGTTGTTTTCGGAATAATAAGAGCTGATCGCCACGCCGAGTTCCAGTTTTTTGGTCACATTCGTCGTGATATTGGCGCGGATGTTGTAGCGTTTGAAATCGGTATTGATCAATATCCCCTGCTGGTTGGTATAACTTCCTGAAACGGCATAGCGTACCTTTTCGGAACCGCCATTCACTGAAAGCTCGTGCTTTTGGGTGGATGCATTACGGAAAATCTCGTCCTGCCAGTTGATATCCGGGAATTTGGAAGGGTCGTTGAATGCTTCGGGGATAATGTAAAAGTTAGAATTGGTGTATTTGGATCGCATTTCATTGCTATCGTGGATCGTATGCGCGGGGTCGCCGGGCATGGGCGTGCGGTCGAGCCAGGCCTGGTTATGGCCGTCTTTGAAAAACTCGATGTACTCGCGGGTATTCATCATATCGATCTTCCGCGATACCTGCTGCATGCCGAAGAAAGTATTGAACGAAACGGTAGGCGCACCGGCAGTACCTTTTTTAGTCGTGATAATTACCACGCCATTGGCACCTCTTGAACCATAAATGGCCGTGGATGAGGCATCTTTAAGCACCTGGATGCTCTCGATGTCGGAGCTGTTCACGAGCGAGAATGCGCTGCTGTCGATCGGGTAGCCGTCGACCACGTAAAGCGGTGAGCTGCTGGCCGAAATGGAGCCGGTACCCCGGATGCGGATGCTCAGACCTTCTCCGCCCGGTGCGCCGTTGGTTTGCTGCACCTGCACACCGGCCATTTGCCCTACCAATGCCTCGCCGTAGGAAACAGAGGCTTTGCTTTTCAGTTTATCAGCGGAAATGGTGGCCACGGCACCGGTCAAGTCGCCCTTTTTCAATGCACCATAACCAATCACGACCACTTCGTTCAATGCCTTGCTGTCCACCTTCATCGACACGTCGATCACACTCTGGTTACCGACGGTGATTTCCTGGGATACGTACCCGACGAACGACAAAACCAGCACCGATTCCGCCCCGGCTGCCTCGATGGAAAACTTACCCTCGATGTCGGTCACAGTACCGCGCTGCGTGCCTTTCTCGATTACGCTTACGCCCGGCAGGCCGGCGCCTTTCTCATCGGTAACCCGCCCCGTTACCGACACTTCCGCTTTTCGGGCCGCGTCCAGCCCCGGCGCGTTTCCCGATTGCAGCAGGATTTGCCCGCCTACGAGCCGGTAAGAAATGTTGTGCGGGCGCAGTACCAGGTTCAGCACCTCGGAAAGTTTGCGGTCGGTGGCCGCAATGCTCACCTTC
Organism: Dyadobacter soli; assembly: GCF_900101885.1. Taxonomy (GTDB): domain Bacteria; phylum Bacteroidota; class Bacteroidia; order Cytophagales; family Spirosomataceae; genus Dyadobacter; species Dyadobacter soli. The sequence continues at coordinate 302,557 of NZ_FNAN01000007.1, read as the reverse complement.
CTTTCGGCCTGGATCGTGTTGGAACTGTAAACGAACTTGACGCTCGCGAGGTCCTCGATACGGTCGAGTACCTTGCGGAGTTCCTGGTTGTCGGCCTTGATCGAAATGGAATGGTCGAGCAGGTCCTGCGTGCGTACCTCGCGCGCAAAACCGACCGTGATGGCCAGGCCGATCAGCAGGGATTGAAGTAGGGTTATCCTCATAATATGTCGCAGCAGAGGATGAAGAAGTATCGGTTTTTTCATTAATTTTGGCTGTTTTGTTAAGGTTTTCGTAAAAGTTTTGGCAAAACCCCTCCCGTTCATCTTCGCAGATGAGGACCGGCCTGGTTCAGAGAGGGCATCGGAGTCGAAGGTGGTCTCAACACGTTCGGCTCTTTTTATTTTTTAAAGGGTACGGTTCAATGCATAGGCGGGGTAGTTTGGTTTTGAAAGCATTAAGGGTTTAGGAATCAAGCGTTTGTAAGGGGTTCAGGAATACAGGTTCGGTTTCAGTAATAGCAGTTTTCAAGGGCAACCTTTGCCGTTCAGGTATATTTTAGTGCCTTTAATGGTATACGTCGCATTCACCGAAGCAGCGATCAGCGCCAGCTGTGTAAACATCGGTTGCTTGTTGATATCGGCCGTAAACAGGCAGTTTTTCAACCGGTCGTTCGTCAGCACGATGTCGATGCCATAAGCCTTTTCGAGCGTTTGCGCGACGTTGCTTAGCCGGGTATCATCGAAAACGAATGCATTTTTATAATGATCATCCACGATCGGGCGCTTCACGAGCATTGCGGCGAAATTTTTGCTGTCGGGCAGGTATTTCACGCTTTGGTTACGGCTCAGGATCACGCCCATGGCCAGGTCGCCGGAAGCTGCCTCTTTTTCTTTATCTTTTTGAAAAACAGATACTTTACCTGTCACCACCGACACTTCCACACCTTTGCCGGCCGCGGGCCTGTTCACCCAGAAACTGGTTCCCAGCACCTTGGTGGTGATCTCGCCCGTGTACACGAGAAACGGCTTCCGCTCGTCCCGCACCACCTCGAAAAATGCTTTTCCTTTCAGGTAAATTTCGCGCTTATTGTTCTGAAAATCAGCTGCATATTTAACCCCTCCCTGCGGTTGCAGGCTCACACGCGAGCCGTCGGGCAGCAATACCCACATCGGCGCATTGGTCGTGTTGGTTTTGGAAATGAGGTTGTCCGACGCCGCTTCGGAGAGCTGGTCATCCGCGTCGCCTGCATTGCGCCGGCTCCACTGGTATCCACCCCAGAGCGCGAGCACCAGTACTGCCGCAGCGGCGGCGGACCGCCATTGGAGCAGGAAATGCAATGGTTTTTGCTTTGAATGCGTCGTCGTGATTGTTTCCTGTTCTGTCCGCGAATGCACGGTCCGGGGCTGTCCAGTCCGGGACTGTATAGCCTGCCATAATCTTGCTTCCGTTTCTTCGGATTGGAGGTCGGCCATTTCGGCTGCGTCACCGTCAATCAATGCAAACCACTGATCTACCAGCCGCTCCTCCCGCTCGGTGCATTCGCCCGATCGGTAGCGGGTTAGTAACTGATGAAAATGACGTTTGTTCATAGGAGTGAATGATTTGGAAAGAAGACTGAAAAAGCGGTGCATACCGCAAAATGGAAAAGAATTTATTTGAATATTTATATTAAATGAATGGATTTGGCTGTAAATTCTTTAAAATTTACCAGCGGTCAGAAGCATCAGCACGAGCACGATAAACTCTTTGAGCAAAGTTTTGAGCGTTCGCAATGCCTGGGTGATGTGGTACTCGACCGTCCGCTCCGGCATTCCGAGCAGTGAAGCGATCTGCCGGACGGTATTGCCTTCGAACCGGCTGAGAACGAATATCTTGCGGGTTTTTTCGGGTAGCTGTCCCACGGCCTGTTGCATGGCCTGTTCCAGCTCGTCGAGGAAAAGCGGGTAATCGGGCTCGCTGAGCGGGTCCACGGAGTCGAGTGCAGCGAATGCCTTGTCCTTGTAGTGATCGATAATGCGGTTGCGCACCGATGTGAACAGGTAGCTCTGCAAGTTGCTGACTTGCAGCGAATGCCTTTTCTCCCAGATCGTTACGAAAAGCTCCTGAACTATCTCTTCGGCCGTGTCCGCATCGCGCGTTTTGACATTGGCAAAATCGTATAGCCGCTTCCAGTAACGGCGGTAAATACCTTCAAATGCTTGCGGATCGTCACTTCCGAGGCGGTCTAGGAGTTGCGGATCGTCCGGAAATGGCGGTTGCATGGGGTAATCTGGCAAAAGTGTTTTCGGTTTCTGAGCGGGCGGCTCTCCGGACGCCTGCGATTAATAAGCATGTTTGTGAAAGTTCATACTTAAACGGGCAAACCGGTAATTAAAAGTAACCGTTGGTACCTTTCGTTGTACTAGTTGGGATAAATGAGAAAATTGCATGAGCAGTCCGTTCCCGTTTTGGGGACTACGGTTGTGACTAATAACCCCGACTCTATGTTACGATTTTTACCATTCCTGTTTTTCAGTTTTTTCTCATTTGCCGCATTTGCCCAAAGTCCCGGCCTGAGCATTATCAGGGTCAATGCGGACAATTATTGCCTGGGCACCGAACTCAGCATCGATGTGAATGTGAACGGCACGTTTCCCGCGGGCAACAAATTCACCGTGGTGGCTTACCGCACCTCGTATCCCCCCGGCCAGCGATGGGAATATCCCGCCGAATTCAGGGGCGACAAGCTGGTGACGGTTTTGAAAGAACCTTCGCTTGCCAATTCGGAGAGCTTTGGCATTAAGGTCCTTAAATCAAGCCCGCAGTCGGAAGTTGAAGGTGGGGATATGCTGCCGATACGATCAATTCGACCGATCCCATGGCATTCTCGCTGATTGCCACGCCGTCCACATCGGGAAAAGTGGTATTGAGCAGCGGCGACACTGTCAATCTGCAATACGCCACCGACTGGACGGCACCCTACGCGACAATGTTCAGCCTTCCGAAAACGAAGGCAGGTACCTATTCCATCAAATCGGCGAATAATGCGTGCGGGCCAATGGCCGTGGAGGGGCAGGTAAATATCAAAGTAAACCCGGTCGATTTCATGCCGGTGTCGATCAGTCCGTCGTTTCCCTGCGCCGGAGGTGAAGTCAAAGTACTTTTCCGTACAGCCGGTGGCGAGTTCAATGCAAACACTAAATTCAGAATCCGGTTTGTCGGCGACAATGTAAATTTTGGGACGTTTTTTTACCGGGATGTACCTGCAACGCTGACCGGTAAGAATCAACTCACTGCCCGGGTTCCCGATAATTTCTACGGAGGGAGCATCTATCTTGGCATTGTAGCCGAAAACCCTGCTGCGGTTTCGATCAATAAGGCGCTGAGATTTTATATTAATGAAAAATCAACATTCAAGCTGACCACCCAGAAACCGGTTATCGATCTGGGAGAGACCACGGACGTTTCTGCCAACCCGACGGGATGGTGGCCGTTTAAAATTACATTCACTTCCGGCGAGGTAACGGAGTCGTGGTTGCAGGTGCGGCCCGAAAAGACGACGACTTACCAGGTAAAAACCTACGAATCGGGCTGCGGGGTGACACAGGACCCGCCGAATTCGACATTGACCATTACCGTGAGACCCAGCCTGTTGCTCGCAGACCCTTCCCGCACAGGCGATCCGCAAATCGTGTGCGAAGGGAAAACGGTTCGTTTGGGTTTTAAGGCCGCCGGAGTCACCAGTCAAACTACCTATTCGGTGCAGGCTAGCAACTATTCGCCAAAAGAAATCGCATTGTTCCCGGCCAAGGTCGTTGGTGATTCGGTGGAGTTTTTTATACCGAAAAATACGAGCCAGGATCCCGACCTCAACTACGATCAAATCTCGGCCCTTCGCCTGGTGTCTGCCAATCCGGCGCTTTCCTCGCCGATGATACCTTTTAAAATACAGAGCCCGCCGACGATGGTGCTCACCGGCCCTCAGCCAGGCGTACCGTTCCCTTCGGCGGCCCGGCTCGACTTCGATCTTCGCGGCGGCACGCCCTACACGGTCGAACTGGCCAATGGTTCGAAGGAGGTATATGACCAACGTAACGTGTGGTTTGAGCAGTTTGTAAAACGCGACACGGTATTCAAGGTGGCAAAGCTGTCGAATGCCTGTTTTTCCAATTCCAATCCGCCCTCGTTTCCCATTAAGGTAACGAACCCCTCGGGTACTACGCCCAACGTGTTTGCGCGGCTGATCACTAAAAAAACCTATTGTATGAGCGACAGCGTAGAGGTGGAAATAGGTTTCAGCGGGAAGTTTGAAGCGGGGAATGTGTTTACACTTTCGTACCTCCGCAATGCACAAAGCACCACCTATCCGATCCGGCAGATAACCAAGCCGGGCATTTCTTCGGTAGCGACATTCGGCACGCGGTCGGGAGCCGCTTTCGCCAGCACCAGCGCGACATCCGACGACCAGGGCAATGCAAAAGCGGTCGTACTGCTTACGGGAACAGGCCCCTGGCGATACAGCTATGGCAACGACCTCGGGGCCGTCAACCGGTACGCCGCCACAAGCCCCGACACGCTGCTCATTACCAGCAAGGAGCCGTCGGCCTACTTCAAATTGTTGTCCGTCACCAACGGCTGCGGTGCCGGCACCATCAGCGAACCCTCAACAATCCAGGTGGAAGTCATCCTCGGAACCGAAGAGCGAGGCCATAACAAAGAACTCCTGGCATTCGGCCCGAACCCAACCGGCGGCCGTATAGTCCTACGGTTTAAAACCGCTTCAAGACGAGAGCTGACATTGTATCATGCCAACGGAACACTCCTTCGCACAAAAGTCATTTCGGGGACTGAAACAGAGGTGGATATGCATGAATATCCTGCCGGCACCTACCTTCTGAAAATCGGCGATCCGAAGCGCGGGCAGGTTTTAAAAATCGTGAAGGAATAGGGATAAGAAAGCTGTCGGTGTTATGCCGACAGCTTTTTGTGATATTCATAGGACAAGGACTCCATTGCCGGACCTGCCACAAATGTTGGCTTTGCAACTGTAATGTGCTGATCGTCGCATACAAAAAGGATTGTTTCGTCTGGAAACGCTTCAATGAATGCCTTGGTAACCATTGCCTCGTCTAACAGATATTCGTCCGAAGTAAACTTGTCCTTCGGCATTACATCTACCACATGCTGATTTGAAATCTTATTAAACTCATAGGCAAAGGACATCTCTTTGTGTCTCGATGATATCTCACGAACGAGCTTCATTACCAGGCTACTCGATTGGGGCTGAACCATTGTTATTTCGCTACTCGCATAGTGCCCGTGCTTATTAATCAACAGGTCGGCCGAATCGATATTTTGCTCATGTCGTTTGAGGTAGCTGTTGTTCATAAACCAAACGCAAAAATAAGAGGAAATGTGCAAACCAGCATGTGAGCGTCCGGGTTATGGACGAAGGCTATTTGCCCGGTAGATATGTATTTTTTTCTATTACAACCGCACTCCTTTATTGTTCGGTACAATTTCAATGTTCCTGAGGCGTACTAATCCGCCGCATTGACACAAAAAGCTCCTGCGAGTATCTCACAGGAGCTTTAAGATTTCAAAACAATTCACCTTCGTACAAGAATTGGAATACTTCTTGCCTACTGATACCCCTCCGTCTGCACCAGGTTTGGATTCTTGATGATCTCATCCACCGAAATAGGGTAGTAGTTGTGAAATGGCTTCACGTTTGCGGCACCGGTAGGGTTGTCACTGGCGACGGATTTGACGGCTTCTACCAGTTTTCCCCATCTTACCAGGTCGGGCCGGCGCTGGTATTCTCCTACGAACTCGATGGCGCGTTCTTTCATGAGGGCTTCGCGGAGGTTTTCTTTGGAAAGTCCGGTGGCTAAGTCTTTTAATCCGGCGCGCTTTCTGACCTGGTTCAGCCATTTTGCGCTTTCGGCGGCATTGCCCTGCTCATTGTGGGCCTCGGCGAGCATTAGCAGCACGTCGGAGTAGCGGAGTACGTACAGGTTTTTGCCGCTGGCTTGTGCATTGGCTTCGAGGTCCCAGAATTTTGGGCCGTACCAGGGGTGGTTTTCCTTCGGCCAGGTGGTGAATTTCTGCCCGTTGTAGCCATAGCCTAGCACGACGTCCTTGCGCAGGTCGTTTGGCTCGAACATTTCCACGAATTTGGAGGTAGGCACATACACGTGCCAGCCGTCGATGACATATTTGCCAAAATCCACACCCGCGTACGTGCTCAGCCCCGCGTCACGCGTAGGCATGTAGTAGTTGACCATCTGGTGTACCCGCACGTTGTTGGAAGTGGCCGCATTGCGAAGGTACTGTACGGCGAAAATCGATTCCGCATTGTTTTTGTAGCGGTTCCAGATGTCGAAAACGTCGGCGTAGCTCGGGAGCAGGGAATATTTGCCGCTTTCCACGACGCGCATGGCGGTTTTCTGCGCATTGGCCCAGTCCTGGTTGTACAAATACACTTTCGCCAGGAGCGTTAATGCCGCTCCCTGGGTCACGCGGCCTGCGTCGCTGGCGCTGACGGTCGCGGGTAATGCTTCGGCGGCTTCGCTGAGGTCCTTGATGATTTGCGCGCGTACCTCTGCGAGGGGCGTGCGGGGAAGCTGACCCACGGCATCCACGTCCAGTTCGTCGGTCCAGAGCGGTACATCGCCGTAGGTATTGGTCAATACAAAATACCACAGTGCCCGCAGGAATTTGGTTTCGCTTACGAGCCGGGCTTTTACTTTTTCGTCGATCGGCGCTTTGGATACGCGGGCGATGACCATATTGCCATTCTTGATGGCGCCGTACAATGTGCTCCACATGCTGCCCGTGCCGGTGTTGCCCGAGTTGAATGTAAAGTCATTGGTTACGAGGTTGTTGGCGTCCATGCTGAACGAAAGATCGGTGCCGAGCTCGGTCATGGACCAAAATGCCGTGGCGCCGTAAACACTGTACAGCGACGTGTAGACGCCATTGACAGCCTGCGTACATTGGTCGGCATTGGCAAAGAAATTATCCGGGGCGATAAACGTCTTGGGATCTTCATTCAAAGTGTCATCGCATCCCTGCAAAAAAATGCTGCCGGTCAGCACGAGCAGTAATGCAGCTGTTTTTCCGGCTGATATCTTGATTTTCATTGGAGTGATTGGAATATTTTAAAAAGAAACATTTAAACCGACTGTCATGACGCGGGCATTGGGGTAACTGCCGTTGTCGGCCGCGATGATCGTCGAGCTGCCGCCGCCGGTGTTTACTTCGGGGTCAAAACCGTTGTATTTGGTCAGCAAAAACAGGTTGGAGCCGCTTACGTAAACCCGCATGTCCTTGATAGCTTTTTTGAAGAACAAGCCGCCGAGGTTATAGCTTACCTGCGCCGATTTCAGGCGGAGCATGGAAGCGTCGTGCAGAAAGCGGCTGGTAGCGATATTGTCGCGCGAGTTCACAGCCGGGATATCCGAAGTAGGGTTACTTTCCGACCAGCGGTTGACCATGTACCGGAACTGGTTGGTGAGGTTCGTGCCGGTACCCATGAAAAACTCCTGCCCGTTGTACATCTTATGCCCCGCACTGAACTGGAAAAAGAAATCGAGCGATAACCGCTTGTAGCTCAATGTGCTTCCGAAACCGCCATATACCTTCGGGTTGGCAGGTGCGAGGTAATGGTAGTCGACCGTGTTGAGTACCCCATCGTGGTTATAGTCGAAGTAGCGCGGCCCGCCGGGTTTGTAGAAGCTTGCGGCAGACACGTACGTCCGGTCGCCGACGGCTTTTTTCAGTTCCGCATCGATTTCAGCCTGGCTTTTCCAGGTACCGGCATATTCTACGCCGTAATTGGCCCCGATTGGAATGCCTTTTTCGAGATAGCTTGTGATCACGCCATAGCCGAAGCCCGCATCCAATGCTACTTTCGTAAGCGGACCAATATCGGTCACTTCCTGGCGGTTGGTCGAAACATTCACGACCGCGTTCCAGGTGAAATCATTGCGGCGGATCACATCCCCACTGATCGACAGGTCGAAGCCTTCATTCAACGACTCGCCTAAATTGACCAACCTCGAAGAATAGCCCGTTTGCGAGGGGATCTGCACGGTAAGCAACAGGTTTTTGCTCAGCATGCGGTAATAGTCGGCCGAGAGATTGAACCTGCCGCCAAGAAATTCGAAATCCAGACCGGCATCGAGCTGCCCGGTAGTTTCCCAGGTCAGTTTATCGTTCATGAGGTTACCCTGCGTGTAGCCCAGCGCCTGCGTACCGCCGAAAATGTAGGAGTTGCTGTTAGCGCTCAGCGAAGCGAGCGATTGATAGTTGGAAATGCCCTGGTTCCCTGAAATACCATAGCTGACGCGGAGTGACAGGTCCGAAATCAAATGTTTGATGGGCGAGGACTGGTAAAATGACTCTTCGGAAACTCTCCACTTAACGGCACCCGACGGAAAAAAGCCCCATTTTTTACCTGCCGCAAAGTTGGAAGCACCGTCGCGACGGCCCGTGAGCGTGAAGTAATACCGTTTCTGGTAATCGTAATTGATACGGCCGAGGAAAGAAACGATCGTATTCTCATCCAGGTTGGACGCAATGTCCCGGTAAGCCTGTTCGGTCAGGCCGAGGTTGTTGTATTGGGTAATGTCGTTGGTGAGTTGCTTGCCGGAAGCAAAAAGGCGGTCGACCTTCCGGGTCTGGTAGCTGCTCCCGATCAGGAAATCCATGTGGTGCTTGCCGATGCTCTTCGCATAGCTCGCCGTGTTTTCGTTGATGACGCTGGTGGTGTTGTAAATATCCGACGAGGCCGATCCGTACATGGCATTGTTCAGAATTTTCGTAGGCATATCCGACGGGCTGTAAGTATCACCGCGCTGGTTGATGAAGTTAATGCCCAGCGTGGATTTCAGTTTCAGGCCCTGAATCGGTTCATATTGGAGGTAGAAATTCCCGATCACATTGTTGGCGACCTGGTTGTTCGTCACTTTGTCTATTACCGCTACCGGGTTATCGATCTGCCCGCCGGAGTACCATATCGGGTTGAATGTTTCGTAGGAACCGTCGGGTTTGTAGATCGCCATGGTGGGCGGCAGGTAGAGGTACGACGACGACCAGCTGCTGTTCATCCCGAGCGCCGTGCTCGTAATCTCCCGTTTTTCACGACTGATATTGAGGTTAATGCCCAGATCGACTTTGGACGAAAGGTTTTTGGTAAAATTCAACCGGCCCTGGTAACGCTGGAAGCCCGTGTTCTTGATAATACCTTTCTGATCCAGCACATTACCCGATAAAAAATAGGTATAACCGTGATCGCCGCTGGCGCCGCCGGATGCAGATAAATCGTAAGTCGAGAAGGGCGCAGTCCTGGTAACGGCGTCCATCCAGTCGGTGCCCCTTTCGCCGCGCAGGTTTACGATCGAATCGACATTAGGGTACACGATCGGCATTTTCGCGTCGATACGCGCTTCGTTGATAAACTCGGCAAACTCGCGTGAATGCATGAGATCCAGCTTGCGGGGCAACTGCGAAACGCCGTGGCTGGTCGAAAAGCGGAAATCGTTCCGGCCGGCTTTTCCTTTTTTGGTGGTTACGAGTACCACACCGTTAGCGGCGCGGGAGCCGTAAATAGCCGTTGTGGAAGCATCTTTGAGTACGTCGATACTTTCGATGTCGGCCGGATTGATGGAGTTCAGGTTCGTGCCGCTGGGGTCTACAATGCCGTCGATCACGTAGATAGGCTCGTTGGTAGCGCTGATCGACCGGGAGCCTCTGACGCGGATCGTAGTAGGGCTGCCGGGCGCGCCACTGGTGGATTTAATGTAAACACCGGCCATACGCCCCTGCAACATCTGGTCTACACGCGTCGCCGGGGTATTTTTAAGGTCCTTTTCGACATTGATCGAAGATACCGAGCCCGTAAGGTCTTCGCGTTTGCTGTCGCCGTATCCGATTACCACCACCTCATCGAGCGCTTTATTATCGACGGAAAGGCGGATATCGATGACCGATTGGGCGCCCACCGCTACCTCGCGGCTGGCATAACCTACGAAGCTGAAAACCAGCGTCGGAGCATCTTCGGCAATCGCCAGTTGGTAATGCCCGTTCTCGTCCGCGGTGGTACCATGCGTCGTACCCTTTACCACAATGCTCACGCCCGGCAATGCCCCACCGTCGTCACCGGTGACCTGCCCGCTGATAGTCCGGTCGATTACCACCTTTCTCACAGGCGGTAATGCCATCGTGGATGCGTAGAGAAGGTTTTTCTGATTAAAAGCGCCAAAAAATGCCTGGTCTGCCGACGTGTTGATCTTTGTCTTTTCCTCGGGAGCCTTTTCGAGGACCATGTACCCGCCGCCATCGGTCCGTTTGTAGATCAGGCCCAGCGGCTTCAATACATTGGCGATGTTTTTTTCAAGAGGTGCTTTGAAATCGACTTTGTCGGTACGGACCGTGAGGCCGTTGACACTGTGGTCAAAAAAGACGATGTCGACATTGTAGTGGGCCTGCAATTCGCGCAGCACATCTTTCAATGCCCTGGTGGCAGGTTGTTTTTTCAGGGGAGTCCGCTCGATCCGGAGCTGGGCCGAGGCCAGTACCTGGGCAACGCCGGGATTGAGCAGTCCCAGCCAAACGTTTAACAGGAGTGGAACTGGTAGAAATCGCAGTAATCGCATAGTTGGAAAATAAAGTGACAAGAGTTCTTTGCTTTTCCGGGAGACGGTTGGCATCCCCTTCACTACGCGAATGTTAACTAAACTTAATATTACAATGCAGCCGGGCGCAAAAGCGTGACCGTTTTACCCTCCCGGTGTACCCGAAGGCGGGCGGCTTCTTTGAGAAATTCCAGCAGCATATCGTCCGTGCGGGCCGTGAATGTGCCCGTGATAGTCATCCGCGCAACGGTAGAATCGGCAATGCGGAGCTCGACGCCGAAATGGTCCCTGAAAAGCGGTGCAAGGTCGGCCAGGGGTGTCTGGTCAAAAATAAACCGGTGCTTTTTCCACGCCGAATAATCCTCAGGCTGTTGCGTTTGGCGGAGATTTGCATTGCCTTGCTCATCGAACGTGACCAATTCGCCCGGTTTGAGCGTAAGCGCTTTGCGGTGTTGCAGCTCACCGTACAAAAGCCGGACCTTACCCTTCGTCAACACCACTTTCGAGGCAGACTCGCGCGTGCTGACCACAAACTCGGTGCCAAGCACCACTACATCGAAACCGCTGGCTGTTTTCACAGTGAAATCCCGGTCGTCGGGCGCGTGCGTGACGGAAAATTCGGCCTCGCCTTTCAGTACCACCTCACGGCTGAACCGGTCGAAACCGAACCGCGGTACCAGCAGCGACGAATGCGCATTGAGCGTTACCTGGCTGCCGTCGGCAAGCGCCACCGTCCTGATTTCACCGAATGCAGTACTGTGTTTTTGGTAAAATAGCCAGTCTTTGGCAAAGATCACGCTGGTCCCGAGGACGATCAGCGCGACGGCCGCCGCCAGCCAGCGTTTGTGAAAAATAAGGTTTTTGTGCTCGTTTTCGAATATTTCAGTTTCGGCTGTCAGCGTTTGGTCGTCGCACGTGCCCGCGTGAAGCCGTTGCTCCAAACCCGCACGGTGCCGTTCCAGCGCGGTATCCAGGTCGGCGATATATTGGGGGCATCTGGCTTCCCATTCATCGAGGTACACAAAGAAAAGCTCCCGGTTTTCAGACGTTTTTGCCCAATCTTCGATCAGCTCATTTTGCAGCGGGGTGGTTTGCCCGGCAAAATAGTTAAAGAGTAAGTCGCTTGTTACTTGCAGTTTCATCAAGCCCGGTCATTAAACGGTGTCAGCCTTGCCATGTATTAGTTTAAAAAAGTCGTTGGAAACATAAAAGCAGCCACAGGAAAAGCCATTTGTTCCGCAACAGCCGCCTCACTTCCTGCGTCGCCTGGTAGCTCAGCGTCTCCACCGACCGGACCGGTATACCCAGTTCCTCGGCGATCTCCACGTACTTTTTGCCTTCAAAACGATGTTTGAGATAAACCTGCCGGCGTTTCAAGGGCAACGATTGCACCGCATGCTCGACATCATGGTATAGTTCTTCATACTGCGTGATCGATTCGGGATCGAATGCAACCGAAGCGGGAATCTCGCCGGATTGCTCATCCAGCGGGTCGCCCCGCAACAGCTCGCTGCGCAGGTAATCGAACGCCCGGTTACGAACCGATGTGTATAAATATGCTCTGAATGAGGTATTGACGGTCTTGTGCAGGTTTTTCACCTGAAATTCCAGGAAGATATCTGAAACAATATCCTCGGCAATTTCCCTGGACGACACGAACCGGGCGGCGTGGCTGCACAGTTTGAGATAATAATTCCTGAACAACAGGATCACGCCCGCATCGGGGTCTTCTTCGAACGCTTTCCGGATAAACAGTTCCGAATCCGCCGGCGGCTGTTCCGCATGTTCCCGCGTTCGCTCCTTCAAAAAAATCTTGTCGCCCGGTTGAAAACTTTGATCGGGTATCATTACCAAATAGGGAAAAAACAAGCCATCACCATTGCACAATTTGCCATAAGACGTTTACACCCCGGCAAACTACGCTGATTCGGGTCGAATTTTTTGGAGAAGCAAGGCCCCGCCGGGCCTTTTACGCGGCTGGCAGCGTTCTGGCGTGGATTGAGAGGGGTTTGGTAATAATTTGATAATCTCAGTTGCCGGCGAGTCGTCAGGCCCGCCTGTCCCCATTTCAAAACGCCAATCGTCATGCCCGAAACAATAACCACAAACATGAAAAAGGCATTACACATCACATCAAGTGCGCGGGGCGGGCTGTCGTTCAGCCGGGGGCTCAGCATGGCGATCATTCAGAAATTAACGGACCGGAAGGAGGTTGGCGTCGTGGTGGAGCGGGATTTGGTTCAATCGCCTCCGCCGTTGCTGGACGAGGTGCTTATCGGGGAGTTCTACAAACAGCCGGATAGCGTAGGGGAGGAGGCGAGGCATTTGCTTGCTTATGCCGATGCGATTTTCAGTGAAATTGATCAGGCGGATGTCATCGTCATTAGCACGCCCATGCATAACCTGGGTGTTTCGGCCCATTTGAAAGCCTGGCTCGACCAGCTGGTGCGGGTTGGGCTGACTTACAAATTCAATGAGGATGGCACGAAATCGGGCTGTTTCAAAAACAAAAAAGTATACCTGGCCATCGCTTCGGGTGGGAAAATGGCATTCTGGCCGGAGGGATATGAGTTTATCGAGTCTTACATCAAAGCGGTTTTCGGTGCGTATACCGGCATTACGGATGTGACGACTTACCGCATTGAAGGTACGGCCATGGGCATTGCCGATGTCGATTATCAAGAGATTCTGCGGGATCTTTAAACGGATTCCCTACTAGGCCGCCCGAAAAACAGTCGGTAACCATTGAGATCGGTGCCGCACGGTGTCGTTGGGTTGGTAGATTCACCAGCCCAATCGCTTTAAGTGGTACACCAATATATCCCGAGCATATTTACCCATGTACCGGTCCGCATTGAACGATGAAAGAGAGCTCCTGAGGCTGGTGGCCGCGGGTGACGAGCGGGCATTTACCAGGGTGTTCGACCATTACCACCAGCGGCTGGGACAGCATATTTATCGCATTACGCGCTCGGAAACGGTTGCGGAGGAGCTGGTTCACGACGTTTTCCTGAAAATATGGCGTAACCGCGAGCTGCTTCGGGAAGTTGAAAATTTCCCCGTTTATCTTTTCGTAATATCCAAAAATGCGGCATTGAATGCATTGAAAAAGATCGCCGCCGAAAAACTGAAATTCACCGATCTGGATGCCGCCTCGGAAGGCGAGCCCGAGCAGCCGGACGACTACCGTTACGCATTGATCGACGAGGCCATCGACCAGCTTCCTTTCCAGCAGCGGCAGGTGTACCTGCTCAGCCGGCACCAGCGACTGTCGTACAATGAAATCGCATTGCAAATGGGTTTATCGAAGGAAACGGTGAAAAAATACCTGCAAATCGCCACGGCGTCGATTATTTCCTACATCGGGAAAAGTGTGAAAATGAGCCCGATTCTCGTCCTGAAAATTTTCTTTTAAAATTTTTCCCGCCCGATAGCCCCTTTTCGAATGGCGCGATTGTCCTTGGGTTGAAACAGTATTTAATCCATGAACCAGGAGGACTCACAAAGGCTGCAACAGCTTTTCGACCGCTACTATCAAGGCCAGGCCACGCCCGCCGAGGAGGAGGAACTGATGCGCCATATCCGCTCGGGGCAGCATGACGAGGCGGTCGAAAGCGCGATGAAGCGTAATTGGCTTCAACCGACCGATCCGAAGCCGTTATTCGACGCGTCGCGCAGCGGGGATATGCTGGGCTCCATTCTCGCGTCGGGCAGGCAGCGCAGGCATTGGCACGCGGGTATTTGGGTAAGGTACGCGGCGGTGGCGGCCGTGCTCGCCGTCGTGGCCGGATTATGGGTGATAAGGAAGGGCACATTTGAAAAACAGGTTGTTTCGGAAACCATTAAAAACCAGGATGTTCCGCCCGGCGGGAACAAAGCATTGCTTACGCTGGCCGACGGAAAGGGCATCGAGCTGGACCGCGTAGGAAGCGGCCTCGTGGCGCGGCAGGGGAATACCGAGATCTCCAAACAGGAAGATGGCCTGGTGGTTTACAACAGCCGTTCGACCAAGGCGGCAACTGCCGGTTTCAACAAGGTTTCTACGCCGAGGGGCGGCCAGTACAGGGTGCAGCTGCCCGATGGCAGCAAGGTGTGGCTCAATGCATCCTCATCCATCCGTTTCCCGTCTGTGTTTCCAGCCTCGGAACGCCGGGTCGAGATTACGGGTGAAGCGTATTTTGAAGTGACCAAAGACAAAACAAGGCCATTCACCGTCCGTTTCAATGGCTCCGAGGTACAGGTACTGGGCACGAGTTTCAATGTAATGGCCTACGCCGATGAGCGCGTTTCGAAAACGACACTGGTGGAAGGGTCGGTATCGATCAGTAACAAGGGAGAGCGTGCCCTGTTACGTCCCGGGCAGCAGGCCGCATTACTGCCCGGCGGACAGATCGAGACGGCCTTCAAGCCGGTCGACGAGGCGGTGGCGTGGAAGGAGGGCATGTTTTACTTTAAAAATGCAGGCGTGAAAGATGTCATGCGGCAGCTTTCTCGCTGGTACGACGTGGAGGTGAGTTACCGCGGCGAAGTGCCGGTGCGGCGGTTTACAGGCATGGTGTCGCGCAATGTGAACCTTTCGCAGATCGTGGGAATGCTGCGCTACGCCGGGGTTAATTGCAGCCTGGGCAGCGGTACTATCGTGGTCGAACCGTAGTTTGCGTATAGTGATTAGAGTTTAGGAGTTTGGAAGTTCATGAGTTTAGAGTTCAAAGTTTAGAGTTTGGGAGTTCATGAGTTTAAAGTTCAGAATTTAAAGTCCAAAGTCTTTTTCAACTCATAAACTCTCAACACTCGACTCATAAACCCTCAACTCGTAAACTCATAAACCCTAAACTCATAAACTCTAAACTCATAAACTCTCGACTCATAAACCCTAAACTCATGAACTCTTCCATTCCGCCCTGACACCATTCCGCCTAAAAAACAAAAGGGAAAATGCGCTAACATTTTCCCCGTAGTTCAGGCGCAACCGAGCTTCTCTGAAAAAACTTTTCTGCATTCCTAAACTTTAACAAAGTTATGAAAATTAACCTTCTGCCCCGCTTTCCGGCGGGCGGCAGGGCGCATATTGTCGCCCAAACTCTGATGATTATGACCAGGATCATGCTTTTGCTCATCGTAACCCTTTCCCACGTCACCGCGGACGGGTTTAGTCAAAAGATTTCCTTTCAGGCCAAAAACGTGCCGCTGCAAACCGCGTTGCGGAACATCGAGCGGCAGACGGGCTATCTGTTCCTGTACGATGAGCTCGATCTGCCGGCGTCGAAAAAAGTGTCGGTAAAGGTGAAAAATGGCTCGATCGATGCGCTTTTACAGGCTGTTTTCAAGGATATGCCGCTTTCTTACAAAATTTTCCAACAAAACATTGTCCTGAAAAAGATCGTGAAAGCGCCCTCGCCCGAGGTAGTGGTACCCGGTCGCATTCCCGAAACGCAGCCGGTGATCCGGCTCAACCAACGGAGCATCGAGCCGCTGCCTGTCAGCGCCGACCGCATTGTACGGGGCCGCGTGACCGACGAAAATGGCAACCCGTTCCCCGGCGTGAGCATTATCGTGAAAAATTCGCAGACCGGCACCGCTACCGACGCCAACGGCGAATTCCGGTTGAGCATTCCCGAATCGCTGGCCGGGCCGGGCGGGCTGGTGATCGTGGCGAGTTTTGTGGGGTATAAAAATCAGGAGATCGTTGTAGGTAACAATGCGGAACTGAACTTTGCAATGGCCGTCGATACGAAGGCGCTGAACGACGTGGTGGTAGTGGGCTACGGCACGCAGAAGCAGAGCAGCATTACCGGCTCGGTGGCGTCGTTACCGATGAAAAACGTGTCAAGCCAGCCGCTCACGAGCCTCGACCAGGCCTTGGGCGGACAGATCGCAGGCGTGAACGTGGCGCAGACGAAAGGCGCGCCGGGCGGGGGCGTTTCCGTGCGCGTACGCGGGACGGGCTCCATAGGCGCGGGCAACGAACCCTTGTATGTGATCGACGGCTTCCCGGTTTCAAGCGATTTTAACAGCAATTTCAACCCGCTTTCGTCCATTAACCCCAACGATATCGAATCCATTGAAATACTCAAAGACGCGTCGGCGGCCGCCATTTATGGTTCGCGGGGTAGCAATGGGGTAGTGCTCGTGACGACTAAGCACGGGAAGTCGGGCAAATCGGTCGTGCAGCTGGATACTTACTATGGTTTTCAGCAGGTGGCCAATAAAATAGATATGCTGAATGCACGGGAGTATGCTGAATATAACACCGAGGCCCGCAACAATGCGTGGGTGGATAAGGGCGGTAATGCGGGTGACCCGAACGATGTGCGGCCCGCGGCGTTGCAAATCCCCGAGATGTTCATGAACCCGCAGTCGCTCGGCAAAGGTACCGACTGGCAGGACGAGGTTTTCCGCACGGCAGCCATTCAGAATCATCAGCTATCGGTTTCGGGGGGTAATGACAAGACGACTTTTTTCTTGTCGGGGGCCTATTTCAAACAGGACGGTATTGTGATGAAAACCGGTTTCGACCGCTATTCGGCGCGGGTGAACCTCGACCATCATATTTCGAAAAACGTAAGTGTGGGCATGAACCTGTCGCCGTCGTTTGCGACGAGCCGTATTCTGCCTGTGGAGGACCAGGTTTTTACCGGCGGTATCCTCGGTTCTGCATTGTCGCTGCCGCCCACCGTGCCCGTTTACAATGCCGACGGCTCTTATACGACCTTGCTCGGGCCTTCGCCGTACAACATCGGCGTGATCGACAACCCGGTGGCCATTGCGAACAAAATCAAGGATAAGCGCACCACTTTCAGGACATTGGGTAATGTGTATGCCGAAATAAAACTGCTCGACGGTCTGAAATTCCGCACCTCATTCGGACTAGACTATTCCGATGCCCGCGAGAACGCCTACTATCCTTCCGACCTCGGCTGGAACGGCGTTCCTGCGCCCGTGCAAGCGAGGGCCATAGCTACCACCGGCCGTGAGCTCAACTGGCTGAACGAGAATATTTTGAGCTACAAAAAAACATTCAATACCAAACATGAACTGGACCTGTTGGCCGGCTTTACCGCCCAAAAAGCACACGGTGAATCCACTGCATTGAATGCGACCAACTTCCCGACAGACCTCGTGCCGACATTGAACGCCGGCCAGGTGACGGGCGGCGGTACCTATGCTTCGGAATGGTCGCTGCTGTCACTGCTGGCCCGGGTAAATTACACGTATTCAGGTAAGTACCTGTTTTCGGCGACGATGCGGCGCGATGGCTCGTCACGTTTCGGGGCGCGTAACAAATGGGGCACGTTCCCGTCGGCTTCCGTGGGCTGGTACCTTTCGGAAGAGAATTTCATGAAGTCGCAAAATGTGGTGACGGACCTGAAACTGCGGGCGAGTTATGGCCTGGCCGGTAACAACACGATCGGTAACTACAACCACATTGGGCTGCTATCCAACCGCCGTTACAGTTTTGGCGCGGGCACCGGCGCGCTCGCGTACGGGCTTTACCCGAGCTCGATCAGCAACGAGCAGCTGGGTTGGGAAATGATGCACCAGTTCGACATCGGCGTCGATTTTGCATTGCTCCGCAACCGACTCAGTTTCACCATTGATTTTTATAACAAAAACACCACCGACCTGCTGCTCAATGTGCCTGTACCGGCTTCTACCGGCTATGAAACAGCCCTTCAAAACATCGGGAAGCTCAATAACCGCGGCTGGGAGTTTAGTATTAATTCCAAAAACCTGACGGGCGCATTCAAATGGTCGACGGCTTTTAATATTTCCTTTAACAAAAATAAGGTAGTCAAACTCGGCCCTTCCGGTAATCCGATCATCTCGAAAAGCCCTTCATTCAGTCCGAATACGCATATTACTAAAATAGGCTCGCCGATCGGCAGTTTCTGGGGGTATGATGCCGTCGGCGTGTACCAGTCGCAGGAGGAGGTCGACAACAGCCCGCGGGTAGGTGGGGCCACCGGCTCGCGTCCGGGTGATCTCAAATTCCGGGATATCGACGGCGACGGCGCCATTACCCCGAGCGACGTCACCATCATCGGCGACAACAGCCCCGATTTCTTTTACGGCATTACCAATAATTTCTCATACGGGCGTTTCAGCCTCAGCATTTTGGGCGACGGCGTGCAAGGCATTCAGCTTCTGAACGGCTCCCGCCGCAATATCGGGCTCGTGAACGGCAGTTACAGCCGGAAAGACGTGCTCGGTCGCTGGCGATCGCCCTCGCAGCCGGGTGATGGGCGCACGCCGCGTGCGAACGTAGCGCCTACCGGTGGGAACGTGAGTTATGTATCGAGCCTGCTGGTCGAGAATGCATCGTTTTTCAGGATCAGGAATATCAATCTGCGGTACAACCTGCCTGAAAGCGTTTCGAAATCGGTGTATTTGCAAAATGCGGCGGTGACACTTTCGGTGCAGAATGCGCTCACATTTACGCCCTACCGCGGCTATAACCCCGAGCAAAGCCTGAACGGCAGCAGCTCGCTCACGCCGGGCGTCGATTTCAACGGCTACCCGCTGGCCCGCACATTCACCCTCGCATTGAACCTGACATTCTAAACCCGACCTGAACTTATGAAACTCAAAACCATCATTTTCGGCTCCCTTTGCGTGCTCGCGTCGGGCTGCTCGGGTTTCCTGGAACTCGCACCGATCGACGCCACCAACGTGAATAATTTTTACAAAAACGCATCCGATATGCAGGCGGCCGTCACAGCGGCCTACGGAATGCTGGCCAATCCGGGCGAATACGGGTACGCCTACTATAATGTGGCCGAAGTACGCTCGGACAACACCATGAACTGGGAGGGCGGCGGCAACCTGCCCGACGCCGAGCTGGACCAGTTCAAAATGGCTTCCACGAACGAGATCATCCGCCTGATGTGGGTCGATACTTACCGCGGCATCCTCGCCGCCAACACCGTGCTCGACCATATCGGCGGTGCGCAAATGGACGATGCATTGCGGCAGCGGTTTATCGGCGAGGCCCGTTTCCTGCGTGCATTGCAGTATTTCAACCTCGTGCGGACATTCGGCGACGTGCCGGTAGTACTCTCTGAAACCAAAACCGTGGACGAAGGGTACAGCCAGCCCCGCATACCGGAATCGGAAGTGTACGCGCAGATCATCGCCGACCTGACGGACGCCGAGCAGAAGCTGCCCGTTTCGTATGCCGGCAACGACATCGGAAGGGCTACCCGCGGCGCGGCCAAGGCATTGCTCGGCAAGGTGTACCTTACCACCGGTAATTTTGCCAAAGCCAAAGACAAATTGAAGGAAGTGATCGACGCCGGCACCTACAAGCTGCTCGACGACTACGCCGCGCTCTGGCCCGTTGCCAATGCGAACAATGAAGAATCGCTTTTTGAAGTACAATTCAAAAAAGGCGGAACGGGTACCGGCAGCAGTTTTTACAATAACTTCGCGCCGCGCAACTCGGGTAGCTCGGTGATTAAAATCGGCTTTGCAGGCGGGCGGCATTTACCTACCACTGACCTTATTGCTGCCTACGAAACAGGTGATTATCGTAAAAATGTTTCACTATCATTGGGTTATACCGACAATGTGACGGGGAAATACGTGGCCGATCCCTACACGCTCAAATTTCAGGATACGCCTTTCACCGATGGCGACGCCGACAACAACTGGCCGGTAATGCGCTTCGCCGATGTGCTGCTCATGTATGCGGAGGCTGTGAATGCGACGGACGGCCCCACGGCTGCGGCCTACGAGGCGATCAACGCTGTAAGAAAGCGTGCAAAGCTGGCGGTACTGCCCGCAGGCCTGTCCAAAGCGGCATTCGCATTGGCCATCGAGCACGAGCGGCAGGTCGAACTCGCCTTCGAAGGGCACCGTTGGTTCGACCTCGTGCGCACGGGCCGCGAGGTGGCGGTGATGAATGCGCATTTCAAAGCGCCGGTCGTGCAGGATTTCAATGCCGTTTTCCCCATCCCGCAAACGCAGATCGATATCAATCCGAGCGGGATCAAGCAGAATCCGGGGTATAGTTTTTAATGGGTGACCGGGTCGCCGGAGCGATGAGTGACCGGGTCGCCGGAGCGATGATTGATCGGGCCGCCGGAGCGATCAGCAAGTCGATCAATAACGAGAATGATGAATTGCTGGGAAAAAATCCATTTTAAGACTAAAATGCCGTCAGGCATGTAATATTGGTAGCAGATTATATCAAAGGCGGCATCGAAAATGCCCCTGGGCATGCAACAACCGGGCGTTCGGTATCGCTGATAGTTCGCTGTTACATCCCTGACGGGATTTTCGATGCGCGTAATCGACTGGTTGCTACCAATATTACATCGCTACGCGATTGGCTACTTAGTTGCGGACGCCAAAATTCCATCATCGCTCCGGCGACCCGGTCACACATTCAACATTCCCCGTTCCACGACGACTCATTCCCCGTTCCACCGCGGGTCATTCAATCATTCAATCATTCAATCATTCAATCATTCAATCATTACCATGAAGCAAGTTGCATTTTTCATTTTCGTGCTGTCACATTTGGCCAACCAGGTGTTGGGCGCATTCGGGGGCTCGCATATACACGTGAAGGCCGATACGCTGGCGGCCTCGAAAATCTTCATCAACACCGCTTTCGAAAATGCGTCGCCGATGAACTGGCACATTGATTCGGCGGGGCGGGTGATTGGTCAGATGGTGTATGACCATGAGCGGTTTTCGCCGAACCGGGCGGTGAACCATTACCATTTCAGGGTGGAGGCGGCGGTGGGTACCGAGGTGACGGTGATCCTGGAAAATTTTGACAACATCTGGAATGGCCGGCTGGCGAGTGATTTGTCGGAGAAGTCGCGGTATGTGGTTTCTTTTGATAACAAAAAGTGGGAAAGCCGTTCGGTGGTACCGTTGCCTGGCCGGCGGGTTTTTATCAAATTCAAAATGGAAGCGCCGCAGGCCTACATTGCCAGCGTGGAGCCGTACCGCATCAGCGACCTCAACAAAATGCTGGCGCGGATCAAACAGCACAAGCTCGCCAGCGTGACTACCATTGGCAAAACGTCGGAAGGCCGCTCGCTCGAAATCGTGCGGATCGGCAACGAGAATGCCCCGAAACGGCTCTTCCTGCGTGCCCGCGCGCATGCATTCGAGGCGGGCGGGAACTGGACGGTCGAAGGGCTTGTGCAAAAACTGCTCAGCAACGACGACGACGCGAAACGCTATCTCAAAACCTATTGCGTGTACATCCTGCCCATGGCCAACAAGGACGGTGTGGCACGCGGCAAGACGCGCTTCAATGCCAACGGCTATGACCTCAACCGCAAATGGGACGTCCCCGCCGACTCGCTCATCGCCCCGGAAAACTATTACCTCGAACAATGGCTGCACCGCATGGTGAAGGCCAACAAACGGCCCGACCTGGCCCTGGACATCCACAACGACGCCGGCGGCTACCTGCACATCAGCCGCCCCGACGGCGATATCAGCGCCTACCTCTCGAATATGGAGAAGCTCGAAATGCTGCTGCGCAAGCATACCTGGTTCACCGCCGGCTCCACCAAACCCAGTTTCCGCAATCCCGGCACGCTGGGAGAGGGCTTTATGGAACGCTTCGGCATCCACGCCGCCGTGTACGAGCTGAATTATGAATGGATCGCCGGGCTGAACAAAGCGCCGCTGGCCGAAGACTGGGTTTCATTGGGTCAAAACCTGGGCGAGGTGTTTTACAATTATTTCAAAGGAAATTAATTCTTGACCCGCTGCTCTTCGCTGCCCGAGCCGCCTACATTGCGTTTTCGCTTGCCGGACGTGCCTTTCGAAAAGCTGTAAGTAAACGACGCCACGAGCACGCGCGTGTCGGCGTCGTTGTAGTAGCTCGCTTTGGCATTGGGAATATTGAGAATGCGGCCATTCGGTTCCAGCGAGCTGAAAACGTCCCGCAGCGAGAGTTTTATGATACCCTTGTCTTTCAGGACCTTTTTCTGGACGGCCGTATTCACGAGGAACAGACCGTCCTTGTCGAACTGCGCGCCCTGGCTTCGTGTAATGTAAAAGCCGCTCAGCTCGGCGCTCCACCCGTTTTTGAACAGGAACTGGTTGTTCGGGCTGATGTAGCCGTAAGTGGAGCCGGTGGTGCCGTCGGGGTTGCCGGGCATGCCGCGGAAGTTGTTGCGGATGAGTTCGGCGTAAAAGTTGCAGGTCCACCAGTTGCCGGCTTTGAGCTGGGCGGTGAGGGTAATGCCGCCCCAGACGAGCCTGCTGATATTGCCCGTCCGGCTGATGAAAATGTTTCCGGCCTGCTCGATGACCTCGCCCTGCATATTGCGGGTGTAGTTATAGAGGAGCGACAAATTGAACCGGCTTTTGTAGTTGAGCGAAAGCTGAAACCGGTTGCCGAGTTCCGGTTTCAGGTAAGGGTTACCGGCGAAATAGGAGAATTTATCCAGCAGAAAAACGAACGGGTTCAGGTCCTGGTAATAGGGGCGGCCGATCCGGCGACCATAGGAGAAATTCAGGCGCGTTTGGTTTGTATCGAGCTTGTAGCTGAGGAACACGGTCGGGACAAGGCTGGTGTAATGCCGGGAGAACGATGAATCGGGCTTCACGGCATTGCCGAGCTGATGGCCGTAACTGTTCGTGTTTTCGGCACGGAGGCCGGTTTGCAGCGAGAATTTCTGAAACTCGCGGTTGAAATTCACATACACCGCATTGATGTTCTCGGAATAGCGGAACCGATTCGTTTTATCGTAATCGACGGAAACGGTTTCGCCCTGGTGGAGGAAATAGTTGGCCGCATTATCGGTGCGGACGAGGCTTGTTTTGAACCCGGCGCCAAATTTGCCCTTCCGCAGCGGATGCTCGTAATCGGTTTTGGCCGAATAAATATCGATGGAAGAGGGGAGATCGGTCGTGATTTTTTCCTGCCTTTTGAAATGCTCGCCGCCGTCAAGGAAATCGTTGATGAATGTCTGTCGGGCGCGGATGCGGTAGGTAATGTAATCCAGGTCGAATGTGAGTAAGCGGCCGGTGCTGTCGTATTGATGGCTGAAATTCAGGTTGATACCATGCTGCCGGAAGCGGTTTTGCTCGCTGTTGTCTGCCCGGATGAGCGAATCGATCGCACCGGCGGCATTCCGCACGGCGCTGCTCACGGGCCTGTGCTCACGTGTGTGTGTGAACGCGCCTGTATATACGAAGCCCCAGGTAGTCTTTTCATTGGCGTAAAAATCGAATCCGGTTTTCAGGTTGGTCGTCCTGCTTTTTGGGTAAAAAAAGGTGGTTTGGTCAAATGACGACAGTAATGCACCGCTTTCGCCGTAGTACCTTCGCTGGATGTCGAGCCGCCGCCACTGGTCGGTGCTGTTGAAGCTGGCATTGGTGAAGAAATTGAAGCGGTCGCGGCGGAAATTGAGGTTGGCGTTCTCATTGTGCCGCCAGTACCGCGACCGCGCCGGACTGAGCGTAATGCTGCCATTGAGGCCGTGGACCTTGTTTTTACGGATTTTGATATTGATAACCCCCGCGCTCCCGGCCGCGTCGTAACGCGCGGGAGGATTTGTGATGAGCTCGATCTTTTCCACCGAATTGGCTGGTAATGAGCGCAGATATGCTGCCAATGCGGCGGCGGAAAGGTAAGTAGG
The DNA here is from genome assembly GCF_900101885.1 of Dyadobacter soli. Classification (GTDB taxonomy): domain Bacteria; phylum Bacteroidota; class Bacteroidia; order Cytophagales; family Spirosomataceae; genus Dyadobacter; species Dyadobacter soli. Next base: position 278,340 of record NZ_FNAN01000007.1, on the reverse strand, counting down.
GCGGTTGTCGATCAGTACCAGCACGCCCGGCTGGCCTTTGAGGCTGATGCTCCCGCTCTGATCGACCATCACGCCGGGCGACTTTTCCAGTACTTCCAGCACATTGGCGCCTGCATTCGAAATGAGCGCGTCCACATTTATCACCGTCCGGTCGATCTGGTATTCCACGAAATTCTTCTGCCCGGTCACTTTCACTTCGTTGAGCTTGATGTCGCCAGTCTTTAAGGTAATGGTTCCGAGGTCGATAATCGGTTTGCTGTCGGTCAGTTCGAACTTGCTGCCGGTGAAATTTTGAAAGCCCAGCATTGCTACGGACGCTAAATAGCTCCCATTTTGCAGGCCCAAAACCGTAAATGTTCCATCCCGCCCCGTCAGCACAGTATTAACCACACTCGAATCCGCGGCGGCGAGTACCGAAACCGCCGCCCCTTCCAGCGGCTTGTGGTCTTGCGCTGTCACTTTTCCTTTGATTTGGGCAAAAGCATTCCCCAATGCCGCCAGCAGGGCAACGGCAAGCCACAGGGTGGCTCTCACCCGGTCGATGTTTTTCATGATGTCGTGATAAGATTAGTTTTTCAAGGCCAACGGGCATAGTTCGCCCGCCTTACCGGAAGTAAGTTTTGAAAATGAATGTATTGAATGGAAATTACTGGTGGCTGCCGTACGTAAAATCGATAACGTCGTCGGGGCTTGTGAGTACGGCGTCGAGCACGGCCTTGTGAACTCCCTCCGGCTGTTTCTTGCCATTGAGGATCAGCTCTTTATTGGTAATCCTGAAATCAATTTCGTTCCTCGAAATCGCCACGCCCTGCTTCTCGATCGCGTCCATGATCTTCTCGTTGATCGCCTGGCGTTCTATGCGGATATCGCTCGGCCGGTATTCCTGCTGGTAGGTTTGCAGCGGCTGCAATTGGTAGGTTGACGCATATGCCCGGTGCGCCACCGGTTCCAGCCGTGCCCGACGGGAAGAATCGACGTATATCGGCGCCAGCGATTGGTAGCGTGGCGTCAGCGGTTTGTGCAAGGGCTGTAAAGTGTCTGACGAAGCCGGATTATAGTAATTAACCCTTTGCGGCGAATATTCAGCGCGTCGTTTGTTGTCTGTATTTAGATTGTTAATGTGTTGATTGTCAAAATATTTAGTATCATTTTCGTTCGCTTTGTTTGGAAGAGACTGTGCGTTGCTACGCTTGGCCGGCGTGGAGGCAGACGTTTTTGCGTTGCTACTTTGCTTCGCATTCTTCCTTTGAGGGCTGGCAGTGTGCGGCCCGTCGGTCTGCCGCCCGCCAGACTGTGCGAATACGATGGAGAATGTGAAGAATGCAAGCATTGTTATGAGTAGTACCGTCTTTTCGGCAGCGCCGAGGGTGGGGTTGGTGCGGGAGGCAATGCGTTTGGCACGTTGAACGAGGCCGCCTTTGCCGGAGAACGCTAGTTGATATACGTTTTCATTGAGCTGGTATTCCCGGAACGAGAGCAGGGCGCGGATGTAGACGGTCTGGTTGCCGGAATGCCTCAGGGCCATGTCGTCGCAGCAGTTTTCACGCTCTTCGCGGATGAGTTTGGAAATCCAGAGAATGCCGGGGTTGAAAAAGAAGAGCAGTTCGGTAAGCCGTTGCAGGAAATTGACGACAAAGTCGAAGCGGCGGATGTGCGCGAGTTCATGCAGCAGCACCATTTCGATCTGATCCGCCGGAATGGACGTGATCACGCCCAGCGGGACGAGTATGACTGGTTTGAAATGCCCGAGCACCGTCGGTACTTTTACGAGACCGGACTGGAACACCTTCACCGGCTGCGATATGCCCATTGTTTTGGCAAATTCGGCCACGCGCTGCTCCCAATGGCTGCCGATGCTGTAAAGTTGCTGTGTTTTGAGCTGGTACAAATGATAAAGCCCGAGCGCAAGGCCGCTGATTTTCACCATCACAATTACCAGCCACGCCAGGGTGATCCAGTATATGTTTTGGGTCAAAAAGTCGGTAGCGATGGCAATAGCGCTTTGTTGATGTGCCGCTAGCTGGCTGCTAGTTAGTAATGCATTGGGCTGATTTACAATGTTTTCTGCTAAAATCACGCCCACCGGCGCTCCCGCACGAACTTCCGGTCCCGATTGGACAAAGGCAATGCCGGTCGCAACAATGAACAGTAAAAGCAGGCCGGTAAGCAGGTTATAGCGGAGTTCCGGGCGGCTGCGGCGGGTAAGCATGATCACAGCGGCTGCCAGCAGCGCCGCAACGGCACCGATCCAGAGCGAATGGGCGAGCGCCAGGCCGGTCTGCCGGATGAGCGCGTAGGTGTTTTCGGAAATGAGAAGATTTTTCATGGCTGATGTGATTTAGGAATTTCCTTTTTCCAATTGGTCCAACACCGCCCTGATCTCGTCAAGCTCGGCTTTGGAAGCTTTTTTGTTATCCAGCAATTGCATAACCAGGTTACTGGCCGAACCGCCGTACAAATGGTCTACAAAACGGTCGAGCAGGAGGCCTTTCGTTTTCTGCTCTTCTTCGACGGCCGCGTAAATGTGCTTCATACTGGTTTCGTCACGCGTGAGCATGCCCTTTTCGGCCATCAGCTGCATTTGTTTGAGGGTAGTGGTGTAGTTCACCTCCTTGAAGTTATTCAGCTGGTCGTGGACGGCACGGACGGTCGACGGTCCGTGTTTCCAAAGGATCGCAAGGATATCGAGCTCGGCCTTGGTGGGTTCGGTCTTTTCGGAACTCATGGCTATGAAAATTAAGTACATAGCAAAGGTACGATTTAAATCGTACGATGCAAGTAGTAGGCTTGTTAATTTTCAAATACAAATGCTAGCGCGTCTTTCCTAAACTTTCCATCATCATTTTGATAGCGGCAATTACCGCTTTCGGGTCATCGTGGTGCACGTAATGGCCGCTTTTGGACAAGAATAGCAGCGTACCTCCCTTGCTTGACGAATCGATGAATTTTTTCCAGCGTTCGATGTTGAAGTTCGTCTTGATTTCAAAGAAACGGGCGTGGTCGTAATCTTTGCTCCGGCGGTCGGGCGGTACTTCGAATTTCCCTCCGACGATAAAGCAAATGGGCACATTCGGTACCGGCAGGCTCGCCACTTCGGCAAAATCGGTTTTTCGCAATGCGCGAAGAACTTGCAGTTCACTCCACGGGCCGTAATTGGCCGAGTCGGCATTCGCGGGCGTGTAAAGCCGTTCGTACAACATTTCGTCGATCCGCTTTTCGGGCACTTGGAGTTGCCGGAAGATATCGTTCCAGTTTTCTTTGGTTTCTGTAAAATCCGCAGGGTCGAGGAACACCAGCCCCGAGACGTCGTCGGGATAATGGCCCGCATATCCCCGGATGTAGAGTCCGCCCATGGAATGTCCCACCAGGACATACGGAGGAGCGATATTCAGTGTTTTCAGAATGGATTTGAGGTTGTCGGCCACCTCGCGTACGGTCGGCATGCGGTAAATTTTCTCCGATTTCTCCACGCCGGCCCGGTCGTAGCTGAACACCGGCGCCGTTTGCGCCAGCTCGCCGATCACCGAATTCCAGTTGCCGAGGCCCATTCCCATGCCGTTCTCGAAGACGAGTACCGGCTCGCCGGGTTTCCTTTTTTTCAACCCTTTGCTGTAATAATGAAACCGATGACCATCCACGGTCACGAAACTTTCCTGAGCATGGACTTCGCCGACGAGTATGAGCAGGAATACGGCAAATGCAGCTTTCATAGCGGTTTAGGACGTTCAGACTCAAATATATAAATAAATTTCATATCCAGCCTGACGGTACCAGCCTGAATGCGAGTCTCACCGCGCCAGCGTCTCCGTATTGTACCGGTTGCGGTATTCGATGGGCGTCAGGCCGGTAATGCGCTTGAATATCGTGCGGAAGGTTTTCAAATCATTGTATCCCACATCATAGGTAACATAGGCGATGTTCGATTCGCCTGCTTCGAGGGATTTCTTGGCGGCTTCGATCTTGATCCGCTGTATGTACTCGATCGGGTTCAGGGAGGTGGCGCTTTTGAAACGGCGGATGAAATTGCGCTTGCTCATATTGACGCGCCCGGCGATCTGGTCTACCGAAATGTCGGCTTTGAACTCGTTTTCTATGAAGGTCTGCGCCTGGTGAATGTCGTCGTCGTTATGGCCGCGATGGCCCGAAAAGATCGTAAAAATGCTCTGCGATTTCCTTCCGTAGTCGAGCGCATAGTATTTGCTCAGCGTAATGGCCACTTCTTTCCCGCAGGTTTTTTCGATAAAATACAATACCGCGCTCAATGCGGAAAATCCTCCGCCGCCGGTAATGATCGCCTCCGACTGGGTGACGACCTGCTCCGGCCGGAAATTGACGAGCGGATATCTTTTCCGCATGTCGTCGATGGCGCCCCAATGCGAGGTAGCCGGCATCCCGTTGAGCAAACCGCATTCGGCTACGAAATAGGCGCCTGTGCAAAGGCTGATAATCTGTGCCTTGCGCTGGTACTTTTCGGCTATCCAGCTGATCACCTTGTTGTATTTCAATAACAGGTTATCGATCTCCGTATCATCCGTGTTTACGGGCGGTACCACCACGATATCCGTCTCGAAATCTTCACCCAGCGTCTTGGCGCAGTGGAATTGAACGGGAAACCGCAGCTGTACATCGTTGCGGTTTACGCTCACGAGGTCGATCTCGAATGGGGCCGGTCGGCCGCTTCTGATCACCGCTTCCCGGGCGCCGGTCAATAATGCTACGGTGCTCGACAGGGCCGTCAGCAGCACATCCTCATATACGATTACGGAAATATGTCGGGTACGCATGGTTCGATGGGTTTATTCAAAGCTATGATAAAGATGGCACAAAATACACCTTTGAATGGCATTTTACCACGCCGATCAACTTTTGGGGCCCCGGTAATTTTACATTATCAACCAAAAGCAAAAACAAACTATGAAAACGATCTTTGAAGCAGCCACAAGAGAAGAGTTGATCAGAAGGATACAGTCACTCGAAAAAAGCAATGCGGCGCAATGGGGCAAAATGAATGTGTACCAAATGACAAAGCATTGCACGATCTGGGACGAATGGGTGCTGGGCGAACACAAGCCGAAGTACAAACAGGAATTGATTGGCTGGATTTTTGGCAAAATGGCCCTGAAAAGCTTTGTAAAAGACGACCGTCCCATTAAAAAGAACATTCCCTCCGGCACGGCATTCATTGTAAAAGAGCAGGAGGGCGACCTGGAATTGCAAAAGCAAATCTGGATCAGCCGCATCCGGGCTTATAAGGATTTCTACAACCCGGATTTCATTCACGACTTTTTCGGCAAAATGACGCGGGAAGAAATCGGGATATTCGCCTACAAGCATTCCGACCACCATTTGCGGCAGTTCGGGGCCATCGATCCGCTTGCCGACGCAGATAAGCAGCAGGATTCCCGGCTGGTGTCCCGGTGATGAATGCTATTTTGCTAAAAACGAAAAGCCACAGTGCCGGCGAGCGACACTGTGGCTTTTCGTTTTTATACCAGCTTAATTCCAGGCGTTCGCAATGTCTTTCGCCACATTCGGATTATAGTTTTTCTCAACATCCGGGATCGGGAAAAGGACGTTTTTGTCCTCGAAAGGCTGCTTGCCATCACCCGGCTCGGCCGCGCGCTGCGCATTGATCGTCTGCTTGGCAGTACCCCAGCGGATCAGGTCGAAATACCGGCTTTGCTCGCCGCAAAGTTCAACCTGGCGTTCGCGCATGATGATTTTCATGGCGTCGGCTTGCGCGCCCAGCGTCGTGTACGCGACAGCGCCCGAGCGTTTACGCACCTGGTTGATCAGCGCCAGCGGGTCGGCACCGGTTTTGCCTTGCTGGATATGCGCTTCGGCGAGCATCAGGAGCACGTCGGCAAAGCGGATCACCTGCCCGTTGATAGAGCTCGCCGGGCCGCCGTAGGAAGCGACTTCATTGTAGTACTGGTATTTTTTCCAGACATAATAACCCTGCGGATCGTCGGCTTTGAATGGGAAGTCGATCGGGCCGCCGGCGCATTTCTGGCAATACTGGGTATCGCCGCCGCTCTCCTTGCTGCCGTAGAATGTAAACTTCGCACGCGGATCGGTGTAGTTGGCGCCGTTGGCCGGGTTTGGATACTGGAATGATTTGACGGTCGTGGTAGAAATGTAAACGTTAAACCAGTCCTTGAAACCGTATTCCTGCGCGCGGTCGGAGTGGGTGGCCTTGCCGCCCCAGGTTTCCTGCCCGCCGAAAACATAGTACTGGTTACCGATTCCCCAGTCGGTCCATTTGGCATTCATGACCTGGAAAATGTTCTCCGGGCTGCTCTGGTTGGTAGAGCTGAACAGGTTCTCATACGACGGGTCGAGCGTGTAGGTAAAAGGTGCTGCCGTCAGCTGTTTGAGTGTCGTTTCAGCCTGTGCCCATTTCTTTTGGTACAAATAGGACTTGCCCAGCAATGCTACCGCCGCGCCCCGGGTGGCCCTGCCGAGCCCGGTAGCCGCGTCGTAGGTTAGCGGCAGATCGGCGGCAGCCATTGTCAAATCGCTCTCGATCGTCGACCAGATCGCCTCCGCCGAAGCGCGGGAAGGGTAGTTGTTGGCTACGGTGCTGTCGTAAGCGGTGATGAGCGGTGCCTTGCCCCACAGGTTCACGATGTTGAAATAGGCGTACGACCGCAAAAACCGCGCTTCCGCAATGTACTGCTTCGCGGCCTGCTGGTCGGCGGCCGATGCCGGTTTCCATACACTCGCCCGGTCGATCACCACATTCGACCGGAGGATCAACCGGTAAAGGCTGTTCCAAAGCTGGCCGATCTGCGCCTGGCTGGTACCGAAAGAGTAGTCGGCGAGCTGGGCCATATCGCCTTGCAGGTTGGTCGTCTTCTTGGCCTCATAACCGAGCAGGTCGAAAATGAAATAGTACTCGCGCGACCACAGGCCGTTGTGCAGCAGTGTGGCATACGTAGCGATCACCGCCTGGTTCAGCCCTTCGGATGAGGTGAAGTAGGTTTGGTAATCGTACGCGCTCTGGCTTTCCAGTTCCAGTTTGGATTCGTCACACCCGGCCAGCTGGAAAACCGCAATGAGTCCTGAGAGAAAATATATGATCTTTTTCATGTTCACTTCAAGTAAGTTTTTTGCTAACCATTAAAACCCAAGCTGCAAGCCGCAAAGCAATGTTCTAGGCTGCGGCAACTGCAGGCGGTCGTCGATACCGCGCGAGAAAATGTAGCTTCCGCCGTTCTGGGTGCTTACTTCGGGGTCGTAGCCTTTGTATTTGGTGAATGTCAGAAGGTTTTGCGCAGCCGCGTACAGGCGGATGCTTTTGAATACCTTGCCGCTGCCAATACCTTCGATCACGCCCTGCGGAATGGTGTAGCCCAATGTGAGGTTGCGCACGCGCAGGTAGGCGCCGTTTTCCAGCCACCAGTCGGAAGGGCGCAGGTTACCGTCGCCGGTTGCGCTCTGGCCCGCACGCGGGAGCTCGGCCACATCGCCGGGTTTGCGCCATCTTTTGAGGATCTCGGTAGAAGCATTGTGCCCCGTCGATTCATTCTCGGTCACGAATTTAAATGCATTCAAGATTTTCAAACCCGTAACACCCGAAACCACCACGTTCAGGTCGAATCCTTTGTAGCTGGCCCCTGCATTGAAACCGTACACGATTTTCGGGATCGGGTTGCCGAGGATCTTCTGGTCGGTGGAAGTAACCTTGCCATCGCCGTCGAGGTCTTTGAAAATAAAATCACCCGGGAGCAATCCTGCCTGGTACTTGGTAGTGGCATCGCCCGCCTGCTCGGCCGCTTTCGCATTCAATGCATCGATTTCCGCCTGGTCTTTCGCTACATGGGATACCTCATAACCGAAGAACGACCCAATGGCCGAACCCGCAGCCGTGTAAGTGAATGTAGGCAGGTTACTGAATGTCCCGGCCTGAATAGGAGCCGCAAACTCGCTTCCGAGGGAATTGACGGTGTTCTTGTTGTAAGCCAGGTTGGCGCTTACATTGTATTGAAAACCTCCCCGGGCCTGGTCGCGGTAGCCTACCGAGAACTCCACGCCCTTGTTTTGCGCACTGGCCGCATTGGCATATTTGCTAGGCTGCCCGCCGCTGTCCGACGCACCTGTACTTCCGGAAACCGGCACGCGCACGAGCAAGCCGGAGCTTTTGCGGTTATACCAGTCCACGGTAAGGGTCAGCCGGTTGCTCAGGAAGCCAAGGTCGAGGCCGATATCGGTCTGGTCGGTCGATTCCCAGCGGATATTCGGGTTAGACAATGTATTAATGGTCGTGCCGGGGCTGAATCCTTCATTGGTACCCAGCGAATACACGAGGTTACCGTTCGGGTTGCCGCTGTACGTGAGCACCGACGTCACGCCCGTGGTCGGGATGGTGTTATTACCCGTTCTGCCCAGTCCGAAACGTACCTTTCCGTCGCTGAGGAAATTCAGGTTGTTTTTGATAAAATCCTCATCCACAAAGCGCCAGGCTACACCGAGTCCGTAGAAGTTCCCGAAACGGTTGTTGGCACCGAAGTTCGAAGCGCCGTCGCGGCGGAAACTTCCAGTAAGAATGTATTTATTATCAAAAGTATAGCCCAAACGTGCGAAATAGGAAATCACCGATGAGCGCGCATAACCATAATTCGAGCCGGTAACGGCCTGCGACTGCGCCACGCTGATGTTCTGAATGGCGTCGTTCGGGATTTTGGTACCGGTCGCATTCAGGCCCGACGAATTTCCGGGATCGAGGTAGCTGTTGCCGAGCGTTGCCGAAACGCTGTGTTTTCCAAATACCTTATTATAGGAAAAGTAGTTTTCGATCGTGTAAAACGAGTAGTTGCTGAAACCCAGCGTCGCCTGCTGCGGGTTGGTGAGGTTGTTACCCGCCGTGTAGCCGTACTGGTAGCTCCGGTTTTTGCCGCCGCCGATCTCGGCCGAAAGCTGGGTACGGAACCGCAACCCCGAAATGATATCCACCTCCGCGAAAACCTGCGGGAAGAACACAAAGCCGGTATTTACAGGATGGTTAAGGTTAATGGCCGCCAGCGGGTTGTTACCATTGCTGAAATCGTCGACGTTGGTGGTATTGGAATAACCGCCCGGGATGGTCGCGTCATAAATGGGCTTGTAAGGCGCATAATACACCGCGTCGGAAATGCTCGCGGCCTGGCCGTCGTCCTTGGTATAGCGGATGTTCAGGCTTTGTCCCAAATGAAAGCGGCCGAGGGTTTCGTCCAATGCAAACCGCGCATTCAGCCTGCTGTTGGAGAAGTTCTTCACAATGGCCTGCTGTTTGATATAACCTAATGAAAAGTTATAAGCTACTTTCTCGCCTCCGCCGCTGATGTTCAGGTCGTTCTGCGAAACGAGTCCGGACCTGAAAATCTCGTTCTGCCAGTCGGTGCGGTCCGTGGTCACTTCCGGCGTGTTGAACTTCGCGGGCAATGCGGAATTGGTGGTGGCCGCGAAATCTTTCAGCAGGTCGATGTACTGCGATGCATTGAGCAGGTCCAGCGTTTTCCAGGCTTTGGCAACGCCCCATTGGGTATTGAAATTAATGCGCGGCGCGCCCGATTTCCCTCTTTTGGTAGTGATAATGACCACGCCGTTAGCCGCCGCCGAGCCGTAAATGGCTGTGGAAGAGGCGTCTTTCAGAATGGTAATGTTCTCGATATCCTGCGTCGCGAGCGTATTGAACATCGTTTTGCTGCCCTGGATACCGTCGATCACGTAAAGCGGATCTACGCCGGTGAATGAGCCGGTACCGCGGATGAGGATCTGGGCGTCGGAGCCCGGCGTGCCGTTCGATTGCAGCACCTGCACACCCGCCGATTTACCGATCAGCAGCTGCGACGGGTTGGTAGCGGTGGTAGCACCGGCGTCTTTCGAGGAAACAATGTCCACCGAGCCCACCACATCCTGCTTCCGCGAGCTGCCATAGCCGATCACGACTACCTCGTTCAACGATTTAAAATCAGGGGCCATTGCTACGTTGATCACCGCGCGGTCGCCCACGGCGATTTCCTGCGATTTATAACCCACAAAGCTGAATACCAGCACGGCTTCCACATTGTTCACTTCGAGTTCATAGTTGCCCGAAGCGTCCGTAAGCGTGCCCAGCTGGGTGCCTTTCAGGCGTACACTCACACCCGGGAGGCCGTCGCCGTTCTCGTCGTTTACCTTGCCTTTCAGCACCTGCGCGAGCATATCGTGCATTTGAATGGATAGCTGCCCGGCGCTTTTCGTTTGCAGTTCCTTGTTGGCTTTCAGTAGGATACGGCCCGATGGTGTTACCTGGTAGGATATTTGCAGCGGCGCCAGCAATGCCTGCAATGCAGCCGCGAGTTTCTGGTTCACAACATGGATCGCCACCTGGCGCTCGGCGCGGATCGCTTTGTTGCTGTACACAAATTTTACGTTCGCTTTCTGCTCCAACTGGTCGAGCACTGTCGCCAGTTCCACCTTGTCGGCGTGGAGCGTCACGTTCCGTTCCAGCACCTCCTGCGCCTTGCTGACGTGCGCCGCATAGGTGAGGCTGGAAAAAACGATTGAAAAGATAAGCTGGGCCAAAGAAAGTCTCATGAGCAAGCAAAGCGATGCCCGGTTTTTTCGGTATCGGTTTTTTTTCATAGTTTAGAAAGGTTTTTTATAACTAATGAATACCCTGCTGCCGCATCTTGGCGGATTTCCGGCAGTGGGAATGTACTTGGCCGGCAGGGTAGCGCTCTGCCGGTTTCTTCTTTTACGCTGGACAGGTTTATGGCATAGATTGGTATTTAGGTTAAACAAAAATTACTTGCAACCGGCCGTCGAGACGAGTATACGCGTCCCCTGAACCTGGTAAAAACCATCGTTCGACTGGCAAATCAGGTCCAACTGTTCGAAAAGCGACATATTGGTGAGGTCGCCGGTGAATGTGCATTCGTTCACCGCTTCGCCCGAAACCACGATATCAACCCCGTACGCATCTTCCAGGCGCTGAAAAATGTCGGGCAAAACCATATTCTTGTAGACCGCGGCCGGTATTTCGGTGTGGGCGGTGAGCAATACCGGCTTGTCGACGAGGCTGGTCATCAAATGCCCGCTTTCCTCGAAATAGGTCACGCGCTGGTTGGGCGTCAGGATCACCCCTTTGTTGAACTGGTGGCGCGTTTCGGCGGTATTTTCGGGGGTGTCGATGTTTTCGTTTTCGAATACCGAAACCTTCCCGCAAACTACTTCCACCTGCATCTGACGATCTTCACCGCCTTCCTTTACCCAGAAGCTCGTCCCCAGCACGCGCGTCACGAGTTTGCCGCTGTACACGAAAAACGGTCGGTGGCTGTCCTTGGTAATGTTAAAAAACGCATCGCCTTGGAGCTGAACTTCTCTTTTTCCGGCTGAAAACCGGCTGGGGTAGGTGAGTCCGGCGCCGGGTGCGAGGGTGACTTCGCTGCTGTCGCTCAGTTGGACGCGCATGGGCTGCGCAGTGTTGTTCGTCCTGGAAACGAGGCTTTCGCGACCGGCTTCGAGTAGCAATGGTCTGCTCGCCGATTTGCCCGAGACCGTTTTTTGGGAAAAGAAATAGAACAGCGCCAGCGACACGACGAGTACCGCCGCCACCGAGGCGAACATCCGCCAGACAACCGGAGACAGGCGCGGAAAAAACACCCTCGCATTTTCAGGGCCTTTTCTTTCCTGTTGAATAGCGTTCCACATCCGGGCTTTCAGTACCGATTTTTCGGCCTCCGAAAGTTCCGTTTGCGGCACGCCGCTTTCGACCTGGTCGTACCATTCATGAATGCGCTCTCTTTCCGCGGGCGTGCATTTGCCCTCGTGGTATTTCAAAAGCAGGTTCTCGATTTCGTCGTAACTCATAAGTTCAGGGGTGGCTGTCCAGACTACCGGATGTCTGGTTCAATCACTAAACCGTATGATCGGCGGATTGTCCCTGAATGTTTTTAAAATAAAGTGGAAAGTTTATATAAAACAGAAAGTTTAGCCCTAAACTTCTTCTAAAAATGCAACAGAATTTAAATGGAGATCAGGAGAAAATACTGAGGAGCAGGAGCAGTAAGGTTTCATTCAAATACTCGCGGACGGCCTTGGAAGCTTTACCGAGATGGTACTCGACCGTCTTGTCAGACAAATGCATGAATTCGGCGATCTGCGCCACCGTCCAGCTCTCTACCCGGCTGAGTTTAAATATCTCACGGGTTTTTTCGGGAAATGGTTTCAGGCTTTCGTCGATGTTGCGCAGCAGCTCGTTATATGCAATTTCGTCTTCGGTGTAATGCTCGTGCTGGCTTGCAAATGCCTGGTACCAGGCCAGGTAGCGGCTTCGCGGCCCAGCTTTGCGGATGTGGTCGATGACTTCGAAACGTACCGCCGAAAAAAGGTAATAATTCAGCGTCGTCGTACGCAGGTTTGCGCGCTCGTTCCAGAGGCGTGTAAAAATGTCCTGCACGATCTCCTCCGCAATGTGCCTTTGCCCTAATTTGTGGAATGCGGCCTTATACATCGGGTACCAATACTGGTCGTAAACGGCCGTGAAAGCCCATTCATGCCCGGCGCATAAAGCTTCCAGCAGCTGCTGGTCGGAAACCTGTTGGCGATCGGGCATTTCAGTGTAGAGGTGTCAAGTTTACGTTTTTGTCAAAGTTATATTTTTTAGTTTGATATTTACATTTTATGTTAATCCTATCATGTGTGATAAAATAGCCAGAAGAAAATCGTGCATTTCTTAAACCAGTTTAAGAAAATTGACACCGCCAGGCATTTCCTTTACGCCAAAAAACTTCATTACAATGGCTAACAACACCACACCGCTTTATTTTCATCAACTGTTTCTTCGCATTGCTTTGGCTGTCGCATTGCTATCAGCCGTCGCCGACCGGTTCGGAATGTGGCCCGATCAGGTTTCGGCCTGGGGCAACTGGGAGAATTTCGAAGCGTATACCCGGAAACTGACGTTTTTCCTGCCTGAGATATTGAGTAAAGCAAGTGGATATGTGGCTACCGCGGCGGAGATTGTGCTCGGATTATTACTTTTGGCAGGATTCCAATTGAGGTGGACGGGCCTGTTCACGGCATTACTGCTGGCGACATTCGCATTGTCGATGACTTTTGCGCTGGGCATCAAAGCTCCCTTCGACTATTCCGTGTGGGTAGGCAGCGCAGGCGCGTTCATGCTGGCGGGATTGAATGGCTTTCCCGCCCGGCAGGGTTAGCCGGAAGTTGCTCGCATCACTCCGGCATGCGCAAAACCTTCGCGTGGATCGTATTGAAAAACTCCGGTGTTAGGCCCAGGAACGTAGCGACATGCTTCTGCGGAATGCGGTTGGCGAGCTCGGGGAAGTTGGTGCGGAAATGAATGTAGCGCTCCTGGCCGTTCATGTACAGCATCCGCAGGTTCCGCATATGCTGGTTAATGAGCGATTGCTGGTAAGATATCCTGAAAAAACGCTCAATGGCCGGCGCGCGCAATGTAAATGCTTCCAGGTCGTCCTGGGTGATTTGCACCACTTCCGAATCTTCCAGCGCGACGATATTGCAACGCGTCGGCTCGCGGGTGGTGCGGCTGTACAGATCGGACGTCCACCAGTCTTCGATGGCGAAGTACAGGTTATGTTCGATGCCTTTCGGATCGAGATGATAGGTCCTCAAACAGCCCGAATTGACATAATACTCACAATCGCAAATATGGCCTTCCCGGAGCAGGAATTCTCTCCGCCGGATTTTCCTCACTGTCAGTAGCGTACAAAAATCCTCTTCTTCTTTCGGCGTAAGCGACGTATATCTTCTCAGGTTCGCCAGTATTCCGGCAAATGGCGCTGTCATAGCATTCAGGCTTTGTTAGGGTGCAAATGGACAAAGTTCAGCCGACGTGACGGTTTAAAAAACTAAGATAACTTAATTTTTTTTCAGATGCCCGCCGCTCAATTTTGCCTGCAATCAACGAAACTATGGAAACGATACTTGCAGGTCGGGCTGGCTTTGAAATGCTCGGAAACCAATATCCGCCCGCTGAAAATGTCCGGTACGAAAGCATTTCAATCGCCGATGTCCCTTGCATGTGGGTAAGGCCCGAGGGCGCACCCGTGTACGAGGTGGTGGCATACATTCACGGCGGGGCATTCATTTATGGTTCTTTCAAATCGCACACCGCGCTGGTGAGCCATATTGCATCGGCACTGAACCGCAGTATACTGATGATCGATTACCGGCTGGCGCCGGAGCATCCTTTTCCGGCGGGGTTAAATGATTGCATTGCCGTGATTACCCACTTTTTTACGGACAACCCCGGTATCACGTTCGGCATGGTGGGCGACAGCGCGGGCGGTAACCTGACCATCGCTACGCAGCTGGGCCTGAAAGCAGCCGGCGGCCCGATGCCGCATTACAGCATGGTGATTTCGCCCTGGGCAGACCTTGAATGCAAGAACGACAGCTACACCAGAAACAAATTGGCCGATACCCTCCTGACCCGCGAGTACCTGCAATGGGCGGCTGGTTTATATGCCGGGAATGCGGGTCGGGCGGACGGCCTGGTGTCGCCCGTGAATGCGGACCTGCGTGGCCTGCCGCCGACGCTGATCCTATGTGGCACCGCCGAAGTATTGGAAGACGACAGCATTCACCTGCACCGGCGGTTACTGGCGGCAGGAGTGGAGGCGGAGCTGATCCTGTTCGAGGACGAGCAGCACGTCTGGCCTTTTATGGACATTCACTCCAAGTCTTCGCAAAAAGCGCTGGCCGATTTCGCGGCGTTTGCGCATAAGCACACATTGTAATCCATTTACCAACCAATTAATGATGAACACTAAACCATCGAGGCTGACCGCCGAAAATTCACTCGTCATCCTGATCGACCACCAGCCGGGCTTGCTGATGAACTGCAAGACCATCGACCCGCTGACGATCAAAAACAATGTGGTCGCGTTTGCCAATGCATTGAAAGTACTGAACGTGCCCACGATCCTTACCATGCAAAGCCTTGGCGGTTTCGGCCCTATTACCAAAGATCTCGCCGAAGCCCTGCCGGATGTGGAGCACATAGACCGGACGATTATCGACGTTTGGCTGGACGCCCGGATCCGGAAAATGATCGAGGACTCCGGCAAGACGCACATTATCCTCGGCGGCATCACGCTCGAAGTGTGCGCGATGTTCCCGGCGCTTTCGCTGCGCGAGGAGGGATATCAGGTGTATGCCGTAATGGACATTTCGGGTAGCCAGAGCGTCGATATCGAGCGTTGGGCATTGGCGCGGCTCGTACAGGCAGGTGCGATCCCCGTGAGTTTCACCGCCGTGCTGATGGAAATGCTGGGAGATAATTCACTTCCCGAGGCCGGTCCGGTGTATGGCGCATTGAGCCCCAGCTGGGGAATGCCGACTTTCCTTTCGGAGTACCACCAATAAATATTCGATATATAATGAAAACAGTTTCAGTACCTGCCCGCGAGCAGGTAAGCTCGTGACCTTGCGTACGTTCACCAACTATGTGTATGCGCTGACCAAAATTCCGTTCGATTTTCCCGCAGCACCGGCTATATAAATCCAGGTAAAATACTTCCCATGATGCAACCTGCCCGACCGGTCAACACCGCCGTCGTCATCCTCGTGCTCGGAATGCTTACGGCACTTGCGCCGCTTTCGATCGATATGTATTTGCCTGCATTCCCCGACATCGCGCGGGACCTGCACACCCACGTGTCGGATGTGGCATTGTCGCTTTCGTTTTATTTCGTCGGTGTGTCGGTGGGGCAGCTTGCTTATGGGCCGTTGCTGGAACGGTTTGGGAGGAAGAAGCCGCTCATTGCCGGTGTTATCATCTACATTTTGGCGGCTGCGGCCTGTGCATTTGCCACGTCCGTGTCGTCGCTGATCGCCGCCAGGCTGTTCCAGGCGATAGGAGGGTGCGTGGGTATGGTTGCCTCCCGCGCCATCATCCGCGACCTTTTCCCTACGGAAGAGAATGCCCGTGTGCTGTCGATGCTCATGCTCGTAACCTCCGTTTCGCCCCTGATAGCGCCCACGGCCGGCGGTATGATCACCGGCTATTGGGGCTGGCGGGCTACTTTTATCGTCATGATCGGGATGGCCGTCGCGGTATTGGCCGGGGTATACTGGCTCCTGCCCGAGAGCCATCAGCCCAATCGGCAGGTTTCCCTCAATCCGAAATCTGTTTTAATGAGTTTTTTGAATATTCTCAAAAACAGGCAGTTTCTGTTTTTCACCCTTGCCGGTTCACTTTGCTCGGTGGGGCTGTTCGGGTACATTACGAGCGCTACCACGATATTTCTCGATCAATTTCACATTGCGCAGCAGCAACTGGGCTGGATCGTCGGCAGCTTGTCGATGGCGATCGTCGCGGCGAGCCAGGTGAACAACCTGCTTTTGAAGAAGTTTGAAGTGGATTGTCTCGCTGTATGGGCGGCGGGTGCGCAATCGGTGATCGGCATTGTCTTCGTGGGGGTGGCGCTGCTGGGCCTCAGCTCGCTGGCGGTCACGATTGTGTTTATTTTTGCATTACTGGCCTGCCTGGGCTTCATTTTCCCCAATACCACCAGCCTGGCCATGGAGCCGATGGGCAAAAATGCCGGTAACGCTTCGGCGCTGATGGGCGCCATTCAAATGCTGATCGGGGCGGGGGCGTCGGCATTTTTTAGTATGCTACCCGATAAGTCCGTCACGACGGTCGCCTGCATTATGGCCGGCTGCGCGGTTTTGTCTTTCGCGATCTTTGCGTCCGGGCGCAGGATTTTGCAATTACAAGACTGACAGTCAGTGGATTTCAGATGTTTTTGACAGGCCTGTAATTGTGATGTAAGTCACGTAATGAAGCGGTTGTTTAGCTATTCCTTTGTGTCAGAATTTAGACACGAAAGAACATGAAAAAGCACATAATTGCCGCAAGTTTGCTGGCCACCGGGCTGGCGACAGCAGCGCCGGTAACCGCCCAAACCGCTGTGAATCAGGATACATCTATCCGTCCATACCATATCCATATCCCCAACGCAGAACTGACCGACCTCAAACGCCGGATAACCGCACACCGCTGGCCCGACAAGGAGCTCGTGCACGACGAAACCCAGGGCGTGCAACTCGCTACCATGAAAGCCCTCGCCGGGTACTGGGCCACTGAATACAATTGGCGGGGCGTTGAATCGAGGCTGAATGCCTTACCGCAGTTCATTACCACCATCGACGGCGTGGATATTCACTTCATCTACGTCCGCTCGAAATATCCCAATGCATTACCGGTGATCATCACGCACGGCTGGCCGGGTTCCGTGATAGAGCAGCTCAAAATCATCGGCCCACTGACCGACCCTGTGAAATACGGCGGCAAGGCAGAGGATGCTTTCGACGTGGTAATCCCCTCCATTCCGGGCCACGGCTTCTCCGGTAAGCCCGACGAGCTGGGCTGGAACCCCGTACGCGTGGCGAAGGCGTGGATCACGCTCATGAGCAGGCTGGGCTACAAGGAATACGTGGCGCAGGGCGGCGACTGGGGGAATGCGATTTCGGAAAACATGGCGCTGATCGCGCCTCCGGGGTTGCTCGGTATCCACACAAATATGGCCGCCACGGTACCAGCCGAAATCTCCAAAGCATTGGCAGCCGGCACCATGCCCGCCGGGCTCCCGGCCGATGAGCGGAACGCCTACGAACAACTGGATTTCTTCTACAAAAAGGGACTCGGCTATGCCAGTGAAATGAGCCTGCGGCCGCAGACGTTGTACGCCATCGACGACTCGCCCGTAGGCCTCGCCGCATGGATGCTCGACCACGACGACCGCAGCTACAAGCTCATAGCGCGGGTGTTCGACGGGAAAGCGGAAGGCCTCACGCGCGACGATATTCTGGACAATATCACCCTTTACTGGCTTACCCGCACCGGCATTTCATCGGCCCGGCTGTATTGGGAAGCCTCTCAGGGCGCCACAGGGGGCTTCTTCGACCCCAGAGGTTTAAAAATCCCCGTGGCTGTAAGTGCATTTCCCGATGAAATTTATGCTGTGCCGCGTAGCTGGGCAGAGCGCGCTTATCCCAGGCTGATCTATTTCAATAAGTTGGAAAAAGGCGGGCACTTCGCGGCGTGGGAACAGCCCGAAACTTTTACCAACGAACTGCGCGCCGCATTTAAGCCGCTTCGTACGAAATAGGGTATTTATCAAATGAAATATTTCATATTCATCGCCTTGCTGTTGTTGCATTTCAGCAGCGAGGCCCAAAAGCAAAGCACGATGGAAACGCTAAAACAGGATTCATTGATCATTGCACAAACATTAGAGAACGACTATTTCAATGGCATTTATAATGGCGATGTGGAGCAGCTTCGCAAAATATATCACCCGGGAACATTGCTTTGGGGTGATGTAAAAGGGCAGCCCTACGCAAAGACGATCACCGAATATCTCGACGGCGTAGGCCATCGCCAAAGCCCGAAAGAATCGGGCAAGCCATTCAAAGGTGAAGTGCTGGACATCCGCGTCACGAACTCCATTGCCGTCGCCGAGGTTAGGGTAAAAATGTATGACTTCCTGTATCACGAATACCTTTCATTTCATAAAATCGACGGCAAATGGCTGCTGGTGAATAAAATGATCAGTGATGTTTTGTGATATTTGGGGTGTGTAAAAGCAAACAGGGACAGGCCTTTCTAGTGAGGCTTGTCCCTGTTTGTTTTACACTTAATTCTTTAAATGAATTGAGAATGCATTATCCTAATGACACAATTCGGTGGGCTTCGGCAGTTTCGGTATTCAATTCGATGGTTTTGATTTCCTTATGTTTACCGTCGATCAGGACGACTTTGTAGGCGCCGTCGGGAAGCTGGCTCAGGTCAAACGTTGTCCGGGTGGCGCTGTCGGACTTTTTAATGCTTTTGGACGCAAGTGTGCGCCCGGTTTGATCGACTACATTGAGCGAAACTGCTTTTTCTCCTTTAAGCACATTGACGTTGATCTTCCCGTTTTCTGTCGATACTACCCAAAACCGGGTTGCGATTTCGTCTCCGACAACATTTGAAATCCCTGTTTCTGATTTGGCAAACCCATTTGTGGAAAGGGCAAGGGAACATGTTAAAAGCACTGATGCGATGAGCGTTTTCATGGTTGCTTATAATTTAAATGTGATTGTTTATGATTTGCGGAGCCGCATTGTTGCCGACTTCCGATACAATGTTAGCCGCCTTTCCCGGCCCGGCAAAATGCAATCGACGGAGAGGCAATAAACAACGACGGATGGCGTATATTTGATCATAAGTCACATTAAATGAGACAGTTGTGTGTAAATGTTGGCGCTCATAGATTAAAACAGCCCATTCATCGAGCCGCGCGAGGGTTTCATTGAGCAGGAGGCGTTTTGGTTACAAAATCAGCACGGAATTTTCGTCTTTCAAGCCCCAATGGTTTACAATTCGTAGGGCCGTCTATTTCGCAAGAAACGGGTTTCATTGAGCAATAACATTCGATTGTTTTGATGCAAAAAACAACGTAAGAAAATGCATCAAATCAGTAATCCTTCTATTTTGTATTTCGGTACGCCTGTTGTATTGGTAGGCACAACTAATGTTGATGATACTTTTAATCTGGCGCCTATTTCGTCGGCGTTTTGGCTTGGGTATCGCTGCATGATCGGGATAGCGGCGCATTCCAAAACCACTGAAAACATCCTGCGTACACGCGAGTGCGTACTGAATCTGCCGTCGGTGGAGCAGGTCGAAGCGGTTGACCGGCTGGCGCTGCTTACCGGTAGTAATCCCGTACCTGCCGGGAAAAAGTTGAAAGGTTACACTTATGAAGCCGATAAATTCGGTAGGGCAGGGTTGACGCCGTTGGAATCAACGATTGTCAGTGCGCCCAGGGTTCTGGAATGCCCTGTTCAACTGGAAGCGGCATTCGTCGCGATACATCCGTTCGCAGCGGAAACGGGCATTGAAAATATCAGAAGTGTTACATTGGAATTAAAAATTCTCCGCGTTCATCTCGACGATTCCATCGTTTCCCGCGAAAATCCCGATCATGTGGACCCAGAGAAATGGCGGCCGCTTATTATGAGTTTTCAGCAGTTTTACGGGCTTGGCGGGCAACTGCATCCTTCAAAACTGGCATCAGTCCCGGAAAGGCTTTACCGGACCCGTGATACGGAATCAGCCGGCATTTCGCACCTTGATTTGAATTAAAGAAAAGCAAGCCGTATCAAACTGATAATATCCAGCGAGAATGTCGCCAGCCTGATCCAGAATTTGGAGCGCTTTTTCGTTTCCATGCGTTAGTGATTTTTTGACAAAATGCATTATAAATGCGAGTCCTGCAAGCGATATTTGATCAATGGCGGGCCGCTTTTTTCAATTAGGTGCTGATGAATTGATAACGATGGTAATTAAAATAGCGCTGTGCCTGCCTTACTATTGAAATAAATAATGTAAACCAGCACTGTTATGCCATTGGACCAACATTTCGAAGAAGAATCTACCGCTGAGGGTAGAGAAATGAGTTTTTTAGAGCATCTGGAAGAACTCAGATGGCATATTATCAGGTCGGTGCTGTCCATTGGCGTATTCACCGCTGTTGCTTTTACTTACAGGGGTTTTATTTTTGAGGAGATCGTGCTTGCGCCGAAATCCCCGGATTTCTGGACGTACCGAATGATGTGCAGATTAGCGGATTTTACCGGCTATACCGATTTATGCGTCAGTAAACTCGATTTCGAACTTCAAGTGCTGGGGATTTCTGATCAATTGTCTTTGGCAATGACCTCGTCGGTTATCATAGGCCTTTGTTTCGCATTTCCCTATTCATTCTGGGAACTGTGGCGCTTTGTGAAACCGGGTCTTCGCGCGGCGGAAAGACGGGCTGCAAGAGGCGCTGTGTTCTTTGTATCGACGCTTTTCTTTTCGGGTTTGCTTTTCGGTTATTATATCGTTACGCCGCTGTCGATCAATTTTTTGGCCAATTTCGAAGTAGCGCCCGGTTTGAGAAACCAATTTGATGTTAATTCTTACCTATCTGTTTTGGCGACGCTTTCCATGGGATGTGCGCTGATATTCCAATTGCCGATCGTTGTTTTTGTGCTTTCAAAAGTTGGCATTCTCACGCCCGCGTTCATGCGTACGTATAGACGGCACGCGTGGATTATAATTCTGGTTATTGCCGGGGTCATTACTCCTTCGCCGGAAATTTATAGCCAGTTATTGGTTGCATTGCCATTAGTCGGGCTGTACGAAATCAGCATTTATGTTTCGGCTTACGTCGAGCGCACGAGGTTGAGGGAAACCGGCATCGATCAGCTTCTCGGCCTTCTCTTCTTGCTTGCCAAATACGGATTTTTCAGAGTCGTCGCGGGACGCTATCGCTACGCGGCATTGCGTGCGTGAAATGATGCTTCATACGGAATCGTCCCTGAACTTTGTATATACAAAGTATATGCGCTATACTTGCGATGCGATTAGTTGTAACACCAGTTTTGTTAAATAGGCTGATTTATAGTGTCTTCGAATCGCGTTGCTGTGCAATACTTTGTATAAACATATTCATTTTCGAAAACCCGTTCAGTATCAGACCCATGAAAACCCGCTCAATCACAATTCCGTTTGTCGTTCTGCTATTGTCCACATTTTTCGGCGGGCAGGTTTGCGCGAAGGAGCGGACGATCTGGCAGATCGGGGAGGCTGATAATGCTCCGTCGGGCATGGCGCTTGCGCCGGGCGAATACAAGCGGTTTTTGGAAAAGGATTTTGGGTATGAAGATAATTTCTTCCTGGTGGGGCGTTCGGAGAGCCGGAAAGACTGGCCTTATGTGCTGCCCGGGCCGGTGAATGGCTGGGGCGGAACGGGCGGGACTTCCGGCATCAGGTCGCATTTCCTGACTGTTTTATTTGACATTAAAAAGAAACCGTCGTCGGGCAAATGGAAGCTTGTGGTAGATATTCTCGACACGGATTCCCTGCGCGCGCCGCTTTTCAAAGTGTTGGTGAATGGCAAATCCTGGGAGTTTAAATTGGCAAAAGGTTCCAGCTTTAAAGATCCCGGCAAGTTTGTGCCTAATCCGAAAGAACAGCTGGTGGCGATCGACATTCCGGCCGATCTGATCAAAACGGGTGTCAATGAAATCGTGATGACTACATTGCAGGGCGGCTGGCTTGCTTTCGACCAGGTGAAACTGGAAGGCCCCAAACGCGCCAAACTCGCCGCTCCGGGCGATGCGTTGCTGCGGGATGTGAAACCGGCCGATTACGAGTTGAATGCCGATGGAAAATTGATCCAGCCGCTGTTGGTTGATGTGACCCAGCTCCAAGGTGAGCCATTGGTGGAAGTGAAGCTCGACGGGGAAACGATTTTGTCCCAAAAAATAGAGCAGGACCGCTATATGCTCGAAGCGCCTATGCCAGCGGTCGAGCAGCCGGAATCGGGGAAATTTGAAGTTTTTGTAAATAAACAATTATACAAATCCGGGAAAGTCGGGCGGAGTAAGCAAAAGCTTAAAACGCCAGCCGGATATGTGAATACGATGTTGGGTGCGGGGCATTCTCGGTGGATGATCGCGCCGGGGCCCTGGATGCCTTTCAGCATGGTGAAGCTGAGCCCGGACAATCAGAATGGCGGCTGGCAGGCTGGTTACGACCCCACTTTCGAGTCGATCGGGACGTTCAGCCACATTCACGAATGGACGATGACCGGCCTCGGCATTTTCCCTACCGCCGGACCGCTGGAAACCAGAATCGGCGATCAGGCCGATCCCGATAGCGGTTACCGTTCACGGTTCGACAAAAGTACCGAGCAGGCGCCATTGGGTTATTACAAAGTAAACCTGACCGACAACGACATTACCGCCGAACTGACGGCGACCACACGTGCTTCATTCCAGAAATACACCTGGCAAAAGAGCGAAACCGGCCGGGTCATGGTCGACCTGCAAATTCCGACCGAATACGGCTACAAGATTAAAAAAGTAAAAATCGACAAGGTCAGCGACAAGCGGATCGAGGGGTTCAGCGAGCAGCTTTCACGGAATGTCTGGTCCGGCGGGATCGATCAGCAGTACACGGTACATTTCGTGATTGAATTTGATCAGCCGATTAAAAATTACGGCGTCTGGCTGAACGACGTCGTGAAGCAGCAAACCAACCTCGCCGCCGACAGCGCCCGTAATGCGGGGCTGTTCCTTGAATTCGATACAAAAACCAACAAATCTGTGCAGGTGCGCTCGGGTATCTCGTATGTGAGCGTGGAGAATGCTTCGCTGAACCTCAAAACCGAGATTTCCGACCCGTTCGGCTGGGATTTCGAAAAAGTGAGGGGCAACCAGGAGCAGGTCTGGAACGAGTTGCTGGGCCGCGTGGCGATTTCCAGCAACGACAAGCGCGAAAAGGAACGGTTTTACACCAATATGTACCGCTCGCTGAGCAGGAATATGTTCAGCGATGTGGATGGCAGCTGGCGCGACGCGTATGAGCATGTCAATAAATTTCAGAACAAGGACGATGTGGCGCTGGGCTGCGACGCATTCTGGAATACATTCTGGAACCTCAACCAGTTCTGGAACCTCGTCACGCCGGAATGGTCGAACCGCTGGGTGAAATCGCAGCTTGCGATGTACGACCGCGGCGGCTGGCTGGCGAAGGGCCCGGCGGGAATGGAGTACATTCCGGTGATGGTGGCCGAGCATGAAGTGCCCCTCATTGTGGGCGCCTACCAGATGGGCATCCGCGATTTTGACGTCAAAAAGGCTTACGAGGCTGTCCGCAAAATGCAGACTGTCCCTGCCGACACGGTCGGTGGCGGTCGGGCGGGTAATGAAGATTTGGTTACCTATCTGCAACACAAATACGTGCCTTACGACCAGGGCCGGTTTTCGAATACATTGGAATACAGCTTCGATGATTACTCCGTTGCCCAATTCGCCAAAGCATTGGATAAGCAGGACGATTACAAGATGTTCGGCGACCGGGCTACCTGGTGGCAGAATGTGATCGACCCGAAAACCGGATTTGCCCGTATGAAAGATGGAACCGGCAACTGGCTCGCCGATTTCGACCCGTTCAAGTCCGGTGCGAACCACCATTATGTAGAGGGAAATGCCTGGCAGCTGACCTTTTTCGTGCCGCAGGATGTGCCGGGCCTCGCGAAGAAGATCGGGGAAGGGGAGTTTGTCAAAAGGCTGGACTGGGGTTTTAATGAAAGCGTAAAATGGCGCTATAACGGGCCCAACGACCAGTATTGGGATTATCCGGTGGTGCAGGGCAATCAGCAATCGATGCATTTCGCGTTCCTGTTCAACTGGGTCAAAAAGCCCTGGCTGACCCAGAAATGGAGCCGCTCGGTGGTCGACCGGTACTATGGCCACGAGGTTTCGAATGCCTACCTGGGCGACGAAGACCAGGGGCAAATGAGCGCCTGGTTTGTAATGGCGTCGCTCGGATTGTTCCAGACCGACGGCGGTACGCGCGTCGACCCGATCTACGAAATCGGTAGCCCGATGTTTGAAAAGGCGGTGATCGACCTGGGACAGCAGTTTGGAAGAGGAAAGACATTTACGATCGAGGCAAAAAATACCTCCCGCAAGAATGTATACATCCAGCAAGCGACGCTCAACGGCCAGCCGCTGCAAAATTTCTGGTTCAATGCATCCGACCTGCTGAAAGGCGGCTCGCTCGTACTGGAAATGGGGCCGGAACCAAATACGAACTGGGGTACTACGGCGCTTCCCGCCAGCGAATAATTCGCCCCGGGGCCGACTTGAATAGAGCTTGCGTTTGTGCATTGGCACATTTTTCCTGGAAGCCGAAGTAGCACCAATCAGGTCACTTCGGCTTCTTTTTAATGTACCAAACCACATCCACTATGAGATCGTACCGCATCGCCCTGTTTTCATTCATTATGGGCATTGGCCTGCTGCCGTCGGCATTCGCACAGGAAGCCGAGGCTGAATTTCCTTCTGTTGAAATTTCCGACATGAATGGGAAAAATATCAACACGACCGCCATTACCCACCCGGATTCTAGCCTGCTTATCCTGACGTGGAAATCGGACGTAAAAAATTCGCTGCTTTGCCTGGATGCCATCTCGGCTATGAAGGACAAAATCGCCCAGAGTACCCGGACGAAGGTAATAATGATTAATTTTGACTCCACGCAGGACGTGCGCAACGCCCAAAGTACACTTAAAGAACATCAGTGGGGTTTCGTTAACTACCTGGACCCCAACGAGGAATTTAAAAAAGCGGCAGCGATTGACTATTTGCCGGTTGTTTTGGTCGTAAATCCGCAGAATAAAATAGCTTACCGCAAAGCGGCGTTCTACCTGGGAGACGAACAACTCGTTTTGGAAGCATTGAAAAAAATAAGCCCCAGGTGATTTCCGGTTAATGGCCGGCACCCTTAGCAGGATAAACGCATGGTCCATTTTCCAGATACCCATCATTTCGCGGATTACATCAGACGGGCCATTGTCGCGGCTTTGCTTGTCATGGGCGCGTTGGTTCCCGCATTGGCCCAGCGTGCCGTGACGGTGGCGGACGAGCAGGACCAGCATATTTTCACGGGAGAAGAAATTCAATTCCTGGAAGATACCGCCGGTGTGTACACTTTTGAGGACGTGCGGTCGCCTGCATTGAGCGGGCGGTTTATCAAAAGCACCACGAATACGCCGCAGAATTACAATCTCAAATCGACTTACTGGTTCAGGATCAGGATTAAGCACTATCCCGAGAGCAGCAAAAACTGGATACTGGAATTTTTTGACCAGACCATCGACAACATTACCGCCTACCTGCCCGACGGAAAAAGCGGGTATACCGAACGAAAGATGGGGGACGACCTGCCTTTCGAAAACAGGGAATACGCGCACAAAAACTTCGAAATCAATATCGCGAACGATGCGGCGTTCGAAGGGACGTACTATTTCCGTGTGAAATCCCACCAGACTGCCGATGCCATTATCGTGTTGCGGTCGGTGAACCGGTTTATCGCCTACGCGCTCGACGAGTACTTTATTTTCGGGATATTTTACGGTATGGTGCTGGTTTTCAGCTTCTATAACCTGATGATGTACCTCGCCGTGCGGCAAGTGCAGTATTTGTATTATGTATTGTACAACCTCTGCGTGGGGCTTTTCGAAATGTGCGTGGACGGCATTGCCTACCAGTACCTCTGGCCCAATGCACCCGAATGGAACCAGTACGCTTACGGTATTGCGCTGTACGGCATCAGTATTTTTGCATTGCAGTTCACGCGCACGCTGCTTTACACGCACAAGAAGGCGCCCGTGCTCGACCGGTTCATTATCTGGGTGATGGCGCTGCGTACGATCTTCTTCGGGATCTGTTTTGTGGTGGATACCAACTGGTTCAGTTATAAATTCGTAGAGCTGGTGCCGCTGGCGGTGGCTTTTTACACGGGGATTTACATTTACCGGCAAGGTTACCATCCGGCTCGGTTCTTTGTTTTGGGGTATGCGTTTCTTTCGCTCGGTTTCATTCATAAACTGTTGCTCATGCTGCACGTCGAGGGGCTCAATTTCGGCGTGATCACCTATTACAGTCTGAGTATCTGTTTTGTGATTGAAATGATATTCCTGTCGTTCGCGATCGGCGACAAGGTGCGCATTCTGAAAAAGAAAAAGGATAATGCGCAGCGGCAGATCATCCACCAGATGCGGCTTAACGAAAAGTTGAAGGATTCGCTGAACGTGCGGCTGGAAGCGGAGGTGGAAGAGCGGACGCGGGAGGTGCTGGAAAAATCGGCCATTATTGAGATCCAAAACCAGGAACTGACGCAGGTGAACGAGCTTCTCCAAAAGCAAAAGGAAGAAATCCTGCAAATGAACCTGCTGCTTGAAAAAGATAACGAAGCCCTGCATACGAATGTCGTGAAGGTGACGCAGGCAAGGGTGATGTCGACGGAGGTGGATTTTGAGGAGTTCAGCAAAATTTACCCGGATAACGACAGCTGTTTCCGGTTCCTGGCCGGTATGAAATGGGGTAACGATAGCGCCCGCGAACATTACGAATGCCGCAAATGCGGCCACGACCATTCCTTCCACGGGCATTCCCCATACAGCCGCCGGTGCGCCAAATGCGATTACGACGAGTCGGTGATCGCGCATACCATTTTCCAGAACACGCGCATTCCGATCAACAAGGCATTCTATATGGTCTTTTTGATTTACACTACCAAAGGAAAAATCTCTTCCCACAAGCTGTCGGAAATCCTTTCTATCCGGCAAAGTACCTGCTGGGCTTACGCAAGCCGCATCAAGAAGGTAATGCACGACCGGCGCAAGGAAATCGCCGCCTCGAAATCGGGAGAGGGGTGGAGCCTGCTGGTGCTGGAACATTCGCTCGAAGCCGTCTGACGCGTACATGGCGAATTCACGGTATTTCTTTCATTTTTGAGTAAAATTCTTACTTTTTTCGCTGACTAAACGGCGGTTTGCAGGCGTATCAGTCCTGCGATCGGCCCGTTGCCTAAAATCCTCGCGATGGCTTGTAAATCAGCGTAATTACTCCTTTTTTACTCCGGTGCTGAACCGTATCAAAATTAATGTAAGTATCTATTTTACAGATATTTACGTAAATTTTTCGCTATTGATTTATTCAAAGTATACCTACCTTTGTTCCCATGGAAATATCCAACAATTTATCCGATTAATTACCAATAATTCATTAACACTCTATGGGAAAGAGAATTACGATGTTCATTGCCATGATTTTCGCGGTAGCTAGCCTGGCGAATGCGCAGGATATTGTCGTGAAAGGTGTGATCAGGGATCAGCAAAACCAGACCTTGCCCGGTGCGAGCATTCTGGTGAAGGGGACGCAATCAGGTACTGTAACAGATGTAGACGGAAACTATTCGATCGGCGTGCCCAATGGTGACGCCGTGCTGGTGATTTCATTTATCGGTTACGAAACGCAGGAAATCGCCGTGGGCAACCGCACGCAAATCGACGTCACGCTCGGCGGTGACCTGAAAACCCTGAACGAGGTGGTTGTGATCGGTTACGGTACGCAAAAGCGCGGTGACGTGACGACCTCCATTGCCTCGGTAGATACGAAGGATATCGAAGAGCGGCCAATTTTGCAGGCCGCGCAGGCATTGCAGGGCAAAGCGGCGGGTGTGCAGGTGACGCAACCCTCGGGCAAGCCCGGCAGCGCATTATCCATACGTGTGCGCGGCGCTACTTCCGTGCAGGCGGGTAACGAGCCGCTGTACGTGGTCGACGGTGTGCCTACCATGGACACGCGCGACCTGAACGTGAATGATATCGAAAGCATTCAGGTGTTGAAAGATGCCTCTTCGGCGGCTATTTACGGTGCGAGGGCTTCCAACGGGGTCGTTATCGTGACTACCAAAAGAGGAAAGGCCAACCAGTCGCAGGTGAATTTTGCGGCCTATTACGGTATTTCGAATATGGCCAAAAAGATCAATGTGCTGAATCCGCAGCAATATGCCGACCTGATGAACGAAATGGGGCATAATGTGACCGTCGGCAGCCAGACTACCGACTGGAACAAGGAAGTTTTCACGACCGGCCACAACCAGAATTACCAACTCAACTTCTCAGGCGGTACCGACAAGAACCGGTATTTCGTATCCGGGGCCATTACCCAGGACAAGGGCATTATCCAGCCGGCCAGCTATAAGCGGTATTCGTTCCGGATGAACCTCGACAACCAGATCAAAAGCTGGTTCAAACTGACTACCAATGTCAGTTATGCCAATGCGAAGATCCGCGATGTGAAGGACAACAACAATGCGGGCCGGAACGCGGTGGTACTGGGCGCTTTGGGCGCTCCGCCAACAATGGGCATTTATTCGCAGGATTCGATCCGGGGTACAATTTTCTCCACCAATCCGCTCAAAGCCGGCTGGGACAACCCGCTCGCCGCGATGTTCGGGCCTACCCAGGCGGCGAAAGACAACCGCATTTTCGGTAATGTGGCGGGTGATCTGACCGTGGCAAAAGGCCTGGTGCTGCGTTCCAACTTCGGGATCGATTTCATGAACCATACCAACGACTACTACCTCGACCCATACCGCACGACCGAAGGCTGGGGAGCGAACGGTAGTACGCACGGGCTTGGTAATGCTACCCGCAGCAACTCGTTTACCTACCTATGGGAAAACACGGCGAACTACGAGAAGAAGTGGGACAAGCATGAGTTTTCGGCATTGACAGGAACGACTATCCAGAAAAATAACTGGAACAACTCCTACATGGCAGGCCGCGACTTCCCTGCCGACGGCGTAGTGAAAACGATGAATGCAGCCAACGAGATTACGGAAGCCTATACCGAGCAATCGGAGTGGTTTTTGAACTCGTACCTGGGGCGTTTGATGTATAATTTTGACAGCAAATACCTGCTGACGGCCAATTTCCGGGCAGATGGTTCGTCGAAACTGGCAAAGGGTAACCAATGGGGCTTCTTCCCGTCGGTGTCGGCAGGATGGCGCATTTCCGCCGAGCCGTTTATGGAGGACGTGAAGTTTATCAACGACCTGAAACTGCGCGGGGGCTGGGGACAAAATGGTAACCAGGAAGGGCTGGCAAATTACGCCTCGTACGGTTTGAACTCGTACACGCGCCGCACGCCTACGACCCCGCCTTCGGGCCCGGCCGTGACGCCGCCCACGTACGCGCCCAACCCCGATCTGAAATGGGAGACTACCACGCAAACCAACATCGGTATCGATTTGAGCATGTTGCAGGGCCGCGTGACTTTCACGGCGGATGCCTATTTGAAAAAGACCAACAACCTGCTGCTCAATGTGCCGCTGCCGAATACGAGCGGCTACACCTATATGCCGAGAAACTCCGGAAAGTTGGAAAACAAGGGACTTGAATTCGTATTGTCGACCGTCAATTTCGATAAGGCGGATTTCCAGTGGACGACTGATTTCAATATCGCATTCAACCGCAACAAGATCACCGAGTTGCAGTTGAGCAAAATCTACCGGTATGCCGATGTGGAAGGCCGGAGCGACCAGATCATCATTTTGCAGGAAGGCGCTTCGCTGGGTACTTTCTACGGTTACATTGCCGACGGCGTGAATCCCGAAACCGGCGATATGATCTACCGCGATGTGAATGGCGACGGCACTTTCTCGCCTTCCGACCGCACAATCCTGGGTTCGGCACAGCCTAAGTTTACCTACGGGATGAATAATAACCTTACTTACAAGAGTTTCAGCCTGTCGTTCCTCTTCCAGGGTTCGCAGGGTAACAAGGCATTCAATGCTTCGAGATTGGAAACGGAGGGGATGTATGACAGCAAAAACCAGTCGACCGAGGTGCTGCGGCGCTGGAAACAGGCCGGAGATGTGACCGATATCCCACGGGCAACCGATGGCAATGTCAATAACTCGCTGATTTCCTCTCGGTTCGTGGAAAATGCTTCGTTCCTGCGCATGAAGAGCGCTACGATCGCCTATGCGCTCAGCAAGGACCTCGCCTCGAAAATCAAGCTGAGCAGGGCGTCTGTTTACCTCACAGCGCAAAACCTGTTTACCATTACCAAATACAAAGGGTTTGATCCTGAGGTGAATGCATTTACATCGAGCGGCGCCACCCTGGGTATCGACTACGGTACTTACCCGGTATCACGTGCATTCGTAGCAGGTATCAATGTTTCGTTTTAATTCAGGAATTATATGAAAAAGAGCAATTATATAGCACTGGTACTGGGCGCGTCGGTATTGTTGCCCGCCTGCCAGGACCAATTGGATTTACAACCGGTTTCGCAAACCGTCGTAGGCGGAAGCGGTACCGGAACCGCGGGCTCGTCCATCAAGGATGCCGCCAGCGCCGAGGCTGCCCTGGCGGGTAGCTATGCGATCTTCAAAAACGGCTCCGCGGAATATTATGTGATGGATTACTTCATTCTCGGTGACGGACAGGCGGATAACTCCTACGCGGGCGCCGATAATGCGGCCTGGTTCGAGGTGGACGAGTTCAGGATACTTTCCACGAATGCCGTTTCCGCCAGGGACTGGCAGTATTTGTACAACCACGTAGCGAGCGCCAACTCGATCATCGCCAATGTGCCGAAGGTTCCCGACGCGTCGCTGTCGGCTACGCGGAAGGCGCAGATCGTCGGCGAGGCGAAATTCATCCGTGCGCGTGCCTATTTCGACCTCGTGCGGATTTTCGGGGATGTGCCATTGGTTGTGGACGAGCTGCCGACCATTACTTCCGAGAATGTGGAGGAAATATACGGCCAGCTTTACCCGGCCAGAAGTACTGCGGAGGAGGTTTACACGCAGATCTTGAAAGACCTCGACGAAGCTGCCCCTGCTGTTCCGAAAACCGGCCCGAACAAAATGACCGTAACCCCGGGCGCCGTGCACACATTGCAGGCAAAGGTGTACGCGACCCGCAAAGACTGGGCAAAGGTGAAGGAGAGCGCCGACAAGGTGATCGCATTGGGTTACACACTCATGCCGAACTTCGAGGACCTGTGGGACGGCAAGCATGAAAACAGCGCGGAAGCCATTTTTGAACTCAATTTCGAAGATTGGTCGACCGGCGGGAACTGGGGCTCATCCATGTTTTACGGCACCGACTGGAAGAAGTTCAATACGCCTTCCAATGACCTGCTGAAAGCTTACGACGACGAAAAAGACGTTGTACGCAAAGCCTCGACCATTTATACGGCCAATGTGACCGGCAAATGGTCGGACAAATACTGGGCATTGACGAAATTCCCATTCGCCTATAAAATGCGCAACACCGATGCGTCGCAGAACATTATCATGTACCGCCTCGCCGACGTACTGTTGCTGAAAGCGGAAGCATTGAACGAAACCGGCGACCTCGCAGGGGCCCGTACGCTCGTAAACCAGATCCGGACACGCGCCAAATTGCCTGCAACCACGGCAGCCGATCAGGCGGCGATGCGGCTGGCCATCGAAAAAGAACGCAGGTTGGAACTCGCATTCGAAGGACAGCGCTGGTACGATTTGCTGCGGACAGGCCGGGTAGTGCCCGTCATGGAAGCGGTGAAGGACGGTTCCGGCGCCAGCCTGAACTACAAACCGACCGAAAACAGGCTGGTATGGCCGATTCCCCAGGGAGAAATCGATAAAAATGGCAACCTGATCCAGAATAAAGGTTATTAAGCAAATCATGCACAGCCATGCCGGAATGCCCGGAGTGTACACGCTCCGCTTCCGGCATGGCTTCTCTTTTAACTCAACACATGAAAGATATCCTGATGGCAACGGTCGCCTGCCTGACCATTGCACTAACCGGCTGCTCGGCCGAAACGCCCGCGAAAAACGAGCCGACGCCCACCGACACCACTACGGCAAACAAAGTCGCGGTTTGGGTTACCAATGGCTCGCAGAGTAAGTTGTTCAAAAATGAGAATGCGCTCTCCGTCGTAAAAGCCGGTTCTGTTTCGCCGTCCGCGAACCTGATCAGCATTGATTTTTCGACCAAACTGCAAGAAATGGAAGGTTTCGGGGCGGCAATGACGGGTTCTTCCGCTTATTTGATTAATCAAAAACTCAATGCATCGCAGCGCCAAAACCTGCTGAAAGACCTTTTCGACCCGCAAAACGGGATCGGGATGAGCTACCTGCGGGTTACGATGGGCGCTTCCGACTTTTCGCTGGAAGATTTCACCTACAACGACCTGCCCGCAGGACAAACGGACGCCGCATTAAGCAAATTCTCCGTCGCGAAAGATCAGACGGACCTGATACCGGTCCTGAAATCGGTGGTGGCTTTGCAGCAGGGCATCAAGATCATGGCTACGCCCTGGTCGGCGCCAGCTTGGATGAAAACGAACGGAAAACTGGCCGGCGGAAGCCTCAAACCCGAATGGTACGGGGCATATGCCAATTATTTTGTGAAATACCTGGATGCTTACCAAAAAGAAGGAATCTCGATTGACGCGATTTCGGTGCAGAATGAGCCGTTGCACGAAGCGGCTTATCCTTCGATGGGCATGGATTCGGCAGCGCAGGGCAAGTTTATCGGGCAGCACCTCGGCCCGCTTTTCAAGTCGAAGGCGGTTAAAGCGAAAATCCTGCTGTACGACCACAACTGGGACCGTCCCGGATACCCGATCTCGATCCTGAACGACCCGCAGGCGAGCCAGTACGTGGCTGGATCGGCATTTCATGCGTATGGCGGTAATGTGTCGGCGATGAGCGAGGTACACGACCGTTTTCCGGACAAGGGCCTGTATTTCACAGAAATATCCGGCGGACGCTGGGCGACGAATTTCTCCGATAACCTGAAATGGAACATGTCCAATATCTTCATCGGAACGGTTAACAACTGGTCGAAGAATGCATTGCTTTGGAACATTGCGCTGGACGAGAACGACGGCCCGAAAAACAAAGGCTGTGATAACTGCCGCGGCGTGGTGACGATCGCCGCAGACGGCAGCGTTACCAAAAACGTGGAATATTACACGATTGCGCATATGTCGAAATTCGTGCGGCCGGGCGCATTCCGCGTACAATCCGGCAGGCTGAGTGCTTCCTCGCAGCTGGAACACGTCGCATTTCTGAATCCCGACGGGTCGAAAGTACTGGTTGTGTTGAACCAGGGAGGGGATAACAAAAAGTTTACCGTTTCCATCGGCGAAAATCAGTTCAACTACACCATCGACCCGAACGCGGTGGCGACGCTCGTTTGGAAGTAATGCAAAAAGTCTCCAATGGTCGTTCAGATTTTTCAAGCGGGAATTTCTAATTTACCTTCGAAAACCTGAGATTGGAAAGTCTGAACACCATTTGATATGTTGAACCTGATCGGGCTGACCATTACCTTTTTTCTGGCCGCCGTGCTGCTCGGCAAGCGCAGTAAAACGAATGCCGATTATGTGCTGACAGTATGGTTGCTGGTGATCGGTGTTCACCTCGGATTGTATTATTCGGTGGTAAGCGGCCGGTACCTCCGGTTTCCCTTCCTGCTCGGCGTTGAAATTCCCCTCCCGCTCGCCTACGGGCCGCTGCTATACCTGTATACCATTGAACTTACCCGTCCGGCCCGGCTGACCTGGCGGCGCCTCATTCATTTTCTGCCTGTTGCGCTGGCTTACCTGTTCGTGATGCCGTTTTACCGGTTGCCCACCGACCGGAAAATTTGGGTGTACCAGCACCAGGGCGAAGGTTTTCAAGACCAGCAGCTCATCTTGCTGATCACCATCATTCTTTCGGGCACGACTTATGCGCTGGCCTCCTGGATCGAGCTGCGGCGGCACCGCAAACGCATCGATTATCAATTTTCCAACACCGAAAAAATTAACCTGGCCTGGCTGAGGTACCTGATCGCGGGCATCTCGGTGATCTGGCTTACCATTTTCCTCGATAGTGAAGCCTATATTTTCGGCGCGGTGGTCGTGTTTGTATTCTTTATGGGCTATTTCGGAATCCGCCAAACGGGGATTTTTACGGACCAGCCCCGGCTGGCATTTGAGTGGGATAGGGCTCCCCATGCAATGGCTCACGTGCCTGCGCCTGCGCCCGCGAAGCAGGAGTCTGGCGGGGAAATGATCGTTGCGGACGAGGTGATTGAGCAAAATGCAACCACGGCAGGCAAATATGCGAAGTCCGGATTGAGCGAGGAACTTGGCCGTGCGATTCATCAAAATCTGGAAAACCTCATGGAACGCGAGCGGCTTTTTACCGACCCGGAGCTGACGCTGGCGGAACTGTCGGAAAAGCTCGGTACCAATGCGAACCATTTGTCGCAGGTGATCAATACCATCGAAGAAAAGAGTTTTTACGACTACATCAATGCGCTGCGGATCGCCGAATTCATCCGCATTGCCGCACTTCCGGAAAATCAGAAGTACACGTTGCTCCATTTAGCGCTCGAATGCGGGTTCAATTCCAAGACTTCTTTTAATCGTAACTTTAAAAAGCATACCGGCCTGTCGCCCAGCGAGTTTTTGACGCAGCGGCACATTAACCTGGAATGAAATGGCGCCGCCGGTACATTGAAACCTGGTTCCATCCTACACGCTGGGGCGATGCGCGGCACCCGGCATTTCATCTTTGCTGAAACTTTAAACCAGCAGAGATGAAACTCAGCATTCTAAAACAAGCCATGATGATCGCCGGCCTCGCAATGGCCGGCCTGTCCTGTACCGAAGACCATGTGCCTCCGGGAAATCACCCTGACGCCGAGAAATACCAGCGGATCGTCGCCCGGTTTATGGAAGCCGGCGCCACGGGCGTCAGCATTACGGTGCTTTCGCCCAAAGGTGCCTGGCATGGTACCGGCGGGCATTCCGATGTCGAAAAAGGCATTGCGATGAGCCCGGAGAACACGTTGCGCATTGGCAGTATTTCGAAGATATTTACCTCCGTAACCATTCTTAAATTGCAGGAGGAAGGCAAGCTGAACATTACCGACAAGATCAGCAAATACCTGCCCGCGGAAGTCACCAGCCGCATTGCCAATGCAGGCGAGGCGACCATCGAACAATGCCTGAACCACACCTCGGGCATCCGCGAGTACCTCGACGAAACGGTGAGGGACGGCATTCTCAGCCAGCAGATTGTGAAGTATTCCGCTGCGCAAAACCTCGCATTGGTTTACGACAAACCGGCCGATTACCCGCTCGGAAAGGGCAATTACTGCAATACCAACTACCTGCTGCTCTCGGAACTGATCCGCATTGTTACCGGCAAAAGCGCCTACCAGGTGGTTCGTGAAAAAGCCATCGAGCCGCTCGGTTTGCGGAATACCTCTGCCAGCATGGTTTTGCCCGCTTCCCTCACGCAAGCCTACTTTGGTGCAGGCGGCCCGATGGAGAATGTAACCTGGATCGACAACAATGCCGTGGGCGGCGAAGGCGCGCTCGACGGCGGGATGATCGCGACTTCGCACGACATTGCCGTTTTTCTGGAAGCATTACTCACGGGCAAAGTGCTCTCGCCCGCCTCGCTCGCACGTATGCATACCTACGTGGATATCGACTCCACCACGCTGCCCGAGGAGCTTCAATACTACAAACAATACGGCCTGGGTTTAATGAAGATCGAAACCGACCATGGCACCGCTATCGGCCACGACGGGCACGTCTACGGCTTCGTGTGCAAAGCTTTTTACCTACCCGAGCACAAAACCACCATTTCGATATTGCTGAACGGCTGGTCACCCGAAAGTGTGGCCGTGCTCAATGCAAAGAGCACATTTAACCTGCTGTTTTAAGCAATTATATCTCAAAAGCGTAAGTGCAAAATGATCCCCATTTTGCACCTAGATGAGTATTAGTTATCTTAAACAAATATTTAGTGACATCCCAAACCGCATCGCCCAATCACCCTAAACTCCAAACTCAAAAACGCTAAACTCAAAAACGTTAAACTCATAAACTCTAAACTCAAAAAACGCTAAACTCATAAACTCCAAACTCATAAACTCCAATGCAAAGAAGGAAATTTATCCAATCCTCACTCGCCGCAACGGCGATCACCGTCGAAACCGCATTAGGCCATGAAAAATACCAGGCACAACGGGAGGTTTACGAATGGCGCGAATACGAAATGCGTTTCGGAGCCAACGTAGGCCAGCTCGAAGATTATTTCAAAACGGCGCTTATTCCTGCATTGAATAAGCTCGGCGTTAAAACGGTCGGCGTTTTCAAGGAATACCGCGCTTCCGACCCGGCCAAGATATACGTGCTGACGCCCTATGCTTCCTTTGAAAGCTACGTTTCAATCAATACCAAACTAAAATCGGATGCGGATTACCTCAAAAACAGCGCAGCCTACAACGGCCTGCCCGCCGACAAACCGCTTTTCGACCGCTTCACGTCTTCGCTGATGAATGCATTCGAAGGCTGGCCGCTACTGACCGTGCCATCGGGCGCGACGCGCGTATTTGAGTTACGGACCTATGAAGCCGCCAACGAGGATGCATTGAGGCGGAAGATCAAAATGTTCCACGACGGCGAGTTCCCCATTTTCCAGCGCGCCAAACTGAATCCCGTGTTCTTCGGCGAAGTAATAGCCGGCGACAGAATGCCACGGCTTACCTATCTGCTCACGTGCAACAACATGGAAGAGCGCGACAAAGGGTGGGGCGCTTTCATAGCCGATCCCGCATGGAAGAAACTGGTAGGCGACTCCCAGTATGCCAACACCATTTCCAAAATCGTAAACACCTTTCTGGTGCCGACAGCCTACTCGCAAGTGTAGGGGATATCGAAGCAGGAAAAAGGGGCATCAAGCAGAATTTGGTGCCCCTTTGCTGTTCCT
This sequence comes from Dyadobacter soli, assembly GCF_900101885.1. Classification (GTDB taxonomy): domain Bacteria; phylum Bacteroidota; class Bacteroidia; order Cytophagales; family Spirosomataceae; genus Dyadobacter; species Dyadobacter soli. The sequence goes on along the minus strand of NZ_FNAN01000007.1, from coordinate 241,148 downwards.
GGCGGTTTTCGGAACGAAGTTTTCCTATCTTTGCTATTATTTATAATAAGTCCAAATAAAATAATAGAAAATGCGGAGACTTTTAATTCTTTTTTTCATCTTTCTTGCAGTGCGGGCGTTTGCCCAAACCGGTAGTATCAGCGGGACTGTGGTCACGTCCGACGGCAAGCCTGCCGAGTTTGTAAATATTGTCCTTGAAAAAACTGCGCGTGGTGCCGTCGTGAATGAAGCGGGGCAATACACGATCCATAAAGTTCCGGCTGGAACTTACACATTGACAGCAATTTTTACCGGTCTTGTCGCTCAGAAGAATACTGTAACCGTAACAGCGGGCGAGACCATTTCGGTGGATTTTACGCTGGCCGAGGATAACCGCCAGTTGCAGGAAGTAGTCGTGCGCGGTGATAACCGCCTCATGAACCGGGAAACCGACTATGTGGCCCGTATGCCGTTGAAAAACCTCGAAAATCCGCAGGTTTACAACGTGGTAGGGAAGGACCTCATGAAAGAACAGATGATGACCGACGTGAAGGACGTATTTCGTGCCGCGGCCGGCGTGGCCCCGACAGAGTACGTGACGGGAAGCTTCGCGGTGGTATTCAGGGGTTTTACCAATTTCGACTACGCCCGGAACGGTATGGCTACTTCGGTATACCGGACGGGCACGGAAATCGCCAACCTGGAACGCATCGAGATGATCAAAGGCCCGTCGGGAACGCTTTTCGGTTCGCAGGTATCCACTTTCGGGGGGGCCATGAACCTCGTTACCAAGAAGCCCTATGCCGGTTTCGGGGGCGAAGTGGGATACAGTATGGGCAGTTACGATCTGAGCCGCGCGACGATCGATATCAACACGCCGTTGAACAAGGAAAAAACGGTGTTGCTGCGGTTCAATGCCGTGCAGCATCAGCAAAACAGCTCCAACGAATACGGCAAGAACAAACGGTTCGTGATTGCCCCGAGCCTTTCTTACCAGGCCAGCGACCGCCTTTCTTTCCTGTTTGATTTCGAGTACTTCAAAAGCAATGCAACCCGCCTTGCCTACACGCTGCTTTTCGCGGACGAGGTACCGTTCAAGTCGGCCAAGGATATTCCGCTGGGTTTTAAAAAATCCTTCTTTCAAAACGATTTGATGAGCGATGCGCAGGCTACCAAATATTTCGGCCAGGCCAAATACCAGATCAGTAAAAACTGGACTTCGACAACCGGCGTATCGCACGTGAACGAGTTTTTGAACCATAGTTACCAGCCCTATATCGAATGGATCAGCGCCGATACGGCGGTAACGAGTATCCGGCATTTTGGCCCGAGGGAAAGAACCTATGCCAATATCCAGCAGAATTTCAATGGCAGTTTCAACACCGGCCGCTTCCATCATAACATCGTCATTGGCGCCAGCTACGAGTACAATGACGAAACGCTGACTTACCAGGCCATCCCGCTCGATAAAATAAATATCAACGAGCCGTTTGAAAAAGCGGGCCTGAGCAGGGTGAACAGCGCCCTCGCTACCCCGGGTGCACCTGTTTCGCATGACGCGTACGGGGGAAATGCATTAGGGGTGTATGTTTCCGACGCCATCAGTTGGACCGACCGCCTGTCGACCATGCTGAGCCTGCGCTATGACCGTTTCGAGCAAACTTATGAGGGTGGTTTCGTACAGCCATCGCTTTCGCCGAAGCTGGGGATCGTGTACCAGGTCGTGAAAGACCAGGTATCGCTGTTCGGGAATTTCATGAACGGTTTCCGCAACCAGGGGCCGGTGGAACAGCCGAATGGCAGCCTGTTTAAACCGAAACCGGTATTTGCAAATCAATTGGAAGGTGGTTTGAAAGCGGAATTGCCCGGCAACAAACTCGGCGGGAGCATCAGCTACTACTATATCAATATCGACAATGCTTTGCGGACCGACGACGCGCAATACAGCTTCCAGGACGGACAGCAGGTGAGCAAAGGCGTAGAGGTAGAGCTCACGGCCAATCCAGTTGAAGGGCTGAATATCGTGACCGGATATGGTTTCAATGAAAACAGGTTCGTAAAGGCCGATGTGTACGAAGGTAAATTCGAAACGCAGGCGCCGCAGCATATTGTGAACTATTGGGTGAGCTACCGGCTTCCGTTCCGGCATTTGAAAGGGATCGGGCTGGGCTTCGGCGGCAACTATGTGGGCGATTCGTATCTCAATTCCAGCAATACTTACACGATCCCGGCCTACCACGTGATCAATGCCACGGCATTTTACCAAAAGGACAAATGGAAGCTGGGGCTGAAACTGAATAACATCTCCAATGTAAAGTACTGGGATTCGTTGGAAACCCGCAGTTTACCAGGAACTTCGTAGCCAGTTTTTCTTTCCGGTTTTAGGGAAATAATTCATAACTGCATTTATAATCAAAGCGGCCGGCGGCTTTCCAGACAAGGGATAGCTGCCGGCCCTTTCATTGCAAGTCCTCTCGCTAATTTGCTTCGGCGAATGAATTTTTTCTACAATATATCCAGACTATTTGTGTAGATTTTTGCAGACTTTTCGATCCTGATCCGGCTGATAACTCGCTGGAAATAGGGCCGAATTGTACAAAAAGCATATGTATTTTGTGTCTCCCGGTATCATTGTAAAAGAGAAAAACAATTTGAACGCGATGAATAGCCAAATTGCCCTGCCGGTCTCTTCATATCAATGTAGGATTATTCTGGTTTGTTTGTTTCTGACGATCGGTTTCACGAGTTGCCGGAAGTCCGAAAAAACCGGCCATAACGTGGGGCTGAAACCGTGGATCGATAGCCTCGACCGCAGCTCGCGCACCACCGGGAGCCGGAAAGCGATCGCCAAACTGGACTCGTTCATGGGCACGCTTCGCCGCAAGAACATTCACGACAGCATTCTCTATTTCAAATTCATGAAAGTGCTGAGTCACCGCGATTCCACGATGACCAGGGCCGCGCTCGCCTATACCGACAGTCTGCTCGGATTATTCGGCCCGGAGCACATTCGCAGGGAAAACCCGATCGATTATTCGAAAGCATTGCTTTTAAAAGGAGATGATTTATTGAAGCAAAAAGAATATTACCAGGCTTATCGTAACTATTACAAAGGCAAATCCTTTCTGACGTCGGTGGGCGAAATATGCGAATGTGCGCGGTACAGCAGCCGGATCGCCAATATTTCTTACAAGGAAGAAAATTACTACCAGGCGATCGAATATTGGAAGCACGAGTTGGAAGAACTGGCGCATTGCAGGGAACCGGAGAATTTTCAATTGGAATTTATTGAAAAACAGGGCAGTATGCGAAATATAGGCATCGCGTACATGCTCATCAACGAGCCGGGAAAGGCGTTGGACTATTTCAAACAGGCCGAGCAGTTTATCACGCGGAATGCCGCCCGGTTTCCCAAAGAACAAAACTTCATCCGGTTTGCGCGGATCGTCATTCTGAGAAACCAGGCCGAAGCCTATGCATTGAAAGGGGACAACCGCCAGGCTGAAAAACTCATCAAAAAATGCCTCGAACACGACCCGACCATCGAATGGTCGATCGACGTGGAGCGGGAATCACGGCAGATATTGGCGCAAATTTACATCGATTCCCATGCGTACGACAAAGCTCAGGCCCAGCTCGATTCGTTGAGGCGCTTGCCCGGCACGGCAGGCAATGCGGTTGCCAAAGGGTTGTACCAGACCATGCAGGCGTCCATTTTTTATGGGCAGGGCAATTACCAGGAGGCTGGCAAATTGTTCATGGCCAACCTCGAAGCGGAGCGTAATGCGAACCTCGAAAGAAATGCGCAAAGCAAAAATAATGTCGGGCATTTGTTGCAACAGGTTCAGCGTGAGCACGAAATGGAACTGGCGGCCGAAAAAGACGAACGCGAAGACCTGATCCTGAAATTTTCCGTACTGCTTACTTTCGCGATGGCGGTAATTGTGTACCTCATCTGGCGGAATACGCGCAAAACGATTGTCAACCTCCGGGCCGTAACAAAACTGAACGGGGTAATCACGCAAAGCAATGTCGCATTGCAGGACACCGTCAATGCATTGGAAGAATCGGAAGTGGAAAAGGAAAAGATGCTGCGCATTGTGGCACATGATTTGCGGAACCCCATTGCGGCGATGATCTCCGGCGCGGATGTGCTCTTCTGGGACCAGCCGCCTAACGAAGAGCAGGCTATGCTCGTCAACGCGATCCAGCAGTCGGGGCAGCTGGCTTTCGGGCTCATCGGCCAGATATTGCAGTCGGGCCCGGACAAGAAAAAGATCAGCAAAAGCGAGGAGGATCTGGCGGAAATCGTGCAGTCGTGCATCGATATGCTCAGCTACAAGGGAAAAGAGAAGCGGCAGACCATATATTATGATTACGAGCAGGCCATCGTGCCGGTGGACAGGGAGAAGATCTGGCGCGTATTTTCCAATTTGCTGAGCAATGCCGTGAAATTCTCGCCGACGGAAAGTGCGATTAATGTAAACCTGAAAAAGAATTCAAACCTGACCTTGCTGAGCGTCCAGGACCACGGCATCGGCATACCCGACGACCTCAAAGGACATATCTTTCTTTCTACGAACGACGCCCGGCGGGTAGGCACCGCGGGCGAGCAATCGTTCGGAATCGGGCTCTCTATTTGCAAGCAGATCGTGGAGGCACACGGCGGGAAAATCTGGTTCGAGTCGATAACCGGTACCGGGACGACTTTTTTCGTGGAATTGCCGGATTGATCCGTCTGCGTTTTTGACGAAATATCGTCAATTGACGAAACGATTGACGATATTTCGGGAGTAAATGCCGTGCCTTTCCTGCGCCTGTACATGAAGGTATGCGATAATTTGCTTGGAATCAGTAGGACGCGGGAAAATTTGCATTTTTACTATCACGGGCACGGTTTTGCATGGTTGTTTTCTTCAAAAGCCCGGATTCTCTTCCTTATAACCCCATCATGAAACGAAAGATACTGATCGTCGAAGACTTGTTCGTTGAGGCAAACCACCTTAGGATCATGCTGAAACGTGCCGGGTACGAGGTAACCGGCATTGCCAGGACGTATGAGGAAGCCGTGAGCCTGATTCAGCAGGACCGGCCCGGAATCGTGCTGCTCGATATCTTCCTGGCCGGGAAAAAGACCGGGATCGATCTTGCGAGCGTTCTGAACCAGCAGCACATACCGTTTCTCTATCTTTCCGCAAATTCCAACGAGGAAGTGCTCAAAGAAGCCAAAGCGACCCGGCCGAGCGGTTTTATCGTGAAGCCATTCCGCGAAAAGGACCTGCTGGTTTCCCTCGAAATAGCCGAATACCTGCATGAAAACAGCAGTGAATCCCAGCTGAAACGAGAGGTTGATTTTCAGGTGGAGGTGAAGCAGCTCATGAAAAACGAGCATGAATGGTCGGGGCGGGTACTGGGGATAGTGAAAGCATTACAAAAACTGATTTCCTTCGACTATGCCGCGGTAGGGTGTATCGGGGAGCATTTTTTGCCGTTCAATGCCCTGCATTTTTTGCGTACCGGCTTCGACGATTACCAGGTAATGGATTCGGAAGGGCTGCGGACGGTCTGGAATATCACAAAAGGGGAGTTCGATGCATTGATGAAAGCGACGCCCATTGATCCTCGAACGCAATTCTATAACGGAGAGCGGTTCCGGGAAATAGCGGCCGCCAATTCGATACGGAAAATGATCGCGACGAAATTCGGAATGCGGTCGAACCTGGTCATGCCATATCCGGGTATTACCATAGACAATAAATTTTTCTTCATTTCACTATACAGCAGGCGTCCCGACGCATTCAGCGAGAACGACCTCGAACTGTGCGACCGTATCCAGGTGCCGCTCGAACGCCTCGTAAAAGAAATGACCTCCGAAACGCCCGCACCCTTTCCGCAGGTACGGCTCGGACAATCGGTCGGGATCGTGGCGGGTAACCGCGACGCAGAAAATACATTCAAAGGCATGATAGGCCAGAGCCATTTGCTATTGAATGTGTTCAACCTGATCAACCAGGTGGCGGCTACCGACACCTCCGTGCTGATCACCGGCGAAAGCGGAACGGGCAAGGAACGTGTGGCCGATAACGTGCACTCGCTTTCTTCACGCAGGACCAAGCCGTTTGTAAAGGTGAATTGCGCCGCATTGCCGATCAGCCTCATCGAATCTGAACTGTTTGGTCACGAAAAAGGGGCATTTACCGGCGCTACTACGAGGCGGATCGGCCGGTTTGAACAAGCGAACGGCGGCACCATATTTCTTGACGAGATCGGCGATATGCCGGTCGAGATACAAATGAAACTACTGCGCGTGCTGCAACAGCGCGAAATCGAAAGGCTGGGCGGGACGGAAACGATCCGGATCGACATCCGGGTGATCGCCGCCACCAACCGCGACCTCGAACGGGCCATTGCGGAAGGCAAGTTCCGGCTCGACCTCTACTACCGCCTCAATGTTTTTCCGATCCTGATGCCATCGCTGCGCGAACGACGGGACGATATCCCGCTGCTGGTGAATCACTTCATCGGCTATTTCAGCCGTAAGATCGGCAAGGCTATCACAGGGGTAACCGAAAAAGTATTGAAAGCCCTAATGGAGTACGATTGGCCCGGCAATATCCGCGAGCTGGAAAATGTGATCGAAAGGAGCGTTCTGCTGGCCAGGGGCAACACGATCGACCAGGTATCCCTCCCGACCAACAACACGCCCCGGGACGAACCCAATACCTCTGACACTACATTTAAAAACATTTTCGAAAATGAGCGGGACCATATTATTGCCGTATTGAAAGCATGCGAGGGAAGAATCAGCGGGGAAAACGGTGCCGCAAAAGTGCTGGCGATTCCTGCCACCACATTAGGTTCGAAGATGAAGAAATTGGGGATTAAAAGGGAAATCGGGGTTTCGTAAGTTGATTACGAATAAATTGAAGTATTGATGAAATATATATACGCTCTTGCAATAGCGTTGGTTATTGTGTCTCAAAGCGCACGCGCCGAGGGATACGATCAGGTTGCGCGCTTGCGGGAGCTGAAAACGAATCTGGCTGAGGCGAAAACGCAGGTTGAAGAGGCCAAATGGCTGATTGAATTAGGTTACTTCTATTTATTGAAGCCTGGCGAAACGAAGGAAGATTTGCTTTTGGCGCGCTACTATTGTCATTCGGTTGCCAAGTTGAATTACAAATTGCATTCGGATCTGGTAAGCGGCGACATTTTCCTTTTAGACTCCCATATTGAAAAAGAATCGGGCAATAAAGCCGTGGCCATTCAGAAAGTAAATGCCGCGATCAGGCAATTCAGAAAGGCGAAAAGCCCTGATCGCGAAGGCGCTGCGCTGATGGAACTGCGCCATTATTACCATTGGGACGGTCCCGGAATGGACCAGCGGATCGATATCGTAAAGCTTGCCGTAAACCGTTTTGCGGCGGCGGGCGACAAGATCCACGAAGCCAATGCGCACCTCGAACTCGGAGACCTTTACCAGTTGAAAGGCAAGCCGGCCGAAGCCATTTCCAGCCTCAGGAAAGCGATTACGCTGTACCGAGCATCGAAATACGAGGCATTGCAATCGGTGTACAACCTGATCGGGCACATTTACACCGTGTCGGGCGATTTGAACAACGGGCTTACGTATGGGCACCTGGCCGTGAAAGTTTTGGAAGAGCGGCATGATACTTCCCTCGTTGCAGCTACGACGTATAACCGGCTAGGTGTTACCTACGCCCGCCTGGAACGATTTGAAACCGCATTGGAATTTCTGCAAAAAGGATTGTCGTACGCCATTAAAAACCAGTGGGACGATGGCACCGTGGAAATCCTGGGAAATATCATCGATACCAGTATTAAAATGGGCGGCAAAATGAATGCCCAGATATCCTATTTGGAAAAATTACTGCAAAAGCATTCAGGGAGTATGACTTTGTTTGTAAAAAAAGAAATCGAGGAAGATTTGCGGGTATTCTTTTTAAAGTCCCGCAATGCGCCCAAAGCTTATTACTATTTAAATAAATGTCTCGCCTACGAGCCGGAAGGAAACATAACCTTTAACGCAAACCTCTACCGCGATGCCGTGGAATATTACCTGCTCGTGGGAAATGCTAAAATGGCTCAGGGTTATCTCGACAAATACACCGCATTAAAAGACAAAACTTCGGATCTCTCGATATTAAAGAACTATTACTATGTAAGCTACCGCACCGACTCTGTTTCCGGAAAATTCAAAAATGCATTTCTCAATCACCTCAGTTATAAAGCTTACAGCGATTCTTTGAATTTGCTAAGATCAAAAGATGAATTGAAAGTACTCGCGGCGAGGTACGATCTTGAAAAGAAAGATGCGGAAATAAAGCTGAAATCAGAGAATATCAAGCTGCTTGAAAAGGACATTGCAACCCAGGGAGAGTTGCTGAACAGAAGCAATACCACGCGCAATGTGACGATCGTCGCGTTCCTGATTTCGTTCCTGTTATTATTTTCACTTTTCAGCAGGTGGAAAATCGTCAAGAAATACAGCCATAGCATTGCGCAAAAGAATTCTTACCTGGAACAACTGGTAAAAGAAAAAGAATGGCTGATACGCGAAGTGCACCACCGGGTGAAAAACAACCTCCAAATGATCGTCAGCCTGATCGACTCGCAGGCTTCCTATCTTAATAATGGCGAATTCGATGCGGTAATGGATAGCAAACACCGCATTGAAGCCATGTCATTAATTCACCAGAAACTGTATCTGACTGAAAATGTGACGACCGTCAATATGCAGGTGTACATTAAAGAATTGGTCATGTATCTGCGCGACAGTTTCGGGTCGATGCACCACATCGCTTTTGTGACGGACGTAGACGAGATCTGCCTCGATGTTTCGCATGCGATACCGATGGGTTTGCTGCTCAACGAAGCCATTACCAATTGTATCAAATATGCTTTTCCCGATAGCCGGAACGGCAAAATCGATGTAACCTTCAAATACAGGGTAGGGAAGCAGGTAATGCTCATGATCAAAGACAACGGCATTGGCCTTCCGCCCGATTTCGACGCCAGCCAGGTGCAATCGCTCGGTATGAGCCTCATGCACGGGCTCGCGACCGAGGTGAGCGGCACGCTTCAGATCGACGGAAGTAATGGTACCACCGTCACGTTGGTATTTGATTTGCCCAATGTGAACTGGATCAGCGGCCGGCCGCCGAAAATTGAATATACTACCGTTTAAAAGTTGCCGCCTGCAACGCGAATGCAATTGATTTACTTTCTTCAAAAAATAACAGCTCGTAACGGGTAGGTTACGATACTATTTGCTTTTCTTGTATAGAATTACTTCGAAGTAGTTTTCTTTGGTGCCCCACTAAATTCCTGATCGTATTGCTTTTCAACCGGCCGATGCATTTGCATTGGTTTGGAAATGTATTGCCTACCTGTTTCACAAAAACTATCACCATGGACGAAAAACAATTAAGGAAATCTTTCATCGATCCGGTTCTGGAATGGGCCCGGGCGAATCAGAAACCCAGAGAACTGCGCGCAAAAGGCCTGGCGGAAGTAGCGGCGCTCGACGGCGGGGTCACTGCCGAGTCGGCCGAAGCGCTGGCGGCCGGGGAGCCTGAGGAAATGCCCTTCGTAGTGCCCAAACAATTTACCGGAAAAGATTACATCACCATGTTGCTGCACGTCGACGCCGAGATCGAACACGGGCTGATGCTGCAATACCTCTATTCGGCGTACAGCATCGGCGGGCCGCAGATCCACGAAAAGTACCGCGAGCGGGTGCATAACTGGAAAAACATCATCCTCGGGATCGCCAAGGAGGAAATGGGGCACTTTATTTCGGTTCAGAACGTGTTGAAAATCATTGGCGCGCCGCTGAACTTCGGCCGTGAAAGCTACCCGTGGGATGTGCCGTTCTATCCGTTCCCATTCACATTGGAAAAGTTTACGCTGCGTTCGCTCGCCAAATACGTATATGCCGAAGCGCCAGCGGAATGGCTTGTGAGCGGCGACCCGATTGCGGAAGAAATCAATAAAACAGTGCATGCGCAGGCTTCGGACCCGCATACGGTGGGCGCGCTTTTCAAGGTGTTGCTCCAACTGATCCAGGACCCGGATGTGATCTCTGACGACGCATTTCAGCCCGGCACCTATCCCTACCAGGCCAAATTCGACGAATGGGGACGCGGCTATACCGGCGGCGACAGGGGTAGCGCGAAGGACAGCCGCTTCACGAAAAGCCCCGATGTGCTCGTAGCACCGCTGCTCTCGCGCGACGATGCCTATAATGCACTCGAACAAATCGCCGAGCAGGGCGAGGGCGACGAAACAGATTCCGAGACTCCCTCGCATTTCGAGCGTTTCCTGTTCATTTACAATGATTTTAAAGCCATTCTCGAAGAAACAGGCGGCGATTTCGACCCGGCTTATAACGTAGCTACCAACCCGTACACAGGCCAGCCCGACGACGCGGGCACGGCTTCGAACGAGCCTGCGGACGAAATGGAGCAGAATGTTATCACCAGCGAGGAAGCTATTTTGTGGGCCAATCTCTTCGATATTCGCTATCGCTTATTGCTCAACTTCCTCAACCACAGTTTTTTGTTGGATAATGGCAATAACAATGTCGGCTCGTTTACGCCGCGTGGGCTGATTATCAACTCTACATTCGGAGAAATGTACAATCTCCGGAGCCTGGCGACCATTCTCGTGCAAACGCCGATCGCGAAGAAAAGCAAGCTCATGGCCGGCCCGCCGTTCACCTCGCCGTACAGCATCGATCTGCCTTTCGGGGAGCATAACCGCTGGCGCCTCCACCGCGACCTGCTCGATGCGTCGGCTCAGCTCATCGAAAGCCTGAAAGCATTGAAAACGCAGCACAGCCAGTACCTGAATGCGTTGCAGGAGATCGACCGCAAGCTGCTGGAAGCGATTGCCCAACTTATGCAGGCCGAGCTCGCCTGAGTTTTTCAACCCATCAAAGCCAAAAACCATTGCCGGATATGAAAATTCTAGCATTAAGAATACTACCCCCCATTGCGATCGGACGTCTGGGCGAATCGGACAAGCCGATGGCCGCTTACGACCTGGAATTATCCAAAGACAAACCCCTGGATTTCCGCAAAATCGTGCCGGAAAAAAGCTTTAATGTACACCCCTCGACAGGGGAGATAACCGCTTACAAACCCAAAACGGTAGCGTTCAAAGACGCCGAAAACCTCGACGATAAAACCGGGAAAGCGCATCCCGTGGCGCCATTCCTGGAAGTGTTCGCCATTACCGACGAGGAACCGGGCAAACTGGTGCCGCTCACGGTCGATTTGCTGCAAAAGGCAGGGCATCAGCTCGACGACCTTAGCTGGGATGTGCAGGTGGGTAATATCAAAATATTCCGGCGGACCAATGACGAGAACGACAAGATGTACGCCACGATCAACGACATCCGTTCCCACGAACTGAAACCGCTGCTGGGCGAATGCAATAATTTTATCGACGGCAAAACGCTGCCGCTCGGATTCGTACAGTTTATCAAGCCAACGCCTGATTTTCCCGAAATCCGTTTCCGGTTTACCCCTGCCGCCGGCAAGGTTTACGGGTCGAGCCTGACGCGGTTCAACAATGGAAAGGAGCAGATCGACCCCGTATTTGCCGGGCGGCGCGAGGACCCTATTTTGTATGATGTTAAAAAAGGGAAATGGCACGGCTATTCCGAAACCAGTACGCCTAATCCACTGTATACCAACCCGGCGCAGATATTTGCGGGCTATTCCGATGCCGACGGCAATCAGATCAGCTGGGGCTATCTCGATGACGAATGCGATGGTTTCGTGACGGTGAGGCTCGGTGGGGCCGACGGCAAGCCGCTCTCCGCGAACGCGCACATCAGCGCAGGTCCGCCCGCGTATGCACCCGACACATTGCCCATCCGCGTGGTGTCCGACGAGCTGGAACAGATTCTGGAAGGCATCGAAGTCGACGCCGAGGTTACCATCGACGAAGCCGAGGACATTATCCGCCGCGCATTCGAAACGATCCGGCTGATGAATACCGCCATCATGAACGGCAATGCCTACGAAGGCAAGCTGAATGTCGCCAGTACGATGGTTAGGCAAAATACCAACGACTTCGGACGCCTCTACGAACCGATCATGGCGACGTCTCTGGTCGATAATATGGCGTTGCAGGTACTGCACGAGCGCGTTTTTGCAGGTCTGAGCACCGGTGCTTCGCCCTGGTTCGAAGATTTGCTACGCAAACCGGAGGAAATCGGCGACCTTTCGGCCAAGGCACTCCGCAAAATGCCCGCGTTGATGCGTGGCGCGGACGGCCGGTCGCTCACATTTACCCGCCGGCAGATCAATATGGTGATCAAAGCTGCGGCCCGGTCGCTCATGCCCGGCGGGGAGGCGGTTTCCGGCGATGATCCGCTGGTGCCGTCGAACCGCACCGCGCAGCTGCATTACCGGGGGAAAGGGAACCCCATGAGCGTGTTGCCCCGCACCGCAATCTCCAACTGCTTCCCGGGCCTCGAATTCGACTTCCGGAACCTGTGGCGCAGGGCATTCCAGGGCATTGTACTCATCGAGAACAACAACTACGTGATCGACGCCGACGATGCCAACCAGCATTTGATACACCACCGCCTCGTGGCGATCGACGGCAAGCCCACAATGGTGGCCACCTCGGGACCCGTGTTCCCCGACGGCGACAGCGTGCCGCTCCGCACGGAAGCCAATCCCAACGGCGTGTCGTTTATGGAATGGTCCAATTCGATGGTGAATGTGCTGCAAAAACAGGGACAGCAGGTGGCCTGCTATTTTACAGCCGAAACCAGCACGCATGAAGTGGTCGTGGATCTGGACAAACTCGAAGATCCCGCCAGATACATCAAGGTAATGCTTACCGTCAACCACGTTTTCGACGGCGACAGCGCCACGCTTTCCGAGCAGATTATCCGGCCCGGCGAACTCACGCAAGGGCTTTGTGCACCGTGGCAGAACGATTACCGCGAATGCGCCTGCTACTACTGGGCAGCCAGCCGCCCCGATTACGTGAATGTAGTGCCCGACGAAAAAGGGCTCAGTACCGGCGACAGCTGGATGGCCAAAAAGCGCACCGGCAAATACATTCCCGACGACCGCGTGAATACCCGATTGCTTTCGTACGACGACCTGTTCCTCAACTGGCAGGGAGAGCTCAACTTTATCGTGGAAGGAAAAGATGCACTTAACAGCTGACATGGAACCGGCTGTGGCGGTTTCAAGACTGGCCGGGACGATTGCCACACAGTCCCGGCCAAGATCGCCATTGGCACACCTGATCAAAGGCGGCAGGCAAACGCAGCTTTTCATCCCGAACGGCAGCAGGCTGTACGCCGTGGCAGGTGACGTAGAGCAAAGGATCGCGCGCGCACTGGACGCGGGCGATGAAGCGGAATTACAGGATCTATTGGTCAGATGTGGCCTTTCCGCGCCCGAATATGTCGATAACACGCCGCTGGAAAGCCCCCGGCTGTACGCACTTTCGCTGGCCATTGCCCAGAAATGCAACATGGGCTGCACGTATTGTTATGCCGATCAGGGCAGTTTTGGCGGGAAGGCGAAGAGCATGTCGCTCGACACGGCCCTTCGCGCCATTGATATGCTGATGGAACAATGCCCGGAAGGCGAAAAAGTGCAGCTCACATTCCTGGGCGGGGAGCCGCTCGCAAACCGGAAAGCTTTGACCGAAGCCACCGCGTATGCCGTCGCCAAAGCGAAGGAAAAGAACATTAGCGTCGGCTTTTCGATCACCACCAACGGCACGATGGTTACCGAAGCCGATGCCCGGTTTTTTGAGGAATACGGCTTTGCAGTAACCGTGAGCTTAGACGGCCTCGGCCAAAGCCACGACGCGCTTAGGCCTATGAAAGGCGGCAAAGGAAGTTTTGATCTGATCCTGAAAAACCTCGGCCCGCTGCTGACCATGCAGGGTAAAATGCAGGTTTCCGCCCGTGTTACCGTCACGCCGCGTAACCTTGATTTACCTGTAATGCTCGATGAATTCATCCGGATGGGCTTCCACAGCGTCGGTTTTTCGCCGTTGCTGCGGTCGATGAACGGCCGGGATGAAATGGGGCAGGAGGAACTCGCCGTACTGCTCGAAAACATGATCGCCTGCGGGCTGAACTTCGAAAAAAATGTCCTGGCAGGCAGACGTTACCCGTTTTTGAATATGGTGAATGCATTGAAAGAAATTTCGAAAGGCACGCACCGCCCGTATCCCTGCGGTGCGGGAGCAGGCTACATGGGCGTTTCGGCGGACGAGGAGCTCTTTGCCTGTCACCGGTTCGTGAATGAGGAGGAAGGTAAAATGGGCAACCTGACTACCGGTATCGACCCCGCGTTGCAAAATGGCTGGCTATCCTCGCGTCATGTGAGCAGCCAAAGCCCGTGCACGCAATGCTGGGCGCGGTACCTCTGCGGAGGCGGCTGCCACCACGAGGTAATTGCCAAGGGCCGCACAGCCTGCGATTACATCCGTTCGTGGCTGCATTATACGATACAGGCGCACGAAAGGCTTTCCCGCCTCAAACCCGGATGGAATATGTAATAGCCTATGGTTCAGTATTTTGAAATTGTAATCATCGGTGCCGGACCGGCGGGGCTCACGGCTGCTATCCGTTTGCTGGAAATGGGGCATTCGGTGGCGCTGATCGAGCAGGAGGCATTTCCCCGCCCGCAGATCGGTGAATCGCTTTCGCCGGGCGTGCGGCCGATTTTCGCGTATATCGGTGCGGGTTACCTGCTGGACGATCCCGGGTATCTCCACAACCTGCCTGCCGCCATTGCCTGGGACGGGGGAGAACCTACCTTGCTCGAAGCCGGGCAACGGGGCGCGGGCTTGATGGTCGACAGGGCACACCTGGATGCGCAAATGCTGGCATTCGCTGTCAGTAAGGGGCTGCATGTATTCCAGCCGGCTAAAATGGTTGCAACTTCCTTTCAAAATGACCAGTGTGAATTGAAAATACAATCGGCGGCTGGTGATTTTCACATTACCAGCCGCATTGTGCTGGACGCCCGTGGGCGTAAGGGCGCACACACCCGCGGGTGCATGCAGCTCGCGCCCGCGTCCGTCGCGTTGTGGACGCATGTTCCCGCGAATGCGACGCCACGGACGTTCCGACCGGATGCCGCCCGTATCGAAACAGTGGACGAAGGCTGGATATGGGGCGCACCGGTGCCCGGTAACGAATACCGGATCATGGCTTTCACCGATCCGGAATCGCTCAAAGGACAAAGCCCGGCGCAGGTAATGCAGCAAATGGTTTCCAAATCCAGGCTATTCCACTTCGCAGCTATGGATAGTTTGCATTTTGAAATACAAACCTGCCTCGTGAACGCCTACGTGCATACGCAGCCGTGGGAGCAGTACTTCATCAAAATCGGCGAAGCGGCATTTACGCTCGATCCATTATCCTCCACCGGCGTGGAAGTGGCCATGCGGTTTTCGCTGCAAACGGCCATTGCCGTGCATACCATGCTGATCGACGGCGACGAGGCCGTGGCAAAGGCATTCTACGAAAACAAACTGGCCGAAGCGGTAACCAGCCACCAACGCTGGACTTCTGAATATTACGCGCAGTCGGGGAAGGCTAGTGCGAATTTCCCTTTTTGGGAAAAACGAAGAAGCTTCCACGCAGATGCATTACCGGTTATCAATGCATTCACTGAACAAATTAAACAACGGCTAACCCGCGAATCCCCAACCCACCAGGCAAAGGAACCCGCCGCCATTCCCATCGATCCGCTCATCCGGTTCCTCTGGGACAAACCCGTCCGCTTGTCGGCCGAGCTGGCATTCAGTTCCGAGTTTGCCGTCACGGGCGACCGCGTCGAAATCCGGCGTGCGCTGGTACACCCGAACCTGTCGCGGCCTATGGTTTATATCAATCATATCGAAATCCCGCCGCTCCTGAATGCATTGGGCGAAGAGGCAACCTACGGTACCGCCATTGAAACCTGGTGCCGGCAACTCCCGCTTGCGGATGTCAAAAAAGTGCTCGGATTTCTATGGGGTGCGGAAATCGTGCAGTAACTTGAACGATCAAGTGAATTTGGACTGCAATTTTATCAAGCCCTAATCTTTTAAATCCAATGGAAAACCCGGAAGAATACCGTTACGATACACTGAGTGAAGCTGTAAATGATCTGCAAAAAAGAGGATATACCCACGATTTCCTGATTGAAGACGAAAAGGAATGCCTCTACTGCAAGCAGCGTTCGCTGGAACTGTCGCCGGAGGAATTTGTGATCGACGAAATACACCGGTTCGAAGGGATGACCGACCCGGCCGACGAAAGCATTGTGTTCGCAATCTCATCGTCGCAGCACGATTTGCAAGGCCTGGTTATCAACAGCTTCGGGGCTGATTTTGGTTACCGATCGTCGAAACTCGTTGCAGATCTGCACCGGCGCGCCAGCGAAAACTGAGCGGAGGGTTATCGGACAAGGGAAGGATATTTGTGCCCGAAAGTTATATGAAAATAGCAAAATTGCTCCACGCAAGAAAATTGGAAGCTATTTTTGAATTCCTCGCAAAATGAGTAAAATGCACAAATATTCTCTTATTGTCCAAACCCACGGCCAGGTAAATGTCAGACGCTACGCTTCCGGATTCACAACTTTGGTGCTTGATCAAAGACGATGACCAGGCCGCCTTCACCGCGCTTTTCCGGAAATATTATCCCGCCCTGCTAGGCTACGGCAAGTCGCTGACCGACCACCACGGCCTGGCGGGAGATTGTGTGCAGGAAACCTTTATGGAAATTTGGCTCTATCGCCGAAACCTCACCGTACCCGATTCCGTGCGGGCGTACCTGCTCGCTGGTGTACGGAGGCGTATCGCGCGCCGGCTCGAACGCGACCGGATTTTCAGGCATTCACGGGACATCGGTGAAGGGGAATTTTCCTTCCAGTTTACCCCGCTCGATGCGATGATCTCCGACGAGGAGACGCGCCGGCAGGTACATCAGCTCAATACCCACCTCAACCAGCTCCCAGCCCGCCAGCGCGAGGCGCTGTATCACCGCTACCATCAGCAGCTCGACATCGAAGAGATAGCCCGCCTGATGCAGATCAACCCGCAATCGGCTTCCAACCTGCTTCACCGTGGCATCAAGCACATCCGGGAGGTGTGGGTAGGGGAGCTGCACACCTTTGCGTTGCTGCTCTGTGTGTATTTTTAAAAATTTTATCAAAAAAATTACAAAATAGTGAGTATCGCCCGGCGGTACTGTCCTCTCCTGCCTGAAAAACCGATACTTCATGCAGCGAGAAAGCTATACGACCGTCACGCAATTCTGCGACGATGCATTGTTCCGCGAATGGGTTATCACTGGCCGTGATAATGCCGAATGGGTACAATGGCTCGAAGCAAATGCCGATAAACAGCGGCTGGTACAGGAAGCCCGTTACCTGATCCTGGCGATCGGCGACGATGCGGCCCGCGCCACGACCGGCGAAACCGAACAGGCTCTCGAAGAAACCTGGTGGCGCATCCACGAGCAGGAGCGTCGCGTTCCGCCGGGCGGCGGTCGGTCGGACCGAGATCGCCCAACCGCGATCCGATCGCTCACGACCTGGTGGCGCGTGGCCGCGGCGGTGCTGGTATTTGCGATGGGGCTGGGATGGTACCTTTCACGCCAGCATTTCGGGCAAACAGAAGTAGCCATGCAAAAACCCGCATTGCCTGCGGGCCGCGATATCGAGGTTTTCAATGATTCCAAAGTGGCCCGGCTGGTCAACCTCGAAGATGGCAGCACCATTATCCTCCAACCCAACGGCAAGCTGAGCTATCCCGTGAAGTTTGAAGCGGAAAGGCGGGAGGTACATCTGTCCGGAGAGGCGTTTTTTGAGGTAAGTAAAAACCGCAAACGGCCATTTTTGGTCTACACCAACGACATTGTGACGGAAGTGGTGGGCACGAGCTTCCGCATCAAAGCCGCGGACGACCAGCCCGAAGTGGAGGTTTTTGTAAAAACGGGGGAGGTGCATGTACGGCAGATCCAGGCGAAGGATGCAGCCGAGAATGTGGTGTTATTGCCGAATCAATCAGTCAGTTATGTAAAATCCCGCAGCCTTTTCGAAAAGCCTGAGAACAAGGATATTCCTAAAAGGGCGATCGAGTACCTGAATTTTGACTTCTCCGATGCACCGGTCGGGACGATTTTCTCGACCCTGGAAAATGCCTATGGCGTCACGATCGAATACCCGCACGACGCCCTGCGCGACTGCTATCTTTCTACGTCGCTGTCCGATGAACCGCTTTTGTCGAAACTGAAAATCGTCTGCGAAAGTATCAGCTCCGGTACGCAGTTCCGCATGGAAGGGAACCATGTCATTGTAGAATCAACCGGATGTAACTAGCCGCCTATGCATTAACTAACCTGTACATAAAAAAGAGCCGGACTGGTTGCAGCAGGCCGGCTCCCGAAATCCACAACTCCGATTGCATTGCGCCCTGGGAGTGGGGTGTTATTGCCCAATTTTTCTGTCGAATCGAAACAATAAACCGTCAAATCTATGAAGAAATCTTTGACAGCCAAACGCTTATTGTGTCAACTCTTGATGAAGTCGTTACAACAAATCGTCCTTTTGATTGTCGCCGCCCAGCTGGCCATGGCCGCACCGCTGGCCGGTCAGAACCTGCTGGACAAAAGAGTTACCCTAAGCCTCAACCGCACCTCGCTGGGCACCGCCTTGCAGCAGCTGGAAAAAACAGCTGAGATCAAATTCTCTTACAACTCGCGCATGCTGCCGTTGAAATTCACGGTGAGTGTGAATGCCCAGAACGAACCGCTTGCCGCCGTGCTCGACAAGCTTTTATTGCCCAACAAGATCAGTTACAAACAGGTAAGCAACCGCATTGTGCTCCGGAACCAGCCGGAAACGATCAATGCCGTAGAGCCTGCCGTGGAGCCGAATGCGGAGAAATTCGCGACGGTCGTGGAAGACAGGTCGCTGGTAGGCAAAGTATCTTCCGACAAGGGGGAAGGCCTGCCGGGCGTCAATATCGTGATCAAAGGCAGCCAGCGCGGCGCCGTCACCAATGCCGACGGCAGTTACAGCCTGCTCGTACCCGACGGTCCCCAAACGGTCGTTTTCTCATCGGTAGGCTATATTTCGCAGGAAATCGTCGTCGCGCCGGACCGTACCGCGCTGGATGTTTCCCTCAAAGTGGACGAGAAAGCGCTCGAAGAAGTGGTGGTCGTAGGCTACGGAACGCAGAAGAAGGTGAACCTCACCGGCTCGGTATCGACGGTGAATGTAGACAATATGCAGAGCCGCCAGGTGAGCAACAGCCTCGCCGCATTGCAGGGGCAGGTCACAGGCTTGCGCATCAGCCAGGGCACGGGTATGCCTGGGCGCGAGAGCGTTTCGCTGCAACTCCGCGGAGCGAGTTCGTGGGGGACCAACACGAGCCCGCTGGTGCTGGTAGACGGCGTGGTAGGATCGCTGGATGTATTGCCGATGTCGGATATTGAAAGCATTTCGGTGCTGAAAGATGCTGCATCCGCATCGATTTATGGTGCTAGGGCTGCGAATGGGGTAATATTGGTGACTACAAAGCAGGGCAAGAAGGGCAAGCCCGCATTGACCTACAATATGTCGCTTCGCACGCAGTCGCCCACGGGCGTGCCCAACCAAATCTGGAATTCGGGACAGTATATGGAGCTTTTCAACCGGGCCGTGGCGCGGAATGCCGTAAGCGCGGTGCCCTTTCCGCAGGCGCTGATCGACAAATACAAAAATCCGAACCGCGACAAGAACCAGTTCCCGGATTACAACTGGGCGGATGCCGTATGGCAGTCGGCGCCGATGCAGGAGCACAATGTGGGCGTGAATGGGGGCTCGGATGCTTTCAAATACAATATATCCGCCGGTATCATCGATCAGAAAGGTGTGCTGATGGGTCATAAGTACAAACGTTTCAACGGGTTGGCCAATTTGTCCACGACCATCAACAAGTACATTACAGTGGGTACCAACGTGAGTTACATGAAAGGCAATTCGGTTTCACCCTACTATGAAAACCAGAATTTCGTGCTCATGACCATGACCCAGTCGCCCCTGGTGAAACCCTACCTGCCCGACGGCAGCGGCCGCTACACCGATAAAGCCGTTCCGACCGGCGTCGGCGGCACGCAGAACAACCGTAACCCGTTCTGGATCGCCAATGAAACCTACCGCGACTATGAAGACTGGCAGGCCAACGTACAAGGCTGGCTCGATGTGAATTTCCTCCAAACCGAGAAAATGGGGTTGAAATGGAGTTCCAAATACGCCAGCCGGTTCGCCGAACAGTTCCGCAATATTTACCACTACGGCGCCGACGCGTACTATTATCTTCCCGAAAACGAATACACTGCCGGAGGGGCCAATGTGTACCAGAAAGGCACGCCGTTCGGGCCGGAGGCATTGGGTGTGAACCAGGGCAATTTCCGTACACTGCTGAATACCTTCTATTCATCGCTGAACTGGAACTGGAATCCCGAGCGGCAGGACATTTCATTCATGGTAGGTTACAGCCAGGAAGAGCAGAAATACCGCTGGCTCGGTGGCACCCGCAATGTGTTTCCTGTCAAAAACATGTACGAGCTCGACGGTATGGGGCCGCTGAACCAGACTACCACCGGCGGGTTGACCGAATGGGCGTTTCAGTCGATTTTCGGGCGCGCTACCTATGCATTAGCCTCGAAATACCTCCTGGAAGCCAATTTCAGGTATGACGGAACTTCGCGCATTTACAAGGACAGCCGCTGGGGCTTCTTCCCGTCCGCTTCGGCCGCGTGGAGGATCAGCGAGGAAGCGTTTGTCCGCGACGGTGCAAACTGGATCGACAACCTGAAAATCAGGGCCTCGTACGGGTTGCTGGGGAATGCGAATATCAGCGAGTACAAAGTCGGGAATACCAATCTGGGCGAGTATCCCTGGCAGGATACCTATGTTTCTACAACCTATGCATTCAATGAAGCGCTAATGCAGGGCGTGCAGCAAACGGCGTTCCGAAATCGCGGGCTTAGATGGGAAAAGACTACCGTCGCCGACATTGGCCTGGATTTCAACCTCAAAAGTGACCGCATTTACGGTACCATCGACTGGTATAACAAGCTGACCACGGGTATTCTTGCTGGTGCGATTATTCCGGCCAGCGCGGGTATGTCCGCCCCGGTGATCAACTACGGCACGCTCAGAAATTATGGTATCGAATTCGAGCTCGGGCACAAAGGCAAGTTTGGTTCCGTGGAATATGGGCTGAACGGGCAACTTTCCATCAACCGTAACAAGGTGGTGAAGTTCCCCGCGCCGGCTTACAGCGACCGCATTATCCAGGAAGGATTGCCCTACCGCGATTATTATCTGTACGAATACACCGGCCTCTTCAAATCCGAGGAAGAGCTGAAAGCCGTGGTAACGCCCGGTAACCCGCAATTAGGGGATATTAAATTCAAAGATCAGAACAACGACGGCAAGATCGACGGCGACGACCGCATTCGCGTGAAAGGTGCTTACCCGGGCTTTATTTACTCTTTTGGAGGTAATGTAAGGTGGAATAATTTCGACCTGGCGCTGTTCTTCCAGGGTGTGCAGGGGCAAAAGGTTAGGACCTATTTCTTCGGCGAAGACCCATTCTCGCAAGGTTCGTCCCCACATCCCAAATTCCTCGACGCCTACGACCCCGTAACCAACCCCGACTCGGAAGTACCGGCCATTTACGGCTGGGGATACGCGCCGATGACCGGCGGAACGGCCCAGAACTCGACCTATTTCCTCAAAGACGCCTCGTACCTGCGCCTGAAAAACTTGCAGATCGGCTACACCATTCCGACCTCGATTACGAAAAAAGTGGGTATCAGCCATTTGAAAGTATTCCTCACCGGTGATAACATCCTCACATTCACCAAGTATCCCGACCTCGATCCCGAGCGTGCGGGCGACGGATGGCACGCCCAATACCCGCAGCTGAAAGTGTATTCCGTGGGGTTGAACCTGAGATTCTGATTGGTATAAAGATGATTTAAAAGATATACTTCATATGAAAACTTTTCTGAACCGTATTCTTTTGCCAGCCATGCTCGTAGCTGCATTGCCGGGCTGCGATAGTGATTTTCTGGATAAAAACCCGCCGCAGGAAATAGCTGCGGAGCAGTTCTGGACGTCGGAAGGCGATGTGCAGATGGGCCTCGCTGGATGCTATGCCCGGTTGAAAGGCACTTACGTTACCTGGCACCGCAGCTATTGGGACGCCGCTGTCGACAACGGCTGGGCGCAGCATTACGGCGACATCCGCCTCATGCAGTCGGGTACGCTCGATCCCGCCAACTCGGGTGCGCCCCGGTCGTTGTACACATCTTGCTATAATGGCATTGCGGGTGTAAATATTTTTCTCAAAAATTTCACCAAAGTCGCATTACCCGACGCGGCTGCAAAAGCTTACGAAGCCGAGGCGCGTTTCCTGCGGGCGATGTTCTATTTCGAGCTGGTGCAGCGTTGGGGAGGGGTGGTGGTTTACCGGGAGGTGCCTGCCGATATCGAGGAGTTGAAAATCGCCAAATCGAGTAAGGAGGATGTTTACAAATTCATTGAAGAAGACCTGGCTTTTGCGGTGGCGAACCTGCCGGACGACGCCTACAAATCGGGACACGCGGTGAAAACCAGCGTCCAGGCATTGCAGGCACGCATTGCATTGTTTCAGGGTAAATGGGATGAGGTGATTTCGCTGACGTCCTCCATTATTTCTTCGAACAAATACTCGCTCGCTGCCGATCTCGAATCGCCGTTTATCAAAGGAAAAGGCCAGGCCGCGTGCCCGGAAAATATTTTCTCGATTAAATACATCGAAACCCGCGACGGTCGCCAGTCGAACGACGGCGGCCAGGAAGTGGAATTCTTCCGCTGGGGAGGCCTCGCACCGACCAAGGACTTGATCGACGAGTACGAAACCGGCGACCTGCGCCTGAAAAAGTGGTATTATTTTGCACCCAACAAAACCACTTTCGAGCGTGAGGACGGTTTTAAATTCCAGACGGAGTTTACCGCCACGAATTACGGGCTCATCAAGTTCGCGGCGATCTGGGACCCGGGCCGCTTCATTCCGAGCGAGCGCGATATCCTTACCGGTCACGACATCGTGCTTTTCCGCCTCGCCGACATTTACCTCATGAATGCAGAAGCGCAAATGGAGAAAGCGGGCGGTACCACTTCCGACGCGAAAGCGCTCTCCTACGTGAACGCGATCCGCACCCGCGCAGGCGTGCCCGCCCTCACCACGCTCACCCGTGTGCTCGTACGTAAGGAGCGCAGGCGGGAGCTCGCATTCGAGGGCCTGCGGCTGTTCGATGTGATGCGCTGGCGCATTGGCAAGGATATCAACGACAAGCTGATACACAGTAACATACGGCTGAAATGGGACGATAAGTTCTACGTTTGGCCGTTCTCCCAGAGCGAAATCGATATTAACACAGCATTGAAACAAAATGAGGGATATTAAAAGGTGTATTTTCTTTCAAATCCTGCTGGTATGCGTGTGGCCGCTGGTAACCCCGGCGGCACGCGCCCAACCGGCGGCAAAGCATAACCTTCATTTTGAGAAACTGGCCAATGTCTGGGACGAGGCGCTTCCGCTCGGCAATGGTACCGTCGGTGCGCTGATCTGGGAACGGGAAGGCAAGCTGCGCTTCTCGCTCGACCGCGCCGATATCTGGGATATGCGCCCGATGGCCGGCCTGCACCGGGACGAATTCCGTTACAAATGGGTGCAGGAGCAGGTCCGTAAAAAGGATTACAAACCGGTTCAGCAGTATTTCGATGCGCCTTACGACCGCGAGCCGGCGCCGTCCAAAATCCCCGCCGGCGCACTGGAATTTACATTACCGGCGGACTGGAAGGTAAAACGTGCCGAAGTAATGCTCGCATCGGCCACCGCCGAAGTGGAATGGGACAATGGCGCGGTGCTGAAAACATTCGTGCATGCTACCGAGCCGGTGGGCTGGTTCCGGTTCGAAAATGTGCGGAGTGAAATGTCGCCGACCATCGTGGCGCCGCGGTATAGCGGTGCCATACAGGAAGGCGGGCCGGTGAACTCGCTGGTAGGCGACGACCTGGCGCGCCTGGGCTACAAGCAGGGCACCATTACGCCCGGCGCGGGCAGCATTACCTATCGGCAGGAGGGCTGGGGAGGCTTTACGTACGAAGTAGCGGTGCGTTGGAAACCGCTGCAAAACGGGGTCGTGGAGGGCGTGTGGAGCGTGTCGTCGCATTACCCGAAAGCGGCGGCCAAGCCTGCCACCGTTGCCAATGTACTTGCCCGAAATGCATTGAAACAGACTTATGTCGCCGCTGCCTCGTCGCATCAGGCCTGGTGGAAGCGGTTTTGGAGCATGTCGTCCGTTTCGGTCCCTGATCCGCTCATTGAAAAACAATGGTACCTCGAGCAATACAAATTCGGTTCGGCCGCCCGGCGCGGTGCACCGCCTATTTCTTTGCAGGCCGTGTGGACAGCCGATAACGGCCGCATTCCACCGTGGAAAGGCGATTACCACCACGACCTGAACACCCAGCTGAGCTACTGGCCCGCATACAGCGGCAACCATTTGGAAGAAGCATTGGGTTACCTCGATCACCTGGACGAAAACAAGGATAACTACCTCCGGTACACCAAACTATACTTCGGCACCGACGGCCTCGCCGTTCCCGGCGTGACTACCCTCGATGGTACCGAAATGGGTGGCTGGATTCAGTACTCGCTCTCTCCGACGGTTTCGGGCTGGCTGGCGCACCATTATTACCTGCAATGGCGGTACGGGATGGACAAGGCCTTCCTGAAAGCCCGTGCGTACCCGTGGTTCAGGCAGGCGTGTGCATTGTTTGAAAATATTACCGTGAAAAACGGGCAGGGCGAGCGGCATCTGCCGATCAGTTCGAGCCCGGAAATCCGGGATAACCGCCTGGAAGCCTGGTTTCCCGAGACGACTAACTACGATCTGGCAATTATCCGGTTTACATTCAAAGCG
Source organism: Dyadobacter soli (assembly GCF_900101885.1). Classification (GTDB taxonomy): domain Bacteria; phylum Bacteroidota; class Bacteroidia; order Cytophagales; family Spirosomataceae; genus Dyadobacter; species Dyadobacter soli. The sequence goes on along the minus strand of NZ_FNAN01000007.1, from coordinate 216,133 downwards.
GGTATCGAGCTGGCGGAGGCGCTGGACGACAAGCCGCAGGCCGAAAAATGGCGTAAACTGCTCGGCGAATTCCCGGATTTTGCTCAGACAGAAGAAAACGAGCTGATGTTCGCCCGGACCTTGCCCTACAACGAATCGCACCGGCATTTCTCGCATGCAATGGCCATTCACCCGCTCGGGCTGATTAAATGGGAGGACGGCGAGCAGTCACAAAAGACCATCACCAACACCATTGCTTTACTGGATAAAGTAGGTCCCGACTGGTGGTGCGGATATTCCTATTCCTGGCTCGCCAATCTGAAAGCGCGTGCCAAAGACGGTGCTGGTGCCAGGGATGCATTGGCGACATTTGCGAAGGCATTTTGCCTGCCCAACAGCTTCCACGCGAATGGCGATCAGACGAAATCCGGTCTTTCCAAATTTACCTACCGCCCATTCACCCTCGAAGGCAACTTCGCATTCGCCGCCGGCTTGCAGGAAATGATGCTGCAAAGTTATGCAGGCATGATCGACGTCATGCCCGCGCTGCCGGCGGACTGGAAAGATGCCGCATTCAGCAATCTCCGTGCGGAGGGCGCGGTGCTGGTGAGTGCGAAAAGGGAAGCGGGAAAAGTCGTTGAGGTGAGCCTTGTGACGGAACAAGCAGGGGAGTTTTCAGTGAAAAAGCCTTCCCCTGATTGGAAGATAACGATGTCGAAAGGTGTGCGAAAAGTGAAAGAGAATGAGCAAATTATCACATTCAATGCGCCGGCGGGAGCCAGGGTGGAACTGCGCCGGCCCGACTGAATGAGGTATTTATTCAACATTCTGGATACAGGCCCTCATCGGTTCTGAAAACCATGCACGGTGTACTTGTGCTTTTCCGACCCCCGCTTGACGAACAAAGTACCCTTGTACTCGGTCGTGCCGCCATCGACTTCCCTGGCGTCCTTGACGGCCAGCGTCACATTGTATTGGCCTGAGGAAAAATACATATCGAACCCCCTCGCGCTTTTGACGGTCATGGTATGGCTGAGGACGACGTCCTTATCGCCGTCCGTCAGAATGGCCTTTTTAAGCGGATCTGCATGGAAAATGTAGTGTTTCTGGGATAGCGGGACTTCTTTGAGCGAGAAGAAATAGCCTGCTAACGGTTTGGCAGGTTTTTCTTCGGCCGCGGAAACCAGCAAATTCTGAGCGACCTGGCACATGGCGGAGGGGGGCATCAAGAAGCTAACTGATGCCAGTAATGTGAATAGTGTTTTCATAATTGTCTGATTAAAAACTGTTTAGACGGGTTTCTGGGGAGCGTGCAAGACAGCTTTTTGTACAAAAATCGTACCGCGGCGCAGACCGTCGAAAAGGATACAACTTTCGTGTATTTGTGTTACCGGGCGCTGGAATTTTTGAATTTGAAGTATTTGTATTCTTTTTGGCAAAAAACATCTAAACCACCCTTAACCAATACCCGATTACCTTTTATGAAATACCTTTTTTTAGCACTCGGCCTGCTCAGTTTTACCGCGCAGGCCCAAACGCCCGGCGGCCCGGCGGCTGGCGATCCGGCGCCTGGCGATTGGCTCGTCAAACCCGGAGCCGCCCAAGCGCATATCGATCAATCACCCAACGGCAAGGACATTATACTATCCAACGGCCTGGTGAAACGCACATTCCGCCTCAAACCGGACCTGGCCTGCATTGAGTACAAGAACCTCACCAATGGCCAGCAGTTGCTTCGTGCCGTGAAGCCCGAGGCGCGGGTGGTACTGAATGGCGTCGCTTATCATGTGGGAGGATTGTATGGACAAAAAGAGAACGCGTACCTGCTGCCGCAATGGGTCGATCAGCTGAAAGTGTCGGACAGCGCGTTTCACTACATCGACCATAAAATTTCCCCCATAACCCCTTACCTGCAATGGAAAACCGCCATGTGGGCGGGCAGCAAGAAGGACGCGACCGGAAGCGAGATTGCATTCCGGTTCCGCTCGTCGCTTCCCGCGCTCACGGGCGTGGATGTATACGTGCATTACGCGATCTTCGACGGTATTCCGTTGGTTTCCAAATGGGTAACCATTGAAAACAAAAGCGAGAACGATGTTACCATCGACCAGGTGGTGAACGAAATACTGGCCGTGACCGAAGAGGAGAGCGCGGTGGTGGGCAAGCCGGAAGAAATGGCGAAGCCCAATGGATTGTACATTGAAAACAACTTCGCATTCAACAACGCCATGCGCTACGGCCTCAGCGACCAGGCGACGCACTGGAAGGTAGATAAAGCCTACACTTCGCAGGTTAATTACGACTACCAGACGCCCTGTTTGCTGGAAGTGCATCCGAAAGTTGCCATGGGAACGCGCCTGAAAGCGGGCGATAAGCTGGAATCGATCCGTACCTACGAACTCCTGATCGACAGCTACGACCGGGAGCGGAAGGGGATGGCCGTCCGCAAAATGTACCGGACCATCGCACCCTGGACGACGGTTAACCCGATCTTTATGCACCTCGTCAGCAAAGACGACGAGCAGGTACGCACGGCGATCGATCAATGTGCGGCGACGGGCTACGAGGCATTGATCCTCAGCTTTGGAAGCCATTGCAATATGGAAGACATTTCACCCGAAAACCTCAAAAAATGGAAAGAGCTGGCCGACTATGCCCACAGTAAAAAGGTGATGATCGGTAGCTATTCGCTGTTCAGTTCGAGGAAGATCAGTGAGGAGGACGATGTGATCAACCCTAAAACCGGCAAAACCGGCGGTGCATTCTTCGGTAATGCACCCTGCCTCGGGAGCAAATGGGGGCTGGCATACCTGGATAAACTCAAAAAATTCATGAGCCACACAGGTTTCGACATTTTCGAAAACGACGGGCCTTACCCTGGCGACGTATGCGCATCCACCTCGCACCCCGGCCATGAAGGCCTGGCCGACTCGCAATGGAAGCAAATGGCGCTGCAAAAAGGCCTCTATCACTGGTGCGCCGAGAATGGGGTGTATGTCAATGCACCCGACTGGTATTTTCTCGATGGTACCAATAAAGTGGGCCTGGGCTACCGGGAAGTGAACTTTTCGCTACCGCGCGAGCAGCAAAAGATCCTGAACCGCCAGAATATCTACGACGCCACCTGGAACGAAACGCCGTCGATGGTATGGGGCTTCGTGCCGCTTACCAAATACCAGGGCGGCGGGCCGGAGGCTGTGCTCGAACCGCTTTCGGAGCATTTGGACGCTTACGAGCAGCTCATGATGCAGTACTACGGCGCCGGCGTGCAGGCATGCTACCGCGGCCCGCGCCTGTACGATACCGACGTGACGAAGAAGACTGTCAGGAATGTGGTGAGCTGGTACAAAAAATACCGCGACATTCTCAATTCCGACATCATCCACCTCCGCCGCGCCGATGGCCGCGATTGGGACGGTATTATGCACGTCAACCCCGAATTGCCGGTGAAAGGGCTGGTGATGCTCTACAACCCGACGGGCGAGAAAATGGTGCGGAATGTGAAGCTGCCGGTGTATTACACGGGCAAAGATCAATCCGTGAAAATCCGCGTGAAGGAAGGCGCGGCGCAATCGTATAAAGTGGGCCGGAACTACGAAGTCGACTATAAAGTGGAGATACCGGCCGAGGGGTACACCTGGCTGGTGATGGAGTAGGGGACATCCCGACCGGACTATCGTCAAAATGCAAACCGGTACATCCGGGGCGTCCGGTCGGGGTATACTTTTGGAGAAAAATCCAAATATGTACCACCTGATCCAACGAATTGTACAGCAGGACCAACTGCATGCCCGATGGCTGAATACCCTGTCGTTTCTGGAAAATGCCGGCGCACGGAAAATCTCCGCTTGTGAAGATAATACGCTGGTGGAAATCATACAGCTGAAACACGCCGCCGAGGAGCACCGGCATGCTTATATTTTAAAGAAACAAATCTCCAAACTCGCCCCCGCCGCCTGTCCGGACTACTCCAATGCCCACCTCTTTGCCCCGGTGTCCACAAGGCAATACCTCGCTATGCTGGACATTCGATGCAGCAGGTACCTCAAAAAGGTTTTCGGACTGAATGGGGCGCAGCTGCGTTACGCGGCGTACCTGTTCGTTACCTATCTCATTGAAGTACGGGCAGATGAATTGTATCCGGTTTACCAGCGCGCGCTTTCGGAGGCGTCGCATTCGGTAACCGTGAAATCCATTATCGCGGAAGAGGAGGGGCATTTAGAAGAAATGACCGCGCAGCTCAGCCGGTTTTCGGACGATTGGGAGGCGCACGCCGAAGTATTGCAGGAAATGGAACAGGTACTGTTCCATCAATGGCTGGGTTCCCTGGAAAGCGAACTGGCCCATGCGTGACGGTGTACTGGCCCAACTCTCGCAGGACCTTGCCCGCCGGGAGGAGCAGGGGATACTTCGGGAGCTCCGGGTAAAGGGGCAGGGTGTTGATTTTTATTCCAATGATTATCTGGGCCTTGCATCGAATAATGCCTGCCACGAAATGCTGACAGCTGCCTTGCAGCATAACCCGCAATGGCTGCGCGGCGCTACCGGCTCCCGGCTGGTGAGCGGGAACTCGGCATTTGTGTTATCTGTCGAAGACTTTATTGCCAAACAGCACGAGACCGAGCGGGCGTTGCTATTCCCGTCGGGGTACATGGCTAACCTGGCGCTATTCTCCTGCCTGCCGAAGAGAAACGATACGATCCTGCTGGACGAGTTTGTACACCGCTCGGTCATCGACGGCTGCCGGTTGTCGTTTGCGAAGAAAATGCGGTTTTTGCACAACGACCTGGACCACCTCGAAAGCCGGCTGGCCAAAACGCCGGGAAAATGCTGGATCGCTGTCGAGAGCCTGTATTCGATGGAAGGCGATTTTGCGCCGCTTCACGATCTGGTGCTGCTGGCGGAGCGTTATGGCGCTTCGCTGATCGTGGACGAGGCGCACGCGATGGGTGTATTCGGGTACGGGCTCGTGTATACGCAGGCATTGCAGGAGCGCGTATGCGCGACCGTCGTAACGTATGGCAAGGCCATGGGTGCCCACGGGGCCGCGGTGCTGGGGAACAATACAGTGATCGACTACCTGGTCAATTTCGCGGCGCCATTCATTTACACAACAGGCCAACCTGATTGGTTTGCGGCGACGATCCGAAACAGTTATGAATTTCTGAAAATGAATCCCCGGCTACGGGAGGATTTGCAAAGCCGGATTACCTGCTTTACGTCGGCCGGACTACCGACATTCTCCGGCGCCAGCAGCCCGGTGCAATCGGTTCCTTTCCCCGGTGTCGCGCGGTTGATGGCAGTACGGGAAATGCTCGAAAGCCAGTCGCTGTTCACGTTCGCGGTAAGGCCGCCGACGGTGCAGAGCGGTTCCGAACGCCTGCGGATCAGTCTCCACGCATTTAATACCGATGCCGAGATACGGCAACTCACCACTATTTTAAAAGAACTTCATGATACCGAATAGGAAAATCCTGTTTGTGACCGGCATTGGCACCGACGTGGGCAAAACCGTCTGCGCCGCCGTGCTGACCGAATCGCTGAAAGCCGACTACTGGAAGCCCGTGCAAGCGGGAGGGCTGGACAATACTGATCGCAAAACTGTTACCCAATTGACCAGCCCGGGCACTATCACACACCTGGAAGCCGTTCGTCTCAAACTGGCTGCCTCCCCGCACAAGGCCGCGCAGAAGGAGCAGAAATGCATTATGGCAGAGGATTTAATTCTTCCTGAAACAAAGAATAAACTGATCATCGAAGGTGCCGGCGGGTTATATGTGCCTATCAACGAGCAGTTTTGTATGATCGACTGGATCGAACAGCTGGGCGTGGAAGTTGCGTTGGTTGTTCGGAACTACCTGGGGTGTATCAATCACACCCTGATGTCTATTCAAGCCCTTAAACAGCGGCACATTCCATTGAAATACCTGGTCTTCAATGGCCCGTTCGATGAAGATACCCGCCGTGTGATACTTTCCTACCCGGATATTCAGGCTACTATTCTCGATATTCCCGATTTCAAAACATTAAATGCGCGAAGCATTATACGTGTGGCCATACGGATACGCAAGCAGGTCAATCCGAACGACCGTGCATAGGCGGCTGATTACAGTTGACTGATCGCCGGACCGCCGACCTCCATTTAGTTAGTCCAAAACACATTCCCTAATGCATATTCAAAACCAGACCTGGGGCCAGCGCGACAGTGCGGTGAACTGGCACCCTTTTACACCTCTTAAAACGGCAGGCGAAGCAATCGCCATCGTACGCGGTGAGGGAGCTTATTTATATGATGAGAACGGCAAGCGCTACATCGACGCCATTGCTTCGTGGTGGGTGAACCTGCACGGCCATGCCCATCCCTACATTGCCGAGCAGGTTTCCGACCAGCTGCGTACGCTTGAACACGTCATTTTCGCAGGTTTTACGCATCCGTCGGCGGTAGCGCTTTCGGAGGCATTGCTGGAAGTGCTGCCCGGGAACCAAAGTAAGGTCTTCTATTCCGATAATGGCTCCACAGCCATAGAAGTAGCACTCAAAATGAGTTTTCAGTATGCTTACAACCGTGACCAGCCCAAATCCACAGTGCTGGCATTCAGGCACGGGTACCACGGCGATACCTTCGGGGCAATGGCGGTAAGCGGCCGCAGCGGCTGGACGGAACCCTTCGCCGATCTCCTCTTCGACGTCATCCATATCGATCTCCCGACGGAGGCTAACCTGCCCGAAATCCAGGCATTTATCGACCACCACGCCGATCAGATCGCCTGTTTCGTGTATGAGCCGCTGGTACAGGGGGCGGGCGGTATGCGCATGTACGAGGCCGCGCACCTCGATACCTTGTTGCGCTACTGCCGTTCGAAGGGCATGCTCCTCGTGCAGGACGAGATATTTGTAGGCTTCGGGCGCACGGGGCGCATGTTCGCCGCCGATCATCTGACCGAAAAGCCCGACATCATGTGCCTTTCCAAAGGCCTCACAGGAGGTACCATGCCGCTGGGCGTTACCACCTGCACGGCTGATATTCACGAAGCATTCCGCACGGATAACGTATACGGGACATTGTTTCACGGCCATTCCTTCACGGCCAATCCACTCGCGTGCCGTGCCGCGCTGGCGAGTCTGCATTTGCTCAAAAGTGCGGAAACGCAAGCCGCCATCGCCCGTATTGCCCACCAGCACGCGCAGTTCCGCGCACGTGTGGCCACGCATGCGATCATCCATTCCGTCCGCCAGTGCGGGGTCATTCTTGCGATGAACCTCGGCGACGACGGAGCGGATTCCTACTTCCGGAATCAATGCAAACCCGTGTTCGGGGCATTGCTGCAAAAGGGCATTCTGCTCCGCCCGCTTGGAAATGTATTGTACCTCGTTCCTCCCTACTGCATTAGTGATGCCGATCTTCAATATTGCTACGACTCGATCATAGAAGTTTTAACGGAATCGGTTATTGAGATAAGTATAGAATAGTATAGTTATAAATATAGCTGCTCGGCAATGTCGATAAAGTGTCTTTATGATACTTATTTATAGCCATTTGTTGTAAAATAGCTTTCCTGGCCATGTTTTAACTAATTCAAAAAATATTTTTTCTTAAAATAGTATAGAATAGTATAGATTAATTAAAAATTGTGTTCTTTTGATAAAAAATTAGACAGTGCGATTGTGTCGGGCGGCATCCGGAGGCTTGCCTGCGCAGCGCGTGTTTCACTTAATAACCCTTTCGAACATGGTTTTTTATACCCGCTTTTCTTCACTGCTTCTGGCTGTGCTGCTGCTGTTATGCGCGGCGGTCAGGGCCCAGGTTCCGGTTACGGGCAGGGTCACGGATGCGTCCGGCCCGCTCGTCGGCGTGAGTGTGATCATCAAGGGTGCCAATGGCGGCACGTCCACCAATACCGATGGAAATTTTACGATCAATGTGCCTTCGGCCGACGCGGTGCTCGTCTTTTCCTACATAGGCTACATTCCCCGCGAAATCCAGGTCGGCAAGCAAAGCAAGCTCGATGTGTTGCTTGAAGCCGATACCAAGGCGCTCGACGAAGTGGTGGTAGTGGGCTATGGCACCAAAACCCGCGCGGACCTCACCGGCTCGGTGTCGACGATCAAAGGCAGCGAGCTGGAAAAATCACCTGCGAGCAACCTCACCAACTCGATCGCCGGCCGCGTGCCGGGCCTGATCGCCAACACCCGCAGCGGCGAGCCGGGTAACGACAATGCGGAGATATTCGTCCGTGGAAAGGCAACGCTCGGCAGCACCGGTGCGCTGGTCGTGATCGACGGCATTCCCGACCGTTCGGGCGGCTTTGCGCGGCTCAATCCGGCGGATATCGAGTCGTTTACGGTGATCAAAGATGCCACCGCGGCGATTTACGGGGCGCGCTCGGCTAACGGCGTGATCCTCATCACCACCAAGCGCGGGCAGGCTGGCAAGCCGGTGCTGTCCATCGGTACCAACTGGTCGCTCACGCAGGCGACGCGCGTGCCGCAAATGTTGAATTCGTACGAATACGCATTGGCTACCAACGAGTACGACCGGATGATCGGCCAGAACGTAACCTGGCCCGACGCGTCGTTGCAGAAGTTTCGCGACGGCTCCGACCCGCTCTCTTTCCCGAGCACCGACTGGTGGGACGCGACCATGAAAAAGCAGGCATTGCAGCACAACCAGGTCATTTCCCTCCGCGGCGGCACCGACAAGGTTACCTATTTCCTTTCGGGCCAGTACCAGAAGCAGGACGGCATTTATAAAAGGGACGCGGCCTATTACAAGCAGGCGCAGGCGCGTGCCAATGTGGATATCGCCGTTACCGACAACCTGAAAATCGGGGTGGACTTGCTGTACCGCAACGAGTTCCGGAATTCGGCCGTGGGCAATTACAATGCCGGCGCGATCTTCCGGGAGCTGTGGCTGGCATACCCTTACCTTGTGCCGGTGTATCCCAACGGCCTCGTGGGACCGGGCATCGGCGGCGGGCCTAACAACAGCATGGTGTACATTACCGGCGGCGAGGCGGGCTACAACCGGGTTACCAACGATTTTTTGCAAACCAAGACCTATTTCAAATGGGACCTGTCCAAAGCAGTCGATGGCCTGTTCGTGGATGGCTACTATGCCTATGACCTCACTTTTTCCAAAACAAAAGCATTTACCAAAACACCGCCGCCCGCATTCCGTTACGACGGTGCTACCGGCGACTATATTCAGATCAATTCGGCCATTAAACCCAGCTTGTCGGAGCTACGCGGTACGCTGAAACAGAGCCTGATGAACATCCGGCTCGGCTATAACAACCGGTTCGGCGACCATTCCGTCGAAGGATTTGCCGCCTATGAGCGCTTCGAAGGCAATGCCGACGAGATCAGCGCATTCCGGTCGAACTTCCTCAGCAACTCGCTCGACCAGCTTTATGCCGGTAGCCTGATAGGCCAGCAGAACAATTCCACCGCAGCGCAAACGGGCCGCAACAACTTCATCGCCCGCGCTTCTTATGGTTTCAAGAATAAATACCTTTTCGACTACAACATGCGCTACGACGGCTCGCAGAACTTCCCCGAAGGAAAGCGCTACGGCTTCTTCCCGGCAGTTTCGGCGGCATGGCGCATTTCGCAGGAGGATTTTTTCAATTCCAAAAGCATTACCGAGCTGAAATTGCGCGGCTCGTGGGGTAAGACGGGTAACGACAATGTTTCGGCATTCAACTACATCCAAACCTACCTTTTGGGAACCGGTTTCGGTTACTCGCTCGGCCCGAACGCCTCGCAGGTAAGTTCGCTCGTGCCCGGCCCGACGCCGAACCGCGACATTACCTGGGAAGTAGCCACCACCACCGACGTGGCGCTCGACGCGCAGTTCCTCAAAGGCAAGCTGGGCGTTACCATCGACTATTTCCGCTCCATGCGCACGGGTATCCTCATCACGCGCAGCGAGTCCGTGCCCGCATACACAGGGGTGACCTTGCCGAACCAGAACCTCGGAAAGGTGCTCAACCGCGGTATCGAGCTCGAAGCCTATTACAATGGTACCATCGGCACGAGCTTCGGCTACAACATCCGGGGTAACCTTACTTTTGCCCGCAACAAGGTGATATTCATGGACGAGGCCGCCAGCGTACCATCCTACCAGCGCAAGACCGATATTCCGATCGACTCCTGGCTCGTGTACGAATCCGACGGCCTCTACCAGAACCAGGCCGAGATCGACGCCAGCCCGCACCCGGCCAATACGGCGCCCGGCGACATCCGCTACAAGGATATCAATGGCGACGGGGCCATTAACGGGCTCGACCAGGTGCGGCAGTCATCGGTGCGGACGCCGGAGCTGATCTACGGCACCTCGCTGGGGCTTTCCTGGAAGAACCTCGACCTTTCGCTCTTCGTGCAGGGGCAGGCGCGGGCGCAGTCGTACCTCGCACCCGCGGGGCTGAACATGGCGCGAGAGTTTTTCGACGGTCGCTGGCAGAAGGAGGGCGATAACCAGTTTCCCCGCAATTTCAACGGCCCTACCGGCGCTTCGAGAGGGGTGAATACATTGACTTCCGATTTCTGGCTGCGCAATGCGGCATTCGTGCGGCTGAAAAACGTGGAGCTGGGCTTCACGGTGCCTTCCGGCTTGTTGAAGAAGGCCAAAATGCATAGCGCGAGGATCTATATCAATGGCAGCAACCTGTTTTCGATCGACAAATTCGGGCCGTCATTTGACCCTGAAATCCCGAACAACCCGGGTTATTACTATCCGCAACAGCGCGTCGTGAACCTGGGCGCCAACATCAGCTTCTAAACCTAAGCATTTAACCGATGAAAATTCAAATAAAAAAACTGTTCGCGGGCATTGCCCTCGGAGCCGGAATGCTGGCCATGAATTCCTGCAAGGACGTACTCGACCTCAAACCGCTGAACGCCTATTCCGAATCCGACGTATGGACCGACCCGAACCTGGCACAGGTGTTTGTAAACGGCATTTACGACCAGACTGTGCTCGCTTACAAGGATGGCGGCTTCGGTTGGGGCGCGCAGACCGACGAACTGTACGGTAACTTCAACTGGACCAACGAAAACAGCTACGTACAGGGCGAAGCCACGCCGGATAACCAGAGTTCTTCCTCGCTCAACCGCTGGGGAGATTTGTATTCATCCGTCCGCAATTGTAATGTGTTCCTCAAAAACGTGGGCCAGCTCGACACCGTCTCCAACGGCCAGGCCGTGCGTACAATGCGCGGGGAAGTGCATTTTCTGCGGGCATTGGCCTATTTCGAGCTACTGAAACGCTTCGGTGGCGTGCCGCTGATTACCAAGGTGTACGACGTGAACGACAAGGATTTCAACGAGAAGCGTGCGACATGGACGGAAACGAAGGACTTTATTCTGGCCGACATCGCGCAGGCTGCCCAGCTCTTACCTGCCGCTTACTCCGCCGACCTCGACAAAGGCCGGGCGACGATAGGAGCGGCATTGGCCCTCAAATCACGGTTGCTGTTGTACGCGGCGAGCCCGTATTTCAATACTTCGGGCGATAAGACGCTCTGGCAGCAAGCCAAGGCAGCCGCCAAAGCCGTGATCGATTTCCAGGGCGCTTCATATGCATTGTATGGCAATGCCGCCAATGGTACCTATAATAAAACGTACCTCGATTTTTTCAACCCGGAAGTGATTTTCGCCCGCGTTTACAGCGGCCTGGTTAAAGCCGACCGGTACAATACCGTCAGCCGCGACCTCAGTCCGAATGGCTATGAAGGTTACAGTGCCTACAATGTGATCCAGCAAATGGTGGACGCATTCGAAATGGCCGACGGGACGGCATTCAGCTGGACGAACCCGGCGCATGCTAAGAACCCTTACGCGAACCGTGATCCCCGCTTTTACGCGACGATTTTAGCCAATAATCAGCCCTTCAAAGGCCGCACGACGCAGTTTTTCGAAGGCGGGGACGATTCGCCGCAAAGCCCTTACTCGCCCTGGAATGCCTCCAAAACGCGTTATGTGATCCGCAAAATGGTGGATGAATCGGTGGACTGGCAGAAGCAGGATTATGCCGCCTCGCAATGGGTCGGTTTCAGATTATCTGAAATTTACCTGAACTACATGGAAGCCTGCGCCGCACTGGGTGAGGACGGCGAAGCGCTTACCTACCTGAACAAACTGCGCGCCCAAAAAGCGGGAATGCCGGCCGTGAATGCATCCGGTACCGCATTAATGGACAAAATCCGCCAGGAACGCCGCATCGAATTGTGCTTCGAAGGCCACCGGTATTTCGATATCCGGCGCTGGGGCATTGCCGATACGGGTTCAAAGGATGCATTGGGCGTGATCATTACTAAACAGGCCGACGGCACATTCGCCTATCAGTCCACCGTTGTGCAGAAACGGGTGTGGCAGACAGCGCTGTATTTCTACCCGATACCGCGGACGGAATTGCAGCGGAACCCCGCATTGGTTCAGAACCCGGACTATAATTGATAGAGGATATTTATCAGGACATTGTATTTTAATTCAAAAACAACAAGAATGATCAGATTCATCGCCGCTGCTTCCCTGTGGCTGGGCTTTCAGTCCGGCTGCATGGCGCAAAGCGAAACGTTAAAGTTCCGCTCGACGGACGCGGCATTGCAAACCGCATTCGACCGTGCAAAGGAAATGGCCCTGAGCCACAAGGGCAACCCGGCCGACCCGGTGGGCGACTGGTACGAAGCCGCATTACCCTCGCGTTTCGCGTTCTGCATGCGCGACGTGGCGCACCAGAGCATGGCCGCCGAAATGCTCGGATTGGGTAAAGCGAATGCCAATATGTTTTCGCATTTTGCCAAAAACATTTCCGATGGAAAGGATTGGTGCTCGTATTGGGAAATTAACAAACAGGGCAAACCCGCGCCGGAAGATTACCGGAACGACGATGAGTTCTGGTATAACCTCAATGCGAATTTCGATGTGCTGCATGCGGCATGGAAGCTCTATTTGTGGACGGGCGACAAGCGGTACATCAATGGCCCCGAATTTGCCAGTTTCCACCGCAAATCGGTCCGCGAATATGTGGAACGCTGGGTATTACAGCCGGATTCGCTGCTTTCGAGGCCGCTCCACCCGAATGCGCACGCCGCCTACAATGATGACGATTCGTTTCACCGCTGCCGCGGGCTGGCTTCCTATTCCGAAGGTGTGCACGACCTGAAAATGGGCGTTGACCTGATCGCCGCGCTTTCGCGGGGAATGCAAACTTATGCCGATATGCTCCGCGTAGAGGGCAAAACCTCCGAAGCGACCGCTTTTGACAAAAAAGCGGACCAATACCGCCAGCATATCGAGAACAAATGGTGGAGCGAGAAAGAGGACAAATATTTTACCTACTATTCTTCCAAAGGCGCATTCGGCTATACCGAAGGCGAAACTTTCCTGCTCTGGTTCGATGTGTTGAAGGATACCACGCGTACCCGCAAGACGATCGACCAGATCCTTGCGCGGGACTGGAACATGGAAAACCAGTCGTATTTTCCCTATGTGCTGGGCCAGTACGGCTATCCGGAGCAGATCCGCAAGCAAATCCTGCATCTGACCGACCCGGCCACCAAGCGCCGCGAGTATCCCGAGGTTTCCTACGGAGCAGTGCAGGGCGTGGTACAAGGCATTATGGGCATTGAGGCAGATGCCAGGGTGAACCGCGTCACGACTTTGTTCAATGGACGGGCCGGGGATACGCATGCCCTCGAAAACCTGCCGGTTTTACAGCGGAGCATTTCGGTTACCGAATCTGCCAAAATGGCTTCGCTCCGCAATGCGGGTACCTCAGCCGTGCAATGGCGGGTGAGTTTCGCCGGGAAGCATCCGTTCATCATCGTGAATGGCAAGCGGCAAAAGGCCAGTCAGGCGGTGGTGAAAGGCTCGCGTGCGGTGTCGTTCGCGGATGTGCAGGTGGCTGGCAGGCAGGAAGTTTCCGCACGGGTAGAGTAATCTTTGAGGTTGTATCAAAAGTGCGCCCCCACTCATTTTGATGCAACCTCATTAGTCAATAATAAGTTTTTTAGCTTTACGAAGTAATGACCGCCGAATGGAGAGCATATTTGATAAAATAAAGGAATTGCGGGAAGTGACATCCTATTCCAAACACGACCAGATCGTAGTAGGGATCATCAATGCGATTGACCAGAAGATTGTTTCACCGAACGACCTGCTGCCGTCGGTAAACCAGATGATCCAGGAGCTCAGCTTCTCCCGCGAGACCATCCGCAAAGGGTACGGCGAGCTGGTGGACAGGGGAGTGGTGGAGTCCAAAAACAGGATCGGGTATTACGTGACCAACGCGCAGACCGACCAGTTCATGAAAGTGGCGCTGATCATGTATAATCTCGATACATTCGAAGAACTTTTTTACCGGAATTTCCGGAAAGAGCTCGGCAGCAAAGTGCATCTGGACGTGTTTTTTCATCACGGCAGTGTGGATGTGCTCGAAAGTACATTGTTCCAGATCAAAGGGAAATACGGGATGTACGTGGTAGCGCCGATTCCGCACCGCAAAACGAAAGAGATCCTGGAAGCCATTCCGCGCAGTAACCTGCTCATATTCGACCGGTTCGAGCAGCTCGACGGCGAGGTGAGCTACATCGCGCAGGAATTCGAACGATCCACATACGCGGCGCTCGAAGCGCTGGCGGAAAAGATCAGGTTGTTCGACGAGATTATTTTTTACCATTCGCCCAAATCCCTCGACCCGAAAGAAATCGTCTCATCGTTCAAGCGGTTCCTGCATGACTTTTCCATCAGGGGCCGGATCGTGAGCGAATTCGTACCCGGGTCGGTCGAAAAGGGTAAGGCTTATTTCACGCTCGATAACTACACGATGTGGGCGATCCTGAAAGAATGCAAGTCCCAGAAGCTCGTCATGGGCGTGGACGTGGGCCTGCTTTCGGCTAACGACGAGCCGGCCAAGGAGTTTGTCGACATTACCACTTACTCCACCGATTTCGCGCTGATGGGCAAGCTCGCCGGGCAGTCGATCATGCAGAAGCAGCGTATCCAGGTGATCCTGCCCAATGTGCTGATCCGCCGAAAAACGTTGTGATTCCATGCGCGAAAAAGTGGCCCTCAGCGGCATCGATGCCGGCATTATCGTGCTTTACCTGGCCATTCTGGTCGGGGTAGGGCTCTATTTTTCCCGCAAGCGCCGCATCGAAACCGCCAGCGACCTCTTCCTGGGCGGCCGGTCGCTGAAATGGTACAATGTAGGCCTGTCGATTTTCAGCAGCAATGTGAGCCCCGTCATGCTCGTAGGCTACGGCGGCATGGCTTACACCACCGGCATGGTCGCCGCTAATTTCGATTGGCTGGCCTGGTGGTTCCTGCTGCTGCTGGCGATGGTATTCGTGCCGCATTACTTTGCCACGAAAGTGAGCACCATGCCCGAATTCCTCCTGCGGCGCTACGGGCAGCGCTCTTTTACATTTCTCACTTATTATTCCATGATTTCGACGCTCATCGTTTCGGTGAGTTTCGTGTTGCTCACGGGCGGGCTGGTGATCGCGCAACTCCTCGATGTGCCGTTCTGGATGGCTGCGGTGGGCGCTACCGTGCTTGCAACGAGCTTTACGGCTACCGGAGGCCTCGGGGCAATCGCCCGAACGGGCGCATTGCAATCCGTGGTGGTGACGCTGGCGGCGGTGATCGTGGGTCTGATCGCTATCGACCGCATCGGCGGCGTTGGCGAAGTGATCAGCCGGTCGCCGAAGGAATTCTGGACGATTTTCCGCCCGTCGGACGACCCGGTGTATCCCTGGCATGCGGTACTGCTCGGTTATCCGGTGGTAGGGATATGGTACTGGTGTACCGACCAGACGATCGTCCAGCAAACCCTCGCCGCCCGAAGCATTCAGCACGGGCAGTACGGAACCATGCTCATGGCGGCCCTCAAAGCCCTGGTACCCTTCATTTTCCTGCTCCCCGGCATTTATTGCTACATTCTGTTCCCGAACCTCGCCCATCCCGATCACGCCTACCTGGTGATGACGGCCAATTTGCTGCCCGTCGGGCTGGTGGGCATTACGCTGGCGGCGCTCATTGCGGCATTGATATACGATGTCGCTGTCGGTATCAATGCATTCAGTGCCGTTTTTTCTTTGAACGTTTATTCCAAAATCATTGAACCCAACGCCTCGCCACAAAAGCTGCGGACTGTGGGACGGCTGGTGATCATCGGCTCGTCGTTCATCGCGATGCTGATGTCGATCCTGCTGTCGACGGTCGATAAAGGGCTGTTTGACCTTTCGCAGGCTGTCGGTACTTACCTCGCGCCACCGCTTACGACGGTATTTCTGATGGGCGTGATCTGGAAAAAGGCTACCAGCCGCGCTGCCAACCTCACATTGTACCTCGGTTCGCCGCTCTGCATCTGCATTGGCACCATGCAGCTCACCGATTTTCCCCACAAAGCATTCTGGCCGCACTTCATGCTGCTTACCTTCCTGCTGACGGCCTTCCTGATGATTTTCATGGCCGTCATTTCCCTGCTCTTCCCCGAAAGGCAATCTGCCTCCTCGCTACCAACCCTGGCCGAAACTTACGCGTCGCAGCCGCATTACGACCGCAGCAAGGTATGGGTTGGCTGGGCGTGCATTGCAGTGGTGATGGGGTGTTTGTACTTTTTGTTCGGGTAAACTCAAATTCCGCACGGAGCTGCTACGGAAGGGGCACCCCAATCATTTGAAAATCGCATTCACTACTCTATTTTCGCTCCGTAACATGGAACGAAAACGGCGGCTCTGCAAGAATTGCACAAAAGCATAAAATATTTAGAGTTTTCCTTGCTTCGTCGTATTTTCCATCTATATTTGCATTCAACCTTGTTGAATGATATGAAACAAAGTGCCAAATAAGTAAACAGGGTTGAAAAATATGTTAATAGCCGAAGGGAACACGCTCAATATCGGAGACCGGATCAGGATATTGAGAACGAGCCAGAAAAGAACATTGCAGGAGGTGGCCGATGGAAGCGATTTATCCAAAAGCATGATCTCCAAAATCGAGAACAACAAGACCGTACCGTCGGTGGCTGCATTGGTGAAAATCGCGCAGGTGCTGGGGACCAACATTTCCAGTTTGCTGGAAACCGAGGAGTGGCTCAACGCCATTTTCACGGCGAGGCTTACGGCGGAGCAGAACCTGACGAAAACGGATAAGGGATATTTCATTTACCCGTTCGGTACCGAGTACCATCAGAAGAAAATGCAGCCGATGCTTTTCGTGGCGAAAAAAGGAGAGGTGAAGCAGCACGAGCTTTCGCACGAGGGCGAGGAATTCATTTATGTGATTGAAGGTGAAATGAAAATGACGCTGGGCGATGCCGAATACCTTTTGAAGGCAGGCGACAGCATGTATTTCAACTGTCTTCAAAAACACGGGATCATGCCGGTTTCCGATGAAGTGAAGTACCTGGATATTTTCGTATAGTCATTATCGTTTAATTTGAATTGCCCGATACGCACACTTTGACGCGCTTTCGCCGAAAGCGGTAAGCTAATCCATTTGCCTGTTTTTTGTCCGCTGACCCCGTCAGCAACGTTGCCTGCCCCGTGTCCCGGGGTTATCAGGAAAGTATTGTTTTTCAGAATCTTAATTCCGAACAGTGTTTAAAAAACTGGCGGAGCATGCTTTGTCCCGACTTTCCGGTAGTCGCTGGGCCTGGTATGATACTGCCTGCACCTTAGCTTTAATAAAATCATGAGAAAACCTATACCATACCCCCGCGGGGGTAAATGGCCGCGCTTTCCCCTTTGGGCGGCATCCCGCTGGGCGGCACCCCGCTGGGCGGCATCCCTTTGGATCGCGGCCCTCCTCCTGATCGGCACTGTGGCTATCGGAGGGAACAGGTACCAGCCCGACAATTACACAAGGCCTGTCGACAAGGCGGTGAAAGGCCGGGTAACCGACGAAAAAGGCCAGCCGCTCGTAGGCGTCAATATTGTGGTGAAAGGAACATCCGTGGGCACCACTTCCGACGGTGACGGAAAATATGAATTGAGTAATGTGGTTGAAAGTCAAATGCTTGTATTTTCTTTCATTGGTTATGTCCAGCAGGAAATCGCAGTGCGCAACCAGACTACCATCGACATTCAGCTGGCTCCCAATGCGGAGCAATTGAGCGAAGTGGTTGTGGTGGGTTATGGTACGGTCAACAAGAAGGACCTCACCGGCGCCGTCGCGACCATTGCCGGCAAGGACATCGAACAAGGTTCGATCAACACGCCCGACAAGGCATTGCAGGGCAAAATCGCGGGTGTGCAGGTGAATACCAACTCGCACGCACCCGGTGGGGGCATTTCGGTGCAGGTACGGGGCACGGCTTCGCTTTCGGCGAGCGGTTCGCCGCTGTATGTGATCGACGGCGTGCCGATCAGCAATGGTTTCCAGACCGGCGCCAGCAGCGATGCGGGTTCGTTCGGCGGTAATGCCAACCCGATGAACTCGATCGATCCGTCGGACATTGAATCGATTCAAATCCTGAAAGATGCTTCGGCATCCGCCATTTACGGCTCCCGCGCCGCGAACGGCGTGGTACTGATCACCACCCGACGGGGCAAGGCAGGCCAGCAGCGGGTCGATTTCGAATATGCATTCGGATTGCAGACCATTCGCAAAAAGCTCGATTTCATGAATGCTACCCAATGGGCCACGCAGGTGAACGAACGCGCGAGCCTGCTCGGGCAGTCGCAGGTGTACACGCCCGACCAGATCGCCGGATTCGGCAAGGGTACCGACTGGCAGAGCGAAATTTACAATTCCGCGCCGCGGCAGAACTTCAAGTTGTCGTTCTCGGGCGGCGGGCTGAACGTTCGCTACATGCTGGCCGAGAATGTGACATTGCAGGACGGGATTATCCCCGGTTCGAATTTCAAGCGGTATGGCACGTCGATCAATATCGATGCGGATATCAGCAAAAAACTCCGCGTAGGGCAGAGCCTGCTCTTTACATTGACCGACGAAAACGTGGTGCCGACGGATACAAAAGGCTATGAAGGCATTTCCAATGTAGTCGATGCTGTGTATGAAGCGCCGCCCACCATTCCGGCGCGCGACGAGTTCGGACAGCCGGTCAACCTGCGGAATTTCCCGATGGGCGGCGGGCTCGAAAATCCGCTGACTATGACCGAAAAATACCGGCAGCTCAGCAACACCATGCGTATCCTCGGCAACATTTACGCCGATTACAGCATTATCCCCGGCCTGGACCTGAACATCCGCTTCGGTGCTGACATCCGCGACTGGAAGTTTCATCAATACTTCCCGATCGGCTCGGAGGCCGCCGCCGGCGCGAATGGAAAGGCCCGGCAGATCGGTGTGCGCAACCTCAATTTCACCAATGCGAACACATTGACCTATTCCAAAACTTTCGCGGACATCCATAATGTGAAGATTCTGGGCGGCTTTACCTACCAGAAAGAAACCAGCGAAACCATGGACGCGTCGTCGTTCGGGTTTCCGAGTGATATTTTTGAATACTATAACCTCGGCCTCGGCAGCAGTCCGCAGGCGCCGGGCAGTAATATGAGTGAATGGACGCTCATTTCGTACCTGGGGCGGTTGAACTACTCCTTGAAGGACAAATACCTCTTTACCGCCTCGGTGCGGGCGGATGGTTCTTCCAAATTCGGCGTCAACAACAAGTACGGCGTATTTCCGGCGGTCGCGTTCGGCTGGCAGCTCGGTGAGGAGAAATTCATCCGCGACCTGGATGTGTTCGATCAGCTGAAATTCCGGGCGAGTTACGGCAAAACGGGTAACGAGGCTATTGGCGTGTACCGGTCGCTTTCGTTGCTCGGTACTTCGTTTGGCACGCGCAGTTCGTACATTTTCGGCGGTGCCCGCTTCCCGATAGCGTTCCCGTCGAACATCGCGAACCCCGACCTGAGCTGGGAAAAGACCGGCGAGTTCAATGTAGGGCTGGACGCCGCGGTACTGAATGGCCGCCTCAGTTTCTCGGTGGATTATTACCACAAAAAGACGACCGACCTGCTCCTCGACGTGCCGATTCCCTCTCAAACGGGCTACGGAAGCGTGCTCAAAAATACGGGGGCGATGCTCAACAAAGGCTGGGAGTTCGGTATCAATACGGTGAACACGCAGGGTAAGCTTAACTGGACGACGAATTTTAATATTTCATTCAACAAAAACGAAATCCTCTCGCTCGGAGGCGCCGAATACCTGTACTCGGGCTGGGTAGGCGGGGCGAATGTGAACCCGCATGCCAAAAACACGGTCCGGCTCCAACCAGGGCACAGCGTAGGTGAGTTTTATGGCTCGGTATCGGAAGGAATCTGGCGTTCTAAGGAAGAGATCAAGGAAGTTGGAACCATGCCGGCGGCCAAGCCGGGCGATATCCGGTACAAGGACGTGAACGGCGACGGCATTTACGATACCGAAAAGGACGATGTATTCCTCGGCAGCCCGTTGCCCAAGTTCAGTTACGGGCTTACGAACGACCTGTCGTTCGGCCCGCTGAGTTTGCACGTGTTCGTGTACGGTATGCAGGGCAACAAGGTGCTCAACCTCGCGGCGCAGCAATATGTGCAGGACGGCATCGGCGTATCGGCGAAGCGGCTGGACCGCTGGTCGCCCGAGAACCCGAATGGTACGCTTCCCGCCGCGAGCGCATCGCACCCGCAGCGCGTAAGCTCGTTCCTGGTGGAAGACGGCTCGTTCCTGCGCGTGCAGAATGTGTCGCTGAGCTGCAAAATCCCCGGTTTTGTAAGTTTTGTCAAGAATGCGCGGGTGGGTATCGGCGTCGATAACCTGGCGCTGATCACGAAATATTCGGGGTATGATCCGGAAGTGAACTCGTTCGGCAGCAGCAATACTACCAAAGGAATGGACCGGTTCGGGTACCCGTCGTCGCGGACCTACCGGGTGGAAATCAAGCTAGGGTTTTAATGCAAATCATTTGAATCGACATGATCCGATCTATTAAAATAACTAAACAAAAGGCTTTTTCCGCAGCCATGGCCGCATTGGCGCTGCTTGGTGGAAGCGGTTGCGAAAACTCCCTGCAAGAGAAAGTGTACAGCCAGGTGGCAACCGATGATTTTTACAAAACCCTCGACCAGGCGCAACTGGGGCTCAACGGGGTTTATAACTATCTCTGGAACGACAACTACCGTGACGGACAATGGGTTACCCTGGGCGACGTCACCGCATTTACGCTCATCGGCGGCGGCTCCGCCAATGGCTCCGGCGACCGCTCCGGCATTCAGAACGAATGGAATACCTACTCGTGGACACCCGATGCCGTGGAGCTTGTAACGGCCTGGGATTACTTCTACCAGGTGATCAACCGCGCCAACACGCTGATCGACAAGATGGAAGCGGCTGAATTTCAGGGGAAAGATAAAGTGCTCGGCGAAGCGAAATTCCTGCGTGCATTCTTTTACTTCAACCTCGTGAGAATGTTCGGCGGCGTGCCGCTGCACATCAAAGCCACCACCGACCTGAGCGAGGTGGAGAAGCCGAGAAGTTCGGAGGAGGAAGTATATGCGCAGATCGTGGCCGACCTCAATGCGTCGGTGGAATTGCTGAGCCCGCTTAATCGCGCCGATATTACCGCCGGCAGGGCTACCGCCATTTCGGCTACCGCATTGCTTTCCAAGGTTTACTTGCAGCAGCGGAAATGGAAAGAGGCTGCTGCCGAGGCCAAAAAAGTAATGGATAGCGGGGTTTTCAATCTTTTCGAAGATTATGAAAACATCAATAACCCCGACTTCCAGAACACGAAGGAGCACATTTTCTCCATTCAGCACGGGGGGAATGCCAACAGCACCTCGCAAATGTACCAGACGCGGATGATCTATCTTTTCGGGCCGCCCGCGCAGACGATCAACGGGACGAATGTGCAGTTTCACGTACTCAAAGACCTGGTCATTTTTCAGGCACGCAAAGCATTTTTTGCCGAAACCCCCGACACCTACCGAAAGTGGCAGTCGGTGCGCCAAAAGATGCCTTATTATTACAAAAACGGCACGAAAGAGCTCGTCCGCGACACCGTTACGATGTACGCGCCATTTTTGACCAAGTTTCACCGGATAGATTTTGCCACCGGCTACCTTAAAGAAGGCGTAAACTATCCGCTGATCCGCTACGCCGATATGCTGCTAACCTACGCCGAGGCCATCAACGAAACCGACGGACCCACCGCTGCCGCTTTCGAGGCGCTCAACCAGGTGCGCCGGCGTGCCAGGGCAGCAGGTACCGCATTCGAGCAGCCCGCGACGGTTTACCCCGATCTGAAAGGGTTGACGAAGGAACAGTTCCGTGATGCCGTGCTCAAAGAACGTGCGCAGGAGTTTGTGGGAGAGGGGCATTTCCGCTGGGACCTGATCCGGCACAACCGCCTGGTCAGTACCGCGCAGGCCAACGGCGTGACGGCCGCAGCCGAAAAGCATAACCTTTTTCCCATACCGACCCAGCAGATCAGCCGGAACAGTCAGATCAAACAGAATCCCGGATATTAATTTTTACGCTTAACCAGAGTCTCATGTTTTTCAAAAAAACCAAACTTGCCCTGCTCCACGCAGCCACCCTGGGCGCGGCATTGTCCACTCCTGTTTTCAGTCAGCAGCAGCCTGTCAGTATCGAGGTCAACCTGGCGAAGGTAAAAGCCCCTATGCAGCCGATCTGGGCGTTTTTTGGCTACGACGAGCCGAATTACACCTATATGAAGGACGGTAAAAAACTGCTGACCGAAATCGCGCAGTTCAGCAAAGTTCCCGTGTACGTAAGGGCGCACAGCCTGCTCGTGACGGGCGATGGCGAGGCGGCGCTCAAATGGGGTTCCACCAATGCCTATACCGAAGACGCACAGGGTAAACCGGTGTACGACTGGAAGATCGTCGACAGGATTTTCGATACTTATATCGAAAGGGGCATGAAACCCATTGCCCAGATCGGCTTCATGCCGCAGGCGCTTTCTTCAAAACCCGAGCCGTACCGTCACCACTGGAAGCCGGGGGATAATTACAATGATATTTACCTCGGCTGGGCTTACCCGCCCAACGACTACAACAAATGGGCGGAACTGGTATTTCAGTGGGTGAAGCATTCGGTGGCCCGCTATGGCAAGAAGGAAGTGGAAAGCTGGTACTGGGAGCTTTGGAACGAACCGAATATCAGCTACTGGAAAGGCACTGTGGATGAATATATTAAACTGTATGATTATACGGCGGATGCGGTAAAACGCGCATTGCCTACTGCTAAAATAGGCGGCCCGGAAGTAACGGGGCCATCGTGGGACAAGTCCCAGGTGTTTATGACGAAATTCCTCGACCACGTCACCGCCGGCAAAAACTACGTCACCGGCAAAACCGGCACGCCCATCGATTTCATTACCTACCATGCCAAAGGCGCGCCCAAGATCGTGGACGGGCACGTACAGATGAACATGGGTACGCAGCTGCGCGACCTGGACAAAGGTTTCGAGATAGTGGCTTCTTACCCGGCACTCAAAAAGCTGCCGATCATCATCGGTGAATCCGATCCCGAGGGCTGCGCGGCATGCTCGGAAGATGTGAGCCCGCAGAACGCGTACCGCAATGGTACCATGTATTCGAGCTATACAGCGGCTTCATTTGCGCGGAAATATGAACTGGCCGAGGCGAGGGGCGTGAATTTGCTCGGGGCGGTGAGCTGGTCGTTCGAGTTCGAGGACCAGGCCTGGTTCCGCGGCTTCCGAGACCTGGCTACCAACGGGGTCGACAAGCCGGTACTGAACGTGTTCCGGATGTTTGGCATGATGGAAGGCAACCGCGTGGAAGTGAAGCAGGATCTGGCATACGATTTCAAAAGGGTAAGGGATGAAAGCGTGCGTAAGGAGGCGGATATCAATGGTATTGCTTCCAAAAGCGCCAATTCGGCGGCGGTGATGGTGTGGAACTACCACGACGACAATGTGCCCGAGCCCGACGCGACCGTAAAAGTGAATGTGCAAGGCTTGCCGCAGCAGAAAATGATGCTGTACCACTACCGCATCGATAAGGAAAACAGCAACTCCTACGAAGTGTGGAAAGCAATGGGCTCGCCCAAACAGCCCACCGCCGAGCAGATTAAGCAGCTCGAAAAGGCCGGCCAGCTAGCATTACTGACCTCGCCGCAATGGATCGAACCTAAAAACGGCAATACGACCATCGAAATGCAGTTGCCACGCCAGGGTGTTTCATTCCTGCATTTCAAGTGGTAGGCAAGGCGATCGCCCCGGTTGAAAAGTGATATTGTTTTAAAATACATTTCAATGAAAATCAAAAGAGTAACAGCGAAATTATATAAATGGACAGGGCCCGTGCTGACGACCAATACAGTGTTTGCCACGCCGCTCAGTCCTATTCATTCCCAAACCGATTCACAGGCGGCCTTCCGGTTTTTCAGCTGGCTGGTGGTGGAAGTGGAAACCGACGAGGGGCATATCGGCTACGGCAATGCGGGGCTGAGCCCGGACGTGACCAAGGCTGTGATAGACAGTAAACTGACGCCGATCCTGCTAGGGGAAAATCCTTTGAATACCGAGTATCTGTTCGAAAAAATGTACCGCTCCACGGTCGCATTCGGCAGGAAAGGCACCGTTATCGCGGCCATCAGCGCCATCGATATTGCCCTTTGGGATATCAAAGGAAAGGTGATGAACCAGCCCGTGTTCATGCTCATGGGCGGGCGTACGACCCCCGACATCGAAACCTATTACAGCCGCCTCTACACCCGCGACCTCGACAGCCTCCAAGCAGAGGCCGTGCATTACAAGGAGCAGGGTTTTTCGGGTATGAAACTGCGCTGCGGCTATCCATTGACCGAAGGCGTAGCGGGCATGCGGAAGAATGTAGAAATGGCGAAAGTGGTGCGCGAAGCCGTTGGTGACGACATTAACGTAATGCTGGAAGGTTATATGGGTTTCAACCTCGCCTATGCGAAGCAGTTCTTGAAAGCGCTGGAACCGTACAACCTCCGCTGGGCCGAGGAACTGCTCCTGCCGGACGAGATCCACAATTTTGCCAAACTCCGGCAGTACACCGACATCCCGCTCTCCGGCGGCGAGCACGAATACACCCGCTACGGCTTCCACGACCTGCTTCAAACCGGTGCCCTGGATATTTTCCAGTTTGATACCAACCGGGTGGGCGGCTTCACCGAGGCACAGAAAATCTGTAATATGGCCCTCGCACACGGCATAGAGGTGATCCCGCACGGCGGGCAAATGCATAACCTGCACGTGGTACTGAGCTCGTTCGCGAGCCCGATGGCCGAATATTTCCCGCAAACGGAGATCGAGGTGGGCAATGAAATGTTCTGGTACATTTTCGACGGCGAGGCGATTGCCGAAAACGGGCGGGTGCAGCTGAGCGACACATTGCCGGGGGTAGGTTTAACCCTGAAAACCGAAGGTCTCGAACATTTCATCATTACTGAATAGGCAATATGGAAACGCTAACTATGCAACAGAGCATTCTGGACCTTTTCAAACTGCACGGGCAAACCGCGCTCGTGGTAGGCGGTAACCGCGGGCTGGGACTGGCAATGGCCAAAGCCCTGGCCGAAGCTGGTGCCAATATCGTCATCGCGGCGCGCGACGAGGCCGTGAACAGGGAATCGGAGCAGCTGCTCAAAGATACTTACGACGTCAGCTGCATTAGTGTCGGGTGCGACGTGACGTCCGAGGCCAGTATTCAATCAACGGTCAAAACGGCCGTCGCGGCTTTTGGAAAAATAGATATCCTGGTCAATTCGGCCGGTATCAATATCCGCGGGCCTATCGAGGCGCTTTCGCTGGACGATTTCAACAAAGTACAAAGCGTGAATGTGACCGGTACCTGGCTCGCTTGCCGCGAAGTGGTGCCCGTGATGAAGGAAAACGGTTACGGCCGGATCATCAACATCGGCTCCATGCTAGCGCTCACGGCTATCCCCGAGCGCACGCCCTACGCGACGAGCAAAGGTGCCATTTTGCAGCTTACCCGCTCGCTGGCCATGGAAGTAGCGCTCGACGGCATTACCGTGAATGCGATCCTGCCCGGCCCGTTCGCGACGGACCTTAACTTGCCGCTCATCAACGATCCCGAAAAATACAAAGCGTTCATTTCCAAGATCCCGATGGGCCGATGGGGCGAACTGCACGAGATTGGCGGCATTGCATTGTATTTGGCCAGCAAGGCTTCGAGCTATTCCACCGGCGGCTGCTTTTCGATCGACGGCGGCTGGGTGACGCAGTAGGATGTGTGATTTTTAAATGATATTAATGCAAAACATGACAAGAGTCGTACAGATCGCACACCCGCAGCAGGGTAGGGCCGTGGCCATCGTGGAAGAGCCTTCTTTGGTGCTTTTAAATGGACCGAAATCGGTTTACGAAGCCGCGTTGGCAGCCATCGATCAAAAAAAGCCGCTCGCGGACCTGCTTCTGGCCGCGCGTACGGACACGAAGCTGCATTATGACGACGTCTACAATGGTAGCAGCGAATGGACGCTGCTCCCGGCATTCGACTGCCCCGGCGACCCGTTCCGCTGCCTTGTAGCCGGTACCGGGCTCACCCACAAAAACAGCGCCCTCAACCGCCAGGCCATGCACGCCGCCACGGAAGGTACCAAGCCCACCGACAGCATTATCATGTATGAATGGGGCGTAGCAAACGGCTTTCCGGCAGCCGGCGAAATCGGTGTGCAGCCGGAATGGTTTTACAAAGGCAACGGCTCCGTCCTGCGGGCGCACGGCGAGACGCTCGAAGTACCCGACTTTGGCGACGACGGGGGAGAAGAACCGGAAATCGCGGGCATTTACATTGTCGACCGGCAAGGCGTGCCTTACCGCATCGGCTTCGCCACCGGCAACGAGTTTTCGGACCATGTGATGGAGAAAAAGAATTACCTCTACCTCGCGCCGTCCAAGCTCAGGCAATGCGCCATCGGCCCGGAACTTGTAGTAGGGGGTGATTTCAGGGACATTCGTGGAAATGTAAAAGTATCGAAAGGTGCGCACGTCAAATGGAGCGCCGACATCCGCACCGGTGAGCAGAACATGGCCCAAAGCCTCGAAAACCTCGAATACCACCATTTCAAATACCCCGGCCACCGGCTGCCGCTCCAAGCCCACGTGCATTTCTTCGGCGCCGACGCATTCAGTTTCGGCAGCAAGCTGCTGCTCGAAAACGACGACCTCATGACCGTGCATTGGGAAGGGCAAGGCAGGCCGCTGCAAAACCGGCTTTCGGTTTCAGCAGATACCCCGAGGCTTACGCCGCTCTCCCAGCTCTGAGATTCCATTTACATTCTTAAAACCTGCATTTGAATGGTAGAAAATCAAATACCCGTGTCCCCGGCGATCAAAATGTCGGGGATGCGATGGGTCATGGTCGGTATGGCCTTCCTGGCGACGGTGCTCAACTACGTACACAGGCTGTCGTTCAACTACCTGAGCGCCGAGGGCGAGCTGCGGAGGCTGATCCCGGACGATGCATTTGGCTACATCGGTACCGCATTCTTCGCCGCCTACATGATCTCGAATGCATTTTCGGGTTTTGTGATCGACCGCCTCGGTACCCGGATAGGCTACTCCCTTTGCATGGCATTCTGGACCACCGCGGGGCTCGTCCACGCGTTCGCCGCCACGCCTTTACAATTCGGCATATGCAGGTTTATGCTCGGTATCGGCGAAGCTGGTAACTGGCCCGCGGCCATCCGTCTTACCACGGAATGGTTTCCGCCGCACGAGCGGTCGACGGCGTCGGGTATTTTCAACAGCGGCTCGGCGCTGGGCGCGGTGATCGTGCCGCCATTGGTGGCATTACTGGGCGTCAACTACGGCTGGCAGGCCACGTTCGTGATCCTCGCATTGTGCGGCTATTTGTGGCTGGCGATATTCTGGTTTATTTATTACACACCGAAAGAAAACAAAGAAGAAAAAAAGGAGGTAATGCGTGTACCGGTAACGGCGCTGCTGAAAACAAGGTTTGTGCGGATGTTTACCTTATCCAAAACCTTCATGGACCCCGTTTGGTACTTCGTCACGTTCTGGATCGGCCGTTACCTCGTGGATGTACACCATTTGGAAATGAAGCAGATCGGCTGGCTGGCCATGATCCCGTTCATCATCGCCGACGTCGGTAACATTGCCGGCGGGTATTTTACCCAATACATTATCAAAAGAGGAATGCCCATTCCAAGAGCGCGGAAAGTGGCTGTCACCATTGCCAGCCTCATTATGATATTACCGCTGCTAATCGGGCCATTTGTGATCTCGACGCCGCTTTCCGCATTGATCGTATTCGGATTGGCGGGTTTTGGCTACACCGCATACACCGCCAACACGCTCACATTTCCGGCCGATGTGGTGCCTAAAAACTCGGCTGCGTCCGTCTGGGGCATGGCGTGCGTGGGTACAGGGCTGGGCGGCGCCGTTTTTCAGTCGGTTTCAGGGATTATACTTAAAAACAATGCCGCAGAAATGGGCTACCATTATGCCTACAATATTCTGTTCCTGGGTTTCGGGCTGGTGGCGCTCGTGGGGTTGCTGATTATGCTGTTCCTCATGGGCCCGCTGGTGCCGGATAAGAGTTTGTTGAAGTATGGGGATGCGGGCTAAATACTAGGCAAGTTGTAGAAATTTGCACTAAAATGGTTGATTCTAGTGGCTTAGCAGGCCCAGTTCGATAATTTGTTTGACGCTCTTGCTTTGGGTTTTTTCAAGAAAGTCATCGTAGTATTCATCATCAAGTTGAAAATAGACAAATCTACCTCGATTGAGATTGGTTGGGAGCTCATTTAGTTTTGCTTTACATACGCAATTTTCGTCAGTACATTTGATCCCTTTTATGCGGTCTATATCAGCCAATAACGACAAAAATTCACAATGCTCAATTGATGTTTCATCAACTTTGTATTCATAGTCCTTCGATGGTTGCATATTATGCTTTGGATCGAGTAAAACTATGTAGAAATGTTGATGGGTTTCGTCCCAAAAGCCAATGACTCTACCCAATGCTTTTGAAATTTGAAACTGTACAAACGGATATTCATCTTCATTATCTAAATATCGTCTATCAACCCAACTAACATCCTTTCTTTGAATGGGAATATTTGTTGCTTCCCAATTTATCCGATGATATCGATGCCTGTTGGTTGTAACTCGATCCTTTATGAAACTGTCTATGCTCATTTTCGACAAATCACGGAGCTTTTCAAGCAGGGACACAAACCAATTTCCACCCAAATCTCCTAAACCAAAGAATTCGATTTGCTGAAAATATTGAAAAGAAAAAGACCAACGGTGTTGGTCTGGAATGTTTGCTAGTTTTGGCTTATTAATCGGTACGTTTTGCCCGACTACAGGCGATTTTTTCATGACGATAGTCGAGCGGAGTAATAATCTTGCATCGTATAGTTGTCAATCACTGTTTCACACCTTTCGTAAGGTGCATATCCCTTCCTTGCCTCAACCCAAGGCTGCTCTTGATGAGTCATAACCTCTAATTGAGTGGCCGAAAATCCGGCATAAGCATCTAGCACAGCATCCACATGAAGTTTTACATGGTGATCCAGACGATTGACAATGGTCAGATCCGTAATATCTGCCAAATCCATTTCGCTATAAATATATTTGCTGTCCTTATATCTGTCATAAATAGTTCGGTTGACAGGCCCATGTATCCACGCTTCAAAACTTCCATTAAAAAGTGGAACATGGTAGAACGCCAGATACCAGGCTTGAATATAGTACAGCAATTTTTGATGTTTCAAGACACTCAGGTCGGTGTTCCCCTCAGACTTGCATCTGAATATAACATAGTCTGATATTTGCTCAATGGTAACCATAGTTCGTGCCTTCTCACTTATTGCTAAATATTTATAGTAGATAGTAAGAACCTACGATAAATTTACGAAAGATCGGATCAACTGGTGTAAAATGCTGAAAAAACTCGGCACTTCCGGTTAGCCTTACCGCATCAAATAAACGTTAACACCCTCCTTAACCTCCTCCAAAGTCCTTTCCGGTCTCCGGTAAATAGCTGGAATGGCCTGTTTGGAAAACGTCTGCAAATACAACATCCAGGCATCACGCCACCAAATTGCTTCCTTGTGCTGCTTCAAAAGCCGTCCTGTCACATCTGCGTGAAGCGTTGGATCGATGGACGATTGCACGCTTGCCCATTGTTTTTGCATCCATACTACCGACTCGGCGCCGGTGTAGAAGCGGTGGCAGAGTTCGTCCCATAGCGTTCTGCCCGAGCTGAGTTTTTGAGACCACGAAATGTGATGGAACCAAAGCAGGTAGGGGAGCGGGCAGGTTTCGGGGTTGGCCCAGGCGCGGGTTACTTCGGGGCGGTACTGCTGTAATGCGTTGCTGCCGGTAGCGGTCCGGTCGAAGCCCAGGCCGAGGCTGTCGGCGCGGTGGTAGTAGATGGCGGTCCAGTCGGGGCGGGAGCTGCGGTTTTGCCAGGGCTCGGGTGCGTAATGGGCACCTGTCCACGGGCGCGAGAGGCCGAGCGGCGTGTTGTAATCCACGTAAATATCCCGTGAACGCAGCATAATGTCGGTAATGGCCGCTACGGGCTTTGGCTGGGTGGTCAATGTGAGTTGCGCCCACTCGCGTGCGATGGCTTGGGCGCTCAGCGTATGGTCCCAGGCCAGGCGGCCGAATGCGTACCAGTTGGCCTGCGCCATCGGATGGCCTGTCCAGCTGCGGTCGGAGCCGGTATTGGCCACGCCGGCCATGCAGGTGAGCGGGTAATTGTGCAGTGAACCGTCCACAATGCTGGCGACGGTGGAGCCTTTGCCTTTCACATAAGTATCGGCATCGAGGCATTCCTTGAAAATCGGGGCTTCGTAAACCCAGTGTGTGGCAAAGCCCAGGTATTCCTGCGTGAGCTGAAATTCCATTCCAAGCGGCGTTTTGGGCATATTACCGAACAGCGGCGAAAATGGCTCGCGGGGCTGGAAATCGATCGGGCCGTTTTTGACCTGTACAATCACATTTTTCGCAAACTTTCCGTCGAGGCTCGCAAATTCATCGTAAGCCGCTTTGAAACGGTCGGCATTGGGATCGGCTTTGTACACGAATGCCCGCCAGATTACCACGCCGTTGAAAGGGGCGAGTGCTTCGGCAAGCATATTGGCGCCGTCGGCGTGGGTACGGCCGTAATCCTGCGGACCCGGTTCGCCTTCGGAATTGGCTTTCACGAGAAAACCTCCGAAGTCGGGGATGATGCTGTAAACCTCCTTTGTTTTTTCCATCCACCATTTCCGGACCTCCGGGTCGAGCGGGTCGGAAGTTTTCAGCCCGCCCAGCGTTTTGGGTGCGGCGAAGTGAATGGATAGATAGGTTTTAATACCATATTTCCTGAAAACACCTGCCAATGCGGCCACTTTGTGCAAATATTCCGCCGTCAGAAAGCGCGCGCTCGCATTCACATTATTGACCACCGTACCATTAATCCCGATCGAAGCATTCGCACGGGCATAATCGGTATACCGCGGATCGACGGTCTCGGGCAACTCATACCATTTCCACAACGACGAGCCCGCATACCCGCGCTCGATGGTGCCCTCGGGGTTATCCCAATGGTTGAGCATCCGCAGCTGGATCTTCGGTTTGCTTTGCGAAACGGCTTTTTCGATCGGCAAATGCTGCTGCAAATGCCTTAGTAATGCAAAACTGCCGTACAGCAACCCCGTGTTTCCGGCGCTTTTGATGACCACATTCCCGCCCTCGAGGCTGATGACGTAGCTATCGGCCTTGACCGCTGTGACATCGGTGGCACCGGACAGGCTGAGCCGGATACCCCGGCCGCTTTTCGGCATAGTTTTGACGATCGGAATGTGCTTGCCCGTCATCGCACCAATGCCGGCTTGCAGTTCTTTCGCCGCATTATGACTGATATCGCTTGTGTCGGAAACGGCTATAAAGCTGAATGTCTTGTTGTAAGCCGTGCGCACGGCCGGGTCGGTGATGCGTTCGTAGCGGAGCCAGAGGCGGTAACCGTCGTCGGCGGCGGAGGTAAGGGAAAAGGCGATGAAGAGTAAAAGCAGGGGCAAGGTTTTCATTTATTTCAATGGTTAAAAAATGTCTGATAGCTGAGTTTAGCGTTTTTCCGCTTCCAGGCTGCCGGGCTTCTGCCCATCCGTCCGGAATGGCGACGCCGGCAACCCGGCCGAATTGTAAAAATTGACGCCCTCGGGATTATCCTGCCAGGCGTAGCGCACGTATCTGGGCGATTTGACCTGTTCGCTGTGCAATGCAACCCGGTCTTTCCCGAGAATTTCCGCTTTGGCCCAATAGAACTTTCCATCGTCGCCGGCCAACGCAAACCAGCGCAATGCCTCGCTATCGGAAGCGACAATGCCGTCGGCGACGTGATCGAAGGTTAAAATAATCTTTTCATTGTCAGTGATTTGTGATTTGAGGGCAGGGCCGGAGTAAGTAATGTCTTTCTCGCCATAGGCCAGGTTTCGCGCCGCCAGTGCGAGCCGTTTGCCGATATCCTTCTTGTTGAGCGGGTGAATGTCGTTCCATTCACCGAGGTCGATGGTGACGGCCACGGCAGTGTTGGGTAGGGTAAGCGCCTTGTTCTGCGCCTCGCGGAGTAATGCGATATTGCTTTCGGCCGGCGTGTAATCGATGTCCTGGAAATTGGGCAGCTGCGCTACGAGAAATGGCAGGCGGTCGTCGCGCCAGCGCGTCCGCAAGTCGCGGATGAGCGCGGGGAGCAATGCATTGTAAGGTTCCGGGTTACCGGTGTTGGATTCGCCCTGGTACCAGAGGAAACCTTTGATATTTAGTGGCAAAACGGGTGCGATCATCGCATTGTACAATGCCGTCGGCTGGTCCTGGTGTACGAGGCGCGAACGGTCGGGATTTTGCATGGGCGGGAATACTGCGCCTACTTTGTATTGCCAGGTGCCTTTCAAATCGATGGTATCGCCGCCGGTGGTCATGAAATAGGGCTTGTCGGGCACGAAACCGCCTTTTCCCGATGAGTTGGTAACCCTCACCACAAAAGTATTCCGACCCGGTTTGAGCAGATCGGCGGGGATTTCGTACCTGCGCGGCGGATATTGATAGGTGATGTTCCCTATTTTCCGGCCATTGACATACATTTCATCGGCATCCACAATGCGTCCCATGTAGAGTTTCACCGCCTTTCCTACCCAATTCTGAGGTATTTCAATCGTTTTTCGGAACCACACCACCCCATCCAGCGCCTTCAATCCCTGATCTTCCCAGAAGCCGGGGATATTGATATTGCGCCATCCTTTTGGCTGGTAAGCATTGCTCTCCCAATTTTCCGTACGGCCGGCATCGGTTACCGTGCGCTCCTGCGGAACGGCCGCGGGTATGCGGGCGAATGCATTCACATAGCTGGTATCCTGGTTTTGCGCGATGGTCTTTCGGATTTGCTCAAAATCCCTGAAACCACCCTCGCTGATCCACGCCTCGATAGGCGTACCACCCACGGAACTGTTGATAATGCCGATCGGTATCTTGTGCTTTTCATAAATTTCACGGGCAAAAAAGTAGGCTACCGCGCCGAAAGCGAGCACATTACCGGGGCTGGCCGTTTTCCATTCGCCCGTGGGAAAATCGGCTGTCGGCCCGCCAAGGTTGGTGCGTGTGGGTATGAAAAAATTGCGGATATCAGGATAGTTTGCCGATGCGATATCCGCCGGGTACCGCTCCTTCACACGCTCCATGTTGATCACCATATTGCTCTGCCCGCTGCAAAGCCACACGTCGCCGAACGCGACGTCGGTAATGCGGATTTCATTTTTACCCTTCAAAACCATTTCATAACCCGTGCCTGCCGCATGTGCGGGAAGGGTGAGTTCCCATTTTCCAGCGGCGGTTGCTGTTGTTTTATGGGTTTTGCGGTCAAATTGAAGGGTAACCTGCTCTTTCGGCGACGCCCAACCACAGATTTTGAGCGGCTGATCGCGCTGCAACACCATATGATCGGAAATCAGCTTCGGCAGGCGGATCTGTGCGACCGCCGGCATAGCGGTGCAGAAGAAGAGTAAGGTTAGCAAATGTGAAATCTTCATCCGGGTCAATCCGATCATATTAAAATAATTGTAATTCAATGTGATGTATGTAAAAATGGCTTGCGTTTCATCGTCTTGTACTCCGAAGGCAGCATGTTGAACTTCGCCTTGAACGACTTCGTGAAATAGTTGGGCGTGGCAAAACCGGCGGTATAGGAGATCTGCGAAACGTTCATATCGCTTTTTTCGAGCAGTAATGCCGCCTTTTCCAGCTTGATCGACCGGATGAACTCAATGGGCGACTGCCCGCTGAGTTCCAGCACCCGGGTGTACAGCGTCCCGCGGCTCATACCCACGTGCCGCGCGAGGTTTTCGACGCTAAGTTGTGTGGAATTGAGATTATCGTCAATGTAGGAAAGGATATCCCGGAGCAGTTTCACATCGCCGGATTCGATCGCCTCGTCGCGGCCGGTCATCTGTATCTGCCTCGAATACACATCTTTAAGCAGCCGGTTGAGCAGCAGCAGGTTATTGATTTTAACATTCAGTATTTCAAAATTGAAGGGTTTGGTCAGGTAGTCGTTCGCGCCGGAACTCAGGCCCTTCAATTGCTGCTCTTCGCCGCTCGACGCCGTGAGGAGGATGATCGGGATGTGGCTCGTGCGTTTGTCGGACCGGATCTTTTCGCTCATCGCAAGCCCATCCATTTCGGGCATCGCGATGTCGCTCACAATCAGCTCGGGGTGGCAGCTCAACACCTTTTGCCAGCCTTCCCGGCCATCGGCTGCTTCCAGCACGCGGTAATGCGCTTCCAGGTTTTCTTTGAGGTAATGTCTGAACTCCGCATTGTCCTCCACGATCAGTATGCGCGGCAAAGCGTCACCCGGCAAATCGTTGCCCGGCGAGGCGTTGCGCAGCAGATCGTCACCCGGCGAGGCGTCGCCGTTGGCCTGGTTCGTGTTTACGGTTTCACGTTGCGGAATGTCGTCAAATGCGGGTGAAGGCGCGATTTCAACGGGGTTGAACAGCAGTGTTTCGCAAGGCAGCCCTACCGTGAAAATGCTGCCGTTGCCGCCATTGCTGCCGACGGTAATGAACCCGCCGTGCATTTGCACGAATTCCCGGACGATTGACAGGCCGATCCCGCTGCCCTGATTGAGTACCGAAGCATCGCCCTCGTCCTGGAAGAACCGGTCGAAAATCCTTTCGTAATGTTCGGGTGCAATGCCGATACCCGTGTCGGATACCTTGATGTACAGCCAGTTTTGCTGCGCATCGTCGGTGCCGCAGGTCAGTTGCAATGCCACTTCTCCGCCTTCGGGTGTGAATTTGAATGCGTTGGAAAGTAAATTGAACAGAATGCGCTCCATTTTACCTGCGTCGAAATCGATCAGCAAATGCGCAATGGCGCTATCGAAGGTGAACCGAATGCGTTTGCGCTGCGAAAGGTCGCTGAAAGAATCGCAGGCGTCGCGGATGAACGGCACGATGTCGGCACGGCGGAGATCGGCTTTGAGCTCCTGTTCCTGCAAGTTTTTGAAATCCAGCAGCTGGTCCACCAGGTTCAGCAGGCGTTTCGCATTGCGCCGTATGGCCGCGATCTGCGGCTGGTATTCCTGGCCGAGCAGGTTTTCCACGGGTGCGAGAATGAGCGAAATAGGGGTTCGGAATTCGTGGCTGAGATTGGTCAAAAACTTGATTTTCAGCCGGTTCAGCTCCTGCGTGCGCTCGGTTTCACGGCGGGCTTGTTCTTCCCTGAATTTGCGGTGGAGCCGCCGGATACCACGCCGCCGCATGAGGAACACCACCGCAATGGGTGCGAGCACGTAAAAAATGTAGGCGTAAATGGTGAGGTAAAATGGCGGTTTCACGGTTACGGCGACCGTCGCGGGCGGAGAGCTCCAATCGCTATCGTCGCTGCTGGCCTGCACCTCGAAGCGGTAATCACCGGGGCTGAGGTTGGTGTAACTGGCCGTGGTGGCATTGCCTGCCTGCTGCCACTCATGTTGCAGGCCCACGAGGCGGTACCGGTAGGCCGTTTGTTCGGGACTGGTGTAATTGAGCGCGCCGTAGCCGATCGAAAAATTCTGCTTGTAATCCAGCCGGATCGATCGGGCGACGGAAATATCCGCATCGATCATGCCCGAATCGGCGGAGGTAATGGTGCGGTTTCCCACTTTCAGCTCCCGCAGGATCACCGGCGTATGCCCCTGGTTGCGTTTCAGGCTGCGGGTATCGATGTAGTTAAAACCCGCGATACCGCCGAAAAAAAGCATATTGTCGGACGCCCGCAGTCCCGCGCCCAATGCGAAAGTGTTGTTTTGCAGGCCGTTATGGGTGGTGTAGTTGGTGAATTTCTTTTTGTGTAAATCAAAATAGCTGATCCCATCATTGGTACTCACCCAGATACGCCCCTGCGCATCCTCCAAAACCTTATTGATCATCCCGCTCGCAAGTCCTTCATTAACCCCGAAAGTGACGAACTTTTGCGTTTTCGGGTCGTATAATGCGAGGCCTTCGCCACCGGTACCGGCCCAGATGTTGCCGCGGCTGTCTTCCAGCAGCGAGAGCACATTGTTGCTTGGCAATGCGGACCTTTCCCGGTCGAGCAGGATGGAGGTACGTTTTTCCGGGTCAAAAATAGCGATGCCGGTGCCGTGCGACGCGATCCACATTTTTCCGTGCCGGTCTTCCACAATGTCGCGGATGTAGGCATTCAGGGGAATAATGCGGTTGAGCAGGGTAACGTTCTGGTTGAAAAGCCTTTCGAAATGCCCGGTTTTGGGGTCCAGCACATTCACGCCCCCGCCGTTGGTACCGATCCACAGCTGCCCCTTTTTGTCCTGGGTTAGCGCAAAAATGTTGTTGTTGCCGAGCGAACCGGCATCCGGGCCCTGCAAAAACTGCTCGTACCGGCCGGTAGCGGGGTTCAGGCGGAAAAGCCCGTCCTGGAAAGTCCCGATCCAGAGCGCGTCCGGTGCCGTCAGTTTGAGCGATAATACGGCCAGCCCGGCAGAGGCCGATTTTTGCTTCGGCTGAATGGGGTATTTGCGGAAAAGGTTGGTCTTCCGGTCGTAGAGGTTCACGCCGCCATCGTCGGTACCTACGAAAATGCGTCCGTCGGGGTGCTCTGCAAAAGAGGTTACGAATGGTGCGCTGAGGCCGAACGGGTCGTAAGGATCGCAGCGTTTGAGGCCGAAAAGCGTCAGGTTCCGGTCATATTTGTTCACGCCGCCTTTGTAAGTTCCCATCCAGGTAATGCCCGAAGCGTCGGTAAGGATGCTGCGTATAGACTTGTTGGTAATGCTGAACGGCATGCGCGGGTCGGGCGCATGATGCGTGATGCGTCCCGTGCGCGTGTGTACGATGTTCAGGCCGCCGTCGGTTCCTACCCATACCTCGTCGCGGCCTTGCGGGCGGACCGCGAATATCATATTGTTGCTGATTGACTGGGCGCTGCCCGGCTGGTAACTGTAATGCCGGATTGGTTTGCCGGTCGCGGAAAGTACGAACAGCCCATTCTGTGTACCGATCCACAAGCTTCCCGAACTGTCCTCGTCCATGGCCGTTACAAATTCGGAACCATTCTGATAGCCTGATGTGCCCCGGTAATCGACGGGGAGAAGCCGGTTTTGTTTAGCCAAATATTTGAAAAGACCATTGCCCGTACCGACCCACATCTGCTGCTTCCGGTCGCGGAATACGCGGTGAATGTGCTTCCCTGCGATGGAGGCAAATGTGCTGATATGCAATGTCTTTGGATCGACGATAACAAGGCCCTGCGTGGTGCCGACCCACATTTTACCCTGCCCGTCCTCGCAGATCGTGTTGATACTGTGATGGGTTTTGATCCTGACAAATGAATCTTTCCGGCGGTCGTACAAATGCAGGGAGCCGATGATCGTCCCGACCCAGATGCGGCCGGCGCGGTCTTCATACAATGCCGACACGTCGTTCGATTTGAGGGAAGTCGAGTCTTTTTTCTGGTGCCTGTACACGGTGAAACCCGTTCCGTCGAATTTGTTGAGCCCGTCGTCGGTCGCGAACCAGAGCAGGCCGTACCGGTCTTTCAGAATGGCAGTTACGGTGTTCGCAGAAAGCCCGTCCATCGAAGTAATGGCGGTAAACCGGGGCGGCTCGTTTTGGGCAAAGGCCGTCGTTGCCGGGCCGGCAAAATGCAGCAGCAGGCAAATCTGGAAGAGCAGGAACAGCCGGGACGGTTTCAATGCGAATGTTTTCAATGCGGTCATTTACTAAGACGAGGGAAAGCTGTTTTTCTCCTCTGTCAGGAATGGGTTAAATGCAACTTTGTCCATGAATCCGTCATTTTAGCGCCTTTTTGAACATTTGTTCCCATAGTTTGAACAAATGTGCTCACGGTCGGCGTGGCGGCTATGCTACTTTTGTCCATTGTCAGGTTACCATAAATTATTGGAATCATTATGTTCTAAAAATATATTGTCAAAATGACAAATAAAAATTTTCAACAAAAACCCTGCAAGCCTATGCGCTACTTTTTACTGAACAACAGAACCCGGCTCGGTGCGTTGCGATGGTCGCTCGTGCTGATCACGACGCTGGGCCACGCCGGCGTCGTCCGTGCATCGGAAACGCGTTTGAACGGACGGCACATCGCCGCCGATGTGGAGGTAACCGGAAAGGTTACGGGAGAAACCGGTGACGGGCTGCCCGGCGCGAGTATCCTCGTGAAAGGCACCACGCGCGGCACGAGCGCCGATGAGAATGGTAATTTCAAAATTTCTGTCGCCGATAACGAGAGTACGGTACTCGTGTTTTCGCTGGTGGGTTATGCTTCCAAAGAAGTGGTAGTGGGCAATCAGAAGATCATCAATGTAACGCTGGCGCCGGATCACAAGGTGCTGGAAGAGGTGGTGGTGGTCGGGTACGGGACACAACGCAAGCGCGACGTGACCGGCTCGGTGGTGTCGGTGAGCGAGTCGACGCTCAAAGAAGTACCGGCGCCCAACCTGGTGAGCCAGCTCAAAGGCCGGGCAGCCGGGGTATCCATTATCAGCAATGGCAGCACGCCGGGCTCGCAAGGGCAGATCCGCATCCGGGGTAACCGCACGCTCACGACCAGTTCAGGGTCGAGCGACGGCCTCGACGGCCCGCTAGTAGTCGTGGACGGTATCCCGTTCGGCGGCCTGAACGACATCAACCCCGACGACATCCTCAGCCTGGAAGTGCTCAAAGACGCTTCGGCGACGGCCATTTACGGTTCGCGCGGTGCAGGCGGCGTGATACTCGTGACTACGAAAAGGGGGAAAATCGGCAAGCCGGTATTCAGCTACGACGGCTACCACGGCGAGACCCGCATCATGGGTAAATTCAACGTTATGAATGGCCCCGAATATGCCCAGTTCAAAACCGATGCCGCCAAATACAACCGCACGAGCCCCGGTACTTCGGGTTATCTGCTCACGCCGAAAGAGCAGGAAGCGCTCGCCAACGGTGTTTCCACCGACTGGCAGGATCTGATCTACAAGCCCGGATTTATGTCCAACCACCAGCTGGGCATGCAGGGCGGCGTAGAAAACACGCAGTATTCGCTCGGGTTGGGGTATTTTAATGAAACCGGCATTATCCCGAACCAGAACTTCCAGCGCTTCAACCTCCGCGCGACGATCGATCAGCGCATTGGAAAGAACATTAAAATAGGATTGAACACACTGAATACGCTTACGTATCAGAATACGCCCGGCGGGGGCGGCGTACCGGGTGGCCTGGTGCGACTGACACCGCTCGCGTCGCCCTACAATGCCGATGGCAGCGTGAATATATTCCCCTCCGAAGGCTCTATCGATGCGGCCGGCGTGAGCCCGCTCACGATTCTGACCAAAAAGGATTCGTACCTCGGACGTACGCGCTCGGTGCGCACATTCAACAGCCTGTACGCGGAGGTGAACATTCTGCCGGGCTTGAAATACCGCTTTAATGCAGGTTTGAATTTCAGCCAGTCTAATTACAATGGTTACAACGGGCCGCTGACGTACTTCAATTCGGCCACGGTACAGTCTTCGTCCACTGCCGAGATCAGCAATACCGAGTACTGGGACGTGAACCTGCAACATTTGCTTTACTACGACAAAACATTTGCAGACAAGCACAAGCTGGGTTTTACGGCATTGTATGAATACACCAAAAACCATTCGCTGGGCAGCCGCTTCACTGTGACGGGCGTGCCGGCGGACTACATCAAGACCTCGAACTTCTCGCTCGCATCGGGCCAGCCCGTCGCCAACTCCGATTTTGGCAATTCATTTTCAGAACTGGGCCTGCTGTCCTACATGGGAAGGCTCAATTACAGCTACGACGACCGCTATTTGCTCACTTTGACGTTACGCCGCGACGGTTCTTCGACCTTGTCGCCCGGTAATCAGTATTTCAACTACCCGGCCATCGGCCTCGGCTGGAATGCGATTGAGGAGGGTTTTATGAAAAGCATTGCCTTTGTTTCTAACCTGAAACTGCGCGGCGGCTGGGGTATATCCGGTAACCGGAACGTGGGCGCGTACTCGACGCTGGGTGCATTGTCGGCGGGTTATTACAATTTTGGCACCGGTACGGCAGGGCAGCAGCTCGCTTACACTGTTACCAGCCTTCCGGCAAGCAATTTGAGCTGGCAATCCACCTCGCAAATCGACATCGGTATCGATTTCGGCTTCCTCAACAACCGCATTACCGGTTCCGTGGACTGGTACCATCAGAAAACCAAGGACATTCTGCTCTCCGTACCGCTTCCGCCGAGCAATGGCGCCGGTTCGACATTGAAAAACTTGGGTAAAACTGAGGGTAAGGGTCTGGAAGTAGCTGTCACTTTTGAAATAGCGCGTAAACCAAAAGGCTTTAATTGGAGCGTGGATGCGACCTATTTCTTCAACCGCGAGAAAATCACCCAGCTGACCACCCCGCAGGAAAAGGCCAATCTCGGCGCGGGATGGTTTGTAGGGCAGCCGCTTTCGGTGATTTATGATTACAAAAAACTGGGTATCTGGCAGTTGAGCGACGCCGAGAATGGTACTTTGGCTAAACAAACTTCGCCGGTGCAATACCCGGGGCAGATCCGCGTGGAGGACTTGAATGCCGATGGTAAAATCGATGCGAACGACCGGCAGATCCTGGGTAATTTCCAGCCTAGATGGGAGGGAGGGCTTACCAACCGTTTCAGTTTCAAAAACTTCGATGCCTCGATCGTCACTTACGCACGGATGGGTATGAAGGTGATTGTGCCGTACCTGACAGGCAATTCCACCGGTTCGGGCGGGTTTGCATTCTTCAACCAGAGCCGGGTCAACCAGGTGAAAGTGGATTACTGGACCGATACCAACCCGACCAATGCATTCCCCGCACCGGACGCCAGCAGCGCAGTCGCCAACTTCGGCTCCACGCTCGGGTATTACGACGGCTCGTTCATCAAATGCCGGAGCATTAACCTCGGTTACACCTTCGCGAGCGACATTATTACGAAAATCGGCGCCACGTCGGCCCGCATTTACGTGAACCTGACCAACCCGTTCATTATTTATTCGCCGCTGGTGCGGGATAACCTGGCTGTGGACCCTGAAGGGAACAGTTACGCGAGCGGGCAGTCGACCCTCAACCCGCAGGGGGCCAGCGAGCGCGGCGCGCCGGAGCGGCAGATCGCCGTAAACCTCAATAACCCGCCGGTAAGGCAATTCACCGTGGGCGTAAACCTTAAATTCTGACCCGACTATGAAATCCATCAAAATATTCGCGACAGCCGGTATTATCGCATTGCTAAGCTCCGGTTGTGAAAAAGTACTCGAAGAACATCCTCAATCCCAGATCGTTCCGTCGTATTTCAACAGCCCGTCGGGTGTGCTCGGCGGCATCGCCGGGGTGTACAACGACATTCGCAGCCAATGGGGCACCGAGGGCTTCACCGTGGAAATGCAGGCCGGTACCGACGAGTTTATCCAGGGCCTCAGCGCCGGCACGCCCATTCCTTACACTTACAACGGGTTGAACGGCAGTAACTTCGGCTCGGCCTGGGGCATTGCATTTCAGGACATTAATACCTTGAATGGCGTGCTGCAATACGGCCAGACCATCGATCTCCCCGATGCGACCCGGAAGCAATATTTGGCGCAGGCGAAGTTCCTGCGGGCGTTCTGGTATTTCTACCTCGTGCAAACCTGGGGCGATGTGCCTTTGCATACCGAGTTTATCACCGTGCCCTCGCAGGCAGCATCGCGGCAGCCTGCGGCGCAGGTTTATGAGTTGATTATTAAAGATTTAACCGAAGCTGCGGCCGATCTGCCCAACCAGCCGACGGCTCCTTTCCTGGGCAAGGCGGCTACCAAACCGGTGGCGCAATTCCTGCTCGCGAAAGCCTATCTTACCCGCGGCTGGCTGAACAATACCGCGGCCGATTTTACCCAGGCGGCCGCATTGTGCGACGATATTATCGCCAATAAGTCGGCTCATGGGCTGGATCTGTGGCAGGATTACGGCGATGCATTCGTACCGGCGAATGATTATGGTAAGGAAACGATGTTCGTGAGCGATCACGTGCTCGATCCGAAATATGGCTATTACAGCGTGGGTGCCGCAGCAGGCGGTGGCGCGGCGCAGAACCTTTCGCCCTGGTTTACCAACTGGAATTACCCCAATAACAGCGGTATCAACTCCATCAAAAACGCCGCCGGTGCATTCGTCAACAACGGTACTTCGGGTATGATCCGCGATTCGTACTATGGCCGCCCGTACATCCGCATGCGCCCGAACTCCGACAAATGGCCTACCGGGCCGCGCGCGGGCAAAAACTATTTCCTCGACCAGGCCTTTACCACGCGTGACGTCGATTCCCGTTTTGCCAATTCGTTTTACACCGTTTACATTTCAAATACCGCCATTACCAATGCGGCCGACGCTGCCAATAACACCCGGGGCATCGGCTACACGACCGTGGTGGGCCGGGACACGGCCGTATGGCTGCCTGATTACGAAGTGCCGGGCGCACCGCAGTTTATCGGCAGCAGGCCCTTCAAGGGCATTGTAGTGCCGCCGAGCCTGTGGAACAATGGTATTTTCCCTGCATTGAAAAAATTCATGGACCCAAGCCGGGGAGCGAACTTCAACGATCCTTCTACGCGTCCGTGTGTGCTCTACCGCTTTTCGGACGTGTACATGACCGGCGCCGAAGCCCATTTCAAAGCCGGCGACGCCGCGAAAGCCGCCGCTTTGATCAACGTTGTGCGCCAGCGCGCCGCATTCCGCAAGAGCAACACCACCGCGCAAAATGCAGCAGCAGCTACCGCCATGACCATCACCGCCGCCGAAGTCACCCTCGACTTTATCCTCGACGAGCGCAGCAGGGAGTTTTTCGGTGAATGGCAGCGCTGGCACGACCTCGTACGTACGCGCTCGCTCGTGCGCCGCGTGCAGGAGTGGAACCAGGAAGCGGCACCTTATGTGAAGGATTTCAATATGTTAAGGCCAATTCCACAGTCGCAGATCGATAGAGTCGTGGATGGTCCTGCTTTTCCACAAAATTCCGGATATTAAACCATCACCCATTCAATTGATATGACCCGCAGCTTTTTATCCGCCGGATTAATGGCCCTGGCGATCGGCGGCATCGGCCTGGAAACCGGCTTTTGCCAGGTGAAGCCGTTGATCAGCGATGTGTTCACCGCCGATCCGTCCGCGCATGTTTTCAATGGCAAAATTTACATTTATCCCTCCCACGACATCGAGGCCAATGTGCCGCAGGACGATGAGGGCGGGCATTTCAATATGCGCGATTACCATGTGTATTCGATGGACGCCATCGGCGGCAAGGTAACCGACCACGGCGTTGCGCTCGATTTGAAAGACATTCCCTGGGCGGGGCGGCAACTCTGGGCGCCCGATGCGGCATTCAAAAACGGTACTTACTACTTGTATTTTCCCGTGAAGGACAAGGAGGATGTCTTCCGCATCGGCGTGGCTACTTCCCAATCGCCCGCAGGGCCGTTCAAAGCCGAACCTAAGCCGATTCCGGGCAGTTACAGCATCGATCCGGCTGTTTTTACCGATACCGACGGGCAGGGTTATATGTACTTCGGCGGCATCTGGGGCGGGCAGTTGCAACGCTGGCATTCGGGCAAGTATGATAAATCGCTTTCCACGGACCTGGGCAAAGGGCATGAGCGGGAGCCTGCATTGAGCGCCAAAGTGGCTAAAATGAGCGGTGATATGCTCTCCTTCGCCGAGGCACCCCGCGATGTACAGATCCTCGACGAGCACGGTAAGCCGCTCCTTGGCGGCGATCACGACCGTCGGTTTTTCGAAGGGGCCTGGCTGCACAAGTACAATGGTAAATATTACTTTTCGTACTCCACCGGCGACACGCATTTGCTCTGCTATGCCGAAAGCAACTCGCCTTACGGGCCGTTTACGTACAAAGGTGTGATCATGAAACCCGTCGAAGGCTGGACGACGCACCATTCCATTATCGAGTTCAAAGGCAAATGGTACATTTTTTACCACGATACGGAGATTTCTGGCAAAACCCACCTGCGTAATGTGAAGGTACGGGAGCTGGTACGCAGCGCCGACGGGAAGATTCAGACGATTACACCGTGATAGCGCGATCGTCCCGATCGTGCCCTACGGAAATAATAATGCTGGATATTTTGGTAAAACAGATACCGGTACGGGCTTTTAAAGCTACACAGGCGCATTCGTGCCGGGTATCTCACCTAAAAGCATTCAATCATACAAGCTATGCAAATCGAAAGACGCGATTTTTTATCGACATTGACACTCGCCGGGGCGGCTACATTGTTCTCCGGCAACCCGCTCATCGCCGCTACTTCCCCGAAAAAGGACAAACTCGGCATTGCCCTCGTGGGCCTCGGTTATTACAGCACCGACCTCCTCGCACCCGCGCTGCAACTCACCGAAAAGTGTTACCTCGCGGGCATCGTTACCGGCACAC
This sequence comes from Dyadobacter soli, assembly GCF_900101885.1. Taxonomy (GTDB): domain Bacteria; phylum Bacteroidota; class Bacteroidia; order Cytophagales; family Spirosomataceae; genus Dyadobacter; species Dyadobacter soli. The sequence goes on along the minus strand of NZ_FNAN01000007.1, from coordinate 171,210 downwards.
CTTCCAAGGCGGAGGCCTGGAAAACCAAATACAACATTCCCGACAAGAACATTTACAACTACCAGAATTTCGACCAGATCGCCAAAAACCCAGATATCGACATCGTGTACGTGGTTTTGCCGCCTTCGATGCACCGCGAATATGTGGTGAGGGCTGCGAAAGCGGGTAAACACGTGTTCTGCGAGAAGCCTATGGCGCCGTCCGTCGCCGATTGCGAAGCGATGATCGCCGCCTGCAAAAGCAACAAGGTAAAGCTCGCGATCGGTTACCGCTGCCAGCACGACCCGAATATTCAGGCTTATATGAAAGTGGCGAAGGAGCAGAAGTTCGGCAAAGTGAAAATGGTCAACAGCGCGGCTGGGTATTTCGACGCCCGCACCGATCACTGGAAGCAGAAGAAGTCGCTCGGGGGCGGTTGTATGGGCGATATGGGCGTGTATGCATTGCAAGGCGCACGCCTGGCCACGGGCGAGGAGCCGATCAGCGTGATCGCCCAGGCCTCGACCACCCGGCCCGAGATCTACAAGGAAGTGGAAGAGACGATGATGTTCATGCTCGATTTCCCGAGCGGGGCGCGCGCTGCCTGCCAGACGAGTTTTGGCATTAATATGAACTACCTGCAAGTGAACTACGAAAAAGGCTGGGTGAAAATGGAGCCGCAGTCGGGCTACAATGGAAACAAGGGCAGTATGTCCGACGGCACGGTCATCAACTTCCCGATCAAAAGCCAGCAGGCCAAGCAAATGGACGAGGATTGCCTGGCCATAATGAACAACACCGACCTCATCGCTCCCGGCGAGGAAGGTTTGCGCGACATTCGTGTGGTGGAAGCAATTTACAAGTCGGTAGCGACCGGCAAAAGCGTTAAAATATAGGTTATGCAAAAAATTAAGCTGTTTCTGGTGCCGCTGCTGGCTTGCAATGCCGCGTTCGCGCAGCCAAAAACTTTAAAGGAGGCTTATAAAGACTATTTCCCTGTCGGCGTGGCGGTGGCCCCGAGGAATCTCTCGGGGCCGGAAGCGGATCTGATCGTGCGGCAGTTCAGCAGCATTACCCCCGAAAATGCCATGAAAATGGGCCCGATCCATCCCGAGCCCGATCGCTATGCCTGGGAAGCGCCGGACGCCATTGTCGCATTCGCGCAGAAAAACGGCATGAAAGTACGCGGGCACACGCTGTGCTGGCATAACCAGACGCCGCAATGGTTTTTTACCGACGCCGCCGGCAAGCAGGTAACCCGCGAAGTACTCCTCGAACGCCTGAAACAGCACATTACCGATGTCGTGGGCCGATACAAAGGCCGCATTTACGCCTGGGACGTCGTGAATGAAGCCGTGCCGGATACTGGAAAGGCCATTTACCGCCAATCGAAGTTTTACGAGATAATAGGGGAGGATTATATCGAAAAGGCATTCGAATACGCCCACGCCGCCGACCCGGCCGCGCTGCTTTTTTACAATGACTACAATACCGAAAGCAGTACCAAACGGGAGAAGATTTTTCAGTTACTCAAAAAACTGAAAGCGAAGAATGTGCCCGTGCACGGTGTGGGCTTGCAGGGGCATTGGTCGGTGTACGAGCCGAAGGAAAGCGAGCTGCAAGAATCGATCAGCCGGTTTGCGAGCCTGGGCCTGGCCGTCCAGATTACTGAGCTGGACGTTTCGATCCACGCCAAAGAACACGGCCGCCGCGAGATGACCGCCGACGACAAATCCGTACTCACGCCCGAGCTACTTTCAAAGCAGGCGGCGCAATACGAAATGCTTTTCAAAACATTCCGAAAAAACCGCGGCGTACTTACCGGTATTACCTTCTGGAATGTGTCCGACAAATCGACCTGGCTGGACAATTTTCCTGTGCGCGGGAGGAAGGATTATCCGTTGCTGTTTGACGAAAACTTGCAACCGAAAGCGTATTTTAATCGGATTGTTGATTTTTAGAATTAATTGGAATAGTTAATAGTATAACGGTGATAAATGTGCAATGCGATCGATAGTTTTTGCATATATTGCCTGCTAAACTCACCTATTTATCTATTTTCAATATTTTATGAAATCAGTGTTCTTTATTTGCGCTTTGTTTTTAGTTTCCTTTTTTGCCCAGGCCCAGACTGCCGGCCTTGATTCAGCGGCAGTCATTCAGAAAGATCAGCTTTTTACACTTGCACCTGCCGAAAATTTGTCCGTAAAAGGGCAAGTCGATGCCGAAAAGAATTACAAAAAGTACAAAGGCGCCGCCACCGGGACGCTGATTGCTAGCCTTGTATCCCCGCTCGTCGGACTGATCCCCGCGATCATCACTTCATCCACCACCCCTAAACTCGAAAACCTGGGTTATCCAGACGAAAACCTTTTCAAACAAGCCGATTATCACAACGCTTATACAAAAAAGGCCAAACGAATTAAGTCGGGGAAAGTGTGGAAAAACTGGGGGATTGGTTTCGGGGTAAACCTTGTGCTGGTATTGGTGATTGCTGCGGGGCAATAATAGGGAAGAGGGGGCCGAATGGCCCCTACATTTATTTCCTTACAGCCTTTTCATTAAAACATCACCCTGATAACTACCTCCTTCGAATGTCTCTTTAATGTTAGCATCCAGATGCTTTCCTGCGAGTTCCGCTGTAATTTCGACATCGGAGGATTGAACCGAGCCTTCGATAATTGATTCCACTTTCTGTTTTATTTGGAATTTGTTTGGTTCAGTTAGTTCAATATTGTCGAAAATTACTTTTCGGGGTGGTATTGAATCGATATATTCCTGCCATCCATCTCCATCGAAGACCGTTTCTTCATCATGAGTCAGCCGAATCTTTTTATCGGATAATTTATCAATTGTCCAGCGAACCGTAATAGTTACGTTGATATCGTCAAGAAACTCCTGGGCGTTTTTTGTCTGATAAACTCCAACGAGATCGCGAGTTAGATCAGGAGATGGGTCGTTGTCTTTTTTACAGGACAGGACAAGGAATAAAATTGCAGGAAGTAAGTATCGGGTCATAGTGAGACAAGGTTGTAACTGATTATTGTTATGGCGGAGAGATTGTTTCCATCGTGAAAATCATACTTAATCCAAGAGGTGTGTAACTGAATCACAGGGAACGTGAGTGACGGATAGTGACGGGATATTACCGGCGGGAGTCATTGTAGTAATACTAATTTTAGCATAACATAATCCAGTACGACGATCTTTAAAGTAAGTAATACTTGCTTTTGAATCATCGTCTATTTTAGTGGCCTTTTCACAGGATGCCCCCAATAAGGAAATTAAACACGATAGAAAAATCCGAGAGTAGTATAAAAATTTCATTTTGATAAGGAGGGTGGTGGTTACATCGGTAATCTTATCAAAATCTTATTAAATATCAAAATAGGATAGGTATATTCTCCTGAAATTGATCGTCTCCGCTTTCAAAGCCAGGTTTCCTTTTTATCTTCGCCCGCCTCGTTACAACTAGCAAACGGTTTCAATTCAAAAACCCCTTAATTTGCATCAAATAAGCTATTTTTTATTCTTCATTATATCTCAACATTTACTATGACAAATTCCCGTCGTAAATGTGTCTTTATTAGAGAAATATGCGTTTTGAGTGAATGGAGGCCTATTTTTTAGGTTGTCCGGTTTCTTTCACAATGCGATTCACAATGAAAAAATTGAGTTATAATATCTACAACAAAAAGGCCCGACGTTTGCCGGGTTTCTAATAGGATATGAAATGGTGCCAGTAGAAGGGGGATCGAGGTGAAATATGGATGCGTCTCATCAATCCTGTGAGATGATTTTACCCAATCCGGTATTGAGAATCACGGTCGCCAATATATGCGATTACTCAGTTAGGTCTCGAAAGAGTTGTTCCTGCAAGGCTAACACTTGGGATAGGTGTAGATTCCGGAGTCTTCGGGCACCTCCAAGCGACACTGAATCGAGTTCAGATATATGTTTATTAGCCAGCGCGGTCCTTTCTCGTTCATATCTACTCAGTATGTCGAGCTTTTGGAGGTTAGTTTTCAATGAGTCTGCTGGTTAAAGTTAGGCGTAATCACAGCAATAATCGTTCCACACTTCTATATAGTCGCGTGAAATAGTAAAGCCCGACGTGTGCCGGGCCTATTCAATAAAGTGATCTAGTAGTGCTATGACACTGTTGAGTCCTCGACGTCTTGTGTCTGTCCATTCTTTTTAACTGATTCGATGCCATTCTCCATTCCGGCCTTCGACTCGTAGGCCTCGCTTACACCGATGACCTGGCCGTTACTCGCTTTCAAATTGAAGCGCCAGCGGCCTGTGCTAGCCTCTATGCGTTCATACCGGCTGTCTTCTTGGGAGTTTTTACGAACAGACTCAATTCCGTTCATGCATGAAGCTTTTGCGCTATATCCTTCACTGGTCAGGATCACCTGGCCATTGGAGGCTTTGAGATCGAACTGGAATTCTCCGTCTTTGCGCGTTTTGACTACGAATTTTGCCATGGAGTAAATGAATGATGGTTTGAAAGCAGTAAAGGGACAGTATACGTCGTTTCTACTTGACATTGCTCTTCAACAGCATATGAATTTGTATGCCTTGGATATCCGGAGAGTGATTTTTGAGGAAAACGACGTATGCACAATGCAAGTCAACGAAAGGCCCGACTGGTGCCTGGCTTTTGAGGGCATATTGTATCGGTGCCGGGTGTGAGAGGAGTGGAGTGTTACAGAGATTGAATTGAGATTCCACGTTAGGCGATTGTTGATGGAACGGAAACAGCGAAGGGGAGGTAACAACACAGTGTAGAATCGCCCCTGGGATGATTCAGGTCAGAACCCGAATGTTTCCGTTGATTTGTAGGTTTACACTAGGATTTTCAGAACCTTATCATTTTCGTACAAATAATTATTAACCTTTGAGGTCAAAATCAGACTTCACATTCTCTAAATTTCTGTGTCGCTCGATGTTAAGGTGCTCACCAGGAACTCCTCTTAGTGCTAATGCCTTCTAAGCAGTAGGTCTTGTGTTCGAATCACAACGAGATCGCTTCAAAATCAAGCACTTAGATTAACTTCTAAGTGCTTTTTTGTTGCAATAGGATCTGGGTTGCAATACATTTTGCAATAGTCACATTGCAATATAAGCGAAAGGCTTGCTGGTGTACGTGACGCCGATCTGACCATTTTCATGGGACTTGCAATAGAAATACTATTGCAATAAAAAAGCCCGACGGGTGCCGGGCTTCAGAGAGTATGCTGTATTGTAAAAGGATAGTGAGTGAAGTTTATCCGCATACAGGGACGATTAATTATCTCGTCCCGGATTGTAAAGTTTCCCCTTTGATTTCGTTCAATGCCTTTTCCACTTCCTTCCTACTTAGCTTTCCCGCTGCTGATTTGTCGCGTGGAATGCTATTTAAATAGGTGGGTAATTTTTCTGCGAATAAAACACTTATGGAGTCTGCAGCATACTGTACCCTTTCCTGGGTGGCTCGTTGGCCCATCGAAACGCTGTCTCGAAGTTCCTTAACCTTGTTGGTTAAATCCACATTTTTGTAATCGGTAGTCGCGACTCCGTAATAGTACCCCAGATACCAAACGGCAGAAACTATAGTTACACATAATGGCACTAGCCAGTTATTGTCAAGGCGGTACAGCACGTTTGTTTTCTGTGGGGCGTATACACCTTTGATGTCAAGTGTCTCTATGCAATTTGCAAGGAATACTTGGGTGGCAGCAACATGGCGGTCTCGTCTAAGATTGTATTCATCGGTATATTCATTGAGGCCCTGATGCAAGGCGAACGTGAAGCTTGCGATATGCTTAAATTCTTGTGATTCTGACCCAAAGATTTTTTCAATGTATGATGCGGTCTGGGTGATCCATGCCTGGTTCCAGTTTGATCTTTCTGAAAGCTTGTAGCTTTGGTCCTGAAGTAACCTTTTTGCTGTCTGAATATTCATTTTTTAAACGAAGCGATATTATCCTATACTACCTTCCTTTGGTAAACTCTTTTCCTGCCAATTCCGATCTTGGGTCAGATGGCCGAAGCCTCTCGAAAAGGATAATTTTGCTGCGACCAATCTTTTCGATTCGGTAAACAATTTTAACTGCTCCCGATTCGGTCTCCGCCTCCATAATGCCGTTTTTGATATTGATTTTATAGGAAGTGGTGGTGAAAGTAGGGGCGGAAATGGTTTCGTATTCATTTACCGCGACTGATGACCCCATATAAGGCCTTTCGGCTTGAAAAGAAATAGTTTGAGTCCAGTACTTGCTACCCTTTCCAACAAGGCTATATGTCCATTTGCCGGGTAAGATTTCTGCGAGTTCTTTATCATCCACAGCCCCGGCAAGGTCCGGGGCAACATTGTCTTTGGAGCAGCCGCAGAAAAACAGAATGGTAATAAGAGGGTATAATAGAATTTTCGACATTTGATTGAGGGGTTGAGTGTATCTGTATTAATATCACAATACCCTCAAATATCAAAGTTGTTTGATATTTGAGGGCGCCCGGGAGCTTGATCAGGGCCGCCAGTGTTGGACTAAAATTTTTATTTCGAGTATTCAATACTTAAGTTTGGAATGCCGTTGGACACCCGGATCATCTCACGGAATGTGTACACGTACATATCGCCTAAGTTTCCTTTATTTTCGATGTCATATGCCGAATCGTCGGCGAGCTCGATAATGGCTTTCCCCCTTATTCTTAATTTGTTTTTGACCAGCAAAAAGGTAAACCGGGCGCTCCATGCAAACTTTATATTTTTTTCTTTCGTCTGAATCATGCCCAAATCCGCGTTCATATTGTCAACTTCGTAACCCTTGTCGATGATATGGGTCACCAATTCCGCCAAGTGTTCTTTTTGTGATCGAGTGCTATCCAAAGTGAGGACAATGGTTTTTGTTCCTCTTGGAATTTTGGATACCTGCGATTTAAGTTCTTTGTCGGATTGTGCGTGACAGGTCAAAGAGACCAGTGAGATGACAACAACAAAAAAAGTTTTCATTAATAATCGGGTTCAGTTTGAGTTTGAGCCCGAACATAACCTATTTCTATCGGCCGATCAAATATTTGTATCCGCTTGACTGGGTGATTTTATTGAATAAGTGTCGTTTCTATCCCTTGTTAAATTCTGTTTTTTTTTCTTGGGTAGCGAGTCAGGGCCTCTATTTCATATATTTCTAAAATGTCTTCCGTAGAAATGGTTAAATCTGGGTACACTTTTCTGTCGGCATTTGCTGCTTCTAACACAAGATTCCCTTGCCGGTCGATGGTCTGTACTTTTCTAAAATAAACTTCCGATTTACTTACTACGATAACTTCTCTGACCTGCAACAGACTTATTGTCCTTTTTCGCCATTCTACGCGCCTTCCCGTAACGACATCTCCCTCACGTATCCCTAACCCTTCCTCAGAATTCAAAGCATTATCATGGGCTACAAATGACCTGTAAACTCCAAATTTAAACGAATCGAGGGTAATAGAATGCCGGTCGAACAGGTCTATTTCACTGATGTCGTCCCACATCTCAATATAATACTGAAATTCTTGATCTCTTAGGGGCGGGATATATGGAGTGGTGATTAGATACCTGGAAGCGAATGGGCCATAATCACGAATTTCGGTTGATTGGTCTTTCTGTATTAAGTCAGCCGCTCTTGCCAGGTCATTAGACAATTGCTCGCTAGTTAAGATTGAGTCAGCTTGTAAGTCAAATATTCTAGCGCGCTCTAGTAGATTCTCCATATTTTGAGGCGTTTCTGCAATCGAGGGTAGCCCAATTCCAGTGAGTAGCCATTCGAGATTTATATCCTCAAAGACAAAAGACACCCGTCTGATGATCGAGTCTGACACTGGCGCATCTCCTGTAATGAATGCGGTGACTTGATCAGCGTCCAATTTCAGTACGTCTTCGCAAACATGTAAGTAAGGCAGTCCGATATGGTTTATGTATTGGGCGATTCTGTTCGCTACTCCCGATTTTATTCCCTCTGGACGATTGATAGCCCATGCGGCGTCGGGGTTTTCTGGCTTTGCCATTTCACCTTCGCCGGATATCAACCAGTTAAGGTTAATTTTTTCAGAAAATTCTGATTTTACGAAATTCTGAAAGAAGACGAATGACGGATTAACCTTTCCGTTTAGAAAGTCGTAGATGCTTTGGGCACGTGTGTATCCAAGTTTTCGGGCAAATTCCTGCGGTGAAATGACCTGATAATCAAGAATTTGTGCTAGTCTTTCAGAAAATGTTGAATTATTTTTCAGAGAATCTTGCATAATGCAGAATATTCGTATTTATATTTGTATCCAAGGTCGATTTGATACAAATATACAGAATATATTGTTTTGATCTCAATCTGCCTTATTAAACGGTGAAAGTAAGCAAAAACTAAACAGAAAATTCAGTATGAAAGGACTTGAGAATGAGAAAGCTTTTCCGATCCTAGTGAAGGAGGCGTTTTCAAAGATCAACGAATTTGCCGGCGGCAATTCCTTGTTTTATAGTAAATTTTTTAAATCAAGGGCTGTGGTATCTTCTTGGAAGTCTGGCAAAGTAAAACCGATGCCAGGCGACATTATTGAATTCATTTCCGTCTCAACGGAAGTTATTAGGGAATGTCAGGCTTTGCGATCAAAAGAAGAGGAGCGGCAGCATGAACTAATCAGTGAGTTTAATGCCTTAGTGTCTGCTTAAAATCTAAATTACCGACCTACGCTATAAGCTATAGATTTCCTCCGCCCAACTACCGACCAATGTCTAATATCCTCGACGAAATAATGGACCGCCTGAGCGGCTTCGATGTGAAGCTGGACCGCGCTATTGAATCCTCCCGAAATGAGCACGGACTCAACAAATTCGAGTACGTCCGCGCAGAGGAAGCTGCCTCTATGCTTGGGGTGTCACTGCCTACAATCAGGCTTTACACCGCCTCGAAAAAATTACGGCACTACAAACGAGGTCACTATGTGTATTACAAAATAGCCGACCTGAATGAGTTTGTTGAAAAAGGCCGAATTGAACCCAAAAAAGCATTTACTTAACCTTAACCGTTTTTATCTGAAATGGACACTTTACAACCTGGGGCACCTTCGCAAGTTGGTCCCGACAAGGAAAACGACCTCAATTATTGGAAACGGAAAGCGGGAGGGCTCGCTGACCAGGTAGCCTCCCTTACACGTGCAGCAAATGAAGCCACGCAGGCCGGCTTTAAGGCGAAGTGTTTCTTAGCTGAGTTAGGATACCATCAGGACATGGTTGCGTTCGAGCAGAATAGCCCGGACATTGAGGATTGGGAGGCCGCATGGCGCGAGCACTACGCAAAAAGGGTTCTGTATCCGCGTGAGTTACCCGCGGCTGTGCCTACTCGAAAATCTGATTTGGAAAAAATATGCCGCCGTTTCATTGGGCACGAGGGCGCCGGCGAAGCCACCAAAATACTGAACGAGTTGACAAGTGCGTACATGTACCAAGAGCTTCGCAACTCTAACCTTGTCGACGTGCCATCGTTGGAGGACTGCCTTGCCAAGGTTGATTATGCGCATACGCTGGTTAATTTCCTGGTCGACGTCTGCGACGAGCTGGAAGTAACGAGTTGTCAAATCGAATTCACCCAAGCTGCTGCATAATCGACGATCATGACACCAAAACAAAAAGCCATTGAAAGCGCCTACGGCGGAGCATGGGGTTGCGTAAAAGCGGTGACTTCGGACGGATGGGCATTGATAGTGCAATTTGGGAGGGCTTCGTCCAACAGGTGGGATGCTTTCGGTTTCTCCGAAGATGAGATTGAGACCAGAACCAATGGCCGAGACGTATATTGGAGGCCGGTTGAACTAAAAGGTTTAGAAAGTAACCATGGATGGCGCCGATTTGACGAGCATCTGCCTGCTAAGGATCAGTTCGTACACGTGTTGCAGTCGGGAAGGTTCTATGTCGGGAAAATCACAATATTCGAGTCTGAGAATAACTATTACCTCCGAACTTATTCCCATTGGATGCCCGTCGAAGAGATGCCCCTTCCAATTTATTGACTTTTAAAATCCTGTTTATCTTATCGACAATGAAAGCAAAATCATTCAGGTGGTTGCAGTTGATAACTGGCATCCACTACGTTCACCATATCCAATATTCTTGTGGATGGGTTCACAAATTGTACCCCTTTATCGGATATTTTCCTGGATACAAGAAGTTGTTCAGTCAACGCAAAGCGAAAGCCTGGAATCAGATTTGGCCCGAGGAATGCCACGATTCAACTTGGACCGGTATCTACTAACTCCCTTGCCTTCGCGCCGAAGCAGTTTTTCCAGGATTGCTCTACAAGTAATTAAAGTCATCTAATTCTTCTCCAATTATGCTATTATCTAAGTTGCCTCCCGGTTTGCGGGAGATGGCGCAGTGTCGCCAAATAGATTACCCAATGGGTAATCCGAAAGGGCCAATATCTCATCTCGGGTCCGCATTCGTTTGGGACTGGACGCCAGAAGGGTTTGATTTTTGGAGTAATATAGCCCTGGGCAACTATTCGGTTTACTGCGGGTGCAAAGTCACGAATTTGAAACTGAAAACAACGGTAACGCCATGAAGCCGTTCTATCCTTTACCTCAGGAAATTCCGCTGCTCTTAGAGGGAGTTCAGCGGGCCTTGGTTCGGCCGTTGAGCCAGCAGCCGCATGGCAGAATCAATCAGGTGCTTCAAAACGGAAAGCGGAAGGATATTTATCTGCTTGTCGATGCCGACAACTGGGATAACAACGTTTGTGAAAGTACGCCCTTCGATCAAGCCGGGACGATCCTGTGGTGCCGGGAAACATTCTCAGGTTACAAGCAAATCGGGGGTAGGTACGTCCGTGAGAAACTTCACTTTAAGGCGACGGAGCCTGATTTGCCGGTCAGTCGCTGGCTTTTGCCTGTCATGATGCCGATTTATGTTAGTCGACTTTGGCTCGAAGTATTAGAGATTAAAGTATGCCGGCTAATGGATCTGACGCATGAAGAAATGTACGAGTCGGGAGTCCGTATAGCGGACTCGTACAGTCGCGGGATGGCCACGGATGAAGGCAGTGTGGAGGCTTTTAATTGTGGCGATGGCATCAGGCGTGTATTCTACGAGATATACGACGAGAGATTCGGAAAGAGGGAAATATCGAACCCTTGGATTTGGTATGCTGCGATCAAGAAAGTAGACGCTCCTTCGTAGCTGGCCCAAAGACACCTCTTCATTCAACTTTTCAATCAAACAAAATGGATTTATTAGATATTGCCATAGGCAAACACCTGAATACAAAAACTTGGCAGAATAAGCAGGTGAGCGTCGAGACTTTGGCAAAAATGTGCTCTACGCCAGTCGTAACGAACGAAACGTATGCTGCATACTTGAAGATGCCAAAAGAGGAACAGGACAGGCTCAAAGCTGTCGGCAGTTTTTTTGGTGGGTATTTGCCCAACGGGGTCAGGAAGAAAACGAATGTTTTGCATAGGTCGATTATTACGACGGATTTAGACTTCGCTGACCTTCGATTCATCGAAGATTATGAGATGCTATTCGGATACGAGGCTATAATTTACTCGACGAGAAAGCATTCATCAGAAAAGCCTCGGTTTAGGCTTATTCTTATTCCTGACAGAGACATCCCGCCTGACGAATATGAGCCTGCGGCGCGTAAAACCGGTGAAATGTTTGGTATTGAGCAGTGCGATCATACTTCTTTCAGGGTGACCCAGTTTATGCACTTGCCGTCAACCAGCAAGGACGGGGAATTTATATTTAAATACATTCCTGGACCGAGAATATGCGTCGATGAGGTTCTCGGTATGTATAGGAATTGGAGAGACCAGAGCGAATGGCCCGTCACAAGCAGGGAAACCAAACAGATCAAGGACGCTGCATTCAGGAAGCAAACTCAGCAGGACCCGCGTGAAAAAGCCGGCTTAATTGGGCTCTTTTGTCAGGCTTATCCCACTGTGGCGGATGTCATTTATGAGTACCTGCCTGATGTATATGAAGAAACAGATATGCAGGGAAGATGGACCTATAGGGCTGGCAGCGGGCATGCCGGAGCTGTTGAATATACTGAGGGCCTATTCCTTTACAGTAACCACCTGACAGACCCCGCGTATGGCAAGCTTTGTAATGTGTTGGATTTGGTTCGAATTCACCTGTACGAGTCGATGGATGCCAATGTATCCGAGGATACCCCGATTAATAAAAAGCCTTCGTTCCTTGCAATGCTGGACCTTATAAGGAACGATCCCAAGGTGAAGGCGTTGAATGCCGCGGCAAAGTTTGCGGAGGCGGGGGTTGACTTCGGGCAGCTAGAAAGCGGGGAGGAATTGGCCTGGATATCCAAAGCAGAATTCGATACCAAAGGTAGATTTATCACCTCGCCCCATAACATCGAGCTCATTCTTAGGTCAGATCCAGCATTGAAAGGGCGTTTTAAATTCAATGAGTTTTCAGAGCACATTAATATACAAGGCCCAGTCCCTTGGGACTCAGTGCCGGGAATCCGTCAAATAGCTGATAATGATGTTAAGGGGCTTCGAAACTATTTGGGGAAAAACCCTTACAATATTAAGCGAAGCCCCATAATCGATGATACCTATCCGTTGATAGCAAAAGAGAATCAGTTTCATCCAATCAGGGAGTATTTAGTAGGCCTACAATGGGATGGCATCGCGCGTGTAGACACGTTGTTAACCGACTACTTAGGCGCCGAAGATACGCCACTTGCACGCGCATTCATACGTAAGACTTTATGCGCGGCGGTGACGAGGGTTTTCCGGCCAGGGGCTAAATTTGACTACATTTTGACTTTGATAAGCACGGAAGGAACCAAGAAAAGTACATTAGCAAAGTCACTAGGGAAGGAGTGGTTCTCTGAGACATTTAACTTTTCTATGCTGCACGGGGGGAACGGCGTTCGGGCGCAAGAACAGGTGCGTGGTGTTTGGATTATCGAAATTCCAGAGATGTCAGGGCTTAACAGAGCTGAGGTTGAGGCAGCAAAAAGCTTTATTACGACGACTGTGGATCGATATCGGGTGACGCGAGGGGAACACCAGTCCTCATTCAAAAGGCAGTGCGTATTTATAGGGTCGTCAAATAATGAAGAATTCTTATCGAGCCAAACGGGTAACAGAAGGTTTTGGCCTGTTGTCGTATTCGTAAATACGCCAAAGAAGACTATTGCGGGTGAGTTTCTTGACCCATATGAAGTTGACCAAATTTGGGCAGAAGCTTTTGTGCTACATAAAACGGAGCTGCTGTATCTAACCCCGGAGTTGGAGGCCTTAGCGCGCGAAACTCAATCTGACCATACTGTTTCGGATGAGCGTCAAGGACTAATTCACAGATTTTTAGAAATGAGGTTACCGGACGATTGGGATTCTATGGAGCCTGTCCAGCGTAAAATATATTTCGAATATGGGGATGCGTCAAAACCAGGGCTCGCCAAGAGAAACCGGGTTTGCGCCGCTGAAATATGGGTGGAAGCCCTTGGGGGGTCAATAAAAGACATGTCCTCCCAGAACACCCGATTCATACATAACATAATGCGAAAGATGACGGGATGGAAACCGTATAAATCCAAGACTGTATTTAAAGTTTACGGTAATCAAAAAGGGTATTATCGCACGGGTTCTGAAAATCCAGTGCGCGGAGCCGTGAGCGAAATAGGGGCAGACGGGGCGACTAGGGTAGCCTTCGGCAGTTTTTAAAAATTCGTAATTAGTTGAAAATCAGTCTATTGGTAAATTTTAACTACTTATACTGCCGTTAATTATATAATAACATAATATTTAAATAGGGGTAGGTTATCTATATCAAGTATAAATAACTGTTGCCTATGGAGAAAATATGTCAATATGGAAATTAACGGCAGGTAGCGCGTAACGGTAGTAGCCGCTTTATTTATTAGCAGGTTGAGAAATCAATTTTAGGTAAATTAAGGGCACAACTATAATACTTTTTGAATTAGACTAATTGATTTTTTACGGCTATCAGAAATATCGGCATCATTTGGAACATATCCACCGCGATTAGATCCCGGATTGCAACTTTACATTTTCACTTAATTCTAGATCCCCTCAATAATGAAGAAAGAACAAATCAAGAATCTATTTTTAGGTCAAAGAGTTTGGGTTATCAATAAGCAGCTTCCTGGGACAATTTTTGCCGTACACGATCTGTATGGCTCTCCAAAGGTGGACATCATGTTGGATCCCCATAGAATTTTCAAAAACGGTAAGCGTATGTATCTTGCGTCACCTGGAAACCTTAATGTCTCACCTTACATTGAAGGGCAGACTATCCGGGTAGACGATAGACGTGTCGGCTTGATCACTGAAATTAGGCCGTCTGTAAACGGTCGATTTTGGTACACAACGCGGCCTTGCGAGGGAGCTAGTGATGATGATGAAATTCGAACATACCCTAGCCATGAATGCAATATCGAGGCTGTAACAAAGCCAGTTTTCAATATTACGGTAAGGCCTCTTATCAATTTCCCACCATCTACCCCCGATTGGGAATCAAAATTAATTCGTAAAACTGGAGGGAGACCGGAAGGGTCTATCTCGAACCATTTGCTGATTCTTCAAAACGATTCAAAGTTGGCCGGCAAAATAGCTTTTAACCGACTGACGCATTGCGAGGATGTTATCGGTGAACTTCCATGGAAACGGGACCTGTATTCCATGGCTTGGAACGATACGGACAGAGCATGTCTGCGGCATTACCTCGGAGTCAAATACAAGATATCAAGTCGAGGATTGGAAATCGCTTTCTCTGTCTCTATGCAGCAGTATGCATTTCATCCAGTGAAGGATGCTATTCGATTCGAACCGATTTAAAAAAGAAACGGGAGCCTCGAAGCTCCCGTTTCTCGTTACTTTCCGTTTCAAAACTTCACACCAAGCTGCTCAAAACACTCCTTGATGATGTGCAAAAGCACCTCTTCACTTGGCAAGCCTTCAACCTGTGGCCCCGCCGCGACGGCCGATTTCGGCACAGGTGTTACTTTACGGATGCTGGCCGGGTCTCCCTCGTAAGTGAAATCGCGCGACTCATGCGCCGGCAGTTCTCTAAAAGTGGGGGTTTTATACTTCGTTGCCGCGTATTGTCTGAGCTCACTTGTATTTTCAAATGCTTGACACACAACTTTTACCTTGTTTTCGAAGGAGTGGAAAATTACAATTATCGTAGGAGACTCATACGATAAAATAGCCTCATAGACTGGCAGCGTAGCAATTTTACTATTGTCCGAAGGCAATTCTTCAAGTTCCGGCCAATACTTCCGAACAACCTGGATTGCTAGTTCAATAAATTCATTCATTGTTTAGGGGATTTTTTGATTTTTGGGGCAACAGTAGATTTTACTTTAGTCAATCGGGGCTTTTCGGCGCCTTCTGCTTGCTCGGGAATAGCCTTTATCCGGGACTCCACGGATTGTAGATGTTTGAGGTCCGGAAATTTCTCAGGGGCTTTATCCGCTTCCTTCAAAGAAGGTTGAACTTCTGCACCTTTTATAAACAACTCGTGCATGGCCATGATGGATTTGGCCAGTTGAGATCGATATTCAGGGTCAGCTTTTATTCTGTTTCTCGTAATTATGCCTGAGGCCTCGGTATTTACAAGTTTGTCGATAAGCTTCTTTTGCGCATTGAGTAACATTTCTTGATAATCATTTTGCAATTCGTAGGACCTGACCTCTTGAGCTACCATTTTGTTATCCAGAACCTTTCTCCAGATGACTGCGCCCGACCAGCAGATATCGTTTATTAGCTTATATGCCATTTTCCCAATTCCAAGAACTTTTACCACTAGCCATACAGACCCCGGCTCGCCTCTAAGTATCTGAATTGTGCCGTCGATCTGAGGGTGGCGCAGTGGAACAGTGAAAGCTATTTTAAACGCGCCCGTGTATTTTTCAAGATCTTGAAATCCGTTGCCATCAGGCAGCCGTATCCGCAAGCTATCTTCGTCAAGGGGAGGAAAGGTTCTAGATATGAAGTTGCTTACAGCAACGAGAGATTCTCGCAATTCGATTGACCTGGTTAAAATGTACTTCATAGTCTCAGAATCGACCCCCGATAGGTCGGAGTTAGGATAACTATGAAGAAATAGTGAAAAGTCGCCAATTGTTTTTGACTCGATTCCAAGTCGACGAAGTTCTTCCAAGATAATTCGATATCTGTAAAGGCCTGTGACCTCCGAAGGGTTATCCTCGTTGTTGAATTTTAATGGGTTTGTTATTGCTTCTTTCAGCAATGATTGTATTTCGTCAAGATTCATGGATAGTAAGAGAAGTCGAGGTTGTAGCTGGTGACAAAAATGTTGTACTATTTGCAGAAATAGAAATAGATATTGTTTATTAGATGTTATTTTTAATAACTAATATCTATATTTGAGCTTCTTGTAGTGGTCTCGCTGTTTGCAGAATAATTGATTGGCCTGTACCACCCATCACTTCATCAACAACTAAATTAAACATGGTGCCAAGCCAGCGAAGAGCTCGCAGGTCGAAGTCGGAACTCATCGATACGGTTCAATTCGATCGCTCCCCAAGGAATTCAGATGTGGCCCGGATTGTGAATCTGAAGCCCGGCATGCGGATGCTGATCGAGGTCGAAGCCTTGACTGTTGATGATCGAGGGTGCGTCGCCGGAAATCTTTGCATTATTGACGGCCCCAATCATCAGTCGTTTCCTGATCTCCTTTTACAAATCCATGAAGTCAGGTTCAAGTCATGAGCGATTACGTTGCCAGGCTGACAAATGATGAGGAATCGTTGCGCAGAGCAGCCGAACGAGCGTCGGAAAGTATGGTCGAATTTGTACAGGCTGCCGAAGCATTTGCAAAAGCGACCATAGACACACATCGCAAGCTTGCTGAGGAGTATTGTCGAGCTATCGGGAGGTTGCTTGTTTTATCAGTTTATGATCGAATTATCTGGACTTATCCCCCGAACCGCGGTAGAGGTCCGAAAAATACGCGATTGCAGAGAGTGGCGAGACAGGGTGCGGCCGCAGCAGCTACTCGACTTTCCATACTGTCAGATTTGCGAAGAAAAAGATGGGTCGTTGATAGAGGCTGTTCAGGTCGACCACATTGTGCCGCTGGAAGTGGGTGGCGCGCCGTTCGACCCAGAAAACCTGCAAAGCCTCTGTAAGCGCTGTCATGTAATTAAGAGCGCTGAGGAGGCGAGGCAGCGAGGAAAACGGATCAGTATGGGCGCCCCGGATATGAAAGGGTAAGCAGGTTGACAATTGGCAGCTGCTAAGGCCCTGCATTACTAGCGATTACTGCCCCAGGTCATTAACCATATTATTCGACCGATGTAATCGAGGAGCAGGTAAAGGGAAACGAAAGCAAAGATAGCAGGTAACCGATTCCAAAATCTTTGACCATTACTTCGCTTCTGACCAGGTATTAAGGCAATGAAATAATCAATACCTAACGCCATCAAAAAGCCAAGGGCGATCACTGAAAGCAAGTGTATAAAATTGTTGGCAACTATGTCAAAAAAGCCATCGTCTTTGTCAAGCGGAAACCGTAGGTGCACGAAGTTTTCAAGAATAAGATTGAATATCATTAAAAAGACTGTGATCAGCCAAAGCTCACTTTTTTTCATTGCGAAGGTTACGGTTACATATGCAAAGTAAACATTAACAATCATTCATCAACAAGCATAATCATGAGCTTAAAACCGGAAGACGTATACAATGCGGTCAAGCATTACAAGGAGGCTGATTTCAAAACAGAAGAAGAGCGCATTCACAACCTAATGACCGCTGCCGACCTCTGCTTGAAAGAACGAGTGCAAGTACCAGCCAGTTTGGTGCAGGAGTTGGCCGATGGGCTTTGGTCGCGGACAAGCATGAGATTTCACCCAATGAGGGTATGTCAGTGCGGCCAGGAAAAGGATTTGGATTGCCATGCAACAGCTGAGCAGGCTGTGGAGGACCCCAAAGAATACGTTGATCAAGTAATCAAAGAGTCAATCGATTGTTCGACAGCCGAGGGTAAGCAGATGCTCCATGTGGAGATCACCGTTAGCAGAGAGGGTAACGATATAGTGCGCGAGGCCAAGGTGAACGGTAAGGTTCGATGGAGTGAGAGGGTGTGGATCAACGCATGGGTTAGGGACAACAGGCCACGTCAGTTCATGGATGAGGTAGAGCAGTTCTTCAACCCGAAGGATCGAATTTAGGTCGATTTTTGAGGCTTGTAGTAGGAGTACTACGGGGGAGGGGTCAAAAGTCTGAAAAGGTCTTTTTGACAACCGCCCTTGCCCCCAAACATATACCGTGTCAAAATTGGAGCAAAATTCCCCGACAGAAAGATGGATTTGTCTCGTGAATCGACCGCCGACCTTGAAAAGGAGCTGGCAAAAAGGAAAGATAGAAATTCCGGACGCTGCCCGAGATGTGGAGGTAAGTGGTCGGCTTACATGGGATGCAGCCGATCTTGGCGAGAGGAATTGCATTGCTTTGGTTGCCGCCGGCCGGTAGAAAATTGTACATGCTGACTAACACTTACTAATGGCAGGAAGAAAACCGAAAGCAACCGACACGCTCCGGGCGCAAGGAACATACCGAAAGGACCGGCATAAGGATCGAATCGACCCCAATAAAGCTTTGTCGCCGTCACCGGTTGACTGGCTGACCGACGAAGAAAAAGAAGTTTGGGCCCAATGGCACGAGTACCTTCAACGAAATGATATTCTGAAAGAAACCGATGAGGTCGCGTTTGGAATGTTGTGCAAGATTTTTGTCAGGGTTCAAAAGCTATCCAAAACACTCCCAGGGCCAACCAAGTTTGTGATCAATCACAAATCTGACTCGGGCGCCAGTGTGAAGAAGCGGAATCCGCTGTACGACGTTCTTTCAGATAGTGAAAATAAGCTGCTGAAATTACTGACAGAATTCGGCATGACGCCAGTCAGTCGGGCACGTGTGAAGTCGGCGATCAAAGAAAAGAAAAACCCTATCGGCGCTTTAAGGAACAGACTCAATGGAGAAGAAGATTAACCCGATATCGAAGGCATTTGATTACGTTCGGGGGGTAGAGTCGGGTGAAATTTCGCTCGGGCTTGTTGCCAAATTATCCGTCAAGCGGTTTCAAAATGACCTGGAACGCGGAGCGGATCGCGGACTTGTGTTTGATGAAAACGCGGCCCAGGTCGCACTGGATTTTTTTGAATGTCTGTGCTTTACCAAGGGGAAGTGGAAAGGCAAACCCTTTTCATTGGAGCCGTGGCAGGCCTTCATTGTGGCAAACGTGTTCGGGTGGAAGGATGTAGTCACCGGCAATCGCAGGTTCACAGAGATTTATATCGAGGTTCCGAAGAAGAACGGGAAAACTGAGCTTGCGGCCGGTATCGGGCTTTACATGCTAGTGCTTGATGAGGAGAATACGCCGGAAGTCTATGCCGCAGCTTACACCAGGGACCAGGCCGGAATCTGTTTCAAGGCGGCCAAGTCAATGGCCCGGCAGTCGGAATACATCCGTAACGAGCTGGATATTTTCGCGAATAGCATTTATTGCGATTACAATGAAGGTTCCATGCTGGCTGTTTCCCATGACGCAAACAATACCGAGGGAAAGCACTCCAGCTGTGTGATTTTCGATGAATACCACGTTCACAAGACCGACGATGTGAAGACCTCCCTTCGTTCTGGGATGGCCGCCAGGGAGCAGCCGATTTTCTTCACCATCACCACGGCCGGCGCGAATAGGCAACTTCCTTGTTACAGTTACCGAACTGAATGTATTGTTGTGTTGGAGGACCATTATGAGCGCGATAATCTTTTTGCGATGATCTTCAACCTCGACGAGGGCGATAGCTGGGAGGATCCGGAAATGTGGGCGAAAGCGAACCCCAATTATGGGGTATCAGTTCGACCAAAATTCCTTGAAGATGAATTCAAAAAGGCAAAAAAGAACGGTCGGGAAGAGGTGGAGTTCAAGACGAAACACCTAAATATGTGGGTGGATTCGGCGGTTACTTGGATTCCGTCGGAAACCTGGAAGAAACTTGCCAAACCAGATTTTGCTCCGGAGGAAGGAGCAGTTTGTTATGCCGGCCTTGATTTGGGGTACGCCAGGGATATCGCGTCATTCGCATTATACTTCCCAGATTACGATTTTCTTGCTGTAAAGCATTACTGTTCAGAGCATGCAGCTGAATACGCTTCCCGGCCAGCAAATATCAACTATCTCGATTGGGTAAAAGCTGGTTACCTAATCGCCACACCTGGTATGACTACCAATTACGAGTATATTTTTAACGATATCGTTGAGGCCGCCAGCACTTTCGATTTCCGCTTTCTTGGATACGACCCTTTTTCTGCGCAGATGCTCAAACAAAAATTAGAAGCGGAGCTAGGAACTACATATGCGGCCGTTCAGAAAGAAGATGGGTCAATTAACTATGACTACCACAACAAGGTTCAGGCGTTTCGACAAGGATTTATCTCAATGGGCCCGGCGACTAAGCTTTTTGAAGAAACAGTACTCAATGAAAAGCTCTTCCATGACGGCAACCCAATTACGGCATGGATGCTAGGGAACGTTGCACTGGCGACTGACGCAGCTGGAAACATCAAGCCGGTAAAAGATAAGAGCAACGGTAAGATTGACGGGATCGTGGCCAGCATAATGGCTCTCGGTGAATATTCAATTTGGCATTTAACAACTGACACTTACGCAAATAGTAAGACTTATGGCATCTATTGAAAAAGAAATACAACAAGGCGACCTCCAAATCACGAAAGACGGCTTTTTCCGGCTTTATGACGGATATAAAAGCAAAGGAATGAGTATGCAGGCAGCTTACCTTAAAGTCTCCGCGCTCTGCGAAAATTTGGGCATAAAAAGCTATTATTCATCCTTTTTATCCTTCAAATACGCGTTTTACACCTCGAAGTAAAAAATACCGGTTATTGGCAATTACTTTTTTGATTACCGAGACTTTCGCCATGCGTAAATTCGGGGAAACTTGAAAACAATTGGCAAAGTGGTATTCGAAACTGTTCGGCAGGCGCACACTTGTGCCCGAACCGGCCATTACGATTGAGTCAATCGCTGAGCAACGCTCGCAATTGGCGTCAACGATGGACGATGCTGACGTATTTTTAAAAAAGCTGGGCCTTGATTCCTTGCGAGTGCATGTTACCGCGACTAACGCGATGGGCATAGCCACCTTTTACGGGTGTGTGAAATTCATCAGTAATCAAATTTCGAGCCTGCCGTATAATGTATACCGTTCGAATGGTAAACACGGAGCAAAAAAACAATACGATCATCCGTTAAATTATGTCTTAGAGACTCGATTTAACAAAAATATGGGACCGCTAGTGGCTCGTAGATCGATGCTCTTGAACTGCCTGGTTCATGGGTGGTCAGTTTCTGAGATAAAGCGGGACAATAACCGCCGGACCATTGAAATTATACCGTATCCATGTAGCGAGGTGTATATTTTGCACGATCGGACTTCCGATAGCTACTTTTTTGAGATTCCGCACTTGAACAAGCGCCTTTCTCAGGATGACGTAGTTTTCTTGAAAGATTTGGATTTTGACGGTGCAAAAGGCACTTCAATTATAAGCTGGCAATCTCGGACCATCGAGATTGACCTCACTACCAGGCAGCATGCGCAGCAGTTTTTTGCGAATCGCACGTTCATGGGCGGCTTTTTGGAGCACCCCGCAATAGCGAATGTAAAGGATGAGACGGCGGCGAAAGAAATCAAGGATCGAGTGAATGACGCGCTGTTGGAAGATGGATTAGCGATACTCCCGCCCAACGTAAAGTATCATTCAATGGGCATGTCGCCCAACGATTCCCGCCTGTTGGAAATTTTCAATATGTCATCAAAAGACATTGCGAAAATCTGGAATCTCAGTCTTGCAATGATTGGAGATACCGAGGTACAAAGCTCGTGGGGTACAGGCGTCGAGGCGATGTATATCATTCTCACCAACTCGGTACTGATACCAATTGCAAGGCAGATCGAGGAAGAAATTAACTATAAGTGTTTTCGGACGGATGAATTGCGGGGAGGATTTTATACCAGCCACAATTTCAAAGGTCTGCTTCGTGGAGACTTCAAAACGCAGTCGGAGCATTTGTACCGGATGGTAACGGGAGGAATTTACATGCCTGACGAGGGACGTGCATACGACGATAAGGGCCCATTGCCGAAGGGAACAGGTGCGAGGGCGTACATGAACGGTTCTATGACTCCGCTCGATCTTATCGACGAGGTCAAATTACAAAAATCTAAAAACTCGAAGAAAAATGGAGCTGCTGACGGACGCGAGCTTTCTTCCTCAGGATCTGAGCGAAGTGAGGGCGATGCAGAATGAAGATGGGTCGTGGAAGATTCCGGGAAGGGCGATTGTTTTCAATCAGCGTTCCAGAAAACTCGGATGGTTTTACGAGATAATCGACTCGCGGGCACTTGAAGGTGCCCGTATGGAGAACGCCATCTCTTGCTGGAACCACAACACAAGCCACATTCTCGGCACCGTCCGGAACCAAACGACGAGCTACACGATAACCGCCGAGGGGTTGGATTACGAGACGCTTCCGCCCAACAACCAGACCACGAACGATATCGTCATTTCGCCCATTCTGCGCCGGGACGTTACGGGGAGCTCTTTCATGTTCCATGTTCCCCGAAAAGGTGAAGAGTGGGTAGAGGAAGAAGGTGGCATTTATGTTCGATACGTCACAAAAATCGATGAGGTATTCGAGTGGGGCCCCGTTTCGATGGCCGCGTACCTGAATTCATCCTCAGAAGTGGCTAAAAGGTCATTTGACGAGTTTATACAGCTCAAAAAACTACAAGAAATCTCTTATCGCAGCCAGTTTGTAAAAATGCAACGGCAGCTTTTACGATAATTTTCATTTCATCAACAAACTATAAAATGGCTAAGAAAACGCTTAAAGAATTGCTGGATGAGCGCGCAGTTAAGGCTGAGGCCGCTGATACAGCTTCCAAGGTCGGTGATGCCGAAAACCGGAACCTCACCTCTGAGGAGTTTAAAACATTCAACGACCTGATGGGAGAAATTCGGGCGTTGGATGCGCAAATTGATCAGGCAAGAGCGATCGAATCGTTCCAGGCTGGCCGTGCACAGGGTTTCCCAGGCGGAGGCGAAGATGGCAACCGTGACACATCGAAAGGTGATCAACGTAATCTCGCAGGCTTTAACCTGAACCGCGCCCTTTTGGCTAAACTCGAACAGCGCGCATTGGATGGCGTTGAGGCCGAAGTAGCAAAAATGGGTGAGCAGCGCGCAATCGACGCTGGACTCGAACTTACTGGTAACAGTATCGTCGTTCTTGACTCCGTTTTCGAGAAACGCGGCCAAACTGTCACAGGACAAACCACAAATCCGGGGGATCAAGGCGGGCTCCTCGTTGAAAAGGATTTGCAGGGTCTTCTTGGTTTGATCCAGGCTGATACGTTCCTTGATAAGGTCGGCGCGTGGTTCATGACCGGACTGAAAGGCGATATCGTTTTCCCTGTTCAGGAAACTGCCCCTACCATTCAGGAGTTGACCGAGATCGAACAGATGAATGATTCTGAAATCTTGTTCAGCTCATTCGAGATGAAGCCGACTCGTCGCGGTACCACTGTGCCAATTTCACGTCAAACGTTGCTTCAAACCTCGTTTGATATGCAGAACATCGTGTTAACGGCGATTTCTGAGGCACTTGCGCAGAAAATGAACGCAGAAGCAATTGCAACCCTTTTGACCATCATCACTTCGGGCAATGGGAACCTGTTGGCACTCGGAACAAATGGCGCGGTGCCTACCTACAACGACGTTGTGGCACTGGAAGGGCTTATTGACAGCTTCAACCACAACAAAGGTGTTCCGAAGTATTTGACGAACACAAAGGTGAGGTCAAAACTGAAAACCACTCAGGTTTTCACAGGCACCAACGGCGCACCGGTATGGAGCCCAGATAACGTGCTGAATGGCCACGATGCAGTAGTCTCCAACATCGTTCCTTCGAACTTGACCAAAGGAACTGCCAACAACGCTTCCGCGATCATCTTCGGAAACTTCCGCGATTTCCGCGTGGGCATGTGGGGTGGTACCGAGTTTATCATCGACCCGTACACTCAGAAAAAGAAGGCTCAGATCGAAGTTACTGCCAACGCATTCTGGGCGATGAAAGCGGTTCGCAACAAGTCGTTTGCGGGTATCAAAGACGCCCTGACAGCCTAATCGGCAACTGTAATATTGTATAACCGGGCTGGCAACGGCCCACTTCCATAAAACAATGGCAGAACAAACAAAAGCCACAGCGGACGCTAAGGCGGCCGAGGCTACAACAGAGTACCAAGGCAAAACCAAGCAGGTTGAGATCATCAAATTTCACCCCCTCGTCGCTCACGAGGTAGGAGATCAGCCTATTCTTACCGAAGAAAAGGCCAATGAATTGATCGAGAAAAAATACGCGAAAGCTCTCAAATGAACACCTATCCGGTATTAAAAACGAAGTACACGTCTTCGCCTGTCACAGTTGAACAGGCGAAGAACTGGCTTCGTCTTGACATTCCGGATTTCACCGAGGACGATTCTAAAATTCAGGATCTGATCAACGCGGCGGTGAGCTACGTGGAGAAGGAATGCAATTTATCTCTGGGCGTTTCCACTTACGAGTGGTACACCGATTGCCTTCCCTGCAAGTTTGCTGATACGTGCAACGTAACCAGCATTTTTAGTATCGAACAGGAAATTGACGATGATTTTGTATCGATCGCCGATACAGAATACAAGCGAATTCCGACCAGTGAAACTACCTCGCGAATCAGGTGGAAATCTTCATTCAAGGCCACAGGGAGCTTCTTTCGGACAACTTTCACTGCTGGCTACGACGAAGGGAAAATACCACACAGACTGTTACAAGCAGTCCGGGCTCTGATTGCTGAATGGTATGACGACCCGGGCGACTATGTGCGCGAGAAAAAGACAATGGCCGACAGGCTGCTTCAACCTTACGTGATAGCTTATGCGGGATAGAAGAGAAAGACGTCGGGGCCTGGGCAGGTACGACAGGCGCGTGCAGCTGATCCGGCCGGTTACCGTTCAAAATGAATACTACGAAACAGGCACGGGCGAGCAGGTTATCTACGACAAATATCCGGCTCACAAACTTGAAAAGGCAACCGCTCAGGATAACGAAAAAGTCAGCCAACGCGTGATTTCGACTCTGTCCGTGGATTGGGACCTGCGTTTCATTCCATCGCTCATCCGGAGTCAAGAGCAGACGATCAATAACACTTGGATCCTTAAAGACCTAACCGATAACCGGACCTACAAAGTTGTAGCACCGGCATCAGAAATCGGCCGGGGCGATGGAATCCTTATCAAAACCGAGCTGGTAGAATGATCAAGATTGATGCCAACGACCTATTAAAACTCGCTGATGGCCTGGGAGCTTACAAAAGCATTATGCCCAAGTCAGTGGCCAGCTCCGCATTGCGGAAATCGGTTCGGCCAATGTACAATTCTGCTCAGAGGCTTGCGCCGAAAGGCCGTGTGGTTTCTCGTGAAGGCTGGGGTAAGAACAAGGGGCCGGATTATGCTCGGGGAGGAATGACCCGCCGCGACGTGAGGATCAAAATGGTGCCGCCTGTTGCAGACGAATCGGCCCGCGCAGTTGTCGGCGTTTCGAAGAAGAAAGGGAAGGTAGGATGGAGGACGCATTTCATTACCGAAGGCTTTACAGATCGGGGAGGCCGGTTTCATAGAGGCAAGAGTTTCCTTGATGACGCCTTCGAATTTACCATTGGTATAGTGAGGGACAACTTCAATCGGGAAGTGCTACTATCATTCCAAAAATGGGCAAGGAGGAATCTAATAAAAGGTAGATACTGATGATTACAAAAGCATTTTTGGACTTGCTTCACACCACACCAGAAGTATCTCAATTGGTAGATGGACGCATCCAGCCGAATTTCATTAAAAAGGGTACTGCCTTACCGGCAGTGTATGTGCTTTCTGACCGAATGGAAAAACAGGGATGTTACGATTCGCAAGGTACGCACACCGGTATTTTGGAAATAGGTATCCACGCTGAAACCTACGAAGAAGCGCAGGATGTCGTCGACGCGATACGAAATACACTGGATGAATTCAGCGGTACAGTGAGCAATGTCGGTATAGTGATCATGAACGGCCAGGTGCTAGGAGATAACTCGGACGAAGACACCGAGGTGCACATTAAAGTAGTCGAATACGAGGCGATAGCCGAACCCAAATAGCAATCATCAACAAACAATAATAAATCATGCCAACAGCAAGAACCGTATCCACCGTCCGGGGTAACGAGACAACCATGGCGGTAGACAAAGCCGATGACGACAATTTTGTAGTTATCAAATGCGCTACGGACATCAATATGTCCAGCGAACTCGAACAGCTGGAAGCGAACTGCTACGGCGGCAACGAAATTTTGATTTCCGGTAACGACCCGATCCCTGCATTTACGCTGAACGGAATTGTGAAAGAATATCCCACCGCTGAAAAAGCTGCAAACGTTTCCGGAAACGATCTGGAAGACTGGCACCTTTCAAAGGAGCCCAAAGAATTCAAATATGCTCGCGGCATGACAGGTGACCGCGTTCGAAGTTTCACCGGGTTTGTCTCGGCGTATGGTGAGGCAGGTACAGCAAACGGGCTGCAGACTTACAGTGCCACCATTTCGGCGATGAAAAAGATCACCATTACGCCTTCGGAGTAGTCAATAACTCATTTCATCAACAATGAAGCGAGGTTCAGAAATGGACCTCGCTTAAACTAAATCGTTATGTCAAAGAAATTAACTACAAAGGTTCAACCAGAGCCGGAGAAACTGGATGTCATCAAGGCACCCACAAAATTTAATATTGAGCTGGGAGGCAAATTATTCACAGTCTTTTTCGGCACCCTAACGTTTCTACGCATCAAAGAGGAGCGTCCCGAACTCCCTTCAAGCTTCGATTTGCTTGAATCGATAGACCCAATCGAGGCAATTCCATTCCTTATTCATTGTGGAGTGAGGCCAGAAGACCGCGCATGGAATAGTTACGAAGAGCTCCTCGAATTGTATGATGAGTGCGAAGATACCGAGGCAGTTGCAAAAGTGTTGCCGGGTTATTTGGCCGGTTCCGGTTCAGTGCTAAAAAAGTTAACCCCCGCACTCGCCGCAGTCGAGGCACTAAGCGAAAAAGGGACGAAGTAAAATTTGATCCTGATGACTGGTACAGGGGTGCTGGACTGATGGGCCTTGCCCCGTCAGAGCTGGAAGTTATAACCCCGTACCAGTTTTCCCTGCTGCGGGAGGGATTCAACCAGCGTCAAAAAATCGAGACTGACAGGGCGAAATACATCGCCTATTGGGTGTATAAAATGGCCGGTAAGGTCGTGGAAAATCCGGTTTCAGTGGAGCAATTCATAAATCCAAACACCGACGGTGCTTCGCTGGATTTGGAAAAATACATCGAGGAGAGATTTACGCCCGAGGCGATGGAACAATACGACAGACTATTCAATCCAAAGAAATATGCAACCTAGCGTAGGAGCAACAAACATACGGGTTGGCTCGTCAATTCAGGGATTGCTTGACGGTATGAAGCGCGCGTCTGCGGCGGTTCGTTCCACGGTTTTCGAGGTCAACAATAAGCTCACCGATAGCTACAAACGAGCCGCAAAGGAGCAGGCCGCCTTTAGAGGCGGTTTGTCAAAACTAAGCAGTGACCTGACCGACATTAGCAAGAAAATAGCTATCGTTGGCGGGCTGCCTGCTCTTTTTGCTGCCGGTAAAGCGTTCAAGGATTACGCCGAGCTTCAGAAGCTTCAACGAGGGCTCGAACGTTACGGGGAGTCAATGCAGAATGTCCGGGAGCTGGCGAAATTGCCAAACATTGGGATTTTTGATGGTGCGAAAGCTCTGATCGGCATGAAGGCTATGAAGCTTAACAGTGACCTGGCTACCCGGTCGCTCAAAGCCTTCGCCAATGCCATCACAGACGCGGGCGGCTCCGCCGTCGACCTGGAACCGGCATTGATCAACCTAAATCAGTTTGTTCGTGGCCGCCACATCAACCAGGTCGATCTTCGGCAGCTGGCTACCCGTATGCCTCAGACTTATGACGCAATGGAGGCCGCTTTCGGGACGCAGGACGTTGAAAAACTGAATGCGAAAATGAAGAGCATTGGGGTTACTGCGTTCATCGACAAGTTTGTTACCGAGCTTGAAAAGATTCCTTTTGCCGGCGGCGGGGCCGCCAACTCTTTGGAGCAGCTTAGCGATGCCACTACGTTCGCATCGGCGGCATTGGGCGAAGGCGCCGATAAGGCATTCGATATTACGGGTAAAATCTCCGGGCTTACCGGTATTATTGACAACCTCACTTCGAACTTTCAGGCACTTACTCCGGAAGCTCAGAAGTCCATTTTTGCAGTCGGAGCACTCGCCGTTGGGATTCCTGCACTTGTGGGTACGGTCGGCGGGCTGATAAAGCTACTTCCTTTACTTGCAACCGGCTTCGGCGCGATATCGGCTCCAATCACGGCTACCATCGCAGTTGTTGGCGTGGCTGCTGCCGCGATCATTACCAATTGGGATTCAGTTAAAAAGTTTCTGACGGATTCTACCTGGTGGACAACGCTCACCGGCCTTGGAAGCTCAGCCCTCGGCATACTGATGGAGTCTTTCAAAGTCGTTCTTAACCTGATTCAGGGCGACTGGGGCAACATGTGGAAGGCGCTTGTAAACGTTGGCAAGAATGCCGCTAACGCGATCGTGGATACGATTGGCGGCATAGCAAAAGGCGCGCTCGGTCTGTTCGGCACCTTCAACGAAGCATTAGGCTTCAATGCCATTGGCCAGGGTGCAAGCTCGGCTGTAAAATACATCGACGGACTAACTCAGAAATTCCGCTTTGATGTCCCTGATTCGTTTGCGGTAGCCGGTAAGGCAATCGACGGAGTCAAAGGAGCAATGAGTAAGCTCGGCGGGGAGTCTGCGGCGCTGGCTCCGGCCGCCGGGGATGCTGCCGAGTACTATGAGAAAATGTCCGAGTCTGCTTTCAAAATCTGGCAGATCGATCTGGCTGGCAAGTGGGCTGAGGAGCGCGAAGCGTTAAAGGGAAAAATCAAATCCTACAAGGAGTTGATTGGCGTGACTGCCGCATTGAACGTGGAAAGTCAAAAGCTAATCAACAACTCTAAGTTGCAATTGCCTCAGAAAGCGACGGGAAACGATTGGCTTGATAAGCTTTCTGCCGGTGCTAGCCCTCAGTCGGCAGCTCAGGCAAAGGCATCCGGCGCGGCATTGATGGATTCCAGGCTAAAAGCCACTCAGGAAGCGATATCAAAATCAGCGGCAAAGTACCTCGGAGAGAGCAACCTTCAATTCGATGCGGCCTTTGATTTGAATTCAATGTTCGGATCGGTTTTTGACCTCGATTCGGCAAAAGAATATTTCAGGGGCTCTGCGAAGACAGCCAATGAGTCACTCGCTCAATATGCTGATCGCATTAAAACAATTCTTGACGTTACGGTCCAATTCAAGGATACATTCGGGTCGGCGTTCAATTTGGCTGATGCGAAAAGCTTTTTCACTCAGCTCCCAAAATTGGCCCAGCAATCTGGTGAAAAATATAAGGAAAAAGTTCGAGGAATTGCTCGAACCACCGCTGAGATGAACCAGGCTATCACCGCGGCAGTCAGGGGCGGAGCGGTTGAAGCGTTTACTACTTTGGGAGAAAAGTTAGGAGACAGCATGAGCGGTCTGTCGGGGATTGGGGATATGATGTACTCAGTAATTGGCAACTTGTTGGTTAATATAGGAAAGGCGCTAGTTACCTACAATACAGTAATACAGGGATTGAAGGTGGCAATAAAATCAATGAACGGGTACGTCGCTCTTGCAGCTGGTGTACTTGCGATTGCGGCCGGAACTGTGCTAAAAAATAAGGTCAGTAAAATGGGCGAGTCAACTCGATTCGCAAAAGGTGGTTTTGCTTATGGCGAGATGAGTGCGATAGTAGGCGACAATCCCAACGCCCGGCATGACCCTGAAATGATCGCACCTTACAGCAAGGTCGATAAATCCATTGAAAAAAGCATCAAAATGCATGGTGGCGGCAGCGGAGGCAGCAATGTCATAATACCAGAAGTCAGACTTCGCGGCGAGGATCTCTATGTCGCTTTTAAACGAGTGGAAAAAAGGAATAAGGCAATTTTCGGAGGATAATGGGACTTAAATATTTCACCCAATATCGGGATTCTTTTGGGGATACAAGGGAGGTTAAGCTTTACAAAGACGGATTCGACGGTGATCCCGTCGAGTGGATCAGTGAGCGCGGCGCGGTTCGGTTTACAAGGGGAGAGTCAGATGGATTCTTCCCTGATCAGCCTATCATTGCATCCCAGGCGCAAATAGGACTGATCTTAAAGGAGCGGTACGACCTAACCGAATTTGTAACGAACCGGAAGACCTTCTACGTTGAAATTGTCGACACTGTATTTACTCGCGTTATATGGAGTGGATGGATTGAGCCCTGGGATGCAAGGCATGACTACCAGAAGCCGCCTTACGTAATTAATCTTACGGCAAGCTGCGGCTTGGCTCACCTATCCAAAAAGAAGTACGTAAACCCCAACAGTACTTTCAAGAAAACCGGATTGCAGATCATTCAGGACTGCTTAGGTGTGATCGGTCGAGAAGAATTGCCGATCCGGGTTTCCACTCACATGTACGAGAACGGCTTCACAGGAGACAGCAGATTAGGGCTTACCTCCTTTGAGGAGAATACATTCAGGTACTATGATGACAATGGTGAATCTCTTTACTGTGATGTGATAGTAAACAACCTGTTGAACCATTTCAATGCCGAAATCACTCAGTGGAATAACATGTGGGTGATCCGTTCCATTATCGATAATGCTACGGGTTTTGACACTTCTTACCTGGACATTTCCCCGTCGCCTCACCCTATTGCGTGGCCTGGCACCTTCTCGGTTAATGGCACCATCTCAAAATCCCTTGATGGCGGCCAGATCAGGATTTTACCGCCAATCAATAAGTACCGGACCGAGATTGATTTCGGCCAGCAAAAGCCCTTCTTCGAGAATGGGAACATGCTGCTGTGGAACGAAAACGGGCTGATTGGATGGGATTTCACCCACATGACCAAAGGCAATCCAGGCTGGGAGCAATTTGCCATTGGAGGAGAAGGGAGCCGTTCTGTATTGAAAATAAACGGGAAGTCGCCACAGCCTTACAGGAAAAAAAAGAAGAAGAAGTTCGGTCAAATTCTGGTCCCGATTTTAACCGGGATGATTGGCGCGAACCTGAAAAACACCTATTATGACGTTGAGCCTTCCCAATACATCGAAAGTCCTGGCGGCTCTATATCAAAGGCCGACAAGAGCGTAACCATAACGTTTGACTACGAAACGGAAGCGTTTTCTTCTGATATCCTGATCTCGATTCGAATTCCCATAACAAGGAACAATCAGATTGTAAACTTTTGGGTAGACCCGTCTTCAAGTCCTGCCCTTGCTGGTGCTGATAAATCTACTGCGAGTGCTTCGGAGGCATTTTGTTTGATCCGGATACCGCCCGTAGATATGGGAAAGCTGACTGACAAAGGAACAATTGATGTTTCAGGGAATCCTAATTATCCGGCTGCGAACTGGTCCCCGGGATCAAAGAATACCGATTGGACGTGGACAGTTACTGGCGTTCCGGCTGGCGAGTATCGACGAATTGGCGGGGTTAATGGGGTATTGGTTGAAAACGGTGATCTTGTGGTTGCCCGCGTTGCCAATCTTGGCGGTACGCAGGAGCAGGTAGGTAGTTATTGGGAGATTATCGGGATTCGGAATAACGTCAAAAAGGGGACTTTCTCACTGGCGGTCTCCCTTAATACGACCTTTATTACCCGGCCTGGACAAGACTTCCCGGCAGATAAAGTGTACGTCCGGTTTTACAAAATGGCCGACGACGAAGGTAAGCCCGGAGACTGGTACAAAGTGTACAACCTCAATGGCAAGCTGGAAGGCTTTGTAGCTTCGGAAGAGTCTGCAAGGTACGCAACGACTTTGGAGCGAGGGGATGTGACAGACGAGGAGGCAGATACTATCAACCTGATAAGTGGCGACTTCACTCCGTGGTACGTAGGAACGTGGACGCGCCCGGGTAGCAACGACGGTACTTCGTCGTGGAGGCGTCGCCCACCCTTGAATGAGTCACTCTCGGTTTACAGGGCGATGATGAAGGACCGGCTATGCATGACTACCAAGCCGCTGACGGTTTTTGAAGGAAAAATATTCCTGCTGCCGGGCGACGTTTATGTCCACTATCTGCACAGGCTATATTTCGAAGATCAGGACAAAACTTTCCGTATTGTCCGCTTCGAATACGATGACTCGCAAAAGGAGGCGCAGGTTACTGCGGTGGAAATCCTCTATGAGGAAATTCCCGATTCCGAGCTCAAACAGGATTCGTACATTCCCGGTTCGAGACAATTGAACACCGTTCCCGGTCAAGGCGATGGAATTTATCCGAGCAAACAGGATAGTACCAATGGCAGATTGAATGCCGAGGATATGCCGCTGACCGAAGAGGAGCTATTCGAGCAAATCGAAGCGACGGCGCGACTCGATGCCCTTTTCGAAGGCATTGCGCCGCTGACTTACGTGGCTGCGGTTGAAAGCGAAGATTCAGTGGATTTGAAAGACTTCCTTTCCGAAACGTTCATTACAAACAATGAGAACCAGGAAGAAGAAGATTATTTCGATATCACAACCCTGGTCCTGAAACTGGACTATGCACCGGCGTGGTTTTCGTCAGTCGAGGACGATGCTTTGGTAATTACGGCCACTGCGCTCGCTCCAAAGTCAGGAAGGTTTTACATTGATTTTACCGCGACAGATCCGGAGAGCGATTTCACAATTCCTATCCGCGTGCCGGTCCTGGTCGAGGAGAATGAAGATTACGTTGAAAGCTGGCCGCCTGAGTTCGAAGCGTTCCCTGTGCTCAATTTCGTGCTGAAAAAGGAGACGGTTACCGGCTTTAATTTCCGGGATTACATGCCCGATGGCCACAAGCTTTTGCAGTACCGATTTTTCTCCGTTCCGGAATGGGTTTCGGCCCGTAGCGTGGTGAACGATGACTTCTCAATCACTGGCACGCCGCCTATCATTGAGAAGCGGACAATCACGGTGGAGATATGGGACGGCATTGCCGAGCACCGGCCATACACTGACGAGATTTTGTTGCAGGTAATCGAGGCGACCGAGATCACTGGAAAGCTGATCGGTTCAACTGATGGCGACGCAGTCACCGGCGATTTGCCTGGCGCATTTGAAGTGCCGGATTTGTGGGACGTGCAATTGACGGTATCCGGCCTGCATGACAAAATTGCAATCAAGGTGACCGGGGGAGGTGATCTTGGGGACGAGATCAACTTCGAAAATACGCTGACACTGCCTGACCCCGTAGAGGCAGGCACATACCGTCCGTTCATTGAAACCGGCGGTGTGGAAGGAATTGTCGGTCAGTATTTGATCGAGGTCGTTGTTTCCCTGGGAGAAAACGAAACGGCGCAAGCATTCGACCTGACGCTTTACGACGATGAGTACCTGGCTGAAATGCGGAAGCACCTTACAAAAGGAACTGATCAGGTCGGCGAGATCATGCCAGACGGCGCGACCTCATTCGTGTATCCGGGCGCAGTGAATGCCAGAGCCGAAATTCACGATATCGATTTCGACGAGGTTTATATCTCGCTCGAAAAAGAAGGTGAGGTAATCGGCGAACAGCACCTTACCGATGTTGATCCGCTATTGAGCTGGTGGTTTTACGCGCTCGAAGAAGATACAGAGTTGGAGCCTGGCGTATATACCTTTCCGGTACGTTTATTAAAGGAGGGCGAGGATGTTTTTAAGCGGACGGATAAATTCACGATCGAGAGCAAGGACGCCGAGCCGAAACCGCTCCTTTCGCTGGGTACATTCGCGCCGGGAACTACCAATGTCGCGATAATTGCGGAGAGTATCCCGTTGAAGGGAGCAGAATACGACCTCGTTCCTTGGACGCTTGTTTTTAACGGCTTCGGGCCCGATGTGGAATGCGTTACGGGTGAATGGGAATTGGATTTTCTGCGTGGCGGATCGTTCGCCGAGGTGGACCTGGAACAGTTTACGGGATATCCTTCAAAGTTTGCTTATACGTCAGGGAAAACCCTTATATTTGGCAACAAATCATCTTTGAAAATCGGGGATATTCACCAGGCACCTTCCCGCGTGCTGGCGAAGTTCGTTGGCCGTGACGCTGACGGAAAAATCGTTGGTATCGCGCAGGCGGATTTTAGCTTTCGCGTCGCACTCGATCCGGAAGATTATAGCGACTTTGCTTACTTTGAGGATGATATTACTACCGGAACAGGTATTTTAATTGATCCGAACATGCCCAGGGAGGGACGGAAGTACTTGCTTCCTCCTAATGGTAAGACATTCAGTGTTCGAAGGAAATCTTTCGATGGAATGTCCTTTGAATATGTCTCGGTTCTTATGGGTAGACTAGTATCTGGCGTATGGGAGGATTACAATAATTACATCTACTTCCCTGAGCCGACTACCGGGTTTGACAACTTCGAAACGATACGGACGGAATGGGAGATTTCGGGAGGCAGGCCGATTATAAAAAGTTCAGTTCAACCTGTCTACATAGATATTCCAGGCGAGTACAAAGTTATCATGTATATCAACGTCGATGGCATCAACTATGGCTGGCAGACGAACTTCGAAATTGTCGAAGATGTTGAGCCGCCAATCAAAGACTGTTGCGCATGCGATTGTGAGGGTGAAGGTTCCGAGCAGATAGAGTTTCCGTTTAGCTCGCCCGCCGAAGAATGGATTGTTACACACAACCTAAACCGGAAGCCCGACCCGCTGATTTTGATCGACGGTAAAAAGGTTCTCTCTGACGTGCAGTACCTGGACAATGATGTATTCAAAGTGATTCATTCAAAGCCGCAAACCGGCTCGGTTATAATTATTTCATAATCAACAAACTGAAATGGAAGTACACAATAATCTTGACCTATTACAGAACCAGATTATCAATGTGGTTCTGCACGCGCTGGCTGTGCCGCCAAGCGCCCCGGTAGACGGTCAGTTGTACTACAATACTGGTACCAAGATCATCTACCAATACGATAGCGTAGCGGCGGCGTGGAAACCTCTCGGCGCGGGCAATGTTATTGGCGGCGACGGTTTGGATGAAAGCACGACCGGCGGAGTAACAACCTTGTCGGTAAAAACCGATGGCGTGACCGTTGAGGTCGTTGCTGACGTTGTGAGGGTGAAGGATGGAGGTATTTCTGCCGCCAAGCTCGCTACGGACTCGGTTACGGCAATCAAGATCCTGAACGGCGCGGTGAGCTTTGCGAAGATGCAAAACATCAACGCAATGACGGTAATCGGCCGGACTGCCGCCGGTGCTGGTGTGGCTTCCGAGATCACCCTGATCAACGACAACACGCTCGCTACCGCAACGGGAACCAACATTGCAACGGCCGGAGCGGTCAAAGCCTACATTGATGGACTTGTTGGCGGTATTGGTAGCCTGGTTGGTGCGTTCAACGCCAACACGAGCACGAACTTCCCAGGGAGTGCGGCAATCAAGAAAGGCGCTTACTGGTATGTTTCCGTAGCGGGCACTGTCCAGGGGCAGGTTTTCAATGTAGGTGACGTGCTGATCGCCAACAAGGATAACCCGTCGACCACTTCGGCAGCTGACTGGATTTTCCTTGAAACTAACCGCGATCAGGCCACCGCGACCGTCCTCGGTCTGGTAATGCTTGCGACCAATGCTGAAGTGCAGGCTGGAACGGATGCGAACAAGGTTGTAACACCTGCTTCGCTCAGCTCCCGTACCGCGACTGAGGTGCGCACCGGTTTGATTGAGATCGCCACACAGGCAGAAACCAACACTGGCACCGACGATACCCGTGCGGTCACGCCTCTGAAAATGGCAACCTACGTCGCGTCCCAAATATCGGGCGGGGCTTTCGCGGCAACGATCGGCGACGGAACGGCCACAGCCTTTACGGTAACCCACAACCTGAATTCACTAGATGTAATGGTGGAGGTACGCAAAGTATCCGACAACTCTGCTGTCGTTGTCGACAACCGGGCGTCGACGGTCAACGCTGTGATCGTGACTTTCGCCAAAGCTCCGGCCAATGCCTCTTTCCGTGTGATCATTAAAAAGTAACCAATGGATTTTCTCAGCGCCGCATATTTCGACGATGCCATTACAGCCGCCTCCAAGATCAGAGGGGCGACTGCCTATGCATTGCTTGCTGTTGGACTTGCGAACTCTGCTTATTCAAACGCTGCGATAGAGGCATACACGCCGCCGGGTCTTTACGCCACTGGCGCGCGGCCTGGATACGGGTTTCACGCTGGAGGCGTGTTTGGGACTTACCTGTATGCCAACAACGCATCGGATCTTAGGCTGAGGACAGACACCGGGCTTGATTTTACGCTTTGGCATTCCGGCAATGCGCGCAGTGATTCGCAGAACGATACGCGTTATTCTCAGATCGGCCATACGCATGCAATCTCAGACGTGACCGGCTTACAGGCCGCGCTCGATGCAAAAACGGGCGGGACCGGCACACCTGGCCGCTATCCAAAGTATGCGACGAGCTCAACGTTTACCGACGGCATGCTCAGCGAGTCAGGGATAAATGTTATCGCTAATGGCGGCGTGATTGTTTCTGATACGCCATTTAATTCCAGTCTGAGAGGTTTTGGACTTTGGGCGTCCGGCGTGATACGCTGGGGGCTTGGTAAAGCGGGCAATGAAACCGGATCGGATGCCGGATCGGACTTCACGCTATGGAGTTACAGCGACGGCGGGACATATCTTAGAGAGCCGCTTCGAATCTCACGCGCTACGGGCAATGCGACATTCTCCGGCACCATCTCCGCGAGTGGTGGTAATTCGGGCAACTGGAATACTGCCTTTTCGTGGGGCAATCACTCCGGCCTTTACGTACCGGTAGCTCGGACCGTATCAGCTGGCACCGGTCTCACTGGAGGCGGAGCGCTGTCGGCGAATATTTCGTTGGCATTTGATACCACGTATAGCGATGGACGGTATGCGGCCTTGGCTCATACGCACGCAATTGCTGATGTTACAGGCCTGCAAGTTGCGCTCGACGGCAAAAACTCGGGAACGGGAACCGTAAACCAGGTTCCTCTTTTCATCGGCGCAAATACATTCGGGGACAGTATTATGTCCCAGTCGACCGGCAATATCTATGTCGCTGGCCAGCTGTTTAGCAATACTCCGGTCAATACAAATGTAAGGGGCTTCAACTTTCAATCAGGTGGGGCGAATAGATGGGCCGTAGGTAAAGCAGGGAGCGAGACAGGCTCGAATGCCGGTTCTGATTATGTGTGGTGGAGGTATAACGATGCGGGAGCGTATTTAGGCGAAGCTTTTCGCATGTCACGAGCCACGGGCAACGCTACTTTCTCGGGGACGGTCACAGTGTCCGGGGGCAATTCAACCAACTGGAACACGGCCTTTTCATGGGGAAACCACGCGTCGGCGGGTTATGTACCAACGTCTCGCACCATCACAATCAACGGAACAACCCTTGACCTTTCGGCGAATAGGTCGTGGACAATTTCGGGTGGAGGTATTCCCGGCAGCCTTTCGGACAAATATGTTCCGAGATATGATTCTGCGTCGAGCTCATTTGTGAACAGCTCGATCGAGGAAACAGCTACTTCGGTAGATATTAAGAAATCGACAACCATTAACAAAAATGGCAGTTTCTACTATTTAGGGGTTGGTGGGTCGTTGAATACATTTGGAATAAGTTTTTACAATACCGCAGGAACAAATGCATTTTCGTTCGGCCGATACAACGACGAATTCAGTTTCACAACTGTCAATGGAACTACCGTTTATGAAATAAAATCGGACAATCTTTTCACGTTCGTTAACCCAAACGGACTTCAACCTTTCAAGGTTAACAGCTCAACATTAATTCCCAATCTGAATGCCGATATGGTGGACGGGTTGCATGCAAGTAGTTTTGCCCTTGCGTCTTCGCTATCCAGTTATGTTCCAACAGCCCGGACGATTACGATCAACGGCACGACTTTCGACCTGAGCGCGAACAGATCATGGACGATTTCAGGAGGAATAGGCGGAGGTGGCACCACTGGCAAAATACCTGTTTTTACAGCGGGCACGACAATTGGCGATAGTATTCTGTCCGTCAGTGGCGTGAATGTGACTGCGGCCGGTCAATTCCAAAGCGATGCCGCGCCCGCCGCTGGCCCTCGTGGGTTTTATCTTTCAAATGCCAACGTAGCCCGTTGGTCGATCGGCAAATTCGGTTCGGAAACTGGCTCGGATGCAGGTAGTGATCTGGTTTTCATGCGCTACAATGACGGGGGCTCTTTACTTGGAACAGCAATGTCGATTTCCAGGGCTAATGGTAACGTGACGCTTTCAGGAGGCATTTCCGTTTCTGGCGGCAACTCTGGGCAGTGGAATACAGCATACAACTGGGGGAATCATGCGAGCGCTGGATATGCTTCAAATTCTTCGCTATCTAATTATGTGCCCACTTCGCGAACGATCACTATTAATGGGACCACTTACGACCTTTCGGCGAATAGATCCTGGACGATTTCCGGTGGAGGATCAAGCACGCTTGCTGGACTGTCCGACGTCTTCATTTCGGGACCGTCTGACTATCAGCCGCTGATCTATGTTTCCGGCGCGTGGAGAAACTTTTCGATGGGGTGGGTTACCGGAAGCGGGTCAAACGCAAGAATGGCCAAATGGAACGGCGGCAGCAGCATAACCTCGTCAGAAATTTGGGAGATATCTAATTCGGTGCTCATTGGCTCAAACGGCAATCGCCGCGATCTGCTGGTAGTAGAAGGGTCTCTTGTCCCCCAGCAAATGAGCCAATCACAACGGTTAAGTTACAGCCCTGGGTATATCGGGGCGATAGTTTATCAAACCGATGGCACAGCTGGCCTATATGTCGCCAAAGACAATGGCTCCGGAGGCCACACATGGGTTTACGTAGGATAATCAATTTTTCATCAATAAACTAAATCAATTCAAAATGGAAACCAGCTACAAAAATGCTTTCAGGTTCGTCGATGTTGCACAGGCCTTGCTTAAAGATGAATCAGAGGAGGACACCAAGTTTGTTGCCGCGCTCAACTCTGTCATTGAACAGATTAATGATCAGCGTGAGGAATACGGCAAAAAGGTGGTAAAAATCCAGCGTAAGCACGCTGCCGAGGACAAATTCGGATGCATTCTTCGTGATGACCGTGGCAACTACCGATTCAAAAAAGATCAGGAAGAGGCAATGGAGGCGAAAATTGACGAGCTGTTCAATCATGAGTCCGGCATCGAATTCGATCCGGAGTATGTGGATGAGGAGTCGCTTCCATCCGACTTGCCAAAACACGCCCGCAAATGGCTCGTTGGGTTCGTCATCGCTCCTGCCGAGGTCGAACAAACACCTGCGGAGAAACTATTGAATTCACTACCAACAACTAAAAACAGACAAAGCAATGGCGAGTAAAAGCATTTCAGCGCTGGCGGAAACGCCTGCTGCTCCGCAGTTCGAATTCGATTATGCGAGCATCAACTTTTCAATCGCAGGCCGCGAGGTCAGCACCGGTGAGCCGAAGGCCTTTAATTTCAACGACTCGGCAAGTCTTAATTTCAACGACGAAACGGAGCTGAACAAAACGCTGAACGATAAAGGATTTTTACTTGAAGTGGTTCCGATCCTTGTTCAGAGGGCCTTGCAATCTTACGATTCAGAGAACGAGAAGGCAAAGCAGCTCAAACAGGCGCTCGGCGCACTGCTTCAATAGTACTACTTCATTTCATCAACAACTAAAAAACCTATTTCATGAAAAAGCTGCTTTTGGCGGTACTCCTGGCATGTTGCCAGGCAGTATCCGCGCAAATCAAGATCGATCTTCCGGAGGCGATCGCGGATAAGTCGTTTGTCAACGGTCAGATCAAGGCCGCAAAGTCGGAGCTGAAAGCGTATGCGGACAGCTTATTTAAAGCGAAGGGCGGCGACGGCGGCACGCAGAATCCGCCGAACGGGCTTGCCGATTGTAAGCGCGGGCCGATACCGAGTGATGTTTACGGCATAACAACCACCAGCGCGACCGTTCTTTGGGATGGCGAGGATGTTTTCGGGTGGGATTATTCGATTTACAAAGGCACTGAACGGGTAGCTTTGGGATCGGTAAAGCCAACCGGCAACCGGGAACCCATTACCTACGCGGGACTATCGCCGGGAGAATACAAATTCACAATGCAGGGCAACACCTGCAAAAGCGAAGCAAAGAGTATAACCTTCACCGTTCCAAAGCCAACAGGCGATAACGGGACCGGCGGCGATGGTGGTAACTCGGGCCCGCCTCCTGTAACCAAAGGCAAGCGCAGCATAATCATGAATTTGACCGGGGATGGATTCGATTTGAATTCGCCTACGGGAATTACGAAAGATTGGTTGCCGCGAATTGAGGCCTTCCTGAACATGAGCTATAACGGCAAATCGTTCAAGGGAATCGATGGAATCCGCGTGAATATGAAGTGGCACGACTACGAGCCCAAAGAAGGAACGTTCCGCGACGATAAGCTTCTCGACATTATCAACTACTGTAAGCAGCGAGGGCTGAGGTTATGCATTGCGATCATCCCCTGGCGTGTAATTGGTGACGAGTATTTAGCCCGCTCTGAAATGTTGGAGCATTTGCCAGATCCTAATTATGGACCAGTGCAGGATTTAGTATGGCATGACAAAGATGAAACGCCGGTTACCGATAAAACCTATTTGCCAAGCTTTAACAGCGCCATTGGTAGGCAGAAATTCAAAAATGCCGTTCGGCACCTTGCTGAGTTCATGGCAAAATACCCTGAGAATGTTGACTACATTTCGACCGCGACTTCACCGGGAGAGGAGTATGAAACAGTCATTGTGCGTCGGGCAAACAATCAGCTGCTTCTCACTGGCTACGGGCAAATCGACCTGGATGCATGGCGTAATTACTCTGGGGGAATGCCGGTGCCTTATCCAGCGCAAAATAACGAAGA
Organism: Dyadobacter soli; assembly: GCF_900101885.1. Classification (GTDB taxonomy): domain Bacteria; phylum Bacteroidota; class Bacteroidia; order Cytophagales; family Spirosomataceae; genus Dyadobacter; species Dyadobacter soli. Next base: position 130,049 of record NZ_FNAN01000007.1, on the reverse strand, counting down.
ATATATTTCTTACCTGTTCAGCTCGGAAGTTGGCAAAAAGTGGTACGAGTTCCGGACAAAGGGGCTAAAAGACTTTCACGCGGCATTCGTTCAGGGTGTTCGCGAGGGTGGGAAAGGCAAAGTACGGAGCATGGGCATGTATGCTGGTGTTGGCGCTCCGTCTGCGACATGGACCGGATTATACAAGCTGAATGACATTTTTAGCGCTGGCACCTTGGATCAACCGGACATTATCTATTCCAGCGAAGGCGACGCGGGTACACAGGTCAGTAAAGTGATGGCGACTGATTTGAACATTGGTACGTTCCCGGGTGCCAGATACGCGATAGAGTTTGATCCGGACGATGTTTCGTGGTTGCAAAATCGCGACCCTTCTCCGACCATTGATCTGAACTGGCGTATCCTGGACGATTGGGGGCGATCTTTTTTTGTGCGCGGCGGCGAGATCATACACTTTGCGATGGCATTCTACGAGCCAAAAATCAATCAGCTGGCGGAGGGCGTATGGAACCTTCGCAAAGATTTTATTGAGTCCGATGCTGGCATGGTCGGCGTTGCGCAGGGAGACCATTTTACGTTTCCAATCACTCACTACAACGGTGTTCAGGAGTACAGGGGAATGTATACATCCAGAGGCGGCGGAGGCAAAAAGCAGGTAAAAATCATTGTCAAATGAAAGACGCGCATTGGAAAATCGTCGCCGGTTTGCTGCTAGTTATTTTGGCATTATCAATCATCCTGTGGTGCCGAGGATTCCGGGAGCCGACGCCAAATCCGGATGCACCGAGCTTCGTCGATTCTATACGAGAAAGCCAGCGCCGCGCCGATCAACTCGCCGATACAGTAAACAAATATCATCCGGAATATGAAAACGAACTTGAAGGGTATCGCAAAAGTGCTGTTCCTGATTCCGTCGATCCTGATCGGGCTGAGCGCAACGAGCTGGGCGCAAGAATCGATTCGGCAGCCCGCGCGGACAACCTACGAAAGCGCGCTCCTCGATAGTGCGTATCGATACGAGAAATTGAAACTGGCATTCATTCCATTGAAAACCTCCTATGATTCCCAAAGCGAAGAAATTAAAGAGCTACGAACAAACGTGCGTTTGCAAAACCTGCAAGCTGCGGTGCAGAAACAAAGTTTTGAAGCCGCGATCCGCAAGGCGAACGAAGAAAGTGGATTTTGGCGAGGGTTCAAATGGGGATTTGGTACCGGTTTCGGAACAGGATTGTTAACAGGGCTACGAGCCCGTAAATAGCATTTACATGAAATTACTTGAAAAGATGGATGTGGTTTCCAGCGTGCTCGCTACTTCATGGATGACCATTAAGGGGATATTCACAAACCCTATCCTTTTGTTGCTTTCCTCCTCGACGGTGGGGGTGATCCAGGTATTCACTTACCGAAAGGATCTTACCGTTAAGCTCGTTGCTGCCGTGGGCATTTGCTTCATTTTAATGACATTCCTCGGACTGGTCAAACACTATGCGGCCGGTGAATGGAAGGCTGAAATTTTCCTAAAAAAAACCGTTGAGCAGTTTATCGTCATGGTAGCCGTGATTCTCCTCGGCTATGTAGCTTCACTGGTCGTAGGCGTTGTTTTTAGCGTTGTCACGCAGGCAGAGCCGGAAGCATCACCGATACCGAGCGTTTCGCTGTATTTCATTTTCGCAGGATATGCCGTGATGGTGGCCTACTACTTCGTGAAGTGCTGCGACCTGATCGAGCAGATCATACCTAACCTGGTTCCGAAATGGTTCAGCGCGCCTTTCCGGAAGTTCCGCGAAACCGGCAACATGAAAGATATGCTCACTTTTCAAGATGAGGAAAGGGAGGTGATGCCGTGAAAACACAAGCTCAACTAATCGCCAAATTCGGCGATCCATATAATGAACGGCTCCGCTTCGAAAACAAGTGGATGAAGGTTTGGATCGTACCGGTCGATATCCGCGAGGCTATCCCGGCGATGCCCGCGAAAATATACCTGAACAAGCTTATGGAGGCTCCGCTCGACAAAGCCCTGCGGAGGTTGATTTCGTTAGGTTTACACGTAGAAATCAAAACGTGGGATGGATGCTTTAATATTCGCAAGAAACGCGGCAGTAGCGGAATATCAGCGCACGCATGGGGTATTGCGGTCGACATGAATGCGGCAACCAATCCGTTCAAAGGAAAGGTAACGTGGTCCGCAAAATTTTTGCAGGTATGGCGGGATATTGGGTGGATCTGCGGTGCTGACTGGTCCGCCGCCTCAAAGGACGGAATGCATTTTCAGTGGGAAGCGTCTTGATGGGAATCGGCGATCCAGATGATATCAGAACTTGGGAAAGGAAAAAAGTAAAGGCATTTACGAAGGGTTAAAGCAACAATACAGCCTGACGAAACCGCCGACCAAGTTGGATAAGATAGATTTTACAATTTATAATCAAAAAATATGTACAACTTTTGGTTATAAATTATGTATTCTCGACTTTTTTTTGTACCTTGCAAACAATAAACCGCTCGGAGGAAGGCCGAACGGTTTATGAACTAATATATCTGATTATTTTAAAACAAAAATTAAAAATGCTACAATTGAATTTAGAGTACGAAGGTACGGAGAATTCCGGACTTTCGCAAGCCCAACGCTCCCCTCAGGAGCAATTTGAGGAAATTTTTTCGGAGGAGATTCCGGTCATCGCAGAAATTTTCCGTAACGCTTTCGATGCCGCAATGCGCGATTTGGCAAGGAATTCTAATCACTATCAGACTCCGACGTCAAAGGCGAATCGCACTATCGAATACATCCGAGGTATGCTTTTTGATGCGTTTCCCGCTTTAATGGGTACCAGAGGGTCTAGGTTCTATCTTGAAAAGGGTGGATATCGCATTTACTTTAAGAAGTTGAATAGGGATTTGCGGCCAATGAACAATCCAACGATGAGTTCAAACCAAATTCTGAACCAGACTTCTTTATTTCCTGAATTTCGACTTTCCGAAGTTTTTATTGGTTATCAATTAAACCGAGCGAAGGACGAAATTACAGGGATTTTTGCTGTTTATTTTGTGCAGGGCAGTCACGCGTGGGTTTCCAGGCTCGATACGATTCCAGGCTCCAACACGGTACCGGTTTCAAACGCTCAAAACGCTCCGGTCGACGAAGACGATCTTGTCGTCAGGCCGCGTTCCAGACCGGATGAGTCCAGTGCTGCTATGTAATTAATCTTCGGGGAGGAACCTTCCTCCTTCCCTTTTTACACTCTCACTTTCTTATGAGCAACTACAATTTCAGACTGCTTCCAGTTGCGCGTGAAGCGCGAAGCTTCACTCAGGAACAGCTGGTTGAACGAATTCCGAACCTTACTCAGGGCAACTACTCTAAAATGGAAAAAGGGTTGCTGCAACCAACGCCAGATACACTTTCGAACATCGCTAACGCTTTAAACTTCCCAATCGAATTCTTTTTTCACAATCGGTCGTTTTACAATCAGACCGAATATTACTACCGAAAACGATCAACAATGCCTCGAAAGCACCAGATAAAACTGGAAGCAACTTTCGATATTTCCAGGATTTGGATCGAAGAACTTCTGTCCTCTGTTGAAATACCAGAATTCAGACTACCGCCTATAAAAGTACGGGAAGATAACTCCCCCGAGGATATTGCCAGAAAAGTAAGAACCTTCCTGAATGTGCCGAGAGGCCCAATAGATAAGTTGGTGAGTCTCATGGAGAAAAGTGGAATTATAGTTTTCTTTTTAAATGATGCTCCCGAAAAGTTTGATGGAACCACGATCGTGACTTCGTCAGGACAGAACATCATTGTGATCAACAGTTGTTTCCCAAATGACAGGAAGCGATTTACGATTGCCCATGAGTTTTTTCATATCATTGCTCATATGCCGCACGGCCCGCTAGCAGATGATGACCGGGACCCCGAGGACGAAGCCAATCGATTTGCATCAGAATTTTTGATGCCAGAATTAGATATTCGTCGGGAGTTGATCAATTTCAAGTTCAGTATGCTGGGGGATCTTAAATTACGGTGGATGATGTCTAAGGCTGCGATATTGAAGAGGGCGCATACGCTAAAATTTATTGATTCAAATAAGTATAAAAACTTTATGATTGAATTGAGCAGGAGTGGTGAGCGAAAGACTGAAAATCTTCGAGTACCATTGGATGAGCCGAGGATTTTGAAGATGATCGTCGACACCTACACTTCTCATTTGGGATATACATTGGAAGACCTATGCAAATCCATTGCAATTTCAGAATCTGATTTAAATCATTTAATATTAGGTAAGCCGATAAACCATATGAGAATAGTCCTGTAATGATAATTTCGATTCACCGATGGCCTCAAATGAGGCCATTTTTCTTTCGAAATAATGGTAAATGTTACCACTAAATTAATGGATACCAGTACTTGACATTTCTTTCGATGAACCAGATGGATCAACCGTAGCATACGATTGCGGCCCCGGTGGCCATCAGGCTGCGATTGAGGCAGGCAGGTTTGTCGCCGGCAAGTTTGGTAGCTGCGTACACTTTCTGGCAAGAAGGAAAGCCGAATTTGTCTGGCCCGTAGTCGACTTTTCTCAGGATTTCAGCTTCACCGTATGGGCAAAAACTGAAATGCAGGCAAAGGGACAGCACCCGACGCATAAGAGATTCGAACTCTTGTCTCCTCGGTCCGGCCGAGGCTCTTACCTATTCCGTGGGACTACCCATCCATGACGAATGCGCCGGTGTGCTGGTGCAAAATTAATTAAACTTTGTAGCTTTGTACACGCGCCAGTTCCATCACTGGTATGTGTAGGATACGTGTAGCAAATGACCTGCTATACGCAGAAAGCCAGGGTTCTATGACTCCTGGCTTTCTTGTTTTTGAGGAATCAGTGCGCTCAAATACTTCTGCGTCTGTTCATATTCGAACGAACCGAGGTATTGCTCAGTGGTTTTCAAACTTGAATGTCCCAGGCCCTGCGAAATGAACGCCAGTGGTACCTGCGCCCGGGCTAGGGTAGTGGCATAACTGTGCCGCGCCTCGTAGGTCCGTATTTTGGCCTGAATCCCAAGCTCTTTAAGAATGAGGACGAGCATACGGTTCACACGCATGGTCAGATTATAAATCGCCAAGTGAATCTGCTTTTCATCCATCTGCTGATTCAGCTCGGGAAAAACGAAATCGTTCTGGTCGTTGCTGGGCAAAGCCCATTTATTGATAATGGCAGTTGCTTCCGGCAATATGGAAAGAGTTATCCCTGCGCCTGCATTCGCCTTGCTAGTCCGCGTCTTCCTGCGTACAAACGAAATTTGCCGCTGGGTCAAATCTACATTTCTCCATCTCAACCGTGCTAGGTCGGCCATGTTCATTCCACCGCAAAAGTATGAGAATTTCCAGATGTCCAGCGCGTAGTTTCGCCTTGGAAACTTCCCGCTATAAGCCATCAGCGCAGTGAGTGTTTCGGTGGGGAGTGCTTTTTTTGTATTGTTTCCTCGCGGGGGCCGATAGCCGCCGTTGCCAAATGGGTAGTCATCCCGGTCGATAATCTTGGCCTTGATGGCCTCGTTGACCATTTTCTTAATGGCATTCATGTAGAAAACAACCGTTGTCGGGCCAACCGGGCGACGTGCTTTCGATTTAGCATGAAATCCTCCGTTGGTCACCAGGTACTTCTCGTATTTTTTTAGAAAATCCCTTGTTACAATGCCAAAAGGCACTTTCGGTTGGGTTTTATTGCTTATCCCGGTTTCCGTGACAAACCTTTCAACGCTGTTTGCCGCGGATCTGTAGATCGTGGCTCTGGTGAAGTTGTCTTCGCTTGTGAGCGTGTTGAATTCGTTACGGAGGGCTATGATGAGGTCATTTGCGAATACCACTTCGGTTTGCTGCTCAGAGAACAACAATGCTTGAAACTCTTCGAATGAAAATCGGTGCTCAATCTTGGAAATGATCTTTTGGGCTTTCAGTAGCCAGGTTTCCTTTTTATCTTCGCTCGCCTCATCAACATATTCGCGACCGTAGACCTTGTTCCATAGATTTCGAAGGGTCTCATCGCGCACCTTGCCAGTGAGCCCGGCTTTGTTTTTGGTGAGGAAGTCTTGTTGCTTCTCATCGAGGATTATTCCGGTAGCATACTGTTTTTGCTGGGCATTGTGATAGACCGACAGCTTGACGGAGGCAAAGCCGTCTTTCATTCGGCGCTTATCGAAGAACATTGACACGGAAGGTCTTTTCATAAGAATCGGAGGCAGATCAAAGGGTATTTTTCACAATGAAATTCACAATGAATTCACAATGTAAAAGTAAGAAATGCACAGAAATTCATTACAACTGACAAACAGTTTCAATTCAAAAACCCCTTAATTTGCGTCAAATAAGCTATTTTTTATTCTTCATTATATCTCAACATTTACTATGACAAATTCCCGTCGTAAATTCCTGGCCAGCTCAGTCACCCTCGCAGCAGGCGCTGCTACCACGGCAATAGCAGCAACACCGGCAGCACCCGAAAAAAGCAAAACGCCACTGGTGCACCATGTATTCTTCTGGCTCAAAAACCCGGGATCGGTGGCCGATCGCGACAGGATCATCGAAGGCCTGAAAACGTTGCGGAAGATCGAGGCGATTAAGGAGTTGCGCATCGGCGTGGTGGCCAGCACGGAGAAGAGGGACGTTGTCGATAACAGCTGGGCGGTGTCCGAACTGATGTTTTTCGAAGACCTCGCCGGCCAGGCCAGCTATCAAGACCACCCGATCCACCAAAAGTTCATCAAAGATTGCAGCCAACTTTGGGACAAGGTGATCGTGTATGATGCTATTGATGTTTAAAAAAGGGGAGGAAGGGAGGAAAGGGAAGAAAGGGAGGAAGGGAAGAAAGGGGAAGAAAGGTAGGAAGGGAAGGAAGGGAGGAAGGGGAAATTCCATCCTCCCATTCCTCCCTTCGTCCATCCTCCCTTTCCTCCCTTCTTCCTACCACTTAAATGTAATACTAGCCAGGAAGTTGGCGGGTTTTTGTGGTGAGCCGTTGGAATTCCAGTAGTGCTCGTTCAAAAGATTGTTGCCTTTCAGGGCCAGGCGGTAGCGGGGCTGGTCGTAGAAAAGCGAGGCGTTCACGAGCGCGTAGGCTGGCACTTTGAATGTATTGGTGCTTTCGAACCATGATGCGCCCACATAGTTACCGCCCGCACCGATGCCGATACCTTTGGCACTGCCTTTCAAAATATAATAGCTGGCCCAGATGTTGGCTACGTGCTGCGGGCTGTTGGTGAGCAGCTTGCCTTGCAATGCTTCGACGGCTTTGTCGTAACGGTTGTCGTTATAGGCGTAGCCGGCGACCACGTTCAGGCCTGAAACGGGGTTGGCGATCAGTTCCAGTTCGATACCCTTGCTTTTCTGCGTGCCGTCCTGTACGGTGAAGTTCTGGCTGTTGATCACCTCGGTGCGCGTCGAGTTGGTGACGGCGATGTTGTAGTAGCTGAGAGATCCATTCAGTTTATTGCGGACGAGGTCGAACTTGATCCCGCCTTCCCATTGGTTTCCAAACTGCGGTTTCAGGTTCAGTACCGTGTTGTCGGGCTGGGTGACGGGAGCCTGGTTGACGAAGCCGTTGAGGTAGTTGACGAAGACCGACAGCCGCTCCGGAATGGGCTGGTACACGAGCCCGAGTTTCGGTGAAAGGGAGTTCTGGGTGTAATTGCCGGCATATTTACCGGTCGCCAGGGCGAGGGCGCCGTCGGTGGTGAAGCGGTCGAAGCGGAGGCTGAGCATGGCCATGAGCGACGGCGTAATGTTGATCACGTCGGAGGCGTATACGCCAAAACTCGTGCCTTTGTAGCTCGTGCCGACGAAACCCTGCTGCGATGACTTCTGGTTGAGCTTGTCGGCATTGAAATCGGGCATTGGCTTGCGGATATTGACGGTGTCGTAGCGGACGGTTACCCGGTACAAGTCGTAGTAATTCTGGTTGTAATCAGCTCCCAGCACGACGCGGTTGCGCATGCGGCCGAGCTGGAAGTCGCCGATGAAATTCTGTTGTAGCTGGATGTTACCGAATGTCTCGGGCGTCTGGTTACGGGCGGTGCGCGAAACGGTGGAGTCGGACAGCATCGAGAAGGTGACCAGGTATAAATGTTTGTAAAAGCCATTGGAAAACAGGTAGTTGGTCTGTGATTTCCATTGCGACGAAAGCTTGTACTCGATTTGCGCCTGCAAATTGTACACGCCCACGGAGGCGTCGATGCCGTTGTTCAGTAATGATTGTTTGTATCCCAATGGCAGGTCCTTGAAATTGCGCGCCGTCACTTTCGAGAGCGACCCGATCGTGAGGGTCGACGTCGTGTATGCTGCCTGGGTGATGTCCACGTCCACGAGGAATTTCAGGCGGTCGTTGACCTGGTAGGAAAAACTCGGTGCTACGGTGAAATTTTTGGCATAACCCTGGTCCTGGAATGTGCCTTCCGTTTGCCCGGCGGCATTAAGCCGGAACAATGCGGTGCGCTTTTCGTTCACAGGCGCATTTACGTCCACAGCTGCACGTGCGAAGCGGTAGCTGCCGGCAGTGTAGCTCACTTCGCCGCCGAATGTATCGTAAGGTTTTTTGGTAACATAATTAAAAACACCGCCGAAAGTGGCCGAGCGGTTGTTGCCGTACAATGTGCCCGACGGTCCTTTCAAAACTTCCACACTTTCCAGGATTACGGGGTTCATCGGGAGAATGGCGCTGGTAGTGAGTCCGTTGCGCACGCCGTTGAAGTTGGCAAATCCCCGGAGGATCATTCCTTGTGAGCCGCCGCCGGCGAAATTGGGCACCGCGCCGGGCACGTTGCGGTACAGGTCGGTGCGTTCGGTGACGAGCTGTTCCTGCATGAGCGCCTTTCCGATCACATTATATACCTGCGGGTTTTCAAGATTTTTGAGCGGAAGCCGCGCGACGTTTTCGGTCTCTTTCCGGGCAAATTTGTTGACATTACCACTCACCACCACTTCACGCAAAGCCTGGCTATCCTCGTTGAGCAAAATGGGCTGGAAGGTTGTTACCTGATCTTCCAAAATAGTAACTGCCTGCTCGACAGGTGCGTAGCCGAGCATGCTTACGATGACTTTTTGTTGACCAGCCGGAATATTACGGATGCTGAAATCACCATTTTGGTCGGTTTGGCCGCCTTTGGGCGTTCCCTGAATGCGCACCGTTACTTCAATGGCGGGCTGCCCGTCGGAAGTTTGCACTTTGCCTTTCAAGTGCCCCCGGCTTTCTCCTTTCGCAGGGCGGATGTTGATGCGCGTTCCCTGAACCTGAATGCCGCGTGCGTAACTTCCGAGCAGGTCTTTCAGCAAATCGCCCAATGCGGTGTTCTGATAATCAGGGCTGACGATCCTTTGGGTGTCCATTAATGTGCTGCTGTAAACGAATGTGCAGCCGGCCTGGTCTTCCAGCGCGCGTAATGCGTCGGCGACGCTTACCTGCGTGAGTTTGAGGGTGATTTTTTTGTCCAGAATGGATTGTTGAGCGTGGCTGATGCCGATTTGGAGGGCCAGCATCGCCGCGAGCATCCACAGCTTGCGGTAGCCGGATTGTAAATAAGAATGCATACTTTTGAAAGAATGGTTAATTGATCACTCGATTGGCTGTCGACTCCGGCGTTCTGTCGCCAAACGCACGCCGGAACAGCTCCACGGCCCAGCCGTGGGGTTTTTATGGTTTGTCAGGGAGCTTGCTTCATCAGTAAATGGTCAGGTTTTTATTTTCGATTTTGTATTTGATATTCAGCGAATAGGCTAGGCTTCCCATCAGATTTTCCAGCGACGGATTCACAAATGAGCCTGTACAGCGACGGGCAGCCAGTTCCGGCGCGGTAATCACGACTTTTATCCCGTACCACCTTTCGAGCACCGGCGCAATGTCTGAAAGCGGCTGGTTATCGAACGCCAGCTTGTCGTGCACCCACCCGTAATGCCCACGCGCATACACGCGGTCCTGCGCGAGGCGATCTTCGCGGAGGTCATAAATGCCCCGTTCATTGGCAGTCAATATCAGCGGCGCTGTACCTGCGGTTTTGGACGCAAAACGCACCTTGCCTTCGCTTACGACCAGCGTCACATTGCTGCCTGGGTAAGATTTGAGATTGAATGCGGTACCGAGCACCGTCGTACGCGTACTGGCAGTATGTATGGTAAATGGCCGGGTACTGTCTTTGGCCACTTCAAAATAACCTTCGCCCGTGAGCCACGCCACCCTTGCGGTGTCGCTGAACCCGGCGGGGTAGGTGAGCCGGCTGCCTGCATTGAGGTAAACCACCGTACTATCCGGCAGCAAAAAACGTTTGCGTTCACCGTCGGCCGTTTGCAGATACCGGTATTCGATTTTCTTGCCCACAACCGCAATGCTTCCGGGCTGCGTGGCCGGATGCCGGAAATAATTCCACGACGCAACCAGCAAAAGACAGGCGGCTGCGGCGGCCAGGAGCGGGTAGAGCCACGCAATGCGAGGGGGTTTCGGATGATGGCGCTCTTGCAGATCTAGTTTTTGCCAGATTTCGGAGATAGCGGCTTCTTCGTCGCCCTGCTGCGCGTATCCGTCGAGGTCGTCGGTTGCGGCCAGCCATTGCTCCACTTCCCGGCTTTCGGCCTCGGTACAAAGGCCATCGTGGTATTTTTGAAGTAATTCAGGCGTAATGCGCATAGGTTGCTCGACGGTACAATGGGTTAGTTCCATAACCCGCGGTGCATCCCTAAACGATTTTGAAAAAAACTGCGCTATTCGAGCCCGCTGCGGAGCAATGCGATGCTTTTGCTGATGTGGTATTCCACTGTTTTGACCGAAACCTGCATTTCTTCGGCGATTTCGCGGTTGGCCATTCCCTGTTCGCGGCTCAACTGGAAAATGCGCTGCGTAGCGGCCGGAAGCTGGGCAAGAAGGCCGGAAACCCTGCCGGAAAGTTGCTGGAACGATACCATTTCTTCCGTCGTATTTTCCTGAACAGCCGCCTGCATTCCGATCAGCGCGAGGTGTTTGTCGTGGATGGCCTTGTCGCGGAAATGCTTGTTAACCTGCAATTTGGCGGCACGGATCAGGTAGTTTTCCGGCGCGGACCTGATTTCAAGCTCGGCGCGCCGTTCCCAAAGCGATTGAAAAATGCCCTGTACAATCTCCTTCGCTTCCTCCTCATCGCGCAGGTAAGCGCAGCAGAGGCGAAAAAGCTTCGTGGCATACGTCGTGTACAGCATTTCGAACGAGTGCTCGTTAATGGTGATCAACTGCGACGGATGGTTATGCATTGCCTGAGGTGTAACGCCAGCCAGATGGCTGATTTTCGGCAAAGAAATGGCTTATTTAGTTTAATTACAAATTAAGAACAGGCAGCATCGGCAATATTTATTTGTAACGCATACAACTATTCATGTCGCCCTTGGCCTCTTTATACGGTTCCCGTATCACCCCGGCCCTTATTTGAATAATCAATGCATCAATTTTTTCGTGTATTACTGCTGCTCCTGGTGCTTGCCGCAAATGCGCTCGCCCAGGATACTACTTCCGTCACATTCTCGGAAGAGACCAGCGTGGTCACCGAGCAGCGCTTTATCGATCGTTATGAAAATGTTTTCATGACCAAAATACCCACGCGGAAGATGTTCAAGCTGGGGTATCTGGCTACTACTTACAATGGGCTTGGGTTGAATGCTGCATTTGAATACAAGTTGTTTCCGGCCGTGTCATTGGAAGCGTCACTCACTTCACGAACAATCCGGCTTGGCAGTGCTATGACGATCGATCGCTTCGAGCGGCAGTTGAGCGGAAGAAATTTGTTTGCGAGCATTGGAAGCAAGTGGTATTTTGAAATGAACAAGCGGATTGCCCGCCAGCAAAGCGCGAACAATTTTAGCGGGAGTTATCTGGGAGTTTCTTATGAAAGATCGCTGGTGAAAGTTCAGAGCGACCGGCACCGGGAACATTTTAGCCTGGTGTATGGTTTTCAAAGCCGGTTTCTCGCAAATGGATTTCTCGATTTTTCGCTTGGAATCCATTATGTCTCGCCATACCTGTCGCTTTACGACAATGACTATTTCCTATCGAATGGTTTCCAAATAAGAAACGCGGTTATCGCATCGCGATCACTGATCGGTTTTGCTTTCGGGGATTGGAAGCGCAGTGATAAAGGTCCGTTGTGCGATGTCTTGCATTGTGATTATTTGGTAAAACAGCATTTCAAAATCCGGTTGCCGGAAGTGAACATTGGGATAGACGATCAGTCGTTGAGAGCGGAAGTAGGTTATGAGCGGAAGTTGGGTAAGAGCCCGTTCTCGGTTAATGTGAGTATTGGAAATGAAACCGACCACTATTGGTATGGCGCCAACTCGCTCGTGCTGACCGGTGAGGCACAGTTTCGCTGGTACTACCTGCAAAAGCATCAGATCAGAAGGGGGAAGGCATCGGACAATCTGTCGGGACTCTACATTGCTCCCCGGTTTGCATATAATTATTACCGGTCCGTAGTGCGGTACATCATAGCCGTTCCCCAGGAGCGCGGAACTTTCAGCGCCTGGCAGACTTCCGCCGGAATCCTGGCAGGCTACCAACAGCGGTTATTTCACAAACTATACTTTGACGCCGGTGTCAGTTTCTCGGGTTTGAGTATAACCAACAGGTTTTTAAAAGTAAACCGCGCGGAATTGCAAGCAAAAGCCGGGATCGGTTTTGCATTTTGAAACCCAATCCCGGCTTGTCCTAATACTCCACCTAATCCATAATCGTCGAAGACGCCGCGATCTTAATATCGGCATGCGCCCAGGCCTGATCGAAGGCAGATTTTACCTTCTGCGCTTCTGCCGTGTTTTTTTGTTGTACCAAAGCATTGTACAGTCCGATCAGCGCCCAGCCGTTTTTCTTCCAGGTTTGTAAATCCTGTCGGTAAATGCGCTCTGCTTCTACATTTTTACCGGCTTTGAGGAGTACCGAGCCGAGGTGGTGCCGGACGGAGAAAAACCAGTCCGGTGGCTCGTTGTAGTTGAGATTGTCTTCCATTTCGATTGCTTCGCCAAGCAGCTGCGCGGATTTGTCGAGCTGATTCTGTTGCGCCGCAATGCCTGCCAATAATACTTTCGACGCGATTTGCACCAGATCCACCGAGGAATTGATGTTCCAGACGGTAATGTCTTTCAGCGTCGTATCGGCAGTGAGCGCACTGAGCGATTTCATCTCTTGCTGCGCCTTTGCGAGGTCGTGCTTGCCCAAATGGGCCATTCCCCGCGCATAATGCCAGATTATCCGGGGATAAACGAGTTCCTTCGCCGGGCTGGGTTCGGTAAGGATCGTATCCCACATCGAAAATTTCACGGCTACATAATAGGGGATCGTATAATAATGTTGCAGCGTGCCCCAGCCGGGTTGGCGCATCACTTCCTTTGCCGTGTATTGCTGCACTTTCCGGGCGGCGAGCCAGGCCAGCTCGGAATTGCCTTCCAGCGTGGCGGTGGCGGCCAGGAAATGGTAATTATGCGGGAAATACGCGAGCGGATAGGCGCCTTGCGCATAACAATTGGTAATGTAATTGCTGTCGGCCTGCACAGAATTGACGTTAGAAAGCGAGCCGAGATGGTAGTCGCCCGTATTGATGTAAATGTGCGATGGCATATGCAGCAAGTGACCGGCACCGGGCACGACCGAATCGAGCAATGCGGCCGAGGCCATGGCTTTTTCGGGCGTTGCGGAAGCCTCCTGCGCGTGTATGTACAGGTGATGCGCGCCCGGGTGATGCGGGTTCTTTTTCAGCAGGCTTTCCAGTACGGCTACGAGTTCCGGTGTCCAGGCTTTGGGTGCTTTGGTTTTTTTGTCGTACAAATCCCACGGGTGCAAATCCATCTGCGCCTCTGCATACAATGCCCCGATATCGGGATCGGACGGAAATTCCGTGTACACCTTTTTCATGGCGGCGGCGAATGCAATGTCGAGCTTTGACCTGTCGGCAGGAGGTTCTTTGGTGTACCGCTTGGCCAATGAGGCGATCAGCGCCTTTTCCTTCGGCGTGCATTGGGCGGCGAGTTGCTGCGCCTTTTCGTTCGCGGCCCAGGCGCGTTGAAAATTGTCGGGCTCCATTCCGGCATTGTAGTTGGGGCCGAGCACGTAAGCGTAACCCCAGTAGGCCATCGCGCAGGTAGAATCGAGGCGGGTAGCCTGGTAGAACGACCGTGCCGCCTCCGCGTGGTTGAAGCCGTACGATAGCATCATACCCTGGTTGAAATACGCCTGGGCGTCGGGACTGGTAGTGGTGATTTTGAAATCGATCCCTTGCAATCCGTCGAACAGGGGCGCTTTTTTGCCGGAACTATACCATTCGGCGTCGGTCGTTTGAGGATTGTAGCAAACCGTGATCCGGTCGGATGCCGGCTTTTCCTGCTCCTCCTTCTTTTTGGAGCAGGCGAAAAGGATAACAATCAATGCGAGGTAACAATGGCCGTGCTTCATGCGGATCGAAGTTTGAGTCACAGAACATGTTTAGGGAATGCGGCCCGCGAGGTGCGGTATTTACAAATATAGAAAATATAACACTGTAAATGAGTGCGTTGTATTGATATTAGTAAATGGTTGGGTACGGCACTACTTCAAACCGCCTAGCTCCGCAAATTTTGCTTCCAGCTCCTTGCTACTAAGGTTTTTGCCTACAATGGTACCGTACGGCCCGATCAGGAATGTGGATGGATAACCCTCGATGTTATACGCTTCCACCAGTTGGTTGGTACTATCCGAAAAAAGCTGCGGCCAGTCAAGCGGGTTCTTGTCCAGAAACTTTGCGAGCCGCTCGCGGCTGTCTTCACCAACGATGCCAAGAAACGCGATCTTATTTCGATCAACTTTTTGATACAAGTGCTTCAATTCAGGAAGCTGTTTTACACAAGGTCCGCACCAGGTCGCCCAAAAATCAATGTAAAGGTATTTGCCCCGATAATCTTCCATCGAGACAGGTTTGCCATTTGTAAAATCTTTGCCGGAAAACGGTTTCATTTTAAATCCGACCTGCGTGGAATATACATTGTTCAATGGCTTTCCTTTTAAATGCAATACGCCTTCGTATTCATCAAATCCCAGGTTTTCGAACCTCCGCCTCTCGCCGCCGGATTCAATATCCAGAAATTCACCTATCCTGATCCCATTTCGTAAATCAATATATTCTCCCTTTTTAACCTGATCGGCGAACGCCAGTTCGGATACTTCATTTCCGGATGGCGAAGTAAATCCTAAATTAATGGCTATCTTTTTCTGATGACCACCGAGTGGAATCACAGCTTCCGCATACCGGGGAAACGAATAAGCCATCCGGTATTTTTCAGGCTGATGCGGAAAGTATTTGAGTACCATCGGGAGGTGCGATGTTATCACACGGCCTTCGCGGAAGATATCATATTCAATCTCATAACTGTGATTATAATAGCGTATCGTATCTTTTGGCCCGGCGATTTCAGGGTAAAAGGATTTTTCGTCGCTGAAATCGCCATTGTTATTCGTATCGATCATCACATTCAGCTTTCCGGAAGGGTCTGTGCCCCAGATAATATAAACATAGCAGCGAATGGGCTTTTTCGACAGGCGTTTTTCATCCGGCGTCCATTTCCAGGCCTTTTGCAGCGACGCGTAGGTGCTTGAATCGATATTTCCCTGGTGAAAATTCTGGAATACGAATTGGCGGAGGTTTAATTCCACCATCGATCTGGCAACATTCTTCCACTGAGGCGGAATACCGGTCAACGGTTTATAAGTTTTTGCCCAAACGCCTCCATCAGGATCATCTGCGGAATACTCGGGCCCCGTTGCGGCGTAATCGGTCCCGAATGGGCCAAAACCATCGACGAAAGTTACAGGCAGACTTATTACTTCCTCCTGCTGATCACTCTTTCGGTGTGTGCAGCTCAATATACCAGCGAACATAATAACCGTCAGGAAAGCGTGGTATTTCATTGTATTTCGTTTGGAAAACTAACGTATTAATAGAATTTCTAATAATTTAGTTGTATTACTAAAAAATTAGTAATACATTCACTTTTACAAAATACAATTAAAATCAATGCATATGGAAATGCGCTCTCTCACCCGCGCCGAGGCGGAGATTATGAAGATACTCTGGCAGCTGGGCAAGGCATTTGTAAAAGATATCCTGGCGCAAATGGCCGATCCCAAACCGGCTTACACGACCGTTGCAACCTTTGTTCGCATTTTAGAGAAGAAGGAAATGGTTGCACACAAAACTTACGGCAATACCCACGAATATTACCCGCTGGTAAGCGAGGCGGATTACCGCAAGCATGAGGCTAAGCAGCTCGTCGAAAACTATTTTGAAAATTCGGTTACCAGTCTCGTTTCGTTTTTCCTGAACGACAGCGCTCTGACGGAAAGCGACCTCGATGATCTGGCAGCATTTATTGAAAAGAAAAGGGCCAGGAAATAAAACCATTTTATTATGGAAGCACTTCACTATTTGCTTAAAGTGAACCTTTGCTGGGTTGTTTTTTATATAACCTACTGGGTACTGTTTCGGAAGCATACATTTTTCGCGGGTAACCGCATTTACCTCGTGGCGTCGCTTCTCGCGGGCCTGTGCATACCGGCGTTGGAGTTGCGCGAGCAGGTAATGCTTTCGGGAATGGAAGGCCTTGTTACCAATGCCACAAAGGTGTCTGTTGTTTCTAATGTGATTGAATATCAATCGGATATGTGGCTGCTGACTATCCCGGCGGTATATCTGGCTGGGGTGCTGGTAATGCTTTTCATGCTGGGAAAATCGTTGGTGAGGCTTTCATCGATCATCCGGTCGGGCGTGGCGGTGCCGATGGATGAATGCAGCTTGGTGATAAACCGCAGTGGGAATGTGCGTACCGGTTCGTTTTCCTTCCTTAAATGGATGGTACTCTCGCCCGAAGATTACGAAGCGCATTTCGAATCCATATTTGCCCATGAACTGGTGCATATCCGGCAATGGCATTCGCTGGATATCCTTTTAATTGAGGTATTGAAAGTGTTTTTTTGGTTCAATCCGGTGCTTTGGTTTTATAAATCCTCTCTACAACAAGTCCATGAATTTCTGGCCGACGGGCAGGCGCCGGACAGGGACCGCTATGCCGCTTTTATGATTTCCTACGCCCGACAGGCCATATCCGCGTCGGTTACGAGCAAATTCTTCAACAAATCACTTTTAAAACTGAGAATCCACATGATCTACAAGGAACGTACACCGGCTTGGATGGGGTGGAAATACCTGTCCGTTTTTCCTCTGCTGGCCGTCATGGTGGCGCTGATGGCTACGCGGAGGTATGAATATGTAAAACCGGTGATTGAAACCCCGTCAGATAGACGGCAAAATATGCGGCCGGTTGACGCAGCGCATCCGGCGGAAAGCAATGTTCGGCGTGTTTCGGGCCACGAGACGAAAGAGAAATTGATTCAGAAGTCTGCGAACACCACCGCTACGCATTTGGCAACAGCGAGCGAACCCTCCGGCGCCCGCGAAGCATATGCCACCGATTCGCTGCCCGAGCTTGAAGCACTCATTTCCCGGTTGCGCTCAGCCGTTTCGAACAACGATCTGAAAAATGCGGATAGCCTCAAAAGGCAGATCAATCCGATCATCTGGGCAGAATCGGCGAGGCTTCGGAAGGAGCAAACAGAAAACCGAATGCGATTGCAGGAGCTTTTGACGTCGGGCAATCCACAAAGTCCGTCCAGTGCACTCGATCGGTTACGGAAGGTAGTAATGGAAACTTCGCGGCGCCAACAGGAAGAACGGCAGGGCGGTTTCGACCGGTTGAGGAAGCAGTTTGAAGATATCGAGACAAACCTTCGCCGCCTGTTGAACGACGCCGACACGGAAACCGAAAAACAAACGCAGGAACAGATTATCCTGGACCTGATCGGCGCCGGAGTTGCGTCCGGCAAGGAAAACCTCAGCTACCGGCTCCATAATATGTTCCTGATTGTCAATGGCGTCGAACAGCCCGAGGCGTTGCATGAGAAACTAAAATCGAAATACCTGAAATACGGTTGGATGGAATGGGTTTATAACTGGGACGGCGCCACGGGGCATCGTTTTACGGGCGTGCGGTTTAATGGGTAACGGCTAATTGATAGTTGCTTTTTTTAACCATTTTACTTTTCACTTTCGAAACATCGAACCCGATAGCGAGTTTCAGATTGAATTGTGTGCCGCTGTAATTTTTAACCAAATTGGAAGGGTTTACGGATGCCCGGAGTTTGTAAAAAAAGTAAGTGCTTTCGAATAAATCACTTTTGCTTCGGAAATAGCGGTTCAATTCGAGACCTATTACGGGGCTATATCCATCCAGTCGGCGCCTGTCTTCTTTATCCGCTTTGGCAGGCGTGAATTCGCTAACTGCAAAACCGGCAAAAGGAACGGTCAGCCATTTATTTTTTTGTAGCTTAATACCATAAGTAAGTTCGAAAGAGGCGAAATGTGTTTTCATTTTGGCTGGCCAATATCCTTTCTTTTCCAGTTCTTGTTTCGTTCTGTTAAAATCCAGATTCATATCCAGTCCAAACCTCGACTTTTTTACATCCACATTAAAACCAAAGTTTATTCCTGTCGCGTGGGTAAAATAATCGCTGGTTTTGCCGGTAAAAATGCTTTGGGCCACGCCGGCAAAAATTCCGATTTGTGTTTCGCCCGGACTTGTTTCTTCTACAACGTCGGGTGTATTTCGAAGCAAATCGGCGATTTTTGCTTCCCATTCCGCAAATACCCGTTCATCCGTCGTTGTCGAAAGTTGTTCGGTCATTTCCTTCTTTAACCGGGAAACTTCATAGTTTGCCTGTGAAATGGCGTTTTCAATGGTCGTTTTTACCGGGGTAGTCCGTGCATTCAGCTCACCCAGTTCGAAGACTTTTAATTTGACGAGCTTGCTTTCATAACCGGACATGTCGAATAACAATTGCCCATAACGCAACGCAGTTGTATTCAGCGCGGGCAGGCTTGCTGTCTTTCGATTTAATATAGCATTGGTATGGATGATCGGAAGATATTTGCCGAATTTCGTCGGCCGAACGGTGTATTCGTAATGCACACCTACATCCGCAAAAATGTGGTTTGTGGAATGATCTATCGAAAAATCACTGAATTTTAGCTTAATGCCCGGATGCCAATGGAGTGTATCGGATTGAGCAATAGTGAATTGAGAAATAGTTAGCAAATAGCAGGTGAGAGCGGTGAATTTTTTTAACACGATAATTGAATAGTTTACGGCCTTAATTTAATATAAACTTAGCCGAAAAGCATTCGAACGTTCAATCTCTTCACCATTCAGTTTTAATACCAACCTCCCAAATTACCTGATCCATACAAGCAAGTAATTTGAGCCGTAGGGGAAATCTGCAGCAGGCGTTCGGACGTCATCTTTGTGATATCAAAAATCAACAACAAAAGATGACGACGATCACGAAAATACACCTTGGCCAGGACGGCCCGCTGGTTTCTAAATTGGGATTGGGCTGCATGCGCATGTCGCCTGTTTGGGGCAGCCGTGCCAACGACGAATCCGAAAGCGTTGCGACCATTCAGATGGCGCTCGATAATGGTATTAACTTCCTGAATACCGGGGATTTCTATGGTGCCGGACATAATGAAATGCTGGTGGGCAAAGCGATCAAAGGCCGTCGCGACGATGCTTTCGTCAGCGTCAAGTTCGGGGCTATTTTTTATAATAATCAATGGCTGGGTCTGGATCTGCGCCCGGTGGCGATCAAAAACTTCATCAACTATTCGCTCGTGCGGCTGGGGATCGATACCATCGACTTGTACCAGCCGTGCAGGCTGGATAACAGCGTGCCGGTTGAGGACGTAGTGGGTACGGTGGCTGATTTGATCAAGGAAGGGAAAGTCCGCTACCTGGGTGTGTCCGAAATCAATGCGGAGCAGCTGCGCAAAGCGCACAGCATTCATCCCGTAACGGCATTGGAAATAGGCTACTCGCTGGCCGACCGGCAAATCGAAAGCGAATTGCTGCCGACAGCTAAGGAGCTGGGCATCGGCGTGGTAGCATTCGCCAACACCGCCGAGGGATTGCTGACCGGGGACATGAAGGCCCCGCTTCCGGCTGACAGCTACCAGCACCATTTCCCACGATTTCAGGGTGAAAACCTAATGAAAAACCTGGCGACCGTCGAGGTATTGAAACAAATGGCCGAGGCGAAGGGTTATACGCCTACGCAACTCGCTATCGCCTGGGTGAATGCGCAAGGGGGGCATATTATGCCGCTCGTGAGCATGAGCAAACGGTCGAGGTTACCGGAGAATACGGACGCAATGGGCATTACGTTTACGCCTGAGGAGGCAGAGTTGCTCGATACGCATTTCGCGCCTGGCGCCATTGTGGGCGGGACTTATCTTCAACGATAGCGGGCGTTTCGAACCCCGCTTTTTAATATCTTTACCGCGTGACGAATCCAACAGAAATACTTCCCGGCGTTATTTTCTACTCTTACCTGTCCCGGCAGCGGAAGGATAAGGTGGCATTTCTGGAACACAATACGCTCGTATTGCAGGTTTCGGGCCGTTTTTCACTGGAAACGGCCACGGAAAAGATCTCCATGGGAGCGGGGGAAATGCTGCTGATCCAGAAAAACCAGTTAGGCGAGATTACCAAAACGCCCCTTGACGGCGAGGATTATCAAACCATCGTCATTTCCCTGCACGAGGACTTGCTGCGGACCATTGCGCTCGAAGAACAGGTCGAAACGGGACATAAATATTCCGGGCCTCAGAATGTACTTGTGCCGGTAAACGATTTCCTGCGTGCTTTTTTTCAATCGGTGGTCCCGTATGTGCGCAATCCCGACGAAGCCATTACTGAGCGCCTCGGCATCCTCAAAGTGAAAGAAGCGGTGCATTTGCTGATGCACGCGATGCCGGAACTGGAAGAAATGCTGTTCGATTTTTCGGAGCCTTACAAAATGGATCTGGAAAAGTTTATGCACAGCAATTTTCACTACAATATCCCGGTCGAAAAATTCGCGCGGCTCACGGGACGGAGCCTGGCCGGTTTCAAACGTGATTTTCAGCGGATATTCGGAATGGCTCCCAGGCATTGGCTGCAAGAACGACGGCTTGCCGAAGCCCGGCACCTCATTGAAAGCCGGAACAAAAAGCCGTCGGCGATCTACCTCGATCTCGGTTTCGAAAGCCTTTCGCATTTCTCGCATTCATTTAAGAAGCGGTTCGGCAAAGCGCCTACCGAATGGCTGTTGTAGCCAGGCACGGTCGCGCAAACTGTATCATTACGCGATTACCCCCTTCTTTTGGCACCTTTGCACCCGCATTCAAAGGGAATGGCCGTGTAATTTTGTTTGGTCAAATCAACACTTTACCAAACAAAAAACACGACAAACATGGGAAGGATCATCGCAATTACCCAACTTTCAGTTGACGGCGTCATGCAGGCGCCCGGAGGGCCGGAAGAGGACCAGGCCAATGGTTTTAAACACGGCGGATGGTTTATGCATTACGGGGACGATAAGCTCAACGAGGTCGTTACCGAAACCATTTCCAGCGATTTTGAAATACTCCTGGGCCGCAAGACGTACGATATTTTCGCTTCCTACTGGCCGCTCCACGATGAAAACCCGATAGGCAAAGCATTTAATAAGGCAAAGAAGTACATCGCCACGTGCACGCTCGACCAGCTCGATTGGCATAATTCGGAAGTCATTCGCGATGTGGTCGAGGAAGTAGGTCAGCTGAGAGCGGCGGAGGGGCCGGATATCCATATCTGGGGCAGCGGGAATCTGCTGCAAACGCTCATCTCCGCCGGCCTCGTCGACGAGCACCGCCTCTGGATAGCCCCGGTGGTGCTCGGCGAGGGCAAGCGATTGTTCGAAAACGGCGTTCCCGCTGGCGGGCTTGCACTCGTGGATACGAAGATCACTTCCACGGGCATGATCATCAACACCTACCGCCCGGCCGGTCCGATTCCAACTGGAAACGTGGAGCCATTTTAGCTACGTATAGTGACATCCGCACGGGCCTGGCTAGTCAGTCAGGCCCAATTGCTGTTGCATGAGCACATAGTCCTTCATATCAGCCGCATTCATGCGCCCACGGGCATCGGCGGGGATGATTATCCAGCGAAATTCGAGGTCGAAGTCGATGGGTATAGGCCTGGGCTTGAAATAGGTCACGTCGAAATTTATACTTCCTACCTGGTTTTCTATTTGCATAAAAAAGCCCAGTGTGAGCTCTTCATTGGAAGCCGGCAATGAAAACACCACATTCGACCGGCCTTCATTGCGGTAGTATGCCATCACCAATGCGCTGTCGAGGATTGCCTGGGTGATGATGCTGTCCTGGCGCATTACCCTGAAATAGGCGGAATCTTCGCGCTGCCAGGCCGTATTGGGCACTTTCACCCAGGGCGATACGATGAGGTTAGCCACGCCTTTGGGGCCTGCGGGGCCTTGTGCGCCGTTTTGGCCGGCTGTTCCTTGCGGGCCCTGCGGACCAGCGGGACCGACGTCGCCATCCGGGCCTTTGCAGGCCAGTATCGTAGCAGTTAAAAGGATTATCCAAAGGCAAATTTTGCTGGGGAGCGGTATTGTTTTCATCATGAATACGGGGGAGAGTGGAGAGTTTCAAACGTTTCGAAACGCATGGGCAAACACCAGGGTTTACCACCTCGCTTGCCGACAGGGAACGGGAGCGAGTACGGGATAGAGGCTGTATCGAAGACAGATGTAACTGTCTGATAATTAGGGTCTAATATGAGTAAATATATCGATTTTAATTTGGATATATAAAGAATAAATAGCAATTTTTATATACAATTAATTGCGCATCGCAGTCCCTCTTCTTCCATCTTTAAATCCTGATGCTTATGAGACCGATTCTATCAGTGCTCTCATTTTGCCTGTTGTTATTTTCGGAGTCTGTCGCCCAGACGCCCAAGATAACCCGGGGCCCGTATCTGCAAATGGCGTATGCTAAAAAAGTGAATGAGTTTGCTACAAGTGCTTCTGTGACTATCCGCTGGCAGACTGATCTGCCGAACCTCGGGCGGATCGTTTATACCCCCGAACCGGAGTTTGAATTGCTTGATAATGGGGCGCCTATGGTGGAGGAGCCAACAGCGACCACGGAGCATATCATCACGCTCACCGGCCTGAAACCCGACCAGCAATACCGGTATTACATCGGGGCCTGGGCACCTCCTGCATTCCCTGTGATCCTCGAAAAAACACCCGATCACTTTTTTAAAACGCCGCCGCTGCCGGGTACAAAAAAGAAAGTGAAAATGTGGGTGTTGGGCGATTTTGGCTACACGCCCCCGTTTCCAGCCACGGCGAATCGTCAGGACAGCGTAGTCGATTCATGGAAGGATTATATGACTGTTAACAAAACGGGCCCGATGGATCTTTGGCTTTGGCTGGGCGATAATGCCTATGAGCAAGGCAAAAAGGATCAGTACCAGGAGCATATATTCAATAAAACCAAGGCGCGGTACGATTTCATGTTCCGGCAGACGCCCTTTTACGCCACACCGGGCAATCACGATTACTTCGATGGAACCGTCGACAGCGCGTCGCTATACCGGGTGCGGGCCAATAAGAACATTCATTATTATGAGGTCGTCAACAATTTTACGAATGGGGAAGGAGGGGGAGAGCCGTCGATGACCGAGGCATATTATTCTTTTGATTATGGCAATATCCATTTCATCAGTCTCGATACCTATGGATTTGAAAAGCTGGGAGACGACCATACGAAAATCCTGGCACCTAATGGATTGCAGTCGGAGTGGTTGAAGAAAGACCTCGCCAGGGCCAATGCCAATCCGGACATCAACTGGGTGATCGTATTTACGCATATTCCGCCATTCAGCGGCGGTTCGCATAATTCCGATACGGAGCGCGACCTGATCCAGATCCGCAATAACCTGGTTCCCA
This sequence comes from Dyadobacter soli, assembly GCF_900101885.1. Taxonomy (GTDB): domain Bacteria; phylum Bacteroidota; class Bacteroidia; order Cytophagales; family Spirosomataceae; genus Dyadobacter; species Dyadobacter soli. The sequence goes on along the minus strand of NZ_FNAN01000007.1, from coordinate 106,131 downwards.
TTCTGGATGCTTACAAGGTGGATCTTGTGCTGGCAGGGCACAGCCACGGGTACGAGCGCTCCCGCCTCATGCGCGACCATTTTACGACTTCCACCAATTTCGTCATGGCTACCCACAACCCGGCACTGGGCAGCAATGCGCAGAGCACCGGACGTTACGACGGTTCAGCCAATTCCTGCTTTTACTACAAAAACAGCGCGGCGACGAAAAATGAAGGTATAATATATGTTGTGAATGGGGCTGGCGGCCGAAAGGGCGAGCCGACTTTCGCCAGTAATGTCAAAAATCCCGGGCTGGTGAGCAGGATTATGACGGCCTCTGCATTGTCGTCGGGCGGCTCGATGTACATCGAGGTCGAAAACAAGCGGCTGACCGCGAAGTTTATCAGTGCTAAGAAGCAGTTGGTCGATCAGTTTACGATTTTCAAAGACCTGGACGGGTTCACCGTGCCGGATACCGACGACAGCACGCGCACTGCTGTCTGCGAATGTACCGATGCGCAACCCGGTGCCGGCAATTTCACGCATTATGTCGATGGCAAGGGCAAACTGCTGCTTTCGATCAACAAGCACGATCTGAATATCGGCAAAGCGGGCGTACCTCCTTTTGAAGTGAAGCTGGGCGGGAAATGGGGCAGGACGCAGGTAGGCGCGCTCGGGCCGGGCACCAACTATGTACGTTCGGAAAGGCCCCGGTCGTTCAGCTCCAACTGGCGGGTGATGAACCGTTACTGGGCCGTGAAACCCAATCCGGAGCTTACGGGAAAGCAGCAGGTGACGGTGCGGCATTATTACAAAGACTCGGACCTTTCTTACTTGCAGTACACGGATAGCACCTATGAGAGCATTTGGCATTACAGTCTGCGATTTTTCAAAATCAACAGTTTATCAACCAACTATAACGTGGATCCGCTTAGCGGGGTCCATAATACCATCAAAGCCGCTGCCGATTTTAACAAGGACGGTATCTGGCTGTATGATGTGAAACAGACGGATCTTGCCTTTCAGCAGGCAACGCCGCTTGAATACAAGTGGCGGTTCGGGTTCAACCAGCCCGAAGTATTCTTTTACCCCCTTAAATTTTATCCATTCTATTCGGGGGAATTCGTCGTGGGGCGGCTGAATGGCGGAGGCGGCATTGGCGGGCAGGTTTATAATCATAATCCCCGCGGTACCGTGGTGTTGCTGCATGCGGGCAGTGTCTGGAGCTTTTTTGCAAGAGGGATGGTTCCTCCCGACAATGGTATATTTAACTGGAAAGGCGGCCAGGACCCCGACGAGGTCAACGAGGAAGATCCGCCCAACTATGACCACGATGCAAACTGGCCAACCGGCCCGGCGCCTTTCGGTTATTCGCCGAACCGTGAAGATGGGGAAAGAGTGTTTATCCCCGCCTGCCAGGCAGAACTGGATTGCTACGAGTACCGGTTTCACAATTCCGGCCTGCGCGAGGGTTGCCTTACCACCCCGTGTGCAACCCGTTGGACGACGACGTATTTCCGAAGGTTAATTCGGATTTCATCGCAGCAGATGGCTTACCATAAATCGGTCATTATCAATTACAAAAGAGACGATGGGATCGTGATTTACATCAATGGGAAAGAGCTGACCCCACGGGACCCTAACATGGGTAACGAGCCTGTCACTTTTAATACCTTCGCCAGCAATGCCAGTCCGGAATATGCGTGGCAAACGGTTGTCGTGCCCAATGACGGCAGCTTTTTCAGGTTAGGCAGAAACACCATTGCGGTAGAATTGCATCAGACCAGCGCTACGAGTTCGGACCTTTACTTTGATATGGACATTACATTGAGCCCCGACATCCTGACCGTACCGACGCGAGTAGCGATGGTGGCCGATGCCCAAAACCCTATTCCGGAACGGGTAATTTATCCCAATCCCGCAGACCGGGACAAGATCGTGTTCGACACGCCGTTGGTGTATGAAACGCTGCGGATCACCGATTCGAAGGGTGTCGTGAGGCGTTACATTTCCACCCCCGGCACTTTGAAAGAGCTGGATATTTCAGCGTTACCGGCAGGCGTATTTATTCTTTCCAATCAGTACAAAGGCAATATGCGGCACTATAAGGTGATCAAGCGGTAATTTTCGCTATTTTGGCGGCGGGTTAGTCATTGCCCGCCGTCAACAAGCCATGTAGAAGCCAGCGTATTATGCAGAAAAAATTCAATCTGAAGTCTTTCAATCTCTACGAGTTTCTCAAACATCAGAATTCCCACGGTTTCAATGCTCCTTTCTTTCTGGCCGACAGACACACCTACCAGAGCGCGCACGTAAATTTCCCTTTCCGCACATTCACTTTTGGCCTGGGCGTTACGTACACGGGCGAGGGCGATGTGTTCAAGATCGGCAGCACCGATTACCTTGTCACAGCCGGCTGTCTTACCACTGTCGGGCCGGGAATGGTTTGCCAATGGACGGGCAACTATACCGCCGAGCACGATACGGTTTATTTCACGGAAGAGCTCCTGGAAGGCTTGCAAAACAATTCGTTTCTCCATTCGCTCCCGTTTTTCTTTCACGGCGGCAGGCACGTGCTCCGGCTCAGCGATGAGCAGACGAAAAAGCTGGCTGCATTGTTCGGTTTGCTGAAAGACTTGAAGGACGATAAAAGCGCCGTGCCCGGGATTGTGCATTCGCTGCTGATGCTGGCCGAGTCGTTTCACACCGGCCGCGATGGCTTGCAATCCCAGGCGAACACCTCAGGCGATGGTGCGAACCGGGTTACCAATGCCATTTCCAACCGCGAAAAGATCGCGCAGGCATTCAGGAAACTGGTGGCGGAGCATTTTCCCGAGCATAAGGAGGTGGCTTTTTACGCCACCGAATTGCACATTACCCCCAAATACCTGAGTGAAGTTTTGCAGGCCGAGCTTGGTAAGCCTGCCAAGGCGTTCATCGACGAATACGTGGTGATGGAAGCTAAAAGTTTGCTGAAACAGACCTCGCTGTCGATCCAGGAAATATGCTACTGGCTGGGCTTCGAAGACGCTTCGCATTTCAATAAATCGTTCAAAAAGCTCACCAATACGACGCCTACCGAATATCGGAAAAGCTGATTTGTACAGCGGAGTTTTTTACTATCTTTCCCGAAATCCTTCCTACCAGCACGCCGGTTCATTGCGATACCTTTGTTTTACTCAAACAACAGGACGCCATGAAAACACTTCGCATTCTTTTAATTACATCGCTCGTAATGCGTTCGATGATTGCTTTTTCACAAACCAAAAAAATCTCAAGTATGAAAAACATGGAGGTATTTAAAGTATCGGTTTCGCAGCAAGTACTGGATGATTTAAAGAGCCGTTTGCAGAACACCCGCTGGCCGGGAGAGGCGGAAGGCTCGGGCTGGCACTTCGGTACCAGCGAGGTTTATCTGAAAGAACTGGTACAGTACTGGCTCACCAGCTACGACTGGCGCAAGCACGAAGCCGAACTCAACAAATACCCCCAGTACATCGCCGATGTGAATGGGGTGAAGATTCATTTTCAATACATTAAAGGAAAAGGTAATAACTCGAAGCCGCTCATCCTGACGCACGGCTGGCCGGACAGCTACTACCGCTTCCACAAGCTCATCCCGCTCCTCACCGAAGGCGAGCAGAGCTTCGACCTCGTGATCCCGTCCATTCCGGGCTTCGGGTTTTCGGGTAAAACGGCCGTTACCAGCGAGGCGGTGGCCGATTTGTGGAAGGAGTTGATGACCAATAACCTGGGCTACGCCAAATTTTACGCAGCCGGTGGCGATGTGGGTATGAATGTTACCAAAGCATTGGCGTCCAAATATCCGGACGTGGTAGCGGGCGTGCATTTCACCGATGTAGGCTACCCGATGGGCCAGGAAGACCCTGCTACCATGAGCGAAGCGGAGCAGCAGTTTGCGCAGTTTGTGCAGCAATGGTGGTACAGCGAGGGCGCATATGCGATGGTACACGCTACCAAGCCGCAGTCGCTCGCCTACGGACTGAACGATTCGCCGACCGGGTTGGCGGCCTGGATACTGAGCTTCGGTAATGCAGGCGCTGCTCCCGAAATCCTGGAAGTGGCATTTGGCGGCCGGGATGCGTTGCTGACAAACATCATGATTTACTGGACTACCCAAACCATCGCTACCTCGATGCGGATGTACAAAGCCGATGCCATTGCGCAATGGAGCGGGGCCCAGCCGTTGCAGAAATCCAATGTGCCTGCGGGTGTGGCCTTGTTCCCGCGGGAGGCACAGTTCCCGAAAGAATGGGCGGAACGTTTCGTAAATGTCGTCAGCTTCCGGAAAATGGAGGAAGGCGGCCACTTTGCAGCGCTGGAAGTGCCGGACGCATTCGCAAGCGAGTTGCGGAGCTTCTTTTATAGCATCCGTTAGCCATCAATAAACTAAGCTGCGATGTCGGCGGAGCGTTTTTAGCCAAATGATCCGCCGACATTCGGCTTATTTTTTAATGATCTTTTTGGAAAGAACATACCCGCTTTCCGTCGTTACCCTCACCACATAAAGCCCGGCAGGGAGTTGTTTTGAATCGATAAGGCTTTGGTTTCTCACCTGCTGCACTACCACACCGGCCGCATTCGTCACTTCCACATCCCAGTTTTGCGATACGCCGCTGATGGTAATGCTTTGCTCGGCAGGGTTAGGGCTGATGGTCACTTGTTGCGTACCGGGCATTCTGACGTGCACGATTTTGGAATAGGCAAAGCTGCCTTCCGCACCATTCGAGCCTCGATCGACCTGTTTCAGGCGGTAGTAAATTAGCTCACCAGCTTGCGAGGGGGTATCTGTCAATTGATATTCAGAAATGCCGCCTGTTTTCCGCAGCGGTTCCCACGCCTGTCCCACCGTTCGGAATGTCTTCGCGTCGTAGGCCGATTCTACATCGAAATGATCATGCATTGTCTCGAACGAAGTTGACCAGCTAAGCAGCACCTGGTTCTGTTCCAAAAGCTCCGCCCCGAACCTGACGAGTGTCACCGGTAGCGCCCCGACAGTCACGACGGCCGGTACGCGTACGTCGCTCGGGCAGTCGGCGCGGAGGCACGAAACGTAATAGGTCCTGGATTCTTGAAGTACCGGCGTGGTATAGCTGCTTCCTCCGGCAAGGTGGTTGCCTGCCGACGGCGCGTCGTACCATTGGATCAGGCCGTTGCAGTTGGTCGCATTGAGGGTTGTCGAAGTCCCTTTTGGAATGCTTTGCGCGATCACGACCGGGTCCAGTCCTTTGCTGTTGATCAACCCCGACCGCAGCGTTTCGATGGCACCACGCATCCGCGTGCGCTGGTCGTTGGTGAACTGCGTTTGGCAGGCGAAAGTGTTGTAACCCATGTAGTTTTTGAGCACATTACCGTAAGGCGTGTTGTTGTTGCACAGGTTGAGCGGATTGGCATCGCCGGGGCAGAGGTAGTTGGCGCTTTGGTTGACAGGCTCCGTATCGCAGATATTATCGCCCTGCGCCGCGCAGTTGTCATTCAGGGGGCATTCTACGTAGTCAAGCTCGCCCTCGCCGATCCCCCGGGAGAACGTATGCGCGAGAAACATCCCGTGCCCGAACTCGTGGGCTAGAAGTTTGGTGGTAAAATAGGGCGCCATGATCATTACGCCGTCCATAGTCGATGCGGCGCCGGTTGGATATGCGGCGAATCCCGCAGCCTGGTCCATGTAATTCACAACCCATACATTGTAGTATTCCAGGTTGCTCCAATAGCCCATCGGATATACCTGGTCATAGGGGAGCCCGGCACCGCCGGGCCCGGTAACGCCATTTGTCGTGTATTCCGGGCTGTGGGTGGGGATCCTGTCGATTCCCGTGGTAGGCGTGCATTGCGGCGACCTGACAGCCAGTTTAAACTGAATTTGCGTATCCACGCCGTCGGATTCGACGAGCTGGTTCCTGAATGCCTTGTTCAATTCCGCGATCCCTTCCTCGACCTGCAAGTCGGTCAGGATGGAATATCCGATGGGTTCGAGGATGTGTACTACCACCGGGATGGTGTAAACCTGGTCGACGGCGCCTGTGCGTTGGGCTTTGCCGGAGGCCAGGTGGGCCTTCAATCGTTTTTGTGCCTCGTCGAAAATTTGCCTTTGGGATTTGGAGAAGGCTAGTTTCTGATGTTGAGGCGTAGTAGAGCAGATGGGGCCGGCAAGCGGTTGCGCGTGTAAAACGGCGACGGGAAGCCATAGTGCTGCAACGACTACAAAGCAGCAAACCCCGGCGGGTAAAAGCCTGGTAATGTTTTTCATGGTAGTGCAAGCTTAGGGTTCACTTGGCAACAAATTCTATGTTAAATATAATCAAAAAAACCGCCGGCTCATTGAGCCGGCGGTTTCCGCTTTTACTACTGAATAGGGCTTTCCGATACGGCCCGTATTATCTTGTTTTACATTAAAAACCAGGATTGTTAGGCAGCAAATTCGGGTTCACATCCGATTCCTGCCGCGGTACCGGGAACAGCAGTTGCTTTTCGCTGAAAGTAGCGCCGAAAACTGTTTTGTGACCTACAAAATTGTCCCAGTTACCGGTGACGTCGTTGCGCACTTTGCGGGTACGGATCATGTCAAACCACATTTTGTTTTCAAAACACAATTCGAAATAACGCTGCGACCACACTTCCTGCTCAAATGCCGCCTGGCTCAATCCCGAAACGGGGGCCAGGTTCGCACGCGTGCGGATCGCATTCACGTACTCGACCGCCTTGGCGTTAGGCGCGCCTTCCGCGCGGTTGGACGCCTCCGCGTACATGAGGTACACGTCCGCGAGGCGGTACAATGTGTAGTTCAGGTCGGATTTGATCGTATTCGTGATCGCATTCGCATCGAACCACTTGTAGATGTACGTGTTTTTGAACTTCACAGGCTGGCCGGTCTTGATGCTCGGTGCCGTGGTGTAGAAGAATTGCTTCTCTTCCACGCGCTTGTCGCCCTTGGGGAACGACTTGATAAACTCGGGCGTCGGGTACACCGAACCGTATTCATCCGCATACTTCGAAATACCGGAATAGTTCGGGATGGTCAGCGGCGTGAGCGGGTTCGTAAGCGGAACGCTGGCTGCAAATTGTACCTGGAAAATAAACTCGCCCAGGTTCTTGTTGACCGGGTTGATCATATCGGTGTAATTCTTGAAAAGCGAATAGCCGCCTTTCTGGATCACATTCAAAGAGCGCTTGGCCGACTCCGCATAATACTGCTGGCCGCCGTTGATCGCCGCGCCCGCGTAAGTAAGGTACACATCAGCCAGAAGCGATTCCACCGCCGACATCGATACATTACCCGTCGTGTTCGACCAAGGCAGAGTAGAAGCCTCGGCAGCGAGCAGGTCGGGGATGATGATCTTGTCGTAAATGTCCTTCGCCGGGGTACGGGCAACATTCAGGTCGAGGTCTCTCGGAGGCGTGGTCACCGCCGGTACCGCGCCGTACATCCGCACGAGGTAGAAGTAGTACAATGCACGTAACATATGCACTTCCGCGAGCATATTGTTTTTCGCTTCGTCGGTCAGTCCCGCTGCATTGATATCCGGAATGCTTTCCAGCGCAAGGTTACAAGCGCCCACCCCGAGGTACATTTGCTGCCACCAGGTATCGAAATAGAACGAGGTATTGGTGTAACCCAGGTTCTGGTAATTCACAAATCCCGTCTGGCCGAGGTCGCTGTTGGCCTTGCCGGTCATGAATTCAAGCAAATTGTAGGTATTTCCGCCATAGGAAGCCGGTTGTCCGGCCAGAAGCCCCTGCAAATTGACGTAGGCGGAATTGGCATACGCACGCGCCACTTTGCTGCTGGATGCCTCCGATTCGGGCGTCAGGAAGCCTGTCGGGTTCTCTTCGAGAAAATCCGAACAGGAGCCCATGGTCAGCAATGACGCTGCCAGCATTATATTTTTCAGCACTTTCATATCTGTTGTAATTGCGGTTTAAAAAGTAAGTGTCAAGCCCAGGTTCCAAACCCGTGGACGGGGATTGGCGAAGAAATCCAGGTTTTGTGAAAACGCGGTGTTGGCACCGTAGCCGGAAACGAACGTATCCACCTCGGGATCGTAGCCGGTGTATTTTGTAATCACAAACAGGTTTTGAACACTTGCATACAGGCGCAGACGGTCGATTCTCAGCTTTTCAAGAACAGGATCGTTGAACGAGTAGCCGAGCATGAAGTTCTGGCCGCGGATAAACGAGCCGTTCTCAACCCACCAGGTATCGAAATGCGAATCCTGCGCGAATTTGTAGTTACGCACCTGCGAAACCATCGTATTCTGGTTGGTAGGCGTCCAGGCGTTCAGCACGGTAGCAAGGCTGTTCGCGATGGTCTGCCGGTCTTCCACCGAATGCTTGAATGTCGCGGCGGTATTCAGGCCTTCCACAAAGCGGATGTTGAACGAGAAATCAAAGCCCTTGTATTTCATGGTACTGTTGAAACTACCCGTCCATTTCGGCGTCGTGCGGCCGATAATGCTGTAATAGTTGCTTCCGTCGGCATTGTAGATATACTTTCTGTCGCCCGGTTTCAGGTTATGCTCGGCTGCCAGGGCTGCTTCGTCGGTGCTGTAAGTCCCGAGCCTCGTCATACCGTACAACGAACCGATCGGCTCGCCTACGCGGAGGATGTTGGTCTGGCCAAGGAAGTTGGGGCCGGGGAAAATGTCGGCATTGCCCTTGTTCAGTTTCAGGATCTTGTTCGCATTGGTCGTAAGAATGAAGTTGGTCGTCCAGGAGAAGTTACGCGTCTCGATGTTCGTCGTATTCAAACTCACCTCGAAACCCGAGTTTCTGACCGAACCTACGTTTTGGTACACATTCGCATTCACCTGGCCGGCCGACCATGGAATTGGCGCTTGGAGCAGCAGGTCTTTCGTAACGCGGTTGTAGTAGTCAACGGTCAGGTCGATTTTTTGTCCCAGACCCAATTCAACACCTGCATCGAATTGCAGCGATCTCTCCCATTTCAAATTAGGGTTACCCAAGTAGCTTGGCAGCAAAGTCGATTGCAATGCGCCGTTCAAAACCGTGCTCGTTGGATTGGTAGTACCCGGCTGTATTTGTGCAATAGATTGGTACTGACCAATTTCCTGGTTTCCTGAGAGCCCGTAGCTCGCGCGTACTTTCAGATTGGTAATCGACTTGTTGCCCTTCAAAAAGCCTTCTTCCGACACGCGCCATGCAGCACCTACCGAAGGGAAGAATGCATACTTGTTGTTCGCACCGAATTTCGAAGAACCGTCATAGCGGCCGGTCGCAGTGAAAAGGTACTTCTCGTCGAGGTTGTAAGTCGCGCGGGCGAAATACGAGTTCATAGCCCATTTGTAATCGCCAGAGGTCGAGGAGCTTCTTACAGAACCTGAACCCAATGTATGCCATTGGAAAATGTCGTCGATAAAGTTCTGGGTCTCAACGAAATCGGTTTCCTGGTTGTATTGCTGCCACGATGCCCCGAGCAATGCCGTGAACCGGTGGCGCTGGTTGATCGTCTTGTTCCAGGTCAGATAGTTTTCCGATTGCCAGTAGGTGTTCAGGAAGCCGCGGATGTTCGCAACCCCGCCCTGGTCGGCCGACATGTGCGCCAGGTTTTGGGAAGAGAAATAATTGTTTTTCTGTGATTGCAGGTTAAAGCCGAGGTCGGTTTTGAAATCCAGGTCTTTGGCAATGTGGAACAACAAATAGGTGTTTCCGAGCGACTGGAACGTGTTATTGATCGTGTAACGGTTGTTGGCGATATTCACCGGGTTAGGGCCGCCTTCGAGTCCGGCGATGTCGTTGTTACCTGCCCATGTGCCGTCAGGATATTTAACCGGCACGATAGGCACTTCTTCCGACACCATGCGGGGCACGTTCAACGAGCCGTTACCATCGGATACCATGCGCTGGCGGCTGTTGATCAGCGAGAGGCTTCCGCCCACTTTCAACCATTTGTTGATGTCGGTATCCACCGTGAACCGGAGGTTGTAACGCTTGAATCCTGAGGTTACCATCAGACCGTTCTGGTTCAGATAACCCAGCGAGAGGCTGAACAGCGTCTTGTCGTTACCACCCTGGAAATTCAATGAATGGGTGGTCGAAATAGCCGGCTTGTAGGTTTCTTTTTCCCAGTTGGTATTATACAATGGCTTGTCATTGGCGTCGAAAAGCAGCGGAAAGTTGGTGTGGTTCAGCGCCGCAGGAGGAGCCCAGGTCCCGCCCGCCGGATCGAATTTCGTGCCGTTGGCGTAGGCTTCATTATATACTTTTACAAATTCGTCCGAATTTAGCGTTTTCACGTGGCGGTAGAGGTCGCTCACGTTCACATTGCCGTCGTAGGAAACTTTCATGGTACCTGCGCGGCCGCGTTTGGTGGTGATCATGATTACCCCGTTAGCACCCCGCGCACCATAAATGGCTGTCGATGAGGCGTCTTTCAGTACTTCGAGCGAAGCAATGTCGTTCGGGTTGATCGAGTTTCCATCCACACCGATCACACCGTCCACCACGTAAAGCGGGTCGATGTTGGAGTTGATGGAGCCGATACCGCGGACGCGTACTTTGGCGGCCGCACCCGGTGCATTGCTGTTCACGCTTACCTCGACACCCGCAATTTTACCTTGCAGCGCCTGGGAAACGTTGGGTACCGGCTTGTCCATCAGTTGTTCACCCTTAATGGTAGCCACCGCGCCGGTAAGGTCCGACTTGCGCACGGTACCGTACCCGATCACGACTACCTCGTTGAGCGCCTTCGAGTCGGAAGCGAGGTTCACGTCGATGACCGACTGGCTGCCCACAGCGACTTCCTGGCTTGTAAATCCTACAAAGCTGAATACCAGTATGCTGGATTCGTTGGGTACATTGAGCTGGTAATTTCCGTCGGCATCGGTAGTGGTACCCGTGCCGGTTCCTTTAATGAGTACGTTCACACCAGGCAGGGGAGACGCGTCTTTGGAATCCAGTACTTTACCGGTAATCTTCTTATCGGCGGCCCATCCGGCAGCCTGGCTGGCGTTGGGGCAGAGTGAGAGCAGGAGCAAAAGGTTTAGCAGGACTATTTTCATAATCCCTCCCGACCGGAGAACGGGCGGTTGTACATAACTTTTCATGTAGAAATTAGTTAGTTTTTATCAAGCGTTTTGTTTTAAAAATTACGTGGAGGGTGGTCCGTGCGGGGTGCACAGGAGAGCGGATTTGCATCATAGGGTTCAAACAGGTTAATTAATAATTTCAGGTTTTAGTAATGTCCAACCACAGCGAATTCTTCGCCTGTGCGCTGTCGGGCGGGCGTCATTCGCATTGATGTTAGGGTGAGAGGGATATTAATATTTTTAAAAAATATAATCCAAAAGAGGCTAGTGCAGATTTAAACGGGGTTAAAATGACCTTAAATTAAGATTAAAATCCACCTTTCACGGAGTGCCGGGAGGTTACAAACGATTGCATCGGGCATAAAAAAACAGTAGCAGCCTTTCAGCCACTACTGCTCAAAATCCCCCGTGATTTCGATCCTCTATCGGTTTCAGGGGTTATCGTCGTGTTATGGAACGAGGACCCTTTTGGCACGGGCGCCCGCATTCATACCCCGGAGCGAGAGGACGTACAAACCCGCGGGCAACTGGTTGCCGGGTTTCAACACGAACTCGTTCCCGGATCGATTCAATGAAAAGCGCACGGCCCTTCCCGACAAATCATAAAGCCGGATAGCCGAGGCATCTTCGTTTTTCAGCAAAAACCTGATCTCGCGGCTGGATGCCGGATTCCCCAGCAATTCGAATGCGACGCTTCCGGCCGCATTGTCTACTGCCACTAGCCGCGAAATTTCAGACGTTCCATCCAGGTCGGCGACCCGTAACCGGTAGTAATTCATTCCCGGCAGGGGTGTCGCGTCGGTAAACTGGTAACGCTGAGCTACCCGCGAGTCTCCACGCACTTCCACGCGGCCTACCTGGGCAAATTCCCGGGCATCGGCGCTCCTTTCGACGTCGAAATGGCGGCTGCCGGTTTGTTCGGTGGTAGTCCATGAAAGGCTGATGGCATTGTCGAGCAGCGTGCCGTTGAATCGGGCCAACGTTACGGGCAGCTTGACGTTCCCGCCTTTGAGAACGCAATGTACGGGAGGAGTCTCTTTATCATTGGATTGCGTAGCCCATACGTCGGCCACAATCTCCGGCAGCTCAGTGCAGGCGTTGGGCACCAGCAGCTGGATATTGTCGATGCTGATCCTGAAATTGCCGCCGCCAAGGTCGGTTTCACTCACTGTGAGACCTGCGAAAATCGGGGTGATGTTATCGTCCGGGGCGTAGTCGGGCAGTAATGTGATCGGCGAGGCAGTGCTTATGGCGATTGTCGCCAACACATCTCCGAGGTCGTCCTCGTCAGGGCCTTTGCCGTAATCGTGTCCGGAATAGTCAGGTGTCAGCCAGAAGTGGACGTATGCGAATTTGCTGCCATTATTTTTTTTAAGTGTAAACGAATACTTGATGTTGACGATGCAATTTCCACCCGAAGCTGAAACACTGTTTAATTCAATCAGGTCGTCACTTAATGTACACGGGTCGGCCAGCACGACTGCGGGGCAGAAAGCAGCCCCGACAATCAGCAGTAATGCGTGAAGTGTTTTCATAATACAGGACGTTTAGTAATGTGTTAGTCATATATTAATATACATTCTATATCTTGAAATAATTAAATTAATATTGTGAATATGACCTAGTTTATTGAAAATTAATTATCGTAAAAGTCGGTGTAAAACTATATTTATAACACTATTAAATACTCCGGCTTCTTGTCGAAATACATTGAAACGTATACTTTCCAAAATGTGTATTGTTCTGATAGTAAGTTTTTTGTATGAATAATTGAAACATTTCTCTCGCACTTTCCTGTTTCTGAAAATTTTTTAACACGCCGGGCAGAATCACTTTTTAGGCGAAATTTTGCTAAAAGTTTAATATTTAAAAAGTACAATTATTGAAAGTCTTTGTTTCTTGTTGCAGTGCTATTTTTTTGATATTCCTGCACGAGCAATGGAAAAAGTTTGATTTGCGTAAGTAAACGGTGTTGAAGTTGCAATTTCCGGTGCGTATCCGATGATCGATCGGCGCGAGGAACACGCAATGGGCGGGGGAGGAGCCGGGCTTTGCCACGGCGCTGAACAATAAAAAAATGCGGAGGAGGCTAATCGGGTAGTAATAAATCCAGAAAATGATGTTTAGTTTGGAGAATGGACGCGAGAGATGCAGGCGGTATGCGGGATGTCCATCGAGCAGGTAATCGTTAGATGAAGCGGCAGGACGCCGTATTACAAGTAATGTCATGTTTCTGAACAAGATCAAATCCCGGGAATCCGGAGTGGTGCTTTACGGTATCACGCCGCCCAAAGCCGACACCACTGTTGAACGCGTAGCCGAGATCGCCGAAAAGACCATTGCCCGGTTGTCGGCCCTGGATATCGACGCGCTGGTTGTATATGACGTGCAGGACGAATCGGCCCGCACGAAAGAAGAAAGGCCGTTCCCATTCATGAACTCGCTCGATCCGTTCGTTTTCGCCTCGGAATACCTGGGCTCGCTCGATGTTCCGAAGATCATTTACCGTCCCGCCGGCAAGTTTTCGGGCGAGGAGTTGTCCGAATGGCTGGATGCATTGCACAAACAAAGTTTCTATCCGGTTTTTGTAGGCGTGCCTGCGCCGGATTTTCCGGTCAGGACGAGCCTGCCCGAAGCTTATAGGATCTGGCGGGAGAACGAAGAAACTTCCGTGATCGGCGCCGTGACTATCCCCGAACGTCACAAGCTGCTGCAAGACGAAGACGTGCGCATTCTGGACAAGATGGAATGCGGGGTGTCGTACTTTATTTCACAATGCGTTTTCAATATCGGATATGCCAAGCAGGTGATCGAAGATCTCGCTGCTAGCTGTGACCGCCAGAAAATAACGCCGCCTACCATCATTTTCACCATCACGGCCTGTGGTTCCGAAAAGACATTGCAGTTCATGGACTGGCTTGGCATTAACGTGCCCGACGATGTGAAGGAAGATCTGCGGAAATCGGAGGATATTCTGGAACGGTCGGTCAATATCTGTCTCGACATCGCTTCCGAGCTCACTGAATTCTGCATGCAGCGCTCCATTCCTTTCGGCTTCAATATCGAAAGTGTAGCCATCCGTAAGGCGGAAATCGAAGCGTCCGTTTACATGGCGAGCGAGATCAGTCAAATGCTGAGGGATAAGGGCGTGCGCCAGTCGGTACGTGCGCAGAAAGAGTTCAGACCTACGACCTGATCCTCGCCGATACGTTCGTGAAGACTTTTTGGACCATACCCATCACCATTTCATAATGAAATGCCAGGAAGGTAATGCCCAGGACCGCCGCTTTGATCACGAACACGTAAATGAGGTTTGCATTATCCTGCTTGAAATTAACGAAAACCTGCACCAGGTATAGCAGTACTATAAGCGCCGCCGCCATTTTCATGTGCTTCGCGATCACTTTCAGAAACCGGGTAAAGCTGCTGTTCAGGATCCTGCTGATCAGTACGTAATATACAATCGTGAAATTCAAAACGATTGCCAGTGAAATGCAAAGGGCGGTGTAGGTGAGGGATTGGAAGTAGAGGATACCGAGGAGCGTCGCGGAAACGGTCGTGAATGTGCTTAGAATCCCCATTTTGAATAGCTTATCCGTGCGGCCCATGGACTGGAATATGGCGCCTCCGCTTGAATTGACCATTTGCAGCCAAATGGACGCCCCGAATATCTGCAACACCGGGGCTACCGCCATCCATTTGGAACCCAGCACCAGGTACACAATTTCCGACGACGAGAAGAACACGAATACCGAAATGGGGATACCGAGCATCGCCAGGATATTCACCACCTTCAGATACTCTTCGAAAATAATTTTCGGCTGGTCCACAAATCTCGCGAGCACGGGGTGCAGCACGGGCGTGATCACGTGCGTGAGGTTAGCCACCGGGTACATCATAAGCTGGTACGACTGGCTGTAAATCCCCAGGTTCTGGTTGCCCATGAACTTGCCGATCAGGATGTTGTCCAGGTTACGCGAAAAGTAATTGATAAAATTGAATGCAAACTGGAAACCCGAGTACCGGGCGATTTTCCGGAACCCGCCGAAGCCGAAACCTTGCACCAGTCTGAGTCTGGAAAAATACAGGCATAGCGTGAAAGTCATCATGCTCGAAAGGATCGATCGCCAGACGATCGAATAGTAGCTGTTGCCTTTCATGGCGAGGAACACCACCAGCAATCCGGTGGTGATGTTAGACGTAATTTCTATCGCGCCCAGCAGCTTGAAGGACTTATCCCGCATGAGCAGGCTCCGCGGTACGCCCGACATGGAACTGAAAAATACGCTGATAGCCAGCAGCTGGCCGATCCGTATGTAGATGTCGCTTTCATAAAACCAGGCAATGCCGTACGACAACAGGAAGAATGCAAGCCCGAGGCAGGTGCTGAGTAAAATATTGATCTTGAAAATATCGGAAATGTCCTTTCCGGTCAGATTGCGGTTCTGGACGATGGCCGTACCTACGCCAATGTCGCCCAGGATGCTGAAAAAGGTAATGAATACGGTCACGACGCCGACGATTCCGTATTCATTGGGGGATAAAAATCTGGCCAGTATCGAATTGATTACCAGCCCGATCAGTATGTTGCTGTATTTTGAAATAAAAACAAAAAAAGTCCCCCTCTTGATTTCTTGGTCAACCCGCATTTTCTATAATTTTTAGCACATGCCCGCCCCGGGCAGGGGAACAAACCGTTACGCTTTCGGAGCGTTCTTTCTCGCTACGAGAATATAGGTGCAGGCGTCGGAATTCTTGCCGTCTTGCGAAAAAATCTTGTCAAAAAAGTAAATGAGGGGCTGAAAGATAATTGCGAGCACTGGGCGCATAAATTTCGGGAGTGCAAAGGTGAAGCCATCCTGGAAAAGTTGCAGGCCCATTGCCGCCCGTCCGATGATTCCTCTGAAATGGATTACTTCAAAGCCGGCGTCGGTTACCACTTTTTTCAGGCCGGTAGAAGTCCAGCGCCAGAAATCGGTCGGATCGGGGTGGAACATCCAGTAGCCGTGCGTGCTCAGGATGAGCTGGCCGTCGGTTTTGAGTACTCTCAGGGCCTCTTGGAGGTAAGCTGTCGGGTTTACGACGTGTTCCAGCGCCTGGGTCGACAATACTACGTCGAGGCTTTCGTCGGGCAGTTCGATCCGCCCCTCGGGAGAAATGAAAATATCGGCGACCTTGTTTCCGGGCAGGTCAATGCCGATGTACTTGTGAACGAATGGTGCTACCAATGATTCGTACGGTTTGTTTCCACAACCGTAGTCGGCCAAAGTCAAGCTTCTTGAATCGCGCGCCACAAAAGTTTGAATAACATCCTCAATAGCCTGGCGAAGTTGGCGAAGATAATAATAACGGGTTGCCATTCTTCCGAATATCGACGGATACAAGCGTTCGATTCCTGGTTCTCTTTCAGTCATGCTGTAAAATAAATATAGTGTTTGTAAGTAAATGGACGGGTGGCTACAAACCTGAATCACCCGACCTCTCGCTACCGAGGCTGCAATTTATAACTCTTTTTGGGCGAATTGAAGATCGGTCATCGTATATTTGACCGTTTTACAATATCCGGCACGTCCGGGTGATCGAACGGATGGGGAGAAACTGTTTGGTTCTTCCTTTCTTAGTTGCTCATTACTAGTAACTTGTATAAAAGCCTCTCCGGCATATTGATTAACACACTACTCAGATCGGCAACAGGCCGAAGTTTTTTAGAATATGAACATTCTGGTATTCAATCCATCATTTTTCCCGCTTAGCGAAACATTTGTCCATCGTCAGGTAGTGGGCTTGTCGAGATACCACGAGGTCACGATGCTGGCCTACCGGTATGAGAACGCAGATAAATTTCCGATCGATGTTAAAAAGGAGCTCATTACCCCATACCGGGGCCTGGCCGACAAGGTGATCACGAAGGCAATGCGTGCGTTTGTGGGGCAAGGTTACAAGTTAAGTTTTCAAAACCGCGCGCTGCTGTCGACACTTTTGAAACGGGACAAAATCGACGTTATCCATGCCCACTTCGGGCCGTCGGGGATTGAAATGCTGCCGGTTGCCCAAAAACTGGGCATTCCGCTGGTAGTCAGCTTCCACGGGATCGACGCGGCACCGGCTATGCTCGATAACAAGGCATATGCCGACAAAATCAGCGAAGTAATCGAATATGCGAAAGCGGTTATCATCGTCAGCCCGCATTTTATCGATACCCTCGATCTCAAACGATTCAGTAGCAAAGTGCATTTGATTCCATACGGCACCGACGAACAAAAGTTTCTTCCCGCGGAAATACCTGATCGTGACAAGGTAGTGATACAGCATGTGGGCCGTCTGGTGCCCAAGAAGGGTGTTCCCGATTTGATAAAAGCATTCGCTACCCTTTGCAGCCGGTACGACAACCTTGAATTGCGGATTATCGGCGACGGCCCGGAAATGCCTATGTGCAGGGAACTCGTCGATCAGCTGAATCTGGGCGACAAAATAGCGCTGCTCGGGTCCAAACCACACCAGGTGGTGAATGAGCAGATGAAAGGCGCCGACATTTACGTGCTTAATAGCCGCACCGACGACAAGGGAGATATGGAAGGCTTACCCAACTCGATTCTGGAAGCGATGAGCATGGAGAAGGCAGTTGTCTCTACCTATCACGCCGGAATCCCGCAGGCGATACAGGACGGGGAGAATGGTTTGCTCGTGAAGGAAAGAGATAACGAGGGACTGGCCGCCGCGCTCGACAAATTGATCCGGGACAAGGAACTGAGGCGCCGGCTGGGTGTGGCTGCAAGGAAGACGGTGATCGCCGGGTTCACCTCGAATGGAATGGAAACAAAAATCCAGTCAGTGTTTGCGAACTTGTAATGTCGGCACTGACTGGATTTTCTTTCATTTAAAATCAGACTGACTGCGATTTCACCGCGATCCGCCCCGTGTAATCTATCCTGTTAAGCAAGAGTGGTTTATCTGCAAAATACTCGTCCACGGCCTTTTTACAGCCATCCCAATGCCCGTAATCGTCGATGATCAGCACGCCGGAAACGGCCAGGAGCGGATACAAATGCAATAGTTCGTGCCTGGTGGACTCGTACCAGTCGGTATCGAGGCGCAGCAATGCGATGCCGTTGGCTGGCAATGTCGCCGGAATGGTATCTTCTACTTTTCCTTTTACATATTGAATATTCGCTGCCGGATATTTGGTAATGCTCATGTTCTGCTTCACGTCGTTAATGTCTGCAAGGCACCACACGGAAGTTTCTTTATTATCGGCGCCCTTTTCCATCAGTACTTCGGCATTTTCGCCGCGGAAAGTCTTGTCATGCTCGGTCGGTTCCGACATTCCTTCAAACGTATCGTACAGGAACAGCCGCTTGTCGGTATTGCGCAGGTGAAGGAGCGTGAGGGCGATCATCATCGAGCTTCCGCCGCGCCAAACCCCGCATTCTACAAAGTCTCCCGGGATATTGTATTTCACCACATACTTCACTGCATTGAACAAGGCATACATACGTTCAATGGAAGTCATGGTGTAAGGCCTGCATTGTTCGTACAAGGCCAGGAAAGTTTCATCGTCGGTGAATTTTTCTTCTTTTTTGATCCGGGATACTTGCAGTCCAAAAGGTTTCAATAGAAGCGAATTGATCATAAACAGGCAGATATAGTGTTAAAATGAATGAAAGGTACATGCTTTGGCCTTCATACTCCCCAGAAAATACTTAAATACAAACCGACACCGACCAGCAGCACACCTGCAAGGATCGTCACGGCGATCAGTGCGGACACGAATGCTTGCTCCTGTTCCGTATCGTCGACCAGCCCGTTCAGGATCAGGCCAGACTCCACGCCTTCGTTTTCCTGATCTTCGGTATGCATTTCAAGTATAAAATGTTTCATCACCGGGTTGATAGTCAGTCCTTCAAATGGAACCATTTTTCCATCAACGATAGAAAAGATTCTCAGCAATTCCAAACTTACCGCCAAGATTCTGGCCCATTGAAAGCTAACGGATAACTACCCCAGCGGCTGTTTCACAGGCAGGCTGATCGTGAAGCGAGCGCCTTCGCCGAGCGTACTGTCGGCGGTGATTTTCCCGTGATGTCTTTCAATGATTTTCCGGGTAATCGAAAGTCCGATACCGGAGCCTTCATATTTGTCTTTATTGTTGAGCCTTTCAAAGAGCGAGAAGATCCTTTCCTGGTATTCTTTTTCAAAACCGATGCCGTTGTCGGCCACAACGATGTGGCAGAACACGATGCCGCCGGCATCGTCAGGGGCAGAATGGGAGGGCTCGCAAAAGATGCGTATAACCGCCGGCCTGTCCTGGCGGGAAAACTTGATGGAATTGCTGATCAGGTTCTGGAATACCTGCTTGATCTGCCCCCGGTTTCCTTCGATCATGGGCAGGGCATCCACGGTCACTTCTGCATTCCGCTCCTGCAAAAGCAATTCATAGTCATCGAGAATCTCGGCCACAACGGCTTCCATGTCTACCGCATCGAAAGTTTGCGTGTCGGTTGACAGTCCCGAGTAATTAAGGATGTCTGATGCCATCGAGCGCATTCGCTGCGATGATGAGATGATTTTGTCGAGGTATTTGCGGCTTTCCGGCGGCAGGTCCTTCGCGTGCCTGTCCCGGATCATATTCGCGAAAATCAATATCTTCCGCAATGGCTCCTGAAGGTCGTGCGAGGCAATGGATGCAAACTGCTGCAAATCGTGGTTGCTCGCTTCCAATTCGGCATTGGCGATGGTTAGCCGCTGGTTGTTTTCTTTCAGCAGGCGCTGGATATTCTTTTGAAAAGTGAGGTCGGTCACGATCACGCTCAGCGCAGGCCCCTCGTCGAGTTGCAGCACGGTGAGCGAAAGCTGGGACGGAACCGATTCATCGTTTCTGCAAATCTTTACCTCGATCTGCACATCACCAAACCAGGCCATATCAAAGACCTCTCTGAACATCGGTTTACAGTCGTCGGACACGAACGATTCGAAATCCTTTCCGACGATATCCGACAGCGTAGCGCTAAGCATGGACGCAAATTTGGAATTGGCATACAAAATAACGCCGTCCTCGTTCAATGTTAGCGCGCCTTCATTCATCTTCTCGATAAAGAGGCGGTACGAATGGTCGGCTGTTTTGAGGGTATAGAGCTGGTGTCCTGCCTGGGCGTCATTCACCACCAGGGCATCGACCTGGCCCGTGCGAATGGCATCGATCGTGTCCGACGCTTCTTCCAACCGCAGGGTCAGCTCGGCGTTTTCCCGAAGGAGTTGCTCGTAAGTTTTCGGATTGCTCATATCATTCGCCGGATATACCAAGACCTTTCAGAACTTTTTGCGTATCCGACATATCGCCGATCAGCCTTCGCTCGGGATAGGGTCTCGATTTGATCAAAAGCGGCAGTGCCACAAGCTGTTCCTTTTCAGCAAGCGACTTTTCCTGGTGGACGTCAATCACCCGGAGCGTGTATCTATCACCGAGATATTTTTCACAAATCTCCCGGAGGTTCGCCACCGCCCGGATGGAGTTAGAGGACGCACCGGCAATATAGAGGCTCAGCTCGAAGTGGTTGTCCATTTCGTCGTCGTCATCCCAGTCCTGTGTCGGTAGAGTTCCCTGATTCATCTGATTTATTTTGCCGGGCGAATATTGAGGCCTACCAGTACCTTTTCCTCATTGGAAAGGTCTCCGATAATCTTGCGAATAGGCTCGGGCACTTTTTTGACCAAAGTCGGAATGGCCAGTATCTGGTCGCCTTCGGCCAGTTGCGGCTGCACCAGCAGGTCGATCACTTCTATCACATATTTGTCTTTCAAATACTCTTCGCAGTACTTTTTGAGGTTGGCGAGTGCCGCCACAGACCGGGCGGTTTTCCCGGCTACGTACAGCCTGAGCTCCCATACTTCTTCATTTACTTCTTCCATAACAGGGTATTAAAGCAGGTCGTCACGCTTGCGGGTGAGTTCCTGGCGATTGTTTTCCATAATATTCTTTTTGAGCTCGTCTTCGATGTAGCTTTTGTTAAGCTCCTCCTGCAACGACTCGAATTCCTCCTTCAACGACGAGATTTTCGATTCGAGGACCAATCGTTTCCGTTCGATTTCGCGGTCCTTTCTCGATACGGCGTGATCCCGGATAGCTTCGGTAGTTTTTTCAACCAACTGCTGCGTTTCGCGTGCCGAGCCGGTCAGCACGCCCTCCGGTCCGAGGAATACTTCCACCAGTTTGAGGCCCTCGTCGGTGATGACGAACTCCCGCACCTGGTTCGAATGCCTCATCCCGCGTGATTTCATGACATATAACCCGCGGTTGCGCTCGCCGTTCGACTCGATGTCGCGTACGAGTATCCAAACGTCCACGAGCGAGGATACGCCCTCGTCGGTTTGTTCGGTTTTGTTGTCATTGAGTGCCAGTGCGGTGAACACAACGGTAATCTGCTGGCTTTGCAGGAAGTCGATCAGCCGTGTAAGCAGGCTCTTGACCTCGCTGTTCGAACCGACGGTAATGAGGTTGCTGATCGGGTCGAGCACCACTACGCTCGGCCTGAACTTTTCAACCAGCTTTACGATGTTCAGCAAATGCATTTCGAGCCCATTGAGCGTGGGCCTCGACGCGCTGAACATCAGAAGGCCATCGTCTATGTGCGCTTGCAGATCGATATTGATCGATCGCATATTGCGGATAATCTGGTGTGGCGACTCTTCGAATGCAAAATAGATAGCGCGCTGGCCATCTATACACGCTTTGTCGATAAAACTCCCCGCTATGGAAGTTTTCCCCGTTCCTGCGGTGCCCGAAACCAGTATACTGCTGGCTTTGAAAAAACCTTCACCGCCGAGCATTTTGTCGAGTGCGGGGATGCCCGATGACAACCTTTCGGAGGATACCGGGTGGTTCAGTTGAAGCGAGGTGACAGGTAATACCGAAATACCCTCTTCGTCGATCAGGAACGGATACTCGTTGGTACCATGCACTGAGCCGCGGTATTTCACGATCCGCAGAATGCGGGTAGATATTTTGTTTTCGACCCGGTGGTCGAGCAGGATCACACAGTCCGACACGTACTCTTCGAGCCCCTGGCGGGTAAGCGATGCTTCGCCTTTTTCACCGGTGATAATGGTTGTCACGCCCTTTTCTTTGAGCCATTCAAACAACCTGCGGAGTTCGGCCCGCAGCACTGCCTGGTTCGTCAGTCCTGAGAAAAGACTTTCGATCGTGTCGAGCACAACCCGCTTGGCGCCAATGCTATCGATCGCATATGCGAGGCGAATGAAAAGACCGTCCAGGTTATACTCACCGGTTTCTTCGATCTCGCTCCGTTCGACATGCACGTGGTCGATCCGGATCTTGCCGTCGCGCTGCAACTGGTGCAGATCAAACCCGAGTGAGGCGACATTGACGGCCAGTTCTTCGGCTTTTTCTTCAAATGCCACGAACACACCTGGCTCGTTAAAGTGTACCGCGCCGTGCACGAGAAATTCCATCGAGAACAGCGTTTTCCCGGACCCGGCGGCGCCGCAGATAAGCGTCGGCCTGCCGGAGGGTAATCCACCCGCGGTAATTTCGTCGAGGCCGCGGATGCCGGTACTCGATTTGGGAAGTGTGGTGGGCATTTTTGTTGATTCTGAGGGTTCCAAACTCATTGTCAATTCTGATAGTCTGTGGTGATTGTTTCTATTAAACCGCGGTAAAGTGACCATGGTAAAATAGACATTATTAAAACCATGCCATGTCCCGGAGCAATGCTGAAACGCCCCGCCGGTCGGGGATATCGACCGGTGGGGCGTTTCAAAAGTATTCAGTTTGTTGAAGCAGCGTAGTCCCGAATCTCAGGCAATGGCTATTGGTTGGCGGCCGGTTCGCTGTAAAAGAAGTCGTCCATGATCACCAGGTCGTCGTTGGCGTTGTATTTGTATCCGCCCGAAATACCCGCCGAGCCGGAGGTGATTGTAACCCTGGTTACTTTATTATCCGGGAAAACCACCCCGAGGAATGAGAAGCCGTTGTTATCGGTTCGTGCGGGTACATTGAATTTACCCAGGCTTTTATCACCTTCGAAAAACTCGATGCTGCTGATATTGGCGCGGTCGACATCGGAAAACACAGCCCCGAATCCCCGGACGAACGCGGCATTGTTGGTACCCGGAATTTTGAAGGTCAGGTCCATTTTATTGCTACCGATGGCCGCAAACGTACGCGCAGGGCTGAACGATTTGAACTGTTCGCTGTTGCCGGAAACCGCGTCGCTGAAATCCTTATCGCTCACCCGCAGGCCTTTTCCTGGCGTAGAGAAGATAATGCCGCGTTTCCTGCCGGCAGGCAATGCAGGGTCGGTGCTGTTGAAAAAGTCGCCGGGGAAATTGTCGGTGTTCGTCTGGTTATCGGGCACGGCATCCCAGTTGATTTCCCTGCGGCCTGTGGAATTGACGGTCGTGTTCAGCGGATCGCCCAGCAATGTCCTGAATGCCGAGATTTGCGTATTAATGTCGCCGCTGCCTTTGATTTCAGTGAAATTAATCTCCGTCGAGGGAGCCGGATCGTCGTTTTTGGAATCACAGGCAGATACGAATGCGATGCAGGCAAAGAGTGCGACATTGCCCAGAGCTGTTTTGAACGTTGTTTTCATGGATTGTTTTATTTGGTATGGATATAGAATGGGATTGAAAATGCTTGTTAAATGCAGGCAAAACGAGGCCTGATCAACCGGGAGGGCCGACGGAGTATGCTAACGGGTTGTGGTATATGTGCTGATAACCTGGGCTTTCAGTAAGCGGCCATGTTACAAGGCGGCCGAAGCGGGTATCATCGTCTTGCGGGTGAGGTATTCGCGGGCTGCATCTGCATTGTCGAGCCACGGGAACAACGAGGGCGGATGGTTGAAGCCATTCACAAAATCGGAAGCGACTTCGGGATAGCGCGTCGCGGATTGCAGGACATCGACGACGTGCGGCGCGGGTGGGCCGAGGAAAATGTCGCAAAAACGGTTCACATACCGCGAATACTGCCAGAATTCTTCGAAAGTACGGTTCATCCATTCGACGTCGAACGGTGCGTCGCCGCGGTTAATGATCGCCTGGGCATAGCTGTTCGCCATTTTGGAAGCGTTATTCCCGCCCTGGCCTACGATCGGGTCGTTGAGGATCACCGTATCGCCCACACCCAGCACGGCCGCCGTGGAATTCAGCCGGACCACCGGTTTTCTGACGACGGGCGCAAAAGAGCCTTTCAAAAATGCATTGTTGCCCACGAGCGCCGCATTCTCAAAAGCCGGGTACCGCCAGGGCAGGAGCGTGCGTATCATTTCTTTCGCCCTGGACAGAATGCCGGCGGCGGAATCGGCGTCGTCGAACACGTCCATCGGGCCACCCGGAATGCTTTCGATGAGCAGGAAGGCGCATTGAATGTCGTCTTTCTGGTAAAACGGCGCGGTAATGATCTCCCCGGCGCCCATTACGGCATCCAATGTGATGGAGTTGAAACGTGTCCGGTGTGTGTGTTCAAAATCGTTGATGTGGATCTGTACCAGTTTGCGGGCAGGTACTGTGTGCGTAGAGCGTTCGTCGTCCCTCGTAAACAGCCTGGCCAATGGCCCTTTACCCGATGAAACCACCACGAGGTCGAACTGTGCGGTGCAGGCCAGCAGATCGGAGGGCGTGGTATCGCTGACGATGAACTTGCCGCCGAGTTTTTCGAACAATTTAATCCACTGATAGAATTTCAAACGCTGGTCAATGGAAGCGCCCGGCTTGCTGGTGCGGGATTTGATGCCGAAAGCAAAGTCGCCGGCCGGTGTGCCGAAGTTGATATTGAAACCGGTCGAATGGAAAGCGGTATCGGCCCAGAGATCAAGGCCCAGCTCCTTTTCCAGTTGCAGGGTATCGTTGAAAAGGTAAGTGGCACCGGTAGGCGGGCCATTAAATATCTCCTCTGCCGAACGCTCCGAAATGATGGTCACGTCATAACCGCTTCTTACCAGTCTCACACCCAGGTGCAATCCCGATTGGCCCGCGCCCATAATTGCTATCTTTCTCATTGTCCGATGTGTTTGATTTTCCTTTGATGCTTACAAAGGTACAGCGGGCAGCAGGCGCCAAATGGTAAGGACTCCTTAAAAAGTATAAAAAAATATAAAAATCCGTCTGCGGCAATTGGCCGGTATTGCCTGAAAGTTACCTTTGCATTGCTTTGAAACTGAATATATTAAAGACGTGATGGGCCTCAACACTATACAAATACCCGATTACCGGGTCACGCAGGAAGTTTATAAAGATTCGAACCGGTCGTTCTTCCGGGCGGTGCGCGAAAGCATTTCCGAAGAGGTCATTTTAAGGGTAGTACCGGTCTCCGCCGGCAACGAACAGCCTTACGAGCAGTCCTTCCAATTCCACCGCATCCTGAATGCCCGGCGTTCCCGGCGCACCGAAAGCTACCACATCACCGAGCTCGATCATTTTGAAGGGATCCTTTTGGAACAATACCTGGATACCCATGCTACCGATACACGCACGGGCATTGTCATCGCCGAAGGGCTTGTCCGGATCGTGGAGGAGCTGCATTACCACGGCATCGCGCATTGCGACCTCCGCCCGGCGCACGTGTTTATCGATCCTGCAACTTGTGAAGTCCGCCTTGCGGATATTGCCCAGGCACGCCCGATGATGAACGGTACCCACCAACCAGCAAGCCAGGCGGCCATAGACCTGCATTACATTGCGCCCGAGCAAAGCGGGCTTATCGATGTACCGGTCGATTACCGTGCGGAGTACTACCATCTCGGCGTGATTTTCTACCGCCTGTTTACCGGTAAACTGCCTTTCGAGAGCGCAGACCCGGCCGAGCTCGTACATGCGCACATCGCGCGGATGCCTGAGCGGTTTTCAGAAGTATCCTTAGCACTATCAGGCATTGTCATGAAACTCCTGGCGAAGAAGCCGGAAGACCGTTACCAGGCCACCCGCGGCATCCTGGCCGACCTGGCGCTATGCCAAAGCAATGCAATGCCCCGGGAAGATTTCAAGCCGGGCAGGTACGACGAACCCGGCATTTTTAAACTGTCGGATCGCCTGTACGGGCGCATGCAGGAGGAGGCGCAGGTACTAGCTGCGTACACACGCATACGTGAGGCCAATGAGCTGGTACTGGTAGCGGGTCAATCGGGAATAGGAAAGTCCTCGCTGATCACCGCCGTACAGCGGCAACTGGAAGCTGAGGGAGCACTCTTCATCACCGGCAAATTTGACCAGTACGTTCAGGACATCCCGTTCGAAGGGGTGATCAAATCTTTCAAAGAGCTGGTTTGTAAAATATCACAGGGAGATACAGCCTACTGGAAAAACGCCATTCTGGAAGCGGTAGGGCCTTTCGGGCAGATCGTCATCGATGTAATTCCCGAATTGCAGAAACTCATCGGCCGCCAGCCGGCAGTGGAACGCCTCTCGCCGCTGGAAGCGCAAAACCGGTTCGTGAATGTGTTTACCCATTTTATCAATGTATTCACAAAGCCCCGGCACCCGCTGGTCATATTCCTGGATGATCTGCATTGGGCGGACCTGTCGAGCCTGCGCTTTTTGAGCCGTGTTACCCATTCGGTAGCGGGCAGCAACCTGCTGATCATCGGTACTTACCGGGATAACGAGGTCCCGGCCGCACATCCGCTCCGGACGGCGATCCGGGAGCTCGATACGAGCCAGTCGCGGCTGACGCAGGTCGCACTTTCGCCTTTGCAAAAGGAAGCGATTTCGGAGCTCGTCGCCGATACTTTTTCCTGCCCTGTCAATGCCGCATTGCCTTTGGCGGAAGTGGTGCTGGCCGCCACATTGGGTAATCCCTATTTCATTTCCGAAACCCTTGACCGGTTTCACCACCAAGGCCTGATCAACTACGACGTCGCAGGCAGGAAATGGCAATGGGAGGTAGCGCAGCTCGATAAGGAGACCAAATCGGTGTCGTCGCAGCAATTGCTGGCCACCAAAATCAACAACCTGTCTGCGCAGGCCCGCCATGCATTGACAACCGCTTCCTGCATCGGTACCGAATTCGACCTCGTGGTACTGTCGGCGCTGCTGGACAAAACCCCGCAGGAAACCGGCGAGGATATTCAGGAAGCAGTAGCCGAAAACCTGCTGCGCATTACCAGTAGCAGGCAGCCAAACGACCATTACCTCGTCCAAAACAGGTACATATTCGTGCACGACCAGGTGCAGGCGGCTGCGTACGACCTGCTTTCCGGCGAAGCGCAAACGGAGGCACACCTCAGTATCGCCTGGTTTCTGCTCGAAAGGCTTTCTGCCGAGGAGCGCGACCGGCAGCTTTTCGAGATCGTCAACCACCTCAACCACAGTACGGTATACGAAACCGCAGCGGAGCGCCGCAAAGTAGCCCGCTTCAATTGCGATGCCGGTGAAAAAGCCAAAGCATCGGCGGCGTATTCGGTGGCATTCGCTTATTTCGGGAAGGGCAGGGAAATGCTGCGGGAAGAAGATTGGCAGGACGACTACGACCTGGCTTTTTCGCTGTCCATTCAATGTGCGGAAACCGCCTACCTGGCGGGAAATGCCGGGGTATGCCTGACGATCGCCGGCGAAATACTTCACCGGGCGAAGCGGCTGGAAGACAAGGTGGAAATCTACGACGTTCAGATAAGGTGCCTGATTTTAGACCGGCAGGAAGACAAAGCCGTTGAAATTTCCCTGTCGGTGCTGCGCGAGCTGGGAATACGCTTTCCCGGCCAGCCCGGCAATGCACACATCATCACCGGCTACCTTAAAACGAAATGGTGGCTGCGCGGCCGGACGATCGAATCGCTGGCGCTGCTGCCTGCCATGACGGACATTCGCGCACTTGCGGCCATGCGGGTTTTGCAAAACATTACGGCCATTGTATATGTCAAAATTCCGGCATTATACCCGCTGATGGTCATCAAAATGGTGGAACTCTCGCTCAGGCACGGGGTGGCGGCGGAGTCGGCGATCACATTTGCTACCTATGGGGCGATTGTCAATGCAGTCGAAAACAATGCTGCGGCTTGCTACCGGTTCGGTAATGTGGCCCTGAAACTCGCCGCACAAACCGGCGGCGTGGCGCGTGAACGCACTTTACTGGTGTACAATATCGTGAACCGGCCGTGGGGCGAGCATATCAACGACTCCCTGGAACCGCTGCGGAAATCCTACCAGACCGGCGTCGAAATGGGTGACCTGGAATATTGTACCTACGCCTCGAACAGCTACGCATTCCATTTGATGCTGTCGGGTAAGAACCTGCAATGGGTCAGGCACGAGATATTGCGGTACAACGAGCCACCCCGCGCGCTTTCCCGCGAGCAGGTTACCCATTACAATGAGCCGTTTATCGAAATGATAGACGGGCTGTTGGGGCAGCGCGACGATCCCGCAAGACTCTCAGGGCATTATTTTGACGAAAAGCCCGACTTTACCGGCATTCTCGCCCAGCAAGACCGGTCGCGGATGTTCGCAGTTTTCGTTTACAAAATGATTATTGCCTATTTCAATGAAGAACCTTCGCGGTCGGCGCAATACGGCGAACACGCCCTGGTTTACCTGGATGCCGTCAAAGCCTCGCTTTTCGAACCGCTGTATATTTTCTTTTCGGGTTTGGTGCACGTGGCATTGCATCGCGCGGGCGATGGGAAGCCGGCACATCTTCGTTCGGCCAAAATGCAGCTGAAAAAGCTTAAAAGGCTGGGCGCGATGGTTCCCGTCAATTTCGTCCACCGCTACTACCTGCTCGATGCGGAAATAATGGCTGTGCAGGACAAAAGCGACCAGGCTACCGCACGTTTTGACCAGGCCATTGCCACCGCGCATCAAAACGGCCACGCGCACGATGCAGCACTGGCCAATGAGCTTTGCGGCACGTACTGGATAGCAAAAGGTCAGGAAAAAGCAGGTCATTTTTACCTGCAAGCAGCATTGGAGGGCTACCGGGAGTGGGGTTGTGTATTGAAAGAACGGCGGTTGCTGGCGGCCTTTCCGCGGCTCGCGGATACAGCCATCGAACCCGCCAAAACGGCCCCGCTGAATGCTGGTGAAAGCATTGCGTCCTCGCTGGATCTCGCCACATTGATGAAAACTTCCGCCGCTATTTCCAGCGAGGTGGTTTTTGACCAGTTGATGGAAAAGCTGATGCAGTTTGCGATCGAAAACGCGGGGGCGCAGTCGGGATACTTTATTCTCGATTGGGGCGGCGAGCTGATGATCGAAGCGGCGCGTTCGGTGGTGAATGCGCGGACCGATATCCGCAGGGTCCCGCTCTCCGATTCGGTGTCCGTGCCGCCGGGTATTATCGAGCATGTTTTCCAGTATAAAACCGATATCGTGTTGCCGGATGCGCAGCTGAGTGAATTCAAAAACGATCCGGTAGTGGCTGTCAGGGGCGTCCGTTCGGCATTGTGCATTCCCGCATTGAACCAGGGCAAGGTAGTAGGCGCGCTGTACCTCGAAAACAACCTTGCGACAGCCGTATTCACCCAGGAGCGCACGCAGCTGATCAAACTTTTATCGGGACAAATAGCGGTAGCGATCGAGAATGCGATTTTATACGAAAAACTCGAACAAAAAGTGGCTGTGCGAACGGCCGAAATTCAAATCCAGAAAGAAGAAATCGAGCGCCAGAAGCAGCTTGTAGAGGAAAAATCGCAGTTTAAGGAGCAGTTTTTTGCCAATATGAGCCACGAGATCAGGACGCCTATGACGGCCATTCTCGGCATGTCCGAACTCATTTTTGACACCCCACTCAGCGACCGGCAGCTCGAATATGCGAAGGGCATCCGCTATTCTTCAGAAAACCTGCTGGCGATCATCAACGACATTCTCGACTACTCCAAAATCGAGGCAGGCAAGTTTTCTTTTGTGAATAAACCCTTCCAGGTCCGCGACCGGATGGAGCGGTTGGGCTATATTTTAAAGGTTATAGCGGAAGAAAAAGGGTTAAAACTGGAAATCAATGTAGATCCCGACGTCAGCCCGCAGCTGATCGGCGACCCGATCCGGCTGCACCAGATCTTGCTGAACCTGGCCGGGAATGCGGTGAAATTCACAGAAAACGGCTCGGTAACCATTCACGCGGGCATGGCATCGCGGGAGGGCGGGTACGAACAGCTGCATTTCAGCGTCACAGATACGGGCATAGGGATCGCCAAGGATAAACTGGAATACATATTCGAAACTTTCGCACGCATCGACGACGATTCGAACAGCAGGCAAACCGGTACCGGACTGGGCCTTTTCATTGCCAAAAAGCTGGTAGAAGAGCAGGGGGGAAGTATGCAGGTTCAAAGCCGGCCCGGCCAGGGGACTACATTCAGCTTCGACCTTGCATTTGAAATATGCAATCCTTCCGAAGATCACGCCGGGACCGACGACGACACACCGCTTTCCGGACTCGCGGTACTGCTCGTGGAGGATAATCTCTTCAACCAGGTGGTGGCCGAGGAAACTTTGAAGAAAATGATCCGAGACGTCCGCGTAACCATCGCCGACAACGGCGAGATCGCATTACAAAAACTGGCAGACGACTATTTCGACATTGTGCTGATGGACGTAAAAATGCCCGTAATGGACGGCTACACCGCTACCCGCGCCATACGTGCACGCGAGAAAGGCCGCCGCGTGCCCATCCTCGCATTCACGTCCAACGCCAACCCGTCCGAAGCGCAGAAATGCATGGACGCCGGGATGGACGACTACATTACCAAGCCGATCGAGGCGAAAAAATTGAAATACAAAATCCGGAAATTGTTGCCGGCCAGCCAGGCCGGGACGCTTCAATAGGCGCGGTCAGGGCTGCCAGGACTGCTGAAACTCCTGGGTAAATGTGCTGATTTTCAAAGCTATATCGCTGGTTTTGCCGTCGTCGACCTGCTCTTCCAGGCTCCGCATTTGTTCTGCAAATGCGATCATTCCCACGTAATTGAACTGCGTTTTGAGGCTATGGAGCGCGGTGGAAAGTCCTTTCCAATCCTGCGCTTCGCAGAGTTGCGGAAGGGCCGCTACCTGGGCGGGTACCTGTGTTTTGAAGATGTTTACGAAGCGGTCGACCAGTTTTTGGTCGCCGCCCATGAGGTTATGGAGCAGCGAAAGGTCCATGGTCATGCGGTAACCGGTTTGAAAATGAGCTTATAGCCCTCGCCATGCAGATTCAGGATTTCCACCGCAGGGTCCGCTTTTAAAAATTTCCTCAGCTTGCTTACATACACATTGAGGCTGTAACCGCGGTAATGCTCCTCGTCGCCCCAGATGCCGATCATCGCGGCGTCGCGCGTGAGGACCTTGTTCTGGTGTTCGCAGAACAGTTTCAGGAGTTTTGCTTCGATGGAAGTCAGTTTAATGGTTTCTCCCGAAACAACCAGTTGCCGCAGTTCCGGATCGAAACGGGACTGGCCCCATTCGTACAAGTCGGTGACGCGCGTTTTTTCGTGCACTTTCACGCGTTTCAGAATAGCCCTGATCCGCAGGTAAAGCTCCTCCATGCTGAATGGTTTGGTAAGGTAATCGTCCGCGCCGAGCATCAATCCCCTGATCTTGTCCTCTTTCAGCGACTGTCCCGTCAGGAAAATGACCGGAATGTTTTCATCAATCTGTTTAATTTCCTCCGCGAGGGTGAAGCCGTCCTTTTTGGGCATTTTAACATCCAGGACGCACAAATCGAACGGTTGGGCCTTAAACGCGTCCAGCCCGGCCTGGCCGTCGTGTTTGAGGACTACTTTGCATCCTTTCATTTCCAGGTATTCTTTCGTCAGTTCACTGTATTGAACTTCGTCGTCGATGAACAACAGATGGGGCTGTTCCATAAATAGTCACGTTAGTTGGGTGCCAGGAAGATTTTTTGGAGGAGGGGAAATGCAATATTATCAAAAGCCGGTCGGCTGGGCAAGAATATCCTATTTAGCGGGTCGGCACGGGAGAGTTTGAGTATTTGATACAATGCAATAGTCTAGAATTCTAGATTTAATTCTACTTAAAAATAGCAATTAATTTGACAAATCAATATTAAAACTATTTCTACTTTTGCCTGAACATTTTCTCAACAAACCCACTGCATTATGAGTTTCGAAGTAATCGAACCCGCGTCCTTTGTCACGGATTTGGAAGAATGCCTGGGTCTGGACAGCTACCAGGCCATCATTACCACATTAGCTAGCTGGGGGATCCGGTTATATGCGGGTGTAAACGGCGGAGGGGTAATCCACCTGCTCAAACACCTGGCCCCGCTCTGTGAAGATACGACGGAAACGCCTTCTTTCCTGACCATAGGTGAATACACGGCCGGGTTTATCCCGCTGGGCCATTACCTGGCCAGCGGCACGTTAGCGGCGTCCGTCGCGACCACGGGCGCTGCTACCAGGCTCATTTGCTGCGGGTTAAGTGATGCAAAACTGCATGATATACCAGCTGTGTACATCGTGCCCGTCTCAAACCCTGGTACCACGGGCTTCTCGCCGTTACAGGACACTACTGAATACGGCAGTAATATCGTAATGCAGCTGCGCGCCGAATTACCCGAATCCGTTTTCGTCCTGAATTGCCCTGTTACATTGCAGGAGCAGCTCGCGCTGGCAAAGGAGCAACTCGACCGCTCGAAGCCCGTGGTGGTGGTGCTGGATAACGAAGGACTCGGTAATTTCCAGCCGGACGCGGATTTTCCTATGCCCATACCGGGCATTACGGTCAGGAAAAGTCACTATGCCGATGCATTACCGGCCGCATTCCGGAGGGAGACCGCGGGCAAACGTGTAGTGCTATTCGTTGGCGAGGAAATGGCGCGCTATCCCAACGCCCCGGAACTTACCACCCGCCTCAGCGAGGCGCTTCAAGCGGCTGTGATTTGGAGTATCAATGGTGCAAATGCCGTCAGCCGGGACAACCCTTATGGTTATGGGTACATTTCGTTTGGGGGCAATGACAAAGCCATTTCTTTGTATAACTCACTGGGAAACAGTGATGTGTTGCTCGTGCTGGGCGCTTGCCCGGACGAGTATACGGTCAATTTCAAGAAGATTTCGGCGGCCGCCACGTTTCATTTCAGTAATATTCCCGAGGCCTACGGAATGGTGGAAAACAGCTTGCGGCATGTAGTAGAAGGCAAATATTACCAGGTAAATGCCCCGCTGGATTCTTTGCTTGAAACACTGATCGGTGCCGCATCCACACACCCGTTTTCCAACCTGCCGATGGAAAAGGCCCCCCGCGTACTGAATGACCTGCCTTTTGCCCATGCCGGCGACGGCTATGCCGATATGGCTGCGCTTTACCAGCGCCTCGATCAATGGTGGCCGGTGGATTCGATCGGCATCGATGATACTTGCCTTGCGTATAAGGACCGGCAGTATGTGACCCAGCGGCCCAACAACAACATTCGTTTTTACTCGCTTTACCGGGGTTCGGCCATGGGCGGCGCGTTTGGTGTCGCCATCGGCGCCAAGTTGGCCGACCAGCGCCGGCAGGTGTTCCTGTTCACGGGCGATGGCTGCTTCCGGCTGTTCTCCGGCTCTATGGGGGAAGTTAGTAATCTCGGTCTGGTGGTATTTCTGCTCAATAATGAGACGTTCGGGATCGTGGAGCAGGGCCTGCGGAAAGTCTTGCCGGATATGGATACACCCTACTATCATTCCCGGCTGGAACCCATTGACTACTGCGGCATTGCCCGGGCAAACAACTGGGATGCCGTACGCCTGGCCCCGGACCTCGGTAATCTCGACGACATTTTGGGCAAAGTAAATCATGGACTTTCCCGTTCTTTGCTTATCGAAGTGCCGGTAGATCCCGACCAGGTACTGGGCAAAAATCCACGACTGAAAAACTTATAAAGAATGGCCACCACAACAAACGACACATTGATCCGGCAGATAAACGAATGCTTTCACAAGCTAAGCGGTAAACCACTTTACGCACCTCCCGGAGTAGCGGATACAGACCAATGGCTTACCGAAGAAGCCCCATACGGCATACTGGCGCATAATACCGACGCCGACCCGCGCTTCATCTACGCGAATGCACATGCCCTGGCTTCATTTAAATATTCACCGGAAGAAATACTCGTAGTACCATCCCGCCTGAGCGCTTCGGAGCAGGACAGGCCGGAGCGGCAGAGCATGCTGGAAGTGGTTTTACGTGATGGCATTGTTTACAACTACTCAGGTCCGCGGGTCGATAAACACGGTAATACTTTTACGATTTACGACGGGGTTGTATGGCAACTCAGCGACCCGGATGGAAAGGTATGGGGCCAGGCTGCACTTTTCTGGACGGAAGAAACGAAGCGGCCGGAATGGTTCCGGCACGTGCTCGACTAGCCTCCTTAATATACCGGTTGTGATCTGTTGTGGGCTTTCCCCCATTTGTACCGGTGCGTCCAGTAAGCTACTTTCATCGACAGATACCCGATGCCCGCGCCCACGAGCACGTCGCTGATGTAATGCCGGTTGTTGGCCACCCGCAACAGCCCTACCGAAGATGCCACGGAGTAGGAAGCGTAGGGCATCCACGGATACCGCTCTTTGTATTCCTCATTCAGGAATGTGGCTGCGGCGAATGCCTGGGTGGTGTGGCCGGAGGGGAACGAGTTGTAAGTACTGCCGTCCGGCCGCAGGGTATGCGTCGCCGATTTCAGAATGGTAGCCGTGGTGAGCGCCATCGCTTCGCCTTTCAGGAGGATCGCGGTGCGGTTGAGCGCATCGGTTTTGGATTTAATACCAAATGCATCCAGCCCGTAAGCAACCACCAGCGGCGAAAACTGCATGTAATCGTCGATGTGCGTATGGAAACGGGGAATGTGCCGGTTGCGGCTTTCGGCCAGCTCGTTTTTGAGGGATTCTTCCGAATGGCCATTGGCAATGAGGCCGCCGATGATCAGCGACGCCGGCGCGTAAAACTGCTGTAATGTGAGCGGCTTGCGTGCAGGCAGGCTGTCCGTAAGCATAAGCGGGCGCGCGAATGTGCACGTGTACGAGAGGAAGAAAATGACGAGGAGTCGCATGAGGGGCTATTTTAAAATTTGAAACTATACCCGGCCCGCACGAGCTGGGTCTCGTAGTAATCGCGGCTGTTGTAATGGAAGCCGTCGCCGTACACGGTTTTCCGGATCACGAGTGTGCCGAAAAGGTCGGTGGCGTTGACAAAAATTTCACCTTTGGGCAACTGCCGTTTCGCACCGGCGTCGACGGAGAAACGATAGCCTGTACGGCCCTGGGGAACGATGTCGGGTGCCTGGTAAATGGCTACCACCTGCAATTCGGTCTTCTTGCCTCTCAGCATGGCGCTTACTTTGGCACTGCCGGACGTGATCGTTTGCCTGGCGGCACTGTAAATGGATTTTACAGGGTACAGGTTCTCGATGGAGAATGCATTGATGGTATTTTTATAAATATTCCCATTCACACTTACGGAGAGCCAGGGAGCCGGATCTTGCTGTAAAACCAGCTCACCGCCCGCATTGTAGCTCTTTCCGGCGTTCTGGAAGATGTTGTAGATCAAAGTGCTGCCGGGCACGGTGGTACCGATCCGTGTGATGGTACCGTTAATCTGCTTGCGGTATAATGCTGCGTAGAGCGATCCACGCGTCCAGCTGGTTTTGTAGCCGGCTTCCCAGTTACTGGTAAACTGTGGTTTGAGGGCGGGATTACCTATTTTGATGATTTCGGCATCATCATATTTCGGGAAAATGCGGATATCCACTTCATTAGGCCGGTCGACACGGCGGTTGTAAAAAAGCGAAACCTTGTTGTGGCCGTCGATTTTATAAGCTAGCCGGACGTTCGGAAATGGCTTTGCATAGCTGTACCCGTCACTGTGATAGGTAGGGTGGGTCGGGTTCACTTCGTAACGGAGGTTGATATACTCGACGCGGAGACCGGCTTCCAGTTCAAAATTTTTGTTTTCAAAAACATAGTTTCCAAAAGCCGCCGGAATCGTTTCCTTGTAATCGGCCCAGCCGCCTGCCAGGCTGTCGATCGGAGAGTTCGTTCCGGGAATAAACTGCATATTAGTGGGGATGAGGCGGCTGCGCAGTTTCAGCCCGCCTTCCAGCCGTCCATAGCGCAGCGGGCGAATGTAGTCGGCATTGAAATCGAACACATTCTCATCCGAAAGCAGCTTGAATGCGTCGTTACCGGTGAAATCGGGCATGATATTGGTGAAAAAATACTGCTCGTTTTCGCGATGGAAAGTGTAGTTCAAACCGATATTGAGCAGGTGCCCCGGCTGCGCATACTTATGCTGGTAAGCAGCGCTGGCGGTAACCGTGGTTTTCAGCTCGTCTTCCAGAAATTGCCATAACCGGCGCCGTTGTGTCAGGTTTGCATTAAAAAATGGCTCGTCGCCCCGGTCCAGGATCTTTTCGCTGCTGAACAATGCCGATACCGAGAATGCATTACGCTCGTCGAAGGTCCAGTCGGCGCCGGTTTTGGCGGTAACGATGTTGGTGCTGCGGTTGCGCTTGGTTTGCTGCCGTATGGTATCGCCGGTGTCGTAGTACCGGTCCACAAATTCGTTCTTGTTGAGCGTCGGCGTGTGGAGGTAATCACCCTGGAAGAATACATTCACCTTCTTCTTTTTGTAGTTCAATGCCAGCGATGGGTTCAGTTTGAGCGTATTGCGGTACTGCGGGCGAATATCAGGCAGGTTTTCCTTGCGTATCCACAATGCGCCCAGCCCGGCCGCCATCCCGATCTTGCCGTTGAAGCCTTCCTGCTTTTCTTTTTTGTAAATGATATTAATGATCCCCGCATTGCCATTCGCGTCGTAGCGTGCCGAGGGGTTGTTGATGATCTCGATCCGCTCGATGGCGGATGCCGGTATATTGTCGAGGCTCGTCTGGCTGCCAAAACCGGTAAGCGCCGTTTGCCGGCCGTCCACGAGGATTGCCACTTTATCGCTTCCCCGCAGCAGGACTTTGCCGTCTTCACCCGCGGTCACGCCGGGCAGGTTTTTGAGCGCCTGCAATACCGAACCGCCGCTTTGGCTTACATTACGGCCGATTTGAAAGGTTTTCCGGTCGAGTTTTTCATCTACGCGGTCGGCCTGCTGACCGGTGACGGTCACTTCCTGTAAATTTTGGGCGTCATCGGCCATCCGGAACTCGCCCAGGTCGAGGAAGGGGCTCAATGTGCCCACAGTGATAGTTTTTTGCAATGCCTTATAACCGAGCGAAACGCATTCGACGCGGTAGTTGCCGCTCTTCACATCGGGCAGGCTGAACCGCCCCAGCTCATTGGTAATGGTGCCGGTTACGAATGCGCTGTCCTTTTCAGTTGTGAGCACGACATTGACGAACGGAAGCGCCTGCCCGGTTGTCACGGAACTTACCTGCCCGGAGAGTGTAATCTTGCTCACCTGCGCCCGGAGCTGGGCGATGGTAAAAAAGCTAAAGAGCAGTGTGAGGATTCTTTTGAAAGCCATTCAGAATAAGTTTTGAGTTATCTGACGGCAAAAATTAAAAGCGATTTGGAAGAAATTTCGAATTCAGAAAAGGACGGAAAACCGGTGCATACCACTGCTGAAATCATAGGCGATCTGCCAGCCGTAACGCGCACAGATCTCACGTGCGATGGCCAGCCCGAGCCCGCTCCCCGCATGTTCGCTCGCGGCCTGCGCGAACCTTCTGAACAGGTTCTCTGCCTGCAATGCGGCTGTGCCTGTGTTGGAAATTGTAAGTACGCGGTCATCTAAATGTACCGTCACGTCTCCGCCTGCGGGCGTGTAGCGTACCGCATTCACGAGCAGGTTGGTGAGCAGGATTTCGGTTAGCACCGGATTGGCATCCGTCGTAAAGGGGCCAATGTTTTCAGTATAATGCAAAGCATTGTCCTCAAAACGGTCGCCGAACTGGGCTGCAATGCCGCTAAGCATTTCATGGACTGCTACCCGTTCTTTTTCTTCAAACTGCGCATGCTCGATCCTGGCCAGCAGCAGCAGGTTTTTGTTAATGCGTGAAATGCGGTTGATGGCCTCGTAAACCTGCTCGATGATCCGCATTTGCCCGGCGTCCAGCGATTGGCTCTGCAAAAGCATATCCAGCCGCGATTTGACAATGGCGAGCGGCGTCTGCAATTCATGGGAAGCATTTTCAGTGAACTCCTTCTGCTGGCGGTAGGACGCCAGGCTGCCTTGCATGAGGGTATCGAGACTGGCGTTCAGGTCCGCAAACTCGGTGACGTCCGAAGCCGGTAAGGGAACGGATTTGCCGGATTCCAGCCGGAAGGTATGGACGCTGGCCAGCGTGTCGTAAAATGGCTGCCAGATACGCAATGCGGTTTTTCGGTTGAGATAAATAAAACCGGACAGCAGCAACGCAATGAAGAAAACCGTCGCCGCACCGATAGCCAGGATCGTCTCGTCGATTTCCTCCATGTTCGTTTCGATAAGCAGCCGGTAGAGCTTGTTGTTCACATGGATATCGGTCGTGAGACAGCGGAACTGCTCCCGGTCGTTCATGAAACTGTCGAACCGGATAACTGTGTAGAGGCTGTCGGGTCGGGGCGCGGCCGCTTCGTTGAATGAAAAGCCGGGTTGCACCTTATCCAGCACGGCGATCATATTGTCCACCGCGCCACCGGGCAGGCTCAGGTGGGAGAGGCGTTTTTCGAGTTTTTCACGGATCGCATAATGGTGCTTGTCGAGCTCGTTCTCCCATATCCAGTCGATAATCAGGAAATACACCGGAATACTGATTACCAGCACCGTGATCGCATAGATCACGAGCGGGCGCAGGCTTTGGTCGAGCAGTTTTCTCATCCTTCCCATTTGTAGCCGGTTCCGTAAATTGTTTTGAGATAATTGCCGTAACCGGCGTCGCTGAGTTTCCTTTTCAGGTTTTTGACATGCGCGTACACGAAGTCGTGGTTATCGAACATATCCGCAATGTCGCCCGACAAATGCTCCGCTAACGCACTTTTGGCGATCACCCGGTTTTTATTCCCTATGAAAAACAGCAAAAGATCGAGCTCCTTTTTAGTCAGTACCACCTGGGCGTCGTGCACGGTCACTATTTTGCTGAGCAAATCGACCTTTAATTCATTCTGAACCACATTGTTCTGGTTTCCAAAACTTCTCCGGCGGATCACCGAATAAATGCGGGCGGCCAGTTCTGGCAAATGAAACGGCTTGGCCAGGTAATCGTCCGCACCGGCGTGCAGGCCCCTGATTTTCTGCTCATAATCGCCCTTGGCCGAAATGATGATGACACCGTCCTGCTGGCCCTGCTTTTTGAGGGTTCCGAGAATGTCCATACCGTCGCCGCCGGGCAGCATGAGGTCGAGCAAAATGCAGTCGTAGCGGTACAATTCCACTTTTTCCCGCGCTTGCGCCCACGTACACGCATATTCGCACAGGTAGTCCTGCGCGCCCAGGTAGGCGCCGATGCTTTCGGAAAGGTCAGGCTCGTCTTCGATGATCAGGATCTTCATTCAGGCAATTTAATGTAACAATTTCGAATTCTTTTTGAAGAAAAACGATGCTACCTTCACGGAAATGAAGCGATGGGTAGTCAACATATGTCTGGTCCTGGTGGGGCTTGTCGGATGGGTGGGAGGTGGTATTGCCCAGCCGGATGCGGGCGGCTCCCCCGACTACCAGTTTGTTCGCTATAATACCGAAAAGGGACTTTCCCATAACCAGGTCAATTGTTTTCTGAAAGACAGCCGCGGGTTTGTGTGGATCGGTACCGCCAACGGGCTGAACCGCTTCGACGGCTATTCTTTCCGGGTTTTCAAGCACGACCCGGCCGATTCGACGAGCATTTCCGACCATCAGGTCAATGCATTGTTTGAAGATCCGCAGGGTTTTATCTGGATCAGTACCCGCCTCGGATTCGACATCTATGACCCCGTTACCGAAACGATCGACCACAATGCCAACCGCGCCGCGCAGCGTTTCGGGCTCCGCGATGCCGATTTCAGCCGCATTATCAAAACCCGCTTGGGCGATTACTGGATTAGCCATAACCAGCTGGGGCTGCTGAAATACCGCACTGCATCGAAGCAGCTGGTTAAAATCCAGTTCCCGCCTGCGCAGGACGGGCCTGGTACCCGGGCGATCTCCGATTTCGACGAGGATGCGCAGGGAAATCTCTGGGTGGTGTGCGACGACGGTTTTCTCGCACGAGTGAATGCAGGTACGCAAGCGATGGACATTCAAAGTGCAGTATTACAGCGCCGTAACCTCGGCAAACTGTCCAACCACAAGGTGTTTGTAGATGGGCAGGGCGAGCCGTGGGTGTATATTGTGAAAGCGGCCGTGGGTGCATTCAATTTTGATTTTAAAAAGAACACATTACGCATTGCGGGCACCGCCGGGCCGGATTTCAGGCTGAGCAACAATGCGGTAAGCGCCATGATAGCGGGGCCCGACGGCCGGATCTGGATCGGTACCGACCACGGCGGCATCAACATCCTCGATAAGCAAACCGGCCGCGTGTCCACGCTGCGCTCCAACCCGGGCGACCCGCGCACGATCAGTCAAAACAGCATTCAGGCATTGTACAAGGATGCCACGGGCATGATCTGGGCCGGTACTTTCAAGC
The DNA here is from genome assembly GCF_900101885.1 of Dyadobacter soli. Taxonomy (GTDB): domain Bacteria; phylum Bacteroidota; class Bacteroidia; order Cytophagales; family Spirosomataceae; genus Dyadobacter; species Dyadobacter soli. The sequence goes on along the minus strand of NZ_FNAN01000007.1, from coordinate 65,569 downwards.
AGGGGTTTTGTAATTACCACCAGAATATTTTCCGGTTTTCGCTCGTCCGCCACCTTCCCGGCGACGCTGCCAGCTTGCCGTTCGACGATGTGAATGTGTTTGCCGAAGACCGGAAAGGTAATTTGTGGGTCGGTACCAATGGCGGCGGGCTGATTTATTTCGACCGAAAAAACAACAGTTTCCGCCAGTACCGCAACAAGCCGGGCGATGCCGGAAGCCTGAGTAACGATGTGATTGTGAGCCTGTTCCTCGACAGGCAGGATGTGCTCTGGATCGGAACCTATTTTGGCGGTTTGAACAGTTTCGATGGTGAGCGGTTTACCCGTTACCTGCACGACCCGGCCGATTCCACTAGCCTGATCGACGACCGGGTGTGGGAAATATTCGAAGATTCGCGCGGACGGCTGTGGGTCGGCACGATGGCCGACGGCCTGGACCTGTTCGACCGGCAATCGAAGACATTCCGGCATTACCGAAATATGGCGCCGAATTCGGTCCGTTCCGATTACATTTCGGCCATGCTCGAAGACAGGCAGGGCAATCTCTGGATCGGCACCGCGAACGGCATCGACGTGCTGATGCGGCAGACCGGCCGGTTTGTGCATTATGGTTACCGAGCCGGCGATCGTAACGGGCTCAGCAGCGACGCCGTGACCTCGCTCGCGCAGGACAATGCCGGTACCATATGGATCGGCACCTCCGAAGGCCTCAACCGCTTCGACCCCGCGCGGAATGCATTTGTGACCTACGATACCCGCCACGGCCTGCCCGACAATTCCATTCTGACCGTGCTCGTCGACGCCCGGCAAACATTATGGCTCGGTACCCCGAAAGGTATGGTAAATTGGCAGGTTACCAAAGGCGGGAAAGGCGTTTCGGGAGCAGCCGCCCAGCCTTTCCAGGTGCGTACCTATAACGAGGTCGACGGCTTGCAGGGCCGCGGCTTCAACGAGAATGCGGCGCTTCGGCTACGCTCGGGCGAGCTCGTTTTCGGCGGTGCCAATGGCTTCTCGATCTTCGATCCCGCACGCGTGAGCGACGAGCGTACGGACGCGAAAGTGGTGCTGACGGATTTTCAGGTTTTTAACAAAAGTATCCGTCCGGGCACGCCAGTGGCGGCCGACGCCCCGGAGCTCGATAAATCCATTTCGATCACCGACCGTATCGTGCTGGAACACAGCCAGAATGTCTTCACGATCGAATTCGCGGCGCTGAATTTCCTTCATCCCGAAAAAAACCATTACCTCTACACTTTGCAGGGCTTTAATGACCAATGGTTCGAGGCCGATAACACGCGCCGCGTCACTTATACCAACCTCGATCCGGGTACTTATACATTTAAGGTTAAAACCAAAGAAGGCGGCGCTGTGACCGAGCGGCGGCTGGAAATCAGGATACTACCGCCGTTCTGGCAGACGCCCTGGGCTTACCTGCTCTACTTTTTACTCGTGGCCGGGGCATTGATGATTGCCCGCTGGGTGCTGATCGAACGCGAGCGGATGAATTTCAAGCTGGAACAGGAGCGGCATTACGCCCAGCAAATGCATGAGCTGGACCTGATGAAGATCCGGTTTTTTACCAATGTAAGCCACGAGTTCCGCACGCCGCTCACACTCATGCTCACGCCGCTGGAAAATTTGCTGCGCGGCATTCGTTCCGATCATACCGTGCACCGGCAGCTCTCGCTCGTGCACCGCAATGCCCAGCGCCTGCTTAACCTGGTGACGCAAATGCTCGATTTCAAGAAGCTGGAAGTGGAAGAAACCCGGTTCCTGCCCGAGCGCGGCGACATTGTGCAGTTTATCAGGCAAATCGCCCAGACGTTCTCCGACCTTTCGGAGCACAAGCACATCCGGTACCGGTTCGAAAGTGCATTGGAATCGCGCTATGCGGATTTTGACCAGGATAAATTGTCCAAAGTAATGTATAACCTGCTGTCGAATGCATTCAAATTCACGCCGGAGAATGGCCAGGTAACGGTGCGGCTCCGTACGGTTGCGCAGGACGGGATGGAGGCATTGGAGGTCGGCGTCGAAGATTCCGGGATCGGCATCCCTCCCGAAGCGCAGCAGAAGGTTTTCAACCGGTTTTACCAACACCCCGTGCCGGGGCATATGATGAACCAGGGCAGCGGTATCGGGCTTTCCATTGCCTCGGAGTTCGTCAGAATGCACGACGGTACCCTCGATCTGCACAGCGAGGAGGGCAGGGGCAGCACATTTACCGTTACATTGCCTTTACGCGAAAGCCTTGCCCGCGTGGAACCCGCGCATATAGCGAGCGTGGAGCCTGCGGAAGCGCCTACCATTGATGTAACGCTTTCGGAAGAAAAGGCCGGCAAGGAAAAGCCCCTGATCCTGCTCGTGGAGGACAATGACGAGTTCAGGGAGTATCTCAAAGAAGTATTTCAGCAGGAATACCGCATTCTCGAAGCCGCTAATGGCCGAATTGGCCTCGACATGACCCTCGAACACATCCCGGACCTCATCGTAAGCGATGTGATGATGCCCGAAATGGACGGCATTGCACTTTGCCGGACCATCAAGACGGATCGTCGCATTTCGCACATTCCGGTGGTGCTGCTCACCGCGCGCGCCGAGGACGAGCAGCAGTTGCAGGGTTACCAGACCGGCGCGGACGCATACGTGACCAAGCCGTTCAGGCTGGACATTCTGCGGGTGCGGATCTCGAACCTCATCTTGCAGCGGGAGCAGTTGCAGCGGCAGTTCCAGCAGCACGTCGAAATCCGTCCGAGCGAAATAGCGGTACGGTCGATGGACGAGCAGTTTGTGAACAGCGCCGTGAAAGTAGTCGAGGAAAACCTGGCCAATGCGGAGTACACCGTGGAGCAGCTCAGCGAGGCGATGGCCATGAGCCGGGTTTATTTGTATAAAAAAATCCTTTCGCTTACGGGCAAAACGCCGGTTGAATTCATCCGCATTATCCGCATGCGCCGGGCGGCCGATCTGCTCGAAAAAAGCCAGCTCACGGTTTCTGAGATCGCCTACCAGGTGGGTTTCAACAATCCCAAATATTTCGCGAAGCTATTCAAGGAAGCGTACCAGATGCTGCCTACCGAATACCGCCGGAAGCAGGCTACCCAGGTATAGCTGTATATTGGAATAATACAACGCGCCAGTCGGATACTCTCATATCCGTTTGCAAACGCCTGCACATTACTTGCTCACCTGTTCCTACCTCTTGCACATTCTCAAACTGGAATAAATGGCGAAAAAATAGCGCGATTTTTTGCCCTGGTTTACAAATGAACCCCCATTTGTAAACATTTGAACCCCTTGCAGCATGCTTTAAAGAGACACATTTGTCCAACTATTCATTCGATTTGTCCCATTGTCCGATGTGCTACCCCGGGATATCGGAAATGTCTAAATCGGGATGGACCAATAGTCACTTTTAAAACAAAACAACATGCAACAAAATTTGTACGAAACAAGGCGGGCATTGCGGCCTTTGCGCTTGCTGGCCGGGTTGCTACGACCTCTCCTTCTGTCACTGGGGATCATGGGTACGGCCGTCGGCGCATTTGCGCAGTCGGAAGCTAAAAGAGTCATTACGGGAGCGGTCGTGGGCCTGGAACAGGGCGATGGTATCCCCGGCGTGAGCGTGGTGGTGAAGGGAACGTCCAACGGTACGACGACCAACACCACCGGGGCGTTTTCGATCGAGGCGGCAGCGGGCAGCACGCTCGTTTTTTCCTTCATCGGGTATGAGACGCAGGAAGTGGCGGTAGGGAGCAAAACCAAAATCGACATTAAACTGAAAGAAAGCATTTCCGCGCTGGACGAGGTGGTGGTAGTAGGATATGGGGAAATGAAAAAGACCGACGTTTCCAGCTCGCAGGTGACGGTTTCGGGCAAGGATTTGAGCAAAACCATCAACACCTCCCTCGAACAGGGCTTGCAGGGACGCGCGGCGAACGTGCTCGTGCAGCAAAACTCCGGCCAGCCGGGTGCCGCGCCGTCGGTATTGATCCGCGGTCTGAGCTCGCTCACGGGTACCACGCAGCCATTGTATGTGATCGACGGCGTTCAGATCAAGCCGGACAATATGAAGGACGACCCGAACAACCGCCCGACCGGCTTTTCCAACATCCTGTCGAGCATCAACCCCGACGATATCGAAACGATCAACGTCTTGCAGGGACCTTCCGCAACGGCCATTTACGGTGCCGTGGGCGCGAATGGCGTGGTGATGATCACCACCAAGCGCGGTAAGGCAGGCGAGGCGAAAATTACATTCAACTCGCTGGTAACCAGCCAGTCGGAGCCGAGGCATATCGATGTGATGAACCTGCGCGAGTATGCGCAGTTTAGAAATGAAGCAGCCGCGGTGGGCAGCACGGCTACGGAGCCGCAGTTTGCCGATCCGTCGGTACTGGGCAATGGTACCGACTGGCAGAGCGCGCTTTTCCGGCCTACCACCCTTCAAAAGTACTCGCTGGGACTCAGCGGCGGTACCGAGAAATCGACCTATTACCTGTCGGGAGAGTATTTCAACCAGAAAGGGATCGTGGAAGGATCGGGTTTCAAACGCTATAATGCCCGCTTGAACCTCGAAAACCAGACCCGCAGCTGGCTGAAAATCGGCGCGAATATGAGCGTGGGTATCACCGAGGAAAAAGTGAATACCAACAACGGCGGCATTATCCAGCTTGCTCTGGACCAAAACCCGAGCGTACCGGTGACCAATCCGGACGGTAGCTGGGGTGGCCCGACTTCGACGCAGTTCCAGTTTACGAACCCGGTGATGATCTCGAAGATCTACAACGACTACAACCGCCGTACTTCGATCCTGGGAAGCCTGTTCGCGGATGTGAAACTGGCGAAAAACCTCACCTGGCACACGGAAGCCAACGGCAGCGCCGAATTTTTGAAATACTACTCATTCCACCCGTCGTATACCATTGGCGGTTACGTGGTGTCGCAGGACGCGGCTACCTCGACCCGCTCGGTGAATACCAACAGCTGGTGGAGCTTGCATAGCCGGTTAACCTATGATCTGAAACTCGGGCGCCATGGCATTAATGTCATGGCCGGCCACGAGGCGCAGGAATCGACCTACGAGTCGCTTACGGGTACACGCAAGAAGTTCATTACCAATACGATCGAAGAGCTTTCGGGCGGTGACGCTTCCGTGATTTCCAACGTGAGCAACAACAGTGGCAAGGGCGCCAGCTCGCGCGAATCGTATTTTGCCCGTGTGAATTACAGTTTCAACGAGAAGTATTTCTTGCAGGGAACTTACCGGATGGACGGCTCCTCGGCATTCCGCGAAGGCCGTCGCTGGGGCAATTTCCCGGCGGTATCGGCCGCGTGGCGCATTTCGGAAGAACCTTTCCTGAAAAACGTGAAGGAAATCAACGACCTGAAACTGCGCTTCGAGATCGGGCGATCGGGTAACCAGGGCAGCGGCGGCAATGCGATTTTCTCGACATTGCAAACCGTGCCTACCGGCTGGGGAACCGGCTTCCTGGCGTCCAACTTCGCCAACGAGTTCCTGACCTGGGAAAAGGACGATGTGATCAATGGGGGACTCGACCTGCATATGTTCGGCAACCGCGTGGAGCTGATTGTAGATGCTTATATTAAAAATATCACCAGCCTCATTACCGTGAACTCCTATCCGTTCACCTACGGCGGCGACATTGCCTACTCGCCGGGCTACCTGAGCTGGCCGGCAGTGAATGCAGGTTCGATGAAAAACCGGGGTATTGGTTTTACATTAAATACCGTGAACATCGACAAAGGCGGTTTCTACTGGAAAATGGGGGTTAACCTCTCATTCGACCGCAACAAGGTGACCTCACTGCTGAACCCGATCACGCCGATCTGGAATGCGACTTCAGTAGGTTTCAAAACCGAAGTGGGCCAGCCTGCGAGTATGATAACCGGCTACATTGCCGACGGTCTTTTCCAGGATGCCAACGACATCAAAAACCACGCGATCCAGACGTCCAACGGTCAGATGACGATCAACCCGGCAACGGGTAGCTGGGTAGGGGATACCAAGTTCCGCGACCTGAACGGCGACGGCGTGATCGATGCCGAAGACCGTACCGTGATCGGTAACCCCTGGCCGAAATTTACCCTCGGTTTCAACAACAATGTGACTTACAAGAATTTCGAACTGAATGCATTCCTCACCGGCAGCTTCAAAAACGACATTCTCAACTACCCGCGCTACCGTGCCGAAGTGCCCGGCAACGGCGGGGTGTTCGGCAACCAGTGGAAATCGGTGGCGAACTACGCCCGCCCGAGCAGCTACAATGCAGCAGACGCGGAAACCGTGACGCTCACCAACCCGGGTTATACCATCCCGCGTATCGCGCCGGGCGACCCGAACGGCAACAACCGGATGAATACCAATTTCATCGAGGACGGCAGCTACGTGCGTTTGAAAAACATCACCATCAGCTACAACTTCCCGAAATCGATGCTGAAAGACTTCTTTATCCGCGGCTTGCGGGCTTCGGTTGGGGCACAGAACCTGTTCACAATCACGAAGTACAAAGGCTACGACCCCGAGATCGGGATGGTGAACTATGGCGGTACCGTCATGGCCGGCATCGATACGGGCCGTTACCCGTCGGTTCGCATGTATTCATTCGGTTTGCTGGCTGATTTCTAAGCCGGCCGGTTCAAAGTCAATTTTTTAAAGATATTTATATGCAATTCAAAATCAGATTCATAGCCGCGATCGGGGCGATGATGCTCTTGCAGGGATGCGGCGAAGATTTCCTCGACCGCCCGCCGCTGGACGCGATCACCTCGGGTAATTTTTACAAAACCGACGACGAGATCATGGCCGGTACCGCGCCGCTGTACAACATCGTATGGTTCGATTTCAACGACAAGGCCAATATGGCATTCCAGGAAGCCCGCGCCGGTAACCTCAACTCCAACGACCGCACGGCCTACATCAAGCACGCCATTCCGTCGACCGACGTGAATACGCTGCTGCCGGGTTACAAGTCGTTTTACAAGATCATCGCGCAGAGCAACAATGCCTACAAGGCGATCAAGGAAGCACAGGGCAGCACCGCTTCGGCCGCCGTAAAAGCACAGGGCCTGGGCGAATGTCGTTTCATGCGCGCCACAGCCTATTATTACCTGGTGACCAACTGGGGCGCCGTGCCCATCGTGTACGACAATGTGGCGCAGCTCAACACGCCGCCCGTTCGTAACCGCATTGAGGACGTTTGGAAGCTCGTCATTCAGGATTACCGCTTCGCCGCCGAAAGCCTGCCTGCAACGGCAGTACAAGGCCGCCTTACCAAATATTCGGCCGAAGGAATGCTCGCCCGCATGTACCTCATGCGCTCGGGCCTGAACCAGAACGGGACGCGCAGCCAGTCGGACCTCGACAGCGCGAAATACTATGCCGAAAGCGTGATCACCAAAAGTGGTCTCGCCCTCGCGCCTACATATGCGGAGCTGTTCGAGAGCGCGAACAACAATGCTTCGAAGAACAATCCGGAGAGCCTCTTCTCCCTGCAATGGATGCCTGTAAGCAGCCCGTGGGGCGTTAACAACTCGTTTCAGGCGTATTTCGCCTACGATGCCAACATTACCGGCACCGGCGACGGCTGGGGCGCGGCGCAGGGGCTATCGGCTGATCTTGTGAAGTATTTCACCGAAAATCCGGCTGATTCGCTCCGCCGGAAAGCTATCGCGATGTTCGATACCGATGTTTATCCGAATATCCAGAAAGGCACCGGCGGGCTCAAATACAACCGTCCGGCGGCATTGTCGGCCATTAAGAAGTACATTATCGGCTCCCCCGCAGACAATGGCGGCCTGGGCGGTTTCATGGCGGCGAATATCAATTCCTACATGCTGCGCCTCGCCGATGTGTACCTGATCTACGCCGATGCGGTGCTGGGCAACAGCGCTACCACGTCCGACGCCAAAGCATTGGAATACTTCAATGCCGTGCGCAAAAGAGCGGGTATGCCTGCTAAAACCTCGCTGACTTTCGAGGATATTTTCCGGGAAAGAAGAGTAGAAACCGTATTCGAGGGCAATTCGTGGAACGAGGTGGTGCGCTGGTATTATTTCAACCCGGCGAAGGCGATTGCTTACACCGCTGCGCAGCATAAGGAAAACTACACGATGACCTATACGGCGGGCTCTATCAATCCTAAAAAATACAATGTGACCTATTCGCCGGCGGAATATTACCCGCTCACGGACGCCACGCTTTACCTGCCGTTCCCGGAAAGCGAGATCGTGAATGCGCCTTCGTTGAAAAACGAGCCGGTCGCTTTTGATTTCAGCAAACTAGTCGACTAACCCAAATCTGTGATCCCGATGAATTTGAAAAATATCCTAAAAACAGGGCTGGGAATGCTGCTGGCGGCGGGTATGCTGCTTTTTTTCCAGAGCTGTAACGACGACGACGTCGACGGCGCGCCCGCGATCAGCAATGTGCGCCTGCTCGATCCCACCAAAGCCGACAGCTCGCTGAATGCCGCCGAGCCCGGGAGCCTGATCGTGATCCAGGGCCAGAACCTGGCTAGTGTGCTGAAAGTGTATTTCAATGACTTCGAAGCGACTTTTAACTCCGCCTTGGGTAGTAACTCGAATATCGTCATCACCATTCCCGCCAATGCGCCCACCAAAGCGGTGGACGCGGGTGTGCCGAATAAGATCAAAGTCGTGACGAAAGGCGGCGAAGCTACCTATGATTTCGTGCTGACGGCGCCGGTACCGGTCATTTCAGGCTTGTATTCGGAATTTGTGAAAGCGAATGGGAATGTGGTGATCAATGGCGATTACTTCTATAATGTGAAGACGGTGAAGCTGGGTACCACGGCATTGCAGATTGTGAGCTCGACCGTGAAGCAAATCACCGCTAAAATGCCTGCAACGGCTGCTACGGGCATTATCACCGTGGAAGGGGAGTTTGGTAGTGCCAAAACGAACTTTAAAATAAACGACCTCGTAACCGGCAATATGGTCAATTTCGATGTGCCGGCCACTACCTGGGACAAGGAAGTGTGCTGGGGCGGCGCGCCAATCGTTGCCGCTACCGATGCGCAGGCCATTTCGGGTAAGTTTTCGAGGATTAAGCAGACCAAACTGCCCGCAGCCGGCTACAACGACGGCTGGGTGTTCTCCACTTGCACTTTCGATTTCAAGCTACCCGCGGGTGACGCCGCAACCCGGCAATTCAAATTTGAACACAACATTGCCGAACCCTGGAAAGCCGGAAAGTACGACATTACCATCTCCGCCGGCGGCAGTGAATACGTTTACGCTTTCCAGCCCTGGAATTCCACCGAATACGCATCGGCCGGTTACCTCACCAACGGCTGGCGAACGGCTGTCATCGAGCTTACCGAGTTCAAGAATGGTTCCGGCTCCACCATTGCCGACGTGTCCAAAGTTACCGACCTGAAAGTATCGTTCGGTTCGGCGGATGTGGCTATCGCGTCTTTCAACGGCAGTGTCGACAATTTCCGGATTGTGCAGAAGTAGGTACAATGCCGAACAATATTTTATCCGCCATCGGTTGGGCGCTCGCAATGCTGTTGCCGGGTTGCCCTCCGGTGGCCGGAAAATCATTGCCCGGTAATGCCGGGCACCACATTTGAAAAGCACCCCATGTACGATTTAAAGCGTCCACCCCGTAGCAGCGCTTACAGCTTAGCGTTTAGAGTTTATAGGTTAGAGTTCAAAGTTTGTAGCTTAGAGTTTAAAGTTTATAGCTATGAGTTTAGAGTTTATAGCTTAAAGTCTAATGCTTACGGCTTACGGCTTAAGGCTTGCAGCCTGTTACTATTATTCTTGATATTCACCCATTTCAACGCCACTGCCCAGCATAGCAGGCTGATTAACGAGCCGGTCGATATCAGCGGCGATTTCCGTGATTTTTCCAATACCATTTTCTTCGCCGATAGCCTCGCCGCCTTCGACGCGGCTACCGGTTCGGGCAAGATCAAATGGAAGCGGAACGAACCGTTTGCAGCCCATAATTTCAACAACTCGATGCTGAGCTACAAGCGGTCGTTCAGCAATGAGTTTCCCGCCATTGAATATGCGCAGGACCCTGTTCTACCATTTTCCATTGAATTCACTTCCCCGTGTACGGTACGCATCCGCGCGAACACGGGCTCGCAGGGACCCGCAACGGGCACGTCGCTCATGCTCACGGGCGAGCCGGGTAAAGATGCTTCCTGGAAACACAGTAAAATCAGCGGCGGGCACCAGTACACCGGCGCTTACGGTTCGGTGACGATCTATGAAAACCCCTGGAAAATCCTCATCCGCGATGCCAGCGGCAAAATTTTGACCCAAACCCGCAGCCAGGCTGACGGCAAGGCATCCTATACGCCTACATTGCCGTTCTCGTTCGTCCGCCGGGCTTCTGATTACTCGCGCAGCGTGGCCGCCGTATTCTCGATTTCGCCCGATGAAAAGATATTCGGGTGCGGCGAGTCGTTCACGCGGCTGGACAAGAACGGGCAGAAGCTCGTGCTCTGGACGCACGACCCCAACGGCGTCGAAACCCAGACCATGTACAAGCCCATTCCTTTTTACATGAGCTCACGCGGATACGGGATGTTCATGCACACTACGGCGCCCATTACCTGCGATTTCGGGGCCACTTACGGCGAGTCGAATGCAATGCAGATCGGCGATGAAAACCTCGACCTGTTTGTATTTCTCGGCGAGCCCAAAGACATTCTCGACGCCTACACCGACCTAACAGGCAAGGCTTCCATGCCGCCATTATGGTCGTTCGGGTTGTGGATGAGCCGCATTACCTATTTCTCGGAGGAGGATGGCCGTAATGTGGCCGCTAAACTCCGCCAGAACCGCATTCCTTCCGACGTGATCCATTTCGATACCGGCTGGTTCGAAACCGACTGGCGCTGCGACTACCGGTTCGCGCCAAGCCGTTTCAAGGACCCGGAAGGCATGATTGCCGACCTGAAAAAACAGGGTTTCCGGACGTCGCTCTGGCAGCTGCCTTATTTTGTTCCAAAAAATGACCTTTACCCCGAAATCGTGGCCAAGGGTCTGGCTGTAAAAAACGGCAATGGGACGTTGCCCTATGAGGATGCGGTACTTGATTTTTCGAATGAGAATACGGTCAAATGGTACGAGGACAAAATCGCGGGGCTTCTGAAACTGGGCGTTTCGGCTATTAAGGTCGATTTCGGGGAGGCGGCGCCATTGTCGGGCGTGTATGCTTCCGGGCGCACCGGGTTTTACGAGCATAACCTCTATCCGCTGCGCTACAACAAGATCGTGGCCGACCTTACCCGCAAAATGACCGGCGACAACATCATCTGGGCACGCAGCACCTGGGCCGGCAGCCAGCGTTACCCGATCCACTGGGGCGGCGATGCCGAAACGACGAATAAGGGAATGGAAGCGCAGCTGCGCGGCGGCTTGTCGCTCGGGTTGTCGGGTTTTACGTTTTGGAGCCACGATATCGGCGGTTTTACCATGAAAACGCCCGAAGACCTCTACCGCCGCTGGTTGCCGATGGGGCTGCTCGCGTCGCATACGCGCACACACGGGCAGGCACCCAAGGAGCCGTGGGAGTACGGAGAGGATTTTCAGGACTATTTCCGAAAAGCGGTGGAGATGAAGTACAGGCTCATGCCCTACATTTATACCCAGTCCAAAATCGCGTCGGAAAAAGGGTTGCCGATGGTGCGTGCATTGCTGGTGGAATTTCCCGGCGATCCCGGCGCGTGGATGGTCGATAATGAGTATATGCTCGGCTCGGAAATACTCGTGGCGCCGCTTTTTGAAACCGGTAAAACACGCAATGTGTACCTGCCGAAAGGCCAGTGGACCGACTATCAGACCGGCAAGACTTACGGAAGCGGCTGGCACGAGATCGCCGCGGGCGAGCTGGATGTGGTAATGCTGGTTCGTGAGGGAGCGGTGCTGCCGCAGGTAAAAGTAGCCCAATCTACGGGTGAGATAGATTGGGCGAATATTGAATTACGAAATTTCAGTAACGCGGCTTCCGCGAAAGTACCGCTTTTTCTGCCCGGTCAGGACAGCGTGAAAGCGGTTACGCTGGTGAAAAAGGGCGGCAAATATGTCGTCGGCACCGATCCTTTTGTTGGTAAAGTAAAATGGGCAATCCGTTGACGGTCAGTGCTCCACAGGAATGTATGTTTGACGATGATCTTCCGGCGCCGGTTCATTCGACTGGGCCGAAAGATCATCGGTCATTCGTGCCATCTGTTTCCGGTGCTGCCGCAGCAATGAGAGGTTGAGGTTCGATCCCTCGGCCAGGCCAAGCAATATTTCGTATTCCGTTATAACCTGCCGGTGCACATGCACGATTTTCCCGACCGCCAGCTCCACGTTGCCTTTCACATCCACTACCATCGTAGCCTTCGTATCGGGGCGCATGATGCAGGCATCCTGCATGCAGCATTTGAGCGCATCGTAAAAGTTGGCCATTTCTTTCTTCAATAGCGAACAAACCATGTAATCGCGGCTCAGTAGCTTGCGGAGGCGGAAAGGGATTTCCTGGCGCATGGCCATCGTGAGCGTCAGTTGCAGCGTCTTGTGAAGCCGCCAGATTTTGATCACCTGCTGGACAATGGGTTTGACGTTTTCCATAACTTTCAGAGTTTGAGAGCGAATAGCAATAATTATACCAAAACTATCTCAAAACCACAAGGTTATATTAAACAGAATGTCCGGCGTTCCCTTTGTTTTTATGTCCTGCCCTGATCCTGCTGAGGTGTTCCATCGAAATCCCCAGATAGGAGGCAATGTGCCCCAGTTTGACGCGCCGCAGTACTTCCGGGATCTGCGTTCCCAGCCGCTCGTACCTTTCTTCCGCCGAACAAAACGCGAATAACTTCATCCGTTCATCCAGCAAAAGGTAGTTTTCGGTGATCAAAAGTCGTCCTAGCCGCTCTACGACCGGGAAGGCTTCAAACACCGGCTCGATTTTACTGAATTGAAGGCTCCATAGCACCGCATCTTCAATGATTTCGATGTTGTAGGACGAAGGCTTTCCCGTAAAAAGGCTGTCGATTGCGCTCACGAGCTGATTTTCAGACGCAAACCACGCCGTGATTTCCTTACCGTCTTTATAATAGAAAACCCGGGCAAGCCCTTTTTCAAGGAAATGAAACTCGTGACAGACATTCCCATGCTCGAACAGCCGCGTATTTTTAGGCACGGTCCTGCGCACGGTAATGCCATCGATCGCCGCCAAAGCCTGTTCACTCAGCGGCACAATCTGACTCAGGTGTTTTTGGAAATTATTGATGGCGGTTCAGTTTTGTAACTGAAAGTAAAAGTATTTAAAATTCTAAAAGCAGCGGTTAAGAATTAGTTAAACAACACCGGCTCGACGCGGTAGCCTTGTTTTCTTAATAGCACGATGAGCCCGGTTTGGTAATACAAATGGCCTAGGCCGACGGCGATGAGGGTGGGTTTGGTCGAAATGGTAGCCGTAATTTTGGGCATCCAGTCCTTGTTTCTCTGATCCAGCGGGATGAAATCGAAATAGGTTATGGTGTTTGTGTCTTTAGAATATCCGTCCAGGTGATATTCAACTTTCATCGCTTTGTAGTTCGCTAGCGAGCCTTCTAAGTCCGTCATATGGTACGGATTCCAATCCGGTTTATCGCTGCCGACGATATAGTGCATGGCGCGCGCCATATACTGCCTTGCATGATCGATTTCCGACGAGTCGAAATCGACGACTTTCATCCGATCCAACTGGTCGCCCTGCCTTCCGAGCTTGATGTACAAGTCAAATAAATCCTTGTCGATGAATTTCGTAATAGCGTTGGGCTTGTCGCTTCCCGATACCAGCGTTTCCATAATGATCGATCCCATTTCCGCCACCGTCATTGCTTCGGCGTCGGGGTTGTTCCGGATGCCCTCGCCGACTCTTGCCACAAAGAATGAGTCCAGCGTCTGAAACTGTTTGGGATCGAGCAGCGGCAATGCTTTCAATACGTATTTCTTTTTTACCGCGACCGCCGGCTGTGTGCTAAATGCTTCGTTCAAAATGTATTCGGTACTGTCGATGACCTTGCTCATTTCGGGCTTCTTCAAAAGCCACTCCGCATCCGACAGATGGAATGTTCCCAACAAATAGGAAGGTTTGGTGTAACGTGGGCCTGTAATTTTCCAGAGAATAGTGCGGGGGTCCGGACCAGTTGCAGACTTTTGGCTTTGCGCCTGTGCGAGGCTGGCGACCGTTTGAACAAGGATGATAGCAAGGTAGATGCGAAAGGTAGGTTTCATGGATGTGGTCGGCGGCTAGGATTTTGTAACCGAAAAGTCGGATAAGTGCTCTAATAAAAGAAACAAAAAGACTTTTGCGATGCCGATCCCTACAAAACTTTCCAGTATTAAGGCGGAAGTGCCTTCATTGCTGCATTTAGCCTGTTTTACCATGCTGTTTTTCATGGCGATAACATCAGCCAAAGCCCAACCCGGCGGCGCGATGCCGGATATGAGTGATTCACCGGCAGTGACCCGATGGTTGAAAGAAAAGAATATCCCTGCCCTGGCCGTTGGTTTCCTTGAAAATGGCGAGGTGAAGCAAATGAATGTTTTCGGGGAACTGAAAGCCGGCGTTCCTTCCCGGAAAGATGCAGTTTTCAACGTAGCTTCTGTGACCAAAACGATCACGGCCATGGTGACGCTGAACCTAGTGAATGCAGGGAAATGGCAGTTGGACGAGCCCCTGGCGCATTACTTCACAGATCCGGATGTGAAGGACGACCCCCGGAGCGGACGACTTACGACACGGGACATCCTCACACATCGCACCGGATTTCCCAACTGGCGTTCAGAGTTACCCACCGGCAAGCTTGGCTTCCAGTTCGACCCCGGGACGAAGCACCAGTATTCAGGTGAAGGCTTCGAATATCTGAGACGTGCATTGGAAAGCAAGTTTCGGCGTTCGCTGGCACAGCTCGCCGATTCGATCATCTTCACGCCGCTGGGAATGCGCGACACGCGGTTTACCTGGAATGCCGCAGACGAAAGCCGTTTCGCTTACCCGTTCAATGCGGAAGGAAAACAATTGGAAGTGGTCAGAAATACGGAACCTAATGCGGCGGATTTACTTAAAACCACCATTACGGACTACTGCAAATTTATAACCTGGATATTGAACGGCGGGGGACTCAGCGAGGCTTTGTTCAAAGAAATGGCCAGCCATCAGGTGGAACGGAAAGCGAATTCATACATGGGGCTCGGCTGGGTAATCTACGATCTGGTTGGAAACCCGGTTGGAAACCCGGTCGGAAACCCGGTCGGAAATCTCGCGACGAATGGCGCGTACGCATTGTCGCATGGAGGGCACGATCCCGGCGTTCATACCATTGCGGTGGTTCTTCCAAAATCCCAAAAAGCGCTGGTAATATTTACCAATTCAGACAATGGTATCAAGCTCTACCCGGATTTGTTCAAGTATTATCTCGGTGCCCACGGCGAGGCAATCGTAGCAATCGAAACGAGGAAAAATCATTAAGGGAAATGAAATGGGCCATTTTGAGACAAAAGTTTCCGAACGCGCCTACGGCAAAATACCGTCAACCCGAAACCAGCGGTAACCATAAGCGGGCAGTTCCAATGAAAAGCCGGCATTTTCAATCACCTGATCTCCTTTTTTATCCCAAAGATCATACAAGTTCCCGCGGCCGCCAATGCTGAAAGCGGCTTTCCGGGGCGCGTTGGCGAAGTTGTGCAGGGTGATCAGCGATTTTCCGTCATAGTAGTAACGAATGGCCAGCACGTCCTCCGAGCCGGTTTCCAGAATGGTGGAGGTGCCGAGACCGATTTCGGGACAGGCTTTGCGTATGTTGATCATCGCCGCGATTCTGGTGAGCAAGGAACTGCTGTCGCGCCATTGTTTTTCAGCATTGATATTCATAAATCCATATGCGCCGTCGCCGATCACCGGCCTGAATGCCGAGTCGGCAGTGGTGAAGCCGGCGTTTTTTGCGGACGTCCATTGCATAGGCGTGCGGACAGACAGCCGTTCTTTGAGCCGCAGGTCGTCGCCCATGCCGAGCTCTTCTCCATAGCGGATTACGGGCGCGCCGGGGAGCGAGAATAGCAGGCTGTAAGCCATCTCGAGGCGGCGTCGGTCGTTATTCATCATCGGCGCGAGGCGGCGGCGGATGCCGCGGTCGTAGAGCTGCATGTTGGTGTCGGGCCCCATGGCGTCGTATACCCGCTGGCGTTGGCGGTCGGTCAGCCGGCCGAGGTCGATCTCGTCGTGGTTGCGGAGGAAATACGCCCATTGCGAGCTCTGGCTGATCTCCGACGTTTCTTCCATTGCCTTTTTGAATGGTTTCAGATCACCGGTTGCAAATGCGTAGAACAAATGCTGGTTGGCAAAGAAGTTGAACATCAGCTGAATGCCCTCACCATTTTCCCCGAAATAGTTGACGCTCTCTTTCGGTTCCACATTGGCTTCACCCAGGATCGCCGCGTCGGCCTGGCGCGATTGGGTGAACTGGCGGATATCTTTCAGGAAATCGAAATCGAGTTTGGGCTTTTCAGAACCGGTATGCGGCACTTCGATAATGAATGGCACGGCATCGAGCCGGAAGCCCGAAATGCCCTGATTGAGCCAGTAGCCGATAATGCGCTGCGTTTCCTGCATTACCTCAGGGTTCATGAAATTGAGGTCGGGCTGGAACTTGTAGAAACGGTGATAGTAATACTCGTTCGTAGCGCTGTCGAGCGTCCACACCGTATTTTGCACACCGGGGAAAACCATTCCCTTGTCGCCGTCGCGTGGTTTTTTAGGCGACCACACGTACCAGTCGCGGTAGCGGGCATTGCGTGCGCTGCGTGCATTTTTGAACCACGGGTGCTGGTCGGAGGTGTGGTTGATCACCAGGTCCATGATCACCCGCATGCCGCGTTTGCGGACCTGGTACATCAGTTCCGCGAAATCGCCGGCGGTCCCCAATTTTGGGTCTACACCATAATAATCGGCCACGTCGTAGCCGTCGTCGGCGCCGGGGGAGGGCTGGAACGGCGCCAGCCATATTACATCCACGCCCAGCATTTTGAGATAATCCAGCTTTTGGATCAACCCGTTGATATCACCCCGGCCATCCCCGTCGCTATCCTTGAACACGCCGATTTCCAGGTTGTAGATAATGCTGTTTTTGTACCAGTAATTTTCTTTGAATTTCCGGGGAGCTACCTTATCCTGGCCTTTGGTAAGAAGGGGCACCAGGATAAGCAGCAGACATATAATGCGCATATTCATTGGTTGATATATTATTTGTATGCTATTCAACGCCATTGACGCGTTCATTGCTTCCACATTTTTCACACGGCCCGAGCCCCTGCGTGAGTGCGTACCCGCAACGCCTGCACACGTGTGCAGACACGGGGCGGCAAACCTGCCGGACAAATTCGGTATCGGATTCGGGGAGAATGCCGAGGCCGGGGGGGACGTCGGCATTGCGGATGAGCGTAAAGGAGCCGTCGGCTTCGAAATAAAGCCTTTTTACCTCCCCCAAATGCCGGATGCCGTTGCTACGGAGCTGGGAGAATGCTTTTTCCTTGGTAATGCCGCTTACTTTCATGTTTTTCAGGTCAAGCCTGCTGTCGGCGATGAGGATAGTGAGGTCGCCCTGGGTAGCCGATTCGAACCGCTGGTTACGCGTCGCGAGCCGGGCCAGCGATTGCTGGACCAGTACCACCACAACTGCGATCACGACTGCGGCCAGGATTCCCCGGTCGGGCGCCTGCAAGGGTACCCCGATAGCCGCCGCGAGCGACACGAGTGCGATCATTTCGTTCCTGCTGAGCTGCGAGGCCATTCTTTTACCCATCAGCCGCATCGACACCATCAAAACAATGTAGATCACCGCGATCCGCAGCACCACTTCCCAATAGAATCCGCCCGGTACGTCGCCGACAAACATCCGTTGCCAGTCGCCGAAATAGATATCTTCCTTTTTCATATCTCGTCGCTAACGGGCTGGCTGGTTTTGGAAATGCTGGCGACGCCCCATTGCGTGGCATCGCAAACAGGGCAATGCTGGCTACGGTCCTGTGTTTCGGGTACTTTTCCGCAGTTGGTGCATACGAGCGAATCATGGATGGTATGCTGCCTGAAACCCTCGATGGCCTCGTCGTCGGGTGGGAAGAGCGGGAGGCCCGGGTTGGGTTCCGGGCGGCGGTAAATGCTGATCAACCCGCAGGCTTCGAGGTATACGCGATCGACGTCGCCGAGATTGTAGACCTCACTGTTCCGTAATGCCGCAAATACCTGCTGCCGGGAAACTTTAGTGCTATGCATTTGGTCGAGCTGCATTACCCCGTTTTTAACCAGGATACTAAGCGTTCCCTGGGTTATCTCTTCAAATCGTTCACTTTTGTATTCCAGGAAGTTAAGCCCGCGCTGAAACACAAGCGCACAGATCAGTATCAATGCGCAGAGCAACAGGCCGGTCTGCGGCATCTGCATTCCCGGCGACACGATGGCACCGAGGGTGATCATCACAGCCAGATCGGAAATCGTGAGCTGGCCGCCCATGCGTTTGCCCATCATCCGTACGATCACAAGCAGTATCACGTATATGATAATGGTCCTGAGGAGTATTTCGAGTAGGAAAACGACAGGCGTTTCGCCAAAAAGGATCCGGTACCAGTCGCCCGGGATAATATCTTCTTTTTTCATAAAGGTTGAACAGGAGTGTAAGCAGTTACCCCGGGGCTTATTGATAGGCTACCCGGTAAATGACGCCGTTGGTATCATCCGAAAAGAGGAGCGAGCCGT
Organism: Dyadobacter soli; assembly: GCF_900101885.1. Taxonomy (GTDB): domain Bacteria; phylum Bacteroidota; class Bacteroidia; order Cytophagales; family Spirosomataceae; genus Dyadobacter; species Dyadobacter soli. Next base: position 46,786 of record NZ_FNAN01000007.1, on the reverse strand, counting down.
CGCTATGCACTGCAACGCCCACCAGCCGACCGAAATGGGCCTTGTTGTTATCTACCGTGAAGCCCGTCACGAAATCGTCGAACCGTACCGGCTTGCCGTTTTCGAAATGAACCCTGGCAATTTTGTACCCGACAGGCGAGCTGCGGTTCCACGAGCCGCGCATGGCTACGAATGCATCGTTGCGGTAATCCTGCGGGAACTGTGAACCCGTGTAGAATGTCATAGCCATAGGTGCGGAATGCGCCTGGTAGGTGAGCGAAGGGAGCGTGGTCTTTTGCAGGTATTGCTGATAAGTAGTATCACCTTTGGGGCGGTCGCCGGGGTTGTATTTGCCCTCTCCGTAAATGTACGGCCAACCGTAATCGGCATTTTGTTTGATCTGGTTCAACTCTTCCTTCTGCTCATCGTCGCCCAGCCAGTCGATGCCGTGGTCCATTCCCCAAAGCTCGGCGGTTTCGGGATGCCAGCCGAAGCCGATCGTGTTGCGAAGGCCTTTTGCAAATACCTTCCGGTTCGAGCCATCGGCCTCGGCACGCAGCAAAGTAGCGTTTTCGGGGTTAGGCTCCGGGCACGCATTGCAGGTGCTGCCCACGCTGATGTACATCTTTTTGTCGGGGCCGAAAGCCAGGGTGCGGTTCGGGTGCTGGCCGCCGTCGGGAAGGTCGCTGATGAGCATCCGGGGCTGGCCGAGGGTACCGTCCGCATTGATGCCCGCCATGAACACTTCTTTGACGGCGGCCATGTACATTTTGCCGTCGTGAATGTACAAGCCGTGTACCTGCTTGATGTTCGCTACGGTTTTCTTGTCGTCGGCCACGCCATCGCCGTTGGTGTCCATGAGCATCATGACGATCCCCGCTTCCCGGTCGGAGGCGTACACGTGACCTTTTTCACTGGTAGCCAGTATGCGGGGTTTTCCCATCCCCTCGGCAAATTTGGTGACTTTAAACCCCGACGGAACTTTGAGCCGGGCCACATTTTCATCCGACGCGGGTTGAAGCGCAGGATAGAACACGTAACCCTGTATTTGAGCCGATGTGGCTTCTTTGTCGGTTTCAGGGATAAATGCGTCCCAGAAATCGTCGTCATCGTCGTCGCAGCTGATACTAATAGTTGCCAGCAGACCGACAGCGATAACTGTCAATACGGATTTTCGGTAGTGATGAAGTGTTTTCATGTTGACTAGTAATTGTTTTTCTATTCCGACTGGCTTTCCGGCTCATATTCCCATTGCGCGATATCTTCTTCGGGAAAGTAAGATTCTTCCTTGCGCGGTATCTCCGTTTCGGCGATTTCCTGGAAGCCCTGGTCTTTCCGGTAAATGCCCCTGCGCCGGATGCCTTGCAGGTCGGTGAAAATGACGTTCGATTCGTCGTCCGGGAATGTGTTGTTATCGTCGCGGTCGTCTGTGTTTTCCTGGTTTTGCATGATTTCCCCAATTTTTTGATCCGCGGGCTATACAAATTCCGTTCCGGTGGGGAAAACGCCTGGCATGGTTTTGGGGTAGAATGGGCCTTTTTTGAAACTGGCCCTGCGGGATGTGAAGATACTGATGGCGATCTACCAAGCTGTCCGCTCTGTGTCAGGCCCAAAGCAAAACACCCGCCGTATGACAGCGCCGGGGCGGTTGTCGATACGACGGGTGAAAGTATGCAATGAGTTTTCAGGAGAAAACTCCCGGAAAATTACTTCTTACCGATTTTGTAGAGTCTTCCCTGGTCGGTCACGGCGTAGAGTGCGCCGTCGTGGCCTTCGGTAATGTCGCGGAAACGCTGGTTTTCGCCGGAGAGAAGTCTTTCTTCGCCTACTACCTTATTGTCTTTGAGGACAATGCGGCACACGTGCATTCCGCTGAGCGAAGAAATGAACAGGTTGTCTTTCCATTCGGCGATTTGCTTGCCGTCGTAGAAGGTAATGCCGCTTGGGGAAATCACAGGGTCGTAATAGTATACCGGCTGTTCCATTCCTTCTTTCTGCTGGATCACATCGCCGATCTGCTTGCCGCTGTACTCGATACCGTAAGTGATTGTAGGCCAGCCGTAGTTCTTGCCGGGCTGCACGCGGTTGATCTCGTCACCACCTCTTGGGCCGAATTCTGTTTCCCACAGATCGCCCGTAACCGGGTTGATCGCGAGGCCCTGTACATTGCGGTGTCCGTACGAATACAGTTCCGGGCGTGCGCCTTCCTTGCCGATGAACGGGTTTCCTTTTGCAGGTTTTCCGTCGGTAGTAATGCGGATCACCTTACCCAGTCCGGAGTTGAGGTCCTGCGCCTGGGGGCGTGTAACGAGGTCGGAACGCTCACCGGTGGAAACGAACAGGTTGCCGTCTTTCGCGAATTTCACGCGGCCGCCATAATGCAGCGTACCTTTATAGGCAGGTGTGGCCTGGTAAATAACTTTTACATTTTCCAGTTTCGTGCCATCTGCCGAAAGCTTGCCTTTGGCCACGGCCGTCAGGTTACCGTCCGCAAGTGGTTCGGAGAATGCCCAGTACACCATTCTGTTTTGTGCAAAAGCAGGGTCCAGCGTAATGCCGAGCAAGCCGCCCTGGCCGTCGCTGTTCACTTTGGGTACACCGTCGATCGGCTTTCCTACTTCGCCGGCAGCGGTTACGATGCGCATGGTACCGCCTTTTTCAGTTACGATAAACTTGCCGTCGGGCAACACCGCAATTCCCCAGGGTCTTTCGAGGGAAGAGGTCAGCACTTTGCCTTCGTACGGGGTTTTGGTAACGACCGAACCGATGCGGGTTTGTCCTGCAAATGCAGATTTGTATTCGGAGTTCGCCTTTTTGGTTTCAACGGGGGAACCGGCCGCAGCCTGCTGGGCGATCGACACGGATGGCGCGAGGGCCAGTGATGCGCCGGCGACGAGCGCGTGGATTGCAAATTTCATTTTATCAGGAAGTTTAGTCTTAATGCCCGGAGTTGGATTCAGAGCTGTTGCGAATTTACTTATTTCATCCACAACGAAACGCCAAAGCCGGAAGAAAACTCGTCCGGCTTTGGTAAAAGTGAGTGAATACGGGGCCTGTTACGGCAATGTAGGGTCAAATGTGCCTCCCCAGTCTTTGTTTTGTTCCAATGCCTTGTTGCGGTCGAGGATGTCGCGCTGGATCGGGAAGAAGTAGTATTTGTCGGGCAGGACGTTCGCTTTCACGCCCGAGCGCGGCACTTGCAGCAGGCTGTATTTGAAATCCGTTTCGACCAGTTGGTATTTGTTCGCCTTCTCACGGGCCTCGCCGATGGGCATTTCCTGGCCATTGGGCAGGACCGCGATCGCTTCCACGCCGTGCTTGGTGGTACCGTCGAGGCGGTCGAGCATGCGGAGCCTGCGCAGGTCATAGAACCGGTGGCCTTCGAATGCGAGTTCGACATTGCGTTCCGACAAAATCGCCTCGCGCATGGTAGCCGCGGTCGTGGCCGAAATGCCGTAATTTCCATCGGTACCCGGCTCTATTCCGGCACGTTTGCGGATTTGTTTGAGGATATCGAGCGCTTCGGAAATCTTGCCGGTTTCGTTGGCGGCTTCGGCGTAGTTGAGCATTACTTCTGCAAAACGCATAACCACGAAATCCACGTCATATTGCTGCACTTCCGCCTGTGCCAGTTTTAAAAGGCTGTTTTTGAGGATAAAAAAGCCGGTATAGCGGTCGAGGTTGGTGGAGTTGACGCCCGCCTTCGGGTTCACACCAAAATCATCCAGCTCGTGCGCGACGCCCAATGCCGTGTACTGGCGTTTTCCGGCTTTCCCCGAAACTTCATACAATTTACCATTCCACACGATCGACTTTTCGAAGCGGGGATCGCGGTCTTTCCAGAAACTTTGCAGCAATGCTTCCTCGGTTTTGTGGTACTTGCCGGAAGGGTCATTAAACGCTTTGCCGTCCTTCATCGGGTACTCTTTAATGAACTCCCACGTAGGTACCGCCGAGGCCGGGCCGCGGCTCTCCGAACCGGGCCGAACGCCATGGTCCCAGGCGGCTACTTTGTTGGGGTAAGAGTTGATGACGGTAAAAACCGATTCCTTACCCCGTTCCACGAGCGCAATGTCCGAGTAGTTGTCTACCAGCCCGTAACCTTGTGCTTTCAGGTCTTCGTAAGCCTTTTTATTCACCTCATAAGCGGCCGGCCAGTACGCATTGCTGAATGGTTTGGTGGGGTTAAACTGGGGGGATGCCTTCCACAGCAATACTTTCGCCTTGAATGCCAGTGCAAAGCTGCCGTCGATCCTGCCGAAATCTGCGGAGGTAGGAGCGATCTTTTGCGGCAGACCGGCAATGGCCTGGTCGAGGTCCTTGACGATCAGGTCGAAGCAATCGGCGGTAGAGTTCCGTGGCACGGCTAGTTCGTCGGTATAGCGGTCCTGCGGGATGGTGATGTAGGGAATGCCGCCGTGGAATTTCACCATTTCAAAATAGGTGTAGGCACGCATGAAAAGCGCCTGGGCGGTGATGCCGGTCTTCACGGCGTCGGAAAGCCTGCCTTTATTCACGTCCACGATGGCCTGGTTGATAAGCCGGATGCGGTCGTAATTCCAGAGTTTGAACTCGCCGTTGGTGATGGTGATCCGGTCCGAATAGAAATTGATACCGGCCAATTGCTGGCTGAATGCATCCGCGCCGGTATTCCAGTTGCCGAACATCGGGTACAGGTTGGCCATGTAGGCATTGGCAAGGTTGGCGTCGTTCCAGACCAGCTCCGGGTTGTAGTTGCTGATGTCCTCCACATCGAGCACATCGTTGCAGGATGCGCAGCAGAGCGAGATGCCCAGGATCAGGGATAGTAATTTTTTCATGTCTGTATCAGCTTAAAATTTAAGGTCGAGACCAACGGTGTAGGTTTTCATGATCGGGAACGAATCGTAGTTTTTCTGCTCGGGATCGTGAAATTCCTTCACTTTCGAAATTGCAAACAGGTTGGTACCATTCGCGTACACTTGCAGGCTGCCGAGTTTGAGCATATTGGCCCATTTCTTCGGGATATTGTAGGCGATGTTGAGGTTTTTGAGCCTCATGTAAGCGCCATTGCGGATCCAGAACGAAGTAGCGCCCGTACCCGACTCGTACCAGTTCTGTCCGATGGGCCGCGGGTATTTCGCATTCGGGTTTTCGGGCGTCCACACGTCGTCGGCCCAGATAGGGTAGTAGGGGCGCACCGTACCGCCGTGCTGCCGCATTCCCTCGCCTTCCTGGTTGCTGATAATGCGGTCGTAAGCGCCCACACCCTGGAAATGCGAGTTGATAGCCAGTCCCTTGTACGAGACATTTAAACCGAAACCAAAATTGATACGCGGCGTCGCATTGGTGGAAAGAACCTGGATGTCGTTACCGTCGATCTTGCCGTCGGGGCCGGGCGAGTAGCCGTCGCCGCGAAAATCCTCGAAATAGAGCCCGCCCAGGTACGGGTTACGGCCATATTGTTTCAAACCCGAAGCAAGCAATGCATCCAGCTGATCCTGCGTGCGCACCATACCAATGGTTTTCAGGCCGATGATGCGGTTGGCGGGCTGCCCTACCTGGCTCTGGAAGTGCCGGTTCCCGCCCGGCTGAAATGCGGCCGACTCGTCGAGGATATCCCAGCGGTCTTTGGAATAGCCAATGTTTGCATTGATCGAATAATTGACCTTGTTATCGAACGCCTTGTCGCGCCACTCCATGAAAAGCTCCCCGCCGCGCCACGACCGTGCCGCATAATTTTCCGGCGCCAGGCTCTGGCCGTAATTGTCCGGAAGCGTCACCACGCGAGAGCCGAGAATGTTGGTTTCCTTTTTCAAAAACACATCCAGCGTTCCGTAGAGTCGGTTTTTGAGGAAACCAAAATCCAGGCCGACGTTGTAGGTCGCCGAAGTCGCCCAGGTGAGATTAGGGTTCGGCGTGGCGCCCGGCGCAATGCTTTGGTAAAGCCTGTCTCCGAAAATATAGCTTCCCGCATTCTGGTAACGGTAGCTGTACGAGAACGGGTTGATCTTCAAGTTGTTTACATTCAGGTCGTTACCGGTGGTTCCGTAGGATAGGCGCAGTTTGAGGTCGTCGAGAAACGAGTTGCTGTTTTTCATGAATGCCTCCTCCGAAATGCGCCACGCCGCCGACACCGACGGGAAGAAGCCCCAGCGCTTTCCTTTCGGGAAGAGCGTGTTACCGTCGTAGCGGAAAGAGAACTCGGCGATGTACCGGCTGTCGAAATTGTAATTGAAACGCCCGATCCACGACTGTCTCGCACCTATTTCCTCGTAGGCGCTGCCGTTGCGGCGCTGGGTGTCGGTAGAATACACAAACGACTGGTCATAAGGGGTTAGCGGCTCTTCCAATTGTGCGCTGGCCGAGGTATAGCCGCTTTGCGCCTGTTCGAACACCATCAGACCGTCTATGCCGTGTTTCCCGAAAGTGCGGCTGTAATTGAGGAACCAGTCGAACTGGTAGCTCCAACCGGTGGAAAGATTGTAATTCAGGGATTGCTGGTTCTGGCTGAATGTGAAGATATTGATCTTGTTCTCGTCGGGAGCTGCTGGTATGAAGCGGTTGCCATTCGGGTCGGCCTGGTTGAACACATAATTTTTCTGGAAAGTCATGTATTTCTTCTTCATAAAATCCTCGGCGATATAGTTACCGACGATTTTGGTAGAAAGTCCGGGAATGAGCTTATCGAGCTTGATATCGAGCGTGAGGATGGAATTCATATTCCGGTCGCGGGTCTTGATGTAGCGGTCGCCGATGACCTGGTCGATCACGTTCCATGCCTGCCAGCTGCCCATCGGCGTTTGTACGGGGTAAGCGGTCGGTTGGTTGGAAGGCGTTCCGTCGGCTTCGGTGTAAAAAGGATACAGCTTCGGCCAGTTGAATGTCACCCGGTACAAATCCGACACGTCGAAATCGTCATCCAGCGTGAAAGGCCAGTAAAAACGGTCCATGCTCTGCTGGTATGCCGCAATGTTGAGCCCCACTTTTACGTCGTCGTTGATTTGCGCCGTTACATTGGCCCGCAGGTTGAACTTCCCGTTTTCAAGGCTTTTGTAAGATCCTTCTTCTCCCCGGTAGCTAAGCAGCGAGTAGTAGGTGATCTTTTTGTCGCCGCCCGTCACGCTCAGCGAATGCCGGTGGCTGTAAGGGTTTTGCCAGATGAAATCGTGGACATTGTAGCGCTTGTCTTTGAAGTAGTCAAACTCGCGCTGCCCGTTCGGGATCGGTGTGCCGTTGAACTCCGCCACGCGGTTCTGGTAAATGAGCTCGTCCTCGGCGGTGGTCAGGTCGGAAAGGAGCGTCTGGGTAGGGCGGTTGGTCGAGTAATTGGATTGGAAATTGAACGTCGGCTTACCCTGGGCACCCGATTTTGTGGTTACCATCACGACGCCGTTACCCGCCCGCGATCCGTAAATGGAGGCCGTGGCGGCATCTTTGAGAAAGTTCATCTGGTCTACCTCGTTGGCTTCCAGTACGTCGAATGCCTCCTTGTCGCGCACGATACCGTCGATCACATACAGCGGGTCGCCGAAACTCCCGCGCATACGTATGGACGAGGACGCGCCCGAGAGCCCGGACGTGTTCGTGACATTCACGCCCGGCGCGCGGCCTGCAAGCGTGTTCGAGAGGTTGGACGCCGACTGGTTGTTCAGATCCACCGAATTGACGGACGTAATGGCGCCGGTAAGGTTCACTTTCTTCTGGGCACCATAACCCACCACCACCAGTTCCTCCAATCCGCGAACGTCGGGAGCCATGGTAATGTTGATAGCCGACTGGTTGCCCACGGTAACTTCCTGGGTCGTGAAACCTACGAAGCTGAAAACCAGGATCGCAGCCTTGTCGGGTACCGATAATTCCCAGTTGCCGTTGATATCCGAAGAAGTTCCCTGGCTCGATCCTTTGAGCAAAATGCTCACGCCGGGCAATGCATCGCCCTTGTCGTCGGTTACCTTGCCCGTTATGCGGATCTCGGCCCGCATATCGTGCACCACCGACATCGGCTGGGGTTCTGCGGCTGGTTTGGCCGGGGTTTCCAGCTTGCGCACCACCACGGTCTTGTCCACGATCTTGTACGTAAGCGGCAATCCCTGGAAGCATTGTTTCAATGTCTCCTGAAGTGAAGCGTTCTTCATATTCAGGCTTACCTTCATACCCCGCACTTCCTCGCTGTTGTAGAAAAACACATGCCCGCTTTGTGCCTCTATTACGCCGAAAACGCGCTCGATGGGCGCATTTTTCTCGGCAAGCGTAATGGGCTGCGCGAAACTGCCTGCCTGCGCACGCACGAGCAGGGCAATCAGCATTACCATTATTAGATTAAGGCGCATAATGATCTGTCGCTTAGATAACGTTGAGATGCGCAATGTTTCCGCGAGGCGTTCTGCCAGGCAATGGAAACCCTGCTGTGCATCGGGCACAGTCTTCCCTTCCGAATGAAAATTCATTACTTTTACAAAGTTTGGGTTAATAAAAGATGTGAGATTCTTGCACGGCAATGCCGTGACGGTTAGCCTGAATGTCGCCGTAGATGTGGTTCCAGCACGTCTGCGGTTTTTTTCTGCAACCGGGAGCGGGGCTAGGGGCTTCGTAAATTTGCTGTCATAGAAAGGTTGGTTTAGTTGAAAAAAACTGGATTACAGGTTCTTATCTCCCGGCAGCACGACTATCCTGCCGCTATACTCCGCAGATTCGCTTCCTTCAATGCGGAAATTCACGCCCGCAAACTTCAAGATTTCGAGTATTTCGGAGGCTTTGGAATTGCGCCGGAGCTTGCCGGAAAACCGCTTTTGCGGAATGCCTTCGGGATAGGTAACCTCTACGTTGTACCACCGCTCGATGTCCCGCATGATCGTCGCCAGGGACGTTTCGCGGAACTGGAAGAGGCCGTTTTTCCAGGCAACGGTTTCGTTCACATCCACGGCCGCTTTGCGGAATCCCGTGCCACCGGAGCGCAGACTGGCCTGCTCGCCCGGTATCAATTGCATGGTTTCGTTGCCTGCGCCCGCCTGCTTCACGCTTACGGCACCTTCAACCAGCGTAGTGCGTATCTCGGGCTCGTCGGCGTAGGCATTGACATTGAAATGCGTTCCCGTGACGATCACCTCCTGCCTGCCGTCCACATCCACCACGAATGGCCTGCCTTTTTCCTTTTTAATTTCAAAATATACCTCACCCTGCACTTTCACGCGCCGTTCCTTCTCGCAAAAGGCCGTAGGAAAAGTGATCGACGACTTTGCATTCAGCCATACCTGGCTGCCATCGGGGAGTTTGATACTGTATTGCCCGCCGGCGGGCGTGCTGATCGTGTTTTTACCGGCTACTGTTTTGTCCTTCGCATCGACCTGGTAGGACAGCTTGCCGTTGCCGTTTTTGAGGATGGTTGCATTACCCTGGCTGGCAATGCGGCCCAGGCTGGCGCTGTCCAGCACGACCGTCGAACCGTCGGCTAATGTGAGCATGGCGCGCTCGCCCCCGGGCGCGAAGTCGGTTGGTTTTTGGGCGACAGGCCGCGATAGTGTTCCGGGTTTATTTTGGAGGTAGAAAAGCGCGCCGAGTGCCAGCACGATCACCGCCGCGGCTGCGGCCAGCCTGGGCCAGGAGAATAGCCGGAGCTTCGTTTCACGCCCCGCTGAAATCCTTTTCAGGATATTTTCCTCCATTTCCTGCCCCAATGTTTCCCTGTCTTCATCGGAATACCGGTCCAGGATGTCGTCGTGCCGCTCTTGGTTCTGGTAAAATTTTTCCAGGAACGCCCGCTCGCGGTCGCTGGCGCTGCCGCCCAGGTATTTCCGGACCATTGCGAGGAAATCCTCTTTGCCATCAAATGCTTTCATGAAACAGGGGCACGGCGTTTTCGGGGCCGTTCTCTGACATGTACCGAAATGCCTCCCTTACTCCCAAAGCGCTTTGGGATTTTTTCTAGATTTTTTCAGAAAGGCCGAATAAAAGCATTCGGAAGGGGTTATTGGAAGAAAATTGCCAGTGCGATCAGGTCGATGCACAAAATTTTATCAAACTTGGTACGGAGCTCGATCGTTGCGGTATTGAGCTGGTTTTGCACGGTTTTCTGGGCGATATTGAGCCGTGCGGCAATCTCGGCGGTAGATAGGCCCTCGAAGTAATGTTGGAGGAAAATTTCGCGTCGCTTGAACGGCAGGGCTTCGATCCACAGGCTTAGCAGCGTGCGGATTTCTTCTTCCAGCACCGCGTCGTCGGCATGGCCCGCGGCGGCCAGGCTGGCCTCGAAGGTTTGGAGCAACTGTGCATTCTGCGGCTGGCGGGCGGTGTGCTTGAATACCTGGAAACGCACGGCGGTATGCAGGTAGGCCTGCACATTACCTACGTCGACAGAGTTTCTTCTTTCCCAAAAATCGATAAAGATGTTCTGGACAATGTCCTGCGACTGGTCCTTGCATTGCAGCCGCTTGTAGGCCCCGTTGAAAAGGCTTTGCCAATGACGGCGGTACAGCATCGTGAAGGCGTGCTCGTCGCCCGACTTGGCAAGGCTGTACAGTTCCAGATCATAAAGATGGTCGTCGACGCGCATAAAAACAGGTTGAGAAAAACGAATTTAGCAATTTCTCCCCTCATGATTTACGGCGTGTGCACGAAAACGCATATTTTTTGCCTGCCGATTTGCCCTAAGCCCAAATACCGTAATTTTGCTCCCGCACAAAAACGCAAGCATTTCCATGCAGCAACTCATTGCCCATATTGTTAAAAATTCTTCGATAAAACCGGAGAAACTGCATTCGATCGGCGACTTCTTCGAGGCGAGACGGTTTAAGAAAAAGGAATTGTTGCTGCAAGAAGGGCAGCGTTGCCACGAGAAGTTTTTTATCGTGAAAGGCTGCGTGCATTTGTTTTACCTCCGGCAGAATGGCGTGGAGCAAACCATCGACTTCGCGATGGAAAACTGGTGGGCCAGCGATTTTATGGCCTTCCAGGATGGCAGTATCGCAAAATTCTCGATCCGCGCCATCGAGGCTACGGAAGTGCTGGCGATCTCGGCTTCGCAGCAACGCGAGATGCTGGCGGCGATGCCCGAGCTCAACGAATATTTCCACCTCGTGTTCCAGCGCGCATATGCCGCCGCGCAAATGCGGGTACGCATGACGTACGAGCTCTCGAAAGAGGACTTGTACCAGGATTTCAGCAGAAAGTATCCTGCTTTCCTGCAAAGGGTCCCGCAGTATCTGATGGCTTCGTTCCTCGGCTTTACCCCTGAATATTTGAGTGAAATCAGGAAGAAATTCGCTTCTTAAACCAGTTTAAGAAGTTCCTCCGCATGCCTGGCGAATTTTGTATTACCCAAACAAAACATTGTCAATCATGCAAAAAGTTGTGAAACACCGCCTGGACGTCTGGAAAGAAGAACCCTCTTACTGGACGCATATGTCCGCCATCGAAAAACGGATTTACGCCTCGTCCATTCCACGTACCCTCATCGAACTCATCAAGATCCGCGCATCGCAGATCAATAAATGTGCTTATTGTATCGATTACCACACCACCGAAGCGCTGCAAATCGGGGAGACCACCCGCCGCATATTCGCGCTCGCGGCCTGGAAGGAAAGCCCGCTCTTCACGGAGACTGAAAGGAACGTCCTGCAACTGACCGAGGAAATGACGCACATTTCGATCGACGGCGTCGCAGATGAAACCTACGAGCATGTGAAAGCGCATTTCACGACCGCCGAAATCGCCGACATTATGATCTGCATTTCGCATATCAACTTCCTGAACCGGATCGGTATTTCTACGAAGACGGTTGCGTTGTAAGAGGGGAATGCTGATTTGAATGACGGCCGGAGGTTTGCGGAATGCAGGCCTCCGGCTGTTTATTTTGGTTCGAAAAAGATCGGCAATGTGTATCTGCCTTTCACAAACTGGCCATTTTGTTTGCCCGGTTTCCATTTGGGCATTGATTTTACCAAACGCACAGCTTCCTCGTCGCAGCCAAATCCGAGCCCTTTCAAAACGGTGACGTTCGTGATCTCACCGGTCACTTCAACTTTAAAACTTGTAAAAACCCTTCCCGAAACACCGGCCTTGCGGGCCTTTGCAGGCATGCGAAGGTTGGCAGAGATAAATTTGTACATTGCATGAGTCCCGCCTGGATATTCGGGCTGTGGTTCAACGCCTCCGAAGACTTCCTCTTCCGACCGGCCTTCGGTGTCCGGCGGATGGCGGTACAGCAAATCCTGCACGATGACTTCCGACGTGATCGTGTCCATGGGCAATTCGGGTTTGCGCTTCTGAGCGTGGGCGATCGTGCAGGCGCAGCATGCGAGCACGGAAAAGAGTATAGCAAGTCGCAATCGTTTCATGACTATATATAATTTAATTAAATATAATGTAAAATATAATATAGCCAAAGTGATTTTCAAAAAAACTTAAACTGCTATGATCGTCCCGCTATTCAAAGTCTCTAATATGGCCGACGCCATCCGGCATTATACTGAGGTACTCGACTTCGAAATGACCGATCCGAATGATCATGCAGATTCGCCGGTGGTGGACCTGGGTCGCAACGGGTCGAATATGCAGCTCACCACGTCGGAGAGCGAAAACCTGTTCGGGTCGGTGGTTTATTTCTGGGTGGAAAATGTGGATGCATTATTTAAAAAGTATAAGGAGCGTGGGCTGGATACGTCGCTGAAAGCCGGATCGCCGGTGCATCAGGGGCCGGTGGACCAGACCTGGGGCAGGAGGGAGTTTTACATCACGGATGCGGATGGCAACACGGTACGGTTTTTTCAGCCGATTGGGTAAAAGCATGCATGTGTTGCCTTAAACGGATATCAACCTTTTACCAAATAACCATGAACGAAGACGTTACCCGCTTTCTCGATGACCTGAACCATCCGCTGCGGCAGGAAATAGAGGCATTGCGCCATATTATTTTGCAGGCAAGCGAAATGCTGGAAGAGAACATTAAATGGAACGGGCCCAACTATTCGGCAGGTTCGCAGGACCGGATCACGATGAAAATTCAGCCTCCCAAACAAGTACAACTTATTTTCCACCGTGGCGCAAAAGTGAAGGAGCAGCCCAAAGAAAGGCTCGTACAGGATGCTTCCGGCCTGCTGGTGTGGAAAGAAAACGACCGGGCGATCGCTACTTTCAAAGATATGGCCGCTATAACAGCCGCCGAACCCGCCCTTTCAACCCTCATCAAAGACTGGCTCCTAGCCACAATAGAAATCGCATAACGAATCCCATCCTCCTCCCTTCCTCCTTTCCTCCTCTCCTCCATTTCCCCTTCCCCCAAGTGTAAACACCTGTTTTCCAAAACACGTGTTTGTAGTCGTTTTTGAAGAATTATTTCTACTCAACTTTGTCGAACAAAAGCTTTTGTACGGTGGAGATCAGCTACCACTTGAAAAAACGGGCTTACCTGTAAAGGCATTATTACGGGGACGAATCCTGCACGTCTGACAACAGGGGATTATTCATACGTCAAAAATGAGCGATTTTCTAGACCTACAAAACGGTTGGTACAATGGTTTGATCCAGGGATTGGGCCAAAGCCAGGATTCTTTTCAGATCATTCAGCCGGCGCCGCCGATCGCAAGCGGTACTGCTGCAAACCCGACGTTCTGGGCTTACTACAACAATATCCCTCCCAAAACCCTGACGGCGCAGTTTGTTGCCAGCGGTGGTAACCAGTTCTATAACAATTACAGAGGCTTGCTTTCGGCGCTGACGCCTACACGGCAGATCGATGTGAAAGCGGACATCGGCGCGGAAAACTATGCCGAATGGCATGCGTACGTACGGACACAGCCCGGCGTAACCATGAACCAGATGCCGACCATGTTCAGAAACTGGGCGATGTTCAATGCGCCGGAGGTAGCCAATATCGGCTCTTCCGACTATGCAGCCATTCTGCTCGACCCAATCGCCACTGCCCAGAACGAGCTCGCATTGGTGTACACCACCGAAAAGGGCCTGCCTGTGGCATTTGACTGGCAGCTCAACTATGCCGACCTGGTAACCCAACTGGCCAGCTCCCCTTCACGCTCGTTCAATTTCAACAGCGGTACGATGAACAAAAACGTAAGCAGCTCCTGGGCGGGCAGCTCCAAATCGGGCTTTTTCGGCTTGTGGGGCGGCAGCAGTTCCAGCTCGTCGCTTAGCGAGCAGTTTGCTTCCAGCAATATCACCGTCGAAGCCAGTTTTGAACACGTTCTGGTACTGGCCAATACGCCGGGCGCATGGTATTATTCTTCCGCGATGGGCCTGGCATTCGCCAACCAGACCGGTAACCCGTGGAGCGACAAGTCGTCCATTAACTGGAACAATACGTTCGGGCCGAATGGCAACATGCAGTACTTCGGCGCAAACGTGATCGTGGCGTCGGGGATGTCCATCACCGTTACTTCGGATTCAAAGTATTCGTCGCTGGATCAGCAGACGATCACTTCCAGCGGTTCGTCGGGTTTCTGGCCATTCTACTCGGGCGATAGCGGCAGCTCGTCAACCAACCGCGTTGAATTTAACCAGGAAGGCCATATGACCATCACTACCAGCAGCATTCCGGGCGTACCTGTTGTGCTGGGTGTGAACGTATTGTCGGCAGGGGAATTCGTAGGCCACTCTTCAAGCCTGGGTATTTCGCTTTTCGAATCGGCCAGAGCTTTCGTGGCTGATAGCCTCGCTACGGTTTAATATTGTATCGGGAAGGCCGGGTAATGCCGGTCTTCCTTCTTCAAGTTGACAGGAACGCATTGAAACCATATTTCAGGAAGCAAAATGACAACGATTTACGAAACTCCTACCGAAGCGATGACCGCCGTGACCGACGGGTGGTACAATCAGTTGGCGTCCTGCCTGAACCTGTCGACACGGCATTTTCAGCTGCTGCAACCCGCGGCGGTGCCGGTGAGTGACCAGAGCCTTTGGGATTGTATAGATGTAGTCCCGCCGGTGACGCTCAAATACAACTGCTGGATTTACCAGCAGCCTACGTTTTTCGGCCAGTATGCCGCGGTGGTAAACGGGTTGTCGTTTCCCGAGAGCACCTTCATCGAGGATATCGGCAGAGAAACATATGTGCAATGGGAGGCGTACCTCCGCACCGTGACGCCCCCGCCACCCGCGAATGAATTGCCGTCGGTCTGGTTCCAATGGGCGATTGTCAATGCGCCTTCGGTCGCGAATATCGGCCGCTCCGACCTTTCGGTACAGTTGCTGATCAGCAGCGCGCAGGCCGTTTTGGAACCCTATGAAGGCCCGAATGCCAAACCGGCGTCTTTCAGTCCCTCATTTTCAGATTTGAAAAGCATTCTTCGTGCTTCTCCCGGAACCAGTTTTTCCTTCGACTCGAACCGAGATGACCCGGATGTGTCGGATTCCTGGGCGCCGGGCGACGATCCTAACTATTTTGGAATATGGACAGGCAGCGCTGCCGCATTTAACATCAGCAGAAAATTTGCAGCAAGCAAGGTCACCGTTTCTGCCCAGTTCGATCATTTTGCGAACATTACCCTTACGCCGGGCGAATGGTACAGTTCCGCGCTGCTGCACCAGGCCTGGGCATCGAAGTCGACCCCGCCGTGGATCGATAGCGCCGACTGGCAGAAGTTTTTCGGGGATACCGGAAGCCTTACCCACGCCATTGGTTCCGTGCTCGCCGCCGACAGCATTACCCTTACCCTCACTTCCGACGCCGATTTCAACCTGGCCGAACTGGCCGTAATCAAAGGCCTCGCCGCGATGGGCGACTGGCCAATTTACTGCCCCATAACCTCGCCGGCGCTTTCCAACAGCATTAGTACCGGCCCGGGAACGCTGTCGATCCGGTTTAAATCCGAGCCGGGCAATCCTGTCATACTGGGTTTCAATGTGTTTGATATCCGGAGTTATGTGAGTGGCGGGTAGCTTTACCTCAAACCAGCCGCTCCTTAATAGCCAGGCTCACGGCTTCCGTGGCGCTGTTGACGTACAATTTGTCGTAGATATTGCGGATATGGTTGTTCACCGTATTGAATGCGATTTTGCATTCGTTGGCGATCATTTTGTAGCTGTAACCTTTCACGAGCAGGCCGAGGATCAGCTTCTCCCGCTCGGTCAGATGGTACTCTTTCGTAGCTTGCTGTTCGGCTGAAAAATAGAGGAGGACTTTGCTGGCAATGCTGCCTGTCATGGGTGCGCCGCCGTCGAGGGCTTCGCGGAGGCTTTCCAGGAACTTCTCGGGTGGCGTCTTTTTGAGCAGGTAACCATTGGCACCGGCTCGGAGGCTGTCGAAAATCTTTTCGTTTTCTTCAAAAATCGTCTGGATAATGACCGGCAGCAGGTCAAGGTTCTTGCGGATAAGGCGCGTAGCCTCGATGCCGTTCATGCCGGGCATATCGATATCCATCAATATGAGGTGAGGGGCGCACCGCGCGATGTCTTCCAGGAGCTTGTTGCAATTTTTGAATGTGCCCGCACATTCAAAATCGGGAGACAGGTTCAGCAGCATTTCCACGCTTTTCAGGCGCTCCTCGTTGTCATCGAAAATTACGATCCGGTTGGTCATGGACAAATGTAAGTTACCCGTACGGGAAAGTGAATAGCAAATATTTGCTACTGTGCCGGTGTTTTGATGGAAAGCGTGAGTTCGGTTCCATTGCCCGGGCTGGACAGGATACGCAGGTCGCCTTTAATGGAAGCGGCACGTTGCTGCATGTTGCCCAGGCCGTTGCCATTGCTTTGGGTAGTGGTATCAAAGCCCCGGCCATCGTCCCTGATCGTCATCACTACTTGCTGCCGGCTTGTTTGAATGTCGATCCACACATTGCGGCATTGCGCGTACTTGGCCGCATTGTGCAGCGCCTCCTTGAATATGAGATAGCAGTTTTTGCGGGTCATCATATCGATATTCAGGTGTTTCAGTTTCGGGTCGGCGTCGAAATGGAAGCGGATGTTTTTAGGCTCAAACAACTCATTACCTACCCGCTGCATCCGGATGAGCAGGCTTTCAAAACTATCCATATCCGCTTTCACGCTCCACACAATATCGCTCAGCCCATCCTGCACGTCCTGCGCATTGGACTTGATCTTTTCCAGAACGCTCCGCTGGGCATCGTCCGGGTTTTGCATGAGTAATGCCTGGCTGTAAAAGCTGATACTGCTGAGCGTACTCCCGATCTCGTCGTGCATATCCGCGCTGATACGGTTGCGCATAGCCTGCAAGCGCAATACCTGGTTGAGCCGGTAACGGTACAGCGCATACATCGTCGCGCCGACAACCAGCACGAGCCACGTGCGGAACCACCACGTTTGCCACCAGGGCGTTGCAATGCTGAACGGGAAGCGGATCTCATTACCCGCGCCGACGCCGTCGCGGTTGAAGCCCTTCACCCTGAAAGTGTAGTCACCGGGCGGGAGGTAGGTGTACACGGCATTATGCTCCGTACTCATCCGCGACCATTCCTCGTCAATCCCTTCCAGCTTGCAGGTAAACTGGTTCTGCTTCGGGTTGGTCAGGTCCGACAATGCGAAGCGGAATGCGATCATGTTCTGGTTGTAGGCCAGATCCAGTTCCTGATCCCGCGCGACGGGTGCGCCGGCCGAAGGCCCAATGGTCTTGTTATTCACAAACATATCGGTCAGCCACACGCGCGTATCCGTTTTCCTGGACGTAATTTCGGCGGCTTTGAAGTAGTTGACGCCATTCACCCCTCCAAACAACATGGCTCCCGCAGGCGACTGTGCAAAACAATACCGGTTGAACTCATTGCTTTGCAAGCCGTCTTCAAACGTGTAGTTGCGGAACTGGTTGCTCCGAATGTTGTAGGAAGAGAGCCCGCTGTTGGTACTCATCCACAAGCTGCCCGATTTGTCCTGCATAATGCCGTACACCACATTGTTCGGCAGCCCATTTTCCGTGGTACAATACCGGCAGGCACCGGTTTTGATATTCATTTTACAAAATCCTTTTCCTTCAAACCCGATCCAGGCATGCTCCGGGTCGTCGGTGGCGAAGAAAAAGCAAAGGATGCTGCCGGGCTGCAATCCTCCTTGTTGGTGATGCAAATACGTTCGCCACTTCCCGGTAGCTGCTTGATAAACAGCGATACCGTTTTCCACCGCCAGCCAGATGTCGCCGTTTCTGTCGCGGGCGATGGTCTCGCGCGCCAGTCCCGCTTGCGTGGGCAGGGGCATGTGCACGTAGCGCCCGGACGCAAGATCGAGCGAATGCAATGATTTGTTTTCCGCCACAAACCACACCTTATGCCCGGGAGCGAGCAGGTACGGGCACTCGTACACGGTCTGTGCTTCCTTGTAAAGAACGGTTGCGAAGTTCCGGTCGGGTTCGATGAGGCAAATGTAGCTGTTGTGCATTGGCCGAAGGTGATAGTTGCCGTGTTGTAGTATGTCGGCGGGGATTTTGGTGGACCCCGGCGTAAACGGGTAAAGCGGAATAAGCCGGCCATTCTTCATCGGCCCTTTATCGGTGAATTGCATTTCTCCCGGCACCAGTTTTTTCTGAATGGTATCAAAAAGGCAATCTTCACCTTCCCACGGCGTAACGCGGAGGTCGCCCCGGACGCTTGTATAGATTTTTTTACTCGAAAAATTGATCGCGCGCTCCCTTTTGACGTGGTGAAAGCTCGCATTCCGCAAATTGATCTTCGTGAGGCCGTAACCCAGTGTACTAACCCAGATATTCCCCGTATTGTCCAGGTAACAGGCCCCGTCGGTAGACACATTCTTCTTTTCGATGTCCCGGTCGGCGCTTTCGACAAACCAACCCTTTCGGGCCGCTGTATCGAGGAAGTAAAGCTTGCCGTAGTTGGCGAACCATATATTTCCGTTTTGGTCGACCGCGCTGAACAGGAAAGTCCAGAAACCCGTGTGCTGCATTAGCAAATCGGTATCGCCTGTCTTCGGGTCGAGTTTGTATAAATTGTTGTATTGCTGGAAGTAAATCAGCCCTCTGAACTCGTCGACGGCGAAAAAATGGCGGCATACTTTGGGCGTATTCGCAGGAACCAATGCGACCGGCAGGCTATGCTCCACGAATTGGTACCGGTTGGCTGTGGTGTCGATACGGAGCTGGTAAAGCGAAGAGTTTACATCGAGTAGCCAGGTTTGCCCATTAGCGGAAGTGTAAATGTCCGGCATAATGCCCCACGTCGGTTTGGCCGAGTTTTTCGCAGCAGATAAGGGCTGTATTCTGGTGCTGGCAGACGCAGGTTTCCCTTTTTTTGCACCGTTAATGACCGGCTCTAAACTTACCCCGAAAAGCTGCCGGTTCCGAATGAAAGCCACGCCATTGCGGTACTGCCCCAGGAAGGAAAAGCCATCGGGATCGGTGGTAATGGGCCTGCTGCCGATCGGGATCACGTGAATGAACGTCCCCGAATCGCGGTCGAACAGGTCGAGGCCGCCTTGGGCAAAGGTTATCCAGAGCCTACCCGCACGGTCCAGACACATTTTTTTGACGTAATTGGACGCGATAGAGTGATTGTCGGGACTGTTCCTGTACACCACGAACTCGTAACCATCGTAACGGTTGAGGCCGTCGGCGGTGGCAATCCACAGGTAGCCGGTTTTGTCCTGCAACACCCGGCTTACGTAGCCCTGAGACAGGCCGTCGTCAATGGAAATGCTTTGGAGTTTGATTTTTTTGTTGGCAACAGCCATGCTTCCCTGCTGCGCGCGGGAAGGAAGCAGCGGCAGGAGGAGGAGAGCAGCCAGGAGCCATTTGACAAATGCGTTCACCATCGGTACTGTAAAGGTACAATACCGGATAATCTATCGAAACAGCTTGCCTCGTCAGGCTTCTGTGAATTTCGTCCGCTTTTCTGGATTCTGCTTTGCCTCCTGGTACGGCGATTCGTATTGTTTGTAAAACTGCTTTTTGGAGTCGTGGTAGCTGGATATTGCGCCTAGCTTGTTCAGGAATTTGATATAATACCAGGCCAGATCTATCTGGTAAGGCTTGAAGCCGCTGCGGGCACTTTTAGGGAAAAGGTGGTGGTTGTTGTGCCACTCGCCGGCTACAATGCCCGGCCAGAGCTGATTGATCGACTTGTCGTTCTGATTGAAATCGGTGCCCGGCCGTTGCTTGTCCTGGCCTTTGCCATGCCCTTCATAATTAAAGGTACGCACGCCAACCGCCCAGAAACCGGCAGCGCCAAACAACGTACATGCCAGCGCATGGCCGCCTAGCAGGAAGAACACCGCATACCAGAACGACCAGTTGAGCAGCCAGTAAAGCACTGCCCTTGCCGGGTGCTGGTACGAGCCCCAGGTGAGGTATTGCTGGTAGGAATTTGCGATCACACCGGTGTGCCGCATGAGCGACTTTACGCGATTGTACTGCTGTTCGCTGAGATCTGCCGCGATCGGCTGGTGGTTCACATCGGCCAGGAAGCAATAGAGAAACCCTGCTTCGGCATTATAGGGATCGCCGGGGCGGTCGGATTTGGCGTGATGTACATGGTGCGAGACCACATATATCTCCTCCGGAATCATACACACCGTGAGGTTTTGTGTAAAAACGCGCCAGAAATGATTTTTAAACTTGTATGCGCCGTGTGTGCAATAGCGGTGGTGCCAGATGGTGCCATGCGTGCCCATGATGAACATGCTGTACACGAATGCCGCCAGCAGCAACCAGAGATTGAAGAATTTGAAAATAAAAAGTGCCAGAAACGGCACCATGCAGAGCACTTTCACCCAACTCATCAGCGAAAGCCAGTTCTTTCTGTCCTGAACGATGTTCAGCCGTTTAAAGAATTCAGCAAAAATCTGACCTGGGCGCGGCTTGACCAGATTTCCGTGTTCATCTTGCCATCCATAGGAAGGCGGACGAAGAACAATGTCTATAAATGCCATAATGGATGAGTGTCGGTGTAAAGTTGTTAGAACAAAAAAAATCCTCCCGCGAAGGAGGATCTCGTTCTAGCGTAGTTTGACAGTTATGCCAGCGTAACGTTGACGGCGTTCAGTCCTTTCCGGCCGTTTTCAACGTCGTAAGTTACAAGGTCATTCTCACGAACATTGTCTTTCAGACCTGATGTGTGTACAAAAATGTCATCTCCGCCTTCTTCCGGAGTAATGAAACCGAAACCTTTCGTTTCATTGAAAAACTTAACCCTACCCTTATTCATAACTTAGACTTTCTTTTTTGTTAGGTATCAAAGGTAGGATAAAATTTCGAAGTTGTAACGGAAATATATTATTTGTAACATTATTGATGCATATGAACCAGTTCTCGGTAGCTTTTCTCGTGTAAACGGTCGGAAAGCCAGTCTCTGAGGATGTACTTGAAGAACAGCATCGGCGGTTCGTGCCGCTCGATCGCCGCCTGGAAATACATTACGGCGGTATCTGCCTCCCCGATCGAAGCGTTGACAATGCCTAGGTCGTAGTTCGCTACGACGCTCGTTTTACCTAGTGACGCCATCTGCGTCAGGATATCCCGCGCACTCTCCGTTTCTCCCGACAAGCCGAAGAGCACCCCGCAGGCGCTCAGCGTTATGCCGTTATAGTTGATCTCCAATGCCGTTTCGAGCGCGTCCTGTGCATTGGGGTAATCTTTTAATGTGATGAGGTTCAGGCCGGTGATCATGTAACCGCCCCAGAACGACGGGTCCAGCGCCACCAGCTTGCGTCCCTGCTCAACGGCCAGGTCGAACCGGGCCGAGATCCAGTACACGTAGGCCGCGTAGAAGTTGTTGATCAGCGAAAACGGTTCCAGCGCCAGGGCGTGGGCCGCTTCTGCCTCGGCTTCGGTGGGGCGGTCGGTAAGCGCGAGATATAATGCATATTGACCGTGAAGGTCGGCCGTGTTCCAGTTCAGCTCCAATGCTTTGCGGAAGGAGTCCGAGGCTGCGGCGAAATCCCATTCGTAGAGCATTTGCATGCGTGCGAGCGCAAGGTAGCTTTCGGCGATGGCGCTATCCAGTGCAAGCGCCTGCCCGGTAGCTTCTTTCAGCAAGGGCAATGCCGTTTCGGCGGGTAAATGCCTGTAAAACCACATATTGAGGTAGCAGGACGCAATGCCGGAATAGGCGATCGCATAGGAAGGATCGGTTTCCAGTGCTGCCCGGAAATACCCGATAGCCTTCTGGTAGTCGTCGCTGCCACCGAATTTGTTGTGGTAAAACCGCGCCCGGAGGTATAGCTGGTAGGCTTCCTTATAATTAGTATAGCGCTTGAACGCGATCGCCGGTTCTTCACCCAGCAACTCGATTTTAACCGCATCCAGGATAGCCTGCGCAAGCTCTTCCTGCACATCGAATATATCTTCCAACGTCCTGTCGTACCGCTCCGACCAGATTTGGGAACCGTTGGCTTTCAGCAGCCTTGCAGTAATGTGCAGCTGCTCGCCGGTAGTTTGCAGGTTGCCTTCGAGGATATGGCCTACTTGCAGCTGCGCACCGATCCATTGCGGGTCATGATTTTTGCCTTTGAAAGTAAAAGACGACGTCCGGCCCGCGACCTGCAAACCGGGCACGCGGCTCAATACATTGATAATCTCCTCGGTGACGCCGTCGCTGAAATACTCTTCTTCGGGGTCGCCGCTCAGGTTCAGAAAGGGCAGGACGGCAATGGAAACGGGTGCGGATGAGTGGTTTTTGTCTGTCATGATGTTGCGGATTCGGTTAGCTAATGTAAAGGTTAGGCGCCATTAATGCTGAAAATTCTTTCACAGGGCCCGGTAAGGCGCGGCTTTAACGGAAGTTTGGGTAATTTGCCCGAATATTGATTTTACCAATGAAAAACACCATTTATTATATCGGTCTGCTGCTGCTCTGTATCGGCGCGGGCTCCAAAATACCGGCGGATAAAACCATCGCCGAAAATGAGCGTGCAATCGACAGTACTTTCACCGGCACCTGCCCGTATCTTTTCCAGAGCGCCGATACGCTGGCGGTTTTCAGCTGGGTACGGACGGTTTCGGAGTCGAAAGCGGTGCTGTGTTACCGGGTTTCGAAGGGCAATGGATTTTCGAAAACCATCCTGGTACCGGGCAGCGAAAAAGTGAAGCCGCATGGCGAAAACCTGCCGAAAGTGATCGTAGCGCCGGATGGCCGGGTAATAGCGGCCTGGGGCGTGGCAAATCCGAATCCGAAGAACCCGTATTCAGGACTGATCTACTACACCTCCTCAGCCGACGGCGGTACCACCTGGACTTCGCCGGCGCCATTAAGCCCCGATCCGAATAGTATCGACCAGCGTTATTTCGATTTTGAAATACTGCCCGACCGCAGCGTAGGCGTTGTGTGGCTTGACAGCCGGAAGAATAACCCGCGCGACGGCTCCTCGCTCTATTTTGCCAGATTCGGTAAAAGTAATGCGTTCGAAGGCGAGAAGGTGATCGACGAAACCGTGTGCCAATGCTGCCGCACCGACCTGTTTACCGATAATACGGGCGGCCTGCACGTAGCCTATCGCAAAATTTTGAACGATTCGATCAGGGATATGGTCCACATTGTTTCCAAAGACAATGGTGTAAGTTTTTCGGCACCGGCGCGCATCAGCCCCGACAACTGGGTGATCAGCGCCTGCCCGCATACCGGCCCGGCCATAGCGCAGACGAGCACGGGGCTGTCATTCGTGTGGTACACGATGGGGTCGGGGAAAGGTGTTTTTTACGCTTCTTCGAAAGATAACGGGCAGACATTCACCGCTAAAAACGCGGTAGGTGCCAGCACAGCAGGCAAACATCCGCAAATACAAATCCTGAAAAATGGTAACCAGGCGATTGTCTGGGACGAGCATACCGGGGAGGGGAGCCGGATCGGGCTGGAAATCCGGACACCGGCGGGTAAGAAACTAAGGACCCGTTACCTGCCCTCGAAGGCCGGTTATGCCACATTTCCGGTGATCAAGCTGGTGGGCAAGGATATTCTTGTGGCCTATTCCGGTAGCGGCACCGCTGAGGACAAGGACCGCGTATATTTTCAGCGGGTAGCCGTGGAATAGGCACAAATTTTCAGCAATGCGGCGCCCCATTCGAATGAGTGGGGCGTTTTTTCAGGCTGGTTTTTTGAAAAGAATGTGAAAATCGATGGTAGCGGTTTGCCTGACGCTAATGCTGATACCGAGCAGTTGAGACACTTCTTTGATGATGATGAGTCCCAGGTTAACGACCCGTTCGTTCGGAAACGGGCGGGAGTCGGTGCTTTCCCCGCCGGCTTGATTGATGAAATCCATTTTCTCCTGCGAAAGAGGAGGGCCTGAATTGGAAATAATGAGTTCCGCAACACCATCGCGCATTCCCGAGCGCAATGCGATTTCCCCGTTTCGCGTGTACTTGGCCGCATTATCGAGCAGGTTATGGATCACGACCGCAAGCAATTCATAATCCGATTCGACCTGGAAGTTCTGCGGAATATCGCGGGTTACCCGGTTGCCGTTGTGCTGGATGACGCTTTCGAAAAAGTCGAGCTTTTCGAGGATCAGTTTGTTTAATTCAATCCGCCCGGAATGCATTCTTTTGCCGTACACCTGGATTTTGATATAATTCAAAAGGCCGTGCAGTAACTTGCCCGTGCGGCTCGAAACGATGGCTATTGCATTGGCTATCTCGATAATCTTGCCATTCGGGCCCGTGTGCACCATTTCGGCAATATCGCCCGCGGCAAAGGTAATGTGGTTCAAAGGTGATTGCACATCGTGGCTGATCGAGGCCAGCATCCGCGACATCAGGTGCACCTGCTCGTCGACATCGCGCTTAGATTCTTCCAGCTGCGCCAATGCGGTTTCCAGGGAACTCGTCCGCTGCCGTACCATTTCTTCCAGCATCAGCTTCTCTTTCTGGATGATTTTCAGTTTTTTATGATTGTATAGTCGCACACCGGCTACGAATGTGAGTATCAACAGCGCCGCAAATGCAGCCTTTGCCCATGCAGTTTCAAACCAATGCCGGGGCACGGTCAGCCAGATTTTTTTAATCGTATAATTATTCAATCCAAAACCGGCCTGCTTCCGGATCACGAGCATATGTGTACCTGAGGGTAAATTGGAATATTGCACAGTGAGATCGTCCTCATCGTCCAGCGGTATCCATGAAGCACCGGGGAGATCCGACGCATCGCGGATCAGGGTGTACGACACGTTCAGGTTGTCGTAATGCCCAAAATAGGGCGTAGAGAAATGGAGACGGACGTTTTCGGGCGAAAGCGGCAGGCTGACGGTATCGCCCGGGTCGCTGATGATCTGCCGGTTCACGTCCACGCGGTCGAGCATCAGCGGCTCGCCGGGCAGGTAAGTGCGTATATGCGAGGGCCGGAACCATACCAGGCCTTCGAGCGAGGGAAGGGAAATGGTGCCGTCGTCGAATTTCAGGGCACAAGGCGCGCAGTTTCCATTGAATTCATTGGTATTGAACCCCTCGTTCATTGCATGGTACTCGTAAAATAGCGGCGGGGCCAGCTGTGCTGTTTCCTCGCCGGGTTGCTCGGGCGGGGTGTCCGGTCGGGAACCGGCAAATGCGAGCAGGTCCGTCCGGCTTATCCGGAACAGCCCGCGATTGGTAGATACCCACAGAAACCCGCGTCCGTCGTCCACCACGCAATGTGCGCTTGCCAGGTATCCCTGCTTGTCGTGCGGGAAGGTAACCAGCCCGCGCGGTCCGTCGAGCAGCAGCAAGCCCTTTTCCGCCGCCGTAATCCACGCCCGGCCATTCCCGAACGAATGGATGCTTTTGATGTAAATCCCCCGGGTACCCTGGATCAGCGAGATTTTCCCGGTGTGCAAGTCGGCGTGGTATAGGCCGTCCTCGGTACCCACGAGCACCTGATTTTCGGCTTGCAGATCCAGGCAGGTGACATTTTTATTGTAGACACCGTCCACATGCCTGGGTTTCTTATCGGGGCCGTCGATATGCATTGTGAACAAGCCTCGTTCATACATACCCAGGCACATGGTCGAGTCGTTGACCTGCAAAATGGCCTTCACTTCCCGGCCCAGCTTCCGGCCACCGATCAAATGCTTCCCGTTTGCATCCATTTTGATCAGTATCCGCATGTTTTTCGTCCAGAGATTGCCCTGCCGGTCGCGAAAAATTACCCGTTTGTCGCTGGGGTTTACCTTTTCCAGGAGCGGTAGCCGCTTGTCGATTGGTTTGCCCGAATTGTCTTTTCCCGCGATGATACCCGTGGGCGTAAGCACCGAATTGCTTCCGAAAGGAATTTGCGCATAGAAAATATTCGGCCGGTCGTTGCCGCTCACCCGTACGGTTTCAAACTGATGCAATGTGAGGACAAACAGCCCATTGGTACTGCTGCCGAGGTGTACTAGCCCGGCGAGCGGGTCGTAATGCACGACATCGATACTGTTCGCCGTCAGGTCGAAACCTTTCGTGAGCAGCCGGCTGGTGAGCGTGCCGTCTTTTTGCGGTTCGAGCAGGTACAAATGACCGGATCTGAAAAGAAAAGCCTGGTCGGCATTGGGATTCCAGTAAAGTCTGGTATCCCGATGCCTGTCACTTCCAGCGCCGTGTGGCTCCGCGGCAAAATCCCCTTTCAGCTGAAACTGTGACCGGCGACCATTGAAAATAGCAGTAAAAGCGTTACCTGCATCCAGATGGTAAAGCCTGCCGCCCAGGGCGAAGTAATGCCATAAATCGTCTGTCTCCGCCCGCAGGTCGTAAACCCTTCTCCATTGCTTGTAACAGGAGACCGTATCGTTGTCGCACAGATAGAAATTTCCGTCGCCATCGCCTGTGGGGATCATTGCCCGGACGTTCGAGAGCGGCACGTTCCAGATATCCGGTAACCCGGCTACGGCGAAAATGTCTTTCGGTCTTCGCGACAAACGCTTGCGCACCGCCAGCACATTGGACGTATAGGCGGTATCACGTCGCGGCCGCCCGTCACGGATCACGACCGCTTCGTTGGCGACATTGGTGGCATAGCAAATGTCCGTCCGACCGTCGTTACGCGTGGACGTAACCCCCGGCTTACGCCTTTGCCCTGGTTCAAGGGAATAGAAGCGGCTGCTGCTGATACCGAGATCCGATTTGCTGAAAACGACGAAATTGAATCCGTCAAAACGCACCAGGCCGTCTTCCGTCGCCAGCCAGATATACCCTTTCGTATCGGCGGAAATGCTTTTGATACTGTTCTGCGGGAGACCGTTGTCGGCGGTGAAGTGTCTGACAGAGAACCCGTTTTGGGCAAATATGGGAACGGAAAAGAGAAGAAGGAAAAGTAAGCTGAGCCTGTAAATCATAAACGCAGCACGGATCTACTTTACGGATGGGCTACTCTCGTTTTCATGCAGCAGCTCGGGCATTCTCGCCCGTACCTGTTCGAAGAGTTCGACAGGGTTGGTGACACCGAATTTTATGTAAATGCTTCCCTTGTGGGTACTGATGGTATTCGGTTGCAGGCCGAGTTCGTCGGCGATCTCGTTGGTCCATTTGCCTTTCAGGAGCAATCGCAGCACGTCCTGCTCCCTTTTGGTAAGCCGGATGGTGTCGGAAATCTGCCGTCTGAATTTTTTGAATATCAATGCATTCACAACCGCCTCCTGCGTGATCGGTTGCAGGTACTTTTTATCGCTGAGCACCGTTCTCACCGCGTCACAAACGGCTGACTTCGGGGCGTTTTTGGAAATAAAGCCGTCGGCGCCCGCCATAATGTATTTCAGTGCATGGTGTTTTTCCGAAAGTCCCGAATAGATCAGAATGCGGACTTCTTTCCGGATCTGCCGGATCTGCGCGATCATGCGCGGGCTGTTGCCGCCAGGGATATCGAGGTCCAGCATGACGAGCTGAATGTCGGTTTCTTTCAGGATTTCAAGGCCGCGTTCCAGGTCAAAAGCCGATTGAAGGATAGCATTGTCGAAGCCATCTCGGATAACTTTGATCAGGGCCCATGTCATAAGCTCGTGATCCTCAATGATTAATACATTTAAAGCGGGCTCCATTATGGTTGAAAGATTTGTTGTTCGTTGAGCAATTATATCATTTTAGAGGATACGTGGGAAGTTAGCTTTTTCAGTCAGTAAAAGAAAATGACCCCGGGACGGGGCCATTGACATTATTTGAAGATCGGTACCGTTACGCCCAGCACTACCGAGGCACCCCGGTTGTGGACTTTACTGTCGTACGCGTCGCCATCGTTGGTATTGGATGCGAGATTGTACAAGCCGAGGTGATAACGCCCTTCGACATACACTTTAAGTCGCCCTATCGGATAGGCCAGGCCTGCACCCGCGGTAACCCCGGCATCGAAAACGCTGACGGCGTCGTCACCGGAATAGGAATCCTTTCTTGTAACTGTTCCCACTTTCTCGCCATTTACGTAGGTGGCGGTGGTAACTTCCTGCCTTTGCGGTCCGGTGCGGAAACGGATTTCGGGACCGGCAGAAATAATGGCTTCCAGTTTCTCGGTCAGCCGTGGCCGGTATTGGGCAACGATCGGCAATTCAAAATAGCCGATTTTAAGCACCCCCTTTTCCACTCGCTGATGGGGCGAGCCGGGAAAAACGATTACCGGCGTACTGTTTGACGGGCGAATTGTAACTCCCCGTGCAGAAAAGCCCGGCTCCGCCTGAATACTGAACGTCGGGGCGATCTGATAGTTGAAAATGATGGCAAAATTGGGCGCTACCCGTTCCGAAAAATTAGTGAAATCGTCGTCCTTGACGACCAGACTGCTGAAATTAACCCCTCCCTTTACCCCGAGGCTCAGCTGGGCCTGGGCCGTGTTAGTGATAAGTGCACAGGTAGTTAAGGATAATGCTGCTTTTAATAGTCGTTGAAATGTCCGCATGGCTAAGTAATTGGATAAATTAGTGCGACGGCAATTAACGAAAATATTTTAAGTAACCGTAAGTCTATTTTATTTCATTCCACCACCACACCTTTGCGGTAAAGCATTCCCCAGCCGGCTATTTCGTTGATGATCGGTTCCACGGAACGGCCATATTCGGTGAGCTCGTATTCGACCGTTACCGGCTTCGTGTCGAGCACGCGGCGGGTAATGAGCTGGTTCATTTCCATGTCGTGCAGTTCTTTGGAAAGCATCTTGGCAGCAATGCCGTCCACTTCCCGCAGCAGGTCCATGAAACGCATTTTGTCGTTGAGGAGCAACGTGCCCAGTATATGGAACTTCCATTTGCCCGAAAGGATCTCCATGGCGTCACGGATAGCAAGTATCCTTTTTCTGCATTGCTGCGTGGTATTGCACGATGCCTGTTTCTTCATCTT
Organism: Dyadobacter soli; assembly: GCF_900101885.1. Lineage (GTDB taxonomy): Bacteria > Bacteroidota > Bacteroidia > Cytophagales > Spirosomataceae > Dyadobacter > Dyadobacter soli. The sequence continues at coordinate 17,655 of NZ_FNAN01000007.1, read as the reverse complement.
TTTGCCTGATCTGGTCGCATGTAAAGGTATGTCACCGCTGGGTAGTTTCCAAAAGGTAACCAGTTACCAAAGGGAAATGCATAACGATTGGAAACTATACGAAAGCTAATTTCGGGTATGAAAAACAATCCACTGCTCTGTGATGCGGAAAGCGGCATTTGCGAACTGCCGTCCGCGCCCGGCGAAAGCGCCGGGGCTACTGTCGAACCGGGTATCAAACCTGTCAAAATCATCTATTTCACCGATCCGATCTGTTCTACCTGCTGGGGCATCGAACCGCAGTTGCGGAAATTGAAACTGGAATACGGCCCGCTGGTGGAGCTCGAATACCGGATGGGCGGGCTGCTGCCCGACTGGTCGTACAACAGCGGCGGGATCAGCAAACCTACGGACGTGGCGCCACATTGGGACGAGGTGAGCCGCTATTACGAGATGCCCATTGTGGGCGATGTGTGGCTGGAAGACCCGCTGCATTCATCCTATCCGCCTTCCGTGGCTTTCAAAGCGGCGCAAATGCAGGACGAAGGTAAAGCACTGGCTTTCCTGCGGCGTATCAGGGAAATGGTGTTTCTGGAAAAAAAGAATATTACCCGCTGGGAACATCTTGCGGATGCTGCCAGCCACGCCGGACTGGATGTTGGTCAATTTGAAAAGGATTACCAAACGGACGCTGTCAAATTGTTCCAGGGCGATTTACAACTGGCGGCACAATGGGCTGTCCGCGGTTTTCCGACCCTGCTCGTCTTTAACCGGGAGGGGCAACACGAGAAGATTTACGGTTTTAAACCCTATGAAATTTTCGAAGCGGCGATCGCCAAAATGCACCCCGGTGCCCCGAAAGGTTGGTATAGTAAAAACTGGCAGGACCTTTTCGCCCAGTATCCGACGCTGACTACCAAGGAATTTGCCGGGCTTTCGGGCCAAAGTTTCGCAAACAGCGAGCAACACCTTGGTTCATTGCACAAGCAAGGACTTTTACACGCCTACACGACGGTAAACGGTACGCTTTGGAAAAACATAGCGTTCTGATCAGAACGCGAACAGGAAACCGACACTCAAAGCCTGGGCGAACTGGATTTTGCTGCTCTGGTCCTTATCGTAAACCACGATAGCGCCCAGGTTTACATTCACATATTTGTTGATTTTGGCCGTCATCTGGGCATCGAGGCGGTTATCGATCTCCAACGGGTCCTGGAAGCTAGAAAACATCAGGTACCTGAATTTCAGGTTCACGTCCTTGGCGATATCCTTGTCGAAGTTGGCCACGAGCTGGATGAGGGCCGCTTCCGTGCGTACGCGCTTGCCGATAGGTACGCCGTAGTTCTTCTGGTCGGGCGTGTTCACATACAAGTCGCGGTCTACCACGATGGTTTGCCGCAATGCGCCGGGTGCCAGGTCCACGAAGAAATAGGGGGCCGGGCGATACTCGATACCGATCGCTTCGGTGAGGTAGGCAGGCGAAAGCAGGCCGGAAACCTTTCTTTTGAATGCGACGGAGTCGGTGCTGGCGCTGTACTCGTAGCCCGCCGCAAATTGTGAAAGGAAGTTGACGTTCGCGAAGAAGCTCCATTTGTCGGAAAGCTCGCGGTTGTATTTGGTATCAAAGAAAACGCGGTCGGCATTCTTACGGCTTTCCTGGCCTTTGTTGCGCACAATACCGTACTGCGACTGGAAATCATTGCGCCACGAATTCTTCCCCTTCTTCTTTTCGTTCAATGCATTGAAAAACACACCGAGCGCGATCGAGTTCACGCCACCGCCGGTCCAGTTGGAGCTAAACGACCCCTGGTTGATGTTAGCCCCAAATTCGATCTTATGCCAGGCCGTATCTTTGGCTGCTTTCAGGCGGGCGGCATTGATGGCATTGGACAGATCGACTTTGTTTTGTGCAAATGCTGCTGATAATGAGAAAATAAGAGAAAAAACTACACCCGGAATCACCTTCCTTGTACGCATACCCGAAAAAATACAATTTTGACAATGGGGCGAATATATTCGTAAGGGAGCTTTTCAAGCAAGTTTTCGACCGGTAAAATTTCTTGGACAGGGCGTATCCGACGCAGGATCATGCGTGCTCAAAGCCGCCCCGTCGGTAATTTGCCGCCCTTCATGGCCGCTACCTGTTGCAGCGTGAATGCCTCCGAGTACAGCGCCGGATCGATGTGGTAACAGCGGAACAGTTCGGTAATGAAATGCATACGCTCCGGCAGGTCGGCCCAATCGACGGCGCCGCTTTGTGCCACACTGTCGGGGGTAGGATCTATTTGCGAAAGTAATGTGAGCAGGCTGGGGCAGGAGAGGTGCAGCAATGCCGCCGGGTAGGTTTTGTTCAGATCCTTTGCCAGCGAAAGCCGCAGTTCGGGAGGGAGTGTCAATGTCATGAGATGTATAGTAAGCTGCTCCCTTACAATGCTTTGCAGGCGGTGCATTAATTTATTGATAGCCGTGTCCAGCCGCGAGGTTTTGCCCGTGATTTTCAGGTAGGAGAGCCGGATACGTGCCAGCCAGCTTTCCGGCGGGAAGAATGCGTCGGTTATTTTCTTGCGCACGATTTCGGTGTTTACCGCGAATGCCGCATTCAGCGATGCCGCTATTTCCGGTTGCAGGCGCGTTTGTTCATGAAACCCGATTTCGAGGTTGGCCAGCAGCTGCAATTCGGTCCGCAACTGGGCGTCTTCCTCGAAGAATGCATGATAGTAATTGGTAAATGCCTGTTTGAGATACTGCTGGCCATCCGGCGGATTGCCGGGCCGCAGATTTCGGCAGAAATCGTCGAGCTGCTGCTGGTTAAATGCCTTATCCTGAGAATAAGCAGAGAGAAATCGTGCAAATTCCCAGCCGATTTCTTCGAAAACCTTCCGGTTTCCACGGCTCACTGCCCCGCTGATGTCATCGATGATGCCGGCCAGCCACGTATTGCGGATAATGCCGAACAGCTTCTGCTGCAATGCCGCATCGACGCCCAACTCCACTGCTACGCGCCACAGCAGCTTCAATTCCTCCAACTGCGGAAGGTTCAGCTGCGCCTCCATGCTCCTCAGCAGATCTTCACGCCGGATGCTCTGGCCTGCCTGCTTGGATGCCCAGGTAGCAAACGTGCACCAGTTGGCAACCGGGCCCGTGCGGCTGACGAATGCGGTTGAAAGCTCGCAGTAGCATTGCGTAATGCGCAAATTGCGGATCGTCGGGTCGGTGATGGCTGCAATGGCCCGCACCTCGTCGGTGGAAGGTATATTCATAACCGGTTGTTTTTCGCTTGAAGGCTAAAAATAGCAAATCGGCAACGGCGGCTGGAAATAACCTACTGAAAGGCTCGGATGTGGCAGGGCATTGCCTTACCTTGGCACACGTGGTTTTGGATTAACTAATTGATACCAGAATGATTTTGAATGAACGGGGCCGGTTTCTGGCAAATGTGTTTCCGCTTGTGGCCGGTCAGGCATTTTTTCAGACGGCGGGGATATTGGTAGCCGCATTGTCGGGACTGGTAGGTTACAATCTGGCTGCCGATAAGGCTTTGGCAACCATACCCGTCGCGGTGATCAGCATCGGAACGGCTGCGGCTTTGATCCCCGCTTCTATGTTTATGAAAAAATACGGGCGGAAAAAGGGGTTTATGGTGGGTATCGGCCTGGGCTTTCTGGCGGGCGCATTGGCGTCGCTTGGCATTTACCTCGTCGATTTCTGGCTTTTTGTACTCGGCAACATGTTCGTTGGAGCGTATCAGGGCTTTTCGCAATACTACCGGTTCGCAGCAGCGGAATCGGTACCGGAGGCCGAAAGGAGCAAGGCTATTTCGTGGGTGGTTTCAGGTGGTGTCTTTGCTGCCGTGGCCGGGCCGTCCATTGCCAGGCTTACCAAGGACATTGGGGACATCCCGTTTCTCTATTCTTATGTATCGCTCATGGCGTTATCGATCCTCGCGGTGTTGGCCGTCTCACGTATACGTCATGACACACGCCAGGACGCGCTCGCGGAACCTGTGCAGCGCGAGCGGCCGCTTTCGGAGATATTGAAACGGCCTCCATTCATCGGCGCTATTGCTTCTTCGGCAGTAGGGTCGGCGGTGATGGTCATGGTGATGACCGCCACGCCGATCACCATGAAAATATGCGGATACAATGCGGACGACTCGTCGGTCGTCATTCAATGGCATGTGCTCGGCATGTTTGTACCATCCTTTTTCACGGGCGACCTCATCCAGCGTTTCGGTGCGGTGCGGGTCATTTCGTGCGGGATTTTGATATTTCTGCTGCATTTGTCGCTGGCGCTGTCGGGCACGGAGCTGTTCCATTTCACAACCGGACTGATCTTTCTAGGCATCGGCTGGAATTTCATGTTTATCGGCGGCACGGCTTTGCTTACCAAGTCCTATGCAACCGGCGACCGCGCCAAAAGCCAGGCCTTCCACGACTTCATGGTGTACGCCGTCGCCACCGTATCGTCTTTCACAGCCGGAGCAGCCCTCGACCGCTGGGGATGGAATGTCGTAAACCTGATCGCCGCCCCGATGCTCGTCACCGCATTGGTCGTTGTCCAATGGTATGCGTTTTCAGAACGAAAGTCGCAGGTAGCGCAGTAGCTGGCGACCAGGCTTGCCAATGCATTACAGCCAATGCATTACTTCTTATCCAGGGGCTGATCGGTTGGGATTGGACTGTCCTGAATGCGATCGCCGAGCAGTTTTGTTTCCGCTTCGGTCAGCTTGTCGACCAATGCGTAACTTCTTGTTTTGGTAATCGCCATTTCGTCCATCACATCCACCATGTTTTTGTAGCTCGAAACCGCCGTTGGTTTAATCACCACAATCAGCGATCGACTGCCAAGACGTTCTTCCGGCAAGGCTGCGACGCGTTTTTGTCCTGCGAAAATGACGTTCCTCAACTCGAATCCGTGGCGTGTGGTTTTCAATGAGGAAGGAGCGCGCTGATCATCCGGCGCAATGCCGTCGAGGTAATAGACTTCATCGTGGTTGCCGAGGAAAATTGTCAGTACCCCGGAAGCGCGGATCGGTTCGGTTTCGACGAGGTCGGTCTTTTTCGGGAAGAATACCGACATCGAAGTGGGTTTGCTCATGGTAGTAGCGAGCATGAAGAATGTAATCAGCAAAAAGCCGAGGTCTACCATCGGGGTCATATCGACGCGGGTCGACACTTTGCTTCTCACTCTGCCCACGCCAGTGCCGCGGGTGTTTCCGGAAACTTCTATGGCTGCCATATGTCAGGTTGGTTAGTGGTTTGAAATGGGTTCGTTAACCTTCTGACTAAATATATAATTTAATTAAATATAAAAACAAATTTAGTGTATAAAAAAAGAACCGCTGGCAATGTGAACTGCCAGCGGTCTATACTTATTTAATTTTCATGACTAATGATAGGTTGATCCCCGGGCTTGCCGGAAAACAATGCAAACGTAACGCGTTGCCGTGGAGCCGTTGCTCTCAAACTATTTAATGGCGGTTTTCGTGAGTATTCGGCATTTTTCAGTGATTTAACGGTTTTTCATCGAAGGAGGGCGGCAGGTGGTCTCAATGTGCATTCCGTACTCATCTGGCTTTGGGCGCCTTCTCGTACGCGTCCAGGCAGACGTTCAGCGGCTTACCCTGGTTGTAAATGCAATCGCAAAACTGCCTGCATGCCTCGGGGTTATCATTACCGGGGCAGCCGTTCGTGCATTCCTCCGGGGAGTTGCCGGGACGGATGTCGTACATGTATTGGTTCCCGATAATGACGCCGGCAATCATGGCAATCACCATAGCGAAGAACTTGACAGGAAATTTTTTACTCACCGCCTTGTATTCCGGAATGCCCAGGTCGGCCTTTTTGAAGGGCAGGATGTACCGGATTCTGTCGAAATACCAGCAGATGAGGTAAGTGTTCGCCAGGAGGATAAGTGTGACAATGCGCGTACCTTCGAAACGGAGGGCGTAAACCAGCACGGTGATATTCAGCATGATAGGAAATGCCATGAGGGCGCCCAGCACTGCCGTGCGCGGGATGAGCAGCAGGGCCGCGGTAATCAGCTGCCCGGCGCCGATGAATGTATAATAGTAGCCGGTCAAATGCAGGGCGTCAAAATAGTGGCCGAGCGGGTTGTTCGAGGGCAGCGCGGTAAACCTTTCACCCGAGACCTTCACAAAACCGGAAGGAATAAAGGCCAACGCCACGCCGATGCGGCAAAAGGTCGCGAAGTAACGGAACCATTTGTTGCCTTTCGCTTCCAGGTAAAACAGGACAAGACGGGTAAAAAGATTCATAGCGGTCGGTTTAAAGATTTTCTCAAATATTTATAAAGTACTTTGTATTTCAAAGTAAATACTGAAAAAGAATCGCTGCCATGGATTGACAGCGATTCTTTTTATTCGCTTTTCAGCACTTTCGCCGGGTTACTCCGGGCGGCTTTGGCTGTTTGCGAGCCAATCATGATCAGCGCCAGCAGCATAACCACCAACGCTCCCCCGAGCAGTTCGGGAAGGCCGATGGGCTGGTGATAGGCAAAGCGGGTAAGGAGCAATTTGTCGAATAGCAGGTAGGTAGCCGGCAGGGCTATGAGCGCCGCAATGCCCAGCAGTGTGATGAAGCCGCGGCAAAGGAGGTATATCAGCCCCGGCTCGCTGGCGCCCAACACTTTGCGGATGCTGATTTCCTTCAACTTGGTTTCGGTAGTGAAGACGACCATGCCGAAAAGGCCGAGGGACGCAATACAGATAGCCAGGAAGGCGAGGAAGCCGATGGCCTTCACCATCACGGAAAACTGGCTGTATGCTTCTTGAATCTGATCGTCGTAAAAAGTGGCTTTCAGCGGATGCACCCTGTCGAACCGTTTCCAGGCGGATTCGATTTTCGCCATCGTGTTTTCAAGATCGTTGGTCGCAAGTTGAAGGTTGAGGTATCCCCACGGCTCGCTTCGGGAATACCGCAGCATCGCCGGCTCGATCTTGTTTTCCATCGTGCCGTAATGGAAATCTTTCAGCACGCCTATGATCGTCAGCTTTTGTCCGTTGACTTCGATGATCTGCCCCAGCGCTTTATGCGGATCCTGGTTGCCGATGTTAAATCGCTTTAAAACCTGTTGGTTTACAATCAGTTCGCTCTCGCTCCCTTTCTCGGGCCGTAATGTAAAGTTGTTGCCCGCCAGCAGTTTATGTTGGTGAATAGGAAGGTAATGCTCGTCTACGGTATTCACCCACACCAATCCCGAATCGGCGGGTTGCGCGTCCTTGCGGGGAAAGTATTTCACGTCGAACCCGTAAATGCTGCCCACGCTGGTAACCATGCTCGAATGCGAGATTTGCTTCACTCCGGGTATTTCGGCCAGCTCTTTTTTTAATACTTCGGCATCCACGCCGCGCAGTTTGATATTAAGGATATTTCCGGTGTTGAAACCGAGGTCGAAATTCAAAAAGCCCTTGTATTGTCCGTAACCCACGACGGTGGTGGCAATGAAAATCAGGGAAAGCGCATATTGCGTCACGATAAGCACCCGCCGCAGCCCGATATGCCTGAAAATTTTGATTCCCGATGCGTCCTTCATGACCGCAAGCGCATTGATCTTGGAGAAAAACACAGCGGGCAGGAAGCCGGCCGCAAGCCCGGTGAATAGGGCCAGCGCGATGAAATACAATACCGAACGGAACGACAGGTCGAGCCTGAAAATCTCGGAAATGTGCGGGTCGAGCGCCAGGAATTCCCTCCGAACCAGCAGGTAAAGCCCGAAAGAGAACAGCAAAGCCAGAAAGGCGATGATCACCGACTCGGCCATAAACTGGCCGAGCACATGGCTTCCGCGCGCGCCGATGATCTTACGTACGCCTACCTCGCGCGACCGCCTGAGCGACCGCGCTACCGACAGGTTGGTATAGTTGAAACAAGCCGAAAGGATGATCACAAAAGCCAGCCCGCCCAGTATCCATAGGGTAGTGGGTTCGGTGCGCGGGCCCATATTGTTGGAAAGTTTCCTTCCCAATGCAATGTCTTTGAATGGTTGGAGCGACATGGTGACCTTCTGGTGCACCAATGCCTTGTTTTCCTCCCTGCAAATCTGGTCGAGCGCGCGTTGAATGCCGGTCGTGCTGCCTCCTTTCGGCACGGCGATGTATACGTAGTTGGACCATACATTGTCCCAGTTGTTAAACACATCTCCTTTCTTCCCGAACAATGCTTCCGCGGTTGCAAACGATACCAGCGCGTCGAAATGGATATGGGAAAGATGCGGCACATCCCTGGCTACCCCGGTAACCTGGTAATCCAGGGTGTCCAAGCGGACGGTCTGACCTACCGCATGGGTGGTACCGAAAAATTTAAGGGCGGTTTTTTCAGTCAAAACGAGCGAATAGGGTTCTTTGAGCGCCGTCGCCGGGTCTCCGGCAATCAGGGGAAAAGTGACCACTTTAAAAAATGACCCATCGGCCCAGGTTGCTTCGAGCGGAAACGTGTTCTGGCCTATTTTGGCATCTTCGGAAAACCCGTTGCGGATAATGGTAAAATCCTCGATGCCCGGAACGTCGCCCGCGAGCCGCTGCGCGATTCTCGCGGAGGTGGAAGCGAGGTTCATGGGTTCCCGCCCGTCGGCCTGATGGTGCGTGTTGATGCGGTAAATGCGGTCTTTCTTCTCGTGGAAATCGTCGTACGAACGCAGGTCGTTCACAATGGCGATGACCAGCAGCCCTACCGACATGCTCACAGCCAGGCCGACGATATTGATAAACGAAAACAGTTTGTTGCGGACGAGGTTGCGCCGCGAGGTTTTGAAATAGCTGCCGATCATCATGAAATGGGTTAGGAAAGTAAGAGGTTCTATTTTACGAATGGTGTACGGTCTCATGAACTTGATCACGTCCAGGAAGTAAATCAGCCGGGCGCGGGCAATGCCTTTTTGCCGCACATTGCGTTCAAAATACTCGTAAAGATCGCCTTCGAGGTCTTCGAGCAGGCGCGGGCGGCAATACCAGCGAAGGAAGCTGGTGGTCCATCTGGGAGGCTGCGGGTCGGACTTTTTCATATCGAGCCTTCGAGGTTAAAGCCGGGAATGTTCCGCCAGATCGACTCGCGCAGCTCCTTCGCACGCATGAGCGCCACCTTGCCCGCGTGGGAGACTTCGTAAAAGCGCTTCCGTTTACCGCCCCGCGTGGCGCTTGCGTCGCCGAGGCGGCTTTTGGCCAGTCCTTTTTCTTCGAGCCTGTTCAGTACGGCATGCACCACGCCCAGCTTCGCCGAACGGCCGGTATATCGTTCCAGCTCATCACAAATGGCAACGCTGTAAGCTTCGGCCGCGAGTGAGGCGATCGTGAGTAATACCAGTTCTTCAAATTCGCCAAGGTTAGTCCCTTTCATCTGGCCAACAATAGTTTAGTCTATTTAGTCATTAAATGTATGTATTATCAAAATATAAAATCATGTTTTGTATGTAAAATATTTTTTGAGATAGCCATTTGTCATCCCATCTATCAATCTTTATCATCTGATCCCCGGGCTAAAGTCCGGGGCAAGGGGATAAGGGCAAAATATTTTTTGGATAGTCATTTCCAATCAATCTTTATCATCTGATCCCCGGGCTAAAGACCGGGGCAAGGGGATAAGGGCAAAATATTTTTTGGATAGTCATTTCCAATCAATCTTTATCATCTGATCCCCGGGCTAAAGACCGGGGCAAGGGGATAAGGGCAAAATATTTTTTGGATAGTCAATTCAATCAATCTTTATCATCTGATCCCCGGGCTAAAGACCGGGGCAAGGGGATAAGGGCAAAAAAATGAGGTTGTCGTTGCCGACAACCTCAGATGTTAATCTATTGCCCCGGTCTTTAGCCCGGGGATCGAGAGATTAAGGATTTCCAGAAAATGGATTTCTAAAATGGATTTCTAAAATGGATTTCCAGAACCAGATTTTTAAGAATTTAACATTACCAGCCTGGGTTTTGCCCCAATGCAGGGTTCCGGATGCGGTCGGGCTCGGGAATTGGCCAGAGGTATTTCTTGTCGGCCCATTCGCGCTGGCCCGGGTTCCAGACCACTTCGCCGGAAGTGCCTTTGGAAAGCTGGATCCGACCTACCGCTGTCGAAGGGCTTACATCCACGAATGCGATGCCCGGCGTGGTAGAAGTAGGCTTGGTGCCCTGGTAAAACGATACGTCGTTTTTGCCGTCGCCATTCAGGTCGTATTCGCCGAGTGCAGGCACGTACATGCCATTCATGGGCGCGTCCTGGAAGAGGTTACCGAGTTTCCATCTTCTCAAATCGTCCGGGCGGAGGCCTTCGAAAACCATTTCAGTACCTCTTTCGCGCAATACTTCCAGCAGCACAGGGCTGTTGAACTTGTTGCCAAAGAACGAAACCATATAAGGATCGGCTGTGGTAGGCAGGGTCGTGAGCGTAGCGCCGGTGATACCTGCACGCTTACGCAATGCACCGATGGTATTGGTCCATTCCGCGTCGGTCATTTTGTCGAGCTCGGCCAATGCTTCCGCCTTGTTGAGCAACACCTCGCCGTAGCGCATGATAATGTGCGCATTGTCGTTACGGCTTTCGTCGTCGAATGGGAAACGCTCGTCGTAGCACCATTTGATCGGCTGGTAACCGGTGTAGGTCTGGGTGAAATTTGGCGGAGCGATCACGGGAACACCGTTTTCTGTACGGGTATAGTCGCCGGTGCGGATGGTTTGTTTCAAACGCAGGTCGCGGTTTTTAACCTCCTCCACGAACGTAGTCGTTTCGTAACCCTTCTTGCTGGTAAATGGCGTACCATCCAGGTTCAGGTAGGTATTCACAAAACGGCGGGTCAGGCTGGGACGGTTACCATAAGTAGGGCTGATAAACCGGCGGTTGGCCGAGCTGTACACCTGCAAACTGGCGCTCAATGCAACCGAAAGGATGGTTTCATCGGCGAATGCGCTCTTTGCGATGAACATTTCGCGGTAAGCCCTGTCCGGCGAGCTCGTATGCAGCGTGAAACCGGTGATCGCATTGGCTTCTTTCACTACTTCTTCATACCATGCATTGGCAGTTGTCTGCTTGTTGTCCTCGGTATGGTATTTCCGCCACGAAGCTTCGTACAAAGCAATGCGCGTTTTGTACGCACGCGCCACGTTCTTGGTAATGCGTGTTACCGAAGGATCGGAGGTCAATGTAATGTTCTCGATCGCGAAGTTAAGATCGGCAAGTACCTTGTCCATTACTTCGTAGCGGTTCATACGCGAGCCGTAAAGCGTAGCGTCGTCCTTCACGTCGATGGTTTTATCGATCCAGGGCACATCACCGAACCTTTTTACTTTATCGAAATAAAACAGGGCCCGGAAAAAGCGCGCCACGCCCAGGTAATGGTTCTTGGTTGGAACGGTGCTTTTTTCTGTGTTTTCCAGGAAGTAATTGATGTTACGAAGGTTTCCCCAATCCCATCCACCGCTCGTAATAGGGCTTAATGCATTTACCGCCAGGTAAGTATCCACGCCATTACGGGCAACAAAATCGGAGTTGTCGTCGATCTGGAACACGCCCGCGTCCGGGTCAGGAAGCAGGTTGTAAAAAGAGTTTGCATAAAGGTCCAAACCGTTTTCCGAGCCGAATACGGCTTCATTCGTGGCAGTATCTACCGGCACCTCGTTGAGGTCGCAGGAGCTTGCCGTAGCGATCAGCATTACGGCAAGGGTATAGTTAAGTATTTTACTAGTCTTCATAATTCCCATTAAAAATTGAGTGACAAGCCGATAGATACAGCTTTCAACATCGGATAGTTGTAACCGTCGCCGGAGGTACCGCCGCCCAGATCGCGATCGGATCCGTAAATGCTGGTAACGTCGGTGTCGCGGGTCCATTTGTACAGCGGCGACCATGTCCAGAGGTTTTCGCCGGAAACATATACTTTCAGGTCGCGGGCGTGGATTTTGGAAGTGAAACGCTCGGGAATGGTGTAGCCGATTTGCAGGTTTCTCAGGCGGATATAGCCTACATTCTGCAAGTAACGGTCGTTGGCCACCTGCAATGCGCGGCCCGAGCCTTGCGCTACGTAACCTACGAGGCGTGGGAGGTAAGCATCGAAGTTACCCAGCTCCTCGCGGAACATATTATCCTGCTGCCAGCGTGGGTAAGAGTTGTAAGGTCGGTTGTATTGTCCCCAGAAACGCGCTTCCGATGAAGGGTACCAGTCCTGCTTCAATACGCCCTGGAAGAATGCACCCAGGAAGAAGCCATTCCAGTCGCCCGACAGGTTTACGCCGTACGAGTAGCGTGGTTCCGAGTTACCGATAATGGTTTTGTCCCCCGAATTGCCTACGCGGTTCAGGCCCTGGTAAATCACGTTGTCGCCATCCAGGTTCTGGAATTTAAGGTCACCTACGTAGTTTTTCCGGGTGTTCGTATTCGGAATGTTGGCTTGTGACGGAGATGTTGCGATCTCGTCGTCGGAGCGGAACAAGCCGGCCACTTTATATCCCCAGATTTCACCCACACGCTGGCCTTCGTAATAATCGGTCAGGTTTTTGTCGGGATTGTTGTATTTGGTGATGGTCGCTCTGTAATCCGCCAGTGTGAAACGCACATTGTAATGGAAAGGCTTGGATGCCATGTTGAACTGGTCGTCCCAGTTGATGGAAAGCTCCCATCCATTGGTTTTCAAATCCGCATAGTTGCCTTTTGGAACTACCGTTCCATAAACTGCCGGCACGGTTGGCCCTACGGTAAACATATTCGTGGTATTGCGCTGGTAAATATCTCCCGAGAAGGAAAGACGGCTGTTCAACGCATAGAAATCCAGACCAAGGTTGGCAGTAGTGGCAGTTTCCCAGCTCAAATCGTTAGGTACTACCCCCGGCATACCGGTTGCTTGCGGGCGAACACCATTGATCACACGTCCCAATTGAGAAATACCGAACTTCTCGTTGAACGAGTAAGGCTGAATGTTACCATTCCCCAGTGAGCCGTAAGAAGCACGGACTTTTACATTGGAAATGATTTTAGGATTCACTTTCCAGAACGGCTCCTCGGACACGCGCCATCCGGCAGATACCGACGGGAAGAATGCCCACTGCTGGTCGGTCGGGAATTTAGACGAACCGTCGTAGCGTCCGTTCAATTCGAGCAGGTAACGTTCGCGGAAGTTGTAGTTCAAACGGAAGAAACCACCGGCAATGGCCCATTTGCGGTAACGCCCGGCCGTGGTAATGCTCTGCCCGAGTGCAAGGTTGATATTGTCGGCGCCGCTGTAAACGAGACCGTTACGCTGCGCAAAAATGCTGTCCTGCTTCGATTGCTCGTAGTTCAAACCACCCAGCAATGTGAAGTTGTGCACGTTGTTGAACGATTTCACATAATCCGCATAGAAGTTGGTAGCCAGGTAATTGGTAGTGCTCCTTCCTTCGGCAATATCGTTGGTGTTGGTACCCGTGTAGCCGGTCACGCCTTGCGCGCGGCTGTACGGCACCGGAACGCGCACCTGGTGCGTACCGAAGTCGGTGTTCTGGAATGTCATATTTGCCCTGATCGTCAGCGCTTTTTCGAAGAACTGGGCCTTCAATGCGGTCTGGTTTTTCAGGAAGCGACGTGTCTGATCCTGGGCATTACGGCCATAGTAGTAATCCCCCACGGTATAAGCCGCGGAGAATGAGAGCGATCCGTCCGGGTTGGTCAATGGTGCCAGCGGGTGGCCTTCATCGGCGATGTTACGGTAAATACCGCTTCCCTCGCCCACGTTGAGTGGCTGGTGGTATTTCATCGACGAGAACTCGGTATTGTTATCCACGCGAAGCCACGGCGTCAGCTGCACACCGCCTTTACCACGGAAGTTGTACATGTTGTATTTATCCGTATTGTAGCGGAACAAACCGTCCTGGTTGTTGAAGCGGCCGCTCAGCAAATAAGTGGCTTTGTCAGTACCACCTGCGATCGAAAGCGCGTGATCCTGTGCGCTGAGGCGTTTTTTGTAAAGCTGTTTGTACCAGTCGGTGCTGTAATAATATTGATATTCACCGGTAGTAGGATTCACTTCGACGCGTGGCAGCGACGGGTCTTCATACCTTCTTTTAATCTCGGCCAGGTAGGCGGGAGAGAATGCGATGGTTTTGTTGATCGCCGTCGGCGTGCTGCCGTTGTCGTTCCAGCGCGACCATGCGTCGCTGAAACCCTGCGCCCAGGGATAGGAGTCGGTGATATTGTCGGGAACCTCCGTCGGCGCTTTGATCGAATAGTTAGCCGAATAAGAAATCCTCATTTTGCCTTCCGGAGCAGGTCTTGTGGTAATCAATACCACCCCGAATACTGCACGGGCACCATAAATGGAAGCCGAGGCCGCATCTTTCAACACCGAAATACTCTCGATATCCTGCGGGTTCAACATGCGCGGGTCACCTTCGACACCGTCGATGAGTACCAATGCGCTTCCCTGCTGACCAATCGAGGTAGTACCGCGGACGTTGAATGAAGGCGATTGGGTAGGCTTGCCATCGAACATCCGGATGTTCAGGTTGGGTACCGCACCCACCAGGCCTTGCGCGAGGTTGGGGAGCGGACGGTTTTGCAGCACTTCCTGGCCTACCTGGTCCACTGCACCGGTAAGGTTCACTTTCTTTTGCGTACCGTAACCGACAACCACCACTTCGTTAAGTGACTTGCTGTCAGCCTTCAATGCGATATCGATCGTGGTACGTGCCCCGGTCTCAACTTCCTGGCTTGTATAACCTACATAAGAAAAAACGAGCACCGCACCGCCCTCGGGGATGTCGATGGAGTAGTTTCCGGAGGCGTCGGTAACGGTACCGGTCTGGGACCCTTTAATAATAACGTTGGCGCCCGGGATACCATCAGGCGTATCGCCGTCGGTAACGCGGCCTTTGATTTGACGATCTGCTTTGGTGAAATTCCAGTGCGCTTTCCCGGATTTGATTCCGGTTTCAAGAGTCGGGCTTGCCCAGCTCGTGCCGCCGATCAGGGTGATCAGCGCCGCATGGGCAATCGATTTTTGCAAGGTGCCAGCACGCAGCGGCCACCTTTCTTTACATCGATACATGGGTGTAGATTTATGGATATGGTGAATGAATTAAGTTAGTTCCGGTTTTGAGGCGACAAAATTGGGTAATCCGACTTGTTTAACAGCTCCGTTCAGGCGCTATTTAACAATATGATAATCTGATGATACAGATAGGAGAGGGGGGATTTACGACAGTAAAAGTCAAGTGTTACTTAACAGATACTCAATTTTGTTTAATTATATAGAGAATTAATGTTGATAATAAAATAATTTCTGTGTTATCGGCGCAGGGTGAGGATTACAATAGTGTACAGCTCATGGCAGTTCTCAACAAATGATTGTTAATTTTGGCGCCATCTAATTTTTAAACTTAACCTTACCATGTTAAAACAAACTTCCCGGATTGTACTATTGCTTTTGTTCGCTGTCGTCAGCTTCCGTGGCAACGCGCAGTCCGGTCGCCCCGACGTCGAAAAGAAACTGACCGAAATGGGCATTACGATACCGAAAAAGAACCCGTCGAAAGGGACCATATTGAGTGCGGTGCGCGTGGGTAACCTGGTTTACCTCTCGGGCCACGGACCCGATAAACCCGGCGGCGGCCAAATCCTCGGTAAAGTAGGGGACGACCTCACCGTCGAGCAGGGAAAAGAAGCCGCGAAACTCTGCGGGATCGCATTGCTCGCCTCTCTGAAACAAGAGATCGGCGACCTGAACAAGGTAAAACGTGTAGTGAAAGTGTTAGGCCTGGTCAACTCCACGCCCACATTGACGCAGCAGCCGCAGGTGATCAACGGCTTCACCGATTTCATGGTAGAAGTTTTCGGAGAAAGCGGCAAGCACGCCCGTTCGGCGATCGGGGTGGCTTCGTTGCCTTCCGGTATCGCCGTGGAGATCGAAATGATCGTGGAAGTGGCGCCGTAGGAAGATTTTTAGTGCAAGAGGCTGTCTCACATGAGGCAGTCTTTTTTCATTTTCATGGTTGGGTAATTTTTCTGAATTGATTATCTTTAGGTATAAGCAAATCAAGGAAAAATGGGTCGACGACAGCCTAATTTCAAGCCCTATCACCAGCAGCAGTTAATGCTGCTTCCCCCAAGTTTAGATGAATTAGTCCCCAAAGGTCACGTTGTACGTGTGGTCGATGATGTGATCAATAAGATCAATTTAGAGTCGCTCAATGCTGCCTACTACCTGACCGGCCCGGCGAGCTACCATCCCCAGATGCTGTTAAAAGTGCTTGTATTCGGCTACATGAGCAATATTTATTCAAGTAGGAAGCTGGAAGCGGCTTGTAAGGAGAGCATTTACTTTATGTATTTGAGCTCAATGAGCTTCCCTGATCATAACACCATTAACCGTTTTAGGGGCGTTCGTTTAAAGGATACGTTCAGGACGATTTTTGAGCAAGTGGTCAGCTTGCTTGCCCAGGAAGGATATCTGAGCATTGAGGAAGTATTTACCGATGGAACCAAAATTGAAGCGAACGCCAATAAATACACATTTGTCTGGAAGAAGGCGATTGCCAGCAATAAGGAGAAAATGAAAAAACAACTGGCTGAGATCTGGGCGTATGCACAGAGCGTGGCTGCCACCGAAGACAACATGCCCGAGCCGCCAGACTTGACCACAATCAATAAGGAGAAAGTCCAGGATACGGTCGATACGCTTAACCAGGTGCTCGGTAAAAAGGAGAACATCGACAAGAAAATGAAGACCAAACTGGGTTATGTGACCAAGCATTACCCGGCCAATATTGCCCGCTACGAGCAGCAGGAAGCCATTTTAGGTAGACGAAACAGTTATAGCAAGACCGATCCTGACGCTACCTTTATGAAGTTGAAGGAGGACCATATGCGCAACGGCCAGCTCAAACCTGCCTATAATGTTCAGATATCAACCTCAAATCAGTTCATCGTAAATTACTCCATCCACCCCAATACCACTGATACGAACACGCTGTCCAGTCACCTGGAACAGCATGAGAAAAGCTTTGGCGCTGCCCCCAAATCGCTGACTGCCGATGCCGGTTACGGCTCGGAGGAAAACTACACTTTATTGGAAGAAAAGAAGGTGACTGCCTTTGTGAAGTACAACCTATTTGACAAACGCCAGAACCGCGCCTTCAACAGGAAACACCCATTTGCCACCGACAAACTTTATTACAACCCGGGGCAGGACTATTATATCTGTCCGATGGGTCAGAAAATGGCTTACATAGGCGATCGGACAAGGAAAACAACCACCGGCTTTGGGCAGACCGTAAGGCTTTACAAAGCCAGAAACTGTCAAAATTGCCCATTGAACGGAGCTTGTCACAAGTCACAAGGCGATCGGGTGATTCAGATAAATGTCAATCTAGAAAGGCAAAAGCAGCAAGCTGACCAGCTGCTAACAAGTGAAGAAGGCATCCAGAAACGAAAGAAGCGATGCTATGATGTTGAACCGGTCTTTGGCAACATCAAAAACAATCACGGCTTCCGGCGATTCATGCTCCGCGGCAAGCAAAAGGTCGAAATCGAGTGGGGATTAATAGCATTAGCCCAAAATCTAAGGAAAAGAGCGGCCTAAGACAGCCGTTTTTTGCCTTCATTAACCAAATCGAGCCCAATAGCTTCTTGTCTAAGATATTACTGCCGATTCCAGATCATCAAAAATAAAATGAAAGAGGGTGCCTCGTTTTTTAATTGAGACACCCTCT
>NZ_FNAN01000044.1 GCF_900101885.1 Dyadobacter soli | reverse complement strand
GGTAACGAGTTCATTGACATATTGTGAAGTAGAAGAGAAGAAAATAAAGTCGCGCAAGCGAATTAAGGGCGCATGGGGGATACCTAGGCTCTCAGAGGCGATGAAGGACGTGATAAGCTGCGAAAAGCTATGGGGAGCAGCACATATGCATTGATCCATAGATATCCGAATGGGGCAACCCAGTGTAGTGAAGCTACATTACCCTACGGGGGGCAAACGCGGGGAACTGAAACATCTAAGTACCCGCAGGAGAAGAAAACAATAGTGATTCCGTAAGTAGTGGCGAGCGAACACGGAACAGCCCAAACCACCCTGGTTACGGCCAGAGTGGGGTTGTAGGGCCCACCAAGTGGTTAAATAGCGAACTGGAATGGCATGGGAAGGCCAATCGCAGAGGGTGAGAATCCCGTACAGGCAGCGAGTTTAACTGAGTGGGTACCCTGAGTAGGTGGGGACCGGTGAAATCCCCTCTGAATCCGGCGGCACCATCCGCCAAGGCTAAATACTCCTGAGAGACCGATAGTGAACGAGTACCGTGAGGGAAAGGTGAAAAGTACCGCGAGCAGCGGGGTGAAATAGAACTTGAAACCATGCGCTTACAAGCGGTCGGAGCCTTCGGGTGACGGCGTGCCTTTTGCATAATGAGCCTACGAGTTACGGTTACTGGCAAGGTTAATGTTTGAAGAACAGGAGCCGAAGCGAAAGCGAGTCTGAATAGGGCGATTAGTCAGTGGCCGTAGACGCGAAACTTTGTGATCTACCCATGATCAGGTTGAAGCGCTGGTAACACATCGTGGAGGACCGAACCGGTAAACGTTGAAAAGTTTTCGGATGAATTGTGGGTAGGGGTGAAAGGCCAATCAAACTGAGAAATAGCTCGTACTCCCCGAAATGTTTTTAGGAACAGCGTCGTGGTTGAGTCATGTTCAGGTAGAGCTACTGATAGGACTAGGGGGAGTCAAATCCTACCAAATTCTGACAAACTCCGAATGGGGCATGATATACACGGCAGTGAGGGCTGGGGTGCTAAGGTCCCAGTCCGAGAGGGGAACAACCCAGAGCATCAGCTAAGGTCCCAAAATATATGCTAAGTTGAACTAAGGGGGTCCGACTGCAGAGACAGCCAGGATGTTAGCTTGGAAGCAGCTATACATTTAAAGAGTGCGTAACAGCTCACTGGTCGAGCGGGGCGGGCATCGATAATAAACGGGCATCAAGCATATTACCGAAGCTATGCGATTGTATTTATACATATCGGTAGGGGAGCATTCTCACAGGGGTGAAGGTTGGGCGTGAGCCCAGCTGGACTGGTGAGAAAAGCAAATGTAGGCATAAGTAACGATAATGCGGATGAGAAATCCGCACACCGAAAGACTAAGGATTCCTCCGCTATGCTAATCAACGGAGGGTTAGGCGGGGCCTAAGGGATAGCCGACAGGCGACCCCCGATGGACAGCAGGTTAATATTCCTGCCCCTGCATGCAGTGTGAAAAAGTGACGGAGCGACGTGGATGGTACGTACTGACGGAATAGTGCGTTGAGCCGAGCCTACGGGCAAAGCGAACCATCGAAGACGCTTCCAAGAAAAGCTTTTGAAACGCCAGCTGTATGCAGCCCGTACCGTAAACCGACACAGGTAGTCGAGAAGAATATTCTAAGGTGCTCGAGTGAATCACGGCTAAGGAACTCGGCAAATTAACCCTGTAACTTCGGGAGAAGGGGAGCCTCCTCTGCAAAGAGAGGCCGCAGAGAAATGGCCCAGGCGACTGTTTAGCAAAAACACAGGGCTCTGCCAAAACGAAAGTTGACGTATAGGGCCTGACACCTGCCCGGTGCTGGAAGGTTAAGAGGGGATGTCATCGCAAGAGAAGCATTGAATCGAAGCCCCAGTAAACGGCGGCCGTAACTATAACGGTCCTAAGGTAGCGAAATTCCTTGTCGGGTAAGTTCCGACCTGCACGAATGGTGTAACGATCTGGGCACTGTCTCGGCCGTGAGCTCGGTGAAATTGTAGTAGCGGTGAAGATGCCGCTTACCCGCCACGGGACGGAAAGACCCCGTGCACCTTTACTATAGCTTTGCATTGTTTTCGGGTCAGGGATGTGTAGGATAGGTGGGAGGCTGTGA
>NZ_FNAN01000009.1 GCF_900101885.1 Dyadobacter soli | reverse complement strand
GCTCTACAGCTTTTTTTCGATGATGTCCTTGGCGAGTTTATAATCCAGGCTCAGCTCGGCATACATCTGCTTCAATCGCCGATTTTCATCTTGGAGCGCCTTTAACTCTTTCAATTGAGCGGCTTCCATTCCACTGTACTTTTTACGCCAGTTAAACAGCGTCGCCTTTGAAATGCCGTATTCGCGGCAAACATCCATAGCTTCTCGGCCACCCTCATACTGTTTGAGGATCGCCACGATCTGGGTCTCTGAGTAGTTTTTCTTTTTCATGTGACAGTTAAATTAGCTCTTTTCGAGTCTAATCCTTCACCGTCCTAATTCCAGGGAAGCCTACACAAGCAATGATGTTACCAATAACATCGAATATGATTACATCTACAATGCAGCAGGCCGGCTGGCTGAAATAAAAGCCCAGCAAAATGGCTCCGCTTATAAAATTGTATTCGATCACGCATATTTCAGTGCTGTAAATGAATACCGGTTGCGGACGATCACTGTACACGAAAGCTCCGGCCCCGTCAGTCAGCTTGCGTTCAGCTACGTAGGGCCAGGCGGGGCGCTGACAGAGGATAAATGTCCCCTGAACCCGGAAATTGGTTTGGACAGGTATCTCCGCATCTACGGAAAGTTCAGTGACCTTCTTGTGCGGGAAATAACGGTAAGTCAACTCAATGCCCCCAACCAGCCTATTACATACAGCAAGCTCACATACGCAACCAATGCCGACGGATATGTTACTACGCGCGTCACAGAATACCATCCTTTGGGCAAAGGCAGTAACGTGAACGTGCAAACCACGATCGATGTATTGAAATATTAACAGAAGCTTCAATACAAGGCGGGCCGTTGGCAACGATGGCCCGCCTTAACAACACCCCAATCAATTCAACATTTTTCTTGACCCATATTTGTAGTAACAGCAAATCCGCAGGCTACCTCAAACCAGCCGATAATGAAACAAATGTCATTCAAATATTAAAACGTATATAAGTTTGGATCGAAATTATTTATCCATTTACGTACTACAATTATGAATCGAATGAAATTTTCAGAGACATTATTAAAAGGGTTTGCATTTGCTGTGTTTCTCGGCAGCTGTAACAACGAACAACCAATCATTCCCGTCGAGACAACCAGCGTCAATGCAACCGATCAAAATGCAAAAATCAATGCAGTGCTCAAATTGTACAAATACGGAAATGACGCAATTCAGTATGTAAAAAGCGGGAAATTTATGGGACAGGTGTCAAGGGTGAGCAACGCCTCCAAGTATCAAAAATATACTTATAATGAC
Organism: Dyadobacter soli; assembly: GCF_900101885.1. Taxonomy (GTDB): domain Bacteria; phylum Bacteroidota; class Bacteroidia; order Cytophagales; family Spirosomataceae; genus Dyadobacter; species Dyadobacter soli. The sequence goes on along the minus strand of NZ_FNAN01000009.1, from coordinate 388,202 downwards.
AATAATGGAACCACCAACCTATTTATTACATCATCCAGCTACTTACAATCTACAAATGCTAAATTCTTCGAATCCGTATATGAAATATCGAACGGCCGTTGTATAGCAAACAAAGAATCGAACGGCGCCACTTATGACTACAAATACAACGTATTAGGTCAACTGGAAGAGGTATTTATGGTTTATCAAGGCTTTTGGCTCAAATCGACGTACTCTTACATATTCAATGCAGCAACCAATGCTTACCGGCTCGATAAAATCGTAGCGGTCAACCAATCAGGACCGGTTAGAGAAACCAAGTTTACTTATACTGCAATACCCAAAAAATACCAATTAAATCCAGATAATGTTGATACCGACCTGTTGTTGCCCTTTTTCGGTACATTTAGCGATGTACTAATAAAAGACGTCGAGGTCAAATCCCTCGCAGGAGCGCAATCGACGGAATTCCGGGAATACAATTATATAATAGACAACGCCGGACACATTTCTTCCAGAACGGAAGTGTACCATCCACTTGGCAAGGCAAGTAATTCGTCGCTGTCAACCACTTTGATCGATTACAAATATACACAATACTGGCAAGGGTTATAGGGATCGTCTAGCTAGACGGCTGGTCGAGACGCACGGACTGCTGGTTTCAGCAGTCCTGCTATCATTCTAAATCTTCCTCAATCCTCTCCCACTTCCGCTCCAACGCCACATCTTCTCTCACCGCCTTTTGCCGCTTCGCCATCTCCTCCGCTGCGCGCAACCGATCACCTGTCAGCGGGTGCGTGCTGAGCAATTTCAAGTTCGCCACATCTTCATGCTCGTTTTTGAGAGTGGTAAACAAGTCCACAAAACCTTGCAAATCGAGCCCGTCGGCCTGAAATACCGCCATAGCTTTCTGATCCGCTTCGCTTTCAAGCTCACGCGAATAGGTAAGATTCGCCAGCATATTCGAATTATCGGCGAGGACGGTGACGATGCCGTTGATATCATTCACCAATACGGAAAGGAACAGATAACCGCCCAGGCTTCGGAAGATGTTGCGTAGCGAATGGCGGTAGTGCACGTGTGAGACCTCATGTGCAAGCAATGCGGCCAGCTCCTCCTTGGTTTTCATTTTGCGGAGTATACCGTCAAATACCACGATGCGGCCGCCCGGTAATGCAAATGCGTTGACTTCCTTTTCTTTAACGACCGTTATGCGGATCGGATAATGGGTTTTGAAATCGATGGATTTTACGAAATCGTTGGTGGCGGCTGTCAGCTGGTCGTCGACGTCGTAGGCCTGGATCATGTTGTCGTACATCGTGTCTCCCATCTCAACCTCCGTACTCACAGGGAAGCGTGACGCGACGGCGCCTGCGAGCCAGGGAAGACCAAACCAGTAGCCAAGGCCCATTAACATCAGCACCGCCAAAGCCACGCCTACGATGGTAGCATTGTTCAGTTTGAAGATGTTGGTAATGCGCCGTTTGAAAAATACCTTTTCCGGGTAACGCTTTTTGAGTGTGGCAGGCAGGCTTTCCTCCTTGCATTCAATCGTTTGCTGGGGAAAATCGCCGTACCGGAAAATGAAGAGGTTACTGAAATTCTCGTCCGTGACAATGCCCGGCAATGTCCATCGCACCGATGTGAGCTCGCCCGATGGGTCACGGTAATGAATGAGCCAGTGATCGGGCATGAGGGTGAGCGTCGCGTCGTGCGCGATGGACAGCCGGCCGTCGTGGTAACGGACACTATAATTGTACATGAAGCAGGCAGAATCTGTTTAAACAAGCCCAATATCGATCATATCCGCGAGATCTTCGCCGGTCGCGTCGGTGTAATCGGCTTCTGTCTGCACGATCGCGTTGACGTCCAGCGGGCCGTCGATGTGGATATTGGAAAATACAAACTGCATTGTGCGTACGATCGCCCATGGGGTGGCCAGGCCGAGACTGAGAACGATAATCAGCATGTTGACCAAAATCAGTTTAAAGTACCCGCCGGCAGTGGCTGTGGAACGGAAAGTGAGCCGTGTTTCGCCCTGGTACATCCGGATATTGTTTACATAGTAGGCAAAAAGGTCTTTCACCCACCAGAAAGAGTAGATTCCCAATGTCAACAAAGAGAGGAAATAGCCTTTTACATTCAACCAGAAAAAAGCACCGCCCTCGCCTTCGTAAGAAAATGTAATGTTTCCGAAACGGAGGTTTTTGAAAATGTATTTGCGGATTTCAATGACCAGCCATGCGCCGTAAATACCGAAAGTAATGAGGGTAATAATGGCCCCGATGACAAACATATTCAGGAATTCCTTCCTGTCGCCCCGGTAACCGAAATGGATTCCCCGCCACGACGACCGGGAGGTTCTGTAACGAAGTGCGCCGTGAATGGCAATGGGTATCAAAAGCAGAAACCCGATATAGAAAACAGCCACGGCAATCATCATAATAGTCACGTTGCGGGTTGCGACTCCACCAAACAGAATGCAATAGAGCCCAAGGAAAATCCCGATCGCTTTGATAAAACCAATAAACATTTCCTTCCCGGTTCCATGAAATGTAAAACGGCTTCCTTCGAATTCGGATTCCTCGTACAGGTATTTCAGCAAAGCGGCCCTCGCCCACGGATAGTAAAGGCCGAACGTCACGATTGTCAACAAAATATTGACGATGTAAATACCGAATAGTTTGGCCCCTTCACCATGAAAGGTTACCTGACGGGTTTCTTGCTGTTCCATTTAGTTAGATTTGAATTTGGAGAAGGTCAAATATAAAAATTTCAATTCGCTAATGGATTAACTCTCCATTACCGGGCACAAAAAATCGAAAGCTATTTATTCCCCGGCATAGTTATTTTATCAAACTGCTTACATTTCATTTCATCAAAACAACTGGAAATCATGGATATCTATCAATTGGCCAACGAATACCTCGATGTTACCGACGGCGGGGGCGATCCGAGCGGCCCACGCGAAACACCGCCATTCGATCCCCGGCCCGAGGTGCCCTCGCCTGATATACCCGAGGAAACGCCGCCCTATGAGAAAGAACCGGAAACACCGCCGGTAAAACCGGAACCTGAGTTGCCGCCGGTCGAACCCGTCGTACCCGAAGTGGAGCCGTTGCCGGGAGAAGAGCCTGGTATACCGGCATTTAAGTAACCGAAGTTGATAAAATGTGCTGTTTTGAAGTTATTTCATCACTAAGAAACTATATTTTATATTTCTGTCACAAAAACTTCTACAAAATTTGTAGTCGAAATTGAATTCGTCGTATCTTCACTTAAATTTTTGTAGACCCGACGAATGATTAAAATTTTTACGCTCTGTTTTTTACTTTTCTCCTTCTCTATTCAGGCTCAGTCAAATACGCTACTTCCCGGAAAGATTGAAGCAGAAGCATTTACCGCAATGCATGCCGTGGGCACCGAAAACACTTCGGATGCGGACGGAGGCCTCAATGTAGGCTGGATTCAGGATGGCAGCTGGATGGATTATGCCGTTCAGGCACCGTCGGCGGGCTACTACACATTCAAATTCCGCATCGCAAACGGGTACAACCCGGAAGCAACCCTGGCTTTGCAGTCGGCGGGCGGCACTACACTCGGCCGGGTTATTCTGCCTCAAACAGGCGGAATGCAAGGCTGGCAGACGGTCTCGTTCGTAGCATTACTTCCACAAGGAAGCCAAACAATTCGCATTTTTGCTGAAAAAGGCGGCTGGAATTTCAACTGGTTCGAGATAAGCGGCTCTCGTGCGCTGGCTTCCGGAAAAGTGGAGGCAGAAAGCTTCGACGCGATGCATGAAGTGCGCACGGAAGACACCGGTGACGAAGGCGGCGGCCAGAATGTGGGCTACATCGATGATAACGACTGGATGGACTACAATCTGAGCCTTGCTAATGCGCGTGACTATGAAATTCAGTTCCGGGTGGCCAATGCTTATGGAAATGGCATAATAGAAATTCAGAATGCGGCGGGCAATGTGCTCGGACAAGTAAGTGTGCCCCAGACAGGCGGCTGGCAGAATTGGGTAACCGTCACCACCACCGTCGCCCTGCCCGCCGGCAGCCAGGTAGTGCGGTTCTTTGCCCGCAATGGCGCCTTCAACTTCAACTGGTTCGCATTCGTCTCCGCCAACGCCCGCATTACGGGCACGATCCTGCCTGCCAAAGTAGAAGCAGAAACTTTCAACGATTCTTACAGCGTACAGCTTCAAAATACCGAAGATACCGACGGCGGCCAGAACGTGGAATGGATACAGGATAACAGCTGGATGGATTACGACGTGCACGTTCCTGCCGCAGGCATTTTTACATTCAATTACCGCATTGCCAATGGATACAGCCCGGAAGCTACATTGGCGCTTAAAAACAGCGATGGCATCGAATTAGGCAGTATTTTGTTGCCTCAAACGGGCGGTATGCAGGGCTGGAAGACCGTCAGCATGCTGGCTGCGCTTCCCGCCGGGAACCAGAAATTACGCGTTTTTGCAACTAAAGGCGGCTGGAACTTCAATTGGTTCGAGGCCAAAGAATCCCGCACATTGACGAGCAGAATAGAGGCTGAAACCTTTGACGTAGCCTCGGATGTTCGCACGGAGGTCACAGGCGACGTCGACGGCGACATCAATGTGAACTACATCGACGACAGCGACTGGATGGATTACAATGTGAATGTACCCACGGCTGGTACTTACACGGTCAATTTCCGGGTATCCAACCAATGGGGCAATGGTAATATTCAGTTTAAAAATACAAATGGCACGGTGCTTGGAAGCGTGGATGTACCGCAAACGGGTGGCTGGCAGACCTACACGACCGTCCGCACAACAGTGCAGTTGGAAGCAGGCAGTCAGGTATTCCGCATTTTCGCAAACCGAGGCGCATTCAATTTCAACTGGTTTGAAGTAATCCCCGGCTCGGTACAAGGTCAGTCGGTGATCACTTTTGAACCTATTTCTGACAAAAACCTTACCGCTGGCTCGTTCAACCTGACCGCCAGCAGCACAAACCCGGAAACACCGATCCAGTTTACTTCCTCAAATCCTTCAATCGTTTCGGTTTCGAATGCGAGCGGCATCTGGAAAGCATCGATCCATTCCGCCGGACAAGCAACTATTACAGCATCGCAAGCCGGTAATAACAATTATCTGACGGCCGAAAACATCGCGCGTACATTCACCATTTCTGACAATTCTAACCCCAATAACCCGGCGCTCGGCACCAAAATACCGATCGATCCGAAGCGCTGGTACCAGCTTACCAATGCCGCTAACGGTCTCGACGGACTCTTTGATGGCAATACGCAGGAGAATGTGCTTACCGGCTGGGGAAAGGTTATCAACAACTACGAAGCTTACTACCCGCTGAAAGAAGGCGAGCAGATTACGCTTAACGGTATCAAATTCTTCGATTTCACGGGCTCCGCACAAGATTTCCCGCTGGTACTTTCGGTGATAACCGATCAATGGGAGCGCATTCCGGTAGCTACTTTCACCGGCGAGATTTACAACGGCTGGGTAGGCCCTTACCCTGACCGACAGCTGTCCGGCGACGCGCAGTTTAAGCTCGATCAGCCGATGAGCAATATACGGTACCTGGTAATGACGATGTCGAACACATTGCCGACAGAAATTGAATTCTACGGAAGCCATACGCCGGGCACTGAAACCGTGAAGCCCGCCCGTACCAAGCACATCAAGCTGAACGACATGCTCGGTGTGAATGGCTATGAATGGTATTTCCAGGACGGCGCGCATACCGAATCGCTGGTGGAAGCGAAAGTGCAGGCCGCCAAAACGTTTACCGGCTTGCGGCATTATATGGACTGGGAAAAGCTGGAATCGACGGAAGGCGTTTTTTCCTACAACCCGACATTGAGCGGAAGCTGGAATTATGATTTGATCTACGAACGCTGCAAGCAGGAAGGCATCGAAGTACTGGCCTGTTTGAAAACCCAGCCGAACTGGATGATGCAGACGTATCCGGAAGACCAGCGCGACCCTGAAAATGTGCCGGTACGCTACGGAAAGAACTTCGCGGATCCGCTTTCCTACATCGAGCAGGCCAAAGTTGCATTCCAGTATGCGGCGCGTTATGGAAGCAATGTCAATGTCGACCCATCGCTTTTGAGCGTTTCAACAACTCCCAGATGGACAAACGACCCCGTTAACGAAGTGAAAATCGGGTTGAATTACATCAAATACATTGAATGCGACAACGAGCGCGATAAATGGTGGAAGGGCCGCAAAGGCTACCAGACAGCCCGCGAATATGCCGCCAACATGTCGGCGTTCTATGACGGACATAAAAACAGCATGGGTGCAGGCGTGGGTGTAAAAAATGCCGATCCGAATATGAAAGTCGTGATCGCGGGATTGGTTACCGGCCCCGATTTTGTGAAGGGAATGGTGGACTGGTGTAAGGAATTCCGCGGCTACAATGCGGACGGTACCGTGAATTTGTGCTGGGACGTCGTGAATTTCCACCTGTACACCGACGATGCATCTTCGAACCAGAGCGGTACGTCTACGCGCGGCGCGGCACCGGAAGTGACCAATGCCAATGTACTGGTCGATAATTACGTAAAAGTTACCCGCGAGCTGTCCAACGACCAGCCAATATGGCTTACCGAAGCCGGTTACGACCTCAGCCCTGAAAGCCCGCTGAAAGCGATTGCGATCGGCAATAAGTCCGTTCAGCAAACCCAGGCCGACTGGATCTTGCGTACGTCGCTTTTCTCGGCGCGTCATGGGGTAGAGAAGGTATTCTATTACCAAATGTATGACAATGGCGGCTGGGGAATGTTCTCTACTTCGGGTTTTGTGAACGATGACCAGACCCGCCGACCTTCTGCCGATTATTTCCTGCAAACACAAAAGCTGTTCGGGCAATACGAGTACAAAGAAACGCTCCACAATGACCCTATCGTAGACCGTTACGAGCTCAATGGCCAATCGCTCTTCATTCTGACCGTACCTGACGAAGTGGGCAGAACGGCTGAATACACCGTCAATCTGAACCAATCGGGTGTTGCGCGGATTTACACGCCAACCGCCGGCGCGGACAACATGGCCATGAACGAACTACCGATCGTAGACGGCAAAGTGACCGTTACCGTAGGTGAAACGCCGATTTTCGTCATAGCAGCCAACGGCCAGAATGCAAGACAAGCAGCCGTAGAAATAGCGGCACCGGTGGCACCGGAAGAAGCTTCGTTGCATGCCGATGCGCGGGTTTTCCCCAATCCTACATCCGATTTTGTGCGCATCGATCTGGCCAATGATAAAACCGGACAAATCGGTATCCGCATTTTCGACGCGAAATCAGGGACGCTTTACAAGGATTTAAAGGTGAATAAAACGGCCAGCCAATTCGCGCACCAGCTGGACATCACGCAGCTTCCGCCCAGCATTTACATAGTTGAAATCGTGCAGGGCAACGACCGCGCATTCCGCAAGATTGCCAAGGTCAATTGACAGAGTATTATATCAATCAAAAGCCCGGACCTTCATGATCCGGGCTTTTTGCTAATCGAGGTATGCCGCGCCGCTCATCCGCCGGGTCCATTGCCCGCCGGTTTCCAGCCGCGCTATATTAAACTTGTCTCGGTATTCCTTCGGCGTCACACCGGTACTTTTCTTGAACAGCTGCCGGAAAGATTTCAGATCGTTGTAACCCGAATTCAGCATTACTTCGAGTACACTCTGATCGGTTTGCGCCAGCAATTTCTTGGCCGCTTCGATACGCGTCCGCTGCAAATATTCAATAGGCGTCACACCAATGGCCTGCTTGAAGCGCCGTACCACATTCCTGCGGCTCGCCGGAATATCCTGAATGAGCACTTCAATGGTACTGCCTTCCTGGTATTCCTTCTCGATCTTCCGCTGCGCCATATTCACCAGGCCGTCGCCATGGTTTTGCGGCGGTGCGAACGTCCCGAAATAGGTTTGTTGCTCGCGGTCCATGTCTATGGCAAACATTTTGGCGGTCCTCAATGTAAGATCTTTGCCACAAAAACGCTGGATCAGGTACAGCATCAGGTGGAAACTGCTGGTAGCGCCGCCGCTTGTAAAGATGCCTTTATCTTCCGTCACCACCGCATCGCTTTTCATGATAATGTCCGGAAAATTCGACGCCAATGCCTCTGCCGCGTCAATATGCGTGGTGGCGTGCTTGCCATTCAGAAGCCCGGCGGCCGCGAGCAGGAATGCGCCCGTGCAAAAGCTGGCCAGCTCGGCGCCGCTTTTATATTGCTCCCAAAGCCAGGGAATGCAGCATTGGTTGCTCATGATCGAAAGCTGAACATCTCCCGCGCCAAATGCCGGCACGAGAATGAGGTCTTGCTTGGTAAACTCGCTGATCGGCTGCATCGGATAAGCGCCGTAAAATTTCCCTGGTTCGGCATCCGGTGAGAACAGCGTAATATTAAAGAAGTGCGGCTGGTTGGCCCGCTCATAAAAGCCGTTCACCGATTCGAATACATCGAGAATCGCTGCTACGCTCAATAACCGGTGCCGATTGGTAATTAATAATCCTAATTTTAACATGTTGTTGATGTGGTTAATCTTTGACATTCAGACCAAAGCGGGCACCAATATAGAAATTTTGTCCCAAATACCCCTCCCGATTGGCGGTTTAAGCAATTGCTTCACATCCCATTTTAGTTAAATTTTGGATTGTTATATTAACAAAAACTTACCACGAATACTCGACTACTACAAATGCTATTAGTGTACATTCGTGTCTTCGTGGCATTCTAAAACATAAATCCAATGTCTAAATCAAAATTTGAAACATCGCTGGAATCCGGAGTTCATCACCAACTTCAGGCACTGACCGGCAGCTGGCAGGGCACCACCAAAACCTGGTTCGAACCCAACGTCCTCGCCGACGAATCCGAGATGAAAGGCACCATCAAACCCATTCTCGGCGGCGCATTCCTCCAGCACGAATACCAGGGTAGCCTGAACGGCAAACCATTCGAAGGGCTCGCCATTTACGGTTTCGACATTCCTAACAACAGTTTCCAGGCCGCCTGGATCGACAGTTTTCACATGGGCACCGGTCTGATGGTTTCCAGCGGTGCGCCCACGGAAACCGGGTTTTCGGTGTTAGGCCAATACAGCGTACCCGAATACCCGGCCCCATGGAACTGGCGCACCACCGCCGAGCTTACCGACGCCGACACCTTAGTCATCACAGCCTACAACATTTCCCCGGAAGGCCAGGAAGACAAGGCGACGGAAACGGTTTACAAGCGCGTGAACTAAGGCCGCATTTGGGCCAGTTCGTTCTGGATGAAGTCCTGCAACTGCTCCTTACTCGGAAGGCTCACGACATATTTACTTACAAACAGCTGCATATCGCTGTCCGCAACCGCATATTCAACCAGCGCCCGGTTCTGATCCGTCACCAGTAGCAACCCTACTGGCGGATTATCGTCCCGGGCCATTATTTCTTTTTTGTAGTAATTGATATAAGTTTTGAGCTGGCCAATGTGCTCATGCTTCACCTCATTGGTTTTCAGCTCGATCAGCACATGGCATTTCAGAATGCGGTGGTAAAACACGAGATCGACAAAGAAGTACTCGTCGCCAATAATGATCCGCTTCTGCTTGGCCTCGAAGCAAAAACCATGACCCAGCTCGATCAAAAACGCTTCCAGGTTATCGACCAGCGCTTGTTCAAGGTCGTTTTCATACACAACGTCCTTCGCCTTTAAGCCCAGAAACTCGAATGTGAAAGGGGATTTGATGATGTCCGTAATGCTGGGTCGCTGTGCGTGCGCATCTACGCTCCGACGCAGTGCATCAGGATCAAGGCTTATTCCGGAGCGTTCATAGTAGAGTGTGTTGATTTGTCTTTTCAGTTCGGCGACGCTCCAATTACATTTGAGGCATTCTGTCTCATAAAAGTGCCGCTTCTGAATGTCTTCAAACGAAAGCAGTTGCACAAGATGCGTGTAAGATAGCCTCGCCAAAAGTTTGTGCTGATGTGGAAACTCGCCCTCCAAAGATTTGGCAATCGGCGATTGCCGAATTTCATTCTCCTCTAAATCAGGACTTTGTAAAAACAGCGTATGCAGAAGCCCCAGAGATTCGAGTTCATGCCTTATGGCTATGCCTAACGCTTTATAAACAAGATAAAACTGACGATAAAGACGCAGATTCCGATGAGATAAGGAGTCAAGATTGAGGGAGTCTGCCAGTCTTACTAGTAATTTTTCTCCGTACGTGGCCCTGTCCGCCCCGTTTTGCTCAAACTCCACGATGTAAAATCCAACTAGCCAATTACGAATTGTCAGATGCTTGTTGATTGCCTTTGCAGCGCTTTGTTGAAGCGTTAAATGTGTTTCCTGAATGCTGTTAACCAGCGAGTCGAAGTTTGCCATATTGATGAAGTTTTTAAGTGGAAAATCAAAATATCCGATACTCCACCCTCTCCATCCAAATCCGATGCTCCAATGGCACGACTTTGTTACCCTCCGGTATTTCAAAGTCATCAGCAAATGAAAATCGTTAAGAAAATACTTGTTTTCGCCTCCGTCATGGCACTCTTCCAGGCGTGTAAGCCGGTACCGGTTTCGCATTGGTTTCCGGTGACGCCGCAGGAGCATTACGAGCGGGAATTGCTGAAAGCTAAATTGGAAAAGACCACCGCCGGCGCCACGTGGTTCCGGATGAGTACCGAGGTTCTTTCAGACTCGGTTTTCACGGTAGCGCCTTATCAGGAGCGTATTTTCCTGGGAGATTCGCTTCCGGCGCAGGCTTTCAGGATTACGGTGCCGGAAGGGCGCAAATTGGTGATCACGCCTAACCGCACGGACGCAGATTCGGCCGCATTGCTGTTTATAGAGCTTTACAAAATCAGGCAGAACGGGAAGCCGCAACGACTGGATTACCTCAAAGAAGAGGGCTCCAACATTACCTATTCCAATACCGGGCAAGATACATTGCTGCTGAAATTGCAAACCGGCCTTGCGCAGCAAGTTACCGTCACCATATCGCTTTCGACAGAACCTACTCTCGGATTTCCTGTGGCCGGGCACAGCATGTCGAGCGTGATCAGTTACTGGGGCGCGGAGCGCGATGCGGGTGCGCGCTCGCATGAGGGCATAGACATCCGTGCTAAGCGCGGGACACCGGCCGTCGCGGCTCAAAATGGCTTCATAACGCAGGTAGGAATGAATAATCTGGGTGGGAAAATAGTTTTCCTGTCGTCGCTCGACAGCCCCTATTCACTGTATTATGCGCATTTGGACAGTCAATTGGTGTCATCGGGCCAGCGGGTAACTTCGGGCGATACGCTCGGACTGGTAGGTAACACGGGCAATGCCGTCACCACATCGCCGCATTTGCATTTCGGGATTTATGCGAGAGGCAGTGGCGCAGTGAATCCGCTGCCGTTCATCGACAACCGGCGCGAGAAACTTCCCGGACTACCTGCGATTTCCAAGTGGCTTGGGGATACGGTAACGATTAAAAAGAAGACGATTTTGTATAAAACCACACAACTCGACAAGAGTGCAGCCATTCAGCCGCTGCCAGCAAATGCAGTCGTTCGCATTGTGGGTGAAATGGCAAAAGGATATCGGGTGCAACTGGCCGATGGTACGAAAGGCTTCATCCCTACCGTGCCGTTGCAGCGTTATCAAGCCAAAACAGACGGCATCAGCAAGGCCGATTGAATCCGGCACAAAGCCGGTTAAGCTGCCATTTAGCATTGGAATACAAAAAAAAGATGACCATCGGTCGAGCCAATGGTCATCTGGGAATTTTAAGCGACTGCAATCGTAGTTGTTGGTTCAGGTTTAAGGATAATGGGCTCTTGCACCTCCGGCACCTCGTCGCCTACCACCGGGCCGTTGTGAGAAAGTTCGCTGCCTTCTTTTTTGGATTTAAGAATGGGCCAGAGGAACTGGGCGTACCATTCTTCTTCCTGGTAATGCTTGATCCCGTAAGAAGACGGGTACTTGCGGGTGATGATGCCGGTGCCGAAAATAATATCCCAGAGGAAAAACATATTACCAAAGTTGCCCTTGTAATACCCGATTCCATCGTCGGTTGTATCGGCGTGGTGTGCATGGTGTGTGGCCGGTGTGGAAATGAGCCTTTCCAATACCCAACCGATCGGTTTCAGAAATTTGATTTCGTAAAAAGGCTTATCCCAGGGAATGCTCGAATGCGCTCCGGTAGTGATGAACGATTTGATCACCTTCACAAACAATGCGGCATAGCCCAATCCGAGGTAGGTAAGCGTGATTGTCAGATAAGTTTGTGAGAAAAACAGCGTGTAAATTACATTCTGCCGGCTCGCCATGGCCATACCCATGTAATTGGCCGAATGGTGCGTGCGGTGGAAGCGCCAGAGCCAGGGTACCTGATGGTGGAGGCGGTGGTACCAGTATTGAGTGAGGTCGTCGGCCACTGCGATGATCAGAAATGCCCACCAGAACGGCACCCATTCGAATGCATTTTTAGCATCGGGCAACACCAATGGAAGGAATTTCAATCCAAAATAAGCAACGAACGGACGAATGATCAGCTTAGGCACCACGAAGCAGACAATATCCAGAATGCGCTCGTTTTTCGTCCATTTGTTTTCATACAAACCTGCGGCAAATTCGATGACACCCAGCACGAGTACGATCACAGGTAATCCCCAGCTGCTCAGGTTCTTGAAAACTGCCTCGATGAATGCGGGAGCTTTAAATGGAAACTCGTTGCTCCCATCCCACGGCCGGTAACCGAATACCTGGAAGCTGGCAAACATTAAAACAATAGGCGCGAGGTAAAGTGCCACGCTGATCAGGCCGTCGCGGGTGATCTTCCTGGCCAGTGTATTGTCCGATTTCATGCGTGATTTAATTTTTTATGGTGAAATGAGCAATCAGATAAAGAATTTCCACGCCAGCCAAATGCCTCCGGCGATCAGTACAAAGGGAATCAAGGTAAGCAGTATGCCGACGGCGATCTTCCTCGCGATCAGCACCACGTCTGAGAATGTGAACATAATGCAAGTAGTGTAGTAGTACCGGTTTACTATAAACGCAGCAAGAAATATGGGTACGGAAATACCCCGGGACAGCACAGCCGGCAACTGAAATCGCCAACCACCGAAAATTTCAGATGATCAGCCATGACTGTCAGGCGGGATATTTCCGAGAAATGTCAGAGATAAGTCGCCGTTTCAACAACAGCGAGAGGAATGGATCCTGGGAAAACAAAGCGTGAAGGTATGCCCTGCCACCTCCCTCAATGGGGCCTTACAAAGTAAATTAACCGCGCTCATATCTAAGATGCCTGGATTAATACTCAGCTCAGGGTGGTTCAGGAGCTTTGTTTTTTAATAGTATACTTATTTGATAGACAAAGTAACTTTAATGTTTTTTAAAATGCAATAGCTTCCTTCAATTTTCTTAAAAATAAAAAATCCGTGGCGACAGTAACGCGCTGCCCGCCACGGATCAGACAGAAAAGGAGCCAGCGGCACCTTTCTGTACATCCTTATATAAACCAATTTATTTCAACTCGGTAAGCCATTGCTGTGCGAATGCGCGGGCCGTATTGGTAGGGGTCGCTCCCATGCGGTAACAGAACTTCCACACATCGCTTTTACCTTCGTAAGCGCCATTCACAAACTTTTTGCGGCCATTCACCTCCTTCGTCTGCGCTGCAAAATCTACGCCTTTGCTCTGGTTGAGGAAGTCGGTGAGGCGGGCGGTAAGCACCTTTTTAGGGTCTTTCAATTTCTCCAATTCATCGGCATTGCTCTTCGCATTCCGCGCCATCGTCTCCTCCGACTGCCGGATTTCATCGGCCGCCAGGTATTCGGCATATTGCTTTTTAAACTCCTCCATGTTGGTTTTCAAAAGCGGTTTGATCTTTTTGAAGAACGCCGCATTGCGCTTGCCGTCCTCGATCTGCTTCTTGAAATCCGCCCGCTGCTCGGCGGGAATGCTGCTGAGCATACTTTCCATACCCACAAATGTCTCCGCGGATTGGATCTGAATGTCCACAACCGGCTCCATGTCCTTCGCCTGCAAACCTTGCACGCCTTTCAGACGGTTCGCCCGGATTTCTGCCTTACGCTGCTCGCTCACCGTAGTTTCCAGTTTCGGGTAGCGTTTTACAATGGATTCCGTATAACGCTTCTGAAAATCCTCTGAATTGAAATACGTTTTCACAAAACCACCAGCCTTCTTGATTGCCGTCGCCTGTGCATCCGGTGCGAGCGAGCGGCACGCCGACTTAACGGAACTACCGAAGTAAGGCACAGTTACCGAAGGAGCTTGTAAACCATTCCAAAGGCGGTTCTGAATGTCTTTCTGGCTTATTCCGTATTCTTCGAACTCATCGCTGAAAGTGAAGTTCAGGAATGCAATGCAGAATGCGTAGAGGAAAAAGGGTACTATTCTATTTTTCATGGCTGTATAATTGTAAAAGAGAGATTATTGGGTACTAAAACGTGTTTATTACTGCCTGGTAGCGGTCATTTCCAGCTCTGCGCCTTCGTATATCACGAAAATATTCAGCTTGCCGTCTTTCACATTACCTACTTTATCAGTGCCTTCATAAAGGTCGATGCCCGTGCTGCCGGCGTTTTTCAGGTTCAGCGTGCCTACCTCTTCATCCGGTTGGCGGTCACCGTCGATGGTTAGTTTCATTTTGGCACTTACTACCTCGGAAGAGAACTTGTCCAGTTCAACGGTGATTTTGACGTTGTTCTCTTCGAGCGGGTACTCTTCACCATCTTCGGTCATACGGGTCACTTTATAAATTCCTTCAACTTTCGAGCTCAGTTCCGGGGATACGTCCTTGTCCTTTTCTTCACAAGCGAACATCAATGTAGAGAGCAACAACAGAGCAAAAATGTTTTTCAAAAATGTAATCTTTTTCATGGCTGTATTGGATTTGAAAATGGATAATGGATGAGATAATTTTTTGCCTTTCGACATGACAAAGGTAGTCTCTCCGAAAGCCCGGGATCAATCCTATAAAAGCATGATTTTTCAAAAATCATATGTTTATAGGATATTATTAAAAGGTTTTATTTCAGACTTTTGCCACTGTAATTTTCCAATCCAATCTACTCTCCGGGTCCGATGAAATTATATTTACGAGCACTCTTACTTGTCTTTTTTTACAGCACGGCATTTGCACAAAACCCACATCCCGCCGCCATTCTGAAACGCATTCAGGCCAGCAGGCTGGATACCAACCGGGTGTTGGCTTACATTGAGTACGGCCAGTATTATGAAAACCATAACCTCGATAGCGCCGGTAAATACTACCTGAAAGCGGATGCCCTGAGCGAGCAGCTGAACTACGACACGGGCCGGTTCAAGTTCCGTTCGAACTATACTTACATCCTTAATTTACAGGGTAAATTCGAAGAAGGGTTGAAACTCAACCGCGAGAGCCTCGAAATCGCCAAGCGGATGAATCACCAGGTGAACATCGGCAAGAGCCTGAACAATATCGCCGCCAGTTACACCTATATGGGGCGTTTCACGGAGGCAATCCAGTATTATCAGCAGGCAGCCAGCCAGTTCGACAAGCTGGGTATGAAGGTTTTCCTGCCGCGGCTTTATATCAGCATCGGAACGGCTTTCGAGCATGCCAATCTTTTCAATAAGTCGGTGGTGTACAAGGAAAAAGCATTACAGCTGGCCCGCCCCATGAACGACAGCCTGCAACTGGCCGACATCCTGACCAATATCGGCGGCTCCTATTTCAATTTGAAAAAGTACGACAAAGCCCTCGCACATTTCAAGGAAGGACTGCTGGTTTCTGAAAAAATCCATTCCGAGATATTCGTTACGCAGGCTTATGCCGGACTTTGCAGGACAAATCGCCTCCTTAAAAACCTCGACGAAGCCTGGATATATGGTCAGAAAGGGCTTGATCTCGCCCGGAAAAACAGTAATGTATTTCTGGAACTCGACTGTTTGAGAGCATTGATGTTCCTTGCAGAGGATGCTAAAAAGACCGATTTGTCGGCCAAATACACCAAAGAAGCACTCGACATCGCCGAAGCCAATAACATGACCGACCATTTGGTGGAGCTCTACGAGGATTACGCGACCGACCTCGCCCGGGCGAATAATTACAAAGGCGCCTACGATTACCTGATGAAATACTCGATCCTGAACGACTCCATTCAGGGCATAGATATTCAGAAACAGTTACAGGAACTCGACACCAAATACCTGACGGCGCAGAAAGAAAATAAGATCGTAACCCTCGAAAAGGAGAAGCAAACCCGCAATACGCTGATTTACGGCCTTATCGCCGGGCTCGTCGGGCTGCTCGTGATCGCCATTCTCGTTTACAGGAACATTGCATTCCGCAGGCGTGTGGCCGAGCAGGAAGTATTGCAATTGCAGCAGGAAAAACAATTGGTAGCCACCAATTCCATTTTGAAAGGACAAGAAGAAGAACGCACCCGCGTGGCCCGTGACCTGCACGACGGTCTGGGCGGACTATTATCAGGCATCAAACTAACTCTGAATTCCGTGAAAGGAAACGTAATCCTGCCCGAGGAAAGCGCTATGACGTTTACCAGGGCCCTAACCCAACTGGATGGCGCGATCAGCGAAATGCGCCGCGTAGCCCACAGCATGATGCCCGAATCGCTTGTACGGTTCGGATTAATCGACGCGCTGAGCGACTTTTGCGAAGGCATCAGCGCTTCCGGCAGGCTGAAAGTACACATGCAGGCCTTCGGCTTCGACGACAAGCGCCTCGACTCACAGGTAGAAGTGGTGCTTTACCGCATTATCCAGGAATTGCTCAACAATGTGCTCAAATACGCCGACGCCACCGAAGCACAGGTGCAACTTACGTGGGTCGATAACAATGTGAGCGTAACTGTCGAGGACAATGGCAAAGGATTCGACACCACAAATCTGGAACAAAACAAGGGCGCAGGCCTCCGCAACGTGCAGGCGCGCGTGGATTACCTCAACGGTACGCTCGACATTCAATCGAAACCGGGAGACGGCACTTCGGTACTTGTTGAAATAGTACTTTAATGATCGATACCAATGCCAGCAATGGCTTTAACCTTTATAAAAAAGAACTTATGAGTGTCAGAATCCTCATCGTAGACGATCACCCGCTGGTATTGGAAGGACTTAAATCGCTGCTCGCCGATGCCGAGGGCGTGCAAGTCGTGGGCACGGCTACCAATGCCATCGAGGCCATTGCATTCCTGAAAAACAACGAAGTGGACATCGCATTTCTCGACATCAACCTTCCCGACATCAGCGGCATAGACCTTTGCAAAAAGGTAAAAGAACAGTTCCCGGAGGTAAAAACCCTCGCATTGAGTACGTTCAACGAGCGTGCATATGTGTCACGCATGATCCAGAACGGCGCCTCCGGCTACCTTATCAAAAGTTCGGGCAAGGAAGATATCCTGGAAGCCATTACGCAGGTGCAAGCCGGCGGATACTTTATGAACGTGCAGTTCGACCAGGTAACTCCTGCCACCGCGCCGAAAACGGTGCCGTTTCTTACCCGTCGCGAAAAGGAAGTGTTGGTATTAATTGCCGAAGGCCTTACCAACCCTCAGATCGCCGAGCAGCTGTTCATAAGCGTCACCACCGTAAACAGCCACCGGCAGAATTTGCTGATCAAATTTGAAGTATCGAATACCGCTTCGCTGATCAAGCTGGCTGCGGGGTTGGGGTTGATATAACGCAGTCATTTCGAATAATGGAATCGGCATTGGACGATGACGATTTTACCTTTCTCGATTTTGTATACCAGCCGATGTTCGTCATTGATGCGTCGTGACCAAAAGCCGGATAATTGATGTTTGAGTGGCTCCGGTTTGCCTATTCCGGAAAACGGGGATTGCGATATTGATTCCAGCAGGGCACGAATTCTTTGAAGGATGGTTTCGTTCCCTGTTTTTTTCCAGTAATCCAGTTGAGATAATGCTTTCGGTGTGAACGCTATTTCCATATGTCGTCAAGGCCAATTGTTCGGGTATTACCGTCCAGGGCCTCTTTGACAGAATCTAAGAGTTCAGTTGTATTAGAAGAATTGCTGAGTAGATATTCGGTAGCATCCTGCTCCGTCCGGAAATTAATCCCGACCGAATTCAGAAAAGCTTTAACAGTTGCGATCTGATCGTTATCGCCTTCGATGATCAATGTTGCCATATCGCATTCAATTGAGGATCAAATATACCAATTTTAAAGCAATCATAATCGGTATAGTAAGACCTGACTATGTATTGATTAGTCAGGTCTTGCCATAAAATCAGTTAGTCGCCAAACTCCCGAACGGAAAAATAGCCGACGAAACATGCGCCCGGTTCATGATCTGGCCCAGTTCCTTGGCCTTTTCCGGGAATTGCGGGGTCAGGTTGGTTTTTTCCTGCGGGTCTTTTGAAAGATTGTAAAGCTCTACTAATGCATCGGGATTACCTGCCGCTTTTAGCCGGACCGCTTTCCAGTTGCCCTGGCGTACCGCTTGCCGGCCGCCTTGTTCGTGAAATTCCCAATAGAGGTAATCATGCTTCTTTTGAGTCGGCTTACCTTTCAATGCGTCTGTGAACGAAATACCGTCGATGTTACGAGGTGTGGAAGCATTCGCCAGCTCTGCGAAAGTGGGCAGAATATCCCAGAATGCGCCGATATAGTCGCTTTTCGAGCCGGGCTTGATCACTGCAGGCCAGCGTGCGGCGAACGGCTCACGGATTCCGCCTTCGTACAAATCACGTTTGACGCCCCGGAAACCTGCATTGCTCTTGAAAAAATTCGGATCGGCACCGCCTTCGATATGCGGCCCATTGTCGCTCGTGAAAATGATCAATGTGTTTTTATCGAGACCCTTTTCCTTTAATTTATCCAAAACCTGGCCCACGTACAGGTCCAGGCGGGCCACCATCGCTGCGAAAGTTGCGCGAGGAAATTCCTGCGAGGCATAGCCGCCGTCGGTAGCGCCGGGACCGTAATCGGCACCTTTATAGGGCTTTTCTTCAAATTTGCCTTTGTAATACCTGAAAAGACTGTCGTCCGGCACAACCAACTCGGCATGCGGAAGAATGTAGGGTAAAAACAAAAAGAAAGGCTGCTTACCGTCCTGCGCGCTCACAAAGCTGAGCGCCTTTTTCTGGATCAGATCCGGCGCATACTCTTTGTTGTGAATAAGGCCTTTGTTGCCTTCCAAAGGTATTTTCTTGTTGTTATCCCAAAGATGTTCGGGGTAGTAACGGTGCGCAAGGCTTTGGCAGTTGTAACCATAAAAACGGTCGAAACCCTGCTTGTTGGGATCGCCTTCGGTACCCACAGGCCCCAGCCCCCATTTGCCGAAAGCTGCTGTCACATATCCCGATTTTTTAAGAACTTCTGCAAGTGTAACTACCGAATCGGCGATGGGCTGCTGACCTTCCGGTTCCACGCCTTTGTTTCCGCGGATATACGTGTGCCCGGTGTGCTGACCCGTGAGCAGCGACGAGCGCGACGGCGCGCACACGGAGGTACCGGCATAGAACTGGCTAAAAATCATGCCGTCCTTCGCCAAACGGTCGATATTGGGTGTCCTGATCAGCTTTTGCCCGTTGAAACCCACGTCACCGTAGCCGAGGTCGTCGGCCAGGATGAATACGATATTAGGGCGTTGCGGTTTAGCGGTCTGGACTTGTGCTTGGGAACGATGGGTAAGGAATGGCGTAGCGAGAAGGGAAACCAGCAAAAAATACTTTTTCATTGTGGAGTAGATTAATATACTTCAGAAAGACATTGCAATCCTGGGATTACTTGAATTTGGCGAGGTAGGTGTATCTTTGTTCCCGATACCCTACGACAGCCCGGTCGACTGGCATGAATTGACAACCACCGAAAATTCCGGCAAGTCGCGCCAGGACTGTCTCTTAGGGTATCGGAAAGCAGATACTTTCTGAATATTGCGAAGTCGAAGCCTGATATAATCTACTTGTTTGATAGACAAAGTAAGGATAAATACTTTGAACAAGCAAATGCTTCCGAAAAGAATTTGTGTTTTTTTGACGGTTGATTTTTGTTGCTATTTCAGGAGCCTGACAGCGTAATTGTCAAATTTGCCATCGTCGGTCAATAACCAGAAATCTTCTACCTGCGATTGTGCAATCAGTAGTCGATCAAATGGATCTTTGTGAATCAAAGGAAGTTGCTGATCGAGGAGTATTCTAATGCATTAAAATCCGTCAGTTCATCCGTGAAGTTGTCGGGAACACGAGATATGATGCCTTTGCCTGAACCTCTTTTTAATTCGAGCTTTGCTGAGTCGGCGGGGTCGTGGAAAAGGTGATAAGCCCATTCCAGTTTGTCCCTGAATTCCTTATCATGCAGGGTTTCCAATTGCCTTTTAAGCAATTCGTTTTCCTTCCTTAATGCGTCGAAGTCATTTTGAGAAATTGCAGGAGTACTCATAGCTGAATTTTACATGTTAAGTAAATTTAAGATAAGTACTCCTGAATTGCAATCCTCTATTTTTTACCGGCACGTCCTATTTCCCTAACGTTTTTCCCAGCCTTCTGCTGCAAATCATCTCCCATGTCTTCGCGGGCGGCGTCGGCGATCTTTTCAAGTTCGGCTACGATTTCCGGGTTTTGTTCCAGCACGTCGTAACGCTCGGACGGGTCGCGGGCGAGGTTGTATAATGCTTTTGGAAACTGATGGTCCTCGGGGGCCGGGCCGGGTTGACCGTTTTTGCCGGGAAGCGAGCCTTCATAGGTACGGCCCGGATGTGCGAAAACGAGTTTCCAGTCGCCTTTGCGGACGGCTTCGAGGTTATTTTTGCGGTAGTAATACAGGAAGCTCTCGCGGGGCGTCTGCGTGTCGTCTCCTTTGAGCAATGCGCTGAAATCGATGCCGTCGATTTTCTCTTTGGGCAGTTTAGCCCCGGTCAGTTTGGCGATGGTCGGCAGGACGTCGAGGTTTGAAAGCAGTTTATTCGAAACCCTTCCAGCCGGGATCACGCCGGGCCAGCGCATAATGCAAGGCTCGCGTTGGCCGCCTTCGAAAGAGGTCCCTTTGCCTTCGCGGAAACCGCCTGCGGAGCCTGCGTGGTCGCCGTAGTTAAGCCATGGGCCATTATCGCTGGTGAAAATTACGAGCGTGTTGTTGTCCAGCCCCTGTGCTTTCAGTTCCTTCATGATCTCTCCTACCGACCAGTCGAGTTCCATCATCACATCACCGAATATACCGCGCTGGCTTTTACCGCGAAACTTAGCGGATGCGGCCAAAGGTACGTGCGGGAGCGGGTGCGGTACGTACAGGAAGAAAGGCTTGTTTTTATTTCTTTTGATAAATGAAATCGCCTTTTCGGTAATTACCGGCGTCAGTTCGCTGGCGTCTTCCAGGTTTTTGATCTCCTTACCTGCATTATTTCCGTCGATCCAGTGCAACGGAAGATATTTGGCGCGCTCCTGCCACGGGTGCAGCGGCCACATATCATGCGAGTAAGGTACGCCGTAATATTCGTCGAAGCCCTGCTGCAACGGTAAAAACTCCTGTTCGCTGCCGAGGTGCCATTTTCCGAAAATACCGGTCGTATAACCCTGCGCTTTCACGAGTTCGGCAATGGTTTCTTCCTTGGGATTGAGGCCTACACCAGCTTTCGGCCCGAATGCGCCTGAAATGCCCAGACGGTTGGGATAACAACCTGTGAGCAATGCCGCACGGGATGCGCTGCACACGGCTTGCGCCGCCATGAAGTTGGTGAAACGGGTGCCTTCCATGGCCATTTTGTCGAGATTGGGCGTTTGGTAGCCCAATGCGCCGTTGACGGAAAGGTCGCCGTAGCCGAGGTCGTCGATAAAAAAGAGGACGATGTTGGGTGTTTTTGCGGCCGGTTTTTCGGTGTTGAATGCCATCAGGAGGCAAACGCCCGTGGATACCAGCAGCAGAGAGAATATTCGAAACATATTGTAAGGTGGTTTTAGGTAAATGCCAGCTGCGCCGTTCGCTCAAAAGTAATTACCAGTTCGGATTTTGTTGCAGGTTCGGGTTCAAATCGCGCTCCTTTTGCGGGATAGGCCAGAGATAATGGCGGCTGGCATCAAAAACACGGTCCGAAGAAGCGGCTTGCACAGTAACCAGTTTACCGGTCGCATCCGGGTAGGTAATACCGAACACCGGCCCCTTCATCACCTGCTCCCCGATTTTCCAGCGGCGGATATCAAATATCCGCTGGCCTTCGAATGCGAGCTCTACCGTCCGTTCCCGACGCACGATTTCCCGCAATGCGGCCTGCGTGGTAGCGGTTACAGAAGGCTGTTTCACATCCGCACGACCGTTTCGTACCTGATTAATGGCCGCCACAACGGTCGCATCCGTTTGCCCCAGTTCGATTTTCGCTTCGGCATAAGTCAGCAAAACCTCGGCGTAACGCAGCAGGATAATATTAATGCCGCTGTTGGTCGGGTTAGCGAAATCTTCATTATTGATATACTTTTTAATATTGAAACCGGTGGTAGAAGCAATGTAGGTACTCCCGATCGCGTCCGCAGTTCCGCTGGTGGGACGCGGCTGAAAGGTAATTCCGCTGGGCAATGCGTCGCCTTCGAGGAAAATCGAGAATTTCAAACGCGGATCACGGTTTGCATAAGGCTTTGCAGGATCGTAGCCGCTGCCTGCGTCGGTGATCTTCTTGCCATCCAATGTTTCGTAAGTGTCTACCAATGCTTTGGTCGGAACATAGGTACTTTGCGCATTCTTCTGGCTGTACGGCGCCAGCAGATTAAAGACGTTGTTTTGAGATACATCTTTTAAATACTGTTTATCCAAAAGCACTTCCTTGTTATTCTCCGCGGCGTAGCTGTACAGTTTTTCATAAGATTCATACAGACCGTACACGCCCGATTTGATCACCTGATCTGCCGCGTCGGCAGCCTTTTGGTAACGTCCCGCGTACAAGTCCGCACGGGCGAGCAGGCCTAATGCAGCACCTTTGGTGAAACGGCCTTTGTCGGCAGCGCCATAAGTGGCAGGCAGCAATGCAGCTGCTTCTGTCAGTTCTTTTTCCACAAAATTCCAGATTTCCTCCACCGGCGTGTTGATAAGCGCCCGACCCTCATCGATGCTGATCGACGATGTCACCAGCGGCACCGGACCGAACAGACCGGCCAGTTTCAGGTAATGATAAGCCCGTAACGCCTTAGCCTCTCCTTTCAGCTGGTTGATCAGCGCGGTGTTGGTACTCGGCACCTTATCCACGTTTTCAAGGAAATAATTCACGCCGCGAATGCCCCGATACGACCTCTTCCATTCCTCATAAATCACCGAGCTCGTCGCATCGTAGCTTCCGGCCTCGATGTAGGCAGCTACATTGAAGCTCTGGTTGGTATGCGCCAGGTCGGTAATACCGTCCCAGGTGACGGCAGTGGTGCTATCCAGGTCAGTATAAAGTGAGTTAACGGCCAGTTTGGCATCGTTTTCGGTTTTCCAGAACAAATCTTCGGAAAGACGGTCGTTAGGAACGGTTTCGAGCAGGCCCGAGTCGCAGGAAGCCAGGCCGAGCATTAAAGAAGCGATCCCTGCGTAAATGGTATGTTTGAATGTATTTGTTTTCATAAGATCAATGCGGTCAGAATGATAGGTTCAAACCAAATGTGTACAAGGCTGTCTGCGGGAAATACACGGCGCGGCCGGACGGCACTTCGGGGTCGAGGTTCCAGTCGTTCAGCTTCGAGAAGGTAAGCAGGTTGGTAGCCGAAGTGTAAACCCGGATGCGGCTTACGTGAAGCTTGCTCACGATTTCGGCCGGGATATTATAGGCGAGCTGCACGTTTTTGAGACGCAAATAGGAGCCATCAATTACCAAACGGTCGGAAGTCGCTACGTTGCGGAGGTCGAACTTCACGGGACGGGGGAAACGCGCGCCGGGGTTTTCGGGTGTCCAGTAATCGTTGGTGTAAATTTCGTGCGTGAAACCTTCCTGGTTACCCATTTCAGCCAATGCACCGGCCAGACGCGCATCTACTTTCGCGGCACCCTGGAACAAAATGCTCAGGTCGAAACCCTTGTATGAAAAGTCGCCATTCACCCCGAATGTATATTTCGGGAACGAGTTACCAATTACGGTCATATCATCGGCATTGATCTTGCCATCGCCATTGCGATCGACATATTTCACGTCACCGGGCTTGGTATTGGCGGCATAAGTGGCTTTGTAATCGGTGATTTCCTGCTGGGTCTGGAACAAACCATCCGTTTGATAACCCCACAACGTGTTAATAGGCAGACCTTTGGCAATAATGTAGCGCGGATCGATGTCAGAGCCGGTAATGTAAGGCCCGGTACCTTTCAAATCCGTCACTTTATTTTCATTAATACTCAAATTCCCGCCCAGCGTGTAACGGAAGCCGGAAGAGCTGGCTGCGCCGCGGTAGTTCAAACTAAACTCCCAACCCTTGTTTTCCACTGAACCCGCATTCTGCGGCGGTGCTTTCAAACCGATCGTTGCCGGAATATCGAGGTTCAAAAGAATGTCGTCCGTGAGCTTGCGGTAGTAATCGGCGGTGAATGTGAGGCGTTTGTTCAGGAATGCCGCGTCGATACCAAGGTCGAGCTGTGTGGTGGATTCCCAGCCCAGGCCGGTATTAGCCAATGTGGTCGGGCGGTAACCTTGTACCGGCGTGCCGCCGAAGCTGTAACCGAGGGCCGTCAATGCGGAATAGTAGCTGTACAAATCCACCGACTGGTTCCCGGTAATCCCCCACGAACCGCGGAGTTTCAGGTCGTTAACGGCCTTATCGAGCCCCTGCCAGAAATTTTCCTTCGAAATGCGCCATCCCGCCGAGAAAGAAGGGAAAAAGCTGTACTGTTTCGAACCGGTGAATTTGGAAGAACCATCATACCGGCCATTCGCTTCGAAGAGGTATTTCTCTTTGTAATCATAATTAACCCGACCGAAATACGAGCGGAGGCCATATTCCGCATCGTTACCCGTATTGCTTTTCGTACCGTCATTCGCACCCTGCCCAATCGAACCGATATCATTATTATAGAACCGCTCGCGGTAGGCCGAAAGGAATGTCTGCGTGTTGCCGATCTGCGAGTAACCCACCAATGCTTTCAACCCGTGATCGCCGAAGCTTTTTTCGTAATTGAGCAGGTTGTTGATCGTGTATTCGCGCAGCGTGTTGCGCACTTCGGTAAGCGAGTTGATGGCTACCGTTTTGGTAATGTTCGTGTTTTTATCCGTGTTGGTGTAGGAATTGGTGAAGTTCTTCTGGTTGGTGAATGTACCCCTACCAGCGATTTGCGTCGAGAATGTCAGGCCTTCCGCGATGTCGAACTCCGCCTTCACATAACCTGCGAGGTAATCCGTCACCTGTCTCGACTGGCCGCCGATTTCATTGAACATCAACGGGTTATTCCCCTGCGTGCTCAAACCGTACGTACCATCCGCATATTTGGGCACCGCCCATAATGTACCGTGGAAGAAGTTGTTCAGCGGCTGCGGATTGTTGCCGGTATTATTCTGCGTCGGGTTCAATGCACGGGCATAGCGGTAGTTAATGTCGCCGCTCACGCGAACGCGCTTGGAGACATTATAGTCGGTATTGAGCCGGAATTCGCCGATTTTATTGGAATAACCTGCAATTACCCCCTGCTGATCCTGGAAACGGGCGCTCAAACGCGTGCGGATCACGTCCGTTCCGCCGGCTACCGAAATAGTGTGGTTCTGCTGGGGCGCCGAGCGGAGCATGGTTTCGAACCAGTTGTTGGGCAAAGGATATTTCTCGCGGTCGGTCGCATTCACGTAGGCCTGAATGGACTCCTCTGTAAAACGTGCCGGTACTGCAAGTCCCGCATTGGTGTATGCAGCCACCTGCTCGCGCATGTAAGCTTCGAGGCCCATCATTTTGGGCACATTATTGGATTTTTGAATGGCGTAATAACCGTGATAATCCACCTGAACCTTGCCGCCTTTGGCACGTTTGGTCGTTACGAGAATCACCCCGTTCGTCGCGCGGGAGCCGTAAATGGCAGTCGAGGAAGCGTCTTTCAAAACGGAAACCGATTCGATATCGTCCGGGTTAATGTCGCTCAGGCGCTGCTCGATACCGTCCACGATCACCAATGCATCGTTTTTACCCAAATCATACCCGCTCGTACTGCTGCCATTGATATTGAATGTGGTAATGCCCCGTACGCGGATGTTGGTATTCGATTTCCCGGGTGAACCGCCCTGGTCGAGCACAGTCACACCCGGCATTAAGCCTTGAAATGACTGCTGGATATTCGAAACCGGCCGCTTGGTAATCGCGTCACCGCTGATCTGCGACACGGAGTTGGTCAGCGCATTGCGCTTTTGCGTACCATAACCAACTACCACGACTTCTTCCAGCTGCTTGGTATCGGTAGCAAGTTTGATATCGATCGTTGCACGGCCATTCACGGCCACTTCCTGGGTAACGTACCCGATTCCGGAGAAAACAAGGGTGCCGTCGGATGGCGCATTGATCTCGAACTTGCCGTCGGCATCCGTAGTGGTACCTATGAGCGTGTTTTTCACCACGATATTGACGCCGGGCGGTGATCCATTGTCAGTTGCGGAGGTTACGGTGCCTTTCACGGCGATGTTCTGGGCGACGGCGCTAAGGCCGAAGAGCAGCAAAGCCACAAGTAGCCGGCCTCTGCTCAGGAGAGAGTTTCTGGAAAAATTTTGGAACATAGTAATTAGTAAAAAATGGGGCTGGGTTCTGGTAATCACGGTGTTCAGCGTGCTGGGTGATTTTGGACCGCCGACGGCCGACCGTTGACCGCCGATTGCTTGTGCGCTTTGGGACCATAGACGATGGCTTTCGATGCGGGTGGCGGCACCTAACGGTGCGCCTGTGCGCCGGGTCGCCGGTCCGCCGGATCGCCGGATCGCGGGCGGTCTGGAATCGTTAACGTAGAGCGCTTCCTGGGACTGAGGGCCGGGTTATCGGCTTCAACAATTGAATGGGGATGTTCGGAAAAGTTTCATGGGGCAGTTCGGGTTGGTGGTTGTCAATGGGTCAATCAATAAACTACAATCTCTATTAAATATATAGGCAAAGTAAAATATAGAATTATCAACAAGCAACCTGCGTTTACTTATTCTTAACAAATAGGCCTATATTTTAAATATACTTATATTATTAATCCTAAAAATCCTAAACCAATTACCCTTGCCTGCCGTAAATGGTTTGCAGATATTGCTTTTGCAATGTCGAAAAGTACAGCACGCCGCCTATCAGCACGGCCCAGATGAGGAACAGCAACGTCGGGTGCGGGAAGTAGTGATACGCGGCGATGAAAATCAGGGCGCCCCGGCAGAATTCGAGGTAGAACACCCAGCGGCGTTGTTCGAGAATGGCGCCGCAGTTGATGAGCGTGATAAAGATCACCAGCGCCACCATTACTTGCAGGAACGTTTCTTCCTGGTGCTCAAAAAGGAGCAGGAAAAACAGCGCGATCACCGTCACCGTAAATTGTACGAGCACATATCTCCTGAATTTCTGCGACCGCACGCGTACCTTGTTTTTGGATAAAAAGCGCCTTTCAACTATCCGCCGAACAGCCGGGTCGAAGTCTGCCGGGCTGCCGAAAATGACTTTCAGCTTGTCCGCAATGCCCTTTTGCTGCTGCGCGGAATACCATATCTCGACCAGGAAATGGAAATGCTGCCAGAGAAAACTGTAACTGTCGAGCTGCTTGGTGAGCCCGAAAACCGGCTGCTCCTTTTCCGCTGCGAATGTGCCGAAAAGCTTATCCCAGATGATGAACATGTCGCCGAAATTCTTGTCGAGGTATGCGTCGTTGCTCGCGTGGTGCACGCGGTGGTGCGAGGGCGTAACGAGAATGTATTCCAGAATGCCCAGTTTTCCAATCAACTGCGTGTGCGTGAAGAACGGATAGAGACCGTGCACGATGAGCATGGTCGTGATCATCGGCGCCGGGAAGCCGATCAGCGGCAGCACCGACCAGAATGCCGTCCTGACCACCGCCTGAAATATCGTAATGCGCGTTCCAGCCGTATAATTGAACTCCTCGCTCGTGTGATGTACCACGTGAAAGCCCCAGAAGAGGTTGATTTTGTGCCCGGCGCGATGGTACCAGTACCAAACGAAGTCGGTAGCAAGAATTAATGCGATCCAGACGAGCAACGTCGGCCGGATTTCGAACAGCCCGTAAGTTTTTTGGATATAGTCGTAAAAAAAGAAGAACGACCCGGCCGTAAACATGTCGATCAGCCGCTCTAAAACACCCACATTCATGTTGGCGATGGAGCTGTTGAAATTGAACAACTGCCGCCCCAGACGCTTCGAAACCCAGTATTCAATCCCGATCAGCAAAAGGAACAGTGGAACGGCCAATGCCATGTAGTTCAGCGCCATAATCGACCCTATTACTATATTTAATTAATAGATTATATATACAAATATTGATTGCCGGATTGTATTTGCCAAAAATTTGGAGGAAAACCATTAAATAAAATCTAAAACCCTTTTATTCGTGGTTTTACAACGCAGGCACAGCAGCCTGCCGGAGTTAGCACTGATACCAAACCTCCCTTTTCCGGATGGAAAAAGAAAATACCTACTACGGCGTGAAGGAAATCGCCCGCCGTGCCAACGTCTCCATCGCGACCGTCGACCGCGTATTGCACAACCGCTCGGGCGTTTCGGAAAAGACCAAGAAGAAGATCAACGACATTATCAAGGAGCTGGATTACCAGCCGAATATCCTCGCGAGCCGCCTTGCTTCGAAGAAAATCATTTCGCTGGCCGTGCTCATTCCGCGCGTTTCGGAGGAAACCGATTTCTGGGAGGCGCCGATGAAAGGCATTTCCCGCGCCGATGCGGAGATCAGGAAATACGGTGTGCAGGTAAAGACCTTCTATTTCGACCTCAACGACCCGGCGACATTCAACGAGCAGGCCGCGGCCATTCTCGATGGCGGTTTCAAAGGCGTATTGCTTGCCCCGTCCTTCATCGAAGAGTCCCGGAAATTCGTGCGGACCTGCCGGGAGAAAAAAGTACCGTTCGTGTTCATCGACTCCGACGTGCCTGACGAGGACAATCTGTGCTACATCGGCCCGCATTTGTTCCAGAGCGGCTATGTAGGCGCCAAATTGTCGACCTACCGCTTGAAAGAGAAGCACAAAGTGGCCGTGGTGAATATTTCCAAAGAGACGGATAGCTATAATTACCTGCAAATCGAAGAGGGTTTCCGCTCTTATTTCAAAGACCATAACCTGCCGATCGAGATCATCCGCATCGACATCAAGGATACCGACAGCCTTTCCGTGACGCGCGACCTCACGCGCGCATTGCACGAGCACGACGATATAGAAGCCATTTTCGTCACCAATTCCCGCGTTTTCTCCGTCGCCGCATTCCTTGAAAAAGCTAAGCGCGCCGACATTTCGCTGATTGGTTATGATTATTTAAAAGAAAACATTGCCTACCTCAATAAGGAGCTCATCGACTTCCTGATCTGTCACAAGCCCGAAGAACAGGGTTACCGCGGGCTGATGGCGCTCTACCGAACGCTCGTCCTCGGCGCGGCGGTGGAGAAGACGCATTTCATGCCGATCGATATTGTTACCAAGGAGAACCAGGCGTTTTATCAGAATTAATGGTGAAGAAGCAATGGCGCGAAGGTCTACCTTCGTGCTGAGTATTCGCAGGCCTCCGGCCGGTCAGACATGCAACATCGTTTTAGCCGTACTTACCGGCCGGGGTTGTTCACGTTGTCGATTTTCCTCGATTTGTTGTTACATTCCTAACGGAATTTTGAATGGAGATCCCCACCGTTGTTGCTACCAATATTACATCGCTACGCGATTATGCCGCTTTTTGTAGTGCAAATGCCGTCAGGCATGGAACTTCAAAACCAACGCCCAATGGCGCGAAGGTCTACCTTCGTGCTTACTATTCGCAGGCCTCCGGCCGGTCATACATGCAACATCGCATTCGCCGCACCGACCGGCCGGAGGCCTGCGTATAGTGGGTACAAATCCTGAGATTTGTACCAGCCTCCTCAGCACAATAAATGTTGTATTGACACCAAACAGCAGCATTAAATCACCAAAACGAACATCCCAACAAAATTTCCTGCAAACAATCCCACAGATAACTTGTAAATTAAAATATGTGTGTATATTTACGGGTACGTACCCGAAATCAAAAACGGGCTGGCTATTCCTGAACTCTTTTCCCTTTGTTTTATGCATTCGCTTAGCAGACGAAAGTTTATTTTCCAATCGGTCACCGCCGGAATCGGTCTGGGTTTAATGAATCATTTGCCTGCATCGGCGCGGCCTGCGGATGGTAAACGTGTCGGGATAATCGGGCTGGATACTTCGCACGCCATTGCATTTGCCAAAGCATTGAATGCCGAAAATCCGGATGCCGTTTACGACGGTTATAAAGTGGTGGCGGCTTACCCCTACGGCAGCAAGGACATCGAATCGAGTACCAAACGCATTCCGGGTTATATCGAGGAAGTGAAGAAAATGGGCGTCGAGATTGTCGGTTCGATCAAGGAATTGCTGGTTAAAACCGATGTGATCCTGCTTGAAACCAACGACGGCCGGCTCCATTTGGAACAGGCACTCGAAGTTTTTAAAGCGGGCAAACGCATGTTTATCGACAAACCCGTCGCCGCTTCACTTTCGGACACACTGAAAATTTACGAAGCTTCCAAAAAATACAATATCCCCATTTTCACAGCTTCTTCGCTGCGTTACATCAAAGGCATTGAAAGCATCGACAAGAAAAAGGTACTGGGCGCCGATACGTATAGCCCTGCCGTTCTTGAAAAAACGCACCCTGATTTCTTCTGGTACGGCATCCATGGCGTAGAGACGCTGTATACCGTGATGGGCACGGGCTGCAAGAGCGTAACCCGCGTGAACACGCCTAACACCGACATCGTGGTAGGTATTTGGGGCGACGGTCGCACGGGTACATTCCGCGGCACCCGCACGGGCAAGCACGACTACGGCGGAACCGTTTTCACCGAAGATGGCAACAAAGTTTTAGGCCCATATGGTGGTTATGAGCCACTTTTGGTCGATATTATCAAGTATTTCAAAACCGGCGAAGTACCGGTAACCCCCGAAGAAAGCATCGAAATATTCGCTTTCATGGAAGCAGCCGATGAAAGCAAGCGCCAGGGAGGCAAGAGCGTAACGCTGGAAAGCGTGCTCGCCAAGGCAGGCAAAAAATAGGTTCGTTCAATCAAATCCCTTGTCCCATGAATGCATTCAGCTCCAAATTGTCGCGAAGAACGTTTTTGAAACAGAATTCATTGGCGGGGCTGGGCGTGGCCCTTGCTTCCACGTCGGTTACGGCACTGCCCATGATCGGGACGAAGGCGGCACAGGTACCCGCGGTATTGGGCGGGCCTTCGGCCTGGGCGGAGGTAAAATGGCCGGTATGGCCGCAATGGAACCCCGAAACGGACGAAAAGCAGCTGCTGGAAGTGGTCCGGAGCGGCATTTGGTCGCGGGCGGATGTGGTGACGCAGTTTGAAAAAGAATGGGCCGCGGCTTTGGGCGTCAAAAGATGTTTAGCAGTCGTAAACGGCACGAATGCATTGGTAACGGCCATTCACCAGCTCGGTATCGGGGCCGGTGACGAGGTGCTCGTACCGCCTTACACATTCATCGCGTCGGTTTCTTCCATTCTTTCCAATGGCGCCATGCCGGTGTTCGTGGACATCGACGCCGAAACTTTCCAGATCGATCCGGCGAAGATCGAGGCCAGAATCACTCCACGCACCAAAGCGATTCTCGCCGTACACATTCTGGGGCTGCCCGTGGATATGGACCGTGTTATGGGCATTGCAAAAAAGCATAAGCTGCTCGTAATCGAGGACGCCTGTCAGGCACATTTGGCCGAGTATGATCAAAAGAAAGTAGGCAGTATCGGCGACGCAGGCTGTTTCAGTTTTCAGAATTCCAAAAACCTGCCCATCGGCGAAGGCGGCGCCATTGTGAGCAACAACGACCATTTTATCGATCTTTGTTTTTCCTATACCAACTTCGGGAACCCTTATGGCAGCGCTGTGGGCACCGTGAGTACCGGGGCCGTCATGCAGGGTACTAAACTGCGGTTTTCGGAATACCAGGCGGCCATTGGCCTCGCCCAAATGAAACGCCTCTACGCCCAGACTACCACGCGCAACGAAAATGCTGAATACCTGAAATCACTGATAAAGGACATACCCGGCATCGTACCTTATAAATTGTACGACAAAGTCACCCGCGGCGCTTTCCATTTGTTCCCTTTCCGTTATCAAAAGGAGGGTTTTAAAGGACTTTCGCGCGAGGCGTTTCTGAATGCCTTGCGGGCAGAAGGCGTTCCGTGTTCAAGCGGGTATACGCCTTTGAATACTCAGCCTTATTTGAAAGACACCTTCGATTCGGAGAATTATAAAAGGATGTATTCCAAGGAAATGCTGGACATTAACCGCTACAACGAGCAGAACAAATGCCCGGTGAACGATAAAGTTTGCAGCGAAGCCGTTTGGCTTACCCAAAATATGCTCCTAGGCACGAAAGACGACATGAAAGCCATTGCTTCGGCCATTGAAAAGATCCATCACAACGTCGACAAGATCAAAACATTGGGACAAAAATGAGGATAACCTTTGTACTGACATTGCTGCTTTTGACATGCGTGTCCGCACACGCGCAGGGCTGGAAAGCGGGCGTGGCCAAAGTGGCGATTACACCTGCGGAACCCATGTGGATGGCCGGGTTCGCGTCGCGTACGCATGCTTCCGACGGCAAGCTGCACGATCTTTGGGCCAAAGCATTGGCCATTCAGGATGCGGGCGGCAAGCAGGTCGTGCTCATTACGACGGATTTATTGGGTTTTCCAAAAGCAATATCCGACGAGATCCGGGCGAAAATCAATGACCGCTATAAGCTTTCCAAGGCACAGATTATTCTCAATAGCTCGCACACGCATTCCGGTCCTGTCCTCGGAGCCGCATTACCGGACATTTACCCGATAGCCGAAACCGACCAGAAGAAAATCGATCAGTACTCGGCCAAACTCATCGAACAGATTGTGACGCTCACCGGCGATGCGTTGAAGGCATTGCAACCAGCCACCATCGAATCGAAAAATGGCGTAACGCGCTTCCAGGTAAACCGCCGGAACAACGACGCGGCCACATTGGAACGCCTCACTGAAATCACCGGCCCCGGCGACCCGGCCGTGCCTGTGCTGAAAGTGTCGGACGCGAAAGGGAAAGTCATCGCCATTGCATTTGGCTATGCCTGCCATCCTACGGTTCTGGACGGCTATAACTGGTCGGGCGACTACCCCGGCTGGGCGCAGATCGAGCTGGAAAAGCTATATCCCGGCGCTACCGCATTGTTTTTCCAGGGTGCGGGCGCGGATCAGAACCCTTTGCCAAGGCATACCGTTCCGCTTGCCATTCAATATGGAAAAACGCTTGCTGCCGCCGTAGAACGGGTTTTGAGCGAAGAAATGAAACCGCTGTCACCTCAGCTTTCGACTGCTTACAATGAAGTGACGCTTTCATTAACCACCGCGCCCACCCGCCAGCAATTTTCCGCAATGGCTGAAAAGACGACCGGCTACCAGCAGAAATGGGCCAGGCGCATGATCGCGCAGATCGACGAGCGGAAGCCATTCATGACCTCCTACCCTTTCCCGTTGCAAGTCTGGAAGCTCGGCGACCAGGCCATTATGACCCTCGGCGGCGAGCTGGTGGTGGATTATGCGATCAATTTGAAGAAAATATTCGGTCAGGACACATTTGTAATGGGGTATTCCAATGATGTAATGACCTACATTCCGAGCACGACCATCCTGCGCGAAGGCGGCTACGAGGGCGAAGTGGCGGCCATTGTGTACGGCCTGCCTGCTACCTGGGCGTCGGATGTGGAAATTGAAATATTGAATGGAATGGTGCAGCTCGCCAAACAGGCAGGCGTTGTCAAACCGGAATCCAGGGTTATCAAGAATTAGTGTATACCAAAGTCTGCCTCTTTCCGTGAACAGTATCGATTATTCCATGAACTTTGAACCGCTGGCCGAACCGAAAACTTTGATCGCGAAGCATTACTATTCGGGCTTCTCGCGTGCGCACGACACGTATAATGCGCTCTCGGCCGCGAGCGACGGGAAGATTTATTACCTCCTGTCGTCGGATAACCATGAAATCGGCGGGCAGATGTTTGTCTACAATCCGGGCAGTGACCGCATCACCCACCTCGGCGACCTGACCGACATTTGCGGTGAAACGCATTTGAAAGCCATTCCGCAGGGTAAAAGTCATGTACGGTTTTATGAACGGAACGGCAAGCTCTATTTCTCCACGCACGTAGGATACTACCAGCTCATCGACGGCATGGACCGCCTTCCCGAGCAGGCGCCGGAAGGTTATGCATTATACCCCGGCGGGCATTTCCTCTCCTACGACCTGCGAACCGGTGCATTCGAAAATCTGGCATTGGTACCGAACGGCGAAGGCATGGTGTCGATGACCATGGACCGCGAGCGGGGGCATTTGTATGGCATTACCTGGCCTTACGGGAATTTTATTCATTATGATGTCGAAAATAATGTCCTGAAAAACCTCGGCCCCGTTTCGCACAAAGGCGAAGCAGGCACGCCGGGTACGGACTTTCGTTCGCTTTGCCGCTCGCTGTTCGTCGATGCGGAACTGGGCGATGTGTATTTCTCGGTAGCGGACGGCGATATTTTCACTTACAACCCGGAGACCCAATTTTTACGCAAACTCGAAAACGTAGACCTGCGCCTGGACTATTTCGGCAAATACGACCCGACACGCCCCGGCAGCATGTGTTATAACTGGCGGAAGATATTCTGGCATCCCAAAGAGCAAGTCGCTTACGGCGTGCATGGCAACTCGGGTTACCTGTTCCGGTTTGATCGCCGGGAAGAGCAAATCGAGCTCGTGGAGCGCATTACTTCCGAGCCTTCGCGTAGAAGCGGGATGTTCGACCAGTTCAGCTACGGCTACCTCGGTTTTCAGCTCGGGCCCGATGACGAAACCATTTACTACCTCACTGGTGGACCGATCTATGAGAATGGTAAGCGTTTGAAAGGTGAAGACCAGATAGCGAAAGGCGCCGCACGTGGATTGGAAAACCTGCATTTAATTACGTATCATTTACCTACCAATACTTATAAAGACCACGGGGCGATCTTTTACGAAAACGGCGAGCGACCGACGTACGTGAACTCGATTGCCGTCGGTGCCGATGGTACCGTTTATACATTGGCACGCTTTGAACGCGAGGGTAGGATTATCCAGGATCTCGTCCGCATACCAAGCCCGTTTTAAATACTAAACCAGATATTAACTTTTTGCTCAATGGAAAATTCAATGCAAAACGACTCAACAGATAACCGCCGTGACTTTCTCAAAAAATCACTGGCCGGGAGCGCACTGCTCACATTCGGCGGCGTGTTGCCCGGTTTCAGTCCGAAAAGCTATGCCAAAATCATTGGCGCTAATGAGAAGGTGCGCGTAGGCATCATGGGCGTGAACAGCCGCGGCCTCGCGTTGGCGACCAACTATGCATTGCAGCCCAACTGCGAAGTCGTGTCCATTTCCGACGTCGATACCCGCGCTGCCGAGAAATGTATCGGCATTGTGAACGACGCCCAAAAATCTAAACCCGCCAACACCCCTGACTTTCGCAAAGCGCTCGAAAACAAAGATATGGATGCATTAGTTGTAGCCGCGCCCGACCACTGGCATGCGCCGGCCGCTATCCTGGCATCCAAAGCAGGCAAGCACGTTTACCTCGAAAAACCTTGCAGCCACAACCCGCACGAAGGCGAACTGCTCGTGGCTGTCGCGAAAAAGTACAAGAATGTAATCCAAATGGGTAACCAGCGCCGCTCGTGGCCGAATGTGGCGGCGGGCATCAAAGAGGTGCACGACGGAGCGATCGGCCGGGCGTATTTTGCAAAAGGCTGGTATACCAATAACCGCGCTTCCATCGGCATTGGCAAAGAAACCGCCATTCCTTCCTGGCTCGATTACGAACTGTGGCAAGGCCCGGCACCACGCCGCGCATTCAAGGATAATATTCTCCATTATAACTGGCATTGGTTCTGGCATTGGGGCACCGGCGAGGCGCTCAACAACGGCACCCACATGCTCGACCTCATGCGCTGGGGCCTCCAAGTGGATTACCCGACGCGCGTGACCTCCTCGGGCGGCCGTTTCCGTTACAAAGACGACTGGGAAACGCCGGATACGCAAGTGATTAACCTCGAATTCGCGAACAATACCGCTATGAGCTGGGAAGGCCGCAGCTGCAACGGGCGCCATATTGAAGGCAGCAGTGTGGGCGTCGTATTTTATGGTGAAAAAGGCTCGATACAGATCGGCGAGGGCAATAATTACAAGGTTTTCGACCTGGACAACAAGCTGGTGAAGGATGTAAAAAATGACCTCGCCATCGACCCGCGCAATAAAATGAACCCGTCTCAGAGCCTGGATGCATTTCATATTCAGAATTTCTTCGATGGTATTAAAAAGGGTGCGCCCCTCGCAGCCGAGATCGTTGGCGGGCATCAGAGCACGTTGCTTGCGCAGCTGGGCAATATCGCCATCCGCTCCGGCGAAACGCTGAATATCGATCCGAGCAACGGGCATATCAAAGGCAGCAAAGCCGCTGAGAAGTTTTGGAAACGGGAATATCAGAAGGGTTGGGAGCCGACAGTTTAACAGGAGCACACCGCCTCCCGCCTCCCGTCGACTAAAGTCGACGGAAATAGATTTTTTGAAAGGTGAATAAAACCGCCGAAAGAGTTCAAAAATGCCTATCCCTAGTCTCAGGCAGCAAAATATCAATTGCCGTCAGATTTATCTGACGGAAAGGAATTAGGAAAAGATTTATTCAGAGCCAATTCAAGAATTTAAAAATTCCAGTTTCAAAAATTTCATTTGAAAAACAATTTTTAATGAAAAGCGAAGCCATTGCCATCAAAGTACAAGACCTGACGAAGCGGGAGACGATGATCTCGATTTTCCTGATCGGCCTGATGTTCTTTATTTTCGGTTTTGTGTCGTGGGTCAATTCTATATTGATCCCCTATTTCAAAATCGCCTGCGAACTGACGAGCTTTCAGGCTTACCTCGTCGCATTTGCATTTTACATTGCCTACTTCGTGATGTCGGTGCCTTCTTCCTATTTGTTAAAAGCTATGGGTTTCAAAAAGGGCATGATGATCGGCTTCTGGGCGATGGCTTTGGGTGCATTTATCTTTGTACCCGCCGCCATGTCGCGGACTTACGAGATTTTTCTCATGGGCCTTTTCACCATCGGAATCGGCCTCGCTATCCTCCAAACAGCCGCCAACCCTTACATTACCATCCTCGGCGCCAAGGAACGCGCGGCGCAACGGATCAGCATGATGGGCATTTGCAATAAAGCTGCCGGCATTCTCTCGCCCATTGTTTTCGCGGCAGTCATTCTAAAACCGACTGATACCGATCTCTTCGCCCAGCTCGGCACCATGAGCGACGCCGAACGTAGCGCGGCCTTGGACGAGCTGATCCGCAGGGTGATCAATCCTTACATTGCACTCGGCACCTTCCTGTTTGCATTGGGTTATCTGGTATTCAAATCCCCATTACCGGAGATCGATACCGAGCACGAAAGCCAGGAAATCGCGTCGGCGAATGCGGGCAAGAAAAGCATTTTCGACTTTCCGCACCTGATTTTGGGCGCATTAGCCATCTTCCTGCACGTAGGCACGCAAGTGATCGCGGTCGATACCATTATTGGCTATGCCAATTCAATGGGCATTGACCTGCTGGAAGCGAAGGTTTTCCCTTCCTACACGCTGTTCTGCACCATTTGCGGGTATCTGATTGGGATTACGGTCATTCCAAAATTCATCAGTCAGGTGAATGCGTTACGGATATGCACATTGCTGGGGACCATTTTTACATTACTCATCATCTTCACGCACGGACAAGTGACATTCCTGGGCCACGATGCGGATATTTCTATCTGGTTCGTCGTACTGCTCGGCCTCGCCAACTCGCTCGTATGGGCAGGCATCTGGCCGCTGGCGTTGGATGATTTGGGTCGGTTTACCAAACTCGGCGCTTCGGTAATGATCATGGGGCTGTGCGGAAATGCGATTATGCCGCTTTTTTACGGGCATTTCGCAGATGTGGTGAATGTGCGGGAGGCATATTGGGTGTTGTTGCCTTGTTATTTGTATTTGGTTTTTTATGCGGTCAAAGGGCATAAACTTCGGAAATGGGGATTCTAAAAATGCCCATTTCATTAATCAATTATTACGGTGCGCTGCACCTCGTTACCAATTGTAAATCATACCATATCTACAATTATTACGGTGCTCTGCACCTTCATCGGTAAGGCGCAGCGCGCCGTAAGATTTGTAGCAGATGTGATCAGTAGCAAAAGCAAGAAGGTGCAGCGCACCGTAAGAACCTGCCGCATGAACGCAAAGCGATTATGGGTATTAACCCGATTAGGTAATGGCCATTTTCAAATTGACAATTGGGCCCAGAATATCAAACAGTTAACCAATGCGATTAAAAATTATAAATGGGACCGTCATTACCCCGTACCGCTACATACGGAACGGGACGGTTTTGGTTGAAGACGGGGTGATTATCGGCATTGAAACACGGGACGTGGATTTCCCAAATGCCGAAATTATCGACGCCGAAGGCCATTACGTCGCGCCCGGCTTTATCGACCTGCATATTCATGGCGGGGGTGGGCATGATTTCATGGATGGGAGCGTGGAGTCGTTTTTGAAAATTGCAGAAACCCATGCGCAATATGGTACCACAGCCATGGTACCGACCACATTAACGGCCGAAAAAGAGGATTTGCTCGAAACGCTGGATTTCTATGAAAAGGCCAATGCAGCCAATGCGAACGGTGCGCAGTTCCTCGGAATGCATTTGGAAGGGCCCTATTTCGCATTGAGCCAGCGGGGCGCGCAGGACCCGCGGTACATTCGCAACCCCGATCCGGCCGAGTATGAGGAGGTTTTGGCATACTCCAATTCCATTACCCGATGGAGTGCCGCGCCGGAGCTGCCGGGGGCCATTGATTTTGGCAAAAGATTAAAGCAAAAAGGCATTCTGGCGGCGGTGGCGCATACGGACGCGATTTACGAAGACGTGCTGGAAGCCTATGAAAATGGCTACACGCTCGCGACGCACCTGTACTCGGCCATGTCCGGCGTGACGCGCAGAAATGCGTTCCGGTATGCGGGTACGATCGAAAGCGCCTTTTTGCTCGATATGGATGTGGAGATCATCGCCGATGGCGTGCATTTACCTGCACCGCTTTTGAAACTCATTGTTAAAATCAAAGGTCCCGACCGCATTGCATTGATTACGG
Source organism: Dyadobacter soli (assembly GCF_900101885.1). Lineage (GTDB taxonomy): Bacteria > Bacteroidota > Bacteroidia > Cytophagales > Spirosomataceae > Dyadobacter > Dyadobacter soli. The sequence continues at coordinate 348,829 of NZ_FNAN01000009.1, read as the reverse complement.
ACGCGATGCGTGCGGCCGGAATGCCGGAAGGCGAAAGTATGCTCGGCTCGCTGAAAAACGGGTTGAAAGTGATCGTCGAAGATGGCGTGGCGAAGCTGCCGGATCGTACTTCATTCGCCGGAAGCGTGTCCACGGCCGATCGGCTCGTGCGCACGATGGTGAATATGGCCGACGTGTCGCTGCTCGACGCCGTGCGCATGGCCACCGCCACGCCCGCACGCATTATGGGTGTACACGACCGCAAGGGCACATTAGTGGAGGGTAAGGACGCCGATATCGTCATTTTCGACGCCGACATCCGCATTCAGAGGACCATTATCAAAGGAAAAACAGTTTACCGTAACGCTATACCCCAAATTTAACCTACCACAAAAATGAAAGTCGACCAACTGGAAATCAATATCTCCGAAACCCGCCAGCAAATGGGTGAAGCCGCGGCGAAAGCCGTTGCGGACAAGATCCGGGAGATTCAGGATACCAAAGAATTTGTCAACATCATCTTCGCCTCGGCGCCATCGCAGAACGAGTTTCTGGCGACGTTGAAGGACGAGCCAGGCATTCATTGGGAGAAAATCAATGCATTTCACATGGACGAGTACATCGCCATCGCCGCCGACGCGCCGCAGAATTTCGGGTATTTCCTGAAAGTACGGCTGTTCGATCATGTGCCCGTTCGTTCCGTTTCGTATCTAAACGGTAACGCTACCGACCCCGCTGGCGAATGCGAACATTATGCGAAGCTGCTCCGCGAGAACCCGATCGATATTGTATGCCTCGGAATCGGTGAGAATGGACATTTGGCATTCAACGACCCGCATGTGGCGTTTTTCGATGATCCATTGGAAGTGAAAGTGGTGGAGCTCGACGATGCCTGCCGCCAGCAGCAAGTGAACGACGAATGCTTTGATACCTTCGACGAGGTGCCGCAAACCGCATTGACACTCACCATTCCGACATTGATGAAGGCCAAATATGCCTTCTGCATCGTGCCGGGCGAGAAAAAGGCGCAGGCAATTTACCACACCGTGGCCGAGGACATCCAGGAAGCGTACCCATCGACCATCCTCCGCAAGCATCCGAATGCGATCCTGTTCATCGACCAGGCCAGTTCAGGGAAGCTCAAAGAAATTTCGTCATACTCGCAGGCATAGTTCCGCGCCGGAGCTATCTTGCATGTATTACCTCAACCCATTCAAATGAGAAAAGAACTCTTGACAATCGCTTTATTGAGCGCAATGGTATTAAATCAGGGATGTAATTCGAAGAAAGAGGAGGCCAAGAATGAGGAGAAGAAACCGCTGAGCCTGATCGTGGTCGAACCCGGCCACTTCCATGCCGCGCTGGTCCAGAAATCGATGTATGCCGACGTTGACTCGGTCGTGCACGTGTACGCGTCCGAAGGCCCGGACGTGAAGGCTTACCTCGACAAGGTGGAGAAATACAACACCCGCCCCGAAGACCCGACACGTTGGAAAGAAGAAGTGTACACCGGTACCGATTTCTTCGAGAAAATGATTTCGGAGAAAAAAGGCAACGTGGTCGTACTGGCGGGTAACAACCAGAAAAAGACCGATTTCATCAAAAAATCCGTCGATGCAGGCCTCAACGTCCTTGCCGACAAACCGATGGCGATCGACGCGGCCGGTTTCGACAAGCTGAAAGAAGCATTCGCCAGCGCCGACAAAAACAAGGTGCTCTTGTACGACATCATGACCGAGCGTTACGAGATCACTAACACCCTGCAACGCGAGCTTGCATTGCTGCCCGAGATCTTCGGCGAACTGCAAAAAGGAACGCCTGAAAACCCGGCCGTCATGAAGGAAAGCGTGCACCACTTCTTTAAATACATTTCCGGCGAACCGCTCGTGCGCCCTACCTGGTTCTTTGATGTGAACCAGCAAGGCGAAGGCATGGTGGATGTAACGACGCACCTGGTCGACCTCGTGCAATGGAGCTGTTTCCCTAATGTATCCCTCGATTATCAAAAGGACATTCAGCTACTCTCGACCAAGCGTACCGCTACACAGCTTACACCGTCGCAGTTCAAGCTCGTGACCAAAAGCGAAACTTACCCTGAATTCCTCAAAAAGGACATTAAGGACACTTTGCTGAACGTGTATTCCAATGGCGAAATGAACTACACCTTGAAAGGCGTGCACGCGAAAGTATCCGTGATCTGGAACTTCCAGGCCCCGGAAGGCACCGGCGACACGCACTACTCGATCATGAAAGGCTCAAAAGCCAACCTGATCGTCCGCCAGGGCAAAGACCAGAAATACAAGCCGGTGCTTTACATCGAAACCACCGACAAATCGAAGGCATACGAAGATGCTGTGGCTGCTGCGTTTAAATCTGTGCAGGATAAGTTTCCGGGCGTGGAGCTGAAAAAGAATGCCGCGGGTTGGGAAGTTGTGATTGATGCGAAGTATGATACGGGGCATGAGTCGCACTTTGCTCAGGTGGCTAATAAGTATATGGAGTATCTCAAAGCCGGGAAGTTGCCGGAATGGGAAGTGCCGAATATGATTGCTAAGTATTGGTTGACGACGGAGGCTTTGAAGCAGGCGAAGGAGAAAAAATAAATGAAATCTTTGCCGTCGTCTTTAATAAGAATGAGTCTTTAAAAAGAACGAGTCCTTAGCCGTCGTCTTAAGACGACGGTGGATTTTGAGAGACGAGCAGCGTTTGCTGCTCGTTTTTTTATTTGGGTCGAGATTAAATCGGCTGAACTATTAGAACAGTCCCAATTGAACGGGTGAAGAAGACCCCTTGCCCAGCATTGGCAATGTATCGATCACATCAAACTGTCTTCGATCTCCATTGAATTTCCTTACGACTATTGACTCACACAAAAACTGGGCGTGATATTCTTTGAACAGTGAATAGGCTATTTCGATCCATTCTGGCGGAAGGCGTCTGCCAATGGACATATGCGGTTTGCCAAATAACTCCGTCCAGCCTTCTGTGTAATCCTTTAAAATCTTCGAATTAGCATCCCGTTTGAATTGATTGCATCGCTCAATAATCGCGCTCGACGACCCGTTAGTAGGCTCCACGTAAAATGCCCCATTTGTCGAAAAATGATTAAAGCCATTGAATTCTATTTCAAACGGATGCAATCCCTCGACCAAACCTCTAAACATTTTCAACAGCAGTGGATAGTCTCCTTCGTACGCGAAAAATTCGAATAGTGAAATATGCACCTCTGAATTCACACTATTAAAAAATCCGCCGACAGCCTTTTTCAAGTCAGCCTTCATTCCTTTCCCATCATCGATTATTTCCTGTGACGGCCTGATGGCAATCGAATATCTTACCGGTTCTTCCATTTGAAAAATCTCTTTATACTTAGCTTCGATCGATTGAATCTCTTCATGCTCCAAATCAGCAAATTCTTTTTTTTTCGCTCTGAGCGATAATCTACCCTCATTTTGAGATAAAAACACGACTAGTAGCGAAACCAACTTGTTTGGCATTGGGAGATTGTCGTCCAACCAGCTTTTAAACGCGTCGTACCTTTTCAGATATTTGATCTCATCTGGAATTGTGCGACTTATCGTGTGGGCGATGCAGTCAAATAAAAATTCTGCCTGCTTGGTTGCGTCGAAATAACGGTAATAGTCGGCTGTATCATTTTTGACCTCGACGTTACGATCCTTAGTGGGCACCCATTCAATAAAAGGAAGGAGCGAATGCGAATAGTGGATTAACACTCTGCGGTAATCGTCCATCTTTTCCTGAATAGCGGCTGATATGGGAAATACTATCTTCGCGGGACTAAACCCGGTTTCAGCGAGAATATGCTGAATAATGTACCGGTGAAGCCGACCGTTACCATCCACAAAAGGATGTATAAACACAAAGCCAAATCCGATCGAAGCAGCAGCTAGTACAGGAGGAAAGCCCCTTGTTTCCATAAGCGATGCTGCTTCCAGAAGTCCGTTCATCAAGTCACCGAGATCCTCCCACCTCGCAGATACATGCTCCGGTTTCGGCGGCCCAAATGAATTTTCATGCTCGCCTACGAATCCTCCTTCCTTTCTAAGTCCCATATGGATACTACGGGAATCACCGATGACGATCTTTTGCAAACGAACAAGCTCTTCAAGATTAAGTTTCTTGGTGCCGGCTTCACCAATGACCGTCCCCCAATGCTCTGCCCTCGTGGATAACGGATTTTCTCCTTCGATTGAAAAAGATGCTTTGGAATCCTTTAGCAATAGAAATGCCGAAGTTCTCGTTAGGACGTCCTTACTAATTTTTCCCAGATCCTCATAAGTGTGCTGTTCAAGCGCTTCTTCTATAAACGCTTTAAGCTTATCAGACTTAAATATCAGTGGGCAAAACTGATTCGTCCCCGGCAAATTGTTGCGAATGCGCTGCCGGGGCACATTGACGGATTTTTCCAATGCAAACTGTAATTTCTCGTCGAGCAGCGGCACGTAGTTTCCCTCCTTCAAATCCGGGATATCGAGCGGCTCGTTCGTAAGCCATTCGTATAAAAACCATATCCGCCGACTGTATTGCCCAGTGCGTTCAATACTCACCAATGTTTCCGCTTCGCTCTTGCCGATGCGTTCGAATAGCTTTTTGAAAAATAGCAGGTTAATGCCTTCATATTTTAATCCGAAAACCAGATGGCCGTAGAGACTATCTGTTGGCGCGTAGCTTGCTGTAAATACAGTCCAATTCGCGTCCGAGAACTGCTTGTAACGAGCACCGATCAACGACAATTTATCCGGTAAGGGCAATTTGAGGTCAAGCTTGTCGATAATGGCACCATAGCCTACAAGCAAAGCCCTCTCAGGAGCCTCTCTTCCGTGAAAAACAGTTATAATCCTTGAAAAATGATTATTTTCTAACATAAGTTTCTTGGCTATCGACTTCTTCGACCTTCATGAAACTACTTAACTTTCCACAAAAATAATTATTTATCGATAATTTAGCCAAAAAAACGATTATTTTCATACCTCTTCCTCCCCTCTCCCAATCCGCTCCACATTCTCAAAAAACGCAACCAACTCCCTAAACGAAAAGTAAGTATCACAAAGATCCGGCGCGTGGCCTTGTTCTTTGAGGGAGATGATGTAGCCAGTGAACATCGTCCAAAGTTCGTCGGACCAGCTTTCGGCACTGCTGCTGCTCAGCAGCTTGCCTACCTCCCGGCCATACGCCAGCAAAGTCGAATCCGTGGATTCGATAGGGTGTGTGTTTGTGTGCATCTCCATTTACGTTTTCCGTAAAGCACGCATTCCTGCAACCCGTACCCAACCCGCAAGCCCTGTAACTTACGCCGAAATACCTGTAAATTACCGGAACACTTCCCGATGGATTTATATAAATTGCCTTTTCAACGAAACAGCGCCGGTATGACACATACTACCTCCAACCCGAAGATCCACGAAGGCCGTAACGTAAAACGTTTCCGCGAAATGCTCGGCATCAAACAGGACGTACTCGCCTTCGAGCTCGGCAGCGATTGGAACCAGCAAAGAATCTCCACCCTCGAACAACGCGAAAAGATCGATTCCGACATTTTGGAACAGGTAGCAGCGATACTGAAAATACCGGTGGAAGCGATTCGGAATTTTGATGAGGAAAAGGCGGTGAATGTGATTTCTAATACATTCAATGACAATGCAATGCTAAATGCGGTTAACAATAATCCGACTTTTCATCCTATTGATAAGTTAATGCAGCTTCATGAGGAGAAGATTGCATTGTACGAGCGGATGTTGAAGGAGAAGGATGAGATGATGGGGCGGTTGGAGCGGTTGATTACTGCAAGTAAATGAAGTAGAATCTGGAATGAATAGAAAAGTATCAAACCAAATTTTCGCAAAAAGATACCGTTAATGTAATAAATAGAACCGATTAATAATTTCTTACATTAATCAGTATTTGGCGCATAGTATAAAGGTTGACAAATAGAATTTTATGACTTAATGTAAAACTCTACTCTCCTTTAACAATGCCAGCAAAAGACCTACACGAAGAACCGTTCGACGACGGGACAATTACCAAACTTGAAATTTTTGAAGACTATGCGCAGGCGTGGATCCCGACTTTTGTAATGAAAGCAGAGCCAATCATCTGCATTTTTGACTTCTTTGCAGGAACTGGCTATGACAAGAATGGGATAGCAGGAAGCCCAATTCGAATACTAGACAAAATAAAGGATCACATTGGGTATATCTTCCAGAAAAGAGTTAAGATTCGGGTGTACGTCAATGAATATGAACCAAATAAAGTAAGTCAGAGAAAACACGAATTGTTGGTCAAGGCTTGCAACGAGTATCTTGAGACTAATCAAGATGTCAAGCGCGCGATTGAGATATTAACTTACAATGAAGATTTTGAAACATTATTTCCAAAATTGCTACCAGAAATAAAATTGTACCCTTCACTAGTTTATATCGATCAGAACGGAGTAAGGTTTCTCTCAGATAAGTATCTCTTACAGTTCGAAAAAATGACTCAAACCGACTTTCTTTATTTTGCTTCCTCCTCCTATCTCCGTCGGCTTGGACACACAGAGCAATTCAAAAAGCACTTACAACTGGACATCGAGTTACTGAAAGAGGTGCCATACAATTTGGTTCATAGAAATCTAATCTCACAATTGACACTAAGATTTTCCAATAATACCAAACTTAGATTGTATCCATTCTCAATAAAAAAAGGTACCAACATCTACGGAATCATATTTGGAGCAAGCCATCCAAGGGCAGTTGAGAAATTCCTGTCCATTGCCTGGAAAAAGAACGACGTAAACGGTCAGTCTAACTTCGACATGGACCAAGACATCCCTTCGGCACAGCTTGACCTATTTGGCATTCAAAAACTTACCAAAATCCAGAAATTCAAGTCAACGTTAAGGGATATGGTTCTTACAGGGCAAATAACGAGTAACTTCGAGGCGCTCGACTTCGTTTACGCAGAAGGGCATATAGGAAAACATGCCGCCGACGTGTTGAAGGAAATGAAGCAAAAAGGGGAAGTTAGTTACATAGCAAACTCACCTTGCATCAACTACGAGAAGGTGTACAAAGAAAAACAGTTGATCAAATTCAACCTGCCAAAGAAATGAAATACAGCAAAATAGAATGGACCGAAGCGACCTGGAACCCATCCGTAGGCTGTGACAAGGTTACCGCTGGATGCAAATTTTGCTACGCAGAGACCATGGCCAAAAGGCTCATGCTTATGGGTGCCCCGGGATACGAGAATGGTTTTGACTTCAAGATATTGCCCGAAAGACTAGATGCACCAAAGAAAATCAAACGCCCGACGAAGTTTTTTGTTAACTCAATGAGCGATCTATTTCATGAAAAAATGCCTTTTGATTTCCTCGACCAGGTCTTTGATACAATTAGAGCGACGCCGCAACATACCTATCAAATCCTGACAAAAAGGGAAGATGTTCTTGTCCGCTACTTTGCTGATAGATCCGTTCCAGATAATGTTTGGCTCGGCGTCACGGTCGAGATCGCAAAAAAGAAAAACCGCATTGACGCATTGAGGAGCATTGATGCCAAAATCCGCTTTCTATCGATCGAACCGCTCTTGGAAAATATAGGCGAGCTAGATTTAACTGACATTCATTGGGTCATCGTTGGTGGCGAAAGCGGGAGCCGTGCAAGGCCTATGAAATCGCAATGGGCTGCCGACATTCAAAAGCAATGCGATGATCAAGTAGTTTCATTCTTCTTTAAGCAGTGGGGAACTTGGGGTGAGGACGGCATGAAGCGGAATAAGAAAGCTAATGGCAGGTTGTTGCTTGGCCGCGAGTGGAATGGAGAACCCTTATCAATGCAAAACTAAAACTAACGTAATTACGCCTTAATTGAGAGGGATCAGTCAAAAACCTTTTTATTATTATCTAGGAACTTCCTTAACTCTTCATTGATTTGCATAGGAAGCTCAGATATCAAAATCTCGATAGATTTCGCAAAGTAGAAGTTACCTACTCTTAGCCATACCGCTACTATATTACGATTTTGAGTGTTATCCCCAAAGCTTTCGTCGAGAGAGTTGAACCATAAACCTGGCGGGATTGAGTGAACATAGGTTGATAGGTCTGCTAGAATTCCCTGTACCAAATTTGTTTGATCACCACAAATTTTTTGAATTCTCTGGTGTCGACTTTCATAAAAAATTGTCTCTCCGTTTTTTAATTTGTTGATTGCAGTTTTATCAAGATTTGATCCCTTAATGCGACTCCAATAATACTCCTTTATAGATGTCAGGCTTTGGCCTTCCTGCATTTCTAGTCGCTCGGATATGAGCATTTTTCTATTCGCCAAATAATATCCTAAAATATCTCTGTTTAAATGGAAGGTTTCAGATCCATCATCATGGCAGAACTGATCAATCACGTCATGTGTATCTACAATATTTCTTATAATAGTAGCAATCGAGCGTCGGTCGATCGCATGTCGATCAGGTTCCGAAGGCGGAAGGAGCTTTAATAATGATACTGCTGTTGTCAAAACGGTTGTTGCTAAGAGAACGCTAGGCCAGTCCCCAATCTCTGGATCATCTTTACCAAAATCTTTATGAATCTGTGCAAGAATCGGTTCAAAGCCTATTATTCCACACTCTAACAAGTGTGCTTGAATTCCAAAGTGATTGTCCATGAATTCGTTAAATCATGCATATAAGATTTACAATATATTCCTTGTTGCCCCTTATTCATTTACTACCCCTTCCACTCCAACTCAACCCCCTCCCCCTTCACAAACCCCTGAAACTCCGCCAACAACCCCTTATCCTCCCTAACACCCCGCGGAAGCACCTTCCGAGGCAAAGCATACCCCACCAACAACCCCACAGCCTCCCCAATACTCCACTCCACGGGATGCAGCCGGTAACACCCATTCGTAATATGCGTAGTCCCAATATTCTTATTAGCAGGCAGAATATTCTCCATCCGCACAGGCAACAGCGCGCCCAACGGAATCTGAAACGGCAATGACCCAAAATCAATGTAATTATCCCCGCCGGTGCTCGGATGCAAATCAATATGGTAGTAGCCAATCCCGACGCTATCTTCAAAAGCAGCCGCTTTCACACCCGTAGATTGCCCGGTGATAGCAGCCCGTTGCTCAGCCCCGACGTGCTCTTCCTTAATGGTAAATAGCGCCTTGATGCGCCGCGATTCGCGGACGTAGGGGTATTTGGCGAGGCCGTCTTCGGTGCCCATTACGTCTTTGCGGAGGCGGATGCCGGGCCAGCCTTTGCCGCCGTCGGGGCGCGGGGCCTCGGTTTGGAGCCAGTACAGAAGCGATAGGCTGAGCTGCTTGCCGCGTTCGAAATGCTTTTCGAAGTCTTTTTCGCTGGCGCCGATGAGGTTACCGAGGGTGTAGTCGTTTTGCGGCCAGTTTACGATGGTGATGTCGCCGGCGTAGGTGCCGGGAGCGAAGTTGGCCTTGTTGATAATACGGCGGTAGAGCCAGAGGTTCAGGTTATTGCCGGTCGGGATGCCCTCCGGGTGGAAGCCGAGCTGTTTCGGTTCGAGGGTTTTGGGATTGGAATAGGAAAGGTCCAGCAGCCTGCCCGACCACGGCTTGGCCATTTTGGGGACGTAGTTTTTCCAGAAATCATATTCACGCGGCTTTTCGATCACGTGGTTTTCGCCCGGGCGGTAGTCGATGGCGTAGCAGACGGTGAATGCCTGCACGTTGTTGGGATCTGCTTTTTCGGGGGCGTGGAATTCGCCGGTTTTGGCTTTGGATTCGGCGCCGGTGACGAACTCGGTGCCGGTCATAGGCAGCAGATCGCCGAGCTCGGTAGCGTCCGCAAAATAGGGCGCTGTGAGGGTGAGCAATGCTTTGTTGCGGCGGTTCTGCGCGGTGAGCGATTGTACTTTGTTCGCTTTCACGTCGGCGGACACGATTTTGTGTTCCAGCAGCAAGGTGAGCTTGCCGGTGCTCAGGTAAAGGTTGAGCATGTCGGTGAGCACGGCTACGGCTACGCGCGGCTCGTGGCAGAGCTTCGATACCGATCCATCGCCCGGGTTGAGGTTATTGCGGCTCCTGGCATCGGCCGTGAGCGGGTAGTTTTTCTGGTAATACTCGCGTACGGCGGTGCGGAACTGCCGGTAGGCCTTCGTAGCGCCGTGCGTTTCGATCCATGGGTGCTCGTCCGGCGGGACGCCTTGCTGTGATACCTGCCCGCCGATCCAGTCCGTTTCTTCGGTGAGGATTACCGAGAGGCCATTACGCAATGCGGCCAATGCGGCGGCGCATCCGCCGAGGCCGCCGCCAGCGATCACGAGGTCGGCATTCAGCGTGGCTTTGGCTTTATTATCCGGGCCGGGAGCTGCATTTACAGATTTTTCAATGGGAGGTTGGGAGAGCAAGCTGCCGCCGAGTGCGACGCTTCCCAGGAAATTACGGCGTTTCATAAAGGTTAAGGTGTTGTTCAGGAATCAAAAAAAGAAAGCTCATTGCAAGGTGTTCCCCGCAATGAGCGCGTATTATTATACAAATCAATTTACTATACCACTTTCCCCATTACGTACATTTCGTCCATGGTCGGGGTCGGGTTGCCGCCTTCTTTTTCCAAAGTAATGGCAAATGCGACGGAACCGGCTTTGGTGTTCTTCATTTTCAAAACCTTACCCGTAAATGCATTATCGATCATACCGATATCGACGGGCTTGCCATCCACAATGCTCCAAAGCTGGTATTGCTTGCCCTGGGGCGCTGCCGGCAGGTTCTGCACATCGAGCAGCACCTCGTTCGTTTGCGTGTTCCAGAATGCGGAAACGGCGCTTTCGGGCGATTTGGGTAATCCGGCCAAATGTACGTGCTTGTAAGTAGGGCTGCGGAACAATGCTGCCAGTGCCTGGTTATACTCGGCCTGGGTTTTCATTGCCGCCATATCAGCCTGCATACTTTCCACTTTGGCTACGGCGTCGTTATTGACATGCTTCATATCGGTCATCTGCATGGCCGACCATCCTGCAAAAAGCGCCAGCAATACGGCAGCCGCAGCGGCCAGCTTCGCCCACGCGGGCGTTACCACCTGCGTTTCCACGCGCTCGAATGCATTATCGATCACACGTGCTTCCGGTTGTGCGGTCGCAGTCACATCAGGTGATGAGATGCTCTTTTCTTCGGTGATTTCCTCCGCTTTGGTTTCTTCTTCCGCCGGGGCTTCGAAATTCATTTGCGCAAAAATCGACTCTTTCAATGAAGGCGGGGGCGTTGCCTGGTGTTTCAGCGCATATTCTTCCAATGCACTTTCGGTACGCAACAACTCTTCCTTGATTTCAGGGTAAATATGCGACATACACTCCACCTCCTGCTTCTCCTGGGGAGTAACAGTGCCCAATACATATTCCTCCAATATACCGGACTCTATATAGGCTTGGATATTCATACTGCAAAGTATTGTTTTAACTCTTGTAATGCGGTCCGGATCCGCGATTTCACGGTGCCTAACGGTATGCTCAGCTCTTCCGAAATTTCCTCATGCGTGTAGCCCTGGAAATAGGCCATATCAATGAGTACCTTCCGTTCGGGCCGGAGCATGTCGATGATCGCCTTCATGTCCGAACTGACTGTTTGTGAATCTTCGTACGTATCCTTCTCATTAAGGACCACCGTGTTTTCAATATCATCCATTGCCGGCTTCCGGCCCTCCGCTCTGACTGCGTCTATCGCACCATTGCGCGCGATATTCATAATCCATGTAAACAATCGTCCTTTCTCAGGGTCATAGGAAGCGATATTCTTCCAGATTTTCAGAAAGCATTCCTGCAATACATCCGCGGCTTTCTCCTCGTCCTTCAACGTCTTTGAAATGATATTAAACAAAGCTCCTGAGTAATGGTCGTACAGGAATTCAAAGGCGTTTCGCTCGTTTCTTTTCAGAGCTGACACCAATTCCTCTTCCGAGTATTTTACCTTGCTGGTCGCCAAGAGTTGCTTAACATTTAATTGTAAATTACTTACTGGCAATCTAGTAAATTTTCCTACACGCCTGGCCGGGCCGTACCAAATAATTGCCTCGTTACCATACAGGAAAGAAATCACCAGAGAGGGGGGGAATGCTTGCATTCCGGGTCGTGTGTATGAGTTAGCCATCTTAGTGTGCTTTTAATCATATACGAACAGCACACAACATTGGATCGACCAGGCAGTACTTATGCGAATACCAGGCTCATTTCCGAAGGCCTTCTACGCGCCAGAGCGTCAGGAAGATAAAGAAAATGATCAGGCTGAGCAGATAAATTACATTGCGGGAGTCCACAAGTCCCTTACCCAATGCCTGGTATTGAACGTCCAGGGCTATACCGGATAGCAGGTTAGCCGCGAATCCATCGCCAAACATGCCCGAAACAGCCCCAAAACCAACATACCAGATGAATGCCAGGAATACGCCGAGGATGAATGCGACGATCTGGTTATCATTCAAAGAAGAAGCCCACACGCCCATCGCCACCAGCACGCCGCTAAGCAGCAGCAGCCCGAGATACGAGCCGGCCACGGCGGCGGAATCGACGTCGCCTACCGGGTTTCCCAATTGGTATACGCTGTAATAATAAATGAGCGTCGGCAGCAATGTAAGCACCACGAGTACCCAGTTGGCCAGAAACTTCCCGAGTACCAGATCGATGTTGCGGATAGGCTTGGTAAGGAGCAATTCCAGCGTGCCGTTGCGCGATTCTTCGGCCAGCGAACGCATGGTAATGGCCGGGATGAGGAATATCAGCACATAAGGTGCGAGACCGAAAAACGAGCCGAGGTCGGCGTAGCCGTAGTCCAGGATATTGGAATCGGGGAAAACCCAGACGATCAGGCCGATAGCCGTCAGAAAGACCGCCATGACGATGTAGGCGATCAATGAGTTGAAAAAACTGGCTACCTCTTTTCGGAAGATTGCTAACACTATTCGGGGATTAAATGCTTTTCAGGAATGCTTATTCGAAAACCGGTTTTTCTTTACGCATAATGGCCGCGATGATCAGCGAGAATATGAATCCCATGATCAGGTACCCGAAAATCACCGTGACGAACATAATGCCGGGTGACATGAATTTCTGGGACATTTCGATCGCCTGTTCTATCTGCGCATCGTCCATTCCCTTTGCTTCCAGTTCTTCGCGCATCTGGTCGAGGCTTTGGGTGAGCATATTGGCGTCGATAAACTGGATGTAGAAAATCGTAAATGCAGAACTCAGCAAACCCAGCACCGCCGATGTAAGCGAACCGAGCCCGAGCCCTTCTCCATAGCTGATAAAACCTCCGTTCCTCTCGCGAAAATCCTTCATGGCCAAAACGATCGCAACGATCATGAAAAGGTACGTCAGCGACGCCAGGAGTTTGTTCGCTCCCAGCCCCGCAACGTTCAGGATCGTAGAATATACCATCGTTACGACAGCAACCAGAAGGCCATATTTCAGGGCAACACGGGCGGTAGAGGTTTTTTCTTCCATGGGTTTAAGATTTGTTGTTATGAAGAATACTATAATCCTGTTTTCTCAAAATCAATGAAATCACCAGGATCGGGATGATCGCCATGACTGTTTTTTTCCCTACTTCATCCGTGATGATTTCCGAGGTCTTCATCTCTCCCACACCAGTATACATTTTCTGGAACTCAGCTTCCCCTATATTTTTGACGAGCTCGGCTTTCCCCTGTATCATCAGGTCCTTCATCTGTGCAATGTAGGCTGTAAAGACGGAAGGATCGATGTAAGTTACAAAAAAATAGATCAGCCAGCCGGCGATCAATGCACCAACGGTATTCACAACGTAACCGATGGTTAATGCCTCCCATAAATGCAAAAAGCCATTTCCTACCTTCTTCCGATAATACCAGCAAGCGCCGGCGATAAGAATGATGTGGATTCCGATGTCCATCACCCTGTTGTTCCCCAGCGGCACGACCCCCAGCGCGTGAAGCCCGAGGAAGAACGCGAACACCAGTATGCCCAGCGCCAGCCCGAACAGCAGCGACAGTTTTAAAATAGGTTTATTAAAATATGCTACAATCGAATTCATTGGAACCACTCCTGTTTACCATTATTGATCACCCCTCTTACCTTGCCCCTCAGCGTCTGTCCCAGGAACGGCGTATTTTTTGATTTGGAATAACTTCTGCCAAATACCCATTCCGCATTCGGGTCGAAGAATGTGAGGTTGGCGGCGGCACCTTCCGCAATGCTTATCTCCGGCAGCCGCAAAACGCGCCGGGGCTGTGTGGTCAGTTTTTCCACGATATCTTCCACCACCAGGCCGCTATGCATTACAGCTAATGCAAATGCGGTTTCCAGACCGGTTATTCCAAAATCCGCATGATCGAATTCGAGGTTTTTACTTTCCTCGTCGTGCGGGTTATGGTCTGAAACGATGGCATCGATAGTACCATCGGCAAGGCCCTGGCGTAGCGCCGCATTGTCTTCCGGAGAACGGAACGGCGGGTTTACTTTCAGGTTGGTATCAAAGCCGATCAGGTCTTTGTCCTCAAATGCGAGTTGGTGCGCGGCAATATCCGCCGAAACCGGCAGGCCTTTCGCTTTCGCTTCGCGGATGAGTTCCACGCCGCGCACGGTCGACAGCAGCGAAACGTGCAGTACCGGTGCGGAAGTGTCGTAAGTATTTTTTTCCAATGCGTATTCCAGCAGTTTCAGGTCGCGGATGAGCATCATCTCTTCGGCCAATGCGGGCATTCCCTTCATACCCACGAGCGTGCTCGTTACGCCTTCGTGCATTTGCCCGTAAAGCGTAAGTTCGCGGTCTTCGGGGCGGTTGATGAGCAATGCATTCAGCGGTCGCAGATAGAGAATGGTTTTCAAAAGCAGGTCCGCATTCTGCACCGGGTTTTCACCGTCTGTAAATGCGATAGCGCCTGCCTGGTGCAAATCCATCATTTCGGTAAAATCCACGCCGTCGGCCTTTTTCGTTACCGCCGCAGCCGGATGCAAAGTCACCAGCCCGCCGAAGCTGCTATGCCGGATGTAGTTCAAAGTATCCTTGGTATCGACAACGGGCTGGGTATTCGGCAGGAGCACGATCTCCGTGAAGCCGCCATGCGCCGCCGCTACGCGCACCGAATGCAAATCTTCCTTATGTTCGAAACCGGGGTCGCGTCCCTGCACGCGCATATCCACCCAGCCTGCGGATACGTGCAGGCCTGTGCCGTCGATCACCTGCGCATTGCCTGCGTCGAGGCTGTCGCCAATTTGTTTAATCTTCCCATCCTCGATCAGAATATCTTTCACCTGACCATCGAAGGGCGATTTTTTATCAATTACCCGAACCGAGCTAACTAACAATTTCATATTCGTTTTAAACTAAACACCGGGAATGAAGCATTGTACCGGTTTCAAAAAAAAAGCTCCAAATGGAGCTTCAAACCTAATATCAGGCACCTATAAATTTCTGGTAGTCTTCGGCCGACATCAATCCGTCTTCGTCGCCGGGGTTAGTCAGTTTAATTTTCACCATCCATCCATCGCCATAAGGATCGGTGTTCACAAGTTCGGGCTCGCCGTCGAGTTCAGGATTTACTTCCAGTACTGTTCCTGCAACGGGAATAAAAAGGTCTGAAACCGTTTTTACCGCTTCTACCGAACCAAAAATATCACCTTTGCCAAGTTCTTCGCCAACTGTGTTAATGTCCACATACACAATGTCACCTAATTCATTCTGGGCATATTCGGTGATTCCGATAATTGCCGTATCTCCTTCAATACGAATCCATTCGTGATCTTCTGTGTATTTGAGTTCTGATGGAAAATTCATGATAAAATCAGGTAAGTAGGTGAACATCTTTGGAGCGCAAATTACACGATGTAAGCTGTATTTTCCAAATCAAAATATTATTCAGCCAAATTGAATTTCAGCTGCACACCACCGGCCGTACTGGCGCGGTAGAACGAGTTGGAAACCAGCGGATCGTTGAATGTGCGGTCGAAATAGAATTGTACGCTCAAACGGTTGTTGACCATATAATTGACCGTCGGACGCAGCTGGAAGTTGATGTTACCGGCGATAGGGATATTCTCGCCGTCGAATTTCCGCTGGATCGAGCGGGTATCTCGGAACGTCATCGCAAGCTGCATCGTCATATCGTTTTTCAGCTTCTTCTTCACACCATTGATCTTGAACGGCAGCGGCACATTGTTTTTGGTAAAACCAATGTTCACCGTAATGTCCTGGTTGAAGAGCTCGGCCACCTGCGAGTTCGAGAGGTTCAATGCAATGGTACGGTCGCGGTTGTACTCCACACGTGCGGTTATGCGGCTTTGCGTGCGCATCTCTACGCCCACAAGCGGCTGGAATTTCTCGGAAAGAGTAATAGTACTCATCGCAAATACCGGAATGTATTGTCCGAGGTCGTTCAGGCGCGACGACAATGGGTAACCTGTTACGGCAAGGTTCACATAAAGTGCTTCATAGTCGAGCGACGACGTGAAGTTACCTACGCTGTAATTGGACATATACTTATGCCGCAATGTAAATGAGCTGAACAGCCGCTTGAATGCCGGGATCGACGAAAGACCGGAATAGTTCAAATCCCAGTTCGGCATCGGGAATTTCAGGAACGGGTTCGTGCGGACGGTTTTAGGATCTTTGCCGGTATAAGCCGCGAAGAATGCCGAAATGAGTACGTCCTGCGATGTCTCGTTGTATTCGCCGCCGCTGTTGTTCTCCGCATTCAGGCGGTCGCGCAGGATAGCCCGGTAAGCGCGGAACTTGTCGAATACCGGCGAAGAATTATCCCTCCGCATTTTAGCAAAAGCAGTCCTGAACGACATGAACGACATACTGAACTGGCCATTCCGCAGCGGGCTTTGCGATACGAAATTCCCGGAAGAATCAGGTCGGTAGAATTCCTGGTAAGCATCCTGCCGCGTCAGACGCGCCTCGATGATCAACCGGAAATCCTTGAATGGCTCCAATGTGGTATTGGCCGAGAAGTTCTTCGCGATGGTCTGCTGGAACGGCATGTTCTGCTGCTGGCTCTTGGTGATCCAGCCCTTTTCCGCGGCTTTCACCTGGAAGTTACGGTCCTGCTGACCCAATACAAAGCCTAGCCCCGGTGCATTGGCATTATCGAGCCCGAAGTATTTAGGCGCTCTCAGGTAGCCGGGTAATGCAGTTGTTTCCAAAACCGAGTAGCTGACATTGATACCGCGGACAGTCATCAAAACCCGGGTAAGGTTCTTTACAATGTCGGTCGTGCGCATATCGATGTCCTCGATATCACCCGGGCTCCGCGCGAAGTTCTTCCTTGCAGCCGACGGCGTGTTGGCAAATTTGAGGTAGCGGAGTTTGTTATAAAGCAATACAAAATCCACCTTACCGGTAACTCCCCGCTCGCGGCTGTTGCGGATAATGTCCCCGAACGGCAGGCCGGTCGTATCCTTCAAATTCAATGCATTGGCCTGATAGTTGTATCCGATCGAATGCTTGTAGTCGGCCGACATCCAGTCGAGTACTGGTATTTTGTCGAGCGGCAAGCGGTAGGTCAGGTCGATTTTCTGGTCGAAATTCTTGATACGCCCCAGCTTTTTAAAGTTGCTCCAAAGTGAATCTTTCTTTTCGCCGGTATTGATATCGCCTTCCGGCTCGTCCACGATCGAGTTGGCCGTGGCGGCGTAGGTGAGCGTCATGTTACGCGTCAGGTTCCAGCCGAAGTCGTAGTAGCGGTTAAACCAGAAATATTTTTCATACAATGGCTGCATACCGTCGGTGGTGAGGTCCGCATTGCGCAACTGCGTTTTCAGGAAGCGGCGATCCACATCGGTACGCAGCGAAACCATATTCGGCAAGAGCGTCACATTGAATTCCTTGATAAACTCCGCCCAGCGACCGGTGCCCTTCCATTGCTTGAATGGCTCGATGGCTTTCGGCTGGCTCGCGTACATATACGAAATGCCGGCCCGGTATGCGCGTTGGTTGTATTCCTGCGTCAGGATATTCCTTCGCTTATCATCGCTGAATGCGTAGCTGAATGAGAAATTTTCGAAATCAAAGAAGTGATTCTTAGCACCCGGCTTGGTCTTGACCTTTCGCACGTTCGAGAAGTTGAACCCTCGCTTGACGGCATTTTCCTCGACCATCCGCCTGTACCCATCCCGCTGTTCGTCGGTGAGCAGGTTGTCCAGCGAAGTACTCAATGGCGTATCCGGGTCGAGCGGGTCGAAATGCGGTTTCACATTCCTGCGGTCGTAGCTTACAAAAAGCGGGATCTGGAAGCCCCAGTTGGCAGGCAGCAGTTTGTCCACCGCGATGTTGGAAGAGAACCCGTATTCAGAAGTAAAGTTACGCGTACGCTCGCCAATGCGCTGCTGCACGGTACCGAACCCGAATGTCTCGATCCGGCCCGAAGCGGTCAATGTCGCGAAGTCCGCCAGCTTTGCATTCAGCTGCGCGATGGCCGCCATCCCCCCGGTATCATCAAAGCCTTCCACGTGCATTTCATCGACCCACAAACAGAACGATTTCGCACGCTCATCCACTGATTTCGGGTTCCGCATACCGATCATCATCACTTTCACAGCACTCAAATCGGGGTTACCGACAACGGTCAGTTTGTACCGGCGGTCGGAGCTAAATACGGTAAAAGGCACACTCAGGTTCTTGTCGAGCTGGCGGTTACGCTGCGCTTTTGCGTCGATCAGGTCGGCTAATGCAATGTTGATCTCATTGACTTCCGGCCAGATTTCAGTATCTGGCTGGTTGCCCGGCCTAGTCGCTTTCAGAGCCGAGAGATCGATTTCGTAATAGTTTTGGGTAAGGTCGGTACCAATCCGCATGAATGTACCCACCATATTGTCCTCATCCCGCTCGTTCTGCATGTGTACATACATACGCAGGCGCTTGCGGAAGAGCAGATCAAGGTTTACGTTTTTGAAAACTGCACGGGAATCACCATCACGCAGGTCGGTAACGCAGAGGCTCATTGACTGCTCGTTCAACAACAGCGGCGGGCGCTGCGTGTTGTCCTGATCGCGGATCCAGCCCGGAGGAATGTCGTACTTATATTTATCGCTATTCGCCTGGCTGTTTTCTTCAATACTTACAGTTCCAACCGTAAATTTTGCGTCATAAGGCTCAGGCACTTCCTGCAAGCCCGGAGCATCGAGATTGTAGGTATACTTCCGGTATTGCTGGCCCACCATTTGCAGCTGCGCGAAACGCAATACCACCGGTTGCTGAAAATCGGTGAGGTACATGCGCATGAAACGGATCGATTTGAAACCGTTCATACTTCCCACCATTCCTGAAAACTCTTTAATAGGAACGCGGAAGAGGTACCAGGTCTGCTGGTCGGCGGTGTTTACCGTTTTATCCACGATATAACCGTTACCCACCGCAAGTTGCCCTGGTTTCAGGTCGATTTCGTACTCGTAGTAAGATTCGTTGTCGTTGATCGTGTTATCGACATTCATATCCTCGCCGTCGGGAATGTTGGTCGATGC
This sequence comes from Dyadobacter soli, assembly GCF_900101885.1. Lineage (GTDB taxonomy): Bacteria > Bacteroidota > Bacteroidia > Cytophagales > Spirosomataceae > Dyadobacter > Dyadobacter soli. The sequence continues at coordinate 329,385 of NZ_FNAN01000009.1, read as the reverse complement.
CGGTGTAACGTCCACGGAGCGGCCCTGGCTTTCGGGCGAGTTGTTCTCCATCCCGATGTAATTTTTGTAGCGTTCCAATACTTTCCGGTCCTCGCTGTCGAGATCAGCTCCCAAAAAGAACTGGAAATCGTCACCGGAAGGGTCGGCCAGGATTTTCGCGCGGGCTTCCGCGGTAAGGTTGGCAGGTAGCCGATCGATGAAGTTTTTAAAGAAAGCACGTTCTTCTTCATTGGTCAAACCATCCAGACCGACATCCTGCTTCTGGCGTGCACCATCCTCATTGCTGAATGCATTGATCAGGTACTGCGATTTGGTAGCATATCCCCAGGCCGTCGAATCTACATTCACACCTACCTGCTTGGGCACTAGCGGCAAACCGTTTTCGAAGTTGTAGCGCTCGTCGGGAATTACATCCTCCGAAATATCCCCGAGGTTGAATACCAGCTTTCCACCGGTTGTGTTAGGGCTTTCGTTTGCAGAACCGTCCCGGATTACACCATATTTAGGGTCGTTGATGAACGGATCCAGCATCCAGAACTCGATGCTTTCGATGTTGGCATTATCAAAGTCGTTATCCGAAGTAATGGCGCGGCTCAAAGCCCCGAAGTTATTCTTCGGAGTTTTCATGCGACCGTCCGGGTTGAGATCGGTATTGTAATTGTACATCCCGCGTTCGCTTGGATAATAGGCAATATCAAGCACCTGCTGCGGGTAAGTTACCAGCCCGGCGATGGCGCGGTTGGGGAAAATCTGATTGGGGAGATAAAGCCGCTCGTAATAGTTTTTACGGTCGTCGTCTGTGAAATTGGTAGGTGGCTGGTAACCTCCGCCCAGGCCTTGTACGCCGCCAAAGATGTTGTCGACGGTATAGGCCGAAATTTTGGCACGCTTGTAGCCGTAGTTAAGGTTTTTGCCGTCAAATCCATCCCTGAACTTGGTAGGTACCGCGGCCAGGCGCCATTTCTGTGGCTGGCGTGCCAGATCGTAAACCGTACGCGCCGCTTCGAAATCATCCACGAGCGAGCGGTTATTCACATCCTTCGAAACGCCGGGAAGTAACTTGGCAAACTCACCCTTGAACTGGATCGAAGACATTTCCTTGGTCTGGATCAGCGGTAATGCATCCAGCCACTTGGTCAGGAACGGTGCGTCCTTGCGGAAATTGACATCGAACCCAAGCATCGTATTGTTCACAGGCTCGTTACCAATGGAAACCCGCGAAAGGAAACCGGCGGTACGTTCCTTGTATTTCATGGCGGTAAGGCCGACGCTCAGATTGCGGTTAACAACATAATCGAGACGCGTTCCTACCAAAGTCCTGATCTGGTTCTGGAACATATCCGGGCGTTCATACTCGATCACGATTTCGCGACCGGACGCCAGTACACTTGAATTCAGAATCCGTACCCGGCCGATCTGCGCTTCCACGATATAATCCGAGCCCGGAGAAAGCGGTACCCCACCGGAAGTCACGGTTACGGAAGTTTCCAGCACACCAAACGGCAGCTGCACCTCGGCGCCCCCACTCGATTGGTAAGCACCTTTGATGAAGAATTTGTTACGCTCCGAAACCTGCTGCGCATCGATCATCGTCGTGCGGTACAGCTCATTGAACACATATTTGTTGCGGTACACATCCTCACCGGGACCGAATTTGCGGGAAAGGTTGCTACCGAATGGTTCCAGCACCGGGAAGATAATGCGCCCCGTTTTGCTGTCCATGGTAATGCCGTCCACAAAGTCGAAGTTACCGTCGGGTTGCAGGTCGTTGACCGGGTTCAGGCGGTCGAGGCCGGAGAGACGTATCAGCGGAATATTGGCAATGCTACTTTCCTGTAAATTCGGGTTATCGATACCAGTCTGGTCGTCTTTGTAAATAACCCTTAGCTGAAACCCTTGCTTGTCGATCTGGCTGGTACCAAGCGAATAGATGTTTTTCATCATCAGATCCCACATCGGCAACTTCGTATTATTCCGGATCGTCGAAGATTTCAGCAATTTCAATGCAATTACCTCATCGTCCTTGCGCGCCTGGTAATCCTCGGTAAGCTCCCCTACCTTGAAGGCACGGCCATTCAGGGTATATTCATAAGAAACCGCCAATACTTCGTCATTGCGGAGCGCATTGGTAAGGGAGATGTAGCCAAGCTGCGGATGGAATGTATAGTCACGGTCGACGATCAGTCGTTTCGCACCGCGTAGCAATTCATAATCGATTGTTTTTTCCAAACCAAAGCCGGAAATGGCCGTGTTCGTATTATCAACCTGCCGGAAAGCAGAGTTGTCGCTCAGCTTTTTATAAAGGCCGTTGGCATCGTTGCTCGCCGGTGAGGTGGAGCGTACCGGCTGCAAATTGGGATTACCGGCACGATACGGCGCAGGCTCGCCCAAATCGGCGAAACCGGCAATATTCCGGAGTGACTCGGTGGTGGTCGTACGGTTGGTCACATACACTTCAAGGCGCGTCACAGTCACACCCGAGGTAATGGTCGGCGTGTTTTGCAGCGAGCTTTCGTAAATGTTGCGGAAATATTGGGAGAGGAAGAAGTTGCGGTTCTCATCATAAGTATCGGCCCGCAATTCGAAGTCACGGCTTTGCGCTCCGCCGCGTAACGTGATCCGTTCTTTACTTGATTTTTGCTGGGATGCAACGAAAGTGGCGCTCAGACGTCCGAACTGAAAGTCGGTTTTCAAACCAAACAAATTCTGTACACCGGGGATCAATTGGCTGTTAATGGCCCAGTTGATATTACCTGCCTCAATTTTACGGATAAAGCTTTCTTCCGGATTCTTATAATTCAGCTTGATCGCATTCTCGAAGTTGAAGTTCGCCTTGGTATCGAAGTTGGTCTGGAACCCGAGCATATCGCCGAGCTTCGCATCGAAGTTGATATTGATCTGCTCATTGAAAATGAACTGGGTATTCTTTCGCTGGCGGATAGGAATGGCGGGGTTATCGAGGAACTGGTGCATAAGCCCAAGGTCCAGCGATACAAAACCCGTCGGCTTGAAATTCACAAAATCATCCCCAAGCAACTTGGTCAGGCCCGGTGGAAGGTCGAGCTTCGGCAGCAGCCCGCGGGCACCCATGGCGCTGTTGCCGTCCTGCCTGCCCGCGTACTCGCGCAGGAGGCTTTTGAATGCGCGGTCCTCCTGGATTTTATCGTAGGTAGCGAGGTCCATCCGCTCCGGCAGACGGTAATTCAATGCCGGGCTGGGCATTGACGCCGCTGCTCCGGGAGCCGCTGCTCCGGGAGTCGGTACTCCGGGAGCCGCTGCTCCGGGACCAGCCGGCACGCCAGGAGTAGATACGCCCGGCGTTTGAATTTTCTCGGTTACTGCAACTTTACCTGCACTGTCGAGCGTAATGTTGGTGATGATATTGTTCGGTTCGCGCAGGTAGAATGGCGAACGCGGCCGTGGTTCCGAGATACGGTTGGAATAATAATCCTTCCATCGCATGATCAGCTGAGAGCCGGATCGATCGATGTTTTTCTTGGTGGTATCTTCTTTAAGCGTGTCTGCAAGTATGGCCCATTCCTGTGCCTGCTCCGCATATGGTTCGCCCTTGCCGCCTGAAACGTTCACGAGTAACACCGCTCCGGCCGAAATGCTTAATACCTTAAAAAGAAATGAGTAAATCGTTGATGACAAGGTAATATACTTATTTAGAGAAGGTTGTATTTACAAACAAATCCATCAACGCGATTACACGGTTGTAAAATTTTTCACCCAATATCATTGCAGTTTCCGGTTAACGTAACGCCAGTTTAATCAGATTTTCAACGCTTATAGACTGCCCCTCACGCTTGATGATGGCATCCAGACTTTTCTCCGCCGTAGCCTTGGGAATACCCAAAGTAACGAGCGCAGCCAACGCTTCGCTCCGAAGAGCGTTTGACGACGTTTCGACAGATCGCGGACCTGTTGAAACGAGTTCTTCCTTTCGAATTTTGTCTCTTAGTTCGAGGATTACGCGTTGAGCAGTCTTGGACCCTATACCTTTGATCGACTGGATCAGGCGCAGGTCTTCATCAATGATCCCTTGCCGGATTTCCGAAGAGGAAAGCGAGGAAAGCATTACGAGCGCTGTCGACGGCCCGATTCCTGAAATGCTTGTCAGATCCAGGAACAGCTTTTTCTCATCATTCCCCCAAAACCCGTAAAGGACGTGGGCATCTTCCCGTATATTGAGAAACGTTACCAGCTTGCACCGGGCACCGATATCGGGGAGCGAAGTGTAGGTCTGCAATGAGATCCTGACTTCGTAACCTACTCCATTGACATCGATGATAGCGTACGCTGGGTCTTTATAAGTTACAATCCCGTTAACGTAGGCAATCATAAAAATAGTATGTGTATGTTGAAGCGTTAATTTCTAGGTCGAAATGATCAATTTTTGGCCAGGCTTGATCGAGTTGCCCCTGATCTTGTTCCGCTTTTTCAGCTGCCCGATTTCCAAACCGTATCGCTGCGAAATAATCCATAATGTATCTCCTTTTTGTACGGTATGATAACGTTTCCGGGTATGACGCTGCTGCTTGGCCAATTGCTCATCATCCTGCTGTGGCTTCACTTTGGCCGCGATACGCGTTGCTGGTACGGTTTCCTTCACCTCTTTGTAGATTACCAGGCGCTGTCCTCTGCGGATATTGTTGCGGCGGATATGGTTCCATTTGCGAAGCGACACGACCGATACGCCATACTTACGGGCAATGCCGGCCAGTACGTCGCCGCGGCGGACTGTGTAGGATACGCGTTTGGTGCGGCTGCGCTGAACAACTTGCTCCTCGCCCTCTTCTTCATCATACGCTTCGTCGTCCGATACATTCTGAACGTTCGATGCGAGCACGTAGGGGAATGAGCCGTTGCCGCCAAGCGAATCCGTTTTGGTACTGTCGGCTTTGGCCACCATTACGTCGGAAGAAAGGTATCTTCTCGTGCAGGAGTCCATGATCGATGAGCGGTTGCTCATCAGGTAAGTGAACCGTACGCTGGGTACTTTCAATACGAAATCACGCGTCTGGTCCGGGAGTACCTTCTTGGTAATCTGCGGATTCAGCTTTTTGAGAACTTCGAAATCAATGCTTGCATTGTCGCAGAAAGTTGCGAGGTCGATATAGCCGTCAATGTGAATGGTGTCGTTCGGGATCTGAAACTCGGTGTTTTCGGGGAAAATTCCGTGGTCGTAGCCGTAGTTCATCATGTAGTTCATGGCTACGTACTGCGGCACATACGAGCGGGTTTCGCGGGGGAGGACATTGTAGATCGTCCAGAAGGTAGTCCCGCGCGAGCGGCGCATGGCGCGTTTCACATTGCCCGGGCCTGTATTATACGAAGCGAGTGCAAGCTCCCAGTCGCCGAAGATTTTGTAAAGTTGTTTGAGATAGAGACAAGCGGCTTCGGTGGCTTTTGTGGGTTCGAAGCGTTCGTCGATGTATTTATCCTGGTAAAGACCGAATTCACGCCCGGTTGCCGGCATGAACTGCCAGAGGCCTCCTGCACGTGCGTGGGAAATGACCGTCGGGTTAAGCCCCGACTCGATCATGGAAAGGTATTTCAGTTCGGTAGGCAGGCCATGTTTCGCCAATGCTTTTTCAAACAGGGGAAAATAGAGCGGCATACGCTCCATCATCGTCCGGGTGAAAGTTGCTTTTTTGTAGATAAAGTATTCTACAAATTCGTGTGAAGATTTGTGGTAAGTAAGCGGAATCGATTTTTCCAGCTTTGCAAACCGTTCTTTCAAAAGCTCTTCCGGTACCGCCGGGTTAGCTCCGATCTCCTCGACTTCCGGAAGTGACGGCATCAAATCATCTTCTTCCTGAGCAATAGTCTCAACTGTATCCTGCCCGGACGTCAAACGCTCCTGTGGAACCATCGCCCCGACAGGCGCATTCCAGAATCCTGCACACATGGCCCCGAGCCACAATACTCTTTTCGAAATCCTCATTAATAAATGTTTTTTGAAGGTTAATCAATTCACGGTTTTCAATGGCTTGTACCTGTTGATGATCTGCTTACAGATAAAAGAGTCCTTTTGGGTTTTGAATTGGCCGAATGAATCAGAATAATCTCTAATACATTTTTAAATACTCGCAACATTCGCATTAAGAATAACGTAACATGGTCGCCTGTTATTCTGGCACGATAATTTTCTTAAAACTGTGGTAATAATACAGCCCTTGCTTTTTTGAACGAGCGCAAAAAAAGGGATGACTCCCTTACAAGCACTAGTTGCTCTGGTTGTATGCTATCGTCCCTTCCTTGTTCAGTTCCGTGAGGTAGTTGGCAAACGCCAGCATTTTTTCCTCCCCGAAATAAGGGGCCATGATCTGAATCCCGATCGGCATTCCCTGGTCGTCCAGCCCGTTCGGGATGGAAACCGCGGGATTACCCACGACATTCGCCTGCACGGTGAAAATGTCCGCAAGATACATTTGCAACGGATCTTCCGTTTTTTCACCAATCGTAAAAGCTGTGGTAGGTGTTACCGGGGAAACCAGGAAATCGAACTGCTCGAAAAACCGCCTCGTTTCCTCCCGCACCAATCTTCTAACGCGTTGCGCCTTGGTATAGTATGCGTCGTAATAATTTGCACTTAATACGAAAGTACCCAATAGTATTCTTCTCCTTACCTCATCTCCAAAACCTTCTGTACGAGTCTTTTTGTACATGCTTTCCAGATCCACGGATTCGGGGCTGCGGTAGCCGTACCGCACACCGTCGAAACGCGACAGGTTGGAACTCGCTTCGGCAGTGGTGAGTATATAATAGGTAGGTAAAAGCGAATCCAGCAACGGCATATCGATGCCTGTCACTTCATGCCCTTCCGCACGCAGGCGGTTGAGCACTTCCGAAGTTTGCCTGCGGATTTCCGGTGCTATCGCCTCATTCTCTACCGCACTCTTGATGTAACCGATTTTAGCTTTGCCTTTCCATTCCAGATTGGCCGTGTAAGCCGGCACCGGACGTTCAGAAACCGTGCTATCGAAATCATCGGCACCCGACATTACTTCCAGAAGCAATGCCGAATCCGCCACACTTTTGGTAATGGGGCCAATGCAGTCGAACGATGAAGCATAGGCGATAAGTCCAAAACGCGAAACGCGTCCGTAGGAAGGCTTGACGCCAATCACACCGCAGAATGCAGCCGGTTGGCGCACCGAGCCGCCCGTATCGCTTCCCAGCGAAGCATGGCAAAGCCCGGCCTGAACGGCTACCGCTGAACCACCCGACGACCCGCCGGGCACTTTGGCATTATTAACAGCATTCAGCACCGGCCCGAACGAAGAGTTTTCATTCGAAGAACCCATCGCAAACTCGTCGCAGTTTTGCCGCCCGATGATGATCGCGTCTTCATCGATAAGCCGCTGCACGGCGGTTGCGGTGTAGGGTGCCGTATAATTTTGAAGGATCTGGCTTCCGGCCTGCAAGCCGTGGCCAGTGAGGGAAAGCACATCTTTCAGACCGATCACCATGCCTGCCAGCTTTCCGGCAGTACCATCGGCGATCTTCGCATCCACGGCCAGAGCGGCCTTTTTTGCTTCCTCGGTATAAACTTCAACGAAAGCATTCAAATGCTTGTTAGCCTCTATTTTTTCCAAATAGCGGTCAACCAACTTGACGCACGTCAAACCTTCTTCGCGTAAATCTCTCTGAATTTCGGCCAGCGTCAGATACTCTTTCAAGGCAATTTTTTTGTGGGGTTGTAAATAAAGAATCAGAGCCGTTAAGTGGTAGCTTAATGGCTCTGGATCAAACCTTCGATAAGATGGAAGCGTTATTTGGGGTCTTCCATGCTTTTTTCAATATTTTCCTTAACGTCTTTAGTAGCGTTCTTGAACTCATTGATACCTTGCCCCAAACCGCGCATAAGTTCTGGGATTTTCTTTGCTCCGAAGAAAAGCAACACGAAAAGTGCAACCAGGAAGATCTCCTGTCCGCCCAACCCCATAATTCCTAAAACGGTTATTGATTCCATATCTGTTTCTTTTATTAATGTTTACAAAAATAACTATTCTTTTTTACAACAACCACCCCTACTCCCAACTTTTATCCGATATTAATTGTCTTGGAGGCCTTCTCCCAATCCGCGAACTTCGCGATATCGTCACCCAGCGTCTTGATGAGCCACACCACGAGTGCAACGTCGTCGGTAATGCCGATAACCGGCAGGAAGTCAGGAATAAGGTCTATGGGAGATACGAAATAAATGAGCACAGCGACTATCGACACTAAACTTTTCCAGGGGAGCTGCCTATACTCGCCGGAAGCGTAGGCTTTCACCATACGAAGTAACAGCTGCACGCTCGACTGAAATTCGGCGAGGTTCCCTTTGAAGCCTATTGTCTGAAGCTTCCCGATCACATCCCTGACAAGCTCGAACAAGCGGCTAGAATTTCTGGCATAACGTCCTGCTTTTCCCGTGGCCTTCCTGAAAAAAATCGACTCTAAAATCCGCGAAATCATTGATTGGTCCTTCATCGTACAAAGCAGGAAAAAGTGGTTAACAAAGCCATTATAACTATCAACTTACGGAAAAAATTGCGTGCCAGATCATCGCAGGGCCGCCATGCTAGCTCACAGCCGGACCGTTTGCGGCAAAAAATCAAATTCCGCTTGGTTTAAACAAATTATGTATCATACTTTTAGGAAAAAATATAAAAAGCATCAATTTCTATACAATTAACCATATTTCCCTATGAAGATTACTGTTGTAGGTGCGGGTGCGGTAGGCGCAACCACTGCCGATAATATCATTCGTCGTGAGCTGGCAGAAGAAGTGGTGTTGCTGGATATCAAGGAGGGTGTCAGCGAAGGTAAGTCACTGGATATGTACCAGACAGCCGCTTTGCTGGGATTCAACACCAGGCCCATCGGCTCGACCAATGATTACGAGAAGACCAAGGGCTCGGATGTGGTGGTGATCACCTCGGGATTGCCCCGTAAGCCGGGTATGACCCGCGAGGAGCTCATCGGCATCAATGCAGGAATCGTGAAGGGAGTGACAGAAAATTTGCTCAAATATTCGCCGAAAGCGATCGTGATCGTGGTGTCGAACCCGATGGACACGATGACCTACCTGGCATTGAAAGAATCGGGCATTCCTAAAAAACGCCTCATCGGTATGGGCGGTGCATTGGACAGCGCGCGTTTCAAAACCTATCTGGCAATGGCTATGGATGTTTCCCCGCTCGACATTCACGGCATGGTGATCGGCGGCCACGGCGACACGACGATGATCCCATTGACCCGCCTGGCGACTTACAATGGTATCCCCGTAAGCCGTTTCCTCTCGGCCGACCAGCTTGAAAAAGTAGCTGCCGACACGATGGTAGGCGGTGCTACGCTCACGAAACTGATCGGTACATCGGCATGGTACGCACCGGGTGCAGCCACGATGATGCTCGTGGAAAGCATTGTCCGCAACCAGAAGCGCATTGTGCCTTGTAGCGTGTACCTGAACGGCGAATATGGCCAGAAAGACATTTGTATGGGAGTACCTGTCGTTCTCGGCCGCAATGGCTGGGAGAAGATCATCAACCTGCGCCTGAGCGATGCCGAAAAAGCGGCATTCGAAAAGTCAGCGGAAGCCGTTCGCTCGATGAATGCGGCATTGAATCTGGCATAATACCTCATTCTATACCCAACAAAAAAGGTATCCGGCGAGCGTCGGATACCTTTTTTGTTGGGTATAAATGCAGGTCAAATGGAAATCTGGTATTGTAAAATCCAGCTGCCCTTCCGCCCATTTTTTTCCAGTTCGTTAGGCACGGAAGCGTTTTTATACACCGACCGGTTTTCGTAGTTGAGCGATAACTTGCCGGTATTCCCTTTGATCAGCCAGTTCACGCCCAGATTGTAAACATTCGAAGCATCCTGCAAACGGTCGTAGTCGCCGCGTTGCAACGAAGCGAAAGGCATTAATGTACCCTGGCTACCCAACAAACCGTCTTTCAGCTTATAACCGGCCTGCGCATAGATTACATTGCCCGTACCGAACATCGGGTATGCATTCCCGTGCGTACCGCCCACGCCCGCGATGGGTTGCGTGGTACCGGTGGCAGGGTTCATACTGCCGTTGTAGCGGAGATAGCCCTTGCCGTAATCCGTGCCAAAATAGCCAAGATAGGCCGACAATGCAGTTCCTTTCTCAGCATTCAAAGGCATATCCAGGTAAGCCGCCACCGACCAGAGCGTCATGTTGCTGTAAAGCGTATCGACGGCCTCCCTGCGCCACGTTGCATTCTTTTGTGAAGTAATGCCTGCCTCCACGTTCAAAACCTTGCGTTTGCCCAGGTATGTGCCGGTCATATAGCCCGGCGTGGTGTTGTCTTCGGTATCGAAAATATTGTAGATGAGCAGGCCCTGGTATTGCAAACTGTTTTTGCGCTGCGCGAAAACGGCATTCTGGTTAAGCGCCGCCGGTACAGAACCACTGGTTTCGACCGGGAATGGATCGGCCACGCTCACACGGTAATTGAACTTACCGATTTGTCCACGGCTGTAAACAGCCAGTTTCCGGGAAAACTGATCCGTCTGATCAACGGTCGCCTGGGCGAAAACAGGCACGTCCAGCGTCATGATGGTACCAATGCTGGGCTGCGAAAAACGGGAGAAGCCGTTAACGATCGTCAGGCCGCCACCGAAACGGATGAAATCGGTGCCTTTGCGCTGGACTTCATACTCGCCGACAGCGTCATGGAAAAATGCAGCGATTTTGCGCTGACTGGGGGTTCCGGCCGTATTGTAGGCAGGAAATGCACTCACTTTGTTGAAATTATTCATCCCGAACTGGGTGTAGAAGAATATCCTGTCGGTGAGCTGGCCGAACAGCTGCATGCGTGTGCGCCGCAGGCCGATATCGAAAGTATTGGTTTTAGGATCGCTCAAAACGGTGGTACCGGGGTTATTATCGTTCAACCTGAGCCACACCTGATTCGTGAATGTGAATTTTACATAATGTGAACCGGATTCGTTAAGATTGTAACGGATATCGTTTCGCTTGTTGTCGTCCTGGGACATGACGGGCTCCATAGCCGCAGCGGTGCCGAGGAGCATGAGGGAAAGGATTTTTTTCATTAAGAGTACTATTGAGTTACATACACTAATATCGACATAAACCCTTCTGAAAGAGCTAACAACGACATTAACAGTTATTTGAAAAAGACATTGAACACGGCAGCAAAACGACTCGCAAAAAGTCATTTCCCAAGCCGGGCCTTCAAATATAAGGCGGGGTTCGCTACTGCCATACTCTTTTGGGTGACATTCTTCCTACCTTCCCTGGCCCAGGAAACGCCGCCGCTGATCAACTATCCGGCCACGCTTTACAAGGCACACAATCAGAACTGGGACATTTGCCAAAGTGCAGACGGCCTCATCTATTCCGCTAATTCCGACGGCCTGCTCGAACACGACGGGGCTTCATGGAAACTGTATCCGCTACCCGACGGCCAAATTGTGAGAACAGTACTCTACGACGAACAATCACTTCAACCAACCGGTGGAAAAGTACTAAACCGAAATGCACAGGCTGAGCAACGCATTTACGTCGGCGGTTTCTCAGAGTTTGGCTATTGGAAAAAAGAAGCGGATGGTCAGCTCAGATACTATTCGCTGAGCAAAAAAGCGGGCTTCGCGAGTTTGAGGACAGAAGAAATCTGGCACATTCTTAAGACACCCAAATACATATACTTTCAATCATTCTCCCAGGTTTACCGGTACGACGGTAAGAACCTGAAAGAAATCAAAGGCTCGGGCAATATCATGTTTATGCGGTTTGTACAAAACCGTCTGTTGGTGCCTACGATCGGTCGTGGCATTTATGAGCTGAAAGGGGAAAAATTCGAGCCACTACCCGGAACCGAAAGTCTTTCAGCAGCTACAATTTCTTCTATTTTACCCTTCTCAAACGGCGGCATTCTTATCTCTACTACCAAACACGGCCTGTACATCTGGCGAAACGGTGCCCTCACGCCCTGGGACATCGCTATTTCCAGTGAATTGAAAAGAAATATCGTCAACCGTGCCATTGTCATGTCCCACGACAGCAGCCTCGTTTTCGGGACAATTCAGAATGGCGTTTACGTAGTTTCCAAAAATGGTGCGTTGCGGTACCAGTTCAATAAAGAGACTGGTCTGCAAAACAACACGGTACTGGCGCTGGAAGAGGATGCCCAGCAACAACTCTGGATCGGGCTGGATCAGGGTATTGATATGGTCAAAATGTCGTCGCCCATTATTGCTTACCAAACCAGCGATAATCCGCTGGGATCCACATATGCAGCAGCGATCTGGCATGGAAAACTTTACGTGGGGTCCAATAAAGGCGTTTTTGTCAAAAAATGGCTATCGCCCGAACCTTTCCGCCCGGTATGGGGGCTCGAAGGCCAGACCTGGGCGCTCAAAGTAATCGACGACCAGCTTCTGTGCGGCCATAACGACGCCACTTACCGCATTGGGGAAAATGGTGTAACCAAAATCTCCAATATCAATGGCGGCTGGGTATTCATGCCAATCCGCCTCGGCAGCGACAGCCTGCTTTTGCAGGGCGCTTACGTGGGGCTGCATGTTTACAAAAAAGATGCGAAAGGAATCTGGACGTATGCATACCCCGTTAAAAAATTCCCGCCGATCCCCATCCGGCAAATTGCCCGCGACAAATCGGGCACATTCTGGCTCGGGCATGCCTATAAAGGTTTGTTTCAGGCGAAACTGACACCCGCACTCGATTCGGCATTGGCGTGGAAGGAGTTTAAATCGCCCCAGGAATTGCCCAGCGAGTTTTCGATCGAACTCGTACAATGGCTCAACGGGCAGGTACGCGTGCGCTCGGGCAATGCGTTTTTCCAGCCTGATGCCGTCGGCAAGCTCGTGCCCAGCGCCGATTTTTCGAAGGAGGACGAAGCCTACAAAGTACGGACAGGCTTGCACGGAGACTGGTTCAAGGTTTTCATGAACCGCGTGGCATTCTATCAGCCGGGTAAAAAGACACGCAACCTCCCGCTCACGCTCGTGCGCAACAGCGAAACCGTTGTCCCGCTTTCGGAAGACTACTATTTCTTCTGCCTTGATAACGGTTATGCATTGTACAATCGCAAGTCGCCCGACGAGCAGAATGAAGCGGCTGGCCCGCCGGTGGTCCGGAAGGCGGCCAACTTGCGCAACCTGAATGAGACCTTCGCGGTATCAGGCAACCCGTCGCTTCCGGCGGAGGTGCGTGCCTTGCGCATTGCATTTGCGCTGCCGGTTTATGGCCAAAACGTGCAATACAAGTATCGCCTCAAAGGCCTGACCGATCAATGGTCGGAATGGACGGATCAGAGCTTTGTGGAATTCACGAACCTGGAATCGACCGACTATATTTTTGAAATACGCAGCAGCCTTAACGACACCATCGGCAGCTATCACTTCGGCGTGAAGCCCTACTGGCGCGAGACATTGTTTGCCAAGATATTGTTCGCTGTGCTGATCGCATTGGCATTGGCCGCATTAATCCTCTACCAGGAAAAGCGGCTCGCGCGCCATCGCAGGAAGCTCATCGAGGAGCAGGAGGAAAAGCTGCGCCAGCAACGGCTTACCAGCGAACGGCGGATCATGCAGATACAGAATGAAAAACTGCAAAGTGAGATCCAGAGCAAAAGCCAGCAGCTTTCGAATGTGGCGATTAACGTAGTAAAGAAAAACGAGATCCTGGAAGAGATCCGCGACGAGCTGAAACAGGTGAAAGCCGAGATGGGACAGCAGCTCCCCAACATTCATTACCAGAAACTTTTACACAGTATCGAACGCAATGTTGCCGGTAAGGACGACTGGGTTTTGTTCGAACAAAACTTTGACGAGGTACACGAACAGTTCTTTAAAAGGCTGCGCCAGATATACCCTACAATTTCTCCGTCCGAACTCCGGCTCGCGGCATGCCTTCGCATGAATCTTTCCACCAAAGAAATGGCTCCCGTTCTGGGGATTTCTGTACGCGGTGTGGAAATCAAGCGCTACCGCCTTCGTAAAAAGCTCGATTTGGACAACGATGCCAACCTGGCCCAATTTATGATGGACATTTGATGCAATTGCACTAATCCTTCACCCTACCCCCTATTCTTCAAGCAAACCTTGCATTATTCCCATTGATGTAGTGGTGATGTAGTGCTTTATTTGATTCCTCCCTCCCCTGGAACTTAACTTTGAAGTCAATAAATTCTTATAATAATTCAATCACCAATTTGAAACTGATGAAAACTATTGTACGATTACTGTACATGCTCGTTTTCCTGGCGTTAGGAAGTTTCGCTTACGCGCAGGAAATAAATGTGACTGGGAAAGTCACGTCGAGTGCAGATAATTCGGCGCTACCGGGCGCCAGCGTGCTCATCAAAGGCACTACCACCGGTGTTCCTACCGATGCCGATGGTAACTTCGCTATAAAGGTCCCGTCACCACAATCCGTCCTCGTGTTCTCGATGATCGGTATGACTCCCCAGGAAATAACCGTGGGTACTCAAACGACGCTCAACGTCGCTTTGGCGGAGGATGCGAAAGCACTGAACGAAGTGCTGGTAGTGGGTTACGGCTCTCAAAAGAAATTGGACGTAACGGGTGCTATCACGCAGATCAAAGGCGCGGATATTGCTAAACAGCCTTCCATGAACGCCGTGAGCGGTTTGCAGGGCAAGGTTGCCGGTGTGCAGATCAACAACTCCGGTAAGCCGGGTGAAGCGCCGCAAATCCGTATCCGCGGTGTTGGAACGGCATATGGCAGTGCTAACCCGCTGTACATTGTCGACGGCGTTTGGTTCGATGATATCAGCTTCCTCAACTCGGGCGATATCGAGAGCATGAACATCCTGAAAGATGCTTCCAGCCAATCCATTTACGGTGTACGCGCCGCCAACGGGGTGGTTCTGATCACTACCAAAAAAGGTAAATCAGGGCAGGCTATCATCGATTACAATGGCTATGTCGGTTACCAGAAAGTAACCAACCAGATCAAAATGGCGAATGCGAATGAATATGCCACGATGATCAACGAGCTGAGCCGCATCAATGGCAAATCGGATGTTCTCGATCCGGCCCAGTTTGGCGAAGGTACCGACTGGTACCACCAGATCCTCCGCAATGCATTTGTGACCAACCACCAGATTTCGATCAGCGGCGGCGGTGAAAAATCGACGTACAACTTCTCGTTGGGTTACCTGGACCAGGATGGTATAGTGGAGAAAAACAATTTCAAACGCTATACCGCACGTTTGCAAAACGATTTCCAGGTACTGAAAAGCCTGAAAGTGGGTTACTCCGCAACGGCCGCATACAGCAAGTCACGCGATGAGGCAGGCGGTATTTTCCGTCAGTTGTACGCCGCTGGTCCTGTTGTCCCTGTTTACTATGCCGACGGTACTTATGGCGATCCTACCGATTACAATCTCGGCGATGGTAACAACTTCAACCCGCAGGTTACGGTTGATTTCTACAACCAGAATACCAAAAAGACATTGCTTACCGGTAATGCTTACGCAGAATTGTCGCTTTTCAAAGGTCTGACATTCCGTTCCAGCCTCGGCGGACGTTACGGACAGGACGAAACCCGCACATACGTTCCGCAATACGTGGCAACCTTCAAGCAGCGCAACACGACGAGCTTCCTGGAATTTGTACGCCCGCAAACACGCTACTGGATCTTTGAAAATACATTGACCTATACCAAAGATTTCGGCCAGCACAGCATTACCGCATTGTTGGGACAATCCGCTCAGCGCGACCAGTCCTATAAACTTACCGCGAATGCATTGAACGTGCCATACAGCAGCGAAGGTGACCTTTACCTGGCATTAGGCAGCGCCGACGGCCGCAACGTGAAGGATGAAGGAGATCTGGGAACTTATGCTTCCTATTTCGGTCGTGTGAATTACTCGTTTGGCGAGCGCTATATGCTGAATGCGTCTGTTCGTGCGGACGGTTCCTCCAAATTCTTCCAGGGCGGCAATGCCTGGGGTTATTTCCCATCGGTAGGTGCGGGCTGGGTGATCAGCAATGAGAATTTCATGAAAGACCAGTCGATCTTTGATAACCTAAAAATCCGCGGTAGCTGGGGTAAGATCGGTAATGCATCCGTTCCCTCGAACCTCTCGACTTTGACGGTGGCAACCGGCGGCGGCCTTGCGGCGATCTTCGGCGGACAGCTGAATACCGGCGCGAGCATCAACACCATCATTCCTCCTACCACATACTGGGAGCGCGGCGTGGGCACCGACGCAGGTATCGAGGCGTCGTTCTTGAAATCGCGACTGACTGTGGAGTTGGATTATTATATCAAAAAAACCGAGCGCGCGATCTTCGACATTCCGGTGCTGACCTCTATCGGTACGAGCTCGGGACGGATCGTGGGTAACCAGGCCGATTTCCAGAACAAAGGTTTTGAATTCGCATTGAACTGGCGCGACGATATCGCTGATGGCCTTTCTTACAGCGTCGGCGTCAACGGTGCTGTGAACAACAACAAAGTGCTTTCCGTAACCTCGGGTGCCAACCCTATTTATGATGGTGGCGTAGGCCTCACCAGCGGCGCACTCGCAACGCGTACCCGCGTAGGCGACCCGATCGGTTCATTCTACGGCTATGTGGTGGACGGTATTTTCCAAAATGAAGAAGAAATCAAACACTCGGCTCAGCCTAGCGCCAAGCCCGGTGATTTCAAATACCGTGACATCAGCGGTACCAACGGCGTACCCGACGGCACTATCTCCGGCCTCGACCGCCAGGTGATCGGTAACCCGAACCCTAAATTCACTTACGGTATCAACACCAGCTGGAACTACAAAAACGTGGACCTTATGCTCGATTTCCAGGGCGTCGCCAAAGTGGATATTTACAATGCCAATCTCGGCTGGCGCTATGGTAACGAGAACTTCACCAAAGATTTCTACGACAACAGATGGCACGGTGAAGGCACTTCGAACACCTACCCTTCGGCTAACATCGGCGGCGGCCAGAATTACCTGCCCAACACCTTCTTCGTGCAAAGCGGCAGCTACTTCCGAGTAAGAAATGCGCAAATCGGATACACATTCCCGCAGGCGTTCAACGAAAGGCTGAAACTTCGTAAGCTGCGTTTGTATGCCAATGCGCAGAACCCGTTGAACTTCTTCAAATACAAAGGCTTGTCGCCAGAGGTGAGAGCCAACGAAAACAAACCGACGCAAGCCGGTATCGACGCCAACGTGTACCCGCTTTCAGCGACTTACAACTTTGGTATAAATGTCACTTTCTAAGATTACAAGCGATATGAAAAATATAGATTTTAAATCCAATTTGAAGCGAAACGGGCTTTACCTGGGGCTTGCGGCGCTGCTGATCGTCCCTTCTTCTTGCAGCGACGGCTTCCTCGACGTGGACCCGCAGGGTAAGCAGCCCGGCGTGGTATTCTGGCAAAATGAAGCCGACGCCACCAAAGCGGTGAATGCCATGTATGCCAACCTTCGTAGCTGGAACAATACCGCTTTCGCAGCGATTGCTATTGAAAGTGTAGGCTCCGACGATGCTGAAAAAGGCAGTACTGCCTCCGACGCGACATTCTTCAATCAATATGACACTTTCACCGTAGGCTCTACGGAAGGTCAGTTGGGCGGTTTCTGGGAAGGACAATACCAGAATATCAACTACGCCAACCAGGTGCTGGACAATATCCCGGCCATCAGCATGGACGAAACCCTGAAAACGCGTTACCTGGCCGAAGCGAAATTCGTGCGTGCCTACTCGTATTTCAGGTTGGTACGGGCATTCGGCGATGTGCCTTTGCGCCTGGCTGTTCCGAAAGACGCTACGGAGTATAACATTCCGCGGACGCCGAAAGCGGATGTGTACGCAGCCATTGAAAAGGACCTCACAGAAGCCGCGGGCGTACTGCCTGCCAACTACGGAGCCACCGATCTCGGCCGCGCTACCAAAGGTGCCGCACAATCGCTGCTTGCCAAAGTTTCGATGTACCAGGGCAAATGGCAGCAGGTTTTCGATCTGACTACGCAAGTGATCAGCTCCGGCCAGTATTCGCTGATAGCAGATTACGAAGCGATGTTCCGCATTCCGAATGAAAATTCGAGAGAATCGGTTTTTGAAATTCAAAATGAGCTGATCCCTTCCAACAAGGATGCTTCCAATTCTCAATACTCGCAGGTACAGGGCGTGAGAGGCGTACAAGGCGGCGGCTGGGGTTTTAATGTACCCACCGAAGAATTGTCCAAAGCATTCGAAGCAGGCGATCCTCGCCGCGATGCGACGATCATTTTCCGCGGTGAGACAACGCCTTCCGGCGATGCCATTGCAGCAACCGGCGATAACCCGATGTACAACCAGAAGTCATACGTGCCGTTCAAACTGTTCGTAACCGGTTTCAATGAAGGCTCTCAGCAAAATGTGCGCGTGATCCGCTATGCCGACGTCCTGCTGATGAATGCAGAAGCGGCGAACGAAATCGGCAACACTACGCAGGCGCTTGCATCGCTTGAACTCGTGCGTGCCCGTGCGAGAGGTGCCAGCAAAACCATTTTGCCAAAAGTTACCACTACCGATAAAACCACATTGCGCACCGCCATCTGGAACGAGCGCCATTATGAACTGGCTATGGAATTCGATCGCTACTTCGACGTGATCCGTCAGGGCCGCGCTACCCAGATTTTCGGTCCGAAAGGCTGGAAAGCAGGTAAAAACGAAGTATGGCCTGTCCCGCAGACCGAAATCGACATCAGCGCAGGCGTACTGACGCAGAACCCAGGTTATTAATCCCAAACCACGATCTATCGATGAAAACTTTAAAGAATACACTGACCGTGGCCTTGTGTGCAACGACAATGCTCGGGGTTACTTCCTGCTACGAAAAGTTCGATCCCGAAAGTTACGCACCGAATGTAACGATCGGCGGCTTCACGAGCTCCGACGAAATCGCGAAGGCGAACCTGGTGGCACATTTCCCGTTTGACGGTAATTACAGCGATGTTGTTTCCAATACGGCAGGTACCAACACCGGAACCACATTCGCCAACGGTCTGAAAGGCCAGGCCATGAAAGGTGCCAAAGACGGTTACGTACTTTTTGACCCGACCGCCGCGATCCTGGGATTGAAAAGCTTTACCATGACGTATTGGGTAAACAGCCCGTCGACGAAGTCTCAGGGAGGCATTATCGGTCTGGTAGGACTATCCCAAATGAATGGTTTCTGGGGAAATGTCGAGACGTTCTTTGAAAACGGCGGTACCGACACCGACGGTATTTTCAAAGCTCATATTCAGAACGACAAAAAGGATACATGGGTCACCAAAGAGGGAATTGTGAGTATCTACAATTCCTGGAACCACATTGCATTGTCATACGACGCCACTTCATCAACTTTCAGTTTATATGTAAACGGTTCCAAAACGACCACCGCCACAGTTGCGAACTTTGGCGATCTGAAATGGCAGAAACCGGGTAAAATGGTATTCGGTACCGTTCAGTTCCAGACCAAACCCAGCCTCACTTCCGAAGCTGCGGCGCAGGATTGGGCGAGCTACCTGACCGGACTGCTCGATGAAGTGCGGATTTACAATGTCGCTCTCAAAGATGCCGAAGTAGATGCACTGGTTAAATTGGAATCAAGAGGGAAATAATGTCTTTTAAAAACCTTCTTCTTCTTTGTTCAATTATCTGGCTCGGGGTTTCCTGCAAATCTGAAAAGGAAGACCCCGGGCCATCCGGTCCGGGAGTACCGGCATCATTCGGGTTCAACAGCCTGAAAGTGAATGGTGCCTATTCCGGGTTTAAATACAATGATGTAAACCTGAAACCCAAAGTCAGGTTTACATTTTCCGCCCCGATTAACAATGCGACAGTCGCCAACGGGGTCACCTTCCAGTCTGCTTCGGGCGAGAAGATCGCATTTACCTCAGTCCAGGAAGGCGGCGACAGTTCGGTAGTAATCACTCCTTCCGCCGATTTGAAATACCTCACAAGCTATTCGGTTACCGCCACAAAAGCATTGAAATCCAAAGCTGGCGGTATGTTGCTGAATGAGGTTAAAGTGGAATTGATCACGGCGCTGGACGCTACCGATAAGTTCCCAGTAATCTCCGACGAAGCATTGCTAACCCTCGTGCAGCGGCAGACATTTAAGTATTTCTGGGACTTCGCGCATCCCGTAAGCGGACTCGCACGTGAGCGCGATAGCTCCGGCGACGTTGTAACCTCGGGCGGCAGCGGCTTTGGCATCATGACCATCCCCATAGCCATCGAGCGGAAGTTCATCACGCGGGCACAGGGGCTGGAAAGAATGCAAAAAATCGTGAGCTTCCTGAAAAAGGCGCAGACATTTCACGGCGCTTTTCCGCATTGGCTCAATGGCGCTACGGGCGTAGTGGTACCATTCAGCGATAAGGACAATGGGGCCGATCTGGTAGAAACTTCTTTCCTCGTCCAGGGACTACTTACAGTTCGTCAGTATTTCAATGAAGGCAATGCCGCTGAAACTGCTTTGCGGGCTGATATCAATGCGATCTGGGAAGCGGTGGAATGGGACTGGTTCCGCAAAAACAATGAAAATGTGCTCTACTGGCATTGGAGCCCCAATTTCGGCTGGGATATGAACCACCAGATCCGCGGCTGGAACGAATGCCTCGTTACCTATGCATTGGCCGCCTCGTCCCCTACCCATAGTATCGATAAAACGGTTTATGACAATGGCTGGGCAGGCAACAGCACATTCAGGAATGGAAACGAGTATTACGGGACCACATTACCCCTCGGCGAGCCACTCGGCGGACCGTTATTCTTCTCGCATTATTCATTTTTAGGTTTAAATCCCACCGGCCTGACCGACCGTTTTGCCAATTATTTTACCCAAAACAAAGCCCATACCCTCATCAACTATAACTATTGCAAAGCCAACCCGCAGCAATATTACGGGTACAGCGACCAATGCTGGGGCCTTACGGCCAGCGACATTCCGAACGGGTACAACGCGAATTCGCCAAGTAACGATAAGGGCGTAATCACGCCGACAGCCGCATTATCCGCATTCCCGTACACGCCCACGGAGTCGATGAAAGCATTGAAATTCTTTTATTACAAACTGGGCGACAAGCTGTGGGGGGAATACGGTTTCCGCGATGCATTCTCCCTCGACCAGCTCTGGTTTGCCGATACCTACCTCGCCATCGATCAGGGGCCGATTGTGGTTATGATCGAAAATTACCGCTCAGGTTTGCCCTGGAAGCTC
This sequence comes from Dyadobacter soli, assembly GCF_900101885.1. Lineage (GTDB taxonomy): Bacteria > Bacteroidota > Bacteroidia > Cytophagales > Spirosomataceae > Dyadobacter > Dyadobacter soli. Next base: position 308,144 of record NZ_FNAN01000009.1, on the reverse strand, counting down.
TGTATGAGCAGTCCGGAGGTAAAGACAGGCCTCAAAAAGCTCGGGTTCACCAGCCCGGCGCTTTAACATACTTCCATTAAAACATTACTCGACTATGAAGCTATACTTCCAACTCCTACTATGCCTGACGCTGTTTGCCAGTTCTGTGGCAGATAGCCATGCGCAAAAGAAAAAATCCGCAGTGGCAAAACCGGCTGTATTTAATCCTGCCGACCGACCTAAAAATCTGTCAGATACCGCCCTGCTCGAACTCGTTCAGAAGCAGACATTCCGCTATTTCTGGGAATTCGGCCACCCAGTAAGCGGTCTCGCCCGCGAGCGCAGCAACATCGCATTCGACTACGGCGACGAAGTGTGTACCATCGGCGGTACCGGTTTTGGCGTAATGGCAATGGTCGTCGCAGCGGAACGGCAATGGCAGCCGCGCGATTCCGTAGCCGCACGATTGCTAAAAATGGTCAAATTCCTCTCGAAAGCCGACCATTACCATGGCATTTTCCCCCACTGGCTCAATGGCGCCACTGGCAAGATCGTTCCGTTTGGCAGGAAAGATGATGGCGGCGACCTGGTGGAATCTTCCTTCCTTTTCCAGGGATTACTCGCCGTGAGACAATACTTCGACCGCGATACAGACCTGGAAAGGGAGCTCCGCAGCCGCATTACCTGGATCTGGAACGAAGCCGAATGGGATTGGTACACGCGCGGCAACCCCAATCAGCTCTACTGGCATTGGAGCCCGAACAACGGCTGGGCTATGAATTTCGAATTGCGCGGCTACAACGAGACATTGATCACCTACATCATGGGCGCCGCATCGCCCCGCTACCCGATTACGCGTCAGGTTTATGACAAATGCTGGGCACAAAGCGACCATTTTCGCAACGGAAAAGAGTATTACGGCGTTAAACTGCCCCTCGGTTTCGAATATGGCGGGCCGCTCTTTTTCACGCATTATTCATTCCTCGGCCTCGATCCGCGTAAGCTGAAAGATCAATATGCGAATTACTGGGAGCAGAATGTGAACCATTCACTGATCAATTACAAGCATTGCGTCGCCAATCCGGGCAAGTTTAAAGGTTATGGTGAAAACAACTGGGGCTTAACTGCGAGCGATACATACAACGGCTATAATGCGCATTCGCCGACCAACGACTTCGGAACCATTACCCCGACCGCCGCATTATCGTCGTTCCCCTACACACCGGAGCAGTCGATGAAGGCATTGCGCCATTTTTATGATGACCTGGGTGATAAAATCTGGTCGGAATATGGCTTTACGGATGCATTCAACGAATCGCAGAACTGGTATGCCAAATCGCATTTGGCCATCGATCAGGGGCCGATTATCGTGATGATCGAGAACTACCGGACGGGCCTGCTCTGGAAGCTGTTCATGAAAGATCCGGAGGTTCAGGAGGGTTTGAAAAAACTGGGATTTGAAAGCCCTGCACTGGGCGTATCCAGCAGAAATTAACCGCTTTTTAGCTAATATTCACAGGAAGACCGGCCGCAAGCTGGTCTTTCTGTTTTATGGAATATAATTGTACCTTGATATCGTTTTTGAAAAGTAAATGCTGCATATCCAGCCATTCTAAACGTAAATCGATATGAAACCACTCTACCACAAAGCCGCATTACTGATCGCGCTGAATGCATTCGCGTTGCAGGGATCGGCGCAGATATGGACGGTCTCCGAACCGGAGAACCTGCCCGAGAAACGCCACGAAAATGCGATGGCTTCCGCGAATGGAAAATTGTACTTGCTGGGCGGGCGCGGTATCAAACCCGTCGATGAATATGACTTCAAAAAGGACTCCTGGAAAAGTCTTGCACCATCGCCGCTCGAAATGAGCCACTTTCAGGCGGTGAGCTACAAAAATGAAATTTATGTACTGGGCGCATTCACGGGCGGTTACCCGCACGAGGTGCCGATTCCCGACATTTATATTTTTAACCCGATCAAAAATGAATGGCGCAAAGGTGCCGCCATACCCGAAAACCGCAGGCGCGGCGCAGCAGGTGCTTTTACATTAAATGACAAAATCTACCTCGTTTGCGGCATTCAGGACGGGCACTGGGATGGTCAGGTTACCTGGTTCGACGAGTTCGATCCGGCGACCGGCATCTGGAAAACCCTCACCGACGCTCCCCGTCCCCGCGACCACGTACAGGTAGCGGTACTGGACAGCAAGCTCTATGTAGCAGGCGGGCGTCTGTCGACCGCGCGTATCAACCAGGTTTTGAATACCGTTATCAAGGAAGTGGATGTTTATGATTTCAAAACCGGCAAATGGACGACGCTGGACGCATCTAATAACCTTCCTACGCTGCGTGCAGGCAACACTGCCGTTGTTTTCAATAATAAAGTCCTGATAATAGGCGGCGAAAGCGACGCGCACCAGGAAGCGCATAACGAGGTGGAAGCATTTAACCCGCAGACTCAGAAGTGGGAAAAACTACCTTCGCTCCACCAGGGACGACATGGTACGCAGGCGGTTGCGCTCAACAAGAAAGTTTACATCGCAGCCGGTTCAGCCAATCGCGGCGGCGGGCCGGAGCTGAACGATATGGAAATACTCGATAAATAGTACACTTCATTGCTAATCCTTAATCAAATGCTCAGAAAACTCGCCGGTATCGGTTTGCTATTCGTTTCACTTGCTTCTTTCGCACAGCAGAAGGCATTTACCCATGCCGATACCCTGCGCGGCTCCATCACGCCCGAGCGAGAATGGTGGGACCTGAATTATTACCATCTCAGCGTGAGACCCAATGCAAATGACAGCTCACTTGCCGGCAGCACCCTCATTACCTATAAGGTTTTGAAATCCTACCAGACGATGCAGGTAGATTTGCAGGAGCCATTGCAGATTACGAAAGTGGTCCAGGATGGCGAAGCGCTCACCTATCGCCGCGACGGCAATGCGTTTTTTATCACATTGAAGAAAAAGCAGGAAACCGGCAAAACCGAATCGGTTGAAGTTTTCTATGCAGGCAAACCGAGGCTCGCCAAGCGTCCGCCATGGGACGGTGGTGTGCAATGGGTACCCGACGGCAAAGGCAATACCATTATCTCAACCTCCTGCCAGGGCCTCGGCGCGAGCGTATGGTGGCCCTGTAAAGACCATATGTACGACGAGCCCGACAGCATGCTCATCAGCATGACCGTTCCTAAAAATGTAATGGATGTCTCGAACGGTAATCTGCGCTCGGTGGTCGAGAACAGCGACAACTCGCATACTTTTAACTGGGCAGTCAAAAACCCGATCAACAATTACGGTGTGAATATGAATGTGGCCAACTACGTGAGCTGGAAAGAGACATTCAAGGGCGAGAAAGGCGATTTGCAACTGAGCTATTACGTATTACCTCAAAACCTGGAAAAGGCGAAAGAGCAGTTCAAGCAGGCCCCGAAGATGCTCAAAGCATTCGAGCATTGGTTTGGGCCCTATCCTTTTTATGAGGATGGCTACAAGCTGGTGGAAGTACCCTACCTTGGCATGGAACACCAGAGCTCGGTTACCTATGGCAATGATTACAAAATGGGTTACCGCGGCAAGGACCTGTCGAATACCGGCTGGGGCCTGAAATGGGACTTTATCATCATCCACGAGAGCGGTCATGAATGGTTTGCCAATAACATTACTTACAAGGATGTGGCCGATATGTGGGTGCATGAAAGCTTCACCAACTATTCCGAAAACCTGTACACAGAGTATTATTATGGCAAAAAGGCGGGAGAAGATTATGTGATCGGAACCCGCGATTTGATTGCGAATGATATTCCTATCGTAGGGATTTATGGAGTGAATCAGGAAGGGTCGAAGGATATGTATTACAAAGGTGGTAATATGCTCCATACCATTCGCCAGGTCGTGAACGACGACGAGAAATGGCGCCAGATCCTTCGCGGCTTAAACAAAACCTTCTACCACCAGACCGTCGACGGCTCGCAGATTGAAAACTATATCAGCGACCAAGCGGGAAGAAACCTCTCGAAGGTTTTCGATCAATACCTGCGGGATGTACGGATACCGGTTCTGGAATATGCATTCACCGGCAAAGGTTTGCAATACCGCTGGATCAATACCATTGAAGGCTTCGATATGCCGGTGAAAGTGAAGCTGGCAAGCGGAAAAGAGGAGTTTCTGTCTCCTACCAATGAGTGGAAAACGTTGAAAGTAAAAGGCGACAAGTCGCTGGCTATCGACCGAAATTTTTACGTGGAGTCCAAGGAAAGCAAACAAGCTTCCTTATAAATCCCAGCATTCCATAATCAGCAGGTCGCCTTTCTGCGCGGAAACCCTGACCATGCCATCAGCCTCGGCTTCATTACTACTGCCGGTTCTGTGCCCCATGGTCAGGGTTTCATTATTTAGGTTGTATTTCAAACCGCTTGTTTCAATACCTTCAACGGTACCAATGGGAATCAGCGAAATCGGTGTTCCGGCCGTGTACCATTTTTCAAACGTACCTGTAAGCGGGAAAATCTTCGAGTAGTCGTCGAGCAGCACCAGTTTGATCTGCCCTTTGTAGCGAACCAGATCGGTAATATTCGTGATGGCATGATCCGCCCGACGGCCGGTGGCCCAGACGATATTTGCAGCAGGGAAGCCTCTTTCGATCAGGAACTCGATGGCCTTGTTTAAGTCTGTCTTTTCCTGATCGGGTGTATTGATGATTTCGAGCGGGTGCTGGTGGCTGCGGATCATTTCGACATCGTGCGGCTGGTCGAAGTCGCCCATCCAGACATCTATTTTAATCCCCAAATCCAAAACCCGGTAAATAGCGTGATCCAGCACGACGATAAACGGGCTCCATTCCAGCAACTGGCCTAATAATTCCGGAGAGCAGGCTTCCCCATTAGCAATAATCAAAGCAGGCTCCTGCTTCTCCCGAACGATGTGGTGTGATGACATTAACTATAATTTACTCTTGACAAGGGTCACGATCTCCGCAAGAACACCGTGAAGTTCGAGGAATTGTTGGTTGACTTGGAGGAATTGTTGGTTGACTTGGAGGAATTGCTGGTTGACTTGCCTAAAATTCTCATCAATTCGATCAAATCGTTCATCGTGCTCAGTAAGCTTCACTTCAATACGGTCCACCCTCGCTTCAAGTCGCTCGAAGCGTTGGTCCACTTGTTCGAAGCGTTGGTCTACTTTCTGAAATCCTTCGCGCATTTCAGTAAAACCACGCTCCACGCGGGTTGTCAATTTCGCTAATCCGTCTGCTACCATTTCGATTTGCTTTCCGTGCTCTGCGGTAATGTTTTCCAGATGTGCTACTCGTTCTTCTAAATACATAATGCTCTCGTTATATGTGAAACAATGACAGGCACTACACTGTGTAGCACCTCCGCCTATTCAGACGCCCATCTATCAAAAAAAGTAACGAGAAACGTGAGTTAGTTTTAAACCCCGAGCGCCTTCGCCCGGTTCCAGTAAATATCCATTTCTTCCAGCGACATATCGCCAAGAGATTTGCCGTCTGCTTTCGATGCTTCTTCAAGATACTGAAAGCGGCTGATAAATTTCTTATTGGTCCGCTCCAATGCTGTTTCAGGATTGATATCCACAAACCTCGAATAATTCACCAAAGAGAAAAGCAAGTCTCCAAACTCGCCTTCGGCTTCCTTTTGATCAATGATATCGGCCGATTCTATATTAAAGTTCTCTTTAAACTCGTGCAGTTCTTCCTCTACCTTGGCCCATACCTGCTGCTTTTCGTCCCAGTCAAAACCTACGCCTCTTGCCTTCTCCTGAATGCGCATTGCCTTCACGAGCGCGGGCAGCGACGCGGGTACGCCCGAGAGCACCGATTTATTGCCTTCCTTCAATTTAAGCTTTTCCCAATTCTGCTTGACAGCCTCTTCGGTATCGGCCACGAAATCGCCGTAAATGTGCGGGTGGCGGGCGACGAGTTTATCGCAAATGCCGTGCAGCACATCTTTAATGTCGAAATTATATGCCTTACCTTCCTCTTTCTCCGAGCCGATTTTGGCATAAAAAACAATATGCAGCAGCACGTCGCCGAGCTCCTTCTGGATTTCGGGCAGGTCGTTGTTCAAAATTGCATCGGAAAGTTCGTAGGTTTCTTCGATCGTCAGGTGGCGCAGGCTGTCCATGGTTTGCTTTCTGTCCCACGGGCATTGCTCGCGGAGTTCGTCCATGATCGTCAACAAACGGTCGAAGGCCATCAGTTGTTGCTGGCGGCTTTCAGGCAGGTCACTGAATTGTTTTTCCATATCACAAAGATACGGCGAAACACATTACTGCCCCGGCACCAATGGCAATTTAAAGGCTGTCTGAATGAGGTTACTCGTGCATTTGGCGATCATCCGGCCGTTACCATTCACCAGCCGTCCCTCTACATGGACAATGTTTTTCCCAGCCCTGATGACCGCCGATTTGGCCACGAGCACGTCGCCTACCACGGCTGGATTCAGGAAATCGCAATTCAGGTTAACGGACGTGAAGCCGAATTCCCGACCGAGCGCGTAAACCATCGTTCCTACAATGTCATCGAGAATGGTAGCGGCGATGCCGCCATGTAATGTACCCATCGGGTTGCACATGTCTTCCCGTACCTGGTATTCGACCTCCATTGCGCCTTCTTCGATCGAAAGGAGAACGCCATTGAGCCATTTGGCAACGGGCGAAAAGTGCTGGTCCATCGGCCTGCCGATGAATTGCCGTAGAAAAGAAAGCCGCTTGTTTTCAGTTTGCGGATCAATGTGCGAGTGTGTGTTCATAGATGCGGGATTGGTTTGAATAGTTATGGCTGCGATTTCTAAAAATAGTAATTATCGTAGAAAAATTGATGGTTACGAGTCAATGCCATGGATTTTATTGTTACGTATCGAAGGTTATTACTACCTTTGCCGGAGTTTTTTGCCAGAGATAAATGCTTACTCATATATGAATTTTACGTTATCGCAGGTTCCCGAGCGTTCCCAGAAACCCAGAACAAAAGGACTTACCATGGTGATGGACAAAGGGCTGAGTGTCAGGGAAACAGAAGATATGCTCTCCATCGCATCACCTTACATTGATATCGTAAAACTTGGTTGGGCCACTTCTTTCGTAAGTCCGAACCTGGACGAGAAGCTGGCAATTTATAAAAATGCCAATATTCCGGTGTATTTCGGAGGAACGTTGTTTGAAGCGTTCGTGGTAAGGAACCAGTTTGATGATTACCGCAAACTCCTCGATAAATATCAATTGACGCACGCAGAAGTATCCGACGGTTCCATTGAAATGCCTCAGGATGTTAAATGCGAATATATCCGCAAGCTTGCCCAGCAGGTAACCGTGCTCTCGGAAGTAGGTTCGAAGGATGAAAACAAGATCATCCCGCCCTACAAATGGATCCAGCTCATCAAATCGGAGTTGCAGGCGGGTGCCTGGAAAGTGATCGGGGAAGCGCGCGAATCGGGTAATGTAGGGCTTTTCCGGGCAAGCGGCGAAGTACGCCAGGGACTTGTGGAAGAAATTCTGACGGAAATTGCATTTGAAGATATGATCTGGGAAGCTCCCCAGAAGTCACAGCAAGTATGGTTTGTGAAGCTGCTTGGCGCCAATGTCAACCTCGGTAACATTGCCCCCAGTGAACTGATCCCGCTCGAAACGATCCGTCTTGGCCTTCGCGGCGATACATTCAACCACTTCCTGAATACGAAGACGAAGCAGAAGTGGAAAATTGATTCCAAATAAGTCAGGCCTCATAAAAACAGATTGTCAACTTAACGTATAGCTATGGAATTTTTAACCCAGTTCATTGATTTCTTCCTCCACCTCGACAAGCATTTGTTCAACATCGTGGAAGAATATGGCACACTCACTTACGTCATTCTGTTTTTGATTGTCTTCACCGAAACCGGCCTGGTAATCATGCCGCTGCTCCCCGGTGATTCGCTCCTTTTTGCCGCCGGCGCCATTGCCGCCAATGAAACCACCGGCCTGAACGTCTGGCTGATCATCATTATCCTCATTATCGCCGCATTGCTGGGGGATAATGTCAATTATTTTATGGGAAAAACTTTCGGCGGGCAAATTAAGAAACGCGAAAAGATCCTTTTCCTGAAAAGAGAATATCTTGAAAAAACCGAGGCATTCTACGAAAAACACGGCGGAAGTACCGTTATCATGGCACGCTTCATCCCGATCGTCCGCACGGTAGCACCGTTTGTGGCAGGTGCAGGAAGTATGAATTACTCTAAGTATATCGTATTTTGCATCGTTGGCGCATTACTTTGGGTTCCAACACTCACATTGCTGGGTTACTTCTTCGGGAATATGGATATTGTTAAAAAGAATTTCGAGCTGGTCATTTTCGGCATCATCGGAATTTCCATTCTTCCAATGATTTTCTCTTACCTGAAAAGCCGGTTTGCCAAGCCTAGCGCGGCTTAGTTTTTGACCGCCGACGGCCGACCGCGGACCGCCGATTGGTTTTAGTTGAATACTTTAAAATACATACATAAATAGAAAAGCGTCGCAGGAACTCCTACGACGCTTTTCTATTTATGTACCACCCATCGGCAGTCGGCGGTCAATGGTCGGCGGTCATTTCAACCACCGACCATCAAACCGCATTACGATCTCGAATAATTCGGAGCCTCCTTCTGGATCATGATATCGTGCGGGTGACTTTCTTTCACACCGGCAGAAGTGATTTTCACGAACTGTGCATTCTGCAACGAATCGATATCCCCGGCCCCGCAGTAGCCCATTCCCGCTTTCAAACCTCCTACCATTTGATAGATGATCTCGGAAACCTTGCCTTTGAACGGTACACGCCCTACGATACCCTCCGGAACGAGTTTCTTCACGTCGTCTTCCGCATCCTGGAAGTAGCGGTCTTTCGAACCGTCTTCCATTGCTTCCACCGAGCCCATTCCACGGTATGCTTTGAATTTACGTCCTTCATAAATCACCACTTCACCCGGAGCTTCGTCGCTACCAGCGAGCATCGAACCGATCATGATCGTGCTGGCGCCGCCGGCCAATGCTTTTGTCATATCACCTGAGAAACGGATACCGCCATCGGCGATTACCGGAACGTCGGTACCTTTCAGACCTTCTGCCGCCCACATTACAGCGGTAAGCTGAGGAACACCGATACCGGCGATGATACGCGTGGTACAAATACTACCAGGACCAACTCCCACTTTCACCGCGTCTGCGCCGGCATCTGCCAATGCTTTTGCAGCTGCACCCGTCGCTACGTTTCCAGCGATAACGTCCAGTTTCGGGAATGCAGCCTTAATGGATTTCAATGCATCGATTACGCCTTTGGAATGTCCGTGGGCAGTATCGAGGCTTACGACATCCACTCCCGCTTTCACCAATGCCTCTACACGTTTCAGCACGTCGGGCGTAACACCTATGGCCGCGCCTACACGCAGGCGGCCGTATTCGTCCTTACATGCATTCGGGTGCGATTTACGTTTGAGAATGTCTTTGTATGTAATCAGGCCCGTCAGACGGTACTCTGAATCTACGATAGGAAGTTTCTCGATTTTGTACTCTTGGAGGATTTTCTCCGCGTCGTCGAGCGACAGACCTTCGGAAGCAGTGACGAGGTTATCTTTCGTCATGACTTCGGTCACTGGCTTGCTCATTTCGCGTTCGAAACGAAGGTCGCGGTTGGTAAGGATGCCCACGAGTTTGTGGTCTTTATCGATTACCGGAATACCTCCGATCTTGAACTCGCGCATGATCTGGTGCGCGTCGCCGAGGGTCGCAGTGTCAAGCAGTGTGATCGGGTCGAGGATCATGCCGCTTTCCGAGCGTTTTACCTTTCTCACCTGCTCAGCTTGCGCTTCCAGGGACATATTTTTATGGATTATTCCAATACCACCTTCCTGAGCCATAGCAATGGCCAGTTCAAATTCCGTCACCGTGTCCATAGCAGCTGAGACAATAGGAATGTTCAACTCGATGTTGCGGGTAAGCTTGGTTTTTGTTGATGTGTCGCGAGGCAGGACTTCTGAATAACCAGGGATTAGCAGAACGTCGTCGTAGGTAAGCGCCTCAAAGAGGACTTTGGATGGGTCTGTGTTCATAGCAAATAAACTATTGTTATTTGCCGGGCAAAATTAAGAATAACTTCTGAATAAATAAAATCGAATTGTATTTTTTTACGAAACCAGCACCCGCACTTTTTTAATGCGCTTCTTGTCGGCCGACTGTACTTTGAAAGTTACTTCGCGATGTGTAGCGATTTCGCCGGTTCTTGGCAGCCGTGAAAACAGTTCCAGTAACAGCCCCGCCAATGACTCGCTATTGCCCCTAACCTCGTCAAAATAATCGGTTTCAATGTTCAGAATGCGGCAAAGATCGTTGATCAGCACCTTGCCTTCGAACACATAGGTATGCTCGTCGACCTGGGTGTAGTTCACCTCCTCATCTTCGTCATATTCATCATTAATATCCCCGAAAATTTCTTCGATAATATCTTCCAAAGTGATCAACCCGCTGGTTCCGCCGTACTCGTCGACCACGATCGCCATGTGCACGCGGCGGTTCTGGAAATCTTTCATCAGATCGTCGAGGCGCTTGCTTTCGGGGATAAAATAGACCGGGCGCAGCAGTTTTTGCCAGTTGAAATGCTCGTCCAGGTGAATATGCGGCAGCAGATCTTTGACATTCAAAATACCTTCCACATGGTCCAGATCGTCGCGGTAAACCGGTACCCGCGAGTACCCCGATTTATTGATGCGGTCCATTAATTCATGAAAATCCAGTTCGATATCGAATGCCGTCACCTGCACGCGCGCCTGCATTGCCTTGCGCGCATTCGTCTGACGAAAGTTGGCCAGACCGCGTAAAAGATCCGTTTCTTCCTCGCTTTCCGCTTTGGCTTCAAGCATTTCGGTGGTTATCTCGGCTCCTTCGGGCGTCAGCACACCAAATGAATAACCGAGCTTCATCACCGGCTGGGTCAGCGGCTTACATATTTTAATCAGGAACTGCGTCAGTCCGGCGATTTTGGGGATAAACTCTTGCGCTTTACGTGCACAGTTGTAACGCACCATGGCATCAAGCCAAATCCATATGACGAGGAACGCGAGAACCGCCCAACGGACCATTTCCACGCTTCCCGCTTGCATATGCAGCCAGGCGAGGCGTGCCGCCAGCAACAATGCGAACAAAGTAAGTCCCCGCTGGACCAGTGAAAGCGCCAGCTGCTGAATGCGTGTAGGTAACTGATTATCACCTTCTGCTTTTCGTTCCCAGGGGTTTTCCATCGCGCCGGATGCCGCATATGCTGCGCGTACGCCCGAAAGGAAGAGGGATATTAGCAGAAGAAAAATTACAAGAATGAAGTCGTAGGGAGCCAGGAAATCAAAGGGTATGAGCACCCCTGCCAGAGTGGTTTGCGTACTTTTCTGGGGAAAATCGATCCCCGTACGCGTTCGGGCAAGCGGGTCGTCACTGTCTTCTGTTTCTTTCACGAAATGTCAGCGAATGGTCAAAATAGGTATTCAATCAGATAAATGTAGCGAATCCCGCCTAATAACTGTATCGATTTTGGAATAAATACATTTAAGCGGGATTCACCATTATCTCATTTGAATCATCAAAACGGCAGATCATCGTCGTCGTTACCGCCGGCCGCCATCGATGGCGGTATCGGGTCCGACGGCCGTGGCGCATTGCTGCGCGGTGCATTACCGGATTGCTGGTAACCGCCTTGCTGGCCACCCTGGTTATAGTCTCCACCCTGTCCGCCGCCCGACGGACCACCAAGCAAAGTCATGCTGTTCGCGCGGATCGTCACACCGGTGCGCTGCTGTCCTTCTTTATCCGTCCACGTATCGGTGCGGATACGTCCTTCGATATACACCTGGTTGCCCTTTTTAAGGTATTTTTCGGCCACTTTCGCCAATCCTTCCCAAAGCTCGATGCGGTGCCATTCGGTATTATCGACGCGCTCGCCGTTTTTGTTCGTGTAAGTCTCGGTAGTTGCGATATTGAACTTCGCTACCGCCGATCCGCTTTCAAGGTACCGGACCTCCGGGTCACTCCCCAGATTACCGATCAGAATTACTTTGTTAACACTTCCTGCCATGATTTTTAACGTGGTTATTGTTTGTTGCAACCTTAAATTTAGGCATTATCCCCGACAAATGCCGGTTAAATATCCTGTTCGGTAATCTTGCCGGTAACCTTGTCTTTCAGGATCAGCTTATTGCGGCCGTCGTGCGTCACTTCCTGCTTGATCAGGTAGTGCGTTTCATTGTACGAAACATAGTTGGAAGGTTTCTCCACCCCTTCGCGTCCACGCCAGACGGGTAGTTCCACTTTTTCCCAAAGTTTCGTTTTGGCCGATTTATAGGCTGCATCGATCACCGCATTCACAATATAGCCATCATAAAACGTCTCCGCAGGGGCATTACCCTTTTCAGCAGAATTGAACATATCCGTGAACATGTGGTTATAGCCGAGGTCATTCACTTCGTCACCTACCGGGAACAGCCAGCCGGTGTTGCTTTCCGCTTTTTCAGCCACATACTCTTCTCCTGCACCGTCCGGATTCTGCCCTGTTGTGAACATTTCAAAACCGGTCCTCAAAAAGTTATTGATCCAGATCGTGCCCTCGGTACCCATTACCTCATCCCGCAAATCCATCCCGCCACGGAACGTCCAGCTCACTTCGAACTGCCCTATGGCACCGTTTTCATATTTCACCAATGCAATGGCATGGTCTTCCGCGTCGATCGGCTTCACTTGCGTATCCGCCCAGCACATTACCTCCACAGGTTTGATGTCCTTACCAATAAAATTCCGTGATATTTCAATGCAATGGCAGCCCAAATCCAGGATACAACCGCCACCGGCCTGCTCGATGTCCCAGAACCATTCACTATGCGGCCCCGGGTGCGCCTCGCGCGATTTGGCCCAGATAATGCGGCCGAGCGAGCCATTTTTAACACTTTCAAGCGATTTCAAAAACTTGGGTGTGTAGCAAAGATCTTCCAGATAGCCTGCAAATATCCCCGCTTCCTCCACGGCTTTCAGCATACGCAATGCCTCGGCGCCATTGCGGCCCAGCGGCTTGGTGGATACCACGGCCTTCTTATGCTTCGCGCAAAGAAGCACCGCCTCTTCATGAATGTTATTCGGCAATGCAATGCAAACCATGTTCACATCGGGATGCGCGATTACCTCCTCCATATCCGACGACCAGAAATCGCAGCCGTAGTCGTCCGCAAACTTTTTGGCGCTTTCTTCCCGGCGCGCGTAAATGGCCACAACGCGGTCGCGGCTGCGCTGCCCGTGAATGGATTCCGCATAAAAACGTCCGATAAAGCCGGAGCCGAGCATTGCTATTTTTTGCATGTTAGCAATCAGTTAAAGTTTTAGGAATAAGTCATTTATTGTCATTAATGGTCAGGAGCAGTCATTAATGGTCAGGAGTAGTGAGAGTTGTCAGGAGTTGCTCGCCAACACATGACCAAACATGACAATTCCTGACCATGGGTGACCACACACGAAGATTTATGACGTTTTCACCTCATTCTCCCAGCCGGTTGTTTTCAGCGCCGGGTCGTTTTCTTTTTTCAGGAAATCCGCATTTTCAAATGATCCGGCATTCCATTCGAGCAATGCATGATCGGGCACAATCGAAACAGGAACGCGCCAGGACGTCGAAGTCTCGGCGTAAGCGAGGTTCGTTTGAGAATTATAGCAAGAGATCAACGACCAACGCGGATGATCCGACAGGTTCGCTTCCGAGCGGTGCATGAGATTACTATGGAAAAACAATGCGTCGCCCGGCTCAATTTCGCAATAAACGAGCTCCATGGTTTTCAATGCATGGTTCACCATTTCCATGTCTGCGCCTACCTGCTCGCCCGCGAAGCCGTGATTGACGCGCCCCATTTTGTGCGAGCCTTTGATCACCTGTAAGCAGCCATTTTCCTTGTTAGCGGTCGTCAATGCGATCATCACGCTCATGAGCTGGTCGGGAAAGATGAATTGATTTTTATACCAATAACCATAATCCTGGTGCCACTCCCACGCGCCGCCAACTTTGGGCTCCTTTTGCATAAGCTTGGTATGAAAATGGCAAACCGGGCTGTCTTCCTGCAATAGCTGCCCCACCGAATTGACCATTCTCTCGCTCCGTATCAAATACCCGAAAACATCATCGCCCGGTGTAAACCACAACGACAGCTTTGTTTTCTTCCCCGTTTGGTCGTTCAAATCCATCGCATTCTTCTGCATCACCGAATTTTCCAGCGCGGTATGGTATAGTTTTTCCACCTCCTGGGTAGAAAAAAGGCTTTTCACAACGATATAGCCATCGCGGTTATAGTCGGCGATCTGGCTGGCATTCAAACTGAAATTTCCCATGAGACCAAGTGTTTAGTACAAAAATATATTACTTAAAACACAATTACTTACGATACACCTCACCAATGATCAACGGCATTCAACTGATGATTCAGCGGTTACTACAAATAACCTTCTTCCCGCAAAACCGTATCGATCAGGATCGGCTTCGGAAGCACTTCCACTTCTTCATGATTGTAAAAAGCCATTCCTTGTGGCAAATCTATCCTTTCGGCCCCAGGAATTTCGAGCCACCAGAACCGCACTTGCAGGCGCTGGTGCGTGAGGATGTGGGTATAAACTTTGGGAACTTCGGTCAGGCGGCCGTTTTGCAGCACGTTTTGGAAAATGGGGTCAGGGTTGGTCAGTTGGTCAGGCGTTGCGGCAATGCTCTTAGATTCGATGAGCTGGAAGTCGTAGAGGCCTTTCCAGATGTCACGGCCGCGGCGCTCGTGCATGGCAAGCCTGTCGCCTTGTTTGATGATGAAATAGTTCAAAAAGCGGTGTTTGATGGTGAGCTTTTTGATCTTGACCGGCAGTTGGCCTTGCATTTGATGTGCATAAGCGAAACAGCGATCATTAAAAATGCAAACCGTGCAATTCGGCGACGCCGGCACGCATTGCAATGCCCCGAACTCGATCATCGCCTGGTTGTAGGTAGCCGGGTCCTCCTGTGAAATTACCTTTCTTCCCAGCGCCCAGAACTCCTTTTTCCCTTCATTACTCAGCATATCCGATTGGATACCGAAAATACGCGCCATCACGCGGTACACGTTACCATCGATCGCCGGCACCGCCTCGTCGAATGCGAAGGAAGCAATGGCAGCGGCAGTGTATTGTCCGAGACCTTTTAGTTTCAAAAGCTTTTCAGAACTTTCAGGAAACTTTCCATTGTGATCAGCTACCACCTGCCTCGCAGTGAAATGCATGTTGCGGGCCCGCGAGTAGTAACCAAGCCCTTGCCACAACCTCAGCACATCGCGCTCGTCGGCCGCAGCCAGGTCGAATACGGTGGGATATTGCTCGGTAAAACGCTCATAATAAGGTAACCCCTGGGCTACACGAGTTTGTTGCAGGATCACTTCCGACAACCAAATTTTATATGGATCTTTGGTTTCGCGCCAGGGTAAAGGGCGGTGGTTTTCGAGATACCAGGATTTGAGTCTTCTGTTAAAATCTATCACCTCCAAATCGTCCGGTATCATATTATTTTCACTTATGTGCACTGTTTTTTAATGAATTATATAAAAAAGGGCAAGTTCATCCTTTTAAGTTTTGTTAAAATTACCGTACCTTTGTGTTCCCAAAATTTACAGGAGTAAGTAAATTAATGAAATAATATCCACTTAAAGTAAACAATCAAAGTGACTAAGGCAGACGTAATCGCACAGATTTCCGAGAAAACAGGCGTAGACAAGGGCGACGTTCAGCAAACGCTAGAATCGTTTTTTACCGTGGTAAAGGACTCACTTTCTGATGGTGAGAACCTTTATGTTAGAGGTTTCGGTAGTTTCATCAACAAAAAACGTGCGCGCAAAGTGGCCCGCAATATTTCAAAGGGAACTTCCATGATTATTGACGAGCACTTTGTACCAAGCTTCAAGCCTGCAAAAGTTTTTGTTGAGCAGGTAAAAGAAAGTGACAAACTGAAAGCAGTCGCTGAAAAGTAATTTACCTGAACAAGGTTGGGTTATAAGAGTATGAAAAAGTCCATTTTACTTTCATGCGTGCTTGCGGTAGCACTGGTAGGAACGCTTTTCAGCCTTCCCAAGGTGGTCGTAAACAACAAGGGCAAGGATATGGACAAGGAGAAGGGCCAATCGGCGGTCGCTGCGAATGCGGCACCAGCTGCTGCGGCGGAATCTTCTTCGAATTCGCATGATGGAGCCGCTTTAACCCCTGATCAACAGAAAGTTGTAGATCAGCTCAGAAGCGGCTTCAATCAGGCGGGTGATAAGGAAAAGGTTGCTGCGGGCATCAAGCTTTCGGACGAATTTGCGAAGCTGCAAAAATTTGACAGCGCTGCGTTCTACGCCGAAAAAGTAGCCCTGCTCTCCCCTGCAATCGAAAACCTCATGCGTGCGGGCGACCGTTATTATGAGGCGTACGGCTTCGCGGTGGACGAGCAGAAAGCAAAAAACCTGGGCATCAAAACCCGCGAATATTACCAAAAAGCAATTGACCAGAATCCTGGCCTGTTGACTGCAAAAGCCAACATGGCGATGACCTACGTAAATACCGAAAACCCGATGCAGGGTATCATGATGTTGCGCGAGGTGATCGACGCGGATCCTACCAACGAATTGGCATTGTTCAATTTAGGGATCTTGTCCATGAGATCGAACCAATATTCAAAAGCTGCTGACAGGTTCAGACAGATTTTAACCAACAATCCTGCCAACACGAAAGCCAAGTTCTACTTAGGCCTGTCATTGGTGGAATTGGGTGACAAGGAACAAGCAAGCAAAGTTCTGTCGGAGGTTAAAAAAGAGGAGAAAGATCCGGTGATCCAACAAGCCATTGGCGAATTGGAAGGCCGTCTGAAAAACTGATCATCAGATCATTAAGGAAATACATTACTTATTTTATAAAACGACATAATCATGCCTTGCGGAAAAAAGAGAAAAAGACATAAGATCTCCACTCACAAGAGAAAGAAAAGACTCAGAAAAAACAGACATAAGAAGAAATAATTGGCTATGACCGGGTTTTATCTATTAAGATCCGGTCATCCTTATTCCCCACGTTTGTATCCCGCTAACAGTCTGATATGCGGGGAGTTAAGTATCAACATTATCGAGCCATTCAGTTGGTTGAACATTGAGTAACGAATTACTAATCAATTCTACTCAAAAGGGAGAGCGTATAGCCCTTTTGCAGGATAAACGTCTTTTAGAATATCACGTAGAAACACCGGATCAGAGCTTTACCGTTGGTGACATTTACCTTGGTACTGTTCGAAAACTGGTGGCAGGGCTCAATGCTGCCTTTGTAGACGTTGGTTTTGAGAAAGATGCATTCCTGCATTACCTCGATTTGGGACCCAATATCAACTCGCTGAACAAGCTCACCAAGGATGTAATCGCCAAGCGTACGCATTCCGGCAACTTGAAAAACTTCAAGATGGAGCCGGAAATCGAGAAGCTTGGAAAAATCGACAAAGTCCTCTCCAAAAACCAGCCTATCCTTGTCCAGATCGTTAAGGAGCCTATTTCTACCAAGGGCCCGAGACTCTCGTGTGACATTTCGATCGCTGGCCGGTACATTGTTTTAGTACCATTCTCCAACTCGGTTAACCTTTCCAAAAAGATCACCGACAAGCAGGAACGCAATCGCTTGCAACGCCTGATGTCGTCCATTAAGCCCCAGAACTTCGGGGTGATTATCCGCACGGTGGCTACCGGCAAGGATGTGGACGAGCTGAACAAGGATTTGCAGGACTGCCTGGATAAGTGGGAAAATGGTATCAAAGCGCTCCGCGACGCTAAGCCGCGCGACCGCGTGATAGGCGAAATGAACCGAGCATCCTCGATTATCCGCGACATGCTCAACGAATCTTTCGATAGCATTACGGTGGATTCGAAAGAGGTTTATGACGATATCAAGGCTTACATTCACAACATTGCGCCGGAAAAGGAGAACATTCTCCGCCTGCACAATGGCAAGAACAAGCTGTTCGAGCAATTCGGTCTGGAAAAGCAGATTAAATCGCTCTTCGGACGCTCGGTAAGCCTTCCTAATGGCGGCTACCTGATCATCGAGCATACGGAAGCATTGCACGTGATCGATGTCAACAGTGGTAACAAATCCAATTCTGAAGAGGATCAGGAAGCTACCGCACTGAGCGTCAACCTCGAAGCGGCGAAAGAAATTGCCCGTCAGCTGCGTCTGCGCGATATGGGCGGCATTATCGTCGTCGACTTTATCGACATGAAGAAGGCAGAGAACAAGCGCACGCTGTTCGACGTCATGCGCGATGAAATGAAGGGCGACCGGTCGAAATACACCGTTCTGCCACTATCTAAATTCGGTCTGCTGCAAATCACGCGTCAGCGCGTAAGGCCGGAAATGAACATCGTTACCCGCGAAACCTGCCCTACCTGCGGCGGTACGGGCACGATCCAGGCGAGCATTCTCGTATCCGACGTGATCGCCAATAACCTCGATTACATTCTCACCAAACAGAACGAGCGCGGCATTACGATTTCGCTTCACCCGTTCCTGCATTCGTATTTCACCAAAGGATTGATTTCCGAGCAGGTGAAGTGGTTTTTCCATTACAAAACCTGGGTGAAACTGATCAAAGATTCGTCGTTAGGCGTGGTGGATTTCAAGTTCCATAACCGGTATGGGGAGGAGATTGAGATTGTGCCGGTGAACTAGACCTGGCCCCGACCGCCGACCATTGACCGCGGACCGCCGATTGGTGATTCGTTTATTTTCCTTTCCAGATGGGTTCCCGCTTTTCTTTGAAGGCTAATGCTCCTTCTTTGGCGTCCTCTGTTTTCAGGAGTTTGTCCAGTTCGCTTTTCAGGAATTTATGTTGCTCATTTCGAGGAAGATTTCTCAATTCCTGCAAGCTTCGCATTCCTGATTGAATGGCTAGCGGCGCGCTGTTGCAGATTTGGTTTGCTAATGCGTTCACTTCTTCTGCAATTCTTTCCTTTTCGGCTAAATGTGTTACCAGCCCCATTTCCAGTGCCTCTTTACCCGAATAGACTTTCCCTGTAATTGACATTTCTAATATCTTCCGCTGACTCATAATCGGTGCGAGCGATGCCATTACCTGCATAGGCCAGATACCTCTTTTTACCTCAGGCAAGCTGAAAGTAGCCTCAGGCACGCTAAAAACGAACGTGCAGCCGCAGATCATCAGAAAACCGCCAGCCAATACCGGACCTTCGACTTGCGCAATGCAAGGTTTGAGCAGTTCGTTAAATGCGTCCCCCATTCGTGCCTCTTCGTGAATTCGTGGCAATGAGACATTCGCTATGTTAGCAGAAGCATCATGAAATGCATTCAAATCAGCCCCGGCGCAGAAAACGGGGCCTTCGGCTTTTAAAACTACACAGCGAATATCGTCCTCGTAATGCGCATATGCGAGCGCGAAGGTGATTTCTTCGGCCATTGTTGGCGTAAATGCATTGCGCTTTTCGGGCCGGGCCAATGTGATGGTAAAAAGATGTCCGGCCTTTGCAGTTTTGATGTGCAAAAACCGGACGTTATCGAATGCCTGAATATCTTCTTCGGTGTAGAATCGCATGCCAAAACTCGGTTAGTTCGCTTTGGCAAGTATAGCAAATTATCGTGTGACGACGCCCTCTACCATTTGAATATACTGCGCGATACCTGCTTCGATTTCGTGCAGGTAAATGAATTCATCCGCGCTATGCGAGCGGGCAGAATGTCCTGGCCCCATTTTCAAAGACGGACAATCCAGCAGCGCCTGATCGGATGTCGTGGGTGAACCATAGGCATTGCGGCCAAGCTTCAAACCTTCCTGAACAATCGGATGATCCATCGGGATGCTCGACGGTCGCAGACGGATCGAGCGGGGCGTTACTTCGGATTGAATATTAGCCTTAATCTCAGAAATAACCTCTTCCAAAGTGTATTGGTCCGTCACGCGCACGTCGATCGTGAATGTGCACGCGTCGGGCACGACGTTATGCTGTGTACCCGCATTGATGATCGTCACCGACATTTTGATCGGGCCGAGCGTTGGCGAAACTTTGGGGAACTTGTATTCCGTAATCCATTGAATGTCTTTCAATGCTTTGTAAATCGCATTTTCACCTTCCTCGCGGGCTGCGTGGCCGGAAATGCCTTTTGCGGTACAGTCAAGCACGAGCAAACCTTTTTCAGCTACGGCCAAATGCATTTCAGTAGGCTCTCCCACTATCGCGAATGCGATTTCGGGCAACTCCGGCGCTACAATTTCCAGGCCTTCTTTACCGGAAATTTCTTCCTCCGCCGTTGTAGCGATAGCGATGTTATAGGTTAAGTCTTCTCTATCGTAGAAATGGCAGAATGTAGCAATCAATGATACGAGGCAACCACCGGCGTCATTGCTGCCCAGGCCGTATAATTTTCCATCCTGCTCTATGGCCATGAATGGATCCAGGGTCCAGGATTTGTTTGGCTTCACGGTATCATGGTGCGAGTTAAGCAGCATGGTAGGCTTCGCCGCATCGAAATGCCTGTTATAAGCCCAGAGATTGTTCTTTTTGGTATGAAAAGGAATGCCCTTCCGGGTAAAGAAATCGGCCAGGATTCTCGCCGTGTTTTCTTCTTCCTTGCTGAAAGAGGGCGTTTCGATCAGGCTTTTTAAAAGTACAACCGCCTCCGCGGACAGCGTTTTTATGTTTTCCGAAGTGCTATCTACCATCTTACTTGTCCGTCTCCTTTCACAATCCATTTTTCGGTCACCAGTTTTTCCAATGCAAATGGGCCCCTGGCATGCAGTTTCTGGGTCGAGATACCGATTTCTGCACCTAATGCGAACACGCCGCCGTCTGTAAAGCGGGTAGAGGCATTTGCATAAACGGATGCTGCGTCCACTTCTTTCAGAAAGGTTTCGATAGCCTCTTCATCGGTAGAAATAATAGCCTCCGAATGTCTGGAAGAGTAGTTTTCGATCTGTTTCAAAGCATCTTGTAGCCCATCGACCACTTTCACCGAGCATTTGAAATCCAGGAATTCTTTCCCGAAATCGTCCTCGGTGGCATGTTGGAGAAAAGGGTACTCCGCTTTTTGAAGAATATCATATGACTCTTCGTCCGCGAAAACCTCGACATTCCATTTGATAAAGTCTTCTCTCAATTTTGGCAAAAACTCACCTGCTACCGCACGATCAACCAAAACGGTATCCAGCGCATTGCAAGCGGCAGGTTTCGAAACCTTTGCATTCACCACAATCTGCGCGCCTTTTTCAAGGTCACCTGATTTTTCAATATAAGTATGACAAACACCCGCGCCGGTTTCAATCGTAGGCACGAGCGAATTCTGACGAACATATTTGATCAAACCCTCAGAACCACGTGGGATGATGATATCCACATATTGAATGGCCGTCAGCAACTCTCCTACAAACTCCCGACCGGTAGGCAGCAAAGTAACTGCCGCCGCAGGTACACCGAACTCTGCCAGTGACTCATGGATCAGGCTCACCAGATAAGTATTGGAATGCTGCGCTTCCTTACCGCCTTTGAGCACGCACGCATTCGCGGAGCGCAGGCATAGGGAAGCTACATCGATAGTTACATTAGGACGGGATTCGTAAATCACACCCACTACGCCTAATGGTACAGCGATTTTCTTCAAAGAAAGACCCTGTTGAATGGTTTTTTCGACAAAAACTTCTCCCGTCGGGTCCGGGAGCTCGGCTACCTCGATCAGGCTTTGCGCCAGTTCGTTGATCCGCTTCTGGTTGAGCAGCAGGCGGTCCTTTTTCGGGTCGGCATCATCCATCAAATCCAGGTCCTTCTGGTTTTCGACGATGATGTTTTCGGCATGGGCCAGAACCCGGGCCGAAAGGTTGATCAGCAGATCAGCCCTTTCCCTGTCTGTCAGCCGGCGAACGGCAGCTGATGCCTCCCGCGCTTCCTTTAATTGAGGTATTATCGATTCCATTATAACAAAACTATATCATTGGCATGCGCCACTTCAAAATTCACTGTTTTCAGGTTGCTGCGGATCGCTGAGGAAGTCTCGCGCGCCCGTGCGACTGCGATCATTTCGTCTTCCGACGAGTATATTTCAATGATTTCGCCTGCTTCAAAATCACCCGTTACTTCGGTGACACCTACCGCAAGCAAACTCTTACGCTTCAATAATGCTTTTGACGCGCCCTCATCCACACGTAATGTGCCGGATACCAGGCCACCACTTCCGAGCCAGCGGTTTCGAGCCGATAATGTGCTTTTGCCTGGCGTAATCAATGTACCTGCTTCGCCTTTCAATGCATTCAGCAGTTCATTTTCCTGGTTCATTCCAAAAATCACCACGCGAATGGCCATTCTGGACGCCAGTTTGGCGAATGTCAGCTTGGAAGCCATTCCACCAAGGCCGAGGAAAGATTTATCTGTCCTGACAAACTTAAAAACCTCGTTCACATTGGATACGTTCCGCAGGATTTTGCCTTGCTCGTCGAGCAGGCCGCCTACCGAGGTGCAGAACATCAGCGATTCGGCCCCAAAACCGACCGCAAGTAAGGTTGCGAGCTCGTCGTTATCCGAAAATTTCAGCTCGCGGTCGCTCACCACGTCATTTTCGTTGACGATCGGAATAATGCCGTTCGACCACAGTTCCTCGAAAGTCTCTTTAAGTTGCAGGAATTTATTGCGGCTCGCGAAATGCTGCCGCTCGCAAAGGCTTTGAGCAATGTAAATTTTATTCGGAGCGAAATAGGTGGCATACAAACCAACCAGCAGCGGGTTACCCACCGACGCGGCTGCCTTTCGCTGGGTCATCGTGCCCTTATAATCATTGATATAAGCCTTACCAGCACCCACCGCACCCGAAGAAACAATGATAATGCGGTATTGCGAGTGGATTTCCGAAACCTGCCGGGCTATTTCCGAGATGATCCTGACATCAGGTTCACCCGAAGAAAGCGTGATAGAGGCTGTCCCGAACTTTATGACGAGAATAGGTTTTGACACTTTGGTATTCAAATAAGCGGCGCCTTTGCGACTGCGTCCGGCGCCCGGTAATCAATCTGGCGCCAAAAATACTGCTTTTCAAACGAAAACGGATGCCCAACCCGCGCCCTCAGCGCATTTGGTACATTATAATTCGTTTAAAACCGCACCATTAAACGTCCGCCGGAGTTTCAACCCCTTTTGAAGCTGGTCCAGATACTCGTCCCGCGGGATCTCGATCGCGCCATAGCGAAGTACATTATCATTAATAAACTGCGTGTCCAGCAATGCGAACCGGTTCAATTTGAGTATTTGAATCAGATAGTGAAATGCGACTTTCGATGCATTACTCTCGATCGTAAACATCGATTCACCAAAAAACACTCCATTAATTGAAACCCCATACAGCCCTCCTACCAGTCTGTCATCACGCCACGCTTCCACGCTGTGCGCGTAACCGATTTCATGCAATGCGGTGTAGGAAGCAATGATTTCCTCCGAAATCCACGTCCCCGGCTCGCTCACACGCGGGAGCGCGCAACCGCGCATGACGCCCTCGAAATCGGTATTGATACGTATGTCGAAATGTCTCCTGTTGAGTACCGGCCGGAGCGATTTGGACGGTTTGTAAGTATCGATCGGAATAACGGCCCGCGGGTTGGGCGAGTACCAGTAAATCGTACCGTCCGCCTCGGCCATCGGGAATATGCCGTTGATATAGCCGTTGAGAAGGTCGTCGGTACTGATTGCAGTCATGAAAGCCACTGAATTAGGAAAAAAAAATTGTTGATTGAAGTGGGAATAGTACAAAATCGGGTACGCCCGCCAGTTCGCTTTTCCCCAAAGTTTACCGTTCAAAACGAACCATAAAAATATATCTTCTGTTTCTTTGCTGTAAGATTTTTTTTTTGAAAATTTGCAGCCTCTTAGACGCACAAGCAAGTCAATGAATCACAACGGCATACATACAGTTCTGCATACTACGCCTTTCCGATTCAGGTCCCCAAGGACCGTATAATCTCTTTTTACCTACGTGGTAAATATCTAATCCCCGCAATTTTCTTACAATTTCCAGACGTCCCATCGTTTTTCTCTGGGTTAGTTAATTATTGTCTTGAACATTTTGTCAGCATAGTCATCAATGAAAAATACCGAAGTAGTGGGCAGTAAGTTTATCGTACAGACTGCCAATGAAAATCATCTCCATTACGCCGAACAAATCTGTGCAGAAATGGAGGAGAGCGCTAAAAAGCGTGGTACCGGTATAGCCAAACGTTCCCCAGTATATATAATGGAGAAAATGGTGGAGGGAAAAGCCATCATAGCGTTGACAGACACCGGAGAGTGGGTTGGTTTTTGTTATATCGAAACCTGGGAACACGGCAAGTTCGTGGCCAATTCGGGTTTGATCGTAAGTCCTGATTTCCGTAACAGCGGCATGGCGAAGGCTATCAAGCAGAAAGCATTCGAACTGTCGCGGCATAAATATCCGAATGCAAAAATTATCGGCATTACCACCAGTTTACCGGTAATGAAAATCAATTCGGACCTTGGTTATGAGCCGGTTACATTCAGCGAACTACCCGCCGACGACGCATTCTGGAAAGGCTGCGCAAGCTGCGTGAACTACGACGTACTCACCCGGACCAACAGAAAGCATTGCCTCTGTACCGGTATGATGTACGATCCCGAGGATAAAAAGAACACGGCCAGCACCACTACCAGCGGTGTTGCGCAGGAAAGCCATACCTGGGATTTCTTGAAGGAATCGAGCCTTTATGAGCGCTGGATGCGCATTAAGCAACGCATTTTGCTGCGAAGGGAAGAACGCGCCAAAAAGAAAAACGCCGGGGCCGTGCTGGTACACTAATGTGCCGCACACTTTGATAGATTTTAGTATCTTATTTAAATACCCCGCCCGGCAACCGAAAAGGACTGCGGCGGGGTATTTTTGCGAAAGTCAATAAGCCGACCGCCAGCAGCTTTTCCCGGTTTGGGAACGCGATTCCGGCAAGTTTGCGTACTTTTGCGGTCGGTATGAGGATATTCACACGAGGCACACTACGAACATTTTGGGATCAGCATCCGGACGCACGTCCCGCATTGGAATTTTGGCATGACGCCGTTGAAAAAAACAGCTTCCAAAACCCCAACGAAGTGATCCGGTTTTTCAAGAATGCCGATACTGTTGGAAACGGCAGGATTGTGTTTAATATCACTCATAACAAGTATAGGCTGATTGCCAAGTTCGAATATGAGAGGCAACTGGTTTTTGTAAGATTTATCGGAAGTCATAACAATTACGACAAGATAACAGACATTAAGAATATCTAGTAGATCACAGATAATGAAAGCATTAGCAATCAATATAGATGAGATCACCATCAAGCCGATCACCAGTCAGGCCGACTTCGAGGAAGCTGACAAGGTAATCAATGCATTGATGGACGCCGATTTGCTGGAAGATGAAGCAGAGCGAAAGAAGGCGCTCGATATCCTGGAAGCGATTACCGTTCTAGCGATCGATTACGAAAAAAAGCATTATCCAATGCCAAAACCCGACCCGATCGAAGCAATCAAGGAGCGGATGGAGCAGCTGCATTTGAGCAGGAAAGACGTCGCCCCCTATTTCGGCGGGGAGAACAGAGTTTCAGAAGTTTTGAACAAAAAGAGGAACCTGACTATCAAGATGATCAGGGAAATCAGCAAAAACCTGGGTATACCGGCGGAAACGCTTCTGGCAGCCAGTTGAATTTCAGTTTTAGATAGATAACAGTTTTAGAATCAGTATCCATACCATACAAATAATGTCACAGCCCAAAGTAGTATTAGCGTTTTCAGGGGGACTTGATACCTCCTTTTGTGTAAAATATTTAGCCGAAGACAGAGGTTACGAGGTGTATTCGGTTTTGGTTGACACCGGTGGTTTTTCGGACGAAGAGCTGAAAACGATCGAAGCGAATGCCTATGCTTTGGGTGTGAAGCAACATGCTACGGTTTCCAAAACCAAGGAGTACTATAACGACTGTATCAAATACCTGATTTTCGGTAACATTCTCAAAAACAACACTTACCCGCTTTCGGTAAGTGCCGAGCGTATTTTCCAGGCGGTAGCTGTGGCTGAATATGCCAAAGAAATCGGTGCGAGCGCGATCGCGCACGGGAGCACAGGCGCAGGTAACGACCAGGTGCGTTTCGATATGGCATTCCGCATTATCGTGCCGGATGCCGAAATCATCACGCCGATCCGCGATTTGAAACTTTCACGCGAGGCGGAAATTGAGTATCTGACAGCAAAAGGCGTTTCCCGCGACTGGACCAAGGCTGCATACAGCATCAACAAAGGTCTTTGGGGAACCTCGGTAGGTGGCAAAGAAACATTGACCTCCGATCAATACCTGCCCGAATCGGCATGGCCTACGCAAATCACCAAAACAGAGCCGGAGCGCATTACTTTGGATTTTGTAGAAGGTGAATTGAAAGGCGTTGCGGGCGAAACTTTCGAAAATTCGGTAACTGCTATTCAAAAACTGGCAGAGATCGCTCAGCCGTTCGGAATCGGCCGGGATATTCACGTGGGTGACACGATTATTGGCATTAAAGGCCGCGTTGGTTTCGAAGCTGCTGCTCCGCTGATCATTATCAAAGCGCACCATCAGCTTGAAAAGCATGTTTTGACAGAACAGCAGTTGTATTGGAAAGAGCAGCTTTCGAACTGGTACGGCAGCTTGCTGCACAAAGGGCAGTTTGTAGAGCCGGTAATGCGTAATATCGAAACGTTCCTTGCGGATACGCAGTCGCACGTGACGGGTCAGGTGCATGTTTACCTCGCGCCACACCGCTTCCATGTAGAGGGTATCGAGTCGTCATACGACCTGATGTCATCGAAATTCGGTAGCTACGGCGAAATGAACAACGCCTGGACCGGTGATGACGTCCGCGGCTTCTCGAAAGTGGCTTCGAACCAGGTGATGATTTATGGGAAGGTGAGTGATTCGGTGGAAAAGTAAATGAGTTTAGTGTTTAAAGTTTATGAGTTATTCGAATGCAAAATTATCAGGAGTTAAGGGTTTGGCAAAAGTCTCATGCATTTGTACTCGAGGTTTACAAGCTAACCGATGACTTCCCGAAAACCGAAACATTCGGACTCATATCTCAAATGCGGCGTTCCGCAGTGTCGGTACCAGCCAATCTGGCCGAAGGCTGTGGCAAGAAAGGGATACTTGACATTGCAAAGTTTTTTCAAATATCATTGGGGTCTCTTCATGAAACGGAATACTATCTTTTGCTTTCAAAAGACCTCAGTTACATCACTAGTGAAGTATTTGAGAGTCGTGATGTGGAAATAAAAGAAATTAAAGCAATGCTTATTTCTCTTTTTAAAACAGTGCGCTCTTCACAAGACTAAAAATATGGACACATTAACTCATAAACTCATAAACACTCTGAACGTCGGCATTATAGGCGCAGCCGGTTACACTGGCGGAGAGTTGCTCAGAATACTGGTAAACCACCCGAACGTCAACATCACTTTCGCGCATAGCAAAAGCCAGGCGGGCAAGCCTGTTTACGCGACGCATACGGATCTGCTGGGTGATACGGAACTGGTATTTTCCGGCGACGACATTCAGCCATTGCTGGATCAGGAAGGTTTGAATGCGATTTTTCTTTGCTCCGGCCATGGTGAGTCGAAGAAGTTTCTGGATGAATATCAATTACCAGAAAGCGTTAAGGTAATTGACCTTAGCACAGATTTCCGGGATGAGTCGAATGGCTTTGTTTATGGCTTGCCGGAATTGCAACGCGAGCAGATCAAAGGCGCTACGAAAATCGCTAATCCAGGCTGTTTCGCAACGAGCATTGAGTTGGCTGTTTTGCCGCTCGCTCATGCAGGTTTGATACAGGACGAAGTTCACGTAAGTGCGGTTACAGGCAGCACGGGCGCCGGACAGGCATTGAGCGCGACTACGCATTTCACGTGGCGGAACAATAACATGTCGATTTACAAGGCATTCTCGCACCAGCATTTGACGGAGATCAAAATGACTTTCGGCAAGTTGCAGGCTGAATTTGATAAGCCGGTGAACTTCGTGCCGTACCGCGGCGATTACACACGCGGCATCATCGCTAACGTGTACACGCGTTATGAAGGCACTTTGGAGGAAGCGAAGGCTATTTACAAAGACTTTTACGCCTCGCACCCGTTCACGCACGTAAGCGACACGCCGATCGATTTGAAGCAGATCGTGAATACCAATAAATGCTTCGTTCACCTGGAAGTGCACGACGGCCAACTGCTGATCACGAGCATTATCGACAACCTTACCAAAGGCGCGTCGGGACAAGCGGTGCAGAATATGAACCTGCTTTTCGGCCTGCCGGAAGATGCAGGGCTGCGGTTGAAAGCGCCGGCGTTTTAATTCATTTTTCGAATCTTAACGAAGATCAGACAATGTCACACCTCTTTGACGTCTACCCCATTTACGATATAGAACCGGTGAAAGCCGAGGGCAGTTACCTCTGGGACCAGAACGGGACCAAGTACCTCGATCTTTACGGCGGCCACGCGGTGATTTCGGTTGGCCATTGCCATCCTTATTATGTGGATAAGCTGACGAAGCAGCTGAATGCGATCAGTTTTTATTCCAATTCCGTGAAAATCTCCATTCAGGAAGAGCTGGCGGAGAAGTTGGGTGAGCTATCGGGCTATCCTGACTATAAACTGTTCCTCTGCAACTCCGGCGCGGAAGCGAATGAGAATGCATTGAAACTGGCTTCTTTCCACAACGGCAGAACGAAGGTCATTTCCTTCACGAAGTCGTTCCACGGCCGGACGGCCGGTGCGGTGGCGGCGACGGACAACCCGTCGATCGTGGCGCCTGTGAATTACAAGGAGCACGTGACGTTTCTGCCATTCAACGACGCGGCTGCGGCTAAGGCAGGCATTACCGATGAGGTGTGCGCGGTGATCGTGGAAGGCATTCAGGGTGTGGGCGGTATCAATGTGTGTACAGATGAATTTTTACAAACATTAAGACGTAAATGCGACGAAACGGGCGCGATACTCATCCTCGACAGCGTGCAATGCGGCTACGGGCGGACGGGCAAGTTCTTCTCGCACCAGTTCAGCGGCATCGAGCCGGACATTATGTCGATGGCGAAAGGCATGGGCAACGGCTTCCCGATCGGCGGAATATTGATTTCTCCTAAATTCAAAGCCAGCTACGGCTTGCTTGGAACAACATTCGGCGGCAACCACCTGGCTTGCGCGGCGGGCGTGGCGGTGCTGGACATTATGAAAGAAGAAAACCTCATCGCGAATGCGGCCGAGATCGGGGATTACCTGTTCGAAGGCATTAAAGCGATTGGTGGATATAAAGAATTGAGAGGCCGCGGGCTGATGATCGGGATCGAGTTTGACTACCCGGTGAAAGACCTGCGCAACAAGCTTTTGTTTGAACACAAAATGTTCACAGGCGTGGCCGGCGCGAACACGATTCGCTTGCTGCCATCGCTCGCATTGACCCAAACAGAGGCCGATCTGTTCCTCGAAGCATTGAAAAAAGAAGTATCTGTCGCGGCTGAGTGATTTTTTTGAACTAATACCATCCTTGTCCCAGTTGAGAATAGGAACACCTGTCTCCGAAATTTTAACCTGAATGAAACACTTTCTTTCCATTAAAGACGTCACCGACCTCCCCCAGCTCATCAGCAGCGGCATTGCAGCCAAACGAGATCCGTTTGCAGACCAGGCGCTTGGGAAAAACAAAACCATAGGACTGTTGTTTTTCAATTCGAGTTTGAGGACAAGGATCAGCACGCAGAAAGCTGCCCAAAACCTCGGCTTGAATGTGATTACGATGAATGTCGGCCAGGATGGCTGGGGACTGGAAATGGAAGAGGGTGTGATCATGAATGGCGATAAGGCGGAGCACGTGAAAGAGGCGGCGGCGGTGATCGGCAGCTATTGCGACATCATCGGCATCCGCTCGTTTGCGGGCTTGCAGGACCGTGATAAGGATTACGCGGAAATCGTTTTTCAGCAGTTCAAAAAATACGCGCAGGTACCGATCATAAACCTCGAATCGGCGACGCGCCACCCGCTGCAGTCGCTGGCCGACTGCATTACAATCGAAGAATTCAAGCTCAAAAAACGCCCGAAAGTGGTCCTTACCTGGCTGCCGCATTTCAAGGCGTTGCCGCAGGCCGTTGCCAACTCGTTCTGCGAATGGATGAACCCGATGGACGTAGAATTCGTGATAACACACCCGGAAGGTTACGATCTTTCGCCCGATTTCGTAGGCAAAGGCCAGGTGATTTACGACCAGGACAAAGCATTGGAAGGCGCAGATTTTGTTTATGGCAAAAACTGGTCGTCATACAACAGCTATGGCCAGGTTTTGAATACCGATCCTTCCTGGATGATTACCGAAGCCAAAATGGCTTTGACTGACAACGGCAAATTTATGCATTGCCTGCCCGTACGCCGGAATATGAAGGTGGCCGACGAAGTACTCGACGGCCCGCGCTCGCTGGTGATCGAGCAGGCTGCCAACCGTGAATGGTCGGCGCAGGCGGCGTTGAAAGAGGTCTTGTTAGGATTGTAATTGCTATTTTTGCAAGACTGAAATACAAAAGGAGCCTGTCGCACGCGGTCGGCTCCGCATCATGAAACTGAATTTGAAATGAGTACAACCACATTGGCTCAACCCTTCGATACTACTACTCTAAATGAAGTCCGCAAAACCGGCGTACTGATTGTGAACCTGGGCACGCCCGACAGCCCGTCGGTGCCCGACGTGCGCAAATACCTGCGCCAGTTCCTGATGGATGAGCGTGTGATTGACATTCCATATGTTAACCGCTGGTTCCTGATCAACCTCATCATTGCGCCATTCCGCGCACCCAAGTCTGCGAAAGTTTACAAACAACTCTGGCGGCCCGATGGCTCTCCGTTGAAAACGTACGGGTATTCGGTAAAAGATAAGCTGCAAACGGTGCTGGGTGAAGATTACATCGTCGAACTGGCAATGCGTTATCAGAACCCGAGCATTGAAAAAGCCCTTACCGCATTGCGTAAGGAATGTTTGACCGAAATCATCGTGGTACCATTCTTCCCGCAATATGCTTCGGCCTCTACCGGTTCGGTATATAAGGAGGTAATGCGCGTGGTGAAAGACTGGGAGGTGCTGCCGGAAATCCGGTTTGTGAACCGCTTCCTCGAACACCCGAAATTCGTCAAGGGTTTTGTGGATCTGGGTAAAAAATACATGGCACAGCACGATTACGACCATTTCGTATTCAGCTACCACGGCCTGCCCGAGCGGCAGATTACGAAAGGCGATGTTACCGGCCATTTTTGCCAGTTCGGCAGCTGCTGCGATAAGCTCGATCACCGCAACCAGCATTGCTACCGCGCCCAATGTTTTGAAACAACGCGTTTGCTCGTGAAAGGAATGGGTATTCCCGAAGGTAAGTATACGACCTGCTTCCAGTCTCGGTTGGGCAAGAATCCCTGGATCAAGCCTTATACCGACGAAGTAATCCCTGAACTGACGAAAAAAGGCGTCAAAAGCGCGTTAGCATTCTCCCCGGCATTTGTAGCCGACTGCCTGGAAACGACGATCGAAGTAGGAGAAGAATACAAGGAGTTGTTCGAAAAAGAAGGCGGCCAGCATTGGCAGCTCGTCGAAAGTCTCAACGACTCCGACATCTGGGTCGAATGCCTTGAAGATATCATTAAAAACCCGGCCTCCTGATTCAGGGGCCGGGTTTTGGCTTTTTATGCGGTAATACTTTTAATTGAAAATTATCGCTTTGAGAGACTCATGCCCGATTAGAGAATAACACTTTCTTTCTTGTAAAGACCAATCAAAGTCTCCGCCGCGTAATCGATCTCCGCTTCGGTATTGTACTTACCAAACGAGAAACGCACGTTAGCACGGTTTTCATCGATTCTAAGCTCATTCAAAACGTGTGAACCGATGTCGGTACCGCTTGAACACGCGCTACCGCCTGAAACAGCGATTCCGGCAATGTCGAGGTTGAACAGCAGCATATCGCTGATATCCGACGGCGGCAGGCTTACATTCAGCACCGTGTATAGGCTTTTGTCGAGGTCAGCCGAGTTGCCATTGAATGCGACGCCTTCAATACCATCTTTCAGCTTCCCGATCATGCGGCTTTTCAGGCTCTCGATATGCGTGCGGTGCGAGTCCATATCGCGGTAAGCGATTTCCAATGCCTTCGCCAGGCCTACGATGCCGTAAATGTTCTCCGTGCCCCCGCGCATGTTACGCTCCTGCGCGCCCCCGTGTACGAAAGGATTGATCTTAATGCCCGGACGCATGTACAAAAATCCGATGCCTTTCGGCCCATTGAATTTGTGCGCCGCGCCGACGATGAAATTCGTTTTCAGCTTTTGCAGGTCGTGGCGGTAATGGCCCATCGTCTGCACGGTGTCGCAGTGAAAAATGGCGTCGTACTTTTCACAAATGTCGCCGGCAGCTTCCAGGTCGAGCAGGTTGCCGATTTCATTGTTACCATGCATTAACGATACCAATGAACGCGGTTTGGAAGCGAGCAAAGCGTCCAGATGCCCGAGATCTACCTCCCCTTTTGCATTCAGATTCACAAAACTCAGCTCGATAATGCCCAGCTTTTTCAAATGCTCCAGGGTATGCAGCACGGCGTGGTGCTCGATGCGCGAGGTAATGGCGTGTGTAAGGCCAAATGTCTCGATACTGGAACGGATAGCCGTATTATCGGCTTCGGTACCGCCTGAGGTGAAAAATATCTCGGCAGGCGCCGCGTTTAAAATGGCTGCAATGCTTTTGCGGGCGCGCTCGATGGATGAACGTACGGCGCGGCCGTAAGAATGTATGGAAGAGGGATTGCCGAATTGCTCGGTCATCAGCGGCAGCATTGCTTCCAGGACTTCGGGGTCCAGCTGCGTCGTCGCCGCATTGTCCAGATAGACTTTCATGGGATATAAATTAGAAAGATCACTCATTGCCAGTTCAGACAACAAGTGACCCATATTTGCTAAGCAACAGCTTATTTATTTCTTCGGTTCCGAAATGATTTCCTTGATATCGGAAATGATTTTGTTGGCAAGGCTCGTAGCGGTCGTCTGCGTTTCCGATTCCGAGTAAATGCGGATGATCGGCTCGGTGTTCGAGCGGCGCAAATGCACCCATTCACGGTCGAATTCGATGCGCACGCCGTCCACGGTGTTCACCGGTTGCTTGGAATAACGTGTCTGAATGCGGTCGAGGATGTTGTCAACGTTAATCTCCGGCGTAAGCTCGATCTTGTTTTTGGAAATATAATAATTCGGGTAAGACCTTCTCAGTACCGACGCTTTCTTACCGGATTTGGCCAAATGCGTGAGAAACAATGCAATACCTACGAGCGCATCGCGGCCGTAGTGGCTTTCAGGGTAAATTACCCCTCCGTTACCTTCTCCACCGATCACGGCTTTATTGGCTTTCATCGCATTCACCACATTCACCTCTCCTACCGCCGATGCGAGGTATTCCCCACCTGCTTTGATGGTAACATCCCGCAATGCCGCCGTTGACGAGAGATTGGAAACCGTATTGCCCGGCGTGTGTTTCAAAACATAGTCCGCAACGGCTACCAGGGTATATTCTTCTCCGAATGCCGTGCCGTCCTCGCACATGAGCGCCAGCCTGTCCACATCCGGATCTACCACGATGCCGAGGTTGTAGGAACCGTTGTTCAGCTCTTTGCTGATATCGTGCAAATGCTCGGGAAGGGGCTCGGGGTTGTGCGCAAAGTTGCCGGTTGGCTCGCAGTTCATCTTTTTGATGCTTTTGGAATCAACACCCAAAGCTTCCAGCAAAAGCGGTACCGCAATGCCGCCCGTCGAGTTCACCGCGTCGACGACGATCCTGAAATTCGCGTTTTTGATCGCTTCCACATCCACCAATGCCAGTGAAAGCACGTGGTCGATATGTTTTTGCAGGTAAGTGTTGTCGGAAGCATAGCTGCCCAGCTTTTTTACATCCGGAAAAAGAAAATCTTCCTCCTGGGCAATGCGCAGCACTTCGGCACCTTCGGTTTCCGAAATGAATTCTCCTTCGTTGTTAAGCAGTTTGAGGGCGTTCCACTGGATCGGGTTGTGGCTTGCTGTGAGGATGATACCGCCCGCAGCGCCTTCCGCTTTCACGGCTATCTCGACAGTAGGCGTAGTGGAAAGGCCAAGGTCGAGCACATTCAGCCCCACACCTTGTAAAGTACCGGCTACCAGACGGCTTACCATTTCACCGGAAAGCCTTGCATCCCTGCCGATTACCACCTTAAGATTTTGTGGATTTGTACGCCTCACCCATGTCCCGTATGCAGCAGCAAACTTAACAACATCAATCGGAGTCAGCGCCTCACCCGATTTTCCACCCACTATTCCCCTGATTCCTGAGATAGATTTAATTAACGTCACGATCTAGAATTCCTCTTTATGTTTGGTTGCAAAAATACTAAATTCCCTCTCCGCAATTAGATTTTTCTACAAACAAAAAACAATAATTGAGTTTCTGGACTTCTAATCTACGCCCGTTTACAACTTTATTGATTTTTCGCAAAACCAGCCATAATATACGTTTTCAGGCTGGACGCGAGGGTTATGCCTTAGAAATTTCTCCTATTTTGCCGAACACAGGGTCCATCCACTCCAACGACAATTTTTGTACGGAATTGCTCAGCAGCGCGCTCCACTGTTTACCCACATAATCGAGGTCGTCCTTCTCGAAACGGTGTTCAACGAGTTGAAACGAATCCTTTTCATACATGACGACATCTATCGGGTAATCCACGTCGTTGGAACTTACTCTTGTAGAATCGAATGACAAAAAGCCGATCTTCAATGCATCCTGCATCGACGAATCGAATTGAGACTCCGGTACAGTAGCGGCTTCCCGTAACCCGAGTTGCCGATGATGATAAACGGCGATCCGTCGCCGACTTCCACCCAGTTGCCTTCGGGATACAACAGAAAAAGCTTGTGCTCGGAGTCGTGTTCCAACTGCCCGCCCACGATAGCGAACAGATTGAATATCAGCCCGGCATTGTTGAGCGCGTACCGGTCTTCGTCGGCTACCCGCCGGACCTGCTGCCCCAATGCATTCACGGCCTTGTAAAGCTTGTCGAATGAAGTGTCCCGCTCTTCGAGGACTTCTTTGAAATAGGTAATGGCCTTGTCGCGCACCGACCTCAGGCCGGATGTCATGATAAAAATTGAATGCTTATCAGACTGGTAAACAGACACTTTCTTGTTGGTCGAAACCTCGGTTCCGGAAGTAAGCCGCGTGTCGGCGATTGCCACCAGGCCCGATGCGACTTTGATACCCAGGCAATATGTCATGTCTTAGCGGCTCAAAAATGATAGAGCCGCTAAGATAGAAAAGTTTTGATCAGTTCATCCATTGGCTTTTGAAATGCCCCTGGCTCTGGCTTTGGCTCTGCCCGGTCTCCAAACCGAAATACATATCGAAGATCTTGTTATCCACCTCGTTATTCTTGATTTGAAATTTATCGAGGTAATCGTGCAGGCCCATTTTGAAGACATCTTCCACATCGGTGAATTCCAGCTCGCTACGGATTTTACTCAATGCACGTTCGGCCGGATTGGTGTAACCGCGCTCGGGAATGGAGCCGGCGATGGCGTACAACGACAGTTCCGCCTGGCGCACGCAATACGCGATCGAGCGCGGAAAGAGCTTGTCGAGGATCAGGAACGCCACGATGTTCATTGGCGTCAATGCACGGTGCGTCTGCCGGTACATATTATAGGCACTCACCGATTTCAAAACCGCGGTCCAGAGCATCAGATCGAGCGTGGAGCCATTCGTACCCGAATCCTGCAACAATGTAAAATACTTCACATCCAGGAAGCGCGAGCATTTGTCGGCACGCTCGATGTGCCGGCCTAACCTACCGAAATGCCAGGCTTCGTTGCGCGTGATCGACGAGTCGACTACGCCATGGAAAAGCTGGCAATTCTTGCGGATATCCGTGAAATACGATTGCATGTGGTCCATATTCCGGAAATCGTCGGGCGAAGTTCCTTTAATGGCCAGGTAAAACGTATTGATACTCTCCCACATTTCCTTCGAGATCGTCTCCCGGATCGTCCGCGCATTCTCGCGGGCCTCATACAGGCAGCTGATAATCGAATTCGGGTTACGTTTATCGAACGTCATGAAATGGATGACGTCCTCCTTGGTAGGTTTATCGTAATATTTGTAAAACAAAAAATGGTCGGCTGTTGCGATCAGGAGCGGCTCCCATTGCTCGTCCACATCGGGCGGAAGATCGAGCGCGAGGTTAAAATTAACTCCCACAAAACGGGCATAATTCTCGACCCGTTCCATATATCGGTTCATCCAGTAAATTGAATTCGCAACTCGGCTCAACATAAAGGGTAAGTACGTCTCTAAATTGTAAATCAGAATAATCACTAAGCGATCAAACCAAAATACCTAATAATATTTTGCAAATACAAGAATATACAAA
This sequence comes from Dyadobacter soli, assembly GCF_900101885.1. GTDB lineage: Bacteria > Bacteroidota > Bacteroidia > Cytophagales > Spirosomataceae > Dyadobacter > Dyadobacter soli. The sequence goes on along the minus strand of NZ_FNAN01000009.1, from coordinate 271,621 downwards.
AAGTTATATTAATTCCACACAAATTATTATTCCACAAAATTCACCCACCTGCCTTGGAATCTTCCCGAAACCTTTAAAATTTGTAACTTAACCTTTCATCAAACCATAACCCGTATTTCCTGTGTCAAAGAAAGAGCAATTTGTTGCAGCAATTCAGAAATCCTATCAAACTGACAAACCTGTAATTCATTTGGGGTCGGCCATTCTCGACGGCGAGATCATCGGCGAGGCCCGCGTGAACCTTCCCTTGCGCATGATGAACCGCCACGGGCTCGTGGCCGGGGCTACGGGGTCAGGTAAAACGCGTACGTTGCAGGTATTCGCCGAACAACTTTCGGCGGCGGGGGTGCCCGTTTTTATGTCCGATATCAAAGGCGACCTTTCAGGCATTGCACAGCCGGGTAAGACCAATGCAGTGCTGGAAGAGCGTGCCCAGATACTCGGTACCGTGTTCGAGCCAAAAGGATTTCCTGTCGAACTCTATTCGCTGAGCGGCAACAAAGGTGCGCAAATGCGTGCTACCGTGCTGGAATTCGGCCCGATATTGCTTTCCAAAATCTTCGAACTGAACGAAACCCAGGCCGGCGTGCTCGCTATCCTATTCAAATATGCCGACGATAAGGATTTGCCGATGGTAGATCTGAATGATTTAAAGAAAGTCCTCAACTACCTGGCGGAAGGCCCGGGAGCAGCGGAAATCAAAGCCGATTACGGAACGATTTCCGCATCGACAGCCGGAACGATCCTCCGCAAGATCGTCGCATTGGAGCAGCAGGGTGTAGGCAGCATTTTCGGCGAACGGTCATTCGATATCGATGACCTGATCAATAAAGTCGACGGTCAGGGCGTGATCAGCCTCCTTAATGTCTCCGACGTGCAGGACCGCCCCGCATTGTTCTCGACATTCATGCTCAGCCTGCTGGCAGAGTTATACCAAAAACTGCCCGAAGCCGGCGATTTGGATAAGCCCAAACTGGTATTCTTCCTCGACGAAGCGCACTTGCTTTTCAAAGACGCGCCGAAAGCATTCCTCGAACAAATCGAGCAAGTGGTACGTTTGATCCGCTCCAAAGGTGTCGGTATCTTCTTCTGTACACAAATGGCGCAGGATGTGCCGGTTTCGGTGCTCGGGCAGCTCGGTAACCGCGTGCAGCACGTGCTCCGCGCATTCACGCCACAGGACGCCGAGGGGCTGAAACAGACAGTAAAAACCTACCCGAAATCGGATTTTTATTCCATCGATCAGGTACTGACAACGCTCGGTATCGGTCAGGCACTGATTACCGTCTTGAATGAAAAAGGTATCCCGACGGAAGTTGCCGCCACGCATTTAATGCCTCCGGCATCCATCATGGGCCCGATGGTGCAGGCCGATTACGACAAACACGTGCAGCAATCGGATGTGTATGCGAAATACAAAGATCCAGTGGACCCGGAAAGTGCCTACGAAATCCTGACGAAACGAATGGAAGAGCAGGCCCGCAAGGAAACCGAGGCCAAAGAAGCGGAAGTGCAGGCGAAGGTCGAAGCGAAGAAGGAAAAAGAGCAGACGAGTATGATTTCGGATGCGCTCAATTCCCCGCTCGCGAAACAGATTGGCCGGGAAGTGGTACGCGGCGTTTTTGGAATGCTGTTTGGCAAGAAAACGACCTCGCGAAAGAGCGGTGGCGGGTTGTTTGGGTTTTAAAATGGATGTCTTGGGCTGAACGATTTGGAAGAACGAAGTTCGGCGTAGTCTATGCCTACGTCGGAGCGAATGCCGGTCTCTGACCGGCGTTGCTTCATCGTTCGAAATTTCGCTGGTCAGAGACCAGCTGACGCTCGGGCGTAGTCGGAGACTACGCCCAACTAATGACTACGCCGTACTAACGATGCCCTACTAACTCCGGCAATTCAATCAAACATCCGTATCATAAGCGATCACACAACGCTGATCGGCCAGCTTATCCAGGTTGTCAGGTACATCGAGACGCGTCTTTGCATTATCAAACGCGTCTCGATATTTTTCTTTCAGTTCACGACGCTTGATCGCTTCCAGGAAGCGGCGGGCGTCGTCTTCATTTTCCAGCACCAGTTCGGGAACCACGGTTGGCTTATTATTATCGTCCTTTGCGACCATAGTCACGTAAGACGTGTTGGTATGCCTTACCGAGCGGTTCCTCACATTTTCCGCCACCACACGAATACCCACCACCAGCGACGTTCTTCCCACATAATTCACCGACGCGTGCAATGAAACGAGGTCGCCTACCTCCACCGGTTCGAGGAAATCCACCGCGTCTACGGACACCGTCACGCAATACGTCCCCGCATGCCGCGACGCGCACGCATACGCGACTTTATCGATCAGCGAAAGCAATATGCCCCCGTGGATCTTCCCGCCGAAATTGGCATAGGAAGGGATCATGAGTTCGGTGAGGGTAGTCTGGGAGAAACTGACGGGCCTGGGCTCCATATAAAAGGTTTATTTTTTCAAAAAGATAGTCTTACCGGTTTTAGCAGCCTCTTTGGCCGTTTCCAGTATTTCAACGACGGTAACATTCACGGGCAGCCCGTACAAATCGTTCTGGTCAAGCTTAATGCGGCCTTGTACCACATCGGCTAATACAGAGAACGGATCGGTGTAAGGTGCCGGGCGAGGATCGAGTTTGAGCGTTTCCTCAGGTGTCTTTTCCTGGAAGCGCTGGCGTACCACGGTCGGGTTTACGGCAATCGCATAGCCTTTGTTACCATATACTTCCATGTCCTTTCTTGCAAAAGACCAGTTCCACGAGCCCTGGATAATGCATTGCGCCTTGGGATATTGCAGGATAATTGAGGCCTCGTCGTCTACATTCTTATAAATATCAGGTTTGTTCTGGTGCGTCACGGCGGTTACTGAAATCGGCCGTTCGCCTTTCATGAGCCACGTCATGAGGTTGGCGCCGTAGCAACCGAAGTCCACCAATGCACCCGCACCGTTTTTAACCGGATCGGTCAGAATTGCGAAAAACTCCTTGCTAACCCCGATTTCCTTAGGTCCCTGGTGGCCATCATTGACCATTACCTTGCGGATTTCCCCGAGCTTGCCATCCTGAATGAGCTGGTTCACATGCTGGTTGCTCGCATACCACGACGTTTCATAGTTGGTCAGCACCTGCACATTGTTCTGCGTCGCGAGTTTCTGGATTTCCTTCGCATCGGCAAATGTCGTCGCCAGCGGCTTTTCCACCATTACATTGATTTTCCGTGGTGCGCATGCCCGTACCACTACCACGTGCTCGTTAATCGCCCCGAAAGCGGAAACCGCTTCCGGCTTCGTCTCGTCCAGCATTTTGTTCAGGTCGGAATAAAACAGTTTGGGATCCAGTTTGTATCGTTCGGTAAACTGCTTGACCAACTCGGGGTTCGTTTCCCAGATACCTACAAGCTGCATATCCGTTTTGTCTTTCCGGTTGAAAGCCCAACCTACGTGACCATGGCTAAGCCCTGCCACGGCCAGGCGGACCGGTTTCTGGGCCATTGAAGAAAAGGAAAGGAGTGCCAAAAAGAGGATTGCTAGTGTTCTCATCATTAGTTACGGTTTAGGATAATTTATCAATAATATCTTTAATCACTTCCTGTAAATAGGCGCCATTGTACGGGCCGTACCAGCTCATGGTTTTGGTTTCGTACAAATCGCGGTTGAAGTACTTGTCATGGGTAATGTAGCCGATATAGCCGCCGTTGAAGCTGGTTACCATCAGGTTGAGACCTTTGGTTTTCGCATAGGCATCGAGCGGGCCAGTCAGCTCGCCGGAGAAGTCGCAGGGCATGCCTACCATCAGGATATTGCCGATCCGCAATGCTTTTACATACACCGGATATTCGCCGAATGCTTTCTTGAATGCCCACGGGCGCAGTACAATGCTCATGGTCAACCGCGGGGTAGGTTCGCGGAGTGGCAGCGGCAATGTAAGGGCTTCTACGAATGCGGTTTTCGCGTCCTCTTTCACAGTATTGGGAGATAGCAACGCATTCTGCACCCCGAACGCCTGGTTTTTTACTTCGTCAAAATCGTCCGTTCCCTTTTCAATCGGCCCCATGCTGCCCACCGCGCCAGCCATGTACATCGCAAAATCGTATCGGCCCTTTTCCAGCGAATCCACGAGTGCGCCGGGGTAGTCGCGCGAGAGCACGATGTTTTTGGAATTCAAAACCGTGGAATGCGCCGCAAAAGAGCTTAGAATGGCTTTCTGACCGCTTTTGGTAATGAATGCCGCCGAACGGATCTCGGGATCGATGCCTCCCTCCTCACCCACGAGCCGGTTACGTATATCGAGCGAGTCGAGGGATTCCAAATAAGTCAATTGCACGGGCTCCACTTTCTTTTGCGCGTCGGTAATGGCTTTGTGGAATGCATTGGCCAGGTTTTCCACAATGGCGGGATCGAATTTACCCGAAAAGAAAAGGGAAGAAATGCCCGTTCCCCAACCGCCTACGCTGTTATGGCTGTGCGTAGCGCCGAAATAGATCTGCTCAAATGGAATATCGCCGGGTTTCAGCTTTTCCTTCAATGCTTTAATGACCGTCGGCGGGATAATGAGCAGGTCGGCGGCAATGATCGCGGCTTTGGTATGGCCATTGTCGATCACGATCGCACGTACATATACGGAGTCGTGCACGGCCGTGTAAGGCTTGCCGCGACGGTTGCCGTAGCCTGCCGTGGGCGTTGGCGCTGCCGGCGTAATATTCACTTTTGCCCAGCCTGCTTGTAATGCAATGGAAGTGTCGGCGCCGGCAACAGTGGGTTTCACGCCTCCGATGAGCGTTTTCCATTCCTTATAATAGGCCATTTCCTGGTACGGCGTATCGTCCATGGTGGTGATCATGGTGGCAATAGCGAGTACGAGCAACAGCAGGAATATCCCGATGATCTTCAAAAAAATGCGCAGCACTTTCATGGATTGCGAGTTTAGGTTTGATGAAAAGACGGCAACCCGCATTTTCTATTGGTATCAAAAATACCCGGCAAACCAGTTTTCAGGTTCATACCGGGTATTAAAAGCTCATGAAAATAGCTAAATGCCTGATCAGGCCTCTTTTACGAGCTGAATATTGGCGATCAATTTCACGTCCTCACCAATTACTAAGCCGCCCGAATCGGTCAGCTGCATGTAGTTGAGGCCGAATTCCTGGCGGCTCAGACGGCCCTCCACCTCGAAACCGATGCGCACATTTCCATCGCCATCCTTCTCCGCTCCGCCGTATTCGGCATCGAGCTCGATGGGTTTGGTAATGCCTTTCAGCGTAAGGAGGCCCGAGAGCTTATAGTTATCGCCCTTTACTTTATGAAAATAGTTGGATTGAAAGGTAATATGCGGAAATTGCTCGGCATCGAAGAAATCCGCCGACCGCAAATGGGCATCGCGCATTTCCACGTTGGTATCGATACTTTTCACATCGAGGGAGAAGTGAATTTCCGCGTTTTCAAAGTTATTCAAATCCGAAGTAGCCCCGCCTTCAAAGTTGTTGAAGGAACCTGTAATAGTCGAAATGACAAGGTGTTTAATTTTGAACTGCACTTCGGAATGCGCCGGGTCTACGATCCATTTTGTAACTGCCATAGATGTATTATTTAAATTTCACTAAATACTACTTGTCCTAAAAATAACATTCCTGCTGTACAAACGCCGTTTAAAACAATTTAATTCTAGCCTATACGCGTGTTCACGATAAAATAAATGGCACGTAATTTTTAAGTAACTAAGCATCATTACATTTAGCACAAATACTAATCCGACTCATCAATGAAAATGCAGGGCAGAAGCATATTCACGTACGACGTGTATGCCCCCACCACCGTGACCACCATGCTACGCCCCCGCCGTCAGGAAGGCCAATCGATCATCCAGGAAGGTTTTAAGATAGAGCCCCCGGTTCCATTTTCGGAATACACCGACCTTTACGGCAATCCCTGCCAGCGCGCGATCCTGCCGGTAGGAAGAGTTACCATTACCACCGAGGTGCAGGCGCAGGTGAATCCCACAAAGCCAATCCCCGATCCGGCACCTGCGTATATGCTTGTAGGGGATTTGCCCGACGACGTTATGCACTACATCCTCCCGAGCCGCTATTGCCAGTCTGACCTGCACGAAATCAATATGTTAGCGTTAGAAATAGCGGGTAATCTCAAACCCGGCTACGATCAGGTTGAGGCTATCCGGACGTGGATCCACAACAATGTACGCTATCAATATGGCATGTCGAATGCCGCCACTACCGCATTCGACACGGCGCGTAGCCGCGTAGGCGTGTGCCGCGATTTCACGCACCTCGCCATTGCATTATGCCGCAACCTCTGCATTCCGACGCGGATGACGGTAGGTTACCTCGATAAATTGAAAGAGATGGATCTGCACGCGTGGTTCGAAGTATTCATCGGCGGCGAGTGGTACACATTCGATGCCGTGCAGGAAAAAACCGAAGGTTACCGCATCGAAATCGCCCACGGCCGCGACGCCGCAGATGTGGCGATGGTTACCCAATACGGTAATGCGGCATTGCAATCGCTGCATGTCGAGGCCGAGTTGCTGGAACCTGAGCAATAAAACAAAGAGCCGATACCCGGTTGCCCGGTATCGGCGTCTTTGCCATTTTGGTTTTAGTTGAGTTAAAATCAGATCACACCGAGTTCCTTACCGACCTTTGTGAATGCGGCCACGGCCTTTTCGAGATCCTCCTGCTCGTGCCCTGCGGAAATCTGCACGCGAATGCGCGCTTTGCCCTGCGGGACTACGGGATAGAAGAAACCAATCACGTAAATGCCTTCATTAAGCAGCTTCGCTGCGAACTCCTGCGCCAGTTTTGCTTCGTAAAGCATGATAGGTACAATCGGGTGTTCGCCGGGGAGAATGTCGAAACCGGCGTCGGTCATAGCTTTGCGGAAATACTGGGTATTGCGTTCCAGTTTATCTCGCAATGCGGTGGACGAGGTAAGCAGGTCTAGTACTTTAATGGAAGCACCTACAATGGAAGGTGCTAATGTATTGGAAAACAAATAGGGTCTTGAACGCTGGCGTAGTATCTCCACGATCTCCTTTTTGGCAGCTGTAAAACCGCCTGACGCACCGCCTAATGCCTTCCCGTAAGTACCTGTGATGATGTCAATGCGACCCATTACATTGCGGTACTCGTGCGTTCCGCGGCCGGTTTTACCCATAAAGCCGGTAGCGTGGCATTCGTCGATCATCACCATGGCCTGGTACTGCTCGGCGAGGTCGCAGATATGGTCGAGGCGGGCGATGGTACCGTCCATGGAGAACACGCCGTCGGTCACTACCAGAATGCGGCGGCTGCCTTGCGCGTCTTGGAGCTGCTTTTCGAGGTCAGCCATGTCGTTATGCTTGTAGCGGAAGCGCTTGGCCTTGCATAATCTCACACCATCGATAATCGACGCGTGGTTCAACTCGTCGGATATAATGGCGTCCTGCTCATTCAATAACGGTTCGAAAATCCCGCCGTTGGCATCGAATGCAGCCGCGTAGAGAATGCAGTCCTCAGTACCCAGGAATTCGGCCGTTTTGCGTTCCAGTTCCTTGTGAATATCCTGCGTGCCACAAATAAACCGCACCGAAGACATTCCGAAACCATGCGAATGAATGGCATCGATACCAGCCTGTATTACATCGGGATGCGACGAGAGGCCGAGGTAATTGTTCGCGCAAAAATTGAGGACATCCGCGCCGTCGGTAGTAGCGATATGCGCAGCCTGCGGCGTAGTAATCACGCGCTCTTTTTTATATAAACCAGCCGAACGGATCGCTTCCAGTTCGCTGGCGAGTTGTTCTTGAATGTTGCCGTACATAGTTTAATGAGTGAATGAGTGAATTTTGAATGAGTGAATGGATGAATTGAAACCGGATCGCCGGGCGATGAGCGAATAGCGAATTAAAAACATTCACTCATTCACTCATTGACTCATTCACTCATTTACTAACAACCTGATACTTCTTCCGCAACTCGCTGATCATCTCTTCCGTCATCTTATCGAGCGAGTAGCTTGGCCGCCAGCCCCAGTCTTTCCGGGCCTGGGCGTCGTCGATTTCCTGGGGCCAGGAATCGGCGATCGCCTGGCGGAAGTCTGGCTTGTAAGTTATGTTGAAGTTTGGAATTATCTTTTGAATGCTTTGTGCGATCTCGCTGGGAGAAAAGCTCATGCCGGCTAGGTTGTAGGAGGTCCGCACGGTGATTTTTTCGGCGGGTGCTTCCATCAGGCGGACTGTCGCGTCCATCGCGTCGCTGATGTAGATCATCGGCAATGTGGTTTCGGGTTTCAAAAAGCATTCGAATGCTTCACCCTTCACCGCTTTGTGGTAAATATCGACCGCGTAATCCGTAGTGCCGCCGCCTGGCATCGACTGGTAGCCGATAATGCCCGGGTAGCGCAGCGAGCGGATGTCTACGCCGTACCGTTTGAAATAGTAATTCGACCAGTTCTCACCTGCCGCCTTGCTGATGCCGTAAACCGTTGATGGATCAAGGTACGACCATTGCTCGGCCAGCGTATCCACACGATCACCGAAAACGGCAATGGAACTTGGGTAAAAGACTTTGCTAACCCCGTTTTCACGCGCCACTTCGAGCACGTTAAAGTACGTTTGCATGTTGATCTGCCACGTTCGGAGCGGGTCTTGCTCGCCTTTTGCCGACAGGATGGCGGCGAGGTGATAGATCTGCGTGACGCCGTATTTCCGCACGAGCGCTGCCATTTCACCGGCATTCGTCGCGTCGAGTTGTTCGAAGATCCCTGTCGGGAACTCGGGCATGCGGATGTCCGTCGCCACCACCTTTCCCAGTCCGTAAATCTCCCTCAGATATTCCACCAGAACAGATCCGATCTGTCCGTTTGCTCCAATTACTAAAACGCAGTCCGTTTTCATAAAAAACAACTTTTGGGTAAAGCATAAATCACTTGCAATTTCCCATTTGCGAAAATTATTTTCAACAAACAGCCCATTTTGCAGGAAACATTACCACACTATTTGATTTTTAAAGCAAAATTTACTTTTTGAGACATAAAACAAATGCCGTACCAGTAAATATTATTGCCTTATGGAACAGTTGGACAAAATCGATACCAAAATCCTCCGCATCCTGCAAAAAGATGCTAAAAAAACGACCAAGGAAATCGCGACGATGCTCAACCTGACGGTGTCGCCGGTTTACGAGCGGATCAGGAGATTGGAGAGCCTGGGCTACATCAAACAATATGTAGCCATTTTGGATAAAAAGCTCATCAACAGGCACGTTACGACCATCTGCCAGGTATCGATGCGCTACCATAACGAGGCATTTATCGAGAAGTTCGAACAGGAGATACAAAACCTCCACGAGGTGCAGGAATGCTACCACATGGCCGGGCAGGTTGACTTTCTGTTAAAGATCAACGTCGCCAGCCTCGACGAGTACCACGATTTCGTGAAATACAAGTTGTCCAAAATCGACAACATAGGCGTGCTCAACAGCACCTTCGTATTGAAGGAGATCAAGCACACCTCGGAGTTTTACATTTAAAGCGTCCGTTTTTTCACATCGAACGAAACGGTTTTGCTGCCCGCCGTGCCGTCCAGCGCAATGCCCTGGATCACGACCTGGTAGCGGCCCGTCTGGTCGGAAGTGTAAAACTCGACCGTCGCTTTGCCGTCTTTGCCGGTGGTGACGTTCGGAGCCCAATGCAACAGGTTCCGGAAATCCGCAATGCGGCTGCTGGCATTGTTGCTATCGTATTTCGGGGCGTAAAATTCTCTTTGCGCCTGCACGCCTTCATACGGCATTACCAGCACTTTGGGATCGAGCTCGAAGCCGCCCAGGTCACCGCGATAGGTAGAGAAGCTGACGATCCCGGTAAATGTCATCGGCCCCAAAAAGTACCGCGAGCTGATCAACTCGATCTTTTTCACCTTCAACGGGTCCATTTCGATGATCTTGTCGGCATCGAAAACCGGGATACCGTCCAGCAGCATCAGCGGGTCGGTGGTATAATAGGTATTCGGAAGCAGCTTATCTATCATCCGTAAATGGAATTCCTTCTGGCGCCGGCGCACGAGTATGCCTTTTACATACTCCCTCAAAACCTCTTCCATCGTTGGGAAACGAGTAAAATCGTCGAGGAAATACTTTTCGTCGGGCATTCCGAAGAACGGCAGGGAGTCGGTGAGCACCGCTTTCTTTTCGGTGTAAAGCCTTGGAAGGAATGCATTGCCGGTCTGCATGTTGATCGAGCGCGTTAGCAACTGGTTTTCCAGGGTTTTGTCGAATACAAAAGAAGGGATGGGCGCCGTCGAAAATTGCTTCGAGAATGGCGTCGCTACTTCGAAGCGGTAGGTCGAGTCGTAAGCGAGGTTGGTTTGCAGCGTAATTTCCTTTGGTCCGATAAACTGGCGTACCTCGAATTTCACCCGGCCTTCCTTGTCGCTCAGATCCACGTACAAGCGCGCGGGCACGTCAAGCGACGCCATAAATGCTTCTTTATTTACAGCAGGCTTTCCGTCCGCCCGGTTGAGCAGGCGCGCGTGGATAAAATGCCCGTCGTATTCGGGCAAATGCTCGAAACTCACGAGCTGGCCGCCAAAAACTTTGTCCCATTTCAGGCGTCGCCAGCCGTGGGTAAGCATGAGGTTGTCCAGTTGACGGTCAGTGTCCTGGTTTACATTCTTAAAATAATAACCCGGGTTTTCTATATCGCCTTTCAGATCGGCAGTGAGCCACAAATAGCTGTGAATGTCATGCTGCGCCTGGTACTGGATCGAATCGTCGAGGTATACCGCCACCGACAAGTTGCTCGCCGCGGTTCCTGCCGACGCTGAGATATTCATCGTCACTTTCTCGCGTCCGATAAAGCTTTTGCCCACCTCCGCCTCGATCGCAAGCTGCTTTTCGGGACGTTTGAAATACAATCTTTCGCAAACCGGTTTCAGCTTTTCATTAAAGATCGTGATCTGCGAAATGCCTTCGCCGAGTTTAGCCCTTTCAAGCAGAAAAACCGTCTGGCCTTTCCCTAATCCTTTTTTACCAAATACCGGATTGGCCTGGCGCGTGTGCGCAAGCATGTACACGCTCACGGGATCTTCGCTTTCGAGTTTTGCGGTTACCGTTACTTTCACCAGCGCCGACGTCGAATCCTTTACTTCCATCACATACCCTTGTGGTTCTACTTTGGGCAATTCGTATTCGAAACGCTGGCCCTTGCTGTCGGTAATGGCTGCCTTGTAAGCCGCATTTTCTTCCGGTTTCAGTTTAAAATAGCCTATACCATTCAATTCCGGCTCAAATTCGCGAATGGTCTCATTCTGCTGGTTCAGCACAACACCTTTGAACTTGATCCCCTTCCCATCGACTCCCACGCCGCGGAATGCGATCTTGCTTTCGATACCGTTGACCAAATGCCCGCCTTCCGGGAAAAACTGGACGTCATAACGGGTTTCTTCCTTCGCCGCCCTGTCGGGATCGAAGCGTACGAACGGGTTCAGAATGGAAATGGAGGTTTCGAAATAGTTTTCAGCGGAGAAATTCTTCATCCAGTTGGTATAGCACCGCAGCTTGTATTTCCCGCTTACGAGCGTGGAGGGAACGAGCGCAGAACCATTGCCACGGCCATCGACCATCGCGAACTTGGTTTGCAATACCGCATTGTTTTCGCTGTCGAGCACTTCCAGGTATCCTACTTTGCTAAGGTCGAGGAAACGGTGGCTGGCCCCATTGAGGTTATAGGCTTTGAACCAGATCGTCTCCCCGACGAGGTAAAACGGCCTGTCGATATGCACATACATCTTTTCCTGCACGGCCCGCTCGGTGTAGAGGCCGAACCGCTGCCGCATCGAAGCGAGCATCGCATCGTCCTGCGCGTACGAGGGGCTGTAAAGTGCCAGTGCCAGCAAACCGCAAATAAATGTCCTTAGTTTCATTGTATATTTTCAGACAATAGAATGATCATTGATCCCAAAATTCCGGCTTGGTGGTAGTCCCGCCCTGTGACCGGCAGTCCGCACACGATTCCGAAGTGCCAAGGTAGCCGCTCTTGGGCTGGCCCATATAGAAATAAAGCAGTACCGCATTGCTATTAAATGCCTGCTCGAAATCGAGCGTGTCCGGAGGCATGCAACGCGGGTATGATCCCAATGCTTCCCGGATAAAAATCCGCTGCTTTTGTTCCTGCGCTGCGCTGAAATACCCGAACACCAGCTCTTTGGCGTCGGCCTTGGCGCGGATGTTGCCCGTTACCTGCGATGGCTGCGGGTCGAAAAGGCTGCCAGTGCCCTGGGTGGTTTTGGCGAGATCCGTCCAGTATTCAAATGCCTCCCGCGTGAGCCCGTATTGCTTTACAAGAATCGAGTACCCGAAATACAGCTTGTTAGTATTAATATCCACGAGGTTTACCGGCACATCACGGATGATATCCTGGCTAAGTTTGATCGTCGAGCCGAGCTTGATGTCCCTGGAAGGCAATGTCCGCCAGCAAACATTGATATTGTCGGTCCGTGAAACGATCGTCTTTTCCTTAAAATCACGCGTCAGGCTGGAATAGTAGGGCATCCGGTATTCGTAGGTCTCTTCAAAACTCCAACGGTAAAACCGTGTCTGATTACTCGCGTCGTGGGTATTCACGTAAATCATCATCGCATTCCTGCGCGCGTCGACCCGATGGGTAACGCTGTCGATAGGCGGTGTTTTGCTCACTACCACATATGCCGATTCATATTCCCTTCCATCGGCCCGTGTGATCCTCAACCGGTACTTATCATCCCTGCTCAGCGCCGTCGGCGGCAATACGTACACGCCCTGGCCCCTTTCCTGCAACTCATAGTTTTCGCCGCCTTCCGCGTCAACGGTAAGGCGGGCGCCCCATTCCCGCTGAAATTCCGAGCCGTCGTTTACGCCCTGCGTGTTGCTCAAAATAAACCGGCTGGTGTCGCCATCCACATTCAGGAAGCCGTCCACGACGAGGTAGGTGCCGGGATTGGTCACTTCCGGCGGCGAGAATGGCTCGATACAGCTTTTGATCGCCAATCCTGCCGCTACCAGCATTCCGCACGAAGCCCATCGGCCCCATTTTCCGGGAACGCTGTGTTTTTTTAGTTTTTCGATGAAATGTATTCCTTTCACAGTCAATCAGACAATATCATTACCAGTAAGCAGGTCTTTCTGTTGTGCCTCCCTGCGTGCGGCAGTCGGTACAGGAGTGTCCTGCGACCAGAACAGAATCCGAACGCGGTCCCCAGTAAGTAAGGAGCAGTTTGGCGGTATTCAATGCGCATTCGTCGGCATCGCGGGAAGAGCACCGGAGCGGGATCGTGTCGGGTTCGATGCAACGCGGAAATGTGCCGAGCCGCGGCATGATCGTGAGCCGGCGCGTTTCTTCCGTGGCTGCGCTGAAATAGCCGAATGCCAGTATATGCGGGTTAGCCACGTTTTTGATGTTGCCCGTCACCTGCGACGGCAATACATCGAACAAACTGCCGGTCCCCTGAGTCGTTTTGGCCAGATCGGTCCAGTATTCAAATGCCTGACGTGAAAGGCCGAATTGCCGCACGAGAATGCTGTATTTGATAAAAAGTTTATTGGTCGAAATCGGCACGCGGTTCAGCGGCAGGTCTTTGATCACATCACTACTGAGCTTCACCGTGCTGCCCAGCAAAATGCTTCCCGAGAACGTATTCCGCCAGCACCGGTTGATATTCTCCTGCCGGGTGACCACCGAATCGTTCCGGACCAGCAATGCAGAATAGTAGGGCATTTCGTACTGCCAAGTTTCCTCGAATTTCCAGCGGTAAAACTGCGTCTTGTTCTGCGCATCGTGCGTGTTCACATAAAACACACCGGCATCCAGCACGGGATCTACCTTAAATGTCACGCTGTCAATCGCGGGGGTGATGGTTACATTCACGAATTCGGATAAATATTCCTCATTGTCCCTCGTCGTAATGCGCAGCCGGTACTTCGCCGAGCGGTTATACTGCCGCGGCGGCAGGGTATAAACGCCCTTGCGAGTCTCCGACAACTGTAACGTCTCGCCATTTTCCTCTTCCACGGCCAGCTGAGCGCCCGTCTCGATAATGGGTGAAGCAGTGGCATTCACATTTTGTGTCCTCCTGAGCTCGATCCGCGTCGAATCCGTGCCATTCACATTCAGATACCCATCTATCACCAGGTAATTTTCATCCGAATTCACCTCAGGTGGCGAAAACGGCTCGACGCAACTGTCGATAATCAGCAGCAATGCGAAAAACCCTATTTTTAAAAACCAATATCTCATAACTGCTTAAAATCTGAAATTGTAGGTTACGGTCGGGATAGGCTGTCCGAAAATAGAGAGCTGGTACCCGTTCACCCTTCCGGCGACGGTCTGGAAATACACCGAAGTCGGATTTTTTCTTCCCAAAACATTATACACCGCGAGCGTCCACGAACTGTGCGCCAGCTTTTTAATGCGGTGGTTCCCTTCGATATTCATCGCTAAATCCATCCGGTAATAGTCGGGAATGCGAAACTGGTTGCGATCCGCGTAATACACCCGCTGCGAACCGTCGATCATGTATTTGCCGATGGGCGGCGTGTAAGGCCGGCCGGTGCTATAAGTAAAGTTGAACGACAAACTGAAACGGTGCGAGAAGCGGTAGTTTGAAATCAATGTAAAATCGTGCGGCTTGTCGTAGTTGCTCGGGTAGAAATTACCGTCGTTAGGCGCATCGGGCGAATCGCGGTCGACCGCGCGCAGGAGCGTCCGCGCATACGTGTACCCGAGCCAGCCATTCAGCTTTCCAGTCATTTTCTTGATCATGAACTCCACCCCGTAGGCCTTCGCCTTGGTATTGATCACCGCGGCTTCGATATTGTGGTTCATGAAAAGCGAGTCGCCGCCTTTATAATCGAGGAAATTGCGGATGTTTTTGTAGTAACCTTCGAGCGAAACCTCGATTTTGTTACCCCTGAAATTCCGGTATAAACCGACGGAAAGCTGGTCGCCGATCTGCGGTTTGATGTACGGATCGCTCAATTTCCAGATGTCAGTCGGCGAAACCGTCATAGTGTTCGTCAGCAAGTGAATGTACTGCCGCAAGGTATTGTAGCTCACTTTGAGCGACAAGTTATCGAAGACGCTGTACCGCACCGACGCCCGGTACTCAGGCCCGCCATACGACTTGATTTTCTTACCTGCCTTGTATACATCCACGCCTTCCTGGTAAATGGTTTCGATCGGCAAGCCGGGCAGATACTTGTTAACCGATCTTGGACCCAGGTATTGGAAGAACGACCAACGCAAACCACCGGAGATCGACAAGCGCGGGTTAACCTCCCATTTGTCTTCCAGGTACAATGCGCTTTCCGTCGCTTGCTCCGCTTCCAGTTCGTCGGGCATGATGAGCGACTCACTGCCGCGCGGCTTGAATGAGCCGGGGTGCAGCTTGTAGTAGATGGTGCTTCCGCCAAATTCAAGGGTATGCTTTGGATGCAGCACATAGCTAAAATCCGCTTTGAAATTGGATTGGTTAATATCAAATTTCAAATCAAATGAATTGAGCGGGAGGCCTTCCGCTTCCATCGCGTACTGGTATTTGCTATGCGATGCAGTGAGCACGCCGTACAGACGTGTGTTAAATGTGTGCTTCCATTTAATGGAACCCAACTGGTTTTGGTAGGAATACAATGTATCTCCGTACAGCCGGAACTTGTCGTTGCTGGTATAGCCGGTCAGCGACAGGCTGTTCTTTTCGTTGATTTCGTAGTTCAAATGCAGGTTAACATCATAGAAGTTTGCTGAGCTCCGGTTGTAAGTCTCATTATCCAGCGCCCTGATCACCCAGTTGGAATACGTGGAGCGTCCGCCAAGAATGAACGACGCCTTGTCCTTCACCAATGGCCCTTCCAGTGTAACCCGGCCCGTAACGAGCCCGATCCCGCCCGATGCCACGAATTTCTTCTTATTACCATCGCGGCTGCTGATATCCAGCACCGAGGCCAGCCTGCCACCGAATTTAGACGGAATAGTACTTTTGTAAAGCTCCACTTCCTTCAATACATCAGGATTGAACGCCGAGAAAAAACCGAACAGGTGGGATGGATTATAAATCACCGCATCGTCGTATTGGATAAGGTTCTGGTCCACCGAGCCTCCGCGGACGTTCAGGCCGGTGCTATTCTCCCCTACCGATTTGATACCGGGTAATGTAAGTACCGTCCGCAGCAGGTCCGTTTCACCGAATACCGTCGGTACCTGTTTCAGGTTTTTAATGGTCAGTTTTACGGTACCCATTTGCGTACCTACCACGTTTTTGTCCATACCGGCCTTCACCGATACTTCTTTCAATGCGATCACGCTTTCGCGCATTTCAATGTCGAGCTTGCCGTCGGAGTAGAGTATGACCTGGCGCTGTGTTTCGCGCATACCCGTGCTTTTGATGCGTACCATCTGCTTTCCGCGCGGGATCGTGAGCGCATATAGCCCGAGGGCATCGGTGGTAACCCCGATGGACGGCGAATTAATAAACACCGCCGCGCCGATTACCGGCTCGCCCGTCACGGCATTCCTGACGTAACCGGTGATCGTGGAGTTGCCGGGCGCTATCCTGTGCTTTCGTATCCCGATTTCGTGGACTTTACTTTCGGCGGTCGACAACAGTTTTTCCTTGATATCGCTTTCGGGGCCGGCATAGGCAATGGAGTCGTTTTCGCCGGTGCGTTCCGGGTTAAACAGGCCGGGCGTGAGCTGGGTGATGATTTTTTGGCCCTGCGTAATGTAAATGCGTTTCTGGCTGTCGATGGCATATTCGAATTCGGAGCCTTTGAAAACCTGGTCGAGCACCTCCCGCAGCGAGAGGTTGTTCACATTCAGATCGAGCGTGAGGCTATCGAAGCGCGTGGCGTCGTAGTAAAAGTAATGGCCGGTCTGCGCCTCCACCTGTTTCACGAACTGGTCGAACCGCGCCGAATCCAGTTTCATTGTGATCTTTTTCTCCGGCGTATTCTGAGCGTGGGAAAAGTGGGTGGTAAAAATGCAGCAGAAGAATAGCGTTAGTGGTAAAAATATTTTCATCTGGCTAGGTTATCGTAGGTTTCTACCATCTTCACAATGGCCATTTCTCGGTTTTTACGGAATTTGATCTTATTCTCCCGCAGCACCCTGCGTAACTCCCGCTTGTGGTCGGGAAACAGTTCCAATGCGGATTTCTTCGTATGCAACGAATGGTAACGGCCGTCCTTAAACACATAGAAAAAGTTTTTCTCGGGATAATAGGCGATCACTTTTTTATCCACGATCTTCTCCTGCCGCGATTTCGTCCTGCGCACGAGCGTGCGGGATTTGCCGCTGTACACAATGTCGTAAAAACCGGTGCGCATTTGGGGATTGATATCTTTCCCCGATTCAAGCCGCGCGAAATGGTGGTTATCCACAATGAATGAATCGACCTTGACCGTCTGCAACAATACATGGTCGCCATTGAAATGCCGGATCACTACTTCGTCGTGAAAAATATCGTAGAGCATCGGAATGCTATCGAACTGCTGACCGTCGTAAAGCACCATTCCATTGAGCCAGCGGCGCTGTTCGAAAAACTGGTGTTCTTCCATGCGCGCGTCGTACACGTAGTACTGGCGACCGTTGTAAAGATTCTGGGATATGGTGGTGGCGTCCTTATACAGCGACACCGGGTAAGCAGCAACTTCCCGGGCCGAAGAAGCTTCGGTGAGTGTCCCCTGAGCATAGGTTTTCCCCGAAAACAGGGCACAAAGGAGTAATGCAGTGGTAAAAATACGCATCTACGCGGTTGATTTTAGAGCAATACGTTTTAAGGCTAACGAAATGTTGCAGTACCGGGGCTAGTACTATACGAAGTGAACATAAGTTACATACTTCAAATGTAAATTAAATATTTTATTCGATTTATTAAATTTAATCACAAAAGAATCAAATGCCCCACATCTAATGTATATCCTCTTAATCCCCTAACTTTGCCTTTTATAGATACCACACATTCCACTACTACTTCCTTATATGAAAATTCTGATCACCGGTGGGGCCGGTTTTGTTGGCTCTTCGCTGGCCATAGCCTTGAAAACAAATTACCCTGATTACCAGGTTTACGCGCTGGACAATCTCAAAAGAAGGGGTTCCGAACTGAATATTTCCCGCCTCAAAAAGGCAGGCGTGGAGTTTGTCCACGGCGATATCCGTAACAAAGAAGATTTCGATGCTATTCCGGCTGTCGATACCGTGATCGAAGCCTCCGCGGAGCCGTCGGTACTGGCCGGCCTGGACGGTACACCCGACTACCTGATCAATACCAACCTGGTTGGGACGGTCAACTGCCTTAACTACGCATTGAAGCACAAAGCCGGCTTTATTTTTCTTTCCACAAGCCGCGTGTACCCGATCAAGACGATCGAGACATTGAATTTCGTGGAGGAAGAAACCCGCTTCGCATTGTCGGACGAGCAGCCGGTACCGGGTGTTTCTTCCAAAGGGATCGGCGAAGACTTCCCGCTGAATGGCGCGCGGTCGCTATACGGCACGACGAAGCTGGCTTCGGAGCTGATCATCCAGGAATACAATGAGTTTTATAACCTTAAAACCGTGATCAACCGCTGCGGCGTGATCACCGGCCCGTGGCAAATGGGCAAGGTGGATCAGGGCGTAATGGTGCTGTGGATCGCAAAGCATTATTTCGAACAGCAACTCGGCTACTTCGGGTACGGCGGCACCGGCAAGCAAATCCGCGATATGCTGCACGTGGCCGATCTTTACAACCTGATCGACTGGCAGCTGCACAACCTCGACAAAGTGAATGGCGAAATCCTGAATGCGGGCGGCGGCTTGCAAAGCAGCGCTTCGTTGCAGGAGCTTACGAAGATTTGCCAGGAAGTAACCGGTAAAACGATCCCTATTAAAGTGGTACCGGAAAACCGGACTGCGGATATTCGTCTTTATGTGACAGATAACACGAAAGTAACTGCATTGACCGGTTGGGAGCCGAAGATCGGGATTCGCCAGATTGTGGAGGAGATTACGGCATGGCTGGGCGAGAATGAAGCTGATCTGGCGCCTATTTTGAAATAAGAATGGCACGAAGCCGAAAACGGCGCGAAGCTCTCGCTTCGTGCACCTTATTTGCAGGCCTCTGGCCGGTCTTTACCGCAAAACGACCTTGCCGTTCCGACCGGCCGGAGGCCTGCAAATAGCAATCACGAAGCAGGAGCTTCGTGCCATTCTGAAAGAGCTTCGCACCATTTTAAAATACTGACTGCAATCATGTAGCTTCCAAGAACTACCTGATTGCAGTCTTTGTTTTTAATACCAGTCACTTACAATCACTGAACCCATGAAATTCATCGAATGCCCCCGCGACGCCTGGCAAGGCTTTCATCCCTTCATCCCCTCGGAGATCAAGCTGGAATACCTGAACCAGCTCATCCGGGTCGGGTTCGATACGATCGATTTCGGCAGCTTCGTCTCTCCAAAGGCTATCCCGCAAATGCAGGATACCGCCTGGATTACCGAACGGCTCGACCTTTCAGGCAGCAACACCAACCTGCTGGCCATCGTCGTCAACGAGCGCGGTGCTGCGGATGCGTGTGCATTCGAACAGATCGGTTACCTGGGTTACCCTTTCTCTATTTCCGAGACATTTCAACTGCGGAACACGCAGGCAACTATTGCGGAATCCTTCGAGCGGGTGAAACGCATTGCCGATTTGTGTGCGAAACACAAAAAGGAGCTCGTGATTTACATTTCAATGGGCTTTGGTAATCCCTATGGCGATGTGTGGGCGCCGGAAATTGTTATGGAATGGGTGGAGAAACTCTCCAAACTGGGTGCAAATACCTTCTCGCTGGCGGATACCGTGGGCGTGGCACAGGTGCATGATATTGGCTGGCTATTCACCGCGTTGATCCCGCATTACCCGGAACTGGAATTCGGCGCGCATTTCCATACCCAGCCGGATGACTGGCGCATTAAAATACAAGCCGCTTACGACGCCGGTTGCCGTCGCTTTGATGGCGCATTGCTGGGGTATGGCGGCTGTCCGATGGCGCAGGACGATCTCGTGGGCAACATGCCTACCGAACGGCTGGTGGATTTTGCGAAAGAACAAAAAGAGCTGCTATGCCTCGACGCAAACGAGTTACAGAAAGCACGGACGATGTTCCAGCAGATCGTTGGATAAAACAAATGCGCCGAAAGCTAGATCTTCCGGCGCATTGGATTAATATTGAAATGCTTAGTTAAGCAAATTTGCGCTTCACGATCGCTAGTAATGCGGTAACCGCTTCTCCATTCACATCCCACGCATATTTGGAAGCATAGCGATGCCAGATCAGGTTTTCGGCTTCCTCGAAACTCTTCACACGGTCGAGCTCGTAAATGGCTTTATCGAAATGCTCGCTGTTACGGTCGAAAAGCTGGTTGACGAACATGAAACGCTGTCCCAGCGGAATGCTTCCGGCGATATTGTCCACCTTTAATGGCACCGTACCATAAGATTTATCATCGGAAGGCTTGGGTATCTCCACCTTGAACCGGCTGTTCAATGAATCCCTTTCCGGGCTTGGCGCCGTACTGGCTTTCGCGACGATCTCGCTGATCACCGCAGATGCAGGCTCGGCGCGCGGCGCTGCGGGGCGGGTAGTGCTGGGCTCCAACTGGCTGAACGCCGAATCGAAAAACGACTCGTGTTTGTGCGGTTGCGGCGCCGGTGCGGGGCTGCTTGCAGCTTCCTGGATTTTGAGTTCGGCGAGATTAATCGGAAATACTTCCGCAAACTGGATCAAATGCTGGTCGATGTCGTCGATCAGGTCCGCATTATCCTTGAATTCGTACAACCAGCTCACGGCCTGCGTCTGGTACACCGAATCGGAGCCGCTGTCGGTCAGGCGGCCGAGCAATGCTTCGGCGATGCCGCGATGGATATGCGTATATTTTACAAGTTGCTCGGCCTTCGCGTGGGTAAATTCGGCGTCGGCGACGGCCCTGATCTTGTCTTCGAAATAAATGGCAGGTGCGAGGAGGAGTTTCAACGATTCTTTTACCGAATCGGACAATAGCGGTTCGAGGTCGGCACGTTTCACGGCGATGTGCTGTGAAGCCGTGTTCATGAATTCTTCCAGCGCACTTTTTACTTCTTCATTGGAAAAATCAAAATAAGGGCTGCGGAAGGCTTCGGCGTTGTTTTTCCATTCTTCGAACAGGCGGTTAAGGATTCCCAGGTTGACCTGTCTTACGGGTGTCAGTTTTAATAATCCGGCACCGGTAACGACGTCCTGCGACCTGTACACTTCGTTCAGAACTGTTGTTGTGAACCGTGCGGAGTACTGGTTGAGTGCGATTGAATTCAGATTATCCGGCATAACGAATAAGCAATTTTGGTAACGTAGTGTTGGGAAAAATATGTTTGATTTGTAAATATAAAATAAAAATCGACCTTTCAACCGGTCGGTTCGGCACCAAAGTATGTTTGTAGAACCATCTCACAGAAGAGAATTTCAAAATCCCCGCACGGGCTGGATCGAAGTGATTTGCGGATCCATGTTTTCGGGAAAAACCGAAGAACTCATCCGCTTGCTCAACCGCGCCAAAATCGCCCGGCAAAAGATTCAGATTTTCAAACCTGCGCTTGATAAACGATACCACGAAGAGAACATTGTTTCTCATAATGACAATTCAATCCCCTCGATACCCGTACAATCGTCTCAGCAAATATCAGACCTGGCGCAGCATTGCGAGGTAGTCGGCATCGACGAAGCCCAGTTTTTCGACGAAGGAATTGTGGCCGTATGCGATCAGCTGGCCAATTCCGGCAAGCGGGTGATCGTGGCGGGCCTGGACATGGATTATATGGGCAAACCCTTCGGCTGCATGCCGCAACTGATGGCCATTGCGGAATATGTCACCAAAGTACACGCAGTATGCATGGTATGTGGGGAAGTGGCTTCGCATTCCTACCGGCTCTCGCCCTCGAACGAACGGGTGTTATTGGGAGAAACGGATTTGTATGAGGCCCGGTGCCGCAGATGTTTCAACCTGGGAGAAAAGGCACACGAACTGTTTTCAAGATGAAAGGCCGGAAGTTGCTGATCATTTCGCTTGCATTGAATGCGTTCCTGATCGTGAGCTTTTTAGTATTCGGCTACATTTACCGCGATAAAATTGCGCAGCGGTTCGTGCGGATCAAGGGTAACCCGACAATCGTCATGTATGGCAACTCCATTACGGCGCAAGGCAAATGGGTGGAGTTACTGGGCCGGACCGATGTGATGAACAATGCATTACCCGGCCAGGCAACCTATCATTTTCTGCAACTCATCCAATCGCACGTCATCGACCTGCATCCGAAAGTCTGTTTCATCAAAGGCGGTATTAATGATATTACCTTGGGCGTGAGGCAGGATTCTATTCAAAGTCATTTCAAAACAATGCTCGAAATGCTGATGCGGAACCGCATTACGCCGGTGGTGACGCTGACGGTCTACGAGCGCAACGATCCTTCAAGCAAAAAGGAAGTCGATGCATTGAATGCATTCCTGGTTTCTTTTTGTACACAAAATAATATTACCTGCATCGACCTGAACCGCTACATTTCCGACTCGACAGGCCTTCGCGCTGAATATGCTGTCGACAAAACGCATTTGAATACCAAAGCCTACGAGATCTGGGCGCGGGAAGTCAGCGGCGTTTTGAAGGAAAAGGGTATTTAAAATACATTTAGCCTGAAACAAAGAAAGCCGCCCATTGCTGAGCGGCTTTTGCATTATATGCTGTTCCGATTCCGATTAAGCATTCACCTGGTTCATCACTTCGGTTTGCTTGCGGATCGATTCCATGTGAACGAGTTTGAACAATTCGTCCACCAGGTTTGGATACAGATTCAGGCTGCGGCCCCATCCAGCGCGTGTTTCCAACACTTCGCGGAAACGGTCAACTTGATATGCTGCAACGTTGTTATCGCGTTTGTACTCGGCCAATTTCTCAACCAATGCAAAACGGTTAGCCAAAGTTTCGAGCAATTCGCGGTCGAGGTTATCTATTTTGCCGCGGATGATTTCCAACTGTGACGAATAATCGCTGCCGTAAGATTCTTTACGAACGTGCAGGTCGTGCAGCATTTGTCCCAATGCAGCAGGTGTCAGCTGTTGTGCAGCATCAGACCATGCTTTGTCCGGATCGCGGTGCGATTCGATGATCAGACCGTCGTAATGCAAGTCAAGCGCGCGCTGAGCGATTTCGTACAGGTAAGCACGCTTTCCAGCCATGTGGCTAGGATCACCGATTACCGGCAATTGAGGGAAAATCGTTTTCAGTTCGATCGCGATGTTCCACATCGGGGAGTTACGGAATTTGTGCTCCTGTGCGTTCGAGAAACCGCGGTGGATCGCACCTAGTTTTTTCACGCCAGCCTGGTTCAGACGTTCCAGGGCTCCTACCCACAGTTGCAGGTCAGGGTTTACAGGGTTTTTAACCAATACAGGTACATCAATTCCTTTCAGGGCATCAGCAAGTTCCTGTACGTTGAACGGGTTCACAGTTGTACGTGCACCCACCCAAAGGATATCAACGCCGTATTTCAATGCCAGTTCGATATGCTGAGGCGTAGCAACTTCCACAGCCACAGGCAGGCCTGTTTGCTGTTTCACCTCTTGCAACCATGGCAAAGCTGCCTCTCCCATGCCTTCAAAGCTGCCTGGACGAGTTCTCGGTTTCCACACCCCTGCACGGATTACGTGCGCAAATCCTTCCTCTTTGATCTGGGTTGCGGTTTCTAACATTTGTTCCTCGGTCTCTGCGCTGCAAGGCCCGGCGATTACCAAAGGCTTACCTTCGGTATTGATCCAACTGCTAAGCGGTAGGATATCTAAAGAAGCATTCATACTCAAAAACTTGTCCTTAATAAAAAATTGATAATTGTAATATTTTGATCCGGTATTATGCGTATTTCTTCGATTGCCCGTACATTTGACCCCACAAAAGTCAATCAACTTCTTAATGCGTATTACTTTCTTCCTGTGGTTCGGTAATGAATTGTTAAACAGTTACTCAGGAAAAACGTACATCAAAAATGGCATATCCGTCACCAAACGACCAAATACCTGTATTTTTTGAAGATACTTCCGTCGCTTTCGCATCCAAATCCGACGCTAAACTCAGGAAGACATACTGGTTATTCAGCCTTATGAATCAGGCTCGAGTCGTAAATTTAGGCACTTTTTTTATAAAGCTCGCGCTAAAACTTAACTTACCTATAAAAAATCTCATCCGGGTCACGATTTTTGAACAATTCTGTGGCGGTGAGACAATTAACGACTGCGACGCAACCATCGCTTCCCTGCGCAGTTCGGGCATTGGTACGATACTGGATTATTCCGTTGAAGGCGAAGACAAAGAAGCCAGTTTCGACGCCACAGCAGCCGAAATTCTCAAAACGATCGACAAGGCCACCGGTTCGGACACCATTCCTTTTTCCGTATTCAAAATCACAGGCGTAGCTTCCTCAGACCTGCTCGAAAAGGTGCAGCGTAAAGATGATCTGTCGGAAGAAGAAAAAGCAGCTTTCGGACGCGCACGTGAGCGCGTGCAACGGCTATGTGCACACGCATACGAACATCATGTAAGAATTTTCATCGACGCCGAAGAAAGCTGGATCCAGGGCGTGATCGACGACTTGGCTTATGAAATGATGCAGCAGTTCAACCGCGAGCGGCCCATTGTTTATAATACTTACCAGCTTTACCGTCACGAGACGCTCGAAGCATTGAAAACCGCATTCCTCACCGCGCGCCAGAAAGGCTATCTCCTCGGGGGCAAGCTCGTGCGCGGGGCTTATATGGAGAAAGAAAGGCTGCGCGCACGTGAGCAGGAATATTTCAACCCTATCCACACCTCGAAAGAGGCTACCGACACCGACTATAACCTGGCCATCGACTTCTGCCTCGACCGCCTGGAACATATTTCGATCTGCCTCGGAACGCATAATGAATACAGCTCGCAGTACTGTGCGGCGAAAATGCAGAAGCTCGGCATTGCACGCAACGACGACCGTATCTGGTTTGCGCAGCTCCTCGGCATGAGTGATAATATATCCTTCAACCTCGCCAAAGCCGGCTATAATGTGGCCAAATATGTCCCTTACGGCCCTATCGATGCGGTATTGCCTTACCTGATCCGCCGGGCCGAAGAAAACACTTCCATTGCCGGCCAGAGCAGCCGTGAGTTTTTGCTAGTTAAAAGTGAATTGAAGAGAAGAGGAATCGGTTCTTTATAAGTAAGTTATTACTTTCGCATTCCCAAATTTGTCAATTGTATTAAAAACCGAATGAACCAATCCAGAAATCCAACCCCTTACCTACTCTTCAGCGTACTCCTTATCGGGATTGATCAGGCTTCCAAATTGCTGGTTCATCAATACATGCAACCCGGCTTTTCAGGACAGATCGCGCTGATCGGGGATTGGTTGAAACTGCATTATGTACTAAATCCCGGCATGGCCTTCGGTATGCAGCTCGGGCATGAATACGGAAAACTGTTCCTTACATTGTTCCGTCTCGTGGCGATGGTCGCGATAGGCGGTTATATGATCCACCTCGCACGCGCAGGCGCCTCCAAGGGCCTGCTTTGGGCACTGGCTATGATCCTGGCCGGTGCGGTAGGCAATGTAATCGACAGTACCTTTTACGGTGTGCTGCTCGGCAATGCGCCTTACGGCTCACCTACCCCGTGGTTTCACGGCCAGGTGATCGATATGATCTTCGTTGACTTCTGGGAAGGGTTTATTCCCGACTGGGTGCCGGTATGGGGTGGTCAGTATTATTCGACGCCCATTTTCAACATCGCCGATTCATGCATTTTCCTAGGTGTTTGCAGCATTTTGATATTCCAGGGCAGTTTTCACTCAGCGGCTCCGGAACCTGATGATGAGGGAGAAAAGGAAGAAAGGGACGAAAGGGAGGAAGGGGAAGAAAGAGAGGAAGGTACGGTTGATTTGCAGGGTTCTTCTTCGGCTGATGGGCCTGCGATTGAGCCGGCACCACGAGATGATATTCCTACTCCTACAACATTCAAACAGGAAGAGGATGAAAATCAAAAAGAGAGCATTTAGCTCTCTTTTTTTGTGGGTATGCTTTTCGATCAGTTCTCGTCTTTGGTATACGGAACAAAATCCTTGAATGTCTTCTTGATTGCGGCGTCGGTGGCTTCCTTTTTGTTCTCCCAATTGGCGTCGAGTTCCAATGCCACGAGGCCGCTGAGGTTCATCAATGCCTTAAATTCGTCGAGCTTTCTAATGAAGTCAGGCTGGCGGCGGGACGATTTCTGACCCCATTCGCGGGCAAATACGTCGCCTTTGTTCTGCAATTCGTTTTTCTTCTGCATTACGTAATTGAACCTATCAAGCAAGCCATTTACCGACTTTCCGATCACCTCTGTCGCTTCCAGCGTACCAACCGTCGCGACTGTCGTTCCGCCGATGGTCGTAATGTAGCCTCGCGTTTGTTGATCCTTGGTCGCAATTACCGGCGCGAGACCCGTGGTAGCACCCAGCGATGCATTCAGCAGTGACCTGCCGCGTTTGCCTTTCTTCGCTCGGGTGTATGCCCTTTTGAGCTCTGTCTCCTTTTCAGTCATTTGCTCGATCAACCCCCATGCATTCACCAGCGAGCCCCTGTACAGATTGTACACGTACGTGTCGCGTAAGCTTTCATCGATGGTGTTCTTGATAACGAATTTCACTGAACGCTCTTTTTTATTCTGCGCCTTATCCATCACATAAAAAGTGATATTGAATGCAAGCGTGTCGAAAGGATCCTTCACAAACTCATAACCGGGCTCCCAGATGAACTCGTAGCTCGTAGCAGTGTTTTTCACCAATGCACTCGACGGAACGTTCTTGTTTTCCGAAATAAAATTAAATGTCGTGATGTCTTCCTCCCCATTGGGGTCCGACAATGTGAAGCGCAGGTTAATGCGGTTGTTTTCCGCGCTACGGATAACCGACTGCTGCGGAATAATGGTAAAATCGGGCGACAAGTCCATTTGGGTCACGTCCAGCTTCAAGCGACCTTTCGTGCGCGCTTTCGAAGGCTGGTCTTCTACATAAAATTCCATGTACCGCGGCCCCTTTTTCAAAATACCGAATTGCACGCTCGACGGCTCCCAGGTAATCTCGCCTGCCGCCGACAGTTTCATCGCCTCCGGCATTTCATCCAGAATCGGGACAAATACAATCGGGTCACCATCCGGGTCGCGCACGGCGCCCATATCGATTTTGTAAACGTTCTGTGTTTTGTATTGAACATAGAACGGTTGCAGCTCGTCGACCTGCGGTGGACGGTTGACGTGGTTCACTTTGAAGACTACCTCGCGTGATACGCTCTCTCCGGCCGAAGTTTGTGCTTCGAATACCACCGGGAAAGATTTGGTGGTATTGATACGATCGGCCACATCGAAACCCGGCGTCCACACGAAATGCCCCGTGGAGTCAAACTTCATATCCTTTACCAACCCACTCGCCACCGAATATCTTATCGAATCACTCTTCCCTCCTTTGGCTTGTAAATGAAAATTGATCTCTTTCCCTTCATATAGCACGTTCCATTCCGCTTCTACGGGGAACACAAGTTGTAACGGGGTCGTTGAGGTATTGCTCTTCATATTATCCTGCCCCTGCGCCCTCAACACTACAAAAACGGGTATCAGAAGTATCAGTATTTTATGAATTTTTCTTGTTAGCATAACATCAGAAATATAATTAATTCCATGGGTGACAGAATACTTTGATCTTAACGCAAAACTAGTAAATCCTGTATAGAATGCCCTGTGATTAGTTGTAAAATTAAAACCCGCAAAAATGCCCGACAGCGGATACAATCAGTTTGCACTTTTCAAATATAGCCGCCTGGCGGGTTTATGAATAAAGCAAGTCACAAAACCTTCATTGTCCAAAGCAAAAACCGGAGCGCAATCCTTTTTAAGACTGCGCTCCGGTTTTTAAAGTTCAATATCTACCTTATTATTTTTTCTTTGGGGTTGTCGCCGGAGCAGTAGCAGGTGTTGTTGCAGGTTTAGTTGCCGGCGTCGTTGCCGCTTTCGCCGCAGGGGTTGTTGCTGCCGGTGCCGCTGCTTCTACTTTGTCAGGGTCAACACCCAGTTTGCGAAGAATCAGGTTGGTTGCATTGTTTTCTTCCGATGCCGCGAACAGGATGATTGGCGTTGTTCCAGCACCAGCATCCATGTTCAGGATGTACAGGAAGCCTGCTTCTTTACCTACTTCCTGAATCGCGTTGTTCACTTTCGTCAGGATCGGTTCGAGCAACTGCTGTTGTTTCGTTTGCAGGGAAGTCTGTGCGTTGTTACGCATTTCTTCGATGCGGGTCGAAAGGTTTTGCAACTCTTTCTCTTTATCAGCGCGGATGACGTCGGTCATGTTCGCACCGTTCTTCTGATATGCCTCGTATTTCTCCTGAGCCTCTTTGTAAGTTTCCCCGATAGCTTTATCCAACTGTGCTTTGGTTACTTCCAGCTGGTTTTGCATCACTTTCGCTTCCGGCAATTTGCCGATTATATAGTCGACATTCGTGTAACCTATTTTAGTAGGCCCACCTGCCGGGGTAGTCTGGGCTAAGAGAGGGGTGGTGATAATGGTCATCACGACCAGAATTGCCATCAATTTTTGTTTCATTGCTTTGTTACTTATTTAAGTTTACTGTTTGTACTTTTTTGTTTTGGTGAGCTTTTCGCGGGTGCGGCCGGTTGCTGCTGCGCCGGTTCTTCCGGTTTGGCAGCCTTATCATTCGAGCCGGTTTTGTCGTTATTTCCCGCCTTGTTTGACTTCGGATCGATACCCAGCTCCTCCATCACGTAATCCGAATAATCATGTTTCGGGTTGGTGTACAGCATACCAATATCGCTGGATTTATCGAACATAAAGTCGAGTCTCCGCTGGCTGCAAACTTTGGTCACCGCGCGTTGTACCTTTTCCAGTACCGGCTTCATCAGTTCCTTTTTCTTTTGGAACATCAGCCCTTCCACACCGAATATCTTGCTGTTATATTCCCCGGCTTCGAGTTCTTTTTCCTTTATTTCTCCCTGCCTCTTCCGCTTCAACTCGTCGGTCAGCAAGATCTCCTCTGCCATGTACGCACGCTGCATGCGGTCGATCTCCGAAAACTTGTCCTTAATTTCCTGCGACCATTTGTCGGTGAATTTCTTCATCTCGACTTGCGCCGCCTGGTATTCGGGCATTTTACTGGTGATGAACTCCATGTCCGTATACCCGATCTTCTGGGCATATAGTGCTGAACTGCATAGAATTGACAAAACTAGTAAAATAAAGATCTTCTTCATGCCAAGCTGCTAATATAATTTGCAAACCTCTTAACGAATGCCCTCCTCAGATTATTATCTGATTTGCTGGCCGATTGTAAAGTGGAACTGTGGTCCGCTCCTCTTGCTTTCACCCTGGATTTTGTCGAAACCATAACCCCAGTCGATACCCAGCAAACCGAACGCCGGCATGAAAATCCGTGCACCCACACCCGCCGAACGTTTCAGATCGAATGGGTTGAACTCGCTGTAACTACCCCAGTTGTTCCCACCTTCCGCGAAGCCGAGTATAAAGATTGTCGCCTGCGGGTTGAGTGAAACCGGGTAGCGAAGTTCCATTACATATTTGTTATAAACAATACCTCCGCCTGACGCAGGATAACCGTTAGCAGCCAATGGTCCAACTTTCTGATCCTGGTAACCACGAAGACCGATAATATCCTGGTCCGCGAGCGAGAATGTACCCTGACCAGCCAGACCCGAACCACCCAGAATGAAGCGACCGAACGGGCTGTAACCAACCTTGTCTCCATACGCGCCCAGGAAGCCCATGTGCGCGCGGGTACTCAATACCAGCTTTCCAACGATGGTCGCGTAGTAGCTTGCGTCGAACATCCATTTGTGGTATTCCACCCAGCGGTAAGTATCGGTTTTGTCCGAGAATGCTTTCTTGCGGAACACCGAGTAAGGCGGGGTAAAAGTCGCGCTTAACGAAATATTGCTACCATTTCTCGGGAATTGGAAATCACTCAATGTGTTCCTCGAAATGGTTGTATTAAACGAAATGTTGTTCGACACCCCCTTGCTGTAACCAATACGGAAAATATCGAGGCTGTCGAGACGGTAGCGCTGGTAAGATAGCGAGTGCGTCATCACGAGGTTACGGTCCGGCTCTTTCAGACGGCGACCGAGTGAAAGCGTGATACCATTGTTATAGTAACCGCCGCGATAGCTAACCCTTCCGCCACCGCCACTCGTGTTGTATCCATAATACGAGCTCAAATCGGTCATGCGGTAAACGGTGCGTTGGAACGACACCCCGAAGTTGATCGGCTTTTTACCGCCCAACCAAGGCTCGCTGAACGAGAGCGAATAAGTCTGGTACTGCTTACCGTTTGCCTGAAAGCGCAATGAAAGCTTCTGCCCGTCACCGGAAGGCAATGGACGCCATGTTTCGCGGTTTGGAATGTTTTTGATGGAGAAGTTATTGAAAACCAAACCAAGCGTTCCTACGAAACCGATATAACCTCCCCAACCACCGGAAAGCTCGATCTGATCGGATGGCTTTTCTTCCACGGTGTACTCGATGTCCACAGTACCGTCGGACTGGTTAGGGATCGGGTTGATCTGGATTTTTTCAGGGTCGAAATAACCCATTTGCGACAGCTGGCGCTGGGTGTTGATAATCTCCGTTTTACTGAATTTCTGCCCCGGCAATGTGAACAGCTCGCGCAATACCACGCGATCGCTGGTTTTGGTGTTACCGTTCAGGAGAATGCGGTTGATGGTTGCCTGCTTACCTTCGAACATGCGTAATTCCACGTCGATAGAGTCGCCGTCAACGGCTTTTTCGGTTGGGTCAATGCGGAAATAGAGGTAACCGTCGTCCATGTAAATAGAGCTGACGTCGGAGCCTGGAATACCGTTAATCTTCTTATCGAGTTCTTCCGGGTTGTAAACATCGCCTTTCTTCACACCCAGGCGCTCGCCCAGATACGCGGATGGATACAGGTAGTTACCCGACCAGGTGATGTTGCGGTAATAATATTTCTGACCTTCATCGATTTTCATATCGATGCTGATCGTCTCGTCGCCGTTTTTGATCGTATCGAACTCGATCACCGCATCGCGGTAACCGTTTTTGCGGTAGTAGGCGATGAGTTTTTCCTTATCCTCGTCGTACTTTTTAGGAATGTATTTGGATGGGTTGAAAAGGCGGCCAATGCGTCGCTGCTTGGTACCTTTCATCTTGCGTTTCAGTGTTTTGTCACTGACAGCCGTGTTGCCTTCAATATTGATCTTCTGGATCTTCACCTTTTTGCCCTTCGTGATCGCGAAGTTCAAAGTAGCCTGGCCACGCGTCGAATCGGGGATTTGGAGGACTTTTACTTTGGTATTGTAAAAACCTTTATCCTGATAATACTTTTTGATAACCAGCTGGGTGTTTTTGATGATCGTCGGCGTAATCACACGGCCTTTGATCAGCTTCACCTTGTCATTCAGCGTTTCGCGCTCACCCTTACGGATACCTGAGAACGATACTTTATAAAGCCTTGGGCGCTCCTTGATGTGGATATTCATCCAAACCTTCTCGCCTTCGATCTTGGTCGCCATGATTTCCACATCGTCCAGCGTACCGAAATCCATCATTTTCTTGATAGACGAAGTCACTGCCGGGCCGGGAATGCGGATTTTGTCGCCCGGCTTCAGACCGGAAATGGAGATCATCGAATTCGGATCCAGGAACTGGGTACCCGAAACGGTCACTTCCGCGATCGTGTATTCTTTGGGATTGGCCGGGTCGATGCCGAGGTTGGTCGGGGCGGCGGTGGGTTTCGCGCCGCCAATGCCTACACGCTGTGCCTGTACCGAAATGCAGCAGCACAAAAGGAGTAATGCGGAAAGGCCTTTGAGGTGTGCTAATGATGTATTCAAATTTTTCACTGGGTTCATATAATTCTACTTAGCACCATTCGCTTTAATTTGTTCTCCCGTTTTGCCAAAGCGCCTTTCTCTGTTTTGGAAAGACAAAATCGCTTCGTACAAATGCTCCCGGCGGAAGTCGGGCCAGAAAAGATCTTCATAAAAATATAGTTCGGAATATGCCAGTTGCCAAAGCAGGAAGTTGCTGATCCTGTGGTCACCGCCTGTCCGCAGCATCAGGTCGACCTCGGGGCGGCTGCCCGTCGATAAATTCCCTGCTACTACTTCTTCATTGATTTCTTCGGGTAACAAAACACCGTTGCGAACGTCCTCGGCAATTTTGCGTGCTGCCTGGGTAATGTCCCACTTGCCACTGTAACCCAATGCCAGGATGAGATTCAGGCCCGTATTGTTGCGTGTCTCTGCAATTGCTTTTCCCAGTTGGTTCTGGCAGCTCTTCGGAAGGCTTGCCGTGTTTCCAATGGTATCGAGCTTCACATTGTTTTTCATCATTGTGGGCAGCTCGTTACCGATCGACTGCACGAGCAGTTCCATCAGTGCCCTCACTTCAAACTCCGGTCGCGCCCAGTTTTCGGTTGAAAAAGCATACAACGTCAGACAAGAAACCCCGAGCTCCGCACATCCTTCCGTCACTTCCCGCACTGCCTTGATCGCATTGCGATGGCCAAACACACGCGCTGCTCCCTGGTTTTGGGCCCATCTTCCGTTACCGTCCATGATAACGGCTATGTGTTTTGGCAGATTGCCCGTATCAATGAGCTCCTTCATTACTCCTGACTCCTTTTAACCTTTTTTAACAAAACAAAAACAACATTTCGAAGCACTTGCCATCGGGAATGATTTTCAGCCGCTCCGGGTTATTTCAGGAATCAACTTGCCAGTAAACAGATACGCAGCAACCGGTCAATGTGTGCCGAAATAATGCGCATTTCATTCCTTAACCCGTCCCTGGCTATTCAGAACACCCTGATGAACAACGCATTAACCTCCAAAATACCAATGGAAATTTAAACGAGGGCGCAATTTAGGAATAAGAATCAGGTCTACAAAATGAATATTCCGGTACAATCGCGGTGTAATTTGATTAATTATCAAGAAGATGGCGGATCGCGTCACTGTATGTGCTCCCGCTGGTGACTTGCGAAGCCTTGCGATCGCGCATCACGATCACGTACTTGCCGTTGAAGTGTTTCTGGATTTCCTTGATATGATGGGAGTTGACAATACCCGCCCGGCTCACGCGCAGGTAATGCTTGGGAAGCTTCTCTTCGAGCGAAGTAAGCGTGTAGTTGAGCAGGTACTTCTGCCCGTCGAGCGTATTCAGGAAAACGTATTTCTCCTCCGCCTCGAAATGCGTGATCTCCGTCATCGGTATCAACAGAATGCGGTCGCCGGATTTGACCGACAATGAAAATATTTCCTTCTTCGGCTTCATTTCTTCCAAAAGCCTCAGCAGGTTTTCCGAATAGGGATTAAAGCTACCCGAATGGCCATTCGCCGCCTGGGTAATGTTCCTGATCTTGTCGATCGTCTTCAAAAGCCGGTCGTTTTCCACCGGTTTCAGCAGATAATCCACCGAATTTTCCTCGAATGCACGGATGGCGTACTGGTCGTAAGCCGTCGAAAACACCACCAAAGGCATTTTGGTAAGCTTCGAAAGCATTTCGAAACCGTTCAATAGCGGCATTTCGATATCCAGGAAAATGACGTCGGGACGATGCTTATCGATTTCAACGAGGCCTTCCGCACCGTTTTTAGCTTCCGACACAATATCGAAAGTGTCGGTATGCTTTTCAAGCAACCTTCTGAGGCGGCTCAATGCAAGCTGTTCGTCGTCGATCAGGATCGTTTTAAGCGGAAAAAGCATGGTTGGTTTGTTGATGTTGTTCAATTGCGGATTTCTGGATGGCAATATTAACCGATTTATGCGGTTGGTTAAGCAGCTCCAAACGGGCATTGTCACCGTAAAGCAGTTTCAGTTTATCCTGAATGCTGCGCATGCCGTACCCGGCACCGAGGGTTTCCGAGAACGCCGGACCATTGTCGTGCACGCACAAATGCAGCCATTGGTCCTTCTCATAAATCTTCACCACGATATTCCCCTGATCGGCCATACGCGAAATGCCGTGCTTGATCGCATTCTCCACGATCGGCTGCAAAATGAATTTCGGTACTTGCAGGCTTTTCAGCGATTCCTCCTCTACCTCTACGGTAAACCTCAGCCGGTCGCCAAACCGCACTTTCTCCACCTGCAAATAGGTCTCAACCATTTCCAGCTCGTTTTCAATGGTATCGAAATAATCGCTGGTTTTACGGCCGGTAGTGTAGCGGAACAGTTTGGAGAGCAGCAGCGTCATTTCTTCGGCTTTGTCCGGGTCTTCGTGCACGAGGCTGGCAATGCTGTTGAGTGAATTATATAAAAAATGCGGATTAATGCGGGCCTGCAATGCGTCCAGCTCGGCGCGGGTTTTCAGTTTTTCAAGATTTAATAATTGATATTCCTGATCGGAAATCTTGCGGGAAATCTGTCGGCCCTCACGGCTTAAAAAGTAAAACACGTTCGCGATCGCCACAGGCGCCCACGCATACCAGTACCAGGGTGCATTCTGCGAAGGCTCGGACGGGTACCTTGCTACATAATCGCTCACAATGTCGGCAGCGAAAAAATAGTGTACGGCCACCGCCAGCATGCTATCGAACAAAAACACGATGATCGACAGGATAATATGTTTGGCGATCAGGCTTTTGATAACCATATCGAGCCAGGTAGTAAGCCCCTGCGTGACCAGGATCGTGCACACACCCGTCGCGATGTTGAGTATCACCAGATATTTATAGAACGCCAGCCGGATAGGCTCTTCGGTGAACGACAGCTCAGCAGTGAAATAAGCAATCGCATTGAAACCGTACAATATCACCGCGCCGAGTATCGCCGCCACCAGCGTGCCTACCCAGCCCTGGTTCTGGATAATGGCGATCAGGCTGAAATCCTGCCAGTTGAATGATTTTTCCTGTGAAGTAAAACTAAAATTAGCCCCCTCTACCCTTGCCCCGCTCAAATCCACGTCGGACATGCTACTGAAACTCAGATCCGCATTGCGCAGATCGGCGTTCCGGAAAGTCGTCCGGTCGAGGGCCGAGAAACGAAGTTTTGCATTGCGCAGATTCGCCCCGTCGAAGTTGATATCCTTCAAACTCGAAAAGCTGAAATCTGCATTTTCCAGATCCATATTACTGAAATCCCTTCCGTCCAGCGATGAGGCCGTCATGCGCAACCGTTTCGTCTTGATATCGTCCATGCTACTTAAACCCTAAACGTTAATATCAGTTTGTCTGAGAAAGCATCCATTCGGTTTCCATTTTGCCCCAATCCGGGTGAATACCCGATTCCGGCTTGAAGGCGGTGAATTTCTGTTGCGCCTTTTCGAGCATTGGCTTGGCTACCTTTTTGCCGCCGCCGTATTCTTCCGGGGTAAAGAATGCGCTCGACGCTTCTAGGTAATAAATGCGCGGGTTCTCGGCATTGATCGATTTCGCCGCTTGCAGGAAGCCTTGAAACTTCTCGCCATCCGTCTGCCAGCGGTTCATGGGGTCCGCCGCTAGATGAATCTGGGATTGGTAAGCTTTCAAAACCTCGATTTCATCGTTCGGCTTTCCGGCAACGCCCTCCGCGT
Source organism: Dyadobacter soli (assembly GCF_900101885.1). GTDB lineage: Bacteria > Bacteroidota > Bacteroidia > Cytophagales > Spirosomataceae > Dyadobacter > Dyadobacter soli. The sequence continues at coordinate 235,960 of NZ_FNAN01000009.1, read as the reverse complement.
CTTTCAATAAGGCATTTGCCTTGTCTAGATACTGATCTTTTTCAGTCAGGGTTGGAGCCACAAAACCCAAAAGTACATTGGCATAGGCGGCATAATATTTCGGCAACCATTCTTTTGGCTCGGCGGCGGCAATGCGTTCGAAGCGGTTGGCGATTTCCACCAGCGCTTTCGGATCGGGTTTGGAGCGGTCGATCGCCAGCAATGCATTGATTCCGTCGCCCATTGCTTTGGTATACTTCTCGTTCTGCGCCCACACCATCCCGGTTGCAAGCACGAACAGTAATGCGAATGTGAATAGCCTTTTCATGTTTTGTTTTGGTTTAAATATTTGATATTGAATTATTTAAAAATCATCTTTCTCCACTTTGGCCTTCTTCGAAAGCATAATCTGCATACCCACAAAAAAGCTGCGGTAACTCTGCGGCCCCACGGCATAGCGTGTTTTACCATCGGGCGTGTAGCGGTAGGTGAATACATTGCGGGTATTCAGGATATTATCAACTGTGGCGTAGAAGATCACCAGGTTACCTTTAATGCTTTGCAGCTTGCTGGCCTGAATGCTCACATTATGCACCGCCGGCGTGCGGTCTTTCAGGAATTCATCATTATTAGGATTGTAGTAGGGCCGGCCGCTCGTGAATGCGTAGGTAGCACTAAGGTTGGTTTTGGCCTTTTCGAACCATTTTTTGGTAATGAGGCTGATATTATGGTTTGAAATGAAGATCGGCGTGGCCGATTGTTCGTACTGCTGGAAAAGGCGTTTGGAGTCCACAAAACTGTAAGTAACCCAGTAATCGAGGTTTTTGATGGATTTCTGGTCGCGCCAGAAGAAATCAAAACCGCGGGCATAGCCATCGCCGCCATTGTTGGTAGCGCCCCAAGGGAAGCGGTAGGGGTCGGCGTCGAATCGCTGGCCGGTGAATTCGCGGACCAGCTGCGCGTAGTTTTTATAGAATGTCTCGACGCGGAATGTCCGCTGGTTTTTGATGATCTGATAGTTGAGGATCAAATGGTCGGCGCGCTCATATTTGAGGGATTTATTTAAATACAAATACCTGTAATCCGGGTTTTGGTAAAACTGCCCTGCGGCCAGGGAAATCTGACTGTACCGTCCAGTTTTATATGCGAACGACAACCGCGGCGCCACATTAGCACGGCCTATCACCGACGAATACTCGCTCCGCACCCCGATCCTGCCCGCTAATGCACGGGTAATGTAAATCTCCGACTCCACGAATGCGGCCGTATAGCGATCTTTCAGCCGGTACATCTTGCCGTCGATGCCATTTCCAATATTGATTGCATGCGCCTCGGCGCCGAACAGAATGGTGTTGTTTCCCGTGAGCAGGCGTGTAAGCACAATGCGTGCCTGAGTGCGCTCGTCGAATCGGTCGAAGTTGACGCCGTCCCAAGTCATATTATCCTTATTCCTGCTGTATGAAAGTCCGGAGTTGAGCGTCCAGCGGCCATCGGCCCAGCTGTCGGTGTAGGTACTGGTGGTGAATGCATTGTTATTTTTCAAAACCAAACGCATCTCGCCGGTATCCGACGACGGGTCTTTGCTATTCATGCTCAGATGGCTGTCGGAATACATGCCGTAGACTTTCAGAACGCCGTTTTTGGTCGGCTTCCAGCGGTAGGTTAAGGAAGTACCTTTGAACTCCGGTGCGTGGAGCCATTCTACATTCTGCTTCACGAGCTTGAATAGCGGCCGCAGGTTACCGTAGTACACCACCGCCGACACCGACTGGTTTTTATTGGCATAGTCATAATTCAAACCGGCATTCGCGAGGTTCAGACTAATGCCTAAGCCGTTGTTACTGATCTTGTCAGTCGTATTCAGCAGCAGTACCGACGACAAAGCCTGCCCGTACTGCGCCGAATAACCTCCCGTGCTGAATGAAGTGCCTTTAAACATAAACGGATTGAACCGCCCGCGCGACTGCACATCGGGTAACGAACTGAAAAACGGGTTCTGGACGATCATCCCGTCAATCACAATTTTGGTTTCCTGGCCGGAGCCGCCGCGTACAAACAGCCCCTCCTGCTCCCCTACCCGCTGTGCGCCGGGTAAAAACTGCATTGCCCCGGTAATATCTGCCGCTGCGCCTGCCGTCGTCACAATGTCCAGCGGTTTCAGCATGGCCATCCGTTTCTCGTCCGACGCCTCGAACGCGCCCGCGGTAATCACCACGGTATTCAGTTCGTTGGCCAGCTCTTCGAGTTTAATGGTCATGACGGGTATGCTTTCTTTCAGATTAAGCTTCTTTTCAAAAACCTCGAAACCTACATAGCTCGCCGCCATGGTAGCCGTGTCGGATTCGGCCGTCAGGAATACAAAAACGCCGTTCGCGTCGGTGGTACCGCCATCGTAGGTACCTTTCAGGAACACATTGGCGCCGGGTAATGCATTTCCCCTGTGGTCGGTCACCTTGCCCTGAATACTTTTTTGGGCAAAAACGGCCGGCGTGACGAATAGCAACAGACAATAAAAAAGCTTCATGGCTAATAGATTATGTGTAATTGCTGACACAAATCTATTGGCCATGAAGCCGTTTGTTAAGTGATTTCCGACGAAGTGCCGGTTTCAGCGGGATGAATTAACCCGCTGACGGAATGAAAAACCGCCGGTTTAGAGCTCTTCCAGGAGAATGTCTTTCCAGCGAACCTTGATACCGCCGCCGTCGTGGATCTGCAACGCGATCGAGCCTTCGCCGGCACCGATTTTGGCGTCGGTAAGGTCCACCATTTCGTGGCCGTTCAGCCAGGTTTGCGTGCGGTCGCCTTCCGCGCGGATGCGCAGCGTGTTCCATTCACCCATTTTCAGGAAGCCTTCTTTTTCATCGGGAATCTGCACGAGCCAGTTGCGGCCGTACGATTCGTAAATGCCGCCGGTGTCGTGGTTAGGCGGTGCCACTTCCACCTGCCAGCCCGCAACTTTGGTACCGGTCACCGTCGAGCGGAAGAATACGCCGCTGTTTCCATTTGCTTCCTGGCGGAATTTGAGGGACAGGTCGAAGTTCTTGTAAAACTTGTCGGTGGTGAGGTAACCGTACTTTTTGTCGGGGCCGCTCTCGCAGATGAGTTCGCCTCCATCGACGTACCATTTTTCGGTACCGTGGACGGTCCAGCCTTTAAGGTCTTTCCCGTTGAATAATTTGACGGGCTTCTTCAACGGATCGGCAGACGGCCCATTCAGCGCGAAAAACGCCGAATTAAGCATCAGAACGGCCGCACCGGCAACGATCAATTGTCTAAGTTTAAGCATGGTTTGTTAAGGATTAGGATTAAAAATTTGTGGTTACAAATTCCTTCAAACTACTTTTTGCATTAGTTTTACAAAAATTAACCACTTGGAAAGCTATGAAAAAAAACCGTTTTGGAGGGCGTTGGGCGACATTTTTTTTGACAGCAGGGCTATTTTCAACGATTTTGATTTCTTGTAAGGAGGACGCGGCCGATAAGGTAGGGCAGAGAACTGCCACCGATATTGTCCATGAAAATCCGGAGTTCAGCATACTTAAAACAATTTTGGATCTTGCAGCATTACCTGATGGGCTTAGGACACAAGATGCGACTTTCTTACTGCCGGACAATGCGGCTTTTCAGAAAGCAAATATCCCCAGTTCGGTTGCTGCAAATATGACCAAAACCCAGGCGGGCCAGTTCCTGAATTCTTTTATCATCAAAAGTCTTTATGATGTAGATAGAGATCTTCCAAACGACAGCCTATCAACTGTCAGTGGCAAAAAGGTCAAGTTTGTGAAGCAGGGCAGCACTGTTAATGTAAACAATGCGGAAATTACTAAGAAGAATGTTCCGGCTGCTAATGGAGTCATCCAGATCGTCGACAGCGTTTATGTGAAAGTTATGTAGTAATAAGTCATAAAAAGAAGAACCCCGAAGCTCAGCGGCTCCGGGGTTCTTCTTTTATAAGCTAATTTTCTCAGAACTGTTCTACGTGCGAGAAGAAAAAATTCCCTTCGATAGCCGCATTCTCGTCCGAATCCGATCCGTGGATCGCGTTTTTCTCCATGGATATCGCGTACAATTTGCGGATAGTACCTTCCTCCGCATTCGCCGGGTTCGTGGCGCCGATGAGCGTACGGAAATCGGCTACCGCATTCTCCTTTTCGAGAATCATCGGGATGATCGCCCCGGATGACATATACTGGCAAAGATCATTGTAGAAGGGACGCTCCTTGTGCACGGCATAAAATTCGCCCGCACGCTCGGAAGTAAGCTGCGTTTTTTTCAGGGCCACAATCCGGAATCCTGCTGCTTCGATCAACTTGATGATGGAACCCGCATGACCATCCTTCACAGCATCAGGCTTGATCATGGTAAATGTCTTATTCGTTGGCATACGTACTTGGCTATTTTGATACTGCCTGCAAGCTACTATATTTCATTATAAAATAGCGAACCTTTCGTCCGCAAAGACCCGCCTTATGTTAAATCACCGCCTGATTGCCAGCCTTTACCGCCCATAATGAAGCAAATCCCAACAGTTTTGTTAATTTTGTGGGCTCTAAGCAAACAGGAAATACCTCTTTTGAACTAAGTTACTGTGAATCAAATCATTGAAGAGCTCCGCTCTTTTTTATCCCAACCCCAAAAAATCGTTATCACAACGCACCGCGACCCGGATGCGGATGCATTGGGTTCGTCCCTGGGCTGGGCCAGTTATTTGCTCAAAAAAGGACATGAAGTGACGGTCATCAGCCCTACCGACTACGCCGCGAACCTTCGCTGGCTTTCCGGCATGGAGCATGTGCTGGTGTACGAGAAGGCTTCGGAGCAGGGTAAATGCAAGAAAAAGATCGAGCAGGCGACATTGATCTGCTGCCTGGATTTCTCCGCATTATCACGGTTGAAAGACCTTGGTAAGGTAGTTCAGGATGCCGCGGCGCCTAAAATGATGATCGATCACCACCTCGAACCGGAGCATTTCGCGAAATGGATGGTTTGGGATACGACGGCCGCAGCTACGGCGCAGCTCGTTTATGAGTTGGTAAAAGAAATGGAAGGAGGCCTGCCTGCCGACCAGATTTTCGATATACCCATGGCCGAATGCCTCTATGCAGGCATTATGACCGACACCGGTTCGTTTCGCCATGGCAATGTAACGCCAGCCGTGCATTTGGCAGTAGCCGACTTAATGCGTACCGGTTTCGATTCAAGCCGTGTGCACCGATTAATCTACGACAATGCGCCGCTTTCCCGCTTGCAGTTCCTGGGTTATGTGCTTTCCCAGAAACTCGTTGTCCTCCCCGAATACCGCACGGCTTACATGGTGTTGACCGAAGCGGAATTACAGAAGTTCAATTCGGCATCCGGCGAAACGGAGGGGATCGTGAACTACGGTTTACAGGTTGAGAATGTAGTGATGTCTGCCATGTTCATCGAACGTAAAGGCGAGGTTAAAATCTCCTTCCGGTCGGTGGGTACCTTTTCGGTAAGAGACCTGGCGAGTGCGCATTTCAGTGGCGGCGGGCATAAGAACGCGTCGGGAGGCCGTTCAGAACAATCAGTAAATGAAACAGTTGCAAGATTTTTAAGTATACTTCCCGCCTACCGGGAAGAACTTTTGAGCGTTGACTAAACTTAAATTCCACATTCACCAAAATATCTTCTAATTAACACGTCCCAATGAATTTAAAAACAATCGGTTATGCGATGGGCATAACTATTCTCGCAGCCGCTTGCAATCAACATCGTCAGCAGGTAACCGAAAGCGGCCTTAAATACACGCTTTTCGATCACGAAGACGATGCAAGAAAGGCTAAACTGGGGGATATCATGACATTCCACCTGGTATTGAAGAATGGTACCGACTCTACGCTCCGCGATACATATAAAGAGAAGAACCCGGTGAAAATGGTGTTGCAGGCTCCTCCTTACAAAGGCAGCTTCGAAGAAGGCCTTACCATGCTCGCTACCGGCGACAGCGCCAAATTCCTGGTGAATGCGGATACATTGTTCGCGAAAATCGGTCAGCCAATGCCTCCGATGATCAAAAAAGGTTCTGAACTGACCTTCACTGTGAAAGTGGTGAGCGTTCTGACTTCGGAAGAATTCCAGAAGCAACAAGCTGAGGCTGGCAAAAAGCAAAAAGATATCGATGCGAAGACCATCGAGGACTTTTTGGTTAAAAACAACCTGAAAGCGAAAGCCAGAAAAACCGCTTCCGGTTTGGTTTACATACCACAAACAGAAGGCACAGGCGCGAGCCCTACCCCTGGCGACAATGTAAAAGTGCATTACACAGGTAAATTCCTAGATGGCAAAGAATTCGACAGCTCTAAAAACCAGGGCAAACCGCTTGATCTGCAAGTAGGCGCCGGAATGGTGATCGCGGGCTGGGATGAAGGCCTTACCCTGATGAAAAAAGGCGAAAAAGGATTACTCTTGATTCCTTCGGGCCTTGCTTACGGAACTGAAACTTACGGACCAATCCCGGGTAACTCGGTATTGCAGTTCGAAATGGAGCTGATCGACTTTACAAAAGGTGCTAAGCCAGCTGGCGCACCTGCGCTTCCGACTCCTGCTCCGGCTAAGTAATTATAGTTTTTAAATGCCACCGCAGCGGCGGACCGTGAAGGCACGAATAGACACGAAGACGTTTCGTGAATATTCGTGCCTTCGTGGTCCGCCGCTGCGGTGGCATTTAAACCCTACTTATTTTTTCGTAAAATGCACCCCATTAACACAACCTGCCCATGAAACTTTGCTTCGCTACCAATAACCAAAACAAACTAAGAGAAATCCAGGCACTCCTGGGCGACAGGTTCGAGCTCGTTACATTGTCGGATATCGGCTGCTTCGAGGAAATACCCGAGCCTTTTGAAACGATCCAGGAGAATGCCAAGGCAAAGTCAAGCTACGTACGTGAAAAATACGGCATCGACTGCTTCGCCGACGACAGCGGCCTCGTTGTACCTTCCCTTAACGGTGAACCAGGTGTGCATTCTGCCTACTACGCAGGCCCGCAGCGCAGCCACGACGACAATATCAATCTTCTTTTACGCAACCTTACCAACGAAACGGATCGCAGCGCCTACTTCCTGACCGTCATTTCACTAAGTCTCGGAAACGATTACTATGCATTCGAAGGCCGCGCGCTGGGGGCCATTATCGATGAGAAACGCGGCACCGGCGGCTTTGGGTATGACCCGGTATTCGTTCCGGATGGCCAGGACCGGACTTTTGCAGAAATGACCCTGGCCGAGAAATCGCAGATCAGCCATCGCTCCATTGCATTCGCCAAGCTGGTCGATTTCCTCGATAACCATTGACCATTTCAATTCACATTAAATCGTACGGACATGTCGGACTTTAATTCGGATGATTATCGCTACGACGGTAGCAAGAAATTTGACATTAGTAAGGCCAAAACGAGGTTCAAGGACATTTATGCCGATAAAGCCGAGTATGAGGCCATGCAGGAAGAATCGGCCAAAGAGCTGGACGAACTGCAAAGCATGATGTACGCGCACAATCGCTACGGCCTGCTGGTGATTTTCCAGGCCATGGACGCTGCCGGGAAAGACGGTACCATCAAGCATGTGCTTTCAGGCGTCAATCCGGTGGGCGTAAAAATCCACTCATTCAAAAGGCCGACGGAAACCGAACTGGGTCACGATTTTCTCTGGCGTACGAACCTGGTATTGCCTCAACGCGGTACCATCACAATTTTTAACCGCAGCTACTACGAGGAAGTGTTGGTAGTAAAAGTACAGCCCGAAATCCTGACGCATTCGCAGCGCCTTCCGGTGGAATTGACCGAAGACACGGATAAGCTTTGGAAGAACCGCTACTCGGATATTAAAAACCTCGAAAAGTATCTTTACCGGAATGGCATCCGGGTAATCAAGTTCTTCCTTAATGTATCGAAAGAAGAACAAGCCGAACGACTAATCGAACGCATTGAAGATCCTTCTAAAAACTGGAAATTCGAGGAGCAGGATGTAAAAGTGCGCGACCAATGGGCAGAATATATGCAGGCTTACGAAGACGCCATCAATGCTACCGCTTCCAAGAAAGCACCATGGTATGTGATCCCGGCCGACGATAAGAAGAACCTTCGCCTGACCGTTGCGAAAATCGTCTCCGAGGAATTAAAGAAGATGAAAATGACCTACCCCGAATCCGGCCCGCAACGGACCGAGGAGCTGAGGCATTTTATCGATATCATTAATGCGCAAACGCAAGAACCGTAACAAAAGAAAGGCCGCTGATCGTCGATCAGCGGCCTTATAGCTATGCATGGTGTGAAGTTATATCTTATTTCTTGATGGTGAAGTTACCGCCACCAATTTTGTATCCTTCTGCATACAGCTCCACATTATATTTTCCTGGGCGGAACTTGCCAGAGTTATCGTACAACATTTCCACTTTCTGGTTGTTGTTTTGATAAGCGATCGACTCGCGGGAAGTGAATTTAGATGGAGCACCATCGATTTCGAACTCACCTGAACCGGTAGCGTCGTCAGACACAACTGCTCCGTCCGGATCCAGTACCCGAACATAGATGTCTTTCGGCTCCTGGGCAGTCAAATCATTTTCCGGCAGGTTGAAAACCAGTTTCAGTTTGTCAACACGGCTCGCTTTGTATTCTTCGCGATCTTTGGTTTTACCTCTTGAATTAACTGTCAGCACTTTCAGGTTCTGCGCTTTGAGGGCAGCAGCTTTGCTTACTTTCGCGCTCAGTTCTTTGTTAGCCGCAGTGAATGTGGTAACAGAGTCTGTCAGTTCAGCCTGGCGCTGTACCAGTTTCTCGCGTTCGCTGGTCAGCGTTCCTACGTGTGTGTGCAGGGAGTCGTTACTTGCTACCAGTTGCTCGTTTTCAGCTTTCAGCTGAGCGATCATCTCGTCTTTTTCTGTCAGGAATTTTTCGTATTCCTTAATTTTTCCGAGATACTTGTTGGTTTCCACTCTTCTGCTGCGGCTGAATGCTACCTTGTCAGCTTCGAGTTTTTCCTTCATTTTGGTCAGTTCAGTAACATCACCGCCCAATTTTTCAACTTCTGCAATCTTCGCATCCAATACAGTGGAAATAGAATCCAGTTTAGTTTTGGTTACAGCCAACTCTCTTGCCTTTTCGACTACCATTGACTCTTGCTGGGTCAACTCTTGTTTCTGAGTAGTGAACAAGTAGCCGAACATGGCCGTTGCAAGCCCAAGGACAACTACCATTGCCCAGGCGATGCTTTGCTTATTTTTCTGTTCTTGTTGCATTGATATTAAGTTTTACTTGTGTGATTTAGTTTCTCATGGAGACAGGTTAAAATTAGATCCGGGTCTACATGCTGTTCTGCGTTCATTTCAAACAATTCTGTGCCGCTCAATGCCGACGGCCCGGAATGGTCATCTGATCCAAATCACCGAATCCTCCTGAAATGCAAAAAAGAGCCTCATTATCATGAATTTGGCTCTTTTAAAAGGATATTTTAAGATATGGAAAATTCTTACAAACCGCTGGTTATCTCAAACTTGACACTGGAAAATTGGGTAATGTTACCACAAAATATGGTGTGGAGGTACATTGAGAATAATGCAATTGCCCCGTTAAAATCCTATTTCCCCCCGAATGCTAAATAGCTTCTTATCTACAAAGATGAGCTTCTGGTAACCGTTTACCTCATAAGTGTTTACTCCCAAGAGGTTATCTCGTTTCACAGCATTCAGCACTATCTTCTTTTCCGAATTATAGATCTTATTCGATGCCTGGATTAATGCCTCAACGCGCAGCGGCTGCTTTAAAACCGAATCTGTATCGATTTTAAGATAAGCTACCGGCAGGTCATTTCCTGGTTTGAGGCGGTATTCATAATGCAGCGGGCCGTTTTGCACCACTTCGTAGCTCTGGCGGTAGGATGGCTTGTTAATATCTGCCTGTACAAACAGTTCGAGCTCCTTTTTCCAATCTACCTCGCGCGTCTTTGAAGCCTCATGCTTGCTTCCCAGAACCGCCGTTTTGCTCACCTCCGGTTTCTTGTCATTTAAATACTCGATCTGGTTTTCGATGAAACCTTTCAAATCGTAATACGCCTTGGGAGCGTCGTCGCGGGTTTCTTCCTGGCGACAGGAAACGAGTGAAAAGACCAGAACTGCTGCGACGATGGTAAGGAAGCGGTAATGCATGGATTTCAATGTGGCTAAAAAAACAGAGAGCCCGGGGGACCCTCTGTTAGTGAACATCAATGGATGTCTTTAAGTTTTAGAGAATGCTTGTTCCCGTCATTTCCGCGGGTTTGGCGATTCCCATCAATTCAAGTATAGTCGGCGCAATGTCGGCCAGCTTACCATTATTGATCGGCTTTTGGTATTCGTTATCCACCAGAATGCACGGCACGAGGTTCAATGAATGCGCGGTGTTCGGTGAACCGTCGTCGTTCGACATATAATCCGAGTTCCCGTGGTCGGCGATGATGATCGATGAATAACCGTGCTCCAAGCCAGTCGTTACCACAGCCTGTACACATTGATCAACAGTCTCGCAAGCCTTCACAGCCGCTTCGAAAACGCCGGTATGTCCTACCATGTCCGGATTAGCGAAGTTGAGGCACACGAAATCCACATCTTCCTTTACCAGCTCCGGTACGATCGCATCACGAATGTCGAATGCCGACATTTCTGGTTGCAAATCGTAAGTCGCTACTTTCGGGGAAGGGCATAGCAAACGGCTTTCACCTTCGAAAGGCTTTTCGCGGCCTCCCGAGAAGAAGAATGTCACGTGCGGGTATTTCTCGGTTTCAGCAATGCGGATCTGCTTCTTACCAGCCGATTCGAGCACTTCGCCGAGGGTGTTATTCAAATTGTCTTTATCAAAAATGACATCCACGCCTTTGAAAGTATCATCATAGTTGGTCATGGTGACGTATTTCAAATTAAGCTTGTGCATATTCTGCTCGTGGAAATCCTGCTGAGTAAGCACTTCGGTGATCTCGCGGCCGCGGTCGGTGCGGAAGTTGAAGCATAATACCACGTCGCCATCCTGGATCAATGCAAGCGGGGAACCGTCGGCATTGGTAGCGATAATCGGCATGATGAATTCGTCGGTAACGCCTTCTTCATAGGAAGCCTGTACGGCTTTCAAAACATCACCTGCGGGTACATGCTGGCCTTCGCCGTGTACCATCGCGTCGTAAGCGAGTTTTACGCGTTCCCAGCGCTTATCGCGGTCCATGGCGTAGTAGCGACCGGTAATGCTGGCAATGCGGCCGGTGCTTTGCGCCATCGATTCGCTGAGTTCGGTCAGGAAGCCTAATCCGCTTTTCGGATCGGTATCGCGGCCGTCGGTGAATGCGTGAACGAATACGTCGCTCAAACCACGGTCGGAAGCAATTTTGCAAAGGCCTTTCAAATGTTCGATATGCGAATGCACGCCGCCGTCCGAAACCAGACCGATGAAATGTACCCTTTTACCTTCCGACTTCGCGTAGTCGAGTGCCTGTGCAAGCGCGGGTTCGTGCGCGAGCGTACCTTCGGATACCGCGAGGTTGATTTTTACCAAATCCTGGTACACCACGCGACCGGCACCGAGGTTGGTATGGCCTACTTCGGAGTTACCCATTTGTCCATCGGGCAGACCAACGGCCAGGCCACTCGCTTCAAGTTTGCTATGCGGGTATTTTTGAAGGATGGAATCGTAGAATGGGGTGTTTGCTGCCAAAACAGCCGAACGGCTTTCCTCGCCGGACTTGGCGATTCCCCAGCCGTCCATGATAATGAGGATGACTTTCTTGCTCAATGTATGCTGAAATTAAGATGAGATTTAAAAGAGTAATGTGCTACTCTTCTTTTTTGCTTTCGACAGGCTGATTGTTTTCGTCCACAATCACATATACTTCTTCGTTGGGCCGGCGCATCATAAATTTCTCGCGCGCCCATTTTTCAAGCATTCTGGGATTTCCGAAAACCTCATTCCGCTCTTTTTTTACCTCACGGATCTTGGTTTGAAGAATCGCTTTCTCCTTTTCAAGGTCCTTCATTTTCATCCGGTTCGACATCACGATCCGGATATTGTTATTGTCGAGGAACAATATCCATATCAGCCACACGACGAATGTGGCTATATAGAAGTTCTTTAATGTGTGCAGAGACCAGAATGAGCGGTTTTTCATATTGAAATACCCTTAAACAAGAACCGGAGCGCTGGGCTCCGGCTCTTGATGGTTTGAATTAGAATTTCAATCCTGGGAAGTATGCGCTTTCGCCCAGTTCTTCTTCGATGCGGAGAAGCTGGTTGTATTTCGCCATACGGTCAGAACGTGAAGCCGAACCGGTTTTGATCTGGCCTGTGTTCAATGCCACCGCAAGGTCAGCGATCGTCGAGTCTTCTGTTTCACCTGAACGGTGCGACATGATGCTCTTATAGCTGTTGCGTTTTGCAAGGTTTACAGTATCGATGGTTTCAGTCAAAGAACCGATCTGGTTTACTTTTACCAATACCGCGTTAGCGATTTGTGATTCGATACCTTGTTGCAGACGGGTTACGTTTGTTACGAACAAATCGTCACCTACCAGCTGGCATTTTTTGCCGATAGAGTCTGTCAAAGTCTTCCAGCCAGCCCAGTCGTCTTCGTCCATACCGTCTTCAATTGAGATGATAGGATATTTAGCCACCCACTGAGTCCAGTAGTCAGCCATTTCATCAGAGCTCAATTTACGGCCATCCGATTTTTTGAAGTGGTACAAACCATCTTCGTAGAATTCAGAAACAGCAGCATCCATTGCGATGAAGATATCTTCGCCTGGTTTGAAACCTGCTTTCTCGATTGCCTGAAGTACAACCTCGATGGCTTCTTCGTTTGATTTGATATTTGGAGCAAAACCACCTTCGTCACCTACGTTGGTCGAGTAGCCTTTGCTTTTCAATACAGTTTTCAAAGTATGGAAAACCTCAACACCCATGCGCAATGACTGCGAGAATGTATCTGCTTTCGCAGGCATGATCATGAACTCCTGGAAATCGATGGAGTTATCCGCGTGGCTACCGCCGTTGAGGATGTTCATCATCGGTACAGGCAATGTGTTGGCATTGGTACCACCTACGTAGCGGTACAATGGAAGGTTCGCTTCCTGTGCAGCAGCTTTCGCAGCAGCGAGGGAAACACCCAGGATAGCGTTTGCACCCAACTTACCTTTGTTAGGCGTGCCATCCAGTTCCAGCATGATTTTATCGATAAGGTTCTGCTCGAATACGGAGCAACCGATCAGTTCAGGGAAAATGATGTCGTTTACATTTTCAATCGCTTTCAAAACTCCTTTTCCAACGTAAACGCTTTTGTCGTTATCGCGAAGCTCAACTGCCTCGTGCTTACCGGTAGAAGCTCCGGAAGGAACCGCAGCGCGGCCCAGATAACCATTCTCGGTACGAATATCAACTTCTATTGTGGGGTTTCCTCTTGAATCCAGAATTTGTCTTGCATGTACTGACTGAATCGTACTCATTTGCAGCTTGTGGTTTAATGAAATTGGAATATGGTTAACGCTACAAAATAACGCAAAAAAAATGGTCATCCATAAACTCCCGGTCATTTTAGGCTAAATTTACGGTCGAGTCAACCACACCGTTTACTATGAAAATAACCCACATTCTGACTACCATACTGGTCGGCCTGCCATTTGCATTACAAGCTCAGAAACAGCTCACTACAGAAGAATTTGAAAAACAATTGAACAAAGCCGGCGATGCACAACTCCTGGACGTACGCACGCCCGACGAGTACGGCGAAGGGCACTTAGCCAATGCAGCCAACGTGGACTACAAAAGCGCTGATTTCAAGGAAAAAATTACCAAACTGGACAAAAACAAGCCGGTATATGTGTACTGCCTCTCCGGCGGAAGAAGCGCAGCGGCTGCTACGGCATTGCATGAAAGCGGTTTCAAGGAGGTGTATGATATGAAAGGCGGCTACCTCAAATGGAACACCTCGGGCAAGGCTGTGGCCGGGGCCAACAAGGCCGGCGTGAAGGGGTTGAGTTCAGCAGAATTTAACAAAATCATAAACTCCGAAAAAGTCGTCCTGATCGACATTCACGCCAAATGGTGCCCGCCCTGCGTGAAAATGCTGCCTACCGTCGAGAAACTCCAAAAGGAATATGCGGGGAAGGCCAAAATCGAAACCATCGCATTTGACCCGAATAAAACACTGGTGAAAGAACTGGGCGTGGATGAAATTCCGGCATTCCTGCTTTACAAAAACGGGAAGCTCGTTACCCAGAAGAATGGCTTCATGGAAGAAAAAGAGTTCCGGGCACTGCTCGACGCTCAACTTTAAACTCTAAACTCTAAACTCGAACTCAAACCCATACAAGCAAAAACCCTCCACGTAATGCGGAGGGTTTTCTTTTTATGCTTTGCTTGCTTCGAGCAATTTGAGGAACTCGTCGAACAAGTAACGTGAATCGTGCGGACCTGGCGACGCTTCCGGGTGGTACTGTACTGAGAATGCCGGGTAATCCTTTCTGCGGATACCTTCGATCGTCTTGTCGTTCAGGTTAATGTGCGTAACCTCGATATCCGGGTGGCTTTCGATCTCATCCGGCTTCACCGCGAAACCGTGGTTCTGCGAAGTGATCTCGCAGAGACCTGTGATCAGGTTTTTCACCGGGTGGTTCAAACCGCGGTGGCCGTGGTGCATTTTGTAGGTGTTGATACCGCTTGACAATGCGAGCAACTGGTGACCGAGGCAGATACCGAAAAGCGGCTTAGCTGTCTCCACCATTTGACCTACATTTTCAACCGCATATTCCATCGCCGAAGGGTCACCAGGACCATTGGAGATGAAGAAACCGTCCGGATTCCATTCCAACACTTCTTCGTAGGATGTTTTTGCAGGGAAAACCTTGCAGTAGCAGCCTCTTGAAGTAAGGTTCAGCAGAATGCTTTTCTTGATACCATAATCCATTACCGCAACGCGGAATTTGGCCGTCGCCTCGTCGCCCATGAAGTAAGGCTCCTCGGTAGTCACTTCCGAAGAAAGCTCCAATCCATCCATCGAAGGAATTTTCTTCAATTCTTTCATCAGCTCCACCTCGTCGAGGATCTCGGAAGAGATAATGGCGTTCATTACTCCCTTCTCGCGCACGTGGCGTACGAGGTGACGTGTGTCCACGCCACTAATGCCTACGACGTTTGCACGTTCGAAATACTCTTGCAGAGAGAAATCAGCGGTGTCGCGCGAATAGATCTGTGAGAATGTGTTACAAACCATCCCGCGGATCTTTACCGAGCCAGATTCTTCTTCGTCTTCCAGCTGCACGCCGTAGTTACCGATGTGCGAATTGGTGTTCACGATAATCTGACCGTAATAGGAAGGGTCTGTGTAAATCTCCTGGTAGCCCGTCATGCCCGTGTTAAAGCAAATTTCGCCACCGGTGGTTCCACTTTTACCCAAAGCGAGTCCTTTGTATGCTGTTCCGTCTTCTAGCAACAACAGAGCTTCCTTTTTCTGATTCATATTATGGTTTAAATCTATTTCCCGGCGATTTTATATGTTTTTAAGACTACCGGATCAATTTTGGTGCAAAAATACAATTTTTCACTCAAAAAAAAGGGTTAAACGAAACCGTTCAACCCTTTTCCTATATTTCAATATCCGATTTCCAAACTATTCTTTTTCAGTTTCGCCTGGTGTCTCTTCTGTTTTCGGAGCTTCTTCTTCGGCAGGAGCCTCAGTTTCCGCTACGATCGGATGATCTTCTTTCTTAACAGGAGCAGCTTCAACAGCTCCTTCTTTCTTACCACCTCTTCTGCTGCGACGCGTCTTAGCAGGTTTATCGGCATTGGCAAGCAACAGTGCATCGTTGAAATCAACCAGCTCGATCAAAGCAGTTTCAGCCGCGTCACCAAGACGGTTGCCCAACTTGATAATACGAGTGTAACCACCCGGACGAGATGCGATTTTGTCTGAAACGACACCGAAAAGTTCTTTCGTAGATTCTTTGTCGTTCAGGTAAGAGAATGCTATCCTTCTGTTGTGGGTAGTATCTTCTTTCGCACGAGTCAGCAAAGGCTCAACGAACTTCCGAAGTTCTTTTGCCTTAGCCAGGGTTGTTTCAATTCTTTTGTGAAGGATCAAAGAGGAAGCCATGTTCGAGAGCATCGCCTTGCGGTGAGATGCTGTTCTTCCTAAGTGATTGTCCTTTTTACCGTGTCTCATTGTTTTGTTGTTTAGTTGCTTCGAGCGGCGCGGTCAGCGCGCTACAGAATACATACTTATGATGGAATTTAATTAATCCTCGTCCAGACGGTACTTCGACACGTCCATTCCAAATGTGAGCTGCTTGTCGGCTACGAGTTGTTCCAACTCGGTGAGTGACTTCTTACCGAAGTTCCGGAATTTCATCATATCAGAAATTTCGAGTCTTACGAGGTCACCCAATGTTTTCACATCGGCAGATTTCAAACAGTTGTAAGCGCGTACGGAAAGATCCAGTTCAGACAATGAAGTCTTCAACAGTTTTCTCATACGCAGCATTTCCTCATCAACCTGATTGTCTTCTTCCGCTTTCTGCTTCTCAAACGTCATTGTTTGATCAGAGAACAGCATGAAGTGTTGGATCAGAATATTGGCAGCACCTTTCAATGCATCTTCCGGGTGGATGGAACCATCGGTTTGGATGTCGATCAAAAGACGTTCGTAGTCGGTACGCTGTTCAACACGCGTGTTTTCAACGCTGTATTTCACATTTTTGATAGGCGTATAAATCGAGTCTACCGCGATGTAGCCGAACGGAAGCTCATTAGCCCGTGGTTCGTCTGCCGGCACGTATCCTCTACCTTTATCCAGGAGAAGTTCCATTTCGAACTCCTTCTGATCATCTATATGGCAAATGACCTGATCCGGATTCAACACCTCGAATGCGCTTGTAAACTTGCCAATGTCGCCGGCAGTGATGACAGAAACATTTTTCAGGTTTACTACGATCCTACTCTCACTCAGGTCAGAAACTTTTTTAAAACGAACCATTTTCAGGTTCAGGATGATTTCCGTAACATCCTCAACTATACCTTCGATAGAAGAAAATTCGTGAAGCACGCCTGGGAACTTCACACTCGTAATGGCGTAACCTTCCAAAGACGAAAGGAGAATCCTACGCAACGCATTACCAATGGTTACGCCGTATCCTTTCTCTAAAGGCTTAAACTCAAACAACCCGTGAAAGTCGTCTGCTTTCTCCATGACGACCTTATCAGGCATTTGGAAAGCTAATATTGACATAGTCCTTGCTCCTTTTATAGTAGTAAATGATAGTTGATCACGCTACCTTACCTTTGCGATCGCAAAATTGCGCTGTTGCCAGCAAAAAAAGCACTACCCCGAATATTCGGGGAGTGCATGTAATATGAAGATTATTATTTAGAATACAACTCAACGATCAGCTGTTCGTTGATGTTTTCTGGAATTGACTCACGGTCGGGGAATGTAATGAACTTGCCAGACAGTTGCTGAGCGTCCCACTCCAACCAGTTGAAACCTTTTGCGCTGTGTCCTGCAAGGCTATCTGTTACTGCTTCGAGAGATTTAGATTTCTCACGAACAGTTACAACCTGGCCCGGACGCAATGAGTAAGAAGGAATGTTTACAATCTCACCGTCCACAAGGATGTGCTTGTGCGAAACGAGCTGACGAGCAGCACGGCGAGTTGGAGCAATACCCAAACGGTAAACTGTGTTATCAAGACGTGCTTCGCAATATCTCAAAAGGTTTTCACCAGTCAGACCTGCTTTCACGGCAGCTTTCTCGAACAAGCTACGGAATTGTCTTTCGAGGATACCGTAGATGAATTTCACTTTTTGTTTTTCAGCCAATTGCAGAGCGTACTCCGATTTCTTTGACCGACGACCCTTTCCGTGCATTCCGGCAGGGTAATTTTTCTTTGCAAGCGCTTTGCTTGGACCCATGATGGGTTCTCCGTAACGTCTTGCGATTTTGGTTTTGGGACCTGTATAACGTGCCATTAAAACTTTTTGTTAACTAAAATTGATAAATACCATTCTGTAACCCCAGTGTCCAAATTACGAATGGGTACCTTTCGGTACTAACTAATTACTATACTCTACGACGTTTTGGAGGACGGCATCCGTTGTGCGGAAGCGGAGTGATGTCACGGATAGTGGTCACTTCGATACCTGCATTCTGGATAGTACGGATCGCAGACTCACGGCCTGATCCTGGTCCTTTAACGAAAACCTCTGCTTTACGCATTCCGAGGTCGAACGCAACTTGCGCAGCGCTCTGAGCAGCAGTTTGTGCTGCGTATGGAGTGTTCTTCTTAGAACCACGGAATCCCATTTTACCGGCAGAACCCCAAGAGATAACTTGTCCGTTGCTGTTGGTAATCGAGATGATGATATTATTGAAAGAAGCTTTGATGTGAACCTGACCAACAGGCTCCACAACAACCACTCTCTTTTTTGCTTTATCTTTTCTTTTATTCTGTGCCATTGCTGTTGGAATAATAAGTTGTGGATCGCTCCACCGCTCACTTTATTATTTAGTAGCCTTTTTCTTGTTCGCGATAGTTTTGCGTTTACCCTTACGAGTACGTGAGTTGTTTTTCGTTCTCTGACCACGCAAAGGCAATCCTTTACGGTGACGGAGGCCACGATAACAAGCGATATCCATAAGACGCTTAATGCTCAACTGAACTTCAGACTTAAGAGCGCCTTCTACTTTAAATTCCCCAGCAATAACCCCACGGATCGCACCAGACTCTTCGTCGGTCCAGTCGATCACTTTTTTATTCAAATCAACACCTGCCTTTTCGAGGATTTTCTTAGCCGAGCTACGGCCGATCCCGAAAATATAAGTCAATGAGATTTCGCCTCTTTTGCGATCTGGAATGTCTACTCCTGCAATACGTGCCATAATTATTATCCTTGTCTTTGTTTATACCGTGGGTTCTTCTTGTTAATAACGTACACTTTACCCTTCCGGCGGATAACCTTGCAGTCCTCGCTGCGTTTCTTTACTGATGCTTTGACTTTCATCTGATTAAACTAAGTGTTAATTTAAGGTAATCGATCTCCTTACTTGTAACGATATGTAATCCGGGCTTTCGATAGGTCGTAAGGAGACATTTCCAGCTTTACTCTGTCACCCGGCAATATTTTGATATAGTGCATTCTCATTTTACCCGAGATATGCGCTATCACTTCATGCTTGTTCTCTAATACAACACGAAACATTGCGTTTGACAATGCTTCGAGAATTACTCCGTCTTGTTCGATTGATGCTTGTTTTGCCATTCGTAGCGTTTGTTACTGTACTTCAACCATAAGGCTGGTGTTGGCCGTCACTTTTTCAATGTAATCGAATGTTGTCAGAATTTCTGCCTTCCCCTTTCTCACTACCACGGTGTGTTCGAAATGCGCGGAATACTTTCTGTCGTTGGTCCGGATTGTCCAGCCGTCGCGCTCCTGCACTACTGCTTTCGCGCCCAGGTTGATCATCGGCTCAATCGCCAACACCATTCCTTCTCTCAATCGTATTCCTTTGCCTCGCTTTCCGTAGTTTGGTACTTCCGGAGCCTCATGCAGATCCCTGCCTACCCCATGTCCTACCAATTCTCTCACCACTGTATAGCCACGGTCTTCAACAAAACTCTGAACCGCGTGGCCAATATCTCCGATCCGAAAGCCATCTACCGCTTGCTCGATTCCCTTATACAGGGACTTCTTGGTTGCAGTAAGGAGGTTCATCACTTCTTTGGAAACTTCTCCCACCGGGTAAGTGTACGCGCTGTCGCTATGATAGCCATTCAGCTTAACCCCGCAGTCGATGGAAACGATGTCCCCCTCTTTTAGCACGTAGCCCCCGGGAATCCCGTGGACTACAACTTCATTGACCGATATACAAAGAGAAGCCGGAAATTTGTTGAATCCCTTGAATGAAGGTATTCCACCATTGTCTCTGATATACTCCTCGGCTACCGCATCCAACTTACCGGTTGTAACACCCGGCTTTACCCAGGTAGCGACTTCCGCATGTGCCTTGCCGAGGATCTGAGCACTAACCTTTATCAGGTTGATTTCCTCTTCTGTTTTAAGATAAATCATTTCAGATTGCTACGCTCTCGGTGCGCCCTTTTACACGTCCCGACTTCATCAAACCTTCGTAGCGGCGCATCAGCAGGTAGCTTTCAACTTGTTGCAAAGTATCCAAAACTACACCTACCATGATCAGCAACGATGTTCCTCCGAAAAAGTGAGCAAAGTCAGTCGAAATTCCCAGAAGGCTCGCGAAAGCAGGTAAAGTAGCTACTACTGCCAGCATCAATGCACCTGGGAAGGTGATACGGTCGAGTACAGAGCTAATGTATTCAGAAGTCTGCTGACCTGGTTTAACACCCGGAATGAATCCGCCTCCACGCTTCATATCATCAGCAATTTGCTGAGGGTTTACCGAAATCGCGGTATAGAAGAACGTAAATACAATAATCAATACTGCGAACAGGAGATTGTACTGCCAGGTTGTGTAGTTAGCGAAAATCGTCGCTACGTTACTGGCGAAATCACTTTTCTCGGCGAAGTAAGATGCACCCAGTGAAGGAATGAACATCAGAGCCTGAGCGAAAATGATAGGCATTACACCCGCCGCATTCAATTTCAATGGCAAGTACTGGCGCTGACCACCCATTACGCGGTTACCTACCACCTGCTTAGCATACTGGATAGGAATACGACGAACGGCCTGGGTCAACATCACCGCACCCATAATTACAAAGTACAGTGCAACGATTTCCAATACGAAGATCAGAATACCGCCGCTACCTCTCGATACGAATTCTTTGTAGATCGCACCAGGAAAACGAGAAACGATACCGATCATAATCAGCATCGAAATACCGTTACCGATACCTTTGTCAGTAATTCTCTCGCCGAGCCACATACAGAACATTGTACCCGCCGTCAGTACAAAAACCGACGAAATGGTGAACATGCTTCTGGAAACCAGAAGAGCCTCGTCAGGTACAGTAGTATTCAAATACGCGGTACCTTGAACAAGTGTAACAACGATAGTCAGAACCCGGGTAATCTGGTTCAGCTTTTTACGGCCTGATTCCCCCTCCTTCTGCATCTTCTGGAAATATGGCAATGCCATAGTCAACAGTTGGATCGCAATGGAAGCGGAAATGTAAGGCATGATACCCAACGCAAAAATGGACGCTTTACTGAAAGCGCCACCTAGGAAAGTATCAAGCAAACCCAACAACCCCGCAGAGGATACATTCATTTGATCAGGTTCAACACCTGGCAACGCAACGTAAGACCCCAACCGGAAGATCGTTATAAACAAAAGAGTGTTGAGAATACGTGTTCTCAACTCCTCAATCGCAAATATGTGTTTTATAGTCTCTAAAAATCGTTTCATCTTCTGGGCTTACAACGCTCTGTTCAAAGTAAACAAATTCTGTCGGGTATCGCAGCTAAATTACAATTTAACTGCTTTACCACCTGCCTTCTCGATCGACTCGATAGCCGAAGCAGAAAACCCATGAGCCTGAACTTCAACCGCAGAAGTGATTTCACCACGGTTAAGGATCTTAACCAGGTCATTCTTCGCGCTGAGACCATTTTCACGAATCAGATCTAACGTTACTACCGCAGCTCCGGTTTTTTCAACCAATGCCTGGATTGCGTCCAGGTTCAACGCCTTGTATTCAACGCGGTTGATGTTGTTGAAACCGAATTTCGGCAAACGTCTTTGCAGAGGCATCTGACCACCTTCAAAGCCCAGCTTGCGGCTGTAACCTGAACGCGACTGCGCTCCTTTGTGTCCACGTGCAGCAGTGCCCCCTTTACCGGAACCCTGACCACGTCCAACCCGCTTTCCAACTTTAACGGAACCAGCAGCCGGTTTTAATGAACTTAAATTCATACTAATCGTATATTAAATTTCTTCAACTTTAACCAAGTGGCTTACCTTGCGGATCATTCCGGCAATGGCATCGCTGTTTTCTTTCTCAACAGACCGGTTCAGTTTACCAAGACCCAACGCTTTGATCGTCAACTTTTGGTTCTCAGGGCGGTCAATTGTGCTCTTAACTTGTGTAATACGTACTTTTGACATGATTGCTCTCAGATTGAGGATAATCCCGAAGGATTATCCGTTGAATACTTTTTCCAATTTAACGCCACGTTGGAAAGCAACCTGATGCGGAGCTCTCATTTTCAAAAGAGCGTCAATTGTAGCCTTGATTACGTTGTGCGGGTTCGATGAACCTTTGGATTTCGCAAGTACGTCTTTGATACCTGCACTTTCCAATACCGCGCGCATCGGGCCACCTGCCAGTACTCCCGTACCAGGAGCAGCCGGCTTGATCAGAACGAAACCGCCGCTGAACTTACCTTCCATTTCGTGAGGAACGGTATGTTTTAGCATAGGAATTTGGATCAGGTTTTTCTTAGCATCGTCAATTCCTTTGGCAATCGCGTCAGTTACTTCGTTGGCTTTGCCCAATCCGTAACCTACAACTCCGTTTCCGTCTCCTACTACCACGATGGCAGAGAAGGAGAAACGACGACCACCTTTTACTACTTTTGCAACCCGGTTGATCGCTACAACGCGCTCTTTCAGGTCTGATTCGTTAACCTTTGAAGGTCTTGTATTTGTAGACATAGTCTTTGTTATACTTAGAATTTCAGGCCACCCTCACGAGCTCCGTCGGCCAATGCTTTTACCTTACCGTGGTACAAATATCCATTACGGTCAAAAACCACTGCCTGGATACCTGCTTCCTGTGCTTTTTCAGCAATTTTCTTACCTACCTGAGCAGCAACTTCCACGTTAGTGTTTTCTTTTCTGCCTCCCAGCTCTACCGAAGATGCACTTGCAAGGGTAATGCCCTTGATATCATCGATAATCTGTGCGTAGATGCTTGTGTTGGAACGGAAGACCGAAAGTCTTGGGCGCTCCGCGCTTCCCTTCACCCGCTTACGGATGTGAAGTTTCAGGCGTTGTCTTCTATCTGCTTTTACGTTAGCCATCTTTAATCTTATCTTACTTGTTTATAACATTGATCGGTGGCTACGCACTATTTCTTAGAAGCAGACTTACCTGCCTTACGACGGACCACTTCACCAACAAAACGGATACCTTTTCCTTTGTAAGGCTCAACTTTGCGGAGAGATTTGATTTTCGCTGCTACTGCACCAATCAATTCCTTGTCGATACCTTCCAGGATCACCTTAGGGTTCTGACCTTTTTCTGAGGTCGTAACCACTTTGATTTCTTCCGGGATCGCCATAAAAATGTTGTGCGAGTAACCCAATTGAAGTTCGAGAACGTTGTTCGCCGAGCTCGCTTTGTAACCTACCCCTATAATTTCAAGCTCACGCTTGTAACCTGCATCTACACCGATCACCATGTTGTTGATCAGTGAGCGGTAAAGACCGTGCAATGCTTTGTGACGCTTCTGTTCAGTAGGACGCGTAACTTTCAGTTCGCTACCCTCAACCTCCACAGTGATATCGCTATCTACTGCCTGGGTAAGAGTGCCTTTCGGCCCTTTTACAGATACTACGTTATCTTCTGCAACCGACACAGATACACCTGCGGGCAAAACGATAACTTTATTTCCTATTCGTGACATTTCCTGAATAACTTTTAAATATTAATACACGAAACATAACACTTCACCACCCACATTCAGTGTCTTAGCTTCTTTATCTGTCATTACACCTTTCGATGTAGAGATGATCACTGTTCCTAAGCCGCCCAATACACGTGGCAGTGTTGATGAACCTGAATATTTACGTAGTCCAGGCTTACTAACCCTCTCCAATTTCACAATTGCAGATTGCTTTGTCACAGGATTGTATTTCAAAGCGATCTTGATAACTCCCTGAGGACCAACCTCGTCGAATTTGTAGCTTTGAATGTACCCCTTGTCAAAAAGTACCTTTGTAATCTCTTTTTTTATGTTGGATGCAGGTATCTCAACAACCCGGTGCTTCGCTTTGATAGCGTTTCTGAGTCTCGTCAGATAGTCTGCTATGGGATCCGTTAACATGTTTATGCCAAGTTTAAACACCCCCTTTTGAACGGGAGTGCAAAGTTAAGTAATTGAAATCAGAATTGAAAGTATTCTTACCAACTTGATTTTGTAACTCCTGGAATTTTTCCATCTGACGCCATATCGCGGAAGAGTACCCGGGAAATTCCGAATTTACGCATATAACCGCGAGGTCTTCCGGTGATTTTGCACCGGTTGTGCAGGCGTACAGGAGAAGAGTTACGTGGTAACTTGTCAAGACCAACCCAGTCACCGGCAGCTTTCAACTTGCTACGTTTTTCAGCGTAACGCTCTACTAGCGCTTGTCTTTTTCTCTCCCGTGCTTTTACTGATTCTTTTGCCATTGTCGGTAAATAATCTTAGTAGTATTTTCTTATTTGTTCGCGTTGGTGAAAGGCATTCCCAATGCTTTCAGCAGTTCGTAGCTCTCTTCGTCAGAGTTGGTAGAGGTCACGAATGTGATGTCCATACCAGTGATTTTAGCCACTTTCTCGATGCTGATCTCAGGGAAAATAATCTGCTCCTTCACACCGAACGTATAGTTTCCACGTCCATCGAACCCTTTGTCGCTGATACCTTTGAAGTCACGTACACGTGGCATTGCAATGGTTGTAAGGCGGTCAAGGAATTCGTACATCTTGTCACCACGAAGCGTTACTTTCGCTCCGATAGGCATGTTTTCACGCAACTTAAAGTTAGAAACAGCCTTTTTGGAGATAGTAGCTATTGCTTTCTGTCCTGTGATCAGGCTCAACTCTTCCACACCGGTGTCAACAAGTTTCTTGTCTGCCACAGCAGCTCCGATACCTTTGTTGATAACAATCTTTGTCAAGCGGGGAACCTGCATGCTTGATTTGTACTGGAATTTCCCCTTCAATTGCGAAACGATTTCGCTAACGTATTTCTCTTTTAATCTAGGCGTCGCCATGTTTGAAAGTGATTATGTGGATTGCCGACCCACTCGCTTGGTTATAAAAATCAACTGCTTTCGGCAAATCCGGATTACAATAAGTTTCCGGATTTTTTCGAAAAGCGTTGCAGTTTTCCTTTGTCGTTCGCTTTACGGCCTGTTCTTGAAGCTTCACCTGTTTTAGGATCCACTACCATCAGGTTGCTGATGTGAATAGCGCCTTCGCGTTTTTCGATGCTTCCTTGTGGGTTTTGCGCGTTTGGCTTAACGTGCTTGGTGATCATGTTCACACCTTCCACAGTTGCTCTCTGTTTTTCTACAAGCACCTTGGTGATCACGCCGGTTTCGCCTTTTGCGTTACCTGAAATCACTTTCACGGTATCACCTTTGCGAACGTGCAATTTTGCCGGTGCTTTTTTATTTGTACTTTCCATTGAGGTATTCTCTTAACAGTTTAAAGAAATACTGATGTTTTGATTTCTTACAACACTTCTGGTGCCAGTGATACGATTTTCATGAACTGCTTCTCGCGCAACTCGCGGGCAACTGGTCCGAAAATACGTGAACCACGGGGTTCATCATTGTTGTTCAATAAAACTGCCGCATTATCTTCAAACCGGATGTAAGTTCCATCTTTGCGACGTACCTCTTTTTTAGTACGTACAACCACGGCTTTGGAAACCGTTCCTTTTTTCATGTTGCTCGAAGACAGAGCGGATTTCACCGTCACGACGATCTTATCGCCCACCGAAGCATAACGCTTTCCAGTTCCGCCCAATACCCGGATTACGAGTACTTCTTTTGCGCCACTGTTATCGGCTACTGACAGTCTTGATTCTTGTTGTACCATGATTACTTCGCTCTTTCAAGGATTTCTACTACTCTCCAACGCTTGTTTTTGCTAAGCGGACGAGTTTCCATTACACGGATAGTGTCGCCAATACCCACATCGTTTGTTTCGTCGTGAACCATCAATTTGGTAGTTTTAGTCATAAACTTACCATATTTGGCGTGCTTCACTTTACGCACAACGGTGATCACACAGGACTTGTCCATTTTGTTGCTCACCACTTTGCCAATTCTCTCTTTACGTAAATTTCTTACTGTTGCCTCCATAATTTCTAAACTGTTTACTGTTGGTTAGATTTAGCCGACAGCTCGGTTAAGAGTCTTGCAATTTCCTTACGTGAGGCGCGAATACGCAAAGGGTTCTCAATTGGAGAAATAGCATGCGCAAATTTCAACCGGAGTAAGCGCTCTCTCTCTTGGGCGATCTGCTCTTTAAGCTGATCCTGCGACAGATTCTTTATTTCTTTACTAGTCATTGCTTTTGATAATTAGCGGTTCTAAATACGTTCGGACTACTATGATTCCTGATAATCCCGGCGTACGACGAACCTTGTCTTAATTGGCAACTTCTGTGCAGCCAAACGCAATGCTTCGTTTGCAGTATCCAGCGCTACACCAGTCGCTTCGAAAATGATAGTTCCAGGCTTAACAGGAGCTACCCAATACTCAGGTGCACCTTTACCTTTACCCATACGAACCTCAGCAGGTTTTTTGGTAATCGGTTTGTCAGGGAATACACGGATCCAAACCTGACCTTCGCGTTTCATCGCACGTGTTACCGAGATACGCGCTGCTTCGATCTGACGAGCAGTCAACCAACCTGGTTCCAGTGCCTTTATTGCAAACGATCCAAAAGCGATCTCATGTCCGCGGGTCGCGAGACCGTTGTGCGAACCTTTGTTCTTTTGTTGCTTGCGAAATTTTGTCCTTTTCGGCTGTAACATGATTCTAATCTATTTGAACCGGTCTGATACCGGAAAGTATCTGATTACTTCTTCTTGTTCTTGTTGCGTTTGCGACGATCTGCATCACCACCACCGCCTTCGCCACGTGGAGCGCCATCGTTTCTGTCACGGCCACCTCTTCTGTCGCCACGTCCTCCGCGATCGTTACCACGCTCGCCACCACCTGCGCTTCTGTCAGCTCTGTCTGATGCCGCAGTTGCTGCGCTTGGAGTCAGGTCACGCTTTCCGTACAATTCACCTTTGAAGATCCATACTTTAATACCGATCTTACCGTAGATAGTTTGTGCTTCGGAGATAGCGTAATCGATGTCCGCTCTCAATGTATGCAAAGGAATACGTCCTTCTTTGTATTCTTCTGTACGGGCCATTTCAGCACCACCCAGACGACCTGCCAAACGAATTTTGATTCCTTGTGTTCCTACACGCATTGCAGAAGCGATCGATTGCTTCATCGCACGACGGTAAGAAATACGAGCCTGCAATTGCTGAGCGATAGCTTCGCCTACCAGTTTCGCATCGATTTCAGGACGTTTGATTTCGTAGATGTTGATCTGAACATCTTTGCCTGTAATCTTTTTAAGCTCTTCTTTGATTTTATCAACTTCGCTACCACCTTTTCCGATCACGATACCCGGACGGGCAGTGTGAATCGTCAACGTGATGCGCTTCAATGTACGTTCAATAACTACTTTTGAAATCGATCCTTTCGGGATACGTGCTTTGATGTAGTTACGGATTTTCTCGTCTTCAACCAGTTTGTCAGAGAAGTCTTTTCCTCCGTACCAGCTAGATTCCCATCCTCTAACAATTCCTAGTCTTAGACCTATCGGATTAACCTTTTGTCCCATTCGAAATAGATCGTTTTACTTATGATTCGATTACTGCTTCATTTACTGACACCGACGCGTCGTCTACCACGATTGTGATGTGGTTGGAACGCTTACGGATTCTGTGTGCCCGTCCTTGCGGTGCAGGGCGCAAACGCTTCAACATGCGTCCACCGTCGATGAAAACGGTTTTAACGATCAAGTCAGCGTCTTCCAGTTTCGCTCCCTCGTTCAGTTGCTGCCAGTTGGCAACAGCCGAAAGAAGAACTTTGTGCAAAACCGGCGATGAAGCTCTCGGTTGGAATTTCAAAAGTGCCAACGCTTTGCTGACCTTCTGTCCGCGAATCATGTCGGCCACCAATCTCATCTTGCGAGGAGAGGTAGGCACGTCTTTTAATATAGCTCTTGCTTCCATGTTTCTTTTCAGATATCGGCTCGTCCGTTAGGACCAGCTACGTCGACAAATTATTTTCTTCCTTTATCTTTTTTAGCGGTGTGGCCACGGAAGTTACGGGTTGGAGAGAACTCGCCCAGTTTGTGTCCTACCATGTTTTCAGTCACATAAACCGGGATAAACTTGTTCCCGTTGTGAACTGCAAACGTATGCCCGATAAAATCAGGCGAAATCATTGAGCGCCGCGACCAGGTCTTGATGACAGATTTACGCGATGCATTGTTCATCGTTTCAACTTTGGCTTCGAGACGAAAGTCGATATATGGTCCTTTTTTTAATGAGCGTGCCATGTTCTACTTATTTTTTACGACGGCTGATAATCAATTTCTCAGAATGCTTGTTGCGGTTACGTGTCTTAAGACCCTTCGCGAACTGACCATTTCTAGAACGAGGCTGACCTCCTGACGAACGGCCTTCACCACCACCCATTGGGTGATCAACAGGGTTCATAGCAACACCACGTACGCGTGGACGACGTCCCAACCATCTTCTGCGCCCCGCTTTTCCAAGCGATACGTTCATGTGGCTGGCGTTTGAAACAACTCCAACTGTTGCGATACAAGTGGCCAATACCATACGCATTTCGCCTGATGGCATTTTCAATACGGCATATTTACCACCTTCTCTCGCTACCAGCTGCGCGTAAGCACCGGCGCTTCTTGCAAACTGACCACCTTTACCAGGCGTCAATTCGATATTGTGTACGATCGTACCGACAGGCATAGATCCCAATGGAAGGGCATTTCCAACCTCAGGAGCTACCGAATTGCCAGACACGATAACTTGTCCAACCTTCAGGCCGTTTGGTGCGATGATGTAACGTTTTTCCTGGTCCTCAAACTGGATCAGGGCAATGCGCGCTGAGCGGTTTGGATCGTATTCGATTGTAAGGACAGTAGCGGGAGCGTCGAAACGATTTCTTTTGAAGTCGATAACGCGGTATTTTTTCTTGTGACCGCCACCAATATATCGCATGGTACGATGTCCCTGGCTGTTACGACCACCTGTTCTTTTGATGGGTTCCAGAAGACTCTTCTCAGGCTTCGACGCGGTGATCTCCTCGAATGTAGGAGCCGAGCGGAAACGCTGACCAGCACTTGTAGGTTTTAATTTTTTAACTGCCATTTGCTATTAACTCGTCTAATGATTTGAAATCGTTCAACTAGGCTTCTCCGTAGATATCGATCGCTTCGCCTTCGGCTACTGTGATGATCGCCTTTTTGATCGTTGACGTTTTTCCAGTGACAAACTTACCTCCCGATGTGCGGGATTTGCTTTTACCAATGCTACGCATGGTGTGAACGCTTTCTACGGTAACCCCGAACAGTTTCTCAACAGCCTTCTTGATCTCTACCTTGTTTGCAGTAAGGGAGACTTCGAAAGCGTATTTACCTTGACCACCCTGAGCCGTTACCTTTTCAGTAATAATCGGACGTTTCAGTACACTCATTGTTATTTGTTCAATTGGGTTTCCAAAATAGAAATCGCAGATTCACTTATCAGAAGACGGTCTGCATTCATCAGGTCATATGTATTTACCGAGTCAACAGTAGTAACCTTCGCTTTTGGAATGTTACGGCTCGACAGGTATACATTGTTATCGATCTCAGGAAGGATCAATAATGTTTTGGTGTTCGCCAGTGAAAGGGAATTCAAAACATTCAGGAATGATTTCGTTTTAGGCGCATCGAAAGTGAATGCTTCCAAAACCGAAACGGCGTTAGCTTGCGCCTTAACAGAAAGTGCCGAACGGCGAGCCAAAGCTTTAACTTTCTTGTTCAGTTTGAAACCGTAAGTGCGTGGGCGTGGACCGAAAATACGACCACCACCTACGAACACCGGAGACTTAATGCTACCTGCACGAGCTCCACCAGTTCCTTTTTGGCGTTTGATTTTGCGAGTAGAGTGATTTATCTCTGCACGCTCTTTTGATTTGTGCGTTCCCTGACGCTGGTTAGCCAGGTAAAGCTTCACATCGAGATAGATCGCGTGCGTGCTAGGTTCAATGCCGAATACTTCCTCAGACACAGTTACCTTCTTGCCGGTATCTTCTCCTTTTATATTTAATACGGACAGTTCCATCGTACTACTTCTCAATGATTAGAAATGAATTCTTCGAACCAGGTACCGAGCCACTCACTACGAGAATGTTTTGCTCAGGTATCACTTTCAGAATACGCAAATTCTGAATCTTTACACGATTGTTACCCATGCGTCCACCCATACGGATACCTTTGAATACGCGTGATGGGAATGAACAAGCACCAATCGAACCTGGGTGACGGGCCCTGTTGTGCTGACCGTGTGTCTGACCACCTACCCCGGCGAATCCGTGGCGTTTTACAACACCTTGGAAACCACGACCTTTGGCAGATCCTACTACGTCAACAAACTCGCCTTCTTCAAAGATGTCCTTTACAGACAATGAAGTTCCAAGTTCATGTTCCACTTCGAATTCCTTGAACTCAACCAATTTTTGCTTGGGAGTCGTGTTGGCTTTTTTGAAGTGGCCAATCAGAGGCTGGGAGGTGTTCTTTTCTTTCTTCTCACCAAAACCTAACTGGATAGCCTTATAGCCATCCTTTTCTTCGGACCTAACTTGTGTAACAACACAAGGACCAGCTTGGATCACAGTACATGCCAGAGCCTGCCCGTCAGCATTGTACAAACTAGTCATTCCGATTTTTTTACCAATTAAACCAGACATGTTTGAAATTTAAATTTAGCAGGTAAAAACCCCTTATTCTTTAAAACGGACTGCAAAGGTAGAAAAAACGAATTTTATATCCTAACAGCCCAAAAATATTTCTCGCTGATAATCAGCAAAAAAGGTCAGATGAACGAACATCTGACCTCATTTTCGAAGAAGCTGACTGGTTATCGGTGTAACCCTGTGCCTGTCAGGCTTTTCTGAGCTCAGATGTGGTTTCCAGAGGAACCCGGACCTTCATCCAATTTATGTAATTGCTTAACTGAATAAGCTGGTAATACTAAACTTTGATCTCTACATCAACACCGCTAGGCAATTCGAGCTTCATTAGAGCGTCTACCGTTTTTGCGCTTGTCGAGAAGATGTCCACCAAACGCTTGTAAGTACAAAGCTGGAACTGCTCTCTCGATTTCTTGTTAACGTGCGGCGAACGAAGAACAGTGAATTTCTCTGTCTTTGTCGGCAAAGGAATAGGACCGCTTACTACCGCGCCTGTTGCCTTTACTGCCTTAACGATTTTCTCAGCTGACTTGTCAACCAAGTTGTGGTCGAACGACCGAAGTTTGATACGGATCTTTTGATTCATTGTATTGGTTTGTTTCCGGTTCAGAAAATCTCGCCGGTTGCCCGACAATTACACCTGCAAAAGAACCATTTACTTCACAGGCTATATCATTAAAATGCGTTACAGAATGGCTCCTGCAACGCATTATCTATATTAAGCTTTAACGAGGCCTTTCGCCTTCTCGATAACACCTTCTGCGATGTTATTCGGTACGATTTCGTAGTAAGCGAAAGTCAGGGATGCAGTAGCACGGCCTGATGACATTGTACGAAGGTCAGTTACGTAACCGAACAATTCTGACAAAGGTACATCAGCCTTGATAACCTGCGCACCGTTACGGGTGTCCATACCGCGCATGATACCACGACGACGGTTAAGGTCACCAGTGATAGGTCCTGTGTACTCGTCCGGAGTCAGAACTTCCACGTGCATGATAGGCTCAAGCAATTTCGATCCTGCATGACGTGCAGATTCTTTGAAACCGATTTTAGCAGCCAATTCGAAAGAGAGTGAATCTGAATCGACATCGTGGAATGAACCGTGGAACAAACGCACTTTCATGGAATCCAATGGGAACCCGGCAAGGGCACCGTTGACCATCGCAGCTTCGAAACCTTTCTGTACAGGAGCGATGAATTCGCGAGGGATAGCACCACCCACAACTTCGTTTACAAACTGCAAACCTTGTTTCGGCTCTTGTCCTTCTTCGTTATCGTCACGTGGCCCGATTTCGAATACGATATCGGCGAATTTACCACGACCACCCGTTTGTTTCTTGTAAACCTCGCGGTGTTCGAAATTCTTGGTAAGGATCTCTTTGTAAGCAACCTGAGGAGCACCCTGGTTTACTTCCACTTTGAATTCACGACGCATACGGTCGATGATGATTTCAAGGTGAAGCTCACCCATACCTTTAATGATCGTCTGACCAGTCTCTTCATTAGATTCAACCTGAAGAGTTGGATCTTCTTCGATCAGTTTAGTGATCGCTTTCGAGAAGTTATCGCTATCCGCAGCTTTC
This sequence comes from Dyadobacter soli, assembly GCF_900101885.1. GTDB lineage: Bacteria > Bacteroidota > Bacteroidia > Cytophagales > Spirosomataceae > Dyadobacter > Dyadobacter soli. Next base: position 203,626 of record NZ_FNAN01000009.1, on the reverse strand, counting down.
TTAGGCTCGATCGCATAACCGATTACCGGCTCAGGGAATACCATCGATTCGAGAACGATCGGTGATTTTTCCTCAGAAAGGGTATCTCCTGTTTTGATATCTTTGAAACCTACTACCGCACCAATGTCACCCGCTTCAAGCTTATCGATCTGATTTTGCTTGTTAGCGTGCATTTGGAAGATACGGGAGATACGCTCTTTGTTTCCTGAACGGTTGTTCAACACATAAGAACCTGATTCAAGCACACCCGAATAAGAACGGATGAAGCAAAGGCGACCTACGTAAGGGTCAGTTGCAATTTTGAATGCCAATGCACAGAAAGGATCTGTTTCTGATGGCTTACGGCTGATTTCGTTACCTGTGCGTGGATCTGTACCAACGATGTTCTCGCGATCCAGCGGTGAAGGCAAAATAGCCATCACGTAATCCAGCATGGTTTGAACGCCTTTGTTTTTGAAAGAAGAACCGCAAACCATCGGAACGATCTTCATGCTGATAGTCGCAGCGCGCAATGCAGCAAGGATTTCGTCTTCCGAGATCGAGTTAGGATCTTCGAAATATTTTTCCATCAAAGTATCGTCGAACTCAGCAACCGCTTCGAGCAATTTCTCTCTCCATTCGGTAGCTTCTTCCAACATATCGTCAGGAATAGGCACCTCGGTGAAAGTCATACCTTTGTCAGCTTCGTTCCACTCGATACCGCGGAAGTTAACGAGGTCAACCACACCACGGAAAGTATCTTCTGCACCGATCGGCAATTGAAGAGGTACAGCGTAGCTGCCCAGCATTTCTTTCACCTGCGTACAAACTTTCAGGAAGTCAGCACCCGAACGGTCCATTTTGTTTACGAAACCGATACGTGCTACATTATAGTTGTTAGCAAGGCGCCAGTTTGTTTCAGATTGAGGCTCAACACCATCTACTGCACTGAAAAGGAACACAAGACCATCCAATACGCGGAGTGAACGGTTTACCTCAACGGTAAAGTCCACGTGGCCCGGGGTATCGATGATGTTGATGTGGTATTTTTCGTCGCGGTAGTTCCAGTTAACAGTCGTAGCAGCGGAAGTAATAGTGATACCACGCTCCTGCTCCTGCTCCATCCAGTCCATCGTAGCAGCACCATCGTGCACCTCTCCGATTTTGTGGCTAACCCCTGCGTAGTAAAGGATACGCTCCGTTGTTGTTGTTTTACCGGCATCGATGTGCGCAGCAATACCAATGTTTCTTGTTAATCTTAAATCACGTGCCATGACAGATGGTGATGTGTTTTTATATATTCAAAGTGCAATTCTGCGCGAAGCTGTTTTGAATTTTTCGCTCAGCGCAAATCGCTGGTTTTCAAAATTCAGAGCGCAAAAGTATAAATTGTTGAGTATAAAAACAATTAAGGAAAAGTTATTTTTACAAAAACCTTAAAATAAAAAATCGGGAACCCGGATTAACCAGGCTCCCGACCATTGTATTCTTGCTTCCCTGATTAGAAACGGAAGTGCGAGAACGCTTTGTTGGCATCTGCCATACGGTGCGTATCGTCTTTCTTTTTCACAGCAGCACCTTCACCTTTCGCAGCAGCGATAATTTCGCCAGCCAGACGGTCAACCATGGTTTTCTCACCACGCTTACGTGCGTAGTTGATCAACCATTTCATACCGAGTGACTGCTTACGCTCCGGACGAACTTCGGTAGGAACCTGGAAAGTAGCACCACCAACGCGGCGGCTCTTTACTTCCACAGAAGGAGTAACATTGTTCAATGCTTTTCTCCAAGTTTCCAGGCCGCTTTCACTGGTTTTTTTCTCAACCAGTTCCAATGCGTCGTAGAAGATGGTGAATGCGATACTTTTCTTTCCTTCGTACATCAGGTTGTTAACGAACTTGGTAACCTGTACGTCCCGGAACTTCGGATCAGGAAGGATATATCTTTTCTTTGGTTTGGACTTTCTCATTTTGTCTTAATGTTTTTAACGAGGTTTCGTTTTGCAACTTATTCACCCTGGGGTAATTGCCAGGATTACTTCCCTTTTATAAGAATTGAATTACTTAATAAAAGCAGAGAGAGTTACTTTTTATTTTTTCTTACCTTTTACTGGTGCTGCCGGAGCTTGTCCTGGTTTCGGGCGCTTAGCACCGTATTTAGAACGACGTTGTTTACGTCCGTTAACACCCGCAGTATCCAATGCACCACGGATGATGTGGTAACGAACACCTGGCAAATCCTTCACACGACCACCGCGGATCAATACGATCGAGTGCTCTTGCAGGTTGTGGCCTTCACCTGGAATGTAGGCATTCACCTCCTTGTTGTTCGAAAGACGAACACGCGCTACCTTACGAAGTGCGGAGTTCGGTTTCTTAGGCGTAGTAGTGTACACCCGGGTGCACACGCCCCTGCGCTGAGGGCATGAATCCAAAGCCGGAGACTTGGATTTCCATGTAATGGTCTCTCTACCTTTACGGACTAATTGTGAAATAGTAGGCATTTAACAATTTGATTTTGACACGATTAACTAATCGGCCGTTTGTTATATAAACACTTTTCCCGAAAAATCGGACTGCAAAATTAATAAACCATCCTTGATTTACAAACCGTTAACAACTTTTTTTACACTCTCCCCACCTTTCTCCATTGACGGTTGTCAGGAAGTAACCGTTAGTTTTGGATCGAATGGGCAGTTTTGAGGAACAAAAGCGGGTATAAATCGTGAAATGCTCATTTTTCGAATAAAATTCTTCCTATCTGGTATCCCGAATTTTATTTCCAATCGTTGTTTATTAGTATTGTTTTTCAGAAACCCAGTGCGCGTCGAATCGTTTGATTTTATACTCTACATTATGAAACTTTTCCGGAGTTACTTTACTCTCATAGTTTGTTTTGCCACGTGTTTATATTTGTCCGGCTGCAACTCGGCGATGCAGGCCTACAAAGACGGCCAAAAGAAATTTGCGAACGGAGAATACGACCTCGCCATCAAGGGTTTCCAGAAAGCCGCCGAAGCCAATATCGAACCGGTGCAAACGAGCTACCTGATCGCGGAATCCTACCGGCTCTCCAACCGCTTCAAAGAAGCCGTTCCCTACTACAAACAAGCGCTCGACGGCGGCATTACCAATCCGGATGCCCGTTTCCAATATGCTTATGCATTGAAAACAACCGGAGACTACGCCGGCGCCTCCACCCAGTTTTCCGAATTTGCCAAAACCGAGAACGTTCCGCAGAACTTACAGGAAAGGGCATTACGTGAAGTGGAAATCATTCGCATTGCCGACCGTTTGAAGGCCAATAAAATGGAGGTCGAGCTGAAAGACCTGCCTCTGAACACCGCAGGTTCCGAATTCGCGCCGACGATCGTAGGGAACGAACTGGTATTCTCTTCTTCGAAAAAAGAAAAGATTTATAAGAACAACGGCCAGCCGATGCTGGGCCTCTATAAAATCAACATCGCATCCGACCCGGGCAACACGCAGGGAAGCCCTGTTGTATTCAGCCAGGAGATATTTTCGCCCGATGCCAATGAAGGATCGCCTGCATTCTCCCCGGATGGTAAGACTTTGGTTTTTGCAAGAGGAAACACAGGCAAGAAAAACAGCAGCGTCGATGTGGACCTTTATATGAGCCGTAATATCAATGGCCAATGGACACCTCCCGCTTCGCTGCCCATTAACGACTCGCTCGCATGGGACGGCTCGCCTGCATTCTCGCGTGACGGCAAAACGCTCTACTTCGCTTCGAACCGTGCAGGCGGCATTGGTGGCATCGATATTTACCGTACCAATATGGACGCATCGGGCCGGTTCAGCCGTCCGGTGAATATGGGCCGCGACATTAATACGCCCGGCGACGATATGTTCCCTTACGTAGCCGAAGGCGGAAAACTCTACTTCGCTTCCGACGGCCACCCCGGCCTCGGCAAGCTGGATTTGTTCTCGGCAACCAGAACACAGGGTGTCATTACGATTGAAAACCTTGGACTGCCGTTCAATAGCCCGCAGGACGATTTTGGATTAGTATTTTACCAAAACCTGACCAAAGGTTTCTTCGCATCGAACCGCGATGGCGGCAAAGGCGACGACGACATTTATTACTTCGCCGGACCGGAAGAGGAAGACACGACCAAAATCGCCAAAAATAACGATCCGAACGACCCGCTTAATCCGAACAATCCCAACTACATTAACGGTAAGCGCAAAGTAGTCCGCTACTTCCTCGCCGGAAATGTGGTCGCGAATGGTGAAACCCCTACCCCGATCGATTCTGCGGTGGTACATATCCTGCCGGATACTTCGGATACGCAAATCGCCGAGTTTCCGACGGCGAAAGATGGCAAGTTCGGCAGACAGCCGGTGGAAGAAGGCCAGGCCTACCAGTTGCTCGTTCAACGTAAAGGCTATATCAGCAAGCGGGAGCCGTTTTCGATGTCGGGCCGCAACATTCCGCCGATCTTCCTGACCAAAGAATTGACGGATACTACTTTCAATGTGACTATCAAGCTCGACAAGCTGGAACTGAACAAAACCTTCGTTCTGGAAAACATTTATTACGATTTGAACAAATACAATATCCGCCCCGACGCGGCGGTAGAGCTGGATAAGTTGGTTCAGATCCTGAAAGACAACCCGACGATGACCATCGAGCTCAGCTCACACACGGATGCGCGTGCAACCGACGCATATAACATGACGCTCTCACAAAACCGCGCCGAATCCGCAGTGGCATACCTGAACTCCAAAGGCATTGAAGCCGACAGAATGGAAGCCAAAGGTTATGGCGAAAGGGAACTCATTATTCCCAACGCCAAAACAGAGGAAGAGCACCAGCGCAACCGCCGTACGGAATTCACTATTTTGAGTTATTGATTTACTCAACCGTAGAAAAGCCCGCTGCGAACCGATCGTTTTCGCAGCGGGCTTTTTCCTATAGGAGCTTGCCATCGTGGCCGGTTCATTTTTGTATACTTGCATTTCATAATATATCCCCAAGCGTAATTATCAGTTAGTATCAATGGCCCGACGCATTATCTATTGGTTCAGGAATGATTTGAGGTTAAAGGATAACCAGGCACTTTCCGCTGCCGCTGGTTCCGCAGATGAAATCATCCCCATATATGTATTTGATCCCCGTCAGTTTGAAAAGACAAAACTAGGTTTCCGCAGAACGGGTGCATTGCGCGCGCGTTTTTTGATTGAATCCGTAGCCGAGCTCCGCGAAAATATCCGTCAGAAAGGCGGCGACCTGCTCATTCGCACCGGCAAGCCTGAGGAGATCGTGGCCAAACTCGCCGAAGATTACAATGCCGACTATGTTTACACGAGTAAGGAAATAGCGCCGCAGGAAACCCGCATCGAGTCTTCATTGAGTAAAAACCTCAAAACCGCGAATGTCGACATCAAGCTGTTCTGGATGGACACGATGATCAGTGCGCCCGACCTGCCGTTCCCGGTATCCAAGCTCCCTTCCGGCTTTCCCGAGTTTGAGCGCTTGCTGAGCAACGACCTTAAAATAAAGGACCAGTTCCCGACGCCGGAAAAGATCACATTACCTGCCGACATTGAAGCTGGCTCTATTCCGGCATTACCCGAGCTAGGCATCGATCCAAATGAAATACCGGCAGACACCGCAGCCGCATTATCCGGCGGAGAAACGCAGGCATTGGCTATTTTGAAAGAGTATGTAGCGGAATATGTCAAAAAAGACATTACCTACCCTTCCGCCGAGCCGCTCACCGACACCCGCCTTTCCGACTGGCTCTCGCTGGGCTGCATTTCGGCATCCTATATTTATCGCAGCGTAAAAACCGCCCAATCGCACGCGGTAACGGAGGATGCCATTATTACAAACCTCCTGAGAAGAGAGTACCTGCATTGGACATTGCTCCGGTTTGGCCCACGCATGTTTAAGCCGAGCGGCGTGAAGCATCTTTTCAACCGTCGCTGGAAGAACGATAATGCGGCATTCGAGAAATGGACAAATGGCGAAACCGAAAGTCATACAGTAAATGACATTATCCGGAAGCTAACTGATACCGGCTTCATTACGGCAGCGGAGCGCGAGTCGGCAACCAGCTACCTGGTCGACGACCTGGACATCAACTGGACATGGGGCGCAATGTATTTCGAAAGCCTCCTGTTGGACTACGAGGCATCCGTAAACTGGGGCCGGTGGAACAACCTGGCAGGCGTCGGAGAAGATTAATTTACCTGATTTTTACTTCAAAAACCCGCCATCCCGTGCTAGCAGACCCATATTGCCTCAGGGAACCGGTTATGTAGTTTTTCTTAAAGATTTTGCTAGCTTTGGTCAACTTTGAATCCAATTCAATAACACTAAACTGAATATAAAATGTCAAAAGGACTCATTGCAGTTATCGTCGTAGTTCTGATTCTCGGATTCGTTGGCTGCGGTAAATATAACGGCCTCGTACAAAAAGATGAGGTTGTAAAAGAAGCCTGGGCAGGCGTAGAAAGCCAGTACCAGCGTCGCGCCGACCTTATCCCCAACCTCGTCAACACCGTAAAAGGTGCAGCCGATTTTGAAAAAAGCACATTGACGGCCGTGATCGAAGCGCGTAGCAAAGCCACGCAAACGACGATCAATGCCGACCAGCTTACCCCTGAAAACATCGCTAAATTCCAGGCGGCGCAGGATCAGTTGAGCGGTTCGTTGTCACGCCTGCTCGTTTCGGTGGAACAATATCCGCAGCTGAAAGCCAACCAGAACTTCCTCGAACTGCAAGCCCAGCTCGAAGGCACCGAAAACCGCATTACCGTGGAACGCGGCAAGTTCAACACGGTGGTGAAAGACTATAACCAGGAAGTGCGCACCTTCCCGACCAACCTCTTCGCCGGGGTGTTCGGCTTCTCCCAGAAAGGCTACTTCACCGCCGCTCCGGGTTCCGAAAAAGCGCCTACCGTACAATTCTAAGTTTCAGCGCCGGGCCCATTCAATAGCCCGGCGCAATGTTTTTCATCCATCCGTATCATCCGGCCCCATGGCAACCGAACCCTTATTTTTCACCGACGAAGAGCAGCAATACATTATTGAGGCGATTCAGGAAGCGGAAAAACAGACTTCCGGTGAAGTAAAAGTGCATATTGAAAAGAAATGCCCCACACCGGACGTCATGGACCGGGCCAAAGAGGTGTTCCTCTTCCTGCACCTGCACGAAACCGCCGAACGCAACGGGGTATTGTTTTACCTCGCTTACGAAGACCGGAAATTTGCAGTACTCGGTGATAAGGGGATCGATGAAAAGGTAACCGCGAGTTTTTGGGACAGTACCAAAGAGCTTTTACGCAACCATTTCAAAGCCGGGGAATTCAAGGAAGGGCTTCGCCACGGTATTCTCGAAGCCGGTATTCAACTGAAAAAATACTTCCCTTACCAGTCCGGCGACATCAATGAACTTCCGGATGATATTTCGTTCGGCCACTAACCTATGAAGCAATTCATCATTTACCTGCTACTGGTCATCACCGCATTCGCCGGTGTGCAGGCGCAGGATATTCCGCCCAAGCCCGATCCGCCAAGGCTCGTCAACGACCTCGCCAACCAGCTCAACCCGTCGGAGGAGGCGCAATTGGAACAGAAACTGGTCTCCTACAACGACTCTACGTCATCCCAGATCGTAATCGTGATCGTGCCTACGCTCGGGGATTACCCCATTGCCGACTATGCATTTAAGCTCGGGACCGAATGGGGTGTGGGTCAGAAAGGTAAAAACAACGGCATCGTGCTGCTTTGGGCACCCAAGGAGCGGAAGGTTTTCATTGCCACAGGCTACGGCCTCGAGGGCGCCGTACCGGACGCCATTGCCAAACGCATAGTATCACAAGTCATCACGCCGCAGTTCAAGGCCGGGCAATTTTACCAGGGCCTCAACGACGGCGTCGATATGATATTCAAGTATGCGACGGGTGAGTACAAGGCCGATCCGAAGCAGGATAGTGGTGAAGGCGGCGGCTTCTCTCCCCTGCTGATCGTCGTGATCATATTCATCATCATTATGATTATCATATTCCGAAACCGTGGCGGAGGAGGCGGTAACCGCGGCTACGGCAATATGGGCATTCCTCCAATCTTCTTCCCTTACGAAACGCATTCTGGTCGCGGCAGTTCGTCCGGCAACTGGGGTGGATTTGGAGGCGGCGATGGTGGCGGCTTCGGAGGGTTTGGCGGAGGTAGTTTTGGTGGCGGCGGTGCCGGAGGTGATTATTAGTATTTAAAAGAATATGCAAAAGCGGGTGGAAGCAAAGTCTTCCATCCGCTTTTTGCTTGTTGGCATTTCATACAACGTATAGTAGTGGCATGCTTTTTTGTACATATTCCATAAACTATATCACCAAAACCTAAACGTAGATTATGGAAAGAAAAAGCAATACCGGTCTGGTCGTAGGATTGATCCTGATGACTATTCTGGCAGCCGTGTTCGGATACCTTTATTACAAAGAACACAACATCACACAAAAGCAGGAAACTGACCTCACAGCCCGGGTTCAGGAACTCGCATCTTCTGAAATCAAGCTGGACTCTATCTCCAAACAGCTCGACGCCCGCATTCTGGAAGTGCAAAACCTTGGCGGCGATGTGGCTGAACTGCAAAAAGTGAAAGCTTCCCTCGAAAACGACCGTGCCGCATTACGCAAAGGCAATGCGAACATGGGCCGGAAAATCAAAGAGTATGAGGAATTTCTCACCAAAAAGGACACCGAGATTGCTCAGCTTCGCGAAGAAAACCAGCAGCTGATCAGCCAGAACGAAGGCCTTACCCAGGAGAAAACCGAGTTGCAGACCAGCCGCCAGGCAGTACGCGACTCGCTCACCGGCGTTCAGGCCCAAAACACCGAGCTCGAATCGAAGGTAACGATGGCAGCAGCTTTGCGCGCACGTAACGTGAAGGTGTACGCAGTATCGTCCAAAGGTAAAGTCCGCGAAGGTGAGAATGTAAAGTCTAAAAGAGTGGATAAAGTGCGGGTGGATTTCATCCTGGAAAAGAACCCGCTGACCGCCGCCGATGACAAAACCGTCTATTTACGCATCATCGATCCGAGCGGCGCCACCATTTCGGATACCAAAACCGGTTCCGGCGTTTTCCAGTATAATGGACAGGAACAGGGTTACACGATCAGCAAAGACATTACCTATTCCAACAACAACCAGGACGTAAGTATCATGTACGACCGCGACGCGCCATTCACGTCGGGCAAGTACACGATCGAGCTTTATGCCGAAGGATTTTCGATCGGCGAAGGGTCATTCTCCGTTAAATAATCCGGTAGCTAAACCGTTTATTCTGAGCGGTAGCAGTGGTTACACACTGCTACCGCTTTTATTTTGGTGAGTGATTGATATTTACCCATAATTCCTATCTTGCACGATAAAAACATCTGTTTACAACCCCAAAAACCAAATAAAACACTTCTCTTTCTATGTCTTCACAGATTTCCCAAAAACACCCCAAAGGACTGTATGTCTTGTTCTTTGCCGAAATGTGGGAACGTTTCAGCTACTATGGCATGCGGGCCATTCTTCTGCTTTTTCTCCTCGATAATATCAAAGGCGGAATGGGAATGAGTGCAGGCGAAGGCACTGCCATTTACGGGCTCTATACCGCATCCGTTTACTTGCTCACATTGCCCGGCGGCTGGTTGGCAGATAATATTCTGGGCCAGAAAAAAGCCATCTGGTACGGGGGGATCGTCATCATGCTGGGGCACATTATCCTGGCAATTCCGGCCGGTTCGGCGATATTTTTCCTGGGATTGAGTACGGTTGCCATTGGTACCGGGCTTTTGAAACCAAATATCAGCTCCATTGTGGGAGAACTGTACCCGGAAGGCGGCGCGCGGCGTGATGCAGCATTCTCTATTTTCTATATGGGTATCAACCTGGGTTCATTCCTGGGCATTGCCATTGTGGGATATCTGGGTGAAAAGGTAAACTGGCATATGGGCTTCGGAGCGGCCGCTATTGGAATGTTACTGGGCCTTATCGTATTCCGCTATGGAAGCGCAATACACCTGAAAGGGTTGGGCGAAGTGCCGTCTGCAAGGGAAGCCGGCGAGGAAGTTGCCGCACCGGCATCAGGCAACAGCAAAATGCTGGGTTACGGGTTGATTGCATTGCTCGTTGTGTTCCTGGTCGTGCTGCAATCGACAGGCATTATTAATATGACTACCGCGCAAGGCCTCGCGCAAGGTGCCGGCATCATTATCGTATCTATTTCTGCGGCGTACTTCCTATTTATCCTCGTAGCAGGCGGGCTCACACGCGTGGAGAAATACCGTGTCGGCGTGCTGATCATCCTGTTTCTGGCCATTGCATTGTTCTGGGCGGGATATGAGCAGGCGGGAACTTCATTGCAGATCTTCGCCGAGCGCCATACCCAACGCATGATCGGCGGCTGGGAAGTACCATCCAGCTGGTTCCAGAACTTCCAGCCTACATTTGTACTGATCTTCGCTCCCGTGCTCGCGAGCCTCTGGATATCGCTTTCTTCCAAAAACCGCAACCCTTCCATTCCCGTAAAGTTTGCGATGGGCTTGATACTGCTTGGTCTAAGCTTTTTCGTAATGGTTGCAGCTTCGAACATTGCGGTGAAAGGCGAGCTGGCTTCACCATTTTTTCTCACATTTACTTACTTCCTGCATACGATCGGCGAGCTTTGCGTTAGCCCTGTGGGTTTGAGTTCTTACACCAAACTGGCGCCCAAGCGCTATGTGAGCCAGTTGATGGGTATCTGGTTTGTAGGTGCGTCGCTGGGTAACCTCATCGCCGGACTTTTCGCGGGTGGTTTCGACGAATCGAATATCATGCAAATGCCGGCACTGTTCAATCAGGTGGCCATTATCACCACCATTTTTGGTCTGATTCTGCTCGTGTTTTGGAAGCCGATCAAGGGCTGGATGGGCGGCATTCACTAAGTCTTTTTATATACTTCAAAAACAAATACATCAAAAAATGAAATCAGTCGCATTCCGCGCTGCCGCGCTGGCCCTTGTGGTGAGCCTGGCAGGATGTAAAAAAGAAAAGGAAGAAACCGACACGACGAAAGTACCCGGCTTCGAGCTGACCTCGCTCGACTCGACGGCGAAAGCCTGTGACGACTTCGATGCCTATGCGAACGGAGGTTGGAAAAAGAACAACCCTATACCCGGTACGGAAAGCCGCTGGGGCGCATTCGGGATATTGGACAAGGAAAATAAGGAGGTGCGCCTGAAAGGCATTATCGAAGAGATCACCAAGGTGCAGGACCGTAAGAAAGGTAGCGAAGAGCAGCAGATAGCCGATTACTACCAATCGTTCCTCGATACTGCAACAGTAGAGAAACGTGCGTTGGAACCTTTGAAGCCTTACCTCGACAAAATCAATGCAGTCACTTCCCTCAAAGACCTCGCCGCCGTAACGGGTGAGTTGCAAAAAGTAGGCGTCGAAACCGTCACCGGCTTCGGTGTGGAAGGTGATTTGAGAAATAGCAAGGTCAATATCCTCTACCAGGGCCAGGACGGCCTGAGCCTCGGCGAGCGTAGCTACTACGACCGCACCGATTCCAGCACAGTGAAAGTACGCGGGGAATTTGTGAAGCACGTCGACAAGATGTTCTCGATGGCGGGTTTCCCCGATGCTAACCCGGGCCAGACCATTCTCGACTTCGAAACGAAAGTCGCGAAACTGCAACTGACCAATGTGGAGCTCCGCGATCCGGTGAAGACCTACAACAAAATGGCATTCGCCGATCTCGAAAAGTTGATCCCCGATTTCGACCAGAAGGCATTTGCGGATAAACAGGATATCAAGACGGATACCGTAATCGTTCAGAACAAGCCCTATCTCCAAAATCTGAACAAACTCCTGAAAGCAACGCCCATCGCGACATTGAAACTGTATACCAAATGGCAGCTGCTTTCCAATTTCGCAGGCTTCCTGCCCAAAAAGTTTGACCAGGAAGATTTCCGCTTCTTCGCTACTGTAATGCGTGGTACCAAGCAGCAGAAAGGCCGCACGGAACGGGCGATCCGCTCAACCGATGGTTTGCTGGGGATGCCGCTGGGTAAGCTGTTTGTGAAAAAATACTTCCCGGAAGAGGACAAGAAAAAGGTATCCGAAATGATCGAAAACGTGCGTACCGTGTACGGCGAGCGTATCGACAAGCTGACCTGGATGAGCGATTCCACCAAGGCCAAAGCGCATAAGAAACTGAAAGCATTTACCTACAAAATCGGCTATCCTGATAAATGGAAGGATTATTCCTCCATCGAAATCGCACCCGAAAAGCTGTTTGAAAACGTGATCGCGGCGTCGTTGTTCCAGCACAAAGAGCAAGTGGAAAAGATCGGCAAGGAAGTGGATAAGAAAGAATGGCTCATGACGCCGCAGACGGTGAATGCCTATTACAACCCGTTGAACAACGAAGTGGTATTCCCGGCCGGTATCCTGCAACCGCCGTTCTACAACCGCAATGCGGATGATGCGATCAACTACGGCGGCATTATCGCTGTGATCGGCCACGAATTCACCCACGGTTTCGACGATCAGGGTTCGCAGTTCGACGACGAGGGGAACCTCAAAAACTGGTGGACAGCCTCCGACCGCGCCAATTTCGACAAACTGACCAAGCGTTATATCGATTATTTCAGCGGCATTGAAGCATTGCCGGGCTTCAAGATCAACGGCGCATTGACCATCGGCGAAAACGTAGCCGACCTTGGCGGTCTGACATTGGCCTACTACGCTTTGGAAAAATCGTTCAACGGCAAAGAACCCGCACCGATCGATGGCTTCACCTGGAAACAGCGCTTTTTCCTCGGCTGGGCGCAGGTATGGCACATGAACACGACCAACGAAGCATTGCGCAACCAGGTACAAACCGACCCGCATTCACCCGCCCGCGACCGCATCAACGGCCCGCTGCCGCATTTAAAAGAATTCCAGGCAGCATGGACCTGCGGCGCAGGAAGTAAAATGATACTGCCGGATTCATCAAGGATTGTGATCTGGTAGTGGAGTTTATGAGTCGAGAGTTTAGAGTTTATGAGTCGAGAGTTTAAAGTCTATAAGTTTAAGGTTCAGAGTTTACGGTTTTACTGATAAACTCTGAACTTATAAACTCTAAACTCATAAACTCTCGACTCATGAACTCTAAACCCATAAACTCTGAACTCATAAACTTTTAACTCATAAACTCTAAACTCATAACTCTAAACTCATTTCCCAGCCAGATATTTACTCCGATAAGCACTCGGACTACACCCCTTAGCCTGCCTGAATTGGCGGGCTATATTTTTGCTATCCCCCAGCCCCATGTCCAGCGCGATTTCGAATACGGACATATCGGTATCGAGCAGTTTTTGCGTGAATTTCTCGATGCGCAGATTAAAAATGTACTTGTAAATGGGGTAGCCGGTGATTTCCAGGAAACGCTTTTCCAACGCCCGGCGCGACAGAGGCACCTGCTTCACTACTTCATCCACGTGCAGGTTTTTGTCGATATTCTGGTGGATGTATTTCAACGACGAGGCGATGTGGTCGTCGTTGGTTGCGTAAATGTCTGTGGAATGCCGGGTGATAACCTGCGTAGGCCGCACGATCACATCATAATACCCCGCCGTGCCGTGTTTGATCATCTGATCGAGCAGCTTTGCGGCATCGTAGCCGCCTTTTTCCGCATCCAAAGCAATGCTTGAAAGTGGCGGATCGGAAAGGTCGCAAATCATTTCATCATTATCCACACCCAGCACAGCCACTTCCTCGGGTATGCGTATGCCTACGTGCCGGCATGCCTCCGTGATATGCTGGCCCTGGTTATCGTCGCACGTCATGAGGCCAATCGGCTTGGGCAGTGATTTCAGCCAGCGGCTCAGCGAGCTGGGTTTGTAGTACCAGAGCTCCGTCGAGCGCGCCTTTTTATGTTCGAAATAGTGCACTTTATGGCCCTTCTTACGCAAATGCTCTTCGAAACCTTCCGCACGCTCACGTGACCACACGATGTCGTTGAAACCGTAGAATGCGAAGTTGGTAAAGCCTTTTTTCAAGAAGTAATCCGCACCCATTTGCCCGGCTTCATGGTAGGCGCCCGTAATGTTGGGAATTTCGGTGAAGCGTTCTTTGAAGTCCTGCGCGATGACCGGGATTCCGGCCCGCAGGATTTTGTCGATTTCCTTATTGTAAAGCTGCCCCACAATGCCGTCGGCGCCCCATTCGAGCGCCCATTTGAGGATACCGTCGATCCCGATCGTTTCCCGATGGAAAAGCGGCATCCGGCAGAAAATCCAGGGGCCGAACTCCTTGGAATACGCATTGATCCCCTTCATCAGGCTCTTGCTGTATTCTTCGGCAAAATCGAGGAGGAGAATTATTTTGTACATAAAAATGAGGGAATGCCGGCCAAGCGGAATCTTGCGACGCTTAAATTTTAACCCAGTTTGAACAGCTCTTTTACACTCGAAACCGTTTCATTATTGACCAGCGGTTTGGCCCAAATACCAATGCTCGCAATGTAACCCAAAGGAATGAGCAAAAACAGCATCGCGAACCGCAGCCCTACCAGCTCACCCAGCCCACCGACGATCAGCGGAACTACCGCGCCACCAGCGATACCTGCACACAGAATGCCGGAAAATGTGCCATGATGCTTCGGTACCGAGTTCAATGCCAGTGAAAATATCACCGAATACATTACCGAGGCGAAAAATCCGGCCATCGGGAAGCCCATCAATGCCATTCCTTTCGGGCCGAACAGCGCCATTAGTAATGAGACAATGCCGCCGCAAGTGAAAAATAACAGTACTTTCCGGCTATCGAAGATTTTCAGCAATATCAATCCAAGGAAACAGCCGATTGTCAGCAAACCCCAGAAATAGGAAATCACGGAAGCGCCGGTCGTCGCCGGATCGACCTCGTGATAAGTTTGTAAAAATTGGGAGATCCAATTCGCAATACCCTGCTCCGTGCCCACGTACGCGAATATGCCCAGGAAGAACAGCCATACCAGCCTGTTATTCGCCAGTTCGCTGAATGACTTGCCCACATCGATCCGCTCGTCTTCCAGCAGTTCCACCTTGGGGAAGCGCACCAATGCAATCACCACGACCATCGCCAGCGCAATCACCGCGAAAACCCAGTAGAGCGATACCCATTTCAGGTTTTCAGGCACCAGTCCATTGAGTATATCAATTAAAAAACCGGAATTCGCCGAATATCCATTCCGGGAATGCACATTCAGCACCAGATAGCTGTAAAGCAACGGGCTCAGAAACGACGCCGCGCCAAAAAACAGCTGTGCCAATACCGAATAGAATGCGAACTTTTCCTCCCCACCCGAAACACGCAGCAACGGGTTAATCACTACCTGCAAAATGGCCATTCCAATGCCGATCAGGAACAAAGAGAACAATGCCACAGAAAAGCCGGGTAACAATGCAAACAGCAATGCACCGCCGAATGCTAACAGAAACGCACCGATCAGCATTACTTTTTCACCAAACTTCTCCACCATCAATCCCGCCGGAATCGACATTACCCCGTAAGCGACGAAGAAAGCGAACGGCAGGAAGCCAGCCAGACCAATGCTCAGGTCGAAACTTTTGACAATGTCGGGAATGATCGGCCCGAGGATATTGGTCAGAAAGGAAATGACGAAAAAGATCAGGAAGATCAGTACTACGATGAAAATGTTCCTTTGCATTGGAAGGGTTTTGGTTTTGTTACGTCAATCGTCGAGCAATGCCGCTGCGCCCAGCAACGCGATGTTCTCGTTTTCGGATAGCAGTAAAGTGAGCTTTTTCAATGATTCCGGATAGGCAAAATCCTGGATACTTTCCAGCATACTTTCCTGAAAGAACCGGTTCGCTTTGGCAATGGAGCCGCCCATGACAATCGCCTCCGGGTCGTAGGTGTACATAATGGCCTTGATCACCGCACCCAAATGCACGCCGAATTCTTCCCAGACTTCGATGGCTTTCTTACTGCCTTTCAATGCAGCCTCGTGCGCCGCAAAGGCATCGATACCCAGTGAATCTTCGAAAAAGCGGCTGCAAACATAATTCTCCAATATCGAATCCTTGTAAGGCAGCATCCCGATCTCCCCTGCCCCGCAATTTTTGCCCGCATATAAGTGGTTGTCGATGATAATGCCCGAGCCCAGCCCCGTTCCGATCCCCAGCCCGATCACCGACTGGAACTTCCGCGCCAATCCGAAACGGTGCTCGCCGAGTATGAAGCAGTTCACGTCGTTATTCACCGAAACGGGCAGGTTGAACTCCTTTTCCACGATGTCGCGCAATGCCACTTCCTCCCACGAGGGGATATTCATCACATTATATACAATGCCTTTGTTTACATCCACCACGGAAGGCACGCCGATGCCGATACCCTTCACGGGATAGGCCGTCAATGGACGGATCACGTCCATCAACTGGTCGAGCGTGGCCGAGAGTGAATGCTTGTTGGCCAGTAATGTCTGATTTTGCCGGGTAATATGGCCACCCGATTCGATACCGGCACGAATATTCGTGCCGCCGATATCTACACCAATGTTCATCGAAGGTGAGGAGTTGAGCTGCGTTAAACGATGTGTTGCGTCAACGGGCTGTCACTACACTGCTGCGGCTCGATCGTCCGGCCAGATCGAAGCTTTTCAGCGTAACAGTACCCGAAACTTTCACCGGATTTTCATAAAGCTGCGAAGTTTCGGTAGGCTCGGAACCGTCGGTCGTGTAGCGGATCGCCAGGCCCGGCAGTTCCACATTCGCTTTCAGCATTCCGTTTTCTATGATCGCGCCCGGTTGAGGCAGGCGGTAATTGTAGCCCCCGTTGATATACTTTAGTCTCGGCAAGTGCTTTTGGGCTATCGAATTTGCAAAAATATTCCAGCCTTCGGCCATCATGACTTTTCTGGCGGCATCGTCGGCCACATTTTCCCACTTCCGCTCGGCCGCCCAGGCGCTTTCGGAGAAGCCGAGGAGCTTCGGCAAAATGGAATATTCCATCATATCGCGGCCCTTGATCGTCTCGCTCCAAAGTTGTGCTTCCACGCCGTAAACGTTCTTTCTCGCCTCCGGTTTCATTAATTGCTTTCCAACAAACTCCTGCTTCATCGGCTTGCCCATCGAAGTTTCCTCGGTGGTACGGAACATATTGAATGGCGCAAATGCCCAGTTGTCGCGCGTATCCACAAACCCGCCCCAGTACAAGCCCGGTTCTTTCGGATCGTTGTTATATGACATGTCGAAATAGAAGTTGGTCACATTGCAAAGCACCACGGGATAACCCGCATTGGCCATACGATTACCCAAATCGACATCGTACACATTGTTCCAGACATACGGATATACTTGCCGCCCTACAAACTCGGGATTGGCCAGGTAAGCGCCGGTTTCCGTCTTGTTCAATGCTACCTCTTCCCAGCCGTGCACTTTCAGGCCGCGCTTTTCGAGCATAGGAAGGAGTTTTCTGAAAAAATAGGTCTGCAAGTAACGTGGCCCTTTCACCTCCGGATGTTCTGCCAAAAGCTTGGCCGCCATCGGCGATTTCGTCCAGACACCGTCCGCAACCTCGTCGCCGCCGGTGTGGAATGTATCCATTTTCAAACCGGCCTGCTGGTAGAGCTTCGCGATTTCATCCACTACTTTCACGAAGAAATTGTAGGTCGATTCCCGCGCCGGGCTCACGACATTGTTCTTATAACCTTGGGCCGAAATGTAAACCGACTTATCGTCCGGATCGATCAGGCGGTACTCGTTCGCCTCTTTCTCCTTACCTTCCTTCATCAACCGCTCATACCGCGCCTCCATCGACTTGATCGCCGCCAGCGCATGGCCGGGAAAATTCAGCTCGGGGATAATTTTGATGTGCCGCTCATGGGCATATTTGAGTATTTCAATGAAATCGGCCTTGGTATAGTAGCCGCTTCCGTGCTTGTCTTTCTCATTAGCAACCGGCCCCGACCCGTAACCCGGGTGCAATGCGTTCGCATTCATGCCTGATGTGTGCTGGCGTTGCGCGCCCACCTGCGTGAGCTCCGGCAAACCGTCGATCTCGATACGCCAGCCTTCGTCCTCGGTGGTATAAAGCAACAAATGGTTAACCTTGTAACCCGAAAGCAGGTCTATAATGCGTTTCACCGACTCCTTGGTCTGGAAATTACGCGCTACATCCAAATGCAGGCTCCGGAACTGGAACCGCGGCGCGTCCTGCACCTGCACGAAACCAAAGCCGACCGACGCGACCGGTTTTTGATAGGATTCCGTCGGCGCGAGCTGCAACAGGCTTTGCACGCCATAGAATACCCCCGCAGCGTCGCTACCCTCGATCGTGATGCCACTTTGATTGATATTCAAATTATAGGCTTCGGTTGAAACACCATTGACTGCGACTTTACCGGTTTTCAACACAATAACGGCTTCCTCCGACGAAGGCTTATTCGGCAATCCGGCCTGAATCGGCAGATCCGTGCCTGTTAATGTCTTTAATTTACTGATCAGGTATCTGGCCTCGTTTTCAAGCCCTTCCTGGTAATACACATTGGTTTTGCCCGTCAGCGAAAAAGTACCCGCTCCCGGAACCAGTTTCACGGGGCTTGGGATAATTTTCAAAAGCTGCTCCTCTCCCAGTTTCGTAAATCCGGCATTGGCTTTGTAACGCGTTTCGGCTGTCGGTACCTCTTTTAGGTCCATTTTGCCCCGCAGGATCTGCTCTCTGGTAGTAAATGGTTCAATCTTATAATCAGCAACCTGAACAATGTCCTTTTCCTTGCCCTCATTATCATAAAACACGAAATACAAGCCCAGCGGCGCATCCGTCTCCTTCACCACCCCTTCGGTGCCCGTATATTTGATCACCACCGAATCGCCCGGCGCCAGTTTGAAATCCTTCGCGGCAATCATCTGGTACCAGTCGCCATTGATATGCTCGACGATCGCCGGCTGGGGTGTTTTGTTCGATTGGATCGGCCTGGGCGACATATTCCAGAACAGCTTCCAGTTGGAGCCATCCAATCCAAAATCGCTTCCATTTCGGATCGTAAACTGCGCCTCAAACCTCCCCTCGGGCTCTATAAAATTGCTAACGAGCTTCCACGACACCGCGATTTTCTCGGCCTGTTCTTTGGATACATTGCCCGATTTGTTGCAGCTCGCAAGCAGCAGCGCACCAAACAGGATCAGCGAAAGCGGAAATAGTTTCTTCATAGGGTTCAAAAGGCTGGGGATTGATTTTCGGTGTTCAGAATACAACTTCCTAATTACTGACAATTGCGCAAAATATACTAGTGAAGGGTGCAAAAAGCGTCGCCGGGAAAAATCAAACTCAGCTTAAAGTGGGTCTGAAAGTATAGATTAAGCTGAGTTTGATTTTATATTCAGCTTAAAGTAGCTATAATTGTATAGATTAAGCTGGATATAAAATGGAGAAAGTTGCAGGTCGGCAGGACGAGCAGGCTCAGATGAAACAACTTCTGCTGAGCGGGAAGGCCGAGTTTTTAGCCATTTATGGGCGTAGAAGGGTTGGGAAGACTTTTCTCATACGAAATGTCTATCAAAAAGAACTCGTCTTTCAGATGACAGGCATCGCAAATGCGACCATGGCTCAACAACTTGCCAACTTTTCTTCCGCATTGCAAAGTGCAGAGAAAAGCGAGAATCTAAGGACCATACCAGGCAACTGGTTTTCAGCATTTGAACAGCTCAAAGGGTTTTTGGAAAACCTCAAAGCATCCAGAAAAGTAATCCTCTTTGACGAGCTTCCGTGGATCGATACATTCAGGTCCGGCTTTTTGTCAAGCCTGGAACATTTCTGGAACAGCTGGGCTTTCGCGCGAACCGACATCGTGCTGGTCGTCTGCGGTTCGGCCGCTTCCTGGATGCTCAATAAACTGATTCATAACAAAGGAGGCTTGCACAACCGGGTTACCAGGCGGATCAGACTGGAACCATTTACCCTGAAAGAAACAGAACACTTCTTCAAGATTAAAAACATCGTATTAGACCACTACCAGATCATTCAGCTATACATGGCAATGGGCGGCATTCCTTTTTATTTAAATGAGGTCCAGCCCGGTTTAAGTGCATTTCAGGTAATTGATAAAACGTGTTTTACCAAAGGTGGCCTCCTTACTTTTGAGTACGAAAACCTCTACCGCTCGCTTTTTTCGAAGGCCGAAAGGCACATTGCCATCATTGAAGCACTCGCTGCCAAAACACAAGGACTGACACGCGAGGAAATTATCCGGACTTCGCCACTCGTTAATGGTGGGACACTGACGCAACTATTACAGGAATTGGAGGAAAGCGGTTTTATTTCCAAATCACTTCCGTTTGAAAAAAAGGTCAAAACAAGCATTTACCGCCTGACAGACCAATATTCGTTGTTCTACCTCAAATTCATCAAAAACAGTAAAGCTGCCGGTAGCGGCACCTGGTTAAGCCGCATCGATAGTCCTGCATGGCGCGCATGGAGTGGTTACGCATACGAAAACATTGTGTTTGCCCATATCGACAACGTGAAGCGGGCGCTGGGAATCAGCGGTATTTACACGGAAACTTCATCCTGGCTTAGCGCAAAGAAGGAGGCCCAGATAGACCTTTTGATAGACAGAAGAGACCGCTTGATATCCATTTGTGAAATCAAATTTTCGCAAAATCCCTTCATCATCACTAAGTCCTACAAAGCTGAATTGGAGAAGAAACTGGCAGTTTTCAGAAGTGAAACAAAAACAAACAAATCGGCCTTCCTAACGATGATCACGACATTCGGGACGGTCGAAAACACCAACTCGTTGGGCCTTGTTCAGAACCAGGTTACAATGAACGACTTATTTAATTAATCCCACATTTTCTTCCTTTTCCCAATAGCCCTTCCACAGGAGGTTTCCGTACATAACCCTATAAACGGCTATCATGGAAAACCCTTCGGGCTCAGTGTCTCGATTACTTTCGCTGGATGCCATGCGTGGCTTCACCATTGCGGCGATGATTATGGTCAATTTTCCGGGGCATGAGGATTTCGTGTTCCCGACCCTCCGGCATACCAAATGGAACGGGCTGACTTTTACAGACCTCATCGCGCCCACGTTCCTTTTTATCGTCGGCGTTTCGATTACATTGGCTTATTCCAAAAAGCTGGATGCGCCGAAAGGGGCATTATACCGCAAAATCTTCGTCCGCTCGCTGAAAATATTTGCCGTGGGCATGTTCCTCAACATGCTGCCCGACTTCAACTTCGCCGACCTGCGCTATACCGGCACGCTGCACCGTATCGCCATCGTCTTTCTCGTGTGCGCGATCCTTTTTTTGAATACCAACTGGAAACAGCAGCTCGGCATCGCCGTCGGCATTCTCGTTCTCTACTGGCTTGCGCTGACCACCATTCCGACGCCGGGCATTGGTAAGGTCATGCTGGAACCGGGCGTAAATATTGCCGCGTGGGTCGATCAGCAGTATTTGCCCGGCAAGATGTGGCAGGGCAACTGGGATCCGGAAGGGATTCTGAGCACATTTCCGTCTATTGCGACGACCATTACCGGCATGCTCGCAGGCAGGCTGATGCTCCTGCCCCTTTCGGCCAACGAAAAGAGTAATTTCTTGCTCACCGTCGGCTTTGCGACAGCCGCATTGGGCTATTTCTGGAACCTGATTTTCCCGGTCAACGAAAATCTCTGGACGAGCTCATTCGTACTCGTCACGTCCGGCTTCGCGTCTATGCTGCTCGGTGCATTGTATTTCCTGATCGACATTCGCGGCAATACGGCAGGCATTGCGCCCGGTGTCATTTTCGGGGCAAATGCCATTACCGCCTACGTCCTGGGGGATATTCTTGCATTGCTCTTTTACATTATGCCCGTTGGAAGCGACACGTTGAACCATCACGCGGTGAGCGCTCTATCGCAAACCGGCATGGACCCGCGCCTGGCCAGCATGCTTTTCGCGCTCTTTTTTGTGTGTATCAATTTCATCCCGGCTTACCTGCTTTACAAAAAACGGATTTTCATCAAGCTCTGACCCATGCGCTTTCCTCTACGGCTTTTTATCCTGCTATGCTTGACCCTGCGAAGCGGCCTCGCGTTTTCACAATTCATCGATTTATCCAAAGGTCAGATTTACAGTCCGACCGACAAGGCTGCATTACTCAGGAGCATTGAGGTATTACAAAATGAAGTTACAAAGCGAACCGGCATTAAATTACCTGTTGCGAAAAAGCTTCCAAAGGCCGGTAATGCGATCCTGATCGCGCTCGAAACCGACCTGGGTAAGCTGCCGGAGCCGTACAGAAGCGCCGCCTCGGCATTGCCTGAAACCAAAAGCGAAGGTTTCAAACTTGTTACAGGGCTTTCAAATACCATTGTGATTATAGGAAAGGACGCTCGTGGAATTTTGTACGGCGTAGGAAAATTCCTGCGGAAGGCAGAAATGAGCCAAGGGAAGTTGCAGGTTAGCGACCGGCTGGCGATCAGTACCAGCCCGAAATACCCGATGCGTGGCCACCAGCTCGGTTACCGTCCCAAAACAAATGCCTACGATGCTTTCACTGTCGCCGGTTTCGACCAGTACATTCGTGAATTGGCATTGTTCGGTGCGAATACCATTGAAATACTTCCTCCGCGCACCGACGACGATGCTACCAGCCGGCATATGAAAATACCTGCCGCCCAAATGATCGTCGAGCAATCGCGCATTTGCAAATCGTATGGCCTCGACGTGTCGATCTGGTACCCGAATATGGGCAAAAACTACGTCCACCCGGATTCCATTGCAAAAGAGCTGGCCGAACGCGATCAGGTGTTTGCGAGCCTGCCCAAGCTCGATGGCGTGTTTGTACCGGCGGGTGATCCCGGCGAGTTGGAGCCGGATGTGCTATTTGCGTGGCTGGAAAAAGAGGCAGTCGTTTTACAGAAATATCATCCCAAAGCCAAGATCTGGGTGTCGCCTCAGGTGTTCAGGCCGACCCAAAAGTGGTTCGATGCGTTTTTCAGCCATGCCAATAAGGAATATCCGTGGTTCGGCGGGGTGGTGTTCGGGCCTTGGGTAAAAATTCCGGTGCAAAAGATCCGGGAAATGCTCAAACCTTCGATCCCGATCCGGCATTATCCCGACATTACCCATAACTACTCCGCGCAATACCCCGTCCCGCATTGGGACCTCGCGTGGGCGATGACGCTCGGGCGCGAGAGCATTAACCCGCGTCCGTTCGATGAAAAGGCCATTCACAATGCATTGGACCAGTATGGCATCGGTAGTGTGAGCTATTCGGAAGGTACCAACGACGACGTCAACAAGTTTGTATGGAGCGACCAGGATTGGGACCCCGAAATGCCCGTAATGGAAACCTTGCGTGATTATTCCAGGCTATTCTTTGGCCCTGGGTACCAGGAAGCCGCCGCCCAGGCCATCGTGGATTTAGAAAAAAACTGGCGCGGCGAGGTGATCACAAACGAGGGCATTGAAATTACCCTACGGCAATGGCAGATGATGGAAAAGCACGCGCCACTGACATTACTGCAAAATCCACGCTTCCAGATGGGCCTCATCCGGGCCTATTTCGACGCCTACACCCGCCAGCGAGTCATTTACGAAACCGAACTCGAACAGCAGGCACGCCGGGCACTGGCTTCTGCCGCTACCTCGGGCGTGGTGAAGGCTATGCGCAATGCGGAAGCAGTATTGGAAAAGGCCTGGAAAGAGCCCATTCTTAACGATTATCAACAAAAGTGCGCAGACCTTGCCGATTCATTGTTCAAAAGCATCGGTGCGCAGCTGACTATTCAAAAGCATGGTGCAATGTCGGGCAGGGGCAATTTTATGGACTTGATCAATATGCCGCTGAACGATGCGCCTTATTTACTGGATCAATTCAAAAGGATCGGGAAGCTGAGCAGCGAGGCGGAAATGCTGCGGGAAATCGACCAGCTCCTGCATCGTACCGACCCGGGCCCGGGCGGTTTTTACGACCATTTCGGCGATCCGGAAAGCTGGTACCGTGTTGTTCCAAACCTTTCATGGGAAGAAGATCCCGGTAGCTTGCAATCGCCCCGCATTGGTTTCGGGGTCGGTTTGGTAGGCGAAGAATGGGTGGACGAAATTCAGGCAACGGGCTTCAAAGGACAAGTGACGCCGCGCGCCTGGATGAAGCAGGCCAAAACGCTTTACGACCAGCCGTTGCGCATCCGGTACGATAACCTCGACCCGGACGCGACCTACCGCATTCGCATTTCGTACACCGGGCGCTTCCGCTCACGTATGCGCATGACAACCGACGACGGCCTTACCATCCACGATTTTATCCAGACCGGCGAACAACCCACATTTGAATTCAATGTACCCAAAGCAGCTACCGCCGATGGCAAAGTAGAATTTGAATGGACATGCGGCGAGGGCGAACGCGGCTCGCAGGTGACGGAAATATGGCTAATGAAACAATAACAGAGACTCCACAATGGAATCCGCATTACTTGAAAAACTGAAAAACGGGGGCAATGTATACGGCACCTGCATTACCTCCACCGGCCCGATGTGGCCCGCGGCCGTAAAGAAAACCGGCGTCGATTTCGTGTTCATCGATACCGAGCACATACCGCTGGGCAGAACGGAAATGGCGACATTGTGCCAGCAATTCCGGCATCTGGGCATTACGCCGATCGTCCGCATTCCCTGCCCCGATCCCTACCTCGCCTGCCAGGCCATCGATGCGGGTGCAAAAGGCATTGTGGCACCCTACCTCGAATCCACGGCGCAAATCAGGGAGCTGGTAGGTGCTACGAAATACCGCCCGCTGAAAGGCGAGGTATTGCAGAATTACCTCAGCGGGGCCGTGGAGATGCCCGGACACATGCAGGATTATGTAGCCAGGTACAATGCAGGGAATATCTGCATTGCCAACATTGAAAGCGTACCTGCGATGAACAACCTGGAAGCATTGCTGTCGGTACCTGGGCTGGACGCCGTTTTCATCGGCCCGCACGACCTGTCGGTAAGCCTCGGCCTCCCTGAGCAATACGACCATCCCGAGTTCGAAAAGGCCGTTTCCTATATTATCCGCACCACAAGAGCGAAAGGATTGGCCATCGGTATTCACTTTTCACTGGAACCGGAGCGGCAGATACAATGGATGAAAGAAGGCGCGAACATCGTCGTGCACAGTTTCGACGTGGCGCTTTTTGTGCAGAAACTGAATGCGGATTTTGATATTATAAAAAAAGCGGCCGGTGATGTTCCAGCCGCCAATAGCGATACTACAATGGTGGTATAGCCCCTTTATTTTCCCTGCCACATCATCAGTCCTTCGATCAGCGCCGTAAGTTGTTCGAAGGGCATTGCGGGTGTGAGGTATGCATGCGGGCCCATGGGGTCGTCCTGCCAGCTGTTATTGCCTCCGTCGATGACGATTTTACCGCGTTTTACACCAAAATAAGGCTGAATTCCACGGATAGCCACGAGTACGGCTGTC
Source organism: Dyadobacter soli (assembly GCF_900101885.1). Classification (GTDB taxonomy): domain Bacteria; phylum Bacteroidota; class Bacteroidia; order Cytophagales; family Spirosomataceae; genus Dyadobacter; species Dyadobacter soli. The sequence goes on along the minus strand of NZ_FNAN01000009.1, from coordinate 178,195 downwards.
TGATCCCAGCTCATCCGTCCGTCCGCATCGCCTTTGGAGAGCGGCATAGCCATCGCAAAAACTTCTTTTACAGGACTTTTCAGGTTTTCGTTCGCGATTACGCGTTTACCGGTTTTTATTTCTTTCCCAATTTCCAGTCCGCTGAAAAGAATTTCGGTAGGCCATTCTTTAAAAACTTTCGCGGAGGCGACTGAGTCCACCAGTACATTGTACTCACGGCCTTTGGGGAAATGGCCCGCCATCGACACGAGCTGCTTCACCTTTTTACGAACCAGGTTACTACCCGAAAGTTGAGAGTTGGCATCCGGTCCGGAATCCAGCAAATCTGCCAGGTTTGTTAAAAAACCTACTGTAACGATTGTAACGCTCTGGTCGGGCTGCTTGGCGAGTATTTTGCGATAGGTTTCTACGGCATTCGGCGCATCCGACGTTTTGGCAATTTTGTGCGGGTATTTCTCAACCAGCATCTCAGGCCATTTTTGCGTGGCACCGAAGTTGGCACCATTGCCTTTCGGCGCGCCGGTGGGTAACTCGGGCCGGCCGAAATAGGTATTCAGGATTTCAATCGTAGGTACTACCAGTTCATTTTTATTGGAAGAAATCACTGCCAGCGGCTTCACTTCCCCTCTGTCGGCTAATGCGTGCATAACCGCCATGGCGCCTACGTCGTCGTAATCCGGGCCGATGTCCGTATCGAGGATCAATGCATTGGCCGGCCTGCCGGTTTGAGCATGCGCATGAGAGAGTGTAAGAAGGCAAAGGATCAGTAATACTTTATTCATGACATTCATTGTTCAAAAAAGCGGTCTGTTGTAAAGCTATTCGCTTTTCCCCGGCTATATGCTGCATGGGATGGATTTTTTGCGCGATAGCAACGGTTACATCAGTTTTTCAACACCTGGAATGCCTGTTTTGTTTCTCCATTCACTACTTCCAGAACATATATTCCTTCCAAAAATTCGCGGCCCGAGAGATCCACCTTGCGCTTCTGCGCCGGGTTCAATGCGTCTCCGTTGAGTTGCTTCAATATTCTTCCGTGTAGATCATATACATTCACCGACACCGAACGGCTTGCGGGAACGTCGTCGCCCAGGTAGAATACACCTTTCGAGGGGTTAGGGTAAACCGACCATGCCGTTTGCGCCTCGAATGCGACCGTCCGCACACGGGAGTATTGATAGGTACTGTCGATATCCACCATTTTCAACCGGTAATAGAGATTGCCCCATTTACCCGGCAGCTGATCCACATACTCGTATTTTCCTCCCGCTTTCAGATTACCTTCTCCAAAAACCTGCGCCAGCCTTACGAATTTGCCCCGGCGATAGGCCTCGTCGCCTGTTGCTACTTCAATATCGAAATGGTCGAAATTCTCCTCGGAAGCGGTTTCCCAATCCAGGATCACATCCTTCGACTGCCCGTCGTCCTCCTTTTTGCGCGCATTGAAACTCACCAGGTCCACCGGCAATGCGCCCGGATTTCCGACAAATCCTTTCGAAAGCCAGAATTCCGAGAATGTTTTCAGGTTCATTTCGGCATAATACCCTTTGTCGTAAGGAACGATCGTCACCTCACCGGCCGGGTGGAACGACCAGCCGCCTTCGGTACTGTTGGCCAAATTGCCGTCCTCCTTCGCGGTATTGCCGGCGTTCCGGTATTTTGAAATTCCCAGTTCGAATGGATTCACCGGCTTTCCGCAAGTACCACAGCCCGCCGCGTTTATCAATGCTTCGCTCTCTGTTTCCAGGAAGTAAAACCGGACCGTGGCCTGGTTCGCCAGGTCGTTGTTTGCAGGTTTTATCGTGAAATTCCGGTCGAGATAATACTGTCCGTTACCGTTTCTGACGCCTACGGTGTTCAGGTAAGTTTGCACCTCGGTGTTACCCATATTCTGGCCGTTGGCATTAATAGCCACCATAAGCTTCCCGTTGGTTGTAAAATTTACCCAATCTGAACCTGAAACCTGCTTGGTAGCCACGCCGCCGCCATTGTCCAGTATTTGTGAAGTTTTGTCAAAAATGTGAATATCATCCAGGGCAATTCCCTCCCGGTGGGTAAAACCGTCGGAAACGAATACAAAGCGCAATTTGAGGTTCGCGAAGCCGGTAGGCAAAGGAATGCTCGCCACATGCCAGCGCAGGTAATCCTGCATGGCCCACGCCCCATTGCCCGAATAGGTCTTGTTATACCAGTTGGTACCCTGCCCTACCGAGCCCAGGCGTGTCCATGCGCCACCGTTACCGGAGTATTCGACGTATACATAGTCGCAAGGCGTGGGCTCGCAAACTTCGAGATCCAGTGCCACGCTGAAACTCAGCGTAGGTGCGCTAAGGCTGTTCACGTTGAAGCAAGGCGAGTACAAGTACGATTCTTCCTTATCATTATAGGACCCGGCAAGGTTGGTTTTCCACACTTTCGTTCCGCTGGCCGCTTTGTTCAGCGCTAAAGAAGTTGGCGTTCCCCATTTCCACGAGCTATTCGTTCCCTTGGTACTCCAGAAGCCATCTCCATTTTCAAAGTTTTCGAGATAGGGGAATGTGCTCAATACCGGTGCGTTAAAAACTTTCACCGCCAGCGAGTCATTGTCCCGGAAGCTGTCCGTTCCCAGCTCCGACCATGCTTTGAGGTTCAAGGCACCGATGGCCGAGAGATCAGCCTTGGGACCGAAAGTAAAATCCATGGTTGTGCGCTTGGTGAGTGAAGGAATGGTGTCACGCAGGATGGTCCCGTTCGGCAGCGACAATGCTACCGGCAGGTCGGTGATATCCCGCGCGGAGCTATTGCGGATACGGACCGAGATCGTTTCAGCATTGCCCAATCCGCAGCTTTCCGTAGGCGGAGCCAGCAAAGCCAGCATTTGAATGTCGTCGGTAACCGAAACAATACGGATATCATCGAAAGAATACCCCGCGCCGTTACTGTAATCGGAAGTGATCATTTTGCCCCATTGCCCCCAGCGGACCTGGAAGCTCGACGAAAAGTTTTTCGCATTCGCCGAAAGCAGCGCGCTTACTTCCAGCGGAGCAGTCGTTTTATAACCTTCCGTCGTGAGTTTCTGGTTTGCAAAAAGGTCGTAAATCTCGATCCAGGTATCGGTATCCTTGCCTCTTATCCACACTTTATTGTTATCGTTCGCCTTTTGCCCGTGGTTCTTGTAGGAAAATATCAATCGCAGGTCATCGGTATTGATATTGTAGCCGGCAAGGTTGAATGTCCCCGTCAGATAGCTCGTGTTACCTGCTGAATAGGCCCGGTTCGCATCGAGCGTCAACGCTTTCTGACCGGATGCCGCAAAGCCTGAATTAATAAACGTCCTGATCCTTCCGGCGTCGGTGTTGGCGCTGAAATCGTACCGGCCGTCTCCCGTCAACCCGATCTGCTCGGCGGTCACATTCTGTACCGGCAGGTTTTCCATGTTGTCATTGAAGGGCAATGCCAACTGGTCGTTGGACAGTTGCCTGAAAAGCTTCACCAGGGTATCGTTAGCGGTAACAACATCCGCATTGCTGTGTATATAAGCCTTGAAAGTGTAATCCCCGGGGTTGGAAAAATTGGCAGGCACCTCGAATGTATGATCGTAAGTTTTTCCTTTTTCGATAAAAGGAGTAATCGTCTCAATGGGCACCGCTACGCCGTTGAGCTCGTAGCCGACGTCCAGAGAGCCATTGAAATCCACATCGTCGAGGTTTTTGATCCTGATTTTGGCAAAAACAGCCCCGCTCAGTTCTGTTGAAGTATTTTTCCTGCCCGACGATGCCGGCGTCAGGACGGACTCAATTTTAAGATCATTGTTCGAAATATTGCCCGCACAAGTTCCCGTATCCGGCTTACGCGAAATGGCCAGCGCCCTGCGGCCGGGCTTCCCGACAATTCTTGCCCGCACGGACACATAGTAGGTCGAATCTTTCGACAACCCGCCCAATGTATAGGTAGTGCCGGCAGTTGTCGCTACGGGCACCATTTCATTTCCTTTCAACATCATTACCTCGTAGTCTGCCGCACTCGTCACGGCCGTCCAGTCGAGGGAAATATAGCCTTCGCATTGCAGCGCCGACAATGTGAGCGTGGGAATGCCAACTGACGTAAAAGGTTCTGAAACGCTTTGCACCCCGGTACTGTTCTGGATCACGCGCACACGCGCCTTGTCGGACCGTAAGCCGGGGATCGCCCACGCTATCTGTCGGGTAGTTGCGGGAACGGATGTTGAAATGTTCGACCACGAAATCCCGTTACCACTGTATTGTACCGTAAAGGTACTGGCGCTATTGCCGAAAGCATCCCAGGAAATATATAATCCGTCGCCGTCTTTCAGGCGTTCCCCTCCGATCGGGTGGGTAATGGTGATGGAATTGGGGATAATATCGTAAACCACAAAATACTCCTGCGAAGGCGACTGCCCGATGGTAGTACCTTTCACTGAAATCTTGTAGTTCCCCGCGGCAGGATTATCGATCACCACCTGCTCCATATTGTTGCGGTTGTCTACCCCAGTGGTGGCAACATTGTTCACATTCGCCACCGACGGGTCGAGGATTCGCGGCAATACCACATTCGAAGCGGGATTAGTGACCGTAAGGTCGAGGTTATGCACCAGGTTCTGGGATGCCAGCGTGCTTCCGGCGGGATCGTTCCAGTAGAGCATTACTTTCACCTGTGCCGTGTTGGCCGGAACATTGATCGAGAAACTATTCGAGTCCTGATGCGCCACCTGCGCCGTCGTATAACTCTGCGATTCGAGCATTTTGACCGAGCGGAGCAGGTTCAGCCAGCCATAACCATAGCTATAATCGGGGCCTTCGTTGCCTTTATCGACCGTTCCGTTGATCAGCAATGCTTTCATCAAACCATTCCTGGGGTTTTGGTTACCGTTCAGCTGGCGATAGCGCTCGTACAGCAACGCCAGTCCGCCCGACACTGCCGGAGCAGCCATGCTCGTTCCGGCTCCCGCTCCATACAGGTTTACAGGGATCGTGGACACGACCCCATTTCCCATGGCAGTAATTTCCGGTTTCAGCCTGCCATCTTTCACAGGCCCGCGGCTGGAATTCGACATCACTCCCCCCGTTTCGCCGGTACCACCAACGGTAATAACATTCTTGGCCGTCTGGTATCCGCCCAAAACAGTTGCAAAACCTGGCGCAAATGGCGCGCAGGTGGTAGAACCGCTATTTCCTGCGGCAAAAACGTGTTGCAGGTAGGGCATTTCAAACGCCTGCTGATCCAGAATGTAGGAGTACAGGTCGTACGTCCCGTTGGTCTCGCAGGTGATCACGTCCGATCCATAAGAATTATTGGTAATCACCATGCCGAAATCCTGCACATACTGGGGTGAGTAAGCCAGGATCGAAGAATAGCTTTGCGCAACTACTGTCGCTTTGGGCGCGTAACCCGCGTAACGCTCATCCATAATGCCCGCACCCGCCATCGTGCCCATTACGTGCAAGCCATGCGAACCACCCTCGATGGGCGCCCTGTTGATGACCCGCCCGTTAAAATCGATATGGCGCAATGGATTGGACTCGTCCCCGATGCCAATTACCACACCGGCTCCCGACAGGTTGCGGTTCCCGGGAAGGGACGATTTCAGGACATTCGCCCGGCCGTTCACGGTACTTTTATTATTTAGCTGCCGATCGGGCTGCGGCGCCGCCTGTACATATTGCACGAATGGCTGTCCCGCGAGGCGTTTCAGCTCCTTTACCGGCACACGCACGGTGAGTATCTGGTATTTTTTGAATTTATCCGAAACAAGTTCGTATTGCAGGCCTTGCAAGGCCGCCTGAACCTCCTCGTCACTGAACGATTTGGGATAACTGATCCAGATATCCACGGTGGTGGGGCTGGCAAATGCGTGAGAAGGTATGTTACCGTTGGCCAGTCCCGGCTGCATTTTTTGCTCCGCACTCAACTCCACAATCGCCCGCCCTTTCGTCCGGGCCAATGCACCGGGATTGCTGCCGGCCGCTATCGTCGCGGTGTAGGCGTAATTAGGAATATATTCCAGTAGTTCGATACCCTGGCCGCGAAGTTCGCGCCGCTCTTCTTCGGTGGGGATGCCGTCGAATTGTATGATGACAAATGATTTCTGCCCGGCAGTAGAAAGCCTGAATGCAGCGTTGGCGCGGCTGGTAGCCGAGGAAATATTCCGCTCGGGGACAAATGAGCCACTTTGGAGAAGGATCTGATAATCCCCCCGTTTCTGGCCGCTAACATTGCCAATCAACAGGCATGTCAGCAATAGTGTGTAGCAAAGATTTTTCAATTTCATAAATTTTAGTACAGATAAAGGATAGGTAATTCTACCTCATTTAACGTAATTATGCAAATTAATTCGGGCATTGTTTAATATAAATTAACCTCCACAAAGAACTAATTGATATACAGCTGACTGAGGCCTGAAGGCTATGGCAACCATGGCCTGTATACGCCAATTTAATACGACCCTAATTCTGCATGCATTTGTAATTAGCTGGTGGCTGGTATAACTTAGCAGCCTCATTTTTTACCGTCCTTGCACGCATCCCTATGAACTTATACGGCCTGATCGGATACCCGCTTACACACTCTTTTTCAAAGCGCTATTTCACCGACAAATTCATCAGAGAGAAGATCAAAGAGAGCAGTTATGAGCTTTTTGAAATGAAATCTTTGGAAGCATTGCCAGAATTGCTGAAACAGAAACACGGCCTCCGCGGGTTGAATGTGACGATCCCCTATAAAAAAGATGTAATTGCCTACCTCGACGACCTCGACGACGCCTCGGCCGAGCGCATCGGGGCGGTGAATACCATTAAAATTTACGCCGACGGCAGTACCAAAGGCTTCAATACAGACTACTACGGTTTCCAGCAATCGCTCGTGGAGTGGTTTGACAAACGGGGCGAATCCTGCAAGTATATCAAGGCGCTGGTATTGGGTAACGGCGGTGCCGCCAAGGCCGTGCAGGTGGCGTTAAAGGATCTTGAAATGGAATATACGCTCGTTTCACGCCAGAAAAGCGACGACTGCGTAGCTTACGAGGGCCTTACCCAGGAGATAATTCAGAATCACCGGTTGATCATCAACACAACCCCGCTGGGCACTTTCCCCAACACCGAAGAATGCCCGATGATCCCGTACGAGTGGATTACAAAAACTCATTACCTGTACGACCTCGTGTACAACCCGGCAGAGACGTTGTTCATGAAAAAGGGCAGCGAGCAAGGTGCTACTGTGATGAACGGGCTGAAAATGCTTGAATTGCAAGCGGAAAAAGCCTGGGAAATATGGAACACCGAGGAAAACCTCTGGAGCGTCTAAACCCGCTTGTAGAAAGTCCACAAATCGTCACCGATCTGCTCTGAACCTTTGAAGAGGCCCCGCGGCGCAGGCGCAGCTACGCCGTTGCCGATCGTCAGCTTGCCCTGGCAGCGCCGGATCTCGTCCCACAAGCCGCTTTCCAGAAATGCATTGATCACCGCCGCTCCTCCTTCGACCAGTACCGAATATATTTTACGCCGGTGCAGGCCTTCCAGGAGCTGGGCTATTTCATTATGTTCCTTGTCAATTTTGAGGTATGCAGTCGAGGGTGCTGCATAGCGTTCCGGGTCAGCTGGAATTGCGGTTTCGCGATCGTAGTTGACGATGATCGTACTTTGTGAATTGTCCAGCAAATGCAGATTAGGAGGCAGTTGCAGGTGCCTGTCGGTAACGATCCGTACCGGGTTCCGTCCGGTCCAATGGCGTACATTCAGTCGCGGGTTGTCCATTAATGCAGTTTTAAAACCTACCAAAATGGCATCCTCCTCCGTGCGCCACTGGTGTACACGCATGCCCGACAATGCGCCGCTGATCTGAACCGGCGTACCCGCCTCGTAGCCGAGGTAACCGTCGGCCGTTTCGGCCCATTTGAGGATCACATAAGGCTTTTTGAGGGTCATGGCCGTAAAAAACCGCCTGTTCAGTTCCAGCCCACGAGCTTCCAACACATTGCATTCGACCTCAATGCCCGCGTCGCGCAGGCGGCGGACGCCATTGCCGGACACCAGCGGGTTCGGATCGTTATTGCAGATGACCACTTTTTGCAACCGGCGGCTCACCAGCAGGTCCACGCAGGGTGGCGTTTTGCCTGTATGCGAGCAAGGTTCAAGTGTGACGTAGGCCGTCGCTTGTGGCAGTAAATGCGAATTACCTCTCGCATCCGTATCCTCAATCGCCCGCACTTCAGCGTGCGGGCCTCCGTAGGCACGATGCCAGCCTTCGCCGATAATGCGGCCTTCATGGACGATCACACAGCCTACCATAGGGTTCGGGCTCACAGCACCGCGGCCATATTCGGCGAGCTGCAAGGCCCGTTCCATCCATTGATTGTGCGTCTCCATGTGGCAAAAATACAAATGCCCTTTTAAACTCAACTTTCGGGAGTTCCTATAATTTGCTAACTTTCCGACATTGGATCAAAATCAGTGAAAATGACTTCCGCACGGCAGCTTTATTTATATATCGTTAAAAACATTACCGTTTATCCCGAAAAAGAGGCGCAAGCTATCTCGTTCATGCTGTTGGAGCATTATATGCGCCTTCGCAATATCGACGTGCTGGTGGACCGCCCCATACCCGAAAATACGGCACAGCCCGACTGGGATAACATCATCAAACGCCTCAACAACAACGAGCCCGTTCAGCATATCATCGGCTCCACCGAGTTTTGCGGCCTCGAATTCCGCGTTTCTTCGGCGGTACTCATCCCGCGTCCCGAAACCGAAGAGCTCGTTCAAATGGTGACGCGCGACTACGCCGAGCCCGATAAAAACATCTCCATTCTGGATATCGGTACCGGCAGCGGCTGCATTGCCATCGTGCTCGCGCGTTTCCTCCCGCATGTGAGCGTGCACGCGTGGGACGTGTCCGACGAGGCATTGGCAGTAGCAAAAGAAAACGCCCGCCAGCTCATCGCCGACGTCACTTTCGCGAAGCAGGATATGCTCAATGTGACCTTCCCGTTGCCCGGCAATATCGTGCAATTCGACTGCCTGGTGAGCAACCCGCCTTATGTGACCTACTCCGAGGCCGAAAGCATGCGCCCGAATGTACTCCGTTTCGAACCGCATGAGGCATTATTTGTCGAGGACAATGATCCATTGCTTTTCTACAAAGCCATTGCCGATTTTGGCGTGCACCATTTGAAACAGCACGGCAAATGCTATGTGGAGATCAACGAGCATTTTGGTGCGGAAACCAAGCAGGTTTTTGAAGAAAGGAATTACAAAAAGGTGGAAATCCTTCGTGATATCAATGGTAAGGACCGCTTCGTGAGAGCTATCTGGGCCTGATCCATTTCATTTTTTGACCCAATTTTCATGTACATAGAAAAAATCAGGGAGGTCCTGGACGAAATGGGCAAGGTGGTTGTGGGGCAGGACAAGCTCCTGAACCGACTGCTGATAGGCCTCTTTACCGGCGGGCATATTTTGCTCGAAGGCGTTCCGGGGCTAGCCAAAACTTTGACCATCAACGTCATGGCCAAAGTCCTCCACCTGGAATTCAAGCGCATTCAGTTCACGCCCGACCTGCTTCCCGCAGATTTGATCGGTACGATGATTTATAAGCCTAAAATCGGCGATTACGAAGTCAAGAGAGGGCCTATTTTCTCCAATCTCATCCTGGCCGACGAAGTGAACCGCTCTCCGGCCAAGGTACAATCCGCATTACTCGAAGCGATGCAGGAAAAGCAGGTGACGATCGGCGACGAAACTTTTCTCCTCGACCGCCCATTCGTAGTACTTGCCACCCAAAACCCGGTAGAACAAGAAGGTACCTATCCGCTACCCGAGGCACAGATCGACCGGTTCATGATGAAAGTCTATGTCGATTACCTCGATAAGATGAAGGAACTGGAAGTAATGCGCCGGATGTCGGATATTAATTATGAGTACAAAATCCGGCCTATTTTAAATAAAGAGGAAATTTTTGCGATCCGCGACGAGGTCAACAAGGTCAATATCTCCGATACGCTCGAACGGTACATTATCGAACTCGTATTCGCCACCCGCCGCCCGCTCGATTACGGCCTTCGCGATGAGGCGCGTTACATTCAGTTCGGCGCGTCGCCGCGGGCTACCATTTACCTCAACAGGGCTGCGAAAGCATTGGCTTACCTCGAAGGAAGGGATTACGTTTTGCCGGAGGATATCAAAGAGCTTGCTCCCGACATTATGAACCACCGCATCCTGCTCAACTACGAAGCGGAGGCCGACGGCGTGCGTACGATGACCATCATCGACTCCATTCTGCGGAAAGTCGCCATTGGATAATTCACGGCACCGGGTCGTGCCCGTGGCCGCCCCACGGATGGCAGCGCGCAATGCGTTTCAGCCCCATCCAGCCGCCTTTGAACGGACCGTGTTTCTGCACGGCCTCGATCATATATTGTGAACAAGTGGGTGTGTAACGGCACGAATTGGGCAAATAAGGCGAAAGCGCCGCCTGATAAAACCGCACGAGGGCTATGAGTAAAAATTTCATTTCGCGTCTTGTCTCATATTAGTATATTTGGTCATTAACATCACAAACGCATGCTTTCATACATTATGTGGGACGCAAGTCCCGAAATTTTCACCATTCCGGAGATCGCCGGTTTTGGTCCCTTCCCTGTCCGTTGGTATGGTCTTCTGTTCGCTGCCGGTTTCCTGATCGGCCAGCAAATTATGATCTATATTTTCAAGAAAGAAGGAAAGACGCTGGAAGATATCGACTCGCTTACACTCTATATGGTGCTTTCGATCGTCATCGGCGCCCGCGTAGGCCACTTTCTTTTCTATGAACCCGAAGTGCTGTTTAAAAATCCCCTGGAGGTGATATTACCGCCTTACGCTGGGCTTGCGAGCCATGGCGCGGTGATCGGGACCGTGATCGGGCTGGTTCTATATGCGCGCTCACGCCGGGGCACAGGCCAGACATTCTTCTGGGTAACCGACCGTCTGACAATCACGTTCGCATTGGGCGGCTCGTTCATCCGATTTGGTAACCTGATGAACTCCGAGATCGTTGGAAGACCATCCGATCTGCCCTGGGCATTCATTTTCAAGCAAAACACTGAATTTCTGCAAATCCCGCGCCACCCGGCACAGCTTTACGAATCTATCAGCTGCTTCATTCTCACATTCGTCCTGATCGCGATCTGGAACAAATACAAAGCAGCCACACCACGCGGGCTGATGGTCGGGGTATTTCTCGTATGGGTATTCACGTTGCGCTTCCTGTATGAATTCCTGAAAGAAAACCAGGAAGCATTCGAAGCGAACTACGCGTTGAATATGGGACAGATCCTGAGTATCCCTGCGGTACTGCTCGGCTTGTACTTTATCATCCGCTCGCGCAGGAATCCGCTGGAACTGGCCAGCTAATTGTTCCGGAAAAGCAGTAGGCGTGCATCAGTGCGGCGTTTTCACTACATTGTAATTAGTTTGAAACAACTCTAACAATCGTAAGATGAAAACTTCTATCATAGCCGCATTTCTTTCGTGTGCGCTGCTCCTCACCGGTTGCGGCAGCAAACAGGAAGAAAAAGAAGCCGAAGAAAAAGCCGCCGCAGATAGCCCGGCCGACGCCCTTCAGGCCATTGCCGATAAAGCCAAGGAAATGGGCGACCGCGAGGCCGTCGACCCGGTGGATTTCCGGAAACTGAAAGACCTTCTGCCTGAAACCCTGGCTGGTATGAGCCGCACGGAAGCGACAGGCGAGAAAACCGGGGCAATGGGCTTTACCGTTTCAACGGCGCAGGCGAAATATAAAGGAAGCTCCGATGGCTCATTGAACGTCGAAATCGTGGATACGGGTGGTATCGCCGGCGTTTCGACGATGGCATTGGCAGCCTGGTCCATCGCAGAAATCGATAAGGAAACAACCACGGGCTACGAAAAAACCACGACGATCGAGGGTTACAAAGCTTTTGAGAAGTATAACAACGAAAGCAAATCCGGCGAAATCAATGTGCTGGTCGCCGACCGGTATGTGGTGAATGTCGAAGGCGATAACCTGAGCGTTGATCAACTGAAAGACGCATTGAAAGCCATCGATCTGGGCAAGTTGAGCGATATGAAGTAACTATAACGAAAAAGCAGAAGCATAACGCTTCTGCTTTTTAAGGTTTTAGGAATATAATGCTGGGTTAACCAGGGTGCTATATCGTTGCCAGATCCACTTTTTCTCGCAGGATCTGTTTTGCTTTTACCAACTGGTTTTTGACCGTATTCTTGGATATTCTTAAAAACTCCGCTATTTCCTGGTAGGATTTCCCTTCTTCGATATTCAGTTTCAAAATCTGACGGCGCTTGATCGACAACGACTCTACGGCCGCCTGAACGACAGTCAGCCTTCTCTCGGCTTCCTCTTTCTCCTCATCGCCTGCCGCGCGGATTGCATCCATGTAATGCTTACGCAGCTGCTCGCTCTTTTCCAGCTTCTTGAAATGGTCGAACGCCATGTTGCGCAGGCATGTGAACAGGTATGAATTAAAATTATAGTCAGGCTTGATCTGGGCACGTCTAACCCAGATTTTGATAAACACATCCTGAACCATGTTTTCAGCTTCTTCCTCGTCTTTGAGCAACGAAACCGTAAACCGCAGTGCAGGCGTTTTGTAGTAGTTATACAATGCTGCAAAGGCCGCTTCGTCGCCTTGCGTCACTCTGATCAGGGTATTTTCGTCGGGGTAGGCCACAGTCGTACAGTTTTAGCTTATAGAAAAGGGAACTTAGGTACTCAGATTTATTAATTAAAAAACTTTTATTCTTGGATTGATCCTATTTATTTAACGGCATCAATTCACGTTTTGTAGTAGTTGGTAATCGATGAGGTACTGAAATAAAGTTATTTCCAAAATCGCCCTGACAGGTGAAAATTCTGCCTTTGAAATGATCGGCGATGCTTTGTATGGAGCGGCGTCTTTCTAATTGTTTGATAAATCTACACTCCTCAGTCTGACATTTGAATCGCAAACTGCGTAAAAATATCTTCATTTTGCGTAGCATTGTACGATTTAATCATAACATAATAGTAACTTATCATTAATTGCATATTTGCTCATTACCAGCTACTTCTTAGCAGAAAATACGATGAAATAACCGGCTGTTTTGCACCTCTCTTCCCGGCGGCGCATTTAACAATTCTGTAACATTTGCCGCAAATCGCGGAGCCTCCCGATAGCCCTCCTTCCGGCATCGGCCGTATTAACCAAAACAGCTCGATACCCAAAACCATTTTATCCTAAATCCAGACCAACCTTTGCGCATGGATCATAGCCGCATCAATCAGATCTTGGAGAAAATCTCCGCCGTTCGGGTCGCCGTGTATGGCGACTTCTGTCTCGACTCCTACTGGATCATGGACGACCGCACATCCGAAGTGTCCATCGAAACCGGTTTACAGGCCCTGGCCGTTGCCCGCCACTACTATACGCCGGGAGGCGCGGGGAATGTCGTGGCCAACCTCGCCGCCCTCAAACCGGCCGGCATCAGGGTCATCGGGGCCGTGGGCGACGATATGCAGGGACGGGAACTGACGGCGCAGCTTCAACAGCTCGGCGCGGACACCAGCGCATTCATTGTTCAGAAAGAGAATTTCAATACATATAGTTATCTCAAACGGCTCGTCGACGGCCAGGAAGAGCCGCGCATCGATTTTGGGGTATATAATGAAAGAAGCATTGAAACCGACCGGCAACTCGTAGCCGCACTTGAAAAGGCATTACAGGAATGCGACGCATTGATTTTTAACCAGCAGGTTACGGGCAGCATTACCAATGCTTCGTTTATCGACGACGTCAATGCGCTCTTTAAGAAGTATCCTGATAAAATAGTCATGCTGGACTCCCGGCATTTCAACGACAGTTTCCGGAATACTTACCTTAAATGCAACGACCGCGAGATCGCTTCTTTGAACGGATTGGAAGTTACCCCGGACGAAAATGTACCGGTAAGCGACGTGAAAGGTTACGGCGCGGCCATATTCGAACGGTACCGCAAGCCGGTATTCGTGACCTGCGGTGAGCGCGGCATTATCGCGTTCGACGAGGCGGGTTACCACGAGGTGCCGGGCATTCAGCTGAAAGGCAAGCTGGACACCGTGGGCGCGGGAGATACGGCGATCAGTGCCATCACGCTTTGCCTGGCAGCCGGGTTATCGCCTGCTGAGGCGGCATTGTTCGGCAACTTTGCGGCAGCGGTGACGGTTCAGAAGCTGTTTACAACCGGCACGGCAACCGGCGAGGAAATTGCTGTTGTAGCCAAAGACCCGGATTACATTTACAATGCCGACCTCGCCGAAAATGAGTGGCCCGGCACCCGGCGTGTGGCGACTTATTATCCTGAAACCGAGTTTGAAATATGCGTTCCCGAGATCCTCGACAAGCTCGGGCACATCCGCTACGCCGTTTTCGACCATGACGGCACGATTAGCTCGCTCCGGCAGGGTTGGGAGGAGATTATGGAACCAGTGATGATGAAGTCCATTCTCGGCGAGCAATATGACACGATCGACGCCGGAACATTTCATAAAGTGCAGGCCGAATGCAAGGCATTTATCCACAAAACCACCGGTATTCAGACCATTTACCAGATGGAAGGGCTCGTAAACCTCGTGCGCGAGTTCGGTTTTGTACCCGAAGATCAGATCCTCGATAAATTCCAGTACAAGGAGATTTACAACGACGGACTGATGGAAATGGTGAACAAGCGTATGGAGAAGCTTGCCAAAGGAGAGCTCGGCCAGGAAGATTATACATTGAAAGGCGCCGTTGAATTCCTGAAACAGCTCAAAGAACGCGGCGTAACCATGTACCTCGCCAGCGGGACCGATGCCGACGACGTTAGAAACGAAGCCGAAATGCTCGGTTACGCCGACTTGTTCGACGGCGGCATTTACGGCGCATTGCGCGATTACACCAAGTTTTCGAAAAAAATGGTGATTGAAAAGATCATCCGCGACAATAACCTGCAAGGAAAAGAACTAGCCGTTTTCGGTGACGGCCCCGACGAGATCCGCGAAGGCCGTCGCGCAGGCGGTATTTCGGTAGGCATTACCAGCAACGAAGTGCAGCGTTTCGGGCATAACCCAGCCAAACGTCCGCGCCTCGTACGCGCCGGCGCGCAACTCCTGATCCCCGATTTTTCGCAGCATAAGAAACTGATCAGCCTGCTATTTCAGGAAAGCGAAAACTACGCGGAGGCCTGATGCGACCATTCGGAAAACAACCGGTTACCTGGCTGATTTGCGGTTTCCTGCCGTTGCTCTGGTGCTGCCGTAATGATAAGACCGTCGCAGACGAACCATCCTTTTACCAGGATGTGGCGTTCGGCCAGGAGTATCATGAGGCGTATCCGATGGAAGGCAACGACGTTCGCGCGGTCCTCCCCGACCGAGACGGCAACGTATGGGCAGCTACGGCAAAAGGTGTTTTTCGTAAAATGAAGGGTTCCCGCACCTGGGAACAGGTAATGGACAATGAAAACAATGGCACCTCATTCGCATTGGCGCAAGATTCCACCGGCACGATATGGCTTGGCAACTGGAATGGTCTTTACCAATACAAAAACGGCGCAGTAACCAAAGCAAACAACCCTATCGGCCCCATTTCGGCCATGTGTGCAAAGGGCGGCATTGTGTATGCTATCGGCCCGAATGGCTTTTGGAAAGGCGATACGAATGGATTTACATTACAAAAAGCCGTAATAGCGAGGTCTGTTCGCGATGTAATCACTGACGGCAAAGACGGCCTTTGGATAGCCTCCGATGTGGGGCTTTACCATTGGACACCCTCGCGTTTGGAACATACTTACAAAACCGACGCGCTGATCGCTGCCTATACCAAAGGTCTAGCGTACAATCATAATGGAAAGCTCTGGATCGGCGGACTGGGTGGGGTTACCATTCAAAATAATGGTAAAAAAGAGTCGGAACTGCGGACGGCTGACGGCATTCCTTCGACTTACGTCACAGCCGTGCGCCTTGCTCCCGACAGCTCGATGTGGGTTGGCACACAAAATGGCGTAGTTCGCTTTCGAAAAGATGGCAGCCGCTCGCTGCTGTTTTCGAGGCGTTGGTTGATAGACGATCAGGTCAACGACATTGCATTCGACAATGAAGGAACCGCCTGGATAGCGACGCCGCAGGGTGTGAGTGCCATCAAAAAGCGGGAAATGACATTGGCTTCCAAGAGCGCATTCTTTTACGATGTATTAATGAAAAGGCATATCCGCGCGCCCTGGATCGCCGGGCAGGCACATTTGCGCATTCCGGGCGATACGACGAGCTGGGAGCCCGAGGATGACGACAACGACGGCGAGTATACCGGCAATTACCTGGCAATGGAAAGCTTCCGCTATGCTGCTACCAAAGATCCGGTTGCGCGGGAGAATGCAAAAAAAGCATTCGGTTTCCTCAAAATATTGCAGGAAGTGACGGGTACCGACGGCTTCTTCGCACGCACGATCATACCCGCAACCTGGACGCGCATGCACGATGGCAACCGTACGTACACGGAACGCGAACGCGCGGACGAGCTCGTGAAAGAACCGCGCTTCAAACCGGTGGAAACGCGCTGGCATTTATCCAACGATAAGAAGTGGTTATGGAAAGGCGATACGAGCAGCGATGAAATGTGCGGGCATATGTTTGGCTACTATTACTATTACACACTGGCGGCCAATGCAGAAGAGAAGAAAGTAATCGCAGCGCATGTGGGCAGAATCGTGGATTACCTCATGCACCATAACCTCAATTTCGCGGATGTGGATGGTAAAGCCACCCGCTGGTCGGTATGGTCGCCGGACCAGCTGAACCGTGACCCGGAATGGCTGCCCGACCGCAACCAGAATTCCATGGAAATGCTCGCATTCCTCAAATTGGCGCATTTTATGACCGGTAATGCCAGGTACCAGAACGAGTACCTGCGGCTGATCGAAAAGGAGCATTACCTCGACAATATGAAAGAGGTGACGAAGCAAAATCTGGCCTGGCTCATCTATTTCGATGTGGTACTGCAAGCCTACCTCTATCCGATCCTGATCCACTGCGAGCAAGATCCCGAGCGCCTGAAATTCTACAAAAATCATCTCGAAGAATGGTTTACAAAGCGCAAAGGCGACCATAACCCACTGATCAACTTCATTTACAACGAATGCCTGGGCAAGAAAGCGGAACTGAAAAACTCGGTGGATTTCCTCACCGACACGCCGCTGGATCTCGTAGACTGGCCGATCGATCACCGGAAACGGGAGGATATACAGATCGTACGCACGCCGGTAATGGAGGACGAACAAGTGAGTGAATTGCAACCTGCCAGCATACGGCTGACCGTCCGTTGGGATAAAAATCCCTGGACACTCGCAGGCGGTAACCCCGAGGTGGAACGTGAGCCGGTTTTCTGGCTGTTGCCCTACTGGATGGGCCGGTATCTGGGAATGATTTCAAAATAGAAGCCAACCATTTGATCATGAAGACCTATCTTTTGCTCATCAACCTGCTATTACTGGTCATGCAAGAAATATCAGCACAACAGACCTACGCCGAAAAACTCGGCTGGCCGAAGGGCAAAAAAGTGATCATATTCCACGTCGACGACGCGGGAATGTCGCATTACTCAAACGAGGGAGCCAAAAAGTCGATCCAGAACGGCATCGCCACCTCATCCAGCATTATGATGCCGTGCCCGTGGGCGGCCAGTTTTGCCAAATATGCCATTGCCAACCCCGGTATGGATGCCGGCCTGCACCTGACGCTTACCTCGGAATGGAAAGAATACCGTTGGCCGCCACTGAACGGCATCGCGCATTCCGAAGGACTGGTGGACGACGAAGGCTGTATGTGGCATGAAGTGGAAGATGTGATCAAACACGCCAGCCCGGATGTGGTGGAGCAGGAGATACGCGCACAGCTAAGCCGTGCATTGAAACTCGGATTGAAGCCCACGCATATGGATTCGCACATGGGCACGCTGTTCGCACACATTCCCTATCTGGAAAGGTATATCAAAGTCGGGGCCGAATATGACATTCCGGTCATGTTCCCAGGTGGGAATAACCAGCTCTTGAAAGAATGTTTGAATAATCCATTGGTCAAAAAACTGAAAGCAGAGGGCAAATGGAAAGAAGGAATGGAGCTTCCCGAGCCTGAGATCACGAAGCGCTCAGGCGAATTCGGACAGAAAATATGGGCCGCAGGCTTGCCCGTGCTCGACGACCTGCACACCATCAGCGGCGACTGGAAGCCGGAAGGGAACGACGTTACCCCGGCGCAATGGGGCAAATTCAAAGCACAAAAATTCATCGAAACGATCCGCAAAATGCAGCCGGGCGTGGCCATGATGATCGTCCACAGCAGCGACGTTACCGACGATTTCAAATACATCAGCGCCTCGGGCGGCTCGCGCTATGCCGATATGCTTTCAATGCTCGATCCTGAGCTGAAAGCATTCATCCAGTCGGAAGGCATTGTCCTGACCACCTGGAAAGAGATGATGGAAAGAAGAAAAAAAGTACAATAACCAACTCAATACAATGCAAAAGCACCTTTTACTCTCCCTCCTATTACTGACGGGCGTAACCTTCACGCATGCGCAGGTACAGCCTGTGTATAAGGACAAGCCCTATTTACAGGATTTCAGCATTAAATATTACGCTGATACTACTCAAAGCTCCCTGAAACAAGTAGCTTCCGACCGCAACGGCATTATCCAGATGCTTGCGAAGGAAGGGCTCCGGCATACGTCCGCAGGCCAGTTTCTTTACCCAGGCAAAGTCGTTCCCGACCGGAACTACCGGTACATGAAGGACAAAAACATCAGCGCCATTATTTCCTATCAGGATCAGCTCGTTTACCTGACCGACCAGGTCGTATTCAGCAATGCCTGGGCCGGAACATTGTTTTCGAAACACAGCCTTCCGAATGCGAAGCTGTTCGCCGGCGGCAAGGATTTCGCATTTCTGATTTCAGATGGTGCTTCGTTGGAATTGATCAAAGACTCCAAAAGCCTCTGGAACGGCAAGTTGCCCGATGATTCGGTGATCGGCCTGGCGTTTCAGGGCAATGCCAATCAGTTCTGGATTTTGGGAAACAAATCGGTTTACAAAGTGGGCGTTCAGGACAAAAGACTAACCAAAGTACTTTCAGGAACCGATTTTACAGCTTTTGACATTGCCTCAAAAGAAAGCAAAATCGTCATCGGTACCGTCGACGGCTATATTTCTTTGGATATACCAACCGGAAAACAAACCGGCAGCATGAACCGCAAGTTGCCTGCGACTAAAATCACGGCTGTAAAAGAAGTAAACGGCAAAGTATGGTTTGGCTCGGATATGGGTGCATTTGCATTACGCGCCGATGGGAAATTCGACTACTATTTCGGTGAACGCTGGTTGCCAGGCAATGCGGTTATTGACATTGCAAAAGGCCCTAAAAATTCGGTTTTAGTGCTTAGTACCAAAGGTTTAGGCCAAATTCAGTTCAAATCGATGACATTGGAAGAAAAAGCTAAGCATTTCGACCAGCAAGTGCGCCTTCGCCATATCCGGAACGGCTTCAACTCACAATTGACGGGACTAACCCACGGGGATTTGTCGACCGGCTTTACGGAAGATTCGGACAACGACGGGCTTTGGACCGCCATGTACCTCGGCGGGCAGATTTTCCGCTACGCCGCCACCAAAGATCCCGACGCATTGCAGAACTGCCGCGAATCGATGGACGCCATGGAACGCCTCTTCACCGTGAACCCTGTTGCAGGATTCCCGGCACGTTCCTTTGAGCGTTCGGGGCATATCAATGAGCTGCACGACATCGAGCGCTGGCAGCATTCGCCCGAAAAGGAATGGGATTGGAAGGCAACTACCAGCAGCGACGAGGTGATCGGCCACATTTTCGCATTCGGTGCCGCAGCGGAACTCGTCGACGACCCCAAAATCAAGAAACAGGCAATTATGCTCATCGATACCGTCATGTCGCACATTGTAAAAAACAATATGTACCTCATCGACTATGACGGCAAGCCTACCCAATGGGGCAAATGGCATCCCGACTATGTGAATTCATTTCCTACGAATGTCGGCGACCGTAAACTGAACTCATCCAACATTGTGGCCATGCTGCAAACCGCCTACCATTTCACCAAAAAAGAGAAATACAAGGCCAAGGCATTCGAATTGATGAACAAACACGGCTATTATGAGAATATGATGCGCCCCATGAGCATTATCGGCCGCGCGCCGGAAGATGCGGACGAGCATGCGAAGCATATGTCGGATGGCTGGAACCATTCCGATGATGAAATGTACTTCCTGGGCTACTGGGGGCTGTATCGCTATGCACTCAACGATACGCTGAAAGCCAGTTACAAAAAGCAGATCATCGACCACTGGCAGGCGGAACGCCCCGAAAAGGAAGGTGCCTGGAATATTTTCACGGCCGTAACCGGCACAAAAGATTTTGACCTGAACGAATCCGTTTGGTATTTGCGGGAGCACCCGATGGACCTGATCGACTGGGTAATCAAAAACAGCCACCGCAAGGACATCGAGAAGCTGGAACCCAACTTCCGTAAACAGACCACCAAAGAAGTATTGCCCCCTGACGAGCGCCCTGTTCAACGCCACAACGGCAATATGTTCAACCTCGACCGGACTGGCGGCAATGGATCGGGCGAGCATAGCGCAGGCGACATCTGGCTCCTGCCCTATTGGATGGGCCGTTACCTGGGCATTATCTCCGCGCCCCAAAAGTAGATTTTGCCATGAGACTTGTTTCTATCCCGGTTTTAACGTTCCTAACATTCGCCAGCATGCAATCCTGCCAGACCGACACCGCAGAAAAACAGATCACCCACGATCTGACCTACCACCACGACCTGGACAACAACGACAACTTTTCGCCCGACGGCAAATGGCTCGTGTACGACACCAGAACGGATGAGGGCGGTATCGCGGAATCGGCGCGGATCGAGCGGGTGAACATTGAAACGGGAGAGAAACAAGTTCTTTTGGATATAAAAGGCAATGCCGCCTGGGGGCCCGGCGCCGGAGCTGTGAGTTATAGCCCGAAAGAAAACGCCGTCGTATTCATTCACGGCCTCGCAAACAGTACCAAGGATAATCCCTACCAGCAATGGCGCCGCACCGGCGTGATCATCCACGACGCCCGCCCGAACGTACCCGTGTACATGGACGCCCGCGACGTGACGCCCCCGTACACACCCGGCGCATTACGCGGGGGCACGCACCGGCACGAGTGGAGCGGCGACGGCCAGTGGATCGGGTTCACCTATAATGATGCTATTCTCAAAGCATTGGAAGATTCGACGGGACAGAAGCGAAATTTGCGAACGATCGGTGTTTCTAAAAAAGGAAGGCCTGTTAAAGTCGATGAGAATATTGAGAATGTCTCGGGTGAATGGTTTAGTGCATTAGTGGTGCGGGTTGTTCCAAACCCTGCACCGGGAAGCGACGCAATCAGCCATGCCGCTAGTGACAGCTGGGTAGGAACAAATGGCTATCTAAAGCAAGATGGTACCCGGCAAATCGCCCGCGCATTTCTCGGAACGGTCAATGATAAAAATGGCAAAGACGTACCCGAGCTTTTCATCGTAGATATTCCCGAAGACATCACCCCGCCCGGCCCGCTCGGCCCGCTGGAAGGCACCGATACCGATTTTCCAATGCCTCCGAAAGGTGCCGTCCAGCGCCGCCTCACATTTACGGCCAATACGCCGCATCCGGGCTGCTCCGGCATTGTACGCTCCTCTCCGGATGGCAGCCAGCTGGCATTTATTGCGAAAGATGAGAACGGCACCAATCAGATATTCACCATTTCGCCGAATGGCGGCACGCCGCGCCAGGTCACTGAATGCGCATCCGACATTACCGGCAACCTCCGCTGGCATCCGGACGGGAAGCATGTTACCTATGTTTTTGACGGTAGCATCGTGCTTTGTGAAGTGGGTAGTGTACCGTTTAAAGAAAGAATTCAGGTACTAACTGAACCTTCGGAGTTTGTTACAAGCAATTTGGTGTGGTCTGCGGATGGGCAGGTGCTGGCATTTAACCGGCTGGTTAAGAATGCGGCTGGGAAGGGGGTGCAACAGGTGTTTGTGTTAGGCTTACCTTAAAACCATTACCTAATTCTGATACCTGGCGCGTCTTTGGACGACTATTCGAAAAGCGTTAACTTTGATATAAACCAGTATCAGCATGGAAACTTTCATTGTACAACCGAAGGACCAGGACGAACGCAACGCAATCGAAGCATTCTTCAAAAAATTAAATATCTCATTTAAAATGGAGGAGCGCGAAGGTCTTTACGATCCTGATTTCGTTGCAAAAATGAAGCGGGGCGAAGAGGACGTTGTGGCGGGGCGCACTACCAAAATAACGCTGGATGATATATGGAAATAGAGCTGACCTCCGACGCTTTAAAGGATTTGCAGCATTGGAAAAAATCCGGCAATGCGCGGATTCTTCAAAGGGTCAGGCAGCTACTGGATGCCATTCAAACCTCCCCATTTCAAGGCATTGGCAAACCAGAAGGTCTAAAAGGAAACCTCTCCGGGAAATGGTCTAGAAGAATCGATAAGGAACACAGAATGGTATACTCAGTAAACGACGACAAAATCGTCGTTTTTTCGTTAAAAGGGCATTACAAATTTAAAACTTGACCTTTCGGTAAACTGCACTGACCGGCAGCTCAGCATTGAAGTAAGGAAGTTTGATCACATCTTCCAATTTTTCGTAGAACTCGGTATACCACCGCTCGCCGTCGCGGATGTACATTTCAACGCCGCATTTGGTCTGCTCGATCATCAAGTAATAAAGCAAAGAAGCTTCCGAGGAATATTCGCGAAGTTTATCAATGCGATCGGTTTTGGCTGTGCTTTCGGACAGCACTTCGACGATCAGAAGTGGAAGGGTGGTATAGCGAATGGCGTCACCCTTTTCTTCGCAAATCATGAAATCAGGAAGACGTACAACCTTTCCTTCTTCCAATTTTAATTTTACATCATTTTGATAAAACTCATAAGGCCCCTCATCCAAGAGATGCCCTAGATAGCGATGAATGTTGCCAGCAATACGATTGGAAGTGGTAGTTTCTCCTGCCATCTCTATGATTTCTCCGTTGACGAATTCAAACTTACCTTCGTGGGTTTCACAAAAGGCGAAGTATTCTTCCAGTGAATAGAGTCTTTCAGCCACAGCTTCCATATTTCTGCTTGTTTTCAAAAATAGTGAATTACAGGTGAATGCGTTTGGCAAACGTTGAATGTAATGCAATTTACAAATTCTCAAAGCGAATCGACGACCTTCTGATAATCAGTTCCGAGCGGAGAATAATTGGTTCGGAGTGGTCTATTAGCTTCGTACCATTTAGTTGGCCGATCATCGTAGTCATCGCCGTTTTACCCATTTGATAGCCCGGGTAAAAAACGGTAGTGAGTTGGGGAGACACTACTTGTGACACAGGATCATTGTTGAAACCGACAATGGCAATGTCGTCCGGAATGGCGTAACCTTTTTCTTTCAGAACCTGCATGCAAATCGCCGCACAGAGGTCGTTAGCGATGAAGAGGCCGTCGGGTTTTTCCGCCATTTGATCAATCTGCGCGGCGATTTGCCGACCGGCTTCCTGGCTCAGATCAGTCGATATAATGAAGCGATTATCCTGCGGCAGGTTTTGTCCAGCCAACGCGCGTTTGAAACCATTCATTCGATCGGCGTACACATTTCTTCGCAGGTCGCCGGTGACGTGAATGATCCTGCGGCAGCCCTGATCCAGCAAATGGCGCGTCGCGTCGTAACCAGCCTGCTCGTTGTCGATAATTACGGCACCGCATCGAGGGTGATCCATAATGCGGTCGAAGAACAGGACAGGGATGTTGCGGTTGATGAATGTGACGAAATGGTCGATCGAATCGGTGTCGTAAGCTACGGATACCAGCAGACCGTCCACACGGCTGTCGAACATCGTTTTCGCATTCGCCCGCTCTTTCAATTCAGACTCTAACGACTGACTAATCAGCAAGTTATACCCAAAATTATTAGCAACCTCTTCCATTCCGGCGAGGACAGTCGACATAAAATTACTATTAAGCCTCGGCACGATCACGCCCAGGGTGTTGGTTTTGCGGGTCCGCAAATGGCTCGCAAATGTATTGGAACGGTAGCCGAGCTCGGCCGCCTTCTCCGCAATGAGCGCCTTGGTTTTGACGTTAATCGCAGGATGGTCGTTCAGTGCCCTGCTTACCGTCGCAGGCGACAATGCCAGTATTTTTGCGAGGTCATAAATGGTAATTTCCTTTTCCATCATCCTTTCCATGTAAGGGATTACGTCGGCATTTTCCGTCTTTTGACAGAAAGCCCTGTTGCCAAAATTTATGGCAAGTTAATGCAATCGGTTACAATACAATATTATATTTATATTTTAATAAAAACACATTGCATTATGATTCAAACCATGCGCTGGTTCGGCCCCAATGATCCGGTTTCGCTGATGGACATCCGCCAGGCTGGATGTAGTGGCGTCGTGACCGCGCTGCATCAGATGCCCGTCGGCGAGGTGTGGACGAGAGAGGCGATCCGGGAAAGAATTTCACTGATCGAGGTTGGTAATGAGCGATATACGTCATTAAAATGGCTCGTGGTAGAAAGTCTTCCCGTACATGAGCATATTAAAAAAGGATTGCCGGCACGCGATGAGTACATCGAGAAGTATAAAACCTCGCTGCGTAATCTTGCCGCGGAAGGGATCAAAACGGTATGCTACAACTTCATGCCGGTACTCGACTGGTCACGCACCGACCTGACCTATACCTTCCCCGAAGGCCATAAAACGCTACGTTTCGTGTGGGAGGATTTCGCGTTGTTCGACCTCTATATCCTACAACGGCCCGGTGCCGAAGCAGACTATGACCAGCAAGTGCAGGAATCAGGCCGGAAGAAGTTGCAGAGTATGTCGCCCGTCGAGATTCAACTGCTGACTAATACCGTTTTACTGGGCTTACCAGGCTCCGAAGAGGCATTTGAACTCGCCAATTTTCAGGAACTACTCAATGCATACGCGGAAATCGGCGACCAAGAATTGCGCGAAAACCTGTATTACTTCATCCGCCAGGTAGCACCGGTGGCGCAGGAAGCGGGCATTAACCTCTGCATTCACCCCGACGATCCGCCGCGGGCGTTGCTCGGCCTGCCACGGGTTGTTAGTACCGAAGCCGATCTCGCGCAACTTATGAATGCGTGCGACATCCGGGCCAACGGCATTACATTCTGCACCGGCTCACTGGGCGTCCGGGCTGACAATGACCTGCCGGGGATCATCCGGCGGCTGGGCGACCGCATCCATTTCGTGCACCTCCGAACGACCAAAAGAGAAGCCGAGGACAACCGCAATTTCCATGAAGCGCCGCATTTAAATGGTGATGTGGATATGTATGAGGTCGTGAAAGCATTGCACCAGGAAGAACTGCGCCGCCGTGCCGCACATTATACCGACAATCTGCTGCCCATGCGCCCCGACCACGGCTTTCAGATGCTCGACGATCTGCACAAAAAGACCTATCCGGGCTACTCCATGATCGGCCGGCTCAAAGCGCTGGCGGAACTTCGGGGGCTGGAAATGAGCATTGCACGGTCGGTTCAGGAGTATTAATTGTTTTAATTGATTTTTAAATACATGTCTGTTCAAAATCACTCCGAATCATCATTGAATGTCTTCTCGCTGGAAGGCAAAATCGCCCTCGTCACCGGCGGGGGGAGCGGCATCGGCTTTTACATTGCGCAATGCCTCGCGCAGGCGGGCGCACAGCTCGTGATCACAGGCAGGCGCGAAGATGTTTTGAAAGAAGCATTACCCAAGCTTGGCGCGAATGCCCGCTATTTTGTTAATGACATCACCGACCTCAAATCATTGCCGGCATTGATCGAGGCTATCGAAATGCAAGTCGGCGAAATCGACATCCTGGTCAATAATGCGGGTATTAATATGAAAAAACACGCTGTCGAAGTCACAGATGAAGATTTCGACCGTGTTATCCAAACCAACCTGCACGCTGTTTTCTCGATCACCCGCGAATGCGGCAAACGTATGGTAGAACGCAAGCGCGGCTCCATTCTGATGATCACTTCCATGGCCGCATTATACGGTATCGACCGCGTAGTAGCTTACACGGCATCGAAATCAGCCGTCGGCGGGATGGTGAAGGCATTAACCACCGAATTTTCACCCTATAATGTCCGTGTAAATGCCATCGCACCAGGTTTCATCGAAACACCAATGATGCTCACCGCCATGAACGGCGACCCGTCACGACGCGATAAAGCCATGGACCGCACACCGATGGCTAGCTGGGGTAAACCGGACGATATCGGCTGGGCAGCAGTATTCCTGAGTTCAGAAGCCGCGAAATTCATTACAGGCGTCTCGCTGCCTGTGGATGGAGGGAATTCTATTGGATTTTAGAATCTGTCACACAAAACTATACACGCATATGTCACACAATCTGGAAGAATTCACACAAGAAAAAATCCGCAGCCATTGGGATGATAAAAGCGAGAAATGGTACATTTCAATAACCGATATAGTCCGTGTTTTAACGGGCAGTCCTAACCCCAGAAAATACTGGAGTGTTCTTAAAACCAGGCTAAAAAATGAAGGAAGCGAGTTGGCTACAAATTGTAGTCAACTGAAAATGCAATCAGCGGACGGAAAGTTTTATCTAACGGACGTAGCGGATATTGAGCAAATTCTTCGCCTTATCCAGTCAATTCCGTCGCCTAAAGCAGAGCCATTCAAATTGTGGCTGGCCAAATTGGGTAATGAAAGAATACAGGAAACCGAAGACCCTGAAATTGGTATCGATCGCGCAATGCAAAGTTATCTGCGCAAAGGCTATTCCAAAGAGTGGATCAATCAACGCCTAAAAAGCATTGAGGTTCGAAAAGAACTGACCGACGAATGGGATCGGCGGGGGGTAAAAGCCGGGAGGGAGTTTGCTATACTTACCGACATCATTACACAAGCTTGGAGCGAAAAGACAGTCAAGGAATACAAACAGTTTAAAGATCTCAAAAAAGAAAGCCTGCGTGATCACATGACCAACTTGGAGTTGGTACTCAATATGCTCGCGGAGGCCACAACAACTGAAATATCCCAACAGAATCAGCCGGATACATTTGACCAAAACAAGGTGGTCGCACATGAAGGCGGCAGCATTGCTGGGAATACCAGGCGACAAATTGAAGCGAAAACCGGCAAAAGCATCATCTCCGGCTCAAATGCAAAAGGAGAGCTTCCTGAAAATGTTGCGGAGAATAAAAGAAGCATCAAATAATCAAACCTTTTCTTTAAGTATCAATGAAAAAACAAAACATCCTGAAAACATGCCTGCTCTGCCTGCTATTCCTTGGGCTGGGGTGGCCGGTGCGTACACACGCTCAGAAGATTAAATGGGACAAGGTGAAAGTCCTGGTTTATACCAAAAACGGGAAGGGTTACGTGCATGATAACATTGCCAGTTCCAAGGTGGCGATCCTGGCTTTGGGGAAACAAAACGGCTTTGCGGTCGATACCACTTCCGACCCATCGAAGTTTACGGACGAAAATTTGAAACAGTACGATTGTCTGGTGTTTTCGAATACCAATAACGACGTTTTCGATACCGATGCCCAGCGGGTTGCATTCATGCGCTACATTCAGTCAGGCGGCAATTTTGTAGGGCTACATTCAGCTTCCGGCACCGAGCGTAAATGGCGGTGGTTCAAGGATTTGCTGGGCGGCACGTTCTTCTGGCATGAGCCGGGACAGAGTTTTTCGGTAAAAATTCTTGATACAAAAAATCCTTCGCTGGCGCATTTGGGCAAAACCTGGCCGCGGCAGATCGACGAGTTTTATTTTATCAAAGAATTGGGTGTAAACCTGAATGTACTCGCCGTAAACGATCATTCCACGGTTCAAAAACCGGCCGGAAAGGCACTGGATACATTCGGCGACGTGTTCCCGTCGGTTTGGTGGCATGAGTACGACGGCGGGCGTTCCTTCTACACCTCGCTCGGGCACCAGAAGGAAGACTATGAAAAGGAAGACCTGCGGAAGCATATCCTCGGCGCCATTGAATGGGCTATCGGGCCGCAGAAACCAAGAAATTACAGTAAAGCTTACGCAACCAGCCCGCAAGACGCGGTACGGAACGCCATTCCGGCACTCTCGAAATAAACATATCAGTCATCAATCCGAAATCTGCATACAAAATGAAAGATCAGAAGGAGCAAAACCAGGACAGGAGGTCGTTTTTGAAAGCTACGGCAAAAGGAACTGCCGGCATTATCGCGGCGTCGATGTTCCCCACTATCGTGCCGTCGAGCGTCTTCGGCAAGAATGCGCCGAGCAATAAGATCAATATCGGGCAGATCGGCTTCGGCCGCATCGGCTCCACACACGACTTGCCGGAAGTAATCAAAAACGAGGCGGCGCATGTTATAGCCGTAGCCGATCTCGACAAAAACCGTCTGGCCAAAGGCAAGGAATGGATCGAGCGGAAATACGTGGAGCGTACCGGCAAGGAGAAATACCTCGAAGTGAAAACTTACGATGATTACCACGAAATATTGGGCCGGAAAGACATCGACGCGGTGATCATCAGTACGCCCGACCACTGGCACGCACAGCCCGCCATGGAAGCGGCCGTTGCCGGAAAGCATATTTACATGCAAAAACCGACTTCGCTCACGATCCGCGAAGGCCGACAGATGGCCGATATGATCAAAAAAAAGGGGGTTATATTCCAATTGGGCAGCCAGCAACGTTCGGTGAACCCGTGGCCGCAGTTCAAACGTACCTGCGAGCTTGTGCGTAACGGTCGCATTGGTAAGTTGAAAAAAGTATATGTGGGCCTTCCGGGTGATCCGGCGGGCGGAAGCACTGCGCAAATGCCGGTTCCTTCCAACCTGAACTACGATATGTGGCTCGGCTCGACGCCCGAGATTTTCTACACCCTGGACCGCGTGCATTCACAAACGGATATCAACGACCGTCCGGGATGGCTTCGTCTGGAACAATTCGGCGCGGGTATGATCACCGGCTGGGGCTCGCACCACATCGATATCGCGCATTGGGGCATGGATACCGAACTCACCGGACCCATCGAGATCGAAGGCAAGGCCACTTTCCCGGCGCAGGGCTCCGGCCTCTGGGATGTGCATGGCGATTTTCTGGTGAATGCATTGTATGCCAATGGCGTGACAATGGAAATCGGCGGTACTAATCCGAATGGTGTGAAATTCGAAGGTACCGAAGGCTGGATCTTCGTTTCACGCGGCAATGTAGGCGTTACAGCCTCCGACCCTGTGGCGGCTCAGAATGCGAAAGAAAACAAGGCATTTTACGCCAGTGATCCTAAAATCCTCGGCTCGGTCATCCAGGCTAACGAAATCCATTTGTACGAAAGCCCCGAACAGCACCAGAACTGGATCGAAAGCATCCAGAGCGGCAAGCAGACCATCAGCCACGCGGAAATCGCGCACCGCTCATGTACCGCATGCCTCCTCGCACACACGGCCATGAAACTCGGCCGCAAAGTGAAATGGGACCCGAAAAAGGAGCAATTTATCAATGATAAGGAAGCAACCGCAATGCTCTCCCGGCCGCAGCGCGGCAAGTATGGGACTAATAATGTGAAGGGTTGATCCTTTGAAATATCCTGGCCTGGCATCGACCGGTCAGGATATTTTTACAACTTAGAAGTTTCCAAATTTAGAAACACACATTATATTTAATATGCCTACACACTACTTCAACATATTGATGTTAGATGAAGCCAATCGGTTTCTTGCTACCCTGCCTCAACAAGCAATCGATAAAATATTCTTTAACATTGATATGGCGGCACAAACAAACGATCCCAGACTATTGAAGAAAATTCATCAACATATCTGGGAATTCAGAACTACGTATAACGGCAACGAAATTCGGCTACTTGCATTTTGGGATAAATCTGATTCCCAACAAACTTTGGTAGTCGCGTCCAATGGTTTCATTAAAAAGTCCGCAAAAATCCCGTCTCAGGAGATTCAGCGGGCACTAAGAATTAGAGCGAGATACTTTGAAGAACAAAAATAGTTATGGGAAAATCAAAAATGAAGGTGTACACACTGGATGAGATGAAGGATAAGTACATCGGCCCTATTGGCACTCCGGCCAGAAATGCGCATGAAAATAAGGTAAGCATGGCCTTGCTTGGACGGGCTATCAGAACCGTCCGAAAAGAACGCAGTCTCACACAAGAACAACTTGGAGAGCTGGTAGGGGTGCAAAAAGCGCAGATCTCCAAGCTCGAAAACGGCAATCACAGCGCCACAATTGATACAATACTGAAAGTTTTCAGCGCTTTAAAAGCAGAGATCGAATTCAATATCACCGTTGACCAGCAGGCATTGCAAATTCGTTAATGGCAAACCCGAAGAGCGACAGATATCATCAATAATTCCCCTTATACTCCCTAGGCGTGTGCCCGATGTACTTTTTGAAATTCCTGTTGAAATTCGATAGCGAATCGAAGCCGCTGTCGTAGGCGATTTGGGCGATGGTCCATTTGTCTTCGAGGAGGAGTTTGCAGGCGTGACCGATGCGGATCTCGTTGACGAAATCGATGAAGGTTTTATTCGAGCGGGCTTTGAAGTAGCGGCAGAATGCGGCTTCGGTCATGCCGGCGAGGGAGGCGACGTCGCTCAGACGGATTTCCTGGAAGAAATGTTGAAGGACGTAGTTGTGTACCTTCTGCATCCGCTCCGTTTCCGACACTTTGAAGTTATTGACATAACCGTAGCTCGAAATGAACTCACCGGTATTGTCGTGCGCGAGTTTGTCGAGCAGCGTCAGGAGTTGCAGAATGCCTTTGAAGCCTTCAACGGAAGTAAGCGAGACCAGCTCCTCGCGGATATGCTCCGAAAGCGCGCCTTTGTAGCAAATCCCCCGCTTCGAGTCTGCTAGCAATTGGCGGAGTCCGAGCATTTCGGGTTTGTCGAGAAAATCTTTTCCTAAAAAATCTTCCTGAAAATAGAGCACGATGCCATGCGTCATCAATGGGGAACCTGCTTCAAAATAGGCCGGGTCGCTGCGCCACAGATGTGGCACATCCGGGCCGAGAAATACCGTATCACCCGGACCGAACGTCTGGATGGAATCTCCGATTAACCGTTTGCCGGTTCCCTCCAGAACGGTGAATAATTGGTAATGCGGGTGAAAATGCCAGTTGGGGTCGAAATGGGGCTCTTTGAGCTCGTGAACGGTTACCGTCCGAACCTGGCTTTCGATATTTTTGTGGATCGGTGCTTTCATATTCTGTCAGGATTTTACCCAAAAGATTAGCAATATTACATTATTACTATCAAAATATGATCATTACTCGAATTTATTCACAAAAAATAGATTAACCATCCGTAAAAGAATATGGGTCTGGAAACGTTATAAATTATGCCGTCCATGCTCGGACGGCTGGCATATTTTTTGTAGATTTATAGAGCCGCTCAACTTTTTTGCAACCTTTTTTGCGAGTACGATGTCAGTCATAGGTAGTTTCGAAATTTATTTACACATATGAAAGCCCTCATAATTCCGACAGCATCCTTGCTGTTTTTTTCGCTGCTTACGGGTTGTGGAAAAACAACCACAATCAGCAGCAACGTGGAGTTGACCGGCAAATGGCAATTGGAAAGTATCGTGCAGGAGGATGACACCATCAGCAAACCGGCGACCAGCAAGGGTGTGATGGACATAGGCCTCAATTTTAAAGAAAAAGGCGAGTTGGAAGGCACTACTTCCACCAATATCCTGACTGGTTTTTACGAAACTGCCCAGCAGAACACCATCCAGATCGGTGGCGGCGGTACCGAAAGAGCGGAAACGAGCTGGGGCAACCTTTTCGTGAACGCACTGCCTAGCGTAAACCTCTACGATTTGAAAGCCAACAGGCTGGTACTGTATTACGAAGACAATAAACAGCTCATTTTCAGCAGAGTGCAGTAAATGCACTTGATATAAGGCTCAAAAATGGCGGTCCTCTCCCGAGGGCCGCCATTTTTGCATTTAGGTTATGAGTCAATTTTACCCCGATATTCCGGCAAGCGTGCGCCAACTTATCAATATCAGCTAACTACTCGTCAAAACATGTATATTGAACAGTACTTTTTTACTTTAAGATTGTATACTGAAAAGACACGGGCACCTAACTCCCGCCAAATCCATTCGCCAGCGAGATAAATTCGATTTTGATGAAGTACAGCATGAACCTCCTTTTGTGGGGAAACCAGATTGACGAAAGCCTATTTCCTACCCTCGAACTCATTAAAGAGATCGGTTTTGACGGCGTCGAGGTGCCGATTTTCAATACAAACCCCGAACACTGGTTTGCATTCCGCCAGAAGCTCGACAGCTTGGGCCTTGCGTGCGAGACCGACACCATCTGCGGGCCGTCGGAGCATCTGATCAGCGCCGACCCGGCGATGCGCCGCCACACGATCGATCACTTGAAACGTGCGTTGGATTGCTCATTGGTACTCGGTGCAAGCCGATTGATGGGCCCGTACCATTCCGCACTTGGCGTTTTCACGGGTAAACCGGCTACGGAAGAAGAATGGCAATGGGGAATCGAAGGAATTCGGGAAGTAGCCGATTATGCCGAGTCGCTCGACATTACCCTGGGTTTGGAATACCTGAACCGCTTCGAACTGTACCTGACCAGCTGCGGCGACGAGATTATCCGATTTGTAGACGATGTGTACCACCCGAACTGCAAAATCATGTTCGATACTTTCCACGCGAACATCGAGGAGAAGAATATCGGCGATACCATCCGTAAGGCCGGCGACCGCATTTCGTTCATCCAACTTTCCGAAAACGACCGCTCCACACCCGGCAAGGGCAATGTGGATTGGGAAGGCGTGTTCCAATCGATCCGCGATATCAAATACGACGGCTGGATCAGCATCGAAGCATTCAGTCCGAAACTGCCGGTGGCCAATATCTGGCGCAAGATGTTCGATTCGGAAGAGCAGCTCATGCGCGATGGGCTTGCGTTCATTAAATCCAACCTCGGATAATTCATTCCGTCCTTTTGCTCATTCAAGTGATTACCAGTTAAATGTAACTTTTAGCCACATTTAACTGGTAATAAAAGTATTAGCAGAAAAAATTGAATAATTAGAACGAATTAAAAAGTGAGTACATAATAAGCATTTTCTCTATTTGGGATTGGTCTAAATAAGACTACTTTTGCCACCGTTTTGGCAACAGCCAGCTTATCAACCCCTACAAATAATGAGAATATTCTCTGTACTCATCCTTTCACTTTGCTGCTCCGTCGCATTTGCGCAAACGGGCCAGATCAAAGGCAATATCAAGAACGCCGCGGGCCAGTCGGCGGAGTCTGTCAACCTGATTCTCAAAGGAACAGGCAAAGGCACATTGACTGACTCAGAAGGCAAATTTGAATTTAATGCATTAGCCCCAGGCCATTATCAGCTCGTGGGTACGGGCGTGGGCATCCGACGTATCGACCGCAGCGTGCACGTGAAGGCGGACGAGACCGTTACGCTCGAAATCGTTTCCGAGGAAAATGCGCAGGAGCTCCAAACCGTCGAGATCGTCGGTAACCGGGGGACGAGTTATAAAAATGACCTTTCATTCATCGCCAGCAAAACGGCCACACCGATCAAGGATGTGCCGCAGGCGATTTCCTATATTACCAAGGAAGTAATGCGCGACCAGGGCGTGTTCCTGATGGGTGATGCCGTGAAAAACATGAGCGGTGTGAACCAGTTTACATTTTACGACGACTTGACCATCCGCGGTTTCCGTATGAACGGCGGGAGCACTACCCAGCTCGTAAACGGCTTGCGGACCTTCTCCGGATTCTGGAAACAGCCGCCGGTAAACTACCTCGAACGCGTGGAAGTGATCAAAGGTGCAGCTTCGGCATTGTACGGAAATACTTCGCCGGGCGGGACCATCAACCGCGTGACTAAAAAGCCGCTCGACGTGGCGCGCAAATCACTCAGCTTTACAACCGGTAGCTTCAATACACTGCGTACCCTGGCCGATTTTACCGGTCCGATGAACGAAAGCAAGACGCTGCTTTACCGCCTCAACCTCGGTTATGTGAATGCGCAGGGCTTCCGGAATATGCAGTTTGACAAAAACATCATCGTCGCACCTTCGGTATCGTTCCTTCCTACCAATAAAACCCGCATTAACTTCGACCTTGTTTTCAACCGCTCCAACAGCCGCCTCGACCGTGGCCAGTCGGTAAAAGGAAACGACCTTTATTCCAGCTCTATCCGCACTTCGCTCAATGCGGTGAATGATTATCTCAATGAAGAAACTTACCTGATCACGACTTCATTGAACCACCAGTTTACCGAAAACACCTCTTTCAACGTCGCTTACCTGCGCACGGGCTATTCCGAAGACCTGCTCGAACACCGCAGCAGCAATGTGAATGGCGTCGATTCGGCGGGAAAGGCGATCGATAACCTGGTAGCACGGCAAGTATTTATCCGTAAGACGAAGTCGTTCATGGATAATGTGTCGCTGTTCTTCAACCACAATTTCAATACCGGCATTGCGGAGCACAAACTGGTGGCGGGCTATGACTTTATCCAGTCGTCGACGCCGAAAGGCTCCGGCCAGCAAACTGCCAATGGTTACCTGCTCAAAGCGGGCGGCGTGGCTGCTTACAACCCTAAAACGCCTGAAAAATTTGTTTTCTATAACTATACCGAGAACGGCGTTACGTACAGCATTCCCAAGCCGAACATCTCGCATTACGACCTCACGCTGCAGAATAACAACATGGAAGATCCTTCCAAATACATTTACAATGTTACGGCCAATGCGGCGACCACGCCCGTACTTTACAAATTGCACGGTTTGTATTTGCAGGAACAATTGAAGATCAAGAACTTGCAGATCCTACTTGGGTTGCGCTACGATACTTACATCGATAAGAAAGGCTACACTACCAATAATGAGCAAAATATAACGCAGCACGCATTGCTGCCACGCATCGGGGCGGTGTACACGGTCAATAACCACATTAATGTATACGGAACTTACACCCAGGGCTATAACCCGCAAGATCCTGTGGTACAGAGCAATCCATTGTCCGGCGGACCATTTGACCCGATCCGTAGCAGCCTTTCGGAAGCCGGTTTGAAAACGGAATGGCTCGACGGCCGCCTGACCGCGAACGTGTCGGTCTACAAAATCACCCAGACCAACACATTGTACTCTGCCAATGCGGCCGACCGTCCGGACCTGATGATACAGGTGGGTAAGGAGACTGCGAAGGGTGTGGAATTCGATGTGACGGGAAACATCCTCCCGAACTGGAACGTGATTGCCACTTACAGCTACAACGATGCGAAGATCACCGATGCAGGCCAAAAGGCGGCCGATCAGGTGCTGGTGAATTTGCAAAAGCCGAATGCTCCGAAAAACCAGGGAAGCATCTGGACCAAATATACCTTCGTGGACAATTTCCTGAACGGATTCGGGATAGGCCTCGGAAGCAACTTCGTAACCGAGCGTAACCTGTCGCTGAACAACAACCAGACATTGCCGGGTTACCAACTGCTAAATGGTGCTGTTTACTACAAAATCGACAAATTCCAGTTCCAGGTAAACCTTAATAACCTCACCAACAAGACCCACTGGGTAGGCGGCTACGATTACCTGCGCCTGTTCCCTGGCGCACCGCGCAACTTCATGGCGACTATTTCCTATACTTTCTAATGCATGCTATTTCATAACCGGTGAAAAAGACATTCAAGAAAATTGCATCGCAACTACATTTATGGCTGGGGGTTTCCTCCGGCCTTGTGGTTTTTATAGTGGCGCTGACAGGCAGCATTCTCGTTTTCGAAGATGAGCTGGAACCGGTGATTTATTCCAGATTTTATGTCGTGGAAGCTCCGAATGGTCAGTCGGCACTTCCGCTGGATAATCTCCGGGCCACCGTTGCAAATGCCTATCCGAAGCAACGCATCACCCGCATCGCCATCGAACCCGACCTCAACCGGACGGTTATATTCGGTTTGGTAAAAGGCAAGAAAGAAAAGGATGTATTTTCAGTGGCTGTAAATCCCTACACTGCTGAGATCGCCGACACACGCCGCGAAAACGATTCGTTCTTCCACGTTGTACTGCAACTACACCGGTATCTTTGCCTCGAAGATACCGGCAAGGCTATTACCGGCGTCTCGTGCGTGTTGTTCATCGTGATCATGATCACCGGCCTCGTGCTCTGGTGGCCCAACCGCAAGCAAACCAAACAGCGCCTAACGATCAAATGGGATGCCAAATTCAAGCGTCTTAATTGGGATTTGCACGCCGTTTTCGGCTTCTACGTGCTGCCCTTCACCTTCCTCATCGCCCTCACCGGCCTTGTTTGGAGTTACAAATGGGTGAACAGTATGATCTTTCTTACCTTCGACGGCAAGCCGCAGCAAAAGCGCGAAGCACCCGCGAACGTCTCATCCACCGGCACTTCAACATCTGTCGTGCTAGCCCGGATATTCACCGAAACCAACCGACAGCTCGCCTATCCAGGCCGCATTCAAGTAGCGATCCCGGAATCCGACAGCCTTTCCATCACGATTTCCAAAGAGAACGAAACCGCCTCCGTCGACAACGTCGTCGATTTCCTTTACTTCGACCAAACCGACGGAACGCTCATCAGCAAACGCCTTTACGACAATGAAACCACGGGTATGAAGGTTCGCCGCCTCGTATTGCCCATTCACAGCGGCAGCATCTGGGGCTGGCCTACTAAGGTACTGGCATTGATCGTTGCATTGATTACCGCGACGCTACCTGTTACGGGCGTGGTGATTTGGGTTGGGAGGAAGTTTAAGAAGGAGAAGAAGGTGACCCGAAAAAGCCCTGCTGTTCCTCGTCCGGCCGTGCGAACAGGAGCGACCGTTAGTTAGCCGATCCCGCCGGATAAGTCGTTCCGGTTCGTTGATAAATAGATACCTGATAGGATTAAGATGCTCTTAATTTTATCGGGTATTTTTTTTAATCAACATGTTTATGAAAAGAAATAAAATCACCTACAAAGTCACAAATGACGAGGAGCACGCCGCTATCCTCAAAAAGGTAGATGTATTGATGAGAATAAGTGAAGCAAATACCACTCGGGAACAACGACAGCATATCCGGGCGATGGGCGAAGCTTTGATGGCTTATGAACAGAGCATTTATGAGATACCCGAACCTTCCACGCTCGAAGGTATTTTGGAGCGACAAATGTATGAAATGAGGATGAAGCATCAGGATCTCGCTCAAATGCTTGGAATTTCGCAGGAGGAGCTTGAAATGATTATGTGGGAAGATAAGAGGGCGGAAATTGAACTGTTGAATGTTATCAGAGAGAAACTGGACATTTCTGCCGAAGTTATCTCAAACTATATCCAAAAGTTGTAATGACTTTTACTTCACTTGAACAAGCATTCGAATGGTGGATAAAAGCCATTTACCCAATACTACCACCGAGTGCAAAAGTGGGCAGATACAGAAATGCGTGGCGTGATTATACTTTCAAAAAAGGCATTTCACAGAAACGCAGAAGGGACATACTTTCGGATTTTGGAAATATTTCTGAAAAAGTCGTCATCACTTTCAAATTGAAGTAGAGACTTGTTGGAAACCTACACAAATTACTATATTTGTCTTAATGAAGACATTTGCTTCCATGGAGGAGGCTTTTCAGTGGTGGCTGACGAACATCTATCCATCACTTCCAGCCGAAGTAAAGAAAGGAAAATTAACCTACGCTTGGAGAGACTTCACTTATAACAGAGGCATTTCACAAGCCAGAATGAAAGAAATCCTTTCTGAGTACGGAGAGATAGAAGTGCAAACTTTGATTAAGTACTCTCCGAAGTAATTTTTTTTGAAATGAATTTGTTGGAAAAATGCACAAATATTCAATCAACTTTCTAAACTATGAACACACTTCAAAAGCAAACAGCCACAACAAATGCAGCAAACGAAGCGACAACAGCTCAGCAAAACTTAGTTAAAGAATTCTTTCAGAAGGACAGCTGTCCTGAAATGATAGAATCTCTTAACACATTAATCGAAGCTTATCTATTTACAGAAAACCTCTCACGTGTAACACCTGAAATGCGAGAGCATATCGTCAACCAGCTGCGGGTAGCAACATTGATTGCGAAGTTGGATGCTAGCAACCAGGACTTTGTAAAAGAAATTTTTACCGTATAATTATTCAAAGCAACCGGTTATCCTGCTAGGCGCCTATGTTAGAGGTAAATGCAGAATGAAAGTTACTTATGCAACTGATATGTCAGTACTTTTGATGATAAGCAAAACATTCCATGGAAACTGTAATCAATCAAAAAGCCAAGTCAGAGCAATGGTTTGATGACATAGTCGCGCAGATCAGAGCGGACCAACTTGCTTATGAGGCCGGAATAATTTCACCTGAGGAAGCAGTGATGTACGACAATTTAATGAATGGAGAAGTAAAACCATTGATCGACAATGCACTAGCAATAGCAAGAATGTACTATGTTAAGCGAATGCTCTTTGATTATGTAAAGGTTCTCGGCGGATTCCATGCATTTAGCAAACTCGCCGTTAGCTTTCACGATTCAGGACTTCTGGTGTGGACTGAGATTCCCGATGGCAGAGAAGATATAGAGGACAAATTGATCATGGCAGAAGCAGAGGTGAATTCCAAGTACCATCCTTTTGGGTTCAACATCAGTACTACTTATGTCGAGGAATGCGATAAATTGCCGATTCCGAGCTACTATCAGTTATTAGCACATTCAAAAACAGCTTGATTTTGGCAACGGCAGCAGAGCACATTTCACAAGCAAAGCGGAATTTCAAATTCCTGGAAATGGTGAGTAATTCCATTTCGCCTAATAGCGATTGGCAAGTTACCATTGGCTTTTACACCGCTGTGCATATCATCAATGCTCACCTTGCGACTTTTAACCTACATTATCAGACGCATGAGTCGGTCAAAAATGCTATAAGCCCGTTCGGGAACATTGAAAGTCTTCGGGTGCCGGAAGGCATTTACAAAGCTTATGTCAAACTGCAATCGCTTTCGAGAAGAGCCCGCTATCTGGTCAATGATTCTACCAGTGAAAACTCGGAAGCGTCATTTATCCACGCTATCCACCTGGCAAGAGCGCTTCGACATTTGGACACCATCATGCAATACTTTTGTGGAAAGTACCCAGCGCAATTTGACAAAATCCATATCAAATGCTGCGAGCTAACACAAAATGAAAACCTCAGGCATTACATTTTGCTTCACTAAGCTTCCACCCCTCCCCTAACCATCCCCTTCAACCCCAAAACCTCCATCATCTCCCTATCCTCTCCCATCCCCGGATTAGGCGTAACCAGCAACTCCCCATTTTCATTTGTAAAAATGGAATTAGCCCCTGCCATAAAGCAGAACGCCTGTTCGTATTCGCTCATTTCCATGCGCCCGGCGCTGAGGCGGACCATCGCTTTGGGCATGAGGATGCGGGCGGTGGCGATCATGCGGACCATTTCCCAGGTGTCGATTTTCGGCTTGTCGCCTAGCGGGGTGCCTTGTACGCGGGCGAGGGCGTTCACGGGTACGGATTCCGGGTGCTCGGGCATGGTCGCGAGGGTGTGGAGCATTTGAATGCGGTTATTGCGGGTTTCGCCAAGGCCGATGATCCCGCCGCAGCAGACGGATATGCCCGCATTACGCACGTGGTCGACGGTTTGGAGGCGGTCGTCATAGGTGCGCGTGGTGATGATTTGCTCGTAATATTCGGCGGAAGAGTCGAGGTTGTGGTTGTAGGCGTACAGACCGGCGGCTTTCAGCTTTTCGGCCTGGGTTTCGGTGAGCATGCCGAGGGTGCAGCATACTTCCAGGCCCATTGCGGCTACTTCGGTCACCATTTCTAGTACTCGGTCGAAGTCACGGTTGTCCTTTACTTCACGCCAGGCGGCGGCCATGCAGAAACGGCTCGAACCGCCGTCGCGGGCGCGGCGGGCGATGGCCACCACGTCGTCTTTTTTCATCAATGCTTTTACATTAATGCCGGTCTGGTACCGGGCGGCCTGCCCGCAATAGGCGCAATCTTCGGGGCAGCCGCCGGTTTTGATGGACAGCAACGTGCATACCTGGATGCGCTCCGGATCGTGCCATTGCCGGTGCACGGTGGCGGCGTCATAGATCAGCTGCATTAAGGGGCGGTTGTAGATTGCTTCGATTTCGTCGGACGTCCAGTCGTTACGGATGGTTGCGGTAGGCATGGCTGCATTGGTTTTTGCTCCAAATGTAGACGGCCCACCGGACCCGCACTGCGTCCGGTTCAGTAGTTCACCGATAGTCCGGAGCAATAAAATGCCTCCCGGTTTGTAGTCCGGAAGGCATTGGATAATGCACTATAACAGCTTCTCAATAAACTTTCGCCAGCAAATGCGGACGTTCTTTTTCCAGTTTCAGGATCAACTCACCGAACAGCGTGTTAACCCAGGCAAACCATTTCCGCGTAAATTTCGAATCATCGTCCTTATCAAACGACTCGTGCATAAAACCGGTGTGGTTATGCGTCGTTTTCAGGAGTTTCAGCTGTGCCTCGATCTCCTTGTCGCTGGTAGAAGTAATAGCACGCGCGATAATGCCCATCGGCCAGATCTGGTTCACCAGCGTATGCGGACTACCAAGTCCTTCACCGGCTTCCCCTTTGAAGAAATAAGGGTTCGTATCACTCAGCACATATTTGCGGGTGTTGATATAAATCGGGTCTTTCACCGACACCGCATTCAGGTAAGGCAAACTGATCAGCCCCGGAATACCGGCATCGTCCATCATCACCTGGTTTCCAAAACCATCTACCTCGAAAGCATAGATCTTGCCAAACTGGGTGTGTTCTATCACGGCATATTTCTTGATCGCCGCTTCCACTTCCGCAGCCAACGCCCTGAAATCGGCGGCAAGCTTCGCATTTTTCGTGGCGGATGCTTTTTCCAGCATTTCGGCTACCTCGCGGAACGAGACCACTGCAAAGAAATTGGAAGGAATGAAGAATGGGAATATCGTCGCATCGTCCGACGGGCGGAATGTGCTGGCAATGAGCCCCACCGGCTTGATCGGGTTACCGTAGCCATTACCCGGCACGGTGTCGGTGGACCAGCTTGTGACGCGACCGAACCGGTACGGCCCCGGCCCGTCTTTGCGCTGCTGTTCCTTGCAGGTTTGCAGCACCAGCTCCATGGCCTTCGACCAGTCGGCGTCGAATGGCTTGGTATCGCCGGTCGTTTTCCAATAGTTATAAGCCAAACGAATGGTGTAGCAAAGTGAATCCAGCTCCCATTTGCGCTCGTGGAGCATGGGGTTCATCTTGGTCTGGTCCTTACTCCATTCGCTTTCTTTCGGGCGATCGTAAAACGCATTCGCGTACGGGTCGATCAGGATGCATTTGGTCTGGCGGTGGATGAGACCGGCCACCATGTCTTTCAGCCTCGCATCGTCTTTCAGCAACGGCAGGTAAGGCCACACCTGCGCCGTACTGTCGCGGAGCCACATGGCGTCGATATCTCCGGTGATCACGAAAGTGTCGGGCTTACCGTCGACGGGATTGTAATGCACGGTGGTGTCGATCGTATTCGGGAAACAATTTTCGAAAAGCCACGCCAGCTCGGGGTCTTTGATGACTTTCTTCATGCGGGCGATCGTCGCCTCCACGGCCGGACTTGTGAAACTGCGCTTATCCGCCGGAATGCGGACTACGGGAAAATCTGCACTTTTGGCAAACGACCATTTGGGCATAGCCATGCCAGCGACCGCCAGCGCGCCCGCTTTGATGAAATCTCTTCTCAAGAACATGAGGTAGGGTATTAATGGGTTATATGGGTGCTTTTAAAATATTAAAAAGCAATATAGACAAATTCGAAAAATTACGACCTGTCCCGTACCATATGAAAATAACGGTGCCCCATAAAGTCCTTTTCGCCAGCTACCTGGAAGCCCAAATTTTCGTATAACCGCTTCGCAGAAGGATTAATCATATCCACAATAAGTCCCACGCGCGCATAACCCTGCACACCCGCGTGCTCGCAAAAAGCATTGATCAGCTTCTTGCCGATCCCTTTGCCCTGGTGGTCGGGATGCACATTTACGCAGTCAATATAATATTCGCCCGCGCCGGTTTCGTCGCCTGGCGTGAAACCGGGCTCGGCTTCACGGAGCTTGTCGAGTACCGGCTGCCGCAATTCGTGGAGGCGGCCGCCGTCGTATCCGGTAATCGAGCCGATGATGCCCGCTTCGCTTTCGTAAACCAGTGTATTGGCATAACTGTACTGGTTGGCGCCGTCTTCGAAAAATACTTC
Organism: Dyadobacter soli; assembly: GCF_900101885.1. Taxonomy (GTDB): domain Bacteria; phylum Bacteroidota; class Bacteroidia; order Cytophagales; family Spirosomataceae; genus Dyadobacter; species Dyadobacter soli. The sequence continues at coordinate 135,775 of NZ_FNAN01000009.1, read as the reverse complement.
AAAAAACGGGATCGCATCTTCATAGCGTGTGGAACGTGCGAATATACCCGCGATGTGGCCCATCGCCAGCACCAGTAATGGCGCAACGGCTTTTGCATCTTCGGGTCGGGCAGGTCGGATCATCAATTGGGGGAATTTTGGTAAAGAAAATGGCTCAATTATCGCAAAATCGGCCTTTTCAAAGGCTTTTTCTAGCTATTTTTTGCACTAAAACAGATATTAGCCTAAAAATAGATCAAAATACGCACAGTACTAATCAAAACGCGAAAAGTTTTTAGCACTATTTTGCTTTAAAATTGTATTGTCGATTACTATCCACACCAACTCATCTTTAAATGCCGGGCAATCCGGCGGGCGGTCCGGGTCAAAAACAATCCGTTTTTGGCTAAACCACTGATCTACTGAATCATTAACCTGTTAATCAATATGTCTCAAAAAATTAATGTTGCCATTATCGGATTAGGCTTCGGCGCCGAGTTTATCCCCATTTATCAGCAACATCCCAATGCCAATATGTACGCGATTTGCCAGCGTACCGAGTCGAAACTGAACGAGGTCGGCGACCAGTACGGCATTGAAGTGCGCTATACCGACTATGACGAACTGCTGAAAGACCCGAACATCGACGCCGTTCACATCAACTCCCCTATCCCCAACCACGCAGAACAGACATTGAAAGCACTTCGCGCGGGCAAGCACGTGGCGTGTACCGTACCTATGGCTACGAGTGTAGAGGATTGCATCGAGATCGTGAAAGCAACCCGTGAAACAGGTAAGAAATATATGATGATGGAAACCGTGGTGTACGCACGGGAATTCCTTTTTGTAAAAGAATTATATGAGAAAGGTGAGCTGGGCAAAGTGCAGTTCCTTAAAGCGAGCCACCAGCAGGATATGGAAGGCTGGCCCGATTACTGGCCGGGATTGCCTCCGATGCATTACGCGACGCACTGCGTAGGCCCGGTAGCAGGCTTGCTGAAACTGGAAGCGGAATATGTTTCCTGCTTCGGTTCAGGAACAATCTCCGAGGACCTGATCAAGATCCACAACTCGCCATTCGCAGTAGAATCGGCACATATCAAATTCAAAGACAGCGACTTGTCGGCTTATGTATACCGCTCGTTGTTCGATGTGGCGCGCCAGTACCGCGAGAGCTTCGAGGTTTATGGCAGCAAAAAATCATTCGAATGGCCGTTGATCGAAGGCGAAGATCCGGTGATCCACACCGCGAAAAAGCCTGAGCATGAAATCCCTGAGAAAGTGACGACGCCGGATTACGCGCATTATCTGCCGGAGGAAATCCGTCATTTTACGGGTCATGGCGTTTACAACCTGGATGACAATGCCCACTTGTCGTTCGTACAAGGCGGCGGCCACGGCGGCTCGCACCCGCATTTGGCGCACGAGTTCATCAGCGCATTGATCGAAGACCGCGAGCCGTTCCCGAACGCATGGCAATCGGCCAACTGGACAAGCGTAGGTATCCTCGCACACGAGTCGGCGATGCAAGGCGGTGCGATTATCAAGTTGCCTGATTTTCAGAATGTGTAGATGAGGGGAGTGAGGCATAAATAAATTATCACCATTGCGACATCAACAAATCTTTCGGTGCTCTGCACCTTGAAAAAGGGGTCACGATTGAATTTTCTACAAGTATTTTGGTGCTCTGCACCATGTGTTGAGGATAAAAATTACCCTGGATGCAGCGCACCGTGAGATTTGTAGAAAATACGTTGCGAAAAAACACAAATGCCAAGGTGCAGAGCACCGAAAGATTTGTAGAATATGCGAAATACGACGCAAATCAACACACAAACGCGAAGGTGCAGCGCACCGCAAGATTTGTATAAAATACGTTGCGAAACAATACAAATGCCAAGGTGCAGCGCACCGTAATATTTGTAGAATATGTGAAACACGACGCAAATCAACACAAACGCGAAGGTGCAGCGCACCGCAAGATTTGTAGATCATGAATGGTGTGCGGAAAATTCGCTGAACGCCATATTTTTACAGCAACACACATTATCAAAAATGGCAAATACCTATACACAGCTATACATACATATTGTTTTTTCGGTAAAAGGCCGTGAAAGCCTGATCAGCAAAGCATGGAAAAACGATTTGTATGCTTACATCGGAGGGATAATCCTCAACCATCGCTCTAAACCTTTGGCGATTAATGGAATGCCCGATCACATTCATATTCTGGTCGGTTACAGCCCATCAACACCATTGCCGACGCTGGTTGAAGAAATTAAAACCTCTTCGAACAAATGGATCAAGGAGCATTTCAATGTGGTGAATTTCAATTGGCAAAAGGGTTATGGAGCATTTTCATATAGCCGAAGTAGCCTTGACAAACTGATCCGGTACATTGCCAATCAGGAAAAGCATCACAGGAAAAAGACGTTCCGCGAAGAATACCTTCAAATGTTGCGAGACTTTGAAGTTGAATACAAAAACGAATATCTGTTTGATTTCCAGGAAATTTTCGCGTGGAGTTAACAGATTTTACCTAGTCCCAAATACAACAAGAAACAATTAACCTCAATGAAAACCAAAGCGTTATCCTTTATCCTAGGTATTGTCCTGCTGGGATGTGCCTCTCAGCAAAATTCCCAGAACGCGTCGGTTAAAACTGCTTCTTCCAAGGGCGAAGCGAAGGCGCGCCGGCTGGAAATCCTGTTCCTGGGCGACAAGGGCCATCACAAGCCCGCCGAACGCGTTCCGCAGATCATGGCTGCATTGGGTCCCAAAGGCTTCAACTTTACCTACACGGATAACCTTAACGACCTGAACCCCGAAACGCTCGCCAAGTACGACGCATTGATGCTGTACGCCAACTGGGACTCGATTGCGCCGCAACAGGCGAAGTCGCTGCTCGACTATGTGGCCAGCGGAAAAGGTTTTATCCCCGTTCACTGCGCTTCCTATTGCTTCCGCAACAACGCGGAGGTGGTAAAATTGATGGGCGGACAGTTCTGGCGCCATACCTGGGACACGATCCAGCCGGTATGGACGAAGCCCGATCACCCTGCCATCGCAGGTGTGAAGCCATTCAAAACCGTGGATGAAACATACCTGCACACTTTGCTGCAACCCGACAACATCGTGCTCACCGAGCGCCTGATCCAGAAAGACCAGGAGAAAGACCGTCCCGGACAGCAGAAAGAGCCTTATACCTGGGTGAGAACCCACGGCAAAGGCCGCATTTTCTACACCGCATATGGTCACGACGAGCGTACCTGGGGCACGCAAGGCTTCCAGGATCTGATCGAAAAAGGTATTCTGTGGGCTGTGAACGACGATGCCCGCAAGGCATTGGCCGCATTGGCACCGAAACCATTCGAATACCGCGAGGCGAAACTGCCTAACTACGAACAACGTCCCGGCGTTCAGTTGCAGCAATTGCCGCTTTCACCGGAAGAATCGGTGAAACACATTCAAATCCCGGTGGATTTCACATTGAGCGTGTTCGCGCACGAGCCGGACGTCATGCACCCGATCGCGATGACGTGGGACGAGCGCGGCAGATTGTATGTTTTGATCACCAAAGATTATCCTAACGAACGCAAGGACACTGGCGGTAGCGACTACATCCTGATCTGCGAGGACACGAACAACGACGGCAAAGCCGATAAATTCACCAAGTTCGCCGATGACCTCAGCATTCCGACCGGTATGGCATTCGCCAATGGTGGTCTGGTGGTTTCGCAGGCTCCGCATATGCTGTTTTTGCAGGATACCAATGGTGATGACAAGGCTGACGTGAAGAAAATCCTCTTCTCGGGCTTTGGCACGGGTGATACCCACGCGGGACCATCCAACCTGCATTACGGTTTCGATAACTGGGTTTACGGCTCGGTAGGTTACTCGGGCTTCAAAGGCAAAGTAGGCAACAGCGATCAGCTCGATTTTGGCCAGGCATTGTTCCGTTTCAAACCGGATGGTTCGGATATGGAAATTGTAGCTAAAACCTCTAATAACACCTGGGGATTGGGCTTCAATGAGGCAGGCGACTTGTTTGGCTCTACTGCCAACAACTCGCACGGCTGGTACAGCGCCATTCCTAACCGCTATTTCGGTGCAAGCAAAGTCGATAATGGAAGCCGCAGCACGGATACCCACAAGGATATGCAGCCGATCACGCCGAAAGTGCGTCAGGTGGACGTTTTCGGTGGGTTTACAGCCGCAGCCGGCCATAACTTCTACACCGCCCGCGCGTATCCGAAACAATACTGGAACAAAGTCGCATTCGTTTCCGAGCCTACCGGCCACATTCTGCACCAGAACGTGATGGTGAAAAAAGGTACGGATTACGAAGATCAGCTGGGCTTTAACCTCCTCGCAGGCGCCGACGAATGGGTTGCGCCCGTGTTCGCGGAAGTAGGTCCGGACGGCGCCGTGTGGGTAGCCGACTGGTACAGCTACATTATCCAGCACAACCCTACTCCTAAGGGTTCCGAAAACGGAAAAGGTAATGCCTACGAAACGCCATTGCGCGATTTCACCCACGGCCGCCTCTACCGCATCGGCTGGAAGAATGCACCGAAATACACGCCGATTACATTAAGCAAATCGCGCCCGGAAGAATTGGTGGCGACTTTGAAAAACAACAACATGTTCTGGCGCCAGCATGCGCAACGCCTTTTGGTGGAACGCGGCAACAAAGACGTGGTAGCGAAGTTGGTTGAGCTTGTCAAAGACAAATCAGTGGACGAAATCGGCCTGAATACTGCTGCTATCCATGCATTGTGGACATTGGAAGGCTTGAATGCCATCGGTGATGCGCAGGTATTGCCGGCAGTGGTTGAAGCATTGAAACACCCATCCAACGACGTGCGCAAAACAGCTGTAAAAGTGCTCCCACGCACCGCAGCAACCGGCGAAGTATTGCTTACTGCCGATGCATTGCACGACAAGGAGCCTCTGGTAGTGCTGAACACATTGCTCGCATTCTCCGAAATCCCATTGACCCCGCAGATCGAAACGACTGTGCTTGCATTGCTGGATAACTATTCCAATGCGGAAGACCGCTGGATGCCGGATGCATTTGCCGCTATCCTCAATTCGCACGACGGCGCATTGCGTACCAAATACCTCGCGCAGCGCGTAGCGAAAGCAGGTTCAGCCGGAGCAGCACAACAAGCTACCGCGGCTAACCACGCAGATCATGCAGCCATGAACCACGAAGGCCACGGCGCAAGCAAAGTGACGGTCCAGGGTGCTGCTGACCTTGCGATTACCAACATCGTGATCGAACCTAAAACGCCTTACGTACGTGAATATGCCCGCGTGGTGATCGAGATAACCAACATTGGCTCGGTACCCGTTACCAAAGAGCAAGTGCCAATAGTGAATGTAGGTATCCGCAGCCGTTCTTTGAACACCAACTATATCAGCCGTCAGCTGACCAACGGCATCGCGCCGGGCGAAACGGTGAAGCTCGTGGAAGGTAACAACGGCCCGTGGAAAACGGCATTCGGTTTCACTTCCGACGAAGCAGGCAAAGTGAATGTAACTGCTACCGTGGACGTGGATAATGTGGTTCCCGAAAAAGACGAGAACAAAAACAACACGATGAGCAAATCGTTCGAAGTGCGTCGCCTCGACCGCCTTTCTGACTTTGCATTGGAGCGTACCGTTCGCGGCTATACTTCCTACGCAAGCGGCGACGATGTTTTGAAATTGCTTCAAACTTCACAATCGCTCGACGCGCAAGGCCGTAATGCGATGATCAAAGGCATCCTCGGCGCGTGGAACCCGAAACGCAAGGAAACCGCCAGCGACGAAGGCAAAAAACTGCTGGTAAGCGTGAAAAGCACCATTCCTGACGATCAGGCAAGCAAATACACTACGCTGCTGGAATCGTACGGCATTAAAGAGGAAGTGGCTGCCGACCCGAATGTACAGGTCGTGACGATCAAGGCGATCCGCGAGGAAATGAAGTTTACCGTTACAGAATTCACGGCGATTGCCGGAAAAACCGTTGAAATCGTGTTCGAAAACCCGGATGCGATGCAGCACAATGTTGTGGTAGGACGTCCCAAGTCCACCGAGATCATCGGCGCTGCTGCCGACAAAATGATCACCGCCAAAGACGGCGCAGAGAAGAATTATGTACCCAATATCCCCCAGGTTCTGGCTGCGACACCGCTCGTAAACCCCGGCCAGACTTACCGCTTGAAGTTTGTAGTACCGGATCAGGTTGGAGACTATCCGTATGTATGTACGTTCCCTGGCCACTGGCGCTTAATGACCGGGGTCATGAAAGTTGTAAAGGAAAAAGGGTTGTAATTCTTAACTGCCAGCCTATGGTTTTAAAAGCAATTTCAATTTAGCGTATACCAATCACCGTTCAGATTCGCAGGGCATTCAAAGTGCCTCCTGCGAATCTGGATGGCTGATTTTCAAGAACGAAAGGACGACGGGTTGTTGCGACCCGCCGGAGGGGTTATTTTTTACCATTTTTTAAATAGTATTTATTCAATAATTTTTATTAATAAATAATTAGAATACAATCAGAAAACATAATGCTGTAACAACTACTCACATCTAACCCAGGTTAACAATGAACAACCAAAACAGACGAAACCCCCTTCTGGGGCTTCGCAGGCCTCTTTTTGCCCTTTTGGCAGCGGGTTGCCTGTCGCCCCAGATGGGTTGGTCGGCCGATCTTCGCGTCGAACCGGCCACTGCCTATCGGAAGCTGGTCGACAAAACGATTACAGGAAAGGTAGTCGATGAGAAAAACAACCCGCTGCCCGGCGTAAGCGTGGTCGTGAAAGGCACTACCATCGGAAGCATTACGGGTACCGACGGTACCTATTCACTCAGCGTGGCCGACAATGCTGCTACCCTCGCATTCTCCTTCATCGGCTACACCTCGCAGGAAATCACGATCGGCAACCAGTCGAACATCCAGGTAACATTGCTGCCCAGCAGCGAAGAACTGACCGAAGTGGTGGTCGTGGGTTACGGCACCCAGTCTTCGGCGGCGGTAACCGGGGCGGTGAGCAACATCCAGGCAAAAGACCTGATCCGCACGCCTTCCATCGGAACGGCGGATGCATTGGTAGGCCGCGTACAGGGTATCACGGCGCGTAAAGCCGATGCCCGTCCCGGTGCCGCTACCACTATCCAGATCCGGAACATGGGTACACCGCTGTTTGTCATCGACGGCGTACCTTCCGATGTGGGCAGTTTCAACAACCTCGGCCAGAACGATATCGAATCCGTGTCGATCCTGAAAGATGCTTCGGCAGCTATTTACGGTCTGCGCGCCGCCAACGGGGTGGTTTTGGTAACTACAAAAAGAGGAAAAGCGGGCGACGGAACGAAGATCAGCCTCTCGGGTTACTATGGCTTGCAAAACTTCACGCGCTACCCCAAGCCTGCGAATGCGTACCAGCACATGCGCGGCCTCGTGGAATCGGATGTAAACCAGGGCCGCACACCGTCCATTACGCCGGCTGAGCTGGAAAAATGGCGCGTGGGTACCGAAAAGGGCTATCAGAGCTTCAATTACTACGATATGGTCATGCGCCCGAATGTACCGCAGTACTTCGGCAATGCGAGCGTGCAGGGCGGCAGCGAGAAAATGAACTACTTCCTGTCGATCAGCCATCTAAACCAGGATGCATTGATCCGCGACTACAACTTCAAACGCACCAACATCCAGGCTAACCTCGAATCGAGCCTTACAAAAGGTCTCAAAGTAGGAACGCAGATCAGCGGCCGCATTGAAAACCGCTTCCAGATCGGTGTACCGGGGCTGGACGATTATTTCAACCCGTTCCTCAGTATTTTCACCATGTGGCCTACGGAGCGCCCTTACGCCAACGACAACCCGGCGTACATCAACCAGACCCACAACGTGAACGTAAATCCGGCCACCTACAAGCGGGATGTAACCGGATACATCGACGAAGTATGGCGGAATGTAAAGGGTAACTTCTACGCGGAATACGACTTCAAATTCGGCCTGAAAGCGAAAGGGACTTATTCCTACGCATTCACCAACTTCGACTTCGACGGTTTTGAATATACGTACGATGCCTACACGTACGACCAAAAGACCGATACCTACAATGTGGTACCCGGCGGAGGTAACCAGAACCCCTGGCGTGAGCGTCGGAAACGCAACATCGTCGACCGGTTTGCGCAATTCCAGCTGAGCTATGCCAAAGCATTCGGTAACCACGACATTTCGGCCGTGGCCGCTTACGAGCGTTCCGACAATGTGAATACCTACCTCGTGGTGCACACCGTTCCGCCGAACAACTACATTCCGCTCATGTCCTTCGCGAACCAGGATATCCTCATCGACGAATGGAGCACCGAGGCGCGGGCCGGTTATGTGGGGCGTATTAATTACGATTTTAAGCAAAAATACCTGCTCGAACTCGTGGGCCGCTATGATGGCTCGTTCCTTTACGCGCCGGGCAAGCGGTACGGTTTCTTCCCCGGCGTTTCGGCGGGATGGCGTATTTCGGAGGAGGGTTTCTTTAAAGGAAAACTGGAAAATGTATTCAGCAGCCTGAAACTCCGCGCCTCTTACGGCCGCACGGGTGCCGACCGCCTGAGCAACGACGCATTCCTCGTGGCACCTTTCAGTTATCTGCCGGGTTACAACTTCTTGCAGGGAAGCGCTATTTTCGATGGCAACTACACCATCGGCGTTCGTCCGAGAGGCTTGCCGATCACCACGCTTTCATGGATCACCAACATTACCACCAACTTCGGTCTCGACTTCGGGTTAATGGACGGAAAGCTCTCGGGTCAGTTTGATATTTTTGAAAGAAAAAGAAAAGGCCTTCCTGCGGCGCGTTACGACGTGCTGCTACCCTCGGAAGTGGGCTACACATTGCCCAATGAAAACCTGAACTCGGATACGCACCGCGGTCTGGAAGGTGTTTTGACCTACAAAAGCAATGTAGGACAGGTGGACTACACGTTGAGCGCCAATGCGACCCTCTCCCGCCGCCGCGACCTCGATTTTTACAAACCACGCTTTGGTAACTCATACAATGAATACCGCGATTCGTACGTAGACCGCTGGGGCAATATCAACTGGGGTTACCAGGTGGTGGGTCAGTTCCAGTCTATGCAGGAGATCGAGGGCCATACCGTGGATAATGACGGCCAGGGCAACCGCAGCCAGCTTCCGGGCGATTTCATTTACAAGGATGTGAACGGCGACGGCATCATCAACGCCCTCGACGAACGTCCGATCGGCTACGCGGAAGGCGCCAATCCTTACCTGAGCTTTGCATTGAACGGAAGTGTTTCCTACAAAGGTTTCTCGATGTTCTTCGATTTCGCGGGGGCCTCGTTGCAGAGCTTCCAGCGTAACTGGGAGTTGAAAATCCCTTACCAGAACAACGGTACCTCGCCGCATTTCATGCTCGAAGATCGCTGGCACCGCGAAGATCCGTTCGATCCGAACAGCAAATGGATTCCTGGTACTTACCCGGCCATCCGCAAGGACAATACCAGCCACGTAAACTTCCGCAAAAGCGATTACTGGATCACCAACGTGCGTTACATCCGCCTCCGCAACATCGAGCTGGGCTATTCTTTCGACCCGAAAATCACGAAAAAGATCGGTCTTTCGGCATTGCGCATTTACGTAAATGCTTCCAACCTCTTCTCGATCGACAACGTGAAGAAGTACGAGATCGATCCGGAGATTTCATCGGGTAATGCATTGGTATACCCGCAGCAGCGCTTGTTCAATGCAGGTTTTAACCTCACTTTCTAAAAACTGGTTATGAAAAAATTATCACTGAAAATATGTGTTGCCGCCTCGATGCTCGTCTTCGCCGGCTGCAACGACTGGCTCGAACGCAAGCCGCAGAACATTATCCTCGAAGAACAGGTCTGGAACGACCCCAAAATGATCACCGGGCTGCTCGCCAACTACTACGACCGCCTGCCTGCCCACACTTCGCTCACCACCGGCTGGGCCGAGTTTGCGGCGTATGACGAGGCAATGTGGTCCAACAACGACGACGGCCGCAACAACATCATCAATTATCCTTTCGAGCGCTGGCGGCTGTGGGATTACGGCCTGATCCGCGACATTAACCTCGCATTGGAAAGCATTGATAAACACGCCGTAAAGCTCTCCGACGCCCAAAAAGCGCAGTTCAATGCCGAGCTCCGCTTTCTGCGTGCCTATGTGTATTTCGAACATGTGAAGCGTATGGGTGGCGTTCCGCTCATTACTAAGCAACTTATCTACGATTTCAGCGGTGACCCTTCTTCCTTGCAAAACCCCCGCAATAAGGAGGAAGAAGTGTACGATTTCATCGCGAGCGAACTTGATGCTGTGAAGGATGTGCTGGGCAATGGCACGAGCAACACCCGTGCGAACAAGTTCACTGCATTGGCTGTAAAGAGCCGCGCAATGCTGTACGCCGCCTCCATTGCAAAGTATAACAACCAGCTGGCATCGCCCATTTCCACACCCGGCGGCGAAGTAGGCATTTCCGCGGCACGTGCGAAGGATTATTACACCCAATCGCTGGCCGCTTCGCAGGAAATTATCAACAGCGGCAGCTATGAGCTTTATAAAACCAACCCCGATAAAGGCGTGAATTTTTATGAGGCTGTTACGAAGAAAAGCGCCAACCGCGAGGTGATCTGGGCGCAGGATTTCCTGGTGAGCAAAGACAAACGGCATGGTTTTACTTATGACAACATCGCACGGAATGTCCGGGAAGATAACCTGTCGTCGTCATCCATCACGCCTTCGCTGAACCTCGTGGAAGATTACGAATACCTCGACGGCACCTCCGGCGAGCTCAAAAACCGCAATGCGGGTAACAGCGATTACGTGTATTACGATAAGTTACAGGACATTTTTGCCAACAAAGATGCCCGCTTGTACGGAACGGTCATTTACCCCGGCACTTCCTTCCGCGCTACCGAAGTGCAGATTCAGGCCGGAGTGAAGGTTTGGGACAATGCGACCAATGCATTCAAAACCGTCGAATCCAATGTGCTGGGCTCTACTTACGAGGACGGCGGACTGCTCACCGGCTCGTCGGGCCCGCAGCGTTCGCAGACCGAGGTTTCGAACACCGGTTTCTATTTGCGCAAATACGTGGACCAGACGGCCATGTCGAGCACGCGTGGTATCCGCAGCGATATGTGGTGGGTGCGGTTCCGTTTGGGTGAAATTTACCTGAATGCAGCCGAAGCCGCACTGGAACTCGGACAAGCGGCTGACGCATTGAAATACACCAATACATTACGCGAACGCGCCGGCTTCCCTGCTAACAGCCTGAAATCGGTTACCCTTGCAAAACTGCAAAACGAGCGTCGCGTGGAACTCGCATTCGAAGACCACCGCGTGTGGGACCTGATGCGCTGGCGGATCGCGCACGAGGTGTGGAACGGTAACGCATCGAACCCCGATGCAGTGATTTACGCCCTGTATCCCTACCGCGTTGTACGTCCGGGCCATGCCACGCACGGCAAATATGTGTTCGATAAGCTGGTAGCGCCGCGTTTCCGTGCGCCGCGCTTTTTCCAGATGGGCAATTACTACTCGTCTATCGACCAGGCCGTGATCGACAACAACCCGAAAATCATCCGTAACCCATTCCATTAATCGCAATGAAATCCAAAATCATCCAATGCATTCCCGCATTGCTGCTGGCATTAGTGGTCGGCCTTTCGGGATGCGAAAAAGATAACCGCACCGAGCCGAAATCGGTGCTGAAAGGCCGCGTGGTATTCGACGGGCAACCGGTAGGCGTGCGTTCCAACGGCGTGCAGCTCGAACTGTGGCAGCGCGGGTACCAGCTTTTTACCAAAATCGCCGTGCATATCAACCAGGACGGCACATTTTCCGCCTCCCTTTTTGACGGCAATTACAAGCTCGTGCGGCTACGCGGCAATGGCCCATGGACCGACAATACCGATTCCATCGATGTGGAACTGCGCGGGTCGAAGGAGATCGATGTGCCGGTGAATCCTTATTTTGTGCTTAAAAATGATGTGTATGCCAAAGGAGAAGGCAAAGTTTCGGCTACTTTCAATGTGCAGCAGATCGCTACGGGCCGCACGATCGAGCGCGTAAACCTGTACATTGGCACAACCACCATTGTGGACCCGAACAACAATGTAGCCAATGCGCAGGAAGTGGCCGCCAACCTCACCGACCTGTCGAAACCGGTAACGCTGACCGTCAACATTCCCGCAGCGCACGCCTCACGCGAGTACATTTATGCGCGTGTAGGTGTGAAGACTTCGGGTGTGGGCGAAATGCTTTTCGGTACTCCGCAGAAGATAATGCTCAAATAATGAAGCGATTCATTTTCTTATTGTTCATCCTGGGCGCGCAAATCGGTCGCGCCCAGGATTCGCTGCAAACGAACATTCCTGTCCATGATCCGGTGATGATCCGGCAGGACGGGACGTACTATGCTTTCGCCACGGGCCGGGGCATCAGCGTGTGGTCGTCGAAGGATATGCAGCATTGGAAAAAGGAGAAAGCCGTTTTCGGCACACCGCCAGAGTGGGCAGTGAAGGCTGTTCCGGGTTTCAAGGGACACATTTGGGCACCGGATATTTCGTTTTACAATGGTCTTTATCACCTCTACTACTCCATTTCCACATTCGGCAAGAACCGCTCCTGCATTGGCCTGGCCACCAACAAAACGCTCAATCCCGCCAACCCCGACTTCCATTGGACCGACCACGGACAAGTAGTCGAATCCGTACCCGGCCGCGATGAATGGAATGCGATCGACCCTAACCTGGTTATCGACGACCAAAAGCAACCCTGGCTCGCATTCGGCTCCTTTTGGAATGGTATCAAGCTCGTCAAACTCGACGCCGACGCCCGCAGCATTGCCAAGCCGCAAACGTGGCTTACCCTCGCCAGCGTTCCGCGCACAAAGCCTGGGAGCGATTCCACAGCTGGTAACGGAGCCATAGAGGCGCCATTTATTTTCAAAAAAGCAGATTACTACTACCTCTTTGCCTCCTACGATTACTGCTGCCGCGGCGAAAAAAGCACTTACAAAATGCGTGTAGGCCGCTCACAATCACTCACCGGCCCCTATCTCGACCGCGACGGCAAGCCGATGACGCAAGGCGGTGGCACATTGCTGCTCGAAGGCAATGCGGATTGGCACGGTGTGGGGCATAATGCGGTTTGCACGTTTGACGGAGTGGATTATTTGATATTTCATGGGTATGACGCGAAGGATAAGGGTCGTTCGAAGTTGCGTGTGGAGCAGTTGGATTGGCAGGATGCCTGGCCTGTGTTGCGTATGCATTGACGTTACATCCCTGACGGAATTTGGGATAACTGTCGATGGCGGTTGATTTCTACCAATGTTGCGTCGCCACGCGACTGGTCGCCCGAAACACGAACTGCGGCACTGATTCTGACAATGCCGTCAGGCATGCAACAACCAATCGAACGACCTCAATGCAGACACCACAACCGAAAAAATGCAAATCAACCTCTAAAATTCAAATCCGCATGAGGCATTAACCGTGGCTCCTGCGTATATTTAGTATCATGAAAGTCGTACAATTCACCATACCTGTTTCCCGCGAAAGTACAATTGTTGTCCAGGAGGAGAAGCTGCCGCATTACTACCCGCATTTGCACCGTCACCGCGAAGTGCAGATCGAATGGGTGGTGGAAGGCTCGGGCATCCTGGTGGCGGGAAATTATATGCAGCGGTTCGAATCGGGCGACATTTACATTATCGGGGCCAACCAGTCACACATTTTCAAAAACGACGAATCATACTTCAACCCCGAGGAGCCACGGCAAATCCACTCGGTCTCCATTTTTTTCGATCCTAATTATTTATCCCAAAACATACTGAGTCTGCCGGAAATGGCGAATATCCGGAAATTCGTCCACGGCGTACACAACGGCTTTCAAATTCCGGAAGAAGCGCGGGAGGCGGTGCAGAAAATCATTTCGGAAATCATCCATCACAAAGAAAGTCAGCGGGTTGCGGCTTTTATCAAACTCCTTTACCAGTTCTCCACCACCCGCGAACTGAAACCGCTCGCGACCAGCAACAGCGAGCAGGTCATTTCGGAAGTCGAGGGTATCCGCATGGACCGAATTTTCCAATACCTCGTCACGAACTACAAACGCCACATTTCCCTCGCCGAAATCTCCGAAATCGCCAACCTTACTCCCCAGGCATTCTGCCGGTATTTCAAAAAGCATACGGACAAGACATTCGTGAGCTTCCTCAACGAGGTGCGCATCAATGAAGCGTGTAAAATCATCCTTTCGGGCAAGTTTGACAGCTTTTCAGATATCTGCTACCAGACGGGATTCGACCACGTGACGAACTTTAACCGGGTGTTTAAAAAGACAACCGGCATGTCGCCAGGGGAATATCAGAAGGGGTTTCGGGATATTTAAGGATCATTATTTCAATTCTATCCCATTCTGCATAATTTCGAACGCAGTTGGATTTGCTTTGTCGAAATCCATGAATACAAACGGATGAGGTTCAATTCTTAGATCAATTGACCTGCGTAGCTTCATTAATCCAACTTGTGCATCCATGATGTCATCGGCCTCGTCCAGGATCAAAGCGATATCAATATCACTGTCCGAATCATTTGTCCCCTTTGCAAATGAGCCGAACAAATATGCTTTGGAAATGGGATATATTTTTTTGACCAGTGCCACGTACTGGCTCGCTATCAAGATTGCTTCTCTTTTATCCATGACCGTAGCTGTTTGATTTTTGTGATCCAGTTGCTTGTAAAGTCAGGAGTACATTTCAGATAGAAAGATTGTCTGTAACTGTCATATCTGGTATTTATATTGAAAGTAGTAATCGTATCCATCCAGTCCAATTGCTCGTCCGAAAACTCCAGATCCGTGGACTTGGCCAATCTCACCAAATCATGCGTGAACGGTGCATGTGCTAATGTACTTTTTACAACACACGCCTTCAACAATTTTTCCAAAACTATATGTCCAATAAACAACGACCAGTGATAGTCGGCCGATTTGTAGAGATGTTCCATCGTCTCAAAATCTCTGTCAGAAGTTTCAATCCAATGTTGATAGGTTTTGTTCTCATCAAAGCTCTCTCCCATAGTGCTTTCTGTTTATTCAAACATACATAGAATTTGTTCAATCCTCTAATGCCTCCACTTTTAAAACAGGTAAATAGCGCCTACCTTCGGAATCACTGAATTTTTGCTCAAATCCATTATTTTGAAAACCACTCCTGCAAACACCTGGCAAATCTGGATCGATACCGGCGGGACATTTACCGACTGCCTTGCAATCGACCCTGCCGGGAACAAAAGCCGCATCAAAGTACTCAGTTCCAGCTGCCTCCGGGGACGCATTACCGCGAAACTCGCGGCTTATACTTACCATTTCGAAGCATCCTGGCCCTACGACGGCGTACTTTTCAAAGACTATACATTCAAACTGCATGGCAACGATGCGCAAAGCCGCATCAAACACATTGACCGGCAAACACATAGCATTACATTAACCGACGATCTGGCATTCACGGCCCCTGTCGATTTTGAAATAACCACCGGTGAAGAAGCGCCCATTCTCGCGGCACGCTTACTCACACAAACACCGCTCGATCAACCGCTCCCACCGATTGCAATGCGGCTCGGTACGACGAAAGGTACCAATGCATTGCTCGAAAGAAAGGGCGCGAAGACGTTGCTGGTCGTTACGAAAGGATTTAAAGACCTGCTTTACATCGGCAACCAGCAACGGCCGTCTCTTTTCCAACTGAATATTCCGGAGCCGAAACTGCTTTACAGCCATGTTTTGGAAGTTGAAGAGCGGCTGGATGCCAGCGGAACCGTGATCCACTCACTGGATTTGCCTGATTTTGAAACAATTACAAAGCCTGCCAATTACAGGTCAGTTGCGGTTTCCTTGCTGCACTCTTACCAAAATCCTGAACATGAGCAGCAAGTCGCGGCATTGTTCCGGGAGAATGGGGCTGAATACATTTCGGTATCGTCGGACCTGTTTCCGTTTTCGCATTACCTGCGCAGAACGCAAACGGCGGTCGTGAATGCCTACCTCGATCCGATTCTGGATCAATACCTAACAAATATCCGTGCAGCATTAAGCAACACCGGGCTGGGAAGTTCCGCATTGGGCCATGCAGGAATAACTAATGCCGCACGCGACAGTTCGACACTGCCTGGCGACATCCCAAATAATAGCGGCCAGAGCGCCCATGCCTCGAACCGCAGTACCCTGCAAGTCATGACCAGCACCGGCAGTCTGTCGGAAGTAAGCGGTTTCCGTGCCAAAGACAGCCTGCTCAGCGGCCCGGCGGGCGGGATGGTCGCTGCCACCAATTTTGCCCGAAAGCTGGGTTTTCTCAAAGCCATTACCTTCGATATGGGCGGTACCAGCACCGATACCGCGCTGATAGACGGCCAGCCGGAACTGAAATACATCACCGAAATCGACGGGATCGAATTCCATAACCCTACCCTGGCCATTGAAACCGTGGCGGCGGGCGGTGGGTCGGTTTGCTGGTTTGATGGCTTTTCCTTGCAGGCGGGGCCTGATAGTGCCGGAGCGTCGCCAGGCCCGGCTTGCTACGGTGCGGGCGGGCCTTTGACGGTTACCGATGTGAATCTGCTGCTGGGCAAGCTCGAAACTTCGAAATTCAGCATTCCCATCAGCCCTGAAGCGGCCATCGTAAGGCTGGAAGAACTGCGAAACACCATTGAAACGAAAACAGGCAACCTGCTGAGCCACCACGAAATCCTGACCGGTCTGGAAAGCATCGCCAACGAGAAAATGGCCGACGCGATCCGTAAGATTTCGGTCGAAAAAGGCATTAACCCCAATGCATTCGCGCTCGTAACGTTCGGCGGCGCAGGCGGCTTGCATGCTTGCCAGCTCGCGGAACTGCTCGATATGGACACGGTACTCCTGCCCTACGACGGCGGGCTTTTCAGCGCGGCGGGCATTGGTGAGGCCCTGATCAGTACCATCGTTTCCAAACAGCTTTTACTTTTTTGGGCCGACGCAGCGGACAGGCTCGGTGAATGGCAGGACATTCTGGCTGATCAGGCGGCTGAAATTTTACGTGGGCAGGGCATTCACGCTTTTGAACCCGTTTTCTGTCATGTTTACCTACGATTTGCAGGTCAGGAGAATACAATTGAAGTACCTTACCAGGGTGAAAAAACGCTCAACGCATTTGAAGAAACCTATCGCGGTCAATTCGGTTATTTCCCGGCCAATGCAAAGGTGGAAGTCGAGAGTATCAAGCTTAAAATGCAGGAACAAGGCAGGCGCGATGAGCCCCTATCGATCATCGAAAGTGGCCGAAAGGTAATGCCATTAAACCATTCCGAAACAGTGGTATTCGAATGGGACAACCTCCAACCGGGCGATCAGCTGGAAGGCCCGTCCATTCTGCTTAACAATACTTCAACTACTTATTTACCAAAAGGCTGGAAACTGGTTATCCAGCGCGACCAGGACGCGGTCGCATGGCGCACCGAATCCGCCCAAACCAATAATACGCAGCAAAGCGAGGAAGTGGCCCTGCAACTTTTCACCAACCGTTTCAAAGCCATTGCCGATGAAATGGGCGTCCAGTTGCAGCGTACCGCCTTTTCCGTGAATGTCAAAGAGCGCCTCGATTTCTCCTGCGCATTGCTCGATGCCGACGGCGAACTCCTCGTGAACGCGCAACACATTCCCGTGCACCTGGGCAGCATGGGCATATGCGGGCGCCTCGTGCGCGAGGCCATCGCGATCGGTCCGGGCGATGTGGTGATTACCAACCACCCGCGCTACGGCGGCTCGCATTTGCCGGATATAACGCTGATTTCCGGCGTTTTTACGGAGGATCACATTTGTGTCGGCTACGTGATCAACCGCGCCCACCATGCCGAAGTGGGCGGAAAAACGCCGGGCTCGATGCCGCCGGACGCGACTTGTCTGGCCGAAGAAGGCGTGGTGATCGTGCCGCAATACCTGGTGAAAGCGGGCGAATTTCAATGGGACGCATTGCGCGAGTTGTTCACAGGCGGGCCCTACCCTACCCGTTCGTTCATTTCCAACGAGGCAGACATTATCGCGGCATTATCCGCATTGAAAAAAGGCAGCGCGCAGTTGTTGAAACTGGTTGAAAATCATGGATTGGAAACCGTGCGCAAGTACATGGGTATGCTGAAACAAACTGCCATTTCTCAGCTCCGGAATGCGTTACAGCCGTTGCAAGGGCAGGTTTTTGAAGCATCGGAATTGCTGGACGACAATCATCGGATAAATGTAAAAATCAGCATATCCGATCATAAGCAAACCTTCGAGTTCACTGGCACATCGGGCGTTCATCCGAATAATCTGAATGCCAATATTTCGATTTTGTATAGTGCCATTCTCTACGTTCTGAGACTTTTGGTAGACAAAGAAATTCCACTGAATGATGGCTTGATGCGTGATGTAGAGATCAAATTACCCGAAAATAGCTTCCTGCATCCGGTATTTTCGGATGATCCGCTGCAATGTCCGGCGGTAGTGGGCGGGAATACAGAAGTGAGCCAGCGGCTGGTGGATACCCTGTTGAAGGCATTCGGACTGGCAGCTTGTAGTCAGGGGACGATGAACAATTTCCTGTTCGGCAACGACCAGTTTGGCTACTACGAAACGATCGGCGGCGGTGTGGGCGCAGGGAATGGCTTTGACGGCCGCTCTGCGGTGCATCAGCACATGACCAACACCCGCATTACCGATCCCGAGCAGCTGGAACGGAAATACCCTGTGCGGCTGCTGGAATTCGGCATTCGTGGCGGCTCCGGGGGCACGGGGCGTTGGCGCGGCGGCGATGGCATCGTGCGGAAGCTGGAATTTCTGGCACCATTGCAGGTTACCTTGCTCGGCCAGCACCGTCGGTACGCGCCTTACGGATTAGCAGGCGGTGGTGACGGGCTTTGCGGGCGGCATATGCTGTTATCGAATGGTTTGAATAATGAGCTACCGGGTATTTGTAGTCTGAAAGTGATTGTGGGGGATGTTTTGACTATTGAAACTCCTGGTGGTGGAGGATATGGTATTTAAACTTTTATATGCCACGAAGACACAAAGGTGCACAAACGTCTTCGTGGACATTCGTGCCTTCGTGGCAACAAAAAAATGTCAAAAAACAAAAATGCCCTGCTAGGCGCCGCATTCCTGATGGCCACCTCCGCGGTAGGCCCCGGCTTTCTGACGCAAACGACCGTCTTCACCGAAAAGCTGGCGACGAGCTTCGGCTTTATCATCCTGCTCTCGATCCTGATCGACCTCGCCGTGCAGTTCAACATCTGGCAGATCATCACCGTCTCAGGAAAACGCGCCCAGGATCTCGCCAACGACCTTTTCCCCGGCCTCGGCTACCTCCTCGCATTCCTCATCGTAGCCGGCGGGCTCGCCTTCAACATCGGCAACGTCGCCGGAGCAGGCCTCGGCATCGAAGCCATGACGGGCGTGAGCGTGCAAACCGGCGCCATTCTCAGCGCCGCCATCGCCATCGGCATTTTCCTGTTCAAAGAAGCCGGTAAGGCGATGGACACCTTCGCCAAAGTCCTCGGTTTCGTCATGATCGCTCTCATTCTCTACGTCGCATTCACCTCCCACCCGCCGTTAGGAAATGCACTAGAACACACCTTTTTCCCCGAAAAATTCGACGCCATCGCCACCCTCACCCTCGTAGGCGGGACCGTGGGTGGATACATATCCTTCGCAGGCGCACACCGCCTGCTCGACTCGGGTGTGCGCGGGGAAAGTGCCTTAAAGGAAGTCAACCGCGGCGCATCCACCGGCATTCTCATCACCGCACTGATTCGCTATTTACTCTTCCTCGCCACGCTCGGCATTATCCTCGCCGGTGCAAGCATTAATCCGGAAAACCCAGCCGCTTCGGTATTCGAAAATGCTGCTGGTACATTCGGGAAGCAACTTTTCGGGCTTATGATCTGGGCCGCCGCCATTACCTCGGTCGTTGGTGCGGCCTATACTTCGATATCATTTTTGCGGTCGTTTCATCCGTTGGTCGAGCGTTACCAGTCCTACATTACCATTGTTTTCATACTCATTTCCACCATCGTCTTCCTGCTCGTCGGCAGGCCGGTGAAAGTGCTCGTCTTTGTTGGGACATTAAATGGCTTTGTACTCCCCGTCGCCCTCGGCATATTGCTGGTCGCAAGCCGGAAACAGCGGCTAATGGGCAGTTACAAGCATTCTGTTTTGCTTCAAGTTGCCGGCTGGGTCGTGGTATTGATCCTGCTGGCAATGGGTTTCAATGTATTTTAATCTTGATCGCCACTTAATGATCATCTATCATCCCTAACCTTGAATTAACATTCGCTGACGCTTATCATGCATTCACAAGCCTTTACCATGCAAAAACTTCTCGCAACAGTCCTTTACTTTCTCACCGCTATTTCAGCCTTCGCGCAAAAGCCGAAAGAATTGATCATCAAAATAGACATTCAAAACAAAGCCCAGAAAATCGACAACTTCGGCGCGGCCGGGGCGTGGTTTACCGAAGGCATCGCCAAAAACTGGCCCGGCCAAAATCGAGAGCAAATGGCCGAATGGCTGTTCAGTAAAGAATTTGACAAAAATGGTAATCCCAAAGGCATCGGTCTTTCGGCCTGGCGCTTCAACATCGGCGGGGGGACAACCGAGCAGGGCGACAGCAGCGGCATAACCGACTTCCGGAAGCGCGTCGAATGCTTTCTGCGGCCCGACGGCACTTATGACTGGTCGAAGCAGGCAGGTTATGTATGGTTTACCAAAAGGGCAAAGGAGTATGGCGTCGAAAACCTGATCGCATTTTCCAACACCCCGCCGGTGCAGTTTACGAAGAATGGGCGGGGCTATAAAACGACCAAGGACTACATTTCAAACCTCAAACCGGAGCATTATGGCGATTATGCGGGCTTTCTTTCAACGGTTTTGAAGCATTTCGATGACGAAGGTTTACATTTTAATTACATCAGCCCTGTCAACGAGCCGCAGTGGGACTGGTCGCACGCTCCGGGCCAGGGTGCCAAGCAGGAAGGAAGCCCGTGGCGCAACGAGGAGATCGCGCACGTCGCCAAAGCCCTCGACAGCGCATTGACCGCTACTAATTCGACCTCTAAGATCCTCCTCACCGAAGCCGCCCAGCTCGATTACCTCTATGCCAAAACCGGTAACGCTAACCAACAAACGCAAGCCTTTTTCAACCCGAAAAGCCAGCTTGCATTGGCACTTCTGAAACACCTCCCGCCCCTCATCGGCGGCCACAGCTACTTCACCGACAAAGGCGACAGCGCCCGCATCGCCATCCGCCGCCACGTGGCCGACACCACGCGCAAATACGGGGCCACCTTCTGGCAAACCGAATATTCCATGCTCGCCGACGGCTACCGCGAGGGCAAAGCCGGCCGCATCCCGGCCATCGACTGCGCCCTTTTCCTCTCCAAAGTCATCCACGACGACCTCGTTTACGGCAACGCCGCCGCCTGGCAACTCTGGAACAGCTGGGAACCCGGCAACCCCGATTTCGACACGCGCTATTACCTCATCGCCCTCAATCCCGCCAACAAGGAATACACTTCCGGCACCATCACCGCCACCAAAAACCTCTGGGCACTCGGCCATTACAGCCGCTTCATCCGCCCTGGCATGCACCGGTTGAACATCAAACGAAACGACGAACTCTCCCCCGTGCAAATCGCCCAGGATCTGATGGTTTCGGCCTATGCGGGTGAGAAAGAGCTGGTTTTGGTAGTAATTAATTATTCCAATGAAGAACGGACTTTGAAGCCGGAGATTAGTGGGTTTAAGGTGAAGGCTGCAAATACTTACCTAACCACCGGGGAGAAGGGGGTTGATATGCGGATGGAGAAGGTTGGGAATTTGAAAAGCGGAATGAAGGTACCAGCACGCGGGATGATGACTGTTGTGTTGAATAGGTAGTGACAATTTCCGATTATTTAAAAGTTCTTCATTTTTCAAGCTCAACACCTGGAAAATTCAAATAATGTTGAAGAAAAATCAAGAACTTTTATATTTCCGGCAAATATTGTTTATCTTTGAATTAGCCTGTTATGCATGAAGGTCGACCACGCGTCGTCGAGGGGTATCCCTCTTAGTGCACTTACGGGCTTTTTTTATTTTATAAGGTTTTCACTTGTCAGCTTGCGTCGCTTACCGTAATGCGCACCTGAATTACCGTTCGGTTTCCGGAAGTTTTCAAAGTCATAAATGTCGATAACTTGACTTACTTTGTTACTTACAAAATCATAAAATCTTGTTTCTCCTTTTTCGAATATCCGCTGAATTGCCCAGCAAAAGTAATCTGCAATATTTAGTATCGGCTCTAACGTTGGCTCCTGGACATTAAAAAATACTTCGCAATCATTGGCTTGGCCCGGATTTCTTAGGATTGAGCGCTTTATTGATTTTTCAAGTCCCCTTTTCAAATTTGAATGTGTCGTGCAATTAGATCGGCTGGCAATGTTCAAAATCAATCGATCGTATTTATTTAGCTTATTTTTCAAAAGATGCGAAAGCATATCCGCATAGAACTCAGCCTCGTTTCTATTGTGCTTCCGTTCAAAAATGCCGTATATCTTTCGCGCTACGATTGCTTCGAACCTGCAATTAATTGTGCTGATGAGCTCATAAGCCATCCAGCGAATTTCCGGAAGATCATCGTTTGCATGAAGATAATATCCATTCTTCTCTTTTCGTCTTTGAATACTTGGAACGCCATGAAAATAAGGATGCTGCTCGATAGAGGTCTGTAACCGCGACACCTTCATTCTCACATCTTCCAGCGGTTCGTTGATTGTCAACATGCCTAAAATGAAACATTTAGAGACTCCCTGCTGACCGACGACCGGGGTTTTACCTTTTCCATAAAATGTCGCATCGCCCGCCTCATCGAGGAAACGATGTTGACGAAATTCACAAGATGATAATAAAGTAGATTGTGTCTCCAATACTAATTGAATGTGTAACTTTTATATTCAAAACATCTCATCATTCTTTCCAAACTCCGCGATAACCTCATCAAAACCTCACTATTATCATCGCATATAGCGCGTGCTATCGTGAGATGTTTCGTCGTTGAGAAAGTCTTTTAACAATTTAAATGCCGCATGATCCCGGCGCTGTTGATGAAAATCGGTGTGCATATCGATCAGGTTGATGATGGAATGCGGCAAAACAAAGGTGCCGCACTTGCCGTTGTCCAACCTAAGTAAAGACGACCGGACCTATTCTGGTTCGGTAGTTACGGCAACATTCTTTGCCATATATGCTCAGTATAACCACGCTATCGGCTACGAAAAACTACGGCAGCATTCATCTTAACTCAGGATTGGACGGAGCAAACTTAAATCGCTTATTGTTAATTACAAAGCCTCAAATGCTAAATTCAAATTGAAATAAATAACCGGCAGATTTCACTTATCGAGCATAGTAATAGGATGCTTTAGAAGACCTGTTTGCCAAATAGAGGCACGGCTGCAACGAGCGGGAACACCTGTTGACAATTTTGATCTCTTCATCGGCGTTACAGCTAGTCTTTTACCCTATACTCCAAGTCACTATCCAGCTCCCACACCTCGTACCTCGCCGCGGTTTCTTCCTTAGCGGCTTTTGCAGTAATTACGCGGCTTAGTTTCAGGTACGTCGGCCAGCCACTATTAAGATCCAAAACGATCGACGAGTAGGTCTCCATTTCCATGTTGAGCGTCCCCACTTGGTCGTCCAGCTTCTTATCGGGTTTCAGTCCCGAATCCTGGCGGGTTTTGTTTATAAAAGCGACATAGTCCTGCGAGAATTGTTCCATATCGGCAAATTTCTCGGTATCGAATTGTACCATACCCAGGGTGTCGAGCGCAGCCACATACAGGTAGCAGTCAAATTGAATGGGCCTGTTCACCATCGGATGCGGAACGGTTTCGTTAAAAAACAACGTATCGTTAATTCCTGTGCGGTAGCCGTGGATGCCGTGAACTTGCGCGATGAACGTCTCAAACATAGTTCCAAACAATATCTTTCCATTCGCCATCTGGTCGAGTACAGTTGCAAAAACCTTCTTCTCAGCCTCGTTTTTGGCTTTAAATTGTTCCTTCTGCTTTTGCTTGATTAGGTTCATCAACTCATCCAGTTTGCCTTCCACTTCCGTGCGGTTTTTGAATGCGGCGAATGTTCCATTGGCGTCTGTGGAATAGCGTAAGGTCAAATCTTCGTCGCGGATATTGAGTTGCTCCAAACGCAGGTCCGAGCCAGCGGAGCTGGTCATTTTGTTTTCCAGCATTTTGAATGTCATGCTGTAAGATTCAGTAGTGGAGTCCATCACAGCAAACTCAACAATGCAGTCGAGAATCTTTTTTTCGGATACTAAGCTGTCACCCTGATACCGATTGTCGAATTTGTATGCGCGAAATTTCTTCTTTTCTCCCTTTTGCCAGTCGGCCACTACCTGAACGGACCCGGTGGTGGTATCCTGGGAGATCCAACGAAAATTGCTGAGTTCCTGGCCCAAAACCGCATTACCTGCAATAAAGAATAGTATGACAATGACCAGTTTTGATAGCGGTTTCATAAAGAGGTGGTAGTTCTAAATCGGTTACCGAAACTACAATTTAAATGTCACTTCCCGCTACGCTTTATTTCAGCGGCCAAATTTTTCTCAAAAAAATTTGCGCAACTCAAAAGTTGCATATATATTTGCAACCATCAAGTTGCATATTTCGACCGCGTATGAAAGGAGATATATTTCAGGCAATTGCGGACCCTACGCGCAGGGTGATCCTGGTGCTGATCGCGACGCAGTCCATGACGCCCAATGCGCTGGCAGAACATTTTGATACTACCAGGCAGGCGGTTTCGAAGCACATCAAGGTACTTGCCGATTGCGAACTTTTGAAGCAAAATAAAGTCGGGAGAGAGATCCATTACTACTTTAATCCCGTCAAAATGAAAGAGTTGGACCATTGGCTGGAACAGTTCAAAAAGCACTGGGAGGACCGTTTTAATCAGTTAGATCAACTTTTAATCAACCTAAATTCCGATTCCAATGAAAAGTAATCTGTTAATGAATTTTTCGGTAGACAAGGAGAATAACCGTGTCAATGTAGAACGTGAATTTGCCGCCCCAGTGGGGAAAGTTTGGGCAGCCTGGACACAAAGTGAGCTGCTCGACCAATGGTGGGCACCACGCCCATGGAAGGCGCGCACGAAGTCGATGGATTTCCGCGAAGGCGGTACGTGGCTGTACGCGATGGTAGGCCCCGAGGGCGAAGAGCATTGGTCGAAGGCGGATTATCTTACGATCGATGCGGAAAGCAGCTTCTCGGCAATCGATGCATTCTGCGATTCGGAAGGAAATCCGAGCCCGGACTTCGCACGCTCGACCTGGACGAATACGTTCACGGAAGCTGACGGTACAACAACTGTTTCGGTTTCGATTCAGTATGACAAATATGAGGATATCGAGCAGATCATGCAGATGGGCTTCCAGGAAGGCTTCACGATGGCGCTTGGTAATCTGGATGAGCTGCTGGAAAAGTAATTCTGGCATTACAAATATTTCGTTGCGCCGCACCTTGGCGATATTGAAGGTGCAGCGCACCGAAATATTTGTAGAATTGGTGTTTATGCCGCCACATCTTTCCTGGCAACCATATAATAAACCGGAATGCCCAGCAGCACAATAATAAGTCCCGGCCAGGTGTATTCAGGTTTGTAGATAATGAGCAGCACGCAGAATGCGATGCCCATGATAATGTAGATAATCGGCAAAAACGGATAACCAAATGCCTTGTAAGGCCGTGGAGCGTCGGGGCGCGTTTTTCTTAGAATAAATATACCGATGATGGTGAGCATATAAAACACCACAACCACGAAGGAAATCATATCAAGCAAGTTACCATACTTTCCGCTCAGCGCCCATAGCGACGCAATGACGCATTGCAGCCAAAGGCCGATTTCCGGTACTGCATTCTTGTTCAGCACCCCTACTTTCTTGAAAAACAGGCCGTCTTTGGCCATCGAATAGTAAACGCGTGCGCCGGACATGATGAGACCGTTATCACAACCGAAGGTGGAAATCATAATCATCACCGCAATGACAATCGTTCCGGCATTGCCGAAAATGACGTGAGAGGCGCTCACAGCTACGCGGTCCTTGTCGGATGCCGCTATTTCCTGCAATGAAAGCACGCCGGTGTACATCACGTTTGTAAGTACGTAAATGACTGTTACAATGATGGTTCCCAATGCAAGGCTGAGGCCGATGTTGCGTTGCGGGTTTTTGATTTCCCCGGCAATGAATGTCACGTTATTCCACGAGTCGCTGCTGAAAATAGAGCCTACCATCGAAGCGGCGATCGCGCCGAATGCGGCGATGGTGGTGTAGGACTCGATACTGCCGTCCGGGCTCAGTTTGTGCAGGTCCCACATGCCTTCGCCCCAGTTGGCGGCCCATACTTCGGGTTTCATATAAATTAACCCGAAAACAATGAGCCCAAGCAAGCTCAGTAGTTTTGTTAATGTAAATGTGGTTTGGATAATTTTCCCGCTATTAACACCACGTGTATTCGTAAACGTCAGCAGTACGATCACAACAATGGACAGTAGCTGGGCCGGACTTATTTTGAGAAACCCGAGGTCCAATGCGACGAGGTCTTCACTGAATTGCGGAATGAGGTAAGCCGTAAATTTGGCGAATGCAACGGCCACGGCGGCGATAGTAGCGGTTTGGATCACGGTAAAAAAGCTCCAACCGTACAGGAAGCCGATCAGCGGGTTGTACGCTTCTTTGAGATAAATATACTGCCCACCGGCCTTGGGGAACATTGCGCTGAGCTCGCCGTAGCTCAATGCGGCCGTGAGCGTCATGAAACCGGTAATGAGCCACACGAACATCAGCCAGCCCACACTGCCGGTGTTGCGCATAATGTCGGCACTGACAATAAAAATGCCCGATCCGATCATACTGCCGGCAACGAGCATGGTGGCGTCAACAAGGCCCAGCGAGGGCTTGAACGAGGTGTTTTCTTGTGGCATAAAGGGTAATAGGTTATTAGGTCAGGTGTTAAACTGTGTAAACTACGAAGTATTTGGACTACTCACAATATCTACCCCTCACCACCCGTTAAAATGGCCACTAAAAATGCCGTTTCGGTTACATTACTGATACCTTTCCGGGTCGTACAGCGAGACGTTCACGGAAGGCCTATTGCGGTCGGCCATTTCTGCTACGATCTTGCCGGTAGCAGGTCCGAGGCTGATACCCATCATACCATGTCCGCC
This sequence comes from Dyadobacter soli, assembly GCF_900101885.1. GTDB lineage: Bacteria > Bacteroidota > Bacteroidia > Cytophagales > Spirosomataceae > Dyadobacter > Dyadobacter soli. The sequence continues at coordinate 108,453 of NZ_FNAN01000009.1, read as the reverse complement.
CGCGACGATCAGGTTGCTCAGCTTTTTGGAATAACCCAAATAAGGCAATCCATCGGGCGAGCAAGGCCGGAAACCGTACCAAATGCGGTCTTTATGCGGTACAGCCACATTCAGCTCGGGGTAATATTGGGGGATGGAGTTCACAATGCCCTCCACGCGGTTCATGTTGATCTGGTTGTTGAGCGGTGCAAGTTCCATGGTACCGCCGAAGCGCACCTGTCCGTTCATGGGTGTTACAGCCACGCGGGCTTCGAGGAGCAATGCGGGATGGGTAATGGGATGTGCGGCATTCGGCTCCATGAAGGAATAGCCTTTACCGGGCATTACCGGAATAGAAAGGCCGGCTTGTTTCGCGAGTTGCGGCAACCACGAGCCGCCGGTCATCACCACCAAGTCGCCTTCGTAGGTTTTAGTAGCTGTTTTAACTCTTTTGATTTCGCCGTTTTGAATGTCAAAACCTGTTACTTCTGTGTTTTTAACAATTTCCGCCCCAAGCTTGATAATACTTTGGATCAAACCATTCACCAATGCAGTCGGGTACAAATGCGCGTCGCAGCGGTAATGCACGGCGCCGGCCACGTCGAGTTTAATGCCCGGTTCCAATGCCTGCACTTGCTCGCGGCTGAGCATATTGATGTCCAACCCGAGTTTTTGGCCTTCCTTACCGACGTGGATTTCTTCTTCACCGGTTTTGTCGGATTTGTAGAGCATTAATATACCCTTCTCTTCCAGTCCAAAATCCAGTTTTTCGTCGCGGACGAGGCCTTCGTAGAGTTTTTTACTGAGTAAATGATAATCCCGCAAATGCGGCGCGGCGCGTTCCACATTGGCTTCGGTAGCCGCTTTCATGAATTTCAAGCCCCATGAAATCAGCGAAAAATCGAGCGATGGTTTTACATAAAAAGGGCTGCGGCTGTTGAACATCCATTTGATACCCTTCGAAACCATGCCCGGGGCAGCGAGTGGGATGAAATGGCTGGGCACGATCATACCCGCATTGCCGATGGAGCAGTTATCGAACAGATCGCCCTTGTCGAGCAACGTCACTTTCCACCCGCTTTTGAGCAAATAATAGGCCGAAGCCAGACCCGAAATCCCGCCACCAATAACGACGGCGCTGCCCTTTTTTGTAATCATTTCAATTTAAACTTCAAGCACTTAAAACTTTCAACTCTGAACTTTCAACCCCAAACTTTAACCCTAAACTCTTAACCCTTAACTCTTAACTCTAGACTTTAAACTCTAAACTATAAACTATAACTCAAATCACCTGAAAACCAAACGCATAAGGATCTTCCTCGTCGTCTATGAAAATGGTATTGTGGCCGGTAATCACCGCCCAGCCTTCGATGCCCGGGATCATGGCGGGTTTGTCGCCGATGGTCGTTTCTTCTTCGACTGTACCAGTGAATTTGGAACCGATAATGCTCTCGTGCACGAAACGGTCGCCTTTTTTGAGCTTACCCTTCGCATGCCACTGCGCCATACGCGCAGACGTGCCCGTGCCGCATGGCGAGCGGTCGATGGCCTTGTCGCCGTAGAAAACGGCATTGCGTGCGGTAGATGTCGGATCAAGCGGGGCGCCGGTCCACAGGAAATGGCTGAGGCCTTTGATATGCTCGTTTTCGGGATGCACGAATGAATATTGCTCGTTCATCCGCTGGCGGCACACGCGGCTCCAACTGATCAGCTGGTCGGCGGTATGGTTTTCAATGCCTTTGAAATTCTCCTGCGGATCGACGATCGCGTAGAAGTTACCGCCGTAGGAAACATCGACTGTCAATGTCCCCAGATCAGGGCATTCGACGGTCAGCTTTTCCGCCGCGAGGAATGATTTGATATTGATCAGTTTGACGGACTTCACCTTCCGGCCTTCCTGCACATATTCCACCAGTACCAATCCGGCGGGCGTTTCGAGGCGCAGCTTGCCCGGTACTTTTGGCGTTACCAAGCCTTCTTCAATGGCGATTGTAACGGTACCGATCGTCCCGTGGCCGCACATCGGCAAACATCCGCTGGTTTCAATGTAGAGTACACCAATGTCGTTTGCCGGATCAATGGGCGGGTAGAGAATGCTGCCGCTCATCATATCGTGGCCGCGCGGCTCGAACATCAGGCCCTTGCGGATCCAGTCGAATTCCCTCAAAAAATGGAGCCTGCGCTCCATCATACTGTTGCCCTCGAGGAGCGGCCCGCCACCTGCGACTACGCGTACGGGGTTGCCGCAGGTGTGGGCGTCGATACAGAAAAAAGTTTTACGCATAATGCTCCCGGGCTGATGTTACAGCGCCGCTTTGGTTATCTCGTTATCCACCGTCCGCCAGATTCCCAGCGGGTTGGCATTTTTCAATTCGTCCGGTAAAAATTCGTCTGGCCAGTTCTGGAAGCTCAACGGGCGGGTAAACCGCTTGATCGCATCCGGGCCTACCGACGTAAACTGGCTGTTGCTCGACGACGGGAATGGCCCGCCGTGATGCATCGATTTGCATACTTCAACGCCCGTCGGGAAATTGTTGAAGATAATGCGGCCGCATTTGTTTTGGATAGCGGCTACCAACTCGCGGCGCGAGGCAAGATCTTCGCTCGTCGCCAGCAATGTCGCAGTCAGCTGACCGTGCAGTTTTTCAGTCACCGCCAGCATTTCCTCCGCATTCCTGCATTTCACGATCAATGCAAATGGCCCGAAAACCTCGGTTTGCAATTCATCATTAATCAGAAAATCGACACCGGAAACCGTTGCCACAGTAGCAGCACCCTGGCCGTCGGCAGCTTCGTTCGCCGCTACTGCCACCAGCTCCACACCGCTTTGACCAATTACCTTTTCACGGTTACCACGGTACGCGACCGCGATGCCCGCATTCAGCATCGGCGCGGGGACAATGTTCACGATTTCCTGGTTCAATGCTTCGATAAAGCCGTCCAATGCAGGATTATCTTCCGTGATCAGCAAGCCGGGATTGGTACAAAACTGCCCTACGCCGAGTGTGAGCGAGCCTGCATATTGTTTTGCCAACTCCGCACCGGCAGTACTCAGCTTGCCCGGCAACAGAAATACAGGGTTAATGCTACCCATTTCAGCAAAAACCGGAATAGGCTCCTTGCGCTTATTGGCAACCTCCACCAACGCGAGTCCGCCCCGGTTCGAGCCCGTAAAACCGACCGCCTTGATTACCGGATGGCTCACCAATGCCTGCGCTTCTTCAATGGTTTCAGTAAAAATATGGGCAAATGTGCCTTCGGGGAAGCCTGCTTTCGCTACACCACGGCTAATCGCATCCGCCATGATCTGCGAAGTTTTCGGATGACCGGGATGCGCTTTCACGACAACCGGACAACCGGCCGCAATGGCGCTGGCAGTATCGCCGCCCGCCGTAGAGAATGCAAATGGAAAGTTACTTGCACCAAAAACGGCCACAGGACCCAGCCCTACATTCGTTTTGCGGATATCCGGCTTGGGCACGGCACGTTGCGGATTAGCGGTATCAATGCTGGCATCCAGCGAATAACCGTTTTCAACCGCCTGCGCGTAGCTTCTCCACTGGAACACCGTCCGCGCTTTTTCGCCGTTCAGACGCGCCTCGGGCAGGTTGGATTCGGCCATTGCGGTTTGCACGAGCTCGGCGCCAAGCGCCTCGATCTCGTCGGCAATGGTGTTCATCAATGCAACCCGGCGGCGCAATGCGTAAGCGTTCATCGCAACGAATGCTTCCTGGGCTTTTTCAAGAATAAGATCTAAATCGGATGAATTCATAATTTGATGTTTTGACAAAATGGTAACAATCCCGCGCAGTGAATCTAACGATGATACGGCGCTTTTTTTGTCAATATTACGGTTATTGGCCGGGGTATGGCCATCCGGACACAACACACACTTCGAAAATGTCATGTTCTTGCGGTGCGCTGCACCTGACATTCAATCCCCCGAATCAACCATTCTACTACTACAAGTGTTGCGGTGCTCTGCACCGTTCGCGATCCGGCAAGGTGCGGAGCAGCGCAATACTTGTAGTAGCAAATTTACGCCACGTCAACCGCCAAATTCAAATAATCCGGCAGTTCGGGTTGTGTAGCAATGGCCTGGTCGATGATCGCGAGCACTTTCTCGCGCTCTGCACCGGCAAGCGGCAAACGCGGTTCGCGCACATATTCCGAGCCGATACCCATTTTGGCGGCGGCGAGTTTGATATTCTGGACCAGTTTGGGATGAATATCGAGTTCCAGCAAAGGCAGGTACCAGCGGTAAATCGCCAATGCTTCTTTGTATTGACCCGCTTTCACGAGGTTGAAAATCGCAACGGTCTCCTTCGGAAATGCATCCACGAGGCCGCCGATCACACCGTCGGCACCAAGCATTACCTCTTCCATAATGAGCGTGTCCACACCGCAGAAGACACGGAAACGGTCGCCGAACTTGTTAAACAGGCGCGTTACATTACTTACATCGCGGGTCGATTCTTTGACGGCGTGAATGTTCGGAACTTTCGCCAGTTCTTCGAACATCGGCAGCGTCACTTCGATTTTGTAGTCGTAAGGATTATTATAGATCATAATCGAAAGCGATACGCTTTCGGCGATCGTCTTGAACCAATGCACGGTTTCAGCGTCGTCGGCTTTGTAGCGCATAGGTGGCAGGATCATCAGACCGTCGGCGCCCACGCTTTCAGCTTCTTTCGCGATGCTTACCGCTTCGGCTGTCGATTGCTCGGCGATACCGAGTACTACTGGCAGGCCGGCAGGAAGTGCCTGTTTAGCATATTTCACCAGCTCCATTTTCTCGGCGCGGGTGAGTGTGCTGGCTTCTCCGAGCGAACCGCCTACGATCACCCCGGTAATACCTGCCTCTACCTGCGCTTCGAGGTTCTTGCCGAACAGCTCAAAATCAACTGTATCATCTGATTTGAATGGCGTCACCAACGCTGGGAAAATGCCAGACCATGCTTCTTTGTTCATATCCTGCTTATGTTAAAATTTTAGTCCAAAATTAATCCATGCTTCCATGCGGATATTCACATGTTTTAATCAATTCCTTACATATTTTAACATACTCCCCAAAATCGCCTTAAAGCTTGTTTTCGACGAACACCACCTGCGCCCTGTCGGCCTTTCTGATCTTTTTAAGGAAATCGACCCACGCTGCAAAATCCTTCGATCCGTAGCGTCCGCCGTTCATTACCACTTTCCTCGCGCAAATGAGCTTGTTATTCTCGAACGTCGTTTTCATTTCATAGCTGCCGAATGCGGAAGCGATCTGGAATGCGGGCAATGTGGTTTCCAATTTGTAATTGGCAGGAACTTCGTACGATACCGTATCAAGATCGGTAAAGTTGTAATCCGAAACCGGCAGATAGAAATCCGTCGTGCGCTCAGTCACGGCAGGGAGCTCGAACGGCCGGCTCAGCAGGCTCGGCTTGACAAACAGGCGGGTACCTGTTTTGGTGGCGCAGTTGCGGACGTTCAATGTCAGTTTTTCGGTAACGGAAGGGTCCTGGCCCTGGATCAGTTCAAATCGCTGCAAGTCGAGGCTGGGCAGGTTAATGTGGTTCAAAAGCCATTTCTTCTGCTCTTCCTTGGAGCCGCTGTTGATCACCCTCGCGCGGCTTTCGTGCTGCAAGCCGGTGTACAGTACTTTTACGTCCACCTCGCCATCGCCGGTCTCGCCGAGTTTTACAAGCGCACGGCTGTTCCGCACGTTCTGGATCGCCTTGTAATCCTGCGTACGCACGAGCTTGCCGCCATCAGGCGTCACGAGCAACGCATAGCGCCCGCCCGTGAAAGAGCCCATAAAGTTGGGTTTCGTCGTTTGGCTCGTACATTCGAGCCACATAGTGTCTTTATCCACTACCGCACAGGCAATGGCATGGTTGAACTGGTTGGAAGGGAAATCGGGCTTGATCACTTCCTCATCACCGGCCCTGATCAATGCGGTATAGCAATTAATACCCACCGATCGCAATGCTGCCAGGGTAAAGTTGGTCAATGCCTTGCAATCGCCGTATCCGGTGTTCGCTACGGTTGTCGCATCAATGGTTTGCCAGCCGCCGATGCCCAGCTGAATGCTTACATACCGGGATTTGGCTTGCATCCATTTGTATATCAATTCGGCTTTCTCGCGCTCCGAGCGGGCGGATTTCGTCAATGCTTTTACTTCGGCCGCTACCGCAGGCGGCAACGCGTCGCGGCCAGCATTCAGGGTGCCGTAGAATTTGCCGAAATCCTCCCAGCTATTGAAATTGCCTTTGTAATCCTGTACCTCGAAATCGGAAGGAGCTGCCATCACCAGCGGAGTCCGGTCGATGGCCGGCAACTGGTACAAGTCGCTCGACTTCCGGGCGGGCTGGTCTTTCATCGACCATTCATAAACGTCCACCCCCTCGGCTCCTTTGGATTTCACGACAGCGGGCACACCATTGTATTCCTTGTACCGGAATTTGAACCCGGCCGGTGCGAGAATGCGGTACACCGACAACTCCGCCGCCGAACCCTCTTCCTGATCGGGCGACCAGCCTGGGTAGGACATCATATTGCGGTCACGGACTTCGTACACATATTCAATGGTGTAGGGATAGGCGTAGCTTTTCTTACCGAAACTGGCCAGTTTCACACGGGCATCGGAAATATTGTCGGCTCCGCCGCCGTAGCCGTAGTCTTCGATTTCCGAATTCCGCAGCTTTTTGACCTGCTTGCCGCTTGCATCGTAAATATTGCCGCTGATGTCTATGATTTTGGTAAACTTGTCGTAGCGCACCCGCAGTTGCCCGTGCCCATCCTCTCCTTTTTCATTCAATACCGTCACTACCGACCGGCATTTCATCACCGCCTCGGCCTGGGATTTGATTTCCCACACCGTTTCGTCCAGCCGCACCACCGCATCGGCATCTTTTAAAAGTACCGGGTTGATTTTGGTAATGTTGAAATCCGTTTGCCCGAAAACTGCCGGCGACATCAGACATATCACCACGATACGCCCGAGCATTGATTTTAACTTTTGCATGAAAACGAGAGGATATTAAATGTTCTTTTTCTTGATCACCAATGGCTGCGCATGCTTCTGTACGACGCGCTCGAAAAATTCTTTGAGATCCGCATACTCTTCGGACAAGAAGCGTGTGCGGCTGACGATGATTGTCGAATTCACCTGAATGACGTTGCCTACCTGGCGCACCTGGTAAGAGAACTTCCCTCCCTTATCGGGCAGCACGATGATTTCCGCTTTCGGCATTTCCTCCAATGCATAGCCATCCGGCAATGTAAAATTTCCGATAAACGATGCCGAAATGCCCGTGCCCAGGTCGATCGGGTAAATGCGTTCTTTGGCTTTTAGCGGATTCTTCGTCCATCGCCCCGCCAGTACCGGATTGAAATAGAACACGGCCGGCGATGCGTTTTCATCCTCCATTTCAAACTGGCAAGTCACATTGACGGTGCCTTTGAAATCCTCCGCTTTGTTCTGGATCGCTACTTTCTGAATGTTCCATTCGGGTACCGCTTTTTTCAGGTCGTCGTGAAATACATTGTCGCCTTCGGCACCATATTTGGACCGCCAGTCGAGCGCTTCGTAGCCACCATATGAAATGCTGTAACTTCCTTTAATGGTACCGTCTTCGGGAACGATGTTGGCGGTGATCATTTCGAGTTTGCTTTGCGAGTCGGCAGGAATGATTTCCAGGAAGCGGCCTTTTCCTTTTTTAGGAATAATTCTTCCAACGCCGTTCAATGCCCTTTCGGGTAGCAGCCCCGGCTTCGCAAATGATTCCGAGGCATCCAGAAAGTACGCTTTCTCTCCGATCTTCACGTGTGCTATCACATAGTTGAAGCTTTCCAGCATCGGGATTTCCTGGTGCAGGTAACCATGCGCACGCGTGCTGAGCAGCACAGGGTCGCATTCGAGGTCCAGTTCGCGCAGCAGCACGGTCAGCATCAGGTTAATGTCGCATGCATTGCCTTTGCGGTTATCATACGCCTTTTTGATGCCCCCAGCTGCGAAAAGGCCCGAATACCCATCCCACTTCATGCGCTCCTGAATGTGCCTGTATGCGAGGTTCATGCGTTCGAGCGGGTCGGTGCTTTTCGCGGCGATTTCATCACGCATATCTTTCAGGAACCCGCTCTTCCGGAGCTCGCCGCCAAACCACGTGGCTTCGTCGAGCGTCCTTTCCACGTTGTCCCACGTTTGCGAAAAGTTCTTTTTCATTTCGCCGGGCACATTAATGCTCGCGAGTTCGAAGTTGATTTTGGATACATAATCCGACGCCGTCGTGATGAATGGCTCATTGACGAACGCGGGCACATCTTTGATCACAAAACGGTAGGAAAGTCCCGGCCCGTCATAAGTCGAATGCCCGACAGATACGTTTAACGGTTCCTGCTTGTGGATATCCAAAGGGATGTAGCCGCCCATGGTCATCTTGTAATCGAGGAAACCCGGGATAATAATGTTGTACTCACTCCATTTACGCGGTACCGCTCCCTGAAACGTCCAGATTTCCGGCTCATGCCGCACACTCATCGGCGAAACGCGCGAGTACGAATACTCGATAATCGAACCTTTTTTCGCATTGGGAAGGTTAAACTTTACAGTAGTCTGGGTATCGCTCGTTTTTTCGCGACGGATCGCCTTCTTTTCGAGCTCGGTGCGGACGATCTGGTTGTTTTCGAGATTGTAGGTATAACCTTTCAGGTCCTCCACCCACTCCTGGTCCTTGTAGCTGGAACCCATGTAGTAGGGTATGTCAACCGATGCTCTTTCAAGCGCCGATTCTTTGAGGATCTTGACACGGACCCAAATGTTGGTCGTCATCATCAAGCCTCTGAGGTTGTCGTACGAGAAGGTCACTTTGCCGTAGTCGTAGAGAAAAACAGCCTCGGCGGTACTGTCGCCGGGATAGGCATTCATTTCAAGCGAAGCACGGTCGATCAGCCCCAGTTTGGGTTTGAAATCATCTTGCGCGAAAGCCTGGAAAATGAAGAAAAACAGCAGGAACGGGATGGACAAAACATTCCTGCGGCACAGACGGGACAGTCTGATAGGAAGTAAAAAGTAAGTCATGAACAAGTAGATGAGGAGTAACAAAATTCATGCATTATCGTACAGTTATTTCTATTTTCAAAGAGAATTTTATCACCGATGCGGGATTTTTTTTCACTTAGCCCGAAACTGGCCGAATACGGATTTTAATGCCTAATTTTGACAGACAAAGCGGACTGCAACGTTGCCTCCCGCTTGTTCCTGCTAACCCATAATCTTAACATTTATCTTTAATCTATGTCATCTTTTGAAAACGAAAGCCCCATCCGCGTACTGGTAGTCGGTTGCGGGAATATGGGTGCTTCCCATGCTTTTGCCTACCAGCTGCTGGACGGTTTCGAGATCTGCGGGATCGTTTCGACCGGAAAGAGCAAGGAGGTATTGAATGAAAAACTCGGCGGCGGTTACGCCCTTTTCAGCGACTACGAAACAGCGCTGAACGAAACGAAGCCCGACGCGGTTTGTATCTCCACTTACCCCGATACGCACGAAGATTTCGCAGTGAAAGCGCTCGAAGCAGGCGCACACGTGTTTATCGAAAAACCGCTTGCCGACACCGTAGACGGCGCAAAACGCGTGGTGGAAGCTGCTAAAAAAGCCAACAAAAAAGTGGTCGTAGGCTACATCCTCCGTGTACACCCGTCGTGGGAGCGTTTCGTAACGGAAGCGCAGGGCCTGGGCAAGCCGCTGGTCATGCGTATGAACCTCAACCAGCAAAGCCATGGCTATATGTGGGGCGTTCACCGCAACCTCATGAAGAGCCTCAGCCCGATTGTGGACTGCGGCGTGCATTACATCGACGTAATGTGCCAGATGACCCGCTCTAAGCCGCTCCGTGTGAATGCGATCGGCGCGCGTTTGACCGAAGATATTCCGGCAGGAAACTATAATTACGGCCAGCTGCAAATCTGGTTTGAAGACGGTTCGGTAGGCTGGTATGAAGCGGGCTGGGGCCCGATGATCAGCGAAACGGCATTCTTCGTGAAAGACGTAATCGGCCCGAAAGGATCGGCGTCGATTGTAGCGAAAGATGCGGGCGGCAGCGGCAAATCATCTTCCGTAGAAGCGCATACGAAAACCGAATCGATCCGCGTACACCACGCCGACCTGAACGGTTCGGATGAATTTGTAAAAGAAGATACCTGGATCAACCTCGAAGACGAGCCGGACCACCAGGAGCTTTGCAACCGCGAGCAGCGCTACTTCCTGCGCGCGATCACCGAGAACCTCGATCTGACCGACCATTTGCAGGATGCAGTGATGAGTTTGCAGATCGCATTCGCCTGCGACGAGTCGGTGAAGACCGGCCGCACCGTGGATCTCGTTTAATATACCAACACCATTTCATAGCCCTGTTCCGGTTCCGGAGCAGGGCTATTTGTTTATACATTACTACAAGCGCGGGTAAAAATATAGCAGCCTGATCTTCTTGCATTAAATCGAGATTAATTTCGATAATTCAAACAAACCTAACCCATTCCTGCCTATGCAACATCCGTACGCGTGATTTGCGCAGCCGCGCCAGCCAGTACTTCTTATTTTCATTACTACTCCAAAAACCTAACAAATGAAAAAGAAAACTACTCCCCTGCGTGTAGCGCCGTCCGGCGTTATACCACATTCTTCTTTGCCCCAGTTAATTGTTTTCCTGCTGCTATCGGTTGCCGCAATGGCGGCCGGCCCGAAGGACAAGACCATCAAAGGCAGGATTACCGATTCCGAAAACAGTTCCGCATTACCCGGTGTGAATGTCATCGTCAAAGGCACCAGCCAGGGCACTTCGTCCAATTCGGACGGGAATTACGAAATCAATGTGAATGACAACAGTGCAGTACTGGTTTTCAGCTTTGTAGGCTATGAAAAGCTGGAAGTGCCCGTAGGCGAGCGTACCACGGTGGACGTGGTCATGAAAGTGGATAGCAAGAGTATGGACGAAGTGGTGGTGATCGGCTACGGAACCGTCCGCAAGAGCGATCTTACCGGTTCGGTGGGTGCTATCAAGGGCGAAAAGCTGCTCGACAGGCAGGCGACCAACGTGGCGCAGTCGTTACAGGGTCGCATTCCCGGTGTGGATGTGGCGGTGAACTCCTCCGCCCCCGGGTACCAGCCGCGCATTCGCATACGGGGGGTGGGTTCTATCAATTCAAGTCTTGAACCATTGTATGTGATCGACGGCATTGTGGGGGTAAGTAATCCAAACCTGCTGAACCCCAACGATATCGAATCACTTGAAGTATTGAAAGATGCATCGGCAACGGCCATTTACGGTGCGCGCGGCGCCAACGGGGTGATTATCATTACCACCAAACGCGGCAAATCGGGGACGACGCAGATTTCCTACGATGTGTGGGGATCTTACATTACCCCTGCCAGCCGCCTCGGAACGCTTACCGCCGACGAATTCATGCAGGTGTACAACACGGCCTACGACAATGCCGCCAAATTCGACGAGCAGGGTTTCAAAGACGGCAAATATGTGCGCAACCTGCCTGCCAACTTCCCTAACCTGTTCGATGCCAATGGCAAGCCCAAATACAATACCGACTGGGAAAAGGAAATTTACAAGCCCACCTGGGCACAGAACCACGAGCTGGCCGTGCGTGGCGGCGGCGAGAAGAGCGCTTACAGCATTTCGGTTGGCTACACCGACCAGGGCGGTCTGATGCGGAATTCTAATCTGACACGCTATTCAGCCAAGCTGACGCTCGATAATGACGCGACGAAATGGCTGAAAGTCGGGGGTAGCATTTTCCTCAACAAAGCGGTGATCAAGGAAGTAGACGGCGGCTCGGGCGGGCTGAACGTACCGCGGATGGTATTCGAAGCCATTCCTATTTTACCAACCAAATACCCCGACGGCAGCTGGGGCCGTAACAAGGACTGGCCCGGTATGGAAGGCGGTGAAAACCCCGTACGCATTGCCGACCAACGCACACAGACCAACCCCCGTACCGAAATCCTGGGTAGTTTGTATTCCAATATCAAATTTACCCCTGACCTTAGTCTCCGTACCAATTACAGCTACGAGCTGCGCTTCGATAAAAACAACTTCTACTCCGGCCGCGATCTGAATGCATTGTCGGCGGACCAGAAGGGCTCGGCCAGCATTTCGGCCAACAACGAGTTTTACTGGCAGTTTGAGAATTATTTCAATTACAACAAAACCTTCGGCGACCACAACATTTCCGCATTGCTCGGTTTATCGTGGCAAAAACGGTCGTGGGAAAACTTCGGTGTGACGGCGCAGAACTTCATCGACGATTACTGGGGCTGGCACAATGTGAACGTGGGCAATACCTTGGTGAAACCCAGCTCGGGAGATGGTGAATGGTCGCTAAACTCCTACTTCGCGCGCTTCAACTATGGTTTCCGCGACCGCTACCTGTTCACATTCACCGGACGCTACGATGGTGCGTCGAAATTTGGGGCCAATAACAAATATGCATTCTTCCCTTCGGCGGCCGTAGCCTGGAATGTGACCAACGAGGAGTTCCTGAAATCCAACAGTGTGCTTACAAACCTGAAAATCCGCGCCAGTTACGGTAAAACGGGTAACCAGGAAATAGGAAACTACGCATCGCAGCAATTTCTGGGCACCGGTGACGTGCTCCTGGGCGGCTCGCGGCAGACGTTCGTGTGGCGGAGCTCCTTCGGTAACCCCGATTTGCGCTGGGAATATACCAACCAGCTCGACATCGGTGCCGACATCGGCCTGTTCAACAACCGTATCGACCTGACTTTTGATTATTACAAAAAAGTCACCAAAGACCTGCTTCTGAATGCGCCTATTCCATGGTCGACAGGCCTTAGCTCTGTAACTCAGAACATTGGCTCGGTGCAAAACACCGGTATCGAAATCGGCATCAACAGCCGCAACATTTCCACGGAGAAATTCACATGGAGCACCAACGTGGCATTCTCGGCGAACAAAAATAAAGTGCTCAAACTCGGCAGAAACGGCGACGATATTTTCCCCGGCCCCAACTTCCTCGGTAATACCAACATTCTCCGCATCGGCCAGCCGATCGGTACGCTGTGGGGTTACCGCCGCCTTGGAACGTGGGGTACCGCGGAAGCCGACGAAGCCGCGAAGTACAACCGCCTGCCGGGTGATTTGAAATGGGAGGATATCAACAAGGACGGCAAGATCGACGGTAAGGATGAGACTATCATCGGCCGCTCCTATCCGAAATGGAACATGAACATTTCAAACTCATTCCAGCTTGGCAAGTTCGACCTTTCATTCGATATCCGCATTGTGATGGGGGTAAACACCGTGAATGCGACCAAACACTCCGTGGAAGACCGCCAGGCCATCGCCAGCAGCTCCCGCACGGTGCTGAATGCCTGGACACCCGAAAACCAGAACACGCACATTGCCCAGATCCGCCACTACAATGCCGGTTATGACACGCACATGGACGACTGGTGGGTGGAAGACGGCTCGTTTATCCGTGGCCAGAACATCATGCTGGGCTATTCGCTGCCGACCAAGTTCGGGAAGGTCAACTTCCAGCGCCTGCGCATTTACGCCAGCGCGCAGAACTTCTTCCTGATCGACGATTATTCGGGTTACGATCCGGAAGCGCTTACAGGTTTCGGCGGGCAGTTGAATGCGAACATGGAGTTCTTCCAGTACCCGCGTCCGCGTACCTACAACCTCGGTTTGAACATTGTTTTTTAAGGTGATCCAAAACTGACTTTCACATGAAAAAGCATATTCTTTATACTTGTATGGTCCTGGGAATGGCGTCCTGCAACGACTTCCTGACCGAAAATCCAACCGGCCAGCTCACCACCGGCTCTTCCGTTTCCAGTCCTGAAATCGCCCGGGCATTCGTGGATGGCGCCTACTCGCAAATCACGACTTTCAACAATGGCGGCGGCGGCTGGGGCGGCAACAATGCGTCCCTCGTGGAATTCATGACCGGCAAAGCCGACGGCAACTCGCAAACCGAAGCATTCAAATTCTTCAACCTCGAATACGATGCACGGGCGTTTTACATCGACAACTGGTGGTCGGGAATGTATTCGGGCATTGCGCGTGCCAACCTAGCCATTCAGAAGATTGGGGAAATCACCACATTGCCGGCCGCGACAAAGACCAATATGATCGCCGAAGCGCGGGCAATGCGTGCATTATACTATTTCCAACTGGTGCGTATGTTCGGAGATATACCGAAGATCACGACGCTCATTACCTCGCTGGACGACGTGCAGACGCCGCGTTCCCCGGTGAAGGAGATTTACGACGAGATCATCATTCCTGACCTTCTGGAAGCGGAAAAGTCTACATTACCCTGGCGTGACACCGCCGGACGGATGTCGATGGGCGCCATCAAAACGCTCCTCGCGCACGTATACCTGACCTACGCGGGCTTCCCCGCGCAAGGAGGCATGCCCGCCTATACGGAATCGGCCAAGCGGTCGAAGGAGATCATCGACAACGGTGCATTCTCCCTGTTTGCGGAGTACACCGACATGATCATGCCCGCGAGCCGTAACCAGACCGAGTTTATTTTCCAGGTTCAGCACGAAAAGGATATCCGTAACAACGGCCTTACGCCGGTAACTTTACCCGCATTCAACGGCATTGCTTCCTACTCCGATGAGTATGGCGGCCTGTTGCCGCGGAAAGAGTTTGTGGAAAGCTTCGAGAAGGGCGACAAGCGTGCCAAAGAGAAGCAATTCTTTTACACCTACTACAAAGGCCACCCGAGCGATTACCCCGCCGGCGACCCGCGGCGCGACAGTCTGAACCTCGGCGGTTACTACATTTACAAGTGGTTTGATAAACAAGCCATTGACAGCGACGCCAAGGCGAACATTAACTATACGATATACCGTTATGCGGAAGTATTGCTGATGTACGCCGAGGCATCCAACCGCGTGGAGGGAAAACCGAACGCGCAGGCACAAAAAGCTTTGAACGATATCCGTAAACGTGCACAGCTACCGGCGGTGACAACGACTAATGTCGACGAGTTTGAAAAAGCCGTCTGGGCAGAACGCTACTTCGAACTTTGCTATGAAGGCAAGATGTGGTTCGACATGCTCCGTACCCGGAAGGTGCGCAATGACCTGACGAAACAATGGGACAATTTTGTGGGACACAAGACGGTTTACAGCAAAACCTTCGCCGAAAAGAACCTGCTTTTGCCCATCCCACAGCGTGAGACTGACAACAACAAATCGTTGCAGCAGAATATAGGATTTTAGCTCCAAACCGGCGAGATCCTGATCCTTAATTATAGGATTTTTGCACAAAGCCACCTCTCGGAGACCCACTCCGGAGGTGGTTTTTTTGGTTCAAAATTCGTGACGTAACTAGCTGATTTACTGCGCAAAAGCACCCCATTTTTACCGATATTATGCAAACGTTTGCATAAAAATTTACATATTTTCCCCTGCCTTTATTCGAAATCTATTGTTAAATATTATAATATTGCAACGCGTTTTCTTAAAGACTTTTATTAATACGAAACTGACGCCACAGACTATTTAACATTAACAGGCAGATTACAGGTGCAGTCCCGAAATCCGCCGTCCATTCCATCCTCCGTCAGAGAAAACGTAACGTATCTTTTTTGCCTTTTTTGACAAGTGCAGTCAGGAGATGTGATCATAATTTGATTTCAAAACCTTGGCTAGGATAGTTGCGGCCGCGATGGAATGTGATTTATTGAATACCAACTATAATTTTTTAACTACTCGCCGAAACCATTTTAACTGTAAACCGTAAACTATGATTAAACAAAAAACGCAAAAGCCTAACGAACAGAGATCTAAGACTAAAATTCTACGTGTTTTCCAAGACTGCATGAAAAACGTTTAACAAGCCTTACTACATGAAAATTTCCGATACCTATCCATGGTTGTTCCAAATGCGGAACATCCGTAACTCTTTATTGCTCCTGCCCGCGCTCGCAAGCCCATTGCTGGTGAACGCAGCCCTCGCCAACTCCGGCATTACAACGACAATCCGCGCTGATAAAACAATCAAAGGAAAAATCACCGACAAGGAAACCAACGACGGTCTTCCAGGTGTGAACGTTGTCGTGAAAGGTACCAGCAGCGGTACTACCACTGACGGAGACGGTAACTATACGCTTTCCGTACCTGATAATGCAACGCTGGTTTTCAGCTTTGTAGGTTACATCAGCCAGGAAGTAGTTGTCGGTAACCGCACTACCCTTGACCTTTCACTAGCCGCTGATTCCAAAGCACTTAGCGAAGTAGTCGTGATCGGGTACGGTACCGCGAAGAAATCCGACCTTACCGGTTCCGTAGGTTCCGTAAAAGAAGAACAACTGAGAGAGCGCCCTGCTCCTTCATTGAACCAGGCATTGCAGGGTAAAATCTCGGGTGTGCAGGTGAACGTAAACTCGGGTCGTCCGGGTGGCCGTGCCAACGTACGTATCCGTGGTTTCAGCTCCATCAACTCGTCCAACAACCCGTTGTACGTGGTGGATGGTGTAATGCTTCCACAAGGTAACCAGAACCAGCAGAGCCAGGCGATCGACTTTATCAACCCGAACGACATCGTGTCGGTAGAGGTGTTGAAAGATGCTTCGTCCACGGCGATCTACGGTGCGCGTGGTGCCAACGGGGTTATCATGATTACCACCAAAAAAGGTAAATCAGGCGAAAGCACCATTACTTATGGTCTGGACCTGAGCGTACCGACAGTGGGCCCGAAAAGAGCGAAAGTGTTGAACGCCCAGCAATATATGGACGTGGAAGACCTTTCCTACAAGAACATGGAGAAGTTCGACAAGGCTGGCTGGGACGCGGGTAAATACAAAACCCACGATCCGCTCGTACGTCGTGCGCAGTTGTTCGCTGCCCACCCGGAGGTTTTCACCAAACGCGCGGATGGCACATTTGCTCCTAACTACGATACCGACTGGTTCGACGAATCTACTCAAAACCGTGTATCTCAAAACCACCAGCTTGGTTTCAGCGGCGGTAACGAGCGCACAACCTACTCGTTGTCACTCAACTACCGCGACGACCAGGGTCTGATCAAAACGTCTTACCTGAAACGCTATTCTACCCGTTTCAGCATCGACGACCAGGTGAAGAAATGGTTGCGTCTCGGAGGTACTCTGAGCTACAACAACCAGGCTGAAAACCTCGTCGATATCAACGACGCCGTACCTCGCCAGATGGTGGAAGATTTCCCTTTCCTTCCGGTGAAATGGGCGGATGGATCTTATGCCAACAACCGCGATTATCCGGGTGCTGAGGGTTCTTTCAGCTCGGTACACCGTTTGATGGGACGTAAGTTCAACCTGAACACGCAAACTACCCTGGGTAGCCTTTACGGAAACGTTACACTTGCCAAAGGCCTCGAATTCCGGAGCGTATTGGGTGTGAACGTGATCAACCAGGAAGTAAACCAGTCGCAAACGCGTACATTGACTCCTGGTGAACTGGGTACTGCCAGAAAAGAAACCAGAAAAGAGACTTTCTGGTCATGGGAGAACTTGTTGACCTATAACAAAACATTCGGTATCCACTCGATCAACGCCCTTGTCGGTATTTCATGGCAGGAAACGAATGTGGCTACAACCGGTGTAGGCGCACAGAACTTCTCTACGGATTACTACACATTCGATAACCTCGGTGCAGGTTCAGTAGCTCCTTCGTCCAGCCCTTACGTTTCGGGTGCATCACGTTTTGCATTTAACTCGTATTTCGGCCGTTTGAACTATACCTTGCTCGACAAATACCTTGTTACCGTAACAGGACGTGCGGATGGTTCTTCCAAATTCGGGGACAACCACAAATTTGCATTCTTCCCGTCGGCGGCTTTGGCATGGAAAGTGTCTGATGAAGAGTTCCTGAAAGGCAACCCGATCATTTCAAGCTTGAAACTTCGTACCAGCTACGGTTTGACAGGTAACTCGGAAATTCCTCCATACTCGTCACTCGGCTTGCTGCGGTCTAACTATGGTGCTGTTTACGGCGACACCCGTTTCGGTGGAACCGGTATCAACAGGCTTGCCAACAACGATTTGCGTTGGGAAAAAACAGCTCAGACAGACGGTGGTTTGGAAATCAGCTTCCTGAAAGGCAGAATCTCACTCGAAGCGGATTACTACTATCGTAAAACCACCGACATGCTTCTCGATGCGCCCGTACCACGTACCAGCGGTTACGCGACGATCAGAAAGAACATCGGTTCGATGGAGAACAAAGGTTTCGAATTCGGTTTGAACACGACGAACATCGAAAAGGAGAACTTCTCATGGAACACCAGCTTCAATATCTCGTTCAACAGGAACAAAGTGTTGTCATTGGCGACTCCTGCTGACATCTTCGGAGTGGGCGGTCCTTCGATCACCAACCAGACCAGTGTTATCCGTATCGGCGAACCGGCAGGTGCATTCTGGGGATTGACCCGTCTGGGAACTTGGAGCACAGAAGAAGCTGACCAGGCTGCTAAATTCACCAGCTACCGTGGTAACCTGAAAATGCTTCCAGGTGATATCAAGTACAAAGACGTGAACGGCGACAATGCGATCACCGATGCCGACCGCGGCATTATCGGTAACGGTTCTCCAAAAGGATGGGGATCACTTTCTAACAGCGTTCGTTTCCACGGCTTCGACCTTACCCTCGACCTGCAATTCTCGTACGGAAACGACCTGATGGACATGAACCTGCACGCCAGCGAAGACCGCCAGGCATTGGCGAACAGCTACGCTACCGTGTTGGATGCATGGACTCCTGAAAACCAGAACACGCCGATCGCACAAATCCGCGATACCAAGGCTGGTTACGTGACCAACGTGGATACGCGCTGGATCTTCGACGGTTCGTTCATCCGTGGCCGCAACCTGTTGCTGGGTTACAACTTCCCATCGGAAATTGCGAGCAAGCTGAAAATGAGCAAACTGAGACTTTATGTTTCTGCTCAGAACTTCTTTATCATCAGCAAATATCCGTTCGGCGATCCTGAGCAGACTCCAATCCGCGGTGGTGATGGCGACAACGTATTCTCGCAAGGTATGATCTGGCACAGCTATCCTAAACCAACCACATTCCTGGGAGGTATTCAGGTTGCATTCTAATCGACGGGACCGTTGTATCATTCAAAATGACATTCAGCATGAAACTTAATAACAAAAAATTCTATCAATTTTTGCTCTGCGGAGCGATCCTGCTGGGACCGACTGCTTGCTCCGACTTCCTCGATGAGCAAGATCCGTCGAACTTGCAACCGGATACCTTCTATACCATCCCTGACCACGCGGAAGCAGCCATTGCGGCTACTTATGCGGAAATGCGTTTCTTCGGTGATGGCGCCGGTATCTTTTCGGCCAACTGGCAGATGCTCGAAGCCCCAACGGGTACCGCTACTACCGAAACAGGCCAGAACTCCGACCTGAACAACCTGTATGCCCTCATTTACGACGGTAACACAGGCCATATCAGCAACTGGTGGAACGGCTTGTACCGTGTGATCGCGAATGCGAACCTGGCGATCGAAAAGATCCCGGGCATTCAGTTCCCTGCCGCAAACGAGGCTCAGAAAGTGCGTTTGATGGGTGAAGCGCGTTTCCTTCGCGCTTGGGCTTATTTCTATGCAGTAAGATTGTGGGGCGATGTACCATTGGTTACCAAGCCACAAACGACGGAATCCGAAGATTTCTTCGCTTCCAGAACGCCGCAGGAAGAAGTTTACAAACTGATCGTGGAAGACCTTCAAGCTGCCGAAGCTGCCGGTTTCGCTGATTTCAACACCAACGGGCGTGTCTCCAAAATGGCAGTGAAAGCTTACCTGGCGAAAGTGTACCTCACAATGGCTGGCTTCCCTTTGTCAAAAGGACAGTCGCACTACACGCTGGCTGCCGAAAAAGCGCTCGAAGTAATCAACTACGCTAAGGCTAACCCTTCCACGCTTGGCCTGTTCAACACTTACAAGGAGCTGCACGACGAGAAGCTGAAAAACCGTATGGAGCATTTGTTCCAGATCCAGTACAACACCGTAGTGGCAGGTTTCCCGCTGAACGATTTCTTCCCGAACTTCAAGGCGGTAACCTACTCAGGACCTAGCGGAACAGGTAGCACCGTGCCAACGAAATCGTTCTACGAGTCGTACGAAACAGGCGACCTCCGTACCAAAGATCAGGAAGGCTGGTTCTATACCACCTACTTCACCAATGGTACCGGCGATCGGTTCGAGCTGGGCGCTCCTTACGTGTTCAAGTACTTCAACATCGCGGCATTGGGTGGCCCAGGCATCACTCCTACCCGTCTGAACAACCTGAACGTAAACCAGATGCGCTATTCTGACGTGTTGCTGATGTTTGCAGAAGCACAAGCTGAACTGGGTAGCGTTACCACGCCAGCATACGAAGCATTCAAGGCGATCCGCGACCGCGCGAAGCTAACAACCCCAGCTGCCGGCACTTACACTGCTGCTTCCTTCAAAGAGGCGGTATGGAAAGAGCGTTGGCACGAATTCGCTTACGAAGGCATTACCTGGTTCGACATGGTACGTCTGCGTAAGGTGTTCAATGAGGAAACCAAGAAGTTCGACAACTTCGTGGGCCACAGAAACCTCAACGTGAGCGGTGGTGCTCCTTTGCTGGAAAAACACCTGTTGTTCCCATTGGGCATCCAGGAAATGAGGAACAACCCGAACCTGAAACCTCAGAACCCGGGTTATCAGCAATAATTTCTTATCTTAGTTTCCAAGCCGGCCTTCATCTGAGGGCCGGCTTTTTTCGTTCTTATGGCTGCCCCCTGCCGAAAATCATTTTCCTTTATATTCACGAACAGATTTACCCAATCGATTTGCAGATGCTGGAATGGATTCGTCTTGCTGCCGGAGGCCGCACATATTGCCGGATAGTGATCATCTGCCTTGTCATAGGCATCATACCGGTGAAGGCGCAACTCGTCATCACAAGCCCTGTATCAAACCAGGTAATGCAGCGTAATGCAGCAGGCACTGCCGCCATTTCGGTCACGGGTTACGCACATTACCCTTATACGCGCGTCGACGCCTCGCTGGTCCCCATCGAAGGCAATGCAAATGCCGCACAGGAGCAAGAGTTCGATGCCAGGCAGCTCAGCGAAGGTTTTTTCCATACTTCATTCACCGCCCGCACCGGCTGGTACCGACTCAAACTTACCGGTACGGCTGGAAACGGCATTGTCGACTCGGCAGTGGTAGACCGTGTGGGCGTAGGCGAAGTTTTCCTCGTAACCGGTAATTCCAATGCCATGGGCCTGCCAGGGCTCGGCGCAAAGGATGCTTCCGCGAATGTGGTCTCATTCAATGCGATCAATAAAACACTCAACACCGAAAACATTACCGTTGCCCCCGACAGCCCGATGCCCCCTCCGGCTTTTGAGCCACTCAAAAGTGCCGGTAATATTTTTCCCAATGGAGAAACTTCGTGGTATTGGGGCGAACTGGGTGATTTACTATTTCAAAGATGGAAAACGCCGGTGCTGTTTTTCAATGCGGCCTGGGCAGCTGCGAATGCCGAGAATTACCGCGACGCGGCTTCGGGTGTGGATGCTTACAATTTATATGTAGGGAAATTCTGGCCCAACCGGCAACCCTATTCCAATATCGTCAACACGATGCGCTACCTGACCGCATTGACGGGCGTGAGGGCGGTGCTATGGTCGCACGGGGAAAATGACGCACAGCTGGGTTTCAACGAGGAGCAGTATTTCGATGGCATCCGGACGCTCATTCAAAACGGTCGGCGGGATTCAGGCTACAACATTGCCTGGTACATCGCCCGAAATTCGGCCAGTAATCAGCTGAAAGACCCCTACCTGCCCGTGCTGAATGCCCAAAACCGCCTGATCGCATTGCCCGGTTTCAATGCATTCCAGGGGCCTTTTCTCGACACGATCCAGATCCCCCGCCCGGCTTCCTCGCATTTTGAAAACGTGCCCGGCGGCATTCAGGGCCTCTCGCTGGCAGCCAGGGCCTGGAACAGAAGCCTGGCAGATACCTCCATTGCGAAGACCGTCCCGCTACAACCCGCGTACGCATTGCACACAGGGGTAACACCCGCCAATGTGTACCCGGGCGCGACATTCGATCTGCCGTTTACAATCTCGCGCAATGCGCCGGCCGTATTGCAAATCGCCGCCGAACTGCTGGATGTGCAAGGGCAGTTTGTTGCGCAGATTGGTACAGGCAATGCCACACCGCTCAAAATTCAAGTACCGACCAACATCCCCGACGGCCAATACCATATCCGGCTCACCGGCTTAAACCCGATACTTCCCGGCAGCGTTTCGCAACCGGTTTACGTCGAGCGCTCGTCGCGGAGCGTCCAGTATGTCAATACCATCGGCGTACGGAATGCGGGGGGCGATATTCACATTGCCTGGGCTGTGGCGCCGGTACCCGGGCTGGCATCGATGACGGTCCAGAAAACGACGGACGGCTCGCAATACATTGATCTCGAAACCTTACCGGCTCCGGCGACCGGCACATCCGGCGTATTCGCTTTCACGGATGAAAATGCAGGCAGCGGGACAATCTTTTACAGGGTTAAAATGGTGTATTCCAATGGCACTATCGCCTATTCGACGATCATCACATTGTTCCGCGAGGGTGCTCCTGCTCCCTGGACTATTTTCCCTAATCCGGTAACGCAGCAGCAGTTTTACATTATTCCTGCTTCCACGGGCACTGAAACCGGCATTACCTGCCGCCTTTTCGACGCAGCCGGTCGCGAACATCCCATTCAAAGCTCGGCACGGGAGGCGGTCGGTCTGCTCTCCGTTCGGCCGCGCTACCCTTTACCGGCCGGGAAATATGTACTTCAAGTGACATCCGGCGGTCAGAAGCGGGCACAAAGCGTTGTTTTCTATTAATACAAACTATATCTTGCTAATAGTCAACATCTTCCAACTATCACCTAACCCGGCGTGTCCATGAGAACAAATCTCCGTTCCTGAAACCGCAATTTTTTACGCTATGAAAAGACTGATACCCTTTTTGCTCCTCGCATTCCTGATTAATGCCTGCACATCGGGCGACAACCCCGTCCCACTCGAAATTACGGACGCCAAACTGAAAGATTACCACGTCATTTCCATCGCATTCGATTCAAAAGGTACTGCCTGGCTCGGTACGCTCGGCCAGGGGCTCATCCGGCACAGCGGCAACAGCATCGCCGTTTTCGATTCCACCAATTCTATTTTGACCAAAGCGGCTATCTGGGACATCGAAGTCGATAAAAAAGGGAACGTCTGGCTGGGTACCGACGATCTCGTGAAATATGATGGTTCGAAATTTACGCGTTACGGCTCCGGCCATTATAACCTGCCCCGCAATGCGGTGCGTTCGGTGGCTGTGGATGGCGCAAACAATGTCTGGTTCTCGGCAGGTGCGTCACGGCAGGGCGGCCTGGTAAAATACGACGGCAATCAGTTTACCGCATTTACCCCTGATAACTCACAGCTTCCCGGCAACCTCATCGCCGGCATCGCAATCGATTCAAAAAACACAGTTTGGGTGGCGCTCAACGATGGCGTCACTGCTACCTCGATCGTAAGGATCAACGGCAGCAAATGGGATATCTTCGGGGAAAAAGAACTGGGTTTCAATCCTTACTACTACGGTAATATCGTCGTCGATAAAAACGATGCGCTGCTGGCGTCCATCAACTATGGGCTGTCGAGCACCATGGTTCCAGGCCGACCGCAAATATTCCGGTTCAACGGGCAGTCGAGCCAAATTATCGACCTTCCGCAGGACGACAAGTTGGTTTACATGACCCAGCAAGTATTTGTTGATCGTAAAAACCGTATTTGGGCTGCATTCTGGGGCGACAGGGAATACGGTGTATTGCAAAACGGCAAGTGGGAGCTCAAAGACATCGACGAAAGCGGCGGCATATTTGCGATCGCGCAGGCTCCCGACGGGGAAATATGGCTCGGAGCGGGAAAAGGGATTTACATTCTGAAATAAAAAAAAGAGGCGAGCCGGTTAAAGCTTGCCTCTCTCATATTAGTATTTATACCGATTAATCTTCGAAAAGGCTTCCCAAACCTCCGATTACCGAGCCGCTTTCTTTTCTTGCATTAGGCCCTGCCACCGAAAGTCGCTGGATGAGTTTGGAAATCGGCATCGACTGGATCCAGCAACGGCCTGTGCCACGCAATGTAGCCAGGAACATCCCTTCCCCACCGAAAACCATCGATTTCAAACCACCGGAACGCTGGATATCAAAGCTCAGCGACTGCTCGAATGCGACCACGCAACCCGTATCTACGCGCAGCGTTTCATTGTTCAGTTGCTTCTCCATGACCACGCCCCCGGCATGCACGAACGCCATCCCGTCGCCTTTCAGTTTTTGAAGAATAAAACCTTCACCACCGAACAAGCCCGATCCGAAGCGCTGGTTGAAATGGATTTTCATGCTCGTACCCATGGCCGCGCACAAGAAACCGTCTTTCTGAACGATCAGCTCGTTACCATAGATTTTCGACAGGTCGATCGGCATTACCGTGCCGGGGTAAGGCGCCGAGAATGCTACTTTCTTCTTGCCTACACCACGGTTGGTGAAATGCGTCATAAACAGCGATTCGCCGGTGAGCAAGCGGGTTCCCGCCTGGAAAATCTTGCCCATTATACTTTGGTTGGCTTCTGAGCCGTCGCCCATTTTGGTTTCGAACTGAATGCCGTCCTCCATAAAAAGCATAGCACCCGCTTCCGCTATCACGGTTTCGTTCGGGTCGAGTTCGATTTCAACGACCTGGATGTCGTCGCCGATGATTTTGTAATCGATTTCGTGTGAGATCATTTTTTCGTAAAAGGTTTTATAGGTTGGTCAAAACGAATGCAGCCTGCTATTCTTCCTCCTCTTCCTCTTCCTCGGAACTCTTTTTCTTCGATTTCCGGGTTTTCCGACCAGGGATATCCTCGCGGTCGCGGAGCTTTTTGTCATCCACATTTTTATTCAAAAATTCATTGATACGGTCCATATCGAAGCTCGTGGTGATCTCACCGAACGAATTGATCTGGATATCAAAACCTTCCAGGTCTTTGTGCACGCGCGGTTTTTCCGGTGCAGGCTTGGACGTTTCCGATTGTTTTTTCTTAGCCATGTGTTTGATGCCAATGAGCCGCCGCGCGGTCCGTTATTCACTTGTTACGAAAATATATAATGATCCCCGCCGTACCAATGCAAAATGATCCTGCGGTCGCCTTGGGTTTACGCCAGCCTGATTTGTGCTGATAAACGGCTGAGCGCTGTTTCGAGCCTTTTCACGACTTCTTCTTTTCCGAGAATCTCCATGATGATCATCAAATCCGGGCCAGCGCCCGCGCCGGTCACCGCCAGGCGCAATGCCTGCATGATTTTACCCATTTTAATACCGGCCGCTTCCATCGCCGCGGAAAGTACTTCCTTGATATCGTGTGCCACAAAGTTTCCTTCAAACCCAGCCAATGCATCCTTAAAAGCACCGATTGCATTCACAGCCTCTTCGTTCCATTTCTTGATCACCACATCCTGGTCGTACTCCTCAGGCGCCGCAAACAAAAAGAGCGATTCCGAAACGATCTCCTTGATAAAGTGCACGCGGTCTTTGAGCAAATGTACGATCTGCACGAGCTGATCGTCGTTTACATTAATGCTTTTGGCGCTGTATAATGGTTTCAATTCTTCGATAATGGCCGCATCGTCCAGTTGTTTCAGGTATTGCTGGTTGAACCAGTTGGCCTTCTGAATATCGAATCGCGCGCCCGCTTTATGTACGCGTTCGAAGCTGAATGAGGCAATGAGCTCGTCCATACTGAAAATTTCCTGCTCGGTACCTGCATTCCAGCCCAGCAATGCGAGGAAGTTAGCAGTCGCGCCGGGCAGATAGCCTTCTTCGCGGAAACCACGTGCTTTGTCGCCGGTGTTAGGATCGGTCCATTCCAATGGGAAGATCGGGAAACCACCCAGGTCAGCGTCGCGTTTCGAGAGCTTGCCGTTGCCGTCCGGTTTCAGGAGCAGCGGCAAATGCGCGAACTGCGGCATGGTGCTTTCCCAGCCGAAGTAGCGGTATAGCAGCACGTGCAAAGGCGCCGAAGGCAGCCATTCTTCCCCGCGGATCACATGGGTAATGCCCATCAAATGATCGTCCACGATGTTGGCCAAATGGTAAGTAGGCATGCCATCCGATTTCAGAAGTACCTTATCGTCGATCTGCGACGAGTGTACTACCACCCAGCCGCGGATCAGGTCGTTGAAACGGACCTCCTCTTTCGGGCTGATCTTCATCCGGATCACGTAGGGGTCGCCGCTTTCGAGACGCGCCCTGGTTTCTTCGGCTGAAAGCGTCAGCGAGTTCGTCATTTCCGTACGGGTAATTGCATTGTATTGCACCGCAGCCACTTTCGCAGCTTCCAGGCGCTTACGCATATCATCCAGCTGTTCGGTGGTATCGAATGCGTAGTACGCTTTTCCCTCCTGAACGAGCCTTTCCGCATATTCGCGGTACATTTCTTTTCTTTCCGATTGCCGGTAAGGCGCGTGCGGGCCGCCTTGCTGCGGGCCTTCATCAATGCCGATACCCAGCCATTCCAATGCTTCCAGAATGTATGCTTCGGCGCCCGGAACGTAGCGGTTCTGATCGGTATCTTCGATGCGAAGCAACATCTGGCCGCCTTGCTGGCGCGCAAACAGGTAATTATACAGGGCCGTACGCACACCGCCCGCATGTAGCGGACCGGTAGGACTAGGCGCAAAACGTACCCTGACAGGTCTATTATTCATTATTTAAAAGATTATTTTCTACTGATATAAGGCTGTTACTCAACCGCGATGACGGAAATTTCGACATTCACGTCTTTCGGCAGGCGTGCTACCTGCACGGTCTCGCGGGCGGGAGGATCTTTGGTGAAAAAGCCGCCGTAGATTTCGTTCACAGCGGTGAAGTCGTTCATATCGCGGAGGAAAATGCTGGCTTTCACCACATTCTGAAAACCAAGACCGGCCGCGCCCAATATATGCCCGATGTTCTGCATCACCATCCCGGTTTCAGCCTTGATATCCCCGGACTTCGCAAGCTCGGCAGCGATTTGGCCTGAAACATAAACAGTACCATTTACTTTAACAGCCTGGCTGTAAGGACCAATGGGGGCCGGTGCTTTATCCGAAAATATGATTTGCTTGGGCATAAGTGACAAGAGTTAATGCCGCAAAATTACCAAATTATGCCATGCTTACCGCCTTATTCCACCTTAAAAAGCGCTTTCAGTTCGGTAGCTTCGGCTGCATTCAGCCGTCCGGCCAGTACGAGGCGCAGCTGTCGGCGGCGGAGGGCGCTCAGGTACAACTCGTTTTCCTCGTCGGTCTCCGGTTCCAGCGGCGGTACTTCAATGGGCCGGCCGTTCTGGTCTACGGCCACAAATGTGTAGAATGCGCGGTTGGTACTTACGCGCTGGCCCGCCGGAATATCCTCCGCCCACACTTCGAGAAAAACCTCCATCGAGGAGTTGAACGCGCGGGTCACCTTGGCCTTCATCGTCACGATATTACCCAGGCGGATAGGCTCTGTAAACGACACATTGTCCACCGAAGCCGTCACCACAATGCGATTGGAATGCTTCTGCGCCGAAATGGCCGCGCAAATATCCATCCAGTGCAGCAACCGTCCTCCCATCAGGTTATTGAGTGTGTTGGTATCGTTGGGAAGCACCATTTCGGTCATGGTTACTTCGGATTGATGGGGCTTTTTCGATTTCAGCATGTTGGAAATGTGATGATTTAAAACTTGGGGCAGCGGGTCTTTTTGCGCTCCTGGTTCTGGGCGCGGTTGCCGATCAGGTAAGTGCCCCGCACCTGCAAAAACAGGTAGCTGTCCTTACTTTTGGCGCTTCCGCGGTTCCAGCCCGGCTGGCGTTGCGGCTCTCCTATTTCGGGTGCGCGGTCGGAAAGTGCGCGGGCAATGTCGCTCGGCAACTGGTCTGGATTGGGATAAACAGTGCTCACGTCGTCGAGGTAATCGGAGTTGACGAAGTTATTGCAGAGTTCCAGACCGAGGCTCAGCCTTTGGGTAGTTTTAATGGAAACGCCGATCCCGGCGGTGAATACCAGCGGCATTCGCTTGTACTTTACGCCCTCCGTGGTAAGCTCCGGCAGGCTGTACCAGGTGCCGCCAAGTTTCGCTTTCGGGCTGAGGTACGTAGCGCCCACACCTCCAAAAAGATAAGGATTAATGGGTGCCTGGCGGTTATAGGCAAACAAATCGGCCTGCAATCCGAGGTTAATGTCCGGATTGAATGTCTTGAATGAAAGGTTATTCTGGAAATTTTTGGAATACTGCTGATCCCCGGAAACCTGGTAAAAACGCAGCTCGCCGCGAGCGCTCACGTGCTCGGTAAGGCGGTACAATGCACCGACCGAGATCGAAGGGCCGAGACCCAGGTGCTTCATATTTACGCCGTCACTCAAATCGCCCATATAATAAGCCACGCCCACTCCCGCCTGCACGCTCAGCACACCAAACGGATCGGTATAGCGACCGCCGAACTTGGAGCGGCCCTGCCCCACCGCCATCTGGTGAAAGAGCGTCAGGACGAATGCAACCGTAAGTAAATATTTTCTGCTCATGTGTGATGTCAGTAATGCGTGTTGAGTGATGCAAGTTGTAAAAGAAACTGATTTATCCCAAATTGTTAAAGTTAATCTGGGTTACTTGCAACTTTGTCATACGCTACTGCTATAATCGCCCTTTAAATCACAAACCGGTTCCAATCCATGCGCGTTTCTCCTAGGTTCATTATCTATTTATCTTTATTCGCATTTCTTCTTTCCTGCAAAAATTCGGAGCCTGAAACGAAAACAACGTGCCTGTTCACCGGCAAAACTTCGATTTTTGAATATCAGGCCGCGCATCATCGGAAAGTCACCAATACCATCGAGTACGATCAGGATGCGGAGAAGCGGTTAAAAACTGCCGGCAAAACGCTCGTCGACGAAGCTTCCGAAGGCACGGAGTTCGTTTCAAAAACCACCGATGCAACAGTGTATAGCTTTACTTACGATAACGAGGGCTTTCTCACCACGATGGTCACCCGTAGGTCAATACTGTTTGAAGGCTCGGAAAAAGAGACTTATTACTATTTTGACAAGTTGTACAAAAATTTCAGATTGGACAACATCGAAACCGCTGTGTTTTCTTACACTAACGGACGTGTAGCAACCGTGTCTTTCAAGAATGTAAACACCACCAAAGGCGATAATGACAATCCCATCGTGCTGAATACCGAACGCAGCAAAAAATATGAGTATAGTGGCGATAACGTTGTTTCTGCATTGCTTACCGCCGTTTCGGGCAACACGCTCACCAGTTTCAGCGGCGGAAAAATAACCAGCATCCAGCAAACTGATGATCGCGGAAACGAAGGCTCTCTGACCACTTATAATGCCCAGGGACTTGCCGCCACAGTTACATTAGGCCCTTCCCGAAGTGAGAGAAAATATGATGCTAATGAAAATCTGATCAGCATTCAACACTGGGACAGAGGAACCCTAACCACCCACGAGGAATACGAATACGACAATCACGAAAACCCGGAATACCATATTCCAAGATACTTTAAAGGCATTCCTGACCCGATCGTAACTGTGCAATCCACCCAGGGTGCCAATAACCTTCTCTTCCAAAGAACTAAGAACAGCCAGAGTAACATCACTTTCGAGAACAGGGCCAACTATCAATATAATGCTTACGGATTACCTGAATCGGTGGTGCTCACGCCTGTAAGCGCCCCTTCAAACCCAATTTCCAGCACCACATTCCGCTACAAATGCCCATAAACAAACAAGGCCCGCAATGCAGGCCTTGTTTGTAGTTCATGGTGTATATTAATAGTTCTCTTTAATCTCTTTTGACCGAGCTGGCGCCGGAGGTGCTGGAATGGATATCCTTCGCGCCGCCCGAGTAACGGATACTGCTGGCCCCGCTGGCTTCGGCATTCACGGTGTTGCTCGCGAGTACGGCTGCGCTGCTGGCGCCAGACGCGTCGATATTGACGGTTTTGGCAGAGAAATCGCGGCCTTTGAGCGATGATGCGCCCGAAACTTCGCCGGTAAGCACGTCGCCTTCGCCATTGAGCGTGAGTGACGATGCACCGGAAAGATCAACGGATACCTTCGGCGATTTCAGGCTCATGGTTACCTGCGATGCACCCGAAACTTCAATATCCATGCTCTTGACGCCGCTGAAACTGGCTACATTGGCTTTGGAAGCGCCCGAGAAATCCACACCGTCGAGCGCAGGCATTGTTATGCTCACTTCGACCATCTTGCGGTTTTTGTTCCAGCCGTTGTTTTTATAACCCAAATGAAACGTGCCGCCTTTCACAGCCGATTCCAGGTCGTCGACATCTTCGGAGCGGCCGGTTGCCGTTATGCTGAAACTACTTCCCTGCTTCACATCTATTTTGAATGCGCTGCCCATCGCAAGTTTGGTAAAGCCCGACGCGGAGAATTTGCGGGTTTCCTGTGCGGATACCTGGCACGACAATGCGGTGATCAAAAGGGCTGCAAAAAGGAATAGTTGGGTTCTTTTCATGGTTTGACAAGTTAGATTTTCCGAAAAGATGAAAAGAATGCCGGCGATGTTGCACCGGCATTCAAAATTTTACTGGACATTGATTTTGCTCGCCCCGCTGGCATGCTTGTTCAGGTTAGGAACATGGCTCAGTTCCACCTTCGAGGCACCGGAAGCAGCTACTTCCGCATTCTGAATGTTCATTTCAGTGGCCGTCAGCTTGCAGGCTCCGTGTGCATCCAGCTTGGCCGATCGGGCCGAACCTCGCAGGGTAGCCTTGGAAGCGCCGGAGACATTCACCGACAATTGATCCACAAACACATTCAGCTCGGTTTTGGAAGCGCCCGAAATATCTACATTCAACTTTGGCAGATCCTTGAATTCAGTCACCAATGTTTTGTTGGCGCCGGACAGCGACAGGTTTTCAATGGTCGGCATGGTAACCACAACGCCCACACGCTGCCAGTCCTGGTGATCGAAGAGGTTGAAATCGCGGGTACGCTTTACACGCAATACACCGTCTTCCACCACTACATTGATATCGTCGATCTGCTCCTGGTTATCCGAATCGGCCGTTACGCTGTATTCCGTTCCCTGGCGGATGATGATCGAATACGCGCCGCCGATATCCACTTTTTTGAAGTCCGAAACCGGGAATTGCTTGCTGTAACTTCCGCGCTCGCCCAGTTCCAGGTCGCTGTTGTCGTTGTACTCGAAAGAATAACCGTCCTGATCGCCTTCGCTGTTTGCGCTGCGGATGTATTTCAGGGGAATATTGGTACAAACCAGGCCCGAGTCACGGCGCATTACCCACACCAGGTTATTCCAGGTAATATCGTCGGCATCGCGCAGGTCGTATTTCTTGATATTCTGCTGATTTCTGTCCCAGTCATTCAACTGATGGTAGAAATCGCGTTTCATTGCAAAAGGCTTGTTATAAGGTACGCTCAGCGTGAGGTCGATCTGCTGATCGCGGAACCGTGAGCGGGTCGAAAGCGTAGGCCCTTCCGTCAGCACGAACACCGAGTCGCGGAACTCCGGGGTGTATTTGATCTCCCGTGCATTTTTCTCCGCATCCTCGCGGGAGCGTCCCCTTGCGTGCAATGTCTTTTCAAGTTTGATACTATCGCCAGCATTAAACCCGGCCAGTCGTACATCTACATCGATATTCTCTTCATCATATAAATAATTGTAATCCAAAGTAAGCGTCCCGCGCGGCACTGCATAGTAGCTGGTTTCGCTCACTTCACCTCTTTTGGCAAAATTCCGCTGGTAATTTACCCCACCCACCGTAGCGCCGATGACGCCCACGATCCAGAGCCCCAGCAATGTCAGCCAGACGCTTCCGCCGACAATCCTTTTATTGGAAATCAATGTAAGGCCCAGCAAAAGGAAGGTTACCAAAGGAATAGCCGCCACCAGGATTCCGGAAAGGATCAGTATTTCGGGTAATTCCTGGTAAATCAGCATCGGGATCGGCAGGTTGTCGAATGCGCCGGCGCTGGTAAGTCCCAGGGCTACACCCGCCGCGATCACAATACCCAGCAAGCCGAGTGCCGACATACCGATCAGAAATGCGCCGATCAACACCCTCAGAATAGGCCCCAGCCCTCTAAGCAACTTCCCCACCGCCGCCACCACTAATCCGATAGCGCGAAAAGGCAGCAACAATATCTTCGTTACAACATGCTCTTCTCCCCCTCTTTCTTCCAAATTGAGACTCTGCTTAATGTTCGACTCAATATTGGAGAGGGTAATAGGCTCCCCCTGCATTTCCATTTTTTCGGTGAGCGTATTTGCATTAGGCGCAATGACCCATAATACAATGTAGATCAGGAAACCCGTACCGAAGAGCAGAATAGACAGCACCCACAGGAAACGCACCACACCCAGGTCGACCCCGAAATAGGAAGCCACACCGGCTGCCACACCACCTACCACCTTGCGGTCCGGATCGCGGTAGAATTTCTTGATATGCGCATCCTCTTCGAGCGTTACCGAGCCGGGGAATGCAACCCACATGGCAATGTAAACCAGTACGCTAAACCCAGAAATCGGCCCGAATATTTCCTCTGCATTCATATCCAGCATACCCGAACCAGCCGGCAAGCCAACTACTGCAAAAAGGAATGCAAGTCTCACCCATATCGCGTCGATCGTAAAGTAATGTGCCAAACCAGCCGCCA
Organism: Dyadobacter soli; assembly: GCF_900101885.1. GTDB lineage: Bacteria > Bacteroidota > Bacteroidia > Cytophagales > Spirosomataceae > Dyadobacter > Dyadobacter soli. The sequence goes on along the minus strand of NZ_FNAN01000009.1, from coordinate 75,699 downwards.
CACCACCCAGAAGCTTCCTGCGCAAATCCCTGTACAATTTCCGGGGTACGCCGGGATTTACGGGGTCCGTTTTAGGCGCATTCGGCGCGGTGTGGGACGTATAGGTCTCCTGCTTTGGTGCGGAAGATGATGCGGAAGCCGTCTCCAACGGATCGGCCAGGAACTCTTCGCCCTGCTCGATGGCCTCGAAATCGGCCACGGTACCCATGGCGGCGATCAGCTCGTCGACGTCCGAGAGCGAGATCACCTGTTTGTTCTCTACTTTTTGTTTATTCAGAAACCGCTCCGCAATCCTGCCCTCAATGTCCGAAAGGATCTCTTTGCTATCCGCGAACGAAGAAAAATACTTCTGGATAGAGGCGAGATACCCTTTCAGTTTCTCGTAGCCATCCTCCTCGATGTGGAAGATAATGCCGCCTATATTTATGCTGATTGTCTTTTTCATGATTGAAATAATCGAATGTCTTTGAGTGATCAGTTAGGGTCAGGAAGATTGCTTGAAGCCGTTTTGCTCAATTCCTCGGTACGTTTAATCACGGTTTGCACCGAGTCGGCGAGCTCAAACCACGTAGCTTGCATTGCGTCCAGGAAGACCTTCCCCTCATCCGTCAAAACATAATATTTCCTTGGAGGGCCCGAAGACGACTCCACCCATTTATAATCCAGCCAGCCCGAGTTCTTTAACCTGGTAAGAAGAGGGTATAATGTACCTTCCACCACCATGATGTGAGCGGACGTCAGTTCATCCAACATATCCGAAGCATACACTTCGCCCCGGGATATGATGTGCAGGATGCAGAATTCCAAAATTCCCTTCCGCATCTGCACTTGGGCATTTTCAATATTCATGTGGTTTCATGAGTTAATTTTAAATGAATATGTTCATGGCTAATAGATAGAATTTAGGCTTCTAACAATACAAAGGTATACACAGGTACTTTGCGATGCAAGGTACCATGTTAAAAAGATGATGTTGTTAGGATGAATGGTAGTTTTAAAGTGCCGATCGGCAAAAAATTAATTTAGTACTAAAAGCCGCAACCGAGTTAATACTCCCGGGCTACCCTCCGCCGGTTACTAGTAGTTTCACTCCTTCGGCTACTAGTAGTTGAACTCCCTCGGTTACTAGTAGTTTCACTCCGTCGGTTAAAACCGACGGTAATAGACTATCTTTTGCCGTCGGTTTTAACCGACGGAGAAAGGGATTGAATTGAGAGAGAAAGAGAAAATTGAGAGAATGATTATTAGAGAAAATTGAGAGAATAATTATTAGAGAGAATTGAGAGAATAATTATTGACAGGAGGGCATTGAACTATCAACAATCAACATGAAACTGCAACTATACATCATCGCTGCGATGAGCGAAAACCATGTAATCGGCCTAAACAACAACCTACCCTGGCACCTACCCGACGAATGGGCCCATTTTCGCCGGGTCACTGAGGGCAAGGCATTTATTATGGGCCGAAAGAGCTTCGAGGCGCCCGACGCGCTGCACTCGGAATACCGGAATGTGATCATTACCTCACGGCCGCCTGCGCATGCCGGGCCCAATGTGGAATATGCCAAAGATATTTCCGGGGCCATCGCGTTACTTTCCGATGAAACCGACGTATTCATCTTAGGCGGCGCCAGTATTTTTCAGCAAATGCTCTCGCTCGCCGACAGAATGTATCTGACCATTGTACACGCACAAGTAGCAGGCGACGCTTACTTCCCCGCATTCGATATGGCCGACTGGGAATTGGCCAGTTCAGAATTTCATGGCGCCGATGACGATCATGCCTATTCGTTTTCCATGAACCTGTACATCCGAAAGCGGCCGGAGTAAGTCAGGCGAGCTTTGCAAGCTGTCTTTGTGCATTAAACCGAATGTAATGACAAGGACATTTACACACACCTTACTGCTCTTTTGCGGTGTGCTCTGCTATTCCGGATGCATTGCGCAACAACGCTACGGCAACGAATGGATCGACTACCGGCAGACTTACCTCCGCATTCCCGTAGTCGAAACCGGCATTTACAAAATCACCGCCACCGAACTCGCACGGGCCGGCATTCCCGCTGATTCGATACGAACGGCGGGCATTCAGCTGTTTGCGCATGGCACCGAGGTACCGATTGAGGTCGTGGGTGATTCCTCGGGCCGGTTAGCAAGCGAAGGATACCTTTTATTTGCAGGTAAAAAGAATGACGGTTATGCAGATACCGCGCTTTACACAAAGCCCGACGCCATGCCTCATACCTACTATAATCTCTACTCCGACACCACCGCCTACTTTCTCACCTGGCAAACCGATCAAGGCGGACTAAGGACCACCTTCCCCGCTCCGGGCACCGTTACCCACAGCGCTGCATTGCATTGGGAAGAAACAATGCAGCTCTTCACCTCGCATTACCTCCCCGGCCGATTCTTCCCACCTGAAAGCAACTATGAAACCGGCTCGCTACTGACAGCCTATGACGAAGGTGAAGGTTGGACGGGCCCGGAAATAGCGGAGCATAAGTCTTTTGAAATTGTATTTAAAACCAATCGGCTCTTCCAAGAAACGCCATCCGATATTGACTGTGAAATACTCCTCGCGGGCTGGTCGCCGGGTGTGCATTCATTTGCATTGTGGCTGGGTGGCGCTCAAAATTTGAAGAGGCGATTATTTGATTTGAATGTTGTGGGTCGGGAAACAAAGGCTATCCGGTTCAAAATACCTATCGCAGATTTCGACGAAGCCGGGCAGCTGGTTTTAACACTCCTGCCCGTCGGCACAGGCGGGCACGTGTCGCTCTCGTACGCACGTATGCGCTACCCGCAGGCAGGCCCGCGCGTCGCGCCGGGACATTTGCCTACCCCGCCTTCACGCATTGTAAGGTTTTCTTCCATCCATCCTGAAACGGAATATCTCATCATCACACATCCGCTCATGCGCACGCCTGTGAATGGGCATGACGCCGTAGCTGACTATGCGCAGTACCGGGCTTCGGATGCGGGTGGCGGGTACCATACTTCGATTGTTCACAGTTATGAACTTTATGACCAGTTCAATGCTGGCCAGCCCGGTCCGCATGGCATCCGGAATGCTATCCGCTGGCTGCATGATCAGGGGAAATTGAAGTTCGTGTTGCTGGCCGGGAGATCCATTGATCCGCAGAAAGCGCGAAAAATGAAGGATTCATGGCAAACGGACATGGTACCTAATGCAGGCTGGCCGGGTTCCGACATTGCATTGGCTACTCAAAAAGGCAATTTCAACCCGCTCGTTCCTATCGGTCGCATTAATGCCTTGAATGCGCGGCAAATGCTCGATTACCTGCTGAAAGTAAAGGCTATGGAAGCGGAACCTGCGACGGCAGCGTGGCGAAAACGGATTTTACATTTAAGCGGCGGGAGGTCTAAAGATGAGTTGAATGTCTTTAGAGATTATATGCAATTTTTTGAAAAGAAACTTGACAACACACCGCTCGCCGGGAAGGTAACCACGATTTCGAAACTGACCGACAATGCAGTAGAACCGGTTCGTATCGATAAACAAATCAATGAAGGCGTGGGACTGGTTACGTTATTTGGCCATTCCTCTATCGATGTTACCGACATCGATATTGGCCGTGCTACCGATCCTGCCCGCAATTACCGGAACCATCCGCATTACCCGGCGATGATCGTCAATGGCTGCGCAGCAGGTAGCATTTTCTATTCGACCCAGACATTAAGCAGCGACTGGATTTTCGCTCCCGAAAGCGGCGCGGTGCTTTTTTTGGCACACACATTCAACGGCCCGTCGACCGCATTAAGGCGCTACACCGAACTGTTTTACGAAGTCCTTGCCGACTCTCCATTTACCAGCAAGCCGTTCGGCATGATCCAGCGGGAAGCTATTCGAAGGAATTTAAACCGCAACCCGGGCATCCTGGACAGCATTACCATCCAGCAAATGACGCTCCACGGTGACCCGGCCATCCGCATTTTCCCTTCCATGCTGCCGGATACCGTTGCCGATAACCCATCGGTTGATTTGCCGCCGTTAATGCAACTTCTGGTTGACGGACGACTGTTGGTAAATGATGATATTATTTCAAAAAACCCGGTTTTGACCATCCGGATTTTCGACGAAAATCTTCCCGTAATTAACGATGACACAACGCTGGTCTCCATTTGGCTGAAAAAACATTGTACCGGTTGCACTGATTTAAGAATACCTTTACAAACCGCGATTGGCAGGAATGTCGAAGGAAAGTTTTACGAAATCATTCTTCAACCAGCATTAACATCCGGCAAATACCTGCTCACCATGCAATGCCGCGACAAAACGGGCCATTCAGCGGCTCCGTACCAGATTGATTTCGAAGTAGCTGAATACGACGGGCCTATTACCGCGACAGTTTCTCCGAACCCATCCGGGCAATGGTTCAGGTTCACGATTCAAAACAAACGGCTGCTCCCCAACGACCTTGAACTGACGATCCGGAACGTGCTGGGAACGACCGTCTTCCGGAAAGTGTTACATTGTTTTGTCGGCCGCAACGAACACTTCTGGCATCCGGCAATGCATTCCCCGGGTATACCGGCGGGGCTTTACCATTACACGATCAGCGCCGCGGAAGCTTCCAGGCATCCGGCATTCCCTTTCGAAAGTATGCGCGGGCATTTGCTTTATGCTCCCTGAGCCAGCGCCGTGGAATGCCTGTTTTACCGCTGTACCTCATTTTGTTTCCACAAAAACTTATTATTTTTGTCCATTATAAAAAAGATATCCCATTGAAAGAATACGGTAGTAACGTACAAAAATTGGCCGACCACATCGTCACGATCGAGGACAAGGCTAAGCGCACCCTCTACGCGCACATCCTGGTCGAGCTTATGCGTCAGATACATCCCAACATGCGGGATAACCAGGACTATACCAACAAGTTGTGGGATGACCTGTACATTATCTCCGGGTTCGAGCTGGACGTCGACAGCCCTTTCCCACCGCCATCCGCGGAAGCATTGGGCAAAAAACCGCTCCGTGTCGAATACAACCAGCAAAACCTGCAATTCCGCCATTACGGCCGCAATATTGACCTGCTTCTGGAAAAAGCGTCGCAAACCGAAAACCCGGAGGACCGTCTCGCATTCGTTTCCTACATTTTCCGCCTGATGCGCTCGTTCTTCAACGCCTGGAACAAGGATAACCCCGAAGACAGCGTGCTTCTCAACCAGCTCGAACAGCTGAGCAAGGGTCGTTTGAAAGAAGAAATCGACTACATCCGCAAATCAGGGCCGATAGAAGCCGCGCCGAAAGACCGCAACAACAACCAGGAACGCAACCGCGTGAACCAGGTAGGCGGGGGTAATAACTTCAAAGCCCAATCCCACAACTCCGACAGGCAGGGAGGCAACAACCAGGGCAATCAGAACCGCAACCGGAGCAACAAGTTCCAGAACCAGAACCGGAACAACAACAGTAACAACAACCGGAACAACAACAACCGCAAAAAACCTGGAATGTAAAATCCAGGTTTCATTTTATACAGTCTCAACTGCCCAAAATTTTCTATGGCATCATTTAAAATTACCGGGGATCGCCGTCTCAAGGGTGAAATCGTGCCGCAAGGCGCTAAAAACGAAGCATTGCAGATCATTTGCGCAGTGCTGCTCACCAAAGAGCCCGTAACCATCCACAACATCCCGAATATCCGCGACGTAAACCAACTGATCAACCTCCTGGGCGATCTGGGTGTACGCCGCACGCGTCTGAGCGAAACCTCCATCCGTTTCGAAGCCGACGATATCAACCTCGATTACCTCGAATCGGACTCGTTCCGCCAGAAAGCGGCTGCATTGCGCGGCTCGGTAATGCTGCTCGGCCCGATGCTCGCACGTTTCCGCAAAGGACGCATTCCTCGTCCGGGTGGGGACAAAATCGGCCGCAGAAGACTGGATACGCACTTTTTGGGCTTCGAGAAACTGGGAGCGGAGTTCAGCTATGATGAAGAAGATGGCGGATTCTACCGCGTCGATGCCGCAAACCTGAAAGGTACCTACATGCTTTTGGACGAGGCTTCTGTAACCGGTACCGCAAACGTGCTGATGGCTGCGGTAATGGCCGAAGGTACTACTACCATTTACAATGCAGCCTGCGAGCCTTATTTGCAGCAACTTTGTAAGATGCTGAACCGCATGGGTGCCAAAATTTCAGGCATAGCTTCCAATATGCTGATTGTGGAAGGCGTGAGCGAGCTGAAAGGAACAGAGCATACCATGCTGCCGGATATGATCGAAATCGGTAGCTTCATCGGTCTGGCGGCAATGACGCAGTCGGAAATTACCATTAAGGACTGCCAAATTGCCGAGCTGGGTATTATTCCCGATGTTTTCAAAAGACTGGGTATTCAAATGGAGTTCCGCGGCGATGATATCTTCATTCCCGCACAGGAACGCTACCGCATCGAAAACTACCTCGACGGCTCTACATTATCGGTAGCCGACGCACCATGGCCGGGCTTCACACCTGACCTTCTGAGTATCGTGCTCGTCACAGCCACACAGGCGCAGGGAACCGTGCTCATTCACCAGAAAATGTTCGAAAGCCGCCTGTTCTTCGTAGATAAGCTGATCGAAATGGGCGCGCAGATCATCCTTTGCGATCCGCACCGCGCGACGGTGATCGGCCATAACCGCGAGACACAGCTCCGCGGCATCCGCATGACTTCACCCGACATCCGCGCCGGAGTTGCATTGCTCATCGCAGCGATGTCTGCCAAAGGCGTGAGTATTATCGACAACATCGAGCAAATCGACCGCGGTTACCAGAACATCGATACGCGCCTGAACGCGATCGGCGCGGAAATTGTGAGATTATAAAATAAATGTCACCCTGAGCGGAGTCGAAGGGCCGTGCGCGATGGTCGCAGTACGGACTGTCTTCGACTTCGCTCAGACTGACATCTATCAAACCCGCTCGGGGTGACATTCTCCGTTTTAGGCTATTTCTTCTTCCCGTAGCTGCACAAGCTATTATCCGCCTTCATATAATAGGATTTATAATTCGTCGCTTTCGGGTCCATACAGCCTTTCAGATCCAGAATCTCAACTTTTCTGAATTCCACAGGATGGCTTTCGCTTTGCAGGGAGATCGATCCGTGATCGAGCAGCTTGCCCGCGATTTTTACTTCCGGATCAGTAGCACCGCCCAGGTTGCCGCCACCGAGTTGCGGCTTGTTGTATTCAAGCACCATTTCACCGTTCGCGAAATGCTGGATCAGCGAATCGCCGAGTACAAGCACTTCTGCACGCACCCATTGGTCGCCATTGTAAGTTTTGGATTTGGAATTCACGCAATGCTGCGTCACAAGCTTGCCGTCGATCACCACATTGGTTCCGGGTGTACAGAGGTTGCAGGTCGTGCGGGTTTTGTCGTTGCCACCTAATAATTGTACTTCGATGGATGCCGGAAAATCCTGGTCTTTACCCATTGTAGCAGCAGGTTGGCCGTGCACCATCACGCCCGAGTTACGCCATGCCCAGCCTTCTCCTTTGGGCGCCTGCTCGCCTACGAAGCGGTATTCCACCGCCACGCGATAGTAGGAAAAATCGCCTTTGTAGAAGATATGGCCGTATTTCTGGGCAAAATCGTCGTATTTGTCGTAACGAACCACCATTTTACCATCTTCCACGCGGAAAGTGTTGTTGTAGTTGTCGTTCAGTTCGTAACCGCGGATTTTGATGTCCCAGCCGTCCAGGTTTTTTCCGTTGAAGAGCTGCTTCCACTCCTGCTTGTCGGCATTATTCTTTTGGCCGAAAACCGTAAGGCACAGCAGGCTGAACAGGATCGTGAGTTGTAATTTCATGAATGCAGGTTAAGTTAAGATTGTATTGCAATGCAATATACAATTTAAAACCCGCTCCCATTGGCCGCTTTCCAATCCAAAAATGCAGTTACTTCGTAGTTAAGTTTTATAAAAACACCTTCATACCTGATCAAAAACGTCGTATGGCCCTGAAAACGAAAGACAAAATCACGCTGTTCTGGTTTCGCCGCGACCTCCGGCTGCACGACAATGCGGGACTTTACTACGCCCTGCGCTCGGGCTACCCGGTGGTACCGCTCTTCATTTTCGACCGGAACATTCTCGACGACCTGGAAGATAAGAAAGATCCTCGGCTGACCTTTATCCATGAAACCGTTGACGGTATCCGAAACGAGTTGAAAGAAAGAGATGCGGACATGCTCGTCGAATATGGTTTCCCGGCGAAAGTATGGGAAAAACTGGTCGAGGAGTACGACATCGCCGAAGTGTACACCAACACCGACTACGAACCTTACGCCACCGACCGCGACAAGGAAGTTTACCGGATTTTAAAGAAAAAGGACATTGTTTTCAAAACCTGCAAAGACCAGGTCATTTTTGAAAAACAGGAAATACTGAGCGGCCAGGGAACGCCTTACACCGTTTTTACACCTTACAGCCGGGCATGGAAAGAGAAGCTCAATGATTTTTACCTCAAATCCTACCCCAACAAAAAGTATTTCATGCATTTTCAAAAATGGGCCGGGCCCGCATTACCTTCATTAAAGGAAATGGGTTTTGAAAGGAACGATTTCGACTTCCCTTCCAACCACGTCGACAATGCGCTACTGAAAGACTACGCCAAAGAACGCGACTTCCCGGCGAAGGAAGGTACCAGCCGCATCGGCATTCACCTGCGCTTTGGGACCGTTAGCATACGTGACCTTGCACGTCAGGCGCGTGATCACAGCGATACGTTTTTGAACGAGCTGATCTGGCGGGATTTTTACCAGCAAATCCTCTTCAATTTCCCGCACGTAGGCAAGGGCGAGGCGTTCCGGAAGGCATATGATTTCATCAAATGGCGGTACGACAAGGCCGACTTCCAGAAATGGTGCGAGGGAAAAACGGGTTATCCGCTGGTAGACGCCGGCATGCGGCAGCTCAATGCGATCGGCTTCATGCATAACCGCGTGCGCATGGTCACGGCCAGCTTCCTGTCCAAGCATTTGCTTATCGACTGGCGCCTTGGGGAAGCTTATTTCGCGCAAAAATTACTGGATTACGACCTCGCAGCCAACAATGGCGGGTGGCAATGGGCCGCGGGGTCAGGTACTGATGCCGCGCCATATTTCCGCATATTCAACCCCGCTTCACAAGCCGAGAAGTTCGATCCTAAAATGGAGTATGTCAAAAAATGGGTCCCGGAGTTTGGTACCGACGAATACCCCGGGCCGATGGTCGATCACAAGGAAGCGCGGGAACGTTGCCTGAAAGCATATAAAGATGCCCTCGACAAGGCAAACCAATAACTATTTCCCGCCCGCGATTACCGTCACCATATCTTCCGGGCGCAGGTAATTTTGGGCCATTTCGAGCACATCCTCAGCTGTGGTGGCGTGAACGCGATCAATGTATTGGTTAAAGAAATTGGCAGGCAGGCTGTCGAGCAGCAATATCTTCCGCCGGTCGGCCACTTCGAATGCGGTATTCAATGAGCCGGCAAACTCACCGGCCATAAAGCTCTTCACAGTCTGCAACTCTTCCGCACCGACAAGCTCGGTTTGCAGCCGGTGTATTTCCTTTTTGATCTCGTCGATAGTTTGCTGGGTAAACTCCTTTTTCACATCCGTACCGATCATCAGGTAGCCCTCGTGGCGCAGGGTCACCATGTGCGAGGAAATGCCGTAGGTAAGGCCTTTTTCTTCGCGGATATTTTTCATCAGCCTCGACCCGAAATAACCCCCTAAAATCTCGTTTGTAACCAGCATTTTGAAATAATCCGGATGGTGGCGGTTGAATAGCACCCGGCCCATCCTGATCGATGATTGCACGCTTTCCGGCCGCTCCACTATCTGCTCATCGCCATGATAAGCCTCGGAAGCATGGAAAGAGAATTCACCCAACGCTGCATCGAATGAATTTTGCCCTAATGTCGCGTTTACGTGCTGTACATCGGCGTCGGTAACCTGGCCGGCGAGCACCGCTGTAAACTTGCCATTCCGGATAAAGCGCTCATAATGTGCTTTCACTGCAGCGATCTCCAATGCATCGATTTCCTCGGTGCTTTGGCTTTGTCCGTACGGATGGCCAGCGCCAAACAGCCGCTCCCTGAACTCCGTCGTAGCCAGGTAAGCCGTTTTCTCGCGGTTCACTTTCAGATTCTGTACGGTAATATTTTTCAACTCCTGAAACTCCTTCTCCGGGAAAGTAGCGCTGCGGATGAGTTTTTGCACCAGCGGCAGCACTTCCGGCAGGAAGCGGGAGAGGCAGTACACGACGATTCCGACGCGGTCGGATGTGTGGGTCAGTTCCGTGAATGCGCCCAGCTGATCGAACGCCTCGCTGATTTCCTGCGATGTGATACCTTCGACACCTTCCGTCAGCATTTTCACGGCGAAATAGGACGCCGCCGTTTCGGTTTCATACCAGTTACCCGCTTCGAAAATACATTCCAGACGTACCACCGGTTGCTCCCCGATGTTGATCACGTGCAATGCGATCCCGTTGTCGAGGGTGTGGGTTTGAGGCTCCGGCAGGTTTACGGTTTGAATGATTTTGAAATCAGGGGCAATGGTACGGTCCAGTGACATGTGCAGCAGTGAGTATAAAAAAACGAATGACGTTGCAATAACGCCATTCGTTCTGAATATTTAAATTTCTGTTAAATCTTAGTTTTCGCTGTCGGTCACGTCAAGCTTCTCGGCTTTGTTCAGTTGAAGCGACAAAGTGATACGCAATGTTTGCGCAAGCGGGCTTCCCTGTGTTGTAGGGAACATATAAGCGAAATCGGCGCCCCATTTGTCGGCAAAGCGAAGGCCTGCACCGGCGGTGAAGAAACGGCGGTCGCCTTTGTTTTTGTTTTCGCTGAAATAACCTGCTCTCAAAGCGAAGATATTGTTGTACCAGTATTCCAGACCGGTTGCGATCGCTACTTCCTGGATTTCTTCTTTAAACCCGTCCGGAGCATCCGAGAATGAGCCGAATACGCCGTCCAGCAGCGGTTTCGTGTTCACATTGGTTTTGCCATCCGGGGTTGGCACCATCAGTTTGCTGAAATCGACGATGAAATTGAAGCGGTTTCTTCCGTCGCCGGTGTATGACAAGCCGGTACCGATTTTCAGGTTGGTAGGGATGAAGTTTTCAGTATCTGTTCCTGAACCGTAGTTGATTTTACCACCCAGGTTGGAAAGTACCGCACCCAACGACCAAACGAGCTCGCTGCCGGTATCTTCATTCTTGAATTCTTTTTTGTAGTAAGCGCTGATATCACCGGCCGCCACACGTGCAGGGCTAAGCGAAACATTGTTGATTACGGCATTTCCCGCAAGGTTGGAGGAGATGTACTTCAAGGTCAGACCCATCGAGAAGTTTCTGCCGAGCTGGCGTGAATAGGTACCGTTAATGGCAACCTCTCTTGAATTGAAATAACCGATATTGTTACCGATCGCATCGCGGAGGTCAAGCTCACCGTTGTTGAAGTAGTTAACGGAAAAAGCCACCGCCTGGCGATCGCCCAGTTTTTTATAAGCGCTGATATAGCCGAGCCACATATCATCTACCAGGTAACGGAGCCATGGTGTGTAGGAAGCTGAAACGCCGAAATCTTTGGTATTGTAAGGAAGCTTTGCCGCATTCCAGTAAGTTGAATTGGCATCGGGGCTAAGTGCTACACCGGCTTCTCCCATCGCTGCACTTCTTGCATCAGGGGCAAATGTCAAAAAGGAAAGTGGTGATGCGGGTATTCTCCTTGTAGAATCCAGCTGAGCGAAAAGCGTACCTGATGTTAAAAAGAATAGTGAGGATAATGTAACAAAAAAAAGTTTCATAGAAATTGGATTTGCGATAGGAAGTGCCTGTATCAGCTTCTTTAAAGGGTCAAAAATACAATGAAAGATAGTTTTTACTAAAATATTGACAAGTTTTATTATCCTAAGGAGACCGGATCAACTTCCCTGCTTTCTGATCGGCAGAATTGTCTTTTAACGATCTGACCAATAACTGGTAAACAAAGGATTGGCCCACCGGCATCGCATTCAGCCATTGCGTCATGTCCAACACTTCGCTGATAACCGGTTCACTGTTATAATAAAGCTTTTTGAAAGTGCCCAAACGTTGCCCATTAACCAGCAATATATTAAAAATTAATTCTACGTCATCATTCACCCGATTGTGCCCGAGCTCCAATGTAAGATCTTTCTGAAATGGGTTAGGGTAAATGTTAAAGGTGTTGAGTGCTATTCCCTTGGCAGGACCTACTAGAAACCCGAACGCTATTTCAGAAAAGTTAGTATACGCATCCCATACTTTTACACGGACAATATATTTTCCGGCAGGCAGATTATTTAACGGATAATTGATAGTCCCCGACTGGTAATTATCGAGGTCCGCCACGTAATAATCATTCAAAACGACCGTCAAAGTATCATTTAAAGTCATCGTAATGTCGTGCCCGATGCCAGCCCGCGAGATATTGATCCCGCTCGCATCGCTCATTTGCAGCACCAGTACCGACGACGGTTCAACGGTATCTCCATCCCGGAATGCAGGCGTATTCAGGTAACCCGCAAGCTTCGGCGGGATGGTATCCTTCTGCTGCGCGGCGCTTCCTCCGACGACAACTGCCAGCTGCGCCGAAGCATCTTCCGTACTGTCGCTACGCACGGCATACAAGCTCGCGCGCCCGATCCCAATGCGGTAATCGATATCCCTGGGCATTTGGAAGCTGCATTGCAACCGGCCCGCTTTCACCGACACATTTCCATCAAAAAGCTTGCTCCGAAACTCGGTATACGCCTCCGGGCTGCCCTCATTCCCTAATGTCCGGAACTCGATCGGCTTGTCGTAAACCACCAGCCTGGCCGTACCGTTGAAATCCGCATCCAGCTTGCCGGTTTCCCGGTCGAAAACTTCGGCTTGAAGCGTTATTTTTTGTAAAGCGCGTAGCGTGTCGGGCGGTGCATTCCACCGCATTCCTTTCTTCCCGGGCGTCAAGAGCATCGACGGATCGGCCAGTAGTGTAAAATTCCGGTTCAGGCTGCCAGCCAGCGCATTGTTTTTGGTGTATTCAAAAAAATCACCCAGCCGCTCGCCTGGCTTTGCATTCAGCAGGGCTTCATAAAATGCTTTATTTAAAGCAAAATTAGTGCTGGAATAAACCGACCTTGTAGTGCTGATCGCGCCTACCGCCGCTCCTTTCGGGCTGAGAACCATTAATTCGGCACCGGAAACTACTCCCGGGTCGTCGTAACGGCCGAAATCACAGGTAGCCGTGATCAACAACGGTAAATTGTCGATGCCGCGGCTCGAAAGCATGTCAGCGAGCGTCAGTACCTGCTCCTCTGCCCAGCCGCTGGTACCTCCGTGGCCGGTATAATTTAATATCAATGTGCCATTGTCGATCGCATTCCGAATGGCCTTGTTGATGGCGGGCGCTTTCTGTCCGGCGTCAGTCGTGGTTTGTGGTACTTCGTCAATAAACGACCTCGCCGGAAGCATCCGTCCCTGGATAAGCGTAGCAAGCTGGTCGGCGTGACGCTGGTGAATATTCCCGTCGCCATCGTCGGCCACGAACCGCACCGAATTCTTCCATATCCCGAACGACGATTCGTAACGCACCAGCTTATCCACCACGATTTTCGCTTCTGCAAGTGATTTTGCGGGTAACCTTCCAATGCCAATGTCCACTGTATGGTCACCGGCCGTCGTTTCGTTCCAATCGCCCTCATTGGCCTCCATGAACCCGAAATAGTCGTCGGAAGAGTAGGTATAAACCGGGTTCAGCGACTCGCGGCTCTCGTACACAGGCACCCACGCTGCCCGCTGCGGCTGCGACTGGTTTTGAAGCAAATTCCGGTAATCGTACGTCGCGTCGCCGAACAGCAAAAGGTATTTCAATTTGCCCGGCGTTTTTTGGTAAAGCTGGCGGGTGAAATCACGGATGGCGGTAATGTCCGGTCGGCCCGAGGCGTATTCATTATATATCTGGTCCGTCGTTACGACGAGCACGTCCAGTCCATCATGGCTATTTCTGAACCCGGCCAGGCGGTTGGCTTCCTGCGCCCAAGCCGCGGGCGTCACAATGAGCATATCGGGCGTTGGCGATGCTACGATATGCTGGTTGGCGACACGCTGCCAGTGTGCAGGCTGGAACGCATCCCCCGGTTTAAAACCAATGTATTTTTGAAGGACTTTGGCTCCCGAAGCGGTCCAGCGGAAAGCGCCGGTTGCATCTTTTTGAGAAATGGAAAGCGGCGTCAGCGGATTTGTTATATTCCAAAGACTGAAATCCTCTGAAGAACCTGCAAACTGGTAGGTAACGGTATCCGACAACTGCGGCAGGAAGTTATAGATTTGCTGGCCTTCATAATGCCTCAATTCCCGCTTTACCTGTAAGCTAACATAGTCCAGGTAAGCCTCCGCCGAGCTCTGTCCATTCTTATTATAGGTAACACCGATTGTAAAATTGCCGGAAGCCGGCACATTCTTGACAATATAAGTAGCGCCCGACTGCAACGCCTTCACATCGTAAGTACCAGGGCTTACTGTTCCAATCCCTTCCTGACCAATCTCGCCGCCATTTACCTGCCAAATAAAGCGGGTCGGCACTTGCGCGGCCCCGATCGCCGACGTCCTCACGATAAAGTCCGAGGACGGAACCACGCCCGGCATATTTACATTCGTACTAAATCCCGAGCCACCCAAGTATTCGCCCCACCATTCCCTACCCGATTTAAGCGTATTGGACGATTCCGTTTCGTGGTACCAGTAATCATCGAACTGGTTGACGGTTTTGGAAGCATTAACTGAAAGCCCGGTGCCGGATTTGACCCTCAAACCATTGCTTTCACCAAACGTGATAAAGTAAAAACTCGAATCGGAATAGTAGTTGATCTGATGCCGGAGCTCGGCTTTTGCCGCATTATACTGAATGACGTGAGGGCCTTCGGCGTAGAAATAGACGGCGTCGCCTTTGTCGAACTTCCCGTCCTCCTCGCCGCTGACCCAGATCGCATTCTCCGTTAATGCATTCACGTAGCCCGATTTATTGGATTGCGGCAGCATTGCCCCACCATTTCCGTAAATACGAATACCCGCGGGCTTCACAGAGGCAACATCCACGCCCATTTTGGAAAGCAGTTCCGCATCGACACGGTAAATGCCCGACTCCGTCACAGCCAGCTTGAACCATTGCCCGTCCGACAATACCGATTTTTGTGCATAGGAAAAAAAGGAAACCAGCGCCGCCACACAGCTCAAAGCTGTACGAAGGGCTATTTTCCGGACATCAGCATGCTTCAACCAATGCATGGGCTGGGATCGTGTAGAGACGTTGAGAGGCCTTGTCTGTGCAGAGTACGCGTGTGCGCCTGAGCGTGCCGCGGGTGAATGTCCTGTTCTGGAACACGAAGTTCGTGCCTTCGTCCAGCTGAAACAGGCATACTTTGCCGGTAGTCAATTCCTGCTCGTCGTATTTTCTGAGCGCATTAAACAATTTCTGGTCGCCGCCGGTAGACGCGGCGGGGTTTTGAGCATAACGAAGCAAATGCACGAGAATGTCTTCGGGAAAAATGCTTTCATGCATGACCGGCAATAATAATTCGCGGAACTCGTGCTTCCATTCGGCACCGTGGGGCGCTACCCTTCTGCGGCCGCGGCCTTTGTACTTATAATGTACCACACAATGCGCTACTTCGTGCAGGTAAGTGATGAGAAAGCTGTAAGGATTCAGATTGACATTCACCGTGATGCGGGGCACCACGCCCGGCTTTACCGTGAAATCGCCCAGGCGGGTACGGCGCGGGCGCGAGAGAAAGAAATCAAAGCGGTGGGTGCGATACAACTCCTGGCAATACTCAGCCGTTCCATCCGGCACATACGAACCCAAAGACACATTTTTCATACCCCGAATAAAAAAAGAAAAGCCCTACTTTCATAGGGCTTTTCAAGATTTTCGACTTGTACGTCTGATTACTTCTTAGTAGTATCAGCAGCAGTAGTGTCAGCAGCAGCAGCAGTTGTATCAACAACAGTTGTGTCAACAGCAGGAGTTTCAACAGTTACAGCAGTAGTATCAGCTGATTCGTCAGCAGGTTTGCTAGTACAAGCAGCGAAAGCTACCATCCCGGCAACAAACGCAAATGCAAAGAATTTTTTCATTTCTTGGGTGTAATTAAGGTTCGATACAAAGGTAATATCATCGAATTGAATATTCCTAAATTTTGAGTTTGTATTTTTCCAAGAACTTAAAATTTCCTTAGAAAATTCTTAATTCGCTTTAATTTGTCCTATTAATTCCCCCTATCCCCCTAAACACTCTGCAACTTTTCGTTGTAAGCCCGCACACATGCAGCCACTTCCGGTAACAATTCCTGGTTGGCTTCGATGCCGTTACCGACTACGATCACATCCGCGCCGGCGTTCAATGCCGCATCGGCTTTTTCGTAAGAATCGATGCCGCCACCGACGATAATCGGCGTGTCCACAGCCGCGCGGACAGCTGCAATGGTTTCACCCGGAACCGGGAACAATGCACCGCTTCCAGCGTCGAGGAAAATGTTTTGCAAACCCAGGTATTCACCCGCCAATGCAGTGCAGGCCGCAATGCCCGGCTTGTCGCGCGGGAGCGGGGTGGTATTACTAATGTAGGATACGGTGGTGAGCTTGCCGCTTTCGATGAGCATATAGCCTGTCGGAAGCACTTCCAGGCCGCTTCTTTTGAGTAACGGTGCGGCGATAACGTGCTGCCCGATCAGCAGCTCGGGATTACGGCCGGAGATCAGCGAAAGGAGCAGAATGGCATCGGCCGAGGGCTCGATATGCAGGCTGCTGCCGGGGAAAAGTATCGCGGGAATGCTTGTATATTCGTGAATGGCGGCAATCAGCTTGTCGATGGCGTAATTGGTAATGAGGCTTCCGCCTACAAAAAAGAAGTCAACGCCGTGCCCAGCCGCGTATTCGAGGAATTTCGGGAATGTGGAAAGGTTAATTTTATCCGGATCAAGGAGAACAGCAAACGATTTCCTTTTTTCTGCTTTACGTTCGGAAAGGAGGTCTGCGATTTGATGTTTCGCTGCTTTCATTCGGTTTTACGTTCGTCTTCAATTAAATGTTTCAGCTTCTGGCGCGCCCACCCCACAGCCAATGTCCAGGCTAAACTTTGAACGGCTTGTCCGACCGCAGACTGGGTTTTGATTTTGGTGACTTTCTTTTCGACAGGCTTAACCGGCTCGACCAAAATTTCCTTTCTCTTTTTCCCCTTAGGCAGCAATGCATTCATGACCACGAACGTCGTCGCCATTACCCCGCCGATCACCAGCGCCTGCTTGCCGTAAGTAGTGGCTTCCTGTTTAAGCCCGCTCCATTGTGTTTCCAGCTTGTCGCGGTACAGATCTGCATCCTGCAACAAATCTTCTTTGTCCTTGTCCGTGTCCGATGAAAACGGCTTCGTGATTTTTACCGAAGAATCTATTGAAGAACTCATTTCATATCTGTTTAAATAGTGCCTGAGAATTTTTCAAAAGGAATCCAAAAATAGCAATTCAGAGAAACTTATTGCCAAATAAAGCAGCCAAAAAGCATTATTCCTCCTTCACGCTGACAAAACGAACGATTATTTTCCGGATCAGCCTGATCCAGGTTTCTCTCCAGATGATAGTAACAGTCAGTTTGAGAATGAATACACCGAGCAATATCACAAAGCCCAGGTAGTCGCTGTGCAGCCACTTGTTCAGGAATGTCCCGAGCAAAATGACGAGCAGAATCAGGATCGTAAGGCCCAGGCAAAGCAGTATGGCCGCATAGATCCCCATTACGACGGCCCGCTCGATCTTGTCACGGGTCTCGATTTTAAATAGGTCGATGCGTGTTTCGAAATATTTAAAAAGGGTGTCCTTGATTTCTTCCAGTTGACTCAGCATAGCGGTAAATTTCAAATCATGTGAAATGTATTTAGGTCTGAACAACAGACTTTTTTCACATTAATCCAAAAACATACCAAGGATTGCCGAGACTACTGAAACAACCAGACCGAATATGAGTGCGGAAATGAAACCGTCAACCCGGAAACCATCGACCAGCGAAGCAGCCAGGTAAATGATAAATACATTGACGACGAAATAGAATAACCCCAGCGTCAGGATTGTAATGGGTAATGCGAGGATTTGCAGGATTGGTTTGAGGAATGTGTTCAGGATACCCAACACAATGGCTACAATAACCGCCGTGCCCATACTTGCAACCCATACACCGGGCACCAAATTAGCGGCGACAACGATCGCCAAAGTACTGATTACAAGACGCAGGAGTAATTTCATACCGATCTGGTTTTTATTGGTGACGGCTACGAAGTACGTCAATTACCTCATCTAAGTCAATGTTTTTTTGTTCCAGCAAAACGAGCAGGTGGAACAGCAAATCCGACACTTCATTCTTGAAAAGACCGTCGTCATTATCCTTCGATTCGATGACAACTTCGACCGCCTCTTCCCCTACTTTCTGCGCGATTTTATTGATTCCCTTTTTGAAAAGGCTGCTCGTATAAGACTCGTCCGAAGGATTGAGTTTTCTTTCACGAATTACTTCCTTTTGCAGATAATTCAGAAATGCAGCTTCGCCCGAACGTGTGTCGGCAATTTCAGGCTGGCTATTTTTTTCCCCAAAACAGGTATCCGCACCCGTGTGGCAAACCGGGCCTGCGGGGGTGGCCTTAATGAGCAATGTATCGCCATCGCAGTCGGCTGCAATGTCGTTTACAAACAAAAAGTTACCCGACGTCTCCCCTTTCGTCCACAGGCGTTGTTTGCTGCGGCTATAAAAAGTAACGGTACCCTGCTGGCGGGTCACGTCCAGCGCTTCGGCATTCATATAGCCGAGCATCAGCACTTTACCGGTATTCACATCCTGGATAACAGCCGGTACCAGGCCGTCGGCCGATTTATTGAAGTCAATGGTTGAAAACGTCTCGCTCATTTGTGGTTATGTCAATTAAAACATCCGTCCGGTCCGCAGCATGGAGGCTCGCAGGCCTGCCGGTTTAATGTATTTGATAAAACTCCGCGCCATTACCGGGTCATCCGGATCGGCAGGTCCTTGTTTTGGAGATAATCCTTCAAATCCGGAATATCGATTTCCCGGAAGTGGAAAATGCTTGCCGCTAATCCGGCGTCGGCTTTTCCTTCGGTGAAAACATCGTAAAAGTGCTCCATATTCCCCGCGCCGCCGGAAGCGATCACCGGAATATTCGCATTACCCGAAATGGTCGAGGTCAGCTCCAGTGCAAAACCGGCTTTCGTACCGTCGGTATCCATCGATGTGAGCAGGATTTCGCCTGCGCCGCGCTCTTCCACCTCCTTCGCCCAGGGTATCGACCGTATTTCCGTCGCTTTCCTGCCCCCATGCGTGTGCACGATGTGCTCGAAGCCGTTCTCGGTTTCGATATAACGCGTATCGATCGCCACTACAATGCACTGGCTCCCGAATTCCAGCGACAGTTCGTTGATCAAATCGGGATTCCGCACAGCAGCCGAGTTAATCGACACCTTGTCCGCGCCCGCATGCAGGAGCGCCGACACGTCCGCGATCGAGGAAATGCCTCCGCCGACCGTAAAAGGTATATTAATGGTCTGCGCTACTCTGCGGACGAGGTCGATAAATGTCGAACGGCCGTCGACAGTGGCGGTAATATCGAGGTAAACCAGCTCGTCGGCGCCCTGCGCGGCGTACATCGCGCCCAGCTCCACGGCGTCGCCCGCATCGCGCAGGTTCACAAAATTGACCCCTTTGACCGTCCGGCCGTCTTTAACATCCAGACAGGGAATGATTCGTTTCGTAAGCATATTTTAAACTGAAAAACGCTGTAAATCGGCCAGGCTGATCCGGTTTTCGTAAATCGCTTTACCGATGATCACGCCGTAGATATTCATTTCCGCCAGTTTCTCCACGTCCTCGATACCCGCAATGCCGCCGCTGGCGATAATGTTCAGGTCGGGGCATTTGTCTTGGAGGTTTTTGTATAAATCAAATGAAGGGCCTTGCAGGAGGCCGTCCTTGGCTACATCGGTGCTGATGGTATATTTCACGCCTTTCTCCACATATTCTTCCACAAAATCATACACCCAAATGCTGGTACCTTCTTCCCAGCCGCTGACGGCGATTTTCTCGTTTTTCGCATCCGCGCCGAGAATAATCTTTTCCCCACCGTAAGTTTTAAGCCAATGCTCGAACAGATCGGGCTGCTTTACGGCGATGCTTCCGCCGGTAACCTGCTTCGCGCCGCTTTCGAATGCAATTTTCAAGTCGTCATCCGATTGTACACCCCCGCCGAAATCCACATGCAGGGAAGTTTTGGAAGTAATTTTTTCCAATACCTTCCAATTGACGACCTTTTTCGCTTTTGCACCGTCCAAATCCACCAAATGCAGCCTTTTCAGCCCGGCGTCTTCGAATTGCTGCGCGACTTCGAGCGGGTTTTCATTGTAAATCTTCTTCTGACCATAATCTCCCTGGGTAAGGCGTACGCATTTGCCTTCAATCAGGTCGATAGCGGGGATAATCTGGATCATGGGTTTCGGGGCAGACGGTTATCAGAGTTTGAGAAAATTTTCGAGGATTTGCTGGCCGGCGTTCCCGCTTATCTCGCAGTGGAACTGGGCCGCGTAGAAGTTGTCCTTGTGCAGCATCGCGCTGAATGGCAATGCGTAATCGCAGCTCGCGACGGTATATTCGCACACCGGCGCCGCATAGCTGTGTACGAAATAGACGTACGCATTGTCGGGCAGGCCGGCGGTAAGCGGCGACTGGTAGCTGGAAATATTGTTCCAGCCCATATGCGGCACTTTCAGGCCTGCATCTGCCGGAAAACGCTTCACATCCACATCGAAAATACCCATGCATTGGGTATTATTCTCTTCCGAAAAGCGGCACATGAGCTGCATGCCCACGCAAGTCCCGAAAACCGGCTGTTTTAAGGAAGGAATTACCTTGTCGAGGCCCACATTGCGGAGGTAACTCATAGTGGTGCTGGCCTCGCCCACGCCCGGAAAAATCACCTTGTCGGCAGAGCGGATCTCGGCCTCATCGTCGGTGTAAAGATAGCTTGCGCCAATGCGGTCGAGCGCGTACATGACCGACTGCACGTTGCCTGCATTGTATTTGATAATGACGGTTTTCATACCAATCTTGTGCTTGAAATCGACAACAAAAAAGCCCGATCTTAACAATCGGGCTTCTGGGATACTATGTATTCAACCTTATTACAACACTACTTGCAAAAACACATCACCCTAGACGTCCGAAAGCCAAGAGGCTATGATGCAAATGATATGTTTCAGCTGTTAACATGGCACAAATGTAAGCAAAAATTACAATAAGCGGATAACAAGACTCGTAAATATTACATTAAAATTTGCTTAGAGAAACTTCGTACCTTGCGGTTAACAAATGGCCCTGAACCATGACAAAACCAATCATTCTGCCACTATTTTTCCTGCTCATTACCTTGATTACCGTTGATTCCCAGGCACAATCCCAGGCCCTTGCCGACCGCCTTTTCAAAGTTCATGAAACCTACCGCGAGCAGTCCCTCACCCAGCGCCGTTTCAAGCAAAAAGATATTCTCCCCCTGATTTCCAAGCGGCAAGGCAATGCGATGTACCAGATCGAAAAAGTGGGCGAATCTTTTGAGGGAAGAACCATTCAAATGCTCAAAATCGGGAATGGCAAGAAGAAAGTGCTGCTGTGGACGCAAATGCACGGCGACGAGCCGACCGCTACCATGGCGAGCTTCGATATTTTCAATTTCCTGGAAGGCAAAAACGACGGTTTCGACGACCTCCGCAAGAAGCTGCTCGATAATACGACATTGTATTTCGTACCCATGCTGAACCCCGACGGGGCAGAACGCTACCAGCGCCGTACCATGCAGGGAATCGACATGAACCGCGACGCCGCGGCCCGTCAGACGCCCGAAGCACAGATACTAAAAGGCCTCGTCGATCGCCTCAAACCCGATTACGGCTTCAACCTCCACGACCAAAGCCCGCGCTACTCCGCCGGACGCAGCCAGAAAGTGGCAACGATTTCATTCCTGGCGACTTCCTATGATTACGAACTGTCGATCAACGACGTGCGCGAGCGCTCGATGCAGCTGATCGTGGGCATGAACAAAGTCCTTCAAAAGTACATTCCCGGCCAGGTGGCGCGCTACGCCGACGACCACGAGCCGCGCGGGTTTGGGGATAATGTGCAGAAATGGGGTACCACATTGGTACTGATCGAGTCGGGCGGCTATGTGGGCGATCCCGAGAAACAATACATCCGCCAGCTCAACTTTATGGCTATTTTGTCGGCATTGGATAAGATTTCAGACAATTCACTGACCAAAGAGAAGCGGGACGAATATTACAACATCCCCGAAAACGGCCGCTGGGTGTACGACCTTGTAGTGCGCAATGCGACCGTGCGGCAGTCCGGCAAATCATTCACAGCGGACCTCGGGATAAATCGTAATGAGATAAGTTATTCCAATGCGACGAAGTTTTTCTATTACAGCAAAATCGAGGATTTCGGGGATCTGCACCCGCAATACGGCAGCCAGGAACTCGACGCGACGGGGCTTACCATCGAAAAAGGGAAGGTTTATCCTACCGCTTATAAGAACGTAAGCGAGATCAGCAAGCTGAATGCATTGAACCTCCTCAGAGAAGGTTACACGTACGTACGCCTCGCGCCCGACGCCAACACGCGTGCGCTAGGCCTGTATTTCACCACCACACCCCTGCATATCCTGCGAAGCGGGCAAGCGGTGCCGTCAGGTACACCGGGATTAGGTAACACTGCCACGTTCATTCTCAAAAAGGCCGGAAAAGTGAAATATGCCGTCATCAACGGCTTCGTGCATGATTTAGATGACTTCAATGCCGAAAAAGGACAAGGAATTGTTGAGTAAGCGGCTGATTTTTAAGGAAAAGTACAATTTTTAAATAATTGACGCGTAACATACCGTTAACATTGGGGTAACATTGGCGATCTACTTTTGTGTCGAAAATTTGACACCTTAAGATGAAAACCAAGCTTTTTACATTACTGTTCACCCTCGCCGCCGTCGTCACGGCATTCGCAGATCCGGGCTCGATACGTGGCTCGATCAAAGACGCTAAAACCAAAGAGGCCCTTATCGGAGCCTCCGTTCTCATAGAAGGCACACAAATAGGTGCTGCCGCCGATGTCGACGGGAATTTTGTACTAAGCAACGTTCCCGTCGGCACGCACAAAATCATCATCTCCTTCGTTTCGTACCAAACCAAAGAAATCCCTAATGTCCGCGTAGAATCCGGGAACATTACGGTGATCGACACGGAGCTCGACGAAGAAGGCAAAGCATTGCAGGAAGTTGTCGTTCGCGGAAACCGTGCTACCAACACCGAGGTGGCGGTTATCAGCGAAATCAAGCAGCTCAAACCCATTGCAGTAGGTATTTCCGCCGCACAAATCCAGAAATCGCAGGACCGTGATGCCGCTGCCGCCATCCGCCGCGTGCCGGGTATCAGCATTGTCGACAACCGTTTCGTAATGATCCGCGGTCTGGGCTCCCGCTACAATGCGGTACTGATCAACGACGTGATCACGCCTTCTACCGAGGTGGATACGCGCTCATTCTCGTTCGACCTTCTGCCGAGCAACATCATCGACCGGATGATCGTCTACAAATCCGGTTCAGCCGAATCTCCGGGCGACTTCGCGGGTGGTGTTATCAAGATTTACACCAAACGCCGTCCCGACCAGAACTTCACCGACGTAGCCATTACAGGTGGTTACCGTGCCAATACCACATTCCAGGACGTGCAGTCACATACCCGCAGCGGTGCCAACTGGCTTGGCTTGTGGGGTGCCGATCAGACCCTTTCCAGCGCATTCCCGAAACGTTCGGCAGATTTCAACACCCTTAGCTCACAAGAAAGAGCGGGTTTTGGACAACTCCTTCCTAACAGCTGGGCTCTGAAAGACACGAAAGTGTCTCCCGACTTGCGCCTCGCATTCAACATGGGCCGCCGTTTCGACATCGGTAATGTAGATGTGAGCAACATTACAAACATCAACTATTCGATGACCAACCAGTTTTCAGAAATCGATCTGAAATTGTACCAGAATGGTCTGAATGCAAATGATGTTTTTGAAAAATACAAAGACTCCAACTACTCGCGCCAGACGCGTATCGGTGTGCTGCATAACTGGACGTTCCGCTTCTCTCCTGTGTTCAACCTGGAATGGAAGACGTTGTTCAACCAGATGGGTAACACCGAAACGGTTGTCCGCGACGGCCAGCGTGTAGTAGATGGTTATGACATTAAAAACTACTCACAGCGTTTCGAAAACCGCAGCATTGTAACTACCCAGGTTTCGGGTGATCACAAAATCGGCGATCTTACGAAACTGAACTGGATCACCGGTTTCGGCTACACAGGCCGCTGGGAGCCGGACTGGAAAAGGATCCGTTTCCAACGCCCGACCCCCGATGCTGGAAGCGAGGCAATCCCCTACCAGGCTGTTGCGCCGATCGACCCTAACCCGATCGACCTCGGACGCTTCTACTCGAAACTTCACGAACGCGTAGTGACATTGGCTGTAAACGGCGAGCATACATTCGGTAACCCTGTTGACCGCGAACCTAACAAGATCCGTTTCGGGGTTTACGGCGAACGCAAAGACCGCGACTATTCTGCCCGTTTTTATGGGTATAACAATGTAGGCAACGCTTCTGAAATCCTCCGCGGTGACCTCGGCTCGATTTTCGCTCCTCAAAACGTTACCGGTGTCGATGGCGGGTTGACTATTAAGGACGGTACCAAAGACCTCGACTCTTACACGGGTATCAACAACTACTATGCGGCCTATCTGAGCGGCGATGTGAACTTCGGTTCAAAAGCGATCCTGACCCTCGGTTTCCGCGGCGAATACAACAACCAGCAATTGCATTCAACGATCGTGAACGAGCGGAAAGAGCTTGTTAACAATATCGTGTTCATCCCGCTGCCATCCCTGAACTTCACTTATAAGGTGAGCGAAAAACAGAACCTGCGTCTGGCTTACTCCTCCACCCTTAACCGTGCCGAATTCCGTGAAATGGCGCCATTTACCTACTTCGATTTCAACCTCCTGGCTGACATCCGTGGTAACACAGCGCTGAAAACCGCGAAAATCCAGAACATCGATGCGAAATGGGAGTTTTACCCGACTACCAACGAGCTGATCTCGGTAACCGGTTTCTACAAGCATTTCAAGAACCCGATCGAAACATTCCTTATTCCAACAGGTAATGGCCTCGCTTACACGTTCATCAACGCAGGCTCGGCACGCAGCTACGGGGTAGAAGCAGAGATTCGCAAAGGCTTTGCAGAGTCAACAAACCGTTTCTTCCAGAACCTGACATTGGTAGCTAATGCTTCGCTTATCAAAAGCAGCGTAGACCTCGGCCAAACGGTGGAAGGCCCGGATTTGAGCGGCGCTATTCAAAAATACGACCTGACCGGCATCACCGACACCAAACGTCCGATGGCTAACCAATCGCCATACCTCGTGAATGCCGGTGTGTACTACGCCGAACCAAGCGGCTGGCAGTGGAATGTGCTTTACAATGTTTTCGGACAAAGAATTTTCGCGGTAGGTAATGTCGATAACCCGACGGTTTACGAAATGCCCCGCAACGTGATCGACCTGAACATCAGCAAGAAGTTCAAAAACAACCTCGAACTGCGCCTGGGCATCCAGGATTTGCTCAACCAGCCGGTACGTTTCTCGCAGGATTTCAACCACGACGGCAAAATCGGCAGCGACGTGACTACCAAAGGACCGAATGCTGACCAGGATATCCGCAAGTTCAGACGCGGCAGCTACTTCACATTGACCGCTGCCTTCAATTTCGGAAGAAGAACAATCATACCATAATTCAATCAGTAACGGCGAGCGCCGGAGTAATATCAGTCACAATCAGTAAAAACCATCCAATTGTAAACAAACTTGAATTCACTATGATTAGCTTAAAAAACAAACTTTACTCATTACTCCTCCTGACAGGTCTGGTAGCAGGCTTGACGGCTTGCGACAATGACGATGAGCCGGTTACACCTCCGCAACCTTCACTGGCTGTTACGGCTGTTGCGCCATCATCAGGCCCTGTTGGTACCAAAGTAACGATTACCGGTACAAAGTTCGACACGACGCCCGCTAACAATACCGTATTGTTCAACACAACACCGGCTACTGTAACGGCTGCAACTGCTACTTCATTGGAAGTAACTGTTCCTGCTGGTGCTACCGCCGGCGTTATCTCGGTAACCGTGGGTGGTGTTACCGCAAAAAGCGCTGCAAGCTTCACTATTTCGGACCGCGCTGTTGTGGAAGTAACTGGTGAAATCAAAGCCAACACAAACTGGACCAAAGACAAGCTTTACGTATTGAAAGGCTTTGTTTACGTGACTTCGGGCAACACGCTGACTATCGAAAAAGGAACGATCATCAAAGGTGCAGGCAAGGATGCAGATCCTACTGCTTCCGGAAAAGGTGGCGCCCTGATCGTTGAAGCAGGTGCGAAAGTAATGGCAATCGGTACTGCCGAGGAGCCAATCGTATTCACTTCTGCCAACGATCCAGGCAAACGTAACTACGGCGACTGGGGTGGTGTTGTGTTGATCGGTAAAGCGCCTAACAACCGTCCGGGTGCAACAGCATTCGAAGGTGGTATCCGCGGAACTATCGGCACAGGAACTGCTGCTGACGACAATTCAGGAACATTGCAATATGTACGTATCGAATTCGGTGGTATCGCATTGAGCGCAACCGCAAACAGCGAGATCAACGGTTTGACACTTTACGGTGTAGGCTCAGGTACAGTAATCGATCACGTACAGGTTTCTTACTCGGGTGATGATTCATACGAATGGTTCGGTGGAACTGTGAACGCTAAAAACCTGATCGCTTTCCGCGGCTTCGATGATGATTTCGATACTGACTGGGGCTTCACAGGTAAAGTTCAGTACGCTGTTTCGCTCCGTGACCCTCAGGTTGCTGACCAATCGGCTTCTAACGGATTCGAATCAGACAATTACAGCCCGGGCGAGCCTGCGACAGGTCCTAACAACGGTCTTCCTTTGACAGAGCCTACATTCGCAAACGTAAGCCATTTCGTAACAGACAAAACGCCTTCAACTGCCCCAACTCCTAACGGAAGCGGTTCATACCAGTCGGCAATGCACTTGCGCAGAAACACGGCGATCAGCATCCTTAACTCGGTATTCGTAGGTGCTCCGGAAGGACTTCGTCTCGACGGAACTGCTACCGGAACCTGGAAAAACGCTCAGGATGGCAAGCTGGACCTGAGAGGTATCGTATTGTCGAACAACCTCACTGCAATCGTTGGCAAGGCTGATATCACTAACGACCAGGCTACTACCTACTTCAATACTGCTGCACGCAAGAACGAGGTTAAAGACATGGCGTCCCTGTTGTTGAACACCGCCACTTTCAACCTCGCTGCCCCTAACTTCCTGCCACAGGCTACCTCCCCTCTTTTGGCTGGTGCTACCTGGGAAGGAAAAGGTGCTGATGCATTCTTCACAAAAGAACTTTTCAGAGGTGCTTTCGGAACAACAGACTGGACCAAAGGATGGGCCAACTGGGATCCGCAAAACACGATCTACAAATAAGCATTATAAAAATCTTATATAATTGGTGTCAGAATTTGGAAAGGCCGGGAGCAGATGCTTCCGGTCTTTTTCTTTGGCGTTTTATAGTAAAAATATAAGGCTACATGTAGCATTATCACCACATTGTTGGTTTACACTACCGAAAGAAATATCTTCGGGTTTAACTATTTTTGTCTTGACAATTAAATTGTCGGACGTCACAATTTCCTAACCCTAGTTTAATTTTAATGTCCGAGTTTCAGGCTTACCTTCAATTAGGATTCAACCATATCACTGATTCCAACGGCTATGACCACATTCTTTTCATCATGGCCATCTGTTCTGTTTACACGCTGGTTGACTGGAAAAAAGTAATTGTGCTGGTGACCGCATTCACGGCGGGGCACTCCGTTACGCTCGCCTTGTCCACATTGGGTTATGTCAATGTAAATCCCGACGTCATCGAGCTGCTGATCCCGATTACCATTCTGATCACCGCTTTTCTTAACTTTTTTTACAAAACCCCGAAGAGCTCCTTTGCCCCCAAAGAGAAGTCGCCGGCATTCCGGTACCCGCTTGCGCTGGGATTCGGTTTGATCCACGGATTGGGCTTTTCCAATTACCTGAGGGCACTATTGGGTAAGGAAGCGGATATCTTCAATCCGCTGCTCGGCTTTAATGTCGGGCTCGAACTGGGGCAACTCATCATCGTCTTTATTATATTAGTAATCGCATTTGCGATGATCGAGCTGCTGCGGATGTCAAAACTGAGCTGGATTCAGATATTATCCGGTATTATTTTTGGCATGGCGCTCTCGCTCATTCTCAATAACGAACTTTTCCGCACACTCGCAGGCATGCCTGTGGATTCATGACAACCAACTATTTATGACCAACCAATTATGAAAAAAACGCTGCTCCCGTTACTCATGCTGCTCGTGTCGCTAGGCACCAGGGCACAGCAGCTTCCCACCTCCCCCAACTACCAGGCCAACGACCGTTTTGAGCAGCTGGGCACCACACTGCCCACACCCAACACCTACCGGACAGCCTCCGGCGCGCCGGGTAAGGAGTATTGGCAACAACGGGCCGACTACGACATCAAAGCCGAACTCGACGACGACAACCGCCGCATTATCGGTACCGAGACCATTACATTCTACAATCAGTCTCCGGATGATTTAAAATACATCTGGATGCAGCTCGACCAGAACCTGTTCAAAAACGACGGCATCGCCGCCCGCTCGCGCACTGGCACGGTGAACGAGAAAGGTATGACCACCACCCAGTTGCAGGACCTCAACAGCGCCCGCGGTGCAACGCTCGACCCGAAAATCAAATACGGCTACAACATTACCGCCGTAAAAGACAAGGCCGGCAAAGCATTGCCCTTCACGATCAACGGAACGATGATGCGCATCGACCTTCCGCTCGTGATGAAAACCGGTACCGCATTCGTGTTCAGTGTGGATTGGAATTACAATATCACCGAATACTACGGCCGAAGCGGCTACGAGTATTTCCCGAAAGACGGCAATGCCAACTATTTCATCGCGCACTGGTTTCCGCGCATGGCCCCGTACGACGACGTGAATGGCTGGAACCACAAGCAGTTCCTCGGCCAGGGCGAGTTCGCATTGATTTTTGGTAATTACAAAGTAGCCATCACCGTTCCTTCCGACCACGTGGTTGCAGCCAGCGGCGAATGCCAGAACTACGCGCAGGTACTAACCGCCGCCCAGAAACAGCGCCTCAAACAGGCCGAAACTTCCAAAACACCCGTGATGATCGTAACACAGGCGGAAGCGGAAAAGGCTGAAAAGCGCGAGAACAAAAACCCAGGCAAGAAAACCTGGATTTACAAAGCCGATAATGTGCGTGACTTTGCATTCGCAAGCAGCCGGAAGTTCATCTGGGACGCCATGCAGAGCGATGTGTACAAAAGCGGCCGCAAGATCTGGTGCATGTCGGTGTATCCCAAAGAGGGTAACCCGCTATGGGAACAGTACTCGACCCGCGCAGTGGCCCACACTTTGAAATCCTACGGCGCACGCACATTTGAATATCCTTACCCGGTGGCGATCTCCTGCCATTCGGTAGCGGGCGGCGGAATGGAGTACCCGATGATCAGCTTCAACGGCGGTCGTCCGGAGGAAGATGGCACTTATACCGAAGCCGTTAAATATGGTATGATCGGCGTGATCATCCATGAAGTAGGACACAACTTCTTTCCGATGATCGTCAACTCCGATGAGCGCCAATGGGCATGGATGGACGAAGGGTTGAATACATTCTGCCAATACCTGGCCGAAAAGGAATGGGACTTCAACTTCCCGACCCGCCGCGGCGAGCCCAACCAGATTACCGAATATATGTCGTCGGACAAATCGGTACTGAGCCCGATCATGGCTTCTGCGGAAAACATCATCGGCCTTGGCCCTAATGCTTACGGCAAACCGGCAACCGCATTGAATATCCTCCGCGAAACCGTGATGGGCCGCGAGCTGTTCGACCATGCATTTAAGGAATATGCTACCCGCTGGCGGTTCAAAAGCCCTACCCCGGCCGATTTCTTCCGCACCATGGAAGACGCCTCGGGCGTAGACCTCGACTGGTTCTGGAAAGGCTGGTTCTATGGTACCGAACCCGTGGATCAGGAGCTGGTGACCGTCGACTGGTTCAGCATCGACACGCAAAACCCGGCCATCGAGAAAGAGATCGCCCGCAAGGAAGACGCGCGCAAGAAAACGACGATGAGCAAAATTCAGGATGCCAAAACCAAGGGCGAAACCGTAGTAGCCGAAGATTCGACCATGGCCGATTTCTACAACCGCTACGATCCATTTAAAGTAACCGACGCCGACAAGCAGAAGTACGAGCAATACCTGGCGACATTGACGGAAAACGAGCGTCAGCTGATCCAGGAGAATACCAATTTTTACACATTGTCTATCAAAAACAAAGGCGGCGTACCCATGCCCGTGATTGTAAAAATGGGCTTCGAGGACGGTACCGACTCCGTGGCGGTATACCCTGCCGAAATCTGGCGTTTCAACGACGCGCAGATCAACAAGGTGGTTGCTACCAAAAAGAAAGTCGTACAATGGACGCTCGACCCTTACCAGCAAATCGCCGACATCGACACCGAGAACAACTCGTTCCCGCGCATCGCGCAACCGACCCGGTTCCAGATCTTCAAGCAGCAACAGCAGAAGAAAGCCCTCAACCCCATGCAAATGCAAGGCGCAGGCGGCACCAAGATCAGCACCGACCCAAAGAATTAGCGTTATCAGTGATATAGTCAAAGCCCTTCCGATATTTTGGAAGGGCTTTTTTATGCAAATTCAAAATAGAGTCTATGTAATTTCAAAATAAACTTCATGTAATTTCAAATCAAAGTTTATGTAATTTCAAAATAGCAATATATTTGTGCTGTTAATAAAGCACTTATGAAGTTCGTAGAAAGGCAAATGGAAGCTGTCGTCAGGCAGCATAAAGAAAAATACCCGGTGCTTGCCATCACTGGCCCCAGGCAGTCGGGCAAGACTACGCTGCTTAAAACCGTTTTTGAAGATTATCGGTACATATCCCTGGAAAATCCGGATAATCGCGCATTCGCAACGGACGATCCGGTTGGCTTCCTTCGTGAATATCCTGAGCGCATGATTTTCGACGAGGTCCAGCAGGTGCCTGGTCTATTTTCCTATATTCAAACCCTTGTGGACGAATCCCGGCAAATGGGACAATTCATATTGTCCGGCTCGCAAAACTTCCAGCTGCTTAGCAACATTACCCAAAGTCTGGCTGGACGCGTAGCGCTTTTTAAACTACTCCCATTTGATTTTTCAGAAATGAAATCGGCAGATTTGCTGGGCGATACATTTCCGGAAGTATGCCTGAACGGTTTTTACCCGGCCATTTACGACCGAAACATCGATCCCACGAACTTTTACGCCAATTACATTCAAACGTACGTGGAACGTGATGTGACCGAGCTTGCCAACATCCGTGACCTTAGGCAATTCCGTACTTTTTTAAGTTTGTGTGCAGCCCGCGTTGGGCAATTGATGAACCTATCGTCGATCGCGAACGAATGCGGGATATCCCAGCCTACGGCAAAAGCCTGGCTTTCGATCCTGGAAAGCAGCTACATTACCTTTCAATTGCAACCGTTTTACCGGAATTTCAGCAAGCGGGTGGTCAAAACCCCGAAAATCTATTTTTATGACACCGGCCTGCTGTGCCATCTGCTGGGCATACGGAATACAGCGACATTCAACGAAAACCCGTTGCGCGGAAGCATTTTCGAGAATATGATCATCGCCGAAATTCAGAAGCAAAACGAACACGGCTATCTCCATCGTGACTACTGGTTCTGGCGAGACTCCAATGGGCACGAGATTGACCTGATGACTCAAAACGGAAACCTGTACGATATTTTTGAAATCAAATCCACTCAGACGATTATGACTGAGCATTTTGCAGGGCTTAACTATTTTAGCGAGATTTCCGAGAACAACACCGGAGAAAAGACTTTAATATACGGCGGTAGTACCAACCAGGCCAGGACGCAGTACACAGTAAAAGCCTGGAAAAACATTTAAATACAACCTTATGAACATCGTAATTCTCGACGGATATACCCTCAACCCCGGCGACCAGGATTGGGCGCCGATTGAAAAACTGGGCAATGTGACTATTTACGACCGCTCGGCGAAAGAAGAGATCGTCGGCAGAGCGGGTGACGCGGAAGTTTTGCTGGTCAATAAGGTAGTGCTTTCCGCCGACACGCTGGCGCAGCTGCCGAAAGTGAAATATATCGGGGTGATGGCCACGGGTTTCAACAATATCGACATCGATGCCGCCAGGAAGCAGGGCATTACCGTTACCAATGTGAAAGCCTACGGCCCGGCATCGGTAGCGCAGCAGACGTTCGCATTGCTGCTGGCGATTGTGAACCGGGTAGAAACGCATAGCCAGAGTGTGTTCGCCGGAGAATGGGCCGCTTCCGCCGATTTCTGCTACTGGAAAACGCCGCTCACCGAGCTGGCCGGAAAAACCATGGGCCTGATCGGCCTCGGCGATATCGGTTCACAGGTCGCCAGGATCGCGGCGGCTTTTGGCATGAAAGTAATCGCATACCGGAAGCATCCCGCTCCGACGGAAGGGGTAGAAATGGTTTCGCTGGACGAGATCTTCCGGCAAAGCGACGTCGTAAGCCTGCATTGCCCGCTTACCGAAGAAACGCGTGAGATCGTCAACCGGGATAGTCTCTCCAAAATGAAACGCAGCGCCGTTGTCCTCAATACGGGCCGCGGGCCGCTTATCCACGAGCAGGACCTTGCCGATGCGCTCCAAAACGGGACCATCGCCGCGGCCGGGCTCGATGTTCTTTCCGTGGAGCCGCCCAAGGCCGATAATCCATTACTATCCGCTCCCAACTGCGTGATTACGCCGCACGTAGCGTGGGCGACGTTCGAGGCGCGTGAGCGGTTGCTGCAAATGGTGGCCGATAATCTGGCAGGTTTTCAATCGGGGAATCCGCGCAATGTGGTTTCCTGAGGTCAGGATAAAAAGTATGTGTTTACTGCACGTACACTAACAAATCCTGCTTCCGGCCCGAATATTCACGTACCTTTGCACCGTAAAAGCCCGCAATCCGATATTTTTCAGTCCATTCTTCCAATATGGGTGTTAGTTTACTCCTCGTTTCGTTTGCCTGTATTTTTGCCATTTTCTTCCTGCGTTCTTCCGAGGCGGGCACTTATACCAATCTTCGCCGGTCGTTCATACTTTCGTTGATAGCCAACGCGGGTATCATATTTATCTACAATGAAATAGCCTCGTTCTTCAATGCGCTTAATGCTACGTCGGCGCTTGTCTTCTGGGCCATTGAAGCATTGGGTATGGCAGGGCTGGTTTACTATCTCCATCAATCGGGGAAAATCGATCTGAAAAAGCTGGGCGCATTAAAAGGCACATTCCGCCTGGCCGGATTTGGCACAACACACAAGTTAGTGATCGCCTCCGTTGCATTGTTATACATTCTGCCATTGCTGTTCCTGGCCATTTATACGGCTCCAAACAACTTTGATACGCATATGTACCATCTGAACCGGATCCTGATCTGGATTTACAATGGTAACCTGGATCACTTCCCTACCATGCATTTGCAGCAGCTTTATCTCAATGTATTCGCCGAATACCTCGTGCTGGATACGGTGCTGCTCGCCGGCTCCGATCAGTTTGCCTGCATTATCCAGTTTGGCGCATTCATCGGCGCGATCTGTGGCGTCGGTTTGATCACGAAGAAACTCGGACTGGCGAAAGACGGCCAATTGCTCGCGACGATCTGTTTTCTGACATTGCCGATCGTGATTTTTGAAAGCACCAGCACACAGGTCGACCTCTGCGCATGCTTTTTCTTCATCGCTTTCGTGTATTTCGGATTTGAATTACTGAAAAACAAATCGACGCTGGCGCTGATCGCTATGATGCAATCGCTCGCATTCGGAGGGTTTTCCAAATACACGATCCTGATCTTCGCCATTCCGTTCGTGATCTATTTCGGCGTGCGCATTCTACTGCAATACCGCTTTGCCTACGCCATGAAAGTGCTGGGCGTGGCGCTTGCATTGATGGCCATCACTTTTTCGCCCTTCTTTTACCGCAACTACACGCTTTTCGGGCATGTGATGAGCCCGTTGCAGAACACGCCGTTTGCTTCGGAAGAGCTGCCCGCCAAAAAGCATTCCGTCGTTTACACGTTGTCCAATGTGATCAAGAATGCCGGACTGAATATCGGGTTGCCCAATACGAGCTTCAACCGGATGCTCGACGACAAGATCAGGGCTTTTCATAAAACCATCGGCGTGGATGTCGACGACCCAGACCTGAGTGTGGACCCGTTTTCGGTCAAATACTCGGTTCACGAGGATATGATCCCGAACACGATCCATTTCTGGCTGATCGTGGGCGCGGCTGTCCTGCTGCTGTTCCTGCCTTTAAACAGGGATGTGAAATGGTTCTGGACCTGTGCGGCGCTGGGTTTCCTGCTTTTTTGTACACTCATGAAATTCCAGCTTTGGAGCACGCGCACACAAATGCCCCTGTTCACCATGGGCGCGATCATGATCGCGTGTGTGTACTCGTTGAAACTTCGCTGGAAGGCAGTTTATCTCGCGGTACCGTTGCTGCTTTCATCGCTGCCGTTCGTTTACGGTAACCCCAGCAAGGAGCTTGTTTCCATCAATTTCGTTACGCGGAAAGCATTGGGGCATATTCCCATCGCCATTTGCGAAAGCAGCGCCGAGGTAGGTAAAATTTATGAAAAATACCTGAGCGATTACTACGGATTCCCAGGCAAAGACAACTGCCATCCACTGAAAAGATGGCCCGATTACGCCGAAAGGACCAAAGTGTTTGCATTGCTGGAAAAAGCGGGCTACTACGACCAGGACCGCACTTCCAATATTATTTCGATGAGCCGTGACAGGGCGTATTTCCTCAGCAATCCCGACAACTACCTCAGTTTCAAACAGCTCAGCCCGCACATCCCCGCCGACCGGAACGTGGGCGTTATGTTCCGCCGGAATGTGGGTTACTACCATTTCTGGAGTGCGACCGACAACAACATTCACCGTGCCGGCCAGATGGACTATATCCGTTACATGAAGGAACTCTCCCCGTTGAAAAACGCACAGAAGGAATTCTGCTACGATTATATCCTTTCCGACGACCCCACGCTGATCGACTCTTTCATCCCGAAGGACAATATCGCCCGCATTTATTCCAGCGAGCTGCTGCATTTGGTAGAGCTTAAAAAGAGCAGTTGCGAGAAGTATCGTTTCTGAGCCAGAAACGGCGTTGAATTCAAAGCATTGATACTACTCGCTCCGCAAACTCTTCACCGGGTTCGCCAAGGCAGCTTTCACGCTCTGAAAACTCACCGTAGCCAACGCAATGGCAACGGCAAGAAGCCCTGAGAACGCGAAGACCCACCATTCGACATCGACTCTGTACGCGAAGTCCTGTAACCAGTTATCCACGGCGAACCATGCAATGGGTGACGCGATCAGGATCGAGATCAGGACGGGTTTTAGAAAATCCCTGGCCAGCAATGCGGTAATGCCCGCCACGGAAGCGCCCATTACCTTGCGCACGCCGATCTCCTTGGTACGCTGCTCGGCGGCAAATACGCTGAGTCCGAAGAGGCCCAGGCAGGCGATAAGGATAGCCACGACCGCAAAGCAGGTAAACAGCTGCCCGATGCGCTGCTCGGTGCGGTATAGCGCATCGAATTCGTCGCTTAAAAATGTGTATTCAAAGGGCCGCCCGGGCGCCGTTTTCTTCCAGGTTGCCTCCACGGCATGCAGGGTAGCGGCAATGTCGGAGGTATTCAACCGGAACGAAACGGCTTCCAGCGCCATCTTTTCGACGGTGCTGCCGAGCATTTTGGCATTGATCACCAGGGCTACCGGCTCGATCGTCGTCCGCAGCGATTCGTAGTGAAAATCCTGCACCACTCCGATAATGGTCAATTCCTCGCCTCCTGATTTGTGAATGGTTTTACCAACCGCTCGTGTATAACCCAACCGCTGCGCCGCCCGCTCGTTGATGACGACCGCGGTACTATCGGCCGCACGGCCCGGTTCAAAATTCCGCCCTTGCAACAGTTTCAGTTCGAGCGTCGGAATGTAATCGGTATCCACTTTCCATTCCTGCATATTAATTGAATGCTTTTGATCGGTCGTGCCCGCCGGGTACCACATATCATTCCAGCGGTTCGATGCCACGGGGAGGAAACCGCTCACGGCCCCCATTTTCACCGACGCATTGCGCAGTACTTCTTCTTTGAAGGCAGCAATGTCCGATGCCGAGGTCTCAGCGGTTTTCACTACCAGTACCTGCTCTTTGGTAAAACCTATTTTTTTGGTTTGAATAAAATGCAGCTGCTGATGGATCAGTACCGTACCGATGATCAGCAGCACAGACATCGCGAATTGAAATACCACTAAAAAACCCCGCAGGTTATAACGCCCCGGAACGATCCAGAACTTGCTTTTCAGCACCTCGATCGGTTGAAACGAAGACAAATAAAAGGCCGGATAAAGCCCCGCCAGGGTGCCCACCAGCAAAGTCCCCGCCATGAGGCCGCCGACCGTCCGCCCATTAACAATGTCGCCGAACGACAGTGATTTCGCCGCAAGTACATTGAAATCGGGTAATAACACATACACCAACCCCAAACCGACCAGCAATGCGAGAAATGTAAACAGCAGGGATTCGGCGAGAAACTGGCCAATCAGATCGGTTCGGGAGGAACCCATTACTTTGCGCACACCTACCTCACGTGCGCGCCTGGCCGAGCGGGCGGTCGAGAGGTTGATGAAGTTAAATACGGCGATCAGCAGGATGAAGAAGGCAATGCCCAGGAAGAGATAAATGTATTGAATGCTACTGTTTGGCAGCAACTCCCCCGCGCGGTCGGAATGCAGGTGAATGTCGCGCAAAGGCATTAACGCGTATTTGAAATTGTTGCCTGCTTTGCGGGTTTCGGCGAGGGTCGTCTGAAAAAACTGTCGCAACGCCGGGTCCATGTAGGTTTGAAGCACGTGTTCGAATTTGGCTTCTACCGATTGGGGATCGGTACCGGGCCTCAGCAGCAGATAGGTATTGAAAATGTGGTTACCCCATTTGTTCACCTTCGCCTCCGGCGTCTCGTGCAGGGGCAGCAGAAAATCGGCCTGGAAATGCGATTGTGCAGGAATGTCGGCCATAACGGCCGTCACGCGCCTGACGACGCCGGTATCAAAGGTTAGCGTCCGGTTTAATGCCTCCGATGTGCCAAAGTACTTCCGGGCCATTCGCTCTGTGATCACCACCGAATTCGGTTCGGTCAATGCTTTCTCGGGATTTCCGGCGATGACGGGTAATGTAAATACCTTGAAAACCGTAGAATCGGCATAAAGGACGCGTTGCTCGCGGATGGCTGCCCTTTCTCCTTTTACCAAATGGCTACCATACTTTCCCAAACGGACGGCTTCTTCTACTTCGGGGAAATCCTGTTTCAACGTCTGCGCCATCGGTGTCGGCGCAACGGCCGCCCTGGACGCTTTGAGCGAATAGGTAATGTCGCTATTGATGCGGTAAATGCGGTCCGCTTTTCGATTGAAGCGGTCGTATCGCAGCTCGTCCATTACGTAAAGGATGCTGAGCGAACTCACTGCCAGGCCGAGCGCGAGGCCGAATATGGTTATGCCCGAATAGACCTTGCTCTGCGTAAGGTTTCGGTAGGCGGTTTTGAGGTATTTCTGATACATGGTTGGTTAAGTTGTGCAAATATCCGGCCAAACTGGCAAAATGGGCCTGTACTCATTGAAAACGGCAATTTCGCAGCCTGAACGGTATAGGTATGTTCATTTGCGAACAACCCCGGCGCGGAAACGGACAGGCGAACGAAGGCGGGTCGCCGGGTCGCCGGACCGCCGGGTCGCCGGACCGCCGATATAGCTTGTATAACCTGAGGTTACTTTCTTATGCGGGAATAGCCGTTTTGCCAGGCATCGATTGCACTATTTCTACAAGCATTTCAAACAAAATTCAGCTGTGTCAACTAGTTCTGTCGGTATTTTTTAGGTTCCAAAACCAGTTTGAAAGGAAGTGAACGATAAGTGAAAATTTTCTTGAATTATACATTTTTCATGATGTAAATTCTAGTAACAATTTACTCAGTTCCTTCTCTATCAAAATGTTATGGAAAAGTTTTATAGAATTCTTCACACTCGCCCGTCCTCTAAATTCTATCGGGCACTACTAATTAGTTTTACCGCATTGGCGTCGATCGGACAGCCAGCTATGGCTCAGGGGACAAAGACCTCACTGACCATTCCCGACGAGTTTCTTTCGTCCGAATTTGTCGGAACCGGCAATTTCAATGCGATCATTTTCGGGAATTTTCAGAGCAATTCCGGCGATGTGGAAGGGCGGCTGGCTGTCGCCGGCGACTTCAACCTTACCACGAGGGGGTATAGCGTCGGCACGGGCAGCGTGGGCGTCAATGCGCCGGACACGACAGATAACCTCGTTGTCAACGGACAGTTCAACAATATCGGGAACTGGGGCCTTCGGGGAAATCTGGTTTACAACACGGCACCGAGCAGCACGGTATTTCCAAGCCTGATCGCCCCGACCGTGAGTACCATTAAAAGTGGGAAATTTGACTACATCCGGTTTTCGGATAACAAGCTTCTGAACTATTACAGAACACTGAGCGGGACACTGGATGCACTCACGAACACCGGAACGATGACTTTCGACGGATATCACCAGTATACCCTCACCGGAACGAGTTTAGGTCTGAACGTTTTCGACATTACCTTACCTGAAAATATGAGCAGCGACGAAATCCGGGTGGATATTCCGGCCGGGGCGTGGGCCATTATCAATGTGCAGAACCAGACGCTGTCTATCGATGGCGGCAGCATGCGCATGAATGGTGCCGACAAGGAGAATGTGCGGGTACTGTTCAATTTTCCGCTTGCCAATTCGATTTCCCTGAAAAGCTTTAAATTCCTCGGCAGCTTCCTTGCGCCGAAAGCCAGCCTGAGCGGCAATGGCGGGTCGATCAACGGACAGTCGATCATCGGCGGGCACTTCGACCAGCAGAACGGATTTGAATTCCACAACTTCTATTTCAGCGAAAGTCCGATTGTGCTGCCTGTTACGCTGGTGAAATTCACGGCTTCCGCGGAAAATACGGCGGTCAACCTTAGCTGGACCACCACTTCGGAAACCAACAGCAGCCATTTCGATATCGAACGGAGCATTAATGGCAAGGTTTGGGACCGCATCGGGAGCGTTTTGTCTCATGGAGAAAGCAACCAGTCGCTGACTTATTCGTTTGCCGACCCGTCTCCGGCGCGTGGGGAAAATCTGTATCGCCTCAAAATGGTGGATTTGGATCAAACCTTTGCATACAGCAGCATTCAGCGCGTGAAAATGGAAACGGGTGCCGCAATAGCAGTATTCCCGAACCCTGCTTCTGAAAGAATTTTAGTGTACAATAATACCAATGTCCGCTCGCTAACTATTTCAGATCTGTCCGGACGCAAAGTTTACCAGGCTGAGAAAGTCACATCCGCCGGTGTCGACCTCACGAATCTGACTTCCGGCATGTACGTTGTAGCCGTAACCCGGATGAATGGCGCGATTGAAGCGCAGAAGGTTTTGATCCGGAAGTAGTTATTCCAAAGGCGCCTCAATGACACTTTCGAATGCCCACCTGAGCCAATCCATCCAGTAACCCCGTTCGTCCATCCGGGAATATTCGTCCGGCTTGAAAGTGACCATCCAGCAAATGGAAGCGTCCTCGTCCGCAACAGGGACGGTCATCGGAGGGCTCTCTTTTGTTACAGGTATTGAAGAAGCGACCCTCGTCGCTTCTTCAATGGCTTGTTCCCGGGTCATGCTGCTCCGCCTAATTGAAGGTTACCCGGCGGTAAAAGTTGCCAAAGGTCCTGGCGCAGCTGTTGGATTTCCTGCAATGCACGGCTCCCGAGCGAGGTAATGCGGAACAGGCGTTTTCGCCGCCCGCCGCGCTCGGCTGTGGCGCCGCCCAGCTCCGACCGTACAAATCCCTTTTCTTCGAGGCGGATGAGCGTGTTATGGACCGTCCCGAATGTAACGACGCGATCGGTGTGTTCTTCCAGCGCCTGGCTGACCGTCACACCGTAGCCGTCCCCATCGAGGATGGCTACCATTAGTAAAACCATTTCTTCAAATTCACCCAAATAGGTCCGGCGCATGAGCTTAGGTATTATTTTCTATTTTATCGTACAAATGTGATGCCAGTCTAAGAAAAAGGCCGCTCCTGACTGGAAAAGGCCTTTTTTTAGGTTTTAATGGATTTGGGATGTTCGTAAACGGACAGGTGATAATTCCTGCCGGACATTTAACAAGTACGACGATCAACGATGCTTATGCCAGGTTCTTTTCATATTCCGTCTGCGGCTGGCCGGTTGCGTTGGGCTTGCCTGTGATTGAAAAACTAATGGTGTCAACCACGGCGACGAGCTCATTCGAAGTTTCAGCAACGAAATTTACTTCCACAATAATGCCCTCTCTACAAATTCTGCCGCTTCAATTCCGCCACCGCATAATCCGCGGCCCTGGCGGTCATGGCCATGTAGGTAATGGACGGGTTCACGCAGGAGGATGATACCATCGCGGCACCGTCGGTTACGAATACATTTTTGCTGGCGTGTACCTGGTTGTATTTGTTCAATACCGAATTTTTCGGGTCCTTTCCCATGCGCGCCGTGCCCATATCGTGTATACCCAGGCCTGGGTGCGTGTCCTGCCGGTTGAAGCCGGTGACGTTTTTGAAACCAGCCGCTTCCAGCATTTCCACCGCCGAGGCCATCATATCTTTGCGCATCGCCAGTTCGTTTTCGCCGAAAGCAGCATCGAAAACGATCATCGGAATGCCCCATTTGTCTTTTTTGTCTTTATCCAGAAACATACGGTTGGCCGGGTCGGGCAGGATTTCCCCGAAGCCGCCAAAGCCCATCGTCCACGTGCCGGGGTGTGACATATCTTCCTTGAAACTGGCCCCGAAACCATTCATCGTAATGCCGCGCTTCCAATCCGACTTACTCGCGCCGCCCTGGTAGCCGTACCCCCGCAGGAAGTCCTTTTTGTCGGCTCCCCAGTTGCGGAAACGCGGGATGTACAATGCATTAGGTCTTTGGCCAAAAATATAATCGTTCTCAAATCCCTCGACTGTCGCATTCGCGCCCACGCCCAGGTGATGGTCCATAATGTTCCTGCCGACCTGGTCGCTATCGTTGCCGAGCCCGGTCGGAAAACGGCTGGATTTCGAGTTCAGCATCAACGCCGCCGTATTCATCGAGCCTGCATTCAGGAATATGATTTTGGCAAAAAATTCTTCCACCGCCATCGTATTCTGGTTGA
This sequence comes from Dyadobacter soli, assembly GCF_900101885.1. GTDB lineage: Bacteria > Bacteroidota > Bacteroidia > Cytophagales > Spirosomataceae > Dyadobacter > Dyadobacter soli. The sequence continues at coordinate 34,062 of NZ_FNAN01000009.1, read as the reverse complement.
TCACGCGGACACCTTTGGCCTTCTGTGTTTTTTCGTCGTAAATGATCTCGCTGGCAATGGTATCGTGCAAGACCGTGAGCTTGTTCGTCTTCCGCGCCGCGGGTATCGAACCCGATAATGAGCTGTAATAACCGCCATACGGGCATCCGCGGGCACATTTGCTGCGGTACTGGCACGACGCCCGGCCCAGATCGGTATGCCAGGGCTGGGGCTTCGTAAGGTTGGCAACCCGCCCGATCGTCACGGGCCGGTTGAGCTTTTTCATCATCGTGTCCCTGAAATACTTCTCCGGCGCGCTCATCGGCATTGCCGGCAGATAATGCCCGTCGGGCAACACCTCCCAGCCTTCCGCCTGGCCGCTGATGCCCACGAACTTCTCTACATGCGTATACCACGGTTCAAGGTCATCGTAGCGGATCGGCCAGTCTATCGCGATGCCCTCTTTGGCATTCGCCTCGAAATCCTTTTTGTTCATCCGGTACGACTGCCGCCCCCAATGCATCGATTTCCCGCCCGTATGATACGCCCTGATCCAGTCGAACGGACGTTTTTCTATGTACGGATTCTTTTTATCGTCGGTAAAAAACGGCCCGGTTTCCTCATTTGCCAGTGTCCCGAAGCGGTTGTTGGCCCAGTATTCCTCCGCCGAATGGATAGACACCCTACCCCTGTGATCAAACTCCCACGGGCCTTTCATTGCCGTGTCGTAGTCTTCAATGTGCTTCACTTCCCGCCCGCGCTCGATCATCAGCACCTGCAAGCCTCGTTCGGTCAGTTCCTTCGCCGCCATACCGCCCGTCATCCCCGATCCTACCACGATCGCGTCGAACGTATGTGTTTTATCAGATTTCAAATTCAAGTTCATGGTGAAATGGGCAATTAGTACGCGAAAGATTTCTGGTTAGGCTTCATTGTGATCATTTCCAGCTTTCCGGGAATGGGCACATATTCAAAAGACGACTTGATTCCCTGCTCGGAAGTGAAATATCCCAGCATGGTAAGCTCCTTCGCCAGGCGCCAGAACGGTAATCCTTTCGCCTGCGCCGCCATTTGTTCGCGGTCTTCATTATCCCCCATTTTGGTCTGTTGCACCTGGTATGCCTTCATTTCTTCAACCGAATCGGCCTCGACCTGCTTCAAAACTGCTATTTTCTGTTCCACATTCAGGCTCAGGAACTGCTTCTTTTCCAGGTTATCCAACCCTGCCACGAAACTCTTGTGCTCCGGCGCCTTGTAACAATCCTGCAACATCATCACCACAAACGCCGGAACACCCACATCCTTCGCCCCGGGCGTCGCCGTCTTCGGAATGATCATTTCCGCCACTTCCGCGACGATCAGTTTCTGGTTTTCGGTCAAACTGAACCCGGCCGGCAAACTTTCCGAGGGCAGGCGGTCTTCCCACCGGCTCATGGCCAGCAACGTAGGGGCCGAAAATGCTCCTCCCAGCATGGTTGCGACATGGGTAATGGCGGTTCTTCTGTTCATGGGTTGGTGGTTGGGGGAAATTGTGTAGCTAATGCCGAGTAACAGATTCAATGGAACGAGCTGAAAAGGCTCAGGCTCTTGATGTTTACCCATGTTTGCGTCGAGAGAAATACTGCTTGGCAGTTCTCGTACGAAAATTACCACTGCGGAGATCGCAAATATCTTTGTCCCCGGAATTAGCTATCTTTGGTTATCAAACTTTTTGGCAATGGACGCAATTAGAATAAACGTAAACAAGCAAATGGACGGCTACTCATTTAGTATCGCTCCATCTATACGTGATTTTATCAAAAGTCTCTTTCCCAATGCCCATCCAGCCAACAACATATTTGTGGGTTACGACACAAAAAGCAATTTCGAAATTTATATCGGAAAGCTCGAAAGCCAGATTTACCCGGCATTGCTAGGTGTCGACAAAAAGGAAGATCTAAACCAACTCAAAGAGATACAGTTCATTGACACTCAAACCGGACACGTCCTGCATAAAGTGACCCCACGTGACGAAAAAATTTAATCAGTATCTGGGCAAGGCCGGGCATCTGTCGGTAATGTCTGAATTCTTAATGCTTGGCTGGAATGTCGCCATTCCTGAGGTTGATATCGGGGATGATATTTTCGTTGTTCAGGATGATAGCGGCACATTAAGACGAGTTCAGGTTAAAACTTCGACTTCTACGGTAAGGAAAGATGGATTCAGCGCTCAATTCAACGTATCCGTCAAAAATCTCCGCAACATTTCCAACATTCTGGTTCACTACGTCTTCCTCGTCAGAAACCATGACGAATGGTCGAAGCCTGTTATCATAAGGCAGGATTATTTAATTGATCATTTTGAGAACAATCAAGTGGGCTCCGAGGCGAATGGAAGCATTACATTCTATTTTTCGTACTCCAAAGGAATAGTGGAATGTTCGGGACAAGATTTTACCAGGTACGTGAACGATTATACGGACTTCCCTAAAATAGCGCATTAATTTTGCCACACTACGCACATGCAATCCTCCCTTTCTCAATTACATTGAACGCATCGCGCAGTTCACAACCGATCAACCGGAACGGGAAAGCATTGCATCCTGTTGCCTTCTTCAAGCAACAATCATTGAACTACTAACATGCAAGAAATTACCTGGGCGGATTTTGAGAAAGTGGAATTACGGGTGGGCACGATCCTGGAAGCGTTCGAGTTTCCGGAGGCGCGTAAGCCGGCATATAAGGTGAAAGTCGATTTTGGCGAATTTGGTGTGCGGATGAGCAGTGCGCAGATTACAAAACATTACAAATTGGAGGAGTTACCCGGCCGGCAGATTGTCGGTGTGATCAATTTTCCGAAAAAACAGATTGGTAAGTTTATGTCCGAATTTCTGGTGACGGGCTTTGCCGATGCCAACGGGGATATTGTACTGACGGCCGTTCAGGGCAATGTGCCGAATGGAAGTAAGATGTGCTGAAAGTCGTGCAGCCGACCAAAGGGCGCTGTTTCGTTGATAATTATAGAATTCAGGACCATAATAAGGTAGCTATCACATTACCGTCACATAAGATCTTACTGGTAATCAGTTACTTAAAAATCTAAAATGTCTTACCATCACATTACCGTCACATAAGATTTACGCCCAATAGGGAATGTAAGAAGCATATTTTCTCGACCTGCTCTCGGGGTCATCTTCTTTGATTACCCCTTCTGTCAATGAATCCCTGATTATCCTTGAAGCCGCAGCGTAGTTATGGTCCGCAATCTTAAAGCGGTCCCTAAGAGACTGGTTGGTCATCTTTTCATTTGAAACATACTTAAGGCATGCGTGCTGGTAACAAGCCCTCACTTTTTCTTTCTTGTCCAAATCAAGCAGTTCCTTGTAGCTAAACATCGCTACACTGGTCCTGTTTTCCGCCACAGTTACGTTCAGTGGCGGCAACTGATACAACTCGATGTTGAAAATCACTTTATCCAGACCACTTCCTTTTTCTTCACAAAAGCCCAAGCGACGCATGATGTCGGCCAGCTTCTCATTCCTGGATAAGTAAGCATCTATAAATCGCTCTGGCGTTACAAGTGGTCTGCCCGGATTCGATATCTCTATTCTGTCAGAGAAGATTTCGATCATAGGGAAGCCCTTTTCATTCAGGTCCTGATGAACTAGTGCATTAGCAACCAATTCGCGAATCGCCACCTCCGGGTACATTCTGGATTCCGTTCGCAATGCTTTTCCAATCTCTTCGTTGGCCGGAAGTTGACTGTTTATCCATATTACCAGACCTTCAAAGCCGATTGCGTAGCCCCGCCCCCCCATTTGCTCCCGCTCCGTTTCGACTTTGTTTTTCCCTTTATAGACAATCACCCGAATGGATTTTCGGGCGACGCTTTCAAAATCTTTTAGCTGCTTGGCAAAGAGCAATGCACCCAATTTGGTAATAGCAAAACCACTGTTTTTGATCACCAGACCATCCTCTATAAATTTGTCGATCACCCCCTGCTGTGTGGAAGGATAGGGTAGTTTCATCAGATCAAAATACGTCTCCGTACTCAAATATCTGGTAATATCTATTGCAGATAAATTATCCATGGCAATTTCCTTCTCGAAAGGCACCACATCTCTTTTCCAGATTTTTGCTTGTTTCTCAGGATACTCATTGAGCTTCCTGGTAATGCTCCCTATACGGATATATGACTGATTATGAAATTCCACCGGCTGGTTTTTAGCAGCAGGAATAATGTAGAGTGAAATATGGCGGCTCTCGTCGTAGTCGAATTCATGCACGGTGAAATCGATCCTTGGATTTAGCCTCGTGGTAAGCCAATGTTCCAGATCTTCACCTCCCTTTTTGTGTGACTTTGCCTTGAACGATGTGCCTTTAACAATGTGCGATTGATCTTCGATACCGAAAACCAGATAGCCAAAGTTCTGATTGTGCATGCATGCCCCATTGGAAAGCGCGGAAAGGCGCTTACCAATTTCTTCCGGTGAATGAAAATTAAGCTTGAACTCAACCCATTCACTCTCTTGAGGATGTTTAACCAATTCGTCTAATAATTCGATCAGTTGCTGCTCGTTCATTCGCGTTGTATTCTCTTCTTCAAAGATAGGCGTTCTGCTTCACTAAGAAACTGATCGAAAAATTCTACCAGTATCTACATATACTACACTATCCAACGGCTATGCCATCGTATATTGCGGGTTTTCCTACCATTAATGAATAACAACAACCCCGGCACGAAGCCGCATTATCCATACTGGACGGCCTTCGGGGCGTGGCAGCCATCATCGTCGTATTTTTCCACCTTACCGAGCCGCTGGCGACGAGCCGCCTCGATAATGTTGTGAACCACGGTTATCTGGCAGTTGATTTTTTCTTCCTTCTTTCAGGTTTTGTAGTTGGTTACGCGTACGACGACCGGTGGGACAGGCTAACCATCGGTAGTTTTCTCCTGCGATGTTTCAAGCGGTTGCAACCGCTGGTCGTGCTCGGTATGACGCTCGGCGCCATCGGTTTCTACTTTACCGATTCGCCGATATGGCCGCTCATTCATACGGTTCCGGCCTGGAAACTGATCGTCGTGATGCTGATCGGATGGACGGTTTTGCCGATCCCTCTTTCGATGGACATTCGGGGCTGGCAGGAAATGCATCCGCTCAACAGTGTCGCCTGGTCGCTGTTTTTCGAATATATCGCCAACGTCCTTTACGCGCTGGGGCTGCGGAAACTGTCCAATAAAGCATTGGCTTGCTTTGTGGTACTGGCAGGCGCCGTCCTCCTGCATTTCGCTGTTACCAGCCCGAACGGAGACGTTACCGGCGGTTGGACATTGAATTTCGAGCATATGCGCGTGGGTATCACGCGTACGATATTCCCGTTTTTTGCCGGTTTGCTGCTCTCCCGGGTAGCGCGCCCGGGCCAGGTTAAAAATGCATTCCTTTGGTGTAGCCTGCTGATAGCGGCCGTTTTGCTGATGCCCAGGATCGGCGGCGCGGAACATCTGTGGATGAATGGATTGTTCGAAGCTTTTTGCATTATCATTGTATTTCCACTCATTGTATACCTCGGCGCCAGCGGGCTGGTACATGGTCCAATGGAAACCAGGATCTGCAAATTCCTCGGCGATCTTTCGTACCCGCTATATATGACGCATTATGTGCTCGTGTACTTCTATGTGGCTTGGGTGAGCAATCACAAAGGCATTACGTTATTAGAGGCATGGCCATATGCATTGCTCACATTTGCGGGCGCTGTGGCGCTGGCTTACGCGAGTTGGAAATGGTATGATGAGCCGGTGAGGCGAATGTTACGGTAATGTCGCCGCTTACAGGTTTTCCTTTACAAACGTCTCCGAGTAAGCTTTTACCTGCTCACGAACGGCTCTGAATGCATTCATCACTTCTTGCCCGGTACCCGATGCTTTTGCCGGATCGGGAAAGTTGTGATGAAATTTCTTCGCATTAGTCGGAAAGTAAGGGCAACGTTCTTTCGCATTATCACAAACCGTAATGACGAAATCAAAGTCGATGTTGCTATACTCGTCGATGTGGTTGGAAGTATGATTAGAAATGTCGATGCCGTCTTCGGCCATGATGGCGATGGCTTTCGGATTAACTCCGTGTGTTTCTACCCCGGCACTGTATACGATGGCTTTGCTTCCGGCAAAATGCCTCAAATATCCTTCCGCGATCTGACTCCGGCAACTGTTACCGGTACATAGCACTAAAATTTTCTTCATTTATTTAATTGATTACCAAGATCTAAGATAGTCAACCACGAGCAGGCCCACAGCAGGAAGCATTCCCCGAGGACGTCCCACAACTTTGATTGCGTGTAAGCGCTTTGCATTGCGTAAAATCGGGAACAAGGCTGACCGTAAACGTCTCACGCTCCGCAATAAATTCGCCGGGATACATCTGACGGGTATCGAATTTCGAATTGCCAAACTCGATTTTTACGACTGCATTCGGGTCCAAAGGCAGTGATTGCTCCACAAGACTGACAATTTTGAGAGCCTTACCCACTTTCATCGCACGATCCACTTCCTGGTTAGAAGGCTCCCACAACTGCACGATAACCTCGGTCCAGCTATTCATTTGGCCGCCGCAATCGACCGAGACGACCGGCGCCTGCTTGATTTCGGTGATATGGTACGCGCTATCCACAAACTTCCCCGCTTCATATTCGAATTGCAGGTGCAGATCGGGATTTTGTTCGAGCGTGCTTTTAAAGTCGCCCCAGGTCATTGCACGCGGTGTCACCGGATTCGATAGATTTGTCATAGCTTCATTGTTATAATGTAATATTACGATTGATATACCCAAAAAAACACCTGCTCAATTGCAGCAGCTCGCACCTTCAAAAGATTCCAGGATCGAGCCGAAAGCTTGCCGCGCTTCCTCCCAAACCGGCGGATTGATACAATAGCAAACCCGGGGCGGATTGATCTCGCCTTGAATAATCCCAATGCGCTTCAATTCCTTCAAATGCTGGGATACCGTCGCTTGCGCGAGCTCCAATTCGTCCACCAGGTCGCCGCAGACACACGCTTTACGGGCAATGAGCAGCTGCAAAATCGCTACCCGCGCCGGGTGTGCAAATGCTTTCGCCAAATCCGCGATACGGTTCTGTTGTTCCGTGAATATTTCCGTTTTCGTAACTCCCATGATGCAAACATACGACAAAAACTTTCTATCGCAATATTGCGATAGAAAGTTTTTATTAATGACGGTTCTAAAAAATTCACTGTTGGATTCAGCGTCGGATATCCGGTCTGCCGCGCCGTTCTTTTCTCCATTTACCCTTACTTTGTTACCGCTGAAACCGTGCCGGCGTTCATTAATGTGGAAAGTTGCTTTTCAAATTGCTCCATTTTTGCTTTCAGTGACTGCGTTTCGGCTTTCATGGATGTCTCTGCCATTTTCAGGCTTTTGTTTTCTGCTTTCAAAGCTTCTACTTCTTTGATTAAAGCCTGGATTGCAATCAGGTTTACACCATCAAAATCAGCCTGGTTAATGGACTTATCTTCTCCGATTACCCCCAACTCGTCGTGGCCGAAGGCTGCAAAAAAGTCCTGTGCCATAGGGCCGTAATGGCGGTATTGCTTCACGTCCTGGCCCTTATAATTCCAGCTTCCCAGCCGCATCCCGCTGATCTTTTTTAGAAACAGCGCGCCATCGGTAGCACGAAAGTTCTCTTTCCGTGTCGAGTCGGATATCACCGACCATGCATTAGCATTGGGTTGGAGCTGTATTCCGGATGGGGAGTTCTCTTGGCGGGCGTTGCTGGTATACAAAATATACCCGCCCGCAAAATGCATCATCATCTGGTTAATAGCTGTCGTGTTGTAGGTACAACCCAAACAATTGCTATCATCACCAATGATAAATGAACCTCTGTGATTTGCTACGACAGAATAACCCATGGCCGTTGAACGATCAGCATTTGCAAATGTCCAGGCACCGATGGCAGTTGCGCTTTCCGCGTTTGCCTGTGTACCAAAGCCCATAGCCGTTGAATGCTCCCCGCCGGCTTTGGTACCTTCACCGCTGGCGAAGGAATACCTGCCTACATTCGCGTTGTCCCAATAGGTATACTGGTTTTCCTCAATTCGGATCCCACCGGCCCGAAAGGCCCCCTTGCTGCCGTACCAGATCATTTTTGGTACATCCCATGTCCCTGGATTCTGTGATAGTACGCCCGCAGTATCCGCTCCGAATAGCACCGTTTTTCCTTCCGCAACGTTCAAAAAAGCTTTGGGTTGTGTTAAACCGATCCCTACCTGGGCCTGGACCTGCAACGAAATAAGGAGCAGCACAATCAGTGCCGCCAGATGATTTAAGGACTTCAAACGCATTCCAACTTGAAAATGGGCAGTATGTAAATTTTTCATTCTTGGTTAAATTAATGTAAGATATTGTTTGGTCACTTTTACGGCCGCCTTCCTTCCGTAGTTCAAAAGCAGTTGTAATAAGTAGAAATATTTCTAACCTACGGCTATTTGCCGTTGATAATTTCAATGGCCTTTTCTATTAATTCGTCACGATCCTCCGTGATCCCTTTAATGGTAGGGTTGATTTGAATGTCGGGAATGATGCCGACGCGCTGGGTTTCCCGGCCATCCGGGTAAAACACGCCTATGCCACTGATGTATGTCATGATATTGCCCGGCAAGTAGATGGCGGACGTATTACCATCCGCTCCGGCAGTGGTACTTCCGATTACTTTGACCTTCGGTGCCGTTCGGAATGCCATGGCCGTATATTCGGCGGCACTCTGGGTGAGTTCGTTGATCAGGATTACAACCTGTCCCTTAAAATATTCCGCATTGTCCGCCCCGATCTGAATGGGATTTGTGAATTGAAAAAGACCGGGCTCGGTCAATTTCGCAACGGAATATTTTACAAATTTCCGGGGAGAAGGAAGTAATGTATTTGAAAAAGTGTCCACCAGGTCGTCACTGGGATAGCACCGCAGATCGATGATCAGGCCCCTGGATTTAAGAATCTCCGGCGTTATTTTCGGTAAGTACCGGTTTTTGAATGAGCCGGGATAGAGATAAGTAATATCGGTCCGGATCATTCGGAAGCAAGTGTCTTTCCGTTGATTTTTCCGCGGCACCTGCATGGTTTTCAGGTCATAACTTTTGAGCGTTAACCTTCCGGTTTCGGAGCCGCGTTTGTAGTCCACCACAATCAGCGAATCGTTGGTCCGCAAAAGTTTGGCAGCTATTTTGCGCAGCTGTGTCGGATAGTTGGAAGCCGGCGTGACCGGAAGGGACTCGCGGATAATCTCCGCAACAGCTTTCCCGTTTATTTTTCGGAGTACATCCCCCCTTCTCAGACCCGATTTCTCACCCAGTGCTTTGTGGTGATAACCTGTTACAACAGCTTCATTTTCTATGAATGAGACATCGGGCGCGGCATTTCTATCACCGAAATATTTGTTCAGCACCGAGTCACCCTGGATGTCCGCATGGGTGTCGTTGACCCTGGTAATGAGTTTCAGAGCTGTTAATTTATAATGTATCTCATCGGGGGCAGCGAGAAATTCCGGGATAAATTCCAGCAGGACGTCGTTCCAGTTTCCGTCGATCAGGTTTCGGTACGGGAAATAATACTGGATCATATTCCAGTAGCGGAACAGGGCCAACAACCGGAACCCGGCATCCGGGTAATGCATTGATTCGTAAGTATTTTCGTTTTTGAATTCCGGGTTATCATACGGGGTATTTCCAATATAGTAATGGTCCGCCGTCCTTTCGGCGTTTCTAACTGCCATTAGCCGGGCTTTTAACTCCTCATGAAAACCGGAAGAGCGAATCCAGTTTAAATCAGGAAGGAGCGCAATTCCGCCGGGTTTCGCCTCGGCATGTTTTCGTGTTTCAAATGTCCCCAGGCTGTCAATCCAGGATGATATTAGCGTTTGCTTCGCCTATTTGCTCCCTGCCTCCTTGTATTTAAGCAGTATCCTGAAAAGTTCGTAATCCCAATTGTATTTGCCGCTACCCACGGCGGGGTGGTGGTACTTCAAAAATCCCCAGATTTTGCCAAATTCGGCCAGCTCATTGCCGGGGATTTTTTGCAATTGCTCCCGGGTAAGCGTAGAACCGTTATCAAACTCCTTATCGCCTTCCGCTTTCGCCCATTGCTTGGATTCTGATATTTTGCCTGTATGGATCTGCGAGAATGAAAAGTTGCTTACTAGTATGAAAACGACAAATACCAACTGTTTCATAATGACTTTCGATTTATAACTGGCCTCTATTTCGCTATCCCGGTTAAGCCGCTGCGAAATAGTAACTTTCACCATCTGTTTTATCCCAATGTTCATGCGGAGTGAAAATATCAAAATAACATTGATCTGCCTCGTAAGTATCCGCGCACTTCCACGCAGATTTACATAAATTGCCTTTTTAACAAGCCCCATTCCATATGGCACATACTACCACCGACCGGACTATCCACGAAGGCCGCAACCTGAAACGCTTCCGCGAAATGCTCGGAATCAAGCAAGATCACCTCGCATTCGAGCTCGGCGAGGACTGGAACCAGCAAAAAATCTCCCTCCTCGAACAACGTGAGAAGATCGATTCGGAGATATTGGAGCAAGTTTCAGCGATTCTCAAAATCCCTGCGGAAGCGATCCGGAATTTTGATGAGGAGAAGGCTGTGAATATTATTTCGAATACGTTTAACAGCGAAGCCTACTACGTGGGAAATCCACAAGCCACTTTCCATGTCAATCCCATCGACGAGATCAGGAAATTGCACTATGAGAAAATAGAGCTTTATGAGCGGATGCTGAGGGAGAAGGATGAGATGATCGGGCGGTTGGAGCGGTTGGTTGGGAAATAAATGCTAGTTCAGAAATTCTTTTGGAACAGGGTTTCGTTTCAAAAAAGCCTTCATTTCTTCTGCCTTCCGATCAAATCCTTTCTCCACAGCTCCCAGACCCCAAATCCAATATTGTAAAACCTCGTTCTGGCGTCTATTAGGGCAATGCGCATTCGCAGTTCAATTACTCCCGAGTGCCTTACACTATAAAAACTATATTCAAGACTTCCAGTTTCGTACGTTGGATACGGTGTAATGTCCATATTAGATGAGTGTGTGAGTAAGATATTCTATGCAAAAATATCTTTCAATCGGCTAGAAACAAAAAAGCGCAATCTCTCGAAAGGCGCTTAATTCTGTGGTCACGTAGGGATTCGAACCGCCCGGCGGCCCGGCCCAAACCTCCTGATCCGCTGACAAGTGCAATAAAAGCAAAAAAGCACCTGAACAATGCTCAGATGCTTTAACTCGTGGTCACGTAGGGATTCGAACCCCAAACCTCCTGATCCGTAGTCAGGTGCTCTATCCAATTGAGCTACGCAACCATTTCCGAATTGGACTGCAAAGGTAGGGATGAAATCCGCAGTAACAAATTCTGGCAAATAAATTTAAGAAAAAATTTCTCAAAATCGCCTAAAAGCCCTGAAAATCAGGCCTCCTTTTTTCTAAAAAAGCGGTAATTCCTTCCCGCACATCCCGCGTTCCAAACAACATTTCCTGGCTCTCCCGCTCGGTTTCCAGCATTTGAGGCAGGTTCGAGTGCATCGATTGGTTGAATGCACGCTTCATTTCACCAATGGCACGGGTTGGCGCGTGGCGGTAGTAGGCAATGTGCTTTTCGGTTGCTTCGTCGAGAGACTCGCGCGGGACGGAATGCGCGATGAGTCCGATTTGCGCAGCTTCGGAAGCGGATATACGTCGGCCGGTAGAGGCGAGTTCAAAGGCCCGGGAGAGACCAACCAGCCTTGGCAACATGAACGTTGCCCCGGCGTCGGGCATCAGGCCTATTTGCACGAATGCGAGGCTCAGGAAGGTATCTTCGGCGGCGATTACCAGGTCACAGGCCAATGCCAGTGAGCAGCCGGCACCCACGGCGAGGCCGTTCATACGGCATACCACGGGTTTGGGAATGTCGCGGATCGCCGTGATCATGGGCTCGTAGTAGTCGCGCAGGATTTCGCCCGCGTTCATGCCCGAGGCGTTGGCTTCTTTGAGGTCGGCGCCGGAGCAGAATGCCTTTTCGCCGGTGGCGGTGAGCAGTACCACGCGCACGGACGGGTCTTCGGTGGCGACGCCGATGGCTTGCGTGATTTCGCGGATCAATGCCGGGCTTAATGCGTGGAATACATCCGGACGGTCAAGCGTAATGCGAACGATGCCGTCGTGGTTTTCGAAAATGAGGTGTTCGTACATGCTGTGAAGTGTTTTCCTTCAAAAGAAGAAATACACGGTGGCGCTACTGACGAATACCCCGCAAAATACGCCGGCCAGGATTTGCCCGGGCGTGTGGGCGTTCAGTTGCAGGCGCGCGCTCATGATCCAGCCGCCGATTAATATGGTGAAAAGCAGCGGCAGCAGTAATGCGCTCTCGTCGAACCGGATCATCAGGCCCGACAGCATGCCGATAGCCCCGCCGATGCCGGTGGCATGAGCGCTGATTTTCCAGAAATAACTCACCATCGCTACTACCACAAGCGAAAGTGTGACACTGGCCAGAATGACGGAAATTTGCGGCGCGAGCTCTCCGATCGGTTGCAGTTGCCATCCGAAAAGATAAGTCGCCAACCCGTAAATGACCACACAGGAAATGTAGGGAATGCGGCGCTCAACGGGGTCCTCGACGTGCAGCGAGGTTATCATACCCGTCTTTTTGAAGTAAAACATCATAACGGCCGGCGCAATAAAAGTATTGATCCAGAGCAGCATCAGCAGGCTCCCCAGCGCGGGCAGCTCGAACGCGCTCACACCCACGAGGTCGGGCACGAGGAAAAAGAGCAATGCAAACAAGTATGTGGTGAGTATCAGTGGGTGGAAAACCACCGATAATATAATGGCAAGTCGGTTATTCAAGGTAATTGGGTCTTTAATCAGGTTGATGCGGGCAAAATTACGTTGAAAACCAGACTGTACAATGATTGGGTTCCACAGAAAAGTAAGTTGCAGCGCTACAATAGGTTTTCGGGGCCGATTTTGTAATTTTGCGCCTCATTCGTAAAAAACCGGGCATTTCCCGGCTGACATTTAAAGATTGAATTGAACAAAATGGGACCGTTGCAAATCAAAGACATTTTACAAACTGCGCCTGAAAACCAATCGGTTGTCGTAAAGGGCTGGGTAAGAACTAAAAGAGAAAGCAAAAACGCGATTTTCATCGCGTTGAATGACGGGTCGACCATACATAATATACAGGCAGTGGCTGAACCCGGTCAGTTTTCTGCCGAATTGCTGTTGACAGTAACCACCGGGTCGTGCCTGAAAGTAACCGGCCAGCTGATCGCATCACAAGGCTCGGGACAGGCGGTAGAGGTAAAAATCACCGACCTCGAAGTGTACGGTACGGCTGATCCTGAGCAATATCCGTTGCAACCGAAAAGGCATTCGCTGGAATTCCTGCGCGAGATCGCTCACCTGCGCCCACGTACGAACACGTTCAGCGCGATCCTCCGCATCCGCCACGCATTGGCGTTCGCGGTGCATCAGTATTTCAATGAAAAAGGCTTTTTCTACCTGCATACACCGGTAATCACGGCTTCGGATGCGGAAGGTGCGGGCGAAATGTTCCGTGTGACGACGCTCGACTTGAACAACCTGCCGCGTACGGAAGAAGGCGCGATCAATTTTAAAGAAGATTTCTTCGGTCGTGAAGCTAACCTGACCGTTTCCGGCCAGCTGGAAGGCGAGTTGGGCGCGATGGCGCTTTCGAAGATCTATACTTTTGGCCCTACATTCCGTGCCGAAAACTCCAATACGACGCGCCACCTCGCCGAATTCTGGATGATCGAGCCGGAAATGGCGTTTTTCGAGCTGGAAGACAATATGGACCTGGCGGAAGATTTTGTCAAAAAAGTGATCACTTATGCATTAGTTAACTGCAAGGATGATTTGAATTTCCTGCAAAACCGCCTCACAGAAGAAGAAAAGAACAAGCCTCAGAACGAGCGCTCATTGCCATTGCTGGAAAAACTGGCATTTGTGGTGGATAACCCATTCGAACGTCTGACCTATACCGAGGCGATCGAAATCCTTTTGAAATCAAAACCACAAAAAGAAGGCAAATTTCAGTTCCCGGTGACGGGCTGGGGCATCGATTTGTCGAGCGAGCACGAGCGTTACCTGGTAGAAAAGCATTTCAAAAAGCCGGTGATCCTGACCAACTATCCGCGCGAGATCAAGTCGTTCTACATGAAACTCGACGAGGATGGCAAAACGGTTCGCGCGATGGACGTACTTTTCCCGGGCATCGGCGAGATCATCGGCGGCAGCCAGCGTGAAGAGAATTACGATAAGCTCCTCGGCCGCGTACACGAAGTGGGCATCGATCCCGAAAACGTATGGTGGTACCTGGAAACCCGCAAATTCGGTACCGCACCGCACTCGGGCTTCGGATTGGGCTTCGAGCGCCTCGTGCAGTTCGTAACCGGCATGGGCAACATCCGCGACGTGATCCCGTTCCCGCGTTACCCTAAGAGCGCAGAATTTTAATTATTCTACAAGCTGTTACCTTTTTCATGGCTTTACGTAAAAAGTAAAGCAGTCAGTGTAAGTTTTACTTTAAACCAACACGCACATGAAAAAGAACACGCATTTCCTGAAAAGCAGTATGGTGGCCGCGGTCGCGATACTGCTTTTTGTTTTTAATGCTCATGCCAATGAGCCGTTCCATGTCAGATGGACGATGGATTACACGCAGGCCGGCGTTTCGGACCATGCTAATTTCACGCCATCGGCGGCCGCATTAGCTGGCGGGCCGAACACATTTACACTGCCCACGGTGTACAGCGGTGGCGGCGGTGCCAATGTGGTAGGCTACATTATCAGACCCTGGCCTGTGAGCTTTTCGGCTTCACGCTACATGGAGTTCACATTTACGGCCAACTCCTTTAAATACAATATATCTTCCATCGGCTTTCGTCTCCGCCGCTCTCCCAATGGGCCGAACAGCATTAAAGTGCGGACAAGTATGGATGGTTTCTCAACCGATCTGAATGCATTTGTGATCAGTAACAATGGTACTTTCAACACGTACAATATTCCGGTCAGCTATAACAATCTTTCAAGCAATTCTTTCAGCATTCGCATTTACGCCTACAATTCGGTAGACATTTACGGGACTTTGTGGTTTGATGAAATTTCGGTCAATGGCGACGTCCTTGCCATTGTGCTGCCGGTCGATATTACTTATTTCAAGGGTTTGGCGGAAAACGGGCGGGTAGCGCTGGATTGGGAAACGGGCTGGGAGAAAAACGCAAAGGAATTTGTCGTCGAGCGAAGCATGGATATGAAAGCATTCACACCGATCGGGACGGTCGCAGCTTCCGGTGAAACGACCGGACGTACTTCTTATGCATTCATTGATAATGATCCAGCGGCAGGAAACAATTATTACAGGTTAAAACTAATAGACAAAAACGCAGACTTCACGACCTGCAAACCGATCGCTGTTTTCAATCCCCAATCATTCTCCGGCATGCAGGTCACGCCTAACCCGGCGTCTTCGCGCACCATCATAATAACCGCCCCCAACAGCCACGAAGCGTTACTCAATTTGTACAACAAATCGGGCGTTGCTGTACCATTCCGCCGCGAAAATGGCTCGGGCGGACGTATATTCCTCACTCCTCACGAGCCGCTTGCTTCTGGCATTTATTTTGTAGTATATGTAAAGAATGGTCAAAAAGAACAATTGAAAGTGTTGGTTCCGTAAAGCATTCTGCGCTTAATTTGTAATGGTAAAGTATAGAAAATGTTGACGACGCGTCGTTAGCAAAGCAACGTTCTGAATATTAAAGGCCAAAAGCCTATGTTGAAAAAAGTGCAGCCGAAAGTGTGGTGGACGGCCATTGCCGTCCTGGTTATTTTGTTGATTTCCTGGGGATTAGTCAGAAAAAACAAAACCGATTCCCCGGACGTGGCCGTGTCTGGCGAAAATGTCAAAAACCTCGACCCAGTCGCGGTGACAAATCCCGATGCCGCTATGGCGGAGAAAATTGCCAAAATCGAAGATATTTTCAGGCGTAAACGCAAGGCTGGTTTCAATGGGAATGTACTCATCGTCCAGAAAGGCAAAATACTTTACCAGAATTCTTTCGGCTTCGCGCACATGAAGGCGAAGGACACGCTCACGGGCGATTCCCGTTTTCAGCTGGCGTCGCTTTCCAAGCCATTTACGGCCGTGGCCGTTTTGAAACTGATCCAGGAAGGCCGCGTGGCGCTCGACGACTCGGTGCAACGCTTTTTCCCTGATTTTCCCTACCACGGTGTGAAGGTCGATATGCTGCTCAGCCACCGCAGCGGGCTGCCTAATTACATTTATTCATTCAACGACAGCGTCCGCCACGGCAGGAAATATCCTGATAACCTGGATATTATGGATTGGTATGCCAAAGTAGTACCCACGCCTCAGCCCTACAACCGCCCCGGCCGCTCGTTCAACTATTGCAATACCAATTACTGCGTCCTCGCCGCGATCGTCGAAAAAGTAACCGGTGATTCGTTCGGTAAATACCTGAACAGCCAGATTTTCACGCCGCTGGGTATGCAAAACACCTACCTGGTTACCGACACGACCATCGCCGCCACCAAAAACCGCACCGACGGCCACCAGTACGGCCGCCGTTTGGATAAGGATTACTACGACGAGGTAGTCGGCGATAAGGGACTCTATTCCACTACATTAGACATTTACCGGTTCTACAACGGCCTCACCAAAGGATTGATCCTCGAAAGGAAAATGCTCGACGAGGCATTCAAGCCCCGGAGCTTCGAACGCGACGGCATCCGCAATTACGGCTACGGCTTCCGTATGCACATCAAGGAAGACCATTCGCCCCGGTTTATCTACCACGGCGGCTGGTGGAAAGGGTACAACACCATGCTGTGGGTTTGCCCCGAAGACGACGCGGTGATTATCGTTCTCGGCAATACGTATAACCGCTCCACGTACGATCTCCGGGAACTGCTGGAAGTCGTTCATGGTTCAGTGAAGATAGACGACATCGAGAAAGACATCTAGCATTGTTTGAATTCGGCCGCGAATTCAGGATATTTGCCGAAATTAAACGCATTCCCGCTCTCATGCCCGACACCGCATTCCACTTACCTGCTTATTTGCTGTTGGGCTTGCCGTTCTCGTGCTTTTTGTTGCTGTGGCTTGGTGGAACGAGTCTAAATAAATTTGCGGGTTGGATCGGGGTGCTGGTTACAGCCGTCGGGCTGTTCATTAGTGTTACTTCCGCCGATCCCGGAGCCGACCATTACATTCGTTTTCAGTGGCTTACCATCGGCAGCCATTCCATAGAACTTTCCTTTCGATTCGATACGCTCTCGACGATGATGCTCGTCATCGTGCATTTCGTAGCGTTGCTCGTGCAGCTGTTTTCGACCGCATACATGCACGACGACCAGAATGTGAACCGTTATTTTGCATTCATCCAGCTCTTCCTTTTTTCGATGCTCGGCATTGTACTCGCGGGAAGTTTGCTGGTCATGTACATTTTCTGGGAGCTTGTCGGGCTGTCGTCGTATCTGCTGATTGGTTTTTGGTATACTAAAAAAAGACCTGTCTGGGCAGCACAGAAGGCATTTGTGCTGAACCGCATTGGCGACGCGGCCTTCCTGACAGGTATATTAATGCTCTTCTACTATATTGGCTCTACGGACTTTGAAGTGCTTTCGCTTGAAATCGGTACGATCCACCCCGGCATTCTGACGGCCATCGGCATTTGTCTTTTCGGCGGCTGTGTAGGTAAATCGGCCCAGTTTCCGCTCTCGGGCTGGCTACCCGACGCCATGGAGGGCCCTACACCCGTTTCCGCATTGATCCACGCGGCTACGATGGTTGCGGCAGGGATTTTTTTGTTGGCAAGAATATCCTTTTTGCTAACTGTCGACGCCCGTTTGGTCATTCTCACTATCGGCGCCATTACGATGGTCACCGGCGCTGTAAAGGCATTGAAAGGTTGGGATATCAAAAAAGTGCTCGCTTATTCGACCATGTCGCAGCTCGGGCTGATGGTCATGGCGGTTGGTTTTGGAAGCTGGCAAACGGCATTGTTCCATTTGGCGACGCACGCGTTCTTCAAGGCGGGATTGTTCCTTTCGGCAGGTTCGGTGATTCACGCGGTCACTCCAGGCAATGAATTGCCTGGGAACGAATTGCCGGGTTATGACCCGCAGGATATGCGCACCATGGGCGGTTTGCGCAAGGCATTGCCCATTACATTTATCTGCTATTTGATCTGCGCGGCTGCATTGGCAGGGTTACCATTTTTCTCGGGCTTCCTCTCCAAAGACGCGATCATCACGGAAGGCTTCCTCTGGGCTGCGGAATTTGGCGCGTTGGGCTACATATTCCCGGTACTGGTCATTTTATCGGCCGGGTTAACCGCATTTTACATGACGCGACAGGTATGGCTGGTATTTTTCGGAGCAAAACGTTTCCCTGCGATTGTACACCCGCACGAGTCGCCGGTGGCGATGTGGCTGCCAATGGCATTGCTTTCGGCATTATCGCTGTTCTTCTGGTTTTCGGTGAATCCGTTCAATGCGGAAGGTTGGTTCCTGCATTGGATCGGCCAAGAGCACGGCGAGCATCTGGTATGGGTGCCGTTCGTCGCGAGCGCTGTTACATTTGTGTCGATTTTCCTTGCCTACCGCGAAACGGCCGCCACTAATCCATTCAAAGTGAACGACCCGATACCGGCAGGCGAACCTGCACAGAGCCCGTGGAACTGGCTGCGGGGTTATTCCAATGAGCATTATTTCCTCATTCCGTTCGAGTTGATCGCGAAGTACCTCAAAGCCTTCGAAAAAAATATTGTCGACGCCCTCGTCGATCTGGTTGCGAAAGGCAGCCTGGTGTTCGGACATTTCATTGCCTGGGTCGACAGGTTATTCGTCGACGGTGCTGTGAACCTCACCGTCTTCTCGATCCGCTCCGCCGGACAGGCCGCGCGGAATATGCAGAGCGGCCGGATCCAGTCGTACTACATCGTGGCCGTAATGGGCGTCTTTTTATTGATATTGTGGTTGGTTGCGATCTGACGCGCACCGGCCGGTTAAATTAATGCTTGATGATTGATCATATACTCACCTTCTTAATTGCCATACCATTACTGGGTGCCGCGGCCGTCGCATTCTGGCCGGTCGATAGCCAGCACAATTTCCGACTCATCGCACTGGTGGCATTGCTGCTGGAAGTAGTCGTTACAGCGGTATCGTATTTGTCATTCAATAGCCAGGACGCCGCGCTGCAACTTTCCGAGGTGAGGGAATGGATCACGCTGCCGATCGGTTCACTGGGTGTGGTTTCCATTGATTACGCATTGGCTGTGGACGGAATCAGTTTTCCGTTGGTGCTGCTGGCCGTGGTGGTATTGCTGGTGGGTGTGATCAGTTCGTGGAATGTCAATCACAAATCACGGGCCTATTTCGGTTTGTATTTGCTGCTTTGCGGCAGCGTAATGGGCTGTTTCCTGGCGCAGGATTTCTTCCTGTTCTATCTGTTCTTCGAATTCATGCTCCTGCCGATGTACTTCCTCATTGGCTTGTGGGGCGGCCCGCGGCGCGAATATGCGGCATTGAAATTCTTCATTTACACATTCCTGGGCTCGTTACTGATCCTGATCGTAATGATCGGCCTGTACCTTTCGGTAATCGATCCGGTGGAAACGGCGCGTGCGGTGGGTCTCATCGGTCCCGAAGACGCGATCCACCCCGACATGATCCCACAGATCCAGCAATGGCTTTTTGACGGTAAAATCGCGCCGGAGCAACTTATTCACACATTCCGTTTCACCTACCTGGCCGATCCCGGCAACTACATTCCCGGCTCGATCCTGAGCGCCGCATCCGAGTTTTTCATCGCCGATGTTCCGGTACGTTTGCTGGCATTCTGGTTCTTGTTTATCGGTTTCGCGGTAAAATTGCCCGTCGTGCCCGTACACACGTGGCTACCCGACGCGCACGTGGAAGCGCCCACGCCCATATCCGTCGTGCTCGCAGGTATTTTGCTGAAAATCGGGGGTTACGGTTTCATCCGGATCGTCGACGGCTTCTTTCCGGCCGAGGCATTGTACAGCGCCATTCCGCTCGCCATTCTGGGCATGATCTCGATCGTTTACGGCGGTTTCAATGCATTGGGCCAGCACGATCTGAAGAAAATGATCGCCTACTCCTCGGTATCCCACATGGGTTTCGTATTACTGGGTATCGCCGCGTTCACGCCCGAGGGATTCAATGGCGCCATTTACCAGATGGTTAGTCACGGTATACTATCGGCAATGCTATTCTTGCTCACCGGCGTGCTCTACGACCGTACCCACGACCGCCGCATCGACAATTATCGCGGCCTGATCACCGTCATGCCGCAATACACCGTCGTCACGGGCATTGCATTCTTCGCATCGCTGGGCTTACCGGGCTTCTCCGGCTTCGTCGGCGAATTGTTCACGCTCATGGGCGCATTCCAGTCCGACGCATTGCCCGTATGGATTCCCGCATTATCCACATTAGGCATCGTCCTCGCCGCCGGATACTTCCTCTGGACCTACCAGCGCATGTTTTTCAGTTCATTCTGGTACAAAAACGCCACCACCCAGGTCCTTACCGATCTCACCCGGCGGGAAAAAGCCATGCTCGTACCATTGGTTATCCTCACGATCCTGGTCGGCATTTTGCCGGGGTTGTTGTTTGATATGTCGGGGCCTACGATTGAGGCTTGGTTGGATGGGTTGAAGTAGTAAGGTCAGGTATTGTCAGGTGGTGGTCAGGAGGTCAGGAATTGGTCCCTTGTTGCCGGAGTAACCAGCCCAGTTGCTACATGAGGGTAGTTAGTTAAAAAAGTCGATGGAAAGCGGACAGACGCTTCGGAGTTCCATTTGAACTCAAATGCTCGCAACTCGCCCTTTACTTCCTCGATATAGTCTACCTCCTGTTGCTGCGTGGTTCGCCAGAAATACATTTTAGCATCCAGCTCTTTCGTGTTGAGATATTTCTTGCGCTCACTGATGACGTAGTTTTCCCACAATGCGCCAACATCCTTTCTGTTTTGTAGCGGGTTAAAATTGTTCGTTACCGCATTGATAATCCCGTTATCGTAAAAATAAATCTTCCTCCCCTTTTTGATCTCGGTACGAACATTTCCTGAAAACGCCGGTATCGTAAAAAGCACAAACGCCTTTTCCAGCAGATCAATATATTTTTCCACGGTCTTATTGTCTGCCTGGACCAGCCTGCCAATTTCCGAGACACTCACTTCGCTTCCTACCTGTAATGCAATCGCCTTTACAATCTTTTCGAGCAAAACAGGTTTTTTAACCTGTTCCAGCACGAGTAAATCCTTATACAAATAGCTGTTAGCGATGAGCTTGAGGTGCTTTTCGGCATTCACCGGGTCTGTAACGATTTCGGGATACGAGCCATAGATCAGCCTTTGTTCCAAAAGTCGTTGCTCGGTAAGGTAATCGGTATAATTGACTAATTCTTCGTAGGAAATGGGCAGCAACTGCATCTCATAACGCCTACCGGTAAGCGGTTCATTGATATTGCCGGCCAACTCGAAGGATGATGAACCTGTCGCGATCACTTGTACATGCTTCAACCGATCGACGATGATCTTGATCACAACGCCGATATCCTGAATGCGTTGCGCTTCGTCGATGAATACGATTTCGTGATCTCCAATAATCCTTTCAAGCAAAGTGACATTCGGGCGCAGAAAAGCCTCGCGGGTATCGGCATCATCGCCGTTGAGTCGCAAGGTCTTTTTAGCAACTATTTGAAGCAGTTGCTCTGAAAAAGTAGTCTTACCAGCCTGTCTTGGCCCGTAAATGATAAATGCTTTTCCTTTAAATAAAGAATCTAATGCAGCTTGCTGTTGGCTCCTAACTATCATAATTTCGGATTCAATTCCATTAAAATTATGATATTCAAGGATTCAAATCCAAAAATATTATGATTATTTTGGATTTAAATCCCAAATAATCATGTTTTGGCGACCTCAAAGGCTTATCTCCCAAACAACTGCTCAAAACTAAACCGCCCCTTTTTCGATAATACTTCCAGCGTCTGCTGCTGGTCGGGCGTCAGGATTTCGATGATTTCAATGCGCTTTTCCTCGGCGAGGCGTTTGCGATCGCTGCGTTTGTTGTCGCCGCGGCGCTTCATTTTTCTTTCCATTCTCGCGTAACGGCGGTCGATCTTTTTGAGCTGCTTCTGCTGACGTTTTGTGAGTTGGAGCTGGTCGGCGTATTTGTCCATGTTCTTTTCCAACCGCCGGTTATTCAGCTTGCTATTGGCAGCGTCGTCGTTCAGGAACGCATCGTCGTTGCGACGCTTGTCTTTGCGGTCGTCCTGGCGTTCGTAGTTGTCGCGGTCGTCGTTTCCATTACGGTCGCGGCGGCTTTGTGCGAAGGAATTGGAAGTGGTAAAGCTGCCGAAAAGCAAGCCGAGGGCGAACATCAGCGTCAGGATTCGTTTCATGGGGTGATCATGGGTTAAAATTCGATGCTTATAACGGCGTTTGGAAGCGGTAGTATATAATGCCGCCCGTTTTTCATTATCTCCCAGAGTTTTAGGGTTATTCAAATAAATATAGTTTTACACGGGAGCACGGATGGTATTTTTTACAATCTTTACAGTAGTTGCTATTGGTTTTATTTCAAACTCCATTCTATTTCCCAAATTTTATTTCCCTACACCCTGTTTTATCAGATGAAAGATAGTGCTCCTTCACAAAGGTTATTGTCCCTGGATACGTTGCGTGGTTTTGATATGTTCTGGATTTCGGGTGGCGAAGAAATTTTCCATGTGCTCGCCAAAGTGACCGGCTGGTCGTGGGCGATAGTCCTGGCCCACCAGTTTACCCACCCCGATTGGAATGGTTTCCGTGCCTACGACCTCATTTTCCCCACATTCCTCTTCATGGCCGGCGTTTCGACGCCATTTTCGCTCGGCAGCCGGCTCGAAAAAGGCGTACCGCCGTCGCAACTGGCCCGCAAGGTGATCCAGCGTGGCATTATCCTGGTGATACTGGGTATCATTTATAACAACGGCCTTTTCGAAACGGAATGGTCGCAGATGCGCTACCCGAGCGTACTCGCACGCATCGGGCTCGCGGGGATGTTCGCGCAAATCATTTACCTCTACTTCGGCTACCGTGCCCGCTGGATCTGGTTCGGCGGGCTGCTGATCGGCTACTATTTGTTCATGATGTTCTATCCGGTCCCCGGCTGCGGCGCAGGATTGCTGACCATCGACTGCAACCCGGCCAGCTACATCGATAAAATGATCATCCCCGGCCGCCTCCACCTCACCATTCACGATCCCGAAGGTCTCGTTTCGACCATTCCGGCCATTGCGACAGGCCTGATGGGCATTTTCGCGGGCGAGCTCCTGCGTACGAGCCATGAAGTGCTTTCCCAAAAAAGCAAAGTCATTTACCTGGTTTTTGCAGGAGTGGTCAGCCTGCTCGTCTGCCTCGTCTGGGATTATTTTTTCCCTATCAACAAAAACCTCTGGACCAGCTCGTTCGTACTCTGCGCCGGCGGGTTCAGTACATTGCTGCTCGCATTGTTCTACTGGATCGTGGACGTGCTCAACTACCGCAAATGGACGCTGTTCTTCGTGGTAATAGGCATGAATTCGATTGTGATTTACATGGTCGGCCGGTTTATAGACTTCGGCTACACCGCCCGTGCGATATTCGGCGGCATACTCAGCTATTTCCCGCACGGCTTCGAAGCAGTAGGAGAAGTAATTGCATTTATCGCCGTACAATGGGCGTTTATGTATTTACTTTACAGGAATAAATTATTCCTGAAAGTGTAACGGATGGTCAGGAGGGGTCAGGAATGGTCAAGAGGGGTCAAGAATGGTCAGGAATGGTCAGGAGGGGTCAGGGATATAAGAGACAACACATGACTACACATGACATTTCCTGACTTTTCACTCATTCAAAATTCACTCATTCAATCATTCAATCATTCGAAATTAAATGATCGAAGTCACCAACTTGACGAAGGTTTACGGAACGCAGCGTGCGGTCGACGGGATTTCATTTACCCTCAAAAAAGGGGAGATTGTAGGTTTTCTCGGTCCGAATGGCGCGGGGAAATCCACAACGATGAAAATCCTGACGGGTTACCTCAAACCTACCGAAGGCCTGGCCAAAGTTTCGGATTTCGATGTGATACAGCAGCCGATGCCTGCGCGCAGGGCCATTGGTTACCTGCCCGAGCACAACCCGCTGTACCTGGATATGTACGTGACGGAATTCCTGCTTTTTTCGGGAAAACTGTACGGCATGAATGGCACAGCATTGCGTGCGCGGGTGGATGAGGTGATCGCGATGTGCGGGCTGGAACCTGAGCGCCGAAAGAAAATCGGGCAGCTTTCCAAAGGGTACCGGCAGCGCGTGGGATTGGCGCAATCGTTTTTGCACAATCCGGATGTACTCATCCTCGATGAACCCACAACCGGCCTCGATCCGAACCAGATCCAGGAGATCCGCGAAGTGATACGCACGGCCGGGAAAGACAAAACAGTGCTTTTTTCCACGCACATTATGCAGGAGGTAGAAGCATTGTGCGACCGCGTAATTATCATCAATAAGGGCAAAGTAGTGAGCGACAGCTCGTTGCAAGAACTCCGCGAGACGGGCGATTCACTGGAAGATATTTTCAAGAAGCTGACGCAGCAGGCTTGATGTTCCGACACTAGTTACCATGATCATATTCGGTTAAGCAAATATTAGAATTGCATTAAAACCATATTTTTAAGGATTTAAAGCGCCATAAAATTGTTATTATTGTAACTTTTGATCAATACCAATGTCAGTTGTTGCAGTTTTTAAACCTAACATTCCCTCGTTAAGTCAGTGTTCCCAGGTATGAAAAATTGGTGGTTCGGCCGGTTTCGTGTTGTAGTGATTGTAGTGGCGCTGGTGGTGCTTACTTCCGTGGCGTCTGTCGCGTGGAAAATGATGGCGGTGAAGCCGGTGACGGTCAAACCAACACCTGCCGCCGTTGAACCGAAGCACAAAGCCCCTAAAAAACGTCGTGACCCGGTACTCGTTTTACCCGAAAACGAATGGGTGGATAGTACCCTCAAATCCCTGAGCATCGAGCAGAAGATCGGCCAGCTTTTTATGGTGGCGACTTTCTCGAACCGCGACGAATCGCATTACAAATACATCGATAAGCTGATCAACGACTACCAGATCGGCGGCCTCATATTTTTCCAGGGTGGCCCGGTCGGTCAGGCGCAGCTTACAAACCGCTACCAATCGCATTCCAATATCCCGCTTTTCATAGGCATCGACGGCGAATGGGGCCTCGGCATGCGCCTCGACAGCACGATTTCCTTCCCGAAACAAATGGTACTCGGCTCGATCCAGGACGACCGGCTGATTTACCGCATGGGCGACGATATAGCCCGCCAGTGCAAGCGCCTCGGCATTCAGATCAATTTCGCGCCGGTTTCGGATATCAACAGCAATCCGGCCAATCCGGTGATCGGTATACGTTCGTTCGGCGAGGATAAAGAGAATGTGGCACGGAAGTCGGTCGCGTACATGAAAGGCTTGCAGCACAACCGCATTATCGCCACCGCCAAGCATTTCCCCGGCCATGGCGACACGGACGCGGATTCGCATTTTACATTGCCGGTGCTGACGCATTCTTTGGAACAACTCAATAACACCGACCTGTATCCATACCGCGAGATGATTGCGGATAGCCTTATGGGCGTTCTGAATGCCCATTTGTACATTCCCGCATTGGATAATACGCCAAACCAGGCCAGCTCGCTTTCGGACAAAGTCGTGAATGGCCTGCTGCGCAAGGATCTCGGTTTCCGCGGACTGGTGTTTACCGACGCCATGAATATGCGCGGCGTGCTCAAAAACGGTAAACCTGCCGATGTAAACCTCAAAGCGCTGGTAGCGGGCAACGACGTGCTGCTTTACCCGGAAAGCATTGCCGAAACGGTAACGCGCATTAAAGATGCCATCAACCAGAAGCAGATCAGCGAGAAGATCATCGACGACAAGGTCAAACGCATTTTGCAGGCCAAATACTGGGCCGGACTGAGCAAGTACCAGCCTGTCGACATCAATAACCTCTACGCCGACCTTAACAGCGAGAAGAGCAAAGAGCTTTACCGTGAGCTGTGCGAGGCCTCGGTGACCGTCGTGAAAAACGACAACAACCTGCTTCCCATCGGCTCGGTGGCCGACAACAACATCGCGTCGGTGAGCATTGGCGAGGGCAGCAGCATGGCATTCCAGAAAATGCTTTCGACCTACAAACCGATGCGGAGCTACTCGTTTTACGACGGGCCGTCATCGCCGGACCAGATTACCGAAATGCTCGGTTACCTGCAACCTTACAACACCGTGATCGTCGACATTCACGGCATCAGCTCCAAGCCCGGCCGCAACTACGGCATCACCCCGGGCATGGTCGATTTTGTAAATCAGCTCAAACAGCAGAACAAAAAAGTGATCCTCTGCCTGTTCGGCACGCCTTACAGCATTCCGTTTTTCCCTGAAACCGACGTACTGATCTGCGCCAGTCAGGATGGGAAGGATCAGCAGGAAATCGTTCCGCAGATCATTTTCGGTGCATTGAGCTCGAAAGGGCGTCTGCCGGTTTCGGTATTGACCTACAAAACGGGCACCGGTGTGAACACCACTTCCATTAACCGCATTGCATTCGGTACGCCGGAGAGCGTGGGTATGGATGGTATTTCGTTGAAAAAAATCGATGAAATAGCGACTGCCGCCGTGAACGACCACGTTTTCCCCGGCTGTGAGGTGCTTGTGGCCAGACAAGGCAAGATCATTTACGAGAAACAGTTCGGCGGGCTGAGCTACCGTACCAACGACCGCGTGACGCCCGAAACGCTTTACGACCTGGCTTCGCTCACGAAGGTTTCGGCCACATTGCAGGCGGTAATGCTGCTGTATGACCGGAAGCAGATCAACCTGGACGAAAAAGCATCGAAATACCTTCCCGAATTGGCAAATACGACCAAACAGAACTTCACCGTCCGCGACCTGCTCATGCACCGCTCGGGACTGATTTCGTTTTATCCATCGCTTTGGGACAGGACCAAAACCAGCGCGGGAGGCTTGTTGCCGGAGTATTACAGTTCAAAACAGGATACTGCTTATTACCTGCAAGTTGCGCCAAAGTTGTTTGCCAAAGGTGCATTGCGCGATTCTGTCTGGAAATGGGTAGTAGAATCACCCATGAACAACCGCCGCGACCGGGCGGGTAACTACGGCTACCTGTACAGCGACCTCGGTTTTTTGACATTGCAAAAAATTGTAGAAAGGATCACCGGCCAACCACTGGATGTTTTTGTAGCCGCCAACATTTATGAGCCGCTGGGCCTCGCGTATCTCGGTTTCAATCCGCTGCGCCGTTTCCCTGAGAAACAGATCGCCCCTACCGAACAGGATTACCGTTTCCGCGGGCAACTGCTGCAAGGAACCGTGCACGATCAGATGGCGGCTATTGTAGGTGGCGTTTCGGGCCATGCCGGGCTGTTCGGTACCGCCCGCGACCTGGCCGTTTTGCTACAAATGAACCTCTGGAAAGGCAACTACGCCGGAAAACGTTATTACGAGCAGGCCACCGTGCCATTCTTCTCGCGCATGTACGACGAGTCGCACCACCGCGGGCTGGGCTGGGACAAAGCCCCGGCCGACGGCAACAGTTCCTACGTATCACCGCAGGCTTCCGTTAACTCGTTCGGGCACACGGGCTTTACCGGCACAATGGTGTGGGTGGATCCGGAAGAAGACCTCGTGTTCGTGTTTCTGTCCAACCGCGTGAATCCGGACGCCGAAAATACAGCCATCACAACCCAGCGTACGCGGCGGAAAATACAGGACGTAGTGTACAGTTCATTGATCCAACGGAAAAGCCAGCTTCCTTAAATCACCTTCAGCGTATTTGAAAAATATCTCTAACTTTACCAGTCAAAAGGTTAGCGGAAAGATATTTAGACAGATACATGAAAAGAACATTTATTAAAGAGAGTTTCCTTACCATTTTCGCCATGCTGTTCAGCCTGGCAGCTTCATTTGGACAAACTACGATTACTACGGGGGCAGTGACGCCGAACCCGGTCTGCGCAGGAAGTGTCGTTTCTGTACCGTTTACTACCACAGGTACTGTGGCTTCTGGCACCAATTTTGCCGTACAACTCTCTGACGCAGCCGGCACATTTTCATTGACTGGTAGCATTGGTTCAAGTTCCGAATCTCCTATCAGCGTCACAATCCCAGCTAGTACAGCTACTGGTTCTGGTTATAAGATCCGTGTGATAACTACGACCGTTTTAGGCTCCGAGAGTTCCACGTTGACGATCTCGGGTAGGCCATTGCCGCCGACTGGAACAAATATGTTTTTTTTGTGCGTTGGGGGACCAGCATTTCAAGTTAGTGCTTCCGGCGCAAACCTAAAATGGTATGCAAGCGATGGTTCTACAATACTCCCAGAAGCGCCGTCCGTCACTCCAACTGGGCGCTCGACGCCTTCGACACCATCATATTATGTTACTCAAACCGTTGATGGTTGCGAGAGTGAAAAGTTTGGGATATCAGTTATCGTTCGTGAAGTTGCTACGACACCTATCGTTACCTCACCAATATCCGTTTGTCAGAATGCTGATATTCCTGAAAGTAAAATAACAGGAGCAATTACCGCTTATGACCCGTTTGGTTCCAGTTATCTATGGTACGACGGGCTGACCGGCAGTAGTTCAATTCCAAATATACCGACCAACGCAGTTCTGACGAAAGATATTTATGTCAGCAGGAGTTCATCTCAAATGTGCGAGAGTGAGAAGGCAAAAATCACTGTTAACGTTACTCCCGCTCCGCAGGCCCCAGTCACCATAAACAAGTCGTATGAGGTAGGCGACAATGCACCCGTACTGGCTGCGACAGGAACGAACCTCAAATGGTACACTGATGCAACCACCGGCACCGCACTGCCGTCGGCACCGAAGCCCTCGACTACCACAGCAGGAATAACCAAATATTACGTTTCGCAAACTAATGCCAGCGGCTGCGAAAGTGAAAGAGCTGAAATTACAGTTACAGTCACAGCCTGCACACCTCCTGCCAAACCAGGAGTTGCTAACAAATCATACGAAGTCGGCGACAATGCGTCTGTGCTCACTGCAACTGGCACGAATCTCAAATGGTACGCCGATGCGTCCACTCCAACTGCCCTGCCATCGGCTCCAAAACCTGCGACTACGATAGTTGGCACAACGAAATATTACGTGACCCAAACCAATGCCAGCGGTTGCGAAAGTGAACGAGCTGAAATTACAGTAACAATCACTGCCTGCACGCCACCTGCTATGCCCACTGTTTCCAATAAAACATACCAGGTAGGCGAAAATGCACCAGTTCTTACCGCGACCGGCACTAATCTCAAATGGTACGCCGATGCATCCACTACGACTGCATTGCCATCCGCTCCGAAACCGGCGACCACGACACCTGGCACAACGAAATATTATGTAACTCAAACCAATGCCAGCGGCTGCGAAAGTGAACGGGCTGAAATTGCAGTGACGGTCACAGCCTGCACGCCTCCAACTAAGCCCACTGTTTCCAACAAAACATATGAAGTCGGCGACAATGCACCTGTGCTGACAGCGACAGGAGCCAACCTGAAATGGTACGCCGATGCAAACACAACCACGCAGCTACCCTCAGCACCGAAACCTTCTACTGTAAAGGCAGGTGAGACGAAATACTACGTTACCCAAACCAATGCGATCGGTTGCGAAAGTGATCGCGCGGAAATATTGGTAACAGTTACGTGTAAAGAATTCGCTGGCCCAACCGTAGTGACCCCAGTAGCCTTCTGCCAAAGCCCTGCGGTAGCGACGGCATTGAAAGCTACCCCGCTGGCCGGACATACGCTGCTTTGGTACACCACATCCTCGGCAGGAACAGGATCAACCGACGCTCCTGTCCCGCCGACAGATGAAGCCAAATCTATTACCTACTACGTTAGCCAGAAAAGCACCGCATCGGGATGTGAAAGTGCCCGCAGAGAGATCGTCGTAAACATACGGGAAGCCGCAAAGCCGACCGTCTCGCCGATCGAGTACTGCGTGGGAGAAGCAGCTAACGTACTCGCGCCTTCCGGTAGCACATACAAATGGTACGCTGCTGAAACAGGCGGCTCACCTTTAGCCTCGACATTCAAGCCCTCCACGACCAAGGACGGCACCACGCCTTATTTCGTGTCGCTCTCGACAAGCTACCCTTCACTGGTGTGCGAAAGTGCCCGCGTGAGAGTAAATGTTGTCGTTAATCCGCGCCCGGCTGCCGTTACGCCACTGTCGGAAGCATTCTGCCAGGAGCGTACGGATAAAAGTTATACTTTCCCGACGCAAGCCGCGGAAGGAAATACTTTGAAATGGTACAACGCCGCCACCGGGGGCACGGGAGGCACAGCAAATCCTTCCATCAACCTGAAAGACGCCAAAGAAAACATATACTACGTTACACAGGTTTCGAACAAGAATTGCGAAAGCACCACCCGCATTCCGCAGAAAGTACTCGTAAAACCCCTTCCAGCCGTACCCGGCATTTCGCAGCCGTTGATCGAATACTGCCAGTTTATCGCTGCGAAACCCCTCGAAGCTACTCCGGTTGCCAAAGCGACTTTGGACTGGTACGGAACGGACGCGTCAGGCGGTAATGCAAGCCCGAATGCACCGACGCCATCAACCGCAGAAGGTGGAACGACTTCTTACTATGTGGGACAAACTCTCGAAGGTTGCCCAGGCGACCGCGCGAAGATCGACGTGAAAATTAATACCACGCCGAAGCCGGTGACCAAAACATACCTGGAATACTGCCAGAGCGCCCCGGCGCCCGTGCTCGATGCAACCGGAACAATTTTGAAATGGTACCGGGCAGCAAATGACACCGATTTCCAGGGCGTCCCGTTTACGGCTTTCACCGAGAAAGTTCAGGACTACTCGTTCTATGTAACGCAAACCGGTTCGAATGGCTGCGAGAGCCCGAAAGAGGAGATCAAAATTCACATCAAAGCGAAACCTTCGGCGACAATTTCAGGAACTCCTACCATCGACCTTGGCCAAACAGCGACTATTAACATCAAATTCACTGGCGATGGTCCATGGAGCTATGCATTGTCCAACGGTGACACTGCCACCACCGATCAGGCGGATCATCAGGTGCAGGTGAAGCCAAGTACTACCACCAGCTACCTGCTCACCCTGGTAGAGAATGGTTGCGGCAAAGGCACCACGAACGGCCTGGCCGTGGTTACGGTGAAAGTGCCTACGATCAATACCGGTAGCGCCGCTGTTTCGGAGATTTGTGCAAGCAAGTCCTTCACAGTTCCTTTCCGTCAGTCGGGCGATTTCCCTGCGGGTAATTCATTCAAATTACAGGTAGCGACCGAAAATACCGATGCCAAGTTTTACACTGTCCCATCGACCGCTACGGATAACTCAGTATCCGCTACGTTCCCGGATACAACCAAAGGAGGCTCGTACTTTTACCGCGTTGTCAGCACTGGCACCGATGCTGCTTTCACCGTAAAAGGGAATGTAGGTTCGCTCACGATCACCGCCGTGCCGCTGCCTGTTGCCACATTGACGGGAACACAAACCATCCTCGTCGGAGAAACCGCCGACCTAAAAGCTGACATTACCGGTAAAGGGCCGTGGACATTGACGCTTAACAATGGTACCAAGGACACATTGATCACCGCAAATGCAACGCCGTACAATTTCAAGCTGGCCCCGAAGACGACAACCACCTACGCCATTACCAAAGTGACCAATGGCTGCGGAATCGGCAGAGGAGTTGGTACGGCAAGGGTGCAGGTTGATCCGATCCTGGGCGTAGAACCACCGGCTCCGGCAGATTGGGCGAAGGTTTACCCGACCGTGATCAATGGCAAATGCACAGTGGAAGTAACCGGCACGGTTTCGCCGAAGGAAGCGAAAATTGAAGTGGTAGACCTCAACGGTCGTTCACGCTCAACCCAGGTTATCAAACAGCAAAAAACAGAGGTTGATTTCACTAATTATCCTTCGGGACTTTACCTGCTGCGAATCCAGAATGGCAATCTGAGCACCGTTCAGCGTGTGATGAAACCCTGATAATTCATTCTAAAAAATAGTACGGGACATTTGTTGCAATGCAATGAATGTCCCGTTTTCTTTACCGGCATATGGACATACAGGCAGATATTACGGACCACTACTTTATGGAAGAAGCCCTCGCGCTCGCACATAAGGCGTATGAAGAAGGTGAAATCCCCGTTGGCGCACTCGTCGTTGCCAAAGACAGGATTATAGGCAGGGGCTACAACCAGACCGAGCGGCTCAACGACGTCACCGCCCACGCCGAGATGATCGCCATCACCGCCGCCGCCGACCACCTCGGCTCCAAATACCTCACCGACTGCACCCTGTATGTAACCCTGGAACCCTGCGTGATGTGTGCAGGCGCGCTTTACTGGACGCAGGTGAAGCGCGTGGTGATCGGTGCAATGGATGAAAAGCGCGGATTTTCAAGGATCGGCGAGCCGCTTCTGCATCCGAAAACCAAGCTTGTAACCGGCATTATGGCCATGGAATCCCAGCAGTTACTACTCAAATTTTTCAGGGAATTAAGAACATAAAGCGGTTTTCTGCTGTTAGCCTAACTGTTGAAACAAATTCTTTAATCATTAAACTACACTGAAAATGGCATTTACACTTGATCCCTTACCTTACGCAAACAATGCATTGGAGCCACACTTCGACGCATTGACCATGGAGATACATCACGACCGTCACCACCAGGCTTATGTTACCAACCTGAATGCAGCAGTAGCAGGCACTGAGCTGGAAGGCAAAACCATAGAAGAATTGTTGGCTGGCATCAGCAAAGCTCCGGCACCTGTACGCAACAACGGCGGCGGTCACTGGAACCACTCATTTTTCTGGAAATCACTTTCATCGAACGGCGGCGGCGAACCTACCGGCGAGCTGGGCAAAGCCATCACCGCTAAATTCGGTTCTTTCGCTGCATTTAAAGACGAGTTCAAAAAAGCAGCAACCGGCCGTTTCGGATCGGGCTGGGCATGGTTGATCAAATCCGGCGACGGCGTGGCGATCACTTCTACCCCCAACCAGGACAACCCATTGATGGACATCGCCGAAGTAAAAGGCACTCCGGTGATCGGCCTGGACGTATGGGAGCACGCATACTACCTGAAATACCAAAACAAGCGCCCCGACTACATCGACGCTTACTGGAACGTTGTAGACTGGAAAGCTGCTGACGCACTGTACACTGCGGCTAAATAATCGGGCTCCGGCCCGCGGAAGGGTTTGTGGTTTGTAAAAATTTTGTGAAAAAATCTTGCACGCTGCAAACCTTTTCCTAATTTTGTGTCCTCGAAACGGGGGTTTCCCCATCGAAAATAGTACACGGAGGTTGTAGCTCAGTCGGTTAGAGCGCTAGATTGTGGTTCTAGAGGTCGCGGGTTCGAGACCCGTCTCCCTCCCTTGAAATAAGTTCAAAGTCAAACAAAATGCCTGTAAATCAATGATTTGCGGGCATTTTTGTTTTCCAGATAGTATCAAAAAATGCAAAAATTCCCATGTTTTCCAGCGTCATTCGTGTAGTTCGGATCAAATCAAAAACTTGTGGAGCGCATAGGATTTTCTAGGATCAAATCAAAAACTTGTGGAGCGCATAGGATTTTCTAGGTTTGTGTTTTTAATCAACCTAGTTCGTTTTGGAGAGTTTCTTGCCTATTATCCAGTTTCTATTACCAGAGTTTATCCTTGAAAATTTTGAATTGACATCCATCGACCGTCAGGATGGAGTATTTCACGTGCATATAGATGAGAAGAATGCGGATGAGAATGACCCGGAGAGGAAGAATTTGCTCTCCAAAGGGTTCTTTCCGATGATTACTGTTCAGGATTTTCCAATTCGGGGCCATAAGGTCTTCCTTCACATCAAACGCCGCAGATG
>NZ_FNAN01000023.1:61886-141341 GCF_900101885.1 Dyadobacter soli | reverse complement strand
CTGGCATTGGAGCTCAGTAACATTTTCACGACTACAAAAGAAAAAATATACGGACTGACCAGGCTGGCTAAGTGGCACGAAAAGGTCAGGCAATCCGGCTTCAAATCATTCAATACCGTTGCCCGCTCGATTGAGAATCACTACAAGACCATTGTTAACTATTTTGATAACAGAAGCACCAATGCATCCGCTGAATCTTTCAATGCGAAGATCAAAGCGTTCAGGGCGCAGTTCAGAGGAGTCAGGAATGTAGAATTCTTCCTTTACCGCCTTACCCAGTTATATGCTTAATCCAAGGTGCTCCACAACATTTGGTCTTGATCCGGGAAATCCCGATCAATCTTCGTCGGGCCCCGCCAGTTCTTCATATAAACAATTCGTTAAATCTGCCTTTTGTCGTCATTTCAAATCGACGCTATCGGTATCTTTCTTTATGAAAGTATTGGTAACCGGCAGCGCGGGGTTTATTGGGTTTCATACCGTAATGAAGCTGTTGCAGGACGGATTTGAGGTCGTAGGTCTCGACAATATCAACGACTATTATTCGCCCCAGCTTAAATATGCGCGGCTCAGGGAAGCGGGGATCCCGCAGGAGCGGATCAAATGGTACCAGCTTGCGGAAAGTGTGGTTAATGCCCGTTACCGTTTCGTGCGGATGAACCTCGAAGACAAACAGCAACTTTTCAGCCTTTTTCAATCGGAGCAATTCGATTATGTCATTAACCTCGCTGCGCAGGCGGGCGTGCGCTATTCGATCGAGAATCCCGATGTGTATGTGCAGTCGAATGTAATAGGGTTCCATTATATCCTCGAAGCATGCCGTTATTTTCCCCCAAAACACCTCGTGCATGCATCGTCGTCGTCGGTGTATGGGGCTAATGCTAAAATCCCCTTTTCGGAGGAAGACAGGGCGGATTCGCCGATGAGCCTTTATGCGGCGACAAAGAAGGGAAATGAGCTGATGGCACATGCGTACAGCCGTCTATACAATATACCTATCACGTGCCTGCGGTTTTTTACGGTGTATGGTCCCTGGGGCAGGCCCGATATGGCCCCCATGCTCTTTGCCCGCGCGATTTATGAAGGAGAGCCCATTCAGGTGTTCAATAATGGCGATATGGAGCGCGATTTTACATTCGTTGGCGATATCGTCGAGGGGGTAGTGCAGGCCATGGAGGCCGGTTTTGAAGAAGAGCCGAATTACCGGGTGCTTAATATAGGCAACGGTTCGCCCGTCAACCTGATGAAATTCATAGAAGAGCTCGAACTGAGCATGGGCGCGAGGGCTTTCAAGCATTTCATGCCCATGCAGGCGGGCGACGTTCCCAGGACCTGGGCGAGCGGGAAAAACCTCGAAAAGATTACCCACTACAAACCAAAGGTCGGGCTCAGCGCGGGCATCGGGGAGTTTGCCCGGTGGTATCTCGCATACAGTAGCCGACTAGCCGCCTTTGAAGCCTAACGCCTCCAACATTCCCCAAATTTTTGCTTCCGATTTTACAACTAGTTCCATGTCGGTTAGAGCTAGTTCTTGCTTATGCTCAGCGATTTGCAAATATTGCGCAAATCGAAATTTTATTTTCTCATCAATTTTTGAGGTTGTTTGTCACAAAAATTGTGGCTGGCAATACGTCAGTCGCTATTTTGTCCACTTTCTGCATTTTCGACGAGGCATTTTAACGATTTTCTGAGCAATATTATTCTACAAGTATAAAATATTTTCTAAGTCTTTGTAGTATATTTGAAACGAACAAAGAATTGGTTTCAAATTGTAACTCAACCGATTACTTCGTTTGCATCGCCCACTTATTTTTTACGCTCTATGAAATTTTTACTGAACTTAGTTTTTGCGGGAGGAGTGATAAGCTCAGTGGCAGCGGCTCCTAACAACGGTGCTGAAAGCATGGGGATTCCCATGGACAGCGCAAATGTGGAAAGCAGTATTGCAAGTGACCTGAACGGCTCGTACGAAATCAGGAACCCCTATGCAGAGTCTGCGGACGAATCTTTTACCATTGCGGCCAAAACAGCTGCGCCTTTGGCTACAAGGGTGTCGTGCGGCGGCCGGATCTGGACGCACGGCGAACTGCTCGGAAGGACAGGTGACGACCAGCCAGTGTACACGCGCATCACAGAGGATCGGATTTACCTTAACTGGAACGGCCGCGTGGCGGATAACATTTACATTCTTTTTAACCTCAAAGACAATAACTTTCCTAACAACCCTTCCAACGACGCGCTGATCGGGACTTGCGTTAACCCGGTTGATCCAAGCACTGCTGCTGTTAACCTGCTGGGAACCAATGGTAATGGTCAGATTACCTGTAATGGTGTGGCTATGCCTAATGGCAACCGCCTGGGTGTTTTTGTAGGGAGTTTGGGAAATACCTACCAGTTTATCAAGTACGTAGACGGTCGTTTGCGCGTAATGATCAAGCAGGGAGAGAACGATAGCCGCGAGGACAACTATTATATGGGACTTCTCGGTGAGACGGTCCGTGGGCAGGGCGGAAGTTACCTTGATCCGCAATGGAGAGGCGTATTGACCGAGAACATGGTGAATAGCTGTTTCTGGCCTGCTGTTCCAAAGCCTGCTACACCGCTTCCCGACAATAACTGCGCATCAGGTCCGTCGATCAGCAATATTACCAATATCAGCCAGACTGCCCTGACGGTTTCGTTCAGCGGTTCCGGTGTGACTAGCTTGAAATGGCGTATCAAATCCGGCAGCTCGGAAGTTAGATCGGGCACGACGAACGATTTCGGCGGCGCTACTTCTACAAACCTGTCATTCAACTCACTCACTCCGGGTAACTACACGCTGGAAATCGAAGGGAATAACTGTAATTCAGGCGTAAGCAGCCGTGGATTTACCGTCAACGAGCCGGGTATGCCTGACTGCCAAAATGGCCCATCGGTATCCAGCATCACTTCCGTTACACCGAGCAGCGCAACCATCAACTATGGCGGTACAAACCTGCACGTGTTCTCATGGAGAATTCTGGACGGAAGCAACTACGCGGTAGCCAGCGGCAGGACCGGAACGCTTACCTCCAATACGGCTAACCTGGCATTCAACTTTCTGCAAAACGGCACATATACTTTCGAGCTGAAAGCGGAGGATTGCAAAGCGGTTGCGGTAGCGACAAGAAGTTTCAACGTCTCGGGTACGGACACACGTGCAACTTGTACACGTGGGCCGAGCTTACAGACGATCTTGTCATCGGATGCAACGAGCCTCTCGTTCCGTTTTGATGGTGAAAACGTGTTCGCAATCGACTGGAAAGTTAAAAAAGACGGCGTTGTGATTCGTCAGAACCGCGTGTCGCCTACCAGCAACTCGCCTGCCATCAACTACGGTACGCTTGCCGACGGTGCGTATTCGCTTGAAATTCAAGGTGGAAGCTGTAAATCAACCCCTACATCCACGATGTTTGGCGTGAACGTTCCGCTTCCTATTTATATCTCGAATTTTGAAGGTAAATCTGTTGAAAAAGGCGTAGAGCTTACCTGGAATGTCGTTTCGGAAAAAGATGGAAAAGAGTTCGAAGTGCTGCGTTACAACGACCGTATGCAGAACGAGGAAGTGATTGGCACAGTAGCGCTTACAGATCAGCGCATTGGTAAATACACCTTCCTGGACAAAAATCCATTGATTGGTACCAACTATTACCAATTGAAGCAGATCGACATCGACGGTACTTACACAAGAAGCAAGATCATTTCGATCAATCCGGGTATCATTTCAGGCACGGTTATCGCGCCGAACCCTGCGCAGGAATACGTAGATGTTCAATTCTCTTCACGTACTGCCGGAAAGTCGGATTTGACGATCTACAACATCGCCGGTCAGGCGGTAAGCAACTCGGCTATCAGCATTACGGAGGGAAAAAATATCCACCGCATCAATGTGAAGAAGCTGAACGGCGGACATTACTTTATGAAGATCAATCACGGCGGCGAAGCGACAAAACTCCGCTTTATCAAAGCTGAATAATTGAATAGCTAAATATGCAGAACGGCCGGGTTTTCACAGCCCGGCCGTTCTGCATTTAAACACTGCCCATAGCGCCCCTAAATAGGGACGGGGATCAACCCGGCAATCTTTTCAAGCGCCAGTGTCACGCGCTCAATACGATCGACATTTCCACGTCTCGGATCGGAATGCGCCTGTGCCACCGACCGCATGTACGCCTCGCCGATCCGGCTGTCAAAAAACGGATCATGCTGCGCTAAACTTTCTCGCCACCTGGCTCCAACAACTCCTCTTGCTTTCGCAAACCGCTGTAACAGCCGCTGCTTGATCGGTACCATAGCCCGATCGTTCAAACTTGTTTCAATGTGCATAATGTGTAATTTGCGGTTAACAGATTGTGGTGAGTAAATATATGAAGAAAATTTTACTCAAAAAACCTAATTGAAGAAAATTTTATTCGAAAATGTTTTCCCATCGCTTAAAAGCATTCATCGGCCACCTGAACATCTCGATAACAGCATTCGAAGCGAAAATCGGTGTTTCTAAAGGCGCGTTGGCCAAGCCTATTAAAAATGATAAGACGGTAGGTGTTGAAGTTTTGGAGAAAATTTTCAATTATTATCCTAATGTAAACCTGGAATGGCTGGTGGCTGGCGCGGGCGTAATGCTCAAAGATGGAAGCCCCGTTGAATCGGCTGACCTAGTGACATTACCGAAAGACGAGTACATTGATTTACAGCGGAAGGCATTACTGAACCAGGACGAGCGGATCGCGGCGTTGGAGCGGGAGTTGGGGAGGAAGTAAAATAGAATTTGATACTTGCATAAAGGTCGCAATTTTGCGACCTTTATTTTTTTAACACACTATATAAAAATGAATGCAAAGGAGTTGATAAAGCTGCTTGAACAGAATGGCTGGTATGAAGCGCGGTGCCGTGGTAGTCACCGCATTTTTAAGCATCCGGAATTACCGCAGGCAATTCCCGTGGCGTTCCATGGAAGTAAGGATATTCCATCCGGAACTTTGAATAAAATCTTAAAAGCAGCCGGTTTAAAATAGCATTGAGATGAAACTAACCATAATAATAGAAAAAAGTGAGGGCGAGCTTTGGGGACGTATAGAAAATGTTCCGGATTACTTGCCAGTGACATCGGGGAAAACTGTTGAGGAAATCGAACAAAATCTCCGTGAACTCATCGAAGATTACACCGAGAATGAAGGAAGTGCCTACCAGGAATGGAAATCGGTAAAAGCATCTGATATCCAATTTGACCACGTTTACGACCTGAGTGCATTTTTCGAGGTTTTCGACGATGTGAAGGTCGCCGGCATCGCCCGCCGCGCAGGGATTAATCCTTCCCTGGTAAGGCATTATGTTGCGGGAACTAAATACCCGTCACCACAACAGGCCAAACGACTGGAAATGGCTATCCACGAGTTGGGGGAGAAGTTAAGGGAGGTTGTTTTGGCTTAGTTAGTCATATTCAATGCTAAATTCATACAAGCCGGGCTTCAAATCATGAAATTCCAGCAGTAGCCCTGCCATATTAGATTGTAACCCTTCCACGGTGGCGGCTTCGTCCACTATTAAATTATCGTCATATTGAACCCGCCCCCAAACGGACGAGTAGCCGGTTTCAATAACTAATGTGATGGTCTGTTTTAAGTATGTTTCAAGGCTCATAGGCTCCTTTCAAGTTTGAAATAATGCATTTCCTATTGATCGGGATCAAAAAGCTCCGTCAATAACTCCGGATTTCTTACGCATAAATGTATGTGATCATGCTCGCGGAATGCGCTGCCCGGGTACACGGGGAAGCCTTCCTGAAACGGTGCGCGGACTGTATCAAAAATTGCTGACGGATCTCTTCCGGACGCTAGCGAAAAGGCATAGTCAATTACCGCTTTATCAAGATATCTCAAAACAAGATCGGCTGGATTGCCTTTACCCCGCGGATGTGGGTGGTTGACCAGAAATGGTGCTCCTGTTTTTTGCCAGTCCTGGGTAAGGTCATTGTAGGAAATTCTAAGAATTTCTTTGGCAAATGAATTAGAAAGGTCGAAGCAATGCCCCAGGCGGATTTTAGCACCAAGTACGGCGGCATTTTTTCCATGGGCTTCGAGCGCCCATTCGTGAGCTCGCATAAAGTCATTTTCCCAGAAGTAGACCCCTGGGCCGAGCCAATCATACCTGTTTGTGCTGCTTTGAAACTTAATGGAGCCGCTTAGCAATTGCTCTTTGATTCTGATATCGCAGCCATGGAAACCATATACCGCGACATCGCAATAGTGGAAGGGATGCATTAAATTAAAATAGTGTGTTAGGAAAATTATATTAGGCGGTGCGTGTGACGGGTTTACAATATTCCGGAATACCACCTCGATACCTTTCGGCTACCTCTCCATTCTCATCCAGATAGCCGATTTCCTTCAAATGATCGATGGAAGCTTGTCGTGGATCTTCCGATTCATCGATCTGCTTCCTGCGCTCGGCCACATAGGCCCTCACTTTATCAACCAGTTCCTGCGTCATTTTCATAGTGCGTTAAGGGAGAATCTCCCGATTTTTAGATAACCAAAGTTCAAAAACTTTCATCGCTTTTCCTACCCTTCCGGTTGCAACCGCGCCTCCTTCCACCATTGCGTAAATGCCTGATCTCCTTTCAATTCTACCTTTTGGCCGATGAGTGGTGTTACGAGCGGCATGCCTTGTTTTTGGGCTTCGGCGCTGGCGCGGAGGATCGGTTCGTTCCAGTCGTGGATGGATAGGGCGAATTTGGCCCAGTGGACGGGCATCAGCTTTTTGGCGCCAAGTTCGCGGGCAGCCGTTACGGTTTCTTCGGGCATCATGTGGATGTATTTCCAGGCTTCGTTGTACTGGCCGCATTCCAGCAATGCGAGGTCGAACGGGCCGAATTGGGCGCCGATCTTCTTGAAATGGTTATCATATCCCGAGTCGCCGCCGATGAAGATTTTCATAGTGGGAGTCTGCAACACGAATGATACCCACAAAGCGCGGTTGCGGCTGAAATCGCGGCCGGAGAAATGCCTGCCGGGCGTTACATTCACGGTGAAGCCGTTGCCGAGGTCGGCGCTTTCGTTCCAGTCCTTTTCGATGATCCGGGAAACATCGTAGCCCCAGTATTCGAAATGCTCGCCGGTGCCAAGGCCGGTAATGACCTTCCCGACTTTGGTTTTGAGTTTCAGAATGGTCTCATAATCAAGGTGATCCCAGTGATCGTGGGAAAGGAACAGGTAATCGATGGCAGGCAGATCTTCTACGCTATATACATCACTGCCCTTGAAGCTCGGCGTGGTGAATTTGACGGGCGAGGCGCTGCCGCTGAAAACCGGGTCGACGAGGATCGTTTTGCCGTCGATCTGCATGAAATACGACGAATGCCCGAACCATACCAGCACGTTTTCTTCCGGTTTCAAATGCAGGAGATCCGTCTTTTGAGAGGGGATCAATGCCCCGGGAATATTGTATTTGCTCTTACCGAAAAAAAACTTTGTGAACACCTTTAAATAACTGTTGCCTTCGGCGAGGTCGGGGGTGAAGCTCTCGTTTTGGAACTGCCCGTCGCGGTAATGCGGCGACTTTTTGATTCTTTCGAGCCGTGCGCCCGAGGGATGTTTTCCAAATAGCGGCTGCTGCATGAATGCAACGACGCCCATCACGATTAATGCCAGAAAAATGAAGAATACCATGAAGGAATATTTAATGATCCGTTTACGCATAGCATGTGGAGGAGAGGTGAAAGTTTAAACTGGACGAATGTACGGTTTCTTACGTATTTTTGAATTTACTTATCCAAACAAAA
The DNA here is from genome assembly GCF_900101885.1 of Dyadobacter soli. Taxonomy (GTDB): domain Bacteria; phylum Bacteroidota; class Bacteroidia; order Cytophagales; family Spirosomataceae; genus Dyadobacter; species Dyadobacter soli. Next base: position 133,540 of record NZ_FNAN01000023.1, on the reverse strand, counting down.
CCAACCTGTCATGAAAAGAAGTGTATTGCTGTATTTGCTGGTCTTTTTATCCTGGACGGCTATCGCCCAAAACGCCGCTTCGGACACGAACTGGGTTAAGGCCAACTACACCAAAACAGAGCAATACATTACCATGCGTGACGGCGTGAAGCTCTTCACCGCCATTTACACCCCCAAAGACGACTCCCAGACTTACCCGATCATCATGCAGCGCACGCCGTATTCGGTGCGGCCCTACGGCGAGAACAACTACCGCCGCAACCTCGGGCCTAATGCGCACCTGATGCGTGAAAAATATATTTTTGTGTACCAGGATGCCCGCGGCCGCTACAAAAGCGAGGGTAACTTCCGCGAAATGACGCCCGCAATCGAAAAGAAGAAGAGTAACAAGGACGTGGACGAGTCGAGCGATACGTATGACACGATCGAATGGCTTTTGAAAAACACCAAAAACAATGGGAAAGTAGGCCAGTGGGGTATTTCGTTTCCCGGCTACTATTCGTCCGCCGGATTGCCGAATGCGCACCCGGCAATGGCCGCCGTTTCGCCACAAGCGCCGATGTCGGACGAGTTTATCGGCGATGATTGCTACCATAACGGCGCATTCTTTTTAATGGACAACTTCGGCTTTTACAGCGGTTTCGATGGTCCTAAAACGAAGGACGGAACGGGTTACCAGAGCCATTTCAATGCGGAATACAGCGATGCATATAAATATTTCCTCGACTTCGGGCCGTTGAAAAAGACCAATGCCGCTCCCTATTTCGCCGATCCGAACAGCATTTGGCGGCAGACCACGGCGCATCCGGTCTACGACGAATTCTGGCAATCACGGAATATTAAAAAGCATTTGAAGAACATCAAGCCGGCGGTGCTGGTCGTAGGTGGCTGGTTCGATGCCGAGGATTTGTATGGCGCATTGAAAACCTATGCGGCCATTGAAAAACAGAGCCCGGGCAACAACAACCGCCTGGTAATGGGCCCGTGGACGCACGGAGGCTGGTCCACACCCGCTTGGAAAGGTTTTGCGCAATATCAGTTTGGCGCGGATGTGAACAAATACTATCAGGAGGAGATCGAAACGAAGTTTTTTAATCATTATCTTAAAGGAAAGGGCGCATTTGAGCAGTCGGAGGTGACGGTGTTCGAAACGGGCTCGAATCAATGGAAGCATTATCAGGAATGGCCGCCAATAAATAGCCGTCCGACGACATACAATTTTGCGAGAAATGGTAAGATGGTGGTTGAAAGGATGCCGTCTGAACCTAGCTCGACCAGTTACGAAAGTGATCCCGCGAACCCGGTACCTTACACAAGTATGACCAGCGGTCACCGTAACAATGAATATATGGCGGAGGATCAGCGTTTTGCGTCAAAACGCCCGGATGTTGTGAGTTTTCAAACGGATTCGCTGACGGAAGATCTGACATTGACTGGCGAAATAGTAGCGAACCTGATGGTATCGATGACAGGCTCGGATGCGGATTTTATAGTGAAAGTGATCGACGTGTGGCCCACAGGCTCAACAGTATCAAGCTCGAAAGAAGGAGAAAAACCGGTGAGTATGGACGGTTATCAGCAAATGGTGCGTGCAGAAGTGCTGCGGGGCAAGTTCAGAAACAGTTTTTCAAAGCCGGAGCCATTTGTAAAAGATAAAATTGAGAAAGTGACCGTGAAGCTGAATGAAGTTGCGCATACTTTTAAAAAAGGTCATCGGATAATGGTGCAGGTGCAAAGCAGCTGGTTCCCGCTGGTGGATCGCAACCCGCAAAAATTCATCAACATTTTCGAAGCATCGGAAGCCGATTTTCAGAAGTCGCGCATCACGATCCATCACGATGAGAAGAATACCAGCAGCATCACTTTGCCGGTAATGCATTGATTTTAAGACAATACCCTTTATTTCCTAAATCCCTTAATCCTAAATCCAATGAAAAATGTATTCCGGAAAACTCCGGTTTGTTGCGTCGCGCTGTGGCTTGCCGCCGGCGCGACAGGCGCATGGGCGCAAGAAAAGCCCAAATTCCACGTGCTGGCGATGGCAGAGCCCGGAGGCCACCACATTGCTTACTCCAAAGCGGCCCGGCCATGGCTGGACTCGCTGGCTGCCAAAGAGCATTTCAGTATTGATTATATCGATAAAACCGATGCGATTAATGAGGGTTATTTATCTAAATATCAGCTCATTATTCAGCTCGACTATGTGCCTTATGCCTGGAAACCGGAGGCTGCGGCAGCATTTGAAAAGTATATCGATGAAGGAAAAGGCGGTTGGATCGGCTTTCACCACGCGACATTGCTGGGGGAGTTCGATGGCTACAAGATCTGGCCATGGTTTCAGGATTTTATGGGCGGCATCCGGTACAAAAACTACATTGCCGATTTCGCGGCGGCTACCGTGAAGGTTGAAAATAGCAAGCATCCGATTATGAAGGGTGTGCCAGCGTTGTTTCCGGTGCAAAAAGAGGAATGGTACATTTACGACAAAAGCCCGCGGCCGAATGTGGACGTGATCGCGAGCGTCGACGAATCGACCTATCAGCCTGATTCAAAGATCAAAATGGGCGATCATCCGGTCGTTTGGTCGAACCAGAAAAAGAAGGCGAAGAATGTGTACATTTTTATGGGCCATTCGCCGGTGCTGTTCGAAAGCACTGCTTACAAAACCATTTTCAAAAACGCCATCCTCTGGGCTGCGAAAAAATAACCGGATATGCTGAGAAGAATAATAATGCTTGCGCTGATCGTTTCGGTGCAGCAAATGGGTTTTGCGCAAAAGAAAAGAGCTTCGGCGCCGCAGAATGAAAGCCAGTCGTTTTACCAGGCTCGGCTGAACGACGAGGACGCCGTTTATTTTACCCCTGAAAATTTTAAAATCACCAACGACGGCAAATCCGACGTTTCCGACGAGCTGCAACGGGCCATCAATGAGGTGAAAACCAATTTCAACTTCGGCATTGTATTCATTCCCGAAGGCACCTACAAAATCAGCAAGACAATCTACATTCCGACGGCCGTGCGGGTGATCGGTTACGGTAAAAAGCGTCCGCAGATCGTCCTGGTCGACAATGCGCCTGGTTTCAGCGAGGAATACCCACAGGATAAGGGTAATGCCAAATACATGTTCTGGTTCACATCGTCCCTTCCGAAAGAGGGGCAGCCCATTCCCGACGCCGGTGCGAGCACATTTTACAGCGCCATGTCGAATGTGGACTTACGCATAGGCGCGGGTAACCCGTCGGCGGTTGCATTACGGACGCATTTCGCGCAGCACAGCTTCATTTCGCATGTAGATATTCACGCGGGCAGTGGGAAAGCGGGGATGTTCGATGTGGGTAATGAAATGGAGGACGTACGGTTTTTCGGCGGAGAATATGGGATTTACACCTTCAAACCATCGCCCGGCTGGCAGTTTATGATGGTGGACACGTATTTCGAAGGCCAGCGGAAAGCGGCGATCCGCTCCCAGGAAGCGGGATTAACCATTGTGCGAATGACCGTTAAGAATGTACCAACGGTGCTGGAAATCAATCCTGATTTCTATGAAAAGCTGTTTATGGAAGACAGCCGCTTCGAAAACGTAAGCGGCCCTGCGCTGGTGATCAGCAATGAAAACAATGCGTATACCCAGATCAGTTTGCGGAATGTTACCTGTAAAAAGGTGCCAGTACTGGCCAGTTTCCGCATTAGCGGGAAGCAAATCGGTGGTTTGGGAGAAACTTACCGGGTGAAAAGCCTCGATCACGGCTTGCAAATAGCCTCGATAGATGCAAAGCCGGTGCATACCACCGTACAGGCCATCGAACCTCTCAAAACGGAACCTGCACCCACTGCGAAAGACATTCCCGCATTTCCCGACATCGCTACCTGGGCAAATCTCAAAACGCTGGGAGCGAAAGGCGACGGCGTTACGGACGATACGAAGGCTATTCAGGCCGCTATCGATCAGCACGACGTAATTTACGTCCCGCAAGGCTGGTACCGGATCACCGAAACGCTGAAATTGAAGCAAAACACGGTGCTAATCGGCCTGAACCCGGTTTCGACGCAAATCATTTTGCAGGATAAAACGGAAGCATTCGGGAGTTTCGGACCGCCGAAGCCGATGGTGGAATCGTCTGAGGGAGGTAAGAATATCCTGACGGGAATCGGCATTTCAACCGCTGCAAGCAACACCCGGGCAGTCGGCTTGAAATGGATGGCGGGCGCGGACTCGTACGTGAACGATGTGAAATTCCTGGGCGGCCACGGGAATATTGCGCGGAAACGGCCGGGGCAGGAGGCGTTGAACAACTTCTCGCATGTAGGCAACGAGCAGCATTGGGATACGCAATATTGGAGCCTTTGGATAACCAATAATGGCGGTGGAACATTCAAGAACATCTGGACGGCCAATACATTCGCTTTCGCAGGTGCGTACGTGTCGAACACGTCCACACCCGGGCGCATATATGCGATGTCGGTAGAGCACCACGTGCGAAATGAGGTGCGGTTCAAGCATGTTTCCAATTGGAAAGTATATGCATTGCAGCTGGAAGAGGAAAGTAAGGAGAGCTCGAATTGCCAGCCGCTGGAAATCGAATCGTGCGATAGTATGCTGTTTGCAAACCTGTATATGTTCCGGGTGATCCGCGTCAGCACGCCTTATCCGCATTCGATCCGTTCGTGGAACAACCGGAACCTGGAATTTTTGAATGTGCATAATTACAGTCAGACCAAATATCCGTCGACGGTGCCGCTTTATGACGTGAATTCAGGCATCGAAGTGCGGCCGTGGGAGTTTAGCCATTTGGTAATTGATAATCCTAAACCGCGCGGTAATGATGTACCGGTTGGAAAAGCCGTGCAACTGGCCAAAGGCTTTGAGTTTGCGGATGGGATTTGTCATGATAGCAAGGGTAACGTGTATTTCAGCGAATCGAAAGCGCGGCGTATTTACAAATGGTCACCGCAAACAAATGCATTGAGTCTCGTCGCCGATTTCCCTTGGGAGCCGCTTTCGCTGGGCGTCGATACGAAGGATAATTTGCTGGTAGTGTTCAAATATGTTCCAAAACCCGGCTACCTGGTCAATGGCCAACCTGAAACGTTTCCTAACCCGCCGGATGCCGCGGGAACTTCTTTCAGCGGGTGGGGTAATAGCGGATTTGGTACATTGGTGTATGCCATGAATCCCGATCGGCCGGAAGAGACCCTGCATTTACTGCAAAAAGTGCCTTTGGAATCGGTTAGTAGCATTGTCAAAACGCTTAATCCTTCCAACCGTCGCCGCGATTCGGGTGATTTTTTGAAGGTAAGTACCAATCAATTCAAAGAATGCTGGCTGGCACCCGACGGCGTGACGATCGTGCCGGTAGTTTACGACCTCGCGCGTTCGAATGCATTGGTGGAAGGCTATCCGGGGAAAGTGCTGTACGGCGCCGACGAGTATTTAAAAAGGACCGTTCGTTTCAATGTAGGCCCGCAGGGACATTTGACGGAACCGCAATTGTTTGCTGAAAAAGGCGAATTCAGCTCGGCGGTAGACGGTCAGGGTAACGTGTATATCGCTGATGGCCAGGTTTATGTATTCGACCCTTCCGGAAAGGAAACCAATATGATCGAAACGCCGGAGAGGCCTTCGACCTTGACGGTGGCAGGGAACACGCTTTTTATCACCAGCCGCAATGCATTGTATGCTGTTAAATTAAAATAAAAAAAACGGCTGGCATTCGCCCTGAAATGCCAGCCGTTTTGTCATTACTTAACTTACTTAATGCCTTTGCGTTTTTTATATTCCTGATAACGCTGGTTATATTCTTTGAGCTCTTCTTCTTTAAAGCTCTTCAAATAGCTCGCGGGCAAATCGAGGCGTTCTTTCATTTTTAAAGTATTGGAAAGCTCCACCAATGTGTTGATGCCATTTTTGTCCTTATTCAAATCAAATGCGTCGTACAAATCGCCATTCACGGTAAATGCCTTGAATGAAAGTTTGTTCTGATCCACAGTAATCGCCTGGTACAATTGGGTATTCGAAGCGGCGCGGTCCATCCAGTTTTGCAGGCCGATGTCATACATTTTCGGGCCGCTCACCGACACAACGTAAATAGGTCCATCCGGCTTTTTGCGACTCTGGCCTACGGGAATGTTCAACCCGCGACCATAGGTGTGATCGTGGCCCTGCAATACAAGATCGATCTTGTGCTTTTTGTATAATGGCTCCATTTTGGCACGCCATTCGTCATTATCACGGCCATTTTTGGTAGAATAAATCGGGTGGTGATGCACGACGATCGTCCAGCGATTAGGGTTATTGGTGGTGATTTGTTCGAACCACGCGGCTTGTTTATTCATCGTCGTCGAATCGGTAATGGCTGCTTGCGAGTCGAGTGCGATAAAACGGATTCCTTGGTAATCAATATAATAGGCCGTTTCCGAAAGGCCTTCCGGCCCGTTTTCAGGTAATGCGAACTGCGGTTTCCAATGCATTGAAACGGAAAGCGTCTTTTTTGCATCACGGAAATATTCGTGGTTGCCCGGCGTAGCCAGATTGGGTACCATCCCGTTGATCCAGCCGCCCGCTTCGAACCATTCACCCCATTGGTAATCCACATTGGAATTGTTGATCAAATCTCCCGCGTGGATCATCAGGTTCGCTTTGGGCATATTGGCGAATGCACCACGCACCGCCCGCGACCAGAGCGAGCGAATATCATTTTGCGCATCCCCGAAATAGAGGAACGAGACCGGTTCCGGCTTGTCAGATGCCGTTTTGAAATGAAACCATTCACTCCACGATTTTCCGTCGCCGACGCGGTACACATATTGCGTTGCGGGTTTCAAATCACCGAAATTAGCTTCATGATAATGTACCGTTTTGCCGTCGATCACCACCTTGTGCGTTGCCGCCTGAACGGTACGGGCTTTGGACGGGAAATCGGGCGAAGGATCAGCTTCATGGATCGCCGCAATGGCCGCGGTTACGGTGGAATCGGTACGCCAGTTTACCGCTTGGGAAGTGGCAGGACTACCTTTGTAACCTAATATCAACCGGTCGGGAAATGCCGAGGCCGGATAGCTTTTGTTCTGCTGTGCTTGCGCGGCACCTGCAGTTAGTAGAATTCCGGCAAAGAGGAATTTGGAATATAATTGACTGAAAGATTGCATAGGGCCTTGTGGCAAATTGTGGTCACAATATTACCCGTTTGGAAAGCAATCGGACTAGTCGCTATCTTCATTTTACATTTTGATAACATAGCCTGCCATGAAACCCTGTTTACGACTGATTTTCAGCCTCTGTCTGCTACTTGGAACTATACTAGCCTGTAAAAAAGACAAGGACCCAGCCCCGGAAGAAGCGCAGGAGCCGGCTAAGAAGCTGGTCGAAATACTTGACGATTCGCTGAAAGGCAAAGGTTTCGGTTATAGTTTCGCGGTCTACAAAAAGGACCAGCTGATAGGCACCGGAGTCGGCGGTTTTCATGCAAGAAAAGCCGAGATACAAGAAGATAAACCGGTAACGCCGGATACTAAAATGCAGATCGCGAGCATGACCAAGACCATTACGGCTGCCGCATTTGTCAAACTGGCGAAGGAAAAGGGCATAAAAACGACCGACAAAATCATCGATTACCTGCCCAAGACCTGGGTAAAAGGCCCGAATATCGATCTCATTACATTTCGGGACCTGCTCACACATACGAGCGGAATCGTGGGCATGAACGAGAATTGCCGTAACGGGGCCTTTACCGAGAATGTGTGGTATGGTTTAAAGCTGCTGATCGAGAATGGTATCAAGAAGGAAAACCATGGATCGAGCTGCTACCAGAATGCCAACTTCGGGCTGTTCAGAGTGTTGATACCTTCCATCAACGGGTTGAAATTCAGTGGGAACGATCAAAACGATGCACTGGCGGCATTTGATGGTTACGAAGAGTACGTGCAGAAGAATATCTTTGAAAAAGCGGGAGTCGTTGCAGAGGATCTTTTTTCCAACGGCATGCCTGTACCAACGTTCGGCTATGATTTCCCATACTCGGGAGAATACGGTTTCGATCCGGGAGATTTCAGCTCGACAACGGGCGGTTACGGCATCTATCTGACGGCCAATCAGGGTGTAAAGCTTTACGCAGCGCTTTTCTCGCCGGAGAACAACGCCGTTATCACACAGGATATTCGTGACGAAATCGTGAACAACGGTCTGGGCAGTTACAGCGCGGTAATGCCTGAGGGGAAATTCAGCTACCACGATGGCTGGTGGTATTCCGGCATCGGGATCACGAATCCGAAGGGTTTCCGGAGCGTATGGATGCATTGCCCGGACGACATTACTATTGTCCTCTTCACCAACGCCTTACGCAACGGCGACGGCCTTTTCCCGATCCGTTCGGATTTTTACCAGGATATTACTTCCTATGTACTTTGGGCATTCTCAAAATACAAGGATTCCGGTGCCGGCAAGCGCGTGCGGGAGGTCAATTTTCATGATTACCTGGAACATCCGGAGCCGCATTGATGGTTTTAGGAGCCGGAGTATAGTTTCGCGCTCTGCTGTGCAAAGTAAGCTTGAAGCTCTTCTACACTCATTCCTTGTATTTCGCGCGAAATTTTCGCTTTAATGTTGCGCGTCATTTTAACGGCATCAAATTCCTTTTTTTGCTTGGTTTTCATCGTATGAGAATTGTTTTTGGAGAAACGATATCCAGTTCCTTGTATCCTAAACGTAAATTTATGCAATTATATCCCTTGATCCTCTGTTCGTTAACTATGTGCTTGAAATTCCAGCTCAGAAGTGCGTCGGCGGCATAAACCGTGGCGGTAGCGATATGCAGGCAATCGTCCCGGCTGGTAGCACCTACAACTTTCTCGCTGATGTACGTCTCCGCCAGAGTAATTGATTCGGTTATCAACTTAACCCGTTCAATTGCGGTGGAATTTAATGCAACGGCAAACTGTCTAACGCGTTCTGGTGCGTTAATGAGTTCACTTTCCGTGACTTCTGACAGAATGCAAATTATTTTGCCGGATTTGACGAGTTCAAAAATTTGTAAACTTTCAGTTGCAAATTCGGTATCAAAAACACCTCCAAAAACGGATGTGTCGATATAATAGCGAGGGCGCATAAGCGTGTGCGGAAGTATCAATGCTTGAAATCGTATTGAACTTAAACAAGGTAGAGAGCCTTGCCTAGACAAAGTTTCCCAACGACACTCTTCAATTATTCAACGCCTCAGGCAGCATCCTAAGAAACGGCTCGGCTTTCATAAAATCGAGTTGCTCGTAGAACATCCCCAGCCTGTTCAAATTCCGGTAGTATGCGTCGACGTGCTGGTAATAATACTGCTCCGATTGAACATACCACGCAACCGGTCCCAGTTTGTCGGACAGGAACCACTTTTCAAGTAGTCGTCCGGCGCGGCCGTTGCCGTCGTTGAAAGGGTGAATGCATACGAAAAGTAAATGGATGAACGAGGCATAGTAGAAGGTTTCTTCCAATGACAAATCACGCCGCAGGAGCTCGCCGATGTCTTCCCATAACTTAGCCATTTCTGCCGCGAGCAAATGTGCCGGCGCAGCCTCGAATTGAATGCGGCCGGATTTGTGCTCCATCACGACCATTGCATTCCGGCGGTAAATGCCTCGCCAATGCCCGGGCAGCAGGTGCGCCGTGAGTATGCCGCGCGCCTCGCAAAAATGAGCTTCGCTAAGCCGGTTTTCCTTCGCATAAATGTAGGCGCGGAACAGGTCGTTCGGCTTTTGGGTAAGCTCGGGGAGGTATTCGATATGCTGAATTTTGTGTTTGAGGTAACTGTCGATTTCCATCGGTTCGCCTTCGATTTTGGAGGAAGTGATGACAGCAATGGACGTGTAAAAGTTGAAGGAATCAGACCTCACGAATGTTTCATCTAGTCGTTGCAGTGCCGCTTTGAAGTCGATCCCGGGTTGGTTCCGGTAGCTTTCGAGCAAAATATCGGGCAGGATCTTCATAGGCAAAACGGTGCAGGTTCGGCAACCGGCCAAGTTACCAGTATTCTTTCAATTCCAAAACCCGTACCTTTGCACCGTAGAAAACGTGCATCCGTGAAAAAGAAGACACTCCTGGTTACCCCGCCATTTACCCAGCTCAACACACCTTATCCTGCTACTGCTTACCTCAAAGGGTTTCTGAACACTTTGGGAAGAGCATCGTACCAGGCCGACCTGGGTATTGATGTGATCCTGGAACTGTTTTCTTCAAAAGGGCTGAAAAAGCTTTTCGATATGCTGGATGCGTCGGATATCGAGCTGACAGACAATAGTTTCCGAGTGTACGCATTGCGCGACGAGTACATTTCGACGATCGATCCGGTGATCCGTTTTCTCAAAAACCATAATCCTACACTCGCTCACAGCATTTGCGACCGCAGTTATCTGCCGGAGGCTAGCCGGTTTCAGCAACTGGAAGATTTGGATTGGGCATTCGGAACAATGGGTATCCATGATAAGGCCCGGCATTTGGCCACGTTATACCTCGAAGACCTCGGCGACCTGATCCAGGAAGCGGTTGATCCGCATTTCGGTTTCAGTAGGTATGCGGAGCGTTTGGGGCGTTCGGCGACGAGTTTCGATGAAATGGAAGCCGCGCTCGAAGCACCGGATACGCTGCTCTCGCAGACATTAAAGGATGTTTTGGAACAGAAAATACAAATTTCCCAACCTGATATCGTATGCATTTCGGTGCCTTTCCCAGGTAATTTGTATGGTGGATTTAAATGCGGGCAGTACCTGAAAGCGCATTACCCGCATATCAAAATCGTGATGGGCGGGGGCTTTGCCAATACGGAACTGCGTTCGCTGGAAGAGCCGCGGGTATTTAATTATATAGATTTTGTGTGCCTGGACGACGGTGAGGCGCCGCTGCAATCGCTTTTGGAGCATCTGGACGGTGAGCGCGACCTTGCAAATCTGAAACGGGTGTATTCGCGGGTCGATGGAAAGGTGGTGTATCACAATGGCGCCAGGGAAAAGGATGTGCCGCAGCGCGAAACGGGTACGCCGGATTACAGCGATTTGCCTTTGCACGATTATCTATCGGTCATCGAAATAGTGAATCCGATGCACCGCTTATGGAGCGACGGGCGCTGGAACAAGCTCACGCTCGCGCACGGTTGCTACTGGGGCAAATGCTCGTTTTGCGACATTTCACTGGATTACATCCGTCGGTACGAGCCGATGACGGCCACATTACTTTGTGATCGAATTGAAGAAATTATAGCCCAAACGCAGCAGAATGGCTTCCATTTCGTGGATGAAGCGGCGCCGCCGGCATTGCTGCGCGATCTGGCGCTGGAAATTATCCGCCGGAAGCTCACCGTCGTCTGGTGGACCAATATCCGTTTTGAAAAAAACTTCACGCACGACCTTTGCCTCTTGCTGAAAGCCTCCGGCTGCATTGCGATTTCCGGTGGGCTGGAAGTAGCTTCCGACCGGTTGCTCGACCGGATGAAAAAAGGCGTGACCGTCGCGCAGGTAGCGCGGGTGGCAGACGCGTTCACGCAGGCGGGCATTATGGTGCACGCGTACCTGATGTACGGGTTCCCGACGCAGACAGCGCAGGAGACGATCGATTCGCTGGAAATGGTGCGGCAAATGTTCCAGTTGGGCATCGTACAATCGGGTTTCTGGCACCGGTTCGCGATGACGGCGCACAGTCCGGTAGGCTTGCACCCCGAGGAGTTCGATGTCATGCGGCTGGGGCCGGATACAGGCAAGTTCGCGAATAATGATCTGGAACACCAGGACCCACTCGGTGCTGATCATGACCGGTTCGCGGAAGGCTTGCGGAAGTCGCTATTCAATTATATGCACGGTGTTTGCCTGGATTTTCCATTGTCCAAATGGTTTGATTTCAAAACACCGCCGACGTCCATTCCCCCAAACTATCTTGAAAAAAGCATTCACGAGCCGGCGGAACTTGCGGCCCGGCCGAATGCGGTGATCGTCTGGACCGGAAGCCTGCCCGAAATAGCGGTTTTTGAAGAGAAAAGAGGTAAGAAAGTTGTCGAAATAGCCGAACTCGTTTTTTACAACAAGAAAAAAGAATGGGCTGTGGAAGCGGAGGTGGAAATAGGGGAGTGGCTCACCGAAATCTTGCCGACGTTGCTGATCTCTAACCCGGAACCCTATGCATTCGAGCGGTTTAAAAATGATTTCGAAGCTGCCGGGCTAGGCGCATTTGACACATTTCTCAACTCCCGCACGTGGCAGGAGCTGAAAAATGGTGGTATGCTGGTACTCTGAAAATTAAAGCGTATTGTTTTGGAATTCAAGTACTTCGAATGTTTCCAGATTGTCGTCGAATTTGGTGAAAACCGCCGGGTAACCTGGGGCAATGCTTCCGATCTTGTCTTGCAAACCTAATGCAGTTGCCGGTCGGATAGTTGCCATTTCAATCGCTTCCTGTACGGGTATTCCAATGATTTCCACCGCATTACGTACCGCGTCGCCGAGCGAAATCGTGGCGCCCGCGAGGTTGCCATCCGAGTTAATGTATTTTCCATCCTTTAAATAAGCATCAAATTCTCCCCATTTGAACTGGGTTACTTTTTGACCTAAAAATAACGCATCCGAAATCAGGAACAGCTTGTCCTTCTTAATCTTATAAGCCACGCTGGCTGCACCGAAATCGCAATGCGTGCCGTCGATGATAACGGGCGCGTAAACCGATTCGGTATCGAAAGTAGCGCCTACCAGCCCCGGCGCGCGGTGGCCGAATGCCGACATCGCATTGTACAAATGCGTTACGAGCTGAATGCCCTGGTCAAATGCCGTCATAGCTTCCGCATAGGTCGCATTGGAATGCCCTGCCGACACGGTAATGCCCGATTCGAGCAGCATTTGCAACTGATCTTCGGTGAACATTTCGGGCGCGATGGTGATCAGGCGGATGACGTCCTTGCCGTAGCGAATGATCTCTTCGAGCTCCGGATTAGTCGGTTTGCGGACAAATGCCGTCAAATGCGCACCTCGTTTGATCGGATTCAAAAATGGCCCTTCCAAATGCATTCCCAGCACGCCCGAACCCGGATTTTTATCCATGTAGCTGCGGGTGGCCTCGATGCCTTTCAGAATGTTGTCGTGCGGGGACGTTATCAGGGTAGGGAGCACATAAGCGGTGCCGGTGCGCACGCTCGCCTGGTAAATGTCGTCGATGGTCTCCTCATCGGCGCGCTCGGTGAAGTAAAATTGCTCGCCGCCGTTGATATGGCTGTCGAAAAGCCCTGGTGCGAGGTTGGTCACTTGCGGCATGCCTGTCTTCGGCGTACCGCTTTCGACGCTTTGAATGCGTCCGTTTTCGACGGCGATAATCTGGTTGAACAGTACTTCTTTTCCTGTAAAAACTCTCTCTGCAAAGAACTGGGTGGACATAATCAAAGGCTTGGTTTAGAAGCGGCCAAGAAACGAAAAACGCGGAGCCGTTCAAAGCACTATTTGATAATTATGTCAAATTTGGTGAGTAACCCCGCCAGGTCCGACGAAAGGAATTTGGCTTTGCGGATATTGTTCGCCGTTGGGTCGATCGTGAAGTTTTTGCTGGTCGAAAAATCGACGCCGGTGAGATTGGTGCCATCGAAAACCGCGTCCCAGAAGTCGCAATTATGCACCTTGCATTTCGACAGATCGGTTTGGGTAAAATCTGCATTATGGATTTTACAATTGCTGAAAACGCTTTTGTTCAGCTTTTTGCGTTCAAATATCGCGTAATCGAGAATGCAGTTTTCGAACACAGCCGCGAATGCAAAATCCTTACTTTCCGAGAAGTTGACGCCCGTGAGTTTGCAATGGATGAATTCGGTATCGGAAATTTTACAATTTTTAACCGAGGCATTGCTCAGGTTACATTCCTGAAAAACGCAGTCGATGAAGTCGATACCGGCAAGGTCTGTGAAGTTGCACTGCACAAACCTTACCTGTTCGTAGCTGCTTTCCAGCAGTGGCTCAATGCTAAAATCTTTATTTTCAATGGTATCGAAATTGCGGGTATTGCGCATTGAGGCAAAGGGATATTAAATGTATTGTTGGATAACGGATTTGAGCTGGTCGGCCTGTACCACGCCCGACTGGCGCCAGAGCGGCTTGCCGTTTTTGAAAACGATCAGCGTAGGAACGCCCTGAATGCGGTACGCCTGCGCTGCCGACTGGTTTTTATCCACATCGACCTTAATGATCGTCGCAGAATCGCCCAGATCAGCCTTTACCTTTTCAAGGATCGGTTTCATCATTTTACAAGGCCCGCACCATTCGGCGGAGAAGTCTACCAAAACCGGTTTATCGCTGTTGATCAATTCTGAGAATGTTGCCATGACTGCAATGTTTTGTCTGTAATGATAACCCATCCGGACCGCGAAAGGTTTACTCTGGGCCGACAGAAAAACCAGGGTAAAGATCATGCCATTAACCCCAATTGTCCCTCAGGAATTTACCTACACGCTTTTCCACAAATTCGTAAGTGAAATGCGAGTAAAGAATGGTAAGCCCTATCGAGCTGAGCAGCGAAATGCCGAACATGACTTCGTTTTCGGGCGATTTGAGAAACCTGAATAAAACGATATTGACGAATATCAGCACGATGGCGTGGTTCAGGTAAATCGAGTAGGATATTTTACCCAGATATTGAAATGGCTTACTGTTCAGCATTTGCGTCACAACGCCGGTAGAACTGGCGAAAATGACGATTCCCACCGAGAAGATGAACGGGAAAACGAGTTTCCAGAGGTTCAGCTCCCAATGGTGGACGAAATACATGGCTGCTACCAGGAAAAGCAGAAACGGGATTTCGAATGCGGAAAGCTCAAATGTTTTTTGCCGTAATAACCTTTGGGTGAATATGCCCAGCGAGAAGCACAAAAGCCCGCGCACGTAGCCGTAGTCGTATGCCAGCAGGTATTCACCCCTCGAATAGATAAAAATGCCCGACAGCAGCCCGATGAGCATGAATGCAGCATATTTGAACCTCGGCAACATTAATACCACCAGCCCGAATACGACATAGGAGATCATTTCGGCGGAAATAGACCACGAGGGATAATTATTGCTGATCCATCCTCCGAAAACCGTGCTGGAACCCATGAATGTGAGTGCGTCGAGGGAAGTGTAGAAATAGTAGTCCAAACCCATTCCACCGACGTTTTTAAATGTGCTGTGTTCGCCGAGCAGGTTGGCGGCCACGAAAACGACTTCCGTATAAAACAGCAACGGGTAGAGCCGTATGAATCGTTTTTTGAGAAATGTCAGGAAATCACCCGTGGTATGAATGCGGTCGACGTAGTTGAATGCGATCACGAAGCCGCTCAGCACGAAGAAGAAATCGACAAACAGGCTCGCGTTTATGACGAAAAAGTTGTTGTAAAGAATCGACTCCTTGAATGCATTATGGTGGTGGGCAATGACCAGGACGGCAAAAATGCCCCTTAACCCATCCAGTTGTTCAACTCTGTTCTTCATGTGTGGAATGCTGAGACCCTTTGATGAAGGTCCCACGGCTCGGGGGAGCGTATCAGGTGGTTACGGTGCTTACGGGTTGTGGTTCGGGCCGGGTAATCTTCCTGAATCTCGGAATCGCATCCAGGTATTTGATACCCAGGAAGCGGATCATGACCGAATACGGGAACCAGAAGGCGATATCGTAGGGTCGGCCTCCTGTGAAGAGCAGTACCATCATCGACAGGAAGAAATAGGCCAGAAACGTAGTCAGCGGGTTGGTATGGCGGCGTACTTCGCGTATTACATACAGGAAGAGGAAGAAGTTGAAGCTGGCAAAGAATACAAACCCGAAAATGCCATGGTTCACCCATGATTCCAGCAGCGGAACGTCGAGATAGTCATTCTTGTAGCCTCTACCGAGGAAAATGTCCCACGAATATATTGTTTCTAAAAATTCGCCGAAGCCACTCACACGCCCCATTGCAGAGTAGTCGACATCGGCTTCTTCCGACAGCCTCACCCCCGTGGAGGTAAAGATCACGTTCATGATCCGGTCCTGGAAGATGTCCCAGTAACCGAGGAGCATGTTGAGGACATTACCGTATCGGGAGAGAAAATAGTTGATTGCCAGAAGTATCAGTATGATAAAAACCATATTCCGGAATTTGAATGCATTCCCGATAGCCGACGTAATATCTGAAAACTTGAAGTGGAGCAGGAAATAGGCACCGAATGCAATTCCCAGACCGAGATAACTGGATTTAGCGAGTGAAATCACCACTACTCCCAATCCGAACAAGACCGAAAAAAATAGAAAAAGCCTGGTAATCAGGTGTTTGGTGTTGCCGAGCAGCACCAAAGCCGATAACATCGTTATGATCCCGTTGCGCGCCGTAATGTGCGGATTACCACCCGGCTGGGCACCTTCATTGGCAAAGCTTACCGCGGCCCGCATTCCTGGCGTCCAGTTCGGGTCGGTAAGGATCGAGTAAACGAGGGTAATGTTGGTAAAAAATGAAAACAGGAAAAGTACCTGTATCAGCGTGTCTTTCACGTCGTTAGGTACGTGTAACAGCAATGCCAGGAAACCAAAAGTGAATACGAAGTTACCGATATCGGCGATCGGTTTACCCTGGTGGTTCATAAAGAAGAAATACCAGAGCGTCAGCAGCAGAAATCCTGCCCCGAGGTTGATCAGGATCGTATTTGGCTTGTAAAGTTTCTTGAAAAGCGTAGGCGGGACCATCAGCAACAGGGCCAGTGAAAAGAACATGGCCGTAAAAACACTGCTCGCAGGCCCTATACCGAGTGTATCACGAATAAAAAATATCAGCGGAAACCCGTTGAACATCATCGCGATGCCCACCGAATACCGGAGATAGTTAAAATTATTGGCTACATTAAATAAGCTCCAATTCATCTGGAAAGCCTGAATCTGATGTACTGAATATCTAATCGCAGAACGAAATAGGCGATTTTTCGGACACGGCACCAAAGATACTTCATTTTGTTGAGTCCCGGGGAACCGATCGTTGAAATGTACAATTTTTGTACCCTCGCGTGCTCCTCCCGGCCGATGGTCGTGGCGATGGTCGACGACTTCGCCTCCGCGTGAACGCGTAACGCGCCCCCGAGGCCGTCAATCTTTTTGGTGGTCGTCGATTTGTGGGATGTGTACCGTGTAATGAAGTCGTAATCGAATGCAAAACGGAACGATTCGTCGAACATCCCGTACTTCTCCACAAGCGAGCGCTTGAAAAACAGCGACTGGTTATGGATCTGCATCCCTTCCAGGATCTGGCAATCGAAGTCGTAGGAAGTTGTTTTGAGTATTTCGGTCACTTCGTCGTCGGTGGTGATCATGTACAGGTCGCCGTAAAGAATATCGACCGGGTATTTCAAAGCTGCTTCTCCAAAACGCGCGAAAGTGCCGGGAAAATATACATCGTCCGAATTTTGGAAGCTGATATACTCGCCCGTAGCCCGTTCCAAAGCCTTGTTGATCGCATGCACCTGCCCGCGGTCTTTTTCGGAAACCCACCAGGAAATGTACTTTTCATATTTTTTAATCACCTCCACGCTGCCGTCGTTTGAGCCGCCGTCTACAATAATGTATTCGAGGTTCGGGTAACCCTGGTTAAGCACGCTCAGAATAGTTCTTTCCAGGAAAGCAGCCTGATTGTAGGAAGGTGTAATGACCGTCAGTTTCGGGTATTTTTGGATATTACCGGCGATATTAGCCGGTTTCAATGCCGATACGAAGTTCCGCAGGTCCTGTGTGGTTTGTTCTAAAAAATGCATGGAATCCTGTTTCGCTGGTTAAAACTGATCGATATAGGTGGTCAATTCTTTCAATTTGGCGGCAATGCCTTTTCGCATAAGCCGGTTGGGCAGGATATCGGCATACTTCCCGAATGCAGGCTCGCCGCTGAATTCCAGTTCTTGTTTCTTCCTGATCACAATGCGCTGGTACTCCATAAACAATGCCTGAAAAACCTTGTTTTCCGTAACTAATGCCGCATGGTCCGACCAGATCGGATCGAAATGCCCGAGCCCGGCGAAGTCAAGCGAGATCAGGGGCTGGCCGTCCACTTTGTAATCGTTGCCGTTTGCTGTGAGGTTTTTGTTCAAAACTGCATTCAAACCATAATGCCAGCCTGGATTGTGCAAGGTCTTTAATGCAGGAATCCATACAGGCATGTAATTCAGCCAGAGCTGGTCGGTATTCATGCCATTGCAAAGGTCGAAATGCGCGCGGTCGATTGTTCGTTTTGCCCACCATTCCAGCGCAGCGGTCGTCTTCTCCGAAGGCCGCAACGTCCAACTTCCCGAATGGAACATGCCCGCATTCAGAATGCGCTTATCGTCCAGGATCGGTGATTGTTTTAATGGAGCTGAAATATTCGGTGTTAAAAACATTTCCGAATCTGGATCCAGCAGGCTGTCGAAGGACTTTTTTAGTATGACAGTCGGGCTCAGAAACGTCAGCCGTACGCACTCCGGATGTTTTTGCAATAAACCCAATGCAAACCACGGACGCGCGGCAGGCAGCAGCTCGAAATCATAGTAATCGGCGGCCATCCCGTTAAAATCAGGTATTGCCAGCTCCGAGACCGGAATCAGCTTCACGCGTTCTGGGAGCTTGTCAGTAGGGAGGGAATCAACCAGTCCGATGTAAAAAACATCGTCCGGCTGGTGTTGTAACACAGAATCCGCCAGAGCCAGTGCATGCGCCAGGTTGGTTCGGTTACAAACTGTGTATATAATATTCATGAACGATTATTCCGTTTCAGGCAAATTTTTAAAGTAGGGTATTTCGTGGATATTGTCCCGCGAAATGCCCGTTAAGGCAAAAGGCAATGTTGTATTACCCTGGTATTCGACACCCAATTGCGCAAAATGGCTGCGTACAATGTCGGTTGGCTTTCGCAAATGCGGCAGGAAGCGGTTCGCTTCAAGCTCCCAGAACAAGGCATCGGCGTTGACCAGGCTTGCATTGTGGCGGTATTGATGGGCGACGCTTCTTTTGCTTTTCAAAGTGGCGGTCATCCGTTCGATGCGGCAAAGGTACAGCCCGTTGCCGGCATAACCCTGCCCGTATAATTGTTTTTCCTCGCCCGAGAGCCCTGAAATGCGTTTCAAGATGCCCGGTGAGGCATTAGGACCGGTAAGTGCAGGGGCCGCTTGCAGATAATCATATCCCTGCTTGCACCAGTAATGCAGCTCGTCTTTAACGACCCAGCTGTTGAGCTCATGGATCAGCAAAAAGTCGCACCAATTGAAGCGATCATAGAAATCGGGCATTAACAAGAGCTGCGCCAAATGCTGCCGGGATTCAAAATAACGCTTCGGGAAATGCACGACGTCGATATGCTCCGCATGCTCCCGCACCACCGAAAGGTCGGCCCCTTCGCCCGCGACAAAAATAATCGCGTAACCCGAAAGGATTTCCAGCGCGTGATGCAGCAGCTTTTCCTCGGTGGGATTGATTTGAGTTTCGAGAATAGGAATGATAACCGTAACCAGCTCTTTCATCAGATCGTTTCCAGCTTGCCGATCAGGTAGTTGAAAGGCATTTTGAGATACTTCCTCACACGCAGGTACCGGCGCACAGGTGCAGGCTTGATGTACGCGCACTGGAATTTGCGGTAATACGCATTCCCGTTGTTGATGAGGCTGTTTTTGTATAATGCAAAAAGCTCCGTCAGGTCGGGGCGGGCGCTGAGCTCGAAACGGTCCTGGTATTTGGACAGAATCTCAGGCTTAGCCGGGTCGTAACCGCTGTAATGGAAGAAAATCAATGGCTTCTCTTCATTCACATACCAATGTCCGTCGCGTTGCGTGAATTGGCGCTCATGCAGGTTCCAGTAAGCCGCATTATATCCCGGGCTGCGCTCGATGTAAGTATTAGGGACAAAGACCGGTAGGAAATTCATCCAGTTTTGATCTACGAAAAGCCCGTTACAAAGGTCGATCAGGCATTCATAGCGCAATTTTTCTTCCCACCATGCGATAAACCGGTCATTCTCTTCCGATCGGCTGAATGCAACAAAGCCCAGGTTGTAAACGCCGGTATTGAGGTGATGCAGCTCGTTGGGCGTCAGTTGGTCGTTGATCGGCGTGTTGATATGCGGGGTAAGCACGGCATTGTGCTTCGCCAGCGAATTTTTAAGTTCTGTTAACGGCTGAAAGACAATGATATCCGGATCGAAATAGATGACGTTTTTCGCTTCGGGATAATGTTTGAAAAAATAGGTAAAATAAAAAGGCTTTACCGCCGTGTTCAGCTCGGTGATATTGTAGCGCGCGCACATTTCCTGAAAATCCCTGATTTCGATCTTATCGATCTCGATCATCGGATAGGCGGGTGCGTACGAATCTTCAAATGCAACCCCTTGGAGCGTGTCCACCAGGCCAATGAAAAACCGGACATCCGGGTTGGTCGCTTTGAGCGAGTCTCCTAATGTCCGGGCTTGCGCGAGGTAATTGATGGAGCAAATTGTAAAGGCAATGGTCATTGATTGTGCTGTTCCGAAACCTGCAAAGGTAAATACTTCTGAATAATGGCTTCGACGCTCGCTACGCTTTTGTCTGTGTTATGCCTTTCCAATACTTTTTTACGTGCATTCTGCCCGAACGAGTTCCGCAGCGACGGGTCGAGGATAAGTTGGATGATCGCATCCGATGCCGCCGAAATATCCATATACGGAACTACAAACCCGGCATCGCCCTCGATGAGTTCCGGCGCGCCGCCCGCTCCTTCAAAACATACCACGGGAATTTCCTGCAATGCGGCTTCCATTACCACCAATGGGTAAGGGTCCTCGCGGGAACTCAGTAGCAGTACGTCGAAACGGTTGATATAGTCCAGTGCCCGCGGCGTCGGCGGAATGAGGATGATTTTTTCACCTAAACCCATAAGCCGGATATCGTTTTCGATCAGCTCGAATATCTCATGCTGCGGGCCCGCGCCTACCCACACGAAGTAAACGGGCAGCGGCTGTGTTTTACGGATTACCCGACTGGCAATCCAATTGAATATGTCGTTACCCTTGCGCCATTCGGCATTCCCGCAGCCGCCGATCACAATGGCGTCTTGGGGGATTTTATAGGTTTTTTCAAGAATATCGTGCTGCACCGAAAGCAAACGCTGGTCGATGTGCTCGTGGTCGATGAGCGTGAATGTGCTGACGTTACCGGCCGGGAAATCATATTTCCTTACATAAAAGTCCGCGACGGCATTCGAAACGGCGATCAGGTGGCCGGTCTTTTTCAGCAGGAAATCGAGGTATTTTTCGTGTGTATAAATTTTTACCGACATCGCTAGTTCATGCACAAACAGCACGAGCGGTAAATGGTGGAATGGTTTCAGGAAATTGAAATAAACCTCGGCATTGGCAATGGAGTTGATGAAGATCAGGCCGATATTCTGCTGTTCCAGTTCTGCAAGCACGCGCTCGTTACCCTTTTGATGCGAACGCTCTTCATACATTTTCAGCAGATTGGTCTTGCGAAGGATTTTGCCGGTAAATGGTGGAGTAGTAATCTTTTTGGTCTGATTCAGCCGTGTAACGCCCACAACTTCTTCAAACTCCGCTTCCAGGTCCCCTCCGTTACAGAGCAGCAGGTGCATCGGAACGCCGCGTTCTTTCAATAGCCGCAATAACTGCAGCAGCAGCAACTGACTTCCTGCCCTGTTAGCATCATGACTTACAAAAAGTATTTTCTTCTGCTCCATTACCGATATTAGCTAGCTCAAACTTTCGTCACCGGATCGACTCAATAAGCTTCGTAGCTCATCTTTCCGGGTACTTTTTTCGCAGGGTTTCCTACGTACACACCCCATTCTTCGGTCTCTTTCATAATGGCCGACGCCATTCCAACGAGCGTACCCTGTGCGATGGTCATGTAATCGCGGATGGTGCTGTTCACGCCGAAGAATGAGTACGATTCTACCACACAATGCCCCGAAAGCACCACATGCGAAGTAAAGAAAACGTGGTCTTTGATCTGGCCGTGGTGGCCGATATGGTTGCCGCTCCAGAGCACTACATTGTTCCCGATGGTCGTGAACGGCTGGATCGTATTGTCTTCCAGGATAAAGCAGTTCTCGCCGATCTGGTTATCGAAAAGCGTCGCACGGGAACTGATATAGGAAATGAACTGGTAGCCTTTCGCCTTGGCGTGGTTGTAAATCGCCTCGCGGTTACGGTTCATATTGCGGCCCGTCATAGGCGCAAAGAACTTGTATTCCGAAGGCGGGAAGAGGTTCTCCACATCTTCGAACGCTACCACGGGCAGGCCGTGAAATTTGTCGTGTTCGATGTATTGGCGATTGACGGTGAATGCAACGACCTCATGCTCAGAGTCATGGGTCAAATAATAGTGCGCTAGTTCTGCTGTGTCGAGTACTCCAAAAACGATAATCTTCGCCATTACTAAATCAGTTCGTATGCCTCTAATTGTTTCCTGATATCGTTGGGATCGTTAAACATCAGAACGTCTATAACAGACAACCAAGGTACGAAAGCATTTTTAAATTGGGGATACGGGCTAGATATACTTTTTATGAAGTCCAGTCTTATTCCCTCGTTTTCAAATTTCCCTTTGTCGTACAATTCCACTCCGCCAATCGGATTGATGTAGTGGGTTGCTTGTTCCTGTTTACAGATGTCCAGAATCCGGTCCTGTCCTTTCAGGTGTTTATTATTATATATCGTTGAAGAGGGAACAATCTCCGTGCCTATGCCCATGTACGCACAAGTTTTTTTCAATGCGTATATACATAGCTCGTTGATTGAATCAACTTCTAAATTTACGATTTCTTCTAAGAGTTCAAAAACCTTTTGATAACCGGGAGCTTTCTGATATGATTGCTGGATGGTTTTTAATAACTTTTTCTGCCACTGCTCATGCCTGGCCAATTCCACTTCAAGGATCAGTTTATTCTGGCTGGCGTCTTTCAGCGGGAGGGTAAACAAGTGTGCTTTTCCACCTACCAAAAGGTTGTTCCGGTTGATCCAGCCCTTGTTGATGAAGTTCACATCATCGTAAATAATGAACTTGTCCACGGCATTGATCAACTGGAAATAGCCGATATATGGAAAAATATACGGCTGCATGATAGCAATAGTCATGGCTTGGGCTATTTGAGTTTTCTCAGATAATAATCTTCTCCCCGCTCGCTCAGGAACATGCGGCGGTATAAAGTGGTGTCGGAGCCGAGCCGGATGTCGGTAGGCAATGCACGGATCTTGCTTGTGTCATTCACGACTTTGCGCGCATAGAAAAGATAGTCCGCATCTTTCGGGATCGGGCGCAGGCCCTCTTCGAACGGGTTAATGGAAATCAGTTTGCGGGTCAGGTCCTTGCCGTAAAGCGGGTACTCGAAGTCACTGTTCACAGTCGCGAGGGCCACGGTAGCATTTTCGGGCACAATGGAATCGAAACGGACGTATGCTTTTGTAATATCAGGTCTTGCGAAAGTCTGGTAAGGAATGCGGTCCATCGTCAATGCGGATTCCATGCCGTAAGATGCAAACGGGAGGCAGCGGATGTTTAGGTAAACAGCCATAATGCCCGAAATGCAGGCAAGTCCCACTACTACCATAATGTATCCTTTCCAAACATTTCTGCGCGGCTTGATGATCGATAGCCGGTGGTGCGAGAAAAGCAACAGTAGGAAAAGCACGCCGAAAAGCCCCGCTTCCATGAAATACCGACCTTTGAATGGATCGTAAGCCGCCGAATAGGAGATAGCCGCAAGGTTGAGGCAGAATGCGATGACAAGGAAAAAGTGCACGCGCGATCTGAAAACACGGATCAGCACCAGCAACATCAGCGGCAGGATCAGTGCAAAGCCGAACACGCCCCAGTAAGGATTTGCATTATAATAATAGAATCCGCGCTGGAAAGAGAACGGAACAATGGTAAAGTCCTGCTCTTCGTCGAGGCGCATCCGCAGCTTATCTTCGAGTATTACCAATGGTTTCCGGATTGCGGTGTTCAAATCATAACCCCATTGCGCATTCCGGATGCCGTCGAGATTGCAGAAGTCGTACGTATATCGGATCACATTCCGGCTGCCTTGTTCGAACAGGTTAGCCGCGCCGCCCGCGCGCTCGTATGACTGGTGGTACCGTGCAGTAGGAGGGCCGATCGGGTGCCCGAAAACCTGAATATTGCGGATATAGCCCGTAGGTATAGTGTATATCACTGCAAAAAATGCAATCGCGAGGCCTAGTCTTAAAGTTCTTTCAAAAAATACTTTAAAACTCGGTGCCAGGAAAACCGTATAAATCATGATCACAAACACCGAAGGCATAAGCAATGCAAACGTGGCCTTATGTCCCGTAACGATCGCAAATGCAATCCCTGTGAGATAGAGGTAGCGATTGTCGCGGCTGGTGTAGTATGTGAAAAGGAAATACAGGATACAGCTGAGATAAGCCGTCAGCACAATGTCGGTTTCCGTAGTGACGGCCTGCATAAGAAAATCCAGGAACACGCTGTACGCCAAAGCACAGAAAAAGCTGGCCGAGAGGTTTCTGCCGATTCTCTGGGCAATTCCGAATACCGAAACCAATGTCACATAATAGGCCAGCTGGTGAATGAGTTTGAATGCATTCTCAATGTCCCCGCTGATCAGGTAGGAATAAATGTGGATTGTGGTGAGGCTCTTCGGATAGGTGTCCATATTCCAGTTGGCACCTCCGAAATGCTCCATGGTACCCCGCTGAATGTAACGGATGGCGCGGTTCAAGTGGCCTGTCATGCTGTCCCACTCGTTGGGAGGGGTGAAGAGCACGAGTATCAGGTTCGTAATGCCGATAATCGCGAATGTCAGGAACATCGCCCCGAAAATGACTTTCAGGTAGAGGGATAGCTCCCTGCCCCAAACCCGGAATGCGCTCAGCCGGTTGGCAATGAGCCCGCGGATGGTGTAATGCGCCTGCTGCGGCACAAGTCGTGTCCAAAGCAGGTATTGTAATGCGAGAATTAGGAAAGTGCCGCCGATCCACGCGAAAACGTTCGCCGTAAGGTCGAGCGCCGACAGAATAAAGCCGGTAGGAATAATGCTACCGACAAAAAGAATGAAGAAGGTAATGAGCAGCTCCGTGAGCGAAGGTTGAGCAATCTTTTTTGCAACAAAGCTGATACCGTATAAAAACAGGAAAAAACTTAGCCAATAAAAAATGACCATGCGATTATGGTGATAGATGACCGTTGATAATGCGGGAAATCCTTTCGATATCTTCGTAAGGAAGCCCTACATATAATGGCAAACTTAACACTCTTGCCGCGATATCCTCAGAAACTGGACATGCAATTTGCCTCGGCATGAAGGAAAGGGTGTTAAGCGACGGGTAAAAATATCTCCTTGGAATGATTTCTTCCACTTTCAATGCCTCCATTACCTTGAACATGATGGCCTCCGAAGGGAACACGACAGGGTAATAAGCGTAGTTATATTCAATATCGGTGCTCAAAGTGGGTTTAAATAAAATATCCCAGTTGAGCAGGCTGTCGTAAGCGTCAAAAACTTCTTTGCGGGCCTGGATAATCGCCGGTACCTGCGGCAGGTTTACGAGGCCCATTGCCGCATGGAATTCGGAATTCTTTCCGTTGATTCCGGCAAACTCATAATGTTCGTCGCCCTGGTGGCCGAATGCACGCAGCAAATGCAGCTTGCGGTCGAGCTCCGGATGGTTGGAAATCAATGCACCGCCTTCGATGGTATGGAAAACTTTCGTGGCATGGAAGCTGCAAGTGCTCAGATCACCGTACGAAAGCAATGATTTTCCTTTATAAGTAACGCCGAATGCATGTGCGGCGTCGTAAATGACTTTCAGATTGTGTCTTTTTGCAATCGCCTCGATCGCCTCGATGTCGCAAGGATTACCGTACACGTGCGTCGCGAGAATGGCCGATGTGGCGGGTGTAATGGCCGCTTCGATCAATTCTGCATCGATATTGAATGTGGCAGCGTCGATATCCACGAAAACCGGCGTGCAGTTTTCCCACAAAATCGCATTCGAAGTAGCGACGTAGGAGAAGGGCGTCGTGATGATCTCGCCTTTCAGTTCCAGCGCCTTGATCGCGATTTGCAGGACGATCGTTCCATTACCGCAAAAGTAGAGGTGATCGACATCCAGATATGCTTTAAGTTGTCCTTCGAGCTGTTGTAAAAGCGGGCCGTTGTTGGTCAGATAACCACGTTCCCAGATTCCACGGACATATTGCAGATATTCTTCCTGGTCAGGTAGAAAGGTTTTAGTGACGTTAATCATTCACTACGTGTTCAGATTGGCGAATGGAAAAATTGAGTTGAGGGCGAATATATCCGGGCCATTTGCCATACCAGGTCACATTTTCACGGTAATCCTCGATATCAAAAACAAGGGCTTCCTCCATATTGTAGAGCACGGTGCTGGTGTCCTTCACGATCATCATCGATACCACGTACGAGCCGTCGTTCAGGAAGTTGCCGGGGATTTCGCACGTGCCGCTCACCAGTCCTTTACCGAAATTCTCCGCCGGTGTGCCTACATTGAAAATACATTCACCCGTGAATGTGTACAGGTGCATGCTCAGGTTCAAAGAAGCGCCTTCCACCAGGTTCCAGAACTCGAACTGGAAGTTGATCGGCGTACGCACGTCGATATGGTTCAGGTCGTCCTGATATTCGGGGAAAAGTTTGAAACTCTTCACGCGCACCTGGTCGTTGCCGGGGGCTGCTTCGATATTGTCCCAATGCTTTTCCAGCGATTTGTGTGAAACCTTGCTGAGATAATTGGTGACAATGTGCGTAGTGTCGCCCTGATCTATCAAACGGCCTTTCTCAAAATAAAAAGACTTGTTACAAAGTGCCTGAATGGCGGTAAGGTTATGGCTTACGAAAAGCAGCGTGCGGCCGCTTTCCGACACATCGCGCATTTTACCGAGGCATTTCTTCTGAAACTCGGTGTCACCCACGGCGAGTACCTCGTCCACAATCAGGATTTCCGGGTTAAGGTGCGCCGCAATTGCGAAACCGAGGCGTACGTACATACCCGATGAATAGCGTTTAACCGGTGTATCCAGAAATTTCTCAACCCCGGCAAAATCAACGATCGCGTCGAATGACTCACGTATTTCACCTTTTGACATACCGAGAATAGCGCCGTTAAGGAAAATGTTCTCGCGTCCTGTCAACTCGGGGTGAAAGCCGGTACCTACTTCCAGCAAGCTGGCAATGCGGCCGTCGATTTTGATCTGGCCTGTGGTAGGTTCGGTAATGCGGCTCATGATTTTCAGCAAAGTAGATTTGCCGGCGCCATTGTGGCCTACGATACCAATGCGGTCTCCTTTATCAATACTAAAATTTACATCCTGCAACGCCCAGAACTCCTCTTTTTCGGCGAAATCGTTTTTTGCCTGCTTGCGGAACAACTTGTCTACCGTATCGGAAACAATGTCACGCAGGCCGGACGACCCGTTTTTACGCTGATGGTCGATGATATATTTTTTGCTGATGTTTTCAGCTACAATTACAGACATGCCCAAGAGTAGTTATTTCAGATATGGTCAACGAAAGTATTCTCTTTTTTGCGGAAATAGATCAGCGAAATAACCAAAATGATCGATGATGTAATAACCGTTGAATACAAACTCTGCGGGTTGAAATAGGATTTGCTTCCCAGGAGGCACCAGCGAAAACCGTCGATAATCCCTACCAGCGGGTTAAGGTTATAGTATTTCTCATACCAGGTGCCTTTCACAAGGCTACTGGGATAAGCCACAGGGCAAACGTACATGCCCACCTGAACCATGAAGGGAATCAACTGTCCGATGTCCCGGAAGCGTACATTCAGCACAGCAAAAAACAGGCCGAAGCCCATCGATGTGATAAAAGTAAGGAAAATGAAGCAAGGAAGAAAAACGATCTGCCAGCTGATGGGGGTTTGGAAGATTACCGTAACCACCAGGTAAATGCCGAAAGTGATCAGAAAATCGACAAAACCAACAGCCACAGAGCTCAGCGGCATGAGCAGCCGCGGAAAATAAACCTTCGAAACCAGGTTATGGTTGATCAGGATACTGTTGCTGATCTGGGTAAATGTGTTGGCAAAAAATGTCCAGATCGTGAGGCCGCCGAGTACCATCAATGGGTACGGAATGCCGGGATCTGCTTTCAGTTTAGCTACATAACTATAAACGAACACCATGACGGACATTGTCATGAGCGGGCGCAATACGCTCCACGCAACGCCAAGGAGCGTTTGTTTGTAGCGGACGGACAGGTCTCTTTTTGAAAGTATCCAGAGTAATTGCTTGTTCAGCCAAAGCTCTTTCCAATAATCCTTTTCAGACCCGCCGGCCTTGATTGTAATAGAGTGTTGAGTTGCCATGATTACGCCGTTACTGCCTCCTTACGCACGGTAGTGGTGGTGGTAGGTGAAGAAAACACTGTTCTGAAATAAACAAAGATCAGTGCGATCATCAAACCTGCCAGTGCGCCGATTTTAGCATTACGCTTGTCTTCATATTTCACATCCAAAGGCACTTTGATACCTTCGATCTCCGTAAACAGAGGAGCTTCTTTTACGAGGGAAATTCGCATTTTTTCGGCATTCGCCATGGCTTCGTAGTACAGCTGTTGCAGGAAGGAAGATTTTCTTTCCATGCTGTTGGCCGATACTTTCGCCTCCGGCATCATGATCTGCGCGCTGTAATCGAGCTGTTTGGCCAGTTTATGCTCTGCAATGCCCAGTACCGCCGCGAGTGAATCGGCGCGGTGTTGGAGCAGGCGCAGTGTTTTCCGCGTTTTCTGGGTTTGGTTTTCCGTGTACATTTCTTCCACCGTTTCCAGCAGGGTGGTTACCCATAGCCCGGCCAGGTGTTCGTTCTCCATCTTTGTGGAAATCTGGGTGAAGGACGACTTACGGTCCAGGGCAGCGATTTCCGTTGCCTCCGCTGTACGCTTCACAATGGCGTTCAGATTAATGCGAGCATTGAGGTCCATTTTCTTGACATCCGTTGTCGTAAAATGGAACTTCTGCAAATCAGGATAATCTGCCCAGTCGGAAGTTTTGATACCGCTTGAATCGATGTAAAAGTTTGCGAGGATCTGTTTTTTTCCGTTGATCTCGATCTCTTTCATCAGGTTCCGCTCCAAAACCGGGCGAGATTTTACGAAATAGAAGAAGTTTTCACCCGTGAAAATATTCGCGTCCGGCTGTGCGCCGAGACCTAAAAGTCCCGCAACATCTCCAAGGCCGGAGCTTGCACCGGCAGCACCGAGGTTAAACACTACGTTCGCGTCATAGGTTGGCGGCTTGTTCTGGTAAGTATCCATGGCATAGCCGATACCGAAACCTACAACAGGTAAGAGCAAAAGCCATTTCCAGTTGCGGAGCAATGCATCCTTTACTACTATTATTTTCTCAACGACTTCCTTTGGAGATAACTCGTCTTCCGGGATTTGCTGTGTAGTTGTCGCCATAGTTAGTTAAGTGAACGGAATGCCAGTACTGTTACGATTAATCCCATGATTGAGCTCAACAGGGTTGTTGCTGTTGAAATAGTTTGCTGCGTACTGAGCGCAGGAGCAGTTCGTGTAGGAACGAAAATTTCCGAGCCTGGCTGAACTTTCGGGTACACATTGAAAAACAGGAATCTTCTGGTGCGGTCGATATTACCGTTAGGATATTTGATATAAGAGCTCTTTCTGAGCGACTGCACCGTAAAACCTCCTGATTGAGAAATGTAATCGGAGAAGTTCATGCCTTTGCCGTATTTCACAGTAGTAGGATAAAGCACCGAGCCTGTCACCTGAACAGTTTCCAGACGCTTCGGAATGCGGATAATATCACCTTCCTGAACGACCAGATCTTCAAACGAACCAGGGTTTTTCAGGATGTTTTTCAGCACGATACCGATTTTTTCCTCTTTCACGTTCGGCAGGTCGCCGGTCAGTGTACCCTGTTTAATGCTCTTTTCTGTCTGCTGAACCTGCTCGTAGTCCACAGCTTCATCGAGGTTCTGCACAACCGTACGGCGCAAAAGCGTCGCACCTTCCGGATAGGCAAGTTCTGTCAGACCACCCGCTCTTTTGATAATGTCGCTGATCTTGTCGTTTTTGTTGACGATCGTATACGGACCCGTCACCAATACCTCGCCTTCCACGAAAACAGTCTGCTGCTCTACGTAATTGGGCGATTTACGAACGATTACCTGGTCGAAGGGGAACAATACGAAGTTGGTTGCTTTCGAATTCAGCGACAGATCACGGCTTACGTTGAATTTATATACTTCCGAAATCTGCGCATTTGCAGCACCGGCCACCGAGTTTCTTTTTCTTCTCACTACCTCAACCTCTGACGTGTAAGCTGATTCCTTCAAACCACCGGCCTGCACCAGCACGTCTTCCAGTGTCATATCGGTCGTGTATGGGAATTTACCTTCATTCTCGCCGACTTTCGGGTTGTTAACTTCCCCTTCCACGCTCACAAAAGCCGTTTCCGCCATTTCAAATTTGGACGGCACGATCACTTCGTCGAGGCGTGTCAGCACGAGGTCCGGCGTGGTACCATTGAGCACGTCGGTATAGTTGAGCGGAATGGTCTGGATGGTCAGGTCTTCGCGGGTACGGAGTACGTTTACGCGGCCGACGAACGCGTCTTCACGCATCCCCTGTGCATTTTCGATCAATGCTTTGAGCGTAGGGCTATTGTCGAGCGAGTATTCGCCGGGGCGCATTATCGCACCCGTAACAGTCACAATGTTTTCGAAGCGGTCGAGTACCGTTTCCACGTTAATGGAGTCGCCGGTAGCCATTTCAAATGAGTCGTATTGGGTTTCAGGGACATCCAGGATTTTGCGCTCTTTGGAAGTAATGCGTTGTACTTTCAATCTTGCACGGTAAGCTTTGTCGCTGAAACCGCCCGCATAATGGAGCACATCGCCGAGTTTTTCTTCCGGTGTGAGTTCGTAAATACCCGGACGTTTCACCATACCAGCGATTTCGGTACGTTTCAGGTAGTAGCCAACCACGATGTTATCGTTTTCCTGAACACGAATGTCGCCGTCGATTTTACCGTTCACGAGGTAGTCGTAAATGTCTAGTTTCGATACTACTTTGCCTTGGCGAACGACACGTACTTCACGGAAAGATCCAATTTCATTAGGTCCGCCCGCCTGGTATAATGCATTGAATGCGGAGGATAGCGACGATACCGTATAGGTTCCGGGGTTGATCACTTCACCTGTTACAAAAACTTTCACGGAACGCACTTCTCCGAGCGTTACCATCAGTTTGGTACGGGCTCCTTCGCCGCCTGTACCGATCATTCCCGGCACAAACTTGGCAAATTTATCGATCAGGATTTTCTTGATTTCTTCGATCGTACGACCGGCCACCATCACGTTGCCGACGCGCGGAATGCTGATGAAACCGTCTTTGTTGACGATAGTTTCGTAAGTGCTCTCCGCGTAGTTATAAAGGTAGATCTTCAATTCGTCACCTGGGCCAACTACGTATGTTGTTGGTGTAACGATCTGTAAATCAGGGATTAGCCCCAGTTTTTTATCGGCGAAAATTGAATAGCCGTAGATTTTCTGGCGAAATGCTTCCTTGGCTTGCTCCTCAGGCGATAGCGTGGTGCTGGTGCTGGTATTGATCTTGCTTTGCTCGCCGCCTTCGGCATTCTGACCATTTTGGTTAGCGGCATTTTTGCCTTTATCACCACCCTGGCCGTCATTGCCCTGCTGCTGGTTACCCGACTGCTGGTTGCCTCCCTGCTGATTTCCGCCCTGGCCTGTACCTTGCTGACCGCCGGGGCCGGATTGTGAATTACCGCCTGTTGTGCCTGTGCCATTGCCTCGCGGACCCGATTGCTGGGTACCCTGGGCGCCGGTAGACGTCGGGGCGGTTCCGGAAGGGGCTGTTGGGGCAGTAACCTGTGAAAAAGCGGGTAGGGAAATGATTAAGCTCAGGAAATAGGGAAGTACAGATTTATAACTTTTAGCCAACCTGGATCTGTTCATAAGAAGAATTATTGTACTATTGAAAGTCTGGAAATTCATTAAAACTATGTATAAGACTAGTATTTTTGAATTTGGGATTCGAGTACACGTAATAAGGAGGTAGTGTATATCATGGCAAAGTAAATTAGATTTTTCCTATTTTTAAAGAATTTCTATTAATCGGGGTCCCTTGCCGGGAAGCCCCGCAAAGTTATAACAGGGTAACGACAAAAGATTCAAAATATTAAAATACCGCTTCCAAAAGCGCCAATACTCCTAAAAGAATAGTTATAAATATGGAAAGTACAAATGTTCAGTACGACGAGAGTAGTATCCGGTCGCTCGACTGGAAAGAGCACATCCGCCTGAGGCCCGGAATGTACATCGGGAAGCTCGGCGACGGCTCGTCGGTGGACGATGGAATCTACGTGCTCGTGAAGGAGGTGGTCGATAATTCGATCGACGAACACATGATGGGCAACGGTAAAACGATTGAAATTAAAATATCCGAACACCGCGTGGAAGTGCGCGATTATGGCCGTGGAATTCCGCTGGGCAAAGTCGTGGATTGCGTTTCGAAGATTAATACCGGTGGGAAATACGATTCGGGTGCATTTCAGAAGTCCGTGGGGCTTAATGGCGTCGGAACCAAGGCGGTAAATGCGCTTTCCAGCCATTTTAAGGTACAATCGTTTCGCGATGGCAAGACGAAAAGTGCGGAGTTCAACCAGGGGGCGCTGCTGAGTGAATCGACGGAGGGCACAACCAGCCAGCGCAACGGGACGCACGTGGCGTTTGAACCGGATGGTACCATTTTCAAAAACTTCCGCTACATTCCGCAGTACCTGGATAATATGATCTGGAACTACTGCTACCTGAATGCGGGGCTTACGATTAACTTCAACGGGCAGAAATACTTCTCGCAAAACGGCCTGTTGGACCTTCTGAAAAGCAAATCCGATGCGGAAACTTTGCGGTATCCGATCATTCATTTGAAGGGCGAGGACATTGAATTGGCGATGACTCATGGTAACCAGTATGGTGAGGAATACTATTCTTTTGTTAATGGACAGTATACGACACAAGGAGGTACCCATCTCGCTGCATTCAGGGAGGCAGTTGTGAAGGCCGTGCGTGAGCATTTCAATAAAGACTACGCGCCGGAAGACATTCGCTCGTCGATCATCGGCGCCATTGCAATCCGCGTTCAGGAGCCGGTTTTTGAATCTCAAACCAAAACAAAACTCGGTTCCAACACCATCACGCCCGACCCTAACAGCACGACTGTAAGGACATTTGTGAACGATTTTGTGAAGGAAAGGCTCGATAACTTCCTGCATATGAACCCCGAAGCACGCGATGCATTGAAAAAGCGGATCGAGCAATCGGAGCGGGAACGCAAGGAACTGGCAGGTATCAAGAAACTCGCCAACGACCGCGCGAAAAAAGCCAATTTGCATAACAAAAAACTCCGCGACTGCCGCGTTCACCTTACCGATTTGAAGAGTGACAATCGCTACGAAACCACATTGTTCATTACCGAAGGCGACTCGGCGAGCGGCTCCATTACCAAATCACGCGACATCCAGACGCAGGCGGTATTCAGTTTACGCGGCAAGCCATTGAACTCTTTCGGGCTTACCAAGAAGATCGTTTACGAAAATGAGGAATTCAACCTGCTCCAACATGCATTGGACGTGGAGAACGGTGTGGAAAACTTGCGTTTCAACCGCATTATCATCGCTACCGATGCCGATGTGGACGGAATGCACATTCGTTTGCTGCTGATGACGTTTTTCCTGCAATTTTTTCCCGATCTGGTTCGGAACGGGCATTTGTTTGTGCTTGAAACGCCGTTGTTCCGCGTCCGTAACAAGAAGGAAACGATTTATTGTTACAGCGAGGAAGAAAAACAGGCCGCGATTGAGAAGCTAGGTAACAAGCCCGAAATCACCCGTTTCAAAGGTTTGGGAGAGATTTCTCCGGAGGAATTCGGCAGGTTTATCGGGGAGGATATGCGTGTGGAACCGGTGATATTGCAAAAAGAAACGTCTATCCAAAAGCTGCTGAGTTATTTTATGGGTAAGAATACGCCTGAAAGACAACGTTTTATCATTGATAATCTCAAAGTAGAGAAGAATGTTGAAGAGCTTGCGCTCGCAGGCTAGGCCGGCAGTGCATTATCTTTGGCGTGGTCAAGTAATATCGGGCCGGGAAGTCCTTTATGCAAGTGTGTAAACGCACCTCCCGGTTTGAACAACTATTTAAAGTGTCTTTGTGGAATTAACGGATTTAAGAAACAGGATCGATGGGCTCGACGACCAGTTGCTGAGCATTTTGAACGAGCGCATGCAGCTCGTGAAAGAGGTAGGCGAGCTGAAACGGTCCTCCCAATCGATCATCTACCGCCCCGAACGAGAAAAACAAATCCTCGACCGGTTGGCAAAACATAACGACGGGCTTCTCACCCGCCAGGCGATTGACGCCATTTTCTTTGAAATTTTTGCCGTTTCCCGTAATCTGGAATTACCCGAGCGGGTATCCTACCTCGGTCCGGAAGGAAGTTTCACGCACCAGGCGGCAGAAGGCCGGTTCGGGGCGATGAGCGAGTACCTTGTGTTGCCAACGATCCATTCGGTTTTTGAAAGTGTAGAAACCGGGCGTGCCAAGTTCGGCGTGGTGCCTATCGAGAATAATCAAGAGGGGATAGTTGTAGAAACAGTGGATTTCCTGCGGGAGAAAAACCTCTCGATAGTGGCTGAAATGCTTTTAAAAGTGCATTTTACATTCGCGTCGCAATCGGATAGCCTGAAATCCATTAAAAGGATTTATTCCAAAGACATCGCATTCCGGCAATGCGGGAAGTTTATCAATGAATATCTGGAAGGCATGGGTATCGAGCTGATCCCGGTCGATTCCACTTCCAAAGCGGCCAAACTCGCTTCCGAAGAGTCCGACGCAGCGGCAATATGCTCGTCCATTTCGGCGCGGCTGTTTGGTGTACCTATTCTTTTCGACAATATCGAAGACAGCGACCAGAATCAGACCCGCTTCCTCATCCTGGCGAAAGATTTTACCAATGTGAAGAGCGCCGACGATAAGACTACGATCATCGCCAACCTGCCGAATACCAACCGGCCCGGGGTGTTGTACGAGTTTTTGAAAGATTTCAACGACCGCGGCATTAACCTTACCAAAATCGAAAGCCGTCCATTGCGCGGCGAGGCGTCTTTCCGGGCATGGTTCCTCGTGGAATTCCTCGGACATATGGACGACCCGCAGGTGCAGGAGATCATGCACAAGTATGGGACGCATTTGAAATGGCTCGGAAGTTATGTACGGGTTGCTTGATGTCCATCTTGTATAAAAGCAAAAAGCTCGCTTCATCGGCGAGCTTTATGCTTTTATAATGTATTGCAAAATTATTTCTTCAAAGTTCCACGGTATAGCGACGGCCAGTTGCCGTATAATTCGATTTCCGCTTCCGCGCCATCGGGCAATCGTACCTTCATTTTCCGCTGGGCGGAAGGCTGCTGGAATGAATCGACTGCCAGTACCACGATTTGATTCCCTTTCACGATAGAAGTAACAAAAGGCTGTTTGCCGTCTATCGCCAGCAATGCCTGCTCCTTTTTAGGCTGAACCCATTGTCCGTTCAGCTGGAATGCAAGGTCCTGGTTCTGGCCGCCTACAATCACGTCCTCGACTTGCTTGGCCATCCAGTTGCCCAACGCATAATATTCGGTAGGGAAGTCCCAGTATGGCGCGGCGGTACCGCCGGTAGTGTTGCGGCCCACTTCGTTTTCGGGCGTCTTGCCGTCGGCAGGGTACCATTCGTAGCCCCAGCCCCACATATCTTTGGATAATTTATACGCATTCGGGTTTTTCACGCTTGGGCCGCCATCGTGCCAGAGGTAGTAGCCGTCGAATAAGATCAGTGAGAATAGT
Source organism: Dyadobacter soli (assembly GCF_900101885.1). Lineage (GTDB taxonomy): Bacteria > Bacteroidota > Bacteroidia > Cytophagales > Spirosomataceae > Dyadobacter > Dyadobacter soli. Next base: position 97,645 of record NZ_FNAN01000023.1, on the reverse strand, counting down.
GAAAAGCTCAATGCCTGGCTGGCGGGCATCATTTCGAGCTGGTTCATGACTAGCTCGCCCTGCGGGTCGGTGAGCTGGTAGTTCCAGGGTACGATGGGGTCTTTATACAAAGGCATGTACCGGTTCCAGCCGTAGAAAATAAATTTGTTGTTTTTTTGATAGGGCAGGAGCTTGTTAATGCGCAGCGAGTGGATCGCCGACAGCAGCACGAAGTTATTAGGCGAGTTGCCCGCATTATCGATTCCAAACATCGGTTTGGGATACACATCGATAGGTACTGTATTGAATATTTCCTGGAAACTGTCGCCATTCGGCAGCGGCTCGAAGTTCGGATTGTTGGCTTTTGGTTCGCTGTATTCCTTGATGAGCTCTTTCGGATTTTTCCCGCCGACGGTATTGATGTGCGGGTTAGTATAAGCCCCGCCGCCCCAGTAATCCATCAAATGCATGTTCGGATGGTTCTTTTTGACCACTCGCGAAAACCAGATCAGCCGCTGAATGACTTCTTTGGAATAATGCTGGTTCCAGAATTCAAAATCATAGGCATACACACCGAAGCCCGGTACGCCCGCCAATGCTTCTACCTGCTCCTTGGAGAGGCTTGCGAACCATTTTTCGTCCTTATCTCCAAAGTAATTGGGAGTGGCTGTGTAATGCAGCTTTTCCGCAGGAAATTCTTTTTCGGTATTGGATAAATACCCGATCCCGCGTTTGTAGTAATTATCGGAAGGCACGTAATTGTTCAGCCGGTACTGCATTACCAACTTGCCTTTAATGGGTTCGAATTCAGGGAACTTGGTGTCGAAGTCTACATTAATGGTGCGGGAAGGCGAAAACCATTCAGGAATGCTGATGCGTGTGAGTGCATTGGGCGCTGACTGATCCGGTTTGCCGGCAATGTAAATGTTCTGCTGACGAACGGTGCGGTTCTTGGCGGCATTCCACCAGTCGTTGTAAGGAGCGTCAATCCAGCGGGCTGTTACCGAGTACAAATAGCCGGGTTTTACCTCGATACCGTTCTCCAAACCTTGCACGGCAATGCCGTCGATCATGACCACCTTCGTGCGGCTGTCGTTATAATTGGCGAAGTCGCGGAGGAGGAGTTTACCGTCTTTGCGAACAGGCCGCACATCGAGCCAGTTATCCTTGCTTCCCTGGCGGGTCCATTCTTTGGTATCCACTACTTCATCGGCCACAGCCGCTTCGAAATTGAATGCGGCGGTTGTCTGGCAGCCCTGCTGGCCGAGGCTGGAAACCTGGATCTGCGCCTCGCCGCCTTCTACCCGTACGTCGGGGATCGTGAGCCACACGCCGAAACGGTGCGGTACGGACTGGAAGGTTTGCGTTTTGCCGTTCTGGGTAATTTTTACGTCATAAGGCGACAGTCCGCCGGCATTGGCTGCGAGTTCGAACTGCATTTCGCGGCCGATCTGGCGGTATCGGCGGATGGTGAGGTCGCAGGCATGGGAAGCGGAGTCGAGCGTCCGCGCCATGGGGAAATCCTCTTTAACCTGCGCGTAAGTTTTGTGGCTGCTTGGACCAAAACGGTTCCAGGCCCAAAGCCCGGAACCGATCAGGAATGCGAGAATGCCACTAAGCCAGAGAAGCGATGTTTTGGTCAAAACCTTCTTTTTTTGTGTCACGATGCGTTGTTTACCACCAACGATAGAATAGGCCTATCGAGCCGTTCACGGATGATATGCCTTTGTCGATGTAGTCATATTTGTAAGCCGTGGCATCGTACTTCACACGTACATCGAGGCCAACGGACCCATCTTTCTTGAATAAAAATTTGGAACCGACCCCTACGCCGTATTTAAAACGGACTTTCTGGTCCTGCGATGCCAGCGAGCCGTAATATACTGTATAATCGAGAATACTCGCGCCTGCGCTCACCTGCACATAGGGTTGCACCTGCGAGTTACGGGGCAGGAAATGGTAGTTTGCAAACAGCTCCACGGGATATTGCGACACGGTGCGGGTCTGTACGGCCGAAATCGTGCCGTCAGGCCCTTCGTACAATGCACGTGGTACGCGTTTCTCGAAATAGGTAGAGCCGATCTCACCGCCTATCGAAAGCGGCGAGTTTCTTAAAACCCATTCAATGGAGATCGAGGCATTCTGGAATGAAGCTTTGTCGATATAATTGTCCTTGAAAGAGCCCATCGGGATGGCGGCTGTATAGCGTGCGGTCGCCAGATAGTAGGTATACCGTTCAAACGGTGAGGCAATGGTATATAACCGGGGTTTTTCCTGTGCCAATGCGGGCAAAACACTTCCAAGAAAAAGGGCAATGATGATGATTCGTTTCATTTGTTACTTGATTTTGAGATAACCGGATTGGCCGAAGATGGAATCCGCCATTTTGTCGATGAGTTTCTGGTCGCCGATGGCCGAACCACGGATTTGCGCATCCCAGATCACATTGAAGGTCTTGCCGGATGGTGTGGTTTGCGGGTTTTTGAAGTCGAGCATGGAAATCAGCCACGAGCTTTCGCTGGTTTCGTAGTAGCTGTAATAGCTCGGGTAGCCATAGCCATAACCACCCCAGTAGCCGCCATAATAGGAGGAAAGTGGTTGTGAAACGACATTGAGATACGTGTTGGTGATCCACGAAACATTGATACCCACATCCGGATTTTCCTTGCGGCCTACATATTTATAGCCCATCGCTTCCATATTCTTGATCAGGCCTTGCAGCATGGCACGGTCGATATCATCCAGGGAAGCGCCTGCACGGTTATTTTCCACAATCAGCACGGAGTCGACGATGCTGAATGTTTTGTATTGTTTGTAATTGGCGGATTGATCGTGATTGGTGATGTATACCAACGACTCCTCGTTGGACAGGTCGCTGATCGGGTCTTTCGAACACGACACCAACCCAAGGCCGACGATCAGTAAGAGGAAAGAGGCTTTCTTGAACATTTGAATATGACTTTTTAAAATTTGTTAAATAAACGAAAGTTTAGAGTCGAATAGTTTAGCGTTACGAGGCTATGAGTCGATGAGTTTAAAGTTTATGAGTTCAGAGTTCATGAGGTTCAACTAAATGAACAATGACTCCGAACAGCACACTTTAAACTCACAGACTCTAAACTCTAAACTCATAGACTCTAAACTCATAAACTCAAAGACTTCAAACTCATCGACATACAAAGGTGACCGCATCCCTCAGCGATTGGTTGGAACGTTGAGCTTTCGCGCAGACGATCAGGAGAGTATGGAAACGTGCAAAATGTCTCTTTATAATTGAAAACACATTTGGATAATCTTCGTCCGAATCCCCGTAAATTTGCAGCTGTTTAATCTAATCATATGGAAGCAAAAGAAGAGATTTTAAGAATCATAGATGTACTCAACGACACCTACGAAAGCGAAGAGGCATGGTATGGGCCGTCGGTAGTGGAAGCACTGCGCGATGTAACCCCGAAAATCGCGGAAACGCGGCTGAGCAGCAATACGCACTCGATCGCCGAAATCGTGTACCACATGACTACATGGCGCATTTTCGCCGTTCGTAAGTTGCAGGGCGACGCCGAATTCGATATTAAAACGCAGGATAAGGACTGGAAGAAATTTCCGGTGGTGGATGAGTTCGAATGGGAGGCGATCCAGATGGAGCTGAGCCTGTCGCAGGAAGAACTTGTTTCGGAATTGGAAAAAATTGAAGACGACAGCTTCCTCGAGGAATTCGTGCCCGGCCGCGATTACTCTTATTATACATTGATCCACGGGGTGATCCAGCACGACGTTTACCACGCGGGGCAGATCGGACTCATTAAAAAAGCAGCGAAGGCCATGCGCCTGGAAGAGGACGACGACTACGGCGCATTTGGTGATCGTTCGGACTACGACAATTCCGCAGATTATTACTGATACCTACATGAAATTTTGTAAAAATAGGCAACTACCTATTGTTTATAATTTAAATTTTATATTTTGCATTATAATGGAACGTGGGATGTTGAGAAATGCCAACGTTCTAATGGTGTGGATATAGACGAAAAGGCTGTCCGATATTTCGGGCAGCCTTTTTTTAAGCAAAAATCTGTGCAACATTTGGCACTCTAAACCGCATGATCATCCTATGAAAATACTAATCGTTGAAGACGAACCGAAACTCGCGGGCTTTCTTAAAAGAGGCCTCGAAGAGCAATCGTGGGAAGTGGAATTGGCTTACGACGGACAAGTCGGCAAGAAAATGGCTTCCAACTACCGGTTCGACGTGATCATTCTGGATGTAAACCTGCCGCTACTCAACGGCTACGACCTCGCCAAGCAGCTCCGCGCCGACGGCCTTACTACCCCGATCCTGTTCCTGACCGCATTAGGCACGATCGACGACAAGCTCGACGGTTTCGAAGCCGGTGGCGACGATTATTTGGTAAAACCATTCGAATTCCGTGAATTGATTGCGCGTATCAAGGTGCTTTCGCAACGCAACAGCGCCCGCGAGCAATCCAGCCAGGTGCTCACCCTCGCCGACCTCGAACTGAACCTCGACGAAAAGGTAGCCCGGCGCGGCGGTAACCGCATCGACCTTACCGCCAAAGAGTTTGCATTACTCGAATACCTCATGCGCAACCGCGGACGTGTAGTGTCACGCGTGGATATTGCCGAGCAGGTGTGGGACATCCGCTTCGATACCGGTACCAATGTGATCGATGTGTACATTAATTTCCTCCGTAAAAAAGTCGATAAGGATTATCCTACCAAGCTGATTCACACGGTGGTAGGGATGGGCTATATTTTCAAGGAAGAATGAATATCAAAACGCGCCTGACGTTGCTGTTTACCATGCTGGTAGGCTCCATCATGGCGCTGTTTTGCCTTGCCATCTACTTTTTCTACGACCAATACCGCGAAAGGCAGTTCTACTCCTTCCTGAACGAACGCGGCCAGACGATCGCCCAGCTCGTGGAAGCAAGCCAGGGGATCAGCAAGGCCGATATCGAAAAGATCGAAAAGGAAAACAAAACCATTCTGCTCGACGAAGAAATTACGATTTACGACGGCTCCGACTCGATCATTTTTGTGAGCGGGAAGGAATATTTCAGACTTTCCAAGCCCATGCTCACCGAGGCGCGGGCCGGGAAGGAGGTCCATACCAAGCATCAGAAGAAAGAAGTCATTATCATCCGGCATATTTTGCAGGACCACCGGAAGCCGTGGGTGGTGGCCGTGATCGCGAACGATTACCTGGGTATGAACCAGTTGAATCGCCTGCGCGAAATCTTGCTGATTGGCTGGTTGCTATCCATGATTCTGGTAGGCGTGGCCGGCTGGCAGTTCTCGAACGACGCTATCAAGCCCGTGGCAGACATTATCGACCAGGTTAACAACATTTCGGCCGGTAATTTGCATGAAAAAGTACGGGTAGGGCGTGAAAAAGACGAGCTTGCATTGCTGGCCGAGACATTCAACCAAATGCTCACCCGCCTAGAAATCGCATTCGTGGCGCAGAAAAATTTCGTCTCGCACGCGTCGCATGAGCTGCGCACGCCGCTCGCGCTCATCATGAGCGAGGCCGAGCTCAGTCTGATGAAAGAGCGTTCCCCGGCCGATTACCAGGACGCATTGAAGGGAATATGGTCTGAGGCGAAAGAAATGAACGAGCTCGTGAGCCGCCTGCTCGAACTCGCGCGGACGGAGGAAAATGCATTCAGGGTAACCTTTTCCAAAATCAGGGTCGATGAGGTGCTCTGGCAGGCAAAAGGCTCGGTGCAGCAAAAAAACGCCGGTTACCAGGTACATATCCATTACGACAAGATCCCGGAAGACGAAGAGCAACTGAAACGGTTCGGAGACGAAAGCCTGCTCAGGACGGCATTCCTGAACCTGATGGACAATGCCTGCAAGTATTCACCGGACAAGACCTGCAATGTGTTTCTGGAAATCAAAAACAGGCTCATTGTAATTTATTTCCGCGATATGGGCCTCGGCATTGCGAAGGAGGAGCTGCCTTACATTTTCGATACCTTCTACCGCAGCCAGTCAACAATCAGCAAAGCGGGATACGGCATAGGTCTCGCATTGACCAAACGCATTATCAACATGCAGGGCGCCACCATCGAAGTAGAGTCTACATTAGGCACCGGCACGACCTTCATTTTGAAGTTCCCACCTTTTTAATTCCTTTTTAATTCAGCGTTAATGCCTCTTTAACAACGAAAAAGCTCCTTTGTAGTGTAAATCGCACGTTTGGATTTACGCATGCCGCGAGGCATTTTCAGTAGCTTTCACCCGTTGGTTTTCGCCGTTTTTTGCAGGCCGTCATTCATCTTTTTTCAAACAAAGCGGCGCCTGTGAGAATGCGGGAACATACGGTTCAAAATATCAAAGAAAACTGTATTGAGTTAAATTGAGTTAGGTGAGTAGTAAGAAAAGACTGGCCTTCGGATCTTCCGGAGGCCAATTTTTTTATATACCCGTTTCCGAAACCCTGAATTTCACCTGGACAGGCTCTTCCACACGCGTCGTGGGCAGCGCTTCCGGGTGTTCGTTTGCGATAAATTCAATGAGTTTTTCCCTTACCAGGCAGCGCAGATCGAAGGTTTCGCTGGAATTCCGGGCCGACATCAGCGCGCGGATCACCATCAGCTGCCCTTGCGTGTCCGTCACCTGCAATGCCCACGCGCGGCCGTCCCAGAGCGGTGTGGCGTCCAGGATCTCTTTCAGTTTCGCGCGCAGCTTGTCTACGGGCGTGTGGTAGTTGAGGTAGAAGAATGCAGCGCCGGTCAACGCGCTTTCGTTACGCGTCCAGTTCTGGAACGGTGTTTCAATGAAATAAGTAATGGGCAAAACAATGCGGCGCAAATCCCAGATATTCACCACCACGTAAGTCAGGTTGATCTCCTCGATACGGCCCCATTCACCTTCCACGATCACCACATCATCGATTTTGATCGGCTGGGTGAATGCGATCTGAATGCCCGCCATCAGGTTAGCCAGCGATTTCTGCGCCGCGAAACCGATGATCACCGACGCTATACCGGCCGAGGTAAGTATTCCCACTCCATATTGCCGCACACTGTCGAAGCTGAGCAGCAATATCGAAACGCCGATCGTGACGACCATGATCACCACAATGCGTTTCACAAACTTGATCTTTGTGAAAAGCCGCCGCGCCTGGTTATTATCCGGCGAATTGAAGTCGAGCTTATCAATCAGGATTTTTTCGATAATGATCACGATCCGGGCCATCAGCCAGGTGGTAATGCCGATGAGCGCAGTTTTACTCAATCCGAAAACCCAGTCGTATTGCGGGTTGGAGTAGGAGTACGTTTTGGCAGCCGCGGTGATGAGTACCATCGGCACGAAGAAATGCAGCACGCTGGTGAGGTTGTCGCGTACCGCGCGCACGGCCGTCCATTCTTTCCGGTTTGCCGTAATGTTAATGAGGCTAATGACAACAGTGCTGACGACCAGCCCGATAGTGCCGCTCAGCAGCAGTAAAAGCCAGGGGGAATTGCGGTAGTTAATCAGTTCGGTTAAATCCATTCCCTGTTCAGATATCGTTGAGACGGGCCACGATCATGCCCGTGTGTTTCGGGACGGAAGCGACATATTCGGCCAGGGGAACGTTTGTCATAATCACCTTTTTGCCCGTCAGCGAGGCGTGGATCAGGTAAGCACGGCTGCCTACCTTCGAAATAATGCCCATATGGTTCACATCGAGCCCTTCCACGGAGGAAGTAAATGCGACAATATCGCCATCGTGCAGCATTGGTTCGGCCTTTTGAATGGCGTTTTTAGGAATATAGCTGTGTTCCCGCGAGTTGATCACCGCTTCCTGCTCTTTCAGTTTTTCGTACACCTCGCTAGCCGCCAGGGAAGGGTAGAGATTGGCGTGGGTAGTCATGAAATTGATCTGCTTGTTGAAAGGAACCCCGCCTACTTTCGAGGTAATGTCTTCCAGCCGGCCGCGTTTCTGGTTTTCGTACATCCAGTCGAGAATGTAGTGCAGCCGCGAGGGATATCCGTCGATCAGCCCTTCCCGGTAGCGGAGGCGGGTCAGTTCGTTTTTATATTCTTCAAAAGTCGAATTCTCGGTTTTGGCGACCGCGAGTGCAATCACGCTTTCCACCAGTGTAGTACAATCCAGGCCGTCGAACTTGCAGACCAGCCGCTCGGTAGGGTTGCCTTCCAGCGTACCCGCCACGTACGGCGTGCCCAGAAAGGATTCACTGATCCGCAGTACCTGAGTGCCGATGTCCGGACTGGCGGGCAGCTCCATTTTCTGCACGAAAGTCTTTTGCAGGCTGGCCTGCCCGAAAGAGGCAACGGACCCGAGCAACAAAACGGAAAGCACTACAAATCTGATCATACTTGAATTTCTTTAAACCAGGGTACGTAAACGTCAAAAAACACTTGCCAAGCGAAGCCGGCAGCGCGCAAGTCTTGTAAAATTAATGATCATAAGCCCCTTTTGCAAAGATAACCGGGCCAGGCGGCGCGCTACTTCGGTACGATCTCGAACACAAATGACGAAATCGGCGGAAGCTCGATATGGACTCCCATGGAAGTAATATCGGCCGCGGGTAGCTGTATCTGAGGTACTTCGACGGGAAACACAGGTTTCAATTTATACGAACCCGTATTACCCAGTTTCAGCACGTTTGCCCAAGCATCCTGCGGCACCTTCACCAGCGTTTCTACGGTTCGCGATTCGTGAAAATTGTATACAAAGAGCAATTTCTGATTCTCGGTGTGGCGCAAATAGCTGTAAATGATGTTTTTGTCATAGTTGAACGACTGGCCGTCGGCATTGACATACTGCAAATCATAAAAAGCGCCCGCGTACACCGCCTCATTTTTCAGTACGAATGCATTCAGGTTCCCATAAAACTCCCGCAGCGTCTTTTGCTCGGTAGTAAGCAGTTCCTCATTGAATTTCCCGCCATTCACCCATTGCTGAAACTCGGGAACGCCCCAGTAGTCGAAAATGGTCGTGCGGCCGTCCTCGCCCTGAAAACCCTCCTGTTCGGTAGGGTCCACGCCGAGTTCCTGCCCGAAATAGAGCATCAGCGGACCGGTATGCAACGTGGCGCTGAGTACCATTGCCGGCAATGCGGTCCATGGATTTCCCGCAAAATACTGCGAGGCAATGCGCTGCTCGTCGTGGTTTTCGAGGAATCGGAGCATATGCTCGCTGAAATCGCCCGACTCGTGCTGCCATATGCGCGTAATGTCCGAAGCACTTCCATTCCCTTCGATAACGCGGCGCAGCGAGTTGTAGAGCCCCACTTTGTCGTACAGGTAATCGAATTTGCCGACATTAATGTAATTGCGGTATTCAAAAGGGTTATAAATCTCGGCGATAAATATGATTGCTGGGTTTTCTTTCTTCACTTCCGGGATCACCCAGCCCCAGAACTCGACGGGCACCATTTCGGCCATATCGCACCGGAAACCATCCACGCCCTTCCGGGTCCAGTACACGAGAATGTCGCGCATTTTGAGCCAGGTGGAAGGAATAGGGTCGAAATGGAGGGTGCGGCCGCTGAGGTAATCGACGCCGTAGTTCAGCTTCACGGTTTCGTACCAGTCGTACTGGCTCGGCTGGGCCTGGAAAACGTCGTTGCCGGTGGCTTTGGCTGGCCGCTCGTGGTAAGGGTTTGTTACCGGTAATGGCGGTTTGTGGCCTTCGGGTACGATGAAGTCGTGATTAGGGATGTAGTAGAAATTGTTGTTTGGACTGAAAGTGACCGTATTGTCATCGTCTTCCCCAAAATCTCTAATGCCTTCTGGCCGCGCATCCGAATGGTATTGCCGGGCGACGTGGTTGGGGATAAAATCGATGAGCACTTTCAGGTCGTGTGCATGCGTACGTGTCACGAGGCTTTCAAATTCCTGCATGCGGTTCGGTACATCCATAGCGAGGTCGGGGTCCACATCGTAGTAATCTTTCACGGCATAGGGCGACCCCGCAATGCCTTTTACAATGAGCGGATGGTCGGGATTGATGCCGAACTGCGAATAATCGGTCAGTGTGGCATGTTCCAGCACGCCGGTGTACCAGAGGTGCGTCACTCCGAAACCCTTCAATGCATTGAGCGCGGTATCGTCGATGTCGTTGAATTTGCCACATCCGTTTTCATCGATCGTGCCGTACACCTTATTGGTCGTATTCCGGTTGCCGAAGAGGCGTGTAAATATCTGGTATATAACGAATTTATCCTTCTTGTCGGCGGACATTTCTTTCGGTTTTATGGTTGTAACAGGAAAGCCGGCAGCGCGTTGTCGCAAGACCTTACAGGCCGCCTTTCGGCCCTGACGCAGCAAATTGCTATTTTTTACTATTTTGCAAGATATTAAATTTGAATCTATGCCCTCAATACAAGCTTGCCTTTTTGATCTCGACGGGGTAATCGTCGATACCGCCAAGTTCCATTACATTGCCTGGCGGGAAATGGCACAAGACCTCGGTTTCGACCTAACGCGCGAAGAAAATGAACGCCTCAAAGGCATAAGCCGCATGGAATCGCTCGAAATCGTGCTATCGATCGGCGGCGTTCAGCTGTCCGACGAAGAGAAGCTTCGCAGGGCCACCGCCAAAAACGCCCGTTACCTCGAACTTTGCATGCAAATGACACCCGACGACGCATTGCCGGGCGTACGCCGTTTTCTCGATGAGCTGAAACAAAACGGCATCCCGAGCGGACTCGGTTCGGCGAGCAAGAATGCGAAGGTCATTCTCGAAAGAATCGGCATGCTGCACTATTTCGATACGATCGTCGATGGTAACCGCATTACGAAAGGTAAGCCCGATCCGCAGGTATTCCTCATGGGCGCGGCTGATTTGAATGTTGCGCCGGCGCATTGCGCCGTATTCGAGGATGCGGTAGCAGGTGTCCAGTCGGCCAAAGCGGCCGGAATGCTGGCTGTCGGCATAGGGGAAGCATCGGTACTCATGGAGGCCGATATTGTAGTTCCCGGTTTTGAAAATTTTGGTTTGCCACAATTGGAAAACATATGAAGAATTACATTACGCACGATGAATGGTGCATCGTAGAAGAAGGTTTTCACCCCGAACATAACGAAATCACCGAAAGCCTCATGAGCCTCGGCAATGGCCGGATGGGCCAGCGCGGCAATTTCGAGGAAGGATATTCAGGTAAAACATTACCCGGTAACTATGTAGCGGGTGTTTATTTTCCTGACAAAACACGGGTAGGCTGGTGGAAGAACGGTTATCCCAACTATTTTGCCAAAGTACTCAATGCCTGCAACTGGACCGGCATCGAAATCCGCGTCGGTGCCGAGCTGCTCGACCTGAATACCTGCAAAATCGAGGAGTTCCGCAGGGTGCTCAATATGAAAGAAGGCGTGCTCGAACGCACTGCCACGGTTACGCTCTCGGGCGGCAGGAAGCTGCGCATTCATTCCAAACGCTTTTGCAGCATGGCCGACGACGAGGCCGCAGCAATCAGTTACAGCATGGTGCCGCTCAACTTCACCGACCATTTCAGCATGACGCCCTTCCTCGACGGCAATATCCGCAACCGCGATTCCAATTACGACGAGTCTTTCTGGAACGGCATCGCGCACGAGGCGCAGGCGTGTGAAGGGTATCTCGTGCTCGAAACGAAAAGCAATCCTTACCAGGTAGAGCAGTTCCGCGTCGCTACCGGGATGAAATTTGATTTTAAACTAAATGGCCTGCCCGCCGAGCCATCGGTGCAATACATCGCGCGCGACAAGTATGTGCACGGCAGTACGCAGCTGGAAGTCCGGGAAGGGCAGGAGCTCACGATTTATAAATATGCCGTAAACCTCTCATCGGCCAACTATGCGCACGACGAGCTGATCCCCAATGCCAAAGCCTACATTGCCCGCATTGCCGATAAGGGCTTCGACCGCATGTACGCGGAGCAGGTGCAGGCGTGGGCAGGCAAGTGGGAGAAAAACGACATTACCATTGCCGGCGACGTGGCCGCGCAGCAGGGTATAAGGTTCAATATCTTTCATTTAGGTCAAACCTACACCGGGGAAGACGAGCGCCTGAATATTGGCCCGAAAGGCTTTACCGGCGAGAAATACGGCGGCAGTACCTACTGGGATACCGAGGCTTACTGCATTCCGTTCTATCTCTCCACGGCCGACGAAAAGGTGGCGCGCAACCTGCTTGTTTATCGCCATAAGCATTTGCAGAAAGCCATCGAGAATGCGGCGAAGCTGGGTTTCACCGACGGCGCGGCGCTTTACCCGATGGTGACGATGAACGGCGAGGAATGCCACAACGAGTGGGAAATCACTTTCGAGGAGATCCACCGGAACGGTGCCATTGCGTACGCCATTTACGATTATACCCGCTACACGGGCGACGAAAGCTATGTCAACGACCTGGGTCTTGAAGTGCTGATCGGTATTTCCCGGTTCTGGAAGCAGCGCATCAACTGGTCGAAGGATAAGGGACAGTATGTAATGCTGGGCGTGACGGGGCCGAATGAGTATGAAAACAATGTCAACAACAACTGGTATACCAACTACATCGCCTGCTGGACGCTGCGGTACACGCTGGAAGTGATCGATAAGCTGTGGAAAGAAGATTCCCGCAAGCTCAACGAAATCATTTTCAAAACAAACCTGCAACTGAATGCGGAACTCCCCGATTGGAAGCGCATTGTGGACAACATGCATTATCCGTTCGATGAAAACAGGCAGGTGTATTTGCAGCAGCAGGGATTCCTCGACAAAGAATTGCTGACCGTCACGGACATTGCCGGACAGCGTCCGATCAACCAGCGGTGGTCGTGGGACAGGATATTGCGCTCATGCTTCATCAAGCAAGCGGATGTACTGCAAGGGCTGTACTTCTTCGAACACGAGTTCGATGCAGCGACTATCCGCCGCAACTTCGAGTTTTACGAACCGATGACCGTGCATGAGTCGTCGTTATCGCCTTGCGTGCATTCCATACTCGCGGCCGGACTTGGTTTGCGGGAAAAAGCTTATGAAATGTACCTGCGTACGGCCCGTCTGGATTTGGACGATTACAATAATGACACTGAGGACGGCCTTCATATTACTTCGATGGCCGGTACGTGGATGAGCGTCGTGAAAGGCTTTGCCGGGCAGCGCGTAACGAACGGTATGCTGTCCTTCAAACCGTACATTCCCGACCAATGGGAGGGATATTCGTTCCGGATCGGGTTCAGAGGTACATTGCTGAAGGTAACCGTCTCGCAGCAGTCGATTTCCATTGAAAACGCCTCGGAAAGTGCTCTGACAGTTCTGGTTAATGATAAACAGGTTTTTATCGATGCGCTGGCTTCCGTGCAACTCTAATCACCGGTAGTTTACTTAAAATGATGTTATTTATTTAAAAAATTATATTATACCTGCAAATTAGCAAACGGTCTTAGCAATTATTGTAAATTTCCCTGATTACTTGTAGGTTAGTGGCTTTTGAGCCATTAAGCACCCCCTATGGTACAGAAAATCTGCTTACTTGTGATGACAGGTATGTTGCTGATGTTGACGGTGTTAGTGCCGCGGCAAGTCGCAGCCCAGGATTTTAGTGAGTGCCAAAAAATTGTAAAAGAACTTCTACCTGTTTTTAATAAGTCCTTCGAGGAAAATAATCCAGCATTATTGAGAGGTGAAGAATATCAGCGTGGCGTCCGCACCTTGCAGGCCGCCTACGCTGCCTATCATAAACAGGCTTTCCAACCTTCCGATTCGGTACAGCGGATGAACAACGAGGCGGTTATCCTCGCGCTTACCGGCAATTATCAAAAGGCATTGCACATTATGGAAACGCTCGACCTCGGCGAGCTCGATCCGCTTTTGCATTATAACCGGGGGCTTTTTGCAATGCTATCGGGTAAATATGATGCGGCACGTAAAGACTTCTTCGATGCTCCCGGTAGTTCTGCGGCAATAGTGAATAGCCTCGTGGCGCTCGGCAAGCAGAAACGATACAATGAAGCCGCCAGGTACGCGACCGATAATTCCGCAAAAAATACCGGTGGTAAATGGAATTTCAACCTCGGGATGGTCCACAAGTACGGCGGCAGGCTGGAAGAGGCGGTGGACGAGCTGACGACCGCGATCCGCCAGAAGGACGAAATGGCTTACCGCCTGCAACGCGGCGACATCCTGATGCGCACCGGCAACGAAAAGCGGGCCGTGAAGGATTTCGAGAAAGTCGCACGTACGCACCCGAAGGCGCAGATACGTTATGCGAATGCGCTGCTTTCGCTCAGCCAGTTCGGAATGGCGAAGGCCGTTTTTGAAAAATACCTCGAAACCGACGACCGCACCTTCCGGGGCGATGCTTACCTGGGGATGGCGCATTCGTGCTACGGCCTGCATCAGATCGGTGAGGCGCAGCGGTATTACAAGCTGGCATCGACGTTGAAGCGCGAAACACCCGCATTACAGTCCGGCATCGCGAATACGCACCTTTCCAAACACGAGTACCAGACGGCATTCACGCTTTTCGACCGGGTAATCAAAAAGGATTCGACCTATTTACCTGCCTACCTGGGCCGCGCCGTCGCGAATTACGGTCAGAGGAAATACGACCAGGCGCTCAAAGATTTCAAGAAAGGCGAGAAGGCATTGAACGAGGACAACAAGTTCTTCGCCGATCTTTTTGTGACCAAAGCTTTTTCAGAATACTACTTAAAAAAGACGGCCCTGGCGCAGGAGGACTTCCAGAAGGCGATCAAGCTCGATCCGATCCGATACGAGGCACTGGCGGGATTGAGCGGCATTATGATCGACTTGAAACGGTATTCGGAGGCGGGGCAATACCTTGCCAAGGCGTTGCAGTACGAGCAGGGTTACGACCTGATGTGGAGCAACTACGGCAACCTGCTGCTGCATTTCGATATGTACAAAAAGGGCTACCAGGTTTTCAAAAAGGCGGTTTCGCTGAACCGGGCCAATGTGAATGCGCAAAATGGCTGGGGGATCGCATTGCTGGAAAACGACCAGCTGGATAAGTCCATGGCCGTTTTCGACAGCCTCGTCCGCGAGAAGCCGGAGCTGCCGTTTTTGCACAACAACCACGGCATCGTGCAGGCGTACATTGGTAACCGGCACGACCAGAAACACCAGGTGAACGAAGCCAACGCCCGGTATGACGGGGCATTCGAGGATTTCAAACTTGCAATGGCTGCCGCACCGGGCCGGAAGTTCTATAATGTGAACCAGGGCAATGTGTACCGTTACATGGAGCGATACGACGATGCGAAGCTGAGCTATCAGAACTACCAGGACAAAAGTGCATTGAACAATACGGCGATAATGTATGCAGGCCAGGAACGGCTCAAAGATGCAAAATACTACCTCGGCATTGCTATCCAGATCGACTCGCTGCACCGTGTGTTCCAATACAATATGAATGTGCTCGTGAAAGGTAAGCAGCAGGAAATGATGCGGCTCGTGGCGTCGTCCGACGAAAATAGTCCGTTCTCCGACATCGGAATTAAATACAGCCGCGACGGTTTCGTGACAATCTACCTCTACGACTACGAATACGACGTGCTTACCTTCCCGGGCCGCCACTACATGCCTTTGCCGGTGGCCGAGTACAAGGAAGATTATTTTATCCCCGAATACGATTTCAAGCTCGTTCCTTACGAGAAAAAGAAAGGCGATGCGGTGAAGAAAAAGCACACGCGTTACCGCAGTCAGAAAGTGAAAATGCCGGGTAGCAGGGCGAGATCGGGGACGAAATGCCCCGTACTGTTTTAGAAGTTAACCCGTGCTAAACCACTACTGTTGCTCGCTTTGTGCAATATTTTCTACGGACAACCAGGGTGAATCCCCAATTGATGCAAGTATTTCCACGATTCGTTGTGATGCCAATCCTGTAAATGCTCAGATTTCGGTTGCTGGTTTTGTGAAGATATTCTTGACTTCTACAAAGCTTATGGGTTTATCGAGGAAAAAGTCGGCGCCGTTTCTGAAAGCTTCGTCTCTCAGATTCGTCATGGCGCTCATCATCACCACTTTTGCATTTTTACCCGGGTGTACGTCGCGTATCTGGCGGATTGCCTGAACGCCTTTGCCGTCGGGTAAGTTGTTGTCTATGAATATCCAATCGGGGCTCATATCCCGGACACAATCAAGACCTTCGGTTAATGAAGCTACCACCCGGACATTGCCTTCGGGTGTTTTAATATTCAGTTGCCTTATCAGAAAATTGCGCATCAACACTCCCAAGTCCCTTTCATCTTCAATTATAACAATTTTCATAGCGCCGTGTGAGAAGTAATAATTTCAGTCATCGGTAGTGGAGGTATTTTCCTTTGCCGTATGCACGGCATTTGGATTGCAAACTAACCTTTCGGGTTAAGCAAGGCAATAATCCTGCCATTTAAAGGCGGCTAAGCCATAGCCCGATTGGTACAGGATTTGCGACGGTTTTGTTTGAAACCAAATGATCCACATTAAAACACGTGTGTTATGTCAACGAACAAAATCATTTTAGGGATAGTAACAGCGGCGGTAGCCGGTGCGGTGATCGGTTTGCTGCTGGCACCGGAGGATAGCAAGAAGACGATCAAAAAACTGAAAAAGAAAACCAACGACCTCGCAGGTGATCTGATAGCCGCATTGGAGAAAAGCAAAGCGAAAGCGGCCGACGCAGCGGGCCAGCTCAAAAAGGAGGGCGAAGCGTACGCCGACGAAGCAGCCGGAAAAGCTGAGGAGTACGTCGACAGTGCACGCGAACAGGTAGGTAATCTTTAATATGAACAGCCATGGACTCAACCGGTGAACCTGCGAAGTCGCGGAAGGTGAAAGAAACCGTTTCTGGGACGATCGACTACTTCAAAGACCTGATGGCTGCGGGCCCCGAGGGCATTGCCGGGCGGGGCGTAGAAGTCGGGCTAGGTGCATTGCTGGGAAGAACCGCGCTCAGGCGCCTTCCGGCTCCGTTCAATCTGATCGCGCCGCTGCTGATTGAAAAAGTCATTATGAAGCATGGTGTGGAAGAAGGAAGGGAGTTGTTGCTGAAAGGCTTGTACTGGGTCAAGAATGCGACCGACGAGAAGCCTTTGCAGCCAGCCTGACCAATATTCATATTCATTGAACGAAACCCTTCCTTGCCGGAGGGTTTCGTCGTATATGGACGGGCAAGGGTTTTGCATTTCGTATAGTACCGTTTCAACGTGGGTAATGTTGCGCAGGCAGCATCACGGCACGGGGAGAAACGATAGTCGTGATCCTTTTAAATATACGATATCTTTTGATTTTCAGTCAGATGAGGCGGCCAGCGAGCAGGTGCTGGTAGCAGAAGCGTAAAGTGTCCGTATGATTATCACCGTGTCGGACGCCTTGGCAAAAGCCGATCAGCGTGGCTGCGGGGGCGTTTTTGGATGGGGAGTAGCTCTACATTCTGAAATATTGTACTCAGTATGTGGAAATAACTACGCAATCTTCGGTAACGCACCTCTCCGTTGAGTCAAGATTGGATAAAGAGTCGTAAATTTAAAGCACCAAGAGAATGTAAATTTTACCCTTAGTTGCTATATGCAAAGACAGACGCAGACGCAGAGACAGACTTTAAAATACTCTCCCTTGCAAATTCAGATGCTGAATTTACTGCACCTGACTACAATGGAGCTTGAACAAAGGATTAAGGAAGAACTGGAAGAAAACCCTATACTGGAAGAGGGGAAGGAGGAAAGTACGTCGGAAGATGCACCCGAAGAGTTCGACGATGCGGACAATTCGTCGGGCGGCGAAGATAATTCCGTACAAGATTATTACGACTGGGACGAGTTCCGCGACGACGACATTCCCGACTATAAAACGTATGCAAACAACCAGTCGGCGGACAACGAATTATATACCCGGCCGATGGTGGAGGCGATCTCTTTCAGGGACGACCTTAAGCAGCAGGTACACTTTCTGCAACTGGATGAGCGTCAGCAACTGATCGCGGACTTCATCCTCGACTCACTGGACGAGGACGGGTTCCTCAGAAGGGAAAGCGATGTGATTGCGGACGATATTTCATTTGCGAACAGCATGTTTATCGACACCGACGAAGTGAACACGATGCTGAAAATTATCCAACAGCTCGATCCGCCCGGCATAGCGGCCAGTGATTTGCGGGAATGCCTGCTCATCCAGCTCAACCGTATGGACAACCAGAACGATACCTGGAAATGGTCTTACAAGATCGTCTGCGATGCATTCGACGAGCTGGGATCTCGTAATTACGACAAGATCATGCGGATTACCGGGCTGGACGAGGAATCGTTAAAAAAGGCCATTCAGCTGATCACCACACTCAATCCGAAACCGGCATCGGGCCTCCGCAACGACTCGATCGTGAACGAAAGCATTAAGCCGGATTTCATGCTGTGGTATACGGAAGACGGGGAGATCGAAGTGCAGCTTACCTGGGGAAACAGCCCTGCCTTGAAGCTGAACAAGGTTTTTACCCAAATGGCGGAGGAAAAGCGGGATAAGGCCACCAACCAGTTCCTCAAAAACAAGATGAATTCGGCCAAATGGTTCATCGACGCTATCAAGCAGCGCGAAAACACGATGCTGAATACGTTGAAGGCGATTGTGAGGCTGCAATACGACTACTTCCAAACCGGCGATATCAAGAAACTTCGCCCGATGATCCTGAAAGACGTGGCGGAAATCATCGATATGGACATTTCTACCGTATCTCGGGTTACGACCAACAAATATGTGCAGACGCCATTCGGCATTGTGCTGCTGAAAGACCTGTTCACGGAAGGCGTGACGAATGAGGACGGTACCGAGGTTTCCAACCGCGAGATCCAGGAGGCGATCCGCGAGATAGTGGCGGAAGAGGATAAGCGCCATCCATACAATGACCAACAAATTACAGATATGCTTGCGGAAAGAAGCTATTCCGTCGCCCGGCGTACGGTGGCGAAGTACCGCGAGCAGTTGAATATACCCACCGCGAGGTTGAGAGTTACTATTTAAAAACAAGTTAAGCCCTTACACCCGGCATGAAAAAAATAGTTGTTGTTGATGATGAAGCGGATATTTGCTTCCTTTTGAAGCGTTTTTTGTCAAAAAATGATTTTATAGTAGAAACAGCCCAGAATGGTAAAGACGGGCTCGCATTGATAGAATCCATTTCTCCGGACCTTGTCATGACCGATTTCAGGCTCGGGGATATTACCGGGACCGAACTGCTGACGACCATCAAATCCAAAAGGCCTAATGTGCCCGTCCTGATCATTACCGGTTATTCGGATATCAAAGTGGCCGTGAATGTGATGAAGCTCGGCGCTTACGATTACATTACCAAGCCGCTTTTCCCCGACGAAATCCTGGTTACCGTAAAAAAAGCCATCGCCGACGCGGAGGCAGCGCAAAACGAGGATCAGCAGTATATCGCCCCGGCAGCCACTTCCGACGGCGTTTCAGAGCCGGTGAAATCCAGCCGTAAAAGCCAGTCGCGTACAAAAGCGGGCTACGTGATGGGTAGCAGCGATGTGTCGGATAACCTTTTCCGGCAGGTGGACCTGGTTGCGCCTACCAATTTCAGTGTGATTATTTACGGTGAAAGCGGCTCGGGTAAGGAGGCCATTGCGCAGGAAATCCATAACCGCTCGAAGCGCAGGGATATGCCGTTTGTGGCGATGGACTGCGGTGCTATTTCCAAAGAACTGGCAGGTAGTGAATTGTTTGGGCATGAAAAAGGCTCATTTACAGGAGCATTACAGACTAAAATAGGGCATTTCGAGCTGGCAAACGGCGGTACGCTGTTCCTCGACGAGGTATCCAATCTTTCCTACGAAATACAGGTTGCATTGCTCCGCGTGGTGCAGGAGCGTAAAATGCGCCGCATCGGCGGTTCGAAAGAGATCGATCTCGACGTGCGGATTATCGTGGCGAGTAACGAGCGGTTGCTCGATTCGGCGCGTAATGGCAAGTTCCGTGAAGACCTTTATTACCGGTTCAATGAATTCACGATCGAAGTGCCTGCATTGCGCAACCGCAGGGATGATCTGATGCTTTTTGCTACGACGTTTCTTGAAACTACCAATGCGGAGCTCGGCAAGAATGTAAAAGGGTTTTCGGAAGAGGTTAAAAATGACTTCCTGAATTACTCCTGGCCGGGTAACCTTCGCGAGCTGAAAAACGTGATCAAGCGTTCGACGCTGCTTTCGGACGGTGAATTGATCGAAGAAAAGGCATTGCCGTTCGAAATTGTGAACTACAAGCGCCTGAAAGACCTCGACGACGAACCGACCCCGGCGATAAGCGCGGCATCTTCGCTGCTTTCCGACAATGCCGATGGCGACGAAACCAAGCCAAGCCTGAAAACAGTGGCCAACGAGGCCGAATATGACATGATTATGCAGGTGTTGCGGGATGTCAATTTCAATAAAAGCAAAGCGGCTCGTTTACTGAACATAGACCGTAAGACGCTGTATAACAAAATGAAACAATTTGATATCTGATAGCGGAAGCGGAGCGCGGAATGAATAAATTGATCAGGGTACTGCTGGTAGACGACGACGAGGACGATTATTTCCTGACCCGTGAATATTTTCAGGATCTGGTCAACTGGAAGTTCGATATCACCTGGTGCGCCACTTTCAAAGATGCGGAGGCACAGATCAGGAACAACAAATTCGACCTGTACCTGTTCGATTACCTGCTCGGCGAAAACACCGGTATCGACCTCATCGAACTTGCGTGCAATTTCGAATGCGAGGAACCAATTATCCTGCTGACCGGCAAAGGCGATACCAAGATAGCCGTCGAGGCATTGCGCCTGGGAGCTGCCGACTACCTCATCAAAAGCGAACTCGACGCCGAAAAGCTGGAACGGAGCATCCGGTATGCATTGGAGCGCACATCGGTACTCAAAGCATTGCGCCATAGCGAGCGCCGTTACCGCCGCGTATTCGAAGAATCGAACGACTTCCTGTTTATCAGCGATCTGGAAGGCAATATCATTGATTTCAACGATGCTGCGAGCATTCTCACGGGCTATTCAGGTGAGGAGTTGAAAGAGAAAAAGATCACCGAATTCGTGGAAGATCCTCTGTTCGCGACGCGCTGGAAGGACATTGCCGACCAGCCCATTCACGATCAAGAAGTACGCCTGATCACAAAAGATGCGGATAAGAAGTACTGCCTCTTCTCCGCCTCGGTGGAAGTGGACGACGACCATCCCTACATCCAGGGCCGGTTACACGATATGACCGCCCGGAAGCAGTCGGAAAAAGAAAGGTTGTTTTCTGAAAAAATGGCGGTAACGGGCCGGCTCGTGCGTATGCTCGCGCATGAGGTGCGTAACCCGCTCACGAACGTGAACCTCTCCGCCGAACAGCTCGAAATGGAGCTTACCGACGAAGACCAGAAGTTTTATACACAAATCATCAAGCGCAACTGCACGCGTATCAACGACCTGATCACGCAACTGCTGCAACCATCTTCTTCGGAAGATATAGAGCTGGTGGAGAGTTCGGTGCATTCGGTACTCAGCCAGGCTATTTCGGCTGCGCTGGACCGCGTGCAGCTCAAAAGGATCCAGATCGTCAACGAATTTGCCGAAGAAGAACTCGCATTGCCGCTCGACACGGTATCCCTGCAAATGGCTTTCCTGAACCTCATTACCAATGCCATCGAGGCCATGGAGGAGGACAAGGGCATTCTCAGGATCTCGACCCGCAACCACGGCGACCATATCCAGGTAGTGTTTGTAGATAATGGCTCGGGTATCAGCGAGGAGCATATGGACAAGATTTTCGAACCCTATTTTACCGGTAAAAACAATGGAATGGGGATCGGTTTGTCGACGACCATGAGCATTATCCACGCACACCACGGGCGCATCGAGGTGCAATCGGAGCTGGGCAAGGGTACTACCTTCACCATCAGTTTCCAGTCGGCCAAATAATTGCCTGCAACTGCATTAGCCGACGTTTTTCATGCAACGATCGGGCGGAGACGCGCGTAAGGGCAGAGAAAACCGGCACTTCTATGAAACCCATCTTTACATTCCTCTTCTTTGCCGCATTCATTCAGGTCCGGGCGCAGGACGCGGATTACTACCGGAAAATCTACACCAAGCCGATTGGCGCAAAGCCGTACAACACCGAATCACTGCTTAAAAAGTTCGGCGATGTGAAGGTGCATGATCGCTGGTATGTGGGCATTAGTGGTTTTGTGCGGAATGATAAAAACACGATCAACAACGATTTCGACCAACTGATAGGCACGGAGTCACCTACGGTATCGGCCTGGGGCGCTACTGCCGGATGGGTTTTTAAAGAGCAATGGAATGTGGAGCTCGAATACGACCGCGCGGCCATCCATAATGTGCTGATGATTTACGGGGATAACCCATTGAAATACCAGATGGAAAACGATAAAAACAGCCTGATACTCCGTGGGAAATGGCGGCTGCTTTTCGGAAAGCCCTCCGTTCGCAAATCGGCATTCTGGATCAGCGCCGGGGCTGGGCTCGTGCCCAATTCCGGGCGGGCGAAGGATTATATGGAATTTTCCGGCTATCGCAACCGAGGCCCGCGGCAGGGCGTCGACACCTTGTTTATGTCAAGCGACACACGCATTGCCAAATCCATGACCGGCCTGGTAGAAGCGTCGGCAGAATATGTGATCAAAGTCGTCAAGTCGATTGATATGTCGCTATTTGCCCGTAAACAATGGGGTATGGGCAATTCCCTGACTACGGATTTGGTATACAAAGTGAATGGCGTAGAAACAGAACGCGCGCGGATCGAGGGCGACGGCTCAGGGTGGAATTTCGGGGTGTCGCTGCGGTATGTGTTTCATATCGGGTATGATTTCTCGAATTTGAATAATGGTAAAATATAAAAAGGCCATCCGCGTGTGCAGATGGCCATCACTCTTACTTCACAACATTCATCAGGCATACTTAGAAACCTTCACCTTCCTATTGAAAAACCCGTAAATGATCGGGAATATCAGCAGCGTCAGCACGGTAGCGGTGATCAATCCCCCGATTACTACAATGGCCAGCGGCTTTTGGGTTTCAGAACCGATACCGGTGGAGACTGCTGCCGGGAGCAAACCAATGGCGGCCATCAAGGCAGTCATAATCACCGGTCTGATCCGCGATTTTACGCCTTCGCGGATCGCGTCGTCGAGCGTCATCCGTGCAGCCAGGTTTTTATTGAATACCGAAATCAATATCACCCCATTTTGAACGCAGAGACCGAAAAGGGCTATAAATCCTACACCTGCAGAGATACCGAAGTTCATATGTGTGACGTGCAGCGCGAGGATACCGCCGATCAATGCGAATGGCACGTTGATCAGCACCAGACCCGCGTCTTTGGCATTGCTGAACATAATGAAGAGTAATATGAATATCCCTACCAAACTGATCGGTACCACTTGTCCCAATCGTGCCGTAGCGCGTACCTGGTTCTCGAACTCGCCCGACCAGCTTACCGAATAGCCTTTTGGCAACGATGAAAGCAACGGCTTCACCTTCGATTGCGCTTCGGCAATGGTACTGCCCAGATCGCGCTCGCGGACGGAGAATTTCACACCGATGAAGCGCTTGTTGTTATCGCGGTACACGAATGCCGGACCGGTAACGGTGCGGATGGTCGAGATTTCCTTCAACGGAATTTTCCCGCCGGTCAATGTAGGTACCATCAGCTGCTGAATATCGTCGACCGTGCGGCGGTACTGCTGTTCATAGCGCAGGCGAATATCGAATTTCCGCTCGCCTTCGTACAGGATCGACGCCGTTTTACCCCCGATCGCCATCTCGATTACCGCCTGAGCGTCGGCGATGCTTACACCGTACTGCGCCATTTTGTGGTCGTGGAGGATGACGCTGATCTCCGGCTGGCCAATGTTCCGCAGGATACCCACGTCTTTGATACCCGGCACATCCTTGATTTTTTCCAACACCTCATTGGCCTTTTGGTTCAACGTTTCGAGGTCGTCGCCGTAGATTTTCACGGCATTACTTGCATTCATCCCCGCCACGGCCTCGGCCACATTATCGATAATGGGCTGCGAATAATTGTAGTTAATGCCCTGGAATTCTTTCAGTTTCGTGTCCATTTGTTCGATCAGGTCGTCCTGGCTGATCTTGCGTTTCCATTCATCCTTCGGTTTCAAGTTCACCTGCATTTGCACATAATAGAAGCCCGACGGATCGGTACCGTCGTTGGAACGGCCGGTTTGGGACAATACCCCATTCACTTCCGGAAATTCATTGAGTTTGGCACGAAGCGTCGTTACCATTTTGGTGGTTTCGGCCAGCGAGCTGCTCATCGGCATTTTGGCTTCCACCCACAACGCGCCTTCATTCAGTGTCGGAAGGAACTCGGTACCGAGGAATTTGGACGAAAAGAGCGTAATGCCAAGGAATGCGAATGCGAAGATGACGCTCAGTTTTTTGCGCGCATAGCACCATTCAAAACCTTTGATTACCGTGTGGTCAAAAAAGCGCACGACCGGATTGCTCTTTTCACGCACATTCTTTTTGAGCAAAATAGAACAAAGTACCGGCACCAGCGTGAGCGTGTACAACAATGCTCCGAGCAATGCGAAGCCGAGCGTGTAAGCCAGTGGGGTGAACATTTTGCCTTCCACTTTCTGAAAACTGAAAATGGGGATCAATGCGGTGATAATGATGAGTTTGGAAAAGAAAATGGCTTTACCGAGCTCCCCGCCGGTGCGTTTGATGAGGCCTAGTTTTGAGAGCTTGTTGAAACGGTCCATACCATTCCGGTGCGCCAGATGATCCAGCGCCACGAATATCCCTTCCACCATCACCACGGCGCCGTCGATGATGATCCCGAAGTCGATAGCGCCCATCGAGAGCAGGTTGGCCGACATGCCTTTCAATTTCAAGCACATGAATGCGAACAGCAATGCGAGCGGGATGATAATGGACACGATGACGGTCGTGCGCCAGTCGGCCATGAAAAGGAACACGATCACCGTCACGAGCACGATGCCTTCCACGAGGTTATGCTTTACGGTATGCGCGCAGAACTCGATGAGGTTGTCGCGGTCGTAGAATGTGACCATTTTGACATCCGGCGGGAGGATTTTGGTATTCAATTCCTCGATTTTATCCTTTACCCGAGCCAGCACTTCGCTCGGGTTTTCGCCTTTTCTTTGTACTACAATACCTTCTACCACGTCGTCATTTCCATCGAGTCCCACTTGCCCTACACGCGGCATATCGGATTCCTTCACGTCGGCCACGTCCTTCACTAGCACGGGGTAGTCTTTCACATATTCGACAATGATGTTCTGAATGTCGGGAATGGAGTTTAGCAGCCCGATCCCGCGTACCACGTACGCCTGCCCGTTTTTCTCGATCACATCCCCGCCGACATTGATATTGCTTTTCGTAACGGCCTGGTACACTTCCAGGGGCGTAATGTTGTATTTCACGAGCTTGGTGGGGTTCACCTGTACCTCGTAAATCTTGTCGCGGCCCCCGAATGCGACCACATCAGCCACGCCCGGCACGCTGCGCAACTGGCGGTCAATCACCCATTTGTGAAGGGTAAGCAGCTCGCGGCTGTCGCGGTCCTTGCTTTGCAATGTAAAACGGAAAATCTCGCCGGTAGGGCCGTAAGGAGGCTGCACGTCAGGCTCGACGCCGTCGGGCAGCGACACGGTGCGCAACTGGTTATTCACCTGTTGGCGGGCGAAAAAGTCCTCGACATTATCATCGAAAATGATCTTGACAATGCTCAAACCGAACATCGTCGTGCTCCGTACATTGGTTTTCTGCTGCACGGAGTTCATAGCGACTTCGATCGGTACCGTCACGAAACGCTCTATTTCCTCGGCGCTGCGCCCGTTCCATTGCGTTACGATGATGATCTGCGTGTTGGTCACGTCCGGAAAAGCTTCCAGCGGCGTGTTTTGGTAGCTGACAATGCCCGAAATGATCAGCAGGCCTGTCATAAAGAATATGAAGAACCGGTTTTTCAATGAAAACCCGACGATTCCCCGAATGAATTTGTTCATGAGTCAATGATTGAATGACTGAATGATTGAATGATTGAATGATTGAATGAGTGAATGAGTGAATGAGTGAATGAGCGAATGGGTGGCTGTGGAATGGCGAATGAGCGAATTTCGAATGAGTGGATGGCTTGCACAGGAGATGGCTGTATGAGTACTCATGCGTAAGCAATATTCGATCATTCAATCATTCGATCATTCAATCATTCAATCATTCGACACTAATCATTCAAGGCATCATACACAAGCAGCTGATTCTTGGAAATGATCGTCTCGCCGGGTTTGAGGCCTTCGCGTACGTACGTCGTATTCGCGAGGGAACGGTAGACTTCCACGGGGCGCGTTTCGATTTTCGTGCGGCTGTGATATACCATTACCCAATTCTTGCTACGGTCGAAAATGACGGATTGGGACGGGATCGCCTGCATCTGTTCGCCCTCTTCGAAGTTAAGGCTGACGGTCGCGTGCATTTCGGGTTTGAGTTTGAAACCCACATTCTGCAACTGAATGCGAATTTTCATCGCCTTGGTGTCGGGGTCGAGGACGTTGTAGATTTTATCGACTTTACCTTTAAAAACTTCGTCCGAAAAGCTGATCGTGCGGACTTCCGCGGGCATACCGAGCTTGATGCGCGGAATGTCGCTCTCGTTCACATTGGCCATCACCCACACATCGGCGATCTGGCCCACGGTGAAGAGGCTTTCGGAGTTATCGGAACGCAGCTGCATGCCGCGGTTCACATTTTTGTCGATGATAAAGCCGTTGATAGGAGATTTGACAGTGTAGTTGGTGGATTTACCCAAACCGTAAATCGAGAAAACCTCCTTCACGCGGTTCAGCTCCGCCTGCGCTTTGTCGACAATCTGACGCGCCGAAATCACATCGCGCTCCGGTACCAGTTTACTTTCGAACAAATCTTCGGTCGATGAAAGGTTTTTCTGCGCAATAAGTAAGTCGGACTGCGCCTGGATCATCTGGCGCTCGAAATCAGCCACTTCGCCCGAGCGAATGGTAGCGAGTTTCTGGCCTTTGCGGACGTTATCGCCTAGCTCCACATCCACTTCTTCCACATTACCGCCCACCAGCGGGTATACTTTAATGACCTGGTTCTCGTCGGGAACGACCTTGCCGACCAATGTGAGCTCATTACGGACCGGCTCGGTGCGCACGGTATCAATTTTAATGCGGCTCATCATGGTATCCGAAAGCATAAACGCTTTCGACTCGTCGTTTTCAACCTTTTTTTGCTCGCAGGACGTCAGCCACACGCCCACAGCGGCCAGCACGACAACATACAGTGTATTTTTCATTGGGAAATGCATTAGTGGCAATGCCGTGAATAAGTTGTGTTCAGTTTGAATGGTTAGTTGAATAGTTCTTCGCCGACGACGTAATTGAGCTCCTCGTATACCTTGATGCGGTCGGCTTGGAGGCGGTTATATTCCTTGATGCTCTCGTTGTAGGTTTCGATGAAGTCGATGAATTCCAGCAGGGTAATGTTCCGTTTCTGGAAATTGTCATAAATGCCGTTGCTGAGGAGCTGGAACTGGTCGGTGAATTGCCCTTCGACGCTTTGGAATGCCTTATCGGCAATGCCCACTTTTTGAACGGCGGCATCCACCTCGTTGCTCACGCTGTTCTGCTTGGCATTCTCGGCGGTTTTGTAGTAGCTGATATTGCTTTTGGCCGCACGGATATTTCCCTGGTTGCGGTTGAAAAACGGCAGGTCGATGCTCGCATTCACGCCGAAATAGTTGTTCTGATAGTTACTGGCCTGGTCATATACCGCCCCTACCTGTACGTCCGGTTTCGCCAACGCTTTTTGCAAGGTGTAGTTCAATTCCGCTTGTTTCGTCTCCGATTGCGCTACTTTCAGATCGGCGCGGCTTTGCAATGCCTTTTCTTTCAATGCGGCAAGATTGTAGCGGTCGAGGTGGTAGCGCTGAATTTCAGTGCTATCGACGATCGATTTAACAGGTTGCTCCGTGCTGAGTAATGTGCGGAGGTCGCGCTGGTTTTCCTGTAATTCAAAAAGAATATTGGCCCGCTCGTTAGTGAGCTCGAAAAGTAGTGCTTTGAGACGGACGACCTCTTTGAGCGAGATATTCTTGCGGTTATATTCTTTATCAAACGCGCTGACGGTCGTGGTGAGCGTCGCGATCTGGTTATCGTAGAGCGCTACGGTCTGTTCGAGGTAGTATGACTCGAAGAAGATCTGGCGCAGCTCGAATTTTAATGTGCGAATCAGATTATAGAACTGAAATTCCGTCTTCCGGGTCGATTCCACGTCCAGTGCGACCTGCTTGTTACGCTTGCCTGCGCGGGTAATGAGTTGCTGGATCGTGAATGCTTTCTGGCCGTGCCTGCCCACATCGAGCGCACCGCGTGAGGGGTTATAGGCACTGATTTCGACCCCGAAAGTAGGGTTATTCCAAAGCTTGTCCTGGATTTCAACCGACTTCGCAATGTCGATCTGGTATTTTTCGGCCAGGATTTCCAGGTTGTGCTGCAAAAACAGGCTGTCGGCCTGCCGGATCGAGAGCCGGAGCGTGTCCTGTGCGTGTAAGGCGGTTGTTAGGAGTACTAAAAGCCCGGTGAGGTATATTCGCATAATTTCCGTGTTAGAATGTGCGATATTCCGACACCGGTATTACACCAGCCTTAAAATAACCTTAGAAAAAAATTAGAAAGCCCGGGGCTTAACCAGCGGGCCTCAAACATGGTGCAGTTGTACCTGAAATTCGCTGCCCCGGCCGATCTCGCTGGTCACGGAAATAGTACCGTGGTGCAGCTCCACGATCCGCTGGCAAATGGAGAGCCCAATGCCGAACCCCGGCAGTTCGGTGGCATTGGACGACCTGAAAAACGGGTTGAAAATATGCGGAAGATCATCCTCGCTGATCCCGATGCCGCGGTCGCGGACTTTCACAATGCAGGATTTGTCGTCCGACGAGATCAGAATCTGCGCGCTGTGGTCGGACGAATATTTGCAGGCATTGTCGAGCAGGTTGGTAAATACCCTTTTGAGCAGTTCCTCATTGCCTTCGATCACCGTTTCGTTCTCGTT
This sequence comes from Dyadobacter soli, assembly GCF_900101885.1. Classification (GTDB taxonomy): domain Bacteria; phylum Bacteroidota; class Bacteroidia; order Cytophagales; family Spirosomataceae; genus Dyadobacter; species Dyadobacter soli. Next base: position 68,607 of record NZ_FNAN01000023.1, on the reverse strand, counting down.
TTCGGGGATCGTTTCGTAGTCGATCACCACATTGTAATCGGGGTGGGAGGAGAGTAGCTCTTCTTTCGCCACAAAGGCAAGGTCCTCGATATGGATATGCGACATTTTCATGTTACCCATATTCTCGTACGAGCGCGCGAGGAACAGCAGGTTGTTGGTAATGCTGATGAGCCGTTCGGTATCCGAAAACAGGTTCGCGAAAACCTCCTCGATTTCAGGATTATCCTTGTTGAAACGTTGCCCGAGCTGGATTTCGGATTTCAAGGCCGCTAACGGTGTCCTGAGCTCGTGAGAAGCGTGGGACACAAAGCTTTTTTGTTGTTCAAATGCTTTATTAAGTCTGTAAAGTACTGTATTGAAGTTGATTGCGAGTTGCGCAATCTCGTCTTTCCGATTGCCTTCATCGAGTTTTTGGGACAAATTCTGCGCCGTAATGAGGGATACCTGCGCATTGATGCGGCTAATGGGTTTCAATGCATTGCCTGCAAAGTAAATCCCCAGCCCGACCGTCAACGCTATCCCCGCCACCAATCCCCAGCCGAGCGTACTCCGCAGGTTCTGCAACTTGCTATGCCCGAAAGTATCGTAAGCCGACGCCAGTACCACCAGCGGATCGTCGCCCTCCTGGTACAGCAGGCCTATCACCTCATTTTCGCCCTGGTGAAACTCCATATATTCCTTTTCCCGCACATCATTCAGCAGGGAGGTATGGTAGGTAAGCAGCTTGTCGTCGACGGAAGAATAGATCAGTTCGTTCTTGGAATCAAAAATCAGTACCTTCTCATCCAGCATTTCCGAAAGCGTGTTCTGGTCGATCGCTTTGAGCAAATCTTTGTCTATACCCTTCACTTTCACGAGCAGGCGGCAGGTTGTACGGGCACGGCCGCGGAGGCGATCATAAAATTCTTCCTGTCGGTAATGCTCCGAAACGCTGTAAATGGCAATGGAAAACACCAGCAGCACCCCCGCCACGAGGAGCGTGAATTGAAGGGCGATACGGTCTTTGATCTTCATAGGAGGCTATTCTTCTTTCATAATGTACCCCATTCCCGGCCGGGTATGGATGAGCTTGGTAGGGTAGTCCTTATCGACTTTTTTGCGTAAATAATTGATATACACCTCTACTACATTGGTCCCTGGGTCGAAATTGAGGTGCCAGACGTGCTCCGCCAGGTCCATTTTCGAAACTACCCTTCCCCGATGGAGCAGGAAGTATTCCAGTAATGCAAACTCCTTGGCCGTGAGATCGATAATGTTACCGGCACGCTTCACCTGTTTGGTACCGAGGTTCATTTCCAGGTCGGCAATGCGCAGGATTTTGTCGGAAGTTTCGGGATTCATGAGCTCGGAAACGCGCAATGCGGCATTGACCCTTGCTAGTAATTCCCTGAAATCGAATGGTTTAACAATGTAATCGTCGGCGCCGCTGTTGAGCCCTTCCACCTTATCCTCGATTTCCCCGAAAGCCGTGAGCATGATAATGGGCAGCGATGGCTTGTAAATCCGGATCTGCTGGCAAACGTCATAGCCCTTCATGCCCGGCAGGTTTACATCCAGCAGTACCAGGTCAAACTTCTTTTCGAGGGCCATTTGCTTGCCCGTAATGCCGTCATAGGCAATCTCCGCTTCGAAATTTTCGGCAGCCAGCCCGCGAAAAATGTTCTGTGCGATCCTGCGGTCATCCTCAACGATCAGGATTTTTTTCATGGTTATTCCAAATAATGGGGAGGGTCAAGTTACGAAACCGTGGTTATTTGCCCAAACCCGTGCCGGTTCGGGCGCCATTGAAATAGCCTGCCTGCATTGCTTTGCCGGTCAGGATATCGCTTTTGACACAATTTCTTTTACCTCGGGTTCGGCCGGAGTCTGGAACACGAGGCCGGTATCCAGCGAATGGATGATCGCCTTGTTGCTGTGTGCGAAATAGCAGGTATCGATACCCATTTCCTGAATGCTTTTCAGCAATACGGTGGTATGAGGTTTGGTCCGTCGGCGCGTCTGGCGCATATACACGGCGCGGATACTTTGCGGGAACGTGCGACAAATTTCCTCGTAAATTTCAGGATCTTTCTGCGAATCGTCGCCGAGCAATATGAACTGCAATTCGGGGTAAAAATTGATGATATTGTGGATTTTTCGCAACTTATGCTCATGTGAACCGCCGCCGGTCATCACAAAATCATCCAGTCCCGATTTGATTTTTTTAAGTTTCAGAACAGCCTTCGGCAACCCGTTCAACTCCGCGAACCGCACGATCATATCATACAGATTCCATTCGCTGCTCGACACATAAAAGAAGATATTGCTGTCCTTCTGCGGATGCGTGCGGCTCGCGAAGGAAAGCAGCTGGTAGTGCTTCACCACGTCGTCGAAGGGCTTCCGGGCCTGCACGTTTTTGGATAACAAGACAAATAACTTCCTGAACGAACGGCGGCTATGCGAAATCAGGAATGTGTCGTCGATGTCGGAAATGAGGCCGTACGAACTTTTGTAGGGCACGAAAAATTCTTCGGAGCTTTCGGCGTGGTACTTTTTGCCGTTGATCTCGTCGTCTAATGTAACCCGGTAGGTATGCCAGCCGCCGGGAATTTCGGCGTCGAGCGGCACCTGGAAGCGGAAATAGCCATCCGCCTCCGCCGTCGTTTCGAACGTCTTTTCGCCCACGTGCAGCGTGAGCGTCAGGAACGGAATGGTTTTAATGGAAAAGAGCTCGATGATGGTTTTTGCGTAGCGAAAGCCGCGTCTGGTATACTTCCGGTCACCCGAGGGGTATTTTTTCACCACATGGCCAAACACAACGAGTTCCTTTTTGTTGGCGTAGCCGCGGTATAGTTTTAAGTCACAACGTTTCATAACTATCTTTATCCTCTACGACATCAGGTCCCTAATTTATCGAATATGTCTTCACAACCGAAAGTTTTGCTGGTAGTAAATCCCATTTCCGGGGACGTGAACAAGGATGTAATTTTTGAAAGGGTTATTGAAAAATCGGAAGCCGAGGGTTGCGACCTGCGCATTTACAACACCACCGGCGACGACGATCAGCAGACCATCAGAGAAATGGTTGAAAATATCAGGCCGGAGCGCGTGCTCGTGGCCGGCGGCGATGGCACTATTTCCATGGTAGCACAGGCAATGCATGGTACCGATTCTATTCTTTGCATTATCCCCGCCGGCTCGGCGAACGGCCTGTCCGTAGATTTCGGGCTCACCGGCTCCATCGACCAGGCCCTGGAAGTAGCATTCGAAGGCGAAGTTTCCGCGATCGACGCCGTGGAAATCAATGGGGAAATCAGCTTGCATTTGGCGGATATTGGTTTAAATGCATTACTGGTCAAAAACTATGAGGACAGTGATACGCGCGGTAAACTGGGCTATGCGCGGGAGATGCTGCGGACGCTGAGCGAGCATGAAAACTTCGACGTAAAAATCACGGCGGGCGATGAAGTGCTCGAAACAGAGGCATTGATCGTCATCATTGCCAATGCTAAAAAGTACGGTACGGGGGTGAGTATCAATCCAATAGGGGATATGTGCGACGGCTTTTTCGAACTCGTCATCGCCAAAAAGCTCGACTTCATCGAAACCGCCAAAATTCTCGCCGGCAGTACGGATTTCAACCCCGAGATTATGAAGGTAATTTCCGTTGAAAAGGCGAAGATCGAATGCGTGCAGAAAGCAGCGCATTTTCAGATCGATGGGGAATATAAGGGGCTTGTGGAAGAGCTGGAAGCAGTGATATTGCCAAGCTATGTTCGGATCGCCATTCCGGTCGGGTTGCGGGAAGAGGTTTGACCGCCGACGGCCGACCGCCGACGGCTGATGGCGGAGGTCCATTAACGGAATTTCACAACGAAACCGCCCCGTAGGGGCTTCCTGTTTGTAGCAAATCCGACCGCATCACCTGCGGTTTGGCCCCGGCGGGGCCTCCTGTTTTGCGACGCTACGAAACGACGCAGGACACCCCGCTGGGGTGTAAACATTCACCATAACACGTTTTGCTATAAACAGGATGGCCCTCTGGGCCAATAATGGCTGTATTTTACAGTATTCTGTTTGCTTGACATGCTTTTGCTACCAAACTGCAATTCCCTATGAAAATCCGATATACCATACTTGCAGGAATGCTCGGCCTCGCTTCCGCATCCTACGCCCAGCAGGCCGAACTCTGCCAAGGGGCCTATTTCACCGAAGAACAAGGCAAAGCATTCCTCGACAAGCACGTTCCCACTTCCAAAGTGGAATGGGAGGCCCGCGCCGCGGAAATCCGCCAGCAGATCCGCAATGGTATGGATTTACAATCAATGCCTGAGAAACCGGCTTCGAAACCGATCATCCATTCCAAAAAGGAAATGGACGGTTATACCATCGAAAATGTCGCATTCGAGAGCATGCCCGGCATTTACGTGACCGGCAATTTGTACCGGCCGACCAAACAGCAGAAATCCTACGCGGCCATCCTCGCGCCGCACGGGCATGGCGAGAACCCACACGGGCGCTTCCGCGAGCAGACTCAGAAGCGCTGCGCGACCCTCGCACGTATGGGCGCGATCGTATTCGTGTGGGACATGGTAGGGCAGGGTGATGCCGGCCAATGCGGACATAAAATGGCCAAAGCATTGAAATTGCAGACCATCAATAGCATTCGTTCCTTAGATTTTCTGCTATCCGTTCCGGGCGTCGACCCGAACCGCGTGGCTTGCACCGGCGAATCGGGCGGGGGAACGCAGACGTTCCTGCTCGCTGCATTGGATAACCGGGTGAAGGTTTCTGTGCCGGTTGTGATGGTGTCCGCTTATTTCTTCGGCGGTTGCGTTTGCGAAAGTGGTCTGCCTATTCATAAAAAAGGGGAATATCAAACTAACAATGTGGAAATAGCCGCATTAACCGCACCGCGCCCTATGATCATGATCTCGGATGGCGGCGACTGGACCAAAAACACACCGAATGTCGAATATCCGTTCATGCAGAAAATTTATTCGCTGTATAACAAAAAAGATAACCTCGAAGCCATGCATTTGGCCGACGAGAAGCACGATTACGGCCCGTCGAAGCGGAAAGCGATGTACGCATTCATGGCCAAACATTTGAAACTCGACCTGAAAGCCGTCACCAACAAGGACGGACAAATCGACGAGGAGCCGGCCAAAGTGCTCGAACAAAAGGATTTGGCCGTTTTCGATGCCAGCCATCCACGTCCGGCCAACGCGATAATGGGCGATGAAGCCGTGCTCAAACTCCTGTAAGCATGATCTTCATCATCGTACTGGCTGCTATTGCGTTTATCGTCCTCAGTTCCACCGTTTTAAAAATGCACCCGCTGGTCGGGTTACTGCTGGCGGCAATCGGTGTAGGCGTTTTCGCCGGTTTGCCCATTGATAAGCTAGCCGAAACCATCGGCAAAGGTTTTGGGGAACTGATGTCGAAAATAGGGCTAATGGTAATCCTTGGCTGTGTAATAGGCGCAATTCTCGATAAATCCGGCGCGGCTATCAAAGTAGCCGATGTGATATTGAAGCTGTTCGGAGAGAAGCGGCCTGCATTTGCCATGTCGGTTATCGGAGGCATTGTTGGTATTCCGGTGTTTTGTGATTCGGGGTTTATTATTTTGCATAAACTCAACCAGATCGTCGCGAAAAGAACCGGTAAGCCGCTCGCTACCATTGCATTATCGCTGTCCGGCGGTTTGTTTGCAACCCATACATTAGTCCCTCCGACGCCCGGCCCATTATCCGCGGCCGGTAACCTGGGCATCCCGGATTCCATTGGCCTCGTGATATTGATCGGTTTGATCGTCTCCATCCCCAGTCTTTTCCTATCAACCTGGTTTGCCGGAAAATATGCAAAGAATGTAAAACTGGTCGACGATGCGGCCGTAGAGGAGCCTCAGATGATCGAGGGACAATTGCTACCACCGGCCTGGAAAGCATTCATGCCGATCGTGCTGCCGATTTTGCTCATTACCCTTGCCTCATTTGCCAAAATCCTGCATTTCCCGGAAGAACTCACGCATTGGCTGAGCTTCCTCGGAAGTCCGCTCGTATCGTTCCTGCTCGCGATATTTTTCAGCTACTCCTTATTTCCGGAGAATGCTTCGCAGCGCATGATGGCCTGTTTCAAAAGCGGTATCGAGCATTGCGGCACCACACTCGTGCTAGTGGGCGCCGGAGGAGCATTCGGCGCGATTTTAAAAGAAACTTCGTTGAAAGAAATGGTGAGCGAATGGCTGCTGCACAATGAAATGTCGGGTGGCTACTTGCTGGTGATCGCGTTTTTGATTGCAATATTCTTCAAAACCGCGCAAGGATCTACTACTTCCGCGATGGTACTTACTACCAGTATTCTGGCGCCATTACTGGCATCGCTCGGTTTTGTAACGCCCGTTCAAATAACGCTGGTCGTAATGGCCGTAGGCAGCGGCGCGATGATCGTTTCACATACGAATGACGCCTGGTTCTGGGTGGTATCGCAGTTCACCGGCATTTCAGCCAAAGACACCTACCGCACGCATACCATTCTCACCGGCTTGCAGGGCGTTGCGAGTTTTGCGGCGACGATGGTGTTGTATTTTATTCTTGGATAGGGAAAGGTGGCGAGGATAATTAGGTCAGGTATTGTCAGGAATCGTCAAATGTTGCTTTTCTTGCGGTGCGCTGCACCTGGGCGTTTGGGTTAATGGTTGACGTCCGTTTATTTACAAATATTGCGGTGCGCTGCACCT
>NZ_FNAN01000023.1:0-61681 GCF_900101885.1 Dyadobacter soli | reverse complement strand
ATTGACGTCCGTTTATCTACAAATATTGCGGTGCGCTGCACCTGGGCGTTTGGGGTTAATGATTGTCGTCCGTTTATTTACAAATATTGCGGTGCGTTGCGCCTTCTCGCATGACGAAAAGGTGCAGAGCACCATAATATTTGTAATAGGATGGTTGTCGATTTTTTTGGGTAAGGTGCAGCGCACCGAAAGAATTGTAACCAAAAATACATGGCATTTAAAACGAATGTCCCCTGGGTGCCTTCGCGCCCAGGGGACATTAATATTTGATGTTATATCGTCGGTGTTCCTTAAACGCCCAGCTCAGCCAGTACCTCAGAAACTTTCGCAGCAGCTTCTTTGAATTCGATCGCTGAATATACTTTCAGGCCGGATTCGTTGATGATGCGTGCGCCTTCTTCTGCGTTCGTTCCTTGCAGACGAACGATGATAGGTACAGGGATTTCGCCGATTGCTTTGTAAGCTTCTACCACACCCGCGGCAACACGGTCGCAACGAACGATACCGCCGAAGATGTTGATCAGGATCGCTTTTACGTTCGGGTCTTTCAGGATGATACGGAAACCTGCTTCTACCGTGCGTGCGTTCGCGCCGCCGCCTACGTCGAGGAAGTTGGCAGGCTCACCACCCGACAATTTGATCAAGTCCATGGTAGCCATCGCCAGACCGGCTCCGTTTACCATACAACCTACGTTTCCGTCCAGTTTCACGTAGTTCAGGTTGTTAGCGCCTGCTTCTACTTCCAAAGGATCTTCTTCGTTGGTGTCGCGCATTTCAGCCAGTTCAGGGTGACGGTACAATGCATTGTCGTCCAGATCCACCTTGGCATCTACGGCTAGGATTTTATTATCTGATGTTTTCAAAACCGGGTTGATTTCGAACATCGACGAGTCGCTTTCCGCGTAAGCTCTGTATAATGCAGAGATGAATTTCACCATTTCCTTGAACGCGTCACCTTCCAGACCAAGGGCGAATGCCACTTTACGCGCCTGGAACGGCTGCAATCCAACCTTAGGATCGATCCATTCTTTGATGATTTTCTCGGGAGTATGCTCTGCCACTTCTTCAATGTCCATACCGCCTTCGGTGCTGGCCATGATCACGTTGCAGTTTCTGCCGCGATCCAACAGGATCGACAGGTAATATTCTTTCGGCTCGCTTGGGCCTGGATAGTATACGTCTTCTGCGATCAGGACTTTGTTAACTCTCTTGCCTTCTGCACCGGTCTGGTGCGTTACCAATACTTTGCCCAAAATGTTGTTGGAGATGGTCCTGACATCTTCAACAGACTTAGCCAATGCCACACCGCGCTGTTCGCTGCCGACGATGCGACCTTTTCCGCGGCCACCCGCGTGGATCTGGGATTTTACAACATACCATTTGGTGCCTGTTTGCTGGCTAAGCTCACGTGCAACCTCCACAGCTTTATCCGGAGTGTCGGCTACGAGGCCTTCCTGAATACGCACACCGTATTTTTTAAGAACGCTTTTGCCTTGATATTCGTGAATATTCATGAGTATAAAAGTAAATTGGTATTTTCACGGCAAATTAAGGAATTAATCAAAACGGGCGAGTTTTCGGCGCAATTATCTTTTCATTATGGAGCTACTTCGGGCGAGCGGGATCAGGCGTACTTACGGTTCATTGCAAGTTTTAAAAGGCATTGATCTCGAAGTCAAAAAGGGGGAAGTAGTAGCCATTGTCGGGCCGTCGGGAGCGGGAAAAAGTACATTCCTGCACATCCTCGGAACGCTCGACCGGCCGGAGCAGGGCGAGGTGTTCATTGAGGGCATTAATGTCTTCACGCAAAAGGACAAAGACCTCGCGAAGTTCCGCAACGAGAAGATCGGTTTCATTTTTCAGTTCCATAACCTGCTGGCAGAGTTCACCGCGTTGGAGAATGTGTGTATGCCGGGTTATATCAGCGGGAATGCTGATGAAAAGGACATTCAGGCGCGTGCGAAGGAATTGCTTGAACTGCTGGGATTGGCCGGTAGAATGGATCATTTACCTTCACAATTATCAGGCGGCGAGCAGCAGCGCGTCGCAGTCGCCCGTGCATTGCTGAACCGTCCCGCCATCGTTCTGGCCGATGAACCGAGCGGTAACCTGGATTCGCATAATGCATTGGATTTACATCAACTGTTTTTCAAACTCCGGGACGAAACGGGGCAGACGTTCATCATCGTGACGCACAACGAAGAGCTCGCCGAAATGGCGGATCGCCGTTTGGTAATGCAAGATGGTCTGATGGTACAGCATTCGGTTTGACTCCGATAGGAGTCTCCTGACGGAGACGACTCCATCTACGATCATTCCATTCTAGAAACAGGAGGCCGCTCCGCGGCCAAACAAAAAACCGGCTGCCAGTTACCTGACAGCCGGTTTTTATATGTTCCGAAGAAACGGAGGCTGATTACATCATGCCGCCCATTCCGCCGCCGTGGCTGTGGCCACTGCCAGCAGGAGCTTCTTCTGGTTCGTCAGCGATCACGCATTCTGTTGTAAGCAACAGACCAGCGATAGATGCCGCGTTTTCAAGTGCCAGACGAGATACTTTCTTAGGATCGATGATACCAGCTTCGAGCAAATCCTGGTAAGTGTTGTCTTTCGCGTTGTAACCGAAAGCACCTGAACCATCTTTCACTTTGTTGATCACAACCGAAGGCTCGCCGCCAGCGTTAGACACGATCGTACGCAATGGAGCTTCCAAAGCAGCACGGATGATGTTGATACCGGTTGTTTCGTCTTCGTTGTTACCTTTCAGGTTGTCGAGAGAAGCGGTTGCGCGGATAAACGCTACACCACCACCTGCAACGATACCTTCTTCAACCGCAGCGCGGGTTGCGTGAAGCGCATCGTCAACGCGGTCTTTTTTCTCTTTCATTTCAACCTCAGTTGCAGCACCGATGTAAAGGATTGCTACACCACCTGACAGTTTCGCCAGACGCTCCTGAAGTTTTTCGCGATCGTAGTCAGATGTAGTGTTTTCGATCTGCGCTTTGATCTGGTTAACACGTGCCTGAATGTCTTCAGATGCACCGCTACCATTTACCAAAGTAGTGTTGTCTTTGTCGATAATCGCTTTTTCGCAAGTACCGAGGTAGTCCAACGTAGCGTTTTCCAGTTTGAAACCACGCTCTTCGCTGATAACGGTACCGCCAGTGATGATAGCGATATCTTCCAGCATTGCTTTACGACGGTCACCGAAACCAGGAGCTTTAACAGCCGCTACTTTCAATGCACCGCGGATTTTATTTACTACCAATGTAGCAAGTGCTTCTCCGTCAACGTCTTCTGCAAGGATAAGCAAAGGACGGCCGGTTTGTGCAACTGCTTCCAACACAGGAAGAAGTTCTTTCATAGAAGAAACTTTCTTCTCAGAGATCAGGATGAACGGGCGTTCCAGTTCAGCTTCCATTTTCTCGGTGTTGGTTACGAAGTATGGAGACAGGTAACCACGGTCGAACTGCATACCTTCCACAGTTTTAACTTCTGTTTCAGTTCCGCGTGCTTCTTCCACAGTGATAACACCTTCTTTACCTACTTTGTCCATCGCTTCGGCGATCATGTTACCGATCTCCTCGTCATGGTTTGCAGAGATAGTTGCAACCTGAGCGATTTCTTTTGAAGTAGAGATATTTTTTTTCTGAGCTTCCAGATCTTTCACGATCGTACCAACCGCTTTGTCGATACCGCGTTTCAGGTCCATTGGGTTAGCACCAGCCGCTACGTTTTTCACACCGATCGAGTAGATAGCTTGTGCGAGAACGGTAGCAGTAGTAGTGCCATCACCTGCTGAATCAGCAGTTTTGGAAGCTACTTCTTTCACCAACTGAGCTCCCATGTTTTCGATAGGATCTTTCAGGTCGATTTCTTTGGCAACAGTAACACCATCCTTTGTGATGCTTGGAGAACCGAATTTCTTGTCGATTACCACGTTACGGCCACGCGGGCCCAAAGTAACCTTAACGGCGTCAGCCAAGGTATCCACGCCTTTCTTGATCTTATCGCGTGCTTCTGTGTCAAAAAATATTTTCTTAGACATAACTGTTTTTGAATTTGAAAAACTTTAAGAGAAACTGTTGAATCTGAGTAGTTTGGATTAACCTACGATTGCGTAGATATCCGACTCGCGCATAATCAGGACGTCTTTTCCTTCGTATGCCAATTCAGTGCCTGAGTACTTACCGTACAATACGGTATCTCCAACTTTTACTGTAAGAGGCTCGTCTTTTTTACCGGGGCCTACTGCCAATACGGTTCCGCGTTGTGGCTTTTCTTTTGCAGTATCAGGGATAATGATACCAAATGCTGTTTTTTCTTCGGCTGGGGCAGGTTCGATCAGAACGCGGTCAGCTAGCGGTTGTACATTCACTTGTATTTCTGCTAAAGTTGACATAAATATTAAACGTTTATTTTAATTGTCAGTAATGATTAGACTCCATCCCCGATAGCACAATCTGTGCCAGGTATTTCTGTTCTGACATTTTTTCCGGCAAGTGTGACAAATTTGTATTTCGGCTAGTCGTTATAGTACTATAATGTCATTTGCGTGTCAGGAATGCTGAAATCTTGCTTTCAGCAATGGAATTCACTAAATTTTATCGGCACCAAATTGAAAACCCTATGTCAGAACTCGATAAAAACTGGCTTACCGAAGGAATTTTTGATTTTGAATACAAAAAATATGTGCTGATGGGCTACTTTCAGCACGTTCGGGACCAGTTCACACACAACCGTTTGCACCCTTGTCTGCCAGAATTGAAGCAGCATCTCGATGCCTGTGTCAGCGTCCAGACTAATAAAAGCAGGATCAGGACGAGTTTACCCAAAAACCTGACAGGTATTGATGTGAAAACCTGGCAATTGCAGTACGAGGAGACGCACCAGGACGACCCATTCATGTCCGATCTGAACTACATTCTCGACTTTGCGATCCCGCGCTTTTCGAAATCCATTGACGAAGGTTCGGAGCGGTTTTCGGAAGTGGAGGAGAATGTAAAAGTGTCGCCCGTAGGCATTGTGCCGCTGCATTTGCAGGAAGGTTACCTGCTGTTTCTGCACACATTTCAGCCGATGGTGAGCATTTTTCAATACCAGTTAGCGCTGTACAATGCATTGAAAGAGCGTTACCTAAAAACATTTTACGTTGATACCGTGCGCATTGGCGTCGGTAATACCATTTCGCAAATCAAAGTCGATCTCACGAAGCGCAACCGCGCATTGCCTAACCCCGCGACTTACGTGGTGGAATCGAAATACGAATATCCTTTGCAAGAAACGTTGCTCCCGGTAGCGGAGCGGCTGATGCTGCGGGAGATTAATGTAGCGTAACTGATTTTAAATATCGGGCATAAAAAAACCTGCGACGAACATCGCAGGTTTTTTATCGGCTAATGCCGCAATTATTTTTTCGCAGTGTCCGCAGGAGTTGCAGCGGGAGTGGTTGTTCCAGCAGGAGCAGCTTCGCCAGCAGCAGGAGCAGCGCCTTCGGTTCCAGCAGGTGCAGGAGCGATTTTGCCACCTGGTACCACTGCATTCTGAGCTCTGTCCACGTTTACACTATTGATACCGGCGCCGGTATTCGCACCGCCTACCATAATATAAGAAGCCAGTGAAATGATGATCACTGCGCTTGCCAGACCCCATGTGATTTGTTCAAGCAGGTCGGTTGTCTTTTTAACACCAAACATTTGGGTAGTTCCTGCGCCGCTAAACTCGCTTGAAAGCCCTCCTCCTTTTGAATTTTGGACCAAAACGACCAAAATCAACAATACTGCAACAATGGCAACCAGAATAATTAAACCCAAATACATCTTTTAAATTGAATTTTGAATGACTGAATGATTGAATGAGTGAATGTGTGAATTAGTGAATGAACGAATGACTGACTACACCTGACCTAATGACTTCCTGACTCCCGGACTATAAACTTATAAACTCCTGAACTCATAAACTCCTTACGACCGTGCGTATAGTTCGCTCAATTTTTTCGCAAAGTAATTCCTTTTTTCCGGTTTTTTCAAAATCAATTTTTGATAGACGTCTATCGCCTTTTCAATTTTGCCCTGGCGGACGAGGATATTGGCAAATGCTTCTGTTTCAATGCCACCTTCATTGCCGCCTGCCAAACGGCTGCTGAGATCGATGCTGACAGGTTCCAGGTTGTTGTCCTGACGCGGAATTCGCGGGTTCTTTTTCATAAAACCCTGAATGATCTGCTGCTGGCGGCGCTGCTCTTCGGTGCGTTGCAACTCGGCGGAAGCCTGCTGCTCTACGGTACTTATCAATATGTCGTCGCTGTCGAGCGGCTCGGGCGTTACCTGCGGTTCGAGAATGTCGTCCACATCCACCGTGGCGTCGTAGCGCTCATTGTCGCTTTCGACGAGTTGCTGCAATGCCACACGACTGAGTGCGTAGGCGGCTGCGCGTGGGCGCGTTTCTTCCAGTTTGTCGGTACCGGCCAGGCTCGATGCCTTCGCCAGCATCGAATAGGGGATCTGGCAATACGGAAATGCGTTGACCGTGGCTTCCAGCTGCGGGATCACATCTGCGGTAATCAGGCCGGGGTTTTTCACCAACTGATCAAATGTTTCCTTATCGATGAGCGCCATATTCCGGGTTGTGTTGAGAAATTCGGGTTGTAAAAATTGAAAGCTTGGAGCAGGCTTTTCCTACCAGTCGGCGGCGGATTTATTAAATATCTGCTGGACGATGTTTTCGCGAATGGTGGGCAGTAATCGCGCTTCGTTCTGATTAAGCGTCTGATCCTGAGGAAAATCGGCGTAGTACGTGAATGATTGATCGAAATTTTTGGTCTCGTCTTTCGCATTGGTATAACGCACCTGCACGGTCACATTCAACCGGTTCAGACCTGCCTGGTCATTCGCTGTGGGCGCCGCCGGCGTAACGTCGTAGCCGGTAATAGAGCCTTCGAGCACGAGGTCGCCTCCGCCGGGCTGGCTTACGAGGCTGGTATTCCGTTGAAAATATTCTTTCAAATCTTCCGTAATGCGTTGTGGCAAATCGGCAGGGCCACCGGCTGTACCCATCGTGAAGTTGAGCACGCTGAATGTCTTGATATCAGGAGAAAGGTTCGTTCCGGTAAATGAATACACGCCGCAGCCCGATATGAAAACGGGGCAAATCAGTACCAGGAATGCCCACAGAAGCCGGGCGTTACTATTATTCTTCAATGTCGTATTGTTTAATCTTCCTGTATAACGTGCGCTCTGAAATGCCCAATGCATTGGCGGCGTACTTTCGCTTGTTATTGTTTTTGCGCAGCGCCTTGATGATCATTTCCTTCTCCTTGTCTTCCAGAGAAAGCGATTCCTCCTCGGCGGTGACGTGCACTACATCCTCGATCTCGTCGCGCTCGTCGGAATAGCGGTCGAGGTCGACCGTGCGCGACGGCGGGGGCGAGAGCAACCGGGCGGGCTCGATGGTAGGCGTTGTGATAACGGATTCGACATTATTCAGCGAACTGAACAATTCCTGATGGTCTTTCAGAATGTCACCGCCATACTTTTCATTTTCCAGCACATTTCTGACGAGTTTTTTCAGTTCTGTCATATCTCGCCGCATATCGAAAAGTACTTTATATAGAAGCTCCCTTTCTGAAAACGAGGTGCTGTCACCGTCATTGGAACGCAGCGGTACCAATGCTTTCCGGCTCGATGGCTGCACCGGGTTTAGGTAGTGGTTTAGCCTTTCAATGCTGATAGGCAGCTCCTTATCCGTTTCAAGAATTGTAATCTGCTCCGCGATATTTTTCAGCTGCCGGATATTGCCGGGAAATGTATATTGGGTCAAAAGATCACGCGCTTCGCCGTCGAGCCTTACCGGTTTGGTGCGGTACCGCTCGGAGAAATCATTGGTAAACTTTCTGAAAAGCATCAGGATATCCTCACCACGATCGCGCAACGGCGGTACGTAAATGGGAACGGTATTTAGCCGGTAGTATAAATCCTCGCGGAACTTTCCATTGTTCACCGCGTCGAGCAGGTTGACATTTGTTGCCGCTACTACGCGGACATTTGTCTTCAAAACTTTGGAAGAGCCGACACGAATATATTCCCCATTTTCCAAAACGCGGAGCAACCTTGCCTGTGTACCGAGCGGCATTTCGCCTACTTCGTCGAGGAAAATGGTCCCGCTGTTGGTTGTTTCGAAGTAACCTTTCCTGGCATCCAGTGCACCGGTAAATGCCCCTTTTTCGTGCCCGAACAGCTCCGAATCGATCGTTCCTTCCGGAATGGCGCCGCAGTTGATGGCAATGAAAGGCCCGTGCTTGCGGGAGCTGAGGCTATGAATGATTTTCGAGAATGATTCTTTACCACTTCCGCTTTCACCGGTGATCAAAACCGTCAGGTCAGTCGCTGCGACCTGGACGGCCACATTGATCGCGTGGTTCAGGCCCGACGAGTTGCCGATGATCCCGAAGCGGTTCTTTATTGCTTGTATTTCCGATGAATCCATGAAATATCTGAGGGCTTCCGGCTAGCCGAAAGCCTTAGTTAAATGTCAAAACGGGTTTAAAGACAGGACAATGCATCAGCCCAGCAGCGGCTCGGGCAGCAACACGCGGCCGAGCAGGGTGGCGGCGTTACAGTCGGTAATGAGCACGTCGACGTATTGTCCTTTTTTATGGTTTTCGCGTGGGAACACGACCATCTTGTTTTGGTCGCTCCGTCCGCTGAAGTCCTCATCCGATTTTTTGGAAGGGCCTTCGATCAGCACTTTCTGAACAGTGCCCAGCAATCGCTGGTTGCGTTCGAGTGAAATGCGCCGTTGTACTTCAATAATTTCCGCAAGCCGTCTTTTCTTGACTTCTTCCGGAATGTCGTCCGCAAACTTCTTCGCCGCGAGCGTACCGGGGCGTTCGGAATAGGTAAACATGTATCCGAAATCAAACCGGGCGTATTCCATCAGCGACATCGAATCCCGGTGCTCTTCTTCGGTTTCTGTGCAAAAGCCGGCGATCATATCATGCGAAACGCCGCAATCTTCGCCGAGAATCCGCCGGATCGCGTCGATGCGGTCAATATACCACTCCCGGCTGTAAGTCCGGTTCATGATTTCCAGCACGCGCGTATTGCCGCTTTGGGCCGGCAAATGGATGTGGTTGCAGATGTTGTCGTACTTTTTGATGGTATACAACACCTCGTCGGTAATGTCTTTGGGGTGGGAAGTACTGAAACGGACCCGCAGTTCCGGATTGACTTTGGCGACCATTTCGAGCAGGTTCGCAAAATTTACAGGGGTTTCTCCCAAAGCTCCGTTCACCGCTTCGCCTTCGGGTGTCCATTTATAACTATCCACATTCTGGCCGAGCAATGTTACTTCGCGGTAGCCATCGTGGAAGAGCGTTTCCGCTTCCTTCACGATCGAATAGGGGTCGCGGCTGCGTTCACGCCCCCGTGTGAACGGCACCACACAGAAGCTGCACATGTTATCACAACCCCGCATGATCGAAACAAATGCCGAAACGCTATTGGAATTCAGTCGGATAGGAGAAATGTCGGCGTAGGTTTCTTCGCGAGACAAAAATACATTTACCCCTTTCTGCCCTGTTCCGGCTTCTTCAACCAGCCTCGGAAGATCACGATAAGCGTCTGGCCCCGTTACTATATCGACCATCTTTTCTTCTTCGAGAAACTTCGTTTTAAGGCGTTCGGCCATGCAACCGAGCACCCCGATGAGCGTTCCGGGGCGGTTTTTCTTGATGTAATTGAGGTGTTTCAAACGGTTCCTTACCTTTTGTTCCGCATTGTCGCGGATGGAGCAGGTATTCAGGAATATGAGATCCGCATTGTTGACGTCGGAGGTTGTAGCAAAGCCGGCTTCACGCATTACCGAAGCCACGATTTCGCTGTCCGAGAAGTTCATCTGGCAGCCATAGCTCTCGATAAACAGCCTTTTCTTTCCTGAAAGTGGTTCATTTTCCGAAACCCGCACCGTTTCACAGGCTTCCTTGTCCGCCTCTGTCAATATTTTTAGTGAATTTGCAATTCTATGCTCCATGAGAAGGAATTCTTAAACGCTCAAAGCGCAAAGATAGGAAAATTTGGAAGAAAACTGACAAACTGTCATACGTCTGCAACGACCGGAATGCGGTCAGAACGGGTATCCCACGCCAAGGTTGATATTCAACGAATTGGCCTCGGTACGCCTGAAAAGGTGTTTGAATTTCAGATCATCCAGCACAAACCGATCTCCGCTGTCCTGCGACGGATCGTATACCTTTACCCCGAAATCGAAACGGAGGATGAAGAACGAAAGGTCATAGCGTATCCCAAATCCTGTACCAACAGCCATTTCCCGCAGGAGTTTGTCGGCTTTAAACTTCTGATCGTCGGCGGTAGCATTACTGCCCAGCCGCCACACGTTTCCGGCGTCGATGAACAGCGCGTAATTAATATCACCGAAGAATTTGGCCAGAAAGCCCCGCCATTCCAGGTTACCTTCCAGCAGGAATTCGCCGGGGGATTCGATCGACAAGTTATTGTAGGTAACCGGTTTGGCTGAACCTGGCCCGAGCCTTCTTGGCAACCATGCACGCACACTATTGGAGCCACCCGCAAAGAAGTACTTTTCATACGGCGGCACTTCATTATCGCCGTAACTATAAATGGCACCCGAGTTCACCCGAGCGACAAATGCCGATTTTCTTCCAACGGGCCAGTAGCGCCGGTAATCGGCATTCCAGCGAATGTATTTGTAAAACTGGATTTCTTCTCCCGATTTGTCCCTACCGAAAATATCCCTAATCACATCCTGCTGACGGGGAAGAAAGTTCAGGCTCGTACCACCGGACTCTATCGCGATCCGGAAGTAGTGTGCTTTCTTCTGGCGGCCAATCAGGGAATTGGTATTGTAAACAAAACTCGCGTTAATGTCCGAAACAAAAGACGGTTTGAAGCTGTAAATCAGGTTGTTGCCTGCCTCTGCCAATTGAAGCAATAGCGTGTCGAATTTAGGGTTCAGGTTCCTGGTATTCAAAATGTTAAGGTCGACCAGGGAGATATTGACCAGTGTCGTCGGACTAGGCTGCCATGAATAGCCAGTGCTGATCTTGATGTTGGTACGGGTATATTCCGGGCGGTTGACATAGTTATAACCCAAACTCAGCTGTGTCCGCGGGTTGCTATTGGCCGTTTGTCTTTTAAACACGTTTTGGGGCGTAAGTAACCGGGGAAATGTGAGCGAGGCAGTCACACCGACTTCTTCACTCTTGTAAATTTCGCGGTCTCCTACAAAATTCGGCACGAGCTCGATGCCGCCGCGAATGTTGGTCTCAAAGTTTTCCATTCCGTTAAATACATTCCTGATCTTGTACGACAGGTTTGCAAACGGCCCCGGTGTGCCCTGCAACTGGATTACATTCAAACCTACGTCGGTGGAAATCTGGTATTTATCGAGCGGGATTGCTTTGAAATAACTGTTAATGCCCTTTCCGGTCGAATCGAGGGTGTAATTGTAATTCACAAAACGGAATTGGTCGGTGAGCGACAGCTGCTGCTGGGTGTCGCGCTCTTTTTTCTGGCTATACCAGGTTTGCGGACGGAGCTGCATTTTGGTATCGAGCGCTTTGCGCGAAAACTTCTTGTCGGAAAACACATATTTAATGCCTTCAAATATGCTCGTATCTTTCCGAAAGACCGAATCCGGCACGCCGGAAGGCGGTAATACCTCAAAATTGACCGAACTAACCGAGTAACGTTTGTTAGCCGGCGCAGGCATATCCACCATCACGCGTACATCCACTGATTTGAACAGGCTGTCGGTAGGCCGGTTTGTGATCGTGTCATTCACAATGTAACTCACATTCTGCCGCGAAAAGCCCATAAAGCCTTCGTTTCGGAGTAAAGTTTCAATACGAATGCGCTCTTCCTCGAATGCATCGCCATCGTAACGCTTGCGTGGCTGCAATGCGGCATTCTTCACATCGGCTCTAATGAGACTGTCCGCGAGCTGGTCGCTTACCTGGTAATGCAGGTTGCGGATCATGGTCGCGCGATTTTCCGTGACGAGGTAGTTGATCCGGATCCTTTTGAAAATCGTGTCGGGGTCAAAAGTTACCTTTGCGTCGAAAAAGCCGTTGTTATACAGGTATTTCTGCATTTTTTCTGCATTCTCCACCACATCGGCCTGGCTGTAATACACCGGCGCTTCGCCCAGAACCCGCATCCAGAAGTTTCCCTGCGTGGCACGTACCTGCGCTTTTTCCAGCTTTTTGGCGTACCTGCGGTTGATTCTTTCAAGCTTTCGGGGAGAATCTGCGTGTTCCTGGGATTCTTTCTGGTAATTTTGCGTCACCTCGATCACCTTGCGCTGCTTTTCCTCGCGGTTATAAAACAGCTCGCCGAAGCGGTAAAGGCCAACGTAAGGAAAGATGGGAAAGCCGAGCAGCCGCCGGTTAGGTTTCTGCGGAATCAATGCATCCAGCTCCGAATCGCCGATCACGCGGTTCCCCTTGATGGAAGAATTGCCGAGCAAATAGCCTTTGGAAGTGGGTTTGGGTGCGCAGGAAAACAGTCCCGTCAGAATCAGGAGAATTAACCAGCCGTATATCGTCCTACAATTAATATTCAATGTTGTCAAAAAATCGTATCAAGTATATCAACTCGCTCAAAATCAAGAAGTACCGGCAGCTTCACGAGGCATTTGTGGTGGAAGGGGCCAAGAGCGTACTGGAATTGTTGGATTCCGATTTTGAGATCGAGTTTGTACTGGTAACACAGGAATTTCAGCAAAAATACGCAAGTATTTTAACCCGCCATAACCTTGCCCTGGAAACGGTTACTCCTCAGGAGCTGGAAGGGCTGGGATCGTTCCAGACGAACGATTCGTGCCTGGCTGTGGCTAAAACGAAGGAAAATGCATTCTTGTCTCCCGCGTCGGGGGAATATATGCTCATGCTCGACGACGTTCGCGATCCCGGTAACCTCGGTACCATTGTCCGCGTGGCCGACTGGTATGGCATCACCAAAATCGTATGCTCGCGTGACACAACTGATATTTACAATCCGAAAGTCGTTGCCGCCGCCAAAGGATCATTCACACGTGTAAACCTCTATTACACAGATTTAACGCAATATTTTGAGCAAATAAAGCACATAAAGCAACCCGTAATCGGTGCATTTCTGGGCGGCGATTCGCTTTATGAATTCAAGTACCCGGCTAGTGGCGGCATTATCATCATGGGCAACGAATCCAATGGAATCGGAGAGCAGGTAGAACAATTTGTGACCGACAAAATTATGATACCGCGCTTCGGAGCGGCCGAATCACTGAACGTCGGCATTGCTACGGCGGTAATGCTGGATAATATGCGGAGGCAAGTGCCGCTTTAAGGCTACTCTTGCGCGGCGTGATGCGAAAGCTCTTCCGCGTACTCTTTCCCGAGGTAATTGTCGATAAAATAATGGGCAACGTACAACAGCGGCGTCAAAAGGATGGCTACCACGCCTTTGTAGAGGTAATTGATGGTCCCTACTGAAAAGACCAGTTTCAAATCCCAATTCCCGAAAACATAAAACGCGATCCCGATCACCACGAAGCTGTCGATCAGCTGTGAAAACATGGTGGAACCCGTGGCACGGAGCCAGATGAAGCGGCCGCCGGTTTTTCTGCGGAGCCAGTTGAAGACAAGAATATCCAACAACTGCCCAAGCAAAAAGGCTGTGATCGACCCGATCATAATGCCCAATCCCTGGTTGAAGATTTTGGAGAATGCGTCGTTGATGTTGAATGTGTTGCCGTGGCTGTCGGTATTGTTGAGGTCGAGCCAGAACTGCGCCGGAGGGAGCTGGGTAGCAGCGTAAATGATCATGAACGTGTAAACGATCAATGCGGACGTGAGGTAAGAAATTCTTTTAACGCCCTTTCGGCCGAAATACTCGTTGATAATGTCGGAAGTGATGAACACCACCGGCCAGCTGATCACCCCGGCTGTCATGTTGAAATCCAGCTTCTGGCCGCCGATCGGCAATTGTGCCGGGGCAATGCCCAAAAGGGTCTCCACTGAAAATATTTTACCGCCTATGATCTCCGCGATGAGTGCGTTGGTCAAAAAGATACCGCAAAGGAGGAGGAACAGGCGTTGTCTTTTGGCCTCCTGAATGGTTCTGTCTGGTATGGTCATTGTGCGATAAGTACTTTCAGTGGAGGTTTAGGTTTAAATTTTCGTCAGGCAATGATGTCTTCCACCGTGCGTGTCGACATAATGCGGCGGTTGGTGAGGAAGAATTCCAGCTTGTCCATCGCCTGGTTCAGCTCGTCGACGGTAGGCAGGAACACTATGCGGAAATGCGGTTCCAGATGGTAATTGAAACCCGTTCCGGCTACTACCAGCACCTTCTGATCCGAAAGTAATTCATAGACAAACTGGTCGTCCGCTTTGAAACCGAACTTTTTCAGGTCGATTTTAGGGAAAACATACAACGATCCTTTCGGTTTAACGCAAGTAATGCCCGGAATGGACGTCAGCCTGTCGTAAACAAGATTCATCTGTTTGTACAACCGGCCCGTCGGCACCACGTGTTCTTTGATACTCTGGTAACCGCCCAATGCCGTCTGGATCGCGTATTGCGTGGGTACGTTCGCGCACAGGCGCATGCTTGCGAGCAGGAGCAGGCCTTCCGCGTAGGATTTCGCCTTTTGTTTCGCGCCGCTAAGGATCATCCAGCCGCCGCGGAAACCCGCCGAGCGGTAGTTTTTCGATAAACCGCCATAAGAAACGCACAATGTATCATTCACAAATGAGCCCATCGGGTAATGTGCCGCTCCATCGTAAAGGATCTTGTCATAAATCTCGTCCGAGAAAATGATCAGGCCATGCTCCTCTGCAATGCGGGCAATTCGTGCGAGGACTTCTTTGTCGTAAACGGCGCCTGTCGGGTTGTTGGGGTTAATAATGACAATCCCTTTGGTGCGCGAAGTGATTTTCTTTTCCAGATCTTCCAGATCGGGGTTCCAATCGGCCTCTTCATCACATATATAATGTACCGGTGTGCCGCCGCTGAGCGAGATCGCCGCTGTCCAGAGCGGGTAGTCGGGGGACGGTACCAGTATTTCGTCGCCGGGGTTGAGCAATGCCTGCATCGAGAGCAGGATCAGTTCGCTCACACCGTTTCCGATAAAAATGTCGTTGATTTCAACATCTTGAATACCAATAGTTTGCGTGTAGTGCATGATCGCCTTACGCGCCGCGAACAAACCACGTGAATCCGAGTAGCCTTGCGCATTGCGGATGTTCATGATAATGTCGTGGACGATCTCGTCGGGCGAATCGAAACCGAACGGTGCGGGATTACCGATGTTCAGGTTATGGATTTTGTAGCCCTGACTTTCAAGCTCTAACGCTTTCTGGTAGGTAGCACCGCGGATCTCGTATTTCAGATGATTCAGGCGGTCGCTTTTTAGAAATTCCATTTTTTCAAGAGTTGGATAACCCTCAAAGTTAAAGAAAATCGAACGATGCAATGCTACAAGTGCATTGTTTTGAAAGCTTTGCCGGGATTTTTGCAAAAAAAAGTTCAGCCACGCGAGGCACGTGGCTGAAAATGTACTATCGGGAAACTTGTAATTTACCTGGGTCACGGCTTATCCCACCATACTCTTGTGTAATGATCGTCCTTGCCCTGACTGGCGACGACGGCCTTATAGTTAGCTTCGTTCAATGTGGTTTCGGTTACCGGGTAGGCCAGGCGGCGTGGAATTTCAGTGCCGCCATTGAGGGTACTTGCTGCCGGTTTCAATACCGGAAACCCGGTTCTCCGCCATTCCGACCATGCTTCGGTGCCTTGGAAGAAGAGGGCGATCCAGCGTTGCGTACTGATTCTTTCAATGGCGGTATTGGGAGAATAGACAACTTCCGGATGCGCCAGGTAGGCTTTTAAAGCATTTTCAGAATAATCGGTACCCATCCATTGCTGCAAAGACGCCGCGACAGCCGATTCGTACAATGCTTTGGCATCCCCGTTCGTCCAGCCCAATGCGGCAGCTTCCGCTTGCGCAAACAATACCTGTGCATAAGTAATAATGTTCACCGCCGAGTTTTGTTGGGAAAGCACTGCGCCGATGAGCGATAAGTCCTGCGCTTTCGCGCCGCCTACGGCATAGGGTACGCCCGCGTATTCGCCCGAAATGTTCTTGGCTGCCAGAAAAGGAAGACGCGGGTCGGATGTTTTTTTCAAATAGGTCACAAACACGTCGCTCATCGCATAATCCTTTCTGTTGCTTACCACGTAATTGGTGTAAACCGGATTTTCGTTGTTCGATTCCGACTGGAATTTGTATTGTACATTATCTGCCGCCGAGGTAATGACACCGTCGTCCAATGCAGCCTGAAATTCTTTCTTACCCAAATCCGGCTTCACCTTCGAAAGCCTTAATGCGGCGACGAGCCTTAGCGAATTGGCGAATTTCTTCCATTTCGCGGTATCTCCGTTCAGCAGAATGTCGCCCTTAATCGCTTTGCCGTCTTCGAACTGGGCCGTTGCTTCTTTCCATTCTTTGAACAAATCGGTGTAAATGGCTTCCTGTTTATCGAATGCGGGCGTAAAATCGGCATCGGCTTTCAGCGCTTCGGAATAGGGGATATCGCCCCACCGGTCGGTGATCCATTGGAAAAAGTAGGCTTTCAATATTCGCGCAATAGCGATCTGGTTGGTATTGGAGCCAAATGCAGAGGCATTGATTTTGGTATCATCACCGGTGTTGAGCTCAATAATGTGTTGCAGGTTTATGAGCGGACCGGCGTACCAGCCATTGTAATTGAAGTTGATCGTCTTGTATTTCGAATCTTCAATATAAATCACATCTCCGAATTGCTGCACATACATCGCCGGAACGATATTGGCCGCCCCCGGGCCTACCTGCGCATTGATGAGGCCCACATTGCGCAGCGCGCCGGTAAGCAGGCCCGCTGTGCTGGGTGTGGACGGATTGTTAGGGTTAACATTGATATCTCCAAAGTCACTGCACGCCTGTGTGAGGGTAAGCAGGACGAATGCTATGACAGATAATTGCCAGCGTTTTTTCATGATTTTGCTGAATTGAGGTGAATGTGTGCTTAAAACCCGACCCTGAGCGTGGCGCCGACAGACCTTACCGGCGGCAGCTGCCCGCCTTCGTACCAAAGTGTTTCGGTTTCCGAAATGTCGATACCACCGCCGATGGCACTGTAAATGAGCAGCAGGTTGCGACCGATCAGCGATACGCTGGCTGATTTCACATACTTACCCAGATATCGTTTCGGGATTTTATAGCCGAGTGACAGCTCGCGGAGTTTTACGTAGGTTTTGTCGTAAATCCATTCCTCATTAAGTGCGAAAAGCCAGTTTTCGTAAAGATTTTGGGTGTCGACGCGGTGGGTATTAGGCTGGCCGTCTTCGGTAACGGCGTCCAGCAGGATGCCTCCTCCTTTGCCGGGATCGTCGCGCTTGGGATTGCCCAGCTCATTGTTGCCGGCCGTTTCGGCCGCCAGGCCCGATCCTGCATTGAACATCCGGGTCACGGAAAAGAATTTGCCGCCCACGACGAAATCCGTGCTCGCTTGCAGTGTCAATCCTTTGTATTCAAACGCATTGATCAGACCGCCTTTGAACTTGGGCAGCACATTGCCGAGATTGACATTGTTTTCTTTTACATACAACCCTGCTTTCCCTGCCTTGATGTTTTCAGGACTGGCCGAATAGACGACCTTTTTACCATTCGCATCTTTTTTAATTCCCACTCCTTCAAGCATTCCCCAGTCTTGCCCTACCCGTGCATTGAGGGTGAGTGACCGCCATTGCGGGCCATCGAGCCGGTAATTGTTGCTTTGCTCGGTAAGCTCTACCACTTTGGACTGGTTTCGGTCCGCATTAATGTCCAGCTCCCAGGTAAATGTTTCCGTTTTGACAGGTTGGGCCGAAAGGTGCAGTTCAAGGCCCTGGGTAGTGATCAGTCCGGCGTTCACGACGGCATTATTATAGCCGCTTGTCGACGCTACGGCCAATGGGATGATCTGATTGCTGTTGTTGTTTTTGTAAGCCGTGAATTCCAGCGCAATGCGGTTGTTGAAGAATTGGAGATCGATTCCACCTTCGTGCGAGGAGGACATGCCGGGTTTTAGAACCGAATTAGGCAATGTACCGGGGAGCGTCATGGTGGGGCTCGTCCCGTAAACGGTCCCGACATTGTAGGTTAATGCAGTTTGGTAGGCGTTGAGGTCGGTACCGACCTGCGCATACCCGGCTCTCAGCTTCCCAAAAGATAAAACCCGGTTTGTTGGGATAAATTCTGAAAATACGAGACTGGCCGAGGCGGATGGGTACAGATAGGAGTTGCTAGCCGACGGCAGTGACGACGACCAATCGTTCCGGATCGAGCCTTCGATGAAAATGAAATCTCCGTAACCGATGCTGGCGTTGGCAAATACGCTGTTTACTTTCTTTTCAAACAGATAGTTTGCGGTGATCGGGCGGTCTTTCGATGCGGCTATATTGTAATAACCGGGCGTGGTAAGTCCGCCAGCCGTGGCTTGGAGCGTCCCTTCGGTGCGGTTGTAGCGCATGTTGCCACCCGCATTTACAAGTATCGATACCTTTTGAATATCTTTATCGAAACTCACAATGCTCTCGTAATTGTTTTCGAGGATCGATCCGCTGAGATAAGCGTAAGCGCCCAGCCCGCCTGCATTCAATGTTCCCGACGCGACTCTTCCATCCATAAAATAGCTCCCATAGTCGCGGCGGAATTTTCCGGTAATTTTCAGGAAATCGGTAATCTGGTAGGTAAGTCCTGCGTCGCCGAAAATGCGTTGCTGGCGATTGACATTCGTATTCTCATATGCCTGTGTGTAGGGGCTATCCCAATATTTGGGCCGTGCATCCGTTGGGCTGCCGATGTTCCAGCTGCGGAAAGTGCCGTCCGGGTTTTTATAATTTTTGAGGTCTTCAATGTCCAGTTGCCGCTGGAACCATTGGTTGAATGATCCGGTCGTTTGATTGTACCCGTTCAGCGTCGCATTGTTGACGGTGGAATTCACGGAAAATAGATTGGTTCCCAAGCCGGTACCACCCGAACTGCCATAGCGGTCGGCCGGTGTGTTATCGGTTTTCGTTCCCGTATAACTTACATTCAGCTCGGCTGTCAGTTTTTTGGCGAAAGTAATGCCGGTCTTGGCACTGATATAATCGCGGACCTGCCGGCTATTCGGAACAATGCCGTTGTTAACAATGTGCGTATACGAAATCCGTGAAGAGTAGCTGTCCCCGGCTTTTGAGAATGCGATATTCGAGTTATAGCTAACCGGTTTTTCGAAGAAATCACGGACGTTGTTCGGATGCGCCACGAAGGGTGTTTCTTTTCCAAAACCTTCTCCCGGCTGCCATGAGAATGCCGAACGGTGCATCTGGCCGTCTATCTTCGGCCCCCAGCTTTCGTCCGCGGAGTAATCCAGCATGCGCTGTCCTTCATAGGAAGCCCAGGCGGCGGGGTGTACCTGTGGGTTGAATTTGAAAGTTTCCCATTCCTGAGAGTAGCCGCCACCGTATTCGTTCTGGTATTTGGGCAGTAACGACACCTGGTCCATGGTCACGCTTTGGTTGAGGGTCAGGGAAGTTTCGCCTGATTTTCCCCTTTTGGTTGTCACGACGACTACACCCGCCGAAGCGCGATTGCCGTACAGTGCTGTTGCAGACGGTCCTTTCAGAACGGTAAGGGCTTCAACATCATCCATATTTACCATGCTGACGTCCGTCGGCGTGCCGTCTACGACGTAAAGCGGATCACTGCCTGCCAGCGAATTGATTCCCCTGATGCGGATGCTGGGCGTCCCAAATTTGGCTGCCGACTGCCCCAGGACCTGCACACCGGCAATTTTACCCGCGAGCGCATTGCCTATGTTAGGGTCGCGGGCGAGCGTAAGTTTGTCGGCTTTGATTTCCTGTACGGCGTACCCGAGCGCCTTTTTCTCGCGGGCAATGCCCAGGGAGGTGATTACGATCTCCTGAAGTTGCGTCTCGTCCGCGATTAGCACGATGTCAAGCTTTGTCTGGTTAGCGACCGGGACTTCCTTGCTTTGGAAGCCGATAAAACTAAAAACCAGTGTAGTGCCGGGTTCCACGGAAACGGTGTATTTACCTTTGTCGTCCGTGGTGGCACCCCTGGTTGTGTTTTTCAATGAAATATTGACGCCGGGTAGCGACGAACCGTCCTCGGCCGTGACGTGGCCGGTCAGTTCGCGCGTTTGCGCATAGGCAGGAATAATGAAGAGCACGAGAATACCGGCTCGGAGTGTGAGTAGTAATCGTTTCATCAAAGTCAGGTTTGTAGGTGGAAGGGTTTTCGAAAACCTTATGACGCTGAATTTACGATGATCAAAAGCGCATATCCGGTATGTATCCAGCGTTCGGCAGGGATGAGCTTTTAATCGGCATACTACTGAAAAGTGTATTGTGATTAGTACAAAAAAAAGAGGCGGACCGAAGCCCGCCTCTCTGCATATATTCCTGGTTGGATATCAGAATTTATCCCACCACAATTTGGTCGTAGCAAGGTCGCCGCCGATCGCGTCTGCCGCTGCGTTGCGGTTGGCGCCATTGAGGGTTTGCTCGATGATCGGGTAGATCATACGCACAGGGATCGCCAAACCGGCCGGAACGTTTCCGCCCGATGGAGGGGACAGTTTAGGGAAGTCGAGTCTTCTCCATTCAACCCATGATTCCCAGCCCCTGTTGTAAAGTGCGAGCCATTTCTGGAAACCGATTTTTTGCTTCCAATTGCCTTCCGCCGTCGCATAGGCAACTTTTGGTTGTGCGAGGTAGGTTGCAGCTTGCTGTGCGGTTCCGCCCCAGTAGGTGATGGACGCCGTTACAGCCTTATTGTAGTGCTCGGAGGCCGAACCGGTGATGAACTTTCTTTCCGCAGCTTCTGCGAGCAGGAATTCCACTTCCGCGTAGTCGAGCAGCAGCCCTTCGAATGCCGGATCGATGATCTTGTCGCTTACGTGAGAGAAGTTCGAATAGGTGTTCAGGAATCCGTACTGGCCACCTACATACTTATCGTCGATGGTCGTGAAGAAGAAAGGTCTTCTCGGGTCGCTGAGCTCGTTCATCGGGTTCACGATCGTCGCAGCCGGGATGAAATCCTGACGGCTGGTATAAAGCTCGTTCAGGTTCGTCGAGATCACGTTGTTGTTAGGCGGGGTCGAAATGTACGGGAAAGCCGCATTGTCTGCATTGCTGGTGAATACTTTCGGGGCGGCTTCCGCTACCATTTTCTTCGCTTTTGCCTCGTCGCTGTCGGCGATGATCATCGCCAGTTTCAATTTGAGCGAGTTTCCGAATTTTACCCATTGCGGGATCTTGCCTTTGTAAAGCAGGTCGCCACCTCCGAATGGCGTACCGCCGGCTTCCAGCTTGGGAAGCGCCGCATCCAGACGGGTCAGGATCGCATCATATACTGTTTTCGCATCGTCGTATTTTGGAAGCGGGTTCTCAGGGCTCATGGCTTCGGAATACGGGATATTTCCGAAGGTATTTACCAATGCAGCCCAGGTCATCACTTCCACAATCTCGATTTGAGCAAGCTGGACATCCTTGGAAGTTTGCCCCATGAATGCATCCTCATTAACAAGCCTTCTGGCTTCATTCAAATCGGCGATAACGCCTTTGTAAAGTCCTCTCCAGAACGACTCCGGAACGATACGGGCAGTAACGTTGTAGCGGGGTTCGTCCAGGTAGGTAGTAGTTGTCCATTGCTGAACGTACAAGCGGTAGTTGTTAACATTGACGTTCGGGCTGGTCAGCGTATCTGCCAGGCCTTTCAACGCATTCGAGAACAGGGTAACAGGCGGCGCTGTCGACGGCCGCTTGGTATCCACATTATAATCGTCCAGGCTGTCGACGCAGGCCGTCAGCAACAGGAACGGGAGGAAAAGAATGATTAATTTTTTCATATCGCTTAGAAACGGAATTTAACATTGAAACCATAGTTTCTTACAGCCGGGTAAGCACCGCTTTGGTAGCCACCTGCACCATTCAGCAAACCAGAACCCATTCCTTCTTCCGGATCCTGGAATTCCATGTTTTTATGAATGATCCAAAGGTTACGTCCGATTACCGAGATGTCAATCTCCTTGAATGCGCGCAATTTGCTTACGATCGCTTGCGGAAGGGCGTAAGTAAGGGCTACTTCTCTCAGTTTGATATAGCTTGCATCGTAAATGTACATGGCACGTGGCGGGTTGCCCGGGTAACCGTATGCGGTGGCACCGTTTCCGTCTACGTTTTCTGCGCGAACGGTGTTAGGCGTTCCGTCTTCCTGCACGCCTGGGAATAGTACACCACCCTGGTTAGGTGCGTTGCCGGTTTTATTTCCGTCCGCATCATACAAATAAGCCGGGTTTCTTTTAGGGTTGCCCAACTCATTCAGGCCTGCTGTGATCGGATAAAGACCGGTACCTTCGCCATACCACTGGTCAAGCGACCAGATGTCGCCGCCGTGGCGGATGTCGAGCAGAAAGCTGAGTGACAATGTTTTGTATTTCAATGTGTTGCTCAGGCCTGCGATCCAGTCCGGGTTCGGGTTACCGATGATTTCGGAAGAGCTGGAAGTTGCTTTGTACAAGCCGTTCGATCTTACGATTTTCTGGCCATTGTCTTTATGGTATTCGAAATTCGTCCCGCGGATCACACCGAAAGGCTGCCCTTTCGCTGCGTTGATCGAAACACCGCCCTGAAGGCTGGCGATGGTAACATTGGTTACTTCCTGGTCGCCTTCGCCGTACAGGCTGATCACCTTGTTGCGGTTTCTTGAGAAGTTCAGGTTCAATGTCCATGAGAAATCCTGCACCCGGATCGGCGTCACGTATGCAGAAATCTCGATACCCTTGTTTTGTACCTCACCCGAGTTTACATAACGGAATGCATAACCGGTTGCAGCGGTAATCGACACGGGAAGGATCTGATCCAGCGTTGACGATCGGTAGTACGTAAAGTTAAAGCCTACACGGTCGTTGAGGAATGCACTTTCAAGACCCAATTCGTAGTTTTTGGTTCTTTCCGGTTTGAGATCACGGTTGTTTTTGGTATTTCTCAGTGTAAAATAAGGAATGCTGCCGAGCCCGGTTGGTTTGTCGTAAACGTCGATCGTGCTTCCCCATGGTGCATCGTTACCTACTTCTGCGTAGTTAGCGCTCAGCTTTGCCATAGTAAGCCAGCCAAATTTCCGCATTGATTCCAGGTTGGAAAGGTTGAAATTGACACCGATAGCAGGATAGAAATAGGTGTTTTCACCTTTAACAAGCGTCGTTGATTTGTCCTGTCTTGCGGTCAGGTCAAGGTTGACGAGATCTTTGTAGCCAAATGATGCCTGGGCGTAAAGACCATCTACACCGATTCTTCTGTAAGTTTCAATGGGTGCTTCGATCGGGTTGGCCGAGTTCGAAAGCGAGTACAGGCCTGGAACGACCATACCATTGTTGGTTTGTGCGCGGATCGAGTTTTCTGTCGAGCGGCGCATGCTTCCACCTGCCAAACCGGAGAAGTTGATGTTCTTGGTAATGGCTTTGCGGAAGTTGAAGATCACATCGAGGTTAGTTTCATTGAAACCTCTGTTATAGCGTTTGTATTGGGCAGGATCGGCGCTTCCGAATGCAATGCGTTCTTCCTGCATATCCTGTGTGCCGTTGTAGGCGAAACGGGTGGTAAGGTCAACCCACGGCGCGATTTTGTAAACTGCCGCCGCATACCCGAAGAAGTTGTCACGTGAGTCGTTCGAGAAGTTCTCGTAGCGGGAGAAATAAGGGTTTTCCGAGTAAATAGGGCCATTTTCGTCAAATGGCGCTTTCGGGTCTCCCCAGTTCCAGGTTACGTCCTGTCTGTTTCTGAAATAGGCCGCTTTCTGTTCGAGCAGGTCGACGTTGGTCTGGAACCATTGTCTGAACTGCTGGTTAGGGTTTTTGCCGTCGTAACCTGTTCCGTAACGTCCCAAACCTTTCACTTGTGCGTAGTTGGCGTTGGCTGAGATCGTCAGTTTTTTAGTAACGTCGAACGATGCGGAGAAGTTGAAGAGGTTCTTTCCGAGCTTGCTGTTAGGAAGAACACCTTTCTCGTCGCTGCGGGTATAACCTACTTTAAATGTGGTGTTTTCGCCGCCGCCGAGGATGCTTACGCTCTGGTTGGAAGTCACAGCCGTTTCGAAGAATGCGGCCGGGCCGTTTTTAGCAGCAACCCACGGGGTCATTTTGCCGAAGGTCGGGGAAGATGGGTCGAATGCATCCCACTGGTAGACCATTCTGTTGGGATCGAATTTAGCACCGTATGAGGCATCCGCGTCGAAGATCGCGATATCCCCTTCGCCTGAACCCAGGTTTCCGCGGTAGAATTGGTCTTTCGCCCCGTCACCGCCGTATCCTGCGCCGTATTCATTCTGGTATTTCACATAGGTGCTTTTGTCGATCTTGCCCCAGGTAACACCGCTGTTCACCGTTACGTCGAAGCTGTTTTTGCGGCCCTGCTTGGTTGTTACTAAAATCACACCGTTGGAAGCCCGCGAGCCGTACAATGCGGTTGCCGCAGCACCCTTCAATACGTTGATGGACGCAATGTTGTCCGGGTTGATGTCGGAAGCGGCATTACCGTAGTCGGCACCGCCGCGGCCGGTCTGCTGGTCGGAAGTGTTGGTGTTGGCATTGGAAACCGGCACACCGTCGATTACCCACAATGCCTGGTTGTTACCCGTAATGGATTTGTAACCACGGATGATCGCGCTCGTCGAACCACCCATATTGTTGTTCGTTTTGATGTCCAGACCGGCGATTTTACCTGCGAGCGCATTCATTACGTTCGGGTTACGCGCCTGTACGATCTGTTCGTTGTTGATCTGCTGGGCTGCATACACCAGCTCGTTTCTCTTGCGCTCTTGTCCAAGTGCGGTTACGACCACTTCTTGAAGCTGGCTGACATCGTTTTTTAGCGTTACGTTGATGACGGACTGGCTTCCAACGATCACTTCCTGTGTTTGAAAACCGATAAAACTGAAAACAAGCGTTGCCCCGGAAGTGGTGGAAATCGTGTACTGGCCCTGGGTGTCGGTAGTGGTACCGCGAGTAGTACCTTTCAAAGAAATGTTGACGCCCGGAAGTAGCGAGCCGTCGTCTGCGGTGACCTTACCGGTCACGGCGAGATCCTGGGCATGTACCTGCGTAAAAAACAGCAGCATACACCCCATTAAGAAGCATAAAGTCTTCCTCATAAATTGATCTTAAAGTTAGGTTTGTTATGTAAACATACTGTTGCAAAAATAACTATTAGTTTAACCAGTACAACCATTTCATTGCGAATTTTCAAAATTTACTTTGGCTTGACTACCTAATCAGGAGAATTTTATATGCATAAGTCAAGATTTTTTGCAATTTTTTCAAATATGGCAAATTTCCGAAAATGCGCTTGATTTTAACCGATTGTTAACAAGAGATGTCTTTTTTTGAGGAATTTACATTTTTAAGCCACAAACACCGGGAATGGTGCAAATGCGGGAGCGCAAAGCACGGTATCTGTATACGCAGCATTTTTAAAGAATGAATCTAAATTAAGAGGCGGTGAGAAAATGCGCTGGCCGTGCAGCAGCGTTATCGGAGGAATTTTTGATAAATAGTTGCATTTTTCTAATATTGTTTGTAGCTTAACATAAATTTTTCAGCTACAAAACCGGGCTATTTCGGGCCCGGAAACTACACCCTCCATAACAAGCCGCTTTTAGCGAATATTTGAATTGTTTGAAAATCATCTAAGGAAAGGAGGAAGGCTTTGCAATTTTGATTGCGAATGTGCAGAAAGCATGAAGTTCTAACAAATACGTTTATGGAAGCGTTTTGCCGGTTAGTGCTAACAAACTGGCAATGAAAATCAATTTATGCCAAATTATATTCTGGACATTGATTTGCACGGCATTGTAATTGATTGAAACAACGATTAGTTTTGTCACCTTGACGCAATTAATACCTATTTAAACAAACTTTAAATCCTTTGTATGAGAAAGACTCTACTATTTCTATTCTTAGGGTGCTTATTGATTCCTGGCTGGCAGGCATTTGCCCAGGATAAACAAGTATCGGGAGTTGTAACCGCCGACGACGGAAGCGTGCTCCCCGGTGTAAACATCACCCTGAAAGGTACAACCAGAGGTATCACCACCGATATTGATGGAAAGTACACCATTTCTGCCCCCTCTTCCGGAACACTCGTGTATTCATTTGTGGGTTACCTCAGCCAGAGCATCGTGGTCGGCTCGAAATCGACGATCAATGTGACGCTCGCGGCCGATGCCCAGCAACTCGGAGAGGTGGTTGTGACCGCACTCGGTATCTCGCGCGAACGTAAGTCGCTCGGTTACAGTACCGCCACCATTTCCAATACATCCATCACAGAAGCCCGTAACACCAGCCCGCTCGATGCGCTCAACGCGCGCGTGCCCGGTCTGTCGGTTAACACCGCATCAGGAGCACCCGGAGCGTCGACCGTCCTGAACATCCGCGGTTTCAACTCTGTGACCGGTAACAACCAGCCGCTGTTCGTGATCGACGGTGTGCCGATGAACAACCGCGGTAATACCTCATCAACGAATGCACAAAATACCAACGATGACTTCAACCGTTCGATGGACTTCGGTAACCAGATGAACGATATCAACCCGAACGAAATCGAAAGCATCACTGTGTTGAAAGGTATTTCGGCATCCGCATTGTACGGTAGCCGTGCGGCCAACGGCGCGATCCTCATTACTACGAAAAGAGGTAAATCAGGCAAAACGCAGGTTGATATTTCATCGTCATTCGCACAATCACGGATTCTGCGCGTGCCCCACCTGCAAAACACATATGGCCAGGGATGGAGCGGCTTGTTCGACCGTCTCGAAAACGGTTCATGGGGCCCGAGACTCGACGGCAAGACACGCCTTTGGGGTAATGTGGTGGACAATTCACAAATGCTGAAACCTTTCTCGGCGCAGGAAGACAACCTGAAAGACTTCTTCGACAAAGGTTACGAATGGAACAACAGCATCGCCGTATCGGGTGGTACCGAAACCGCGAACTATCGTGTAGCCTATTCCAACGCGACAGCCGACGGGGTAGTACCTACCAATGCCGACTCTTACAAGCGTAACACATTGAGCCTGAATGGTGGTCTGAAGCTGGATAAGTTCTCAGTGAACTCCAACATTAACTACGTTCACAAAAACCAGAAAGCGGTAGCGACCGGCCAGGGCGACGATGCAGGTGGTGGTAAGGTATTGTGGCAGGAGATCATCCAGATCCCGCGCGACCATTCGATCGTGGATTCGAAAGCATTGCTCGATCCGAGCAGCCCGTACTACAAATTCATGACGTTGGATAATTATTTTACGCCATACGCTCAGAATCCTTACTGGACATTGTACAACCAGGGCAACAACTACGACGAAGACCGCATTTTCGGTAACATCGAATTCGGTTATCAATTGCTGAAAAGCCTGGACGTGAAATTCCGCGTCGGCGGCGACTACTCCGATGCATTCCAGAAAGACTGGGGTAACGTGGGTAAAATCGCCGATGGTACGCCAAACGCCTCTGCTAATGACGTTTTCGGAGGTGTATCACAGCTTGCGAAACAAAACCGCCAGTTCAACAGCGATCTGCTTCTTAATTTCAAACACAATTTCGGATCACGTTTCGATGTGCAGGCATTCCTGGGGCACAACCTGAACGAAAGGACTGGCCTGACTAATTTTGCGAAAGTGACAAACCTTGACCTTCCGGGGTTCTATAACCTGTCAAACAGCTCTGTAACCCCAACCACATTCGCGACATCTACTAAACGTCGCCTCGTGGGTATCTACGGTCAGGCTACATTCGGTTTCGACAACTGGTTGTACCTCACCGTGGGTGCACGTAACGACTGGACCAGTACACTGCCAAAAGGCAAAAACTCTTACTTCTATCCAAGTGCGAGCATCAGCGCCGTGTTGTCGGACGTATTCAAATTGCCGGCGGATATTCCTTTCGTGAAAGTACGTTTCGCGGCTGCATCAGCGGGTAACGACGCCGATCCATATCAGGTGTATTCAGTTTACGTGCCTGGCTCGGTTCGTGCGGGTGGATTTGGTAACATCAACTTCCCATTTGCGAATCGTAACGCTTACGAAGTTTCCAATAACCTCGGAAACCAGAACCTGAAACCTGAGATTTCGACGGAATACGAAGGAGGTCTGGAACTGGGCTTCTTCGGAAGACGCGTAGGGCTCGACCTCAGCTATTACAACAAGCTGACCAAAAACCAGATCATCAGCCTCTCACTCGAACCTGCAACCGGTGCCACCACGCAGACGGTCAACCTGGGAAGTGTGAGAAACAAAGGGGTTGAATTGGCATTGAACCTGATCCCTCTACGCACCGAAAAATTCGAATGGGGAGTTACAGTGAACTACAACAAGATATGGAACGAAGTGGAATCCCTCGGTCTGGAAGGCGGATCAGGAAACATTCTTCTGAACGACAGCTATAATGTGAAACTCCGCGCAGTGGTAGGCAAGCCCCTTGGCGCGATTTACTCGCCTGATGCGCAGCGCGATCCTAACGGAAACATTATCGTTAACGCGACAACCGGTTTGCCGCTCGTGAGCTCGGAAGAAACATACAGAGGTTCGGTTAACCCGAACTATACACTGGGTATTTCAACCTACCTCGATTATAAAGGTTTCAAATTCAGCGCGAATGGCGATTACCGCAATGGCGGGGTGTTCTACTCCTACACTGCCCGTTTGAACTACTTCAACGGAAACGCGTATATGTCGCAATACAACGACCGCGAGCCGTTTGTGGTACCGGGTTCGGTGATCAAAGTGGATGATAACAAGTACGAAGTAAACACCGTACCAGTGTCGCGCGCGGATGTGTTCACCTACTACGGTGGTGCTACTTCTGCCAACGAATACAACCACGTGTTGCCGAAAACATTCTTCAAGCTGAGAAACGTGTCGCTCACTTACTCCGTACCTAAGAAAGCGTTGGAAAAACTGCCGGTAAGAGGTGCATCTGTGGGTATTTTCGGCCGTAACCTCGTATTGTGGACGCCCAAGGGTAACCACGTAGTAGACCCCGAAGCCAACACGTTCGGAACCAGCCTGAAAAACCTCTATGGTGAATTCGCGGCCGGCCCTTCTACCGCAACGTACGGCGTTCAGTTAAATCTATCATTCTAATTAGGATTCAAATGAAAGGTATTATAAAAAATAGTGTCCTGCTGCTTGCCGCGCTTTCACTGGGCTCCTGCAACGACTGGCTGGACGTAAACGAAGATCCCAACAACCCGACGAACGTGGCGCCCGAATTCGTGCTTCCGGCTGCGCAGGCATCGGTTGCGGCTATTGTAGGGGGAGATTTTGCCATCATCGGCGGCCTGTGGTCGCAGCATTGGACCCAATCCAACTCTGCCAGCCAGTACCGGGGCATCGATTCCTACGATTTGCAGCCTTCCGACTACGATATCGCCTGGACGGAGCTCTACGCGGGTGGCCTGAACGACTTCGAAGATGTGAAGAGAAAAGCCATCGAAAGCGGCAACAATAATATGCTGCTGCAATCTGTGGCGGTTCAGACGTACGGTTTTCAAATGCTGGCCGACTGGTTCGATAAGATTCCATTGAGCGAGGCATTGCAGGTGGAAACAATCAAAGCGCCTAAATATGACGAAGGTCCGGCTGTTTATGCAGAGTTGCTGAAAAGACTCGATGATGCACTGGCACTCGATTTCAACAACGGCAAGTCGACAGCAGTGCCTTCCGACCTGGTGTTCGGAGGAACAAGCGCGGAAAATCAGATCGATCAGTGGAAACGTTTCACAAATACGCTGAAATTGAAACTGTATCTGCGTCAGACAGCCAGCCCTAATGCTACACAGGCTATCGCAGCCATCAAGGCAATGCTTGACGCCAACACGCCATTCCTGGAAGATCACGCTGCGATTACCCAGTTCGTGGATGAACCCAACCGCAGCAACCCGTTGTATGAAAACAACGTGCGCCAGCTGAACGTATCGTCCAACCTTCGTTTGAGCCGTACGTTCCTGACCTATTTGCAGGCGAATGCAGACGACGCCCGCCTTGCAGCTTACTATACACCTGGCACTGGCGGCCAGTCTGGTCTGGAACAAGGCGATTTCCTGAGCACCGTCGGCGTGAATGTGCCGAGCGTCGCTAAAATGACAGCTACCGATCCATTCTACTTTTTCAGCATCGACGAGATCTATTTTATGCTCTCGGAAGCACACCTGCGCACCGGAAACGACGCGAAAGCGAAAGAGTTCTACGACAAGGCGGTGGCAGCAGCGTACGCGAAGTTCAACATTGCATTCGACGCGAAAAAAATCGCGAAAGGTGGGGTTTATGAATATCCGTCCGCCGGCAACATGGAGGCGAAAATCAAGGCAATCATTTATCAGAAATGGGTTGCAATGTTCCGCCAGGGGCACGAATCGTTCTGGGATCAGGCACGTACCGGCTATCCTGAAAAATCCAGTGTTCCGACTACCAATAGCAAGTACGTTCCGGGACAATGGACTGTCGCTGCAAAATCCGTGCTGGATGAAGGCGCATTGCCGAAACGTGTTCAGTACACTTCCGTATCGCGGGATGGCAACGTGAACACCCCAGCGCTGGTGCCGCTTACAACCAAAGTTTGGTGGATGAAATAATCAAGGTCATTGACAACTGATATTATGAAAAAAGGACTAAAACTTATAATGATAGCCTTGACCTTGTTTGCAGCGTTTTCGTGCGAAGAGGACAAGGTGACGGAAGGCATTTCCACTATTACCAATTATCCGGTTATTACGCTGAAAGGCGAGCAATGGAACCAGGTAGCGGTTGGAGGTACTTTTACCGATGCTGGTGTTACTGCCAAAGAGGGTGACACGGAGATCGAAGTCAAAACGAATGGGACGGTCGATACGAAGACGCCTGGCGTGTATGTGATCGAATACTCGGCGGTGAACAAAGATGGTTACTCATCTGTCGAATACCGTTACGTCGGTGTGATCTCGGCTGCCGCTACCGCGAATATTTCGGGCAGCTATAAGCGAAACTTTGGTGCTTTTGGAATTTCGAAAGTGACCAAGGTCAACGGTAACCTTTATACTGCTGACAACGTCGGTGGTGTAGCTGTACCTTCGCCGGGTGAAACTGTGTACTTCTACTACTTCGATAAAGGTAAAATAGGTTGCCCGTTCCAGCGGACTCCGGGAAATGAGTTTGAATGCACCGATGCATCGATTAAGGAAGGGGTATCTTACAGCTGGGTCGTCATCAACCCGCTCTTTGGTGCAGCCCTCCGCGTATTTGAAAAACAATAATATCCGACACTTATGAAATATATAAAATATTCTCTGATAGCCCTGGTTTTTGGACTGTTGTCATGTGATCTCGGCAGCGAACCGACCATCGAAGGAACCAAGTTGAAAGCAATGTGCGGAGAGTGGTTCGTACTTATACTTAACGAAGGCGAAGACGTCGGGAACGGGTACCATTTGATCACAACTTCCAACACGGCTGCCAACAACGAAACCGACCTGATCCTGGATGATCATGAAACGTGGCCTGCCAAAATTATCACAAAGGTGAATTTGCCGGCAATGACTTTCGACGCTGCCCAGAATCTTCCCAATGCGTATGCTGATACCATTCAGGTTTCGGTGATTGAGGGCAAGATACTTAAAGGCGCGGCTACTACGACCGGCGGCAATAAAACAGACTCGATTTACGTGAAGTTTGAGTTCTCGGACGCTCCGGGAACGCAATTCGAGTATGCCGGATACCGCCGCACAGGTTTCAGCGAAGACGAGCATTGATCGTTCTCATTTACAAGTACAAGGCCTTATCCGTTACGGGTAAGGCTTTTTTTGTGCTGTTGCAAATGGCTTGGAATACCGTTTGGCAAGTGGTAAACTGGGAATTCTGTTTTGGAACGGAACAATATCTTTCCGATCTTGAAAGACCTGACCTTTTAACAATTCAATATGACAACTCCTTTTACAGGCAAGATTACAAACAAATTTCTGCAATGGTCTGCGGCGGCGGCGATTGCAATGCTGAGCACTCAACCGGTATTTGCACAATCACCATTGGCCAAATCGATTGATCAGAAGGCACCAGCGCTCGAAAAGAAACTGGTAGAATGGCGCCGCCATTTTCACGAAAATCCCGAACTAGGTAACCGGGAATTCAAAACGGCCGAAAAGGTGGCGAACCATTTGAAACAGCTGGGTATCGAGGTGAAAACAGGCGTCGCACATACCGGCGTCGTAGGTATTCTGAAAGGTGGTAAACCAGGCCCGGTGGTGGCTTTGCGTGCGGATATGGACGGATTGCCAGTTACCGAACGGGTAGATATTCCATTCAAATCGAAGGTTACGACGGAATATAAGGGACAATCTACGGGCGTCATGCACGCATGCGGGCACGATACGCACGTGGCTATACTCATGGGCGTGGCAGAAGTGCTGGCGTCGATGAAAAATGAGCTTCCAGGGACCATTAAATTCATATTCCAGCCAGCGGAAGAAGGCGCCCCGGAAGGCGAGGAGGGAGGGGCCGAACTGATGGTAAAAGAAGGCGTGCTCGAAAATCCGAAGGTGGACGCGATATTCGGCCTGCATATCGATTCGCAGATCGAAGTGGGCAAGATTTCCTACCGACCCGGCGCGACGATGGCCGCAGTAGATTTTTTCAGTATCGACGTAAAGGGAAAACAAACGCACGGCGCCTATCCATGGTCGGGGGTAGACCCTATCGTGACTTCTTCGCAGATTGTAACCGCTTTGCAAACGATCGTGAGCCGTAACCTCGACCTCACACATGCACCCGCGGTCGTGACCATAGGCGCGATACATGGCGGCGTGCGGCAGAATATCATCCCGGAATCGGTCAAAATGATCGGGACCATCCGGACGTTCGACGAAACGATGCATTCGTACGTGCACAAGCGCCTGAATGACATTTCATACAACATCGCCGAAAGTGCGGGGGCCACCGCAACGGTCGATATCGACGTCATGTACCCGGTCACCCACAACGATGAAGCGCTGACTGCCAAAATGATCGGTACCCTGGAAAATGTGGCGGGGAAAGAAAATGTGAATGTAATTCCTGTCAAAACAGGTGCCGAGGATTTTGCCTTTTATCAACAAAAAGTACCTGGCTTCTTCTTCTTTTTAGGAGGTATGCCAAAAGGAAAAAGCGTGGCAGAAGCCGCACCGCACCACACCCCCGATTTTTACGTAGATGAAGGCAGCCTTGTGCTGGGCGTCCGCTCCATTGCGCGCTTGGCTACCGATTATCTCGAAAAAGCGAAAGCGAAATAGCGGCTACTCCGGAATGTTCTTCCTGACCTGGTCAAACAGCAGGCTCGGGAAGAACCTTTTGAGATAAATAGCGGCCACTTCTTTGAAACCGCCAATGTAGATTTCCTTTTTATCCTTCCTTACCGCGTCGAGTATTTGCGCTGCGCAAACATCGGCTGGAATGCCTTTGGCCTGGTTAGTATCCATTTTACCGAACTTATCGCCCGATGCATTCAATGCATTCAAAGAAATATTGGTGCGGATGTAGCCCGGACAGATGGTTGTGACTTTGATATTATGTTGATAACCTTCGGCCCGCAATGAATCGTAAAATCCCTGCAATGCATGTTTAGCCGCATTGTAACCCGAACGCATAATTGTCCCGATCTTCCCCGCAACGCTGCTCATTACGATGAAATGCCCCGACTGTTGGGCCATCATATGCGGTAAAACGGCTTTGGTAAGCGCCACGGTGCTGAAAAAGTTGACATTCATCAGGCTCTGGTAAACTTCCAGATCCGTGTCGTCGATGTACGAGCGCTGGCTGACGCCCGCATTATGCACCATGATGTCGATCCGCCCGAAATGCGCAATCACCTGCTCGGCAGCCGGCTTGGCCAGCTCGAATTGGGTGACGTCCAGTGGCAGTACCAACACGTCCGGGTCGGGCAACGCAGTTTGCTGCTTCACCCTTTCCAACTCCTCGCGGCGGCGGGCGGTAAGCACCAGTTTCGCCCCTTCTTTGGCAAAAGCCATCGTCAATGCCTCGCCGATACCCGACGACGCCCCTGTAATCCAGACTACCTTGTCCTTGAAATTTGTCATATCTCTAAACTATACAGCCGCGGAATGGGATAGAAAACGGAGTTGCGCACCATGCTCCGACACATTCAGCACGGCCTCCATGCCGACGCCCATTGCCCGGTTGTCGCCGACGTGGCCCACCGGGAAATCGAAGCATACCGGGTAATCGTACTCCGCTATATGCTCGGAGATAATTTCGTACGAATTCTTCCCGAATGTGGGGCTGTTATTGTCTTTCATATCCGTAAACTGCCCCACAACCAGCCCCGCGAGCTTATCCAGCTTGCCCGATCGTTTCATTTGAATCATCATCCGGTCGAGATTGTACAGATATTCATTGATATCCTCGATAAAGAGGATTTTTTCATCCGTATTCGTCTCCGTTTCCGACCCGATCATATGTGCGAGCAAACAAAGGTTTCCACCTACGACCTGCGCTTCCGCCTCGCCGGTTCGGTTCAATGCATGCACGGGCACATCGTAAAAAGGCATTTCGCCGAAAAGCATCTGCCGAAGTGATTCTGCTGCGATTTCCGCACCCGCGCAAGTGATGGTCTTGACCATAGGCGCATGAATGCTTGCGTAGCCGAGTTGGAAAGTTCGGGCTAGAAAAGCAGTCAAGTCGCTAAAACCGACGATCCATTTCGGGTGTTGAAGGAATTTGTCAAAATTGAGGCGATCCACGATCCGGGAACAGCCATAACCCCCCCGGGCCGCAATAATGGCTTTAATGGAAGGATCATCGAGCATTTGCTGCACGTCCGCCAGCCGGTCATCATCCGACGCCGAAAACTGGTTAAATGAAGTCTTCAAAGTTTCCCCCTCGACCACTTCCAGGCCCCATTGCTCCGTAAAAAGCCGTATGCCCGGAACAACATCATCATACTTCACAATACTGGCCGGAGCCAAAACCCCGACACGATCACCGGGTTTTAGAAATGCAGGAAATTGGATTGGATTCATTCAGATTCGTAAGCAATGCACCCTTTGTTTTATGGGCAGCAAGATAGGGACTAGTAGTGGCCTTTCAGAGAAAGAATATAGACGGTATGACCGCCCGTTCGCAAAATGCTATTTAGAATTTACCAGGTCCCATAGATCACTACCGGGCTCGTATTTTATGGTTTTGCCTTGCCGTACTTGTTGCATACTTATCTCTATTTTGGCAACAAACTCAGGATCATAGGATGACTCTTCATATGCCACTTTAAATCCCCGTAAAAGTGCCTTTACAGCCTCTATCACTTCCTCTTTTTCGGTTTTTATCGTCAGCGTAGTCATATCCTTCAATGATTATTGCGGATTCAAGTTACAAATTTTTCCTGTTGGAAGAAATCAGACAAAAATCACATCCTGCACCAGCGTACTGCCCATTTCCCGGTTGATTAGCTCGATGATCTTGCTTTTGGCGCGGAAAAGTTCGTTGCGGAGCGGTGCGGATTCGATTTGGAGGAACAGGGTGCCGTCTTTGATGTACACCTTCTGGGTGCGGCTCGCGATGGCCGAACCCATGATCTTGTCCCAATGCGCGACCACGTAGGATTGGTCGAAACGGTTACGCAACTTGTACCTGTCGAGCATCTGATCGATAGCCTCCTTCAACGGCGTGACGCCGGGTCGTCGGGACGCTTTTTCCTTGTCAAACCGATAGTACATTGTGATAACCTTGTTCGTGAGTATTGCAAAGGTAACATTACTTTTTTAAAAGCTGCTCGTAAACCACATCCATGATCGAGGTACGGATGTTCATCGACGAGATCTTATTGTTGTCCCGTGTAGGATACACCCGGTTCGACAAAAAGACATAATTCAGCCCCCATGCCGGATCGGCCCAGGTCATAATACCCGTGTAACCCGTATGCCCGAAGCTCGACGGGCTCGCATACCGCGGTGCATTGCCGGTGTATTTGAATGTAGGTTTGTCAAATCCGATCCCGCGGCGGCTGCCTTCCTCCGGATACTGGTAGCGCGTAAACTCGATCAGAGCATCCTTGCTCAATAGCTGCTGACCGCCGTAATAGCCATCCTGCAAATACATTTGCCACACTTTCATCACGTCGTTGGAAGTACCGAAAAGCCCCGCGTGGCCGCTCAATCCGCCTAACATTGCCGCGGCTTCGTCGTGTACCTGGCCGTGAAGTTGCGTCATGCGGAAGAACGTGTCGCGTTCGGTAGGCACGATGTCGTCCAGTTTGTAAAAGCGTTTAGGATTGAAAGTGAGGGTATTCGCGCCGAGTTTGTGGTAATAGTGGTTTTTAACATAATCCTCAAAATTCTCCCCGCTCAACCGTTTTACAATCTG
The DNA here is from genome assembly GCF_900101885.1 of Dyadobacter soli. Taxonomy (GTDB): domain Bacteria; phylum Bacteroidota; class Bacteroidia; order Cytophagales; family Spirosomataceae; genus Dyadobacter; species Dyadobacter soli. The sequence continues at coordinate 25,204 of NZ_FNAN01000023.1, read as the reverse complement.
AGGATAAAGGATAAACGAAAGGTCGCTGTAAACGTAGCCTTCCTTCTCATTTAAAGGAGAATCGCGGATCGATTTGAAGATGGTTTTGTCGTAATTTTTGAAGATAAACAGACTATCGCCCACGACCGAAGTCGGGAAGCGTTTAGATTGCTTCGTGCTGAATGTCTTCTTCTTCCAACTGCCATCCGCTTTCTGAGCCTCTTTCCAAAGCACGATAAATGCTTTCAGGCGGGCACTATGCGTGAGCACGCGGCGCCAATGCAGATCCGCTTTGTTGGAACCTTCGAAATCGGGCAGGTAATCCTTCATGGTCGCGTCGAGATCGAATTTTTTGGCGTCCCAGAGGCTCATCAATGCGAGGGTAGAAGCCGTGATTTTGGTAACCGAGGCCAAATCGTACAAATCCGTCACTTTTACGGGATGATTACCTTCGTATGTATGCTTCCCATATGCTTTGCGGAAAAACACCTTGCCGTCCTTGGCGAGTTGCACCACGCAGCCAGGTGTCGCCTTTTGCGTTACGGCAGCATTGGCAATGGAGTCTATTTTAAATGTAATCACCTTCGAGTCCAGCCCGAGTTCTTCGGGAATGGTGTATTTCAATCGGCCCAGCGCCGGCGTTTCGATGCCTGCATTGTATGGATATTGTGCATTCACCGTCACCGGCAGCTTGCCTGCCGCAGGAATGGCGCCGAAAATGAGCTGGGCCGACAGATCTTGCGTGTAAGAAGTCAACTGGTAAGCCATAACGAGCGCCTTCGCGTCGTCAGTTTTGGGTATTTTGTTCAATGCATACGGATTCCCAAAAACCGAAACCACTGCCTTTTTGGTAGCGATTAATTCCTGCAACACCGCGCTCATCGGCTCGGTAAGGCCGTAGCTGGTGCGCGGGGATATGCTACCCAGATGCACGCCTACCAGCAGCAGGTTATACGCATTCAACTTCGAACGTACCGCCTCGATCTGCTCGGCTGTCGCCTTGGCGGGAATTTGAAAATGGTCTACGGTAGTGTAAAGCCCGAGCGTATTCTGGAAGGTAGTAATAGTATCGGCTCCGACGGAAATGGAGGCAATTTTCAAGGTGTCCAGCTCGCGCAGCGGCAGAATGCTGTTGTCGTTTTTGAGTATTGTAAGGGCTTTTTCGGTTAGCAGACGGTTAGTAAGTTCCGCTGCTTTGGGGTTCAGGTCTTCGTATAAATTGTTGAGGTCAACCGGCTTGTAATGGTTAAGCCCCGCCCATGCCTTGGCTTCCAGTACTTTGCGGCAACGGGCATCGATCTCCGCCTGTGTGATTTTTCCCTCCGCAATGCTCTTTTTGATCTCCGCAATGGATTTGTTCACATCTTCGGTAAATTCCAGCAGGTCCATACCCGCTTCGAGGCCCATTGCGTCGGCTTTGCCATCCGGGAAGTATTTGGTGACGCCCTTCATATTCATGGCGTCGGAGTAAATCAAACCTTCAAATCCAAGTTGGTCGCGCAGCAGTCTGCTTACAATCGGTTTGGAAAGGGTGGAGGGCAGATTAGGCGTTTTATCCAGCGCCGGAATGCTCAAATGGGCGATCATCATGCCGCTCAGGCCGTTGTCGATCAGCGCACGGAACGGGTAAAGTTCCAGCGAATCAATGCGTTGTACGGAATGCGAAATCAACGGCAGATCGTAATGTGAATCGACGCCGGTATCGCCGTGGCCGGGGAAGTGTTTTGCGCTGGTTAACAGTCCGTTGTCCTGCATTCCACGCATGTACGCAACCGCCTTTTCAGCTACTTTATATTTATTTTCTCCAAACGACCGGAAGCTGATCACCGGGTTATTGGGATTGTTATTCACGTCAGCTACCGGCGCGAAATTGATATGCATTCCCAGCCTTCTCGCTTGCTTCGCGAGTTGTGCGCCCATTTCATAAATCAGTTCATTATTACCTTGAATGGCGCCCAGCGTCATTTGATAGGGATACCGCACGGTACTATCGATCCGCATCGCCAGCCCGAATTCCGCATCCATCGCCACCAGCAACGGCACTTTCGAAATCGATTGGTAATGATTCGTCAGCCGCGCCTGTGGCACCGGTCCGCCCTGGAAAAACACGATACCGCCGACCTTGTTTTCGCGGATCAGTTTCTCTACCACCGTCGGGTTACTGGTTTTAGGGTCAATCAAAGCCCGTTTGGTATCCGAAACCGCTGCGACCATAATGAGCTGCGCAATGCGTTCATCGGGCGTCAGCGTCGCAAAAACAGAATCGACCCATTGCCGGGACGCATTGGTGTTATTTTTATTCAAAAAGCCCGGTGAAGTGCTGATTTGGGCTTTTGTGGTAAATGCTGAGAGAAAAAGAAGTGTAAATAGGGTTAGGTGGTGTCTGGTCATTGGGGTTGGGAATGCTTATGCTGGTATTATTCGTTTACTGATTTTTGGACTTGACTATCAGACAGTTTTTTTAACGTTTCAAGATCGGCATGTAGATCCTCCACATCATAATGCCACGCGATTTTACGTTTCCCGAGTTCCTTCTGGAAGCGAATGCTGCCCAGCCCGGTCATTGTACCGCCCTGGCCGACCGTGATCTTCCCGTCTTCGTACAGCCGCACAGCCAACTCGATCCTCAACTCCTGCTCAGTGAGTCCGGTACTTTTGATTACGTTATCATTGAGTTCCAAAAGCATATTTCTTCGCGTTAAGTTTTGCAATGAAGTCTAAGTAAAGATACACAACGTTTCCCGTTCTCCCAGCGAAATAGGTTAGAACACCAGCCCCAGCAACAGCCCCGCCAGTATGATCACATAAGACGGCACCTTGCCGAATGCAACGACAAGCAGCGTAACAATCACAGTCACAACGGGCTGAATGTTGGTCATCATCGGTTGAAAGAGCGAGATGGCGGCAGCGATGGTGAGGCCGCAACTGGCGGCGTGAATGCCTTCAAGCGAGGCCCGGATACCGCGGTAACGTTTCAGCTGGTCCCAGAAAGGGTAGGCGAAAAAGATGAAGAACGTGCCGGGGAGGAAGATACCTGCCGTTGCTACAAACCCGCCGACAATCTGGCCAAACCAGCCGTTGGATTGCAGCGAAACGCTCCCGACAAAAGTGGCGATGGAGAACACCGGCCCGGGTACGACCTGCGTAAGCGCCATACCCGCGAGGAACTCCTGCTCGGAAAGATAATGCTTGAAGGTTACGAACTCGTTGTAAAGAATGGGGATCAGCACCTGCCCGCCGCCGAAAACGAGGCTGCCGTTCCGGTAGAAGTTCTCGAAAAGCCTCACAGGTAATGAATTTGTGATTTTACCGATAATGGCGGCGGCGATCAAGACGGAGATCCAGAAGATAATGGGCCGCCATTTAATGCGGATTTCTGCCTTCTCCATTTTCTCGTGCTTCTTGAAATTGAGCGACGAAGCCACGCCCCCGCACACGATGAGCACAGGCGTCATGTAAGGCGACGGGTACATGTATGCGAGAATGGTCGAAATGACGAGGAATGTCCACCCCTGGGTGTTGTGAATGACTTTCCGGGCAATGGACGAAGCGCCGTACATCAAAAATGCAACAGCCATAGGCCCGACAAACCGCGTGAAATCGAGCGAAATAGCATTGCGCTCGAGGTAATGGATACCGATGGCGGCAAGCGTCATCAGGATCATCGCAGGCAGCGACCACACCAGCAATGTAAGGTAGGCGAGCGGTTGCCCGCCTATTTTGAGACCTATCGCTGTAACGGTTTGCGTGGAACTTGGTCCGGGCAATATTGAGCAAAGTGCCTGCAATTCAAGTAGTTCCTCCTCGGTAACGTAGCGCCGCTTGTGCACGAGCCGTTCGATCATCATCATCAGGTGTACCTGCGGGCCTCCGAATGCCGTGAGTGACAGCAACAGGATGTCCATCAGGTAAATGATGTAACGAAATCGACGGATAGGTGGGTAAGACAAACTGAGGGTACTTTTATTTTTTCAAACCGAGCTCCCGCAAACGTTCATCGAGAAATTCACCGGCAGTCATATTGACGTATAGCTTTGGATTTTCGGGTGTGACGCAGCTTTCGAGGCTGGTCAGGTCCATATCGGCGCGGGGGTGCATAAAAAACGGAATGGAATAGCGCGACGTCCCCATTTTCTCGCGCGGCGGATTCACCACGCGGTGAATGGTCGATTTGAGCTTGTGGTTGGTCAGCCTGTCGAGCATATCGCCCACATTCACGACGATCTGGTCGGGCAATGCGGTAATGGCGATCCATTCGCCGTCGCGGCGGAGCACTTCCAGGCCTTCCGCGCTGGCGCCCATGAGCAGTGTGATGAGGTTGATATCTCCGTGTGCCGCCGCCCGCACGGCGCCTTCCGGTACCAGTTCAGGGTTTGGAATAGGAAAATAATGCAACGCACGGAGCAGACTGTCGCCGTTTCTGACCTTATCTTCAAAATAATCCTCTGGAAGATCCAGGTAAATGGCAATCGCCCGCAACAGTGTTTTGCCAGCGTTTTCGAAAGTATGGTAAACTTCGAGGGTGTGTTTTTTGAAATCTGGAAACTCCTCGGGGAAGATATTCGAAGGCATTTGTCCGACAGGCGCGGGCTGGCCTACGTGGTAAAATTCCTTCAAATCGGCCACTTTGAAACCTTTTGCAGTTTCTTTGCCTTTGCCGATATAACCGCGCTGGCCGAACAATTCAGGGAACTCGTACTTTTTCTTGACGTCGTCCGGCTGCGAAAAGAATTCCTGTACGGATTCGTAAAGCGCATTGCGCAGGTCATCGCTTAACCCGTGGTTTTTAATAGCTACAAACCCTATATTAGTGAATGCTGCGCCGAGGTCTTTCACAAACTGCTGCTTTCGCCGGGCGTCTCCCGATGTGAAATCGGCCAAATCGAGCGACGGGACTTCATTCAATAGTGCTGGTTCCATGTTGATTGCTTTTTTGATGCAAAGTAAAAAGTATCCGGTCACTTGGCAAGCGTAGCGGCGGCCCGAAATATGCCGGTATAAAAATAGGTAGAAGAAACAGGAGATATTTAATAACTTTAATAGATACTTATTACATTTAATGCCCCATTTTGGAAAAACGTTTGGTGTAACGTTATGGGCAAATATGCATTGAACTCTGCGTTATGACACATTCCGATCCGGATCATGATACCTGGCTACGCTTCATTTCCGGCGATCCCGATGCGTTTAGCGACCTTTACGACCAGTACGCCGACGTGCTGTACGCATTCGGCATGCGGTACAGCTCCGACCGCGACCTGGTGAAGGATTGCATTCATGACCTGTTTATCGATTTGCATGGCTACCGGAAAAACCTGGCCCGTGACGCCAATGCGAAGTTCTATCTCCTCAAATCATTGCGCCGGAAGCTGCATCTGGCGCACCGCAAATCTTCGATGCTGCGTTTCGACCGCTGGGATACCGAGGATTCGCTGGCGATCAATGCATTCACATTCAGCATCGAGCAGGAGCTCATTATGGACGAAAAGGAGCGGGAAATCCTGCAACATCTGGCCGCGGAAATTAACCTCCTTCCCGACCGCCAGCGCGAGATCCTCTATCTGCGATTCCACCAGGACCTCGACTACGACGAGATTGCCGCGATTATGCAGATTTCCGTCCCTACCTGCCGCACCTTCGTGTACCGTGCCCTGAAAGAGCTTCGTGGTAAGCTGGAATTCGGTGCTATCTTCCTGATAATGTGCTGTTAAGAAAATATTTTCTCTTTTTTGTTAAAATAAATCCTTTTAGAAGTCTATATCTGCCGCAGGTTGCGCTCTTGTAGTTTAAACAAGCGCTTCCATGAAAAGAAAAAGCAACAAACAGGAGCCGATACCGGACCCGGAACATCTGACCGAACAGGAAAGAGTTGCGGGCGAGCGGTCCAGGCTGCTGTTTAAAACCCTCCGTAACGAAACCTTTTCTGCCACTGAAAAGGATGCCCTGTGGAACCAGGTTGGCGAAACCATTTCACAGAAAAAACAAAGATCATTCAACACATTCTGGATCGCTGCGGCGGCTTCGGTGACGTTGCTGTTGCTGGCGGGCGTCGGGTACCTGGTTTTTTACGAGGATTCGGCCAGGGTAATGCAGGACGTAGCTTCCAAAGCGAGGGACATTCCGGAAGAAACCCGGCTGATTCTCGCCGACAAGCGTTCGATAAACCTGCGGAAAGAGAATTCGAGCGTCGTGTACCAGCAGAACGGGGCGCTCATTCAGGTTGACTCTTCATCGACAATAGGCCAGCAGGTGGCCGGAGATCAGCAGTTTAATACATTGATCGTGCCCTATGGCAAGCGGTCGGTGCTGACGCTTTCCGACGGGACGCGTATCTGGCTGAACTCCGGCTCCAAGCTGGTATATCCGACGCATTTCGATAAAGGCCAGCGCGAGGTGTACCTCGAAGGCCAGGCGTATTTCGCGGTAACCCATGCCGAAAACGCACCGTTTTACGTGCATACCAAAGATATGGAGGTGAAAGTGCTCGGAACGGAGTTTGACGTAAGTGCCTATGATGATGATGCTTACACGGCGACGGTGCTCACGAAGGGCAGCGTGGAGCTCACCACGCAGCGGCAGACATTGTTCGGATCAAAGAAAACGAAGATCACACCGGGCACACGGGCCATTTTCGACCAGCAGCAGGCGGTATTGCAAACACAGCAGGTGGATGTGCAGGAATATGTTTCCTGGAAAGACGGCTCCCTGGTGCTGAATGTGGCGCCGCTGGGTGAAATCCTGCGAAAAGTGATGCGGTATTACAGAGTAGATATTGAACTAAAACAACCGGAACTCGCTGGTGTCAAATTTCGGGGATCGCTTATCCTGCAAGATGATGTCCGCGATGTATTGAAAGGGCTCGCGCTGACAACCGGGCTCAATTACAAACAACAACCTAACAACGAAAGGAGGTACGTATTGGAAGAAAGCACTATCAAACAATAAAAAACGGGAAACGCGGCAACGTTTCCCGATCCTTCACACTTGCCGGCAAGCAAGTGATCCTTAAACCATTGTATTAACAAAAGTCAAATCAAATTTATGAAAAAATTTGACCAGAAAGGGTATTGCCCTTTGGGAAAATTGCACCCATCAAAAATGCTGAGAATCATGAAACTGACAGTCGTACTGTTATGGGTCGGGATGATGAGCGTGCATGCAACGGGGTATTCTCAGAAAAGCAGGATGGATGTCAAAATCCGGAACGGAAATCTGGGCACGCTGTTCAGGCAAATTCAGGAACAAACCAGTTACCGCATATTTTACAGGGATGATCTTTTTTCGGGTAAACAGGAGGTCAATGTCAACCTGGACCTGAAAAACGAAACCGTGCCGGCTATCCTGAATGCCGCGCTGAAAGGAACAGACCTGACGTATAAGGTAATAGGTAAGCAAATCGCGATCTACAAAAAGGAGGAGAAAGACGGGGCCGGCCCCGTACGAAAGGTTGAACTGCCGGTTGTGCCCGAGACGATTATCCGTGAGATCACGGGGACCATTGCCGATGCGAAAGGTAATCCGTTACCCGGTGCGACGGTGATCGTAAAAGGCACCGATAAGGGGACTTCGGCCGACGCTTCGGGAAAGTTTACCGTGGAAGCCGAGGCGGGAGATGTGCTGGTGGTGTCTTTTATCGGGTATCTCAAAAAAGAACAGACGGTAGGCACTCAGACGACGCTCAGCATTCAGCTGGAAGAAGATTTGAATGGGTTGGAAGAAATCGTGATCATTGGGTATGGCTCGCAGCGCAAGGCCACTATTACCGGCTCTATTGCAACCATTACTACGGAAGATTTGAAGCAAAGCCCGACGGCCAGCATCACCAATGCATTGGCGGGAAGGTTACCGGGTTTGTTTGCGAACCAGTTCAGCGGCGGCGAGCCGGGTGTGGACCGGAGCGACATTTTCATTCGCGGTACGGCTACTTACGGAAACAAGGCGCCGATCGTGATCATCGACGGCCTCGAACGGAGTATGGATTACCTCGCGCCTTCGGAAATTGAAACGTTTACGATTTTGAAAGACGCCTCGGCCACAGCGCCTTATGGTGTGCGTGGTGCCAATGGCGTAATCCTGATCACCACGCGGCGCGGAAAAGTGCAGGATAAGGCGACGGTGAATTTCAAAGCATCGGTAGGGGTGAATAATCCAGTGAAATTCCCGACTTACCTCGGTTCGGCGGACTATGCGATGCTTTACAATGAAGCGAGAAGAAACGATAATCCGGACGCGGACCCGACGACGTTGAACCTCTTCTCCGAGCAGGCCATTGCCGATTTCCGCAAGGCGAAAGGCGATAACTCCGACGGGCTGGGCTATAATTGGAATTATTTCGATTATGCATTCAAGCCAGGTGTGCAGCATGATTACAGTTTATCTATTAGCGGTGGGTCGTTGAGGGCCAGGTATTTCGTCCTGGCCAACTACTTCCAGCAGGATGGTAACTACCGTCATACGGATCTGACGGCGAATAATACCCAGGCGGTTTTCAAGCGTTACAACTTCCGTTCGAACATCGATATCGACATTACGGACAATTTTTACGCCAAACTCGACCTCGGAGCCCGCATTACAGATCGCAATGCACCCGGTACCTCAGCCGCCCGGATCGTGGAGCTCGCGAATACGCAGCCGTCTTATCTGCCAATCGTAGTGGAGTCGAACGACGACCCTGCGAATAAGGTTTTCCAGGCCAATAACCCGCTCGGAATGCTGTACGGCGACCAGATTTACCGTTTCAACATTCTCGGAGAACTCAGCCGCACCGGTTTTTTGAATGAGAAAAATACCTATCTCAATGGGTCATTCTCGCTGGGCCACAAGCTGAACTTCATTACCAAAGGCCTGGCCATTGAAGGAATGTTTTCTTACGACGCCAACGACGGCGGCTGGATCGACCGGAAGGTGGGTACCTATTCGGAAGGCTACCGCGAGTATCCGGGCTATGCCACGTTCGTACCGACTGCCGGAAGCGACATTTACCGCACGCCCGGGCATTATGCGGGTGCGTACAAGTCGGGGAACAAGTACAATATCGACCAGACGATCGGGAACGGGTATAACAACAATAACAATGAAAGCCGCGCCTATTTCCAGGCCAAGCTCGACTACATGCGGAATTTCGGATTGCATGACGTGACGGGGATGGTACTTTTCAACCGGTCGAAGCGGGTTATCAACAACCAGGTGCCGTTCAGCTACCAGGGTGTTACGGCGCGGGCCACCTATGGCTACGACGACCGCTACTTGCTGGAAGTGAATGCGGCTTATAATGGCTCCGAGAATTTCGCGAAAGGGAAACGTTACGGTTTCTTCCCGTCGGTAGCGGCGGGCTGGGTGCTCACGAAGGAGCGTTTCATGACCGATACCCAGAACTGGCTCAATAACCTGAAAATCCGCGGCTCGTTCGGTTTGGTGGGAAGCGACAAAATCCCCGATGATAAGCGCTTTATTTACTTGCAATATTTCGGAGGACGCGACGGCGATTACAATTTCGGTACCGACAATTTTGGTTCCGGCGCGGGCGGTTTCTTGTCGGAAGGCGACCTGGCTAACCCAAACCTGACCTGGGAAAAGGCGCGTAAAACCAATATCGGTATCGACGCGACATTCCTGAAACACCTTACGCTGACGTTGGACCTTTTCCGGGAGCATCGCTACGACATTATCACCAACATGGGCGGTGGTAACAAGCTCGGTTTCCCCGACATCGTGGGTAAGGACGCGCCGTTCCTCAACTCGGGTATCGTGAACAACAAAGGTTTCGATTTCGAGCTCGGCTGGACGGGCAGCATTGGTAAAAACTTTACCTATTTCGTTCGCCCGAATATGACTTTTGCCCGCAACAAGATCATTTTCATGAACGAGATTCCGTACGCTTCACCTGGCCGGGCCAACACCGGCAAGCGCATCGACGAGCATTTCGACTACATTTTCGATCGTTTCGTGGCGAACCAGGAAGAGGCTAATCAGCTGAATGCGATGAACAACGGCAGCGGGTTCCAGTCGTTCGGTACGCTGCGCCCGGGAGATGTGATTTACAAGGATTTGAATAGCGATGGCAAAATTGACGACCTGGGCGACCGCACGGCTGTTGGTAACCCGCGTAACCCGGAGCTGATGTTCGGTTTGCCGGTAGGAGGCCGCTTCAAGAACTTCGATTTCAGCGCATTGTTCCAGGGGGCGTCGCGGGCGTCGGTGCAGCTTTCCGGCGCGGCGGTGTATGATTTCCCGCTGTTCAGCCAGGATAAATATGGTAAAGTGAAACCCATGCACCTGAAACGCTGGACGCCGGAAACCGCGGCGACCGCTACTTATCCGGCATTGCATTTCGGCGATCACAGCAACAACAAGAATGGCAATAGCAGCTTGTTTTTATACAATTCGAAATACATCCGTCTGAAAACGATAGAGGTAGGGTACAGTCTGCCTAAAACGGCGATCAAAAAGATCGGCATCGACAACTTCCGCATTTACGTGCAAGGCATGAACCTGCTCACGTGGGACGGGCTGAAAGATGTGGATATGGACCCCGAAACCCGCGAGGGCTCCGGCGACTGGTACCCGATCCAGAAGGTGGTGAATTTTGGCGTCGACATTTCATTCTGATTTAACCTGACTTTTATGAATACCAGAAAAATATTTACGAGTGTAGCATTCGGTCTTGTAGTACTGTCGGGCTGCCAGCAGGATTTCCTCGACCGGAAACCCGACGATCAGGTGGACGCCGAGCAGGTTTTTACCCGGTACAACAAAACGAACCAGCTGGTTACCGACCTGTACGACAATGCCAAAGGTTCCAACAGTCCGCTGGTTTTTTTCTCCCACTTCTCCTCGGCACCTGTGACCGACGAGGCGGAGGGCTCAACCGCCGAAGGTAGCCTTACCAACAAGTTCAATACCGGTGACTGGAACCCCAATAAAATGCCCGACAATAGTAGCCGCGGTCAGTACTGGTGGGATTTGTACTCCCGCATCCGTAAGACCAATGTGATCCTGGAAGGTGTGAAGAAATATAACACGCCGGATAACCCGCTGCAAGCCGGCGACCTCGACAAACGCCTCGGTGAAACCTACTTCATGCGCGCCTACTTCCATTACCTGGCCGCGCGCATGTACGGGGAGGTGGTTTACATTACCAGCACCATCCAGCCCAGCGGCCCAATGGATTTCAAGCAAGAGTCATTCCATGCCATAGCGGAGAAAATCCGGCAGGATTGCGATTCAGCATTTGCCAGGGTTCCTGGCAGCTGGGGCGGGGCTGATTTTGGTCGGGTGGATAAAGGGGCCTGTCTGGGTCTGAAAGCGATGATTTCCTGGATGGCCGCCACGCCGATGTGGAACGGCGGAACCTTCCCGAACGATACGCGCCAATTTGCCGGTGAATACGCCTATAATGTAGATCGCTGGGTGAAAGCCAAAGAAGCTGCCAAAGCGGTAATCGATTTCAAAGTCGACGGTCGCCAGCGTTACAGCCTCTACCAGGGCCACGACGCTTCCGATTTTCGCGACGATGCCGGTGTGAACAACAACAATTCCAAAGTGCCCGCACGGCTCTGGGATCTGTACCACGATATGCAGTCATTCCAAAATGAAGCCGTGTTCTTCGTCACCCGTGATAAGGACAACAACTGGCAGGGCGACATTTACCCGCCAAGCTGGGGTGGCAGCTCGCGCCAAATGCCGGTGCAGGAGCAAGTGGATGAATATGAATACATTGCGCCGAATGGATTTGGCTATCCGGTGTACGGTACCCGCGCCAAAACCGACGGCTACGACGATGGTAACCCTTACGAAAGTGTGAAAAGAGACCCGCGTTTCTACCGCGATATCGTGTATCACGGTTCAACTTTCAAAGGAAAAGTGATCAATACTGCCACCGGCGCGGATAAAATCGGTGCTTCGAACTCATCGACGACAGGCTATTTCCTGCGCAAAATCCTCCGGGAATCGTGGAACCGCGACAAGAGCTTCTCCATCAGCGGCCCGCCGATCTGGCGCCTGCCTGAGTTTATTTACATTTATGCGGAAGCAGTGAACGAGTCGGCCGGGCCTAATGCGGAAATTTACCAAATGCTGAATGACGTGAGAAAGCGCTCTTTCATGGCGCCCATCCCGACGGAGGCGCAATCGAACAAAGCATTGATGGACGAATACATCAAACGCGAGAGAAGGGTAGAGCTCTTTTACGAAAACAACCGCATCTGGACTTCACGCTTATACCTAGAAGCCAGCTCGGCCAAAGAACTCACCCGCGAACAGGCATGGCAGAGCGCCGGGGCGACCAACGAGCAGCGCTCACAAGGCTACTGGCCGTACCCGAAAACGCAAAGGATGATCAACGGTATGAAGCCGGTGGAAGACGCAAACGGAAAGATCGTGGTAGAGGGCAAAAAGTACCGGATGCAGCGCTATTTTGTAGAAAGCCGCGTGTTCGTAACGCCAAGGCATTACCTCTTCCCGATCATGCAAGACGAGTTGCAGCGCACCCCAACGTTGAAGCAGAATCCGGGGTGGTGATTTGAAGGGAGGAAAGGGAGGAAAGGAGGAAAGGGAGGAAAAGGAGGAAGGGGAGGAAGGTGTAAAAAATGGCGCGAAGGTTTCCTTCGTGACTAAATATTCGCAGGCCTCTGGCCGGTCAGTACCGCAAACCGATATTGCAGTATAGACCGGCCAGAGGCCTGCGAATAGTATGTACGAATCCGGAGATTCGTACGAGCGCTACCAGCGCCTTTTTCCTTCCTCCCTTTCCTCCCCTTCCTCCCTTTACTCCTTTATCCCCTTAATATAAGCAATCGTCACCGGGATCTGCTTTAAGTATGAAGGACTTTCGTCTTCAATAAAATAATGCTTGATACCCACTTTCTTCGCGGCTTTCAAAGTCGCCGGGATGTCGATCTGGCCGGTGCCCAGTGCTACGTCGTTCGTAGTGGGCGTACCGCCGGAGAGGTCGCCTTTCACGCCTTTTTTCAGGTCTTTAAGGTGCATCAGTTTCCAGCGCGTAGGATATTTCAGAAGCAGTTTCGCGGGGTCTTGTCCGGGGAATGCAGTCCAAAGTACATCCATTTCGAAGTTGACGTATTCCGGATTCGTGTTTTTAACAATGTAGTCGAACAGCGTGCCGTTTTCGTACGGTACGAACTCGTAGCCGTGGTTGTGGTAGGTCAATGAAATACCTGCTTCTTTTAGCTCTTTACCGGCTTTGTTGAAATCTGCTACTGCTTTTTTCGCGGTTTCTAGGTTGAAATTGCCTTTTTCGTGAGGAATCCAGGCTACCATCACGTAAGTAGCGCCGAGGATTTTGGCATCTTTGATGGTTTGGGCAGTGCTTTCGCTCAGTTTCTTGTAGTCCGCACCGATGGAACGCATTTTAATGCCGCGTTTGTCGAGCTGCTTGCGGAGTTCCTCGGTGGTCATGCCGGCGATAGGGCCACCTTCCATTTCGGTAACGCCGAGCGATTTGATGGTATCCAGCGTCGCTTCGATGCCCTTGCCCCAGCTGCCGCGGAAAGTATATGCCTGTAAGCCGATCGGAGCGGTATATACCTTTCCTTGCGCAAAAAGGTCGCTCCCGCCCAGCAATGCAGCTGCCAGACAGCCCAGACCGATTAGTTTTTTCATTGTCATTTCGTTGATTGTTTTAGATAGGTATTGCCAAAAGCAGCACCTGTTATCGATATACTAAAATCCGTCTGCCTTGATCTGCTTTTCGCTCAGCTCGCCGTATTTTTTGACCTGGTCCTTGATCTCCGATGCTTTACCCACCAGCACGAATTGCAGCTTATCTTTCGGGAAATAAGTCGCGATAATTTCTTTTGCCTGTGCCACAGTCAGCCCATCGACTTTCGCCTGGAAAGTATTGATAAAACTTTCATCGAAATTATAGGTGAACATATCAGTCAGCAAATCCGCCAATGCGCCCGATGATTCGTAATCCGGTGGGAATTCGCCTTTCACGTACGCCTTCGCGGACGCGAGGATTTCTTCGTTAATACCATGCTTATGAAGACTGTCGAGGACGCTCAGCGCCATATCCATTGCTGGAACGGTCGTGGAATTTTTGGTAAAAGTGCTGATACCGAATGTACCTGCATATTTGTAGCGGCTGAAACGGCTGCCTGCGCCGTAGGTCAAACCCGAGTTCACGCGCAACGCGTCATTCAGCCAGGAGGTAAACCGGCCACCCAAAATTGTATTGATTACCACCACCGGTACATAATCCGGAGAATTGTAGTCGATACCCTTGCCGCCGATCATGAAAGTAGTTTCACGGGCGTCGTCCTTATTCACGAGCAATACGCGCGCCTTGTCGAATTCCAGGTTGGGCGCCACGCGTTTCACCATTCTGGCGGGGGCGGTTTTCCAGCCGTCGAACAATGCGGTCACCTTTTTCTTCATATCCGCCGTTTTGAAATCGCCCACAATCGCGATCGCACCTTTGCCGGTTGTGTAATTGTTTTGGTAAAACGATTTCACAGCTGCAACGTCGATCTTTTCGACTGTTGATTTGCTGCCGGTCGTGGGCGTGGCGTAAGGAAAATTGCCGAACAGGAATGCATTATAATAGTTACCGAGTACCGACCGTGGGCTTTCCTTCGCCTGCGCAAGTTCGAGCAATGTGCGCTGTTTGTGTTTGTCAAACTCCGTGGCATCGAAAACCGGGTACATGAGTACCTGCTGGATGAGTTCGAAAAGCTTGTCCTGATCTTTCACTGCGAATGATGCGCCTAGTCCCGCCTCGTCTTTCGAAGCATAGGTGGAAAGGCTGGCGCCGACGTAATCGGTCATTTCCTCGATCTGCGCCTTGGTGTACTTCTGCGTGCCGAACAGCAATGCGTCCGCCGTCAGGCTGGCGAGGCCGTACCGCTCGCCGTCGTTGATCGAACCCGCGTCGAAAGTGGCTGAAACATTAATCAGCGGCACTTCGTGTTGTTCCATGAGGTATACCGTAAGCCCGTTTTTGAGCTTGAACTTTTCAAATGGCGGTACTTTGAAATTATTCTGGGCCTTTGCCGCGAATGCGCACAATGCCAGGATGAGCAACATGATATTTTTCATTCCGTATTTCATTTTTGAATGGCTCTATTTCGAATTTTCGGGCAGCAGGGAGCCGACCGTCCGGTTGCGTTCCGTAAAATACTGGCCTGCTACGCGCTTGATATCCGCAACTGTCACCTTTTTATAGTTTTCCGGCGCTTCGAACATCTTTTTATAATCACCAAAAAACACCTCGTAAGTACCAATGCTGTTGGCCTTGCCATTGATCGTTTCGAGCGTGTGGTAGAATTCCATGAGTTTCTGGTTCTTCACTTTCTGCAATTCCGCATCCGTTACGCCATTTTGAATGATCATATCGATCTGTTTTTCAATGGCTTTTTCGAGGTCGGCCGCTGAGACATTATCGCCTGCCACGGCGAAAATGGCGAAAAGCGTCGGATCGAAGCCATTATCGAGCCCGGCGGACACGCTGGAAGCGATGGTCGTATCCATCACCAGCGACTTCACGAGCCGCGACGAGTTGCCGGAGCTCAGCAGACTGCTGAACAGATCCAGTGCATAGTAATCGGCATGGGCGGTTTCGGGGACGTGGTAGGCTAGGAGCAGATTCGGCGTGGTAATGTCCTTATAGGTCGTCACACGGCGTTCGCCGTTCTGCGCAGGTTCGATCGTGCGGATCTTAGGCGGCAATCCCCGCGCCGGAAGCGGCGCCATGTATTGGTCCGCCAGCTTTTTGACCTCGTCGAATTTGATATCACCCACTACCACCACGGTTGCATTGTTGGGCGAGTAGTAAGTTTTGAAATAGTTTTCCAGATCCGCCTGCGTCCAGCTCTTAATGTCCGATTCAAACCCGATTACCGGGAACATATAAGGATGCTCCTGGAATGCAACGGACTGCACCTGCTCGCCGATAAGCCGGTAATTGCTGTTTTCGAGCCCGGTACTGCGCTCGGAAAGCACCACGCCGCGTTCGCTTTCCACCATTTTCGGGTCGATGGTAAGGTGGCCGATGCGGTCGGATTCAAGTTTGAAGATTGTTTCCAGGGCGTCCTTTTGGAACCAGTCGGTGTAGACGGTCACATTTTCAGTGGTGTACGCGTTGTTGGAGCCGCCGTTGGCTTCCATTACCCGGTCGAACTGCTTCGGGCCGTAGCTTTTGGAGCCATTGAACATCATGTGTTCGAAGAAGTGGGAGAGGCCCGTAATGCCATGGACCTCGTTGCGCGAGCCTACCTTCCAGAAAAGGTACATATTGGCCGTCGGAATCGAATGGTCTTCGAGGACGAGGAATTTCATGCCGTTGCCGAGCGTGAAACTTTTTACATCCTCCGGTTTGGTTTGCGCATGCGCAACGCCCAGGCCCGTCAGCGCGGCCGCGGCGATCAGAATTTTTCGGAGCTTCATGAAGCAGGGATTGTTAATGAATGTGTAATGATAGGTATTTTTGGAGCATTATTAATCTAATCATTCGTACCACCGATGAAGAAGTATGTTTTCCCTTTACTCACATTCCTCGCACTCAACGGAGTAGCAGGAACGTTGCCCGACCGGCCTGCCAAAAAGCAGCGTTTCAAGGTCATGACCTACAACATCCACCATTGTAACCCGCCCTCCGCCGGGGACAAGATCGACGTGGAAGCCATTGCGAAAGTGATCAATGCCGAAAAGCCCGATTTTGTGGCATTACAGGAAGTAGACGTGAATACCGAGCGCTCCGGCAAGGGCAAGAACCAGGCGCAGCAACTCGCCGAGCTTACGGGTATGAAGTTTTATTTTTCCAAAGCGATCGATCACCAGGGCGGCGATTACGGCGTGGCGGTTTTGACTAAATTCCCGATCGTCGATTCGGCGAAATTCGCATTGCCTATCCGCCCGGAATTGAAGGAAGAAGACCGGACGATAGCCGCGGTGACCGTTAAATTGCCGGATAACCGCCGGTTAATATTTGCCAGCACGCATTTGGGCCTCAAAGAACCCAACCGCATTCACCAGGCCGAAACCATTATGAAGCATTTCGGTGAAACGGAATTACCGATGATCCTCGGCGGCGATTTCAATGCAACGCCTGAAAGCCCGGTCATAGCCTATTTCGATAAGTACTTCACCCGCTCATGCTCGGATTGCAAGCCTACCATTCCGGTGGAAGTGCCCAGGAAAACCATCGATTTCATCATGCACAAGCAGGGGAGCAAGCTGAAAAGTGCCAACACGACGGTAATCGACGAGAAATATGCGTCGGATCACTTGCCTGTGACGGCCGAGTTTACATTAGACTAACGTCCTCCCTGATCCAGTTCACCCGCACAATGCGGCTCTGGACACCGTGTTCGGCGAAGAAATGCTGCCAATGCAGCTGCCGCGACGACAAATGGTCGGTTGGCGATTTGATTTCGATGAATGCGTAATCGTCGCCGTTCCATACCAGCAGGTCAGGGAAGCCGCGGGTGTTTTCGCGGAGGTTGAGCGCCATTTCGAGCATGATCTTGTGGATCTTTTCGGGGCTCAAAAGGGAAGTTAGTGTTAGTACTTTTTCCAATGCGCCTTCATACCACGGAACGAGCACATTGGTAATGCCATATTTGTCCGCAAATGTCTGTGTAACGAGCTCGTCGATAATTTCCCGCGAATGCGCGGCGGCGAGCCGTTCCTTCAATTGTTCCGACCGTTTGAAATAGAAATCGGGGAGGAAGAAATCGGATGGAATGCGTTGCAGCGGGTTATGGATCGTCTGCACATTGGTATCGTAAATAATGTCCCAGAACAGCAGCCCGAACAATGCACGCCACGGCTCGTTTTCGCTGAAAAACGCATTGTACCCCTGCTCCTGGTAGTAGGTGATCGCCCCGAATTCCACCCGGAAACGAAAGGAAATCGGTACTTCGATCGCCTCCGCAGCCTTTAAGGCCTGGGTCGTCCGTTTGACGGTCCGGGCCTTTTTATTTTTGATCTTTTCATAAAAATCCAGGCTGAAAAAGCGCTCGTCGGCATTCTGAGGGCTTTCGGAAATTTCTTCACATAATGCCAGCGCCTCGTCGATCTCGCCCAGGTTGTACAGCAGCCGCACGCGTCGCTCGCGGGCGGGGGCGTCGTTGGTGAGCTGGTAAATGGTGAGCGCCTGAGAGAGCATTTTCTTGCGTTCCAGCCAAGCGCTTACCTTTAATATAAATGTATTGAATGGAGGTATAGCCTTATGACTGAGCCCGGTGCCGCTCGCAGCGTGCCAGTTCATGAACCAGTCGTAAATCTCCTCCGGCGGCAGGTCCTGCTTGATCACATCGAAAGTTTCCTTCATCAACGATACCATCAATGTATCGTCAGCGTCTTTCCGGGTATCGAACTGGATGGAGAGATACTGCTCATCGAACGACTGGAACCGCACGTGCCCCAGGTCCCGGACGACGAATTCAGTCATATCGGCGTAGCGGTTGCCGAAAAAAAGGAATTTCATCAGCATTACCTCCGCTTCGAACGATACTTTCACCACCGGCTCTATTTCCCCGATCACCTCGCACAGCACCGAAAACTCATATTCATACAGCAGCCAGCGTACCAGATCGGGCTTTTTAATACTTTTGGAAGGCATTACGTCCGGTTGGAGCAGTTTGGTGACTTCCAGCAATTCCGGTTTGGTGAAAAGGTCGATTACTTCTCCGAAACGACTTTCGTGCGCTTCGCAAAGCGTTTCGATGAAGTCGCGGTCGAGGAGCTCGGTAAGCACTGCGGGCATGTCCTCGATTTCTGCATAGGAAAGGCTGTTGGTGCGGAAAAACGATTTGCTACGGTTGCTGAAACGGATAAAAAGGCATCGCGCATCCTCAGAAAGCGATTCGTAATTATCCAGAAATTCCAGCTCGGGCTCGTGTAATATGTGGGCGTAGCGCCTGCGCACGAACGCAAGCACGTAATTGAAATATTCGAGATAGTACTTGGGTGGTAAATCCGTGGGGAACACCTGTTCCTGGGCGAACGGATCGGTCAACTTGGCGGACAAAACGGTTACTTTTTTTAGTTGATGAAGAAATAAAGTTACCAAAAATATGGAATGAGTGAATGAGTCAATGAGAGAATGAGTGAATGTTTTTAGGTTGAAACTTCGGCGGTGAAAGTATTGGCAACGGTAAGTGCGGGATGATTATATTAAAATTTGGTTAATTCGCAATTTTATAGAAAAATGAAAGGTAAAAATTGGATTATAGCTATTATGGCAGCCGTGTTTTCTGAAAAGCATAGTATATAATTAAGAAATTGATTTACATTTGCTACCTATGGAAATCAATTTTACCTGCCCATGACAACATTAGATTCTTATGATTTTTCAGGGAAAAAAGCCCTGGTACGCGTGGATTTCAATGTCCCGCTTAATGAAAAATTTGAGATCACGGACGATACCCGTATCCGTGCGACCATTCCTACAATCAGCAAGATTCTTAATGACGGCGGTTCCGTCATTTTAATGTCACACCTGGGTCGCCCGAAGGACGGTCCTACCGAAAAATACTCCCTGAAACACCTGGTAAACCCGCTTTCGCTCATCCTGGGCAAAACCGTGAAGTTTGCCGACGATTGCATTGGCGCAAGCGCTACCGAGCTGGCAGCCGCATTGCAGCCGGGAGAAGTTTTGTTGCTCGAAAACCTGCGTTTTTATAAAGAAGAAGAAAAAGGTAACGAAGAGTTCGCTGAGAAACTTTCGAAACTGGGCGATGTGTGGGTAATGGATGCATTCGGTACCGCACACCGCGCGCACGCTTCCACGGCTGTGATCGGTAAATTCTTCACCGACAAAGTTTGCGGTTATGTAATGCAAGCGGAGCTGGATAACGCAGAACGTCTGCTCGAACATTCGGAAAGACCTTTCACAGCGATCATGGGCGGTGCCAAAATCTCCGACAAAATCCTGATCATCGAACGCCTGCTCGATAAGGTAGATAACCTGATCATCGGCGGCGGTATGTCATATACATTCTCCAAAGCACAAGGCGGAAGCATCGGCAAGTCTTTGCTCGAAGCGGATAAGCAAGACCTTACGCTTGAACTCGTTGAAAAAGCGAAAGCCAAAGGTATCAACCTGATTTTGCCGGTGGATACCGTGATCGCCGATAAATTCTCGAACGATGCGGAACGCAAAGTGGTAGAGGCTGGTAATATTCCCGACGAATGGGAAGGTCTGGATATCGGCCCTAAAACCGCGGAGATTTTCGCTGACATTATCAGAAAATCCAAAACCGTACTCTGGAACGGCCCGATGGGCGTTTTCGAATTCCCGAACTTCGCGAAAGGTACCAATGCCATCGCTGAGGCGGTAGTATCGGTAACCGAAGAAAACGACGCATTCTCGCTGATCGGCGGTGGTGATTCGGCTTCGGCGATCAACAATGCAGGCTACGGCGACCGCGTGAGCTACGTTTCAACGGGCGGCGGTGCATTGCTGGAATACATGGAAGGCAAAGTGCTTCCGGGTGTTGCCGCGCTGCAAGCATAAGCATTTCGATATTTAGGTTAATACCAAAAAAGAAATCCATCCCGCACATCGCGGGATGGATTTTCTGCATAACAAACCTAACTAATTTATGAACACTGGCCTCGTTCGGCCGGGATTCCACTTTTAATTGCCGCCTGCGCGTTTCTGCAAATCATCCGATCCGGTGTTGCGCTGGCGGGCGCCCTTCACATTCTGGTTACCGAAGTTGTAAGTGAAGGTGAGTCTGAACTGGCGGCTGGGCCATTCGGAACGCACTCTGAAATCGATATCCTTGTACACCGCGGTACCATTGAAGCGGTTGGTCCAGAAGATGTCGTTCACATTGAAACGGATCGTTCCTTTTTTGTTCAGGATATTCTTTTGCAAACCTGCATTGATCATTCCCATCGGGCGGGCTGCGTACAATCCGTAGAACTGCCTGCTATTATACCATCCGGAAAGCTCAGCGGACCATCCCTTACCGATAGTAAATTGGTTGCTCGCATACATATTCCAGGATACCTGCTTGATTTCCAGCTGTTGTTCCAGGTAATATGACTTGTAATGGTTGTAAACACCCGTAAAGTTCGTTTGCACTTGCCACCATTTAGTGACCGGTATCGGGAATGAGACGGTCAGGCTGATATTGTCCTGGTTATCAAGGTTATCCGAGGTAACGAATGTCTTGTTCTCCGAAGCGATCTGCTGGGGCAGCTCGTCCGCGATCATATCCTTAATGCGGCTGTAAGCCAGCGTCGTATTCAATGCGTTTTTGTAAACGTGCACCAACTGGAACGAATGCGTGTACTGCGGTTTCAGGTTCGGGTTACCGCGCTGGAATGTGTAAGGGTCGAGGTAAAACTCGAACGGGTTCAGCGACTGGTAGTTCGGACGGTCGATCCGGCGGCTGTACGAGACGTTGATCACATTGTTCGTATCCAGCTGGTTCGAGAGAAATACGCTCGGGAAAAAGTTAATGTAATTTCTGTCGCGTTTCTGGTTCAATGTCACCGAGTTACCGATCGAATGTGTGTGTTCCGCACGAACGCCCAACTGGTATTTGATCTTCTTCGAAATAGCACCGGCATAGTTCGCATAAGCCGCATTCACGTTTTCGGTGTATTTGAAGCGGTTGGAGCGTTTCGGGTCCAGCTGCCAGTCGTCGGCAAACGTTTCGAACACCATATCGTTATCCGAAGTCACATAACTTGATTTCAAGCCGGTTTCAAACTTGCCTTTGCCGATCGTCTGCGTGTAATCCAGTTTCGCCATCGCAATGTTGATGTCCGAAGGCATATCGTTGCGTACGATTTCCGTAGCTGCTTCGTCGGGCGTGCCGTTCGCGTTGAAGTACCGGGTATCCAGCTCACTTTTCTTTTTGCCGCCGTAATGCACGTAGTCCAGGTCGAAGGTCAGCTCTTTTCCTTTATCATTGAACTGGTGTTTCAAATTCACGTTGGAACTGATATTATTCATTTTACCGCCATTGAAAACGTTGGTCCGGAACGTCCGTTGCAGGCTAAGGTCTTCGTTCAGGATCCGGGTGTTGGTTTGCCCGAACGGGTTGCTCCAATCATTATAGAACCCGGAAACCAGTACGCCCACTGTGGTTTTGTCCGTTGCAAAATAGTCGAGGCCGGCACGCACATTATAGTATTCCGATCGGTTGATGCGCTCCGTTTTCTGGTCGAAAATCGTCACTTTGTCCTCGAAAGGAATGGTGCGGTAAATGTCGTTATTGTTGAATCCTTTGTTATAAAAAGCGCCGCCGCTGATGAATGTACTTATTTTCCCCGCCCGGTGGTTAAGCGTTCCGGTGGCATTCGCGCGGCCGTATTTCGCCCACGCGCCGCCTAGGTTGATGTTACCGTTCGTGCCGTAGTTCTTGTTGCGCTTCATTTTGATATTAATGATCCCAGAGTTACCCGCCGCGTCGTATTTGGCGGATGGGTTCGTGATCAATTCTATTTTCTCGATGTTGTCGCTCGGCGTGTTGCGTAGGAGTGTGATGAGTTCCTGCTGAGATAAAAAGGTCTGTTTTCCGTCAATCTGAACAATTACCCCTTCCTTGCCGCGCAGTTTCAGTTGTTCGTTCTGCTGATCGACCGTCACACCCGGAGCGCGTTCCAGCACTTCCAGTGCCGTTGCACCTGCGGAAACAATGCTGTTTTCTACATTCACCACCGTTCTATCGATTTCCTGTTCGATAAATGGCTTTTTCGCCACCACAGTCACTTCGCTCAATGATTTGATATCTGATTTTAATGTGAAAACAGGAAGGTTTACCGGAGTATCTTTTACGTTGAAAGGTTCGCTGTAAGCTTTTTGATACCCTACCATCGAGATCAGCGTCAGGTATTTACCTTCCGCCACCTGGTCGAATGCAAATTTTCCTTGCTCATCGGCTGCAAGCCCTTTTACAAGCACCGAATCTTTGGCTTGCAGGAGAAGGATATTCACAAACGGGAACGGCTGCGACTTTTCGTCCAGCACCGAGCCGGTGACTTTTCCTTTTCCGGTAAGAGGCTGGGGAGCTTGTGCGTGCACAAATCCACTGCCCAGCAGCAGCGCTGCAGTTAGGTTCATTAAGATTTTCATGGCTAATAGTTAAAAGTTCAGCGTACCGGGGTGAGTGATTCCATTAGGTACGCTGCAAAGATAGGTACTAGGTATAACATAGAACCTTTGATTACATAAAAGGCGAGTATGTTATATAAGTGGTGTGTGTCTATCTTTCGGCTTATAGATACAAAGGGATAAAAGGAAGTTGCATATTGGCTGGAAAAAAGTTTAAACGGTTAAATAGGTATTTGAACGTCAGAAACGTCGAAGTTTCAACTTCGTTTTTTGCTTTTCACCCAATCTCCCTACCTTTGCGTTTTAGATAGTATATATATGACTGAACAAATTCTGATTTTAGATTTTGGCTCACAGTACACCCAGTTAATTGCACGCAGAGTTCGCGAACTGAACGTTTATTGTGAAATCCACCCATACAACAACTTCCCCGAACTCACTCCCAACGTCAAAGGTGTCATTCTCTCAGGTAGCCCCTGTTCGGTAAGGGACGAGGATTCTCCCCGGGTCGACCTCAACAAATTCCGCAAAACATTGCCGCTGCTGGGCGTTTGCTATGGTGCGCAGCTGTTGGCACAGGAGCTTGGCGGCGATGTGAAACCGTCGCAGCACCGTGAATATGGTCGTGCTAAGCTGGAAATCGGTGATCCGGATTCTTCATTGCTGGCGGGTTTGTCGGAATCGTCGCAGGTGTGGATGTCGCATGGCGATACCATCGTTCGCGCACCGCAGAACTTCCACGTGATCGCTTCCACGGAATCGGTGAAGGTGGCTGCATTCAAAGTTGAAGACGAATTGACCTACGGGATCCAGTTCCACCCGGAAGTTACCCATACAATGGAAGGCAAAAAGCTGATTCACAACTTCGTAGTGAACATTTGCGGTTGCAAGCAGGACTGGACTTCCGAATCGTTTGTAGAACATACCATTGAACAGCTTCGCAAGAAACTGGGTAATGACAAAGTCGTAATGGCATTGTCGGGCGGTGTGGATTCTACGGTGGCTGCCACGTTGGTGCATCACGCGATCGGCCAGAATTTGTATTGTATTTTCGTAGACAACGGTCTGTTGCGTAAGGATGAATTCGAGCAAGTGCTGCATTCTTACCAGGATATGGGCCTCAATATCAAAGGTGTAGATTCTAAATCGCACTTCTACCAACAGCTCGACGGACTGTCTGACCCCGAAGCGAAACGCAAAGCGATCGGCAAGTCGTTCATCGATATTTTCGACCAGGAAGCACATTTGATCGAAGACGTGAAATGGCTCGGACAGGGTACCATTTACCCCGACGTGATCGAATCCGTTTCGGTGAAAGGCCCTTCGGCGACCATTAAATCGCACCACAACGTAGGTGGTTTGCCCGATTTTATGAAACTGAAAGTAGTTGAGCCGCTGAATACTTTGTTCAAAGATGAAGTAAGGGCGGTTGGACGTACACTAGGTATCGACGAGAAGATCCTTAGCCGCCACCCGTTCCCGGGACCAGGTCTGGCAATCCGTATTTTGGGCGAAATCACCGAGGAAAAAGTCGCTATTCTGCAAGATGTGGATGCGATCTTTATCGGCGGTCTCCGCAAATGGAACCTCTATAAAGACGTTTGGCAGGCGGGCGCCATGCTCCTTCCTGTGCAAAGCGTAGGCGTTATGGGTGACGAGCGCACGTATGAGCGCGTAGTTGCGCTGCGCGCGGTAACGTCGGTGGACGGTATGACTGCCGACTGGGCGCATTTGCCTTACGATTTCCTCGCGGAAGTATCCAACGACATTATCAATAAGGTGAAAGGGGTGAACAGGGTCGTTTACGACATTTCTTCGAAGCCACCTGCAACCATCGAATGGGAATAACGAATACGAAAAAAGCGGACACCGAGTCAGTCATGGTCGGAAGATTTTTCTTCCGACTTTTTTTGTTTCATAGGGGCTGTTTTTTATTGGTTAATCAGTTGATTTTTAGTTATTTATTGTTGGTTTTACGAGGCAAATTGATTATCTTTAGTAATTGATAGTCAGCAAGATATGCCCGTTTTTAAAGATCACAAGGTTAACATCAATCATCTTTTAGGTTTCATTCCCGAAGCCCTTATCGCCCATCTTTCGGCAACTACCAGGGTTGATCATTACACCAAAGTCCTGCATGGTAAAAAGATGTTTTACCTGTTAATGTATGGCATTTTAGAGAATGACAGA
>NZ_FNAN01000024.1 GCF_900101885.1 Dyadobacter soli | reverse complement strand
CCCGCAAAAGCAATCGCCCAGGCATACAGACGGCGCTGGGATATAGAAATCTTCTTTCGTTTCCTCAAACAGGAATTGAATGTCAGTCATCTGGTCTCTTTAAACAAAAACGGCATACAGGTCATGCTATATATGACCCTGATTACCGCCATGATGGTGTTGATCTATAAAAAAGCCAACAACATTGGATACAAAACCGCCAAAAGAAGGTTTTCGATGGAGGTCCGGGACTTAGCCATTGCCCTGATCGTAGTCCACTGCGGAGGAAATCCTGATCTGTTTTTCAAAACATAAAAAATGGCCGGAATTTCTTCCGACCATGACTGGGCTCTCGTCCGGCATTTTTTGGATTAAATCCTAAAAGATTATTTCCTGCTGTAAGTATCCAACGTTGCTTGCGGGAAGGAACGGAGGATGTCGGCCATTGTGTTTTTGATCATCGTATTCTGATCTTCTTTCTTGGTTGGCGCCTTCACTTTTCCGGAAGCCCATCCCTGCCATACCATACGCTCGGTGCCTTTCTGGTAGATGTTCAGGATGAAACGGCTTTCCTGGTAGTTGTAGGTCGAGATGTTGTTACCTCCGCCGTACCACCACATGTAAGGCGAGTACATATTGTTGGAGCGCACTTGCTGGCGGTCCTTCACGTCGGTCATGAACCGCACCACGATTTCGGGGTTCTGCTGATCGAGTTTGTAGCCCTTGGCTTCCATCACTTCCACCACCGCATCACCCAACCGGCGTCTGTTCAGTTCGCTGCCCAGCAACGGGTCCTGCTCCATGTTATGCTCAGCCTCCACCTTGAACGTTTTGAATTGTTTAAGGTTCACCGCGGAATCGTAATCGTAACTGACTTGAAGGGCATTGCTACACGCCATCATGAGTACACCCGCCACAACCGCCATACCAGCGGATTTTATCAACTTCACTATGGTTTTCATTGTGTTTTGAACGTTTGGTTATGTTACACTACTCTGACAGTTTCAGAGGGGATTTGGTTTAAATGCCTTCGAAACATCTATTAAACTTATAAACATTTAAAACTGATATATCAATCCTGAAAATCCGCAAACAAAAACGCGCCCGGGTTTTACCGGACGCGATGTACTGGGAATATATAAGGGACCACGAACTTTAATGACCTATCCTAGACGTGCTTATAGTCAGGATGTTTGTAAGGAGCCCGGTAGGCGCGGGCCAGCAATGCATTGGCTTCTCTATCTCCGACAATTTCGCGTTTTATTGGGTCATAAACAATCGAACGGCCCGTTTTCATCGAAAGATTTGCCAAAATGCAGCTGGCTGTCGAGATATGCCCTTCCTCGATGTCGGCAACCGGTCTGGAACTCTTCTCGATCGCGTTCAGGAAATCGAGCATATGCAGCCGTGTCGCGGGCGCTGCGTTCAACTCGATTTTGTCTTCTTTGAGATCCTCAGGGTATTTTTCTTTTTCGTAAACAACATCCTTGTGAATCTTCTCGCCCTTGCCCTGGGGAATGAAATCGTAGGCCATCGTACTTGCCCAAAGCGTTCCTTTTTCGCCGTACAGCGTGAACGACCACGGGTAATCCGGGTTGTTAGGCGTTCCCCAGGTCCGGTGCTGCCACACGCAGTTTAGTCCGTCGTATTCGAAAATCGCCGATTGCGTATCGGATATATTAGACTTACCTTCTTTTTGCACATAAATACCACCGGTCGAGGAGATTTTTTTCGGCCAGCCCAGTTTGAGCATCCAGCGCACGGTGTCGA
This sequence comes from Dyadobacter soli, assembly GCF_900101885.1. Lineage (GTDB taxonomy): Bacteria > Bacteroidota > Bacteroidia > Cytophagales > Spirosomataceae > Dyadobacter > Dyadobacter soli. The sequence continues at coordinate 134,498 of NZ_FNAN01000024.1, read as the reverse complement.
ACATGTGTACGCACATATCGCCCGTGATACCGTTGCCATATTCCATGAATGTCCGCCACCAGCGCACGTGTGGCGAGCCGTCGTATGGGCGCAGGGGCGCGGGGCCGGTCCATTTTTCGTAATCCAGGAAGTCGGGAACGGCTTCAACAGGCGGATTACCATTGGCGCGCATGTGGTAGTAGCAGCACATTTCGACATGCGAGATCTTCCCCAGCAGGCCTGCGTCCACAATGTTTTTCTTCGCGTCGATTAAATGCGGCGTGCTTTTCCGCTGCGTACCTACCTGTACTACCTTTTTATATTTGCGGGCCGCTGCTACCATCGCCTCCCCTTCCAGAACATCCACGCTGATCGGCTTCTGCACATACACGTGTGCGCCTGCCTTCACCGCGTCGATCATCTGCAATGCGTGCCAATGGTCGGGCGAACCGATGAGCACAATGTCCATTTCATTCTCGGCCAGCATTTTTTGGTAATCGCCGTACAATTTGGGCGTCTTACCCGATTTCTGCCGCTGGCTCACCAGCTTGCCTGCTTCGTTCAATTGATTTTTATCTACATCGCACAATGCGATCACCTCTACCGGCGCTACCTGAATCAATCTGAAAAGATCACTTTTGCCATACCAACCCGTGCCTATCAATCCCACACGCCATGTTTTGGCAGGGTTGATCAGGTCCATTCCCTGCGCTCCGAAAGTTGAAAGTGCCAATGCAGCCGTGGCCCCGTGGAGGAAATTACGGCGGTTGATATTGAAAGTATTCATTCGTTGATTTTGATTGGTTTTAGGAAACTGGCCAATGCCATACGAGGGTAAAAGCCCGGAGAACGGGACGTTTTACTTTTAAGGGGAGATTATTTTACATTTGCGACACTTACAACTCAACTTCCTGCATTCGATATGGTACTTACAATCCAGCGTTTGTATGCAGTCAGAATATTACCCTTTTCAGGCCGACGATGATCTGCTTTACTTTGAATTTTTGAGCGTCAGCTACAACAAAACAATTCGGAAAGCTGTGCTTTTTACAGAATTCCAGTACAGTAACGGGCTTTTCAATCTGGCACTGTTAGATGTGCTTCCGAATGGAGAACTAAGTGACATTGCTTCCCCGGAAAACAATCTCGACTTAGAAAAAGTCATGTCGACTGTGTCGCAATGTATACGTATTTTTTTGGAGCGATACCCTTACGCCGAGATAAAGATCCAGGGTAACACACCCGCCAAGAGCCGTCTATACAGGATGGTTCTTGGAAAAGAGCTTTCAAATAATTAAAAGTATTACGGAATTTATGGTGACAGCGGCGCTGTTGTTGAGCCATTTGAGCTTAACAAAACCTATCAAGTTTACATTATAAAACTTAAACAGCGATGAAAACACCGGTTGAGAGTTTTGAAGAACGCAAAAAAAGAGTCCTTGCCGACCCCAGGGTCCAGGCGATTCTTAAAGAAAAAATGGAAGCCACCCGGGAATTTGTCGAAAGCGGCGGGCTCGAAAGGCTTCGTGCATTAAAGCGGTAGTCTATTTCAAAAACTTGTCAACGTTCCCCTTATCCACCAACTGAAAAGGAATCAGCACCTCCTTCTCAAACGCCTCTTTCTTAGCCGCCTTCACCGCGGTTTCAATCGCTTTTCCGCCCTGCTCCTTCGCGTTCTGGAAAACGGTGGCGTCCAAAGTTCCTTTTTTGACAGCTTGTAATGCATCAGGAATCGCGTCTACGCTGACTACCAACACTTTCCCTTTTAAACCTGCGGCTTCCAGCGCTTTCACGGCGCCCATACCCATTTCATCGTTCTGTGCGAAGATCGCGTTGATTTTATCTCCGTAGGATTGGATCCAGTTTTCGGTGAGGGACATTCCCTTGGCACGGTCCCATTCGCCGGTCTGTTCGGCAAGCAATTTGAGGCCCGGATTAGCTTTCAGGATTTCCTTCGCGCCATTGTCGCGCCGGATTTGTGCGGCCTGGCCCATAAAGCCGTGCATCATCAGCACATTGCCTTTGCCGCCGAGCTTTTCAGCAATGTATTTCATGGCAATGCGGGCGGATTCGGTGTCGTCGGAGCCGACGAATGCGGTAGGTTTCGCGGAAGTCTCGGAATTGACATTGATAATGGGAATTTTCGCGTCCATTGCCAGCTTCACAGCCGGGGAGCTCGCTTCCACTTCACAGGGATTCATGATGATCGCGTCGACACCCTGGCCGATAAAGCTTTCCACCTGCTCCACTTGCTTTAATGCCGAACGTTCAGCATCCACCGTGATCAGTTCCACGCCCATTTCCTTCGCCTTCGCCTCCATCGCATCGCTCACATTCACGATGAATTCATTCTGCATGCTCAGCATCGTAGCCCCGATCACCAGCTTGTCGCCTCCATCCGAGCCGGATTCTTTATCAGATGATTGGTTACAGCTATTCAAAAGAACTGTGGCAAAAAGCGCAGCAAAAAGCACGTTACGTTTCATAAAAATGTCATTATGCCATCGGCAGTTGGCCGTCAGCGGTCTATTTATATTAATCAATCCTTCTTCCCCAACCCATCCAGCACCACGGCCCCGATAATAATCACCCCCATCACAACCTGCTGATAATACGAAGTCACATTCAGCAAATCCAGGCTGTTACTGATCACGCCAATCAGCAATGCGCCAATCAAAGTGCCGGTCATGGTTCCGGTGCCACCCGAGGTGCTGGTACCACCGATAATGGCGGCCGCAATGGCGTCCAATTCGAAACCGGCACCGGCATTAGGCTGACCGGTGGTAATGCGGGAAGTGAGCAGGATACCTCCCAATGCAGAAAGCAACCCGCAAATGGTATATACCCACATTTTGACACGGTTCACACGTATACCCGACGCGCGGGCAGCGGGCTCGTTCCCCCCGACCGCATACATGTAGCGCCCGAGGATGGTTTTGTTTAAAACAATGGAGCAAATTGCAAATGCGACCAGCAGGATAATGATCGGAAACGGGATACCCGCGATATTCCCTCCACCAATGAAATTGAACTCGTCCGAAAGATTCGAAACCGGCCTTCCTTTGCTGAGAATCAATGCCAATCCGCGGCCGATAGTCATTGTCCCTAATGTGACGATGAATGGCGGCACTTTGCTTTTGGTAATCACCAGCCCATTGAATGCACCCATTGCAGAACCGGCTCCGAGCCCGATGAGCAGTGGGACCACAAGCGGGTAAGTATCCGGATGCGCGAACGAGGCCGCAGCTACGCCGGTTACCGCCACCATCGAACCGAGCGAAAGGTCAATCCCGCCGGTAATAATCACAAAAGTTACACCAAATGCCAGCAATGCATTGATCGACACCTGGTTACCAATGATCAAAAGGTTCGAAATGGTAAAAAATTTCGGCGTACTTAATGCCAGCACCAGGCATATCAATGCGAATGCGAGAAAAATGCCGTACTGGCCTAGTTTGGAGAATCTGTTCATTCGTTTGTACGAGTCTGTAACATGGTTCGGTTTTGACCGCCGACCGCTGACGACCGACCGCCGATCCCATTTGAGAGACAAATATTTTTGTTATGATATCCACCATACGTCAGATCCGCAGTCGGCGGTCCGCGGTCGGCCGTCGGCGGTCAAAACCATCACGCCACCGCATACCGCATAATCAACTCCTGCGTTGCTTCCACCTTCGAGAGCAATGCCGTTTGTTTGCCTTTGGATAAGACCAGTATCCGGTCGCTCATTCCCAGGATTTCCGGCAGTTCCGATGATATCATGATGATCGCCATGCCCCGGTCGGCGAGGCTGCGGATCAGTTTATAAATTTCAAATTTTGCCCCAACGTCCACGCCGCGCGTCGGCTCGTCGAGGATGATGATCTCCGGCGACGCGAGCAGTACTTTGCCGATGACGACTTTCTGCTGGTTTCCCCCGCTTAAATACGTTACATGCTGACCGGTACCGGCCGTTTTGATCTTCAAATCGGCGATCATTTTTTCAGTGACCGATTGTTCGCTGTGTGTGTCTATAAATCCACCTTTGCGGTGATTGCTCATGCTTGAAAGGGTGATATTGTCCTTCACCGACATTCTCGGAATAAACCCAAGCCCTTTCCTGTCTTCACTCACATACCCGATTCCCCGCCCGATCGCCTCGCGTGGCGTACGTGCACGAAGCGGAGATTCTTTGACCGTGATTTCTCCCTCGTCCCATTTGTCCAGCCCGAATATCGCCCTCGCGATTTCGGTTCTCCCGGCGCCCATTAAACCGGCCAGCCCCAGTATTTCACCGGATTTTACATTAAAACTGATACCTGAAAACTTGCCCGTCCTGCCCAGGTTCCGCACCGAAAGTACTTCCTTACCCACAGGCTGCGTCGCTTCCGGGAACATCTGATCGATCTCCCGGCCTACCATCATCGCAATCAACGCATGCTGATCCAGCTCGGCCGCACTTTTGGTACCGATGTATTTCCCGTCGCGGAGCACCGTAATGGTGTTCGAAATCCGGAATATCTCATCCATTTTGTGGGAAATGTAAATAATGCTCACACCTTGCGCTTTCAGATCGCGGATTATACCGAACAAAGTGGCCACTTCTTTATCCGAAATAGCCGAGGTAGGCTCGTCCATAATAATCACTTTGGCATTGTTCGAAATGGCTTTCGCAATCTCCACCATTTGCATCTGCGCCACGCTGAGATGTTTCATTTTTGCCTTTGGAGCAATGTTAACCCCCATTCGATCAAGCAATGCCGCCGCCTGCTGGTTAATCTCCGAATCATTCAGCCAACCCGATAGCAACCCGCTTTTACCGGAAACTTCCCTTTCCCTTCCCAGAAAAATATTCTGCGCGACGGTCAGCTCCGGAATGATCAGGATTTCCTGGTGGATCATGGAAATGCCTTTTTTCAAAGTCTCATTTACATTGTTTCCGACCAGATTCTCATTTTCAAGCAAAACTTCCCCCGAATCCGGTGACACCAGCCCGATCAGTATTTTCATGAAAGTGGATTTCCCGGCCCCATTTTCACCCATTAGGGCATGTACTTCGCCCTTTTTGAGGTCAAAATGAATATTGTCCAACGCCTTCACGCCGGAGAATGACTTCGAGATTTCCCTAACCCTTAGAATGTAATCGGACATAGCAGTATCGAAACTGAGGCTTTAACCTTCCCATCGTAGGATCCGGTTAAAGCCTCAGATTATGAATGCATTATTGGATTAACCTTCCCAATGTACGCCGGTATCTTTCCAGCTTTTGGAAGCCGCCGATTCCAGTACCGCTTCGCACACTTTCTGTGTTTCGTAAGCGTCTTTGAAAGTCGGTGAGCAGGGTTTTCCGGTTTGAAGGCTTTCGAAGAAATCGGCTGCCTGGTGAATGAACGAATGCTCATAACCAATGCTCGTTCCCGGGATCCACCAGCGCTTCATGTAAGGCTGATCGCCGTCGGTTACAAGGATTGAACGCCATCCGCGGACAACCGAATCGTCATTGTGATCGAAATATTCGAGGCGGTTCAAATCGTGCAGATCCCAGCGAATGGAAGCATGCTCGCCATTGATTTCAAAAGTATAAAGCGCCTTGTGGCCGCGTGCGTAACGCGTCGATTCAAACAAGCCCAATGAGCCGTTGTCGAAATGGCAATGGAAAATACAAGCGTCGTCGATGCCTACTTTCTGTACTTCGCCGGTGCCTGCGTGCTTGCGCTCTTTAATGAAAGTCTCGGCCACCGCCGAAACATCCTTAATACCGCCATTGATCCACATCGCCGTGTCGATACAGTGCGCGAGCAAGTCGCCGGTTACGCCGGAGCCTGCCGCATCCACATCGAGGCGCCAGGTAGCGGTTCCGCCTTGTGGTACATCCGGGCTGATAGTCCAGTCTTGCAGGAAGTTCGCACGGTAATGGAAAATGCGGCCCAGTTTACCCGAATCCACGATTTGCTTTGCCAAAGTAACCGCAGGCACGCGGCGGTAGTTGTACCAAACCGTGTTTTTAACGCCAGCTGCTTCAATCGCGTCCACCATCGTTTTGGCCTCCGCCAATGTACGCGCCAATGGTTTTTCGCAAAGGATCATCTTGCCTTTTGCAGCCGCTGCCAATGCAATTTCGGCGTGGGTATCATTGGGTGTACAAATGTCCACTGCGTCGATATCGTCGCGCTCGATGATCCGGCGCCAGTCGGTTTCGTACGATTCGTAGCCCCATTGCTCGGCGAAAGCCTTCACTTTCTCCTCGTTGCGGGAACAAACCGCCGCCAAAACAGGACGATATTCGAGCTCAGGGAAAAAGTCCCCGATTCTTTTATAACCATTGGTATGCGTGCGGCCCATCAAACCGGAACCGATCAGGGCAACGCGAATTTGCTTTTTTTCAGACATAAGGTTTTGTTGGTTGGGGCTTCCAGCGGATTGCTTCGAGCCTTAGGTTTTTGGAATATTTTTGACCGCCGACGGCCGACCGCTAACCGCCGATTTTGGTACTTTTACCAGTCGGCAACTACAAGCGATCGGCGGTCGGCCGTCAGTGGTCAGCGGTCATTACGCTTGCCACCCATGCGCGTTACGCACTTTCACGAGCGCAGCGAGGATGTCGTTCCAGGTTTCCTGCTTGTACATTACCTCGTTGGGGAACATACAGCCGTCCCAGCAAATGTGACGGAATGCGCGGGTAAGTTCGCCTTTGTCGTCGCGGAGCCAGAAACCGGCGTGGTGTACGATGTCGAGCTTGCCGTTTGGATCGGTAGCGAGGCAGTGGCGGCCGGTTTTATCGTGCGAGCCGGTGCCGTGAACGGTTCCGTCGTTTTGTGCTACGTGGAAATCGATCGTCCAGGGGCGCAGCGCGGCGGTCATTTTTTTGAATGCTTCATCCAAAGTCGCGCGGTCGTCCCATTGGAAATCGGCCGGCAGAATGCGGTCTTCCGGCGCATTGTATCCCAGCAGATAAAGGAATGTATGCGACATATCAGCCTGGAAACCTACATTTGGGCGGTCCGTTGCTTCGAGCGTATCGATCATCGCTTTCCAGCTGTGCATACCGCCCCAGCAGATCTCGCCTTCGGCAGCCAGTCTTTCACCGAAATCAGCAGCCACGTCGGCAGCACGGCGGAAAGTTTCCGCGATTTGCTTGGTATTGCCTTTCGGATCAGCCGACCATGCTTCCGGCGAAGCAGCCGAGTCGATACGGATCACACCACCCTGGCGCACACCGGCGTCGCGGAGCTGCTTGCCGAACTCGCATGCCTTACGCACCTGCTCCACAAATGTGTCGCGGGCATCTTTGGTACCCAATGCCGATCCCGCCCACACGTTCGCTACAAGGCTTCCGGCTTCCAGGTTATAGCCTGCCAGCTTGTCGGCCAGGCGTTTGCCGCCGTCGGCTGCATTCAAATATTCGCCGATATGCTCGTCGAACAAGCCAATATCGACGCCATCGAATTTTACGCCATCCACTTCCGCAGCGGCGGTTTTTTCGAGCAATGTATCAAAAGGAATAATCGGCTCTGAATCAGAACCTTTACCTACGATGCCAGGCCAGGTGGCATTGTGGAGCTTGGGGAAATTATTTTCAGGCATGGTTTGAGGAATTTTAGTTTTTTACAATACTAAATCAGGGTTACCCGGACCGAAGTGTTTCAAAATCACAATCGGGTCATTTTTCGAAGAGTTGGTGATTGTAACACCTTCGATTGCAGCAGCTTCGGTTACGAAATATTCGTCGTTGGTCAGCTGCCCGTAGCGGATCAATGCAGGGGTTTCGATATCCCACACACCGAATTTGCCGTGGCCCTGCATTACGATCATTCCGTATGCACCGCCGTCTTTGATGGTTACAGTTTGTCCCGGGAAAACGGTCAGTTCCTTAGCGCTGTAAGCCTCGTTTTTATAGCAAATCCAGTTTTCGCTGTATCCCTCTGCTTCCATCTCGGCCACATCTTTTACCGGTTTCGGGCGCATGAAGTGCTTTTCCATCAGATTAGGATTCACATTCAAATCCCAGTCGATCACTTCCATCAACAGGTCGTAATCACCGATTCTGTCTTTCGGCGTGCCTTTCCAGAGCAATTCTTCCGGAATAACAGCCTCGTTGACAAGCGATTGATACATTGCAAAAATATCCGATGCTTTCTGAGGCTCGTAAGTGCACAAGCTGCCCGGCGCGTGCAACATGCCAGGAGGAACATCCCAGCCTGTGCCCGGTTCAAGACGAAACGCCTGCGAGTAGTTGGTAATCTTGTTGTCACCCTTGGTGAAGTTCATCAAACACTCTTTGATCTGCTCTTTGGTAGTACCGGGAGCGATACCAATGAATGTGTATGGGAAATCACCGCCGTGGTTGTTCAGCTGAGGCGGGAAATAATAAGCTTCCGGCTTTCCGTTCTGGCCCACCATCGCGGCGTGCTCGTCTCTGTGGTGAATGTGGTGCGGGAGCGGCCCCATGTTGTCAAAAAACTTGGAGTACATCGGCCAGCTTTTGTATTGATCCCAAAGTCTGTCGCCAATGATCTGACCTTTCAGCTCTGCTACCGCGTCGCGCAATGTCACTTTCTGTACTCCTGATTCATCTTCCAGAACTATCTGGCTCAAACCTTCATTTTCGCCTGTAAGCGGCCCGTTTTCCGCAGGAGTTGTGGACGACAACCAACGCTCATCGATACCACCACGCTCACCACCGAGTATGTAATAATCGTCGGGGTGCAATTTGATCCTGCGGCCGGGAACGCAAAACGAACGCGGCACCCATGTCGGCGCCAGACGCAAAATGCCTTTTCCCTGCTCCAACGCCTTCTCAGCTATACTTGAAAGTCCCATTGTTTTTGTATTAAAGAATTGGTTTTTGGTACAAATATTGGTGCGATGCACCGGTTTTTACTTTTGTTTACAATTGTTGCGGTGCGCTGCACCTTCGTGATTTCGCCTTGGTGCAGAGCACCGTAAGATTTGTAGGTGCAGCGCACCGTGAGAATTGTTACAAACATTACGATACATTCACTTTCAATTCAAAATCCTCGATCTCCTCTTTCGCGGTCAAGATGCTCAGTTCGAGGTCGTACTCCCGTGTTTCTTCGGGTTGAAGGAAAATCAATGTCCCGTCCTCCCGCGCCTTGGCTTGCCCCGATAGCGGGTGCGTACTTGGCTCGATGCCAGTAACATATTCGCCTTTGCCCCAATGCTGCCAGTTGGCGAGCCAGGGTAGTTGTTCCTTTTTAAATTTCAATGCGACAGCCACACCCAGCTTTTCATTATGTAATCCACAAATGCTATCGCCGAAAATATCTGCGTCTACATCGATCAATGCAACTTCCTCTCCGCTGCCGAGGTGTGATTCCAAAGGTGCAGGTGCTTTTTTGAATGCATTACCTTCTTTGAAAATCTTCGCGTTTTCCTCACCGTGGCGTGGATGCCATTGCCCGTTCCAGAGAATGTCCGTACCCTCGTCTACGATCGGCCAGCCGAAGTTGAAATGGTACAGCAGCATATGCGGTGCAGCAGTGTTGGCTTTGTTGATCACTTCGTCGTGAATGCGCAGTTTCGCTTCGCCTAATGTGGCCGAAATGGTTCTTTTCAGTTCCAGACTCGGCCCGAAAGGGCGCGTTTCGCGGATAATGCCGGTTATGCTCATGTCATATTTTCCGGCGCGCAAATCAGGCTGGACGATGGAAATGATCTCGGCAGGCTGATTACCGATGAGGCCGTGCAGGCCGCGATCGCCGAATAGGTCCGACTCGGGTCCCCCCGCATGCGAGAGGCCGCAGGTGGTAAGCAGGCCACCGCCGAATGTACGGAGCCAGTCGATGCCTTTGTCCGAAAACGGTTGCGGCGAAGTAATGCCGCCGTGACTGATCCACGCCAGGCTATGCTGGTTGTAGAACGCCTCGGCAATGTCCATCGCGCGGTCGATCACCACTTTGAAGCGCAGGCCACCGCCGGTATTGATCCACGCAATGCGGGTACCACGACCAGCGCCATTATCCAGCACGGAAGTTTCGATACCGCCTACTTGCACATGGTTCGATACCTTGGTCTTCCAGTCTTCTGCATGCTGTTCAATGCCTTTCGAATTGCCGATCTCCATTATATCTTAATTAAACCCGTAATTATCTAAACCTAAAAAAGGCGCAAAATGCCTCGCTTTAATGCTTTTAACTCAAAAAATGCGGGATCAGGCTACCGGAACGCTCGTCAGCCAGTTCCTTATCCTTGCATTAAAATCTTCTGTATTTTCAAAATGGAATGCGTGACCGAGCTTGTCGTACAGGAATAACTCGGCACCGGGAATGCCGTTGGCGACCTCTTCGGCCATCCATACCGGCGTAAAAATGTCCTCTTTGCCTCCTATCACCAGCGTAGGCACATTGATTTTTCCTAAATCGGGTAATGCATTATGATTAATGCAAGCCGCAGCCTGCCCTTCCAGCCCATGCAACGGCTGCGGGAACGGATTGAATGCATCGATCCGCCGACCGTTTTCAAGGTCTTCGTGCTGCTTTGCGTCGTCCCACGACGATTTCGAGAAGATCAGCAATTGAATGTATAAGCTGAACTCCTCCGGTCGGAACCGCGCCTTGGCATTCATAATATGCTGGAAAAGGCCTTTTGCGTAATTGTCGCAACGCGCCCAGGGGCACATCAGCACGAGCGATTTCACTTTTTCCGGATGCCGGATCGCGAGCTGCTGCGCTATGGTGCTACCCATCGAGCAGCCGATCACATTTACATTTTCCAAACCCAGGGAATCGAGCAAACCGGCATAATCGTCTGCCATTTGCTCCGTCGAATAAGGCCCGGCGGGTTTGTCCGTCAGTCCTACGCCGCGGTTATCGCCGATAATGCACCGGAAATGGTGCTTCCAATCGGCCACATGCACATTCCACACCGCTCCCGGCGCGGTAATGCCCATAATGAGCAGCAATGGCTCGCCGGAACCGCGTTCTTCGTAGTAAAAGTTGATACCGTTGGACTTAATTGTGGGCATGGGTTGGGATGCTTGGTTGCTTATCGGGAATTGTTTTGATATCTCTTTTTGACCGCCGACCGCTGACGGCCGACCGCCGATTTATTGTTTGGATTTTTTGAATGCGTTCCATTGCAACACAACCGGTCGGCGGTCCGCGGTCGGCCGTCGGCGGTCAAATTCACTTCAACGCCGGTATCAAATCCTCCTGAATCCACTTTCCATCGTGCAATGTCACGAAATCGGGGTCTTCGAGGGCTTCTTCGCCTTCGTCTTCGCAGATGATCCAGCCGGTGTAATTAATGTCTTTGAGCCATTGGGTCACGCCGAGCAGGTCTACTTTGCCTTTGCCCATCAATGTAAATTCAGGGTCGCCGTTCCAGTCTTTGTAATGCACGTGATTGATGAGCGACTGGTATTCCTTCATTTTCGCGAGCGGGTCCATGCCGCCGTTGATAATGTGGCCTACATCGGGCGTCCAGCCGGTTACCGATGCGTCCAGACCTCCGAATACGATTTTGTAATCTTCTTCGGTGCGTATAATGGATGAATGCGGGGAGTTGGGGTGGTAGCTGCACGGCACGCCTTTGTCGGCGGCGCGGCGCGATACCGTGTTGACAATGTTGATCAGGCGTTGCTGGCGTTCTTCGAGGTTATGTCGGCCGGTCGGGATTTGTACCGTGTTGAGCACGGCTCCCGGGAAGCGTTGCAGTACGCGGATGGCATGGTCGGCTACTTCGCGTTCGCGTTCGGTTTCTTCGGCTTCGTTCCAGTCCAGTGCGAGGGCCAATGCGGCAAGTTCGATACCCTGCTCTTTGAGTTTGGCTTCGAGCAGATCCGGGTCTTGGAGGTCGCCCATCCAGGTAAAAATCGGTTGGATACCGGTAAAACCCGCTTTCGCGATCACTTCAATCATGTGTCCTAACCGGCCCTGGTGTGTTTGGCCGCTGTTGCTCATGAACCAGGTGTAAACCTCTGACCCAAAGCGGAATGGAAGTTGCTGAGACATTAAAAGTTTATTTTCAATTATATAAAAATCACTTCGACTTCTTCTTCTTCAATACCTCGCCCGGCATGATCAGCGAATCCCAACCCGCTAAATCGGATGGTTTCACATTCGCTTTATAACCGCTGAAATTGAATGTGGTAGGCTTGTAAGGCCCTACAAATGCAATGTCGTTATTGGGTTTGATATCCTTTTCAAGACCTAACCCCCAGAACATCGCATTCACGATCATTCTTCTGAAACCTTCATTGAGCAAATCCTCGGACGCGCCGTGGGTAGTGGTAAATGCACGGCCTTTTTTGCCGCCTTCCATCTGATAATCCCTGATCCACGCAACGGGTAACGGCTCCTTCGTCGGATCGGCGGGCGAATCGGCCGTCATACCGTTCAGTACCTGGCCTTTTGCGAGCACGGTTCCTTTCGGAGCGGCTGTGTAACCGCCGGATTGCGCCCACATATCTTTCACACCGCGCATAATCGCGTGGTTCTTTTGCGCCTCGTCGATGATGATTTTCGACGACTGCTTGTGGTTCGTACCGTAATGCGATACCCAGGTTTCACCCAGGATATGCTCCCCAAAACCGTCTTTCCATTCGGTTTTGGAGCCTTTGTAGTTCCAGGTGTAACGCTCCCATTTCGGGTCGTTTTTAATTTCAAATGCGTGGGTAGAAGTACGGAATGCTACGATTGGACCGCCGCGTTTGAGGTAGTTCTCGAAATGCTGCATTTCCTTGTCCTCAAAATGCGCGAAACGCATGAAGAGCACCATCAGGTCGGCTTTGTCGAGCACGTCGAGGCCTTTTACATTGGAACTGCCCGGGTAAATGTAGCCATTGGAATCGAGCGCGTATACGACCGTGCACGTGAATCCGTAGCGCTTGGCCATAATGCGTGCGAGCGCCGGCAGCGATTCTTCGCCGCGGTATTCGTGGTCGGTGGCAATGAAAACGATATTTTTACCTACACCCGGCCCCTTATCGCCTTTGTATACCACGCGGTGTTTCGCTGGATCGTCCTGCGCCCTGGAGGCGAAAGTGATCAGGGCAATGCCGAGCGCCAGCATTGATTTCAATAGATTCTTCATAAACCCGGACTGAAAAAGGTGTTTATCAGAGCCCGTGTTTCAGGCCCATTTCGCGGATGAATTTGTAGCCGTTCTCGGCAATGTCCCACGGCTCGTTGAACTCCCGCCAAACGCCGATCGCATTCGCAAAGCCCGGATCGTTACGCGAGAATGCTTCGATTGTCAGCCAGCCGTCATATTTGATGGCCGCCAGCGCCGCGAATGCATCGTCCCATTTCACCTGGCCCGTCCCCGGCGTACCGCGGTCGTTCTCGCTGATGTGCACGTGTGCGAGCACGGGCGCGATGGTCTGCAAGCCGCCCAGGTAGCTTTTCTCTTCGATATTGGAATGGTGCGTATCGAACATCGCCCGCACATTCGGATGATCGGCGGCTTTTACGAGTTTGAGCAACTGCTCCATGGTGTTGCACAAGTAGCATTCAAACCGGTTAAGCGCCTCCAATGCGAATGTAATATTGGCCTGCGCGGCGTAATCGGCAGCGGCATTCAGTACCTCACCCGCCAAAGCATATTCACGGTCTTCGGCCGGACGGTTCACAAAAATGGTATGCGCCGAGTGGAACGGCCCGCAAATGACTTTCGAGCCGAGGTCATGCGCACGGTCCACCGCCCATTTGATTTTGTCCAGACCTCTTTGGCGAACTTCCGCTGACTCGCTTACCGGGTTTTCGTCGGCACCGAGCGTCATTACCGCGGTGGTTTCCAGGCCCAGGTCCTTCACAAAACTGCCCATCCGCTGGTAAGCCGCTGCTTCCTGAGGGCCCAAATAGAACTCGACGCCGTCGTATCCAATCGTTTTCAGTCTTTCGATAATCGGGAAAAGGTCATCCGAAACCGCCGCCGTCCAGGCCAGCACATTAAATCCGATTTTATTCATTATGAATGCTTTAAGCCGATCTTTAACAGCCGACGACTGACCGTCGACCGCCGATGCTTGGTGAACTATTATTGTTTGATGCGCAGGTCTTTGTATTCCACTTTCATAGGCGGGCCTACGTGTACCTGTACGCCTAAAAGTCCTTTTTTTGCGCCATTTACCGTGTCGTTGTCGGTAACATCGCTCATCAGGACGTCATTAATGTAGTGTTGCAGGTGATTGCCTTTCACCACGAGGTGGAAAGTATTCCATTCTTCGCTTTTGATCAAAGTTTTCAAAGAATCGGAAGAACCGAGCGAGCCGACGACTTCAAAACCCGTCCAGGCATTCTTGGCCACGTTTTTACGGACGCCTTCCGGTGTTTTTTCACCGGTGTATTCCTTGATCACCGTTTTCTGGCCGCGGTAAGCCAATGTGGTGCGCTTGCGTTCTTCGTAATTCTGGCCGGTGTAGTTGTTTTTACCGTCGATATCGGCCTGGTAGCCTTTCAATGCAAAAGGCACGTCGGTGAGCTGCTCGCTACGATAATTGATACCAGAGTTTCCTGCGGCTGCAATTTTAAATGAACCTTTCAGCTCGAAATCGCCGGGTTCGCCGCCGCGCCAGATGATAAATGAGTTGGTTTTCAGAAGCGTTTCAGGAGTGATTTCACCCACGAGCGAGCCGTTTTCTACGCGCCAGTATTTCGGATCGCCGTCCCAGCCTTTGAGTGTTTTTCCATCGAAAATGGATTTAAAGCCTTTTTCGGCTTTTTGGGCAAAAGTGTCGACCTGGCTGGTGAGGGTCATCACGGCGGCCAGGAGCATTCCGGCCTTGATAAATCTGAAACTCATTTTGATCGCATTTATAGGTTTAGTGACTCCTGAATAACCGACTTCCCTTACTGCAAGGGCAATCCGGACATTAACCCCTCTTAAAAAAGCAGAAATTAATATCCAAAAATTCCTAAAAATATCTGATGCACTATCCTGTACTAACCTGCTAATGGCGCGAAGCTCTTGCTTCGTGCTCGCTATTTGCAGAGCTCCTGCTCTGCCATGCACAATGCTATCGTTACTGCGGAGGCTGGCGCGAAGCTTGCTTCGTGACTTCTTATTTACGGAGTTCCTGCTCCGATTTCGCAAACGATGGCATTTCCTGCGGTTCCGACCGGCCGGAGGCCTGCAAATAGTGTGTACGAAGCCGGAGCTTCGTACCATCGTTATGGAATCGGATCGCCGCTTACTTTTTTCGCAGGATCATACACAGCCACGCCCACGCGCGAATCGGCGCAGCCGTAGTAAAGCAGCCATTTCTTTTTATAATACACCATCCCTTCAATGAAAACCGTCCCCGCTACATATTGACCACTTTTTTCAAACGGCTCCATCGGGCGAAAGAACGGCGTGTCGAGGCGGGCGAGGACTTTGGTAGGATCGTTTTTGTCGAACAGCACTTGTCCGGCGCAGTAGCTGTTGGGCGTAAAGCGCTTGTCGCCGTCTTCGCCCTTATCGTTTTTACCATTGTAAAGTAAAACAATGCCTTTGTCGGTCAGGATGGCCGGCGGGCCGCATTCGGTGAGGTTGCTGTCGAAGTAGCCCTTTCTGGGGGAAATGAGGTTAATGAGATCGCCCTTGCTATCTACCACGGGTTCCCAGTTGACGAGGTCGGTGGAAGTAGCGATGTTGACATTTGCTTCGCCGAAATAGAGCCAGTATTTACCGTTCACTTTTGCAATAACCTGCTTGTCTCCCACCAGTTTGGTGAGAATGGAGCCCGATTTAGTCCAGATATTGTTGAATTTACCGCTGTAAGCCTTTTGAAATGCCGGGCCTTGCTTGTCCCATTTGAGCAAATCACGGGAAGTGGCCACGCCGAGGCGCGCTTTGTCCTTATTCCATTGCGTATAAATGACTACGTACAAACCGTCCTCGGTGACTGCTATGCGCGGGTCTTCACAGCCGCCGGGCCACTCGTTGGCTTTCTGGCTGTCTTCTGCAGGGAATAGTACCGGCTCTTTCCTTCTTTTGAAATGGACACCATCCTCGCTTTCGGCATATCCCAGCCGCGATGTCCGCATTCCGATCGCCTTGCCGGCTTTGTCTTCGGCGCGGTAGAGGACTACGATTTTGCCGTTTTTCATCGTCGCGGCGGGATTGAAGGTATCATTGGATTCCCAATCGACCTCGCGCTTGTTCATGGGACAGAAAAAACGGGTCGTACTATCGGGAGAAATAACCGGGTTCACACCGGCAGGTCGCTTGAAACCGCCGAAGGCCCATTCCGGGAGTTTGTTTTCGGTTTGGGCAAATGCCTGTCCGGCCATCATCGACGTGCATATAGCGAGGCCGGCGATAAAATTTTTCATAGATTTTGTTTCAGTTTTCAAATCACATTTTTCAAATATAAGGCTCTCACCGGCAATAAAAAATCCGGTCTGATCGCTCAAACCGGATTTCATATCTTTTAAATAATCGCTGATTATTTGTTCGCTACCAGATTTACGTCGAGTGTAAAATCGTTGTCGATCGCCTTGTCGCCAAGGTTTTCGAAGAAGTTCGTCGAGCGGAATTTGATGTCGTATTTCGTCCGATCGATCGCTACTTTTGCATTGGCAGTCACCTTTTTGGCGTCAGCCGTCACAGTTGCAGGGAATTTCACATCCTGGGTAATGCCTTTGATCGTGAGCTTGCCTGTTACATCGTAAGCATTGCCGCCTTTCGGTGTCACGGTAGCGATTACCAATTTCGCCTGCGGGTGTTTTTCAACCGAGAAGAAGTCGTCGCTTTTGAGGTGATTGGTCAGTTTTCCATTCATTTCCTTATCGGTAACATCCGTCACAACGAGTGATTTGATGTCGGCCACAAAGCTTCCTCCTTTGAGTTTGTCGTTATCAACGATGAGTGTTCCGCTTTCCAGAGGCACAGTTCCGGCATGCGTTCCGGTCACTTTCTTAGCGCCCCAGTTTACTGTGCTGGCTTTGGGATCAACCTTCAAAGTCTTGTCAGCAGCATTCTTTCCGGGACCGTCGGCAATAGCAGCAACATTGAAAAGCAAACCTGCCGCTGCGAGTACAAACATTTTTTTCATAATAATTTCAATCGTTTAAAGTGTAGAACTGTTTTGAAAGATATAAAGAATAAAAAGCACTTAACAAATCATTAACAGGCTTTAACAATCCCATACGCCGTTTCTCAGGAACGCGTTGCTTCGCCTTCCAGCAATTTCACGCCGTCGAAATGCTCCAATATCTTCTTGCCGTCAACCCAGTCTTCCAGCCCCGAAACGGCATTGATATGGCCTTTTTTACCCACATTAATAAAATCGCTCCCCCAGTTCGCGGCAAATACTTTCGACCGGCCTATGGTCGCGTAAATATCGTTCGTGCTCGCCACCACGATCGTTTTGAAAGGGATCGTGCGCACGGGTATGGGCGTGAAGCCGACCACGAAATTCAACCGCTTCGACAGCTCCGCATCCGCCGGCGCTACCAGTAATGCGCCTTTAATCAACTCCGAACTAAACTCCTGCGCCCAATGCGCCACGGTAATGCAGCCCAGGCTATGCGCGACGAGGATGGTCGGCTCGGTAAGCTCGCTGATCTGCTTTTGCAGCTGCGCTACCCATTCCTCTTTCACAGGCCAGTCCCAGTTCACCTGCTGCACGCGTTCGAAACGGTCGGGATATTGCTCTTCCCAGATGGTCTGCCAATGCTGCGGGCCGGAGCTCGCAAGTCCTGGTACGGTCAGAAAGCGCACACTCATGATATTATCGGTTTGGTACTCAAATCATTTTTTATCCATTACACAGCGAAAACCGAGGTTGTTGCTTCCGCTGGTCACTTCACCTTTGCCGCGGCTGCCTGCTTTGTAACGAATGCAATAATCGTCGCTGCAAAGGAATGAACCGCCGCGCTGGACGCGTTTCACGGCACCGGGTTCATCCGGGTCATAGCTATCGGATGGCCCTTTCGGGTTAGCAGCCGGGCTTTTTTGATAATAATCCGGCCGATAAAGGTCCTCGCACCATTCCCACACATTGCCGTCCATATCATACAAACCGTATGGATTAGCAGGGAAGGATTTAATAGGCGCCGCGGTAAGATAGCCATCTTCCTTGGTATTCTTGTCGGGAAAGCTGCCCTGGTAAATGTTCGCCACCCATTTGCCGCCGGGTTTTAGTTGATCGCCCCAGTAATAGGTGTGATTTCCTTTGCCGCCTTGCGCAGCAAATTCCCATTCCGCTTCGGTAGGAAGCCTTTTGCCGGCCCATTTAGCATAAGCGGCCGCATCCTCGTAAGACACGTGCACAACCGGATAGTTTTCGCGACCCTTAGTCGAACTGGAAGGCCCTTCGGGATGCGCCCAGTTGGCACCCGGGACGTAATTCCACCATTGCAGCGGGTTATCCAGGCTCACACGTGCAGGCGTAGGCGTGAACACCGCCGAGCCTGGTACCAGCTTATCGGCCGGCACGCCAGGATAATCGGCCGGATTCAATGGACGTTCAGCAACGGTTTTATAGTTAGTCGCTTTTACAAATGCGTCGAACTCGGCATTGGTAACTTCGTGCGCATCTATATAATAGCCATTTACGGTCACCTCGTGCATCGGGCGGGAGTCGGGGAATTCGTCGGCACCCATGACGAACTTGCCACCCGGAATCCACACCATTCCGGTGCTGTCGCCGGCGCCTTCCGTTACCAGGCTTGCATTATGGATCGCGGACGCCCGGGATGGCATTCCGTCGGCAATGCAGGCGGCGAGGCTGTCGGCTTTGCGCTTATCCTCGGCGGTTTGCTTGCTGCCGCAGCTCCATAGCGTGATGGCAGCCACGCCCATTAACCCGCAAAATCCTTTGATTGAAAAATTCATATTACTAAAAACGCTATTGTGCTTTTTTGACTTCAATTCTAAAAACATCCTTCAATGCCTGCCTGGCCGCGTGGTACCCGCACATCCCATGTACGCCCCCGCCCGGAGGTGTGGACGAAGAGCAGATATAAATATCCTTCGCCGATGTCCGGTAAGGCGTAATGCTCAACACCGGCCTCGAATACAGCTGCCATACGTCCTGGATGCCGCCATTAATGTCCCCGCCGATATAGTTGGGGTTATATTGTTCCAATGCGCTGGCGTTGGTAGTGTGTTTTGCCTTGATAATATCCCTGAAACCCGGCGCATACCGCTCGATCTGGCTTTCCAGGGCGTCGGTCATGTCGCGGTCGTCGCCGTTTGGGACGTGGCAATACGCCCATGCCGTGTGCTTGCCTTCGGGTGCTCGGGTATTGTCGAACAGGCTTTGCTGGGCTACCAATGCAAAAGGCTTTTCGCCCCGCTTCCCATTCCCCACATTCCGCTCGTACCGCACGATTTCTTCGAATGTATTCCCCAAATGCACCGTACCCGCTCCCCGGCACTCTTCGCGCTGGAAGGGTATCGGCTCGTCCAATGCCCAATCGACCTTGAAAACACCCGGACCTTGTCGGTAACCTTCCAAACGCCGTTTATAGGAAGAACTCAGCCTGTCGCCCGCGATACGCACGATCTGCTTTGGGGTTACATCCATTAAAAATACTTTGGCAGAAGGCAATTCATCCACAGAACCAACCATCCAGCCCGTCTGGATCTTCCCGCCAAGCGACTGAAAATAAGCCGCCAATGCATCCGCAATGCGCTGGCTGCCGCCTACGGGAATCACCCATCCTTTAACGTGCGCCGCAGCCATGAGCATGATCCCAAAGGCCGACGTCGCGATATTGCCCAGCGGTTGGATCGAATGTGCCGCCATTCCGGCCCATAACGCACGCCCTTCCGCTGTTTTGAATTTCCTGGCCATCCAGGTAGCCGGCGGCAATGCATTTAGCCCGAAAGCCGCAAGCCTGAAAGGTTCGTCAGGCCATTGCAACGGGCCGAGCAGATCCGGCAGCAACTTCGGAATGGATTCCAGCAGGCCGCCCATCCATTTGCGGTACATAGCGCCGTCGGCACCCAACTGGCGCGCCGTCGCTTCCACCGATTTATCCAGCACCGCCACCCGGCCGCCATCCAGCGGATGTGCCGCGTCGTGCGTCGGCTGGACGAATTTCAGCCCGAAATCCGCCAACGGTAATCGTTCAAAAAACGGCGACATCAACGCCATCGGATGAACCGCCGAACAAATGTCGTGGCGGTAACCCGGTAGTGTCAGTTCCAGCGTTCGCATACCTCCGCCGATCGTGTCCTTGCCTTCAATAAGCAATACTGAAAGTCCGGATTCCTGTAAGGTAATGGCGGCTGCAAGTCCGTTCGGGCCGGAGCCTACCACGATGGCATCGTACGCTGTTGTCGCCACGCGGGTCATGGCTTGGCCGTTGCGAGGATTTTCAATGCCTCGTCGTCCTTGTATTCGTTCATCAATGCTTTCAGCTTGCCTTTCAGGTCGGCTGTAAGCGCTTCCGTTCCTTTTGCTCCATAAATATTGGAAACCTCTTTCGGGTCTTTCTGCAAATCGTACAACTCCCACGAATCGGCACCGCCATAGAAATAGGCCAGCTTATAGCGGCTCGTGCGCAGCCCGAAATGCGGGTGGACGTGGTGCGGCTGCGGGAATTCGTAATAATGGTAGTAAGCCTCTTTACGCCAGGGAACCTGCGCAGTGCTGCTGGCTTTCAGCAATGGAAGGAACGATTTCCCCTGCATGTCCGAGGGCGTTTTCACCCCCGCAATGTTCAGCACAGTCGGAGCCCAGTCGATATTCACCACGAGGTCGCTCACTTTGGTACCCGGCTTGATCACCCCCGGATAGCGGATCACAAACGGCGTTTTCAAGGATTCTTCGTAAATAAAACGCTTGTCGAACCAACCGTGCTCGCCCAGGTAAAAGCCCTGGTCGGAAGCATAGATTACGACCGTATTTTTAGATAAACCGCTTTTGTCGAGGTAATCGAGCAGCTTGCCGATGTTGCGGTCGAGGGAATTGGCGGTAGAGAAATAATCGCGGAGGTAACGCTGAAACTTCCATTCCACCAATGCCTTGCCGGTCAGGTTCTTGTCTGTTACTTCTTTGGAAACCTTGTCGTAATAGGCTTTGAATACTTTTTTCTGCGTAGGATTGAGTCGGTTATACAGGAAATCCTTCTCATAATCCACGCCCACTTTCAGGTCAAACTTCATGCGCATCGTTTTGTCGATGGTCATATCCTGGTCGGCGGCTGCTTTTCTGCCTTTATAGTCGTCGTAAAATGTCGAAGGGAGCGGAAAAGTTACATTATCGTACGCACCCAGGTCCTGCAAATCGGGCATCCATTCGCGGTGCGTCGCTTTGTGGCCGACGATCAGGAAGAACGGCTTGCTGTTGTCGCGCTTGTCGAGCCAGCCGGTCGCGAACTGGGTAATGAGGTCGGACACATAGCCGGTGTATTGGGTGGTGTCGTTCGGCTGTCCTACGAATTGCGGATTATAATAATGTCCCTGGTCGGGCAGCACATTCCAGTAATCGAAACCTGCCGGTAAGCTGTTCAAATGCATTTTACCGATCCACGCCGTTTGGTAACCGTTACTCTGCAGCGTTTTCGACAGCAGCGTCTGCCCCGTATCGAATTTCGTGCGGTCGTTGCGCTTATACCCATTCAGGTGGCTGTATTTGCCGGTCAGCAATGTCGCCCGGCTCGGGCCGCATATCGAGTTGGTAACCAGGTTATTGGTCAGCAATGCACCCTCGCGGGCAATGCGGTCGATATTAGGGGTTTTAACAATTTTATTTCCATAGGCACCAATGCCCTGGTAAGCGTGGTCATCGGAAAAAATAAAAATAATGTTCGGGCGCTGCGCGGTTTGGGACAATGCCGTTGTGATCGGCATCACCAGCGCAATCAGGCCGCAAAAGGCCTTTAAAGTCAACTTCACGGGACGGGTAAGGATAGTAAACATGAAATACTCTATATAATAGGTAGACAAAATAAACTTATGCAAAATCAAATCGCAAGCTTTTACCGGAATTACTTTACGGAGCCGGTTTTCAGCCGGGTTTAAAATTACAAATTGGTGATTTGTTTTCACTATACAGCATTTCTTAAAGCAAAAAGCCCGAAGCGAATAACTCGCCCCGGGCTTTTGAAACCGTTCATAATGGTTTACTTGGTCTTTTTATCAATGGCCTCTGCCATTTCAAGGTGGTGTTTCAAAGTAGGAACTTTACCGCCCGCCCAGGCTTTTACGTCCGGGTCTTTGGCATCTTTCGCGGCTTCTTCAAACTCGCTGATATCTTCCTTGTGGTCGTCGACCATGAAAGAAATGTAGGCTTTGTCGAAATCCTTGCCTTTCTTTTTGGCGAGGTCGTCATACTTTTTCTGCTTGTCGTCGCTTAGCATTGCCGGAAGCGTGATATTCTTCTGAGCGGCAAGGGCTTTCAGCTCATCGTTCGCTTTTGAATGGTCCGTTACCATCATTGCCCCGAATTTCTTCACGTCCGCACTTGCTGCGTTCGTCTTCGCTAATTCGCCGAGTTGTACTTCCATCATACCACCGTCGGCAGCTGCTACCGCAAACTCGGAGTCATCCTCCAATGCGGTCGTGTCGAGTTTGGCTTCGTTCTGCTCTTCGGCAACTTCTTTGCTGTCCTCCGTCTTAGTGTTGTTACAATTTGTAAACGCCACCACGGTAGCTGCCATCAGGATACTCAATGCGATCTTTTTCATAACAGGTTTTCATTTTTTGATGATTTGGGTCCTAAAAATTAAAAAACTGTGCCATCGCGATCGAAAAAACGGATATTTTTGTAGCTATCCGTCGACAACCACAGCGTCCCGCGGGTTGTACTGCCTTTTTCAAAACCACCATCTACCCTGATTAATGAGCCCCGTTACCCCTCTGCGGATCCTGCTGGCCGACGACGACCATGACGATACCTTCCTTTTTCAGGAAGCACTGTCACATATTCCCATTGAAACAAATCTGACGGTCGCAGAGAATGGTATGGAGCTACTGGGAATCATAAAGGACGCAAGCGACAAGCCCGACATTATATTTCTGGACATGAATATGCCTATCAAAAACGGGCTGGAATGCCTGGGGGAAATCCGCGGAACAGCGGGGTATGAACAAGTGCCGATTGTGATACTTTCCACGTCGGTAGCGCAATACCTTTGGGAGTCGGCCTACCGGAATGGCGCAAACCTGTATATTCAAAAACCCACCAGCTTTAATGGCCTGATAGCAATCCTCAAAAAGTGCCTTCTCGAACTTGAAGGAGCGGCGATGCCGGAGGGGCTGGAACAATTTTTGATAGCCAATTAATCTTACAGATTTCAATAAGCATTCAAGTATGAGTGAAGCAACTGCTTTCAACACGGAGCAAGACTTATTTTTTAAACGACTAAGACAAGAGACTGCGGAAAGCCATCAGAGGCTGGAAGACAATCCACTTTCCAAAGCGATACTCACCCTCTCCGCTTCCGTTCATGACTATCAGACCTACCTGGCTGCGCTCTTCGGAGTGACCATCGCCTGCGAGGATCAGGTATTCCCTGCCATTTCCCACATTATCACCGACTTATCGGAAAGATATAAATCGCGGTTGATCATCGACGACCTGCTCGCCACGGGCCTTACCGAAGCGGATATCGACGCGTTGCCGGTATACCGTTTCGAATTTTCCTCGTTGGCCGAGGCGCTGGGAATCATGTACGTGCTGGAAGGCTCCACGCTGGGCGGAAAGATTTTGTACAGGCATATCCACGAAGTACTCGGGCTCACTCCCGAAAACGGCGCTTCCTACTTCTGGGGATATGGAACGCAGACGGGAAACCTGTGGAAAAGTTTCATCTCTTCCCTTACCCAATTTGTCGACGAGCATGAGGAACGGGATGAAGTGATTGGCAGCGCTAAAAAAACTTTTACTATCATTGACAATTGGCTCAGCCACCGTGCTCAAACTACTCGGCCCGGTAGGTCGTAACTGATCAGCAGGAATGAATATTAAGGACATCGTGAATCGCGACATTGTCAATCTGACAAATTGCGAAAGTGAACCCATCCACATACCAGGCAGTATCCAGCCCCACGGTTTTCTATTGGGGATTAAAAAAGGGGATTCCAGAATTGAATTCTGCAGTGCCAACAGCGCCGAATACATGGGTATCGGTCCCGAGAAGGTACTGGGTAAAGATATTTCGGAGATTTTCGCGGAAGAACAAGCTTCCCGCTTCCTGTTGTACACCAGCGAGGAAGTGATCGACACGGCGAAACCGTTTGTTTTCGAACTGAACGGCACTTCGTTCAATACCACCGTTCACCAGAGCGGCGGCAATGTGATCATGGAACTGGAACCCTTCCCCGACGGCACATTACACCTCCCGAACTTATATACCCAGACACGCAACTTCGTGTCGATCATGGAGAAATCCAGCGGGTTACTCGACCTCTGCCAGGAGATTGCGGACGAAACGCGCAGCATTACCGGCTACGACCGGGTGATGATCTACCGCTTCGACGAGCAGTACAACGGAGAGGTGATCGCCGAAAGCCGGCGCGAGGACCTCGTTTCATTTGCCAACCAGAAATACCCGCATACCGACATTCCGGCACAGGCGCGCGAGCTGTACATCCGCAATCCGCTGCGCATGATCGCCGACATCAGCTATACCCCGGTACCGTTGCTGACGATCGACGATTCGGCGGAAAAAGGCAACCATTCGCTCGATTTGAGCCTGTCGATCCTCCGGAGCGTGTCTCCTATGCACATCGAATACCTGAAAAACATGGGTGTGGGCGCTACGCTGACCATTTCGCTCCTGCAAAACCAGAAGCTTTGGGGCCTTATTGCCTGCCACCACTACGCGCCCAAGGTACTACCGCATTACACACGCCTCTCCGCATTATTACAAGGCCATTTCCTGACGTCGCAGATCGCGGTGCGGGAGGTTGCCGAGGAATATAATATTGGTGAAGAAGTTGACAAAGCCCTCGTGGACGCGCTCGCGCTCCTGCACGAGACCGAGAACTTTATGGAGGCCAGCCACCAGTCGTCTTCGCTGCTGAAACTTGCGAATGCTTCGGGTGCCGCCATTTATTATGAAGGGAGGCTGTATACCAACGGCGTAGTCCCCTCGGAGGCGGAGCTGCTCGATTTGTTCAGGTTTCTTTCAAATGCTTATCCTAACCAGACGTTCGAGACGGATAACCTGTCCGACGTTTATCCTGATGCGAAAGGCATTTCCAAATATGCCGCCGGGGTGGTTTATCATTCGATGTTGTCGGGTGAAAACGACGGGATAATATGGCTGCGGCAGGAGAGAATCGAGACCATCAACTGGGCAGGCAATCCCGATAAGGCCATTTTGCCGAATGAAGACGGCGTACGGCTTTCACCACGCAAGTCGTTCGAACTCTGGATGGAAATTGTGAAGGACAAAAGCGCGCCGTGGCGCAAATCGGAGATCAATGCGGCTTCGAGCTTTTCCTATGCTTTGCAAAAACACATTAATTACCGCGTGATCCGGACACAGGAAGATCAGAACAGGACGCTTAACGAGGAACTGAGGCTTGCTAACAAGGAACTCTCGAACCTGAACTGGATTTCGACGCACGACTTGAAGGAGCCGCTGCGGAAAATACAGATTTTCGCCTCCAAAGTGCTCGATCGCGAAGATCCGGACCTGTCGGTTCAGGTGAAGGACTCCGTGGAAAGAATGCGTTTCGCGGCCGAGAAAATGCAATTGCTGATCGAGGATATCCTGGCTTACTCGAAAGCGGGTACCATGGAAAAGACTTTCTTGCTCACGGATTTGAATGACGTAATGCGGAATGTAGTTTCTGAATTGCAGGATACGATCGATGAAAAGGGCGCTACGCTCCATGCGGACAAATTGCCTACCCTCGAAATCATCCCGTTCCAGGTGCATCAGCTCTTCGTAAACCTGATCAGCAATGCCCTCAAATTTATCAAAACGGACGAGCGCCCGGACATCCGGATTACTACCGATGTCGTCGACGCGGCAGACATTCCCGCTGAAAAGACCGCATTAGGCCGCTATCACGCCATTGCATTTCACGACAACGGGATCGGTTTCGAAGCGGAATACGAGAACCGCATTTTCGACATTTTCCAGCGTCTGCACCCCGCTCATAAGTATCCGGGAACGGGCATTGGGCTGGCCATCTGCAAGAAAATCATGGAAAATCACGCCGGGTTTATCGGCGCGAGATCGGTATTTGGGGAAGGTTCTGTCTTCACCATTTATTTTCCCGTCGCATAACAACCGGTACCTGTGAGTACATTGTTCCTCAGCTCAGCCGCTCACCCGGCGCGGCTGGGGATTTTTTATATACTACTAAATGAATGTATAGCGGCTGGCGGGCGGTTTCGGAATGCACTACGGGTTGGTATTAAATTATTATGATTTGTGGGACAACAAACGGTAAACCACATGTCAGTAGCCGCAGCCCTAGCATTCGCCACCGATGAGCCGGTAATTACGGCCCGGCAATTTAAAAAACTCAGAAAGAACCCTGCATTAACGGCCGAAGCGGCAGGGCTTCATTACGTGCAGTCGGCCGACGCGCCCGGCTATATGCGCAAGGGAAAAGCGCCCCGCTTTTACTACACCGACGCCGATGGCCAGCGCTGTAAAGATCCCCAAACGATCAAACGCATCAAGTCGCTGGTACTCCCTCCCGCGTGGACGAATGTGTGGATCAGCGCCGACCCCGACGCACATTTGCAGGCCACGGGCATCGACGCCGCCGGCCGGAAGCAATATCGCTACCACCCCTACTGGAACCTCGTCCGGAACCAGACCAAATATTACAAACTACTCACGTTTTCGGAAGCACTGCCCGCATTGCGCGAGCAGGTGGAGCACGATCTCCGTAAACGCGACTTCGACCTTTCAAAAGCCATCGCGCTGGTGATCAAGCTCATGGACAAGACCTGCATGCGTGTGGGCAACCAACGCTACAAGATCCGGCACGGCTCCTCGGGCATTACCACCCTCGACGCGCGCTGCGCCACGATTACAGGCAGCCTCATTCGCTTTATGTTCACGGGTAAAAAAGGCATTAAACAGGATATCGTCCTGCGCGACAAGCAACTCGCGCGGCTGGTAAAGCAATGCAAGGAAATGCCCGGAAAAAGGCTGTTTCAGTACGTCACCGAAACCGGCGGGAAGTGCGCATTGAACGCGCAGCAAGTGAACGACTACATTCGTCGCTACACGGGCGCCAGCTTCTCTGCCAAGGATTTCCGGACGTGGATGGGTACCGTCACGGCATTTGAATACCTGAGCCACCAGGAAAAAGCCGCATCCCAAAGGCAGCTGACGCGCGTCATAAATACGTGCCTGGATGCCGTAGCGGCGCATTTGGGGAACACACGGGCTGTTTGCAAGAAGTACTATGTGCACCCGGCCGTTTTCAGGGCTTACGAAAACAACCGCATTCAGCGGTTTCTCAACAAAGAGGTAGAAGAAACTGCCTATTTCTCCGAAACGGAGCATCATGTGAAGACATTACTGGCACGTCCGGCCTGAGCATTCTGATGACATTCACACGCACGTGCGTCGCCAGCGCGTGCGTGGCGGGCAATATCTCCTACATATACGCAGGCGAAAAATGGCCTCCACAGCGTGTAAAGCCCCATTTAAAAAAGTGGCACAGCATTTGAAAGCCATGCAACTGTTTAAGAACAAAACTTGTCACAAACTAACATTGACACTCATGGAAACCAATGAAAATCTAGTTGAAGTACTGAACGACCTGATCAGAATTAATAACGACCGTATCGACGGCTACGAAAAAGCACTCGCGGAGGTTGAAGACATAGATGTAGACCTGAGGGGAATTTTCCAGAAAATGGCCAACGAAAGCCGCGAAAACATTAATGAGCTAAGTGCTGAAATACGCAACCTGGGTGGCGAAGTCGCAACAGGTACTACTGCTTCCGGGAAAATCTACCGCGTATGGATGGACATTAAGGCCACATTTACCGGCCACGACCGCACTTCGGTGCTCGAAAGCTGCGAATATGGCGAGGATGCAGCACAAGAAGCTTACGACGACGCCTTGGCCACCGATGCCGACCTTCCGGTAGATATCCGCCAGATCATCGCGAACCAGAAAGCAGAGCTGCTCGAATCGCACAACCTGATCAAGAAATACCGTGACCTGCACCAGGCAGTGAACTGACAAAGCAATATATAACGCGTATAAGAAAAATGGGTGAGACCGAAAGGCTCACCCATTGCTATGTTATTATGTTTTGGAAACTATCGCAGATCCACCACTTCCACGCCCGGATATTGCTTGGCATTGAAAGTGAATGAATTATCAGGAACATTTACATCCGCTACAAACTGGTCTACTTTGTAAGTTACTTCCTGTCCGTTTTTCTGGAAAATTTTCCAGCTGGCGATCGATTTATCAGCCTTGTTCACCTCGATCTGTACCTTATTAACCTGGCTGTTTTTATTGGTTGAGGTCAACTCCACTACTTCGAGCGCCTTACCGGCTTCCTGTTTTTCTTTTACAAAAGCTGATTTAAAGCCCTTTTTGTAGGCTGTGTAAATCTTCGTCGGGTCGAGGTCGCCGCCGGCTGCGGGGTCGACATCCTGCAAATTCACTTCGTTGGTTTCCTTGATGTACGTCGCCATCAGCTTACCGTCGTTAAAGATCTCCTGACCTGCCATTTTCAACCGAAACTTCGTGCCCTTCACGGTCGCTTCTCCTTTCAGCGGCTTTTCACCTTTGGTAATGTAGGTAAAAAGTGCTTTGAAGGATTTGATCTTCTGGTACTTGCTGCTCATGGCGTTCAGGATATCCGATGACTTTTTATCCCCCTGTGCATTGGAAGCCAATGGGTTCAAAAGGAAAATCGTCAATACCGCAAGCAGACAAGCACTCTTCTTCAAATTTCTCATATTCAATGATTTAAATACTTAGTGAGTTTATTAATTTAATTTACACCCATTGCGCGGAGGTGTTCTTCGAGCATGTTCAGATCGTGGAACATCACATCCCGCGCTTTGCTGCCGGTAAATGGCCCTACCACGCCGAGCACTTCGAGTTGATCCATAATGCGGCCTGCGCGGTTGTAGCCCAGCTTCATTTTGCGCTGGATCAGGGAGGTACTGCCCTGCTGATGGGTCACTATTAATCGGGCTGCATCCGGCAATAAACTGTCGAAATCGTCCGGATTCAGCTCGGCCTTGCCTTCCGCGGCATCTTCGCCTTCGTATTCAGGCAATGCGTAAGCTTCGTCGTAACCGCGTTGCCCGCCGATGTACTCGCAAATATCCTCGATCTCGCGGGTATCGATGAACGGACATTGCAGACGGATCACCTCCGAGTTGATCGCCAGCAGCATATCTCCTTGTCCTACAAGCTGTTCGGCACCACCCATATCGAGGATCGTCCGCGAGTCGATGCTCGACGTTACCCTGAAAGACAGACGCGCCGGAAAGTTGGCTTTGATCAAACCCGTAATAACTTTCACCGAAGGCCGCTGCGTCGCCACCACCAGGTGAATCCCCACCGCACGCGCCAGCTGCGCCAGACGTGCAATCGGTGTTTCCACTTCCTTGCCCGCCGTCATCATCAAATCCGCCAACTCGTCGATTACCAGCACGATATATGGCAGGAAGCGATGCCCTTTTTCCGGGTTCAATCTTCTCGCCGCGAATTTCTGATTGTATTCCTTCAAATTCCGTACCGCCGCCTCTTTCAGCAGGTCATAGCGCGAATCCATTTCGATACACAGGGAATTCAATGTAAAAATCACCTTTTTGGTATCGGTAATGATCGCTTCTTCCGCATTCGGGAGCTTAGCGAGGAAGTGCCTTTCCAGCTTGTTGAAAAGGGTCAATTCCACCTTTTTCGGGTCTACGAGCACAAATTTGAGCTCGGCCGGGTGTTTTTTGTAGATTAATGAAGCCAGAATGACGTTCAAACCCACCGACTTACCTTGTCCGGTAGCACCCGCCATGAGCAAGTGGGGCATTTTGGCCAGGTCGGCGATGTGGATATCGTTTGAAATGGTTTTACCCAAAACAATGGGCAAATCGTAAGTCGACTTCTGGAAGCGGTCGTTCGCCAGTACCGATCGTGCAAAAACCGTCTCCCGGTTCTTGTTCGGCACCTCGATACCGATCGTCCCACGGCCGGGCATCGGCGCGATGATACGAATACCGAGCGCGGCAAGGCTCAATGCAATGTCGCCTTCGAGGTTTTTGATCTTCGAAATCCGTACGCCCGCTTCCGGGATGATCTCGTAAAGCGTAACCGTCGGCCCGATCGTCGCCTTGATTTTAGATATATTGATACCATAGCTGCCGAGCGTGTCGACGATCTTGGTTTTATTGCTTTCTAGCTCTTCCTGGCTTACTTTTTCATGCTGATTTTCATGAACCTCGTTCAGCAGGTCGATCGTCGGGAAATGGTATGAGGGCAAATCCAGCATCGGATCATACTGCCCGAATTCGCGCAATATCGACGCGTGTACATCTTCGTCCTCGAACTCCTCTTCGGCGGCTTCGTTCTGCGTCGTATCCTCTACTTCCAGTTCAAGCAACGGTTCGGACGGCACAGCCGATACTTCCATCGGCATTACCGGCAGTTCAATGCTCGTTGACGCAGCTACCGACGGGGCCTGAGGTACGGCCGGCAATACTACCGCGGGATGCGGCGCTACGTGCGGGGCTTCTTCTTCTGTTTCCAGGTCATTATCCGGCTGTTCATCCCCTACCAGTACTTCGTCATCGTAAGTATCATTCACTACCGACACGAATTTGCTCTCAGGCACAGCTGCCTCTTTGGATTCTGCGGGAGAAAGCGATTCTTCTTTTCCATCTTCCACGGCGACTTCCGGTTTCGCATGCCGCGCCTGCCACGACTCGTACCTGTCGCGCACATCGTAAAAGAACACCGCGAAAACGAACAATGCGAAAAGGATCGGCACTACGCTCCCCCATTTCAGCCAGTCGAAAAGCGCGATATTTACCATATAGCCAAAGCCACCGGAAAGGAAGCTCAGGGTATTTTCGGTGTTGCTCATGAGGATAATGTAGCCCATCAGCACACTTACCCACAATGTAAAAAAGATCGACTCCTTGGTAGTCTTGCTCAATGGCAATATTTCCCTGCCGAACGCCATTTTCCAGCCTGCTACAAATGGTACCAGGGGCAGCAATAACGCTCCGACCCCAAACCAGCGGTAGACAAAAATGTGCGAAACCACCGCCCCGAGCACGCCCAGGAAGTTACGCGTCTGTCGGCCCGCATCGCGGATCGATTGATTCCCCAGGCCGTCAAGCACGCTCTGGTCCGACAGCCCGGTGACGATGTAGGAAAAAAAGGATGTTTCCAGGATTAATCCCAGGATGATAAAGAATGTGCCCCAGGCCAACGTATTCTTCGGGCTGGTGAAAATGTGCTCCCAATCGAGGGATACACGAAAACGGGGAGCGGCCGCGGCTTCCTCCGGTTTCTGGCGCTGTGTGTTACCTCTTGGCTTATTGACTGACATTTATTTCAATTCCGGGAATGCGTGAAGTGCTGTTTTACTGATGTTACTTCCTGACCAATGCCTTGCAGATCCTGCTGACCACACCGGGCCCTTCGTAAATAAAGCCGGTATAGAGCTGAATCAGGCCGGCACCTGCGTTTATTTTTTCCAAAGCATTGCCGGGAGTGGCGATACCGCCGACTCCGATAACGGGGAATGCATGATTGGATTGTTCACAAAGGTAACGAATAACTTCCGTCGAGCGATGTGTCAAAGGTGCGCCGCTCAATCCGCCCGCCCCTAACTGCGACACTTCCGCATGATCGGTTACAAGTCCTTCACGGCTGATCGTCGTGTTCGTCGCAATCACGCCCGCGATGCCTGTTTCCTTTACAATATCGATAATATCGTCGAGTTGACTGGTGGTCAGGTCCGGCGCAATTTTCAGGAAAATCGGTTTAGGGTTTGCCTTTTCGATATTACGCGTTTGTAATTCTTTCAGGATTTCGGTCAATGGTCCTTTTTCCTGTAAATCCCGCAGTCCGGGTGTATTCGGCGAGCTTACATTCACCACAAAATAGTCCACCACATCGAACAGCTCGCGAAAGCAGATCAGGTAATCGCTCAATGCCTGCTCGTTCGGGGTATCCTTGTTTTTACCAATATTCCCTCCTACCAGGATTTTCGATTTACGTTTCGCCAGTTTGGCGGCAGCCACCTGCACGCCTTTATTATTAAAGCCCATGCGGTTGATCAGCGCCTTGTCCTTTTTCAATCGAAACAGGCGCGGCTTGTCATTACCTGGCTGCGGTCGCGGCGTCACCGTCCCGATTTCGATATATCCGAAACCCAACGCCTCGAGCTGATCCACCAGTTCGGCATTCTTATCGAACCCCGCCGCCAGTCCTACCGGATTACGAAACCGCAAACCAGCCACTTCCTGAACCAGATCAGGATGCTCGTACGTGTACATTGCGCGCATGATCTGCGGCGCAAACGGTATCTTGAATGCAAAATGCAGCAGCTCACACACAAAATGGTGAATGCGCTCAGCGTCAAACAGGAAAAGTATAGGGGAGATCAGAATCTTATACATCCTGCAAAAATAGAATCTTTCGCAGGAAGGCGCGGGGAGGTTGGGGAATTTTATTTCTGAAAGTTCACGAGGTTACGATCAATCGCCGCCGTCGAGTCTTTTACCCAGTTTTTCGAGCAATTCGTCTATCATAAGTACATCGTGTAAATCTTTGGGGCGCCTGGCAAGTATCTTCAGTTCTCTCAGATCATTGATATGAATAAAATGAATTGTAAGACCTTCGACGGTGAGGAACTCCCTGGCACGACTACGGCAAGTATCATATTCCATGCGGAAGTGAACGACTGTCATGACATCAATAGGGCCAGCCAACCGAATATGCTGCGCCTTCTGAAAATCAACTTCTCTAAGTCTTGCGATTTCGTCCTCCTCGTAACTAAGTGCCATCAGCGTTTTGACAAATCGTTCTTTATTCTCCTTGGTAGGCCTTATCCATACATCGGCGTCTTGCGTATATCGCGCGATACCATTCATAGCCAGTGCCAGGCCGCCAATCAGCATATATTCTAATTTGTTTTCGGCAGCAGCTTTTACAAATCTGAGAAACTCAACATCTTCAACGTCCATAGGTTTATAGAGAATTAGTTTTCTAACAGCCTCCGGATAAACGATATCTTCCCCAATCTCACGAAACAGCAGGCGATGAAACCTTCTCAGCTTCCAGTAGGATTCCCATCGCTCTTCGAGACTGGATTCGATATTCATTTCCAGCTGGTCCTGATCGAGCTCCTCGAAGGAACCGAAGACTTTTATCTTTTTCCTTTCCATGTTGAACGTTGCCTGTTAACAAATATAACCAAAAAAAGCACCCCGCCCGGCGGGATGCTTTCACAAATGTGCAAAGTAACAGAACTACTTTTTTTCCGGCCAGACGTACTCGAAGTTGCCGTTGATCGGGGCGCCGAAGTAATTGACACCCAGGAAATCGAGGCGTTTTTTGTGGGTTTCGAGGCGTTTGCTGAAATCTTCGAAGTTGCGGCCTTCTTTGGAAGTCCAGCCTACTTCGGCCAATGCGGTGGCGCGGGGCCATACCATATATTGTACATAGGCGGGCGTTTTCATGTATTCGGTCCACACGTTGCCTTGTACGCCGAGGATGTGCTTCGCTTCGTCCGCTGAGAGTTCCGCCGGGGTTGGTTCGAAGGAGTAGGACTTCGCCAGGTCGGTGAAACCGCCGAATGCGACGGGTTGGGTCTTGGCATCGGCCTGGTAATGGTCGAGGTAGCAGAAGCCGCCCGGCGTCATCACCACGTCGTGGCGCTCTTTCGCAGCCGCAATGCCGCCTTCGGTACCGCGCCAGCTCATGACGGTCGCATTAGGCGACAAGCCGCCTTCGAGGATTTCGTCCCAGCCGATCATCCGGCGGCCTTTGGCGGTGATAAACTTGTCGATCCGCTTGATTACATAGCTTTGCAGCCCGTGCTCGTCTTTCAAACCTTCCTTCTGAATGATATTCTGGGCAAAACGGCTTTCCTTCCATTGTACTTTCGGGCATTCGTCGCCGCCGATGTGAATGTACTTGCTTGGGAAAAGGTCGATCACTTCGGTGAGTACGTCTTCCAGAAACTTGAAAGTCTCCTCGCGGGGCATGAAAACGTCGTCATAAACGCCCCATTTCGTGCCTACTTCATAAATTTTATCGGGATTGTTGCCCAGTTGCGGATATGCCGCCAATGCTGCGAGCGCATGGCCCGGCATTTCAATTTCCGGGATCACATTCACGAAACGGTCTTCGGCATATTTGATCACTTCCTTGATTTCCTCCTGGATATAGAAGCCCTCATAAGGTGTCCCATCGAACTTCTGATCGCGGTAATGTCCTTTCATGGTCTGCTTGCGCTTTGAACTGATGGTTTTCAGTTCAGGGTATTTCTTGATCTCGATCCGCCAGCCCTGATCATCGGTCAGGTGCCAGTGAAACTGGTTTTGCTTGTGCAATGCGATGAGGTCGATGTATTTTTTCACAAACTCTACCGGCATGAAATGGCGGCAGACGTCGAGCATCAGCCCGCGGTAAGGGTAACGCGGCACATCTTTTATCGTGACATAAGGAACAGTCCATTTGACACCGGCCACCGCCTTCTCGCTGAATACTTCCGCGGGTAGCAATTGCAAAAGCGTCTGAACGCCGTAGAATGCGCCCTTGGCAGTCTGTGCCTGAATGGTCACGCCCTTGGGGGTCGATAGCAGGCGGTAACCTTCTTCACCGAGGCTGGCATCCGAGGATACGGTAAGGGTAATGTCACCCTTGCCTTTCGTGGTTGTTACCGCTTGTCCGGTTGCCTTGGCGAGTTGCGCGGTGAGCATTTCCGCTACATGCGCCCACTTGGCGTCGGCGGGTGCTCCGACCTTCGTTTTTGCTTTAAGCGTCCATGCGCCTTTGGCGGTCAGGACCTGGGTGGGTTTGGGGATTACGTTGATCTGAGCAAATGCAGAGTGCACGAGCACGCAACAGATCAGTCCGAAAAGGAAACGCTTCATGGAGATAGGAATTCGGTATTTATTAAAATAATTTAAAAATAATGCAAGTTATCGTATTCCTATTTTAAAATACTGCGAATCTTAAATTTTTTATAATTTTATGTAATTATTTGAAAAAAGGGTACGTTACCATTAATACTTGTAACTTTGTACTCATTAAAGCTTTACAGCTTGTTTTTGTTACATTTTACAATATGCAATCAGCATTGTTGCGCTGCTTAACTCCTAATAAAATCTAAAATCCTATACCCGTGAAAAGAAGTCTGTTGCTGAACAGCATTGCATTACTTTTACCTACACATCTACTTCTCGCAACCCCCGGCACCCGCCCGGTTCCTGTGAAACATACAAAATCACAGCGAGCGCTCGGTGGTAAGCTTGTGGGCAAAATCGTGGAAGGCCCCGGCAGTACCGGCGTTGCATTTGCTACGGTGGCGTTGCTGATGCCCAAAGATTCGTCGCTCGTCAATGGCGCAGTGGCGGATGAAAACGGCGCATTCACGATCGCCGAAGTGGCGGCGGGCAGCTACATCCTCCGCGTAACCAACATGGGCTACGAGACGCTTTACCGCCCGAATGTCAAGCTGGCTGCCGAAGCCAGCCTGCTCGACCTCGGAAGCATTACCGTAAAGCCCGAGGCGCAAAAGCTCGCCGAGGTGATCGTGAAAGGCGAAAAGACCATGATTGTGGACGATATCGACAAGAAAATCGTCAACATCGGCAAGGATATGCTCGCTACCAGCAACAATGTGAGCGACCTTCTTGAAAAAGTACCGGCCGTCTCGCTCGACGAAAACGGTAACCCGCAGGTGCGCGGAAAAGGCAATGTGGTGGTGCTGATCGACGGCAAGCCGTCCAACCTCTACGGCAGCGACCTGCCTACAATCCTTCAATCTTTCCCGGCAAACCTGATCGAGCGGATCGACGTGATGACTACCCCTTCGGCGAAATATGAAGGCGAGGGAGCATCCGGGGTGATCGATATTATTACCAAAAAGACGAAAATCCGCGGAATGAACGGCGGTGCGCGGTTGAGCCTCGGCAACAAGAACAACAATGCGGCCTCGGGCTACCTGAGTTATAAAGCCGGGAAGTTTGGATTGAATGCATCGCTCAGCGGGCAAACGCGCGGTACGACCTGGGAAAGAGCATTGAGCCGCGACAATTTCGTAACGGAATCGACCTCTCATCTGCAACAGGACGGTACCGGCAGCAACAAAGGCAAGAACGCATTCGGCCGCGTTGGGATGAATTATGATTTCAACGACAAGAATTCCATTGAAGCCGGTGTGAATTACTCGCGTGACAACAATCGCAACAACAGCAATATCCTCAACGAAACAACGCTGGCCTCGGGTGTGGTATCCGAAAGCTTCCGCCGCCTGAACAACAGCAAAGGCAATGGCGACAACGTCAATTTCAGCTTTGACTACCGCCGGAAATTTGCCGATAAAGACCATCAGCTTAACTTTAATTCGAGCTACTCGCTGGGCGGGTCCGACGGGGAATCGTATTTCGCACAGGAAAGCACTGTCGACAGCCTGTTGCGCAACCAGCAGAACCTGCGCAATAACAATCGCCATTCGCTTTTCCTGAACGCCGATTACACCTGGCCCATTACTCCGAAAGCCACTCTGGAAGCCGGCGTGCGCTCCCGCACCAGTTCCAGCGACAACGTGAATGCATTCTATAACCTCGACCGTGAGACGAACAGCTACGTTTTCGACAATAATATCAGCAACATATTCGGCTACAAGGACGCTACTTACACAGGATTTATGACGTTCTCGCAAAAAACCGATCTCTGGGGTATCCGGGCGGGTTTGCGAGTGACCGATTACAACCAGGACATCGACCAGATCAGCCGGAACCAGGATTTCAGCGTGCATTTCCTCACGCTCGTGCCCTCCCTCGCGGTAACGCGCAAGCTGGGCGAATCGTCGCAGGTGAAGCTGAATTACAGCCGCCGCGTGCAGCGCCCCGAGGCCGACTGGCTGAACCCATACACCGACGTTTCCGATCCGCGCAACGTCAAAACGGGTAACCCGCACCTTCGCCCCGAGTTTACGCACAAGGCCGAAATGGGTTATTCCAACTATGAAGCCAACGGCGGCTGGGGACCATCGCTTTTCATGGATTATTCCAACAATGCGATCACGCAGATCCGCACGATCGACGAAGCGGGTGTTTCGCTTACCCGATATGATAATGTCGGTCGCGAGTTCAACTATGGCTTCGAAACCGATTTTTCTCAAAAACTCTTTGGCGACGTGCTGAAACTCAATGGCAGCGGCCGCATTTTCCGTAGCGAGGTGGTTTCGCCCCAGGCGCAGATCGACAACCGTACGTGGAGCTACTCCGGTAACCTCAATGCATTCATCACGCTTCCGGCCGATTTTCGCGCATCTGCGTACGTGAACTACGAGGGCCCTCGCGCGATTGCGCAAGGCACGCGTGAGGGCGTTTTCATTGCCAACATGGGTATCCGCAAAGACCTGCTCGAAAAGAAAGCGACCATCTCTTTCAATGTGCAGGATATTTTCTTGTCGCGTAATTACAAAAGCCAGCTCGCGACGGATACTTATATGCAGACTTCGAACTGGCACCAGACCAACCGACTCGTAAATGTGACTTTCCAATACAGGTTTGGCAAAATTTCCGCAAGTGGTGACGATGCATGATCTTTCGGTCAACAATTGTTAATATATGTGAAAAGGAAGGGTCGTATCGGCCCTTCCTTTTCATTTACAGACAGTTCCCGATTAGCGCAGGAAGCGCTTCCGGAATCATTTTTCCCAACCCGCGGCGCAATGGAACGGTTTTTGCAAATAGCTGGCGCAGGAGTCGATTAATTTTACTTATTTAAACCCCGAACACGCAAAGTGATCTAAAAAACGTGGTTCCAGGCAACCGAAATGCCGCCTACCGAACTTCGACAAAAGGTCTCAAACTTTAAACAAAAATTTTTACACAAATGAAAAAGCTCAAAATGCTGGCCGCATTGCTACTCGTAACGGCTGGTTCGTATGCACAAAAATTGCCTGCCGACTCCATATTCTCGCAATTTTACAAAGCGACGGGTGGGAAAGCGCTATGGGACGGCGTTAAGTCCTATAATCTGACGAGGAGCTATTCCGCCGCCGCAGCCACTCCCTATAATGCGGTGATCACGGCATCCATACCCGAGCAATCGATTTACAAGAATAAAACCATCATGAAACGCAGCTTCGTGTACACCGTGAAGGGCGACCAGGGATGGATCAAAGTGCCGATCGGGCAGAGAACGGACGTGAAAGACCTGAGCCAGGCCGAACAGCAAAATATGCGCATGGAATTGTACGATAACCTTGTGCCGTTCATCAATTACAAAGATCGCGGACTGATTGCAACGACCGTCGGCACTGAAACGCTCAATGGCGCGCAGGTGAACAATGTGGAATTGCAGGGAAAAGGGGTGAAATACAACCTTTACTTCGACGCGAAATCCGGATTGCTGGTTCGTCAGAAAACAAACCAGGGCGGTGTTGAAACCACTTCCGATTTATCAGAATATACCAAATCCGCGTATGGTATTTTGTACCCCGCCAAACTCGTGGAACTCAACAGCTCCGACAAAAAGCCGGTAACGATCAAATCAGCATTGAACGTGAACCAGAATGTAAACGTCGAACTGTTTAAAAGATAAAAACCAAGATTCTCAACGCCTCGATATGGCGGAAAACAGCCTGGGATGAAGAAAGCACTAAAAGTATTGGCCATAATAATCCTGACAGTTTTGATTCTGGTTGGCGTGTTGATCTGGGGACTCCAGACTCCGTTCGGCCAGAATTTTTTAACATCCCAGGCAAATTCCTTTTTACGTAAAAAGCTCAAAACCAAGGTCAATATCGAGAAAGTACGTTTCGATATTCCTGATTGGGTATTGCTCGAAGGCGTCTATTTCGAAGACTTGCACGGGGATACGCTCGTGGCGGGCAAGCGCCTGTACGTGGATCTCGATATGTACAGCCTCATTAAGGGCGACATTGGCATCAACAAAGTAGAACTGGAAGGGATTAATGCGAATATCAACCGCGTTTTGCCGGATACCACTTTCAATTTCCAGTTCATCGTGGACGCATTTGCCGGCGATACCACGGAGATCGATACTACCCCGTCGAAACCGCTCAAAATGCGGCTCGATCAGATTTCGCTCAAAAACGTCCGGTTCTCCTACCGCGACGCGGTGATCGGGACCGATGCTTCGGGGAATATCGACTCGGCATTGGTTAAGTTCGACAAATTCAACCCTACCATTTCGCAATATCACCTCACTACCACCGCATTGCACAATAGTGAGGTAAAACTGCGGATGTACCAGGCATTGAAAGTAGCTGCCGCTGGGCCGGAGCCGAAGCCTGATCCGGCGGATTCACTGGATATTAAGGTGGGAGATATCGATATTGAGAAATTCAAATGGCAGTTCGACGATGAAGTCGCTGGCTTGAAAAACGGCATGACCGTAGGCAAACTGGCCGGGCATGTAAATAATATTTCTATGGGCAGCCAGCGTGTGGATGTGAAGAATGTTTCGCTGCAAAACCTGTCGCTGTTTGCTGAATTTGCCAAAATGCCCAAAAAAGCGGCTGCAAAAGATGCTTCCACAGCTAAGAAAGATACTACCTCGGCTCCCGAGGCACCCGGCTGGTATGTGAAAGTGGGCGAGATCAAACTCGAAAACAACGATATCCGCTACGACGATTTCAATTCACCGCCCGTACCCAAAGGCCTCGACTACGCACACCTCAACATCAAAGACCTGAATGTAGATTTGCGGGATTTCCTTTTCTCGCCCGAAAACATTGCGGGTGCATTGAAATCGGCCACATTCAAGGACAAAAGCGGCTTCCGCCTCGATGCGTTCCGGACGGATTTCGCATACGGTGACCAGGAAACCTATCTCCGCAATCTTTACCTCAAAACGCCCAATACCCTGCTGCGCGACGAGCTGAGCCTTCGTTACAAAAACCTCGACCAGCTTACGAACGACATCGGCAAGGTGAAACTCAAACTACGCCTTACCGACAGCCGCATTGCATTTGCCGATATTCTGCTACTCGTGCCCG
Organism: Dyadobacter soli; assembly: GCF_900101885.1. GTDB lineage: Bacteria > Bacteroidota > Bacteroidia > Cytophagales > Spirosomataceae > Dyadobacter > Dyadobacter soli. Next base: position 94,471 of record NZ_FNAN01000024.1, on the reverse strand, counting down.
ATTTGGCCAAAACCCCGCCTTTCGACAAAGAACCGAACGGCGTCGTGAAAGGCACCGGCCAGATTACCGGATCAGTAGACGATATGCTGATTTCCAAGGCAAAATTCACGTTGCTCGACGGCACGGTACTCAGCGCGGACGGCCGTTTGAAAGGGTTACCCAACGCCGAAAAGCTGGATATGGATTTGAATATCAATGAAATATCCTCTACCAAAGCTGATCTGCTTAAAATGCTGCCCGACAGCGCGGTACCGGCGTCGATAGAGCTGCCAGATGCTGTCAAGATCTCGGGAAAAGTGAAAGGTTCGATGGAGAACCTTACTTTGGCTACTACTATCAATACTTCGTTTGGCACAGGTACCTTCTCCGGTAACCTCAAAAACATCACCGATAGCCTGCGGGCGCAATACAATGGCACACTGACGTTTACGGAATTCGATCTGGGCAAGCTCACCAAGCAGCCTCCGACCGAAATGGGTAAGCTCACACTCCGCGCGGATGTGGACGGCCTCGGATATGCCCCGAAAACGATGAAAGCACGGCTGGACGGCAATATCGAGAGCGCGGATATCAAAGGTTATGTTTACAAAAATCTGAGGCTGCAAGGCGATGTCGATCATGGACTGGCGAACGTGTCGGCGGATATGGACGACCGCAATATCGATCTGGATTTGAAAGCTCAGGCCGATCTGTCAAAAGAATATCCGTCCGTCAAAGCGGAGATGGAAATAACCAATCTCGACCTCACCGCATTGAATTTGTATGCGGATTCATTGCAAATGAAGGGCAATATCAAGGTCGATATGCCTTCGACCAACCCCGAAAATCCGCTCGGCACCGTGAATATCGACAGCCTCGTGCTCACGCACCACCGCCGGCCGGTAGGTATTTCCAACATTAATGTGCAGCTCACGGATTCCAGCGGCGGCAGGCAGGCTTACATCGAATCGCCTTTTCTGAAAGCCAAAATGACCGGCCAGTATTCCTACACAGAAATCGGCGACGCGATATTGACTGAGGTAGGAAAGCATTTTAAATCACCAGACCTGACCTACAACGAAGTTACCAAGCCGGTAAACTTTGCCCTCGACGCTACGCTGAACAACCACCCGGCCCTTCAAATTTTTGTACCGGGAATCCGCGAGATGAAAACGGTCCAGCTCCGTGCTCAAATGGATAATCAGAAAGATTCGTCGCTCGTGGCCCGGCTAAGCGTGCCGATGGTAAATTACGACAGCACGATCGTAGAACGCGTGGCGGTGGATTTCAGTACCATAGAGGACAATGCGGCGTTGAATGCAAATGTGGGGTTGGTAAATACGGGCGGTTTCAGAATGCAGAATGCTTCGTTGGCCAGCCAGATCGTCGATAATAATGTAAAATTCGATTTCGTCGTACGCGACTCTGTGAATACGGAACGGCACGCGGTGAAAGGTAACCTGGCCGTCAACAGCAATCAGTACCGTCTCAACCTGCGCGACGACCTGCTTCTCAACTACGACAAATGGCAGACCGACTCCGCGGGTTACGTGCAATATGCGTCCGATAGCGTGTTTGTGAAAAATTTCACGATCAGCAACAACGGGCAGTCTATCAAAATCAACTCGACTACCGAAGCACCGAACGGTCCGCTCGACATTGCGATGTCCAATATTTCCATTGGCCCGCTGATCGAGATTGCCACGCTCGATTCGACGCTGGCCACCGGGACATTGAATGGGAAGGTATTGCTGAGCAACTATATGACCTCACCGGTGTACACGGGCGAGCTGACGATCAATAACCTCGCGGTAACCAAAATACCGGTCGGCGACCTCTCGCTGAAATCGACGAATGAAACTGAAAACCTGATCCGGGTAGCCATGTCGCTCGTGAACGACCAGAACGATGTCAACATCCGGGGGAGCTATAACCTGAAATCCGAAACGCCGATGGATTTCAAAATGGATTTGAAAAAACTGAGTGCCAAAACCATCGAGGCATTCAGTTTCGGCGAGCTGAAACGCGCAGAAGGTAACCTGACGGGCAATATTGCCATCACCGGTTCCACGGATAGTCCTAAGCTCGACGGCGCGGTTAATTTTGACGGCGTGGCATTCAATGCGACGCAACTCGGCTCGCGCTACTCCCTTGCCGGCCAAAAGATCCAGTTCAATGGCCAGAATATCAATTTTAACGATTTTACCGTCACGGATTCGCTGAACCAGGCGATGAAGATCAACGGGAATGTGAGCATTGCGAAACTGCCGGATGTAGGGTATAATCTCAATATTTCTGCCAAAAACTTTAATGTCCTGAATTCGACGCAGAAACAAAACGAGCTGTTTTTCGGGAAAGCCAATATCGACGCCAACCTGACTGTAAAAGGCCAGGGCGCAAAATCGGTGATCGACGGGAATGTAAAAGTCGACCCGGGAAGCAACATTACGGTGGTAATGCCCAGCGATGCGACGGAGGCGGGCGATGCTACTAAGGGTGTCATCGAGTTTGTGGACATGAGCGACTCTACGCAGGTTGTCAGAAAGGATTCCCTAGAAGCCGCACAAAACGTAATAGTCGATTTCGCTTCACAGATCTCGCTCGATATCGATGTGGACGACAAGTCGGAGTTCAAAGTTGTGATCGATGAATTGAATGGCGACAATATCCGCCTGAAAGGTAATGCACAGCTCAATACCGGTATCGCACCGAACGGCCAGCTGTTCCTGCTCGGCTCCTATGACCTTACCGAAGGTTCATATGACCTTACTTTGCAGATCCTGAAACGGCAGTTTGAGATTAAAAAAGGCAGTACGCTGCTGTGGACCGGTGACCCAATGAAGGCGGATCTAAACATTACTGCCGCCTATCCGGTAATGGTCGATCCAGGCTCCATTTCCAGCAAATTTCAGGGTGCGAGCAAAATACCCATTGAAGTACAGATCGTAATCACCGGAAACCTGACCACGCCCAATATCAAATTCAACATTGTGCCCGGCACGGCCATCGACGAGCAGATCAAGAGCGACATCCAGAACCAGACGTTTTGGAATGATATGGTGAACAACCCGTCGGAGATGAACAAGCAGGCTTTTGCATTGCTGATTACCAATAAATTTATCACCGACCAGTCTACGTCCGGCTTCAATGTCGGTTCCAGCGCCGAGGCTGTGGCCCGCCAGAGTGTGAGCCAGCTGCTGAGCGACCAGTTGAACAACCTTGCTTCGGACCTGATCAAGGGCGTCGATCTGAACATTGGCGTAAACTCCACGGCCGACCAATCCACCGGTGCACGTACGGACGTGAACCTGGGATTAAGCAAGGCTTTCCTCAACAACCGTCTTAAAGTATCGGTCGGCAAGAATTTCGAGCTGGAAAGCCAGAACAATGCGGGCAATTCGAATGAGGTGTTCGACAACATCGCGCTCGACTACTCCATCACCCGCGACGGCCGCTACCTGTTCCGTGCTTATCGTAAAAACCAATATCAATCGATTCTGGAAGGTTTTATTATTGAAACCGGGGTCAGTTTTATCATTACGGCAGATTATGACCTGCTCCGTGAAATTTTCCAAAGGCAGCGCAATGAGAAATAGTATATTAAGCTTACTGGCGATCTGTTTCTTCCTGAGCAGCTGCTCGGTCAATAGGTACGTGCCCGAAGGCCAGAGCATTTACGTAGGCAATAAAGTAACCGTCAATCCCGACAGCATTTCCAAGCCGAATGTATCGGGCATCGACGACCAGCTCGAAGGCCTCATCAAGCCTCCACCAAACAAAACGATCTTCGGTTTTCCGTGGAAAGTTTGGTTTTACTATTGGATCGGCGAACCGAAAGATGAGGGCGGGCTGAAAAGCTGGTTCCGTAAAAAGCTGGGCGAGCCTCCGCGTTACGCGACGCAGCGCGTAGTGGATATCAATGCTTCCAATATGGAGGGTTTCCTGGATAATGAAGGATACTATCGTTCCAAAGTGTCGGGCAAAATCGTCCCCAGCAAGAAGAAAAAGCGCAGGACGGCCACTAATGAATATACTGCTTACGTGATGCCCCGCTATGTGATCAACCAGATCAATTTTGTGGTGGAGGACAGCTCGCTTTTCAACCGCGACCTCGTGGCGGCCAAGCAAAAGACTTTACTCAAAAAAGGCGATCCGATCCGCCTGGAAGTGATTACGACCGAACGCAACCGCATTGACCAGGAACTGAAAGGCAAGGGTTACTATTATTTCAACCCCGACTATCTCATCGCAAAAGTCGATTCTACGATCGGAAAAGCGGATTCTACATTGGGGCCGCAGCAGGTCAACCTCTATTTGGAAGTCAAGAAAGAAACTGCTCAAACTTCCCTGAAACAGTATTTCATTAACCGCATTTACGTCAACACAGGTACCGAGGAAAATAAAGACACCGACTCCACGGCAGTCACACGGGGGCGGTTGCGCCGGGGAATCAACATTACCGATCCGGGGAAAAACTACAAGCGACGCATTTTCTACGACGCGATCGGGTTCCGGCGCGGGAATATGTACACCAACACGATGCACGACGTATCACTCCAGCGGCTGGTGAACCTGCAAAACTTCCGGTTTGTCAAAAACCGTTTTGACCTCGTCCCGCGCTCAGATTCGGCATTGCTCGATGTGTACTATGACCTTGCGCCGATGAAAAAGAAATCACTGCAAACGACATTATCGGCCAGTACGAAGTCTAACAACCTTGGCGGTTCGACGCTCGACGTGACCTGGCGCAATAGGAACTTCTTCAAAGGTGCCGAAATGCTGGCACTACGGGCATTCTTCGGGTTCGACGTGCAGATAGGCGGAAACAAGGAAGCGAACCCCAACCGCATTGGCAGTGAGTACATCCGGTACGGTGCCGAGGCGAGTATTTCTTTTCCGCGCTTCATTGTGCCGTTTGCACGCATCAGGCCTGAAAAAAGCCAGGCACTGCCCAAAACGATCCTGTCCCTCAACTATGAAAACCGGGTTCAGCGCAATTTCTTCACCACTACTTCCATCCGGGGCGACTGGGGCTATTCGTGGCGCCGCAACTCGGAGGTAGAGCATACGCTCACACCGATCTCGATCAACTTTATCCAGCCAAGAAACATAAACTATGAAACGCTGGACGATATCCTCTTCGACCCGGATACCAACCCGCTCGACGTGGACCGCTACCTGAGAATGCTGGAAACGAAGTACCTTATCATGGGTTCCAACTATGTCATTTCCTACCACCCTCAGCCTCGGCCTTTCGGAAAGGATCAGTTTGCCATCACCGGGGGAGTAGACTATGGCGGCAACCTGCTCAGCCTGCTTGCCAAAAGACCGGACAGCACCGACGCCCCGAAAGAGATTTTCGGCGTGCCTGTGTTTCAGTACGTGAAGGTGGATGCCGACTTCCGCTATTACCGCACCGTTACACCTTCAGTCAAATGGGCTAACCGCCTTCTCGTGGGCGCAGTCAAGCCATATGGCAACTCTAAAAACATGCAGACGCCACTTTTCAAACAGTATTTCGGCGGTGGTAGCACGGGTATACGGGCGTTCCGCGCACGTGCGCTGGGCCCGGGTGCGGAAGTGCCCGACACCGCCTCAATAAGGCTGTTTGGTTACCAATCGTTCGCCGATATCCGTCTGGAATTCAACTCGGAAATCCGCATGAAATTCACCGATATTATCAATGGGGCAGTGTTTGTGGATGCAGGGAATATCTGGTCATTCGGGGATTCCGCGAGGGCATCGCGGACGAGCGCAGCACTCATCAGCAACAAATTCCTCAAACAGGTCGCTGTCGGCGGAGGCATCGGCCTACGCCTCGACTTCTCTTACCTGATTTTCCGCCTCGACCTTGCTACACCATTCCGCAAGCCCTGGTATGTGAATGAGGTCAAGAATGTGAGCGATGAAGGTGTTGTGGAATATAAAAAACCCTGGGTATTCAATGAGATTGACTTTGGAAGCAAAACCTGGCGAAAGGAGAACCTGATATTGAACATTGCAGTGGGGCTACCATTCTAGCCCCTGCTCCTGCTAACGAATTTCCTGACAAAGCTCAATCAAAACCCCATTCGCACTTTTGGGATGTACAAAGCAAACCAACTTGTTATCGGCACCGCGTTTGGGGACTTCATTTAATAATGTGAAACCCTCATTGCGCAACCGCTCCATTTCCACGAGAATGTCTTCGACTTCGAAAGCAATGTGATGAATGCCTTCCCCTTTTTTTTCAATGAAGCGCGAAATAGCACTATCCGGTCCGGTAGCTTCGAGCAGCTCTATTTTGGTTTGGTTTACCTTAAAAAATGAAGTAGTAACCTGCTCCGATTCGACAGCCTCGCGTTTGTAGGGCTGTACATTAAGCAATGCTGAATAAACACTTTCCGCGACAGCAAGATCCGCAACGGCAATGCCAATATGTTCTACATTCTTCATCATCAAGAAAACGTCATTACCCACCTCACGGCACATTCGCCGTTCCCCAGCGGCCCATTCAATCATTCAATCATTCAATCATTCAATCATTCACTCATTCACTCATTCACTCATTCAGTCATTCACTCATTCACAAAATTCACCTCACTTCCGGTTATCATCCCCCGCCATAATGCTCAGGTAGCTCTCAAACCGGCTCATCGCGATTTTCCCTTCTGAAACGGCGTCTTTCACCGCGCATCCGGGCTCGTTGATATGCTGGCAGTTGTTGAAGCGGCATTGATTAAGCAAGTCACGCATTTCGGGGAAGTAATGGCTGATTTCCTCCTTTTCCATATCGGCCAGTCCGAGCTCTTTGATGCCCGGCGAGTCGATGATGAATGTATCCTTTTCGAGCTCGAACATTTCGGCGAAGGTGGTAGTGTGCACGCCCTTGTTCGCGAATGTGGAGACTTCCTGGGTTTTAATGTCCAGATCGGGCGCTATCGCGTTCACGAGCGTGGATTTCCCGACGCCGGAATGCCCGGATAGTAACGAGACTTTGCCTTTCAGCAGGGTTTTGAAATCATCGAGACCGAGTTCGGCCACCGCCGTGGTGGTAAGGCAGCGGTATCCGAGGCCGGTGTACAATTCCATGAGCTCGGCCTGGAAATCCTTCATTTCGTCGTTCAGCAGATCCTGCTTGTTGAAAACCAATACGCCGGGAATGCGGAACGATTCGATGGCGACGAGGAAACGGTCGATGAAGCCGAGCGAAGTTCGCGGAAAAACCAATGTACAGATCAATATCGCCTGATCCACATTGGCGGCAATAAGGTGTGCGTGGGCCGTTTTGTGTACCGAGCGGCGGATCACATAGTTCTCGCGCGGGACGATCTCGTGGATAATGCCAAAGTTTTCACCTTCATTTTCTACTTCGAAATTCACATAATCCCCTACTGCGATCGGATTGGTCACTTTCAAACCCAATGCTTTGAATTTGCCTTTCAAACGACATTGCCAGATATGCCCGTCCCTGCTATCCCTAACCTCGTACCACGAACCGGTCGAACGAAGTACCAAACCCCTTATTAAACTCATTGCTCTTTGTTTTGGAATCAGCGAATTTAAAAGGACTTTGCCAGAACTCACTAAAATTTGGCTGCGAAGTCAAAACCAGCTACAAAACCAGTAGTTTTCCAACTTCCCTGATTTTTTATCTGCGTTGCGTATAATTATCTCCTTCAAGCTAAAAAATTCCCATTTGTGACCGCTGTACTAATTAGAAAACGTTTGGCCGATCGCCCGATTTGCTAAGGATTTTACAACAAATAATAATATTTTTTAAAATCCCTCCCGATTTTTCTGATTATTTCATACATTAGTACACCCAATCATAAAGAAAATTAAAAACGTCATCCTATAATTTTTTTCTACTCCGCAGAATGGACTTAGTGGCAGAAGAACCGAGTTCGGTCATTGATATTCGTAAAAATCGCATTAGAAGCAGCCTCCTGCTGCATCTGTATCAGTCCGGCGACACTTCCATTAACAAAATGGCCAAGTTGTTCCATGCGAGTATCCCATCCGCAACCGGTATTGTAAACGACCTCATGCGGGAGGGCTGGATTACCGAAACAGGGACAGGCCCAGCGAGAGCCGGCCGGCCACCGGTACTTTATGGCCTGAATGCGAAAAAGTACCTGAACCTGATCATGGACATTAACCGCCATGATACGCAGCTTTGCATTTTTGACCTTCATAACCAACTGATCCTCAAACGAAAAGTTGATATACGCCTCGACGATTCTTCGAATTTCCTGGAAGAACTTTTTGCCTCGACGGACGATTTCCTGAAATCCAACAACATCACCCGCAGCAAGCTGTGGGGAATAGGCGTTTCGATGCCGGGATTGATCAATTCTTCGCAGGGCATTAACTTAACTTACCTGAACCTGACACCGCCGGGTGTGCCGCTGGTAACGTACCTCAAAGAGCATTTCGACCTTCCGGTGTGCCTCTTCAACGATACCAAAGCAACTACCATCGGCGAGCACCGTTTCGGGTATGCAGTGGATAAATCGCAGGTGCTGACGATCAACATCGACTGGGGCGTGGGTTTGGGCATTATTATCAATGGTGAGGTTTTCAATGGCGCATCGGGTTTCGCGGGCGAGCTGGGGCATATCCAGGTAAAACCGGACGGAATGCTTTGCCACTGCGGAAAAGTGGGCTGCCTGGACACGATTACTTCGGCCATTGCATTGATACGCCAGGCGAAGGACGGCATTAACAGCGGCCGCGCGACGATCCTGAAACAGATTGTGAATGGCAACCTGGACCTGCTCGATACTTCTCATATCATCGAAGCAGTTCACGCGGGCGATGAGTTTTCGATTGATTTGCTGAGCACAGTCGGCACCGAGCTGGGTAAAGGACTGGCTACGGCGGTCCATTTGTTCAACCCGGAAGTGATTATTGTGGGTGGTCTGCTGGCGGAAGCCGGGCCGTTCATTTCCAACCCGATCGAGCAGGCGATCAACAAATACTGCCTTTCGGACTTCAAAAACCCGCTTTCGATCCACATTTCGAAGCTGGGTGCCAAAGCGCGCTTGCTGGGAACGCAAGCTTACCTGTTCGACAACCTCATTGCGAAGGAATTCTCCTGATATTTGAATGCTGATGGTACATTCCAATGTGCCGTCAGCTCATTGTTTCTCTCACTTTCTGCATAATCAGCTCGGTAGCACCCGTTCCTGATTTCACGTACCCGGTACTTACATTACCTGCATTAGTGGCCTCAGCGGGGCTTGTAACCCATTTTTCCAGTACTTTTAAAAGCTCATCTCCATCAGCTACCGGGAATGCGCCTCCTTTTTCAATCAAATCCACCGCTTCCTGAAACCGGTGATAGCTTTTGTTCCCAAAAACAATCGGCAAACCGAATGTCGCGGCTTCGAGGATATTATGCAGCCCCACCCCGAATGACCCGCCGATGTAAGCCATATTTCCGTAGCGATAAAGTGACGAAAGCATTCCGATGTTATTGATAATGAGGTAGTCGAATCCTTCCGGATTTTGCCCCGCCGCCACCTCCGAGTACAAAATGGAACGACCGTTCAATTTGGAACGCCAGCCAGCAATTTCTTCGGCTTTGATCTCATGCGGCGCGATAATGGCTTTCAATTTACCCGTCAATGCATTCAGCGCGGGGATGAGCAACTGCATATCCGCGTCCCACACCGAACCTGCAATGAGGCATTGACTTTCTGCTTTAAACAGCCCGATTTCCGGCAGCTCACGCGCGTTCGCTGCGATTGCGCGTACACGGTCGAAGCGCGTATCACCTGCGATGCTGGCATTGGTAATGCCGGCCTCTTTCAACAGCGCTACCGACGCCTGGTTCTGAACAAATAAGTGGTCGAAATAGCGCAGCATTTCCCGAAAAAAACCGCCATATGACTTGAAAAAAATCTGGTTAGAACGAAAAATAGAGGAGAATGAAAGGATATAACTTCCGTTTTTCCGAAGCTCCCGCAGGTAGTTGAACCAGAACTCGTATTTAATAAAAAAGACAATGCGCGGATTGACGATTTCAACGAATTGACGCGCATTGGAAGGCGTATCGATCGGCAGGTAGCAAATCAGGTCGGCGTCGTTGTAATTCTTACGGATTTCATAACCCGACGGCGAGAAAAACGTAAGCAATATGAAATGATCCGGATAGGCCGTGCGGTAAGCTTCCATTACCGGCCTCCCCTGCTCGAATTCCCCAAGCGACGCGGCATGGAACCACGCCACCGGACGTCCTGCCGCCTGATCTGGAAAAGACGTCCTCAGACGTTTGAGAAGGCCCCTCCGCCCCTCGGCGCCGAGCTTTAATTTAGGATTGAAAGGTGCGACTAAGCGGAATAGAAATGCGAAAACCTGAATGGCGATCTGATAGATGATTTTCACCAAAGGAGACTGATTAAAAGGACATTAGAAATGGGAGAAACAACCGGTATTTTGGCGGATTAGAGACCACCGGCAGGCTTTTTTGCTTCTTTTTTCGTTTAAAGAACATAAATGTACAAAAAACCGTTAAAGTGGTGTCGATATACAGCAGCATACGCTATTATTTTGTACTTTCACTGTTCATACGACACATACACATTCACAGGGAATTTATACTAATAATATGATGCGTGTAAAACTTTTACTTTCAGTAGCTATTCTGTTTGCACTATCGACAGAAATATACGCTCAGCGCAGGTCTGTGAAGAATAACGAGGACGCCGAGGAGACCTATAAATCATTTACCTCTGTGGGTATTACCACCAATACCAACTCCGGGATTCTCGGGGGCGCAGTATTCCGCCAGTCGTCGGCGCTGGGTTCCAAAATGTTCGGGAAGAATACATACCGTTACCTGGCACTCGAACTCGTGAATGTGAAGCATCCGAAAGAGCTTTCCACGCAGGATTTTGTAACAGGAGCAAGGCTGGTTTACGGCAAGCAGAACTACCTGTTTGTGCTGCGCCCCGAATATGGCCGTGAAATAGCGCTTTTCAGCAGGCAGGATGATGAAGGCATTTCGATCAGCGGGATTGTTGCCGCGGGTCCTTCACTGGGCTTCGAAAAGCCGTATATGGTTCAATACCAGGGCTCCGACGGCCGCGTGACCACCCAGCCGTTCGACCCTAACAGAGCAGGCGATATCATCGGTGCGGGCAGCTTTTTCTCCGGTTTCGGGAAATCGAAAGTAGTGCCCGGCCTGCACATTAAAACTGCTATGAGCTTCGAATTGAGTGCCTTTCGGGATAATGTGACAGGCGTTGAGATCGGTTTTATAGCCGAAGCTTTTTCAAGAAAAATTACCATAATGGCGGATGCGCAGAACAAGGCCTTTTTTACATCCGGATACCTGACCCTTTATTTTGGAAGTAAGAAAAGATAATTACCATTACAGATTGATATGATTGAATTGCCAGTAATACCATCGGAACGCAGAAAACGTCCCGATTGGCTTCGGGTGAAGCTCCCCGCAGGCCCTGAATTCAGGAAAGTAAGACAGCTGGTCGATAATTATAAACTCCATACCATTTGCGAAAGCGGCAACTGCCCGAATATGGGAGAATGCTGGGGCGCCGGAACGGCCACCTTCATGATCCTAGGGAATGTGTGTACCAGAAGTTGCAGTTTTTGTGCGGTAGCGACCGGCCGGCCTAACGAATACGACACCGACGAACCTCGTCGCGTAGCGGAGGCGATTAAGCTGATGCAGGTGAAACATGCGGTGATCACGTCCGTCAACCGCGACGAACTGAAAGACAAAGGCGCGGAAATCTGGTATCAGACCGTGCGTCAGGTGAAGGAAAATACGCCTGAAACCACGATCGAAACGCTTATTCCGGACGTTAAAAGCAACTGGGACGCGCTGATCCACATGATCGAAGCAGGCCAGGAGGTGGTTTCCCACAACATGGAAACCGTGGAACGTTTATACCGCGCGGTACGGCCGCAGGCTAAATACACCCGCAGCCTGGAACAGATCAAACGCACGAAGGAATTTGGCCAGCGCACGAAATCGGGCATTATGCTGGGCCTTGGCGAAACGCAGGACGAAGTTTACAAAGCCATGGACGACCTGGCCGAAAACGGTCTCGATATCCTTACTTTGGGACAATACCTTCAACCCACTAAAATGCACCACGAGGTGATCGAATGGATCACACCGGAAATGTTCGACAACTACCGGGAAGAAGGGTTGAAACGTGGATTAAAATACGTGGAATCCGGACCACTCGTTCGTTCGAGTTACCATGCGGAGCGGCATGTGAATGTGCCAATTTGAGCTAAAGAAGAATTTAATTGAATACAGCAAAGCCGGCCGGTGCAAACCCGCCGGCTTTTTTCATGCCTGGAAATCAATATTTGTAACCACTGGCGAAGTCGAATTTGATTAAGCGTAAGAAATATGTAGGTTTATGTGGTACACTACACTACTTAAAATCAATGGCTTCTCTAACAAAAGTTCTCAAAGAGTCCGTAAAAGACTTGACGCGTCACGTAAACTTTACCGGCGCCATTACACGCAACAACAAACGCTTCAAGATTCCGGTAATCAACAACATTGGCCTCGCCAATTTCAACATCGACGAGGCAGGCTGGTTCTCCGAACTGGTGAAATCCATGCAAATGCCTGCCAACAGCAGCTTCATCGATGTAGGCGTCAATGTAGGTCAATCGCTGATCGCGTTCCGAAGCTGCCGGGATAACCCCTACTATGGCTTCGAACCGAGCCCGCATTGCGCATCCTATCTCGTCCAACTCATCCGATTGAATAAGTTGCGAGATGTACACGTGCTGCCGGTGGGCCTTTCGTCACATGCAGAAGTCCTGAAATTTTACTACAAAGCCGGGGCGGATTCTTCGGCTACCATGATAGGTGACCTCAGGCCCGGCCACTACAATGAGAAGGATGTCAGCTATGTACCGGTATTCGCTTTCGACGAACTCAACCTGGGCAATATCAGCGATATCGCTTTCATCAAGATCGACGTTGAAGGAGCCGAGCTGGAAGTATTGACAGGCTTGAAAAACGCACTCGCAAAATACAACCCGGTAGTAACCTGTGAGGTACTGGACTGCCACGATGCCAAAATCAGCCTGCATATCTTGCAGGAGCGGGCCAGCAAGCTGGTCGAACTAGTTAAAAGCCTGAACTACACCATATACAGGATCAGGACAGAAAAAGGGTTGAATTTTGAGAAAATTGAGGAAATTATTCTTAAACAATACGATTCGCAAAGCCATTATCTAAATGATTACTTATTTTTGCCCTCGACTAGGAAAATAGAAGAGCTTCTCAGGAGGTAATTTTATCACACATTTAAAACATTCTTTAACTTCTTATTTCGTTTCCAATGCCATACTTATTCACCTCGGAGTCCGTATCTGAAGGACATCCTGACAAGGTCGCCGATCAAATATCAGATGCACTGATTGACAATTTTTTAGCATGGGATACCAACAGTAAGGTGGCCTGCGAAACACTGGTGACGACCGGGCAGGTAGTTTTGGCCGGCGAAGTAAAAACCAACACCTACCTGGACGTTCAGAAGATCACCCGTGAAGTGATCAAAAGGATTGGTTACACGAAGAGTGAATACATGTTTGAAGCAAACTCCTGCGGTATTCTCTCGGCCATCCACGATCAGAGCGCGGATATCAACCAGGGCGTGGACCGTGCGGCAGCAGCGGAAGATTTCGAATCGAAAGCGAATGCACAGGGAGCCGGTGACCAGGGTATGATGTTCGGATACGCAACCCGCGAGACAGCGAACTATATGCCGCTTGCACTCGACCTTGCGCACAAGATCCTGCAAGAGATGTCGTACATCCGTAACAACGAGCCTTCATTGATCCCTTACCTGCGCCCGGACGCGAAATCACAGGTAACGATCGAATATAGCGACGACAATGTACCGCAGCGTATCGATACCATCGTGGTTTCGACACAGCACGACGACTTCGATAGCGAAGAAGCAATGCTTGCGAAAATCAAAAGCGACATTATCGAGATCGTAATCCCACGCGTTAAAGCGAAATTGACGCCTGAGCTGCAAAAACTGTTCACAGGCGATATTACCCACCACATCAACCCAACCGGCAAATTCGTAATCGGTGGTCCTCACGGCGATACCGGTCTTACAGGCCGTAAAATCATCGTAGATACGTACGGTGGCAAAGGTGCACACGGCGGTGGTGCATTCTCCGGAAAAGATCCTTCCAAAGTAGACCGTTCGGCTGCTTACGCTACACGCCACATCGCTAAAAACATGGTTGCTTCCGGCCTTTGCGACGAAGTACTCGTTCAGGTTTCTTACGCGATCGGTGTGGCTGAGCCTTGCGGTTTGTATGTAAACACTTACGGAACATCGAAAGTAGCTGACAACGACGGCACTATTGCTGCCAAAATCGGTGAAATCTTCGATATGCGCCCTTACGCGGTAGAGCAACGCCTGAAACTGCGCAACCCGATTTATTCCGAAACAGCTGCTTATGGCCACATGGGACGTAAGAACGAGATCGTGAAAAAATCCTTCAAAGGTGCCAACGGCGAAGAAAAAGAAGTCGAAGTAGAACTCTTCACCTGGGAGAAACTTGATTTCGTAGACGCGATCAAAACGAAATTCGCTTTGTAAGAATATATATTTGATACATTGGAAAGAGGCCGGCAGCGATGTCGGCCTCTTCTGTTTTTAGGTACTTTTTCAAAATATTGTTTCAAATATCAATTTTCGACATCATCTTTGAACTTAAACTTGAAATAATAATAAGGTTTTGCCAATATTCCCAGCTAAACTCCGTTCTCACGAGACTACCCTACTAATTTAAACTGCGCCGTCGCCTGCACTCAATGCAATATCACAAAGTCAAATTCACAAATCCGGAGAAAAGTACCTTCTTCCCAACCCTGAGACATCGGGTAGACCAGTATTTTTCGTCCAATGAAATTTGTAAGTCGGGCGGCTCCGGCATCATTTACAAGGCATTATTTATGTTAAGCCTGTACCTGGTGCCTTACATTCTGATTCTTTCCGATCATTTCAGTCTGCTGGCAATGGCCGGTTTCGCACTGGTGATGGGGCTTGGCGTAGCCGGAGTAGGTATGTCGGTCATGCATGATGCCATTCACGGCTCACTGGCCACCTCGACGCTGCTGAACAAGTTTTTCGGCGCATCGATCTATCTGCTGGGCGGCAATGCCTATAACTGGGAAGTGCAACATAACCGGCTGCACCATACTTACACCAACATTCACGACGTAGACGAGGATATTACGGGTAAATTTCTCCTGCGGCTTTCATTCCAGGAAAAACAACGGTATATCCACAGGTTCCAGCACATTTACGCCTTTTTTCTGTACAGCCTCATGACGCTTTCGTTTCTATGGAAGGATTTTAAAGAAATCTCGCTCTTTAACGAAATGTCGAAGTCGGGCATGACCAAGCCATTCCCCAAAAAAGAGCTCATTAAACTGGTGCTGACTAAACTGGGCTACGTAGTGTTCATTTGCGTCATTCCGCTGGCCTTTACGTCCATTTCGTTTGGAGAATGGCTCGTCGGGTTCCTGATTATGCACGGAACTGCCGGGATGATACTAAGCACTGTATTTCAAATGGCGCACGTGGTGGAAGGTGCCGAGCAGCCCGAACCTGACCAAACCGGCTGCATTGAAAACGCGTGGGCCGTTCACCAGTTACAAACCACTTCCAATTTCGCAGGAAAAAACCGCGTCCTGTCATGGTTTATCGGCGGCCTCGACTACCAGATCGAACACCACCTTTTCCCTTCCATCTCCCACATCCATTACCACGCATTGTCACCCATTGTCAAAGCCACCGCTTTGGAATTCGGGCTGGTTTACAATGCAAAGGCCAATTTCGGAAATGCATTAGGCTCGCATGTGAGGATGCTAAAAAATATGGGAACGCGGTAAGCCACGTTCCCATGTATATCTGAAATCTTTCAGTCAGCTCAAAAATGCGCCGGCTCTTCTAATTCGCTATCCCTTGCTACACGTTCGATCATTTTCATTTTCTCGAAGTTTTTAGGGCGGGAGAAGAATGTGTAAATGGCCGGGATAACATAAAGCGTCAGCACGAGGGAGAATAGCAGCCCGCCCATGATCACGATCCCCATCGACATCCTACTTTTACCGGCGGAACCGAGCGCCATAGCAATGGGCAATGCACCGAGCACTGTCGCCAGACTGGTCATCAGAATGGGCCTGAAACGCATGGTTGCTGCTTCTAATGCAGCCTCCTGAATGCTCCGGCCCTGCTCGCGCAGCTGATTGGCAAATTCCACAATGAGGATACCGTTTTTCGTCACCAGACCGATGAGCATGATCATCCCGATCTGACTGAAAATGTTTAGTGTCTGATCGAAGAACCACAGCGAGAATACTGCGCCACCGATCGCCAGCGGTACGGTAAACATGATAATGAACGGATCGACAAAACTTTCGAACTGCGCAGCCAGGATAAAGTAGATCAGCACCAATGCCAGGAAGAACGAGAACATCGTGTTCGACGAACTTTCGGCGTAATCGCGGGACGAGCCACTCAATGCGGTCTGGATCGCCTCGTCGTTCAACTTGTCGCGGACGCGGTCCATGGCGGCTATTCCGTCACCGATAGTCTTGCCTGGTGCAAGTGCCGCTTGCACAGTTGCACTCATGTAGCGGTTGTAGTGGAAAAGCTGCGGCGGGCTGCTCTCTTCTTCGGCCCTTACGATATTATCCAGCTGCACCATGCTACCCGTATTGGTTTTCACAAACATACTCTTCAAATCAAGCGGCTCGTCGCGGTTAGCACGGTCGTACTGACCGATAACCTGGTACTGGCGGCCATTCATGGTGAAATAGCCAAAACGCTGCCCCGCAAATGCCAACTGCATTGTCTGCGCCACATCCTGCACCGACACGCCCAGCGACTTCGCCTTTTCGCGGTCAATCACAATCTGGATTTCAGGCTTACTGAATTTCAGGTTGACGTCCGTAATTGCGAAAGTAGGATCGTTGGAAACTTCCTCCATAAACTTGGGAAGATATTCTCTCAACTTTTCAAAATCCGGTGCCTGGATCACATACTGAATGGGCAAGCCGCCGCGGGAATCCACCGAAATAGTCTGCTGCTGCACGACGAACGATTTGGCGTCGGGCATTGATTTCAATTTTTTATTGATATAGTCAGCGATTTCCTGCTGCGACTCTTTCCTTAATGTCTTATCTACCAATGCAATGCGGCCGCTACCGGTGTTCGCCGCACCCAGCCCCGAGTTTCCAGGTGAAGTAATCAGCATCAGCCCCTTCTTGCCCGGCATCGAATCCATCAGCATGTTACCTACCTCTTGCACATAACGGTCGGTGAACTCGAATGAAGATCCTTCCGGCGTGGTCATATTGATGCGGAACCAGTTGCGGTCGTCGAGCGGCGCCAGCTCCGATTGCAGGCCTTTGCCGAAGAACCAGATCATCCCCATCGTAATCGCCACCAGCGGGATCGCTACCCAGCGCATTTTCAGGAACCGGGCCAATGCATTGCCGTAATCGTTGGTGATCTTCTCAAAAAACGGCTCCGTTTTTTCGTAAAACCAGCTTTTCTTATGCGTTTTGCGCACGAGGTACGCATTCAGCATGGGCGTCAGCGTGAGCGACACAAATGCGGAGATCAATACAGCCGCGGAAATAACGATACCGAACTCACGGAACAGTTTTCCTACAAAACCCTCCATAAAAATCACCGGCAAAAACACCGAAGCCAAGGTAATGGATGTAGATAAAACCGCAAATATGATCTCGTTAGAACCCTTAATGGCCGCTTCGATCGGGCTCATACCCTGCTCGATCTTCTTGAATATATTCTCCGTGACCACGATACCATCATCGACCACAAGCCCGGTCGCAAGTACGATGGCGAGCAGCGTGAGCACGTTCACGGAAAAGCCCATGATGTACATAATGAAGAATGTACCAATGAGCGAAACGGGTATATCAATGAGCGGACGGAAGGCAATGAGCCAGTCGCGGAAGAACAGGTAAATGATAATTACCACGAGCACGATGGCGATCAGCAACGTCTCCCCTACCTCTTCAATCGAGCGCTCCACGAAAATCGTATTGTCGATCAGCGTATCCAGCTTGTAATCCTTCGGAAGCTCTTTCTTGATCGCCGCCATGCGTTTATTCACCTCTTTCGCAATGTCGAGGTAGTTGGCGCCCGGCATGGGTGAAATAGCCAGACCGATCATCGGCACATTGTCAAGTCGCAGGATCGTCTCCTCATTCTCTGGCCCGAGCGTTGCCGAGCCGATATCTTTCAGGTGGATCGTCTGTGTCGCCGAGTTTTTGATGATCATTTCATTGAAATCGTCCTCGGTACGGAAGCGGCCGATTGTCTTGACGGTCAGTTCGGTATTGTCGCCGGCAAGCTTTCCGCTCGGCAGCTCCACATTTTCCTTATCGAGCGCCACTTTGACATCCTGGGTCGTAATGCCCAATGCTGCCATCTTGATCGGATCCATCCAGATCCGCATCGCGTATTTTTTCTGCCCGAAAATGCGGATTTCGCTCACACCTTCGATCGTCTGAAGGCGTTGCGCGATCACGTTTTCGGCATAGTCGCTCACTTCGAGGTGGGAGCGCGTATTGCTGGTAAAAGTCAGCACGATAATGGGTTCCGAGTTCGCATCGGCTTTACTTACAACCGGCGGGCCGTCGATATCGAGCGGTAATGTACGGGAGGCGGAACCTACTTTGTCGCGCACGTCATTCGCGGCGCGCTCCATATCCACGCCAATGTCAAATTCGACGGTTATCTGGCTGGTACCCTGGCTGCTTTGGGAGCTGATGGACTTGATACCCTCGATACTGTTCAGCTGCTTTTCGAGCGGCTCGGTGATCTGCGATTCGATAATGTCGGCATTCGCGCCGGTGTAGCTCGTGCGGATGGAAACGACCGGCGGGTCGATCGACGGGAACTCGCGCATCCCCAGGAATTTGTATCCCAGAAACCCGAACAAAATGATCAGCAGGTTCATCACGATCGCGAGAACCGGCCTTTTAATGGAAAGGGTTGAGATACTCATAGGTTGACCTTCACGGCGGTGTTAGGTTTGATGGCAATGATACCCGAGGTAATCAGCGAGTCCCCCGGCTGCAAGCCTTCTATGATCTGGATCTTTTTGTCGGTGCGCAGGCCGGTGGTAACCATTGCTTCCTGCGCTTTGCCGTCTTTCACGACGAATACTTTTTTACCCTTTAAAACCGGCACGATGGCTTCCGTCGGGATCATCATCGCCGCGCGGTTCGCGTCGAGGTCGGCCAGTACTTTCACGAACATTCCCGGCACGAACCGGCCTTCGGGATTGCTCGCCAGCGCACGTACACGCAGCGTACGAAGGCTTTCATCCACTTTCGGGTCGATGGCCAATATTTTCGCACTGTATGTCGAAGGGTCGCCGTCGAGGTTGAATTTCACGGTGCTTCCTACCCGTATGCTCGGGCTGTATTTCTCAGGAACCGTAAAATCTATCTTCACCGGATTACTTTGCACAATCGTAACGATGGGCGTACCCGGAGCCAGAAATGCGCCTTCGCTGATGAATTTCAGTCCTATCCGGCCGCTGAACGGTGCGCGGATCTCCGTTTTTTCAAGCTGTGCTTCGATTACCTCTTTTTCAGCCTCCAAAACACGGATATTATTCGAAGTAACATCGTATTCTTCCAGGTTAATCGCCTCCACATTCAGCAACTTTTTCTGTCGCGCTTCTATTTTTTTGCTCAAATCCTGATTATAAGCCACTTTCTGCAATTGTGCCTGCAACTCGCGGTCGTTGATTTTCGCGATAAGCTGTCCTTTATTTACATACGACCCTTCCTTGATATCGAGCTTCACCAGGCGGCCCGATATTTCCGCCATCAGATTCACCTCTTCGTTTGGCAGCACCGTACCGGATGCAAAAATCTGGTTTTCAATGGATTCCTTACCCACAATAAATACATTCACCGGCACAGCTCCGCCGGATGACTTCGCACCTTTTCCTTCCCCTCCTTTTTTCGCATCGGAGCCCTTGCCTTCACCGGATTTCGAGAATATAAACAGTTTCCCCAAAACCAGTGCGACGATGATCCCCGCCACCAACATAATCGTACGCATAGAGTTTACTTAAAATAAAATTCGTTCTGAAAGAGTAGTAATTAGTTATATTTTGCCAAAGCACTATTTAAAGATACTTCATATTGCAAAAAGAGGCAATGTAGATCTTTTATACTTCTGCATCGCAAAGCTTTCCCGAGCAGTTTGCTGAATGACACTTTCCGGCTGCTCAATGCCGTTTTTGGCACCGCGGCGTTTTACTATCTTTATCCTATTCATCACGAACCAAATCTTTCACACGATGAAATTAGCGTACACCATCGGTTACTATCTGATCATCACCATTATTTTATCATTAACTATGCACACCTACGGACAAAGCGCGGTCAAGAATTACAGTACAGAATGGAAGAAGGTCGATGAGCTCATCGGCAAAGGGCTTAGCAAAGATGCCCTTGAACAAGTAAGGAAAATTTACGGGCTAGCTAAAAAGGAAAGGCAGGACGCCCAACTGATCAAAGCGGCCATGTATATGGCCCAATTACAAACCGAAAACCGCGAGAACAATGCCATTTCCTCAATCAGGGAGCTGGAACAGGAAATGGCTGCCAGCGCAGGCCCCGCGCGATCGATCCTGACCAGCCTGGTGGCCTCGGAGTATTATTCCTATTACCAAACCGTCCGCTGGCAATTGTACAACCGGACGGCCACAGTGACCTTCGACAAAGCCGACATTGCCACCTGGGGTACCGAAGATTTCCATGAAAAAATAGGCGCATTGTTTCTGGAATCGATTCGCGATGAAGCTGTTTTGAAGAAAACTACACTGGATAGTTACGACGCCATCATTACGAAGGGCAATATGCGCAAGCTACGCCCGACGCTCTTCGATCTGCTCGCATTCAGGGCATTGGATTATTTCTCTTCCGACGAACGCAACATTAAAAAACCTGCATATGCATTTGAAATCGGCACCGCGTCCGCATTCGATCCCGCGGCGGACTTCGTACACAGGAAGTTTGAAACCAAAGATTCCGCCTCACTGGAATACCACGCTTTGCTACTTTACCAGAAACTGATCGCATTTCACCTGGAAGACAAAGACCCGGCAGCATTGCTCGACGCCGACCTGGCGCGGTTGCAGTATGTGAACCAGAAATCGGTGCATCCCGATAAAAGCGACCTCTACTTTATGGCTGTCAGCCATGTTGCGGACCAGTTCCAATCTACGCCCGCCGCGGCGCAAGCCTGGTATCTTAAAGCTCAATGGCTGAATGGAAAAGCAGATTCGTATAAACCAGGCCGTGACACAGTATTCAGATTCGAAAGAACTAAGGCGCTGAAACTGTGTCAAAAAATTATTCTTGAAAACCCGGAAACTGAAGGTGGCGTCAATGCGCAAAATCTGCTCCGCAACATTACGCAAAGGACATTTTACCTCTCGGTCGAAACCGTCAATACAGTCGATAAGCCGTTCAGAGTGCTGGTAAAATACAGGAATTTTAACAAACTGCATTTACTCGTTATCAAGGCCAACGATTTTATCAAAAACAAACTGGAAGACCGCCACTCGGAAACTAAATGGAACACACTGGCCAATGCGCTGCCGCTCCGCAGCTGGGAACAAGCGCTCCCCGAGACAAACGATTACCAAGAACATAGCGTAGAAATAAAAGCGAACGGCCTGCCATCCGGCGAATACATTTTGCTGGCTGGCTCGGCTCCCGATTTCAAAAATACCGATGCCGTCCTTGGGGCAACGCTGTTTTATGTCTCCGACATCAGTTTTGTGCAGAAAGCAAACGATTTCTTCATCCTGCACAGGGATAGCGGCGAGCCGCTGGAAGGTGCAAAAGTACAGCTTTGGGAAAGGGCATACAATTATAATTCCAGGGATTATACCAGAACTAAAGGTACTAAGGTTACTACCGATGTGCATGGCTACTTCAAAAGACCGGCTATTCGGAAATCGAATAGAGGTGAGCATCATTTGCTGGAAATTACTTATAAAAATGACCGGCTTTTTTTACAAGAAAGCACCCAGCTCTACTTCTATAATGAAGCTGAAACGATTGAAGAAAAGTCCGATCACGTGTATCTCTTCACCGATCGAAGCTTGTATCGTCCCGGACAAACCGTTCATTACAAAGGAATTGTTCGAAAAGGAAAAACTGTTCTTACCGACCAGCGTGCTGAATACACTGTTGGGCTGTACAATCCAAATTCGGAGCGCGTCACAGAGGCAAAGCATCATGTAAATGCTTATGGAAGCTTTTCAGGATCATTCAATATTCCACAAGGCGGATTGACGGGCAATTTTTACGTTGAGGTCAGGGACGAATACCGCGCTGATTTTCATGTGGAAGAATACAAACGTCCAAAGTTCGCAGTAGCTTTCGACTCCTTGAAAACGGCCTATAAGATCAACGACCGCATAAAGGTCACTGGGAAAGCAATCGCCTACGCCGGTAATGCTATTGACGGCGCTACGGTGAGATACCGGATAGTCCGCACGCCGCGAATGATCCAGAGTCAGCAGTTCAAACGCTGGTGGAATCCCGCGCTGCCCACAGAAATTGCACATGGCGAAGCGGTTACTGACGCAGCAGGGCTATTTGAAGTCAATTTTGACGCTATTCCCGACCTAAGCGTCGATCCCGAGCTCGATCCGGTGTTTAGCTTCGATGTGCTGGCAGACGTAACCGACGTCAACGGTGAAACGAGAAGCGCTCATACCGGTATTTCGGTTGGTTACAAATCTTATGTCCTGAGGACCAACATTCCGGAACGTCTGGAAGTGGAACAGCTCAAATCGTTTGCCATCCGCACCGAAAACATGGTCGGAGTATTCGTACCTGCGGAAGCGACGATCCGCATTACGCGCATTGTTCCTGAAAAACGATTGGTCCGAAACCGTTACTGGCAACAGCCAGACCAGTTTGTAATGACAAAGGACGAGTTTGTCTCTAACTTTCCACATGACTTGTACGATCAGGAAAATGAAATGGAAAATTGGCGGGAGGAAGGCAATGAAGTGAGTAAGATCGCCAGTCTCTCGCCAGAGACCGAGTTGCCGGTTTCAGAATTCAAACTTACGCCAGGCTTTTACAAAATTCAGATCAACACCGTGAACGCGGCGGGCGAAAACCTCAGCGACACCCGATTCATGGAACTGAGCGATGCCGCAGCCACAAAGCTAACTCGCCCGAACTACATCGTACCTAGCCATAGCAGGGCAATAGAACCCGGTGAAAAGGCGAAGTATACTCTGGGAACAGCAGCGGAGCAGGCCTTTCTGATCAGCAGCACAAATAGAAAGTCGGCTCATAGAGGCTTTTCTTTTTTTTATATGCATGATGAAATCCGGTCATTTGATTTTACAGCTTCCGAAGAGGATCGTGGTAGTTATTCGGTGGATTATATGTTTGTAAAACATAACCGCATGCATACCTACATGGAAACCATAACCGTGCCCTGGACAAATAAAGATTTGAAAATTGAATACGAAACGTTTCGCGACAAAACACTGCCGGGTAGTAGGGAAACCTGGAAGGTTAAAATCAGCGGCTATAAGCAAGAAAAGGTCGCAGCCGAAATGCTAGGCGGAATGTATGACGCTTCGCTGGATCAATTTTACTCACATTACTGGACAAAACCATATTTCTGGCCCATGCGGGTTGGGCTCGGATACTGGGCAGACAGCGGGAATTTTGGCATCACCAATTCAGATACGAGGCACTCGGGTTTTGGGACATATAGAGCATTTGAAAAAACATACGACCGGCTGATCCGCACTCAAGTTGCCGACAGACTTTACAGGTTCAGAGGGGTGGCTGATAAAGCAGCCACTAGGCAGCAATCGGACATAAGTGTCGCCACGACTTCGTTAGGGAAGCCAATACCAGGAAAAACAGCTGAGACAGAAACCGCAAACAAGAAACTTAGCGAGATCGGAATAGACTACTCTGAATCGGATGAAAACTCAAAAATCGGCTACGGCGTAAAACGCGACACCAAAATGCCGGAGGCCGGCATGCCCGCTCCAACAAAGGAAATGCTCCGTACCAACTTCAACGAGACCGCCTTCTTCCTTCCCGATTTGAAGACGGATAGTGAAGGTAACATCACCTTCTCGTTCACCATGCCGGAAGCGCTTACCCGGTGGAAATTCCAGGCGCTTGCGCATACGCAGGAGCTGGCTTTGGGTTACAGCAGCAAAGAAATCGTCACGCAGAAGGAGCTTATGGTACAGCCCAATGCGCCGCGTTTCCTGCGCGAGGGCGACCGGATCAGTTTCCCGGTAAAAGTGGCGAATCTGAGCAGCTCGGCCGTAAATGGCGAAGTATCGCTTCTGCTATTTGATACTGAAACAAATGAACCGCTCGATAAACTTTTCAAAAACGAAAGGCCGTCAAGCCAGTTTTCCATCGTGGCCGGGCAAAGCAGCACCGCATTTTTTGCATTGGAAATACCAAAAGGCTTTACCAAAATGGTCACCTGGCGGGCGGTAGCGAAAGCCGGAAAGCTGTCGGATGGAGAAGAGAATATGCTGCCCGTCCTGCCGAACCGCATGCTTGTAACAGAAAGTATGCCTATTTCGATGAAAGGCAACGGCACGAAGCATTTTGCATTTGAAAAACTACTCGGCTCCGGCAAATCCGCCACGCTTACGCACGAGTCTGTCACGGTCGAATATAGCAGTAATCCCGCCTGGTATGCCGTGCAGTCGCTGCCTTACTTGATGGAATATCCGTATGAATGCGCCGAACAGACGTGGAACCGGTATTATGCGAACTCGCTGGCCTCGCACATCGTCAATGCGTCGCCACGGATCGCCGAGGTTTTCAAGTCGTGGAAAGGTACCGATGCCTTGCTGAGCAATCTGGCTAAAAATCAGGAGTTGAAATCGCTGCTCATTCAGGAAACGCCCTGGGTATTGGCTGCAAAAACGGAAGCGGAGCAGAAGCGCAATATTGCATTGCTGTTCGACCTCGTCACGATGGAGAACGAGTTGAATGGGAGCATGCTTAAATTGCGGGAAATGCAAAGTCCAAATGGCGGTTTTGTGTGGTTTAAGGGCGGACCTGATGATCGCTACATCACGCAATACATCGTCGCCGGCATTGCCCATTTACAGAAAATAAATGCGCTGCATGCCTCTCAGGCGACCTACATCAACGCCATACTCGAAAAAGCCCTGCCTTACCTCGACGAGCGCATCCGGGAGGACTATGACAGGTTGGTCAAATCCAAAGCCAATCTGAAACAATATGTGCCGGGCGCGGGCGACCTGCAATATCTCTATACCAGGAGCTTTTTCTACAAACCGATCCCGGCAGGTACACAAAAAGCTGTCCAGTACTACCGCGAACGCGCCAGGCTCACCTGGGTGTCTCAATCCAAATTCCTTCAGGGCATGACCGCATTGATATGCCACCGCTCGCAGGACACGAAAACCGCCAACCAGATACTCGAATCGTTGAGGCAAACCGCCGTTCGCAACGAAGAACTCGGCATGTACTGGAAAACCAGCCAGCGCGGCTGGTGGTGGTACGAGGCGCCCATTGAGCGCCAGGCCTTGCTCATTGAGGCATTTCAGGAAATCGCGAATGACCAGACTGTCATCGCAGACCTGAAAACCTGGCTCCTCAAAAACAAGCAAACCAACAGCTGGGAGAGCACGAAAGCTACCGCGGAAGCCTGCTATGCGCTGTTGATGAACGGAAGCGACTGGCTGGCCGAATCTCCGCAGGTTACCGTCCGTGTCGGCAACACGGAGGTCAGTTCCAAAGACCAAAAAGCCGAGAATGGTACCGGGTACTTCAAAAAAGCCATCGACTCGGGCATTACCGCACAAATGGGCAATTTGGACGTGATCGTGAATGGTAATTCGGGAAAAGCCTCCCCGCCCTCCTGGGGCGCCGTCTACTGGCAATATTTCGAAGACCTCGACAAGATCACCTTCGCCGAAACGCGACTGAAACTCACTAAACAGCTTTTCATAGAAACAAACAGCGACAATAGCCCCGTCCTCACGCCGGTACGCGAGGGCGATGCGGTGAAAGTGGGCGATAAAATCAAGATCCGCATTGAGCTGCGTGTCGATCGCGACATGGAATATGTACATATGAAAGACATGCGGGCATCCGGCCTCGAACCGGTGAATGTGCTGAGCGGCTACCGCTGGCAGGGCGGCTTAGGTTACTACGAAAGCACGCGCGACGCGAGTACCAATTTTTTCTTCAATGCATTGCGGAAAGGGACTTATGTATTCGAATACCCGCTTTTTATCACACACGAGGGCGATTTCAGCAACGGTATCACCACGATCCAATGCATGTACGCGCCGGAGTTTACCGCCCACAGCGAGGGTGTAAGATTAAAAGCATTACCTAAAAAGTAAAGTAGGCAGGAGGCATTCAGGCTATCTGACTGCCTCCTGTATTTTTAGAATAGCGTTTGCGAAGGCCTCCATATCCTCTTTTTCTCCCAGCATGGCATGTTGAAGAATCCAGACGGCGTCGGTGTCGCACGCCCGCTCGGCAACGGGGCAATGCGTTTGGCTGTAATCGGCGGTTTCGGGAATGGCGTAGCACATAAAGGTTTTATTCTGAAAAAGGGGCTGCTTGTAAAGCGGATGCGGATAACCCTTGAAACTCGGCACCCCTTCGGCTGCGAGCATTGCAGCAAAGTCACTTTTCGGCAAACCGCCGAACTTCGACGCGTCGTATTTGAAAATATAAATATGGTAACCGTGAAGCGTAATGTCGTCGTTGCGCTTCAAAGGAGATATTCCTTCTATTTTCTCCAATAAATCATTCAAATACAAACCATTACTATCCCTCCGCCGGGTTTGTTCTTCGAGGCGTTTGAGTTGTTCCGTGAGCAATACGGCCTGCATTTGCGTAATGCGGTAGTTGCACCCCGGATTGTAATGCTCATACCATTGCCCGCCTTCAATCCGGCCAACATTGCGGAGGGAATGCATGGTCGCATACAAATCGTCGTCATCGGTAATGACGATGCCGCCTTCGCCGGAGGTGAGATTTTTGGAGGATTGGAAACTAAAACTGCCCACATGCGCGATCGAACCTAACTTCTTGCCCTTGTACTCTGCACCATGGCCGTGCGCGGCATCCTCGATCACTTTGAGGTTATGCCGCTTTGCAATGTCCATAATCGCATCCATATCGCAGGCTAAGCCACCGAAATGCACAGGGATAATCACTTTCGTACGCGGGGTAATGGCCGCTTCAATGGCCGCCGGGCTGATGTTGTAGGTATCCGGATCGATATCCACGAAAACAGGCACACAGTTGCATTCGATCACCGACGATGCCGTGGTAATGAACGTATAAGGCGGCACGATCACCTCGTCGCCGGGCTTCACACCGCAGGCCATGAGCGCCAGCCGAAGCGATACCGACCCATTCACGCACGTAATCGCATATTTGCTCCCGCAATACGCTGCAAATGCCCGCTCGAAACGCGCCACTTCGTCTCCGCAATCGGGGTTGCCCCACTTACCGCTTGCCACCACCGCAGCCACGGCGTTCACTTCATTTTCATCGTAAATGGGCCATGGGAATGTTTTGTCAATGGTTTTGGGTCCGCCGTAGATCGCGAGTTGGTCCTTTTTGCTGCTCATGGGTATGGTA
The DNA here is from genome assembly GCF_900101885.1 of Dyadobacter soli. GTDB lineage: Bacteria > Bacteroidota > Bacteroidia > Cytophagales > Spirosomataceae > Dyadobacter > Dyadobacter soli. The sequence goes on along the minus strand of NZ_FNAN01000024.1, from coordinate 66,771 downwards.
TTCCAGGAATATGGTGGCAATTTTTACCGGGAATACGCTCCCAAAACCGATTCGGGCTATTTCCGGTGAGCCAATGGTGCATTATAGTCTTTTTGACAGATAATCCAGTATTTATCCCACAAATCCTAATCAGCATCCATTTCATGAATAACAGACAATTACTTTACGCTCTGCTGGTTGCCGGCATGTCACTGGGCACGGCCTGGGCCATTCGCGGCCAGTTCGGGCACGAACAAGGCGCGGCCTGGGCGGGCGGCATCGGTGGGCTGAGCATTGTGCTCGTCGCCCGGCGAAAGGATTGGTACGCCAAAGCCTTCCAGCTCGCATTGGCGTCCGCGGCGGGCTGGGGCGTAGGCGGCATTATCAGTTATGGAAAAGTGGTGGGCTTCGCGCGCGGGCTCGAATTCGGGAATGTCTATTACGGATTTCTGATGCTCGGCATTATCGGCGGGCTGTTCGGGCTCATTGGCGGCGGGCTGTTTGGCCTTACCCTCGCCGCCTCCCGCGAAAAACCGGTGCAATGGCCGCAGCTGATCACGGAAATGACCGCCGGCGCCATCCTTTTTTACTACCTCCTGATCGAAGAACTCGGTTGGCTTATGACCCCTCCACGCTCGGAAGCATGGGCGGCTTGCTTTGGAATGACCGTCGCACTCTTCTGGCATATGATCCGCCACAAGCAGCATTCTGCCATCCGGTTGGCCGTTTTCGCAGGGTTAGGTGGTGGTTTCGGGTTCGCATTCGGTAACTTTCTGCAAGTAATGGGCAGTGTTTCGGGTATTCGCTTCAATTTCTGGAATGTGATGGAATATTCGATCGGCTTTTTCGGCGGTGTCGGAATGGCGTACGGCACGTTCACTTCCGAATGGGAAACTACCGATACCCAGGCCTCCCGCTCCCGCCTGCTCGCGCCCATTATCACTCTGACGTTGATTATCCCCTTCGTCGTGTGGGACCAGTCATTCGAAACCGAAAGGCTGGTTAAAACCATCCAGCACTTCGATCCCCTGGCCGATGCCACGGGTATTACCAATTACGTGCAATGGGTTGCGCTACTCCTGGTGCTCGCGTTTGGGGCCTATGCGGTATTTAAATATTATGTTCATGCAAAAGCACCATTTTCGGAGCTACACCATGAGGCAATCCAGCTGTTTTTCTTCTTGAATCTCGGTTTGTACACCATTTACAGCATCCTAATGACCTGCGCATTCATGAGCCTGTACCGCATTGAGCAATACCTCTACATCCTGAATGTAGCCGCATTGGGTTTCCTCATGAAAAAAGCCCACGCCTCCTTCTCCGACCGCGGCCTGAACATCAGCCGCTGGGCCATCAACTTCGCATTCATCATCGCCATTTTCGCGATCCTCACCGCCGTGGCCATCAGCACGCACGGCGAGTTGAATGGGGCTAACCGCCGGTTTGAGTGATGGTACGAACTGAAAAGTTGGTAACTGGCGCCATTTTAGTAGCAAAAAAGCATTAGATTAGTATACCAAAAATCCGGTCATGAACGCGCTGTCAGACATTGTTGAGATATTGAAAGAGCTAAAACCGGAACTTGCGGATAAATATCACGTGAGTTCCATAGGCTTGTTCGGCTCGATCGTTCGGGATGATTTTACCGTAAACAGCGACGTTGACATTATCGTGGATTTCAGCCGACCTGTGGGTGTAGAATTCATCGACTTGGCAAATCTGATTGAAGACCGGATTGGCAAACCTGTTGATCTCGTCTCAAAAAACGGCGTTAAACCACGGTACTATCAGGAAATTGCAACCGAAATAGTTTATGTCTAGCCGCAAACCTTCGCTGCTGGTTCAGGACATTCTTGATAGCGGAAACAAAATTCTCTCCTACACACATGGTCAGTCATTTGACGAGTTTGCCAATGATGACAAAACGATTGACGCCGTAATCCGAAATTTCGAAATTATCGGCGAAGCGGCGGCGCGGTTGCCGGAAGACTTCAAAGACCAGCATTCATCGATCGATTGGCACAAAATGAGAGGCTTTCGAAACAGAATTGTGCACGATTATTTCGGTATCGACCTTGTCATTGTCTGGGAAATCAGAAACCAGTATTTGCCGACTTTAATGTGTGAATTGAATTCTCTGGAATTTTAAATCGCTGTTTTAAAAATCTAAAAGCCATCCCGAATGCAACGGAATGGCTTTTAGATTCTAAGGATGACGTTTGATTTCTAGCGGTGTAATCCAAGTTCCTTCAAAAGGCGGATCACCTTCTCCGGTTCATCGGTCTGGATAATATTGGCACCGTTTTTAGTGAGACTTTTGAGCGCTTCTCGGCCGTTGCCTTTTCCTATTTCCGCGTCAGGAGCGCCCAATGCGTTGATCCACACCCTCGCTCCTTTACTTCTGATCAGGCTGGTAACTTCCGGCGTGTAGAATTTCGAATCGATATGGATTACTTCCGCTTTGAAGCGGGTCAACGCCGAGTCGGCCATGGCTTGCGAGTAGGCCCGCGGCATGAGCATGTATTTGCCGGAAGCTACGTCGACTTTCGAGAGGATTTCATAGTCGCTGTCGAAGAAGAATACAAAATCTTCGGCGTCCATTTTTTTCACTACTTCAATTACCTTGCCGATATGCTCCGTTTTGAGGTCGAGGTCGACGAGAATGTGCCCTTTTGCAGTTTGCAGGGCTTCTTCTAACGTGGGAATCGTTTCTTCCGTCACTTTGCCGTTGGAGACGAGGCGTAGCTTGCGGAGCTCCTCGAAAGTTTGTGTTTCAAGATCGCCTTTGCCGGTCGTAGTGCGGTCGACTTTACCGTCGTGCATGAGCATTGGAATGCCATCCTTGCTCACTTTTACATCAATTTCTACGATATCAACTCCCAATCGGATCGCTTCGCGGATCGCCGGCAGCGAGTTTTCGGGAAGTTCGTGGTGCACCGCGCGGTGGGATGCCACCAGCACATTTTTAGAATTTGGGCTCAGAAAGTCCTTCCTGATCGGCCCGACTTGCGCATGGGTTTTAGAAACTATAAACAATAGCAGGATGGCAGGTAATTTAATGCGGGTCATTCTTGGTTGAATTATTAAAATACTACTTCGTAATCGTCAGTTCGTCCTTCACCTCGCCTTCCGGGTTCAGGCACCGGTAATGCAGCGTGTTTCCTTTGATCGAAATGTGCTGGTACAGCGGGCCGTCTTTGTACCTTACCAACGCATAATCCTCGTTCGGCCAGCGCTCCTGCTTGCCGGGAATGCTGATGGACATCAGGTAAATGGTGCCTTTCGCCGGGCTCGTCACTTCTTTGTCGTTATACATCGGCTTCGTACGCAGGTAGTAATGCATATGCCCGCTCATGACCATATCCACATGGTATTTGTCGAAAAGCGTGCACCATTCGCGCTTGATCTCGTCATAAGGCTCTTCGAAATTGTAGGGCGGGAAATGGAACATGGCGAACTTCCATTTGGCTTTCGAATTCCGGAGCTGGTTTTCTATCCAGGCGGTTTGCTCGGGTACGGAAAGCGTGGCGTCGATCATCAGGAACAATGCATCCTGATAGTTGAATGCGTAGGTCATCTCCGAAGGCTGCCCAGCGGGGCCATTCTCCGGCAGGCTGAACATTTCCTTGTACATCCACGCTCCCAGGCCATCCTGGCTATCATGGTTACCCGGCACGGGCATCAATGGGCGCGTAGTGAATGTGGGGCCGGCGTGTGCCCAGAGCTGGTCCCAATCATCGCGGTGCAGGCCGGTGGTGACGAGGTCGCCGGCGATGGAGAAGAATGCCGTCTCCGGGTGTCTTTTAATGGATTTCTGCGCCATATCGCCCCAAATAGGCGAGTAATGCGTGTCGCCGAACCAGATGAACGAAAAGTCCTTCACACGGTCGGAAGCGGTCTGGAACGACGAAGGTACCGACCATTGCGACTGCCCCGTACCGATAGAGTAATGGTACAAAGAGCCCGGACTGAGCCCTTTGAGCTGCGCGGTAAAGCGGTTCACAAAGCGATCGTTTTGCAGCAGCCTGTCCTCCATATTGAATGCCGAAGCGTTTGCAAAAAGCGTGTCGGAAGAGCCTTGCTTCCAGTATTTCACTTTGCTTCTGAGCACTTTGGGGCTGGTGCGCCATTGGATATTGGCGGTGGTAGCAGGGTCGCCGCTCCACGTCATAATTACCTGGTCGGGTTTTTCGGTAGAGGGTGTCGAGGTCTTTCTGAATGCATTCACGAGGTGTGCCTCGCGGGCACGTCCGCGCACGGTGGTGAAGAGCGTCTGGCCTTGCAGTTCGTCCGGGACTTCTGTTAATATCAAACTATCCCAGTCGTGATAGGTAAATGCGCCCTTCTGAATTGTGCCCAATGCATATTGTGCCGGCACTACATTGGAAACCGCCAGCTTTTCAGCTTTGTCGAGCGGTGCCACGCTGATGAAATAAACTGGCCGGTCTTTGTCAAAACCATTGATTCCAAGTCCGACCTGTCCTTTTTCGAAGTCCTTTTGCCAGACTTCGTAAGTATATTCTTCATTCCGGACGACCATTTGCGTTTTCTTGAAACCACTTTTTTGCAGCCAGAAAGGCACCACGGCCTGACCGGTATGCCGCATCAGCGAAACCCGCACCGGCACATTTACTTCGAAAGTCCAGAAGCGCGTCGCCAGCGTTTCCTTATCGCGGTCGCTGAGTACGCTCAGAATGTAGTTATCTGAAATGGTATCCAGCTGCGCAGGCGTAAGCGACGCATACAACCGGGTTACCGCGCGGTCGACCACTTCTTTCACCGTTCTTTCCGGTTGCTCACCGCCGAGTGCGTAAAAAGACATCCAAACCGGGCACAGCAAGGCCCACCAGCGCAATCTTTTGTTTTTGATCATGGCTATTTCAAGTTTCCCGTCAGGTATAGATACACTTATTTACGGGATTTACAGTACCGACTTATTATCCGTTAAAAACACCCGCGTACTCTCCGTGTACACGTTACCCTGGGGTGTTTTGTATTTCAAATCCACATAAAAAGCACGGAAGCCGCTCGCCGGTAACTCAGCGGTCACTTTTACATTGGATTGCCGGCTTATTTTCAAACTTCGGGCCGTCCAGGTATCATTGCGCAGGTCCTGGTCCGGTGAATTAGCCGACCACAGAATCACGTCCACCAGTGCGTCCGGCGTTGCCTTAATGTCGAGGTTTACCTTCCGGTTGGCTACCGATTGGCTCCATTTGCATTCGGTATAAGGCCGTTTGTTAATCGTCGCGCCGAAGAATGCGCTTAATGCCTCCATTGCCTGCTTGCCGTCGCCGAGGTCGTGGCCGGCATTGGGTACGTAATGCAGCATGTTTTTACCGGGAATTTTGTCGAGGTAGTTTTTGATATTATCCACTACCCAGTATTCGTCGTTCGTTCCCATGAAAATCATTTTCGGCATCGTGAGCTTCGCCCGGTAGGAGTACGGATCGATCATCGCGGTAATGGCCTGCCCATCCGGTGAGCCGGTCGATTGCGGAATGCCGAGTTTTACATAATCCTCGATCTGAATGCTGTAATCGCCCCATGATTTGATCTGATAATCAAGACTTACCGGCATATTCAGCACATCGATCACCATCGGCGCGATCGCCTCCACGCGCTTGTCGCTCGCGCCCGTGAGCCATGTCGTCCACCCGCGTTTGGATGCGCCCGTCACCACGAAGCTGTTGACCGTATGTTTCAGTTCTTTTTGAGAAAACTGCTGCACCGCGTCCATCGCCTTCACCGCGCTTTTAACCATCGGAAAAAGCAGCGGCCAGGTATAGTCCTTGTCTTTTTTGAAATTGTGTAAAGTGTAAGAAATCAACGCATCCTCTGTCAGATCGTCGAAAAACGGCTGGTTTGGGGTCTGTTTCAGCAACGCCACGATGGCCTGGTTCGTAGTAGCCACTGCACCGAGTGATTCGTACGTTTTTTCATCCTTTTTGCTGTTCCAATTGGGCTGTCCGTTGGCATTGGAGCCGCCTGTTATGAAAAGTAATGCGTCGTCATGACGGTTTTCTTTCGGTACGATCAATGTCAGTTGATGTGTCCAGGTAAATTCGCGCCATTTCTGGGAGGTCAGCAGGAGCTGGTAAAATGTCAGATCGCCGCGCTTGAAAGTCTCTTTCAGCTCCCATTTAAAAGTCTTGTCGCCATTGCCGAGGTAACTTTCCAATGCATTTTCAGGGGTCACCTTTTGTGCATTTGCAAAAACAATGGCCAAGGTTGCCAATAACATGGCGGAAATCGATCTGACAGCTATTTTCAGAAACATGATCACTCGTATTTGGGTTGATGAATCGGTTTTACTTGCCTTGCGTAGCCGACTTTGGCGCGGCACCTGCCGGTCGGGGACTGTCTTTGACTAATTTCAATGCCTGTTCGATATAAATCTCGCCGGTCATCTCGCCCAGGCTAGTCCGACTTACATAATCGTATCTTTTGAAACTGTTAAAATCGACTTTCGTAAGCATGTAGCCGAAAGCGTCGTTCGTCAGCCCGAACAGGAACGGCTGTTTGGTATTCATATGCCTTTTGACATAATACCCGATATTAGGCAATGCCTCGCCGGGCACTGTCAGTACTTGCGCCGTGCCGATATTGAGCAGGTTGAGCTGCGTCACAATGCGGTTATCGCCCGCCATTTCATTTTTAATCGGTGATTTTTGAAGGATAAAACGCATGATCTCCGAATCCACCGGAAACTCAATCCTGCGGGAAGTGCAATACACCTCCGGGTCTTCCTGCACGGCCGCGTCTTTCACGATCCGGAATGCCTCGTCGGCCAGCAGCTCGCCTATTCGCTTACATTCGCTCCAATCGTTGGCTTCCTTGCCGTTTTCGGTACGGTTATCTGCCGTTACCATTCCGCCCTGTGCGCCGTTCATAAAAATGGCCGTCCCGCCGCCCTGTGACTCGATGCGGTCGTACAGCGGTCCGCACAGGTCGGGACTCAGAATGCCCCTGCCCGACCCGATCACCTCGGGGTGGATCGCGTAATTTACCAGCGTCGCTATCGGTTTGCCTTTATTAGCGCCGGAAGCAGCCACGGCCTGGATCACGCCACAACGTGGATCGTAAAGCTGGTCGGCGTAGTAGTTATAGGCGATCTTGCCTTTCGCGTCGCCCACGGCTATTTTCAATGAAGCGTCTTCCAGCTTCCCTACCGCCTCGTTCACCGCGTCGGCGATCTGCTGCACGCAGCGGTCGAGGTAAGCCAGATCGGCGAACGACTCGCCCTTTTCATTCGGAAAACCATACGCATCGGGCCCGCTATGCGTGTGCGTAGCGCCTATGAGCACGTTTTCGGGCGCAATGCCTTTGATCAGCTTCCTCGATTTGTTGCCCAACGCAGCCGGCCACCCGAGGTTGTCCACATTCACAATAGCGATCCTCACCACTCCTTTTTCCATCACGAATGCCCTCGCATACAGCTCACCGTTCTTCTGCGTCGCTTTTTTGGGAGTACCTATTCCTCCCGAAACCGGCAGCAGCGGATCGGGCGTGATCACCCGCACGGCCGCCGCAGCCCTGAAATGCTGCCCCATCGTTACCTGATTCAGACACAGGCAGAAACAGCAAAAGAGAATAACCCTGGCTTTCATTTTTTGAATGGGTTTACCTTTTTAAAAACTAAACCGGAACTGTGGAATGATCCCGACAGTCCCGGTTTTAAATACTCACCTTAAAACAAATATGACTACCACGGCTTGCCGGTTCCTTGCAAAAGCCATTGTTTCGACCACGCGCTGTTACCGTTGTCGGCCTGTGAGAAGCTCGTTAATTCCAGCTTACTCACTGCGGCCTCCGCATTCGTTTTGTTAATGCGCAGTTCATCCTGCATGTAATAGAACCGCACGGGAAGCACTTCCCGCTTAGCCGCAGGACCGGCTTTCAATGCAGGCAGACCCGTACGACGGAAATCAAACCACGCCTCGGTGGCGGCTGTCCAGCTTGCGATCCATTTCTGCTCAACCACCTGTTTCAATGTATTATCGAAAGCCACGCCGGGCGTAGCAATGTAAGCCGCATATTTGTCGCCCACCGTCCACGTTTCCATCGACGCCTTCACCCCGGCCTCGTAACGGTCTTTCGCAACACCCGCAGCCCAGCCTTTCAGTGCGGCCTCCGCGAGGATGAAGTTCACTTCCGCAGCCGAAATCAGCCTTGCGCGGAGCAACGGGCCTTTTGCCGCTTTGTAAATGTTGTTCAGGAATGATACGTGCGGGTTAAACGACGTCTGCCCCGGTGTCGGGTTCAGGTTGTAGGCCGACGGCAATGCCGAAAAGCTTGGTGGTAAGCCAACGTATTCCGGATCGGTGTCCACTTGCGTATTTTTGACCTTATCCGGCGAAAGAATGCGCTTTCCGTCCACGATCTTATCGGTTCCGGCCGGCTGGGTAGGGTCAACTACGAGCGGGACTTCCACTTTATTGGCCCAGATTCCGAGGCGCGGATCTTTCAAGGTCTGCAATCTATCCACGAATGTGGCGCACATTTTAATGCGGCGGTAGTTGCTGCCGCTGGCATCGATCACGGTATTGGCCGGCCACGAATCCGCTTCGCTGTTACCCGGGAAGCCCATGGTGGCGTCGTCCGCATTGGAAGTAATAATAGGATAGTTGGCAGCATTGGCCACGATTTTCTCGATACCTGCCTTGGCCACGTCGGGTTTCTTGGCTGAAATGCGCATATAGTAACGCAGCAAAAGCGAATTGGCCATTTTGCGCCATTTGGCCGGATCGCCGCCGTAGTACACGTCCACATTGTCGACGATACCCTGGTAGTCGGCTTTCGGTTTGGAGAGCAGGGTGTTGGCCTTTTCAAGATCGGCAATAATACCTTCGTAAATCACATCCTGGCTGTCGAATGTTGGCAGAATGTCGGTCGTCGCACCAGCCTCGCCTTTCAATGCATTCGTATACGGCGCGTCGCCCCAGAGATCGGTGATGAGGCCGAACATGAACGATTTCATGACCAGCGATACTCCCTGGTGAAATTCGAAATTCGTCTGGATCGCCCGTTGATACACGAGATCGTTGTTGCGGAGCACGTCGTAATAGGCATTCCAGCTCTGATCGCCGCCCCAGTCGTAGTCGTTATGCCCGCTCGACCAGGCATCTTTCTGCGTATGCTGCACCACGCCGGCAATGTCCTGATAGCCCAGGTTGACATACAGTTTCGCGGCCTCGGTCAGCACGGTCGGTAGCACGAGGTTCGGATTCACCGACTCCGGCGCAACGCCGTTCGGGTTTTCATTGAGCTCCGTCAGGTCTTTACACGAAAAGACCATGCATGCCAGCAGCAGCGGTATGATGACGAACTTGTTATGAAGTTTTTTCATGAGTTTATTTATATTAAATAGACTATATGATGCTATATCAGAAAGTTAAACCAAGCTTGAAACCAACCGGAATCACCCAGGGGGTCACGTTGTAGCGCTCGATACCCTGCTTGAACTGCGTACCCGCCTGCGCACCCGACTCCTGCTGGAATGCCTGCTCCGGATCGATACCGATTTTCGCTTTGGTCCAAAGAATGATATTACGGCTGTAAACCGCGACATTGGCATTTTGCAGGCCAAGGCGTTTCACGAATGTGGCCGGAAGGTCATAACCCAGCGATATTTCGCGCAGCTTGATGAAAGAAGCATCGAATGTAGCCGCACGGGTGAAGTCCCACGGATAGTTGTCGCCATAAGGAATGTACTTGGTACCCGCGCCGCCGAGGTTTTCGGTATAGCCGGTAATCTCGCCGTTTTCTCCGTAAGTCGCGATCACACCCGGGTTGAACACCGCGTAATCATAAGTATTGCCGCCGTATTCAAACGGGAAGCCTCCATATTCTTTGGTAGGACCGCCTACGATATTGAACTGGTTTCCGGTAACCGCCACTTTATTGTTGTTTACCAGGTAGTTGCGCAGCTGATCGCCGGTCATGCCATTCGGGTTGATGAGGTTATCCAGAAAGCGCTGCGATTTAAGATCGGATTCGCCGTAACGGTAAGTCTGTGACACGAAATCACCGCCCTGGCGCCAGTCGAACGACATATTCAGGCTGAAACCTTTGTATGACAGCGATGTTTGCAAGCCCATCAGGAAGTCCGGATTGAAGTTACCGATCTTGTTGCGGGTTTTGGAAGCCGCAATCGACTGCCACGAACCGTTTTCATCCAGAATAGGATATCCATAGTAAGGCGAGCTTTTGTCCGTGACGGTTACGAGCTCGTTATCGTAAATATCGCCGATCTTGTCACCTACGTAAGTCCAGGCTCCGCCTTTTGCATCGGTCCAGAGTGTGTAGAATTCAAGACCATCCGAAAGCGACTTGATCGTGGTCCGGTTTCTCGACCAGTTCGCATTGATATCCCAGCGCCAGCCATTCTTGTCGATCGGCGTTCCGCCCAGGGTTAATTCAAGTCCCTTGCTGACGAGCAAGCCTGCATTGATGTTTTTCGAAGTAAAACCGCTCGATCCTGGAAGCTTGGTAGGAATGATCTGGTTGCGGTTTTCCACCTGGTAGTAAGTGGCAGTCATCCGCACGCGGTTGTGATAAAGATTCAGGTCGAGCCCATACTCGTACGATGTCGCGATCTCCGGTTTGAGGTCGGGAAGCAATATCGAACCCGATTTCGACAGGCGGGTGATACCATCCCAGGCGCCTGAGTTACCCAATGTCGCCAGCAAATTGTACGGCTGGGTATCGTTACCCACCTGCGCCCAGCTTCCTCTCAGCTTGAACAAGCTTACCTGATTCGGCATCGGGATCATTTCGTTCAGCAACACACTCAATGAAGCCGACGGATAGAAGTACGACCGGTTGGCTTTCGGCAGCGTGCTCGACCAGTCGTTGCGGGCTGTCAAATCCAGGTAGATCATGTCTTTGAAACCAATGTTAGCCAATCCGTAGACGCTGAAAACCGCCCTTTCGGACAAGTAGCTGGAATACCGGATATTGGCCGGCGCGATGTTCGACAACGTGTAAAGTCCCGGAATCACTAGCCCCGTACCGTTTCCGCTCGCATTGTTCACATCCATATTCTTCTGGTAGCGGGTATTTCCACCGCCGGACACCGAGAAGCTGAAATGGCTGACATCGCGTTTGTAGCTGAGCAAGAAATCGGCGTTGCGCTCGAACCGCGTGAGGTTGATCAACCCGTAACCTCCGCGGCTGTCGTTGGTATAGCTGTTACCGATTTTGGTCTCGCGTTGCTCACGGTACGTATCGAGCGCATAGCGGCCCATCAGGCTCAAATGCGGGGTGATCTGCCAGTCGGCCTTCAGGTTACCGAAAACACGGTCGCGGACGAAGCTGTTGTTGACCTCATAGGCCAGGAACCAGGGGTTGTTATAGTCGCCGGGGCCTTGCGAGAGCTGCTGCAAACCTTCCTGACCGGGCACCCAATAATTGCGCAAATCGCGGATATCGATGTGCGGAGAAACGGCGTATGCCCATTGCAGCGGGTTTGTTCCCCGGTTGGTTGCGGGACGATTGTTGGAGTTGTTACGGCTGATATCGACATTCGTGCTCAATGTCAGCTTCTTGGAGAGCTTAACGGACGAGTTGATATTCAACGAATTGCGAAACAAATCCGAATTAGGAATGATGCCTCGGTTGGTCATATTCGAATATGAAAGACGGTAACTTACGAGGTCATTGCTGTTCGAAATCGCTACGCCGTTGGTGGTCGTGATACCGGTTCGCACGAAGTTCTTCACATTATCGGGGTGCGAAACGAGGTCCGTCGGGATAGGGTTTCCCTTGTCGTCTTTGGGGCTGTTCCATTGAATGGCTTTATAACCTTTGTCGAGCTCGGGGCCGACACCGCCGGCGGAACCCTCGTCAATCATCAGCACGCCGCCCGGATACGGATTGTTGTCCGGTGTAAAAGGAAGGATACCTGTCGCAAACTTGCTGTGCATGTTCAGGTATTTGTAGGGTTTCTCAAAAACGGTGTTGGAGTTGATAGAAACCGTCATTTTTTTCGACTTGGCACCGCTTTTAGTGGTAATCAACACGACCCCGCGGCCTGCGCGCGAGCCGTAAAGTGCCGCCGCGTTAGGTCCTTTCAAAATCGAAACATTCTCGATGTCATCGGGGTTAAGGCTTGAAATTGCATTACCGTAATCGACGCGGTTGTCGTTACCGATCTGGCTCACGTTGTTCAGCGTGTTGGCAATGGGCACGCCATCTACCACGAAAAGCGGCTGGTTGTCGCTGCTGAGGGAGGTTGCGCCGCGAATGATCATGCTCACCGACGAACCTGCGCCGCCTGTGGAACTGATGGTAACCCCCGGCACTCTTCCGGAAAGCGAGTTCAGCACGTTTTCCTGCGCTACGCGACTGATATCCTTCCCACTGACTTCAGCAACGGAATATCCCAGCGAGCGCTTTTCGCGCGACAGGCCCAACGCCGTCACTACGGTTTCGTTAAGCGTTTCGACACCCTCGACCAGCACCACATCGATTACCGACTGGCTTCCGACGGTAACCTCCTGGGTTTCGTGCCCGATGTAGGAAAAAACCAGAACCGGCTTGGAAGCTTCGTTGACGTTGATGGAATAGTTGCCTGAGGCGTCGGAAGAGGTACCTACCTGGCTGCCTTTCACGATAATGCTGACGCCGGGAAGCGCCGCGCCGTCGATTTTGGATGTAACCTTTCCTTTGATTGTCCTATCCAGATTTTTCCCCGCAAATGCCGGACTCACGAGAAAAACAGCCACAAAAGTGCATAAAAGCAACCTTCGCAGGCTAGCAGTAAAATTTGGATCCATAGTTTTTGTATTTAAGGTGATGGGCACTGTACATGATACTGGTAATTAGAGTTTTATGTTAAAAAATTGAACACGACAGACTTATATAATCCGTGTCAGCGGTATTAAATAACATGGTATCAGGTGAGTGGCGGATCACCCCGGTGCCATCAATCCTTCGGCCCGGCTTCCCCGTTTGGCCGGCTTTCCTTCAACAGGCGGTTGAAATAGATTTCGAGGGCGTCGGAGTACATTTTACCCCTTTCGTCATCGGAAATTCCCGCGAGCACCTCCGCCAGTTCGTCCTCGGATATCTTATTGCTGATTAGCTTGTTAATCAATATTTCAGCCCGGGAGAATGACATGGTGTTAGTTAGTTTTGGTATGTGACAAGGATACTTGCAAAGCATTGCAACAGACTATTCCCGCAGCACGGATTTTTCATACGGCTCCCCTCCTTTTTTCCAAAGCCCGCAACCCTGAAAATTTCCAGCTTTCGTTGGTGATGACCGAAAGCTGCATTATGTTTGTATTTTTATTTAGAATATTTACAAATAATATGAAAAAAGACTACCCACACCACGTAAGTGCCCTTCCACGTGTGATTTTTCTGGCAGCTATTTGGCTAATTTCGTTTCAATGCGCATTCGCGCTTGATCCCGACAAAGGCCGTGGTAATGTGCGCGGGCTTGTGCAGACTTCCGACGGCCAACCGGCCGGTTTCGTGAATGTATCTATCAAAGGCTCTTCCAAAGGCGCGCTCACGGGCGAGCAGGGAGAATACCTGATCCGGAATGTGGCCGAAGGGGCCCAGACGCTCGTCGTGCAGTTGGTCGGTTATGCGGCCGTTGAAGTGGCTATCCAGGTGTTGCCCGACGAGACGATCACCGCGCCGGTCGTGAGCCTGAAAGAGAACTTCAACCAATTGGAAGAAGTGCAGGTAAAAGGGAATATCAATCGCTTTGCCGACAAAGAAACGGATTACGTGGCACGCCTCCCACTCAAAAACCTGGAAAATCCACAGGTTTACAGCGCGGTCAACAAAGACCTGATCAGCGAGCAGGTGGTGACTGATTTCAAGGATGCATTGCGCAATGTGGCCGGCGTGGCACCGGTAAACAACCCCGCGGGCGGCACAGGCGCAACTATTCGCGGGTTTTCGGCCACTACCACCGTCCGGAACGGCATGGCGGTACAGATTTACCAGTCGGACCCGATTAACCTGGAACGCGTCGAGGTGATCAAAGGGCCGTCAGGTACATTGTTCGGTTCGAGCCTGGTGAGCTTTGGAGGGCTGATCAACCAGGTGACCAAAAAGCCTTTCGAGACATTCAAAGGAGAAGTTTCATACACGGCAGGCAGTTACGAGCTCAGCCGGTTCACAGCCGACGTTAACACGCCGCTCAATGCCGGCAAGACATTACTTCTGCGCGTAAATGCGGCTGCGCATTCGGAAGGTACCTGGCAGACTTTCGGCCATAACCGCCGCTATACCGCTACACCAAGCCTGCTTTACAAAGTCGATGACCGCCTGACGCTCACCTTCGACGCGGAACTGAATGCGACCAACCGCTCGACCGTCGCCTATTATCAGAATCTGAACAAAACTTCCTATACCAATTTCAAGGATATCCCCATCGGCAGCAAAACTTCACTGGGCGGTGAAAACATCGATGCCGATCTAACCGCATTGAACTACGCCCTCGGCGCGAGGTATACTATTAATTCCAAATGGACGTCCCAAACGAACGTTACCATCGGCAACAACCGCATCGAGCATAGCAACCAGATTTACCCTAACTGGATCAGCGACACGACTTTTAACCGCAACATTTCCAACTACGGACCACGGATTTTCACTTCTATTAATGCGCAACAGAACTTCACCGGCAACTTCAACATCGGGCGCCTGCGCAACCGCCTGCTCGTAGGGCTGGATGTGTACACATTCACGAGCCAGCTGCGCTTCACCGATGTGGGTACATATGATGTGGTGAGCACCAACAAGCCTATTCCGGGTATTAACCTCGACAAGGTGAATGCCATTCTTGCTACCAAAACCAATTCCAACAACCAGACGCGCCTGAGCACTTACAGCGCTTATGCTTCCGATGTGATCAACCTCACCGAGCGGCTGATTGTAATGCTGAGTGTGCGGATCGACCGCTTTGTCAACAATGCGACCATTACCAATGGTGTGAAAGGCGCCAACGACTACAAGCAAACCGCCGTTTCGCCGAAATTCGGTTTTGTGTACCAGGTCGCTCCCGAGCAGCTTTCGATTTTTGGTAATTATATGAATGGCTTCCAGAATGTGGCCCCGGTCGTTCAGCCCGACGGCTCTACCTCGACTTTCAAGCCATTGAATGCCAACCAGTGGGAGTTTGGTTTGAAAGCGGAAGCATTCAACCGTAAACTGACCGGTACCGTGAGCTACTACGACATTTCGATCAACAATGCGACCCGCGTGGAAGACAGCTTTACGATCCAGGACGGCCAGCAGAAAAGCAAAGGCTATGAGTTCGAAGTGGTGGCCAACCCGGTGGCGGGGATGAATATCGTGGCAGGTTATGCCAAAAACGATAATAAGGTCGTCAAAGCCGCTGCATTCGAAGGCAACTACGTGGCGCAGGTACCTACCGACTATGCCAACGTGTGGATCAGCTACAAGTTCACCGGCAAAACGCTGCGCAATTTCGGCCTCGGCCTCGGCGGTAACTATGTTTCCGACTGCTATTTCGAAGCGGCCAACCTGATCACTATTCCGGGTTACACGCTCATTAATGCTTCGCTCTTCTACGATCAGCCCAAATGGCGTGTGACGCTCAAAGGCAATAACCTCGCCAATGAGGTTACCTACTCCAACTGGGGACTGCCGCAGCCGCTCCGCCAGCTGGCCGGCTCGGTTACTATCAAATTCTGACCCGTTCGGGGCGCGTGCTGCGCCCCGATTCATTTTCATCACCATGATCACAGGAAAATCATCCGAAAAGCCCAGGCGTTCGCTGTTCAGGCGCATTAATGAATGGCTGCATCTCTGGCTGGGGCTCGCCTCGGGCATTGTCGTATTTGTAGTATGCCTCACCGCCGCATTGTGGGTGTTCCGGTACGAGGTTTGGTATTTTACGGAGCCTTACCAGCGCGTGGAGGCACAGAACCAACCATTTCTGCCACCTTCGGCATTAATGGAAAAGGCAGCTGCATTCGCGCAGATTAAAGAGGGTAAACCTGTCGAATTCACCGGCATTACTTACGGTACTTCCAAAAAATCGGCAATTGTGAACTACAAACCGGGCGAAGGCAAGTTTTACAGCATTTACGTTAACCCGTACGACGGCAAAGTACTTTACCACAAAACCGGTCCATCGCCGGCCGAGGCATTCTTCATATTTGTGCGGAGCGGCCATCGTTTCTTTTTCCTGCCGCAGAAAATCGGTAGCCCGGTGGTTGGCGCTTCCTGCATTATTTTCGTGATAACCCTCATTACCGGGCTGATCTGGTGGTATCCCAAAAAGTGGACGAAATCGATGCGCGACAAGAGTTTTAAAATCAAATGGAACGGCAACTGGAAGCGCGTCAACCTCGACCTGCATAATGTGCTCGGTTTCTATGCTTTCCTCGTAGCCATCGCATTGACCATCTCCGGCATTGTGTACAGTTTCGACTGGTTCGACAAAGGTTACCAATGGCTGCTTACCGGCAAAGCCACCGCCTCGCACGGCCATTCCGATCACCATCCGCATTCCGACACCACCATTACCCGCGCATTGTATTCCCAGCCGGCAGACATTCTCTGGCAGCGCATCCGCAACGACCATCCCGGAGAGCTCGGCCGGCTCAACATCAGCTTTCCCGAAGAAGCCAACGATCCCTACGAAATCGCGATCAATCCCGAGGACGGCACCATTTACAGAACCTTCAACCGTTTTTTTGACAGGAATACATTGAAGGAACTACCTTCCGAAGAATCGAGAAAGTTTGAAGAAATGTCGGCCGGTGAAAAACTCTACGCGATGAACTTTGACATTCACGTGGGCCAGATTTATGGCCTTCCGACACGTATTCTGGCATTTTTTGCGAGCCTGATTGGCGCCAGCCTACCTGTTACCGGGTTTATCGTCTGGTGGTTCAGGGGGAAAAAGACCAAAACCGGTAAAAAACGGAAACTGCCCGAAAGCCCAATTTCCGTTACGTGAATGTTGTCATTCTTCACGAACCCCTATTTTTGTTAAAATTTTATCATATTAACAGGAAGTATCGTTTCTATACCGAAACACGGACCGTGAAGAATGAACCCTAAGAAGTGCTGTCAGGAGTTTTACTTTCTGCTTTTTACCCTGCTGATCCCTTATTTTACCTCCGGCCAGACGGTCGTTGCCGATACAACCGGCAATGTGATCGTGGGCGATATCACGGTGGAAGGGAACCATCGTACCCGTACGGGCATCATCATGCGCGAGATGGCGATCCGCAGGGACGATACGCTTACGACCGAATCCCTCAAAGAAAAACTCGAAATCGACCGCAGGAAAGTCGTAAATACCAATCTGTTCGTGACGGTAGACCTGCTCACCAAGCCTAATCCCGACTCGGTCCATACCGATATCCGCATTGTCGTGAAGGAGCGCTGGTACTTCATTATGCTGCCCGTTTTCCAGCTTGCCGACCGGAATTTCAATGAATGGTGGTACGAACGAAAGCGGGACCTCTCCCGAACGACCTACGGCGTATACCTAAGCTACGGTAATGTCACGGGCCGCGCAGACAAGCTCCGTTTTCTAGCGGAATTCGGGTTTGTACCAAAGTTCGAGGTAGCATATACGTTACCTTACATCGATAAGGCGCAAAAGACAGGCATTACCATCGGCAGCTCGTACTCTATTAATAAGAACACTGCATTCAGGACCTGGCGCGACAAGCTGCAATATCTCAGCAGCGAGGATATTAACCGGAGGCGATTTTATACTTACGTCAGCCTCACGCGCCGCAACAAATACTACACCTTTCATTCCTTGGACCTTCGTTGGAGCTACCTGTCGGTGTCCGACACCATCGCGAAGCTCAACCCCAATTACCTGCTGGATGGGGATAAACGGCAACGTTATTTCCAATTAACCTACACTTACAGCTACGACAAGCGCGACAATGTTCAGTACGCATTGCAGGGCCAAACTGCCGGGGTGCAGATCTCGAAAACAGGCCTGCTGCCTTCCGATGACGTCAATACATTGTATTTGTACGGCTCGTACCGGAAATTTATACCATTGAGCAAGAAATGGTTTTTCAATACCAATGTCCGGGGACGGATTTCGTTTCCGAAGCGCCAGCCTTACACGCAAACAGTGGGCCTCGGCTACCGCAACGACCTCGTGCGCGGGTACGAGCTTTACGTGATCGACGGGCAGGATTATGCATTGGTCAAGAATGAATTGAAATACAAGCTGTTTTCGATTCAGAAGCATTTTTCATTCATACCTGTGAGGCAGTTCAATACGATCCCGCTGGCGGCTTATATCAATACTTTCGCGGATGCAGGTTATGTCAAAAACAGCTATCCGGAGTTCAGCAATACGAGGCTGGGTAATTCCACATTGTTCGGCGTCGGGGCCGGCGTTGACCTCGTAACGTTCTATAATATCGTCGCGCGGTTTAATGTCACATTGAACGGTTTGGGAGAACGCAGGTTCTTTTTTAACCTTGCAAGAGAGTTTTAAACGGATTTTGGGAAGTGATAAATATGTATAAATTGCAATGAAGCAACCGTCGAATTAGTTATAAGGCACGATAATTTCTCAACTTTATTTAAACCGAATGGTTCAACCTCTACGCTTATGAACACGCTGAAAAATGGGATCGCATTGCTTGTGATGGCAGTAATGGCATCGGCTTGCGACACTAAGACTAACGAAAAAACCGAGGCCGCGGCCGACTCCGTCGTTCTGCGCGAGCCTGCTCCCGCCGAGCTTAACAGCGACCAATCGGCATTGTTGAAAACGATCCTGGGCCCGGCCGAACAAAATCCGGCAGGTGTCGTTTTGAGGGGTATTGCATTCGGCGACGCGATCGCCAAGGTGAAAGCGACCGAGACCTTCGAAATGTTTGAAGAAACGCCCGACCACCTGGGTTATACCTCGGAAACGGCGCAGCTCGAAACGATCGACGTGCAATACTTTCTGACCCCCGAAAAAAAGGTAAATAAGATCACGATCGACGTTTATCTGAACAGTCCGGAAGCTACCAAACAGCTCTGGAATGCCAGCAAGCAGTATTTTAGCGAAGCCTATGCTGCTCCGAAAGAAGACTCCAAAAAGATTTCCTGGAACAACAAAACGATCCGGGTGAATATGGAGGATGTTTCGGAGGGTAAAGATTATGGCTTGAAATTTCAATTCTTCCCGGCCGACAAAAACGTTCTGGCCGCCAAATAACACCTATGAAAACCAAAAGATCGATTATCCTGGGCGCATTGTGCCTCATTGCGCTGAATGCTTTTGCACAAAAACCATCTAAAAAAGACGAAGTAATCACCATCGATACCGACAAGGGTACGATGCGCTTCATTCTTTTCGACGAAACACCGAAGCACAAAGCCAATTTCATCAAACTCGCCAAGGACAAATTCTATAACGGGCTGCTTTTCCACCGCGTGATCGACGATTTCATGATCCAGGGAGGCGACCCCGAGTCACGTAATGCCAAACCCGACGCTATGCTCGGCCGCGGGGATAACGGTTATAAAGTACCGGCGGAATTCAACGGCAAACTTTTCCACCAGAAAGGCGCATTGGCTGCCGCACGTGACAATAACCCGGCAAAAGAATCCAGCGGATGCCAGTTTTATATTGTAGAAGGCCGCAAATGGAGCAAAGCTGATCTGGAAAAACAATCGGCACGGGCAGCGCGCAAACTCACCGACGCCCAGAAGAAAGTGTATGAAACCGTGGGCGGCACACCCCACCTCGACGGCGCATATTCCGTTTTCGGACAGCTGATCGACGGCATGGATGTGCTCGACAAGATTGCTTCGGTAGAAAAAGACGAGCGCGACCGGCCGGAGAAGGATATTTCGATGAAAGTGTCCGTCAAAAAGATGAAAAAGAAGAAGATTACCCGCAAATACGGCTGGAAATACGAAGCTTAAATTGGAAAAGAAAAAGATCCTGATCACCGGCTCCAACGGGCTGCTGGGCCAAAAACTGGTGGAACTGCTGGTATCGAAAGCACACATCGAAACCATCGCCACGGCCCGTGGTGAAAACCGGTTACCATTCCACAAGGGTTACCGGTATGTTGAAATGGACATTACCGACCCGGCGGCGGTAGACGAGGTGCTCGGTACCGAGCGCCCCGATGTACTGATACACACCGCCGCTATGACAAACGTGGACCAATGCGAAATGGAGAAGGATGCGTGCTGGAAACTGAACGTCACCGCCACCGAAACGCTGGTCGCCGCCTGCGCGAAGTACCGGATATTTCTAGAACACGTATCCACGGACTTCATTTTCGACGGAACATCCGGCCCCTACCGCGAAGAAGACATCCCGAACCCGATCAGTTTCTATGGTTGGAGTAAATATGCAGCCGAGAAAGCCGTCAAATCTTCGGACATCGAATGGGCCATTGCGCGCACGGTACTCGTGTACGGGATCGCGCACGACATGAGCCGGAGTAACATTATCCTTTGGGTTAAGAAATCATTGGAAGAAGGTAAGGCCATCAAAGTCGTGACGGACCAGTTTCGTACTCCTACCCTGGCCGAAGACCTTGCATTAGGCTGCTTCCTCATCGCCGACCAGGAGGCGAAAGGCATTTACCACATTTCAGGCAAGGACTTCATGACGCCCTACCAAATGGCACTCGCCGCCGCGGATTACTTCGGGCTGGATGCTTCATTGATCTCGCCTACGGACGCTTCCGCATTCACGCAACCTGCACGCAGGCCTCCGCGTACCGGATTCAATCTGACGAAATCACGGAATGTGCTGGGGTATGAGCCGCATTCGTTTCGGGAAGGGATTGCTATTTTGGCTTCGCAGATTTAAGCTTTTAATGCATTCGTGGCATTCGTCACTTTTCTATTTCTGCTAAATTCAATACAAATCCAGGGAAAAGCGGCTCTCCGGAAAGCTGAATATCGAGGCTATCATATTGACGGATCGCACAGCCCGGCTCATATACATAAACCTTTTCCTTATACCGGTCGATCAACCAGCCCAGGCGACAACCATTGTCAAGGTATTCCTGCATCTTATCCTGCAAATAGCGCAGTGAATCCGATCGGGAGCGGATTTCGATTACAAAATCAGGACAGACATGACCGAAACGCTCCTGTTCATCCCTGGACATTGCATCCCAGCTTGTGCGGTTGACCCAAGCCACATCCGGTGATCGTACCGCGCCATTCGGAAGAGTGAAGCCCGCCGATGGCCCGAAGGCCTTTCCGGGAACCTTATTTTTGCGCAACCAGGCGGCGAATTCAGCGAAAATATCGCCATTAAAGCTATCAGAAAGCATTCCAGCAGGTGACATAAAGATAATGTTGCCTTCGCTGTCACGCTCCAAGTTGAGCGTATCGTTCATCTGGCAAAAACGAAAGAATTCGTCTTCACTCATGAGATCTCCCACAATGAATGTAACAGGCGTGTCCATAACTTAACGATGTCTTTGGAAGTCTTTCAATAATGCTAATCAAATGTAACGATTTTGCCTCAAAGGCAGAACGGCGGCCGGCAGTCACTTTTCATAGAACGGATTCAGAAGGACCAACTGTCAGCCGCCGCTATCGTGCGGGTGATTTTTTTTAGTTATACAACAACTCATAATATTCCCGCGCCATCCTATCCGAGTTGAATGGTTCGGAGACGTCGTTCATACTGTTCAAAACCATCTCCTGCCACTTCGCCGGTGCATTGTAGTAAGTCGGGATGACGGAACGTTCCAGGGTTTCCATCAGGTTGTCGCAATCCTGCTTGTTGATATCCTCGCCTTTGGCCACGGGCAGCAGGAATGCATTATGCTCATCCTTGGCGAACTCGCAAATCCAGCCATCGAAGGTGGAGAGGTTCAATGCGGCATTCATGGCGGCCGTCATGCCGCTGGTACCTGATGCTTCACGCGTCACGACGGGCGTGTTGAGCCAGATGTCCGCGCCGTCTTTGAGGAGTTTGGATAATGCCAGTTCGTAGCCCGTCAGCACGGCCATGTTGGGAAATAAATGGCTAAGATAGAACAGATGGTTGAATGTCCCCACGGCGCCTTCGTCTTTCGGATAAGGTTTCCCCGCCCAGATAACCTGAATAGGTTGGTTCACATTCGCCATCATCCGTTTGAACCGTTCGATATCCCACACAAGCATATCCGCGCGCTTGTAAGCCGCGAAGCGCCGCGCCCAGACGATCGTGAGTACATCCGGATCAAACAGCTTGCCGCTCTGATCGGCGACGGTTTTGAAAAGCACCTTTTTGAGCTCCTTCTTGCGTGCCACGATCGCCTCGACATTCTTTTCCACGCGTGCCTTTTCCAGTACCGGATCAACCCAGTAAGCATTGTTCTGCGCATTGGTAATGTGGCCGATCGGCGCGATTTTGGGATGCGCTTTCCACATTTTACGGGAAACCTCCCCATGCAGCTTCGAGACGCCGTTCGCTTTGTGGCTCAGACTCAATGCAGCCAGCGAGTGGTTGAATACCCCATCCCGGATGCCGCTGATTTTGCGGACCGTTTCCAGGTCAAGGCCGGAGAAGAAGCCAAGTTTATCGAGGAAATGAATGTCGTGTTTTTCATTACCCGCCTCTTCCGGCGTATGCGTCGTGAAAACGACCTTTTTCTGCACATCAGCGACTTTCTTGTATTTTTTGTACAAATGAAAAAGGGCGGATACGGCGTGCGCCTCATTCAAATGGTACACTTCCGGCTCATATTGCAATGCTTCGAGCAACTTCGCGCCACCGATACCCAGCACCATGCATTGCGCTACTTTATAGGTAACGTCGGCGTCGTACAATGAATAACTGATCGCGCGTGTGGCCTCGTCGTTGCCGTCGGTATCGGTGGTCAGCAGGAATAATGGGGCCGAGCCGAATGTCTCCGGATCAAGGTAATAGGCTGCTACCCACACGTTTTTGCCCATCATCGGGATTTGGAAGCGGATCTGGGTGTCGGTGAGAAAGGAATACATTTTCTCCCGGAACTCGGGCTCCATACTGCCGTCTTTCTTGCGGCCCTGGTCGTAGTAACCGTATTTCCACAGCATTCCAATCCCGACCAGGTTCTGTTTGAGTGCGTACACGCTGCGCATATGCGAGCCCGCGAGGAAGCCCAAACCGCCCGAGTAGATTTTTAATGCCTGGTCGACGGCGAATTCCATCGAAAAGTAGGCGACTGATTTTTTGTATTGACTATCCGCGACAAACGGGTGATGGTAGGGAAGCTTGAAAGTTTGTTGTGACATCAGTAGCAATTTTGGTTTAACAAAAAAACTGCATAAAAAACCCGGCCTGTTGGTAAAGGCCGGGTTGTATTGTTGGTGATTTTATTTGCCGAAAAGCCGTGCCCAGAAGCCTTTCGCCTTCGTTTTCGTCTCGCCGACTTTCTCCGAAGCCTCTTCTTTCAGTTCGGCTATTTCCGCTGTCGCCTTCGCTTTCAGCTCCGCGGCCTTGGCTTGTGCTTCGGCCAGTTTTTCGGCGGCTGCTTCTTTCGCATCTTCAAATGCTTCGGCGGCATCTTCCTTAATGTCCTCGTATTTGTCTGTCGCGACTACTTTGATATCTTCAAACTTCTCCGAAGCCACTTCTTTAATATCCTCAAATTTTTCGGTTGCAGCCTCTTTCAAATCCTCGAATTTCTCCGCTGCTGCCCCTGTGAAACCGGCAATTTTCGCCGCAAAGCCCGACTCCGCCTCTTCGGCTTTCTCCACAACTTCTTCTTTCACAGCTTCTACCTTCGCAGCCGCTTCTTCTTTCACTTCCGCTACCGTTTCTTGTGCCGCTTCCGCTTTTTCCTCGATCAGCGCTTCGGCTTCTGTGGCTTTGGTTTCGGCTTGCGCTTTCAGGTCGTCGAGCGTTTCGTAGACTTCGGTTTTAATGCCGTCCGCAGCGTCTGCCACCTCTTCCACTTTATCCTCCGCCTTGATTTCCAAAGCATTGGCTTCCTCTTTCACTACTTTCGCCGCCTCGTCCTTAATTCCCAGCGCCTCTTCCACGATCTCGTCTTTGGCATCTGTGGTAGTGGTTTTGAGTTCTTCCACTTTATTTTCCAGTGATTCTTTTGCGTCTTCTGGAGTAGGTTCGGTATTCTCGGCCATGGGGAATGCAGGTTTAAGGTAAAGGACAGTTGATTCGTTGAATGTGTAAGCTACAAATGTAATGCCAGGGTTGCAAGCAATGCAGTCAGCTTTGTACTAGGTTAACCTTCTAACCATCAAATTTTTAACCAACTCGTAAAACGGCTCGGGCTGTAATGTACGCCAATTGTTGAGGTGCAGCGTTCCCCCGAAATTGATGTAGTAATCGAGGCGGAATTTCTTCCATTGCTCCTCCACATGCTCCCGGAAATTAATCGCCACGATCCAGCCATCCTCCACGTCGTCGAACCATTCGGAATAGTAATCATCCTCATTGCCGCCGTGAAAATCCAGGACGTTTTCACCCAATAGAATAAACTGGTTAATACCCTCATTCACAAGCGGATCGATCACCTGTCGTTTCAGGAACATGATGTCGTTGTGCAGCGCATCGTTCCATTCCCCGAACATTTCGATGATTGCAAAACGCTTCTTATAGTCGGCAAAAAGGATTTTCACATACAATGTCTCCGACCCGATATCGTCCCAGAGCGGGTGGATATAGTAGCCGTAAATCGTATTCTCGTAATATTCCAGGTTGTAGGTACGGCCATAAAACGGCGAACGCTCGTCGTCACTGGCAATGTAATGTTTCTCCCAATTGTAGTATGGCTCTATTTCCTGCATGGGTTTAAAGTTCAGAGTTTAGAATTTAAAGTTCAGAGTTTAGAGTTTAGAGTTTAAAGTTTAGAGTTGGGAGTTTAGAGTTCAGAGTTTAAAGTTAGAGTTGGGAGTTTAGGGTTTAAAGTTCAAGATTAGAATCATAAGTCTCAACATTTAACGCTAACATTTAACGCTCTACTAAAATTCTAAACCTTACACTCTAAACTTTCAACTCTAAACCGTGAACTCTAAACCTTAAACTCTGAACCCTAAACTCCGAACTCCAAACTTTCAACCCTAAACCCTGAACTCTATTTGGACTTAATATAAATAGTATCGTAGCTTTGCGGCGGACATCGCTACCCTACCGCATTGGCCGATTTACACGAAAATACAGCCCCATTGCTCATTCAAACCGACAAGTCGTTTGAAGAACTCTACCATTTGCATTGGGAAAAAGTATTTGCGATATGCTACCAGGGCACTCGCGATACCGAACAGGCGGAAGATCTGATGCATGAGATTTTCCAGTCGCTCTGGGAGCGCCGGAGTGAACTGCGGGTGCAAGGCCCGGCAGCGCATTACCTCGTACGCGCCGCGAAGCTGAAAATCATGGCCCACCACCGCGATTCAGCTAACCGGCGGCAGATTTTTGATCAGGTAGTTGATAAAAAAGCGGGTTCGGAAGAGACCACTCAGCGCCAGGTCGACTACCACCTGCTTTCCGAACGCGTAACCGAGCTCGTGGCCGACCTGCCGCACCCCTGCCAGGAGGTTTTCGTGATGAGCCGGCAGGAAGGCTTGTCGAACAAGGCCATTGCCGCATCGCTCGTTTTGTCCGAAAAAACAGTTGAATACCACCTTACCCGCGCATTGCGCTTCCTCGGCAAGCACCTGGCCGAGTACCAGCATTAACTTTTTTCACATTCGCGCAAGGGTAGCATTCCGGTTGCGCAACAATATGGGCAGGGGCGCTATGTCCCGCATCAGCCCATGAACATTACACCAGAACTTTTACAACGTTACAACGCGGGAGAATGCACCCGAGATGAAATTCACGACGTGGAACAATGGCTGGACGATCCCGGCGTAGCTGCCGACGCCATTGCCGAAATACCCGAAGAAACGCGGCATGCCTCGGGCGCACGTGTGTGGGAACGCTTGCAGCCACGTGGCGCGGAGCCGTTCCGGATGCGCTACCGGTATTATCTGTCAGGAATGGCCGCCACATTGTTGCTGGTAAGTGGTATTGTCTGGTATTTAACTAAACACAATCCTTCCCGGGAAGCGCGTCCAATAGCTACTATTCAAACCATTCGCACCCAAAAAGGCGAAACCCGTCAGCTTGCATTGCCCGACGGGTCCGTGGTGATGCTCAGCTACGACAGCGAGCTTCGGTACCCATCCGCATTCAGCGATTCGGTGCGTCGTGTGGTGCTGATCGGCGAGGCGCAGTTCTCGGTCAAAAAGAATTCCAAACAGCCATTTATCGTCGAAACCGCCGCTGCGCAGACGCGCGTGCTGGGGACGGTTTTCGATTTGAAGGAATATCCCGGCGAAGGCAGCACTGCATTGCTGGTTACGGAAGGCAAGGTCAGGTTCTTGAATAAAACATCGGCAAAATCGGAGATCGTGACCGCCGGAAATGCGGGACTGATCGCAGGCAGGCAGTTAACTACGCGCGCTGTTTCGGGCGCGGAAGCACAGGTTTCGTGGCTAAACAATGCATTGCGGTTCGACGACATCCCGCTTACGCTAGTGGCGCGCGAGCTGGAAAGAAGGTACAATGTCACTATCGACGTGCGTTCGGACGCATTGAAAAAGGAGCGTTACACCGGCGCATTCAAAAACCCCTCGCTGAATGCGGTACTGGGCAGTTTGAGTATCGCGGTGGGCTTTCGCTACGAGGTCAAAGGAGAAAATATCAGTTTATATAAATAGTAACCCTATCAATTTCATGAATAAATCGCCCTAGCTGCGGAGGATGAAAAAACCCGATGCGCTGTCGCCAAACTTTACACCGGGTCAAATGCCAATCAATCGCAGATCAATCAACATTTAAACAAAAATATGCAGCTCCATTCTACTTCGCCCCAAACGGGCATTAAAAACTGCTTCACTCCCCTTAGAAAATGCATGGCCGCCGTGCTTTGCGCCACTGCCATCCTGAATGCCAACAGCGCGCACGCACAGGCTCCCGTACTCGCGAAAGCCGTTAATCTGAAATTGCACGATGTACGCCTTTCCGACGCCCTCGCGCGAATCGGCGATCAAACGGGCACTTCCATTTCGTATAGCAGCACACAGCTGAATGTAGCCAAAAAAGTGAATGCCAATCTTGCCAATGTACCTGTGAAAGACGCGCTGCACCGTGTGGTAGGCTCGGCCTTGAAAGAGCTGCACGTGCAGGAAAACGTAATTACCATCGAAGCTAACGAAGGCCGAGGCGCATTGCGTGGTACATTGAAAACCTCCGACGGAAAGCCTGCCGAGTTTGTGAACATCACGGTGAAAGGCACCGGAAAGGGTGCGCAAAGCGATGCCAACGGTCAATTTATCATCCGGAATATCCCTGCCGGCGAGCATAAGGTTGTGATCCAGTTACTTGGTTACGAGGCCATCGAGCGCGATGTGACGATCGAAGCGGATCAGACGGTGACATTCGAACCGATATCCCTCAATGAGGACAGTAAAGCATTGCAGGAAGTAGTGATCAGTGGGGATATCAATAAGTTTTCCAAAAAAGAAAGCGAGAATGTGGCCAAGCTGCCCATTAGCAATATGGAAAACCCTCAGGTTTACAGCGCATTATCGAAAACACTTTTCACCGAACAGCTCATTACCGATTTTTCAAACATCGTCAAAAATGCGCCGGGTGTTTACAAAATCCAGGCTAACCGAGGTATCAACTCGGATGGCGCGACATTCTACGCATTGCGCGGCTTCCGTACCGAATTGTCGGTGGTGGACGGATTACCCGTGCAAACCAACGGCGAGTTCGACCCGATTAATGTGGAAAAGGTGGAGGTGATCAAAGGGCCATCGGCGACGCTTTTTGGCAGTTCGGTAACCTCATTCGGCGGGTTAATGAATATTGTAACTAAAAAACCGGTTGAAATAGCGGGAGGTGAGATTGGTTATACTACCGGCAGCTTTGGTCTGCAACGGCTCACGGCTGACATTTACGGGCCTATTAATGCTTCAAAAAACCTTTTATTGAGGGTTAATGCGGCTTATCAGTACCAGGGCAGCTTTCAGGACGCGGGTTTCCGCAGAAGCCTGGTGATCGCGCCATCGCTGGAATACCGTGTAAATGAGCGGATGACGGTGCTTTTCAATGCAGGCATTTACCAGGGCGAGATGACGAGCCCATCGGCTGTGTTTCTCAACCGTACCCGCCAGTTTGTTGCCCACACGCCGCAGGAACTGGGCTTCGACTGGGAGAAATCCTACACCAGCAACGACCTGACGATGAAAACGCCGACCATTAATGTGTACGGTCAATTGAAATACAAACTTTCAAATAATTGGACGTCGCAAACCGCATTTTCGAGCAATACCCGCAAATCCGACGGTTTCTACCAATACCAGTTTATCCGCGGTACAGTGGCCGATACCTTGCTCGAACGCAACATTTCATTGCAAAACACGACCAACAATGCGATCGACATTCAGCAGAATTTTATCGGTGATTTCAAAATTGGCACATTGCGGAACCGCGTCGTCGTGGGCCTCGACTACCTGAACCGCACGGCGCATAACAACAACTCGCCCTACATTGTGTTCGACAATGTAAGCGGCATTCACAACGATCCGAATTACCTGAAAATTAACCGCACGTCTGTGGAAGCACGCCTGGCTGTGGACAATGGCGCGCCTACACGTAACTATAACTCCGGTAACGTGTACAGCGCCTATTTCTCCGACGTCCTCAATGTAACCGACCGCCTGCTCGCGATGATCAGTCTGCGCGTCGACCGTTTTGATAATAAAGGCACATTAAATCACGCCACGCGCACCTACGTCGCCAATACGCAGTTCAAGCAAACGGCAGTTTCGCCCAAGTTCGGGGTTGTTTACCAGCTGATCAAAGACCGCCTTTCGGTTTTCGGTAATTATATGAACGGCTTTTTCAATGTAGCCCCTGTAACCCAGCCGCTACCGGACATTTCGGGTGTTTTCAAACCTCAGCAAGCCAACCAGCTCGAAGGCGGTATCAAACTGGAAAGCTATCAGGGCAAGCTGAATATGACGGTCAGCTACTACGATATCAAGGTGGACAAAATCACGCGTACGGACGTTCTCGTTCGCGAGGGCAAGAACTACAATATTACAGTGCAGGACGGCACACAATACAGCCGCGGCATCGAGGTGGAAATCATCGCCAACCCTATTACCGGCCTGAACCTCGTGGCAGGTTACAGCCACAACGACAGCAAGCTCACCAAATCGACGGTAGCGCTGGAAGGCCGTCGCCCGGCGAATGCAGGCCCGGCGGACCTGGCGAATGCATGGGTGAGCTATGCATTGCCCGTGAGCAAGCTGAAAGGCCTGGGCGTGGGCATCGGGGGTAACTATATCAGCGAGCATTTGACGGCGAACTCGGCAGTGACGGGGATTTTCACGATTCCTTCCTACACCGTGCTGAACTCGACTGTTTTTTATAATACCAAAGCATGGCGCATCGGTTTGAAGTTCGATAACATGCTGGACAAGAAATATTTCGCCGGGCAGGGCGTGCTGACGCCGCAGATGCCGAGGAATTTCTCGGCTAATCTGGCGATTAAGTTTTAGTTAACGCTAGTGGATTATAATCAAAACGGGCTGCCTCATTTGAAGCAGCCCGTTTTTGCATTCTATATCTTCTGAAATCTTACAACTCGCGGATCCAGATGTTGCGGAAGCTTGTCGTATTGTTGTGGTCTTGCAATTTGATTGGACCTTTTCCGTGCGGCTCGATCGTCGGCTGACCTACGTATGGAGTCGTTCCCTGGATCATGGTGTGGTTTTGAACCAGTACGCCATTGTGGATCACGGTAATGTATGGCGGGTGGGTCATGTGGCCGTCTTTGTTGAAATGCGGTGCGGTGTAAACTACATCGTAAGTCTGCCATTCACCCGGGCCAACTGCCGCGTTTACGAGCGGCATAGTTTGCTTGTAGATCGAACCTGCCTGACCGTTGGAGTAAGTCGGGTTGTTATAGCTGTCGAGTACCTGCAGTTCGTAGATTCCCTGCATGAAAATACCGCTGTTGCCACGGCCCTGGCTGTTACCTTCTACTTTCGCAGGTGTACGCCATTCGATGTGCAGCTGGTAATCGCCGAAAGTTTGTTTGGTTTGAATGTCGCCTGATTTGGGAGCCACGGTCATCGCACCGTCGCCTACTGTCCAGGGCGCAGCCGACTTGCCGTCTTTACCGGAAACCCACTGATCGAGGTTTTTACCATCGAACAATACGATTGCATCGGAAGGAGCTGTGAAGCCTGAAACGGCCGGAGAACCTTTGCCTGGCGTTACAACACGGGGTACCGGATTCCACAATTCACTGGATTCGGGGGTTTGCTTCGCAGGTTGCAGTTGCGCGTGTGCGGCGAAGGCTGCTGCCATGCTGAACGCGGTAAGCATCAATTTTTTCATTTGAAAGGTAACAGTTTTAGTCTAATAACTCTTTGATATTATATCAAAACACAACATTAAGTAAAAAGCAGCAACAAAAAGGATTCTCATCTATATAAATGTAATTTTCCCGATTCTTATCACGTAATTTGCAGGGCTAAAGGCATTCCTGGCCTGATTGCTAATCTAAAACCGACTAAGCTTACCGCAAGTATGTTTAAAACCAACCGTTCACTTTTTCAATTAATCGCCTCTGGGGTAGCGGCTTTCGCTATGCATACCGCCTACGCCCAGCAGCCCATTCCTCTCAACGACCTCAGTGCTTTTACGACCAAATCCAGTGACTGGAAGATCGTCGGCAATGCATCGGCTGACCTCGCCAAAGAAAACGCGCTGACTACCAGCCCGGGCAAAGGTGTGCTGGCCTGCCTTCACGAAAAAGGCAAGTATGGCAGCGACTACGAACTGATTTCCAATTTCAAACATGGCGATCTCGACATTGAAATGGATTTCATGATGAGCAAAGGTTCCAACTCTGGAATCTATCTGCAAGGCAACTACGAAGTACAGCTTTTTGACAGCTGGGGTAAAAAAGGCGCTAAATACAACGACTGCGGTGGTATTTACGAACGCTGGAACGATTCCAAGCCCGAAGGCGAAAAAGGCTACGAAGGATATGCACCGCGCTTCAACGTGGCGAAAGCGCCGGGGTTGTGGCAGCATATCAAAATCTCTTACCAGGCACCGCGTTTCGATGCCAACGGCAAGAAAATCGCGAATGCGGTATTCCTTTCCGTGGTGCTGAATGGTATTACAATCCATGAAAACGTGGAAGTAAGCGGCCCTACCCGCGGTTCACTGACTGCCGAAGACGTGCCAATGGGCCCGATCCGTATCCAGGGCGACCACGGTTCGCTGGCGATCCGCAATATCGTGGTTAACAATTTTGACAAAAAACCTGCGACCCTTTCGGAGCTTACTTACAAGACCTATTACGGCGGCTTGTCGGAAACGGAAGACCTTTCAAAACTAACCCCTGCGGAAACCGGCAAATCAGAATCGCTGAACTGGGAGATTTTGAAAGAAAACAACAACTATTCTTTCGTTTACAACGGTCGTTTCAATGCAGCCAGCGAAGGCGAATACACTTTCCGTTTGCAAGCTTCGGGTAATGCTTACCTGAAAATCGATGGCAAAGATGTGATCAAGCCGGAGTGGAAATCGAACAACGAATTCCGCGTGGCCAAAGTAAACCTGACTGCCGGCGATCATAAACTCGAATTTTTCAACAACAAAAAAGACGGCTGGATGCGCCCGGTACTGGGCCTCTGGATTAGCGGACCCGGTTTCCGTGAAATCGCTTTCCATTCCAAAAGCTCGTCAATGGGCGGAAATTCTACCGACCCGATCCTGATCCAGGCATCTACCAACACCATTACCCGCTCTTTCATGGATTTCCGCAAGGACGAAAAAGCGAAAAGAACCCGCGTGGTACACGCAGTTTCGGTGGGTAGCCCTGCGAGCCTGCATTATACTTACGACCTCGACAAAGGCGCCATCCTGCAAGTTTGGCGTGGCGAATTCCTCGATGCTACCCCAATGTGGCACGAACGCGGTGACGGTTCTTCCCGCCCGCGCGGCAGCGTAACGTTGCTCGGCGACGATATGTTTTTGGGTAAATCAGGTAAATCTAAATGGGAAGCAGATACGACCGGCAGCGGCTACCGTCCGAAAGGATACGTACTGGACGATACCGACGTACCTACATTCCAGTACCAGGCATACGGCTCGGCGATCACCGACTACATTTCCGTTGTGAACAACCAGTATTTCGAGCGTATTTTGAAGGTAAATAATCCTGCAAAAGACCTCGTAGCACGCCTGGCAGACGGTTCTTCTATCGAAAAAATCTCGGAAGGACTTTACGCGGTAGACGACAAATCGTACTACATCCAGCTGGCCGACAAAAAATTGAAACCAGAAATCAGAGGCGCCAAAGGCGAGCAGGAACTCATCGTGCCTGTTACCAACGGCGAAGTGAAGTATTCTATCCTGTTCTGATTTTAACCTTATTATTTCTGATTGACAATGAAAAAACTTGCTCATATAGCATTCGCTCTTTTGGCCTCCCTGTCTACGCTTAAAGCGCAGGAGTCTCCGAAAGAAGAAGATTTTTACAAGATCGTTACCCCACCGATTCCTGAGGGCATTATCCTCGAAGTAGGTGGTTTGACAACCATGCCGAACGGTTCACTGGCGATTTCAACGCGTCGTGGTGAAGTCTGGATCGTGGATAACCCTACCAGCCGCACGCCGTATTTCCGCAAATTCGCGACAGGCTTGCATGAAATCCTCGGTCTGGCTTACAAAGAGGGCGCATTGTACTGCGCACAACGTGGTGAATTGACCAAGCTGATCGACAAAAACGGCGACGGCAAAGCTGATGTTTACGAAACAGTTTACGCATGGCCATTGTCGGGTCACTACCACGAGTATTCGTTCGGCCCTAAACTGGCTCCGGATGGCAGCTTCTTCGTGAGTGGTAACGTAGCATTCGGTGACGAAGAATGGTGGAGAGGCGAAAGCCGTGTTCCTGGTCGTGGCTGGATTTTCCACATTACCAACGACGGCAAATACGAACCTTACGCAACCGGCGTGCGCTCCCCTGCGGGTATCAGCATGCTGAACGGCGAGCTGTTCTACACCGACAACCAGGGCGACTGGATGGGTACCGGTGCGATTTTCCAGGTTAAAAAAGGCGGCTTCATGGGCCACCCCGCAGGTTTGAAATGGGCCGGACTACCTAACTCACCTGTGAAACTGACCGAAAAGCAATTCTTCGCTGAGCGTGACAACCGCCAGCACCGCAATGCACAGGACCGAGCGATCAAGCCTGAAAACACAATGGGTGAAGAACCACAGTTCTTGTACCAATTGAAACAGAAATACGATATGGTACAACTTCCGGCAGTATGGTTGCCTTACGGTGTACACGGTGTTTCCACATCTGAATTAATCCTCGACAATACACAAGGCAACTTCGGTCCTTTCACAGGCCAGGTTTTTGTAGGTGACCAGGGACAAAGCAACATTATGCGCGTTGTTCTGGAAAAAGTAAAAGGCGAATATCAGGGCGCTAGTATCGGTTTCCGCAGCGGATTCCAGTCTGGCGTATTGCGTATGGCGTTCGACAAGGACGGATCGATGTTCGTAGGTGAAACCAACCGTGGTTGGGGATCGGCCGGTGATGCCAACCAGGGCTTGCAGCGTCTGGTTTGGAATGGTAAAATGCCTTTTGAAATGTATACTGTGAAGGCTCAGCCAGACGGTTTCGAAATTGAGTTCACCATGCCAGTTGACCGCAAATCGGCGGAAGACCTGGATTCTTACAAAGTGAGCAGCTACCTCTACAAGCATTACCCTGTTTACGGTAGCCCGCAAATCAACCTGGAAGACGTAAAAATCGCTGGTGTGAAAGTATCCGACGACAACAAGAAAGTACGCATTGTACTCGACGGCATGAAGCAGTATTATGTTCACAAAATCTCCCTGGAAGGCGTTCGCTCATCTTCAAACAGCTGGTCGCTCGTACACCCGGATGCATATTACACGTTGAACAACATCCCTGACGGTGAAAGATTGAAGGTTTCTGACCTGAAAACGACCCGTTCGGGCAAAGCACAAGCTTCGGTTTCAACTGAGCCTGTAAAAGAGCACGTTTCTCCAGACGGCAAAGGCAAAGCAACCCCTGCGAAAGCCGGAGCTGCTGCGAAAGCGCCAACCTGGGAAGAAGTGAAGCCTTTGCTGGCGAAAAACACC
The DNA here is from genome assembly GCF_900101885.1 of Dyadobacter soli. Lineage (GTDB taxonomy): Bacteria > Bacteroidota > Bacteroidia > Cytophagales > Spirosomataceae > Dyadobacter > Dyadobacter soli. The sequence continues at coordinate 32,651 of NZ_FNAN01000024.1, read as the reverse complement.
TGCCTTGCGTGCCACGCGCCTGACAAGAAAGTGGTAGGTCCTTCGTACGCCGATGTTGCAAAACGCAAATACAGCAACGAGAAGATCGTAGAACTGATCTACGCGCCGAAGCCTGAAAACTGGCCTGACTACGCGACGCCAATGGCGCCAATGCCTCAGGTTCCGAAGGCAGAAGCTGCTAAAATCGCGGCGTGGATCAATTCACTAGCGAAATAATTGCTTCGAAACGGGCTTTGCCCTGCCAATAGCTTCAAAAGGCTGCTTCCATGTCGGAGGCAGCCTTTTTAGTTGACCGTCAGCCTGTCCGGAATACATTTTAATACATTATATTCACATAACGAACCGGAACTAATGCAGCGCAAATCGCACGTTTTACCATTGAAAATGCGTTAGTTACTATTGAATGTGACTCAAAACTATGTTTACTCTGCGTGGCCCGTCTTTCTTGAAATCGGTAAAAGGAAAAGTCGTCGTAGGCTTTTTCATTGCCTCTCTGGCTCTTGCGGCATCCTGGTTTACCAGCAAGGTAGCATTTGATAATATGCTCACCACGCTGGATACCCTTTCCACGCCGGACGACAAGATGCGGCTGGTAAACAAGATATTCCAGGACATTCTCACACTCGATCACCTTCAGAACGAACGCAAACTCAAAGGAGAAGAGCTTAACGACGAGGTACTCGCCCAATCCGTGGAATTGATTGCCACGCTCGATTCGCTCAGCATTATGAGCATTGAGGATCCCTTGCAGGTAATCCGGATCGATTCCATGAAAAAGATCCTTAAAGAGCGGGAGAAAATTTATGGCGACTACGTCAAGGTCCGAACGAAGCTCGTGAGTAACAAGGCACTGGAAGACGAAGTAAAGTCGATTTCCGGGCTGATCACTACGAATACGAAGGTTAAACCCGATAGCACGGTTGTAAAAACCGAAAAACGCACTACTACCACCACCGTTTATACCGAAGTGCCCGACACAAGCCAGAAGGCCACTGCAAAAAAAGGCTTCCTAAGCAGGGTATTTCGCGGAAACAAAAAGAATCAGCCGCCGGTAAAAGAGCCCACCAAGCTTGTCCAGAAGCAGGAAGTAAATGTACAGGTAGATACGATCCGTGTCGCCAAACAGGATAGCACCATCGAAAAGGTGGGTGAAGCTGTCCACGCCATCGAAAAATCACAGAAAAAACGTGCAGTAACCTTCGTCGACCGCGAACAGGAGCTTGCAACGGCTGGTAATTCGCTGGTAAAGCAATTACTGGGTGTAATGCAAGACGTGCAGAGAGATGTCTTGAAAGATTCCAATGAGAACAATGCACGGGCAAAAGGAATGGTGGAAGGCAGCGTCGATCACCTCGAATGGATCATGCTCGGCTTCCTTTTCCTGACCGCCGTAATGGCCTATTTCATCTTCACCGACATTGCAAAAAGTAACGACTACCGCCACCAGCTTGAAGAGGCGAAAGAAGAAGCGGAATACCATAGCATGGCGAAACAACGCTTCCTGGCCAATATGAGCCACGAGATCCGCACGCCGCTGCAATCCATCATCGGTTATGCGGAAGCGTTGAAAAACGAGGAAAAACCCAAGAAGCAAGACCTCGAAACGCTGCATTCGGCCTCGGAACATTTGCTGTACCTCGTCAATGAAGTGCTCGATTACAGCCGCATTATTTCCGACCGCTTCACCTTCGAAGACCGGGTATTTTCCATTAATCCGCTGTTAAATGAAGTAATACAGGTGCTCAGGCCCAATGCATTGGCCAAAGGATTAGTACTAAGGCTTGATAATGCCCTCAAACCAAATCTGTACCTGCACGGCGACCCGTTCCGACTGCGGCAGGTTCTGTACAATTTGCTGACTAATGCAATAAAGTTCACCGAAAACGGTGAGGTGGTTCTTAAAGTGGCCGGCCATGAAAGCGGTAATCTTGCCAAAATCGAATTTCAGATTTCGGATACGGGTATCGGGTTATCGAAAGAGCAGACGGAACGCATTTTTAACCAGTTCGAGCAGGCAGATCCGTCTATTCAACGGCGGTATGGCGGTACGGGACTCGGTCTCAGCATTGTAAAAGCATTGGTGGAAGGCATGTCGGGCAGTATACACGTTAACAGCAAGCAGGGAGAGGGCACGACTTTTTTTGTCACCACCAGTATGAAAAAGGCAGACACACTGGAATTGGCAGAGGAAGCGCCGGAAAAAAGTTATCAGATCAATGGCAAGGTCTGGCTGGTGGATGATGACGCCTTCATCCTCAAATGGTGCTCTTCCGTGCTCGAAATGAACGGCATTCAGCATGCGGCATTCTCCTCGGCGGAGGAAGTTCTCAACCGGCCATGGAACAGTGAAGTGAAGTTCGTGCTCACAGATATGCGTATGTCGGGCATGAACGGGGCCGAGCTCGTGAAACGCCTGCGCAAATCGGCACCGGCCGACGTTAAATTCTTTGTGCTTACCGCACAGGCATTGCCCGAGGAACGCAAAAAACTCCTGGGTATGGGCTTCGACGGTTACCTCATGAAGCCATTTCATTCCAGGGATTTGCTGGAACTGCTCGAATCGTCCTCTGCGCCAGCAACAACTCAGCCGGAAATTGTATCGATTTCACCAATCGAAGAGGTAGCTGAAAACGACCATTCGGCCCACAATCTCGATTTCGATTTTTCAATGCTTACCGAAATGACTTTCGGCGACGAAAGCCTGCTGCGCGAAATTCTTGACCAGTTTGTGAAAGATTGCCGAACGGACATCGATTCGCTACGTCACCATATTGCCGCCAACGAACCCGACCATACCCAGGAGCTCATGCACCGCATGGCCGGCCGCACGGGCCAGATCGGCGCACGCGACTTGTCGGCGCGGTTCAGGAACATGGAAATCGCATTGCGCGAAAACGCTTCTGAAGTGTCGGAAAAAGAAATGACGCAGGTCGTAAACGACGCTGCGTCAGTGATTGAGCAAGTGGAGGAAAAAGCGCTCTCCTACTCGATATGATATTTCTCGATTTTGTAATATAAAGTCTTGCGGTCGATGTTAAGCAGCTTCGCGGCCTTACTTTTGTTGTAGCGCACTTCCTGCAATACCTTTTCGATCATTTCTTTCTCGTGTGTTTCCTGTAATGCCTTCAAATCGGAGCCGGGAGCGGGTTTCTGCTGATCTTCCATAGCCGTGATCATTTCCGTGGGCAATGCGCTCAGGGTCGCCACTTCTTCTTTTGAAAGGAGCACCAGGCGTTTGATCACATTATTCAGCTCGCGCAGGTTACCCGGCCAATCGTATTTCTGGAAAACATCCATTACCTCTTTTGAAAGCTCCCGCACGTTGCGTTCGAGCTCTTCATTGGCCTTATCCACAAAATGCTGTACGAAAATCGGCAGGTCCTCACCGCGCTTGCGCAATGCAGGTACTTCGATTTTAAATTCGTTCAATCGGTGATAAAGGTCCTCGCGGAAATCACCGGTAGCGGCATTGGCGATCAGGTCTTCATTGGTTGCCGCGATGAGGCGTACATCCACTTTCACCTGCTGCGTACTGCCGATAGGCACGATAATGCGCTCCTGCAATGCACGAAGCAGCTTGATCTGCACATCGTAGCTCAAGTTACCGATTTCATCGAGGAACAATGTACCACCGTCCGCCGCTTCGAACTGACCGATTTTATCCTGCAATGCACCAGTGAATGCACCTTTTTTGTGCCCAAACAGCTCACTCGCTGCCAGGTCTTTGGACAACGAACCGCAGTCGATCGCCACGAATGGGCCATCGGCCCGCTTGCTGAGGCGGTGGATCGACTTCGCCACGTGCTCCTTACCCGTGCCGCTTTCGCCCTGGATGATCACCGACATATCCGTAGGTGCCACCAGCCGCACATATTCGAAAAGTTGTTTGGCAACTTTACTTTTTCCTTCAATATAATCGAGCGATTGTTTCTCTGCTTTCGAGTTACTTTTGGCCTTCGGCGCAGTTTTCACGCTCGTAACCTCTCCCTTATTCAGCGCTTCTCTCAGTACCATAAGCAATTCTTCCGGGTTCACCGGTTTAGTGATATAGTCGAAAGCCCCGATTTGCATGGCGGTAACCGCAGTCCTTACATCATGAAAACTCGTCATGATGAATGCCGGTGTGCGGTTGCCTTCGCTTCTGAGTGTTTTAAGAAAATCCACAGAATTGCCATCAGGCAGGCGGTAATCGAGCATAAGCACTTCAAACGGGCCTTCCGGATTGTTCTTCCCGAGCGCTTCTCTTGCCTCTTTAATGTTTGTACAAACCCTTACCTGATGACCATGCTTGCCGAGAAAATTGGTGAGCAATTTTGAAAATGTAGAATCGTCTTCAACGAGGAGCAGATGAGCCATGGGTGATACTATTTCTAAGAAAAATAAATACTGTTAAACGAGTGGGTATTATGTAAAAGTACAAAAAACAAACACCAAAAAGCCGGAGAAGTCTCCGGCTTTTCATTATGAGCCTGTCAGACGCCGGGAACGACGATTTGCTAGTCGATCTTCTTCCCGTACTTGTCCAGATTGAGTGTAGATGTTTCTTCCGCCCGCTTGATATTTACTTCATAATACTGTGAGTTATCGTCCCTGGTGACCAGGTAAGCGCTGGTTACTTTCCATTCGGCATAGGAGCCGGACAGCGTGCTTTTGACAGGTTCCGGCAGGTCTTCCGGCCGCACTGCAACCTTACTTTGTTCGGCATTAACGGTCATGTTTGTAGAAGATTGTACAGACGCGTCAACATCCGGTGTAACAGCTGCAAGTATGAGGGCGATGGCTATCGGGGTTATTCGCATGATGGGTCGGGCATTTGATTTTTAATATAAACTGAAAGAGATATTCGTGCCAATGGAAATATGTTACAAAAAAAGTTGATAATCAGATATTAAACAATTTTTATTCACAACTGTGTAACCGGAAGGAACGGGAGCTCTGCCTCAGGTTGTGGAATTTCACACCAGCTATGTGAAATTTAATAACCACTTTGCCCATATACTCGTTTCTTATTACCTGAACTAAAAAAAATTCAAAATTTTTTAAATTTTATTGTTTGGTTAAAATCATATTCCCTTATATTTGCGTAGAAATTATTTACAAGTGAAAAGTAGCACAACTACTACACACCGCTAGAGACTTAACGCTATACATTCATTCTATTGAATTATATCTCAGGCATTATTTACTCAACGTTATTTAAGAATACCATCGGTTCAGTCTGAAACATCAAGAGTCCCCACCCGGGACTCTTTTTGTTTTTACCTCTGTCCTCCCATTCTACATTCTCCATTCCTCCCTATCTTCCATCCTCCCTTCCTCCCTTCTCCTTTTTCAACCCCATTGATCTAAAGTAATCCGCACCGCGTAGGTCTGTCAGAACTCCTGCGACACACGGGGAGCGGCTCAATAACCTTTTATTGCTATGATCAAACACACAAACACGAAGCACAGCTCCGGCAATGCAGACAGTGAAATCACCGTCGTGAACAGACGCCTGTTTTTGCGCTCCGCCGGATTAGCCACATCATTGGGAACGATCATTATCGCGGCCGGATGTAGTAAAGACGACCACCCGATGATCCCGGGAGGGGAAGAAGTAAACCTGGGTTCAGGCGACATAGGTGTGCTCAACTATGCATACGCGCTGGAACAATTGGAAGCGGCATTTTATGCAAAAGTGGTTGACTCATTCTATTCCGGTGCCACCGATGCTGAAAAAGCGATCCTGACCGACATTCGGGACCACGAGATCGTACACCGTGATTTTTTCAAGGCTGCTTTGGGCAGTAACGCTATTAAAGGACTGACCCCTAACTTCGACGGCATCGACTTCGGCAGCAGGGCCGCGGTACTCGGTGCGGCAAAATTATTCGAAGACACCGGCGTAGCCGCCTACAACGGTGCAGGAAGACTGATCAAAGATCCTAACTACCTGTTGCTTGCAGGAAAGATCGTTTCCGTGGAGGCACGCCATGCCGCTGTTATCCGTGACCTGATCAACCCGAAATCCATGGATTTTGCCGGTGACGACATTATCGACATGAACGGAATGGACAAAGCTGTTGCGCCGGGCGACATTCTCGCGGCGGTTAAGGGCTTCGTGAAGGACATGATCAATGGCGCCAACGTAGGTAAATAATCATTCACACTTATTAGGATCAGACACAATGGATATTTTCAAAATCATAGATAAGTTTCAGCAAATCGACGGCGACGCCGTGGGGAGACTTGAATACGCGTCACGCCGTCATTTCATGAACAAGGTGGGGAGCAAGCTGGCTTCCGTCGCTATACCGACAGCCTTTGCGGCCGTCGTGAACAAGGCATTCGCACAATCGGCAGCGGCCGTGGATGTGCTCAACTACGCATTGACGCTCGAATACCTCGAAGACGAGTTTTACAAAGCCGGCCTTGCGGCTGCCAACCTGATTCCGGCGTCGGACAAAACGATTTTCATGCAAATCGGTAAGCACGAATCGCAGCACGTTGCATTCCTTGTGAAAGCATTGGGCGACAAGGCTATCAAGAAGCCGACTTTCGACTTCCAGTACGGAGGCGCTTTCGGTGATGTATTTACCAATTACAAAACGTTCGTAACCGTTTCGAGCGCATTGGAAGACACGGGTGTGCGTGCATACAAAGGACAGGCGGGCGTATTGATTGGCGATCCGCAAATCCTTGAATACGCATTGCAGGTGCATTCGGTAGAGGCACGTCACGCTGCCGTAGCACGCCGCCTGGCTGCCACGTTGCTCGGCTTGCCTGCCATGAAGGGCTGGATTACCGGTAAGGAAGGTGCAGTGCCCGCGATTTATGCCGGGGAAGATAACATGACCCAGGGAGGTGTAAATATCAAAGGCCTGGCTTCCAAATCGGACGCTGCTGTTACCGAAGCGTTCGACGAGCCATTGACCAAGCAGGCGGTTCTGGACATCGCCGGGCCGTTTATCAAGGCTTAATCTGCGTAATTAACGTAAACTTTCCCTGTTAGACTTTATACATGCACTTTTGGTGAGCCATGCTCCGGGTGCCCGGTTACACACTATTATGAATCAGGAGGTTACTGGCGACGGTAGCCTCTTTTTTATAGGTAAACTGCCCGAAATGGCGCGATATAATGGTTTAAGCCGCGTGGTTTATGTAAATTTGGAAATAATGTTTTACAAGTTTTCCTGAACCAGTTGATGAATTCCGATTTTAACAGAAGAGATTTTCTCCGGCAGGGCAGCCTCACCGCGCTGGCTACCGCAATGGGCAGCCAGATCGTTTTCGCAAACAAAATGCCGGCAGGTTACCGACCCATTTTCCTTGATGAAAAAGATGCATTGAAAGGCAAAAGCACGGAAATGATCGTGCAGGGCGACAAACCCTGGAACGTGGAAACGCCGTTGCATTTGCTCGACGACCGCATTACCCCGGTGGAAAACATGTTCATCCGCAATAACGGCCTCGTTCCGGAGAAGATAGATGTTGCCAACTGGACGCTCACCATCGACGGCGAGTCGGTGAAAGCGCCGAAAACCTACTCTCTGGCCGATCTTAAAAAGAAATTCAAACAATATACTTATCAACTCGTGCTCGAATGCGGCGGTAATGGCCGTTCGGGTTACCAGCCTCAGGCTTCGGGCAACCAATGGGGCCAGGGTGCGGTGCATTGCGCGCAATGGACGGGCGTGCGGTTGAAAGATATTCTGAACGATGCAGGCATTAAAAGCGACGCTGTATATATAGGTTACCACGGCAAAGACCTTCACCTGAGCCGCGACCCCAAGAAAGAATCTATTTCGAGGGGTGTACCTATCGCGAAAGCACTGGAAGACGAAACGCTCGTCGCCTGGCAAATGAACGGCAAAGACATTCCCGAGTTCCACGGTTACCCGTTGCGGCTCGTGATCGGCGGCTGGCCCGCGTCGGTTTCAGGAAAATGGCTGAGCGGTATTTCGGTGCGTAATAAGGTGCACGATGGCGCGAAAATGGAAGGCCACAGCTACAAGCTGCCCCGCAATCCGGTAGCGCCCGGCACAGAAATTCCCGCTACCGATGAATATTACAAAATCATCGAGTCGATGCCTGTAAAATCGCTGATCACCTATCCTAAGACGGGTGCAATGCTCGATCCCGGCAAGGAGCTCGCATTGCGCGGGCACGCGTGGGCGGGTGACCATTCGGTGAAAAAGGTGGAAGTTTCGATCGATTTCGGCGCTACCTGGAAGGAATGCAAGCTGGAAGCACCTGCGAACAGGCTGGCGTGGCAGCATTGGAATACTAACATTAAATTTCCGGTGAATGGCTACTACGAAATTTGGGTAAAAGCGACCGACGATAAGGGCAATGCACAGCCAATGCTGACACCTGCGTGGAATCCCGGTGGATATTTGAACAATGCCTGTGAGCGAATCGCCGTCAAGGTAGGATAATGTACATTCCCGCCTCCGGGCCAATCTGATATTTTATGAAGACCCTATTGATTGCCATGCTCGGCGCAGGTATTGTATATCAAACCTTGCCCGAAACCTCGGCCACATATAATAATGTAAATGCGGCGCTCGCTGACACCACGAAAACCGACCCTGAAACGGGCCTGATCGTGGACGAGAACCTCTATATGGTGAAAGCGCAATGCACCAACTGCCATTCTACCAAACTCATCACCGCCAACCGCTTCACGCGCGACGGCTGGAAGCAGAAAATACGCTGGATGCAAGCCAACCATAACCTGTGGGAGTTGGGCGACGCGGAAAAACCCGTGCTCGATTATCTGGAAAAAAATTATTCGCCAACTGCCTCAGTGGCAAGGAGGGCGCCATTGAAGGACATTAAGTGGTATAAGCTGGATCAAAACTGATCGGAAACAATACCTATCTTTGGCATTCAAACTTTATGAATATTCCGCGTGCCTGATTTCCGCTTCCTGATTTCCCGATTTGCATTTTCCAGCCTGCTGTTCCTCGTTCTCACAAGTGCCCCGACCATGCTCGCCTCGTGCGCGCTGACATCGGAAGAAGGCCAGCAACTACGCAGCAACAGCGATTTACCCAACCCGCTCAAAGCAGAAGTGATTGGTATCCAGGACGGTGACACGATTGAATTGAAGTATATTTATTCGGGTAAAAAAGCGGGACGCCGGATGGGCAAAAATGTGCGGATACGCTTTTTGCATATCAACTGTCCCGAGCGCGGCATGCCTTTCTACAATAATGCGAAGCAGTTTACGAGCGAGAAATGCTTCCGGAAGATTGTCAGCATTCGCCACAAAGGCGAGTTCGATAAATATGGCCGACTGCTCGGCGAAGTAGTGCTGTCGGATGGTAAAGTTTTGAATAAGGAATTGGTCAAAAAAGGGCTGGCCGTGCATTTCAAGAAATATTCCAAAGATCAGGAATATGCCAAACTTGAAATAGCCGCCCACAAACAGAAAATAGGTATCTGGACCCAGCCGGGCATGGAACTCGGGCATCTATAATAACTAATGGAGCATTCGTCGGCAGCACTTTTTCAGATCCTTTACCAAGATGAAACCTTGTTTCAGCTGGAAGACTACGTGCTTGCGGCAACGCCTTCTGTCGAGTCGGTCGAGCAAATCGAGCCGCCCATACCCGCTCCCGCGACCGTACAGGCGGATACGCCCACGCTGCATGCGACACCGGCAATACCTGCGTCTGTCGCACAGCCAACACCCGGCGCGCTGGCTCAGTCGGCATTGCCGCCCACCCCGGCCATTCCTGCGCCGCCCCCCGCGCCGGAACCTTTACAAAAAACAGCTCCCGCATTCCCTGCATTAAAACATAAAGTACTCGTCCTCACCGACGAATCGAAGCAAAAGGAAATGCTCATGTCCGAGGCATTATTCCTCGACAACATCCTCAAAGCCGTGGGACACTCGCTGGAAACGAGCGATGTTTTGAATTTCAGTTTCATGCCCGGGCAAGATGCACGCACGGTGCTTGCCGGTAAAAAAACCAATTATTTTATCTCCTTCGGCGTACCGCTGATCAAGCTCCATCTTGATCTCTTACTCGTTCCCTACACGCCCAAAAATCTGGAAGGAATCTGGTTCCTGCTCGTGGATCCGCTGGTTGTCATCGAGGCCGACCGGAATTTGAAGAAAAAACTCTGGCAAGCATTACAGAAGATGTTTGAAATGTCCTAATCCCCAGCGCCTTACCTTTTTTAATGGCCGGTCATCACAATATAATAGCGATTTTGTTTGTTTTCATGGATAATCGCAGGCTAACCCATGAAAACTATGGCCAAACTGACTGAATTAATTGCCGGCTGGTTTCGTCCGAGAGAGTCCGACGAAAACGATTTTTACGATGATGAGCCTGTTCAGGCGAACGACACCCCTACCCAATCAGTGGAACAAAATCCAATCACGCAAACAACCGTTGCCCAAACCAGGCAACCTTTAATGGCTGCTGCGCCACAGCCCCAGCAACCCGCATTTCAGGCGCCTGTACAGGCAGCGCCGATGCAGGCCGCATCTCAGCCGGGCGTTTACCAACAAGCCACGCCTGTGCAGGTCGCGCCTATGCAGGCCGCGCCCCAATCGCTTCCAGAGCTGGAAAAAGTGGAGGTAGCGATCCCCTACTGGCTGGAAGACGAAGACACATTACGCGATGAGGGCGTACTGTTCGGCCTTTCGGAATCGGACCCGAACGAGAAAACCGACATTATCCACAAATACTTCTCGAACCTGGCCGCGTCGCATATTGCCGGCATCGAGCAGCATAACGAGCGCATCCAGGAGCTGAACCTGTTTATCGGCCAGAAACAAAACCGCATCGACGAGTTGCAGGAGCGTTTGAAAAATCCGGGCGCGCGTACGGAAGGCGAGCATCACCTCCCGCGTACGCTCATAGGCATTACGTTATGCGCGGCCATGTGCGTGGGTAACTTTTTCCTGATACGCGAATCGCTGAAACCGGCATTTGCGGATAACTCATGGATCGCGTTGGGCGTGTTCCTCGCAGGTATGTTCAGCCTTTTCGGCCGCATTTCGCTTTTCCACGATACCGATTCGAAAGTAACCTGGAAATCGCTGCTGGAAGAAATAGGGTTGCCATTTGCGGCTGCGTTGTTCGTGTTTGCGAATGTGATCACTTACCAAACCTGGTGGCAGGCATTCGCGCTGTTCGTTTTTGTGTTTTTCCTCTTCCTTTTTGCGGGAAAACTGCTGCTCAGTAACATTACCGTACTGCGCAATGACCTGAAAATCTGGTTAAATATTCGTCGCGACCGTCAGGATTTTGTTGAAAATAACTACAACTGGGAATCGGAATGCCAGACGTTGCAGGAGGAGATCGACGACCTCCGTGTAAAAAAATGGCAGGTACTACGCGAGCAGAGCCACGCCGAGACCGAGCGCGACCGCCTTTTTGCCAAAAGGGACATGCTTATCAAGCTTTTTGAGAGCGAATTCTACCTCGCACGCCGCATGAAAAACGAACTCACCACCCGGCAGCTCAACCTGATCCAGAAGGGCAAATAGTGGCGGAAAGATGATCAGGAAATGCGCTGATGGCGCGGTTTTTTACCCAAAACTAATATTCGATCAACCCTAAACAGGACCATGAACGAGCAAAATCCAAATGAAAACGGAGATTACCAACACGGTTACACGCGTGGAATGGAAGGTATCGACCGTGAAGTATATGAAAACTATTTGTCCAGCAATGTAAACCACGGCTGGATTCAGGACCGGCTCAATGAAAAGAAACAGGAGCTGTCTGAAACAAGAGGCAGGAACCAGCAGGCGCTGGCCGAGCACAAAACTGCGTACGGCAAATTGCAGAATGAGGTAATGGGCCTTAATAATGCAGCCACGCAAATGAAGGACATGGAGCGCTCGATCAACGAAATCGACGCACAGACCGGGGAGTTGAGGGAGAAACGTGCGGAAAAAGCGCCTTCCTACTCGCTCATTGCCGGTTTGATCTTCCTTGCGGCGGGTATTTCCTTCATCGCCGGTGACTTGATCATTTCGCACGAAATCGTTGCCTACGCGCTGAATATCCGGAATTCTAACGAAGCCTGGGCATTCGCCATCGGTTTGGCGATGCTGTCGGTGCTGTTGAAACCGGCTTATGACCGGCTGGTGGAAGAGCCTTATCACAAAGAGGATTCACCCAAAGCGAAATCGCGGTATGCAGGTTTCAAACTGGTATTATCGATTTTCGCGATCGTCACGTTGATCGTGCTGGGCTGGTTCCGTTACGAGGCCTACCGTACCGACAAGCTGAAAGAGGCGATCAACAAATCGGTAAAAAACCTGCAATTGAATGCCGTCGACCCGCTGACTGGCGCGCCGGTGGATAGTCCTGCATTGACCAAGAAAATCGAGCAGGCATTACAGAACTCCGATCAGCTGAACCTCGACCTCGTCAATAGTCCATGGGCATTGCTGTCGTTCGTATTGAGCGGTGTGCTGTTCGCAATCGCGGGTGCGGTGTCACTGGGTATGGCGCTGCCGGTGCTGCAAGGTTTCTGGTACCGATGGTTGCAAATCGACCCGAAACTGGCCCGCCTACGCAGGAGAAGAAAGCGGATTTTGAAACAAATGGAGCCGCTGCAATTGCTGGTAACACAGCATATGACGCAAAAAACGGTTCTCGAAAACGACATCGAGCTTTTGCCTAAATTGGAAGAGCTGAAAGCGGAAGAAGCCAAAATCAGGGCGGAAATAGAGGCACTCGAAAACGAGCGGAAATCTGCATTGACCGACAGCCGCGTACAGTCGTTCGGCGACGGTTATGCGCACGGGCAGGTAACCCGGGACGTCATGAACGAGGAAGAATACGACGCCTGGCGCAATAGCCATCTGACGGTTTCGAACCTCGCATTGCGCGCCAAATCGAACGCCTCGGCCGATCGTGCCGTGCCTCGTACGCGCAGTACGGGAATGCGCCCGCACCAGGCCATCCGCAAGGCAATTACCGACCGTTTTGACGAAAACAATTTATAGTTCTTAAATTGGGGGGCTCATTTCCAATATTATGATTCTGACCCCCCATTTAAGAATTATCTCCTGCGACGATACACTTTACGACGCTATCCGCATGGGAAACAATACATTAGCCCGCGTTATGGGCGTAAACGTCCCCAAAAAGTGGACGGAATTCCGCGATACTTTCACACCATCTTATCACCGTTGGAAAGCCCACCCGCCGCTGCGCGACTGGTGGGTTTATCTCATTATACACGTCCCCGATAACATGCTCATCGGCTCGTGCGGCTACAAAGGAGAGCCCGATGCGAATGGCATGGTAGAGATTGGTTACGAGGTCATTCCATCTTATCGCGAGAAGGGATTAGGAACCGAAACCGCCAAAGGATTACTGGATCATGCATTTCAGCATGCGTCCGTGCGCAAAGTAATCGCGCATACGCTGGCGGAAGAGAATGCTTCCGGGCACATTCTGGAAAAATTGGGTTTTGCACAGACGGAGGATATCAACGACCCCGATGAAGGTTTGTTATGGCGTTGGGAAATTAGCCGCCGGTAATCGTATTGTCTGCGATTTAACACAAATTCGCAAGATTTTAAGGTCAAAAATAAATTGGACTGGTTCGATATTTTTTTGGCTTAATTGATTACCTTAATTCACAAATCTTCGTTCTTACCCTTTGCTCTGAAATTATGACCTCGATATCGAAGGATACCTATCCATGGCTCAAAAACTACCCGGAGGGCATTCCCTATGAAATAAATCCGGATGCGTACTCGTCGCTGCTCGAAATGATGGAGGCGAGTTTCCGGGAGCACGCTGATAAGCCAGCCTACACCAACATGGATAAAAAGCTGACTTTCGGGCAACTGGATGAACTTTCACAGAATTTCGCGGCATACCTGCAAAGCGTCGGCCTGAAACAGGGCGATCGCATTGCCTTGCAAATGCCCAATCTCCTTCAATATCCGGTAGTAATGATGGGTTCGCTGCGTGCTGGCCTGACGATCGTGAACACGAACCCGTTGTACACCCCGCGTGAAATGCAGCATCAGTTCAAGGATTCGGGGGCGAAAGCGATTGTGATACTGGCCAACTTCGCCGTTAACCTCGAAAAGGTCATTGCCAACACGAATATCGAGCATGTGATCATTACCGAAATCGGTGACTTGCTGGGCTTTCCTAAAAAGCTGATCGTGAATGCGGTGGTGAAATATGTGAAGAAAATGGTGCCTGCCTACCACCTGAAAAACACCGTTACGCTCGCGCACGCGCTGTCGATTGGCTCAGGTATCACCTATCAGAAACCAAATGTTTCGGGCCTCGATCTAGCGTTCATCCAATATACCGGCGGTACCACGGGAGTCTCGAAGGGAGCGATGCTCACGCACAGGAACCTGATCGCCAATGTGGAAGGTATTAACGAATGGCTGATGTCGAAAATGCGGACCTCGGAGACAACCGGGCAGCTGACGCTCATCGCCGCATTGCCGCTGTACCATGTTTTCGCAATGACTATCAATGGGTTATGCGGTATCAAATGGGGTGCATTGAATGTAATGATCACCAATCCGAAAGACATTCCTGCATTCATCAAAGAACTCAAAAAGCATACATTCCATATTTTCCCCGGGCTGAACACGCTTTTTAACGGCCTGCTGAATAATTCGGAATTTGCCTCGGTGAACTTTTCGAACCTGAAAATCACCATCGCCGGCGGTATGGCGCTGCAAAAGATCGTAGCCGAGCGCTGGGAAAAAGCCACAGGGTGCCCGCTGGTGGAAGGTTACGGACTTTCGGAAACGTCACCCGTGCTTTCGGTGAATCCATTGAATGGCAAACATAAGCAAGGTACCATCGGCCTGCCTTTTCCGAGCACGGAAATGCGTATCCTCAGCGAGGACGACAAATGGCTGCCGATCGGCGAGCGCGGAGAAATCTGCGCGAAAGGGCCACAGATTATGCTCGGCTATTACAACCGCCCCGACGAAACCGCCAAAGTGATCCTGGAAGATGAAAGTGGTCGCTGGTTCAAAACGGGCGACATTGGTATCGAGGACGCCGACGGCTTTTTCAAGATCGTGGACCGGAAAAAGGATATGATCCTCGTTTCGGGTTTCAATGTTTATCCCAATGAAATCGAAGACGTGGTAGCCCAATGTCCCGGCGTCGCGGAAGTGGCTTGTGTGGGTGTTCCTGATGAAAAATCGGGGGAAATGGTAAAGATTTTTGTAGTCAAAAAAGACCCGGAACTAACTGAGGAAAAGGTGAAAGCATTCTGTAAAGAGAACCTTACCGGCTACAAATGCCCGCGTCAGATCGAGTTCCGGAAAGAGCTGCCCAAAACCAATGTAGGCAAGATACTCCGGCGTGCGCTGCGCGAGGAGGAAATGGCGAAAGTTGCCCATTAAGGCCGAAAAACGGAGGAAGGTTTAGTATATTTAGGCAAACAAGTTCTCAACCTTGAATGCAAATCTATATGAATCTACACCGGAAAACTTTGGTACTATTACATGGGCATGGCATAGATGACACGATTTGGGACAGCCTCGACGCTGCGATCAATGACACTTACACGGTAGTGAGGCCCAACATTTCACTCCTTACCTCCTGCCAGTCGGTGGAAGAATATGCCGACGAGTTGCATCGCCTTTTGACCAATGCCAATATCCAGAAATGCACATTGATCGGCCATTCGATGGGTGGTTACATTTCCCTCGCATTTGCCGAAAAATACCCGGATATGCTCGAAGGTTTCGGGCTTTTCCATTCCACCGCCTACGCCGACGATGACTCCAAAAAGCATCAACGCGGCCAGATGATCGACCTTCTTCGCACTTATGGGACAGAGTCTTTCGTGAAAAGTACCGCCGCAAATCTTTTCGGTGACCGCTACAAGGAACTCTACCCTGAGCGCATCAAAGAACATATCGCGCACTTCGGGAAGTTGCCCGCCGAAGCGTTGATCGCCGGTATCAACGCCATGCGCAACCGCCCCGATCGCACCGCAGTACTAGCCAGCCTGCCCTTCCCGGTTCTGTTCATTATCGGAATGCAGGACAAGCTGATTCATTTTGAAAGCGTCATCGAACTCGCCGAATATCCGAAAAAGAGCTATCCGCTGATCTTCGCCGAGGCCGGGCATATGGGCATGGTGGAGCGTCCGGATTCCACTGCCAGGATGATCAACTGGTATATGAGTAAAATTTAACAGAAGAAAAAAGCGAAAACATCATCAAAAACAGGCCATTATGCGTTACTACCGATATACTAATGGCCTGTTTTTCTTTTAGCTATGCAAAAATCTATCCCTGCCCTATCCTTCCGGTACCTTGGCTTCCTGCTCATATGGAGCTTGCTGATCCTCAATTCATGTAAGGAAGATGAGCCTAAGGTAGTACCGCCTGCCGAGGAGAATGTCTATTTAAAGGAAATTACTGCACTCAAAACGCTGACCAAGGAACAGATCCTGCAACAGGCGTCGGCGTTCGGGCCCCTGGCGGCTCTGTATGTGAAGAATGGGGTGAAGGTTTACAAGATCACTTACAAAACGAAAAATACCGACGGCGCGGAGATTACCGCTTCCGGTGCATTGATTTTGCCGGTTGCAGCCGGACCCGTGTCGATGATCAGCGTACAGCACGGCACGATAACCGATCAGGACCAGGCCCCTTCCGTATTCAAAGACGGGTCCGAGGGCTCATCTTTCGGTTCGCTATTCGGTGCGATGGGCTACATTATCGCCTACCCGGATTATATTGGTTATGGTGCTTCCAAAAACCTCCCGCACCCGTACGAGCACCGCGCGAGCCTCGCCTCGGCGTCTCTGGATATGCTGCGGGCTGCGAAAGAATTTCTCAGAGGTCAGAATGAAGTGAAATGGGACGAAAAACTTTATGTAGCAGGCTATTCAGAAGGTGGTTATGCGACCATGTCGCTCCAACGGAAGATTGAAGAAGAAGCCTCTTCGGAATTTAATTTGCGGGCGTCGAGCTGCGGAGCAGGCGCTTATGATAAGACCGCATTCATGAAGCACATCATCAACGATAAAACAGACGGCATTGCAGGGTATAATTCGCTCTATTTGTGGGTATTGCTTACCTACGACCGCATTTACAAGCTGAACAAGCCCGCTTCCTATTATTTCACAGAAAAGTACGCTTCTAAAATTGCTGCGTCGGGGCAAAACGTATCCATCGCCGAAAGCTTCCATCTGGCTCTGAACGATTCATTCAAAAAAGCGCTCAACGACGGTACCGATAAAGGTTTCATCGACGCCATTGCCGATAATGACGTGTACAATTTCAAGCCTAAAACCCCTACCAGGCTTTATCACGGCACAAAAGATCCGCTCGTTTTTTTCTTCAACTCCGAAAACGCTTACAATGCAATGCAAAAGCTGGGAGCTACCAATGTGAGCTTTGTCAAGGTTGCCGATGGCACGCACAGCAACTCGGTTTTGCCGTTCCTGGTGGGCACACAGGCATTTTTTGCCGAAACCCTGTAAATAATGTGGTATATTCGCATCCCACTAGTTTCATAGGGTAAATATGCTTTCTACTTCCAAGTTTACTATATTTTCTTCCCGGCGGGCATTCTTTCAGCCTGTTCGATGTTGTTGATTTACGCTTTCCGGAGAGGCCGCATGGCCGGTAACTCTTCATTCACGTACCTTTTTTGAATCACAACATCCCGAATACACCATGTCATCATTACTGGATCTGGTAGGCAATACACCCCTGGTTGAATTACGAAAAGTTAATCCCAATCCCAAAGTCCGCATTTTCGGCAAGCTGGAAGGTAACAATCCCGGCGGCAGCGTGAAAGACCGTGCGGCTTACAGCATGATCAAAGGCGCGCTCGAACGCGGCGAAGTAAAGCCGGGTATGAAGCTCATTGAAGCTACGAGCGGCAACACCGGCATTGCGCTGGCCATGATCGCCCGGCTCTTCGACCTTGAAATCGAGCTGCTGATGCCGCAAAGCTCCACCCGCGAGCGCGTACTGACTATGGAAGCATTCGGTGCGAAGGTAATCCTAACTGAAACAATGGAAAGCGCCCGCGACCTGGCGGAGGAAAAGGCAGCAGCCGGAGAGTATTTCATGCTCAACCAGTTTGCAAACCCCGATAACTGGAAGGCACATTACCGCACCACGGGTCCCGAAATCTACCGTGATACCGATCAAAAGATCACGCATTTCGTGTCTTCCATGGGCACCACGGGCACCATTATGGGTGTTTCGCGCTATCTGAAAGAACAAAACAGCAATATCCAGATCGTCGGCTGCCAGCCTAACGACGGTTCGAGCATCCCCGGCATCCGTAAATGGCCGGTGGAATATCTTCCAAAAATATTTGAAAAAGAGCGTGTAGACCGCGTTATCGAAGTTTCTCAGAACGATGCAACGCTTACTACCCGACGCCTGGCCAACGAAGAAGCCATTTTTGCCGGAATGAGCAGCGGAGGCGCCGCCTGGGCCGCCATAGAACTGGCGAAAGAATTGGAAGAAGGCGTGATCGTGTTCATCATCTGCGATCGCGGCGACCGGTACTTGTCGAGCGAGTTGTTTGGGTAATGCGGCTTCGCCGCGACGGAGAACGAAAAAGACGGCCGACCGCCGACCACTGACCGCCGATCACTTGTGCGTCATACACACATACGATCGGCGGTCAGCGGTCGGTCGTCGGCCGTCAAAAAATCAAAACCACCCCGATCCCAAATTCCTGAACGGCCAGGGAATAGCAACAAGGATAATGATCAATGCCAATGCGTAGAAGTACAGTACCGTCCGGTGCTTGTCGGGACCGGAGAATTTCTTCGAGCGTACTCTTCCTACGGTAATGAGCACGATGGCTATCAGCATCATGAACACGTGTTCGATTGAATAAAAACGAAATACTTTCTCGCTGATCAGATCGAAGTTAACTTTGGGGCTCATGAAATACAGCACCAGCCCGATCAACAGCTGTGTGTGGGTTGCAATGAGGGTAAACAGGTACAGCTTGCTGTCGTCCTGGCTGCGCTGTTGCCATTTGGAGTATGCGGTAAAAACTGCTGCAATTAAAAGTCCTAACACCACATAACGGAGGCCCGAATGGGCGTGTAGAAGAATATTCATGATTATACTGGTTACGGTGAATAAGTATATGCATGCAAATGTAACTCGCAAACATAAATTTTTATTAAATGATCGTCTATAACATCACAGTCAACATCAGCTATCAGGCAGAAAAGGATTGGCTGCATTATATGAAAACGGTGTATATCCCCGAAATCCTTGCGACGGAGCTGCCGCTGGAATGCAAGCTGCTCCGGCTGCTGACCGAAATCGAGAACGAAGGTTCTACTTACACTACCCAGTTTATATTCAGGACAATGGAGGATTTTCTGGCCTACCAGACCCATTTCCAGCCCGACTTGCAGGAGCGCCATCACGAGCTTTTCAACGGACAATATGTCTCTTTCAGGACACTTTTGGAGGAGGCTTAAAGTTGTAGCGGGAGATTTTTTGCACAAATAATTGTACCTCAAAAACCACGCTTTTTACTTGACATTAACTTAATATTTCCTTTTATTTAATCTACCGTTAAGGCAGATTTGACCAGGAGATCAGCCCGGATAGATTGGGTTTTTATAACTATCCGAAGATGAATAAACCTCCGGTACGAAAATCGCAAAGACGGTTGGAAATATGTTTTACTTTAAAATGATGTGTGCTTATGAGACTGCAGATGCAAGCAATTCACTTTGATGCCGATCCCAAGTTACTGACTTTCATTCAACAAAAATTGGATAAACTGGATACGTTCTACGACCGGATCACCAGTGGAGAGGTATTCCTTAAGCTCGACAGGAATGATAATACCAAGTTGCATACCAAACTCCTTGAAGTGAAGCTCTACGTGCCCGGCGGGACGATGTTTGTGAGGGAGCAGGGAACCACCTTTGAAGAAGCAACCGATTTAGCAATAGATACCCTGAAAATGCAGGTTAAAAAATTTAAAAATAAAAGGAACAAAGCCAGGGCTCCGAAAAGCCTTGACGGACTCTCCGAAGACAACGGGGTAGTCGTGCTGGCCGAGGACATCGAAGAATAGGCCAGTTTTCATTTCAGACAAGAAGCCGCCTACCGCCAGGCGGCTTTTTGCGTTTTAAATGTATTTTTGAGACTACATTTTAAGTAAATCACCCGTTTATGCAAATAGAACCCATTGTCGACGCCACTTTCGACCATCTTTTCAAATTCACCCAGGAGCAGGTACAGGCCTTCGCCGATCTGACCGGCGACAATAACCCGGTTCACCTTGACGCCGAATATGCTGCCACCACGCAGTTCAAAAAACCGATCATTCACGGCATGCTGGGCATAACGGTTTTCACGAAAGTGCTCGGCACCCAGTTCCCCGGCTTCGGCTCCATTTACCTGAAACAAACCGTGGAGTTCCTGCGCCCGATGTTCGTGGATACGGAATACCGCGCCGTTTTCAAGATCGTGTCCATTAACCCCGCCAAACACATCGCGGAGATATCCACCGAGATTTACGATGCCACTACTAAAAAGGTCACCGTCCGCGGCATTGCCACAATGGTGAACGAGGAGAAATTCTAAAAAGGAAAAGCCCCGGCGAATGTCGCCGGGGCTTCGAAAATCTTCCGTGTGCTTCGTTATTTCTCGCCTTCGTTCTTCTTGTTCTGAACTTCTGCGCGAATGTCCTGAGCCAACGTCTTCAGGTCCTGCATACCTTTACGAACACGTGTTCCGGCAGCCTGGTTACCTTTGCTATAGAACTTATCAAAATCGCCTTCCAGAGAAAGAATCAAGTCCTTTACTTCATCGAATCTTGCCATGTTTTCTTCGTTTTTTAGTTTTTTAAAAATGCCTCTCACACGCTAAAAACGCATGTTTTGACCGAAATTTAGTAATTAAAACCATTTAAGCAACCCAAAAAACAAAAAAAAACACTTCTAAAATACAATTAAATCCCGTAAGCAGTTTAATGACCTGAATAACAATAAGTTAGACATTTAAAGTTTTATTGTCCGGGAGTAAATAAAAAAGAGGGCTCTTAAAAAAAAGCCCTCTGCACGCATAAAAAGCGGTTTTATAACTATTCCACGACTTCTTGTACGGCGTCGCTCTGGTAAACCCGGTTTTTGAGTTTCTCGGCGAGCGTCGTGAATGCATTCAGCGTATATTCCACATCTTCGAGTGTATGTGATGCCGTCGGAATGATGCGGAGCATGATCTGTCCTTTTGGTACCACCGGATAAACGACGATCGAGCAGAACACACCCATATTCTCGCGCAGGTCGCGTACCATGCGGGTAACTTCCGGAACGCCACCTTCGCTATGAAGGAAAACCGGTGTTACAGGCGACTCGGTTTCACCGATATTGAAGCCGCGGCTGCGCAGACCATCCTGCATTGCCTTCACATTTTCCCAAAGCTTCGCACGCAGCTCCGGCATTTGCTTCACCATTTCCAGGCGTTTGCGGCAGCCTTCCACGTAAGGCATCGGAAGTGCCTTGGCGTAGGTCTGTGACCGCATGTTGTATTTCAGGAACATGATGATCTCAGGGTCATTCGACGCGATAAATCCGCCGATAGCCGCCATCGACTTCGCGAATGTCGAGAAATACAGGTCGATTTCGTCCTGAACACCCAGCAACTCGCCTACTCCGGCGCCGGTTTCACCCATTGTTCCAAATCCGTGCGCATCGTCCACGAGCAAACGGAAGTTGTATTTCTTTTTCAACTCGGCAATGGCTTTCAGATCGCCTACTTTGCCCGACATACCAAAAACACCTTCGGTGATCACCAGCACGCCGCCGCCTTTTTCTTCGGCAAGTTTGGTCGCACGGATCAGGTTCTTTTCCAGGCTCACCATATCGTTATGGTTGAACTTATAGTATTCGCCCAGCTTGGCTTTGTGCAGACGGATACCGTCGATCAGACAGGCGTGCGATTCGGCGTCGTACACGATCACGTCGCGGTGGTCGCAAAGACATTCGATCGCGGACATCACGCCCTGGTAACCGTAATTAAGAAGGAATGCATCTGTTTTACCGACAAACTGCGCCAGTTCCTTTTCAAAAATCTCGTGCAGGGTTGAATTCCCCGACATCATTCTTGCACCCATCGGGTACGCAAGGCCCCATTTCGCAGCAGCCTCCGCATCCGCCTGACGGACTTCCGGATGATTGGCCAGACCCAGATAATTGTTGAGACTCCAGTTCAGCACTTCCCGTCCCATAAACCTCATGCGCGGACCAAGCTCTCCTTCCAGCATCGGAAATGAAAAATAATGGTGGCTGTTCAGCATTTTGGCCGGAGTTCCGATCGGACCTGAGTTGTTACGCAATTTCTCGAAAATATCCACTCGCTCTTTTTTTATGTGGGTAACTGATGATTTAAATGTTAGATAAATGCAAAAATAAAAAATTTACATTTAACTTAAAAAGACCGTTGTCATTGCAACCTATGGTAAGTTAGTAAATTAATAAAAACTGTGCCTTTAATCTGCACGTCGTATCCCAAACCTTACCACCATTTTTTATGCCCCAAATCCGAAAAATTCTAGTCGCCAACCGGGGCGAAATTGCATTGAGAATCATGCGTACCGCACGTGAAATGGGCATCGCGACGGTGGCAGTGTTCAGCGAGGCGGATCGCAGGTCCCCGCATGTGCGCTATGCGGACGAGGCTGTATGCATAGGCGCGGCGGCGTCTGCGGAATCGTATCTGAATATTGAGAAAATATTGAAAGTATGTGAAGATCTGGGAGTTGATGCGATCCATCCGGGTTACGGATTTCTTTCCGAGAATGCAGGGTTTGCGAAAAGCGTAAGGGAGGCGGGACTGATTTTCATTGGGCCCTCGCCGGAATCCATAGAAGTGATGGGTAGTAAACTCGCAGCAAAACACGCAGCATCCAAATACAACATCCCGATGGTACCCGGCACGCCCGACGCTATCGACGATCGCGACGAGGCCAAGCGCATTGCCAACGGCATCGGATATCCTATTCTCATCAAGGCAAGCGCTGGCGGTGGGGGGAAAGGAATGCGCGTGGTCGAAAACGAGGCGGAACTCGACGAGCAGATGGACCGTGCCGTGAGTGAGGCACAGGCGGCATTCGGCGACGGCTCCGTTTTTATCGAAAAATACATTACCTCGCCCAAGCACATTGAAATCCAGGTACTGGGCGATCATCACGGCAACATTATCCACCTTTTCGAGCGCGAATGCTCGATTCAGCGGCGGCACCAAAAAGTGGTGGAAGAAGCGCCGTCGATCTCCATTACGAACGAAATTCGGGAAGAAATGGGGAGATGCGCGGTGGACGTGGCGCGTTCGTGCAATTACTATGGTGCCGGAACCGTGGAGTTCATTATGGACGAGAGCAGGAATTTTTACTTCCTGGAAATGAATACGCGCTTGCAGGTAGAGCATCCGGTGACGGAAATGATCACCGGCGTGGATTTGGTGAAAGAAATGATCGCGATTGCGGAAGGACAACCGCTCGGCATTGCCCAGGAAGACCTGCAAATCCGCGGTCATGCCATTGAAGTCAGGGTATACGCGGAAGACGCGGCCAACCATTTCCTGCCCGACATCGGCACATTGAGCACTTATGTTAAGCCCGACGGCAATGGCGTGCGGGTAGACGACGGCTTCGAGCAAGGCATGGAAATCCCGATCTATTACGATCCGATGATCGCCAAACTCATTACGTACGGCGAGGACCGCGAAATGGCGACCCGGAAAATGGTCCGGGCGATTGACGAGTACCAGATTACCGGCGTGCAAACCACCCTTCCGTTCTGCCGGTTTGTGATGCAGCACGAGGCATTTGTAAACGGTAGCTTCGATACCAATTTCGTCGCCCGGCATTTTCACCCGGATGTGTTAAGTACAAAAACGGATGAGCAAAGCGAAGGCCTCGCAGCGCTGATTTCGGCGCTTCTGACCGATACTTCTCCGGAAGCTAAACCGGTTCAGAATGAGGAAGTGACCGTTCAGGCGTCCAAATGGAAGGCAAGGCGTTTTGCAGCACATTAAAACTGACGCATTTATTGAAATTTTTTAAAAAAATTCCTACTTTTGCGGTCTTATTTTAGATAAGGGCTGACTATACAAATTTTTTCGGCAATTTGAAACGGCTGCAAGTATTACCGGTAGCAAATTTTCTTTGAAGGTAAATGCTTATCTGGTTTATAATTGCTATAATTCAGTTGTAATAAGTGCCGGAATCCGCCAGAAATCGGGGTTTATCCTTTTTCCAGACATTATCTACGACCAAAGAAATTCACAGAATATCCAGCTATGAAGCTATCCGAATTTAAGTTTGATCTTCCCCAGAGTTTAATCGCACTTCATCCTTCCGACCGTGGCGAATCGCGCCTGATGGTCGTTCACCGGAAAACAGGAGAAATTGAACATAAAACATTCGCCGATGTGATCAATTATTTTGACGACGGCGATGTAATGGCTATCAACGACACGAAAGTATTTCCTGCACGTCTTTACGGCCAGAAAGAAAAAACCGGCGCGAAAATCGAGGTTTTCCTGTTGCGCGAGCTGAACCGTGAAATGCGGCTCTGGGATGTCCTGGTTGATCCTGCGCGTAAAATCCGTGTGGGTAACAAACTGTATTTCGGCGACAGCGACCTGGTAGCCGAGGTAATCGACAACACCACTTCCCGCGGCCGCACGATCCGTTTCCTTTACGACGGCGACAACGACGCGTTCATGAAGCTGGTCGATGAGCTGGGCGAGACGCCGCTTCCTCCGGAAATTATCTCCCGCCGCAAAGTCGAGAGCGCCGACCGTGAGCGTTTCCAGACTATTTTTGCCGAGCACGTGGGTGCCGTAGCCGCTCCAACCGCGGGTATGCACTTTACAAAAGCCATTATGAAGCGCCTTGAAATCAAAGGCGTTAGCTTCGCCCCGGTTACATTGCACGTTGGTCTTGGTACCTTCCGCACAGTAGACGTGGAAGATTTGACGAAACACAAAACCGATTCGGAGAACTACCGCATTACACAAAGTACTGCCGAAGTTGTGAATAAGGCGATCGATGGTAAAAAACGCATTTGCGCGGTTGGTACCACTTCGTTGCGGGCTATCGAATCGTCGGTTTCGGCGAGCGGCCACTTGAAACCCGTTGAAGGCTGGACAGATAAATTCGTGTTCCCTCCGTACGATTTCAAGATCGCCAATGCATTGCTATCGAATTTCCAGTTGCCGGAATCGATCCTTTTGATGGCCGCATGCGCCTTCGGAGGTTTTGATCTGGTAATGAAAGCTTACGACATCGCTATCAAGGAGAAATACAAATTCTTCACATACGGCGATGCAATGCTGATCATTTAATATACAACCCTGAAATCCAATGGCCATTTATGATCAGCGACGCATGTCCTGAGCCGTAAATGGCCATTTTATATTAGTCCTGAATCCGAATGCAAGAATACGTTATCATCGTAGCCGGCGGCAGCGGAAGCCGCATGAAAAGCGATATCCCGAAACAGTTTCTGCCTGTAAATGGCTTGCCGGTACTCATGCACACGGTTCGCGCATTTGCCGGGTATTCCAGAAACCTGCGTATTATAGTAGTGCTACCATCCGAACAGTTTGGTTTTTGGGAAGAATTGTGTAAAAAACATAGTTTCAACATCGCCCATCAACTGGTAGCAGGCGGCGAAACACGCTTTCACTCTGTTAAAAACGGGTTGAATTGCATTGTGGAGAAAGAAGAATTCCTCGTGGCTGTTCACGACGGGGTACGGCCTGTAATCTCCCGCGAAATCATTGCCGACAGCTTCAAAACGGCCGCTTCGCATGGCGCCGCGGTCGTGAGTGTGCCATTGAAAGACTCCATCCGGATCATAGGCCAGAATGAAGGCAACAAGGCCATGGACCGCACGCTGTTCAGGCTTATTCAAACGCCCCAGACTTTCAAGTCGTCCTGGATGCGGGCCGCATTTGCCGCCGATTACCACGAATCGTTCACGGATTGCGCCAGCGTGCTCGAAGCATGGGGATACCACATCCAGCTGATCGACGGCGCTTACGAAAACATTAAAATCACGACGCCCGAAGACCTGCGCTGGGCAGAGATTTACCTCAAAGCCACTTCCTGAACCATTCGAATGCTTCTTTCTGCATGTCGGCGTCGAACTTGTGAGGCCCGTCGTAAAAACTGGCTTTGTACTTGTCCGGCGCACCCGCTTTTTTGAAAACCTCGGTCAGAATAGCGTCTGCCTGCTTCATTTCCGGCAGCGTGTAAAGTTCGTCCTGGTTATTGTTCAAAACCAATGTGGGTAATGGAGCCCTGAGACCTAAAATTTCTGGAAAATCGAGGTATTTCGGCAGCAGTGGCGTGTAGGTCATCCAGGTATGGTTGAATGATTTATTCAAAATCAAATCCTTCCAGGTGGTCATAAAACCGACGCAAACGGCACATTTAATGCGCGGATCGAGGCCGGCCAGGTAAACCGTACGCAAACCGCCTCCCGAAAGCCCTCCGCAGCCGAGGCGCTTGGGATCTACTTCTTTTCTGTCCGCCAGAATGTCCAGCGCAACCTGATCTTCCATCAGAAACACTCCCGGCCAGGTGGTACCGGCCGAAAACAGCGATTTGGACATCACATGCTCGTGCTCCGACGACCACGCATTGTACGTCCGGATGTTCTCCGATTTTTCAGGGTCGGCGTCCGATTTACCTTCGGTACTCACTGCACCCCAATTAAGCCCTTTTGTATCCTCATAATAGACCCTGCGGCTACCGAATGCATAAGTATCGTGCACCAGCACCACATGGCCCAGCTTTGCGATTTCATTCGCCCATGCACGGCCACCGTAATCTGTTTCCTGATGCTCTTTCAGTATCGGATGCAGCTCGTCGGAGGTTTTTACAATTTTTCTTAACCCAAAATACTTCATACCGGCGTGGTCGTGAAGCCCTAGAATGCCAGGCAATGGCTTGGTAGCATCTACCGGTTTGAGCAATACCGCTTCGGTAGCCCGGCCATAAGGCAATTGCCACGTAAGCTCTTCAATTTCCAGTCCGTCGTAAGTATATTTTTTCTTGACAGTAACCTTCGGCAATGCAGGTTTCGCAGGCGCCGACACGAGTTCCTTTGTTTTTTCCAAAGCCTCCTTCCGCCAGACGTCGATATTACTCCACTTATTATTACGAAAAGAAAGGGGAGGCTGCGCCGGAAGCAATGAGGCCGCCCAGGGGCCATAAGCGCCGATAAGGCTTTTTTCTGATGCCATAGATAAGGAATGGATACTGTCTGCATTAAAAACTGGCGCCGCCGAAGTTACCGAAACACCGCCAGCCACCGACAGTGCAACGGTGCCTGCGGTGTTTTTCAAAAAGGCTCTTCTCGATATTTCACCAGCATTGCGGTCCGTGTCGACGGTTTTCATAAGCTATACTTTAACGAATATTTTCTGACGATACAAAAAGTAGAGGAACAGCCAAACCAGCACAAACCCGCCCAATGCATTGTAAACCTCGTGCCAATTTTCCGGCGCATGTTTATAAATGCCCGCAAAAAGTAACCGCGACGAATGATTGAAATCTACAAACCGCACGGCCAGGTAAATCACCAGCGAGTTTAGCCCGATCACCCGAAAGAAAAACGCCCATTTGTGATGCCCCTTAATGTCGATAATCCAGTAAAAGGCCGCGAGCAATGCGAACGCCATCCCGGAAGTAAGCAAAATGAAAGAGCTCGACCAAAGGTGCTTGTTAACAGGGAATACATAATTCCATAGTAAGCCGATGGCAATGCCAGCAGATGCGAACAGGAAAAGCTTTCCGATCTTCGGCCCGGCATCGCTTTTATGCAGCAGCACATCACCAGCCACAGTACCGAAAATTGTCAGGCATATGGCCGGGAACTGCGTCAGTAATGCGAGTTCGTCGTAAGTGCCTTGCTTCAAAATACCCGGCATGAAATTGCGGTCGACCCATCCCACGAGGTTACCTTCGAAAGAGAGATCTCCGGCACCAAAACCGGGCACGGGAATTAGTATCAATGTCAGATAGTACGCGACGAGAATGCCCGCAGCAATGTACAACCGTTGATTAGTCCCGAATTTCATATACAAAATAGCCGAAATGAACGTCGCGAGCCCTATACGCCCGAGCACGCTCCCGTAACGTATATGCGCAGGATCGAAAATGTCCATCGGCGCATTCTTGTCGAGGATGCCCAATGCGATCAGGATCAGCATTCGCTTGAATACCTTAT
This sequence comes from Dyadobacter soli, assembly GCF_900101885.1. GTDB lineage: Bacteria > Bacteroidota > Bacteroidia > Cytophagales > Spirosomataceae > Dyadobacter > Dyadobacter soli. The sequence goes on along the minus strand of NZ_FNAN01000024.1, from coordinate 4,433 downwards.
TCCTGATCACGGATTGCGGAATGCCTTTTGCTAACCCACCCGTGACGCTGAATGCAAGCGATGTACCGGCCAAAAACAGGAACAGCGGAAATATAAAATCATAGAATGTAAAGCCGTTCCAGGCGGGATGCTCGAACTGCGCTGCGACGGCGTCGATGAACGGGATGCCTGTTTTTCCGCCCAGCGTGGCGATAAACTGGCCGCCACCGGCGATCATCAGCATATCAAAACCCCGCAATGCGTCGATCGAGGCCAGCCGGCCCGGCGCATTGGATTGCTTTACTTCCTTTTGAGCGACAATAGACGGTGCTTCCATGGGTTTAGGATAACTGTTTGGAATAGAAGTAACTGTACCACTGCTTTTTACCCGAAACGGCAGGGATTATTTCGGTATTTCAATGTCCTTATCTGCCGTTTCGATGGCTGTCAGCAAGCTGGCCGAATCTCTGTCCAGAAAAAAGGCACAATGCGGGTGCAACTGCAAAATGCTCGCCGGAAATGCATTGCTTACTTCGTTTTCGAGGCTGTCTTTCACAGCTACTGCCTTACGTTCATCAGGAACCGAGCAAATAATGTGCGTAGATTTCAATATCTGCCGCACCGACATGCTGATCGCCTGCAACGGCACTTCGTCCAACGATCCAAACCACCCCTCGCCCATCTGCTGGCGGCGGCATGGCTCGTCGAGATTGACGACTAAATAGGGCGAGTCGGTTTCAAAATCAGCCGGCGGATCATTGAAAGCCAAATGGCCATTTTCGCCAATACCTACCAATGCGACATCGATCGGGTGCGCACCGATATTCCGGGCCAGATATGCCAGCTCTTCTTCCAGGTTACCTTCTCCATTGATCAGATACGAGGCTCTCAAAGCAGGTACGCGCGACAGAAAACGCTCCGACAAATATTTCCTGAAACTCGCCGGATGGGTGACGGGAAGGCCTATATACTCATCCAAATGGAACATCGTAACTTTCGACCAGTCGATATCCTTTTCTTCAATTAGTTGGTTCAATGTTTCAAACTGGCTCGTTCCGGTTGCCAGGATCACATTCGCATATCCCTGCGAGGTAATCGTATCCCTGATCAGCATGGCCGCGTAAGCCCCGGCACTTTGCCCCAACTCCTCCTTTGTCTCCGAAATAATAACTTTCATCCTCGTTATGATTTTACTTCCGTATTACCGCCCTCTTTCAATGCAATGTCCACCGGCTTGTTTTTCTTCCATGAACCATTGGTAAAGTCAGGCACATCGACTGAATTCGACCTGTTGGCCACCGACCATTCTGTCAGCGGTATGATCACGCTCCATGACGCTGCATCATATACGTCCTGATCCAGTGGCAGGCCATTGCGCAGGCAATCTATCAATCGCCAGTCCATCAGGAAATCCATTCCGCCGTGTCCGCCAACTTTCTTCGCCAATTCTCCTACCCGCTTCACGATTTCCGGTTGATATTGCTGTTCAAGCGCTTTGAACTCATCCGGCTTGATCCACTCATGCCCATGTGAAATGCGGCCGGAAGTTCCGTCCTCGGGTAACGGATATTTTTGCGCAGCGCCCTTAGTTCCGCTGATCAAATGCAAACGTGAGTAGGGGCGGGGAGAGGAAACGTCGTGTTGCAGCATGATCGTTTTTCCCTTATTGGTCTTGATCGTGGTCGTATTCATATTGCCGCGGTACGATTTCCCCGCGTACTTTTTGAAATCGGGGTCTTTCGCGGCCAGTTCGTTCGCTCTGGCTTGCAGCATGTAATCGTTGCTGCTCATGGACACCAGGTAATCCATCTTGTCGCCGCGGTTAATGTCCAGGATTTGGGCAATAGGGCCTAAACCGTGCATGGGGTACAGGTTGCCGTTCCGCTGATTTTCTTTCAGGCGCCACAAATCGTAACGCTTGTCTTTTTGGAAAAGCGATTCAAAAATATCGTGAATATAAGCGCCTTCCACGTGCACAATTTCGCCAAAGAAGCGCTGCCGGGCCATATTCAATGTGAGTAATTCAAAAAAATCATAGCAGCAGTTTTCCAGCATCATGCAATGCTTCTTGGTACGCTCGGACGTTTCGACGAGCTTCCAGCAATCTTCCACTGTGAGCGCCGCCGGAATTTCCGTTGCAACGTGTTTGCCATGGTCCATCGCGTACAATGCCATGGGCGTATGCAGGCTCCACGGTGTGCAAATGTAGATCAGGTCGATATCGTCCCGCTCGCACATTTTCTTCCAGGCATCCGGTGAACCCGAATAGGCGTCGGGCGTATGTCCGGCATCCGTGAGCAATTTCTTCGCGTTATTCGCTTTTTCAGGCACAATGTCGGCGACACCTTTCACCTGCACGCTGCCCATATGCACAATGCGCTTGATCGCCCCGCCGCCGCGGTTACCCATACCGATGTATCCTATACGCACAACATCGATTTTAGGTGCAGCGAAGCCGCTCATGTTAAAAAGCTGCTTTTTATCGCCGGGTACCACAATCCCTGGTGCTCCGGTAACCGCCGTGCCGGCACCAGCCATCCCGAGCGTGCCTAAACCGGCTATTTTTAAGAATTCCCGCTTTTTCATTTGCTTTGAGTCGTTGTACAATCCAAAAAAACGTTTGCAATCGTACAATTTTACAATGTTTTATAGCGGCATTCCAGATATTTGCTTTAAATAGTAGCGAGAACGTTATCGAAACCAGAATTTCATTCGATGCCATGAACCGGTCAGTTTAATGACAAGAAGATTAACGACGATTAAAGACATCGCCAAGGCGCTTGGCATATCGGTGGCAACCGTCTCGCGCGCGATGCGGGATACTTACGATGTGAGTGCCGAAACGCGGAAGCTGGTGTTGGATACCGCCACAAAAATGAATTACCGGCCCAACTTCAATGCAACGGGGTTGGTTAAGAGCGGGACGCATAAGATCGCCGTAATCATCCCGGCCATTACTAATTACTACTTCTCAACGGTAATTACCGGCATTCAGGAATATGCATTGGAACATAATTACCAGGTAATGTTGTATTTGACGAACGATTCGGCTTACTGGGAAACGAAAGTGGTGCGTGAATTATCGCTGAGCAGTGTCGATGGACTGCTTGCCTGCATTACCTATGAAACAACCGATTTCAGTCATTTTGAAGAGCTGGTAGAGGTGGATATGCCATTGGTATTCTTTGATCGTGTGCCAGAATCTATAAAAACGTCTGCTGTCGTGCAAGACGACTATACCGGAGCCTGCATGGCTACCGAGCATTTGATTGCACAAGGTTATTCCAAAATCGCCCATCTGGCAGGCCCCCGTGGTCTGAACCTCACGCAGCAACGACTCCGTGGCTATCTCGATACCTTGAAGAAGCACAATCTTGAATCTTACGGGGTCATCCATTCGGGTTTTAGCGATGAAAATGGCCGCGAAGACATGGTTACATTATTCGATAGCCCTTTAAAACCGGACGCAATCTTCTCTGTCAACGATCGCAAGGCATTCGGCGTCATCTTGTGGCTGCGGGAGCACAACATACGGGTTGGTGAAGAAGTGGGTGTGATAGGCTTTACCAATGATCCTACGTCAAAAATCATCTCCCCGTCGCTCTCTACAATCGCAGAGCCAGCATATGAAATCGGGCGAAAAAGCTGCGAAGTACTCATCCGGCATATTCAAAAGCAAACCTATCCCCGCCAGGAAATTTCGTTGCCTACCGAGCTTGTCGTAAGGGAATCCACGCGCAGGTAGCATATGTGAAATGGGGGTGATTCTTGTGTAAGAATAAAAGTTGGTAAATGAGTATTATGAATAACTTCATGCCGGTAAACGCAAAAAAAGCATCCCTTCTGAGGATACTTTTGTTTTAATAATTGTGGCGACTAGGCTGCGCGCCCCGCCTACGCGGCCCGGCCTACTTTACCAGGTTTGAACGGGGACACCCAGTCCAAGCCTACGCGGCGCGATATCATCGGCGACACGGTCCAAGCCAAACTGTCATAAAACGCAAAAAAGCATCCCTTTTGAGGATGCTTTTTGGATTAATAATTGTGGCGACTACCTACTTTACCAGGTTTGAACCAAGTATCATCGGCGGAACTGGGCTTAACTTCTCTGTTCGGGATGGGAAGAGGTGAACACCAGACCAATAGTCACCAACAAGTTCGTCGTTGGGTTTTGTTCGCTATGGGAAGGAGGTGAAGCGAATCGTCGCACCGTCCAGACCAATAGTCACCAACAAGATCTTTGAGTTTTAGGAGGAAGGAGTATGGAGGAAGGGCATTCCCTTTCGTCCTTTTTTCCATTGTCCCTTTTGTCCTTTTCATGTCATATTGGAAGTAGAAGAGATGAAGATAAAGATTAAATGTGCAAGCTGTTGGGTAATTAGTACTGCTCAGCTGAGTGTATTTCGACACGTATACCTGCAGCCTATCAACGTCGTAGTCTACAACGACCCTTA
>NZ_FNAN01000029.1 GCF_900101885.1 Dyadobacter soli | reverse complement strand
AGCCCTTGCAGGAATGGCACCAGCCGTGTTTGCGAAGACAATAGAAAACAAAAAAGTCTGATATCTCATTGTCCTATTTTAGGTAAGGCTACACTTGCTACACATCTTCCACCTGCCACTCTGTATTTGTTTTCATTAACTAAGGCATTGTTGGCCTTGGAATAACGTCTGCTCGTAATCCACAAGTCGGTAGAGCCATTATTGTCGTTATAGGAATACTCGGTATAGTGGCTCACTTCGGTTACTTTGGATAACCTGCCTTGATACCGTCCCAATGTGAAGTATTCCAAAGTCCTGGTGCCATCCTGTGAAAGCTTGGGCGTGGAAATGAGCTTTGCATTCTGGTCATTTACTTCAATGAGAGATTGCTCATTTGGTGTAATCGATTCATTATTATTATTGCAAGAACTCAAAAGTCCTGTGAACAATAATAACTTTAACAAGTTGCCGGAAATTTTTAAATGTTTCATAAAATGAGTGTTTAATTAATGGAAGAAATTGAACGTTCATTTTAAAAGTATTTAGAAATTTACGGTAATGATAAAATATTTAACTGACGGCTTTTACTGATGATTATTAGCAATAAAATTTTCTATTTTAAAAATAAATATAAAAAGCAGGCAAATCATCGACAGCCTGCTTTTATTGTGAAGTGAATGAAATGGTATTATATCCCCTGCCAGTTGGAAGAGTATTGGTGGACATTATAAAAGGTCATTTTTCCTGCTTCTTTTCCATAGCCCAAGGGAAAGTATTCGATGTTTCTTCCAATAAGATACCCATCCGAATTAATGGTATAGTAATGTTTATAGTAAGGTTTTGCCTGGTTGGTGAAGGGGAGCGGCGTAATTTGTACCTGTTGTATAAGTACGTCGCTAAACTTACCGAAATACGGCAGGTATTTGTCAAAACCCAGATGCTCAGAATTTAAAGGGTAGTTATCCAGTTTCTCAGCTGAACCTTCGAGTGTGTAGAAGAAATTTATTTGCTGATAAGGTCCTATTGGTGAAGATTTTATGATCTCTTTTAGGCGCTCTTTGCCGATGCTATTTGCGACGTTATCGTAAGTAAATGTATGCTTTTGCGTAAGTGCTCCGGATGACAAATTGACTTCATCGAGCCGACCCATTTCATTGTATTTATACTCAGAGGTCCAATTGGTTGTCTGATTAATACTTGTTACGCAGCGACCGTTGACTATCTTATATTTTATTTCTTGCACAAGGACATTTGAGCTCTTGTTGTAGCGCTTACTCGTAATCCAGAGGTCGCCTGTGCTGTCGTCGTAGGAGTACTGTGTATAGAATGCTGTTTCAGAAACTTTTGATAACTTTCCTGTAAGACGTCCCTGTTTAATATATTGCAAGTTGGTAGTGCCATCTTTTACCAATTTCAACTCCGCATTTGTTTTAGCCGCCTGTTCCATAAGAGGCGTGGTACTTTCCAGCGGAGCTACCGCATCCTGGTTTTGACATGCCGTCATTACCCCGGCCAACATTAATGCTTTTAACAAATTCCCTGCTAATTGTAATTTTTTCATAACGTTTGTGATTGTAAATGTGTGAATAATTAAAACTATCGCTTCAAACTTAATCTCTGTTTTAGAAATCACTGTCATGCAATGCTTGATCGGTTTGAATGGATAATTCTTCGGTTTTTTGTTGCGATATGATCGTGTGTCCATGATAGCGACGCTCGGTATAAGCGTTTTCGAGAATGTTTTCAGCTTTCCTTTATTTACATTGTAATATCCGTAATACTTTAATTCCTTCGTGTGTTTCTTGATAATTCAGTTGTACAGGTAGTTTTGGTATTTCTATGCAGGCTGAAATATTAGTTCGAGGGTTTTGAGTTAGTGAATATTTATTTTGACAGCCATATGCGTTGCAGTTAATGTAAATATTTTCGGCAGATTTCCGGTGGGCGTAAATTTTCTCATGACGTTTTGGTGTTAAAGGGTTAACAAACTCGACTAATGTCGTTTCAAACATAATTTGCTTGTAGAAGTCGGCGGAAGTCCGGTAGTTGAAAAGCCGTGTTGAATGTGTCACCGTGTTGGGGATAGCCATATGGCACTGTTTTTGTGGTTGTTTTTCAAAACTCGATACCATGAAAACACTTAGTACGGACGGGCGGCAGAAAGTCACCGACATCGCCGCCCGGTATAATTTGCAGCCTCAAACCGTCGAATCACTTTTGAAAGCCATCATCCGTGGCAATGGAACGATGGCCCAATTCGATCTGCCAGAACTGGGCGGGCAGGGGCAATGGATGAAAGGAGGGATGACGATGGTGGGCGATATGTTCAATGCGTCGCTTCGAAGCACTGTCGACAAGCTCTGCAATGAACTGGCGGACTTGGTAACGAGTTCGGTGGTGTTCACGGATGATGATACATCCGCTGTGCCGAACAAAAGTGTTGCTGCGCCGGATATTCGGGCGGATAACACCTGGCCGACCGTTTTCGGAAGTCCTACGTCCACAGGTTCTCAAAACAATTTCCGTTACGCATATTTCGCGACTGTACACCGGCTGGTGATCGAAGAAAATGGCAAACGTACGATTTACGATACCTTGCATCACCACATCACCGGTGTTTCACAACAGCAGGGCGTCTCGGATGCGTACCATTTTACAAGCCGGGAAGGTATTGTTGATTTGAACGCGTTGAAAAAAGTTTCCGATCCTGATGCGCCCAAGCAGTCGACTCCCGAAATGACTTATGACGTTAATTCGACGGCTGGTCCGCATTCGCAGGACAGAAGCCCTCAGGATATTGTAATGGCCACCATTGAAAAGCTGAATATACTTTTTGAGAAGGGGCAGATTACGGAGGAGGAATTTACAGCCAAAAAGCAAGAAATGCTTTCGAGACTATAAAACAGAAAGCCGGCCGCCGTCGGCTTTCTGTTTTATAATACTTTATTACGGCACCAGGGGCGCCAAATATTTGCGTTCGGTGACAATCGGATTATTACTTCCCACGATTTTACGGCTAACTGTTTTCGCGTAGCCGTCCGCATTAAAGGTATAATTGAAAACCCAGCTTTGGGATGTTTTGTTATTGGCTGTGCCTATTTCATCAACCATCAATGTGGGCAGGTTACTATTGAACTTTCCAAAAATTGGTAGGTAGATAGAAGGAGTGTCAAAGAAACTTTCCGGATTTACTAGTAATAAATCAGGATCAGCACCATAGTTGTAAGTTATTACGCGGTAATTGTCATTGAACTTGTCGTAAAATAATATCTTATGCAGTGCTTTTGCATTACTGCCGTTGAAGACTTTGTAAACAAATTCAGTTCGCTCATAGACCTCGGCTTTGCTGAAACGTTTACTAAGCTGGCCATCGGCATTGTACTCTAATCCGTAGGCCTTACTCATCGCGACAGTTTCATAGCATCTTCCATTGACATCCAACTTATAGACGAATTCGCTAAGGTATTTATCTGTCCCGGTTTGGTAGTTTTTAACGGTAACAGCCTGAGGTGTATAACTGAATGTCAGGTAACAATTAGAAGTTTGATTGATTATTTTATTAAGCACTTTTCGGCCAAGCGCGTTGGTTGAGTATTCGAGTAACTTGTCACCGTCTTTGATCAGTTGAGCGGGAGAGGAAATTTTCGCATTGTGATCGCTAACGGTGGTAGCCGTCTGCGGCGCAAGTGCCGCCTCGTTTTCATTCTGGCAGGCTCCCAGCATCCCTGCGATCAAAAGTGTGTTGGCTACCATAGCCGCGTTTCGAATTAGTTTCATAATTACCTTCATTAAGTGTGATTAAATGATTTTGAATCGCCTCAAACATAGGCTACCTCTGTGCGAGTAAAAAATGCGATGGGCAAAAGGCGGGTATTGAAGAGCCTGCGGTCAAACAAACCGGCCCAGGTTACCCGGGCCGGTTTGTCGGGTTGTAAGCTAAAATTTGTAGTATGGGACGGTGTATGCCCGATCTGTGGTCGAAATCAATGTGCCGTCATATTTCTTGACAGTCGCATTCTTGACTTTGCCCGCATAATCCAATGTGTAAGTATGGTAATAGTTTATGTTGGATATTTGTTTCCCATTCGAGAACTTTTTGTCTGCGGAGCATTGAACGAGATTGTTGCTAAATTTCCCGAATACCGGAATGTACTTGCTGACACCCGTTGGAAACACATCGGGATTCAACGGCGATTTGTCTGCAATAGGTTCTGTGAGACTGTAATTAAACCATAGTTCCCTCGTCTTTGTACCCGCCGCATCATAAAATGTTACAGCAAATAGTGCATTTGTAATTCCATCGGCATCGGGAGTGTAGGTGAACTCGGTTCGCTCGTTAGGCTGTAATTTATTGTAATATTTCTTAAGTTGTCCGCTTTCGTTATACTCGTAAAGGTGCGTCTTGTTGGTAACGGTTTGCGTGCATCGCCCACTAGCATCCAGCGTATAAGTGAATGTCATCGTTGGGTTGGGGAAACCATTGATATATCTTTTTCCTGTGATTAACTGAGGCCCGTAAGTAAATTCGTGGTGCGCGCCATTGTCAGAAATTTCTTTCCATAAAGCACTCGGATCTTGATTGCCGTAAGCGAGGCTAACATTACCGTCTTTAATTAATTTACCTACACCTTGTGTTTTCGCGTTCCGGTCTGAGTCGGTCGTAGGTGCCTGTGGAATAAGCGCATTCTCATGCTCGTTCTGACAAGCTCCCAACATTCCTGCGAGTAAAAGGCCGGTGGCCAGGATTGAGGTGTTTCCAACTAGTTTCATAATGAAGTTGTTTAAGCGTGAATAAATTGATTTTGAACTGGCTTAAACATAACAGCGCTTCGAAATGGCGCGAAAAGCGATGGGCAAAAGGCAGGTTGTAAAAAGTTTAAGGTAAAATGGGGGGCATCTCCCGCGGTGGTGTCGAAAGAGGATTTTTTGCGAACCGGGCAACATTTGCGATTTTTGCCCTGTTTATAGGAAGCCGGGCCTCTATTAGTTCGATAGGACGCCCGCATTGGTTGGTAACATGATTTTTGCACAAATTTCCAAAATAGTAGATCCCATTGCCGTAAAGGTCGATCGGTGGACGGTGGATGCTTACCGCCTCCTGCCCAACCTGCTCATTGCCGTTGTTATCCTGGTCGTATTCAGGTTTCTGTCGAGGCTGGGCGGGAAGTTTATCGAGCGGATACTGGGCCACGCATCGCAGAATATAGCTTTGGTAGGGCTGATTTCGACCATTACCCGCATTGCGATTATCGCAACCGGTTTCTTCTTCGCATTAGGTGTTTTGGGGTTGGACAAAACGGTGACTTCCCTGCTCGCAGGCGCGGGTGTGCTTGCGTTGGCGCTCGGTTTCGCATTCCAGGATCTCACGACCAATTTCATCTCCGGTGCATTCATCGCCATTCAGCGCCCGATCCAGGTGGGGGATATTATCGAAACCAATGGCTACACGGGCAAGGTGCTGTCGATCGGGCTGCGTTCGGTGAAGCTGGATAACTTCGAGGGCCAGCAGGTGGAGCTGCCGAGTAAGGACATTTTTCAGAAGCCGATCGTGAACTTCACGCACTCGGGCGAACGACGTGTACGCATGGATGGCAGCATTGGCTATCGCGACGATCTGGCGATTGTGGAGAGCCTGGCGTTAAGTGTGATCAAAAAGCTGGACTTTATCGATCCATTGAAAGTAGTAGAATTCAACTTCACCCGTTTCACCGAAAAGAGCATTGATTTTGAAATCCTCTTCTGGATCCGTCAGGACAAGACCGGTCCCGGCCCAGCTAAAAGTGCGGCTATGAAAGTGGTGAAGCGGATTTTTGATGAAAACAATATTTCTTTCCCAACAGCGGCACGACCAATTGACCTAACACCGCCGACAGCTGGAAAAGCCGAGGCGTAATCTTACAAAAGCATACAAAAAGCCCCCGCCACGAATCGCAGCGGGGGCTTTTCAAAATCAATCCTATTATTAATAACGGTAGGTCTCCGCTTTGAAAGGACCTTCTACCGATACGCCGATGTAAGCAGCCTGCTCGTCGCTCAATGCGTCGAGTTTCGCGCCTACGTGTGCGAGGTGCAATGCAGCAACTTTTTCGTCCAATGCTTTTGGAAGGACGTATACTTTCTTCTCGTAAGCAGCCGTGTTGGTCCAAAGTTCGATCTGAGCCAGAGTCTGGTTCGAGAACGAGCATGACATTACGAATGACGGGTGGCCCATTGCGCAGCCCAGGTTCACCAGACGGCCTTCTGCCAGCACGATGATATCCTTGCCTTCCACATTGTAGATATCCACCTGTGGTTTGATCTGCGATTTGGTGTGGCCGTAAGTAGTGTTCAACCAAGCCATGTCGATTTCGTTATCGAAGTGGCCGATGTTACAAACTACCGCTTTGTCACGCATTTTGAGGAAGTGACGGTCGGTGATGATTTTGTAGTTACCGGTTGCGGTAACGAAGATGTTAGCGCGGTCGGCAGCTTCGTCCATTGTTACTACTTCGAAACCGTCCATAGCAGCCTGCAATGCGCAGATCGGGTCGATTTCGGTAACGAGTACGCGGCAGCCGGCACCACGGAGTGATTCCGCAGAACCTTTACCTACGTCGCCGTAACCTGCTACCACCGCTACTTTACCAGCAAGCATCAGGTCGGTTGCGCGGCGGATAGAGTCAACCAGTGACTCGCGGCAGCCATATTTGTTATCGAATTTAGACTTTGTAACTGAGTCGTTTACGTTGATAGAAGGCAGGTGGAGCGTTCCGTTTTTGTAGCGCTCGTACAAACGGTGAACACCGGTTGTAGTTTCTTCCGAAAGACCTTTGATGCCGTCGATCAGCTCAGGATATTCGTCGAATACCATGTTGGTAAGGTCACCACCGTCGTCAAGGATCATGTTGAGCGGCTTACGGTCTTCGCCGAAGAACAAAGTCTGCTCGATACACCAGTTGAATTCCTCTTCGTTCATTCCTTTCCAAGCGTACACAGGGATACCCGCTGCCGCGATAGCTGCTGCTGCGTGGTCTTGCGTAGAGAAGATGTTACATGAAGACCAGGTAACTTCTGCACCCAAAGCTGTAAGGGTTTCGATCAAAACCGCAGTCTGGATCGTCATGTGCAAGCAACCTGCAACACGTGCACCTGCCAAAGGCTGTGACGGACCGTATTCAGCACGGATCGCCATCAAACCAGGCATTTCAGCTTCTGCCAATGTGATTTCTTTACGGCCCCATTCGGCCAGCGAGATGTCTTTTACCTTGTACGGAATGTACGTTTCGGTTGACGTTGCCATTTTTTACAGTTTAGTTAATATCTTGATTTTACCACAAAACTAAGTAGAAAAACCACCGTAGGGAATATTTGCAGATACAAATTCTGATTTGGGGCTAAAATTTGGATATTTTATCTTTCAAATACTGGATATGACTGCATTATGAAGTGACGGCCCTGTGATTCACCGGTTAGCGGAGATATTTTGTCTGTGCCGCAAATGCACCAGGTGATAATGCCGTTCGTCGACAATAGTATGACGTCGGTCGACAATGCTTTTCAAACCCGGTATTGGCCCTCGAAATCGTTATCTTTGTTACCATGCGCCCTGTTTTCCCGGTCCCCGACAACGCTAAACATAAAAGAATTTTACTGCACATCACGTTCTGGCTCGCCGTACTGACGATCCTGACGGTCCTCTATGGTGCAGGCATGCCCGACTATTGGCTCACGATCGGCATTGTGGGCATGTTCATGCCGATCCACATTGGTTATTTTTACCTGATCGCCTATGTGATTATCCCGCGCTATTTTGATCGTAAGAAATACGTGCAGTTTATATTGTTTTTCCTGCTGATCGTAATCGGTTCTACGCTGGCTTTCAGGCTGATGGAAATACTCGTCGCGGACCCGATTATCTACAATGCGGTCAAAAAGAACGACCCGACGTTCGTATGGCGCAAGCTCGAAGGTACATTCAAACAGCAGCTCTTAAAGCAGACCTACCTGATCAGCGCATTCGAGCAGACCAATATTTTCGTCTGGATTGCATTGTCGGTGAAGTTTTTCAAAATGTGGTTCGATCGCAGGCAGGCGGCGATGGAAGCCGAGCTGAACTTCCTGAAAGGCCAGCTGCACCCGCATTTTTTGTTCAATACATTAAATAACCTGTATGCGCTGACGCTCAAACAATCGCCGCAGTCGCCGGGGGTGGTGATGGGGCTGGCGGAGATATTGCGGTATATGCTTTACGAGGCCAATACGGAGATCGTGCAGCTGGAAAGGGACATCAGCATTCTTAAAAGTTATATCGAATTGGAAAAAATCCGGTACGAGGAGCGGCTGGATATCAATTTCAGTATCAATGGTATATCGCCGGAATACCGCATTGCGCCGCTGCTGATATTGCCGCTGGTCGAGAATGCATTCAAGCATGGCGCGAGCGAGCAGATCGGCCAGGCGTGGATCAATATGGATTTGCGCGTGAAGAACAATGCATTGAAATTCAAAATCTCGAACAGCAAGCCCGAAACTGCTGTGCACGACGACCGCCCGCACCACGTGAGCATAGGCCTCGCAAACGTGCGCAAGCGGCTGGAAATCCTTTATCCTTCGGCGCATAACCTTAAAATCATGGACGAGGAGGATGTTTTTGCCGTAATTTTGGAAATTGACCTGGATAAACGTTTGGAAATCTGATATTTATGAAGCTGAAAGCCATCCTGGTGGACGATGAACCCCACGCGATCGAAGTACTGGACAACTACCTCGCCAATTTCGCGGAAATAGAGGTTGCGGCGCGCTGCCAGGATGCGATCCAGGCATTCCAGGTGTTGCAGCAGCAGAAGATCGACCTCATGTTTCTGGATGTAAAAATGCCGGGGCTGAAAGGTACCGACCTGCTCAGAAGCCTCAAAAACCCTCCGAAAGTCGTTTTTACAACCGCTTACCAGGATTACGCCGTCGAAGGTTTCGACCTCAATGCAGTGGATTACCTGTTAAAACCCATTCCATTCGAGCGCTTCCTGCGTGCAATGGACAAGGTTTTTACGGGTTTGAATATTACCAATCAATCCGTTTCAGTAGCGCAAAAGGCTGCGCAGACGCCCCAGGATGTGTTTTTGTATTTAAAAGTAGACCGTAAAATGGTGAAAGTGAACGTCAACGACATTTACTGGATCGAAAGCCTGCGCGACTATATTAAAGTGGTTTTGAAAGACAAAGCACTCATTTCAAAACAGAAAATAAGCCTTTTGGAAGAACTCCTGCCCGAGGACGGCTTCATCCGCATTCACCGGTCGTTCATCGTCTCCGTCGATAAGGTTGAAAGCTACCATTCCCACAAGCTCGAAATCGCCGGGAAGGAGCTGCCTATCGGCCGCAACTTCCGCAACGACTGCCAGCGCCGCTTCAAGCTCACATTTTAAACGGCGCCGCAAACGGCGTTTGTCGACAAAACCCGCTGTTGATCGACACTCGGTTTCATACGCTTCCCAGGCTCGCCAAATCGGTTTAAAATTGCACCGCCATTGAGAAATGGAATGTATTCATTTAAATCATTTGGATTATTAGCCATGTTAAACGCAAGAAGAATTCTTTGGGCAACCTTGTCTTTTGCCCTGTTGCTGGGTAGCTGCAAGGAGGACGAAGATCCAACACCATCCAACACATTGACCGCCAAAGCAGGAGCGGACCAGAATGTAAACGCAGGCTCTGCGGTGAACCTCGACGGCAGCGCTTCTGCCGACAGCGAGAACAAGCCTTTCGAATTCAGCTGGGCATTCAGTAAGAAGCCGGCCGGCAGTACCGCCAACCTGGCGTCGGCTACCACCGCGAAACCGACCTTCACCGCCGATCTTCCCGGCGAGTACGAAGTGGAGCTGACCATCAGCAATGCCAATGGCCAGAGCAAAGACAAGGTCCTGATCACGGCTACGGTAATCGAACCGATCGTGATCGACGCGAACATCCGCGCCAAACTCACTTTGGCCGACCGCGTCAACAACCCGTCGATTCCGGATTACATCGTGAATGCGAACGTAACGGTGAATGCCGAACTCGAAATCAAACCGGGCGTTGTGATCGCATTTGCACGTGATACCCGCCTGGAAATCAACGACGGCGGCGGTGTACTGCTCGCGAAAGGCGATTCGGCGAACCCGATCCGCTTCATCGGCAAGGAAACGACCAAAGGGTTCTGGTCGGGCGTGACGTTCCGCTCGTCGAGCAGCGCCAACACGCTTGAATACGTACAGATGCTGCACGCAGGCAGCAAGCCATTGTACAGCACTACCAAAGCGGGTATGGCAATTCTGGGCAGCCAGGCGGAGGTTAATATCAGGCACTGTCTGTTCGAAGCGAATGCGGGTTATGGCCTTTACATTCAGCAAGGTGCAGCGCTGGCTTCGTTTGAAAAGAACAACTTCAAAGACAATACCGAAGCAGGTCTGCTGCTGAGCGCCGAAAACGTGAAGAACCTCGATACGGATTCGAAATTCACAAACGGCAATGGCCGCAATGTGGTCGAGATCTTCTCGTCGTCCCTGCCTAAAAACGCCGCTGCCGAAGTGGTATGGAAAGGTTTCAAAGACAAAACGCCTTACCGCATTCTCGAAAACATTACCTCTGACGCCAATTGGAAACTCCTGCCGGGCGTAACTGTCGAAGTAGGCCGCGCAGGCTTCATCACTATCGACGACGGTTATTTCAATGCGGTAGGAACGGAAACCAACAAAATCGTCATTCGCGGCGCTGAAAATTCAGCCGCTTACTGGAAAGGGATGATCTGCTTCTCGACCAGCGACCAGAATATCATCGAAAACGCGGAAGTGTCTGGCGGCGGTAACATCGCGATCGTATCGGGCAAGAAGGCCAACATCGCGGTCTACGGCGGACAATCGCGCATGGCGATCCGGAAATCGGTGATCTCCAACAGCGGTGGCTACGGCATCTTCGTCAACTACCAGGCTACCATCAATGCCGACGTCGAAACCGTGAACACATTCAAGGACAATGCACAAGCGAAGCTCCTGAAAGAGTAGGGCCGCTTTGAACTATGAAACTCATCGCGCATTGCGTGCTCGTGGGACTGCTGGTCGCCGCGGGCATGCAAAACCGGGCGGTGCGCTCTGCCCGGCAGCCATTCCCCGAAAAGGGCTTCTGGGTGGCGGAAACCAATCCCGGTAAAAAATCGACGATCGTACGGTACTACGCCCACAGCAACCACCTCGTGTCGGAAACGACCGAACCGGAGCTGCTCGACATTACGAAGCTTTCAGTTAGAAAATACCTGAATGGAAAGCTTCGCAAAGAGCTGGAAAAGGATACCACGGGCCAGTCGGCCATCAAACTTTACGAAATCCCTTGAAATCTAAATAAATCAAAAACAGCCATGAAAATTAAAATTACACCCTCACTGGTCATAAGCAGATTTGCAAAATCCGCATTGGCCCTGGCCGTTCTGGCCATGTCTTTCACTGCTTGTAAGGACGACGACGATCCGAAGCCAGGTGGCGACGGAGACGGCGGCGGAACCGAGAAAGTATTTATTCCAACAAAAGACAAGAGCTACGTTTATAAAATCACCGATTCGGACGGCTCCACCGGCGATATGATCACCAAGATTATCAGTACCGCCGACTCGGCGGGCTTGCAAGTCCATACGATCAGCAATTTCATCCGCGAAAACGAGGAAGAGAAAACATTCAAATCCAAGGCCTATGCCAAGGGCGGTACTACCACCAACGAGTTGCCTTACCCCGTCGCGATTAAGGAGATGGTAAACGAAATCAACGACATCGCCTACATTTCAGATTTGAAGATCACCGGCTTCCCGCAATATCAGATGCTGGAAAACAATGGGAAAGTCAACAGCCCGCTCACATTCAAGGGTGATCCTATCAAGTTGATCATGGAGCTGGAAATTCCGGTAGGCGAAGAAGGCTCGGTAATCGGCAAGCTCGAAGCGCGTATGACGCATAAAAACGGCAAAGCGGTAGCCGAAGAATCAATCACTACGCCAGCTGGCGAATTCAAATGTACCAAATGGGAATACTCGTACGAGGTTTATACCAAGTTCGAAACGGAAGTGACGCAGCCGGAAATCACTACTGAGCTCGTGAACGTAACGCTCTGGACCGCACCGGGTGTGGGTGTCGTGAAATCGATCGAAAAAGGCGAAGAGAGCACTTCTACCACCGAGCTGCGGAAAGTCGAATAAGCGGCTATGAAAAAATGGATTCTGATGCTGCAATGGGCCCTGGTACTGGGGCTCGCTGCGGCGTGCACCACCGACGACGAGCCCGGAACGGAGGGTGGCGGTAAAAAGGGCTATGCCACCGGCAAAGTAACCGATACACAGGGTAATCCGATGAAGGGCGTGGAAGTAGTGATCGACAATACGATGTTCCACGCATCCTATTCGCTCGGGAGTACCGACGCGAATGGAAACTACCAGATCCAGCTACCCAGCGTCGGTACATTCATGGCCTCGGCGCAGATCGTGAAAGAATACAATGGCCGCCGCTACGAGCAGGACTTGGATGTGGACGTTTACGAGGCATTCAGTATCGATGGGGCCGTACGGAATTTTCAGTGGAAACTCACCGGCGAGCGCCCGGAGGGGGAGGGTTTTTTCGGCGCAACGATCGGGATCAACAAAGCACTGTACAGTGTAATCTACGATGATGAAAACATCGAATTTACGCTCACGCCCGTGGGTAACCTGATCGATGGGTCGAAAGGAAAGCAGCTGAAAATGAAGGCGGCGAACGGATACCTCGAAGACATTCCGTTGGGACGGTATGAAATGACCGCCTATTACAACGGGGAAGCTGGTAAAATGCCGCTCAAACTGCGCGACCACTTCTCGGACGACGAGTATGGGAGTACGCTGGTGATCGATTTCGAACCCAGCACCATTTGGGGAAGGAATTCCTTTTACATCAGCTACACCGAAGAGGATGTGTAGCGGCCAACAAAGAAAACAATAGAGAAATAGGATGGATAATTTGAGACTAGCCAGATCTTCAAGACCTGGCTAGTTTTGTTTTATATCAAAACAGAAAAGCTCTTGAAAATCGCTCCAAGCCTAACTGCATCAAATATACGCGCCTGAGAGCCGCCGTGGTTCAGCACCGACTGTTCGTGCGAAGTCACGCACATTTCGCAACCGTTCAATGCGGAAATGACGAGGCTCAAAAGTTCGAAAAACTCCTTGCCCAGCACTGGGTTCACCATAATGCTCATTTTGATGCCAGCAGGCGCATTATCGTAAAATTCCTTGTGCATGAAATGGCGGAAACGGTAGAATACATTGTTCGCATTCATCAGTGAAACACAGGCCGTTACCTCCGCGATTTCCTTCTCGTCCGCGCCTTCCTGCGCAGCAAGTTCTTCCAGCGCCGCGATCAACGCCGCGTTTTTTTCATTGATAGCAACCGACAATGCGAGCAGCAATGCCTCCTTACGGTTCAATGTTTGTGATTTCAATACATTACCAACATTGATTTTCAGGTCTTTGAGGTAACGATGGTCAAGCGCGGCGAGCTTGTTGATGAGTACGCTTTCGAATTCAGCAGGCAAATTGACCTCTTTATACAGGGACTCTTTCGTGTTCCCTGTGGCAGCAAATGGATACATGTTCGTTTTGAATTTTAAGCGGGAAGGTTTTCCCGTGGATAGAAAAAAAGCAGTTCACAGAACCGGCGTGCGAATGGCCAACCGCTGTGAACTGCTTTCGAAAGGCTTATTATGCGATAGTCGCTTCGCCTTTTTGCCAGTTGCAAGGGCAAAGTTCGTCGGTTTGCAAAGCATCGAGTACGCGCAATACTTCTGATACGTTACGGCCTACCGAAAGGTCGTTAACGCTTACCCAACGGATGATACCTTGTGGATCTACGATGTAAGTCACGCGGTAAGCGATTTTCTCGTTTGCTTCGAGGATACCCAGCTCTTCTGCCAATGATTTAGAAGTGTCGGCCAGCATCGGGAATTGCAGGTCGCGCAGGTCGTCGTGGTTTTTGCGCCATGCCAAATGCACGTACTCGCTGTCGGTAGAAGCACCGATCAGGATCGTGTCACGGTCGGCGAAGTCTGCAGTGTGTTTGTTGAACTCGGCGATTTCCGTAGGGCACACAAAGGTGAAATCCTTTGGCCACCAGAACATTACCATCCATTTCTCAGCGTTTTTGTGATCTTCTGAGGTAATATCGTAGAATTCGTTTCCTTTTTCCAACGATACTACGGATGTTTTTTTGAATTCCGGGAAAACCGATCCAACTGATAACAGTCTATTAGCCATGATTATTCGTTTGTTTATAAATTGTATTTTTTGGTGTTACAAAACTACGAATGAGGAGTACATGGGTCAAACGCCAACCTGGTATTATGCCAGGAAAGAGTTGATTTAATCAAATGAATTTAGTTTTATTTATAGAAACGGAGCTATTATAAATTGTGTTTATAATTACATCAATTTTTGCAATATAATTATACTAATAATAACTGTAATTATAAATTATCTATCGGGCATTACGCCCAGTACCGTTTCGAGCGACATCCCGCGCGAGCCCTTGATGAGGAAATGTGTATTTTCTTGCGGATTATCCATGATCCAGTTGTGCAGCGAGAATTTATCGGGGAAATAGTAAGCTTTCGGCAACGCGGGCAGCGCGTGCTGCATGAGTTTTCCTGCAAGTATTACGACGTCGAACTTCTCACCGGCGATCTGTTTTCCCAAAGCTAAATGTTCTTCCGGCGCGGCATCGCCCAGTTCGAACATATCACCCAGGATCAAAATCTTCCGCGGCGCTTCCATCTTGCCGAAATTGGCCACCGCCGCGGCCATCGACGATGGATTCGCATTGTAAGCGTCCATAATCACGGTATTTGTCCCTTTTTTGACGATTTGCGAGCGGTTGTTGTCCGGTTCGTACGTCGCTACCGCCTCGTACGCATCCGCATCTTCGACTCCGAAATGCTTACCCACGGCCAGCGCGGCGCAAATGTTGTCGAAATTGTATCTTCCGGGTAAATGGGTGGTTACAGTCTTGCCGCCGTTACTGAAAACGACGTTCGGGTTTTCCTCGATCAGCGACGGGTTCACCGGGCTATTTTCCGAACAATAGAATACGATCTCACCGAATGCCCGGCGCTTGCTCACCATGTCCAGGATCACGTCCTGGGTGGAATTCACAAACACAGTCCCTTTCTTTTTGGAAAGGAAATCGAACAGCTCGCCCTTGCCTTTGATAATCCCGGCAACGCCTCCGAAACCTTCCAGATGCGCCTTGCCGATGTTGGTAATAAGCCCGTGCGTCGGTTGCGCAATGCTGGCGAGCAATGCAATTTCCTGCTGGTGATTGGCACCCATTTCAACGACGGCCATTTCATGCTTCGCCGGGTCGATGCTCAGGATCGTGAGCGGCACGCCGATGTGGTTGTTCAGGTTACCGCGCGTGGCGTACGTGTTGAACTTCATCGAAAGCACCTTGGCAATCAGCTCCTTGGTAGTGGTTTTGCCGTTGGAGCCGGTCAATGCAACCACGGGAAAGTCGAACGTCTTGCGGTGGTGGCGCGCCAGGTCCTGCAATGCGGTAAGGCCGTCTTCGAAAAGCAAAAAGCGGTCGCTGGTAACCACATCCGGGTCGTCGACTACCGCATAAGCCGCGCCCTTTTGCAAAGCTTCGGCCGCATATTGGTTACCATCGAACTTATCGCCTTTCAATGCGAAGAAAATGCAGCCGTCGGTGATCTGGCGGGTGTCGGTGGAAACTTTGGCGCCCTTGCGGTATATATCGTAAAGTGTTTCGATGGAAGTATACATGAATTGTCGTGTCGTTATAAAGTTATTATGGCTTATTTCGTTACGTTTAAGACAAACAAGCCCGCCGCGGAGCCTTGCGGTGACCGCTGAAAACCTGCAAAACTAACAGATTATTCCTCAACAATGCGAACCAAATTTACCGCCTTTATCCTCTGCCTCATCTGCTTTTACAAACCTTCGGAACTGCTCGCGCAGCAGGCCTGGTTCAAGCTCGATACACTCACGGGCGTGTCCGTGGGCGGCGTGAAAATGACGAACCCGTGGGGCGGGGGACTGAACGCGTCGCAATTCCTGAAAATGCATTTGAACAACGACGCCGACGAGGACCTGGTCGTTTACGATCGGACCAACAGCAAGGTTACGACGTTCCTGGCAGGCCCCGATCCGCTGAATCCGGGCAAAAAGACGTTCATCCACGCGCCCTATTACGAGACCCTCTTCCCGCAGGTGGATAACTGGATGATCCTCGCCGACTATAATGGCGACGGCCTGAAAGACCTTTTCGCGAGCACATCGCTGGGTATTCTCGTTTATCAGCAGGTCAAAACGGGCAATGTGTGGTCCTGGAAGAAAGTGCGGGATGTGTTGTATACCAAAGGCTTTTCGGGTAATATCAATATGCAGGTGTCGGGTACCGACATTCCGGCTATTACAGACGTGGACGACGACGGCGACCTCGACCTGCTGACTTTCGATTTCACAGGAACTTACATTGAGCTGCACCAGAACCTGAGCATGGAAAAATTCGGCGTGCGCGACAGCCTCGGCACGCAGGCCAGCCCGGTTTTTCAGCGTAACGGCGACTGCTGGGGGAATTTTCACAAAGGCGATGCCGAAGACTTCGTGGTAGGCGTTAATTGCGAAGTGGTGACCGATCCCTCGGCCCGGACGGCTGCGCCTACGCACATCCTGCACGCGGGAAACTCTATTATGCTGCACGATCTGAATGGCGACGGCACCAAGGACCTCCTGGCGGGCCACATCAGCAATGACCACATTTCGTTCCTGCCCAACTCCGCCAAAGGCATTATTGCCAATTTTACGGGCTACACAAATACCTATCCCGCGATAGACCCGATCACGCTGCACATTTTCCCGGCTGGTTTTTACGAAGACGTCGATTTCGATGGCGTGAAAGACCTGCTCATCGCGCCCAGCCTGCCCGCGAGCGACGCGAATATGACCGATTTCAAATCCTCGGGCTGGTACTACCACAATGAAGGCACGAGCGACAAACCCGTTTTCAAACTGGTCCGCAAAAACTTCTTGCAGGATCAGATGATCGACGTCGGCGAAAACGCGGTGCCGTCTTTCTTTGACATCGACGGCGACGGCGACCTGGATATGCTCGTCGGAACCGGCGGAAATCCGGTAAGCGGCGGTTTCAAGGGAAGTTTATGGTATTTAAAAAACAACGGCACCGCTACCGAACCGAATTTCAGTCTCGAATCGCAGGATTACCTCGAACTGCTTTCAAAGCTTTCTGTTTACAATATCAAACCCCAATGGGCCGATTTCAATGGCGATGGCGTGGCTGATCTGGGTTTCGCGGCGACAGCATCTTCCAGCCTGAAACTCGAATACCGTTACATTCCCAACAAAGGCGCAAACGGCGCCGCTGTACAGCTCAACCTCGCCGAGGCAGTCACCATAGCATTGCCCTCGGAACTCCAAATCGGCGATTCTCCCTATTTCTACGACGCCGACGAAGATGGTGACCTCGACCTGCTCATCGGCAAAACGCAAGGCAACATTTACTACTACACCAACACCGGTACCAACAAGCAATACACTTTCAAATTAGAAACCGACGCATTCGCAGGCGTGGATATCAACTTTGCAGGCCGCTTCTCGCAGGTAGCCGTCGCCGATTTCGACCTCGACGGCAAGCCCGACCTCGCGACCGTCGACCACACCGGCACGATCCGCGTCTTCAACAATGCCGACTGGGGCAAATGGACCGATCGCGCGAGCGCTATCATCAGCGTGAACGGCAAGGCCGGAGATATGTACCTGGGAAATTACCTCTCGCTCGCCGTCGCCGACCTGAACGGCGACAAAAAGCCCGACGTCGCGATCGGCACCAATGCGGGCGGCCTGCGTTTACTGACCAACATTCTCCCGGTGTCGGTAACGGGTGTGGAGCCGGGTAATGCGGGCGAAGTGAAGGTGTTTCCGAACCCGTCGGTCGATTTTTTCAAAGTGTATGCTTCCAAAGCGGGGACTTTCGATGTGCTCACGGCGGGCGGCGTACGTATGCTCGGGAACCGCGGTATCCGCGCCAACGAAACACAGCAAATATCCACCGCGCAATGGCCGGCGGGGCTGTACCTCGTCGAGTTCAAAACAGGTAACAGCCGGGTAGTCAGGAAGGTTGTGGTGGGCGATTAGGCGGGCAAAAACCCGAAAGACTTGCCGCATTTGGCAGTAGATAGCCGGAGGAACGCTCTTACATGATAAAATTCAAAAATATTCATGCAAGCTCTTCTGGGTGTTATCTTCCATTTCATCGGTGGCTTCGCCTCCGGCAGTTTTTATATTCCCTACAAGCAGGTCAAAGGCTGGGCCTGGGAGTCGTACTGGATCGTCGGCGGGTTGTTTTCCTGGCTCATCGTACCGCCCCTCGCGGCTTACCTCACCATCCCGGGTTATACCGAAATCATCGCACATACCAACGGCAACATTCTCTTTCTGACCTACTTTTTCGGCGTGCTCTGGGGCATAGGCGGCCTCACGTACGGGCTGGGCGTGCGTTACCTGGGCGTCGCGCTAGGAAGCTCGATCATCCTCGGGTTATGCTCGGTTTTCGGCGCTTTGATTCCCTCCATTTACTATGAATTCAACCCGGAGCCGGGTAAGGACACCATTTCAATACTTTTCGGCAATGCGTGGGGGCAATGGGTGCTCATCGGCTTGCTCGTGTGTGTGATCGGTATCATCATTTGCGGTAAGGCGGGCGCGATGAAAGACGCCGATTTACGCAAAACCGGCCACGGAGCGGCGGATAATACCGAGTTCAAAATCGGCCTGGGGCTTACAGTATCGATTATTTCCGGTATTCTCAGCGCTTGTTTCGCATTCGGGATCGACGCCGGCAAGATCATGGCGCAGGAAGCGAACGAGATATGGAAAGCGGCAAATCCGGGGCAGGGTGAATTTTTGTTCCAAAACAATGTAACCTACGTAGTGATCCTCTGGGGCGGACTTACGACCAACTTCATCTGGTGTATGCTCCTGAATTCACGCAATAAAACTTTCGGCAACTACACCGACAGTTCGACGCCGCTGCTTTCGAACTATATTTTTTCCGCATTGGCCGGCACTACCTGGTTCCTGCAATTCTTCTTCTACGGCATGGGCGAGAGCAAGTTAGGCAACGGCCCGAGCTCGTGGATCCTGCACATGGCATTCATTATCCTGGTAGCGAATTCGTGGGGACTAGTCCTGAAAGAGTGGAAAGGAGTAAGTAAAAAGACCATTTCCTCGATCATCATCGGTATCCTGGTGATTGTACTGTCCGTGCTGATCGTCGGTTATGGCAACTATTTGAAAGAATAGCCATGAAAGCGCATTACCCGGTGTTACTGGCAGTGATAATGGCGGCTGCGGGCTGTTCGTCGGACCATAAAAGCGAGAAGAACAAATTGGAAACAGCGCAAACGCAGGCAGCCGGTACATTCGGCTATGACCTCGCATTCCTGAAAAAACATAAGGAAACCATCGTACTCACCGCCCCCGATGATCCGGACGCGAGGGCGCTCGTTAACCCAGCCTTTCAAGGCAGGGTCATGACCAGCACAGCCAATGGCGATAGCGGCAACAGCTACGGCTGGATCAACTACAAACTCATCGAAAGCGGCGAATACCAGCCGCATATGAATGGTTTTGGCGGGGAAGAGCGCTTCTGGCTGTCACCCGAGGGCGGTCAGTTTTCGGTGTATTTCAAAAAAGGGCAAAGCTTTGATTTTGAAAACTGGCAGACGCCTGCATTGATCGATACCGTGGCTTATAAAGCGGTCGAATCGGATGCGCATTCGGTGAAGTTTGAGATCGATGCGATGATTGAGAATTATTCGGGCAAGATGTTCGTGATCGAGATCAGCCGGAAAATTCAAATGCTGACAAAGAAAAATATCGCCAACCTGCTCGGCCTGGATGCATTAAGCGGCGTGAAAGCCGTTGCTTACCGCTCCATTAATTCAGTTACCAATAAAGACGAGGCCTGGAAACCCGAAACCGGCATGCTGGGTATCTGGCTGCTGGGGATGTTCCGGCCTTCGGACCAGACGACCATCATCGCGCCGTTTTCCAAAGCATTATCCGAAAAGCCACTTATCACCGACGATTATTTCGGTAAAATTCCAGCCGACCGGCTCGTTGTAAAAGACTCGGTATTATTCCTGAAAGCCGATGGAAAACACCGCGCTAAAATCGGTATTGCACCCAAATCGGCCCGGAATGTGGCGGGAAGCTACGATGCCGAAAAAGGCATTCTTACGATCATCCAATTCGATCTCGACCCGCAGGGCCAGTACATGAAATCGACCTGGGAAATGCACGAAGACCCCTATAATGGCGATGCGTTGAACGCCTACAACGACGGCAAACTGGCCGACGGCACGCAAATGGGCCCATTCTACGAACTGGAATCGAACTCATCCGTGAAGGCATTGAAAGAAGGCGAAGCGATCACGCACCGGCAAAGCACGTTCCATTTCGAAGGAGACAAAGCGGCACTGAATGCGATCGCGCAAAGGGTGCTAGGTGTAAATATTGACCAAATCGGAGAAATTTTTTAAATAAAACATGACAGGGCAGGATAGTTAAGGGATAGTCAGTACAGATATTTACGTATTGATGCCGGGCATTTCCCGGACATCAAGGAGCGTATTTCAGACCGCTGACTATTCCTGATCCTGTGAAAAATTCAGAACGTTCATCAGAAACCTATCTGATCACACGCTGGCAGCAGTTTTGTGCGGGGGATAAAAGTGCGTTCGGCGAGCTCACCGAGCTGAACTACGCCGCGCTCTACCATTACGGCACGCGCTTCACACCCGACCGCGACCTGATCAAAGACTGTTTGCAGGACCTTTTTCTCGAAATCTGGGAAAAACGCGAAACGCTCAGCTACATTGCCGCCATCAAACCCTACCTCTTCCAATCGCTGCGGAACAACCTCATCCGCCGCATCCGCAGGCAATCCGTTTTCTCCGATATCCGCGACGACGATGTGGAGGATGATATTTCGCCCGAATCCGATTGGATCATTCAGGAAACCGACCAGCTCACAAGCCACCGCCTGAAACAAGCCATCGACGCATTGCCCAAACGCCAGAAAGAAGCCCTCTACCTCAAATACTACGAAAACCTGTCCTACGAAGAAATCGCGACCGTGATGGGGCTGCAACGGCAGGCCGTGGCCAATTACCTGCAATACGGCATTCAGAAACTGCGCGAATACTGGCAGCACGCAGCCATTTTCATGGTGTTGTGCTCTGAAATCGCTTGGTACTGAAAAATTTGAAAATTTTTTTGAAACCCGTGGGTACTATTTGAAAGCGACTTACTCATCGTATCAAAGCAAATAGTTAAATAAAATCCATGAATAATTACAGCCACTTCCAGGTGAAGGATTGGCTCGACGACCTGGCATTTCAGCGCTGGGTTTACCATGGCGAGCAGGACGGTTTCTGGAAAGAATTTGTCCGGAACAATCCCGGTCAGCTTGCCAACATCGAGCAGGCACGCGAAATATTGCTGGCCGTCCGTGGGGAGCTCGACGCATTGCCCGAGCCGGAAGTGAAACTACGCGTGAGTGAAATACTGAATGCCATTCCGGACGATAAGCTTCGCGCATTGCCTTGGTGGAGAAGTAATTGGCTCAAAATGGCGGCCATGCTGCTGCTTGCATTAGGCATCGTGACGGCATTGTTCAGGGAAAAGGAGAGTCTTCAAAACCTGCAAACTTTCGTAGCGGGCCTCCGCGATGGCGACAAGCCCGACGAACTGGAAGTTTACAATGAAACCCATGCCATACAACTTGTGAACCTGCCCGACGGCAGCTCGGTAATACTCAAAAAACATGCGCGGATCAGTTATCCGGCGGCATTTTTAGCTGACCGGCGGGAGGTTACGCTGCGCGGCGAGGCGTTTTTTGAGGTAGTCAAAAACCCGGAACAACCGTTTTTCGTGTATGCGGGCTCGATGGTTACCAAAGTCAAAGGCACGAGTTTCAGCATTAAGGCCAATGATGATGACGAAGATGTGGAGCTGGTGGTAAAAACGGGCGTCGTGGAAGTTTCAGCGCTTGAAAATGAGGGGAAAAGCAAATCCGGTGCGGGTAAAAAGCTGATTTTGAAACCGAACGAACAGGTTACTTTCAATCGTAAAAGCCTGAATATGATTGCCAAAACGGTGCAGAAGCCGGTATTGCTGAACCTGCCCGCGGAAAGTCAGAACTTCGAATTCCGGCGTACGCCATTGGCTGAGGTATTCGCGGCATTGGAGCAAACTTACGGTATCGATATTCAGTTTGACGCGAAAACCATTGCTTATTGCACACTCACGGCGAAACTGGGCGACGAGCCGGTGTACGAAAAGCTCGACCTCATCTGCGCAGTCGTGAATGCGCGGTACGAAATGCGGGTCGGACCGGCGGCCGGCGATTCGGCGCCCGGCGAATCGGCGCCCGGCACCGTCGTGGCGGTCACCTCGGAAGGTTGCGAATAGCATTACTAAAAACCTTTTTACTTATGGGAAAACATTACAAGGAGATCATTTGGCCGATCATGAAAATCAGCATTGCCCCGTGTTTGCTCTGGATGCTCTGTGTGCAGCTCTCGCTGGCCAAAGACCTGCGCGCGCAGGAAATTTTAAGTCAGCGTATAACAATATCCGTTACTGATATGGATATGGAAAAAGTGCTGGAAAAAATAGAAGGGCAAACCAAGGTACGCTTCATTTACAGCGCCGAGGTAATCCACGCCGAACGCAAGGTAACGCTCGATTACCAGAACCAGCGCCTCGACACCGTGCTCGAAACGCTGCTCGGCCCGCTGGGCATTGAATACAAGGTTTCCAGGAAAACGATATTGCTCAGAAAAGCAGCAGAAAAGAAAACCTCTCTCAAAACAGAGTCCATCGGAAACACCGTTCCCAACGGCGCAGACCGCGAAATCACCGGCAAAGTGCTCGACGAAAAGGGCGAGCCGATCCCCGGTGCGAGCGTGGTGGTGAAAGGCACGACGGTAGGTACTTCCACCAATATCGAGGGCGTTTACCAGCTTTCGGTGCCGAACGATAAGGACATTGTGATATTCAGTTTTGTGGGGTATATCAGTCAGGAAATACAGCTCGGCAATGCCACCAGCCTCGATATTACCCTGAAAGTCGATGAAAAAGCATTGGAAGAAGTGGTCGTCGTAGGTTTCGGCGAGCAAAAAAAGGTATCAGTGACCGGCTCGGTATCGTCGGTCACGTCGGAAGTATTGCAGCAGAGTTCATCAGCAAGCTTGGCCAACTCTTTGTCGGGGCGCTTACCGGGCCTGACCTCCATCCAATCGGGTGGGGGCCAGCCGGGACGCGATGACGCCACGATGTACCTCCGCGGCGCAGCCACCACCAACGGCCGCAGCCCGCTGATCCTTATCGACGGCGTCCCGCGCGACAACATCCGCACGCTCGATGCCAGCGAAGTGGCCTCTGTCTCCATTCTCAAAGACGCCTCCGCGACCGCCGTTTTCGGCGTAAGGGGTGCAAACGGCGTAATCCTGATCACCACCAAACGCGGCAGTGCAGGCAAGAATGAACTCACCATCAATGCCGAGCAGAGTTTCTCCTCTTTCACACGCGAGCCGGAGCGCCTGCATTCGCTCGAATACATGGCCCTGCGCAACGAGGCTTCCAAAAACGACGGTATTACACCCCTGCCTTTTTCGGACGAAATAATGGCCAAATACGCCAACCCGCTCGCCGGCCTCGACCCGAACGACCCCGATTATGCCAGGAAAGCGATGGTGAGGAAATACATTTATCCCGACCACGACTATTACCGCGAATACATCTCGCGTTACGCACCGCAGACGCGCGTGAACATGAACGTGACCGGCGGTACCGACAAGGTCTCGTACTTCGTGAATGGAGGCTACCTGCACCAGGGTGGTAACCTCAATACGGAGCCGAAATCGGTGCTGGGCTACGATCCGGCTGCTAAAATGGACCGATACAACTTCCGCGCGAACCTCGATTACAAGGTGACCAATTCGCTGAAATCGTTCCTGAATATCGGCAGCTACATCGAGCAGGTGAATATGCCCGCCGCGTGGCTTTACGGCGATAGCGACACCGGCTGGATGATGAGCGACCTCATTTACCAGGCGCAAACGATCCTGCCCATTACCCCCGGCCCCACCACCATCGACGGCTTCGGCGTGGCGCCGGGCCAGATCGTCGATCCGGGTTATATGGACCGTTCCGCGTTCGAGATCATGAACCGCATGGGCGCCCGCAACGAAGTGCGTTCGAACCTGAATGCCTCGTTCGGTGCCGAATGGGATTTGAGTAGTGTGGTTACCAAAGGTTTGAGCCTGAAAGGAATGCTTTCGTATGATTCCAAAGCCACCACGGCGATGCAGGGGAGAAAGTCGGAAAGGCTTTACCTGGCCGAAGTGGATATGGTGAACGACAAACTGAGCTACGCCGTGAAGCGCTCGGACGAAACGCTGCTTTCCCTCTCGAAAAGCGCCGATTCCCGCTATAACATCAATATGCAAGGCTCCATTAACTACGCCCGGGCGTTTGGCAGGCACGATGCGACGGGTATGATCCTCGGCCAGCGCGATACCTGGGAGACGCAGAATGGCGAGATCCCGTTCAATGTGCTGGGGGTGGCCGCGCGGGCTACCTACGGCTACGATGAGCGCTATCTGGCCGAGATCAATATGGGCTACAATGGCTCCGAGCAGTTCGCACCGGGGCATCGGTACGGCTTTTTCCCCGCATTCTCGGCCGGTTGGGTGATCAGCAATGAGAATTTTTTGAAAAACAACCGTTTCATCACCAATCTGAAACTGCGGGCTTCCTATGGTAAGGTGGGGAATGACAAAATGGGCAGCGCGCGGTTTCTGTACCAGAGCGACATTACTTTGGGAAGCGGCGGGCCGTTACCCAGTTTAGGTTTAGGCCAAACGGTCAACCAGGGGCTGCTCGGCAACCCGAATATCACCTGGGAAATCGCCAAAAAGCAGAATTACGGCCTCGATTTGCAGGTTTTGCGCGACCTCAACCTGTCCGTGGATGTATTCAAAGAGCGCCGGAGCAATATCCTGATCTCCCGCGGTACAGTGCCCGAATTCCAGGGCGTGCCGCTGGGCAGCATTCCAAAAGTGAATATGGGTTTGGTGGATAACAAGGGTTTTGAACTCGAATTATCCTACAACAAGGCGCTTTCGAAAGATTTCAAAATCATGGTTTCCGGGAATTACGGCTACAACCACAACACCGTGAAGTTCCTCGACGAATCGGTCCGGGACGAAACTTATGCCTACCGCTATCGTTCCACCGGCTTTTCGCTCAACCAGTCGTGGGGGTACAAGATCGATTACAGCAATGGGAATGGGTATTTCAATTCAAAGGAAGAGCTGGACAGTTACCTCAAAACAACCACTTACGGTTTCGGCGAACCGCGCGTCGGCGATTTCAAATACATTGATCTGAACAAGGACGGTGTGATCAACGACAAGGACCAGGCGCCTATCGGCTATTCCAACATTCCCCGCGTGATTTACGGTCTCTCCCTCACATTCGAGTACAAGGGTTTCGACCTGACGACATTCTTTCAGGGGGTAGGTAAATATTCGAGCAATTATCAGCAGCAAGGGGTGTATGAGTACATTATCCGGGGGACTTATTTTGATTACCACAAAACAGCCTGGACACCCGAACGGTATGCCGCCGGAGAGAAGATCACTTACCCCGCCCTCAGTACGCACAGTAATACCAACCACACGGCGAACGACTTTTTCGTGATGAACCGCTCGTTTACCCGCCTGAAAAACCTCGTACTCGGCTACACGTTGCCCGCGGGCGCATTGAAGGCCGTGGGCGTGAGCAAGATGCGCGTGTACGTGAGCGCGCAGAATTACTTCACCTGGGCGCATTTGAAAATGGGCCACCTCGACCCCGAGAACGATGCTTCGCTGGGTTACCCGGTGACCAAAATGGCCAATTTCGGTTTGAATATCACTTTCTAACAGCGCCGTAATATGAAAATGAGAGCTTTACGATATGCATTGATACTGGCGATGCTCACGGCCACGTCCTGCAAAGATGTGCTGGATATGGCGCCCGACGGCAAGCTGACGATGGACGAGATTTTCACCGACAACGACAAAACCGGCGCATTCCTGAACAGCTGCTACGCCAATATCCCCGTAAAAGGCACGCGCTACTTCTTTTGGAGCCGCGGGCCGGTGAATTGGAGCGACGAAAGCTGGGATACCGATGCCGAAGCGGAATCATGGATTATGTCCGGACGGATGTACAATGGTGACGCCTCCGCAGGCAACCACCCGGTCACAAATATCAGTTCCGAGGGCGGTAATGGAGAATACTGGGCCCGGTATTGGAGCGCGATCCGCAACTGCACGCTGTTTATCAGCCGCATCGACAAAGCCACCGTCCGCAACCCGGCCGATCGCGCCCGTTGGAAAGCGGAGGCGCATTTGCTCCGCGCTTATTATTATTCCGAACTCTTGAAATGGTTCGGTGCCGTGCTGCCGATCGAGCGCGAACCTTACGACTTCCAGCAGGACTTTTCGACGGTGACCAAAGCGAGCTACTACGAGCTCGTGAAGTTCATCATGGAGGATTGCGACGTGGCATTGGGCACCGCCGAACTGCCCTGGCGCATTACCACCGAAAGCGAAGGCGGCCGCGTGCACAAAGCGATGGCCGAGGCGATCAAGGCCAAAATGATCCTATTTGCGGCGAGCCCGCTGAACAATGCAGGCCAGGATTACTGGCAGGAGGCTTACCACGTGAACAAAACATCCCTGGAAAACCTGCGGACGAACGGCTACGAACTGTACAACAAAGTGAATCTGCCGCAGACGTATTTGTCGGACGTTGCATTCCTGGGGCCCGACAAGAATGAGAAAACGGCGCTTTACAATGAGTATTTCACTCAAACCATGAAGTACGCGCCGAACCCGGTGGATAGGGAAACCATTTACCAGAGTCGCGAAAACCAGGGCAACATCTGGAACATCGACGGTATCGGTTCGCAGGACGGCTACAAATCAGGCACCTGCCCGACACAGGAGCTCGTGGACGCGTACGAAACCATCGACGGCCAGCCTGTACTCGATCTGGACAAACCTTATGCCGACGACCAGCATTTGCAGCCGAATTACAATGCCGCCAACAAAACCTACGACCCGAAAAACCCTTATGCCAAGCGCGATCCGCGGTTTTATGCTTCTATTTATTACAATGGTTCCAAAAGAAAAGCCATGTGGAACTTCGCCGAAGCGCCGGAATCGTTTGAGAATTATCCTGCGCCGATCGGTAACCGGACGCGCGTAATTGCTACCTATAAAAACGAGCCGCAAACCGGCATTCACCCGAGCACGCGCCGGGCTACGCGCACGGGCTACTACGAGCGAAAATTCCTGCATCCCAACTCCGGCGGCGATAATCCTATTGCCGGGGCCAACTGGAAACTCTTTCGGCTGGGGGAAGTGATCCTCAACTTCGCAGAAGCCGCCGCGGAGGCCGGACAACTCGCCGACGCCGCCAAAGCCGTGAACGAGATTCGTACCCGCGCCGGAATGCCTGCATTACCCGCGTCGCTGTCGAAAGCGGACCTGATCAAACGCATTCGTGCCGAGAGAAGAGTGGAACTTGCGATGGAAGAAAACCGCTATTTCGATCTCCGGCGATGGTTGAAACCGGCCGATGATCTGGCGAAAACGGACCGTTGGGTAACTGCTATGGAAATCACCCGCAATGCCGACGGCTCATTCAGCTACGCGCGCCGCAATGTGCGTGCGACCGAGCGCAAGAATTACTCCAACAAATTCCTGTGGGTACCGATCCCGCTCAACGAAGCAAACCGCCTCCGCTCCATCACCGGGGCCGATTGGCAGAATGCAGGTTGGTAATCCAGTTTTCAAAAGCCCAGATCTTCAAGGATATGATACATTTTATCAAATCAAAAATAATAACCTTCCTGCTTTGCCTGCTGGCGGGAATGCAGCTCTACGCACAGGAACCGGCAGGTGCCCCGGGAGTGGTGACAGGCAAGGTATTGAATGAATTCGGCCAGCCGCTCGCAGGGGTGACGATCCTTTCCGAAAACGGCAAGAACGGGACGGCTACCAACGTCAACGGCGAGTTTACCATGACCCTCGACGACGGCAGCAATGCGGTGATATGCTCGCTGAATGGCTACGGCAATGAGAAGATCGCTGTCTCCGACAGGCAGGAACTGGAAGTACGCCTGAAATGGGACGCGCATTTGAAAGATGAGGTGGTACAGCTCGGCTATACTTCCCAGCTGCGCAGCGAGCTCTCGGGCGCGGTATCGACCGTGAAGGGGGAGGAACTGGAAAAATCGCCCGTTGCGAACCTTACGCAAACGCTGGCCGGCCGCTTATCCGGCCTTACGACACAGGAAGCATTCTCCGAACTTTCCCGTGCGACCACCAATCTCTCGATCCGCGGCCTCTCTGCCGCCCGCACTTCCGGCCCGCTTGTGATCATCGACGGCATTATCAATGCGTACAACAGCAACCAGACATTGGAATACATTACTGCGAACGAAATCGAATCCATCACTGTGCTCAAAGATGCTTCCACGCAGGCGTTGTACGGCATCCAGGGCGCTAATGGGCTCCTGGTCATCACGACAAAACGCGGCAGAAGAGGCCCGTTGCAGATCAAGACGCGCTTCGATCAGTCGATGCAGCAGGTTACTACCAAACCTGCATTCTACAATGCCGCCGAATATGCCGAAATGCGCAACCAGGCCGCATTGAATGATGGCCTGGGCGCCAATTACCTGTTCAACCAGCAGCAGATCGAAGGTTACCGCTCCGGGCAGAACCGCGATTTGTACCCGAATAACAACTGGTATGACCGCTACCTCAAAAACTTCGCTGCCATGCAGCGCGCCAGCGTGAATGTGACGGGCGGTAATGACAAGGTGCAGTTTTTCTCGAACATCAACTTCATGCACCAGGGAGGTTATTTCAAAACGGACCAGCCGCGCTACGACCCCAATGCGAACAATATCTGGGTCAATTACCGCTCCAATATCGATATGAGCTTGAACCGCTACCTGAAAGCATTCATCCGCCTCGCGGGTAATGTGAAGCGCGAGCGCACGCCCGGTGGTGTAAGCAATGCGGCGGTTTACGAAAGCATTTTCCAGATTCCGCCGACGGTTTACGGGCCCGTGACGCCGGCCGTCACGAGTAGCTCCGGCGAAGTGCTCGATGCCGGAGGAAAAGTGATCACGACCGAACGCGTGGAATCGCCTACCTACGGCATGCTCAACCGGACGGGCTACACGAGGCATACCGTTACGAATATCGTCTCGCAGTTCGGCCTCGATCTCGATATGGGTTTTCTCACCAAAGGCCTTAATCTGACGGGTACCATGGCCTACCAGACTAATTCCGTGGGCAGCCTTTCCACCAAACAAGACTACGAACGCTGGGTGCAAACCAGCGATTCAGCATTGACATTTACCAAAAAGGGCGCGCAAAACAACACGCCGCTGGCCTATTCCAAGAGTCATTCTTACTATTACCACCTCACCTACAACATCGTGGCGAACTACAAGCGCGATTTCGGACGGCACCGGGTGGGCGGAATGGCCTATATGTTTTACCAAAACCTGACGAAAGCCGATAACTCTTCGCCTAACTTGCTGCCTTACAACCGCCTAAGCTCGGGCTTCGAGGTTTCCTATGGCTTCGATAACCGCTACCTGGTGAAGCTCGACCTGGGTTATTCGGGTTCGGAGCAATATGCGCGGAATGTGCGCTATACCAGCACGCCGGCGGTTTCGGCCGCCTGGGTGGCTTCCAATGAGCCGTTTTTGAGAAACAATGCATTCCTGACCAACCTGAAATTCCGTGCTTCTTACGGCAAAACCGCCAACGATCAGAGCGGGCTCATGCGCTTTGCCTACCTCGATAATGTGACCGTGAAAGGCGGCGGGCCGATCGGTTCGCTGCAATACCTGGTCGAGGAAGGGCAGGTGGGTAATCCCAATATCCGTGCGGAGGTTTCCAAAAAGCAGAATTTCGGGATCGACCTCGGCTTGCTGAATGCATTTTCGGTTTCGGTGGATGTGTTTAAGGAGCGGATGGATAATATGGTGGTGGGTGCGCTGTCGACGATCCCGCTTTACCAGGGCATTCCTTTGGAGAATTATCCCAAAATCAATGCGGGGATTTTCGAGAACAAGGGTGTGGATTTGAATTTGGGTTATACTAAAATGTTTAACAAAGACTTCTCCGTCCACGCCGGGCTCATGCTGAGCTACGCAAAAAACAAGATCATCAGTTGGAACGAGGCGCGTAAAACGGAGGATTATGCCTACCGCAAATGGGAGGAGGGCTATGCATTCGGGCAAGCTTTCGGCTACCGTGTGGATTACAGCAATGGAAACGGATTTTTTAATTCACAACAGGAAATCGATGACAGTAATCTGGCATACAGTTTCGGCACGCCGCGCCCGGGTGATTTGAAATACCAGGACCTCAATGCCGACGGTAAAATCGACGAACGCGACAAGGCGCCGATCGGTACCGGGACGCTGCCCAGCGTCATTTACGGCATTTCTGCCGGTTTTACCTACAAAAACTTCGACCTGAGCCTGCTTTTCCAGGGCGTCGGCAACTATTCGGCCATGTATGCCGGTACCGGCGTTTTCGAAACCGATTACGACGGCGTGTTCGGCGATTTGCACCGCAATGCATGGACGCCCGAGCGGTATGCGGCTGGCGGGAAGATTACCTCACCTGCATTGTCGCTGGCGCGGACCGTAAACCACGAGGCAAGCGATTACTACCTGTACGACCGCTCGTATGTGCGCCTGAAAAACGTGGAGCTTTCGTACACGCTGCCGCTTTCCATTTCCAAAGTGATCCGCGCGGACAAGCTGCGGATCCTTGTGAGCGGGCAGAACCTCATTACCTGGGACAAGATGAAATCCGGCGATTTCGGGCCCGAGGGCGATGGTTACCTCGCTTTCCCGGCGTACCGGGTTTTCAATGCAGGCATCAGTGTGACTTTTTAAATCAGGTTTTTGATATGAAAAAATATAAACTACTCCTGCTCACCACGGCGCTTACCGGCCTGCTGACTGCCTGCAACGAGCAGCTCGACCTGCCTACCGACGGCCGCATTACCATGGACCAGGTTTTCAGCGATTACAACCGGACGCGCGGCTACCTCAATTCCTGCTACGGCTTCGTTCCCAAGCCTTATATGGACCGCGCCTCGTTTACCGACGAAGCCCAGGACGCCGACGACATTACGCCCGGCTCGCGCTACATCGTGTGGTATGGCGGTAACGTGACTTCCACCACCTACGGCAAAAATTCCGCCGACGGCAGCCCGTGGGGGGATTTGTACGAAGGCATCCGGAAATGCAATGTGTTTATCGAAAACATTAAAACCGCTCCCGTGTACGCGAGCGAGGGTGAGAAAAACGCCTGGACGGCGCAGGCGCACACTCTGCGGGCATTGTATTACCTGCAACTCATCAAACGCTACGGCGGCGTGCCGATCTTCGACAAGCCGCTCGGCATCGACCACGATTTCTCGACCGACAAACGCGCGAAGTTTTCCGAGGTCGTCACATTCATTCTGTCGGATTGTGACAAGGCATTGTCGTATCCCGCAACCCGCGACGGGCTTCCATGGGAAATTTTTGACAACCAATACGGTATCATGACGCGCGCCGTGGCTTATGCGATCAAAAGCCAGGCCGTGACTTACGCCGCTTCCCCGCTTTGGAGCGACGGGACTTACGACTGGGCGAAGGCGACGGAGATCAATGCGGAGGCTTTGGCGGAATGCCTGGCCAATGGCTACCGGCTTTTCGATGAAAAACCAGCTGCAAACATCGCCCAGAATGCCTACGCGCTCTTTTTCTTCACGACCTCCAACGACCAGCGCGCTACCGATAAGGAAACCATTTACCACGTCGGCGACAAAATGCAGGTGTGGCGATATGCGGGCATGCCTACGAACCCGGGTATGGAGCGCACCGGCCCTTGCCCGACGCAGGACCTCGTCGATGCCTATGAAATGGCGAATGGCGAAGCGCCCATCACCGGCTATTCCGATGAGGCGAGGACGGTTCCCGTTATCAATGCTAAATCGGGTTATAAGGAAAATGACCCTTATGCGGGCCGTGATCCGCGTTTTTATGCTTCTGTTTATTACAATGGCGCTGTCCGCAACCTCGATCAACCCAATGGCAAGAAGGTAGAGACATTCGTAGGCGGGGAGGAAGAGATTTCGGATATCAACCGCAAGCATACCCGCACGGGTTACTATTTGCGGAAGTTCAGCAATTTCCGCTCCGGGCAGAATAATGATGCCGACGGCGCGGTGCGGTTGATGCGGCTGGCAGAACTGTATTTGAACTTTGCGGAATCGGCTTACCAATCAGCAGGGCCGGATGTGCCGGTGAAAGCGGGTAACTTGTCGATGTCAGCCCGTGACGCCGTGAATGCCGTGCGAACCCGCGCCGGAATGCCCGGCTTTCCGCTGGGTATGAGCAAGGATGCATTCGAAAAGAAGTATCGCAACGAGCGGCGTATCGAGCTAGCATTCGAAGAGCACCGCTTTTTCGATGTCCGCCGCTGGAAGATCCTCGACCAGACCGACCGCTTCGTGACGGGTATGCGCATCACCAAAAGCGGTTCCAATTACGTTTACAAACGCTTCAAGTTCCAGAACCGGAACGCATTCTCCGATAAATACCTCATGTATCCCATCGACCAAAGCGAAGTCGACAAAATTATCGGCCTATCCGGCACCGGATCCCCCGACCGCGACTGGCAAAACCCAGGCTGGCTGGATTGAGGATATTGACCGCCGACCGCTGACCGCCGACCGCCGATGGCTGATCGCCTACGGATGACAGACCATAGGCAGCGTGTCAGCTCGGGAATTGTCAATCGTCCATGGTCAAATTCCCGACCGCTACCATACAGCAGTCGGCCGTCAGCGGTCGGCGGTCGGCGGTCAAATTCCCGACCGTCACCATACCAGCAGTCGGCCGTCAGCGGTCAATAGCCCCCACAACAGCTCCCGCAGTAATGTCTAAAACCATCCCCCAAAGCTTTCATCAATGCAAAAACACATAACGCTATATCTCTTCATTTCTATTTTAGCAATGACCCGCACCACCCGGGCGCAACCGCTTGCCGGTACCGACGATCTCGGACGCACATTGCCGCAAAATGCAACCGTGGGCGATCCGAAAGCCAACCGGCAGGTAGGCATGTTTTATTTTTTGTGGCATGATGTGGCCCCGGCGAAGGCCTGGGACCTTCACGAAATCGTTTCCAAACACCCGGACGTGCTCGAAGATTTCGATAACCCGCATTGGGGCGGCGATCCGAAAAACCTGGGCATGTATTATTGGGGCCAGCCTATTTACGGTTATTACAAAGCCGACGATTATTGGGTACACCTCCGCAGCATTCAGCTCCTGACCGATGCCGGCGTGGATTTCCTCGTCATCGACGCTACCAACCGGCTCACTTATCCCAAGCAAGCCGATGTGCTCATGAAAGCCATGGACGCCGTGCGTGCGCAGGGCCGCAATGCACCGAAAATTGTGTTTTACACCAATACCCAATCCGGCGAAACAATGCAGGAGGCCTATGATATGTTTTACAAAGAAGGCGCTCCCTACCGACACCCCGACAGCTGGTACCTGCTCGATGGCAAGCCGCTCATCATCGGCATTAGCAATGAGGCCAAAGGCAAAAACTTCGAATCCTTCTTTACCTTCCGCGAGTCCCAGTGGCCTACCGAAAAGCAGAAAGTGAATGGCTGGCCGTGGATTTCGTTCACGCGGCCGCAGAAAGTACATTATAATACCAAAGGTGAGGGCGAGATCATCAATGTGTCCGTAGCCCAGCATCCCAACCCGACGGCGGGAATGGGCGGCTCGGCGTTTTATGGAAATATGGACAATTGGGGCCGCAGTCACCGTAACGGCTCACCCGGTGATCCTAAAAAGGACATTGTCTATGGCTACAATGTGCAAGAGCAATGGGACTACGCCATCAAACAAAATACGCCTTTTGTATATGTAACAGGCTGGAATGAATGGATTGCCGGTAAATTCCCAAGCCGCGACATGAACCCGGAGCATTCGTGGTTCTGCGATCAGGCCAGTCCGGAGTACAGTCGCGACATAGAGCCTTCGCTGACCGCCGGTTTGAAAGACCATTATTATATGCAGCTCGTCGGTAATGTGCGCCGCTACAAAGGCGCGGAGGCTAATCCTGCATTAGGCCCCATTAAAACCATCAAAGCATTTGACGACTGGAAGGACGTTACGCTTACCTACCGCGACTACACCGGCGACACGCAGGAGCGCAACCACCCGGGCGCGCAAACCGAGCCCACGCATACGTATGTGAACAAAACCGGCCGCAACGATTTTGACCAACTGAAAGTGGCGCACGATAGCAAAAACCTCTATTTCTACGCCCAAACAATGGCTGAAATTACTCCCAACTCCGGCGACAACTGGATGCGCCTCTACCTCGATACCGACCGCAAACCGGCCACCGGCTGGAAGGGTTACGATTACCGCATTGTGGCAGGCAACACGTTGCAGCAATACCGCGCAGGCAACTGGCACGATGTGAAAAAGGTAACCTACCAGGTGCAGGGTAACCGGATGATGGTGACCATTCCGCGGAGC
This sequence comes from Dyadobacter soli, assembly GCF_900101885.1. Taxonomy (GTDB): domain Bacteria; phylum Bacteroidota; class Bacteroidia; order Cytophagales; family Spirosomataceae; genus Dyadobacter; species Dyadobacter soli. Next base: position 72,364 of record NZ_FNAN01000029.1, on the reverse strand, counting down.
TACCTCTTCAATTTGAAGGCACCTTTAAATATGGAATTCAAATGGTCGGACAATATGCAGGAGGACGGCAACCCGCTGGACTGGTATGTGAACGGCGATGTGGCGCCGGGCGGGCGGTTTAATTTTATTGTAAATCAATAAAGGTGCAGCGCACCGCAAGAATTGTAGAACATAACAATCCAAATCCAACAAGGTGCAGCGCACCGCAAGAATTGTAGAACATAGCAATCCAAATCCAACAAGGTGCAGCGCACCGCGAGAATTGTAGCACATGAATCAAATTGTACAGATATTGTTTTGCGGGTTTTTCATTACCAATGCATTTGGCCAGAATTATAGCGCCGACGTCACCGCAACCGACGCCGCAGGCCGCAAACTGCCGGACCATTCACAAGTAGGCGATTTGAAAAAGGACAAATTCGTGGGGCTATTCTACTGGACCTGGCATACGCAGCAAGCCAAAAACAATCCGCCCCTGAATGTGACCGAATACCTCGCACGCGATCCCAAGGCTGTTCACGATTTCAAAAACCCGGTCTGGCCGAAGCGGAACAGTCCGTGGTTCTGGGCCGAGCCGCTGTTTGGCTATTACATCGATACCGACGAATGGGTACTCCGCAAACACGCCGAAATGCTCGCCGACGCGGGCGTGGACATGATCATTTTTGATTGTACCAACGGCAATATCACCTGGAAGGAGTCGTACATGAAGCTTTGCGAGGTATTTACGCAAGCCCGCAAAGACGGCGTCAAAACGCCTCAGATTGCATTTATGCTGCCGTTTTGGGTGACTGATGGCGGGAAGGAAATCATACGGGAAATTTACCGGGACCTTTATAAGCCGGGGAAATACAAAGACCTGTGGTTTCAATGGAAGGGAAAGCCGTTCATCATGGCCGATCCCGCATTTACCGAAACCATTAAAGGGCAGCAAACACAACCGGAATTAGAAAAGGAAATGCGCGAATTCTTCACCTTCCGCCCCGGTCAGCCGGTGTATAACAAAGGCCCGGAGAAACCTGATCACTGGGGCTGGCTGGAAATTTACCCGCAGCACGGTTTCAAAAAGAATGCCGACGGCAGCTTCGAGCAAGCCACCGTGGGCGTCGCGCAGAACTGGACGAAGGAACGCGGCCTCACCGCATTGAATGCAACCGGTTCGTTCGGGCGGAGCTACACGTACACGAACGGGCACATTACCGAGCCTGGGGCCGTCAATTACGGCCATAATTTCCAGGAACAATGGGACCGTGCCCTGGAAATCAACCCCGAGCTCGTGTTCGTCACGGGTTGGAATGAATGGATCGCCGGGCGTTACGACGTATGGCAACAGCAAACCAATGCATTCCCCGACGAGTTCGACCAGGAAGGGAGCCGCGACATCGAGCCGATGAAAGGCGGGCATGGCGACAATTATTACTACCAGATGGCGGCTAATATCCGTCGTTTCAAAGGTTTGCCGGCACCGCAACGCGTTTCGAAGGAGGTTACCATTCCTATGGGGCAGTTTAAAGAATGGGCGAACGTGCTACCGGCTTTCCATGCGCACAAGGGGAGTACCATACACCGCGACAGTCCGGGTTGGGGAAGCATGGTGTACCGGAATACGACAGGCCGCAACGACATTGTCCTTTCCAAAGTGGCCCGTGACGCCGACCACATTTACTTTTATGTAGAAACCGCCCAGGCCTTCACTCCACGCACCGATCCGGGCTGGATGCGGCTCTTTATCGATATTGACCGTGACAAGAATACTGGTTGGGAAGGTTACGACTTTGTAATCAACCGCATTAACCCGGGGCCGAAGGCTACAATCGAGAAAACAGATGCAGCCTGGAACTGGCAGAAGGCCGGTGAAATCGACTATTCCATTTCAGGAAACAAGCTGGAAATAAAGGTTCCGAAAGCCTTGCTGGGCATTTCAGGCGAGCCGGATTTTGAATTTAAATGGAGTGATCATATGCAGAACGATGGCGACGTGATGGATTTCTGGCTGAATGGCGATGCAGCGCCTGGCGGGAGGGGGAATTATCAATACAGGCCCGGGAAATAACTGAAAGCCACCGAAGGTAGATCGGGTGAGGTGATTGTAAATCAATACATTGAGATTGGAGTTTTAATTTTCAATGTAAATCAAATCAATCACGCACGATGAAAAATTTGAAGAAGGCTGGGCGAATGGCTATGGGAGCTGTCGCTTTGAGTTTGGCTGCTTACACTGCGAATGCACAGGTCGGGATCGGGACGACTTTACCGCAGGCACAATTGCATGTTCATGATGGATCGCTACTTGGTACCAGTAAAAGTATGGATCCTCAGAATCATCCGTTTTATGACCCATCCAACCCTAAGCCGATTGAATATGGGTTCAAATGGTTGCACGACAAAGGGGCTTTTAGGGTTGTAAATCAAGTCGTTGGAAAAGGTTTCTTAGAGCCACAAGTGATAGGGGACTTTTCATTCGCTTCGGGATTTGAAGTTTCTGCCCAAGGTGTTGCAGGAACAGCATTGGGAATTAGAAACGTGGCGGATGGTAGGGCTTCATTGGCAACGGGATATTTTTCGATGGCAGTTGGTTTACAGTCGTTCGCACACGGAACATCTACCTTGGCTAGTGGGGACTATTCCGTCGCTATGGGTTTTCAGGTTTCAACCAACTATAAAAACGGCTCCTTTATATTTGGGGACGCTACTGGTGCTTCCCAAAATGATGCTGATCACCAGATGATGATGCGGTTCGCCGGAGGATATAAGTTTTTTACTAACTCGTTGGCTAATGTTGGAATCCAATTACCCTCTGGCAGTAATTCCTGGTCAGTCATTTCCGACGTCAATAAGAAAGAAAACTTCGCTCCCGTCAACGGCGAGGACTTTCTTCAAAAGATCAATAAAATGAACCTGAGCTCCTGGAACTACAAAGGCCAGGATCCAAAAACATACCGGCATTACGGGCCTATGGCGCAGGACTTTTACAAAGCATTCGGGCAGGACGCGTTTGGCACGATCGGGACGGATACGACGATCAACCAGGCGGATTTCGATGGCGTGAACCTGATCGCGATCCAGGCATTGATCCGAAAAATGGAACAGATGAATGCGGAGATTATCACCATGAAAGCGCAACTGGCAGAAGCTCAGCTGGCGCAGGGAAGAAAGAAGAAGCGGATGCTTGCAACTTCCGGCAAATAAACGTGACGCGCCACTTGGGTATCTATCGATGTGATTGTAGGTGAATTGGGTGACATTCGGCTTCAAAATGTCAAATGTTAAACTTTTACAATCACGCACGATGAAAAAAATGAAGAATGCAGGACGAATGATATTGAGTGTCATTGCCCTGAGTTTGGTTTCCTATGTTTCAGAAGCACAGGTGGGCATCGGGACCACGTCGCCGCAAGCGAAATTACATGTCCACGATGGAGCGGTGATGTCAACGACCAAAAATTATGATCCGGTATTTGATCCGTTCTATGACCCTCAACTACCATTTACTGATTCAATTCAGTTTGGGTTGAAATGGATTTACGATAAGGGAGCATTGCGGGCAGGCGGATTCAGAGAAGGGAAAAGTGATTTCGATTCGCCGAATATCGGGTTGTACTCTTTCGCTTCTGGCTACGAAAACTCGGCTACCGGGCGGGCTGCTGCGGCAATCGGGTTACAAAATGCTGCGAGTGGTTCAGGATCGTTTGCCATTGGATTTGGAGGTAAAGCTTCGGGTGATTATTCATTCACACATGGTTACCAATCCCAGGCAACCGGACTCAATTCCATTGCTTTGGGAAGTGGCGCAATTGCAAACGCGGGTAATTCTGTTGTGATAGGGAATGGCTCTACCAACGGCAAAACGGGGTCTTTTGTTTTGGGCTATGGGACTACAACCGTTAAGAGCAATCTTAATTTTGAAATGGCAATGGCTTTTACGGGAGGATACCGGTTGTATACTGATAATATGTCTACTATCGGAGTCCTACTTCCAGCCAATGGGAATGCCTGGCAGGTTACTTCCGACGTCAACAAAAAGGAGAACTTCGCTCCCGTCAACGGCGAGGACGTCCTCCAAAAGATCGGCAAAATGAATCTGACTTCCTGGAACTACAAGGGCCAGGACCCGAAGACGTTGCGGCATTATGGGCCGATGGCGCAGGATTTCTACAAGGCGTTCGGGCAGGATTCGTATGGTACAATCGGGACGGATACGACCATTAACCAGGCGGATTTTGATGGCATTAACCTGATTGCCATTCAGGCATTGGTAAAGAAGATGGAGCAGATGAACAGCGATTTGCTTGCAGAGATCGCGACGATCAAGACGCAGCTTGCGGAGGCGCAGTCTGCATTACGCAGGAAGAACAAGCGTGAATTGATTAGCAAGAAATAGTATCATCCCAAACGGAATAACCCAATGAGAAATATATTCTTTAAAATCAGTTTGCCTTTGTTTGCGCAAGTGGCCGCAAGTAGTGTGGCTACTGCTCAACTGGGTGTGGGCACGAGCTTGCCTCAGGCTAAATTGCACGTATATGACGGGGCGTTCCTGTCTCAGACGCCTGCTTTGGATCCGGAGATCAGCCCGTTTTATGATCCGGTTAATTTTGACACCGATCCGGTATACCATGGATTCAATTGGATTCATGAGAAAGGGGCATTTCGTGCGTCAGGAACTGGTAATCCTTCTCTTGCATTCGATCCTGTTAATGCGGCAAAATATTCATTTGCTGCCGGGTTTGATACTTTCGCTGCTTTCGGCTTTGCACCAACGGTGTTTGGTATGAGGTCGAGCGCAGCGGGCTCCCTGGCATTTGCAATCGGAGAACGCGCGATTGCCAACGACGATTTTTCATTTGCACAAGGAAACCATTCCACTGCGAATGGCCCAAGCTGTGTAACTATGGGGACGAATCTGGAAAACAACTTTAAGATCGGCGCTTTTATCATGGGGCACACTGATTTTAGCGCACAAAGCACCGATAACCATCAAATCAAAATGCTGTTCGATGGCGGTTATCGATTGTTTACAAACGGGAACGTTACCATCGGCCTGGCCCTCAATGCAGGTGCAAATTCGTGGAGTATTATTTCCGACGCAAAAGCGAAGGAAAACTTCGAAGTCGTCAATGCAAAGGCGCTGTTATCCAGGGTTGCAACCATGCCGATTTCCTCCTGGAACTATAAAGGCCAGGACCCGAAGATCTTCCGGCATTACGGACCCATGGCGCAAGACTTCTTCAAGGCTTTTGGCAAGGATTCTTATGGTACGGTTGGTTCGGATAAGACCATTAATCAAGCGGACCTGGATGGGGTAACACTCATTGCCATTCAGGCTTTGGTGAAAGAAACCAATGAGCTCCTGAAAATAAATGAGGACTTAAAAATCCAACTCTTAAAGCTGTATAAACAAGTTTCGAAAAACTCAACGAAAATCACACTATGAAATCTTTATTCAGATATCAATTGGCCGTAACGACGGTGTCGACCGTTGCTTCGGTTCTATTATCAGTCAACTCCAATGCCCAGGTGGGTATCGGTACGACGCAGCCGCAGGCGATGCTGCACGTTCATGATGGTTCAATATTATCGGGGACGCCGCCCTTGGCTGCCGACAATAATCCTTACTACAACCCAAACACCCCCGACCCGGTGGAGTTCAAAATGAAGTGGTTTCATGATAAGGGGGCATTCCGATCCATCGGCGAACGTGTGGGAAACGGTGGTCTCGACCCGCAAGTCGTTGGTTCATATTCCTTTGCGTCGGGGTTTGAAAGTTTTGCAACAGGCGTGGGGTCGACAGCTTTTGGTTTGAGAACATTAGCTTCCGGCAGGGCTTCATTTGCGAGCGGTGAAAATTCGTCGGCTACGGCGTTCTGTGCATTTGCAGTTGGAGAGTCAGCTATTGCGAATGCGGACAATTCGCTGGCATTGGGCACGCTGATTTCTACAAATGGGAAGAAGGGTGCTTTTGTTTTTGGTGACAATACCAAGAATGTGCAACTCGCAGCCAGTGCCGATAACCAAATGTCGATGCGCTTTGCCGGAGGTTACCAGTTCTTTTCCAGCAGTTTGGTTAATGTCGGTGTAAGTTTGGCGCCGGGAGGAAATTCCTGGCAAATTATGTCAGATGTGAATCGCAAAGAGAATTTCAGCCCCGTCGACGGCGAAGCTTTTTTAGAAAAGATTGAAGCAATGCCCCTTTCATCCTGGAATTACAAAGGGCAGGATCCCAAGACTTTCCGGCATTATGGTCCGATGGCGCAGGATTTCTTCAAAGCATTCGGGCACGACAGTTACGGGACCATCGGCAATGATACGACGATCAATCAAGCTGATCTGGAAGGTGTGAACCTGATCGCCATCCAGGCGTTGGTAAAAAGGACGCAGCAGTTGCGGGAAAGCAACAGGGAGCTGCTTCTGGAAATTGAAGGTATCAAAATGCGGTTGGCCTGTAATAAGCCCGGTCCGACGACCCGGACCCTTAGAAAAGTGTCCCTTGCGAGAAACAGGAAGACATTTCCATCCACCAAAATCATCAAAAAAATATGAAAAGAAACACACTTGTCATGGGTTTGCTACTTGCATTATGCGCAGCGCAAGCAAACTCGCAGATCGTTACCGGCAATAGCATGTACGTCAAAATCGGGACGGTTTTGGCCATGGACAGCCTCGTGTTAGTTCCCACGGAAGATTTGAACCTTGGCAGCAACTACTCTCTCACCGTGGAGCATACGCCGGTACCAGGCAGCCCGAATGCGAGTATCAACAAGAAATATGTTTTCAATGCACCGATCAACTTTCATGGCAACCTTGGCGTGATTTACGATCTGGCCGAGTTGAATGGTAACACGGAGTCAATGCTGGAACTTGCGAGTTCGTGGTCGGATGAGTCTGGATTTGTCACGATGTCGGGCAGCGCGCGTGATTTGGGGATGCATTTCGTTTCCAAGGACGTGGCCGATCTCGACATCCGCATGCTCACCCTTGTGAATGGAGGAAGCGCATTGCCTGTGACGCTCGTCACGTTTGAAGCGCAAAAGGCAGAAAAGGAAGTGCAGCTAAGTTGGAAGACGTCTGCCGAAACGAACAGCGATTTCTTTGAAATACAGCGAAGCCGCAATGCAAAGGACTGGAAATCAATTGGACGTGTGCATTCGGCAGGAAACAGCAAGGTGGAGGCAGCATACGGTTATCAGGATGCTGCGCCCATTGCCGGCGACAACTACTACCGGCTCAAAATGGTCGACCGCGACGGTACTTTTGCTTTTAGTCAGATCCGAATGGTGTCGTGGAGTGGGAATGCGTTGGCTATTTTTCCAAATCCGGCTGCCGACCGCCTTGAAATGGCGGTCAAAGACTGGTCGCAGGTGGCGAAAATAAAAGTATGGAATGCGGGTGGCGGGCTTGTGAAGGAAACCCGCCAGGCAGCGGGTGGTGGGGAAAAATACCTTCCGCTTATCGGTTTTAAACCTGGAAACTACATTTTACAAGTCGAGTACCGCGACGGTTCTTCCGAGCGCACGCATTTTGTCAAATACTGATATTGCCTGTTCCGGGCTATCGTGTCGCCGGTAACGCGCACAATAGCCCGGATTCTAATTTAAATCCTAATTATCATAGTAAAATTACCGGTTCGCCGGGTTTAGTTACCAATACTTATTCAACGAAATTCCTTAACCCTGCTTTACTTCCTGATCGTATGCCGCCATTCCGAAGCACTTTCAGAATCGGTCTGCCGTTGCTGGCCGCCTCCGTGTTGTTCAATGCACAAAGTTGTAAACCTCCCCAAAACAAATCCGGTCAGAATGTGACGGTCGCCAATGCGCCTCAGCAAGCCGTGACCGACATTTACGCGGAGCATATCCGGACGAGCGGCTTCAAAACGCCGGAAGAAGAACGTCTGAGTTTTATCGTGCCCGAAGGTTTCGAAGTGACGCTTTTCGCATCCGAGCCTGACATTACCAAGCCGATGAACATGGAATTCGACGATCGCGGCCGGTTGTGGGTGACGCAATCGGGGGAATATCCTGTGGCGGCCGGAGAAAGCGACGGGAAAGACCGTATTACGATCCTCGAAGACAAGAATGGAGATGGCAGGGCGGATACTTTCACGCATTTCGATGATAATCTGAACATTCCGATCGGCATTATGCCTGTTGCCGACGGCGCCATCGGGTACAGTATTCCGAACCTTTACCATTTCAAGGACACCAACGACGACGGCAAGTCCGATAGCCGGGAGGTATTGCTGGGTGGCTTCGGGCACAAGGACACGCACGGGATGGTGAACAACCTCATGCGCGGGTACGACGGCTGGCTGCATGTATGTCATGGTTTTTCCAATGTCTCGAATGTTGCCGGAACGGATGGCGATTCGATACGGATGACTTCGGGGAATACTTTCCGGGTGAAACTGGATGGCAGTCACGTGGAGCAGACCACATTTGGCCGGGTGAACCCGTTTGGGTACGCTTATGATGAAAAAGGCTTTTTGTATTCGGTGGATTGCCATACCAAACCGATTACCCAGCTGATTTTCGGCGGCGATTATCCGCATTTTGGTAAAAAAGCGCCGGTAGGGCTTGGGTTTGCGCCTGCCATGATGACCTATGATTTGGGCTCGACGGCATTGGCAGGGCTTGTCTATTATACCGGCACCCAATTCCCCGCTAAATACCGCGGCAGCTTTCTTACCGGTGACGTCGTCACCTGCCGCATTGACCGGAACACGGTCACTTTCAATGGTTCGACACCTTCTTCGAAAAAGGAAGAGCCGTTGCTGGTAAGTAAAGACCCGTGGTTCAGGCCGGTGGATATTAAGGTAGGACCGGACGGAGCATTGTATATCGCCGATTTCTATAACCGGATCATCGGGCATTACGAAGTGGCTTTAAACCACCCCGGCCGCGACCGGGTGAGCGGACGGATATGGAAGGTTACCTACAAAGGCGCTGAACCGAACGATAATTTGCCCGTCACCGATTGGTCGAAGGCGACGATCGCGCAATTACTGGAAGGACTGAAACATCCGCAGCTGAATACGCGCCTGAAAGTAGCAGACCGGCTGGTGGATACCTGGAAAGAAAAAGCGGTGATGCCGGTGAAACGCCTTTTGGCAAATAATGGCGACGCGGTTTCCCAGGTACACGCATTGTGGATATTGCACCGCCTCGGCGCGCTCGACGACGGGGCATTGGACAATGCATTGACAGATAATGAGCAGGTGGTGAAAATCCATGCATTACGTATCCTCAGCGAACGCAATGCGCTCTCCGACGGGCATTACCGCCTTGTTACCAATGCATTGAAAAACGATGATCCGTTTATCCGGCGGGCGGCAGCGGAAGTGCTGACGCGCTTTCCCAGGGCTGAAAACCTGGCATTGCTGATGGATTTGTATGAAAAAACATCGGTAGAGGACACCCATTTGCGCTATACCGCAATGCTGGGCGTCCGGAGCAACCTGAAAAATACCAGCGTAATGTGGCGGATTCCTGCCCTGCATTGGACCGATGCGCAGCTTGCATTGCTGAACAAGGCGCTGCTCGATGTGCCTTCTTCCGCGGGTGCGGCGTTCGTGCTCGATTACACGCTCACGCACGAGCTGGATTCCAAAGATCTTTTGAACAATCTCGAATACATCGGCAGACTCTCGGCGCCTTACCAGGTGGAAAAAGCGATTGATTTGATTAATACAAAGTTTGGCAATGAACCGGAAAAGCAGCTTTCATTGTACCGGACCATTCAGGCCGGTATCCGGCAAAGCGGGGCGGCGCCGAGTCCTAAAATGGTGGCCTGGGGCGAGCAGCTGGCCGGGAAGTTTTTGAATAACATTTCTGCCGGAAGCGAAACCTGGAAAATCAGGAAGGTAGCCAAGAATGCCGATCCGGTGAATTCATGGACGGTTTCAGAGCATTTCCTGGTGGATGTAGTGCCTGCATTCCGCATTGTTTTGAGTGAAAAAGGCGGCTATGGGCCGCAGTCGGCGCTGTATTCGGTGCCGTTTAAATTGCCTGCGACATTGAATATGAATGTGTTCGATAATGATGTCCATAACCGGGCAGAGAAAACAGGTATTTCAAAGAATTCAGTAAAAATCAGGCTGGTCGATGGTGGGAAAGTGGTTGCCGAATACAGGGTTAACCAGGTACTTCCTATGCAGTTCAAAGACCTGATCCGCAACGCGACTTTCAATCTGGCGGGTTATGAGGGGAAAATGGGGTATATCGAAGCGGTGGACAGTTCGCAGGCGGGCTCCGTCGGGATCGGGCAGTTTAAGCCGGCAGTAGTAACTATTCCTGAAAAAGGGCCTTCTACTGTTTCGGAGCAGCGCATTACAGCGGCGGAGATCGCCGGGGAGTACCACATTAAATCCCTTCAACCGGCATTACGGAGCATTTTGCAAACCCAATGGATGGATTACACAGTGAGGAGCGCCGCTGCGGGTGCATTGATGAATATTGATCCAAAAGCGAATGTGGATGTACTTTCGGGTGTATTCAATGATCCTGCGGAGCTGCCAGCTTTGCGCGAGAAGCTTACGGTAGCGATGGGCCAGGCGGCCTCGCCGTCTGTTTACGAAACTTTGAAAAAACAATTGGCCAGCGGCGCCCGGAACTTGCAAATCGTGATCGCGACGGTATTGGCTAATACTTCGGAAGGGATCGGTTATCTGTTGAATGCATTCAAAGATGAAGAGCTTGGGGCAGATATCGCCACCGAGGGCGCAGTGCAGGAGCGGCTTACGAGCAATGCGGATGCCTCACAGCAAACGCAAATGCGGCAATTGCTGGCTACCGGCGCCAATGAACGTGCAGAACGCCAGAAGCTGATCGACGCGCGCATCGCCAATTTCAAACCGGCGACTGCGTTTTCGGACGCAGGAAAAGTGATTTTCGTGCAGAATTGCAGTGGCTGCCACCAGATTCAGGGTTCGGGCGGGCTCGTCGGTCCGCAGCTCGATGGCATCGGAAACTGGGGCCACAAGGCATTGACCCAAAAAATCCTTGACCCCAACAGGAATATAACTGAGGCATTTCGTACTTATAATATCACATTGAAAAATGAAAAGACCCTCACGGGCTTGTACCGCAGGACAGAAGGCGAAACGATCGTCTTCGCGGACATGACCGGGCAGGAGTTTTCGGTGGCGAAAAGCGATATGAAAGAATACCGGGCATCCAAATACACATTAATGCCCGACCAGTTTCGGAATATCATCCCTGAAAAGGACTTTTACGCGCTGCTCGACTACCTGCTGGGGGTAAAATGATATTTGAGTATTAATCCTAACCCATACATCCGATGCTGTTAACCGGAAGAGTTTTGAAATGGTTTTGTTTGATGAATATAGTTGCCTTTGCCGGTACGCACGCATTCGCGCAGACGAAAGGAAAGAGCGGATCGGCTATTGCATTTAAGAAAACGGAACTTACCAAACGGTTCATTGCCGAAGGTGCCGCGATGGGCGATGTGAACAAGGATGGTAAAAAGGATATTCTTTCGGGCGCGTATTGGTTCGAAGCCCCCGACTGGAAGGAACACGAACTGGCGAAACCGCAGGAATTTATCGTAAACGGCAGTTATAGTGATTCTTTCCTGGACTTTGCGATGGACGTAAATCAGGACGGCTGGATAGACCTCATCCGCATTGACTGGCCGGGCAAAGCTGCCGCCTGGCATGAAAACCCGCAGAACAAGCCGGGACATTGGCCGGTCCATACCATTTATTCTTCGGTAGGAAATGAATCTCCACAATTAGTAGATATCGATGGCGACGGACGGCTGGATTTGCTTTGCAATGATCCGACGGGTAAGAAGGTGATCTGGCTTAAATGCCCTTCCAAAAAAGGGGAGACGACCTGGGAGAAATATGTGATCAGCAACGATGCCAACAATTCCACGCATATGTACACGCACGGGATCGGGTATGGCGATATCAACGGCGACGGGCGCAAGGATGTGCTCGTAAGAAACGGCTGGTGGGAAGGCCCGGCGGAAGGGCCAGCCAAATACCCCCAAGACAAAGACTGGAAATTCCATCCGGCCGATCTGGGGCAGGATTGCTCACAAATGTATGTGCTTGATTTGAATGGCGACGGCCTGAACGACGTGCTTAGCGCGTCCGCGCATAACTATGGCATCTGGTGGCACGAGCAGAAGAAGGAAGGAAAAGAGACGGTTTGGATCCATCACGAGATCGATAAAACCATTTCGCAGACGCACGGCCTGGCGCTGAAAGATATGAATGGCGACGGTCACCCGGATTTTATTACCGGTAAACGGTATTTCGCACACAATGGAAATGATCCCGGCGAGTTTGAACCGGCATTCATTTCCTGGTTTGAATACAAGCCCGGCAAAGTACCGACGTGGATCAGGCACGATATTGACGACAACTCAGGCGTAGGCCTGCACGTGACCGTGGAAGACCTGAATGGCGACGGCCTGCTCGACATCGTCACCGGTAACAAAAAGGGCGTACGCATTTTTACACAGCAAAAAGGCAAGTAAGCACCGATGAAGTTTGGTATCAATACCTATTTGTTTTCTTCCCCGTTTACGAACGAAAGCACTTCTTTCTTCCCCCGGTTTAAAAACTGGGGTTTTGATTTTGTGGAGATTGCTTTGGAGGATCCGGGCGATATAGATCCCGTTTACGTTCGAAAGGCTTTGGATGATAACGGGCTGGAATGTCGCTCGGTATGCGCGGCTACCGGGCCCGGGCGCGACCTGCGCGGCACGCGGAAGGATCAGGTGACGGCCATTGAGTATGTCGAAGCGCTGATCCGTATCGCACCGGTGCTTGGGAGTAAGCTTGTGGTAGGGCCTGTTTATTCCGCGGTAGGGCGGGCAGAGCTTGTTCCTGATGATCAGCGACGCAAACAGTGGGAGCTTGTGGCGGGTAACCTGAAAGCCCTGGCTGATTATGCGACAAAGCATGATGTAAAACTGGCGATAGAGCCACTGAACCGGTACGAAACCGATTTTATCAACACCTGCGACCAGGCGCTGCGGATGATCGACACCGTCGGGAGCGATGCATTGCAGGTACACCTCGATACTTTTCACATGAACCTGGAAGAAAAGGACCCGGCGCTCGCCATTCAAAAGGCGGGGGACAGGTTGGGGCTACTGCATGCGTCGGGCAGTGACCGTGGTACTCCTGGCGGCGACCAGATCAACTGGGATCGTATTTTCGCCGCATTAGACCGTATCCACTATCGGGGAGACATCGTGATCGAATCCTTCACGCCGGACGTAAAAGTGATCGCCAAAGCCGCCTCGATCTGGCGCCAGGTAGAGCCATCACGCGAAGCGATCGCGGTTGAAGGGTTGAAGTTTTTGCGGTCGCTGGCGTTTTGACCGCTTGATTATGAAGTATGTACTTTTGCACATTGGAAGTGCTTCTTCTGTATTCGTTTTGGGAATAGGCATGGGGATTTGGTAATATTGTAAAAACGAATCGGCTCATGATCACAAGTTTCGACCAACTGGATCTTACCAAACAGTATACCTACGCCGACTACCTGAAATGGCAGTTTAACGAGCGTTTGGAGCTGATTAAAGGGTATATCTATAAAATGTCACCGGCACCGTCAAGCCGGCACCAGACTGCCGTTATGAATATTAGTGGTATGATTTGGACACAGCTCAAAAACAGCCCCTGTCGGGTTTTTCCAGCGCCATTCGATGTGAGGTTGCCACTTAAGGATAGAAATAGTAATCAGGACATAACTACGGTTTTACAACCAGATATCTGCGTCGTTTGCGATTTGTCAAAAGTGGATGATCGCGGGTGCCTGGGAGCGCCTGACCTTGTGATCGAGATACTTTCTCCGGGCAAGTCACTGAGGGAAATGAATCAGAAATTTAATGTATATGAAGAAAGTGGCGTGCGGGAGTATTGGGTAGTTTATCCCGATCATGGCCACGTTAATATCTTTTTATTGGATAGGTCTGGCAAATTTGTGGGACAACACCCTAAGAATAATGGGGAACTGCTCTATTCAAGTGTGTTTCCCGATCTTGTCATCAATCTCTCAGAAGTATTTACCGATTAAAGCAAAAAGCCCCGGCGCAGGCCAGGGCTTTAACGTTTTTATATTAACCTACAATCACGCGGTCACTTCCTCTTCCAAATGCGAGGCGCTTAAATGCAGTACCTCGGTAGTCCACGCGCGGGTTTTGGCGGCGAGGTCTTTTTCTTTGGAAAGCGATTTGCCGAATGACGGGATCATCTTCTTGAATTCGCGTTGCCATTCGGATGTTTTGGCTTCGGCAAAGCATTTATGGATCAGTTCGAGCATGATCGACACGGCCGTGGAAGCTCCCGGAGAAGCGCCCAGCAATGCAGCCAGCGAACCGTCCGCGGCAGTTACCATTTCAGTGCCGAATTCGAGGACACCACCTGCTTTTTTATCCTTTTTGATCACCTGCACACGTTGACCGGCCGTTTCGAGATCCCAGTCTTCGAGCTGCGCTTCCGGGAAATAATCTTTCAGCGCTTCGAGGCGGTCCTGAGGAGATTGACGAACCTGGTCGATCAGGTATTTGGTCAGCGGAATGTTGTGCAGACCCGCCGCCAGCATCGGTTTGATATTGTTCAGCTTAATGGAAAGCGGAAGGTCGAGGTACGAACCGTTTTTCAAAAACTTGGTTGAGAACCCGGCATATGGCCCGAATAGCAATGCTTTTTTCCCGTCGATCATGCGGGTGTCGAGGTGAGGTACCGACATCGGCGGCGAGCCTACCGAAGCCTTGCCATATACTTTTGCCTGGTGTTTTTCAATGATTTCCGGCTTGTTACACACGAGCCACTGCCCGCTTACAGGGAATCCACCAAAGCCTTTACCTTCCGGAATATTCGATTTTTCGAGCAGAGGCAACGAGCCGCCGCCTGCGCCGATAAATACGAATTTAGCGGTGATCTTGCTTTCTTTTCTGGTAGCCCGATCTTTTACTTCGATCAGCCACGAGTTATCCTTTTGGCGAGTAAGGTCGTCGACCTCGTAGTTGAGGTAGAGGTTGACACCATCCTGCTTTTCGAGGTAATCGAACATGGCTTTCGTCAGCGCACCGAAATTAACGTCGGTACCGAGCTCCATGCGGGTGGCCGCCACTTTTTCATCGGCTTGCCGGCCATTCATCACCAGGGGAATCCAGTTCTCGATCGTTTCCTTGTCCTCGGTGTATTCCATTCCGTGGAACAAGTGGTGGCTGGTCAGCGCCTTGTATCGCTTGCGTAAATACTCCACGTTTTCCTCACCCCAGACAAAACTCAGATGGGGAATATTGTGGATAAAACTGTCGGGCGAATCGATCACCTCATTTTCAACCAGGTACGCCCAGAATTCCTTCGACACTTCGAATGATTCGGCGATTTTGACGGCTTTTTTGGTTTCGATAGAACCGTCGGCCAGTTGCGGCGTGTAGTTCAATTCGCAGAAAGCGGAATGGCCGGTGCCGGCGTTATTCCACGGGTCTGAGCTCTCGGCCGTTACGCGGTCAAGACGTTCGAAGACGGAGATGGTAATGGATGGATTAAGCTTTTTCAGTAAAACCCCGAGCGTAGCGCTCATAATGCCTGCCCCAATCAAAACCACGTCAGGTGAGCTCGTTTTTGAAGACTTTTTGGTATTCATCACGAAAAAAGTAAATATGGTAAGAAGGCCTAAGCCCGGAAAAGTACAAATCACTGTTAGGTAACAGTCGTCCTAACAATATTTGTTTCGAAAATAGTATAATTTCAAAAATAAAAGTTATGGCGGTTTGCAAGTTCTTGGCAGGGGGCAATTAAAACTTTCTTTGTTGCAAAAACAGGGTCGCCAATATTGTTAATGTAACCGTTCTGTTAAATATCCTTTGTTTTTGTACTAAACGGGCGTTTCTTTCGTTACTTAGACTGTCGTTTCCGGCATTATCAGACATCATTTTCACCCCTTGTATAATTTTGCGAACTTCGAAAGTTGTCGTAGATTTATAATTGCGTAAAGCCTTTTGGTTGCATTATTTATTTAGCATGTTCCCTAAATTGAAAGAAAACAAATCATCTATGTATGAAAACATTCTCTACCTTAAACACACTGCGCTTACCGAGAATTCTTAGCACGCTGGCCGTCATCGTTTTGATTGCATGCACGCAGAGCATTGCGCAAAAATGGAGCGGAGCAAATGGAAATGAGTGGCTTGCCGGTAGGTATTCCCAGCCCTGGGTTAGAATAGGCGTCACCGCAAAAGGCATTCACAAGGTCAATGTCTCGGATTTGCCACAAGTATTCAAGGATGCCGACAAAAACAGGCTCGAACTCTGGCACCGCGGCGTTCAGGTTAGCATTATCAAGGCAGATGCCAACGAAATCCTATTCTACGGTGTGCCTAACGACGGGGCTATGGATGCGCTGCTTTTCAGATTGCCTACCGCGCGGAAGAATCCTTATTACAGCATTTATTCGGATGAAAGCTCTTACTTTCTGACGGTCAATCCTTCGGCGAACGGTGACAGGGCAATCGTAGCTACACCGTTGTCGAACCCGTCGCCGGAGGCTGTCGCATCGCACGTCAAGACTGATGTGCGAATTTACAAGAACGAGTACACCCATAGCTCTTCTACGTACTATCGGCCATCTACCTACAATAGTTATTTCGAAGAAGGAAAGCAGTATTCAGGCACATCGCTGATGGGATTCTTTTTGGGTAACAACATCCAGGTTCAGAACCCGAAATCCTCGATTATCTTTCCTTCGTCCTATGTGCCGGAGCCTTTCAGTTTTCAGATCAAATTCCCTGTTGGAGCGGCAACTAAGAAAATGTCCGTTCACCTGAAAGCCAGGTTAGGTGCTTCAACCGCAGAAGTATTTATTGGTAAAACTGCTGCGACATTAAGATCTCTCGGAACATTGAGCGTTTCGGAGTTAAATGACTATGACTTCAATTTTGATTTGCAGGATAGCGATTTTGACGCGAACGGAGTGGGTACGCTTGGATTCAGAACTACGCAGGTAGGATACGAGGGAAGCGGTTATTCAGTTTCCTTCTTCAAGCTTACGTACGATCAGGCGTTGAATATGCAATCACTCAATTCGTACGAATTTGAATTGCCTGCAGTTGGCGCCGGTATCCAGTCGTCACTTGCCATTACGAATACACCTGCCGGCGTTCAGTTTTATGATATTACTACACCGGACGTACCGAGAATCATACCTGGCACTCCTTCATCGCTTTTGATCGACCGGAATGGACAGAAAATTAATCTACTTGCCACTAACCAGGTAACTACTGTCCTGCCGGCTAAGATTACGACCACGACGTTTACAGAGATCAATCCGGCGAACTTCGATTACCTGATCGTCTGCTCAAACACCCTGACCAGCTCGGCTAATCAATATGCTGCTTACCGTAAAGACAATAGTCCAGGGAAAAAGTATAAGCCATTGGTGATTTCGATCCGCGATGTATACAATCAGTTTAACTACGGTGAGCCGAGTGCAGTGGCGATAAGACGTTTTACAGACTACATGATTTCCGACGGTCAGAAAGACAGCAAATACCTGCTGCTGTTGGGAAGATCCAATACATTCCCGGAAAGGATGACGCGGGAGATTCCGGATGAGGTTCCTACGGTAGGTTATCCAGGATCGGATATGCTCCTGACTGACGGCTTGGCAGGATCTCCCGATGACGTGCCGGCAGTGCCCGTTGGACGTGTGGCGGCGATTTCAGACCAGCAGGTGTTGGACTATCTGGCCAAAGTGCAGAAATATGAAAGCCAGGATGTCATCGCGTGGCGGAAGAACGTTATCCACATGAACGGAGGGAAAACGGACGGCGAGATTACGCAATTCTCTAACTACCTCAATTCGATCGCGACGGACATAAGCAGCAACCCGTTCTCAGGGAATGTTATCCCAAAATTGAAAACCGTTGCCAGTGACGATGTCATTGAAATGAATTTCGCAACGGAGCTGAACGGCGCTGGCGTCGGTATGGTAACGTATTTTGGACACGGCGGCGTTGACAAGACG
This sequence comes from Dyadobacter soli, assembly GCF_900101885.1. Taxonomy (GTDB): domain Bacteria; phylum Bacteroidota; class Bacteroidia; order Cytophagales; family Spirosomataceae; genus Dyadobacter; species Dyadobacter soli. Next base: position 54,350 of record NZ_FNAN01000029.1, on the reverse strand, counting down.
GATTACAATGCCGGTTACGTGAGCGATCCGAACAAAGGATACAATAACCCTAATAATTTCCCGGTACTGTTCTATAACGGATGTGGTGTTAACAACATCTTCAGTGGGCGTAATGGTTTGTTCGGAACAACGCCGGCAAGTTCGGTTCGCCCGATGTCGCTTGACTGGCTGCTCACTCCGAACAAAGGTGCGGTGATCGTATTCGGAAATACCTGGGATGCCTTCGCAAGTACATCGAATGAGTATCTCGACAAGCTTTACACGCAAATCTTTACGGTAACCGATATCAATAGAAAAACGATTGGTAATATCGTTAAGGAAGTGGCACGGCTGACAAAGCAGCAAAAGAACTACACTTACAATGTGGCTCAAAATTCACGCGTGGCTTCCTATTATGATGCCGACAGAGCCAATGTACACCAGGTTCTTTTGCAGGGCGACCCGGCTTTGAACATCCTGATAACTGATGGTGCATTGCCGGTAGACCTGATTTCGTTTACCGCCAAGACAGAAAATGAAAAGGTACGAGTTGAATGGTTGACAGCTTCGGAAAAGAACAACAGCCATTTCATCGTTGAGAGAAGTTACAATGGAAAGCTGTTCGAAGAAATTGGTCGGGTGGAAGGTAAAGGAACGACGGAGACAGAAACTAGTTACTTGTTCTATGACTCAAAACCATTGACCGGCGTAAGTTACTATCGTCTTAAACAGGTTGATTACAGCAAAGTGGTGGATGGAAAAACGGTTGACGGTAAGAGCAGCTATTCAACCATCGTACCAGTGAGACGCGAGGAATCTAAATTCTTCGTTGTTTCGCCCAACCCGATTGCTGATGCTGGCGAATTTAAAGTGGATGTGCCTGTGAAGATCAAGAGCTGGAACCTGGTGAATGTGGCAGGACAGACTGTCTTGAAAAATCAGACCGGGAACAAATTGAATCTTTCACAACTCACCGCCGGTGATTATGTATTGGAAGTATACACCGAAAACGGAGACGTGTATCACAAAAAGGTAGTTAAGAAATAGGGTATAAATGTTGGCTGACATGCGCGATTAAAAGTGCGTGTCAGCCTATTTTTTTGATGTTATGGGTTTCAGGTTTACTTTTTGCCTCGCTGTTCTGCTGAGCTTTGGAGTTTCGAGTGTTTCCGCACAATGGGGAGCACCTTACAGGAATAACTGGATTGTGTACGGCAAGCCCTATGTGAAAGTAGGTATTACACAAGCGGGAATACATAAGCTGCCATTTTCCGTTTTGCCAACCGATTTCCCTGTAAATGACGTCAGCAAGATTCAACTTTGGCACCGTGGTAAGCAAGTGGCCATTATTTCAACCGACAATAAGGAAGTCGTTTTTTATGCCGTACCCAATGACGGCGCCAGTGATTCGTTGCTATACAGACCGATGAGTTCACGGATAAATCCGTATTGGAGCATGTATTCCGATGAAGGAGCGTATTTTCTGACGGTGGGAGACGCCGCAGGGTTGAGAGCGGTTCGAAGCAATAAGGACGCTACCCCGCAGGACGCACCGGTGAATATCCATAAGGGCGAAAATCTGGTAATCTACAAGAATGAGTATTCGCTTAGTACCAATTCATATCTCAGACCATCTTTTTTTAATAGTTTTTTTGAGATTGGCGCCAGTCGTACGGGTAAAGCGTCGATGGAAGGTAAAGCAAGTTCTGTCGCCATTCAGTTGACCAATCATGTAAGTAATAATGCCGATAAGCCGGTGGTGAAACTCCTGATACACGGGAGAAGCCCTGGTGCAAAGAATATCGAAATCAGAGTAGGAAAAACTGATCAGTCTCTCAGACTGGTTCATGCCCTGCCAAACAACGGATTTTCAGCGTCACAATATTCTTTCACGTTGGAGAGCAGTGACCTCGATGCGCAGGGAAAAGGAGTACTTAACCTGAAAGCGGTAGGTACGAATAATGTCGACGGGTACTCGCTTACCTATTATTCCGTCAAATACCCTCAGAAAACAGATATGACAGGGAAGAAAACAAGCGAGTTTAACCTCGTTAAAACTTCCGACAGCTATACACGACTAAACGTAACAAATACTCCGGCAAGCAGCACGGTTATCGATATTACAGATACAGACAAGCCGGTAGTGATAGAAGGAAACGCATCGGGCATCATGGTGCCTCGTTCTGCGAACAGAGACGCAAGGTTACTGGTTACCAGTGAATCCGTAACGATCCAGAAAGCCAAAGTCAATGCGGTGACTTTCGGGACGAAATACCCATTGAACGTCAACTACATTATCCTTACAAGCGAAAACCTTTTGGATGGAGCGAAAGAATATGCTGCTTACCGTTCGTCAGTGGATGGGGGAGGTTTTACCACGCTGGTAGCCAATATCAAGGACGTTTACAATCAGTTCAACTACGGGGAGCCAAGTCCTGTCGCTATCAGGAATTTTGTGGATTACATGATTTCTGACGGGAAAAAAGATAAGCATCTGTTTCTGATCGGAAAATCGATTACCCATAACGAGCGTATGATCAGGGAGCTGCCTGACGAGGTTCCAACGATTGGGTTTCCTGCGTCGGACATACTTCTGGTAGAAGGCCTGGGAGGCACTGTCAGGGATGTTCCGGCTGTGCCAATCGGACGACTCAGCGCGGTTACCAATCAAAATATACACGATTACCTCGGGAAGGTTAAGGAATACGAACACAATTCGACCGGCAACTATGGTTGGAGGAAGCACGTGTTGCATTTGAATGGTGGGAAGACGGCTTCTGAAATTACCCAGTTAAAACAATTGCTTGCTGCCCTGGAACCGAATGTATCCCGCGGAATCGTGGGAGGCTCGGTAAAACCATTCGTAAAACAACAGGCGATAGGAGAGGTTGAAACAGTGAATATCACGCCTGAAGTGAATGAGGGGGTTGGTCTGATCACCTATTTCGGTCATGGCTCCACGACTGTCACCGACTTGGATATGGGTTACATTACGGATGCGGACAGAGGTTATAACAATACCGGAATGTATCCAATGATGTATTTCAATGGATGTGGGGTTGGGAACATCTTTAGCGCCCGGTTTAACCCTAGTCCTGGTTCAAATGACAGATACCCATTGTCTATGGACTGGCTTTTGGCTGCGAAGAGGGGTTCTATTGCAATCATTGCCAATTCTTTCGAGAGTTTTGTGAGTCCGTCGTCTAACTATCTGACCAAGCTTTACAGCTCAATGTTCTCGGATTCGTCTACGTACAACTTACCCATTGGAGATATTCAGAAGGCCCTGGCATTGAAAATCCTAAAAGAGGATGCCGGGACATACAACGTCGCAAACATTCATCAATCAGTACTTCAGGGAGACCCGGCACTCAAAGTTGTATCGGTAGGCAATTCGGATTACAGTGTGGATTCGGACGAAGGCATTAAAATCTACGCCGAATCACCGAACAAAACGATCGGAGAATCTTCAAAAGTTACCCTTAATGTACGTGTAGATAACCTGGGTAGATACGTGCCGGGTGAGAAATTGCCTGTTGAGATTACCTATTTTATGAATGGCGGCCAGACCCTCGTAAAGGAAACTGTTTCGGGATTTGCATTCCACGACACGATTTCGGTAGCCGTAAATTTGACCAATCCTATCGAGAAAATCGCGGTAAAACTGGATCCAGCCAACACGATTAAGGAATTGAATAAAAATAATAACAAAGCCGAGTTGGTGATAGATTGGGAGGTTGCGAAGAATGAATCTGTCTATCCTCAGGGTAGTGTCAAAGATATCGTTGCACCGATTTTGACTGTCAGGTTCAATGATAGAATAATCAAAAATGATGAAGTCGTTCAGCCGGGGCTTAATATCGCTATCGACCTCGAAGATGATCGGCTTCTTTCGGCGGACACTTCCCGCGTGAATGTCTTTTTGAAGGCTTGTGAGGACAATTCGTGCGACTTTAAGCGACTGGCTTATTCTTCGGGGAAATTGCTGGAAATCAAGGCTCTTACTGATCGTTCGTTATCGGTTAACCTGCTGGCTCCGCCGACAGAGCCAGGCGTGTACGAGTTGCTGGTCACAGGAAGTGATGATGCCGGCAACACTAGTACCACACCTTACAGAATCCGTTTCCGTATAGACGGTGCAAGCGAAGTGTTGAAGCTGGTGGTTAGCCCTAACCCCGCATCGTCTTATTTCCGTTTTGAAACTACATTGCCTGCCAGCAATCCCGTTACCCGGATCGAGTGGATGATTTACGACCAGCGCGGTATATTGGTTCACAAAGATCATCAGGATAATCCAAAACCCAGTGTGAACGAATGGTACTGGCAGCCTACACAAAGTGTAAGCGGTTTATACTACTACAAGGTCAATATGATCAGACAGCAGGGCGAAGAAAAGAGCATCACCGGAAAGGTGGCGTTGGTAAGATAGGTTTAGGAAAGGCTTGAAGAGGCATTTTTTGAATGCTTCTTCAACCAGTCTAGCCATATTGCGAACGAAATCCCTCTTGTAATCAGCAAGTACACATTGGTTTTGTGTGAGTACGGAATTTTGAGGTTGAGCGCGATCTTGACTTGCTCCTCGAATTTTTGACGATCCAGATAATGCCAGGTTTCCGGATTATCGAAAAGATAATGCTTAGCCTGGTCGTAAAGCCGCATTGTCATGTCATGTCCGTCTGATGAGCTCAAAGTTGCCTTGGTATGCCGGAGCCTGACTTTGTCAGTCAGGATGCCTTTCATTGCATTGCGCATGTGCGCACGACCGATGCCATCCCCGAATTTTACAATATCCGGTATCGCCAGGTTCAGCTCAAAAAGCTCGTAATCCATAAAAGGCGAGCGTGAACTGACGCCGAAATGGTTACCGAGCATGAAATACTCTTCTTGCGTTTTGATCACGTGAGGATGAAAAACATCCTGAAACAATTCCTGAAAACTTGCCGGTAGATCGCTCCTGATTGCTGTCGGGAAGCTCGTCGGTACATCTTTCTGCCCGTACAAAACTTCGATTTCGGGATGAACAATTGAAAGCTGGTTACTCCCTGTTTGATAGCGTTGCGTAGTTCGGGAAAACAAGCTCTTTACATACCTGTTCAGGAAATATGCCGGCGAAGGCCTAAGATTACCGGGAAGTGACCGGTAAAGGCGAAGCAGCGCGCCAAGGGAGCGATCGCGGCTTGTCGAGAAGCGCCGGTAAAGTGAATTTTGAAGAACGAGCTCATACTTTTTAGTATCCGGGAAAGAATCCCAGTTGCTATATTGATCCGCAAGAGCGAAGTACTTGACCCGCATCCTGAGCAAATCTTCATAACCCTTCCAATCCTGCTTATTGAAGGCCTCTAAAACCAGCTCACTGCCATTCCCTATCACAGAGTCTCCGCCAAAGCCATTGAGTAAAACTTTACAGCCATGCTGCGCTGCACTCGATATCATCGCGAGATTGGATGCAGGAGACAAAAAACTGGCTTCCGGCTGTCCATACAATCGCGTACTTAATTCGAGCGCTTCCAAATCATTGGAAGGCGGGTAAACCAAGTGGTGAATAGAGCCGATAGAATTGACTACCGCCTCCGCATAATTGCTTTCGTCCGATGAACCGCTTTGGGATACGATGTGGAATGTGTGCAATGCTTTTCCGTCCCAGAGCCGTTTCGCCACGGAACTTACAGAAGATGAGTCCAGCCCGCCGCTCAACTGCGCTCCTACGGGTTCAAAAGTGTCTGGCACGCAATGTCCCACCGCTTTGATAAACTTGCTACGCAGCACTTCGGCATATTCTTCGGATTTCTTCAAATGAGCCCATTTCTCCGGTCTGAATGTAACGTAGCGTCTCGAAGTACATTCAAGGGCGTCGACTGTCAAAACGTGCCCAGGCAAGACCGACTGGATGGAGGAAAAGAATGTTGAGGATGCGTCGTGGACAAAGTCCGGGTGATAAGGAGAGCAATACGGGATGATTTTTCCAACGTTAATGCTGATTTCTGCCGCCACCTCTCTCATCCTGGTCAGAGATATAATATCCGTAGAGAATGCGAAATATTTCCCGGGTATGTGCGCGTAGAAGAATGGGACGACGCCAAAAACGTCCCGCGACAGATGCAGGCGTCTTGTGTCCGCATCGTACCAAACACCGATATGAAGGTCCGGTGTTGCTGAGAGCAACTCTGTCAGGTGAAGGGGTTCCGCATTTCCTTCTCGCAAGTTTGAGAGCTTTTGAACATCGCCATTCTGGTCGACGGTATGCACGAGATAGGTAGGATAATTGCCCGCCAGCTTGTTTACACCAATGTAGCCACTATTGAACAAAAAAAAGCTATCATGCTGTCTACACGCTTGGGGTGCAACAGTATGATAGCTAAAAAAACCTTCAATTAACAATTTAGGTAAATTCAGTTAACCTAACGGGAGACAATACTATGATTCTCCTAGACCGTCAAATTTAACCGGATTTCCTGGGCCATCGAACATGCTTCCCAATTTACCTTTTGTAAGCTTGCTTACGGCGCCAAATTTGTTCAGAGCTGGCTTGCGATAAGATTTTTTTGTCTGTGTAGAGTGCATAGTAACAGTTTTCATATCAAACGTTTTAGGTGTTTTATAGTATCCGCTGTAAAGGTAGCTATTTTTCTCAATTTACAAAAAAAAATGAAATAATTCGTTTTTTTTAAGCATCCGCCTTAGTTAGATCCAAATTGTTTGACCGTTCTGATCCTGTGATAACCAGATTCTACCTGGCGAATGTCACTATTCAGGCACTCCTGGGTTTGGCAATACTCGAAAGACACCTGGTCGTCATAAATGAGGCCTATGTCCAGCGCGTATTTTTTTACCCCGGTGTACTTGTTAATAATCGACGAATCCTGCCTTTCGATAACCGTCAGTGTATTTTGGAAGTTCTGCTGCGCTAAGGAAAAAGGCTGATCAATAGCATCATACCGATAATCTTCTGCATCACGATTATTATACTGATTCCCGTTCCACTTCATATTGGGATTAAGTGGGAAAACAAGACTCATGAAGCTTTCATTGTCGATCGTGGTAAGCAACTTATCAGGAGATCTTACAATGGTGAATTCCTTCACTTTTGTCCAGTAATCGGCGTCATTGCTTCGCTTGAATCTCGCAATCAATGCGATTGTCGAATTGGCATTCTCTTTTGTTAAGCTGATGACCTGGTCTTTTTCCTGCCATGAACTTACATCCGGGGTATCTTTCCCGGCAGAATAATTCTCTTCACGAACGTCATAAATAATATAATTGCCCTCTTTCAGAACTCCGTATCTGTCGGGATTAATCGTAGCAACATCTGTGCTATCACAGCTGGCAAACAATGACAAAACTGCAAATGCAAAGTAGGAGAGATATTGTTTCATATTACTGAATGAACATTTCGCATTATTTGTAATTCAGAGTTCCGGCAATTCAGATAAGATTGCCGGAACCGCTTGTTATTGCCTTGTAAAACGAATTATCGGAGGTGTTGTTACTGCACCTGTTTTTTTGGATTTAGCGCTCGATGTAATACTAAGTACGTTGTCGATGATCGTGCCTGTACCTTTCGTTTCCAGGGTATCGTTAGGAATTACGATATTGTCTGTTGTTGTCAGAATGATCGTATTAGTTGCCGTTCTGGTTAGCGGTACATTTTCGATGGTAGTGACCTTGGTCTCAGAAGTTAACTTTGGGTCAGTTGCAACGAAGTTATATGTCGAGACAATTTTCAAGGTATTGTCATTTACTTTGGAAATTGCCCAGTCAGTGCCGTAGTTGTAACCTTTCTCAACTTTCACCGCTCCTTTCCAATTGCCAACAAAGGTTTTAGTCAAATCTGCATCGGGTTCGCTGTCATCGGAACATGACATGAAGAACGCAGCAAAAAGCATTACAATAAGGTATTTTTTCATAGTTGGAACAGTTAAGTGGAAATGTAAGAGTTAATGAGTAAAATAATAAAAGGGTTAATGGAATCGAGCGTACAAAAAACGTACCAGATAAGCTGCAATTATACGCAAAATAGAGATCACGCCCAAGATTTGAAGAGTCACCGGTAGTGGCAATACGTACTATTGTTGCAATTTCCCTTTCAGGAATCCGATAAGCACTTGCAAACCAGTATCGAACTTTGAATTATTGTTGATGATCATATCCGCCTCTGCACGTAGGGGAAGTATGAATTTGTCGTAAGTCGGGGCGACGTGGTGTTCCCAACGGTAAAGAACATCGTCGAGGTCGTAGCCGCGCTCGTTATTATCACGAATAATGCGTCGTTTTATTTTAACGTGCTCTTTCGCATCCACAAATATCTTCAAATCGATAAGCCGGGCGATCTCAGGGAAATAGAAAACAAAAATCCCTTCGACAATGATGATGGGCCTGGGTTCGAAATGCAGCATCTCGGGCTGAATGAGTGGATTGTTGAAAGTATACTCTTTTTGTTGAACGGAACGGCCGGCCCTGAGCACAGCAATGTGTTCCGCAAAAAGGTGATGATCGATGGTTTCGGGTAAGTCGAAATTTTCCACACCATTTTCGTCACGCGGGATTTCGTGGATCGGGCGATAGTAGTTGTCCTGCGAAATCCGGGTAACCAAGTCCTTATCAAACGCTTCGATGAGGTTTTTCATAAAATAGGTCTTTCCCGAAGCACTGCCGCCGGTAATACCTACAATGTAAGGCGTATTTTCCTGATTCGAAGTCATATTGTCTGTTGCGCCGGGTCGTCCGAACGCCTGGATTAATTTATGATTTTAATTAATAATGGCCAATTTGCCCGCCTGCTGCTCAGCGCCATCGGCCGACACGACGAATACAATATATATTCCAGCCCGCACGCGCCGTCCGGTGTAATCGTTCAGGTTCCAGGAGGCGAGGCCGCCTTCCGAGTGCGCCTCATACACGAGCCTGCCCGCAAGATCCGTGATTTTTACAGTCGACTGGCCGGTCAGTCCGCTGATACCCACGTTGCCTGAATAGCCCGGCCGGATCGGATTGGGGAAAATGGTAATGCGGGTAATGCTTTCGGATGCCCCTTTCGCGTCGCTTTGGTAGGAAACCATGCCCGCAGGCGTATCCACAAATAACAAACCGGTTTCAGCTTCAAAACGGAGTGCACGGATCACATCCAAGGGAAGCGGGCTGTCGGCCGAGGTGAATTTCCGTACCAGCTCGGTACCATCTGCATTAAAGAGGTAAAGGCCCGTACGCGTGCCGACCCATTTCCGGTTGCCTGGTTCAACGGCTATGGCGGTGCATTCTTCATTATTAAAGAGCCTTCGCTGGCCGTAAATGGGTAATATGGCGTCCACACGGGTCGCTTCCAACACGCCGTCAGGGATAAAATAGCCTACGCCTTTCGCACTGGCAAACCAAACGTACCCATCCTGATCCAAAGCCAGGCTATTGATCTTTGAAGCAGGCAAAGTACCAGTGCCAACAGACGTCGAAAGTACTTTTTTACGGGAACCATCGGCATTGCTCACCAGAATGCCTGCGCCCGATGTTTCTGGCAACCGGGTCCAAGACAGTCCATTGAGATCGGTGATTGTCGAATCGGCGCGGGGCGAAATAGTCGTGTCCGCCTGTGCCGGCGAGACCGATTTGAAATCAGAAAATTGATTGGTAACCAAGCCATTTTTCTGATCGGCAAGCCAAAACGCATTTGATCCTTTACGAATGCCTGATGCCACATTTCCAAAGAGCGGGCTGTTAAAAGTCTGAGCGACGTAGCGTGGATCGAGTGCGAGAATGGTATTACCCATAGTGATTGTCAGCAGATCTCCCGCATCGAGAATGCGCAGGCCTGATGCACTGGAATTGTAAACGATTTTCCAGGCACCTTTTTCATATTTCAAAATTCCCTTTCCTGGAACAGCAGCGTGAACTGCACCGGAAAAGAATGCAATGCTTGAAATGCTGCCCGGACTGGTTACAGCCTTCCAGTTTCCAAAATACTGGCGGTTTACGCCGTCGTGCATGGAAGTAGTCAACAAACCCTGGTTGGTAATAACAAAAAGGGAATCTTCCGAAAATGCCAGGTCGCTTACGGCTACCTGCGCGCCATTTGGGCCGATATAACGGTAGGTTTCTTCCACCTGCCGGAGTTGCGTATCGAGCACGAGGACTCCGAAACCGGTTGCGATATAGGCCAGATTTTCCCTGAAAACAATGCGGCGTATGGCCTTGTCGGCCGGTAGTCCTTGCGTATCGTTGAGAAGATCCCAGGTTTCGATCTGATCGGGTTCGGATCGTTCGTTGAGGTAAACAAAATCAATCGTGCCGCTTCGGTAGGCGAGCATTAAGAGCTTTGATGACGGCAAGTAGCCCATTGCGCCGATGCCGGTGTTGCTGAGGCCATCGGCTTTGGAAAGTGCTCTTGTCTCTCCGTTTTCAGTGTTTACGGAAAAAAGGCCATTGTAGGAGGCGCAGTACACGCGTGAGCCTGCGTCAACGACTTGTCGGGCGGAGCGGTAGCTGAAATGGCTTTGCCACTGACCCAATGGCAAAACCTGTCCGAGAATGCGCAAAGGGCCGAACACGGCTAGCAATACAAACAATATCCTCCCTTTGCGCATGGCTGAATGCTAGTTTTCTACCGTGACCACAGCCGTGCCGCGTCCGGTACCAGTTCCGCAACCGCTTTTCAGCGAGTTGATCGTGTATTCAGTGGTATTTGCCGGTGAAACGGAAATCAGGTACGGGTTAAGGAACGTCCCATTGATAGTTGTGCCGTCCGAAAGCGTGAATGACCACGGTGGGAGCCCGTTCTTGAATTTCAATTGAATGCGGGTAGAACGACCTGCCGAAACAGTACCGCGTCCGGAAACTTCTGCAACGGCCTTGTCGGGCGCAATCACTTCCAGTTCTTCGATTGCACTCGAAACAGCCGGAGAAGACGAAACAATGCGGATTTTCTGAATCTTGCTGGTATCTCCCGGCGCCGCAGCGGCGATCTTTACCTGCATGGCAGTAGGCGTCACAGTAGTAGGTAATGTTACGAACCGGCCGGATTTATCGGTCATCTGAACCGTAAATTTGTTGTTCGGATTGTAGCGTCCTTCTGTTTTATAGGGAATATCCATGGTAGAACCCGCGCAGACCATATTTTGCGGAAGCTTTTCCAGCGTAATGCTTGCCGGAGGAGCCTTCACGGTAACCTTTGCGGAGCCCGAGAATTTACCCACACCACAAAGCCCGCCTGCGGAACTGATCTGGTAGTTGGTATCATAAAATGGCTTTACCTTGATCTTATGCGGCGATTCCTGGATATTGTTCTCGTAGGTTCCGTCCGAAAGCAGTACAAACCACGGGCCTCCGCCGGTGAATTTCACAGTAAGCTGTCCCGATTCGTTTTCACCCAATCTTAATGAATCCTTTTGAAGCGTCGCCACGGTCGGCGAAACGATCGAAATGTTCGTCGTCTGGCTCACCAGGTAAGGAGCAGTGGCGGTTACACGCAGGCGATATTCACCGGGCTTGTAAGTGTCGGGAATCTGGGTTGTAATGTAGCCGGAAGAATCAGGCGTTGAAATGTTTTTGAATGAACCATTGCGTTCCGCGATCTGAACGATGAATTTATTCCCTTCCTTATATTTCCCGGTTGCATTAAACGGCACCTGGAACGGAACGCCCGCACAGAGTTTCGCGATCTTCTCGATCTCTTTCAATTCCAGTTTAGGCTCGGGATTGTTGTTCACATTCACAATGGCCTCGCCGGAAGTAGTACCGCTTCCGCAAGCATTGGAAACGGCCGTCACGCGGTAAGCTTTTACATCAGCAGGTTTTACAGTAATATAATGCGGGTTCGAAAGCGTCTGCAATACGGTGGTGCTGTCCGAAAGGCGGAACGACCATGGCGCGGCACCCGTGAGGTTTACACGCAAATGTGCCTCCTGTCCTGGCATAATGCGCACGGTTTGCGACCCGTCGATCAGATCGATCTTTGCTGCGGGCGCTTGCAATAACCTTATGGGAACTTCCTGGCTTTTGATCACCGGGATCGATGAAATGATTTGCAGCCGGTAAACTTCACCGCCTACTTTGTAAGATGGTATCACTGCTTTGGCCGGGCTTTTCTTCACGGGCAGCGAAATGGGCACCGACTTGCCGGTTGCATCTATAATATGTACAATGAATGTGTTGTCCTCGTCAAAAGGTCCGTCCGTTTTAAACGGAATGGTCACATTGGTACCGGGGCAAACGGAGAGGTATGAAATGTCCTCGATCATGATCTTGTAAGCATGCAGGCTATCGACCTTTTCTACGGGAAGTTTTGCTTCGTTCGCAGCCTCTGTAAGCGTGTCGCCATTGGCCGAAACCGCGCTGGGCATGGTAGTGTCAGCAGCCGTCGTGTCAACGGCCGGGGTGGCTATGGCGGGAGTTGCTACGCCCGAAGCCTGCGTCTTTGTCGTGTCCTTCGCTGCGGGAGCCTGCTGTTTGGCTGGCGCGGGTGCTTTTTTCTTCGGGGTAATGAGCTGCCTCCTTGGAGTAGAGGTCCTTCGCTGTGCCTCGGCATGGCCAGCCATCAGAAATAATCCCAGAAAAATGACAAAAACGAATCGGAACATGCAGTTTGGATTGAGTAAATATTAATTCATGGATACCAGCGTGCCTCCTCTGAGGACGGGAACAACGTCGTACAGGTCGGTTTGCAGGCAATAGGAAATGTCTTTCTGGATGCCCAGGCGTTGCAGGCGCCGAACGTGCGAGGAGTTGGATACGCTCGCGAGCAGGTTATCCTTGCTTTGGAGGTATAAACGCTGCGCCATCAGGGTTCCGTCTTCGAGCAACATAAATTGATCCTTCAATGCCTCAGCCAATGCCCCTGCAAACAATGTATCTTCAAGGTTGGGCCGACCTTTCCAGCCTGCACAGAGTACCAGCACATCGTAAGGCTCGCTTTTCAGATGATTAGCCAATGCGCCCAGGTTGAGGAACGAACCGATCATTACCTTTACAGCCGAAGATTTTGCCTTCGAAATGGATAATGTACCATTCGTGGTCGTCATCGCTATCTGTGCGCCGATAAGACTTTCGTGCATATAACTGAATGGCGAGTTGTCGAGATCGAAACCTTCCACTTTGCGGGCATCCCGCTCGGCGGCCGCTATATATCCTTTGTCTTGCAAAAACTTACATTCTTCGACGCTGGCAACGGGGGTAATGCTTTTTACGCCGTAAGCCAGGCCGGTCACCATGCAGGAAGTAGCCCGGAAAATATCGGCTACCACCACTATTGAATTATCGAGTTTGTGCAGATGAAGTAAATCGGGGGTAAGACAAACGTCAAGTTGTTTCATAAATGTGCAATCGAACTGAATAGGAGGGATTAGTTTTTAACAAAAGGTGTTTTCACAACTTGCGCTTTCAATAGCCTGTCGCGCACTTTGACGAAAATCTCGGTACCGGCTTTGCTGAATTCGGTAGGAACATAACCCAGGCCGATGCCTTTTTGCAAAGTGGGCGATTGCGTACCGGATGTAACTTCGCCGAATTTGTTGCCTTCTGCATCGCAGAGCTCATAATGCCCGCGCGGAATGCCGCGGTCGATCATTTCAAAACCGACGAGTTTACGCTTAATACCAGCCTCTTTTTCTGCTTTCAATGCTTCGGAATTGGTGAAATCCTTCGTGAATTTGGTCACCCAACCCAAGCCGGCTTCCAATGGCGAGGTTTCGTCGTCGATATCGTTACCGTAGAGGCAGAATGCTTTTTCCAGTCGCAATGTGTCGCGTGCGCCCAGGCCTACGGGTTTGATTCCGAACTCTGCGCCCGCTTCGAAAATGGCATTCCACATTTGCTCCGCATCCGCATTCTTTACATATATTTCAAAACCTCCCGCACCCGTGTAGCCGGTTGCGGAGATGATAATGTCCTTTACACCGGCCATTTCCCCTATTTGGAAAGTATAATACTCCATCGAAGCGAGGTCCACTTCGGTCAGTTTCTGCAATGCAGCAGTCGCTTTCGGGCCTTGTACGGCCAGCAGGCAAAGCGAATCCGACAGGTTTTCCATCGCTACGCCTTCGGTATTATGGCTCTGGATCCAGTTCCAGTCCTTTTCGATATTCGACGCATTGACCACCAGGAAATAGTCGTCCTCGGCAATGCGGTACACGAGCAGGTCGTCGACAACCCCGCCGGTCGCGTTGGGAAGGTAGCCGTATTGCACTTTTCCGTCATAAAGCGCAGTAGCATCATTGGAGGTTACTTTCTGCACCAATGCGAGCGCGCCGGGCCCTTTTATGCTGAATTCGCCCATGTGCGATACATCAAAAACACCCACAGCATTCCTTACGGTGTGATGTTCATCCAGATCCGAGGAGTAACGTACAGGCATTTCAAAACCTGCAAACGGGACCATTTTTGCGCCCAAACGGATGTGGAGCTGATGTAAAGGGACTGTTTTCATGAAGGATATTTGGTTTTACATTAATTCACAAAAGTAGGTAATGCAGGTCAAAGCGACACAAAAAACTGTTTTTTCAATGCCCGCCGAGCGCATTTTGAAGTATATTGTTAAAAAATAGGTTAAAACATTTATTCACCGGCGGCTGTCGGTTTTCATGAATATGAATAAACAACTATTATTCTCGATCGCATTTTCGATAGCGGGAAACGCATTTGCACAAACCGCCACTTTCAAAGGCGAGACGATCGACGATAAGGTGAGTATCGGCTATGGAGTGGCTTCCGGTGATGTGGATGGGGATGGTAAACTGGATATATTGCTCGCCGACAAGAAGGAAATAGTCTGGTATAAAAATCCCGGGAAAACGGACGGCGCCTGGACGCGCTACGTGATCGCCAAAGACCTTACCGAGCAGGACAACGTCTGCATTGCCGCCCGGGACATCGACGGCGATGGTAAAGTAGAAGTGGCCGTAGGCGCAGGCTGGAACCCATCTGAAACGAAGGATTTGAAAACATCGGGGGCCGTATTCTACCTGGTAGCGCCAGACGATCGCACCAAAGCCTGGGAACCTGTACGCCTGCATCACGAGGTAACCATTCACCGCATGCATTGGGTCAAAACCGCGGATGGCCCGTTCCAATTGGCCGTATTACCATTGCACGGCGAAGGGAATACAGGCGGAAACGGCGCAGGTGTGAAGCTGATCATTTTCGATGTTCCCGAAAACAAAAAGGGTATCTGGCCCTACAATCTGGTTGAAACCAATATGCATATGACCCACAATTTCCAGCCGATGGAAATCCCGGGCCGGATGGCAGGACTGTCCATTGCGGGTAAGGAAGGTGTGCAGGTGTTTCTGAATGGCGCCGACGGCTGGGCCGCCTCGGGCAACTGGATGGTGCCGGAACGCGGGGTAGGAGAGATCCGGACAGGTAGTTTGGGTAAAAAGCAATTGTTTACAGCCACCATCGAACCCATGCATGGCACCGCATTAGTCGTTTATACCAAAGACAGCCGCACCGTCCTCTCCGACCGCATTAAGGAAGGCCATGCATTGGCTTGCGCCGACTTCTTCGGCCAGGGCCGCGACCAGGTAGTAATGGGCTGGCGCAACCCGAATTTAACCGGCGAAACGGGTGTGCGCATTTACGTAGGAAATGACGCCGAGGGCAAAAAATGGACAGAATATACTTTGGACGAAAAGATCAAGATCGCGTGCGAGGATTTGCTGCCGGCCGATCTGGACGGGGATGGCGATCTGGACATTATCGCCGCCGGACGCGCGACGCATAATCTGGTGGTGTATTGGAACCAGCGGAAGAAGTAATGATTGAATGATTGAATGATTGAATGAGTGAATGAGTGAATGAGTGAATGAGTGAATGAGTGAATGAGTGGCAAAAAAAGTCAGCCCCCGCGAACGAAGACTGACAATAATATCAACTTTAAACTCTAAGAACTCTAAACTCTAAACTCAATCCCGACGACCCATCAGCAAACTCACGTAATAAAGCAACGTAGCCAATGAACCAATCGCTGCTACGAGGTAGGTACGTGCCGCCCATTTCAATGCATCGGCAGACATAATGTACTCTCTTTCGTTCACAATGCGGTTTTTCTGGATCCAGGCCAATGCGCGGTTACTTGCATCGTACTCGACCGGCAGCGTAATGAAGCTGAATAATGTGGTCACTGCGAACAGCGCTACACCAATCGCCAGCGGAATGATGGATGTGTTAATCAGCAATACGCCGATCAGGATGATCCATTGCATGTATTGCGAGGCAATGCTCAGGAACGGTACCATTTGCGAGCGGAATTGCAGCCAGCTGTAAGCGGTAGCGTGTTGCACCGCGTGGCCGCATTCGTGGGAAGCCACAGCCGCAGCGGCAACGCTGCGTCCATAATATACATCGGGACTCAGGTTGACTGTCTTATCCTGCGGATTGTAGTGGTCGGTCAGGCGGCCTTCCACGGACACCACTCTTACGTCGTAAATGCCGCTTTCCCGGAGCATCGTTTCAGCGATTTCCTTGCCGCTCATGCCGTTGCTCAACCCTACCTGTGAATATTCTTCAAACTTACTCTTCAAGCGCCATTGCACGTAAAAGCTGACGCCCATTACGATCAATGCAATCAAAAGTCCCATAGTTATTGCTATTTATATCCTTGTTTTATTTTCTCGATCAGTGCGGTAGTCGAGTAGCCTTGTACCAAAGCAATCGTTTTTACCTCACCTCCTCTACCCAAAACAAAATCCGAGCCAGCAATGTTCTCGATCGTATAATCGTCTCCTTTGACCAAAATGTCAGGTTTTACGGCTTCGATCAACTGACTAGGCGTCGGTTCGTCGAACAAAATGACAGCATCGATGAAAGACAATGCGGCCATCAGCCGGGCTCTCGCGTACTCGTTCACGACCGGGCGGAGCGGCCCTTTCAGGCGGCTTACCGAAGCGTCGGTGTTCAGGCCGAGTACCATTCTGTCGCCCAATGCACGGGCTTTTTCGAGGTAATCGATGTGCCCGAGATGCACAATATCGAAACATCCGTTGGTGAAAACAACTTTTTGTCCGGCGCGTTGCCATGCTTCAACGGTCGGGATGGCTTCGTCCAGTCTGAGGATCTTGCTTTCTGTCAAATTCATTTTAAAAGACAATATGGATTTAAGAAATGGAATAACGTAACATACTCCATTTCCATTTTTCAGGACTATTAAAGTTACAATTAGTTTGCCGCAGACACTTGTTCCGGCTCCTCGACTTTGTTTTTGTTGACAATCAGCACATATAGAAATGCCAATGCGCCGATCACGAGCATGAACAGCATTTGCGCCCCGTGGATGAATGTCGCCAATGTGATGCCGTCGTTCTGCGAAAGTCCGTAAAGCACCATTACATTACCGACCAGCAAATGGTAAGCACCGATCCCGCCCTGCGTGGGTGCCGTCATACCGATCGCACCGACGACGAGCAATGTCAGACCGGCCAGCGGACCGAGGTGCGAAGTTTCGGGAATGCAGAAGAAAAGCACGTAAGAAACCAGGTAGTAGAGCACCCAGATCAGGATTGTGCTGAAAATAAAAAGCCCCGGACTGCGCAGCTTGCGAACACTCAACAAACCTTCGAGCATTCCTTGCGCAAAATGGATGATCTTGGCAATGATCGCATTCTGCTGCAATTTGTTACGCAATGCGGCATTCTTGAAAATAACAGTCGCTATTACGGCAACAGCCAGCAAACCGACGATGAGAATGCTCAGCAGCATTCCGCTACCCGAGCCGCCGCCTTGGCTGCCGCCTATTTTACTTTGGAAGAAATCAGTGAAAAAAGTGCTGAGGCGATCGAATTCGAGGACGAAGTTCAACCCGATCATCAATACCAATATAATTACATCAAAAATACGCTCGGCGACCACAGTACCGAAGCTCAAACTCACCGGAATGCGTTCCAGGCGGTAGAGCGTGCCGCAGCGCGTCACTTCGCCCATGCGGGGCACGATGTAGTTGGCAAAATAGCCGGTCAGTACCGACATTGTACTGTTCGTCAGCCCTGGCTTGTGGTCCAGCGGCTCTATGAGCATTCCCCAGCGCCACGCCCGCACCATGTGCGCGAGCAGGAGGCAAAAGCATGATACGGCGATCCACCGCCAGTCGGATTGGGCAAAACGGTCGAGCATTTCGTTCAGGTTGATGTCCTTGAACACAAACCAAAGCAGACCGCCTGCCAGGACAAGCGATATCGTGTAACGCAGTATATTTTTCATGCTATGCTAATTGACGTATTAGTACCGGAGTGTTGGAAGTTTAGCTTACCAGGTGATTGTTATGGTCGGGGAAAACCACCATCGGCTTGAACGTCTTCGCCTCTTCCTGGCTCATGCTGCCATACGCGATGATGATGATGATGTCGCCGATCTGCACCCTGCGCGCCGCTGCGCCATTGAGGCAGATCATGCCCGAACCCCTCTCGCCTTTGATAACATATGTGACAAAACGTTCGCCATTGTTATTGTTCACAATGTGAACCTGTTCATTTTCTATCAGTCCCGCGGCGTCGATCAGATCCTCGTCGATCGTGATGCTGCCAACATAGTTCAATTCCGCCTGAGTCACCTTAACACGGTGAATCTTCGATTTCATTACTGTGATTTGCATTACCCGGTGGTATTGGTTCAATTGAAATGCATTACTCCGCAAAGTTACAGGAATAATACCCAGTCCTCAAAACATCCTCGCCGGTGGGACGGTTCCCGTGCGCACATACGGGCGGATTATCGGCGCAAACAGTCTGAAATGCAGCTATTCAGTGCCGGTGACGTAATAATTGAAAAGCCGGTATTCATTAGTTTAGTAATAACATTATTATATTTAAGCGGGATTTAATAGTATTAGATTTTTAATAAAAACTTATTCCTTTAATCTTCAATAATCTACTTTATATTTTCATTACCAAAACCGATGAGTACAGAAAACAAACCGAAAGACGTTAATCGCCGGGACTTTATCCAGAAGACTTCCGCGGCGGCCATTGGAAGTTTCTTCATTGTTCCCCGCCACGTGCTGGGAAAAGGATATAAAGCGCCGAGCGACAAGCTGAACATCGCCGGTGTAGGCGTGGGCGGAAAAGGTTTCTCCGACACCAATAATGCATGGAACAAAGGCGCCGAAAACCTGGTGGCACTTTGCGACGTGGACTGGGGCCAGCCACAAGTGAAAAAGAACTTCGAGCTGCATCCTGACGCGAAGAAATACAAAGACTTCCGCAAGATGTTCGACGAAATGGACAAGAGCATCGATGCCGTAACCGTTTCGACAGCCGACCACATGCACGCGATCATCGCGATGAATGCCATGCAGCGCGGCAAGCACGTATATGTGCAGAAACCCCTTACCCACGATATTTACGAAGCCCGTATGCTCACCGAAGCTGCGCGCAAATACAAAGTAGTGACCCAAATGGGTAACCAGGGCGCTTCCAACCCTGCGCAGACTCAAATGAAGGAGTGGTTTAACAAGGGCCTCATCGGTAACGTCCACGAGGCTCACGTTTGGACCAACCGCCCGGTATGGCCGCAAGGCATTCCCGTTCCGACCGGCAAGCACGAAGTACCTGCGAACATCGATTGGGAATTGTGGGTAGGCTGCGCTGAATGGGTGGATTACAACCCGGCATGGCACCCGTTCAAATGGAGAGGCTGGTGGAACTTCGGTACCGGTGCATTGGGCGATATGGGTTGCCACCTGATCGACCCTGCATTCCGTACGCTCGGCCTCGGTTATCCAACGGAAGTTGAATGCTCGGTAGGACAGGTGTTCATCAAAGACTGGACCGCAGAATACATTCCGGAAGGCTGCCCGCCGTCGTCACGCGTGCAATTGAAATTCCCTGCGAACAAAGTGAACAAATCGGAAGTGACTTTGACCTGGCACGATGGCGGTCTGCGTCCGTTCCACCCTGAGCTGATCCCTGCCAACGACCCGCTGGGCGAGCCGGACAGCAGCAATGGTGTGCTTCTCATCGGTGAAAAAGGTGTTATGACTTGCGGAACCTACGGTATCGCACCGAAAGTGTACCTCAAAGACGGTACCAAGCTGGAATACAAGCAAGGCGATTTCGGTAACAAATACACGACGATGACAGAATTCGGTCACCACGTATCATGGGCTGATGCTGCGAAAGCTGGTTTCAACAGCAAAGAGCACAAAGCGCTGACGTCTTCATTCGACTACGCCGGTCCTTTGACTGAAACTGTGATCATGGGTAACCTCGGTATCCGCAGCTACAACCTCCGCACCGCGAAGGCTGATGGCAAAGGGTTCGACTACCCAGGCCGCAAAAAGCTGTTGTGGGATGGTAAAAACATGAAGATTACGAACTTCGACGAAGCGAACCAGTTCGTTCAACGCAAATACCGCGGCGACTGGAAACTATCTTAACATTCAATAGCGTAAAATGCAGAAAGGCTCCGATGAGGAGCCTTTCTGCATTTCCAAGGTTTTTAAAATCCGGATCAGAATATGATATTGTCGATCAGCCTCACCGGGCCGAGGAAAGCCGCTACACAGATCGCGTTCGAACCTGCGGGGCCTATTTTTTCAATGGGTAGCAGGGTTTTAAGATTGATCACTTCAAAATAGTCGAGGGTGAATTCTCTGATCTTCCCGAATTCACTTTTTGCCCAGCTAATGGCTTCGCTCACGTGATTGCCTGCGCGCAGGTCTTCGCTCGCGGCTGCGAGAATGCGGTAGATATGCGGCGCGATCGCCCGCTCGGTTGCATTGAGGCGTGTGTTACGCGAGGACATCGCCAAGCCGTCCGTTTCGCGAACGGTAGGGCATATTACGAGCTCAAATCCGAAACCAAGATCGCTTATCAGCTGGCGCACCACCGAAACCTGCTGCAAATCCTTCTGCCCGAAATAGGCGCGGTGCGGTTTCACAATGTTGAACAGCTTCGAAACCACAATGCCGACGCCATTGAAATGCCCCGGCCGCGAAGCACCTTCCATGACAGTCTCCAATGCGCCGAAGTTCATCTTCACGACGGGCTGTTCGGGATACATTTCCTCCACGGACGGCGCAAAAACCGCCGAGCAGCCTGCATCTTCCAGCATCATGCGGTCGGCTTCGAATGTTCTCGGGTATTTGGCCAGGTCTTCGGGATTGTTGAATTGCGTCGGGTTAACGAATACGCTGCAAACGACGATATCGGTGTCTTTTTTCGCGGCTTCGATCAGCGAAATGTGGCCTTTGTGAAGGGCTCCCATCGTCGGCACGAGGCCTATGGTTTTCTGCTGTAAAACTTGCTGATCCAGGTATTGGCGAAGGCTTTTGACCGAAGTGAATACTTCCATGTAAAATTCGAAAACTGAGGGAGTAACCTGCGGGCTACGATTGCTTTTTCAAGATAGCACTAACCGTAAAGCAGATTATGGAAACATCAGGACAGGGAAATCCCAAACTGGGCGCAATATGACAATTAGTTTGGAATATCTTTTGAAATTGCCATTTTTTTTGTATAATTTTGCAAAACTTTTTTTCACAAACTGCTAAAAGATCTATGGAGAAACTACGAATTTTGTATGTAGCCAGTGAAATCAATCCCTTCCTCCAAACAACCGATGTTGCCGATTACGTTAGAAAACTTCCTCAGGCAATGCAGGAAAAGGGAGCAGAAATCAGGATACTCGTTCCGCGTTTCGGGTTGATCAACGAACGCAAAAACAGGCTTCATGAAGTAGTTCGACTGTCAGGAATCAATATTACCGTAGGAGATGAAGAAAAGCCGCTAATCATTAAAGTAGCTTCGATTCCCAATGCGAAGTTGCAGGTCTATTTTATAGATAACGACGATTACTTCCATCGCAAATCCGTTTTCTTCGATAAGGAAAATAACTTCTTCGATGACAACGACGAACGTGCGATCTTCTTTTGCAAGGGTGTTTTGGAAACAGTTAAGAAACTGGGATGGGCTCCTGACGTGGTGCACTGTAATGACTGGATGACGGCTCTGATTCCATTGTACCTTAAAACCACCTACCGTAACGATCCGATGTTTAAGGATACGAAAAGTGTGTTTACCGTACACAATAATGCATTTGACTATAAATTCGATGCAGATTTGCAGAGCAAGGCCAAGGCTATGGACGTGAGCGACGAAGCGCTGGCGCATTTGCATTCTGCCGATTTCGAAGGTTTTGTCAAAATCGGATGTGCTTATGCCGACGCGGTGCTGAAAGCCGAAGAACATTGCAGCGCGAGTCTGAACGAAATTTTCAACAATGCGCCGAAACGCGTACAGCTCGACGAGCAAGATGAGAATTTCTCGGAGTCGTATTACAATCTCTACAATGATCTGGTAAGCTAACAGATAGATTTCACAGGGCAGAAAAGCCGGCGATTCTCGGAGTCGCCGGCTTTTTTGTGTTTTTCAGGAATGTTTCGTGTGTTCGAGCACTGTTAATAAATTGGATATTTTTTAGTATTAAATTAAAAATTAGCTTGCTAACGACCACCGTTTGCCATTTATTTGCCCCAATCAATCACATACACAGAATTTAAAATATTTTAAGAATATGTGCGGAATTGTGGCTTATGTAGGGGGCAGAGAGGCATATCCCTTAATCTTGAAAGGTCTGAAACGGCTGGAATATCGCGGCTATGACAGCTCCGGAATCGCGTTGCTGGAAAATGGCGAATTGAATATTTACAAGAAGAAGGGAAAGGTGTCAGACCTGGAATCCGAGCTGAATGGCAAACAGCTCCCCGCGACGATCGGCATCGGGCATACCCGCTGGGCTACGCACGGTGAGCCTAACGATGTGAATGCCCACCCGCATTACTCCAACAACCGCCGTTTGTCGATCATCCATAACGGCATCATCGAAAACTACGCATCGATCAAACAGAATCTGGTCGGCAAAGGCCACAAATTCCTGAGCGATACGGATACCGAAGTGCTGGTCCACTTCATAGAGGATGTACAAAAGGAAACCGGCGCATCGCTCGAAGATGCTGTGCGGCTTGCATTGAAGGAAGTGGTAGGCGCTTATGCGATCGTTGTTTTGTCCGTCGACCATCCCGGTCAACTCATTGCGGCACGTAAAGGCAGCCCGCTGGTGATTGGTGTGGGTGAAAACGAATACTTTCTCGCCTCCGACGCGACGCCTATTATCGAGTATACCAAAGACGTGGTGTACCTCGACGATTACGAGGTGGCCGTGATCAGCGAAGGCAAGCTCAGCATTCAACACCTGGAAAGCACCACAGAAACGACCCCATATATTCAAAAGCTCGAAATGGAGCTCGAAACCATCGAGAAAGGCGGTTACGACCATTTCATGATCAAGGAAATTTTCGAACAGCCCCGCTCCATCGCCGACTCCATGCGCGGTCGCCTGCGTGCGGACGACGCGCACCTGCAACTGGGCGGCCTCAACGACTACCTCGATAAGATAGCCCAATCCGACCGCGTGGTAATCGTCGGCTGCGGTACATCGTGGCATGCCGGACTGGTAGCCGAATATCTGTTCGAAGAGCTTGCGAGGATCAATGTGGAGGTGGAATATGCGTCGGAATTCCGCTACCGGAACCCGGTGATCAAAGAAAACGACATTGTAATAGCCATTTCGCAATCCGGCGAGACGGCGGATACCCTGGCGGCGATCGAACTCGCGAAGTCGAAAGGGGCGACGATATTCGGAGTTTGCAACGTGGTGGGCTCGTCCATTGCCCGCGCTACGCATGCAGGCGCCTATACACACGCGGGCCCGGAGATCGGTGTGGCCAGTACCAAGGCATTCACGGCCCAGGTGACTGTGCTCACGCTGATGGCCATTGCCGTAGCGAAGCGCAAAGGCACCATTTCCGAGGAAACATACCGCCAACTGCTGATCGAGCTCGAAACGATCCCTGCCAAAGTGGAGAAGGTGTTCGAGAATGCGGCCAAAATCAAGGAGATCGCATTCATATTCACTTATGCGCGCAACTTCATTTACCTGGGGCGCGGTTTCAATTTCCCGGTGGCATTGGAAGGTGCATTGAAATTGAAAGAAATTTCCTACATCCACGCCGAAGGCTATCCCGCGGCCGAAATGAAACACGGCCCGATCGCATTGATCGACGAGGATATGCCGGTGGTTTTCCTGGCTACGAAAGACAGTTCTTATGAAAAGATCGTGTCGAACATCCAGGAAGTGAAAGCCCGCAAAGGCCGTGTGATCGCGATCGTGACCGAAGGCGATACATTGATCCCCGGCATGGTCGATTTTGTGATCGAAGTGCCTAATACACATGAAATTCTGACGCCGCTTGTTTCCGTGATCCCGCTGCAACTGCTATCGTACTACATTGCAGTAATGCGGGGCCGGAATGTAGATCAGCCGCGAAATCTTGCCAAATCTGTCACCGTAGAGTAGCAGGGGCGGACGCCGGAGAGCGAGACTGTCTTTGATGGTTTCGCTTTTTCGTTTTCAGGGTTGGATAAAATGAATGAACGGCTGTTTTCGTTAGCTTTGCGCATGTTTGCCAACGGGACCGACTTTATGTACAAATTCATTTTCAGCATTATCCTGCCTGCCTCGCTTCTTCTATTATCAGGTTGTAAAAAAGAAGGGGAGCAAACCTACATTCCAAAACCCAAAGGCTACAACCGCATCGACCTTCCCAAACATTCCTACCGCCCGTTGACCGAAAGGCATCCGTATTCTTTCGAATATTCCAAATATGCGGTGGTGGAACCGGATACATTCAAAACAGCTGGAAAGGACTGGATTTTCATCAGTTACCCGCAGTTTAAGGCCAATATCCAGATTACCTACAAGCCGCTCAATAACAATCCCGCATTGCTGAAAGCATTCATCGACGATAGCTACAAGCTGGCCAGCAAACACCAGATCCGGGCGTCGTCGATCCAGGAACAGCGGGTTTTGGGCAAATCGGGGCGCACGGCATTGCTCTTTAAAATCGAGGGCGATGTGCCGAGCCCGTACCAGTTCTACACGACCGACAGTACCGGGCATTTCCTAAGGGGTGCTATCTATTTCCCAACGGCTATTAAAAATGATTCGCTGGCACCTGTAATCGATTATTTACAGGCAGATATGCTGCAACTGCTCAACACATTGGAGTGGCGATAATTTTAACCGATGGGAGTTGCGGTGGTAACCGATAGGCCGTATCTTTGAAGTTCACGCCTCAACAACTACCCCCGATATGCCCAGAAAGCAACCCAAAAACCAGCTCCTTCTCGATTATTCTGTCCGCGGTAACCGCATTGTCCTGCATTTGGGACAAGTAGAAAGCCAGCGGATTGCGGATCATCTGTTCGAAGGTTTGGTGAATGGCGACTGGATGATCGAACCGGCCGGTGAGGTGGCCGACATTTCTTACGCGCAAGACATCGTGCACCAGATCGGGCACAAGCTGCCGTACCCCGACGGCATTAAAATCGCGCAACTGCACAATGTAGACCCGCTTTTCAAAGGGTTTTCGGCTATTTATCACCAGAAAGGGTGGGTGTTCGTAAATGCGGCGTCGGACATTAACGAACGCAATTACCACATTCATTTGCTGACCGTTTCGCTTGGGCTGCATACAATTTACGCGAATACTACGTCGCTTGCCGCGCGCTCGGAGCAGCTGATTTTCGAGGCATTGCTGCAATTCGACGAGGTAGAGAGTTTTTTCAGGAATGATATTTCCAAAATCCCTGATTTCCTGGCATCGGATATCGCCAATTTCTTCAAGGTACCATTCCCGATGGTGCTGAAACGCGCACTCGGGCTTAAAATCATTACCGACGATCAGTACCGGAGCTTCATGACCGCCAACCCAAGCACCGCTGCCAAGCCACGCGAGCTGTTCTTTTCGAAAGACGGCAGCATCGATGACCTGGAAGCGCAGCTTTTTTCAGGCGAGTAATCCCAAAATCATTTCACATTCATATTGCTCAGATCGGGCAGGGGGCTTACGGACGTCCAGCCGCCATCGACGATCAGGCTTTGCCCTGTAATGTGGCCGGAATGCGGCGATAGCAGGAACAATGCGGCATTGGCAATGTCTTCGCAAATAGCCGGTCTACCCATGGGCGTAATCGCCGACCAGGTTTTGGGATAAGTAGGATCTTCGGCCTGCGTCCGTTCAGTTAAAGTGGCGCCAGGCGCGACGGCATTGATGGTAATCCCGTGCGGGGAAAGTTCTATCACAAGACTTTTGGCAAGCATTTCCAATCCGGCTTTGGTCATCGCGTACGCGCCGAGGTACTGATGCGCCTGATGGCCTACGACGGACGACATCAGCAATATCCTCCCGCCCGATTTCTGCTTCCGCATTTGCTTCGCCGCCGCCTGTGTGAGCAGGAAAGAGCCCATCAGGTTCACTTCGAGTACTTTACGCAGGTTTTCAACCGGGTATTCGAAGAAATCACCAAACAGGGTGATACCTGCATTGCACACCGTCAGTGTCAATTTGCCGAAGCATTTCACGGCCTCGTCCACCATCGCGTCGATCACTTCCGGTTGGGAAGCGTCGCCCGCGAACGCTACGCATTCTCCTTCCTTGCTACGGATTTTCTTGGCTGCTTCGGCCGCCAGGGCTTTGTTGGTATCGTTCAGGATAACCCCTGCGCCCTGGCAGGCCAGTTGTTTCGCTATTTCAAAACCGATGCCTTGTCCGGCACCGGTGACGATAGCAACGTGGTTATCAAAAAGTTGACTACTCATTGTAATGCTAATTTGTTGCCGGGGAATGGGCTGTTCGGCTATCACATTCCCCGATCTGTTAATGCGAATCTCTCGTTACTTTATCACCCGAGCCGCCTTTAAGGAAGTCGAGATCGGCGCCTTCGTGCGCCTGCGTTACGTGTGCGATGTGCAGGTTCACGTAACCACGGTTGTAGCCCAGTTCGAGCGGCTTCCAGAGTATTCTCCGGCGTGCCAGTTCTTCGTCCGACACCTCCAAATGCAGCTTTCTGTTTTCCACATCGAGTTCGATATAGTCGCCGTCCTGCACCAATGCGAGGTTACCGCCCACGGCCGCTTCCGGCGACACGTGCAAAACAACCGTTCCAAAACCGGTACCGCTCATTCGTCCGTCGGAAATGCGTACCATGTCGATCACGCCCTGCGCGAGCAGCTTTTTAGGTAACGACATATTGCCGACTTCGGGCATGCCCGGATAGCCTTTCGGGCCTACATTTTTCAAAACCAGAATGCTGTTTTCATCCACATCGAGATTCGGATCGTCCAGGCGGAGCTTGTAATCGTCGATATCCTCGAACACGATCGCTTTACCGCGGTGCTGCATTAATTCCGGTTTCAATGAGGCCGAGGGTTTGATTACCGCACCGTTTTCGCACAAATTACCTCGCACGACGGCCAGCCCGGTCAGGTCCTTTATCGGTTCGGCGATGGTGCCGATCACTTCCGGATTGAAGCATTCCGCGCTCGCCGAGTTTTCGGCCATCGTTTTACCATTAGCCGTAATCACCGCCTGGTGCAATATGTTGCTCAGTTCCTTGATCACCACCGGCAAACCGCCTGCATAGTAGAAATCTTCCATAAAGTACCCACCCGAAGGTTGCAGATTGAGCAGCAGCGGCACTTTTTTACAGAGATCATTAAAGTCATCCAAATGCAAATCCACCCCAATACGGCCTGCGATGGCGAGCAAGTGAATTACAAAATTGGTAGAACCGCCGATCGCCGCATTGATCATGATCGCGTTCTCGAATGCCTCGCGCGTGAGAATTTGCGACATACGGAGATCTTCCTTCACCATATCCACAATGCGCCGGCCCGACAAATGCGCCAGCACCTTCCGCCGCGAGTCCGCTGCGGGTATCGCCGCGTTTTCAGGCAATGTCAATCCGAGTGATTCCACCATACAGGCCATCGTGGAAGCCGTACCCATTACCGCACAATGGCCGTCGGAGCGGCACATGCAGGCTTCGGCGGTGTAGAGTTCTTCCTGCGTGAGCTCGCCTTTGCGGTGCAGCTCGCTGAAACGCCAGACGTCGCTGGTACCAATGGTTTTCCCGCGGTAGCGACCGGTGAGCATTGGCCCGCCGGAAACAACGATGGTAGGAATATTCACACTCGCGGCGCCCATTACGAGCGAGGGCGTTGTTTTGTCACAGCCGCAAAGGAGTACCACGCCGTCTATCGGGTTGGCGCGGATGGATTCTTCGACGTCCATACTCGCCAGGTTGCGGTAGAGCATTGCCGTCGGTTTGATGAGCGTTTCGCCCAGCGACATGACCGGGAATTCGAGCGGAAAGCCGCCAGCTTCCCACACGCCGCGTTTCACCGACTCGGCCAACTCGCGGAAATGCCCGTTGCAGGGCGTGAGCTCCGAAAATGTATTGCAAATGCCGATTACCGGCCGTCCTTCAAACTCATCAGCGGGGTAACCCTGGTTTTTCATCCAGGCGCGGTAAATGAACCCGTCCTTACCCGATTTGCCAAACCAGCCCCTGCTGCGCAACTTGTTTTCTTCCATTATTTCGCCATTGTTTATATCTCCTCAGAAAAGGAGCCCGGGAGTAAAAACTAATTCCGGATACCCTTTAAAATAAAAATCGTATATTCGGCTAACACGTGCCCGATAGTAATCCATGCGCTTTTTTAGAAATTATAAACTGTTGCTTCTCTTGTCTTTACAACTGGCAGCCCTGCCAACCTACGCACAGTATCACGCGGATAATTTCATTGAAAAACTATTAAAAAGGCACCCCGAGCGCTTCTCGGCGATCCTGAAAGATCCGGAAAAATACAAGGTGCAGGTCCTGTACACGAAAATCGACAGGAATAAAAATAACATCCCGCATTTTACTACGCATGCTTACCGGGTTAATACCGGTGAATATTTTTATCCGGCCAGTACGGTTAAGCTGCCGGCGGTCGCGCTGGCATTGGAAAAGCTGAATAAACTGGGTGTCGACAAATATACGCCGATGTTTACGGACGCCGTGAGGCCCGAGCAGACGGCCGTGAAGGCGGACACGAGTTCCGAGGATGGTATGCCGTCGGTGGCGCATTATGCCAAAAAGATATTGCTGGCGAGTGATAATGATGCATTCAACCGGTTGTACGAGTTGATAGGTCAGCAGGAATTTAACGACAGCCTGCATAGGAAGGGCTTCAAAGATACCCGCATTCTCCACCGTCTCGAATCGCCCATCGGGCCAGAAAACAATCGCTATACCAACCCCATCCGGTTTGAAAAGGACGGCAAAATCGTTTTCGAACAACCCGCCAGATATGACGAGAAAGAATTCAATGCGCCGGGGCCCATTATGTTGGGCAAAGGCTACATGAAAGACGGTGCATTGGTGAACGAGCCTTTTGATTTTACCAAAAAGAACTTCTTCCCGCTCGAAG
Organism: Dyadobacter soli; assembly: GCF_900101885.1. Classification (GTDB taxonomy): domain Bacteria; phylum Bacteroidota; class Bacteroidia; order Cytophagales; family Spirosomataceae; genus Dyadobacter; species Dyadobacter soli. The sequence continues at coordinate 25,082 of NZ_FNAN01000029.1, read as the reverse complement.
AGCAGCACCGGCTGCTGAAAACACTATTTTTCCCAGACCAGGTGCCGGCATCGCAGCGATTCAATCTGACCGAGGACGATTACCGGTTTATGTACCAGTATATGTCGCAATTCCCGGTTGAAACTAGCTACCCGGCGAGCTATACCGATGATTACTACGATGGTTTTGTGAAATTCCTGCTTTTCGGGGCAACGAAAACGCGTTTGCCGCGCCATATCCGGCTATTCAACAAATGCGGCGACGCTTATGGCTTCCTGTTGGATAATGCGTACATCGCCGATTTCGAGAAAGGGATCGAGTTTATGGTAACTGCTGTAATCTACTGCAATGAGGACGGGATTTTCAACGACGATAAATATGATTATGATACGGTCGGTTTTCCGTTCATGGCGAATTTGGGCAAAACGCTTTTCGAATACGAGCTGGATCGGAAACGTCCGAACCGCCCGGATTTAAGCCGTTTTGAAGTGGAATATGATAAGTGATTACCGGGTTCTGAACTTCAACCGCGGGGCGATCTGACAAATGTAGAGGTTGATGAGGTGGCCGACGATGAGCAGGCACGAGCCCACATAACCCAGCCAGGCAAACACCTGATGACGTCCTTCAAAGATGAGTGAAACAGCGAAGACGGCCAATGCGCCCCAAAGCAAAACGCGGACGCCGAGCGAACGGTGATCGCGGGTGGCGTAGTAAACGGCGATGCCGTTGATGAGGATAAACAGGTAATCGAGCGAAATGAGGCCGACATGCGCGTGGTTATGCGTCGCTACCGACGAGCCCAATGCCAATGCGGGAACCAGTATGCAATGGATAATGCACAACACGGACCCTAAGATCCCAATGTAGTCGGCCCTGCCATGTGAGTGTACTGCTTTCATTTCCTACATACAATAATGTTGCAAAAATAACACCCTTGCTCCGAACTTGCAACGGGGTTGCAGAATATTTTTAGTCTGCGGCTGTTCAATCCATGAAAGTGTAATCGGAATCCTTGGAATTTGAACCGGTTAGAACTTAACTTTGGCGGGAAAGGTTTTAGAGGGGAGGAATTTATCAAACTGTTGGTAACAATGGACCAGTTAAGAGAAACGCTGAAAGTACACCACCTGCGCACGACCACGTGCCGGGAAGACGTGCTTTCAACATTTATCAATCGGAAAAACGCATTATCGCACGGTGACCTGGAAGGCGCGTTGGGAGAGAATTACGACCGTGTAACTATATACAGAACGCTCAAAACGTTCCTCGAAAAGGGCATTATACACAAGGTGCTCGACGACGAAGGCTTGCGCTACGCATTATGCTCGCACAACTGCTCGGAAGAAAAGCACCAGCACGATCATATCCATTTCAAATGCAGCGAGTGTGGTGAAACCAACTGCCTCGAAAACCTGCACATTCCGGCGGTTAATTTGCCGGAGGGTTATCATCCCGAACATTTCAATCTGCTGATACAGGGCGTTTGTCCCAAATGCAACTAAACAAAAAGGGATCAGTCATACGGCTGATCCCTTTTTGTTTCACTTCAATTTTACGGTTTATTTCACTTTCAATATAAAATCCAGGTTCACATCATCGCTTCCCGGCGTAGGCGTGCCGTTTTTGGCGCCCGGCTGGTGACGTAGCTGCACTTTCAGCTTTCCGTCCCCTGCTGCGCCGGTTTTTGCTGAGCCGGTAAGGCCGATAGGGTAGTTGTTTTTGTCCTTATCGCCGTAGGTGTAGGTCAAAAGTGCTGCCGGCGTAGGCGTGTACACAAACAAATGCTCGTCGGATTCTTCCTCCACTTCCTTGGTAATGTCGTCGGCGGGCGACTTGCTTTCGTCGAGCAGCTCAATCGCCAATGTATAAGTCGTATTCGGTTTCAGGGCAATCGTGTCAAATTTGGTGGGCGCATTGCCACCATCGCCATCGGCATCTTTATAGGAGAAAGTGCTCACATTGGACGTGCCTTGCTCGATGAACTTCAATGTCACGGAAGTGATCAGTTCGTTCTCGTCGTCCGGCTTTAAGTCTTCGCCTGAATCTTTACATTGCACAAATGCAGTAGTCATTGCGGCGAGCAGCATCCAGGTCAGCTTACGGTTCATTTTCATACGTAATAGGTTTTAGTATTGTATTAAAATTCATTTATCGGGCCGCGCTTCGTCAAGCGCCGAACTTCCATTTCAGGCGGAGCGACGCATTGCGGCCCATATCGTCGGCGTAGTAGCGGAAGCGGTTCAGGTAATCGCGGTAAACGGTATTGAACACATTCTGCACATTGATACCGATTTCCAGCTGTTGTTTTTCGGATACTTTCAGCGTCGCGCCGGCTTGCAGGCTCCATAGCGAGTAGGCCTTCGGTGGGGGCAGGAAGTCGCTGTTTGCAGGAACCCGTTTTTGCTCGGCGACCAGCAGGTTACCGACCGATATAAACCCGTCCTTCCATTTGCCGCGGTCGGCGAGCTGGTATTTCAATGCGTTATCCAACCGGTTGGGTGGAATCATGACCAGGTATCCGTCGTTCCGCTCGTCGTACACGCGCAGGTACGTGAGCTTGCTCGAAACGGTGGTGCGCTTCATAAACTCCCAGCTTCCCGACACGTCGATGCCTTTGAATGAGGCGTCGGTTTGGGTGTATTTAAAGTAAGGAAATGCACCCCGGATCGTCAGAATGGGCTCGGGCTGGGGTTTCAGGTATATAAAATCAAAAATGTAATTGTAATAACCACCAACCTCGACGCTCCATTTCGGCGCGACGTATTTCACACTGGCGATGGAATTCAATGCTTTTTCAGGTTGCAATGTCGCGTCGCCTTTCTCGTAGGCAGCCGCGCCGTGGTGCACGCCGTCGCTGAACAGCTCGCTCACGTTAGGTGCGCGCCAGGCCGTACCCAAGTTCACACGTGCGGAAAAACGTTCGGAAAAATTACGTGTAGCACCCGCGGTTCCCGAAAAGTTGCCGAAATCGAAATGGTCGGCGATTTTCTCGCGGTTCACAATCCGGTAGGTTTTCAGCGTCCGGTAATCATAGCGGAGGCCGGCTTCGAGCTCCCATTTGCTCGTCACGTACCGTTCGATCCAGAACAGGCCGATGTTAAACTGGTTGAAATTGGGGATCAGCGGGCGGCCGCTCATGAGGTTGTATTGGTATAATGTGCTCACACCAACCTGCCCGCTGATTTTCGCGGCAATGGGTTTGTGGTCCCAGACCACGTCGTTTGTCAAGGAAGTGAGTTTAAATGTCAGTTCAGGATGGTTAAGGGCCGCTATGCTGTCGTTCCGAGGCCGGTGCAGGTCGAACTCGTTGCGGTTGTTGTACTGCCGCGCGATCGTCCATTGAATGCGGTTGCCGTCGTTGAAGTGGTAATGCGTCTCGGCTTTAAGCAACTCGTGCGTTGCATTCTGGTTAGGCCGGTTAATGGCATAACTGAACCCGGATTTGACGAACGGTTCGCCATTCTTGATAACGTTGAGTAAATCGGTGACGCTTCCAATGTGCGAGCCGGAGAAAATACCTATTTGAGTGTCAAAACGGCTGTAAAACACATCGATTCCTAATCCTTTATGACGGTAACCCGCCGCGAGCGAGAAGTTGTTTTCGCTGATTCCTGTATTATCGAGGAAATAATTCGGTGTACGGATGTTGCCGCCGCGCTTAATGGTGCCCTGCGCCCGCCAGCCAAATCCTTTCACGAAGTTCAGCCCGCCTTGCACAGTGCCGGACAATACGCCTTGCCTGCCGTTGGAAAAGCCCACCGCATTCAGTTCGCCGGTAATGGGTTTATCCACGGGCAACTCTTCCGGTTCTACCAATATCACCCCGCCGATCGCATCGGAGCCGTACCGCACGCCCGCTGCGCCTTTCACGACCGAAATGCGCGTCGCGATGAACGGGTCGAGTTCCGGTGCGTGCTCGGAGCCCCATTGCTGGCCTTCCTGGCGAATGCCGTTGTTCATGATCAGCACGCGGTTGCTATGCAGGCCGTGAATGACGGGCTTGGCAATGGACGAGCCGGTTTGCAGCGTCGTAACGCCGGTCACGCCTTTAAGGCTTTCTCCCAATGTCTGTCCGCGTGTTTTGTCGAGATCAGCCCCTGAAATCGTGGTCAATGGCTGCGAGGAGGGGGCGTCGGTACGGTGCGCGGTAATCTCGACGTCTTTTAGATGCACTTCCTGTTCGAGCAGGTTGAAGTTTTCTTCGTGCCCTGCCGTGAGGTCGATTTTTTGCTGAAAAGGATTATAGCCGATAATGCGGCATTCCAATGTGTAATTCCCGGGACAAAGGTTTCTTAACTCGTAGCGTCCATTCTCGTCTGTAAAAACACCGTTGCTCTGCCCGACGATCAGCACGGTTGCGCCCACAATCGGCTGGCCGGTGTGCCGGTCTTTCACGACTCCCTTCACAAAGCATTCGCAAGCCGGTTTCTGGGCGATGGCCACCAGCGAAAAAAGCGATAGCAAAAGCATAAGGAGTGAAAATCTGACTGCGGGCATGCGTATGCGCGGGGAGCGGGTTACGTTCTTTTTGTTACAACGTTGCAAAAATAAGATATTGCAACTGTGTTGCAATTAAAATCCGGAAGTATTTTCTCAAAGTTTCAGCGGATTAGGTCGTTAAATGTAAATTTGTGCTTCATTTTGCCGCATTTAATCCTTGTCCGACCTGCTTTTAACTAAAATCATGCTGATGCCCCCGCTCATTGCCGGGGTAACAATGGCCGTCCGCAAATGGGGCGAGGGACTGGGCGGCTGGATCGGCGGGTTTCCCTGGATCGCGGGACCGATTTCCTTTTTCATCACATTGGAGCATGGCGCTGCATTCGCAGCTTCCACGATATCTTCCGCATTACTCGGGTCCATTGGAACAATGTGTTTTGCATTGGTATATGCATCGCTTTCGGCACGGCTGCGTTGGTTACCGACCGTTTTGCTTAGCTACGCTGCGTTTTTTGTTATTGCATTGTTGTCGTTAGGAAGGGACATTTCGCTTACAGCAGGCGTGGGAATGAATCTGGTCGTGCTGACATTGGTTTTATATTTCTTTCCAAAACCAAAAACAAAAGCCGATTTTAAGAAACAGCCTTCCTGGGACATTCCATTGCGAATGCTCGTCGCTACATTGTTCGTGGTGGTGGTTACACAAGCCGCCGATTTCCTCGGCCCGACTTGGAGCGGCTTACTGACGCCATTTCCGATCATGACCTCCACATTGGCCGTCTTCACACATTCACAACAAGGCTCCGACGCGACGATCCGGATATTGTACGGACTACTATTGGCCGGATATGGCTTTGTAGCCTTCCTGGTAGGAGTGGCCTGGCTCGTGCCGCAAATGCCCATCGGCGCCGCTTACGGCATTCTGACGATTTCGACGATGGTGGTGAATGGTATTACAATAAAACTGATCCGCTAGCGCAGCCAACGGATCAGGTATTTGTTTTCAAATATGTAGGCTTAAATTTCTTCAAGCCTGATTCCTTTCGAGCTAAACCCTTTCCAGCTTCACCGGATAGGTTTTCTTCGCATTCCATTGGCACACATAAATGTTATGGTCGTTGTCGACGCATACATCGTGGCAATGCATGAATATCGGTTTCTCCTGTAACATTATTTGCAGCTCGCCGTTCCGGTATTCCGGTTTGGTACCGCCGGGATTTGAAATGACTTTGTTGGACTTATCGATAATTGTTACGAAACCCGAATTCGGCGTTTGGTTCAGGTAGCGCAGGCGCGACCAGCACACTCCCGCATAAAGCGTATCCTCTTTGAAAACCGGGCGGCAAACGAATGCGCCGGGGAGGAAAATGGTGCTCAGGTATTTGCCATCCAATGTGAATTTCTTGAATGCATTGTGCGCACGTGAAGTTACGATGAGCGTCGGGTTGGCTTTGTCGCGGTAGTCGATGGCGATGCCGTGGGCAGTTGAGAATTGTGCGTCACCGTCGCCGGAGCCGCCGAATTTGTCGATGAACTCGCCTTTGGGCGTGTATCTCAAAATCCATTGTGAGCCGTAGCCGTCGGCAATGTAAATGGTGCCGTCGGGGCCGATGGCCGTTTCGGTCGGTTTGAATGGATCGGCTTCTTTATAGGCGCCTACTTTCGAAGGATGTTCGATCGTAAGCAGGATTTTACCTTTTAAATCTGTTTTGAAAACCTTACCGATGTTCGGATCGCTGATAAAGAGGAATTCTTCCCCGTTTGCATTCCAGAGGGTAAGTCCATGCCCGCCCGGAAACTCGTGCCCCCAGCTTTCCAGCAGCTTGCCCGAGCGATCGTAGATCAGGATATTGTTTTTGATTTCATCCCCCACCATAATCAGCCTGCCTTTGCTGTCCTGCACCATTTCGTGGCAGTTGTTGACAGGAAACTGCGAAGCGTCCAGGTTACCCCAGCCCTGGTGCACCTTGTAACGGTGATTACCATGACCAATCACCTCACCATCAACCTTCGGTTTGGCGTGCAGGATGTAGAACGGTTTAAAAGTAAGGGCGGCGGCAGTAGCAGCGGTGATTTTCGCAAACTGACGGCGGGAATGTGTATCGGACATGACGATTCTCTTTGATTTTTCTAAAAAAGACCGCGCCTCCGCTTTCTTACTATTTGTTCGAACATAGTTTTGATTAGCCGGCAGAGTAGCGTTTTCCGTAACGGTTCAGCCAGTCGAGCAGGCGGTTTACATCCTGCATTCTAAACAATTCACTACCTGAATTCATCGTTGCCGCAGTGCCGCAAGCAACGCCCATTCTGACGGCTTCTCGGTACGACTTACCTTGCGATAATGTCCAGACAATGCCCGCCAGCATGCTGTCGCCAGCGCCAACGGTGCTTTTCGGCTGCACGGGCGGGGCGGGAATGTGTTCTACCTGGTCTTCGGTGACGAGCATCGCGCCCATCGCGCCCATGGACACGATCACGATCTCGCATTGCCCACGTATGATGAGCGCGCGCGCCGCGTCGTCGACTTCGTCCATTTCGAGTTTATCCACGCCTACGAGTTCGCTGAGCTCCGTAATATTGGGTTTTAACAAATAAACACCCGCTTCGGTAGCGTAACGCAATGCGTCCCCCGACGTATCGGCGATGAAGCGTGCACCCTGTGCATGGGCTATTTTGGCGATTTGTCCGTAAAAGTCGGAAGGTACACCGGGTGGAAGGCTGCCGCTGGCGATAATGTAAGACGGTTTTGGGTCTAGCTCCTCCATCGTTTCGAGGATCGAGCGCACTTCGGTCGGCATCATTTCGGTGCCGGGCATTCCGAAACGGTATTGGAAACCGGTACTGGTTTCGAGCACGTGAAAGTTTTCACGCGTCCATTGCTTCGTTTCGATCACCATCGTTTCCACGCCTTCGCTTTTCACGAGCTTGTGCAGGCGCTGGCCGGTGGGGCCGCCTACCGTAAAAATGGCGATCGGATTTCCTCCCAGCCGGTGAATGGCCTTCGCTACGTTGATTCCGCCTCCTCCCGCCTCGAAATTGGGTGTTTCACAACGCAATTTGTTGTCGGGTACAATGCGCGGTACATTGGAGCTTTTGTCGAGCGCGGGATTTATTGTAAGGGTTACAATCGGTCCGGTAGCCATAGGAGTACGGTGTCTGGTGAACTATTTTACGCGAATAAAAGAAAAAAAGCGATTCTCTCTGCGTTCATATCGCATTCGCAGCAATTTCTTCACAAGACAGCCGTTTGCAGTCCTTGCTAGTATTGCTCTTCCAGCACGCTCCGGCCGCCATCGACTACCAGCACCTGGCCATTGGTAAACCGGGCATGGTCCGACAGCAGGTACACCGCCGTGCCATCGAGATCGGCGGGCATGGAAGTGTCGGTAGATATCACATTAATGCGGATATCGTGCCCTGCATATGTGGCTGCGATGGATTTCGAGAATCCGATCACTGCCGCCTTGGCCGTAGTTCCTGCATGGCTTGCGAGGTTGCTCTCCGTCGAAGCAATATCAGGGCTCAGGTTGACGATAGACCCGCCTTTGTTCATCCCCATAAAAGTCCGCACAGCCGCCTGATTCGCGAGCATCAGCGAAGTCAGGTTCTGGTCGAGCGTTTTTCGCCAGCTTTCGAGACCCAGGTTATGCAATGGGCCGTCCGTCGAAGGCTCTTCATGGTCTTCCGGCGCGTGATACAATGCGTCGAAGCTTCCGAATTCCCTTATGCAGAGTTGGATCGCGTCCAACGCCGTCTGAGATTGTGTTGCATCACCTTGTTTGGCTCTTGCATTGCTTCCCAGGTTCAGTTCTGCCATCAGGCAGCTCTCCGGGTTGCGCCCCACTACCACCACGTTCGCGCCGTTTCGGACAAAGGCTTGTGCTGCGGACAGCCCCGCGCCGGTGGTTCCTCCGATGACGACAATCGATTTATTTATGAGCCAGGTTTCCATTTAAATAATATAGTGTTTTTGTGTAAAAATAGGATTATTGGAATGAAAAAAGAAGCGCCCCGCATCTCCGAAAGACACGGGGCGCTTGTAAAAACGCTAATGTAATGATTGCTAGGCCACTGAGCGGAGCAACGCCATCGAAGATTTCTCGAATTTGTCTTTCGCGTAATCGAGCGAGAGCGTGAATTCCTTGATATCCTTTTGCGAAGGCAGGTCGAACATCGCGTCGGTCATGATCGATTCGCAGATCGCGCGCAAACCTCGGGCCCCAAGTTTGTAGATCATAGCCTGGTCCACGATGTAATCCAGTACCGCGTCTTCGAAATGCAGGGTAATGCCTTCCATCGCGAAAAGTTTGGAATACTGTTTAACCAATGCATTTTTCGGTTCGGTGAGAATGCGGCGCAATGTCTCGCGGTCGAGCGGGTTCAAATGCGTGAGTACCGGCAAGCGACCGATCAATTCCGGGATTAATCCGAATGATTTAAGGTCCATTGCGGTCACGTAGCGCATTAAATTACCTTTGTCAAATATCTCGATAATGCGGTTGTCGCCATTGAAACCGATCGGACGGGTATTGATACGCTTTCCGATGTGGCGCTCGATGCCGTCGAATGCACCGCCGCAGATGAAGAGGATGTTTTCGGTATTCAAAGAAATCATCTTCTGATCCGGGTGCTTACGGCCTCCTTGCGGCGGCACGTTCACGATCGAGCCTTCGAGGAGTTTCAGCAATGCCTGCTGCACGCCTTCGCCGCTCACATCGCGGGTAATGGACGGGTTATCCGATTTGCGCGCGATCTTATCGATCTCGTCAATGTAAACGATACCGCGCTCTGCCGCTTCCACATTATAATCCGCCGCTTGGAGCAGGCGGGTAAGGATTGTTTCCACATCTTCACCCACATAACCGGCTTCGGTAACAACCGTGGCATCGGCCACGCAGAAAGGTACTTGCAGGATACGCGCGATGGATTTCGCGAGATAGGTTTTACCGGTTCCGGTTTCGCCTACCATAATGATGTTGGACTTCTCGATCACAACGTCGTCCTCGGTACTGGTTTGATTCAGACGTTTGTAGTGGTTATATACCGCCACTGCCAGCGAGCGTTTCGCTTCGTCCTGGCCAATGACATATTGTTCGAGGAAATGCTTGATTTCAGCAGGAGGAATGGGCTTTAATTTCGGAAGTTTCGATTTCTTCTCTTTCTTGTCCTCCTTCGGCCCGAGCTCCTCGGTAACTACCTGGTGCCCCTGGGCAATGCAGTGGTTACAAATGTGAGCGTCAATCCCGGAGAGAAGCAAATCCACTTCGCTTTTTTTACGTCCGCAGAACGAACAACTTACTTGTGCCATCGATTCGATTTAACAGTTGGTGAATGTTTACGGCCTTGCGTACAAAAGCCGTACTAAACAAACGTATGAGTCAAGGTAACAAGAAGACCGAATGTAATGTTTCAAATCTTCCTTTCAATTGACAATTAGCAGTTATCTTTTTGCAAATTTCCGGTTTTTTGACCGGGTTACCAAATCAAGGTTAGGCCATATACTAAAAACGCCCCGATAGCGGGGCTACCGGGGCATTTCCTGAAAGGCTGTTCAATCTATTTTTCGCGGGTAAGCACCTCGTCGATCAAGCCGTATTCTTTCGCTTCTGTTGCTCTCAACCATTTGTCGCGATCGGAATCCAATGCAATCTGCTCCGGAGTCTGGCCGGTGTGCTGGGCAAGGATTTCATACAACTCGTGGCGCAATTTCACGATTTCGCGGGTAGTGATCTCGATATCAACCGAAGTTCCCTGCGCGCCGCCCGATGGCTGGTGAATCATCACACGTGCGTGCGGGAGCGCCGAGCGCTTGCCTGCCGCGCCGCCTGCGAGTAACACCGCGCCCATAGAAGCCGCGAGGCTGGTACATACGGTCGCAACGTCCGGACGAACATATTGCATGGTATCATAAATACCCAGACCGGCATAAACCGAGCCGCCGGGGCTGTTGATGTACATCAGGATGTCTTTCTTGGCGTCCGCCGATTCGAGGAAGAGTAGCTGGGCTACGATGATGTTGGCGATATTGTCGTCCACGCCGGTGCCCATAAAAATAATGCGGTCGGCCATCAAACGGGAGAACACGTCGACCTCGCGGAAGTTCATAGGGCGTTCCTCGATTACCGAACGGGTCATGTTTTCAACGGTGTGATTCATGTAACCGTCCACGGTCAGACCATTCATTCCCAGGTGGTGAACGGCATATTTTCTAAATTCATTTCCGTAATTCATCGAAAAATTTAAATTTTAATTAATCAATAGTTTAAGGGCAACTGAGTGCGAGAACAAAAAGCAAGATAGGTTAGTTTCTGTTTAAACCGCCGCAGGTTTCCCGGTTGCATGGCACAAATTTGACTATTTCACCGAATAATCCTTGTCAATTTCGGCGACAATTTATCGAAAAATGCGACAGTCAGCAGCCATCATAAAAGATTACATTGCAGCATAAAAACGTTATACCACGCATTATAATCGGACATTATGAACGTGACATCCAATTTATCAGAGAAAATAAGACAGATAAGACTGCAAAAAGGGCTTTCGCAGGAAAATATGGCAGACATGCTCGGCTTGTCGACGACCGCTTACGGGGACATCGAGCGCGGCCGCACCGAGCTTTCCGTTTCACGACTGGAAAATGTAGCCAAGCTGCTCGACGTGCCGCTGCCGGAGTTGCTGGGCATTGACATTTCAATGTCGGAAACCGAATGGCTGCGGCAGGAGAATACCCGCATATTAGCTGAGAACCGCCGGCTGCAAAATGAACTGGATCAGTTGAAAAACAAATTCAGGCAGTTATTCGGGGAAGGTGTCCTGCGCATTGGTGAGGAGCGCCAGCGCATTGGTTTTTAGAATACATTGAAACAAAAAAAACACCGCCCGGAAAACCGGGACGGTGAAAAAAAATGTTTTTTAATATTGAAAATTAAGCTTCGGCTTCCACTTCGCCTTTCGCCAGTTTTTCGAATTCCGATACTTCTACGGTCTGCTCGTCGGTGCTTACCTGGCCACGGATTGCTTCCAGAACCTTGTTGTCGAACACCTGATTGAACACGCTCGTATAGTTATCCCGTTCTTTATCTGCGAGGTAACCTTGTGCTACGCGGTCAATCGTTTCACGCATTGATTCGTCGTCGCCGTAGATACCGAACTGTCCTTTCACCATTTCGCGGGTAAATGCGAGGATTTCAGGATATTCTACCTTTACTTCCGACTGATCAGCGATTTTGTTTTTGATCAGGCTCAGTTTCAGAGATTTCGCGAAATCGCCGAACTGCTCGTCGATCTGCTCACGGGTAAACTTGCCTTCGTTGGTGCGCTCCAACCAGCTTTTGAGGAATTCCTCAGGCAATTCGATGGAAATGCTGTCCAGCAACGCGTTCTCGATATCGCGACGGAGCAACGCTTCGGTTTCACGCTCGTAGTTGCTTTTGATGATTTCAAGAACCTTCTCGTTGAACTGCTCTTCGTTTTCAACCTGACCTGGTCCTAACACTTTATCGAAGAACTCCTGGTTCAAAGTCGCAGGTGCTGAGCGGGTTACGTCTTCTACTGTGAGAACGAATTCGCCTGAAATTTCAGCGATATCTTCTTTTTTCTTACCGGTTACGTGGGCGATAGCGGACTCGTCGGTAAATGTATCCTGAATGTCGAAAGTGATCACATCACCTTTTTTCACACCGATAAACTTCGCTGCCGCTTCTTCCTTCACCTGTTTGGTAGGGATCGCAGTGCGGGTTGTGAATTCGGTCGATTCCTGTTTCAGCTCACCGAAGACCATGTCTCCCGCTTCGCTTACCTCAGGGTGAATGCTGTCTGCGAAACGCTCGCGGAGGTTGTCCATTGTTTTGGTCAGCTCAGCGTCGTCCACATTGATCGTGTAACGCTTCACAGCAGGCAACTCGCTCAGGTTTGCTTCGAAATCGGAAGCGATACCAAGCTCGTAGCTGAATTCGAATGATTCTGGTTTATCCCAGTTCACTTCGGCAGCCTTGTCGCGATCGGGTACGGGATCTCCTACTACCTGCAATTTGTTTTCGCGGATGTAGCCGCTTACTGCATTGCTGAGGATGTTATTCACCTCGTCAACCAGAATGCTTTTACCATACATGCGTTGGATCACATGGGATGGTACTTTGCCCGGACGAAATCCTTTCAGGTTCACGCGTTTCGAATAATCCTTGATCGTTTTATCAACTTTTGGCTGATAATCTTCCTTGGTCAACGTTACTTTCAGAGAGGCTAAGGTCGGCGAACTCTTTTCTAACAAAACTTCCATGTGTCGCTAAGCTATTGGTAAATACCTTTGTTACATTTGAACAGAAAAAAACAAAAATGCCCTCAAAACGAAGTCCTGAGGGCATTTGACGGGTTTCAATACTACGGAGCAACTCATTTTCCCAGCTAGAAGAGGAATCTGACGCCCCGTCATTCCCTTGTATTTCGTACGGGCGGAGGGAATCGAACCCCCACGCCTTGCGGCACTAGATCCTAAGTCTAGCACGTCTACCAGTTCCGCCACGCCCGCTCACTTTACCCCGTTTTCAACACGATTGTCGAATTGGGAGTGCAAAGGTATTTCTATTTTTACAAAACATGCAAATTATTTTCAAAATTTTATCTTTGGGTAAAAGTATAGTGAAAAATGTCGCCAAAATTTGTTATTTTGGTGAAGCATACCAATTAGAATATAGCAGTGGAGCAACTGGTTGAATCCCTCAACATTGACCTGGAACAGGAGCGTAAGGATATCCTCAAAAAATACCGCCGGCTTTTACGAACAGCTAAGCCATTTTTGAAGGATAATGATGCCAAATTAATCAAAAAAGCCTTTTATACTTCCGTCGATGCGCATAAGGACATGCGCCGCCGGTCGGGAGAGCCATACATTTACCACCCCCTGGCGGTGGCACAAATCGTGGTCGAGGAAATCGGGCTGGGTACCACCGGCATCGTGGCGGCATTGCTGCACGACGTCGTGGAGGATACCGACATGGGGATCGACGATATCGAGCGGTTGTTCGGCAAGAAAGTAGCCAAGATTATCGACGGGCTGACCAAAATCTCGGGCCGTTTCGAGTATGGGTCGTCGCAGCAGGCCGAGAACTTCCGCAAAATGCTGCTCACGCTCTCGGACGACGTGCGGGTGATCCTCGTGAAACTCGCCGACCGCCTGCATAATATGCGTACGCTCGACAGTATGCCGCGCGACAAGCAACTCAAAATCGCTTCCGAAACGATATTCATTTATGCGCCGCTCGCGCACCGGCTAGGGTTGTATAGTATTAAGTCGGAGCTTGAAGAGCTCTATTTGAAATACACCGAACCCCTCGAATACCGGGCCATTGCACGAAAGCTGCGCGAGACGAAAAACATCCGCGACCGCTTCATTTCCAAGTTTATGGAGCCCATTGCGCAGGATCTGGCGTCGGCGGGGCTGAATTTTATCCTTAAAGGCCGCCCCAAATCGATTTATTCGATCTGGAACAAAATGCGGAAGCAGAACAAGCCTTTTGAGGAAATCTATGACTTGTTCGCGATCCGCATTGTGCTGGAATCACCACCGGAAAGCGATCGCGAAAAAGCGATCTGCTGGCAGGCTTATTCCATTGTCACGGATCATTACAAACCCAACCCCGACCGGTTGAAGGACTTCCTGAGCACGCCGCGGGCGAATGGGTACCAATCGCTGCACTCGACCGTAATGAGCAAGAGCGGGCAGTGGGTGGAGGTGCAGATTCGTACCTCGCGCATGGACGAGATCGCGGAGAAAGGGTATGCCGCGCATTGGAAGTACAAAGGAAATGATACCAAGGTCAAAGGCAATATCGAGACGTGGATCACTCAGGTACGCGAGACTTTGGAGAATGGTTTTGGGGATAAAACGGCTGCTATCGAGTTTCTGGACGAGTTTCGCAGTAATCTCTTCAATGAAGAGGTATTTGTATTTACACCAAAAGGCGAGTTGAAGGTATTGCAGGCAGGTTCAACTGCGCTGGACTTCGCATTCGACATTCACTCCGAGGTAGGGGCGCATTGTATGGCGGCCAAAGTCGGCGGTATCCTCGTGCCGATCAGTTATGTGCTGAACAATGGCGATCAGATCGAGATCATCACGTCCGGTAAACAGAAACCGAATGAGGACTGGCTGCGCATTGTGGTTACCTCCAAGGCCCGGGCGCGGATCAAAGATTTTTTGAAAGAAGAGAACCGCCGGTACGAAACGGATGGGCGTCAATTAGTTGAGAAAAAACTGAAAATACTGGGTATGGACGCTACCGCCGAGGTAATGAACCAGCTCAGGGCGTTTTTTGAATGCAAAACGACGACTGATTTCTTCTACCGCATCGGCAAAGGCTACATTCCGATCGACGACCTAAAACGCTTCAAGCGGGACCGGGATGCGAAAGAAAAGAAAGCCGCAGAGAGCAGCGCAACCAACAATACACCGCCAGCCAACGGCACCGACGGAAAGACGCTGACCAAATACCTGAAACATATCCACGGCGACCGTGCGGACAGCGACACGCTGCTCATCGGCGACGATATGGACAAGATCGATTACAAACTCGCGCAATGTTGTAACCCGATCGCGGGCGACGACGTTTTCGGGTTTGTGACCATCAACGAAGGCATTAAAATACACCGCACCACCTGCCCGAATGCAGCGGAGCTGATGTCGAAGCACGGGAACCGCATTATCAAGGCCAAATGGTCGGGTAAGGAAGAGGCATTCCTGGCGGGGCTCTATTTGTCGGGTACCGATCGCGTAGGTTTGGTGAACGACGTGACGCGGATCATTTCGAACGAGCTGCACATCAATATGCGCGGGCTTACGATCGATACTAAGGACGGTGTGTTCAATGGTGACATTAAGCTTTACGTGCAGGATACCAGGCACTTGGATATCCTGATACAAAAGCTGGAAGAAGTCGAAGGCGTGTACAATGTGCAGCGTTTCGACACCAATCTGAACGGCAAATAGTGATTTTGAACCATTGCCACGCCAATATGTTATTGAATTGGTAATTAATGAAGTAGCAACACTATGCTTGCGAAAGTGAGAGTGATTTAAGTAAAAAAGCGTATTTTCGCGCAAGAATATCAGAGATATGCCACAAGCCAGCAAACCAAATTTTGAGGCCGCGAAGAAAATTCTGACGGCTTACCTGGAAAATAAAGGACTTCGTAAAACGCCCGAACGTTTCGCGATTTTGGAGGAAATTTACACCCGGGAGGATCATTTCGATGTAGATGAGCTGTATATCAGCATGAAAAACAAGCGCTACCGCGTGAGCCGTGCCACGGTTTACAACACGCTCGACGTTCTGGTGGATTGCGACCTGGTTACCAAGCACCAGTTCGGCAAAAACCTCGCGCAATTCGAAAAGTCGTACGGTAACAAGCAGCACGACCACCTGATTTGTACAGATTGTCATAAAGTAATGGAGTTCTGCGATCCGCGCATCCAGTCGATCCAGAACATGGTAGGGGAAATGCTGAATTTCAGCGTAATGCACCACTCGCTTATTTTCTACGGAAACTGCAACAAGGAAAATTGCCAGAACCGCACCGATGCGCCGCGGGAAACCGCCGTCTTTGAAGACAGATAATTATCACGATCAGGCCCGGTAATGCGCACATTGCCGGGCCGCTTACACCATATAAGTTTCAGTAATCCAATATTTGAATGAAAGTTGACGTACTACTTGGTCTTCAATGGGGAGACGAGGGAAAAGGAAAAATTGTGGATGTCCTGGCGCCACGCTATCAGGTTGTAGCCCGTTTTCAGGGTGGTCCTAATGCCGGACACACATTGGAGTTTGACGGTATCAAACACGTGCTGCACCAGATCCCGTCGGGGATTTTCCGCAGCGATATTCAGAATATCATCGGTAACGGCGTCGTGCTCGACCCGGTTGTATTCAAAAGAGAAATCGAAGGTTTGGCGAAATATAACCTCGACCTGATCAGCAATCTCTTTGTTTCCAAAAAAGCTTCTATCATCGTCCCTACCCACGCTTTGCTGGATGCTGCTTACGAGCGTTCGAAAGGCGATTCCAAGATCGGCTCGACTTTGCGCGGTATCGGACCTGCTTACCAGGACAAGGTTGCGCGCCTGGGCTTGCGTGTAGGAGACGTTCTTTCTCCGAACTTTGCTGCCAAATACAAGAAACTCGTTGATGCACACAAAGTTATCCTCGATTTCTATTCGTTCGACTACTCCGAAACATTGCCTGCTGCCGAAGAGAAATTCTTCGAATCGGTTGAATTCATGAAGCAATTCACGCTGGTGAACAGCGAGTATATTGTAAATGATGCATTGACTGCCGGCAAAACAGTACTTGCGGAAGGTGCACAAGGCTCATTGCTCGACATTGATTTCGGTTCGTACCCATTCGTAACCAGCTCTACCACCATGACTGCCGGTGCTTCTACCGGATTGGGCATTGCGCCACGTCAGATCGGGGAGGTATTCGGTATTTTCAAAGCTTACTGCACACGTGTAGGAAGCGGTCCGTTCCCTACCGAACTGAATGATGAAGTAGGCGAAAAGATCCGTCGGGAAGGCCGCGAGTTCGGTGCTACTACCGGTCGCCCACGCCGTACCGGCTGGCTCGACCTGCCTGCATTGAAATATGCGATTATGATCAATGGCGTAACGCAACTGATCATGATGAAAGTAGACGTTCTGACTATTTTCGATAACATTAAAGTATGTACACATTACCGCCTTGCGGATGGTACACTCACCGACCAACTGCCTTACGACCTTTGCGACGAAGCTGTTGAGCCGGTTTACAAAGATTTCAAAGGCTGGCAAACTTCCCTGGACGGTGTTCGTGATTTCGACGCGATCCCTGCGGAGTTGAATGCATATGTGAAGTTCCTCGAAGCGGAATTGAACCTGCCGATTACATTTATCTCAACCGGCCCGGATCGCGAAGCGCTGATCAGCCGTGAGGCCGCGGAGGTAGCGTAGCTTGTTGATATAGAAAATAAGGCCTTGAATGTTCGTCATTCAAGGCCTTATTTATTTCTATCAGTATTAAGACAGCAAATTCAACACATCCTCCCGCGTCAGCGATTTGATAAACCCTTCCTCACTGGAAATCAGATCATCCGCCAACTGCTTCTTGGAGCGTTGTAATGCGAGTATCTTCTCTTCCACCGAGTTTTTGGTAATAAACTTATAAGTAAATACCGTCCTGTCCTGGCCGATGCGGTGTGCACGGTCCACGGCCTGCGCTTCGATGGCGGGGTTCCACCATGGATCGAGGATGAAAACATAATCCGCGGCGGTGAGGTTAAGGCCTAAGCCACCGGCTTTCAGAGAAATAAGGAAAATCTTGATATTCTCGTTGTTCTGGAAGGATTCTACCTGTTCCTGGCGGTCGCGCGTTGCGCCGTCGAGGTAGGCGTAATTGATTTCCTTTTCGTCGAGGTAATGCCTGAAAAGATCAAGGTGCTTAATGTATTGGCTGAAAATCAATATCTTATGATCCTCGCTCATGACAGTTTGCAGCTTGTAAAGTACGTCTTCGAACTTGCCGGAGTCGTACGCATATTCCGGGTCGACCATTACCGGGTGGTTGGCAAGCTGCCGGAGCTTGGTAAGGCCCTGCAATACCACCAACTGCGATTTTGAAATACCGTCTGAATCAATGCTTTGCAGGATCAGGTTACGGTAATAGGCTTTTGCTTCTTCGTATGCCTTCTCCTGTTCGTCGGACATATCGCAGTACTGAATGCTTTCCACCTTTTCGGGTAGGTCGGTTGCTACCTGCGATTTTAACCTTCTTAATATGAATGGCTTGATAAGATTGTAAAGCCGTTTAGTCTTTTCTTCGTCACCTTTCTTTTCGATCGGGATCTGGAATTCATCACGGAAAAATGCCTGCGTGCCCAATAAGCCTGGATTCACAAACGACATTTGCGACCAGAGGTCGAGCGTGTTGTTTTCCACCGGCGTACCTGTCAAAACGAGCCTGTTTGCCGAGTTGAGTCGTCTTACCGCCTTGGTAATGATCGACGACGGGTTCTTGATCGCCTGCGATTCGTCGAGAATTACATAATTGAACCGGTAATCCTCCATGATATCGATATCCAGCCTCACAATGCCGTACGAGGTCAGTACCAGATCGTAATTATCGAATTGCGCGGTGTCTTTTTCGCGGTTCGTGCCCGTGTACAGGAGCACGCGCATCTCGGGCGTGAACTTGCTGGATTCCAGCTGCCAGTTATAAAGCAGCGAGGTCGGCATGATCAGGATTGAAGGCCGATCGGCGCCGCTTTCCTTCTCCGCTTGCAGCATTGCGAGCGTCTGAACCGTTTTACCCAGACCCATATCGTCCGCCAGGCAGCCTCCGAAGCGGTATTGTTTCAAAAAGCGCAGCCAGTCGTAACCGGTTTTCTGGTAGGGGCGGAGCAGGCCCTGGAAGTGCAACGGCGCTTCCGCAGGTTCGATATGCTGGAAATTCCGCAGGTTTTCCAACTTGCGGCTGATCACCGCCGTGGCCAGGTTATCCTCTTTCAGCTCCTGAACCAATGCCAGATGGTGCATCCGGAGCCGCAGCTGGTCGTCTTCGTGGCTGCTTTCGGTAAATGAAAAGAACTCGGAGTATTTGGTAAACCACCATTCGGGAATTACTGCTATCTCGCCATTGGGCAGCAGAAATTCCTTTTTACGGTTCAGAATGTAGTTGCGAAGTTGAATAAACGGTATTTCAAATTCACCGAAAAGCACTTTTGCGTGAATGTCGAACCAGTCGCGGCCTTCCTGGATCGAAATGTCGAGCGACGAATAGCCCAGGAAATAACGCTTGGTGTCAGCAGTATTCTGCCGGACGGCGATACCGTGCTCGGCTAATGCGATCGCATTGCTTTGCAACCAGCCGAATGCCTCCGATTTCGGCATTTGAACCTTGCCGTTACGGATGTTCAGGCCCATATCTTTCAGAGTCCGCACATGCTGGCTCTCGACCTCGATATTCCTTTTAACCTTATTGAAAAAATACTCGTTGCCCTTCTTTTCCATGTGCACGCTCGATGCATGCGCGAAGCTGTCGTAGTGAAACGAAAAGCCCGCGTATTGAAAGGAAAGGTCGAATGTGACATCGTTATCTTCTTCTTCCAGGACTTCAACTTCCTCATTATCCTGAAAAAGCACGGCGGATTTTTTCGGGTTAGAAGAGTATTCCGAAATCGTGAGAACGGTTTTCGGCAGGGACGACACATTTCTGATCTCAAATCCGCGCGCCACCACATCGTAGGACGCAATCAGCGGGGCCACGAAACGCCCATAATATTGCTCCTCGACCTGCCCGGGAATGGCAATGAATTTCTTGGCGAGGAACGGCTTGATTTTTTTGCCATCCACATTCCCCTCGAAATGATACAAATACCCGTCGAGCACGAGCCACGCCGGATCTTCGCAGATCAGGAATGCATTTTTGTACTGGAATTCCAGCTTTTGCATTTTGTGACGGATCGTCGGGAAATAGTGCGTATTGTCCTCGTTCCGTATGAAATGGAAGCGTATTGTCGCTTTTTCCGGCTCCCAGGTCACGGGTTTCCATAACGGGTTACCGTCGTTGCCCATGATGAAAATGTCCTTTCCTGCAAGCCTTTCCAGAATGCGCGATTTACAGTTTTCGAGGTAGCCGGCAATGGTTTCCTGAATGGCCTTGTCGCCTTTTTGAGGGTCATATACTTTCAGGAAAAAGTCTACTGCATTCAGTTTTTTGGGATTATACTTTTTGAGAACCGCATCCTGCTGAATATCATCGATCAGTTTGACGAGTTCAAAATCCCTGGTATCGAGGCCGGAGCGGAACTCCTTGATGTTTTTCGAAGAAATGTTCTGGACCTGAAACGAAAAGTCGCCCTGCGCATTAAGCTGGACGACAAAAGCCTCGAAGATATACCCCAGATATTCATGGTTAAGAATTGAATAAACAATTTTAAACGGCTCTGAGGGAGAAACTTTCATTAGGATATCGTTGGCTAGGACTCGTGTTGATGCCGAAGAAGCCCTTCCGTAAATCAGTAGGGATCTTTCGTTTTGGGAAACTTCAAATATAAATTAAAACAACCCGAAAAGAAAGACCCCTTTTGCCATTCCCTAAAAAATATTATCGAATAAATTCGTATTTGACTTAAAACGTTTTCTAAGTCGCGCCGCCATATGCATTTAGGTTCGCACAGCGTGTGAATGCATATAATGTCAGGCAAACAATGGCGCGAAATTTTGCGCCTCTACCACATTCTTTGCCAGGATGCTCGTTTGGGAAGCCATTTTATTGAAAAGAAATGGTCCCATACTGATCCTCCTGACATTCAGTGATTGCAATGTGTTGAAGTCGGGTAATGCGGGCATGCACATTACATTGATAGGGAGTGTTGTTTCTGCCGTAATAATTTGAATGTCCTGGGCGCGTGTGACACAGGGCACAAATATTCCGTGAATGCCGGTATTTGCATACATATTAATGCGGCTGATGGTTTCGTCGAGCGCATTGGGCAAGCCTAGCAGGAATGGGTCGGTTCGGATATTGAGAAATACTTTGATGTTGCCCTGTTCCAGCCGGTTTACGATGTCGGTAAGCAGATTTTTGAACTCATCAGCGGCTCGCAGCTGGCGTGTGGGCTTCGCTACCGTGTCTTCCAGGTTAACCCCGGCAACGCCCGCTTCGTAGAGTTGCTTGATATGCTCCGCTATCCTCGCCGCCGTATTGCTGTACCCGCCTTCAATATCGACTGTAAATGGGATTTTAACGGTTTCGGTAACCCGCCGTGCGACGCGCAGAATGGTGTCGAAAGGGAGGTTTTCACCGTCGTCGTAACCAAATGCTGTGGCAAGTGCCTGGCTCGACGTGCCGATCGCCTTATAACCCGCGGCCTCGAAAATGTGTGCACTATTGACGTCCCAAATGTTGCCGAGCAGGAAGGGTTCTGTTTGTTGATGAAGTTGCGAAAATGTTTCGAAATGGCTCATAATCTGAATTTTACCTTTGTTGGAAATGAATTTGATGTTACAAAGGTATTTCGGCCGCCAGGGCGATAATTGTACAAACCGGAACGACCGGATTTTAATTAATCAGCATTTGATTGACTGCCGAAAGATTGTTCAGATAAGCCGATGGCGTAAGCCCGGTAAACGATTTGAAGTCCCGGATGAAATGCGACTGGTCGAAATAACCGGCGTCGTAAGCGATGGAAGTGAGTGGTAACTTGTTTTCGCCGATCAGTTTGAGGCTGGTTTTGAAACGCTGGATTTTGTCGAACGACTTTGGTGAAAGGCCTGTGTGCTGGTAAACCAGTTTGTGCAGATATCGGGTTGATACACCATAATTGTCGGCAACTCTGCTGATATTGTTTTCGGTAGCGTCTTTGGTAATGCTGGTCAGAATGTGCGCGACTTTGTTCAATCGCTTATGCCGACCGGATGCACGCATTAACCTGCCGGTGAAAAAGTCATCCAGCAGGGCGATGCGAGCGGTTGCAGAACTTGCATTCAACAATCTGTCGTGCAAATCCCGGATATCCCTTCCCAGCACGTCGGTCAGATCGAAAACCTGATCATTGAAAATACCTATTTCATCGTCGAGCAAAAAAGAGGTGCCATGTGTAAAAAACCGCACGCCAAGCATTAAATGCGCTCCCGACGACCGGATTAGCAGCGGCCGGGTGATCTGCCCCCAAAGCTCGATAGCCGGATTATTTTGAAAACCACTTTCCTGAAGAGATTCCCAAATCCCGCCGCCTAGATTGAAAATTACCTCCATGTCGCCACTCGGGAACACGGTATCTTCATAAGCCGCATTATTAGCGGATTCGAAGAGGTAGTAATGCCGGATGTAAGGTGCCAGTATTTTTGCCGGCTGGAAATATTGAAATTCCATTTGAAACCTGATTACTGTGTCATTTGCCGTTTTGAACCTTTGTCAAAAGAGTCTCGGGCAAACAAATGTACGCTGGACAAATGCGCGGGAATTGTATGAAACGGAACAAATCAATGGCTCACAACATTCCAGTAGTCGTCGAGAATGTGCGTTAAATGTTCGGTGCTGTTTGAAGCGCTGTCGGAAGCCCAGGCTACGATCCCGTCGGGACGTATCAAAATAGCACTTAAATCCAGCCGGTCTTTTACATTGGCTGAAATGTACCTGATTTGATCTGCGTATTCTTTTGCCAAAGCTACCAAACCGTTACTTCCCTCGAAATCCAGCAGTATCATCCGGCCGTCGCCCATCAGGTCACCGATTTTGGTACCGTCTTCCACTTCAAAGTTGGGGACACTGCGCCCTGCCAGCGGATGGTCGCAATTCAAATTATAACGAGTATGGACGCCCCAAACCCTGCCCGCAATGTAGGTAACGCCGTCGCGGGTTTGCAGAAGGTCACTGAAAATCGCACGTAATGCACGTGCGTGCGGGTCTGGGCGCATAATGGCCACTTGTGCGCGCGACCAGTCGAGAACCTGCGCACCAACCGGGTGGCGTTCGGTATGATAACTGTCGAGGAGCTCTTCCGATGCGCGGTTTTGAATGGTAGCAGCAAGTTTCCAGCCAAGATTCATGGCATCGCCTAAACCCAGGTTAAGGCCCTGGCCGCCCAACGGCGAATGAATGTGTGCGGCGTCTCCGGCCAGCAAGATCCGGCCATTGCGATAGCGGGTCGCCTGGCGCGCCCGGTCGGTCCAGGTAGTGGCGGTAAGCAAGGCGTTGATAGTAACATCGGTACCCGAGATGCGGCGTAAAACTGCCTGAATGTGCTCCTTCGTAATGGGTGCTCCGGAGTCGTGAAATGTGCCGCCGTCGAAGTCCTGGATGAGCACATATCCCGGCTGTGACTGCATGTACATACCTGCGGAGGTAACATTGCGACCGGGACGAAGCTTTTCGGGGTCCGTAATATCGAGTAGTGTGGTGTAGCCCGTAAATTCCGGTTCGGTACCCTCGAATTCAAAACCCCCTGTTTTGCGGACAACGCTACGGCTTCCATCGCAGCCGACGAGCCATTTGGCCTTAAAAACATGGCTACCCGACCAGACTGAAACGCATTCATGGTTCTGCTCGATGGCGGTAACGGCCAGGCCGCGCCTGATTGCTACGCCCAATGCATCTGCGCGACGGGTGAACACGGCTTCGAGTTCCGCTATTTCGGATATTAAACTGGTCTCAGGCGAGCCGGGAAGGCGGAATTTCCATTGCGAGGTGTCGATATTACCTTCATGAAACGGAATGCCTGCGAAATGCCCTACCTGACGCTGCGCGCCTGTTTGTGGCGTTGTCGTGATGTGTGGATTTTTAAGTCGCTTGTGGATTTCCAGCTCATCGAGCAGCCCGCGGCGGTAAAGCGCTTCAATGGTCGGGGCCGAAAGTCCGCGTATACCGAAGGGAAGTTGCTTCAATGGCGAACTCGGGTGTTCTGCCTTTTCGAGAACGAGGACGGTGCATTTGGCCAGGGCAAGTTCACAGGCAAGAAAGAGGCCCACGGGCCCGGCACCGGAGATGATGACGTCGTATTGCAATGGATTGTTTGTAGCTTTCATAATGGAATGATTTCGCTACAAAATTCCGGAATGCGCTTTCCTCAGGCTTGTACAAACGCGACAAAATCGTTGCCTAGCGCCAGTTTTCGTTTCTTTGTTGTTCTGGCAAATGCGGCCGGCGTGGTACCGCTGTATTTTTTGAACTCCCTGGTTAAATGTGCCTGATCCGCGTAGCCCAATTCGTGTGCCAGGCCGGCGAGGTTAGCATCCGGATCGTTCCATAGCTTGTTCCGGACCTGCTCAAAGCGTATCAGGCCGGAAACATCTTTCACAGTAAAGCCCGAAGATTGTTTGAACTTCCGTTCCAGCGTACGTACAGTCGCGTGCGCCGCTGCCGCCACCTGCCCGACAGGAGTCGTACCATTGCTCCCGATCATCACTGCGCCCGCTTTGAAGAGTGTTTTGTCGACGGTAACCTGCGAATGCATCTGAGTGAAATAGTCTTTCAAGCGGGCAAGCACTTCATCGATTTTGCCAGATGCCATCAGGCCGCTCAACGCGGATTGAAGTTCGGCGATGGGATGTACGAAAACATGCACGCCGCCTTTCCCGGAAGAAAGTCCGAGCAGGTCGGATACCGTCCAGGGAAAGCATCTGACGCCCATAATCTCCAAACGGTTGCGGGTTTGAAAAACGGCAGGGCGATCGAGCAATCCCATCATGAACGGGGAGGGGAGTTGCATTAAATTGCCATCGTCAGGAACCATTTGAAGGTTTCCAAAGTAGAAAATGATCTCCGCATAACCATCCGGCACGACCTGGAAAGTCGTTTCCCGATCGCCAAAGTCGCGATTATCATACCAAAAACATTTGGGATCAAGACCAAATGTTGTGGAGCACCTTGGATTAAGCATATAACTGGGTAAGGCGGTAAAGGAAGAATTCTACATTCCTGACTCCTCTGAACTGCGCCCTGAACGCTTTGATCTTCGCATTGAAAGATTCAGCGGATGCATTGGTGCTTCTGTTATCAAAATAGTTAACAATGGTCTTGTAGTGATTCTCAATCGAGCGGGCAACGGTATTGAATGATTTGAAGCCGGATTGCCTGACCTTTTCGTGCCACTTAGCCAGCCTGGTCAGTCCGTATATTTTTTCTTTTGTA
>NZ_FNAN01000025.1 GCF_900101885.1 Dyadobacter soli | reverse complement strand
ACTGCGAATTGCCCTTGGAGTTGCTGGACGCATCGGTGCCAAAACTTTTTTTTAAATCCATTTTTAGTTCCTCATTGGCCAGTTCAATCACTTTCTCGGCACATTGGTGCTTCAAACTTAGGTCCGCATAAGCCTCTTTCAAACGCCGCAATTCGGCCTCCAAACGCTTTTGTTGGTTAACTTCACCTTTCATCTCGATCCGGATTACTTTGTTGACTAAATGATCTTTACCAAATTTAATAATCCATTTCTTGATTGTCATACTTCCCTTGATCCCATAACGTCGGGATGCTTCCAGGTGGCTTAAACCTTCTTCCTCTATCTCACGGACTACTTCTTGTTTGAAACTAAGACTGGACTTAATTATCGGCCGACGTTCGTTCATTTTTCCTAATGGTTGAGTCAACCTATTTCAGGACGGGACAGGAAAAAACTCCTCCTTCCTCCCCTTCCTCCCTTCCTCCTTTCCTCCCTTTCCCCTACTTCAACACCTTCCTCACCTTCTGATAAATCTCCGTATTCTCATAAACCCCTCTGAAATCCAGCGAATGCGGGCCGTAGGCGAATACAGGTACCATAATGCCGGTATGGTCGCCGGTGCTGAACTGGCCGTCGACGTAGCCGGTTTTGAGATTTCCGTCCAGGAGGGTAAGGCCGCCTGTTTCGTGGTCGGCGGTGACGATTACGAGCGTCTCACCGTTGGAATCGGCGAAACGGAGCGCCTCTCCTACCAGTTTGTCAAAATCAAGCATTTCGGTCACCACGTACGGTACAATGTTCTCGTGGCCGCCGTAATCCACCTGCGCGCCTTCGGCCATCATAAAGAAGCCTTTCGGGTTCGATTGCAGCGATTGAAGTGTTTTTTGAAATGAATCTTTGAGGAAATCGCCGCGACCTTTTTGCATCGATACGACATGCTTATCGTCCAGCAACACAAACGGGGCCTTCATGCCTGCCAGGTCGTTCCAGTTGTCGGACACCCGGAAACCGCGTGCTATCAGGGAATCGGCCGTTTTGGTTTTGGCAAAATGGCCGTAACCGCCGCCTATCAGCACATCGACGGGTTCTTTCAGGAAATCCGTCGCGATTTCGTCCATCTGGCTCCGCTCCGGGCGGTGCGCGTAGAATGCCGCCGGGGTAGCGTCGGTGATGTCGCCCGCCGAAATCAATGCCGACTTCCGGCCCGTGGCTTTCACCTGGCGGATGATCGACGGCACCGGTACGAGGTTGGAATCCACGCCAATGGCCCGGTTTCGGGTTTTATGGCCCGTCGCGAATGCGGTGGCACCCGCAGCCGAGTCGGTAATGTAATTATCCGAAGAAGCCGTTTTCGAGAAGCCGATATTGAGGAACTTACCCAGGTTAAGCTCGCCGCGGTTCGCCGTGAGTCCTGAATAAATTTGCGCGAGGCCCATTCCGTCGCCGATCAGCAGGATGATATTCTTCACCTTACCGGGCGCGTCGTTGTTTTTGTAGGTGGGTTGATAAGGTTTGTAAAATTCGGTCGACTGGTATTCGGCATTCTTGCGGCCGCTGAGAAAATTACCCAGTTCGGCCACGTGGTCGGTATTAATGTAGTCCGCACCGAGATTCATCAGCACTTTCCACGCATTGATATTGTCCGGGCTGGCCCAGAAACGGAAAGGCTTACCCATCGCATGCGCCTGGGTGATCGCGTCCACGAGTGCCTTGCGGTCTTTTTCAACCGGGATACCCTTTCCGTTCCATTGGGAATACTTGTGAAAATCCTGGCTGATCATCCCGAGGCGCTCAGCTTGTGCAGCGGTGTAGTTGGTACCCGGGCGGCCATCGAAGAAAATGAATGCAGGATACTGCTCAAATTCCGCCGGCGGTGGCGTATTGCCGCTTAAAACCACTTTCACGGAACCTTTCGGTGCGAGTAATGCCTCGTGCGGAGCCAGTGCCTTTACCAATGCGGGTAAAGTGGTTTTGTAAGTCGTTTTAAGGTCTACCAAAAGGGTCAATACCCGGCTTTTATCCCTGTAAATACTGCCTTCGTTTTTGGTGATCTGCTTGATAATCTGCTGTAAATACAGTTTATCGAACGTGCGGTCGGCGCTGATATCCCTCGAATCGTGCGCTACGTAAAGCGTATCGTTGCGGAAATGCACGTCGGCCTCCACCGAGCCGAACTGGTGCCGGTAGGCCAGCGTGAAAGGCGCCGCCTGCAAATAGTCGTTATGTGAATGCGCGCGCGAAAGCGGGTTTTCGGCTTCCGCAGCCGATAGTCCGTTATCGAACCACCGCGCCTTGTATACGTGCATGTCCGGGAATGCGAACTTGCGCGCTGGCTCGTGAAATTTTACGTGGAATGTCCACCAGCTTTCTTCCGGAATGGTATAAATGTATTGTCCGGATGCTTCGCGGCCCAGGCTTTTCACATTCTCGGCGTCGGGGAAGCCTTTGATTTTGGTAAACTGTTGCGTCGCCGGGCTGAACAGCCAGGTACCGTGGTGCTCGGTCACGAATAAATCGCCGGAAGCATTAGCCGGCTGCAACTCATGGCCTCCCACGCCCGGGATCGCCCATTTCGCCACCATTTTGAGGCTGTTGCCGGAAACGATTTTGTACTCGCGGAGCACATCGTAACCCAATGCGAAAAGACTTTGCCGTTTTTCATTCCACACCACACCATGCGCCGAATACAGGCTGTCGGTATAAAGCGGCTTGTCGGGCTGCTTCAATGAGAAGAGCATCAGCTTGTTACCGGCCGGGCTGACGGACGCGGCAGCAGCGACGAGGTCGCCGGGCAGCAGTTCGATCGAATGCGCATTCGGTACGGCGGCATGGAACAGCACTTTTTTATCCTGCAAATTCAACAATGCGATCGCCCCGCCGGAGGACGATACCAGCAGCTGCTTTCCGCCGCGCACGGCCTTGCAGTCGTCCATGGTATTGAAAAGTTTCGTGCGGAAGTGCTCCGGCAGGTCCATCGCCTGGTGCGCATCCCACGACCACGCGATTGCGGGAATGCTGTCTTTGGAACGGTTATAATCCACGAGCAGCACTTTACTATCGCCGCAAACGAGGAAAGATTTCTTTGGAACAGACTGAGAAAATGAAGGGCTAATGCAAGCCGGTGCGACGACTGCCAGAAGACAAGCGGCGCGGCTATACATTCTTTTCAGGAAACGCGTCATGGAATAGGTTATCACTGTTAAAAAATAGAACTGCCGCGAAGTTAGTACCGTAACCTTCCGAAAACACGCCAGAATGCCCTATCCGGTTGAAAAATAACGTATTCTTAACAATTTGGAATTACCCTGACCACATGCCGCCAGTAGTTTTGGGCATACCAACCGGCACATTATGAGGGCATATTTACTTCTTGAAAAAAACAGGTTCCTGAAATCCCTGTCGTGGCTTTTTATCCTCTTCTTTCTCTCCGAGGCCACACCTGCTACCCGCGCTAATATGCAACCGATGAGCGCCCGCTGGACGCAATTGCCCCCCGATTCCGCCAATGCAGGCAGTTTTTCCGTGATCACCTACAACATTGCCGGCCTCCCCCAGCTCATTTGCAGCGCCGTTGCCCCCAGGAAAGAAAGTATTTCAGCCATCGGACGGCTGCTCAACCGCTTCGATATCGCCCATGTGCAGGAGGATTTCAACTACAATCAATACCTCTACCACACCGGTAATGCGCACCCGTTCCGCACGCCTACCAAAGGGGCTGTCATGACCGGCGACGGCCTCAATACCCTTTCCAAATTTCCGGTAAAGCACCTCCGCCGCATTGCGTGGACGGACTGTACCGGCGCCGACTGTTTTACGCCCAAAGGTTTCACCTATACACGCATTGAAATCGCCCCTGACCGCTTCATCGACTTTTACAACGTACACGCCAATGCGTACAACCACCCGCGTGCCGCCCTCGCGAGGCGCCACAACATGGAGCAGCTGTCAACCTACATCCGCCTGCATTCCGCCGGCAATGCGGTGATCGTGATGGGCGACCTGAACGGCCGGTACAGCTTCGGGCAGGATAATGTGGATCGGTTGTTGAAGGAGAACGGGCTGGCCGACCCGTGGGTGAACATGCATTGCAAAAATCAGCTGCCCGTCCGCAGCGACGCCATTCCCGCCAGCGACATCCTCAGCCTGACCGATTCCTGCGAAACGATTGACAAGATTCTTTTCCGAAGCAGTCCGTTCATCCAGCTCAAACCGGCCGCCTATGCATTGGAAAATGTTATGTTTACCAATGCAAAAGGGCAACCGCTATCGGACCACCACCCTGTTTCGGCCCGGTTTGAATGGAAGTTTGTCGATGAAGTGATTGCCTACGATTGAACCAGCACCGGGAAGTTCTCCACGGTTTCATGAATGCTCTTCCGGAACTGGAAGGGCGTGAGGCCTGTAAATTCCTTGAAATTGCGGATGAAATGCGATTGGTCCGCGTACTCCTGCTCGAAGGCGATGTCGGAAAGCTTGTCGTAACTCTGCGCGCGTAGCTGGTTGAGCGAGGCCTGGAAGCGGCAAATGCGCCCGAAAAGCATGGGTGAGAGCCCTATCCCTTCCTGAAAACGCCTTTCCAGCGTGCGCTCCGATACCTGCAACTCCTGCCTGAGGTCTTTCATCGAAATGTTGCCCTGCGACTGGATGATCCGCTGCATTGCGTAACGCGTCGCGGCTTGGAGCGAGTGATCGTTGCGGCATACCTGCTCCCAGAGGCATTCGGAAAGGATATTGGCCTTCGTTTCCACGTCTGAGGTGCTTTCCAGCCGCTCCATCAGCCCCTTGCCATTGAAAAACAGGTCTAGGTCCAGGCAATCGTTCGTCAGCTCGTTGGAATCCATACCAAAGATGGATTTCAATGCATGGGGATAAAAATATACCCCGATGGTGCTGAATGTGGCCGGCGAGACGATGCGGGTATGCACGGTCGATTGCCCGTAGAGGAATATAGACGCCAGTTGTTTGCCCTCCTGAAAAGACGCCCCTGCCGATTGCTGGAAAATAATGCCGGGGGAACCGTCGGCGATGGTTACGAAATGCACCTGCTCGTCGGGACGGCCCGAACTTTCGAGCGCCCAGTAATACTTGACGTATTCCTGCAAATGCGGCGGCGGCTGGATCTGATGGTATTTCATGGCTATTGAGTCGTAAGGCAAGTTACCGATTTTTTCAAAACAATGCTTTCAGATATTCCTGAACACCAAGCGGTTTGCGTCCCAGGAAACCTTCCAGCGAATGATGCGTTTTCTCAAACTCGCCTGCGCGGATGCTATCGGCCATGCTCGCGTAAAAACCGGCTTCCTCATCACCTAATCCGAAACCGAGCAACCCTTTCCGGTAATCTTCCGGTGAAATATCGGTATGCGCCGCCTCTTTGAAGCCTGCTATGTCCTTCAATGTCAATGCAATATCCGCAAAACTGAATGTTTCGGAGCCAGTAATGTCATAGGTAGCATTGCTGAATGCAGGGCCGGTAAGCACATTGCATAATGCCTCGGCAATGTCTTTTCTCGAAGCAAAACTCACGCGCCCGATGCCCGACGGGTAAAAGATCCGGCCGTCGCCCATCGCCTCGCCGATAAAGAGCGGGATGGTTTCGTGGTACATACTGTTGCGGAAAAAGACGTAGCGCATGCCGCTCTGGCGGATCAGCTCCTCGGTATTCCGGCAAATGTGCGCTGCCTGGAAATGCGCCGATTCGTGCGGAAACAATGTGCTGGTGTAGGCGATCTCTTTCACGCCGCATTTCACGGCTGCATGCACGACGCGCGTCTCCTGCGCCATCGCACGCACCCCCGTGGCCGAGGCGGAAATCTGCAACAGCCGGTCCACGCCGGTCAGCGCCTTTTCCAGCGACTCCTGATCTTCATAGTCCGCCGTGCGGATGTGTATCCCCGAACCCGCGTACTCGCTAAGCTTGTCCACATCACGCACGATGGCGACGATGTTTTTCGGCAATGTTCTTTTGATTAAAAATGCAAGGGTGGCTTTCCCAAGGTTTCCGTTTGCTCCTGTAATGGCTATCATTGTTTTGTTTGTTTTAATGTAAAGCAAAACTAGCCGCCGCCCGTCCCTCAAAATAGAACAAAACCGACACACCCGATTTTTCTGCCCGGAAGCCCTGATTTTTCGCAATCATCCTTAGATTTGAAAATACACGCCGGCCCCGGCCCCGCACATTCAATCAGCATTATGGAGAATTACAGTATCGTCATCTTTATTATGGCTATCATGATCGGCCTCTCCGCCATGGCCGACAGCGTCAGGATACCCTACCCTGTTTTACTCATCACCGCCGGGATCGCTATTGGCTTCATTCCCGCATTGCCCGTGATCGAGCTCAATCCGGAAGTCGTGTTCCTAATATTTCTGCCTCCGCTGCTGTACGATGCTGCTTTCAATATCAATTTTCAGGATTTCAGGATCAATATCAACACCATCGGCACACTGGCCATTTCGCTCGTGTTTATCACCGCATCGGGCATTGCGGCTGTGGCCTACTATCTCATTCCAGGCATGACGTGGCCGCTCGCATTCGTGCTCGGCTCCATACTTTCTGCTACCGACGCCGTCGCGGCCATGAGCATCACCAAAGGCCTCGGGCTTTCCTCCAAAACTAATACCATTCTCGAAGGCGAAAGCCTGGTAAACGACGCGTCCGCGCTGGTAGCCTACCGGTTTTCGGTAGCAGCCGTCACCGGTTCCGCATTCATTTTCTGGCAGGCATCGGCCGAATTTGCAGTGCTGCTGCTCGGCGGCGCGATCGTCGGGCTGGTGATCGGGCGCATTCTGGGGGCGATTATCATGCGCATTCACAACAATGCGCAGGCGACCATCGGGATGATGCTCCTGATGCCCTTCGTCGCCTACCGGGTGGCGGAAGAGCTCGAAGTGTCGGGCGTGATCGCCGTCGTGATCCTCGGCCTGGGCATTGCCGATTTCAGCAAGAAGATATTCCCCGACCGGCTCAAACAGCAATCCAAAACGATCTGGGAAACCATCATTTTCCTGCTCAACGGCCTTATATTCATATTAATAGGCCTGCAATTTCCTTATGTGGTCAAAAACATCAGCAGCAATCAGCTCCTTCCTTACATCGGTTACGCATTCATTATCACCGTTATAGCCCTCCTGCTACGCATGATCCGCGTCTTCTGGCAAAGGGCAAACCTCCAAAAAGGATTCGAACGCGGACACAAAAGGATTAGCGAAAACGCCCTGCTCGATTTCAAAAACAGCCTCATTATCAGCTGGTCGGGCATGCGCGGCATCGTCTCCCTCGCTATCGCCATCGGGTTACCCACGCACCTCCACGACGGCACGCCGTTCCCCCTCCGCGACGCGATCATCTTCATTTCCGTAGCCGTGGTACTGTTCACGCTGATCGGACAGGGGTTGACGCTGTCCTGGATTGTGAAGAGGTTGCAGTAAAGTTAGTCCAGTTGAAAGTTAATAGGCAGGTTGTACTTGATTGCCACTTTCACGCCATCGCGCTCAGCGGGTTTCCAGTTGGGCATCGCCCTGACGACGCGGATTGCTTCTTCGGCCATCAGGTTATGTGGAGATGCCAGAACGAACAGTTGAGAAAGCTTACCCGTGGCGTCCACTATGAAGCTGACGAACACTTTGCCCTCGATATTGCGCCGCCTCAGTGAACGCGGGTATTTTACATTTTCTGTTAAAAAGCGGTACATCTCCGGCAAACCGCCCGGGTACTCGGCCTGAGAACAAACACTTTCCGAGCCGTCGGGCTTGTACATTTTTTCATCTGTCTGCTTCCCTGAATTGTCGAAATGCCTGTACGTATCGATCTGCCCATTCTCATAATAGGTAATTTCTTCGTCGATCAGCCTTCCATTCATGTACGTCGCTTTGGTTTTAAGCTTGCCGCTCGGATGGTACCATTCGAAAGAACCCTGTTTTTTGATCATGGCCCGATCAAGAAAAACGCCGGTCATCTGCAATTTCCCGTCACTGTAATAATCGTTCACCTGCCAGAATCCATTATCGTTGTTGTAGGCAATTCTGTAAAATGCGGCTGTCGGGGACTTCGGGATTTCGTTCCAGTCTTTATCATAAAAAATCCGGATGGTGTCTTCTTGCGCAAAACATACTGATTTACAAGAAAATAAGAGCAAAAAAACGAAGCTGTAATATAATTTCATGCTAAAAAAGGAGATTTAAGTCACCAAGATAGACAAAATGCTTTTTTCACACCTTCCAAACTTTTCTTAACCTAGGTTAATTTTTCAACCGTTTCCCTGCCCTAGTTTTGTCCTATCAAATCAAGCACAACAAGAAAAAACGAATATCAAATCTCAAAACCTTTTAATCATGGAAACGCTGAATATTATAGACCCCGCCAACGACCCTGCGATTTTTGAAGATGTAAAAACTTTCCTCAACGCCCTCAACTCCGGAGGCGGCACGCCATTGGAACAACTCTCACCTGCAGATGCGCGTAATGTGCTCGTAGGTGCGCAAAAATCAGTGGAAGTGGATTTGTCGGGCATCGAAACGAGTGAAAAAACGATTACCCAGGACGGCCTGACTGTTAAACTCGATATTGTAAAACCAGCCGGTACTACCGAAAAATTGCCGGTATTCATCTTCATCCACGGTGGCGGCTGGGTACTGGGCGATTTCCCTACCCACAAACGTCTTGTGCGTGACCTGGTGGTTTATTCCGGTGCGGCAGCGGTATTCGTGAATTATACACCGTCGCCCGAAGCGCAATTTCCGGTGGCGATCAATGAAATATATGCGGCTACGAAATGGGTGGCCGACCACGGCGACGAGATCAATGTCGACGGTAAAAGACTGGCCGTGGTAGGTAACAGCGTGGGCGGTAATATGACCGCCGCAACAGCGCTGAAAGCGAAAGACAACAATGGCCCGGAAATCAAATTGCAGGTAATGCTCTGGCCGGTAGCCGACGCCTCATTCGAAACAGGCTCGTACAACCAGTTCGCCGAAGGCCGCTTCCTGACCAAAAACATGATGAAATGGTTCTGGGATAACTACACTACCAACCCCGAAGACAGAAAACACCGCTACGCCTCGCCATTGCAGGCTACTACCGAGCAGTTGCAGGGACTGCCTCCCGCATTGGTACAAACCGCTGAAAATGATGTCCTCCGCGACGAAGGTGAAGCTTACGCACGCAAACTGGAAGCTGCCGGTGTGAAAACCACATTGACCAGACACCAGGGTCTGATCCACGATTACGGCCTGCTGAACCCCATCGCGCATGTTCCTGCCGTGCAGGGCGCGCTCCTTCAAGCAGGCGCTACGATCCGCGAGGCATTGAAATAATTTAAGTACCTACTAATACACGGAAACGGGTTACGCGAAGGTGTAACCCGTTTTTTGCATTTCGCATTTTTAGTCAGCAGAGTATCAATTAATTATAAATATTTTATAAAAAAACAGGAAAATAACATAACTATTTCCACCGTTTTGTGTGTCTAGATTTTGAGTAAGCGGTTAAATTACCGCACCTAAATCCTTACAGTGATTCTATGACGCAAAAACAAATCGGGCTGATAGCCGTCTTTTCCAGCTATCTGCTCCTCGCCATCACAGTGTACCGGTGGCAGCTTTTCACACACTTCACCTGGACCATTTTGCTCTTCAAAGCACTGGTTCCCATTGCATTCGTCCTGTTCTGCTGGTCCGTTACCCGCTTGCTGAAATGGCCGTTCTGGACAGCGCTACTCCTTCCTACGATGCTCGAAACGGCTTCCTATTTTTACATCCGGCACACCATCGACGTGAACCGGAATGCCGACCGGCACGAAGTGGGTGTGCTCGACCAATGGGTCAATTACCGGGACGTAATTCAGTTCAACGGGAATTTCGCCAGCTACTCATCCGACCTGGGCTATATCCTACGCCCAAAAAGCGAAGGCGTATTTTCGAGCCTGGAATATAGTAATGTGTTTAAAATCAACAGCTTCGGTGTTCGCGACGATGAAAGTTCGCTCGATAACCCGAAACTGGTTTTCCTGGGCGACTCGTTTACCATGGGATGGGGCGTAGACGAAAACCAGGCCTACGCCGACCTTACCGGCCGGAAACTGGGCATCAAAACGCTCAATGCGGGTATTTCATCTTACGGTACCTATCGCGAAATGCTGCTTTTTTCCAAAATCAAAAAAGATTCCGTGAAACTTGTGGTACTGCAATACTGCGACAACGACCACGAGGAAAACGAAGCCCGCAACGAACCGCAGAACCAGCCCCAGCACCTGACGGCCCGGACATTCGAAAACACCACGACTTTCAACCGCATCAACGAAACCTATTTCCCGATGCGCTACACCTACTTCTTCGTACGGGAAAAAGACCTGCTCAAACGCATCTGGACGAGCCCGATACAGGTTTTCGGCGAGGTAGGCGGTGCATTGAGTGCGTGGATCAATGGTCGGCAGCTGGATACCGTAACGCCGCAGCGCATCAAGACAGCTGCCGAAATGAAGGTCCACACCGAGTATTTCTTCAAATCACTGGCCAAAATCCGGAAGTTTTACAAGGGCAATATCATGGTCATCCACCTAGACGGCCTTTACATCCGCCCCAGCATGATCCCCGCATTCAAAGCCGAAGCGCAGAGGATCGGCGACACGCGCTTGTATTTCCTCGACACTGAACAGCTATTCCAGGCTAAGGACTATTTTCCGGTTGACGGGCATATCAATGCGTCGGGTCATGCGAAGGTTTCGGATGCATTAACCAAGGTCATCTCGGAGCAGCAGTTGCTCACGCGCTGATACGCTCCACGCGCTCGCCAAAAATGCTGATGATTTCCTTCGTTTTGCGACGGCTTACCGCCGCTTCGTTACCGCATCGCATTTTAAGCGCCCGGCCGTCTTCCGCGCAACCGATCACATAATGGGCATTCACGAGAAACGATTTGTGTACGCGGACGAAGTTGGTATCGAGCTTGCACGCCAGCCATTTCAGCGTTTTGCAGATCAGGTATTTCCTGCCCGCACACGTGTATACGTAGGTGTAGTTTCCATCACCTTCAAGGAAAGTGATGTGCTCGGCGGCGATTGTAATGGTCCGGCCCATGAAATGCACGGAAATGTGTACAGGCTTGGGGCTGAGCTGGCCGGAAAGCGGATTGAAAGGAGTAAAAGTATTCATAGACAAGGGGATAGCGCAAATCGTTGGATGGATGGCCCGGGCCGGAAGAGGTGACGAATGACGGCGGCCTAGCGCACGTTCACGTTAAAGCTGCCGTCTGTTAGTGTGCGTTTGAGTGTGCCTGTCGCGTCCACGGCGGTCAGGCTGAAAGTACCCTGGATATTGCTGTCGGTTCTTTTGGTGATCGTGACCGAGCCGCTGCCGCCGTTGATCGTCGAGAAATCCTGTTTGTTAAAAGTCATCACGGCGAAATTCTCGGCATTGATCGCGAACGTCCCCTCTTTCGCTGTTTTGGGTAAAGCAATCGCCACGATATCGTTCGTCTTGCTGTCGAGGCCGTAAATGGCATAATAGAGGTCGTTGGCGGGGAAACTGGCCAATGCATAGGAGAAGTCCGGGGCATATTCCTTGCCATCTACCTTCACTTTGAAACCGGCCGCACCGGCTGCGGGATCAGGATTTACATCGTCGTTCTTCTTGCTGCAACCTGTAAGAATAGTGATACTTAAAACAGATAGGATGGTCAGTAACTTAAAAGCTTTCATGGAAATGATTTAGTTTAAAAAATGTGTAGTAGTCGTTTGACAACTCAAAACTAATACATGTAGAATGCGCCCATGTAACCGACTACACATGAGGCGGGTTTGGGTTTAAACCCGGCGATGGATGACCTAAATCCGGTTACAAGCTGTGGGTATCCGGCAGGAAATAGCTATGTTAGGGCATTCGCAAAAAACAGCCTCCGCCCATTGCATTACCTTTATGGACCTGATTCTCTACCTGAAACAACACATGATATTATCCCCCGAAATGGAAGCGCAGGTGCAAGCCGCTTTCAAAACGGAGGAATTACCGAAAGGCAGCCGGCTGTTATCGCCCGATAACTTTTCGCAGAAAGTATTTTATGTCGAAAAAGGGGCGACGCGTACCTATTATGTTAAGGATGGCAAGGACATTACGCATTCTTTTATCCTGGAAGGCTCCTTTTTTATTTCCATTGAAAGTGCTTTTTTCAACAGCCCGTCGCCCTACGGCGCAGAGGTTTTGGAACAAAGCATTATCCGCACCATCCCCTACCAGGACCTCGAAAAGTTCATCGACGATTTTCAGCCGTTGCAGAAACTGAGCCGGCTGGTGATGATCAATGCGGTGAAGACATTCTCGGATAAACTGTATTCGATCCAGTTCCAGTCGGCGCAGGAACGGTACAATTCCATGCTCGAAAAATTTCCGGACATTATGCTGCGCGCACCGCTCGGGCACATTGCTTCCTACCTGGGCATTACGCAAGAAACGCTGAGCCGGATCAGGGCAGGAAAAGTTTGACATTTTTTTCGATCTTGGGTTACTTTTTGATATAGATCAAAAGCATTGCCGGCCATCGGGGCCAATTTTGCAGCAGGATATTTAACCTAACGGTCGTCCAATCTATGAAAAGCAATCCTATCTATCTCATGCTCACGATGGCTTCGCTCGTGGGCTGCAACAATGCTGCCGACCAGGCCAAATCGGTCGAAAAGCCGCTCCCGGTCGTGACGCAGCAGGCGCAGCACATTACCGCCAACAACCAGATCTCCGTCAGCGGAAACGTCGAGGGTAACAAAACGGTACGCCTCGGTTTTATGGTGGGCGGAAAAATCAACTACATCGCCGCCGCCGAAGGCCAGCTCGTCAAACAAGGCCAGCTGCTATCGAGCCTCGACCCCGGCAATTACAGCATTGCCAAGGAAATAGCCGATGTGCAAGTAGCTCAGGTACAGGACGAATACGACCGCCTGAAAGTTATGCACGACCGCCGGAGCCTGAGCGAAAGCGATTTTGCCAAAGTAGGTTTCGGGTTGCAGCAGGCACGTGCGCAGGAGAAGCTGCATGCTAAAAATCTCTCGGATACGAAACTTTTTGCGCCGATAGGAGGAGTAATGCTGAAAAAGATGGCGGAGGTCGGCGAGATCGTCGGGGTAGGCACGCCGCTATTTGTGGTGTCCGACATCCGGACAGTGAAAGTGAATGCGTATATCCCCGAAAGTGAATTGCACAATATCAAGCTCGGGCAGGAAGCGAAAGTGCTCGTTTCGTCGCTGAGCGAGACGTTTACCGGCAAAGTAACCGAAGTAGGTTCCGCCGCCGACGCGGCTTCCCGGGCATTTACCATTAAAATAGCCCTTAATAATCCCAAATTGCTCATCCGCCCCGGCATGATCGCGGAAGTGACGCTGGCTTCCAACCAGTCGAAGAAAGCATTGGTACTGCCTACCGAGGCCGTTCTGCGCGACCTCGACAACCAGAGCTACGTTTTCGTAGCCGACGCCGACCGCAAAATCGCATTGAAACGGAAGGTGAGCATCGGACAGCTCACCGATAACCAGATCGAGATCACATCCGGGATCACCGAAACCGACCGCGTGGTAACCGGCGGGCAACACAAGCTCACCGACGGCACCGCCATTTCCATCAACCAATAAGCTGCGTTATGAACTTTGTCAAATCATCCCTGAAATATCCGCAGGTGACGCTGTCGGTATTGCTGCTGGTGTTTGCGGTAGGCGTTTATTCGCTGCTGAACATGCCGCGGCGTGAGGACCCGAAAATCACCGTCAGGCAAGGCCTCGTCCTCGCTTATTTCCCCGGCGCCAACTCCGCGCAGGTGGAAGACCAGGTCACCAAAAAATTGGAACAGTATCTTTTCCAGTTTGAAGAAATCCGCAAGGACAAGACCTACTCCACCACGCAGGACGGCATGGTGGTCGTGAATGTGGAGCTGGGCGAAAATGTGAAGAACCCGGATGTGTTTTGGAGCAAACTGCGCCACCAATTGCTGGTAGCCCGGCAGGTGGATTTCCCCAAGGGCGTCCGCGGCCCGATCGTGAACTCCGATTTCGGCGATACCGAAGCACTGGTGATCGGTATCGAAAGCAACAAAGCCACGTACGCGCAGCTGAAAGATTACACCCAGAAGCTGGAAGATGTGCTCCGGACGGTCAAATCGGTTTCGAAAATCAAACGGATCGGCGAGCAAAAGGAGCAGATCACGGTTACGTCGAGTTCCGAGAAGCTTTCTCAGTATAATGTCAAACTGTCGTCCGTGGTGCAGGTTTTGCAATCGCAGAATGTGATTAGTCCGACAGGAGATATCAAAACCGCAACGAGCCAGACGCCACTGTACACGTCGGGTTATTATAACACCGAGAATGAAATCGCGAACCAGATCGTGGGCGCATCGAAAACCGGGGAGCTGATCCGGCTCGGCGACATTGCGCAGGTAAACCGCGCCTATGCAGAACCGACCAGCAAAACGACCGTGAACGGCAACAATGCGATGATGCTCGCGATCCAGATGCAGGAAGGAAATAATATCGTGAAGTTCGGCGAGGAAGTAAATGCGAAGCTGGTCGAAGTCGAAAGGCTACTCCCTGCCGACGTGAAGTTGACGACGATCGTAAACCAACCGAAACTGGTGGACGAGAACATTACGCATTTTATCCGCGAATTCTTCCTTGCGATATTCTCGGTCGTGATCGTGGTGATCTTGCTCCTGCCGATCCGCATTGCCGCAGTAGCCGCGATGGCCATCCCGATGACAATCGCCGTTACATTCGCCTTGCTGAATGCATTCGGCATCGAGCTGCACCAGGTATCGCTCGCGGCATTGATCGTCGTGCTCGGTATGGTCGTGGACGACGCCATCGTGATCGCCGATAATTATGTGGAACTGCTCGACGAGGGCGTCGAACGCTGGACAGCCGCCTGGCGCAGCGCTACCGACCTGGTAATCCCGGTTTTGGCAGCCACTGTAACCATCATCGCCTCGTTCATGCCGATGGTGATCCTCACCGGCTCGGTGGGCGAATTCATCCATGCACTGCCCGTCACGGTAGCCATTGCATTGGCCGCATCGTTCATTGTAGCGATGATCCTGACGCCGTTACTTTGTTATACTTTCATCAAAAAAGGCCTCCACGACCACAGCGCAGCGGAAACCGACAAAAAGAAACGCATTACCCTGCTCGACCGCATGCAAAACGGCTACAATGCGGCGCTCGAATGGTGCGTAAGGCATTCGGGACTGACGATCGGCGTCAGCCTGCTTACCGTCGTGCTCTCATTGTTTGTATATCGGGGGATTAAACAAAAATTCTTCCCTGCCGCGGAACGTAACCAGTTTGTGATAGAACTATGGATGCCCACCGGCACCAAGCTCGATAAAACCGGCCAGGCGATCCTGAAAGCTGAAAAACTCGTCAAAGGCGACCCGCGCGTGACCTCGTACGCGACGTTCACGGGCACGAGCGCACCCAGGTTTTACTACAACTTCTCACCCGAAGTGCCGGTAACCAACTATGCGCAGATATTGATTAACACTACCGACGAAAAAACGGCCGAAGCATTCGCGCACGAGCTCGAAGGCAAGGTGGCCGCATTGATACCCGAAGGTTCGCCGCAGGTGAAACTGATGCAGCAGGGTTCGCCCTACAAGTCGCCGGTGGAAGTACGCATTGTGGGCGACGACGTTGCCCGCCTCAAAGCAATCGGTTTGCTGGTGCAAGACATTCTTAAAAATGCCAAGGGCAGCGCCATGGTACGTCCCGATTTCCGCGAGGATTATTACGGGATCAGCATTCAGCTGAAAGACGAGGCCAACAAGCTGGGTTTCACCACGGGCAGCATTTCGCAAATGGTGTACACCGGTTTCAACGGCGCGCCGGTATCGACCATGTATGAAGGCAATAACCCGCTCGACATCGTCTTCCGCCTCGACGAGCGTAACCGCCAGTCGTCCGACAACCTGGAAAACATTTACCTGGCCTCGCCGGTAACCGACGCCAATGTGCCGCTCCGCCAGATTGCCGAATTGAAACCGCAATGGCAGACCGGCAAAATCATGCACCGCAACGGCGTGCGCACGCTCACCGTCCTGAGCGAAACCGAAGACGGCGTACTCCCGGCCGACCTGGTGAAGGAAGTAAAAACGAAAATCGCCGACATTCCGTTGCCTGCGGGATACCGCATCGAATACGGCGGCGAGCAGTTCAACAAGAACGAGACATTCAGCCAGATGATCGTCGTGCTGCTGATCAGTCTGGTACTGATATTCTTCATCCTGCTGTTCCAGTTCCGCAGCCTCAAAGAAGCCGCGCTCGTCATGCTCACGATCCCGCTCAGCCTGTTCGGCGCGTTGATCGGCCTTTACATTACGCATAATAACTTCGGTTTCACGGCATTTGTGGGGCTTATCAGCCTTTCGGGCATCGTGGTGCGAAATGCGATCATTCTCGTGGACCATACCAACGAGCTGCTCGGCCACGGGATGGACATCCGCACCGCCGCCATCGAATCCGGCAAGCGCCGCCTGCGCCCGATATTCCTTACAGCCATGGCCGCGGCGATCGGCGTGCTGCCGATGATCCTCTCCGGTTCACCGATGTGGAGCCCGCTCGCGAGTGTGATCGCCGTGGGGGTGATATGGTCGATGGTAATGGCCCTGCTCACCGTGCCGGTGCTGTACATCGCGATGATCAAACCGCATGATAAAAAAGACCTGATGGTAACCCCTGTTGCAGAACACCATGAAAACTAAGCTGATATTCCCGATACTCACAGTGCTTGCGGGCGCATTCGCATCCGCGCCCTCGTACGCACAGGAGGCGCAGCCGCTTACGCTTGAAAAAGCCGTGGAAATGGCCTTGCAAAACAACCATTTGCTGAACGTCCGCAAATTGCAGGTTGCCGAAAAAGAGGCCAAAGTAGCCGAAGACGCGATCAAACGGTACCCGGTGGCGTCGGTGAGCTCTTCCTACCAGTACAATGCGAACCTCGGCCAGCTGGTGATCGAGCAAGGTTCTTTCGGCGCATTGCCGCTTGGTGGGACGACCATCGCCTTGCCCAATGAAGAGAAGACTTTTCCTTTGGGTAAACACCACAATTTCAATGCAGGTGTGACGCTCTACCAGCCCATTACCCAACTTGGGAAGATCAAAACGGGTATCGAGGTGGCTAAAACAGATGTAGAACTCGCGCGTCACGAGCAATCGCGGGCGTCGTTGCAGATCAGGC
Organism: Dyadobacter soli; assembly: GCF_900101885.1. GTDB lineage: Bacteria > Bacteroidota > Bacteroidia > Cytophagales > Spirosomataceae > Dyadobacter > Dyadobacter soli. The sequence goes on along the minus strand of NZ_FNAN01000025.1, from coordinate 99,434 downwards.
AGGCGATCGAGAAGCTATATTATGGTTTACTGATCACGCAGAAACAGCAGGAAGAAGCGAATGCCAAAATCAAGCTCGCGCAAATGCGGCTCTACGACGTGGAAAGTGCATTGCTTTCAGGCAAAACCATTGATGTAAACAAGGCCGGGCTACAAGCTAACATCGCCGACGAAGAGCAAAACCTCTTGAAACTCCGCATTCAAACCGAAGATTACACGGCCGATTTGAAGCAATTGACCGGCATTGAAACGGATAGCGTAGCGTTGGCACCCGTGGCTAATGCAGGCACAGTCGCAGGTACTTTGGATAGCTATTTAACGAATGCCGCCACAGCCAACAACGACATCAAAATCGCCAGCCTGACGGAGATCAAAACACAAAAAGCGATCCGCGCCGCCGAGCAAAGCAACCGGCCCGACATCGGCCTGGTGGCGGGTTACTCCTACCAAACCGGCAACCTGCTTTTCCCGAACAATAATCCGTTCGTAGGCGCGCAGTTCAAATGGAACATCCAGGATCTGGTCGCCAACAAGCAGATAATCCGCCAGCGGCATTTCCTGAGCCAGCAGGCACGCGAGAGTTTGATTAATACCCAAAATCAGGTCAGAAACGACGTTTCGAAAACGCATCGCAAGCTTACACAAGCCACCGCGTTGATCGCCGTAGCCGAAAAAGCCGTGAAATACCGCACCGAGGAACTCAAAGTGCAAACCGACAAGCAGGCGTCCGGCCTGAACCTCGAAGCGGATATCCTCAACACGCGTTCGCTGCTGGCCAAAGCCGAGGCCGATTTGCTCGCGGCGCAACTGAATTACCGGCTGGCGCAATCGGATTTGCAGCGGTTGGCAGGGGAATGATTTGTAATACAAAAAAGAGGCCGTCGATTCATGCGACGGCCCGCTTTTCTTTCCCATACCCTACTCGATCTTCGTCAGCGGCGGCACATTCCGGTCCGCACCGTCATAACCGACATTCTGATTGATCACCCCCTTCGTATTCGCCGTGATCACCAGCGACGGAATCGGCCACAGCGCGTGGAATGGAGCGATATTCGCTGTGTTTCCAAGCAGCTGGATCTTCTTTTCGTAGGTATTGTTATACCGCATTACCCGGTCGAAATAGTAGTTCTTTTCGCTGAAATTGGTGAGGCTGTAACCATTCAAGCCGGCTTTGGCCATGATGTACGAAATGCGGACGAGCTCCGAATGCCGCGGCTCCTCGGCGAACAACTCGCGGGCGCGCTCGTGCAGGAGGAAATCGATATTCACTTCGCCGGCCGTAATGGGCAATGCTTTCGCACGCTCGCGCACCTTATTGATGTCGGCGGCGGCTAATGCGGGCTGGTTTTTCCACAAGTAGGCTTCCGCGCGGAGCAGATACGTTTCGGCGAGGCGGAAAATGTACCAGTCGCCGTTGCCACCCATCGGCGTCGCTTTGGGGTCGTCCTGCGGGTTGTACATAATGTAATGCGGCATCGCGTACACGTGCTTGAACGTATCTACCTGCGCAGCGAGGAACTTGGTATTGACCGGCTTGCCGAAATCGACGGACACGGGGTTGTTGTATTTCAATTCATGAATATCCACCCAGTTAATGTCCGCGCGCCGCAAATCGGTGGTATTGCGCCAGTTCGCTCCCTTGTACGACCAGATATCGTATTGATAAAAGCCCGTCAGCCTGATATTGGCATTGCCCCTGCCCAGCGAATCGTACATCGGCCCGCTCGCGACCATACCCGGCTTGCCCTGGCTGTCGAGCACCTGCGGCTGGAACCACTGGCAATTGTACAAGCGCATGGTGTAAAGTCCCACCGAGCGCGCGGCCGGCGGTGCTTCGTAGCGGTCGATGGCGGCGAGAATGGTCTCGGTATTTTGTGCAATGCTGAAATTTTTGGCACGGTGCAGGTCCCAGATCAGGTTGCGGTACCCCTTCGTGGCGTCGATACCAAATCGCTGGTTCATCAATGCATACGGGCCATTGATCACCTTGTCGGCCGCTTCAATCGCCTTGTCGTATTCCAGGTTCGCGAGGTAGATTTTGGTCAATAGATGATTCGCCGCGCCCTTCGTAATCACGCCCGACTTGGCGGTTACCGGCAGCCATTCGGCCGCAAACTCCGCATCCTTTTTGATCTTTTCGAGGATCGCCCAGCGGCTGTGCGTCTGAAAATCGAGTTTTGCCTCCTGGATCTCACCGCTCAGGAACGGCACGTCGCCATAGGAATTAACGAGGCGGTAATACCAGTAGGCGCGGTGCCAGAGCGCCTCCCCGAGGATCGCATTTCGCTCCTGGTCCGAATTCCATTTGATATCGTCGATCCTGCTGATGAGCACATTACAGTTTTTAATCGAAGAATAAATCACGGTAAACATCGCCAGGAAGCGGTAGTACTGGTCGGTGTTGGGTGTGAGGTTATAAAAATCGAGCTGCGACCAGGGCGACGCCAGGTCCGAGGCTGCAAATTCCATCGTCAGGTTCGGCATTGCACCGGTACTCTCGTTTTTGAGGTCCTTTCGCATAGTAATAAGCAATGCTTCCATGCCCGCTTTATCCACGAATACATTCTCAGGGCTGAAAAACGACAGCGGCTCCGGTTTCAGCCAACCCTTATCGCAGGCCGATTGGCTGAGCAGCAAAACAAATAATATGAGGTATCTGAAAATCTTCATAATGCTGAAATTAATGGCTGTTTACAATGAGAGATTGAGTCCGACCGTGAAGTTTTTGGGCATCGGGATGTTGTTACCGTCGCTATCCCACGCCTCGGGGTCCCAGCCGGGCCATTTGGTGAATGTGAGCAGGTTACGCGCGGACGCGAACACACGTATGCTGTTCACTTTCAGCTTTTTGGAAATGTCCGCCGGCAATGCGTAGCCCACATTCACATCCTGCACGCGCAGGAAAGAAAGCTTTTTATACACTTTGATCCCGCCCCCAAAAACATTGGTATTGGTATTCAGCCGCGCATATTCGTTGGTCGGGTTATCGGGCGTCCAGTATGGGAAATCGTTGGTGTTCCGGCGGTCGTAAGTATCGGAGCCGCCTGTGCGCAGGCCTTCGGCAAATGGTGCGATGTGGCCAAGTTCGCTGCGGAGAAACACGCTGGCGTTGAAGTTTTTGAAAAAAGTAAACTCATTCCGCAAACCGATCCGGAAGCGCGGCTGACGGTAGCCAATAAACTGCTTGTCCAGCAGCGCCTCGTACTTGCCGTTGCCGTCCACATCCACGGCTTTGAAATCGCCCGGCTGCAATTTGTATACCGCCGCCGCATCCTTTTCGGAGGTTTGCCAGATTCCCGTCACATCATAGTTCCACACGCGGTCGATCGCCTGGCCGGGAAACCATTCGTTGGAATAGTCGGGCAGCTCGGAGCGTACGGTTTTGCCATCCACCGTTTCTTCCTTGTAATCACCGAATAACCGTTTGATTTTGTTTCGGTTAAAAGAGAATACCAACCCGCTGCGCCAGGAGAAATTGGCCTGCTCGGTATTGATTGTATTAATGGTCATTTCAAAACCTTTGTTACCGAGCAACCCCAGGTTGGTGGTAATGTCCTTGAAACCGGTGATTTCGGGCAAAAGACGTTTCATAAGCAGGTCGGTAGTGGTCATATCGTAGTACTCCATGCTCAGGTCGACGCGGTTTTTGAACAGACTCAGGTCCATACCGAGGTTAATGGATTTTGTTTTCTCCCAAACCAGGTTCGGGTTGGCGAGCGAAGTGTTGTAAACGCCCACTTGCACATTGCTGCCATCGTAATACATCGCCGAAAGCAGCTGCGCCAACGCCGAATAGGCCCCGATATCGCGGTTCCCGTTCACGCCCCACGACAAACGCAGTTTCATCTGGCTCACGAAATCAATGTGGAAGAATTTTTCTTCTGAAATCTTCCAGGCTATCGCAGCCGCCGGAAAAACCGCCCTGGGCTGCTTGGTACCGAAAGCGGAGAAGCCATCCCGGCGCACGGAGGCCGTGATCAGGTATTTATCGAACAATGTATAGTTGAGCCGCGCCATCGCCGCATCGCCGGTGATCTGTGTATCGTTCGTTTCCATCGCCGGACTGGTGCCATACTGCAAGCCGTGAAAGCCAAGGTTCTCGTTCGGCACAAAACCCTGGTTCGCGATTTTGGAATACCAGCCCCGGTTACGCTCGGCGCTGTACAGCAGGGTAACATCGAACTGGTGTACGCCAAACTGCTTGTTCCAATGCAAAAGGTTGTCGAGAATGTACTCGTACGTGGACGCGTCCGCCCGCGTGCTATACCCGCCCGAGCGCGTGGAACCACCGTCGAGCGTGTTGGACGACCAGAAATTGTAGTCTTTCGAAGCTTCGTAGCGTGGTTGGAAAGATATTTTGTAATCAAATCCAAAAGGCAGCTTGACTTTCCCGTAGAGCGAAGCGAAAAGCGTATTCACCTTGTTCATCCGCTCCTGCCCGTAGTAATTGATCAGCGGGTTGGCTACCGCAAAGCTGTTGGGATACCACATTGCGCTGCCGTCCGCCTCGAACATCGAGCCGTAGGGGCTCATAATGAACATCTGCCCGAGGTTTGCGGGAACGGTGCCCTGGTCGCGGTCGGCAAACTGGCTGTTCACGCCCACATTGAGCCAGTCGGTCACTTTGAAATCCACATTCAGGCGTGAGCGGATCGTCGAAAACTTGTCGCCGCGCAGGATGCCTTCGTTGTTCTGGTAGCCCAACGACCAGTAATAGGTCACGTTCTGCGAGCCGCCGCCGATGCTCACGTCATAGTTCTGCCGCAAACCGGTCCGGATCACCTCTTTGTACCAGTCCACGGTTTTGCCTGCGAGGTAGTTTTCGGTTTCAATGGGGAAGAAACGCAGTCGGCTGAGCCATTCCTGTGTGTTGTCCGCTTGCGGGTTGTTGCTAGCCGTGCGCCATTGTTCGAGTGAAACGCCTGTCGGTAGCGTACCCGGGTTGTCGTAATAAAAAGCAGGACGATCGGGATTGGTAGCGCGGAGCAGATCGCGGCGGAATGTCAGGTAACCATCTTTGTCGAACGGCTTGAAATCGTGCGTGGTGGAAGCGGTACCGACATTAGCCGACACATTGATGACCGGCTTGCCCGTGGCTCCTTTTTTGGTAGTAATCAAAATCACCCCTCCCGCAGCCCTTGCCCCGAAAACGGCGGCCGAGCTGGCGTCTTTGAGAATGTCCATGGTCTCGATGTCGGCCGGGTTGATATCGGAAATACTCCCATTGAATATCACGCCGTCCATCACCACCATCGGGCTGGAATTGGCCGTGAGCGACTTCGGCCCGCGGATCTGCAAGGAGCTTCCACCCGCCGCGGACGTGGCCTGGTTCGCATTGAAACCCGCCACGGTGCCCGTCAGCATGTCGGTAAGCTGGGTCATGGGCTGGTTTTTGAATGTCTTCGAATCGATGCGGATCACGGCGCCCGTGAGATCGCTCTTTTTCATCGTTCCATACCCGACGACCACCAGTTCATCGAGCGCATTGGTACTCGGTTGCAGGGAAATGTCCACAACCGACTGGTTCCCGACCGCCGTTTCCTTCGTGAGATAACCTACATAACTGAATGTCAGCACATCCGAAACCGCCGCCTGTACGGAATAGCGCCCATCGGCATCGGTAGTAGTGCCCCGCTGGGTGCCTTTCACGACGACGGTCACGCCGGGCAGGCCTTGCTTGCTCAAACTGTCGGAAATCACGCCGGTAACATCCCTGAGGTTCTGCCCGTAGCCCCATAGCGGGCTGAGGCATGCAAACAGGACGAGAATACGGGCCCACGGATGGGTGAGTAGTTTTACATGCATAAGATTATGGTTAGGAAATGAAAAAATGAATTTTCCGAGGGTAGCAGGCCAAAAATCCGGACATAGCAAACCGCGCTTCGCAATACGGCTGCGAAGTGATTTATGATGCGTTCCGCGCATCCGGCAATATTTAATTTTGGTTTATAACAATGTTACAATGAATTTGATAGGTATCCATGGGAAGTGGCAGAAATAGTACCGATAACGTTCTCGAAGTGGGGCCTGCGGCCCCGACCGCTGACCGCCGACGACCGACCGCCGAGTGTTTGGGGTCTTCGCTCAGCCATGGTCCATGGCCAATCGTCCATGGTCTGACCGCAGACCACAAGCGATCGGCGGTCAGCGGTCGCTGGTCGGCGGTCGGCGGTCAAACAACCGTCACCTTACCAAATACCTCCCAAACCCAACCGACGTGGTGTCCGCAATGCTGCCGTTGGGCTTCCGGTAAATGAGATACGCCTGCATTTCCGGGTGGCGGGTTAGTATTTCAAACGCCCCGTCGATGCCTGCGGCGAGGAGGGCGTTGTCGAAGCCGTCGGCGATGATCGCGTTGGGTGCTACTATGGTTGCGCTGATGATTTCACGCTGGACCGGAAAGCCGGTTTTGGGGTCGATAATGTGGGACAGCCGCGTACCGCCGGATTCTCTGAACTTCCGGTAGCTTCCCGATGTCGTGACAGCGCCGGTACCGATGCTGATTACCTCGCGGATCGCCGGTGCGTCGAATTCAGTAGCGGAAGGGGTTTCGATGCCGATCTTCATCGGCTCATTACCAGGCAATTTGCGGCCTTTCGTGCGGATCTCCCCTCCTATTTCGACCATATAATTATGTATCCCACGCGCTTCCAGAAATTCTGCAACTACGTCTACGGAATAGCCTTGCGCGATGCCGTTTACGTCTATTTGCACACATGGAGTTGTTTTAAGAAGCTTGCGCCCTTCGATCTTCAACTTATCCGATCCCACACACGGTAGCATCTGCCGGATGGCGGCACTGTCCGGCATTTCATCGGGCGCCTTCGCCCCGAATCCCCAAGCACGTACGAGCGGGTACACGGTGATGTCGGACAAGCCGCCCGTTTCGCGGTAAATCTCCATGGATTTCCCGACGACATAGGCAAGGTGTTCGTCCATCTCAATGCCTTCCGACGATGCATTGAACCGACTGATCAGCGAACCCGGTTGGTAAATGGAAAGCGATGCGTCGAGACTTTTGAAAATACTGTCGATCTGCGGCTTACGTGCCAATTTGCGGTCGCTGTAATAGGTAATGGCATAGGTGGTACCCTGCGCCTCGCCGGTGATCCGGTAGGTTTCGGGGGTTGCTGGCGGACGCAATGCGCTCATTGCTAAGCACATTACTCCCACCATGGATGAAAACCAATGCCAATGCCGTCCCATCAGGCTGAATATTCTGGTTTCCAGTACTGCACTTTTTCGGTATCCGCTGCCGCATTGCCCATGTGGATGGCAATGGAGCCGTCGCGGCCGGTTTCCACATTGGAAACAGGTTCTTTTTTGTTCCTGACGCATTCCGCGAAGTCCTTCAATGCAAATACGGTTGGTTCCAGATCTACTTCGCCCGGTTTTCCGAACTTGACTTCCACGCCTTTGCCCTGGGTAGTGACGGCAATGGTGGCGCCAGTGACGCCGTCGACGGTGCCTTTGGCATTGTTGGTGATTTCAGGATAAATTAATGCCTTGTCACGGAGGATTTCGACGGTGGCCTTGTCGCCCAGAATGCGGATGCTGTAACCATTATACGCATTGGAAAGTACCGAGGTGACGCTTGCCTTCACACCGTTTGGATAATCGTAAACCGTGCGGATGTTATCATAAGTATCCCGACCGTCTTTCCAGTAATTAATACCACCCAGGCCGACCACTTTCACCGGATGACTATCAGTAAGGTAATTAACGACGTCGATCTCGTGCGCACAGAGCTCCGAAAGCGGGCCGCCGCAGTATTCGCGGTACATGCGCCAGTTGATCGCCCGCTCCATTTTCGGGTCTTTTACCGGGAAGCGCCAGTTCGAGTTGCGGTTATACTGGCATTCGAAATGCGTGATCTTGCCCAGCCAGTTTTCTTTCATGATCTCTTTCACGCGGTGGTAAAGGCCGTAGTAACGGTATTGATAACCGATTTGAAATACCAATCCCGAAGCTTTCACCTTTTTTACGAGGTCGATCGCCTGCGGAATGTCGTAGGTCATCGATTTTTCGAGGTAAATGTGCTTGCCTGCCTGCAATGCGGCCACGGCCATTGGGTAATGCAGGTAAAGCGGCGTAGCGATCACCACGGCGTCGATGGATTTGTCGTCGAGCAGCTTGCGGTAATCGGCGTAGCCTTTGGCATTTTTGGCAGCGAGGCTCAGGCCTTTTTGCAGGTTTTCGGGAATGATGTCACAGCAGGCGACGAGCTCATATTCGGGCATTTCGCGGATGAGCGTCGCCAGGCCCGCGCCGCGCGAACCTGTACCTATGATCCCGAGACGGATCTTGTCCGCCGGGCGTATTGTTTTTCCAAAGGCTGGATTGAATGCGGTTGATAACCCCACTCCTGCCATGGCGGCCAGGCTGGTTGTGATAAAATCTCTTCTTGTAGCTAATTGGGTCATGGGTGGGATGGTTAAAGTTTTGGTCAGGTTGGTCAAGGTTTGTCAGGGTCGGTCAGGTAATGTCAGGGTTGGTCAGGTAATGTCAGGGACTGTCAGCGGCCAGAGTAATTGTGCGGACAAGCATAGTTTACGGGCACGTGCCCGTAAATGTAAGTAATTTTTATTCAGATAGAAACGCCCCCGGTCATAAACTAAAATTCTGACCATCAAAATCCCCTTGCCGTTCGTTTCAACGAACGGAATAAGGAAAAGGAAAAAGGAAATGGAAAAGTGCAAAAAGAAATGGAAGAGAAAAAGAAAAGCACAAAAAAGTCCCGGCATGTTAGTACCGGGACTCGACCTGTGGGCGATCAGGGCCGCACGAAGCGAAGCCCTGCCGAAATTCCCACGCGGTACGGCTGATAGTAGAACGGGTTTGCGATGCCTTTGACCTTCACCGGGCTGAATTCGGCGAATGGCCCGATGCTGAATGCCGTATTACGGCTGACGGCGAATTGTTTCCCTAATCCCAGGCTGAGCCAACCCAGGCCTTGACTGCTGTTCAGATCATGCGAATATTCCGCTCCGAAAGCGGCGAAAAACCGGCTGACCGGCGAATGCCCCCATCGCACCTGCTTGGTAACACCAATCCCAAGCATCGAAAACCGGCGGTTCTCTTCCATCCGGTCACCTTGGCGGACGGTGTGGTACTGGCCTTTGTCGTCGGGCGTAACGAGGTAATTGTTGTTGGCGATTTCATACGAATAAATCTGCCGGAAACTGCTGAAATGCAGTTGTAGCTGAATGCCCTTTCGTTCCACGCCGCCGCTGAACTTGTACCCTACCGACCTTGCCGTAAATAATGACGGGAAGCTGAAATTCTGAAAATCCTTCGCTGCCGACGACGGTACCGTCAATATCTGGTACGAATGCAATGCCGACGCGTTAAAAAGCCAAGCAATTCTGGCCGGATTGGTCACGATCACCTTCGCAGGCTTGTACGCGGGCGCAACCACACCGCGCAACCGCAGCGGAATCTGCGCCTCTTTCAATGGCATACCTGCCAGTTCTTCCAAAGACATTGCATTCATCGCAGCTGAATCCACTGCTATTTTGGACGCTAATGCACCTTCCGTTTCATTAAAAGCCCTCTCTATTTCGGGAACGATCGTACCCGACCCTGGATGTACCTCTGCCATTTGTTCCCCATTCACAGATGCTACTTTTTCAACCCTGTTTACAGTGGCGCCCGGGACGTTGGCGGAATGCGGTTGATGCGTTTCCGCTGCTGGTTTGTTACCCAGGTCTTCCACAAAATCCTCTTTAAATGTGCTTCCTGATGGTAAAACCGATGATTTTACCTTGGTTTTAAACGAAAGCGCTTTCGCTGAATACGCTGATGTTTCTTTAACCGAATTAACAGTCGGATTGGCATTGGCTGGCCGGGCAGCCTTCGCTTTTTCCACGGTAAACGAATGCGCTTTTTCCGAAACGGCTAACGAAGCCTGGATTTGGCGGCCGTAACGGCTAAGCAGGATGCCTGAGACCGTCAGCAGTACGAGGCCGCCGGTGAACCACCAGTATCTTCCCGTACGTGGGGGCTTGATGCGTGCGCGAATGCGATCGAGCGCCGTGGGGCTGGGCTGTTCTTCATAGTCATCAAACTTGCGTTTGAGGACGTCGCGCAGTGCTTCGTTCAATTTGTCCTCAGAAGTTTTCATGATGTACTATTCCTTTAAGTTCCAATTTTTTCATTAGCAGGTTACGTCCTCTCATGAACTGCGACCGGGCCGTGGCGTCGGACATGGACAGCATTTCACCAATTTCGGTGTGTGTATAGCCGTCGATCAGGTGCAGGTTGATCACCGTCCTGTACTTGTCGGGTAACTCGTTGATGAGGTCCACCAGGTCGCGGACGTTCATCTGGTCGATTATCCGCACGTAGTCGTCCGATTCCACATGCCATTCCACGCCGTCGAGCGAGCTTTGGAGCTCTTGCTGCCGGGTGGTCCGGTTGTAATAATTAATCGCTGTCCGGATCACCGTCACTTTCACCCAGCCGTCCGCGGCTTCGGGCTCTTTCAAATCGTTGATGCTGTTGAAAATCTTTACAAATGCATCCTGAAATATATCGTCCGCCTCGGCGACAGTCCGCGCGTAGCGACGGCAAATACCCGTCATCCTGGCCTTATATCGCTCGTAAAATACCGTCTGCGCCCTCGGGTCCTGCTGCTGGCAGGCTTTCACGAGGCTGGCGAGGCTGTCGTATTTTTTCGAGAGAAAGAATTTCATGAGGGGACGTTGGGTTCGGGAACTAACTTGTACTTCTAAGTTACTTAAACTTAATTAATTACTATTTTTTAATACAATATCACAGAATATTTTTTATTGAGTACCTGGAAGTCCTTATCGAAATACAACTCGCACCTGGAAACCCCACCGACCGTGACCACGATGTAATAGCTATCGAGCCCGTTCAGGTTACTTTTCAGCTTTCTCTCGTATTCGTAGCCTGCCAGTTCCGGAAGGCCGTCGAGGTATTGCTTGATCTGGGCCGGTACAGGTTCCAGGTTCGATGCAGCCACGGGCACGCCCGGCTGTGTGAACAGGTTGCTCATCCATCTCAGCTTGCCTTTGTCGTCGAAGAACATGGATAGCTGATCCTGTAAGCCTCCCTCGTTGAGGTTACCCATCACATAATAGCGCAGGGAACCGTCGAGCCTCACCCAGATGTAGCCCTTCACGAACGTCGCTTTTGGAAAGGCTTTCAGGGAATCCTTTACGAATACCGGCAGATCGCCGATGTCGAAGGTCGCTATTCTATACATCGACTGGTCGAACGCCGCCGAGCTGTTGACATTCGGGTAAACGCCGGACCATTCGAATGCGTAGTTTTCGTTTTTATAGCTGTAAATCAGCTTATTGGGAGCCGTCGTCGCGAAATAGGCCGTGGTATAGGCCGACAGCGTTCCGTCTCCGAAAGCAGTACTTTTCAGGGATTCCCGCAGCGCCGACGGAGCGTCATCAGTCATTATTTTGAACGTCTCCCACATTTTACCGTAATCGACCAGCGAGGAATAGCGGTCCGCATCCGATTTCAGTTTCACCTCCCAAATCTTGTCTTCCAGTACGGGTTTAAAAACGAGGTCTTCGCCTTTGGGGAACTTGGCTTTCACCACATTCACGACCGTCTCCGGAATCTGGGTTCCGGGATCAATCGGGCGCAGGTCTTTCAGGTCGTTGCAACCTGTAAGCGCGAGCGCCACGATGACTATCAGCACGAGGGCTTTCATAATATTAGTGGTAGCAATCTGTTATTCAGAGAAATACAACATACTTCGCGCTGGCCTGCTGGCCGGGTTCGCGGTAGTATTGGTACATGGGCTTCATGGTAATTTTATAGGTAACCTTGCCCAGCTTCGGATCTTCGTCTTCGTAAATGAACCGCATACTGGGCTTCACGGCAGCCGTTTTTGCCTGTTCCATCGACATTTTCACATTGAAGCTCGCCGGGTCGAGGTAACCTTTCTTACCGGGTACTATCATCGGGAAATAGCTGGTAGTAGCGACAGTCTCGACACCCAGCGTACCCTTATCGTCGTCCCATTTTAGCTTCATTTGCGTGGGCAGAAAGATACGGATATTCAGATTGAATGTTAGTGCATTACCCGGCATCTCGGTATTCGGAAACTGCGAAGCACCACCGTGAAACATGATTTCCCCGCTGCCCTTTTCGATGTAAAAGTTCAATGCAGCTGCATTCGCATATAACCGAAGCAGCGTGTCTTCCTTGAACATATCCACCGAATCGTTTCCGGCCAGCCGCCAGGCATCGGTGATATAGAACGAGCGCCTCGCGAGCAAGGATGATACGGAGTCGCGATCGAGTTTGATGGGCTCGGGTTCAGGGACCGGCTCGGGCTTATCTTTCGAACAGCTTAGCTGCCAAACGGCAAGCATTACGAGACAAATGATGGATAATAATCGCTTCATGACGGTGTCTGGTTGATGAGCGGATGTCCGCTTTTTGCACTTTCAGAACCAGAGACACCGATGCCCGTTTCGAGCGTGGCGATCGTTGAGACTTTTTTCAGTTTATTTTTCCGGATAATAAACCCGTACATCGGGATGCATCGTGTAAAACCGCCATTGCTTGCCGTCGAACACCGGGAAACCACTCGAAGCGTCGTTACCGGCGATAGGATTATTTGCGTATTTCTTCCAATGGACGAGGTCTTTGGAAACGGCCACATTCATCGTCCATTCGCGCCAATCCTTGAACGCCGAAGCATGGTAATAGGCATAGTAAAGGCCTTTGTACTGGATGATTTTGTTGAACGCGACGGCAAATGCGTCGTACTTTTCGGGGCCCGCATTCAATACGGGCTCATCCTGCACGTTCGTCCATGCTTTGAGGTCTTTGCTTGTCGCCAGCCAGACAGCCGCGTCGTTTCGCTCGTAGAAGAGGTACCAAATGCCTTTTTCCTTCCAGATGGTAGGCGTGCCGTACGGTCCTTTGCTGATCGGCGAGCCGTTTTTGAGGCGGATATCGATCGAGCCCTGATCTTTCCAATGAATGCGGTCGGTGGACGTGAGCAAATGGGCGATATCGTCTTTGCTCTCGGCAAACATATAGTAGGTATTTCCTTCTTTTAACACACACATATCTTCCACCCATAATGTGGTGTGAATGGGGTTTTTCGCGTAGCGCGTCCATTTCAGACCGTCGTCGGAAGTTGCGAGGCCGAGGTATTTCATGCTATCGCCGGTGGCTTTGGTATAGCCAGTGTACCACATATAATATTTGTTGTTTTCGCGCAGGATGTAGCCGCGCTCGCGGATTGTCTCGTCCCAGGTTTTCGGGTCACCGGTACCTTTGAAGAGCGGGTTACTATCAGAAGCTTTGAATTTGATGATTTCGGATGGAAATTGGTCGGTATCCTGCCGGGGAGCACGTTCGACAATGCGGTTGATCGTTCCTTTTTGTTTAATCAGGTCAAATGCATCGAAGAGCTCGCCCGTGGCCGTATAGGTGTCAAAAGAGAGCTTGCCGCCTTCCACATTTACTACATGAAAAAGCTGCGTGTAAATAGCCGAGCGGTCCATCCATTTGGCTTGTTCTATATTAGAATCGGTCATTTTCGGCCCGCTGACCGATACCACGTACATTGTTCCCGATTGTGCGCCCTTTTCTTGCATCGGAATGTTGGCCATCCCCCGCGCATAGGTGTGATCGTGCCCCTGCAACACAAGGTCGACTTTGTACCGGTCGAACAATGGCTTGAAAGTCTCACGCATGCGCTTGTTGTCGCGGGTGGTTTTGGGGGAGAAAATCGGGTGATGGAAGGTGATGACCGTCCATTTGTTAGGATTATTTTTCAAAATGCCTTCCAGCCATTCTTTCTGTACCTGCGCCCATTGCTCGGATACATCTACCTGATCCGAGTTTAACGAAATGAACCTCACACCCTGAATATCTGCATAGTAGCAGGTTTCTTCCAAACCTTTCGGACCGTTCTCGGGCAATTTAAACTGCGGCCGCCAGAATACGGATGTCGTGTTGATACCTTCCGCAGTCTCGAAATGATCGTGGTTGCCGGGTGTCGGAAATGCGGGGATCATGGAATGGATGAAGCCGCCGCCCCGGAACCAGTCGCCCCATTCGACATCACGGTTAGCTTTGTTGATCAGGTCGCCCGCGTAGATAGCCAGGCGCGCATCGGGCGCCTTCGCGTAAGCCTCACGCGCCACGCGTGACCAAAGCGAAGAGATATTTACCTGAACATCGCCATAATAAAGGAACGACAGCTTTTGCTCGGCGGTACCCGCTGTGCTGAAATGGATCCATTCGCTCCACCCCTGTTCGCCGCCTACCCGGTAGGCATATTTAGTACCAGGTTGCAGGTTTTCGAAAATGACCGAATGATAGTGTGCCGTCGGCGTATTCTCCCAGACCAGTTTTTCGGTGCGGGCTTTCTGTTTTTGGGCTTTTGAGACAAACCGCGGGTCAGCCTCGGCGACCGCGATTTCGGCGAAACTTTCCGACACGGCGTCGGAAGTCCGCCAGTTGACCGCCATCGATGTCGAAGGATCGGCCGTAACGTTGAGTATAATGCGGTCGGGCTCGGTTGTAGGGGCATAGCGTTCCGCATTCTGCGCCGAAACAGCCAATGTCCACAAGGCTAATGCGCCCGTTGTAATGATTTTTGAAAGGTTGATTTTTAAATACATACTGAAAAACGGCCGGAGCCGAACGGTTACCAGGGCGTGAAATGCCTTTAAGTTACTTCGAATCGTTACCACTTTTATACTGACTTTCTTCTTCGAAATACTACCTGACAAATCAAACTTCTTCAACAGGCTTGCTTGTCGAAAGATGAATTTCTATCTTGATAAACAATCGTGCACGTACACGCGTCGAACTTCCTAAACCTTTCTTGCAATGATGCAGCTCAAATCCATTGCAGTATCCGCTCTGACTTTGCTTTCCGTTCATGCCCTGGCGCAGAAACGGTACACCGAAGCCCTTACTCCGACCGAATCGGCCAAAACAATCCAGCTCCGGGAGGAATTCGCCATCGAACCGTTTGCCACCGAACCCGATGTGCTTTCGCCCGTGGACCTCGTCTTCGACGCGTTGGGCAATGCATTCGTTGTGGAAATGGGCGATTATCCGTACGACGCGCAGCCGGGTCGCTTCAAAGGCCGCATCCGCCTTTTGAAAGACACCGACGGCGATGGCAAAATCGACAAATCTTATGTTTTCGCGGACGGCCTGCCCAGCGCTACCAGTGTTTTACCCTACAAAGACGGCCTCATCGTATGCGCTGCGCCGGATATCCTGCTGCTGCGCGATACCAACGGCGATTTCAAGGCCGATTCCCGGGAAGTTTTGTTCACCGGTTTTTTTGCCAAAAATTCCGAAGCGCAGATCACCAGCATGCGTTACGGGGTCGACAACTGGATTTACGCAAATAACAACGGCCAGGCCGGAATGATCACCTCGCCGCTTCGGCCCGATGCACCGCCATTGAATGTAGCCGGCGGTAGTTTCAGGTTCAGGCTGGATAAAAAGCTGTTCGAGGCAGAATCCGGCAGCGGGCAGTTCGGGCTGGCGGTGGACGAATGGGGGCATCGGTTTTATACGCAAAACACATTGCATATTCAACAATCGCCCATCGCGTGGCGTTACCTGCACCGGCATAACCACCTGCCCTCGTTTCGCAGCGACGTGAATATCTCGGATCACGAGCTGGAAATGTTCCAGAAATCGGCCACACCGTACTGGCGCCAGCAACGGAGCGACCGCCGGCAGGCCAAGTTCGATTCGCTCAAAACCGGTCTTACCGAATGGGCCCGCGACCATTTCACGGGTGCCTCGGGCGGTACTTTTTATGGCGGCGACGGCTTTCCGGAGGCGTTCAGGGGTAACATTTTCACCGGCGACGTGGCCGGCAACCTAATTCACCGCGATGTGATCAAAACCACCGACGGCTCGCCTGCATTCACCGCCACCCGTGCCGAGGGTGAAAAAGACCGCGAGTTTCTGGCCTCCACCGACCCGTGGTTCCGCCCCGCTAACCTGACAACCGGGCCGGACGGATACCTGTACGTAATCGACATGTACCGCCAGCACATTGAAACGCCCGTTTCCATTCCCGAAGACCTCAAAAAGGACATGGACTTTGCCAATGGCGAGCAATATGGCCGCATATGGCGCGTTTTTCCGAAAGCAGGTGAGAAAAGACCCGTTACCCTACCCGACCTGCATTCCAAAACGCCCGCAGAACTCACAGCCCTGCTCTCACACCCCAACCAATGGTGGCGGCTGAATGCGCAACGGATTCTGGTTGAAAAACAGGACAAATCCGTCATTGCCGCCTTGCAGCAAATGGCCGTCACGCACGCCGACCCCAGGACGCGACTTCACGCAATCTACACGCTGGAAGCCCTCGACGGGTTGAATGAAGCGATCGTCAAAAAAGCATTGGGCGACACGCACGCCGGGGTACGCGAACATGCCATAATCCTGGCCGAAAAGTACCCCGCATTTCTCCCGGACATTATCGCGCTCACAAAGGATGCCGCTCCGCAGGTAGCTTATCAGGCTTGCCTCAGCACCGGCCAGTTCGCTGGTAAAGAGGCCCTGACGGGACTGGCAGGATGCGCTGAAAAATATACCGAAAATGCCTCCTGGCGGCTGGGTATACTCAGCTCGAAAGCAGGTTCCTCACCTGAAATGCTCCGGTTACTTGTTGAGAGAAACAATTTCTTCAATACACCTTCTCCCGGTAAACTACAATTCATCGATGACTACGCCTACATAACCGGATTCCGGAACGAGAAAAATGAAATGGCTGAGCTATTGGAAATGCTCAATACCAAACTTCAAGGCAAAGAATGGGCGGTAGCTGCGCTTTCGGGGCTTTTCAAGGGTGTGCGAAAATCGCCGAACAAGCGGGAGGCAGAGAAATCTGTATCTAAAAACTTGAAAAAACTGGAAGATAATGGACCTGAAATCGTGAAGCGGCATGTGGCCGAACTTAGAAAAGTACTGAATATCAATTGAGCCAAAAGGAAATATCCGACCATTCACCATCACGACTGTATGCTTACTATTTCAAACCGGCGGAGCTTCCTGAAAAATAGCCTGGCTACGGGCGCGCTGGCGATAGGCGGTCTGGTATACACGCAATGCGCGCCGACGAAAAAACCAGCCGCAGCGAAGGCTGCAACCCCGCCTGCCGACCCGTGCGAAGACCTCACCGGCGTCGATCCCGTCGATGTGCAGAAACGGAAATCGCTGGGTTATACCAATAAATCGCCAATGCCGGATAGCCAGTGCGATAATTGCAAATTGTGGGTTCCGGCGCAGGAAGGAAAGGAATGTGGCGGGTGCCTGCTTTTTACGGGGCCGGTTAATCCGGAAGGGCATTGTACTTATTGGGCTCCACGGGTTTAAATCATCTGGCATATGAAGGAAAAGCTGTTTAGCCGTCGGGATTTTTTGAGAAACAGTGCCGTTTTGGGCGTTGGGGCTGCGGTGTTGCCGGGGATTGTCATGGGTGGGCATGAGTTGGTCGTGAATGATAGTCCGGAAGTATCCACTCGGGAAGTATCCACTCCGGAACCAATCATCGATATTCATCAGCATGTGCATTACGCCGCGCGCCCGGATGACGTGCTCGTAATGCACCAGCGGGCGATGGGCATCACGCATACGATCCTCCTACCTGCGGGCACGCCCGCATTCGGGACGTCCACGCATCAGGGAAAAACGAATGGCTTGCAAGCGCAATGTGCAGGGAATGAAGCTTGTTACGGCATCGCTCAAAAATATCCCGGCGAGTTTACTTTCGGTTCCAATGAAGTCCCCGACCTGCCCGACGCCGTGCAGGAAATTGAAAAATACCTGAAACTGGGCGGCCGCCTGATCGGCGAGCTGAAATTCGGGGTGGATTGCGATTCTAAGGAAATGCAGCGTATTTACAAACTGGCCGAAGAACATAACGTGCCGGTGCTGATGCATTGGCAGTTTCAAATGTTCAATTACAATTTCGAGCGTTTCCCGAAAATGCTTGAAAAATACCCGAAGGTGAATTTTATCGGTCACGCACAAACCTGGTGGGCTAATATCGATAAAAATCATTCGGATCAAAGTATTTTGTATCCCAAAACCAAAGTCATACGCGGCGGCCTCACCGACAGGCTGTTAAGTGATTACCCGAACATGTTCGGCGACATGTCCGCAGGCTCCGGCCTCCTTTCCATGACGCGCGACGAAGACCACGCCCGTGAGTTCCTGACTCGGCACCAGGACAAGCTCCTCTACGGCAGCGATTGTGACGATCATATTGGTTCGGGAGCAAAATGCCAGGGTTCGCAAACAATCGCGGAGATCAGGAAGCTCGCTGCTTCGAAGCAAGTAGAGCGGAAAATTCTTTATGACAATGCTAAAAAGCTGTTCAAAATATAGTTGAAATGCATTTGCATTAAGCCAAAAAGCCCTCCTGCTTTCACAGAAGGGCTTTTTGCATTGCTTATTTACTTTTAAACTCCCAGGCTCCAACCTTCGCGGTAGTTCCGTTTTACCCACTGGTTGACGTCGTCGAAGTTAGTAACCTTCATGTTTTTATAATCCCAAAGCATTTTCAGGTTCGATCCCGGATAGTCGAAACCGTTGCCCGTGGCGCGTGGTTTCGGCATATCTGCACCGCGGATCGCGAGGTTCGCCATCAGGATCGCCTCTGTGAGCGGGCCCGCTTTTTCGAACGGCGAGCTGAGCTCCATTTTACCATATCCTGCGATACATCCTTCCACCCATTGCGCATAGTGGCCGTCGGCCGAGCCGGGTACACGTGCGAATTTCTGCTTCACTTTCACTTCCTCCATGCGCGAGAGCGGCAACAGGCGGGGATTTGCCGCATATTCGCTAGCCATCATTTTGCCTTTGGTACCCACGAAAAGGATACCGCTGTTACCATCCCCGAACAATTCGTTCGCACCGAGCTCTTCCGGACGTTCAGGCTTGATACCGCCGTCCATCCAGTGCATGGTTACCTGTCCTTTTGTTTTGGACGTTTTCGGGAATGTGAGCGTGGCGTGGCTCGATGGCGGGCAGCTGTCGGGGAAGATACCGCGCTTGCCAAATGCCGTAAACACGCTTCCTACGCTCGCTTGCATATCCAATGCATATTTCAGGTCGAGGATACGGAATGGGGCTTCCATAAGGTGGCAACCAAGGTCACCCAATGCGCCGGTACCGTAATCCCACCATCCGCGCCAACTTCCAGGGATGAGGTTGTCCACATAATCTTTGTAAGGTGCCGTACCGAGCCACAAATTCCAGTCGAGCTCTTTCGGAACGGCTGGCTTGTCGGTCGGCCAGGGAATACCTTGCGGCCAGATCGGGCGGTTGGTCCAGATGTAAACCGTATGCACATTACCGATAATGCCGGCATCGTGCCATTCGTGCAACTGGCGCACGCCGTCACCCGACGATCCCTGGTTACCCATTTGCGTCACGACTTTGTATTTCGCCGCCGCTTCGGTAAGCATCCGCGCTTCGTAAATATCGTGCGTCATCGGTTTTTGTACGTACACGTGCTTGCCCATTTGCATAGCCGCCATGGCCACCACCGCGTGCGTGTGGTCGGGTGTCGAAACGGATACCGCGTCGAAACTCTTGGATTCTTTCTCAAACATTTCCCGCCAGTCTTTGTAATACTTGGCTTGTGGGAAGTTCTTAACGGAGGTGGCTGCACGTCTGTCGTCCACATCGCACAGGTAGCCGATATTGGCTTTACCGCTTTTGAAGAAATTGGCAATGTCGGAAGTTCCTTTTCCGCCCGCGCCTACCGCTGCCACGGTAATTTTATCGCTCGGTGCCACAAAGCCTTTGCCCAACACGTGGCGGGGGACGATCATCACGCCCGCGGCGGCGCCGGCCGCCACTTTAATGAAATCCCTCCGCGAAGAAGAAGGCTGCTCTTGAACGGTATTCTTTTTTTCCATGTACGTGATTATTTGATTTAGGAAATGGATATACAGATTACAGGTACTTCACCCCGATTTACTACTCGTCTAAGTACTTTTTTTCAAGTATTTACTCTGAATATTCCAATTATGGCTATCAATCGGTATTCGGACTGGTACTAATGCGCAAATAAGCCGTCGTTTTTTCCTAACTTTTACCAAATCTCAAAATGCACCTCCCTATGAAAACACATTTCCGCTTTCCCGCAACCGGTACCCGTTTGCTGCTTACCGTTGCTGCATTGATTTTGCTCTCTTTCATAACCCGGACCGATGTCGGCAAGGGCAAGCTGGCATACAAAACCGGCAGCAAATCGTTCGATATGAACATTAAATCCGCCGTTTTCATCGCCGGCCCCGACGGCTTCGACAGCGGCAAAAAGATCCGCCGCCTGATTTTCACGACCAATGCGCTCGACGATAAAATCAAGTCGTGCGGTGCGATGAATTGTGTGGATCAATACATTGAAGGCATCCAGGTAGATCTCGACGCCGCGCCGCGGTTGCTTTACTGGATCAGCCTGAACAACCAGCTCGTACAATACTCCGGCACCGCGCAAAATGAATTTCTGACATTGACGACCGACACACCCGAGCACCTCGCCGGCACATTGAAGTTCGACCAGTCGGCCTCAGGCGGCCCGGCGGTAGACGTAACGTTCGACGCGAAGTTGCTGAAGACGTTTGCGAAGGCCCGGTAGAAGCCGTCAATCCAGACTTTCCAGTCGTCTGTCCGCAAGCGCGTCGTGGTATCGCTTCTGATGCTTTATCCTCCGGCTTCCATGGTCCTGAACTGCTTCCGGTAGGCGGCGGGCGTCATGCCGCCGAACTTGCGGAACTGCCTGAAAAAGAACGGCGGACTCTCGTAGCCACAGGCGAAACTGATCTCGGCAACCTGCATATCGGTTTCGATCAGCATTTTCGAGGCCATGTTGATGCGGTACTCGTTGAGGAAGGTAAAAAGCGGCTTTTGCATAGTCCGGCTGAAAAAGCGGGAGAAAGACTCCTCGCTCATACATACGAGGCTGGAAAGGGTAGCCAGGGTAATGTGCCCGGCATAATGCTCCCGGATGTAATTGTAAACAGTGTTAATGCGCTGGTTATCCTCGTAGTTAAGTGGATATGCAAACCCCTGTTCGCAAAGGAAATGGCAGTTTTTCACGGCAGCGAGCAGTTCGAGCACTTCCAGGAACTTCATCAGGCGGGGAAATGGCTGCATTTCCAGCATTTCCGCCAGCATTGGTGTAACACGCGCCGAGACGTCCTGACCGAATCGGATCCCCTGCCCGGCCAGTTGCAGCAAACGCTTCACCGACTTGAACTCCTCGACATCCTGCCAGCCATTTCCCATAAACTCACCCGGCCATTGCACGACGATCGAACTCGCCGGGCCTGCGCTGTCGGGAGTGTTCTTCCAGCAATGCGGCAGGTTCGGACCGAGCAGTACCAGGTCACCTGCCTCGAAGCTCTCCATACTATTACCCACATAGCGAATTCCCTCGCTTTGGAGGATCACCGTGAGCTCATATTCAGGGTGGTAATGCCAGGGCGCGTCAAACTCGGCGACCTCGTACCAGAATATGCGGAACGAGGAATCAGGCAGCGGCTGAAATGCTTCAAATTGTGCTTTCATGGACCCTATGTGGCTTTATTATACCCTATTTAGCAAATATTACAAAGTTACACCTCAATATTAATACAAA
Source organism: Dyadobacter soli (assembly GCF_900101885.1). GTDB lineage: Bacteria > Bacteroidota > Bacteroidia > Cytophagales > Spirosomataceae > Dyadobacter > Dyadobacter soli. Next base: position 77,795 of record NZ_FNAN01000025.1, on the reverse strand, counting down.
ATAAGTTAGTTATTAGTCAAAATCAGCAACCAAGTTAAAAGATAACATCGCTCATATTTGCAATGCTAAAACTAATCCCGAACAAGAAATCATGGAAGTGGCAACGAGGGACTTCTCCCTGCATCACGAGTTAGTGTCCGAGCTGTTCAGGCAGCCTGCCAGCCGGGAGGAATGGGAACAATACCGCCTTAGCGACGACCAGGTGGCATTTTTTCATGAAAACGGCTATCTGTCCAACATTAAGTTGCTCGAAGATTGGCAAGTGGATGCGCTGAACGAGGAGCTCGTCGCTGCTACCGACCCTTCCAATCCTGGTCACCATTTATATTACGAATTTCACTCTAACGAATCGATTGATCCGAATGCGGTGCTTTTGCATGCCCTCGGTGCCTGGCGTGTTACCGAAGGCTTCCATGATGTGCTCTGGAACCCGGCTTTCGTGATGGCCGCCAGTCAGTTGCTTGGTGATAAAGCAGTGCGGTTCTGGCACGATCAGCTTTTTTGTAAACCTGCGCGGCATGGCGGTGTGGTGGCTTGGCACCAGGATTATTCTTACTGGACGCGCTCTGTGCCCATGCAGCACCTTACCTGCTGGACGGGTCTGGACGATTCGCTGGTGGAGAATGGCTGCCTTTATTATGTACCCAAAAGCCACCGCTGGGGCCTGCTCGACAAGCCGGAACTGGCCGGGGACATGGAAGGGCTCATGCAATATCTTACCGACGAGCAAAAAGCCGAGTTCAAACCGGTCCCGATCGAAATGAAGCGCGGTTACGGGACTTTCCACCATCCGCTGATGGTACATGGATCGTATGAAAACCGTTCGGAACGCTCACGGCGTGCATTTGTGATCAATGTTTTTGCCGACGGTACCTTATCCGACACTAACACAACACTACTCGACGGAGTACCCGTCATTCCGAAAGGAGAAAAATTAAAAGGACAGTTTTTTCCACTGCTTTTCGACGCATAACGCTACTATTCCTAAATCCTGATCATTCATTAACACACACTCCAAAAGGCTGCCCGTTGCGACGGGTAGCCTTTTCGGTTTTCAAATATCCGTTGCCATCGCCGGATCGCTGATGCCGTTTTTACCGGTTTCTATCCTTCCGGCAAAGCGGCGTTGGTAGGCGGCATTCGATTGAAGCTGAACGGTCAGGTCGTACCAATTGCTGTGGTTAGCACAAAGCCATTCTTTTGATACTTTTTTGCCCGCCGGCACATTCACGCGCATTGGTTTTGATGGATTATAAACATTTACCACCGTTACGTCCGTCGCGGATTTACCTGTATTTTGTAATTCCAAATGCACCACGCCTTTGCGGTAATCACAATTCATTCTTACTTCCGGCTCGTCCGCAGAAGCACTTCCGGAAAAACGTTGAAAATAGCCATTGGGCCCGAATACCTCTAATGCATATTCCTCTGGTGCGGAGACAACCATCCATTCGTCCGAAAGCGATTTTCCAGGCTCCACCGTGTAGCGCCTCGGAATGCGGTCGAGGTGTTTGAGGTCGTAAACGTGAAATACGGCTCCCGCACTGCCTTTGTTTTCAAATAACAGCTCAATTTTGCCCGAAACTGCCTTCGCATGTGTATGCAGGCGATACGGGAGCGCGCGGGAGTAGCGAGTGCCCTTTTCCTGAAACAATGGTCCGGGCGACCCGGGCGCGGTGGCTTTGGGAAGCAATTTGGATGCTTCTTCAATGCTCGCATAGTTGGCGGTATCCGGTAATGCCGGGAACACGGGATCATTGGGCGTAACAAAATCAAATGCAGATGTGAGGTCGCCGCTTACCGAACGATGCCACGGGCTGATCGCCGGAATGTTGATATTGAACCGCTTTTCGAGAAACTGGCCTACCGAAGTATGATCGGCCACCTCGGAATTGACCCAGCCACCCTTGCTCCATGGCGAAATGATGTACATCGGCACGCGTGGCCCCATGCCCCAGGGGCGAATATTGCCGCTGATCGTGTCACGCTTGTCCTGGTAAATGCGCGTCCGAACCGGCCCGCCTTTTTTCATGCTGGCTTCGTGGAAGGGATTAGGGAATTCCGAAGTTCCTTTATCGTTGTTGAAATACATTCCCGCCAGATCGATCGTCGACTTGCCTGCCAGCGAGCCGTCTGCATTATAGGAAGGTACAGCCGGCGCGGGAAGGTGGTCGAAAAGGCCATCATTTTCATCAAAAGTGAGAAAGAAAACGGTTTTGCTCCAAACTTCGGGATTTGCGGTAACGGCAGCCAGTACCTGGTGCGTAAAATCGCCTCCGCGGTTCGGGCTCGACGGTCCGCTCGGATGCTCGGAGTTGCTTTGCGAGGGCAACACCCAGCTCACTTGCGGTAATGTCTTATTTTTAACGTGCTCCGTCAAATCTTGGATCGACCAGTGCTTCATGCCGTTTTCATAAACCGGCGAGCCGGGTTTGGCATTACGGAAGCTATCGAATGCAAGGCAGCCGTGCATGGCTCCCGTCCAGTTGTCGTTCGGGTCCTGGTAAATGCGCCAGCTAATGCCTGCTTTTTGCAAAACATCGGGAATCGTATCCCATTTAAATGCATTGCCACGGTAGGTATAACCCGGATCGGGCAACTTACCTTCCACCCAGCAACGCAGGTTCACAGGCTCCGAATCGGCGTCGGTACAGTTGATGCCGGCCGCCCGCTTCTCCGGGTCGAAATTCGAGCCCGACCAGAAAACAATCCGGTTCGGATCGGTACCTGTGGCGATGGAACAATGGTAGGCATCGCAAATGGTGAACGACTCTGCCAAGGCATACTGAAAAGGAATTTCCTCCCGCGTGTAGTAGGCCATCGAATACGGCGTCTTGAACATCGGCCAGTAGCCATATTTGCCCTGGTTCCACGCGGCCTGTGTATCCGGAAAATCGTGCGGTGTTCCATTCACCAGCGCCGCATTGACCGTCTTTTTATCCGCACGGTAAGGAGAATACTCCCGCTTCCCATCCGACTGCACAAATGCCCGCTTGCCGCTTGCTAGCGGAATGGGAAACCGGTCGCCAAAGCCCCTCACGCCACGCATTGCGCCGAAATAGTGATCGAAAGACCGGTTCTCCTGCATGAGGATCACCACATGCTGCACATCCTGGATGGACTTCGTGGGATTGTACGCCTTGACAGCCAAAGCTTTACGGATCAATGGCGGCAGCAAATTCAATGCAGCCCCGGCACCCGCAGCTCCCGCGGACATTTTAAGAAATTCCCGACGATCTATTTCAGACATTTTTTTAAATCAATTTTTCAAACAAAAGACAGAACAGCAGCTCATTTAACCGGCCACGACTGGCTGCTCCTTCAATTTCACATTCCGTTAATCTGACAAAACCGACCGATAAAGAAATGGTTCCTCAAATGCCGTTACCAATCCATTAAGACGCCGTCTAACTGAGTGTTAAAAACTGGTAAAATGTTTACCAAATCCGTAAACTTTTTGTATTTTTATGGGGTACTATTTAGATGACAAACTGACCGGCGAAAGGCTGCCGGCGACGATCAGCAGGCTTTCAAGGAAAGAGGTAATGTTGGTCCACAAGGGCAACAGATTCCATTTTAAGTGGAATAAAGAGCTTGATTTTGAAGTATATGGGCTGCGGATTGACGCGACAGCTGAAATTGTCGGGGTTGTGTCGATCGAACGCAGCCGTGACGAATGCGCGGTTAAGGTGAGATTGATCGCCAATGCAAAAGAGCATATGGGCGTCGGAAAAAGGTTGGACAGAATCGCAGGAAGTTTGCTGGCTTTTGTCTGTAAAATCTCATTCGAGTCAGATTTCGATGGCTTTGTATGTTTGGTCCCAAAAACTTATTTAATAAAGGTTTATCGGGAGAAGTACGGTTTCAGAAATACTGGTACCTGCATGTTTTCGAGCACAGACAATTCTAAAATTCTAATCGATAAATATTATGAGAGTAGCGACCAAGAGAGAGCTGAAAGTTATTAAAAAATTATTTGAGCAATATACACTGGAAGAATTAGCGGATGCATTTGTATTCCCTATTCACCCTGACGACGTCGAGCAGGCAGAAAAGGATTTACAGGAATTCCGTGAGATGCGCCAACGGGAAATAGCTAATCGTACGCCGGAAGAGGTAAAACAATCCAGAATGCTGGCAATCAAGTACCAGATCCTCAACTATATCGATCAGATCGATCCGCAGAAGCATTGGAACTTCGAGTATTTCCTCAGCGAATACATTCGTGCCCAAAACAAAAAAGACAAGGAATTTGCGGAAGACGTGGATGTGAAGCCTTATGTCCTCAGCCAATACATGAATGGCCACCGCACACCGCCGAAAGAGTTTTTGGTAAGGCTCGAATTGCATTCGAATGGCCTGATACCGGCTTCGTGGTGGCTTAGATTGGTACAAAAATCAAAGGAGGTGGAGCTGATGCAGGACACGGCTATTCGTGAGCAGGAAAGCAAGCATGTCAAAAATAAAATCGAACTTGCGCTGTAAACTTCATTAAGATCAGGAATGATTCTACGCGCATTTTCCCTTCGCTGTCTCGTGCTGCTTGCTGTTCTCGCCAGCCTGCATTTTGTCTCACTCGCTGCCGATACGTTGCGTGTCGAAGGCGGGAAGGTTTCAGGAACAGCCAGTTCCGACGGCCGGGTGAGCATTTACAAAGGTATTCCATTCGCTGCGCCCCCTGTGGGGGATTTGCGGTGGAAGGCTCCTCAACCGGTAAAAAAGTGGAGCGGCGTGCTGGTTTGCGATAAGTTCGGAGCTAGCCCGGTACAAGGTGAGCCGGTGCCGTTCAGCATGTGGAGTGCAGAATTTCTGATCCCCAAAACGCCTATAAGCGAAGATTGCCTTTACCTGAACGTCTGGACGGAAAAGCAAGGCAAGACGACCACTAAAAAACCGGTATTAGTATGGATTTATGGCGGCGGCTTCGTGAGCGGCGGTGCGGGATGCGCCATTTACGATGGTGAAGCGACTGCCAAAAAAGGGGTCGTTTTTGTAAGTATCAATTACCGTGTGGGCGCATTTGGTTTTTTCGCGCATCCGGAACTGACTAAGGAATCCGGCAAAAATGCGTCCGGCAACTACGGTTTGATGGATCAGATCGCAGCTTTGAAATGGGTCAAAAAGAACATCGCACAATTCGGTGGTGATCCTGAAAATGTAACTATCGCAGGTCAGTCGGCAGGGTCTATGAGCGTCAACTGCCTCGTGGTAAGCCCGCAGGCGAAGGGTCTTTTTAATAAAGCGATTGCGGAAAGCGGGGCTGGTTTTGGCAGAAATTATCCTTCCTTAAAACAGGCGGAAGACGCTGGCGTGCAGGCAGGCGAAAAGCTGAATGCAACTTCCCTGGCCGCATTGCGCAAAGTGCCCGCTGAGGAGATATTAAAGCAAATCACGACGTACCGCGGACCGATTACGGACGGATTAATACTCCCGGAATCGGTTTCGGCCATTTACAAGGCTGGCAAACAAAACCCCATTGCGCTGCTTACCGGCTGGAACCAGAACGAAAATGCGGTCGCGAAACCAAAGAATGCCACTGATTTTCAGGCACAATATAACCAGCAATACGGCCCCATTGCCCAGACATTCTTTCAACATTACCCCGCGCAGACCGACACCGAAGCTGCGCATTCCCAGAATGAACTGGCCCGCGACATGAGCTACGGCATGCAAAACTACTCGTGGGCGGTGGCACAGGCGCAGCAAAACAAGGGCGCATACCTCTACCGCTTCACGCGTAAGCTGCCCGCAACCGGCGTTTATGCGCAGTATGGCGCGTTTCACACGGGCGAGGTCGCGTATGCGTACGACAACCTCCGCTTCATCGACCGCGCATTGCGGCCGCTGGACGCTACCGACGATCAAATCGCCCATATCATGTCCGCGTACTGGGTCAATTTTGTAAAAACAGGCAACCCCAATGGTGCCGGACTGCCGCAATGGCCTGCATTTAACCCTAACGCGCCGCAAATGATCCTGCTCGGCGACGAAATCAAAGCAGCGCCGCTAACCGAACAGCCTGCACTGGATTTCCTGATCGAGCAGGCTGCCAAACGGTAGAATTGGCCGGAAGCCGGCTTAAAGCGTTTGTAACCAACCAAACCGGCTTCCTATGCATATCGACAGAAAGACTTTTCTTCAAAACCTATCCATCGCTGCCGGTGCAGCATTGCTTCCGGACTTCACAGGGGCTGAACCACTTCATTGGAAAAAACCCAAAATGCAGCTCGGGTTTGTCACGTACCTCTGGGGAAAGGATTGGGATGTGCCAACTTTGATCAAAAACCTGTCGGATACGCACATTACCGGTGTGGAGCTGCGCGTAGAACATGCGCACAAGGTTATGCCCGATCTTACACCCGAGCAGCGAAAAGCAGTGAAGCAGCAGTTCGCCGACAGCCCCGTGAAAATCGTAGGGCTCGGTACCAATCAGCAATATGATTACCCCGATCAGGACAAGTTGAAAGCGTCGATCGAACGCACGAAAGAGTTCATCCGCCTGGGCGCGGACATCGGCGGTACGGGCGTGAAAGTAAAACCCAATGCACTGCACAAGGAAGTTCCGACCGAAAAGACTTTGGAACAAATAGGGCTCGCATTGCGCGGCTTAGCAGGTTATGCGGCCGATTTCGGTCAGCAATTGCGGCTCGAAGTGCATGGCGAAGAAACCCAGGAGCTGCCCAACATCCGCAAAATCATGGATTATGCCGATCACCGCAACGCCAAAATATGCTGGAACTGCAACAAGCAGGACCTGAACGGACAGGGCTTCCAGTCCAATTTCGATCTGGTCAAAAAGTATTTCGGCGATACCTGCCACGTTCGCGAGCTCGACCGTACCGATTACCCCTACCCTGAACTCATCGACAACCTGGCTAAAATGGATTACAAAGGCTGGGTACTGCTGGAATGCCACACCAACCCCGACGACAAGATCGGATCCCTGCATCAACAGCGCCAGGTTTTCGATAAAATGATGGCTAAATATTGATTACCAACGCACCGCTTTAAACTTCCAGCCGGGCACTTTCTTCTGCATCTCAACTTCATCGTCGCGTTTTTTAAGACCGCAGGCGATGTAGTTCTGATGCAGTTTTTTGAGCGCCTCGCGATCCAGTTCCACGCCCAGTCCGGGACCCGTCGGCACTTTCACGCTGCCTTCCTCGAACTGAATGCGCCCGCCGACGATCACCTCGTCGCTTTGCCAGGGGTAATGCGTATCCAATGCGTAGGGCACATCGGGCAACGCCGCGCCAAGATGCACCATCGCCGCCAGCGAAATGCCCAAATGGCTGTTGGAATGCATGGAAAGGCCCCGGCCGAACGTCTCACAAATGGCCGAAAGGTTCATAGACGCCCGCAAACCGCCCCAAAAGTGATGGTCGCTGAGGATAATGTCTTCGGAATGCAGCTCGATCGCCCGTGGAATGTCCCCAAAAGAAGTGGTACACATATTGGTCGCGAGCGGAATGCCCAGCTCCTTGCGCACCTTCGCCATATTCTCCTGCCCGCGCACGGGATCTTCGAGGTATTCGAGAATGCCTTTCAGCTCGCGCCCGTAACGGATCGCCGTTTCCACTTCCCAAATCGCATTCGGGTCGACGCGCAGCGGCACATTGGGGCCGAATGCCTTGTGCAACGCGAGCATCGAATCGACTTCGACACGCGGCTCAAAAACACCGCCTTTTAATTTTATCGACTGAAAACCAAACTCCCCGCACATCGCCCGCGCCTGCTCCACGATACTCGCGGGGTCCAGCGCGGCGGCCTGGCGTGCGGCCGCCCAACCAGTGGCACCCGGATCGGTACCGAACTCCAGCGGGCCGCCCGCGCCTTCATATTTATAAAACAAATAAGCCGAAAACGGCACCCTATCCCGCATTTTACCTCCCAGCAAATCTACGACCGGCCGGCCGGTGATCTTGCCGATAATATCAAGGCAAGCCACTTCCACCGAACTGAAAATATGCACCAGCTTCCTCTGATCCCAGGGCGCATCCCCCCGCGCGGCGGCCGATTCGGTACCGAAATGCTCGGTCAACACTTGCCGGATCACGTTGAGATTGAATGGGTCGCGACCGATCAGCAATGCCTTGGCCTCTTCAAGCGCGGCATCGATATCGCTGTTGCCCGGTATTTCACTGATGCCTGGAATTCGGTCATCCGTCACGATTTCGACCACCGTGCGCAGCGCATAAGGCGCATGCAGCCCGGCAGCATTCAACAGCGGCGGATCGACGATGGCGATCGGGGTAATGTGGATTTCGCTAATGCGGGACATGGTAATTTTGAATGAGTGAATGAGTGAATGAGTGAATGAGTGAATTTTGAATGATTGAATGATTGAATGATTGAATGATTGAATGAGCCGCCGTGGAACGGGGAATGAGTGAATTAAAATTAAGTAATAACTAACTGTTTGTCTAAATAGCGGATGGCGTTTGAGATGTTGAACGAATATTTTCAAGACGATCGCCTGACTGAATTTTGCCTATTCAATCATTCAATCATTCGGTCATTCGAAATTCATTCACTCATTCCCCGTTCCACGGCGGCTCATTCACACATTCACTCATTCACTCATTCACACATTCCCTCATTCCATCACGCCCCCGCCTCGTCAGCAGCGGCCTGAATGAGCCCTTTAATATACCCGTAACTGAATGCAAACGCTTCGGCGGTAGAGCCTGGGGCTTCGTGGTGAGGGACGTGGTCGGGCATGACCATGCCGTCGAAACCGACATCGCGCAGCGCGCGGACGCAATGCAGGAAGTTCATATCGCCGTTATCGGGATATACTTCCTGGAAGTTGTTCCAGCCTCCTTTGATGTTGCGTAAATGGATATTGAAGATCTGTTTCCGGTCGCCTACCCACTTGATAATGGGCAAAATCTCGGATTTGGGGTCCTTCAAACCCTCTGCAATGGAGCCGATGCAGAAGTTGAAGCCATGCCACGGACTGTCGTACAGCTGCGCGAACCGCTTGATGCCCGCAAACACATCCGGGCTGTTCCAACGCGTAATGCCGCGGTAGCCAACGGGCGTCGGCGGATCGGCAATGTGGTTACCGAGCTTCACTTTGTATTCTTTGGCCACGGGCAGGCAGCGGTCGAGCAGGTAGGTAATGCGTTCGAACATCATGTCAATGTTCACGTCGCCCGCGATGGTTTTGGGATGATTCTGTTTCAATGCTTCCTCGTAATTCCAGGTACTGTAAGTGGCATTACCACGCTTTGGATCCGTAGTCCGACCGGTGCGCAGTACGGGGAGAATGGTGGTATTGTAATTCAAAAGCGGCACGCCGGTCTTGCCCGCGACCATGATCATTTGCTGCAATTGCTCGATTTCGCGGTCGCGCTGGGGGCTTTTGCCGAGCATTACATTGGGAAAAATCGCCTTGTCGATCCCCGAAGAAGCCAGCGGCCAGTGGTAGGCGTCGAGGCTGATGCCGTATTTCTCGCAAGCCTCACGTTTGCGCATGGAGTCGTCGAGGTCCCAGCCTTTGCCTTCGATGATTTTCGGTGCGCCGCCATCGATGTTGTAAACACCGTGACGTGCCTTAAATTCGAGGTTTTCGACGGTGGTACCACCCGACTGGCAGCCCACTTTCATCAAAACCTTCTTAGGTTCCGGCTTGGATGCCGCACCGGGCACGGCCCTGGCTTCGCTTTCGGCTATTACCGCCGCTCCTACCGAGCCGGTGGCGAGCACTTTCACAAACTGATGTCTTTTCATGATCTGAAATCGGTTAAGTTGAATAATCGTAACCTGTCAATCTTTCAATGCGAGGAACAGCGCGCTGTGGTCGAGCTCGCCGTTGCCCTGCTGCATGGCTGCCTGCATTTGCTTTGCGACGGTTTCGGTGCCTGGCAACGTGAGTTGAAGTTCGCCGCCGGTTTGGAGCGCGATGTTGATGTCTTTCTGATGTAGTTTGATTTTAAAACCGGGTTTGAAATTACCGTCGATGATCCGCTGGCCGTGCAGGTCCAGAATGCGGCTTTGGGCGAAACCTCCCAGCAGCACTTCCCGCATTTTAGCAAGATCTACCCCAGCTTTCTGCGCTAATGTAAATGCCTCGGCAACAGCCTGGATCGTCTGCCCGACGATCATCTGGTTGCAAGCCTTGGTCGTTTGTCCGGCCCCCGCCTCGCCGATGTGCACGATATTCTTGCCCATCGCCTGGAACACCGGCAATGCCCACGCAAAGGCCGGCGCATTACCACCCACCATAATGGACAGCGTAGCGCCCTCCGCCCCAACCTGCCCGCCCGAAACCGGCGCATCCAAGGCTTCCACGCCTTTTGCCTGCATGCTTTCGAAGAGTTGGCGGGCAACGAGCGGCGCTATGGTGGACATATCGATAAACAAACTTCCGGTGCGAATATCGGCCAGAACGCCGCTATTGACCACCTCTTCCACCTGCGGCGAATCGGGCAGCATGGTGATGACAATGTCGCTTCCTGCCGCCAATGCCGCGGCGTCCGGCCAGACTTCCGCGCCCGCGTCCTTCAATATACCCGACGCCTGGCTGCTCGCGAGCACACCCACGGGAAAGCCCGCTTTCAACAAATTGAGAGCCATTGGCTTACCCATGATACCCAGTCCTATAAAACCAATTTTTTCCATTTCAATAAACTATATTTTTAAACTAACTATCTGTTTTTGAAATACTTAAACCAAAGGAAATACCCGCGCCGCGATCATCAGCACCACCAGGCCGACACAACCCATCACCACCAACATGGGCGAAAAGGTTTTCAATGCCTCCTTTTCCGTAAGGTTGCTGATTTTGACTATAATCCAGAAACCGGCGTCGTTCATCCATGGCACGAGCTTCGAGCCGCAGCCGATTGCCAGGCCGAGGTATAATGGGTGGTATTCCAAATGGGCGCTCGTGGCCATCCCCGACAGAATGCCGGAAGCTGTGATGAGCGCCACCGTAGCCGAGCCCTGCGCCGTACGCACCACCGCGCTGATCACGAATGCGAGCGGAATGAGCGTCATCTGGTAGTCGGCGGTAAGCGCGGCAATGCGCGAACTGATACCCGTTTGCTGCAAAACCCCTCCGAATGCTCCGCCTGATGCGGTAATGAGGATAATACCGCCCCCGCTCATCAATGCAGCCTGCACGAATGCCGAGATACCATCCTTACTCCGCTTTTTCTGCACAGCCAGCAACACGAGGGCAATGAGTCCGCCGGTAACCAATGCGATGTTTTTATCCCCTACCAATGCCACAAAGTCTACCAGAAAATGCGCCAGCGAAGATTCAGGCACGAACGCACCCGATTTGATCATCGATCTCAGGATATTATCCAGGCAAATGAACACCAGCGGAAAAGTGACCGGCAGCAGCGAAAACCACAGCGGAGGCAGCTCCCTATCATCCTTTTCGGCCAATGCGCGGATATCGTCCAGCTTCGCATCCAGCGAATCGCGGAGCGCTACCGGCCATTTGGCATTAGCCCATTTGGCAAACAGGAAACCGGCCGTGATCGTGATCAGCCCCAGTAGTGTCCCCCCAGCCATCATCATGCCGATCGGGATATTCATTTCACCGATCAAAAACAATGGCCCGGGAGCCGGCGGAACAAACGAATTGGCCATAGCCGCACCGCCCGTAATGGCCAGTACCAGCAGCAGGTAGTTCTTCCCAATGCGCATACTCACCGCTTTCGCCAGCGGGATCATCAGGAAAATCACGATATCAAAAAACACCGGAACACCGAGAAAAAAGCTGCTCACCAGGAATGCAAACGGCGCATTGTTCACGCCGGTCACCGCCAGCATCGAGCGTACAATGCGCTCCGCCGCACCGCTTTCGAGCATCGCCTTGCCGATAATCGCCGCCATGGCGATCAGGATGCCGATTTTGCCGCAGGTACTGCCAAACTCCGTGGCAATGCGCTCACCGATACTCTTTTTGGCCAATGCCGCCGCAGCTTCCGGTGACGAGCCCTTTGCAATGGCAAATGCCTCGATGGACGCCGCGGGCGTAAGCAGCGCTACCACGAATGCCGCCAGGATAAGCGCCAGAAACGGGTGTAATTGCAGGAAAATAATGCCTCCTACCACGATAATTACGCCTATAAGGAGGATGAAGAGCGGGTCGCTGAAAAGAACTGTCATGAGAGTCATGAATGGTCAGGTTTAGAATGGTGGACGGAGTTCGTTCAGCTTTTTGGCCATCGTGCGGGCACCTTCCGCGACGAACGTGGCGTCGGAGCCGCAGGCGATGAAACGGATGCCCAGCTCGTGGTAGGCCGTGTAATCACTGGTATTAAAAAACAGGATTCCCACCGCCTTCCCTGCTTTCCGGGCGGCCTCGCACGTTTCCCGAACAGCTTCCCGGAACCTCGGGTGATCGAACTGACCGAAAATGCCAAGTTCCATTGAAAGATCGGCCGGGCCGATGAACAGGACATCCACACCATCGGTACTGGCCACGGCATCGAGGTGGTTGAGCACTTCGACGGTTTCGATCTGCGCGATGCCCAGGATATTGGCCTGGCTGTTGTCATAATACTCCTGAAAATGCTGACCAAAACCCGTCGCCCGCACCATTTTTGCTACTCCTCGACCTCCAAACGGCGGGTAATGCAGCCCCTGCACGAGCTTTTGTGCCCCTTCAGGGTTCAGGATTTTGGGACACATTACCCCCTCGGCACCCATATCGAGCACGCGGTGAATGCGCTGGCTTTCCGAACTTTCCACACGTACGATCGCGGCCGTAGGCGTATGTTCGAGCGCCTGCAACTGGTACAGCACGTCCTTTTCGGAGCCCGCGCCATGTTCCAGGTCTATCAGCACCCAGTCGAAGCCAGCCAGTCCGACGATCTCAGCGGTGAGGGAGCTGCCGGTGTTGAGCCAGCAGCCGTGCAGGGTTTCCCCGTTTTGCAGTCTTTTTTTCAGGTTTTTCATTCAAAAAATCGGTTGATACAATGCTATTTCTTGTCCCACCACACCCGCGTATCGAGCAGATCGGGACCTTGCACGGCGATCGCCTTCTGGACATTGTCGTGGTTCACGTTCAATTCGGCGTCGGTGTAGGTCAGCCGGCGTATAAATGGTTCTGTTTTGAGGTCGCTGCCGGGGTATGGATTGGGTTTCAAAACCGGGAAACCGCTGCGGCGGAAGTTCGCAAATGCCTCCGGGCCGATCAGGAACGACGCTACCCAGTACTGCGTATTGATGTCTTCCAGCTCCTTGCCCGCACGCAGCGGGTGCGCGGTCACGTACGCGCTCGCGGCTGCATCCGCAATAGCCGTGCTTGCGCCATACATCGCGAACTGCTGCATATGGGCCTTGATACCCTCCGAATAAAATGCCGCTGCATCGCCCGTAGCCCACTTACGCAGTACAGCCTCAGCGAGCAGCAACTGGGTTTGCGCGTAGGTTACCAGGAAACTCGGTGCGGTCAATGCGGCCATGCGGGTACGGTCGAGCTGGCTGTAATCCCAGAGGCTCGCGAGCTTTTTGGCCGCTACATCGGCGCTGATCGTCGTGTTATCGTATCCCTGCGGCATACCGATCTGCACCGCCACCGAGCGGTTGGCTTTCGCTTCCACCTGGTCGGCCCCGCTTTGTGCGCCTACGTAACGCACGGCAATGGACGCGAGGCGCGGGTCATTGTTGGCCGACAGATAGGTTACAAATTCATCGTCCAGGTAATAGAATGCCGACTGCCCGCCGTTCAGCGAACTGCCTACCGGGTTTGTAAAACTGGCCGTATGCCGGATCACCGCATTATCCTGGTTGGATTGCATTACTCCGCCAGCCACCGCTTTCGCTACATATTCCGCAGCCTTGGCCGGGTTGATTTTCGAAAGCCGCATGGCCGCACGCAGCAACAGCGAATTACCCAGTTTCTTCCATTTCAATACATCACCACCATAAAGTACATCGCTCGAAACAGCGGCTTTGGAAGCGTCCAATGCATTGGAAGCCGCGTCCAACTCTGTGAGAATGTCGTTATAAATGGCCTCCTGGTTGTCGTAAGCGGGTGTGGTAATGCCCGCCAGAAAGCCCGAACCGGCCTCGGTGTAGGGAATATTGCCGTAGGTATCGCTCAGCACCATAAATGCGTAGGATTTCCAGATGCGTGCCATATTGTACAGGTTCGTGCGGGCGGGATCATCCTTCGTTTTCGCAACCACGTCGGCCAGTTCCTTGATAATGCTCCGGTAATAGGTATTCCAGTTACCCGACGTTACGCCCCGGTTATCCTGGTTAAAATTCGCCGCCGATCCCTGCCCGCTGAATGGCGTAATCATCTGCTTGACGATCGTCGTCTCGTAGCTCAGATTACCATAAACCGGCGCGCTGTTCACGATGGTGGTATTGAGCTGGTAAGCGGGATTTACGGCGGTGAGGGCGATGGGGTTGATATTCATTTTATCAAAACCACTGTCGCAGGCTTGCATTACCGAAATGCATAAGCCGCTGATTAATATTTGCAGGATCTTTTTCATAATCAATGGCTTAGAATTTCAGATTAAGATTGAAACCCGTGCTGCGGGTAATGGGCAAGCCGGTCGCTTCCAGCCCGATGAGGTTGTCGGACGGAAACCCGAACTGGTCGGGATGGATTGTCGGTACCCATTTTTTGAGGACCGCGACGTTGTTCGAGACAATGCTCAGCCGCGCACCTTTGATGAACGGGATGTTTTTAGGCAAAAACCGCGCGAAATCGTAGCCGATGGTGATCTGCCGCAACTGCCATAAACCCGCATTATAGACAAACTGCTCGGCAATATTCTGCGAGCGAACGGTCTCATAATAAGCCTGCACCACCGATTTCGTTTGATTCACCTCCCCATTGGGATTCACCCCATCACCGATAACAAAGCCTGCCTCGCGCCCAGGCAGCGTCTCTTTCAGCAAGCCGTGCCGCCAGGCATTGTGGTTGGTACCGGAGATCATCTTATGCCCGAGTTTGAAATCGATGAGCACCGATGCGGAGAAGTTTTTGTAGTTAAAACTATTGGTAATGCCCCCTACCCACTTCGGCAATGCGCTCCCGAACGCGATTTGCGTAGGCGTACGCAACGGGCGACCGTTTCCCGCATCGAAAACCTGCCGGCCCTGGTCGTCGCGAAGGTAGCCGAAGCCGTAAAGCTGGCCCATCGACTTCCCTACCACTTGCCGGAGCTCGCCGGTGAAGTCGCCGGTACCGACGGTGATCATCGCGTCGCTCACATTACCGCCCAGGTCGAGGGTTTTGGTGACATTGTAGGCCGCATTGACATTCAGGTTCCAGACGAAGTTTTTGGTCTGATAGGGCGCCACATTCACCATCATTTCGAGCCCGCGGTTGCGCCCTTTACCTACATTGATGAGCTGGGTGAGGTAACCCGAGGCGTCGGAAGTCTGCGCTTGCAGGATTTGGTCGGAGGAGAGTTTATCGTAATAGGTAAAATCAAGCCCCAGCCTGTTTTCAAACAATTTCAACTCCAAACCCACTTCCTTTTCCGAAACCCGCATGGGCCGGAGGTCGGCATTGGGCACGGTGGAGCCATTGATAGTCGCCATCGGCTGGCCTGCACCGTTCGGGTTGGGAAATTGTTGCGGGTTAATGTTGTAAAACAAATTGTTCGCATAAGGTTGAACGTCCGTGTCGCTACCCACCTCTGCATAGGCCACGCGCACTTTACCGAACGAAATCCACGACGGCAGCGAAGCTGTAAATGCCTGTGAGAATACGAAACTGGCTGTTACCGAAGGATATATAATGCTCCGGTTGGCAGGCGAAAGCGTTGAAAACCAGTCGTTACGGATGGTACCGTTCAGGAAAAGGAAGTCGTTGTAGGAAACTTCGGCGGCACCGTACAGCGAGTTGACCTGCCTTTTGGAGATTTCGTAAGTCGCGTCGCGCTGCCGGCCATTCCCGATCGTGTAGAGGTCGCGGACGTAAAAATCCTGCACGAACACATTGTGACGGCTCAGTTTACGGTACATCTGGTTGCCTCCCGCATTGATATTCAACCCAATGCGACCGAATGTTTTGTTAGCCGAGATCAGAAAATCGGTATTCAGCTCGCGAACTGAACGCGTATCCTGCACATATTGACCATTCACAAATCCCTGAGGTGCAGCCGCTTGTCGCTGGCTACCGGTGGGCAGGTTGTAATCCTGCTCGCGCGAGTAGTAATCCTGCCCCACCCGCACCTGCGCGTAAAGCCAGTCGGTGAAGCTGTACCGCACCGAAAGGTTACCAAAAACGCGGTCTTTTTCGACGTTTTCAAAGCGTTTCAATGCGAAATAGGGATTGGTACGGTTCGTGAAACGCGACCACACATACTCGTTGCCGTTCGCGTCGGTCGCGTACTTTTCGAGCAGGTCCAGCGGCATCGAATTGGCCATGTTGTAAAGCACCACCGGGCTGTAATCCTGCTCGGCGATGTTGGGCGGATTTTTACGGTCCTCGTTGGAATAGTTGATATTACCCGAAACGGTCAGCTTTTTAGCCATGGTTTGGGTAAAACCGAGGTTAACCGTCTTGCGGTGATACCCCGAGCCCGGCAAAATGGTTTTGTTGTCCAGATTAGAAAGCGACAGGCTGAAACCACCGAATTCCCCACCCGACGACAATGTGATGGTGTTGGTGAATGTGTTGCCTTTGCGGTAATAATCGGTGATCTGATGCCGTTGGGGCACATAAGGCACTTCCACGCCATCGAAAAGGACCTGCGTCATGCCCGGCTGAAACTTTTCGCCGAAACTCCATTGGCCCGATGTCGGATTGGGCGTCGTGGGCCGCTGACCGTTTTCTCCCTGGCCATATTCGTACTGGTAATCGGTGTAGTCGAGGGGCGTTTCAGTCGTGAAATTGGAGTTGAACTCGATGCCGATCCCAATGCCCGCGCCTCGGGTTTTGGTGGTAATCATAATCACCCCGTCCTTCGCACGAGAGCCGTACAATGCGGATGCGGCGGCACCTTTCAACACGGTCATCGATTCGATATTGTCGGGGTTAATGCTGCTCAGGCCATCGCCGCTGTCGGAAGTGCGGTTCGAACCCTTGTCGGCGGCGTCGCCGCGTGCGCCGAAGTTGCTGTTATCGATCGGTACGCCGTTCACGACGATCAATGGTGAGTTGTTGCCGCCAAATGATGACTGGCCGCGAATCCGGATCTTGCTCGTCCCGGCCGGCCCGGAGCCTAATGAAGTAATGTTCACACCCGCCATTTTACCCTGCAATGCATTCATGAAATTAGCCGTGCGGTTCACCGTCATTTCCTCGGTAGGCACGGTGGCCGTAGCATAACCGAGACTTTTGGCCGCTTTTTTAATACCTAATGCAGTTACAACCACCTCTTCCAGCGCTTTGCTTTCGGGCATGAGCGAAACCACCAGGCTCGTCTGGTTTCCCAAAATCACCTCTTTGGACTGGTACCCCACAAAGCTGAACAGCAACGCAGCGTCGCCTTCCTGCACATCTATTTGAAAAGCGCCTTCCGCATTGGTCGTTGTCCCGCGCTGGGTACCTTTTACGATGATATTCACGCCCGGCAATGCAACACCCTTCTCGTCGGTTACCTTGCCGGTGAGGTTCTTTTTGGGTGCCAGTTGCAGGGAATTACCGTCGGGAAGCACAAAGCCGTTATCCATACCCGGCCATTCGCCGGAAGAAAGGATGATTTTCTTTCCCGACAATTCATATTTGATTTTCAGGGGTTTCAATAATTTCAAAAGCACTTCCTCCAACGTCGTATTCACCGCTTTAATCGACACTTTCTTCGACGCTTCGAGGACATTGGAGCTGTACACAAATTGCACGTCCGTTTCCTTCTCGATATGCGCCAGCACCCGTTTGATTTCACGGTTCTCCGCCTGGACCGTCAGTCGCCGGTTCAGGTACTCCTGCGCAGTGCTCGTGTGCGCATACGCTACGCCGGCGAGCAACGCCATGACCAAACTCTGTGTGATCGAAAACCTCATAAGTTTCAGCCAGAATTTTCTGGTAATGCGTTTTTTCATACTTTTGGACAGGGTTTAAAGGGTTCTTTTAACCGGGAACTTGCAGATACCGAGCGTGTAACTTTGGCGAGTGGCCGCTCGTGATCCGACCTTGATGGCAGTGTTCCGCACTGCCATTTTCATTTACTGCAACCCTGGCCGCTGACGACGATCTGTCCGTCGACGATCTCGTAGCCGGCCGAAACCGTTTTGCAGAGAATGCTCAGTTTGTCATACATGCTTTCGTCGGAGAAAGCCACCGTAATTTTGCAGGTCCAAAAGCTGTCGGCGTCGAACTGAACGGGGATACCATACGATTTTTCAATATCCCTCAATATGACCGGCAGCGGTACTTCATCGTATTTCAAAATACTTTCAACCGGATTATCCGGCAGCTTCTCGGGGTTCTCGACGACCGTTTTGGAAAGCTGGTTGGCGCTTTTTTCAAACACCGCGGCTTGGTTAGCCGTGATAATGAGCCCTTTGACTTCGTTTTCCGAAGGCTTATCCACATATACCGACACCTTGCCCGTTTGCACCTGCACGGTAATGTTCCGGTCCTCGTCGAATGCGCTCACCACGAAGCGCGTACCGAGCACTTTGGTCACCACTTTGCCGGTATGCACCATGAAAGTCTGACCTTGTTTTTTTACCGAAAAAATCGCTTCGCCGGTTAAGTATACGACTCGCGCGCCGTCTTCAAATTCCGAGGGGTATCTCAAACTGCTTTGTTCGCTTAGCGTCACCTCGGACCCGTCTGACAATGTGATTTTCAATGGTTTGTCACTATCGTTTCTCGTGGTAACCAAGTTGGGCGGGCTGGTATCGGCTGTTGCAATCCTTGGTTCCAGGTCATTGTTCTGATAATAATACCAGCCAATTCCCGCGCCCAGTACGAGCACAGCGGCGGCGGCGATCAGCCATCTTTTCCAGAAACCACTGCGCACTTCCGGCTCTTCGTCATCATCTGAGAAACCGATCTGCAAATGCGGCGCTGCACCGGCTACCTGCTCGATAAATCGCTCTACCTCAGCACGAATTTCCTTTTCGGGTATCCATTCCTCCGCTACATTCGCCGCACGCACGAGCGCCTCCGCCTGCCGGAACGCGTCGCGCTGGTGGGGATATTTTTCCAGGAAAGACAGCCAGAAAATTTCCTGCGTGCCCTGGCCCTGCACCCATTTCCGGAAGCTCTCATCTTCCAGAAAATCTTCAATGGTATACGATTCGTAAGGCTTCATTCCGGTTTTAGTTCTGTTACGTTCTACACTATACGCATTGCGGTGATCGACATTCAGGAGCTCACGTCGTAATGCTTTCGCAGGCTCCCCAGCGATTTTTGCAGGAGATTGTAAACCGATTGCCTGCTCAGGTTCATTACCTCGGCGATCTGCTCGAAGCTCAGGCTTTGGTAAAACCGGAGGTAAATCAGCTCCTTTTGCCTTTCAGACAGGTTGTTGAGCACGCCTTCAAGCTTTCTTACCTGGTATATTTCATGTTCCTCGTCGATCAGCCGGAGGTCGGAAGAGAATTCCACCGAAAACGAATATTCATCCGAGAGCATCGATTGATGCGTGACATGCTTTTTCGACAACTCGCGTAAAATCCGCGTTTTGAGCGCCACGAGCAGGTAGGAACGCACATTCGACACGATAGCGGCAGGAAGTGACCCCGCGCGGGCCGACTGCTGCGATTTCCAGAGGTTGACGAACATATCCTGAATGCAATCCTTCACGAATTCCCGCTCGCCGTGCAGCCTCAGGCCCCAGTGGAACAGGTCGGAATAGTAGGCCTGCATGATGTTCGCCAGCGCGTACATGTCGCCCGACTGGTAGTCGTTCCAAAGTTTCTGAGCTTCATCCGGAGTAATGCGTGGTCTCATCTCGTGGTAGCTGTCACTTTTTCTAGATGAGACTTATTTCAGGAATATATACCCCACTATTTTTATCTTTTTTATTAAAATAATACAGAATGATTGGCAAAACGCAGCACGTGCCCTTACTCAACCATGTTGACAAGCGACCATTATCTGTGTAAATTGTGAGTAGCTCCTATATAAATGAGCCGAAACTATGAGAAAACTGACCTCGACGAATTACTACAATCAGACGTTCCTGGAAGAGAAATGTACATTGAACGAACTGATCAACCTGCTTAGCAAACGGTGGCTGACCGAAGTGATGTTCAGCATTGAAGAAGGCAACAACCGGTTTTCGACGCTGAAAGAAGACCTTAAACACATTAGCGACAACATCTTAGCGGATCGCCTGAAACTGCTCGAACAGCACAAGCTGATCATCCGTAACGACAATTTCCGCGAGGTCCCGAGCCGCGTAGAATACACCTTGTCGGAAACAGGCGCCAAGCTCAGCGAACTCCTCGACGGCCTCTGCCATTTCTCCGAAACCGAAATGGAATTCCCCGAGTAACACCCATTAAAGACCGTCCGCCCGGTCTTTAACAATTGTTAACAACCACTTCGGAAATTGTGAGTAGTCGGAACGGGGCCTTTACAGCCATTTGCTCATCCGTTGGTGCTGTTTGCACATCGGATTCGTGGAGCCATTACCTGCTGAATAAATTCGGCAATGCATTCAAGCCAACCGCATCGCATTGCCTGCAATACGCTCAATTTTACCGGTTCCGTTCAGCACTCCCTCACCGGGGAGATGTTTGGGACGTGCATCAGCTGCGCCGAAAGTACCAAACGTTCACAGATCCGCGCCGCCGACTGGCTGTTTGACTGGCATTCGGAGCTATGCCGTAAGGACAGACGAGTGCTCAAAATTGAGCTGTTGAATGAACCTTCGACCGTGCAGGGACTGCTTAGCGTAACCGATAAAGGCGACCATATTTATATGCATTTAATTGAGAATGTGAGCTGGAATAAAGGAAAAAATAAGTTATATTGTGGTGTGGCTGGGAATCTGTTTGCAACTGCCTGCAAGCTTTCTTTTGACCTGAAATATGATGGCGTTGTGTCCTTTGTTCCCAAGACACAACTTATTGAGCATTACCAGAAAAGTTTCGGCGCCAAGCTTTTTGGACCGAACAGGATGTTCATCGATACCCGGGAAGCGATGATGCTGACAAAAAACTATTTAAGACAAACAATTTAAGCAATCTGACCCATGATAGATTTCAAAAAAATAGACGAGAAAGATCTTGTACTTGTCGATAGAAGGCTGACTGACAAGGAAGAAAAGGAATTCAGCGCCTTTCTCAAATCTCGAAAACTATCCTCCAAGAAAGACGCTGCCGTAAAAACCGCACATTAATAATTCGCGCCAATCAAATCCCGCAACACCACGGAAGCGCAGGTGGCGCCGAACGTTGCCGGCAAATAGGGCATCGTCCCGTAGGCCGATTTTTTGTAATTACTGCCGTCGGTGAGGATGAGCGATTCGCGGATTTGTTCCTCGGTTGAAAACACGGCTTTGATGCCCTTGTAAATGCCTGCCTTTTTGAGGTTTTTCCGCACCTGCTGCGCGAAAGGGCAGTTATACGTTTTTGAAATATCGACTATTTTCAGTTGCGTCGGGTCCATTTTCCCGCCCGCACCCATCGAACTCACGATGCGCAGGTTGCGCTTGTGCGCCTGCGTGAGGAACGTCAGCTTGGGCGTGACGCTGTCGATCGCGTCGATAATGTAATCGTAGTGCGCCATGTCCAGGATATGCCCCACGGCGTCGGGCGTTACGAAGCTCTTCACCACGTGCAATGTCAGTTCCGGGTTGATGGCTTTGAGCCGCTCGGCCATGATATCGGCTTTGCTTTGGCCGTGGTTCGTTGCCAATGCGGGCAGTTGGCGGTTGCGGTTGGTCGGGTCCACCACATCGCCGTCGACGATGGTCATCGTCCCTACCCCGCCACGACATACAAATTCAGCCGCAAACGAGCCTACTCCGCCTAAACCGATCACCAGCACATGCGCTTGGCTGAGCTTCACCAGGTTATCTCTTCCAACCAGCAGTTCCGTCCTGGAAAGCCAGGAAAAATCCTCCATCATCGTTTAAATACTTTACCAAAATTCGATTCGAGCTGCAAAACAATCTCTTTTTCGGGAATATTCCGCAGTTGTGCGGCGGTTTTGTAGATTTCGCGGATGTCGGTAGGGCTGTCGTCGGTTTCGAGGAACAATTGCTCCAACGGAACAGCCCTGAATGTTTCCAAAATAGCCGCATTAGGATGCAGTAAAGTCTTCCCGAACGACAGGAAATAGCCTGCCTCTATCACCGGCCTGACCAAAGTAATGCGGTTATTGACCCCATGAAAAATGACGGGAACGCTGGTTCGCTTCAAAAACTCCAGACATTCCTGAAATGCCTTCACGCAATGGATCACCAGCGGTTTTCGCAGCTCTTCCGCCAGCGCGATCTGCCATTCGAATGCACGGCATTGCATGTTCCAATCGGTTGCCGTAAGCTTGTCGAGCCCGCATTCGCCGATGGCCAGCACTTCCGGGCGGGAGGCGTACCGGCGCAGTTTGTCAAAATCATCGGGAAGCGTTTCGGCCTGGATGTACCGCGGGTGCAGGCCTGCGCTTACATGTGCGCTACCTGTGGCTTCATCGAACCCGTCGAGCCGGTTTTCGATGACGAGCACAGCCGGATCGCTAATCGGGTAATGGGTATGAACATCCAGATACATGCCGTTCATTCAAACGGATTCACCGCATACATCAGATTCCGCGCCGATATTTCATGGGCATCGATATGCGTCCTGCCCTGGTAATTACGCACCCTCAGGTTGTCTTTTCCCTGATAAACAAATGAAAGCGCCGCGACCGGCTGGCCGATATTGAACATTTTAGAGCCTTTTTCCGTGTAAGCGCCGGTCAGTTCCTTCAACAGGTCCGCGTCGGGAAATTCCAGGCATTTCAAAGTAAAACCTTCAATATCGCCGTCCCAGTTGAGATACAGCAAATGGCGCTGTTCCGGTGCTATTTCGAAGTAAAAATTGAAGCGTCGCTGACCGTCGAATGCGGACGAAAGTTGTAGTTCCTTCGATTCCGGGAAGTAGGTTCTGATCTCGTCGCGCAAATAATCGAGTGAATGCATGATGGTACGTGGGTGGTGTCTTTCAATTCGTGTATAAACAAATATATCCAGCCAGCGGCACAATTTCAAGGATCAGCCAATTCGACGAACATTACAGCGTTTTGGTCTAGACTTCCTCACCGATTGGTCTGAACTTTATCACCGAACTATCAGACGACGAAAAATGAAAACAATACACGATTCCATTCCGATGCCCTTGCTCGGATTCGGGACTTTGATCGCCGATCCGGCATTGACCATCACTGCCACTATGAATGCACTGCAAGCCGGGTTCCGGCATTTCGATGCCGCCGAGCGGTATAAGAATGAAAGGGAAGTCGGTGAAGCATTGAAAGCAGGACTCATTAAGTACGGCATTTCCCGGGAAGAACTATTCGTAACCACGAAGCTCTGGAACACCAACCACCGGCCGGATCGCGTGGCGGCCGCATTCCAGGCGAGTTTGGACAGGCTGCAACTGGACTACCTGGATCTCTACCTGATCCATACCCCGTTTGCATTTCAACCCGGCGAAGACCAGGACCCGCGCGACGAGAACGGAAACGTGATTTACGACAAGAGCGTAACCCTGCTCGACACGTGGCAGGCAATGGAGCAACTGGTCGATGCCGGTAAATGCCGGGCTATCGGGTTATCCGATGTCAGTTTAAATGAACTGAAATCGATCTACGAAGCCGCCCGGATCAAGCCAGCGGCGGTTCAGGTGGAAGCACATCCGTACCTGCCGGAAGAAGAGCTTCTAGCATATTGCAAAGAGAAGAACATCGTGTTCCTCGCTTTTGCGCCGTTGGGCCACGGTATCAAACCCGGGCCGCTGGAAGACCCGGTGGTTTTGGAAATAGCTGAAAGAGTTGGAAAAACACCCGCGCAGGTGCTCCTCGCCTGGGCAGCTCAACGTGGCACGGCCCTGCTCACCACGCCTAAAACCGTGGAAAGGGCGAGAGAAAACTTTGATATTTCCCTACTCCCCGATGATGCATTCGAGGCAATTACCCGCATTCAGACCCGGCAGAGATTCAACAATGTTGTCAATACCGGTGTACCGGGCTTCATCGCCCGGCGCAGTTAACGACAAAAACTTGGCCGCTACGGCGTAATCGCTTTCAAAAACTCCGCATAAGCATTTACCAGGGCCTGCAATGAAAAGCCGCGGTTGAGCCCGCTGGGGTTAGGGAGTACCCAAATGTTTGCCCCCGCAATTTTTCCGTCCTGCATACCCCAGTTTACAACCTTTTGCCGTGAGAAGCCCTGGTATGCCGCCTTCCCGAGGAAAGCGATATACCGGGGTTTAAAGGCATGCATTTTTTGTTCAAATGCCCTGAAACTATCACGAAACTCGCTGAGCGACAACTCATCTGCCCGCACTGTCGGGCGCTCGACGGCGGTGGTGAGGCCGTACCCGAATGCCAATATGCTCCGATCATCTTTCGCAGCAATTTCATAAGGTGTAAAACCTGCCAGATAAAGCACCCGCCAGAACCGGTTGCTCCTGCCCGAAAAGTGGTGACCGTCGATGGCAGACTTCAATCCGGGATTGATCCCGCAAAATACGACGGTCAGGTTTTCCGCAAGGATGTCCGTCAACATCGCGGGCGCTTCATTTACTTCCTGGTTGGGTTTCATATTGATGTTTAAACAAAAATAGCCAATCCCATTCAGCGCAGCCTGATTTCGCTGATACTTGCCCCCTGTGGAATCATCGGAAATACATTGTTTTCCTTGATAACCATTATTTCCAGCAGGAATGCGCCATTATGCGACAGCATTTCCGCCAACGCCGCTTGCAGATCCTCCCGCTGCGCCACGCGCCTGCCGCCGATCTGATACGAAGCGGCAAGGGCCACGAAATCCGGGCTTTCTATATCGACAAAAGAATAGCGCGAATCGCTGAACAGCTCCTGCCATTGCCTCACCATTCCAAGAAAGTGGTTATTGAGGATGATAATTTTAAGGTTAAGCCGGGTTTGCATTATCGTGCCCAACTCCTGCAAAGTCATCTGAAACCCGCCATCACCCGCAACGACTACGACTTCCCGGTGCGGCGCGCCAAATTTGGCCCCGATAGCCGCCGGCAAAGCAAAACCCATTGTCCCCAGGCCTCCGCTGGTGACGCTGCTGCGCGTGTTGTTCAGCTTCATATACCGGCAGGTTACCATCTGGTTCTGCCCCACATCCGTCACCACGATCGCTTCACCGCCGGTGAGCAAATTCAGTTGATGGATCACTTCGCCCATGGTAATGCCGCCTGTCGAAGGACTGAGCTCCGGGGAGATCACCTGTTCCAGTTCCTCCCCGTAAAGCGCCCGGAACATTGCTGCCCATTTCTGATGGTTCCGTTTTGCAACAAGGTTCGTTAACATAGGGATCGTTTCTTTACAATTACCGCAAACCGCAACTTCCGTCTTCACATTCTTACCTATCTCGGCACGGTCGATGTCGAGGTGGATGACCTTCGCCTGCCGGGCATACTTGTCCAACCGGCCTGTTACCCGGTCGTCGAAACGCATTCCGATGGCGATCAGCACGTCGCATTCGTTCGTCAGCACGTTTGGCGCGTAGTTTCCGTGCATACCGAGCATCCCGACATTCAGCGGATGATCCGTGGGGATGGCACCGGCGCCGAGGAGCGTCCATGCTGCGGGAATACCGGTTTTTTCCACAAAAGCCCTGAATTCTTCTTCGGCATTACCCAAAATCACCCCCTGCCCCCAGAGAATCATAGGCCTGGATGCATTGTTAATCAATGCGGCGGCGGCTTCGAGCGCCTCCGGCTTCACAACTGGCCTCGGCTTGTAGCTTCTAATGTCCGTCACCTGCTTATACCCTGCATATTTAAACTTTTGAAGCTGGGCATTTTTAGTAATGTCGATCAACACCGGTCCCGGCCGGCCTGTGCGGGCAATGTAAAATGCCTTGGCTAGTATCACCGGAATTTCGGACGCATCGGTAATGAGGTAGTTCCATTTGGAGATCGACGCCGAAATGTTAACTACATCCGTTTCCTGAAATGCATCCGTCCCCAGCAAATGCGCGTACACCTGGCCCGTAATGCAAACCAGCGGCGTGCTGTCCATCAGCGCGTCGGCCACGCCGGTAAGGATGTTGGTGGCGCCCGGCCCGCTCGTAGCGAAAACCACCCCTACCCGCCCGGATACGCGTGCATAGCCTTGCGCAGCATGTGCCGCCGCCTGCTCGTGCCTGACCAAAATGTGCGTCAGTTGCTCCCTGTAATCATAAAGCGTGTCATAAATCGGGAGAATAGCGCCGCCGGGAATCCCGAAAATAGTATCCGTCCCCTCGGCGATCAACGCTTCCAGGACGGCTTGTGAACCTGTAATTTCGGTGGGTAATGCAGGCTGCGGAATGCTGGCCGCTGGCGCTTCCGGCTGTTCGATGTTTGTCATGATGGTTAAAAAATAATGGTTAATGACGTTTTGTGCTATACGTTACCTGCCTCGATGAACGGGGCCCGGTGAGGTATGCTATCCGCTTTTCGTTTCCAATGCCGGATTGCCCGACTAATCGGCGGCACAGCGATGATGAGCAGCATTATCACCAGCGATACCACGGCAAAGAGCATGAACAACGCGCGGTTCGTCAGGAGCTGGCTTTGCTGGGTGAGGTTTTGCCATATAGCCGCGTCGGCCAGCCTCTCTGCCTGCTGATTCGTGAATCCTTTGGTTAAGAAAACCGACCGGTACTGATCCAGGCGGGCGGCGACATTCAGGTTTTCGGGCGTGAGGCGAGCGAGAAATCTTTCTTTGAAATGCTGGTTGAAATACAATTGCAGGTTGTAAAAACCGGCGATGGAATGCAATGTTGCTGTAAAACGCGTGTATGCGGCAACAGCCAGACCACTCGCACCGGTATCCTTCGGTGCCGATGAGAGCACGAATATCATAATGGGAACAAACAAGAGCCCCGACGCCGCTCCCTGCATCATGACAGGAAGGAGCAAATCGGCATAGCTGAGGTCGGGTGTGATCAGGAAACACATCCAAAAATTGAATGCGCCCAGCAGCGCGAAACCGGTGATCAGAAGCGTACGGATGGTAACTTTCTTCGCCAGCAACATGCGGGTGCTGATTATGAGCAGCCCCACCATTCCAGCCATATTACAGGCCCCCAGCTGGATAACCTGAAACGTACTCCATTTCAGTAACCCAGCGGTGTAGCTGAAAATCAGGTTTACGCTGTCCTTACTACCGTAGTAAATCGCCAGCAGGCAAACACCGGCCACAAAATTCGGCGATCGGAATATCCTGAGGTGGATTGCCGGTCGTTTCGCAATGTGCTGGCGGTACAGGAAGAGAACAATGCCGATGGTGGCCACCGCGGCGCCGTAACGAATCCGTGGGTCGGTGAACCAGTCATATTTGGAACCGTAAATGGTAGTGTAAGCGAGTGCAAGCGCGGCGCAGGCGAACAGGAGCATTCCAATCCAGTCTATCTGGTACAGCGGGTAGGGCCGGTGGCCGGAAACACGTCTCAGCATTGATAACATGACCAGGAGCATCAGCACCTGGAACAGGATCAGGTAATAGTAAGTCGATTGCCAATCGGCCGATTCCACTACCACGCCCGCCACGAGGCCAATGAGGACGGTATTGCTCAGCATTGTCCCGTAAAATACCGCCGGGGCGACGGTTTGGACACGGTCCGACGGCAGCCTCGAAATAATCAGGTGCAGCGTAAATACAATGATACCGCCCGATACGATCCCTTGCAGGAACCTGATCGCCAGAAACTGGTCCACGTCCCGGCATTGCAGGCAAATACAGTTCAACGCAATGGCGAGCATCATGTTCACCAGCAGGTAACTCCGCGTTTGGAAATACCTGAAAAAGCGGAACTGAACCGGTATGACGGTGATAATGCCCGCGTACGTCGACATGATCGCAAACGAAACATCCTCCGGCTGGGCTCCGAGATAAGAAACCATGTACGCCTGCGTAAGCACAAACATCCCCAGCTGCACCAGGGCCGAGAGCAGCATCATAAACAGCCCGATGCGCATCGCCCACGGCCATTTGCCCACCCAGCTTTTAAAATATACCGGCTTCATGGCGACGGGCTATTTTTGTTTTGAAGACTGACAACTTTGCCATTGTTCCCACTTTTTAAAGTTTTGTTATGGCAAAATTCCCTCCGAAAAGGGGTCATATTGTAGCCCGAAACACCTCAATGTTCGTCGAAATGGCGTAAGTGTACCCGGAGCCGGTTCAGCTGAATTTCTTCCGGTATTCTATCGGCGACAATCCTGCATTCGCCCGGAAGAATTTTCCGAAAACAGATTGGTCCGAAAAATTGAGCATTTCGGCAACCTGCGCTACTGTAAGCGTTTCGTTTTGAAGCAACACCTTCGCTTCCAGTGTTACAGCATCGTCGATCCATTTACCGGCCGGCTTCCCCGTTTGCTTCTTGATCGCCGCAGATAGCGACTTGGGTGTAAGATGCAGATTTTCAGCATAGAAATCGAGCTTGCGCTCTTGCAGGTAGTTACTTCTGAGCAGTTGCCTGAACTTCAAAAATAACGGATGCTCCCGCTGCGGCATCGAATTAAGGATATGGTTCTGCCGGTAGCCGCCGTCGATTTCGTAGATCAGCGCAAAGATGTAGTTGCGCACGAGTTCGGCCTTATGCACGTTACCCGTCTCGTGCGTGAGATGGATCAGCTCATAGATCGAGTTAATTTTGGTAAAACCGGCATCAGCAAGCGGCAGGACATGGTGATCGTCGTTACCAAAGAAATCGAATTTGGAAAGAAAAAACGGGTCGGGGTAGCGCTCCATCAGGAAGGTGTCCCTGAAAAATATTACATCCATTTTCAGCAAGTCACTGCTTTTGGTAAAAAAGCGAATGTCCGACGGCGCCAGCGTAATAATGGACGGTGCCGCCGCCTCCCACGACGACAACCCAACGTTGATCCTGACCCCACCTTCCTTGATATACGCAAGCGCATAACTTTCCGCACGGTAGGGCTCCTCCTGATAAGGCGTATCACCGGAACGGACGAACAGGTATTCCCTTCCATTGTCAGGTACTGAAAATAGTTTGCTGTGGCGTGAAAGAGAGAAGGTTCTGATGCTTTTCATCCGGATTGAATAGTAGTAAGTTCTATGGGTTTAATCAACTTTTTATCGACAACTATTTACCGCAATGAAACAATTCAAACTTCTTATTTTTTACAATAATAACATTCAACTTTGCCTGCCAGCAACGAATTCGAAAATTTATGACATTTGGAGAGCATGTTATCCGTTTCCATGAACAGTTGATTTACTCCGGTTCGGCCCTGCCGAATGGCATCGGCGTTATCAATCCATTTATTGAGTCCACGACGGCTATGGACAACCTCAGGGTTTTCGCCCAAAGGTATCTCGGCGATCAAAAACAACGCCGCATCATTCTGGGCATCAATCCCAGCCGGCTAGGCGCCGGGGTAACAGGCATTCCCTTCACGGATACCAAACGCTTGGTCAGCGAATGCAAAATCCCCTACAACGGAAAGCAGACGCATGAGATTTCGTCCGTATTTATGTATGAAATGATCAATGCTTTTGGCGGCGTAAGCGATTTTTACAGCCAATTTTATATCAACTCACCATTCCCGTTGGCCATCACAAAAATCAATTCGGAAGGAAAAGAAATCAATTATAATTACTACGATAGCGCAGCGCTGACGAAAGCAGTTTACCCATTCATAGTCAAAAGTATGCGGCAACTTATTGATCTCGGAATAGCTACGGACACCTGCTTTTGCCTTGGCACCGGGCAGAACGCCAAATTTTTAAAGCAGCTCAACGACGATCATGGTTTTTTCGGCAAGATCATACCTTTGGAACACCCACGATTTATCATGCAATACAAAAGCGCTTCAAAAAGCCTTTACATCGAAAAGTATATTCAGGCATTAAATGGCGCCTGGCAGAAATAAAAAATAGCGTCCATACAACCTTTGAATCGAGGAGGCGCCTCTTTCCTGAAATGTAAGAATCGAGAATGATAAAATGGTACTTGCTGCTGGTGGGTTTGGTAAATGCAACTAATGCATTTTGCCAGGATACTACGCAAATTACTTTTACCGAAGAATATGATTCACTCCCGCCTGTGAGGTTTATTGATCGGTATGAAAATATCTTCATGAACAAAATACCGACCAGGAATATTTTCAAATTTGGCATTTCACAGTATCAACAGTCAACACCGTTCGCATTATACAACGACAAGGGATTTAAAAATTCGGCCGCCCAAATCAGTTATGAACACAAGCTGGCACCGCAATTCTCAATAGGTGTTTTTGGTCAGGTACCGTTGGTCGGTAATGCAATTCCGCTCAGTTGGATTTTTGAAAACATCGCGGTGGGAGGCCAGCTACGGTGGTATTACGATATGAAGGGAAGAATTGAATCCGGCAGAAGCGCAAATAACTTCACAGGTAACTATGCGGCGATCGAATACACCACCATACTGCCGAGCAGCATTAGACAAGCTTTGGCGCTCAGGACCGGATTTCAAAGGCGCTTCCTCAACAACGGATTTCTGGACCTGTCAATAGGTCTGCGAAAAAACGATCCTTTTGAACAAAAAAACTTGTTTAATAACTGGAACCTATTCACAGAAATTAACCTGGGATTGGCAGTTGGTGACTGGAAAAGAACTGCCAAACCGCTACTTTGCGACCTCATACGCTGCGACCAGCAAGTAAATCAGCATTTTAAAATACAAATCCCGGATCTCAAATTTGGGAAAATGCAGAAGGCATTGGGTACAAGCGTTGCTTACGAGATCCTTCTCGGGGAGATGCCGATATCATTCAATTTTCAATATGATTTGAATCTTCAAAGCGCTTTTAATTATCTCCATGGGCGTATCAAGACTGATTGGTTTGGTGGATGGTATGCATATGAAACAAAGTCCAGGGAGCAGGCCCATATTTTCAGTATCCAACCGAGGTTTTATTTGAATCAAAAGAGAAAATTGAGGCTTGGAAAAGTCGGAAGCGACTTATCCGGCATTTACGCAGGTATCAATTCAGAGTACGCTGTTTATCGCGGAATTCATACGAGACCGAGCAGGTGGGATGATGTTATTAAAATTCAACTGCAAGAATTCACTTTCAAACTCAACTCCGAAAACTTTCGCGCGGGGCCGCTTATGGGCATTCAGCAACGCCTGTTCAAAAACGGATATGTCGATTTGAACACTTCCTGCAACTATGAGAAACAACCGGAAAGTTGGAAATTGAGATTCCGCGCTAATCTGACAGTAGGCTTGGCATTCAGCACATAACGCACTTGATAATTCATTTAAACCAAACAACGTATCAGGCTGTTCTTTAAGCTCATGTTCCCGATTTGATACTTTGTCCAATATTCCGTCATCCCATTACTTTATCACGAAATGCTCAATCAACTGATTAATGTATTGTGGACGATTGTCTCGTTCAGCGTTGTTGGATGTTATTGGGGAATGTATTTTGCTGAAAAGCGAACGGGATTTATGCTGTATGTTATCGTTTTCGTCAGTGTGATCGCATTCCATGTTCCCGCAAAATTGATTTCGGCCCTGAACCTAAGTTCGAATACGCGTGCTTACGAACGGGTGGGGATTCGCGCGATGCGCTGGCTTGTTCAGGACGGTATGTTGGTGAGCCGGGTCAATAGATATATGGGCAAGAGCCATAGGACCGTTCGGAATCGGCAGGACGCCGGTAGCTATTTAGTCAAAATCGCGATGCAGGAAAGATTTCATTACAGCTGTTTTGTCTTTTTTACGCTGAGCTCGTTTAGCGCTTTGTCAACGGGCAAAATGGGAATGGCCTTGCTAATGACCGTTTCTAATATCATTTACAACCTGTATCCCATCTTGTTGCAACAATACAATCGCCTGAGAATTAAAAGAGTACTAAGTCGATTGGAGAACGGCAGGCATTGACAAACCAACAGTCTGTCGCTATTTGGCAAAAAGCTGTGCGGGTCAGGCTGCGGCGGTACCGCCGCAGCCTGCATTGCAATTGCCGATTCTCAGAAAAGCACCGCGAATTGTACCAGCAAACGCTCCTTCGCTTGAACGTGCCCAGATGCGCTCTTCTGGGTGACGGGTTTCTGACCCGTAATGCCTACCGTCCATTTGTCGGCAAACAGCGTGAGCCCGGCGGTCGCATTGAGCAGCCTGCCCCCTGTTATATCGAGTATTTCACCTTTTTGGACGCCATGGCTCGCATGCTCACCATAGATGCCAACGACCGGTGTGAGGGTCAGCTTTCCCAGCTCGATGGACCGGTAAAGGTCCAGGGTACCGTAAAACTGGTTCCCGAAACGATAATCTTCCGAATTAGTCGTATTGAACTTGCGGGATAGATTTGCCGCCAGGCCCCATTTGTCTTTACTGATTGTGTAAAAAGCATTCAGTATCCAATCGGTGCTGCCGGTGCCCAGTTGAAAGTTGGCATTGGCGACTTGCAGCGCATTGTTCTCGTCAAACCGGAACTTACCCGTCGGAAGCTTCACACCCCCGCCTATCAGCAGCGTGTGGTTGAAAGTCCGGGCGTTTTCACTGTCCATAAAAGTATTGAACAGGTTGTAGTTAGCCAGTACGGTGATGTCGCCCAGGCCGCTCTGCTTCTTTACATCGGCCGAGGTGATCTGCTTATCGGCCCGGAAAGGGACAAACGCCATCACCTGCACGCGTTTGACCGGAAAGAAACGCGTGTAAAGTTCGCCTATATTAAAATGTTCCTCCGTACGGAGCACCGGGCTCTCGCCGTGCGTGACGGAACGCATTCGCTGGTACCGCACACCTACGAGCGACTTGTGCGATTGCGGTTGCAGCCCGAAGTAGGCGCCACTGTTCGCGCAGCCGCAGATGTCGCACGCAACCGCTTGCGGGCGGGGTGCCAGCAGCAGCAATATGATACAAAAAACCAGGTTTCTCATTGTAAGTTTTGTTTAAAAATTCGTCCCGACGCCAGGGTCGGAAAACTGCTTTTCCCGGATAAACTGCTCATCGCTGAGCGTGCGCAGAAAGGCTATAATGGATTGCTTCTCGCTGGCAGTCAGGCTAATGCCCGGCTTCTCTCCGGGCCGGACCAACAGGCTGTCCAGGGTGGCAGACGGATGAATGCTATCCGAATAATGGTCGAGCACCTCTTGCAGGCTGTGGTAGCGGCCATCGTGCATGTAGGGCGCCGTAAGGCCTACATTACGCAGGCTCGGAACCTTAAACTTGTAGCGATCGGCCGGATTTGCCGTAATCCCGAACCGGCCCTGGTCGTCGGCCCCGGAAGGGACGAGCCCATTGTTGCGAAAACTGTAATCGGTAAACAACTCGCCGGCGTGGCAACTGCCGCATTTCGACCGGAACACCGCCATTCCCTGCTGTTCCACCGCCGTCAGCGCCGACGGGTCGCCCTGCCGGAAATAGTCGTACCGCGACTCCGCCGACACCATGGTGAGCATGAACTGCGAAAGTGCTTTCATCATGCGCTCGCTGGTAATCTGCTCATCGCCGAATGCTTTTTTGAACATCTGCGGGTAGTTAACCGGCATTTTGGCAGTTGGTAGCGGCGTATTTTGCAGCTTCGTGATGACGTTTTGCACGGTCTCGTCCATCTCCACCGGATTTTCGATCGGGTTAAACGGCACCAGGTCCAGGTCGTGCACGCCGCCGTCCCAGAAGAACGACGGGTTCCAGGCCAGGTTCTGGATTGAGGGCGAGTTGCGGCTGCCGAGCAGGTCGTCGACGCCGTGGCTCAGCTCATGCCCATGGTGCGTGAAGGCAGCTTCCTGCTGATGGCAGGTACCACAGCCGATCTGGTTGGTACGCGACAGAATACCGTCGTAAAACAGGAAACGCCCGAGCTCAACGCCCTCCCGGGTGAGCGGGTTACGGCTGACATCGTATAGCGGATCGGGAAAATGCGCGGGTTTCTTCCATTGAACCGGGGTCGGCGTACCGCTGCCCGGTTCCACACCCGGGTCGTCGCTTGTCTTGCAGGCGATGTTTACCACCGCGAACAGACCGGCCAGAATGGCGCATGCGAAAGGTAACTGGCCGGTTGCCCGGCCAGGTTTGAAGGTGAATAGCATGGTCCGTCAATGGATATGGTCGAGCGAAAACATCTGCGTGTAGTTGTCGGCAATCTGCCCGGCAACTTCCGGCTGCTGGCTCATCACACTTTTATATTGCCCGATCGACAGATTGGTACCCGGCCCTTTGAACACTTTTTGGACGTCTGCAAACAAATGCACTTCCGGTGTTTTGGACGTCGTCACATCCGCTTTCAGTTCGCCGAAGCCCAGTTTGACCACCCGCGTGTTGTTGACCGTGCGGGTGCTATACCCGCCAAACAGGCCGATGTGGTAGTAAAACTTGCCGTTCACGGGATTTCCCTTCGAGGAGGTACCTTCCATTTTGAGGAAAATATAGCCCGAATTCCATGCCCAGTACATGCCGTCCTCCATCATCGAGCCGCCGGGGTCCAGTACGCCGGTCCGCTTTTCGATCGGCATGGTGTTACGCAAGCTATCGACGCCGAGCATAAATTCCAGGCCGGTGTAGGTACCGACCGGGATGTTTTTGAGCCTTACAAACTGGGATTCCTTTTTATTCTCCATGATCAGAAAATAGCTCGAATCCTGCGGCACAGTATGCGACGTTCCGTCCGCGCGCAGCAGTTTGATATTGGAAACAAAGTAATTGAACTTGGTGATGACGAAGTCCTCGCCTGCCCCGTTCGTGCTCGCGCCGCCGCCGAGCACGAGGTTTTTGTCACCCGCAATGTTGTCGAATTCAATGGTAAGCGCACCCTTATCGCCAGTGGAAGGTACAGGCCCTTGTGCTTCGCTTTCGCAGGAAGCAAGCATGAGCATCCCCACCACGGCAGCCAGCATCGCTGGCAAAGCCCTGGAAAGTTTCATGATAATCAATGGATTAGCAGCCTTGACGGTAACAATTACCGAAGGCCGGATTTCTGTTATGACAATGTATGGTGTACAATGTCAGCAGATGGGCGGGCGGAATATGTCCGGGACAAGGTTTTGTCCATTGAGGGGATCGGAGAAATTGAACACCACAGCTTCCGGTATCGCCACATGCGTGGTCGGTTGCAGCCCTGTGATGTTTTCGTGAGCAGGCGCCTGAGCGGAAAGTATTTTGCTCATCAGGTCATTCTCCGCCTGCCGCTGCTCCTCTTTGGCAGCCTGGGCGATCCGTTTGGCCAGGTAACATTTCCCGTCGCAATGCAGCTGGGGACGCGACCGGTTTTGGCAATGTGTCGCGATGATGTAATCCTTCCGGAGCTCGAAATCCAGGTAAATCACTGGTACCACAAAAACCTTCGCCAGCATCACTGCCAGCAGTAAAAGTCCCGATATGTGGTTTACAAGCGATTTCAAAATGACTGGTGCAGGTTGGCGAGGAGCAATTGCAGGTGGCACCAAAAGTAATACGCGAATGCGATGCCGCCTAATTTTTTGACAAAAATGCTCTAACCTTCCTGGTGCCGTAATTCTCATAACGGTAATCTTTTCCGGCTCAAAGCAGTAGCGTTTCAAATTCTTTTTACGACTTCATAAAAAACAACTTAATCTGTTAGCAAAAATGAAAACAAATCTTTCCAAATGCGTCGCGTTCCTCTTCTTGATTCTGCTGTCCGTTTCGTTTTCCTGCAACAGGGAAAACAGCATTTCGCCTGATCCGGACGGGGGGGCCGTTGGTACAAACAAATGGTGAGGAGTATAGCAAGCTCCTGGCGGGGCGTGAAGATTTTGACGGCACACCGTTTGAGATAACCAAAGTGACAGGCGAGGGCGACTTGCTGAAAATCGACGTGACCGGCGGCGGTTAGTTACCCGGGTTGGACGCGACAGTATCCGGATCCTGGTTCGACAGCAGATCCTGCCGGGAAGGGCGGGTGGCTACATCGGGCAACACGCCGCGGCCTTTCTCAGGCTCGGTGCCGATAGCCGGGTAATAACCCGCGAGCGGAATACCCAAATCCAGGCCGGTAGCTGGCAGCTTGTAAATGGCGAATGTGCCGCTGCTGTTGCCCTGGTAGGCACCGCCGGATTCTTCGCCCACGAACAGTCCGCGGTTCTGGTGGCGTGCGACGGCCAGAAACTCAGCCGTAACAGAATAGCTCAGCCCATCCATTAGGAAAACCACTTCTCCGGTATAGGCCTTGCGGCGCGGATGATGTATGCCCAGGTTCTGGTGTTTACGGAACTGCAAACGGCCCGACGCATCCTTTCTGATAAACAGCCTGGCTAAGCCGATGAACCGCGGCAGGTAAGCATTGTCGCGGTGCGGAACGTCCTTTTTGCGCCGCACTTTCACTTCAACATGGTCGTAATAGCGGAAATCACGCAGGGCAATGTGCGCGTAAAGTTCTTTCCCGAGCGCATCGTTTCCTCCCTCATTACCTCTTACATCGATGATGAGCCTTCGCACCCGACGCTGGTCGATGGCCGTGAAAGCGGAGTCGAGGAAGCGTTTGAAATGTTTGTCGCCCTGGGTCGAATAGAAAGTCGCAATGCGGAGCCTGGCTACGGAGTCGGATGGAAAACTGAGGTGGTTATGGGTGGACAGGCTGGAACTGCCGCGGTTGAGCGTTTGCCAGGCTTCGGTGCCGATGCCCTTCATGTCGATCGAGGTGCGGTTGTTGGATTCATCGGCCAATGCCACTGTGAATGGGCCTTCGTTTTGCTGGATGAAGTCGGCGTACCATGCGCTGAAATACTGTTGGATTTGCGCATCGGCGGACGAGCGTACGAAACCGTCGACAAACATCTGCGCGCGCAGCGCACGTAGAATGGCGTCGATCGGCTGCCCGTTTACCTGCGTAATGTACTTCCCGACGGCCTGCGGATACTCCGACTTCGTCACCAGCAAACCGCCGCTATCGTCGAACCGCACAATGACGGGCATCAGGCTGTTGGTATAAAAATAAAATGGAAAGCCCTTCATCGGCGAAAAAAATTTGGTGTGCCCGCAACGCAGTTTAGTCAATACTGGGTTGACCATCCTGAAAAAGGACATCAAAGTAGTGGAATCCCGGCCGGCGACGACGCTCCTGAT
This sequence comes from Dyadobacter soli, assembly GCF_900101885.1. GTDB lineage: Bacteria > Bacteroidota > Bacteroidia > Cytophagales > Spirosomataceae > Dyadobacter > Dyadobacter soli. The sequence goes on along the minus strand of NZ_FNAN01000025.1, from coordinate 40,698 downwards.
CGAATCGAGCGAATGCAGGAAATGCTCACGCGGCTCAAACCTTCCCAGGCCCGGGTGGAGTGTCACGACGCTCGTTCGGATCATATCGAGGTCGGAAACCAGGGCGACGGATGCGAGTTTTTTCTCAGGCAGGGACTGCGCCCCGGTACTCAGGTGTAAGGTCAGTTGCAGCAATGCCGCAACGATTAATGAATGTTTCATTTCGGATGTTCAGAAGGTTTTTATTTCAATTTTAAACTTACTCCCAGGTTCAGGTTCCGGTGCAGCCGCACGTCGCCGGGCGTTGCTTCGGTACCCAGTTGCGCGTGATGGTAGTAGCGCAGGTATACTTTCCATTTTGTATTAATCTGATAACCAGCGCCCAATGCGGCTACCGGCGCAAGTCCCGACGCCCGGAATTTCTCCCGGGAGAAATTGCCCTGGTCGTCTTGGAGTTCTCTGTCCTGGCGGAAAGTAGTTTGCAGGTAGCCGACGCCGGCCTGCGCTTCCACATAAGCCCGGCCCAGCAGGAAGCGGTAGCCCAGCGCCGTCATGGCGCCCCATCCCGTCTCGTGGCGTGTGCCATAAGCTGCCAGGGCCGTGTGCTGGAATAGTTGTCCGCATTTTTTACCCGAATACACATATTCAACACCTGTTTGCAAGCCTTTGCCTCCCGAAAACTGGGTTCTGATCCCCGGAAGCCTGTACGATTCTGCGAAAACGCCCGTGGTCTGCGTGAGTCCTTCAAGGTTGATATGCCAGCGCGGGAACTCGCGAGCGCCGGCCTGCGCATGGCCCCGCAGGGAGAGCAGGGCCATTATTGCAGCGGTAATAAGTGATTTCATTTTTGAATGAGGGTTGAATTGCATCAGCGTTTGTCAATAAACTGCTTTACTTTTTCGGCTGCCTGATAACCCGTGGTGAGAATGGATTCGTCGGCGGCGCTGGATAGGAAAATACTGGTCGTGTTGCTTTTGGGAAGGTGCATTACCACCACCGACCAGCCTCCGCTGTGCCCGGCCATCAGCTCGCCATCCTTATAGCGGTATTCCCAGCCCAGGGCAAAGCCGGGCAGCCCTTTGACAGGCGTATAAAGTTGCCTGAAATGCGGCTCGGTAATCAGCCTGTTGTTTTGAAGACCAGCGATGAACCTGCTCATATCGCGCAGGCTGCTGCATACTCCGGCGGTCGCGAAGTCGGCATACACATATTCCGGCGTCACTGCCCTGAATCCTTTGCCCTCCACTTCAAAAATCTGCGGTTTAGAGCCTTCGATGGCCGAATGATGTGTAATAAAGCGAGTATCGGTCATTTCGAGCGGGTTCAGGATCTTTTCGCGGACGATCTCCTCGTAAGATTTTCCATATACCTTTTCCAGGATCACCGACAGCAGCACGAAGCCCGTCTGGCCATACCGGGATTGTGAGCCGGGTGTAAAATGCAACGGCATTTCTGCTGCGTGGGCCAGGTAATCGGTACGGCTCATGTGTTCCCTTTTTTCGATCGGCAATGCGCGGTAACGTTCGTTTTCCATCACATCGGGAATGCCGTCGGCGTGAGAGAGGAGCTGGCCGATGGTGACTGGCACCCAGGTTGCCGGAAGTCCGTTGAGATGCTCGCCCGCCTTCGCCGTCAGTTGCAGTTTGCCTTCCTCCACGGCTTTCATCACCATGGTACTGGTCAAAAGCTTGGCGGTAGAAGCGAGTATGAAAAGGGTGCGGTCGGATACTTTTGTGGCGCCTCCCGGCTCCTCCGCCCCCTGGATAAACGATGCCTTTGTCTGGCCATTCTCGATCATGGCCCACGCCACCGGCGCTTCGAACGGTACATTTCCCGTGCGCTGATCCACCAGCGCACCGATCTGTGCCGCAAGCTCACTGGCATTTTCGGGAGCGGTTTCATTGCTTTCGCAGGAAGCAAGCACTTGCAGGCTTATCACGGCAATAAAAATTGATAGTTTATTCATGGCATTACCGGAGGATTTTCAAATGGATTTGTAATTAATAGGTAAAAACGGTGCGCATCATATAAGTATCCGCCCTGGTTTCTACGGACCGGTATTTGGTCATCAGCTCTTTGGGATAGCCGTCGGCGTCGTAAGTGTATTTAAAATCATAAGGCTCGTGTTGCGGGCGGGCTCCGCTGCGGATTTTCCGCTGGATCACCATGTTATGTTTGACATACTGGTTAAAATGCGCTTCCGGAATTTTGAGGTGGACGTAAGGATTAATGCAAGAATCATAGTTGTAAGTGCCTTCCTCCCTGCTGCCGGTGTGGCCCGAATAGACGTCCAGCAAAGCGATTCCACCATGCATGGTTTTGGAATAATAATCGGTGTACTTCCCGTTTTCAAACTGGTATTGCGCGTCGATGCGGTAATCCTGGGTGACGCCGGAGCGGGTTTCGAGTAGGAAATAGCTGGCGTTGGTTGTGATTGTCGCGGTTCCCCTGGTTTCTTCGAGAGATACCACGCGTCCTTCCGCGTCGTAGCGCACTGCCTGCTTTTTGAGCAGGGCATTGCTTTCATCATAGGTCAGGATGGAGGTGATATATCCGTCGGTGTAGCCGAAAATGTCTTTTTCCATGAGATAGGTTGACATATCGGCCCGTTTTCCCCACAAGAGGCGTTGCTTCACGGTGCCGTTTGCGTGGTACTCATAGTCGGTTTTGGTGTAAGGTTTACTGACGCCGTCCTTGATTCTGGCTTGTGTGACTGACCTGATCCTTTTCGCCGGCAGCTCCCCGCCAAGATCGTACAAGGCGTTCTCCTGTACTTTGGCCTGAGATAATGTGCGGTGCGCATTCATACCCCATTTGGAAACCGACAGCTCGAAGCGCACCGCTTTGGCAGACAGGTAGATCTGCTGGGTACCGGCCGCGAGATAGTGGATCTTGTAATCCATTTCCTGTTTGGCATCCCAGCTTTTGACAATCAGCTGGGCCGGAATGCTGTCGTACAGCACTTCCCCGACTTTAATCATCACCCGGATGAACACGCGCTTGTCCATGGCGGGCAGCGGCTTGCTCGTGTCGGAGGGAATGGGAATACGGATCGTATCGGAGCGATCCGGCTTGCTGACGTCCGGCGGTATTTCGACGTACTTTTCTTTGCAGGCCGCCAAGGCGAAAATCAGGAGAATGAAGCAGGCGAATGTGGTAGTATTTTTCATGGCTAATTTGGACAAATGTTGATTTTAATGGATGCAAGCTATTTTTTTGGGCATAGCGGTGCCCTGGCGAAATCTCGCCCTGCGGTAGAACCCTTTGTGTTTCCCGATCCGGATCAGGCTTTAAAGGTTGAACGTTACACGGTATACGAATGCGGAAAGTGCGGTCAGACTATCCGGTTTTTCAGTGCCTTGGCCACCGCTTCGCTTTTGGAATTGACTTGCAGTTTTTCATAAATATTCCGGATATGCGTCCGCACGGTGTCGATGGAAATGTTCAGGTCGGCCGCTACCATCTTGTAGCTGTTGCCGTCCACAAGTGATTTGAGCACCGCCTTTTCTTTATCGGTAAGCCCGTAGTTTTCATCGCCGGGCGACATCCCTGCAAACATCTGGAGTACCTGCGTCGCAATGGAGGAATTCATGGGCGCCCCTCCCTCATACACGTCCCTGATGGCACTGATAATGGCCGAAGGCGAGCTCTTTTTCAACACATAACCATTGGCTCCGAGGCGGATGGCGTCGTAGATGTTGCGGTTGTCGTCGAACACGGTGAGCATGATGATTTTGACCTTATCATTTTTCCTGCGGATCATCCTCACCCCGTCGATTCCGCTGGCGCCGGGCATATCGATGTCCATCAGCACCACGTCGGGTTTCAGCAATGCCACGTCGGAAGCTGCGGACTCACAATTCCCAAATTTTCCTACAATGCTGAATTCGTCGGTCCCGTCGAGCAGCAGGCCGATCGTTTCCCTGAATTGCGCCACATCATCGTAAAGCAGTACCCTTATCATAACTTTTTGATCCATTTTGACATCGCCTTGACTCTTTCAGCGATTTTGACAATGCAAAGATCACAGCTACAAGATTCAGAAACAACGCATATTCATGCGATGGGCATCCACAAGGTAATGGTAGTGCCATCGCCAGGCTTGGAAACGACCGTCAGGGTGCCATTTACATTCCCGGCGCGGATCTGCATGTTTTTCAGGCCGTTGCCCCTTACCGTGCTGCCGGGTTGCGGCATGTCGAAACCCACCCCGTTATCGGCGATGGTGAGCATTAGCTGCGCGGCCTTTCTGGATAGCCCCACAGTCACCAGGCTGCAACCGGCATATTTGACGATGTTATTCAATGCTTCCTTGAAGATCAGGAAGATTTCCCGGCGCGATTCCATCGACAAGTGCAGCTCCGCCACCGACGGCTCCGTTTCGAAGCGGTAGTCGATTTGCTGGGGTTCCAGGACTGCCCCGGCGGTCTCCTTCATGCGAGCGAGGATTCTCGCCATGCTGTCGTTCACCGGGTTGATACTCCATACGATGTCGTCCATTGCCTCCATCATCTGATGCGTGCTCTGGCTGATGGTGGTCAGGTACTGCTTGCTTTTTGCCTCGTCGAGCGATTTCTGGTCCAGGGCCATGCTGCTGAGAATGTTGATGGTACTGAGCGTCGAACCCATGTCGTCGTGCAGGTCGCGGGCGAGGCGGTTCCGGACTTTCTCGATATGCAGGAGCTTTTCGACCCTGAGCCGGTGGAGAAAAAAAAGCACACAGGCTGTAAGCGAGGCAACCAGCAGGTAAAACCAGATCGTTTTCCAGAATGGGGGTTTGATACGCAGTTCCAGCGTGGTCGTTTTGGGCGAATACTCGCCCTGCTCGTTTTTGGCCCTAACCGAAAACGTGTACCGCCCGTCGGGAAGGAAGTTATAGCTCACATGCCCGCCCGAAGGCAATATCATCCAATCCGCATCGAGCCCATCCATTTTATATTCGTAGGTAGTCCGCTCCCGCTGTGCGAAACTGATCGCGGCAAAATCGATTCGGAAGCTGTTGTGGGTGTAGGGCAATGTGATAGCTCCCGGCCGCAGCAGCGAATCAAGGGAAAGGTACCGGTTGTTCAGTTGGAAGCCGGTAATGGTGACGTCGGGCGGACGGGGCGATGTTTTGTACTCGTTAGGGTCAAAGATGACCAAATGCTGATTGCCTCCGAATGCCAGCCGGCCGTTTTTCAGCGTAGCGCTTCGCTCCGGCACATAGCTGTTGCTGTGGATGGTGAGCAGCCCGTCCTGCTGGGAGTATTTTGTAAGCATTTTCGTCGACGGGTTGAGTTTGTAGATCCCCGAGGCGCCGCCGAGCCAGATATGCTGGTTCTGGTCCTTCCCAAGGGCGAAAATCGTCCCCGCCAACCGGCCGGTGTGGGCATTGTCAAAACGAACGGTGTAGGTTTTGGTATTGATTGTACCCAGTCTTTCGCCCGCCACCATCACCAGCGAGTCATTCAGCGGCATAATGTCCCTAATGCCGGCAATGTAACTGTTACCGGTTTTTGCCAGGTCGATCGTATGCACGAGCCGTTCATGCTGCGCGTTGATGATGTACAAGCCTTTCCCGGTCACCGCTGCCCAAAGAAGGCCGTCGGGCAGGAAAAGCATCCGGTTCACCGCGCCGCCTAGGGCAAATGCTTTTTTCAGGTTTTTATCGGAGAATGGCAAAGAAGGGTCATGCACCCAGATATCGCCGTTTCGCAAACCGATCCATAGCTTCCCTGCTTTGTCACCGGCGATTTGGGTTACGCTGCTGTTTTCGAAAGCTTTCGGTGCATAAAGCGTCGCCGTTTTGCTGCCAGTATGGTACAGGGCAATGCGCCCCTGGTCACAGCCAGCCCATACATCGCCGCGGCGGTCTTCGTAAAGCGCTAGTACCCGCTGCATGGGATCCCCCAGGTTGTTGAATGCTGCCACCGGCTCGATCTGAGGGTTGCTGAATTCGTTGCTCAATACAAAGGTGCCCCGCCCCCATGTGCCGATCCAGAGCCGGTTTTGCCGGTCAGGAAGCAGGCTGCTGATGGATGCACGGCGTTTTTCTTGGCTGAATAAAATATGCGTGTACTGGTTCTTATTGCCCGCCGTGTAGTACAAACCATTGTCGGTAGCGACCCACAACATGCCCTCCCTGTCCTGAAAAATACCCGCAATGGAATTGAAATGAATGCCGTAAGGATTGCTGCCCGGCGATCGGAGGTCGATGAACGACTTGCCATGGTGGCCGCGGAAGTAATTCATGCCGTAAGCGACGACAATGGAATCCTCGTAATTGCCGAAACCGTACACTTCATACAAATCGGAGGCGTCGCCGCCGTTCATGCCGAGCGTATCGGTGGTGAATTTCCCGCTGGCCCTGTCAAAGCAGAAAAAGCGCGTCCGGGATGGCCCGGTAGCCACCATCCAGTAACGGCTCTTCCGGTCGATGAACAGCCGCTGAATCACCGGCGGCAGCTTCCGGCTGGCAAGCATAGGGTCGTGTGACTGCGATCCCGAATGGTATGATCGCGTTTTTTTATCCCAAAAACCGAAATCATTCCGCGACAAAACCCAATACCTGTCCAGGCGCGTATCAGGCACAACGTCGGTCACCAGCAGGGAATCGGGTAATGTAAACGGTCCGCTGCGCGGTGAAAATCTCCCGTCAGATCCTAAGTACTGGCAATTTTTACCAACATATACGAGGAAAACGCGGCCTGCATCATCCTTGCGCAGCCATACCTTGAAAGGCCCGTACACTTCTTTGTCGCCCTGATAGGCCACATAACGGACTGAAAAATTGCTGGTATTCAGCGTTGCCACGCGGCCGCCCGATCGGATCCATACCGTTCCGGCGCTGTCGGTGAGTATCTGGTCTACCCGCTCGTCGAGCACCGTCCGCATGCTGATCCCGTCGAAACGTTGCAACCCACCCTGCGTACCGATCCACAAATACCCGGTACTGTCCTGCCACACGCAAAGCACGTGGTTGGACAGTAAGCCCTCGCCGATCGTCAGCCGGTTGAAGATGTAGTTTTGCCCGTGACCGGATCCGCTAAACAGCAGAAAGATAACAAGCAGGAGCACACGGAAGATCATTCCGCAAAGTTAATCCGGCAGCACTGCGCGTGCAACACCAGGCCCTCACCGACGGCCCGGTAAGCGGCTCAAATTTTGTTCACTTACAGACCATCATCACCAACCTGACCGAATGGGGCATGGAGCACCGCAAAAAGATCATCGGGGAATAGCGCATTGCCGTTAACATCACCCCAAATAACTTAGGTAAATACGCCCGGGCATATAGGGGCGTGCGCACGAATCGTTGTCATGAAGGTATGTAACCGGAAATCTCATATGAAAGCGAAAAAATTAAGAACGTGCACATTATTATCCCTTGCTATTTATTTGACATTTGTCTCGTGCAGTGGCATGAAACCTACCCTTCCGGGAAAATTGGTGAATGAGACACCCACATCGCCTGTTTTCTCCCCTGACGGAAAGTTGGTGGCGGCAGGCATATTCGGAGCTGTAAGGGTTTGGGATGTGCAATCAGAAAAGTTTCGGGACTACCCTGCTGAGCTCAAAACTGAAACGCCCGCCCGCATTTTCTTTTCTCCTGACGGCAAATGGATGGCCGCCGGCGTGTACGGAGCCGTACGCACCTGGGACCTGGCAACCGGTGCGTCACACGATTACCGCATGAAGCTACGCAACGAAACGCCCAGGATCATTGCCATATCGCCCGACGGGCAGACGATCGCCACCGCGGCTTTCGGAGGCCTCATGAAGTGGCAGTTTCAGGGGTTTCCAGAAGCTAACTAAATGCTTTATTTAAAGCCCCCACAGTAAGTCCCGGAACCGATTCTGACAGTCTTTTTTTACCTTGTGCCTGTCAATTCACCTCACGGGCCCTACTCCATGAAAATTTTCTCCGTTCCGGGTTTAGCCAGCGTCCTGAATGTATCCGGGAAAGCCGGTAATTTCTGTCGGAAGGCTATTTTTTCGGTGTTACTGGGCTTCTCTTTATTTTCTTACGCGCATGCTGTCGGGCCCAGGTTACAGATAACGGATATATCGCTTCCCCGGCAGTTCAAGGACCGCAATATTAAACAGGCGGTTTACGACTCAAAGGGACTTCTCTGGTTTTTTACAAACAGGGATATATACCGTTTCGACGGGAACAATGTCATCGGGCTCGGCCCGCAGTTCGGGATTCAGCCTTATACCATTAAATTCATTCATTGCGACGATCACGACCGGCTTTGGATAGGAACCAGGCAAATGCTGATACGGCTGGACCTGAAAACCTGGAAACATCATTCATTCCAATTTCCGACCGCCGCAAATGATGCGGACAATGCCGGTGCTACCGGGTATGTCATGCAGACCAGGGCCGGACGTGTATTGGTAGCGGCAGGATGGGGAAAACTGTATGAGGTGAAGGCGGATAGCCTCCGGCAGATATTTGATCTGAAAGATAAGATCAACGACGGGCCAAGAAAAGGGGCGGTCAACTGGATTCACGAACAGGCCGACGGCGATCTCTGGCTCACCACCGGCTACGTGGCACGCATCGTGAGGCTGCATCCAGAAAATAACAGATATGTGCTGAAAGAGGTCATCAAGCAGAATGACTTTACTGATAAATCCATTCAGCACCCGGTTTATCACGAGTCCGGAAAAATCCTGTTTCTTACCGACCGGGGAGAGCTGAAACTCCTGGATTGCCATTCAAAAGTTATCGAAAATGTCAGACTGCCCCACCCCGTGCGCTGCGCCTACCAAACCCCGCTTTCCAGGCATCAGGTACTGATAACCACCATTGAAAATGAGCTTTTTATCTTCGATTTCAAGAATAGCAGCATCACAACGGCCGGCACGCAAAGTATTATCGCCGGAAAGCGCATTCCTGAACACAACAATTACAATCTCAGCCAGCTCATCGTGTACGAATCCGGTCAGGAAAGGGGTATCTTTCGCGTCGCGCTGGCGCCGGACAAGCCTGGTATAGAGGCTATTGACCTTACCAGGGGAAACAGTATAAGGTCTATTTACAAACACCCCAGCGGAGATGTATTTCTTGGAACCTATTCAGAAGGTTTCCTCAAAATTGACGGGCGTACCGGTGCCAAAAAGCAGCTGACCAATTTGCTTTTCGTCTACAAAATCGTCCCGTGGTCGGCGGATACGCTCCTGTTGGGCATTGAAGGCGGCGGTTTGTATTGGTACGACATCCCCAAGGGGACCTTTTCGCAGACTATCACTAAATACGGGCAACTGTACGAAAAATACGTTACCTCCATTGTCCGCACAGGTAACCTGGCATGGGTGGGATGCTACCAGGGTTTTTACCTTGCCGATCTAAAAAAAGGGCAAATTATCGAAAGCAATGGCAACAATGCTGAATTTGCTGCCCGCCAGGTGCATGTTTCAGCTTTATACATCCAGGATGGCATGCTCTGGGTATGCACGGTCGACGGGCTTTTTGTTTTTGAATATGGTAAGGATGGAGTCGGAAAGATCGTCTACCGCAGCGACGACCAAACCAGCTGTACCTCGCTGGCTTTTGTAGGAGACCGGGTTTATGCGGCTACCATCGGCAAGGGGCTCGTCGTGCTCGACCGGCGCAGTTTTAAAAAGGTCGCCTGGATCGATGAAACGAAAAACCTGGCCGGCAGCCTGGTCTATTCCATCAGCTTTCGAAAGAATGTATTGCTCGCAGGTACCAACAACGGGCTCAGCCGGATCGACCTGCAAACCGGCCTGATCCGGAACTACAAAGAAAATGACGGCTTGCCCTCCAACGAGTTCAATACCGGCGCCTCATTTTTGTCCGGCGATACGCTCTTGCTGGGAACCGTCAGCGGCGTTGTGGTGATACCTATCGACAAGCTTCTGGCATCCGGCCCCAAAGCTCCGGGGACACTTTATGTGACCCAGCTTCTTACGCAAACAAGAGACAATGATCGTAAAGCCGACTTGACGCTCCCCTATCATTCAGGGACTGAAATCGTGATTCCCGCCGACGTCATCTCATTTACGGTTCACCTGGGCGGGGACATCAGCGGGACGACCGATGAAACCCCTTATTTTTTCAGGCTCGATAAAGAGATGGCGTGGAGCAGGCTGGGGAACAACAAGGAGATCTCACTCGTAAGGCCGCAGCCGGGGTCTTACCGGCTCGAAGTAGGCACAGCGGCACCCAACGGAAAGGTCAATGCGATCGTGACGGCGGAGATGATCAGGATTAAGCCACAATTTTCAGAAACGGCATGGTTTAAGATATTGCTGATCACTGCCGCCCTGGCTTTGGGGATGGCCGTATTCCGGTACCTGGAAAGGCAAAGGGAAAAAGAAAGAGGCCTGCGGCTCAAAATCGCGGAAGATCTCCACGACGAGGTGGGCGGGCTGATTTCAGGTCTTGCCCTTCAAGCTGATTTTCTCCAATATGCCGACGATAGCCAGCGCAAGGAATATCTCCGCAAAATTATCGACACCGGGCGTATGGCTGTTAAAAGTATGCACGACGTGGTGTGGAGCATCGACCCACGGAACGATAATGCCAAAACATTGACCGAACGCATGAAAGATTATGCTGAATTTGCCCTGAAACCGGTTGGAATACAATACGGGTTTGAAAGTGAGGGAATTACCGAGCTCACTTTTCTTTCCCAGCAGGTCAGGCAGAATATGTGGCTGATCTATAAAGAGGCGATCACTAATGTATGCAAACATTCGCAAGCAGGAAAAGCGCAGATTACCCTTGATTTCAATGATTCGCAATGGCGGATGTGCATTACAGACAATGGAAGAGGGCTCGGTGATATTTCCAGCCAGGGTAACGGCCTTAAGAATATGCAAAACAGGGCGCATAAAATCCGTGCGGAGCTAAAAATAGAATCCGGAGACCGGGGCGTCACGGTCACATTGGCAAAGAAGCAAAGCGGCGTAGAACTACCTGTATGGGTGGGAAAACACACCCAGCATCCCGCTTAATTTTGCAGCTACGATGAACAGACTAGCTATTATTGAAGATACAGCAGGCATCAGGCAGGTGCTGTCCGACTTTTTTGCCGTACAACCGGATTTCGAACTCATCCTGTCCGCCGCGTCATTTGAAGAGTTCGTCGACCGCTGGAATCCCTCGCAACGGCTCGACCTGCTCCTTTGCGACATCGGCTTGCCCGGCAGGTCCGGGATCGAAGCCGTATGGCACATCAAAGAAAGCAGCCCGCAGACGCAGGTGATGATGTTTACGGTGTTCGAAGACCAGGACAAAATATTCCAGTCGCTTTGCGCAGGCGCGACCGGGTATATGCTCAAAAGCTCCCAATTGAGCGAGCTGCGGGCCGGGTTGCGGGAAATGCTGGCGGGAGGCGCAGCCATTTCCCCGAAAATCGCGATGGAAGTAATCCGGTTTTTCAACAGGCCCCAGCAAAAGCAGCCGGACGCTAAGCTAACCGTCCGCGAAATCGAGATATTATCCCTGCTGCAAAGCGGCTTCTCCAATAAAGACATTGGTGACAAACTGTTCATATCGGTGGAAACCGTTAAATACCACATCAAGAACATCTACATCAAGCTCCAAATATCGAGCAGAAGCGAGCTGCTGCTGCGTTTCCGAAACCCGCTGGGATAATTCGCGACGGATTAGCCAAGTAACTCTGCAAAATCAATCAAACGTATAGACAACTACCCGAATGGGTAGGAAATGCTTCGCACATGGCCATTTCCTTTGCAGCGAGGATGGTGATATGCGCCATGCCTCCCTTTTCTACGCCACGTTTCTGCAAAGTCCGACCCTGTTCACTACTTCTAAAAAAACCCCATGAGAAAAATCTCTACCCACCAGCCCCTTTCTGAATTCAAAAAACGCCATATCGCGATGGTCGCCATGCTGATCGCATTAATGGCTGCCTGGGTTGCGACACAGCGGATCACTATCCCTACCGAACAAGCCCTCACACCCAATGAAAATACGTTTCTGCCTTCGTTTCCTGTTCAAAAAGGAGTGCAGGCAAAAACCAGCCAAAACAAGGCGAAAGGCGATACCCTGATAAACAGCGCGTGGTATGGCTCAGTGATGAAATCGATCCAGAAAGCGGAATACAAATTCACGAAGATCGACAGCCTCGGAAAATACAGCTCGCCCAACAGGAAGAACAACATGCGCTTCTATTATGACGAGAACGGTTTCAGCGTCCAACCCCGCACCACGAAGATCCTGGAAGGAAAACCCGACCCGAGAAAGCAGCCGCATGAACAGCAATATAAAACCCTGGCGGAATGGAAAGTAGAATTTCTGATGGACAAACAACAGGTAGTCGACGGCCGGTGGTCGGTACAGGACCATCAGGCCGAATACATTACCGATAACATGACGGTGCAATATGTCAATGGCGAGGACGGCATGCGCCAGAATTTTATCGTCAAAAAAACCTTAGCGTGCAGCGAAGAACTCAAAGTAAATTTTACAGTAAAAACAAAACTCAAACAGGAATTCAGCAACAATCGTCTATCGTTTATCCACCCCCGTGAAGGCGCCGTGCTGAACTATGACGGGTTAAAGGTATGGGATGCCAAAGGGAAAGAACTGGCTGCACAGTTTGAAAAGAATGGACAAGGATATTCCATCCATGTCAACACACTCGGCGCCACTTACCCGGTAACCATTGACCCGATCAGCAGCAGCCCTTCGGCGTCCATCGAAAGCAATCAGGCGAATGCCCAACTGGGGTATTCTGTAGATGGCGCTGGTGACGTGAACAAAGATGGCTTCGACGATATTATAGTCGGAGCTCCGTATTACGACAACGGCGAGGTGGATGAGGGCGCGGTATTTATGTTCTATGGATCGCAACAAGGAATCAGTACAATACTTAGTGCTCCACCGGTAGAATCGAATCAGGCAGGTGCATTGGCGGGGTATTCTGTTGCAGGTGCCGGTGACGTGAACGGCGACGGGTTTGACGATGTAATAATTGGTCTTCCTTATTACGATAATGGACAGGTGGACGAGGGTGTGGTCTGGGTATTCGGCGGAAGTGCGACAGGGTTAGATTTAGCCACCACGAAATATATCTTGCAAGGTGACCAGGCTAATTCTCAGTACGGGTGGGCCGTTGATGGAGCAGGGGATGTAGATGCAGACGGCTTTGACGACTTGATCGTTGGTGTTCCGAATTATGATCATACCCTGACAGATCAAGGTACGATTGCTGTTTATAGAGGTTCGGCTGTCGATCTGGTAATAAATAAACAATTTCAGATCTCAAAAGCGGGAGCCAAACTTGGCTGGTCGGTTGCGGGTATCGGAGATTTTAACAACGACGGGTATGACGACGTTGGTATGGGGGCACCTTTTTTAGATGATATATATGAAGATGAGGGCTTTTATTTATGGGCCTTTGGATCTGCTACCGGTATATTATCGACTGGAACAAGATTTTTCTCGGGTAGGCAGGCAAACTGCCAGATGGGTTATGCGATCAGTTCAGCGGGCGATCTCAACGGCGATGGTTTCGATGAAATTATCGTGGGCGCACCCTTCTTCGACAATGGCAATGTCGATGAAGGCCTTGTAGCAATCTGGTATGGCACAAACAACTTCCCCGGTGGTTACGCCACTTATGACGGAGGTCAGGACAATGCGCATTTTGGTATGTCGATTGCATCGTTGGATGACATTAATCAAGATGGGTACGAGGAGTTGCTTATTGGTGCGCCGGACTATGACAATGGTCAAATAAATGAAGGCGCTGCATTTCTTTACATGGGGTCAGCTGGTGGTCTTGGTTTCACTTACACTCAGATTTTCGAGTCTAACCAGAGCGAGTCAAAATTCGGACAGTCCCTTGCTGGCCGGATGGATCTCAATGGTGACGGTTTTCAGGATCTTATTATCGGCGCAAGTAAGTATGATAACGGCCAGGCCGACGAGGGGGCTGTTTTCCTCTATTACGACCAACCCAGTCCGCTGGGGGGCAATCTTGATATTATTGCTGATAGCGATCAGTCAGCCGCCTGGATGGGGTACTCGGTATCCGGCGCCGGAGATCTGAATGGAGACGGATATAGTGATGTGATCGTCGGAGCCCCCGGCTACGCCAATGGAGAGGCTGGGGAGGGCGTGGTCTTTGTGTATTATGGTTCGGCAAATGGGCTCAATACCACCTCGCCGGTCATGCTTGAGTCCAACCAGGGATTCAGTGTCTTCGGCAACGCTGTCTCAACCGCTGGTGACGTAAATGGCGATGGATACAGCGATATCATTGTTGGCAATGCTAATGGGAGTAACGAAGAGCAGCAGGAAGGCAGGGTATTTATTTACCACGGCTCCGCTTCCGGGATTGCAACAACCCCCTCCGTTATCCTGGAACCCAATATTGCTTTTGCACGCATGGGAGCCTCTGTTGCCAGCGCTGGAGATATAAATGGTGACGGATACAGCGATGTGATCATCGGCGCGTCTTATAGCGACGTTATTGTCGGGGCACCTTCAACAACAAAAAATGGCACAATCTACATTTATTACGGTTCTCCATCCGGCATTATCGCGGCCACGCCAACTACTTTTGAGTCTGGACAAGATGGGGCGCAATTCGGTTATTCCGTAGCTGGTGCGGGCGATGTGAACGGAGATGGATTTAGTGATATCATTGCAGGCGCACCCTATTATGATAATGGAGAAACAGACGAGGGTATTGTCCGTTTGTACTACGGATCTGCATCGGGTGTCAATCCTTTACCGGTGACGCTTGACGCCAACCTGGCAGGCGCGTTATTTGGATTATCGGTGTCGAGCGCCGGTGACGTCAATGGAGACGGATATAGTGATGTGGCGGTGGGCTCCCCTAAGTTCGGTAGTGGGCAATTCCAGGAAGGAGCCGTTTACATTTTTATGGGTTCTGCGGCTGGAATTAACACAACGGCGGCTGGTCGGATGGAGTCCAATATCCCGGAGGGAAACTTGGGCGGAAGTATATCGGGTGCAGGTGATTTGAACGGAGACGGTTTTGCTGATGTGGTGGCAGGAGCTACCCTTTATTCCAAAGGTCAAACCTACGAAGGCGCTGCTTACATTTACATGGGATCGGTAGCTGGCCTGGCTGGCTATGCTGCTAAAATTGTTGAGACTAATCAACCGTCTAGTTTGATGAGCTGTGCATCCAGTGCCGGCGATGTCAACGGAGACGGGTACAGTGATCTGATATTCGGGCATCATGGTTTTGACAGCCCTGAGGAAAATGAAGGTGGTATCTCTATGCTGTACGGTTCCGCTGATGTGCTTGCTACGAGGTATTCTGCCAAAATTGAGCTTAACCAGGCGGAAGCGAGGCTGGGCACTTCGGTAGCCATTGCAGGCGACATTAACGGAGACGGATTCAGTGACGTGATTGTAGGCTCGCCGCAATATGATTTCGGGCAGTATAACGAGGGCACCGCGACTGTTTACCTTGGAACTGCCAACGGACTGAGCGGAGTGCCAACCACGCTGCAGAGAAACCAGGAATCCTCTGGCTTCGGAATTTCAGTTGCGTCGGCAGGTGACGTGAACGGCGATGGGTACGACGATGTGATCGTTGGCGCTCCTTTCTACAACAACGGAGAAGCATTTGAAGGTGCTGCATTCCTGTACTACGGATCAAACGGAGGTATTATCAATGCTCCGGTTTTACTCGAAAAAGATCAGGCTTTTGCCTTCTTCGGAATTTCGGTAAGCGCTGCGGGCGATGTGAACGGCGATGGATATGACGATTTGCTGGTCGGTGCCACCGGTTTCAACAACGGACAAACGGGAGAAGGAGGGGTTTTTCTTTATCTCGGTTCCGCTTCAGGTATCAATACCAATTCCACAGCCACGCTGGAAATGGACCAGGCAGGTGCCGGCTTCGGTTTTCCTGTTTCTTCGGCCGGCGATGTAAATGGCGACGGGTTTGCAGATGTCGTCGTTGGCGCTACCCAGTATGATAACGGAGAAACTGATGAAGGTGCTGCTTTCGTTTTTCATGGTTCGGCTGCCGGTATTATCACCACGCCTGCGCGAATGCTCGAATCTAACCAGACGAATTCCGACTTTGGCATTACCGTAGCGCGTGCCGGAGATGTAAATGGCGACGGGTTCAGTGATATCTTGATCGGAGCACCTAATTATGATGATGGTGAAAGCAATGAAGGAAATGTATTCGTCTACCATGGGTCAGCAACCGGCATAGCCGCTTTGCCCAATCGGGTGCTCCAGTTCAACCAGGCAGGAGCTTCCTTTGGAGGCAGCGTCGCAAGTGCAGGGGATGTGAATAGCGATGGTTACTCGGACGTGATCATTGGCGCGTTCCACTATACCGCTCCGCAGCTCGACGAGGGAGCCGTGATGATCTACCTGGGATCTCCGTCAGGCATTACTGCAGACGTGGCCAAATTACTGGAAAGCAGCAAAGCAGGAGCGCAATTCGGAATATCGGTTGCCGGTGGCGGTGATATTAACGGGGACGGCTTCGGCGATATCATGACAGGTGCCAGCCGTTATAGCAACGGGCAAACAGATGAAGGAATGGTGTTTGTCCACTACGGAAATGCGGCAAAAAACTTTAAACGTAATAATGTTGACCTGTACAATACGGATCTGGTCACACCGGTGAACATCACCAATTTCAGTAATTCGCAATTTGGTGCCGGATTGTTTGCCAGATCATTCATGGGCAGGGATAAGGGCAAACTGGTATGGGAAACCAGGCGAAACGGCACTCCTTACACCGGTTCGCCCATCTCCAATAGCGGCGCATTCACCGCACAGCAAAACGTATACACCGACCTGGGGCTATCCGGTATCGAATTGAAAACCGTAGTGGACAAACTCCCGGGCCGCCTTACCGATGTCAGGGCACGTGTTAAGTACAATCCCGCCACGGCTATTACCGGGCAGTTGTACGGCCCCTGGCGCTATGTTGAAACCGTATCGGGCTCACCGGGTGCATTGCCCGTGGATCTTATCTCGTTCAACGTCGCCTGGCACCAGCAAGGACAAATGGCGATGCTCAATTTCATTACCGAAAATGAATCAGAAATTGATCACTACGAGATTGAGAAAAGTACCAACGGAAAAATCTTCACCAAACTGACAGAAGTTGCCGCCGACAACATTCCGGATCTTCATCAATACAGCTACGTTGATAGCAACGCTACGGCCAGCAGACAATACTACCGGTTGCACATCCTGCACGCTAACGGCGCCTCAGAGTATAGCCGGATCGTCGTGTTAAGCAATAATAATGCAGCGGAGATTTCAATGTACCCGAATCCGGCTACCGATGTCGTAAACCTGAAAATGACCAAGATGACCGGCCAGGTCAATTTGCGGGTGATAAACAGTTCGGGCCAAACCGTGAAACGGCTCAGCTTTCAGGCTGTGCCGGGCGAGCGTATACAGGTACAGGTAAGCGACCTCCCGACGGGCATATACAACTTTCATTTGCAGAACGACGGGAAAGCGCAAGTCTTGAAGTTAGTTAAGCCGTAGGCGGCTAAACAGGTTCTTCTCCATATCGAAAAACAACATTTGAAAAACACCATCTACCAAACCTTAGCCTCATGTACAAATTTCTACTTCCGTTACTTTTCTTGTGCGCCGTAGGCTCCACATCATTCGCTCAGAAAACCTGGACAGGAACATCAAGCGAGCGTTGGACAGACGACGGAAACTGGGAACCCTTAGGCATCCCGGCTTCCGCTGCGAACATCACCATTCCTGAGGGAACTCCTAACAGTCCGGTTGTTCCGGCCGGTTCAAACATCAATTTCGGTAGTATCAAACTCAATCACGGCGCTACTTTTACTGTGGAAGCCGGCGCTACTATGACCTCCACCGCTTCGCAGAATCGTACACTGGAGATTTTGGGGAGATTTATCAACTATGGCACCATAACGATCACCAACAACGCTGTCGGCCCTCAGGATTGGGCCGCCATTGAGATAAATAATGGCGGTCTCCTTGGCAACGCTGGAACCCTGACTGAAACCGGTACCATATCAGTTGGCATTTTTGTTGTTTCAGGTGAGTTATACAATGCGTCGGGTGGGCTTCTTTCCCTTGACAACAACTTTGGATTGGTTTCACTACCTCGATGTGACATAATCAATGAAAACGGGGCTGAAATACGGGTCAAGGGAACGCTCTTTAGTATTGCCGATATCGTCAATAACGGCAAGTTTGTCTGCGATGGCAATGTGATGCTCATGGGCGGAACGACAAAAAACGAAGAATGTGCACATTTCCAGGTGAACGGCTCTCTGACCATCGACGACGAAGCTAGTAGAGGCATGACTAATGAAGGAACTACTATCATTACCGACTCGCTGAAATTGCCGATGGGAATATTTGAAAACGCGGGGATTCTAAAACTTAAAACGCTCGATGCAGCCGACCAGGATAATTTCAAAATTCTGTATAACCAGGAAAAAAGAACAGGCTCCGCTCTGGTCACCGACGACCCGAAGCTCTTGATTATCGACTACGGAACGGAGAGCGGATTTGATATTTTAGGCATTTTCAGCGATCAGGAAGGAACACAGACGGCCGGCACCTTTGACGGGTACGATTTTACACCAGTCCTATCCCTGCCCCCGGGAAGTCAGACGCTTTACGTGCAAATGGTGATCAATCATTCTGATTGCGTTTATACGGTACCGTTCAATTATGTAATGTCCGACCCTCCCGGCACCTGGACGGGCGCGCACAGTTCTGCCTGGAGTAGGGCGGATAACTGGACTTATAGCAAAGTTCCTGATGCGACGATGAATGTCTATATCCCCGCCGGTACGCCAAATGACCCGGTCATTAGTGTCGCGAACGCCGTCACCAATGATTTGACGATAGCAGCAGGCGCAAGTCTCACGATGACGGGAAGAGGCGTATTTGCCATATACGGAAATGCTATCAACAATGGGGCTTTCTACGCAGGTGTTGAAGGTGCGTGGGTTGCTTTCGTGGGCACCGGTACGCAAACCATCCCAGGTGTAGAATATTCAGTCCTCTCCCTCGGCGGCGATGCCAGGAAACAGCTCACGGGCGACGCTAGTGTAAATAGCCTTATACTTCTTTCCGGCAATACGAAGGTCGCATTGGGCGACAACGACATAGCGTTGGTTAACAATGCTTTGATAGAAGGCGCCGGTGCAGGAAGCTATTTTATTACAGATGGGACGGGGGGCTTCAAAAAGGAAAATGTCGGTTCGCAGGAATTCAGC
The DNA here is from genome assembly GCF_900101885.1 of Dyadobacter soli. Lineage (GTDB taxonomy): Bacteria > Bacteroidota > Bacteroidia > Cytophagales > Spirosomataceae > Dyadobacter > Dyadobacter soli. The sequence goes on along the minus strand of NZ_FNAN01000025.1, from coordinate 21,504 downwards.
TTTCCGGTAGGTACTGAAAGCGGCTACTCGCCGGTGGTTCTGAGCAACCTGGGCATTGCGGACAACTTCACTGTTCGCGCTGGTGATGGTGCCTACCCGACTTACGCGGATAATGTTCCTCAGGGAAGCCCTGTTACGAGTATGGCGGTAAACAAAACCTGGTATGTGAGCGAAGACGTGCCCGGCGGGTCCAATGTGACGATGTCGCTGACCTGGAACAAGTCCGATGAATTACCTTCTTTTGATCGCGGCATGTGCTTTATTTCTCATTACAAAAACAATAAATGGGACGAGATACCGGCAGGTTCCGTGGAAGGAAGTGACCCCTACACGGAACGCCGCTCGGGCATAACGAGTTTTTCGCCGTTCGCGGTGACCAATCCCAACAGCCCGCTTCCCGTCACGCTCGCCCGTTTCGATGTCGTATCGGAAGGAAATACGGCATTGCTAAGCTGGTCGACCACCTCCGAAACAAACAGTGACCGCTTCGAAGTGGAACGCAGCAGTAATGCAAAAGATTGGGAAAGTATCGGGGCTGTCGGGGCTGCCCGGGAGAGCCAGGTGTTGACGGACTATCGCTTTGTGGATTCACATCCCTTGGTTTCAAAAGAAAGCTTCTATCGTTTAAGGATGGTGGATACCGACGGTACTTTCGCTTACAGCCGGATCAGGAATTTGTCTTTTTCAGGTTCGGGCAAAAGCCTCGCATACCCAAATCCGGCAACGGAAAAGCTTTTTGTACAGAATTCCACACAAGTTTCAAGCGCCCGTATAAGCGATATGAACGGGAAAGTGGTCTATTGGACCAGCAAGGTGAGCGATGCCGGTATCCGGGTCGATAACCTGCCGGCAGGATTGTATGTGATGGAAATTTCCTGGACAAATGGCCTGAAGGCCGTTCAGAAAATTTTGATAGAGCGGTAGCCGCAAACCCTGCCGGTTGGAATTCAGGAATTTGCCCGTTGTCCTGAAGAAAACTGTTAGAAAGACGTTTGACATTGCTTTATCCGGGTAAACATCCATTGTCGATCTTAAAATGGATCGACAATGGATGGTCAAACTGTCGTTCGAAATATGAAAATCAGCTGCATTATCGTCGAAGATGAACCCCTCGCCATGGAAAGAGGCGTCGATTTCGTTTCCCGGCTGACGTCGCTGAACCTGGTGGGCACGTTCGATAATACTTCCGACGCATTCTCTTTTCTGAAATCCAACCAGGTCGACCTGATTTTCCTGGACATTAATTTAGGGGCGATTTCCGGCATTAATTTACTGGAAACGACGAGCATACAGAGCCACGTCATCATCACCACGGCCTATCACGAGTTTGCCTTGAAGGGTTTCGAATTGAATGTGACCGATTACCTGCTCAAACCATATACTTTCGAACGGTTTGTCAAAGCCGTGGAGAAAGTGGAAGCAAATCTGGTAAGGACAAGGCCTTTCGACAGAAAATGGATTTTTGTGAAAACTGAAAACCGGTTGGAAAAAGTGCTCCTGGATGAAATACTATACATTGAGGGAATGCGCGACTATCGCCGGATCCATACCCTGTCGAAAAAAATCATGACGCTGCAAAATTTTACGGATTTCGAGAAAGAACTACCGTCTCATTTAATATGCAGGATACACAAATCCTATATGGTAGCTTTGGATAAAATTGAAACAGTGGAAAAGGAAAAAGTAAAGATCGGTCAAATGTACATTCCTATTTCATCTACCTATCGCAAGCAGTTCCTGCAAATGCTGAGTTGACAGGACGGTTTGTATATTCAATTATTTCAAAGCAGAACCCACATCCAAAGCAAGTTTTTATTTACGGTGACTGTATTATGAAAAAAATATGCTTTTATCTTCTCGTCCTCCTTGCATCTGCTTGCAAGGAAGACGAGAAGTTCGATCCAAATTCTTACAATGGGGAATATCCCCGGAATCTGGATGGGTCAAAAATCGAGACGCACGATCCTACCCTACTTGGAGGGGAAATTGAGAGCTATTTTAACGGGCACTCCTGGGACCATGCCCCGTTTCTTTCGGTGTATATTAACCGTTTCGATCCGCCGCAAACGGCAACGGGAGAGCCCGAAATATTGATCGGCATCTATCCTATGCTGACAGCCCAGCAAATCGAATCCTGTTTGATGGAAAGTTTTGTCGTGCGCGCGCCGCTTAAAGTTTCAACCACTTCCCTTAACGAGTTTACGCAACTGCACACACCGGAATACGCACACGTGAAATTTACTTCGATGAATTGCGACGCCGGTAAGGATCAATATATGCTGGATCGCTCGAAGGAAAGTACGGTGAAAGTAACATCCTACAATGCGGACGATAAAGAAGTCCAGGCGGAGTATGACGTCTATTTTAGAATTGCGCAGCGGAACTCAACATTTGGGCCGATTTATCCGGAAAAAGTTCATCTTCGCGGAAAAGTCAAGGCGCATATCAAACTGCTTTAACGGGTCTCTCAGGCATTTCCAGCTTGTATCCCTTCCCGTGAACATTCGTGATTCTCAGTTCAGGATCATGGCTTAATTTCTTCCGTAGTTTCGACACAAACATGTCCAGGCTGCGACCGGTGAAGACTCCTTCATTGATCCAGACTTCCTGCATCAGCGTTTCGCGGGGGATCAGTTCACCGAAATGCTTGTGGAGCAATTCCAGAACCTTGCATTCTTTGTCGGTGAGACTAATCACTTCGCTTCCCAAAAGCAATCGCTGCCCCTTCACATTAAACAAAAAACTCCCGAGCGAGGCCAGTTCCGGAACGGGCTCTTTTATTACCGCGTAGTTTGGATTCTGCCCGGACATTGCCTTTGATTTTCCCCCAAAATGTCCGACCAATAAGGTAACACTCAGCAACACAAAAATACCGCCGTAAACCATATTGACTAATGGATAGTCAAAGGTTGTAGTTGCTATTTCTTCCAATTTTGAATCGACTTCCCTGGCATCCGTTTTAGCGGATTTGCGTTTTTCAGTCTGTTGGCCGCTGCCGTAGCCGAAGGTTGCCGCTTTGAATTCGTCCGGTTTCGCATTGACTACCTGCGTATCCGCTTTAACTGACGCAGCCCGCCGGTCGGTGACGGCATTCTGCTGTTTTACGTTCTCGTAAAAATCCGGAAAGGCAAATTCGATTGTATAACAACCCGAGGGCTGACTTCTGCCACTGCAAGCCAGGATGTCTGGCGAGGTATTATTTACCTGGAAACCATAAACGATGCCGCTTTTCGCGCAATCATGTACGGTAACCGTGTAACCGGAAGGGAACTGTGTTTTGGGAAGTAATCCCTGCGACAGCACCATGAGCGAGTCGTGGTTGAAAACAAATTCACTTTCGAACCGGAGCAAAAACGTGCCTTCTTTATTTTCCGTAACGGGTAATATGCGTGAGGTGGAGTCACCTGCCTGCAAAAGCAACCGATGACCAATTTGACGGATAATGAGGTTCACTTGCTTCGCCCGGAAGTCGCGGCCGGAATGTTCTGTGAATGACGAGGTGATCAGAAAAACAGCAAGCATTACCGTCGCAATGCCCGCTCCCACCACCAACCGGTTAGTGAAAAAGCCAGTAAAGGCAGAATTTACACGCATTTACATTTCTTTTTACAATTGATTTACAACGGGCAGCAACACAGGCGCCTACATTTGGATACGTGAAGTTAAAAACAATTTTACGCTATTATTTCACCAAACCAATTTTAGTCATGAAGATCCACAACCTTGCATTAGTGCTCCTTTTCCAATTCCCGTTTGCTTTTGACCAGGCTTTAAAATTTTCACCGCCCTCCTCAGTTACGGATAGTGAGCAAAAACAAAATCGGGATAAGGCAGTAGCCGCAAACATCATTTTCAAATCCACAGATGGTGGGCAGACATGGCAGGACGTTAGTGAAGGGCTGCCCGAAAATTTGCCAGAAGACGGCATTTGGAGAGATGGCTTCCTGGCAAATGATCATGGAATTTATCTGCGCACTGGCAAAGAGCTGTATTACAGCAAACCAAATGCCACCGCTCCCTTTTGGAAAAAAGAAATTTCACCGGGCAACTTTGGCAGCATTGTCCCCGGCAAGAACGGAATGCTCGCATTCAATTACGGTGGCCAGTTTTTGCAAAAAGTAAACGGAACGGGTTTATGGTTGCCCATATATACGGAATTCCCGGGGAAGAGCGTTCGCACGATCTTTGAAACTGGAAACACCGTCTTTATCGGTTGCGATAAGGGCCTTTTCAGATCTGACGACAATGGGAAAAACTGGAAACGGGTCCATGACGGAGGCTGGGTAATGAAATTGGTGGAATCAAATGGCGTGCTGATGGCTACCAGCCAGAGAGGCATCATCCGGTCGACAGATGGGGGTGAAAATTGGGTTAATGTGATCAATGAGGGTGGTGTGGGCATTGCTGTCGAACGTATCAAAGGTGGATTTGCCGCGATTACTTACAATACCGAGACGGAGACAAGAAGGGTACGGACATCCTATGACGGCGGTAAAACCTGGCAGCCTATCGATGCTGATCTTCCGCCAAGCCCCGATATCGCCTCCATTACCGAGGTGGGTGAATTCATGTTCTGTGGTCACCCGGCAGGTGTTTACAGATCCTCGGATAAGGGTAAAACATGGCAGCTTTTATTACCTTCCGTTGGAGATAAGGTCTTCAATTTATTTGTTTCAGACAACGCTATTTATGCCATACCAATCAATGGAGGGTGTTAGAGGGCATTGGGTCAATTGTTTCATTACAAAGCAAAAAGCACTGAAATTCAGTGCTTTTTGCTTTGGTACCGCAATCGGACAAACTCGACCCGCAAACGCAAGAAAGCATGCCCGCGCCTTCCTTCTTACTCAAAATCTGAGTCGGCTGGTACTTATTTAGATTTTACACTGAAAATATCCATAGAATATCCGAGCTGTACCTGCGCAAATACGTTGTTTCTGTTACCGGATTGATGCGTTAGCCGATACCTGAAAAATACCTTATCAGTTGCATTGGTTTTTAGGTACCCATCGAACTTATACTGGAACAATCCCCTGTTTTTTGCGAGTGTGAAGTCTTCACCCAGCAGTGTATTGTGCAGGTAATCATATCCGACACCCGCGCCCCATCTGCCGTCGGGGAAAAACCTTATTCCGCTGCTCAATGTATAAGTAAAGCCGTCGACACTCCGCGACTCTTCCGATGCCTGGTTGGCCAGTCCCGTTTTATACCAATTGACACCCATATTGAGGTTGATCGCAAATTTCAAGTTCGTGAAGTTGATTTTTATCACATTCAAATCGACTCCAAACGACATTTTCTGATAGCGATAGAAATTCAATGGATTCAAAGTGTCCGGATTGCCCGCAGATGTATCGGGGGTGTAACTGAGGTTCTTTTGATTGTCCTCAATTTTTGAGAATCTGAACTTGGTTTCAAGGCTTCCAAAGAAGTTGGAATAAACCTTACTAAAATTCTGTGTTTTAATATAATATACGCCCGATATCGAGTCCGTCCGATCAAAGTAGGCCTGCAAATTTGCCCGTTGCCTTTTGGGCATATCGTCCATGGATTTGATGTTAGAATCCACATTATCCTTGATCAGCATATCAAAATCGTACCTTCTGTCTTTTGCGAGCTGCGTCCATTGCTTGGGACTCAATGACGAAGTGTCTTTCTTCAAGAATTTTCTCGCACTTGAGTTGATCGTATCTTTCGTTTGTGCTTTTCTTAATTCAGTAGCGGAAAGGAAAGTAATTTTGTAAAGCCCCTCCTTCTCGCTTATTTTTTTAATCAAAGGCATTGCCGGGTATACCTTTCCGAAATCCAGGTAGGATGAGATGTCCTTTTTCTTCGTTGCACCGCTGAAATGCTGGTTCCAGAGATTGATTTTCCGTGAAACTTCGATTTGAAGCAGTCCATTCGGATTTTTCTCGTCCACACCCATAAAGTCGGTAAAGCCGGCTACTTCAAGAATCTGTGAGCGCTTTTCCTTGCGTAATTCCTTGACGGGATGTTGCGGGTTCAGGATCGTTACGCCGTCAACAGGACTATAATCTTCCTTGTAGTTATCGTATTTGTTGTCCAGGATCAGAAAACTCCCCAATGTGACGAAGCGGGTAACATTATCGACCCCTCCGCAGTTGTTGCAATACAAGCGCATATTTGCCAGGGATTCATTGTCAAACTTGGCCGAAATGGTAAAGGGGAAACGGTTCGTAAAAATCAGATAATTCCTAAGGTTCGGATTTGTCAGGTCAACCAGCCGGAGTGTCACGTTTTTGATTGTTCCCTGTTCGAATTCAATTTCAAAATCTTTGAGCTTGTGGGCTACCAGCAGGCCGGTAAGCGGTCCCTGGTAATGCAGCGATCCGTTCAAGCTTAGCAAGCTATTGATGGTATCACTTTTGACGAGGATTGTGGATGTTACCGGCTCGTCGTCGAGAAATTCCTTTCTTGCTTTGATACCATAAAAAATCTCGGAAGCTTTATTTTCGACATCGTTGTATTGCGTCGCCGGATCGTAACCAGGAATCAGACCTGGAACCGAATCGTGGAATATTTCTTTGAAAACCTCGATCGTAAATGATTCGAATAACAGCTCCGTAGTTGTCTTATTATCCGAATTTCTTGTAAACTGAATGCTATTTGAACTTTCTGACGCGGAAACGTAGCGGTAGGTAAACGAACTTCCCAACAGCACAAATGTGTCGGAAACTTCAATGTCTTTCGCAGCGAATGCATTGCAAATACCAGCCAGGAAGAGTAATAAGAATGGTAGCGTTTTTTTCATAAGGAGGAGTTAATATTGAACCAATAATTTTACTGTTTGATAAACTTCCTGACTTGCTTTCCGCCCTTTCCGTCAACTTCCAGGAGGTAAATCCCCGGAGCCAGTCGTTTTACATCCAGAGTGCGCGGGCTGCCTCCATGAAAGGATTTCTTCTGGAATTGAATCTTGCCTGTAACGTCAAGAATCCTCAGATTCAATGGTTCGAGGGTTGCGGGACCGTTTACGCTTAACTGATCTTCGACCGGATTCGGAAATAAGGAAATCTGGTTGCGCTGGTCAACAGTCACCGCGACGATGCCCGAATAGGCGTATTTCCCATCGAAATCGACTTGTTTTAAGCGATAGTATTGTTTTTCGGACCCCAGATAGTCGATAAGCGTATCTACGAATTCATACTGGTTTATGTCCGTCAGGTTTCGCGCCGGGACAGAGCCGATTGCATGAAAAGTCTTCGCATTTGCACTTCTTTCGATCACAAACCGATCAGCGTCGCGCTCATTCGTTGTTTTCCAGGTTAGTAGCGCATTGTTCTCGATCTTTTGTGCCTTAAACTCGATCAAAGTCACTGGAAGAGATGATCCGAAACTGAACAAATAGAACCCGCTGAAACCTTCGGTGTCAAAACTGATTTCCCACTGGCTGGTCAACGGATTCCAGACAACATCCGAATCGGCAGGGTCGATCGTGGTGATGGCACCTGAATAGCTGGCAGGCATCCCCGATCCGTCCTGGCTTTTGCCCGGAAATTTAGCAACGCGCAGGTAGCCGATCCCGGCCGCATCATTTGGCCCGGTCGGCAAGTCCGGCAGGCTTCTGGGATGGCTGTTGAACAGATCGAAATCTTCCTGTTTGAAGTACAGGGTTATTCTTCCGGTGGCGGAAGCGGCCCCTGTTTCAGGGGTGATCTCGTAGTGCCTCGCGGTATACAATTGGTTTTGGTGTGTAGGAATGCTGGTTTCAACCCACGCTTTTGATTCGATCACACCGCTTACGGGACTGCTGCCGGACGGCTGTACCGAGGCGATAAGCCTGCAATTATCGGCCGCGATGATATGCACCTTACGGGAGCCGCTTATTGTGCTGACAGCGACATCGGCTGCATTCGAAATGGGTGTAAAAGTGGGGTTTACGAGCGCTATTTTTTTGAGGTGTGGCAGCGCAACCATGCCATAGCCGAATACAAGGTTGTAATTAAAATGACCTTTGTAGGAATAGGTGTCGTTATCGGCTACGCTGTTACATGCGTTAATGGTCCCCGCAAGCCCGGTAAAGCCGTCTACAAATGTCAGTGCGCTACGATTAAAAAACCATCCCGGGTTATAAATTGCGTAGGTACTGTTTGGGAAAACGGTAATGTGATCGGCACCCGGGGTCGATGAGGTCATATCGCCCCTGTAACTACCGACCAGTGACTTGTCGGCTCCGATCATCCCGCTTATGCCGGTCTTCCCATTGCCCCAGGTTACGGCTCCTTTCATGTCGTTCCAGTAAGGGGTAACGACCACATAATTTCCATTAGGCAAGGCTTTGACGGACAGAGACAGGCCATCTCTCCGGGAGCTTCCGAGCAATGAATTTGCACTGCTTATCGGACCGGTTACGCCGGTTAGCCCGTTTCCCCAGGTCACAGCCCCCGTCTCGGAGCCCCAGTTCGAACTCTCCACCACGTAGTTGCCGTTTGCAAGTTCCGTTATCTTTCTTCCGATGTAATCGTACAAATTACTACCCACCAGCGAGTTGGCAGGCGAGACTATACCAGAAATACCGCTTAAACCATTCCCCAATGTCACGGCTCCGGTGCTGGCCCAGTATTCACTCTGGACAACGTAGTTTCCGTTCGATAGCACTTTTACTCCGGTGTATCCGATCCTGTCGCCCGATGTAGCGCCAATCAGCGAATTGTCCGCAGATATCTGGCCTGCAATCCCCGTTGCTCCACTTCCCCAGGTCACCGCACCGGTATAATTGTTCCAAAACCAGTTGCTGGTCAGGTAATTGCCGTTAGGTAGTGCAACAGCTCCCATGTATCCGACCCGGTCGCCGGCGGTTGTCCCGACTAAGGAATTCCCGGACGATATCGGCCCGGTAACGCCCAGTGTGCCGTCCATCCAGGTAGCAGCTCCCCGTTCACTGTTCCAACTAGGAGAGGCAATCACCACGTTGCCATTGGTCAGGGCCGTGACGTAAGTTCCCACAAAGTCATTTGGATTACTACCTGTCAATGCATTAGCCGGGCCGACATCCCCTGCTCTCCCCGAGTTCCCGTCGCATAGCACTACCGCGCCTCTCTTGCCGTTCCACAATGAGCTCGCTACCACATAATTGCCATTGGTTAAAGGGGTAACAATGCCAATAGCGTCGCCCGCGGAAGGACCTACCAAAGAATTAGAAGCGCTAATCACCCCTGAAACACCGGATGAGCCGCTGCCCCAGGTAACTGCGCCCCGGGAATTTTCCCATGAGGAATTGGATACAGTGTAGTTTCCGTTCGACAGGACGGTTACCTTGCTGGTAGTCCCGCTATGATTGATTGAGGCCGAAACAAGTGAATTGGTGCTGCTCACGACGCCCGTTACCGTACCTGTGCTGCTGCACCAGGTTACAGCCCCTCTTCTGTTATTCCATAGCCTGCTGATCACAATGTAGCTTCCGTTGGGCAACTGGATGATACCGGCGTCCCCGACCTGGTCGTCGGGCTGGTCGCCTATCAGCGAATTTGTCTCACCAACGACACCACGCGTCCCAACGGCCCCGTCGCCCCAGGTTACGGCGCCGCGCGAAGCATTCCAGCTGGAAGAGCGCACCACATAGTTACCGTTTGCAAGAACATCTACTTCCTGTCCGATCAGATGGCCCGGTGAACTGCCGACCAGGGAATTATCCGCACTGATCTCTCCGCTGACACCCGTGGTGCCATCCACCCATGTGACCGCACCCTTTCCATCACCCCACGAAGGTGATGCGCATACATAATTACCATTGGGCAGGATGAACACATTTTGTCCGATATAGGGCCCGATTAATGAGTTGGAGATACTGATGACGCCGGTAGTACCAGTGGAGCCATTGCTCCATGTAAGCGTTCCGATGCCGGTATCGTAGTTGAGCGTGCTCACCAGGTAGTTGCCGTTGGCCAATACTTTCACCTGTACATCGTACCCAACCTGGATCTCCGCGGAGCCTATCAGTGAATTTTCCTCAGAAACTGCCCCTGAAAGGCCTGTTACACCATTTACCCAGGTTATTGCCCCGATACTTCCGTTCCAGTCCGGGCTGGTTACCACAAAATTGCTTCCGGAAACCGCTATGATCGTGTTCCCCACCCTATCGTTGGGGAAACTCCCTTTCAGCGTACTGATAATCTGTTTGGTTTTACCATTCACAAGGTGGACGGCCCCCACATCCTGAACAGGCCCGTCATCGAAAAATGGATCGGCAACCGCATAATTCCCATTGGGCAAAAGCAGGAAATAGCTAAAATTATCACTGCCTTCGGGGCCGTGAACATCGACCGTCTGCGCGTGTGCCAGGTATGCTGTGCTCAAAAGAAAGGCAAGCATAGCAGATGCTAGTATTCTCATAAAGGAGGGCGAAAAAAGAGATAGAGGAGCGTTTTCACAAAACTATCCCAATATCGACCACCCGGCAATAGCCCGTTTGGGCTATGGTTTCGGAGCCATTTTTATGTTACATCGCCGCATCCTATCTACGCGAATTGTACTTGTTAACTGCTTCTACCTTGTTCTGCACATGCATCTTTTTGTAGATATTTTTCAGATGGTTTTTAACCGTGTTATGGCTAATCGAGAGTGTGTCCGATATCTCTTTGTAGAGCAGTCCCTTGCTCAGCAACGTGATTACTTCCAGCTCGCGGATGCTCAATTCCTCGTATTCCTGTGTGGGGAGGCTTCCCATGAGCATAATGACCTGTCTGGCAATGTAAGGGCTCATCGGCGAACCTCCGTTATTGAGCTCGATAATGGCATTTTGAATTTCCCGGGAAGTCGCATCTTTCAGAATGTAGCCCAGTGCCCCCGCTCGCAATGCATTAAAAACATTCTGATTATCCTGATACGAAGTACAGATCAGGAACTGCGTATTGGGCATTTCATCTCTGACCGACCTGATCAGATCTATGCCGGACATTCCCTTTAACTCGATGTCCACGATCGCGATATCCGGCCGCTGCCCGGGCATAAGTGCCAACGCTTTTTCCGCTGAATCGTAAACACCCGCTATGCCGAAATCCGGGTTGCTTTTAAGCATTTTGACGAGCGAAAATCTGTAAGCATCGTGGTCTTCGACTATCGAAACGGAGATCATGGCAGAATTTTAGATGGAATCAGGTTTAAACAAGGATACAAAATACATATATTGATACATTCAATTTTGAGATTCATGCACAAATTTTTGGGCGTTTTTGTCTGCCTCCTACTTGCGCGATCCATAGCCGCCCAGCCGGATCAGGTGATTATTGAACGTATAGCCAACGTTCCGACCAAGACCATTTACGACCTGTTTGTCGATCGTCAAAACTTTCTATGGCTGGCATCGGAAGTTGGAATACATCGTTACGACGGCATTAATTTCACCCTGTTTTCCTCCGCCGAGCAAAGCTCCCTGGGCGCATCGGGATTAATGCAGGACGATCAGGGGAAGATCTGGTTTTACAATTTTACCGGACAGATTTTCTATATCGACAAGGGAAAAACGCATTTGCTCAAATCATACCGCTCCGATCGCGAATCTCGCTTCCCGAGGATTGCCCTGCATAAGGACTTTCTGATAGCCACTTCCGACAGCGGACTATTCGTTTGCGACACCCGCACGCTGGCCAGCCGGTATGTGGGCACCTCCGACAGCGGTTCCCTGCGAACGAATGCGCTCACAGTGATTTCCGATCGCGTAGTCGTGCTGGGCGATAAGGACTGGTTTTCGTTCAGGCCAGGCATTGACAATTCCCTTATCCGACTTAAACATCCCACAGGCATTACATCCCCGCATGAGGTATCCTCCCTGCATCCGTCATCCTGTCGTGACACGGTATACATGTTTTCCAATCCTGCCGGTACTTTGAAAATGCTCGGCATCCGAAACGATTCGATGGTTGTGTACAAAAAGAAAACCTACTCAGAATTTGTTAATACAATCTCCCTGAACGACAAGGAAGTTTGGGTAAACACGCAGAAGACGAGTTCCAGGTTAAACTCGAAGGACTTGGTAAGCGGGCAGAACATTAGCGATGTGGCGGTTGATCGGGAAGAGAACAAATGGTTTTCCAGCCTTGAAAACGGCCTTTTGGTTTCTTATAAACAAAAGGCACGCGAGATGGTGAAACTGCCGGAACCTGATGACAAGAGTTTGGTTAAAACCATGTTACATCACAACGGAATGCTTTTACTGGGGACACAAAGCGGCAAGCTCTACCGGTATGATTACAAACGAAAACGTTTCGCCGGGAAGATACCACTCCCCAAAGACTTCCCTGCCATTAATAAAATTGCTCTTTTCCGGAACGACGTCGTTCTGCTTGGGACTTCCATACATTCCTACAAGCTCGACCTCACTACCGCCCGGCTGGAACAAATACCGGTTTTGAACATTCTTAAACAAACCGATTATGCCGATGAGCTCGTCTTCGCGACATCGGCCAGTCACCTGGTCATATTGCCGGGTCACAAATCCGACCGCCTGGTAGAACGGGTCAGGAAACAATTTGGCGGCACTTTTGATTATGACCGGCAGACGAACTCTTTTAGTTATGGCAAAAGATGCGATGCCCTTGCCTACTACCCGGACCAAAAATCGCTTTTTGTGGCTTTCCGTAACAGCCTTTACGCCATTGATTCACAGGGATCGGCGGTGGTTAAATACAAGGGCCGCCAGGTTTATGCGCAGGCACTTTTGTATCACAATGGGAGGATCTTTATCGGCACCGTCAACGACGGGCTGCTGGTTTACGACAAAGGCTCCACCACGCAATTCTCCATCGATTCGGGCCTGTTGTCAAACAGTATTTTGGGCCTTCGCAAAAGCGGCGACAAACTTTGGATAATCGGCTCGGGCGCAGTTCAGGTCTTTGATATGTCCAACATGACGTTTCTTTCCAACAAAAACCATTCTGTCGCGGAAAATGTCATCACGACCGACCTTCTCCTTGTGAACGATGAATCCTATCTGGCGACAATGGACGGCTTGTACGTGGTGAGAGCGGAGCAAGCCAGCTTCAACGAGAAAATCTCCAATTTTCTCGCGCCGGTAAAGGTCAACAACAAGCTCGCGGGGGAGGTTAGGAAATTCGGACCGGGACAGAATAATCTGCAATTTAAAATCGATGTTCCGCTTTATTATAAGGCAAGGCAAACCTATATCCGGTATGCACTGGTTACCGGCAAGGATTCGAGCTGGAATGTCACGGGCCCGGGCGAGCGTACGGTAACTTTCGCCTCGCTCATGCCGGGGAAATATACATTCAAGGCCCTTGCCGTGAACCCCGAACTGGGCTACGCGCGGCAGCCGGTCGTGTATCAATTCGAAATACTGCACTCCTGGTGGCAAAATGAGACCTTTCAGTATCTGGTAACCCTGCTACTGGTGGGATTCACCTGCTACATTCTCGTAAATTACTTTTTGAACAAGCGTACCTTCGAGCGCATACTTTACCAGCAACAGCAGTCGATCAACCAGGAACGCCAGCGGATCAGCAGCGAAATTCATGACGACATCGGGGCCGGAATTTTCGCGATCAAACTCTTTGCCGATGTCGCGCGTGACACGGGCGACCCGCGCGAGGACCTGTTGCGTATTTCGGTCATGATCAACGAAATATCTCAAAAAATCAGGGAAATCATATGGAGTACCAATGTTGAGAATGACAACCTGGCTGACCTGATCCTGTATACCAAATTCCAGATGGTCAAACTGTTTGATCATTCCCACATTCAGTTTGAAGCCCTAATACCTGAGTTTATCCCGGAAATCTCCGTATCGGGCGACACACGTAAAAATATCCTGCTGCTGATTAAAGAATTTCTTCACAATGCGATCAAACACGCGGAAGCCAGCAAGATCACTCTCGGCATTACCGTCGAAGAAATGGCTATGCATATCCATATTGATGACAACGGCAAAGGCTTTCCCGCAGACAAATACCAGGAAGGCGCGATGGGGCTCAAAAATGTCGATATGCGAATCAGGAAACTAAAAGCAGACTACAAGCTGACTTCCGAAAATGGCACGCATGTCAGCATTATTATTCCGTTGTCCTGACGACTTAACCGACGTACTTCGGTTTCGTTTGGGGTTCGTCACTATTTATTTGAATCAACCTGCTTGACATCCGCCGCCACCACACCAAGATCGTCATTCAGCTGGTGCCCGCCGGTAGGGATTTCCCGGAAAGTTGCCCAGGGAAGGTGTTGTTTGTAGATCGCGAATTGCTCAACGGGAACATCCTCGTCGTCAAGGCAATGATACAGGTATAATGGCGTCCGGCGGTCTATCTTTTCTGCAAAATCCGGCCGTAGCTTGAATGCTTCTACCCAATCCTCGCTTCCCTGCCAGAATGGGGTCGATATCAGGAATATCCCCGCGATCTTTCGCGTGATGATCGTCTCGGAAAGGACAGCCAGCAGCATCGAAGCGCCGAACGAGTGGCCAACGAGCATGACGCCGTCGTTGCTATCCGATATGGCCTGGCTGATCTGTCGGCGCCTTCCCAGGTCGGGTGATCCATCATCGGGTAAAAAAGCATATTGAACGGCATAAGACGGGCCCAAATGCGCTTTCAGCGATTCGACCAGCTTTTTGTCGGCCTCGAAATCCTCTTCTGACCCGCCACCATGAAAAAAGACCACTTGCTTTGTCATAACTTATTGAATTTAAATATAGTAATACTATGCCCAACCTTCCGCAACCCGAATTCAATCTAACCTGCTTATCCGTTCTGTTTGGATAAAATAGCGATGTCACTGATTTGAATTACATTTTCAGGGTAACCGTTTTGAGAAACGTTGATCATGGCATTAGCGACCTGACTCATGGTGCTGATGGTTCTCGGTAACAGCACTTTGAGTATCGGAATAAGCCAGGAGAAATATTTGTAATAACTCAACACCCTTTGCTGTCCCGAAGCAGGCTGCACCACGCCGATCCGGAAGCCGAATGCCTGCTTAAAGGGCATCCGCATCAGATCGTTTTCCGTCTTGCCTTTCACCCGGGCCCAATGCATCCGCCCTTTTTCGCTGCTATCGGTGCCGCCGCCGCTTACGTACACAAAGGTCATTTGCGGATTCGGGCCGGTAGCGCGTGCGAACGCGATCGTCGTGTCGTACGTGAGCCGCTCGTACTGCTCCTCGCTCATACCTACGCTGCTTACGCCCGCGCAAAAGAAGCAGGCGTCGTAGCCGGTAAGCCTGGGGTCGTTTGGCTGCAAAGCCAGAAAATCGGGAACAATGTATTCGGTCAGTTTCGGGTGCTCAATGCCGCAGGGTTTGCGGCTGACGCTCAGTATTTGGCTGACCTGCGGATGTTTGAGGCTTTCGAGCAAAACGCCTTCGCCGATCATGCCCGTTGCGCCTGTGATGATGACTTTCACGATAAAATGTTTAGTTAAAACCCTGCCGGAATTCCAGAAGCGATGCATTCGCCATTTTCTTAATCAGGCGCTTTAAGATAATACATATATTTATGCAAAATTAAAATATCCCCCAGGCCTCCGTCCCTACCCGTTGGGCGCCATGGATTTTCAACTATCGCCGCGGCAGCTCAGTCCCGGCAAAAGTTGTTGAGTAAACATGATTTATATTTTTGCCTCATGCGCATTCGATCTTACGTCATCCTACCGCAATTACAAAACTACGTAAAGTCAATTTGCTCGATGGAATGCGAGGGGGAAGCAGACTGGAATCAGGTACGGGTGCTGCCGGATACCTGTGTGGAATTGTTTGTAAATTATACCACCACCCCTATTGCGGTAATTGATCAGGCACTTTACAAGCGTAGTATCGTTTGTTTCAGGCTGAGCCGCCCTGTGGATGTTCAGATGCGCAAAGGGTCGGGCTGTCTGGCCGTGTGCTTTCATCCCGGAATGGCCTATCCGTTCATTCGTGTGCCCATGGATGCATTGAAGGATACCACTGTCAATTTTCCCGACTTATGGCATGACGCAACTTCCGCGCTCGAAGATGAACTCGCCTGCGCGCCTGACGATGAAGGACGAAGTGCCGTAATGCAGGACTTTTTGCTCAGGCAATTGAAATCCGAGAAACAGGATTTACAAGTGGCCTATTGCCTCAACCAGGCGCAGCACACCCAAGGCTCGATACCTGTCCGGCAACTGGCGAACGAAACTGGCCTCAGCCAACGTCAGTTGTCGCGAAGATTCCACCAAAGTGTTGGTCTGTCTCCCAAAGAATACCTCGGTGTGTGCAGGTTCAATGCTTCACTCCGATACCTGGCAAATTACCCGGGCGTGTCGCTTACCGAAATCGCGCACCTGAGCGGGTACTACGACCAGGCGCATTTCATACGCGATTATAAAGTTTACACGGGCCATTCTCCCGGCGAGGTTGTGGCGGCAAGTCATATTTTATATTGATGTCCATTTCGTACAATTCCTGTCAATCGGCGGAATGTAGTTTTGCCTGAAAAACAATAATGATATGCGAAAATTGATATTAGGGCTGGCAATCACATTAGATGGGTACATCGAAGGGCCGAATGGAGAATTTGACTGGTGCTTTACCGACCAGGATTATGGCTTGAACGAATTCTTTCAGAGGATCGATGCCATTTTTATCGGCCGCAAAAGTTACGAGGTCGCGCAACAATTTGCAGAAGGCAACGACGGGGAAGCAGTTCCGGGCATGCCGCCTTTGGTAGAATATGTTTTTTCCAACACTTTAAAATCAGTAAAAACCGGTGCAATCCTCATAGCGGACAACGCAATGGACGAAGCCCGTAAAATCAAGCAGCAACCGGGAAAAGACATTTGGCTGTATGGCGGCGCTTCCCTCACCGAAGCTATGATGCACGAAGGTCTGGTCGACGAACTGTGGCTGTCGGTACATCCCATATTACTTGGCAGCGGCCGCCCATTGTTCAGTCAGTCCGACAGCCGCACGCATCTCACACTGATCGAGAGCAAGCCCTACGCGTCAGGGCTGATATCGCTTCGTTACAGTGTTAATAAGGATAGGGTATGATGGCAGTTCAACGGGCGTCCCAGCGTAATCATCGGTGATGTCAGCCCTCAGTGGACGTCCAACGCCTGACTTTGCCTTTTCTTTTCCGGCCTGGTGTTGCTCCGGGGCGTCAGCAATAGCAGGCCGGAAACAACAGCGGCGAAGGTTAACCCGACAAGCAACCCATTATCGAGCGCATGCTTGTAGCGCTCGAAAGAGACACCATCCGCTAGTGTTTGATAAAAAACTCCGCCGATAATACTGATTCCCAACGCCGACGCAATTTGTTGAAACGTAGAGAAAATTCCGGATGTAATGCCGGCATCAGAAACTGGTAGTCCGTCCAGCACGATATTGAGAAGAAATGGAAGGACAAGCCCATTCCCGAGACCGTACAAGCCGATCAATGCTATCACCAATGCTGATGGTGCCCTGTGATCCAGCAAAAGTATATGTAAAATGAAAGCGCTCATGATTATTCCCAAACCTGTCAGCAGAATGTATTTGCCGTGACGTCCTATCAGCTTTGATGCGACAAATGAGGACAACATAAACAGCAATGCGTGAGGAATGAAATAGGTGCCGCAGGCCAGAGCCGAAATGCCAGTTCCGGATTGAAGATAAACCGCAATCATGAGCAAATAGGCGGTGTGGAGCATAAAATGAAACAACACGGCCCCTAGCCCGATCATAAATTCGCGGTGCCTGAATATGCCGACGTCCATTAAGGGTTCTTCATTACGACGGACTTTCAACTGCTGGTATCGAAAGAAAAGAAAAAGTAATAGTGACCCGGCCATTGCCGCCACCACACTCCAGAACGGCCAGCCAGCTTCCCTCCCGGCAGTGAGGGTATAAATCAGCGCTCCAATTCCAAGCATTAACAACATCGTTCCGGTCACATCGAATTTCCGAAGTGATACCCCGGGACTCTCCCCTATCCATTTATCGATAGCCCACAACGAGGCCAGGCCGAGCGGGGCGTTGATGAGAAAAATCAGTCGCCATCCGGCAATTGCAAAATCCAGTTCCACCAGGTAACCTCCCAGAATCTGTCCGATTATTGCAGCAATGCTCAGCGTCATCCCATACCAGCCAATAGCCTTGGCCCTTTCGGCAGGTTGCGGGAACAGTTCCTGTATCAATGATAGCGATTGAGTTACCATAAACGCAGAGCTGATACCCTGAAAGAAACGGGCGATATTAAGCACCAGCGGGCTTTGTGCGAGGCCACAAAAACACGAGGTTACCGTGAAAGCCAGCATTCCCCAAAAAAACACTTTCTTTCTGCCTAAAAAATCTCCCGCCCTCGCGGCAGGAATGAGAAAACAAGCACTGCCCAGCAAGTATCCGGCTATTACCAGCTGGACATCACTTTGACTGGCATTCAGCTTCTGTTCAATGACAGGCAAGGCCATATTGATAATGAAAATGTCTATCACATACAGCAACGGCGCGGTGAGAATGACACAGAGCGTCAGCCACCTTGAATGTAAAGTATTCATGGAACGGGTATGAGACGTTAAAAAATAGTTTGGAAATTACCTGTTGGCACGCTCCATATCGAGCAGCCACTGCTTGCGCCAGATACCGCCGCCATAACCGGTGAGGCTGCCATCCGAGCCGATTACCCGATGGCAGGGTACGAGGATGGATATCTTGTTCATACCATTGGCATTGGCTATCGCCCGTACGGCAGTAGGGCTGGCGATCATTGCCGCCTGCTGCTGATAGCTTCGGGTCTCACCGTATGGTACTGCCTGCAATGCCTGCCAGACCTTGTTTTGAAAGTCCGAACCTACGGTGAGGAGGGGGACGGAAAACGCCTTCCTAACCCCTGCAAAATATTCACCAAGCTCCTTTTCCAGCAATGCAATATGCTCGTTTCGCCCCTGAACAATAATAGCATTCAGCGACTTCGAGAGAATCCTGAACTCGGTTTCCAGCATTTTTCTGTCTGTGAACTCCAAAAGGCACAAACCATCCTTTGTAGCGCAAGCGAACATCGTTCCCAAAGGTGTTTCCAGCCGGGTCAGGTCGATCACCTGCTGCGCCTTGCCCTTCGCAGGTGAAAATCCGAAAATACGCTTAAACGAATCGCCAAAACCGCTCAGGGAATCGAAACCGGAATCAAATGCCGCCTTGGTGACGGGCTGCCCCTGCTGAATGTGTTTGAAAGCGGAATTGATCCGGTACATTCGTTGGTAAGCATGGAACGTCATTTGATGGTTTTTCAGAAACCATCGCCTGACCGCATTTGGTTCAAGCCCGCGCGCGATCAGGTCAGCATCCTTGAATTTAAGGGCCGGATCGTCAACCAATTCATCCAGAACCTCGCGAATGGCCACGGGTGTCTGATGCGAATGTTCCAACGGTCTGCAAACTTTGCACGGCCGGTACCCTCTTTGGAATGCTTCCTTGGTAGAAAACACAAATTCAACATTCTCCATTCTCGGCTTTCGGGCGGTACATGTTGGGCGACAAAATATCCCTGTGGTTTTTACAACTGTGAAGAAAATACCTTCAAATCGGCTATCCTTCTCGATAATAGCCTGATACATCCTTTCTTTTGAGAGATTCATGGTTCTGTTTGTTGAATTGATAGCCAAAATTAGGATGCCGACACCCACCCGGCAACCGGAAAATTGACAAGTATTTTTGATCGGGCTGTTTTATATTGTCGGACAAATACCCATTCCAGGTTTTTTTCATCCCGGTAAAAATAAATTTTGTAATGAAACTATCTTCAAAAGCCGAAAACATCCTGAATAAGATCGATTCGCAAACCAAGCTGGGCGACTTGCGGACCATGGCGAAGGATATCAAAAGAGATCACGAGCTGGCAATCGAGCTGTGGTCGACCGGAAAGTTTTTGCCGAGGCAACTGGCAATTCTGATTATGGACAGCAAACGCCTCTCGCAAGCGCTGATTGATGAGCTTGATCAAGGTATGCAGACGCATCCTTTTGTTGAGCGAAATCAATTGATCGACTGGTTAATGGCGAATCAGCTTCATAAAGACAAGAAGACCATCGCGCTCATTGAATCGTGGGAAAATAGCCCTTCGGCGCTTCAACGAAGGGTGTTCTGGTACCATCAGGGGCGGCTGCGGTGGATGGGGCAAACGCCTCCCGCGGATACGGGCGAGCTGCTGGCCAGAATCGAAGCGAATATCGGCAAAGAAGCGCCGGAAGTTCAATGGGCAATGAACCTCACCGCCGGCTGGATCGGCGTTTATGAAAAACAGTATCGGAGCCGATGCGTGGCTATCGGCGAAAACACAGGACTGTTCAAAGGGGAAAAGGTGTCAAAAGGCTGTACTCCCAACTATTTGCCGGAATTCATTGCAATTGAAAGCAATAAGCGGAACACCTGATTTGCTCCGCTTATTGCCTTTTGCATTACGACGCAGGAAACTGGGTCTCGTCCATGTAGGCAAACTCCCACTGATGCCCGTCGAGATCTGCAAAACTATGCTGGTACATCCAGCCATGATCCGCTGCATCTTTATAAATGGTTGCGCCCAATGCCTTCGCCTTGGCAATGGTCTGCTGCACCTCATCCCTGGAAGCTGCGTCGAGGGCGATCAGTACTTCGGTCTTTTCATGGGCATTGCTAATCGGTTTTTCCGTGAAAGTCGCGAAATACGGTTCGGTCAGCAGCATCGCATAGATAGCATCGCTGATCACCATACAGGCCGCATTTTCATCCGTAAATTGAGGGTTAAAGGAAAACCCAAGGCCTTCGAAG
Organism: Dyadobacter soli; assembly: GCF_900101885.1. Lineage (GTDB taxonomy): Bacteria > Bacteroidota > Bacteroidia > Cytophagales > Spirosomataceae > Dyadobacter > Dyadobacter soli. Next base: position 798 of record NZ_FNAN01000025.1, on the reverse strand, counting down.
AATGCTTTTGATTTGTTGAGGTCACTTACTGGAAGATTGACAAAAATTTTGGTTGCCATTTACTTTTTTCTTTAAGTGGTGATTAAATAAACTTCCTTGCAAAGAAAAAGCTTCTTACCCCGTCCCGCTGGTTAAAACCTTGGTTATAATGGTGAATTTTATTTCTCCTTGCCTTTCCTGAACGCCAGAGGGGACATTCCCACGTGCTTCTTAAAGAAACTGCCAAAATTAGCCGGGTCGGAAAAGCCAAGTTGGAAGGCTATTTCGGCAATGTCCACGTGCGTATACAGCAGCAGCGATTTTGCTTCGGTCAACAAACGGTCGGCGATGTACGAAAGCGCATTCTTGCCCGAAACTTCCTTGATCGATTGCGAAAGGTGATTGGCGGTAACCGAAAGAAGATCGGCATATTCTTTCACCGTTCTTTTATCGATGTAGTGGTTATTAACCAATTGAAGGTATCTGTTCAAAAGCAATTGCTGGTGTAGCCTTACCTAAAATAGGACAATGAGATATCAGACTTTTTTGTTTTCTATTGTCTTCGCAAACACGGCTGGTGCCATTCCTGCAAGGGCTTGATGCGGGTGTAGCCGATTGTAATTATCCATCCATTCATCTGATAAAATACGAACTTGTTCAAGTGATTCAAACAAATAGGCATCTAACACGTCTTCGCGATAGGTGCGGTTTAGCCTTTCAACGTAACCATTTTGCATCGGTTTTCCGGGTTGAATGTAATGGATCGCGATGCCTTTGCTCTCGCACCATTGCCTGAATTTGTCAGCCAGAAATTCTGGT
>NZ_FNAN01000026.1 GCF_900101885.1 Dyadobacter soli | reverse complement strand
TAGGTAGGTTGCATACGCGTTACGCACCCGTACGACAGTGACATTGCTGCCCCTTCGCCTTGCATGTATTAAGCCTGCCGCTAGCGTTCATCCTGAGCCAGGATCAAACTCTCCATTGTAAATGTTGTTGTAATCTTACTTCCGAAAAAGTAGATCAATGTTTCTAACGAACCTATCTTTTTGCTCTCTTCATCATGTCAAAGAACGTTGCTTCGGACTTCCCGAAACTCGTGGCGGCGATCGTTTTCGCTGCCGTTGTTCCCGATTGGGAGTGCAAAAGTGGGAGGTTTATTTTTAACATGCAAGCACCAGTCGCAAATATTTTTAAAACTTTTTGAGCAGAAATACATAACCGGTTGATAAAGAAAAAGCTACATCCTGAAAAAAGTTTGAAGTTTTTTCGCTTCCATTTCTTGCCCTGTTCCAAGTGGCCGAAAACCGATTCACAGGCGTCCAATTTTTCCATTTATTAATACAACACAAACCTGTAATGCATTACCCGCACCACCGTCGGAAAACGAAAAAGGTGCCCGACCTATGGCCAGACACCTTTTCGCTATTGCGATTTTAACCTTAATTACGATCCGCAAGCCTCGCAACCCTCCGGATCATCCAGCGAGCATTGCATATCCGAGCGATTATCGCGCGGCGCTACGGGCTTGGTATGCTCCTCCGCGTATTGCGCGTAGTTGAGCTCCTTCTCGGCCACCACAGCGATTGCCGGCTCCAGTTGCGGCTCGGCCTGTTTGCTGACGGTGAACTGCACCGGATCGGAAGCCGCACGGGTACGCAGGTAATACATACCGGTTTTGAGGCCCTTTTTCCAGGCGTAGAAGTGCATGGATGTCAGTTTACCGAAGTTCGCTTCTTCCATGAAGATATTCAGCGACTGCGACTGGCAAATGAATGCACCCCTGTCGGCCGACATATCGAGCAGGCTGCGCTGCTTAATCTCCCACGCCGTTTTATAGAGATCTTTGATGTTTTGCGGGATGTTTGGAATGGCCTGTACCGATCCGCTGGCGCGAACGAGGTTGTTTTTCATTTCCTCACTCCACAGGCCAAGTCTTACGAGGTCTTTGAGCAGATACTTGTTCACCACCACGAATTCACCCGACAATACCCTTCGTACATATATATTAGATGTGAACGGCTCGAAGCATTCATTGTTACCGAGGATTTGGCTGGTAGAGGCAGTTGGCATCGGCGCGAGGAGCAACGAGTTGCGCACACCGTTTTGTACCACTTCTTTCCGCAGCTTCTCCCAGTTCCAGCGCTTGCTGTCCGGCGTCACACCCCACATATCAAACTGGAATGTTCCCTGTGAGATCGGGCTGCCTGCCCAGGTTTCGTATGGGCCGTGCTGCATGGCAAGCTCCATCGACGATTCCATAGACCCGTAATAGATCGTCTCGAAAATGTCTTTGTTCAGCTGGCGTGCCTCGTCGGAGTCGAATGGCATGCGCATCATACAGAATGCATCGGCCAAGCCTTGCACGCCGATACCGATCGGGCGGTGGCGCTTGTTGCTCTTCTCGGCTTCGGGAACCGGATAGAAGTTCAGGTCGATGATCTTGTTCAGGTTGCGCGTTACCACTTTCGTGATTTCATACAGCTTCTTGTGATCGAAATGCATGAAACCGTCTGCGCCCTGCTCTACGAACTTCGGCAATGCAATGGAAGCAAGGTTACAAACCGCTACTTCGTCGGGCGCCGTGTACTCGATGATCTCCGTACAAAGGTTTGAAGATTTGATGGTACCCAGATTCTGCTGGTTGGACTTGCTGTTCGCATGGTCCTTATACAACATATATGGCGTACCTGTCTCGATCTGCGATTCCATGATCGCGAACCAAAGGTCTTGCGCCTTGATAGTCTTACGCGCTTTGCCTTCGCGCTCGTATTGCTCGTACAGTTTTTCGAATTCTTCGCTATGCGTATCCGCCAAGCCTGGGCATTCGTGCGGACAGAACAACGACCAGGTGTCGTTCGCTTCCACGCGCTTCATGAACAAATCCGGAATCCACAATGCATAGAAAAGGTCGCGCGCACGCTGCTCTTCTTTCCCGTGGTTCTTTTTCAAATCCAGGAAATCGAAGATATCCGAATGCCAGGGTTCTATATATATAGCAAAAGAACCTTTGCGCTTGCCGCCTCCCTGATCCACGTAACGTGCAGTGTCGTTGAACACGCGGAGCATCGGAACGATACCGTTCGATTGTCCATTGGTTCCTTTAATATAAGTACCTGTCGCGCGGACGTCGTGAATGCTCAAACCGATACCGCCGGCAGACTGCGAAATCAATGCACAGTTTTTGAGGGTATCATAAATACCATTGATGCTGTCCTCCTTCATCGTCAGCAGGAAGCATGACGACATTTGCGGCTTCGGCGTACCTGCATTGAATAGCGTAGGCGTCGCATGGGTAAACCATTTTTCCGAAAGCAAATGGTAGGTTTCAATTGCCGCCTGCACGTCCTCCTGGTGGATTCCGATCGCAACGCGCATGAGCATATGCTGCGGGCGCTCGACAATTTTCCCTTCAACTTTCAGTAAATACGACTTTTCGAGGGTTTTATAGCCGAAATAATCGTAGGAATAGTCGCGGTCATATATAATAGTAGAGTCGAGTAGCGATGCGTGCTGGCGGATTACCTCGTAAACTTCCTTGGAAATCAACGATGCATTTTCGCCGGTTTTGGAATCTATATATGTATAAAGACGCTTCATTGTAGCCGAAAACGACTTCAATGTGTTCTTATGGAGGTTCGAGATAGCGACGCGGGCAGCCAGGATCGCATAATCCGGGTGCTTGGTGGTCATGGAAGCGGCGGTTTCGGCAGCGAGGTTATCCAGCTCGGCGGTGGTAACGCCATCGTAAATGCCGGATACAACCTTCTTGGCTACTTCCACGGGTTGGACGTAAGCAGAGTCCAGGCCGTAGCTCAGTTTCTCTATGCGGGCAGTCACCTTGTCGAATTTCACGGATTCGCGGCGACCGTCACGCTTTATGACATACATAGACATAAGTAATGTGGTGTTTAATAGAACGTTAGTGATGTATATTGTTGGGATTGTACTCGGAGGTGCACTCTAAAAATCTCTTGAAATAACATTAAATTAATCACAAACGCAATCAGTATTTCGCTACAAAAACCGGGTTTATCGTCATAGTACAAGTTACCAAATTGTTAAGAAACTAATAACCAGATGTTTCCGGAAATTGAAATCTGAGAAAATTTTTTTCACAAAATGAGATTCAAAAATTTGCAAACTTTTTTTCAAATTTTTTCAGCAGAAATCTTAGGTATTTTAAGATAAACATTGAAAATCAATACTTTAAAAGTTATTAACTATTTAGAATAAATCTAAACTTGTAAACTTTGTAAAATTAATAGTTCAACATTCCGTCACAAATTTTCAACTGACAGACGCTAAACAATATAATTATGAGCACGATTATCGAACAGGCCGACAGGCGGACATTCCTTAAAACGACCTCCGGGATGGTGGCGGGCCTCGCATTGGGCGGGTCGCTTACCGAAGCCATGGCCAAAGCTGCCGGAAACGCGGCTTACAGTATTCCATTGGGTGTGTATGCGGCTTACGATAAAGCGGACTTTTTACGCAAATCGGGGTGTGCGTATATTGAAGAATCCGTCGCCGGCTTCCTCATCCCCGAAGGCGGCGACGCCGGTTATGAGAAAAACCTTGAACACCTCAAAACCGAGCATTTCCCTATCAAATCCTATGTAATCCTGTTACCAGCGAGCCTGAAAACCCTTGGACCCGAAGCAAATCACGAGGCGATCCTTCAAAGAACGGAGACCGTCCTGAAACGCGCCAAGGAATGCGGCTCCCAGTTTGTGGTATTTGGTAGTGGTGCTTCAAGAATCATACCCGACGGCTTCGATAAGGCAAAAGCGAAGGCGCAGCACATTGAATTAACCCAAAAAATGGCACCAATGGCCGAAAAATACGGGGTTACCATCGCCGTGGAGCCGCTGAACCGCGGGGAAACCAATTTTATCAACAGCCTGGCCGAGGGCGTCGAGATCGTGGATGCTGTGAAGAGCCCGCGCGTGAAGCTGCTTTGCGATATATATCATATGTTAAAGGAGGACGAGCCGGCCTCGGAGATCGTGAAATATGGCAAGCATATCGTGCATTGCCACATTGCGGAGAAGGAAAAACGGACGCCGCCGGGTGTGAAGGGCGACGATTTCAGGGCGTACCTGGGTGCATTGAAGAAGATCGGCTACAAAGGCGGGCTGTCGATCGAATGCTTCGTGTATACCGATTTCGAAAAGGAGGCCAAACGCGGCGTCGAAGTGCTTAAACAGCAACTAAGTGAAGTCTAGCGCGTTAATTTTCGCCGTATTGCATTAATATTAAAAAAGATAGCGTTTCAATACTTGATTTACAGATCAGGATTTTTTACTTTTGCAATCCGTTTTGAAAATCGTATAGAAACATATAATACCATATACCAATGAAAAAAGATATTCATCCCAATTACAGAGAGGTAGTTTTCTGGGATCTATCAAGCGACTTTAAATTCATTACTCGCTCTACCATAGAAACTTCCGAGAACGTTACAATGGAAGACGGTAAAACTTACCCTGTGTACAAAGTCGAGGTTTCGTCTCAGTCACACCCTTTCTACACTGGTAAAAACGTACTGGTTGACACAGCTGGTCGCGTTGACAAGTTCAGAAAGCGTTACGGAAAATAAGCGACGCATGGGCTTTTTCCTGCGTGGTCGAACACAGCAGGAGGAACAAAAAATACTGTGGCAGTCTCCCGACAAATATGCTCGGGAGACTGCTTCTTTTTTTGCCGTAACCAATAAAATGCCCGAACTTTGGCCCGCACATACGAATTAATTTATGCCCGATATTATTCTGTTCGACGATCCAAAGATTAGAATCCAGCTTTTACCTTTTACATACACCAGACCAGTCGCCGGCATTCGGTGCGGCATTCACACACTGGCTGAAAAATGGGCCGACAGGTGCCATTCCACAGTTTCGTACCAAACCGAAACCTATCTCTCAAAGAAATTCCCGCAGCATACTTCCGACGACAACCTGTACATCAACGGCGCATTGTGCCCGGATGAGCATTTGACAGGGATCGTAAAAGGATTACCGTACGGCAATGCACTCGTTTCAAAGGAAGGCGAAGTACTCGCCGTGCGTACGCATGCATCCTGGAATGCATCGGACGGGACAAATGGGCTTTCGGTGGTTACCTATGAAGAGCCTCTCACGATGATCCGCCATGTGTGGGACATTTTCGGGCAGAACGGCGCGCAGATCAGAGCCGATTACGAACGCATTGTTTCCGTACGGAAAACAGCGCCGATCACTGATCCTTTCACGCATTGCTATAAGCCGGAAAATGTGTTTATTGAGGAAGGAGCGGTAATCAAAGCATCCATCCTGAATGCCGAGAACGGTCCTATTTATATTGGCAAAAACGCTTTGATTCAGGAAGGTTCTATGATCCAGGGACCATTTGCGATCGGCGAAAACGGCGTTTTGGCACAAGGAACGAAGATCAGGCCGAATACCACGGTAGGCCCGTCGTCCAAAGTCGGTGGAGAAGTGAGCAATTGCGTGGTGTTTGGTTATAGCAACAAGGGTCATGACGGCTACCTGGGCAATTCGGTGCTGGGAGAATGGTGTAACCTCGGGGCTAATACCAATAATTCCAACCTGAAAAACGACCACGGCAATGTAAAACTACATAGCTATGCGACTAATGCATTGGCAGACACCGGTTTAATCTTCTGCGGACTGATGATGGGCGATTATTCCAAGGCAGGAATTTCGACCATGTTCAACACCGGGACGATTGTCGGCGTAAGTGTGAATGTATTCGGCGCAGGGTTCCAGGCCAAGCATGCGCCCTCCTTCTCATGGGGCGGCGCGGCCGAAGGTTATTGCGAATATCGGTTCGACAAAGCCGTGGCAGTGGCGAAAGATACCGTGAGCCGCCGGGGAGTCGCATTCGGACAAACGGAAGAAGATATAATGCGTGCTGTTTTTGAAAATACCCAAACCCAGCGCAGCCAGTAAGCATTTACCCATTTATTAATTGATTTAAACCGTGCTTTTCAGAGATATTCCGGGACTTGAAAATATCAAAGCGACATTGCGGCGCTCGGTCCGGAACAGCCACCTGGCCCATGCCCAGCTCTTCGATTATTCCACGGGTGGCGCAGGCCTGGCTATGGCGCTGGCATTCTCTACCTATATTAACTGTGAAAACCGGAACGAGGAAGATGCTTGCGGAACCTGCGCGTCGTGCGCGAAGATGAGCAAGCTCATCCACCCCGATTTCCATTTCATATTTCCCATTGCCACTTCCAAAAAGGTCGATGGTAAAACCAGCGAAGCATTTCTGCCACTCTGGCGCTCGTTTTTACTGGATAACCCCTACCGCGTCCTCCCCGACTGGCTCGACCACATCGGCGCGGACAACAAGCAGGGCAACATTTCGGTGGAAGAAGCGCGGGGGATATTGCGGAAACTGTCGGTGAAAGCGTACGAAGGCGAGTACAAAATCCTGCTCATCTGGAAGCCAGACATCATGAATGCGGCATCTTCGAATGCCATTTTGAAGATTTTGGAAGAACCGCCAGAAAAAACTTTGTTCCTTTTGGTAAGTGACCAATCGGATAAATTACTGACTACAATCATCTCGCGGACGCAGCGCATTACGATTCCCGCATTCACGGATGCGGAAATTAAAGGCTACCTGAAACAACAGGAAGTGAGCGACCCGGTCGCCGGTCAGATTGCATTCCTGTCCGACGGTAACATGGCCGAAGCATTGAAACTCGTTCAGGAAGAGCAGGATGACCGCTCCACGTGGTTCGCGGACTGGATGCGATCGTCCTACAAATTTGACGTGGCGCATTTGGTCAAACTTGCCGACGGCTATGATGTAATGAGTAAGGAAAAACAAAAAGGCCTGCTCGAATATGCATTAAGGTTGTTCAGAGATATGCTCGTGTGGAGCCATGGCGCGGGCCAGCTTTTGCGTGTTCCGCAGGAAGAGCTTACTTTCGTGCAGAATTTTTCCAAAACTGTCAATTTCGAGTCGCTGGAACGGATGATCGGGGAAGTGAATACGGCCTATTACCACATCGAACGCAATGTGCGGGCCAAAATGGTGTTTCTGGACCTGTCGCTGACGCTCGCCCAGTTTTTCCAGCGCAGATGAAACGTCCTTTGGAAATTATCGGCGCGACCGATATTGCGGATTTACCGGAATTGGGCTGGCATCATGTGCCGGTTCGTGTGGACTCGGGCGCGGCCACTTCGGCCATCCATTGTTCCCGCGTGAAACTGGTGGAAAAAGAAGGAAGCAAAGAGCTCCACGTTTACCTGGACGCCAAGCGCGGGGCACCTCAACATTTCTTTATAGTAACCGAATTCAAGGAAACCGTCATACGGAATTCCTTCGGGAAAGAAGAAAAACGATTTGTAATCAAAACCCCGATCCGGCTTTTTGGACGGAAAATACGTACCGAATTTTCGCTGGCTAACCGGCAGAAAATGAGTTACCCCATACTACTCGGGCGAAAACTGCTCAAAAACAGGTTCATCGTGGATGTGTCACAAAAGAACCTGTCGGCAGCAAGGCATTCGCTGACACCAACTACTCGTTCCCAAAAACTACCTCAGAACTAAACCCCCGGGCACGGTCTCCGACCCTGGCCGACCTCCACATTTTCTAAAAACATTTTTATGAAAATCGCCGTATTATCCACCAATCCGGACCTGTATTCAACCAGGCGTCTGGTGGAGGCAATCAAACAAAAGGGCCACGAAGCGGTTGTAATCGACCACGTCAAATGCTTTGTCATGATCGAAGGCGGCAAGCCGACGGTCGTGTATAAGGGGAAACCCATTACCGGCATCGACGCCGTCATTCCGCGCATTGGCACGTCGGTGAATGCATTCGGGTGCGCCGTAGTGCGCCAGCTCGAACTCATGAAGATTTTTACGACCGTGAAATCGCAGGCCATCCTGCGCTCGCGCGACAAACTGCGCAGCATGCAGGTGCTCGCGAAAGCGGGTATCGACATTCCAAAGACGGTTTTTGCCAAAAATCCCGCGCAGGTCAACGAGCTCATCCACATGGTAGGCGGCCCGCCGGTGATTATCAAACTGCTGGAAGGCACCCAGGGCGTGGGCGTCGTGCTCGCGGAGACGATCAAAGCCGCGAAATCTACCATTGAAGCATTCTACGGCCTGAGGGCCAACTTCCTGATCCAGGAATATGTGGCGGAATCCAAAGGTGCCGATATCCGCGCATTTGTGATAGGTAACAAAGTAATCGCCTCCATGAAACGTCAGGGTGCCGAGGGGGATTTCCGTTCCAATCTCCACCGGGGTGGCTCCGGCTGTATCATCGAGCTATCACCGGAAGAGGAGCATACCGCTATTGCTGCCGCCAAGGCCTTGGGTGTGAAAATCGCGGGCGTCGATATGCTCCAATCCGAGCGCGGGCCGTTGGTGATGGAAGTCAATTCTTCACCGGGATTGCGGGGAATCGAAGAAGTAAGCGGCATCGACATTGCATCGATGATCGTCTCTTACATTGAAGACAAAATTGTGACGGATGAGGGCGATACCGTTGGGGTATAATTTTGAATGATTCACCGGGTCGCCGGAGCGATGATTGAATGATTGAATGATTGAATGATTGACCGGGTCGCCGGAGCGATTAGTGAATGTAAAAAGTTGTCATTAGAAATCTACTGGTACTGTGATTTCTGGGAGTAACTTTTCCAGGTTAGCTAGTGATTTTTTGTAGGTGGCTTCCATTTTGTCCTTTTTAAATAGACGGAACGCAAGCTGTTTCAGCGGGTCGTTTTTGATATAGTATTCCAAACTGAGGCGCGTACGGTTTTCGGCCAGTTTTTCCAGCACAAAATAGAGCGTATTGGTGAGCTTTTCGTCGGATTCGCTGAAAACGATCCGGGATTCGGGATCATAGGAGAAGCCGCTGGCATACATGATCGTTTCGCCGTCCTCGCGCGTACGCCTGTGGCGCGAGCCGATACCCGGGAGGAAATGGTCAAGTTCTTCGATGGATATCAGGCCATCCTGCCAGCGGTGACGCAATTCGAGGTGGCCGGCAGTGAAGAACATCTTTTTAATAGCTGCATCATATTCCCTGGAAACGGAAAGCATTTTCACTTTCTCCCTGGGCTCCAACAATGGCGGTTCGTAACGCGGAATGCTATCCTTCAACGCGCCGATCTGTGTGTATTGAAACGGTATCTGCTCATTTTCAGTCGTTTTGGAGCCTGGGTACCATTGCATCCATTCCGTAAAACCATCCGGATTTTGTCCGTTCAGCAGATTCTGGGTTACCAGCCAGTATTCGTGCTGGTCGATGTCGTTTTTCAGCAACTGGTGCGCGACTATGATGTCCTTTCCGATCAGTTTCCTGAAATTTTTGACCTGATACGTCGTAAACTCGCCATAATGCGCCACCACTTTCAATGTGAGGTTAACAGCCGAAATGCAGGACTTGCATTGACAGAACCTGCGGTTATCATAGGCAATCAGGTATTTATGAAAGTCACAGAACATCCGCTCCACCTGCTTATACAACGTTTCCAGCTCCGGCGCCTTCCCGAATTTGAAGAAAAGGATCGCATCCCCTTCAATTTCCGAAATCTCCAAACCGATCTGGTTCGCATTCACAAGTGTTTCGAGCAGCTCCTGGATAATCTGGCGGCCATGTTCAATCTCGATTTCATGCATAAACTGCGTAAAACCGCTGATATCCGGAATGAAAATAAGGCCTCTGTTTTCCATGGTGCTGATTTTGATCGGGTTAATTTACGGGGAAATCCGCAATCTATCACTGGCAGATTTGCCTGTATCTCCATAATTTCGCACTCCGATGGCAGCGTTCAGAAACTGCTTTAATCCAACGTTCCACAAGAAAAATAACGTTACCAAAATGGTAACAAATTATCTATCTTTGTTCGAACGATGCGCATTATTGCTATACAGACATTACTATGATCGGGCCCATTAAAAGTAACGAGCAGTACCAAAGCTATCTGGCTCGCATTTATGATCTGATGCAATCTGATATCAAGCCGGATTCTGAGGAAGCCGACGAACTGGAAGTACTCTCCATTTTGGTGAAAGAGTACGAAAACGTGCATTTCCCAGTTCCAAAACCCAACCCGCTGGAAGCGATACGGTTCCGGTTGGAGCAAATGGGCATTTCAGAAAAAGAGTTGTCGGAAATCCTCGGTTACCGATCCCGTAAATCAGAAATCCTTTCCGGCAAACGAAAATTAAATTTGAGTATGATCCGTAGGCTAAATGAAAAACTTAACATTCCGGCGGAGATTTTAATACAGGCCTATTAACATCCGGCTTTACATTGTACAAACAACCATGCATATAAAAATAGGAACCCGCGGGAGCAAGCTGGCACTTTGGCAGGCATATTATGTTGAAGCGCTTTTGCAACAGGGCGGTATTGAAACGGAGATCGTTATCATTGAAACAAAAGGCGACAAGATCCTCGACCGGTCGCTTTCTAAAATTGGCAGTAAAGGCGTTTTTACGGAAGAACTGGAAGACCAGCTCCGCAGCGGCGGCATCGATATTGCGGTGCACAGCGCAAAAGACCTTCAATCACATCTGGACGACGCATTCGAAATCATCGCATTCACCGAACGCGAACACGCGAACGACGTGCTCGTAAGCCACGATACCACATTGTCATTGAAAAGCGGTGAGTCGTTTACGGTAGGAACGTCGTCGACACGGCGGGTGGCTGTTTTGAAACACTATTACCCACATATCAAAACCGTAGGTATGCGTGGTAACCTGCAAACGCGCCTCCGCAAGCTGGAAGAAGGCCAATGCGACGCGCTTCTGCTCGCCTACGCAGGCGTACACCGCATGGAGTACGACGACAAAATTGCCGAGCATTTGCTGCTCGACGAATTCACCCCGGCAGTAGGCCAGGGCAGCGTGGCCATTGAGTGCGCCGTTTCGCTCGATACGGAAAAGAAAGGCAAACTGAGAGAACTCCTCAACCACGAACATACCGAAACCTGCCTGCTGGCCGAAAGGGCATTCCTGAAACGCCTCCAAGGCGGTTGCAGCATTCCGGTATTCGGTATGGCAACGTTACATGACGAGGAAATTCACATGACCGGCGGCATTATCAGCCTCGACGGTACGGAACTGATCCGCAAAGCCGAAAGCGGAGGGCACGCATTCCCGCAGGAGCTCGGAACCGCATTGGCCGAAGAGCTGCTCGCAGCAGGTGCCGACCGCATTCTGGCAAGCATTAAGCAGCAGAACAGCTCTTTATAGTAATGCGATAAAACGAAAGAAGCCCGGTTGAAATCAGCCGGGCTTCTCAGTTTATGGTGTTCTGTTAATCTTTCTTGGTAGTATCAGCCGGGGTAGCTGGCTTCACTGGCAATGCAGATGAATCCGCGGGTACCGCCGGACGGGCAGTGCTATCCGGTTTCACGGTGCTGCTGTCGGGACGCACACGGGTAGAATCCGGTCTGAATTGCGTCGAATCGCGTTTCATAGTCGAATCCGGGCGTGCACCTGGCTGACCCGGGAACCCTCCCTGGCGTGCCGGACGAGCTGTGCTGTCCGCTACCGCACCTTGCGGGCGGCCCATTCCCTGCCGACCGGCTCCCTGGCCACCATTGCCGCGGCCGCCTGCTGCCGGTGTGACCGCCGGAGTTTGCGCACCGCCTTGTGCACCACCGCCGCCACCACCGGTATCCATACCGCCGCCGCCGTCTGATTTCTGGTCGTCGTTGTTTACGGATTTCCGTCTGCGTGGTTTTTGCTCCACGAACGTCATTTTACCGAAGCGGTAAGAGAAGTTCACACGGAAACCGCGGTTATACAGGTAATTGGTATTGTTTTGGATGAATGTACTTGATTCCAGGCTTGTTTTCATTTTGAACGAAGGTGCCAGGAAGTTCTCCATTGCGAAGCCGATGCTGCCGCGCTTGTTGGCGAAATCCTTGCGGATACCGAAGTCATACATCCGGAAACCGGCTTGCGTGCCTTGCAGCTGCACGTCGCGTCCACGCATAAATCCGCCCGCCTGCAAGCCCCAGCCGTTTTTAATGGTGAGGCTGGTACGCATCCGGCCGCTCAGTACGAAACCGCTGTTGGAGTTCTGCAATGCAGGATTAGGACTGTTGTTCGAGAGGTCGGCATAGTAGAAGTCGAAACCGCCACCCAGTTGCCATCTTTTGAAGAATGTCACGTTACCGAAAATATTAGCACCGTAATTCTTCTTCGAGCCGATGTTGCCGTAAGTGGTCGTGATCACACCGTCATCACTGGTGGTACGGATGCTTTCGATCGAGCTGTTGGTGAAGCGCGCGAATGTCGATACGTTGATGTACAGCGAGTTCTTGAAAAAGCTCGTACCCAATTCGACCTGGTCGGTCAGCTCAGGTTTCAGGTTAGGGTTACCCTTGGTGATGTTCTGCGGATTGGCCGCATTCTCGTTCGGGTTCAGGAACTGGATACCCGGACGTTGCAGGCGGCGGTTGTAGGCCAGTTTAATGGTCTGCCCTTTTCCGAAAGTTTGCGAAAGGTTAATGCTCGGCACGAGGTTACCATATGCCGGCAGTTTCAAATCGCCCGATTCGCCTTGCTGCGCGTCGATGCTTGTGTACTCGTAACGTGTACCGGCTTTCACGGTAAACCTGCTTTTTGTAGTGTAAGTATAGGATAAATATCCGGCAGCCACATTCTGGTCGTAGTTCAGATTGCTGGCTGGTTGCGCCTGGCCGATTTGGCTGTAATAATCAAAATTACTCACAACCTGGCGGAAAATGCCCTTACCACCGAATTCCAGCATCTGGTTTTCCTTGATAGGCGTCTGGTAATCGATCTGGACGGTGCTTTCCTGATTGTGGCTGCTGTTGTTGTTGCCTGTTGCACCCAATAATTCTTTCAATTGCGCATTGCTGAGCGAATACACATCCGCATCGTAGTCGTTGGTACGGTTGTTACGGCTGTACTGCGTCGAAATGCTCAGCTCCTGCCCGGCTTTGCCCAGGGTTTTCATATAATCCACATTCACATCCCACGTACCCGAAAGATCCTTGCTGTTCACGTCGCGGAAGCTGGTGCGGGTGGTATCGTTTACAGTATTATAAGTGTAAAGCTCCTGATCGACTTTGTTGTTACGCATTCCATAACGCACACCGGCCGACAACGAAGTTTTAGCATCAATCTCCCAATCCCAGCCGAAGTTATACGAGCCGAATGCCATCTTGTTTTTGGAATCACTGGTCTGAAGAGTGCTGAAATTGCTCAGCTTTCCGACCTGTGTATTCTCCGATTTACCCGGCATATTGTAGTTGAAACGTCCGAAACCGCCGAGACTGAAACCCATTTTACCTATCCGGTAATTACCGCGCAAGCCCAGGTTTGAGCCGCGGTTACCAATACCGGTGTCGAGGTTGAGTGTACCACCCTGAATGGTGCTCTTTTTGGTAATGATATTGATAATACCCGCCGAACCTTCCGCGTCGTAGCGCGCCGATGGCGAGGTAATCACCTCCACCGATTTGATCATATCCGCGGGAATCTGCTTCAATGCGTCGGCCACACTGGTGGCGATAATGGTCGAAGGCTTGTTGTTAATCAGCACGCGCACGTTGGAGCTACCGCGGAGCGAGACGTTGCCGTCGAGGTCGACGGTCAGCATCGGTACCTTTTTCATCACATCGGAAGCATCGCCACCTTTGCTGGTAATGTCTTTTTCTGCATTGTAAACCAGCCTGTCGACCTTCTCTTCGATCATCTGGGCCATCCCTACCACTTCGACTTCATTGAGCTGCACCACATCCGGCACGAGTACCACCGTACCCATATTCAGTTCCGTCTTGCGGTCAATCTTTACATTATTGATGGTCTTGGTTTTATAACCGATGAAGGAAATCAGGATCTTGAAGTTGCCCGACGCGACTTTTGTGAGCGTAAATTCACCTTTTTCGTCGGTGGTGGTACCATCGATCGGATTGTTGGTTTTGGTATCGACCAGGGATAGTGCTGCAAATTCTACCGGCTTTTTGGAAGTCGAATCCACGAGCACGCCCGTGATCTTTCCATTACCCTTAGGAGTGTCTTCTGCCGTTCCCGGAATGACCGTCTGCCGCTGCGGCCTGTTACCGCCGCCGCGTGAATCGCCTCCACCGCCACGGAATCCTCCGCCACCGCCTCCTCCGCCCGGAAACTGGGCGAATGCCGCTGACGTAAGCCCTGAGAACACAGCCAGGAATGTTAGATGTAAAACAAGTTTCATGGTTTGGGTTTTAAAAGTGTACTTTTCGAATTTCAAAATAACAAGGTATAATCCGGTGAAAAAAAAGGAATAGATGGATAGGAAAGATGTACCGATCAAAGGGCACTTTCGGACGATATATCCCTGTAAATGACAGACAATTCCGTGTGCTCCATCTCAGAAGGCTGTTGATAGATTGCGATGAGCCGCCGGTCGGTATTTGGGGGTAGTTTGATCGATTGAAATAGGTGATTTCATAAATTCCGCGTAAGATTGCAGTGATGTGTTGCGTTCAAATCACATTGAAACTAACTAATTGCTAAATGGATACGCGTGTTGCCCGGAAATACCCCCCGTTATTCCTCCATTTACTTGGATGGAGTTTTCTGGCTTTATTCTTGATGTGGCAACCCCTGAGCTGGCAGATTGAATTCCCTGTGAGCTTCTGGGTAAAACAGGCCGTTTTGTTCTCGCTGCTCATCACGATATTCTATCTCAACTATTATATCTGGTTCCCCAAATTCCTTGCCAAAAACAAGTACTCGCGGTTTATTCTCTTCAATATCGTGTCGGTGGTAATGCTGGCCGTGATTACTGAGCAGGTGAAGATCGCGATCAACCACGGCGAGCAAATGGACCGTGCATTCAAACTGGCCCGCGAAACGAATGGCGATAAAAAACGCCACGACCGCCTCGATTACTTTGCATTGCTGACTGCATTGATGATCATCGGGCTCAGCACCAGCGTCGCAGCCGTGCGCACTGCCCAGCTCGACAAGCAGTACCGTCAGAACCTTGAAAAGGAGAAGATCAACTCCGAGCTCTCGTTCCTGAAAGCGCAAATCAACCCGCATTTCTTTTTCAATACCCTGAATAACATTTATGCACTCACTGTGATCGACGTGGAAGCCGCGCGTGAAGCATTGCACAAGCTCTCGCGTATGATGCGCTACGTGTTGTACGAAACCCAGCACGGAACCGTGCTGCTGAGCCAGGAAATCGCATTTGCACAGGATTATATTCAACTGATGCAGCTGCGCCTGACCGATAAGGTAACCGTGCACCTCGACCCGCCTAATCCGCTTCACGACGTTTCCATTGCCCCAATGCTATTCCTACCCTTTATCGAAAATGCATTCAAACACGGCGTAAGCGCCGTACAGCCGAGCCGGATCGACATTCAGATCCGCCAGGAAGGCCACAAGATTTTTGTAGAAGTAAAAAACACACTCTTTACCGACAAAAGGGCCATTCTGGACGAAAGCAACGGCATCGGCCTTGCCAACACCCAGCGCCGCCTCGACCTGCTTTATCCCGGCAAGTACCAGCTGGAAGTAAACGAGAATAAAGAGGAACGGGAATTTGAAGTACACCTGGAACTGGAAACGGCATGAGCGTGACATTGGAATGCATTGCCGTCGACGACGAGCCGCTGGCGCTCGGACTGGTTTGTGCTTTTATTGAAAAAACGCCGTTTCTGAACCTGGCAGGCCGCTATTCCAGCGCTGTCGAAGCATTACAGGTGATCAACAGCAAGCCTATCGACGTCATTTTTCTGGATATTCAAATGCCGGACCTGACGGGTATCGAACTCGCAAGGGTGCTTGAAAAAGCCGGAAGCAAGGCACCGAGGATCATTTTTACAACCGCATTCAACCAATACGCACTCGATGGTTTTCGCGTAGACGCCATTGACTATCTCCTAAAACCCTTTAACTACGAAGAGTTCCTCCGTGCCGCATCGAAAGCGCAGGCATACGTGGAGCTGGTGCAAAAGGCCTCGTCGGCCGGTTCTTCGGAACCTAAGGACGAGTACCTGTTCCTGAAAGTGGAATACCAGCTGGTACGGATCGCCTACGATGACATTTTGTACACGGAGGGACTCAAAGATTACGTCAAAGTCCACCTCAAATCCGACCCGAAACCGATCCTTTCCCTCACGAGCCTGAAAGCCCTGGAAGAAAAATTACCGCCTTCCAAGTTCATGCGTGTACACCGGTCGTTCATTGTAAACCTCGACAAGATCAGCGCCGTGACCCGGAATACCATTCAAATCGGCGCGACGTCCATTCCTGTGAGTGATCAGTACAAGGAGGCATTCAACCAGTTTTTGAGCAAGTGGATGTAACTGAAAGTGAATTTTGTGTACATTAATGGCCGATTACCGATCTATCAGCCATTAACACATTATTTTCATGAAAAAACTGCTCCTACTGTTTTTCGTCTCGACGGCGATTTTCGTCGCATGTAAGAAAAAAGAAAAGGACACGCCAGGCCCCGAGCCGGAAGAAATCGTAGTCACTCCGCTGACCGATCCGACATTCATTCAAAACATCGAAATTCAGGGCGCAGAAAAAATCGAATTCGACTCTGCACGACGAGTATACCAGATTACCCTTCAGGCGAATTACTCAGCCGATGAAATCGGCATTCAATTTAAACTATATCCCGGCACCCGCCTCGAATGGAGCAATACGACCTCGAAATCGTTGATTGCCTTTGCCTATAAGAACAAACTGCCATTAAATCTGCCAATCACCACGGCTACCGGGCACACCAAATCCTACGAATTTTACGTAAAACACTCCGGCCCATTAAAGGCTACGATCGACGGCGACGAAGAATTCCGACTTTCAAATTCCGGTGGATTGGGGATTTCGTGCAACCTCCTCACCGGCATTGGGACAGTTCCGGAAAGCCCTGGCGCAGAAATGAAACTAACGGCCTCACTCACCGACGGGGGTAGTGGTAAAGAAATTCCGGGAGGCACGTGGCTCAACGCGATTTATTTTGAAAATGCCAGTCAATTTGAAAAATCCAATCAGCTGGGCGTGGTGCTCCGGTACGGCGACAAAAGCTACGAGCTGGCCAGAAACAGGAAGCTTCTGCCAGTCATCCGGTCGTCGGTGTATTTGTTCGCGGAAAGTCTGCTGCTTACGGCGGCGCCGGTTGGAAAGGCAACCACTATCACGGGCGCAGGATTTTCCGCAAAATCCCGATACGAAGTAACGATAGAGAGCGATTTTCTCTCGAATGCCGTTAAGTTCCCTGCAACTTTCGGCGACACCGCCGTGCTCAATTGCACCATTCCGTCGAGCATTCCCGACGGGTCTTACAAAGTGAATATTTTTGAAAACGACACGCTGATTAAATCGCTGGTGCGCGTCATTGCCCGAAACGAGACGGAGAAGGCGATCGGTCACGTTTGGGTTATACAGAATGACTACGTCATCAACGGTGCCATCCATGCCAAGATCAAAAGGATAGTCGCTGAAAAAGGCCAGCCCATCTACGTGAATCCGTTCCCGGCAGTTCTCGGCAGAATGTACGCCGCCTTCGACCCCTACCAGGAACTACCTGATTTACAACTTAAAAACGCCGGAAAAACTATCACGATCAAGGCTGTCGCGAAGGCAGATCCATCCTACGCGGACGGCAGCTTCAAGGCTTACTTCGGGCAATATGCCATTCCCGCCGACCTTCCTTCCGGTTCTTATGAAGCCCGGCTCACCTATCCCGACAAGTCGGAATCCTTACCATTCTGGGATAAAATAGAAATACGTTAAATAGAAAAACACCCTGCATTTCGAGTAGTGCAGGGTGTTTTTCTATGCCAGGAATGCTATTATTTTAATTCCTCTTTTAGGAAGTAACCGGTAAAACTACCTTTCACTTTTGCTACCTTCTCCGGCGTTCCTTCCGCGATAATGCGGCCTCCCATGGCACCGCCTTCGGGACCAACGTCGATAATGTAGTCCGCGACCTTGATCACATCCAGGTTATGTTCGATAATGAGGACTGTATTTCCTTTTTCCACCAGTTTGTTCAACACATTCAGCAAATGGCGAATGTCCTGAAAATGCAAACCGGTGGTAGGTTCGTCGAGAATGTACAAGGTCTTACCGGTGTCGCGTTTTGATAATTCTTCCGACAACTTCACACGCTGCGCTTCACCGCCTGATAATGTAGTGGCATGCTGGCCGAGGGTAATGTAGCCCAAACCGACATCATTCAAAGTCTGAACTTTGCGCAACAGTCTCGGCTGATTTTCGAAGAATTCCAATGCGGATTCCACAGTCATATCCAATATATCCGCGATGGATTTGCCTTTGAAACGCACTTCCAATGTTTCGCGGTTGAAACGTTTGCCTTTGCAGGTTTCACAGTTCACGTGCACATCGGGCAGGAAGTCCATTTCGATTTTCTTCATACCCGCGCCTTCGCAATCCTCGCAACGACCGCCTTTCACATTGAATGAGAAGCGCCCAGGCTTATAACCACGGATTTTCGCCTCGGGCAGCTCCGCGAAAAGCGTACGAATGTCCGTGAAGAGATTGGTATAAGTCGCCGGGTTCGAGCGCGGTGTCCGGCCAATGGGCGACTGGTCTACCTCGATCACCTTATCGATAAATTCGAGTCCCTCAATGGATTTGTAAGGAAGCGGCTCCCTCCTCGATTTGTAAAAATGCTGGTTCAATAGCGGAAACAGCGTTTCGTGGATCAGCGACGATTTACCGCTGCCGCTCACGCCGGTGACGCAGATCATCGTTCCCAGCGGAATCGAAACGGAGACGTTTTTGAGGTTATGCCCTGTACAACCTTTCAGCGTAATGGATTCGCCTTTGCCTTTCCGGCGCTTTTTCGGAACCTCGATCGCCTCTCTGCCAGCAAGATAATCCGCTGTTAGCGAGCCATTTTGCAGAAATTTCTCCGGAGTACCGGCTCCTACAACGCTTCCGCCATGACGACCGGCACCCGGACCAATGTCGAGAATGTAATCGGAGGCGAGCATCATGTCCTTGTCGTGCTCCACCACGAGAACCGTGTTACCGAGGTCGCGGAGGCTTTTCAGGGAGTTGATGAGCCGGACATTGTCGCGCTGGTGTAGGCCGATGCTCGGCTCATCCATAATATAGAGTACGCCCGTCAGCTGCGTCCCAATCTGTGTCGCGAGGCGAATACGCTGTGCTTCACCTCCTGACAATGTCCGCAATGCGCGGTTCAAGGTCAGGTAATCCAATCCTACATCGAGCATAAACCCTACGCGCTTACGGATCTCTTTCAATACCTCGTGGCCGATCACGCGCTGCTTTTCTTCCAGGCGGTCTTCGAGGCCTACCAGCCATTCGGCCAGCTCGCGGATATCGCTGTCGGCGAGCTCGGCAATGTCTTTTTTATCTATTTTAAAATGCAACGACTCCTTCCGCAGGCGCTTGCCTTTGCATTCGGGGCAGGTTTGGGTTACCATGAAATCTTTCAGCCAATCCTGAATCTTCTCGTTACCCGACTCCTGCTGTCTTTTCAAAAAGTTGATGATCCCGTCGAACTTGGTTTCCCATTCGGTGCCCGGATATTTCTTCGATGGCACCGGAACAGCCTCTTCGCTCCCGTAAAGCACAAGCTTCAATGCTTCCTCGGGGAATTTTTCGAGCGGGGTCGTAAGTGTGATTTTGTATTTCTTAAGTAAAACCTCCAATTGCTTGAATATCCACGCCTCGCGGTACTCGCCCATCGGCGCGATACCTCCGCGACTAATGCTCAGCGATTTGTCGGGGATGATCGAATCCTCTGTAATCTCCTCGATAATGCCCAGGCCCTGGCAGGTAGGGCACCAGCCGTACGGCGAGTTGAACGAGAATGCATTCGGGGCGGGATCGTCGTAGCTGATCCCCGACTCCGGGTCCATCAGGTTTTGAGAGAAATAATAGGTATTGCCTTTCGCATCCAGCACCATCAATGCGCCCTTACCCTGCTTAATGGCCGTCGCCACCGACTGGCTCATCCGGTACCGCGACTGCGAATCTTCTTCTTCCTTTTTGGGAATCACACGATCAATCACAATTTCGATGTCGTGGACCTTGTAACGGTCGAGCTGCATTTTGGGCATAATGTCCTGCACCTCCCCGTCGACGCGGACTTTGGTATATCCTAACCGGGCGATCTGCACGAAAAGCTCGCGGTAATGCCCTTTCCGGCCTTTCACCGCCGGCGCCAGCAACACGATTTTTTGTCCCAAAAACTGGGTCATGAGCTGGTTCACGATCTGGTCCTGCGATTGCTTGATCATCCGCCGACCCGTCACGTACGAGTACGCCTCGCCCGCACGTGCGTAGAGCAGGCGCAGGAAGTCGTAGATTTCCGTTACCGTGCCCACGGTCGAGCGCGGGTTGCGTGAAGTCGTCTTTTGCTCGATGCTGATCACCGGCGAAAGGCCGCTGATCTTATCTACATCCGGCCGTTCCATTTCACCGATGAAGCCGCGCGCGTAGGAAGAGAAACTTTCCATGTACCTGCGCTGGCCTTCCGCATAGATGGTATCGAATGCGAGCGACGACTTGCCGCTGCCGCTGATACCGGTCACTACCACGAGTTTGTTGCGTGGGATAGCTACGTCGATGTTTTTGAGATTGTGTTCGCGGGCGCCTTGTACCTCGATGAGGTCCTGTTCTGCCACTTCAAGGCCATTTAAATATTCCAAAGTCCTGATGATAGTTTGTGAGTTAGTCTGTTAATGAAGCTGTAATTCAGTTAACCACAAAAATACACTTTGAGTTGCAAATTTTCTCTCCCTCAGCTTGATGCGTATACCGTAAATGGATTGATTCTTTCCAAGAAAAAATGACGGTTGCAAACGATTGCATAATAAGACTTTTCGAAGATTAAATATTTTGTAACCACTATTTGATTTATATTAATTATAAAAATATTACCAATTTTGACGGTCAATTTTCAATTTTTAACAGTATATTGACATTTAGTAATACATTTTTAACATCATCCCCTAATCAATTTATGAACAAACATTTACTAGTCCCGCTTTTCCGGGGTGTCATGATTATGCTGTTTGCAATAGCAGCACATTTATCTCACGCCCAGGATCATCAGGTCAAGGGTAAAGTAACCTCCTCTGCTGATGGAACCGGCATTCCCGGTGTGAACGTGCAACTGAAAGGAACGAATGTCGGTACGGTAACCGATGCAGACGGCGTCTACGCCATCGAAGCGAAAGGCTCCGGCGCCATTCTCGTTTTTTCCTCTATCGGTTTGATTAAAAAGGAAATACCCGTCGGCAACCAGACCACCATCGACGTGGCGATGGAAGACGACATCAAGAACCTGAGCGAAGTGGTGGTAACCGGTTATGCGGCACAGCGCAAAAAAGACATTACCGGTGCTGTAACGGTGATTAACCCCAAAGAACTCACCTCTGTTCCTACTGCCAGCGTTACGCAAATGCTGCAAGGACGGGCGTCCGGGGTTACCGTCGGAAATGACAACTCACCCGGTGGTGGTACCATGGTGCGTATCCGCGGTTTCGGCTCGATCAACAACAACAGCCCGCTGTACGTGATCGACGGCGTGCCTACCCAGGGTACATTGAACCAGATCAACCCGAACGACATCGAGTCGATGCAGGTACTGAAAGACGCTTCCGCGGCATCCATTTACGGTGCTCGCGCGGCCAATGGGGTGGTAATTATCACTACTAAAAAAGGTAAAACCGGTGCGCCGAACATTACTTTCGACTTCTATACCGGTACCCAGCGCCCCGGCAAGATGCTGGATCTTCTTAATACCAGGGAATTGGGCCAATACCTTTACGAAGCTGATCTCGGTGCGGGTAAAAACCCTTCGGTAACATCGCCTTCCGCCCAATACAAATTCGATGAACAGGGTAACCAGACGATCGCAGATTACATTTACCCGAACTACTACTTTAAGAATCCGAATGACCCCAATGAGACACTGCCAGCCAGCTACACCTACACCAACGACATCGCTGACCCCGCGCTTGGCAAAACTGCATTCAACATTACCAAGGCTAACAAGGAAGGTACCGATTGGCAGGACGTTATCTTTGACCCGGCGTCAATTTCAAACTATCAAATCGGCGCTTCCGGCGGCTCGGACGTAGCTAAATATGCGCTGTCGGCCAACTACTTTCAACAAAACGGTATTTTGAGATACACGAAGTACAAAAGATACTCGGTGCGTGCGAATACCGAATTCAAAAAAGGCATCGTCACCGTGGGTGAAAACTTTACATTCTCCTACGACCAGAGACAGGGTATCACCAACAACGACGAAAGTAACCCGATCATGTTCGCGATCCGGGTACACCCGATCATCCCGGTATTCGATATTACAGGTGGCCCGAGAGCACTTGGCGGAAACAACACCTCCGATTATAACGGATTTGCAGGAAGCCGTGGTAGTAACCTTGGCAACGCACCCAACCCGCTCGCCCGCCTGTACCGCGAAAAAGACAACCTGACAAAAGGTACGCACGCATTCGGTAATGTGTTCGCGCAGATCGACATCCTTCCTGGCCTGTACGCCCGCACCAGTCTTGGTATCGAGTACAACCAATCGAACCGCTCGGAATATTTTCACCGCGATATTGAAGCTGCGGAAGCAAGAAACGCCAACAGTTTGAACGTGATCAATAACGTGGACCGTTCATACACCTGGTTCAACACGTTGAATTATGCCAAATCAGTAGGCGTACACAGCTTCAACGTGCTGGCAGGTACGGAAGCCGTGAAAACTTACGCCGGTGAGTTCCGCGCAAGCCGGAGCGGATTTGCATTCGACGATCTCGATTATCGCTTTCTCGATGCCGGTTCAGCCGCCGGTTTGAGCAATGCAGGCCCTGGCCCGACAGAAACCGCGCTCTTCTCGTTGTTCGGAAAGGTCAACTATTCATTTAAAGAGCTCATCCTTGCCGACGTTACATTACGTCGTGACGGATCGTCCCGCTTCGCGGAAGCCAAGCGCTACGGTACCTTCCCCGCATTCTCGCTGGGATTGCGTATGACAGAGCTGGCATTCATGAAGCCGGTTAAATTCGTCGATGATTTGAAAGTTCGCTTCGGCTGGGGTAAAACCGGTAACCAGCTCATCCCTAACGTTTACAATGCTTACACCCTCTATGCCGCCGATCCTCAGAACAACGGCTATGACATCAACGGTACCGGTACGTCGATCGTAGGGGGCTTCGACCTCGTGCAGTTTGGTAATTCCAATGGCAAGTGGGAAACCAATACTTCGACCAACATCGGTATTGATGCGAGTCTGTTCAACAGCAAATTGGAAGTGGTGCTCGACCTTTACAACCGCATTACTACCGACATGCTTTCGCAAATCCCCGTGCCAAGAACAGCCGGTTTCGGAACGATCTCTTACAGTAACATCGGTGAAGTGCGCAACCGCGGGGTCGATCTCGGTGTAAATTTCCGGGACAAAAAAGGTGATTTCAGCTACATGTTCGGCGTGAACTTCGGGCATTACAAAAATGAAGTACTGAAACTGAACAATGACCCGAATGCGACCATTTTCGGTTTCACTACCCGTCTGCCGGCAATGTCTGCTTCAAAAGCAGGGCTGCCGATCGCAAGCTATTACGGCTACTTTGTGGATGGGGTGATCAAAAATCAGGCAGAGGCTGATGCTGCTCCGAAATTCGGGTCCTACACAAGAGAAGGTACTTTCAAATTCCGCGATGTGAATGGCGACGGAGTGATTACCGCAGCCGACCGTACCATTATCGGCAGTCCACACCCCGATTTCAACTACGGTATCAATGTTGGCTTAGGCTGGAAATGGTTTGATCTGACCTTATTCGGACAAGGCGTACAGGGCAACGAAATCTTCAATTATGTGAAGTACTGGACGGATTTCAACGTATTCCAGGGCAACCGTTCGAAAACGATGTTATATGATTCCTGGAAAAAATCGGGAGACGATGCGAAATTACCCCGTCTGAATTCAGGCGATGCTACCAGCCAGCAGGTTTCGTCCTACTTCCTGGAAGATGGCTCTTACTTCCGTTTGAAAAACATCCAGCTCACGTTCAATCTGCCTTCTTCCTGGCTGAAAAAAGTAAAACTGGGATCAGCTCAAATCTACGTTCAGGGCCAAAACCTGTTCACATTTACGAAATACACAGGACTTGACCCGGATATTAACCTGAGAAGATCGGGCGAAAACAACCAGGATACGCACATGGGCGTGGACGAAGGCTCCTACCCTGTGGCTAAATCGTTCCTCGGTGGCTTGCGTTTCAATTTCTAGTTTATCCATTGATCTTCATTACAGAGAACATATATGAAAAAGACATTATTAATATGCATGCTGGTCGGCCTGAGCTTCTCCTGCTCCGACGACTTCTTTGATCTGAAACCGCAAGGGCGCGCATCGAAGGAGCAACTCAGCAACAAAAACGGTGTTAATGCCTTGCTTATAGGCGCCTATTCGCTGCTCGATGGCGTGGGAGCGGGTAACACCGGTCGCCAGTCGACGATCTCGAACTACGTTTTCGGCGGTATCAGCAGCGATGATGCCGTGAAAGGTACCGATGCCGGTGACCAGCCCGAACAATCGTTCATCGAACAGTACAACTGGCTTTCCGACAATACCTATTTCCTCGGTAAATGGTGGCATTCCTACGATGGCGTTGCCCGTGCAAACGAGGTGATCCAGATCGCCGGAAGCCCGGACGTGAAGGATATGACCGATGCAGAAAAGCTCCAGGTAGTAGCAGAAGCCCGTTTCCTCCGCGGTCACTATCACTTCGAGGCCAAGAAAATGTGGAACAAGGTGCCCTATATCGATGATAAGATTTATGATTCCGGCGACCCTAATTCGACAAAAGTGCCTAACACAAAAGATATCTGGCCTGAAATCGAGGCAGATTTCCAGTTCGCAGCTGATAATCTTCCCGTAACACAAGCGCAGAAGGGGCGTGCTACCAAATGGGCTGCAAAAGCATATCTCGCCAAGGCGCTGCTTTTCCAGAAAAAATGGGACAAGGCGAAAGAACTACTGGACGACGTGGTAAAAAACTCCGGTAAAAAACTGGTAGCAAATTACCATGACAACTACCGCACAACCGGCAACAACAATACCGAGTCGATTATGGAAGTACAATTCTCGGTAAACGACGGAACCAACGGCAACAATGGTAACGCGGGGGATAACCTCAACTGGCCTTACTCTGCAACCGCTCCCGGACGCGGATGCTGCGGCTTCTACCAGCCATCCCACAACCTGGTGAATGCATTCAAAACCGAGAACGGGCTCCCGATGATCGGAGCTGCTGCCGATGGTTCCTTGGATACCTACAACAAAGTGGATTTGCCTAATGACCAGGGCATCGTGGCATCGACCGCATTTACGCTGGACAAAAGCATTCCCGTAGACCCCCGCCTCGACTGGACCGTCGGCCGCCGCGGTGTGAACTTCCTCGACTGGGGCCCAATGCCCGGTTCGACGTGGATTCGTGACCAGGCTTATGCCGGACCTTTTACAGGTAAAAAATGGATGTATTATCTGGCGGAAGAAAACAGCACTACGCACTCTACCAGCAAACGGAATGTGAACAACAACTATCGTTTGATCAAGCTGTCGAACGTATTGCTCTGGCTTGCCGAATGCGAAGTGGAACTGGGCAACCTGGCAGTGGCCCAGGATCTGGTAAATCAGCTGCGCGTCCGCGCGAAAACCGGCTCTGTACAGGACGAATCCGTTACTTACAAAGTTGAACCGTATCCGGCAGGAACATTCGCCGCAAAAGGTGCCGACTATGCGAGAAACGCGGTAAGGATGGAGCAGCGCCTGGAATTTGCAATGGAAGGCCACCGCTTCTTCGACCTGGTACGCTGGGGAATCGCCGAAAAAGTATTGAACAAATACTCTGCGGAAGAAGCCGTGCCGGGCAAAGAGCCGTCGGGCCGCGCGTTCAACAAGCGAGGATACATGGCAGGTAAAACATTCACCAAGAAAAACCTGTATTTCCCTCTGCCTCAGGACGAAATCCTCAACAGCCAGAAAGACGGGCAACCGACCTTAGTTCAAAATCCGGAATATTGATTCTGGCATAACCCACTAACGCACCCCGAAAGAGCCGGCCTTCGTGCCGGTTTTTTTGTGCATTGAAAAACAATGAAATACTTTTGAGAAAACTTTCAAACAGCTGCAATCATGAAAATCACAAACGAGAGCGAATACGAAAAAGCCTCCGAACGGGCGGATGAGCTGTTCGACGCAAAGAAGGGCACCCCGGAGGAAAAAGAATTACAGGAGCTTTTGAAGGCGATCAAGGATTACGAAGACGATTTTGTGCGAATGCTTCGCGAAAACAACTAGTCGGCGAGTTCCACCGACAAGCCTTCCACTTTTTCGGAGCGCGTGATAAACCGCTCGACGAGCGTGGAACGCACTTCAACTTCCATTGTGCATTGCATTTCAAACGCTTGCGCACGCACGGGCAGCTCCATTTCCTTCACGATCCGCATGACATCATTCATTTGCGGATATTGAAATGACAGCCTGTAAACGCTGAAATAATGCCGGGTGATAATCTGCGAAACGTCCAGAGCCGCTTCGGTGGCGGTTTTGTAAGCGTTGATCAACCCTGGTACTCCGAGCAGTGTTCCTCCAAAATACCGCACAACCACTACCAAAATATTTGTAACATTCTTCGAATATAATGTATTGAGAATCGGGCGCCCCGCTGTTCCCGATGGCTCGCCGTCATCGCTCATCCGGTAACTCATCCTGTCGGCACCCAGGCGGTAAGCATAGCAATGATGCACTGCCTTGGGATGTAATTCGCGTAGGTCGTTAAGGTAAAGTTTGGCCTCTGCGTCGTTCGTGACGGGATACGCGTAAGCCAGGAATTTACTTCCCTTATCCTTGAAAAAGCCTTCCGCTGGTTCAGCAATGCTTTGGTAAGTATCCTCAAATAACACGGGCGCGGCGCTTTTTAAACTGATAAATAATGACTGTGTAAGAAAGCGCAGCCAATGCGAATGCGGCCATCGAGAAAAACACCAATGGAAGATTTTGACGCTGATTTTCAAATAATTCGGCGGAAAGGAATGCACCGAGTCCGATGCCTGCTTCCAGAGAAATAAACATCGTCGCGATAGCCCGGCCTCGGTTATGATCGCCGCTGAGGTCGACCGTCCACGCCGAAAGTACCGGTGACAGGATGCCCATGGCAATGCCGAAGAATGCAGCGCCGGTGAGAAACATCGCCACGGATTCTGCAAAGCCGGTGAGGATCATCGCGATAATCAGGACAATGCAACCTACAATGGTCACAGGCATCCGACCATGGCGGTCGGATATTCTCCCCGCAAAAAGGCGGACCATAATGGAAGAGATCGTAAACATCATGAAATATAACCCGCGGTTCTGCAAACCCAGGTAATTGCTGAAATCCGGTGTGACCGTCGCCACCGCGCCGAAACCGAAATAGCAAAGGAATGTAATCAGCGCCGGGCTAAACACATCAGGCTCGAAAATATCCCGGCGTGTGATTTGAAATGACTTTAAAGAAAGCTTTTGTTTTTCCTGCAAAGTTTCCTTCATATTCAGCAGGATCGCGATGGAAAGGAATGCAAGGAAAGATGAGGTGTAAAAAAGGGCATTCAGGGAGAAAGCTTCGCTGATCATGCTCCCGATCGCCGGCCCGAATGCGGAGCCAACGCTCATACACATGCCGTGAATGCCCATTGCTTCCCCCCGCCGATTGGCGGGCACAATGTCGGCTACATACGCCGCGGTACCGGTTGGTTTAAAGCCGGTGGAAAAGCCATGTACGAGCCTGAGTAGCAGGAACGGCATCACCGTTGTGAAAATAGGATACAAAAACCCGCATACGAAACACACTAACGACCCGAAAGCCATTACCGGAACCCTGCCGACACGGTCCGTAAGTCTGCCACTGAATGGCCTGGAAAGGCCCGCGGTTAATGTAAAAAGCCCTATTATTGCTCCCTTGTATTCTGCCCCGCCCATGCTCGAAAGATAAGCCGGAAGCTCGGGAATCAGCATATTAAAGCTGGAAGAGAAGAGAAACGAGCTAAGGCCCAGCAACCAGAACTGCGTCGTCAATATTCCGGGAGAAGCGGTATTTTGCATCACGCAAATTTACGACACTTTCAGGAAAGCGCGGGATTTAATCGCAGATATCGTCGATGGGCGGCTGTAAAGATTTCAGCACGCGCTTGGCTTCCTCCACTTTGCGACGAACGAACGGATCGTTCGCGTGGCTTTTCAGATTTGGATTAATTTTCACTTTCGACAAGTCAAAAATGTCGCTTTTGGGTTTCGGCTTCATAAGTTCAATTTTTACGTTTTATGATGAAACTTTCAAAATCAATGTTGCTTTGAAAAGGAATTGCTCTACCGTCATATACACCCCTAATCTCAAAGATTGGTGACCAATTGTCGATTTCCCTGGTTAAAACCGCGCGGTAAAGCCTCGTTCGCGCACGCGAGCTCCCAGTAAAGTAAATGTGCTTATCATTGTACTCTCCCAAAAACGCGATAACAATTTGAGCTATTGTTGCCAGCACCTTCGGCATGTCTCCGTTGTTACTCACAACGACATCATCCAAGTCATCATTTTCATCGACATCTCCAAATGCCAGATTATACGTCTGCGCACCAAGCTTGCTAAATTCGACCGATTTAGCAACCACGCGATTTTCCGATTTACTTTCAAACCAAAAGTACATGTAATCCTCCGATGCCTCGAACGGGTAAAATTTCTCTTTCACAAGTGCGTGTAATTAGGCGAATACAAGTTAGTTTTAACCGGTGAGCGTTCCAAGCTAATGCGGCACCGATGAACGAACGGCAAAGCGTACGGATTTTTTCCCCAACTTTAACGCATGGTACGCATATTCTATAAGGACGGCAGAGTCATCAAGCGTGAAAACGATATCCGCGAATTGGGGAAAATCCCGAACCTCGTCTGGGTGGATTTACAGTCTCCGAGTGCAGAGGAGGAGGAATGGGTGGAAAACAAATGCAACATTAGTTTTCAAACGCCTCAGGAAATCGTGGAAATCGAGAGCAGCTCGCGTTTTTTTGAACAGAATGAGACGATAAACGCCAACTCCAACTTCCTCAAAATAGAACGGGAAGGTTATGAAACGTATCCCGTTTCTTTCATTCTCCACCAAAACGTGCTTTTTACTTATCGCCGGGGCGATTCCAAAACGTTTGCCGACACGGTCAAAAAGATGAAAGTGAGTCCGGACGGCATTCAGGGCGGCGTCGATTTTATGCTTTTGCTACTGGAAACCCGCATCGAAGCCGACGCGGATGCGCTGGAAGGCATTTCCAAAGACATTTCGGCGATCAGCAAAGACCTCACGCACGAACAAAAGACTCGGCAGGAAGTCCTGATCCGCATCAGCGGATTGCAGGAAATCACGATGATGCTCCGCGAAACGAGTATCGATAAGCAGCGCGTGCTTTCCGGCATTCTCCGCAGCCAGTATTTCCCCGAAGACCGGAAAGAGCACTTGCGCATTATTCTGAAAGACATTAACTCCCTCCTCGAATATACGACCTTCAATTTCGAGCGGCTGGAATACCTGCAAAACACCTTCATGGGCCTCATCAACCTCGAACAGAGCCAGGTGATCAAGATCTTCACCGTTGTGACGATCATCTTCATGCCCCCGACGCTGATCGCTGGAATCTTCGGCATGAATTATGAGCACATACCCTCTACCGGTGAACCGTGGGGCTTCTGGCTTTCGTTGCTGCTGATGGTATTTTCGTCGCTGGTAGTACTTTGGTTTTTCAGAAGAAAAAAATGGATTTAGAAAGGAATTTTCTTCGCACTGTTACATTTTATGATGATTATACGTTACAGGTATAATTTTAATGTAATCTTTATTGTTGTGAGTGAGTACAATAAAAAAATCGTCATAGTGTTAGTATAGAAGTTATATTTCGGCGTCCAGGTTTTATGCCCGGTGCACTCAACCCTCTTCCAACCATTTCCCTAACAGCAGAGTCATAAGTTCAGGCGGCGTAGCTCCCGCAGACGCTGGCTTGATATTTGTACAAAAAATATCCGTAAGGATATGGAAATGAGCTATATAATTTCACCAAAGGAGAAGATCATGAACGCCATCCTGTTACAAGGAAGTATTAAAGAATCGGGTATTGAAAAAACTCTCAACTAACTTGATAACCGATTGTATATGAAAAGTATATCAGTAGTAATTCCCAATTATAACGGGAAACACCTGTTCGAAAAATATTTTGAGCATAATTATAAGGTCCTTCAACAACTCGACACCAGTGTTCAGATTATTGTAATTGACGATGCATCCACAGATGATTCTGTTGCATATTTACAAGAACATTACGCCGGTAAAATCACGCTGATCTGTAAAGAAACCAATTCCGGATTTTCGGAGACTTGCAATATAGGCATTCAGAATGCCACCAATGACCTGATCTTTCTTCTCAATACCGATGTAACCCTTGAACCTGGTTACATGGAAAAACTTTATAAGTATTTTGAATTGGAAGACACTTTCGGTGTAATGGGACGGGTCATCGGTATGAATGATGATTTGATTCGTGAAGCTGCAAGGGAGCCGAAAATATCAGGAAGAAAAATAAAATCTTCGGACTTTTTTCATTTAGAAAATATCAATGCATTTACGCCGACATTTTATTTATCAGGTGCAATTGCATTAATGGATACGCAAAAACTCAAAGCTATTAACGGGTTTAATGAAATGTTTAACCCTTACTATGGCGAAGATCAGGAGCTTTCGATCCGCGCCTGGCGGTTAGGCTGGAAATGTTATTACGAACACGACGCGGTTTGTCGCCATGAAGTTTCGGCCAGCACTAAAAACCACAATCACAAGAAGGCGATCAAAAGAATCCATTTCAGGAACCGCTATTACGTTCACTACCTGCATTTGCAAGGTATGGACCTGAAATTATGGCATTTACAAATCCTGCTTTGCGATGTACTGCTCGGCATTCTGACACTGCAATTCTTCAAAGTAGAAGCTTACTGGGATTTCTTCAAAAACCGGGATAATCTGCAAGCGAAGAAAGTGGCTTTTAACAGAGAAATGAAGAAACATCATTCGGACATCGGAATTATCGATGTGATCAACAATTTCCGGATGATGCTGAAATACCAGCAGGTAATTAAACTGAACTAGCGAGGCTTCGATATAATTCGAGATATTCCGAAGCTGCCCTTTCCCAGGAAAAGAATCTGGCCCTGTCCCGGATTCTTTCCCTGGGTTTTGTTTTATTATAATGTTCGAGGCTTGCATTCAATACATTACGCATGTGCTCAGGCTCGAAATTGTCGAAATAATAGGCACAGTCACCGCCGATCTCCGGCAATGATGTGCAGCGCGAAAGAATGACCGGCTTGCCATAGTACATCGCCTCAATAACCGGCAATCCGAAGCCTTCCGCAATCGACGGAAACACGAAAGCCGAACAATTGCTGAGGTACCATTTCTTGTCATTTTCCGAGACAGGACCCGTAAAAACCAGCCTGTCGAGGACATTCAGCTTCTGTGCTTCCTTTATAATAGTCTTTTTATATTCCTGGCTACTCTCGATCCCCGCAATAACCAACTTAAAATCATTGCCCACCAGCAACGCAGGCAGGACATGAAAATTCTTTTTACCGACAATCGTTCCGATCGTAAATAAAAAGGGTTGTTCAATCACTTTTTCGGGTTTGTCGATAATTCCGGAGTCCTCTATATTACATCCGTTGTAAATCACCGACGTAGGCTTATCTCCCAATTGCAGGTATTTTTTTAAATCATCGAGAACATAATTAGAAATCGCAACAATGTGGTCCGCCCGGTCTATTTTTAATTGTAATCTATTCAAATACTTATTGATACGCTTCTCAGATCTATTCCCGTCATAAATGAAATTCAGATCATGAATCGTTAATACAACCGAAACCTTTTTCCCGAACGGGAAGTATTTCGAACCCTGATAAGTACAATGCCAGATATCTACCGATTTAGTGTCAGGGAAAAACAATTTGTGAATAAAATGCTGTGAAACGTAATTAGCATTCTCTCCAAAAGCATGCTCAGCGGAATTCGGCAAATAGAAAGCTATCTTTTCTCTATCCTCTCCTACCTTTTTTAGAATAGAATTCCCTAATTGAAGGCAATAGTGATAAAGCCCGGTATGAGGGTGCCTCATCCTCTCGCAATCAATCAGAATCCGTTTCAACATAAATTGACTATTCATTTCCTGCACGCTTCCAGTGCATAACAAAAACCGTTAATGGATGTGTAGTTCACATCGTAGCCCAACTCACCAAGATATTGACTAAATATATTTATATTAAACTGACTGTCAATATCATGCACCTCTATCAGCATTCTCTCAACCCGGCGCACAACGTCCGGCGGGGTGTTCAAAATAATATCATATTCACTTCCTTCACAATCCATTTTCAATAAATCGACATTGGCCTTCGGCATTCCGGCCATTATTTCTGAAAATGAAGTGGCAGGAATCAATAATTCCCTGGTGTTATCTGTATTAAAATCTTTTAACGAAGAAGCGACCACCTGATTATCATCCGTATCCTGCGCATATAAACGCAGCATTTCGCAGGGTGTCCCGGTAACGGCCAATGAATTGATGATCACGCTATTATCAAACCTGCGATTGGAGGATGCAACAGAACGCATTCGTTCGATATTACTGCCCAGAGGCTCATACGCATAAATTTGGGCATTCTTTGTTTTAGATAAAAGCAATATATCAAAAAAACCGGCGTTTGCGCCGATATCGATCACAAGGGGATCCGCAGGCAATACGCGCATCAGCGCCCCGATGTTGTATACGTCAGCCATAAAAAGCTCCTTGAATACTTGATGGAGACTCGCCGGAACGTCGAAATGAAGCTTATACGGTTTCGTTGTAAAGTGTAGCGTTCCGCCGGGATCGTGCAATTTATCAGAGATATACTCGAATGGATTGCGAACATTCCGGAACAAATTGACGTATCGCCGCGGGCCTGTGACGGGCATAGGTAGTAGATTTAACGATATAGAATATTTTCGGGGTAGACATCCAAAGCATCGCCCTGCTGCATTATACCCACAACCACATTCACCTCACATTAATAATTACCAATCGGCCAGGTTCAGTTTTTCAGTGGCCAGATGTCGGCCAACTTTGTTTGAATTCTAGCCCAAAGCATGTAGCTTTGTTTTCTTCCGGCCCGGCTTTCAGAGCCAACGGCAAGTACTAACGTTATATCATTCTGATCCCAGTAAAATACTCTAATTAATTATGTCACAAGAACTTACCAGACAGGAACCCCTGTTGACCGAAGACCCCTTGCGGTTTGTTTTATTCCCTATCAAGCATTCCGATATATGGGAAATGTACAAACGTCATGAGGCTTCATTCTGGACGGCCGAGGAAATCGATTTGTCGCAGGATATGAAAGACTGGGAGAACCTGAGTGACGGAGAAAGGCATTTCATTTCCCACGTGCTGGCATTCTTTGCGGCATCCGACGGCATCGTCAACGAAAACCTGGCTGTCAACTTTCTTAGCGAAGTGCAATATGCCGAAGCAAAATGCTTCTACGGGTTCCAAATTGCGATGGAGAACATCCACTCCGAAACCTATTCATTGCTGATCGACACGTACATTAAAGATCCGGTTGAAAAAGACAGGCTGCTTCGTGCCATCGAAACAATCCCCTGCGTGCAGAAAAAGGCCGACTGGGCATTGAAATGGATCAACAGCCCTGTGTTTGCAGAACGTATCATCGCGTTTGCAGCGGTGGAAGGTATCTTCTTTTCAGGATCGTTTTGCTCGATCTTCTGGCTGAAAAAACGCGGCCTTATGCCTGGACTTTCGTTCTCCAACGAGCTGATCTCCCGCGACGAAGGCCTGCATTGCGAGTTTGCATGCTTGCTTTATACCAAACACATTCTGAACCAGTTACCGCAGGAGCGCGTGATCGAGATTATGCTGGACGCGGTGGAAATCGAGAAAGAGTTCGTAAGCGAGGCACTTCCGGTGTCGCTGATCGGTATGAATGCCGATTTGATGAAGCAGTACATCGAGTACATTGCCGATTTCTGGCTCGAAAGACTCGGCTGCCCGAAACAATTCGGTTCGGCCAACCCGTTCGATTTCATGGAGCTGATCTCGCTTCCGGGCAAGACCAACTTCTTCGAAAAACGCGTGGGAGAATATCAGAAAGCGGGTGTAATGAGTGGTGTGAAGGACAAAGAGTCCGCACACAAGATTTCGTTTGATTCCGACTTCTAAGTGGTCTATCGCCCTGAGCGGACCGGGCCGCCGGGTCGCTCAGGGCGACAACTTTTACAACTCTCCTATTTCCTTCCACACCAGCTCGCTCTCATAGCCCTTTCCCAGCGCGAACCGGGCCAGTTTTTGTTTCAATTTAAAGGGATCGGTTTCCGTTTTCGAAAGCAAATTCCGCTTCTTTGCAAGCAACTCGCGCAAACCAGCCACATAGTCTTCGTCGCCGATTTCGTTCATACCTTTTTCAATGCTGTATGTGCTCAGGCCGCGACGGTTGAGTTCCTGCCTGATTTTCATCCTGCCCCAGTTTTTGACCCTGAATTTGCCTCCGGCATAGGTTTTCGCAAAGCGCTCTTCACTGAGATAATTCATGGAAATCAGCTCGGCGATGATCTCGTCGGCCTCGTCGCCCCACACATTCCATTTTTTCAGCCGCTGCTTCACCTCGTCCTGCGTCCGCTCCTGGTAAGCACAGTAGGAAGCCGCTTTTTGCAGAATTAGCCGGTCCATGTATTCCGTTTTTTGTTAAATATTGATAACAAGGTGCAAGATTAAGGAAATATAACGGACGAATAACTATTTTTGAAAACCCTGTTTCTGTTCATCCTAACCCGCTAAACCATGACTTTCCAGCGACGGTCTTTTTTAAAACTCCTGCCTGCATTATCCGGAATCACCTATTTATCGGAACCCGCCAAAGCGCAACCGGCTGCAAATATCGCATTGCGGTTCATCGTCGCGTCCGACGGGCATTACGGGCAGCCGGACACGGAGTTCAAGGCATTTCATGCCGACCTGGTAAGCTGGGTTAACCGCGAAAAACTTCAAAAAGGGGTTGATTTCCTGTTTATTAACGGCGACCTCATTCACGACGACCCTACCTTATTATACGATTTCAAAAACACGATCTCGAACCTGAGCGTACCTTATTATGTGAGCCGCGGCAACCACGACAAAGTGGGATTGGACGTTTGGCAAAGCACCTGGGGCTACCCTACCAACCACAGTTTCGCCAAAGGAGAATATGCATTCGTAGTAGGCGACACTTCCAATGAAAAAGGCGAATACGTATGCCCGGACGCAACCTGGCTACGCAACGAACTCGCTAAACACAAAGACAAGAAAGGCATTTTTGTGTTCCTGCACATTACCCCGGCCAAATGGACCGTGAACGGCATTGAATGCAAAGAAGTAATCGAACTTTTTGAAAACACGCCGAATGTGAAAGCCATTTTCAACGGCCACGACCACGATCAGGACAGCACCAAAATCTACGGCAAAAAGCCCTATTTCTTCGACGGCCATTTCGGCGGCAGCTGGGGAACTTCATACAAAGGCTATCGCATTGTGGAAATCTACAACGACCACACCTGGCAGTCGTACCAATACAACCCCACAGCCGCTCCGGTTTTGAATACTTTCTCGGGGAAGGCGTGAAGTGAGTGCCGGGCGGTCTATTTGGGATAATTTTGATGGGCCTTTACACGCTTGATCTGATTGGTATGGCGCTGCGTATGTGCAATCCAGAGTAGTGTATATTGTTGCAAATCTCTAACCCGCCAGACTCCCGCATCCTTCGAGCGAAAAACAAAATGTAGCCTGAAATCAGTTTTGGTTTCACTGATAAGCTTGACCAATTCACTCCGGTAGCGGTTAAAATACGCTATCAGATCTTTTTCATTTTCAAAACGGCCTAGTGGTTGGGCGATAAATGGTGCTTTCAACTTGACCGGGTCATCAGTATAAGCGATCATTACCGAGTCAAGTCCTTTCACTTTCTCAACCCACTCCGGCATTTCGGGCGAATATTGTTTGTTCAATAAATCCCAGTAAAGCAGTTCATCATACACCGCTAAATGCTCTACAATCTCCGCAATAGACCAGCTTGTACTGTCAGACTTGAAGCGGATTTGGTTCTTTGTTAAGCCTTGTACTGCACTAATGAGGTCATTTTGCGAAGAGCGCAACCCTTCTAACAAAATCTGTCGCTCTTGCTCGGTCCAAACCGGACTTTTGGTTTGCGCGAATGATACTCCACTGAATAATAATAGCGTAAATACGATTAGAGAATATTTCATAGCTGATTTAGCGGTTCGAATGCTTTCAAGGTAAGAATTCGAACCGGTCGCTTCCTTCTTAAATGATCGACCGGTCACATTCGGTTCTTTACCGGTGGCAGTCGCATCAATATAACCCGACGGCCGCGCCGGTTTTGATTACGTTTGGCGGAAAGAGCTGATTTGAAACAAAACGCCCTGGTACAGAATTTTAACCATCCGATTCATCAAGTCAACAAAAAACACCCGATGGATCTACTCAGTGGCCAGCCGCATTGGTTTTACAAAAACGGGGTTTTACACGCTTACCCTGCTCTGACAGAAAATCTTTCAGCCGAAATTGTGATTATGGGCGGCGGCATTACCGGCGCATTACTGGCCTGGCACCTTACGCAAGCCGGTTTTCCGGTGGTTTTGTTGGAAAAACGGCATATTGGTCTTGGTAGCACATCCGGTTCCACGGCATTGCTGCAATACGAAATAGACACGATGCTGACGGATTTGATAAACCTCGTCGGCGAAAAAGACGCGGTACGCAGCTATCTTCTTTGTGTGGAAGCCATTCACAAAGCCCGTGAAATTGTGGATTCCTTGCAGGTCAAAACCAGCTTTTCGCAAGTTAAGAGCTTGTATTATGCGTCCAAAAAGGATGATCTGCCGTTGTTGACAAAAGAATACGAGGCACGAAAACGGATCGGGATCGATGTCGAATGGTGGGACCAGGGCACGTTACGTTCGCATTTCCCCGGTATCCGCAAAAGTGGGGCGATCCTCTCGCACGACGCTGCGCAGGTGGATGCCTACGCACTCGCGCATGCGCTCTTGCAGGAATGCATCCGGAAGGGCGCGCGTGTATATGATACCGTCGAAATCACGGATATACGGCACGAGCGCACCGGCACGAGTCTTGTTCTGGACAATGGGAATGTCGTCAAAACAAAGAAACTGATCGTCGCGGCCGGGTATGAATCTCAGAAACTGATCTCGCGTAATTTTGTGCGGTTACATTCCTCCTATGCGATCGTGAGCAAGCCGATGCCGGACAAAAAGGAACTTTGGTATGAAAATGCATCGCTATGGGAAAGCGCCCGGCCTTATTTGTATCTCCGAACCACCGAAGACAACCGCGTGCTGATTGGCGGTAAAGACGAAATGTTCCAAAGCGCGATCAAACGGGACAAACTGCTCCCCCGAAAATCTGTCGAGCTGGAAAAGAATGCGCGGAGCATGTTTCCGGACTTACCTTTTGTAACGGATTATACCTGGTGCGGCACTTTTGCGGAGACGAAAGACGGTCTGCCGTTCATCGGAGGGGTGAAAGAGCACCCGAATACGCTGTTCGCATTGGGTTTCGGAGGGAACGGCATCCTGTTCAGCATTATCGCCGCCGGGATCATCACGGATCTCATTGCAGGAAAGAAAAATAAAGACGCCGCTATTTTCAGTTTTGACCGGCTTGGCAAGTCCTAATCGCCTGCCAAGCCGGTCAAAACATTATATTACCTTGATGAGGTGGTTCTTCTTGCCTTTCGAGATCAGCAAAAACCTGTCTTGCAGCAATGCAAACTCGCTCAACGCTTGTTCAGCAGAACTTACCTTTGATTTATTCACACTCACCGCATTCTGTTGGATCGCCCTGCGCGCCTCGCTTTTGGAAGCATACACTTCTCCGCGGGTAACTGTCGATACGAGGTCGGTAATGTTCGCGCATTCGTTCCATTCGGCACGGGTAATCTCCGTTTGAGGAACACCGTCGAAGATGGTATCGAATTCGTCCACTTCAATGCTTTGAAGTGTTTCCAATGTCGCTTTGCCGTACAAAACTTCGGAAGCTTTCAACACCAGATCCAATGCCTTTTGAGAATGAATGCGGATCGTAAGCTCCGACGCCAGCGCCTTTTGCATAATGCGTAAATGCGGCTCGGCGGCATGGCTGGTTTCCAATGCCTCGATCTCGTCGCGGCCTTTCAGCGAGAATACGCGCAAGTAACGCGGCATATCGTCGTCGCTCTGGTTGAGCCAGAACTGGTAGAACTGGTAAGGCGATGTACGCTCCGGATCGAGCCAGATGTTGCCGCCTTCGCTCTTTCCGAATTTGGAACCGTCAGCTTTGGTCACAAGCGGCGTGGTCAATGCATAGGCTTTGAAATAGTCCTCGTCGTCGCCTTCCTTGCGCCGGATAATTTCCGTACCGGTCGTAATGTTGCCCCATTGATCGGAGCCGCCCATTTGCAGCCGGACATTTTTGGTTTTATATAAATGATAAAAATCGTAGCCCTGCAAAAGCTGGTATGAGAACTCGGTAAACGAAATACCGGTTTCCAAGCGCTTTTTTACAGAATCTTTCGACATCATGTAATTCACACTCAGATACTTACCCGCATCGCGCAGGAATTGCAAAAAGCCGATATCCTTGAACCAGTCGTAGTTATTGACCATTTCAGCCGAATTTTCACCGGAATTGAAATCCAGGAACGATTCAAGCTGCTTGCGGATACCCTCCTGGTTAATCCGCAATGTATCCTCATCGAGGAACGACCGCTCAGCCGCCTTGAACGAAGGATCGCCGATCATCCCCGTCGCGCCGCCGATTAATGCGATCGGTTTGTGGCCCGCACGTTGGAAATGCACCAAAAGCATAATGGTAGCGAGGTTACCGATGTGCAGCGAAGGGGCCGTCGGGTCGAAGCCGATATAACCGCATGTCATCTCCTTTTGAAGTTGCTCATGTGTTCCCGGCATCATGTCGTGCAGCATGCCCCGCCAGCGTAGTTCCTCTATAAAATCAATCGCCATTCTAAAAACTGTTGCTTATTTCAAAATCGACCGCAAAGGTAAAGGTTATCGGTTTCAAAACTTCTTAAAGACGCGATGGTTTTGCCGGTGCAAAAGATTATTAATCCAAAAACAGGTAATTTTGCAGGATTAAAAGAATAATGTGCACCCTATCATCAACAAAATCATGCTGTTACGCGCTTTCGGAATATTCACTGGATTACTACTCGGTCTCCATGCAATACAGGCAGCCGCCCAAAGCACCTACTGTAATCCGATGGACATCGATTACAAATACAACTTCGAACAGCTCAACGAAAACATCAGCTACCGTTCCGGCGCCGATCCGGTGATTATCAACCACAAAGGCGAGTACTTCCTTTTCGTCACCATTTCGGGTGGTTACTGGCATTCCAAAGACATGCTCAACTGGAAATACCTCACCGCCAACCGCTGGCCATTCGAGGACATGTGCGCGCCCGCGGCGGTTTCGGTACGGGATACCTTGTTTTTGTTCCAATCCACGTTCGAATCGCGGCCGATATTGTATTCCGTTGCGCCCGAAAAAGGCATTTGGGAATTCTACAACCGCTGGACGCCCCGCCTGCCGAAAGACATTGGCCCCTGGGACCCGGCATTGTTCCACGACCCGGATACCGACAAATGGTATATGTACTGGGGCTCATCCAACGTCTATCCGATCTTTGGCTCGGAGTTGGATTATTCCAAACGGCTCGCATTCAAGGGGCAATATCAATCGCTGTTTTGGTTAAATCAGTACGAGCACGGCTGGGAGCGCTTCGGGCCCAATCACTCGGACCCATTCAAACCATTCACCGAGGGCGCCTGGATGACCAAGCATAAGGGCAAATACTACCTGCAATACGGCGCGCCGGGCACGGAATATAATGTATATGCCAATGGTACCTACGTCAGCGACCAGCCGCTCGGGCCTTTTACTTATGCGCCCTACAACCCCGTTTCCTACAAACCGGGCGGTTTTGCTACAGGAGCCGGTCATGGTAATACTTTTCAGGACAATTATGGCAACTACTGGAACACCGGAACGTCGTGGATCGGTCTGAACTGGGCCATGGAACGACGCATCGTGCGCTACGCGGCCGGTTTCGATAAAGACGGTCAAATGTTCGCCAACACCCGCTTCGGCGATTTCCCGCACAAAATACCGACCAAAACCTGGACAGGCAAAGGCGACGAGCTTTTCACCGGATGGATGCTATTGTCCTACAAAAAGCCCATGACCGCCTCGTCCACGCTCGACACCATGGCTGCGCAAAAAATAACCGACGAGAATCCGAGGACATTCTGGGCTGCGAAGCAAAACAAGCCCGGCGAAACGCTGACAATCGACTTGCAATCCGAGCAGGAGGTAAAAGCCATTCAGGTGAATTACACCGACTACAAATCCGACATTTTTGACAATAAACCTGAAAAAGTTTACACGCAATTCAAAATCTGGACCTCGAAAGACGGTAAGAAATGGGACCTCGCGAGCGACCTCACCAAAGTGCCCAAACGCGACCGCCCCTGCGCCTACATCGAGCTCGCCACGCCCGTGCGTGCACGTTACGTGCGTTACGAGCACGTGTACGTAGCCTCCCCGACATTAGCGATCAGTGAATTCAGGATTTTTGGAAACGGTTTCGGCAAAGCACCGCAAACACCGGTGACTTTTACCGCCATCCGCCAGAAAGACGCGCGTAATGCAGATTTGAAATGGGAGAAAGTACCTGGTGCAGTCGGTTATAATGTGCTTTGGGGCATCGCACCCGATAAGCTTTACCAGACCTATCAATTCTG
Organism: Dyadobacter soli; assembly: GCF_900101885.1. Taxonomy (GTDB): domain Bacteria; phylum Bacteroidota; class Bacteroidia; order Cytophagales; family Spirosomataceae; genus Dyadobacter; species Dyadobacter soli. Next base: position 74,699 of record NZ_FNAN01000026.1, on the reverse strand, counting down.
GAACGACGAACCGGATACGTTCGAGCTTCGGGCTTTGAATGTGGGGGTACCTTATTATTTTGCTATCGAGGCATTTAATGAGAATGGGGTGTCGGTAGCGAGCAAGGTGGTTGCTGTGCAATAATGCATTTGGAACTACTCTTCCGGCACGAACTCGATGTTCTCATAAATCGCGTCAAGGCTCATTTGGAAATCGAATGCATCGAGGCGGACGTTGTCGGTTGGATTGTGGAAGGTGTGGTAAGTCCACAGATCGGTCTGTTCGAGCCGTGAATAGAGCTCAACGCCATAGTCATTTTGCGCTACAAGCAGATAGTATTTAAGAGACGCTATTCTCTTGTATTCCTTCAACTTAAAAACGCGGTCAATATGCTCCGACGTTTTCGATACAACCCCGACCAGAATACTGGGATGTTCGACAATGTAAGTTCCTGACACATCGCTCGGTGCACAGGTAACCATCACATCCGGGTAGGCGTAATAAATATCTGATGCCTTTAACTTGATTGTTTCTGCGAACGCGCGACAACCACGGGGCCGAAAAAAGCTGCTAAAGGCCGCGCGAATGTTCGAGACAATCTCGTTATGGTTTAGCGAATCATCGGCCATAGCGTACATCTCGCCATTAAAATATTCATGGCGGATCTCGCTTTGTTCTTCCAACTCGAAGTATTCTTCAACGGTCATTCTCAGTCAATTAGTTGTGCATTCCTCATAATTTACTGTTTTTTAACAACAATTGTGAGAAAAGGTCAACTAATAAAACTACTAAGCCTCATCAATGAGCCAAAGGAGCGACGAATCGCCGTAGCTTAAAAAGCGGTAATCGTTTGCCAATGCCTCCGAATAGATCGTTTTCCAATCTTTTCCGACAAAAGCAGCTACCAGGAGTATTAATGTGGAGCCCGGCTGATGGTAATTTGTAATTATCCCGCGGCACAAGCGGAAACGGTAGCCGGGAAAAATAAAGATTTCGGTTTCGCCCACAATCTCGCTTACACCTGTGGCATCCATATGATCGGCTATGGCTTGCATTGACTGCGCAGCCGATGGAAGTTCCGCCTCTTTCCAGGGATAAGGATAGAGTTTTTCGATATTGAAATCAGTGGTTTCCTTTTTGAAAAGCTTTACGCCGTACCAATACAGACTTTCCAGCGAACGTAATGAAGTAGTCCCTACCGGTACAATGTGATCAACCGATAGGAGTAAATCATTGATCAGCTCCCGTGTAAAAACCACCTGCTCCGAATGCATCCGGTGTTCGGTAACTTTCTCGACTTTGATAGGCTGGAAAGTACCGGCTCCCACGTGCAAGGTGAGGAAGGATTTGCGGATGCCTTTTTGCTCCAATGCCTCAAAAACCCGCGGCGTGAAATGCAGTCCGGCTGTCGGAGCGGCTACTGCTCCGTCGTGGTGGGCGTAAACGGTCTGGTAAGTTTCCTTGTCAGGCTCTTCGGTATCGCGGTTGAGGTAAGGCGGCAATGGAATTTCTCCCAATGCTTTCACTAGTTCCAGGAATGTGACGTCCGCATCCCAGGTAAGCTTTACCAGGTTACGCTCGTAGTCGTGGTACGAGACTTGCAAATGCAACTCCGTGCCGCTTACCTGTATGACGTTTGATAATGTATCCGCAACTTTCCAGCGCTTTTTATTCCCGATCATACATTCCCACACGCAGGAATGCTTTACCAGCATCGCATCGTTGATCACCCGGGTAGGCAGTTCGGGATGCAACAGCAGCAATTCTATCACCGCGCCTGTCTCCTTCCGGAAATGCGCCCGCGCCGGGATCACTTTCGTATCGTTAAAAACGAGCAACGTATTTTCGGGAAGCTGTGCGGTGATGTCGGTAAACCGCAAATGGTTGATTTCACCACTGCGGTATATCATCAATTTGGACTGATCGCGAACGTCCATCGGATACTTCGCGATCCGGTCGTCCGGCAAATCATAGGTATAGCTTTCCAGGTCGATCGCCTCCGCTTCTATTCGCCACAATACATTGTCCTCAACGGCCATTTTACCTTCCATACCAGGCGATTTTACAATTTATCGTCGTGCAAAGGCGGCCACAGCAGGCGCAGCGGAAGCAGGAAAACGAATAAAACCAGCGCAAGGCTCGCATAATAGAGCCACGAGAAGTCGAAAACGTCCATTTTGTAGCTTGTACTGTTGATTGTCGCCAAGGCCAGCAAGCTGAAACCCATGATCGTATTGATGACCGCCACAAGGCAAAATAGCCAGTTGGTAAGGTGCTCGCTCAGTTCGGCGCGGTGTAGCGACCATTCCTTGCGTTTCAAAATCGGAAGGTTCATTGGATCGACGTTCGGGATGTGGCGTGCGATGCCGGTAATCACCACGTTATTCAGCAGGAAAAGGCCCATTATAATGTAAAAAATGTGTCCTTTTTCAACGTAACGCTCCGCAAGACCACTGTCTGCGAAATCCACCGCCACCATTTCGGGGAAAAGCGAGTACGTCCACACCAGCGCCCCGATAACGAATAATAAAGATGCCCAGCGCCAGATCTTTATTGCAAATGTTGTAACTTTCATGAATTGGTAACCTAAATAGAGGTCTTTTCGCCATAGTAAATCAAGCCGCAAAATTAGGTCGGGAAGCTTCCAAAACCTAATTGGCTTTTAACAAACACACATTATAACTTTCTACAATGCGCTTTGAGTGGGATTATCACAATCTAAGGCATATAATTTATGATCATCCTGAGAGGGGAAATACGGCCGAAGAAGTTGAAAGCATATTCCGGGATCCGGATCTGATTATGAGCGTCGGCAGAAGGAATGCGGTGGAGCAGCGGTTTGAAGCAGTCGGAAGAGGAAACTCGCAAAACGTAAAAGTGGTTGTATTTTCAGTTAACAATGGAATAATCAGGCCGATCAGCTGCTGGTCCGCCAACAAACAAACTATACGCTACTATTATGAAAACATTCAAGGCAACTAAGATCGCCGTTATCAGAAACAGCCATACCCCAGCGGAGATGCGCGAAATCGAGGAAGAATTCATCAAGAAGGAGTCTCTTAAGTGCTCCATCGAAGAACTTGTCAAAATCGAATCCGCAAGGCAAGCGAAGGCTAACTCCCACACATGAAAATCTACACCAAAACCGGCGATAAAGGCACTACCGCGCTTATCGGCGGCACACGGCTGAGCAAGGCGCATGTGCGCATAGACGCGTACGGAACGGTCGACGAGCTGAACAGCTACATCGGAATGCTGCGCGACTTGCCGGTGAATGACGGCCGCAAAGACCTGCTCAAAGAAATCCAGGACCGCCTCTTCACGATCGGTTCGCATTTAGCTTCGGAGCCCGATCAGAAAAGAAAAATCCTGCCTGACCTCTATGATGAGGACATCACACTGCTGGAAAAAGAAATGGACCTGATCGATGCGAAAGTGCCTCCGCTGCGGGCGTTCATCCTGCCTGGCGGGCACCAGTCGGTGTCGTTCGGGCACATTGCGCGGACGGTCTGCCGCAGGGCCGAGCGGGCAGTAATCCATTTGCAGCAGGGCGAGGAAGTGGAAGCGATCGTGATCCGCTATCTCAACCGTCTTTCCGACTACCTTTTTATGCTATGCCGGGCGATGACGCACGAGTTGGGAATTGAGGAAGTTACATGGCAGCCGAGGGTTTCCCGGGAAAAATAATTGTTATACTAAATATCAAAAATTTTAGGATTAAATTCTTTAAATTGCGGAACTTAGAAAGAATCCGCCAGGGCCTCCAAATCCTGCATTTTTTCTGAGAATTAGCTCCGGAAAGCGTTTGAAAAATTAAATTTTTGGCATCATGACAGCCGACACAGTACAAATAGAAGTTCAGCAAACCACCCAATCCCGTTTGCAGGAGGTTGACTTCAACAACCTCGTTTTTGGACGGAACATCTCCGACCACATGTTCATCGCCGAGTATAAAAGCGGACAATGGCAAGACCTGCGCATCGTCCCGTATGGTGACCTCTCGCTAAGCCCTGCTACCGCCGCGCTACATTACGGTCAGGCTATTTTCGAGGGAATGAAGGCCTACAAAAACGATGCAGGCGAAGTGCTGCTTTTCCGTGCTATCGACAACTGGAAACGCCTCAACAAATCCGCCGAGCGCCTTTGCATGCCGCAAATCCCGGAAGAGATTTTCATGAATGGCCTTACCGAGCTGCTCCGCCTGGATGCCGGTTGGGTACCGTCACAGCCCGGCTGCTCGCTTTACATTCGTCCTTACATGTTTGCTACCGACCCTTATATTGGCGTCAAAGCATCGGAATCATACTATTTCATCATTTTCACCAGCCCGGTAGGCACTTATTATGCCAAGCCGCCGCGCGTGAAAGTGGAACAACATTTCATCCGCGCTGCGGAAGGCGGCGTAGGTGCTACCAAATGCGCAGGTAACTACGCAGGCTCGCTCTATCCCGCAAAACTGGCCCAGCAGGAAGGTTACGATCAGCTTATCTGGACCGACGCCCGCGACCACGAGTACATCGAGGAATCGGGAACGATGAACATCATGTTCGTGCTGGATGGTAAGCTGCTTACCCCGCACGTTTCCGAAACGACACTCGACGGCATCACCCGCAAAAGCATCGTAGCAGTGGCCGAGCATTGGGGTATCCCCGTAGAAGAGCGCCGCATCAGCGTAAAAGAGATCATCGACGCATTGAAAGCCGGTAAGCTCGAAGCCGCATTCGGCGCCGGAACCGCCGTGGTAATCTCTCCGTTCGCAACAATCGCTTACGAAGGCGTGGATTACCCGCTACCCGAAATCAAGGAAGATTCATTCGTGAATAAAGTAAAAAACTACCTCACCGACCTCCGTACCGGCAAAGAAGAGGATATCTTCGGGTGGATGTTGAAGGTGTAGAGTTCAGGAGTTTATAGTTCAAAGTAAAGAGTTCAAAGCTTGGGATACTGCCTGCTTTGAACTCTTTTATTTTGAACCAAACGCATCAACTCTTAACGCTAAACTCATCAACCCTAAACTCCTAAACACTCTTCAACCCTAAACTCATAAACTTTAAACTCATAAACCCTAAACTGATAAACTTTAAACTCAATCACCTCACACAAACGTCCTCGTCCCCGAATAGTTATCCCGAAACTCCTTCGGTGTGCAGCCGTTCCTGGTTTTGAAAACCCGATTGAAATACGAAAGGTTATTGAAACCGCATTTGTACGCGATTTCCGAAACTGTGTTGGAAGTATTGATCAGCGAACGCGACGCATGGCCGAGGCGGATCTCGTTCAGACTTTCGACGAATGTTTTGCCCGTGCGCTTCTTGATAAACCGGCTGAACGACACCTCCGACATCCCCGCCAGCTTCGCCACGCCCGCCAGGTTTACGTCCTTGTCATAATTGTTGCGCATAAATGCAAATACCTTTTCAATGCGGCGGCTGTTGAAATTGACGTCGTCATCCGTAAATGTGCTGCTGGAAAGTGTCCGCATATCGCGCGAGACCGACAGGTCGTGCAGAATGGACATCAGTTCGAGCATGGAATCGAACCCGCTTTTCTGTGCCAGGCTCGTAAGCCTCGGTTTGATCCGCTCGATCGTTTCCCTCGAAAATGCGATCCCTTTGGCCGATTTTTCCAGCAACGAGCGGACAAAAAACAGCTGGTTCCGTTTCAGAAACTTATCATCGAACAAATCCCGGTGAAATTGCACCGTAACCTCCACAATCTCCGGCATTCCTTCCTCCCATCGATACGAATGGGTTAGCCAGCCATGCGGCAAATTATTGCCCACCAGCACCAGCTCCACGTCGTCGATCACCTCCGTATGGTCACCGACAACCCGCTTTACTCCTTTCCCCGACAGGATCAGATTCAGCTCAAACTCCTCATGACTGTGCAGTGGAAAGTCGAAAATGGTCTTTTTCCGATCGAAGACGGTAAAGCAATCATACTGCGTCAAAGGAGTAATTTCCCGGTAGATTTCACTCATAGGCGATTAGGATCGGTTTGTTATGTTATATTGAGGTAACAATTTAAAGATTAAATATCAATAAAGCCACTTTGTAACCTTCCCATTACTGGCGCGTGCACGGATGAAAATAAAGGCGTTCGATCTCCTCATTATAGTACTATACCTGGTCACGGTGATGGTGATCGGCATTTACCTGAAACGACAGGCTGCAAAAAGCAAAAACGACTACCTGCTCGGGGGAAAATCCATGCCGTTCTGGATGCTGGGTATTTCCAATGCATCTGGTATGTTCGACCTTTCCGGCACAACCTGGATGGTGGCCATTATGGTGGTGTATGGGGTAAAAAGCATTTGGCTGCCATGGCTCTGGCCGGTATTCAACCAGATATTCATGATGGTTTACCTCTCGATGTGGCTGAGGCGCTCCAATGCGGCTACGGGCGCGGAATGGATGCTTTTTCGTTTTGGCGATCGGCACGGGGCCGGGCTTTCGCACAAGATCATCATCGTTTTTGCATTGCTGAGCTGCCTGAGTTTTATGGGTTACGGGTTCATCGGGTTGGGTAAATTCATCGAGATTTTCATCCCCTGGAAAATCGTCAGCGCATTCCTCCCTTTTGACTTGCCCCCGGCATATACCGCACACGTCTACGGCGTAATTTTTACCGTTTTCACTGCCTGCTACGCGCTGCTAGGCGGCATGAAAAGCATCGTTTGGGTCGATATGCTGCATTACCTGATCATGGTTGTCGTGTGCATTTCCATAGCCGCCATGGCTTACGCGGCACTTCCCGGAGTAGCCAGTTTGTCGATACCCAAAGGCTGGACAGACCTCTTTTTCGGAAAAGGACTCGGTCTCGACTGGGCGGCGCATCTGCCCGCCGCAGCCCGAAAACTGCAAAATGACGGTTTCGCTCCATTCGGCTATTTCTTTGCATTAATGGCTGCCAAAGGCGTCCTCGCAAGCCTGGCAGGCCCGGCCCCTAATTACGACATGCAAAAAATCCTCTCGACCCGCTCGCCCAGGGAAGCCGCGCTGATGAGTATGATCGTGAACGTAGTGCTGCTGCCCACCCGGTACCTTTTCATTACCGGCATTGCCATTTTTGCCCTGCTGTATTTCCGGCAACCCGGCATTTCTGCCGCCATCGAAATCGATTTCGAGCAAGTGCTCCCCGTCGTACTCAATACCTACATTCCATCCGGCTTACTGGGTTTGGTGTTGATCGGCCTCATGGGTGCATTCATGGGCACGTTTGCGGGTACGTTCAATGCAGCGCAGGCCTATTTCGTAAACGACATTTATCTCCGCTCGGTGAACCCCGGCGCCGGCAACCGGCAAATCAGCAGGGTAAGTTATATCTCCGGCATCATCATCGTCTGCATCAGCATTCTGCTCGGATTGCTTACGAAAGACGTGAACAGTATTCTCCAATGGATCGTATCGGCTCTTTACGGCGGGTACATTGCTTCCAATGTACTCAAATGGTACTGGTGGCGCTTCAACAGCGCCGGCTTTTTCTGGGGAATGCTGGCGGGGATCGTATGCGCGCTGGTGTGCCCGCACGTGTTCGCGGGCACTTTGCCGCTGTATTACTTTCCGCTTATACTGGGCATTTCAGTGTTGGGCGCTATCGCCGGGTCGCTGGCGACGAAGCCCACCGACATGGAAGTACTCAAGACTTTCTACCGGACAGTCAATCCCTGGGGGTTCTGGGGACCGGTCCGCGAGGAGGTATGCAAAAGCGACCCTTCATTTTCACCAAACAGGGACTTTTCAAGAGATATTTTCAATGTAAGCGCGGGAATCATCGCACAGACCGCCATTACAGTTATACCTGTCTTTGGTATTCTTAAAATGTCCGCAGAAACACTCGCAGCCACCGCTGTTTTGCTGATCACCTCAGTCATTCTCTGGAAAACCTGGTACAAAAATCTCCCGGATCGTTGAGCTCCAACCTTGCCTGCCACTCACTGACGTATACAGCATAGCGAACGCACCGCTGCCTTGCTGTGGGTGGTATCCGACCATATTCTTCCTCGAAACCCTAGCTTCTGCTTTCACCAACTTAACTATATAGTCATATCAAATATTAGAATAACACATATTTTGACATTAAAATGGTGTTAAAACTGTGTTATTTTAAGATAAAAAAGTGCTATACACATATTCGGCCAAGTATTGATATTTGACCCAATTTTCAGCATTAGTTCCTCATTATAAGTAACCACTTTAACCTATCGAAGTACGAGAACCGTATGAAAAAAAATCTACTCGTTAAAATGCTGGTACTGTTCACTATGCTTGCCCTGAGAGGGTATGCGCAGGAAATGACGGTATCGGGGAAAGTCAGCGACGCCGCGGGCGGAGAAATTGCCGGCGTGAACGTGGTCGTGAAGGGTACCACAAGAGGTACCACCACCAATGACAAAGGTGAGTACAGCATCACAGTTGAAAAAGGAAAAACCCTGACATTCAGCTACATTGGCTATATCACAAAAGAAGTCGTAGCCAATGCCACCATCCTCAACCTCTCGCTGACAGCGGAGGCAACCGCACTGAACGAGGTGGTGGTAACTGCGTTGGGTATCAGCCGTGAGAAAAGGTCGCTTGCCTACTCCATCACCGAAGTATCCGGTACCAATATGACGGCGGCACGTGAGGCCAACCTCGGTAATGCACTTGCAGGGCGTGTAGCCGGGGTTAACGTAAGCAAAATTGCTTCCGGGCCCGCAGGATCGTCGCGGGTGATCATCCGCGGGAACAAATCATTGCAGGGGCCTAACCAGCCGTTGTATGTAATTGATGGTATTCCGATGGACAACAATAACTTCGGCCAGGCAGGCCTGTGGGGCGGTTCCGATGAAGGGGATGGTCTTTCGAGTATCAACCCGGATGACATCGAGTCGGTAACTGTATTGAAAGGTGCAAATGCAGCGGCACTATACGGTTCCCGCGCCACGAATGGGGTTATCAACGTAACCACCAAACGCGGGACCAAAAGAAAAGGCATCGGCGTCGAGTTCGGCTCCAACTATGTTTTTGAAAAATTCAATGACCTTTCCGACCTGCAAAAGTCGTACGGCAGCGGCGCCTACGCGGATGGTGTAGCCGTCAAACCATCCACTCAGACACAAGCATACGAATGGGGTGATGATTCCTGGGGACCTAAATATGATAACAGCCAATACGTAGGATTTGACGGCAAAATGAGGCCTTATGCCTACCAAGGCGATAATTTCTCGCGTTTTTACCAAACAGGCCATGCATTTACGAACAACCTGGCGCTATCCGGCGGAAACGAAAACCAGAACTTCAGGGCATCGGTTACCAATCTGAACAGTACCACCATCATTCCCAACTCGGGTTACGACAGGATCAACATCTCGCTATCGACCAATGCTAAATTCGGCAAACGACTGACCCTGGACGCGAAGGTACTTTACTCCGAAGAGAAAGCTAAAAACCGCCCGAACGTGTCCGATTCACCTGGAAATGCGATCCAATCGCTGTGGCGCACGCCCGGCAGCTATAATGTGCTCGACTATTACGGCGATCCTAACAAACCGGGTGCCATTCCCGCCGGAACCGATGCCAACAGCCTGAGCGTTTTCGGCAAGCAGGTGGGAGAGGAATTCCAGCAAGCCAGCAACAACTGGGGCCAGAACCCGTACTGGGTAACCCACCAGTTTATCAAAACCGACAAAAAGAACCGGTTTATCACCTCCGGGTCATTGAAATACCAGCTTACCGACTGGTTGTATGTTTCAGGCCGCGTCGGTCTCGACAAGTACCAGCGCCGGGCCGAAGGGCTTACCCCGGAAGGAACAGGGTATCAGCGGGGTGGTGCTCGGAGCATGGGAACCTGGAATGTGCAGGAAATCAATGCGGAATATATGGTGGGAGTTAACAAAGACTTCGGAAAAATCGGGGTCAACGCATTCGTCGGCGGCAACCGGATGCGGTGGAAATACGACTTCGTCAATATCTATGGTAACGGTTTCAATGTTCAGTTTTTCCCTGCTATCAACAACGTGAAAGGGAAATCATGGGATTTCAATTACCAGGAAAGAGGGATCAACTCCCTGTTCGGGTCGGCGGAGATTTCCTACGACGGTTTCCTTTACCTGAATGCCACCGCTCGAAATGACTGGTTTTCCGTTTTGAACCCGGAAAGCAACAATACCCTCTATCCATCCGTCGGAACCAGCTTCGTATTCTCGGACGCTTTCAAAAACCTGCCTTCCTGGCTGTCGTATGGTAAGTTACGGGCATCCTGGGCACAGGTGGGTAATGCAACAAACGAGGCGTATTCGACTAACCTGACCTATTCACTCAACGGCAACCCCCACCTGGGTTATGCAATGGCGTCATTTTCACAGGCAATGGGTAACAATGGTACGATTCCAAACCCGAACCTGATGCCATTGACATCGACTGAAAAAGAGTTCGGGATCGACTTCCGCCTGTTCAATAACAAGGTAGCGGTCGACTTTACTTACTACGACCAGCAAACCACCAACGATATTCTGAATGCCACTATTTCCAAAGCCAGCGGATTCGGACAGACTTATGTAAACGTGGGTAAAATGCAAAACCGGGGTATCGAGCTCTTGCTGACAGTTACTCCGCTCAAAAGCGCCAACCTGAACTGGGATGTATCGTTGAACCTTGCCAAGAACAATAACAAGGTGAAATCGCTGATCGGAAATAGCAATGAACTCGTAATGGAAGAGCCTCGTACACGAAACGCTTACATCAAGAACATTGTAGGCCAGCCCTTCGGTATGATCACCGGCCGGGTACAGAAAATGTCGCCGGATGGCCAGCCCGTGTTTTACAACGATGGCCGCCCCGTCGGATCAGCCGGTTACGAAGTTATCGGGAATGGTATTGCCAAACTCACCGGAGGCTTAACCAATGCATTCAATTACAAAGGCATCGACCTTTCTTTCCTGGTAGACTTCAAATGGGGAGGCGATATCCTGTCGGGTACCAATATGCGTCTGACGCAATGGGGCGTGAGCAAACAGTCGCTGCAAGGAAGAGAGGGTGAAGCTCCGTTGACCGTTACAGGGGTAACACAGGAAGGAACCGAATACAAACCATTCACCAAAACCCTTTCCCCACGCGAAGCATTTGACTACTGGCAGTCTGTCGGCGGCGAAGCTGATGCGGTAACGCCGATGTACCTTTACGATGCCTCTTTCATCAAATTGAGACAATTAACATTGGGTTATACTTTCCCGAAAAGACTGCTGGAAAAAACCCCGCTGCAAAACCTGAGCATCTCATTCGTTGGCCGCAATCTCGCGATCCTGTTCAAGAACATCGATAACGTCGATCCGGAATCCACCTATTCGAACGGAAACTCACAAGGCTTCGACTATTTCGGTTTCCCATCAACACGTAGTTACGGTTTCAACCTGAGAGCAACATTCTAATTTTCCTGACATGAAAAATTTGACTACATACTTAAAATACAGTTTGGCCGTGGTGCTGGCAACAGGTTGCGACACGAAGGAGCTTCATGACCTGAATATCAATCCGCAGGCATTGAACCAGGTGAACCTCAACCTGATTTTCACTTCTGCCGAGCTGGGTATAGCTTCTAACGGTACCTCGGGCGACAACCGGTATATCGACTGGCGTACCAATATCGGAATGTGCGCCTATGCGATTCAGCAGTTGGCCAATGCGGGTGGCGGTATCGCTCCCGGCGACAAGTATACGGTGAATGCCGAAACCAATGCAGCACCGTTCGACTTCACCTACAACGACCAGCTGAAAAACCTCGCCGAAATCCTGAAACAATCGGGACCGGGAGGTTTTGGAGAGGGTAAATACCTAAATATGCGCCAGGCTGCCCGCATTCTTCGGGCATTCAGCTTCGCCCGCCTCACAGATTTTTACGGTAACATTCCCTATTCTGAGGCAAACAAAGGCACGGAAGGTATTTTCTTTCCCAAATATGACACCCAGGATGCGGTGTATGCCGATTTGCTGAAAGAGCTGGATGAGGCTTCCTCCGCATTGAGCACGTCCAATCCGGATGAAGGTTTTGCCGCCGCCGATTTCATTTACAAAGGCGACATTGCGAAATGGAAGAAGTTTGGTTATTCGCTCATGCTGCGCCTTGCAATGCGTATTTCCAACGTGGATGCTGCCAAAGCCGCTACTTATGTAACCAAAGCTGCCGCCGGAGGTGTGTTTGCAAGCAACGCCGAAAATGTTTGGGTAGCGATGGCCGACGGCCCCGGTGAATGGACCAACCAGAATGGTATTTCCCGTGCATTCGATCCGGGCGACGGAGGGCAGCCTGCTTACCTGAGCGCTACGCTGGTAAACTTCCTGAAAGGCACCAATGCCAACAGCGCCGCCGACGACGATCCGCGACTGATGATCATCAGCGGAGGCATCGGAGACTGGACCGCTGCCGGGTATACACCTATTACCGTTGACCCATTGAAACAGAAAGGCATGCCCAACGGTTACGACCAGCCAATGCTCGATAAGCTCGAAGGCCAGGCCGTAATACTGCCCAAAACCTACTCCCGCATCAACGTCAAAATGTTGCAGGATTCCGATCCATACATGATCATGAACTATGGCGAAGTGGAGTTTCTGCTGGCGGAAGCTATCGAGCGAAAAATCGGAACGGGGATTTCCGGCACGGCGCAGTCGCATTACGAGGCCGGCGTGAAGGCGTCCATGCAAATGTACACGCCATACGATGCATCGCTGACGGTTTCGGACGCTGCGGTAACCGCCTACCTGAAAACCTATCCTTACGGCACCACCAGACCAGCGCTCGAAATGATCGGCGAGCAAATGTGGGTGAACAAGTTCTTCAACTGGTGGGAAGCGTGGAACGACTGGCGCAGGACCGGCTTCCCCAAACTCACCGCCATCAATTACCCCGGCAACGTAACCAATGGAACCATTCCCGTGAGACTCCGCTATCCGACCAACGAAGTGGCGGGCAACCCGAACTACCAGAGTGGCGCCACGATGCCCGACGAACTCACCACCAAAGTATGGTGGGACAAATAGGATAAATTAGTAGATTTAATTCAAAAGGTGCCCTGAATATTTTGGGGCATCTTTTTGTTTTTTATCCTAATTTTGAAATTCACCTGATTTACTAATTATTCCCGGTTATGATACAGTCTTTTGCGGCCGATGCCGATAAAAACGAGGTTTTCGAAAAAGTACAACAGTTTATAGATGAGCAGGGTTTTACGGTTGTAGCGAAGGACCATTCACGTCCGTGGGGAGGTTTCTTCGTACTCGACGAAAGCCAGGCGCCAACATTCATCTCTACTTTTTTCCCGCATCTGTCGCTCGCCGACTTCGCCGGTTATGAGAAGCTGAGCCCGAAAATCCTCGTGGTGGCTCCCAACAAACGCCTTTCATGGCAGTACCACCACCGTCGCGCCGAAATCTGGAAAGTAATCGGCGGCAGCGCGGGTATCGTAATCAGCGACACCGACGAAGAGACCGAACTCCAACAATTACCGATCGGTACAGTTATAAACCTCAAAAAAGGTGAGCGCCACCGCCTGGTAGGTGTAAACGAATGGGGCTTTGTAGCTGAAATCTGGCAGCACACCGACCCTACCAATCCATCCGACGAAGACGATATCGTTCGCGTACAGGACGATTTCGGAAGATAATCCGCCATTAGCTTTAATCCGGCAGGTTGGTGAGGCTTGCCGGATCGATACTTATTCATCCTAAACTAGCCAGTCATGAAATTCGGAAAAGTTGATAATGCCGATGATATAGATTTCAAACTGCCACCCGACGCGCCCGCCAATAAAGCGCTGCTCAATGCGGCAAAAGGCGAAAAGCCGGGGATCTACATCGGATGCGCCAAATGGAACAAAACCGACCTCAAAGGTTTTTACCCGAAAGGCACCAAAGATGAATTGGCGTATTATGCGACGCAGTTCAACAGCATCGAGCTGAACGCGACCTTTTACAACAACTTCCCTGTCGACACCATCGAAACCTGGTATGCCAAAACACCTGCCGGTTTCAAATTCTTCCCGAAACTGCACCAGGGGATCAGCCACTGGAAACGGCTGAAAGACGCCAAGGAACCGACCAACATTTACCTCGACGGCATCGCCCATTTGCAGGATAAGCTCGGAATGCTTTTCCTCCAAATGCCGGACAATTTCGGCCCTAAAAACTGGGAAATTCTAAAAGCATACCTCGAAGAATGGCCTTCGGGCTTCCCGTTGGCACTGGAATTGCGGCACACAGGCTGGTACGACGGTTCTTTCAACAGCGAAGACCTGTACAGCCTGCTCGAAAAGAAAAACATCACGCATATCGTCACCGACTCGGCCGGCCGTCGCGACCTGCTGCATATGCGGCTCACGACGCCCACGGCATTTATCCGCTACAACGGCGCAAACGTCGATTCGGATTACACACGCCTGGACGATTGGTTTGAAAGGCTGAAACTATGGGTAGAAGAAGGCATTCAGAATGTCTATTTCTTTGTACACCAGAACCACGAGGAGGCGTCGCCGCTGCTATCGTCTTATCTGATCCAAAAACTCAATAAAGAACTGGGAATGGAACTGCAAGTCCCTTACGATCCGAGGGTCGCGAGTGGGCAAGTGAGTTTATTCAAGTAGCCAAAGGCGGGACCGGTTCCCGCCTTTGCTATATTATTTCAATTCAAATTTGACGCCCTGCTCGGGAAAGGTCAAGCGCAAACCGAGGCTATTGGCTGCATCAAGCTCCTTTTTGATCGTTGCTTCACTATTTCCCGTTGGTTTAATGTGCGTTACGATTACATTCAGATTCCGCAAATGCTCCTTCCCAACTAGCGCGGCCAGTACTTCAAATTCTTTCATGAACCAATTCGGCGTGAGGTGCCCGTACAAATGGCGATCCGGCTGCGCATTGGGATAAGATACTTCCAAAAACACACCTTTTAATTTCCCAGCCTTCACAAGCGGCGCCACCGCTGCCCATACCCGCTTCATGTAATCGGCCTGTTCGACCTCATCCGGCCCGGTATCACCGAAGTAGAGCACATATTCATCCTGATGTTTCACCAGGAACGCGGTACTCGTGTAAGGTTTCGAATGGCTTAGCGGGAATGCCTGTACCGACATTCCGGTTTCCGCAAGCGGCATTTCAACGCCTTCGGGCAGCTGCTGGTAGCGGTATTTGTTCAATGCGGGCGCATTGCCGTCGCTGGCGAGGTTGGGCCAGCTCTGCCAGTTGAAATAATGCGCTTTCATCACATCAATGCAATGCTCCATTGCGTACACCTGTTTCACCGTATCATCCACGGAATTGATAATCATCCCGGAAATATGGTCGAGATGCGGGTGTGAAATGAGGTAGCCTTTGATGTAATTTTTAAGGACCGTTTCGGCATTTGCATTAAACGCATTCTTATTGAGGGCTCTTTCGATGCCATTACTCACCGTGCCCGCGTCCACGCACACGTATGCGTCCGACCCCGCGGGCGCGAGCATGTACGCGGAAAGGTTTCCGTCCGTAGTTCCTCCCTTCACACCCAATGGCACGACTTTAAAGCCATTCTGCCCAAGCACCGGGCATATCGTCGACAGGAGGAGAAGGGCAGCAACAATATTTCTCATATTCAATTTCGAATTAAAATCAGCCATGAAAGCAGTCACGCTTGTTTTTCCACACCAGCTTTTTGAAAAACATCCGGCGGTTACCGCTGATCGTCCGGTGGTGATGGTGGAAGAGCCGTTGTTTTTCACACAATTCCGTTTTCACAAACAAAAACTGCTCTTTCACCGAGCGACGATGCAAAACTACAAGGCGTTTCTCGAAGATCGAAAGGTAAATGTCGAATATGTGGAAGCCAATGAGGCGTATTCGGATGTACGAAAGTTGCCTGCATTCCTCGCGAAAAAGGGGATTTCAGCAATACATTTTGCCGACTTGACCGACGACTGGCTCTCCTCCCGCTTACGAAAAGCCGCCGCACGATCTGAAATCGAGCTTGTGGAACATCCTACGCCAATGTTCCTGAACACCAGGGAAGAGCTTAACGGCTATTTCATGAACCGGAAGCGGTATTTCATGGCCGATTTTTACATGAACCAACGCCAGGACCGCGACATACTGATCGTCCGGAACAGCGAACCAGCCGGTGGGAAATGGAGCTTTGACGACGAAAACCGTTTGAAATACCCTAAAAAACAAAAACCGCCGACAATCCGCTTCCCGCGAAATTCCGATGCCTGGGAAGAAGCCAGGGATTATGTTGAAATGCATTTTTCAAAAAATTACGGACAGATTTCCCCCGATATCCGCTTCCCGGCAACATTCAGTCAGGCAGAATCATGGTTTGATCAATTCCTCGAAAACCGGTTTTCGCATTTCGGGCATTATGAGGACGCTATCGTCTCGAATGAGCATTTTCTCCATCATAGCCTCCTTTCGCCGCTACTCAATGCAGGCTTGCTCACGCCCCGGCATGTGGTCGACAAAGCCATCGCATATGCACGCGAGCACCGCATTCCGTTCAATTCGCTGGAAGGGTTCGTGCGGCAAATTATCGGCTGGCGGGAGTTTGTGAGAGGTGTTTATGAAGTGAAGGGCGGCAAACAGCGGACACGCAACTACTGGCATTTCAAACGAAAGCTTCCCGACAATTTCTGGAATGCAACAACCGGCATCGCGCCTATCGACATTGTCATCCGCAAAGTGCTCGACACCGGATATTGCCACCACATCGAGCGGCTGATGGTACTTGGTAACTTTATGATGCTCTGCGAAATCGACCCGGACGATGTGTACCACTGGTTCATGGAGCTGTTCATCGATGCCTACGACTGGGTCATGGTGCCGAATGTATACGGTATGAGCCAGTTTTCCGATGGCGGGCTAATGGCCACCAAACCCTACATCAGCGCCAGCAATTATCTCCTGAAAATGAGCGACTTCCCAAAAGGGGATTGGCAGGAAACATGGGACGGATTGTTCTGGCGGTTTATGGATAAATACCGAAAATTTTTCCTCAGAAATCCGCGCCTGGGAATGCTGATCAAAACCTTCGACCAGATGCCCGACGAGAAAAAGCAAATGCACATCGACACCGCAAATGCCTATCTTCGCAAACTCGACAGTTAAATACCAAGCCAATGCCCGAATACATCCGCACCACCAGCGACAATCCCGATTTCCAGCATCTCACCAGCGAACTCGACGACGAACTCTGCCGCATTTACAACACCAAAAAGGAAGATTACGAAGAATACAACCGCATCACCGGCCTGCCGACGGTGGTAGTCGCTTATGAAAATGGCGTCGCTATCGCGTGCGGCTGCTTCAAGCAATTCGACGCCGGGCGCATTGAACTAAAAAGGATGTACGTAAAACCCGAATTCCGCGGCAAGGGCATTGCCTCGGTGATGGTAGCGGAACTGGAAAACTGGGCGAAACAACTCGGCTACGGCACTGCAATTCTCGAAACCGGCATCGGCCAGCCGGAAGCTATTGCATTGTACCGGAAGCTGGGGTATAACGACATCCCGCATTTCGGAGAATTTCCCGAGGAATCGCGGAGTGTTTGTTTGGGGAAGAAAATCTGACGAGTTACCGAATGCAGGCCAACTTAGCGCAGATGTGACGGGTAATAATGCTCACGCTCATATGCCTGTGCAAGCAAAGCCATTTCTTTGATCTCGTTTAATTCAGAAACTGAAAGATTCGCTTCGCCCTTGTTCATGAGATTCAAAATTTCAACCATCAACCGGTCGTACTCCTCCTTTGTGATAACTTTTTCAACTACCTCTTTCATCATTTTTGATATTTGATTTTCGATGCATCAATTTTGTTGTAAGCACTATGCGTACCGATGAACAGAATGTACATTGTTCTTGTAGAGAATATAATAAGCGCTACAATTCTATATTTGTTTCCTTTAACGTTAAAAACGTATCGGTCATTCCCAACTGCGTCAACAGAATTGAATGTTTTCCTGACATCATGGAAATTTGACCAATCTGCATCGCTAGCCATGTCGAACCAGGACAACATTGCGTTTTCTGCATCTGGATATTGCATTCCAAATTCTCGTATAGTACTGAAACTGAGAATGACCATATTGGCAAGTGTGTGTAAAATCTTGGTCGAAGTTGAAAAGCAACATCGATCACCTACACCGCGATGCGCGCCGGTGGATTCGCCGGGAATGTAGTGTGAGCTACCGCCAGCAAGCGGAATACCTCAAAAATGCGCAAAGCAAAACGCCGGGTATTTGTTTGGGGAAGACTTTAATTGAATCAGACGTGCTGTAAGATAAAATCAGCTGGTATATCGAGTTTAGTATGAACCGCTTTGAGAAACGCTACACTGGGAGCTTGTTCTCCACTAATGATCCCCAGCAGCTCTTCCTCACTGACGCCCAGCGTTTCCGCCAGATTCCCGCCCTCCTGTCTCATCTCATACATACGAAGTTCGATCATGCCTTCCAGCGTTTGAGGTGGCTCTTCGTAGTAATGCTCCATTTCGTACTCCTGAATAGCCAAAGCCATCGCTTCAAGTAATTCGAGCTCTTCTTCCGTCAAATTTTCCTCACCCTTATCCATGAGCCGTTCTACTTCCGCCACCGCGGCATCACATTCTTCTTCGGTTTCGTATTTCAGTTGCTTTTTCATAAACTTTTCAGGTTAAGCTTATCATATTCGGCATGCGTACCAATAAATTTAATAAAAACAGTTCGAACCCTAAACACAATTTTGGCGACGATCCTGAGCTGATTTCCGCGCACATTGAAGACGTACAAGTATCCGCCGACAGCGTCCGCCGAATTACAACCATTGCATTTGAAAGTGTGTGGTTTTCAATTAATTTTTGAAAATTTCAAGAAGAGTTTATAGTTCTCCAAATCCCTTTACCAGCCGGTTAAACTAATTACCCAGTGGAAACTTCTGCACCCCAACCCTTCTACCAAAAACTCTCCCTAACCCTCCTGGCGATCGGCATTATCATGGTTGCCATTTATTTGGGCCAGGACATCATCGTACCCCTCGCATTGGCCGGGCTGCTTGCGGTTTTGCTGCGCCCGCTGGAACAACGGCTCATGCGGATAGGCATTCCGAAATTGATGGCTATTACAATCGCATTGACGATTGCGATACTGATCGTTTCGGCGGTAACGGTGCTGATTTCCATGCAACTCGCTGATTTCTCCGACGAATGGCCGAAGTTGAAAAAGAACATCGATCACGTATACCGCGATGCGCGCCGGTGGATTCGGCGGGAATATAGCGTGAGCTACCGCCAGCAGGCGGAATACCTCAAAAATGCGCAAAGCAAAACGCTGGAAACCTTCCAGGGTCCGGAAACGCTCGGCGCGGTAACCGGTCCGCTCGGGACTTTGATCCTCATTCCCATCTACACTTTCCTCTTGCTTTACTACCGGGCCATGCTGATCCATTTCTCGGTGGTACTATTCGCCGAAGAGCAAAAACACCGCGTGCTGGAAGTTTTGGGAGAGATCAAATCGATCATTCAGAGTTATATGGTAGGGTTATTGCTCGAAACAACCGCCGTAGCCGTATTGAATTCCGCCGGCTTGCTGGTGCTGAATGTGCAATATGCCATTCTGCTGGGCGTAATGGCGGCCATCCTGAACCTCGTTCCTTACATTGGCGGTCTTGTGGCGACTGCATTGGCGGTAATGGTAACGTTTATCAGCCATCCGGAAATAGATGTGTTGCTGGGTGTCGTTGGGATTTTTATTGTGGTTCAAATCATTGATAACAACTTCCTGGTACCATTTATCGTCGGCTCGAAAGTGCGGATCAACGCATTGGTATCGATCGTAGGCGTGCTCGTAGGAGGCGCGCTCGCGGGATTGTCCGGAATGTTCCTTTCGATTCCGGCGATTGCGATGATGAAAGTGATTTTCGACCGGGTACCCGGACTGGAACCCTGGGGGATTCTGCTTGGCGACCAGACGCCCGAGCAGGCGAACAATAATCTGTTCCGTTTTGTAAACCTGAAAAAGCCAGGTGGGGAAAATGCAGGAGAAGAAAACCAGTCGTGATTGCTCACGACCGGTTATTGATTATTGGTGTCAGCTTACAAATTGCTTGGTATCCACCACCGCTTTGAGGTCGTGCAGCAGGCTGAACAACCCGAAGAATGTGCGGTTGATATAAATAAAATGCTTCGAGCCGCGGTTCATATTCATTTTGCGCAGCTCTTTGTCGTTGGCATATTTCTCACCTAATGCGGCCAGTTTCAGGAAAAATTCTTCGTCAGAAAAGTCGAAAGTTTCTGAATGAAATGGCTGCGTAAGCAATGCGAGTATTTCCCTGAAAAGATTCGAGAAGTAGACGGTTTCTGCTTTGGTATCCTTGTCGGTAAGGATTTCCAATTCAGCTAACTTGGCGTGAAAAATCGCGGGATTGTTCAGATTCTCAGGCTCGGCAAGCTCGAAATACGGGATATAGAATTCCTCCGGTATTTCCTTGATACAACCGAAATCGATAGCGATGAGATTGTCGTTTTCGTCGATCAGGAAGTTGCCCGGATGCGGATCGGCGTGGACTTTGCGTAGCTGATGCACCTGGAACATATAGAAATCCCACAATGCCTGCCCGATTTTGTTGGCCGTCTCCTGGTCGGGATTCGTTTTGCAAAACTCCGACCAATGCACACCATTCATCCAGTCCATTGTGATCACACGCTCGCTGGAAAACTCAGGATAATATTTGGGAAAACGCAGATTCGGGATATGCTCGCAAGCCTCGGCGATTTCGCTGCTCTGGGCTATTTCAAGAATGTAATTCGTTTCCTCCGTCAGCTTCGTTTCAACTTCCTTGAAATACTTGTCCGAATCCTTGGCCTGGATGTTAAACATCTTCATCGCGATAGGCTTCACCAACGCCAGATCCGACGAAATGCTTTCTGCTACGCCCGGATACTGGATTTTCACCGCCAGCTCTTTGCCCTCGTGCGTCGCCTTATGCACCTGACCAATGCTTGCCGCATTGATCGCATTCGGATTGAATGTATCGAACAGTTCGAGCGGTGATTTGCCGAAATATTTCCGGAATGTTTTCACCACCAGCGGTGCCGAAAGCGGCGGTACCGAGAACTGCGACAGCGAAAACTTCTCCACATAAGCCTGCGGAAGGAAGTTCTTCTCCATACTCAGCATCTGGGCAAGCTTCAACGCACTGCCTTTCAGGCTTTTGAGACTATCATAAATATCCTCCGCATTGTTATTGTTGAGGTTATCGCGCGCCGTTTCCGGGCTTGTGATCTTCTCGCCGTAATATTTCAGGTAATTTCCCCCAATCTTAACCCCTGTCGAAATAAGCCGGGTGGCACGCCGTATTTTGGAAGTAGGGATACTGTCAATTGTTTCCATTCCTACTTCAATTTTTCTTTAATGAGAAACTTCCCGAAGTCGATCACGCTCTCCAACGGCGTGGTATCGATCAGGTCGAATGTAGCGCGGATCGATTTTTCGATGAAGAGGTCTGTTTTTTCAAAACCTACGGATTCATCGTCGATCCAGAATTTCAATGTCAGCAGCAGCTGAATCCACGCACCTTCTTCCAATGCGTCCTGCTGCGCTTTACGAATGCGTTCGCTTTTGGCTTTCAGGTAACCGTTGCTGATTTCGTGGATGTACTCCTTGAAACTGTTGCGGAACTCTTTCAGCTTCAAAATGCCGTTGAGCCGGTTCTTTTCCTCTTTCAATGCAAAAACCACATAGCTGCGGTTGGCCGTCAGTATCTCAACCAATGTAAAATAGTAAGCCAGCAACTTATCCCGGAAACCGACGCCGTCGATCTCCCCGCTCTGGTTGATCAGATTCACGGCCATGTTGTGAAAGCTCACGAAAACCCGCCTTTCCAGTGAATCGATCGATGTGTAAAACTTGTAAAATTCCCTTTCCGTAAAGCCGTGTTCTTTGGAAAACAAATAAACCGATTCCGGCTTTTTGTGGTTTTCCAGACAGTAATGCATGTATAACTCGGTAATCTTGTCGGCGGTAAGCTCCACGCTCGCGGGTGGAAGTGCCTTTTGTTTGGTAGCCATCAGAAGTATTTGTTTACTTATGGAAGATGAGTCACGTTAAAGTAAACGCTCGGAGTGGCTATTTAATTCCGTCAGGATGGTGCGAAGCTCCGGCTTCGCGCCATCTATTTTTTAAAAACATTCAAATTCAAAAACGCATTGCGAAACTTCCCTTTCGGGTCCATCTGCGCAGCCAGCTCCCTGAACTCCGGCAGCTTTTCATACCTTTTTTCCAATAACCCCGGCGAAACGGTAAACAATTTCCCCCAATGCGGCCTCGGGTTGAACGGTGCCAGTTCCTTCTCGATTACCGGCAACAGCTTGCTCACTGCCGGCCAGTCCTGCTTCCACGTAAAATGGATCGCCACCGAATCCTGCTTGTAACAAGGGCTCAGCCACAGGTTATCCGCAGCAATGGTCCGTACTTCGGACGTAAACAAATGCGGGCTGATCTGGTTGCCCATTTTCGAAACAGCGAGGATCGCATCCACTGCATTCTTTCGTGGCACGAAGTATTCTGTTTGCAATTCCTTGCCGCTACTTGGCGTAAAACCCATTTTGAAATGTGGCATCCGCTCGTACCACGGCCCCGGCACGCCCATTTGTTCGGTACAGTTTTCGGCCGAGAGTTCCGGGATCGGATGGAGGTTTTTCGTTGCCAGTTTTCCACCGAAAAGCTCGTTATCCGGGTGTGCTTTCAAAGGCTTTTCACTATTCGTTTTATACTTTATCCAAACCTCCGTAATGTCCTCGGTAGACCAGTTTGTAAAAAGGCTTACACTATCACCTCTCGACTCTATTTCATCAAAATGCGATTTGAGTTGGTTCAAAGGCAAATTTTCGTACACAACCTGAGCCATAAAAAACGTCGGCTGCACATCCAGCGTCACCTTCGTCACCACACCCAATGCACCCAAATGCACCACCGACGCATTGAATTTTTCGCCGTCCTTATCCCTGCTCAACTTTACGACCTCCCCGTCCGCCGTCACGATTTCCATAGCCGATACCGCCGTCGCCAGGTTACCGTTCTTCTCGCCCGACCCGTGCGTAGCCGTAGCGCACGCCCCCGCGACGGAAATATGCGGCAGCGAGGCCAGGTTGTGCAATGCAAAACCTTTTTCATGCAGGTAGGGAGCCAGCTGGCCGTATTTCAGCCCGCCATTTACGGTCACGGTTTTATTTTTGGTATCTAAATCCATCACCTCTTCCGCACCGACGACGGTAATAAACTGGTCTTTCGTATCGGCAATGTCGTTGAAACAATGCTTCGTACCGAGCACTTTCAGCTGGGGATATTTCTTGACGATCGTTTGCACCTGCTGCAAATTCTTGCCCAAATCGAGCTTGTCGGTACTGTATTCGAGGTTGCCTGCCCAGTTGCGGAGCTTGTCGGCATTGGCCCAGCCGCTCAGCGGGGAAAGTAATGGAGCCGTCATTAATGCGGATGAAAGTTTAATGAAAGTACGTTTGTTCATGCGGTAGCCAGGTTGAAATGCACGAATAGGAATTTATCCCAAATTAATTGAATAAATCAGCATTCCAACCGCACCACTGCATTACCCGGTCTTTTCCAGCGCCGACTTTAAAATGGACGTAGCCTCCCGCAGCTCCTTTTCGTCCAGGCTACCGAACCCGAGCCGCATGGCGCTGAGCCGTCCGGTCTGGAAAAGCAAAGTCTGGGGTAAATGCAGGTTCTCGCGCAGGCACTCCTTGCTCACGCGCATGAGGTTGATATCCCGCCGCCATTCGGTCCAGATCGCCAGGCCGCCCGGTGGGGCTTTGAATGTCAGGTAAGGGCCGAAATCATTTTCCAAAAGCCCGGTAAACAAATCCCGGCGCTGGTGATAAACCTTTTGCGCCTTCTTGATATGCCGCTGAATTTCGCCTTCGTCGAGCAGTTCGGCCAGGGCTTGTTCCATCATCAGATCACCCTGCCGGTCGATAATGCGCCGCATTTTACCCAATTCGCGGATCAGATTCTGCGGCGCCACCACGTAACCCGAGCGCAATCCCGGCGCCAACGCTTTGCAAAACGAACCCACGTATACGACCATCCCCGCCCCGTCGGCACTCGCCAGCGGCAGTACCGGGCTGCTGTTATAGTGAAAATCGTAGTCGTGGTCGTCTTCCAGGATGATAAAGCCGTATTTCACCGACAAATTCAGCAATTCCACCCGCCGCTCGGCACTCAGCGTGACGGTCGTCGGGTAGTGATGGTGCGGCGTGATGTACAGCATTCGAATGGGCGTGTGCCCGCAAAGTTGCCGCACGGCCTCCACCGAAATACCCTGATCATCCACAGGTACCGACAGGATATTCGCGCCAGCCTGTTGAAAAATCATGTTGGCGACATAGTAGCTCAAATCGCCCACCACCACATTATCACCCTTTTTCAGCAGCAGCGTCGAGGCGAGGTAAATGCCCATTTGAATGCCGCGCGTGGTGATAATATTTTCCGCGCCGATGTGCAGGCCCCGGGTGTTGTTCAAATAGGTCGCCAGCCGCTCGCGAAACCAGATATTGCCCTCCACATGCGAATACGTAAGGTATTTCCGGTTGTTATTTCTTCTCAAAACGCTCGAATAGGCCTTTGCAAGCTTGTCCATCGGCGCGAGGCGCACGTCCGGAAGGCCATCGGTAAATTCCAGGTCCACGCGCGAGAGCGACAGCGGGCGGTCGAGCAGCATGCTTTCCTCGAATGCAAAGCCGGTTTGCTGCGGGTATTGCTTCAAATCGCTCACATTGGCCGGCAAAGCGCTACCCGTTACCACCGGACTCTTCCGGGTCACGAACGTCCCGCGGTTTGGCAACATCTCGATCCAGCCTTGCGCGTCGAGTTCGTTATAAGCCGCCACGACTGTCTTGCGGTGCACATTGAGCATTTCCGCAAGCGCCCGAGTACCAGGCAATTGCACACCCGTTACGAGCACGCCACGTTGAATGGCATTGATCATCTGGTGCGCGATTTGTAAATAAACAGGTGTCCCGGACGCACGGTCCAGCAGGATCACATTCTTGAAAGGTATTTCAACCGGACTACTCATAAGATTCAAACCGGAGCATATAAACGGGCCGGCAAGATAGTAGATTTGTTTTAGAAATGACCGCCGTTTCCTTGCAATCGGCGGTCAGCGGTCGGCCGTCGGCGGTCAAAAAAACACCTCTTTATGAAACTACATTACTTAGGCACCACCCTCTTACTGTCATTCATCGCAAACCTCACATTTGCCCAGGAAATATCACTCGACCCGGTGACGGTCACTTCCTCGCTCGTTGAAAAGCGTGCGTCGCAAACGGGGCGCAACATTGCAGTCATCAAAGGCGAATACTTCCAGCAACTGCCGGTGCACAGCATCGACGACCTGCTCCGCTACGTTCCGGGTGTTGAAATCCAGGCGCGCGGGCCGCAAGGTTCACAAAGCGACATCGTTTTGCGGGGCGGTACGTTTCAGCAGGTGCTCGTGATCCTCGACGGTATTCGTTTGAATGATCCCAACACGGGCCATTTTAACAGCTATATTCCTATTTCTCCCGCCGAAATCGAGCGGATCGAGGTTTTGAAAGGTGCCTCGTCCGCATTGTACGGTTCGGATGCCGTTGGCGGGGTTATCCATGTGATTTCCAAAACATTTGCTGCGCGATTGGCTAATTCGGGTGATGATAATGCGGTACAAAAAACGCAGGTGAACGGCGGCGTCAGCGCCGGAGAATATGGATTGTTTAATGCCAATGTCGGCGCGTTTGTACAGCGCAACAGGCTGGCCATTTCAGGAGGTTTTCTTTCAAATAATTCCTCAGGCGTGCAGCAGAGGGGCATTAAGGGCTATTTTCATAATAATACAGCCTCACTCTCCCTCAATTACGCCATTTCCCAACACTGGAACCTGGCCGTGCGCAGCTCTTTCGACCACCGTGATTTCGCGGCTCAAAACTTTTACACAGTGCTGAAATCCGACACGGCCAGCGAAAAGGTTAAAATGTCGTGGAACCAGGTAAGATTAGGTTATCAAAAGAACAAAACAGCGTTTTCGATCGATGGCGGATTTAAATCGGTGCAGGATACCTATCTTTTCAACCCACATTCCATTGCAAACAGCAGTAAATCCAGGCTCTGGCAAGGGCTCGCTACCTTGCAGCAGGGCCTCACTTCAAGTACAAACCTGATCGCGGGCGTCAATTTTCAGCAGCGGAACATCAAATCCAACGACCGCGGAAACCATACGCTGAATCAGCTGGCCCCATTTGTTTCAGTGGTACAGACAATCGGTGAGGATTTTACAGTCACACCTTCCGTCCGCATGGACTGGCGTGAAAGCATTGGTACCGAAGTTTCGCCCCAGATCAATTTGTCCTACAAAAAAGCAAACTGGCAGCTACGCGCAAGCGCCGGCAAAACCATCCGCGACGCCGATTTCACGGAACGTTTCAATAACTACGCCAAAACGCTCGTTACAGGCGGCAGCGTCGGCAACCCCGATCTGAAAGCCGAACGCTCATTCAGCTACGAAGCCGGCGCCGACTGGTTCCTTACCAGCAGTTCGGCCGCGCAGCTCAAAGTTTCGGGCACGTTTTTCCAGCGCCGCCAGAAGGACCTGATCGACTATGTGACCACACCCTACGCACAAATGCCCCGCAAGGATAACCTCTCGCCGACCGGCAGCTTCGGCCTCGCATTGAACATCGCGGAGGTGAATACCACAGGTTTTGAACTCGATATCCAGTCGTCGAACACCATTTCCGATAACCAGAAATTGTTCGTGAATGCAGGCCTTACCTGGCTTGACAGCGATAACAAAAGCCAGATCCAGTCATTCTACCTCTCGTCGCACGCCAAATTCCTCGCCAATTTCTCAGCCATTTACCAAGTGGGCAATTTTTCGGTGAGTTTGAATGGTTTGTACAAAAAACGGGCAGAGCGAGAAGCATCGGCTATCGAAGCCACTGTTTCAAAAAATTACTTTATCCTCAACGCGAGGGCCGAGTATGCTTTCCTGAAACGCCAGCTAGGTGTGTTTGTCCAGGCCGACAATGCATTCGACAAGCAATACAGCGACATTCTAGGCTCCGTAATGCCCGGCCGGTGGCTGATGGGCGGCATTCGCTTTAATTTTTCGAAATAGCGGCATCATTTTTGCAGGAGTTCGTATATTCATAAAGAAAGCACTCCATCATGTTTTCGAATATCCGTAACTCCTGTTTTCTATTGGCATTTCTTTCATTTTCCGCATCACAAGCCGCTGCCGCGCCCGACAGTGCCGCAGTTGACATGCCCGCCGCGAGGAAAATGAATGTATACTTCATCAGCGGCCTCGGTGCCGACGAGCGCGTGTTTACCAAGCTGAAACTCGATCCGAGGCTTAATGTGCAATATATCAAATGGGTCAGACCTCAGAAGAAAGAGACATTGCAGCATTATGCGGCCCGGCTGAGCAAGCAGATCGATACTTCGCAGCCTTTTCAGTTGGTTGGGCTGTCCTTCGGCGGGGTGATTGCTTCGGAAATTGCAGATATCGCCTGTCCGCAGCAGGTTACACTCATTTCGAGTATGTCAACCGGCGTTCCGCTTTCGAAGTTTTACCAGTTAATGATCAAATTTCTGCTCATGTCGCCGCTGTCAGCGCCCTTATTAAAGTCTGCAAACCGGATTACTTACCGCTATTTCGGCGCGGACACGCCGGAATTGAAGAAACTGCTCAAAATGATCCTGCACGATACCGATAGTAAGTTCCTGAAATGGGCGCTCGTACGGATGAGCGGCTGGAACCGGAAAGAGCGCATCGATAATCTTTTCCACATTCATGGAACGGCCGACAAGCTCATCCCGATCGTCATTGTGAAACCCGACATTATCATCGAAGGCGGCGGGCATTTAATGGTTTACGCCCAGGCCGATCAGATTTCAAAAATCCTTAACCACCGGCTTACGGCCATTGATTCAGCAGAATAATCTTGCCGATATGGTCGCTGGTTTCCATTAATGCATGGGCTCTGGCAGCTTCCGCCAGCGGGAATGTCTCCGCAATTACGGTTTGAAATGCACCGCGTTCCATAACCGGCCACACGTTTTCCCGTATCTCATGTGCTAATGCTGCTTTGAAAGCATGGCCGCGGTTTCGCAGCGTGCTGCCGGTGACGGTTAGCCGCTTCCGCATGATCAGGCTAAAATCTACCACATCTTCGCCGGTGACCTTTCCGCCTTTCATAGTATTGATAAAAACAAGCCGGCCTTCCTCGCGCAGCAAACGCAGGTTTTTGGGGATATAATTACCGCCGACCATATCCAGGATGACGTCTGTACCGAGCTCGCGCAGCTGTTCTTCGAAATCTGCTTCCCGGTAATTAATGCTGATATCGGCCCCTAATGCATCGCACGCAGCACACTTTTCTTCCGACCCTGCGGTGGTAAACACGCTGGCACCGAATGCCCTGGCCAGCTGGATAGCCGTAATACCGATTCCGCTCGTGCCCCCGTGTACGAGGAAGCGCTCACCCTTCCGCAGCTGCCCCCGCTGAAAGACATTATGCCAGACGGTAAACACCGTTTCCGGCAACGAGGCCGCCCGGGCAAAAGCATCGCTATAATGGTTGAAAGCAACGGGTATGGGCAGGCAATGGCTGGCTTCCGCGAGGGCATATTCCGCGTAACCGCCGCCCGCCAGCAATGCGCAAACGGAATCGCCGGGTTTCCAGATGGTAACCTCCGGGCCTGTTTGTTCGATGATACCAGCCACTTCCAGGCCAGGAATGTCCTGCGGCGCATCCGGCGGCGGGGGATAGTTGCCTTTCCGCTGGAAAACATCGGGGCGATTTACACCTGCCGCGAATACCTTGATGCGTACTTGCGAGCCGGTCGGATGCGGCGTGGCTACCTCCTGCATTTGCAATACTTCAGGCCCGCCGGGTTGAGTGATGACGATCGCTTTCATGAATAAATTTCTTTTCCAAACGGTGCGAAAGAGAGGCTCATGAGCTTGAAATGCTGCTTCGCAAACGGCAGACCGATAATGGTGATCGCCAGCAAAATACCGAAAACCAAATGCGTCAATGCAATCCAGATACCACCAAGAAAAATCCAGATGATGTTGAAGACCGTCGATAAACAACCTGAATCTCCCGGCACCTCCCGCACATGCTGGCCAAACGGGAAGAGCGTCATGATACCGATTTTGAAACATTGAATCCCGAACGGAATGCCGACGATCGTGAGGCAGAGCGCGAGCCCGGCAGCCATATATTCGATAAAAACGACAAATCCGCCGAAAATAAGCCAGATAATGTTTCCAATGAGGTTCATAACGCGATCAGTTTGGTGAAAGAATGGCTTAAAACTAATCCGGCCGACAACTAGAATGCCGAATTTTCGATGGACGGCTCTTACAGGTAATCGCCGGACGGAATCGCTGACTTCCAGTTTGCTATTTTCAATAACCTGAAAAACGCCTCTTCTTCAATCTCCCTCACACCGCCGGGCGGCAGATCGCCGAGCTCCAAATCTTCGATACTGGCGCGGATGAGTCGTCGGCAACGGTGGCTAGCCTCACGGACCATCTTCCGCACCTGGTGATATTTGCCCTCCGTGAGCGTAATGCTGAGCCAGGTATTGGGCACATCGGGCTGGGTTTCGTTTTGATGTTTATCTAAAATCGCAGGGCGGTCTATGATCCCGACCTCGCAAGGTGTCGTTGTGTAATAACCGCCCCCTTTCACTCGTATAGGAATGCCCGTGCGCAGCAGCTCCACCGTTTCGGGGAGTACCACGTGGCTCACATTCACCCAGTAGGTACGCTTGTGCGGCACCTCGCCCTGAAAAAGCAGATTAGTAACCTTCTTATTGGTAGTAAGGATCAGCAACCCCTCGGAAAGGCTATCCAGCCGCCCAATGGCATGCGTCCCCTCCGGAAACTCAAAATCCAGCGCCCCCAGCAACCGCACCTCATCCGAGCTGACGAACTGGGAAACCATGTTTTGCGGCTTGTTGATAATGAAGTAGCGGTGTGGTGTCATACCCAAATTTACGAGCGCGGAAGAATATGTTGCCTGATGATTTCAAGAACTTTGTCCAGTTCGTTAAAAACCTCGTCGTTTCGGAACCGGATTACTTTGATATCCAGCTGATTGATTAGCATTGTCCGAAATTCATCGTATTCCGTTTGCTCTGACGAGTCATGAACAGAACCGTCAACTTCGACAACGAGTCGTAATTCATGACAATAGAAGTCAACGACGAAACGGTACAACGGGTGTTGTCTCCTGAACTTGACTCCAAGTTGCTTGTTCGATAGTTTTTCCCAAAGTACCTTCTCGGCCTCTGTCTCGCGTTTTCTAAGATCTTGTGCTCTTTGGAAGAGGATTGGCTTTGCGCCTTCGTGCATCATGGTAATAGTGTGGTTTTGATCGTTAGTCTTTCAGCCCCGGCCCTAAAGGGTGGTGAACGTGTCGTTGGGAAAATCAGTCCGGTTAGCAGAGTCCCCCTAAAAAAGGGGGATTAGGGGGCTTTATGCCCCGCTTCATAATGCGCCTGCAACAAATCTTCCCCGAAATCACTCATCAAATCCCTTACGACGGAGTGGATATGGTTCCCGCCATTCTGCGTATTATCGAATTCGATGAGGAACGTCGGGCCGTGAATGCGGTAGTAGTGGCCGTGGCCGGTGCCGATTTCAGGTTGCTGGTCGCCTAGCCATGCGAAGTGGATTTTGTCGAGGCCGTTCTTTTCAAGTTCGGCCCATTGCTGGTTTTTAAGCGTTACGTGGTAGCGTTGCAGGTAGGCCATAATGAGTTTTTTGAATGCCGCTTTCTGGTTTGCATTCAGCTCGCCCATGGCAATGCCTTCCATCTTGGCGAGTGAGGCTTTTCGGGCGTTGGAAGTGAATATTTCGTTGGGGGCTTTGGCTCCAAGATTGGCCTTTTCAAGTTGGGACGCGTCGAGGGTGTGGAGGAGATCGAATGCCAGGTCCTGCTCGGCTTTGAGGATACGCTTGCCTTTTTGCGGCATATCGGCCATCACCTGACCCGGATTGCTGCCGAAAAAGCTGGGCGTGAAGGTTACCTGGTTGTCGATCGAGGAGAAATGCAGCGACAAATGATGTCCCTCCATCCGCCAGCCCCAGGGATCATTACCCGGCGTGCCAAACACGAGGAACGCGTAATTTTCGGGGTCGCGGTAGGTATCGTTGGCTGGCCGGGTTTCTACTACGCGGAGTACGTTTTCGAGGTCGATGATTTGTTCGGCTTTGCTGTAACCTTCCTGGCTGAGCACCACGCGCACCATCGCCATCGCGACTTTGCGCTGGGCGGGTGTCATGGTTTTGAAAGTAATGCCTTTTCGGGCGCGTGGCGTGAAATTCCAGTCGAAGCGGGCGAGGTCGGCGTAGGGAAGTTCGGCTTCCTGGCGCTGCTGGGGTGTAAGGACTTTCAAGAATGTGGTTACGGCTTCGCGCATTTCCCCGGCGAGCGCTTCATTCTTTTGCGCCGACGCCGGCGAGCCTGCCCATACGATTGAAATGATACCCAAAATCAAGCATCCTACTAGCTTTTTCATATTGTTCCGGTTTGAAATAAATCCCTGTTTACTACTCCGTTAAAAGTCCGCGGGGTTTCGGTTTCTACCTGAAATCAGCATGGCTGGCCTTTCCCTGCATATTTTCACCGAAAGCCATTAGTTTTGCCGTTTATTTTGAAATCAATATGATGAAGTGGGAACAATTGCTGTCGGCGAAGCGCTGGGGCAGCGAAGACAAGTACAATTCCGATCCGACCGAGGCCCGCTCGGAGTTCCAGCGCGATTACGACCGGCTGATCTTCTCCTCGCCTTTCCGCCGGTTGCAGAACAAAACGCAGGTTTTTCCCCTTCCCGGAAGCATTTTTGTCCATAACCGGCTTACCCACAGCCT
The DNA here is from genome assembly GCF_900101885.1 of Dyadobacter soli. Classification (GTDB taxonomy): domain Bacteria; phylum Bacteroidota; class Bacteroidia; order Cytophagales; family Spirosomataceae; genus Dyadobacter; species Dyadobacter soli. The sequence goes on along the minus strand of NZ_FNAN01000026.1, from coordinate 42,810 downwards.
GGAAGTAGCGAGTGTAGGCAAGTCGCTCGGGCGGATGTTTTACAATCACTTAAGAACCCAAAACCACCAGATCGACGACGACCTGCCGCTAATCAGCGAGATCGGCAACATTGTTTCGGCGGCTTGCCTCGCGCACGACCTGGGCAATCCCGCGTTCGGGCATTCAGGAGAAGCGGCCATTTCGCATTATTTTACGGATGGCGATGGTTTGAAATACAAAAACCAAGTCAGTGACGCGCAATGGGCCGATCTGACGCATTTCGAAGGTAATGCCAATGCGATCCGCATTCTCACGCACCCGTATGCGGGCAAGGGTTACGGCAGCTTCGCGTTGACCTACTCTACCCTCGCCGCTATTGCCAAATACCCTTGCGAATCGCTTGCAGGGCACCAGAAAGCGAATATTTATACCAAAAAATACGGTTTCTTCCAGTCGGAGCAAGCTGGATTTCAGAAGATAGCCACCGAACTCGGCTTGTCGCAGGTTTCGGGAACGCCGGTGGTTTACAAACGGCACCCACTGGTGTACCTGGTGGAGGCAGCGGACGACATTTGCTACAACATCATCGACCTCGAAGACGCGCATCGGCTCAAAATCCTCTCCTACCAGGAAGTGGAAGCATTGCTGCTCGCATTGTGCAACGACCCGCGCATGCCGGGCCGACTGGCAGACATCGATGACGATGATGCAAAAATTGGCTTACTCCGCGCCAAATCCATTAGTACGCTTATAGGCACCTGCTCGGAACTGTTTATCAATGAACAGCATACGATCCTGAATGGCGATTTCAATGCGAGCCTTATCGACCGCATTCCCGAGCCACACCGTTCGGCGATGAAGGAGATCGAACGGATTTCGATCCAGAAAATTTACAACTACTCGTCGGTAGTGCAGATCGAAGTGGCGGGTTATAAGGTAATGGGCGGGTTGCTGGAAGAGTTTGTACCGGCTTATCTCAATAATAACTCGCATTACACGCGCAAGCTCGTCGACCTGATCCCGAAGCAGTTCATTACCACCAAAACCGATCCTTATTCGAGGATTCAGACCGTTCTCGACTTTGTGTCGGGCATGACGGACCTTTATGCCGTAGAACTATTCCGTAAAATCAAGGGCATTTCATTTCCATCTATTTCGTAGCCAAAATCAATTTAACTCAGTCATACAGCGTGTAGCGTAAAAATAATTCGTTCTCAAAAGTTTTATGTAAATTGTAGATCGATTTAAACCGCCGCAACCACCTGTATTTATGCAGATTGAACAGTTTGTCTATTCGGATCGCGCTTCCAAAATCCCGTTCTCGTTTTCACCGCAATTGTTATTCATTTTCGGCGACCGCGAACTGCTTGAAACAACGGACATTTCGCGCCAGCTGGCTGCGCAATATCCCGACGCGGTGTTTTCCGGATGCTCCACCGCCGGGGAGATTGCCAATGAGTCGGTGAAGGAACACACCGTCATCGTTACAGGCATTGCTTTCGATGAAGTTTCGGTACAAAGTTCTAAAATCAGCCTCGAAGACATTGCTTTCGATAGCTCGGAAGCCGGCAAGCAGCTCGTGTCCCAACTTCCGGCGCAAGGCCTGAAACACGTTTTTGTCGTATCCGATGGCTTGAAAGTCAATGGTACCGACCTCGTGAAAGGTATGACCGAGGGGTTGACGGACGGCGTTACCATCACCGGCGGCCTCGCGGGCGACGGCGCGCATTTCGCCCGTACGATCATTATCGAGCCCGATGGAAAAGTTGCGAGCGAGAGTGTCGCGGCAATCGGATTTTATGGCGAAAAACTTTCCGTCGGCTACGGCTCGCGTGGCGGCTGGGACAGTTTCGGGCTCGACAGGCGTGTTACCCGTTCCCAGGACAATATCCTTTACGAAATCGACGGCGAACCGGCATTGGATCTCTACAAATCGTTCCTCGGCGAAAAAGCGAAAGATCTGCCTTCGTCGGGCCTTCTCTTTCCGCTGAGTATGCGCGACAGTGAGGACCGCGCACCGGTGGTACGCACGATCCTGGGCATTAACGAGGACGAAAAGAGCCTCACATTCGCCGGCGATATTCCCGAGGGATCATTTGTAAGACTTATGAAAGCCAATAATGACCGGCTGATCAACGGTGCCGAGGAAGCGGCGCATGAAGCTGCCCGCGGTCTCGACAATAATGCGGAGTTTGCGATCCTGGTAAGCTGCGTCGGGCGCAAGCTGGTGTTGAAGCAAATGGTGGAAGAAGAGGTAGAATGTGTTTCGGAAGTGCTGGACGGGCCCATTATGACGGGCTTCTATTCCTACGGCGAACTGGCGCCATTCAACCGCGATTCGTTGTGCGAGCTGCACAATCAAACCATGACCATTACGACATTCCGCGAATAACCCATGCAGACGTTCGAATTAACCGAAACCAGTTACCACCGGCTTTTAAAACGGCAGATCAGGAAATCATTACCGCCTGAACTGGCCGAGCATCCCGATATGCAGGATTTTTTATTAGCTGTAAATCAAGCATATACCGAATACCAGGACGATCTGACGCGGATGGAACTCATACTCGAACAAAGTTCCGGGGAGCTTTTCAAAGCGAACCGCGAGCTGAGCCGCGTTGCGCAGGAGAAAACCGAAGAGGCAGCCCTTACCAGCAAAAGGCTCGAAGAAGTGGTGGGCAGCATTTCGGAGGTGCTGGTGCAGCTGGACCGCGACGGCAACCTTACCTATCTTAACCAGGCATGGGAAAGCATTACGGGATATCCGGTAGCATCGAGCCTCGGCCAAAGTTTTGCGGGATTTCTGCCTCAGCCCGAATCCGGGGGAAAACTGGCGGAACTGCTGAATAATGAAACCCAGGGCAAAGAAGAAACCTTGCGGATTATCACCGTCGACGGCCAGGAAAAATGGCTGGGCGTTTCGCTGAGCCCCTATTATGCCAATGGCCAGCATATCGGCTTCACCGGTACGCTTTCGGACGTGACTGCACGCGTGACGGCCGAAACGAAGCTGAAATCGTACACCCGTGACCTGGAACGCATCAACGCCGAGCTCGATCAGTTTGCCTACGTCGTAAGCCACGATTTGAAGGCGCCGCTGCGGGCGATCAATAACCTTTCGGAATGGATCGAGGAGGATATTGCCGACATGCTCGAAGGCGAAACCAAGGACCAGTTCCGGCTCCTGCGCGGGCGGGTGCACCGGATGGAAAACCTGATCAACGGCATTTTGTCCTATTCGCGCGCCGGCCGGATGAAAACCGTGAAAGAGAAGTTCCTGATCAAAAGCCTTGTAGACGAGCTCCGCGAGTCGTTCAGTACCAAAAAACCGCTTTCATTCCGGATCGAGGGAGAGGCAACTACGGAGATAGAAGCTGAGAGGATCGCATTGACCCAGATCCTGCAAAACCTGATTTCAAATGGTATCAAGTATAACGACAAGGACGAAATCAATATAACCGTCGGCTGGAAAGACCTGGGCAACCAATTTGAATTTTATGTTGGCGATAACGGCCCGGGCATCAGTCCTGAGTTCCACGAGCGGATATTCGTGATCTTCCAGACGCTCCAAGCGCGTGACGAGGTGGAAAGCACCGGCGTGGGCCTGGCCATTGTGAAGAAAATCCTGGATGAAAAACATAGCCAGATCCGCATTGAAACGGTCATGGGCGAAGGAACGACATTCCTTTTTACCTGGCCAAAAAACGAAGCAAAAGACATCGAGCATGTCTGATAACCCATTTTAACTACTATTCAAAATTTAAAGAAATGTCCTTTACCAACCCTGTACCGATGACCATACTCCTCGTAGAAGATGACGAAGTTGATGTAATGAATGTCAAGCGGGCATTCAAGAAAAACAACATTTCCAACCAGCTTGTCGTCGCATCCAACGGTATCGAGGCATTGAATTTGCTCCGTTCCGAAAATTCGGAATATCCCAAGCCGAAAATCGTGCTGCTCGACCTGAATATGCCTAAAATGGGCGGTATCGAGTTCCTGAAAGAGATCCGGCAGGACCCGTCGCTCAGTTCGCTTTCCGTTTTTGTGATGACTACTTCCAACGAAGACAGCGACAAAATCGAAGCATTTAACCTGAACGTAGCCGGGTATATCCTCAAACCGTTGTCGATGGACCGATTTATTGCCGCAGTTTCCACATTAAACAGCTACTGGACGCTTTGTGAATATCCTCAGTAAGGCTCATTTCACCACTATATCAGCCCCCTTTTATGCCCCCTCTATCCATCCTGCTTGTTGAAGACGACGATATCGACGCTATGAAACTGAGCCGCGCGATCAGCAAGGCGCAGGTGGAAATAGGGGAGATCCGAGTATGCAAATATGCCGAAGAAGCGCTCCAAATGCTTGATATCTGGACGCCGGGCTGCATTTTCCTCGATTACCAGCTACCCAGAACCAATGGGCTGGAACTGCTTAAAGCGGTTAAAAAACGTGCGCAACACCTGCCCGTGATCGTGCTCACATCGCACGGTGACGAACGCTTGGCTGTGGAGATGATGAAGGCTGGTGCGCTGGACTATTTTCCCAAATCGGAGATTACTTCGGAGAAACTGACGAAGGTGTTCCATACCATGGGGCAAATGCTCGAAATGGAGAAGGGCCGTGAAGTGGCGGAGCATGAATTAGCTGAAAAAGAGGAGTTTATAAACAAAGTAGCGCTCCTCTCGCCCAATATCATTTATGTGATCGACATCGAGAAGTGGACCAATATCTTTCATAACAAACAGATATGGAAGATATTGGGCTACTCGGAATGCGAAGTGGAAACCGACACGCGGAAAGGTCTCGCGCGGATTATCAACGAGCAGGACCTGCACACTTTCCGCGCGCACTACAACCACATGCGCTACCGGGTGAAAGACGCGGAAGTGGTGGAAAAAGAGTTCAGGCTGAGGCACAAGGATGGCTCCGAGATCTGGATTATTACACGTGAAGTGCCGTTCAAGCGGAATGCCCGCGGGCGCGTGCAGGAAGTACTGGGCACGGCGATCGACATTACTTCACGCAAAATAGCCGAACGGGAGCTGATTCAGGCCAAAAAAGACGCTGAGGAAGCGACGCGCATCAAATCCGACTTCCTATCGACCATGAGCCACGAAATCCGCACGCCGATGAATGCGATTATCGGGTTTACGGACCTGCTGCTATCGGGCGGCTTTACGGGCGAGGAACGGCAGCATTTGAATACCATCAAGTATTCTGCTGACAATCTGATGGTTATACTAAACGACATCCTCGATTTCTCTAAAATCGAGGCGGGTAAGTTTGGTCTGGAAAGCTTCGAGTTCGACCTGCGTGAGAAGCTGGGCTACCTCATGAAAACTTTTGAAATCCGGGCCAAAGAGAAATCGATCGATTTTACATTCGATTGCAGCAGCGAAGTGCCGCAAATTGTGATGGGCGACCCATACCGGCTCAATCAGATCATGGTCAACCTGATCGGCAATGCGATCAAATTCACGGAGGAGGGCGGTTTTGTGAAAGTCAGCGTACACCTCGCCCACGATCACGGCGACCATATCGACCTCAAAATAGCCGTATCCGATTCGGGAATAGGCATTTCGGAAGACAAGCTGAGCGTGATTTTCGACAGTTTTTCACAAGCACACAATAACAATGCTGCCCGCAATTTCGGCGGGACGGGGCTTGGACTAAGCATTACCCGCAAAATTACCGAGCTTATGAACGGTACCATTTCCGCACAGAGCACACTCGGCCAGGGAAGCACATTTACCGTGGTACTCAATTTTGGCAAGGGAAGCACATCTTATGAGGAAGAAAAAACGGATGCACCTTCGACCTCATCGCTGAAAGGTTACCGCATTTTGGCCGCGGAGGACATTCTCGCCAACCAGATTCTACTCAAACACCTGCTCAATAAATGGGAAGCCGAATTTGTGATTTGCAACAATGGTAAAGAAGTGCTGCACGTGCTGGAAACCGCCGATTTCGACCTGATTTTGATGGATATTCAAATGCCGGTCATGGATGGCATTACGGCCATGAAAAAGATCCAAAGTTCCTACCCGAGGCACCGGAATGTACCTGCAATCGCGCTCACGGCCGATACTTTTGCCGAAAAAACGCCTGAAATAGCGGCATGCAATTTCAGTGGATTTGTGACGAAGCCTTTCAAAGCGGAAGAACTGATCCGCGTGATCAGCAAGCATTTAAAAGTAAAAACACCGGCCGCACAGGCAGCGCTCAGCTAAGCTTTTTCCAATCGATTTTTTCCGGTAACAATGGAATTTCGCGCAGGCGACTACCTGTGGCGTGAAAAATCGCATTGGCAATGGCGGCCGCGGTGGGACCTTGTGCGGCCTCGCCCGCCCCCATGGGTTCCAGTTCGGGGCGGTCGAGCAGAAACACTTCGGTATGAGGCACTTCTGCGAAGCGTAAGATCGGGTATTTGTCCCAAGATGTGCTCACGATGCCCTTCTGGTCGTAAACTACCTCCTCCATCATCGTCCAGCTCGCCGCCTGGATCATCCCGCCGGCAGTCTGGTTGATAACGCCCGTACTATTGATCGTCTGCCCGGCATCGATCGCGCTGCTCAGCTTCGTCACCTTGTAAGTTTTCTTCACAGGGTCAATCAAAACCTCCGCCCGCACAGCACAATACGCCGCATTATTTTTATACTGGGCAAATGCGAAACCCTCGCCCGAAAGCTCCTTACTCCCCTTCCTCCATCCTCCCTTTCCTACTTCGTCCCTTCTCCATCCCGCTTTCTCCACCAAAAGCGCCACTACTGCCTTCGCCCGCTGATCTTTCAAATGCGCCAACCGGAATGCGACCGGATCTTTCCCCGCCTTGAATGCCAGCTCGTCCATGAAAGATTCCAATGCAAAAATGTTCGCATAAGCGCCCAGGCTTCGCAGCGCCGACGTCCGCAACGGGCCTTTGTAATTATGTAAAATGATTTTTTGAGCACTGAAATCATACAACGGCACCGAATTGCGATGACTGCCGCCCGAAAACCCGCCGCTTTTAAAACTGAACGATTTTTCAAGATCGCGTCCAGCCAGCAAATGCCCCGCATTCCCCCCCGGCCGCGTCGAATGCGTATCCGACCAGATTTCCGTCTGCCAGGCAGTCACCCGTCGCTCCGCATCCAACCCTCCTTTGATGCGCAAAACCATCGCGGAACCGTAAGGCTCCCATTGGTGCTCGTCCTCGCGCATCCATTGCACGCGCACGGGCTTACCCGGCACCTGCATCGCCATCAACGCGGCATCACCCGCTACATCGTCGGCGCCATTGTGCCCATAGCATCCCGAACCAGGCACGCCGATGATCCGTATTTTGCCTTCCGGCAGGTTCAAAAGGTCTGAAATCGTCCTTCGAAGCGGGTACACGCCCTGGCTATGCGACCAGATCGTCAGCAAGCCATCCTTCCATTCCGCAATCGCGCACGACGGGCCTATCGATCCGTGAATGTGGTAGGGCCGCTTGTAAACCGCCTCCAACTTCACCGAAGCGCCGGAAAGGCCTTTGTCAACGTCACTCTTTTCCTCGACGGTTTCCGTCCCTGTGCCTTTTTGCAGAATATCATCATAAAGTCCGGCAGGCAACGGCGATAGAGCAGGGCTGCTCCATTGCGCTTTTTCGCGCAGAAGCCGCAACGCTTTAATGCATTGATATTCATCCGCAGCCACCACAGCCACAAAACTCCCATTCACCACCAACTGACTCACACCCGGCAGCTTCAACACCTCGTCACGGGGCAAGGAAACCAATTTAGCCCCGTAAACCGGCGGTCGCAAAACCCGCACGTGCACCATTCCCGGCAGCCGCATGTCCTGAATATAGTAGGGCTGGGCTGCGGCCATTTGGGCAATATCCGTCCGCGCCACACCCTTCCCTACCAGCTTGTATTCCGTATGTTGTTTCAATGGTGCATTGCCCGTAACATCCATTTCGAGCTGCTTTCCTTTGATCAAATCCTGGTAGGCGATCGATTTTGCGCCGTATTGAATCAATCCATTTTCAACTGTCAACTTTTCCGGAACTGCATTGAAATGGTCCGCCGCCAATTTCAACAAAGCCCGTCGGGCCTCCGCTGCTGCCTGCCGTATGGAATTTCCGCTTCCCTCGATCGACCCGCTGCCCGCGGTATAGCGCTCGTCCTGCGTTTGTGCCGTGTCGGCGACGATAATCCGCACGCGGTCCATCTGCAAATTCAGCTCTTCGGCAGCCATTTGCATCAATGCCGTCCGGATGCCTTGCCCGAGCTCCATCTTGCCGGTAATGACCGTCAGAATGCCTTCCGAATCGAATTGCAGCCACGAATCGATGGACTTGCCATTGCCCGCGACGGGGTGCGCCGTGAACTTATCATCCATTGCCGCGCACACGAACGGTAACATTTGAAAACCGATCAGCAATCGCCCGGAATTTCTAAGAAACTCGCGTCGGCTTGTTCCAGCGAATTTGGCCATCTCACTTTCCCCACCTATCTCCGATTCTTGAAATGCATTCATGGTTTCTCCTCTTTTTGAGTTCCATTCATCTGTGCAGCCGCTTTCTTCACCGCATTGATAATCCGTGTATGTGTGCCGCACCTGCATAACACCCGATTGAGTGCCTGACGTATTTCCGCATCCGACGGCTTCGGATTTTCCGAAAGCAGCGCCGTGGCCGACATGATCATCCCATTCATACAATAACCACACTGGGCCGCCTGCTCATCGATAAATGCCTGCTGCACAATACTCAACTTCCCGCCACGCGCAAGCCCATCCAGCGTAACCACCTCGTACTCTGCCGCGGCTGAACCCGGTATCACACAAGAAGGCATCGCCTTACCGTTCAGCAACACCATACAACTCCCGCACTGCTCGATCCCGCATCCATACTTGGGACCATTCATTTCCAGCTTGTTACGAAGTAAATACAGCAACGGCATATCCGCGTCGGCCTCCACACGATGCTGTTTCCCGTTGACTTTGATATCTATGATTTCAGCCATGGCTTTTGTGTCCGGTTTGTAGGGAATAGTTATAAAACCGGGCCAGAGTGGGAGTCTAATGGTTTCACTCCAAATTAGTTATATTTGCCGTGCAGAAACTATACACAAATCAACATGAAAGCCTACAATCACAAAAAAGCAGTTCAGTTAATCAACTATTTTGCCAGTTACAACCAGGGGGCCATCAATAAAATGAAGGCGCTCAAACTGATCTGGCTGGTTAACAGGCTACACCTCCGAAAATACGTGCGGACTGTCACGGGAGATACGCATTATGCGATGGAATGGGGCGCGGTCCCTTCCAATACGAAGAATATGATTGAGGGCAAAACAGCGGCTCAATCCAGTGAAAAGCTTTATTTTGATCAATTTCTTACGCTTGACGGCCATAATGTCAAATCCGCACAGGAAGTTAATCCAAAAGTTTTTTCCGAAACTGACCTTGAAGTAGCCGACGAGATATTGAAGCATTATAACAATCTCGATCAATTCGAGCTGGCCAATTATTCGCATTATTTCCCCGAATGGAAGCGGTTTCAGGAGAAAATTGAAAAGTCTGGTTCCAGTTACAAAATGGACATCAATGATTTTTTCGAAAACTACATTGATGAAACGGGACTTTTCAATAACAGCTCGGAAGACCTGGAAATAGCCCGTGAACTGTTTTTTGAATCCGCAAACGCATAATTGCCGCAATATATGACGGCAAAAGAATTGCGGGACGCACTAGTCTCAGGAAATATACTATACATTTCTGATCCTCAAATAGCCAACGGCATTCCGCATTACCACGTTTTCGTAAAGAAAATCGATGGCGGGTACCTTACAACCGTTTGCTGCACCTCGCAGTTTGAGAAAAACCTGAAACATATTACGCGCAGTCGCGAAAGTCTCGATACACTCGTTTGCATTGATCACGAAACCTCAGCAAACGGATTGCATGCTTATACCTACGTGAATTGCAATGGTTATACATCTCTTATACCGATGCAGAATTACTGTCCCTCAACTCCAGACGCGATATTCCATTTTGCGGAGTGGTGACGGAATTTGAATTTCAAAAAATCATAAAGGGCCTCCTAGTAAGCCGACGTATCGATGAAGAGTTCAAGGACGAGGTACGTGAACTTCTGATAGAAAAAACCTGAGAAAGTAATTGCGGAGTTTTCCATAAAATCATTAGTTTTGATGAAATGACAACGTTCCAATCTATTGAAGAAGCCTTTGACTGGTGGGTCAAAAATTTATATCCCACTTTAACTCCTGAGCAAAAGCGCGGCAAAGCAGTTCAGGCAATGCAGGATTACATTTATGGAAAGGGGATTTCAGAAAAACGAATGCGACAAATATTACTGGAATACGGTCACTTTGAAATCGAAACCATAGTCCGATACAAGCCATAAAGGCTTTTTTATTTGCCAGTTTTTACGGAGTTCTCCGTAAGCTCTTTTTGATTTTTCACATTCAACTTCAAGCAGCTATGACCACACTTCAAAACACTTTATCAGACGAACACGAAATTATCAAAGCATTCTTCCAAACCGACAGCCCCAGCGAAATCATCAATTCGCTGACATTCATGACAGAAAGCCTTCTCTGTACTGAAAACATGGAGAATATGAGCCTGGAAATGCGGATGCATATTGTGAATCAGAATCGGGTTATCAATTTGATTGCGCAGCTGGGAGAGCATTATCGGTGATTTTGACGGATGCGCTCGTTAGGAGGCTCCATCCGGAGCCGTACATATTTTGCATCGCTAGATTACTAGAAACAGGATGTTCCTCCGGAACTTCCGCGGCAAGATTGATTCCGGAGGAATCTTCTGTTTGTAGCATACCGTAGTTCAGCCTTGCGACGGGGCTCCGTATGGAGCCTCCTTAATGCAGGCCGCGAGTCTAAACACCCCGTTTCAACAACTCAAACCAATTCATTACACTAATCCCATTCGAACGCTCTTCAATCTGATTTCCGGCGTAGGCGATGTAGCCGGTCGTCGCACCGCTTAGCTTTTTCCAATAGGTGATATTGCCGAAAAATTCATTGTTAACGGTCTTTCCGGCTTTAATCTCGACAGGGATTAAGGTGAGGCCATTGTCGATGACGATGTCAACCTCCCGCCCGGTTTTATCGCGCCAGTAGTAAAGATTGACGGGCCTGCCGGCGTTGGTCCGTTGCTTCACGAGCTCGGTTACCACGAGGGATTCGAAAAGCGCGCCGCGCAATGGGTGGAGCGGCAGTTGTTCGATAGCCGAGATTCCCAGCAAGGAGCAAACCAGCCCGGTATCATAGAAATACACTTTGGGCCGTTTCGTGAGGGTTTTGTTGAAGTTTTTAAAATGCGGACGAAGCAGATAAATGATAAAACTGCTTTCCAGAATTCCTATCCACGACTGCACGGTTTTCGTGTCCACACCGGTGTCGACGGCGAGAGAAGTCAGGTTCAATTCCTGGCCGCTTCTTCCCGCAAGCAGTCGCATAAATCGCTCGAATACAATTAGATCGGTAATGTTTTTGATTTGCCTGACGTCACGGTCGATGTAAGTCCGCAAATAGTTTGGGAACCAGTCTTCCGGCGGGATTCCCGGCTCGTAAATCGGTGGGTATAGCCCTTTGAATATGAGTTGATTCTCATCGGGTACGTCGGTCATGTTTCCAAAAAGCTCCTCCGTACTAAATGGAAGCAAATTGACAATGGCGACACGGCCGGCCAGCGTTTGAGAAATGTTTTGCTGTAACAGAAAATTGTTTGAACCCGTGAGAATGAAACGGCCGGGCGAAGGAGATTCGTCGAGGATTTCCTGCAAATATGAAAACAGCTCAGGCGCCCTCTGCACTTCATCGAAAATAGCCCCGGATTCATATCTTGACAGAAAACCACGCGGGTCCTCCAATGCAAACCGCCGGACGTCCGGGTTTTCAAGTGAGAGATATGCCTTATCAGGAAACAATGATCTTGACAATGTGGTTTTACCGGATTGACGAGGCCCCGTGACAGCCACAGACTTGAACTGGGTGGCCAGTTGTTCGATTTTTGACGCAGCTATTCTTTCGATCATACATCAAAAATAAGCAAAACCGGAAAAATATGGAATCTGATTCCATATTTTTCCGGTTTTATCATAACAACTTAAAAATCAACAGTTAACAGACCGAAAAAACCCGCGTTTCAGTAGTTATATAAATCTTTCGATCATCAGCGAGCCCCATTTGATAACCTCCCGTGAATACTCCGAAGCTTGGTAGAATGGCCTGGTGCTTATCGATGACGAAGCATGGCAGCCGCACGCTTTGGCGGCCGCGGCCGTAGGAAGTAAAAACTGGATGCACGTGGCCTGCAAAAACGAATTTGGAGGTGTCAAACTCTATTTTCGGGTGATGGGTAAAAATGAATATATCTTCCTCATAATCATTAATATACACTTCCAGATCACATTCAAGCAGGAGGCTTACGGGCAGGATGTCGTGGTTGCCCATGACGATGATCATTTCGATGTAGTGGTGTTCGGCGCGCCATTCGCGGAAGGTTTCCCATTCGGAATTGTATTCATTGTGGAAAAGGTCGCCGAGGAAAATGATGCGGGTGGCGCCGGTTTGCTGCACAAGCTCGTTAAGCCGCTGGAAGTTGTTGGCGATGGCATTATTGGGGATGGCGATGCCTTCTTTCCTGAAATGCGTGATTTTACCTAAATGCAGGTCCCCGATCAGTAATGTTTGCGTTTCTTCCCAAAAAATCGCGCGCTGCGTCAATAATATAAAGCGGTTACCTCTGATCTCAATCTGCATTACTGTACTGTTTGATCATTCGCTGGATCCTGTCGTCCAGTTTTTCCGAAGTTAATTGTTCCCGAAGCCTGTCGACCATAATCGGGAACGAAAATGGCGTGGGCCTGTCGGTGTGTTGTATGACTATTTTCTGATGTTCGATCCGCGCCAGCGCCTGACGCATGCGGACTTCTTCGAGCTGGTAGGTCAGAACCTCCTGATATGCCTGTTTGATCAGCAGGTTATTGTCCTCGTATTTACTCATCACATTGAAAAGCAACGAGCTAGACGCTTGTAACTGCCTCGTTTTGACATATTTACCCGGATAGCCCTGAAACATCAGCCCGGCAATGGCTGCGATTTCCCGAAACTTCCGCTTCGCCATTTCCGTCGCATTTACGCTCTGGTAAATGTCGTCCACGAGCTGTTTGGTTGAGAAAAGATCGGTTTCGCCCAGGATTTCGCCGACATCGACATACTGATCACTTAACAACTCAAAACCGTAATCGTTCATCGCCACCGAAAACGTGATCGGCCGCAGCTGGCTAATGCGGTAGGCCAGCAAAATCGACATTCCCTCATGCACGAGCCGCCCCTCGAACGGAAATATAAAGATATGATATCCCTCCCTGGTTTCGCATTGCTCGATCAGCAGCTCGTTGGTTTTCGGAATGACCGAGCGCTTCGCCTGCAATTCGAGCAGCGGCTGCATTTTGGCCAGTTCCACTTCCTTATGCGGGTTTTCGATCGCATCGGCGAGGCGTTCACGGATGAATGCGGATAGTTGGGACGAAAGCGGCATCCTACCCCCCGCCCAGCGCACCAGGTAGCCTTTCTTCCCATCGGCCTTTTTCACCGTCACGGTCATTTCATGGATTCGTACAAATTCCACACTCATACCCGCAAAGAAGAAAACGTCGCCGGCCTTCATCCAGGTAACGAATGACTCTTCCACCGCACCCAGGTATTTGCCGCTTTGCAGCTTCACTTTTAGCGAAACTTCCGAAACGATCGTGCCCATACTGAGCAAATGTCGATGCGCAATGCGCCGGCTCGTCACCACGTAACGCCCATTCACGCGCTCCACTTTCTTGTATTCGTCATAAACCGTGAGCGACGAACTGCCGGTAGTAATGTATCCTAAAAGCCATTCCCACTCTTGGCGGTTCAGGTATTGGTAGCCATACGCATTCCGAACTTCCTCGAAAAGCTGCGCCTCATCGAAGCCCTCGCCCACCGCCAATGTGATCATCCATTGAGCCAATACATCGAATGCGTGAGCAACCGGCGGTCTATCCTCGATCATGTTTTTGATCACGCCTTCCCGTAACGAAACCGCTTCGATCAGTTCCAATGCATTGGTTGGACAAAAATAAATCTTGCTTTCCACGCCCGGCTGGTGACCACTCCGGCCCGCCCGCTGCACAAACCGCGCGATGCTTTTCGGGCTTCCTACCTGGATAACCGTATCCACAGGCCGGAAATCTACTCCCAAATCGAGGCTAGCCGTGCAAATCACCAGTTTCAAGCGCTCGTCATGCAATGCCTCTTCCACCCAATCGCGGATCTCGCGATCGAGCGACGCGTGGTGCAGAGCCATAATGCCGGCAAACTCCGGGTATTTCTCGATAATCGTGCGGTACCATATCTCAGTTCCTGATCGCGTATTCGTAAAAAGCAGCGTTGTACGGCTCTTGTTCACCACTTCCACGACCTTATCCACCAGCCTGATACCCATGTACCCCGACCACGGCAACGTCTCGACACGTTCGGGGATGATACTTTCTACCCGGATTTTCTTTTCGGTATTCGCACGGACCGTCACGGCGTTTTCCTGCGGGAACTGCATGCCAAGGAGTACCTGCCTGGCTTCTTCCAGGTTTCCGATGGTGGCCGAGATGCCCCAAGTCTGAAGACCCGGGTTGATGGTGCGCAGGCGGGCCAGCGCCAGTTCGGTCTGGGTACCGCGTTTGCTGCCCATCAGCTCATGCCACTCGTCGATCACGACCGTATGGAGGTTTTTGAAGAATTCGGAGGCATTCTTTTGCGTAAAAAGCATGTGCAGGCTCTCCGGCGTGATAATGAGCGCGTCGGGCATTTGGCGTTTCTGTTCGTTGCGCTCGCGCGTGCCCGTATCGCCCGTACGTATGCCCACGCGCCACGTGAGGTTCATTTCAAGTGCCGCCGTTTCCATATTCCGGAAAAGGTCTTTCGAAAGCGCCCGAAGCGGCGTGATCCAAAGGACTTGTAACCCCTTTTTAGTCTTTAACGGCTTTTTAGGAATCGAATTAATGTGCCTGATCAGGATCGGCAACCACAAAGAATAGGTCTTTCCGCTGCCCGTCGGCGCATTCACCAACCCACTTTTCCCCGCCAGATAAGCCGCAGCCGCCTCCTTCTGAAAGGCCGCCCACTTCCACTTTTTATCTTTAAACCATTGCTCAACAATGCTATGTCCGCGGGATTTGGTCAAGGGGAATTTCGTTTTGAATTGAATCAACTGAAAGTGTTATACAAAAGCAATCCAACTTCTATGCCATAGGGTCTGTCGCCAACGTGCTGCTGTCATTAATCGACCTGAATTGTTATATTTGTTTAAAGGAATCAACCAGTTAAAGCTATGCTTACCACCATTGAAGGAATTTATGAAAATGGGAAAGTAACTCTCAAAGAATCGCCGCCTGTGACGAAAAACAGCAAAGTTCTGGTGACTTTTATGAGTACTGACGGCACACAGGTCGGCCAAAAACGCAAATTAGGTAGTATGGCAGGAACCATTAAGATGGCAGAAGACTTCAATGAAAGCCTTGACGATTTATCCGACTATATTTAATGGCATATCTACTCGATACACACACAATACTTTGGAGTCTTGGTCAACATCACAAACTTTCTGAAAAAGTCAGAAACATCATCGAAGATCCTGGCGCCATTTGCTACACAAGTTATTTGTCTTTCTTTGAGATGGCCATCAAAAAGAAGACAGGTAAACTGGAATTGCTGCATCCTATCTCTCGCTACTACAACGAAACGCAGAAGATCGGCATTCAAACTTTGACCATAAAGCCACAGCATCTCGACCTTTATGATGAACTGCCGCTTTGGGACAACCATCGCGACCCATTCGACAGAATGCTAATCGCAACTGCAGTTGCGGAGGCACTAACTATCATTTCAATCGATAAGAAATTCACTTTGTACAACAATGTACAGGTGATTTGGTGAAATATAGCTGGCTTGCTACGCAGAAGCCCACGATTGGTTTTCAATAATTCATTATTTCCTCCATAACAGCATTGAGCGAAGTGGCGATTACGCCGTCGCCCATGGGAAATGTGTCTTTTCCGGAATAAATGACAAACCTTTTATCCGGCTGAATATCTTCACAGGCGATGTAAAATCCTTTGGACAAACTGGGCGCTGAATTTCGCTTGATTTCTATCGCCCACTTTTTACCGTCGGCAAATTCCAGAATGAGATCGGCTTCGGCACCGCCTGCGCTCCGGTAAAAATAGGGCTGCATGCGGGCTGGTGCCACACTCATGATATTTTCGATTACAAACCCTTCCCAGCTCCCGCCGACAACAGGATGCGCCAGCAGGTTATTGAAATTTTCAATGCCCATCAAAGCATGGGTAATGCCACTATCGCGCACATAAATTTTCGGGCTGCGTACCAGCCGCTTTCCTGCATTAAAATAGTTATATTTTAACGAAAATTAATTTATAAAGTAACTGAATTGCGCGACTATGATTAAAACTACAAATGGAAAACCTCGATACCATCCGCCGTAGCAATGATCATTCTAGCATCTGTAAGATGTATCGTGATCAACTCCCAGTTAGCAAGAAAAAAATCATGAAGATCTTTCAATAGTAAATTACCCAACTTCAAATGAATGACTTTTACGGGCTCCTTATCCAGCAGGCACCGGTGATAGAAGTCCGAATCCTTTGTAACGATGACCAGATCATGCTCGCGTGCATAATCCCAGATGTCCCGGTCAGGCCATTTAGCATTGATATCGATCACAAACTCGAACTCGGGAGAATTGAAAAAGCTGAAAAATTTGGGAAGGTTGACGTCTATCAAATAGCGACAGGCCGGCATCAGGCAGCGGTTAAGGAGAAATGTTCGCCATCAACTGTTTTAGCAGCAAATTCGATGCATGCTTTAATGTCGGCTTCTTCCAGGAATGGATAAGCAGACAGGATATTTTCAATGCTTTCGCCAGCGGCCAGGTATTCCAAAACCGTTTTCACGGTGATCCGAAAACCTCTGATTACCGGCTTCCCATTGCATACCGCTTCGTCTATTGTAATTCTATCCAGCTGACTTTCCATATCGGTTTCATTTAGCTACCTACAAAAATAACATTTAATCCCTGACCCGACTATTCCAAATTCGGGCACAAATAGTGTATTAAAAGATTGATGTTCAATCGGTCATTTATAATTACCCAATATCTCCTTCAAACTCCCCAAACTATCCGCCTCCTCCGCTTTCTTATCCTTCCGCCACCTTAAAATCCTTGGAAACCGCACCGCGATGCCGGATTTATGCCGCGTGGATTCATTGATCCCCTCAAATCCGATTTCGAAAACCAGCTCGGGCTTGACGGTGCGGACTGGGCCGAATTTTTCCAGCACATTGCGTTTGATAAAATAGTCTACCTGCCCGATTTCGGCGTCGGTGAGGCCGGAGTAGGCTTTGGCGAACGGGACGAGCTTGCCATCGTCGCCCCAGACGGCGAAGGTGTAGTCGGTGAAGAGCTCGGCGCGGCGGCCGGAGCCTTTTTGAGCGTAAATGAGCACAGCGTCGACGCTCAATGGGTCGATTTTCCATTTCCACCAGTCGCCTTTCTTACGGCCCACCTGGTAGGTACTCGCCTTGCGTTTGATCATAAATCCTTCGGCAATGTTTTCGCGCGATTGCGAATGGAGGTCGCGCAGGGCCTGCCAATCTTTGAAATCGATCAATGGCGACAGGTTGAAATAGTTTTGCGCGGGTACATTCGCGTGTAACGCTTCCAGCTGCGCGCGGCGTTGCTCCTGCGTGAGCCCTCGGATATCAACGCCGTTTGCTTCGAGCATATCGTAGGCCAGAAATGCCACAGGTGCCTCTTCCAGCACCTTTTTGGATAAATTTTTACGGCCAATACGGGTTTGCAGCACATTGAACGGCATCGGGCGGCCGTTGGAATAGGTTACGATCTCGCCATCGAGCACGGTACCGTCGGGCAAGACGTCGCTCAGGAAATGCAGTTCGGGGAATTTTTCGGTGGATAGCTCCTCGCCCCTGGTCCAGATGAAGAGCTCTTTGTTCCGGTAAATGATCTGCGAACGGATGCCGTCCCACTTCCATTCGGCAAACCAGTCGCTGGCTTCGCCGAGGTCGGCCACGTCACCTTCGATCGGGTAAGCGAGGAAAAACGGGTAAGGCCTCGACGCATTGTCGTTTTCACCTTTATCGAGTATCAGTTGTTCAAAAGTGGTTTCGAGCGGATCCCACTGCCCCATTACGCGGTGGGCGATCACATTGGAATCTGTTTCGGTGGCTTCCGCCAATGCGCGTACCACCAGCGTTTGTGACACGCCGATGCGGAAACTACCCATAAGCAATTTGTTGAACACGAATGTCTCAAGCTGCGAAAGCTGCATCCAGGCCTGAGTGATGTGGTCGTGCTTCTCTTCATCGGTCATTCCGGGCAGCATACCGAGGTAGCGGAACCATTCGGAAAGCGATTTATCCGACCCGCCAATGCTCGTGCGTGGCAAAAGCAACGAAATGGTTTCCCCCAGATCACCTACGCTGTGATAACTCTCCTGGAAAAGCCACATAGGAACGCCTGCTTCCGCCGCCGCCCACTCTTTCACCTGCGTGCGATTGACCTTAAACGACGGCCTTCGACCTGTAAACAATGTCAATGCCCAGAGCTTATCGTCGTCCGGGGCGGCCAGGAAGTAATTTTTCAGCAAATCGACCTTCGCATTCGTTTTGTTCGTGCGGTCGAGGTTCATGAAGAGGTCTGCAAATTGTTTCATAGCTCAGAACCGTCTTTATCGGCATTCACAGCTCCATCGAGCTCCTGCTTGTGTTCTTGATATGCGTCCTGGCCTGCCGACGCATCCTGCACGGTTTCTTCTTCCTCATTCTCATCCTCATTGCCGTACATCGTGGTCACTTCCGCTGCTTCAATGCCATTTTCATTCAGCCAGCGCGAGTATATGCTCGTGTAGCCGTGCGTCACATACACTCTTTCGGCGCCCGTTTCCTTCACGGCCCGGTTCAGGTCCGGCCAGTCGACGTGGTCGCTCAGCACAAAGCCCTGGTCCACCGCCCGGCGGTTCTTGGCGCCGCGTAATGCCATCCAACCTGAACAATAGCCGACCGAATAGGGTGCAAATTTCTTAATCCAAGTTGTGCCATCCGCAGAGGGAGGCGCCAATATCAGCGCACCTTTAAACAGTTTGCGATCGGTTTCTTTGGTAACCAATGTCAATTCCGGCAAATCGAAACCAGCCTCGCGCAGGCGCTCATTCACGGTATAGATAGCTCCGTGCGCATACATGACCGAATCCTGCAACTGTATATTCTTCAAAATCCGCTGCATTTTTCCGAGCGAATAGCCCATTAACACACTGGCTTTGCCGTCGGCGCGGTTTTGCGCCCACCAGTCGTCAATCTCCGACATTACCTGCTGCTGCGGCTGCCATTTATAGATGGGTAAACCAAATGTGGATTCAGTGATAAACACATTGCATTTCACTGGTTCATACGGCGTAGCAAAATTGTCATTTTCCAGCTTGTAATCGCCGCTGGCTACCCATACCTCACCCTGGTACTCGACCCTGATCTGCGCCGAGCCGATGATATGCCCGGCGGGGTGCAGCGAAAACTTCACACCGTTGATCATGAATTTCTCACCATACTGAACGGTTTGCAGGTTAATATCCTGCCCGAGCCGGAGCCGCAAAATAGGCTCACTGTCTTTATGGGCCAGATAATGCTGGCTACCCCAACGCGCGTGGTCACTGTGTGCATGCGTGATGATCGCCCGGCCGACCGGCATCCACGGATCGATATGGACGTCCGCAACGGCGCAGTAAATACTTTTCCCGGTAAACTGTAAGAGAGGCTGTTTTGGCATATTGTGGAATTTATCAAAAGTATGCCAGAATGCGATCCGCAATTTATTGTTAACTTGAATGTTACTTTATCCAAAAGTGAGCGTATTAAGGTAAACAAATCTTATACAGCACTATGGCCGAACAAAATGCCCCCGTTACCCCCTCACAGGAAGCCGAACGCTACCTCGAAAACGCACGCCTGATACTGACTGAAAAAGCCGGTAAGAAAGATGGGTTATATGCGGATGTTAAATATGTAAAAATGGCTGCCGGCACGGCTTATTCGGCGGCATTGCTCATTCTGGATGAGTATCTCCGGCAGAAAGAAGGGATTCATTTCACAAAGCCCAAAAGCATTGAAGATTACATGAGCCGATTGAGAAAGTACGACAAGAAGCTTCTGAGAATTCTGGCCAGCGTCTACGACGAACTACACCTAGCAGGTTACTATCACGGTACACGTTCTGTGGATACAATGCAGAAAGGAATGAATGGTGTCAAACAAATGCTGAACTATATTTGAGAAAATTAATTTTCCCGCATATAGTCATGCCCAGAATTTCCCACCTGCTCTTGTTGCTGACCCTGGTCATTCAAGGGTGTAATTCCAATCGGAACGAACAGCAAGAACAGATCGCCGTTAATGATACGATTACAGGTTTCACAAAAACCGAAATCCACCACGCGAAAGGTTTCAGCATACAGTATTTCAAAGATTTCAAACTGGTCAGCATTATTAACCCGTTTGGCGGAGAAGGCGATACTTTGCAATATATCCTTCAAAAAAAGGGAGCAGCATTGCCCGGCGGTTATCCACGTGCCCAGCGCATAGAGGTACCGGTAACAAATCTGGTGGCAATGTCGTCCATGCACGTCGGTTTATTGGGTTTTCTGGATGCGGAAAATGTGCTGACGGGCTTGGGCAGCCTGCAATACGTGTATTCGCCGAAGGTAATCGCGTCGATCAAGGCTGGAAAAATAGCGGGCGTAGGCCGCGACCAGGGTTTGAATGATGAGAAAGTCATTGAAATGCAGCCCGGCCTGGTGATGACGATCGGTAATCCCGGCGGTAATATGGACCATTACCGCATGCTGAAAGAAGCCGGAATACCGGTACTGATCAATTCGGAATGGGTGGAGCAGACGCCGCTGGCCCGCGCCGAATGGGTGAAGCTCATGGCCGCATTGCTGGATAAGGAAGCGCTCGTCAATGAAAAATTTGCCCAGGTGGAAGCGGAATATGAGCGGCTCTCTGCACTTGCCTCGAATGCGACGCCCAAGCCCACGGTACTTTCCGGACTGAACACGAAAGATGCCTGGTTTATGCCGGCGGGCAATAGCTACATGGCACGCTTTTTCAAAGACGCCGGGGCCGACTACCATTGGCACGATTCGCCTGCAACCGGAAGCCTGCCCCTTAGCTTTGAAGCCGTTTACCCGTTCGCGCTCACAGCCGATTACTGGCTCAATGTCGGTTTCGACAGTCGTGACACCCGGAAAAGCATTCTCGCGCAGGATTCCCGCTACGGCGATTTCAAGGCCATGAAAACAGGCAGGGTGTACAGTTACAACCGCCGCGTGAGCGAGCAGGGTTCCAACGATTTTTTCGAATCTGGCAGCGTGAACCCGCATACCGTACTGGCCGATTTGATCCGGATTTTCCATCCCGAACTGCTCCCGGAGCATCAGCTCGTGTATTATAAACAGCTTCCTGAATGATTTACAATACTCAAAACAGAAGCTGGCTATTCATTCTCCTGGGCATTCTTGCGCTCGCCCTGTTCTGCCTGGACATTATGCTCGGCTCGGTGGCGATACCCTTCAAAGAAGTATTCCGGATAGTGACCACGGGCGAATCCGAAAGCCGTGCGTGGCTTTTTATCATTGAAAAAATACGTTTACCCAAAGCCATCACCGCCATCCTCGCCGGTTGTGGCCTGTCGGTAAGCGGGTTGCAAATGCAAACGCTCTTCCGAAATCCGCTGGCCGGGCCGTCGGAGCTGGGCATTACCGCGGGCGCGGGGCTGGGAGTAGCAGCCGTAATGCTCGCGGGCGGGAGCAGCGCGAGCATGTACGCGATCAGCCAACTGGGGATTTCGGGGAGCTGGCTGATCATCGGCATGGCTTCGCTGGGTTCGGCGGGCGTTCTGGCACTTATTCTGCTGATCGCGGGCCGTATCCGTGACAATGTGATCCTGCTAATCGTAGGCGTGATGATCGGTACGATCACGCTCTCGATTATCAGTATCTGGCAATATTTCAGTCAGCCCGAACAGTTGCAGGAATACATCATGTGGATGTTCGGGTCGCTGGGCGGGGTTACGGGTTACCATTTGTACGTGCTCTCGGGCGTGGTCACGGGTGGTTTGCTGCTTGCTTTTGCTTCTTCCAAATCATTGAATGCGCTGCTATTAGGTGAAAACTATGCGAGAAGCATGGGACTTAGCGTCGGGCGGACGCGCTTGCTGATCATGCTCAGCACGAGCCTGCTCACCGGCAGCATCACCGCTTTCTGCGGCCCGATCGGCTTCGTGGGCATTGCCATTCCCCATATTACCCGTTCACTGCTCGGGACGTCCAACCACCGGGTGCTTATTCCGGCAACCTGCCTTACCGGAACCGTGCTGCTATTGCTCTGCGATATCATCGCCCAGCTTCCCGGCACGCAAACCGTCATCCCGATCAACATCGTGACTTCCCTCCTGGGCGCTCCCGTGGTGATCTGGATCATCATCCGGCGTAATAACATTCGCACGTCATTTTCATGAAAAACCGGAAACCCATAGTCGAAACGCACGCGCTGGCGATCGGTTACCGGTCGTCCGGTACTGTACGAACGGTAGCGGAAGACCTCAATTTACAGCTAAGGCCGGGCAGTCTGGTATGCCTGCTGGGTTCGAATGGTGCAGGTAAATCCACATTAATGCGCACATTGAGCGGCCTGCAACCGGCGCTGGCGGGCGAAATCAGGATCGACGAACGCCCGCTCCAAACGCTGAAACCCGTCGAGCTTGCCCAAAAACTCAGCCTCGTGCTCACCGACCGGATCGACGCAGGCAACCTGAATGCGCGGGAGGTGGTTGCATTGGGACGCACGCCGTACACCGATTGGCTTGGCTC
The DNA here is from genome assembly GCF_900101885.1 of Dyadobacter soli. Lineage (GTDB taxonomy): Bacteria > Bacteroidota > Bacteroidia > Cytophagales > Spirosomataceae > Dyadobacter > Dyadobacter soli. Next base: position 19,822 of record NZ_FNAN01000026.1, on the reverse strand, counting down.
ACTCACCCGGGATGATCATTCCAAAATAGCCCAAAGCATTGAACAGACCGGCATTGCCCCGTTGCTCGACCGGCATATGCACCAGCTCAGCGACGGCGAAAGGCAGAAAGTAATGCTCGCACGCGCGCTCGCGCAGGACACCCCGCTGATCCTGCTCGATGAACCGACGGCCCATCTGGATTTGCCCAACCGCGTCGAAATGATGCGCCTCCTGCATACGCTCGCACGTGATACGCGCAAGGCGATCCTGCTCAGCACGCACGAGCTGGACCTCGCACTGCAAACCGCCGATGAGCTCTGGCTCATGCACCCGAACGGGACGATAATGACCGGCCTACCCGAAGACCTGGTGCTGAACGGGGCATTCGAAGCCACATTTGCAAGAAGCGGCTTTGCATTCGACCGCGCTACCGGCACATTTACTATTCATCAACCCAAAAACAATGCACAGATTTACCTCGAAGGGCCTGATAAGCCGCTCTTCTGGGCCCGGCGCGCATTGCAACGGGAAGGGTACGGCATCAGCAGGTACCGGGATGTTGACTGCGTTGTGAGGGTGTCCGAGGCAGAAAATGGTTTTATGGCGGAAATCATCTTCCAAAACCAGCTATTCAAAGTCGCGTCGGTTCAGGCACTTATTGAGCAAATGCGTGTGTTTTTCGTTTCAAACGGGGAGTTTTAAATCCTGTAAATGCACTCAATCGAGTAAAAATCGGTTTCCTTTGATACCTATGAAATTTTTCAAGAACAAGAAAAACCTGTTGCTGCTGGCGCTGGCCGTGATTATCGGCTACATCGTCTACGATTCCGCGTCGCAGCCCACCGTGGCCGACTTGCAAGGCGGCTTTCGGGAAGTGGCGCTGTACCGGAATGCAAACAATACCGGCCCGATCGTCCGCGTGTATGCGGTGACTGTGCAGGACACGCATTCAAAGGACCTGCGCAAATACGGCGACCTTATGCCCTACACCAAATACGGCACCACGACAGTCTATTTTTTCAATGCCGCGAAACCATTCCCGAACACCCTGGCCGCCAGCGAACCGCATTTTTGTTCTGAATTTTCACCCAACGTCATTGGCGTGTACCGTAAAGATGCCAACGGCCAGATTTCGCTCGATGAAAAGCCGTTTTAAGCATATTAGCCCCATTTTTGACCTCAATCGTTTTTAAATAGATACTTATATGACTGCACTAGAAACCGTTCAGCAATACTATGAAGCCTTCAATGCCAAAAACTGGAAAGGCATGCTCGCATTACTCCACCCCGAAGTAAGGCACGAAGCCAACCAGGGCGACGTTCGCGTTGGATTGGACAAATTCACTGCATTCCTTCAAAAAATGGACGAAGCTTACGAGGAAACGCTGACAAACATGGTGTTTTTTACTGAATCGCAGGATAAGCGTGTGGCCGTGGAGTTCGTGGTGAACGGCATTTACAAACAGGCGGAAGAGGGCCTTCCCGAAGCGCACGGGCAGTCGTATGTGCTTCCCGCAGGCGCATTCCTGGAAGTGACCGACGGCAAAATCAGTCGCGTTACCACCTATTATAACCTGCCGCTCTGGATCGAACTCGTTTCCAAACCATGACCGCCGAACTGACATTCGTGCGAAAAACCGGGCCAGCCATCGCCGAAGTGTTTGACGACCTTGCCAGGCTCCGCATTGCTGTTTTCAGGGACTATCCTTATTTGTACGAAGGCAGTGAGGAATATGAAAAGGGCTATTTGCAAACCTACCTGCAATCGGAGCAATCTTTTTTGTTCGCTGTTTATGATGGCTATGCGATGGTGGGGGCAACGACCTGCATTCCGCTGAAAGACGAAACGGCAGAAATACGCAAGCCATTCGAAGAGGCCGGTTTTGACGTAAATACCATTTGCTATTTCGGTGAAAGCATTCTTTTGCCTGCCTATCGTGGAATGGGGCTCGGCCACCGGTTTTTCGACGAGCGCGAGGCGCACGCGCGAAGCCTCAGCACGATGGAAAGCTGCTGCTTCTGTTCCGTTGACCGCGGCGAGCATCACCCGCTGAAACCTGCCGAATACCGTTCCAATGATGCATTCTGGCTAAAACGCGGTTATCGGAAAGAGCCGACATTGCAAAGTACCATGGAATGGCCCGATTTGGGAGAACCTGTTCCTTCGCCCAAAACCATGATTTTCTGGACAAAACCGCTCAACAGCTAAGCCTATGCAGCAAGTAACCGTCGCTTCGGCGCAATACCCGATCACCGAACACCCGGATTTCGCTTCCTGGCAGGCCCACACCGAAAAATGGGTGTCCGACGCGGCGATCCGAGGTGCGGAGCTGCTCCTTTTTCCGGAGTATGGGGCGATGGAGCTTGTGAGCATTTTCGATGATGAAATCCGGAACGATATTCGCCGTCAGATAACTGAGCTGAACAATCTGAAAAATGATTTTTGCGCAACATTTGAAACGCTTGCGCGCAAATACCGCGTCACCATCGTGGCGCCGAGCATTCCGGTGATTGAAAACGGCTTAAACCTTAATCGCGCTTTTGTCTTTTCGGTCAATGGACTGGCCGGTTACCAGGATAAATTTTTCATGACCCGCTTCGAAAACGAGCATTGGGGCATTGAGAGTGCGCCGAAACAACTCACCGTTTTTGAAGCACCGTGGGGCAAATTCGGCATTCAGATCTGCTACGACGTCGAATTTCCGATCGGTGCACAGAAACTTTGCGAGGCCGGTGCCAAACTGATCCTCTCCCCAAGCTGCACCGAAACCATCCGGGGCGCCACGCGCGTACACGTAGGAGCCCGCGCCCGCGCCCTCGAAAACCAGGCTTACACCATCGTTTCCCAAACGGTCGGTGAAGCGGCATGGTCGCCGGCTGTCGATATCAACTATGGTTACGCGGCTTGCTATACGACACCCGATAAAGACATGCCCGAAGAGGGCATCATCTCCTCCAAAACCCCTCAGGAACCAGGCTGGCTTATCCAAACGATCGATTTTTCGCTCGTCGACGAAGTCCGCCGGGATGGGCATGTGTTTAATTTCAAAGATCAGGCCCGGGTGGCAATGGGGCTTGCACATGATGATGCTACGATTGTTGTTAAATCAATATAGTATTACTTCACTTCCTTTTGCCAAAGGGTCACAAATCCGAATTGGATTCCTCCAAGAGAGTCTCAGCCCCGAAAATTGTACTTTATTAATAGTCATTTTACCACCCACCCAACATGTTTTAAATATGTAACTTTATATTAGAATTGGTCTCATTAAGATCAAAAACATCGTAAGAAATACTTCACCCAAGGTATAAATAACTATCAATCAGTGTTATAAAAATAAATTTATATAGGTTTACTCAGTAATTCTACTGGAAAATACAACTAAATATAGCATATTAGGTACTACTTTTACAGTAACGTATATCTAGTAACGGTTTAGTAGAAAATACTTTATCAAAGTTTCTATCTTTTAACTATTTGAAGATATTGGAAGTATATTGATCTATGATTTTTTAGTCACTAAACGTCCTCTATCATGAAAACTTTTTACCTATGGGCATGCCTTGTCCTCGCGGCATTGTCTGTCCCCGTCAAGTCTCTCGCACAGTGCGAGTTGACAGAACCTGCAATTGAACTTAACAGTGTTTCTCCCAGCGGCTCGGATTGTATTGTTAACATTAACCTTTCCTTCACGATCGATAGAAATGGTGGTAACAAGTTTACCTATGTGCACTTATGGAAACCTCTTGAATATCCCATTATTGATTACACAAAAAAAGCACCGGAAGCCGGCGACCTTAAAAAGGTTCTCGCCACGCTTGCCATCGATATGGATGGCGCAGTGTCATTGTTGTCTGATTATAGCGCCGACGCTACTGTAATACCGCTATTTGCGGGTTTAACTATTTTGGAAGAAGACCTTGGAGGCGCATTATCCCGTATCACAATCGAAAATATTCAATTCCCTGTGCCGGGAGCATGTGCCGACCTTCCGATTCTGAAAGGCGACGTATGGTCTACCCAGGCAGCCAGCCAGAAACCTTCCGTTCACTGTTTTTCAAAGGGTTTCAACCTGCAAATAAACGACCCGGTGATCACTGGTAAAATCAATTGCAACGAGCCGGACGGCCCGAGAACTTATGATCTGGATATCATCACCACCAACCCGACGGCATTTAACGTAACGTATAAATTATACCTCGACGACGGTGTGCTGACCAACGGAAATACAACCTTTGGCATAGGTGATGAGGAGATATATGATAGCGGCGTGACCAGCCTTTCATCCTCGCAACCGATCCATAGCAAGGATGAGCCATACGACTATGATCACCTGGAAGACAAGCGTACGATATGGGTGGTACTCACCGGCCCCAGCCTGCCGAATGCAATTATAGCCGAGCTTGGAAACGGTTGTACGATCACACTGCCCGTAACACTTGCACGCTTTAACGGCTCTTTGCTCGATAATGCGATCAGCCTTTCCTGGACCACCACCGAAGAAGCCGGCAGCAGTCATTTCGATATCGAAAGAAGTACGGATGCGAAAGAATTCATCCAGCTCGGTCGTGTGCAGGCAAAAGGCAATTCGGCAGCGACACAGCAATACGGGTTCCTCGATACCAAACCTTTCGCGGGCAACAATTACTACCGCCTCAAAATGGTTGATGCCGACGGAAAATTTGAATTTTCACGCATGATTTCCATTGACAATGGTGCCAATAGCGTTGCATTCGAGCTTTTGGGCAATCCGGCATCGGGGAGGGAAATCAGGTTCCTGCTTAAAAACGAAAGCGCTTCGAATGTAAGCCTTTTCGACTTGTCGGGGAAAGCGGTAAAATTTTCGCTGAGCCAGACTGGCAACGAGTTTACATTAAAGCCGAAGAACGGCACCTCCGCAGGTATTTATATCCTGAAACTGCAACGGAGCAATGCTGGCATGATCAGTAAAAAGGTATTGATGCCTTAGTTTTCCGCATTTGCACAAAAACACCCGCCGGATATGCTTCGGCGGGTGTTTTGCTTTGGATCAATATCAATTTCCCAGCACCCGCTGCACGTCGCTTACCGAAATGGCGTCGGCGTCGTTCCCGAAGTTCTTGCGGATGTAGGTAAGTACCTGGGCCATTTCCTCGTGTTTGAGGAAATCGTGCTTCGGCATGAGGTCATTATAAGGCTTGCCGCCCACCTGAATAGGACCTTCGAGGCCGTTGGCAACCACTTCTATCAACTGCTTTTTATTGCCCGTCACCCATTCGGAACCCGCGAGCGGCGGGAAACGACTGCCGTCGCCGAGTCCGTTGCGCTGGTGGCAGGGCGTGCAATAGGTATTGTAAATGCGCTGACCGAGCTCCTTGGTTTTAATGTCGAGATTGTCAGCTACTTCGTCGGGCGTGCGTATGTGTGCGAGTTGCTTATGCTTTTCCATCGATGCCAGCTGGCTTGTGCCAAAGCCTTTTTTATCGCCTTTAAACATGATCCGCCACACTTTGCCTTTGCGAGAATCGGTGATGTAAAGCGAGCCATCCGGGCCTTCGGCGAGGCCCATCGGTCTGAATTGCGCGTCGCTCACATTGATAATCGGGTCGACTCCCGCGAAACCGTCGGCAAATACTTCCCAATCGCCGGAAGGCTTGCCGTCTTTGAACGGTACAAAACATACGAAATAGCCCGCCTGCGGATAAGGCGCGCGGTTGGTGGAACCATGAAAAGCAATGAATGCACCGTTTTTATAACGCTCGGGAAACTGGTTTCCCTGGTAAAACAGCACATCATTGGGCGCCCAGTGCCCCGGAAAACCGATCAACGGCTTTTGGTACTTCGCTCCCTCCGCTTCCTTTTTGCCGTCGCCGCCATACTCGGGATTGAGCATTTTCTTCCCTTTCATCTGATCGTAATAATAATACGGCCAGCCGACGTTGGTACCCTGGGTCACTTTTACAAATTCCTCGGAAGGCAATACGGCGCTCTGCCAGCCGCTGAAAAGCTCGGGAAAGAGCCGGTGGAGGTTGTCGCGGCCGTGAACGACCGCGTAAAGGCCTTTATCTGCCGGGTTCCACCGCATTCCTACGATGCTCCGCAAGCCGGTAGCGTACAATGTGCCGTCGGATTGGGTCTGGTTCGGCTTATCGGCGCTGAATTTCCATATGCCGCCGTGCTTTTCGAGGTCAGGACAAGGATTTATTCCCGGGCTACCCGGCTTTCCACCCGGCGAATTCACCATATCCTGGCAAGCGTCGGAAGGCGCGCCGAAGGGCACATACATATTACCCTGGTCGTCGAAAGCCATGGGTTTGGTGATATGCCAATGCGCACCATGCTCGTGATCGTCCTGCAAGATCAGCTCGGTTTTTTCGTCGGGCAGAAGTTGTCCGGGAATGAGTTTGCTGCGGTAAACCGCTAAGGAAGAGCTATAATACAGGTAACCGTTCCGGATGGCAATGCCGTTGGCGAGGCTGCTATGGTCCTGGTAGTTGCCGAAGTTTCGTATAATATCCGCTTTGCCGTCGCCATTCGTGTCCCTGAGCGCGACGGTGCCGCCACCCTGCCCCTTGCCGAAATAACGGAGTTTGATATAAATGTCGCCATTGCTATTCACCACGATATGCCGGGCCAGCCCCGTACTATCGGCAACTACAACCGTTTCGAAGCCGTCAGGCGTAGTGAGGCCTCCATTATCAGGATCGCCGGCGGGGAGTTTTTCCGTACGCATATGCGTAGCGCCCGCGAGTGCAAGCGTAACGAGCGCCAGGCTCAGGTAGGTCCCGAACCTTTTGAATTTGAAAGAATGAGAATGCATGACAGTTTCGGTTAAAATGCTTTTTTCTTCGCCGCCAGTCCGTTCAGGTCCCAAACGACCTTTCCCTGCCGGACGGTCATTTCCACTTCCAGCTTGCGGCTGCCGCTGATACTGTTCCCGGCCGAATCCATAAAACCGAAAACGCCCTCCCGCAGACGAAACAACGCAAGATCGGCCGGGTTACCTTTTTTCAGATTACCCAGTTCGGGGTGGTTAAGAGCCTTTGCGGCATTCCAGGTGGCTATTTCCACCACCTGTTCCAGCGAAAGACCCATCGCCATGAATTTGGACATCACATTAGCCATGTCCTTCATAGCCGAGTTCATGCTGAAACGGTGCAGGTCGGTGCCGAAGGAATTGGGATAAAAACCCTGTTTTACGGCCGGTACCGCCTGATCGAACCAGAAACCCGCGCCTCCGTGGCCCAGATCGAACAAGACGCCTCTTTTCTGCGCTGCAAGGACGAATGGACGTACCTGGCCGTTTTCGCCGACGATCGGCATACGCTCTTTGATGTTCTCGAAAGTGTGGGTAATGATGTCCCCCGGCCGCATCTTCGCCAGTTGGTCTTCCAATGCATATTCGGGCAAATGGCATTCTACAAAAAGCGGCTTGCCGGCTTGCTTTGCTGCCTGCAATGCATGATCGAACGGCGTCCATTCTTTTCCGTTATAATGTCCGATTTTGACGCCTGCGATAACGTCCGGGTACTGCTGCATGACCGCAACCGCAGAATCGACATTCATATCCTGCAAATTCTGCTCATGTGCCGCGCCGGTCATTCCGCCACCTGCAATGTTCAGAAAAGCCAGAATGCGCGTTTTGGACTGGTCGATCACCTGCTTTTTAAACAATGGAAAACTCCGCCAGCCCGAAGTACCGGCATCGACAACCGTAGTTACCCCCGACCTGAATGTAAAATCATCGGGCGAAACGCTGTTGACACCGTTGGCAAATTGCCCCGCCTGCGTGCCTACGAACACATGCGTATGCGGGTCGATAAACCCGGGTGTGAGGTAAAGCCCTTCCGCATTAATTACCTGCGCGGCGGTTTCACTGATATTCGAAGCAACCTTTGCAATTTTCCCCTGGCTCACCGCCACATCCATTTTGCCATTCCTCGAATGGGCCGGATCGATGACGTGCGCACCTTTGATCACCAGCTCGTAAGTCTGCGCAAAACCGTCCTGCGACAGCATTAGCACGAGCCAGAATGCGATCAGCAAGCTGAGATTTGAGCGAAAATGGCAGATTATCTTTTTCATACCGCCTATTTACTTTGCATTTCAGATTCCCAGGGAGCGGCGCCGATGCCGTTCAAATCCCACACCACCTTACCCGCCCGGAGCGTCAGTTCGGCTTCCAGTTTTTTGTTTCCATTCATTTTCAACCTGCGGGCATCTATAAACCCAAAATCGCCGGTGCGCACACTGAAAACGGTAATATCAGCTTCCGAGCCTACACTCAAACTACCCAAGTCCAGGCGTTTGATCACCTGCGCCGGGTTCCAGGTCACGCGCAATATGGCGTCGGGCAGCGGCACACCCATGTTCAGAAATTTGGAAATCACATTATCGAGACCTTTCATGCCGCCGTTCATGCTGTCGGTATGCAGGTCGGTGCTGATGACATTCGCCAGAAAGCCCTGCTTGATGGACGGGATTGCCTGTCGCCACGCAAATGCACCACCCCCGTGGCCGACATCGAACACAAGGCCCTTTTTCTGCATTTCGAGCACAAAAGGTTTCACTTTACCCTGCTCGTCGACCACCGTTTCGCGGTCGTTGGGCCCGTGCGCGTACGTGTGCGTGAAAATGTCGCCGGGGCGGAGGTATTCACGAAACAGCTTTTCGATCGACAACGGCGGGCGGTGCTCTCCAAAATCGACCATTACAGGTACCTCGGCTAGTTTCCCGGCCTCCACGGCGCGCTGCACCTGGCTGTAATCGCCCCAGTAATGCGCCGATTTGATTCCGACGATGATATTGGGATACAATCTTTTGATCATATTAGCGACCATCTGCGGGTTCATATCGCTCAGGTCCTGCTCCTCGTAGCGGCTCGCCATACCGGTACCGACGATGTTCAGAAACGCAAGAACCCGTGTTTGCGCACGGTCGATCGTTTGCGCTTTGAAAAGTTTGAAATTGCGCCAGCCCGACGAACCCGCATCCACGACCGTGGTAACGCCCGTGCGGAATGTAAAACCGTCGGGCGCGACGCTCGTAGCCGCATTGGCAATGTAGGACTCCGGTGTGGTACCATTGAAAACATGCACATGCATGTCGATAAAGCCGGGTGCGACATACATTCCCTTCGCCTCAACTACTTTTTTAGCATCGGAAACAGGGATGGACGCAGATACCTGCACAATTTTTCCGCCGGTAACAGCGACATCCATCATACCGTCAATACGGTTTTTAGGATCGATTACATGGCCGCCTTTGATGAGCAGGTCGATGGATTGGCCATGCGATATACCAACGAGCAGGAAAATCAGCAGCAAGGCAGCGGGAAACCGGATGCACACTGTTTTGAGCCGGAGCAGTTTGAAAAAATTCATGAGAGGTTCAGGATGATTGGATACACACAAAAAAGCATCCAATCAGAATAATATAGTCACTCATTTCGAAAAAACTGTAAATAACCAACGATAATACCGCACAAAACCGCTCTTGCAGACGAATATGCACAACCGGCCGCCGGTCACCGAAGATCGGCATGATCGTCACGGACTATTCCAGAAAAAACGACACTCAACCGTGTTTTCATCATGTGACTTTTAAAAGAACAAGTTTTAATATTCAGTCCTATTGAAATTTATTTATCTCAATATCAATTCATTATGAGATTGTAGAGATATTTTTATTTTGAAATTGAAATCTTATGCTTTAAACTTGTTGTAGATTTTATTTTACATGTAGCAGATTTGAAGTAAAATAACATCTACACATTGCTAGTGGAATTTCATTTTCGAATGAAAACTCTGTCTGGATAGTAACTCACTCAACGTTAAATGACATGATGGAAAATACTTACCGACGGCTTTCGCCACGAGGCAATATGCGCCCCTGCCTATGGGAGCATTTGAATACTCCGACCCTATCTTATAACAATTCTGTTTCACCGGCTTCCCTTCCGGGAATGTCGGACCATCTTCCTCTTACTGATAATTGCGAAAATTCCTTTTGGAATGCGGGAAAGGCACGTGCGGTCCTGATCATGCTTCACAACCAAATGGGTTGCGGAATGGCGTGATAAGGAACATATAGGAGTATCCGTTCGCGTATGCAGCTTGTCTTACGAAGGCAATGCCCGGCATTATTGTGCGATTGGGGATACCAGACTGTTTACAACCGGTAACCAGCCAGCGTTAGGTCAGGCCTTCACAGGCATGCTGACCCGGGAGAATATTGTACTTATTGAACCAATTTAATAGTCCGCCTAATATCTTTTTTCACTAAATCTAACTCGTATGAAAACACGTGCACTGAGGTTACTATCCCTTCTGATGTTCCTTACATTCTTCCTTTATGATTGTAAGGACAAAGAAGCGGATTCACTCCAACCAGCCGATACGGAGCTTTCCAATCAATTGGACAAGCTCGAAATGGCCCCTACCACACTGGAAGAAACACCGGACATTAAACTTGTCCCCGGAAAAGTGGAAACTTCGGCAAAAACCGAAGAATTGAACAAATCATTGAGCACGGTTACTGCGGGAAATATCCCTGCAAGCGTAGCTACGGCAGCCGAGGAAATTTCTACTTCTTTTACCGAAGCTGAAATCAAGGCGTTGAACCAGGTAACCCCGGCGCAGGCAACTAAAACCGTTCTGAATTCAGACCAGGTGCGCGCTATCCTGAGCAAAGCTACCGCTGACGCGAAACTTCAGGGCTACCTGTCGCTACTCACCGCTGCAAAGGTAGATGGCCTTCCTGACGGCGGACGCACAGGCGCCGTTACCGAAGGAACAGCTTCCCAAAATGCAGCTGTTGAAGCTGGCAACGTAGACGATTGTATCGCCCGTGCCAACGAGAAGTTCGACAGAACCAAAGAGCGCCTCGACGACGCCAAAGCAAGAGAGCTGGACAAAATCAACGATGCCTACAACAAGGACCTGGAACGCATTCAGCGTAACCTTGAGAAATGTACCGGTGAAAACAGCGCAGAGCATTTCGAAGCACTTCGTCAGGTAGGTATCAAAATCGCTAACGATGCACTCGCTGCATTGGAAAAAGCGAAGCCGTTCCTGAAACCGGGTCAGTACGAATACCTGAAAGCGTTGATCAACGTTCAGCTGCTCGACTACCTGGCCAAGGTAAACCAGCTCGAAGCTGCCAAGATCGGTACCTGTACGGAAATCGCGGCCATCGCGAAAGCCCGTGCAGAAGAAGTTAAAAACTCAAACACCGCCCGCGTAGAAGCCAGCTACAACGAAGCTCTTGCGAAGGCGATCGAATTGAGAAATAAAATGATCGAAAACTGCCACAACCAGGGCGGCGGCAAATAACGATTAGGCGGATGATTCAATTTGTTAGGAGCAGGAGGGGAAATGTATTGTTTCCCTTTCTGCTTGCTCTATGTCTGAGCACTCACGTACACGCACAAACGAACATTTCGGGTAAGCCGGGGTTGATTTACATCCCTACGGCCCGTCAGACGGACGATGCCGCATTCCAGTTTGGCTACCATTTCAATCCGATTCATTACGGTTTCAGGTTCAACCGTAAAAACTCGGAGGGAATCTATTTTGCCAATCTGACATTGCTGCCGAGACTCGAAATCAACGTCAACCTGCTGCGGATTAATAACGAAGTCAAGCGCGGCCAAAAGGGTATCGGCGACCGGCAGCTCGATATCAAATACCTGCTTTTAAAGGAAACCAGCAAACTTCCCTCAGTGGCCATCATTGTTTCGGCCCCGTTCGGGATCGATAATTCACTGTCTACCAATGCACTCGTAGCGAGTAAAACGCTCCGCCTGGGGAATCGTTTTTACGCCGACGTCACGGCCGGATTCGGTAGCCCGATCCACCTTCAGCGCGACGAATCTGAAAAAAGCAACTACAACATTCTGGGCAATCTTGAAATCATCAAGAAGAAGGACCTTGCCTACCGCTACTTGTCGGGACCTTTCGGAGGTTTCAACCTGCGGTTCGACAACAAAGCGGGGTTCATGGCCGAATGGGACAGCCAGCACTTCAATACCGGACTTTACGCCACGCTCTTCAAACGGTGGACCGTTCAGGCCGGCGTACTGAACTTCGACCAGGTGACTTTCGGGACTTCCTATGCATTGAATATGCTTCCGCTCCCCAAAAGGTTGCGCAATTACCAGGAAGCGGCGCGCGCGAAGCCAGCCAAGCCTGCGCCCGTTTCTGAAAAGGAAAAGTTGCTCAACAATTTTGAAAACCTGACGATCGGTTCCGACTCCGGGAAAATAGCTTACGAGCAGCGGCTTTACCGTAATCCTTACGTGGGAATGGTGGAAATGGAACGCGCTTTGCCCGATTCGAATAGGCGGGAGTTCGTACCGCTATTCCAGGGCGTGCCGATAGGCGCTTACAGCATAGGCAAACGGATCGGTTATCGACAGCTCGCAAAAAACGAAATGCACCTGCCCCGCTTTTTGCTGAACAAGTACAAGTTCGACTTCTGGCTCCAACCGGTGTTTGCGGCAAATTTTGGCTACCGCGAGAAGACTTTGCAAAGCAACACCAGCCTTTTACTCCAAACGCAGTTTTATCTCTGGAAAGGAATGGCGCTGAATGCAGGCGTGCTCTTCCCGATTACCAACGACATGGACAACCGCCCGAAGATCATCCGCCCGGCACCCCTATTCCTGAACCAGTTTCTTGCATTCGGTAAGCATTTCGTCAGCGCCTCGGCGGGTTATTTTTATAATGATCAATACGGTGTAAATGTCCAGTACCGCCATCACGACCTCTCCGGCCCGTGGTCGTTCGGGTTGGAAGGCGGCCTTACCGGCTTGTATTATTATACCAAAACCGGGATTTACTACGAAAACGTGGATAACCTGCTACTTATCGCCGACGCGGCTTACCGGCTTTCTAAACCGGATGTGACGCTGAAACTGTCGGGCGGGAGATATCTTGCCGGCGATGAAGGTGCCCGTTTCGACCTGATCAGGCAGTTTACCAATGCGGAAGTGGGTTTGTACATTATGAAAACCAATAACGGGACAACCGCCGGTTTCAATTTCGCAGTTCCTATACCGCCCGGAAAGATTGCCCAGGGTAAAAAAGCCAGGTTCCGGACAACCGACGAGTTCCGCTGGGAATACAGCTATACCCGCGGGTTCAGGATCGGCGAACGTTACCGCACCGGCTACCAGCTCGACCAGAAGCTCCGGCAATACCACACCGATTATTTCAACAGGCAAAGACCATAATGCAATCGCCCCGCGAGACTTCTATCTTCTCCGCGGGGCGATTTGGTTTAAAACGATATTCCTGTCCTGCTAGGCCAGTTTTTCCTTAAAGAAATCGATCGTCCGTTTCCAGGCCAGTTCGGCTGCGGCTTTATCGTACCGAGGCGTGGTATCGTTGTGGAAGCCGTGGTTTGCATCCGGGTACATGAATGCCGTATATGTTTTGTGATTTTCCTTCAATGCTTTCTCGTACGCGGGCCAGCCTTCGTTCACGCGCGTGTCCAGGGCCGCGTAATGCAGCAGTAACGGCGCTTTGATCTTCGGGACGTCTTCCGCAGCCGGTTGCCCGCCGTAAAATGGTACCGAAGCCGCCAGGTCGGGAATGCGCACCGCCATCATATTGGCAATGGCCCCGCCAAAGCAGAAACCCACCACACCGATTTTTCCATTGCAGTCCTTGTGGTTTTTCAGATATTCATAGGCAGCAATAAAATCTTCCTGCATTTCATTACGGTCGCGCTTGGCTTGTAACTCACGACCGGCATCGTCATTACCCGGATACCCACCCAGCGGTGAAAGCGCATCCGGCGCGATGGAAATAAAACCGGCCAATGCCGCCCTCCGCGCCACGTCTTCGATATGCGGGTTTAATCCCCGGTTTTCGTGCACTACCACAATTCCTCCCAGCTTCCCTTTTGCTTCCGCAGGCCTGGACAGCAATGCTTTAATCGTCTTCCCGCCTTTGGGAGAATCATAATTCACATAATCCGATTGCAAACGTGGGTCACTCGCCTGTACCTGGATCTGTCCCTGGTAGTCGGGCATCAGGAAGCCCATCAGCGAAGCCACCGTTACACCTCCTACCGCATAGGCGGACAAGCTTTGCACAAAGTTGCGGCGATCGATCCGGTCGTGCGCATAGTCGTCATAAAGGTCGAATACCTCCTGTTTGATGTCTTCTTTTTTGAGCTGGGCCATGGGATTCGGGTGTAAGGTTTGCGGTGAAAATGCTTTTTGTAAAGTAAATGCTTTTTGTTCAGGAACCCGCTGTCATTTAGCGCAATCAAAGCATTTAACCCTGAAAACCCCACGCATACTCGAAGTACTGATAACGGGCGGGTAGGTGGTGACGTAGAGTCCCGCAGGCTGCACGTCGAATGTCCCCATCAGTTCTCCGTACCGCATAGCATCCACTTTCAGCGAGCCATCGCTCACGTAGGGTGCTTTGCCGTAAAAATGCATATACTGCGTGGTCTGATCGGGCTTGTAGATAGCCGTTACCGTTTTGACCGTCCATTTGAAAGTACCTAACGCACCCATGGCACCGGAGCCGCCATGCCATTTGATATTGATCACCCGGGAACCGTCCTGCGCATCGATTCCTTTGATAGCGCCAGACAAATTTGCCCCGGAAATCGGCAGGTGGATCCAGCCGCCACCGCCTACCTGCAACGACACGCCTTCCGGTACCACATATATCCTCGTGTAAAGCTCCGCTACCTCCTTTGTGGGCGATGTCAGTTTCAGCGTGACCGTCGCCGGATTCTTCGCCGGGATCTCGCCAGGCGCCAAATACACCACCTCCTTGCCGCTCCCCGACAATTTACCTTCACCTTCGAGCTGCCAGCCATCGATATAATCAATTTCATTGGGCTTCGGAAGGGCTACTTCCATACCCTTGGGCAACTTCTTCGCCAGTATATTGATTGTGCCCAATCCATACGCTCTGATCGTCACCGACCGACCTGGATCAATGGCCTTATAAACCGGATCGACCCATACGTATTCAAAGAATGTAAAGTCCGTGAAGTGATCCACCTCGATGGAAATGCTTTTCTTCGCCTTATCCAGCGCTAAGCCGCCTACGGACATCCATACCCCTTCCTTGTTTTGATACGCAATACCCAAAGCTTCGGGCATGGTCTGCTCGACCTCCTCTTCGGTGTAGGCGAACGTCATCGTGAGTGCTTTCAGGAATTTCTGGCCATCGGGCAGCATCCGATACCCCGCCCCGACACCCGAGCCATTGGTATTTGAAATAGGCTGCATGGAGATGGCCACATCCTTGTCCAGCGCCCCAGCAGGCACCGTTACCGTAAACCGCCCGTCGCCGGAAGCGATCGTTCCGCCGGCCGCACCGATCGTCTTGACGACCGCCGCTCCCTCGGGCGTTCCTACCGGCTGCACGGCGCCGGCTTCATTGGCAGGCGGGCCGGGCATTTCAGGATTACCATCGACAGGCGTAGGATCAGTGTTTTCTTTACACGCCCCCAAAGTAAGGAGCAAACAAATGATGAAATAGGAAATACGTTTCATGGCTGATTAAATGAATTTTGTCACACGGAATTTTGTATCCGCGATGCAAAAATCATTGGAGAATCAGTCCTATGCCTGGGTAAGCTGTATGAATTGTAAAAACTGCGGGGTTAACTGAGGATAGTAGCGGTGAATTGCCGGGCAATACCGGTATTTCTGATTACCCAAATGACGGATTACCGAAGAATAATTGATAAGTATACTAAATTTTACTTTTATTTGACTTTCTATATTAAATAGATATCTTTCTGATTACAAATCAATTACTACTCAACCTACACCCTGACATTCACTATGAAACAGCACTTCTCCGCCAGTCGATTACTTTCTGCCACCCTGCTATTTGTACTTACTTTGGCAATGTCTTGCACGAAGGACCATGTGATCCCAGAGCCGGTTTCCAATTGTAATAGAGTCAACGGGCAACCCAGGGCATTCCCTTGTGAGTTTGAAATCCAGAAATTGGACTTCATGTGGGGCAGTTCCAATGTCACTGCCTTCGAGACGTTAACACCTACCGACTCGCTTTTTGAACGGAAAGGGGCATATTATAAGTGGTATAAAACAGGCACCGAAAATTTCACCATTGTGTACAAAGTACGGCTGACTTTCAAGCGTATTGCCGAAGGGCCAAAAGGGAAGGATAATCGCTACTACCTATACTTGCTACAGGGCAGTAGCGACTATGAAGAGTCTATAAATTATGGATTTGACATTAATACCGACAATATGGCCGTAGGTCAAACCCGCTCGCAGTTTTTCTACATCGAATTTTCCCTGGCTAACTGGAATCCCAGTCCGCTGTGGATGAATTTATTTGCAATTATCAATCGGGACACTTACGAAAAATTGAAGGTTGCTCCGTACAACTATACCGCATTACGAGACCGTGCAGAATCGTGGATCAAGTTCCAGGCTACCAATTGAGGTTATTGCTTCTGATATATTCATCAGGGTTTCACTTCTTTCATCGACTCATTTGCGGTGAGCAGCTGGATCAAATTACCGGCTGCATATCATTTCCATGATAAATCATTTACTACTCAAACTACACCCTAACATTCACTATGAAACAGCACTTCTCCGCCAGCCGATTACTTTCTGCCACCCTGCTATTTGTACTTACTTTGGCAATGTCTTGCACGAAGGACCATGTGATCCCAGAGCCGGTTTCCAATTGCAATAGAACCAACGGGCAACCCCGCGCATTCCCTTGTGAGTTTGAAATCCAGAAACTGGACTTCATGTCGGGCAGTTCAAATGTCACTGCCTTCGAGACGTTAACACCTACCGACTCGCTTTTTGAACGGAAAGGCCCATATTATACGTGGCATAAAACAGGCACTGAAACCTTCAACGTTACGTACAAAGTGCGGCTGACTTTCAAGCGTATTGCCGAAGCACCGAAAGGGACGGATAATCAATACAACCTGTACCTGCTACGTGGCGGTACCGACTCTGAAGACTTTATAAATTGGGATTTTGACATTAATACCGACAATATGGCAGTAGGTCAAACCCGCTCGCAGTTTTTCTACATCGAATATGACCTTGCTATCTGGAGTCCCAGTCCGCTGTGGATGCAATTATTTGCGATTGTCAATCGAGGAACCAACGAAAAATTGAAGATAGCTCCGTATAACTATGCTTCATTCCGGGATCGTGCCGAATCGTGGATCAGGTTCAAGGCTACCAATTAAGGTTATTGGACCAGCTAACGAGTATCCCAAGCCCGCAATGGCTTTTAACAATAAGATAACTAAATATGACAAGCTACCGGCTGAATATCAATTCAGCCAAGTTCTCTATAAATCCATTTGCTAATCTAAACATACCCTGCATTCACTATGACAAAAAACATTTCCGCTCTCCGACTTCTTTCCGCCATCCTGCTGTTTGCGCTTTCCCTGGCAATGTCTTGCACCGACGACCACGTGGTCCCAGAGCCGGTTCCTAACTGTAACAGACTTAACGGACAATCCCGTGCATTCCCTTGTGAGTTTGAAATAGAAAAGCTGGAATTTATGTCGGGCAGCTCCAATACCGCTGTCGCTGCAACGCTAACACCCACAGATTCCCTGTTTGCACCCGGGAAAGAATATTCGTGGCAAAAAACGGGCACAGAAGACTTCTTGTACCGGTACAAAGTGCAGTTGACTTACAAGCGGATCGCCGAGCCACCTAAGGGGCAGGAAAATCAGTATGCACTCTACATGACCGTCGGCGGAATCGATACAGAAGACTTTCTCGATTGGTCTGCCGATATCAACACGGCCAACATGGCCGTAGGCGAGACCCGGTCACAGTTCTACATCATAGATTACCACCTGAATCCCTGGACACCGATCTCACTCCGGATGCGACTTTTCTCCATTGTCAATTTAGAAACTTATAAAAAGTTACAAAAAACCCCGTACGACTATACCGCGGTGAGAGATCGCGCCGAATCATGGATCCGGTTCAAGGCTAAATAAATGCGTCGCGTGACGGGGTTACCACCAAGGTTTTTCTTCCTTCATGAACCCCGTCGCCGTGAGTACCTGCATCAGCACGCTTGTAACGAGCATCGCACGCACGACAATGAAAACTACCCGGTAGTCGACCTGGGGTTCGAGGATAATCACAGAATAATAGAGGGAAATATTTGTCGCAACCAACAGCACAAAAAGCAGGAATTTCTTCAACAACGTCATCTTCTTCATATTTGCATGGCGAAGATAATGAATGGGTTGCATTTTTCCTGCGGCGGTGGTGGGGGTGGTTTTAATGAAGGAGAAGCAAAAGAGACCATGAATCCTGTTACAGGAATTCATGGTCTCTTTTACTAAACTAGAATATTACTGCTGTAACACAAAAATGGAAGTTGGATGAGCACTTGTAGTTCCATTTGACAAATTCACAGGAACGCCGTTCTTCCAGTACTTCGCAACCCAACCCACGGGGTAGAGACTAACTCCCGTCACATAAACGTCATTCTTTACAACGTAAAGACCCCGAATATCCGTACTGGAAGCGCCCGCGTCATTCAGTATTGTTGGGATTCCATTTTTCCAATATTTTGCTCTGTATCTCCCAGGACTAATTTCATCATTACCTGAAATGTATACGTCACTACCTGAAACTCTCACATGAAAGTTAGATGACTTTTCTCCACCTGTTAACGGAGTTTCTACACCATTCTTCCAGTATCTACCGACATAGCTGGACGTGGAATCATCTACCACGTAACCCACGGCATGGACATCGTTGCCTGCTACGGCAATGGAATTAACCGACGTGAATTTAGAACCATCTCCCAGGGGTATGGCTGCTCCGTTTTTCCAATAAGTTGCGATAGTGCGAGCGCCGGGAAGGTAGGTAAAAGTATAGCCTCCTATGTAAACGTCATTATTGGACACCGCAATGGCATCCGCCCCGCCATGTACCGCATTGTCAAGTTTGACTGATTTTCCGTTTTTCCAGTAAGTTGCACTAGTACTACTTGAATCGGGAGCGTAGCTAACACCGGCAATATAAACGTCATTTCCTGACGTCACGACTTCATTCAGTATCCCCGGCACGCCATCGAGCTGCGTTACTACACCGTTTTTCCAATATCTGCCGATGGTTTGAAATTGCGCATTCCCCTCGAATCCTACCACATGCACATCATTTCCGGATACCGCAATTGACAAGGGTTCTATCGAAATACTGGATGCAGCCTTCGGCAGTATCACTGATGCGCCATTCTTCCAGTACTTCCCTTCATAACCCAGGTTTGATACGTCAAACCCGCTAACATATACGGTTGGCTCCGGATCAGGTATTACGTGATCGACCATGGTACATGATGAGGGGAGCAAGGAAGCCAGAAGCAGCGGCAAATAGGTAAATATTCTTTTCATTGAGTCAGATGATGGTAACAATACATTTTGGACTGCCTCAAATATGTAAAATTATGTTGACATAGAGATGGCTTATAAGTAGTATAATTGAGCGGCCTTGTGCAATTTCGGGTGAAAAGCAATTGTGGATCAAGACCAAATGTTGTGGAGCACCTTGGATTAAGCATATAACTGGGTAAGGCGGTAAAGGAAGAATTCTACATTCCTGACTCCTCTAAACTGCGCCCTGAACGCTTTGATCTTCGCATTGAAAGATTCAGCGGATGCATTGGTGCTTCTGTTATCAAAATAGTTAACAATGGTCTTGTAGTGATTCTCAATCGAGCGGGCAACGGTATTGAATGATTTGAAGCCGGATTGCCTGACCTTTTCGTGCCACTTAGCCAGCCTGGTCAGTCCGTATATTTTTTCTTTTGTAGTCGTGAAAATGTTACTGAGCTCCAATGCCA
>NZ_FNAN01000027.1 GCF_900101885.1 Dyadobacter soli | reverse complement strand
GTTTTTGAGCTCGATGAGCTATCCTGACCATAATACGATCAACCGGTTCAGGGGTGTGCGTTTGAAAGATGCATTGCGGAAAATTTTTGAAGAAGTGGTGCTGTTATTGGCTCAGGAAGGGCTTTTAAGCATTGAGGAGGTCTACACAGATGGGACTAAGATTGAAGCGAATGCCAATAAGTACACTTTCGTGTGGCGGAAGGCAATTGCCACTAATAAGGAAAAGATCAAGAAGCAGTTAGCCCACATCTGGGAATACGCCCAAAGCGTGGCCACGGCCGAAGATAGCCTTCCCGATCCGCCCGATTTCACTACGATCAGCAAGGAAAAGGTCCAGGATACAGTTGATAAGCTCAATCAGGTGTTGGGCAAAAAGGAGAATATTGACAAGAAGATGAAGGCCAAACTGGGATATGTGACCAAGCATTACCCATTCAACATCGCCCGCTATGAGCAGCAGGAGGCTATTTTAGGTGATCGGAACAGTTATAGCAAGACCGACCCTGACGCTACATTTATGAGGTTAAAAGAAGATCATATGCGTAATGGCCAGCTCAAACCAGCCTACAATGTGCAGATATCAACCTCCAACCAGTTCATTGTAAATTATTCCTTACATGCTAACCCGACCGACACCAACACGCTGGCTGCACATCTTGACCAATATGAAAACAGCTTTGGCAGTTCGCTAAGATCAATAACGGCCGATGCCGGCTACGGATCGGAAGAGAACTACACGCTGCTGGAAGAGAAGCAAATCGCTGCTTATGTTAAGTATGGCCTCTTTGACAAGCGGCAGCATAACAGCTTTAACAAAAAGCATCCGTTCAGCGCCGACAAGCTTCACTACAATCCTCATGGCGATCATTACATCTGTCCAATGGGCCAGAAAATGCGATACATTGGCAACAAGATCAACAGGACTGCAACCGGCTTTGTGCAAAGTGCCCGGATGTACAAGGCTAGCAACTGCGGTAAATGTCCTTTGAACGGCGCTTGCCATAAATCCAAAGGCGACCGAATTATCCAGGTCAATGTCAATCTGCAAAGGCAAAAACAACAAGCGGACGAATTACTGAAAAGCGAAGAGGGAATCCAGAAACGAAAGAAACGATGCTTCGATGTCGAACCTGTCTTCGGTAACATAAAGCACAACCACAACTTTCGCCGGTTCATGCTTCGCGGTAAGCAAAAGGTTGAGATCGAATGGGGCTTGATTGCAATAGCACAGAATATCAGGAAAAAGGCAGCCTAGATAGGCTTGCTTGCCCTACTAGCAGCCCGCTCCGATCAACTTGCCCATAACTTCACAAAATTCAGAAAACGAATTTTCTATAAGGGGCTAAAAACAAAAGACCGCCCCAAATTGATTTGAGACGGCCTCTTTTATCTTTTTACTTAAAATAACTTTTACAGTACAGCATTCTCAAACCGTACCGATTCGATCGAAAACAGTGGTTTGGTGCCTGCTTCTGCATTTTTGAATACAAAGTATACCTTGTGCAGCTTGCCGTCGGCCGGTGCTTTCACGGGGATGCTGATGGTTTCGGATTTATCCACTTTGCCTTCGCCGATCTTCGCCCCTGTTGCGCCGTCGAGGCGAACTTCCAGTGTTCCTCCGGCCGAACGGCCTGCATTGCTTCCAACAACCACAGCGAGTTTGGAAATCTCGGTCAGGTCGATGTCGTCGAATGCGATGAAACCGCCGTCTTTCATGCCGATCACCATTTCGTTACCATTGTCGCCTTTGTATTTGAAGGTGCTTCTGGTCGTGTCGGCGGTGTTTGCCATCAATGTGGAAGGACGTAGTGCAACGGTTTTCGAACCGGTTAATGGGCCCATCGCGCCATTTCCTTTGTCGGTATAGCTGGCGGTGAAGATGTAAGAACCGTCTTTCTTTTTAGCCTCCGTCACATATGAGCTTTTCAACGGCTTTTTGTCAACGGCTTTTGTATTGTTCAAATCCAGAATGTACTTCACCATTTCCTCGATTTCCTCCGGCTTGTGCTGCGGGTGGCCCGGCATTGCCTGCTCGCCCCAAACGCCGCTTCCGCCTTTCAACACCTTGTCGGTAAGTGTTTTCAACGAGTTGCGTTCGCTGGCGTATTTCTTTGCTACTTCACGGTAGGCCGGGCCAATCGATTTTTTATCAATCGAATGGCAAGCCTTGCAATCGCTCAGTTCGATCATACGCTTACCGGTTTCGAAGCCGGTATTGGCCTGATGACCTTGCGCGAGTTGCGTTTTGTCAAATCCTTCAAGGTAGTTAATGGTCAGTGTAACCTCGTCTTCCGGGATTTTTTTAGTAGCCAAACTACCGTCTTCTTTATCGGAGACAGAAACTTCGTAGTTCACAGGTTTGTCATTCCAATAAAATGTCTTGTTGCCTTTAATGGCCACGTCCACCTTCGGGATCGCATTACCCACGCGCACGATCACTTCCGAGGTGTTGGAATTCCCTGCGTTATCGGTCACTTTCAAAATTGCCGTGTATTCGCCTGGCTTAGCGTACGTGTAGCTTGGGTTAGCAACCGTGCTTTTCGCCAGGCCTTTTCCAAACAACCATTCATATTTGATCGGGTCGCCATCGTAGTCCAATGAGCCTTTGGAAGAGAAATTCACTTTCAAAGGAGTCGCACCGGTAGTATTGGTAGCGGTTGCGACGGCCACCGGCACGCGGTTACCTGCATTGAATGTAATGTGGGAAAGGCTTGCTTCGTCGTTTTGGGCAAACCAGTTGGGGCCGTATTCCAATGTGTACAATGAACCGTCCTTCGCAAACTGCATGTCGATCGGGTGGCTGAACTTCGTGCCCGGCATAAACCGCTCGATGCTTTGCAGATCACCCTTTTCGTTCATGGTCACGATGTTGATATAATCGCGAATCCAGTCGTAGGCGAAGAATTTGCCGTTGTAGTACGAAGGAAATTTAACTTTACTATCCTGAAAATCAGTAGCATAATATACCGGTCCAGCCATTGCATTACGTCCGCCTTTGCCGACGATCGCCCCGAATTCAGGTGAATCGGCATAAGGATAGTAAATGAATGCAGGCTGAGCAGGCGGCAGTTCCTGTATACCGGTGTTGTGCGGTGAATTATTGATCGGTTTCAAAGGATCAAACGGCTTGCCGGAAGTACTGTCGGCGAAGTTGAAATCGATGTACGGCCTGTTGTTACCGATAAATAACGGATATCCGAAGTAACCCGCTTTTCTCGCCTGATTTACTTCGTCATAGCCTCTCGGACCACGTTTCGGATCGTCGTTCGACGCATCCGGCCCTACATCACCCCAATACAGATAGCCCGTGTGCTGATCCACCGAAATGCGGTAAGGGTTACGGGTACCCATTACGTAAATTTCCGGGCGGGTCTTGTCGGTTCCGGGAGGGAAGAGGTTGCCTTCCGGAATGTCGTACAGGTTGGTACCACCCGGCATATTCGCGCGGCGGTCGCCGTAACGCGGCTTGATGCGCAACACCTTTCCTCTCAATGAATTGGTGTTGGAGGAGGTATGCTGGCCATCCCAGCCTTCACGTCCCGGACGCTCGTCAATGGGGCCGTAGCCATTCGATTGGAACGGGTTCACATCGTCGCCGGTAGAAAGGTAAAGGTTACCCTTGGCGTCCCAGGCAATAGAACCGCCCGTGTGGCAGCAATCGGTGCGTTTTACGGGTACTGTTAAAAGTACCTCCTCGGTGCTCAACAGCACGGTATCCTTCACATCGTCATACTTAAATCTCGACAAATGCTGCGCTGTATCCTTCTCCGTCGATGGCGGCGAATAATACATATAGATGAGCTTGTTGGTTTTGAAGTTCGGGTCGATATTCAAGCCCATTAACCCATATTCCTGTTTGGTATAAACGGGTACTTCACCGACGAGCTTCACTTTACCGGTTTTAGGATTGAAAAGCTTCACTTTACCCTTACGCTCAGTGAAAAGTACACGTTGATCATCGAGAACAACCAGTTCCGTCGGCTCATCGAGCTTGGTAGCGAGTACTTTTTTGGTGAAACGGTTTTCTTCCGGACGTGATTTGGCATAATCCAGTTTCGAAGCCATTGCCCAGTTTAATCCGCCTGTGAGGTGTTTTACAAAAACCGGGTTCACAAACGTCGCATCTTCATGCCCGAAATTGGTATAGAATGCTTTCCCGCCATCGAACTCGTGGTACCAGGACATCGGGTGATTATCACCCATTTTGCCATCCTTGTAAGTTTTTTCATCAATCTTGACAAGGACATTCACCTTATCGTTGAAGTTCTTAAAATCGTAAAATTCGTCCTTGATCTTCCATTTTTTTGGAAAACCATCCATGGACGGGTGCTGATCGTTCACGACAAACGCCTCACCTTCCTGCACGTTGGGGTTGCCCGGGTGGCTCAGGAATTGCGCGCCTGCGAGTTTGTTGTACCATTGCCAGTCGTATTCGGTGTCGGTTGCGGCGTGGATGCCCACGTAACCGCCGCCTGCCTGGATGTAACGCTCGAATGCGTCCTGCTGCTTGTCGCTCAGTACATTGCCGGTAGTGTTCAGGAAGATGACGGCGCTGTATTTTTGCAGGTTTTTGTTCGTAAAAACAGCCGAATTTTCGGTCGTATCTACCGCGAAACCGGTTTCTTTACCCAGTTTCAGGATTGCAGTTTTCCCTGCCGGGATGGAAGAGTGCCGGAAGCCGACCGTCTTCGAGAATACCAACACGCGCTTTTCCGGCGTCACCGTCTGGGCCGTAGCCATCAGACTGCAACATGCCAGGGCCGCCACGCCGGCAATCCTGAAACGTTTCAATACTTTTTGAAAAGGGGATTCACTCATTATGATGATTGGTTACCATGGAAAAACCTATCTTCCAAAAGGAAGACAGGTTTTCAATATACTTGTACGATTGACAATTATAGGCCTAATACCTTACGGTTAAATGCCTCATCTGCACCGGTTCCCGCGAAATCATCGAATGCTTTTGTGGTCACTTCGATGATGTGGCTTTCGATGAACGGTGCACCTTCGGCCGCGCCTTGGACGGGCGATTTAATGCAGCATTCCCATTCCAGAACCGCCCAGCTGTCGTAATCGTATTGGGACAGTTTGGAGAAAATTCCACCGAAATCCACCTGGCCATCGCCCAATGAGCGGAAACGTCCGGCGCGATCGGCCCAGCCTGCGAAGCCGCTGTAAACGCCCTGCTTGCCGCTAGGGTTAAATTCCGCGTCTTTTACATGGAATGCTTTGATGCGGTCGTGGTAGAGGTCGATGAATTGGAGGTAATCCAATTGCTGCAACACGAAATGGCTCGGGTCGTAGTTGATGTTCGCACGGGTGTGGCCATCGAGGTAATCGACGAACATTTCGAAAGTAGTACCGTCGAACAGGTCTTCGCCGGGGTGCAGTTCGTACGCTACGTCCACGCCGTTTTCGTCATAAACATCCAGGATAGGCTTCCAGCGGGTAGCGAGTTCTTTGAAAGCGGTTTCTACCAGTCCGGCAGGGCGTTGTGGCCATGGGTACAGAAATGGCCAGGCCAATGCACCGGAGAATGTTGCCGAAGCTTTCAGTCCCAATCTGCGGCTGGCTTGCGCTACATATTTCAAATGCTGCGTAGCCCATTCCGCACGTGCTTTCGGGTTGTTACGAACCTCTGGAACGGCAAAGCCATCATACATTTCATCATAAACCGGGTGCGAAGCCACCAACTGACCGATAATGTGTGATGCCAATTCAGTGATTTCAAGGCCTTTGTCGGCCAGTTTACCTTTCAATTCGTCCGCATAAGTCTGCGATTCCGCAGCTTGCTTCACGTCGATCACACGCGGGTCCCAGGTAGGGAGTTGGAGGCCTTTGTAGCCAAGCCCCGCCATGTAGTCTGCAATTGTATCCAATGAGTTGAACGGAGCTTCGTCGCCAAGGAATTGGGCGAGGAAGATACCGGGGCCTTTAATTGTCTTCATATTGTTAATGATTGATTGAATGGATATAGATTCAAAAACAATGAGTGAATGGCCGTCAAGCTCATTCACTCATTCGCTCATTCAAAATTAGATTGTTACCCAAGCCTCTTTCTTGTTGCTTTCCAAAATCTTCTCGCAAATCAGCAACTCGCGGTATCCGTCTGCAAACGTTGGGAATGTTGGGTTTTCTGGTTGCTTGCCGGCAGCGATGGCGGCGTATACTTCCTTGAACATTTGTTTTGAAGTATCGGGGAAGCCTTCGTTGTGACCGCCTGGGAAAGTGATCGTCGAACGTACGTCTTCGTTTACGAGCGATGGGTCGCGGAGGAGTACTTCGTTCGCTTTATCGCGGTTACCGATCCACATTTCGTTCGGCGATTCGGAGCACCAGCTGAATGTCTTTTTAGAACCGGAAATTTCCAGCGACATACGGTTTTTACGACCAGCGGAAACCTGTGAAACGGTGATTACCCCTTTGTTTCCATTGTCGAAACGGAGCAACACGTTTGCGTGGTCTTCTGTGCTAATGGGTACATCGGCGTAGTCTTCCGGTTGGAGCATTTTACCCGAGTAAGTCTCAACGGCTTTCAAAGGCTTCTTGCGGGTTTTGTGAACGGTATTGAAGTCCGCAAAAACAGCAACGGTTTTCAGGCCGGTAATGTATTCCAGGATGTCCATGAGGTGGGAACCGATGTCCGCGATTGCGCGTGAATCGCCGGATTTGTCCGGTTCGAGGCGCCAGTTATAGTCGGTGTTGTAGAACAGCCAGTCTTGCAGGTAAGAACCGATGAACGAATAAATTTCGCCCAGTTCGCCTTTTTCGCGCATGGATTTCATCTGGCGAGCCAGTGGGTAGTAACGCAGGTTGAAGTGAACCGCATTCACCAGACCGGTTTTCGCGGCCAATTCCACGAGCTCTTCCGCTTCTGCGAGGTCTTTCGCCAATGGTTTTTCACAAATCACGTGTTTGCCGGCCAACAATGCGGCTTTCGACTGTGAGTAGTGCAGGAAGTTAGGCGTACAAATGTGGATAGCCTGGATGTCATCCTGTTTCAACAGTTCATCGAATGTGTAGGAACGTGCAATGCCAAGCGCGTCAGCTTTTTCCTTGGCCAGTTCTGCGGTCACTTCGCAAAGTGCGGCAACTTCTACATTAGGAAGACGTCTCAGTGCTTCAATATGTGCGGGGCCAATGAAGCCTGTTCCGACAACGCCAACTTTGATTTTGTTCATAAATGGGTATGGAATGATTGGTGAAAAACAGTCCGCTCTCGCGGGTTAAATTGAGATGTACAGTAATAAAAAGTGAGTATTCAGGATCAGAAATCGGTCCATTTGGTCTCCGTCTTGTTGGAAGCAATGACGGCGTCGATGAACTTCATACCCCTCAAACCATCCTGTGCAGTAGGGAAGTCGTAAACCGGATCGGCCTTTTTGCCTTCCCAGTACGCCCTCAGGTGGATCGCGAAGTTGCGGTAGAGGTTGGCGAAGGCTTCGAAGTAGCCTTCGGGGTGGCCGGCGGGGATGCGGGTATGCACCTGCGCGGCTTTGGACAGGTTGCCCACGCCCGTACGGATGATGCGTGTGCCCTGGTTGGTTTTGTGGATCAGCGTGTTAGGCTCCATTTGCTTCCATTGCAGGCCGCCTGTTTCGCCGTAGACGCGAATGTTGAGGTCGTTTTCCTCTCCGTTGGCGATCTGACTGTTTTGCAAAATACCTTTTGCGCCGTTGTCGAAGCGAAGTAGAATATTAGCATCATCATCCAGCAAACGGCCTTCCACAAATATTGTAAGGTCGGCGCAAATCTGGGTGATTTTAAGCCCGGTGATGTATTCGGCCAGGTTTTCGGCGTGGGTACCGATGTCGCCGAGCCCTCCCGCAGCCCCCGAACGCTTCGGATCGGTGCGCCATGCGGCCTGTTTGTTACCCGTAACTTCCACCAAAGTTGCCAGCCAGCCCTGCGGATATTCCACAATGACCTTTCTGACTTCGCCAATGGCGCCTGAGGCGATCATCTGGCGGGCTTCCTTTACCATAGGGTAGCCGGTGTAGTTGTGGGTAAGGCAGAAGACGAGGCCGGTTTTTTCTACCAGGGCCACTATTTCTTCCGCTTCTTCGGTGTTCAGTGTGATAGGTTTATCGCATACCACGTGGAAGCCGTTTTCGAGCGCGAGCTTCGTAGGTGCTGCGTGTACGTGGTTAGGTGTGACGATGGCAACAAAATCCATGCGTTCGCCCTCGGGTAGCTGCTTTTCTTTCAGGATCATCTCCTCAAAGTCGTTATAAACCCTGTTTTCAGGCAGATATAAGGCTTTTCCGGTTTCCTTAGATTTGGCTGGATCGGAGCTGAAAACTCCGCAAACCAGCTCAATTTCTCCATCCATGATCGCTGCACGGCGATGGACCCCACCAATAAATGCATCGAGGGAGCCGCCTACCATGCCCATTCTGATCTTTCTTGACATTCCAGTTGGTTTAAGGTTTTTGAAATAGATTATACAGGTAAGAAAGAGCCTTCGGAAAGACTCTTACTTCCTACAAATATAAATTTAAGACATAAAAAACATTGCTTAGGAATAGCGAAAAGCAGTAGAAATCCCCGGAGTTTGTTTTTTTTGTGAAATCTTTGGAAAAAAATAGTATCCCGAAATCAATCATCTAATTCAAATAATCAAACCCATTTAATCACATGTCCCAATCAGTTAACAGCGGAAGGCTCTTCAATGCAAGTTGTTTTGCGCTCATAACCACTGCATTCTCATTCAGTATCCGTGCAGGGATTCTGCCCCAGCTGGGCACCGAATTCAACCTCTCGGCCGAGCAACTGGGCTTTATCAACTCGATGTGGTTCTTCGGGTTCCCGCTCGCGATGATCATCGGCGGGCTCGTGTACCACACTATCGGTCCGAAAACGATCATGCAGGTGGCCTTCGTCTGCCACGCGATTGGTATCATCATGACGATTTATTCCGGCGGTTACACCGGCCTTTTGATTTCCACATTCCTCATCGGGGTAGGTAACGGCTGTACCGAGGCTGCGTGTAACCCGATGATCGCCGACTCTTACTCCGGCCTTCAAATGAGCAAAATGCTCAACCGCTTCCACATGTGGTTCCCCGGTGGTATCGTAGTAGGTGCGTTGATCTCGAATTTCATGACGCAGGCCAACCTCGGCTGGCAGGCGCAAATCTGGGTAATCCTTATCCCGACATTCATTTATGCATTCCTTTTCTGGGGACAGGCATTTCCTAAGCCTCACGTTGACGGTGTAACTTCAATCGGTGAAAACGTGAAAGCGATGTTCACGCCGCTCTTCATCTTCATCTTCGTTTGTATGGCATTCACCGCGATCAGCGAGTTCGGTCCGCAGCAATGGACAGGTTTGATCATGAGCAAAAGCGGTGCCAGCCCGATGTTGATCCTTGCATTGGTAACAGGTCTGATGGCGATCGCACGCTTCTTCGCGCACCCGATCGTGGCGGCTATCGGTCAGACCGGTATCCTTTGGGCATCTTCGATCCTCGCAGCCATCGGTATTTACCTGTTCAGCACGGTGACTGGTCCTGCGGCTTATGCAGCAGCGGTGATCTTCGCGATGGGCGTAGCGTTGTTCTGGCCGACGATGATCGGTTTCGTGGCGCAGAACGTGCCGTTGAGCGGTGCATTGGGTATGTCAATCGTCGGTGGTGTCGGCATGTTCTCAACGGCTATCTGGCAACCGTTTATCGGTAAGTGGCTGGATGATGCCAAAGCTGAAAAAGCGGCAGCGGGCCTTACCGGTGACGAAATGGAACTCGCCGCAGGGCAGGCGACGCTGAGCACGATGGTGATGTTCCCTGCGTTGCTGATCGTAGCATTCGCGATCCTGTATTTCTGGATGAAAGGACGTAAAACCGTAGCTACTTCTTCGGCAGCGGTTCACTGATCTATCTAATATGTTAATGCGAAACGGGCGCTCATTGAGCGCCCGTTTCGCATTGGTAGTATTTCAAAAAGACATCAACGAAGCTTCACGATCGTCACGCCCGCGCCTCCGCGATCCGCGTGCTCATCGTACATGCCTGCTACCTGCTTGTACCCGCGCAGGTGGTTGCGTACGAGCGTGCGCAGGATGCCGTCGCCCTTGCCGTGCACAATGCGGAGTTCGTCGTAACCGAGCATGATGGCATTGTCCATAAACTGATCCACCAGCCCTAATGCTTCCTCGCCGCGTTTGCCGCGCATATCGAGGTTAAAGCTGAAATTGAGCATCCGCTCGTTTATATCGACACCCTTGGAAACGGTTTTCAAACCTTTTTCGCCGGTAGCGGCACGGTAAGTTTTGCGCGAAACCTTTTCAAGGCGGTTCAGTTTTACATTCGATTTCAGGTCGCCAATGCGGATTTCGGCGTCTTTGCCTTTCAGGGAAAGTACTTCACCAATGGCCGTCTGCCCGCTGATGCGCACGTAGCTGCCAGGTACAATGTCGCCGCCTTCCGGTTCGTATTCTTCTTCCTCAGGTTGTTTTTCAGTTACTTCCGCCAGTTTCAGGTTGTTTTTACCAAAATTTTCAAGGGTAGTTCGTACCGTTTTGGTCTTCTCCTTCTCGGCTTTGTTTTCCTTGATTTCACGAATGGTATTCTCAATCAGCTGATTCGCGTCGGCAAGCAGGTTTTTGGCCTTTTGCTTCGCTTCATTGACGATCTTCTTCTCGTTGTTATCGAGCTTTTCCTTTAATGCGGTATAATCGGCAACCTGCTTGGTCAGCTTGCGCTCCTTAATGCCTATTTCAATGTTTTTCTCCGCAAATACGCGCCGTTCGATATCGAGCTCTTTCAGCAGCTTCTCAAAATTCACCTGCTGCGTACCCAATTTGTCTTTCGCACGGGCGACAACCGCCTTTGGTAAACCGATTTTCGAAGCGATTTCAAAAGCGAATGAGCTACCCGGACGACCGATTTCCAGCTGGTACAGCGGCTCCAAATGCTCACCGTCGAAGCGCATTGCCCCATTTACGAGTCCCTCGGTCTTATCCGCAAGTACTTTCAAATTGGTATAATGCGTGTTAATCATCCCGAATGCGCCCGATTTGGTCAGGTTTTCGAGAATGGCTTCCGCAATGGCGCCGCCGAGGCCCGGCTCGGTACCGGTACCAAACTCGTCGATCAGGAAAAGCGTCTTTTTATTCGCCATTGACAGGAAATGGCGCATATTGGTCAAATGCGAGCTGTACGTACTCAAATCGTTTTCCAAAGACTGCTCGTCACCGATATCGATAAAAATATTCTGAAAAAAGCCCATCGAAGAGCCTTCCAGCATCGGTACCAGCAGCCCGCATTGAAACATGTATTGAATGAGTCCCACAGTTTTCAGCGCAACGGATTTACCACCGGCATTCGGCCCGGAAACGATGAGAATGCGCTGTTTTTCCTGCAATTCGATATTCAGCGGGATCACCTTTTTGCCCTGTTTCTGGAATGACAAATGCAGCAGCGGATGCCGCGCCTCGCGCCAATCAATAAACTGCCGGTTTTCAAACGGCGGGTTAATGGCACCCATTTCACCGGCCAATCTTGCTTTCGCACGCAGGAAATCCATTAATCCCAGGAAGCCGTAAGCCTTCTGCAAATCAGGCACGAATGGCCTGATGTAGGCCGTCAGTTCAAGCAGAATGCGGTTAATCTCCCGGCGTTCCTCATATTCGAGCTCGCGGATTTCATTATTGGATTCAAAAACATCCGTCGGCTCGATGAATACCGTCTGGCCGGTCGCTGATTCGTCGTGAATGAACCCACGGAGCTTCCGCTTGTGCTCGGCGGCTACGGGAATTACCATACGGCCATTGCGGACGGTCAACGACACGTCGTCGCCGATCCAGCCGTTGCTTCTCGCGGATTTAAGGATGGTATCGAGCTTTTTACGGATGCCGGCCTGCTCCGAAATCAATTTTTTTCGAATACGCGAAAGCTCTGGTGATGCCGAATCACGGATCTGCCCGCGGTCGTCGATAATGCGGTCGATAGCGTCGGTAACGGCCTTTTCGACCCGGATCGTTTTGGCATATTCGCCCAGGATAGGGAATGCATCGGCCTCCTGGCTTTCGAAAAAGCGCAGGCAAAGGCGGATAGTCAGCAGCGACACTTTCAGGTCCGAAAACTCGGGCTGCGTCAACAGCATACCTTCGATAGCTGCCCGTTTCAAATAGGGTGTCGCGTCGATGTAATTCTGGGAAGGGAAGTTCTCGCCCAGTTCGAGTATACGCTGCATTTCGGCGGTCTGGCTTACCAGCTTCTCGACCATGCCGAAATTCTCTGAAAACCGGATTTTTTCGACAAATGCCTGTCCCAAAGAGCTGATACATAGCTCTTTCAGGCGTTCTCGCAGTTTATCAAATCCCAGTTTTTGTTCTAATGTATTGGGGTAAAGCATTTTCGTTGTCTGGTGCCGGCGGTTTATTGCCGGGCTTGGATATTGTTGATGTAAATTTTTGACCGCCGACGGCCGACCGCTGACCGCCGATTGATGCGCCTGCGGCGGACGATAGACGATGGTCTTTGGTCTCTTCCTTCTGTCCACGGTCGCATTCCGCACCGCCCCACATTACCGCGATCGGCGGTCGGTCGTCGGCGGTCAGCGGTCAGGCCGCAGGCCTAAAACACCCCGCGTATCTCCTCCTTCAAAACCTTCAACGCGTGCGTCGATGGCTGGATTTCTTTCTCGATCACGTGGGAGAATACCTTTTTGGCCAGGTCGGCGGCCGGGGCTTCGGCGCTTACTTCCGCGGCGGCCTGGTTCACGATTGCCACGGTTTCGTTCATCGCATTCACGATCTGTTCCCAGGCGTGCGTGCTGATGTAGAGCTGTTGCGCAACATTATGATTGTATTCCTCGCGAACCTCGTGGAGAATGATCGTTTGCAGCTCCAACGCGCTCATTGCCGAAGGTGCTAGCCGAAGTAACAGGTTATTAGGGGTAATACGTTCCAGAAACAGGCACATACGCTCATACGCCTGCAAGCGCAGGGGCAATGTGATCTCCACATTTTTGCTCCGCACATCGATGCGCTGTTTTTCCAAAAACTTGTCCGCAACGGTGTTCAGCATGACGCCTAATGCAAGTGTGAGGACAAGTCCGACCGCCAGAACTCCGAGTATCAATGTGTATTCCATGGTGTGAAATGGTAATTTTATGCCAAAATGAGGCACAAAACTAATCGATTAGCCGCATTTGGCAGATATTTATTTCAAAACGCGAATGGAACGGCGGGAGTTTGTGTTAACTGATTTATCGCAATCAAGAATAATGAGCAGGATGAATAACCCGATCCAACTAACCGAGGCAGCAAAGCTGGAAATCAGATCGACACTGGAAGCCAACAAAATTCCCGATACCTACGGGCTCAGGGTGGGGTTAAGAGGGGGTGCGTGCAGCGGATCTTTTCTGCTGGGGTTCGACACAGCCACAGAGCATGACCAGACATACCTCATCGAAGGAATTAAGGTACTGATAGACAAGCGCCATCTCATGTACGTGATCGGCGTGTCGGTGGACTTTGAAGAGGGTGCGAACGGCAGCGGTTATACGGTTTCCGCCGCTGAAAAACTCAAATAAGTACTTGGATCAATCTTCAACGGTTACATGCTTCCAGTTCTCGCCTGAACGGATACGGTTAAGCTGCGTGTGCGTAATCCCGAATTGCTTCGCGATCATTTTCAAACGGTTATTATCGTTTTTCAAAAGCTTCTTAATGATCCGGACTTTGCTTTCCGTCAGCTTGTAATTTTTCGTACGGCGAGGAATCACCCGATTGATGAATGCAGGGTTTTCACGGTTGTGGTCGATCATTTCCGCTTTCGTCACCCATTTCAGGTTTTCGTAGTGATTGTTTTGCTTATCGAAATCCAGGTGGATCACGAAGTTATGATCGGCATCTGGCTTGTCTGCAAAATGCTCTGCTACCAGCTTGTGCACGTAGCGGTTGATGGTTTTCCCGCCTGCCACACGGATATTCAATGATCTATAACCTTGAATGACAGACCCTTTGATGACAGCGCCCTCCTTGGGATTGTTCTGGAAGCTCTTCAATCTGCCATAGTTGGATACTTCGTAATGGGGAGCGTTCTCGATCTCGTCGAATAAAATTTTTGCCCACTTTTCGTTCCAGAAGCTCCGGCTTACATTTGATTCATTCATTTTTTTAAAAGCTATTATTACAGGTTATTACGGCGTACAGTTGGTCGTGGGCCCGTTCGCAAGGGAATCGGGAACGATCTTTTGGTGTTTCAAAAGCGTGTGTTATTAAATTGATTTGGCATGAAACGTACACTCATCATAGGAGCAACTTCAAACCCATCCAGATACGCTTACCTGGCTGCACAGAAACTCAGGCATTATGGTCATCCCATTTTGCTCATCGGACGCAGGAAAAGTTTTGCATTAGGAGAAGAAATCAACACAGACAAAACTGACTGGAAAGACGTAGATACGGTTACTTTGTATATCAATCCGAGCCACCAACCTGAATACTACGATTATATCGTTTCTCTAAATCCTAAACGCGTTATCTTCAACCCTGGTACAGAGAATCCTGAATTTAAGGATATTTTAATTGATAAAAATATCATACCAATCGAGGGGTGCACATTGGTAATGCTGTCGACCGGACAATTCTGACAGAATACCTTACCACCTGATCAGCGCGGAGGCCCATGTGAACCCGCTTCCGAAAGCCGCAAGGCAAACCAGGTCTCCTTCCTTCACTCTTCCCGTTTCCCATGCTTCGGTAAGCGCGATCGGGATGGACGCGGCCGTTGTGTTCCCAAAACGCTGTAAGTTATTGATAACCTGCGATTCAGCAAGACCAAGTTGCTGGCGGACGTAGTCGCTGATCCGGATGTTTGCCTGGTGTGGAACGAGCAAATCGATGTCGCCGGCAGCATATCCATTGGCTTCCAAAGCCTCGTGGATTACCTCGCCAAAGCGGATGATCGCGTGCTTGAAAACGGCATTTCCGTTCATATATACATTATGTCCTCCGCCTTCGATCACTTCCTGGCTCACCGGACGGCCCTCGCGGCTGCTGCCCGGATCTTTTACAAAAAGCTCCTCCGCGAACCGGCCGTCGGCGTGGAGGTGTGTAGATAATATACAATGTTGGGGATCGTCCGTGGCGCAAACCACAGCTGCGCCCGCGCCATCCCCAAAAATTACGGCGGTATTGCGGCCAGCCGTGCTCTTGTCGATCCACGACGACTGTATTTCCGAACCGACCACCAATGCCGTTTTGTACATACCCGATTTGATGAACTGGTCGGCAATGGAAAGCGCATACACAAAGCCCGAGCATTGCTCCCGGATGTCGATTACCGGCTTGCCGTCCATTCCCAATTCGCGCTGCATCAGGAATGCCGAGCCGGGGAAAAAATAATCCGGCGTGATGGTAGCATACACGATCACGTCGACGTCGTTCGGCGTTAGCCCCGCACGTTCCAATGCCTGCCGCGACGCTGCCGCAGCCATGCTGTAATTGGTATCTTTCCCGTATTCGAAATACCTGCGCTCCTGAATCCCGGTCCGCTCGCGGATCCATTCATCGGAAGTCTCCATCCATTGGGTAAGGTCGTCGTTGGTAATGATATTGTCTGGAACGTAAAAGCCGAGGCCTGTAATGCGGGAGAATGCCATGCTAGTGGGGATGGTTCGAAACTGCTGAGGGTTAAAGGCAGCAATGAACGGTATTTAATCTAAAATGATAATAATAAGCAACATACGTTGCCGGAAAGACTGCAAAAATGCAAAAAAATGATTGGGTTACCAATTCAGGCCTGCTTTTTCCTGGCGTTCGCAGCAATGGAAAGAAACACGTACACGATCAGAATGGCCGGTACTGCCAGGAATTTCAGGGTCGCAAGCAGCACAAGAGTGACACCGATCAATATGAACCGCGCTTCATTCCCCTTCCAGCCGAAATGCTTGAATTTAAGTGCGATCAGCGGAAGCTCCATCACCAGCGCATAAGACATCACCACACTTAATATCAGCAGGTTGTTGGTATTGATAATAATGTCTTTCCAAAAGTCGCTTTCGGTATGGACGATCAGCGGAAGCGAGGCGATCAGCATCGCATTCGCGGGAGTGGGCACGCCTATGAAAGAATCGGATTGCCTGGGATCATTATTGAACTTCGCGAGCCGGATCGCCGAGAAAATCGCGATGATGAATGCCGGATAGGCTTTCCAGATACCCAACAAATCGGGAATGCTTTGCATCAGCAACTGGTACAGTATAATCGCCGGCAAAAGCCCGAACGTAACCATATCAGCCAGCGAATCGAGATCGCGGCCGATGGGCGAGGTGACTTTCAGCAGACGGGCGATAAATCCGTCCAGAAAGTCGAATATCAGGGCAATTCCAATGAGTATGCAGGAAAGCAGCAGGTTATTGTGGAATGCTTCCACCACGCCAATGCAGCCACAAAGCAAATTTCCGCAGGTGAGGGCATTGGGGATGTTGCGACGGATCATAAGGCGCTATTTGAAGAAGGGATTATTTCTTTTCTCAAAACCAATGGTAGTGGGCTCCATATGGCCGGCGTACACGGTATAATCCTCGGGCAATGTAAACATTTGTTCCCGGATGCTTCGCAGCAATGTACCGTGGTCGCCGCCGGGGAGGTCGGTGCGGCCGATGCTCATACGGAACAGCACATCCCCGCCGATCACAAACTTGTCGGCATCGTTCACAAATGCCACGTGCCCAGGCGCGTGGCCGGGTACGAAGATGATTTTCAACGAGCTATTGCCAAACTCAACAGTTTCTCCTTCCTTGATAAAGCCATCGATCTCCGGCTCTTCAAATGCAGAAAAGCCATAGTTGGAAGCATAAGTCTTGACGGCTTTTAAAAGCGGCTCGTCGAGCTTATGCAATACAAATGGAATGTTATACTTCCTTTTGAGTGCCGCCACGCCAAGTACGTGGTCGATATGTGCGTGGGTGTTCACGATGCGAACGGGTTTCAGGCCGTGTTCTTCAACAAAAGCAGCGAGCTCGCTCACTTCGGAGCGGTCGTAGCATCCGGGATCGATGATGATCGCTTCGCCGGTCTCATCGTAAAGCAAATAAGTATTTTCAGAAAATGGATTAAAAACAAACGTCTGGACCTGTACCATTCCGGTAGGGATATTGTGGGTTAATGAATGGGCGCGAATTTACAAAACACTTTACAGTTCTTTGAACCGGGCAATGATGCGGTCAAAGTAAAATACCGTGGTATCCTTATAGTCCGAATCGGTTCCGGCATAGAACCATAGCTCGCCCTTTTCGTTGGAGGTAAGCGTAACGGGTTGTCCGTCATTGGAATACCTTAATATTGTATAATAGCGGCTATCGGGATTGGTACTGGTGATGTTCCCGCTGAGCAATACATCCTTTCCAACCTGGGTGCCGGTACCTTTATCGAGGTTAAATGCATAAATACCCGAGGTAAGCTTCGTCGTTACCGGTTCGATCCTGGATACACCCGCTTTAAAGGTAACCTTGTCGACAATGGCGCTTGCGCTGTATCTCGTCGCCAGATCCACTTGGAACGTCATTTCGTAAGATTTGTTGGGTGTGAAACCGCTTACCCGCTTTTTGAGATACGCGAACATATTGCCTTTGGAATACCTGGACAGGATGCGGTAACCGTATTGCGTGGTGTCAAGGCCGCGCGGCAGCAGCGCTGTCGCAGCCACCGTGTCCAACTGGGTGGTATCGGCTGTTGCCGCGTATCCCGCATATCCATGTATCCAGCCATCGCGACCCACGGCTGAGCTCTGGAAGTTGGAGTCCACGGTAATGCTGGCATCCAGGCTGTCCTCGTTACAGCTCCACAACCCCGCCGCTGCCAGAATGGCTATCAGAATGTATTTTTTCAAAGTGAATGCAGTTTACAAAAAGAACGAAAGACAGGCCGATATCCTTCTGCGCTGTAACCGGTAAAGTTAAGACAGCATTCATCAAATGTCTATCCGATCAGGAAAATCGCAGGGATTTTATGCAGATCGGGCTTTTGCGCCTTCCATTTGCGGACCGGCATGGTCCGGATCAGCTCGTCGGGCGCGGTTACGTTCGCGGCAATGCACAATGCGAGGTCGGGCGAGCAGGCTTCGATCACCGCTTCGAGCAACTGGTTGTTGCGGAAAGGCGTTTCCATGAATATCTGCGTCTGCTGGTACTGCCGCGCATTTCGTTCGAGGCTCTGCAATGCCTTTTTACGCTGCATTTTATCAATCGGCAGGTAGCCGTGAAAGGCAAACGACTGCCCGCTCATGCCCGAGGCCATCAATGCGAGCAAGATAGACGATGGCCCTACCAGCGGTACCACACGTATGCCCAACTCGTGCGCAATGCGCACAGCCACGGCCCCGGGATCGGCTACGCCCGGGCAGCCCGCTTCCGAGATGATACCGGCACTTTTCGAAAGGCTTCGCAACGATGCAACTGTCTCCGTTTCGGGCGTATCCTTATTCAGTTCAATGAATGTGAGCTCGTCGATGACCTTGCCGAGTTTCAGACTGCTGATGAAGCGCCTTGCCGTGCGGATATTTTCCACGAAGAAAACATCCAGGTGCTGCACGGCATCTTTGATTTGCGGCGAAAGGACATCGTTTTGGGTGCCTTCGGCCAGTATCGTAGGGATTAAGTACAGGGAAATCCCGGAATCGTTCATAGGTGTCTCATTTTTTTATTTTGTTCCAACCAAAAGACCTGATTGTGAATCTTCGGAGTAAATAAAATTATTTAATAAGTATGAAAAGACTATTATACATACCCCTCATTTTGGTGTGGTTATTGTCTTGTAAAAAGGATAGCTTCGACGATCTGGCTCCCAACGCCGCTTTCTCGGGCGTAACAGGCGTCTGGCACGCTATTGAAATCGAGCGGTCATCACTGGACAACAAAAGTACCTGGGAGCCCATTGCAGCTGCAAAGTCCGATTCACTGATATTCCGCGGCGACGGCGTGGTGCTCAATGTGGACGGAACTCCCCGCTGCTGCGCACCAGCCACCATGATCATCAACGGCCAGCTGGTGGACGTGAAGCCGCAGACAGCACTGCCGAATAATGCGCAATGCGAAAAACTGAATTGCGTTACCTGCCCTACCTGGGAAATATCCCTCAGCGACGACCAGCTCATCATAGGTACATGCAATGCGCCGCGAATGAAATACGTCAGATAGCCCCATTCAGGAATTCCAGCAGGGTGCTGACAAACGCCTTCGGCTGCTCAGCCTGCACCCAGTGCCCTGCTCCCTCGATCGTTTTTAGTTGTGCATTCGGAAACAGGTCGAGCATGCCTTCCAGGTCTTCATCCAGTACATAATTCGAATTTTCTCCCCGCATGAACAGCGTCGGGGTATCAATCGGTGCGTCGGATTTGATCTGCGCGCCCACATTAGCCATGTCGGTTGTAAGCAGCGGCAGGTTAAAGCGCCATGCGAAACCGCCCTCATCCTTTCTGTATAAGTTTTTAAGCAAAAATTGCCTCACACCCAGCAGTGGCTCGTACTCGCTCAGGATCTCGTCGGCCTGGTTGCGGTTTTCGATCTGGTCGATCGGGATCGCATTCAGGCCTTTGAGGATTTTGGTATGATGAATAGGGTAGGCTTTTGGGCCGATGTCGACCACCACCAATGCATCGAAAGTGCCCGGATAGATCACCGCATATTCCATCACTGTTTTTCCGCCCATCGAATGGCCGATCAGGATCGGTGATTCGATGTTTTGATGGTCCAGCAATTCCTTCAAATCGGCTGCGAGCGTGGGGAAGTTGAGCGGCGCTTCGTGCGGCGAGCGGCCGTGGTTGCGCTGATCGACGAGGTAAACGCGATAACCATGTTCCGAAATGGTTTTCCCAATCGTAAGCCAGTTGTCGAGAAAGCCGAAAACACCGTGGAGGATGATCAGCGGCTTACCCGTGTCGCCTATTTGTTTAAAGTTGAGTTGCATGGGGTTGTTGAATGGTAACGTTTTTTTGACGGCCGACCACCGACCGCTGACCGCCGATCGGTAGTAGACCATGGACGATGGACCATCGCCAGTCTATGGTCTTACTGTCCATCTTCGGTGGTCGGCCGTCCCTTTTGAAACATCGCAAAGGTTGTAAGGATTTCCGGGAAGGAAAAAATCCTGTATTGCTAAAATTTAACAATTTGGTAAACGCCGGTTACCTCGTGGTATAATAATTGCTGCCGGACAGATAAAAAATCTTTTTTTCTCCCTCAAATCTGCCATTCAAAAGCTTGCGGCCCTTCTCTCGATTTGTTAATAATTTGGTAAAATAGAAAATATTGAAGTATTGGTACACGAATGTGCATTATTCCAATAGATCAGCTAGTTATGAAGATTAGTATTGTATTTTAGTAGGATTTAGGCTTTTGCTTGTGAACCTAAAAACCTATTATTTTGCATCAATTATTCATCCTGCTAGAATGAATCCGCTAGTATTCTTACAAACCAAATCACCAAATTTATGAACGGGAAAAGTTTACTCTTCCGGGCGGTGTGCCTCGCGGTTACCGCATTTCTATTCTCTCTATTTGGACCGGCGGCGCAAGCCCAGGTTACTTCATCAGCAATTACGGGACGTGTTGCGGACGGCAAAGGAGAACTCCTTCCGGGCGCCACAGTCGTAGCGGTACACGAGCCGTCGGGAACAAAATACGGCTCGGTAACCAACGAGCAAGGACTCTACACCATCCCGGGCGTACGCGTGGGTGGACCTTACAAAGTGACGGTAAGCTTCGTGGGATTCAACGAGCAGTCGCAGGAAAACATCTTCGCTAACCTCGGTACCGCGGCCAACGTCAACTTCGAATTGAAGGACGGTTCCACCGAATTGCAGGAAGTAGTGGTTACCGGTGCCGGAAACGACATTTTCAGCTCCGACCGCACAGGTGCCGCCACGACATTCAACAAAGGCCTCATTACAAGCCTTCCTACACTCGGACGTACGCTGAACGACATTACCAAGTACAATGCGTACAGCAACGGCCGCTCTTTCGGCGGGCAGGACAGTCGTTACAACAACTTTACAATCGATGGCTCCGTGTTCAACAACGGCTTCGGTTTGGGTAGCGAGGCGCAGGCCGGTGGTCGTACCGGTTCTACGGCGATTTCCCTTGATGCGATCGAAGAGGTGCAGATCAACATCGCTCCTTATGATGTGCGCCAGTCGGGCTTCGCGGGCGCGGGTATCAACGCGGTAACGCGCTCAGGTACGAACGAATTCTCGGGTTCGGCATTCCATTTCTTCAAAAACAAGAGCCTGGCAGGAAAGAAAATCGACGGTACTGATTTCAAAGTTGCCGAGTTCAATGAAAAAACGACCGGTTTCCGTCTCGGCGGTCCGATCATCAAAAACAAACTGTTCTTTTTTGTGAATGGTGAGTTTGTAAAACGTTCCAGCCCTGCACTCGACTACGTGCTGAACCGCGGCCAGGGATCAGGTGGCAACATTTCACGCACCACACTGGCAGATATGGAAGACCTGTCTTCCTTCATGAAAGAGAAGTTTGGCTATGACGTGGGCGCATTGGACGGCTTCAACAACGAGAACACCAGCAAGAAATTCCTCGGCCGCATCGACTATAACATCAGCGACAAGCACAAGCTGACATTGCGTTACTCGCACCACGATTCGGATTCAGACGTACTGATCAGCCAGAGCAGCAGCTCCAACACGGCGGGTTTCGGTAACCGTACCAACTCGGCCCTCGCGATTTCTCCGCAAAACACAGGTTATATCATTCAGGACAACACCCGTTCATTCGTAGCGGA
The DNA here is from genome assembly GCF_900101885.1 of Dyadobacter soli. Classification (GTDB taxonomy): domain Bacteria; phylum Bacteroidota; class Bacteroidia; order Cytophagales; family Spirosomataceae; genus Dyadobacter; species Dyadobacter soli. The sequence continues at coordinate 87,468 of NZ_FNAN01000027.1, read as the reverse complement.
ATTGAACTCGAACTTCGGCGGTAAATTCGCCAACAACCTGATCGCTACCTATAACAAGCAGATCGAAGACCGTAAATACAAAGCACCGATCTTCCCGACCATCGAAATCCAGAAAGACGGATCTACCTACACGACCATCGGTTCGGATCCATTTACACCGAACAACCGACTCGATTACTCGACGCTTAACATCACCGATAACCTGACTTATTTTGCAGGAAAACACACGCTTACGGTCGGTGCATCTTACGAATACTTCAAGTCGAACAACTTGTTTTTCCCCACGTCGAATGGTGTTTGGGTATTCAAATCGATCCAGGATTTCAAGAATGCGGCCAATGCATACCTGGCTAACAAGGACCTGACAACCGCTCCTGATACCGTGGTGCGTTTCAACTATCGTTTCTCATTGCTTCCGGGCGGTGCTGCTCCATGGCAGGTGTTTAAAACACAGACGATCAGCTTGTACGCGCAGGACGAGTTCCAGGCTACGCCTAATTTCAAGTTGACAGTAGGCCTTCGTGGCGACCTGATCACCATTCCTAACACTTCGGAGCAGTACTTCAACCCGGATGTAGCAAAAATCGATTTCCGCGATCCGGCTGGTGAAGTGTATAAAGTAAATACAGGCAATGTTCCGAAAGCCCGGGTTTACCTGTCACCGCGTATCGGCTTCAACTGGGATGTGAAAGGTGACCGTACTACACAGGTGCGCGGTGGAACCGGGTTGTTTTTGTCTCGCATTCCTTATGTGTTGATTTCCAATCAGTTGGGTACAAATGGCGTGAATTCTGCTACGGTCGCAAGAAACAACACGACCGAGTTTCCATTTACATTGGATCCAAGCCGCTACAATCCCAAAGATGCGGGACCGCTGACAGGCTACCAGGTGAATGCTTCGGATGAAAACCTGAAACTCCCCCAAATCTGGAAAAGCAATATCGGTATCGATCAGCAACTGGGCTGGGGTGTAGTGGCGACTGTGGAAGGTATTTTCAACAAAAACTACAACTCGCTTCGCTACATCGACGTGAACCTGAAAGCACCTAATGCGCAGTTCACAGGCCCTGACAGCCGCGACCGTTTCCCGGCTTCCGGCTTGCCGAGCGCGCAGGTGAATGCGGCCCGTCTGGTAAATGACCAGGTTTCTAACGTGTACGTGTTGACCAACACCAACAAAGGGTATTCCTACTCTTTGACAGGTAAACTGGAAAAAGCGGCTACAAACGGCCTCGGTGGAATGGTGGGTTATACTTACGGTATGGCGAAGGATGTCGCTTCGGTATCTTCTACCGTGGAAGGCAATGTGCCGGGTGTGAATGGTTTGAATTATCTCGACCTGGCTTACTCGGGTAACGACGTTCGTCACCGCTTTGTAGGCTACGTTTCTTACCGCAAGGAATATGGCGGTAAATTCGGTGGAGCTACGATGGTAACATTGGGTGGTGTTTCTTCAAGCGGTACTAAAATCTCTTACGCCAGCGCCACGGATTTGAACGGCGACGGTCAGAACAACGACCTGATCTTTGTGCCGAACAAAGCAAGCGACCTTACATTCCAGACGCTGACTACGGTTGTCGACAAGAAAACTTACACATTCTCGCCTGAGCAGCAGACAGAGGCATTCCAGAAGTACATAGACAATCACCCTTATTTGAAAGAAAGAAAGGGCAAATATGCCGAGCGTAATGGCGGTGCATATCCATGGCTGACCCGTTTCGATCTTACCGTAGAGCAGGATTTCTACGTAAAAGTGGGTAAGAAGGACAAGAAGAATATCATCCGCCTCCGTGCCGATATTTTCAACCTGGGTAACCTGATCAACAGCAAATGGGGCGTAGCCAACCAGGTAACTGCTGCGGCAAACACCACAACGTCCAACCCGCTCAACTTCGCCAGCGTAACCCAGGACGGAACGCCAACCTACCGCATGGGTACGCAGATTGTAAATGGCGAACCTGTTCTGTTGCGCGACGCATTCGTGAAGTCAAGAACGATCAACGATGTTTGGCAAGCACAGTTGGGTATTCGTTATATCTTTAACTAGGAATAGGCAGGCTTCTAATAGTAAAATGTCAGCCTGAGCAGACCGGGCCGCCGGAGCGGTCGAAGGTGTCCGGTATGGATGCCTTCGACTCCGCTTAGGCTGACATCTTTTCCTTCCCTTCCTTCCTTTCCTCCCTACGCGGATCGCCCTTTCAATCCTTCTTATAAAAAATACTCTGCACCAAAATCGGGTTATCCGTGCAAATAATGTCCGGCCCGCCCGTATCCCAGATCTTCTGGTACAATGGCCGCGATTCGGTGGTTTGGAGCGTGTCGATATTACCGTTGGTGCCCAGTGACGAGGCTACATTCAGGTCGTGAATGCGCTGGTAAAAGGGGCCGTCCTGCAATTCACGCGGGGTTAGGGCTACAAGCTGTTCCAATGGCAGTCCCGATTGTTCGACGGCATCGATGTGCTCGGGGCTGTTGAATCCGACCGCCAGCATGAGCTGCGGCGCGAGTTTGTGTGCCAGTTGCGCTTCTTTCAATGAGTAGCAGATCAGCACCGATTTGTAGAGATTACCCGTTCCTTGCAGCATTTTAATGGTTTGGGTAATGCTGGTTTCCGGCTTTTTGTCGACAATCAGTACCAGGTTTTTACCTGCCGACCAGTTCAATACATCCTGAAATGTGGGGAGTGCGTACTCCGTCATCGAGCCATAGGAATCTTTCAGCCTCAATTTGCTGACATCTTTCCACTTCTTTTTACTTAATAATCCCTTACCATTGGTTTTCAATGCGAGGTCGTCGTCGTGGGAAATGACCAGCAGGCTGTCTGCGGTAGCGCGGACGTCGATTTCCAGCAGTACGCAAGGTACTTTGGAATACGTGCGTTCAAATGTGGCCATGCTGTTGCCGGGAAAGCCGTCTTCGGTGCCGCCCTGATGCGCCATGATCAGCGGCTTGGTGCGCTTGCCGGGTTTCAGGTAGCTTTTCAGGGCCTCGGCGTCTTTAAACCGGCAATCGCCGGTTTGGGCCTGGACAGTGTGTGACAGGGCAGCGAGCAACAATGCTGTGCATATCTGCCGGGTTTGGTTTTTCATTCTTATGTGACATTGTTTGGTTCGGTGTGTACAGACCCATTTAGGGCCGGGCCGCGTTCGGCCGGGCCGCGTTCAGTCCGGCTGGTGGCTGCCGGAGGCGTAATTGCCGAGTCTCCGCCTTTTTCGGCATTCAAAATCGATTCCACGCCCGCTTTATAGCCTTCGATGATCAGCCGGGAAATGTCTTCGGAATTGAAGTGCTGCAAGTCGAGGAACAGCGGTGTTAATGGCCTTACCACAGTCATTTTCATGGGCTTGCCACGCAAATTGGAGCGATCCACGTACGATTCGGCCCATTGGATATTGTTGTTCACGATCTGGTTCACGGTAATGTCCCTTACGCGCTCAATTAGGGTGATCAGGTTGCGGGTATTGATGCCTTCCGGCTGGTAGAGCAGGGGAGAATGGCAGCCGATGAGGATTATTTCCGTCGCGCCGTCTTCGATGGCCTCACGTATGGGCGCCACCTCGCGCAAGCCGCCATCGAGGTACAGATGGTCGTTGATTTCCACTGCCGGCATCAGCATTGGAATGGACGAGCTGGCATACACAAAGTCCACATAATGCGGGTCCTGCGTGGATACGTATTTCATTTCACCGGTTTCGATATTCACGGCCCCGGCTTTTACCTTAATGGGGGTATCGCGGAGGTAATCGTCGTGCAGGTGCTTGCGGATGAGCTGGTGCAGCGGCGAGGGGTCGACGATGCCATCAAAACGGCTCATTAATGTATTCATTCCGAGCATTACCCGGGAGCGCAATGTGGAAATATCCTGTGGCTGAGTGATATTCTTGATCCAGAATTCGAGCAGCTTGCGGCCAGCCAGCGGCCAGTCTATCTTCTTATTTTCGGCCATTTGCTTGCCGGTTTCGTTCGCAAGGAACGTGGCATTGAGCGAGCCTACTGAAATTCCGTACACCATTTCAGGCTCGAAGCCGTTTTCCAGGACTGCCTGGATCACACCTACCTGAAATGCGCCTTTCATGGATCCTCCGCCAAGAACGAGTGCTTTCATATCGACTGGTTTACGTGGTTTAGTTTGTAATCCGGCCATCGGCCGTCGGGTTTCAGGCGTTTTGGACGCCCTTGCCTTTGTTCAATTCTAAACATTTTCGGTTTAAAATTGATATAAACAGAAGATTTTATTCCAAATTTGAAGATCAGAGTTCAGAGGGTAAAACGAACATATTCATAAACTCATGCCCCTGTCCGCTTCCTTTTAATATCAGGAGGGACCTTGAAGCCCTCGCACATGAATATGACCCTTTCAATAAAGGATATCCAGGCTCCTATTGCGGATGAAATGAAAGCTTTCGAGCAGAAGTTTCGCCAGTTTATGAAAAGCGAAGTAATGCTTTTGGACCAGATCATGAACTACATCGTGAGGCGGAAAGGTAAGCAGCTGCGCCCGATGTTCGTGTTCCTTTCCGCGGGAGTTTGTGGGGATATTTCCGAATCGACCTACCGCGGCGGCGCGATGATCGAGCTCCTGCATACCGCTACCCTCGTGCACGACGACGTGGTGGACGATTCCAACTACCGCCGGGGCTTTTTCTCCGTCAATGCTTTATGGAAAAACAAGATCGCCGTACTCGTGGGCGACTACCTGCTCTCGCGTGGTCTGCTGCTTTCGGTCGATCACGAGGAGTTCAAAATACTTAAAATCGTATCTACGGCCGTCCGCGAGCTAAGCGAAGGTGAACTGCTGCAAATTGAAAAGGCCCGCAGGCTGGACATTAATGAAGAGGTTTATTACGAAATCATCCGCCAGAAAACCGCCTCGCTGATTGCTTCCTGCTGTGCCGCCGGGGCAAGCTCGGTAGGTGCCGCCAAGGAAGTGGTGGACAAGATGCATGCATTCGGAGAAAAGGTAGGAATGGCATTCCAGATCAAAGACGACCTTTTCGACTACGGCGAGGACGAGATCGGCAAGCCGCTCGGCATCGATATCAAGGAAAAGAAAATGACGCTTCCGCTCATTTACGCCCTCAACCACGCCCCCTGGCTCGAAAAACGCCGCATTATCAACATTATCCGCAACGAAAGCCACAAACCCAACAAGGTAAGCGAAGTAATCGCATTCGTAAAAGAATCGGGCGGCCTGCGTTACGCGCAGGAAGTAATGGAAAGGTATGTGAAGGAAGCGCTCGCATTGCTCAACGAATTTGCAGACTCCCCCCACCGCCGCTCATTGGAGCAGTTGGTTCAATATACGATTGAGAGGAGTAAGTAATGAGCCGCCGTGGAATGAGTGAATGTGTGAATGTGTGAATGAGCCGCCGTGGAACGGGGAATGTGTGAATAATTTTGAATGACCGAATGATTGAATGATTGAATAGGCGGCCGTGGAACGGGGGATGATTTAATCGCGTAGCAATGTAATATCGGTAGCAAATGATGGCCGTGTGTTTTCAAAATCCCGTCAGGGATGCAACAACAATAATGACCGCAGGAGCATTGTTGTTACATGCCTGACGGCATTTGAACCTCATTTGCGACGATTTGCTACCAATATTACATGCCCAACGGCATTTATCTCATACAAGTCCCCACACATTCCCCGTGCCACGGCGGCTAATTCACTCATTGAAAATTCACTCATTCAATCATTCAATCATTCAATCATTCAATCATTCAAAATTACCTCGGATAGAAAATATATAAGTAAGTATAATAATATAACTAGCCTTTTAGTTATGTTTGTGTATTCACTTAATACTGCCTGTCATGAAAATATTCCTAACTGTTTTTCTTGTTGTTACGGGCCTTAACTTGTTGGCCCAGCCGGTTGTGTTAGTGCAAAAAGATGTTTCCAAAGAGCTCGCCCGGAAGCTTGAAAGGGAATACCCCACTATCGAAGGGCAGGTGCGAGAAAAGCCGCATAGCGTGCAGACGAAATTTGAAAAGGCTTACGAACAGGTCCTTCAAACGGATAAGTTCAAGGACTATACGATCTGGAACACGCTTTGCCTGAATGCAGAAGGAAAGATTGACTACCTGATGTTGACCGTCACACGTGGTTTCCGTGTTGCAGACGGTAAGCAGAAAGAAGATACCTCCGTGGCCGACTCGCTGGCAGCGATTATTTCCACTCGAATTGCGCCGCATCTCGCGGATTTCGTCTCGCGGAGGACCGTCGGTTCCCAAATGTCCATGGAAGTGTATGTAAGCTTTTATACCCGGGCGATTACCAAGCCGCATACAAAGAAGGATAGTGTGGTAAATGGCCTGGCCGAGGCATTGGCTACCAAAGACAGTTTAAAAGTGAAGACGCTTGGCCTTGCGCAAAATTTGCTCACGACCCTTCCGCAAGTAATATACCGCTTCCCTAATTTGGAGGAACTGTTTTTGTCCGACAACGATATCGAATCCATCGATCTCGATATGGCACGTCTGCCTAAATTGCGATACCTTGATCTGAGCAAAAATATACTGCGGGATAACAGCATCCGCATTGGTAAAAACAAATCACTGCAACTCCTTAACCTGCAAAGCAACCTCATTACCAACATTCCGCGAGCGGCACGCAGCTGCAAAAAACTGGAAACGCTGTGGCTAGGTAACAACCGGATGACCGGCCTGACCAATGCCAGTTTTCGGAAACTGAAACCCGTGAAGGACATCAATTTTTACAAAGCCGAACTCACCGCGTTACCCAAAGGCATCGGCAAGATGCGTCGTCTGGAAGTTTTGGATGTTTATTATAACAAACTCGAAGCCCTGCCGAAATCGATTACAAAACTGAAACGCCTGACGCATTTTGCAGTTTCGCACAACAATATCACCGAATTGCCGAAGCGCATTGATAAGCTGAAACGTGTGCACACGCTCTACGCGCATCATAACCATTTGAGCAAGCTGCCCGATCGCATCACGCGTATGAAAGAGTTGCGGATTGTCGATCTCGGCTACAACTGGCTGACTACATTCCCATCGCAGCTCGTAGCATTCACCAATTTGCAGGAGCTGGATTTATCGGGGAACAACTTCCCTGACTTTCCCGTGCAGCTTTTGCAGATCCGCAAGCTCGACAAGCTGCATTTACGCGGCAACCCGTTTTTGGGACAGGATGCCGAGCGTAAATACAGCGAGCAGTTGAGCCAGCTCAAACAAAAGAATATCGAAGTGTTTTATTAGAGATTCCACCAGTAGGTGAATTTCAGCACGATCGCCCGGTTTTTGACCTTAAAGTTTTCCGGAAGATAATTGTCGGTATAGACGATAAAAAGATCGGAAGCGGGCTTATAGCGCCATTGCAGACGGGCATTCAGGTTGATATTGTCAGCCTGATTGTTGTACTGCATGAATGTTGTGAAAAACAGGCTGTTGGTGAATGTCACGTCCACGCGCGGGCCCACGAGCCAGAGCTGGGTGCGTTTCCACGGTTCGGGCAGGCGGATATCGTTGTAGTTACCGGCCATCGTAATGGCGACGTAAGGCTGCACACGGTAACCAAGTTCCGCTTTGAGGTTGTTGCGCTTGCCATTCTGATAATAGCCACCCAAAATACCTGATGCGAGGTAGGTAAGCCGGTTCTGCGGGCCGGAAACAATGTCGAAACCGACGGCTTTCCAGTTATGCTCAGTACCGGTTGCCAACGTGGCGCCGCCGAGGTTGGTAGGGTCAAACGGGCGCAGCAGGCGCACGTAATTGCTCGAACCCCACAGGGATACCGTCGCCCGGTTGATGAAGTTGACATTGTAGGACAAAATGAATTCGCGGTCGCTCATATCGAACTTTTTGTCCCAGTAAGTATTGTTCACGAGTTTCGGCCCGTGGCTGATGATTTTCGGGTGTTTAATGAAAAACAGGTAGGCTACATTGGGACTGATCTTGTAATAGCCATTTCGCACTGCATTGGGCACATAACCCACTTCTGCATTGTAATTTTTTCCCACATACTCATGCTGCCATTGCCATATCAGGTTTGCCTTGGTGAATTTCAAATCGGCGGCATGGGTGAAATCGTCGGATGACTTGCCCGGTGTAAAGGATTTCAGGACCATTACTTTGCCTGTCCAGAGATTCTTCGCGCTCGCCAGGTTGAACTCCGCACCGACGTTCCGGTTGTAGCGGTTCGTCGCCGAATGCCGTTCGAGCGTGTAATTGGTCGCATCTTTATTGACAAAAATGAAACGCACATTGGAGCGCGCCAGCACTTGCCGCTGCAATGCGAACACGGCGTAGTTGTTATGCGGCGTAAGCGTATCGTTGGAGCCGGTTTGCACGTCCAGCACACCAATGCGCCAGTTTTTATTGATTTTACCGCTCATCCTCGCGCCAAACTGGATCGGGACGCCCAAACCGATGCGCCGCGAGAAAAAAGGGCGAATGGTAGCGTACCCGAAGTTGGCAAAAAGATCGGCGTTTTCGAGGAAGAACTGCCGGCGCTCCGGGAAAAAGAGTTCGAAACGGTCGAGATTCGTCTGCTGCACATCCACATCCACCTGCGAGAAATCCGGGTTGACGGTCAAATCGAGGTTCAGCGAAGGGGTAAGCCCTATTTTGACGTCACCGCCGATGGTGGGTTTGTATTTGGTAGCAATATCATTCTGGTGGTCCTTGGTCATGCGCATCGCCGCGTAAGGGATCACGGAAATGTTCGGGCCGGGCGTGGGCGGAGGTGTGTCCCACACGAGCACGCCCGTATAGGCGAGCGACGCGGACGGGAACTGGCGCGGCACGGGCGCCCACGACGATTTTTCGGAGATAGTAAGGTCCTGGCGGCTGAAATTGATCCCCCAGCGTGTGATACCGGGCTTATAGCGAATGCTTTTAAACGGAATAGCTGCTTCCCACACCCATTTATCATCCTCATTCTTCACGGAACTCACCCATTTGTTGTCCCAACTAAGGTCAACCGTACCGCCGTCGCCCTGCTGGCCGTCCCAGGGTGCGCCAGCCGCATTGGCACCGAATGAAAAACCGTTGGTTTTGTCGTCGAAGGTATCCATGAAAAGCAGGAAGTTGTCATTCTTCCCAAATGCAAAATCGCGTTTCAGCGATTCCACGATCAGCGAGCCGTTGATGGGTTTGTAGTTGACAACCAGGATGTAAAGGTTGTGTTTGTCGTAACACAATTTCACGTCCGTCAGCGCCCTGGAAAAGCTCGTATCCATGGGCGTGATCATGAAAAAGTCCTTCGCCGTTTCGGCCGCCGCCCACGCGGGATCGTCGGCTACGCCATCGATTTTGACAGGTGAAGTGGCGGAATGGATGTGGTACTGATAGTTTTCGTTCGGTTTCTGGGCAATGCTTTGAAAAATGATGAAACAGAAAATGAAAGGGGTTAGGATAAAGGTACGTAGCACTTGGTTCAAGGGGTGTTTAGGAATATAAAAGTTCAGGAAAACTCAATTTCTGAACCAGCGGGAATCTGCATAGAAAGTCCCGAAAGGTATCAGCGAAGAAATGAACGATAAGGCTGACTTTTTGAACGACCAGCTTTTTTCGGTAGCAACCTGGATAAGCAAAAGCACAAAAAGGACGAACAATATGCCGTGTGCCATACCGACGACGCGAACAGCTTGCGGAATGCCCACGAGATATTTGAGGGGCATTGCGATGCCCAAGAGTACGAGATAGGAAATGCCTTCAAGAAATGCGATGATACGCAGGCGGCCTAATGCCGATTTGATCAGTTCGGAAACCATAATGAGTCAGGATACGGAAAATTACATTTAACGGCAAAGATACATATCAACCGGCTTGGAATGCAGGAAGTTGATCAAAGCTTTTGCCTGTTGTCGTGTTTTTTCCGTACCCTGCTGCCGCTTTAAACGGCCATGATCTCCGCGGCCGCGAGTTCGCCCGTGATTACCGCGCCTTCCATGAAGCCCTGCCAGTCGGCCAGGTGCTCGCCGGCGAAAGAGGTGTGCAGAAATGGTTTTTGCAAAGCAGGGCGCGTGGTATACCATTGGTTGAGGCCGTACATGGCGTAGGCGCCCTGCGAAATCTTATCCGTTCCCCAGTAGTAATTAGCCTGGGATTCGATGAGTTTTTTGGCTTTCGGGAAATAGGGACTAAGCGTTTGCCCGAGCATTTGTTTCCGCCATTCGTCGTTTTGGGCGGAGATGAGTTCGGCCTTTTCGCCGATCGTGTAGGAAATCAATACGCCTTTTTGCGACGGCTGGTTTTTGGTGGCGTGATAAAAGTAATGGGGCGTCTGGTCGGTAATAAGGTCGAAGCTCTCGTCGTTCCAGAAACGCTTTTTGAACAAAATCGCATTCTTGTTGATGCGGGCGTATTGGAGCTCGTTGATAGCCTGTATTTTCTCGGTTGGAAGTCCCGGTTCCCATTGAATGTTCCGGATGGCGAATGTAGGAATGGCGCAGATGATCTTGTCGGCCTCAAAAGTTTTGCCGTTTTCGCAGGTCACTTTTACCGAACCCTTTTGCTCGATGCGTTTGACGGCGTGGCCGGTGAGAATGCTGCCTTCACCGATTCCTTCCGCGAATTTCTTCGCGAGCATCGAGTTGCCGCCCTGCATTTTTAGGTCCATTTCGTTTTTCTCGCTGCTTTCGGCGAATGTCGCCAGTGCGATGTAGGCGGATACATGCCGGATACTTTCGCCGAAATCGGTACTGTCGAGGAGCTCGCGGAAGATGAGGTCTTTGCCCTCACAGCCATTGTTGACCAGATAGCGCCACCAGTCGATGCTGTCGAGCTCCACTTTCTGCTTTTCGTCCAGCGTCTTGTAACCTTCCAGCAATGTCTTCATTTTCGTCTTCCAGTTATCCGAAAAATCCCAGGCATTGGCTTTGGTATATTGATTTTGGTAAATCAAATGGGTGTCAAACTGGTTGTTCAGCAATGGTATCTTAAACTGCTCGCACAATGCACGCACGCGCTCGTGGGAGTTGCCTACCCATTCGGCGCCGAGCTCTACCACGAGGTTTTCTTTGGGATCGATGGTGTGGGAAAATACCCGGCCGCCAATGCGGTTGCGCGATTCAAGTACTGTCACGTCCACACTTTTCTGTTTGAGGGCATAAGCAGCGGCCAACCCGGCGAACCCGGCGCCGATCACGATCACGCGGGTCTGTTTGCCAATGTAAATGCTTCCGAAGGAGCGGGTGGAGATGAGGGAGGCACCTGCTAGCAGGGCGGATTGGCGCAGAAATTCACGCCGGGAGGTTTGTTGCGGCTTGTCCATAATGTATTGAGGTCGATTGAGTTCCTCAAAACTATCCGGCTATATACGCAACTCAAATAAACCTTTAGTGAGAGGCAGGTTTACTTACTTTCTGGTATAAAAAACAACCGGCCCGACTGGAATGCAGCCGGGCCGGATTGTAATGTATTTTAAAAGGAACTGTTTATGCCGCCTGTACCTTTGGCTTAACCTTGGCCTTAGGTTCCGTAGCCGCGTTTTCTTTGTTACGCATTTTGACAAAATCCCTGAAACGGCGGACGGTAGCCATCACAAAACCGATGATCAGCACGAATGTACCGAGCCAGAGAATGTTGATTAATGGCTTTTCGGTCGCTTTCATGACGATGAAATCGCGCTGGGTCGTGTTCACACCGAATGTGAACTGGCCCGTCTGCGGATTGATCTCGTTGAACTGAATGCGCATGCCCAGCTCGTTGCTTACTTCCGGCTTGCGCGCCACCAGGCGGTCGCGGATCACGAATGATGGCGTTACCACGAACTCTTTGTCCTTATCCAGCACGCGGATGATCGCTTTCACAGCCGCATCGCCCGGGCCGAGTTTGATGCCTTCCACTTCTTCGGTACGCACTACATTGTCGAGAATGGCCACGTAGTCATTCACGAAGAATGTGTCGCGGAGGTTGATCGTAAAGTTCTCGCTTTGGGACCAAACCGGCTCGGCGGTAGGGTTGGTTACCATGGAAACGTAGGTGTACAAATCCTTATCGACCTTGCGCTGGATATCCGGGGAAGATACGATGCCACCCATCCGCGGGTTGATCTGCACGCGCGGGAAGAGGGTGAAAATCTTGCCCGAAGGCTCGCGGTATTCGATTTCGTAATAGAAGTTTTCAGGGAAAATTTCGAGGGTATCGCCCTTTTTATGGTACTTCTGGCCATTTACCTCGATGTCGCGCAATGCCACCGCGTGGAAATCGCCTTCTACGATATCAACCCAACTCTTCGGAATGTAACCCGGGATGTGGCGTGGCTCCACGCGCACGTCGCGCCAGGTGAGCATGTAATCACCCATTTTCTCCGGCTTGTTGAGCCAGAGGGTAATGTTCTCTTTATTTTCCTTGTTGTCGTTGGCTGTAAATTCCTCGCTGCGGGAGATCATCAGACCTGAGTTGTTGATCGAAACGATTTTCGTGTAAGCCGACGAGAACAATACACCGACCAACATAAGCGCTACGCCGATGTGCGTGATAGCACCGCCCGAAAGGTTGTAGTTACCACGGATGATGTTCAGCAGGATATTGCCGTTCGCCACGATCGCGAATATCGATGTGGTAAGCAATGCAATGTACTGAATGTCGCGCACCTGCTTGAATGTAATCACCGCAGCGCTGATCAGCAATGCCACCAGCAGTGGGTTGTACAATGTCTGCAACTTGCCTTTACCGGTTTTTTTCCACCAGAAATACTGGCCTACGCCCGTGAGGACGATGATCAATGCAAAGAACCAGAGCTGGAACTTGTTATAATGCGCTACCTGATCCGCAGGCAGTGCCATGTTGAGCACGGTACCGAATGCTTCGGCGATTTTGTTATAAACCGGAATGGAGGTAGTAGCGATGATCTGGAAGCCGGAAAGGCAAAGTACCGTTGCACCGATGAAAATCCAGAATTCCTGCGAGTAGGTAGATACTTCCTCTTCGTCGCTAGGCAGCGATTTCCAGCGTGCCACCAGCAAGCCGATTGACACGATCATGAATGTGAAAAGGTAGATGAGCAACTGACCGGAAAGACCCAAATCCGTAAACGAGTGTACGGAAGCATTACCAAGCACGCCGCTGCGGGTCATGAAGGTTGAGTAAAGCACCAGAATGAATGTCGCGATCGTAAGGATGAACGATGTTTTCAATGCGGTTGCATTCCTTCTGCCGATGATCATCACGTGCACGGCCGCTACGAGAATCAGCCAGGGCACAAACGAAGAGTTTTCGACAGGGTCCCAGTTCCAGTAGCTACCGAAGTTGAGCGTTTCGTACGCCCAGTAAGCGCCCATTAGAATACCCACACCCAAAACCAGCGCCGAAAACAGCGACCACGGCAATGCAGGTCGTATCCAGTCCTGAATGCGTCGGGTCCAGAGTCCTGCGATCGCGAACGAGAATGGGATGAGCGTGCTTGCGAAGCCGAGGAACAGGGTAGGAGGGTGGATCACCATCCAGTAGTTCTGCAACAGCGGGTTGAGGCCGTTACCGTCTTTCGGAATGAAATTCGGGTCCATTTTGTAAACCGGCAGGTCGGGCATTACCTCTTTCAGCAAAAGGAATGGCGTAGAACCGATTTTCAGATCGAGACCAGGGATTACCACACCCAGAATCATAGACGTGAGGAATGCCTGTACCAACGCAAAAACGGTCATTACCGGCGCTTCCCACGAGCGGTTGGTGAATATCAATGTCGCGCCGAGTACCACGTTCCAGAAAATCCAGAGGAGGAAGCTACCTTCCTGGTCCTGCCAGAAGCTGGAAATCGTGTAGCCAGTCGGCAAGGAGAGCGAGGAGTTTTTCCACGCGTAATGGTATTCAAAATAATGGTTACCGATGATCCAGTAGAGCGAGAACACTACGCCGATCACCGCGGCCAGATGCACCCAGAAGACGCTCCGCGCAAACTTTTTCCAACTCTGCGTCTCTTCCACCGTCCCGCCGGCGATACCCGCTTTAAAATAAGCGAACGTCGCCAGAATGGCCGATACGAATGCGACTATAACCAGCAGGTGACCTGCACTTCCGATCGTACTGTGAATCATGATTCTTTCGCGGTATGTTCCGTAGTTTCCATTTTACCGTTTTCGTATTTCGACGGGCATTTCATGAGGATCTTTTCGGCTGAAAACGAGCCGTCATGCATTTTACCCACTACTACTACCTGCTCGGATTTGTCGAAATCCTGCGGTTTGGTGTTTTTATAGACCACCTTCTGTTCTACATTGTTATTGTCTACCAATGTGAAAACGAACAGGTTAGGGTCGATTTCCGGCCGGTATTCCATTTCCAGGATCTGGCCTGTCGGATCTTTTTTGAGCTTGCCTACTACGTGAATGCTCTCGTTATCGCCGTCCGCAGCCATTTCTTTGGCTTTGGTAAAATCGACATAAGTACTTGCATCGCCGGCAGTTGAAACGATAATACCAATTGCAACCGCGATGATCACCAATCCGAATATCTGTATCTTTTTCATAGGGCTTACTTGATATTGAGGTCTTTTTCAATCTTTTTCAACTTAGAATCGATGCGGAAGAGATTCACAGCCAATCCTGCGAAAATCACGGCTACTACCGCCACCACGACCCATATTTTACCGTCGGCGCGGAGCTTGTCGGCCATTTCGACGGAGGTATCGCCTGCCTGCGCGAACGCGTTGCCGCAAATGGCCAGCAAGGTCAGGAGGATGAGGGAAATTCTTTTCATTGTATATATGGTGAACTAAACCTTAACGAAATTTTACTTTGAAACGTTTGTAAAAAGCCTGAATCGGGGCAAAATGATCAGAGTTTACCCGATTCGATCAATGCTTCTTCGCGCACCCGGTTGATCTGTTTAATGCGAATGCGAAGCTCCGCAATCCACAATCCGAGTAGTATATAACCGATCACAGCCGGGTAAAAAACGCGGCGGATGTTGTTGTCGAAATCATAAGAACCGAAGGTGCTGTTGCCGCCGCTGCCCGGGTGTAACGAATCCGTTAGTCGCGGCAGAATGTAAATGATCGGGATGAAAACGGCGAATGCGAAAATGTTGTAAACCGAAGAAATCCGCGCCCGCCGCTGCTCGTCCTCGAAGGAGCTTCTAAGCAGCAAATAGGCCAGGTAAATCAAAATGCCCACCGCCGCGCCATTCAGTTTTGGGTCGTTCGGCCAGGGGTCACCCCAGGTGTAATTGGCCCATACAGAGCCGGTTAGGCAACCCAATATGCCGAAGAAAATAGCGGCTTTCGCTACTTCGCTGGCGATATCGTCGTCTTTGATATTCCCCTTCATTAAATAACGGATGGAGAATACCATCGATAAAAGCAACAATGTGGTCATGGCAAGCCATAATGCCACGTGGAAGTACGTATTGCGGATACTTTCATTGATAATGGCAAGGCGTGGAACGGGACCGATAAAACCCCAGATGATCACGTAGAAGATGATCACGACACAGAGGATTTTCCACCAGATCTTTCTCATTTTTATACTAACACTTTAAAGTTGGGCCCTGTAACCTGCTGTTTTTCAGCTTCTCCATAAATATGGAAAAAGCAGGTAGGAGAGCGTAATTACTATCAGATCGATCGATAATAGTGTGGTGATTTCATCGGTACTGACCGACCAGTCGAGCCCGTCCATGGCATTTTTGGCCAGGCGGATCGTCATGAGCAGCATCGGCAGGATGATCGGGAAACTGAGCACGGCCATGAGCGTGGCGCTGTTGTCGGCCTTGGACGCAATGCCCGCGATGAGTGTGAGAACGGAAGCAAAACCGGTGGAAGCCAGCAGGATACAGATCGAAAACAGGCCGTTGTCCTGGATCGGGTTACCCATTACGAATGCATAAAATACAAATCCCAAAACCGACAACACGCCCATTACGAGTGAGTTATAGATGATTTTGGAAATGATGATAGCTTGCGGGCTGCACAAATTGTAATAGTATAGCAGCCGTCCGTGACGTTCCTGCGAGAAGCTTTTGGCAATGGCATTCACCGCCGTGAAGAGCAAAATAATCCAGAACAGCGTGTTCCAGACGATCGGCGTCAGTTGGTTGCGGCGGAGGTTAAAACTGAGGTAGCAGACGAATACGGTACTGACCACGTAAAGCAGCATTCCGCTGATGGCGTATTTCTGGCGCCATTCGAGCGTTACTTCTTTCCAGATCAGGGTCTTAATCTCGTTCAAGGTGATTGGTGCGGGCCGTCGGCTTGCGGCTTTCGGCTTCCCGTTTGCTGTTGTAATGTAACCAGCGTCGCTTTTTCCGGCTTTCGGTACTTCGTTTCGCGCTGCAAAAGTACGACACAAAGCCGGAGGGAAATAATAAAACGGTCACGATTTTGAATGATTTGGCGAACGGTGGGCACATTAGACGAAGTAAAGTTTGATTTACCGTCTGAGAGTGCTTTATTTGTACTTTAAATAAAATGAATCTAAATAAGGAACGTATGTCGGCTCGTACCGTTTCCCACCTCAAAAAGGGTGAAAAAGGCATAATCAAATCGTTTACAGACCGCGCAATGTCGCTCAAACTGCTCGAAATGGGCTGTTTGCCGGGTTGTGAAGTACGGCTGGATGCGATTGCGCCATTCGGTGACCCGATCTGCATCAACGTTGGCGGGAATTACAGCCTGTCGTTGCGTTTGAACGAAGCCGCAGTGATTGAATTAGAGTAAAGATTGCGTTCCGCATACAGCCTCTCCATTGAAACAGGGAAATATTAAAGTTGCGCTGGTAGGTAACCCGAATGCCGGCAAGTCTACGCTATTTAATGCACTCACCGGAATGCGCCAGAAAACCGGCAATTTTCCGGGGGTCACAGTCGAGAAAAAATCAGGGACATTCCGCATTGCAGGCGAAAATGGGCACGACGACGCCCACGTAACGCTCGTCGATTTGCCGGGTACATATAGTATCTATCCCAAATCGAAGGACGAAACCGTCGTGATGGACATTCTTGCCAATCCCAAACACCCCGATTTCCCGGACGTGGTGGTGATCGTGGCCGATGCTTCCAACCTGCAACGAAACCTGCTCCTTTTTACCGAAATCAACGACCTGGGTATCCCAAGCGTGCTGGCATTGAATATGCTGGACGTCGCCGAGAGCATGAAGCTGACTGTGAATGCGGTGCAGCTCGCCATGCAGCTCAATGTGCCCGTCGTGCGCATTAATGCACGTACGGGCGAGGGTATGAAGAGTTTGAAAGAGGCTGTGAAACAGGTCGTTGAACGCACGGAAAAACCTGTGTTGCAATATTTTTACGAACCAAAGGAGAATGAAATAGGGCTGATCAACGAGGTGAAGGAAATTCATCAGTTGGATAATGACTATGTTGCATTGCAATATGTTTGTCAGCATGATAACTTCTCTTTCCTGGAACAGCCCGTCCGTGCCAAGCTCGACGCGCTGATCGAGAAATATGGTTTCGACGAAAACAACTTCCTTGCCAACGAGACCGTTGCGCGGTATGAAAAAATCAAGCCTATCGTTTCCAAAGCCGTCAAATCGGAAGGCGTAACCGAACAGCCTTACTGGACGCGCAAGCTGGATAGCATTCTCCTGCACCGCGTTTGGGGGTATGTCACATTCGCATTGGTATTGCTGATCGTCTTCCAGGCCATCTTCGCATGGGCGTCCTATCCGATGGACATGATCGACGCCAGCACGGCCGCAGCGATAGAATGGGTAAAAGGCGCATTACCTGAAGGCGTGCTTAACGACCTCATTACCGATGGTATCATGGCCGGTATCGGTGGTATCATCATATTCATCCCCCAAATCGCCATCCTCTTTGCATTGGTGGCCATTCTCGAAGAATCGGGCTATATGGCGCGGGTTATGGTGATTATGGACAAACTCATGCGCCGTTTCGGACTGAATGGCCGCAGTGTGGTGCCCTTGATTTCCGGTGTAGCCTGTGCGGTACCGGCGATTATGACCACAAGAAGCATCAGCAGCCGTTACGAACGCTTGCTCACGATTTTGGTAACCCCGCTCATGAGCTGCTCCGCGCGCCTACCGATTTACGCGATCCTCATTGCGGTAGTGGTACCCGAAACAAAGGTATTGGGCATATTCAACATTCAGGGATTAGTACTTTTCGGTCTTTACCTGCTCGGATTACTCGGTGCGTTGGGCTCCGCTTGGCTGCTCTCACTGTTTATTCCAAGAAAAGAACCGAGCTATTTTATGCTCGAAATGCCTTCCTACAAGCTCCCGCGCTGGGGGCACGTCGGTTTTACGATGTATGAAAGTGTGAAATCGTTTGTGCTCGAAGCGGGTAAGGTCATTATGGCGATCTCCATTATCCTTTGGGTACTGGCATCTTATGGCCCCGGCGATAACATGGAAAAGGCCGAACAGCAGGTAGTAACATCGATGAGCGCCGCTCCACAGGAGGAAATCGACGCCGCAGTGGCGTCCGCGCGACTGGAAAGTTCCTATGCGGGCCAGTTCGGCCGGTTCATCGAGCCGGTGATCAGACCGTTGGGATACGACTGGAAGATCGGCATTGCATTACTGGCATCATTTGCGGCCCGTGAAGTATTCGTCGGCACAATGGCCACGATTTACAGCATCAGCGGCGATACGGAAGATGTACTTACTGTCAAACAGCGCCTCATCCAGGAAAAGAATCCTGAAACAGGCGGCCAGATGTTTACACCGGCCGTCTGCTACTCGCTATTGATATTCTACGTCTTCGCGATGATGTGTATGAGTACCATCGCGGTCGTATATCGCGAAACCCACGGCTGGAAATGGCCGATGATCCAGCTGGCATACCTGAGTGTACTCGCGTATGGGGCCGCGTTTGTGGTGTATCAGGTGTTGAGTTGAAAAGGGGTATTACCAACCCAGATGCTCCACGACATCCGACGCGATCAGCGCAGTCTGGCCCCGGGCTTCGGCGGCGCGGTCGCCGGCGAGGCCGTGCTGGTAAACTCCCAGGATGGCTGCGTCCGCAGGGTCGTATTTTTGGGCCAGGAGGCTGGTGATAACGCCGGTGAGGACGTCGCCCGTGCCGCCGGTGGCCATGCCCGGGTTGCCGGTAGCGTTGAAATGCACTTCGCCGTTTGGTAAAATGACTGCTGTATTGGCTCCTTTTAAACAGATAATCACTTTGTACCTGGCCGCAAATGCGCGTGCAATGGCCAGCCGCTCGAATTCATTGCTACTTTCTCCGGCAAGCCGCTGAAATTCCTTGGGGTGTGGGGTTAGGATCGTGTTTGCGGGAAGCTTGTACAGCAAATGCTGGTTTGTCGAGAGGATATTCAATGCATCGGCGTCGATAATGATGGGTACTTTGGCCTGTTCCAATACCTTTTCCAGCATTTTCGCGGTGGCCGCGTCCTGGCCCAATCCCGGCCCGATACCGATCGCAGTAGCGGAAGAGAGGTCCGGCACTTTTCCAATGTGCTTTTCGGCGTCGTCGACGGTCGTCATCGCTTCCGGAACAGAAATCTGCGCAATCTCGTACCCGCGGGCAGGCACGTGCATCGTGAGCAGACCCACGCCCGAGCGCAGGCAGGCTTTTGCCGAAAGAACGGCAGCGCCCATTTTACCAAAACTTCCCGCAATGAGCACGGCGTGGCCGAATGTGCCTTTGTGCGAGAATTTCTGACGCGGTTTGATGCGCTTTTCGGCTTCGGGCTTATCGGTGAAATGGTAAGGCGTTTCGGTGTTGTGAATGTATTCCGCGCTCAAACCAATATCTACCACGTGCCATTCGCCGACGTATTCGGCATTCTGCGGGAGCAGGAAGGCGAGCTTCGGCAGTTGAAAAGTGATCGTGTACTTTGGTTTAATAATGATATCCGCAGGATCATTCGGCTGGTCGGCATACAAGCCACTGGCAATGTCGACTGCCACAATGCGGTTGGGAATTTCATTTAAATAGCTAATTACAATGCGCAACAGCCCATCCACCGGCCGCGACAACCCGGAGCCGAGCAATGCGTCGATGCAAACGACCTGTTTAGGTAATGCCGGAAGATCGTTTTCCGACTGGATGCGCCGGGGTGTGAGATGATTACCGAGCCGCGAAAGGTTTTGCCGGAAATCTTCGGTCGCATTTAAAGTATACTCCACAATGAAAACCTGCACATCATAGCCACAGCCGCTCAGAATGCGTGCGATGGCCAGGCCGTCGCCACCGTTATTGCCCTTTCCGCAAAAAACAGCGACAGGCCGCGTATTGACATATTGATTACAAAAGCAGCGCACAAATGCCTGGGAAGCGCGCTCCATGAGATCGATTGAAGCAATGGGTTCGTGTGCGATGGTGTGGGCGTCCATCGCCCGGATCTGTTCTACGTTGAAAATCTTCATGATAGTCTCGCGAAAAGCTTTTACATGCAAAAAAATAGTGCTAGATTTGCACTCGTTTTCTCAAAAGCTGTTTTGAATGAAGGGGCGTCACCCCGTCCGCTGGGAGCAAGCTATCATTTTAAATCCATAAAATCACTCGTCATGAGCGAACTTATTAAACTCGTAGAAGCTACGATTGAAAATCGTAAATCCGAGTATCCTGATTTCAAATCAGGCGACACGATCAACGTTCACGTGAAAATTCGTGAAGGTAACAAAGAGCGTATCCAGCAGTTCCAGGGTACCGTTATGCAGCGTCGTAACGTAAACGGAGCTGGCGAAACTTTTACAGTACGTAAAATTTCAAACGGTATCGGTGTTGAACGTGTTTTCCCAATCCTTTCACCAAGCATCGCGAAAATCGAATTGATTCGCCGTGGTAAGGTACGTCGTTCACGTCTGTTCTTCTTGCGTGGTCGTCAGGGTAAAGCCGCTCGTATTAAAGAGCTTAAAACCACGAAGTAATCCAAAGGACCTTCGGGAACGAAATTTTAAAACCCTGCAAGCGAATTTTTCTTGCGGGGTTTTGTTTTTTGAACAAAATCAATCTGGATTTTATCTAAAATCCGTCAGTTGAAACTGACGGCAATAGAGAAAAAAGAGATCAATAATAGCAAGAGTCCGCATTCCGGATTATCGCCTTGCCGTCAGTTGAAACTGACGGAAATTGACTGAATCTACTACCGTCGGTTTTAACCGACGGATAACGACCAATATTTATGACTACCGCCTTTTATAAATACCAGGGTACCGGCAACGACTTCGTCATGATCGACGACCGCGGGTTGCAATTCCCGGTTTCCAAAGAACTGATCGCCTCGATCTGCCACCGCCGGTTCGGGGTAGGATCGGATGGCCTTATTCTGCTCCAAAATGCCGAAGGCTACGATTTCCGGATGGTATATTTCAATGCCGATGGCGGTGAAGGCAGCATGTGCGGCAATGGTGGCCGCTGTGTGGTGCGTTTTGCAAGCGACCTGGGGCTTTTTGCGGACAGTACCAAATTCATAGCCGTCGACGGCGAACACGAAGCAACGGTTTCCGGTGACACCATCCGCCTGAAAATGTCGAATGTGAACGGCGTGGAGCAATACGAGGAATATGATTTCATGAACACTGGTTCGCCGCATTATGTGACGTACGTCGAGGATATTCATGAAGCCGACGTGGTCAATATCGGCAGCGAAATCCGTTATGGCTCGGTGTACGGCCCGAAAGGCGGTACCAATGTGAATTTCGTGGAAGTAATCGAAGACAATCACCTGAGCGTGCGTACATACGAGCGCGGCGTGGAAGACGAGACTTACTCGTGTGGTACAGGCGTAACGGCCTGCGCATTATCCGCTCACATACGCAAGGGTTGGAATGGCCCCGTGCAGGTAGAAACTATCGGTGGAACGCTGGCGGTAGAGTACCAGGATGCCGGCGAAGGCCAGTACAAAGATATTTACCTGATCGGTCCCGCGGTGCGCGTATTCGAAGGAGCTTTGAAAGTTTAGAGTTTAAAGTAGAAAGTTTAAAATAAAGAGTAAAGCCTTGCGAATCATTAACTTGCAAGGCTTTGCTCTTTACTTTTTTAAACTCTTCACTTTAAACCACATTACTCAGATTCGATAATGCCGCCTTTTACGTGGTAAATCTGCTTGCCGGCCCATTCGGGGACGCGGCAGTAGTCCATTGCGGCGACTTTACTTCTCACGCCATTGGTGCAGATCACCACAATTGTTTCATAAGGCGCCACGAGTGGCCGTTTTTGCCTGATCTCGGACAGCGGAATATTGATTCCCCCTTCATTGAACTCCTCAAATTCCCAGGTTTCCCGCACATCCACGAGCACCGCATCCGGTTTTTTAATCAATGCAAGTGCTTTGCGAAGGTCGATATCGGAAAAGGTCTTTTTCGACATTACTTATCTCGAAATTGCGTAAGGATGGTCGTTTACTACCGGGATATTTTTGGCGATCAGCTTGTGGATATCTTTGAGAAACGCCTTTTCTTCTTTGTCACAAAACGACAGCGCAATGCCTTTCGCACCCGCGCGGCCTGTCCGACCGATCCGGTGAACGTAAGTTTCCGGAATGTTCGGGATTTCGTAGTTGATCACGTGCGTCAGGTCATCCACATCGATACCGCGTGCGGCGATGTCGGTCGCCACGAGTACGCGTGTGGTTTGGCTTTTGAAGTTTTTCAAGGCATTCTGGCGGGCGCTCTGCGACTTGTTACCGTGGATCGCTTCCGACGTAACGCCCGCTTTGCGCAATACTTTCACCACCTTATCAGCCCCATGTTTGGTACGTGTAAATACCAATGCCGTTGCAATCGATTCATCTTTCAGAATGTGCAGCAGCAGCGAATTTTTGTCTGATTTATCTACAAAAAACACCGACTGGCGAATGGTATCGGCCGTCGAGGAAACAGGTGTAACCTCTACTTTCGCCGGGTTTCTCAGAATGGTACCCGCCAATGTCACGATCGCCGGCGGCATGGTGGCCGAGAAGAACAGCGACTGGCGCTTGCTAGGCAACAGTTTGATTACCTTTTTTACATCGTGCACAAAACCCATGTCGAGCATACGGTCGGCTTCGTCGAGCACGAAAAATTCCAACTGGTTAAGTTTAATGAATCCCTGGTTGATGAGATCCAGCAAACGGCCTGGCGTAGCGATGAGTACGTCTACGCCTTTTTGCAAAGCGTCGGTTTGCGGTTTCTGGCCTACGCCACCGAAAATAACGCTATGCCTCACACGTGTGTGACGCCCGTACGCAGCGAAGCTTTCGCCAATCTGGATCGCCAGCTCGCGGGTAGGGGTCAAAATCAATGCACGGATACGGCTTCTTTCAAATTTCCCTACCGGGTTTTCGTGCAGCAATTGCAGCATCGGGATCGCAAAAGCGGCGGTTTTACCGGTACCTGTTTGTGCACAGCCCAGCAAATCTTTATTTTCTAAAATAACCGGAATAGCTTTGGCCTGGATGGGAGTGGGAGTGGTGTATCCTTCTTCTTGGAGAGCCTTTTTAATCGGCTCTATGAGTTTTAAATCCTGAAATGTCATTTGGTCTTTTTAATGGCTGCCAATTATTTTAACTCTTAAATGCAGCCCGGATAGTATATTTGGCCATTGTGACCGTGGATATAACAGAACTATATTTTTAAACGTTCAGTGGTTATATTCCGCAAAAGTACTCAGGAAAAGTCTAAATTCGATTATTAGCCATCAACACAACTACATTATGAACAGAATCGCTACGCTCACGCTCTTATTATCCCTACTCTTCACAGCCGCTCGCGCACAGGATGTCATGGTCCGAAAAAACGGTTCTACCATCGACGGAAAGGTGGTGGAGGTAGGAATCGACAAGGTTTTATACAAGATCAGCCAGGAGGCCAATGCGGCCAATTTCGCCATCAGGAAGAATGAGCTGCTGCGCATCGAGTTCGGGAACGGGCAGACGATCTGGTTCGATAAACGCGCCGAACGGAGCAGAGAACGCAGCCGCGAACGGAATGCGCCCATCGTGCAGGACGAAGAGCTGGGCAAGAATAAAATAGACGTTTCGCCATTCAAGGCATTGGACAGCGGGCCAGGCTTCGGGATCAGTTACGAGCGGATTCTTGACAAAAGAGGCTATTTCGGCCTGCTTTTGCCGTTCACGGTCACCATTCCCGACAGTTACTACATTCCCACGATCGGCGAGGACGCCGACGACCAGATGTACTACTTTTCACCCAGCCTGAAAGTGTACCCATTCGGTCAAAAGCGCGTTACTTATGCCGTAGGTCCTACACTTTTTACCGGGATCGGTACGAGGTGGCAATATAACAACCGGTACGATCCTACAACGGGTGTTACCACCAGCACAGAGGAAAAGCGGGATCGCTTCCGGATGGGGCTAGTCGTCAACAACTACGTCAATTTCCAGATTACCCCGCATTTCCAGATCGGGCTTAGTGCAGGCGTTGGGCCGCGTTATATAGATCGTGAGACCTACCGATCGAGTACTTACCGCAACAGGCGCATGGAAATCACGGGAGAATTCAATTTCAGCCTCGGTTTCCGGTTCTGATCACTTCACTACGCGGAAAACGGGATAGCGCATGTATTCCTTTTCCGCGTATTCCGAATTTTGGTAAATGAAATCCAGCTGGGCGTTGCCATCTTTGGCAAATGCGGCGTCAGTCTTACGTTTCTCGTCCAGTCTTGCTTTCAATGCAGGAGATTTTTTGAGTAAATCCGCAGCAAGATCTTCAAAAACATAGCCGGAATAATGCTCCTTGGCCTGTAAGATCGTATCAAAGAAATTCCATTTGAAAAACGAATCCACCGCTTTCGGTTCGAGCGTTTCGATAATGTAGCGGTTCGTGGATTGGTTGACCGGCACGTACCAGTCGCCCTTTTTAAATGCGAGCTTCTGCTTCTCGGTCCGCAGCTTCACCGAAGTATGCCAGTAATGTCCTTCAAATGGCTGTTTGGGCGTTTCCAGCTCATCAATGTAATACGTTTCCACATCCATTTCCGAATCCTTTTCAAGGGCTTTCATCTGCACACCGTTCAGCCGGAGTAGCGCAACCACGTTATGCCAGCCCTGCTGGATAATATAAGCCTCGGGCTTTGTCACTTCATCCAGCGGAATGTAAGTGTCGAAAAACGGAATGTCTTTGGTAAATGGTTTCGACCGGTCGTAATGTAATCTAGGCAACCCGCTCACTTCACTGGGAATGTATTCGGGTTCATACCCTTTGAATGCAATGGTTGATGGTTTCGACCTGTCGACCTGCCAGGTAATGGCAAACTTTTCCTGCTTCTTAACGGCTTCTTTCGTTTCGTTCCGCAGTTTCAGCAATGCTTTGCGATGTGCTGCCAGGAACTTGATATTTCCATGCAAATAGGCATAAGTCGATTTCACACGCTGGTCGTAAGGTTTCAGCATGTGCGTTTCGGTCATCACGCCAATGGTATGAAACAATGCCGCATAGCCAGTGGAATAGCGGGGCCAGTCGGGGAATTGCACAAAACCTTTATCGGGCGTCTGCCCCCAGGCATTCACGTAGGGCGTCGCTTCGAATCCGGCTTCTTTCAAATGCTTGTACATGTAAGGCAGGAAGACCTTGTTATTGAAATCGCCGAGCGGACCACCGAGCTTGTCTTTCTGGGCGTAGTCGAGGGTGATCACATACTGGTAGTCGGCGCCGTTGCTCACGTGCGTATCCGCGAAGAGATCGGGATCGAGGTCGTGGAAGATGGACGCGAAACTCCGTGCATTACGGGTGTCGGCTTTGATGAAATCCCTGTTCAAATCATAATTCCGGGCATTCCCCCTGAAACCATATTCTTCCGGCCCGGCCTGGTTGGTGCGCGTGGTACTGTTGCGGTTCAATGCGCCGCCGATGTTGTAGAACGGGATAATGGCCACCACAACGCTATCCAGCTCCGGGAATCTAGCCGGATTTACGAGTATATCGCGCAGAAGCATCATCGAGGCATCCACACCGTCGGGCTCGCCCGGGTGAATGGCATTGTTGATAAACAGGATCGCTTTCCCCTGCGCTTTCAGCTTTTTGATATCGAAGACCTTGTTTTTGGAATACAAAACCAAATGCAATGGCTTGCCGCTGTCGGTAGCGCCTTTCTCCTGCATTTGCACCTGCGGAAAGTTTTTCGCGAGTTGTCGGTAGAACGCGATGCCTTCCTCATAGGTCGGCGTTTGTTTGCCGCCGCTTTTTTCAAAACGGGTCTGGTACTGGGCCTTCGCGAGGAATGCAATGCCCAGTAGAAAAAATGTCAGATTGAAGCGCATGAACGGGGTGAAATGTCAGTATTTATATTGTTCGAGCAAATGCAGATAAGGGCGCAGGCCGTGGTGGATGAAAACTTCTTTGTCGGAATCCGGGAAATCCTTGTAATAGGCCTCGTCGGCGAATAGCAGGATCGTCGGGCCGGTGCGGACGTAATTGCTGCTTTTATAGAATGCAGGCGACTGGTATTCCGGCAAGTTCTTGGAAACGATTTTTCCGGCGAACCGCCCAAGGTATTTTTCGTAATTGCTCTGGGCTTTCTCGCTGGGCTTTCGCAGGCCCTTGTAAGCGTGCCGCATCCCGATGCGCGCAATGAGTTTCTGTTTTTTGATAATGCCGTCGATATTCTTGAATGGATTGGTATTGTTGAAATCGCTTAACGTCTGCACGGAAAAGGGCACTTCCGGCACCCAATCGGCCGAATTGACCACATTATAGCCCCAGCCGCCGTCTACGGAATGCTCGTATTCGTAAGCAAAGTAAGTATTACCCACCTTCGGCGCCGCGCTGGCGTAGGTTTTGAAACGGATATCCTTGGGCAGAATACCCTGCTTTTGAAGCGAATACAAATGCGCAGTCATCAGGTAACTGAGCGCACCGCCCTGGCTGTGGCCCATGATAAGGAAGTCCCTCACGCCAGCCTTATACAGCGAATCGACCTTCGGCATAATGTCCCTGGCCAAGTAGGCGGCGCCCAGCAGCCAGCCGATGTGCACGGCTGCCTTGGGATTGTCGGCCAAATGGTATTTGAATGTGTAGTCTTTCGTGACTTTCAGCTCGCCGCTTGCCGGTACCATCGCCGCATAGAAGTTTTCCAGCCAGCCTACGGCGTTCATCGTCGTGCCGCGCAGGTTGATCACGCCTATCGATGCGCTGTTTTTCCAAAGTCCCCACCGGTTGTCGAGCCCCATTACCGGCGAGGTGTACAACGAGTCGAATTTCGTCGGCCTGGGAATTTTGTTTTGATGCCGGTTGGTCATCGTGGTATCGTACAGCAGCGAATGCATGTACAGTAGCTCCTGGTATTCGGCTTTGTCAAAACCGGGCTTCAACTTGCCCGACTGCGCGAAGGTATTCTGAGAGCAATGTAAAACGGAGAGTAGGAGAAGGGTAATAATGGGTAATCTGGCGGGAAGCGGATGTATTGTTGCCATAGTCTTTTGCGATAGTAGTGGCGAAGCGTTGAATAACGAGGCAAACACTGGTTTACTAATGTAGGAAAACAATCGACACGAGCAGTTTTTCACACTTTCAAATCGCTTTTCCGGCACGTTTTTACACAGTTCTTTCAAATTAGAATACCATTAGAGTTTGCCTGCAACACCCGTTCCGCCTTGAATGCCTGCCCGGAATTCCCTATTTTTGGTTAGTCTAAAAAATATTTTCATGGAGCTGTATTACTCTTTTTCTGCATTAATCGTCCTCTCTGCGATATTTTCCTATCTCAATTCCCGGTTTCTGAAACTGCCTCCTTCTATCGGCGTCATGGTGATCGCATTGATGGTTTCGTTGGGGCTTATCGCTACCGACAGCATATTTCCACGCACATTTATCCGCATCTCCACGCTCATCGCGAGCGTCGACCTGACGGAAATATTGATGGGAGCAATGCTCAATTTCCTCCTTTTCGCGGGTGCTATCCATTTGCATTTGGAAGATCTCCGCGAGCAGCGCCTGCCGGTCATTATCTTCTCGACGGTTAGCGTGGTCATTTCCACATTCGTGATCGGGTTCATTATGTACAGCGTGCTGCCATTGCTCGGCATTACCATTCCACTTATTCAATGTCTCGTTTTTGGTGCATTAATTTCCCCTACTGATCCCATTGCGGTGCTCGGTATCCTCAAACAGGCGGGCGTACCCAAGTCGCTGGAAACGAAAATTGCCGGCGAATCGCTTTTTAATGACGGTATGGCGGTGGTAGTTTTCATTCTCATGCTGGCCCTTGCGCGGGGCGAGGAAGTAAATACTTCGTTTACAGGCATTGCCGGTCTTTTTGTAAAAGAGGCTATCGGGGGTATTGTCCTCGGGCTGCTGCTCGGTTTTTTGGGTTCCAAAATGATGTACCGGGTGGATGGCTACAATGTACACGTGCTCATTACGCTCGCGATCGTGATGGGCGGGCACCTGGCGGCGCAGGCGCTGCATATGTCGGGCCCGCTCGCGATGGTGGCAGCCGGGCTGGTAGTGGGTAATTACGGTAAAAACCCCGGTGCGGTTTCAGATACCGAGCGCGACTATATCGATAAGTTCTGGGAGCTCATTGACGAGATTCTGAATGCGATCCTGTTCCTGATCATCGGTTTTGAACTATTATTGATCCCCGACATGAAGCAATACGGCTGGGCAGGACTGGTAGCGATCGTGGTAGTGTTGTCGGCGCGATTCATTTCGATCTACATCCCGGTGAAACTGATCCCGTTCAAAACGCGCTTCGGGAAAAAATCGATTACGATTCTGGTTTGGGGAGGCTTGCGCGGAGGTGTTTCCATTGCGCTCGCATTATCCATAGATCATGACCTTAACAAAGACCTGCTGCTCGCGATCACCTATTTCGTGGTGCTGTTCTCGATCATCGTGCAGGGGCTCACGGTGGGTAAGCTCACCGACCGCCTCCCCGACGATGTGGAACCGGCCGTCTAGGCATTAGGACCGGCAAGTAGCCGGTTGATCAGCGCATTGACCTTGTTCAGCCATACCGTTTGCCCTTCGCAAGTCCAGTGAGAATCGCCTTTCAGGTAGGACGACTGGCCCATGCGCCGGAAATCGGCCAGGACGTCGATATAGGGAATGCTAAGTTTGGGATGATTGTAAACCCGCTCGATCAACTGGTTGTATTGGCCATAATCCGGGCTTAGTACGGAGACTTTGTTGGGGATAATGCTCAATACCACATTGTCGAAGCCGAGCGAATCTGCGAAACCGGCGCTTGCATTGAGGTTCGTGATCATCGAATCGAGCTCGGTGTTGCGGAAGGGCGTAAAAGAAGAGGTGGTTTTCGGCGTGTCGGTGTCCAGGTAGTACACAGCGTCGCGGTCGTCGTTCACCAGTGTAACGCCGGAGGCTTCGCGGCCGAAAATGCGGTGGTTAAAGTCGGACTTCCATTCCTTTACCCGCAATGCAAGGTCGTTTTGGAATAGAAAACCATCGAGCCTGTCGGCGGTATGCGTGCCTTTGAATGCCTCATCGAGCCGATGTACGAATTTTCCCGGCCCGGCTTTCGCTATGAAAGTGGTGCTGTCGGGAACGAGTATCGTCATTTTCGAAGCGAATTTTTCACGAAAGTGCCGCTCCACCGTTTCGATCAGCAGGATATTCTGCGCGGAAGTGTCGAGTTTAATGTGCAGGAATTCATCCCACCGCACACGGAGGTACTGGTCGACGGCAAAATCTTTCATCGTTACGCGCCCTTCCTCCGAAAAACTATCGCCAATGACATACAAATGCACCTTTTTACCCAATTGCGGCCGGGCAGGAGGCGTGTATCCCGTGCATTGCGTGCGTGGATCGCGGAACTCGGATAGCGTGGAGAGCTTGTATAAATCTCCATATTGGTAACC
Source organism: Dyadobacter soli (assembly GCF_900101885.1). GTDB lineage: Bacteria > Bacteroidota > Bacteroidia > Cytophagales > Spirosomataceae > Dyadobacter > Dyadobacter soli. The sequence goes on along the minus strand of NZ_FNAN01000027.1, from coordinate 57,794 downwards.
GTCTTCCACAATGCGTTCTTTCCAAAGCCATGGCAGGATGGTCGGGCTCAAACCCACGACCCATATCACGCAGAAGACGGCCAGAACGATGTATCTTAAAATTTTCATAGCATTATCTCAACTTGATCGACCAGACCTGTATTTTCTTCTCCGATCGGCTGAATATCAATAATTTGTAATAACCCGGCTGATAAGTAAGCTGCACCGGCATTTCCGACGGGATCGCCTTATCGCCAAGCCGCTTGCCATTCATATCGAACACCGTAGAATAGCTGCCCGATTTAATGGTAATAAACCGGTTATCTACCCCAAAGAAATGATATTGGATGGTCGCATTTGGTAAAATATCCTTGATCTCGAACAGCTCGCGGCCGTCTTTGGTAATAATAGCGGTTTTTGAATTAACCGAACGCACCAAAATCCAATCCAATGAGTTACGGTCGAAAAGAATGCGGAAACGCGAGCCCGGTTCAGGGCGCAGCAACTGGCGGCGCGAGGTGACCTTGCCGTCGAGACTAATGCGGATCAACTCGCCGGAAACGCTCACGCCCGCGAGCTCGGGCTGGCCGGTTTGCGGATTTTGCGCCCAGGTAAACGGACTCTCCGTCCGTGTGAGAATATCCACCGGGAAGCCGGATTTCACAGTCCCGTTTTCTTTCAGCAAATAGATTTTTCCGTTCTGCTGCGTTACGATGAACCCGCGGTTACCGATCTGGTTCAATGCGACCACCGGCCCCACAATCTTCTCGAAACGTACGGAATGGTTGAGCTTTTTAAGAGAACGCGTCACGCTTTCCCAGACGAACAGCTCTTCCGCCGCACTTTTCACGATAAACCGGTTACTGCCGTCCTCGCCGCCGTCGATGAGGTACAATGCTGAAATCGGATCGGAGCCGGGCAAATGAGCCTGGAATTTCGAAACATTGGTGGAGTCGTCTTCATCCAATGCGTACACCGTGCGGTCCGTCGCGAAAATGCGCTGCTGGCGGCCGATGTTCAGGAAGTCGACTTTGTAGGCCGCCGTGCTGATCGGCCCATTCAGTTTGGCGATAGTTTCCGTTTTTCCTTCGCGCAGGTTGTTCGTTCTGAGTAGGTTATGTTCTTTGTCGGTCAATAATATTTCGGAGCTTCCGTCGATCGGGTTTTGCAATGCGGCCAGGTCGGAGTCGTAAATATCTGGCCATTCGATGTCGATGTTCAGGAAAGTGCGGTTGAGCACCTTGCTCGCGGTCTGGCGTTTTTTAGGATGGAATGTCAGTTCCGGAAAAGCTTCACTGCCCTCGAAGCGGCATTGCAGCGTGATCGACTCCATTTTAGCGGTGAGATCACTGTATTTCTTGCTTACCTGCGTTTCCTCGCCCGACTGCGCTTTCCGCAGGTTCACGATCATCGAAAGCTGTGCTTCGTTATTCACATTGGTAAACACGCTGTCATATTCCGGCGATTGTTTCCAGGTGATCTGGTTTTCGTAATCGACAATGTAGTTTTGTAAAACCTGTGAATTGTTGCTGATCACCAGGTAAGGCGCAATGTAGGTAATGTAGCTGCGCGGGAAGCCTGTGAATATCGGCCCGTACAAACCTGCCGGGAGCTCGGGAATGGGTACGGAATAAATGTCGTAGCCCTGGTACTGATCCGCCGAGACGTTGCTTTCCTGGTTGGCCAGGTGCGCGAGTTTTTGCAGCACCGGCCGCACTTTGTCGTAGTTGGAAAACTCCGTAAGCAATATTTTTCCGTCAGTAATGCTGTTATTTTCTTCCAATTGGCATAACACAAACTCCGAACCGATGTTATCGATAAGCAGGTTGCTTTCCCCGGCAATGTAGTAGCTGAGCTTGTCCCACGCCGGTGATTTGTATTTTTTGTGCCATTTCAAAAAGGCTTCCTTGAATGCAGCCTTATCGGATGCCGCGGCGCGATACAAAAACGAAGTTTGCTGCGAGACATGCTTATGACCGAGGAACGGCGTGCCCGGGTTGTCTTTCAGGAGCTCGGCGAGGTAGTAATCCGGAGCGTCGGCCCCGTCCGATTTGACAGTCAGGTTTCCCTTATTCTCCGCTTTTTCAATGTGAAAATCCTGGTAGGTGGGGAAGCTCTTGCCGAACTCCGCCAGCGTGGCCACATTTTCCATCGACATCACCGACTTCCAGGCGTCGGTGCGCAGGTAAATGCTCGTGCCGTAATCAGAGTCATTGATATTCGAAAACCGCGAACGCAGCCTGAACGAGCCGATATTGAGCGACGAGGCGCGTACCGCATCTTCGATCAGATCACCGTAATAGCTGACGATCAGGAAATGGTCTTTAACCAGATACGAAAACAATGGCCGTGAATTGGCATCGATGGCGTCGGTAATGCGGTGGTCCTGGAAGTTGTGGTGCAAAAGCCGGATGTTGGCATGCTGCGGGCTGGCCAGCCATTTGGTTTCTTCCTCGGTAACTGGAATGTACATAATCACCCCCCATTCGGTGCTCGTGCGCGGGTGGTACGAGTAGGAGAGGGCTTTGCCTTTGAGGAATGTTTTGAGCTTTTTAGGATCTTTCGTCAGCAGGTTGAGCAATGTCAGGTTGTCGCTGGCGATGTCGAGCAGGGGAAGCCGTTTAAGATCGAGTGTTGCTTCCGTGGCCGTGTAGGCCGAATCTTGCAAATGCTCGCTGGTGATCACCACAACGGCATTGGACGGGATGAATTGCCAGGCTGCCGACGAGCCCCTCGACCATTTGAACAGGAAATATCCTGCTGATGCGATAATCACGACCAGCAGGATAGCAATCAGTTTTTTTTTCGACACAAGCCTGGTTTTTAAGCGCGGATCGCTTTCACTTTACCGTTTAGTTCGAGGCGGAACCGCAGGAGTTCTTTAAAGCTTCGGATACAAACTTTCCACAGGTTCCATTTCACGATCGAAACGGTGCCGGTTTCGCGGTCTTTGTGGGTGATAGGGATATCGAACAGCTCCTGTCCCGATTTTTTAGCCATTACCGCCAGGAAAATGTTCGGTGCGAACGGTTCCGGGTTGGGCAGCTGGTTCATCAGTTTTTGCAGGAATGTTCCTTTGATCAGACGGAACGGGATGTTACTGTCCATGATGAATGTACCATAAACAGTGGAGATCGTGCCGCGGAGGAATTTCGTGATAAAGAGGCGCACGCCGGCGTCGTGACGCACCTGGCGGTAGCCGAGTATGAATTGCGACTGGGTGCGTTTGTCCCAGAGTTTGTCAAAGTCTTCGGAAACGAACTGGTCGTCGCTGTCGGTCTGGAACACATATTCCGAGCCTACTTCCAGCGCTTTGCGGTAGCCATTTACAACCGCATTACCATGCCCGCCGTTTTTCTGGTGCACAACCGTCAGGTTATCGACCTTTTTGTCCAACTCATCCAGTAACGCTTTCGTATTGTCCTTTGACCCGTCGTTGATGACGATCAGGGTAGTGTTATCGTTGGGGAATTTTGTTTTGAGGAAGGAGGTCCAATTATAAACTACTTTTTCGATACAATCCTGCTCATTGTATGCGGGCATTACTATACTCAGAAGATATGACATGCAAAAGCGTATTTGGTATGGTTGCGCGAAATTAATAAATAAAGCCTGTAACCGGGCTATGGGGGTTCATTATTTAGTAAGCGTACTTGTCTTTCAGGGCATTAATCGGTTTCTCGAAGAAATGCCACGAAACCGACGCCACCATGATAGTGAGCGCCACTACGACCATTGCTTCGAACGCAATATTGCCTTCGAGGCTGGGGACATATTGATAGATTTTCCGGAAAAGCCTGACCGTCGGGTGCATGGGACCGCTGTGAAAGTGGTTGTATACAAAATTGTGGTACAGGTACAGGCCATAGCTGATTTTACCAAGATAAATACAAACGGGATTTTCAAGAAACGCGGCCATCCAACCCTTGAAACCCATCACAGCGCGTCCTATGAGCATAAACCCGAAAATGGACGACATGGTTCTGTCGAGTACCACGTACGGGAAGTTGAAGGGCTGCGCGAGCGATTTGGCCCACCATTGTACCAGCACCCAACCCAGCAAGCCGAGCAGTACCGGCCACGATTTGTTGAAGAATTTGACAAACAACTCGCTCTTATACAGCTGCATCCAGGCCATGAGCCCACCCAATGCGAACGAATCGAAGCACGCGGGCGTGGATACATACGCGACGGTCCATTCACCCATCGTGACGAAGTTGGTACCCGGTATTCTGCCGGAATAGAAAATGTAAGCGCGCAGTAGAATGCTGAAAATGCCCATTAAGCCTAAAACAGGCACCAGTTTATTCTTTGGAATGAAGAATATCAGGAATGGAAAGAAAAGGTACACCTGCTCTTCCACCGCCAGCGACCACAAATGGTCCACCGAGCCCATCCAGGTTTTGTGCAGGGCAATGTAAATGTTGGTACCGTACAATGCGAGCCACGCCAGCTTATCGCGGACGGGCGGCACATTGAGGATAAACAATATGGCGATGATGAGGTAGTAAACCGGGAAAATCCGGATCGTTCTGCGGATCAGGAACTTGCGGAGGTATTTTTTGAAACCGCCCGGCGTTCCGTACGTTTTTTCCTTGCTTTTAAGCAAAATGCGTGAGATCAGGAAACCGCTTAGCACGAAGAAAATCGTCACGCCCAGCGCACCGAACGGGATGATGTTGATCTCCACGATCAGGTGATCGAGCAGAACAAGCCCCACTGCAATAAAGCGCACGCCGTCAAGTTGAATAATGTGTCCTTCCGAATTGGTGCGCATGGTTACCAGTTAACTTTCACTTCTTTTTTACGCGATGCTTTGACGGTTACCCGCTGATCTTTGAACAAAATGCCGGTTTCGTTGCCCTGCTGATGGATGAGCGCCACTTTGTAAGTGCCTTTGTCCATTTCCGGGAACGGGATATCGGCGTAGTAGCCGGGGGCAAAGTAATATTGTTTCAGGAACAACTGCTTGCGGCTCGTGTTACGCGTGCGCAGCGCCGGGAAAATGTAATAGCTTTCATCCGAGCTGAGCAGTACGTACACCCCGCTGTCCTGCAACCGCTGGCTGGTGAACGAGGTGTTGTTTATTTTAATGGATGCGGTGTCGGTGGTGAATTTGGTTTTATCGTACAAATCGACCATCCCGCGTGAGCTTCCGGCGTAATTCTGGCGATCGGCAATGGCGATGAGCGGCAGCCATTTGTCGTAAATGACCGGTGTTTTCTGCACGATATTAGCCTCGAATGAGGTGTCCGCCGGGTATTTCAACGACTTGTCCGTGTAGGTCCAGTTGAACTGCGAGGTTACCATTTGCTTTCTCAGGTTATAAGCATCCACCAGATGGTAATGGTAGCTGAACACGTTGAATGTCACCGCCAACGCGACGATCGCAGTGATATAAGGCGAAAGGAAACTGCCACGTATCGGGACCACCACGTAGATGTAGGCGATGATTAGCAACAGCACCGAGTAAATTTTGATTTTACTCGCAATAAGCACATCGAACCCGAAACCCGCGCGGCCGTGAACGACAATCGCCGCTGTGCCGAGGATGAACAGGATCGCGCCCAGGCAGAAGAGATCGGTAGTCCGTTCGAATTTGTGGGAATATTTGTTTCGGACGATTCGGAAAAGTGTTGTGGAAGCAATGGAAACCGCGACCAGAAACAGCACTACACCGAGGAAAATGCAAACTTTCACGTGATCCAGCACGGGAATACATTCCGCAAACGAGCCCAGGAACGCCATGTAGCCTTTCGCGAGCTGCACGATACCGGCTTTCGATTCCGGGTTGTAATCAGGTTTTTTATACCAATAAAAATAACAGAAGATCTCCGCAATGCTGATGATCGTCCACAATGCAAAACGCTTCCGGTTGCCTGCCAGGAAAAGGAGTAATGCACCCAGCGGAAGTACCATCAGGCCATTGCCGCTCGTAAGAACGGTAACCACGCTGAGTAAGATAGCGACGGAAAAAGGGAGTACTTTGGGATTGATAACCAGGTACAAAGTCCAAAGCACGAGCGTTACCACCCCGAAATTCTGCACAGCCGACATGCCCCAATACATATTCTCCCAAAACGCCAGCGTCATCCACAGGAACGGGATGGGTACCAATGCAAAAAGCGGCTTTTTATTCTTTTTCAGCAGGTCATACCAGAGCGGAATGGCGGCCAGGAGCAATACGTTGCCCGCGGTCATCAGGTGCCGGTAGTTGAGGTGCCCGAAAACAGCATAGTCGATCCACGCGAATAGTCGCGTCAGCGCAATGCGGTGCTCGTTGTGCTGCCTGAAAAGTGCCTGGATTTTCCCCTGCCAGTCGCCAGCCTGCGCGTACTCGGCGATGAATTTTTTCAGCGCGTGGTCGTCCCACTTGGGAATATTGATGGCATAGTAATCCCATACCGTGAAATAAATGGCAACGGGTAACAGCAGGATCAGGCTCAGAATAATGGTAAAAGCCTTTTTCGTCATGCCGTGATCATTAGTTGGCTGATGCTCGACAAGATCGAATCCGCGTCGAGGCCGGAAAGTTTCTGGTGGTAGCTCTGGCTGCCGTAGCGGGCATTCGGATAACCTTCCGCCTTGATACTTTTAAATACCGAAGGGAAAATGCCTTTTTCCAGCAATTGCACCGAAAGCTGCTGAGCGAGCCCGCCCGTGCTGATATGCTCTTCGGCGACAAGAAGCGCCGGTGCTTTCCGGATCAATGCGATCAGTTCGTCCGTCAGTTCGAGCGGGAAATGCAGGGCAGTAACTACATTCACTTTTTCAGCGAGCTCCGGGGCGAGCCCCAATGCCGATAATACATTGTTCGCAACCGGTCCCAATGCGAAAACGGTCATTTCTGCATTAGCCGGCTGGTGTATTACTTTGAATGAGCCCGTGAGATAGCTGTTCGCAGGAGTGGTTTTGCCCGCTCCCAGGCGCAGGTACGCGGGGCGCGCGTCCGCGGCAATTTGCTGTACGACCGGTATTACCTCGTCGGCGAAGGCAGGCACCCATACTTGCGCATTCTGCTGACCGCTCAGGCACGCCAGATCTTCGATGCTATGGTGGCTGCTGCCCATGATGCCGTATCCGTAACCGCCACCGTTGCCTACCAGGAATACCGGTAAGTTGTTGAAACATACGTCGTTGCGGAACTGTTCGAGGCAGCGGTACACGATAAATGGTGCAATGCTGTAACAAAATACCTTGTAACCCTTGTGCGCAAAGCCGGCGGCTACACCTACCATATTCTGCTCTGCCACACCCGCATTGATAAACCGCTTGCCCATTTTGGCCTGCAAATTTTCCAATGCGTTATATCCTAAATCGCCTGTGATGAAGATAACGGAGTCGTCTGCTACCGCAAGCTCTTCTATGGCTGTTGAAAATTCTTTTCTCATCGTTAAGTGGGCGCTGCGCCGATTGAATGCTTAACTTAAATGGATTAGTTGCCTAGTCGGTTGATATTACGCAATTTAGCTACTTTCTCAGTTGTTTCACCAATGCGCGGATCTCGTCGGCGGTTTTATAAGCCTTCGGGCCACGGCGTATCCTGGTGCGGATGTACTTCGGCCGCTTCTTCGTTTCCTCGAATATTTTGGTAATGTATTCTCCCAAAAACGAAATGCCGAGGATGGTAAGTCCGCCGAAGAAGACTACCAATATAATGACGGTGCTAAGGCCTCGTGGCGTATCCGGATAGAAAAAGAATTTTGCCAGGATTTGCCAGACAATGCCCAGAATCGAGAGCCCGGTCAATGCAAAACCCGCATAACTCATTAATTCCAACGGAGCAAAACTGAACGAGAAGATCGCCTTTTTGGCCCACCAGATATTCTTCGTCCAGTTGTTGGTCGATACGCCGAACATCCTCTCGGGACGAACATAAGGCACACCGGTTTGTTTGAAACCTACCCACGCACGCAAGCCGCGCAGAAATTGCTCCGTTTCGGGCAAGTCCACCAATTCCTTCACCACTTTCCGGTCGATCATCGAAAAATCGCCGGCGTCACGCGGGATAGGAATGTAACTTAGCCCCTGGAATACCTTATAGAATGATTTATAGAAGAAATGAATATGCGGTTTCATTTCGCGCTGCACGCGTACGCCGTACACGACGTCGTAGCCGTCCATCCATTTTTCATAGAATGCCGGGATAATCTCAGGCGGATCCTGCAAATCGCCGTCCATGAGCACCACGCAGTCGCCGGTAGCGATCTCCATCCCGCTCAGGAATGCAGATTGTGAACCGAAATTTCGCGAATGGCTGATTCCCACTACATTAGGATCTTTGTCGCAAATTGCATTAATCACTTCCTCCTGGTTATCAGGCGAACTGTCGTTCACGAAAATGATCTCGTAGCGTACTTTCAGCTCGTTAAAAGTCTTCACCAGGCGCTCGTACATGAACGGGATCGCCTGCGCGTCCTTGTAACACGCTATGATGGCCGTGATAATCGGGTTAAGCTTCGGATTTTCGAAAGCGGGGATCAGGCGCGTTTCATATTGCACGGCGTCCTGCCATTGACTGTAACGCACCAGCCCGTCTTCCAACGAAGTTCTCGCTTTCCATCCGAAATCGTTTTCGAATGCGGTAGGGTCACCAAACCATTCGGCCAGATCCCATTTGCGGTTCGACATGCTGCCCCATTCCGGCTCTTTGGCAATGTTGAATGCCTTGCGGGTAACTTCCACAAGGTCGCCCATGGTCGTTTTACGACCCGTGGCGATGTTATAAGAGCGCCCGGATTTTTCGTCGTCGATTTTCAATGCCGCGTCCAGGAACGCCTCCACGCAGTCTTCTACAAACACGAAATCACGGCTGATATCGGGTGATACCAGCGACGGGAGTCCTTTTTTACGTGCATTCTCAATCAGGCGGGGGATCAGCCGGTCGGGCTCTTCCCAGTATCCGTAAATAGAGTAGAGGCGCAGGTTGAGCGTTTTCAGCCCCGCTACTTTGGCATAATATTCCAGCAAATAGGCCGCCGACACCTTGGAAACCGCATAATGGCTGTTCGGCTCCACGCGGTCCGTTTCCTTGGGCGAAGTACAGTTGAAACCATATTCCGAACTGCTCCCGGCATGGATGTATACCATCTCCTTCGTGCAGTTTTGCAGGATGTTCACCGTCCCGAGCACGTTCGTCTCGTAGGTCAGGTTTACATTGTTCTGCTTGCTGTACGCACCGTAAGCGGCAAGGTTGAAAATCGTTTGCGGTTTGTACTTTTCAAATACCTCCTTGATCGAATTGTCGGAAAGAATGTCGCAGTGAATGATGTTTTCAAACGGCACATTCAGGAGTTTCAGGCGCCATGCTTTGGTAGCGTCGTGCGTTACCGCGTAGCAATCCTTCCGTATTTTGAATATATCATTGAAGAGATTGGCGCCGATGAAGCCGCTGGCACCGAAAACAAAAACTGGCCCTTTTAATGCCGCTATTTTATCGCGGTAAACCGGTAAATGATCAAGCATTCGTCAATTCATTAAGATAACGTTCCTTTACTTCCAGTGTAGCTTGCTCATACTGGTCTTTATTCATGGGCAGGTAATGCCATTCCAATCTGTTTTCCATGTAAGAAACCCCTTTTCCTTTCACGGTATTGGCGATAATCGCTTTGGGTAACCCGTTCTTATGCTCTTTCAATTCGCTGATCGCCGCGCTGATGGCTTCAATATCGTGACCATCCACTTCGACGGTTTCGAAGCCGATCGCTTTCCATTTTTCAACCGAAGCGGTCTCGCCCAGTACTTTATCGGTGAACCCGAAGCCTTGCAGGCCGTTCTTATCGATGAACATGAAAAGGTTGTCCAGTTGGTTCTGAATGGCGTAATGCGCCGCTTCCCAGGTGGTTCCTTCATTGGTTTCCCCGTCAGACAGCAGCGTGAACGAATAGGTACCATCATCGGCCACCTTTGCCGCGTGCGCAATGCCGGTTGCAATAGGTAATCCGTGGCCCAGGGAGCCGGTGGCAAACGGGATGCCTTTGTACTGCCGCGGTGCCGGGTGGGCGGGCAATGTGGTACCGTCGAGGTAGAAAGTCGCCAGCTCATCGTCTGTGATTTCACCCAGGGTATTCAGGCACGCGTAAAGTGCCGCCGCTGCATGGCCTTTGGAAAGAATGAATGTATCGTCGGCCGATTTTTGGAGAAAAAGGACCGCGATCATCAGATCGATACAGCTGAGCGAGCAACCTATGTGGCCTGCATTGGCCTGGTGGTAAAGGCCCAGGATTTTCAGGCGAAGCTCGCCGCTCAACTGTTTAGGGTCTTTTAATATCTCTGCTGCTGTCATGCCAGATGTTGTATGTCGATGTAAGTAATTGCCTGCAAAATAACGGCCAGATCTTCGGTTTTAAGTCCGCAATATACGAAATGTTATTGGACGGCTCTGTTAAAACAACCTTGCCGCTTACTCAAAACCGTAACGTTTGCCGGTCAGTTTCATGATTTCCAGCGGCTCTGCCTGCCCTTGTTTTTTGATCCAGATCCGCTGGCTTTGGTCCATATCCATGACCTGCACATATTGCGCGTCTTTCGGAAAATAGAGGTTCGTAATCTGGGCATCGTGGATGGAATAGGGCAGGAATGTCCGGTCCATTTCGGAAAGGACTTCATAACGTGGGGCCGGGTAAAAGATCGTATCTCCTGGCTGGTAGCTCGCCTTTATCTTTTGGGCAGCCTCCCAGTAGGGGTTCGGCACTCGTGGAACCGCGAAATAGCCGTATTTCGGCGAGCGGTCCTCATAGAATTCTTTTAGCCTTAATCCCACAAAATAAAGCTGCGCGGCGAGGAACACGAAAATAAGTACCAGGAACTCATGCTTCAAAGTAGCGTAATATTGCAGCAAGAGGCTTAGCAGGATAATCACATACGGGAATGAAAAACCCGAATAGCGCTGCATAATGCCGTAGGTATGCCCGTTTTTGAAGGACATTAGAATGAGGAACAATGTAGGCACGAGCGCCATGATATACAGCAGCAAAAGGCGCGCCCGGTGCTCGCGGGTCGTATTTTTATGTAAATCAGGAATGAATGACAATGCAAACAGGCTGACGCTTAGAATGCTGAATTGCAGCTTATGATTGTTATAAAATAATCCTGCGATAATAATCAGCAAGTACGGAAACCGTGGAGTAAGCCAGGCCGGCGTGTTGATTTTGTCCTTGAAACGATACCACACAATGAGTATCAATGCCGCCAACAATGCTACCGCCACATTCTTTTTACCTCCTAATGCATCGGTAAGACCATTGGTGAAAATGATCAGGTCGGTAAAAATGGGCAGCGATTTGTTAAACACATTCAAAGGTGTTGCCGGTAATATATCGCCGAATACCTTGCCGCCCGTTTCGGCCTGGTACCGGTATCTTTCCGCCTGATGCTGCAAGGATGACAAAGTATAAACGCCACCTCCGAACAGCAGCCACCAGGTTACCCCGGAAAGTGTGAACACCGCCGCAATGGCCATCCGGACCCAGCCTTTGATCGTCCGCAGGAAGAACAATGCATATAGCGCATGTGCCAGCAATACAGCAATCACGAGAAAGTGACTAAGCAATCCCAGGCCGGCTGTGAAAACGTAGCCCACGTAAAGCCAAAGTTTGTTTCCCTTGCCCGGCTTGTCTTCGATAATTTGTAAAAAGAAATAGGTTGCTGCAAGCGTAAGGAAAAACGTGAGCGAATAGTTACGGGCCTGATGGCTGTAAGCGATAAAGAATGGCTCGATGGCTGTAATGCCCGCCGCGATCAACGCAGTATTGACCCCGAAAAACCGCTTTGCGAAAAGATAGGTCAAACCAATGATTAACACGCTGAAAATGACCGAGAAGAATCGTATGGAAAAGTCTGAAAAGCCAAAAATATCGATCCACGGGTGCAATAGCGCATAATAGAACGGACTGTTCCCGATATCGCTCCGCGTCATGGCCTCGTAATAGTCCTGAATGCTTTTAGGTGCCCAAAACTCGGCAGGCGTGAATGCTTTGGGAGTATAAATTTCGTTGGCCGTAAATGTGCGCAATACCTGCTGTTGCGGAAACGCCGGTGTAGTCCAGAAACGCGAATCGGAAAGCTCGCGGGACGCAAATGCCTCTTTCTGATTGGCCCCTTCCAACACAATGCCCTGGCTAACCAGCAATGTGCTCACTTCATCGAAGAAAATACTGTAACGATCGAGGTTATGAAGTCTCAACGCAAGACCTGCAACGAGAATAAGGAGGAGTATGAGCCTTGACCGCAGGGTTTCTTTGGTTTGGATGAGGGACATTATAGCGTTCGCTGATGGACGCCGCGAAAATAAGGAAATTTCCTGTTATAGGATATTTTTTAGATTTTAAGAATCGTAAACTCTACTCTGCGGTTCTTTTGGCGGGTCTGTTCGGTGAGGTTGCTGGCGATCGGGCGCGCTGGTCCCCACGCTTTGGTCTGAATGCGCTTGCCGTCGATGCCTTTGGATAAAAGGTATTTCTTCACCTGCTCCACGCGGTCGGCCGAGAGCTTCACGTTCTTCTGCACTTCGCCCTGGTTGTCGGTATGGCCTTCGAGCAATATTTCCATGGTAGGGTAGGTCTTCATTGTCTCCGCGACTTTGTCGAGCTCGGCAAAAGAAGCCGGGATCACCTCCGCGCTGCTTTGGGAAAACATCGTATTACTCAGCCTGATCTGCTGCCCGGCCTTGATCGGTTGCAGGTAAATGTTCTTCCGGATTGTGCGGAAGCCGGTCTCCGCACTCAGGTCCATATCTTCCGAAACCGGGAAAAAGCCCTCGCCGGAAGCGGTAATGCGGTATATTTCCTTTAATGGAAGGATCAGCCGGTACTCGCCGGTTTCGGGATCGAAATTAGCTGTTGCGAAAGAAGTATTGGAGTTCTTAATGTCGGCGGCAATGTCGGATTTGACCGGTTTATTGGTTTCCGCCTCCAAAACGCTTCCGCTGACCACCGCCACCGGATCAGGCTTGATTTCGGGCGTCATGCGAATGCGGAAAATATCTTCCTGCCCCAAAACTTTGTCGCTGGCGCTGAAATACGCGTAATCTCCCGTTGCGGGAATATTAATGAATGCATCCCAGAGCGGAGAGTTCACCGCCGGACCGAGATTTTCCGGTGTCGACCAGTTGAGCCACGTATCGTCGAGGCGGCGGGTAAGGAAGAGGTCGCCCTCGCCGAAGCCCGGATGGCCTTGTGAGGAGAAATATAAAGTTTTGTTGTCCAGCGCCAGAAACGGTGTCCCTTCGGTATCGGCTGTGTTGATCACATTACCCAGGTTACGCGGCTCCGACCAGGTGTTGTTTTTTTGCAAAAATGAAATGTAGAGATCCTTTCCGCCTTCGGAATCGAGCCCTTCGACGGACATAATCAATACATTTTCAAAGGGGGAAACCGTAATTTCAAGGCTTTTCGCCGATTTTATCAGGTTTGTAATCGGCCACGACCGCGGGAAGCCCCAGCCGGTTTTGGTTTTAAAAGAACGCGAAAACCCGAAGTAAAGGCTGCCGTCGGGACGGTACTCGTTGATGAGGTAAGCAGTTTTTCCGTCGGCCGAAATGCTGGTGATGGCATTATCTCCTGCATTGTTAATGGGCGGGCCGATATTCACCGCATTTGTCCATTGACCCTGGTCATTGAGCGTCGAATACCACACATCCTGATGGCCGGGCGAGCCGGTATTTCCTTCAAAGTTGTTGCGGGTAAAATACAGCGTCTTCCCATCCGGAGCGATAATGGGCGCCACTTCCTGTCCAATGGAGTTGATCGCCTTGCCCATATTCTCCTTTTGCGCTTTCAGCTGCGAAGCCACAAAATTGATTTTCGCTTCCACAGGCACCGCATCCGACGAAATGCCGATCGCGTCGATCTGATTGGCACCCGACACCTTGTCCGGCTGCAACACGATTTTCACCGCATTGGCCTGGATATTCTGTTTGGGAAAAATGTGCAGCATGCGGCCTCTCACAGTTTGCTGGGCTGCCTGCGTCTCCGAAACGAGGTATTCTTTACCGGCCTCATCGTATGCGTACACCCGCACGATCGCGCCGGGGTTGAAGTTCTCGGCAATGGCGATCTGTTTAAGCGGAATGGTTTTCTCAAAACCCACTTTAATCCATTCCTCACTACGCGCGTCGGCATCGGCCGGCGCCCAGGCGCACGGGCTGTCGCCCACATCGGGGAGCTTGTTCGGAATGCCGAGGATTTGTTTGGAACGATAAGCGTGGCCTACCTGCGACGGCCGGTATTCGGAAGAGTAGCCCAAAACCTTGTTGGCCCATAACACCTGCTGGCAGTACGCGGAAAGCGGCATTACCGCCGTAAGAATACCGAAAAAGGTGTTTTTAAATGTCAAGCGCATGGGGTGGTCAGATATCGGCCGGGCTATTCAATATCTGTTAATATATTAATAATACAAAAAAATGTCAATCTACTGCTTTGCGCCGATGAGGAGTATCCAGTCCCATTCCGGTAGCAGTTCGGGCGGCTGCACGATCGCTTCCTCTTCCAGTTTCAAATCCTTTCCGTTCCAACGCTTGCCGGTACGCGGGCTGTACCAAACCGCGCCGAACACACTCCCTTCCAAATGTTTGAGATCCAGGCGCACGGCACGCGAGGTAGGAAGGTAAAGCATGGCCATCTTTTTGTTCGAAAGCGAAACAATGCCGATGTCGGCCTTATCGAGCGAATCGATCAGCAAATCAGGCGTATCCGGCTGCATATACTCCCAGGGAATGCCTTTGAGGATCTTGACCAGCTGGTGAATGTATTCCGCACCGTCTTTGGTAATGTTGACTTTCCAGGTAGGGTTGAAGTTTTTAATCGTGCTCATGTGGCAGAATCCCGCCGCTGAGCTCAGAATGGATTGATACGCCTGGTTGCGAATCATCGTGGATTGATCGGTGAGCTCTTTCGGAAACTCGGAATTGGCGATCAGGAATGGTCTCAATGCGGCCTCGGCCGAGTTTTTCTGCCAGTTAGCCAATGCGGCATATTCGGCGGGCGTTACCGTCGAGTCGGGGATAATGAATTTGAGCTGCGAATGGTTGGGCGAATTGTCGTTCACGCTCGTGGGAGAGCAGGTATTGAGCGACGCTACAATCTGCCCGTCGGATTCCGCCCGGATGCCTTCGGAAATAGCTTTAAACTGCGATGCGCTCTGGTATTCTTCTTCGCTTACGATCCAGATGATGTTGGAATATTTGGCAAAATACTTTCCTACATAAGTGCCGTAGCTTTTCCATGCTTCCTCTTTTTGTGTATCAAAAACCGTGTTCCAGCTCTGCCGCGACACCACAATGCCAACTACAAGGTTCCGCTCCCTGGCTGCGATCACGATCTTTTCGAGGTAATCGAAATAGGGCTTGTTCGGTTTGGTCAGATTATTATTATCGAGAAACGGCGTTACCTTATTGAAATTCCGCTGGTTGGGCAATGCTGGAAGCAAATGCACCAGAAACGTATTGAACGACTGCGATTTGCGAACGTCCATATATTGAACCGCTTCGGTGTAGCTCAGTCGCCGCAGCATTTGCCAGGCCACGTCGGCCACCATCAGAAACGGCGTGCCGTTGTTGTCGGTAATGTGCCTGCCGTTAGGGCTGATTTTCAGCGGAAATTTTGCCGGCGCCTGATCCTCCTTCCGGAATGCAAATCCCATTGAAAGTAAGCAGCCGATCAAAACAACCGCCAGTAACCTGGCGTACAGCGATCTGTCAATCAGCGATTTAGGTATTTTCATTGGTGTCAGCTAAAAAGAATCCTAGCTGTTTCCCAGCTCGGAGATGGTTTGCACCGGGTCGGGCGAAGTAAAAACGAAGCTACCTGCCACCAGGATGTCCACACCTTCGCGCACAAGCCGGGGCGCATTGTTCAGGTTAACGCCGCCGTCGACTTCTATCTTGAAATTATATCCGAATTTTTTACGGTAAGCATCCAGCGTTGCGATTTTCCGGTAGGTGTTTTCAATGAATTTCTGGCCACCGAAACCGGGGTTAACAGACATGATCAGGATCAGCGAAACATCGCCCATAATCTCGCTCAAAACCTCCACCGGCGTGTGCGGGTTAAGCGCTACGCCCGGCTCCGCGCCGAGTTCTTTGATGTGCTGGATCGTGCGGTGTAAATGCGGACAAGCCTCATAATGTACGGTAAGGCCCGCTGCGCCTGCATTGCGGAATGCTTCGAGGTAGCGGTCGGGCTGCTCGATCATCAAATGTACGTCGAGCGGTTTTTGGGCGTATTTATGAATGGCCTCGCAGACCGGAAGTCCGAAAGAGATATTCGGCACGAACATGCCGTCCATGATATCGACGTGAATATAACCTGCGGAACTGCTGTTGATCATTTCGACGTCGCGTTGCAGGTTTGCAAAATCCGCGGCCAGTATAGAAGGGGCAATTTCAGCCATGAAATCAGAATCTAGTAATGATTAATGAGGCCAAAATTAGTGAATTTATGGGCAATGCGGGTAAATCAATGGGTTTGGCGAAGATAAATGAGTGATCAAAAATTAGGCATAACGCGTTTCACTGAAAAGTGTAGGTCCTTAAACATGTTCGATCGTACGATCTCCTCACCATTAAATGACCCAAATAATTCGAATTTACCATCGATAAGAGAGTAGACCTCGATGCAAATCTTTTCACGGAATACAATCCAATATTCGGAGACACCATGTTTTTCATAAATGTCCTTTTTAGTGATTGTATCTGCCTTTTTTGAGCTCGGCGACACGACCTCTACAACAAGATCGGGTACCCCGTCGACCCATTCTTTTCTTATGCCAGCCCTGCTGTTTGAAATAAAAATTAAATCTGGTTGTAGTTCCTGACACTCTTCGGCCAACACGACATCTAGGGGCGCGAAAAAGATATCACCGAGCCTTCGAGGGCCGACGTAAGCGTCGAGCACGCGAAATAAATTGGCTACGATCGCTTGATGAGGTAGTCTCGGGCTAGGCGACATGACTTCCTCCCCATTTATGATCTGTGTTAGATCCGGATTGTACCGGACCGGTGGTTCCAGGGTTTTCATAGGCTTGGCCGTTTTGAACGAAAATACAAAAAAGGTGTGACATACTGAGCGTGTGATCGATAGGTGAATGGCCTATTGATACGTCAGGATATGCGATTGGTAACACATTATTTATCCAATGCCCAAAATTTGAATTAAATCTTAAATTTGGGCCGAATCATCAAGCCGCCGTGACTATTATGAATCCCGAACAACGAATCCAGGAGCTTTCAGAAAAGCTGCATTACTATAATGACCGCTATTACCAGGATAGCGAGTCGGAAATATCGGATTATGACTTTGACCAGCTGCTCAAAGAGTTGCAAGCCCTGGAAAATGAATACCCGCAGTTCAGGCAGGAAGATTCGCCCACGCAGCGGGTCGGTGGAGCAGTTACCAAGACCTTCAATGCAGTGTACCACCGGTATCCGATGCTGTCGCTCGACAATACTTATAACGAGCAGGAGCTGCGCAGTTTCGACGACCGCGTGCGCCGTGGATTGGATGGCGAAGCTTACGAATACATTTGTGAACTGAAATTCGACGGTATTTCCCTCAGTTTTACTTACGAAAACGGCGTTCTCGTACGCGGCGTGACGCGCGGCGACGGTACGCGCGGGGACGAGATCACGAACAACGTCAAAACGATCCGCTCGCTGCCATTGCGGGTGAAAGCCGAGAATCTGCCGCCGGTATTCGAGATCCGCGGGGAGGGCTTTATGCCGATATCTTCCTTTGAGAAACTGAACGAGGAGATGGATACGCTCGGTGAAAATCAGTACGCCAACCCCCGGAATGCGGCTTCGGGCTCGTTCAAGTTGCAGGATTCCGCCGAAACGGCGCGGCGCGGGCTGGATTGCTACTTATATTACTTCTTTGCGGATACGGATGTGTTTCCAAGTCAGGAAGAGAGTTTGAAAGGCATGAAGGCATGGGGATTTAACGTGTCGCCCGGCTGGAAAAAGGTAGCGAATATCGATGAAGCTATCGAGTACATCCGCGAATGGGAGGAAAAACGGGCGCATTTGCCACTGGCAACCGACGGGATTGTGATCAAGGTGAACTCGTTTGCCCAGCAAAGAGAGCTTGGTTTCACTGCAAAAAGTCCGCGGTGGGCGATTTCCTATAAATATAAGGCCGAAAACAAACCGGCAGTGCTTCGTATGGTGACATACCAGGTGGGCCGGACGGGCGCCGTAACACCGGTGGCCAACCTTTGCGACCTTTCGGAGCGTGCATTGCCTTACAACCAGGTGAAGGGCGTGCATTTGTCGGGTACGCGTGTGAAGCGGGCGACGCTGCATAACGCAAACGAGCTGGAAAGGCTTGGTATCCGCCTGAACGACACAGTATTCGTAGAAAAGAGCGGCGAAATTATCCCGAAAATTACCGGCGTGGACGTTTCCCAGCGCGAAAAGTTCGAAACCGAAGCGATCGTTTTCCCGACGCATTGCCCGGAATGCGGCCACGAGTTGCAGCGTAACGAGGGAGAAGTGGCGTTCTTTTGCCCGAACGACAGCCATTGCCCGCCGCAGCTGAAAGGCCGTATCGAGCATTTCATTCACCGCAAGGCAATGAATATCGAAAGTTTGGGTGAAGGAAAAATAGAGCTTCTTTTCGACCTCGACCTCGTGCGTACGCCCGCGGACCTGTACGACCTGAATCACGACAAGCTCCTGGGCCTCGAAAAGAACCTGCTCAATGAGGAAACTGGAAAGGTTAAGAAGATCAGTTTCCGTGAAAAAACGGTAGAGAACATTCTGAAAGGCATTGATTTGTCGAGAACGGTGCCGTTCAAGAATGTGCTTTTTGCATTAGGTATACGCTTTGTAGGGCAGACTGTGGCCGAAAAACTGGCCGCTTATTTCAAATCCATGCGTGCATTGCGGGCGGCTAGTTACGATCAGCTTGTCGCCGTTCCGGAAATCGGCGGGCGTATTGCATTGAGCATCGAATCGTTTTTCAGCGTGCCGGAAAATCAGTTGCTCGTTGAGCGATTGGAACAAGCCGGTTTGCAAATGGAGAGCGACGAGAAGCCTGTCGAAATCGAAAGTGATGTGCTGGATGGCAAAACGTTTGTGATCTCCGGTGTTTTCGAAAACTTCGAACGCGACGAGCTGAAAGAAAAGATAGAGGCAAACGGCGGAAAGGTACTCAGCGGGGTGTCCGGGAAGCTTAATTACCTGCTCGCCGGTGCGAATATGGGGCCTTCCAAACTCGAAAAAGCACGTAAACTGGGTGTTACGATCATCTCCGAGGAAGAATTTTTAGCAATGATTGGAAATTAAGTAAAGAAAATACTCCCGGAAGGCTAACTTTGTGTTTTAAAATTCTAACAATTATATAAGTAAATAATGCCATTGGACCAACGTTTCAAAGGGGTAGGGGCCGCGCTGATCACACCTTTTGATGAACAAAATGAGATTGATTATCCGGGTCTGAAAAGACTGATCGACCTGGTGACGGAAGGTGGTACGGACTACCTGGTAGTACAAGGAACAACCGGCGAGTCGCCAACAGTTACTTCTAAGGAAAAGCGTGATATCCTGGCATTTACAATCAAAAATAACTCCAAGAAGCTGCCGATCGTTTATGGTATCGGAAGCAATAATACCCAGGAAGTACTGAATACCATTAAGGACACCGACTTTACGGGTGTGGACGCAATACTTTCTGTTTGTCCTTACTACAACAAGCCGACTCAGGAAGGCATTATCGCGCATTTCACAGCTATTGCGGACGCTTCGCCGGTTCCGGTCCTTTTGTACAATGTACCCGGCCGTACGGTAATCAATATGAAAGCGGATACAATCGTGAAACTGGCGGCGCATCGGAATATCATCGGTATCAAGGACGCCGGCGGCAGCCTTGAACAAAGTATGGAACTCGCCGCGCGCGCTCCGGAAGATTTTCTGCTGCTTTCGGGTGATGATAACCTCGTTACCACCATGGTAAGCGTCGGCTGGCATGGCGTTATTTCGGTGATTGCCAATGCATTCCCGAAAGAATTCCGTGCATTGACCTGGGCGGCATTAGAAGGTCGTTTCAAAGACGCTGCCAAGCTGCAACTCGCATTCCTCGAATTCGATACGTTGCTTTATATCGAATCGAACCCGGTAGGGATCAAGAAATGCCTCGAAATCAAAGGTATTTGCAGTTCCGACGTGCGTTTGCCGTTGCTGAAAGCTTCGAAAGAACTGGGCGAGAAGTTGGAAAAAGCGATGGTTCGCGAAGGATTTATGTGATTCGAAATGAGTCAGGAGTAGTCAGGAATGGTCAAGTGTTGTCATGAGTAGTCAGAGTTTCTGATTGACATTCGGACTTCAAAATAATATTTCAGGCATCACAGGTTTGGGGATTTAATTCCGGCCTGTGATGTTTTTGTTTAAACCAAAAATGAAATGCTATGATCACGTTTTACCCTGGGCCTAGTAAGGTTTATCCACAGGTCGAACAATATATTGCAGAAGCGTTTGCGAGCGGGCTGATCAGTTCCAACCACCGCAGCAAGGGCTTTATGCAGCTGCTGGAACAAACGATCGCCGATTTGAAGGTGAAACTGGACGTTCCGGCGGGCTATGAAGTCTATTTCGTGTCGTCGGCCACGGAATGCTGGGAGATCATCGCCCAATCGCTGCTGATCGATTCGAGCCTGCATATTTACAATGGCGCATTCGGCGAGAAATGGATGGAATACACCCACCGCATTTCACACCGCGCCAGCGATGCGGCTTTCGGGCTGAATGAAACGCTGCTCATGGATCGTTCCGCCGTGTTTTCGCGAAACGAGCTGATTTGCGTGACCTACAACGAAACCTCGAATGGTACCAAAGTGCCCGGGGATTTTCTGCTCGACATTCGTAAGAAAGTCGATAACCTGATTGCCGTGGATGCTACTTCGGCGATGGCGGGCGTGACTTTACCCTGGGAAAATGCCGATATATGGTATGCTTCGGTGCAGAAATGCTTCGGATTGCCGGCGGGCCTCGCGGTGATGATTGTGTCTCCAAAAGCCGTCGAGCGGGCGATACGGATAGGCGAGCGGAAGCATTATAACAGCCTGTTGTTCATCAGAGATAACTTTTTGAACTTTCAAACCCCTTTTACCCCCAACATTCTCGGCATTTATCTGCTTGGGAAAGTAATGCAGCAGGTGCCGCCCATCGAGGAGGTGGATAAGCAGACGCGCCAGCGGGCCCACGACTGGTATGCATTCCTTTTGGAAAACGGCTATGAGCTTGTGGTGGAAAATACGGCGGTGCGTTCGGACACCGTGATCGCCGTCCGTGCGGAAAAAGAAAGGATTGCATTTCTTAAAACCGCGGCGCAAAAGGAGGGCATTACGCTCGGTAATGGCTATGGGAAAGAGAAGGAAACAAGCTTCCGTATCGCCAATTTTCCGGCGATCAGCGACGAGGAAATAGCGCTATTGAAAGCGTTTTTGGTGAAAATGGCGCCTAATTGACGGAATGAGTAGTAAATGGCCTTCCTTGTATTTTTAACTAAAAACAAATCCACTCACCTGCGACTTACTAGTTGTGCGATTAGATATTTTAAAGCAATACCAGGCCCAGACCAAATGTCTGGTCGCGCTGGATTCGATTATTTTTGGTTTTGATGGCGAAGAGCTGAAACTGTTACTGGTAAAAAGGGGCATTGAAGACGAGCACCACACCTGGTCGCTGATGGGCGGTTGGGTACAGCCTGACGAAAGCCTCGAAGGCGCGTCGTCCCGCATTCTTTTTGAATTGACGAACCTTACCGACATTTACCTCGAACAACTTTACACTTTTGGGAGTCCCCAGCGCGACCCGGTTGAGCGAACGGTATCTGTCGCTTATTTTGCATTGATCAATGTAGAAGACTACGATCACAAGATTTCCAAAAATTACGAAGCGCAGTGGTTTTCGATGCAGGAGCTGCCCAAACTCCTTTTTGATCACGGTGTGATGGTCGATATGGCGATCCAGCATTTGCGCTACAAGGCCTCGCAGCACCCGATCGGTTTCGAGTTATTGCCCGAAAAGTTTACGATTCCGCAGTTGCAGAAACTCTATGAAGCGATTTTCGGAACGGAGCTCGATAAGCGTAATTTTAGTCGTAAGTTGTTATCAACCAATTTGTTGGTGAAACTGGACGAAAAGCAGAAAGGCTATTCCAAAAAAGGTGCATTCTTTTATAAAATCGACGAGGAGAAGTATAAAAAGCAGTTCAATACATTCCTGAACTTCCTGCCGGGAAGCGCTTCCTGATCCCGCTGATTTTCATGGCCGGAGTCATTTTAGGTTGTGTAAGCAGTCGGTTTTGAGCAACTTTGCGGGATAGAAACACCCCAAAGTGTAAGCCCATGTTCAATTTCAAGGAAATTATCTCCGTCACGCTGATCCTCTTTTCGGTGATCGATGTGCTTGGCTCATTGCCGATTATCGTCGATTTCCGGCGGAAGCTGGGCAAGATCGAGTCGGAGAAAACGACTATCGTGGCGGGGGCGATCATGGTGACATTTCTATTTTTGGGGGAACGATTGCTAAGTCTTTTCGGTGTGGATATTGCCTCTTTCGCCATTGCCGGTGCCATTATCCTGTTCCTGCTCGGACTGGAAATGATTTTGGGACGGGATATTTTCAAGCATGGAAGTGTAGATGTCGGTGTGGCGTCCATTGTGCCCATTGCATTTCCGATGATCGCAGGAGCGGCTACCATGACTACCCTGCTGTCCCTCCGTTCGACATACCAGATCCAGAATATCCTGGTCGGCATCGTGCTGAACCTCTTTTTTATTTACCTCGTATTAAAATCATCGAACTGGCTGGAAAGGAAGCTCGGACAGGGCGGTACGGATATTCTTCGCAAGGTGTTCGGTATCATTCTGTTGGCGATTTCTATCAAGCTCTTCAAAACCAACCTTTCGATGTAAGTGGCACCACGATGCTACATTTTGAGTAAAACAAATTTTTAAAACCATATAACAATGCAACAACTGGATAGCCTTAATCAAGTCGCGGATTTTCACAGAACTTTCAAACACCCGATCCTGGAAACGCCGACGATTCCCTCCGAAGAAAGAAGCCGCCTGCGCGTGGCATTGCTGGCCGAGGAGTTGAAGGAGCTGGAAGTTGCAATCCTGGAAAAGGACATCGTGGAAGTGGCCGACGCACTTTGCGACCTGCAATATGTATTGTCCGGTGCGGTGCTGGAATTCGGTCTTGGCGAGAAGTTTCGCACGTTGTTCGACGAAGTGCAGCGCTCGAATATGTCGAAAGCCTGCAACTCGGTGGAAGAAGCCGAAGCGACAGTGGCGCATTATCAGGCGAAGGGCACCGAATGCTATTTCAAAGAGGATAATGGCAAATACCTCGTGTACCGCACCGCCGATGACAAAACTTTGAAGAACATCAATTACTCACCGGCCGACCTATCGTCGATCATCGGTTAATCGTATTTCAAAAACTTCAATCGGTTCATTATGAGCTCTGTTCTCGAACGATTCCTGCGTTACGTGCAAGTCGATACGCAGTCGGACCCTAATTCGGAGACATTCCCGAGTACCGCCAAGCAACGGAATTTGAGTAACCTGCTCGCCGAGGAGCTTCGCGCATTAGGCGTCGCGGACGCGCACGTGGATGCGCACGGGTACGTGTATGCGACGATCCCTTCGAACTCCGATAAAACGAACATTCCGGTGATCTGCTTCTGCTCGCATGTAGATACTTCGCCGGATGTGACGGGGGAAAATGTGAAGCCGATCGTTCACCGGAATTGGAACGGTTCGGACATTATCCTGCCGGACGATAACTCGCAGGTTTTGAGAACAGGTGAGTTGCACGATCTCGATCAGCAGATTGGAAACGACATTGTTACAGCTAGCGGTACCACTTTGCTGGGTGCTGACAACAAAGCCGGGGTGGCAGAAATCATGGCTGCCGCCGAGCATTTGCTTGCAAATCCGCAGCTTAAACATGGTACCATTAAAATTCTTTTCACACCAGACGAAGAAGTAGGAAGAGGTACTGAAAAAGTTGATTTGCAGAAACTGGGAGCTGATTTTGGCTACACGGTCGACGGTGAGGCGATTGGTACATTAGAAGATGAAACATTCTCGGCCGACGGTGTGAAAATCACCATTCACGGCGTGAGCACCCACCCGGGCTACGCGATAGGCAAGCTGGAAAATGCATTGAAAATCGCTGCCGAAATACTCGCAAAGCTTCCGAAGGACAAACTTTCACCGGAAACCACGCAGGATAAGGAAGGTTTTATCCACCCGGTGCAAATGGAAGGCATTCAGGAAAAAGCGGTTCTGAGCTTCATCATCCGCGATTTTACAGAAAAAGGCCTGCATGAAAAAGAGGCATTGCTGAAAAGCATTATGGAGGAGGCTTTGAAAGTATATCCTAACTCTTCCGCTGAATTCAAAGTGCAGGAGCAATACCGGAACATGAAGGAAGTGCTCGACCAGCATCCCGAAGTGATCCAAAATGCATTGACGGCCATGGAGCGTGTCGGCCTGAAACCCATTCAACGCAGTATCCGCGGTGGTACCGACGGCTCACGGCTCTCATTCATGGGCCTGCCGTGCCCGAATATCTTCGCAGGCGAACACGCATTCCACTCGAAACTGGAATGGGTTTCGGTGCAGGATATGGAGAAGGCGGTGGAGGTGATTGTGGAATTGGCGCTGGTTTGGGAGAATAATAGTTAATGAGTGAATGAGTCAATGAGTGAATGAGTGAATAGCATTAAGAATATTCACTCATTCGCTCATTCACTCATTCAAAATTCGCTCATTTAAAATTGACTCATTTAACATTGAAAAAGACCAAATACTACGTCGTCTGGCAGGGCCGGAAGACTGGCGTTTTTACGGATTGGAAGGAATGCGAGGCACAGATTAAGGGCTTCGAGGATGCACGCTATAAATCTTTTGATTCTTTGCAGGAAGCGGAAGCGGCCATTCAGCGGAATTACTGGGAGTTTGTGGCCAAAAAGGATTCCAAACCAGCTGTACAGGAACCGCCTGCTAATGTGGGACGACCGATTAAAAACAGCATTGCCGTGGATGCGGCGTGGAATACCGCTACGGGCGATATGGAATACCAGGGTATGTACTATGCAACCGGTGACCGCATTTTCCTGCAAGGCCCATTTAAGGATGGTACTAACAACATCGGCGAGTTCCTGGCGATCGTGCACGCATTGGCCTATTTGCAAAAGAAAGAGAGCGATTTGCCAATCTATACGGATTCAAAAACGGCAATGGCGTGGATAAAAAAGAAGCACGCGAATACCAAACTGGCTTTGACGCCCCGTAACAAGCCGTTGTTCGAAATGCTGCAACGTGCTGAACGTTGGCTCGCGACAAATACTTACCCTAATAAAATATTGAAGTGGGAGACGGAATATTGGGGGGAAAACCCGGCTGATTTTGGACGAAAATAATAGATAAAATGCCTCGTAACGCCCATTTCCGGTTCAAGCAGTTTACCGTACGGCAGGACCAATGCGCCATGAAAGTATGTACCGACGCCTGCGTGCTGGGTGCGTGGGCGGATGTGGAGGATGCCGACCGCATTCTCGATATCGGTGCCGGAACCGGGCTGCTTTCGCTCATGGTCGCGCAGCGTAACACGTACGCGATGATCGACGCGGTGGAGATCGATGCGGAGGCATTTTATCAGGCGGGCGAGAATGTGGAGCAAAGCCCCTTTCACGATCGCATTACGTTGTTTCATTCGGCTGTGCAGGAATTCGTGTCGGACCATTTGTACGATGTGATTATCACCAATCCGCCGTTCTTCCAGTCGGACCTGCTTTCGCCGATTGATAAAAAGAACATCGCGCATCATGCCAAATCCCTTGATTTTGAGGAGCTGCTGACCGCCATCGCACGGCTTTTGAAACCGGAGGGTAAATTCAATATTCTTTTTCCGGTTGACGAAGGCGAACGCTTTGCCGGGAAAGCAGAAAATGCGGGCTGGAAATTGGCACGAAAGCTGACATTGTTTCACCAGGAAGACAAGAAAGCATTCCGGTTGCTCATGCAGTTTCAGCGAGCTGAATTTGCTCATAATCTGACGGTTGAGCCGGATTTATACATTTATGAGAAGGATGGTACTACCCATGATCCGCGTTTCAGGGAACTGCTAAAAGCTTTTTATTTGAAATTTTGATCAGGAAAAACACGAACTTTGCGGCAAATTACCGGCAAAGCATTGTCACTGAAACCGTACATGACCGACCAAGCTATCCAGATTTCCGTTGTTATCCCGCTTTATAATGAAGAAGAGTCGCTTCCTGAGCTCTGCGAGTGGATTGCGAGGGTCATGGATGAAAATCATTTCACGTACGAAGTGCTTTTGATGGATGATGGGAGCAAGGACCGGTCGTGGGAAGTGATAGAGCGGCTTTCGCAGGAAAATCCAAATGTGCGGGGGATGCGTTTTGTACGGAATTATGGCAAGACTGCCGCATTACAAACCGGTTTTCAAGCTGTAAAGGGCAATGTTGTGATCACAATGGATGCCGATTTGCAGGATAGTCCGGACGAAATTCCGGAGCTGTACAATATGATCGTCGGTGATCGTTACGATCTGATTTCGGGCTGGAAAAAGAAACGTTACGACCCAATTACGAAGACCTTACCCACGAAGCTTTTCAACGCGGCTACCCGCAGTATTTCAGGGGTTTATTTGCATGATTTCAATTGCGGCCTGAAAGCTTACCGCAGGGAAGTCGTTAAGAATATTACTATTTATGGAGAGATGCACCGGTACATTCCGGTGATCGCGAAATGGAATGGTTTTACGAAGATCGGTGAGAAGGTGGTACAGCACCGGGCCCGTAAATACGGTCACACAAAATTCGGCCTCGAACGGTTCATTTTTGGCTTCCTGGATTTGCTTTCGATCGCCTTTGTGAATAAGTTTGGACGGAGACCGATGCATTTGTTCGGCAGTCTGGGAACCCTTATGTTTTTTCTTGGAAGCCTTATAGCTGTGTGGCTTATCGGGAAAAAGATATATAACATTTACAATTTATTGCCCTACCGGAATGTTACGGAAAACCCGCTGTTCTTTCTGGCACTCGTAGCGATTATGGTAGGCTCTCAATTATTTCTCGCAGGATTTTTGGGTGAATTGTTTGTGAAGCAATCTGTTTCAAAAACAGGGGATTACACTATTGCCGAAAAGGCAGGATTGTAAGAAATCAAGATCAGTATTCAACGTATTTAAGTTTAAAAGTTATTACCTATTACACAACTAATGATCGCTAACGTACACAAAGCACATCCGTGGCACGGAATTCCGATGGGTGACAAAGCACCCGAACTAGTGACTGCATTTATTGAGATTGTTCCTACCGATACCGTAAAATACGAAATTGACAAGGCCACCGGTTACCTCAAAATCGACCGCCCTCAGAAATATTCGAACATCGTTCCCGCATTGTACGGCTTCATTCCCAAAACCTATTGCGCCGACAAGATCGCTGCATTGGCGCGGGAACGTTCCGGTCGCGATGTGACCGAGGGCGATGGTGACCCGCTGGATATCATTGTATTATGCGAAAAAATCATTTCGCATGGTAACATCATGTGTGAGGCGAAGCCTATCGGCGGTATCCGTCTGATCGACGGCGGCGAGGCGGATGACAAGATCATCGCCGTGCTGAAAGGCGACGAAGTTTACGGCCAGTTCGATGATCTGAGCCAACTGCCGGAAGGGATCGTGGAACGTCTGAAACACTACTTCCTGACTTACAAAAACCTGCCTGGTGAGAAAGCGCATATCGAAATTACCAATGTTTACGGTAAGGAAGAGGCGCACGAGGTGATTCTTACCTCGGTAGAGGATTACAAGCATTCCTATTATTGAGCCGACGTATTTGTAACGTCAGCTGACGGAATTTAGAGCCGCTCCTGCTAGGGGCGGCTTTTTTTAATTCGTATCTTTGCGCAAATTTTGACCAACCATTTGGCACTCGCTGCCAGGCATATATGAGTAATTTACAAGAGATTAAGAAGCGCCGCACGTTCGCGATTATCAGCCACCCCGATGCCGGGAAAACCACATTGACCGAAAAGCTGCTCCTTTTCGGAGGTGCGATCCAGACGGCGGGCGCGGTAAAGTCCAATAAAATCAAGAAGACCGCGACGTCCGACTTCATGGAGATCGAGAAGCAGCGCGGTATCTCGGTGGCGACATCGGTAATGACGTTCGAATACAAGGATCTGCTGATCAACATCCTCGATACCCCGGGTCACAAGGACTTTGCCGAAGATACTTACCGCACATTGACCGCGGTGGATAGCGTAATCCTCGTGGTGGACTGCGTGAAGGGCGTCGAAGAGCAGACCGAGCGGTTGATGGAGGTTTGCCGTATGCGCAATACGCCGGTGATCGTGTTCATCAACAAGCTCGACCGCGAAGGGCAGAATCCATTTGAACTGCTGGATGAGCTGGAAAGCAAGCTCAATATCCGTGTTCGTCCGCTTACCTGGCCGATCAATATGGGTGCCAATTTTAAAGGTGTTTACAGCTTGTATGAGCAAATGCTGTATTTCTTTAAGATCAATAAAACCAAAATTGAAGCGGACGTTGCGAAGGTGAACCTGGAAGACGAAAAGCTGGAAGAGTTGCTAGGAGAAAGGGATGCCAATCAGCTGACGGAGGATGTGGAGTTGGTAGAAGGCGTTTACGATACATTCTCGGAAGAAGCTTACCAAAAGGGCCAGCTCGCGCCGGTATTCTTCGGAAGTGCGATCAATAACTTCGGTATCAAGGAGTTGCTGGATACATTTTGCGACATTTCGCCTATCCCGCAGCCGCGCCCGACGGATGTACGCGAGGTAGAACCTACCGAACCGAAATTCACCGGTTTTGTATTTAAAATCCACGCCAACCTCGATCCCCGTCACCGCGACCGCATTGCGTTCCTGCGCATTTGCTCGGGAAAATTCGAACGGAACAAATTTTATAAGCATGTGCGGCTAGGCAAGGATGTGCGTTTTTCCAGCCCATTTACATTCATGGCTTCGGATAAGAGTGTGATGGATGAGGGCTTCCCCGGCGATGTGGTAGGTTTGTATGATACGGGTAATTTCAAAATCGGAGATACATTGACCGAGGGCGAAAACCTGCAATTCTCCGGCATTCCCAGCTTCTCGCCCGAGATCTTCAAGGAGCTGATCAACATGGACCCGATGAAATCCAAGCAATTGGAAAAGGGTATCCAGCAGCTTACAGACGAAGGTGTTGCGCAGCTCTTCACGCTGGACCTTGGCAATAGAAAAGTCGTAGGTACCGTTGGAGAACTTCAATTCGATGTAATCCAGTACCGCCTCGAACACGAATATGGTGCTAAATGTCGCTGGGTACCGATGAATATCTCCCGCGCCTGCTGGCTCACCGCCGACGAGAAGCCGGCTATGGACCAGTTTATCCGCCTCAAAGGCAACCAAATCGCCTACGACAAGGACCGCAACCCAGTTTTTCTCGCCGAATCTGAATGGATGATCCGCATGAACCGCGAAAACAACCCGGCCATTCACTTCCATTTTACATCGGAATTCAAGACGGAAATGGCGCTTTGAGACTGATTTTGAGTTAGGTAGCTTTTATTATATTTGATTAAATCAAAATGATAAAAGTATGTCACTTGCGAAAATCGATCCTGAACTGATTTTTGAAGAACTCGACGGACACTCGCTTTGCTATAAGGGCTATAAGGATGTGTTAGACGGGGTGAAATCTTTGGAGGAGATTACAGGAAATGGCATTTTTAAGGCACTTGTCACAAGTATTACCAGCTGGTATATTGCAGAAATACTGCGAAATGAACCATATTGGGTGCTTTGTAACGAGGCCGGACTGCACATTTCACACGGAAACAACCTGGTTACCGATGTTGTGGTTTTTGATAAGGCGTTGATTAAGGATGTTTTCTCAAATAAATATGCGGATGTGCCGCCGAGATTAGCTATCCAGGTTGACGTAAAAATCGAGGCAGACCACTTTTCCGACGAGAATGCTTACATGTTCCGCAAGAGTGAAAAGATGTTAGAATTCGGCACTGAGCGTGTAATCTGGATTTTGACAGAAGATCGTAAGATTATGGTAATGGATCGCTCGCGTGAATGGTCGTCTTATGAATGGAGTGAGATGGTTCCTGCTTTTGATCAGTACCAGTTCTGTCTGAATAATCTTTTGGAGGAAGAAGGAGTTATCTAAGCATATTTTACTACACAAAAAGCTGCCTCACGCATATGAGGCAGCTTTTTGTGCTTTTCAGGCTATCGGTTTTAGTTTCTCGGTCCTCCGCCGCCACCGCCACCGCGGTTATTCCGGCGGTCTTCGAGCCAGGTTTTGTATTTTTCCTGCTGTTCTACGGTCAGGATCTTGCCGATTTCGGTGTTGAATGTTTCCATCGAAGCCCGCATTTGCTCGCGGTCCATGTTTTGAGCGTCGCGTAGTTCCTGCATTTTCTTGGCGCGGGCCAGGCTGAGGTCGTATACCTTTTTCTGCTGATCATCCGAAAGTTTGAGGTTTTCGGTCAAAGTTTTGGTTTGGTTCTCGGCGCGCTGCTCGGGCGTAGCGTTTCCGCCGCGCTGCGCGAAAGTTGTGAAGCTTACAAAGGCCAGTAAGATGGCCAGCAATGATTTCCTCATGGTCAAAAAAGTTTAGATACCCGGATTAGATGTAAAAACTGGGGTCGAGTTTAACCTGCTACTACTTAAATTTTTGGCTGAGTATCTGAACCGCCAATGCGACGGCAATGGCACAGGTGTAGCTCATCAGTGTTCCTACCAGTACATACTCCGATTTCTTGCTGATATAAGCCGGCGGAATGCCCGGTTCGGTCGATTTGTCGTTGTACCGCAATAGTGATTTGGCCGCGATCAGAAAGCCAATAGCGGAGTATTGATTCACCAATACAAAAACAAAAATGAGCAAGCGCTCGGACATACCTATCCAACGGCCAGCATTTGCGAGGTTATCGTCGGCTCCGGGGGCGAGTTTGCTGAGTTCTTCCCGCCAGGGTTTGGTAAGAATGCCCACCAGGAATGAAACAGGCGATAGCGAAAGCAATGCTCCGGATAACCTTGCCAGTGTTTTTGGGGTATTGAACCATGTCATAAATGCTTCAAAGCCAAGCGTTATGTTGCTTGTAAGCACAAGCGCGGTAAGTGCAATGGTGGCCAGATGCGCCGCCTGGTCGGCGATGAACCAGGTGAGCGATCCCTTCCTGTCGAATGAGATTTTAACAAGATCGATGGCGCCATGTGCAATGCCTAATGCAATGGCTGGAAAAGGGTTTTTCCATTGATGCAGGGCAATGTAGGATACAACTATGACCAGTAACGTGTGGAGATACAAATAGCGGGATTTGTATTTTTTCTCCTTTTTGTCTGTGACCCATCGGGTGGGTTGCCAGTAAAAATCTACGAGAACGTGTGCCAGAAGCAACAGCAGAAATTCTGTCATAATATTTAGCGTTTGGTGTATAGTGATAATTGCTTTGGAAAGGTAGCAATAAAACTGTCAATTGCCCACCATTTGGAAGCCGCAACCCGCTGACTTGCTGCCGACTGGCTGATAGATAACATCTCGGCGATCTGTGTTACATTTTTGCCCAGCAACAGCGCTTCAATCACCTGGCTCTGCGCGGCCGTCCAGCTCTCGATGACCGTTTCAAGTAAATCCAATGTCGCCGATAAAGGCTCCGATGGCTTGGGTAATGCGATGCCGATCCGGGCTTTTTGTTGACGGATCTTGTCGGCCAGGTGCCCCGAGAGCCTGAATGCTTCGCCATCGGAGGTGCCGGGGCGGTCGGTAAGTTGTTCTGTATGGCCGATGCCGATGGCTATGCGCATATCCGCGTTGGGTGCGTGCTTGCGCATACATGCACGTGCGAGAATAGCCATGCGCATTACCTGATCGGTGTTTTTTAATACCGCCTGGAAGCTGTCCCCGCGGTATATTTCAGGTTTGAGCGCCCATTTAAAAGCCGGATTTTGGTGCAAAATAGCCAATGTTTCTTCCAGCCAAACAGTCGCATCTTCACGCGAAAACTGCGTATAATTCACCATATCGGCAGTTATGACCGCTCGGAACGCTTTCATGGACATAAGGTTTTTTACTTATAATTATCAAATATAAGGTAAAAGCCTTATATTTTAATTATATAAGCTAAAAACCTTATATTGGTCATATATAAGGTAAAAACCTTATGCCTTTTGCAGGAACGTATTGGCCAGATGCGCCCATTCTTCTTTTAGGCTTCCTCTAAATACTTCTGAACCAGCACGTCGGTACCAATATCCCGCATTGAAAGTATCGCCTTCCACGCGATGGAGATAGGCGTGAAGGCGGTCGTAAGCCTGCGTGCCTTCCTGGCTTTGTGCAATGTTATGGGCTGCTTCCCAATCGCCATTGGCGTCGTGCCAAAGCGCCTCGAGAAGCACGGAAATGCCTTTGGGCGGTGCAGGCTGTGAAACCGACTCCTGGAATTGTTCGAATGTCATGGTGGCTGGGATGATGTTGAATAACAGTGAAAACAACCGCAAGATACGCCTCAGAGCCCTGATTTACCGATTTTACTTGTATATTGTAAGGCACAATTGTAATTAAGACAACAATATATGTTTAAACAATTATCAACGATATTAGGCTGCATGACGCTGGCGGTGTATTGCCACGCGCAGGAGACCTTCCCGAGAAATGGTGCTTATGATGAAAGGACAGGGCGTTACGCATTCACGAATGCCACGATCGTCGTAGATCCGAAAACGACCATCGAAAATGCGACAATGCTGATTGAAGACGGGGTGATCCGGGAAACGGGTAAGCAGGTCAAGATTCCTTCCGGTACGGTGACCGTCGATCTGAAAGGAAAATTCATTTATGCATCGCTCATCGAATTGGATTCAGATTATGGAATGCCGGAGGTGAGAAGGGCGCAGGGCGGCGGCGGACGGCAGACTCCCCAGTTGGAATCGAACAAGAAGGGTGCATTCGGCTGGAATCAGGCCATTCAGCCTGAAACGGATGCCAGCATGCTCTTCACGCCGGATGCGAAAAAGGCGGGCGACTTGCGGAAAATCGGTTTCGGAACGGTGCTGGTGCATTCGCATGACGGCATTGTGCGCGGAAACGGTGCGCTTGTGACCCTCAGCGACGAACCCGCGAACAAGGCAATGCTGAACACCAAAGCATCGGCGCATTTCTCGTTCGGGAAAGGAAGCTCAGCGCAAACCTACCCGTCGTCGGGAATGGGCGTGGTAGCGCTTTTAAGACAAAATTACTACGATGCCGACTGGTACGCGAAAGGCGGGAGCAAAAAAGAAACCAACCTGTCGCTCGAAGCATTCAACCAGATCAAAGGGTTGCCTTCGTTCTTTGAAGGCGGGGATAAATACAGCATCTTGCGGGCCGATAAAATCGGGGACGAGTTTGGAATACAATACATTATCCGCGGCGGAGGCGATGAATACCAGCGCATTCGGGAGATTAAGGAGAGTAAGGCAACATTGCTGCTGCCGCTGGTATTCCCCGATGCCTATGACGTGACCGATCCGTGGGATGCGGAAGTGGTGACCATGAGCCAGCTGAAACACTGGGAGCTGGCGCCGCGGAATGCCTCCGAGGTAGCCAAAGCCGAGATTCCCTTTGCATTGACTACCGTAGGATTGCGTAACAAAGCCGATTTCTGGAAAAACCTGCGGACCGCCGTCGATTATGGTTTGCCGAAGGACAGGGCATTGGCGGCGCTGACTACGCTTCCGGCTTCGCTCATTAAGGCCGACAACAAGATCGGGAGCCTGAAACCGGGGATGCTCGCGAACTTCATCATCACCTCGGGGGATTTGTTTTCAAAAGACAATGTGATTTATGAAAACTGGGTTCAGGGCAAGAAATTCGTACTTACCGCGCTGAATGCGCCGGATATCAGAGGTACTTACTCGCTTTCGCTGAACAACCAGCCTGCCGGAAAATTGCAGATTACCGGCTCGCCCGAAAAACCGGAGTATAAGATTGTGGTACAGGATTCCATCAAGATCACTCCCAAAGCGATCCTCGCTGACGCATTGCTGACATTGACCTACCAGCAAGATAAAAAAGTGGGCGGAACAACACGCCTCACCGGCTGGATCAGCGGAAACGGGCTGAGCGGAGAGGGGGTACTGCCGAACGGGACCGTCATTCCATGGAATGCTACGCTGGCAGAAAAGCATACCGCCGTTGCAGCGGCCGACACCACGAAGCCTAAAAGCATCGAAACCGGGCCGATCGTATACCCATTTGTAGGCTACGGAAACGAAACAATTCCCACGAAGGAAACCGTCCTGATCAAAAACGCGACGATCTGGACCAACGAGAAAGAAGGCATCCTGCAAAATGCCGACGTAATTGTCCAGAATGGGAAGATTACCAAAGTAGGGAAGGGGCTGGCAGCACCATCCGGTGCCAGAACAATCGACGGAACGGGTAAGCACCTTACCAGCGGCATTATCGACGAGCATTCGCATATCGCGCTTTTCAGCATCAATGAAGGCGGGCAATCCAGCACGGCCGAGGTGCGTATGAGCGATGTGATCAACCCGGATGATATTAACATTTACCGCCAGTTGGCGGGGGGCGTTACTGCCTCGCATTTGCTGCACGGATCGGCTAACTCGATCGGCGGGCAGAGCGCGATGATCAAGCTGAAATGGGGTGCGAACCAGTCGGAAATGCTGATACCTGAGGTAAAAACAATCAAATTCGCATTAGGAGAGAACGTGAAGCAGTCGAACTGGGGCGATGTGCAGCGCGTGCGCTTCCCGCAGACGCGCATGGGTGTGGAGCAGATCTATTTTGACCATTTCCTGCGCGCGAAAGAATATGCTGCAAGCTGGAAAAGCTACAATGCAAATGCCAAAAAGCAGAATGCGGCACCACCACGCCGAGACATAGAGCTCGATGCGCTGGCTGAAATTCTGGGTAACGAACGTTTTATCACCTGCCATTCCTACGTGCAATCGGAGATCAACATGCTAATGCACGTGGCGGATTCATTGAACTTCAAAATCAACACATTTACCCACATCCTCGAAGGTTACAAACTGGCCGACGGCATGCAGAAACGCGGTATCGGCGGCTCCACATTTGCCGACTGGTGGGCCTACAAAATGGAGGTGAAAGAAGCGATCCCGTACAATGCGGCATTGATGTACCACGAAGGTGTAACCGTGGCGATCAACTCCGACGACGCCGAAATGGCCCGCCGCCTGAACCAGGAAGCAGCCAAAACGGTGGAGTATGGCGGTGTACCGGAAGAAGAAGCCTGGAAAATGGTGACATTGAACCCCGCAAAATTGCTCCACGTCGACGATCGGATGGGAAGTGTGAAACCTGGTAAAGACGCCGATCTGGTGCTCTGGAACACGAGTCCTCTTTCAGTATATGCACGCCCCGACTTCACGATGGTGGAGGGTGCCATTTATTTTGATCGGAAAAAGGATGAGGAGAAACAGAAATCCATTATTGTAGAACGCGAAAGGCTGATCCAGAAAATGCTGGGCGAGAAGGCGGAAGGCAAGCCTACCCAGAAGCCGGAAGCTACTAAGCCGCATATGTGGCATTGCGAAGATGTGGTAGGCATTCACGCGGAGCACGCTCACACCGATGCCGGCAAGTAATACTGTTTCAAGACTTTCAAATTGATTCTTATGAAAAAATATAAACTGATCGCCGGTATTTTGCTTGGAATAGCAGCCGGAGTACAGGCGCAAAATCCGGCCCCGGCAAAGCCGCAAACTAAACCGGTGGTACTCACGGGCGCTACGATTCACATAGGGAATGGACAGGTGATTCAAAATGGCGCCATTGCATTCGACAAGGGCATCATCACACAGGTAGGGCCGGCGGCCTCGGTAACCAGCCCTGCCGGCGCTGAAACCGTGGATGTGAAGGGAAAGCATGTTTTTCCGGGCCTTATTTCATTGAATACGACTGTCGGGTTGCAGGAAATCGCATCTGTAAGGGCAACGCTCGATTACTATGAAGTAGGGCAGATTAACCCTCACGTGCGCGCACTCGTGGCTTATAATACCGATTCGGAAGTGATCCCGACATTGCGTGGAAATGGTATCCTGCTGTCGCAGGCCGTTCCGCAAGGTGGCGCGATCTCCGGTTCGTCATCGGTGTTTTACAGCGACGGCTGGAACTGGGAAGATGCCGTTTTGAAAAAAGATGATGGTATATGGCTAACCTGGCCGCCGTTTCTGGCCGGGAATTTTGACAATGAGACTTTCACTTACAGCGTCAAGCGCAACGACAAGCGTCAGGAAGCGATCGATCTTTTCAAAAAGACATTCGCGGAGGCCAAAGCATATGCGGAAATTGCCAACCCGAGCCCGATAAACCTTCGCCTGGAAGCGATGAAGCCGCTTTTTGCTGGTACTGCAAACCTTTACATCCGTGCGGATTATGCGAAGGATATCATTGAATCCATTCGTTTTGCACAGGAAGCGGGCGTGAAAAAAATCGTGATCGCAGGTGGCAATGAAGCCCATAAAGTGACTTCTTTTTTGAAAGAGAATCAGGTTCCTGTAATTATCAACACCACTCACCGGCTGCCGGATGGCGTAGACGAGAACGTTTACCTGCCCTACGAACTGCCCGGATTGCTGCACAAAGCGGGTGTGAAAGTAGCAATCACTTACGCCGACGAATGGTGGCGCACGCGGAACCTCGGCTTTCTGGCTGGCACGGCTGCCGGTTTCAGCGGTGTAACGCCCGAAGAAGCATTGCAATTTGTAACGCGTAATGCCGCCGACATTATCGGCGCCGGGCAGCAGGTAGGAACGCTCGAAAAAGGCAAGCAAGCATCACTACTCGTCTCCGACGGCGATATCCTCGATATGCGCGGCAATATGGTCCAAATGGCTTACATCCGCGGCGGCAAAGTCAATCTGGACGACAAGCAGAAACGGCTTTATGAGAAGTATAAGGACAAATATGGCAAGAAGTAAATAACCTGAATGCCAATAGGTCAGGAATTGAAAAGCCATCCGTTTTGTAGCGGATGGCTTTTCAGTTTTTATTTGGATTGATGTATTTCAAAATTTCAACCTTCCGTAATCAGCGAGATGATCGATTCGTTGTCCAAAATCCCGTCCATCAGCATTAATCCGGACTGAGGTAATGTGGCATTCAGATACTTAATAACAGCACTGGTGTCGATTAGATATCTCTCCTCCATTCATTTCTAAGTGTGTTTAATTGAGAATCAATTTCCTGATTTGTCATCGGAGATTTGATTTGTTTTCGCAACTCCGAAAGCGGTTGCCGGTTTCGAATCACCTTGATCAAATGCATTTCTTCCATATCCAATAGAAGCTTCATGGCTTTATCATCAGTGATTTCTATTTCAATGGTTTTCATGTTTTGACCGGTTTATTTGATCTTAATTTACAAAAATATCCAATCAATCCTGCCCAATCAGGTAAATCCCATCATCCGCAATGCGGATAATGCCCTGCTTGTACAAGCCGCCAATCGCTTTTTTGAAGACTTTTTTACTTATTTTTAACCTATTATAAATATCCTCGGGTGACGAGTTGTCGGAAAGGTTCAAAAAGCCCTTTCCTTTTTCTATTTCTTCCAGAATCTGCTTCGCTACCGGTTCTACCACTTCATAGCCAGTCTTTTGCAGGCTGATATCGAGCTTGTTTTCTTCGCGGATCTTTTTGACATAACCTTTCAAAGAATCTCCAATCTGCAACGGTTGAAACACTTCGTTCGCGTAAATGAGGCCTTTGTGGTACTGGTTTACGACGACGTTGTAGCCTAAATCGGTTTTTTGCCATACCAGCAAATCCACTTCATCGCCTTCCGCAACGGTGAGGCGATCGCTTTCGAGGAATTTGTCAATTTTAGCGGAGGCCAGCAGGCGTTGCGATTTCTGGTCGAGGTAAAGGAACACGACGTGCCATTCACCGATCTCCATTGGCTTTGGCTGCTCGCGGAACGGGACGAAAAGATCTTTGATCAGGCCCCAGTCCAGGAACGCGCCGTATTCGGAAACATCCTTCACTTCCAGGAATGCAAACTCGTTGCGGATGATTTTGGGCGTTTGGGTGGTTGCTACGGGCCGATCTTCCGAATCGAGGTACACGAATACCTTGATCTGGTCGCCGACTTGCATATCGTCCGTAATATATTGGTTGGGAAGCAGTACTTCTTCACCTTCCACATCGCTCAGGAACATCCCTACGCTGGTAACCCGCTCGATGGTCAGGTAATTGTATTTTCCGATAAATAGCATTATTCAAATAACGAGGTTCGGATACAAAGGTAGTGCATTCACGCCGATTTACTCTTCGTCGTTCATTTCACCTTGCCTATCCGTTCTCTCCTTCTCTTTCGAGCGGTTCAGCCGGTAGGATAATGTGACGAGAAACTGCCGTGGCCGCCATTGGAACACCGAATAAGAATAGTAGCCCGCATTTTCGGTAATGCTCCGGCGTTTCTGTGAATTAAGTAAGTCGCGGACGCTGGCGGTAAGCGTGCCGCGGCCTTTGAGAATGTCTTTAGATAAGCCGAGGTCGATGAAATAGATCGACAGATCCTTGCCCTGTGTCGTGCGGCGCGGTGCGCGGTAGTTGAACGACGTCTGGAAATCCACCGCACCGAACAGCGTAATGCGAGACGATAGCCGACTGGTCCAGGAATAAGTGTCGCTTTTGTATAGTTTGTCGTTATAGTAACCCTCATTCATCGCCCGGAAAATATTGGCGTTGGCTGTCAGTTTCCACCAGGGCGCCGGATCGTAGGTAAGGTTAAATTCGAAACCATACGAGTCACCGGTCGACAGGTTGATAGGGGTAATGGTGGTAAAACCAATAGAATCGACGGACGTGATATTCTCCACCACACCCAGCCTGTGACGGTAGTAAATGCTCGAAAGGAGCGTTCCCTTATTCATATTCAGCAAATGCCCGGCCTCGAACGAATGCGTAAACTCGGGATTCAGGAGCGGGTTACCTGCGCGGAACACGCGGGAGTCACTGAAATTGGAAAAGGGCAGCAGGTCGCGGAAATTGGGCCGGCTCAGACGGTAGCTGTAACTAAGCTGCAATGTCTGGGCGTCTTGCAGCTTGTAGGATAAATGAATGCTCGGGAATACATTGAAATATTGCCGGTGATTTGTTTTAGCGGTCTTTTTCAGTTCGGTCAAAATATCGGTATACTCGCCGCGCAGACCAGCTTGCACGAAAACCTTTCCAAACTGGTTGCTCGCCATCAGGTAGGCGGCGTGTATTTTCTCGTCGTAGGCCAGGCGGTTGTCATAATCGGGCAAAATGACCCAGTAATCGGGCCCTTGCGCCTGGTGCACGGAGAAATCATTGTCCAGCAACCGGATGGACGTTTTCAAACCGGCTTCAATCTTGCCTTCTTTACCGAACGGGTGAATGTAATCCAACTGGGCGAGGAAATTCTTTTCGTCCTCGGTATTATAAGAGCGCTGACGGATATCGACCGTATTGTTATCGGCAACTTCATGGTATTTCGAGGCCTCCGTTTCGTCGCTGAGAATGTATTTCGCGTCGAACGACAAGCTTTGTCCTTTTTTCTCAAAAGTCTTCCTGTAATTCAATGCCGCCTCAATGTTGGTTCTGGGTTCGGTCTCGTCTTCGTTGCGCGTGACTGTGCGCGTGAGGATGTTATTCATGTCGAAATCCCGGTATTCGAGACGCGATTTGTTGTCATTCTGCGATTTCCGTACCGAAAGCGTGGCGGTAATGGTATTGTAGTTATTCAAAAAATAATCCAGGCCCACGCGGACATTGTTCGAATATCCGGCGCGGTTGCGTCGGTTGGTCTGCTCATATACAAAACTGGTGTCGGCGCTGTTGTACTCCTGCCGTGAATGCCCGCGTCCCGGACCGTCGCGGTACATCCAGCCGTAATTGGCGATGAGGTTAACCTTTTTTCTGCGGTAGTTGACATTGAAGGAAGCCCCAAAATTGGAAGGATAACCAGCCGTGCCCGTAAACGTTCCATTCAGCCCGTAGCGGATATTTTTCTTCATCACAATATTCAAAATCCCCACTTCACCTTCTGCATCGTAGCGCGACGACGGGTTGGTAATGATTTCCACGCTCTCGATCAGGTCGGCCGGAATCTGGCGCAATGCCTCGGCGGGGTTCAGCCCTACCATACCGGATTGCTTGCCGTCGATGAGAATGCGGACGTTCCCGCTGCCACGAAGCGCCACATTGCCCTCCACATCCACGGTTACCGAAGGCATATTGTTGAGAATATCCGAAGCATTACCGCCGATATTGGCCAGGTCTTTTCCTACATTGAAAACACGCTTGTCCAGTTGCAGGTCCATCTGGCTTTTTTCGCCCTGTACCACCAGTTCATCGAGCAGGCGCGAGTTCGAAGTGAGGGTGATGGTACCCAGCGCGACCGGTTGGGCCGCTACCCGCACATTAGGGATGATTTTTTCATCCATGGCGAGGAAAGTGATTTTGACCAGATAGCTGCCCGGCTCCGCGGGTATATTGAAAAGACCGTTTTCATCCGCAGTACCGCCGCCGATCAATGCGGAATCTTTCGCGGCAAGAAGCGCCACATTGGCGAATGGGACCGGCTTTTTGTCCGAATCTTCGAGTTTGCCGGTGATGGGGTAGGTTGTTGAAGGCTCATCCTGCGCGTAGAGTTGGATGCACAGGAAATTCAGGAGTGAAACGAACAGTAGTAATTTCTTCATGACGGCAATGACCACAACACCGCGCAACGCACGGCATAATGTTAGGTTGAAGGTGAGCCGGTTAGATTGAAAAGCCGGGTAAAGGTTTAATGACTTTTTAATCTTTTATGGGAAAAATTACGTGCCAGCACCGCTACTCCTGCGAAATCGTTAGCTGGCTCATCCGGACGGGATTAATCTGGAAATCGATGCACGGTTTGGGGAAAGTTTTTGGCCAAACCGTGCCTATGGCATTATTGTAGCGTATTGCTGAGCCTTTTCAGCTCAATCTCAGCAGATTTGGCGGCAAAGTTCAGGTTGATGAGCCGGTAACCGGCTTCTTCAAAACTGCGTTGCGCTTCGCGAACGTCGATAATTGTTGCTTGGATCAGTTCGAAACGTTGCAGGGTAAGGTCGAGCAGTTGCTTGCTCAGCGCGTAGTTTTTCTTCTGGTTTTCGAGCTGTTCGATGGAGCTCTGGTAAGTCTGGTACATTTTCACGGCACTGGCACTGTAATCGCGGAGCAGTGTGCTTCTTTGCAGTTCAGCCGTTTTCGTATCGATTTCGGCGGCCTGCTTCTGGCGTTTGAATGCCGAGCCGTTGTAAATAGGAACAGCCAGCGAGAGTCCCGCCTGCGGACCG
Source organism: Dyadobacter soli (assembly GCF_900101885.1). Classification (GTDB taxonomy): domain Bacteria; phylum Bacteroidota; class Bacteroidia; order Cytophagales; family Spirosomataceae; genus Dyadobacter; species Dyadobacter soli. The sequence continues at coordinate 16,437 of NZ_FNAN01000027.1, read as the reverse complement.
GCCACCCGGTTGAGCAATGTAAGACCCGCTGCCGTCTGGTTGCGGCTGAAATTATAAGCTGCATTGAAACGAACCGTAGGATAACGGAGCGCAGCCGTTTCTTTTACAATCAGTTCATTGATTTTAATTTGATGATCCGCTGCTTTAATATCCGCATTGGAGGCCAGCTTGTCTACTATGGACGCGAGTTGCAAGTTGTTATCCACTGTAATCGTATCCTTAATGGTCAGGGCCGATTTCGGATCGAGCGTGAGCGTGCGGAGCAGTTCTGTTTTAGCTACCTGCGCTACCATTTGCTGGTTCAGCAGCGTCTGGTTGAGTGTATTCAAATCGATTTCTGCCTGGAAAATATCCGCATTGTTGGCCATTCCGGCTTCTTTCCGCACCCGCAGGATTTCGAGACGCTTTTCGGATGCAATAATGGATGTGCGGATCGTATTGATATAACTCAGCTGCCGCACCACATCGTAATAGCTCGTCGTGACCAATGCGATCGTGTTCTGAATTTGCGAGTTAAGTACTTCGGAACTTTGGTATTGCAGTTCGGCCAACCGCTTTTTGGTAGCTACTACACGTTTACCATTGTACAGGAGCATTCCTACGGCAAGGTTCGCCTGCGTGTTGTTACCGGCAGCGGCGTTACGGCTGATCTCAACACCGGTATTCAGTTTCTGATTTACCTGGGTGATCTGCTCCGTATTCGTAGCATTCAGGGAGACGGTCGGCAGACCGCCAGCTACGCCATAGTTGTTCATGATGGTATTGGCATCGACATTATTTTTGGCAATCTCGATTTCGTAGCTGTTTTTGAGAGCGGTAGCCACTGCCTGTTCGAGCGTAAGCGCGAGCGTATCGGCGGGAACGCCCGCCCAGGCGGAGCCTGAACAAAGCAGAAGTAATAGGAATGCGTAATTGTATTTTTTAAGAAAGGTGAGCGAGCCCATGTAAAAAACAATAGTTGATTTTGTATGAAAAATATTCTCTAAGCCACAAGCTCCTCTGCCATTTTCTGCTCTTCCGTAACCTTGTGTTTTTTAGGTGAAATGAATGTATAAATCGCCGGGATCACGAACAACGTCAGAATCAGCGAGAACATCAGGCCACCTACAATTACTACCCCCAGCGGAACCCGGCTGGTTGCCGCCGCACCAAGGCTCATTGCAATCGGTAATGCACCGAATGCCGTCGCAAGGCTCGTCATGAGGATCGGGCGCAGACGTTGTGTAGCCGATTCGACCGCCGCTGCCATCCTGCCCATGCCCTGCTCCCGCTTCTGGTTGGCAAATTCTACGATGAGGATACCATTTTTCGTCACAAGCCCGATGAGCATGATCATACCGATTTGTGAGAAAATATTAATGGTTAATCCAAATAAATAAAGGCTGAGCAATGCACCTGCCAATGCGAGCGGCACGGTGATCATGATGATGAACGGGTCGGTGAAGCTTTCAAACTGGCCTGCGAGTACGAGGTACACAAGCAAAAGCGCCAGCCCGAAGGCGAAGCTGGTGTTGGAAGAACTTTCTTCAAAGTCGCGGGACGGGCCGGTAAGCGACGTCTGGAAGGATTCGTCCAGCAGTTTGGTACCGATCCGACGCATGGCTTCCACGCCGTCGCCGATCGTTTTGCCTTCTACAAGTGACGCGGAAATCGTAGCGCTTTTGTAGCGGTTGTAGTGGTAAATGGTCGGCGGACCGCTTTCTTCCTCCATATGCACCACGGCCGTCAGCGGAATGCTCTCACCGCGGTTATTCCGTACATATAGTTTATCAATATCGGCCGGTTTGTTACGTTCCGAACGTTCTACCTGGCCTATTACCTGGTATTGCTGGCCATTCATGATGAAATATGCCAGACGCCGTCCGCTAAATGCAGCTTGAATGGTGGCCGCGACGTCGGAAGTTGAAAGGCCCAGGTCGCGCGCTTTGAGGCGGTCAATGGTCAGGCGTACCTCCGGTTTATTGAATTTAAGGTTAACATCGACGTTCTGGAATGTCGGGTCTTGCCGCGCTTCATCGAGAAACTTGGGTAACACTTCGCTGAGCTTGTCAAAGTCGAGGTTTTGCAATACAAATTGAACGGGAAGTGAACCTCTCGAACCGATACCCACAGAAATAGTCTGCTCCTGCGTTGCGAAAATCCTCGCGTCGTTAAACCGTGACATCTTTTTGTTAATCTCTTGTGCGATGTCGTTCTGACTTCTCTTGCGCTCTTCGGATGGTACCAGACCGATACGCGCGGTGGCACTGTTCACGCCGCCGCCGCCGAAGCCCGGTGTAGCCGAGAATGTAAAGGATTTTTCAGGAATAGAATCATTCAGAAAGTCGCTCAGCTGGTCCGAAACTCCCTGCATTTGGTCGAAACTCGTTCCTTCCGGGGCCGAAACACTGAAACGGATACTATTCCGGTCTTCCATCGGCGCGAGTTCGCTTTGCAAATGGGTGTAGGTAAACCAGATCAGCACACCGCAGGCAACGACCAGCACCCAGGCAACCCACCGTGCTTTCATAAAGCCGCGGAGCATGCGGTTGTAGCCGTCTTCCATGCCGGTGAAGAAAGGCTCGGTTTTGTTATAAAACCAGCCGTGGCCCGAATCCTTGCGGTTTAGCACCACATTCAGTACGGGGGTAATGGTAAGTGAAACGAATGCGGATATCAATACCGCGGAGGCTACCACAATCCCGAATTCCCGGAAAAGGCTCCCTACGAAACCTTCGAGGAAGATTACCGGGAGGAATACCACAGCGAGCGTAAGCGATGTCGAAATAACCGCGAAGAAGATTTCCCGGCTACCTTCCAATGCCGCTTGCCGGATCGGTAGGCCGCTTTCGAGCTTGCGGAAAATGTTTTCCGTGACCACAATACCGTCATCGACCACCAGACCTGTGGCGAGTACAATGCCGAGCAGTGTCAGGATGTTGATCGAAAAGCCGCACATGTACATGACGAAGAATGTCGCGATGAGCGATATCGGAATGTCGATCAACGGGCGGACGGCTACCAGCAGGTTCCGGAAAAAGAACAGGATCACGATTACCACGAGCGAAAACGCGATGATCAGCGTTTCTTCCACCTCTTTGATTGATTGCCGTACGAGGCGCGTATTGTCGATCAGGACGCTGAATGTGATATCCGATTTATTGGATTTCTGGATTTCCGCGAGGCGTTTGTTGAACTCATCGGAAATCTGCACATAGTTGGCACCCGGTTGCGGGATTACCGCAAGGCCCACTGCATACATGCCGTTGTACTTCCAGCTTTGTTCCTCGTTTTCTGGCCCTAATTCTACTTTGGCCACATTGCCGAGCCTTACAATTCCAGTGCTGTCGTTGCGGATCACGAGGTCGTTAAACTCTTTCTCGCTTTTCAACCGGCCCATCGTACGGATTGTTAGTTCGGTATTGTCGCCATAAATCTTACCGGCGGGCAATTCCACGTTCTCAGCCGCGAGGGTGGTAGTTATGTCGTTGAAAGAAATATTATAAGAACTCATCTGGTCGGGATTCAGCCAGATGCGCATTGCATATCTTTTTTGACCAAAAATATTGATCGCGCTCACACCGTCGATCGTCTGCAAGCTTTGTTGGAGCACGTTTTCGGCATATTCGCTCAGTTCGAGCAAACCTTTCGAAGGGCTTTGAACCGCCAGGAGGAGAATGAAGTCGGAGTTGGCATCGGCCTTGCTCACTACCGGCGGGGCATCGATGTCCTGGGGGAGGTTACGGACGGCCTGGCTTACCTTGTCGCGCACGTCGTTGGCGGCGCCTTCCAGGTCGGATTTAAGATTGAATTCAACAGTAATGTTACTGGAACCGATCTGGCTGGAAGAGCTGATACTCTTGATACCGGGGATACCGTTGATGCTCTTTTCGAGCGGCTCGGTAATCTGGCTCTCGATGATGTCGGCATTGGCACCGGTGTAGCTCGTCCGCACGTTCACGATCGGCGGGTCGATGGCCGGGTAATCCCTCAGTGAAAGAAAGTTATATCCTACTATACCAAAGAGGATGATGAGCAGGTTCATCACGACCGCCAAAACGGGCCGTTTCAGGGATAGTTCTGAAATATTCATAGCATGGGTTTCAAAGGGATGGTCATTGCAACAAGCACCGCGAAGGCATTTGCTACTTACTCGCTACATTCAGGTTTCTAACACTTCTCACTTTCACAGGAGCATCGGGACGGGCAAAAAGTACGCCCGAAACAACCACCGTATCGCCTACGCTGAGGCCTTTGGTCACTTCTACTACATCTTCCCTGCGGTCGCCGGTTTCTACCTGGGTAAAAACCGCCTTGCCGCCTTTCACCGTCACCACTTTCTTGCTGCGTGCTTCGGGGATAATGCTGTTGGAGGGGATCAGTATGCTATTTTTATTATTGCTGGCAGTGATATAGACCTTTGCAAAGGAACCCGGGCTGGTATTGCCCGAACTAAGCACCGCGCGTACCGTGAGATTCCGGGTGGTCTGGTTTACCTGCGGTTCGATGGCCAGAATGTGGGCGGTTTCATATTTGCCGGAGGCCTGGTCGAGCATTACTTCTACTGTACCGCCTTTGTTTACATACTGCTGGTAGCTTTCAGGAACCGTAAAATCGATCCGCAAGTTGGAGAGCTGCTGCATGGTGGCGATAATGTTTTGAGGCGTCACATAGGAGCCTTCGCTTACCTTGCGCAAGCCTACCACGCCCGTGAACGGCGCTTTGATGATCGTTTTGTCGATCAGCGCCTGGGTGTAGGCCATGTCTGCTTTGAGGGTGTTGACATTATTAAATGCCAGATCATAATCCGCCTGGTTGATACCATTCACCGCGATCAGCTGTTTAAGCCTTTTTTCGGTTGTTTCGGCAAGGTCGAGCTGTATTTTCGACCGGTTGAGCTGGGCAAGGAGGTCGGCGTTATTGATCCGCGCGATGACGGTGCCTTTTTGTACGGTTTTACCTTCGGGAACGTCTAGAAAAGTGAGTAACCCGCTTACTTCCGGCCTTAATTCCGCGAATTCGTTGGCCACGATGGTACCGTTCACTTCGACCTTGTCACTCACCTTTTCGGATTTCGCAACGATCACATCAACGATGGTAGGGCCACCGCCGCCTTTTTGTTGAAAAGTATCCTTTTTTTCTCCGCACGAAAGCGTAATAAAGAGTGAACCGGCAATGAAAAGTGAAGACAGAGGTTTGGTTAAACTGGGCAGTCCTTCTGCAAGGGCAGATCTGGCGATAACATTCATAGGGTTTGTTAACCTGGGCTTAAATGGTTTAGGAGTCCAACAGGACTAAATGCGTCCTATTCAGAGGTTTGTCAAAATTAGATATTAATCTCGAACCGATTAGACTTTTTAACCCTATAAAAGTTTAATGCCAGCTAATTTTTTTATAAGGAGCTGCCGATTACTTTTAGCAAAGTATCGCATTTCAGCTCCGTTTCGAACCATTCCTGCTCAGGTACAGAATCTTCTGTGATCCCGGCACCGGCAAAAAATGTCGCAATGCCGTCCTTAAACCGCACTGTGCGGAGGTTTACGAACAAATGCGTGTCGCCACCTACCTGCGCCGGGCCCAGGAAGCCGCTGTAATAGGAGCGGTTGTAGCCTTCCACATCGTTGATGAATTGCAGGCTGGGTGCTTTTGGAACACCGCAAATGGCCGAAGTCGGGTGCAGCAGTTTGAGCATTACCGAAGCCAGCTCGGGGAAGTTGAGCGCCACGGTGTCCACTTCGAAAACGGTTCTGAGATGGTATAGATTACCCGCCAGCACGGTTTTTGGCCCTGTTTCCAGGTATTCGCGCAAGCGTATTTTTTTGAAGCATTCAATAATGTAGCGACTCACCAATGCCTGCTCCTCAATTTCTTTCTCGCCCCAGCGTATGTCGTACCTGGGTATGAGCTCGCCGGACGCGTCGCGTGCGCCCTGCGTGCCTGCGAGGGACATGGTTTTGAAAGTACCAGCGGACAGTTGTTCCACCAGCAGTTCGGGGCTTGCGCCCAGCCACATTTCGTTTTCTTCAGAGAGGTTTACCAGGGAAACGAATGCGTGCGGATAGGCTTTAACGAGCCGCTGAAAGGCTTGTGCCGGCTGGAATGCATCGGTATACCGAAAATCTTTGGTACGGGAAAGCACCACCTTTTTGAACTGGTTCTGCCGGATGGCCGCTACGGCGAGTTCCACCGTCCGCTCGAAGCGCGATTTGGCATCGAGATAGCCGCTTAATGGTTGCAGTGGGCTGGCGGGCCGTTCATCCCCGTTTTCGATCGCATTGGTTTCGGATGCGAGCTGCACCAGTCTTTTTACGTCCGGGTGCTCCTCCCCGTGCTGGTTATCGATCCGGGTGATCCGGTTATCTTCCGTAAACGTGAGGATGATGTCGCCTTCCAGGAACAGTACTTCCTGGTCGTCTTCCCAGTAAAAATTGCTCACCACAAAGCCCGGACTCATTTTTTCGAGCTCGGGAAGGCATTTGCGGGTGCCGTCCTGAATGGAGATGAGCAGTTTGATTTCGTTGGTATGCGGCAGGCGCCATAATGCAGACGGGAAACCCATCATTTTGGCAGCGTGCCAAAGCTCCTGAATCTGTAATCCTTCAAATATCGAAATCCCGGTGTCGGTCTGTACTGATAGCATTTATAACGAATGGGCGTGTCCCGTTAGGTCAATTTTCTGCAAAATAATGTTAGCGGTCTGCATTCACAATAGCTACCGTGAGTCTGCTGATGCAAACGAGTTTGTTTTCTTCATTGGTAATCCGGATGTCCCAGATATGCGTGGTCCGGCCGATATGGATCGGTCGGACGGTTCCGTAAACATACCCTTCCTTCACCGGCCTTAGGTGGTTTGCATTGATTTCCAGCCCCACCGCGTGCTTGTTTTCGTTTTCAGGTATCGTTAAAAACGAAGCGATACTCCCTAGCGTTTCCGCCAGCACTACCGACGCGCCGCCATGCAAAATCCCGAATGGCTGGTGCGTCCGCTTGTCCACCGGCATTTTGGCTGATACATAATCTTTTCCGATTTCCGTAAACTCTATCCCGATATGATGGGCGATACTGTTTTCTCCAAAAGATTGTAGTGAATCGACGGTGACGGTTTTAGCAAACATATCTAAAAAATGTATAAATTTGTATTGGCTTTGCGGATAAAAAACAAGGTTTTTGTAAATTTTATATTTAAATTATCCTATTACTTTGAAAAGAAAATCGATTTACCTCATTCGCCACGGTGAAACTGATTTGAACCGCAGGGGAGTTGTTCAGGGAAGTGGTGTTGATTCCTTGCTGAATGAATGGGGAGAAGCTCAGGCCGAAGCTTTTTTTAATGCTTACCAACATGTTCCGTTTGACAAAATTTATACCTCTGATTTAAAGCGAACACATCAAACCGTCCGCGGGTTCATCAGGCTCGGTATACCGCATGAAAGCTATTCCGGATTGAACGAAATATCCTGGGGCGTCCGCGAAGGCCGCGAACCCAACACGGGTGACAATAACTATTACCGCGAGCTGGTAAATGCCTGGAAGGTAGGCGATGTGAACCTCGCAGCCGAAGGTGGTGAAAGTCCGGAAGATGTGCGTGAGCGACAGATCCCTGTCATCGACGCGATCCTCTCGCGCCCGCACGAGCGTAATATCCTCATTGCCATGCACGGCCGCGCCATGCGTGTGTTGCTGACAACGCTTTTCAACCAGCCGCTCGTACGTATGGACGACTACGAGCACAGCAATCTTTGCCTCTACAAGATCAACTACTCCTACGACACCCAGCAGTTCGAGCTGGAAGTGCGCAACGACATCACACACCTTCTTTCCATCGAAATCCCGCAAACGATATAGCAGCCGTTTGTGTAGATTCGTTTCCATTGGTGTATTAATGTACCTCTCCTGAGGGGGCATTAATACATTTGTGGCTTTTCAATACATCATTAGCGTTCCTATGTTCATGTCCAAAAAACGCATCTATTGGACTCTGCAAATTCTTGGCTGGACATTGATCATCATGTTCGAATACATTCCTTATGTATTGGAATACGGTTTTAAGCTGACTGAATTCTATTCTGCGCTGGCTAACATCCTCTTAGGCATTTGCCTTACCCACACCTACCGACTGGTGATCAGACGGTGGAACTGGTCGTCGTTGCCGCTTCCCAGGCTGGCGTTTCGTGTGGTAGGGTCGGTGTTGTGGCTGGGGCTGATTATGACGATGATCAACCAGCCGATGGATCGCGAAATTCTTGAACAAAACCTGTTCAACCAGCCACTGATTTTCTGGTCGTACTATACCAACTGGTGCAAGATCCTGCTGGCGTGGATTTTGTCCTACACGGTTTACCATTATATAGAACAAAACAGGCTGGCCGGTTACGAGAAGATCATGCTCAAAATGTCGATGCGCGAAGCGGAGGCGAAAGTGCTTCGTTCACAGCTCAATCCGCATTTTACATTCAATGCATTGAACAGCATTCGCGCGCTCGTTTACGAGGACCCGAAACGTGCGCAGCTCAGCATTACGCAGTTATCCAATATACTAAGAAACTCGCTGCTGGCGGACCGTCGGAAGACCGTCGATTTGCAGGAAGAGCTCCGGACGGTAGAAGATTACCTCGAACTGGAAAAGGTGCGGTATGAAGACCGCCTTTGTTACAGCATTACCACCAATCCGCAGGCCATTTACTGGCAGGTACCGCCGATGATGTTGCAGACGCTCGTCGAAAATGGTATCAAACACGGCGTGGCGAAGCAAATGGGAGGTGGATTTATCGGTGTAAAATCGGAAATTGCAAATGAACTGCTCGTGATCACCATCCACAACTCGGGAAACCTGGGCAATACGGAAGTGAATGCAGGCAACCTCGGCAACACCGAATCGGGTGGGGTAGGTTTGAAAAACACCGCTGAGCGGCTGTCGATACTGTATGGTAAGGGAGCTACATTCCGGATTTTTCAGGAGAAAGAGAATGTGGTGTGCTCGGAAATAAAAATCCCGATGCTTTCCGAAGAGGTGATGATGGTGGGGGACGGGTCCGAGAAACAGAACTAATGACCAAATCAATATACTATCTATTTATTATTCCTAACTGATCCATCCGCCATGAGGACCTTAATTGTAGATGATGAGCGCCTGGCGCGCAACGAGTTGAAGAGATTGCTTGAGCCATACACTAAAATTGAAATAGTAGGAGAAGCCGCCAACGCGGATGAAGCATTGAAGCTGATCGAAGAACAGCAGCCCGAGTTGCTTTTCCTTGACATTCAAATGCCCGGCAGGAACGGTTTCGAACTCCTTTCGGCGATCGAAGGCAAAAGCCCGGAAGTTATTTTTACAACCGCATTCGATGAGTATGCAATTAAGGCATTCGAATTCAATGCATTGGATTACCTTTTGAAGCCGATCGATACCGAGCGTCTTAAAGAAACCATTCACCGTATCGAGGAAAATCAGGCCCAGCCCGAATCTCCCGCGCATACCAACGAGCGGGCAGAGAAAGTACTCGGTGAAAATGACCAGGTATTTGTAAAAGATGGCGAGAAGTGCTGGTTTGTGAAACTGGGTAAAATCCGCCTGTTCGAATCGATGGGTAACTATGTACGCCTGCATTTCGACGATCAGAAGCCATTGGTACTGAAATCGCTGAACAACCTCGAAGAGCGCCTGGACCCGAATACTTACTTTCGCGCCAACCGCAAGCACATTATTAACCTGCATTGGATCGAGAAAATCGAACCGTGGTTCAGCGGCGGGCTGCTCGTAACCTTGCAAGGCGGGGACAAAATCGAGATCTCGCGTCGTCAGGCGATCCGTTTCAAGGAACTGATGAGCCTTTAATATCTTCCCGAATCATATTAAACCAAAAACTATGGGTTTGAAGCAAATCGCTGCCCTCATGCTCGGAGCTTTGCTTTTTGGGGCATGTAACCAGTCGTCTAAAAAGGATAAAACGGCTACGGGCATCGGCTACCAGGCGGGCGAGGTGAAAAAGGAGCAGTTTGGCGGTTGCGATACAGTTACGAATAAAGGGGTTTCTGTGATCATCAGCCTTTGGCAACCGACCGATTCAGGAGCCGTCGCTACCCAAATCAGGGAGATTCTGACGGATAAGACCGTTAAACGGTTGAATTCTTATGGTGATCCTGCCAGTGCCACGGCGCGTTTGGAGGCCATAAAAAGCCCGAAAGCCGCATTTGAGGATTTCCAAAAGAACTACAACGATTTCAAAAAGGATTTTCCCGACGCACCCGGATGCTGGGAAGTGGAATTGCATGGTGATACCGTCATGACTACCCCGAAAGTGCTTTTCTACCAACTGGATCATTATGCATTTACGGGCGGCGCGCATCCGAACAGTTTCACATCCTATCATGCATTCGATGGCAAGACCGGCAAGGAGCTCGAAATGAAAAGCTTTGTGGCCGATTCCGTGGCATTGCTGAAACTGGTCGAAAAGAAATTCCGTGAACTGGAAAAACTGGCACCGGGCGTAGACCTGGAAGATGCGGGTTATTTTCTCGCAAACCACAAGTTCTTCATTCCTGCCAATTACGTGTTTACCCCGGAAGGCGTTTTGTTTTTTTATAATCCTTATGAAATAGCCGCCTACGCCCGCGGGCCGATCGAACTTACGATCCCGTACGAGGAGCTGAAAGGTATTATTCGGAAAGACGCGGTGTTTTGATCACAATTCGCCGGAATCTTTGAAACTATAATAGCCGTCATCGGTGAAGATCATATGATCCTGAACAGGCAGGTCGAGCAATTGGCCTGCCTGCATCATTTGCTCGGTAAGTAACTTGTCGGCCAGGCTCGGTACAAGCTGCCCCGAGGGGTGGTTATGTACCAGTATAAGCGAGCTGGCCATATGGTCGAGCGCGATTTTGAATATCGTTTTAATGTCCGCCGTAACGCCGGAAATGCCCCCCACGCTCACCTGTATCGCCCGCATCACATAATTTCCCCGGTTAAGCAGCAAAATCCAGAACTCCTCGTGCGTTTTGTCCATCAAATAAGGGCGCATGGCTTCGTAGACAGGTTTGGAACTGTTGATTTTGAGTCTTTTATCGGAAATGATGTCTTTGCGCCGCCGGCCCAGTTCCAATGCGGCGAGGATAGTGAGCGCCTTCGCTTCGCCTATTCCCTTGATTTTCGTCAGGTCCCGGACATTGAGCTTGGCGAGTTCATTGATATTGTTGCCAACCGAGGCCATCAGTGCTTTGGCGAGGTCGACGGCCGTCATTTCCCTCGTGCCCGAGCGGATCAGGATCGCCATTAGTTCCGAGTCCGAGCAGGCGGCCCGGCCTTTGTTCATGAATTTTTCACGTGGTTTGTCATCATCGTGCCAGTTGATGATCACTTTCGGATTGTCGCTCTTTTTTCTGGGCATATCGAAGGTTGCATGAATGCTTACGTCCTTGATACGCTGAAAGTGCGTTTTGGTAACAGGTGCTATTGGCCCAGTTCGGTGAGGGCAGCACGGGCTTTGTTGTCGATGCTGTTCTTGTATTCGTGCTTTTTAAAGCTCATAGCTCGTTTGAAGTACGCCACAGCTTTTTGATTATCAGCCTTTTGTTGGGAGATATAGCCCATTTGCAATGCGGAAGAAGCCGCAAAGCCACTGGCGGCCGGGTCAGTCTGTCCGAGCATCAGCGCGCGGTCGTAAAATGGCACGGACTCACTGATACGGCCGGATTTTTGAAGAATTCTCGCCATACGATAATTGAACTCGGCCTTTTCGTAAGTTGTGCCAAAACTTTTTTCAGAAACAGCCTTCATCAAATCCGCAGCCTTTTGAAAATAGCCGCCGTCTGTCGCGTACCTGGCTTTGTATAGCACCTTTTGCCTTGGACTGATTTTGCCCTCACCATATTCCTTTGCAATTCTTTCCGCAAACTGATCGGCCTCCACAATGGTACTGCCGGTTTGGGTAACTTTTTGCAAATAGGTTGCTGCTTCCTGGTCACGCCCGGCTAGCCAGCGGCACATAAACATTTTCGAATAGCTGTCCTTGATGTAGTTGAACCCCGCATATTGTTTGAGAAACCGGTTGTAAAAAACAAATGACTCTTCATAATCACCACTTTGCAACGCGATTTCCCCGCGCAGGTAATTGAGGAACGGGAATGGCATATACTCCTTGCCGGCGGGCGCATCCGCAAGGAAATGCGAAGCTTCTTCGCTGCGGTTTTCTTTCATTAAAACCGTTGTAGCGAAGAAATGCAGCAGCAGGTTGTCCGGCTGTTCTCTGGGCCATTGGCGTATCCGTGCCTGTTGTTCAGGGCTGAGCTGCAACGAATATGCGTGCAGCAGCAAGTCGATCAGCTCCGCTTCCTGTTTAAAAAAGGGTTCTTCTTTCACCACCTCCCGCAACTCGCGGATACCTTGTGCAATGTTTCCTTTCAATCCGAGGATTTTGACGATCCACGTATAGTTTTCAGGAATCGAGCCGATCAGGACGTGCAGCAGGCCAAGTGATTTGAGGGTAGGGGTAAATGCGGGAAATTTCTTGCGGTTGTCTTCCAGAAGCCGGTAGGCCTTGATGATTTCCCAGGAGCCGCTGACCTCATTGCCGAATTTGAGCTTGGCAAATGCAGAATGCAATCGGATATCCGCCTGGAACAGCCTTTTGTACGGCGATTTCTCGGAAAGTTTCCCCACCAGGTCGAGGCGCTTGTCCTGCTGTTGGGTGAAAATTTTGTAGCGTGTCCGATCTTCGGCAATAAGGAGGTAATGCAGGTCGGCGTAACTGTCGAGGTAGGCGATGAACGGATTTGCGGCATTAATCGCTCTTTCATCGTCGATCAACTCGCGGGCTGCCGGTAGTCTCAGTTTTTGTATTTCAAAATAGGCCTTTTGCAGTTTAGGTGAAAAAATGACGTCGCTTTGCTCGTCGATAGCTGACACAGGCCGGGAGGTAAGCAAGAATAGCAACAGGCACATTAGTAACCTGAATGCCGCATATTTAATCTCCGAATGACTCCTGCTCATGGTACTGCACATAAAAAAAGGTTGTCCGGATAAGACAACCTTTCAAATTTAGTATTTAAAATCCTAGCGGCGTTGGTGAACCGGCTGAACGCTTTCCACGTCGGCGAGGATACGTCCGCAGTGCTCGCACACGATCAGTTTCTTACGCTCGCGGATATCAGCCTGACGCTGAGGAGGAACGATGCTGAAACATCCGCCGCAAGCGCCACGCTGTACATGCACAACGGCCAGACCGTTGAGTGAGTTGTCGCGGATTTTTTGGTATGATTTCAGTAGGCGTTCTTCGATTTTCTTGATATGCTTTTCTCTTTCAGCGATCAGCCCTTGTTCTTCGGACTGGCTTTCAGAGGTAATTACCGAAAGTTCGTTTTTCTTTACTTTCAGGTCTTCGTTTCTTTCATTCAGGATAGATTCCGCACGGTTGGCGTCTTCTTCGATGAGGCGAATGCGGGCTCTGGCTTCGTTGATCTTCTTGTCGGCCAGTTGCATATCGAGTTCTTGCAGTTCTATTTCTTTGGTGATGGCGTCGTATTCGCGGTTGTTGCGGACGTTCATCTGCTGATCTTTGTATTTTTTGATCAGTTTTTCCCCTTCTTTCTGTGCATTTTTGAAATTGTCGATCTCTGTATTCAGATTGGCAATTTCAGATTTAAATTTTCCTAAACGCGTTTCGAATCCTGCAATCTCGTCTTCCAGGTCCCTTACTTCTTCCGGTAGGTCCCCGCGGGTTTTTAGTATTTCGTCAAGGCTTGAATCGATTTCCTGAAGTTTCAGGAGAGCATCTAGTTTTTGTGCGATTGTGTTTTCCATGTATGTCTTTTATGGACTTGTTTCAATGCTTGAAATGTGAGGTAGTCAGCCCTAATTTAAACAGATTATCAGCAGAATTCGTTGTCAAAACCGGTTTTCAGGAAAAATACCGCACCGGATTGGTACTGATTTCTGACAAACAGAGTGCGAAATTACTAAATTTTCCTGATATATAGTCATGCAATAAATTTTTCGTAAACACTTCACTTTCGTAATGGCCTATGTCACAGATCATAATGCGGCCTTCGGCATCGAAAAATTCGTGATACTTGTAATCTGCCGTGACAAAGACGTCCGCGCCGGCTGAAACTGCATTACGCAATAAGAAACTGCCCGCCCCGCCGCACACCGCCACACGGCGGACCGGCCTGCCCGTTGGCTCAGTGTATTTGATTACCGAAGCTTCCATACCAGCCTTTAAATAGCCCAGAAAGTCTGTGGCATCCATTGGCTCCGGAAGTTCACCGATTGCGCCGGCGCCTACATACTGGTTTTCATTTTCAAGCGCCGACAAGTAATAGGCGACTTCCTCATACGGGTGCGCACGCTTGAGCGCACTGAGCACATGCGCCTGTAAGTGGGTGGGCAGCATTACCTCCACGCGATGCTCTTTCACGGTTTCCAGTTCGCCCCGTTCGCCAACGGCCGGGTTCGCATTCTCGCTAGGGAGAAATGTGCCGGCCCCCTCGCTCCGGAAGCTGCAATTGCGGTACTCGCCGATCTCGCCGGCACCCGCTTCAAACAATGCTTTGAGCACCTCTTGTGTATTTTCGACCGGGCAGAAAAATGCCAGTTTGGCCAGGATTTGTTTTTTGGGTGCCAGTATTCTGATATTTTGAAGTCCCAGGCGGTTCGCGATTTGCCAGTTTACGCCGCCCGTTACGTGGTCCAGGTTGGTGTGGGTAGCGTAGAGTGCAATGTCATTTTTAATGGCTTTGATCACCGTCCGCTCCACGTAATTCTTACCATTGAGCTTTTTGAGGCCTTTGAAAATAATAGGGTGGTGGGCTACGATGAGGTTGCATTGCTTATTAATGGCCTCCTCTACGATTTCCTCGGTAATGTCGAGCGTGAAGAGGATACCGGTAACTTCGGTATCCGGTGACCCGACTAGCAATCCGGCATTGTCGTAATCTTCCTGGTAAGGCAGCGGAGCGAGCTTTTCGAGTTCGGTTAAAATTTCTTTGATGAAAGTCATAAATTTTCTCGTGGTTCAACTATTTCATTTTCAGAATATTCTTAGTTGAAGGGTTATTATTTCACAAATAAAATAACTAAATTGCTGTGTAGGGTGTTGCAAACCTAAATATTAATGGTAGTTTTGCACCACGTTTTACAAAAACGATTGTGAAAACGATTCGGTTTGGTAGTTCAGTTGGTTAGAATACATGCCTGTCACGCATGGGGTCGCGGGTTCGAGTCCCGTCCAGACCGCCGAAAAGTTGAAATAATGGTTTGGTAGTTCAGTTGGTTAGAATACATGTCCGGTCCCGCCTAGGGTGTCACGCATGGGGTCGCCGACGGATGTCAAAATCGCACAGTTCTTTATTTAATGGTTTGGTAGTTCAGTTGGTTAGAATACGTGCCTGTCACGCATGGGGTCGCGGGTTCGATTCCTGTCTATATCGCCGAGTTGTTTATTTAATGGTTTGGTAGTTCAGTTGGTTAGAATACATGCCTGTCACGCATGGGGTCGCGGGTTCGAGTCCCGTCCAGACCGCACAAAAGCTCAGAGAAATCTGGGCTTTTTGCATTTTAAGGCTAGTCGGAAGTGCTCGCGGGTTCGAGTCCCGCCGGAGTGCCGGCCCAGCCAGACCGCACAAAAGCTCAGAGAAATCTGGGCTTTTTGCATTTTAAGGCTAGTCGGTAGTGCGCGGGTTTGAGTCCCGCCGGAGTGCGGGCCCAGCGGAATGCCGCCCAGCCAGACCGCAAGAAAGCTCAGAGAAATCTGGGCTTTTTGCATTTTATACCTATCTCGTTTATTTACACATCTCCCGCGTTGGTACGGTTTTCTTTTCGCGAAGCATTTTACATTGCTTCAAAACAAACGACAAAAACTATGGCCAATCACCAATTTCAAGAATGTATCGACGCCTGCCTTTCCTGTGCGCAGGTTTGTACCCATTGCGCCACTGCGTGTTTGCAAGAAGAAAATGTGGCGCATCTCCGGAAATGTATCCAGCTGGATATGGAATGTGCGGCGATATGCCGTGCGGCTGCGGAGGTGATGACGCTTGTGAGTGATTTCAGCGCGCATATGTGCCGCGTTTGTGCGGATGCGTGTAGCGCATGCGCTAATGAATGTGAGGAGCATGCGGCGATGGGGGATCAAGACCAAATGTTGTGGAGCACCTTGGATTAAGCATATAACTGGGTAAGGCGGTAAAGGAAGAATTCTACATTCCTGACTCCTCTGAACTGCGCCCTGAACGCTTTGATCTTCGCATTGAAAGATTCAGCGGATGCATTGGTGCTTCTGTTATCAAAATAGTTAACAATGGTCTTGTAGTGATTCTCAATCGAGCGGGCAACGGTATTGAATGATTTGAAGCCGGATTGCCTGACCTTTTCGTGCCACTTAGCCAGCCTGGTCAGTCCGTATATTTTTTCTTTTGTAGTCGTGAAAATGTTACTGAGCTCCAATGCCAGCTCGTATGCCT
>NZ_FNAN01000039.1 GCF_900101885.1 Dyadobacter soli | reverse complement strand
ACCGAAAACGGCGACCCACTGGAAAATGCAATCGCCGAGAGGGTCAACGGGATTATCAAGGATGAATATTTAGATACTTACCGCCTTAAAAATCAGGATGTCAGGGAATTCCTGAGAACCGCAGTGGATCTGTATAACAATGAAAGGCCGCATATGAGCATTGGGAACCTGACGCCAAACCAAGTCCATCAACAACCACTAAAAACAACTAAATTATGGAAAAGCTATTATTCTAAAAAAACAGCACCTGTAAACCAGTTTTAGGATTAGCAAACGATTGTAAACTTATGTCAGGATTTATTAACTAAACTGTAAACTTTTTCCAGGACGAGACAGTTTCCCACGAGGCCCCGCCGGGGCCTTGGGAATTCGAACCACCTTTTTTTTGCTACAAACAGTTGGCTCCTCCGGAGCCGGGGCAATCATACACGCCTATTCGCTCCTCAACTTGGATGCGAATTTAGCATATCCGCAATCCGCTCTTGGCATATCCGCTCCGTCAAGTCTCTCAAAATCCTGACCCGCTCGCCCAGGTATTCTAAATCGGCCTGTTCGATCTTGTAATTCATATTATAACGCGAATCGATGTAAGCCTTTTGTAGCAATTCAAACAATCGCTTTTCCTCCGGTGTGTTTTTCGGGAAGACCGTGATAAAATGAGGATGCAGTTTTTCAACTTGATCTCCTAATTTCTCTATGTCGTGGATTTTGGGCTTGTAGTCGGTGAAAACCAGAAGAAGTGCGACATAAAATCGTTCGGTAGTCTGATGAAGTTCAAATGCGGCGTTATTGTAATAAGAGTGCTTGGTTTTGCCTTTTTCAAAATGAAATTCAAAAGTCTCAAAGAAATTATTTGCAGAGTCAAACCAAGAATCAAATTGCTCTTTTGCCTTCTTCTGCCGCTCTTCCGGATTCAAATTCTTCGGTTCAGCTAATTTGCATTTCCCCGAATCAAAAAGCATAATACCTTCCTTTAATATATCAACAAAGAAATATTGATTCCGCTCGATCTTGTCATTCACAAAGCCAATGCTGTGTTGGATGATCGTGGTTCTGGTATTCTCTTCATTACCGCTTAACTTCTTGCTCAGATTCCACCATTTTTCTCCGTCTTTCGCTGACTTCCTGTCATTGGTAATAACCAGAATGTCATAATCGCTCACATATTCGGTATTCTCCTGATATTCCTCCACCCAATCCCCACGCGCATGGCTTCCGAAAAGAATGACCATTTCGGCGGGGGTATTTTCTATAATGATCTTTGTGAGCGCTGCTAGTTCTTCTTGCTTGTGATCGGGGAGGTGGGAGATGGAAGTTTGCATGTGTGTGTCTAAGTTACATCAGCCATTGTTTTCATTCAACTGTGCTTCAATAAGCTTTTTCTCGCGCTCGATTTCTGCTATTAATTCCTGCTCTGTTGGCAAGTAGAGCATGTATTTGGTCGCAAATAGTTGCTTGCTGTCATTCAAAATACTGTACTTCACAACAGTTTCATCTTTTTCAGTACAAAGAATGATCCCGATAGTTGGGTTGTCGTCATCTTGCTTTTTCAAGTCGTCGAACATGCGGATGTACATATCCATTTGCCCGGTGTCCTGGTGCATTAGTTTGCCTGTTTTTAAGTCAAACAGGACGAAGCATTTAAGAATGTAATTATAAAATACCAAATCAATGTAGAAGTGACTTGTTTCTGTACTAATCCTGAACTGCCTTCCGACAAACGAAAATCCTTTTCCCAGTTCGAGTAAGAATTGTTGCAAGTTTCCGATTAATGCTTTTTCAATATCCTGCTCCAACACACTGACGGGCTCAGGTATGTTCAGGAATTCAAAAACGTAGGGATCTTTGATGAAATCCTTTGTTGGCAAATTGTCGACGTCTTCATTGCCATTAGTTGTGTCAGACTTGTTTTTAGAAGAAAGCAAACGCTGATAGTAGAAGGAATTGATATGTCGCTCCAATGTTCGTACGCTCCACGCTTGACAGGCACATTCTTTAAGATAATAGTCCCTCGCTTCCGGGTTTTCTACCCTCATTATTGTCCGGTTGTGGCTCCAAGACAATTTGCTACACACTGTGTAGCAAATTGCTTCATCAGGGTAGGTAAGATAAAACTGCCGGAAATTTCGAAGATTAGCATATGAAAAACCGCTACCTAGTTCAGCAGTAAGCGCGATTGATAGTGTTTTCAAAATTGACTCACCGTAGGCAGCCCTTTGTTCTCCTTGCAATTCTTCCTGCACTATTCTCCTCCCCATTTGCCAGTAAGCTATTACCATTTCACTATTTACAGCACTGTAAGCTTTTTGCCGGGCTAATTTTAAAATTTGCACAACATCCTGTATCAGCGAAGTTGGCGTAATCGGAGACTTTTTCATAGGTGTGATAGTATAATTTAGCTAATAATTCTCTACGCAATAATCACCTCAATATTATGCTGTTTCAGCATCTTCAAATCCGCTTCTTCAATCTTTTCGTCCGTCACCACCTTGTTGATTTTGTCAAAACCACAAATGAATGCCAACCCGGATTTTTTGAACTTTGTGGAGTCGGCGACGATGATGACTTCTTCGGCGATGTCGATCATGATCTGGTTCAGGTGGGCTTCTTCCATGTAGTGGGTGAAGAAGCCGGCATTGGCCTTCATGCCGTCGATGCCGAGGAATAACTTGTTGCAGTAGAGTTGTTTGAAGTTGCGCTCGGCCATGGGGCCTACGAGCGACATGGAGAATTCTTTGAGGTAACCGCCCGGCATATGCACCTGCAAGTTCTCGAATTGCGCCAGGTTATTGACGATGTCGAGGGCGTTGCTGATGACGGTCAGGTTTTTGAACTTTTCCAGGTTGTTCGATATTTCGAAAGTAGTCGTGCCCGAATCAAGGATAATGCTGTCGCCGTCGTTGATGAGCGACACGGCCTTTTTGCCGATCAACCGCTTCGTGTCGTGGTTGATCTTCCTTTTTTCGGTGACCGTCAGGGCAATGTTATTGGTCTTGAAAGCGCCGCCGTGGGCCCGCACGAGAAGGTTACTGTTTTCCAGCTTGTCCAAATCGTTGCGGATGGTCACTTCGCTTACTTCCAGCATTTCGCTCAAATCATTCACATTCACTTCACCCATCTCATCCAGTTTTTGCAGTATAAGTGAGCGGCGCTGTGCGGTCTTTTTCATGGAGTTAATCCGTTTATTCTATAACTTTTTCTCGATCCGGGGGTATTGTTGCGCGGGCAAACCAGCCCGCAAATGTAGCAATAATCAACCATATGCATGGGCAAAACTCGATACAGGCAGCTCAAAAGCCGATCGGGTCCGCGTCGTCGCCCGCGTGGGCGAAAGCGCGGTGTACTTCAATGATTTTTTCGATGCGCGCGAGGATCAGCGTCATCATTTCCTGGGGAAATGCGGCTTCCACGACGATCCGTTTCAAATGCTCGTCGCCGGTATGGAAAACCTGCATGTAGCTCACCTCGAAGCGACTTTTGCCGAATACCTGCAAAATCCTGCTCAAAACCTGGTTGGTGTCGCTGGCATAGACCGATATCCGGCTGGAATGGGCGGGCTGGTTTTCCATCGCTATTTTTTCACTTTTACAGTAAATGCCACCCGTTTCGTTTCACGGATAAACGAATGCGCGCCATGACTGTCCCGGCGGGTGTTGCCGTTTTTAGGATATTCATAAATGCCATAAAACCTGATTTCATGTCCGTCCGGGCAATCCGGGCTGATCTGCACCTGCGAGGTAAGCCGTTGCGCGCCCGACCAGTCGTTCCGGCCGAAAAACAGCATCCGCCGTTTGTTCATCGCAACATAACGGTCTTCCGTATAAACTTGCAGACCGAAATCATGCAGTGAATCAAGGTCCGATTTTGTAAAAATGCTGATCCATTCGCCTGGATTCGCAACTCCATCACCATTGCCTTCACCGACGCGCGTTTGCTTTTCCAGTTCGAGGTTCATGCTCCGCCCGTCGGCAACAGCAAAAGAGACGAGCGTAGCTTCGGGCGAATAGAAAGGCACTTCGAGCAGGAAATGGTCTTTTTTACCATGGTAGGTCAATATTAATTTCAGCTTGGCACGGTCCAGGCTCGCGTTCCGGGAGCGGATTTCGAAACCGGTCTTTTCGTACAATGCACCTTGCACGAGCTTGCCGACGGTAATCGCCGGGCTTATCACCTCCATATCTTCATCCTGCGCGATGAGTTCCATCCGGACAGAATCCACTGCCGCGCCGCCTTTGTTGAACAGGAGCGGGTTGAGGGTAACGACATCGCCCAGGCCGGGCATCTGCTTGTTGAGCGTGTAGGTGGCCAGGGTAATGTGGCCCGCGTCGCCGGTTTTGTACAGCCCCACGTTGGTTTGCAATCCGCTTCCCTTCCATTGAATGCGGCCTTTGGCGTCGCTGCGCACGTTGGCGCGGGTGATTTTGCGGGTCGGTACTTCCAGCTGGATCAGTTCAAAAGCCGTATTCGGAGTATAAATGCTGTCGGTCGTAAGGTTCACATTCAGGTCGGGGACGGCGGGGCCATCGGGCAGCCATTGCTTGGTGTGTACGCTAAATCCTTCGCGCCGCACATCGTCGAGGAGGGTGAAACCGGGGATTTTCCGATCGGACTTTATTGCATAATTCCAGACCGAAAAGTTGGGAAACACATCGATATGGTGCCATTTTTCCGGCTTCGCGAGCGGCATCCGGAAGTAATGCATATGAAAATCGAACTGAGATTGGATATTCACCGCATTATGAAAGCCCCGGAAATAGCCGATCCCGTAATGCCAGCTTTCGTAGTTCAACTCCAATGTTTTATAAGCCTGATCGATCTCCTGATCATGCTGCCGCAAAAAATCCTTGCTGCCTAAATGCATCCGAATGGGCAAACCCACAAAATTGCGCCCCATTTCCTTGAACGGCGTGTAAATCTGCAAGGCTTTCGGGCCGACGGTAAACGAAGCCGAAGGACAAAAAAATGAAGCACTCGACAGCATATGCGGGTATTTGGAAGCCACGAGCATCGACATAAACCCGCCCATGCTCAGTCCCGAAACCGCCCGACTTTCGCGATTGGCATTGGTGCGGTAATGCGAATCGACATAGCGCACAAACTCCGGGAAGTAATCGACAAACTGCCTGTCTTCCTTCACCGGCGCAATGTCGTACGGGCGCGGGTATTGGGCAGGCACATAACCGTCCCATTTGGCTATAATAACATCATTGCCAGCTACATAAGTCGCGAAATTATCCAGCGGATCCGGCCCGCAGCGTTCGAAATTACCATTGAATTCATCATAATACCGCGCCTCGCCCGATCGGGAAACTTCGCCTTCGGCAGGGCCATTAAACCTACCCGCATTGCCGTGGAAATAGTAAATCACGGGATACCGCCGCTCGGGATGCTGGTAGTAATCGGGCGGGAGGATGAGGCGCACATCGCGCGTTTCCTTAAACACCTCGCTGTAATGCGTCTTGTCCTCGATGATCGCCTTTCGCTGCTGCGCGTGAATGTCCGGCGATGCGGCCAGCCAGAGCAGGCAGGTTAGCGTCAATATTTGCGTCAGGTAGTTTTTTATTTTCATGATGCGTATTAATCTTCCCTTTTTCGCGGCCTCGCGACGTCGAGAATTTTGAAAAATAGCGTAGTCAGGTTATGGTTTTTGTCGGCTGTTAAATCCTGTCGAAGCTTTTTTGCGCGGGGTTCGTCGTTTTGTGTTTTGGCTAAAACCCATTGCACGTCCGGCGCATCGGAGCCCTTGGTAATCTCCCAGTTTCGAAGCGAATCCTGCTCGGCTTTCCAGTTTTCGAGATATTTTTTAGCGATATCCTGCTTTTGTGCACGGTGAAGCAGCTTCACGCCCAGGTAGTTGCTCAATGCATTGCGATTACCTGCCTTGTCGGGATTCAAGGAATAGTCGATGATCGACTGCTCGTACTGCCGTGCCTTTTCAGCGCGGCCGAGTTGTGTTTCGCAATGCGCCGCCAGATAATCGATCAGCCGTGTATCCGGTTCGTTAGGCTTGCCGGTGCCGAGGTGTTCCGGCCACCAACGGGCTTTTTCGAGCGATTTCAATGCTTCTTTGTGTTTTTTGATTTCTGCCAATGCGAGGGCATTCGCCAGATGCGCCGTCACATATAAAGTATGCCCTTCCCGCGCGCCTTCCTGCGGCAGTACATGCACTTTGTCCAGCACTTTCAGGCTCGCTTCAAACTGCCCCGCATCCAGCAGCGATTTGGCGTAATCAATGCCGATGACCGGATTTTCGGCAAAGCGCTCAAAAGCATTCCGGGCGTTTTTAAGCCCTTTTTCCTGCATTTTTTGGTCAATGTAAAATTGGGTAAGGTAATGCCAGCCGCGCCATTCTCTGGGGTTCATTTGATTGGCTTTGACAAAATCAGCCTGCGCATTGCCCGCATTTTCGTTTTGGAATAAAATACCTCTTGCTATGTAAAACGGCGCATAATCAGGCTCTGTTAGGCAAGCTGCAAATTGCTTTTTCGCATGCTCCTTATCCCTGAGGTGCCAATAAATGAGCCCGAGGTAATAGCGGTTTTTCCAGGAAGGGTTTTGTTTTTCAGCCCAAATCAGCACAGGAATGCTTTCGGTCCTGAATGGGAAAACCAGCTCTGCGGAAGTAGTAATGGCATGCTGCAAATGCTTTTTGCTTTCCACCGGATGTGAATCCCGGGTGAGATAGGCCAGCCAGTAGGAAACAGTCGGGTAGGCGGGGGCCCACGCAAGCAACTGTTTGGCCTCCTCATGCTGCCCTTGGCCCACATAATCCATCGCCAGTTCCAGGTAAGTTTCGTGCGGCAGCTCGTTGCGGATCGCATTTTGGAAAATGGCGCGGTTAGCCTCCGTCGGCGCGAGCAGGTATTGTTCAAAATGCGCATAATGGCTCAGCGGGTCGATTTCCAGCAGCGCCTGCCATGTCTGCGCGGCCTGTTCCGACTTATTTAATTTTCGGAGTGCGGTACCCAGCAGCTGGTAGGCCGCGAGGTTATTTCGGTTGTAGTCCAATGCTTTCCGGGCGTCGCTTTCGGCTTTTTCAAAATCGCGTTTCTGCAATGCAATGCCCGCAAGCTGCGCGTAGGCGCCGGAGCGGTATTCCATGGTCCAGCTGGCTACTGATAATGCTTCTTCCGCTTTGGTGAGGTCGCCGAGTTTGCGGTAAAGTGCGCCGTAAAGGTAGTTGGCGCCGCCGTGGTAAGTGTTTTCCGCCAAAACCTTCCGGGCGAAATCCAGTCCCTGCGCATATTCGCCTTTGCGGTAATGGTACTCGGCCAGGCGGATCAACGCGCCGCTGTGGGTGGCTTCTTTTCCCAAAACAGCCAGGTAGCGCTGGTGGGCACATTCGAAGTTGCGCATGGCATGCTCATCTTCGCCCAGCTCAAACAGTCGCTCAGCAGAATGGAAATCCTGTTTATCAGCCGAAAGCAGCGGCCGGTCCAGCACTTTTTCAGGATGGGAAGCATAAACAAGCCGGTCGTTGCCGACGCTCACGCGCACGGACTTGGCCTGGGTTTGCGTCAATGGGATCGCTTTAAAAAACACTTCCATGGGTTTGAGCGAAAGCGCTTCCCGGTAAACGGTCTGTCCCACCAAAGTAACTTTCAGCGTATCGTGAATGGTTGAAATCGGGTTAATGTAAATTTTCAGACTATCCCCGCCCGCCACGACGTTGAGCGTTCCATAAGGCGAAGCATCGACCATCCCGCCCGCGCCTTTGACCGGAAACCAATATTCCGTCTTAGTCTCGGAGTAAAACGGCCCCAGCGATTTCTGGTTAAACGGACTATGAAACCCGCTCCGCTCGGCCGCCTGGTTGAATGTTACGCCCGACTGTGCTTCAATGTATTGCCCATCTTTGTCCGTCAGCAAATCCTCCCAGATCGCGCCCTCCCGGGCCCGCGACCAGATCCACAGCTTTTTGCCCGGCGCATCCGAATAGGGCGCCCAATGCCCGAAGCCAAACTTCCGGTGGTGCCAATAGCCGCCAAACCACCCGGTGTGCGTCCCCACGACGTGGTAAGACTTGTCGCCGCCCGTATTGTTATTCTTATAATAAGACAAATCCACGCCCCTCTCATCAACCGGCCACGGGCTTACATTGCCATCATGCCCGACATGGTGCGTTCCCGGAAAAAAGAACTGCATATCGTCCGAAGCCCTGAATGCGGCGTTTTCCCAGGAGAGGTAGGCGTCGTGAAGGGGTAGGGGATTATACCAAAGGCTTTGTGTCTCAAAATAAGCCTTGTCTTTCGGAAGTACAATTTTTACCCGCCATTGCGTACGCGATGCGAGGTCGAGGCCGCCTACCACGCAGGTAACGCTGCCGTCGGCATTGTTTTGCATCACATAATCCACGGGAGCAGCTGCCCAGGGCGCGTGGCCGAGGTCCAGGCCGAAGTTATGCTCGATGCCGCCGCTCGTCCACGGCCCACGGATACCGATCGCGCGGAATTTCATCACGTGATTGGTATACACAAACTCCTCGCCGGTAGATTTCTCGACCGCGCCCATCACTTTGCCGCCGATTTCCGGCAGTACCTGCACTTTGATGTACGGATTTTCCAGCTCCACAATCTTCCATTTTTGCGTCGTGCTTTTGCTGGTGTAGCCGTCGAAAACATAGTAGGGGTAAAATGGGGCCACTTTTTTGCCGATGCCCATCACCGGCAGCGGGCTGGGGTCGGAGAAAGGGTAGGTTTTCATGGCCTGCACTTTTTCCGAAATGGCGGCTCTTTGTGCGCGCAATGCCGGTGATAACGCCATTGCGGCCAGTACGAAACCGGCCATTCGGGCATGGGTTGGCGACTTTAAGAGGAAGGAAAAGGGGATCACGCGGGAATGCAGGGTTTTCGAACGGGTATCGGAAATTACTTTTTGCTTTTGGAGATCAGCTCGCCGAGCTCCATCCGGACTTTATGCCAAAGTTCCTGATCATAGCTCCACACATCGAGGTTACCAATGGATTTATCGCCAAACGGCTCCTTAATGAGCTGGTTTACAAGCGAATTGGCGCGCCTCGGATTGCCGTCGAGCTTCGTAAGCAGGCGCAGGTATTCGTATTCCTGCACGCCGTCGCGCATGGTTTTCAGGCGGATGGACGGGCAAGGTTCCGACACGTTGGGCACCATGCCCGGCTTGTAAATGAGCGATCCGTTGCCATTGAAAGCCCGGTAGGTAAATTCCGCATCGGCTTCCGAGGCTTCCTTGTAGAAGTCCTTCCAGGATTCGGGGTCGTACCAGCCGCGTTCCCAGCCTGCACCAATGCCCCAGCTGATCCAGGAGTAGGTTTTATATTTCCAGCATGCCCAGCTGATCGCCTTGTCGTTGATCAGCGGCAGGTCGATGAACGTCGAGCTGCCTACCCAGCTGTTGAGCTTGTGCTCGTACAGCATTGGGCCGTAAAGCCAGTCTTTAATGCCCATTTGCTGGTAATGCTTTACGGTGTCGATGTTGTAGTTGATCGTATGCGAAGCCCAGTCGGTAATGGATTTGCCGATTACGTCCATAGCCTGCTTGGTATAGCCGCCATCTACCCGGAATTTTGCCTCCGGATATTCCTTCTTGAACAAATTCCCATAAAACACCATCCGCGACCATGCCTCTGGGAAATAGGATTCGTCCAAACCATTCAGATACACCGTCAGCAGTGTTTTTTTGGGATTAACCATCGGGAGCAAATGTTGGCGCACCTGCCGGATGGCGCTCGTGTAAATGGCCTGGTTGGCTGCATTGCGCTCCACTTCCGGCTTGCCGATATCGGGCCAGCCAGCCGTGCCGTGCTTGCCGTACACATCGAACGGCAGCGCGAATGTTTCGAGCGGCTCGCCATAGCCGGGGCCGTTTTTGTAGCCGTGCGCTTCTGTGAATGCCGCGCCGGTAAGGTATTTTTTTAGTCGTTTATCAAATTTTTCCCACTGGATTTCGACTTTACCATTCTTCAAAACCTGGATTTCCGGGTCATAAGTCGGGTCCATTAATGAAATACGGTTCCGCTTGAAGAGCTGGTACACAGCCAGTTCCTGCTTTTCGTCCATCCGGCTCAGGAAGCCTTCATGTTGCAGGCTGGCTTTGAAAAGGTTTTCATTGGGTAGCTCAAAATCCCACACCGTAAGGCTGACCGGGATCTGGCTTTTTTGCCCGCCAATGGTCACGGTAATTGTGCTTTGGTAAACACCGGGCATGGCTTTTTGCGCGCCGGCCGGGATAAACTGGTCTACCCAAATGACCTGCGAGCGCTGGTTGGCGATCCGGTTGTTGAAATCGGGCAACGTAAACGGGTACACCCAGCGCCCGCGGACTTTGGCGGAGTCGGTCTGGATGTATTTGAATGGGATCAACGCGTCGGGATACCAGCCCTTGCCGAGGGTGGACCGCGGATAGCCCGTGCTCGTACTTTGCACATTCACAGACCATTCGAGAAAAAGCTCAGGGTTCGCGGCAAGCTCAGTGGCGCCATTTTTGAATGGCTCCATATCGATTTTAATGCCTGTCAGTTCCGCATCCGATTCATTCGTCAGGACCAATTGGAATGAGACATATTCGCCCCGCGCGCCGTGAATGGCCACCTGTTTTCCGTCGAATATCCAGTTCTTGTCCAGCAGGTTGCCCGTCTGTGTGGCCGGTACGCCTTTAAACCGATGTTCGATAATGGTGTTGCTAACCGGGTCCAGGCGTAGGGAAGCCGGCAATGCGCGCAGGCGCCATGGACCGGCGGCATGAGCAATGTTGTTCAATGCAATAAATGCAATCAAACAGAGGAGCTTAGTGAATTTTATCATGTTTTCTACATTTATTGCCCTACTGGAAAAACCATCAGCTGGCTTAGCGCCTCATCCTCGCCCATGACGATATATTTGCCATCCGCAGAAGCCGCCAGTGTGCCCAGCTGAAAGCCCCGCCAGAGAATACCCTGCTCAATGCCCGGCGCTACCATCTTGAATTCGGGGTTGCCCAAATCCACGAAACCCGCGGTTTCATCGTAAGAAAACAAATGGGAATATCCCGGTGCGCCGCCCGCCAGGCCGTATAATTTGCCATCCCGCCCGAAGGCTAATGCCTGCAACCGGCCCATCATCATCGGTTTGCCCAGGTTTTTGATCTTTTGCGTGGCTGGGTCGAGTACAAACAGTTGCCCGTCGCCCGCATTGCCGCCGTACAATTTTCCATCCGGCGATTTGGCCCAGGATTCCACCTGCCCCAGTACCTCCCGTCCCCACACCGCCGGAAGCGGCGTTTGCAGGAATGTAAAGTGCTTTTTCGCAGGATCAAATGCAAAAATGCGGTTCCCCGCCGCGCTGCCATACACGAGCCCTTTATTATCCTGGATAAGCGCTTTGCACAAATATCCCTCCGGCTGCGAAGCGAAGTCGTGGAAGTTTTTCAGGTCTTTTGCATTCGGCATTACATCTTCAAATACCTGCACCTTTTTGGTGGTAATGGTGTAGGTAAAAAAGCGCCCGCTCGGGTAGCTGATCCCGTAAAGCTCCGAGCTGTCACGGTTGGCGAGCAATGCAAAAATGCCCTCACCCGCAACAGGAGCGCCCAAATCCTTAACCTCTATCACATTACCCGGTCCAATGCCGATCTGCAACAGGTGGCCTGCCTGACCATTTGTGCCTGATTGCGGCATCGTACCCGCAAATAGTTGGTTGCCGGTTCCTTTGCAAAAGCCGGTAGTAATGCTTTTTTGTCCTGGAATGACTTCTTGCAAGTCTTTGATAGTCAATAAATTTTTCCCGGAAATGGAGGCGATGAACAGATAGGGTGAGAATCCTTCCTTAGCCGTCGTGCCACCCAGAATGCGGTCGCCCTGCACGGACAGCGAGGTGATCGCATTGCGGTACATGGGTAGCCGTTTCTCGGCGCTGTTCGGCAGCGAAACTTCGATAGCGAATGCTCCGTCGGGGGTAAAAAAGGTGTATTGCGCCAGCAGCGGGTTCGTGCAGGCCAGCAACAAAGCCGGTAACAGTATATTTTTGGTCAGATTTCTCATTTCCGGATTTCTTTTTCAGGGTTAAACTGGATCAGATATGGGCGGGTGTCGTCGCCTTTGCCCGAGGGGTTGCGCCGGGCGGCGAAGTAGAGGTTCCCGTCCTTGTCGCGGATATCCGAGCCGGTTGCCTCGGTAATGGCGGTGATCGGGAAGTTTTTCAAAATGGCTTTTTTGCCGGTAGCAGGGTCAAATTCCACCAGCACGGTTTTGTCTTTCATGACATAGTTGCCGTGTCCGCCGATGATGTAATACAGCTTGCCATTCCGGCCGACGTTCAGGTTGGGCACATAAGGCCCCCAGGCCGGTGCATTGCCCGTGTCGATCACGCCGCCCAGGTCCGTTACTTGGCCAATGCCTTCTTTTTCAGGATGGAACGCGATGAGTTTTGCGCCGTAGGTGATCAGGTAAATGATGCCTTTGGCCTCGTCTTTGGCATAGGCAGTCACGCCGGTGATGATTTTGGAGCCGGGCGTTCCGGGGAATGCGGGCAGGGCTTCGAGGGCGAATACGAGGCTGTCGCGGTCTTTTTCGTACTTCACGAGCCGCTGCCGCCAGTCAACATAATAGCAGTTGCCCCACCAATCGGTGAAGAGCACTCGCGGCACGTGGGAGCTGGCCAGCCGGCCGAGGTCGCGCAGGTGGTTTTTGGCCGGATCATATACGAGGAAATGCGCCTGAGGGTAGGTAATGCCATATAGCATTCCAGTTTTGGGATCAATATCTACGTCCTTGATGCTCTCGTACTGCATGCCGATCCCCAGGTTTTTCAGGCCGGTTTTTGCATTCCATTGCATAAAAAAGCCTCCTGCATAGCCCTGCGGGTGCTCCATGAGGTATTCCTCGCGCGATTCGCCGCCGTCTGTCGAGAAAAAAATGCTGCCGTCCGGCGCGGCCACGATTTTGGAATGGATCTTGCCCTGCCATTGATAAGGCCGCAAATTGGCCATATCGCGGATAAATCCATTCAGTTTCGTCGCATGCTGCGCAGGATCGAAGCTGTACAGGGCAATGTTGTTGGCATGGTTGGTAACGCCGATATGCACCGTGTTGGAAGCCGCATTATATCCAATCGAACCCCAGGTGGAATGTGCCTCGGGGAAGTCGGGATATTCGATGATGGCGATGTTCTTATCGGTGACGCCCGACGGTTGTGCAAGGGCATTGGCGGCACACAGGCAGAGCAGCCAGAGATGTAGCGTACGTATCAATGTTATAGGGTTTAGGTGATGTTGGTTTTTGAATGCTAATGTAAAGAAAATCTGTAAAAGATATAATTTGAAAGTAAATTATTTTCGAATCATTTCTTTTATTGGTTTATTTTAAATCATGCACTTCTTCAAAACCCATCAGCAATGCGGAAACAATGGCGAGCGCAATGCCGGCGATGATAACCGGATGTGGAATGGTTTGATACAATGCCAGGGATAAGGCCACCGTGAGAACGGGTGAAAGGGCTGTCGTAATGGGGGCAATAATGATCGCTTTCCCGTAACGGAATGCATATACCAGGCATAATGCCCCGAATGCATTGAGCGACTGGATGATCGCCGACAAATATGGCCCTTTGAAACCCCAGTGGATCGGCTGGCCGAAGTCGGTCATGACCAATGCCAGCGGAATGAGCATGACAGAGGTCGACATCATGTAAAAATACAGGCTCTCGGCCGACATGATCTCATTGGCAAACCGCATCACGTAGCCCTGCGCGCCCCAGGCGAGCAGCGGAATGGCCGTCAGCAGCATCCACGTGTACCCGCTCACCTGCGTCGCCCCGGCGGGTTGGTAGGAGAGGATAAAAATCGAAACCAATGCCAGTCCTACGCCAATCCAGCCCATTTTACCCGTTTTTTCGTGCAGCAGGAGTACGGCCATAAGAATGGTGACGACGGGCGTAAGCGAAAGCAGCGGAAAAACGAGGTAGGCCGGTGCAATGCGAAGCACGAAGAAAAGTACCAGCTGTCCACCAGCGCCCAAAAGTCCCGCCAAGCCGCCCCAAAGCATCGCTTTCCGGTTGAAATCGAGTTTCCAGCCTTTCATTTTTAATGCACACAGCGCGGCGGGAACCATCGTAAGCGCCCACACCACATAGCCCAGCGTGGCGGGGAAGCCGGCTTTTTCAGGTATTTCAATCACCGCACCCCATATACCGATGAACAGGACATGAATAATTACAAAAATCAACCAACTGTTTGTACGACTGCCCATTAGGTTTTTATTCGTCTTTATAAATGAATGTAAGCGCTAAACCATGCGATCATGCGGCGGCAGAGATCGGCTTTGTTGCGTGGGCTCAGTTCCGGCCGCCAGCCGTGGCCTTCACCCGTGTATTGGACGAGCATGGTATCGACGCCCTTCTTTTTAAGCGCGATGTACATTTCTTCCGCCTGCGAAAACGGTACTTCATTGTCCGTTTCGCCGTGCAGCAGCAGCGTGGGCGTGGTGGCGCGGGCCACATTTCGCAGCGGCGACCATTTCCATAACAGATCAAACCGATCGAAAGCCCGCCCGCCGAATTCGGATTCCATCAATGAATGGTATAATGAAGTGCCCGCAAAACTGACAAGGTTGCTTAGGCCGCCGTCCGTAACGGCCGCCTTGAAACGCGTCGTTTGGGTAATGATCCAGTTGGTCATAAAGCCGCCGTAACTTTGCCCGGTAACGCCAAGCCTTTCGGCATCCAGCCATGGGTTTAGGCTTAAAATGTAATCTACGCCAGCCATTAAATCCTGGTAATCGCCGCCGCCCCAATCCATGAGCGTGCCGTTTGAAAAGGCTTGCCCGTAACCGTGGCTGCCCCGGGGATTGATGTACACGACCGCGTAGCCTGCCTGCGAAAGCAAATGGAAACGCTCGTCGAAATCATGTCCGAACATGTTGTGCGGCCCGCCGTGGATGACGAGGATCAGCGGGTGCTTTTGGGACGGATTGAATGCCACCGGCTTCATCAGCCAGCCTTGCACCTGCGTGCCGTCGAAGCTCACATACCAGAATGTATCAGCCGCTTGCAGCGTTTTCGTCGCCAGCCATGCCGCATTTTCCTGCGTGATCGGTGTGATTGTCGCGCCCTGGTGTTTGGTTTGAAAAAGCTCCGGCGGGAAGGCTGTGCCGGATTTTACAAACACCATATCCTCGCCCTGCGCAGTCAGGCAAAACTCTGAAATGCAACCATTGCCCGTCAATACTATTTCAATGCGGTTATTTTCAATGCTTACCCGGTACACCGACGTGTCGCCCCGGTCGCCTGCGGTGAAGTAAATGGACTTTCCCGACGGATGCCAGCGGATGTGTTCGATCCTGCGGTCCAACGAATGGGTCAGGTAGCGAATAGGCCCGCCATGCGAGGGGATCAATGCAATGTGTGTGTCTTCGGCCGGGCTGTCGTTGGTGCCGATCTGCCCCGCCGTTGTCAGGAATGCTATATGCGTGCCATCCGCCGACCAGGCCGGCTGGTAGGCGAGTCCTTGATGATCAGAAAATTGAGTGATTATTTTGGATTGAATGTCGATTTTCCAAATCTCGCTTTGCTGCATATCGTCGGGCCGGTCGGATCGGTTACTGACGAATGCAATGTGCCTTCCGTCGGGCGACCAGGTGATGGAATGTTCGTTGAATGGCCCGGATGTGAGCGGTTCCGGGGTGCCGCCTGCTGCCGGGATAAGGTAAATGTGCGTCTGCGCGCGATCGGCATAGGTGTGCCTGCCACGCCCGCCTTTGGATTTGTAAAGCAGGTCGTCGATCACACGCACAGCCGGGGCCGGTGCTTCCGCGGCGTCGGCGCTTACGAATGCAATGAAACGGCCGTCCGGCGACCAGATGCAATTATTAAGTGCCAGATGGTTGATAAAATAAGTGGATTCCAGCCGCTTCGTTAAGAACCGGCTGGTGGCCGTGCTTACTGTATATATATGTAGTTCGCCGTCTTCGGTTTCGTAAAGCAGCTCCCGTCCGTCGGGCGACCAGGCGTGTGCGGTGCCGCGGGCAATGGTCCGATGAGCGGCGCTTTCGGTACTGGTTATGGGCGAGGTGCTCCCGGTCAGGTCCGTTGGGTTGGAAGGTTGCGTTAATGTCAGCATAATCAGCCCGTACCGTTCGTCGGCATCGCAGTCGGCTACGGCCACGTGGTAGGCGAGGTGGCGGTCGTCGGGCGACAAGAGCGGCGTGCCCACCTTTCGGATTTTACACAAATCTTCGATAGTAAGTCCCTCGGGCGCGGCCTTCTGTTCTGTCGGGGTCATAAATGCGGGGTAGGATGCGGTAGTCGCATTAAAATACACTAAAATATTTCTCGCAAGATAGGGGTAAGATTAAATAAATTAAAAGAAAGGTTTAGTAATATTTTTAACTTTCGTTTTATGATGTTTAATTTGAATCGCCATTGATCTTACTTTCAATATTTTTAATTACCACCCTCTCAATTTGCGGGAATGATACAAATCAAAAATGGGACGGATGAGCCCGAAACCAGCGGAAACATACACACGCGAAGAGAAATATGGTCGCAGCCGGCGCTGTGGGAGGAAGTTTATCATCTGATCAGCGGGCAAAGTGCCGCGATCACGGACTTTTTGAAGCCGGTTTTGCAAAAGGAAGACCTGCGGGTGATTCTCACCGGCGCAGGCACCTCGGGTTTTATCGGCATTGCCGCGCAGGAAACCTTGCAGCAAATCTGGCGTCGGCCCGTGCAAGCAGTGGCGACCACGGAGATTGTCACCCAACCCGGCGCGGTCTTTATCCGGCCGGTACCCACGCTGCTCATTTCATTTGCACGGTCGGGGGATAGTCCCGAAAGCATGGAAACGGTGAGGCTGGCTGATGCTTCTTGCGACGAGGTTTACCATCTGATCGTCACGTGCAACGGGCAAGGATCGCTGGCTGTAACGGCCGGGAGCAACCCGGAAAAATGCTTTTGCATTGTATTGCCTGAGGCATCCAACGATAAAAGCCTGGCCATGACGAGCAGTTTTACCTGCATGCTACTCAGCGTGCTGCTGGTCGCGAACATAGAATCCCTGGAACGCGAGTTTCCCAAAGTGCAGCGCGTCGTCGAACAGGGAAAACTGATTTTAGAAAGCCAATTTCTTCTCGAAAACCTGGTAATGAAAGATTTTGAGCGGGTCGTGTTCCTGGGGTCGGGCGAAATGCTGGGCATTGCCCGGGAATGCCATTTGAAATTACTGGAACTCACGGACGGAAAGCAGGTATGTATGTCGGATTCCTTCCTCGGTTTCAGGCACGGGCCGCGGGTTTTTGTAAATGAAAATACCCTGATCGTGTACCTGTTTTCAAGAAACCCGCACGTGATGCGCTACGAGCGCGACCTTGCATGGGAAATTGCACGGGATGCGCGGGCTATCGAATCGCTGCAAATAGGCGGCGTGGAGGAACTGGCATTGCCTCACAGCAGCCACATCGCGCCGGACATTGACCCCGAAAATGCATATCAGACGGTCGCCGCAACCCTCGTCGGGCAGTTGCTCGGCTATTACAGCGCCCTGCATGCGGGTACCAACCCGGACAATCCTTCCGCTTCGGGGTCGATCAGCAGGGTGGTGCAGGGGGTGAACATTTATCAGCAATGACCATGTCAAACGGAAAACTACTGGTCGTAGGAGAACTCAACGTCGACCTTATATTAAACAAGATCCACACATTCCCGCAGCTGGGCAAAGAGACGCTCGCGGACGAAATGAACTTGTGCCTCGGGAGCTCTTCGGCCATTATGGCTGCCAACAGCGCCGCGCTGGGCGTCGATACCACGTTTTGCGGCGTGGTAGGCGACGACGATTTCGGTGATTTCATGCTGCGCGAGCTGCAAAAGAAATCGGTCCGCTGCGAGCATGTCAGGAAAATCGAGGGCCAGAAAACGGGGTGCACTTTTGTGATGAATTACGGCCAGGACCGCGCCAATGTGACGTTCCCCGGCGCTATGCATGCATTGACCATGCACGATATCCCATTTGCCGGGCCATCGGAATACCAGCATCTGCATTTATCGAGCGTTTTCCTCCAACAAGGCATTCTCAAAGACATCGAGCAGCTGCTGATCAGCGCCAAAGCCTCCGGCATGACTACCTCGCTCGACCTGCAATGGGACCCGGCCGAGCGATGGGCGTTCGACTATGCCCGCTGCCTGCCTTATGTGGATGTTTTTATGCCCAACGAATCGGAATTGCGAGCATTGACGGGCGCCGATTCGGTGCATGATGCGATTGAGGAAATACGCCCTTACCTGAACACGCTCGCCCTGAAAATGGGCGGGAAAGGCAGCTTGGGCGTGCGCGAAGGCCAGCAGGTGATGGTCCCGGCTTTCAAATGGAAACAGTTTGTGGACGCGATCGGCGCGGGCGATTCTTTTAATGCAGGGTTTATCCGGCAATACATGGCCGGCGCAGACCTGGAAGACTGCCTGCGCGAGGGTAACCTCATGGGCGCGCTCAACACCACTGCCGCAGGGGGAACCGGTGCATTCGGTGACCTCCACCAGCTAAGCGAACATATACAAGAACTCTGGGGAATTGAATTAAGCCTTCCATGAAACTGAAAGAGAAACTAAGGCATTTGACGCAGCTCAAAAAAGGCCTGCTCGCTACCAATTACTACGACCTGGAAACCCTGCACGGCGTGTTGCAGGCGGCTGCGGACACGAAACAGCCGGTGATCCTGCAACTGACGCAAAGCTCGATCGATTACATGGGCCTGAAAACGGCCGTTAACCTCGGACGCAACGGGCTGGAAGAGTTCGGCGTGGAAGGCTGGATCCACCTCGACCATGGCGGATCATTAGCGCTCGTGCAGCGTTGCCTCGATGCCGGTTTCGATTCGGTGATGATCGATGGGAGCGAGTTGCCGTTTGAAGACAATGTGCGTTTGACCCGCGAAGTGGTCGAACGCGCCCAACGGTACGATGTACACGTGGAAGCCGAGCTTGGTTATGTGGCCAAACTGGGGCAGTCACACGAGAGTACCGGCTTCACCCAACCCGACGAAGCGGCTGCATTTGTGGCAGAGACGGGCGTGGATGCATTGGCGGTGGCCATCGGCACGGCGCACGGATTCTATAAGCAGGAGCCCAGACTGGACATTGACCTACTCCGCCGGATTGCGGAAAAAACAACGGCTACGCTCGTGTTGCACGGCAGCTCGGGCGTCCCGCACGACCAGGTGCAGCGCGCCATTTCAAACGGGATCTGCAAGGTGAACCTGGCTACCGAAATCAAAAACATTTTCATGGCATCCCTGAAAACCGAACTCACCTACAACCAGGATATCGACCTCCGTAAGGTGTTTCCAAAGGCCACCTGCAAGATTACCGAACTGGTGAGGGCCAAGCTTGAAATGGTCGAAAACGTGGCATAATACATCAAAAAGCAAACTATCTTGAAGGTCAGTCAAAATCCATTTGTCCGGGCAATCCGGATTTCTTGGCCTGTTGCCGTGTTCCTGCTGATAACGGCCATGCCGGCAATGGCGGAAACCATTCGCCGCAAGGCAAAAACGACGCTGACGCCCATTGAAATGAACAGGGACGATACGTTGAAGTTCACGCTCATGAACGGTCAGGTGCGGACGATGGTGTTGCAGGAAATTTCATCCGATATCATCATCACCAACCTGGGGAAACT
This sequence comes from Dyadobacter soli, assembly GCF_900101885.1. GTDB lineage: Bacteria > Bacteroidota > Bacteroidia > Cytophagales > Spirosomataceae > Dyadobacter > Dyadobacter soli. The sequence goes on along the minus strand of NZ_FNAN01000039.1, from coordinate 11,882 downwards.
CAGGGAAAATCAGCCGGGCGGCGCTACGCTCTACCATTTCACCTGCCAGGTTCTCATAGACGGCCATCCGATGAAAATGGAACGGTATGTTGGGGCGCAGGAGAGCTTCTACGAGCCTTATGTCATCAATGGCATGCGGATTTGGTTCGATGGCGTGAACACCATCGGACAAATTATCAAAGACGAGCATGGCGGAAAAAGCAGCGAATCGGTACCCAAAAAGCACGCGCGGTTTGCGGTGGCGGACATGAGTCGGCGGATCGTACCGTCGGCGCTTTACCCGATGTTTCCCATGACCGAAAACCGCCTCCGCATTTCGAACAGCTACAATGCGGACGACTGCTGGATGGGTGCTTACAACGGTTTTGAACTACACGGCGGCCTGGATCTCAACACGCCGGCCGGCACCCCGCATTTTGCACCCTTCCCGATCGACGACCACTATTTCCTATTCAGCCTGGAAAAAGGCGATAACAACAACCGCTGGCGGGGCATTCACACCTGGGAAAACGGCGACCGGTGGAGCATTCAGAATCACCATATGCTAAACCTGCGCATGCCGGAACATACGCCCATTCAAGCAGGCGGGCATTACTCCGACGGGTCGGGCGTGCATGTCGGCGATCATAACCATTCCCATTTTGTATTTCGGGTAAAAACAAAAGAAGATAGTGCGGACGTCCTGCTCGATCCGTGGATCATTTTCTGGCAGACATTCGAAGATAACCGGGAACGGGCCGCTGAAACGAAGGCGGTCATCGCGCCGTTCCGGCCAGGTAAAACGGGCCAGCCGCTGGCATTCCAGGGCGGGCAATCGCGGAACGGGTACCAAAGCTCAGGCCACGGGCTGCATTACTACTGGACATTTGGCGACGGCAGCATCGCCATCGAGAAGAACCCGAAACACATTTTTACCAAACCCGGCATTTATCCTGTAACCCTGCTGGTGGATGACGGCGTTACACGGAGTAGTTTTACGCAGCACATCACCATCGATGAAGCAGCACCAAAGCGCCAGGCTAGTCCCGCGCTTGCATTGGCTTGCGACGAGGAACCATCGTTCCGCATCCGGCCCGCGCACGTGATGGACGTGTATGCGCACGGACGAAATCCCATTCCGAATACCGTCCACTTTCTTGCCCGGCCGACTAGGGCACGGCCCAATGCAAAGCTAGTCGCGCTAATTAACCGTGGCAATGGTGTTTTAAGTAAAATCAATGCACCGGTTGTCGAATACGGTCGGGGAAAGGGCTGGCTGAGCTTGCAAGCGGAAGGGCAGGGGAATGCGCAGCAAATCCGGGTTTCCGTCGATGCTACCGGACTTCCTGCGGGCGTTTACACCGCGCGCGTGAAGGTGGAGGCGCCGGGTGGTAACCTTGCGGCTGAGCATTTCCATGTGTCCCTGACCATTCCTACTTACCCGCCCGCGCACAATGAAACCGGGAATCTGAAACGGGAGATCGTCGATAATGCGGACGTGCGCGAAAACCGGTTTTACAGCACCCCGTATTTTTGGGTAGCGCCGGAATTTAAAAGATGGAAAGAAAAAGGCTTCCGTGATTTGTACCTCACCAATGGCGGCCGTGGTGCCGCGGGGGAGTTTGCCCGGTTCCGCCCCGATCTTGCGGCTGGCACTTACGAACTCGTCTTTGCCGAACAAACGCCCTTCGACCCGCAGCGCAGGGCAACAGCAGGCGATCAAAAATATCCGGTCGATCACCGGCTGAATGCCGCGCCGCGTTTCAAGGTGCGGGTTCATTCCAAAAGCGGGACCAAGGAAGTGTGGGTGAAACCTGCCGAATCGCTTTCCATCGGAAAATTCGATTTTTGGGAAGGAATGGACGGCTATGTCGATATCCTGAGCGAAGGCTCCGTAGGGCAGGTGCTGGTTGATGCGATCATTTTCCGGAAGGTTGAGCAGTAATTCGAAGCATTGACCAAGTCCAAAAACTTTTAAGCGAACATCTGACAATGGAACATTTGATGAAAATCAGCTACTGCGAAGATCTTCTTGAAAAGTGGCACTTGGTTACTCAATTCTTGATAATTACCTTATGATTAGAAACACTACCATCTTGTGCGGTGATTTCAAGGATGTAAATACCGTCGGTCAAATGCCCTGTGTCGATTCCATCGGCTTTCAATTTGGGGATTTCCAAAATCAGTTGGCTCGATGCGGACAGGAGCCTGGCACTTTGGGCACGTATCAGGATGGCATGATCAACCTTTAAGCGACCAACCACAGGATTAGGGTACACAAAGTTGGCCGAAACTTCATCGAATGATACATTTTGTATCTGGCTGTAAGCGTAGGTTTCGTCGTTATCAACCATTTTTAACCTGTACAGATTATTCGTGCCCATTACCGGGTCCTGATGCTTGAAACCATAATGCACAACATCGGAGCTTGCTACGGACGCCCGGACGGTGCCGACCATTTTCCAGTGCTTGCCGTCCAGGCTATGTTCGATCTCGAATCGGTCGCTTCTGAGTTCGGACGTGGTCGCCCAATTGAGCTGCGCGGTTTTTTCTTCCTTACGAACATCAAAATGTGAGAGTGTGACCGGTAGAGGCCCCTCCGACGAGAGCTTAACCACCCAGAAGTCGTCGTCACCAAAAGCGTTTTGAGATTTGTCTTGTCCGGCCGGGGATAAAGATCGCCCCCCTGCGATAAAGCCGTCGTCTGAAGTTGGCCGAAGGCACACCATCAAATCCGCCAGAGTCCCCCCAAAAATGCGGTCCCATAACCGGGTTCCATCTGCCCGCAACCGAATAATCCAGAAATCATTCCCGCCTTTCGAGCTCTGAGTTTTCCGCGGTCCGATGTCCGACCAGGAATATCCTCCCAAAATATAACCACCGTCGGGCATTTGAAATACCGAAGCACACCCATCAGCACCCGTACCACCAAAGGTTTTTTCCCACTGAATTGTGCCGCCGGAAGACATCTTGACAATCCAGAACTCGCCGTTGCCCAAAGCCGGACCGGTCCTGTCTCCTCCTGGCAGAGACATAGAGCTACCTCCCAGCAAGAATCCGCCGTCCGAGGTCTGACACATGCTATATAAATATTCGCTCAACGCGCCCCCGACAGTCCTATCCCATTGAATGCTGCCACCGGCGGTCAACTTAATGGCCCAGTAATCCTCCTCCCCCCGTGAGCTGCTCGTTTTATTTCCGCTCACACCCGACCACGTCCAGCCGGCTACTACATACCCACCATTCAAAGCCTTCTGCACGCTGACCGCCGTCTCATAATCAGACCCTCCAAGTGTAATATCCCATTGAACAAGGCCATTTGCATCGAGCTTTACAACCCAGATATCCATAGATCCGTATGTGGGAGTGGTCTTGTCCGCGCCAACACCCGACTGCGTGGTGCTCGCCAGGATCATGCCGCCATCACTGGTCATTTCGAAACTTTCGAGTACATCATCCGCAGGGCCACCAATGGTTCGGTCCCAAAGTTTGACCCCGTCGGCAGAAAGTTTCACGATCCATAAGTCCTGTCCTCCCTTCGAATTTGCCGTTTTGTCCCCTCCTGCATTGGCCGCGGAATTGCCGCCCACTATGTAACTTCCATCGGGTTCTTCTACTACGCCTCCGAAATCTTCAAGACCGCTCCCAAGCATTTTCTCCCATTGCTTGGTACCATCGGAGGTAAGTTTCACGATCCGAATGTTCTGCGACCCAACTACTCCGGTAGCCATATCTCCACTTAGAGGAGATCTTGTGATGCCTCCGAAAATATAGCCCCCGTCGCTGGTCTGGCGAATGTCGCCCATCTGCTCGTAATCACTTCCTCCGAAGGTCTTATCCCATTCCTTCGTTGGCTGGGCATTTACCCGAGTTTGGAGGAAGCAGCATATCAAAAGGAAAATAAGCCCGCGCCAACTGTGGGGGAAGGATCTGAAAATCCGGCGCTCAATAAGAATGGTAGAATTTGCTTGCATGGTTTAGGAGATTGGAATGAATTAGCGGTAAATAAGCGTAAGTTAAACAATTTTGAATCAATTGGTTACATCTAATTGTCTCAGCATGAATTCGAAACTGACAGCTTACTAGTCATTGAACAATCTTTCAAACCTAAACCTATAACCGTTTGAGCTCCTCCCAGGTCTTCTGACGGCTGAAAGTAGCGTTTTCGATGCATAAACCTCTTTGAACTGTCGGATATCACTTATCAGTAAATCAGTCACAGTTCTCAAAGGCCAAACGGCTATCGATTGGAACAAAGTTGGACTTGAAGCAGGAATAATATTATTTCCAACTGAATACCTGGCGAGCAGCGGCATCGTATGCATAACTTGCAGTTATGTTAAGCAACATCGGCTTCTATCATGAGGCGTTTTACCTAAAAAACTTAAAAATTCTCAGTCGTTTAACTATAAGTTTCAAGCGACAGTAGATATTCGAAATACGTTCACTATCAGCATGACTTCAGGTGTAGCACATATGTCTAGCCTCTTTACTGCCAACCAAGAAACGGTTCTCCAACATTAGAGGGCTAAGCAGGTCGAGCCAGTCCTCAAATTCCTGCTCGGTTGGTTCGGCCTATGGCTCGTTGTACAATTCAGATAACACGCTTTAAACCTGGTAACTCAACGCTTAGGCTTCTCGCTCATCCTCGAGCCCTCTTTCTAATATAATGTCGAGCTTAAAGAAGCATGCTGAGCTGTATCCTTTTCTTCGGTAATGTATTTGAAATCGACTTGAATTGTAGTTCCTCCTTTATTCTCAATGACTAAATTGCCACCTAGCTCTTCACTTAGTCCCTTAATGAGTGTTAGACCAAATGAACTAATGTTATGTTGTTCAAAGTCCTGAGCCATGCCAATACCATTATCCGAAATAATCAGTAAAAAATTTTGGGTACTTTTTTGTTTAAATACCACATCAATGTTTCCAGGCCGCCCATCTGGAAAGGCATATTTCAAAGAATTAATGATCGCCTCATTCAATATTAGGCCCAAAGGTATAGAATGACTAATATTCATCTCCAACTGTTGGATATCTAAGTTGAATGTGACCTGTGAGTTGGTCTGAAAACTGTCCCTGAGATACTCCACCAATTCATGGATGTATGGGGAGATGTCAATTGAAGAGAGATTGTCCGACTGGTACAACTTCTGATGGATCAAAGACATAGAATGGATGCGATGCTCGCTTTCTGATAGCGCCATTTTCGCCTCGTCGCCTTTCAAAAACTCGGATTGGCTTTCAAGTAGCCCTACAATCATGTGCAGGTTGTTTTTTACCCGATGGTGTATCTCCTTCATCAACCATTCCTTTTCAGTCAACAGTCGTTCAAGTAAGGCATTCTTTTTATTAATCTCTTCCTGCCGGAGGGAAATGTCTTTATTATTTTTCTTTACCAGCTTGTAGCCGTAAATCAAAAGCCCAGTAATGACAAGCAGCAAAGCAATACCGACGAACATGATAATATTGATGAGCGACGCCTGATGTAGCATCTTTTGTTGGAGCGCCGACTCTTTTTTAAGCTGCGAAATCTTTTCCTCTTTTATTTCCGTCTCGTATACTACTTCCAGTTTACTGATCAGCTTGGTTTTATTCTCATTAAATACAGAGTCCTTAAGCGCACTATATTTTTGATAATGTGCGAGTGCAGAAAGATAATTGTGATTTGCTGAATCCAGGGTAGATTGCCAGAAATCGTTCATGTACGTGAGTTCTTTCGAGTTTGAGTTGATAGCGAGTATCTTATGAATTTTAACTAATTTTTTAGCTGATTCATAATCGGCTTTGGCCAAATAATATTGGATCAGGGTCAGGTATATCCTTTCCTTTACTGCGCTTTGCTCAACTGAATTCTCAACAATTTTAAGAAGTTCATTTGCATATTTGGTTGCTTTATTATATTGTTTTATCTCGCAATAAAGTTGTACATAAGCCCGGTTAATCCAATATCTTTGACGTAATTCTTTCAATGGAAAACCTATGCTAATACTATCTAAAAAACGCAAAGCATCTTGATACTTTTGCAACCTTACAAGTGAACTGGCTTGGTTAGCGGCAATGATGTGAACTGTTGTTGTGTCCTTAAATTTTTTTGCGATCTCTAAGCCTTCTACAAAGTTTTTGCTGGCATTTTTATATTCACCCAATGAAAACTGTAAGAGTCCTACCCGATTGTAGTATGTTGCAATCGGAAGGGAGGTGTCGTTTAGGGAACGGGCCGTGCGCAAGCACATTATTCCATATTTGATACCCTCATCAGGCATTCCTAATATCTTATAAACTATCCCTAAGAGATCGTAAACGGCCATTAACTTTCGATATCCAATAGATTGGTAGGTATGTAGTGACTGTTTTAGATAGGTTAAGGCGGACTGGTCATCGCCATGTATCATGTAAAGCTCTCCAATTGCCATCAGGACATCACCCGCTTTCAAAGTGAACCTTCCGGACCGGAATGCATCCAGTGATTTTTTAAAGTAATTAATCCGGCCTTCGATCTCAGAATCGGAAAGGGAATAGAACCCGCCTTGCCGGTAATAGCTTTCTCCCAGCATTGCATAATTCTTTTGCTTGATAAATATGCTGATTGCCTTCTGATTAGCCTGTTTTGCGTTTTCCGGAAGATCGAACAACTTTAAAATTGCCGCCTGCTGGAAGTAGGCCAGCGCCAGGCCCTTATTGAAGTGCAGGGTTGCAGCAAGTTTTTCGGCGGCCTTACTGTAAAGGCGGGCGCTATCTAATTCCTTGGCATTCCGGCCTTCCCGGTAATAGTATTGGTCGCTTAACTGAACATATAATATCACCCTGCTTGTATCAGCACGACTGCTTTTGAGTTTTGCCAGAATTGGCGCAGTGTCCTTGGGGGTAAATGGTCCGAGGTAATCAGCGTAGGAACTGAAAGCTAGGAATAGTAAAGCGACAATTGGTGTCAGGATTTTAACCATAGCAGAACAAAGGTTTACAAGAAAAGCGTCAGAAAGTGTAGCAGCATTTTTTTGCAAGAATAAACCTGAAACACTCCATAAAGCGAGACACTCTAAATATCCACATAAAATACTTAACTACCTGTTACCTTGCTGGTTTTCAGCGCTATCGTTGCGGAGCATCGTGTTAGCTGAACTGGTCTCCTGCCTAGGGGGCAGATAGCACGTATAACTACCGGTTATGTTAATTTGCATTAATTGCCAAGCTGAATGATCGACCAATCTGATAACCCTTAGCAGGCAGTACCGCAGGTCAACAACGTAAAAGAAGATACCCGACGGATATCTTCTTTTGTCAATAACCCAGGCTGCACAGCAGCCCTGTTACCCACAACAACTGTACTTATTCCGACCTTCCGGCCAAATTGCAAGTTCGACGAAACAGAATGACAACTTTAAATCCAAGCTGTCGGTAAAGATTTTTGAAAATTGGGTTCCTCAAACTTCATCAATTCCTTCCGGCTAGATCGGAAGCACGAACACCCGCGTCTCAAAAGCCTTAGACGAACCTTCGTCGTCGCGATCACATTGCATTGGAGGCTGCGCCCGCGATTTATCCGCTGAATTTGAAGGAATTGAATGACTACCATGCAATGGTTGGTAAATAACGAGAATAGCCCGACTGTCTTCTTGTGCGGTTATTACGACCACTTCTGGCTGGCAGGAACTGCCAACGCTCATCGCGTTACCGGCAACCAGTCGCCAAGAAGCGTAAAATAACGACAAATCAATTCTTCCAACTATCACATATAAAACCGCGTTACAACCGGCCGCCAATTGGAAATGACAAGTACTGGATTTGTCAATGGACACATCTATCAATGTCAACCGGCCATTTGGCATTGCCATACTAGCCCCGTGATTTGTGGCGCCGATCAGAACTCTCATTTTAGCGCCTTTTAAATCGATCAACGGTAACTGCTCTACTGACTGGTGTACGATCGACTCACCAGGCGGATTACAGATTAAATTCTGACTAGATACTAACAACAGTCCATGAACTATACCGCCCAGCGTGCTTACATGCCCCCTCATTTCTATCGGCTCGCTTGCCGAGCAAGTAACAAGGCCTCCTGGTGTTATTGGTCTTTGAAATCCGTTGGAAATCTGCATCGAAAACGGCGCAGAATCTTCAAAAAGATAGCATACGAACAGGGCCTGGTGAAACGAAATCGGGTTGGACATATCACCATCTAATTTGAATTCCTGAATCCCAATGATTGGTTCTATCACCCGTGTTAGATTCCTTGACAGCATGTTGGTCGAAGAGTACCTAGATAATGGTCCGCGTAAAGCGTCAAAAACGGGAGATACTTGAAGGTTTGTCATACGCAGCCATCTAATAGGTATATAATTGTTGCCGCACTTTTGCATGGGAACTGCATCTGAGCTAATTACTTGCCCGAATTTTGGCGACTGATATCCTTATACGCATTGGGGATGTTAAAGTTGAAGTGTAGCCACTCGAAGAGCTCGTATCCCCTGTTGAATTCCGGCATAACAACTTCTTTTTGGGTTTGGGCCAGGGAGTAGCCAGCATTCACAGCCTTGCGGACATTATCACGTAGACCCGAAACATAGTCTATCGTGAATTTGATACCCGCTTTGTTGGTAACCCTGCCGTGACCAGGCACTACGACGTCATTGTCACCCACCATATCGTAAATGCGTTTCAGGTTTGTCACCGGATCAAGAAAGTAGCCGTCAAATAGCCAGGGGATCGCAGGGCTTTCAGCTATAAATGGGTTGCCTACCCACCAAACAGTGCCCTGAGTTTGCGTAACTTTCACAAACAAGTCTGCCGGAGATTGGGCCGTACCTACATTAATGAGCTCGACAACGGTATTGTTACCCATATCCACTTTCATGCGCTGATTGGTGGGCACGGTCACATTTGCCGGGCGATGAACACTTTCCTCGATACCCCGTCCTGCGCCAAACAGTTTGATCATAAACTGCTTGATCGACTCATAGTTTTGAGTCAGGTTGGTATGGCAAAATTCGTTTTGTATGACAATGGCCTGCTCAGGTAACAGGTAATTCCCGAAACAATGATCGCCATGATCGCTCGTGTTGACGGCAAAAGCGATGGGTTTGGATGTGACAGACCGAACCAATTGGATTAGCTGATCGTACAGACGTTTGCTTAGCATCGTTTCAATCAACAAAACGCCCTTATCGCCGACGATGAAACCTGCCGTGGTCGCTTGCGGAATACCGCGTGAGGTTTCCGTTTCTGCTGTGGATGGCATGACAGCATAAACGTTGTCCGCGATTTTTTTTGCTTTGAGTGTTACCAGGTTTGCATCCCAGATCGGTATTTTGGGCGGCATAGCCATTTGTGCCTTAGTCTGAGAGGGCACAAAACAAGCGGCCCATAATATGATTGTTGCTGCTTTGCAAAAAGTAGAAGTTGTCATAGAAGTTGAGATTAGTTGTATTTATTACCTGGGCAGCCCGGCAACAGCGTCATATTTCCCCGCCGGTTGCCCGAAAACGTGAGAAGTTGTCGCCGGAAAAGGTTTTGAAAAACTTGCTAAAAGTGGAAGAATCTGCAAAACCGAGTTTGTCGGCAACCTGTCGGGCTGATGAATTGGTGCTGATTGCGTGCCGGCGGGCCTCTAAGAGTATTCTTTGCCGGATATGATGGCTGGCTGGGTAGCCCGAGATGCGCCGGACGACTTCTGACAGGTAACCCGGGCTGACAAATAATTCGGATGCATAGTCAGATACCCTTTTTCGTGAGCAAAAGTTGTTTTCTATTTGCTCCATAAAGGCACATACTATCCGGCTTTCCCTGGAAACGCAAGGCGGGGCGGCGGCGGCAGTACACCCCAGCAGATAAGATACCAACACAAGCAGCATCCCTTGCAAAATCTCACATGTGTATGCATCGCGACTTGCACATTCGGCAATCATCATATCGAACGTTTCTTGCAGTTCAGCATCTTGCGAGCTTTCTAAACACGCTGCCATAGGCCCCGTGGAGCGACTAAGCTCATTCAGGGCGCGCAGAATTCGTTCGCGGCCATTACCCAAAAATGATCTGTTGAAGGCTACATGGTAGCCACCTAGGGATATGGTTGGGTCAAGTTTGAAAACCTGGCCGGGAGCAATGCAGAAAATCATACCGGTTGAAACGATGTGGCGTTGCAGGTCAATCGATAGCAGTCCTTGACCGTGTTTCAGCCAGAAGATATGATAGTTATCAGACCTGGTTAGCGATGACCATTCCGGCCCCGATATCTTCTCTACGGCGGGCATATCGCTTACAGATGTCAATAGCGCTTTCACTTGCATGGGTTATATGACAAATGCCCTTTTGTAATCCGAATACGTAGTTCCTGCCCCTATGCGAAAAAACTTGCTGAAATGGGCCACATCCCCGAATTGGAGGTCGCTGGCTACCGTTTTCATGGGCAAATCGCTTGTAATTGCCGCTTTTTTTGCTTCGTATATGATGTGGTATTGGATGATCTGTCTTGCAGTCATACCTGACACCTTCCGCAAGGCTGTATTTAAAGTGGCCAGCCCTACCGACAATGCGGATGCATAATCTGTGACAGGCCGTCTGTTGAACTGATCAGCGGCAACCATTTTGTTAAACCGTGTAAAGACTCCCATCTCCCATGATTCAGCCGGAAGCTCACGCAGGGCATACGCTCGCCCAATGTATACGAGCAAGACTTTCACAAGGCCAAGAAGCTTTTGCTGGCCGTGCCAATTCGGCTCTGCATCTTCGATCCGGCTGATCAGGTTCACCAAGGTGCCTGCCAGACCAGCCCCCACCAGCATTCTGCACGTATATGCCTGTGAAGGGGCACAAAATGGGTGGATGTGTTGACAGCCTGCCAATAGTATTGCTTCCTCTTTCAGATAAAGGGATTGCACTATCTGTCCTCGGTCTTGTTCGGCATACGATTTCCTGCCCGGGGGAAAAACAGATACCTGAAAGTGATCGGTGCTTCCGGTAAGTATCTCAATAAAAATACTGAATATGCCCGGCGCATTTGACCGGTCAAGATCGGCATTTTGTGTAAAACCACTTTGGAGCACCAAAACTGGCGGAGCATTTAACGGGATCGGGGAATTTTGCATATTAGTTAGGGGTTAAGATCAGCGAATGCAAGTGTATGGATGGCAGCAACGTGCTGACATAAAGTAAAGAACTGCGCCCAAGATCTATATAGCTGATATGTAGATCTTTACGAATTTTTCCGTTTTTCTTTACAGTCGATATTTCGTTGTTTTCTATCAATCGAACGAGATATCGTCGATGGATTGCCGGGAACCAATCCCGCTGATGGTTGTTAATGTAATGAACGATACAAAACAGCAATGGCCCGACCAAAAAAATTCGACGAAGCTGCCGGCTTGCAAAAAGCCATGAATGTCTTTTGGAAGAAAGGTTATGCCGGTACGTCTATCTCCGACCTGACGACAAGTATGGAAATCAACGCGCCGAGCCTGTACGCGACCTACGGCGACAAGCATAAGTTGTTCGTTTCCGCCCTGCAAACGTATTTGCAATCCCAGCACGAATGGATGCGCCAGGCGGTGTTGGAGCAAAAGCCGGTGCGGGAAATCATCCGGTATCTGCTGGCGACGCTGATTGACGCCACTTTGGAAGATCCTGAACGCCGTGGCTGCTTCATGGTCAACACGATAACGGAAATGGCCAACCAGGATACGCAGGTGTTCAGGATCGCTGCCGACAATGAGCATCAGATTCGTTCGATCCTGGCAGATCTGATCCGCAAGGGACAGACGTCCGGCGAGATCGCTTCGGAGAAAGATGCAGAAATACTGGCGAGTTTCCTTTTCATCAACTTCATGGGTATCCGGGTGATTGCCGCTACGAACAGCGATAAAAAACATCTCCACAGCGCTCTGGACGCCATTCTTTCAGCCATCTAAAAA
>NZ_FNAN01000028.1 GCF_900101885.1 Dyadobacter soli | reverse complement strand
AGGTTTTCGTCGGTCGTTACCGGCGGCTGCTGTACCCCAAAATTAGCGTCGATCACATCGGTCGTAGTCACGGTAATGTTTGGCAAAATACCATTTACAGTACCATCGCTACCCGCATTGGCGCCCAGGTGCTCACCGGTGTTATTCCAACCGTTTGGCAGGCTAGGTACCGTCGAGCCGGCCGCTGTCTGATGCAATACCACGCTGTAAGTGCCGGGTTCCACATTACCGAAGTCGTAAGAACCATCTGCATTCACAGGCACGGTTGCCACAGGGTTACCTGCATTATCAACCAGCGTTACAAAAAGACCTGTCGGGATCGTAGTCACCGAGCCGGTTGTATTGACGGTGTTATCTGTCAATGCATTGGCATCGTGGAATACGTTACCGGAAAGACTTACGGTTGGAATAGTGAAATCAGCCGTTACGACGCTCACATTACTTTCCAGACCTCCATTGTCGGTCACGAAGAATGGGATCTCCACTTCCGCACCGCCATCGACAGGATCAACCAACACAGACAGACCCGTTGCAGGAACCGTAAGGTTACCAGCCGGCCATGCCTGCTGTCCTGCGCCAGGCGTCGTACCCGGAGCCACGTAGGTCGTGCCATTGATAGTGATCGTGGTCACATCCGCCGGGAATTCGGTGAACGTAATGCTGGTCACGGTTCCGTCAGGATCGGTCAGGCCGAAATGCGAGGTCAGGTCTACGGTCGTCGTGCCGCCCGGGTTTGGCTGGGTCGGCTCTGTTCCGCCGGTCGTTAGAGGGGGTTGTTGCACACCAAAGTTCGCATTGGTCACATTGGTACCCGCAACGGTTACGCCGGTGAGAATACCGTTTACAGCTGCATCGCTACCCACGCCCGCACCGAGGTTCTCGCCTGTGTTCACCCATCCCGCAGGAAGGCTTGGCACGGTAGAACCGGTCGAAGTCTGGTGCAATACGATGCTGTAATCACCAGGATTAGTTACACCGAAATCATAAGTGCCATCTGCATTCACAGGCACTGTTTTCACAGCCGCGCCGGTGTTATCCACCAAAGTCACATACAAACCAGTCGGGATAGACGGGTCGGTGGCTGTGCTGTTGACGGTCACATCTTTCAATGCATTGGCATCGTGGAATACATTACCGGTAAGGGTTACCGGTGCAAAACATGCCTCAGGGGCGTTGATAGCCACATTCACCTGTTTCACCAACTGGCATTGGCTGGTGTTGTCGGTTACCGTAACCGTATAAGTTCTTGGCGAACCGGTCGTAACGGTAGGATTGGCAACGAATGCATTCGAAAGACCCACAGAAGGAGCCCAAACGTACGAGTAGTTACCCGACGAGGTTACATTCAAAGGCAATGCGGCCGATGTGCCCTGGCAAAGGGCAACATTGTCAACCGTAGCGGCAATGGTGTTTGGATTAACCACCACTACTACTTCCTTGTAATTGCTGCAACCCGTGTTCAGGTTGGTCTGCGTCAGACGGTAAGTCTGGGTAGAGCCGGCAGCAACGGTGGTAGCAGTAGCATTAGGACTTGCTACACCCGCGAGCGGGCTCCATTGCCATGTGGTATTCGCAGGAGCGGTACCGGCCAATGACAAGGTTGCTACGCCGCCTTCGCAAATCGCAGTGTTACCGGTGATCGCAAAATCAGCAGGTGAGTTCACCGTTACCACTACCTGGTCGGTCGTGGTACAGCCATTCAAAGTCACGCTCACGGTATAGGTCGTGGTCGTCGTTGGCTTCACGGTCGGCTGGGCTACGTTGGCTGCGCCTACGATGCCTGCGCCTGTCCACGAGTAGGTAGCGCCTGCGATGGCCGGTGTGCCTACGGTCGTAGACTCGCCCGGGCAAAGTACGGCATCAGAACCTGCATTGGCAGAAGGGCTCACTTTTACCTCGTCTGTGAAAATACAGCCGCTCGGCAGTGTTACAGTGACAGTGTAAATGCGTTCCTGCGTAACGGTAGCGGTCGGGTTAGCGACTGTTGCGCTGCTCAGGCCTGCTGCAGGCGCCCATGAATAGGTAGCGCCAGCAGGAGCGGCAGGGTTGCCCGCTGATCCGTAACCGATCGCGATCGGGCCGGCAGGGCAGACATTTTTATCAATCAATTCCAAACCTTGTACCGGGTTCACAGTAAGTGTCACCTGGTCGGTCATCGGCGTGTTACAGCCCGGGTAGCTCACTTTGACAGTGTAAGTCGTGGTAAGCGCGGGGTTTGTTACAATCGGGTTGGCACAGGTAATGCAGCTCAAACCGGTTGCAGGCGTAACGCCATCAGCCATAAACCATTCATATTGCGCAAATGGCTCCGCTTCGCGGCCGAGTTGCGCAGCTACACCCTGGCAGGTAGCTAATGCATTACCGGCATATTCTCCGGTAGTCACCGTATTTCTCAACACCACAGTATCCTTGTCCATACAGCCGGTCAATGGGTCTGTTACGGTGAGGATATAAGATTGCGGCGTAGAGAACGCGAATTGAACCTGTGGTTGCGCATCGGTTGGCCCGGTGCCGTTGGTCCATGCCGTGTTGGATGGTTCCCACGAGTACACCCAGTTGGTTCCCGCAGGAGCAGGGGAGCCCAGTGTTACGGTAGAACCGTTACAAACTGCACGGTCGTTTCCGGCATTGGCCACGGGCGCAGGCGGAACGACTACGTTAACCGTGTCTTTGTTCACACATCCCGATGCAGTTTCTTTGATCTCCACATAAAACGCCTTGGTTGAAGTCACATTGGCAACCGGATTGGCGATGTTGATGGCGCTCAATGCCTGATCGGGTGTCCAGGCGTAGGTGAATCCGGAGACCGGCGTGCCGCCGATCTGGATCGAGGTGCCCGGGCAAGTATATTTGTCCGGTGCAACAAATATCGGCAGCGACCATCCCGGCGGGTTGATCACGATAGACTCCTGGCAAGTGATGGATGCATCGTACTTGTTGGTCACCGTAACGGTAATGGTAGCCGGCGCGGTAGAAGTAATGTTTACGACCGCAGCATGGGCATTGTCCACCAGGTTGGCGGGGCTCCATGAGAAGTTATAGTCCGAAGCAGGAAGTGTAGTACCCAGCTTTAATGCAGCCAGTGGGCCGAACACTTTAGGACAAGCCTGATCTGACAGCGTTACGATGTCGAAATCACATGCTGGACCAACCGTACAAGGTTCCACATCGAGTTCGGCAATACAGGAAACGCTGTTCAGCGTGACCGTACGACGGAATCTGGTGACACCGCTGTTGCTTTTGAGGTAGGCGTTCCTGCCTTCTTTGGCCGTCTGCAATATCACACCGTTTCCGGAAACAACGCTCCAAGTGTACACCGCGCCCGGGGCATTCTCTTCGTCGAGATGGGTGCTCCACATCGGGCCGCAATTCAATTCGTCCTGATCCGTAATGCGGTTGTTGATCGAGTATACTTTCACTTCGTCGGTGAATGTGCAACCCGCTTTTACTGCCGATACGGTGTAATTGGTATATCCGCCGGTAACCAGCGCGGTTCCCGAGCTGTAAACGGGGTTAGCAACCTGGGAGGCCGATAAATATTGGCCCGGAGTCCAGGTATAAGCATAAGTGTTGTCCGCTGTGCCGCCAATGGTAATGGTGGTGTTTTTACAAACGGTCCTGTCCGCACCTGCGAATGCCAGCGTGTTACCCGGCGCGGTGATCGGCGTTACGATCACATCGTCGAAAGATGTACAGGTAGCTCCTCCCTTGCGGGTTACGGTTACCGTCAAACGGTAAGTGGTTGCAACAGCCGGGTTGGCGATGGGCTGGGCACAGGTAGTACAGCTCAAAGTAGAAAGCGCGCCGCCTGAAACCACCGACCAGGTGTATTGTACCGACGGGCTAGCCACCGGCTCCGTGCCGATTTGTACCCCGCCTGCACCCTGGCAGATGGATTTGTCGGCACCCGCATTGGCAATGGCGGGAACAACCGTTACCTGGTCGATGTCCACGCAGCCCGCTGCGTCGGTTACCTGCAATGTGTAGGTAGTCGCGCGGGTAATGGCAGGGGTTGTCCATGCGCCGGTGGTCGCCAGGGGTGTGCCATTGCTGGTGCTTCCTTCATACCATTGGTAAGCATAAGAAGGCGTACCGCCTGTTGCGGCGCCATTCAAAGCAACTGTGTTGGAACCTGCTCCGCAGACATACCATTGCGGGCCATCGGCATTGGCGATCGGCGAGGCATTCGCGTTGATCTGCACGGTCGCGGCCTGTGAAGAATCGACCGTGATTTGGTTACAGTAATCAGTATTGACCCTTACCAAACGACGATAGTAGGTTGTGCTCTGCGAGGCGAGCGGTTGCAGGTCTTTGAAAACCTCGCCCGCCAGGTCTGTCCACGGACCGGAAGCCGATGAGGACGACTGCCACTGGTAGAACAGCTTTCTACTGTAATTCGCAGGGGCCGTTGCGCCCACCGCATTACCTGTAATAATACCCGGAATACCGAGGATACAGGCATTTTGCGACATCGGGCTCAATGAAGAGGAAGCTACGGCAAATCCCGCAGGTAGCTCGCCCGTGTTGAATTTGGCAATCCAGCCATCGGTGGCGCCGCCATGCGTCCGCTGGTGCGACCCTTCGGTAGCCAGGTTAGGGCTTCCCGCACCCGAGTAACCTGCCAAAACAGGTTTGTTACCCTCCGTAATAGCCAGCGGGGAAGAGAAAGCCGGGTCCATCCCGAAGGTCCCGCCGGGTGACACATAACCGGTATAGTCGAATCCCGGGCCTCCATAGTAGGTGCCCCAGATACGCTGGCCTGACGACGCGCTGAATTTGTTGATGAACGCATCCACATTGCCCGCCGGACTCGTCTGGAAGCTGCAATTGGTGGATAGTTCGTTGCCGGCAGCGGTACTGTGCCCGGCTACGATCACATCGCCGGTATTATCCACCTTTACCCCCATCCCGTAGGTGAGGCCCTGGCCACCCAGGTAAGTACCTTTCTGGTAATGCCCGGCCATGTCGAAGGTTACCCAGAAACCGTCGGTTGCGGGGACTTTGGTCGTTTTGTAAGCACCCGTAGAGGCAATGCCCGTCGCACTAGTGGTGTAACCGACTGTCTGGATGCGGTTATTCGCTTCGTCTACTTTCAGATCGGTGAAGGTTCCATCGTAGAATCTGCCCCAAACCCGGCCGCCGTTGGTGTTGAACTTCATCAGGTAACCGCGGTCGGTGGTAATGGCCGTGCCTTCGCCGACGCCGAATGCGAGTGAAGCATCGTAGGTGGCACTGAGTGCCGTAGATCCGCCCACATATACGTTTCCGGCAGCATCTACGTCCAATGCGTAGCTGCTTCTGCTCGCGATCGCTTTGAGATCCGAACCGGCCACAAAAGTTCCCCATAGCCTAGCCCCCGCGGAGTTGAATTTAGCGAGCCAGCTGTTAGTACATCCGTTTCCCTGACGGTACGTTCCGGCCGTTGCAATATTGCCCGGCGCGCAGGACGAAAGCGGAAAGAGGTTTACGGCAGTCCCGCCTAAAACGAAGATATTTCCGTTCGCGTCGACGCTTATCCGGCTGGCGAATGAAGTAATGCCGCCGCCGTAGTAGGTCGCCCAGTTTCGGTTACCTGTAGCGACGTTGAACCGCGCTATGATAGAATTGATTCCAACCCCATTGGGACCCGGACTATCCTGAAATGCGCCGGCAGTTGCCATACCGGCACTGATCGTTTCTCCGGCGATATATACCTGGCCGTTGGAATAGGTAATGCTGTTACCTTCATCCTTGCCGGCGCCTCCATAGTATGTTCCCCATTGACGCACACCATTGCTGTTGAATTTGGCAACGAAAATGTCGATATCGCCGCCAAGCGCTGTCTGCGACGTTCCGGCTGTGGCGATGTTGCTGGTACTCGTGGTGGTACCGGTCACATAGATGTTTCCATCCGGGTCGGTCGCTACCGAGCGGATCTGTTCGTCACCTGTACCACCGTAGTAAGTAGCCCATTCCACATTAGGAGTCGGGTCGATCACCAGCGTTTTGCTTTTGTCATAAGCCGGAACATTAAACGCGAACAAATCGCTATCAAGCGACCTGTATCCCACTTTTACCGCTTTTTTCGTCTGGGCCAGCCAGCTTGCAGGGATTTGTTCGCTGAGCTTTCCATGGCGCAGGTTCATGACGATTTTTCCATTTTGCAATGCCATCTTATCGGCACCTTTATAGCGCATTTTGATCGCGGATGCATCGGCGCCCGGATGTACAATGAAGTTGTACTCCACCGGTTTCCCGTTACCCTGGCCCGCTACGAATTCCAGGTCGATACCCGGATAAATGTCGCGGTAGGTAACCTGTTCGAACTGGCGTATGCCCAGGAAATCACCCCGTTCGTTAATCACGTTCTGGGTGCCGCCTGCGGGTTTGGCCGCGACGATTTTCGCTGCCGGGTTAGCACCTTCCAGTTCAATGTCCACGCGATGGTATTTACGGCTGACTTTCCCGCCCGCGGACTGTACTTTATAGGTGTCGTAGCTGAAACCCGTCTGGCGCAACTGTACATTGAGCCCCGGCATATTCAAAAGATACCTGACATTTTTGTTAGCCTTACCGCCGATGTCGATGATCTGGCCTTTGTTTTCTGCAAATGCCCGAACCTGGCCACTTTGAAATTTATCCGTGACCGCATTGGTTTCGGGGATAGTCGCATTCGCAGAAATTGATGTTTGGTTTTGCCCCTGTGCCCCAAAGCAGACCACAGCGAACAATGCCAAAAACATTAATAGTTGTTTTTGCATAATCGTTTGATTTTGAATGAACAAATGGATTTGAGACTGCTTTTATTTTGTCATAGGCATCGGGGTTTTGGGTGGGACATTTAAGGAAACCGTGTGTGCAAGTGCGTCAGAAAACAGGCATTTCAATGGATTGATATGGATTCAGGTGGAGTCAGAATTTTCGGGTGAATTGCATTGCCGGGTATTAGCGGCATGGTGATTGGCTATCGAAGAAATGGGTGCATGAGCTGTTTGATCTCGGCATCAAAACTAGATCAGGCTATATAGAAATAGATAGAAGTCGGCGATCGATTATCGATAGAATTACTTCTATTATTTGAAGAGAAAAGATCTCTTGCAACGGTTTTGCTGTCGGAGGGAAAGCAGGAATTGCGGGGAAGGAATTGAAAGGCAACGGGCATTCCGCCGGGCTATGATTATAACCCGGATTATAGAAAGTACCGATTTTTTAGGGGAGATAAATCAATAAGCCTCGTTGAATTTCTTGGCTAGTTCGATGGCATTGGAGACGCCGGTTTTCTCGAAAATTTTCTTTTTGAATGTGCTGATCGTGTTCTCTTTCAGGCCGAGAATGGTCGCAATTTCCTTCGTCCATTTGCCTTCGACGATCATTTTCGCGATCTGGATTTCGCGGTTGGAGAGGCTTTCGAGTGTTTTAAGGGAAGTGAGGGAGCGGCGCTGCACCACGCGGCTCAGCAATTCCTGCTGCATGGAAGAGCTCAGGTAGCGGTCGTTACGCAGCACCGATTTGATGGCCGCCTCATACTGGTCTTTACCTGAATTTTTGTGCAAAAAACCATTAGCACCCGCCTGTAAATAGCGTAATGCATGTTTTTCCTCGTCCAATGCGCTGAAAACGAGTATTTTAATATCCGGCTGGTGCAGCCTGATCAGATCTACCATTTTGGTTTCTTCCCCGCCCGGAACATTGATGTCGAGTACGATCAGGTCGAATGGCTCAATAGCAATCGTGGCCAGCCCTTCCGGAAATGTCGTGGAATCGGAGACGAGCACATCGGGGAATGAATCGCTCAGTACCATTTTCATCCCCATTCTTACAACCTCGTGATCATCAATAATATGTACTTTTAACATCGTCCGAACTGGGGATAGAATTCTTGAAGAGGGGTGAAGTTTTGATCAATTGCAGAATGAGCCGGTCTTACCCGACCATGCAGGTTGAGCTCGATGGCGTTTTGCGTGCCTGCAAATATAGAACTATTTCGATTTTTGCAGCTTTTAATATGTAACCGGTGAAAACTTTTGCAAGTAGAATTTTCGCGACAAATCAGCGGGGGCGCTAACAAGATTCCTGCCTTTGCTGGTTCAGCTGCTGGACCTCTTCGAGCGTCTTGCCCGCGCCGGTTTTGGCAAAGACGCTGTTTTTGACGGATTTGATGGCCGCAATGTCCGTGGAAAGGCGTTCTGCGATTTCGGGCACGGCCATACCTTTCATTAAAAGCCGGGCGACGTCACTTTCGAGATCGGACAGTTTTTCGTTTTTGCCCGGCGCTACCGGCGAAGGTTCGGAGACCATCTGGGCAAACAGCTGTTGCTGTATTTTCGGACTCACGTACCGCTGTCCGCAGCTTATCGCCCTGATCGCATTGAGGTGTTCGGTGCGGGTGGCTTCTTTGGGCAGAAATCCCTCCGCACCCCATTGCAGGGATTGCAATGCATATTTCTCCTCGTCCATGGAGCTGTAAATGAGGATTTTCGGCTTTTTCGCCCCGCGATTGCCCTTGGTAAATGCAGCTAATCTTTTGATTTCTTTCGGTTTAAGGTCGAGGATAATCAGATCTGCGATGTCCCTGGTGAGATAGGGAAGGCCTTCGTCCAGCGAAAAGCATTCGATGATCTGGGAGCCTGGGAACTGTTCGAGGAATAGCGATACAAATCCGATTCTTACAATGGTTTGACTGTCAATAATTACGATGCGTTCCATTAAATGGAAATGGATAAATAGAGGCGTTGGTTATTCAGGATGTAAATCTGAGACATTGTTAGAGAAGGAACAATCGAACCGGGGTGTTAATATTTTTAGAATTAATTCGAGTGCATGTCGATTGGATAAGGAATGTTCGATCTAACGAAAAAAGCCACCTACAACTCTTGGTTGTAAGTGGTTGATTTTCAATGTCGGGATGGCATGATTCGAACCGCGCGGCGGCCGCTTGCGACTCCTGGCACCCCAAAACCGACTGGGCAGCGTTGAATCACATAACTCGACGCTAAAAAGCCTTAAACACTTATTAGTATTTAATTGTCTCTCATTTGGCTGCCCACTCGATAATAGCAGGATACAAATCCGCAACAGTTTGACTTGGTTTTTTATTTCTGTACAAGCGCAACAGTTCTTCATTGAATTCTTTAAATCGTTGAAAGCCAAGCAGTTCGATCATCGTTTTTTCATTTCCCATATTGAGCATATCAAACGATTTTTTATCAAAAATATCTAAATAATACAGCGTAACCAGTCCCCAATTCATGTATTCTTCAAAGCAAGTCAGGGGAGTAATATATGTGGGAGACGGTTTACCTATCGTAGTCCATTTGGATAAATCTTTGAATGCACTGTCGATTATTTTTCTGTATTTCTCTGCTTCCGGATTAATGTACCCATGGTTAATTTCGGTGAATGCAATTTTCATGCGTTGACCTTTCAGTATATCGGCTGGTAACTTTTTACCGTCCTGGTTTACAAAAGGAAAATTAACATGTGCATGTGCTTCTGTAAAGCCATTATCACTAAAAAAACTGGCAGATTGATTCCATCCAACCAAAGGAGAAAAAATTACTTTTGTAGCCGAATACCTGGTCGTGGGAAACTGTTTTCCCAGCCAATCTTTCATACTGGCTATATTGATGCTATTGGTGTAATCTTTTTTGAGTTCTGAATAGTAATTTGACTGGCGTTTATAAAATCCTCTGAAATCCGATTTTATAGCAAATGCCTGCAATGCCGGGATATAATATTCTAACTCATTTCTTTCTCCCCCGCCAGGACGGTCATACACGCCTCCATTGATGATTTTGTTTCCAGAAAACACAAAAGCATAACTATCCATTTTCAAATAGTAATAGTAAAAGGCGGGGGCTATTTTCAACAAAGAATCGACAGTCGACACAACCGCATCGTTCTTATGTGGCGTAAAATGAGCAATTACTTTTTTGTAGTATTCCGTTTCCTTGTTGATAACACCTGTTTTACCATATTCAGTAAATGCGATGATAATATTCATCAACTCATAAACTTCCGGAATCTCGATAATGATCTTACCGTTATTATCTGTTTTATATTTATCGCTGAAAGTAGCGGGTTTGACATATTTCTGTGTAGTAAAAATACAGGTTACGGTGTCTCCTTTGGATTCGCGTACAATTTTAAAAACACTATTCTTTTTAGGTTTGAGTATAAGAGAAATGGAGTCAGATTTTGACACCAGCGCAAATACAGATGAATCCGTTGTAACTACAAAGCTATAATTAAACTGGGAGCCAATTTTATTAACACCATTGAATTCATCTTTTTGTCCATCCAGATACATGATCAGACTGTCAGAAGATGTATGTAGAATTGGAATGGTTGAATTTTGAGCGAAAACGAGTCCTGCCAAGCAAATAAAGAGACAAGTAATAATTAATTTCATTAAGTGTTGGTTAGTTTATATCTAATAGTGCCGAAATACGGGAAATAACAAAAAGAAATTTTGAGCTTCGATAGTCTGATATTTAGCTCGAAAAGATAATAATGTTTTCTTACAAACTACATCCAGTTTTCTCTTTTTGGCAGCGGCCATCATCAATTTGTGCTGAACTCTGTCTTGAGTTGTTCCGGAAGCGCCCATTTGTAAGAAGAACCTCAACATGGCATCTGATTCGTCAGACACTTGTCGACCAGCTGAGGAACAGCCTTGGGAATATCGAGTAACAGGCAAGACCTTCCATACGCGCTATGTTGGAATATGGCATGGGCTTATACCAATTCCTGATATTCGCTATCAAATTGCTACTCTTTCAGACAGCGTACTTATACTAGAAAATAACGGCTTAAGCAGACAGCAGTTCATGAAATGTAGATAAGTTAAATTTAGCTTAACCGCTTGTCTTGTTGTGAATTGTGCAGGAAGCACCATGGAGTCAAACTATTTTAGCGCAGTCTCTGTCTCAAATATATAGATAAAATTAAATATCGTAAATTCTGAATATTTGTGAATTTTGATGTCTCACAAAACCTGGGGAATATGTGGCAGGAACCACTAGCAGGATGTAATCCGGTTGATAGGTGAACCGTCAGCCAGCATAGTCTAAGATTTTACATACAGTTGTTGCGTCAACCGGGGCGGCCAGGTGTAAATAAATGAAAGTGTCTCACGGAGCAAGGTTACTTGTGACAATTCGCTGCTCACAACTACTAATAAATGTGGGTATGGACATGTGCTGCTAATTTTACTCTCGAATGTATTTTGACCTTGTCTTCGATGGGGCACAGTGTGTCACGATAAGCTCATTTTCAGATTGAGTCATATCCCATGTAGCGCATCCAATACAATCGACCAATGGACAATTGAGACTAGCTTTTATTTCTGCCTTAGGGTTCACTTCAAAAAGCTTCCCGTTCACATAATATGATCGTGGTGCACAATTGGGACAGCCATTCAAATCGAGTATCAGCCCATCGTATCTGACAACCATGTAGTGTGGCCCCCTATCTGTCGGAACCCAGCTATTCGTTCCATTTACCATCTTTTCATAAGCTGTAAGCTTCCATTTGCCTACAATGGCTTCAATCTCTGGCTCTGGTTGCGGACTATCCTTCTTGCAGGCACCCAGAACAATAAGCAAAATGACTGAAAATAGATAATTTTTCATAATTGATAATTGTACATCTAAGATGCCATTTCAAAAATAACCGTATAAAACGTCTTTTAGCTGAAACTAATAGCTTGGCTGCCGATTGAAATGGTTGATACGTTAACCAAAGATTTACGCTTTTTCTGATGGTCAGGATAACTTTTCTTATGTTAACTAAGTCAAGTCTAAAAATTGGAGAAAATGAGTCGGACGAACTCAGAAAAACTCAATGATTCTTAGGAAAAATGTTCGACCTATGTTCGACCTAAGAAAAAAGCCACTTACAATTTTCATCGTAAGTGGCTGATAATCAATGTCGGGATGACAAGATTCGAACTTGCGACCCCTAGCACCCCATGCTAGTGCGCTACCGGGCTGCGCTACATCCCGAACTTTTTAAGAAGGCCTGACGGCTGTTCTTTGGGGTTGCAAATCTATAAATGTTTTGGATTATTGTCTATTTCCATTGTGAAAAAATTGCATTACAACGAAAATAGACAATAATCCTCTTGAAAATCAGATCGTTTCGTTCTGCCAGTTCGGGTTCACAGCCTCCGGCTTGCCCTTGCGGAACCACTTGTCGCGGACGCGCTCGTTGACGTAGTACATACATGGTACCATAATGAGCGTCAGCAAGGTCGAGAATGTGAGACCGAAAATGATAGTCCAGGCAAGGATATTCCAGAACACGGAGCTCGGCCCGCCGACGATGAGGTGGGGTTCGAGATCGCGGAAGAGGCCGACGAAATCGACGGTGATACCCAATGCAAGTGGTACGAGGCCCAGTACAGCCGCAGAGGCGGTGAGTAGTACCGGGGTCAGACGGATCGCACCGCCCTCGATAATGGCTTCGCGCATGGGGTACCCGCGCCCGCGGAGCTCTTCGATGAACTCGATGAGCAGGATACCGTTTTTCACCACAATACCCGCCAATGCAATGATACCCACACCCGACATGATGATCGAGAAGTCCTTGTTGAAGATCACAAAGCCCAGCAACACGCCGATCAGCGAGAGCACGATCGTGAAGAAGATAATGAATGGTTTGATCACCGAGTTGAATTGCGTCGCGAGGATCAGGTAAATCAGCATGATCGCCGCGCCGAATGCCGTTCCGAGGAAGGACATCGATTCGGCCTGCTCTTCTTGCTCACCGCCCATTTTGATAATGTAGCCGTTCGGTACTTCCATGTCCGCGATCAGGGTCTGAATCTGCGCCACAATTTCGTTCGCGTTGAAGCCGGGCAATACATCGGAGCCCAGGGTTACGATCCGGCGCTGGTCCTGGCGGTTGATCTGGCTGAAAGTGGTGGAGTAATGGATGTTCGCGACTGACGTGATAGGCACTTGGCGCAATGCACCGCCCATGTTCATATCGCGGTAAACCACATTCAGGCTCAACAGCTTCTCGATCTGCTCACGGTCGTCTTTTTCAAGCCTTACCATGATCGGGTACTCGTCCTTGTCGTCGCGGAATTTCGAAACTTCTAGACCAAACAACGCCGTACGGACCGCCAATGCAATCTGCTGCGAGCTGATGCCTTCCCGCTGCGCCTTTTCGCGGTCGATATCGATCACGATTTCGGGTTTGTTCGTAACGAGGTCGGAACGGAGCTGGTCGATACCCTCGATGCCCGAATCCTGCACCTTTTTCAGTACGTCTTTTTCGAGTTTTTGAAGTACCTCAAATTCATCTCCCGAAATTTCGATCGAAATAGGCTTACCGGTCGGAGGGCCCACTGCTTCGCGTTCTACGGAGATTTCAGCGCCCGGGATGCCCGAAACGGCGTCGCGTATTTTGCGCAGTATTGCCTCGGACGATCTTCCGCCACGTTCGGTACCGTATACGAATGCAACAGTGATCTTCGATTTGTGAGGTGTAGCCGAGCGGTCGGGATTGTACGGGTCACCGGCGTTTTTACCTACGTTGGCAATCACGGAGTTCACCATATCCATAGCCTTCTCCTTTTCCAAAACATCAAAAACACGTTTTTCGATGATTTTGGTTACCGAGTCGGTCACACGTGCGTCGGTACCGATCGGTAATTTGTTGTAGACATACACATAGTCAGGATCGCCGCTTGGAAAGAACAGTACCTGGGGTTGCGCAATGCCGGTAATAATGAATGTCGCAATCAGTAATAGGAACACCGCCCCAATCGCTACTACCGGTCTCCAACCTCTCAAAAGCCAGTCGATCAGCCTGCGGTAGCCGTTTTTAAGCGCGGGCAGCAGGTTATCCTGGAACGGAACGAGAATGCGTGGCGTCAGAATGTAGTGGTTGAAAATCCAGAGTATCAATATAAATACAAAGAAATTACCCACCCCGCGGTCAATCGCGTAACCGATTGCTGCGGCAACTGCCAGAATGATTACGGGCCTGCGTATTGCTTTGAAACTCGTGTCGTGCGCTTCTTTTTCGTCATCATGACGGCCCATGAACGACACCGCGAACACCGGGTTCATCACATAAGCCACAAAAAGCGAGGCCCCAAGCGTAATAATGAGCGTCAGCGGCATAAATTTCATGAATTCCCCCACAATACCCGACCAGAACAGCAGCGGGAAGAATGGCGCAATGGTGGTAAGTGTACCCGAAAGTACCGGAATAAACACCTCTCCGGCAGCCGCTTTTACCGCTTGCTGGATAGTCCAATCCTTATGCATATTGAACAAGCGGTGCGTGTTCTCGATTACCACAATCGCATCATCCACCACCAACCCGATACCGAGGAGGAATGCGAAGAGTACGATCGTGTTCAGTGTAAATTCGGTGCCGACGAGCGGGCCGATAATGGGCATCATTACGAATGCTACCAATGCCGACAAGGGGACCGAAAGCCCCACGAAGATCGCGTCGCGCACACCCATGAAGAACATCAATACCATTACCACGAAAATAAAACCGAGTACAACGGTGTTGATCAAGTCATGCAAATCGGCACGGGTCTGGATCGACTGGTCGGCGGTGATTTTCACATCCAGACCGGCAGGAAAACGGTTTTCCTTAAAGTCTGCAATTACATTTTCAATTTTATCTGCCGCGTCCACAAGGTTTTCACCGGAGCGTTTGATCACGTTCAGCGTAATTACCGACTTGTTGGCCAAACGTGCGAAGTCTTGTTGCTCCTCAAAGCTGTCGGCTACTTCCGCAATGTCGCCCAGGCGGACGGTCGCGCCTGTGGAGGTGCGGATGCGGATGTTCGCCATATCGTTCACGTCGGTGTACTCGCCTTTCACACGCAGCGTACGGCGCACGCCCTGCACATTCAGCTCACCACCGGAAACGTTGATGTTTTCACCCTGGATCGCGGTTTGAACATCATAGAATGTCAAACCGGTCGATTTCATGCGGTCGAGGTTCACATTGATCTGGATCTCGCGGTTCAATGCACCAAGGATATCCACGCGGGTGATCTCCGGCAATGCTTCGATCCCGTCCTGCAAATCTTCGGCGTATTCCTTCAATTGTTTCAAAGAATAATTGCCCGCAATGTTGACGTTCATGATCGGGAACTCGGAGAAGTTCACATCCTGGGCGGTCGGGCCGGAGTCGAGGTTCTGGGGTAGATCGGTTTTCGCCTTATCCACCGCATCCCTTACCCTTTGCAAGGCCACTTCCACGGCCACATCCGGTGTAAATTCCACCAGGATTACCGATACGTCCTGCAATGCATTGGATTTGATCTTCTTAACCCCGTTGAGGGATTTGAGCTGTTTCTCGATCGGTTTGTTGATCGTATTTTCGATATCGGCCGGCGCGGTCCCGAAATACACTGTGTTAATGTATATCTGCGGGATTTTAATGTCCGGGAACTGCTCCTTCGGCAGGTTATTGTACACCATGAACCCCGCCAGCGTAATGATGAACGTAAAGATGTAGATCGTCGTCCTGTTCTCTACGCACCAGTTGGTGAAGCCTAGGGTTTTATATTCGTTGAATTTCATAAAATCAATTTTGAATGAGTGAATGATTGAATGAGTGAATGATGGACGAATCCTGACTCACTGACTATAACTGACCCTCATGGCCGTCACTCTTCCTCTTAGTAGCTGATCGGCTGGCCGTCCGATACTTCCTGGTAACCCAGCGTGATCAGGGCATCGCCTGCCGAAAGGCCCGAAAGGATCTCGACTTTGCCATTGTAGCTCAGGCCGGTTTTCACTTCTTTCGCCTTGGCTACTTTTTTGTTGCCTTCGGCCACGGCTACGTACACTACATTTCCTTTCTCGGTGCTTTGAACGTAGTTCTGGTCGATTGCCAATGCATTTTTGCTGGTAGCGTCGTTGATCTGCACCTGCGCCATCATATTAGGCTTGATATCACGGTCGGAAGGCAGGTTGGCCTCGATGGAGAATGTTCTCGACAATGGGTCCACGGCGGTGCTCACGAATGTCACGCGTGCTTTGAATTCCTTTTTCAGGTCAGGAAACTTCACGATCACCTCGTCGCCTTTCTTCACACTGGCCGCATACACGTCCGACACCTTCGCCGACACTTTCAGGTTGCCCAGGTTCACCACGCGTACCACGCCCATGCCCGGGGAAGCCATTTCACCTACTTTCACATTCACGAGGTCTACCACGCCCGACATCGGGGATACGATGTTGGTCTGCGAAAGCTGCGCATTCAGCGTAACCAGTTTCTTTTCCAGGGCCTCCTTGTTATTCTTCGCTTGCAGGAATTGAATCTCGGTGCCGATTTTCTGATCCCAAAGGTTCTTTTGCTTTTCGTAAATCGTGTTCGCCAGGCTCAGCGAAGTTTTCAGCTCTTCGATAGATTCCGTAAGAATGCTGTTATCGATTTTTCCGATCACGCTGCCGGCTTTCACCGCGTCGCCTTCCTTGACGTACATCGCCACGATCGCGCCGCCTGTTTTAGGCGTAACCAAAACATTGTTTTTCGCATCCACGGTGCCTTGCAGCTCCACGTAATGCTTGAATGTCTCGGCATCCAGCGTATCGATCGACACCGGTTTTACTTTGGCTTCCGTCGATTTCTTCGGATCCAGTTTGCCGATCTCGATTTCGAGTGCTTTGATCTTTTTTTCATTCTCTACGTGCTGGGCTTTCAGCTCGGCAAGCTCTTGTTTTTTGCCTTCCAAACCTTCTTTCTTGGCGGAGCAGGAGGCCAGGATGGTGGCAATAGCGGTTATAATGAGAATATTGCTTTTCATGGTATTGGTAAGTAGCTGTTTCAAATTTTGTTAAGTGTTAATGGTATTACTCGGAATAAAGCTCGCCCTTGGCCTTGCTGAGATCCACTTTGGCGATCATCAGGTCGTACAATGCGGTGAAGTAGTTCGTCTGTGCTTCCTTCAAAGAAGATTCGGCATTGACCACCTCGATGTTTGAGCCTACACCTTCTTTGTATTTGATCTTCGTGACGCGTACGATCTCCTCGGCGAGCGTCAGGTTCCGTTTCTGGGTTTCCAGTGTGGCAAATGCATTCTTGATATTGATGCTCGCCTGATTGTTTTCCAGATCGATCGACTGTTTCAAGAGGTTCTGATTGTTTTTAACCTTATCGATCGCGATCTTTTTCTGGTTAACCTGGTATTTTTTGGTAAAACCGTCGAAGATCGGGATGTTCAGGTTCACGGTGAGTACCATGTTGTTGAACCACTGGTTGGTAAACAGCTGGGAAAATTTGTCCATACCCGCATTGTAGCCATAGCCGAGTGAGCCGGAAAGACTCGGCAAATAGCCGCTCCGCACATTGCGCAAGTCGAGCATTGCCAGTTTTTCCTGCGTATTCAGCAATGAATACTCGATCCGTTTCTCGTAGCTCACATCCTGGCTTGTCGATTCCGACCGGAGCTCGGCCACATTCACGGCATTAATGTCGTCAGTCAGCTTGATAGGTTCGTTTGCCGGCATTCCCATCTGGAACCTCAGCAATGCATAGCTGAGCTCGATCAGGTTCTGCACTTTCTGGCGCTCGGTTTGCAGGTTGTTGATCTGCACTTCAAGGCGGTTTACATCGAGCAATTCCACAAAACCGCTCGCATTCATGGCCTTCGTCTCGCGCATGGACGAGTCTACGCGGGCGATGTTCAGATCGAGCAATTTGGCCCGCTCCTCCGCGACTTGCGCCGAGTAATATGCCTTAGTAACCTGCTCTGCAACAGATACTTTTGACGACGTGGTGGTTTTTTGCGCCAACTCGCGATAAGTAGCTGCCGCTTTCAGTCCGATAAAGTACGAGCCATTGAAAATCAGCTGGTTTAAAGTCGCGGAAGCTGACCCCTGCCATGGAATACCGAATTCAACCGGGGTAGGCGGTGCATCGTCCGGTGCCGTCGGGTCGAAGGTTTTGGCCGGGAAGAAAAACTTCGGAATAATGATGTTGTTCGTCAGCGAAACCGCGCCGGTCACCTGGGGCAAACCCGCCGCGCGGATCTCTCCGATGCGGGCTTCTGCGGAAACGGCATCGAGCTGTGCATTCTTGACATTCAGATTGTGCTTAACGGCGTAATCAACGGCTTCTTTGAGCGAGTAGCCGGTTTGTGCATGAAGTGGTACAAAAGGGATGAGTGCCGCGAGCAGCATCAAAGTGCTACGTATTGTTCTGGCATTTTTCATGGATATTGAGTTCAGTTGCTGGTTTATCTTTTATGGTGTTGTAGTATTCAAAGCCTTTTTCCGAAAGTATGCCCCGCAAAAAATGATTCAGGAATTGCGTTTGCACGTGCATCATGCTGAATTTCTTGGCAGGGTAAACGGTCGGGTCGAAAGCGAGGACGATCTGCTCCACGCGCAGGAGCGAAAGTACATCTGCGTCGATATCAGGGCGGTAGAGGCCCATTTCGATTCCTTTTAGCAGATTGTCCCGGATGTTCCGGATAATGTATTCATGCTTGTAGTTCTGGAAAAGCTCCCAGGCATTGGGATAGTATTTTTTCAGATCGTACAGCAGCGTCGGGTTCATCTCGGCGAGCGTTTCCTGCATTTGCACCGTGGCATACATCGCTTCCTCGATGGGGTTCTCGGCGAGCGCTTCCAGTTTTTGCATCTCACATTTCTGCTCCCGGATCTCTTCCTGGATCACAAGGGCAAGAATGGCCTCCTTGTCGGAGTAATGCTGGTAAATGGTACGCTTCGAAATTCCAAGGTCACGGGCAATGTCATCCATCGTGACGCTGCGGATGCCATAGCGCCAGAAAAGGTTCAGTGCCGATTTTATAATTCGCTCTTTCACAGCGACAAATTTGAAATTTTCGAATGACAAAAACCAAGAAAACTTTGAAAATGTTTAAAGTTTTCTGTGCATTAGTACACGGTTACGGTCAATGAAGGCACATAGAGAGCGAAAAACGGGCCTTAAACGCTGGTTATTAGCAGATTTGGCGGCCTTTCGGACGTTTGGAGAGCGCCGCCGTTTTGAGAAGAATCATAGGAATGGTTTTTAGCTGTTGAGAAATGTATAAATTTTGAATAGGATTATATCAAGAATAAATAGGTTGATACAAAACGCTGGGAATGAGCTTGAAAGCCTGTTCGCCAACCCAGGTTTTTCAATTTACGGCCTGAAAATAGGCAGTTGGCCGCGGGTTGGTCAATTAAAAAATTATTAAGCGGGGATTTTCAGGTATGAACTTGGGAAATAGAGCGATAAATTGCTTCCGAATGGGAATGATTTGCAGGTGATGCTTGTTTGGAAATGACACATATTCTGCCCAATTTTCGGGCCATTTTCGTTCCTATTTTTTAACACCCAATTCACTAATTGCCATCGCGACAAACAAATCAATGAAAAGCTACATTGACCTGATTCAGCAGACGTTCGAGTTCCCGACCATGGAGTTTAACGTTGATAATAATGAGTTGCTGTTCAACAATGTACCTCTGATGGATATCATCAAGGAACATGGTACACCGTTAAAGATCAATTATCTGCCCAAGATCGGAGAGCACATCGAGAATGCGAACATGTTCTTCCGGAATGCCTTCAAAAGACATAATTACAAAGGCACCTATACCTATTGCTACTGCACGAAATCGTCGCATTTCAGCTTTGTGCTGGAAGAGGCTTTAAAGCATAATATCCATATCGAAACGTCTTCCGCGTTCGATATCCCCATTATCCGGGAGCTTTACCGTCGTGGCAAGGTTAATAAGAGCACTTACATTCTCGCGAACGGCTACAAGCTGCCGCGCTACACGCAATACCTGAGCGAGCTGATCAACGAAGGCTTCAATGTGGTGCCTATTCTGGATAACCTCAAAGAAATTGAATCTTATGAACAGCAGGTAACGGCGGATTCGGTGCATTTCGGAATGCGCATTGCGACGGACGAAGAACCGAATTTTGCGTTCTATACCTCGCGTCTGGGTATTCGGTACAACGATGTACAGCAGCTTTATAAAGAGAAAATCGAGCCGAACCCACGTTTTAAGCTCAAAATGCTGCACTTCTTCATTAACACCGGTATCAAAGATAGCGCTTATTATTGGAGTGAATTGACCCGCTTCATGTTCAAGTACTGCGAAATGAAGAAACTCTGCCCTGATCTCGACTCGATCGACATCGGTGGCGGTCTTCCGATCCAAACCTCGTTGCAGGCCGGCTATGATTACCAGCAGATGATCGACGAGATCATTGAGAACATTCAGTGGATTTGTAATAAAAATAATGTCCCTGTTCCGCATATTTTCACGGAATTCGGAAGCTATACGGTCGGTGAAAGCGGTGCGGTGATTTACGAAATCATCGATAAAAAGCTGCAAAACGACAAGGAGCTCTGGTACATGATCAATGGATCGTTCATTACCCAGCTACCGGATTCTTGGGGTATGAACCAGAAATACATTATGCTGCCGATCAATAACTGGGATAATCCTTATCAAAAGGTCAATCTCGGTGGATTAACGTGCGACTCGCAGGATTTCTACAATTCAGAAATG
Source organism: Dyadobacter soli (assembly GCF_900101885.1). GTDB lineage: Bacteria > Bacteroidota > Bacteroidia > Cytophagales > Spirosomataceae > Dyadobacter > Dyadobacter soli. The sequence continues at coordinate 86,657 of NZ_FNAN01000028.1, read as the reverse complement.
CACAGCGCCGACTTGTACATGCCGATTTTTGAAGACAACGAACCGCAATACATCGGTTTCTTCCACACCGGCGCATACCAGGAATCACTCGGCGGTTACGGCGGCATTCAGCATTGCCTCATCCCCGCGCCGAAGCACGTGCTGGTGGATCGCGACGAGGATGGCCGCATTACCACACGCGTTTTCGCCGACGAGCAGAACAGCGACTCGATGTTGCGCATTCTGGGTTTTAAAGAGGAGCCTTTCGGAGCGCAGGACGGCAAGCCGGCGGTTGAGAAGCCAAAGGTAGAGCCCGAAGAGGAGCTGGCGGAAACAAAAATCTGATGCCGTATATAAAGTTCTTTGAATGAGTTCGTTATTAGTCAGGCTAAAACGCTCATTCAAAGAACTTAATTTTATATTTTTGTAGTGACAAAATCTTATACGAACTGGAAAATGAAAAAGATCTTACTTCTTGTAGCTGTTTGCGGAACATTGGCGGTGGCATCATCCTGCACCAAACATGCCTGCCCTGCTTACGGGTCCGTACAGAAAACCCAGCCTGCGCCGGTAGTAAAAGCTTAGTTTACTGCTGCAATATCAACTTCGCGGCTTCCAGCAAATCCACAGCGGCATAATCTCCTGTCGACGCTTCTGCATTCGGGATGATATGCACCGTTTTCAAACCCACATTCTTTCCTGCTTCCATATCCCTGTCGCGGTCACCAATCATCCACGACTTTGCGGGGTCGATACCATATTTGGCCATCGCCTTTTCAATTAACAGCGAACCTGGCTTCCGTGATAACGAGTTACCGGAATAGGACGGATGGTAAGGTGAGAAATACAAGTCATCCAGCGCATTACCGGATACTTTTTGCATTGCCTCATGAATGGCGTACACATTATCAGCAGTGTACAATCCCTTCGCAATGCCCGCCTGGTTGGTAATCACAATGAGCAGATAGCCAGCCTCTTTCAGCATTTGCAACGCTTCAGCAACTCCTTCGGGAATCACCAGTTCTTCCAGCTTATATAAATAGTCCGGGCAATCCTCGTTCAGTACTCCATCGCGGTCGAGGAATACGCATTTGTTTTGAGCAGCCATACTTACAGGGAAGAATACTCTTTAACCGCCTCAATGAAGCACCGTACCTTATCGGGATCGGTGTCGGGGTACACGCCGTGACCGAGGTTGGCAATGTATCGCTGCGTACCAAATTGCCCGACCATTTTCTTCACCTCCACGCGGATCTGCTCATACGAGCCGTACAACACGCACGGATCGAGGTTGCCCTGCAATGTCTTGTCCGGGATCAGTTCGCGGGATTCTTTAATGTCCATATTCCAATCCAGACCAACTACCGAGCAGCTCAGCTCCCCGATTTCTTTCCTGGCGAAGAATGCGCCTTTCGCAAACACCGTCACCGGCACTTCGGTAATGGCGTCGCAAATCTGTTTGATATAAGGCAAAGAGAACACGCGGTATTGCTCCGGCGACAGGATGCCTGCCCAGGAGTCGAAAAGCTGCACGATATCCGCACCCGCCGCGACCTGCGCTTTCAGGTAGGCGATTGTGCTGTCCGTGATTTGTTGTAATAATGTATGCGAAAACTGAGGATCGGCGTACAAATGCTTTTTGGCCACCGAGAAGGTTTTAGAGCCTTTTCCTTCCGTCATGTAGCAGAATATCGTGAACGGCGCGCCCGCGAAACCGATCAGCGGCACGCGGCCAGCGAGGCCTTTTTTGGTAATCTTAATGGCGTCCAGCACATATTTCAGATCCGTTTCCGGCTCGGCGACGTGCAGTTTCTGCAAGTCTTCCAAAGTGTGCACCGTGCTCGGGAAAACCGGTCCGCGTTGCTCCACCATCTCGTAAGGCAGCCCCATCGCTTCGGGAATTACCAGGATGTCGGAAAATATAATGGCAGCGTCCACGCCCAGCAAGTCAACAGGTTGCAGGGTCACTTCGGCTGCCATTTCAGGTGTAGTGGCAAGGTTGATAAAACTTCCGGCCTTCTCGCGAACGGCCCGGTATTCTGCAAGGATGCGTCCGGCCTGGCGCATCATCCAAACAGGCGTGCGTTCGGTTTTCTCCCCCCGCGCCGCCCGAAGCAAAAGGTCATTTTTCAGATTCATGCGGCAAAGGTAGGGAGAAAGTGGTTAATCAAAACCTGAAATTCACCCCGATCAGAAAATTCCTCCCTGCCTGCGGAAAGTAGAAATTCTCCTGCGTCAATGCGCCGCCGGCAATATAACCGTAGGTATAACCATTCGATTCATACTTCTCGTCGAGCACATTATTCACCAGCAAATTGAATGCAATTTCATTGGCCCACGATGGCTTGATGGTCCAGGAAAGACGGATGTCATTGGTCAGGTATGCATCCAGTTTACGGGTTTCAGTTGAAGTATTGTCGAGATATTGCTTACCTACATATTTCGTCAGCAACGCGAGTTCCAGGTTTTTGCGCAAAGAGTAGGTGAACTGGCTTCCTGCAATGACATCCGGCGAGAAAGAAATATCCGACTTGCCGTGATCAACGGTTTGATAACCACCGTTATCATAGTCGACGATGTATTCCGTGAAGTTTTTGATTTTGTTCTGGCTGAACGTTGCATTCGCATTCCATTTCAAATGGTTATTGAAAACCACAGCGCCTTCCAGTTCGATACCGGTTCGGTAGCTTTTCGGGACATTCACGCGTACGGAGCCGCCTACATCATTGATCTGGCCGGTGAGGACGAGCTGGTTTTTATAACTCATTAAATAGTAATTCGCCGCGAATGCCCATTTGCCTTGCTGTGTGCGGAAACCGGCTTCCACATTTTGCAAACGCTCGCTTTTGGGGAAAAGGTTGGCGGTGGAATTCGTGAAATCATCGCGGTTAGGTTCGCGGTTTCCTACGCTGTAAGATGCGTAAACGGAGCTTTGTTCTGCCAATTGGTAAGTAAGTCCGGCCTTTGGATTAAAGAATGAGTACGACTGATCAAATGCGAGGTTCACCAGGTCATTATCCGTCCCGTGAATGGCGTGGCTTACGCGGCGGTATTGCAGGTCGGCGAAAGCGGTTAGCTGATCGGTGAATGCGTAGTAAAGTTTTCCATAGAGATTGAAATCCTTCTTTTTACCCGTACTGAAATAATATTGATGCTCATTCTCGATATTCCCGGCATTACGCGCCCAGATGATCTGGCCGTAATGGTCGCCGTCGTACTGGTTCCAGCCGCCGCCGAAACTGGCAGTCAGCTTTTTGAAACTGTTATAATCGAACGAAAATGTGCTTCCGTAAAAGTAATTGTCGAGCCAGCGGCGACGGATGAAGTCAGTGCTGGTGAGCGTGTCTTTCCCTGCGATTAAATTCGGTAAATTATAATTACTGTAAGAATCGTCGGCGCGGTATTGTTCATAATAACCCAATCCGCGAACGAGGAATGCATTCAGGTTGAATGTCAGTTTATTACTCAGGTTATGAGAAGAAACGATCTGGTAATGGTCCTGGCGGTAGTTGTCGACCTCGTTTTTGTAAGTATAGGAATTATAAGTCCGGTTATCGGAATTGAGAAGGTTTGCCGCATCTTTTTCTCCTAAACCATTTCTATCGATATAAGCCAGAATCCCTTCGCGATCGCCGCGTAGTTTAGCCTCCGGCACACCGTTCCACGACTGGTAAGTACGTTCTTTACCTGAGAACACATTCACCCGTACAAAGCTTTTCTTACCAAAATAGCCGCCCGATAAGTAGTAGGAGTGCAATTCCGAGGACGCGCGGTCCACAAAACCATCCGAAGAAACGCGCGAAAGCCGTGCGTCGAATGTAAACTTATCCTTGATCAACCCTGAGCCGACTTTCAATGTATTTTTAAATGTGTTGAAAGAGCCATACGAGTTATTCAGCTCAGCATAAGCCGTTTCGCGGAATGCATTGGTATTGATATTCACCGATGCGCCGAATGCACCCGCGCCATTGGTGGAAGTCCCCACGCCGCGCTGGATTTGGATGCTGCTCACAGATGAGGCGAAATCCGGCATATTCACCCAGAAAACGCCCTGGCTTTCAGCGTCATTGTAGGGTATGCCATTGACGGTTACATTAATACGCGTCGCGTCGGAGCCTCGTATGCGTATGCCCGTGTAGCCCACGCCCCCGCCCGCGTCGCTCGTGCTTACGAGGGAGGGCGAGAAGTTGAGGAGCACCGGCAGGTCCTGGCCCATATTCTGCTTGTCGATCTGTGCCGCGGTGACGTTGGTGTAAGCCATACCCGTTTTGTCATTCACGCGGGTGGCATTGATGATCACTTCATCGGCCTGGTAAGTACTTTTATTAAGTTTGATTTCCAGTTGGTTCGATGCGCCGAGGGCTACTTTTGACGTCTGATAGCCGATGTAGGAAATGTCGAGGGCTTCGATATTTTCGGAGATATTTTTCAGCACAAAATTACCGTCTTTGTCGGTACTCGTGCCGCGGATTTCGCCGGCCTTGATGGTGGCTCCGGGCAGTGGTTTGCCGTCTTCGGCATCGGTAACCCGGCCGGAAACGCTTTTTTGTGCAAAAGAGAGGAGTGAGGTGGTGCTGAGCAGCAATGCCAGCAGATAGGTAGTAATTTTTCGCATTGCGATCAATAATTACAACAGGCAGGGGCCACCTATCAGAAAGTTCGATAAAATGTTAACAGAAAACAGCCGGTCCCGGCTTTCTCTCCCTACGCCGGCATTACCCGGATCAGGTTAAATGGGTATGATCTCAGCCCGTTCGGTAGGGCACCCCTTGAGATTATGATGCAAAATTAATGGTTGAGGCGGGATGTTTCAAGCAAAAAGACTTATTGTTTGCGGCCCTGCACTTTCACAGGATCTCGACTTGTGTGCCAGACGCCAATTATGACAGCAATTTTTTGCCGCTTATTGATACGAAAATGAATCATGAAAGGGAAGCGCCAAACCAATGCCGTTCGTATTTTTTTGTAACGAACCGCGTATAGGTAAGGGTTTTCACTTATCAAAACTAGTTTACTTCTGATAGCGTGTGTGAATCGCTTGCCCAGGCCCGGTTGCTGCTCGTCATACCAACTTGCAGTGTCCCGAATGTCCTTCCTGGCACGACTCAGGAATACGGTTTTGTGCATTATTAATACAAGTCCTTTTCAATGTCTTTCAAAACTTCCTCAGAATCGAATACTTCTTCCAGTCCATTTTCATAGGCTTCGATTCTTTCATCTAACAATCGTTTATGCCATTCCGGCAATTCTCCGCTTCCGGTATTTCCCGACTTCGTGTTTAGAGCGTTCCATTCCGAGATAGGTATGAAAAGGCTTTTGATGAAGCCACTGCGCTCAGGTGAATATTGAAGTTTCATGGTTGCCAGTTTGATAATGTCGCGTATTGCTTTTAACAAAGATAACGAAAGTTGATCAAGCCTTTAAATCCCTTACGGCCCCGATTTTCTAACGGTTTTCTTTAATTTTACCTAACTTAATACCAGTATCGCCATTCAGATTTGATCAAAATATGCCAAACTATACAGACACAACCGACATATCCCCTTCCCAACACGCCATTGACCTCGAATACCGTTACGGCGCGCATAACTACAAACCGATGCCGGTAGTGATCCAGCGGGGCGAAGGAGTTTTTTTGTGGGATGTGGAGGGGAAGCAGTATTTCGATTTTCTTTCGGCATACAGCGCGGTGAGCCAGGGGCATTGCCATCCGCGGATCGTGAATGCGATGATCGAACAGGCGCAGAAGCTGACATTGACTTCCCGCGCATTCTACAACGATCGCCTCGGTGAATGCGAGAAATTTCTTTGCGATTACTTCGGGTACGATAAGGTGTTAATGATGAATTCCGGCGTCGAAGGTGGCGAAACGGCGCTGAAACTGACCCGGAAATGGGCGTATAAAGTAAAGGGTATCGAACCAGGGAAGGCGAAAACCGTATACGCGGCTGGTAATTTTTGGGGGCGGACGCTGGCAGCAATTTCTTCTTCGACAGATCCATCTTCCACCAATGACTACGGCCCGTTCCTGCCCGGCTACGAAATCATTCCTTACAATGACCTGGCCGCACTCGAAAATGTGCTGAAAAATGATCCCGATATCGCCGGTTTTATGGTGGAACCCATTCAAGGTGAGGCGGGTGTGGTGGTGCCGCACGAAGGTTACCTGCAAGGCGTGCGCGAGTTATGCACAAAGTATAATGTACTTTTCATCGCCGACGAAGTGCAAACGGGCATCGGTCGCACGGGTAAGCGCCTGGCGTGCGACTGGGAGGGCGTGAAACCGGACATCCTAGTTCTCGGGAAAGCATTGTCGGGTGGTACCATGCCGGTTTCGGCCGCATTCGCAGACGATGAGGTGATGCTGACGATCGCGCCGGGCGAGCACGGTTCTACCTATGGCGGTAACCCGCTGGCATGCGCCGTGACGATTGCGGCATTGCAGGTGGTACAGGACGAAAAACTCGCTGAAAACGCCGAAAAAATGGGCCAAGCCTTCCGCAGGAGAATGCAGGATCTTCAAAAACAATGTTCTCTGATCGAAAGCGTTAGAGGGAAGGGATTGCTCAATGCGATCGTGATCAACGACTCGGAGGATAGCAGCACGGCCATGGACCTTTGTTATAAAATGATGGAAAAAGGCCTGTTGTGCAAACCCACCCACGGCAACAAAATCCGATTTGCACCGCCATTGGTGATCACCGAGTCCCAAATGGACGACGCTTGCCGCATTATCGAAGAGGTATTTTTAGAAATGAATGGAAATCTATGAAACTGAGACTTTTCCTGCCCGTCATTTTATTAGCTGCATTTGTTCTTTCGTGTAAAGAGAAAAACGCGGATCCCAAAAACGACACTGAAACCAACCAGTGGATTTATACCAACATGAAATACTGGTATTACTGGACGGATCACATCACCGGCTCGCCCGATTACAACAAAACGCCAGGCGACTTTTTCAATTCGCTTTTGTACAAGTATGACGCAACGACGCGGCCCGACGGCGATCGCTTTTCGTGGATGCAGGAAAGCGCGAAGGAACTGGAAGCGTCGTTGGGAGGAGAATCCAAAACGAGCGGTATGGAGTACAAACTGGTGTATTTCCCGGCCAATACCAGCAACATCGTGGGTATTGTGCTGTATGTGATCCCCGGTTCGCCTGCTGCCAAGGCCGGCTTTGTACGCGGCGATGTTTTCAGCAGTGTAAACGGGCAGAAAATGACGGATTCGAACTATTCGAAACTGTTGAATACGGAAGACAAGACAACGTACACATTGGCCGATATCAAGGACGGCACATTGAAGGAAACTACCACTACCCGCGACGTGACGCCGATTGTATTGCAGGAGGACCCGGTATTCTTCGATTCGGTTTACACGATAGGAGCCAGCAAAATCGGCTATGTCGTTTACCATCAGTTTATTCCGGAGCCTTTTCAAGCCAACAACCAGGCGTACGACAAAAAGCTGGATGCGATTTTTGCAAAATTTAAAGCCAACAGTATCAATGCATTGGTACTCGATTTGCGCTACAATCCGGGAGGTTATGTAAGCTCGGCGACCAACCTGTCGAGCCTCATTGGCAAGGTTACGGCGAACGATATTTTTTATTACAAAGAATACAACAAGCAGGTGACCGAAACGAGCCTGAAAAAATACGGAGAATCCTATTTCTACGACAAGTTTGTAACCAAAAGCCAGAATGTGGGAAGCGATCTGAAAAACCTGGTGGTACTCGTGTCGTCGCGTACGGCGTCGGCGAGCGAACTGTTGATCAATGGATTGAAGCCGTTTATGAATGTGACATTGGTCGGAGGTAAAACTGTCGGAAAGAATGTGGGCTCGGTGACGATCAGCGACGAGAAGAATGGCATCAAAGTAGGCTTGCAGCCAATCGTTTCAAAATCATTGAATAAGGATAAAAAATCGGACTACCATGTTGGTTTTGAGCCGGATGTGAAAGCCAGCGAGGGCAATATCCTTTATCCCTACGGCGATCCGCGCGATCCTTTGCTGGGTGAGGCGCTGTTCCAGATCACGGGTACGCACGTAACGCGTCAGGGGCGCAATGCACGCGTGCTGGCGGAAGAAGCGAGCGCGGAACTGTCGTCGTCTATCAGCCGGAAGGCGGGCGGAAGCAATATGTTCTTCGACAGATAACCGCCGGTTGATAATTTTTTTTGAATGGTGCGAGAACAGCTTCCGACTGTTCTCGCACCATTTTTTATTGCTATTTTTACAGACTTGCGTATTTCTAACTAATTGACCTTTATGAAGCTGGTAAACGATATGACTGTCTGGTTTTTGAAGCGGCGCTTCGAACGGATCGAACAGTTTATGAAGTACCCCATTGAAACCCAGCAGCGTATATTTTCCGAATTGATCGAAACGGCCCGTTATACCGAATGGGGCAGCCGCTACAATTACGGGCAGATCAAATCGGTAAAGGAATTTCAGGAGCAGGTGCCCATTTCGGCTTACGAGCAGCTTTATCCTTACATCGAGCGCGTCCTCAAAGGCGAGCCGAATGTACTCTGGCCGTCGCAGATCGAATGGTTTTCCAAATCGTCGGGTACGACCAATGCGCGGAGTAAATTCCTGCCCGTTTCGCCCGAAGCGCTGGATGAATGCCATTACGAAGGCGGCAAGGATATGATGACGCTGCTCATCAACAACCGTCCGGATACCCGCGTTTTCGACGGGAAAGGGCTTTCGATCGGCGGGACTTTGCACGCTAATCCTTTTGACGATTACACCCAGATCGGCGACGTGTCGGCGGTAATCATGCAAAACCTGCCTTCCTGGGCGGAGTTTATGCGCACGCCGCCATTGGAAGTAGCATTGATGGACCACTGGGAAAGCAAGCTCGACAAAATGGCGTCCATCTGCTCACAGGAGAACGTGACGAGCATTCTCGGCGTGCCTACCTGGACAATCGTGCTGCTCGACCAGATACTCGAACGTACCGGCAAAAAGAATATGCTGGAAGTTTGGCCTGATTTCGAAGTTTTCGTGCACGGAGCAGTCTCATTCGAGCCCTACCGCGATTTGTTCATGACCAAATATTTCCCTTCCGATCAGGTACTGTACCTTGAAACTTACAGTGCTTCCGAAGGCTTTTTTGCGATCCAGGACGATATTAATCGGGTAGGAGAAATGCTGCTAATGCTCGATTATGGCATTTTTTATGAATTTATACCCATCGAAGAACTCGGCCAGGAGCATCCCAAAGCATTGCTGCTGGACGAAGTGGAAGTCGGGAAAAACTATGCGATGGTGATCTCGACCAATGCCGGACTCTGGCGCTACCTCATCGGCGATACCGTGAAATTTACTTCCACCTACCCGTTCCGCGTGAAGGTGAGCGGCCGCACGAAGCATTTCATCAATGCATTCGGCGAGGAAGTGATCGTCGAGAATGCCGACCACGCTATTAAAGTTGCCGCGCACCAGACGGATGCATTGGTGGCAAACTACACCGCGGGCCCCGTGTACATGGGCGACGGCTCGCGCGGCTGTCATGAATGGATCATCGAATTCACCAAGGAACCGGAAGATCGCGAAGCATTTATACAGGCGCTCGACGCGGCATTGCGCGAAGTCAATTCCGATTACGACGCCAAACGTTACAAAGACATGGCCCTCACGTGCCCACAGATACATTTCGCGCCCGCGGGTACCTTCTACGCCTGGATGGGCCGGAAGCACAAGCTCGGCGGCCAGAACAAAGTGCCGAGGCTCAGCAACACGCGGGAGTATCTGGACGATTTGCTCGCGGCGTTGTAGCGGCTGGCGCCGCTGACGACCGCCGACCGCCGACCGCGGACCGCCGATTTCGATTTCGGGAGCGTCTTTTAGAATGAATGATACCAAAACGTAAACATAGAAGTAATCGGCGGTCGGTGGTCGGCCGTCGGTGGTCAAATATTTAATCGGCGGTCAGTGGTCGGCGGTCGGCGGTCCAATTCCCGCGACGGTCTCCCCACATACCGCAACGCCGCATGATCCCCAAACGCTTAAAAATTAAAGGACTCTATTCTTACCAAACCGAGCAGGAAATTGATTTCGATCCATTGACGGACGCTTCGCTGTTCGGGATATTCGGGGCTGTGGGTAGCGGGAAGTCTTCCATTCTCGAAGCGATCACATTTGCATTGTACGGCGATACCGAGCGGCTCAACAAGTCGGGCGACGACCGTACTTATAATATGATGAACCTGCGGTCGGACGACTTGCTGATTGATTTTGAATGCATTGCTGGAAAAAACGGCGATCGGTACCGGTTCACGGTGCGGGGGAAGCGTAACAGCAAGAATTTCAAGGATGTCAAAACCTTTGAAAGAAAAGGCTACATCTGGCAGGAAAATGACTGGGTGCCACTGGCCGAAAACGAGTCGACCGAAAGCATTATCGGCCTTAGTTACGACAATTTCCGCCGGACGATCATCATACCGCAGGGGCGTTTTCAGGAGTTCATTGAACTGAAAGATGCCGAGCGCACGCGGATGATGAAAGAGCTTTTTCAGCTCGAAAAATATGATTTGAGCCGCAACGTAGGCTCGCTGAGTAACCGGAATAACCTCGCAATATCCAATGTGGACGGGCAGTTGCTCGGCCTGGGTGAAGTGACGCAGGAAATGCTTACCGAAGGCGAGCAGAGGTTGGAACAACTCCGGCTTCAAATTCAGCAGGTTTCCAATGAGCTGACCGTTCAGACGGAGCTGGAAGGCAACTTTCAAAAGCTCAAACTCGCCGGTGAAAAAATCCAGATGCTCCAAAACCGGCTCGCTGCGCTCAATGCCCAGCGCGCGGATATGCAGGAGCGCGAGGCAGTATTGAAGACATTCGAGACCTGCTCTTTGCATTTTAAATCCATTTTTGACCAAAAGAATAACCTGCTGACGGCCATCGCCCGCGACGAGCGCATTTCGGCGGCGAACGAGGCGAAACTGACTGAACTAACCGCATTGCTCGGGAAGGAGCAAGAGACATTGCAAATACTGAAACCGCGCTACGAAAAACGCGAGGAATTGCTGGCGACCGCCGAAGAGCTGGAAAAAGTGCTACGGATTATCGAGCATTCGCAGGCGGTTATCAAAAGGAACGAAGCATTGGCTCGCGGCGAGGAACAGTTGAAGGCGAAAGAAAACGCCATTGAAATACAAAAACAACAAAAACAGGAGCTCGAAGCAGCCAACGAGCAGCGCAAGGCAGGGCTGGGCGATGTGCTCGAAATGGGACTTGTGAAATCGTGGTTTACAACGGCCGACAGTCTTGCCGAAAACCGCCAAGCGATCAAAACGGAGGCGGAAGCGCTAGCGACGGAAATCAAGACGCTGCTGGAAGGTCTTGCGCAGCGATTGCAGGAAATTACCGGCGACTTCGGCATTCAGTTTGGTGATGAAATTTTGCTGGAAACCTTTCAAAAGGGCGTTACGAGTTATCTGGAAGCAAGTGAAGCTAACCGAAAGGAGCTGAACCGCCAGTTGCTGCACATTAACACGAAAGTTGCGCTGCATCAATATGCAGGTAACCTCGAAGACGGCGAGCCTTGTCCGCTCTGTGGTTCGCTGCATCATCCCGAAGTGCTGACGGCTGACGGCGCATTATCCGCGGAAGTAGCGGCGGTTGAGAAGCAATTACATGCATTGGATGAAAAAGAAAGGCTGCTTAGGCGCTTGCAATCGCCCATCGAGCGGATTTTCAATCAAATAGAAAACCTTGAAAAACAGAAAGGTTCGATCAAACAACGCTACACCGAGGCACAGGGCAGGTTAAAAGTTCATGATGACGCGTTCATCTGGCCTGCATTCAGCAAAACCGACCGGGAGGATTTCGACAAACGGTTTGGCGAAAGCAGTCGCTTGCAAGCTGAAATCAAAGCCGGAGAAACTATTTTGAAAGGTTTGACCGCGCAGATTGAAAATGCATTGACTGAAAAATCCGAGAAGATCGAGAAGCCGCTGCAAGTGCTGAGAGATGAGATTCTTAGGTTTGAAAATACGGTACAGACGCTTTCGGAGCAGCTTTCGCGGGTTACACTGGCAGATTTTGAAAGCACCGACAAAGCCGATATTTCGGAAAAGATCAATGCATTAAAGGCCGATTACCAGCAGCTTTCCACTGCATTCGCGGAGGCTGAAAAGCAGGTGGATGTTCTTGAAAAAGAGCGGAATACGCTTTCGGGAAGTCAGGCTACCTTATTGACCGCATTGCAGGGAAACCGGAGCGAGCTGGCAGGTTTGCAAACAAAAATTGAGGATCAGCTGGCTGCCTACGCATTCGAATCGGAAGCGCTGGTGGTGGAGATACTGCAAAAGCCGATCAATATTGGAACCGAACGGCAGGCGATCGACGAGTTCAAAATGGCCCTCGAAACAACGGGTATCGAGCTTAAAAACCTACTCGAAGAGCATGCAGGCGAGCAATATGATGCCGAACGCCACGAGGCAGTTTTGGTATTGAAAAACACTTTGACCGAAAACCTGAACGCACAGCGGAAAGAAGAAGGAAATATTGGTGGACGCCTGAAACAAATGGCCGAAGATCTTGCTAAAAAAGCCACGCTGCTGTCTGAAAAAGCGCGCTTGCAGCTCAGAAAGGAGCATTTGGACGACCTCGCCAAGCTGTTCCGGTCGAGCGGGTTTGTGGATTATGCTTCGAGTATTTACCTCCAAAACCTGATCCAGGCCGCTAATCACCGTTTCCACCAGATGACCCACCAGCAGCTACATCTCGAATTGGGTGAGGGCAACAGCTTCTGGGTGAGGGATTTGCTCAATGGCGGACATATGCGGCTGCTCAAAACACTCTCGGGCGGGCAGAAATTTCAGGCGGCATTGTCGCTCGCGCTCGCGCTGGCGGACCACATACACGTGCGCAACGAGTCGAAACACAACTTTTTCTTCCTCGACGAAGGCTTCGGTTCACTCGATAAAAATGCATTACAAACGGTGTTTGAAACGTTAAAATCATTGAGAAAGGAGAACCGGATCGTGGGGATTATCAGTCACGTAGAAGATTTGCAGCAGGAGATACAGACGTACCTGCGCATTACCGAGAGCGAAGAAGGCAGCCGGATTGTGCCGAGCTGGAAATGATCACACATTAACATGTATATTTGGGCCTGTTTGGCCATGCCGTCCTATGCTTTTGGAAAACTTTTACGGGTCGTCGCTACTTTGGATCGAGGCGCAATTATCGGGGAAGAACTGGTTGTGGAAGCTTACTTTTTTTGCTGTCGCACTGTCGCTTTTCCTTGCGTTTCCGCCCTATTCACTGCTGCTTAACCATCTGAAAAACAATGGTGTGAGCCTCGACGCCTGGGTTTTTATCCAGAACCAGGCCCAGGATATCCTGCATCCGAAAGACATGGATTACGATGTCCGCCGGGAGAATATGATTTTCCGCTGGACGCTGCCGCTGCTTTCCTTCCTGACCGGCCATAATGTGCTGCTCATCCTGATCATCCAGGCCGTACTCGGCGTACTGTTTCTATACAAAATGGCGGGTTACATCTATTCCATATCAGGTGATAAGGTCATTACCGCGCTGTTTGTGACGGCTATTGCCAACATTTTCGTGAGCGTATGGGCGTTCGCGGATGTGCACGGGTATGGCGATGAATTTGCCTTTTTCTTCCTGCTGCTCGCATTATTGAGCAAAAATCCGCTCGTTATATTCCTCTCGCTTCAAATCGCGTTCTTCACCGATGAGCGTGCCGTGGTGGCAGGAGGCTATCTGTTGCTCTGGTGGATGGGCACCAAAGCTTACCGAAACAACGATTTTGGCGTCCCGGGTTTGCTGAAATCGGCATTTACGGGTGAAAGCCTGGTGGTATGGATCGCGTGGGCCATTTACTTCACCATCCGCGAATATGTGCAGACTACCTATTTCCCCCACCATTCCTATTCCACAATCGGTACGCCGGTGTTGCTGGCTAATGCGCACCGCAACGGGCTGGGAAGCAGCATATGGGGCGCATTTGAAGGAACCTGGCTGCTTTTGATCGCGGCTTTTGCCGTGCTGTGTCTCACGAAGCGGTATTGGCTCCTGCTTGCGCTGATGGCGGGCTTCGCGGTGCTGGTAGCAACCGGAATTTACGTCCACGACATCGACAGGGCACTTTCCTATGGCTTTCCATTCATTTTACTGGCTGCCTTTATATTAATCGAAACCTCATCCACATCCACCGTGCGGCTCATCCTGTTGTTCACGATGATCGTCTGCGTCGCTCATCCGCAGGTATTTTATATGGGTTATAACAAAATACTCTGGCTGGAACCGCTGCCCATCAAACTGTTCATGATGCTCGACCACCGCCTGCAATGGGGACTATTTAGTTAGGGCCGCCCGGGTAGGGGCGCCGCCCATTATTTTCGTCCTCTCCCAACCAATGCCTGGCAACAATGGTCAACCGAAAGTGGCATCACTTCGGGCATGATGCGTTAAATGATCATTAAGCCTTGCCTGAGAGTAATCGATTTTTTTATGTGAAAGGTATTTTTGTATTTTAAAGGAAAAATATCTGACATTTACTAAACGGTTACTTTTGAAGCAGATCGCGTACGTGAAAGAGTTTAGCCACACCCTAACAACTTAGAAATTGCCTTATGCCGCTTTTAGTACAGCTGGATACATTTAACACCGGATCTGGTAACCTCACAGTCTTTGAAAAAATAATCCCCGGTACGATCAAACGGGTGTTCTACATTTATGGCGCGAGCGAGACACAGCGGGGTGGCCACAGGCATCACAAAACGTGGAATGCATTGGTTTGTATTCACGGGAGCTGTCGTATATACTCCAACGATGGCGAGAAAGAGGAGATTTTCATCCTCGATAACCCTGTTTCCTGCCTGATCCTGGAACCCAAGGACTGGCACATCATGGATTCATTTTCGGACGACGCTATCCTTTTGGTATTGTCCAATGAATATTATGACAAAGCCGACTACATCGACGAACCTTATCCGCTCAACCAGCTGATCCAGACAGTATCTCAATGATCCCATTTCTGGATTTAAATCAGGTAAATGCCCCTTATCTGCAAGCGATCGAAGAAGCGTCCCTCCGGGTGATACGGTCGGGATGGTACATTCTGGGCAACGAATTAAAAACATTTGAAAAGGCATTCGCGGCCTATTGCGAAGCGGAGCATTGCGTAGGAACGGCCAATGGCCTCGACGCGATCACGCTGATATTGCTGGCGATGGACCTGCCGAAAGACAGCGAGATCATCGTTCCGGCCAATACGTACATCGCGTCGGTACTGCCGGTGAGCTACCTGCATTTGACACCGGTTTTCGTGGAACCCGACCCGCACACGATGCTGATCGACCCGGCGCGGATCGAACAGGTCATTACACCGCGGACGAAAGCCATTGTCACCGTCGATCTTTACGGAAGGAGCTGTGAAATCGCGGAGATCCTCGGTATCGCCAAAAAGCACGGCTTGAAAGTGATCACCGACGCCGCGCAGGCGCACGGGGCTACGCATGCCGGCAGGAAAGTAGGCGCGTGGGCGGACGCGACGGCATTCAGTTTTTATCCTACCAAAAACCTCGGTGCGCTCGGCGACGCCGGGGCCATTACTACCAATGATGCCGCATTGGCCGAAAAGATCCGATACCTGCGGAATTACGGCTCGGTAATCCGGTACCAGAACGAGTACCAGGGCGTAAACAGCCGCCTGGACGAAATGCAGGCTGCCATACTCAGCGTGAAGCTGCCTTACCTCGATCCTGAAAACACCCGCCGCCGCGAAATCGCCGGCCGGTATTTGCGGGAATTGAAATGCAAAGATCTCACATTGCCGCCGGGCGACCGTATTTCGGAAGACGCCTGGCACCTTTTTGTAGTGCGTCATCCGCGTCGCGCGGAATTTGTCGCATTCCTGGAAGCGCAAGGCGTCCAGACGAACGTGCATTATCCGCAGCCGATTCATAAACAATTGGCCTACAAAGAATTTAAAGATTTACATTTGCCCATCACAGAACAGATCCACCGGGAGGTGGTCAGTTTGCCGCTCAACCCGGTTCTGACGGACGACGAAGTGGCTCATATCATTCAAACCGTCAATCAATTCGATCTTCAATGAAGCTATCGGTCATCATTCCGGTTTACAACAGCGAAAAGACCATCCGGCCGCTGATCGAAAAGCTCCAAGCGACTTTATCAGAAATATCATTCGAGATCGTAATGGTGAACGACGGCAGCCGTGACCGTTCCGAGCAGGTTTGCCGCGAGTTGTCGGACGCTTATGCCAATGTGCGGTTCATATCGCTGCGGCGGAATTATGGCGAGTTCAATGCGGTGATGTGTGGCCTCAACTGGGCTTACGGCAACTATTGTGTGATGATCGACGACGATTTTCAGAACCCGCCGGAAGAGATATTAAAGCTCGTGGAAACTGCCGAAACGGGGGATTATGACGTCGTTTACACCTATTACGCCAAAAAACAGCATTCCGTAGGCCGCAACATGGGCAGCCGGTTTGTGAACTGGCTCACAAGTTATCTTTTGAATAAACCGAAAGACCTGTATTTGTCGAGCTTCAAGCTGATCAGGCAGGAGGTAGTACAGGAAATCATTAAATACCACGGGCCTTATCCCTACATCGACGGGCTGATTTTCAGGATGACGCGGAATATCGGGACAGTACAGGTAGCGCACGAGAAGCGGGAAGAAGGAGCCTCCAATTACACTTTGCACAAGCTTTTATCGCTATTTCTGAACATCCTTTTCTGCTATTCATCCCTGCCGATCCGCTTTTTCGTCCCGATCGGCGTCGGCTTATTCAGCTTAGGATTTTTCCTTTTGATATTCCTCACAATCCAGTGGCTCATCGGTCCCGACCCGAAAGGCTGGCAGGTGGTAACGGCTACCATTCTTTTCATTGGCGGTATTCAATGCATGCTGCTGAGTGTTTTGGGGGAATATATCGGCAAGAGTTTCATGGCGCAAAGCGGGCAGCCGCAATATGTGATCAAATATAACAGCTCCGAACACGTATGATCGATAACCGGCTCGAATACCAGCGTATGTACGAAACGGAGCGTAAACTGTGGTGGTACCAGATACTCCACGGCAAAGTTTTGAGCCAGGTCCGCAAGCATTTTCGTGCGATGGACCCCGATCTGAAAATCCTCGACGCGGCCTGCGGTACGGGTGGGTTATTGTCGTTTTTAAAGGAAAATGGTTATTCCAACCTTCGGGGCTTCGATTATTCACAGCACGCCATAGACTTCTCGAAGGAGCGTGGCCTGAATGTCGTTTTCGGCGACCTCCGGAATGTGGACGCATTCGAGCCGGGCGAGACTTTCGACATTATTACCTGCAATGACGCGCTCTATTTCCTGACCGACGAGGAAATCGTCCGCGCATTGACCGCATTCAAAAACCGCCTGAATCGCAACGGGTTGATTATCATCAATATCCATGCTTTCGAAGCATTCTCCGGCACACACGACCTCGCGGTAGGCAGCTCGCGGCGTTTCAAACTGGAACAATTTCAGGCATTCGGCAAAGCCGCCGGGCTGCGGATCGGGTACACTACTTACTGGCCATTTGCCCTCTCGCTGCCGATTTTGCTCGTCCGCCAATGGCAGAATTACCAGATCCGGAAGAAAAAGATCAATGTCGATCACCTCGATTCGGATGTCGAATACCCCGGCGATGCGGTAAATGCGGTTTTAAAAACCATTACCAAAGCCGAATCCGCCATTCTCGGCAAGGCTCCATTCGGCAGCTCGCTCTTCATGACATTCCAGCCAGTCTGATCACTTTTTCGAATATCCCGACGCATTTACAGCCTCGAAAAGCGCTTTGGTTTTGGCAATACCATCTGCGCCGTTCAGCGCAAAGTACCAGAACACTTCCAGGTCGCCGCGGTGCATGGCCTGGTTCATATCGCCGCTTTGTGACTTGTGGGCAGCCTTCACCCAGTCGGCGACGATCATATAGCTGTGCTTGTTATCCTCCCCGAAGCTATGGGAGCGATCGAACTCGAAAACCGGGGCGGCTTTGAGAATATCGGTTTCGGGATAGCCGGCAAGGCCTGCAAATTGAAATGTATAACCCTTATTCTGCGACTGGCCGCCCAGTACCATCGGTTTTTTCGGGCCTTTGTAACGCTGCACGGCTCTTATCGCGCTGATGGATGCTGTTTTATGGTGCGCATGCTGGCCTTCGTGGGGAATGAGGCAGAATACAAAATCATATTTGCCATTGGCCAGTATGGCGTCCAGTTTCCTTTCCACGTAAGCAATATCCCAGTTTTTGCCTTGCAAATAAGGTTTCTCGTCGCGGTTATAATAGTCATCGAGTTGGTCTAAAAAGAAAAAATTCCCGATACCCATTACCTCGCCGGAAGCCATGAGTTCTTTTTTGCGGATTAATGGCAAATGCTTTCTGCCGATTGCGGAATCTACGAGGTTCAGTCCGTAATAGCTTGATGCCACGAGGCCATTGTACCCGCCTGATGCGTCGGTGATCAATGCGAGGTCGGCGGAGCCTTTCAATTCCCGGGTAATTTTAAAAACAGTCACCGGAAACATGGTTTCGTCATCCGGATGCGCGGTAACGATCAAAACGCGGGGGCCCTGCGCCGACAGGTACAACGGAAGCAGTAATAGTAACAAAAGATAAATGTTTCTCATGCGATCATTTTGTTAGGTGAAGTGTTATAAAATTATCGATTGTTCAAATATTCATCACGCTCTTATTATCAAAGTTTTATGGATTTGAAACTCAGAGGGAAAACTGCATTCATCAGTGGTTCCACACAGGGTATCGGCTTCGCCATCGCGCAAAGCCTTTTGAAAGAAGGTGCCAATGTGATCATCAACGGCCGCTCGGAAAACAAGGTAGCGGAAGCCGTTCAAAAATTGAAGGAATCTTCTCCATCGGGTAATGCAAGCGGTTTTGCAGCCGATTTTTCCAAAGTGGAAGAAGTAAATGCATTGCTGGAACAGTTGCCGGATATCGATATACTCATCAACAATGCGGGAATCTTCGAACCGAAGCAGTTTACCGACATTTCGGACGAGGAATGGTTCCGGTTTTTTGAAGTGAATGTGTTGAGCGGAGTCCGTCTGTCAAGACATTTCTTTCCTAAAATGCTTGCAAAGGATTGGGGTAGGATCATCTTCATTTCCAGCGAATCGGGCGTGAATATTCCCGAAGAAATGATTCATTACGGCACTACCAAAACCGCACAGCTGGCTGTGAGCCGCGGTTTGGCGGAGCTGACCAAGGGCACGAATGTAACTGTAAACACGGTAATGCCCGGCCCGACGAAATCGGAAGGCGTGGCTGATTTTGTGAAACAGCTCGGCGAGGCCAACAATATGTCTGCCGAACAGGCTGAAAAGGATTTCTTCAAAAATGCACGGCCTACGTCGCTTTTGCAACGTTTTGCGTCCGTGGAGGAGATTGCCAACCTGGTAACCTACGTGGCGAGCCCGCTTTCGTCGGGTACCAATGGCTCGGCGCTGAAAGTGGATGGTGGCGTAGCGAAGTTCATTATCTGACATTCGTTTATGTCACTGTTTTAAGTGTTGGTGATAATATCTTTCCAATTCTGGAACGTTCGTTCTGAAATAATTGTCTGATAGTCATGGCACGCAACAAAGCATTCGAACCGGAAGAACGGCTGGAAAAGGCGAAATGCCTTTTCTGGCAAAAAGGCTACAACGCCACTTCCATGCAGGACCTCGTTGAAACGATGGGACTCAACCGGGGTAGTATTTACGACACTTACGGTGATAAGCACACTTTATTTCTACAATGCCTTCGCAGTTACACCGAGGGCATGTTCGAAGATTACCGTAAGGTAGCCGAAGAGACGAAGTCGCCCATGAAGGCGATTGAAAAGATCATCAAAAAGGCTGCGGCAAGGACGGTGGAAGAGGAAAGGACCTGCCTGGGAGTGAAATCGACGTTCGAGCTGGGTTCCGTGGACGGAGAAGTGCATGCTATTTTAAAGGAAAACACTAATAACCTGACGACGCTGCTGAAAGATTTGTTGAAAAAGGCCCAAAAGGCCGAAGAGATCAGCGGCAAAAGGGATCCGGGAATGCTCGCAAACTTTATCGTTTCGAATTTCACCGGTTTCTGGCAGACTTTCCTGGTTTACGGTGATGGCGAGCAGGTGGACCTGCAAGCCGAGTTTTTAATAAAATCTATCAAAAAATAATTTGTCCAATGATGGAACAAGCATTCCATAATGACAATGCTTACGGACATGTCAGGGTTAATTACAGAAATCGCAAATAAATCAGGTATAGTAAAACTCTACAAGCAAGGAGCGCCCTCGGTGCTAGGTTACGAAAGAGAAACCATTGCAGAACCGGGCCCCGGACAAGTGAGGGTGCGCCAGGAAGCCATCGGGCTGAATTTTGTAGACACTTATTACCGCGACGGCAAGTTTCCCGTCAAATCGTTTCCTTACACGCCGGGCGTGGAGGCGGCGGGTGTCATCGAGGCCGTAGGGCCGTGGGTGACGGAATTTAATGTCGGTGACCGCGTCGGTTACCACTTCATTCCCGGTGCATATGCGGAAAGCCGCGTCGTGTCCACCCAGCAATTGATCCACATTCCGGATGGAGTTACATCGGAAGATGCGGCGGCCATGCTGGTGAAAGGTTTTACAGCCCGAATGCTCGTGAAAGTGATCCATCCCATCCAGCCCGGCGACGTGGTGCTCGTGCATGCGGCCGCGGGAGGCGTGGGTACGCTCGTTACCAAATGGGCGAAGGCGCTGGGCGCGACGGTGATCGGTACGACGGGTTCGGAGGAAAAAAAGGAGGCCGTACTGGCCAACGGCGCCGATTACGTTTTCCTGGCGGAATGCCGCGAGTTTGTACATTCGGTATTGGAAATCACAGAAGGCCGCGGTGTGGACGTCGTTTTCGACGGCGTAGGGAAAGATACATTCAGCTATTCGCTGGACGTGATCCGGAAGGGCGGTAAAATAGTACTCTACGGTTCGTCATCCGGCCAGCCCGAGCATATCGATCACACATTGCTGCGCGAAAGATCGATCATAATGGCCACGCCCACACTCAGCGCATACATTGCCGACCGCGAAACGCTCGACGAATATGCCGTCGATACATTCGGTGCATTCAGCAGTGGAATATTCGGGGAATTGAGCATTACGCGCTACCCATTATCGAAAGCATACCAGGCGCAGGCCGATCTTGAAGCGCGGAGAACGATAGGTTCCGTAATTTTGGTGCCGTAAGTTTTTTGCACTCGTTTTATATTATGTCTAAGGTACTTATTCAGTTTGCACACCCCTCGCACAGTAAATCCAATGTGCAGAAGACGTTGGAAAAATACGCCCGTAAGGTTAAAGGGGTGACTTTCAATGACCTTTACGAGCATTACCCCGATCTTTTCATCGATGTAAAAAGGGAGCAGCAGTTGCTGGCAAAGCATGATATTGTCATATTTCAACACCCGTTCTACTGGTACAGCAGCCCCCCGATCCTGAAACAATGGCAGGACCTCGTGCTGGAATACAACTGGGCCTACGGGCCGAAAGGGCATGCATTGAAAGGCAAAAAGATATTCAATGCGGTGTCGTGCGGGGGCGGGCGGGATGCCTACACGTCGGACGGCTATAACCGCTTTCCCGTGGGACAATACCTGCTGCCGTTTAACCAGACGGCCTATTTGTGCCGGATGGAGTACCTGCCGCCTTTTGTGGTGCATGAAACCTACACGATCGAAGATTATGTGCTGAAAGCCTTTGGTGAGCAATATGCCGAGTTGCTGGAAGCGCTGGTAAACGATCGTATCGATCCGGCTGAATTAGCCGGGGTAGAATATCTCAACGAACTTTTTCCACACTAAATAGACCCGATATGCAACAGTCCTTCTTTTTTCAGGCCATGATATACCTCGCAGCTGCGGTGGTGATGGTACCCATTGCCAAACGGCTGGGATTGGGATCGGTACTGGGTTACCTGGTCGCCGGCGTGCTGATCGGCCCGGCGGGACTGAAATTCATAGGAATGGAAGGCCAGGACATTATGCACTTCGCCGAATTCGGGGTGGTAATGATGCTTTTCGTGATCGGCCTCGAACTCGAACCTTCACGCTTGTGGCGCATGCGAAAGAGCATTGCCGGGCTTGGTGGCTTGCAGGTAGGCGTCACTACCGTCCTGGTAACAGGGATAGCAATGCTTTTCGGCATTGGCTGGAAGGAGGCGCTTGCACTGGGGATGATCATCGCCATGTCGTCCACGGCCATTGTCATGCAAACGCTGGCTGAAAAAGGCTGGCTGAAAACGGTTGCCGGACAGAGCTCCTTCGCGGTGCTGCTGTTCCAGGATCTGGCGATTATTCCAATGCTCGCATTATTCCCGCTGCTGGCCGATCACGCGGGTACGGCGGATGGGCATGGCGGCGGCTCGCTCGTGAGCGCATTGCCCGCCTGGCAGCAGGCGATCGTGGTATTGCTATCGGTTTCGGGCATTGTATTGACGGGTAAATACCTGTTACGCCCCGTTTTCCATATGATGGCAAGAACCGGATTGCGGGAAATGTTTACCGCCACCGCATTGCTGCTCGTCGTCGGCATTGCCGTGCTGATGACCTCCGTGGGCCTTAGCCCGGCGCTCGGTGCATTTGTGGCCGGGGTAGTGTTGGCGAACAGCGAGTACCGTCACGAGCTCGAAAGTTCGATCGATCCTTTCAAAGGTTTGCTGTTGGGATTGTTCTTCATTTCGGTAGGTTCGTCCATCGATTTTGCATTGGTAACTTCCAAGCCGCTGCTGATCATCGGGTTAGTGGCCGGACTAATGGCGCTGAAAATGGCCGTTCTTTTTGTTTTAGGTAAAATATTCGAAGTGCGTAATGCGCAGAACTTCATATTCAGCATCGGGCTGAGCCAGATCGGTGAGTTCGCATTCGTATTGCTCAGCTTTTCCGTACAGGAGGGGGTTTTGGGTAAAGAAATATCCGACACGATGACCGCCGTGGTGGCGATCAGCATGGCTATGACGCCGCTGGCGATGATGGTGAATGAGAAGTTCATCCTGACGCGCTTCTGCCTCGTGAGCGCAGGATTGCAAACGTCCGTTCGGCCGAGCGACGTCGAAGAAGAGGATAATCCGGTGATCATCGCCGGTTACGGACATTTCGGCAACATCGTGGGGCGTTTCTTGCGGGCGAATGGCGTGGAGGCGACGGTACTGGATAACGACAGCGACAATGTCGATTTCCTGCGCCGCGTGGGCCTCAAAGTGTATTATGGCGATGCTACGCGCTACGAATTGCTCGACATTGCCGGTGCGGGCCGCGCGCAGATGATCATTATCGCGATCAGTGACGAGGAAAAGCGGCTGGAATTAATTGAAACAGTTAAAAAGCATTTCCCTAACCTGCACATTCTCGTACGCTCGACCAACCGCAACGATGCCTACGACCTCATGAATGCGGGTATTATGCATATTTACCGGGAAACATTCGATACCAGCCTGAGACTGGGCGTGGATGCATTGAAACTGCTCGGGCACCGCGCGCACGAGGCGACGCGCATGGCGAAAACGTTCTTCATCCACGACGAACGTACATTGAAGCACTTATCCAGCATCCGGAACGACGAAGAATACATCCACGCTGCGCGGCAGCATATCGAAGAACTGGAAGTGATTATGCAGGCGGACAGGGAAGCGGTGAATCTGAATGCGCTCGCCGGTTGGGACCGCAAAGCCGAGGCCGAAACAGCCTGATCAGCTCAGGAAGCTGACGCGCTACTGGTGACAGTCTTTCCCGCTATTTTTCCCCAAAGCCAGCCGACTGCCATGCCCAGAAAGCTTGCGAGAAGTCCGTAAACGAGGGCGGGGTATTCTGTTTCAATAAAAACACAAACCAGCCACACCGCCAGCCCAACGACCATAGAAAGTATGCAGCCGAGGGTATTGCTGGATTTCCAGTAAAGCCCCGCCGCGAGCGGAACAAACAGCGATACCAGGCTGAATGCGGACGATTCCGCTACAAGTTCGAATATACTTTCACGGGTGGCGGCCATGAAAATGCAGACCGCCGTGATGCCGACGATGCCCATACGGATGATTTTCAGCAGTTGCCGGTCACCGAGATCCGGTTTGAAGAATTTGAAAATATTCTCACCCAAAACTACCGCAGGGGCCATAATGGCACTGCTCGTAGTGCTGAGAATGGCGGAAACCAATGCGCCGAAGAACAGGATTTGAAGCGGCAGGCTCATGTGTTTCAAAACCATGCTCGGGATGATCATCTGCCCGTCCTTTTCTTCGCCGGGATATAAATGGTGCCCGCAAAGTCCGATGAACAGCGGTAGCAGGGCTATCGTGAGGTACATGAATGAGGACAAGAGCGTCGACTGTACCGATACGCGGGCCGATTTGGCCGACATGACCCTTTGAAAAACATCCTGCTGCGGAATGGACCCGAGGCCGATGGTAATCCACGCCGCGAAGTATTCGAGGTGGCCTTTGAGGGTGTTTTCTGGGAAAAAGCGGAAAAACCCGGCCGGTGCGGCGTCGATCAACGGCTGGAAACCGCCTACTTCCTCGTACAACACTGCCGCCACAATGAGCAGGCCGACAATAATCATGATCGTTTGGATAAAATCGGTGATCGATATCGACCACATGCCGCCCCAGATCGTGTACAGTATCACGACGAACGAACTTGCCAGAATGCACATCAGCAACGACCAGCCCAGCACGACTTTCAGTACAATGCCCATTGCGAGCAACTGGGCCGCTATCCAGCTGAAATAGGAAGGAATGATCAGAATGGCGGAAAGCAGCTCGGCATTACGCCCATAACGGATCCTGAAAAAGTCACAAAATGTTATAATATTCATTTTGTAGAACCGCCGCGCGAAGAAAATTCCCACCAGGAAAAGGCATAAGGAAGCACCGAACGGATCTTCGATAATGCCCAACACACCATGCTCGATGAACTCGGTGGGGGCGCCCATAATGGTTTCGGACCCGAACCACGTCGCAAATGTGGCGGAAGCGGCCAGCATGAGCGGCAACTGCCGTCCTGCGAGCACGAAATCCTGGGTAGTGGTGATTCTTTTGGAAGCCCAGAGGCCAATTCCGAGGTTTGCCAGCAAATATGCCAATATGGAAAAAGCCAGCATGATTAGATTTTGGTAGAGGTTTTATTCATTAATACAAGTTTCCATAGGTTGCAAAATAAAAAGAAAAGGCCGGATAAAAGTGACATAGTGCACAGTATCCGGCCTTTTCCTCAAAAAATGGTTGTCAATTATCGTCTGGGTCCGCGGTGACGGCCATTGTTTCCATAATGGTCGTTCCGGTGGTATTGTTTGCGGTAAGCCCGGTTGTCATGCCGGCGGTAATGATGGCGGTCGGCATAGATAATGCGCCTTGGTGCGGGTTTCACCACAACCACACGCGGTGGTGGCGGAGCGTGATAGTACCTGTAACCATGCCGGTAGCCGTAATCGTAGCCCGGCTCATAGGAGCGGTAGGTACAAGATGAAATCGATATAGCTGCGATCAGCATCATGACGACCGACAGCAAAACTCTGTTCTTTTTCACGGTTCTAATTCGTTTTGTACTGTTTAAAGAACGAATAGGACCGTTGAATAGTGCCGCGGAGCAGGTGATCGAGAGAGGCTGCAAAAGTTATCCACAGTGTGGATATTGCTTAAATATAGCTTAACTAGCTGGAAATCTTGATTTTTTGAAGTTGTTAACAAGTTATACACATTTGGCGTGTGGATAACTTGTTAACAAATATTAGGGATTATGCTTCTACGTCGTAGATCACAACTTTCTCCCAAAGGTGCGCGCATTCTTCTACGAATTTCTTGTGCAGCGGGTGTACCTGGTACACGTCATGTCCGGCCTCGTCATTGAAAATCAGGATCTCCGCGAAATCGTAAGTAGCGTCGATCACCGGTCTGCGGGTCGCAGCAGGCGGGCCGATATATGCCGATTCGATGGATTCGATCGCTTCGAGTGATTTAATGCCAGCGAGCAGGGCTTGTCTTGCTTCTTCGTTGTCCTTCTCCTTCAACCAGAAGAATACATTGTGGATAAACATGGATAATGGTTTATGGTGTTAGAAATTGATTATGGATTCAACTGATTCACGACGTCGTCCGTTTTCGGTTCCGGCAAATGCTGGTGATACGCTTTTTCCAGCTTGAATGAAAACGTAGTACCCTTGTCCGGCTTCGACATCACGGCGATTTTGGTGTCGTGGGCATTCAATATATGCTTAACAATGGCAAGTCCCAAACCGGTACCGCCGATTTCTTTGCTGCGGCTCTTGTCGATGCGGTAAAAGCGCTCGAAAATGCGGTTCAAATGCTCGTGTGGAATGCCGGGGCCGTTGTCTTTCACTTCCACTTCAATGTATTTTTTGCTCTCGCTGAAATGCACGATCACCTTGCCGTTCTCATTGCCGTATTTGATCGCATTCTCGATCAGGTTGAGCATTACTTGCTCCATCCGGTCGGCATCGGCTTTGATCCACACTTCCGGCATATCGTCCGGTTTGACTTTCAGAGTCACGTTGCGATTTTTGGCAATGTGTTCGAGTCTACTGAAAATACTGAGGGTAAGCTTGCGGAGATCGGTCGGCATGATATTCATCTTGATATCCCCGGTTTCCATCTGCGAAAGCACGAGCAAGTCTTTCACCAACACATCGAGGCTATCGAGGTTGTTGGCGGCTTTGCGCAAAAAGCGTTCACGGACGTTGTCATCGTCCATTGCGCCATCCAGCAGCGTGTGGATAAAACCTTGCGCTGCGAAAATGGGGGTTTTAAACTCGTGGGATACATCGGCGAGGAATTCCCTGCGGAAGAGTTCCAGCTTTTTCAGCTCGTCGATCTCTTTTTGTTTTTTGGTTACATAAACAAAAATTTCATCGTTGATTGTTTTCAACGGATTGGATTCCCTGATCAGCCTCTTGCGCGGGGCCATATTGAAATCCCGCATTTTGAGCTTGTGGATTGTCCGGTACATTTTGTTCACCTCGCGGAAAACCAGAATGTCAACCGCATAAAGCACCAGGAAGAACGAAGAAATGAAGGAAGAAATGGCCGAAACGAACAGCATCCCTTTGGAAACACCATCCACAAATGCAAGGAATGCGGTGGTAATGAGGGATATCAGAAACGCCAGGATGACGGCAATAAAACGCGGACTTAACGACATGGTACTTTAAAGCTTGCATTACACCGGAGCATCGTCGCCCCGGCGTAATGCGAATCTGTTGAAAATTTAGCCTTAAAGTTAACACTTTGAAACCGGTTTAGATTCGGTTTCGTATCGGAAGTGGCTTGTTAAGAAATTGTTAACGTCAAAATCCCCCGCGATATTTGTACGTACTGGCAACCTTGTCGATCGCCACGATGTATGCCGCAATGCGCAGCGACACCTTGTATTTCAGCGAAGTTTCATACACTTTATCAAATGCATCCTTCATAATGCGGTCGGTGCGGCGGTTGATACGTTCGAGCGTCCATTTGTAGCCGATCCGGTTTTGCACCCATTCGAAATAGGAAACCGTCACGCCGCCTGCATTGGCGAGGATGTCGGGCACCACCATAATGCCCTTTTCATTGATAATGTCGTCTGCTTTGGCCGACGTCGGGCCGTTGGCGCCCTCGACGATCATGCGCGCCTGGATGCTGGATACATTCTTGCGGGTGATCACGTCTTCCTTCGCAGCCGGCACAAGTACATCCACGGGCAATGTGAAAAGGTCGTCGCCGGAAATGAGCTCCGCTTTGACATAACCTTCCAAGGACCCTTTGTTAGCGTCGCGGTAGGCGATCGCGTCGGCCACGTCGATACCCTTATCGTTATAATATGCCCCCGAAATGTCGCTGATCGCGTGGATGGCCGTCCCGCGCTCGCGCAGGAGTAGGGCCGCATGCGAGCCTACATTGCCAAAGCCCTGTACCGCCGCCGTGGCACGGTAGGGGTTAATGCGCAGTTTTTCCATACCCGCCAATGCGGAAACCATTACACCGCGGCCAGTCGCCTCGGTACGGCCCAATGAGCCGCCGAGCACAAGTGGCTTGCCCGTCACCACGGCCGGGATCGTCATGCCTTTTGATTTGGAATACTCGTCCATCAGCCACGCCATTTCACGCGGGCCGGTGCCCATATCCGGGGCAGGAATGTCCTGATCCGGGCCGAAAACATCCAGCAATGCCGTCGTGTACGCGCGCATGAGGCGCTCGATCTCTCCGGGCGACATTTCGCGCGGGTTACACGCCACTCCGCCTTTCGCACCGCCATAAGGAATATCGACCACCGCGCATTTCCACGTCATCCATGCGGCCAATGCGCGTACCTCGTCGAGGTTGACGTCGGGATCGAAACGGATGCCGCCCTTGCTGGGGCCGAGAATTGTGGAGTGGATCACGCGGTAACCTTCGAATGTCCGGATCTCGCCTGAATCCATCGTTACCGGAAGCCCGACTGTTACCTGTTTACGGGGCACTTTGAGGATGTAATACATTTCTTCCGAAATGCCGAGGAGGTCTACCGCCTTATCGAATCGCTGCATCATTGACTCCAACGGATTGTCTTTATCCTTAATCGGAGCCGGTTCTATGTAAGACATTATTTGATCTTTAAAATGTTGATATTTAAATAGTTAGATAAAAATGACTGCGCTAACAATACAAACTACGCTATTTGTTATTATAAAAGCAAAAAACTAAAATTTCTTGAAATAGTAATAAAGTATCATTAGAGTAGAATGTTTCAGAGGAGTGACAAACATTAGAATTATACCACAGGTTTTGGCATGAATCCCAAATTTTCTGGCAGGATCAGGGGAAAAGTTGAAATGCAGGAAAAATGAAAATGAGGCAAGAATTTAGGTGACTAAGCAGGAGAAAAGAATTATAGCCCTAATATAATTGCCGTTAAAAAAACGGACTGTGCCTCTGGCTGGTTAGCGGAAGATATCAAGCAATTTTGTAGTGGTTTAGAGATAATTTGTCGAGGACGTTAGATCTAAATCACTACCCGCATGATAAGATTTTTCACTTTCACCAGTTTATTGGTGCTGATTGCCAGCATAGTAATATCCTGCAATGAGAAGAGGAATACGATCCCCGTTAACAATGCAGCGGCGGATAGTCTGGCTCCTGAATTCATCACATTGAAAGCATCCGGCCGCACCGAAGAAGAGTTGGTAAGGCTTTTAACCGAGTACGTGTGGTTTGTTAAAGAAAACCTGATCCAAAGAAACAAGACATATTCTCTGACCGAGCAAGAATTAAATGCCTTGCGAGACGCGCAGAGTGACCGGGAATTAAACCGGGCTATAAACGGTCTGGGAGGAAATGGCGGAGTCTTGGTAAGGAGTTTTCCGCATTACCGCGATCTGTCGAAGTCCGTCGAGGATCAAAACCTGGATATGGAACGTATTTCCAAACTTGTTGCTAGGAAAATAACCGAGAAAATCTATCAAAATCGGTTTGGTACCCAAAAAATACCCGAATGTGCGAAGCTGTGCCGCCGGCAATTGAATACCGATATGGAATCTTGTGAAAACGAGCTGGCCTTGGAGATAGGAGCAACTTTGGTAGCAGGCGCTATTTCAGTCGGAATGGTTAGGGCGGACGGATTGGTTTTTGTAGTCGGGGCCTATTTCAATTGCGAGAGTACAGCATTTGCGAGTTTCGATGTTTGTTCGATGAACTGTGGGGTGAATTAACAAAATAAAATAAAAAAGGAGGCAAAAAATTGCCTCCTTTTCGGGTTTGGAATGTCGGGCTTGGATTAAGCCATTTCCAGTTTGGACGCGTAGCGCTTGCGCTCGTTCTCGTCCAGGTATATCTTCCGCATACGCATGTTTTGCGGGGTAACTTCGAGGTATTCGTCTTTCTGGATGTATTCCATTGATTCTTCCAGAGAGAAGTTGATTTTCGGAGCGATACGCAGACCGTCGTCCGAGCCGGAAGCACGCATGTTGGTCAGTTTTTTCGCTTCTTGCAGGTTAACCACGATGTCGTTAGGACGGTTGTGCTCGCCTACTACCTGGCCACCGTAGATTTCATCGCCCGGATCGACGAAGAAACGTCCGCGATCTTGCAGTTTATCCAGGGTATAACCGGTTGCAGGACCTGTGTTTTTCGAGATGATCGATCCGTTCTGACGGCCCGGGATTGGTCCGCGGAATGGCTCGAAGCTTTTGAAACGGTGCGTCATTACGGCTTCACCTTGTGTTGCGGTCAAAACGTTCGAACGAAGACCGATCAATCCGCGTGAAGGGATTTCGAATTCAAGGTGTTGCAAATCGCCTTTCGGTTCCATGATCAAAAGCTCGCCTTTACGCTGCGTAGCCAATTCGATCACTTTTCCGGCAGTTTCTTCCGGTACGTCCACAACAAGCGTTTCGATTGGTTCGAGGCGCTGGCCATTTTCGTCTTCTTTGTACAATACCTGTGGCTGACCTACCTGCAATTCGTAACCTTCACGACGCATGGTTTCGATCAATACCGACAAGTGGAGGATACCACGGCCATAAACCAGGAATTTGTCCTCAGTATCAGTATTTTCCACGCGCAATGCGAGGTTTTTCTCAGTTTCTTTCAACAACCTGTCGCGGATGTGGCGTGAGGTAACGAATTTACCTTCTTTACCGAAGAACGGCGAGTTGTTGATCGTGAAGAGCATGTTCATCGTAGGCTCATCCACAGCGATACGTGGCAATGCCTCAGGGTTTTCGGCATCAGCGATAGTATCACCGATTTCGAAATCTTCAATGCCTGTTACAGCACAAATATCGCCTGCGCCCACTTCGCTCACTTTGGATTTACCCAAACCTTCGAAAAGCTGCACTTCTTTGATTTTCACTTTTTTCATCACACCGCCAGCTTTGCAAAGCGTCACGGTAGATCCTTCCTTGATCGTTCCTCTTTTTACACGACCGATGGCGATACGGCCAACGAATGCATTGTAGTCGAGTGAAGTGATCTGCATTTGCAGGTTACCCTCGGGGATAACAGGAGCAGGGATTTGCTCGATAATGGTATCCAGCAGGAAAGTAATATCTTCGGTTGGTTTCTGCCAGTCCGGACCCATCCAGCCTTGTTTCGACGATCCGTAAACCGTTACGAAGTCGAGCTGGTCTTCGGTAGCGCCAAGGTTGAACATCAGGTCGAATACATTCTCCTGAACTTCTTCCGGGCGGCAGTTTTCTTTATCTACTTTGTTAACAACCACGATTGGTTTCAAACCAAGACCGATCGCCTTGCCAAGTACGAAACGGGTTTGCGGCATCGGGCCTTCGAATGCATCTACGAGCAACAACACACCATCCGCCATTTTAAGTACGCGTTCCACCTCACCACCGAAGTCTGCGTGACCTGGTGTATCAATTACATTGATTTTCACATCTTTGTAACGCACCGATACGTTTTTGGAAACAATTGTAATCCCACGCTCACGTTCCAGATCGTTGTTGTCGAGGATCAGGTCGTCGAATTCCTGATTGTCGCGAAACAGCTTTGACGCGTGGATGATTTTGTCGACCAAAGTCGTTTTACCGTGGTCAACGTGCGCAATAATTGCGATGTTACGAATGGCTTGCATTGTTTTATGGATCAGTTGTTTACGGTACTGCTACGAAATGCTGCGAATGCGTGTCAGGACCGATTTGGCTTTTGTCTGGATGTAATCTGGCCAAACAGGGTGCAAAGGTACATAGTTTTCCTCTGAATAACAGTATTTTACAATTAATTAATTGTTATCCCGTGAAAAAGAGCCTTTAAACTAAAAGAAGTGCAAAAAGGGGAAATGAAATGTCAGAAGGCGGCAATCTCCAATGAGCCAACCGTCGCATTTTGCATTCGCCCACACGTTTCGTTAATTTGTGAGGATTGAATGACCATTAAACCTCATGATGAACAAAAACCTACTGGCTGGATTATTCCTGTCTATCAATACTTTGGCATTAGCACAAGACGACGCAGCCAAATATGCAGCAAGCATTACCCCATCCGATCTTAAAAAGCATTTAGTCATTATCGCTTCCGACAGTCTCGAAGGCCGTGATACCGGCTCGCCTGGCCAGAAGAAGGCGGCGGAGTACGTTTCGAAATACTACAAAGAATACGGATTGCAACCCATTGCAACTTATGCCGACGGCTCCAAGAGCTATTTGCAGAAATACAAATTGTACAAGCGCAGCTGGGGCGAGGTGTATGTGAAGGCAAATGGCAAGAAGTATGAATTCAATAAGGATTTTTATCTGAATGGCTTGCTGGATGTTCCCGAAGAGATTAGTACCGATCTCGTTACAGCCGGTTATGGCATTGAGGATGGAAATTACAACGACTATACCAACGTCGACGTCAAAGGCAAATCGGTCGTTCTCTTCGACGACGAGCCCAAAACTTCGGGCGGGAAGTATCTGATCAGCGGCAATTCTGAGAAAAGCAAATGGAGTGGCCCGGTTTCGTGGCAGGTCAAAGCGAAACTGGCCCGCGAAAAAGGTGCGAAATATGTATTCATTATTACCGATAAAACGGGCGAAGATCTGGACAAGGAAATACGTCAGCGCGCGGTGATGGCACGCCGTTTCAGCGCTCCCACATTGAAGCCCGTGCAGGAAAATCCGGCAGGAACAGCCGCATTTGTCGTTTCGGGTAAAGTGGCGGCGGAGATATTGGGAACCTCGGTTTCCAAACTGAACAAATTGAAATCCGAGATCGATAAATCGGGCAAACCGGCTTCGAAGGACTTTACAGGCACAGTTTCATTGAAAGTTGGCCGCGTGAGCGAAACCATCGATACCGAGAATGTGGCTGCATTCATGGAAGGCACCGACAAAAAAGAGGAGGTACTGGTGATCAGCGCGCATTTGGACCACATCGGTATTTCCGAAAACGGCGAAATCAATAACGGCGCCGACGACGATGGTTCGGGCACGGTATCGTTGCTGGAACTGGCGGAAGCATTCAGCAAGGCAAAGGCCGAAGGTAAGGGGCCGAGAAGAAGCATTCTCTTCCTGAATGTTACCGGCGAAGAAAAGGGTCTTTTCGGTTCGGAATATTACTCTGAAAATCCATTGTTACCACTCAAAAACACGATTGCTGACTTGAATATCGATATGATCGGCCGCGTGGATGAAGCACACAAGAATGACCCGAATTATGTTTACGTGATCGGCTCGGATAAGCTATCGTCGAAGCTGCACGAAATCGGGGAGGAAGCCAACAAGAAGTACGTCAATTTCAAGCTCGATTATACTTTCAACGACCCCAAAGACCCGAACCGCTTCTACTACCGCTCCGACCACTACAATTTTGCCAAAATGGGCGTCCCGGTCATTTTCTATTTCACCGGCGTTCATGAGGATTACCACCGGCCGGGCGACGACGTTGAGAAAATACTGTTCGACAAGCAATCGGGGATCGTGAAATTAGTGTTTCATACCGCCTGGGAATTGGTGAACCGCGATGAGCGGATTGTGGTGGATAGTCATAAGGAGTAGGTTTTTGGGGAGGATGGAGGAAGGGGAGGATGGAGGAAAGGGAGGATGGAATAAGGGGGAGGAAGGTGTTTTAAAAACTTAATAATTCAAATATGAAACGGGTTTTGTTGTTGCTGATTTTTTGTGCGTTTGGTGCGGTTTCGCGGGCGCAGGTGCCGGCGGAGAATTCGCTGCTTTGGGAAATCAGCGGCCGCGGGTTGGCAAAACCTTCTTATTTGTTTGGCACCATTCACCTCATTTGTCCAACCGACTTTTCGCTCAGCGATTCCCTCAAAAGTACGCTCTCGCGCACGCAACAGGTGGCGCTGGAAATGGACATGGACGACCCGGGTATGATGGCCGGGATGATGAAAACGATGAATATGACTGCCGGTAACGAGTTGAAAAAGCTCGTTACCGAGCAGGAATACCAGCGGCTCGACCGTTTTTTCAAAGATTCGGTACATGTAGGTCTGGCCATGTTCGAGCGGGCGAAGCCGTTTGTGCTGATGGGGCCGTTGTTCAATGCGGTGCTCGATTGCCAGCCACAGTCGTACGAAATGGCATTGGTGGAACTGGCAGGTAAGCAAAAGTCTGAGGTGATAGGCATTGAAACCCTCGAAGAGCAAATGGCCATTTTCGATACGATCCCTTACAAGGACCAGGCCAAAATGCTCCTGACGCTGATCGATAGCCTGCCTTCCGCTAAAAAGGAGTTTGAAAGCCTTGTTGCATTATACAAGTCACAAAACATCAACGAACTCTACGGGATGACGCTGAAAAGCGAATTCGGAATGGAAGGGAACGAGCAAGTAATGCTCTTCGCCCGCAACCAGAAATGGATCCCCCGCATACGCCGGATCGCCAGCGCGAAACCCACCTTTTTCGCCGTCGGCGCCGCGCATTTGGGAGGGGAGCGGGGAGTTATCGCCTTGCTGAGGAAGGAGGGGTTTGTGGTGAGGGCGGTTAGATGATAGAGAAGTTATATGGAATATTGTTATACACCACTATGGAGTTACACACCTATTCTCTGTCGAAAACGAGAAATTTAAAGTCTTACAGTTTTTGGAGCACGGGACCAAATGGATTTGTCAGGAAGGTTATTAAGTTTCAGCTCATCAATTATGAAGAACAGCTTTATAATCTGGCGTTCGGAGATTCAGCATTGAATTCGGAACTCATTGATGACCGGGCGGTATCCAACAATGGAGACACTCAGGTTATTTTGGCTACTGTTGCGACGGCAGCGTTTCACTTTATGACAGACCATCCTGGTGCATCGGTATTTGCGACAGGAAGCACGCTCGTGAGAGTTAAATTTGAAATAAACAAAACTACACCGCTATGGAGCCCAAGCGTAAGAGCCTGTTCGATAATATATCCGAAATACCGGTTGATGATTCTATTCCTGATGTGAGCAACCATCCATTTTTCGAAAAAAAGCGCCTGGATGCCATCGAGTTCATCAAAAATCATCCTATTCCTAAGCGGGACCTGCGCAGTGACAACAAGCCGCAGCACTAGCCTTTCAAAACGCCGGGAATCCCCACGAAAGCCATTCAGGGCTGAAATGCAACATTCGTGATGCTACTAGAAACACCTAGGACCAGTGTACCGGAGGTGCTGTCGTTAATCGATAATCGCACTCCAACCATTCCGAAATCGTAACAAAGGGCGGCTAAATCCTACATGAAATCGCTCATTGCTAATTATTAGCAAGCCGTTTGTACATCGGTGCAGGTTCGGTGTGGCTTATGTGTGAGTATCGAGTTAAATTGACTTGTCGAAATGCTTATTTACACACACACTTAGCCAAATGAACCAGGAGAAATACGATCTGAGTATTGAGGAGGATAGCCAAACATACAAGTTCACGAGTGAGGGACCACAGGGTCATATTCAGAAAGTAATTGTGTTCAGCCCGCTTTTCGGAATTGAAGGTTACTATAATCTTTCTTTTGGAGATTGGAATGAGTCTATGCAAAAGGTTGATGATTCGGTAGTTACAAATAATTTGGACACTTTGAAGGTTCTCGCTACTGTTGCTCAGGCGGTTGATTCTTTCCTGGTCGCAAATCCTGATGTGGTAATATTCGCCTCAGGAAGGGATGCCGCCAGAAACCGGCTGTACCGGATGAGCATTCAAAAGTGTCTGAAAGAAATAAAGAACCGTTTTGTGCTAAGAGGTAGCAGTAATAAAAAGTGGCGCCCTTTCAAAAACGGATTCGACTATGATGCTTTCACATTATTCCGCAAATAGCATTTATGTAAACCAGCTAAATGAATGATATTGAAAACGAGCTCCTAGACCATTCGTGAGTGAAAGTAATCTGGCTGGCTGCCAAAGAGTGAAAGTTTTGCGTACAGTATAACACGACACTATGAATACTGATTACTATCTCTTGACCAGAGATGAGAATCTATCTGCGTACTATTTTGTAAGCGAGGGAAGTAAAGGAAGAATCCAGAAAGGGGTATTCTTCCAGCTCGTTAACGAAGAAGAACAATTGTATAACCTGGCATTTGGGGATTGGAACGACGATACCGGCTTTTTGGATGATATGGTGAGGACTGACAATCGTGACATACAAAAGGTGCTTAATACAGTTGCAATTGCCGTTGTTGACTTCATGAATGAAAATTCAAATGCGAAGCTGATTGCCAGAGGAAGTACCATGCCACGGACGCGGCTGTACCGGATGAACATCGCGAGAAATTTGAATGAGATTACTGAACAATTTCTTGTGCAAGGTATTAAGGATGGTCGTTTGGAGGTATTTCGTGAGGATGTTAATTACGAAGCTTTTTTGCTAACAAAGAGATTCCTAACTTTATAATTCAAGCAACCGCACTGGTAAATGAAAGTTCAGAAAAAAAGCATCTTCGATTGTGCGTCTGAAATCCGCACTGTAAAATCACTAGGGTTGCCGACTAACCCTCTTTTCGAAAAAAAGCGTTTGGATGCCATTGAACTTATTCAAAGGACCCAACTGATTGAGCAAATCCGCAGGAAAGCATCACAAGACTAATTTCTCAAAACGCCGAAATCCACCGCGTCAGCCACTCAGGGCTGAAAAACAACATTAACAACGCAACCAGAAACAGCCCGGCGACCAGCTTGCCGGATGCGCTGTTGTTGCTTGTAACGGCCTCGGCCCTAACGGTTTTGAAGAACAGCAGATAGGGCAATCGCATGTAGTAGGCGAGGGAGATGGCTGCATTCAAAATGCCGCCGACGAGTAGCCACAGCATCCAGGTCATTTCCTGGTCGTGGTAGCTTTCCCAGAGTGCTGAGAATACGAGTAGTTTCGAGGTAAAACCGCCGGTAGGAGGTAACCCGGCCAATGCGACCATCACGACGGTCAGTATGCCTGATACCCAGATGTAGTTACGGCCAAGTCCTTCATAATCTTTGAGTTCGGTTTCTTGTCTCGGTTGCAGCAGATCGACGAGGAAGAAGGCGGCGAGATTGATAATCAGATAGGCTGCGGTGTAAAATACGGCTGCTTCGAAGCCGAAACGGCTGTATGCGGCAATGCCTACCAGCAGATAACCGGCTTGCGCAATGGAAGAATAAGCGAGCAAACGGCGGGCATTACTTTGCCAGAGGGCAGCCACATTGCCGATGGTCATGCTGATCAATGCGATTCCGCCTAAAACGGGGAAATATTGCGCGGGTAAAATGCCGGCAAGGCGCATGAGTACGAGTATGACAGCCGCCTTGGGTGCCACCGACAGAAATGATACCAATGGTGTTGGTGCCGCTTCGTAGACGTCGGGCGTCCAGATGTGGAACGGTACGAGCGAAAGCTTGAAAAGCAGACCCGCGAGCGTCAGTACAATGGTGACCGTTACCACGAGGTCGGAGTTGTTGCTGAGCGCGATGGTCATGGCGTCGTTGGTGATGTCGAGCGTGCCGCTGAGGCCGTAAATGAGCGATATGCCGTAAAGCATTACTGCCGAGCTGGCTGTGCCGAAAAGCAGGTATTTGATACCACCCTCGGCCGCTTTTTTGTAGGGCGATAATGCCACAAGCAGGTACGAACTGATGGAAATCAGTTCGAGCGAGAGGTAAATCGACAGCAGGTGTGTGGACATTGTCAGCAAATGCATGCCTGCCACGGCGGCTATCAGCAATGCGTGGTATTCGGCCGGGAAATCGTATTTTAGAATGCGGACATGCATTAATGTGAAAATCCAGGCGAGCGTGATCAGGATTTTAAAGAAAACGGCTTGCCTGTCGAGGAATAGTAAGGGTTGGAACCGAAATGCAGGTTCCACATTCCATTGACCGATAACTAGTAATAAAGTGATGATACTGCCTGCAAGCGCTACATTTAGCAGATAGGAAGATGCTTTTTCATTGCTAAAACGTTTGACGAAAATCAGTTCGGCGAGCAGGAAAAGGCAAAAAAATAGGGCCAGAAAAATTTCAGGAACGATTCCGCCGAGGCTCTGGCGTATATGTATGAGCTGATCGTTGATGTCCAAGAGAGCAGGTACAATTTTTGTGCAAAAGTACGGAAACAACGGCTTCCAAACCTCGAACTTATCAAATTAACCAACTTAAATCATGAAATATCTGCTAAGAATTTTCTCGGTGGCATTCTGCATCATGACCATTCACGCAAACGCACAGGATTCGACCGGACTGGCTGGAACGCCATATCAGGAAACACAACTTGCAGCTGGCGATAAGTCGCCCTATCTACTAAAAGAATGGTATTCCGGCACGGTGCGGACGAACGACGACCGCGTGCACGACGGTGTTCAGCTTAGGTACGACTACCTGAAAGACGAAGTGGAATACAAGGCCGGGTCGAATCTATACCGCGTTTCGAACGGCGTCACCGAATTCACGATTCCGAGCGGCGTTGAGTTGTATACTTTCAAAAACGGCTATCCGGCCGTGGAAAACCAGACCGACAAGAGCTTTTACCGTTTGCTTTACGATGGCAATACCAAACTTTTGAAAAAATATACCAACGCCATTAAAGTAGAAAAGGCCAGCGCCACAAGAGAAATGGACGCCGGCGCAAAATTGTATCTGCTGAAAGATGGTAAAATGAACCCCGTGCAGCTCAACAACCGCAACAGTTTTTTGAAACTCCTCACCGACGAACGCAATAAGTTGAATTACGTCATCAAAGAACAACAACTGGATTTTGCAGGTGAAGACGACCTGATCCGCCTGCTGGAAGAATACGATTCTTACAAAGCCGGACGAGGCGGCAACTAGCCTACTTTTCCACAATCCAGCGGTTCATGCTATTATATTTTCCTTCGAGCACGATCTTGAAAAAGCCGGATGGATATTTCGAAATATCTATTTCGGCCTTTTCATTGGTCACGTCCACCTCGTCCATCAGGTGATAGAGGTCGCGGCCACCTTTCTCGAAATGGTTCGTAGTAGTGAGCCATATCTTCACTTTTCCTTCCTTATCAATCGCTTTCCACGAAATATTTACCTTGCCGGCTGATTGCTGCACTACCGGCGCTGTCACTGAAAGTTTTCCCGTAAATGCAACCCCGTCCACTTCAAATGCCTGCTCTTTGGGGATGCTGATGTCCATATGCCGCGCTACGGTCGGGAAAATGTCTACAACGCCTGGTGTAGCTTTGAAATTGGCATTCAAATCCTTCGCATTAGTGACGATCCACGTGCTGCGTTCGCGGTCGCTCTGGCCGCCGTGGCCTCTGCCGGTTTTCGCATCACGGCCGTGGTCGGTGGTTACTACGATTAGCCAGTCTTCATTGAAAGTTTTCTCGCGGTAGGTAACAGATTTCCAAAGGCGGCCCATTTGGTCGTCCATCATCTGAATGGCTTTGGTGAACTGCTCGCTGTCGCCGTATTTATGGCCCATATCATCGGTGTATTCGAGGTAAACCCAGGACATATCCGGGCCGTTGTCGCGAATGTAGCCGGCTGCTTCATCTACCACTTTTTCATCGATTTTATGGATATACTGGCTCTCCTTGTCATGCTTGAAATGCACCGTATCGAGCTCGAAACCGTCGAATGAGTAGTCAATTTGTAGTTTATCAGTCTGAGGCAGATTGGTACCGACGAGCTTGGTGCGGTTATCGAGCCATGTGGAGAAAATGGCGGTATGTTTTTGCGGATATTGTTCTTCCAGGAAGCGGAAAAGCGTCCAGTAATTGTAATTCGGATCTTTGATATCGTTATCCCAAACATTGTGCTTGTTCACCCACGTACCCGTGAGGAGGCTATTATAGCCCACGGCCGAGATCGTAGGCGTTTGCGAGTAGGTGCCTTTGCCCCCGCCTACGTATGCGCGGGTGTACCCGCCTGCCTTCGCGATCGCGTCCAGGTGGGGCGTCGCTATTTTCTCCTTACTGTCGCTGGAAATGCCGTCCACGATCACAAAGACGACCTTTTTAGTTTTGGCGGCCTGCGAGAAGGCGTTCGGGGCAATGATAACGGCCAACATTAGCCATAGCAGAAAGGAAAAACGGGTTTTCATAAATTGAATGACTGTTTAATAAAAAATCCCTCAAATTAACGGCTAATTCGCCGAATTTGAGGGATTTTCAGACTAAGAAATTATTACTAAATGATAATTTCTTTTCTTTTTTATGGACTTACCGGCTGTTCTGGTGCCGTGTTGGTTTTCTTCTTTTTACCAAATGCATATACGATCCCGAAATGGCTTTTAAGTACGCCACTATCGAATTTGTCCTTCACGTAAGGATTCAGTTCTAATGCGAGCATAATGCGGCGGTTCATCGGTAGTGGCGCAATGCGTACGCCTACATTCACCGAGTAGCCGTCGACCGTAATGAGGTCCGCGTCGGCATCTGCAATACGGTACAGCGGATTCAGCCTGACGCCGCCGCCGATGTACCATTGTGCTATCTCACCTCTTTTCAGGTTGATCATCGGCAGCAAATCGATGCTCAGGCTGCTGAAAAGCGAGTTGGTTTGCAGCCGTGTATCGAGCCAGATCACGTTTTTTGCATTCGTGCTGACCGTCAGCAGGCTGCTCCATGGATAGTAACCCACCGATGCTTGCGCCCGTAGTTTTCCCTGGCCGAGCAGGAGCATTAGCATCAATACGAAAAGAACACGTTTCATCGAGGAGTGTTTATTAGCGGCGCATTGCTTGTCCTAGCTTGCCTGCCGCCTGCATGGTATTCATTTTCTTCATCATTTTCCGCATTTCGTCAAACTGCTTGATCAGGTTGTTGACTTGCAGAATGGTGGTGCCGCTACCGGCTGCAATGCGTTTTTTGCGGCTACCATCGATCATATCGGGGTTTTTGCGCTCCTTTTTGGTCATCGACTGGATGATCGCCTCGATCGGTTTGAACGATTCATTGTCAATATCCAGGTTTTTAATGGCTGAGCCCATTCCGGGGATCATTCCGATGAGGTCTTTTACATTACCCATCTTCTTGATCTGCTGCAACTGGCCGAGGAAGTCGTCAAAATCGAACTTGTTCTGACGCATTTTGGCATTAATGCGCTTCGCCTCGTCTTCGTCGAATGCCTGCTGGGCGCGTTCCACGAGGGAGATTACATCACCCATGCCGAGGATACGGCTAGCCATACGATCGGGGTAGAAGGAGTCAAGCGCCTCCATTTTTTCCCCGGTACTGATGTATTTGATCGGTTTTTCAACAATCTGACGGATCGAAAGCGCCGCACCACCGCGGGCATCACCGTCGAGCTTGGTCAGAACGACACCATCGAAATCGAGTCTTTCGTTAAAGGTCTTGGCCGTATTTACCGCATCCTGACCGGTCATGGAGTCGACTACGAAGAGGATTTCCGAAGGTTTTACGGAAGATTTAATGTCTTCCACCTCTTTCATCATCACTTCATCCACCGCCAAACGACCCGCCGTATCGACGATCACGATTTTCTTGCCGGATTTCTTCGCGTGTGCAACCGCATTCTGCGCGATGCTCACCGCATTTTTGTTCTCAGGCTCCGAATACACTTCCACGCCGATCTGCTCGCCGAGCACTTTCAGCTGGTCGATCGCCGCGGGACGGTACACGTCGCAGGCGGTAAGGAGCACCTGGCGGCCTTGTTTTTTGAGTAGTGAAGCCAGTTTTCCGGAGAAAGTCGTTTTACCGGAACCTTGCAAACCTGCGATGAGAATTACCGCCGGGTCGCCTTTGATGTTGATCCCCTCGGCATTTCCGCCCATCAGCTCGGTAAGCTCTTCCTGCACGATTTTGACGAACATCTGCCCTGGTTCAACAGAAATCAGGATTTTTCTGTCGATTGCCTTTTCACGGATGCGGTCGGTAATTTCTTTCGCTACCTTGAAGTTCACATCGGCGTCGACCAATGCTTTACGGACTTCCTTCGTAGTGGCGGCAACATTTATATCTGAAATCCTATCCTTTCCTTTTAGTGTGCGAAAGGCGTTATTAAGCTTGTCCTGTAAGTTTTCAAACATGGAATAATATCTATGAATCTGAACCTGAATTTGAAATAAAACACAAAGGTATAAATAAAATGAGGAGTACAGGAAAGTTACCTCCCGTACTCCTCAATATTCACTGGTTCGAAGCTCCCGTCGCCTGGTTCGAAGCTCCTGCTTCGGACTGCCTATTCGCGAAGCTCCTGCTTCGCAAAAAAGAAGCAACAGCTTCGAACGAACTATTGCTTCATCGCAATGCTCAGCTCCGCCGGTTTCGGCGCCTGAACGCCGTCAATCGCAAACTGCCGGCTAATACCTTCATGTACATTATAATAAGTTTCCCAATAAGTCACGCTGGGCGTCCACACGCGCACGTCGAAGAAAATAGCATTCTCGGTAAGCTTGGTCACCAGAATATCGTGCTGCACA
This sequence comes from Dyadobacter soli, assembly GCF_900101885.1. Taxonomy (GTDB): domain Bacteria; phylum Bacteroidota; class Bacteroidia; order Cytophagales; family Spirosomataceae; genus Dyadobacter; species Dyadobacter soli. The sequence continues at coordinate 44,363 of NZ_FNAN01000028.1, read as the reverse complement.
TCTTTCAATGCAGTCGGGCAGGCGTCTATCGCCTTTTGCACCGAAGCCCTGATTTTGTCCACACCATTCTGGCTGCCCGCGGCAAATACCATATCGACGCGGATTTTGCCTTTGCCGGAAATATTGGTGATCGGCGACGTTGACAACGATCCGTTCGGCAGGATAATCGTCTTGTTATCAGGTGTTACCAGAATGGTATTGAAAATTTGCACGCCTTCAACCGTTCCTGTAAAGCCCTGTGCATTGATGAGGTCGCCCACGCGGTACGGCTTGAAAATGAGGATCAGCACGCCGCCCGCGAAATTGGCCAGGCTGCCCTGTAATGCCAAACCCACCGCCAGACCGGCCGCACCGAGCACCGCCACGAAGGAGGAAGTTTCGATGCCGATAATGCCGGCGATGCTCAATAGCAGCATTACATTCAGCAGCACCACGATCAGCGAGCTCAGGAATGGCTGCACGTCGCGGTCGACCTTGCGTTTTTCCATTACATTGCTCAGCATCGAACTGATTTTGCCTACAATGAAGCGGCCGATGATAAACGCCAGCAGTGCGAGCACGATCTTGCCGCCATACAATGTGGCCAGCGTCCAGATCTGCGCTTTGATAATGTCAAAGTTCATCTGTTGTAGAGGTTTCGTTGATAAGATGTGAATTGTGTGAAAGATGTGACTGCTATACGCATTCGGTTGCAAAGTCACTCATTCCGCAGACATTAGCAATGGAAGCGGCAAAATCTTTGAGTAGAAATTGTTCTACCAATGGGCGTAGTACATGAAAAAAGGGTGAGCGACGGCCGGTTACCATCTGCTCACCCTTTGGAGTATACTTTGACTTTCGCTTATTTCTTGAACTTGGCAGCCACCCAGCGGAACATTTTCTTTTCCTTTTCCCAGAAAAACGAAAACTGGCCGAGCAGAAAACCGTACAACAGCAGTAAGCTCTGGTAAGTCGGGAAAATGAAGAGAATGTAGGTAATGGTTTTGAGCCACATCGGCGTCGTGTCGTCATAACCGAGGAGGTAAAACAGCCCTTTGCGGAGCCACACTACCGACGAACCCGACAAACTGAACACTGCAAGTACCAATAAAACCTGCCTGGTTGTTTCCAATCCCCATTTTTCCTGCATTTTGCCCAACCAGGGCTGCGCATTCTTTTCTCCGCTTTGCATATAGTTATTGTATTGACTGCGACTGAATTTCCCGCAAAGAAACAACGCAAATCGCAAAAATCCTTGGTTTTAATGAAGGTTTAATGGTTGAGTTCGTGAAAGGCGGGCCATTTATTTGATCTTCAAAAACACCAGCAACCCGAGCAGGCTCACGATCAAAACACTCGCCGCCGCGGTCGTCATAACCCCATCCCGCGCATTCTTGCCCAGGAAATCCAGGCCGCTGTATTTGTGCAGGAATGCGAAGCTGAAACCCTCGCGCCGGTTGCGGTCTTCTACCTTCGTGGAAAGGCGGCTGGTGGTGGTTTCGATGTAATAGGTCGTGTGGTCGGGCGTGTCGTACGCGAGCTTTACTACCGGCAGCCTTTTGTTTACAAACCCATATTCACCTGCAAAACTGGTAACCATCGAAGCTTTCTCGACTTCCGCATCCGAAATGGGCGATGAAATTTGTGCTTCCATCAGGTCGCAGCAGCTTGCCGCATTGCGTTCTTCCTGCGCGGCGAACTTGCGCGCGAGGTATTTTGCGAAACGGATATTGCCGTCTTCGAGCTTTTTGCCGTCGCGGATGTTGGTGTAATCGATCACCGTTTTGTCGGTTTCCCAGTCCTTACGGACGGTTTGCCAGAAAATGTTCTCACCCCATTTGATCAGCCCGATATTGGAAATACCTTTTAAGTCGATCATCGACGCCTGGGCTATCTCTTCGGTTTTGATCACCGGGTCGTAGACATATTTCTGCCGCTGGTCGGGATCGAGCTTCTGCACGGCGTGATAGGCGCCCGAGAATGCGAATGTGAATGTGAAAAGGCTGCACCAGATGCCGATCGAGCGATGGTACTTGCGCAAAAAGCCCCGTTGATTGCCCGAACGGCCGGTTTTAAACTTTTTCCACATTAACCCATACACCATCACGCCAGCGACCGCCGAAAGGATAATGAGGCTCAGGAATGTTACCATTACGGCAATTCGGACCGTATTGTTGGCGATCATATCCATAAATCCCCAATTGTGAAATGTACCGAACACCCAGATAAATGCTTTGCGCCCTTTGTCATTGAAAGTAGCGAAGCGGCTCTGACCGGTTTCGACGTAAATATCCATTTCCCGGTCGTCGTCGAAGCTGATTTTCCAGACGGGCAAAAAGCGGTTCACGTATTTATACTGATCGGTGAATCCGGTCAGCAAGGTGCTGGAAATGATCTTCGATTTCGGTTCGCCCAGCATGTAGCGCGCCATGTGTTCGGCGTATTTGCGGTCGCCGTCGGGTAACTCGGAGCCTGTGACGGTGTTGAAATACCTTAGCTTGTCGTCGACACCTTTCACTTGGTACCAAGCTTTTCCTTCAAATTTGATCAGCCGGAAATTCTTGAATTCCGTGATTTTATTTTGAGTTAAAACCTGGCCGAGCTGTAAAGTAACGTCGGCGGGCGCCACTGGTTCTGCTTTGTAAAATTCATTGGCAATGGTGGTTTTGAACCAATGCGACATAAACGGGTGCATTACCCCCGAGGCAGTCCAGAAAATGGTCGGAACAATGGCTAGCAGCCCCAGCATGCGGTGCCAGCGATAAATATTCCGGCGGATCGTTTTTTCGGCCTTAGCCTTGAACGATTCCTTCGGTTTGATAGCAATTTCCTCGATCATAGCGCGCTACTTTTTGCCGGTGAAAGTGTATTGCACCCCGAAAACGAAGGTCCGCGGGGCCGCTGCATTGTAAGTCGTGCGGTCGGTAGCATTGTTGCCGCGCGTTGCATTGGTCGCGTAAAGCACGTCGGTGAGATTGAGCACGTTGGTGAACAGCTCGATGCCTTTCCAGTTGTAGCCCAGTCTCATATTCAGGACATCATAACCCTCGTATTTAACGGAATTGACCTGATTCTGGAAGTAGGAAGCCACATGCTGCCATTCCACCGACGAACGGAAGTTCTTGAACCATTTTGGATAATAACTGAACTCCGTATTCCAAAGCCAGCGCGGCGAAGACGGCATATCCTTGCCATTCACATTCTTCACCGCATCCGATTCGCGGTTGCTCAGCGTGAATTCTTCATACCGGTGAATGGCCGTCGTACCCCCGAAACGGAAGAAGAATTCCTTTGTCGGCTTGTAGGTGACGCCAAATTCCACACCGCGGTGCAATGTCTTCCCGGCCGATTGGTAATCGTACGAATTGTCGGGCAAGCGAACATTCAATAATTCATTCCGGCCATTCATTTGGTAGAATGCGAGATCGATATAGATCTTATTGTCCAGTACCGAGGCCCAGCCTCCAATTTCAGCATTGTTGAACTCCGCCGGTTTCAGGTTATAGTAAAACAAATCGCCATTATCCGCCGGTACCGTGCGTTTGCGGAACACCGAGGTCAGGCCGGGAGGCGAGAAACCCCTCGAATAGTTGGCGTAAATCCCTTTTCCTTTACCCAAATCATAAGTAGCCCCGATTTTCGGCGTGACCTTGCTGTACGATTTGCTACCGGAAGTGCTATCGAGGAAATTGGTGTAGGTAAATGACATCCGGTCGTAGCGCAGCCCGGCCGATACGCGAAGTTTGGGTAGAATCTCGAAATCATATTGCGCATAGGCGGCGGTATTCTTGATATCCGCGTCATAATTAGCATTTTGAATGTCGGGACGCTCCTTTACGATTGTGTATTTCTCCACCGATTTCCCGTCAGGACGAAGTTGGGCTGCCAGATCGACCTGGTACGACCAGTAGTTTGAAGGCGAGAAATCGAAGACAGCGCCGGTGATCAGTTTGGAACTCAAAAAATTGAATTTCTGGCTATGCTGGGCGAGTATTCCAATGCTCTTAAAGTCGCTCGAATTGATTTCGCCTTTCGCGGTGGTTTGCCCGGACGTCCAGCGAATGCCGTAGTTAGGGTTCTGGCCGTGCTCATTTTTTCGGGCAAATGCCGTCACGAATGTCTGCGAGCCATTTTTCCAATCCTTTTCGAGGGTAAGCCGGCTGCGCAGGGAGCTCACTTTACGGTAGGTAAAATCCGTCGTGCTTACATATTGACGGGAGTAGAATGCAAGGCTGTCGACGCTGCCGCTCGTTTGCGAGTCATACTTGCTGTAAGCCAGGGTATAAATGAGCCGCGTCGACGGGTTAAAATGGTATTCCAGTCTCGCATTGATCGCATTCTTGTCGTAGTCGGTACTCTTCATCCAGGCGTCGCGCTGGTTGGCAACGAACCCGCCGACGTACACACCAAACTTGCCGATCATACCGCCCGCACCATATTGAATGCGCTTGTAACCCCACTGATCGGCCTGGATACCGATTTTAGCGGTCGGTAAAATCGTTGGTCGCTGCGTGATAAAGTTGATCGCACCGCCCACCGCTTCCGGGCCGTAAATCGAGGAAACCGGGCCTTTCACAACTTCCACCGAGCTGATCGCAAACTGGTTGAATTCCAGGACGGAATTGTGGTTAAAAACCCCCATCGGGCGGATCGGCACGCCGTCTTCCATATAAAGGAAATAGGCATTGGTTGTGAACGGCTGGCGGATCGCCATCGAATGCTGCTCGTTACCGAGGTTCACCATCATCACGCCCGGCACCTTGTTCATGATCTCGTACATGGCCGTCGGCTTGGCCTCGTCGATCATCCGCGGAGTGAGTTTGGAAATGGCGATCGGGCTTTCGGTGCGCAATGTAGCCTCCCGGTTGCCTGTAACGACTACCGATTGCAGGTTTTCAGTAGCCGCATCCAGCCCGACCTTAATGTTCTTACCGTTTTCGATCTGTACTTCTTTCGCGGAAAATCCTACACTGGAAATGCGAAGTAAAGCATTGGAAACGGGGCTTTTAAATGCAAAATGGCCATTATTGTCGGTGGTGGTGCCCACATTCGCAGAGACGATCTGCACGCTTGCCCCGGGAATCGGCTCTTTGGTTTGGGTATCGAATACACTGCCTTCGATGCCCTGCGCGACGGCGGCATGCGCGCATACATACAGGAGAAGTGCCTGTAAAACTATTTTCAGGTTCATTATAATGCATTAAGAGATTAAAATTCAGTTAGGTAACATGAATTTTATCTCCGGGGCGGGCGCAGCAGTTTGCCGACGGGCGCGGCGTAGAAAAGCAGTTGGTGGAAGAAACGAACCGGTTCGCGGAATACCACGGTTTCCGGTTCAAAATTGTAGATGTAAGATTGTGATATAAAAAGCTGAATAACAGGTGTGTTGTGAACTTGATCGGACGTCTCCTTGTCCTGTTTTTCCTGCTGCTGTTTCAGTTTTTTGGCCAGGTAGCATTTACCATCGCAATGCAGCTCGGGGCGCTTGCGGTTTTCGCAAAGTACCTTGGCAATGTATTCCCGGTTCAGTTTAAAATACGCGATCGTTCCCCACGGACTGAACGTGGGTAGCATAATAGCTGCGAGCAATATGTATGCTATGAATGAGCGCATTAAAAGGATGTCCCTATGCCGGGGTCGGAAAAACGTTTGTCTTTGATAAAATCGTCGTCATTCAATGTTCTCAGAAATGCAATGATCGATTGCTTTTCCGCCGCCGTCAGGTTGATTCCGCGTTTCTGGCCGGCTACATTCAGTAATGGGTCCAATGTAGGCGAAACGAAAATGCTGTCTTTATTTCCGGGTTTATCATTATCATAATGGTCAAGTACCTGTTCCAGCGTCGTGAAACGGCCGTCGTGCATGTAAGGCGCGGTCAGGCCCACATTACGCAGGCTAGGTACCTTGAATTTCAGCCGGTCGTCGGCATTCAGCGTAATCGTATACCTGCCCTGGTCGTTGATCCGGTTCGGCACGAGGCCATTGTTCCTGAATTTCTGGTCGGTAAAAAGCTCTCCGGCATGGCAGGAAGCGCATTTTTGTTTAAAAATAGATAAACCGTCCTTCTCCTGTGCCGTCATCGCGGAAGCATCGCCCCGCAGAAAATAATCGTACCGGGACGTGGCCGAAACCATTGTCATCATAAACTGCGACAGCGCTTGCATCATCCGGTCGGCGGTAATGCTGTCGCTACCAAATGCGGCTTTGAACATTTTGGGATAGTCGACCTGCTTGGTAGCGCCCGCTACGGGTGTTTTCTTCAATTTTTCGACCACATTTCCCACCAGCTCGTCCATTTCAACCTTGTTCTGGATGGGTACGGGCGGTACCATGTCCATATCATGCACGCCGCCGTCCCAGAAGAAGGATGTATTCCAGGCCATATTCTGCACCGAGGGCGCATTCCGCGTACCGATCCTGTCGTCCACGCCGTGGCTCAGGTCATGGCCGTGGTGCGTGAATGCGGCCGGCTGCTGGTGGCAGGTACCGCAGCCAATATTGTCCGTCCGCGAGAGAATACCGTCATAGAAAAGGAACTTCCCGAGTTCGACACCCTCGACGGTCAGCGGGTTTTTGGATAAATCATAAACCGGATCAGGGAAATAGGAAGGTTTCGTCCATTGCAGGGGCGTAGGCTTATCGTTCGGGGGCACTACCGGCTCCGGATTGTCGGTTTTCTTGCTGCAAGAAACCGCCAGCGCGAGCAGTGCCGCCAAAAAGCTCAATATGCCTGTAACCTTCCTCATTTCGCTTGCGAGCTGGCTTAATTGATTTTTATCTCCTTGACATTAAACATGTTGGCGTAATTATCGGCGACGTACTTCGTAGAGTCGGTAAACATCAGCGAAGGGCTCGTTTTGATGCTCAGCTGCGTAGGGCCGTTGAAAATTTTCTGGATATCGGCCTGTATAATCACATTGGACACAATGCTGGTGGTAACGATCGCCTTCTGGCCCGGGAAATTCAGTTTCACGGTTCTGAGGTTGTTGATCGTCCGTTCCGTTCTGCCTCCGAAAAAACCAATGTGGTAATAGTACTTGCCATTGGGCGTAGTGGAGGAATCCGATGAGCCTTCCAGTTTCAGGAAAATATAGCCGGGGTTCCAGTTCCAGTACATTTCCTCTTCGTTGGTCGGGCCTGCATAGATGTCCAGAATGCCCTTTCGCCCGGGTGAATCGGGTTCCATTACACTGCGGGTGCTGTCGACACCCACCAGGAACTCGACGCCGGTGTAATCACCCGTCAGCACATTTCGGATCGTCAGTTTTTGAGATTGCGAATCGGCTTCACGGATCATGAAATAACTCGAATCCTGCGGAACGGTAAACACGCTGCCGTCCATGCGGGTGAGTTTGATGTTCGAAATGTAATAATTCAGCTTGCTGACCGTAAAATCCTCGCCCGCCGCATTCTGGTACCGGGTACTGTCGAGCTGTAAATCCTGGTTGCCCACGATATTGTCGAATTGGAGCTGAATGGTACCGGTTTCAATGGGATCGGTATCTTCATTTTCGTCCGGGAAAGAGCATGAAACCATCAGCAACCCCGAGGCAAATGCCCATGCCGACAGCCATGAAAGTGTTCTTTTCATCATGTGTATTTGAAAAAATGATAGTTCACGCGCATTCGATGGGCGTGTATTAAGCCGACAAAAATTGCAAAGAGAATTTGTTCTAACTAATGCCAGAACTGCAAACGGGGTGATTTTATGCTAAATCAGACGAGCGGAGGATGAAAAATATCGTCCACCGCGACGCGGGGTGTGAAGCTGGAAGTCGTAAAGAAAACAGGTGGCGGCAATAATTCGGCCACAACCGGCTGTTGTGCAAAGGAGAAATCAACACGCTGATCCATCACCTGGTCGATCAACCGCGACATGTAGGTTTTTTCGGCCTGGCGTTTTTCCTGCTCGTCGAGCGAAGCAATGCGTTTGGCGAGGTAACATTTGCCGTCGCAGTGCATTTTCGGCCTGGTTTTGTTTTCACAAAGGTTCGCAACAATGTACTCGCGCCTGATCTCAAAATCCAGGTACAACAACGGAATCACCCATACTTTGATCAGCATGAGGCCCAAAAGGCTGACAGATATCCATTGTTTCGCAGAATTTCTCACAATATCAGAAACGAACAAACGGGAGGAAATGATGTTTCGGGGGCAAAGGTAATCATCAATACGTAGAAAAGTGCTGAAATGTTGACTCGGCCGCGTGTTTCAACGGATTTTGTAATGCAATTGCAGCGACAAGCCGCCCGAGTAAAGGAAGCGGTTGTTTAATCCCTCGATGGTATAACCGAAACCGGGAAAATATTGAACGTAACTGTCGGCCTTCGTTCGTCGGCCCATCACATTTCGGAACGTCAAACGCAGGAGCCAGGTTTTGGCCAATTTGAAATCAAATCCGAAATAGCCTTCGAAACCCAATGCGACATTATTTGTTTCCCTGAATTGGCCTTCGTAATCACCGAAAGTCGGGCCGTTGAAGTGGTACTGGCCTTTGTATCCTGCAATGGAAATGATAGGGCCATATCCGGCGTAAAGAATTCTGTGTACGCTGCGCATTCTCCGTACCTCGTACGCAGCGCGGAAATACGTGCCCTTGAACGCCTGTGAAGGGCTAAAATCGGTGTATTGATGCGTGGAGCCGCTTGCAAAACCTGCTCCGAGGTACAATCGCCGGCCGGGCTTTTTCAAGTCGAGCAGGTAATAGGGCTCGATAATGGCGGTGTTGCGAATATAGTAGCCTTTGGCAAAAACGAATGAGGGTAGGCTATTGATCACATCGAGGCCGATGTAAGCGGCTCTTCGGGCCAGCGTGTCCTGCGCGCGTACGCTCAGCGATGCGCCGATGAGGATCATTAATAGAATGTAACTTCTCATGGCAGGATGTAGATCGAGATTCCTGAACCGGGGTTGGAGCCAAACCAGGGTTGCTGGCCGGGACGGACGTAGGTATTGTAGTCAATCTCGGTCTTGCTGAAAGTGGAATAGTAATGGCGTCCCGTTGCGGGTTCCCCCGCATCTGTGACGAATCCACAACCGCCTTTGTACCGAAAAATTCGCTGATAGTAAATAGAAAGGGTGTCGATGCGTTGGCCTGACCGGAAGATGTACGTGGTGGTATCGGAAAGAAGAGAAATGGGTAATTCGTCCACCTGACGAGGCGTGCCATCTGTCAGTTGCCGGGTAATGGGCTCCTGGCTTACCGCATTCAAAGCGTAAATGGAATCCAGTTCATACAATTCATTGAAACGGATTCTTGCCGACAGTTCCGCTTGGGGGCCGCAGTCCACGCAGCTTTGGACTACGATTCCTGATAAAATGAGGATAACAGGTAGAAGATGCTTCATCAAAACGGTAAAGGAGGTTTTAGATAAACGGCTAGACACATTTTTTGGAAACATCGTTGCCGCAGGATAATCGCTGTTTTCTAGCTTATAGAATTTGAATCAATAAAGGTATATTTGAGAAAAAGCACACTATGGCAGCAGCACGAGCATTAGTACTTTCGCAACCGACCATGTACTCTGAAGAGGAATATCTCCGGCTAGAAAACGACGCCTTTGAAAAGAGCGAATATTTTCAGGGGCATATAATAAAAATGGCCGGGGCAGCGCCGAATCATAGTCGGGTTAAGGAAAATGTTGCCATTGAAATAGGGATTGTTTTGAAAAAGAACAAATCTTGCAGAAGTTCTTCAAGTGACCAGCGCATTCACATACCTGCCAATTCGCTTTATACCTATCCCGACATTGTCATCGTTTGCGGTCCGAACCAGTTTTCAAAGTTGGATCGCATCACGATCGTCAATCCATCCGTGATCATCGAGATTCTCTCTCCGTCCACTTACAAATACGACCGCGGTGAAAAATTCAAATTGTACTGCGACATTGAAAGCTTACAGGAATATGTGACAATCGATTCCCGGAAAGCCGACGCGCAGGTATTTCGCCGGTTACCCAATAATCAATGGGTATTAGCCGATGATGCATTCTCCCTTTCCGATAGCATTACCATTCAAACCATCGGCGCCACGCTGCAAATGGCAGATCTTTACGATGGTACCGAGAATGTAAGCGCGCTCATTCCCCCGCCCAAAGAGTAATTTTCCTATATTTGCCCTTTGAACAATAAGGGGCTTTTTGCTCCGTTTAGAATCAAACTTGTTTTTGAATAGAATCGACCTCTGTTTCATTCGCTTAACCATTCACTTTTTATTTCTGATATGATGCTTCTGCAAGCACTTACTGACTCTACTGCGGCTGCACCCGTCGCTGAGCAGGGCCTTTCTGTAATCGATTTGCTCGCCAAAGGGGGGTGGGTAATGTTGCCACTCGGATTGCTGTTCCTCGCTACATTGTTCCTCATTATCGAACGTTTCCTCGGCATTGGCGCTAATGGTAAAATCGAGCCGCAATTTGTGGATAATGTGAAGGATTTTATCCAGCAGGGGAATTTGAAATCGGCGGAGTCGCTTTGCAGAAACCAGCGTAATGCCGCGGGCCGCATTCTTGAAAGAGCGATCGGTCGCATTGGTTATCCGATCAAAGACATTGAAACTACCATTGAGAATGCCAGCCAGATCGAGATTCAGCGCATGGAAGGTAATCTGCCATACCTCGGGGTAATCGCGGGTATCGCGCCGATGCTTGGTTTCGTGGGTACGATTTCCGGTATTATCCGTATTTTCTACGATATTTCTATTTCCAACGACTTCAATATCAGCACCATTGCCGGTGGTATGTATGAAAAAATGATCACTTCCGGTTCCGGTCTGATCATCGGTCTGATCGCCTATGCGGGCTACCACTTGCTGAACATGAAAATCGACCGTTTCGCATTGCGCCTGCAAATGGCAGCGTCCGATTTTCTGGATGTGCTTCAAAAGCCTGTTGCTGCAAAAAATTGATATTAACGGCTTTTCAGGTGCTAGAACCTGACAGGTCTTGAAACTTATTTCCAATATGAAAATACGTCGGAAGAGCCGGTTTGCCCCGGAGGTGTTCACGCACTCGCTCAACGATATCATGTTCTTCCTGCTGTTGTTCTTTTTGATCATCTCGACGATGTCTAATCCGAACGTGATCAAACTGATGCTGCCCAAAGCGTCGGCGACACAGCAGATGTACAAAAAGCAGATTACCCTGTCGGTAGACGAGAATAAGGCTTACTTTATTGATAAAGAACCCATTCCATTCGATAACCTGGAAGCGCAATTGCAAAGCATATTCGCCAATGTGGAAGAACGGACTGTGGTGCTAAGGGTAGATAAGAACCTTGCCGTTCAGGACCTAGTGGATGTGCTCGAAATCGGGGCGAAAAATGATATCAAGATGGTGATGGCTACGGCTAAATGATTTTTGGGGAAGAAAGGGAGGAGGGAGGAAGGAAGAAGGGGATTGGAGATTAGGTCTTCAATCCCTTTCTGTTTCTACTGGTTTGCAGCGCTTTGGTAGATTTGCTCGACGATGGATTGCAGGATGGCGCCTTGTTCTCCGTCGCAAATATTGGCTTGCTTGCCGTCGCAGAGGTCGAGGAATGCGGTGGTGTTTTGCAGTTGAAAATCAACATCGTCCAAATGCGGAAAGCGAATGTCGGCGAGTTCGCCTGCGATTTCGGTGTATACCGATAGCGGGAATAATTTGGCCCCACCCTTCGTCCCGAACACTTCCAGGTTGATCGTCTCTTCCTGCTCCATATTCAGCGCAAATGAAGTGGATAGCGCAATGCTGACATTGCCGGGAAACGACAAATGCGCAAAGCAAGCATCCTCCACTTCGAAAGTGGCGGGGTTCCAGGCTCCCTTTAAGCCCTTTCCGCCTGTTTTACCAATAAAATCGTACGTATTGGCAACGATCCGCGTGGGCTGCTTGTACCCGGTAAGTCCTAATGCGAGATCGAGAATATGTACGCCGAGGTCGATCAGCGCGCCGCCGCCCTGAATGGTTTTATTGGTGAAATTTCCCCAGCCCGGAATGCCGCGCCGGCGCAGGTAAGTGGCTTTGATATGGTAAATCTCGCCCAGATTGCCGAGCGCATGATAGTTTTTCAGTGTAGCATATTCGGGGGCATGACGGCGTTGGAAGTTGTAAGCCAAAGTCAAACCCTTCTTTTTAGCCAGGTCGGCCATTTCGCGTGCCTCATGCGCATGCATTGCGGGTGGTTTTTCACAAAAAACATGACAACCATTTTCCAGCGCCTGCATTGTGAACGGATAATGCAGATTATTGGCCGTGCAGTTTACGACGATATCCGGCTTGCCTTCGCTGCGGTACATTGCATCGGGGTTGTCGTAGGCAAATGGAACGCCGTGCTTGTCGGCCAGCGCCTGGGCCTTGTGAATGTCACGGCTGCATATCGATATCGCCTTAACACGATCGGATAGTTTGGCTAATGCCGGAAGATGGTTTTGGTCGGCAATGTGCCCGCCGCCGATGATAGCGGCTTTCAGGATTGACATGAATCGGAAGAATAGGTTAATTATTTTTCCAAATATGCGGATTTAAGGGCAGATAAACGGTTGAACCAATAATTCAATCAGGCTTTTGATACTTCTTCGGCGCATGATTCCATGAAGGACTTGCATAACCCCGGGAGGTTAAACCGTACATGATATACCTGTACTTACCGGTTTGTGGGTCCATATAGCCGTTGGCGGGAGTCCTGGAAAGCAAAGTCCATGGCCCTTGAACAGCAATGTCGGTGAAATTCCCCCGCTTCGATAAGTTGAGCGTCCCATTGAAAAACGCGCCTATCTCATCCATAGTCGGAGCCGGTGAGAAGCTATCTGATTTGAAATTCATAAACCCCTGTCGTTTGCCCTCACGCTCCTTGTCCAATTTGAAATTAACCTCCAAAGTATATTCCATTTCAACCGCCTTGCCGTTTTGCACCGCCGGGTTCCATTTCGGCATTTCGTTTACCACGCGCAGCGCTTCCTTGTCGATGCCGTAGCCAATGTTTTTCAGGCTTTTGGCATTACGGATATTACCGCTTTTATCCACAATAAATGACACGAGCGCGATGGCCTCCACACTGGTTTTGCGCGCCACTTCCGGGTATTGCAGGTTCTGCATCAGATATTGCATCAGCTCCTCTTTTCCGCCAGGGAATTCGGGTTGTTGCTCCACCACCTTCATATTATCGTTGTTGCCGGAAGTACGGGGAGCGTTGGTTGGAGCATTGGTTTCGGCATTGAGCGGTTTTCCGACGACTACCGGGCCTGTGATTTGATTAACGGCCTTTTTCATGACGAGCAACAGTTCTGACTGCGTACCCGCAACGGTTAGCTCCAATGGTTGGTAGGCAATGTGTGTTACTACCAGTTTGGCATTCACAGGCACATTATCCAGTTCAAACCAACCATTTCGGTCAGTAGCGGTACCGCGGGTTGTACCGGCAATGATCACGATCGCGTCGGCGACAGGTTCTTTGTTTTCGTCGGTAATATTCCCTTTTACGCGGATGTCTTGCCCGGCTGCATTATCTACCCGGCTTACGGACGGAATTGGCGAATGCGAAGCAGAGATGGCTATCGAGCACATTACAACCGGCAAAATCAGCAAATATCTGGTCAGCGACCAACGTGAACTACGTTTTTTGTAAATCATCTTGATCCGGCTTTTAAGCAATGATGAATTGAAAAAATGATTGGCAATGGCGATGTCGGGGCTGCGCATGGCGTAGGAGACCAGGAACGAGGCATAATCGTTCCGGTTCGGAACGGGCTGATCGGCCAGGTATTCATGCACCGTTTCAATGGAGCGCTTGTAGAGCCAGACAACCGGGTTAATCCAAAAACAGATCTTCAACAACTCGATGAAAACAATATCGGCCGTATGCCATTGTCGGATATGTTCACATTCGTGCCGGATAACTGCATCGGGATTGTGCTGGTAGTCATGAGCGCTCAGAAACAGCCATCGGAAGAAAGAGAACGAGCTTCCGGTGTGATTGCCAGCGTTTTCCGGTAACATCAGCAAATCATAATGCCCCATATCGATCCTTTCGCTATTGCCAGCCAGTTTTCGAAGCCTGACAATGCCCGAAATGAATGTCCACAATAATGTCAACACGCCAACCGCATACAACGCAACAACCCACACCCAGATGCTAATGCTTCGTTCCGGCGCTTTTTCGGCGATGACGGCCACGGAGATTGTAGCTTTTTGATAGACGGTTTCCGGTACATAAATGGTCGTCACCGGTTCCGTGAAATGGATCGCAGGTAATGCAAATGCGATCAGCAGCGTGCTCAGCAAGTAAAAGCGGTTCCAATGAAAGAAAGTATGCTTTCTAAGCAAAAGCCAATAGCAGGCATAAAATAGTAACCAGTATGCATTGACTTTTGCCAGATAGAGGAGCGTTTCCATGCAGGGGCTGCCAGGTTATTTTTTGTCTTTGGTCAAAATTGAAATCACACCATTTGCACCGCGCGATCCATATATCTTAGTAGCGTTTTCGCCTTTCAGAACATTCATGCTTGATATCGTATTTGGATCGATCGTATTAAGGTCAAATGGCTGCTTCATCTCCTCCCCGTTCAGGATATACAGCGGTTGGGTACTTGCTGAAAGTGGTTCCAAGGTGCCGCGAATAGAGATTTTAGTGTCCGACTCCTTGGTATCGGTAGCATTTTGTACCGGCTTGAAACCCACAACTGTTGTCTCTTTATCAGTAGCTGTATCTTCCCCGTCTTCCGCCAGCATGAAGTTGATCGGAACTGTAAATTTGACGCTTACCGCTTTTCCATCCTGCTTGCCGGGCGTCCATTTAGGGAATTTGGAGATCACGCGGGCCGCTTCCTCGTCGCAGCCATAACCAATGCCTTTCAGGATTTTCACATCTTCAATATCCCCGGTAGATGTCACTACAAAATTGACAAAAACCTTCCCCTGAACGTCTGCTCGCGAGGCAGCGCTAGGATATTTGATATTCCGTCCCAAAAACTTGAACATCTCTTTATTTCCGCCCGGATATTCCGGTTGCTCTTCCACTAATGCGAAAATGGGTTCCTTACTTCCTTTTTTGGTTTCCGTTTTCGGAGGATCATTCTCCCTTGAAACCTGATTCTCACAGCCGGCGACAAACAATGCGCTCGTTCCGATCAGCGTTGCGGCAACCACGTAGGTGCCAAGCATCCATTTGGATGTGCGGTTCTTATAAATCATCTGAATGCGGTTTTTTAATTGAGATGGTTTGAAAAAGTGGTTGGTCAGCGACGCGACGGGCGCATTGAGCGCATACGCGACGAGGAATCGGGCGTAATACTCACGGTTCGGGGCTTGCGCATCGGCCAGGTACTCGTGAATTTCTTGCAGCGACCGCTTGTACAACAGCAGTACCGGGTTGAACCAGAAAATGGTCCGTAGGATTTCGATCAGCAGGATGTCGACGCTGTGCCGCTGCCCGGTATGTACCATTTCGTGCCGTAGGATGGCGTCGAAGTGGTTTTCATAATCGTTTCGGTTAATGACGATCCATTTCAGGAATGAAAACGAGCCCACTTCGTTGGAGTCGATCAGGATCACGGTGCAGTCTTCCAGCTCGATGAGCTCGCCCGAGCGCAGGTATTTCACAAGTTGGGCTATATCGCGGGCCAGTAGCGCGGCGGCAACTGCCAGCCCAGCAGCATAACATGCTGTAAGGATTTGCACCCAGGTCCAGCTTTCCCGCTCTTTCGGCGTGTCTCTGATCACAGCGAATGTCGAAGCGCTCATTTCGTAGATCACGGGCAACTCAGGGGCGGTCGCGGGATAAATGATTTCCGGCAATGCAAAGGCGATCAAAAGCGAGCCGATCAGATACCAGCGGTTCCATTGAAAGAAGGTGTGCTGGCGCAGCATCAAGCAGTAACAAGCGTACAGCAATACCCAGTAAAGGCTCACCTTGCCGATGTATATTAAAGTTTCCATGGCTAACAGATGGTTTACTGGTCGTTTTTATGTTGATTGATTAGCTTCATGATCTCATCCAGATCTTTGGTATTCAGATCATTATCCTTTACAAAAAAGGAAACCAGGTTAGGAAGCGAATTGTCGAAATAGTTGACCATCAACTGCTTCATTTCATGGCGTTTATATTCTTCCTCCGAAATGAGCGGATAGTATTCATGCGTTTTTCCGTAGGCATTGTATCCTACCACCTCTTTCTTTTCAAGAATGCGGATGATGGTCGATACGGTGTTATAGGCAGGTTTGGGCTCCGGCATTTCGGCCAGGATGTCTTTCACGAATGCCTTTTTCAATTGCCAGAGAATTCTCATGACTTCCTCCTCAGCCCTGGTCAGGTTACGGATTTCCATAGTTGTCTTTCTTTAAAATGGGTTATAAGTAATGGGTAATTCAAAGATATGACTATTATGTTAGTTTCAAAACTATTTTATTAGTTATTTCAAAAAAATAAAAACCGACACGGGGAATGTGACGGTTTCTTCTGTAAACCAGTGCGAATGACATTAAATCATCGTAATGCCCTCGTCACGTAGATGCTGACCAATGTTAAGACTGACACCCGGCGTCATTAAAATAAGGTACGATACCGAGCTACAATCGAATTACTTTTCACATTGTCAGGCTGAGTTTTCAAAAGGTATAAAAGCAAAAAAGCAGCTGAATCAATCAGCTGCTTTTTCAAATCTATTTTTTCAGTCGTTATTCAACCACGCTCAATTTCACAGTATTCGTCTTGCGCTGTCTCGAAACCGGCATGCTCAATGTGTTGATGAACACGTCGCCTTTCTGCAACTCGCCTTTTTCAACGAGGAAAGTTTTGATGTCCTCGATGAGGTCGTCGGTTGAAACGCCCTGGTCGCGGTCGTAGTAGAATACCTTGGTACCCCAGTACAATGCGAGCTGGTTCATCAGCATTCTGTTCGATGTGAAGATCAGCAGGTTCGCTTTCGGGCGGTGGTGCGACAGGCGGAAAGATGTGTAGCCCGAGCGTGTAATACCGATGATCGCCGCAGCTTGTGTGTCACGTGCCAGACGGCATGCGCTCATTACCACGTTGTCGTTCAGTTTGTAGGTGCCTGGTGCGTCGTTTACAGCTGCATGGTGTCTGAAATAGATCGTCTTGCTGCTCGCTTCTACTTTCAGAATGGTATTGGTCATGCTTTCAACGGCCAGGATCGGGTATTTCCCGGAAGCAGTTTCTGCCGAAAGCATTACAGCATCAGCACCGTCGAGTACCGAGTTCGCAACGTCGTTCAGCTCGGCGCGGGTTGCACGCGGGCTTTCGATCATCGATTCCAGCATTTGCGTAGCCACGATTACGGGCTTGCCGGCACGGTTACATTTCTCAACGATCATTTTCTGGATCATCGGAACCTCTTCCGCAGGAAGTTCAACCCCGAGGTCACCGCGCGCTACCATGATAGCGTCTGTCGCATCGATGATCTCGTCGATATTGAGGATAGCCTCAGGCTTCTCGATTTTTGCTACAACGCGGGCAAATTTACCTTTGTTGGCAATGTATTCTTTTACTTTCAGGATTTCCTCGGCCGTGCGTACGAATGACAATGCGATCCATTCTACATTGTTTTCGAGACCGAAATCCAGATCTTCCCAGTCTTTCGGCGTTACCGAAGGCATGGAAACCTTTGTATTTGGCAGGTTAACGCCTTTTTTAGATTTCAGATAACCACCATAAATAACCTCCGTAATCACGTCACTGCCATCGATACCGGTTACCAGCACTTCCAGTTTGCCATCATCCATCAACACGCGGTCGCCGATTTTTACGTCGTTGTACATGCCGTCGTAAGGCGTGCTCACTTTCTCGGCAGTACCCAGCACTTCGGTATTCGAAAGGATCAGTTTTTTACCTGATTCGATCAGAACGCCATCTTTCTCCGCCACCAGGCCGATACGGATCTTTGGTCCCTGCAAATCTTGAAGGATAGCCAGGTTAAGGCCGTGCTCTTCGTTGATTTCTCGGATGTTGGTGAGTCTTTGCAGGTGGTCGGCGTGGGTGCCGTGGGAGAAGTTGAGACGGAAAACGTTCACTCCTGCTTTGGCCAATGCGTATAATGTTTCTTTCGATTCCGAGGCCGGGCCTACGGTTGCAACAATTCTGGTTTTTTTGGAAGACATAAAGTTAATGTGCAGTAAATGATGTTTTTATAAACAGTCCACGTCGATCACAACCTGGATGCTTTTTAGCGTCTTGTCAGTCAGAGTGTCAATTACTTTTTCCTGTATAAATGACTTTGCCGCCTTAAAATTAATCTTTTCTCGTTCAAGTTTGATGAGAATATCGAACAAAAACTGATTTCTTACTCTTTCGACCAGCGGCGGCTGCGGCCCCAGAACCCTGCTGGCGCCTAAATGGGCGGTCAGTTTTTCGGCGAGGACTTTGGCCGCACGGTGCGATGTTCCCTCGTCGATATGCTTCACGGTAACTTTAATGAGCCGCGTAAATGGCGGGTAGCTAAACTTCTCGCGCTCCGCGATTTCGGCCTCGTACATGCCCTCGTAGTCGTTATTGACAATCTTTTCGAGCAATGGCTGCGACGGGTTCGCGGTCTGTATCAGCACCTTTCCGGGCCTTTCTGCCCGCCTGCCCGCGCGCCCGCTCACCTGCGTGAGCATCTGGAAAGCCCGTTCCGAAGCGCGGAATTCCGGGAAATGGATAATGCGGTCGGCATCGAAAATGCCTACGACGCTCACATTGTCGAAATCCAGCCCTTTGCTCACCATCTGCGTCCCGACCAGGATATCGATGCCCCCTTCTTCAAAATCGGAGATAATCTGCTGGTAAGCATTCTTCGCACGCGTCGTATCCAGGTCCATGCGCTGCACGCGCGCTTCCGGGTACATCACATTGATTTCCTCCTCGATCTTCTCGGTGCCGTATCCCATGGTTTTAACCTTGGGTGACCCGCAATGCGGGCAGGTTCGCGGCACTTCCTCCTTATGCCCGCAATAATGGCAGCGCAGCTCGCGCGCTTTCATGTGGTAGGTAAGGCTCACGTCGCAGTTGGCGCATTCCGAAATCCAGTTGCATTCCTCGCATTGCAGGTAAGGCGAGTAACCGCGGCGGTTCTGGAACAGAATGGTTTGCTCCTTGTTTTTAAGGTTGTATTCCAAATGGCTGAGCAGCACGGAAGAGAATTCGTTCTTCATCTGCTTCTGACGCTTTTCCTTTTTGGTATCGATCAGCTCGAAGCGCGGCAACGCGGCATTTCTGTAGCGTTGCTTCATTTGCACAAAACCATACCGCCCGCTTTGCGCGTGGAAATAGCTTTCCAAAGAAGGAGTCGCCGAACCCAAAAGCGTCTTTCCTTTGTGCATGTACGACATAATCACAGCCACATCGCGCGCATTATAGCGCGGTGCGGGGTCGTGCTGCTTGTAGGAAGTTTCGTGTTCCTCGTCGACAATAATTAAACCAAGGTTATCAAAAGGTAGGAAAATGGCCGACCGCACTCCGACCACAAACTGGAACTTGCCGTCCAGAATACCTTTCCAAACTTCCACACGCTCGTTGTCGGAGAATTTGGAATGGTAAATGCCCATTACATCCCCGAAAACCTTCCTTAATCGCACCACAATTTGAGTCGTCAATGCAATTTCAGGCAGCAGGAATAGTACTTGCGTGCCGCTTTCGAGCGCTTGTTTGATCAGCTCAATGTAAACTTCGGTTTTCCCGCTGCCGGTAATGCCGTGGAGCAGCACCACTTCTTTTTCTGCAAAAAGCTGGTGAATTTGCTGTGAAGCCTCTTGCTGGGTTTCCGTGAGCGTAATGGTGCCCATATTGCCCGTCGGGATATCGTCGAAGCGGGAAACGAAAATTTCGAATTGCTCGAAAATGCCTTTTTTAATGAGGGTATTTAAAGAAGCATCCGAAATGGTATCGTCCTGGCTGAATATCGATTTGTCCAGACCCTTGTAATTCAAATCCGGATTGTTGTATACCGGGATGAAACTGAGGTATTTCAAAAGGATTTCCTGCTGTTTGGGCGTCTTGTCGAGGCTGGCGGCGAGTTGAGAAAGTGCCTCATTCGTCGTGTAGGCGGCCGTCAACCTGATTTTCTTCGCTACCTTCGGTTTGTAACGTTCCTTTACTTCTTCATACAATATCACCGCCCTTTTTCCGACCAGCGATTTGATAATCGAGGTTATATTCGGTTTCTGCAAAAGCCTTTCAACTTCTTCATAAGAAAGCGTCTGGTGCTTTTTAATCTCTTCAATAACAAGGTGCTCCTGGTCGGTCAGCAAGTCTTCATGTTCGAATTCAGGATTTATCTGAATGCGCGACTGGCTGGTGATTTTCAATCCCGCAGGCAATGCCACATTCATCACCTCGCCAATGTTGCAGAGGTAATATTCGGCCACCCACGCGAAAAGTTCAAGCTGCTGCTGGGTAACGATGGGCTGTTCGTCGAGCAATTCCAGGATGTATTTGGCCTGGTACTTCACCGGCGGATTGGAATGCAGCTGCGCCACCACGGCCGTAATGACCCTTTTCTGACCAAACTGCACGATTACCCGCGCCCCAACCTTGATCAGCGAGGCCATTTCCCGCGGCACCCGGTAGGTAAACAGGTTCGGAATCGGTACCGGAAGGATCAGGTCGGCAAAAAGTGTGATTTCTTCCTCGAATAAGGAGGTCATTGGCATTAGTTCGTTAAAATCGGGCGCAAGTTCGGTATTTGTGGTCAAGCAATCAACGAAACGTCGAGCGTAGCGGCGTTTGCCCAGTCGACCATCGCATTGAAAAGCCGGATTTGACTGAATGTCGCGATGTCGCTTTCGTGGATTTCGGCGGCTTCGATAATGCCCTCATCGAGCAGGAGCGCACGTTGCGTGCCGGGCAGGAGGGGGCTTGCAGGCGTGAGCCAGCGGTTGCCATCGAAGAATGCGACATTGCAAAAATTAGAATCGGTCACCAGCCCTTTTTTGATGATCAGTATCTCGTCCGCATCCCCCCGCTGGGCGTAGAGTGCATTAAGCGAATCGCGATTATCGTACTTATATTGATAATCGATTTCATCATGATAAACCAGCCGGATTTTGCGGATCGTGCGGGGCGAATAGGGTTCCCATTTAATATTGTCAATGTCTTTGCTGTAAGCGACGCGGCATTTGTGCAGACTTTCGTCAACTGATTCGGGTATTTCGAGTAATGCTTTTAAATCCCAACGATCGTCATAACCCCACAATTCCTGCCGTGTTTTGTTCAAACGTGCATCGTGATAGGAGAGGTTTTTCAGTTGCCGGTTTTCGACACAAATCGTTTCAAAGCACAGCATGCGGGGTGTGGCTAAATGGGAGATAAACTTTATCGATCACTTCCTGGTACTCACTTTTCGCGTTACTTAATGCCGTAATGCCGCCGCCACTTTTGAAAACCAATTCATGATCCTGCTGCTCGATAAAACGGATCATTACTGCGCTTTCAAAGTTTTGCCCATCGAAATAACCCATTACACCAGTGTAATAACCACGGTTATATTGCTCAGCCTCTTCAATGATTTCCAAAGTGCGCGGTTTAGGGGCACCGGTAATGGAGCCGGCGGGCAATAGTTTTTTCAAAAGGTCACCGTATTGGCCATTGAAATCGGCCGGTAAAGTGCCCGCGATTTCAGAACTGACCTGCAAAAGGGTTTTGTCGGAAGCCTGAATGCGATCGATGTAGCGGTAGCGCTCTACCCACACTTTTTCGGCTACCATACTCAAATCGTTTCTGATCAGATCGACGATCGTCGCGTGCTCGGCGGCTTCCTTATAATCTGAAAGTATTACCTGTTCCGCATTCGGTACGGAGGCGTCGATGGTACCCTTCATCGGGAAGGAGGCAATGCGATCGCCCTGAATACGCACGAAAATCTCAGGAGAGAAACATACGAACCGGTTTTTGAAGAGCAGCCGGTAAGGTGCTTCGCTATGCCGGAATATTTGTTCCAATGTCAGGTTCGTGTCGATCGGCGTGGGTACCGAAAGGTTCACGAGGAATGAGTTACCTGCATTCAAATGGTTTAATACACATTGGAATTTGGGTCGGTAAGCTTCGAATGGAAGCGGATGTTTGTCGAACTGAATGTGCTCCGGTAGATTACCACGGAACACCTCGTGATCATTGGTAAATCCGTTCAGATTGAACAGAATTGCTGCGGGATCGACCTCGTCGAGCTTCCAGGCGAGCGGTTTTTGGAATTGGTAGTCCACCAAAAAAAAGAACGGGGTTTTCGCTTTGCCCCATTCATTCAGTTTCTCCGTAAAGTCGCCGACCGCGTTTTCCAAGCTAAAAAGTGGTATTATCAGACTCTGTGAACAGTTAGCTAATTTACAAAGTTCAGAAACCAATAGCTAAATTAGGGGGTTAAAAGACTAGTGGCGGCCGCGAGCATAAGGCCGCCAGCCCATACAATGCACATTTACGACGCAATCATTATCGGCGGTGGCCCGTGCGGCCTCGCAATGGGTGTCGAGCTGGCGAAAAGCGGCCTCGATTACCTGATCCTCGAAAAAGGAAACCTCACCGAATCGATCCGCCGGTACCCGCGGAGGATGAAGTTTTTTTCCACTGCCGAAAATATAGAAATAGGCGGCATCCCATTCGCGATTTCGGACGTGAAAGCCAACCGGAACGAGGCTTTGCAATATTACCGGAAGGTTGCCGGCTATTACCATTTGAATTTCAAGTTGTTCGTAGATGTGGACCGCACGGAGAAACAGTCGGACGGTACATTTCTGACTTATTCCAATGACGGTCAGGTATTTCATTCCAAAAATGTGATCCTGGCGACGGGTTATTTCGACGTCCCGCGTATGCTGAATGTGCCGGGAGAGGACTTGCCCCACGTTTCGCATTACTATGACGAGCCATTTAAGTATTCCTATACGAATGTGGTGCTGGTAGGCGGTTCCAATTCGTCGGTGGAAGCGGCATTGGAGCTGTATCGCCACGATGCGAAGGTGACGATCGTGCATAAGGAGGCCGATTTCCGCACAAAAGTGAAATATTGGCTGGTACCTGACGTGAAGAACCGGGTGAAGGAAGGGAAAATCCATACGCGCTTCAACTCGGTCACGCGCGCGATCGAGCCGGGACGACTGTTGATCGAAAACCTCGAAACGGGCGAAGAGGAATGGCTACCGGCTGATTTCGTCTTCCTACTGGTAGGTTACCTGCCTGATGAGCATTTGCTGGCACGTTGCGGCGTAACGCTCGATCCGGTTACGAAGGTGCCGGAATACGATTCGGAAACTTTCGAAACGAATGTGCCGGGCCTGTATTTGTGCGGGACTGTGCTAGCGGGTGTTTTTACGGAAAAGGTATTTATAGAGAATGGCCGTGAGCATGCGGCAGCTATCGCTGATCATTTGGCGGGGCGTGAAGTGCGGAAAGTGAACGAGTTGATTGACCGGATTTAGTTATCCATCAACCAAAACCAGCTTCTTCTTTTTCTTTTTGGAAGAAATCTTTTCGATTTTACCTATTAAACCATTGGCTCCGACGCCGTAGCCCACATTTCCGGCGAAGCTGAGGGAGTGGAAACCTTCGGTACCGAGCGAAATCCAGCTTTTTCCGCGATCGAGCGAAACACTGCTGCCGGACGGGCCGGATGCTACCAATGCATAATTGTCAGAGCGGATTTGGGTGTCGCCGTTCCAGGTGGCGTTGGTTTTGTGGTAAATGGCTACCGATTCTTTGAGTCCCGCGGGCTTGGTCATGCCGGCCAATTTCCAGGTAATGCCGCCGTCCTCGGTCAAAAGTACGTTTTGTGTTGAATCTGTCGTCTTTTTGTAGTCACCACCTACGGCTATACCATTCTTTTTAGACCAAAACCTCAACCCGAAAATGCCTGCGGTAGGTCCGGCGGGCAATGGGGTAGCGGATACCTGCCAGCTCTGGCCGTAATCTTCGGATCGGAACACCCTTGCCATTTTGCTGCCACCGGTGCCGATGAATGCAGTTCCTTTACCGTTGGTTAGAATGGAAGTACCGCTTGCTGCGAAACATGCTTCGCCGGCTTCGGCTGCCGGGCGCTTTTCGAGGGGAAGTTCCTGCCAGGAATTACCGCCGTCGTCAGTTGTCAAAATGAACAGTCTGCCTTGCGTAGGGTCGCCGAGGCAAATGCCTTTATTTTTATCCCAAAAGTCGATTCCATCCAGAAAAACCCCATTTTGTGTAGTTTGGTACACAAGCTTCCAGCTTTCTCCGCCGTCTTCCGTCTTGTAGATTTTCGCTTTGTCTTTCTCGGATTCGCCGGCGCTCATGGCAATCGCAACCTGTTTATCGAACGCGTGAATATCGCGGAAGTCGAGCGAATCGCCGCCGGAAACTTTGTAGGTCGTCCAGGTATGTCCGCCGTCGGTAGTCTTCAAAACAGTGCCCCGGGTGCCGCCGATCCAGCAGATCGTAGGCGATACCGCGTGCACTGCGCGCATATGGATCTTCGTTTTGATATCGATGACTTTCCATTGGGCGCGGCTTTCACCCGCCATGATCAAAAAGAGCGATGAAAGTATGACAGAGAAGATGCCGTTCGTGGAAAATCGGCGCATTGACTTGCGAAGTGGCACAGTATTTTGTTATTTTCAGTTCTAATGTTTTTATCAACACAAAATAGGGAATTCGTATGAACAAGAACCAAAAATTTTTGATTGGCTCAATCGGAGCACTGTTGACAGGCATCGCGATTGGCCTTTTGGTAGCTCCCAAAAACGGAAAAGAGACCCGCAAATTGATCAAAAATAAGGCAAATGACCTGGGCGGAAATGCAAAGGATACATATGAAAAAAGCCTTGAAGAACTGTCCCACCTGGCCGATAAGCTCAAAGAAGGGTTCATTAAAAATGTAAATACTGCAAAAGACAAGGCAAATGGCGTGGCCGACAGCGTAACCGAGAAGGCGCGCGGCGTAGTCAACAACAATGTGTAGTAACTCCGATATTGACGACATTGAAAGGGTTGTTTCCGATAAAGAAGCGACCCTTTTTGCTGTCCTTAGTTAAGGTATTTTGGCGATTACTTCACTGATTACCTGACTGATATCTTCGGTAAAGTTCTTCGTTTTCTCCGGAATAATGCCACTGGCACCGCCCTGCCACACCATCCGGTTATTGGCGGCATCCACCAGGTCAATCACGATCGTGCCCTCGCGGTATTTGCCGGTTACCACTTCCTCACTTTTCCACGAATAGCGCCGCTGACCCATGTAGCGGGGCAGACCGTCGGTGCGGAAATCGGTCTGGCGTGTTTGCAGCTGCTCCTGCACATTCAACGCGATATTGATTTTCAGGCTCGGGTCGCGCGCCTCGTCGAGCCCGCGGGCTTGGAGATTTTTGGCGATGGCATCTTTGATAATGCCCACATTTTTCTCAAAATTCCTGGAAACGGTGTCGCCTTTCGCTTCGATATCGAAAAAGCCGTACGTAGGATAGTCGGCGAGTTTGAAAGTGCCTTCTTTCTTGACTTTCAGCAATTTGTAGGATGGATTGCACGCGGTAATCAAAAAAACGAAGCACAGAAGGGCCGATGCATTTCTCATAGCAGCGAATATTTAGGTTAAACTATCCGATTACGCTTCCCAATTCCTTGGCGGCTGCCATGCTGATGCCCTTATAGAACATGTACTCAGTCATGATGGCATGTTGCTCCTCTTCCGTTTGCGCGTGTACCGCCTGTTTCAGGCAAACTTTCATCTTCTCTTCGATGAATGCTTTTTTGAGCCTGAGTATATTATTGAATGCCGTCCTGTCCAGCACGTCCGTTTCGAAGGGCACGTAGATCTCGTATTTCTCCTTCCAAAGTTCGCTGAGCTCGTGTTTCTGGGTGAGCCATTCGATGGTCAGGTTTCTGATCTCTACTTCGCTATGTTGAAGGAAGTAGTCGGTCGTCAGGACATTATTCCGGTTAAAATTCTCGCGGAATAAATTTAAAAGGTGGCTGTAAACAGGATCTTTCAGCTCAATTCCCTCTATTTGGCCTAATACATACTGACAAACGGTGATGGTCGGTTCCAGCTCACGCGCTCCGTGTACGACGAGCAGGCGCACGAAAGCTTCTTCCTGGTAATGCAGTTTGGTTCGTTGAAATGTCTCAGGCGCAACTTCCTCCGGTACGAATGGGTTACCATCCGGTTCGCCGGCAAAAGGGCCGAAACCATCGCTGAACAGTGTGTCGAGGTCATCGGGGCCATCGGGTACAAAACCTCCCTGTCCGGAACTGCTTTGCTGCCCTCCGTTGGGTTGCCGTGGCGGCCGCTCGTTGGATTTGGCGGTTTGCTGCTTCCGAAGCAGCTTATTGCCCTCGGTGATCAGCATTTGCTCGTCCACCCGCATCATTTCCGATGTGCGGTGGAAGAATACCTGCCGTTTGATCGCGTCTGGGATTTTTACAATGCTGTTAACAACCTCCTGGATCACGGCCGCCAACCGAAATGGGTCATTTCCGGCATCTTGCAGCAGGATTTCGGTTTTGAAGGTGATAAAGTCCTTCGAAGCCTTTTTCAAATGCTCCTTGAATGCCTCGGCACCGACCCTGCGGACATAGCTGTCGGGGTCTTCATTGTCGGGGAAAAGGACCACATTCACATTCAAACCCTCTTCCAGAACCAGGTCCAGCCCGCGCAATGCCGCTTTGATACCCGCCATATCGCCATCATACAAAATGGTAACGTTGGGCGTAAAACGGCCTATCAGCCGAATCTGCTCCACTGTGAGCGATGTTCCGGAAGAGGCGACGACGTTCTCGATCCCCGCCTGGTGGAGTGAAATAACATCCGTATAACCCTCTACCAGATAGCAATGTTCGAGGCTGCGGATCGCGTTTTTCGCCTGGTAAATGCCGTAAAGGACTTCGCTTTTATGGTAAACTTCCGTTTCCGGCGAGTTGAGGTATTTTGGCTGGTTTTTGTCGGATTTCAATATCCGCGCACCGAATGCGATCGTCTTACCCGCCACGTTGTGGATCGGGAAGATGACCCGGCCCCGGAAACGGTCATAACCGGCCGTGTGGCTGCCTTCTTTGTGGATCAGGAGGCCTGCTTTTTCCAGGATTTCGGCAGAGTAGCCCTTTTCCAACGCTTCTTTGGAAAAGGCGTCCCAATTATCCAGACTGTAACCGAGCTCGAATTTTTTACGTATTTCATTCGTAAAACCACGTTCGCGGAAGTAGCTCAGACCAATCGCCTGGCCTTCGTCGCTATTGTGGAGCTGATGCTGGTAGTAGTTTTTGGCATAATTGAGGATGATGTACAAACTTTCCCGCACATTCTGCCGAATGGTTTCCTCGTCTGTAAGCTCTTCCTCCTCAATCTCGATGTTGTATTTCCCTGCCAGGTACCGTAACGCCTCGCCGTAACCAATGCCGTCGATGTCCATCACGAACTTGATGGAATCGCCCGCAGCGCCGCAGCCGAAGCATTTGTAAATCTGCCTTACCGGGTTTACGTTGAATGAAGGCGTTTTTTCATTGTGAAAAGGGCAGCAAGCGCCATAGTTGGCCCCTTTTTTCTTCAAGGACACAAAATCCCCTACCACTTCCACAATATCTGCGGCTTGCTTGATCCTCTCGACGGTTTCGGGGTTAATGCGCATAATTTCTTGAATATTCAGTTTACGCGGTCGCGTAGCTTAACCGGATTTTTCGTCTTCTTATCCAGCTTCATATTCAGCAGTTCCACGAAGAAGGAGAACGCCATCGCGAAATACGCGTAGCCTTTTGGTATTTCGTAGTGGAATGCTTCTGCTACGAGCAGCGTGCCAATCATCAACAAAAATGAGAGCGCTAAAATTTTGATCGAAGGGTGATTATTTACGAAATCGCCGATTTTACTCGCAAAAGCGATCATAATGAACGTAGACGCGATGACCGCGATGATCATGATCGGCACTTCTTTCACCAGACCGACGGCCGTAAGCACCGAGTCGAATGAGAAGATGATGTTCAGCAATGCGATTTGTACGAGCGCGCTGCCGAATGTCATCGATTTCTTGCCGGAAATATCACCAGAGGGCAGGTCTTCGGGATCACCTTCGAGTTTGTGGTGGATTTCTTTGGTAGTACTGTAAAGCAGGAAAAGTCCTCCTCCCAGCAGGATCAGGTCGCGACCGCTGAAACCGTGACCGAAAAGCGTCAGAAGGTCTTCTTTCAGGCCGATAACCCACGAAATGGCAAACAACAGCGCGACGCGCAACACGAGCGCGATGAGCAAGCCGTTATTCTGTGCTTTTTTTCTTTGTTCGACAGGCAGTTTGCCTGAAACGATTGTGATGAAGATTACGTTGTCAATTCCAAGGACGACTTCCAGTAAAGTCAATGTAAGCAAACTGATCAGCGCGTCGGTGGTGAAAAGTGATTCCATGAATGAGTTGGTGAGTGTTAATTGCACGAAAGTAATCAGGCAGAGTAGTTTGAAGCAATAATTACGCCAATTTTCCGTAATTTTGAGGAATAGGACAATCTGCTAAAAACTTTTTATGGAAATGTCCATTATTTTCTGATTAGAATTTAGAAATTCGCATCCTAAAGTTTTTTTCTGATCACTTTAGTTTGTTATTTTGCGGTATTGAAATTCAACTTGAAATTTATCCGAGCGATATATAGATATTAAAAATATAGTGTGTGTATAGTGTGAAACAGGGCATGGAAATTTTTCTATGCCTTTGTTTTTTATAGGCTGTTTGTCAGATAGTTGACACACATTTCAGATCAATATTCCGGTACAGTTCAATGAGCTTGGGCAGTGTATCGGAAGCTGCAACGGGCAGAGTTATCAGCCGTCTCGCTTCTTCCAGTTTTACCTTTAAATCAGTCCCTGAAAAATCCTGAAAAGTGCTGCAAAATGGCGGTCGCCAGACGGTACTTGACGCCAGTACGGGAATTCGCAGGTCACGCGCCTCGTGAATAGATAGTGATATGCCGTCGGTAGTAGTATTCCTGATGAATGCATCGGAAAGCAGCAGAATACTTTTGAAGTCGTGTAAGTGGCTGACAAAAAACACATTGCTTGAAATGTGCTGTGTGCTATTCTGAATATACGATCGGTAATTGCCGGAAGGGTCGGATATCAGGAGCTGGTACTGCGGATATGCCGCGAACCGGTTGATCATTTCCGAAATCCCGTAAATTTCCCGACCATATTTGTCAAAGGTCACATTCCAGGCATTGGTGCAGAATGTGGCCTCGTAATGCTCACACCGAAAAGCTATCTTCAAATGCAGTGATGCCGGCAGCGGCTGCATCTCGGAATCCGCAATGTAAGTTGAAATTTCGCATGCACGCGGGTTGCAGCGCAGCGCGGGCGCTAGGCTCGTGCGCTCCTGTACGATAGGCACGTACGCGAAGCGTGCCGACAGTTTCACCATCCAATTTCCCAGTTTTCCATATCTGCCCCAGCAGCCGTGGTATGTAATGATCAATTTCTTGCAGGTAAGCCGGCAAAAAATCGCGAACAGCATTTGTGCAGCCGGGTTCGAGAAATGGATGTGAATGATACGATGCCTTGCTATATCGGAAAGGATCTCGAAAGTAGAAGCCATTCCCAAATCGCAAAAGTCGAAATCGAATCCTGCTTGCCGAAGGCCTTGCGTCAGCCTTTTCAAATGCATTGTTACACCACCTATCGGCGGTGGAAACCTGCCAATAATCAGTAAGTTAGCCATGATCGGAAGGCGCGGATTTGTTGGCAATGCTTTTGGAATAGTAATAAATGCAGATCAGCAAAACGGGTGCTATGCAGTTGATAGTAAGACTTTTGGCTGGAATAATTACAAAAACAAATCCCACTGTATGTACAAAGAGTAAATACGTCGCTAATGCGACGGGCAACAGCCGGTACCGCCATTCACAGGCAACGATTTTGAACAAATGACTGCCCAGTATCACAAACAGCCCATACATATAGAGTACCCCGATCAGCCCTTGTTCGGCCAGCACTGTGAAAAACATCGAATGCGCCTCCCGGTAACCCGGGCCCAACACCTCGAAACTACCCGTACCATGCCCGTAGAGCGGACTTTCGAGAAACAGCTCATATGCAAGCCTGCGGATTTCCGACCTCCCACTCGCTTCCTGAATTTTTTGTAGAACCGGCCCCGCAGTCTGGAAATCGGCGAAACGCAGCTGCCAGGAATACGCAAGGTCTGCATGGATGAAGTCGAGCGAAATCGTGCTGAGGAATACAGCGATCGCTGCCAAACAAAATGCATACTTCCAGTTACCCGTAACAAGCAATGAGGCGAGCAGGTAAGGCAACACGATTAAGACCGCCCCGCGTGAAAAGGAGAGCACGACTATCGACACGAAAAGTAAAAACATCACCAGGGTCAATAGCAAAATGTACCGGGTGCGGCTCGCGTACAGCATTGCAAATGGCCAAAGGAGGATAAAATACGCCATTGTCACATTGGTATCCGAAATGTTGCGGGTTACCAGCAGGTTGCTGGCTCCTTTGTATTGCGCTCCGAAATACACGAGGCCGAATGTTCCCAGCACCAGTAGGATGAAGATCAGGCATAGCGATCGTTCCATATCCCCGGCGAATGAAGGAAGTTTTGAGAGAACGCCGAGGTAGAGGAAATACAGAGGAATGGTGAAAAGGATTAGTGTAAATGCGCCTGTGATGATCCCCGACAGGTTTGGTGAAATGATGATGAATACAAAATTCAATGCAAACCACGAGGCTACTATGCTTTTTTCGGTGCTCGTCAGGCCCGTTTTGAACCGGATCAGTGCCGATAGCATCCGCAGATCAACCAGTATAAACGGAAGCAGCCGCCAGAGCGAATTGGCTCCTGCGGGGAAATCGTATTTTTGAAATAAATGCAAAAACTGGCTTAGCGCCGGAATGCTGACCACATGGAAAAGCCCGTAGTCCGAAGGTATGGCCAACGTTAGGATACAATAAATGTAGAACCCGAAAACGAGGACCGTTTGCACGGTACTTTCGCCAAACATCAGCAGTGAGCTGCAAAGCGTGGTGGCTATCCACGCGATGCTGACGGACAAAATGGCCTTTTTGCCCGTCGCGACGATCAGCCTAACCATTCCCGGATGTATTGCGTGGTTAAATGTACAGATTCGGGGGAGCAACAATGAATGATGGGCTCGACAGCATTTCTAATCCCGTTTGAGGCGTAGCTTTCACCGAGCATTTCATCCAGTTTCTCGAACAGCTGCCAGCGATCGTACACAATGTGGTTCTTTAAGCGATCTGGAAGTGATAGCTGATGCGAATAATCATAGAACCGCTTCACGGAGTGTGCGTAATCCACCTCCGGGCGGGCGTCGTAGGCGATGCTGATGCAAGGTTTGTTGGCGGCAGCGGCGTCGAGCAGCATTGTAGAGGCGACTTGCAGGCATACATCGCAGCGCGACAATTGTGAATGCAATATTTCGAGGTAATCGACAGGCGGAATGCGGCTTTTGCCAAATGGCTGGAAGAAATGGAGATTTTTAATTCCCCTGAAACAGTCGTACCGCCTCGCATCGTCGCCTGGGTGGCATCGGATCAGAATGGTAATATCCGGCCGGTTTTCCGTGTATTCGAGCAGGTCCCGGATAATGTAGTTTTGGCACGAATGATGCTTGATAGCGCCGGTTGAGAAAAGTATTAGCCGCGATGGCCGGTCGGTTTTTGAAATATTATTGAAATGCAGGCTTTGAGCCGGTGGACGCCGGTAAATGTCGAACCTTGGAATCCCGGCAATGCGAACCACAGCATTATCCCCGAAAATTGCGTAGAACCGGTGATACTCGGATGCCATCTGGTTATTCCAAACCAAGACCCTGTCGGATTGCGTGTTGATCACCCCTTTCGAAGTAAGATTGTCCCAACTGATGATAATCGAGATGCCTGGAATCCCGTGCATTTGGAGTGAATTGACTATCGCATTCTCGCGCAGATCGAGCGGGGACGTGGAAATTACCGTTTGAAAATTGTAGTCGGCAGCCAGGCCGCGTAAACCCGGATGTTTTGTGCGGCGGATCAGCCAATTTCTGGTTACTACCAGTAGCAGGCCGCTCAAATGGATCAGCAAAGGGCTTTTTTGGGTAATTGAAAAAAGCCAGTGGAAGAATGTGCTTTTTTCATGGACTTTGATGCGGATAGTTTCAATTTGGAAGAAATGGCCGAAAAGAAGCATTTGTCCAGCTCTAAGCCATTTTGTGATCCGTGAAATTTCCGGAAGCGGCGTCGGCAGCCAATGCATATTCGATCGGAAATGCCGGTTGAAATGCTCGATGTCGGCGCAGGTCAGCAGATTCGACATGACATAAATTCCATAATGCGTGCAGAGTTCTGCCGTCACGCCGGAATGGATCATGTTGATAACTGCAAATGGATTGGTAATCAGCAGGAGAATACGCTTTTGGTCTGTTCTTTCCATAATTGAAGAAGGTTTTCGGCCTGTCCCCAGTCGGCAGGCGTATCGATATTGATTCCGAATGCATTATCATTCAACCAGGCGGCTATTTTGCCACCGGTTAGCAGCCCTTCGCGCACGAGCGATGTACGCGCGATGTAAATCTCACCGTCCCGATGGTATGCAGGGGGTAGTTCCTGTCGACGGGTTATCGTTTGGTATGCTACGTCTCCGACCATTTTTTCCAACCCGTTTTCCCCGAACGCGTATGCCCAAAAGGGGTTGAATGCATCCGGGATTTTGCGGACGGAGACCAGGCTGTCCGCTTCTTTGTCAATGATATCGTGGATGGCAGCGTCGATCATGCCTGGTGCGCGTAAGGGGGCAGTGGGTTGCAGCAGCACAATGTAGTCGAAGGAGCCCCAATGCTTTTCGGCATAGTACAACGCATGTACCACGACATCGATCATCGGCGAACGCTCGGTAGCCAAATGCGCAGGCCGAAGGAAGGGCGCATTTGTTTTGGCAAAACAATTGGCAAAAAATGTGGTTTCAGAACAATCCGTTGAGACAAGTATGGTATCGAGCAGCTCCGATTGCTCCGCTGCTTCCAATGTGTATTGTATCAGCGGCTTTCCATCCAGTAGCTTCATATTTTTGCCGGGAACGCCCTTCGAGCCTTTTCGCGCGGGAATGAGGCCCAGGATTTTGGGAAATGGTGTCGTCATGCCGGGAGGAGGTGCTTTTTGAGAATGAATGGAATGGTAGCGAGGTGCCCGGCAATATGCTCGCCCGCGTCGCCTTTCCCGTACAGCGTCACCTGCGGGTAACGCCCGTGCGCGAGCTGACGCTTTATGGCCGAGAGGATTGCCTCCGTGTCGGGAATGCAATTCACCACGTTCGGGCCTCTTTCGCGGCCAAGCTGCCGGCTTCCGATGTTCACCGCCGGGATGCCTAATGCACTGCATTCACGTATCCCCACGCTGGAATTGCCGACAATGCATGCGCAATTTTTCAGCAACTGAATGAAATGGCCCGATTCCATATTCTTGAAGAAGTGAAAAGGAAAGTCCGGATGTTGGTCCCGGAAGGCGCGTATACCCTGAGCGGTACCGGCCGTCCCCGGATCTGCATTAGGCCAGAACCAGATGCCGGGCATATTCAAGGCTGCTATGGCGTGCAATGTATTATTGATCTGCCATTTCGAATGCCCTTTTTCGGTGGTTACCGGATGCTGCAATACAATCAGATAAGGATCATTCAGATCCGGCTGCGACCCGACGCCTCCGTAAATCTCGTAAGGGTTGAAATCGTAATCCTTGTGCTGAAAGACCAGATCGATGGACGGGCAGCCGGTGTAATGCACTTTTTGCGGCGAAAGCCCCCAATACATCAGTCGCGCCCTCGCATTTTCGGTGGCTACGAAATGCAGGTCGGCGAGTTGTGAAATGCTGTTCCTGATCCGGTCGTCGATATTACCGGTAATTTCACCGCCTTGAATATGAGCGAGCGGAATATTCATATTCACAGCGGCGATGGCCGTAGCAATGGTCTCGAAGCGATCGGCGACGGTTACTACTACATCCGGTCGGTGGTTGGCAAAAAAAGTAGCCAGTTCAATGACGGCGAGCCCGGTAGTTTTAGCAGAAGCAGTGTCGCTTTCGACATCCAGCAAATTTGGAATAACAGCTGAAACCGGCAGATTTTCCGCTTCCAGGTACGGGATGATGTTGCCATACCGATCTACCAATGCGCTTCCGGTAACTATAATTTGCAATGCGAGCTTCGGGTGCGCATGAATGGCCGTCAGTACGGTTTTGATCCGGCTGTAACTCGCCCGGGCGGTGATAACGACGCATATTTTACGCATGGGTGAAATGGTTTTCGGTGAGAAAATCCCATTGCGCAATGTCTTTTGTGAGCGTTTTGCCCAAAACTTCCTGGTAACGTGCCGCTGCCACACCAAAGCCGGCCGGCTTCTTGGTTTCAAGGTCGGTGCATTGAATCTGCTCGCCCTTCCGCAAGTCGCGGTTTACCGCCAGCGATTTGCCGAACATGCTTTTCATTCTCGAAAAAGTGGCATTCGCATCCTTATTCACAGGGAAATTCAAAGCAGTTTCAATTTTGCGGATACCGGCGATGAGCGTCGTGGCCTGGCGTAGCGTAAGCGATGAGGAGGCATCGGGATTACTCATCCGTTTGTCGAATGTGACGTGAAATTCGAGTAGGCGTGCGCCGAGCGCCGCAGCGGCGAGGCACGCGAAAATATCGCCTGAATGATCCGAGAAACCCACGGAAACCTGGTAGCGCTTACCCATTTCCTGCATGACATTCAGCCCCCATTGGTGCGGCTTGGCAGGATATGCCGTCGTGCATTGAAGCAGGGAAACGGCTGTGCACCGCGATTTCAGCATCGATACGGCCAGGTCCAGTTCGGCCCAGGAGCTCATACCCGACGATAGGATCACCGGCTTTCCCGTTTCTGCTATTTTATCGAGCATAGGCAGGTTATCCACCTCGCCCGACCCAATTTTAAACCCCATTACCCCGATTTTGTCGAGCAATTCTACCGCCGCCAGCGAAAATGGGCTTGCCAAAAAGTCCAGACCCACTTTTTCGCAATGTGTTTTAAGCCCTGCCCAGTCATCTGCGCTGAACTCCATACTTTTCCAATAATCGAAACGGGACCCGTTCTGGTAAGGGATCTTGACGCGGAAATCTTCGTAAATACTGCTTTCCGCATCGGCGATGTGGACTTGAAATTTGGCTGCATTGGCTCCTGCGTGCGCGAGCGCGTCTACATACGCATGCGCGAGGCCGATACTGCCTTCATGCGCCTGGCCAATTTCCCCGATGACATAAATGTGCTGTTTCATAGGTGTGTTTTTATGGTTAAATGAATGTTACTGGTAATGGTATTGATACCGGCGCAAATCGCGGGTGCCGTTGAGCACCAGATGGAGATCCGGTAATTGCTCACGGATTTTGTGCAAATCAGTGAGTTGATGCATGAATGTGAAATGCTGGCGGACGATGTATAAAGTCAAATCGGCATAGGGACTTAGGAACCGCGCATCGGCCACCAGGCCAACGGGCGGGCTGTCGAGCAGCACATAGTCATACCCGATTTTGAGTTTTGGAATAAGCTCGGCGACCCTTGGCGAAAGCATTAGTTCGCCGGTATCGACGTGTGGCATACCGGCAGCGAGGAAATCAAACGGCGGGCCGTTAGCACATCGCTGGATGAGCGGTTCCCGTTCAGATGTGATGTATTCCGTGACGCCTTCCGGACGCAGATTCAGTAGGAGGGCGAGGGAAGGTTTTCGAAGATCGAAGTCGATAAGAAGCACCTTCCTGCCCGCGAGCGCCAGGGACTGCGCGAGGTGCATGGCAATGAACGATTTTCCCTCACCGGCCATGGCGGATGTAAGCAGTATCACGGTATTCGGGCGGGTACCGACAACAAACTGGACATTCGTGCGCAACGAGCGGAACTGTTCTTTGATAAGGCTCCGGCTACCAACCTGCCTCCATCGTTGCTGGCTGATTTCCCCGATAATGGTCACATCGCATTGTCGCGCGATATCTTCCTTCGATGTGATTTTGTTATTGAAGATTTGCCCGATGTAAAGTATTCCGACTGGCGTCAGGAGACCTGAAAGCAATGCGATCAGCAAGGTCAGCTGCCGGTTAGGATACACCGGTAGCTGACTGGCTTTCGGCGCATCGACTACCCTCGCATTGGCAATGTTAGCGGAGCGGGAAATCGCCGTTTCCATTCGTTTTTTGAGTAAAAACAAATACAACTCCTGCTGAATACCCTGCTCGCGTGACTGCGACAGAAATGCCCGCTGGTTTCCCGGAAGCCGCGTGATTGCATTCTCGAAACCTCTGCCATATTCGCGAATGGCGGCAATGCTTAATGTTAGCTCCCGCTTCTGATGTTCAATGGCATCGGCAAGACTGGTTCTCAAAACCCCGATCTGCTTCTCCATGGATTGTACTTCGGGATGCCCGGGTGCAAGCGACGCCAGCGCCCGGGTAAGCGCCAGCTGCGTTTCATTGTATTTACTAACCATAGCCGCAAAATTGCTCTCCTGCGGGTACAAAGCAGATGGAATGGCCGTAGCGGATTTCTCGCGCAAATGTGCTTCCAGCAGCCCCACGATTTTCAAATGCATTGCCAGTTGCTTTTCATCCGATGCATTCGAATGATATTGTTGAAGAGCCTGCCTTCCATCTTCCGCCATATCGATCACGCGATGGCGCTTGCGAAACTGCTCGATGTTCGTTTCAACCTGTGTCAGTTCGGACGATATATGGGTGAGATTGGAGTTGATGAAAGCAATCGTGTTGTCCGCTACTTTGTTCTTCTCTTGGATGCTAGCTTTTTGGTATCGCTCGATCAGCTGATTTAAAATAGCCTCGCCTTTGCGCGGCAATACGTCCTGGATAGACAGATTGACAAGGCTGGCAGCTTTGTTGGGTGCCTGAATGCGCAGAACGCGATCATAGTGATCCAGGATGGTCTCGGTTGCGGATATTTTGAAGGAATACTGGTAGTGGGAAGATGGTTTAAAACGGGTCGTGTCCATGATTGCAGCGCCGTGCGGTAGCGATAACTTTTTCCCGAAACTTCCTTTGTAATAATGATCCGAAGTTTGAAGCCTGAATGTGCTGTCGGTCTCCCGAATGATCAGGTAGGATTCAGGTTTCGCCGGGCGGGATTTCAGAAACCTGACTTTATACGGCGTTTTATCGTAGAGTTCGGTTGTTTTAAGCGTTCCGGCGGCGAAGTATTGCGTAGTCAAATGCAGGTCGCTGATTATCTGGCTGAGCAATGTGCGGCTTTTGAGTATTTCAATTTCGTTTTCGACGCTGCTGGTGGCATCGGGCAAGCCCAGCTCTTCCAATAGCGCTGTTTCGTGGAAGTCGCTTCCTCTCGAATCGTCCCGAACGAGCAGGGAGGCGGTGATGGTGTAATGCGGGGTTTTGTATCTCAAAAAGGTAAACCCGAGCAGAACGGACAGCAATGGCGAAATGAGAAACCAGTACCATCGATACCTGACTGCTTTCCAGAACGGATTCTTTGTCC
The DNA here is from genome assembly GCF_900101885.1 of Dyadobacter soli. Classification (GTDB taxonomy): domain Bacteria; phylum Bacteroidota; class Bacteroidia; order Cytophagales; family Spirosomataceae; genus Dyadobacter; species Dyadobacter soli. Next base: position 6,977 of record NZ_FNAN01000028.1, on the reverse strand, counting down.
AGTCTTGGAAATCTGCAATTTGAGTTTTATTCGCCAGCATTGCGTACACATTTTGGGTGATAGCATTTAGACGCTGGCTTGTAATTTTGGTAACGCGACTTCTACAAAAGTTTTTGAAAAATTTTTGTAGAAAATAAAAAACCCTGTTTCAATGGCTTGAAACAGGGTTTTGAATAAAAAATATTTTTTCAGGAATCGAAATGCACCTTCACTTTTTTGAGCGCCGATGCTACCACCTGGTGCATATCGTAATAGCGGTACTCTGCCAGCCTTCCTCCGAAAATCACATTCGGTTCGTCCCCCGCGAGTGCTTTATATTGATTGAACACGGCCGTGTTTTTATCATCATTCACCGGGTAGTATGGCTCGGCGCCTTTCACCCACTCCTGCGGGTACTCGTGCGTGATCACCGTTTTCGGCTGCGTACCGAATTCGAAATGCTTATGCTCGATGATGCGTGTGAACTGCGTTTCGCCATCGGTATAGTTCACTACCGCATTCCCCTGATAGTTTTCCTGATCCAGCAGCTGGTTTTCGAAACGCAGGCTGCGGTATTCGAGCTGGCCGAAACGGAAATCGAAATACTCGTCGATAGGGCCGGTGTACACGATGGTTTCCGCCAATGCAGCAAGTGCTTCGCGTTCTTTGAAGAAATCGATGCCCAAGCGCACTTCTACGCCGTTTAACAGGCCTTCGGTGAGCTTGTTATAACCGCCGATCGGGATACCCTGGTAGCGGTCGTTGAAGTAGTTATTGTCGAATGTAAACCTTACCGGGAGCCGTTTGATAATGAATGCAGGCAGTTCGGTAGCTTTTCTCCCCCATTGTTTTTCGGTGTAGGCTTTGATCAGCTTCTCGTAAATGTCGGTACCTACGAGTGAGATGGCCTGTTCTTCCAGGTTTTGGGGATCTTTAATGCCCGCTTGTTCTACCTGTTGGCGGATTTTTTCTTTGGCCTCCTCCGGCGTGCGCACCTTCCAGAGCTGGTAGAAAGTGTTCATATTAAATGGGAGATTGTAAAGCTCTCCATTGTAGTTCGCTACCGGGGAGTTGGTGTAACGGTTAAACTCTACAAACGAGTTGACGTAGTCCCAGATATTCTTGTCGTTGGTGTGGAAGATGTGCGCACCGTATTTATGTACATTAATGCCTTCGACATTTTCGCAATACACATTGCCGCCGATATGGTCGCGGCGATCGATCACCAGACATTTCTTTCCGCGTTTGGTTGCCTCATGGGCAAATACCGATCCCCACAAACCTGCACCTACTACCAGATAATCATATTGTTTCATTAATTCCCTGTTGCGTTGTTATGATGTGGCTAATTGATTTGGCGTGTGAATATATCAAAAAGAGAAAGGCTCCCGACGGGAGCCTTTCTCTTTAAGTCGTTTCTTCAACTATTAGGGAAGAAGTTTCAATTCTACGCGACGGTTTCTCTGCAAACCTGGACGGGTTGCGCTGTCTGCGATAGGTTTGAACGATCCGAAGTAGTCTACGATCACTTTGCTTGGGTCTTGCAGACCAGCTTCGTTGATCAGGAAGTTTTTCACTGCTTCTACGCGGCGTTTAGAAAGCGCGATGTTGTAACGGTCAGATGCACGACGGTCTGTGTGACCAGCCAGTTGCAAGCGGCATCCGTTTTTGTTCATCAATGCTGCTACGTTTTTCAGCAATTCCTGGAATTCAGGTTTCAATACGTTTTTGTCGGTATCGAATGTTACGTTAGCAAAGATCTCGGAGCAAGCTGCGCCTGTTGCCAATGCATTTTTCACGTAAGAATCGAAGTCGAGTACGCGACCGGCACCGTCAACAATGCTTCCTGCTGGCGAGTTTGGCTCTTTATCGAAGAAGTCGGATACACCGTCACCGTCGGTATCAAGCAACAAACGTGGGTCGATATCTTTTGGACGGTTTGCTTTTGCAACAGAGTCCATTTCTTCGAGTGTAAGGATTTTCGGAGGCTTAACCAGTACACGTGGGTCTGTGTAACGCAGGTGGTAGTAGCCGCCTTCTTCTGGTTTGTAATCCCATTTGCCATCCACTTTCGCAACTTTCAAAGGCTTTTTGCCCAATTTGTAAGTTACCTGGATTGCACCGTATCCGTAGCTGTCAAGCTCAGAGTTTCCTTTGCGGGAAGTTTTCTGCTGATCTTTGATCTCGGTATTGTTAGGCGTTCTGTCGTAGTCTCCGCCGTAAGTAGCGTCGAGGTAGTCAGAGTTGGTGTGGTTCAAACGGAAGTCAAGACCGATATCGATTCTTGGAGTTACTTCGTAATTGATGTTCAAGCCGGTAGGAACGATCCAGTCATTCATCTTGCCTGTTTCGCGAAGCTTCACACCACCTGTCAGGTCATATGCCGTAGCATCGTAAAAGATCTGACCGATACCTGCATACGCATCGATTTTCCAACGCTTCATTTTGTTAGGCCCCATCAGAAGTCCTTTCAGGTTAACAGTTCCTGAAACGGAAACATCGAAATAGTTGCCTTCGAAATAGCGGTTATAGCTACGACGTTTCATACCTCTCAGGTTACCCAGAGATGCGTCCAGACGAGCGCCGAACAGGTAAGAAAGTTGTTTGTTCAGTGTGAGGCCTCCTTGAAAAGTCCCGGATTCCTTGTGGCTGTCGGTGTTGGTTTTGGTAACAGGCCAGAAGTCATATTCTCTTAAATCACCAAAAAAGAGCGTCGGGCCAAAGTGTGCGGAAATTGACCAGGTGTTCAATTTGTAGGGGCCATCGTACGTCGCTTTTGGATTGTAATCCGGAGAATTCGGTTGCACCAGCGGCTGTGCGAATGAAGGCAGCGCCATCATTGCTCCCAAGGCAAACGAACCAATCAACTGGGATACTTTTTTCATACTATTCAAGTTAGCGTTATTAAGATTAACTAGGATTGATCTATATCCAATTTTATGAGTAAAGTTATATATTGTTTTCACGGCTAATCGCAACATTAACCAAATGCCTAGTGCGCACAAAAATAGGTTATCAATATCACTTAATCAACCGCAAGTTGATACAAATGGAAAAGTTTCCTGATATTTAATTCAAATTTTACCCGAAAGAAACCTCCTTTTCTGAACTTTCAAAGCCGTTGATTCAATTTTTTTTCCACTTCACGCTTCCACGAAGCGAAAGTTCCGTCGATAATTTTCTCTCTCGCACTGTTAACCAGCCATAAATAGAACGTCAGGTTATGGATGCTCGCAATCTGCGCTCCGAGCATTTCACCGGATTTTACAAGATGCCTCAGATAGGCCTTACTGTAAAATGTACTAATGTGCCCACCAAGGCCTGAGTCTATCGGTGACAAATCATCTTTCCACTTTTCATTGCGGATATTGATGATTCCTTCTGTTGTAAAAATCATGCCATTGCGTGCATTGCGGGTAGGCATCACGCAGTCGAACATGTCCACACCCAGTGAAATGCATTCCAGGATGTTCGCAGGCGTTCCCACGCCCATGAGGTAACGCGGCTTATCCTTCGGTAAAATGTCGCAAACCACTTCGGTGAGCTCGTACATGATCTCGGCCGGCTCGCCTACCGAAAGCCCGCCGATCGCATTCCCTTCACGGCCTGCGGACGCGATGAATTCCGCCGACTGTTTCCGGAGGTCTTTGTAAACACTCCCCTGAACGATAGGGAATAACGTCTGGCTGTGACCGTAACGCGGCTCGGTGCTATCGAACCGGTTGCAGCAACGCGTAAGCCAGCGGTGCGTCATCTCCATCGATTTGCGCGCATACGTGAAATCGCAGGGGTAGGGCGTGCATTCGTCGAATGCCATGATAATGTCAGCGCCGATCGTACGCTGGATGTCCATCACGTTCTCCGGCGTGAAGGTGTGTACGCCACCGTCAATGTGTGACTTAAATACCACACCCTCTTCATTTATCTTACGGCCGGTTCCGGCGAGTGAATATACCTGATAACCGCCGCTATCGGTCAGGATCGGCTTGTCCCAGCCGTTGAATTTATGCAGGCCGCCGGCTTTTTCGAGGATGTCGAGGCCCGGTCGGAGATATAAATGATAGGTATTCCCTAATATGATCTGTGCTTTGACGTCTTCCTTCAATTCGCGCTGGTGGACCGCCTTTACGGTTCCCGCGGTGCCGACAGGCATGAAGATGGGCGTCTGGATAACCCCATGATCCGTCTCGACCAATCCGGCCCTTGCTTTCGAATGGGGATCCTCAACTTGTAATGTAAACTTCATTAAAAGGTTTTAAATTGCTGGTGTGCAAAAATAGGGGTAACGCCTCTAACATTCCTGTCAATGACAGTATATTTGCATGAATATGGAAAAATTTTACATCTCTCTTCTGTTGTGGCCGATTCTTTACTCTATGCGCTGGGGGCGTTTGTAGCTGTTCAGTTATTCTATTATCTCTTCTTTTTTACACGGCTGGCATTTTACGGAAAAGGCGCTAATTACGGCAATACCATGCCGGGCGTAACGGTATTGGTGTGTGCCTGGAACGAAAGGGAGAACCTGACGGAGCTCATTCCGCTGCTGGATGCGCAGGAGTATCCCGAGTACGAGGTGATCCTGCTCGACGACCGGTCCGACGACGGGAGTGAGGAGTACATCCGCGAGCACATTAATGGCTGGAAAAACATCCGCTATATCCGCATCAACGACCAGTTCGATCACGTCACGCCAAAGAAGTATGCATTGACCGTCGGTATGAAGCAAGCCAAATACCCGATTGCGCTCATGACCGACGCCGATTGCCGCCCTGCTTCGAACCACTGGATAACCGCCATGACCTCGCGGGTAACCGAGGATAAGGATATCGTGCTAGGGTTTTCTCCTTATTTCAAACAAAAAGGGCTGCTCAATTGGTTTATCCGCTGCGAAACTTTCTATGCCGCGGTCCAATACCTGTCGTTTACACTGGCCGGAATGACCTACATGGGCGTCGGCCGTAACATATTATATAAGCGCTCCGTGTTTTTTGCCAATAAAGGCTTTTATACACACAAGCACGTGTTCGGCGGCGACGACGATATTTTTCTGAACGAAGTTTCCACCAGTTCCAACACCACGATCTCCATCGAGGAGGACTCATTTGTTTATTCTGTTCCTAAAACCAACTGGAAAGACTGGTTCAGGCAGAAACGCCGGCATATTTCGGTGAGCCGTTATTATAAGCCGCGTAACAAGGTGTTACTGGGCATGCTTTCGGCTTCCCACATTGCGATCTGGTTCTTTGGTTTGCTTACCCTGGCCTGGGGGCTTATCACAAAAGATATGTTACTACTGCAATACCTGGGCATCGTTTTTGGCGTGCGATGGGCTATTCAATGTTTCCTGCTGATCATTATTAATGTGAAGCTGGATAAAACCGTGGAGTGGTTCAGCTTTTTACTGATGGACTTTGCACTTTTTGTTTATTACCTCGTTTTCGGGTTTTTGACCATGACGAGTAGAAAACCCCGTAAATCATGGAATTGATTAATAAATACTTCCCCGACCTGAACGCCGACCAGCGCGACAAGTTCGGGCAAATGGGCGAGTTGTACGAATACTGGAATGCCCGCGTGAATGTGATTTCGCGCCAGGATATTGATACATTATATGAACGCCACGTGCTGCATTCGCTCGGCATTGCCAAAGTGCAGGAGTTTGGCCCCGGTACGGCCATTCTCGATGTAGGCACCGGCGGTGGCTTTCCCGGGGTACCACTGGCGGTTATGTTCCCCGAAACACAGTTTCATCTGGTCGACAGCATTGGCAAGAAGATCCGCGTAGTGCAGGAGATTGTTAATGCATTGAAGCTCGACAACGTACGTGCCGAACAGGTACGCGCCGAAAAGCTCGACGACAGCTACGAATTCGTAGTAAGCCGGGCCGTAACCCGCATGGCGCCGTTTGTGGGCTGGGTGAAAAAGAATATCAGCCGCAACTCCTTCCACGACCGCAGGAACGGTATTTTATATCTCAAAGGTGGTGACCTCTCCGAAGAGCTCTCCGAGATTAGAGAAAAGCCGCAGATTTACGCGCTTTCGGACTTTTTCGAGGAAGAATTCTTTGAAACAAAGAAGGTCGTATACGTACCTTTGTGACACATTCATTTAATAACCTATTCAAAATATGAACGAGCGATTCAGTGCCAGTGGGCTCATGAACCCGTTTTTCCCGGACGAAGTAACTTTCGGAGAAAAGGGCGTAACCTTCAAAGTCAGGAAACTTTTCAAAAGCAACGATAACTTCGTTTTTTACTCCGACATCTCGGGTGTAGAAATCGAGAGCGGCATCTTCTTTTCGACGATCCGGATCATCCCACGCATGCGTCCTGAAATAATTATCAATAATTTTACGAAGGGAGATGCCAAGAAAGTCAAGGAGTTAATCCTCGCAAAGGTGCAGGCGTAATAATTTTTTAGAGCCGACACTTGCGCTGTATAACTTGAATCACTAGATTTGCACCACAATTCGAGTACAACAACCGGATAATGATTCCCGAATAGCTCAGCCGGTTAGAGCATCTGACTGTTAATCAGAGGGTCGCTGGTTCGAGCCCAGCTTCGGGAGCTTGAAAATGAAGCGCTTAGCAAGAGATTGCTGAGCGCTTTTTCTTTTGTTGCAATACAAAGGTGCAATACTTGGATTCTTTTAAAATCACTATGATGTCGGATCAAATCAAAAACTTGTGGAGCGCATAGGATTTTCTAGGTTTGTGTTTTTAATCAACCTAGTTCGTTTTGGAGAGTTTCTTGCCTATTATCCAGTTTCTATTACCAGAGTTTATCCTTGAAAATTTTGAATTGACATCCATCGACCGTCAGGATGGAGTATTTCACGTGCATATAGATGAGAAGAATGCGGATGAGAATGACCCGGAGAGGAAGAATTTGCTCTCCAAAGGGTTCTTTCCGATGATTACTGTTCAGGATTTTCCAATTCGGGGCCATAAGGTCTTCCTTCACATCAAACGCCGCAGATGGCTTAATACCAAGACAGG
>NZ_FNAN01000031.1 GCF_900101885.1 Dyadobacter soli | reverse complement strand
GTCCGATATAGAACTTCTGCAAACGGTTTCAGCTTCATCCAGGTTAAAAAGCACTTTGAAAACAGGATCATTGAAACTGTCTTCCAGCGTTCGTTGGCTAAGTCTGTCATTCTCTAAAATGCCATACATTAACAGGTAAAACATCTTTTTACCATGCAGGACTTTGGTGTAATGATCAACCCTGGTAGTTGCCGAAAGATGGGCGATAAGGGCTTCGGGAATGAAACCTAAAAGATGATTGATGTTAACCTTGTGATCTTTAAAAACGGGCATATCTTGCTGACTATCAATTACTAAAGATAATCAATTTGCCTCATAAAACCAACAATAAATAACTAAAAATCATCTGATTAACCAATAAAAAACAGCCCCTATGAAACAGAAAAAAGTCGGAAGAAAAATCTTCCGACCATGACTGGCCTTTCGGCCCTTTTTTTATTTCCAAAAAACCGCAAAACAAAAATTAAGCGTGTGCATAGCGTTTTACGCAATAGGAGTGTGTGTTGTAACTAAGTGTGTGTGTTGTAATCAGGGTTGTATGCTTACCGGTTCGCCTGTTCGGAGTGTATTTGATCCTTGGTGTGGTTATTTCCGGATGACTGTTACAAATCAAACACCTAAAACGGAGGTTCCAAAAGTTGATGAATGATAGGCAGACGGGAATGAGCGATCGGTAAATTGCTTTCCCATTGGGCTGTTTATGCCGATTTTATGTTATTGTTAAGGGCATTTTCGGAATCCCGTCCGATGGTACCTTTGCAATCTCAAAAAGATCTTTCATGAAGCAACTTTTCTCACTGATTCCCGCCTTTGTACTGATAATGTACTTCACCAACGTATACGGTCAGGGTAAGGCAATCGGCCTGATCGCTCACCGTGGTGGGGTAGTGGATAGTACATTTACCGAAAATGGGCTGCCCGCATTGAAAGAAGCGGCCCGGCAAGGTTACGGAATGGTCGAAACGGATATGCGCGTGACGGCCGACGGTGTGCTGATCGCCAATCACGATGCGGACTTCAACCGTTTCTATGGGGATATGCGTAAGGTAACGGAGACGAATTGGGCAGAGGCAACGAAACTGACCAGCAAACTGGACGGCAACCACCCGATGCTTCTCGAAGATGTGCTCCGGTTTTGTGCCGAGAAAAGGATGGCGGTCATGCTCGATAACAAGATCGCCGGGCTGGATTCCACACTTTTTTATAAACTGACCACTATGCTGGATCGATATCACCTCAGAGAAACGGCGCTGATGATCGGAACCGACGAATCCACGGAGTTTTTTACAGGCAAGGTGCGGCTGAGCTGTTCGCGGAAGCAGTTGGAAGACAATATAAAGAAACCCGGCTACCGGCCTGAGCATTATTATTTGTTCGAAAGACCGGCAAACCTCACACGCGAGGACGTGGCGTGGGCGCGCACGCACAACATCCGCGTCGTGGCGGCGATCAACAAATTTCACTACCGTAAATCCACAGACATGATGGCCGATGCCCAAAAGGATTGCGAACGCATGCTCGGATACGGCATAACCGATTTTCAGATCGATTCGGAGTTCCGGATATTCCTTCGGAAATAGTTTTTCTAAAAAAATGGATAAACCGTTTAGGGGTCTGCGGAAGTTGTTTGACTATACATGCAGATCCGAGTAAAGGAGCACCCTGATGACTAAAATTCTAACCGACGAACAGCTGGTAACCCAGCTCCGCGAAGGCAACAAGCGTGCTTTCGAGGAGATTTACGACCGTTACTGGTACAAGCTGTTCTGCATTTCCTATCATCAGGTGGGATCGCGGGAGGAATCGGAGGAACTGGTGCACGATATATTCGAGAGCCTTTGGAATAGACGGGAAGATACAGAGATCCGGAGCCTGGGGACTTACCTCGTGATTGCGATGAAATACCGGGTGACCAATTTTATCAAATCCCAGATCACCTGGCGTCGGTACCAGGAATATCTGATCCTGAATAAAATCCAGGAGACCTATTCGACGGACGAGATCGTGCAGTTTTCGGACCTCTCGCGGGCGGTGGACGAGGTAATGCGCAAGCTGCCCGAGAAGACGAGCCGCGTATTTCAGCTGAGCCGCTTTGAAAACCGCCCTGTCAAAGACATTGCCGAAGAGCTGAATATTTCCGAAAAAGCCGTGGAATACCATATTACCAAATCATTGAAAGCATTGAGAGAAAATCTCTGGATGTATTATTCCAGTAACTAAAACCTATACACGCCTCCGCAAATGACTGATAATTACGAGAAACTGATAGAGAAATACATCGCCGGCGAAACGACGGCGGAAGAAGATTTGCGGATCGAGCAATACCTGAAAGACAATCCGGCGGACGATTCGGAAGTGCTTTTATCTGAAAAAGAGGAAATAGGGCAGCGTATCCGGCAGAAGCTATTGGCCAATACCACGAGAAAGCCTGTCAGAATAGGCTGGTGGACGGCAGTTGCGGCGTCGGTGGCGTTGCTGGCAGTGGTTTTCTGGTACAATGCGCCCAAGGAAGCGGTGTACTTCCCCGCATTGAGTGCTATCTGGAACAACGATGATGAAGGTTTTGCGGTAAGCAACACCTCGCACAAGCCTCAGCGGCTTACTTTGGAAGATGGAAGTGTGGTGATCCTGCAACCCAACAGCCGGATCGGCTATCCCGAGCATTTCGGAGAGCGTAAAAGAATGGTTTATCTGCACGGCGAGGCGTTTTTTCAGGTAAAAAGGGATGTGACAAAGCCGTTTATCGTTTCGACGGAAAATCTGGCTACGCAGGTTTTAGGGACAAGTTTTAATGTAAAATCCTACGATGGTGCTGGCTCGATCGAGGTGCAGGTGGCTACCGGGCGTGTTTCCGTCTATGAAACTTCCGACAACAAGACAGCGAGCAAAAATGGTTTTATCCTGACGCCAAATCAGAAAGTAGTATTCGATAAAGATTCGCGGAAAATGGAGTTGGGTATCGTGAAAAAACCGGTAATCGTGAAACCGGCCGAATCGGCAGCGCAGTTTGAATTTGCCGAAACGCCGGCCGCGGATGTCCTCGCATTGCTGGAAAAGACCTACGGCATCGACATTGTGGTGGAAGGTGATGTGCTTCGGAACTGCCTGTTTACCGGGGATCTCAACGAATTGCCGATGTTCGACCAGCTGGACCTGATCTGCAAGGCGGTGAATGTGGAATATGAGCGCCGCGGTGCTTCGCTGTTTATCTCGGGCGAAGGCTGCGCTAATTGATTGATTAATAGAGAAGTGTTTTATAAAATGCCGGCCATGCGCTAACATGCCCGGCCGTTTGGAATACCCTTCCTGGCAGAAGGATACCGTTGTTTTTGAGTTGTTCAGTTCACAAAAACCTTTAAAATTATGCATAAAAAAATACCCTACAAAAGGGTTGTTTACAAAGTCATGAGTGCTACCGCTAAACAACTTTTGCTTGCTTTGATATGCTGCGGGATCTCCATGGCACACGGCGTTTATAGCCAGGAGTTGCTGAACAAAGAGATTTCACTGAAAGTCGAGTCGTTGGAAATCAGGCAGGTGTTACGCCAGATCGAAAAACAGGCCGACGTCAAGTTTGTATACAGCTCGGGTAGCATCCAGGGCAGGAGCACGGTTGCCGCAAAACAACTCCAGGGCTCACTGAACCGCGTGCTCGACCAGCTGCTCTCGCCCCTGAATGTTTCATACGAGGTGGTAGGGAATTCGAGAATATTGCTGAGAAAAAAGAGCGACCCGCAAAGCGCAGCGCCTTTTAGCGCCGGGAACGCGGGTACCACAGTCGACCGGACCATTACCGGAAAAGTCGTGGACGAAAAAGGCGACGGCCTGCCGGGCGTGAATATCCTTATCGTAGGCAGCCAGAAAGGCACCACATCCGACCAGAATGGTCAGTACCAGCTCGATGTGCCGGATAATGGCGCCACGCTGCGGTTTTCTTTCATAGGTTATGTGAGCCAGGATGCAGTGGTGGCGAGCAACTCGGTCATCAACATTACCATGGCCCCGGATGTGAGCGCGTTGAAGGAAGTAGTGGTGGTGGGTTATGGTACCCAGGAGAAAAAAGATGTAACTGGTGCAGTATCTTCCGTGAAAGGTTCTGATTTTCAAAACCTTCCATCAGGTGGAGCGCAGCAGGCTTTGCAGGGCCGTGCGGCGGGTGTGAATGTGATCCGTAACGGCGGTGCGCCGGGCGACGCAGGTACGATCCAGATCCGCGGCTTCGGAACGGTGAATAATGCCGATCCATTGGTAGTAATCGATGGCGTACCGGCCGGTTCTATGAACGACGTGAACCCGAACGACATCGAATCCATCGAAATCCTGAAAGACGCTTCGGCATCAGCCATTTACGGAACGCGTGCGGCAAATGGGGTGGTGATCATCACAACCAAGCGCGGTACTTTCGACAACCCGATCAGTGTGACGCTCAATGGCTACGCCGGTATCAGCAACCGCATTAAAATCCTCGATATGCTGGAAGCGCCCGACTTGGCGGCATTGAAGCGCGAGGCGTACAAAAACGACGGCCTGCCCGTACCGCCGATCTGGGAGGACGCGCAATACCAGTCACAGAAAACCAACTGGCAGGAAGCATTGCTCACACAAGGCGTTACCCAGAATTACGACGCGGCGATCCGCGGAGGCGGCAAGTATTCGTCGTTCTCGATTTCGGGTGGTTATTACAATGAAAAGGGTATTATTGGTAAGTCCTATTATAAAAGGTATACATTCCGCGTCAATTCGGATCACAAAATCGGTTCGAGGCTGAAAATCGGGCAGAACCTTCAATTCACGAATACGCATAACACCTCGCCGAACACGACATCGTCTCAAACGGGTTTGTTGTGGAGCGCCATTCGTTTTCATCCGGGCCTGCCTATCCGCAATGGAGACGGTTCGTATAGTTCCACAAAAGGTATCGGCGCATTCGGAGACATCAATAACCCTATTTTCACCGTCGATACGCAGGATCAGAACAATATCCGTAACCGCATTTTGGGTAGTCTCACCGGCGAGCTTGAAATCCTGAAAGGCCTGAAACTGCGCGCAAATCTCGCTATGGACGCGACTTTCTCAGAAAGCACGAATTTCGAGGTAAAAATCAATGACCAGTTTCGTACCAATTCCTATAACCAGCTTGATCTGACGCATGGTAAATACTGGTCGTTCCTGCAAGAGTATTTCCTTTCATATGACAAAAAATTCAGTGCGCACAGCCTGAACCTGGTGGGTGGTTATACTTCGCAGACATTCAACAGTATCTCTTCCAGACAACGTGGCCGCGATTTCGCGAGCGAAGATCCTACATTGCGCTACCTGCAATATGCCGGAACGATCGTGTCGGTAGCGGGCGAGGACGGTAACCGCAGCTACGACGCCCTGGCGTCCTGGTTTGGTCGTGCCAACTACTCGTTTATGGACCGCTATTTGCTTACGGCCACATTCCGTTCGGATGGATCGTCGAAATTCGCGCCGGGCAATCGCTGGGGGTATTTCCCGGCATTCTCACTGGGATGGCGGCTTTCGGAAGAAGATTTCTTCAAAAACGCATTACCGGTTTTCAGCAACTTCAAGCTGACGGGCGGCTGGGGCCAGCTGGGTAACCAGAACGTGAACTCGCTGCAATACCTGGCGTTGATCAACTCGTCTTACCGCTACGCATTAGGTGCGGGCGGCACGCAAAACCCGATCTCGGGTGCTGCGCAGAGCCGCCTGGCTAACCTGCAAATCGGGTGGGAAACGGCGGAAATGAGCAACTTCGGCGTAGAAGCGGGGCTTTGGAAAAATGCATTGTACCTCTCTGTTAACTATTTTATCAAGGATACCAAGAAAATGCTGCTCGCCCCGCCGTCTGTGGGAACGATCGGTACTTCTATTATTCCGGATCAGAATATTGGTCAGTTGCGTAATAAAGGTGTTGAAATCGAAGCTTCTTACCGCCACTCGTTCGGCGACCTGACCCTGAATGTGAGCGGTAACGCGACGTTGATCAAAAACCGCATTACGCAGCTCGCCACGCCGGGCGGTTTCCTTGCGTCGCAGCTGTACGGCCGCGGGCAGCAGGAGATTGTGCGCACATACGAGAACCATCCTTACGGTACATTTTATGGGTATAAAGCGGATGGTTTGTACCAAAGCCAGGCGGAAATCGACTCCGACCCGAACATTGCCAGTGACTCCCGCAAAACCAACGGGCAGATCCATCCCGGCGACGTTCGTTTCATGGATTTGAATGGTGACGGCATTGTCGATGATAAGGACCGGACGATCATTGGAAGCCCCCAGCCGAAAATCAATTATGGTCTGAATGCAGGTTTGAATTACAAAGGATTTGACTTCAACCTGTTCTTCGTAGGTGTAGGCGGTGTATCGATCTTCAATGCCGACCGTATGCAGGGCCTTGATGCGAGCTATTCTTTCAATTTGTATCAGGAAGCAAACGAGCGCTGGAATGGGGCAGGTACCAGCAACACCGTGCCGCGCGTGAGCATCGACAACCCGAACCGCAACTTCCGTCCTTCCGACCTGTTTATCGAGAAAGGTGATTTCTTCCGGTTGAAAAATTTCACATTAGGTTACAGCATTCCGAAAACCGTGATCGAGAAAGTGAAACTGTCGCAGGCAAGGATTTACATTACCGGGCAAAATGTGTTTACGATCACGAAATACACCGGCTTGAACCCCGAACTGGGTTATGTAGGCGGTGACAAGGCGGCCGGATTGTACAACCAGCTGAATGTCGACTACGCGCAATACCCGCAGGCACGCACGTGGACGATCGGCGCAACCCTGTCCTTTTAACCGAAACCCAGATCGAAAAGTAGATACCAAAGACATTCCGACATGAAAAAGATATATGTACTGGCCGGATGGCTCTTCCTGATGGCCGTAACCAGTTGTAACGATGACCTGCTCGACAGCACGCCTTACGGCCAGGTGACCTCCCAGCAGTTCTGGCGCAATGGCGACGACGTGGTGGCTGCCACCAACGCCATTTACGCCCCCTTGCTGAACGAAGACGGTTTCGCCCACACCGAATACACATTCGATAACTGCTCCGACGATATGAACCGGGCTGGTGACCACTCCGACGAGACTTCGCTAGAAATGTTCACGTTCGATGCCGCCAACTCGCACATTCTCGCCACGTGGTCAACGAAGTACGAGGTGATTTCCCGCGCCAACGCGGTGCTGATCAACGCGCCGAAAGTGACCATGGACGAAGCATTGCGCAACCGCAGCATGGGCGAGGCATATTTCCTTCGTGGATTCGTATACTGGCGCCTTTCGCTGATTTACGGTGAAGTTCCCTTGATCCTCGAAGACGATGCGCTGAACAACAACTATAACAAACCCAAAGCGACGCTCGCGGAGGTACGCGCGCAGGCGGAATCGGATTTCACGAAGGCCGCGGCCCTGCTCCCGGTAAGCTATGCCGACGGAGATGCGGGGCGTGTTACCCAAGGTTCGGCGAATGGTTTCCTTGCGAAATTGTACGTATACCAGGAAAACTGGCCCAAAGCGATCGAAATGGGGCAAAAAGTGATTAGTAATGCGGCCTACAAGCTTGCGGGTAATTACGACGAAAACTTCCAGCTCACTACCGAGAACAACCCGGAAATCCTGTTTTCGCTGCAATACGAAACCGGCTGGACGACCGACAACTCGCCGACCTTCTACCACACGCCGCAGGCATTCGGCGGCTGGGGCTTCCACGAACCGATCGAAGACCTCGTGCAGGAGTTCGAAAAAGGCGATCCGCGCCGCTCGTACTCGATTTACAGCCCAGGCGATAAGGTGAACCGCGGTTCCGCAGGAACAACGACATTCGCCGCCAATATGACCCGCGTAACCGGATACTCATTCCGCAAATACACCAGCTTCACCGACGCAGGCGACATGAGCCAAAGCCTGAATGCACCGTTCCTCCGTTCTGCGGACGTATATTTGTTGGTGGCCGAAGCGAAGATCCGTTCCGGACAAAGTGGTGATACCGAACTGAATGCGGTACGGAAACGCGCCGGTCTGGCCGCTAAAACGGGTGCGAAAATGGCCGACATTATGCACGAGCGCCGCGTAGAGCTGGCAGGCGAGAACGAGCGCCACCAGGACCTGATGCGCTGGGACAAAGCGAGCCTGATCGACATCGCCGCCCATTACAAAATCGCCCGCGGTCCATTCAAACCGAGCCGCAATTTCATCAAACCCAAACATTACTACTTCCCATTGCCGCAGCGCGAGGTGGATTTGAGCAATGGGGTTTTGAAGCAGAATAGTAATTATTAATGATTGAATGAGTCAATGAGTGAATGAGTGAATACTGGATTGAATATTCACTCATTCGCTCATTCGCTCATTCAAAATTAAACTCCTATGCATCCAACCCGCCCGCTGCTCACCATCCTCCTCCCCGCCATGCTCCTCGCATCGTGCCATTCCCGCGAGCGTTCGCTTGAAGGCACCTGGCGTACGGATTCGATCAGCAACTTTGTGAATGGGTTCAGCTTTACTAATAATACTTTCGATGAGCATTGGTCCACGTTCGAGTATGATGCCAACGGCGTGATGACGGAGCGGAAAAAGGAGAAATTTAAGACCTATCGTTACCAGCTGCCAACTGCCGACTCTCTGGTTTATACCGATTCGACCGGCCATCGGTTGAGCGGATTTCAGATTGTGAAGCTTACCGATGAGCATTTGATATTGAAAAAGGCACAGAAACCTTATCTTCCCGGAAAGAACCAGGAGCTTTATGAAGTCCGGTTTTTTACCAAAATACCTGCAACGCCAGTCTCAATGCCGCAATAATTGCATTTGCCCATGATCCGTCCGTTACGCCTGTTCCTTTGCTTTTTCTGCCTCATCGGCTCCTGTACCACCAAAAAGGACGACCAAAAGTTGTTCGAACTGCTGTCGCCTGAGGAAACCGGCGTGCATTTCAACAACCGCCTCCACGAGGACGATCAGCTCAATATCCTTACCTACGAGTACTTCTACAATGGCGGCGGAGTAGGAGCGGGCGACATTAATAATGACGGCCTCACCGATTTGTTCTTTACCGGGAATATGTCGGAGAGTAAACTGTATGTCAATAAAAGTAAGGATCAACGAATTGAATTCGAGGATGTTACTGCCAAATACGGCATTCAGATCGCTGAGGGCTGGGCTCGTGGTGTGGCTATGGTAGATATCAATGCCGACGGTTTCCTGGATATTTACGTTTGCCGTGCAGGACCAGCACAGGTAGGTACGCTTCCTAACCTGCTCTTTATCAATCAGAAAAACAACACATTCAAAGAAGAAGGCAAGGCTTACGGGCTCGATTACAGCGGTAACACCACGCAAGCCGCATTCTTCGATTACGACCACGACGGCGATCTCGACGCGTACCTCGTGACGAACGTGATGAACATGCGCGGCCCGAACAACATACGCCCGAAGATCAGCGACGGCTCTTCCCCCAATGTCGACCGCCTTTTTCGAAATAATGGAAACGGCACGTTCACCGACGTTTCGAAAGAATCGGGTATTCTGGAAGAAGGTTATGGCCTGGGCATTGCGGTGACCGACGTGAATAACGACGGCTGGCCGGATGTGTACATTTCAAACGACTACGTTTCAAACGACCTGCTCTACATCAACCAGCAAAACGGCACATTCAAAAACGAAGTAGCCGCGTATTTCAAGCATCAGAGCTATTCGGCGATGGGTAATGACGCGGCGGACATCGATAACGACGGCCTGGTCGACTTCATCACCGTGGATATGCTGCCCGAAGATCCCATTCGCCGGAAGAATATGTTCGGGCTGATGAATTACGACCGGCATTTGTCGGAGCTGCGGATGGGCTACGAGCCGCAATTCATGCGCAATACACTGCAACATAACCAGGGTAAAGTGCCAGGTAGTAACCAGCCCATTTTCAGCGAAATAGGCCGCTATTCCGGCGTGGACGCCACAGATTGGAGCTGGGGCGCATTGTTTGCCGACTACGATAACGACGGTTTCCGTGACCTTATGATCACCAATGGCTACCCGAAGGACATTACTAACCGGGATTTTGTCATTTATCGAATGGCGGAATACGAAATGCAAATGCGCTCGGGCCATGGCGATAGCCGCAAGCTGGCCGAAGCATTGAAGAAAGTGGAAAGCGCTCACGTGCCTAACTACCTTTTCGCCAACAACCACGACCTCACGTTCGCCAACAAATCCGCCGAATGGGGCTTCGATATTCCCTCATTCTCCAACGGGGCCGTCTATGCCGATTTCGACAACGACGGCGACCTCGACATCGCGATGAACAACATCGATAGCGAGGCATTTTTATACGAAAATCACTCCGAACGTAAGGCTGATAAGCATTCGCTGACCGTCAAACTGAAAGGCCCTGCGCTGAACAGGGACGGATCAGGCGCTAAAATCTGGCTCTGGACGGCCAAGGGCATGCAATATGCCGAGCATTCGCCTTACCGGGGTTACCAGTCGACGACGGAGCCGAACCGGGAGCATTTCGGTCTTGGTAGTGCGACACAAATAGATAGTATAACCATTATCTGGCCTGATGCACGAATGCAGGTTTTGAAGAATGTGAAGGCTGGTCAAATGCTGGAACTGGATCACGCGAAGGCATCAGGCAATGCACCTGCAAACTATCCAAAGGCTGGTACCGAGGAGGCTAATGCACCGCTATTTACATCATTGAAGGGCAGCGGCATTGATTTTCAGCACAAAGACGACCTTTACATCGACTTCAAAATACAGCCGTTGCTCCCGCATTTGTTATCCCAAAATGGCCCGGGCATTGCCGTCGCTGATGTAAATGGCGACGGTCTCGACGATTTTTATGTCGGTGGGGCATTCAATCAATCCGGGCGTGTTTTTGTGCAGGACAAGCAGCAACGTTTCCGCTCGAATGCGTTGGTGGAAGGGCAGAAATATGAAGAGGATATGGGTTCGCTGTTCTTTGACGCGGACGGCGACGGCGATCAGGATTTGTATGTGGTGAGCGGTAGCAATGAGTTCGAGGCAGGTTCCCGTTATTACCAGGACAGGTTATATTTCAATGATGGGACAGGTCATTTCAAACTAAATCCCAGCGCATTACCTCCGCTTACAGCCAGTGGTTCTACTGTAAATGCCGCCGATTTTGACCGTGACGGTGACCTTGACCTTTTCATAGGCGGCAGACTTTCCCCAGGCACTTATCCCATGCCTGGCGAAAGCTATTTACTTAGGAATGAAGGCGGTAGGTTCGTGGAAGTGACGCAGCAGGTTTGCCCTGAAATCAAAAGTATTGGCATGGTAACCACCGCATTATGGACAGATTTCGACCAGGACGGCTGGACGGATCTTATTGTCGGCGGCGAATGGATGCCCATTGTGTTTTATAAAAATGCAAAAGGTCAGCTGTTGAACGTGAGTACGCTAACCGGACTTAAAAACACAACCGGGTGGTGGAACAGCATTACTTCCGGCGACTTCGACGAGGACGGCGATACCGACTACGTACTCGGTAATGTGGGCCTGAACAGCGAAGGAAAGCCCTCCAACGACAAGCCGCTGACATTACTCGCCAAAGATTTTGACAAAAGTGGCACCATGGACCCGGTAATCGCCCGCTACATTGGCAACGACCTGTACCCCACGCACCCGCGCGACGAAATGACCAGCCAGATGAACTTCCTCAAAAAGCGATTCATCTACTACGCCGATTATTCCAAAGCCAAAATCACCGACGTTTTCAAACCCGAAGAGTTGAAAGACGCTAAAAAACTGGTTTGTGAAACCATGCATTCAGTCATGCTCGAAAATAAGGGCGGCGGCAAGTTTGCATTGAAATACCTCCCCGCCGCAGCCCAGATGGGGCCGGTTTACGGCTTGCTGGCAGAAGATTTAAACCACGACGGCCACCTCGATTTGCTGCTTTCCGGCAACAGCCATGCTACCGAGTCGATCAGCGGAAGGCTGGATGGGTTGAATGGATTAGTGATGTTGGGTGATGGCAAAGGAGGTTTAAAACCGTTGCATGCGGCCCAAAGCGGCGTTTTTGTACCGGGCGATGCGAAGGGAATGGCGCATTTGCGATTAGCGAACGGTGGGTTATTGGTACTAGCGGCGCAAAACAATGCGCCGCTGCTGGCATTCGCCGGAGATATTGAGGATAAAATGTTGTATATCAAACCCATGTCACAGGATGCAGCGCTGATAGCAACTTATGCTAACGGCCGTCCGCGGCGCTTTGAGCTATCTTACGGTTCAGGTTGTTTGTCACAATCGGGGAGGGGTGTTGTATTGCCGCGCGAGGGGTTGCAAAAGCTATTAGCAATCGATTTCCGCGGACGCTCGCGCGCTGTTGTAACCAGCGATTGAAATCGCTGGTTAGGGAATAAGGCTACATGCCTAACGGCATTTGATATAGTCAAATCGTATCCCGCATTGAAGATGGCGTCAGGTACGTAATAGCGATGCAACATTGCGAACAACAAATCGCATCAAACCATCAACAAATGCCGTCAGGCATGTAGCCGTGTCTCATAACCAGCGATTTCAATCGCTGGTTACAACAGCGCGGCAACGCCCGAGCCCAGTCGATCACTGAACTGAAAAGCACTACCAAACAAACGTCCCAACCGACCCCGCTTTCAGACTGACAGGGGTCGCCAGGGCTCCATCCTGAATCGTAAATTTCTTCTCGACTTCCGAATCGTTCAAAACGATCAACACCTTTTTTCCGTCGGGACGTAAAAATGCGACGTTCAACAACTGACTGTCCGCGGCGCTCACATCTACGCCGGACGCGATACGCACGGAACCCGGGCGTACAAACTTGGATGCGTGCGCGACTACGTAATACGCGGCATTGCGGGTGACTTTGTCGCCATCGAGGGTGACGCCACCCAGGCAGCGGTCGCAGCCGCCGCGGTCGGTGAAGGGGCGGTTTTGCGGGTTGCTGGTGAGGTTCCATTCGAGCACGGTGCGGGCCCAGTTGCGGGTAGCACCGATGGTCAATTTTTTGATGTGGTCGGGAAAATCGCGCTCGAACTTGCCTGGCGCGCCCATCCATTGCTCGGTGAAATAAAGGTGCCTGTCGGGGTGTGCGTCGTGGACTTTGGATAATGCGTCGATGGTGCCGCCTTAGAGGTGGAATGCCGAGCCGTTTACATATCTCTTCGCTTCCGGATCGTCGAGGATCGTGATCGGGTACTCAGGTTTATCGGCATTGTGGTCGTAAACGATGATTTTAGTATTGATTTTGGCCTTTTCGAATGCAGGCCCCAAATGATTTTTGACAAAAACGGCCTGGTCTTTCGCCAGCATCAGCAGGCTGGGATTGTTGCCGGGATGCAATGGTTCGTTCTGCACGGTAATCGCATCGATACGAATACCCTCTTTTTGCATATCCTGAATGTAACGCACGAAATATCTGGCATAGGCATCATACCATTCCGGTTTCAGGCTTCCGCCGCGGGTGTCGCCATTGTCTTTCATCCACACCGGCGGCGACCAGGGTGAGCCGAGGATTTTCAATTTTGGATTAAAAGCTAATATCTCTTTTAAAATGGGGATCACATCGTTGCGGTCGGGGCCGAGGTTGAAATGCTTCATGTCCGGGTCGGTCTGGCCCTGGGGCAGGTCGTCGTAGGAGAATACCTTCTCATTCAGGTCGGATGCGCCGATGCTCACACGCAGGTAAGCAATCCCGATGCCATTGCCCGCAGTCGAGAAAAGCTCTTTGAGCAATGCGGTACGGGCGATTTTGCTCATGCCCATCAAATGCTGTGCGCTGCCGCCGGTGAGCGTAAAGCCGAAACCGTCGATTTCCTGGAACTTTTGTTTTGCATTAATACCAATTACCGGCGTTGCACCGGAAGATGCAGGTTTTTGTAATGCCAGGGCCGGCTGTTGGGCAAATAGCACCGATTTATCCGGATTGGTAAGCCAGAAATCGACCTTTTTCGACTGTCCGAAAGCCATCAGGCCGGTCACGAGGCAGATGCCGAGCAACAATGCAGGTTTAGGATTGAAGAATTTCATGCTTTTAAGTTTAATGTCTAAGAGTTTAGCGTCGAGCGTGTAAAGTTTAGAGTTTTGAAAGTTTAGACTAGACCTTGAACTCATAAACTCTGAACTCTCAACCGCAGCGGCGGACCGCTTAAAACCCATATTGAAATACACTGAAAATAATGTAATATATTGCGAGTTCAAATGTAGGGCAACCTGCACAACTTTGTGCATGACGGGCTACTACATTACTACAACAACCCGACTAAAATTGCGAAATAAATGCACTGGCGTGGTTCGCCACTACGTCAATCCGCTCATCAGTGTACTGCAAAGCCGGAATATGATACACATAGCTGTTTTCCTGTTTCTGGTGCTTTTTGTGCAACGGCTGTACGCACAGAACACCATCGGCCTGCCCGAGGTAGTCAACTATTCCAAACAAACATACCACGCCGGAACACAGAACTGGGCGATCCGCCAGGGCCGGAACGGTGTGATGTATTTTGCGAACAACGAAGGGCTGCTGACTTTCGACGGCATTTACTGGCGGACGTACCCATTACCCAACAAAACCAAAGTCCGCTCGCTGGAAATCGGGGCGGATAACCGCATTTACATTGGCGGCGAGAACGAATTCGGCTACTTCACGCCCGACAAGCGCGGTGTTTTGCATTATGTGTCCCTGCGTAACCTCGTACACGAGCGCGACCGCAGTTTTGCCGACATCTGGAATGTGGCAGTGCTTAACGGCAGCGTCTTTTTCAGGGCCAGCAACCGCATTTTTGTGTATGAAGACAATGCCGTCAGCGTATTCAGCGGCGGTTCGCATTGGCGCTTTATGGGCGTTTGTAATGGCATTGCTGTGGCGCAGGATGCGGCTAGCGGGCTGCTGAGGTACGATAATGGCCGTTGGGTACCGTGGATCACTGCTGGTGAGCTCCCTTCTGAATACCTAACCACGAGTCTCCTGTCCGTCGATAAAGAGCATGCGCTGCTCGTTACCATGGATGCTGGCCTGTACCGGCTTTCCGGCGACCGCGCCACGCGCCTGCAATCCGCGTTTATTGATCAGGTCAAAAGCGAGCGGATATATGCCGCGACGCGGGTGAACGAAAAACTGATTGCGCTCGCAACGAGCCTGGGCGGCTGCTACATCGTCACGAATGAAGGCGAGTTCGTTCACCGGTTCGCACGCGCGGATGGTTTGCAAAATAACAACGTCCTCAGTGTTTTCCGCGACCGGGACAAAAACCTCTGGCTGGGCCTCGACAACGGTATCGACTTCATCGCTTACGACAATGCCATTAAGACGATGTACCCGGCCGCAACCAAGGACGAGGCAGGTTATGCGTCGCTGATTCATAAGGGCCGCCTGTACGTAGGTACTTCCAACGGCCTGTATTCGGTGGCGGTGGGGCAGTTCAGCGACCTGAGCTATGTGAAAGGCACATTCAGTTTTGTAGCGCATTCGCGCGGGCAGGTATGGGGACTTTCGGAAATCAACGGGAAGCTGCTGATGGCACACCACGAGGGTATTTTTGAGGTGGAGGGTAATCAGGCCCGGCCGGTTGAAAAGCGAAATGGCTTCTGGGGCTTTTTGCCGCTTTCCCGGATTTACCCGGTCACGAAAGTGGCAGTAGGGAACTACAACGGCATCAATTTCCTGGAATATAATGGCAGTACATTCCGGCCGGTGGGTCGGGTCGAAGGGTTCGATGTGGCCGCGCGTTTCCTGAGTACGGATGCGCGTGAGGAGAATGTAATCTGGACGTCGCATCCTTACCGCGGGGTGTACAAGGTGACGCTGCCGGACAGTGAGCATTCAAGCGGCGATCCGTCAGGCGGCGATCCGTCGGGCGGCGTGCCGTCGGGCGGCGCACCGTCGCAGGCGCGGCTGTATACGCACAAGGACGGCCTGCCGCTTTCGCTCAACCACAATTACATTTATAAAGTCAAGAACAAGATCCTGGTCGCTACCGAAAAGGGCATTTACGAATACAATGCGGCGACCGACCGGTTTACGGCATCGGCGTACTACAATGGGATATTCCAAAATCTCGGTGTGCGCTATCTGAAAGAAGATCAGGCGGGTAACGTCTGGTTTGTACGCGGGAAGGAGCTGGGTGTGGTAGATATGAGCGGCGGTAGTCCCAAGATTATTTTCCTTCCCGAAATCAACCACAAAATGGTCTCCGGTTTCGAATACATTCACCCGTTAAATGAAGAAAACATCCTTATCGGCGGCGAGAAAGGCATTTACCATATCAATTACAAAAAGTACAAACAGAACAAGAGCCGTATTGCCGTGCAGATCAGCGCAATGCGGTCGTTCGGTACCGACTCGTTGCTTTTTGGGGGGTATTTCGGGGAAATTAATGATTTGAAAAAACAGACCGACGAACAGATTCCCCGCATTACAAACCGCTTGAATTCAGTGGGTTTTGAGTTTTCTTCGACATTGTTCAGCCAGCAGTCGAGCATCGAGTACGCCTATTTTCTGGAAGGATTTGACAGCAACTGGTCCAACTGGTCGGCGCGGAGTGCGAAGGAATACACGCATTTGCCGCCGGGGCATTATACTTTCAAAGTGAAGGCGCGGAATAATTTCGGCAGCGAGTCGGAAGCAGCGGGTTACTCGTTTGTGATCCTGCCGCCCTGGTACCAGTCGATCTGGGCGTATCTGGCTTACGGCGTGCTGATTCTCGGGCTGGCCTGGCTGTTTTACAAATGGCAGGAAAAGCGCTTCCTGCAACAGCAGCAAATGCATTTGGAAGAACAAAAACGCCTGCAATACCTGCACCAGCTGGAACTCGAAAAGAACGAAAAGGAAATCATCAAGCTCAAAAACGAAAAGCTGGAAGCCGAAATCCTGCACAAAAACACGGATCTGGCGACGTCGGCCATGCATTTGGTGCAAAAGGCTGAGCTGCTCTCGAAACTCAAAACCGACCTGGTTAAAATTACCAAAAGTGCTGAGGATGATAAGATTAACGATGATTTGAAAAAGATGATCAAGGTCGTTGGCGACGAAAACAAGGTGGATAAGGACTGGGGCCAGTTCTCCAAGCACTTCGATAGCGTGCACAGCAACTTCCTCATTGCATTAAAGGAAAAATACCCGAACCTGACCGCCAACGAACTGAAAATGGCCGCTTACCTGCGCATGAACCTTTCCAGCAAGGAAATCGCGCAGCTTATGAATATTTCGCTGAGAGGGGTGGAGGTAAGCCGCTATCGCCTGCGCAAGAAATTACAGCTGCCGACCGATGTGAATATGTTCAATTTCTTTCTCGGTTTTCATCTCGACGAGTCAAAAGAAAAGGCTTAGAGCAAAGCTCCAAGCCTTTCTGATCTGGGTATGAGACCGCTACCTGGTCCCGCCCCATTCTTTACTCTGCTCGATTTTCGTATTTTCCAGTTCCAGCAAAGGAATCGGAAGAATTTCGTGTTTGCCTGCCACGAAGCCTTTCGGTCCGAGCACGGCTGCCGCGTCACCCCATCGCACGAGGTCCATCCAGCGGTGGCCTTCACCCGCGAGTTCGAGGCGGCGTTCTTTTTTAATGTTTTCAAATGTCGCAGCCACTGGTTTCAGGCCTACACGTGCGCGTACCGCGTTCAGGAGCGCAGCGGCGCGGGTAAGGTCGCCCGACCCGCGTACGAGGGCCTCGGCTTCCAGCAGGTAGGTGTCGGCCAGGCGGGTATCGTACATATTCTGCGGGAAGTTGAGCTCGGGAGCACCGGCGCCTGTCCAACGGTCGGACTGCCTTCCTGCAAATTTTTCAAGGAAATAACCCGTGTTCATATAACCCTTCTCGTACGCTACGACGCCCGCTTTTTCAAGGCTGTCGAGGTTGGCCACGGTCGCTTTGTAGCGCGGGTCGAAATGGATCGCTTCAAATAGCGACGGCGTTACCGGCAGGAAGCTCCATCCTGAAACGTAATCCGGCGCCGAGTCCGACTTGCGGTTGTAGCCGCGCGGGCCGGTAATGATGTTCATCACATTACCTTCCGTACACGACACGCAGCTCCATCCTCCGGCAGAGGTATTGGTATAGGAAAGTTCAAAAATGGATTCGCTGTTGAACTTGTTCTTCGTCTTGAAAAGATCGCCGAAATTGTCGAGCAGCTTATAGCCATACTGGTTGTTACCGCCGGGCGTACCGTTCACTTTCGCCAGTTCCTGCGCAGCCTGCGCGAATTTATTTTGATACAAATAGACTTTACCCAAAATCGCATGCGCCGCACCTTGTCCTACACGGCCAGCTTCCGTTGCTACATTGATAGTAACCGGCAAGTCAGCGATCGACTCCGACAGATCTTTTTCGACCTGAGCATAAACTTCCGCCGGGGCCGCTTGCAGCACGTCGTACATTTCCTGGGTGGAAATGGTGCGGGTGAACAGCGGTACGTTCTTGAACAGCCTCACCAGCTCGAAATAGAAATACCCGCGCAGGAACTTCGCTTCGGCCGTGTAGCGCTTTTTGAGCGTCTCATCCATCGGTACCCCAGGAAGCTTTTCGAGAATGGCATTCGTGCGGAACACGCCCGAGAAGCCTTTTCTCCATAGTTCTCCCTGTGGTCCGGTGGTCGGGTTTAGGGTATAGTTGGAAATGACCTGGAAATCCATGATGTCGCTCGGGCCGCCGCCGCCCGCGAAATGGTCGTCGGAAGCCGCATTCATCGTGGCGATGGTGGAAACGTAGCCGTTACCCTGCCAGCCCACCACATCGTAAGCCGCCACCAGGCCGTTGAACGCCTCTTCCTGGTTGCGGTAGTAGTTCGCTTCGAGGTTGAGGCCCTTGGGTTTCACGTCGAGGAAGCTGTCGGAGCAGGACATGAGCTGCAAACCGGCGGTAAATGCCAGGGCAGTCACGAATTTGTTATATCTCAATTTCATTTTATTCGTATTAATCAATTAAAAAACAATGTTCAAACCTACCATGAAGCTGCGCGCCTGCGGGTAAATGCCCTTGTCGACGCTGAGCACGCTTCCGCCGATCTCGGGGTCGTAGCCGGTGTATTTGGTGAGGGTGAACAGGTTCTGGCTCATCACATACACACGTGCCTTTTTCATCGCCACCTTGCTGATGATCGAATTCGGCAGCGAGTAGCCGATTTGCAGCGTTTTCAAGCGGAAGAAATCGCCTTTTTCCAGATAGAAGCTCGACGGGTTCTGGAAATTCTTGTTCGGGTCGCCGTTCACGATGCGTGGGAAAGTAGTAGAAGTCCCCGGGCCCGTCCAGCGGTCGAGTGCGTCGGTTTGCCAGTTGGCATTGGCGATGTCGAGGCGGCGGAGGCCCTGGAAAATCTGGTTACCTGCCACGCCCTGGCCGAATACCACGATATCGAAACCTTTGTAGGCTGCATTCAATGTGAGGCCGTAGTTCAATTTTGGAGTGGGGTTACCGATGAACGTGCGGTCGGTTTCAGTGATCGTACCATCGCCATTCAGGTCCTGCCATTTGAAATCACCCGGTTTTGCATTCGGCTGAATCTTTTTGCCTTCGGCGGAAACGTGCGAATCCACTTCCTCCTGCGTCTGGAAAATACCCTGGTTTACATAGCCGAAGAACGAGCTGATCGGCTGTCCCACCTGCGTACGCGTGATCGGGGGCGAGCCCTGGAAGCTCTGGCCGCCGGAAAGGTACTGCACGCCGTTGCCGAGGTTGGTCACTTCGTTTTTGATATAGGAAACATTTCCGTTCACAGAGAAATCAACCTGGCCGAGACGCTTGCGGAAGCCCAATTCGAGTTCCACCCCGGTGTTTTCCATGTCGGCGATGTTGGCCGCAGGGTTCGAAATAGCACCTACGTAGCCCGGAATGCGTGGGTTTTGCAAAATATCCTTGGTAGCCTTCTTGAACCACTCGAAAGTCACATTCACATTATTGAAGATCGTCGCGTCGAAGCCGATGTTGGTCTGGCTGGTCTGTTCCCATTTCAGGTCCGGGTTCGCAGGCGCATTGGGGCTGTACCCGATGATGTAGCTGCCCGAAGTACCGATGGTGTAGTTACGGCCGCTCCCGATGGTCGAGAGGTAAGCGAAATCGCCGATACCGTCGTTACCCACCACGCCGTATCCCCCGCGGAATTTCAGGAAATTTACTGCATTGTTGGTCGGAAAGAATGCCTCGCGCGAGAGTACCCAGCCGAGTGAGAACGACGGGAAGATACCGTACTTGTGGTTCGAACCGAAGCGGGAAGAACCGTCGCGGCGTACCAATGCCTGCACGAGGTATTTCTCGTCATAGTCATAGTTCAAACGGGCGAAAAGCGAGCTTACGGTGTGATTAGCACCTTCTGAACCGTCGGAGTTGCGTTGGTCGGCAGGTACTTTAAAGTTCAGGGAAGCATCGTCGAAGTTGTCCGCAGGCACGTTGAAGAACGTCACGCTGGTCATGCGGGTATTGTTGTCAAGGTAAGCACCCTGTCCCAAAAGCACATTCACATTATGCAAGCCAAATGCTTTGGTGTAGGAAATGGTGTTTTCCAGATTGTAATCAAAGCGGCGGTTGTTGGTGCGGTTGAAGCTCGTCTGTGAATTAATGGAAGCCGCATTCAGCCACGAAATAGGGGTGAAGCTCTCATTGCCCCAGAACGCCAGCTTGCTACCGATGGTCGATTTCAGTTGCAAACCTTTGATCGGTTCGGCCATCAGGTAAGCATTGCCCACGATATTGTCCGACCAGCTGTAATTGCCTAAACGGTTTTGGATATACGCCAGCGGGTTGCTCATTTCCTGGCCCACTGCCTGCGAAATGCCGTAAGGATTGCCGTTCGCGTCGCGACGGATGCCTTTGTTGGTATAAGGCGCCGCATTTGCCACCGCAGGATCAGTGATTACTGCAGGTGTAATAGGGTCAAGGTTAATGGCAGAGCTCAACGGACCACCAAATTCGCTATTTGTATTACCCAGTCCCACGGATTTATCGTGCGCGTAACCGAGGTTCTGGCCGAATGTGAGCCATTTCGCAAGTTTGTGCTCCGAGTTAAGGCGAATGCTCGTCCTTTTGTATTTGGAAATATCCGTCGCGACAATACCCTCCTGGTTGAGATAACCCAATGAAAGATAGAAAGTTGACTTGTCGGTCCCGCCACTGACGCTCAGTTCGTGGTTCTGACGTTTGGCGCTGTTGTTAAAGATCAGGTCCTGCCAGTCGGTACCCTTGCCAAATGCCGCAGGATTAGCATAGGGAGCCGGTTGACCTGCATTTACAGCCGCTTCATTACGGATCGTCGCATATTGGGTAGCGTCGAGCAGGTCGAGTTTCTTAGCCGGTGCCTGCACGCCGATGTAGCCATTGTAATTCACGCGGATACCGCCTGCTTTCCCTTTTTTAGTAGTAACCAAAATTACCCCCGCAGCTGCCCGCGCGCCGTAAATGGCCTGTGAAGCTGCGTCTTTCAGTACTTCAATCGACTCGATATCAGACTGGTTAAGGAATCCGATACCACCGTTATCGACCACCACACCGTCCACTACGTACAAAGGGTCGTTGTTGTTCAGCGTCGTTACGCCCCGTACGCGTACGGTCGCGGCTGAGCCGGGCTGGCCGGAGTTCGAAGCGATTGTAAGGCCGGAAGTCCGGCCCTGCAACGCTTCTTCCAGTCGGTTAATCGGCATTGATTCTAAATCAGCGGCTTTTACGCTCGAAATGGCGCCGGTTACGACGCTTTTCTTCTGCGCGCCATAGCCCACCACCACCACTTCGCTGAGGTTATCGATGGATTCTTCCAGTTCAAAATTGATTTCGGATTGGTTGCCCACAGTAACTTTCTGGGTGTTCATTCCGATGAAACTAGCTACGAGGACGGAGTTGGGCTGCACCTCGATCGAGTAATTACCGGTGGCGTCGGTAATGGTCGCGTAGTTGGTGCCTTCTACTACCACCGTAGCGCCTACCAGCTCTTCGCCCTTCGTTTTGACCGATACTTTGCCCTTCACGACCCTGCTCTGGGCGAAGGC
The DNA here is from genome assembly GCF_900101885.1 of Dyadobacter soli. GTDB lineage: Bacteria > Bacteroidota > Bacteroidia > Cytophagales > Spirosomataceae > Dyadobacter > Dyadobacter soli. The sequence goes on along the minus strand of NZ_FNAN01000031.1, from coordinate 46,654 downwards.
GGTCTGTACAAGGCCATATAGCATCAGCACACTACATAATAGTACAAATTTTTTGCTCATAAATGTTAGTATTAAAAATTAGTAGAACCGGCAAATGATCTTTGCCCAATTAATTATTGAAAAAGTAATACTTGCGTACCGCCGACAAAGGTATAGGCACAATGAGGCCTCCGGGTAGCAATGCATTACTACATTACTACCTCATATTGCACAAGTGAAATGTTTTCACGGAAAAATCACCCCTACATTACTACTACAATGAGGGGGTAAGCTGGTTATTTATTAACAAAAAGTAGGAGGATTTTGACTTTTAGCCTGTGGTGACATCGATTTTACCGATCACTTCTTCCAGGTCGATTCCTTCGCCTAAAACGGGTTTGAATAGGTCACCTTCGCGCTGAATTCGTTCCATGGCGTTGAAGATTGTGAAATCTTTCAATTGCAGACCGATCTTCACCTCGTCCCAATGCAAGGGCATGGAAACGGTGGCGCCAGGTTTTGGGCGTACCGAGTAGGGTGCGGCGAGTGTGGCTTTGGGGCGATTTTGGAGGTAATCGATGTAAAGTTTGCCCTTGCGGTTTTTGGTCATTCGCTCCACGCTGGTGAAATCGGGGAGCCGGTGCTGTACCTGGCCCGCCACCCATTCGGCGAAGAGCTGGCATTGGTCGTAGCTGTATTTCGCGCCGAGGGGAATGTAAATGTGCAGGCCGGTGGAGCCGGAGGTTTTGCAGTAGGAGGGCACATTCAGCGAATCGAGCAGGGATTTAATCACTTGCGCGGTTTCGATCACCTGCTCAAATGTATTGGTCGTGTCCGGGTCGAGATCGAGCAGGCACCAGTCGGGGTTATCGGGCGTTTCGATGCGGCTGTTCCAGGGGTTTACATCGATGGCGCCGAGGTTGGCCATGTAGAGCAATGTGGCCTCGTCGTTGCAGAGCATGAAGTTTTTGTGCTCGCCTTCGGAAACATAAGGTGTCGTTTCGATCCAGTCGGGTACTTTGCCGGTCACGTCTTTCTGGTAAAAGCTCTTGCCCTTAATACCGTTTGGAAAGCGGTTGAGCGAGAGCGGCCGGTTTTCGAGATAAGGCAGAATGAGTGGGGCGACCTGGTAGTAATAGTTGATCAGTTCGCGTTTCTGTATTTTATCGTCCGGCCAGTATAATTTACCCAAATTCGAAAACTTCACTTCATGGCCACTGATTTTGCGCACCTGCGTTTCCTCTTTCGGGTTCAAAAGTGTTTTTCTTTTCGGTTTGGAAGGTTTTTTAATGATGGTTTCTTCATCTGCATTCACCTCTTCCACCACTTCATCGGCCGGTTTTTCCACTTCCCGCACCACATCCTTCGCCGATTTGTCCTCCCGCATTCCCTCGAACGACGGGTGCCTGAACACGCCATCCTGCGTGATTTCGGTAAAACTGATCTCGCATACCAGTTCCGGTTTCAGCCAGGTCGCATTCGCGTGCGGCGGGTTCGGGCGGAAGCGCGAGGGTTTGTTGTAATCCGGCGTTTCTTTGAATGGGCTTTTTTTGATAATCAATGGTTTGAACAGCGCTAGCATTTCCTTTTGCTGCTTTTCCTTGAAGCCGGTGCCCACTTTGCCTACATAACGCAGCTCGCCTTTGTCATAAGCGGCCAGGAGTAACGCGCTGAAAAGCTTGGAAGAACCCTCATTCAGCGTATAGCCGGCGATAATCACTTCCTGCCGCTTGTTAATTTTTATTTTGAGCCAATCGCGCGTGCGGATGCCCGGAAAGTATTCGCTATCGGATTTTTTAGCGATGACTCCTTCCAAACCCATTTTCTGCGCTGCTTCGAAGAATGCATTACCATCCGCCTCGACACTGTACCCGAGCTGTACCGGGCTGTTTTCATCGACAATGCTTTGCAAAATGGCCTTCCGCTCGCTAAGAGGCAGGTGGATAAGGCTTTTGCCGTCGAACCAGAGAATATCGAAGGCATAGTAAACCAGCTCGCCATCGGCCTCGCTCCGCCAGTTTTGTAATGCATTGAAATCGGATAGGCCCTTTTCGTTAATTACAACGATTTCGCCGTCGATCACCGCATCGATTTTCCACTCCTGCAACTGCTGGTAGACGGGGTAAAATTTGTCATTAAACGATTTTTTGTTCCGCGATTGCAGGCTCACCCCGCCCTTGTTGAGGTAGGCCAATGCCCGGTATCCGTCCCATTTAACCTCATATTCCCAGCCGGGATCGTCGAACGGCCCGTCCACCAGCGTGGCGAGCATAGGCTGCAGGTCATCGGGAAACTTTTGCTTTTTTCCTTTTTTCAGGATCGCCGGTACGTCTGCGTCCGGACTTTTTTTTTCGGTAGCTGCATCCTCGGCGGGATCTTTGGCTTCCGTTTTGGAAGCTTTTGCTGTTGTCGATTTGCTTTTGCCCTTTGTTTTGCCGGTCGCCTTTGTTTTGGACGATTTCTTCTCCTCGTGATTGCTTTCCCAAACCGCGTCGCTTGCTTTTTCAATGCCGTTCAGCGTCCGGCGGGAGACGGCGGAGCGGTCTTTTTCGGTAATATCGTCCTCGGAAGCATATTTATCGCGGTGCTTGATGAGTAGCCAGGCATTTTCCTCCATGCCTTTCGTTTTCACCAATGCATATTCCCCTTTGAGTTTCTTACCATTCATCCGCACTTTCAGCGAGCCGGAATGCAGCTCTTTTAGCGCCAGTTTTTCCTGCGCCTTTTTACCTTTCACTCCCTTTAACTTCCCTTTTTCTACCTCTTCCAATGGCTCATAAGTGCCGTAATCCCACACCATAACAGTCCCCGCACCATAGTTTCCTTCGGGAATAATACCTTCGAAATCCTTGTAATCATAAGGATGATCCTCCACCATCATCGCCAGCCGCTTCACAGACGGATCGGTCGACGGACCTTTGGGGACGGCCCAGCTTTTGAGCACGCCATCCATTTCCAGCCTGAAATCGTAATGCAGGCGGGAAGCGTCGTGTTTCTGGATGACGAAAATGAGTTCCACCTGGTCGGCTTCGCCGCCTTTCGGTTCCGGCGTTTTGTCGAAAGTGCGTTTTTCGTTGTATTTGGAAAGTGTCATGGTGTGATGGGTTAGCGGTGGTGTGTTAATGAATTTTGAATGATTGAATGATTGAATGATTGAATAAGCTTGTGTTGCTGATTTTGAACTATTAATTTCTATGACTGTACGGGCGTTTAACTATTCAATCATTCAATCATTCAGTCATTCAGTCATTCAATCATTCAATCATTCAGTCATTCAATCATTCAATCATTCCCCGTTCCACGGCGGATCATTCAATCATTTCATTTATCCTGGCGTCGACACGTTCCTGCAACTTCCTCGCATTGTCCAGCGCGTGGCCGCCTATGTCGTTGTTGAAAAATGCCCAAACCTCGTGGCCGTCGTCGGCCCAGGCGGCGAATTTTTCGGCGTAATCTTCCAGGATATCGTCGGGGTAGGACGAACTGTACAGCGACGTCGGGCCGTGAAAGCGCAGGTAGATGTCTTTGGCGGTGATTTCTTCGTGGTAGGGGAAGCGGTCGGCCTGGGAGAAGACGAGCGCGATGCCGTGTTTTTTCATCAACCCTATGCTTTCCTCCGAAAACCATGACGGGTGCCGTACTTCGAGGGCGAAGCGGAAGCCTTCGTACGAGTCGGTTTCTTCGTAAAATGCCTCCGCTACTTCGGCTTGGAAACGGGAGTTGGCGGGCAATTGGACGAGTATGGGGCCAAGGTGTTTTTTATAAGGTCCAAAAATGTTGAAAAACCGTTCCAATGGCTCCTTTGGATCATGGAGCTTCTTCAAATGGCTCAGGTACCGGCTCATTTTCGGGCAGAACAGGAATCCATCGGGCACCAAATCGATCCATTTCTCCACGATCTCCTTCGTGGGCAGCTTGTAGAAGCTGTTGTTGATTTCCGAAACGGGGAAATGTCGGGCATAAAATGTCAGGTATTCCGCAGCTTTCACATTTTCGGGATAGAAAATGCCTTTCCAATGCTTGTAACTCCATCCTGAGGTGCCGATGTGTATCTTTCGCTCCACTTTCATTTTCAGTTTGTTGTGGAGCCAATAGAAGCAAATATCGTACCGAACGAAAGTTAGCGACGCCCGGATGGTAATGGGAACGGTTTTTGAATTTAGATACCCAAAACAAAACAGAAACCCATGGCAGTTATTGATATTCCCAGCATCGACAACCTGGGCGAGCAGGAGGAAACGCTGGGCACTGCCGACGACATTCGCGAGGAGGTGGTGCTCGACATCATGCAGCAGGAAATTGTGGGCAGCATGGTGAAAATAGAGTTTGAAACGTCGCTCGGGCTTTGTACCGGGCATTATTTGTCGACGGAACTAGGACACGAGGAGATTAACCTCGAAGCGGCATCATTCGAACGGCTGCGACAGCTTTTTCCTGCGTGCAACGGGGCGTTCGTGCATCCGGGCAACCGCGATTGGGTGGAGGTGAGCCTGGCGGAGGTTACCGGCGGGTTGCCGGAGTACAAGATCTACACGCGGCTGGTGACGGGCGGAATCGTATAAAGACGGGATTTCGTTGTGCATTCGGGAGGTTCGCACGAAAAAGTCCCCGTTTATTTCGAAATTGGCCCGTTAACTCACACCATTACCGCGTTCGCTCATGAAAGATATTAGTGTCCAGGATTTGCTTGCCATTGAAGTTTTTAAGGATGTGCCTGAAAACCAGCTGCAATGGATGATCGACCACAGCGAGCATTACGAGTTGCAGGAGGGCGATGTGATGATCCGGCCGGGAGAACCGCTGATAGGCACGCACGTCATTTTTTCAGGCCGGATCGAGCTGTACCGGGTTCAGGCCAATACCAAACAGATTATATCCGAGCTATTGCCCGGCACCGTGACGGGTATATTGCCGTTTTCGCGTGGAAAAATAGCCATCGCACACGGTGTATGCCTGGAAACGGCCCAGGTAATGACGCTCCCGAAAGAACTGTTGCGGGAGCTGGTCACGCTGCATTACGAGCTTACGCAGGCGCTCGTGATCGTGATGACGTCGCGCGTGCGGGAGTTCACCGAACTCGAACAGCAGAATGAGAAGATGATGGCGCTGGGTAAGCTCTCGGCGGGGCTGGCGCACGAGCTGAATAATCCTGCGGCGGCTATTGTAAGGAGTTCGGCTTCCTTGAAAGAGCATTTGCTGATGCAGCCCGATTCCTTTAAATCGTTGCTCTCGATCCATTTGTCGCACGAGGAAATCGACCTTTTGAATGATAAAATGGTGACTTTGCTCAACAATACGAACCGGCCTGTGCTCTCGATGATGAAACGGTCGGAGAAGGAGGATGAGATTCTCGACTGGCTCGATATGAACCAGATCGATGGTTGTGAAGACATCGCCGATAACCTCGTGGAATTCGGAGTTGGAGAAGATGATCTGGAAGCATTGAAAGGGAAGATCAACCACGATGACCTGTCGCCCGTGCTGACCTGGATCAACAATAGCCTGACGACCGAGCGGATGGTGGCGGATATTCAGGAGGCTTCGAAACGCATTGCAGAGCTCGTGGGCTCCGTGAAGACCTTTACGCATATGGACCGCGGGGGCGAGCGCGAGTACGTGGACATCCACGTGGGCATCCGCAACACGCTGATCATGCTGAATTACAAGCTGAAAAAGGGCAATATCAAGGTGACCGAGGACTTCGACCTGACGTTACCACCCGTGAAAGCGATGGTAGGTGAGCTGAACCAGGTGTGGACGAACCTGATCGACAATGCGATCGACGCGCTGGATAGTCAGCCGGAGGCCGAGTTGACGCTCATTACCCGCCGCGACAAGGAATTTGTGAAGGTGACGATCTGCGACAATGGCCCGGGCGTTCCGGCCGAGATCCGTTCCAAGATTTTCGACCCGTTTTTTACCACCAAGTCGGTAGGGAAGGGTACGGGGCTTGGGCTCGACGTCGTGAACCGCATCGTACGCCAACACCGCGGAACCGTTACGCTGCATTCGCAGCCGGGGCGTACCGAATTTGTGGTATGTTTCCCTTTTAATGGATAATTTTAATTCTCAACCCATACTTAAAAGAGCTCCCATGGCTTTGCCCATCCTATTTTCGATTGACGACGATCCCCAGGTACTCCGGGCGATCAGCCGCGACCTGAAATCCCATTACCGCGAAAAATACCGGATATTGAGCACTACTTCCGTGGCCGAAGCGATGGAAAGCCTGCTCGAATTGCAGAACCGCGGCGACGAGGTGGCGATGTTCATTTCGGACCAGCGCATGCCCGAAATGCAGGGCGTGGATTTTCTGCAAAAGGCCATGAAAATGTTCCCCTTCGCCAAAAGGGTGCTGCTGACGGCCTATTCGGATACGGAGGCGGCCATTAAGGCGATCAACGACGTTCAGCTCGACTATTACCTCATGAAGCCCTGGGACCCGCCGGAAGAGAAGCTCTACCCGGCGATCGACGAGCTGCTCCGCGACTGGCAGGGCAACTACCGACCGGATTTCAAGGGTATTAAAGTGTTAGGTTATCAATTCTCACCCAAAGCCCACGAAATCAAGGACTTCCTGGCTGGGAATCTGGTGCCGTACCTATGGCTGGATGCGGAATCGAACGAGAGCGGGCGGCAGATTTCGCAAAATAACAACCTGTGCCCGGTCGATTTCCCGGTGGTGATTTTTGAGGATGGTTCGTTATTGAAAACGCCGTCGCTGATCGACATTGCGGAGCGTATCGGGCTGAATCCCAAAACCAAACAGCAGATTTACGACGTCGTGATCATCGGTGCGGGCCCGGCGGGGCTGGCGGCATCGGTGTATGGTGCTTCGGAAGGTTTAAGTACTTTGTTGATCGAGCGCAAAGCGCCTGGTGGACAGGCCGGTACGAGTTCCCGGATCGAGAATTACCTCGGTTTTCCAACGGGTTTGAGCGGGGCCGAACTCACGCGCCGTGCCATCACGCAGGCGACGCGCTTCGGTACGGAGTTCCTTTCGCCGCAGTTTGTGAAGGAGATTAAGTTAAAAGATAAATATAAAACCGTGGTGCTTGGCGATGGTAACGAAGTGAATGCCAAGGCGGTAGTGATCACCACGGGTGTCGATTACCGTAAGCTGGAAACGATCGGTATTGAGGACTTTACGGGGAAGGGCATTTACTACGGTGCTGCCAGCACAGAGGCCAGTTCCTGCGGCAATAAGGATGTATATGTGCTCGGCGGAGGCAATTCTGCGGGGCAGGCGGCGATGTATCTGTCGAAGTTTGCGCGGAATGTGAATATCCTGGTCCGGAAAAATGATTTGACTTCCTCGATGTCGTCCTATCTGATCGACCAGATCGCCGGGACGGAGAACATCGCCGTTTTGGGCTGCACGGAAATTCTTGAAGCGCAAGGCGACGGCCATCTTGAAAACCTCAAACTGGTTGATTTGAATACCAGTGAAGAGCGCATTGTTCCGGCCGACGCATTGTTCATTTTCATCGGTGCGAAGCCTTATACCGAATGGGTAGGCCTTGAAATCATCAAGAACAAGAAGGGTTTCATCGAAACGGGCCGTGAAATGAAGAATTACGATAATTTCAAAGAGATCTGGAAAGCCGACCGCGATCCCTACCTGCTCGAAACGAGCTCGCCGGGCATTTTCGCTGCGGGCGACGTGCGTGCGGGCGCGATGAACCGCGTGACGTCGGCAGTAGGCGAAGGATCGATGTCCATCAGTTTTGTCCACCAATATTTAAGTGAAGTATAATGGAAGAGATTTGTAAACATTTAGAAGATATACAGGAGATTAAGGTCGCCAGCGAGCTTGTTTGCGAAGAATGCAAAAAAGTCGATGGCTGGTGGGTGCATTTGCGCACCTGCCAGACCTGCGGCGCGACCTTATGCTGCGACAGCTCCCCCGCCAAGCACATGACCAAGCATTTCCACCACACCGGCCACCCCGTAGCCTCGTCGGCCGAGCCGGGAGAGAAGTGGTTGTGGTGTTATGAGGATGAGGCGTTTGTAGAGTATGAATGACGGAGGAAGGGGAAGATGGAGGAAAGGGAAGAAAGGAGGAAGGGGAGGAAGGAAAAAGGCGCTGGTAGCGCTGGTACGAATCTCGTGATTCGTACGTACTATTCGCAGGCCTCTGGCCGGTCTATACTGCAATATCGGTTTGCGGTACAGACCGGCCAGAGGCCTACGAATATTTAGTCACGAAGGAAACCTTCGCGCCATTTTTCTTTTTTCTCCATCCTCCCTTTCCTCCATCTTCCCTTTCCTCCTTTCTTCCTTCTTCCCTAAATTTGATTTTCGTAACTTTACTCCATGGCGAAATCTGCGACGATCGAACAGTTTTATAAGGATACTTCCATGCTGATACCGGAGCCGGTGAAGAAGGAGGTGGGGCATTTCAATATTTTCAGGACGGACGAGCTGTACCGGCTGGCCGCCAAGAACCGCGTAATGCCCTACAACCGGCGCGCTTACTATAAAATCAGCCTGATTATCGGGCGGAACCGGGCGGAGTATGCGGACAAAGTGATTGATATACCGAATAATGCATTGCTTTTTGCAACGCCGCTGATTCCCTACAACTACGTGCCGCAGGATGAGAACCAGGCGGGTTTCTTCTGCATTTTCTCCGAAGATTTCCTTACGCAGGACAACAGCGGCGTGCGGTTACGCGAATTGCCGGTTTTTAAGCCGGGCGGTAACCCGATCTTCTTCCTGACGGACGAGCAGATCGAGGATATCAAATACATTTTCAGAAAGATGTTCCGGGAAATCGAGTCGGATTATGCTTATAAGTATGATCTGCTGCGGAATTATGTGATCGAGCTTATTCATTTCGGACAGAAGTTGCAGCCGGCGACCTCGCTTTTTACTGAAACCAATGCTTACAAACGGGTTTCTGCATTGTTTATCGAGCTGCTCGAACGGCAGTTTCCCGTCGAGCCGCCGCACCAGAAGCTGAATCTGCGCTCGGCGAAGGATTATGCCGACCAGCTTTCGATCCACGTCAATTACCTGAACAAGGTTTTGAAAGAAATTACGGGAAAGACCACCACCGAGCTCATTACCGAGCGCATTGTCAAGGAATCCAAGATCCTTTTGAAGCATACCGACTGGAATGTGTCCGAGATCGCTTACAGCCTCGGTTTCGAGGAAGCTTCACATTTCAATAACCTCTTCAAGAAGCATACGGCGCTCAGTCCGCGGGCATTCAGGGCTTAGATTTGAATTTCGTAAGTTTTGATTTGAAACCCGCAAATCCTGCCAGCTAGCGCCCGGTACCTTTGTTCCATCAATTTTAAACAACAAAAAAGATGGAATCAGTAAGTAAAATAGCATTGATTACCGGCGGCAGCCGTGGTTTGGGAAAAAATATGGCGATGCGCCTGGCAGAAAAAGGAAACGACGTGATTGTCGTGTACCGGAGCAAAGAACAGGAAGCGAATGAGGTGGTTGCCGCGATCGAAGCCCTGGGGCAAAAGTCAGTCGCGATCCAGTTGGATACTGCAAATATGAAGGCCTTCGACGGTTTCTTTGCTCAACTTTCGGCTATTCTGAAAGACAAATGGAACCGCACTTCTTTCGATTTTCTAGTGAATAATGCAGGTATCAGCCGGCATTCGGCATTTGCGGAAACCCCCGAGCAGGATTTCGACGACCTCCTGAATGTGCATTTCAAAGGCGTTTATTTCCTCTCTCAAAAAGCATTGCCGCTGCTCGCGGACGGCGGACGCATTGTGAATCTCTCCACGGGCCTCGCACGCTTCTCGTCACCCGGCTACGCAGCTTACGCATCCATGAAAGGCGCGATCGACACGCTCACGCGCTACATGGCCAAAGAACTCGGCGGCCGGGGCATCACCGTGAATGCATTGGCGCCCGGCGCGATCTACACCGACTTCAACAGCGACTCGTTCGATAACCATCCCGGCCTGACCGACTTCATCAGCAGCGTCACCGCACTGGGCCGCGTGGGCGAGCCGAACGACATCGGCGGTGTGGTAGCGTTCCTGTGTTCGGATGATGCGCGCTGGATTACCGGTCAGCGTATCGAAGTTTCGGGCGGGATGTTCCTCTAAAAAAGGAAAGGTTGAATGCAGGAATGACATTTCCTGAACATTCAACCTATTTCCACCTATGAACCCTTCACTAAATTTTGTTGCCCGAGAGCTTCAAATGCACCTCGATACCCGGCTTGATGGACGCGTCGTCCGGCAGGCCGGGTTCTGTGGCGTAATTCATGCCCCACAACGTGCGGTCGAATGTGGTGACGGCCTCCAATTTGAATGAATCACCGTTGATGTCGATCCGCGCCGGAAATGTGACCGGATTACTTTTACCTAACAGTGTTAAATGTCCTGTCACTTCATAATTGGCCCCTGAAATCACCCCTGCGCCGGTTCCCGAGTAGGGGGCTACGCTCATGATTTCAAAGGTGACGATCGGATGAAGCGCCATATTGAAGAAATCGGCGCTTTGCAAGTGGTGTATGAGCTGGTGTTTCAACTCGTCGGTAGGCAGGTTGAAATTGACGATCGATGCGAGCGGAAGCGTGAAGGTCCCGCTTTTCACTTTCCCGCTCTCGATCACGAAACTGTTACTTTCCACCTCGATCGAACCTTCGTTAAAGTAGCCTGTTTGGAGGAAACCCTTCCATTCGGCCACGGAGGTTTCGTCGAGGTGGTAGTTGGTGGTGGTCACCGGGTCGCCGTGGTCGGTGCAGTTTGTGGATAGTGCGGCAAGTGTTAACAGTGTTAGAAATTGTTTTTTCATGGTTTGAATTGTTTTCATGGCTGATTTGGATTCTGAGGCAAAACTAACGGCAGGTTTGTTGCCGGCGCCTACGCGGGACGGATGGAAAACTACGCGAAACGGATTTTGACGCAATCGGGAGCCGATTGGTATTGGAATCATTTATTGCGTTATTTGTAACCAGAATCCAGTCATTAATCCCCGGGGGCAATGTCAATCAGAGGACCCATTATTTCGATCGAAGACGACGCCGACGATCAGTTTTTAATCAAAAGCGTAGTTGAGGAGCTTGACATAACCAATGAGCTTTTGTTTTTCAACAACGGTGTGGAAGCCCTGCTGTACCTGGAAACCACACGCGACCAGCCGTTCCTGATCATCTGCGACATCAACATGCCCGTGATGAACGGCCTGGAACTCCGCGAGCGCATCGACAAGAACGAGTACCTAAGGAGGAAATCGATCCCGTTCGTGTTTCTGAGTACCGCCGATAACCCGCTGGTAATCGAAACCGCGTACGATTCGACGATACAGGGATTTTTTAAAAAGGAAAATAGCTTCGAGGATCTCAAAGCGAGGATCCGGGTGATTTATGATTATTGGTCCTACTGCCTGCATCCCAATCATTATCTCTAACTTTTTCTATGGTCCCCAGACTTAAGTCCGGGGCAAATCGATGGTCGGGTATGGTGGCTTTGGGCAGGTATTTTGCATCACAAACTTTATTTTAACCCCGGGTTTCAACCCGGGGCCGTTACCAACATATGACAACGATACTAATCGTCGACGACGAGGAAAAGCTGCGTGGCCTGATGGCCCGCGTGATCAAACTGGAAGGCTTTGAAGTGGTCGAAGCTGGTGATATTAAGACGGCCTGGAAAAAGCTGGACCAATCGGAAATCGATGTGGTGCTTTGCGATGTGAAGCTGCCTGACGGCAATGGCGTGGAGTTTTCGAAGGCATTGAAGGAGAAGTATCCAATGCTGGAAGTGATCCTGCTGACCGCCTACGGTAACATTCCCGACGGGGTTCAGGCGATCAAAAACGGCGCGTTTGACTACATTACCAAGGGGGATGATAACAATAAGATCATTCCGCTTTTGTACAAGGCTATCGATAAGACCGAGCTGAACCGCCGGGTGGTAAGCCTGGAAAAGCAGCTGGGCGAAAAGCGGTCGTTTGACGCGATTATTGGTAAATCTAAAAACCTGCTGGCCTGCATCGATCTCGCGCGACGCGTGGCGCCTACGGACACGACCGTGCTGCTGCTAGGCGAAACCGGTACGGGTAAGGAGGTATTTGCGCAATCCATTCACCAGGCGAGTAACAGGGCCAAGAAGTCGTTTGTGGCCATCAATTGCTCCGCATTTGGAAAAGATTTGCTCGAAAGCGAAATGTTCGGGCACAAGGCGGGGGCATTCACAGGCGCCGTGCGCGATAAAAAGGGCCTTTTCGAAGAAGCGAACAATGGTACCATTTTCCTCGACGAAATAGGCGAGCTCGCGCCCGAGTTGCAGGCCAAGCTGCTGCGCGTGCTCGAATCGGGGGAATTTATCAAAATAGGGGAAACGCACCCTACCAAAGTAAATGTGCGCGTAATCGCCGCTACGCACCGGGATTTACCCAAACAAATAGCCACCGGAGAATTCCGGAGCGACCTGTTTTACCGGCTTTCGGTTTTCCAGATCACGCTACCCGCATTACGCGAGCGCACGGCGGACATAGGCGCGCTAGCGAGCAGTTTCGCGACACAGTTTGCATTGAAAACCAACAAAAAGATTACCGCGCTATCGCCCGATTTTATCAATGCATTGGAAAAAAATCCCTGGAACGGCAACATCCGCGAGCTCAAAAACGTGATCGAGCGCAGTGTAATCCTCACCGACGGCCCCGCGCTGAACATCGAAAGCCTGCCCTTCGAAATGCAGCATCCAAGGCAGGAAGGCGGCAAGAACTTGTCGGCATTCAGCCTGGCCAGTTCGGAAAAGCTGCATTTGCAAAAAGTCCTCAACTACACGAACGGCAACAAAGCCGAAGCCGCACGCTTATTGGAAATCGGCATCGCGACCCTCTACCGCAAAATCGAAGAGTACAAATTATAAAGGGCATCCCGCTGCATCACACGCATTGCACCGGGCATAATCCACACCTCGTACCAACACTTCCATTCCGATAAAAAAGCTTATCAAAATGATAAGCTTTTTTTATGTCCAAAAAACAAAAAGCAATGCATCTATCTGAATAGCAACCCCTTGCCGTCGACTTAAGTCGACGGAACAAGAGTTGCTATATGCTAGATTGAGTTTATAATAAAAATTTGAAAACAATGACAACATTCCTTCTTCTGGCAGCCGGCGCATTAAGCTTCGCGCTCTTCTACAAAACCGTTCACTATTTCGAAAAGATCTGAAATCATGCTTGCGCTATTCATCGTCTCGATCCTGGTCTTCATGTACATGTGCTATGTGCTCGTGAAGCCTGAAAAATTCTAAAACACCCAATCCAATGAACACTGAATTATTTGGCATAGTCGCATTGTTCGTCGCCACGGTCGCATTGGCGGTACCGTTCGGCAAGTACATTGCGAAAGGATATGGAGGAGAAAAAACGCTCCTCGACCCTGTTTTTGGCCCTTTGGAAAAAGGGTTTTACCGTTTGAGCGGCATCCGCCCGAGTGTCGAAATGAACTGGAAGCAGCATTTGTTTGCATTGCTGACGATCAATATGGTCTGGTTTTTCCTCGGCATGTTCGTATTGATGAACCAGGGCTGGCTCCCGCTTAACCCCGATGGCAACCCGTCGCAATCGCCTGATCTGGCATTTAATACTACCATTTCTTTCGTCGTCAACTGTAACTTGCAACATTACTCCGGCGAAAGCGGGATGAGCTACCTCGGGCAGCTGTTTCTGATGTTCCTGCAATTCGTCACCGCGGGTACCGGTATGGCCGCCGCCGCTGTCGTGATTATCGCCATTAAAGAGCGTACTACCGATAAGCTGGGCAACTTTTACGATCTGTTCGTAAAATCCTGCACCCGCATCCTGCTGCCCGTTTCGTTTGCGATTGCGCTGATCCTGCTAGCCAACGGTACACCGATGACATTCAACGGTAAGGACACGATGTACACCATGCAGGGCGATACGGTGCAGATTTCGACTGGCCCGGTAGCGGCATTCGTACCTATCAAGCACGTGGGTACCAACGGCGGTGGTTTCTTCGGCGCCAACTCGGCCCACCCATTGGAAAACCCCACCTATGCGACCAACATGACCGAAATGTTCGGCCAGATGATCATTCCGATCGCCATGATCTTTGCATTGGGTTATTATGTCAAAAGAAGAAGGCTGTCGTGGATGATCTTCGGTGTGATGACGCTCGGCTTTTTGCTGCTGACCGTCCCTACGATTATCACCGAGCTGCACGGCAACCCGAAAATCGCGCAAATGGGTGTCGATATGTCGTCCGGCGCAATGGAAGGCAAGGAGACGAGGTTCGGTACGACGGCTTCTGCCTTTTGGAGTATAGCCACCACCGTTATCTCCACCGGCTCGATCAACTCCATGCACGACAGCTTCATGCCCGTCTCCGGACTGACCCAAATGCTTTCCATGATGACCAACGCATTCTATGGCGGTGCGGGCGCGGGGATTCTCAACTTTTACATTTTCATCATTCTCGCCGTGTTTATCAGCGGGTTAATGGTGGGTCGTACGCCGGAATTTATGGGTAAAAAAATCGAAGCGCGGGAGATGAAAATCGCCATGATCGTCGCTTTGCTGCACCCGCTGCTGATTCTGGCCGCCACCGCATTGGGCGTATCGATGCCCGAACTTACCGCAGGCACATTGAACAACCCTGGTTTCCACGGTTTCAGCGAAATGCTGTACGAATACACCTCCTCGGCAGCCAATAATGGTAGCGGTTTCGAGGGGCTCGGCGACAATACGCCGTGGTGGAACATCAGCTGCGGTATCGTGCTCATCCTTTCACGGTTTATCCCGATCATCGGTCCGGTGGCCATTGCAGGCATTCTTGCATCCAAAAAGCACGTTCCGGAAAGCGCCGGAACCCTCCAAACCGACACCGGTACATTCGGTATCATGGTGTTCGCAGTGATCGTGATCATCACCGCATTATCCTTCTTCCCCGCATTGACCCTCGGGCCGATTGCCGAATACTTTTCAATGCAATAATTAACTGATTATCAGAAATGAAAGCTCAAAATACATCCCTCTTTCAGGGAGACCTCGTACGGGAGGCGCTGGCACAATCCTTTGTGAAGCTCAATCCCCGGATCATGTTCCGTAACCCTGTGATGTTCACCGTCTGGATCGGTACGTTTGTGATGCTGATCGTGAATATCTGGGTAATAGCAGGGGAAAAATCGCAGGGCAGTATGGTTTACAACCTGGTGATTTTCCTGATTCTTTTGCTTACGCTCTTGTTTGCCAACTTCGCCGAAGCCATTGCCGAGGCGCGCGGCAAAGCGCAGGCCAACAGCTTGCGTAAAACCCGCGAAGAAACGCCTGCGAAGTGGATCCAGGCCGTGGGCGAAATGTATGTGAATGAAGTGAAAATCGTGCCGTCGTCGCAGCTGCGAAAAGGCCATATCTTCCTCTGCGAAACCGGCGACATAATCCCTACCGATGGCGAGATCATCGAAGGACTTGCTACCATCGATGAAAGTGCCATTACCGGCGAATCCGCTCCCGTGATCCGCGAGGCGGGTGGCGATAAAAGCAGCGTCACAGGCGGTACCAAAGTCCTTTCCGATCGGATTAAGGTGAAAGTCACCACCGAACCGGGCGAAAGTTTTCTCGATAAAATGATCGCACTCGTGGAAGGTGCCAGCCGCCAGAAAACGCCTAACGAAATCGCATTGACGATCCTGCTGGCCGGTTTTACGCTCGTCTTCATCATCGTGTGTATCACGTTGAAGCCATTTGGTGATTTTGCGAACACGCCCATTACCATTGCCGCATTCATTTCCCTGTTCGTCTGCCTCATCCCGACTACCATTGGCGGGCTGCTTTCAGCCATCGGTATCGCCGGTATGGACCGCGCATTGCGTGCGAATGTGATTACCAAAAGTGGTAAGGCCGTGGAAACGGCGGGGGATATCGACACATTGCTGCTCGATAAAACTGGTACCATCACGATCGGTAACCGCAAGGCGACCAATTTCTGGCCAACCAGGGGCGTCGATAAAAGCTATTTCATCAAAGCAGCCGCATTGAGCTCCATCGCCGACGAAACGCCTGAGGGTAAGTCTATTATCGAGCTCGCCGACCTGCACTCCGACCAGCTCCGCGTCGAAAACCCGACCTTTATCGAGTTCACCGCCGAAACGAGAAGCTCAGGTGTAAACTTCCTCGATACCCGCATCCGCAAGGGCGCGTCCGACGCGATCCGCAAGCTGAGCGAAAAAGCGGGCAACGCATTCCCGATGGACATCGCGGAGAAGGTGAGGGACATTTCCAGCAATGGCGGAACACCGCTGGTAGTAGCTGAAAATGAGGTGGTGATCGGTGTGATCGAGTTGCAGGATATTATCAAACCCGGCATTCAGGAACGTTTCGAAAGGCTGCGGAAAATGGGTGTCAAAACCGTGATGGTAACCGGCGACAACCCGCTGACAGCCAAGTTTATCGCCGAAAAGGCGGGTGTGGACGACTACATCGCCGAAGCCAAGCCGGAAGATAAAATGAATTATATCAAAGCCGAGCAGCAAAAAGGCAAACTAGTAGCCATGATGGGCGACGGTACCAACGATGCACCGGCCCTCGCACAGGCAGACGTGGGCGTGGCCATGAACTCCGGTACACAAGCCGCCAAGGAAGCCGGTAACATGGTAGACCTGGACAACGACCCGACCAAACTGATCGAAATCGTCGAAATCGGCAAGCAATTGCTTATGACCCGCGGCACGCTCACGACATTCAGTATCGCCAACGACGTCGCCAAATACTTCGCCATCGTGCCTGCGTTGTTCATCGCATCCATCCCGGCCCTGCAAGGCCTCAACATCATGCGCCTCCACACGCCGGAAAGCGCAATTCTTTCGGCGATCATCTTCAACGCCGTCATCATCCCGCTGCTTATTCCGCTGGCATTGAAAGGCGTCGCATACAAGCCTATCGGCGCCAGCGCATTGTTGAGACGGAACTTGCTGATTTACGGATTGGGTGGGGTACTGGTGCCTTTTGTAGGGATCAAGGCGATTGATTTGCTGGTTAGCGTTTGGTTTTGAGTAGCTTATTGTTCGTAGTGGCCATGAACGCTCAGCACGAAAATTTCGCCGGAAGCAAGGACTTTGTATATCAAACGGTGTTCATCAGTTATCCTGCGGCTCCAATATCCTTTGAACTGGTGTTTCAATCCTTCGGGTTTTCCGAGCCCGTCGAATGGATGCTTGTGAATATCGGCAATAAGTTCGAAAACCTTTCTTACCAATTTGGGTTCAATTTTGGCCCATCGGGCAAGGTCTTCGAACGCAGTGGGATCGAACACCGTATTTTTCATTCCTCTTTCGTCAGGTGTTTGCTGAAAAGTTCAAAAGAATCTCCGCTAAAAGTCACCACGTTGCCTTTTTCGAGATCGTCCATGGCTTTCTCTAACCGGGCAAAATATTCTTCACGGGTTTCCTCGCGAAGGATGCCTTTGGATGAATGGTCATTAATGCTAATCGTGATTTCAGAGTTTTCTTTCCCACGAATCAGCGCCTTGATTTTCTCGATCAATTCATCTGTGAATTCCGAAGATTGAATTCTTAGGACAGCATCCATACCATTTCTTTTTTCTCAAAAATAAAAATATAAATACCATGAAACAACACATTCTCCCAGCGATCCGGTTGACGATCGTGACGCTGATATTCTTCTCGGGCGTGTATACGCTGGCGGTTCTGGGCGCGGCTCAGCTCTTTCCTAACCATGGCAAAGGCGAGGTTATCGAGCAAAATGGTAAACGGTATTATGCCAATATCGGGCAGTCGTTTACGGATGACAAGTACTTCAACTCGCGGCCGTCGGCGGTGGGTTACAATGCGGCGGGTAGCGGTGGTAGCAACAAAGGACCTTCCAACGAGGAGTACCTGGGCGTGGTGCAAGCGCGGATCGATACTTTTCTGGTGCATAACCTGGGTGTACAAAAGGCCGACATTCCCGTAGAGCTCGTGACAGCGAGCGGCAGCGGCCTCGATCCCGATATTTCCGAAAAAGCAGCATTAGTGCAGGTCGATCGTATCGCGAAGGTTCGTAATGTGCCTGTTCAAAAATTGCAGCAGATTGTGAAAGAGCATATTAGCAAGCCATTGCTAGGGTTGTTCGGTCCGGCGAAGATCAATGTGCTGAAACTGAACCTGGCGCTCGATCAATTGAAATAACCTCAAAAGCGCCGCCCGTTTCCAGTGCCGTCGCAACGGGCGGGGTTTCTTCTTACCGCGCGGCTATGATTGAACAGATTACCTTTTTTATGAAAACTTTGATTTTAAGTGCGCTTGCCATTGCCTCCGTTTCTCACTCCAATGCCCAGGATTCAACGCAAACTGCTGTCGCGCCGGCTGACGGTAATACGTCGCCTTTCGCGGTAAGCGCTTACGTGGAGTCGTACTATTTGCAGGAATTCCACAAAAGTGACAACCACACGATGCCCGGTTTCATTTACAACCACAACCGGACCGGTGAGGTGAACCTGAACCTGGCATTCCTCAAAGGCAGCTACTCAGGCGACCGCGTGCGTGCGAACCTTGCATTGGCAGCCGGTACTTATATGAATGCAAACTACGCCGCCGAGCCCGGCGTACTGAAAAACGTGTTCGAAGCAAATGCCGGGATAAAGATTTCCAAAAACCATAACCTCTGGCTCGATGCGGGCATTATGCCTTCCCATATCGGTTTCGAGAGCGCGATCGGGAAGGATAACTGGGCATTGACGCGCAGCCTGGTGGCAGAAAATACGCCCTATTTTGAAACCGGTTTAAAACTGGGATACACCACTGAAAACGCAAAATGGTACCTCGCGGCGACCTACCTCAATGGCTGGCAGCGTATTCAGCGGGTAGATGGTAACACGACGCCCGCATTCGGGACGCAGGTTACTTACAAGCCAAACGCCGCGGTAACATTGAATTACAGCACATTCATCGGCAGCGACAAGCCGGACAGCACACGGCAAATGCGGTACTACCACAACATTTACGGGGTATTCCAATTCTCGGATAAATGGGGTCTCACGGCCGGCTTCGACATTGGCAGTGAGCAGAAAGCGAAGGGTAGCAGCGCTTACAACACGGTGTATGTGCCGGTCACGATCCTGCGCTTTTCGCCTTCCCCGAAAATCAATATCGCAGCGAGAGGGGAGTATTATCACGATAAAAATGGCGTAATCATCGCCACAGGTACGGATAACGGTTTTCAGACTTTCGGAACGTCGCTGAACTTCGACTATCAGATCACCCCGCAGGTAATGTGGCGGATCGAGGCGCGTAACCTTAGCAGCCGTGATGCAATTTTCAATGACAAGGGCGCCGATTTGTCCAAAAACAAAACCTATTTGACTACCGCCCTGACCTTCGCTTTGAACTAGACACAAGCCGGGCAGGTAGCCAATCCTGCCGGTTTTAACCCTGTACAGCCATGTTTACCCAGTTACAAATCATCAACCTGCTTAGAAATGAACTTCCTGTCTTGGCCGGAGCGGATTGCGCGGCGGTATCAGCGCATACTTTCAATTCTATCCATTCATCAATCCATTACCTGTCGGCTTGCACGAAAAACACGATGGAACACAGGCACTTCCGCGCGGCGAGATGCTGTTTCGGCCTTGCGGAAAAAGTCTACCGGGAAGGCGACGCGATGGTGAAGCTGCTGATCGAGAATGTATTTGTGTATGCCAATGTCTGGACCAGATCAAGAAACATTCCATCGCCACTGCCTGCGGACATTGTTCCTGATGTTTTATACAAAATTCATTTGAAACAGCTCAACGACAGCGGCTGCTAGCATTTATTACTCAACGTTAAACTCCAAGAACCGCAGCAGCGGACCATCCCGAACCCTTAACCTTCAACCCAAACCCTGGGCCGCAGCGGCGTACCGCTCTAAATCCTGAACTTTAAACTCATAAACCCTAAACTATAAACCCTCAACTCCATGGAAACCAGCGCCGAACATTTTCTCGAACTGATCAAAAAGTCGAGGAGAGGCAAATTCAAGATATACATCGGTATGAGCGCCGGGGTGGGCAAGACCTACCGGATGTTGCAGGAAGCCCACGCGCTCCTGCGTACAGGCATCGACGTGAAGATCGGGTATATCGAAACGCATAACCGGAAGGAAACGCACGAATTGCTCGAAGGGCTGCCGGTTATCCCGCGGCGCAAGTTGTTTTACAAAGGGAAAGAGCTGGAAGAGTTCGATGTGCAGGCGGTGATTACCCTCCGGCCGGAAGTGGTGATCGTGGACGAGCTGGCGCATTCTAATATCGAAGGCAGTAAAAATGCCAAACGCTGGCAGGATGTGCTGGATATTCTCGAAGCGGGGATCAACGTGATTTCGGCGGTGAATATCCAACATATCGAAAGCCTGAATCAGGAAGTGCGCGAGATTACGGGCGTGGAAGTGGCCGAGCGCATTCCCGACAAAGTGCTGGGCCTGGCCGACGAAGTGGTGAACATCGACCTTACCGCCGACGAGCTCATTACCCGTTTGAAAGAAGGCAAAATTTACCGGGAAGAAAAGATCCAGGCCGCATTACAGAACTTTTTCAAGCCACAGCACATTCTCCAACTCCGCGAACTGGCCCTGAAAGAAGTGGCTTCCCAGGTGGAACGGAAGGTCGAAAGCGAAATACAGCCGGGTATGGCGCTCAAACACGAGCGTTTTCTGGCATGCATTAGTAGTAATGAAAAGACGGCCCGCAATGTGATCCGCAAAACCGCGCGGCTGGCCAACTACTATCATAGCAGCTGGTTTTTGCTGTATGTGCAGACGCCCGGCGAGTCGGCGAGCCGCATTGGGCTGGCCAAACAGCGGCATTTGATCAACAATTTCAAGCTGGCGACCGAGCTGGGCGGGAACGTGATCAAAATGGAGAGCGGCAGCATCGCCAAAACGATCGTGGAGGTGGCCGAAAAGAACAAGATCACCACGATATGCATCGGGAAGCCGCATTTGAACCTCTTCAAAGTCATTTTGGCCACGAATGTGTTCAACGGGCTTTTAAATAAAATGTCTTCTTCCGACATTGACCTCGTAATACTTTCCTGAAATGAAGATCAAAACCAAACTGAGGCTCGGTATAGGCCTGCTTTTCGCCATGATCACGGTGCTGGCCGTGGTGGGAATCAGGCAGGTAAGCCTGCTGTCGGCCGATTCGCGCAATATCCTCATTGCCAACCATAATTCCCTCGAATATACCCGGCAAATGCTCCGCGCGCTCGACGAGCTGGAAGTGCATGCCGGTGCATTGGACGTGTTCAAAAAGAACCTCGAAGCACAGCAGAAGAACATTACCGAAATCGGGGAAAAGGAGCTCACGGCACAGCTGGCGGGGCATTTTGAAAAGCTGAAAACGAATGTCCGCGACCGGGAAACAGCGGCGCTGATCCGGAACGATGCGCTCGAAATTATGAGCATTAACCTTGACGCGATCAACCGTAAAAGCCACATCGCGAGCCAGACGGCCAAGAGTTCGATGGTTTGGATCGGTATTACGGGCACATTATGCTTCATTATCGCATTCACACTGTTCGTAAACCTGCCGGGCAACATCGCCAACCCTATCCGCGAGCTCACCGAAAGTATCCGCCAGATAGCCAATGAGAACTACACCGAACGCGTACATTTCGGCAGCCGCGACGAGTACGGGCAGCTGGCACAGTCGTTCAACACGATGGCCGAGAAGCTGGAAGAATACAACAGCAGCAACCTGGCGAAGCTGATGATCGAAAAAAAGCGGGTAGAAACGCTGATCGACAATATGCATGACCCGGTAATTGGCCTGGATGAAAACCGGAAAGTGATATTCGCCAACGAAGTAGCCAGAAGAGTTACCGGTTTGCAGGCTACCGAACTCGTCGGTCGCGACGCGGCGGAGGTGGCATTGCACAATGACCTCGTCCGTTCGCTGGTAAAGGACATTGCCGACCCGAAGGCCAAAGCAAACGGGCAGAGTACTGCCATGAAAATTTACGCTGACGACAAGGAGAGCTATTTTGAAAAGGAATACGTTGATATTTCCATCGTGCCCACCGGCGAGCAGCAGCCCCGCTCGATCGGCCATGTGATTATCCTGCGGAATGTGACGCCTTACAAAGAGCTGGATTTTGCCAAAACCAATTTCATAGCCAACGTCTCCCACGAGCTCAAAACGCCTATTTCTTCCATTAAAATAACCCTCGATCTCCTTCGCAACGAACGGGTAGGCAATACCAACGACGAACAACGCAGCCTGCTCGACAGCATCCGCGAAGACGCCGACCGCCTTTTGAAGATCACCGGCGAACTGCTGAACATTACCCAGGTGGAAAGCGGTAAAATCCAGCTCAACATCGCCGGTACCTCACCGCGCGAGATCGTGCAATATGCCATTGCGGCCAATGAGACCCAGGCCGAAAGCCGCGATATCAGCCTGCAAATAGAAGATAACGGTATCAAATCCAATGTGCTGGCCGACTCGGAGAAGACCGCCTGGGTGCTTACCAACCTGGTTTCCAACGCGATCCGCTATTCGTACGACCATTCCAGCATCCGCATTGTACTCGAAGAATATGCCGACACCGTGCGCATCGCCGTTGCCGACAATGGCCAGGGTATTTCCCAGGAGTACAAAGACAAGATCTTCGACCGCTACTTCCGCGTGCCGGGCTCCACCAAAGAAGGCACCGGCCTCGGCCTGGCCATCAGCCGCGAATTCATGGAGGCCCAGGAAGGCACACTCACCGTCGAAAGCGAGCTAGGGGCGGGGAGTACTTTTACGATTGCGTTGAAAAAAGTCGCGTAATGCGTGGTGGGCGTTCATTCGCGCATGCGTACAAGGCTTTGCCACTCATCAAATAGCTATTGTAGTTTTCAAATCAGTACTGTATATTGCATAGTACCTTGTAAAACAATTTTAGCTATGAAAATGAAATCATTACTTATCTCTCAATTTGCAATGCTGGCAATGTTTGTTGCCTGCAACCGTGGTGACGTGAATATTGCCGTGAAGGACGATGACGATCATTACCGGTTCAGGGCGCATTTCAATGACGACCTGTCGCCGGAAGTGGCGGAATTCCTCAATGACCACATTTCGCCGATACGCATCGATCCCGAGCGGGAATCGAAAATCATTACCGTTTTGTCCGACCATACTAAACTGACCGTCGAGTCGTCACCGGGTGAGCTGATGGTTTATATCGACAAGGACGAGAACAGCCGCGATTCTTACCACCGGGTCAAGAACCTTTGCGACGGCGTGAAGGACGTCATTATGAGGCATAGCAAGTAGCATTCAGGGAAAACGCCGTGGCAGGCTGTGTCGCTGGCCGAAAATCTTTATTTTTGGGAAACCAACAGTCTGGTTACAAATGGTTTCCAAAACGATCAGCGATTTTTACCACAAACACAGGCAGGAGTTGCTCTACGGGGTATCGCTTGCCTTGTTGCTTTTTGTGCTCAGGTGGTTCGAATTGCGGTTCCTGATCCTCGATCATATCATTGAAATTTACGTAGGCGCGATAGCGCTGCTGTTTACCGGCCTCGGCATCTGGCTGGCGCACAAGCTCACTACGCCCAAAGTGGAGACGCGCATCGTGGAGCGGGAGGTGTATGTGACGGCGGGGGATGAGTTCACCGTCAACGAGCCGGAGCGGCTGCGGCTGGGTATCAGTCAGCGCGAGCTGGAAGTGTTGCAGCTGGTGGCCGAAGGGCTGAGCAACCAGGAGATCGCCGAGCGCCTGTTCGTATCGCTGAATACGGTGAAGACGCATTCGTCACGGATTTTTGAAAAACTCGAAGTCCGTAACCGTACGCAGGCGGTCGAGCGTGCGCGGCGGCTCAGGCTTATTGCGTGAGACCACATGACAATTCTTAACCATTCCTGACCACACCTGACCAAGAACAGACGACAAATTCAACCTCCTGAGACAAAATCACCCGAAAGTATGACTCGAAAACGGCCATTACGCTTCAAATTCGCAGCATTACCGGATATTTAAATCAAAATGATATGAACAGGATTATCGTTATCTGCGGCATTATTTCAGGGGCGCTCGTGTCGACTTTCATGGTGGCTTCCATGGCGGTTTGCTACCAGAAACAGGAGTTCGAAGGCAATATGCTGCTTGGTTACGCGGCCATGCTGCTGTCTTTTTCCATGGTTTTTGTAGGGATTAAAAACTACCGCGACAAGTACAGCGGAGGCGCGGTTTCGTTTGGCAAAGCATTCAAAATAGGGCTCTACATTACGCTGGTCGCGTCGACGGTGTATGTGATCGTGTGGCTGATCGACTATTACCTTTTTATCCCCGATTTCATGGACAAATACACCGCGCATTTGCTCAAACAGTTCCAGGCGGAAGGACCTACGGCGGCCGAGCTCGAAGCGAAGGTGACCGAGCTCGCTGGGTACAAGGAAATGTACCAAAGCCCTATTATGGTTATCCTGTGGACCTATGCCGAGATACTACCGGTAGGGCTGGTGGTAACGCTCATTTCCGCATTGATCCTTAAAAAGCCCGGAGCAAATGTGCAGGCGGCTTAGTTCCGATGCTTAAGATTTAAAACTAATACTACTCCGAAGGGTTTGAGTTTCAAAGGTTTTTAGCTATAATCGCCTGAAAATCTTTTAGTAAACACAAACCCTTCCTTTTGTGAAAAAATTCTACCTTCTGCTGGTAGCACTGCTGCCGTTTGCCGCATTGGCACAATGTCCAACCGATCTCATCATTAACGACCAGGCCACGCTGGACGATTTTGTTACTAACAACCCCGGCTGCGTTAATTTACCAGGTGACCTGATCATAGAAGGTGTTGATATTAAGAATCTTAGCTCCCTGAGTACGCTATCCGCGGTAGGAGGGAGCATTATAGTGCGGAACAATGATTCGCTGACCACCCTCGCCGGTCTGGGGGATATCGTTTCGGTCGGAGCTTCGGTGAGAATATATGGTAACCCGTTACTGGAAGACCTTTCCGGCCTCGACGGCCTTACCACGTTGCCCGGCAGCCTGGTGATCGATGCCAATGCAGTGCTGAAAAACATTGCGGGAGCAGGCAATATCGTGTCGGTAGGCGATTCGCTCGTGATCGCACAAAGCGATTCGCTGAAATCGATCAGCAGTCTCACGGTTTCTTCGGTGGGCTCGGTGGTGGCAATATATGACAACGAGGCGCTGGAAAGCGTAGCCGGGCTTGAAGGCTTGAACATTGTGCCCGGTGACCTGATCATCGACGGAAACCTGGCGCTTAAAAGCGTCGCGGGGATCGGTAACATCGGTGCGGTAGGCGGTTCGTTTGTCCTCGGCACGACGGATTCATTGACAACGATCGACGACCTTGGCATTGTTGCCGTCGACGGGTCGCTCCGCATCGGGTTCAATGTAAATCTGGCATCGCTGGCCGGGCTGGAAAATATCACGCAACTCGGTGGTGATCTGGAAATTACGAACAACTTGTCGATCAAGGACCTGATGGGATTGAACGGGCTGGCGTCGGTAGGTGGCAGTACTTTTATTGATTTCAGCGACAGCCTCGTGAACCTGCAAGGACTGAACCAGCTTACTACCATCGGCGGCGAGCTCTTCCTGGACTTTAATCCGTTGCTAGAAAGCCTGAGCGGGCTGGACCAGCTGATTTCGATAGGCGGCCATTTGACAATCGCCGATACCGACACCCTCACGGATATTTCGGCATTGAGCAACCTTTCTTCCGTCGGTGGTGGGTTATACCTGTTTAATAACCTGTTGCTTCCTAATCTCAACGGTTTACAGAGCGTCCCGTCCTTCGGCAGTGAAATGGTAATCACGTTTAATCCTGCGCTGGAAAATCTGGACGGGCTGGATGGGCTGACGTCAGTTGGGGAAGCGGGTGTTCAAATCGCCTTCAACTTTTCATTGCAAAACCTGGACGGGTTGTCTGCCCTGACGGCTATCGACGGCGACTTGATGCTGCTATACAATTTTTCACTGAAAAGCCTCTCGGGGCTAAGCAACCTGCAAGCATTGGGCCCGCTCGGTACCCTGGTGGTTGCCGTAAACGATTCCCTGGCTGATTTGCAGGGGCTAAGCGGCCTTACAACCGTCGACCGCGTTTTCATAGAGGCAAATTTCAGTCTCAAATCGCTGGCTGGTTTGGATAATCTTGCATCCATAACCGATTCTTTATCAATAACCTATAATGATAGTCTGGCCAATCTCGATGGCCTGGCCGGTTTGCAAAGCATTGGCGGGGGCTTGCTGATAGCCGAGGACTTGCAGCTTGCAAGCCTGGATGGATTGAGCAGTCTCCAAACCATCGGCGGTACGATTACCATCGCCGACAATATATTGCTCGAAACCTGCGCTACGGTCAAATTTTGTGATATACTTAAAAACAAACCGGTAGAGCTGGTATTGATCGAAAACAACCTCGGCGACTGCCTGGACCGCGCGGCGGTGGATGCCGCCTGCGCTCAGCTTCCGGTCACATTGATCGCCTTTACGGCTAAAAAGGAAGGACAAACGGCGCTACTCGAATGGTCGACGAGCGCGGAAACGAACAGCGATTATTTTGAAATACAACACAGTAACAGCAACGGTAAGTCCTGGGTGGTGGTAGGTAAAAAAGCGGCGGCGGGAGAAAGCACCGTGGTAAAAAGCTATACTTTTACCCATGCTAATCCATTGAAAGGAAGCAATTTGTATCGTCTTAAAATGGTCGACCGGGACAAGAGCTACGCATTCAGCAGCATTCAGGCGGTGCGGTTCGATGATCTTCCGGTACTTGAAATCTATCCTAATCCCGTGGCCGCGAGCCTGATCGTTCGCCCGACAAACGGAACAATCCGCGAGATCGCCTTGTACAATGCTGCCGGTAAACGTGTCATAATCAAATCGTTGAATACGATGCAGTTACCGGAGCCCGCGACGATCGATACGAGCCATTTGCCGGGCGGAATGTACGTCGCCAAAGTTGCTTATGCAGACGGCTCGGTACATTCCTGCAGATTTGTGAAGAAATAATGCCTTACTGGATCGCCAGCTTTTTGACCGCGCTCCTGCCATTAATGCTCACTTTCAAAAAGTAAATGCCGGTTGTGAGCTGGCTGGGCAGGAATGCGGCGGGTGTCTGGCTGATCGTCAATTTCCGGTTATCCAATGTCCTCCCCGAAACGTCGGTAAGCGTCAGTTCCGCCATCTGCGTCGTTTGCCCTGTTGTGCGGATTTGCATTTGGCTGGCTGACGACGGGTTCGGGATGATCTCGATGTCGAGGGATATATTGGGTTCGGCGGCGAGCACCGGGTCCGGTAGCACAATGGCAACGATACGGGAATAAATAATCCGTCCATCCAAGGCATTCATAGCCAGGCGGTAGTAATAGGTGTCGTTAACCGGCAAACTTTGACTCTGGGTATCCACAAATACGTAGTCCTTTCGTTGCTGTGAGTTGGGGCCTCCTGTTACTTTTCCTATTTCGGCGAAGTTCCGGGCATCGTCCGAACGCTGGACGGAATAATGTGATAATTCTGCCTCCGTTTCGCTAGTCCATTTAACGGTCACTGAATTTTTATTATCCCGTTCGGTTGTGAGACTTATCAACTTGGCCGGATCAGGCTTGGGTGTGGTCACTTTCACATGAAAAACGTCCTGAATGCAATTTTGCGCATCTTTCACGGTATAGTCGGTACTCTGTGCCGGCTGCACTGTGAGTGTGCGGTTTTTTGAGCCGTCAGTCCAAACATAGTCACCCACAAACGACGCTTTCAGCTCCACCGACTGATTACGGGCGATCTCGTGCGTCGTTTCTTTATTCACGCCTTTTTCCATTGTGAACTTGTCGCGGATCACGCCGTCGGCGGCTATCCATTTCAAATCCAGTCGGTTGCCTTCCACTTCCAGCATGAGGCTCCCGCCGTGTTCGGCGTCGGAGTGGTACATGGCTTTGTGGGGGAAATCGGGTTTGGGGTTACCTAGCTGCCCGCCGGAACCGGCCACGACGTACACCGTACCGCGGCTTTGCGGGCTGTTTTTAATGTAGGGGCAAGAATTATCGGAACCGTCGTACCGCGCCGAGGATAGGTCGACGACGTGTTTAGAGGCGTCGAACGTGCTACTATTCCCGTAATGCCCGCCCATGAGGCGCGAGCGCTCGTACACGTGGCTGTGCCCGCACACGATGAGGTCTACGCCCATGCGTTCGAGAATGCGGATGAAGTTCTGGCGGATAGCGGCCATTTCAGGATCACCGTCCGACTCGCGCGAACCTTTTGAATAGGGTGGGTGATGCCAGTAAGCCACTACCCAATCCTTGTTTTGATTGGCCGCGAGGTCTTTTTTGATCCATTGTACTTGCTTGCCGAGCGTGTCGTAAAGCCGTGTTGCATTGTCTTCGCGGCCATAAGAATCGAGCGAGAGGAAATGCACATTGCCGTAATCGAATGAATAGAATGATTCGGTACCGGACGGCTCACCACCCGCCTCACCCTGGGTAGGCATGGTGAAAACATCGTAATACGGAATCTTGTGGTCGTCCTGGCGCGCCGGATTGTCGTTGTCGTAATCGTGGTTGCCGGGCGAAGGGAAGAGCGGATATTGTTTGAGCAGGTTATCCTTGTAACGATTGAAAAAATTGGACTGGTACTCGGCATCGCGGCCAAAAGAATACGCATTGTCGCCGAGCAATAGCCAGGCATTCATATAGTTACCGCCTAGGTATTCCATCAGTCGGGCCCGTACATCGTCCTGGATCACCGAATTCGTGCCGCAGTCGCCCAGCAGGCCGAAGCGGTATTTTCCCGGCTTGCCTGCCACGGCCGCAGTCTGGAAAAAGTTGTGGTCACCTGTCTGTAAAACGGCGGTTTGGGAGCCGATCGAATAATAATACCGCGTCTCCGCTTGCAGGCCTGTTACCTTCACTTCATGTTCGGTGGTGGCAGCATTGTCGGTAAAAGTCTTGTCGAGCGACTGCGAGCTGCTGCCCACTTTTACCATCGAATTGGAAGGCTGGTCGGTACGCCAGCGGATGATAATGCTGGTAGGCGTGGCTACTTGCAGGTATGGCCCGCGCAGGAGCGTTCCTTGCGCATGGGCTGCGATAAAGGAGAAGAATGTCAGGAAGGTGAGTAGATATGTTTTCATAAATGGTCGGTAAGCGAATGTAAAAAGGCAATAATGTCGGACTTTTCCTCATCCGAAAGATTAAGCGGTATGGAAGGCAGTGTCTGGTCGGGA
Source organism: Dyadobacter soli (assembly GCF_900101885.1). Lineage (GTDB taxonomy): Bacteria > Bacteroidota > Bacteroidia > Cytophagales > Spirosomataceae > Dyadobacter > Dyadobacter soli. The sequence goes on along the minus strand of NZ_FNAN01000031.1, from coordinate 17,506 downwards.
ATATCGAGCCCCAGGCCGGCGCCCCCGCCTTTGTCATAGAACTCCATCACTTTTTCCAGACTTCCCAATGCGCCGTTGTGCATGTAGGGCGCGGTGACGGCGGCATTCCGGACGGTCGGGGTTTTGAATGCCCCGCGAAAATAGGGGGTAGGGCGGGCTTCAAACCGGCCCTGATCGGGGTCTGTTTTGGGGTGAACCAAGTCGTCAGACGCCGTTGTACCCAGTATTTCAAACTCCGTGAGCGTGTACGTGGGCGGGATCAGTCCGTTGAAAAGCGGAGCAAAATGGCAGGTACCGCATTGCGCCTTGCCCATGAAAAGGTTAAAGCCAATTACCTGACGATCGGTTAATGCGGATTTGTTGCCTGCAATATACCGGTCGAAATCCGAGCTAAACGGCTGTAATGTGCGCACGTAGGCTGCAATGGCCTTATAAATAATCGTGTCGGTTAACGTCTTCCGATTCGGGTCTATTTTTTTGATCAGGCGCCGGTAGGGCCGTTCCTTCGCGAATTTCCGGACCATTTCCGCTGGTTTGCCATTCATTTCCAGGCTGTCGTGGATTACGGTGCGGATCTGTTCTTCCAGCGTCCTCGCGCGCCCGTCCCAGAACTGCGCGTGTTGGAATGCACTATAGATTAAGGAAGGCGCATTACGCCGCACGGCCTGGCCGGGGTGGATACCGATGCTTTTGGGCAACCCATCGGTAAAATGCAATGCGGGATTATGGCAGGAAGCGCAGCTGCGGGTACCGTTGGAAGACAGGCGCGTTTCGAAGAAAAGTTTTTCACCCAACTCAGCCAATGCGGGATCGGTATTCGCACTGCCGCCGAATGCGGTTTTTGCAAATGCATCGGGACGGAAAATGTTTTTGGCATTATAATTCAAAGTTCCTTTCTCATTGATTTCAAGCCCCATTCCACGGATCATATTGCCTATCCGCTCCTGTAACGGCAACGCGTAGCTCGTCAGGAAATCGAGGCGGTCGAACGTGTCAAAATTGTTGCTTTTTGCCAGGTATACTTCGCACGAAACAAGCCATTTCCAGACAATATCGTCTTTTGAATGTTTCATGTAAGGTTTCAAGACCTCATCGATCGCTTCCAGGGATGCAAGCGCTTCTTTGAGCCCGCTTTTCAGCGAAGGCGCGTCGAAGCCGGAAATGCTGAGTGTCATCACCCGGACAAGTTCAAGGCGTACGCTTTCCAGTATTTGTGCGTCGGTTGCCTTGAAATTGTAAAGTAATGCAGGCAGGTCGTCCGCGGCCGTTTCCATAAACCGGCATTGCCGGAGCATTTCGGCTTTGTTGCCACCGGGGTTATCAAAAAGCAGCGCTTCGAGGTATTGCAAGCCCATCGGTTCCCCATATTCGAGGTGCGGTTCTTCGATCTCCGTCTTGGGAGGCCGGTTGTAAATGCGGGAAGAAGTGAAGAAGAAGTAGTCGAGGAAATAGGCGATGCGCTTGTAAGCGAGGCGCGCGTTTTTCAGCTTTTCCTTCGCGTTCGCAATGCTATTGGCATCGGTAGAATCGATTTGTCCGATAGCAACCCTCATTTCCCTTACATTCCCGGCGAAGGCCAGGGCATCGGTAAGGAAAAGTTTGGTGCAATGCTCCACACCGATTTCCTGTTGCCGGGATGCGGCAACGAGCAGTACCAGCGCGAAAAACAATGCGAGGGCTTTCCACATGGGAAAAGAATGTTTTAGGAAACATCCGCAAGATACAGAACAGGTGTCAAATCACGAATATCCATTAAATTGCCGGCTCTGACCCAATTTCAGTATCCCATGCACGGTTCATTTCCACGGCTCGACATCGGCCCGCTCTCCGAATACCGCGAGGACCACATTATGATCGCCCGGTTTTCGGATTATGTCCACGAGCACCAAAGCCTCGTTTTTCCGCACCGGCACAGCTTTTACCACCTGGTACTTTTTACCGAAGGCGCTGGCCGGCATACCATTGATTTCCACCATTTCCAGGCTTCCCCGTACCAGGTTTATTTTATGATTCCGGGGCAGGTGCATACGTGGGATTTCAATGATCAAATGGAAGGTTACGTTGTCAATTTTTCGGATTCGTTTTTCAAATCCTTCCTCCTGCAACCCGAGTACCTAGATTCGTTTTCGTTCCTCGATCAGGATAGCAGCAACAATGTGCTCATGCTCGCGGAAGGCATTCGCGGGCAGATTTGCGGATTGTTTGAAGAGTTACTCAGCCAAAATGCCCGCGCAACCGCCTGGCGCGACGATATGGTGCGGGTTTTACTAATTCAAATTTTCCTGATCATCGAACAAAGCGATTCGGTCGACCGGAAAAAGAATGCTGAAAAAGGGAAGAATGCGACAGTACGGAATTTCATCCGGCTGATCGATAAGAACTACGACCGGCTGAGGCTTCCGGGACAATATGCTGAAATGCTGAATGTTACGCCCAACCACCTGAATGCATTGTGTAAAGAGCATGTGGGAATGCAGGCGGGCGAGCTGATCCGCAACCGGATCGTTTTGGAGGCCAAAAGGCTGCTGATCAACCTCGACCTGACCGTTTCTGAAATCGCTTACAAGCTGAATTTCAACGACAACTCCTATTTCACCAAGTTCTTCCGGAAAGAAACCGGCATGACGCCGGAAGATTTCCGGAAGAGCCCGGCACTGTAAATGCGTTATGCGTGCTCCTTGGTAGAAACCGGCTTGATAAACAATGCAAGCCAGGTCCGGCGTGCCATGCGGTAAAAGAGCGGCGTCAGGATCACGAGGATCGGGATGATGCTTGCGAGGAAGTAATCGAGGTATTCCCTGAATAAATTCACGAATATCAGGAAGTAAATCACCATGAACGCCACGTAAAGTGCATAGCTGATATACAATGCGCCCTGATAAAAGCCTGGCTCGGGCACGAAGTCGGCACCACAGTTCGGGCAGTGACGGTTCATTTTATCAAAATTACGGAGGTTATAGGCACTTTTAGTAATAAAAAAGTCGCCCTCGCCGCATTGGGGGCATTTATTGAATAAAACGCTGTATAGTTTATTGGGCTTTGCCATGATCTTACTGTTTTAAACTGTATACAAATCTCCTCATTAACCCGGTTAAAAAGAAAGACTGAATCCTGCTTTTATGGTAGAAATCAACGGTCGCTGCTAAAAATTATGCCAGCGAGTTGATGAAAGAGGCCATTTGTATGGTGTCGAAGACGTGATCGATGGGCAGGTGGGTGAGCGCGTAATGCGGCATGAAAGGCATTTGCGCGGTGTCGGGATTTTGTACGATGGCCGTGCCGCCGGCCTTTTTTACGGCTGTGAGGCCGCTGGTACCATCCTCGTTTGCGCCCGAAAGCAATATCGCCACAAGCCCCGATCCGTAAACCTCCGCCGCCGATTCGAACGTGACGTCGATGCTGGGGCGGCTGAAATTGATTTTCTCGGAATAATCGAGTGAAAATGTGCGGTCGTGCTCGATGAGCAAGTGGTAATCCGCAGGAGCGAGGTAGATCGTCCCGGGGGTAGCGGGTTCCTTGTCCTCCACCTCGTGCGTCGGGTTCAAAGTCTTGGAGCCTAGCAGGTGAGACAATGACGAATCGGTGGAATTACGCCGGTGCAGCACCAGCGCCATCGGAAACGGCAAATCGCCGCGGAGCAGCGGGAGCAGCCGGAACAGCACTTCCAGGCTCCCCGCCGAGCCGCCGATCAACAGGAATTCACAAGTATGGTTCAGATGATTTTCTTCCATATTTTTTCCCGGTTCAGCTGCTTGAACTTGTTTTGTACAGCCGAGAATTTCAATGTCTCCTTGGTACCTAATGCAAGGTAACCCAATGCTCCAAGACTCGCATCGAAGAGTTTAAGCACCCTGTCCTGCAAGTCCTTGTCAAAGTAAATCAGCACATTGCGGCACAGGATCAGGTCAAATTCATTGAAGGAACTGTCTGAAACGAGGTTATGCGTCGAAATGATAATCTTTTCCGATAGCTCGTTGTTGAACTTGGCCTGGCCATATTGCGCCGTATAGTAGCTCGAAAAATCCTGCGCCCCGCCCGACGCGATGTAGCTTTCGGAATACTGCTTCATCAGGGCCAGCGGAAATATGCCTTTGCGCACTTTTTCCAGCACGCTGGGATTCAGGTCGGTCGCGTACAGCAGCGAGCGCCTGAGCAAATTGGCTTCTTTGAGCAGGATCGCCATCGAATACACCTCCTCGCCCGTAGAGCAACCCGCGTGCCAGATGCGGATAAAAGGCTTGGTACCGAGCACGGGCAGCACTTCCTCGCGCAGGGATTGATAAAAAGCCGGGTCGCGGAACATTTCCGTCACATTCACCGTCACTTCCTCCACAAACCGTTTAAGATAAGTAGGGTCGTTCCGCACCCGGTAGCGGAGTTCGGCGAAGCTCGGGAACTTGTCGAGCGAGCAGAGCCGCACCACCCGGCGTTTCAGCGAAGCGCGCGAGTACCGCGTGAAATCGTATCCGTACAAATCGAACAGGTCACTCAGCAAAAGGTCGATGTCTTCCTCTTCAATCATGGAGTCAGATGCCGTTAAGAATCTTCAAAAGTTTGTCGACATCGATCGGTTTGGAGATGTAATCGTTGGCACCGGCGTCGAGGCACTTCTCGCGGTCGCCCACCATCGCCTGCGCAGTAACGGCGATCACCGGTACCGAATGCCTGTTATCCAGGTCTTTGATGAGCGGAATCGCTTCGTACCCATCCATTTCAGGCATCATCATATCGATCAGCACGGCATCCACGGGTGCATCGGTGCGCAGGATATCCAGCGCCTCCGTTGCCGCGGAGCAGGAAATGCACTCAAAACCTTTCGCTTTGAGGGTCGCTTTGAGCGCGAAAATATTCCGGGCGTCGTCGTCGACGATCATGATTTTCTTCTTTTCCATTATGAGGGTCAGGATTTTTCGTAAAGCCATACGCGGAGGAGCGACATCAGCTGGTCGATATCCACGGGCTTGGTAATATAGTCAGAAGCCCCCGCATTAATGCATTTTTCGCGGTCGCCGGTCATGGCTTTGGCGGTCACGGCAATCACCGGCAGGTTACGCCATTGCGGGTTTTCGCGAATGCGCTTGGCGGTTTCGTAGCCGTCCATTTGCGGCATCATCATATCCAGCAGCACCACGTCCACCTCGGGGTTTTCGCTTAGTTTTTGCAACGCTTCCTTGCCGTCCAGGGCCGTGAGGACATTCATTTTATAGTTTTCCAATGATTTGGAAAGGGAGAAAATGTTCCGCACGTCGTCGTCGGCTATCAGTACGGTTTTGTTATTCAAAATTTCACCCAACCCGCCGAGCTTACGCACATCGCCGCTTTTGCGTGCATTTTTCTTGTTCTCTTCCACGACATGCAGGAACAACGACACCTCGTCGAGCATACGCTGGTAGGAATGCGCGGTTTTGACGATGATCGAATCGGCATATTGCTTGATCCGCAACTCTTCCGTCATTGAAAGGCTTTTTCCGGTGAAAATAATGATCGGTACATGCTCGAAACCGGGGTTCTTTTTGGCCTCTTCTAGCATATCGTAAGCCTTTTTGTCGGGAATGCCCATATCGAGGATCACGCAGTCGGCCTCGTTGTTGGAGAGCGTGCTGATGCCGTCCCTGATATCGCTTTTCAGCTCCGAATGAATGTCGAAAGTGCCCAGGTAGTAGGCCAATGCTTTCGCGTGCATCGAGTTGTCTTCGACGATCAGTACTTTCTTCGATTTCTTGCTGATTACATATTCGATTTTCCGGAAAATCTCGTCCATTTTCTCGATCGCCACCGGCTTATCGATGAAGTCGACCGCGCCTTTTTGCAAGCTCTCGTTCTTCATCCGGTGCGACGACATGATGTGTACCGGGATATGCCGCGTTTCGGGGTCGCTTTTGAGCTGGTCCATTACCTCCCAGCCACTGACGACGGGCAGCTGAATGTCGAGCAGAATGCCCATTGGCCGGAACGTCCGTGCCAGTTCCAGCCCTTCGTCGCCGCGCACGGCCACAATGCCCTTGTAGCCCTGTTTACGGGTGTAGTCGAGGAGCGATTTGGCAAAAAATGTATCGTCTTCGATGATCAGGATCGTTTTCACGTCTTCGGTCACAGTGGAACGGTCATCGGGAATGCTCTCGGGAATGACGGTACTGATAAATTTGCTTTGCACGGCAGGAGCCGCTTTGGCGACGTTTTCTTCCTGGAAACTCCCGAAGAAATTGGTTGTATCCGGTTCCGGACTGACGTAGGAAGCTTTTAGAGGTACAAAAAGCGTGAATTCACTGCCCTGGCCGACGACGCTCGTGAGCGATATCTCCCCGCCCAGCAGCTTGGCCAGTTCCCGGCTGATCGATAACCCGAGCCCCGTACCACCATATTTGCGCTTCGTCGAACCATCCGCCTGCTGGAATGCCTCGAAAATGTGGTGCTGCTTTTCAGGCGCCACGCCTATGCCCGTATCGCGCACGACGAAGCAAAGCATCTTATCATTGCCGTCGTTCAGTTTCACGGTAATATCGACCGAGCCTTCCGCGGTGAACTTCAAGGCATTGGAAACCAGGTTTTTCAGGATCTGCTCCATCCGCATTTTGTCCGTCTCGATCACCGGTGGCACGCCATTGACGATGTTTACCGAAAATTCGAGCCCCTTTTCCCGCGCTATCGGGGTGAAAAGGCCTTTCATATCATCGCAAACCTCTTTCACAGACACCGTCACATAATCCAGCTCCATTTTACCCGCCTCGATTTTAGAGAGGTCGAGGATTTCGTCGATCAGGCCCAGCAGCCCGTTACCCGACGATTGTATCACCGTCGCATATTCGATTTGCTCGCCAGTGAGGTTTTTGTCGTCGTTTTCTGCGAGCAGGCGGCTCAGCAGCAGGATCGAGTTCAGCGGCGTCCGCAGCTCGTGCGACATATTCGCGAGGAATTCGGATTTGTACCGGGTGGTCAGTTCCAGTTCCTCCGCCTTTTTCTGTATTTCAATGTTTTTTTCTTCCAATAGCCCGCTCCGCTCTTCCAGTTCTTCATTGGTTTGCTGCAATTCTTCCTGCTGCACCCGCAACTCTTCTTCCGATGCCTGCAACTTATGCGATTGCGCTTCCAGCTCCGCATTCAGGTTTTCCAGCTCGTTATGCTGTGTTTGCAGCTCCTCCGCCTGCGCTTGTGTTTCTTCCAGGAAGTTTTGCAGTTTCACATAATCCAATGCCGAATTAATGCCGCTGGCCATCGTTTCCAGGTTTTCTTCGAGGAAACGCATGGTCAATTCGTCCGGATTTTTCAAAAAGCCGAGTTCGATCACGCCTATGCACTCGTACGAGTACACGAGCGGGAGGATCGCGAGCGCTGCGGGGCTGGTTTCTCCCAGGCTGGACGATATTTTAAGGTAATTCGCGGGAATGTCGCGCACGAGCACCGGCTTTTTCGTTTCGATCACCTGCCCGCACAATCCTTCGCTGGCTACAACGGTTTCGGGCGCATTTTGCGCGGCGAAAGTGCCGGTAAGGCGGAAATTCCAGTCGGTGTCGAGAATGTAAATGGTGCCGAGAGTCGCCCCGGAATAGGCAGTGAGGGTGTTAATGAGTTTCGCCGAGAGCTTTTTCAACACCCGTTCACCTCGGATGGCGTCGTTAATCTGCACATCTCCGGCCTGCAACCAGTTCTGAATGCTCAGATCGTTGAATGTCTGTTCCAGCGAGCTGGCCATTTTATTCAGAGCCACAGAAATCCGGCCCAGTTCGTCGTCTGTGTCATCCTGGCTGCGGGTCGCATAATCGCCTTCCGAAACCCGTTGCGTAACCTGTTCGATATGGCCGATGCGGCGGTTCGTGTCGGCATACTTTTCCTCGTCCAGTTGCTGTTGCTCTATGCGCTTGCCGATGTCCGTTCGAATGCGCATGTACGAGGATATCGTGATCAGTATCGAGATCAGCGCGGCCGCAACGAGCAGGATGGGCGTGTATTTAATGTAAATCTGTTGTTGTTCGAGCCGTTCGGTAAGCCGGGTACTTTCCTCTTCCTTGATGCGGTCGGTGCTGAGCCGGAGGTCGTCCATGATCTTTTTCCCCCGCACCATTTCCCGCGACCGCGCATCGGTATCTTCCACGAAATTGGAATTCTTTTTGGCCATATCGATGATGTTCTGCATCTGGCCGAATTTTGCCTCGTAAAGCGCTTTCACCTCGCGCAGGTTCTTTTGCTGCACCGGGTTGTCGGCAGTCAGTTCCAGGAGCTTGTTGTAGCTGTCGGTGGTTTTCTCGTATGCGCCTTCGTAAGGGGAGAGGAATTGCTCGTCGGCGGTGATCAGGTAGCCCCGCTGGCCGGTTTCGGCATCTTTCATGTGCGAAATGATCGCCTCGGCCTGGATAAGGACTTCATTCGTGTGGTTGACGAGCTCCGAATTGTTGATCAGTTTCTGCGTGCTGTAATACGACGCCAGAAGGCTGAAAAACAGGAGCAGAATGGAGAAGGAGAAAACGATCTGTAATTGCTGAACGATCGAATTGGAAACTTTCTTCATAAAAATGCCTCAGCTAAATGTCGGTTTTAATGGCCGTGAATGCATTTTCCTGCACAAACGGAAGTATGAGAATGAATTCGGAACCCTGGTTTTCGGTGCTTCGGGCGGAAATGAGCCCGTTATGCTTGTCCATGATCTTCTTGGCGATCGCCAGCCCGATGCCGGTTCCTTCGTAGGCGTTGATGTTGTTGAGCCGTTGGAAGATGACGAAAATCCGGTCGAGGAACTTCTCGTCGAATCCGATGCCGTTGTCGGCGATGGTAATCCTGCAATAAGGGCCGTCGGCCGATACCGAGCCGGAAACGTCCTTGTGATCGATCACCTCGCAACGGATATCGATTACCGGCGGGACGTCGGGCCTCGAAAATTTCAATGCATTGCTGATCAGGTTCTGAAATACCTGTCGGATCTGGCTCGGGATGGTCTCCACCACGGGCAGCTGATCTTTGCGGATAGCGGCCTTTTTCTCGCGGATCGTCTCGTCGAAATCGGCCAGGAGCTCGTCCACCAGCGCATTCAGGTTGGTGGGCTGGAAATGCGCGGTTACGGAAAGGCGGGAATAATCTAGCAAATCGCTGATCAGCCGAGACATACGTGCCGAAGAGCTGATCGAACGGTTCAGGTAGGAGACGGCCTCGTCATTGCCCGTCAGGTATTTATCTTTAATTAAATGGCTGAATGTCTGGATCTTGCGAAGCGGCTCTTTCAAATCGTGCGATACCACCCAGGCAAACTGCTGTAATTCGTGGTTGGTTGTTTCCAGTTCCGAATTTTTATCGACGAGCTCCTTGGTACGAAGCTCCACTTTGTGTTCGAGCAATTCGTTCGCCATTTTCTGCTGGTGAATGTCCGTAAATGTGCCCACCCAGCGGACAATGGCACCGTGTTGCAGTACCGGGATTATTTTAAGCAAAAAATATTTGTACTCGTCCGAATCGAGCTGTTTCAGCCGCGCTTCGCCCGAAAATTCCAGTCCGTTGAGGAAATGCTCGGTCCAGCGGTCGTAAGTATGATCGTCGGGATGTGTTTCGGGGAATGAATGCGCGTCGGCGGCGTATTGGAACCAATGCTTGTTCACATATTCGATCTTCCCGTCGGTCCGGATCGTGAATGCGATCTGGGGCAGCGATTCCAGTATGAAACGAAGTTCGTCCATGCGCGCGGCAAGTTCTTCCTGCGCGTGCTTGCGGATGTCGATCTCCTGCCTGAGTGATTCCTGGATGGCTTTGAGCTCCTGCTGCTGCTCGAAAAGCCGGTAAAAAGTCTTGACTTTCAGTAGCAGTATATCAGGATCGACGGGCTTGGTCAGGTAATCGATACCACCTGAGGTATAGCCTCTTGTAATGAATTTTTTTTCCGTATTAACCGCCGAAAGGAAGATGATCGGGGTGTCCCGTGCTTTCCCGAATCCGGCAATGGCCTCAGCCACCTCGAAGCCGTCCATACCCGGCATTTGTACATCGAGAATGATCACCGAGTAGGTCGTTTTAAGCACTTTTTTCAATGCTTCCTCGCCCGATTCCGCGGTATCGGTTTTGAAATTGTGGAGTTCCAGGATTTTTTTAAGCGGTAAAATATTTTCCGGCCTGTCGTCGACAATAAGGATCATGGTTTCGGGTAAAATAGGCACTTATCGGGTTCTGGATCAGCACAGTATCCGTAAACGGAACGCATATACGGCCGGCTTGCTGTAACACAAAATTCTTTTAGTGTGTGTACAAGTGTTACCATGTGTGTAGTAAGCTTTCCATACAAAAATTATACCCGCACGTGTTTGGGGAATTTCTTCCCGGGTGTGTGCGAACGCCGTTGGCATAATTTTGTATCAAAACGTGTTCTAACGCCAGTTTTTTCGACAAAGTACTTCTTAAAACCGCATGGAATTTGGCTGTGTGAATGGGCTGAAAAAAGGGTGGTGCAAACTCAAACCGACTGATATGAAGAAGATTGCCAATAAAAAACTTGTAGATCAATCCCAGGAGAGCAGTGTAAAGGTGTTTCCGGGCGAACCATATCCGTTGGGGGCGACCTGGGACGGCAAAGGGGTGAATTTTGCGCTGTATTCCGAGAATGCCACAGGTGTGGAATTATGCCTGTTCGACAGCCCTGAGGCTATTACCGAACACATTAAAATACAAATCAAGGAAGTATCGCATCACGTGTGGCATGCGTACGTTCCCGGTCTTAAACCCGGGCAATTGTACGGCTATCGCGTGCACGGGCCTTACGAACCGACTGTCGGACTGCGATTCAATCCCCATAAACTGCTCATCGATCCTTACGCGAAATCCATTTCAGGCACCGTGCAATGGCATGACGCGCTGTTTGGCTATAATATCGGCGACCCGGAAGAAGACCTGAGTTTCAGCGAGCTCGACAGCGCGCCTTACATTCCCAAATCGGTGGTCGTCGACCATTTGTTCGACTGGGAAGGTGTAACTGCCCCCGAGATTCCCTACCATGATACCGTAATTTATGAATTGCATGTAAAAGGGTTCAGCTGCCTGCATCCCGATGTGCCCGAAGCGATTCGTGGTACTTATGCGGGATTGGCGCACCCGGCGAGCATTGCGTATTTGAAGAAGCTGGGTATCAATGCAGTAGAGCTTATGCCTGTGCACCATTTCATTTCCGACCGGCATCTTCGCGAGCGCGGCCTTTCCAATTACTGGGGCTATAATTCCATCGGCTTTTTTGCGCCGGACGTCCGGTACAGTAGCTCCGGGACACATGGAGAGCAGGTGAAGGAGTTTAAAAATATGGTGAAAGAGCTGCATAAGGCCGGTATCGAAGTGATCCTGGACGTCGTGTACAACCATACCGGCGAGGGAAACCAACTCGGGCCGACGCTGTCGTTCCGCGGGATCGACAATATGGCCTATTACCGGCTGATGGACGGCCGCTACTATATGGATTATACCGGTACAGGTAATACGTTGAACGCCAGGCTTCCCAGCGTGCTGCGGCTCATTATGGACAGCCTTCGCTATTGGATCACCGAAATGCATGTGGACGGGTTCCGTTTCGACCTCGCTTCTACGCTTGCGCGCGAGCTGCACGAGGTGGACAGACTGAGCGCATTCTTCGACATTATCCACCAGGACCCTGTCATATCGCAGGTGAAACTCATCGCAGAGCCCTGGGATATTGGCTTCGACGGGTACCAGGTAGGGAAGTTTCCGATCGGCTGGGCGGAATGGAACGGCCGCTACCGCGATTGCATGCGCGACTACTGGCGCGGGGCCGATAGTATGCTCGCCGAGTTCGCCGAGCGATTTACCGGCAGCTCCGATTTATACAAAGGTGAGGACCGCTTTCCTACCGCAAGTATTAACTTCATCACCGCCCACGACGGTTTCACATTGAACGACCTGGTTTCGTATAATGAGAAGCGTAATGATGAAAACGGGGAGGAAAACCGCGACGGTGAGAGCCATAACCGCTCCTGGAATTGCGGCGAGGAGGGGCCGACGGAGAATGAAGAAGTGATCGCGCTGCGCGACAAGCAGAAGCGCAATTTTCTTACCACCTTATTCCTTTCACAAGGCGTACCCATGCTCGTTGCCGGCGACGAATGGGGCCGCTCGCAGGATGGTAATAACAATGCCTATTGCCAGGATAATGAGATTTCCTGGTTGAATTGGGACAAAGTAGATGAAAAGCTGCTGGCATTTACCCAAAAACTGATCACGTTTTGTAAGGCGCATCCCACGTTTCGGCGCAAGCACTGGTTCCGCGGAATGCCGATCAAAGGCATCGGCCTGGAAGATATTGCCTGGTTTTTGCCTAACGGCGAGGAAATGCCCGATGAGAACTGGAACCACGATTATGCGAAGTCGCTGGGTATTTTTTTGAATGGAAAAGGGATCAGGCACATGGACCCGAAAGGAAAGCCTATTTACGACGACAGCTTTTACATTATTTTCAATGCGCATTACGAGCCCGTCGAGTACACGCTGCCGCCCGAAAAGTACGGTAGCGAATGGCGAAAAGTGATAGACACCGCCGACGCCTGCGTAAGCGACGACGGCCAGGTGCTCAATCCGGGTGATAGTTTCTCGGTGGACAGCCGTTCGGTAGTGGTATTCAGACATGCTTTGGAAGAACAGAAAATATGAATTACGAGGATTTACTGGCGATGCGGCCAGGCATCACATTCAGCGAGGATGGTGAGGCGCAAGTGCTCTTGTGGGCGCCCAAAGCGGAGAAAGTGCAGGTACAGTTCGGGAAGGAAGGTAATGCATTGGACCTGGAACAAAGGGACTATGGTTTCTGGACATTGCAAACCCGCGCATTATGGCCAGGCGACCGCTACGGTTTCCTGCTCGACCGCAAGGGACCATTTCCCGATCCGGCAACGCTTTACCAGCCCGAAGGCGTGCACGCCCCGTCGGAGGCATTCGACGTCCTGAAATTCCAATGGACGGACCGGAATTGGAAGAACCCGGCGATGAAGGATTACATTATTTACGAAGTTCACACCGGGACGTTTACACCTGAGGGTACGTTCGAAGCCATGGAAGCGAAGCTCGATTACCTGGTGGCATTGGGAGTGAATGCAATTGAAATAATGCCGTTGTCGCAATTCGCCGGTGGGCGGAACTGGGGCTATGATGGCGTGTTTCCGTACAGCGTGCAGGATTCCTACGGCGGGCCGGAGGCGTTGCAGCGGCTGGTCAATGCATGTCATAAAAAAGGCATTGCAGTGGTGCTGGACATGGTGTACAACCACCTCGGGCCGGAAGGGAATGTGCTGAGCCATTTCGGACATTATTTCACCGATAAATACCATACGCCCTGGGGCGATGCGATCAATTTCGATGATGCCTGGTCGGATGCCGTGCGCCATTACTTTGTGCAAAATGCGCTGATGTGGTTCCGCGATTTCCATATCGACGCCCTACGCCTCGATGCGGTGCATGCGATCAAGGATTTTGGGCCGGTGCATATTTTGCAGGAAATCAGGCAGCAGGTAGATATGCTAGCCCGCGGGACTGGTAAGGAGCATTACCTGATCGTTGAAATGGATCTGAACGATACGCGTTTTGTAAAACCCATCGAAGCAGGCGGTTATGGAATGCATGCGCAGTGGATAGACGAGTTCCACCACGCATTGCGCGTAAGTTCGGGCCAGGAGCGAAGTGGGTACTATTCTGATTTCGAAGGAGTTGCTTCGCTGGCAAAGTCGTTACGGGATGCTTATGTGTTCGACGGCATTTATTCCGATCACCGGAAGCGGAAGTTTGGTGTGAAAGCCGATGGCATTCCGGGGCAGCAATTCATTGTTTTTTCCCAAAACCACGACCATATCGGCAACCGTATGCTGGGCGAGCGCACGAGCCAGCTGGTGAGTTTCGAAATGCAGAAGCTGCTGGCGGGAACCGTGTTCGTGAGCCCTTTTATACCCTTGCTTTTTATGGGGGAAGAATGGGCAGAGCCGAATCCGTTCCAGTATTTCGTAAGCCACACCGAAGAAGAACTGGCCGAAGCTGTTCGAAAAGGCCGGAAAAGCGAGTTTGCCGCATTCCACCTCGAAGGCGAAGCCCCCGATCCGGTAGCAATTTCGACGTTTGAAAACTCAAAACCGCAATGGGCGCTCATCGATCAGCAGCCGCACCGGACAATGCTGCATTACTACCGCAAATGGATTGCGTTGCGGAAAAGTGAGGCAGTGCTGCACGAATGCGACCGCGACGGCTTGTCGGCCGAGGTTTTTGAGGAAAAAGAGTTGATAACCGTTCAACGGGTGTGGGGCAGGCAGCATTTGGTGGCTTTTCTGAACTTCTCCAAATCGCCGCAAGAGGTATTGCTGCCGTTTGAACACCTTCAATGGCACAAGCTGATCGCGTCGTCGGACCCGGCCTGGAATGGGATCCAGGAAATGCCGGCGCTGGCCGGGGCGGGTGCATTGAGCGTCGCGCCGGAGTCCATTACTGTTTACATTAATACTATAAATTCCTGATTTTAATGCGGATGTCTTGCGGCGCAACCTCGTCGCCGCCGAAATAGGGAAGCAGTTTATAAGCAATGCCCACGCCGCCGGAGCAATGGCGGGGCATCGCGGTTTCAATGCCTTTGTAAGTAAAAACGTAGGTATTTTCGCGGATATCGATCCGGAAGCTGGCTATTTCGTTCAGTTCCGCTGTCCCGAGCTCGCGCTCCTGGCGCACGCCGTTCACATATATGTATGCGTAAATACGCAATGCGCCCTCGCGCCAGTTCCAGCCGAAGCGGGCACTGTTGTTCTGATGCTGCGAGCTGCAATCGGAGAAGCCGTACAGCTTGTTGATATCGTTCTGGTTTTCGGGTACCGTCGTTTGGTAAACGCAGCTGCTGTCGAATACGGCCTGGAACCGCATGGACGAGGCAGTGAACGGGGTGTTCAGGTTACGCTCGACTTCGTGGTTCCCTTTTTTGATATCGTAGGTAATAAAATCGTCCCCAAAACTCGGCGTATTGCCGATCCATTCGCAGGAAACAGCGCCGATCAGGAGGGTGAGGGCCATCAGATATCGTTTCATGGGTGCTGGCTTTTTAATTAAATGCAGGGCGAAATTCAGCATAGAAACGCTCTGCCGCAACGAAAATTGGATCGCAGGGCTACCAGCGGCTATTTTTTTAGACTACATTGATGGTGTCAGGTTTACACATTCCATGAGTAAGACTACCGAATTGTCGCTTTTTTGAAGGGCAACAATTTTGAAATGAATATGGCACGACAATCTGAATACAACCTGCGAGTCGGCCTCTTCGGCATTGGTTTGGAGGCATATTGGGCACAATTCGAAGGACTTGAAGCGAGGTTGAAAGGCTACGTTGATGTGGTGGCCGAGCGACTGGGCGGTTATGGCGCCGAAATCGTCAACCTTGGACTGATCGACACGCCGGAAAAGGCATTGGCAGCGGGGCACACGTTCCGCAGGGAAGATGTGGACCTGATTTTCCTGTACGTGACCACCTACGCATTATCGTCGACCGTGCTTCCGGTGGTATCGCGGGCGAAAGTGCCGGTCATCGTACTGAACCTGGCCCCGGAGCCTGCGATCGATTACCAATGGTTCAATGCATTGGGCGATCGCACGCGCATGACGGGCGAGTGGCTGGCTTATTGCTCGGCGTGCCCGGTACCCGAGATCGCCAACGTGTTCCGCCGCTCGCGCATTCCGTTTTACCAGATCACCGGCACCTTGCACGACGACCCCGAGGTGTGGCAGCAAGCCCGCGAATGGGTTGAAGCGGCAAATGTGGCGCACACGATGGCGCACAACCGCCTGGGCGTGATGGGTAACTACTACGGCGGCATGCTCGACATTTATTCCAACCTTACCCTGCAATCCGCCACATTCGGCGGGCATGTTGAAATCATCGAGGTGGACGAGCTTTCAGCCCTCCGCGAATCGGTTTCCGATGCGGAGGTGAATGCGATGATCGGCGCTTTTCAAACCACATTCGATATCCAGGACGACTGCTCCGAATATGAATTACAGCGGGCTGCGCGGACGGCAGCCGCTTTGGAAAAACTGGTTGAAATACACCAACTGGGCTCCATGGCCTACTACCACAAAGGCACGGGCAACGCGCAAAACGAAGATACCATGAGCTCGGTGATCCTCGGTAACTCGCTGCTCACGGCGCGGGGTATCCCGGTAGCGGGCGAGTACGAGGTGAAGAACGCGCAGGCGATGAAAATCATGGATGCATTCGGTGCTGGCGGTTCATTTACAGAGTATTATGCGATGGATTTCAAAGACGATGTGGTGCTGATGGGCCACGACGGGCCGGGCCATATCGCCATAGCGCAGGGAAAAACGAAGGTGAAGCCGCTGTATGTCTACCATGGGAAGGTCGGGAATGGCCTTTCGGTGGAAATGAGCGTAGCGCACGGGCCGGTAACATTGCTTTCGGTGGTGGAAACGGTGGAAGGAAAGGTGATTTTGCTGGTAGCAGAAGGAGAATCTGTGCCGGGGCCGATCCTGGAAATAGGGAATACCAACAGCCGGTACCGGTTCCCGATCGGTGCAAAACGCTTTACAGAGCAATGGAACAGCCACGGCCCGGCGCACCATTGCGCGGTAGGGATCGGGCATATCAGCTCCAAAATCGATAAGCTGGGGAAATTGCTGGGGATTGAGACGGTGAGGGTGTGTTAGCCGTGGGAAATGAACTTAATTGTGTGTAAATTGTGTATCAAATTGGTACACAAAAAATGAAAAGCGATGCTCGTGATCAGCTCCCGCGAATTCCGCGACAATCAAAAAAAATATATGGACCTTGCCGATAATAATCAGCAGGTCATTATACAAAGAGGTAAAGGGAAAGCCTACGCCCTGACACCGGTAAGTGATAAGGACCGTTACTTCATGAACCCTGAGGTAGTAGCCGAGATCAGGGAAGGAATAGACCAGTACCTTGCCGGGAAAACCACAAAAGTAAACAAGGCGGATTTAGATCAACTGCTGGGATTATGAGCTATCAGCTTGCTTTCACTGAAAAGGCGTTGGAAGGCATTGAAAAGCTGAAAAAGTCAGGGAACAAGCCTGTGCTTATAAAACTCCGTAAACTGCTTGACGAGCTCACTGAACATCCGTACACCGGTACCGGGCAGCCCGAGCAGTTGAAGTACGATATGGCCGGCTTCTGGTCGAGGAGGATCAACCAGGAACATCGCCTTGTGTACGCCGTCAATGAAAGGGAGATAACGGATCAAGACCAAATGTTGTGGAGCACCTTGGATTAAGCATATAACTGGGTAAGGCGGTAAAGGAAGAATTCTACATTCCTGACTCCTCTGAACTGCGCCCTGAACGCTTTGATCTTCGCATTGAAAGATTCAGCGGATGCATTGGTGCTTCTGTTATCAAAATAGTTAACAATGGTCTTGTAGTGATTCTCAATCGAGCGGGCAACGGTATTGAATGATTTGAAGCCGGATTGCCTGACCTTTTCGTGCCACTTAGCCAGCCTGGTCAGTCCGTATATTTTTTCTTTTGTAGTCGTGAAAAT
>NZ_FNAN01000032.1 GCF_900101885.1 Dyadobacter soli | reverse complement strand
TGAAGGAAGACCTTATGGCCCCGAATTGGAAAATCCTGAACAGTAATCATCGGAAAGAACCCTTTGGAGAGCAAATTCTTCCTCTCCGGGTCATTCTCATCCGCATTCTTCTCATCTATATGCACGTGAAATACTCCATCCTGACGGTCGATGGATGTCAATTCAAAATTTTCAAGGATAAACTCTGGTAATAGAAACTGGATAATAGGCAAGAAACTCTCCAAAACGAACTAGGTTGATTAAAAACACAAACCTAGAAAATCCTATGCGCTCCACAAGTTTTTGATTTGATCCTGAAAAATGAATATTTTGAGAGAGCGAGCAGAAAATAAAAAGCCCGCAAATCAAAGATTTACAGGCTTTTTAAAGTATTCGATTTGCTTTAAAGTGGAAGCGGAGGGAGTCGAACCCTCGTCCAGAACAGGGAAAACCTGCGCCTTCTACATGCTTATCCGTGATTCGGTTTTCGAGCCTGACAAGGTTCCCGGCGGACCTGCGTCATAGCCTTAGATACTAGAGTCTCGTTGGTTTTACGCATCAATATACCAACCAGCGCTGCGGTTCGACACCTCTGGACCCACCCGGCAGCACGTGAGGTGGAGAGATGATGGCATTTGGTTAATCCTCCGGATTAAGCAGCCATGGCGTAAGTAGATTCGCCAGTTATTGTTTGAGAATATTATTTACGGGAGGTACTCTCAACTCCCGACATGCTTACACACAAGCCCTCAGCCCGCTGTCAAAACCGGTCACCCCCATTTGGTAGTGCAGCTTTGGATAAGCCAAAGTTCGTTTGCAGATAAGGTTACAATTGCGCAGCACGGAAAGTTTCATCCGCGTGAAAAAAAATTTACATCAGGAATCGGCGTGCGAATGCATTCCGGATTCGTGGCGTCCGGTTGCTACCGTTCCAGCAGCTCGCGGCGGCTGTATTTGTTGCGGTAATCCACTGGTGTCAGGCCGGTTATCTTTTTAAATACGTCCCTGAACGTTTTGGTATCGGTATAGCCCACTTCGTACATCACTTCGCTCACATTCATTTTGCCGGATTCTAGTTTTCTTTTGGCGGCTTCGATTTTCACGCGCTGCACATATTCGTTCACGGTGTTGTTGGTGAATTTTAGGAAACGGCGCTGGAAGTTTCGGGTACTGGTGGCGAACTTGTCGGCCAGCTGGTCGATGGTGATCTTTTCGAGGTAGTTTTGCTCGATGAAATGCTGGGCCTTTTTTACGTCTTCGTCGGTGTGGTCTTTTTGTCCTTCGAAAATAATAAAGGGCGATTGGCTCGGTTTGTCGATGTCGATCACGAAGCTTTTGGCGATCTGAATGGCCATTTCGCGGCCCGCATGCTTTTCGATCAGGTATACGAGCAGGTTCAGGTACGAAAACGCGCCGCCGCTGGTATACAGGCCATCTTCGTCGGAAATGATCTTCGACGGGATCATCTTCGCTTCCGGATAGGTTCTTCTGAACTCGTCTGCCAGCATCCAGTGCGTGGTGCAGGTTTTACCATTCAACAACCCCGTTGCCGCCAGCAGGAAAGCACCAATGCACAAGCTGGCAACCTCGGCGCCCTGGTGGTATTGCCGGGTGATCCAGGGTAAAAACGCCCTGTTCATCTCCAATGCGGTAGGCTGGTCGCCTTGCAGGGAGGGGATAATGATCAGGTCGGTTTTCAGCACGTCGTCTATCAGCACATCCGGCACGATGGTAAAGAGCCCGTTCCGCTGGGGCACCTGCTGCGCCAGTCCGACGAGTTGTATTATAAAAAGCGGGTCTTCGCCTTTCTTAGCACGTATCACATTTACTTCCGACAATATTTGCAGGCTGCCTTCAATGTTTACCAGGCTACTCTGACCCAACGGTACGATGATCGAAATATGCTTCATAAAAAGTCTTCGGATGATGTGGCGTTATATCCCCCTTCAATTGGCATTAAACCCTATAAATATTCCGCCTGGCCGGTAATAGCTTTGTACTATGATACTTTAAAACAAACAAATTAAATCAAAATGAGAAAGTTAGTTTTATTTGCGCACATGTCGCTGGATGGTTTTGCAGGAGATATCAACGGCGGGCTGGACTTTTTGTCTTATGACGGAGAGCTACAAAAATACGCCGAGGAGCTGGTAAAAACGGTGGGCGCGCCCGTCTACGGCAAAAACACGTATCACCTGATGGAAGGCTATTGGCCTACGGTACTGAACAACCCCAATGCCGGCGGGCATTCGCTGGAACATGCTAAATGGGTGCAGGATATTCCCAAAGTAGTATTTTCGACAACCCTGGAAGAGGCGAGCTGGAATAACACCACGCTGATCAAAGACAATGTGGTAGAAGAGGTGAACAAGCTCAAACAGCAGCCCGGCAAAGACCTGGTGATATTCGGCAGCCCCGGCCTCGCCAGAAATTTTATGAAGCTCGGGCTGATCGACGAGTACAAACTTACCCTGCATCCGATCATTCTCGGGAATGGTATCAGCCTTTTTGATAAGGAAATAACAAGAAGCCAGCTGGAATTATTGGAAACGAAAACCCTCAAATCGGGCGTGGTTACCTTGCATTACGCGGCGAAGAAGTAGAAGGCCGGAGAAGTAGCGGTAACGAGATAGCAAAGCAGAAAAAAAGCCCTTGCAAATCCGCAAAGGCTTTTTCTCTGCATTATTATTAATCCAGTCCCGGAGTTATTGCCCAGGTGAAATCCGGATTCAGTGTAACATTCATTGTGTAGATGCCAGGAGGAAAATCGATTTTCGCCGCCTCGGTATTTCCGTCCGGGTCGAGTAACTGTCCTTGTTGAAGGTCTCCGAATGTTACCCAATATTCGAAACGCGGGACAAACTGGAATTGCATGTTGGGCTGCGCCTGCACGGCGAGTGTAGCAGCTCCCGACATACCTATCGCGATACTGGCGTTGTTGGGAACAACACTACTGTCGGCGATTGCAACCAGCGTACCCTGCCGGTACCCGGTTCTCTGATTTACGAATCTATAATCACGATTATCTCTGGTCACCGTAATTTCATTATCTGCCGTCAGGCTCGTAGGCGCATTTCCTCCGGCGTTGAAAACCATCCCGGGGCGCAATCCGCCGGTTTTGGCCCAAAAAAAGAAGAGATCCGTGTTCCAGGAAATGGCCACTTTTGCCTTGGGAGCGGCAGACTCCACACGCCACGCAAGTGGAAAAGAGTTAAAACTGTCGTCTTTTTGGTTGAACACACAGAAGTTGCCGGCTGAACTGGAATTATTAGTAAAATTGATTGTGAAGGTTGACATAACTTGATGATAGATTAAAGTTCACATTATTACTCGACTCGACTTCATAAATTATGTCAACCATCAATCTACTTCGATGTATTATTAACCGGTAAATAAAACTAATTTGACTAATTGACGAATAGCGGATTAGCCCTGAAATACTTGTTACCGTCAAAGCTTACCGAATAATCCGATTTGAAATGCGTGCTTTTCAAATAGTAATCCGTCGTCACGATCTGCGCGCCTGAATTGCACGCGGCCGTGAAACCGCTGCGGTCGTTTTCGCGGGCCTGCTTCGTGTCCGAATCGGCACGGGTGCGGATAATGTAACCCTTCTTCACAAGGCCTTCGATGGCCGGATCTTTGGGATTGTTGCGGATCGTCATGGCCGCTTCGGGCGTGCCCGGGTCTGCGCATACGAACATCACGCGACCTTTCAGCGACGGGTGGCCGGCAATGTACATGTCCCGTTTTGCGCCGTGGTCGTCGAGCAGGAAGAGGAACTTGCCTTTTGCATTTTTCACCGTCGGCCAGTTGCCTGCGAGCACGGCACTTTCCAGGTTTTCGTATTTGCCTCTCACCATATCCGGCGTGATAATGTGGTTTTTACCAAGCTTTTCGGTGATTACCTTATCCAATGCTTCGAAAGTTTTTTCGGTAAAGTTCTCTGACGACCCTAAGCTGTTGTTGTCATTCGAAACGCGGCCTTTGGCTTCGAAAGTAATGAACACCGGCGTGTGGTCCGGATGTGCTTCCGACCATTTCCGGAGATCTTCCAGGCATTCGTCGAGCGTGAGGTAATAGCTGCGGAAATCGAGGTCGGGCACGTGCAGGATCTTGAAACCCGGCTTGCTCATCTTGCCTTCCGGGTCGAAAGCCTTCTGGTTGGGCGCCATATCCAGCCCTTTCGGGTGCGCGTAACGACCGCCTTTTTCGTCGGAATAGGTATCGATTTCCAGGTTGCGCAAGCCCATATTTAGCTGATCCACAATAGAAATGTGCTCGTAATCGATCTTGCTGGCCGCCACGGAGTCCTTCTTTTGGAATAACTTGAATAATGCAGGGTCGATCGCCTGCTTGTAACTGTTGTGCGAGCCTATGAGCTGGATTTTGTTGATCGGCAGATCGTCGGTATCCGCGATTTGTGAAGCAGTGAATGCCAATGCTGCAATGCAGGTCAGGATGGTTTTCATAAAAGAAATGAATCGAGAGCCGGAACGAGGTCCGGCTGTCATGGTGGTTAGCGGTTTATTTAAACTATTTGAATAACTGATTAATAGACAAGGTTTTGTGTGTGTTTTCGAATCGGACGTGACTTCCGATGCCGGAAACGGGTACAATCTCCGGCAAAAATCTTTATTCAACGTTAAGTTAACGTTAGCATCAGTAAGTTATCCGTTATGTCACCTTTTGTTGCTAAAATTAGACAAACGCTCACCTTTCAAACAAATCCTGCCATGCGATACACCTACCTGTTGATTACCATGCTGTTGTCGAGCTTCGTGAATGCACAGAACGGTGCATTTACGATAGAGGGCAAGCTCGGAAGCCCCCAATCCGGGAAAGTATTGTTTTACATCGCCGATATCATATCAGGTACGGTACGCGCCGACTCAGCCGATGTGAAAGGCGGGCGCTTCACTTTCAAAGGCAATACACCCGCGCCGATGAAGGCGATCCTTTATTCGCTTGCCGATAACAGTCGCCTGGATTTTTTCGTCGAACAGGGCAAAATCCGCGTGGAGAGCAAGGACTCGCTGAACAATGCCCTTGTGAGCGCGGGAAAGCTGAATGCCGACTTTGCGGTACTACGTAAAATAACCGACGTGATCGAGAACGACCGGCGCAAATACGACCAGGCTATGAAAGCAGCCATGGACGCGTCGCCGGAAAAAAAGCAGGATGTGCAGTTTCAAAAAGATTGGGAGCGTAAACGGAAAGCCTCGCAGGAAGAGCTGACAAATGCCTACCGTGAATTCGCCCAAAATAACCCGGACAATACGGCGTCCGTCTTTGCAGTGGCAAGTATCACCGGCCAGGAAAACGACCTCGCCCAAATGAAATCCCTGTTCGAACGGCTGGGCGAGCCGGCCCGCAACAGCGCGCTCGGCAAAACATATGCCGCCAAAATCGACAAGCTCGAACGGGTTGGTATCGGCGCCATTGCGCCCGCTTTTACGCAGGCGGATACGGCGGGTAAGGCGGTGTCATTGAAGGATTTTCGCGGGAAATACGTGCTGATTGACTTCTGGGCGAGCTGGTGCGGCCCCTGCCGGGCGGAAAACCCGAACCTGGTGAAAGCTTATGAGCGCTACAAGGACCGGAATTTTACGGTGGTCGGCATTTCCCTGGACAGGACCACGGCCAGGGCCGCGTGGCTGAATGCGATCAAAAAGGACGGGTTGCCATGGACGCAGCTTTCGGACTTAAAGGGCTGGGATAATGAGGTTTGTAAAATGTACAGCATCGAATCGGTACCCAAGAACTTCCTGGTCGATCCGGACGGCAGGATCGTGGCGAAGGATTTGCGGGGCGAGGCGCTCGATAACAAGCTTTCTGAGTTACTGGCGGAGAAGAAGTGAGGAGAAATCCGGTTCAAAGTTGTTACTTTGTGCCGGAGGTTTTTCCTCGTGAACCATGGCATCCCACCGTTTCAGGTGGTCAATAAAATCCGCTTGCATGAACCAAATTGATGTTTGTATAAACTATTACGGAAAGCCGTACCACACTGCCGTAACACTTTTGACACTTTGGAAACATTCTTCCAGACACATTAACAAGATTTATTTGGTTATCGAAAAAATACAACCCTATTACCAATATGATGTAATCCCTTTGTTGAAGTATTATCTCAAAGGGCTCCCTATCGAATACGTTTATCCCCAGTATTTCTATTATTCCGGCAACCCCGACGAGTCGTGGCTTACCGACCCTGAAAAGCGCTTTGGGCTCAAATACCAGTATGCGCTCGAAAAGTCGGATAAGGAATTTCTGTTCCTTTCCCACAACGATTGCCTTTACGAAGATGATTTGTTAGGTAAAATGCTGGCGAAAACGCAGGGAGAAACCATTGCGGGAATAGGTCTGGTAGGTCAATGCTGGAACTGCCCCGCATTTTTTGCCAAACTTTGCGACGGCAGCCGGTTTGAAACTTTTGTACCAACCAAAGAAGAGCTGAAAGAACTGGTGGACACCTACAAGCCACCACGCGCTGCGATCCATTATAAACTCATAGAACGGGATATCATACACCCGTTGCCGGAATGCCGGTTGAATGAATATGCCTGCCTGGTAAACGTGCCCCTGTACCGCCAAAACGTAGTTCCGACGGGTGATATTCTGCCATTCGGCGGAGGCTGGCACGGCACCGACTGGGGCGCGATCTGGTTCCATTCGATGTTCAACAGGGGCTACAAATTCATTAATTTCCCCTTCGAACCGCTTATGCAGCACGCGCCATTCTCTCAAAATGGCAGCGGTCACCGTGCCGACACCGAATTTGATTTGTACAAAAATTCCGAAGAAGGCGCGAAGACTTATTTGCTCGCCAATAATTTAATCCCGAAAGACATACCGCTCGGTTTAAAACTGGAAAAGCAGGCGATCAAAACGAAGCACCAGATCAGGAACACTTTGATTAAAATCAAAACGAAAATGGTTGGTTAACGGCGCATTCATTGCGGCTTATTCCAAAGTAATATGCCTATTCGTAAGCCCGCAGAAATATGCGCGGCAATCCTTTTTCCGGCTGTATAGTTTTCGCCTTCGAAGAATGGGTCGGACTTGCTGAAAGTTTTGTTTTGATAGTTGGAATAGATCGGGTTGGTTTTGGACAAGCCTAAACCGGAGAAGAAATCCAGCGTCATGCGCCTGCCCATCAACATGCGCCCGCCGATTTTTCCGATCATCCCGATCTTGGTTTTGCTGAAATCCGCCTGATCGAAATTGACTTGCGTACTATTGTTGCCGGTCGTGTAATGATAGCTCTTTCCGGCGGTCCCCTTCATCGTGGAAGCAAACCCCTCAGCGGCGATATACCAGCCAATGCGCTCGCGCTTCAACCAGTAAAATTTAACTTCGGGCCGTATCTCAAAGAGCCGATACGCCCCTTTTTTCCACCTGGGCTCACTGAATACAAACTCTGTGTTTCCTTTGATCGGGACGCCGATGCCCAGGTTCATACCCACCGACCAGCGGTTGCCAAACATCATTTCCGACCCGAACCGTACAGCCGGATCAGGAAAACCGAGCGGCACCACATCTACATGCACATCGATACTTCGTTGGGATAGATCGGCTGACCGCTGCGCATTGGCCGACAGGGCAATCAGCAAGGATAGCATTGCAAAGTAGAAAGGCTTCATATGAATTGGAATAGTTGGCAGTTCGTTGTCTGAGGCAAATCTATTTAAGTGTAAATTAATAAACTTTGCGTTACATCTGATCGCAGAGTGTAAGTAGCTTTACTATTTTCCCCGAATGCCTCGTAAATTTGTCTTTTACAATAAACAGGCAAGAGGCAATGGATTTAAGTAACATTCTGAAACAGATCGAGTTTGTAAAGGAAATCGACAAACTCAAATACATCCAACGTAAAACCCGGCTTTTCAATAGCGACCGGAACGAAAACGACGCGGAGCACAGCTGGCACCTGGCGGTGATGGCCATTGTGCTGGCGGAACATTCCAATGTGCCGGTGGATGTGCTCAAAGTGGTGAAAATGGTACTGATACACGACATCGTGGAGATCGACGCCGGCGATACCTTCATTTACGATACCCAAAAGAACCATACGAACACGGACGACGAGCGGCTGGCGGCTAACCGGATTTTCGGCATGCTGCCCGCAGAACAGGCCGCGGAACTGATCGCGATCTGGGAGGAATTCGAAGCAGGGGAGACCAGCGAAGCCAAATTCGCACGCTCCATGGACCGCCTCGAACCGCTCCTTCAAAACAGCTCCAACAACGGCGGCACGTGGAAGGAATTTGGTGTGAAATACGAGAAGGTGTACGAGAAAAAGAAAGTGATCAGGGAAGGATCGGAAGCGCTGTGGGCCTTTGCAGAAGGGTTGATCAACGATAGCGTTGAGAAAGGGATTCTGGAAAAGTAGTCGGTAAAATCCTCCAATGAAATTTCCCTTCATCTTTCAGACTATTACCAAATGGCTGCCACTGGTTGCAGTCATTTTCTTCATTTCAGGCCGGAATGCAATAGCCCAGGACGTATCAAAGTTCTCCGTCCGGCATTTTACCGACGAGAATGGCCTGCCTCAAAACAGTATCAAGGCCATTGCGCAGGATAGCCTGGGATTTCTCTGGCTGGGCACCGAGAACGGGGTCGTTCGCTTCGACGGGACTAATTTCAAAGTTTACGATAAGTCCAATATCGGCCTTAGCCAGAACCGTATCTCCGATTTCCAGCCGGCGATGCAAGGAGATGATGCCGATTTTTACGTTCGGGAGGTCGACAATCGTCTGATACCCGTGAGCCACGGCCGGATAATCGCAGGCACCCATAGAGTAAATGCCGTAAACAGACTGAAACTTCCGGGCTCCGTAGATGCTGCGTCGGTTTCACTAATCACCGGAAGCATTGTTTATAACGAAATGCCCGCCATTGCCGTCACCATCATATCGGGCACTGTCGGGCGATTTTTTGCCTACTACCATGACCGCCACATCGAGTTATTTGACCGCTGGGAAAAACAAGCCAGTGTGGACGCGAAGGATTTCGACCTGAACCGGATGTTCCGCATTGGAGGAAAAATGCTGTTTCTGGGAAAGCAGGGAAAGGTTACAATGCTGGACGGAGAGGCCGGGCTGAAAAGGTATGATTTGCCGTTGGCGGGTGATATCCTGCGCAATCCGGAGTTCGGGGGTGTTACAGAAAACATTGGTTTATACTGGAACAATTCCGTGAACCAGGCTTTCTTTCTGGTAGGTAACAGCCTCTACGCGCTCGATCTGCAAATGCGGACGGGGAAACTGGAAACCCGCCTCATTCTCGACGGATTTGATGTGCGGGGCCATTCTATCAAAACCATTTACGCTACCGGGGATTTCCGAAGGATTTTCTTGGGCTC
The DNA here is from genome assembly GCF_900101885.1 of Dyadobacter soli. GTDB lineage: Bacteria > Bacteroidota > Bacteroidia > Cytophagales > Spirosomataceae > Dyadobacter > Dyadobacter soli. The sequence goes on along the minus strand of NZ_FNAN01000032.1, from coordinate 50,538 downwards.
TACCGCAGACGGGCTTTACGAATTCACCAGAAACGATTTTGAGGTACTCACCACCGAAACTTCGAGCAATGTCTTTTACGCCCAGGCGGCCGTTAACGACAGTACCGTCATGGTTTCTACCGGTTTTAATTTGGGAATGAGCACTTCCGCTGTGCCGTTTCAAAAGCGGTTACCGGCCATCGCCGGATTATCTCCCTGGCCGTGGTACCTGATGGTCGACAGCGGCCAGAACCGGTGGCTACGCCAGAACGATGATATTGTCAGGTTTGCACCGGATGATCAACGTGTTATCGGAAGGTGGGGCTTCGACGATGAGCCCGCGGGAATGTTCCAGGACCCGACCGGTAGAGTCTGGCTCCAGATCGCCGACGGCAAGCTCTACCGGTTCGATCCGAAAGGCAGTAGGGAGCCAGTTTTCTTTGTAATGGGACCCAAAGACCCGGCCTGTTTTGCCTACCACAACGGTACGCTCTGGATCGGGGCTAATAAGGGGCTGCACGCGATCGATATTGCCACGCGGAAGGTTTCGCTCGTCCCGGGCACCGGGGAAATGAACCTGCGCAGCATTTACCTTGCCGCGCCGGGCGAATTATGGTTTACCACCTACGAACACGGCTTTTTCCTGCTGCGAAATGGCAAGCTGCACAGCTTCCCGGTCGATCAGAAGAGTTACCTGTCCACGTCGCATTGTATTTATGAGGATAAAAATCATTTCTTCTGGATCACTACAAACAAAGGGTTATTCCAAATTTCTAAAAAGGACCTGATCCGTTATACCGAAGCAGGAACGGAGACGCCTTATTATCACTACTATTCGCGTGAAAATGGGCTCAGTACCAATGAGTTCAATGGCGGCTGCCAGCCTTGTGCGGTGCGTCTGAAAAACGGCTACCTGTCGCTGCCGTCAATCAAAGGCCTGGTGTGGTTCAAGCCCGAATCGATCAGTCCGGAAGTACCGTCCGGCGCTTTTTTCATCGATGAAGTGCAGGTAGGAGGGAAGCACGCAGCGTATTCTTCCGACCGGCTCGATCTGCCCCACTACCCGGACGAAATCCGGATAACGATCGCTTCCGCATATTTTGGTAACCCCGATAACCAGCGCTTCTTCTACGCCCTGGCGGCCCGTGGCGAGAAACCGGAAAAATGGACGCCTCTCGACAATGAAGGGACGATTCATTTCAGCAGCATGCCTTCCGGCGAGCACACGCTGGTGGTTCGCAAGCACACGGGCTTCGGGGATGATGATGTGAAGGAAATCCGGTTCAATATCCATGTCGAAAAAGCCTGGTACGAAACGCTTCTCGCGAAAAGTGCCGCTACGCTGCTATTTGTAGCCGGTGTGTTCGGAGCGATGAACATCCAGAACAGGCGACTTACCAAACGGAATGAAGTGCTTGAAGAAGCCATCTCGAAACGTACCGAGTCGCTGAACCAGACGCTGGACGCACTTCAGGACTCCGAAAACTCACTCGCACGGCAGGTACAAGTGCAGGCGCGTATGATCACATCGCTCACACATGACGTGCGCACGCCGCTCAATGCAGCGAGATCGGTTTCGGCGGAAATTGAAAGGTTAGTCGCGGAAGAAAAATATGGAATGGTTTCGCAAATAGGCAATTCCATCACGGAAACACTCGCGCGGGTGAATGTGCTGCTCGAAAATACGGTCAATTACATGAAAGTACAGCTGATCGATGAGAAGGCAACTTCGGACACTGTGCATGTTCATGATCTTGTAACACAAAAATTGCGTCTCTTCACCCTCGTAGCCGAAAAGAACGGTACCAAACTGGTGAACGACGTCCCGCCGGACCAGCAGCTCAGGTGCAATCACTACCTGCTCGGTATTGCCGTGAGCAACCTCATCGATAACGCGATTAAAAATACCCTGAAAGGCAAGGTTACAGTGAGTACTCACATCACCGCGGATCGCGTCACGATTTCCGTCTCCGATACGGGTTACGGCATCCCCGACCGGATCATCGCCTGGCTAAACCAGAATCCCATTGCGGGTAATACGTCGGAATCTTACCCGACGAACGGGATAGGGTTGCTGATTGTGAAGGAAGTAAGCAGAATGATGGAAGCCGAAATTGCGGCAGAACGGTTGGAAGTAGGAAGCCGGGTATCGGTGTCGTTCTCCGTCAGGCCGGACGATCCGGCATCGTAATGGTCGCCTGGGCTTTGGACGTGCATACAGGGAGCGCGTTTGGTCTACATTTTCACCGGTTTATCTACATTATTTTTTCCGGTGCAGGCATTTGATTTCCTTTACACATCATCAAATGCTCAGCTATGAAAACGCTTAGAAATTGGCTCGTAATCAGCCTTTTGGTTTCGATACTGGCCTGCTTTACCCGCGACGGCGACCCTGCGCCGCTTAAACCCGCTTACACGTGGAAGGAAATGCTCCCGGCCGGAAACGGTTCGCACCAGTACGAGTGGAAACAAGGCACGTTCCCGATGGGACTCGTACCGCACATTGCATTCGGCGGTAAACTCTGGATGGTGGGACAAAAGGCGTCCTGGTCGTCGGCGGACGGCATTACCTGGACGCACCACGCCAAAAAAGACTGGGGCGAACGCATTTATATGGCAGGCATTTACTTCGCCGGCAAGCTCTGGCAAACCGGCGGTATGCGGTATCAGGAGCGGGAACTTACGAACGAAATGTGGAACTCCGAGGATGGCTCCCAATGGCAAAAAGCAGCCAATGCAGCATGGGAACCGCGAAAAGGGCAGGGTTTGGTTGTATTTAAAAATAAACTGTGGCTCTTCGGCGGTACTTCGAAGATCTCGAAGGATTTTGAATCGGTGGAAATGAAAAACGACGTATGGTCGTCGGCCGACGGCTTGAAATGGATGCAGGAAGTGGCCAAAGCGCCGTGGTCGTCCCGCGATTCCCCGCAGATGGTGGTAATGCGTGACACGCTTTACATGGTGGGAGGGCAGGGCCTGGCCGACGTATGGCGCTCGCCCGACGGTAAAAACTGGACGCAGCTCACTGCGGAAGCAGGCTGGAAAAAGCGCCACGATGCGGGTGTACACGCATTCGACGGCAGGTTGTGGGTATTCGGCGGCCGCGATCTCAACCCCGATCATTACAAGGGAGCCCTGAACGATGTTTGGTTCTCTTCAAATGGCACCGAGTGGTTCCGCCACGCCGAACATGCCCCGTGGAGCGTCCGCAGCGGAGGCCATAGCATCGTATTCCACGACCAGCTATGGATTTTCAGCGGCAAGCATACCGGTGCCGATCCGGTTTGGAAAGGGGATGCCTGGGTGCTGCAAAGACGCAAGTGACGATACCAGCATTTGTCTGATTGTAGACTGGTGGTTATATAGGAAAAGTTAAATAAAAAATTTTAATCACAATAAATGACTAAGAATTAGGGTAGTTTGGCTTTTAACTTCATAGAGGGGCATAAAGACAGAAACCCATGAAGTCGTTTGCTTTTTTGAGGTGTGGAAAAATAGGGATAGCAGTCTGTACAGGCCTGCTGTTCCTCGTTGGCTGCGGTGTGGAAAAGCCGGAAGAAGTAGAGCTCGCATTGAAGGAAATACCGGCGGAGCTGGATTTTAACTACGATGTCAAACCGATCCTTTCCGACAAATGCTTTGCTTGCCACGGCCCCGATGCCAAAAAGCAAAAGGGCGGCTTGCGGCTGGATACCGAAGAAGGCGCTTATAAAGCACTCAAAAAAGCCAAAAACCGCCACGCGATCGTGCCTGGCGACTTGGCTGCCAGTGAAGTTTACACCCGACTTGTATCGCAAGACCCCGAGGTGAAAATGCCGCCGCCTGCTTCCAATCTCACATTATCCGTCAAAGAAATAGCGGTGCTCACACGCTGGATCGAGCAGGGTGCGAAATACAAGCCGCATTGGTCGTTCATCAAACCCGAAAAAGCGGCGATACCCAAGCCGAAACTGGCCGGATGGGCTCGCACGCCGATCGATCACTTTATACTGGAAAGGCTGGAAAGGGAGCAGCTTTCGCCTTCCCCCGAAGCAAGCCGGGAAGACCTGATCCGCCGGGCGAGTTTCGATCTCACCGGGTTGCCGCCGACGCTGGTCGAAATCGACGCATTTGTGGCGGATAAGTCGCCCGATGCCTATGCGAAGCTGATCGACAGATTGTTGCAGTCGCCGGCGTACGGGGAGCGGATGGCGAGCGAATGGATGGATATTTCGCGCTATGCCGACAGCGACGGTTACCTTGACGATAAGCACCGCGATTTTTCGCCCTGGCGCGACTGGGTAATCAGCGCATTCAACCGGAATATCCCTTACAACCGCTTCGTTACCATGCAATTGGCCGGCGACCTTTTGCCTGATAAGACCAAAGAAACCATCCTCGCCACCGCATTCAACCGGCTGCACAAAAAGAGCTCCGAAGCCGGTATCGTTTTCGAGGAATACCGCGTGGAATACAATGCCGACCGCGTGCAGACCCTCGGGCAAGGCATTCTCGGTCTCTCCGTGCAATGCGCCCGCTGCCACGACCACAAATACGACCCGATCAGCCAGGAAGCTTACTACAAAATGTTCGGGCTTTTCAATAGTACCAATGAAACCGGCAGCCCTGTTTACGGCCCCGACCAGACGCCCGGCCCGGCATTGCTCCTAACCAGCCGGGAAAACGAAGAAATGCTCCGTTTTTTCGACCGGAAAATCACCGGACTGAGCAACCAATTGGCTGGTACAAAGGATAATGCGGAGGAGGATTTCAAAAAATGGCTAAGTGCCGGTGCGTTGTCCAAAAAGCTGCTGGATGAAAAAGCCCGCGAGGGAATGGTAGCCTGGTATCCATTTGAAAAAGCTGCAAAAACTGCCGAAGGCAAGACCGTCATGCCCAATATGCTGAACCAGAAGCAGCTGGCGCAATGCAACGAGATCATCCTGAAACCCGGTGTGAAGGGCAATGCCTATTTCTTGTCGGATTACAATTCGATCAAATTCGGCAACAATATCGGCTGGCATGAGCGTACCGAGCCTTTTTCGGTCGAATTGTGGATCAAACCGAATACGGTATATCCCGACGCGGGTATTTTTTACCATTGTGAAGACCTGCGCCTTGGCTATAAAGGCTATTTGTTACGCCTGGAAAACAACAAGTTGCAGTTTATCATCGCGCATTCCTATCCGCAGAATGCCATTCAGGTGAGTACCCTCGCGCCTGTGCCCGCGAAGCAATGGACGAAGGTTACCGTCACTTACGACGGTTCCAGTAAGGCAGCCGGGGCGAAGATTTATGTCAATGGCGAGGCGGCCAAAACGGCTGTCGATGTCGATAACCTTTACAAAGGCATTTTGTACGAAAAGGATATTCATACTTATGGTTTTCAGGGATTTATGGTCGGTCAGCGGAACTTGCTCATTCCGTTTAAAGACGGCGGGATCGATGAATTGAAAATCTACGATAAAGCGCTTTCAGCTCTTGAAATTTTATACAACCATAACCCGGAAAAGGCCGCTGAAATGCTGAAAACGCAGGCTTCGGCGGGACAACGGGCAATGGTGAAGGATTTTTACAATGCCCGTTTCAATGCAAAGGCAATTGCACTGCGCGACAGCCTGAAAGCCCGCATGGATGAGCAGAACAAGCTCATCAACAGCATTCCCGAACTGATGGTCATGGGCGATCTTCCCAAACCCCGCCCGACCTACCTGCTCACGCGCGGCGCCTACAATGCGCCCGGCAAGCGCGTAACCCCCGGCGCGCTCGATGCAGTAATGCCTTTTGAAGGGAAATTTCAGCAAAACAGGCTGGGCCTCGCGCGCTGGGTTTTCGACCGGAACAATCCGCTTACCGCGCGGGTATTTGTAAACCGTATCTGGCAAATGCATTTCGGGAACGGCATCGTACGCTCCTCCGCCGACTTCGGTAACCAGGGTAACCTCCCGTCGCATCCCGAACTGCTCGATTGGCTGGCCGTCGATTTCATAGATTCAGGTTGGAATATTAAAAGGCTGCACAAGCTGATCATGCTTTCGGCAACTTATCGGCAGTCGTCCAAAGTAAGCCCCGAGCTGCGGGAAAAAGACCCGGAGAATGCATTGCTGGCAAGAGGCGCCCGGTTCCGGTTTACAGCGGAAATGATACGGGATAATGCATTGGCTATCAGTGGAATATTAGTAGATAAAATAGGGGGCAAAAGCGTATACCCTTACCAGCCCGCCGGGCTCTGGGACGAGCTGAGCGACAAGGTGTGGCGCTACAAATACCAGCAGGAACCCGGCGACGGCCTGTACCGCAGAAGCCTCTATACGATCTGGAAACGAACCTCGCCGCCGCCGTCGATGCTGATTTTCGACGCGCCGGAACGTGGCGAATGCGTGGCCAGACGCCGCTCCACCAGCACGCCCTTGCAGGCATTGGTCCTGCTCAACGACCCGCAATATGTGGAAGCGGCCAGGGCATTGGCAGAGAAAGTTTTACACGAATGTAAAAACGGTGGCTTGAATGCTACCGACCTTGCATTCAGGCTGATAACCGGCCGCAAGCCCGACCGCACTGAGCAACGGATACTGACGGGATTTTACACCGACGAGCTGAACCGCTTCCGCGCACAACCCGCCCAGGCGCTCGAATACCTGCGTACGGGAGAGCGGAAGTGGGACACGACGCTGCCGCCGGCGGACATTGCGGCATTGGCGACAGTTTCGAGTTCGATCATGAATACCGACGAAGGGCATACCCGTAAATGATATTGTTATGGAAGATTTGAAAAAGGTATTGACGCAACTCAACCGCCGGGATTTTCTCACAAAGGCAGGCCTCGGTTTCGGTTCCATCGCACTTTCCAGCATTTTGCAGGGCAGTACCGGGGTCGGCAGGCGTGACGAGGGCAATGCGGAGCCGGCTGTGGCGCCGTTTGTGCGTGGTCCGCATTTCTCTCCGAAAGCGAAACGGATCATTTACCTCTTCCAAAGCGGCGGGCCTTCGCAGCTGGAAACATTCGATTACAAGCCCGCATTGGCGAAATGGCACGGCCAGGAAATTCCGGATTCGATCAAATCGACGCAGCGGAATTCGGGGATGGTGGCGGGGCAATCGACATTTCCGTTGGTCAAATCCATTTATGATTTCAAACAATATGGCCATTCGGGCGCGTGGGTGAGCGAGCTTTTGCCTTATACCGCGGGCATTGTGGACGATCTGTGCATCGTGAAGTCGGTATTTACGGAAGCGATCAACCACGAACCGGCGGTGATGTTCGTGCAAACCGGTTCGCAGCAAAGCGGGCGGCCGTCGATGGGCTCGTGGCTGAGTTACGGGCTGGGTTCCGACAATCAGAACCTGCCGCATTTCATGGTATTGATTTCCAAAGGGGTAAGCGGCGACCAGCCTTTGAGCACGGCCGCCTGGGCCAATGGGTTCCTGGCGTCGCATCACCAGGGCGTGCAGCTCAGGGCGGGGAAAGACCCTGTATTGTACTTGCAAAACCCGTACGGCGTGCATAAGCAAGACCGCCGCCGTGCATTGGACCGCATTAAGGAGCTCAACGAGCATCAGTTCACGCTCTGGGGCGATCCGGAAATACAGTCGAAGATCAGCCAGTACGAAATGGCGTACAAAATGCAGACATCCGTGCCCGACGCTGTGGATACCTCCGGTGAGCCCGAGTACATCTATAAAATGTACGGCGAAGACGCCCGCAGGCCGGGTACTTTCGCCGCCAACTGCCTGCTCGCACGGCGCATGGCCGAGCGAGATGTAAAGTTCATCCAGCTCTATCACATGGGTTGGGACCAGCACGGTAATTTGCCCAAAAACATCGCCAGCCAGGCCCGGGACGTCGACCAGGCCTCGGCTGCATTGGTGAAGGACCTGAAACAGCGAGGGTTACTGGAAGATACGCTGGTAGTGTGGGGCGGGGAATTCGGGCGCACGAGCTTTTCGCAGGGCAAGCTCACCGCCGACAATTACGGCCGCGACCATCACCCCGGCTGCTTTTCGATGTGGATGACCGGCGGCGGCATCAAAACCGGGCAGGTTTATGGCGAAACCGACGAATTCAGCTACAATGTCGTAAAGGACGGCGTGCATGTACACGATTTCCAGGCGACATTGCTGCATCTCTTCGGGCTCGATCATGAGAAGCTGATATTCAAGCATCAGGGACGGCGTTACCGGCTTACCGATGTGCACGGCAAGGTTATCCAGGGGTTGATCGCGTAGCCCGGAAGGCAAACGCTATTGTTTTGCCAAGTAAAATTCATTGGAAAAATGCTTCACTGTGGTGACTACTCATATTCCGATGAAACCGAAACTCAGATCCATTGCCCTCGCGTTCGCATGTGCGTGCGGGAGCCAGTTGCTTTTGGCACAAAATACTTCCATTACCATTTCCAAACGGTACCTCAACCTGCCCGTGTCCCAAAGCGACGACCGGGCGGTAATGCATTTCAATGTAAACGGCAAACCTGAACGGTCGTTCAAAATACGGCTGGCTTCGGGCAAGCCCGACTACTGGGTGTTTTGTGATGTTACCGCATTGCAGGGGAAAACCGTATCCATCAGCTACGACGGTAAGCAGGATGGTCTTGCCAAAATCTTCCAGGAAGATCGTTTTGCAGGCGAAGACTCGGTGTACCGCGAGCGCAACCGGCCGCAATACCACTTCACTACGCGCCGCGGCTGGATCAACGACCCGAACGGGATGATTTTCTATGAAGGCGAATACCACCTTTTTTACCAGCACAACCCTTACGAGCGTGAATGGGAGAACATGTCGTGGGGACACGCCGTGAGTAAGGATATGGTGCATTGGCAGGAGCTGCCCACCGCATTGTCGCCGGATTCGATGGGTACCATGTTCTCGGGCTCCACGATCATCGACTACGACAATACGGCCGGTTTCAACAAGGGAAATACGCCCGCGATGGTAGCCTTCTTCACCGTCGATAATCCTGAAAAGCAGGTGCAATGCATGGCTTACAGCCTCGACAAGGGCCGTACCTGGACCAAGTATAGCAAAAATCCGCTGATCGATTCAAAGGCCAAATGGAACAGCAAGGACACGCGAGACCCGCGGGTGTTTTGGTACAAGCCCTCAAAGCATTGGATAATGGTACTCAACGAGCGGGATGGTCATTCCATTTACACCTCCAAAAACCTGAAAGAATGGCAATTTCAGAGCCATTTGACCGGCTTCTGGGAATGTCCGGATCTGTTTGAGCTACCCATCGACGGCGACAAAAGCAAAACCAAATGGGTCATGTACGGCGCTTCGGCCAGCTATATGATCGGTTCTTTTGATGGGAAAACATTTAAACCCGAGTCGGGCAAGCATTACTACACTACCGGCAGCATTTACGCCGCGCAGACTTTCGCCAGCATGCCCGAAACGGACCCCCGCCGCATTCAGATCGGCTGGGGAAGGGTGTCGCATGCGGGCATGCCTTTTAACGGTATGATGCTGCTGCCTACCGAGTTGCAATTGAAAACTACGAAAAGCGGCCTGCGGCTGACGAGCAAGCCGGTGAAGGAAACGGAACAGTTGTTCCAGAATGCGGGCAGATGGTCCGCGCTGCCAGCGGAGGAAGCTAATGCGAAACTGAAATCGGTGAAATCTACCGATCAGTTCCGCATTAAGACAACCATTAAACTCTCGCACGCCACCAGCGCCGGGCTTTCGCTCTTTGGCCAGCGGATACTGGATTACGACATGAATTCCAACCTCGTTAACGGCGTATTTTACTCCCCCGAGGATATGAACAGCATGGAAATCACCGCCGATATTTACGTAGACCGTACTACCGTCGAGGTATTTATCGACAATGGGGCCTATTCCTATTCGCTGCAACGCAAGCCGGTTTCCGACGCGAAAGAGGTGCTCAATTTCTGGGGTAACCGCATCGAGGTCAAAAACCTGGAAATTTACACCGCGGAATCGGCCTGGAAATAAGGCGTTTTGTGTTCGATCCGCCAGCCACCGCTCTGCTGCTGTATCTGGTGCAGGCGGTGGTACAACCCTTGTTTTTGCATTAATGCTTCATGATCACCCTGTTCTTCGATGCGGCCGTCATTGAGGACGATGATCTGGTGCGCATGGCGGATGGTCGCGAGCTTGTGCGCGACGACGATCACCGTTTTGTCTTTCACGAGTTCCTGGATCGCCTGCTGAATGTAGATTTCGTTCTCCGGGTCCAGTGAAGCGGTAGCTTCGTCGAGCAGAATGATCGGGGCGTTTTTGAGCAATGCACGGGCAATGCTGATCCGCTGTTTTTGCCCGCCGGATAACTGGTTGCCGCCTTCGCCGACGCGTGCATTCAGGCCGTCGGGCATCTCCCAGGCAAAATCCATTACCCGTGCCTTCTCCGCCGCGTCGAGCACGTCGTTTTCACCGGCGTCCGGGCGGCCGAACCGGATGTTGTTATAAATGGTATCGTCAAACAAATACACCTCCTGAAATACCTCGCTCACGAGCGCGCAGACATCGTCGGGCCGCATGTCCTGCACATTCACACCGCCGATTGCGATACTTCCCGATTGCACGTCCCAGAACCGGGCGATTAACGAGGTAATGGTCGTTTTGCCCGAGCCCGACGGCCCTACCAGTGCCGTCATACTCTTTTCCGGGACGCGAAAGGAAATGTCTTTGAGCACATGCTGGCCGCGGTGGTAGGCGAAACCTACATTTTGGAATGCAATGTCAAAATTCACGGGTTGCAGCTCGCGCCCCGATGCCTGCACGGGCGTACGCAGGAGCGTGACAATGCGGTCGAGGCTGATGTTCATATACCGCAGGATCACATAGTCGACCAGCAGCATTTTGATCGGTTCGAAGAGCCGGTACCCGACGATCAGGAACGTAATGAGCGCAGGTACGGACAGGTTACCCGCGACCAGGTAGGTGAGCGCCAGGCTGACCATCAGCAGGAAACTCAGTTCCAGCACCAGCCCCGCCGTGAGCACGAACGGGCCGGGGATGGCTTCGGTTTTAATGCTCGCCTTGCGAAAATCGTCCAGCGCTTTTTGGAGGCCGGAAAATCGTTCGCCCGTCATGCCGAACGATTTGATATGCCTTATTCCCTGCACATATTCCAGAAAGCGCGCGCCGGTTTCGTTGCGTGCCTGCACGTGTTTCAGCCCTTGCTTCACGACCAAGTAATCCGAAATGCGGATCAGCACCCAGGCCAGCGGCAATGCGGCAAGCAGTACCAGCGCCAGGCGCCAGTCGGTAACGAGCAGGAAGCCTGACACGATGAGCGTCGCAAACACCGCACCGGCCATATTGCCGATGGTATGCCCGAAAATCAGTTCAAAATTGGCCACATCCTGCAACACCACCGAGGCCAGCTCGCCCGGGTCGCGCTGCTTGAAGGTGCCCATCGAAATGCGCTGCAAATGGTTACCCAATGCAACACGCAGGTTAGTAGACAACGTGTAGGTCATGTTGTTGCTATGAACGATGTTTTTGACCGACACAAAAAACTGAACGGCTATGAGCGCCACCATAATGCCTACATACATCCAGAGTTTCCCGGGGTCGGGAGTGGGCGAGAAGAGTTCGTGGATAATGAGGAGCAGAAAACCCGTGGGTACTGCTATGAAAAGGCTGTGCAGGAGTTCGAGCAGCATGCTGTTGCGCACGGTGACGGGAGCTGTTCTGAATGTATAAAAAAGGTTTTTGATCATTGCTTAAATATTAATCTTCCTGTTCTGGAATGGTCGTTCAGTAATTCAATGCGAAGTCGCCTGCGCGGGTGTGCGCGTGCCACATACCTGTGTACATGAGGCATTCGGCAAGCAGCTCTTCGTGGGTGCCTTTGGCTTCCACCGCACCCTGGCGCATGACCACGATCTGGTCGCAAGCCGTGATGGTACTCAGCCGGTGGGCGATGACGATCACTGTCTTGTTGGAAAGCAGCTTGTTGAGCGCTGCCTGGATGAGGTATTCGTTTTCGGGATCGCTGAATGCCGTGGCTTCGTCGAGTACGAGAATGGGCGCGTCTTTGAGAATGGCCCGCGCGAGCTGGATACGCTGCTGCTCGCCCCCGCTCAGGTGTGCGCCCGAATGCCCCCAGGGCGTATCATAGCCGAATGGCAACCGGTCGATAAATGCGTGGCATTGGGCAGCATTGGCGGCTTCGATCACCTCGTCGCGGGTGCGGTCCATACCCATGCGGATGTTTTCAAAAATGCTTTGCTCGAACATAAAACTGTCCTGGAATACGAATGCGACGTTGCGCATAAGCTCTTCCGGCCGGATTTTGCGGATATCCTGCCCGCCGATCAGGATAGCGCCGCTATCAACGTCCCAGAAACGTGCCACCAGTTGCGCGGCCGTCGATTTACCCGAGCCAGATGGCCCTACCAGCGCGGTAATAGTGCCCTGCTGTACTTCGAAACTCACATTATCCAATGCATACTGGTGCTTTTGATAGCCGAACGAGACGTTTTTGAACTGTACGCTGAAATCCATGCCCATATGCGCATCGCCCTCGGTTTCCTGTTCTTGCCCGAAAAGGATTTCGTCCAGCCGCGTCACGCCGTGGCTGATCACGGAAATTTGTGGCCCTAACGTGCTGAGTGCGAACAGCGGACGGATGTAGCCTACGCCGAGGATCAGGAAAAGGAAGAGCGTCGATAAGGTGATCCCGTTGGAAAAATACAGGTACAGGCCGACTGCCAGCACCGGTAATGTGGCATTGCTGATGAAGCTGATAAATACCCCGAATGCGGGCGATGCGGTGCTGTTGTAGGCGATCACCATTTGCTTGAAACGGTGGACTACCTGGCTGTATTTATCAAAACGCTCGGCATTATGCCCGAAGATTTTGATCACCGGCATGGCCCTGACGAACTCGACGATGCCCGAATTCATCGATTCCAGCGAAGTGTGGTATTCCGCCAGCATGGCTTTGAATTTTTTGCCAAACATAAACGGCATCATCACCGCCAGCAGCACAATGGGAATGCAGCTCGTGAGCGCCAGTTGCCAGTTTACCGTAAACAGGTAGCCGAGCGTCACCACCGGCAATGCTACGGCTTTGACCAAATCGGGAATGCTGTGGGCGATGAAATTCTCGATGCGTTCCACGTCGTCGGCGAGGATTTTTTTCAATGCGCCGGAGTTCGACCGGTTGATGAACCCCAGCGGCAGCCTCCCGAGCTTGTCGGCCATTTGCCGCCGCAGTTCGTACAGGATATTGAACGCCGCCACATGCGAAGCCATTCCCGACGCGTAGAGCAGCACATAGGCGGCAACCGCCGCAAATACCGACCGGAAAATGTAAAGGCGCACCACTTCCACGTCCATCGGCGTCGCCAGCAGCGCATCAATAATGTAATACACCAATGCATAGGGAACGATCGAAAGCAATGCGTGCGCCACCGCCAGCACACCGGCGACGATCAGCAGGTTTCGTTTCGTTCCCGCGATTTCCAAAAGGCGGCTGATACCGCTTTTGGGCTGATTTTCATGACTCATAGAACTGAAATTAAATGTAAGCTTGTTGATAAAGTGCCTGAAACAGTTGTAGTTTTGATCAAAGGTGCGGCCATTCGGCGGAAGCGCTTTTACATAATCCGGATAGCTTTTAACACGAAAGGGATTATTATGGGAATGAGTATTTGTCACAATGAAGGCCCCTGGATCGAGCTGCGGGCGTTGGGACGGTCGGCTGACCTGCCGGATGTTGAGGCAGTAACGGCAGGTCCGGTGCTGGTGACCGAGCATCGTCAAAAGCATAGCTTTTTCTTTGGCGATGCCGAGATTGTGGAGATTAGTTTGCCTGATATTTACATTGTATACGGAGACGTGGCCCTGAAAAAGCACCGCCTGCGTTTCCGCTCTACCGATGCGCCAGATTTCGTGGAGCTGCATTTCAGCATTTCCGGCGGCGGGCGGCTCGAAAATTTCGTCAGCGGGAAATCCTACCGGTTCAGCTCACAGGAGCACAATATTATTTACGAGCCGGAGTTCGATGGTACCGGGCAGTTTCATGAGGATGGTGGTTATCAATTCCTGGAATTGCATTTTGCGAAGGACTATTTCATCAAAGCACTCTCCGGCAATGGCGAGATGATCGACCGCTTTTGCGAGCAGGTTTCCGCCGGACGTTTCGCTACATTGGCAGAGACCAATATGGCCATGACGCACGAGATCCGGCAATGCGTGTCCGACATTATTAATTGTAATTTCAAAGGCGGCCTGAAAGCACTGTTCCTCAATGCCAAATGCCTCGAACTCCTCACATTACAGGCACGGGCGAGCCTGGCATTCGACAGAGGCGGCGCGCAGTCTGTTCTGAAATCGAAATACGACATCGATTGCATTCACCACGCGAAGGACCTGCTCGTAGCCAACACCGACGAGCCGCTTACGTTGCAGGAACTTGCGAGACAGGTGGGTATCAATGAATTTAAGCTCAAAAACGGTTTCAAGGAGCTTTACCAGACAACCGTTTTTGGCTATCTGAGTGATATTAAGCTACATAAGGCAAAGCAGCAATTGCTCGACGGCATCCCGATTAAAAACGTGGCCGAAGCGCTGGGGTACTCTTCGGTGCAGCATTTCAGCAATGCGTTCAGGAAAAAATACGGCGTGCCGCCAGGGAAGACAAGAGTTTGAATATGAATGGTTTGAATTGAGATGCCAACGTTATTTTTCAGCCAGCGTCGTGCCGGTCAGCTTGATGCGGTAAGGCCACTGCTCCTCCTTTTGCTGGGCCGCCTGCTTCCCGAATGCCACCGGCCAATGCTCCGCAGGCGCGCCGCTGACGACCAGCCAGAGATATTGTGTGTCTTTCGGTAATTTAAATGTAGCCTTGCCCTTCGCTTCGCGCGCTGCTTTTCCGTAAACGCGCTTGCCGTCTTGGGTATGCGCCACGAAGCCGTAACGCCAACCTGCTTTGTCGGTTTTGACATCGCTGTAACCTTTTACACCTGCAATGCCTTCGAAATCAACGGTTACCGTTTTGCCGCCTGCCGGAACGGCGAGCTGGATACCATTGTAGCCGTAATTCTGCGGTGCATTCAGCGAATCGACCTGGTACCAGCCGTTTTCCGTTGCGGTAAGTTTGGTGGAATGCTTGTCGGCATAATGCGCTGCTACTTTTTCGATCCTTTTGAGGTCCCAGGTCATAAACCGGCTCGCTGCTTCGAACATTTCGTCGTTGAATGCCTCCTGGCTGAGGTTATTGAGGCGTTTGTAGGTCATCACCGGGTCTTCGCCTTCCTGCGTGGAGCGGCATAATGTGCCGAAAAACTCCTTGCCGTGCTTCTCCGACCAATATTCGAGCACGTAAGGCGAATGGTACATGTTCTGCGGGTGCAGGAATGCGAAATGCGTCTTTTTGAGGTAGCTGACGTAATGGTAGTTCTCGAAAGTCATCCATTCGGGGTACACCTGCCAGAGCATATACTGGGCTGACATTTCCATGATCGGCCCGCGCGGGCCCGCCTTCGCATCCGAGCGCGACATGTACTGGAACGCGTGCCCCAACTCGTGCGCGAGGGCTCCATAAGGCGCTTTGGACATCCGCACCGCCGGAGTCCAGAGGATACCGATCTTGTTCTCGACCCCACCGCCAAAGGCCGTTTGCTCCTTACCGCCGATCACGTACAGGATCATTTTATATTGGTCGGTCAGCGACTGGCCTTTTTGGACAATTTTCAGATCATTGACATAGTAGTCATAAAACCGCTCGCATTCCCGCAATGCATTTTGTACATCGAAACGCTTGGCAGGGTCAGGATTAGCCATCGGGTCTTTGCCAAATTCCTTATGCCAGAAGATCGCGATATTGTCGGATTCCGCCATGCGCTTGTAGCTGAACTCGCTTTCCTCGCTGTTGTAATCGTTGCCGTCGGGCACCCGCATGGCTTTGGCTGGAATGTACAGCGCTTTCTTTTGGGCGATGCCCGGAGAATAGTTCAGAAATTGAAGTATTCCAACAAAGGCAAATGTCAGGAGGTAGTGACGTTTCATGACCGGTTAGCTTGGCGTTCAGGATTGATAGTGCAAAGTATAGCGTTTCCAATATACTTGCCCGATCTTGCGCCTGACCTGCTAAAATAGGTAATGAAGTGGTTAATATTGACCAAGTTGTGTCTCCGTAGTGGGTGTCATGGGTGGTCATGTGTGGTCATGGGTGGTCATGTGTAGTCATGGGTGGTCATGCGTAGTCATGTATGGCTTATCTATGACAACTCCTGACCATAAATGACTCCTTTTGACAATACCTGACTCCTTCTGACAATACCTGACAATACTTGACAATACCTGACAATACTTATTTCCGGTAAACCAAATTGCCCAAATGCACTAGCGCCTTCACGGGCGAAACACGCGCAACAGCCTCGGCCGAGCAACTGGCATCCACCAACACCACACTTGCTTCGTCGCCGGCCTTGGGCCATTGCTGCTTTCCTTTATCATCGAGCGGCAGGATACCGCAGGTCGCCAGTTTGAGGCAGCGCGACAGGTCCAGTTCCGTCGATTGGCCGTACAGCTGCGCCATCATGTTCGATTTCTGCAACACGCTGCCGGAACCGAATGTATTCCAATGATCCACAATGCTGTCGTTCCCGGTCATCACCGTCACGCCGTGGCGGTAGAGCGTCGGGATGGGCATGATCATGCTGCCGAACGGAACGGTTGAAATCACGCCTACGCGTGCGTGTGCGAGTTTTTCGGCCGTTTCTTCCAATTTCGGTTTTTCGAGGCGTGCTAGTACGAAGCAATGGCTGAGGAACGTTTTGCCCGCCAGCGCCGGGTTTTCGACCACTTTCTGCGTCAGGTACTCGACCGTCCGCAAGCCTGGTTCGCCGCCTTCGTGCAGGTGAATATCAATGCCTTTGCCATGGTCCAGCGCGAGTTGTACGATGAAATCGATCTGTTTTTCCACGCTGCCGTCGATCGCATTCGGGTCGAGGCCGCCGATGAAGTCGATGTCCATCGCGGCCGCTTCTTTCATCAATTGTTCGGAATGCGAATAGAAAACCCCGTGCTGGGGAAATGCGACGAGCTCCGTCCCGAAGGAATCTTTCTTATTTTCAATCGCTTTTTGAAGGTTTTTCAACGAATCCAGCTTCGACGTCGGTTCGATATTGACGTGGCTTCTTGCAAAATTCGTCCCCTTCGATTGCAGCAGTTCAATGATCTTTTCGGCGCGGTAAGTGGAGGTTTTCAGGAGTTCCGGCAATGTCTTTTGCTCGAATGCGATCATATCCTTCACCGACCGGTTTTTCGCCAGCCTCGCTTTCCACGGGCCGCCGTAAAAGGTTTTGTCCAAATGAATGTGCATATCCCTGAACGCCGGAAGCATCAGCTGGCCTTTGGCATCGGTCGCATCCGCTTTGGGATCGTTCGGTAGTACGGCTTTGATCTTGCCATCCTCGATTTCAACGCGGAAAAGTCCTGCTTCCGTTGCAATTACCTCGTCGTCTTCATATACAAAACCTGTTTCCAAACGCACATTTTTCAGTGTCCATTTCTTCGCCGCCCGGGCGCCGGTTTCCGTAAGCACGGCCATGTCGGCGGCGAGTGCATTGGGCTTTCTGACCAGAATTTCGCCTGCGAGCAGCAAGCCGGAACTTTGAATGAATGTTTTGCGGGAAATAGATTCCATCTGCCTGGGATTAAGGTTTATGCAAAATTAATCCCAACCGCCTTTTCGAGCGATGCGCTATTTATGCTAAAACTTGTAGAATTTATAACGAATTACGAAATGCGCGGGGCGACAGGCCTGTCTGGGCTTTGAAGAAGTTGGAAAAATGAGGAAGGTCGCTGAAACCCAGCTCGAATGCAATCTCCTTCGCCGATTGCCCCGAGACCAGCAGCAAACGCTTGGCTTCCAAACCGACGCGATTGTGAATGAGGAAAGTGGCCGGAACGTGTAAATGCCTTTTGCAGAGAATGTTAAGGTAATTGGGCGAAATGCTGAGTTGATCGGCGTAGAATGCTACCGTTTTGTGCGTCCGGAAATGGGTATCGACGAGAGCGTGATATTTGAACAGGATCGGGTTGGCGCGGTAAGTGCCGATATCCTCGTAAATGCGCTCCGCCTCGCGGCTCACGAGCTGTAAAGCCACCCGGCTGCGGAGTTGTACCATATCCCAGTCAACCATGGTCGTGTCCAGTTCGCTTCCCAGGGCTTCCAGCTCATAGCACAATGCCTGGAAAACGGCTTGCGGCAGATCGATCACCGGGTGGTTCCGGTAGGCTATAAACGAGAGCCGCAAGAAGTTGGAAGAAGTCTCGAAAGCACGCCGCCCGACCATCAGCTGAAACCCCGAAGTACCCTCATCGAGCTCCCAGCGATGTACCTGGCCCGGAAACAGCAAATGCACCTGCCCATCGGCCACAGCGTAATCGGCGAAGTCGATGGAATGCGTGCCACCGCCTTTTTTCACGACGAAAAGCATGAAGAAATCGTGCTTATGGGGCTTGTCGATCCGGCTTTTCCCATCCAGCTCATGGCGCAAAAGCCTGTAACCCGACTCCGCAGAAGAGTCGAAAGCATCGATGCCAAGAGTCGGAAACGCCGTTTTAGTATTCATAACATGAAAGTACAAAAAATGCCGCTAGGGGGT
This sequence comes from Dyadobacter soli, assembly GCF_900101885.1. Classification (GTDB taxonomy): domain Bacteria; phylum Bacteroidota; class Bacteroidia; order Cytophagales; family Spirosomataceae; genus Dyadobacter; species Dyadobacter soli. Next base: position 31,989 of record NZ_FNAN01000032.1, on the reverse strand, counting down.
TCCCGGTTCTTATTGTAAGGTCAAAGGGTAGGTTTTGGGGGAATTTGGGTCTTAGTTTCTGCAAGGCCACCTCCCCCACTTCCCACTAGTGGTACATTCCCAAATCTTTCAGCTTTTGTATCTGTACGGCACATCTACATTACTATATTTGTATATTAAATCTATAAAAATAGTAGATTAATAAATCATAACGACTAAAAACGAGGCGCATGAGGACTTATCAACTCAAACTGACATACCCTGAAACACTGAGCGTCCACCATATCACCACATTGGTGGAATCGGTGAAGGGAGTCAAGATACAACGATTGAACATCATTGGCCGCGGGCGCGAGTTTGTGGGGGTGCTGGTGGTGGAAGCGGCCGGGCTGCTGCATTACGATTCGCTCGTCGAAAGGCTGCGTTCGAGGCAGGAGGTGCTGCTCGACGAGCCTGAGGTAACTGCATTGTAATTCCGGTTTTGGCAGTAGTATTCAGTCGGTTGTGTGCTTTGAAAGAGTGACCGCCGACGGCCGACCGCAAACCGCCGGTCACTTGTACTGCCTGAAAATCAAACCGACAACCACCATTTCAATGCTCAACATCTTTAAATTCTGCATTATTCTCAACGTGCTGCTGCTGATTACCGGCGTCGATCCCGCAGTCGGCGGCCGGCGGTCGGCCGTCGGCGGTCTGGTAACAACTGCTACGCGCCCACACCGCATCGCACGTGACATTCCCGCACTCGGCGGTCGGCGGTCGGCCGTCGGCGGTCAGAAAACCGACGCCGCCAAACTCCCCACCGGCAAAGCACCGAACATCGTCATCATCATGGCCGACGACCTGGATAGCCGGCAACTGAGCTGCTATGGCGGCCAGAACCTGAAAACCAGGCATATCGATGCCCTAGCGAAGGACGGATTGAAATTTCATAACCTTTTTACGTCCGAGGCAATGTGCGTGCCTACGCGGGCGTCGCTGTTTACGGGTCTGTACCCGGTGCGACATGGTTCGTTCCAGAACCATAAGCCGGTGTATGACAACCTGAAAAGTGTAGGGCATTACCTGGCCGATCTCGGTTACCGCGTGGGGCTGACGGGTAAGGACCATGTGACGAAGCCCAAAACCGTGTTCCCATTCGATATTGTCGATGGTTTCGAGCCCAATTGCGTGGCGCCGACGGACGATTACCGCCTCGACGACATCAAAAAATACATTACCGCGAGCGAGAAGCCCTATTGTCTTTTCGTCATGAGCATTAATCCCCACGCGCCCTGGACGGTAGGGGACACAACGGAATTCGATGCAGCCAAACTGAAACTGCCCGCCAACTGGGTGGATACGCCCGTTACGCGGAGGCAGTTTGTCAAGTACCTCGCCGAAGTAAGGCGGCTCGACGACCAGGTCGGCGATATTCAGAAATTACTGACAGAGACCGGCCAGGACAAAAACACGATCCTGATCTTCCTGGGCGAGCAAGGCGCGCAATTTCCAGGTGCCAAATGGAACCTGTACGACACCGGCCAGCGCAGTTCGATGCTCGTCAAATGGCCGGGTAAGGTAAAGCCTGCCACGGAAACCAATGCATTGGTGCAATACGAGGACATTACCCCGACACTCATCGATATTGCGGGCGGAAAGCCCATTGCAGGTCTCGACGGCCGCAGCTTTTTATCTGTCATTTCAGGCAAAAGCAAAGCATCGCGCAGCTACGTTTACGGCATTCACAACAATATCCCCGAAGGCGATCCGTACCCGATCCGCAGCATCCGCGATCATCGTTACAAACTGATCCTCAATCTCGTTTCAGACAAGCCGTACTACAACCGCTTCATGATGGACCGCAACCGCAAGGACCGCAATACCGTGTGGTTTTCGTGGGTGGACGATACCAAAGACCCGAATGCAAAAAGAATTACCGACCGCTTCGAGAACCGTCCGGCCGTGGAGTTTTATGATACGGAAAAAGACCCGTTCGAGCTAAAAAACCTCGCCTCCGAACCGGAATATGCCCAACGCATTGCCACGCTCCGAGCCGAACTCGAAGGCTGGATGAAGCAGCAGGGCGACGAAGGCGCGTCCATCGATAAGGTGTATCCCAAAAAGCAGGACACGAAATGAAGCAGTCGATCATGCTACTACTGCTTCTCACGGCAATCCATGGCCCATGGTCGATGGCCCATGGTCAAAAGCCCAACATCGGCGGTCAGCGGTCGGCCGTCGGCGGTCCAACAGCTACGAAACCGCAAAACGCAAAACCCAACATCGTGCTCATCATGACCGACGATCAGGGTTACGGCGATTTCGGTTTTACGGGAAACCCGCACGTCAAAACACCGCATATCGACCAACTGGCTGCCCGCTCGACGCGGCTCACCAACTACCATAACTCTCCCGTATGCGCTCCCACGCGGGCGAGCCTGCTCACGGGCCGGTATCACCAGCGCACGGGCGTGCACGACACCTATAATGGCGGGGCGATCATGGCCTCGGAGGAAGTGACTTTGGCCGAAATCCTTTCTAAAAACGGCTATCAGACCGGCATTGTCGGGAAGTGGCACCTGGGCGATAACTATCCGTTCCGGCCGTCGGACCAGGGTTTTCAGTACAGCCTCGTTCATGGTGGCGGCGGGGTAGGGCAGCCGGGCGATTTTTACGAGAATTTCATCCGCACAGACAGCAGTTATTTCAATACCACTTTATACGAAAACGACCGCAAAGTGCAGCGGCAGGGGTATTGCTCCGATGTTTTTACCGATCAGGCCCTGACTTTTTTGAAACAAAAGCGCGCCTCGCCGTTCTTCCTTTACGTTTCCTACAATGCGCCGCATACCCCGCTGCAACTCCCGAAAAAGTACGAGGATATGTACAAAGACCTCGCATTCGATACGGAAACCGACCGGCAGGAAGGCAAAGCCTGGGCCAAAATGACCGACAAGGACAAAGCCGACGCCCGCAAAGTGTACGGCATGGCCACCAATATCGACGACAACGTGGGCCGCATTCTGGCAGAACTGAAATCGCAAGGTCTCGAAGAAAACACCATCGTCATATTCCTGACCGATAATGGTAACCAGCAACTCCGCTTCAATACCGGTTTCCGCGGGTTGAAAGGCAGTGCGTGGGAAGGCGGTACCCGCGTACCGTTCCTGATTTCGGGTGCTGGTCTTTTTGAACCCAACAAAGAAGTGAATGCATTGCTGGCACATATCGATGTGGTGCCTACCTTGCTGCAGGCAGTGAAAATCCCTTTACCCGCCAACATCAAAACCGATGGCCGCGCTGCATTAAAAACCATTCAGGGCAAGCTGGCACCGGCTCCCCGTAAATTTTATAACTCCTGGAACCGCGGCTGGCCGGAACCTTACCGCAATGCCGCATTCTATCAAGACAATTACAAACTGGTAGCATCCAATGCCGACGGCGACGATTTGAACACATTCGGCCTGTTCGACCTCGACAAAGATCCGTTTGAACAAAACAACCTTGTTCAATCGCAGCCCGCGTTAGCGAAACAATTAAAAAAGGGCCTGGACAGCGTTTTCAACGACATTTCCAACAGCCCTAATCTCACCCCGCGCCGCATTATCGTAGGCTCGGAACACGAACCCGTTTCCATACTCACCCGTCAGGACCTCAACGGTACCAACATGGGCGCCTGGCTCGCCGACAAGGCCACCGGCTACTGGAACATTACTATCGCGCAGGACGGCTACTACAACCTCCGCTCGATCCACACCGGCACTATCGCAAAAGGAACGCGCAGCCTCATACGGCTAGGGCACATTCAGCGAAGCGCATTGGCGAAGGGTGAAGATAATGCGGTAGCGATCAACAGGATATGGCTGAAAAAGGGGGACTATGTCGTGGAATCGTGGTTTGAAGGGCAGGGAGGGGTGACGGGGCCGTATTATGTAGAGTTGACCGCCGACCGCTGACGGCCGACCGCCGATCTCTTGAATGGCGATGCGTATCCTCGGATTTATAAAAGAACATAATCAGCAATCGGCGGTCAGCGGTCGGCCGTCGGCGGTCAATCTCTTGAAGGACGGCGACGCGTATTCTCGGATCTATAAAAGAACACAACCAGCAATCGGCGGTCAGCGGTCGGCCGTCGGCGGTCAAAAAAACAATTATGCTAAAACAACTCCTATTCGCCACAGCGCTCCTGCATGCCGCATCATGCCCCACCTACGCCCAGAAAAAGCAAGCCCCGCAGCCACCCAACATCGTCCTCATCGTTTCCGACGACCATAGTGCACCGTTTTTGAGCAGCTACGGTTATCCGCAGATCAAAACACCGAATATCGACCGGCTCGCGCAGGAAGGCATCCGCTTCACGCGCGCCTACACGACCGCCCCGCAATGCGTGCTCTCACGTGCGGCGATCATGACCGGGCGCAACACGCTCGATGTGCAGATGACCCGCTTCTCGGCCCCGCTCGACGCTTCGGTAACTTCCTATCCCGAGTTGTTGCGCAAAGGCGGTTATCATACCGGCATTCTCGGCCGGAACTTTCACCTCGACGGTAACCGCCGCGTGCCTGAAACGGTGGCCGTTTTGGAAAAATATGGTCTGGAAACATTCAAAAACCGTGTCGACTACCTGAATGCGACCGGCAACCGCGACAGCATTTTTCAGCAATACACCGAGTTTCTCGACAAGGCCCCCAAAAGCAAGCCCTTCTTCGTGCAGGTAGGTTACAGCGATCCGCACCGGGTTTTCAATGCCAAAAACTTCGAACCCGATCCGCAATCGCTCACATTACCCGGGCATTGGCCCGATACGAAGGGCGTCAGGGCGGATTTTGCTTCCTACCTCGGTGAAATCCAGCGGCTCGATGGCGATGTTGGCCGTGTTTTGGAAGATTTGAAAAAACGCGGACTGGAAGAAAATACGCTCGTCGTGTTCATCGGCGACAATGGTGGTGCATTGCTGCGCGGCAAGGGTACTTTGTACGAGCTGGGCATCCACGTGCCGCTGATCATCCGTCATCCGAAACTGATCAAAGGCGGGCAAGTGAGTGACGTGCTCGTGTCCGGGATCGACATTGCCCCGACATTCCTGAACGTTGCAGGTGTGCCCGTTCCGAAAGATATTACCGGTAAAAGCCTTACACCCGCATTCACCGATCCACAGCAGGGCGGCCACGAGTACATTTTCGCCGTTCGCGGCGCGCATGGGCAGGGATTACCTACCAATTCTTCCAATTTCGATCTGGGCAGGACGATTTTTAATAAAAAATACAAGCTGATCTACAATGCGATCTGGCAGATTCCCTACCATCCGGTCGATTTCGCCGGTCAGCCGTTCTGGCTGGAACTGAAACAGCAGCACGCGGAAGGCAAACTGGCCGAAAAGTATGACAAACTCCTTTTCGCCGATCGCCGTAAAATGTTTGAAATATATGATTTGCAGGCCGATCCGGACGAAACCAACAACCTCTCCGGCAAGCCCGAAGTAGCCTCCGTCGAGCACGATCTGAAAACCCGCTTGCAGGAATGGATGATTTTGAACCGCGATTATTTGCCGTTGCCGATTGCACCGGAGAATTAGTGTGTTGACCGCCGACCGCTGACGGCCGACCGCCGGTCGCTTGACTGCGACGATGCGTATGCTCGGTTTTTTTTAAAGAACATAACCAGCAATCGGCGGTCAGCGGTCGGCCGTCGGCGGTCAACACGCACAAACGTCCACCATACCCCACCTCCCATGTCCCGTCGCCAATTTTTAAAGAACGCCGCCTTTCTCCCCGCCTTCGCGCTCGAATTTCCTGCGCGGGATGCGAAGCTCCTCATTACCGGCATCCGCACTCATGAAGTGAAAGTAAACCAGCGTGGTAACTGGCATTTTGTGGAACTCATTACAAATAAAGGCCTTACCGGGCTCGGCGAAGCGTCGCATGGGTTCTCGGCGGCTGTGAAGGATGGCGGCAGTCGGTTGCGAACCGAGTTGAACAGTTTGTTTCAACTCGTGAAAGGCGAATCGCCGTTTGCCGTGGAGCAATACCGGCAACGCGGTTTCCAGAAAGCATTTGAACGCGGCAAGATTGCCATTACCGCATTCAGCGCCATCGAGCATGCTTTGTGGGATCTGAAAGGCAAAGCCCTTGGCGTGCCGGTGTACGAGCTGCTAGGCGGCAAGCTGCGTAATGAGTTGAAAGTGTATGCCAATATCAATCGCGCGACCAATGAGCGCGATGCCAACGGTCGTCGCTTGATCCCCGCGTTCCAGGCCAATGCTGAAAATGCATTGAAAAGTGGTTTCAAAGCCGTAAAGCTGGCACCTTTCGATGATATGAAGCCTTTGAAAGGTTCCAATGAAGCGCAGATCGCGTCGGATATCGATTATGCGATCAACTGCATCGAGGCCGTCCGGCAAACCATTGGTCCGGATACCGATCTACTGATCGACGTGCACAGTCATTTGAACCAGGACCTGGCCATTTCTGCGGCTAAACGTTTGGAAAAATCCAATTTGTACTGGTTCGAAGAGCCCGTCGACCCGCAGCAATTCCCGGCAGAAACCCGCGCCATTACCGATGCCACGAAGCAGCCATCCGCAGGTGGCGAATCCATATTTGGCCGGCAGGGCTTCGCCGAGTTGATCGCCACACGCGCCCTCGACGTGATCATGCCCGATGTGAAGCATTGCGGAGGCATTCAGGAGCTGCGTTTCATAGCCGCGCTGGCCGAAACGGCAGGCAACATCGCTATTGCGCCGCACAACCCCAGCGGCCCGGTTTCCACCGCCGCCAGCGTGCAGGTATGCGCCTCCATTCCCAACTTCTCGATTCTGGAATATGCCTACGGCGAAGTACCGTGGCGGGCGGAATTACTATCGCCGGCCGAGCGGTTTGAAAACGGTTTCATTCGCGTACCCGACGCGCCGGGGTTGGGGCATGAGTTGAATGGGGCTGTGCTGGATAGGTACCGGTTGTGACGGCCGACCGCTGACGGCCGACTGCCGATCGCTTGACTGGCGACGATGCGTATTCTCGGATTTTTGTATGAAGAACATAACCAGCAATAGGCGGTCAGCGGTCGGCCGTCGGCGGTCATTAACCATAGCCTTACCTGCGCTCCGTTTTCTAAATGCCCAAGCACGATGTAACCGATATAGAACTAACGTGATATTTGCCCGAATATTGGTTTTATAAAAATTAAGGGAAAAAATATAGTAGTTAGGGGCGAATCCCGCTTTTCACCGTCAAACTCTCTGCTAGCGGAAAAAGATTTGCAACGGGATATCGACATATGGAATGCGTTTCGGTCGGGCGACAAACGGGCCTTTGCGACGATCTATGAATCGCATTTCGATACTTTGTATGCATATGGCAAGCGTTTCATCGCCGACGAAACCCGCGTAGAGGACGCCATCCAGGACCTTTTTATCAATCTCTGGCGTAGCCACGCCAACGTTTCCCCGGTCGATAATATCAAATTTTACCTCTTCCGCAGCCTCCGCCGCGACATTTACCGCATTACCGAAAAGGAAAAAGTTTTCCCGAAAGTAGGGCTGGACGCCTTCCTGCACGAGTACGAGCATCCGGGCGAGGAGTATAGCGTTCACGACGACGAAAAAGAGCTCGGGCAAAAGCTCGCAGCCGTACTTCAAAACCTCCCCAAACGGCAGCTGGAAGCGATCACGCTGCGGTACTATGAAAATTTCAGCATCAGCGAAATCGCCGAAATCATGGACGTTTCCGACAAAACCGTCCGCAACACGCTGCACAATTCCCTGACCCTGCTCCGCAAGAATTCCCGGCTTTTCTACACAGTTTTTGAATTGGCGTTGGCGTTTGTGTGGCATTGATGTGTGACGGCCGGGAGTAGGCCTGCGGCCGACCGCCGACGGCCGACCGCTGACCGCCGATCACTTGTTTAATGTCATTTTCAAAACTGGGTTCAGAAAATTTACCATCAGCGGAACGGGACGTTGCATTTGCAACTATCCTTCGGCGGTCAGCGGTCAGCGGTCAGCGGTCGGCGGTCAGCGGTCGGCGGTCAAAAAAAATTCCCAACTTCTTTGGGTCAACCCGGGAAAAGCCTCCTTTGTATGTATATAATGCAAAAGTGAGATGTCGAAAAATTACGGTGATTTCAAAGCTGAGGATTTTCTAACGGATGAACGTTTCCGCCGCTGGGTTGCTTCCAGCGGGCAGGAAGAGGCGGAATTCTGGACGGATTTCCAGGCACAATATCCTCATAAATCGGGCGAGCTGCGGCTGGCGCGGGCAATGTGGGCGTCGCTGCACGAAATGCAGGACCAGCCGGAACCCGGGCTTCGGGAGAAAGTATGGGCCAATGTGTCCGGTGCAATCGATGAAGCCGAGCCGGAAAGCATTGCCGAACGGCCCGCACGACCACTGTACCGCTGGTGGATGGCCGCCGCAGCCATTCTCATCGTTGGCGGGCTGACCTGGAACTTTCGCAGGACGTTTAGGGACGAACCGGTAGTATACCGCGAGCAGGTAAGCGTGGCCAGCGTTCAACTGAAAGAGACCATCAATGCAACTCCGAAAGAGCAAACTATCCGACTTTCTGACGGCTCCACGGTACAGCTAAAACCCGGTAGCAAGCTCAGTTATTCCAGCTTTCCGGGCAATCAGCGGGTGGTATATCTCGATGGTGAAGGCTATTTCGATGTGGCGAAAAATCCTGCCAAACCATTCATCGTGTATGCGGGTAGAATCGTCGTGCAAGTGGTGGGTACCAGCTTCCGTGTGACTTCTAATACCGGCAAAATCAAGAGTAAGGTGACCGTTATGTCCGGTAAAGTGAAGGTATTTGCCGCTGGTACTGTCGGGAAGGGCAAGGAGCCCGTTTTCCTCGTTCCGAACCAGCAGGTGGTGTTTGATGCGAATACCAGTGTGTTTGCGAAAGGCCTTGTTGCTCAGCCTGTTCAGGTGGGTGGTACGGGCGAGGCGAAGGAGTTTTATTTTGATAATACCTCCGTAAAAGACGTGCTCCATACCATTGAAGCGGCTTACGGCGTGACGATCCGCTACGACAATGCCGCATTCGAATCGTGCAAACTCACCGCGCCCTTGGGCGATATGCCGATGTTCCGCAAGCTGGACATCATCTGCCAGACGGTCGGCGCTACCTATGAAGTATTCGGGACTGAAATCGTCATTACCGGAGGCGCTTGCGACCTCTGACCTCTTTTAACTAAAATTCAACCATAGACCCCAGCCACCATGACCAGACATTAGACCCATTCAATCCCCAACAAAAAACCGGAAGCGCTGCCACGCGTCCGGTTCTGAATGATTCCCAAAGCATCGCGAAATGACTTTCCTGCCAGGCATTGCCTGCGGCAGGGACAGGGAATCCTATGTTCCATTTCAAAAGCATTTAAAACAAAACACGGGTAAAAATATGCAAAAGTTTTTCAAGACGGTTCCCAAACCGATGCTCATCATGAAAATACTAGGTGTTCCCATAATCATCATCCTTTCGCTGGCGACGCTGGGCTTTGCCAGGGACGGAAGTGCCCAGGATTTGATGAAAAGGACAGTGACGGCGCAGATCAGCAACCGCGACATTACGAAGGCGCTGACGATGATCGGGCATAAGGCGAATGTGAAGTTTACCTACCTCCCCGGCATTTTCCCCGCCGACGCGAAAGTTTCGGTGAAAGTGAAGAACGAGTCGCTGGAAAATGTGCTCCGCGAGGTTTTGGAGCCTTATAACATCGGTTATCAAACGAGCGGCGAATTTATCATTCTCAAAAAGAACAGCTCCGGCGCGAAGCCTGGTGCGAAAGACGAAGCGCGTGTGCATCAGGATATTACCATAAGCGGCAAAGTGACCGACGATAAAGGCGAGGCCCTGCCAGGCGTGAGCATTATCCTCAAAGGTACCCAGCGCGGCACGGTGACGGACGTGGATGGCGGATTTACATTCAATATCCCGGATCAGTCTTCGGTGCTGGTTTTCAGCTATGTGGGCTATTCGCAAAAGGAAGTGACGGTAGGAAACCAGACGACGATCAATGTGCAGCTCGCCAATGATAACAAGGTTTTGGAGGAAGTTGTGGTGGTAGGTTATGGGGCTATCAAGAAATCGGATGTGACGGGAGCGATCGCTTCGGTGGACAATACTAAAATCGCGAGTGCAGCTACGCCCGACGCTACCGGTGCATTGCAGGGACAAATGCCGGGTGTGGTGGTGGTGAAAAATGTGGGCAAGCCGGGGAGCGGTTACAGCATTAATATCCGCGGCGTCAGCTCCATTGGCGGGTCGAACTCGCCTTTGTTCGTGATCGACGGAATTCCTTCCACTTCGGGTATCAACGAGCTGAATCCGGCCGACATCGAGAAAATCGATATTCTGAAAGACGCTTCGGCAACCGCCATCTACGGCTCGCGCGGGGCGAAAGGGGTGGTGATCGTGACCACGAAGCGCGGGAAATCGGGCAAAACGACCATTTCTTACGACGCCTATGCGGGTGTGCGTACGCCAACGCACCTGCCCGAAATGTTCGACGGACCCGAGTATGTGGCCTTCCGCACCGAAATGTTCAAAGCGCAGGGAAAGGATATTTCCAGAAACAATGCCGCCTTTTTTACGCCCGATCAATGGAAAAACATCGATGAGGGCAAGTTTACCGATTGGCCCAAACTGATCCTGAAAAACGGCCTGCAAATGAACCATAACATTACCGCAAGCGGCGGTGACGAGAAAACACGTTTCGCGATCAGCGCAGGGCTTTTGCAGGAAGATGGTAATGTGAAACCGGAGAGCTTCAAGCGCTACACGCTGCGCGGCAATGTGGACCGCCAGATTACCGACAAATGGAAAGCGGGTTTGAATGTTTATTTTTCCCAAAACCTCCAAAACCTCGGAAGCTCCGAAGCGCTGCGCTCGGCTTACCGCCTGCCGCCGATGACTTACCCGTACGACGAAACCGGCGCGCCCGCATTCCGCGTGTACACGACGAATGCCGTCACCAACCCGATGTTCGACCAGGACAACGAGGTGCGTGAAGTACGCAATGCGCGCACATTCGGGAACATCTACGTGCAGTTCGCGCCGATCAAAAACGTGACCTTGAAATCGACCATTTCACCGAATTATTCCACGGAAAGAAGCGGTTTCTATTTCGGGCCGCTCACAAAACAGTCGCTCGGCGGATCGGTACCCACGCAGGCCGGGAACACGACCCGGGAGAACCTGACCTGGGTTTGGGATAACCAGGCGACTTACGACGCGCAGTTTGGCGTGCACAAGCTCACGGCGACCCTCGTGCAAAGTATGCAGAAAGACCGCAGCGAGACGAGCAACATCACCGTCGATGGCATTCCGTACAAATCGCTATGGTACAACCTTGCGACGGGTGGCCGCGTGCTGGCTTATGGTTCTTCTTACACCAAAACCACGCTCGCTTCGGCCATGGGACGGGTCAATTATAGTTTCAAAGACAAATATCTCATTACCGCTACCGGCCGCTGGGATGGCTCTTCGCGTCTTGCCGAGGGTAACAAATGGGGCTTTTTCCCGTCGGCGTCGTTCGCGTGGCGGTTGTCGGAGGAGCAGTTTATCAAACAGGTACGCCAAATCACCGACCTGAAATTACGGGTGAGCTACGGTGTGACCGGCAACGACCGCGTAGACCCGTATTCGACACAGGCTGCATTGGGACAGACATTCTACGACTTCGGCGGCAACTTTGCGCAAGGTTACGCACCAAGCCAGTTGCCCAACAAAAACCTGACCTGGGAAACGACGCGTGAGGTCAATGTCGGCGTGGACTTCGGATTCTTCAATAACCGCATTACCGGTAGTGTGGACGTTTATAATCGGTTGATAGACAATATACTACTTAGTCGCCAGCTGCCTGCGCCTTCGGGATGGAGCTCCATTACCGACAACGTCGGGAAGCTGCGCAACCGGGGTATCGAGCTAGGTATCAGCTCGATCAACGTGGTGGCAGGGAAGTTCCAATGGAAGACGGACGTGATCTTCGATTCCAACAAAAACCGCATTCTGGAATTGAATGGCGGCAAGAAGGACGATGTGGGTAACAGCTGGTTTATCGGTCAGCCGGTGCAGGTGAACTACAACTACGTATTCGACGGTATCTGGCAGACCTCCGAGGCAGAAACCGCGAAAAAATACAACCAGACGCCCGGTCAGATCCGCGTGAAGGATCTCGACGACAATGGTGTGATCAATGCGGCCGACCGGCAGATCATCGGCAAGCGCGTTCCCAGCTGGACGGGCTCACTTTCGAACACATTCCGTTACGGCAATTTCGACCTGTACATTATGGTGTACACCCGCCGCGGCGAGCAATTCCAGAGCTCTTTCGATGCCACGCTGATGAACTACAATTCGGATTACAACCAGGTGAAAGTCGATTACTGGACGCCGGAGAACCCTTCGCAGACCTGGTTCCGTCCCGGAAACCCTGGTCCGTACACCGTGATCCCGACCTTCCGTAAAGTTGATTTTACGCGCGTGGGCAACATTACGCTCGGTTATAACCTGCCTTCCGGCCTGATCCAACGCTTGAAAATCAGCAATCTGCGCGTGTATGCGACGGCTACCAACCCGTTGCTTTTCACCAAATACGAAGGTTTCGACCCCGAGTGGCCCGCTACTAACACTTACGGCACGGCGGTGAGCACTTCGTCCTACCTTTTCGGCGTAAACCTGGCCTTTTAATTGATGATACTTATGAAAAAGACAATCTATATAGCAATGCTGACGGCGGCGATGGGGCTGTCGTCCTGCCAGGACTTCCTGACCGAGGAAAACCTCAGTGGCGTCACGAGCGAAAACTTTTACACGGATGCGGCGGGCTTTGAAAAACTGATCAACTCCTGCTATTCGTCGATGCGCGATGTGTACGAAACCGATCCGAAACTCTTCTGCTGGGGTACCGACATCATTACCCGCGGGGAAATCGAGCCGGTGAGCGGCACCGTGGGCGACCGCGTGGTGCGTGCAACGCAGCTGAACGAGTACCGCACGCTTTCGTCGGATAACTCGGCGGTTTCGGAGCTGTTTTCCAAACTTTATGCGGGTATCCAGCGGTGTAATACGGCGATCAACAAGGCATCGGGCATCCCGGGCCTGAACGAGGCGACGCGTAACAAGCGGGTAGGCGAGGTGCGGTTTATCCGGGCTTACTACTATTACCTTTTGGCGGAAAATTTCGGAGGTGTTCCTATTGTAAAAGAGGAGATTAACACGCCTGTGACGCATTTCGTACCAAATTCGGAGCAGGAGGTTTATGATTTCATGATCGAAGACCTGAATGCATCGGTGACAAGCGTGGACGCTGCTACGGTGGAGTTCGGTCGGGTAACGCAGGGGGCGGTGAAGCATTTGCTCTCGCTCGTGCACCTCACGCGTGGGTACAAGGCATTCGGCGGGTCGGCGGATTTTACCAAAGCCGCGCAATATGCCGAGGAAGTGATCGCAGCGGGCAACTACAAGCTGGTACCTGCGTTTGCGGATGTTTTTAAATCCACCAACCAACAGAACAGCGAGATTATCTTCTCGATCCAGTTCGATCCGACGAGTTTGAAGGACAAAATCATCGGTCACGGCCAGAACCTGTTTTTCGGCTGGCGCATTTTCCGCGAGCCGGGCTTCTACGACGGCGAATACCAGACTTACAGCCGCAGAACAAGCGATTTCATGCCCACGCAATTTTTGTATACCCTTTTTAATACGGCCAAAGATTCGCGCTACGACGGCACTTTTCTGAGTAAATTCTACGCCGTGAAGGACGACAAGATCGGCAACCAGCCCGTCAAGAAAGGCGACCTGCGTTTCTATTTCCCATATCCCGACCAGCCCTTCACCGCAGCCGATTCAGCGGCATTGAAACAGGCCAATCCGAATGTAGAAATCGTGCGTTTCAATAAATGGAAGCAGGATTTCGATGGAATAGGGGGCGTGATGAAGTTCCCGATGATCAACAAGTTCTTCGATCCGCTGGCCAACTTCCCCGGTAACAATGAAAAGGCTTACTCGTCTACACGCGACATTTATTTGTTCCGTTTGGCGGAAACTTACCTGCTCGCAGCGGAAGCTTATTTCAAATTAGGTCAAAAAGACAAAGCGGCTGAAAAACTGAATGTAGTGCGTCAGCGCGCCGCGGTAATCGGCCAGAACCTGAACATTACCGCCGCGAATGTCGACATCGATTTCATCCTCGACGAACGCGCCCGCGAGCTCGCAGGCGAATACAAGCGCTGGCTCGACCTGAAACGTACGCACCGCCTCGACAGGGCATTCGCGCACAACCCGCTCACCAAACTGACCAATCCCAACGGTGTGAGCGAGAAGTATTACCTGCGGCCTATTCCACAGTCGGTAATCGACCGGGATACGGAAGGGTACCCGCAGAACCCGGAGTATTGAGGCGGGTGGGGGCGGTCGGGGGCTTTTTGACCGCTGACCGCCGACCGCTGACCGCCGATCGCGGATCGCAGACGGCTCACCGCGGCCCATAGACCATCGTCCCAAAATTCCACAGCAACACAACCACCTATGCCAAAAACTCTCAGAATCTACCTCATACTTGCCATCCTGACGTCGCAACATGCGATCGGCGGTCGGCCGCCAGCGGTCGGCGGTCAGACACTAGCACCGCAACATGCGATCGGCGGTCGGCCGTCAGCGGTCGGCGGTCAGACACCAGCACCGCAACATGCGATCGGCGGTCGGCCGTCAGCGGTCGGCGGTCAAATCCCCGATGTGCCCGTGAAAAAGCTGCAAATCAAAGCACATTTCCCAATGCCCGACATTGCAGTACCCGATTTCAGCAAAGCGAAGCGTTTCGCAATCACCGATTTCGGGGCGGTAGCAGGCAACAAAGAAAAGATTTCCGCCGCGATCGCGCAGGCCATCGACGCAGCCAGTAAAGCCGGCGGAGGCACCGTGGTAATCCCTGCGGGCGAGTGGCTCACGGGTAAGGTGCATTTGAAAAGCAATGTAAACCTGCACCTGGAAAAGGGTGCGGTACTGTTGTTTTCGGAAAAGCCTGAGGACTATCTGCCTGCCGTGCATTCCACCTGGGAGGGCATTGAATGCTACAATTACTCGCCGCTGATTTATGCTTACCAATGCAAGAATGTGGCGATTACCGGTGAGGGGGAGGTTCGGGCGAAAATGGAGGTTTGGAAGGAATGGTTTGCGCGCCCGCGTCCGCATATGGAGAGCATTAAGCGGCTTTACAATCTCGCGCAGGCGTATACACCCGTGCAGGAGCGGCAAATGGTGAACGATACCGCGCATTTGCGGCCGCAGTTCATCCAGTTCAACCGGTGCGAGAATGTGCTGCTCGACGGCATCACGATCACGAACAGCCCGTTTTGGACGATCCATCCGTATCTATGCGAAAATGTGGTGATCCGGAAACTGAAAGTGTATGCGCACGGCCACAACAACGACGGCGTGGACCCGGAAATGAGCCGGAATGTGCTCATCGAGGACTGCGTTTTCGACCAGGGCGACGATGCGATCGCGATCAAATCGGGCAGGAACCCGGAAGGCTGGCGGCTGAAAACACCTGCTAAAAACATCGTGATCCGTAGTCTGACGGTGAAAAACGGCCACCAACTGGTCGCTATCGGGAGTGAGCTTTCGGGCGGGATCGAGAATGTAGATATTTCGCATTGCGAGGTGGTGGATGGCGCGAAACTGAACCATTTGCTTTTCATTAAAACCAATGAAAGAATGGGCGGGTATGTCAAAAACATCTACGCCTCGAACCTGACCGCCGGGAAAATCGATCTGGGCGTGCTGGGTATCGAAACCGACGTGCTCTACCAATGGCGTACACTCGTACCGACCAAAATTCGTAAGCTGACACCGATTTCGGGCATTCACCTGAGCGATATTTCGGCGAAAGACGTCCAATTCGAATCGCGCATCCTCGGGCAAAAAGAGCTGCCGGTTAAAAACGTGTCGATGAAAAACATCACGACCGGTAAAGTGCAGGAAAAAAAGGAAATCCACGAAAACGTCCTGAATTTTCAGCATTGAAAGTGGGACATGCTATTGTAATGCCAATGAAAGTTTTGACCTGTAAATGGCTTGCGCTGGCTGTCGCATTCCAGATTGTTATAGCCAATGCAGCCAGCGCCACCCGCTTTGACTTCGTAACCGCCAACGCCAAAGTCTCGGTCTACTACCAAAAAGGCGGCCCGAAACTCGACTCGATCGCGGCGCATTTGCTGGCGCAGGACATTGAGCGGGTGAGCGGCTATCTGCCGAAAGTGGGTACGAACCTGGCCGGGGCCAGCGGTAATGTGATCGTCCTCGGCCGTATCGGCTCTTCGATTGTGAACCATTTCGGCAAGAACGCCGCCGACGCCGCGCTGAAAGGGCAGTGGGAGCGGTATTCGCTCCGTGTTTTGAACAAACCGCTCAAAAACATCAGCCAGGCTTTGATCGTCGCGGGCAGCGATGTGCGCGGGACAGCCTACGGCGCATTTGCGATCTCCGAAAAAATCGGCGTAACGCCCTGGTACTGGTGGGCGGATGCGGTGCCCGTAAGCCGGAAATCGTTGTCGGTGGATATTTCAAACTACACATCCGCATCGCCTTCGGTCAAATTCAGGGGGATATTTATCAATGATGAGGACTGGGGCCTGCAACCGTGGGCGGCCCGAACATTCGAGCCGGAAACGAAAGACATTGGTCCTAAGACTTATGCAAAGGTATTCGAGCTCCTTTTGCGCCTGAAAGCCAACCTGATATGGCCGGCGATGCACCCGAGTACGAAGGCATTTTACCATTATCCGGGCAACATCAAAGCCGCCGAGGACTACCAGATCGTCGTAGGCTCGTCGCATGCCGAACCCATGCTTCGCAACAACGTGAGCGAGTGGAACGAGAAGACCATGGGCCATTTCAATTTCGTGACCAACCGAAAGAAAGTGGAGGAATATTGGGAGTTGCGGATTAAGGAAAGCGCGGGTTTCAATGGCATTTACACTACCGGAATGCGCGGCGTGCACGACGGGGCGATCGAGGGGGTGAAAACAATACCGGAAACGGTCACATTACTAGATACGATCATCCGTGTGGAGCGCGAAATGCTGCAAAAATATGTGAACAAAGACATTACGAAAGTGCCGCAGGTTTTCACTCCCTATAAAGAGGTATTGGAAATCTACGACGCCGGTTTGAAGGTCCCGGACGACATTACGCTCGTCTGGCCTGACGATAACTATGGTTATATTCAAAGATTGAGTAATGACGACGAAAACAACCGCCCTGGTGGCTCCGGCGTGTATTACCATGCCTCGTACTGGGGCCGCCCGCACGATTATCTCTGGCTCAACACCACGCATCCCGCGCTTATGCGGGAGGAAATGACCAAGGCCTATTCTTTGAATGCGAAGCATTTGTGGGTGCTGAATATCGGCGATATCAAGCCGGGTGAATATGCGATGCAGCTGTTCCTGGATATGGCTTACAATGTGAAACCATTTGAAAAGCCAGCCTATTCCAAAACACATTTGAAGCATTGGCTGGGCGGTATTTTCGGCGATAAAAACAGCGCGCCCATTTCGGAAGTGCTTTGGAAATACTACAACCTCGCATTCGAGCGAAAGCCCGAGTATATGGGTTGGAGCCAGACCGAACCCACCACCGGTGTGCGTAACACGGCTTATAACCACAATTATTACGGTGACCAGGCACAGCAGCGGCTCGATGCGTACAATAAACTGCTTTCGGAAACAGCCGCTATCCAATCGCAAATCGCTAAAAAAGACCAGCCGGCATTTTTCGAACTGGTGGGTTACCCCGTGAAAGGAGCGACCCTGATGAACCGCAAATTCCTGTACCGCGACAAGGCGTATCGATACGCCCGGCAGGGACGCGTGAGCGCGGCGCATTATGCAACCCTTTCGGGGCAGGCGTATGCCGAAATCGTAGTCGAAACGGGTTATTTCAACGAAAAACTGCTGAACGGCAAGTGGAAAGGCATGATGGATTTGCGCCCCCGCGAGCTGCCGGTGTTCAAAATGGAGGATTTCAAACTCGCCGTAACGCCGGACCTGCCCGCATTCCGCGCATTGCCCGAAGGGCTCGATACCACCTTTGCGGCATCGACTAAAAAACGGGACTACAAACTGCCGGCATTCGATCGCTGGAACAAGCAAAAGCGGTTTATCGACGTGTTCCTGACGCAAAACGTTCAAAAAACCTTTCGGGTAACCGCCTCTGAACCGTGGATAAAAGTGAGTGTTATACAGGGTGAATTGCGGCACAAAGAAGCCCAAAGCGAGCAGCGGATATGGGTAGAAATCGATTGGCCAAATGCCCGCATCGGCGAATTGAGCGGCACCGTAAAGGTTGAAGCGGGAGAGGACATTTACGATTTCAAAGTAACCGCCAACAATGCCGACGCGAACGCATTGCCCGATTTTAAAGGCTATGTCGCCAGCGATAAGTACATCTCCATCAATGCGGCGGGATACACAGCCTTGAAAAACACGCCCGAGCGAAATTGGAATGTCGTGGACGCGCTCGCGGGTAACGGCCATGCGCTGCAAGCTTTGCCATTCAATACATCCGCCGACAAGCTGGATACTACCAACGTGACGGCTAACCCGTCGGTGGAATACGACTTTTACACATTCAGCGACACCCCGGCAGGTATTACCGTGAGCACCCTGCCCACTTACCCGCTCAACAAGGATTTCGAAATGCGCTACGCCGTCAAAGTGGACGACGGCCCGGTTAAAATATTCAATTTCAAAACCATCGGCCGCAGCAACGAATGGAAACAAAATGTACTCGCCAACTCAGCCAAACGAACGCTCAAAATCCCCTCGCTGCCAGCCGGAAAGCACAAACTGACGGTCTACATGATCGATCCCGGCGTAGTATTGCAGCACATCTTCATCGATCTGGGCGCCGAGGAGGCGTATTATGGGACGTTGCCGGGGACGGTGCGTTGCGGGACTGCCGTTCGCTGACGGAGCGTTGCCTGACCGCCGACCGCCGACGGCCGACCGCCGATCACTTGTAATATAGCGGTATCAAACCCGGATCCATAAACTCACAATCAAAGGAACGAAGACGTTGGATTTGCAACTAACTTTCGGCGGTCGGCGGTCGGCGGTCGGCGGTCGGCGGTCGGCGGTCGGCGGTCAGCCCGCAGGCCCTCACCCAACCCGCCTCGCATTCGACGCCTCCACCCATTCGCAAACGTCGCATTCCGCACACGTTGGTAGCTTGGTAACGTCCTTGCCGCTCCGCACGCCGCCGCATTTGGCGCAGGCGATGTAGTCGCAGTTTCCGTGGTTGTTCAGCTTGTTTTGTAGTTCGTCGGGGAAAATGGGCAGGCCGTATTTAACATCGTCGTCTGCATAGAAAAGTACGCTGAACTCGCCGGAAGTTTCGATGAGCACCGTACGCACCTGGCCGAGGTGTTCCACATTGCGCAGGCGGAGTTCCGCGAAAAACTCGTCTTGCGACAGGCCCGAGTCGCGGAATGCGTCCATGAGCAACTTCCCGTCGCGGATGACGTACAATGGCTTACCTTCCAGCAGCTTTTCGATCTTTACAAAACGGTCGGAAAGGCGGGTAACGGTGATGTACAGCGAGATGACCACGAGAAAAACGACGAAAGCCGGCAGAATGCCCACATCATCGTAAAACATCGGATCGCCCGCCGCGGAGCCCAATCCGATAATAAGGACCAGTTCAAAAATAGAAAGTTGCTTGATCCCGCGCCTGCCCGACGCCCGCAGCGCGATCAATATGACCATAAACATAATCACCGTCCGCAGCACCACTTCCAGCAGGAAGCCGAACGGATGGTCATGCATAAAAATTTTTCTCAATTCGGAAGCTTCAAACATGGGTAGAGCGGTTTGCGGCTACACGTGCAAAATGCGTGCCGGGCCGCGCAGGCCGGGCCGCGCAGGCCGCGCCGCGAGGCTGACCGCCGACCGCTGACGGCCGACCGCCGATCGCTTGAATGATGTCGGCGTTAAACTTAAGCGAACTCACAATCAACGGAACAGAGACGTCGCATTTACGACTAGCTTTCGGCGGTCGGCGGTCGGCGGTCGGCGGTCGGCGGTCAGCCTACATCCCCGCCATCACCCACACCAGCACATTCACTACGTAGCCAAACCTCGCGCGCAGCAGGCGGAGGCATTTGCTGATGTGAAACTCGACGGTCTTTTCCGACAGTTCGAGCACCTGGGCGATTTCCTTGTTGGGGACGCCGCTGCGGCTCATTTCGAATACCTGCTTGCTCTTTTCGGGCATGCTGGCGAGCTCGCGGGTGTAGATTTCCTGGACTTCTTTGAGCGATAGCCATTCCTGCACCAGGTTGGCCGATTGTGACGAAAGCGTTTCGAGGTCGATGTCGTTCAGCGATATGGTATGCTGCACGATCTGCTTCCGCAAATAGGAGATAATGCGATTTTTGAGCGCGGAAAAAAGATAGAGGTTGAATGCTTTCTCAATGGTAATGCCGGCGCGTTGCAGCCACAAATGCACGAAAAGGTCCTGCACGAGGTCTTCGGACACTTCACTGTTGCCGGTCTTCCTCGCTGCGAGCGCGTAAAGCCGGGCCGAATACCTGCGGTGGAGCTCCGCAAAGGCCAGCGAATCGTCCGAAACCTTTGCAAGCTGCCATAATTCCAGGTCGTCGTTATCGCGATAAGCCTTACTCATTGGGTGCATCCTTCTACTTCGTTCAAAAGTAATAAGGATTCAAATAGTATTTGTTATAAAATTTCTTCAAAACACACTAGGGATATGCGCGTGCCGTGCGTCCTGTTTATAGTTGACCGGAATAAAAGGTCATTACAAGCATTTTATGAATCACAAAAACGGATCGCCGCGCGATATATCGCCGGACCTCTTGAAGCGCTATGTGGAAGGCCAATGCACACCGGAAGAAGCATTCCAGGTGGATGAATGGTATGCATCCCTATCGGACGAAACCGGCGCGGCAGCTGCATTCGACCAGCCCCGGCATTTGAGCAAAGTACAGGACGAGATCCAGCGGCAGTCACCATTGCAGGAGACGCCGGTAATGCCGTTGCGCGTGCGGCGATTGAGAACGTTCATGAACTACGCCGCGGCGGTAGTATTGCTGGTTGGCGGTCTTACGACCTGGTTTTTGTTATCCCAAAATAAAACCTTGCTGAAACTAGGACGGAATACCTATTCGACTGTCAACAAAACCCACCAGGTCCGCAAGCACGTGTTCCCCGACGGCAGCGAGGCGTGGCTGAACCCGGGCACGCGCGTTACCTACACGAAGGAGGATTTTAACGCGAAATCCCGCGAGGTTACCCTCGAAGGCGAGGCGTTTTTTGAAGTGACCCATGATCCCTCACGGCCATTCTACGTACATGGCGAATCGGTGCAGGTGAAGGTTTTGGGAACGAGTTTCAATGTACGGGCCAACAAGGGCGAGGCGGAATACGAAGTGTCTGTCGTAACGGGAAAGGTTTCCGTCACCGCCGACAAAGGCAGGGAAGTGACGCTGTTGCCGCACCAGCAGGCGGTTTTTAAAGTAGCTTCCGGCGAGCTCATCAGCGAGGAAGTACCCGTTGTGGCTGAAAAGGCACCTCTGTGGCAGCCTGTTTCACTGGCATTCACCGATGCGAAGCTGGGGGAAGTAGTGAAAAGATTGGAAGAGAAATTTGACGTAAAGATCCGTTTGGAGAACCCTAACCTTGAAAACTGTCGCGTGAAAGCCACATTCGACCAGAACAGGCTTTCGGAAATACTCGACATGACGATGCAGATCGTGGACGCGCGCTATGCCATGCAAAATGAGGAGATCGTGATCCGCGGAGAAGGATGTGCGGCTTCGGAGTAGGAGAATCCATTCAGTACCAACATAACAGACACCTAACAAATCCCCTACCTATGATTCAATTCAACCCACCGAAATAGTATCCGCTTCAAAAGAAAATCAGGAGTGTTGGAGCCACCCCTGATCCTGAACGAAGACCTTGTTGGAACATCGCTGGCCGGCGATGCAAGGCTTCCTATTGTTCATATTAACCATTTCAAACTTATGTATTTTTTTCTAAAAAGCAAGACGGCATACCATATTATGCGGTTATCCATTTTACAGCTTTTCCTGATCGGAATGATTGCGGCGGGCGGTTATGCGAGGGATATCAATGCGCAGGACCTGCTGGCTAAAAACGTGAGCATCCAGGCGGAAAACATCCCGCTCGGCACTGCCCTGGACCGCCTCGAAAACCTCGCAGGTGTGCGTTTCGCGTACAGTCGCAGCATTATCCCCGTACGTACCCGCGTGAGCCTGAATGCCAGTAACGAGAAGCTCTCGGCCGTGCTCGACCGCCTGCTCATGCCTTTGCAGATCGAGTACCAGCCCGGCGACGGCCAGATTATCCTCAAACGCAGCCGCAAAGTGTCGATGGGCGATGAAATGCTGCCCAACGGCGCCGTACAGACCATCGGTAAAGGCGGGCTGGCCGACGTCCACCTCACCGGCACCGTCATCGACGACAAGGGCGACAAGCTCCCCGGTGTGAGTGTGGTGCTGAAAGGCACGCAGCGCGGTACGGTGACCAATGAAGAGGGGGCTTACGCACTCGATATTCCGGAAGACCCATCGAGCGCGGGCCCGCCTGTGCTTATTTTTTCCTTCGTCGGTTACCTTTCGCAGGAGGTGACGGTAGGTGCGCAGAATGTGGTGGACGTGACTTTGAAAGTGGATTCGAAGTCGCTGGAAGAGGTGGTGGTGGTAGGGTATGGTACGCAGTCCAAAAAGAATATTACCGGTTCGGTAGCGACGGTGCAAGGCTCTGAAATCACGCGCAGCCCGCAGGCGAACATTTCCAACTCATTTGCAGGCCGGTTGCCGGGCTTAATCGCCAATAACCGCTCGGGCGAGCCGGGTTCGGATGGTTCGAACATATTGATCCGCGGCCGCGCGACTACCGGAAACAGCAACCCGTTGATCGTAATCGATGGTATTGCCAATGCGATAGGCGGGCTCGACCGCCTCAACCCCAATGATATAGAGAGTATTTCGGTGCTGAAAGACGCTTCCGCGGCCATTTACGGCGCGCAGGCGGCGAATGGCGTTATTTTGATTACTACCAAAAAAGGCCTCGCAGGCAAGCCGCGTTTCGACTATTCCTTCAACCAGGGCTTCGTGCAGCCTACGCGCCTGCCCAAGTTCGTGGACGCGCCTACGTATGCGGGAATCCTGAACACCATCGACTATTACCGCAATCCGTCGGGCGGCATGAACCAGCGTTACAGCGACGCCGAGATCCAGAAGTTTCGTGACGGCTCCGACCCGATCAATTACCCCAATACCAATTGGGTAAAAGAGCTGATGAAGCCGGTTGCATTGCAGAACCAGCATAACCTTTCCGTTTCCGGCGGTACCGAGAAAATCAACTATTTCGTATCCGCGGGAACATTGTACCAGGACGGCCTCTACCGCGACGGCGTGAACAAATACCGCCAGTACAGCGTGCGTTCCAATGTCAATGTGAATGTAAATGACAAACTCAGCTTCGGCATTCAGTTGGCGACGCGGCGGGAAAACAGGAGCTACATTGCCGGTTTCGGTGCGAGTAATGTGTTTGAATTTTTATACAGAACTTACCCCACATTGCCCGCCCGCTATCCCGACGGCAAACTTGGGGCTGGTGTGGAGCAGGGCAAAAACCCGATCGCGATGGCGACATTGGCAGGGACGAACAACAGCCCTACCACGGTTTCGAACGGCATTTTGCGCGCGAGTTACCAGTTGCCGGTCAATGGCCTGTCGCTCGACGGCTTCTTCTCCGCCGACCAGAGCTTCGCATTCACCAAGGAGATGAAAACCAACTGGATCGTTTACCAATACAACAAAACCACCCAGCAATACAGCACCGTGCTTGGCGGGCCCGCGCAAGCACAGATGTACGAAAGCCAGACCAACCGCGCGTTGCTGACGGGGAATATCAAATTGAATTACACCAGAAACTTCGGCGACCACGCATTATCGTCGTTCATCGCCTATGAGCAGAGCCGCGAGACGCAGGAGTTTTTCAGCGCGTCGCGCAACAACTTCATCACTACCCAGCTCCCCGACCTGAGCCAGGGTGGTGCGCAGCCGGTGGATTTCGGGAACAGCGGCAGCAGCTACCGCACCTCGCGCCGGAATGTGTTCGGGCGGGTGAATTACAACTACCTCGGCCGGTATCTGGCTGAAATCCAGTTGCGTTACGATGGGTCTTCGGTGTTTCCTCCGGGGAACAGATATGGATTTTTTCCGGGCATTTCATTGGGCTGGCGGGTGTCGCAGGAGCCGTGGTTCCGTACGGGTGAGGCGGTTAATGATCTCAAAATCAGGGCTTCCTATGGCGAACTGGGTAATGACCGCGTAAATCCCAACCAGTTCCGCGACAATTTCCAGGTACGCAACGGCGCATTCTCGACCGGTAACAATGCCAACAACGTGCCGCTCATTCAGTACTCCTTGCTTGCTAACCCCAACATTACCTGGGAGGTGGCCAAAAAATACAATGTCGGCCTCAATTCGACGCTCTTCAAAAAGCTGACTTTCGACCTCGACCTGTTTTTCGAGAACCGTACCAACATCCTTGCCAGCCGCAATGTGAGCATTCCGGCGCTGACGGGTATCAGTTCGGCGCAAATCCCGAAAGAGAACATTGCCGAAGTGCATAACCGCGGCCTGGAAACGCAGATCCAGTATGCGGGCAGCCGTAATGCATTTACCTACAACATCGGCGGGAACTTTGCCTATGCCAAAAGCGAGGTGATCTTCATCGACGAGGCACCGAATACCCTTGATTACCAGCGCGCCACCGGCATGCCGCTCGGCTCGGACCTCGGTAATCCCAATGCAGATTTGATGTACCGCTCCATCGGCGTGTTCAAAACCCAGCAGGAGCTTGATGCTTACCCGCACGTCTCCGGCGCCGGAATGGGCGATTTGAAATACGAGGATTACAATGGCGACGGGAAGATCGACGCCGCCGACCGCATTCGTTCGCCGTTCAGCAATGTGCCGCAGATTACCTATGGTGTGAACCTGGGCGGAGGCTGGAAAAACCTCAGCCTGAATGTGCTCTTCCAGGGCCAGGCGCGCGTGGCGCAATACGTGGTGGTGGAAGCGGGCGAGTTCAGCAGCGTGATGCAGTCGCGCGCCGAGGATGCGTGGAGCCCTACCAACCCGAACGGCAACTCGCCGCGCATCGACTCGCGTACGGGTACGGGTGTGAATGGAAGTTATAAAAACACATTCTGGTTTCAGAATACCGCTTTCCTGCGCCTGAAAAACGTGGAGCTGGCTTACAATGTGCCTGCGAAAATCATTTCAAGGATCGGGTTAGGCGGCCTGCGGATCTACACCAACGGCTTTAACCTGCTCACATTCACGAAGGTGAAGGATTTCGATCCGGAAGGCGACAATGGCAATGCGTTCTTCTACCCGCAGCAGAAGATTTACAACGTGGGCGTGAACGTGACATTCTAAACTGACAAAGACATGAGATTGAATAAACTGATATTAAGCATACTAACCGGCATCGCGGCCGGCCTCACCGCCTGCGACGACGCGTTCCTGGATACCAAACCGACCGATATCATCTCCGACGAGGCCATCTTCGCCGATTCCGCACTGGCCGATGCGTATGTAGTAGGCCGTTACGTGGGCGTGCAGCTCTCGACCGAGGGCGATAAGCCGGGTTTCGGAAGAGGGTTCGAAGATGCGTGGATGAGCTCCGTCACCGACGAGTCGATCTGTAATTTCGATAACGACACTTATTTCGTGCAGCAGGGCAATGCGGCGGCTGATCGCACCGGCTGGATTTCCAACACCTGGACACGCGGCTACCGGAGCATCCGCGAATGCAATTACGGCCTCGCCAACCTCGACAAAGTACCGATGAGCGAAGCAGGCAAAAAGCGCCTGAAAGCCGAGCTACGCTTTATCCGCGCCTATCGCTACCATGACCTGATCCGCAATTTCGGCGGCATTCCCATCATCGGCGACAGGGTTTACTCGCTCGAAGACCGCGATTATACCGAACTCTACCAGCGCAAGAGCATCGAGGAGAGCCTCACCTACGCCATTACCGAGCTCGACGCCGCCGCTTCGGGCCTCGCGGGTTCGACGGTAATCCCCGGTCGCGGTTCGGAGAATGCGGCGTTGGCATTGAAAGCCCGGTTGCTGCTGTATGCGGCCAGCCCATTGTACAACAACGACCAGAACGACGTCGCCAAATGGCAGAAAGCCGCCGATGCCGCGAAAGTGGTAATAGACAAGAATGCATTCTCGCTGTACAATGATTATCGCAGGCTGTTTTTTACCAATAATACTTCGGAAGACATTTTCATACGGCTGTATTCGCCTACCAACGAGCATACCAA
The DNA here is from genome assembly GCF_900101885.1 of Dyadobacter soli. Taxonomy (GTDB): domain Bacteria; phylum Bacteroidota; class Bacteroidia; order Cytophagales; family Spirosomataceae; genus Dyadobacter; species Dyadobacter soli. The sequence goes on along the minus strand of NZ_FNAN01000032.1, from coordinate 5,628 downwards.
CCTCGAACTCGTAAACGGCCCGAACGGCTACGGCGGCTGGGCAGGCAACACGCCTTTGCAGAACCTGGTGGACGATTACGAAATGATGGACGGAACCAAAATCACCGATCCGAAGTCAGGCTACAACCCGAAAGAGCCTTACAAGAACCGCGATCCGCGCTTGACAATGACCGTTTTGTATAACGGCGCTGCATACCGTGAACGCAAAGTGGAGACGTTCGTGCCGGGCGGGCAGGATAGCAAGGACGGTAACGAAAACTGGAATACGACCAAGACGGGTTATTATGTGTATAAATTTATCAATGACCAAAACCCGATCCGCAATGCCAACCAAACGGCCACTCAGCCCTGGAAATACATTCGTTACGGCGAAGTCCTGCTGAACTACGCCGAAGCCCGCAACGAAGCTTCCGGTCCGGACGCTACCGTTTACAGCGCCCTCAACCAGCTTCGCAAACGTGCCGGAATGCCCGATTTACCGACCGGTCTCACGCAGGCAACCATGCGCGAGCGCATCCGTAACGAGCGCCGCGTGGAGCTGGCATTCGAGGAGCACAGGTTCTTCGACGTGCGCCGCTGGAAAATCGCTAACGTGACCGAAAACGTGCCTGCTTACGGCGTGCGGCCCGAAAAGAAGACCGATGGTTCCATTGAATATGTGAAGATCATCGCATTGGAAGGGCGGAAATTCCAGGACAAAAACTACTGGCAGCCAATCCCGCAAAGCGAAATCCAGGCCTCGGGCGGCGCATTGAAACAGAATGCCGGGTACTAACCTCCGTTTTTGAAAACATTAACCTGAAAATCATTAGGTATGAGAAAACTATTTTCAATGCTGAACGGAACGGTGCCAGGCCGTCCGTTCGGCAGCATGGCCGGATTTTGCCTCAGTGCGCTGATGCTCGTACAGGCGAATGCGTGGGCGCAGAGCTTTGAAGCAGAAAGCGGCGTGCTATCCAACGGCGCCGACATTCAGGGCTGCGGAAGCTGCTCGGGCGGCAGCCAGGTTGGGAACCTCGGCAGCGGCGCTGTGGTGATCCCGGTGAATGTGGCTGCGGCAGGAACTTACAATCTGACAGTAACATACAGCACCGGTGACCCGAGGACCATTAATGTAACCCCGAACGGCGGCGCATTCGTTGCGGTTTCGTGCCCGGCGTCGGGTGGCTGGTCCACACCGGCGGCCATCACCGTGCGCATTGCATTGAATGCGGGCAGCAACAGCATCCGCCTCGATAATGTGAACGGCTACGGCCCGAATATCGACAAGATCGCATTCTCGCCGATCAACACGCCCAATGTCCAGAGCATTGCATTCGGTACCAACAGCCGGATTGATTACGACCTTACCAACGGGTATTATTCGGTGTATTTCAATAACGAGCGGGTGATCGGCGACGCCACTGCATCCGCTAACTCAGACCAGGTGCATGAAAGTACGGGTTTTACCAACCGAACCTATTCGTCCTCGCCGGTTACCGACGCATTCGGCAGCGGTACGAAGCACGTGATCACGATGACCAAAAGCGGGGCGATCGGCATGCAGCAGGTATTTTACACTTATCCCGGCAAGGAGCATTTCTTCACCGAACTGGTATTGACGGGCAGCGGCTCGAATTCCTACAAAATGACGCCCCTCGTGTCCAATTACGTGGATATTCATTCCAACACTGACCGCCGCGCGTTGTTCGTCCCGTTCGATAACGATGCCTGGGTGCGGTATGATGCCAAGGAAGTGCGTTATGCCAATTTTTTCAGCTCGGAAGCGGGTGCGATTTATGATAACACCAGCCGGAAGGGCCTGGTAATCGGCTCGGTGGAGCATTCGGTCTGGAAAACGGGGGTTAACCTCGTGGGCGAGGGCAGGAGTATTTCCAACTATGTGGCCGTTGTGGCCGGCTGGACGCAGGAGAGCATTACCCGCGACAAACGTGGCCACGGCTGGGTATCGGTAGGGCAAGCCGCCTGCCGCTCGCCGCGCATTATGGTGAGCTACGGTGCCGACTGGCGTGCCGGGTTCGATACGTTCGGACAGGCCAATGCATTGGCCGAGCCGCGTTACATTTTCAACTGGACGGGTGGCACACCTTTCGGCTGGAATAGCTGGGGCGCCATTCAATCGTCGATTAATTTGCCGAAAGCAAAATCCGTGGTCGATTTCTTCTCCACCGGGGTGCCCGATTTCCGCAACAGCGATAGCACCCTTTACATCGATCTGGATTCTTATTGGGATAATATGTCGGGCGGCGGCCTGAACGGCAACTTTGCGGAGCTCACGGAGTTTGCCAATTACTGCAAAAGCAAGGGTTTCAAACCGGGCATTTACTGGGCGCCGTTTGTGGATTGGGGCAAGTTTGCACGGCAAATGGAAGGTAGTACTTACAACTATCAGGATGCCTGGACGAAGGTCAACGGCAGCCCGGTCGAACTGGATGGCGCTTATGCATTGGACCCCACACATCCGGGCACCAAAGCGCGGTTACAAATGGTGATCGGCAAGTTCATTGCCTGCGGTTTTGAAATGATTAAAATCGATTTTCTCGGTCATGCATCACTAGAAGCGGACAGCTATGCCGACAACACCATTCACACCGGTATGGAGGCATATCGCAAGGGAATGGAATACCTTACCGACCAGCTCGACGGTAAAATGCTTGTGTACGCCGCCATTTCGCCCAATCTCGCGACCGGGCGCTACGCACACATGCGCAGGATCGCTTGCGATGCGTACAAGGATATCAATGAAACCGCATACACCTTGAACAGCACAAGTTACGGCTGGTGGCAGAAGCACATTTACAATTACCTCGATGCCGACCACCTCGTTTTCGGGACGCAAACCGATGGTGAAAACCGCGCCCGCCTCGCTTCCGGCATCGTAACCGGCACGCTCATTACCGGGGACGATTTCTCGGCCACCGGTGCCTGGACCACGAAAGCGCAGACTTTACTCCAAAACGAAGACCTGCTCGGCCTCGCAACGAGCGGAATCGTGTTCACGCCCGTGGAAGGCAATACCGGCAATCAGGCCAATGAAGTATTTGTCAAAGACGCGGGTAACACGTCTTACCTCGCGATCTTCAACTACGGCGGAACGCCCAAGACGTTCAACATCAGCCTGGAACGGGCCGGAATGAGCGGTTCCGATAATTATTCGACCCGGGAGCTGTTCAGTGGCGCCCAAAACGCCCGCCAGACCGCGACGCATGTGCAGGGCACTTTTTCCATCACACTACCAGCCGCAGATGCCGCCATTGTGGAGTTCAGCAATACGACATTGCCGGTGACGCTCATCGGTTTTACGGCCGAGAAATCGAATACAGGTACATTGCTGCAATGGAAAACTTCCGACGAGACCAACAACAAAGAATTCGTGATCGAACGCAGCACGGATGGCAAGGCTTTCAAAGCGATCGGTAAAGTGGCGGGTGCCGGTGATTCGTCCAGGGAACAAAGCTACGCTTACCACGACCTCACCCCGGTTATGGGCACGATCAACTATTACCGCTTGAAACAAGTCGATTTTGACGGAAAATCGGAGCGGTCGGCGGTGCGGGCGGTGAATTACCGCGATGCCGGGGATGCCAAATCGCGCATAAACATTTACCCGAACCCCGGTGCCGACGAGCTGAATATCAAACTCGGCGAGTCGCTGGAAGGGAACGTGATGGTGCGGCTCGTGGATATGAGCGGTAAATGCATGCTTTCGAAAAGCTATACCAACCCTGCGGAAACCATATCGGTGCCGGGCATAAGACCACTGCGGGCGGGCATGTATGTGGTGGAAGTGGAGTCCTCGGATGGTGTGGTGCAGAACACGAGATTTAACAAGAATTAGTTAGCAGTAGGTTAAAATGGGTAGTATGAAGAGGCTGTCTCACATGAGGCAGTCTTTTTTCATTTTCATGGTTGGGTAATTTTTCTGAATTGATTATCTTTAGGTATAAGCAAATCAAGGAAAAATGGGTCGACGACAGCCTAATTTCAAGCCCTATCACCAGCAGCAGTTAATGCTGCTTCCCCCAAGTTTAGATGAATTAGTCCCCAAAGGTCACGTTGTACGTGTGGTCGATGATGTGATCAATAAGATCAATTTAGAGTCGCTCAATGCTGCCTACTACCTGACCGGCCCGGCGAGCTACCATCCCCAGATGCTGTTAAAAGTGCTTGTATTCGGCTACATGAGCAATATTTATTCAAGTAGGAAGCTGGAAGCGGCTTGTAAGGAGAGCATTTACTTTATGTATTTGAGCTCAATGAGCTTCCCTGATCATAACACCATTAACCGTTTTAGGGGCGTTCGTTTAAAGGATACGTTCAGGACGATTTTTGAGCAAGTGGTCAGCTTGCTTGCCCAGGAAGGATATCTGAGCATTGAGGAAGTATTTACCGATGGAACCAAAATTGAAGCGAACGCCAATAAATACACATTTGTCTGGAAGAAGGCGATTGCCAGCAATAAGGAGAAAATGAAAAAACAACTGGCTGAGATCTGGGCGTATGCACAGAGCGTGGCTGCCACCGAAGACAACATGCCCGAGCCGCCAGACTTGACCACAATCAATAAGGAGAAAGTCCAGGATACGGTCGATACGCTTAACCAGGTGCTCGGTAAAAAGGAGAACATCGACAAGAAAATGAAGACCAAACTGGGTTATGTGACCAAGCATTACCCGGCCAATATTGCCCGCTACGAGCAGCAGGAAGCCATTTTAGGTAGACGAAACAGTTATAGCAAGACCGATCCTGACGCTACCTTTATGAAGTTGAAGGAGGACCATATGCGCAACGGCCAGCTCAAACCTGCCTATAATGTTCAGATATCAACCTCAAATCAGTTCATCGTAAATTACTCCATCCACCCCAATACCACTGATACGAACACGCTGTCCAGTCACCTGGAACAGCATGAGAAAAGCTTTGGCGCTGCCCCCAAATCGCTGACTGCCGATGCCGGTTACGGCTCGGAGGAAAACTACACTTTATTGGAAGAAAAGAAGGTGACTGCCTTTGTGAAGTACAACCTATTTGACAAACGCCAGAACCGCGCCTTCAACAGGAAACACCCATTTGCCACCGACAAACTTTATTACAACCCGGGGCAGGACTATTATATCTGTCCGATGGGTCAGAAAATGGCTTACATAGGCGATCGGACAAGGAAAACAACCACCGGCTTTGGGCAGACCGTAAGGCTTTACAAAGCCAGAAACTGTCAAAATTGCCCATTGAACGGAGCTTGTCACAAGTCACAAGGCGATCGGGTGATTCAGATAAATGTCAATCTAGAAAGGCAAAAGCAGCAAGCTGACCAGCTGCTAACAAGTGAAGAAGGCATCCAGAAACGAAAGAAGCGATGCTATGATGTTGAACCGGTCTTTGGCAACATCAAAAACAATCACGGCTTCCGGCGATTCATGCTCCGCGGCAAGCAAAAGGTCGAAATCGAGTGGGGATTAATAGCATTAGCCCAAAATCTAAGGAAAAGAGCGGCCTAAGACAGCCGTTTTTTGCCTTCATTAACCAAATCGAGCCCAATAGCTTCTTGTCTAAGATATTACTGCCGATTCCAGATCATCAAAAATAAAATGAAAGAGGGTGCCTCGTTTTTTAATTGAGACACCCTCT
>NZ_FNAN01000033.1 GCF_900101885.1 Dyadobacter soli | reverse complement strand
CTTTCCAGACCTTAAAAAGGCATACGAGCTGGCATTGGAGCTCAGTAACATTTTCACGACTACAAAAGAAAAAATATACGGACTGACCAGGCTGGCTAAGTGGCACGAAAAGGTCAGGCAATCCGGCTTCAAATCATTCAATACCGTTGCCCGCTCGATTGAGAATCACTACAAGACCATTGTTAACTATTTTGATAACAGAAGCACCAATGCATCCGCTGAATCTTTCAATGCGAAGATCAAAGCGTTCAGGGCGCAGTTCAGAGGAGTCAGGAATGTAGAATTCTTCCTTTACCGCCTTACCCAGTTATATGCTTAATCCAAGGTGCTCCACAACATTTGGTCTTGATCCGTTTTCAATCTTCCTGCCGCATTCTTTATCACGTAATCGCCCAGCTTGCGCTCGTCACTCCGGTAATGTTGGCAACAACGTCCTGCCCTTCCCCGGTACAGACGTCGGAATCGACATTAATGCTGCTGACAATTGGCTTACCGACGAGCACCGTTTTGGTTCTTGTGAAGTTGCCGCAAGCGTTGTTCAATGTTGCTGTAATAGTGACCTGCCCATTGGCATTTCCCACGCGGCTGGCGGTTCCGGCCGCATTGATCGTCAACAACGAAGCATTACTGGAAGCCCATGAAACAACCGAAGTAGCAGCTTGCAAATTGGCAACGGAATATGACGATGTGGTACAAACAAACCCACTCCCGGCAATATGTGAGAGGCTTATGCTCGGTGTAGTGGTATTGCCAAATCCGGATGGATTAAGCCAGTTGCTTAACCTTGTGGCATTGGTTCCGAGCCCTGTCCAGGAGTTATCGAAGCGGCCGTAAGCGTCTTTGACCAATGCAGGCGGGGCATTACAATACGATGGCCCGCCGGACAATTGCCCTAACAACTTATTCGATTGGTTGAGAAGCAGGCCGCCTGCTCAGAAGTCATCGGGCCGGCTATTGTACCTCTCGAATTATAGACTACCAATTCTCCCGAATTTGGAATTACAAATGAATCAAAATTTAAGCTCATAGATTTTGCTACGGAAGCCACAATCAGTAGCCGTCCATAGGCAATGCTACCCCTTGTCAACCAATTGGCCGCTTGAAGGAAATCGACATCAACCTTCATTGGAGTAGCAAAGCGATACGTTTTAGATCCCATATCAAGGGAATCCTCCCTAATGAGCTGATCTATTCTTTGTGCCGTCGGAACCTCTGATTGAAATGTACTCGCCAAATGATTAACTATGTAAAACCCTCTTTTCGAATTATACACTGAATTTTTTATATTTTCAATCTTTATCTGACCTAGGGCAGTATTCAAAAGACAAACACAAAGTGCTAAGTAAACAATGATATTTTTCATAAAAATTCTTAATTTAAAGTGAAGGTTCTACGATCTATTTAACTCTGTCAAAAATCAATTCGCCTTCGCCATAATTCAGATACAATTCCTTGTACTTAAAGTTCAGCCCTTTCTTTCTAAGTGAAAATGTATTCACAGATCTAATGTTGTCATCAAAATAATACCCCCAATCACTGTCTCCCCTTTTCGAGTATGGCCAGTAATCGAACTTAATTGAATCAGTATCGGCAGTTACATAATCCCCTACAAATGTGTCGTAAAACAATGTCCCTTCTATCTTCCCATCTTTCAGGAATTCGACTTCTACCTCATACAGCCAATGAGACGGGTCCGGCTTCAAAATCGTATTTCCCTGATGAATCACCTTCACCATCTGCCAGCGCCCGATCAGATTCTTCGGATCAGTATCGATGCTATCTACGCAACTTACCGCCGCAAATGCAAATAGTAACGTGCAGGTCAACAATGCATAATTTGGTTTCATGTTTTTCATAGCCTAATTGGTTTACGATTTCAATTGTGGCGAATGTATAAAACAAAAAATCGTCCTTTTGTAGTAGAAAATCCGGAAATGTCCGAACGGCACTGATCAATTAGTAAGGGACAATTATCCCCTCAAAAATCGAGGTGTTTTGTAGAAGTTGACTTGATATTTTGTTGATCAGACTAATAATGAAACTGTTATTGCATTTACTTAACCCGATCCAATAAGAATTGCATTTATGAATAATACGTAACAACCACAAAGAATTTGGAAGAAATGCACGGTGACAGTGCAGGAATAGCGAACGTCCAGTAAAGTGCTCAATTTGTCCTGTTTACACATCAAATCCGTCGCCAATACCCCTGCTAATTGTGTTACGGCTCAGCTATTTTTACAATGCTCACCAGGTCGATTCCTGGTAAGGGCACCTCGCTTATTTTTATCCTAAACAACACAACCACCATGGAAACCATCAAACAAATCAGCCTGGACAGCGAATGCGTGGTCATTAATGCGCATTGCGTCATGCTCACCAATTCGACATTCAATGATGTGAATATGAGCAATATATCCATTACGGATGCTAACCTGAGTGATATCAAAATCGAAGGGGCGCAGCTGGGTGGGGCGGTGTTTCAGAACATCGGGATGTGCCCGCCGGATCATCCGATGTACGACCCGAATGCGGAACAACGGCCGTTGCTTTTTGAGGATTGTGACCTGCACAAAAGCAAATTTGTGAATTGTGACCTTCGCGGGGTGGAGCTGTCGGCGTGTAATATAGAAGGTCTGACTGTCGACGGGGTGCTGATTTCGGAGTTATTAGCTGGCCGGAGCTGATGTAAGGGGCTCCGGCCGGTTTCATTGAAATCAGCGGGTGTAGGCAATTTTAAATTGCCGCCGTGCTCCATCCAGTTCCACTTGAATGGTGTAAATGCCCTCTTCGAACCTTGATTGCTTTAAATCAATGCCTATTTCGCCCTTTTTGACCGTGAATACATTTCTGAGCAAGGTTTTACCGGACGCGTTGACGAGCGTCAATGTTCCGGTTTTGCCTTCGCAGTCGGGCATCGAGATTTTGAAATAATCCGTAACCGGATTAGGATATACGTATGCAACATTGCTACCGTCGAGCTGAACGCTGATGATCTTGCTGTAAGCATAGCTTCCATCCTGATCGAGCATTTTTAAGCGATAGTAAGTGCCTCCGCCAGCATTCGTGCGTGGTTGGTCGTCGGTAATGGTGTAATTTTCGATACCTTTTTCAAAATTGATTTTAGCCAAATATTCAAACCGCTTCGCATCGGGAGCGCGCTCGATTTCGAAATGGCTGAAATTGACAGCATCGGCAATCTGCCAGTTGAGTTTTACGGTTTTTGCTTCTTGTATTGCACTGAATGCAACCAGACGGACCGGCAGCGGCTCGGTGGTAGTTTGTACCACAAATCCACTGAAACCTTCCGTATCGAATGTTATTTCCCACCGTTTCAAAGCGTCATTCCACACGATATCGTTGTCGGCAGGATTGATGATGTTGGAGAAAATGGAGCCGTAGCTACCAGGAAGCCCGGTGCCATCGTTGCTGGTACCGGAGTACTTGCCAATTCTGAGATTAGCCTTGCCGGATGCATCGTTCGCATTTACAGGTAAATTGAGCGTGCTGCGCGGGGCGGCGTTGAAATCGGTGAATTCCTTCTGGGAAAAATAAAGGGTTATACGGCCGGTGGCTGTGGCTGCATTGTTGTCGGGCGTTATTTCGTAATGGCGCGCAACAAATGGGTCTGATCCGAATTGAGGAACGGCGGTTTCTACCCATACTTTCGCATTTACGGGTCCCGTTACGGGGCTGGCGCCGGAAGAAGTGAGTGAGGCAACAATGCGGCATCCTCCCGCATTCATCATGCTAGCTGACTGCCCATTTGCGATGTTTGCGGCGGCATTATCTGCCGTTTTGCCCAGGTATGGGCCACCATAAGGATAGTAAATCGTAAGCAAATTCTCGTCCGGGCGGGGCACCACCATATAATTATTAATCTGGTTGTAAGCGGCGCTCATCGAGCTCCCGCCATTGAAAACTCCGCCGAATACAGAATTGCAATCATTGAATTCACCCGCTGTGCCGGTCGTACCATTCCCCCAGGTTGCCGACCCTACTCTTGTGCCATTAAGATAGGTTCCGGAATTGAGGATAGTGTAGCTGCCATCGGGCGACGTTCCTATGGTTGCCCTGAAAAAGTCATCATTGGGAACGCCTACCAGTGAATTGGACACATTGATTTCCCCTGCGCTGCCGCCGTTGCCGTTACCCCAGGTCACCGCACCGCCTTTGACATTGGGTGAAAGATAGTTGCCACTTTTAACTACATAATTACCGTTAGGAAGTGGAGTCAGCATATTCAGCACAGAAGTGCCGCCGTATGCATTGGAATAAAGTGAATTCGCTTCCGTCACCACGCCGGAGGCCGGTTTGGTCCCGTCCATCCAGGTAACCGCCCCCGCATTGGCCAATGTGCCGGAATCCCAGTTCCTGCTTCCGATAACGTAGTTCCCGTTTGCCAACGGGAACACACCGTCACTGCCGATAGCATCGCCATTCGCACGGCCGACAATCGCAATGGCATCAGTGATAGTGCCGCTGATGCCCGTCGTACCATTGGCCCAAACCACTGCGCCGAGGTTGTCTCCATTGGCATTCACCCATTTAGGATTGACTATCACATAATTACCATTATTTAACGCCACAACAGTACCCAGTCTTTCCGCCGCCACAGTACCGGTCATCGAATTGGCGGCACTTACTTCTCCCACAGTCGGGCCCGATCCGTTGCACCAGGTAATGGCCCCGACTGTCGGAGTGGTACCATTGCCCCAGCTCCAAGACACCACCAGGATATTACCATTGGAAAGGGGTACCGCTCTCCCTCCCACAAAATCGAACTCGTGCGTACCGACAAGCGAATTGGCAGTACTAACGGCACCTGTAATGCCCGTCGAGCCATTGCCCCAGGTAGCCGCACCCGCCATTTGAACCGCCCCGTTTTTCCAGCTACTGCTGCCCACCATGTAATGCCCATTGGTGAGCGCGGTTACGACAGTACCCACCTGGTCGTTGGCCTGCGTGCCTACGAGCGAGTTGGCGGTACTTACCTCGCCGATCAGTCCGGTAGAACCATTCACCCAAGTGGCTGCTCCCGCAGTTGCCGCAGGGCCATTGCGCCAGTTGGGGCTGGAAACTACAAAATTACCATTGGCCAACGGGGTAACACCTCCGTAACCCACCTGGTCATTGGGGTTAGCCCCTACGAGGGAATTGGCAGTGCTAAGGATGCCGGATGTCCCGGTGGCGCCATTACAAAATGTCACCGCTCCGGCATCGCTGATAGGCCCATTGTCCCAGTTTTTAGTCACAACTACATAATTACCGTTGGTAAGCGGCACAATGCTGCCGGGCACCCCCATCAAATCGCCGCCCCAGGCCCCGAAGAGCGAATTAGCGGTGGATACATGACCGACGCGACCCGTGGTACCGTTACACCAGGTGGCGGCGCCAAGCGAGGTGCCCGTCCCGTTCGTCCAGTTATAGCTGCCCACAACGTAGTTGCCGTTGGCCAGCACGGTTACGCCGCCGATGCCCACCTGATCCATATAAGAGCTGCCCATGAGTGAATTAATCGCGCCTACATTACCTGAAAGCCCTGTCACGCCATTCACCCACGTCACAGCGCCTACCCTGAGCATGTTGCCGGAATTACAATATTCGCTGGACGTCACAAAGTTGCCATTCGGAAGGGCGTACACACGTTGTCCGATCTGGTCATTTTCGCGCTGGCCTGTCAACGTACTGATCAGAGCAAGCGTATTCCCGTTGTAGAGCTGCACAATCCCGCAGTTCTTCCGCCCCGGTTCGCTGTGGTTATAGTTGGAATAAACAAAATTTCCGTTGGTCAACACCGTCACCTGTGAACGCTGGGAGTATTCGTATTTACTAACGGGTAATGCAATATCGACGGTTTGCGCATTAGCTTCCCTCAGAGACACACCTGTGAGCAAAACGCTCAAACAGAACATCCATAATTTCCCCGAAAAGCAGTGTGATAATTGTTTTTTCATAGCGTCATGTGTCAAGCGTGAAACAGGAAGACATGTATTTGTAACTCAAAAATACATGTACGAAGATATGAGAAATCACTAACTAATCTTCCTTCCGCAAAACGATCGGTATGATTGGTAATCTACCGGTAACGCTCAACTTCATTGCAGCAAAAATCATACTCAAAATCGCAAGCTCAATCCCGCATTAAATATCCCTTTATAACCATATCCCACTTCCATAAAACACCCGACATCTTTCCCAAATCGCAAGCCAACCGGCGCCAGGTACATTGTTGGCCCTGCATCGGTGTCTTTCTGTGTTTCATAATAGGATCTTTCCCTGAGATAGAACCCTGCACCTGCGGTGGAATAAAAATCAAATCCCGGTCGCTTGGCCCAGTATAATGTTCCTTCCATGGCCGAGGTCATGGTCCGCTGCCGCCAGCCATCCCTGTTGTAGTGGTCCCATGACTTCGAATTGCCATTGAACCCGGTGGTACCGCCCAGCGCGAATCGCTCGGAAATATGGTATTTGTAGGTTACAAAAACCACCGGCTTGCTAACGTGCTGCTCGTCATGAGTGCCAAACAGGTTATCGAGAAACGCCTGAAAAGCAGCGGTCGCAACATCTTCCACCGCATAAAGTCCAACCGCGGCATTCCATTCGCCTTTTCCTTTGTCCTGCCCGCAACCGGGCGAACGGGCGCAGAAAATCAGCACGCAAATGCCGACGGTTTTTAGTAGAGAGAAGTTCATGGCTAATAGATTTTTATCTTATCCAAATTAACTTCCCAGCCATTATTTTATATCTTGTCGGAAGACATCATTTCCAGTTGTCGTACGACAAGATTTTGCATTGTCGCGCGACAAGTGCCGCCACTCTTTATCATTTCAATTGTACAAATGCAGCTCTCCGAAGAAATAAAACCATTGCACCATTTGCTGGAAGCTTCCAAATTCATGGTTTCGGAGGAAATCAGGACGAAATTTCAGCAGAATCTGAAAAGGTTTATGATCCCGAAAGGACGCGTGCTGGTGGATTTGGGGCAGGTAAGCCCGTCATTGTATTTTATTGAAAAAGGGGTTATGCGTACGTATTACCTGCGCGGGTCCGAGGATATTACCTCGCTGCTCGTTTCGGAAGGGGATATTGTTTGCATTGCGGAAAGTTTCTTATTACAAAAGCTCTCGAATGAGGTTTTGGAAACGTTGGAAGACACGACTGTGTACGCGATTTCCTACGATTCGTACCGGAAACTGGTGGAGGAAGATTCGCATATGGGCAAGCTGGCCGTGCGGCTTTTGGAGCAGCACCTCATCAATTTCACAGATAAGGTGAAGGTTTTCAAATACTTGTCGGTAGAGGAGCGCATCGCGCATTATATCAGCCAGCCGTCGTCCCTATTCCGCCGCATTCCCGACCATTACATTGCCACTTACCTCGGCACAACGCCGGCTACATTCAGTCGCTGCCTGAAAACCTTGCAATTCGACAAGAACCGTCCTTGACAGCGCCGCTGCGAGTACGTATTTTGCATAAAGTTTGTATCCACAACGTCCCCAAACCTACCGCCATGGCCGATTATTCCGTCAAACTGCTCGCGAAAAAGCCTGTTACCCACAATGTAAACGCCTATACCATTGAAAAACCGGCGGGTTTCACGTACACGCCCGGCCAGGCGACGGACTTTTCGATCCTGAAAGACAATTGGGCGACGGAAAAGCGGCCGTTTACATTCACGTCGCTGCCCACGGCAGACACGCTCGAATTCACGATCAAATCCTACACCGACCATGAAGGCGTGACCAATGCGTTGACGCATGTTGAGCCGGGCGACCATTTCGAGATCAGCGACGCCTGGGGTGCTATTGAATACAAGGGTGAAGGCATATTCCTGGCGGGAGGAGCCGGTATTACGCCGTTTCTGGCCATTTTCAGGGATTTGTATTCCAAAGGGCAGGTCGGGGCCAACCGGCTTTTTTTCTCCAACCGCACCACCGCTGATATTATCCTCAAAGACGAACTCGAACAAATTCTCGGCGACCATTTTTTCAACCTTATTTCGGGTGAAAATGCGGAAGGTTACTACCACGGCCGCATCGACAAGGATTTCCTGCAAAAGCACATCACCCATTTCGATCAGCCATTCTACGTCTGCGGTCCGGACGCTTTTACGGAATCGATTTTGAAGGCATTGGAGGAACTGGGTGCGAAGGCAGATGCGTTGGTATTTGAAAAGTAATCCTGCTTCCGATGTATCCCGTACTGCTCCATGAATTACATAAAAAAGTCACGCTCAGTGCGGAGCAGGAAGCGGCGATTGTAAGCCAATTTGTTCCCAAAAAGTTAAAAAAACGCCAGTTCCTGCACCAGGAGGGCGATGTTACCCAGCGAATGAGTTTCGTGGAAAAGGGTGCGGTCTACTCTTATTCCACCGATACGCACGGTGCTCAGCACGTTGTACAGTTTGGTTTTGAAGGCTGGTGGATCGGGGATCTTTACAGTTTTTTTACCCAAAAACCTTCCCGCCTGAATATCGAAGTGCTGGAAAGCTGCGAAGTACTGACGCTTACGCTGGAAAGCCACGAACTGCTGCTTAAAACCATCCCGCCCTATGAAACCTACATGCGCCTTCTCTACCAGAATGCTTATGTGGCGCTGCTCAACAGGGTCGAAAACTCGCTGGGGCTGCCCGCGGAGGAAATTTACAGCCGCTTTATGGAGCAATACCCCTTCATTTTCTCGCGCGTTCCCCTGCACCTCATAGCCTCGTACATGGGTATTACTCCCGTAACGCTCAGCCGCATACGCAAGCAGGCGGCGAGCTGATTTCCTTATCATTTGTTAAGGTTTTTTCCTATCAAATGTTGTGGCACTGCTCGTTTGGGCTGGGTTATCTTTGTATTGTCCTAAAAGACATGATAGCTCACCTAATAGACACAACGTCATGGAAAGTGTAAAATCAGAAGCCGGAAAGAAGAAGATAATCGTCATCGGCGGCGGGTTCGCAGGGCTGAACTTCGCGCAGCAGATGTTTAAAAATAAAGATTACCACGTCACATTGGTTGACAAAAATAACTATAACTATTTCACCCCGCTGCTCTACCAGGTAGCCACAAGCTTCCTCGACCCGTCGAGCATTTCTTATCCGTTCCGCAGGCTGCTCCGCGATAAGCGGATCAATTTCCGGATGGCAGAATTGAAGAAGGTAGACCCGGAAAAGCAGGTCATTTACCTCAGCGACGGCGAAATGGAGTATGACCACCTCGTATTTGCGGCAGGTGCGGAGACCAATTTTTATGGTATCGAGAGCATTAAAAAGAATGCGATTTCCCTGAAAGGCATCGACGACGCCCTTCGAATGCGCAATGCATTGCTTAAAACCCTCGAAAACGCTACCCGCATCACCGACCCGGCTGAGCGGGCCAAAGCGCTCAACATCGTGATCGCCGGTGGCGGGCCTACCGGTGTAGAGATCGCGGGTATGCTGGCGGAATTGAAAAAATATGTGATCGCGAAGGACTATCCCGAACTGGCCCAGACACCGGGCGACATTTACATTGTCGACGGCGCGCCTGTGCTGCTAGCCCCTATGAGTGATCAAACGCACGAGGATACTTACCGAACGCTGTCTGATCTGGGCGTGCACATCAAACTGAATGCACAGGTAACCGACTTTTCAAACGGTACAGTCACATTTGCAAACGGCGACATTATCGAAGCTCCGACGCTGATCTGGGCGGCCGGTGTCATTGCCAATGTATTCGACGGCATTCCTGCCAGCAGCCTTGGCGCCGGACGAAGAATGGCTACCGACGTATACAACCGCGTTGCCGGTGTGAACAACATCTGGGCGATCGGCGATATCAGCATTCAAAACACGGATGAGGCATTTCCGAAAGGTCACCCGCAACAGGCGCAGGTAGCGATTCAGCAAGGCCGCCATTTGGCCAAAAACTTCCTCGCGATCGCGAAAGGCAAAGAGTTGAAGCCATTTAAATACTTCGACAAAGGCGAAATGGCGATTATCGGGCGGAATGAGGCGGTAGTCGATCTTTTCAAACACAGGCTGCATTTCAAGGGAATCCTTGCATTGCTCGTCTGGCTTTACATCCACGTCGTATCGCTGGTGAATGTCCACAACAAAGTGCGCACATTGTACAACTGGGCCGTCGCGTACCTTACCCGCGACCAGTCGTTCAGAATGATCTTCCGCTCCTGACGGTCTGGAAAAGTGTTGATTTGTTTTCGAGTGTTTGATTTTTTGAAGTAGTAGTCAAATGCCGTCTGGAATGTCCAGGCGGCATTTTTTATCAGATATAGCCGAATTCTTCCAGCTCGGCAAGGGTGTTTTTTAGCAAAATGCTCCGCCCCACCGGCACGATCAGGTAAGTTTCATCCGCCAGGCCAAGTACCTGTTCGTAGGCGTGATCGGAAATCAGAATGCCTTTCCGGGCCCTTTGCTCGGTGATTACCTTGCTCATTTGTTCGATATTGATAGGCGAAAGCGCTGCAAACGGCTCATCCAGCAATGTAAATGCGACGGGCATCAGCAGTACCAGCAATGTAGCCACGAGCCGGCGGTTACCGGTCGATAAATCGCCGATCCGGGTACGGCCATACTGTTCGAGGCTTTCGAAGTGGCGGCATAACGCTGCAAAATCGACTTCATATAGTTTACAAACATCATTCACGCGCAGGTTCGGAGGCAAAAAGGCCTGCTGAGGCAGGTAGCTGATCAATCGCGGCTGCTGGTAAGGATACGCAAAATAGTCGCCGCTCACCCTCACCGATTGGCTTTGGCCGCGGAGCGTACCGAAAATCATCTGCATCAGGCTGGACTTCCCGGTTCCGTTCCGGCCCAGCAATCCGGTGATATGGCCGGTTTGTAATTTAATGTAAATGTTTTGCAAGATCTTCCGCCCTTCATATTCCAGCCACATGCTGTCCGCTTCGAGAATGCGACTGTTCATTTGATCCATTCGGATGATAACTGGATAGTACACATTGATAAAAAGAACAGAACAAAATCGATGATGAAAGCCGAGAAGAAAAGCTGTCGTCGGGAAAGATTTGCATTGGCATAAAAGAAAAACAAATGCGCGTACCTGCTGCCGAAAATGTAAATGGTAATGCCTTGGAGGAAGAATTTGAAAAGGATCAAGGCGGGTATCAACACATACAGATCACGGCCCGTTGGACGTCCGAATGCGAACCACACGGCCATGGGAATAGCCCAAAGATAAAACCCGAAAGAGCGGTAAAAGATGGCTAACAGATGCAATCTTGTCTTCATTCAGAGCACCTTAACAATTGATATCCGCTAAAATAGCTACCTGCTTTCCAATTAATTCGGGTTTAAGTTTTTTTAACAGCTTCCCAATGGTAGATTTTTGAAATCACCGGCATTGTCATACAACCATTTGAATGAAAAAATGCCTCTTTAAGCGCTGGCCGAATTCTATTTCTTTCTGCATGAAATACCTTCTACTGCTGTTTTGCATTTCACTGAACGCGCTGACTGTCGCTGCACAGGATACCATCCGCGTGACTTACAGCGAAGAGCCCGACACGCTGATCGTCCGTCAGAAGTTTATCGACCGGTACGATAATGTGTTCATGACGCGGGTGCCTACGCAGAATTTGGTCAAGGCTGGTTACAATTCCTCCGATGTGCGGGGTATCGGAATTGCGCTGGGTTACGAATACAAGATCCTGCCTCAGCTGTCCATCGAAGCAAGTTTTTTCATGAAGACCAATAATACCGGCGATGTCATTTATTCGAATACTTTCGCCAAGGAATGGACGCAGAATTGGTGGGTGGGTATGAAAGCCCGGTGGTACTACAACATGGGAAAACGGATCGAAAAAGGTTTGAATGCCAATAATTTCAGCGGTGCCTATGTAGCCGCTTCCGTAGACAGGCGTGTTGGCAACGTCGACTTTTTTTCGCCAATCAACTCCAACCGGCATACCATCGGCATTGCCACGGGCTTTCAAAGCCGGGTTTTCAATCGTGGACATGTCGACTTTTCGCTCGGCGCTTACTACCTTGACCAGAGCCCAAAGAGCTACATCCCTCATTATTATCAGTCATCCAGAGATCCACGGAACAAAAATTTCATTCTATCTACGCAAATGACGGTTGGCATTGCATTTGGCGATTGGGCACAAAAAGTGCCTACTGAAGCATGTGAAGTGTTGCTTTGCGACGAAGAAATTCAGAACCAATGGAAATTGCGTTTCCCCGAAGCGAGTTTAGGACTCGGTCAGCGCTCGCTGCGGTTGGGCATTGCAAGGGAGGCAAAATTCGGGAAGAGCCCGTTTTCCATCGACATCAGTTCAAATGCGGAGTTCTACGACACGGAACTGGCGCGAATAAAGGGATTTTCCATAAAAACCGCTTTGCAGGGCCGCTACTACCTCTTACAGCCCATTCAGATTCGCCGCGGAAAATCGGGCAACAACCTTTCGGGTTTCTATACGGCACTGGAAATAGCCAATTACATGGCGAAACGGAACACATCGGCATCCTACCCGCTTTTCAATGCAAGGTATTGGGGCGCGTCGTTTTCTGCGGGTTTCCAGCAAAGGCTGTTCAGAAATATTTTCATCGATTCGGCCATCAGCGTCAACGAATTTTCCTCAGCGGTGCCCTACGATTATGGTGTCAACTATCGTAGAGTCACCGCGAGGCTCGCGCTCGGCTTTACATTCTAATCTCCTATCATCTCCCCCTTTTTCAGCTTCTACACACATTTTTGAAATTTAACGAAATATAAGTTTGATAACTAAAATTTAGTTATATCTTTGACACATGGAACCGATTACTCATTCAGAAGAGAACATAATGCGCATTCTCTGGGAGCTTGGAGAAGGTGTTGTGCATGACATTATCGAAAAAATCCCAGAACCGAAGCCGCCTTATACGACCGTTTCGTCGATCGTGCGGCTACTGGAAAAAAAGGGGTTTATCGATCACAAGGCTTACGGCAAAACGTACGTGTATTTCCCGGCGATTACCCGCGAGCAATACGCACGACGCTCATTTACGGATCTGATGAAGCACTACTTCCAGGGCTCGCCAAAAAATATCGTTTCGTTCATGATGGAAGAAAATGCCCTGAAACCCGACGAAATCGACGATTTGAAGCAACTGATCGACTCTTACTATCCTAAATCCTGATCGCTATGGCCGGTACCTATCTGCTGGAAGTGAATTTGTGCCTCGCATTTGCAATCCTGCTTTACAAGGTTGCATTTCAAGGACTTACCTTCTTCGTAGCGAACCGGCTATACCTCATTTTCGCCATCCTATTCAGCATTGTAATTCCCCCGCTCAAACTGCCCGTTTTACCCGGCCAATGGGAGGAATCGTCGGTAGCGGTGGCATATTTTATCCCCGGCTATTCGCTGCCCAAAGCCATTGCAGGACATTCGTCACATTGGTATTCGTTCGATCTTTCGCACGTCCTATGGATCATTTACGGCGGCATTACCGCCTGGCATTTGTACAAGTTGTTTGCAGACCTTTTTGCAGTTGTGCGGCTGATCCGGAAATATCCTTCCAAAAAATTGGGTAAGGTGCATTTAGTATTTGTTGGTGATGAAATACCGGCTTCTTCCTTTTTCAACTACATTTTTATCAACCAAAACCTACAAAATAGCGATTCCTTACGCACCTGCATCGCGCACGAGCTCGTGCATTGCAGGCACGCACACACGGGCGACTCGCTACTTGTCCGGCTACTCAGCGCATGCTGCTGGTTCAATCCGCTGATGCGCTTCTGGCGCGAGGCAATCACCGCCAATCATGAATTTACAGCCGATGCACAGGCCGCCCGCAACGCCGGGAGATTTGCCTACACGCATTTGCTCGTACAGTTGGCCTCTTCTACGCAAATCTCAACCCTGCATTACTTTTCATATTATGGTCAAATCAAATCACGGATTATCATGTTACACCAAACTCCATCCAGGGCCGTCAGTCGGCTCCGCTTCCTGGCCACAGTGCCGGTAGCGGCATTAATGCTCTTCCTCTTCTCCTGCGAAAAACCGACGGGCGAAGCGAGCAGCATTTCACAATACCTCAACAAAGACCTCGTGGGCATGTGGGAAAATATGAACCGCATTACGATCAACGACAATGACGGCAAAACGCCGCGCGATTTTCCGGAGCGCTCGGGCGACGTGAAAGTATGTTTGTCCAAACTCGAACTCCGGGCGGACGGTCATTTCGAAATGCGGGATGCCAGCAATGCGAACAAGCTTACGGGCACCTGGCAAAGCAACAGTGCGGGCAATGCGGTTCAACTTTTCTGCGATAATGAGAAAACCGGAACGTCTGTCATTTCCTTGGAGCTCGAAGGCGACGGAAACCGGAGCATGGCCGCCTGGCAACATTATGCCGCGGACGAAAAGCTCTCGGCCGGTCATGTGTACTACGAGTATCAAAAACTCTAAAATTTTTTAGTTGATATAACTAAATTTTCGTTTCAAAACGAAACACTCGTAATGTAGGGTGAGATGAATGCAACAAAAAAGCCCTCCGGACTACAAATCCGAAGGGCCTCTTCATTTATATATAGCACTACTAAACGCCAGCTTTCTTTTCCCGCATTCTCTTCACGATCCGCACGGCAGTCATGATCACGACGGCAAAGGCCAGCAATCCAAGCACGCCCCACAGCCAGTCGACCGTGTTTTTTAATACTACCAAAAACACGATGGAAAAAAGGAATATCGTCGCAACCTCGTTGAAAAGCCGCAACTGGAACGAACTGAACCGGAATTTGCCTTGCCGTAGTTCGAGCAAAATCTTCCGGGTGATGGAATGGTAGGCCAGCAATCCGAGGACAAATACGAGTTTCAGCTTCATCCACCCCTGATCGAGCCAGGCGGGCGTGATGTAGAGCATGGCTGTGCCGCAAAGTAATGCGAGCCAGCAAGCCGGCGTCATGATCGCATTGAAGAGCAATTTCTCCATTTTAGTGAATTGTGCCAGAAGGATTTCGCGCTCCGGGCTGGGCTTGTCGTTGGCTTCGGTGTGGTACACAAACAGCCTCGGCATGTAAAAAAGCCCTGCAAACCAGCTGACTACGAATATGATATGGAGTGCTTTGAAATGTAGATAGGTCATAAACTACCGGAGATTTGATACCGTCGGGATTTCGCCGCTTCCCGATCCGTTGGACTTCAAATTTCGTAAATATTATACGATTACAGTGATAAAACTTTATTGACGCCGTAATCGTTACCCAAACATTGATAACCCGTACTGTTATGATAAGAACCACCATTCCGATTTTCACGTTTATATTTTTGTGCTGTGCGGCACTCGTATCGTGCGCACAGTCTGACAAAAAACACAAGAGCAAAATGGACAAAGAAGCAGCCTCAACCGCCCTCGACGAAAGCAATGTCGACACCGCGAATACCCAAGTCGCGACATTTGGTACGGGATGTTTCTGGTGCACCGAGGCCGTGATGGAATCACTCGAAGGCGTTAAGAAAGTGGTTTCGGGCTACTCGGGCGGGCATGATCCCAATCCCAATTATAAAGCCGTGTGCACAGGTACTACCGGCCACGCCGAATGTGTGGAAGTTACCTACGATCCCAAGGTGATCAGCTACGCCGACCTGCTGGAAGCATTCTTCCGCAGCCACGATCCTACTTCGCTGAACCGCCAGGGAAATGACGTAGGAACGCAATACCGTTCAGTCATTTTTTACCATTCCGACGAGCAGAAACAGCTGGCGGAAACGGCCAAGGCGGAACTGGACAAATCGGGCGCTTACACGAATCCGATTGTCACCGAAATCACTAAATTCCAGAAGTTTTACCCTGCCGAAGACTACCACCAGAATTATTTTGCCAACAATCCCGAGCAGGGCTATTGCGCCTTCGTGATTGCACCAAAACTGGATAAATTTAAAAAGGTCTTTAAGGATAAGCTCCGCAAGCACATCTGATTTTGGATTAAAGAAAGATGCCGAAACCGCTTATAAAGTGGGAATCTCCGGTTAATAACTATAAATGGCACAAGTTTTGAAGCATTGAAATAAAGGCTTTAATTTGTGCCATTATTATTTAACAATAACTAATCTATTACGATGAAAAAGACTCTATTCATGCTTGTTGTTGCCGCTCTTTTCAGCGCAGCTTCGGAGAAGGCGTTTGCCCAATTTGAGAAAGGAGATAAATTATTGAATGCAGGTATCAACCTTGGCGGAACTTATGGCGGCGGCGGCGTCGGAGTAGGTGCTTCGTTCGAAGGTGGTATCCACGACTTCATCAGCGTCGGTGGTCAGGCGGACTTTACTACCTGGAACTACGGCTACGTGGGTTACAAATGGAGATACAACTTCTTCACCATCGCAGCAAGAGGTTCGTATCACTATGGAAAGCACTTCCTGAAACTGGACAACCTTGATTTGTACGCAGGCCCATCACTCGGCTACCGCGTTTCTTCTTTCAGCGATCCGGACGGCTGGTCAGGCGTTTATAATGACGGCTACGGAAGCGGCGTTTTCTTCGGTGTATTTGCCGGCGCACGTTACTACTTCAAGCCTAACATGGGCGTTTTCGCAGAAGTTGGTTACAATGCATCTCCTTTGAAAGCAGGTATCGCATTCAAATTCTAAGAAATTCAAGTCATAAAAAAGCGGGCTCCGAGTCATTCGGAGCCCGCTTTTTATTTAGGCTAAAAATCAGAAATTAATCGCTAATGCCAGACTCCCGGCGCGTTGCGATGGGCTGAAAGATGGCCTGATACTAATGGTAAGAGGCTCTCCGCGGCGGATCAGCTCACGGCGAATGCGGCTGGCTTTGGCGCCGTTCTTACCGCCCTTTACAAACCCGACAGTACCAAATGTAATCGCACCAGCGAAGCCTCCCAGCATCATATAAGCCCCTTTGCGCGCCCTTAGTTCGTCCTGGTAACTTTTGAAATTACCGTTGTCGTCCATTGCCCCGGCCACAATGCCTGTACCAATGGCCGCCACAACAATGCCCACAGAAGTACCCGCAATGCCCATGACCATCCCCGACTTCGAACGCGTCTTGTAGTAAGTGTACATGCTGCGCAAATGGTCGGGCGAAGAGTTCCTGACGTCCTCGGCAAACTGAACGGACGGTTTTACCGGACCATTAGCTGGCTTTCGGGCAGCGGGGCGCTGCTCCTGCGGTCGGGCAGCTGGTGCTGGTTTCGTGGGAGCATAGTAACTCTGCACTTCCAGCGTGGCCTCAAACGTTTCCTCTTCACCGTTCCCGTAGCGAATCGACGCGATATCGGACTTCTTAACGGAAAAAAGCGGCCCTTCCGGGTCGCTTATCTTCTTGTATTTCACAACCTGGTCGTCCACTTCCTGGATGAACACTTCCAGTTTGGACTCGTCGCGCAGCCTGATCACATCCGCCTTGCGCGGCGTTTGAGCATTTGCCTGAACGACAAATAATAGCATTAACATGGCTAAAAGCTGATTTTTCAGCTTGGGTAGAATTACTTTCATGAGGGAAAGGCTTTTTGTAACTGATTTCACCCTATGAAAGTAATCAATTTACCGCAATCAGAACGACAGCCTGAGGCCCAACCTCGCCGACTTACTGAACGGATCGACATGCGGCGTAATGCTGAATGTCGTCAGCGGCTGGTTCCGGCGTTGCAATTCCGTTTTGATCTTATCGGCCCTTTTGCTGTGAATTTTATAGTTTTTAAACCCAATTAATCCAAAAACAACCCCCACAGCCGGGCCAGCGATCGCTAGTGAAGTACCAATCGTCTTGTTATCCGGGCTGTCGCCTGTGCTGGCAACGATTATGCCTGATACCAACGTAGCCACAGCTACCGAGGTGAATACAATCGCACCCGTTTTTCCATCAATCGCGCGGTTATTGTGGTATTCGTATTTATCCCGTAGCTGGTCTGAGTTAGCCATTACCACGCTTTTCTCGAAAGGATCAGTCGGCAGGTTGTTCATATCCGCATATTGACCGACACTGTCGGGTGGAATACGGCCCGGCGGAATGGAATCTTTTACATTGATATTCTTGCCGTTTTTCAGCAACACCCGCGCTACCTGGTCCAAATAAATGTAGGTAGCAGCGCTGTCGGCCTTGCTCAGGTCGCGATAGTTGATTTTTTCATAGCTCATTTGCGTAATGAGCGCTTGAATGCGCGAGCTGTCGCGCTTGATGATCACATCGTTTTTCCGGCCGGTTTGCGCTGAGGCAGTGCCGGCGAGCAGGAAAAACAGGCAAATAAATGGCAGAAAATGGGTATTTCGTAACGTGTGTGCCCGCATAGTTTTAGGTGTTTTGAATGGAAAAAGATGGATAAACGTACACAACTTTTAACATTCAACAAAAACCATGCTATTACACCCCGAATTTATTGAGCTGTTTCACAAGTACTTCGAAATCTTTCGGGTAAGGCGCTTCCACACGTATATCCTCGCCGTTCATCACCGCGAACGAAAGCGATCGCGCATGCAACGCAACCCGCTGAATAAGAGGCTGTTCCTCAGTATCCTTTTTCAGGTTGAACTTTCGTTTCAGGCTTGAAAGAAAAATAGGCTCGCCGCCATACTGCGGGTCATTGACAATCGGCGCTTTGAGGCACGACAAATGCACGCGGATCTGGTGCATGCGCCCGGTAATGGGGATACATTCCACTAATGTGTAACCACGGTACACCTGCAATGTATTAAATATCGTCTCTGCTTCTTTCCCGTCTGCCCGGTCGATCTTCACCGCCGTTCCGTTTTTCAGCGGCAGGATCGGCAGGTACACCGAAATGCCTTCCAGGTCATGGATACCGTTCACTACTGCGTGGTACCGTTTGGTAACTTCGCGGTGCTCGAATTGCATCGCCAAATGCCGGTAAGCCGCAGGATTTTTCGCGAATGCGAGCGCGCCGGAAGTTTCCTTATCCAGGCGGTGGGCTGCCTGCAATTCGGGGTTGTATTCTTTCGCAAGGCGTAGCACACTTCCTCCGCGATCGGCCGTACGCTCATCGAGCGTTGCCAGATGCGGCGGCTTGTTCACCACCAGAAAATCCTCGTCTTCGAATATGATAATGTCTTTGAAATTGATCTTCATAAATATTGCTATAAAAATAATCCGGATGATGCGCCTCGTCGGGCCATTCATCCGGATTCTCTCGGCCACTGGCCTTTATCCGTTACAAAGATAATTATACTATTTGTTTCTGTAAACTTCTTTGCGGTTCTCAAACCAACGCACTCACCTTCGTGGGATTTGGATTAATGGTATCCGACTCGACGAGCCCGTCGCGCAGGCGCACGATACGGTGTGCGTAATGCGCAATGTCCTCTTCGTGCGTGACCATGACAATCGTGTTGCCTTTGCTGTAAAGCTGGTCGAAGAGGTCCATGATTTCATAAGAAGTTTTGGAATCAAGGTTACCGGTCGGCTCATCGGCAAGCAGGATACTCGGGTCGTTCACGAGCGCGCGGGCGATCGCTACGCGCTGCCGCTGACCGCCTGAAAGCTCGTTCGGCTTATGCCCTGCCCTATTTTCGAGGCCTACGTTTTTGAGTGATTGCATGGCCCTTTCTGTCCGGTCGGCCTTGCTTAGTCCCGCGTAAATGAGCGGCAGGGCTACATTATCCAGCGACGACATCCTGGGAAGCAGGTTAAATGTCTGAAACACAAACCCTATCTCTTTGTTTCGGATCTCCGCGAGCTCGTTCTCAGTCATGTCGGAAACGTCTTTGTTATTAAGGACGTACCGCCCGGTCGTAGGCGTGTCGAGGCAGCCGATAATGTTCATCAAAGTCGATTTACCCGAGCCAGACGGCCCCATAAACGCCACATATTCCCCTTTATTCACCGAAATTGTAACGGATTTGAGCGCCTGGATAATCTCGCTGCCCATCACATAACGTTTGGCGATCTCGCTGGTTTCTATGATTTTCATGAATACAATTTTTCAGTTGGGAATGCGCATGTGACGGTTCACGATGCAGCGGATATTTTACGAAAATAAGCTTGTACAAAGAATGACGCCAGGATTACCGGCGGCGGAATATCTTCATTGGTCACACGCCCCTCCCGCTTCCAGAAGCCGGTCGGCTCGAAACTGGCTTCGAAATCACTGTTTCCTACAACCCACTTCCGGCGTGCCCACGAATCGAATTTCCATTTGTATTCTATGCCGTCGTAAGTGATCGCCGCCGTACTGCCGAGCAAGTTGTAATCTATGCCGCCCAGCACGCTGTTACCGTTAATGTCCCTGATTTCGGTATGTCGTATGAAGAACCCTTTGGTTTTGAATGTGAGCATATAACCATCGAGCTCACCGCGGCCATCGTACTTCCAGGAAGATGTTTTCAGGATTCCGGCAATGACTTTACCCCGGAAAATCCGGCATTCCGTTTCATTGAAATTGGATTTCCAGGACAAAGCCGTCATTGGTGAAGTGTAATTTTGAGATGGCTAAAATATTAAATCATCAAAATTCCGCTCTTTGTTTTTCGATAAGTGCCCGCATCGGCTGATAGCGCGTCAGAAATCGCTGATAACCGGCAGGCAATGCATATTGCTTTACCTTCACTTCCCCTTCCGCCGCTTGCGTGAGCAAGCCCTGTTCCAGGCTCAGGAATGCATATTGCTCCCACAATTCGGGCGCGTACTCATTGTAACGCAAGGCGTCCAGCACCAGCTGATAGGCCTGCTTCACCTGCTTTTTGCCCCTGTAATACTCCGATGCCGCCGAAACAATGCGGGCGTCGAAAGGATTCGCGCGCACTGCGTTTTGAATGTTTTGTGCGGACGGTGATTTTGAAACAACCGAAAACAGCGAATCCGATACCGATTTCGGCCTGACGCCAGAGAATAATGTCTGCTTTAATTGCTCCAATGCCGGGCTTTTCTCTTTTTCCTGCGCCTTGTCGAGCAATACCACCGCTACTTCCTTTTTGTCGGATAATGCATTGGCAACAGCCATTCCAAGCGTTCCCTCGATCCCTTCCACCGGCGAAAGCGCCTCGATGGCCTTATCATACAATCCCAGTTGCAGCAGCCAGTGACCCAATATTTTGTGGTACAAATCACTCTTCTCACCCTCCTCTGCCGTCCAGGCTGTGAGCATTTCCAATGCTTTCAATTTATTGCCGCTATAAAATTGCGGGTACAATGCCACGAGCGACAGATCCTGTGAGAGTACCGGATTCTTCACAGCCAGTTTCGGCAGGAAAGTAGCCGGTAATGAGTCGAACGCAGCCTGATTTGTGGCATAATTCAGTAAATAGGCCAATGACGAAACACTCAGAAGCGAGTCGGCAGGAATTGAATTCTTGTTAAAATCCTCTTTTTGGAATTGTTGCCTCATATTCTGGACTGCCAGCCAGTTGGCCTGCCATGAAAGGTAATCGCGCTTTTCGGAGCTTCCGGCAAGCGAATCGAGCAGGCCGGAGTTGGTGTTTTTAGCAAGAATGGCAAGCAGGTTGGTAGCCGGGATTTCCGGGCGTTTTGCATTGGTTTGGGCAAGATCCAGGTAATAGTAAGCCGAGTCCGCCACATTGGTTTTGGAATAAAGCATTCCAAGATTATTCAGCAGCTCTCCATTGGCCGGGAAGCGGCGAAGACCTTCCTGTAAACTGTATACGGCATCAAAAAACAGGCTTTCCTGCACCAGAATACCGCTCAAACCAGCATAGGCTTGCGGTGAAGGGTTTTTCAACAATGCCTGCCTGAAATAGTAGGCAGCCGCATTGCGGTCGCCCTGTTTCAATGCGATGGACGCCAGCGCGTAGTTGGATTTATGGTTTTGAAATTCCTGCTGCAATGCGAGCTTGTAATACTGCTCGGCAAGGGTAAACTCCTCCGTAGTAGCATGCAAATCGCCCAATCCATTGAAATAACCGGCAATGGCCTGGTTCAAAGGCAGCAGTCTTTGCATTGAAAACAGTACTACCAGACCCGCGAAACCAAAGAGCCGCGTTTGCGTCAGTCCGAAGCGGAGGGGTTTATACAAAACCTTGTAAACGGCCAGTCTTTGCTGGAAAACCTCCCAAAAATTGACCAGTATATAAAAAAGGAACAGCAAACCCATCGCCAGCTGACCCTGCACGACGGTGTCTTCCAACGTTTCCAGCACCGGATCGTTTGCCGTACCGGCCATTAAGCCACCAAAAGAAGCCGCAACGATAAATAAACCGATGTATAGCCAGAAACCGGTGCTACGGAACGGGATCACGCCCTGCGTAGAATCTGCCCGCCTTCTGAATCCCCAGATGCCGAGTATACCCGATGCCAATGCGAGGTAAAACGGGCTGACCAAAGTGACGTTCCAGTCTATCTGACGGGTATTTTGGAGGTATATCAATAACAAAAGCAGCAGGTACAGCACACTGATCACGATAAACTGTACAAGCCCGGACCGCCCCTTCCCAGCCTCGCCGCTTGTACTCAGCCAAACCAGGCCGGCCATGATTTCCGTCGCGGAAACGAGCAGGAAAAGCATTGTAGCCACCAGCCAGAGCGGGAAAGAATATACCGCAGCCGTGAGCACCGGCACCGGCGACGACGAGCCGAATGCAACAAGCACAGCCAATACCACCGAAACACCGAGCATACCCGCGATGCGCGTAGCAATGCCCAAATCCGGGCGAAATGCGTGGAAATAATAGGAAAGACCTCCGTATAAAACAGTGGAAATCAGAAACAACAAACGGTTTTCAGCCCCGAAGACACGCAAGGTTTCGAGTCGGGCAAATGCCAGAAACAGGATGAAAAGGATCGTCCCGGCAAGGTACCAGAACCGCGGCATGGTAGTAAGCGCCGCCAGCACCAGCGAGAGACCCGTCAGCGCCCCGATCCAGAACAGATAAACCGTCAGCGCATTGACTTCCATCACCGACGACATGAAATTTTCCGTCACCAGGTGCGTCGGCGTCGAAATGCCGTATTGCCATTGTCCGAGTTGCAGCACATCCACTACGGCCGTCGTTTCCGACAACTCACTCACCACATTCCACCGCACCACATTGCCCAGCGGATCAATGCATTGCCAAACCAGGTAAGCAAGCCCCAAAATCAAAACCAGGAAAGTACCGACAGCCATCCGCCGCTCGGACGGCGACCACACCTTCCAGAAAAGTAAATCGTTCATATAACGCTTTTTAACGCGGAAATCGGTCAGAGACCGGTTATCTCCACCAAGTCATTCGTTTCGAGCAATGTAAGAGCCTGTTGCAAATTTGCCTCGAAAATTTCTTTCAATCTATTTTTGGATGTATTTCCGCAAGTCAGCCAGATTACTTTCGGCGGACTGCCCAAGCGGTTTAGTAACGAAACGAAATCGTCGTCCTTGGTGATAACAATAGCATTTTTTGTTTTCGAAAAAGCAAATATTTCCTCATCCCCCGCATGACGGAGATCCAGAAATTGTGCCGAAAAACATGGAATTTGGAAAGTCTCGGTGATCCAGACGGCGAGCGCCGGAGGCAGTTGGGCGTCCAGTATGATCATCAGGCCGCTTGCAGGACGGGGTGGTTAAGCTTGGCCGCCGCATAGAGTAGGCACGCGGTGATATCTTCCGGTTCGAGATCCGGGAGCTCTTCTGTAACAATCTGTTCGGGTGTAAGTCCGGCAGCCAGCAGCTCAATCACATCCGTCACGCGGATACGCATATTCCGGAGGCAAGGCTTACCGCCGCATTGTTTCGGATTGAATGTAATACGTTCCAGAAGCTGCGTGTTCATCTGCATTTTGACAGTGTTTAATTCAAATTTAGGCGATTTTAACATATATCTCAAACCTGTGAGCGGTTCGGTAAGCGCTCAAAAAGTTCCCGCATTTCCCTTCCTAATCTCACTTTCCGGAAATATTGAACACAGTTTTCAGGAAAAACGGGTGATTTTCTAAAAAATATCCAAATTTTCGCCTCGTCTGCTATTGGTACTGACCAAATTATCTCCTACTTTTGCGGTCTGAAAAAAACCTCATCCGAGATAATCAAAATTATATAATGGCAAACGCAGCAAACGTAGGAAAAATTACGCAGGTAATTGGCCCGGTTGTAGACGTATCATTTGAGGACAGCGGTGCTATCCCCGCGATCCTTGATGCGTTGGAAGTCATCAAACCAAATGGTCAGAAAGTAGTTCTCGAGTGCCAGCAGCACCTTGGTGAAGACCGTATCCGTACTATCGCGATGGATAGTACAGAAGGTATGCAACGTGGTATGCAGGTTAAACCGCTTGGCGCACCTATCAAAATGCCTATCGGCGAAGGTATCAAAGGACGTCTCTTCAACGTAATCGGTGAAGCGATCGACGGACTTGCTCCTTTGGACACGACAAATGGTATTTCTATCCACCGTGCAGCTCCAAAATTCGAAGAGCTGGCAACTGCTACCGAAGTACTTTTCACAGGTATCAAGGTGATCGACCTTCTTGCTCCTTACGTAAAAGGTGGTAAGATCGGTTTGTTTGGTGGTGCGGGTGTAGGTAAAACCGTATTGATCCAGGAACTGATCAACAACATCGCGAAAGCTTATGCCGGTCTTTCGGTATTCGCCGGTGTGGGTGAGCGTACACGTGAAGGTAATGACCTGATGCGTGAGATGATCGAGGCTGGTATCATCAAGTACGGTGAAGAATTCAAACACAGCATGGAAGAAGGCGGCTGGGATATCTCGAAAGTAGATTACAGCACGCTGAAAGATTCGCAGGCGACATTCGTGTTCGGCCAGATGAACGAACCTCCTGGCGCACGTGCTCGTGTGGCTTTGTCAGGTTTGACAATGGCTGAGTATTTCCGTGACGGAGATGGCGAAGGTCAGGGCCGCGATATACTTTTCTTTATCGATAACATTTTCCGTTTCACCCAGGCAGGTTCTGAGGTATCCGCGCTTTTGGGACGTATGCCATCTGCGGTAGGTTACCAGCCTACATTGGCAACTGAAATGGGCCAGATGCAGGAGCGTATCACATCTACAAAACGTGGTTCAATCACTTCCGTACAGGCGGTTTACGTACCTGCGGATGACTTGACTGACCCGGCGCCTGCAACAACATTTGCCCACTTGGATGCTACGACCGTATTGAGCCGTAAAGTATCCGAGAAAGGTATCTACCCTGCTGTGGACCCGCTTGACTCCGCTTCACGTATCTTGAATGCAGAAACCCTGGGTGCTGCTCACTACGACTGCGCACAGCGTGTGAAAAACATTCTTCAGCGTTACAAAGAATTGCAGGATATCATCGCGATCCTTGGTATGGAAGAACTTTCCGAAGAGGACAAACTGGTTGTGTCACGTGCACGTCGCGTAGAGCGTTTCCTTTCCCAGCCATTCTTCGTTGCTGAGCAGTTCACAGGTTTGAAAGGTACTCTGGTTGATATCAACGATACCATCAAAGGCTTCAACCTGATCATGGACGGTGCTTATGACCATCTTCCTGAAATGGCTTTCAACCTCGTTGGAACCATCGAAGACGCTCAGGCCAAAGGAGAAAAAATGCTGGCGGAAGCAAGCCGGTAAGGTGTAGAGTTAATGAGTTTATGAGTCCATGAGTGTAGTCTCATAAACTCTGAACTCATAGACTATAAACTCATAGACTATTATGCATTTAGAAATCATTACCCCAGATAAAAAGGTATTTGCCGGCGAGGCGAATGCCGTAACATTACCGGGTACCGAAGGACAGTTTCAGATTCTGAACCGTCACGCGCCGCTGGTCAGCACGCTGGGCAAAGGTGATGTGGTAGTCGATACCGGCGCTGCAAAGCAAAACTTCGTCATCGACGGTGGTGTTGTAGAAGTGCTGAATAACAAAGTATTGGTTCTCGCCGAAGCAGTTCTTTAAGGAATATACATTGAATGCAAATCGCGGATGCTGTGAAAACGGCATCCGCGATTTTTTTTACCTCATGATAATCCACCACAGTCGGTTGCACATTTGGCCAAAATCCATCGGCTTTTATGCTTATCTTTATTATCAAACAAACCGCCCGTAGATTATGAAATTCGTTTTAAAAGAAGGGCAGATGCTTGAAGACGTTTTCCCGACAGCAGCCAGGGCAAAAATTTTTCCGGTTACCGGATCAACATCAGGAAGTAAAAAACTCGACGCTCGAAAATTTGTAGGAGTAATTAAGCTAACCGACAATGCTCTGGATGCACAGAGACGTATGCGTAATGAGTGGGACGAAAATTCTGATTGACACAAATATTGCTATTAACCTTTTCAAGGGCGATGATCGCCTGGGCACACTCCTACAAGATAGAGAAACGTATGTTTCTTTTATCAGTGAACTGGAACTACTCGGCTATCAGGCGATAACCATAGAAGAGGAGTCCTGGGTTGAAATGTTCCTCGATGAATGTACTATCATCGACATCAACTCGGGCATTAAGGAAATCACCACCTACGTCCGGCGGCAATACAATCTCAAACTTCCCGATGCTATCATTGCTGCTACATCTATTTTCTTGGGTGTTCCGCTATTGTCAACCGACGATCATTTCGATAGAGTTAAAGAGCTGATCTTTATATTCTATCAGCCCTGACCAATATCGATCACCAGCAAAATCGCCCCGTTCGACAACGCCTCGAACTCTACCGTTACTGCATTGCGCAGTGCAAGGGCGTCCCGCCTTTCCAAAAGCCGGTTTTGCACCTCGAATGCCCCTTCGATCACGAAAATGAAGGCACTATGCTCCGCATTCCAGCTGGTAAAAATGCCTTCTTCCCGGCCGTCGTATTGGCCGATGAACAGATGGGCGGAGCTGCCGTTGTAGCCTCTGACCGGGAGAAGAACATTTTTTTCACTTAAATCAAACGGAACGATGATGCCGGATGATGACATCGGGGTGCTTAAAAACGGGTTGTCATTGATCCTGATCTGCAAATAGTTAATTGCCTCGTCAGGATATGGATTGGTAATGGTATAATGCTTTTCCGGCGACACGAGCAGAAACAGCGCTTCCCCGGAATTGACGAATTTCGGCTCCCTACCCTTTTCCTCAACCTCTATCGCCCCGACAATGGGCAGCAGAATGACCTGGCAAAACTGCTCCACACGCAATTCGTGATTGCATTCAGGCAAAAGTGTCTCGTCGTTCAAAACCTCCAATGTTCCGAATGCCTCCCGGTCGTCCGCACGGTATTCTTCAAAATTGAAAGTCCGGAAACTTTGAAAACCCTCCGCCTGAAAATGCCTGCGAAGGCTTTCCAGATATATTTGAGCATTAGTTTGGATAACCATAATATCGAATTTTGGGGTTTACAATGGACCGTGGATTAGGAGGCAATGACCACCGACGGCCGACCGCTGACCGCCGATCGATTGTGTGGTATCATATCAATAAATTGTCAACATGGTCGATCGTCCATGGTCAGGCCGCAGGCCATCGGCGGTCGGCGGTCGGCCGTCGGCGGTCATCACGCACTCACCACAATCGCATGCGTCAGCTCATACCCTGCCGAAGCACTTCCCGTAACAGTCGCCATTTCGGTACTTACGCCATCTCCGAACACATTGTCACGCGAATTGGTCGTATCCGCCTGCCCGTGGCTCGCGTACACGCCCTGCGCATACACGACCTTACTGATCTCTTCGGGAAATGCAATTTGCGTCACCAGTAACGAGTTCCCGCTCGCATTATATATATGTACGTGAATGTGCGGCGCGCGACCGGAGTACCAACCCGGGTAAATGCTGGTAAACGTCACCAGGCCATTGGCATCGGTCGTCTGGCGGCCGCGGAGGAAATGCACGCTCGTGTAATTGGTCGATTGCATTCCCGAACCGCCGTACTCGGAGTAGTTTCCGGCCGCATCGCAGTGCCAGATGTCCACCAATGCCCCTTCGAGGCCTTCACAGCTGTTATTTTTGTTTTGAATGGTGATCTTGACCGTCAGTTTTGTCCCCGGACGGTCTGAGGTGATATCGTTCGAAACCAGGCTGGCCGGTGACTTGGTCGGGAACGGGCCTGCGGTTTCAGAGGCGGTTAATGTGCAACTTCCGGATGTCGAGCCCGACGTTCCGGTGGTGTCAGTTGAAGTTTCTACGGGATCGACGGTATCGTTCGAGCAGCTGATCACGGGAATAATGGCCGCGAAGCCCAATGCCGAAAATCCCCTTTTTAAAAATTCCTTGCGTTCCATAATGCAGCAGTTCTGTGAGTTTAAATACATTATCGTATTCGTTTCAACCTTTGTTGCGGAACAGGCGGAGTGTATCGGTCAACGGCCCGATTTTACCGGTGAATCGACCATTCCCGTAAAATCATGCTTGCCGGTTCTTCCATTTTTCGATAAAATCGAGATAACTGTCGCTTACCGGCAATTCGGTACCAGACAAGAGCTTAACTTTCTTATTCTGAATGGATTTGACTTGTAAATTAGGTACGATATAACTGCGGTGAATTCTGCTGAATGCGCGGTCCGGCAAATTTTCGAGAATGCCTTTCAGCGACATCAGCGTCATGACCGGATGCCGCGAGCTCAGCAGATGAATTTTAATATAGTCCTCCATTCCCTCGATATAGGCAATGTCGCTCAATGCGATCTTGATCGCCCGATACTCTGAACGGACCACAATCGATTCCTCATTTTGACGTGGCTTTTTCAGCTCAAAACGCTCCGCGGCTTTCTGCACAGCCTTTTCGAAACGCTCGATTGTAATGGGTTTTAAAAGGTAATCCACGGCTTCCAGCTCGAATCCCTCATACGCGAATTTCTTGTATGCCGTCGTGAAAATGACCATCGGCCGCGCTTCCAGCTTCGCTACCAGTTCCAGTCCCGTTACATCAGGCATATTGATATCGATAAAAAGCAGATCCACCTCATTCGTTTTCAAAAACCTCCCGCCTTCGATCGCATCGTCGAATTTTCCAACCAGTTCGAGCACCGGAAACGCAGCAATGTAATTTTCCAGAATGCTCAGCGCGAGCGGTTCGTCGTCGATAATCACGCATTTCATCGTCCGGGAAGTTTTAGTTTCACGGTAAAAATCTCCCCGTCGTTATGGATATCGAAATCGTAAAAGCCGCTGTAAAGCAAATCCAGCCTCTTTTGGGTATTCAATATCCCCACACCTGTACGCTCCTCCTCCCTATTACGCTCGATAATGCGGTTCTGACATAAAAATCGAATATCACCTCCTGCTACCTCCACCGCAATCCGTATCACCGATTCCCGATGATTGCTTACGCCGTATTTAAATGCATTCTCCACGAAAGTCATCAGGATCAACGGCGCAATCCGGATACCCTCCGGCTGGCCTTTCACTTCGTAATCCAGGCTGGTTTTGGCATTCAACCGCAGCTTTTGCAGCTCTACATAGTTTTCCAGGCACGCAAGCTCATCTTCCAGCGGAACATAGTTTTCCGTCGCTTCCTCGGTAATGTACCGCATCATTTGCGACAGTTTGAGAATGCTCGGCGCGGTATGCGCGCTGCTGCTGACGGCCAGCGCGTAAATGTTGTTGAGGGTATTAAAAAGAAAATGCGGGTTGATCTGCGCCTTGAAAAACGATAACTCGGCATGCGCTTTCTCCGCCTCCGAAAGGATTGCCCGGCGCTCCGATTGCCGCCATTCCCGCGAAATGCGGATCGCCATTGCCACGGCCCAAACGACAATGAAGAGTGTTAAACTCACGAAATCAACCGCTCTTTCGCCGTTCGGGCGCGGCATCGGCCGGGCATCGCCACCATGCGGCGGACGAGGTGGCCGGCCCTCACGAAATCCCTCCCGCGGCGGCTCAGGTCGCAATTCCCTACCCTGCTCCTGCCGGAAGTTCCTGAATATGAGCCTTTCGAATGGTTTGGAAAAATAAATAGCTACCAGCAATCCGACGAACACCGCCGCATATGCTACATAATGCTGCTTCAAATACAGCTTCGGGACGAGCACCAGCAGATTGCCGTAAAACAATGTTGCATACACCAGAAAAAACGACGAGAACCAGCCCGATTGCAATATCCTCACCGGGAAACCGGCGCTGGGCTCGCGGGAGACGATCGTTAGCGGCAGGCTCATGAACAGCACCCAGCCGAGCAAATGAATGATCCAAAGGTTCTTAACCCTAAACATGGCAGTGCGGGTAGATTGGCCGTCAGGCATGTATTTGATGCCTAAGATAGGAGTTACATTCAGAAAAAGTTTCCTATTTTCGAAAAGCACATTTTCACTCCGCTCATGCAGCAACCTACTACCCGAAACGAACTTTTCAAGATCCTGGGCGTCGGATTCGGCGTCGCGGTGACCGTCGGCGGCACCATAGGCACCGGCATCCTCCGCAAGCCCGGCCCCATTGCCGAGCAACTGGGTGATCCGGGGCTGATCATGGTATTATGGGTTGCTGTGAGCGTTTACGCCTTTCTCGGCACATTGTGCACGATAGAGCTCGGCACTTCGGTCCCGCGGGCGGGTGCGTGGTACGTGTATGCGCAGCGTGCGTTCGGAAATTATGCCGGCTTCGTGGTCGGGATCAACAGCTGGCTCGGCACCTGTTCGGCGCTCGGCTTCGGAGTGTACACGATGAGCGAATACCTTGCATTGCTTATCCCCCGGCTGGTGGGTTTTGAATCTTACGTGGCCGCGGCTATCCTGCTCGCGCTCACGATGATCCACTGGATCGGGCTGGCATTGGCAAGCAGTTTTCAGAATGTGATGAGCCTGTTGAAAGGGATCGGCCTCTTTGCATTTGTGGCGGTTTGCTATGTGTATGGTAATGAGGTCACTACGGAAGAAGCACAGGTAACCACCAGCAAAATCATCGAAACCGGCTCCTGGCTAGCGCCCGTGGTTTTTTCTTTACAAGCCATTTTCTACACCTACGACGGCTGGCATACCGCTGCCTACTTTTCCGAAGAAGACCGCGACCCTTCCAAAAACCTGCCCAAATCGATGATTGGCGGCGTTTTGGTGATCATTGCCATTTACCTGCTGTGCAACCTGGCCATTCTTCACGTACTCCCGATGGACCGGCTCGCGCAGTCGAAACTGGCCGCAGCAGATGCCATTACCTTGATTTTCGGCACAGGTTCAGGGAAGATTGTGACTTTGTTCCTGATGATTTCGATCCTGGGCATTGTGAATGCACAGCTGCTGTTCAACCCCCGGGTGCTCTACTCAATGAGCCGGGACGGGTTATTTCTCAAATCCGGCGTTACCGTAAACCAGGGCGGCACGCCGGCAGTAGCGATGCTCGTTACTTCGGCAGTCGCTATCACATTAATTCTCATCGGAAAAGACGCAACCGAAAAGCTGTCCGACATTGCTACATTCTTTTTTGTACTAGGCTACGCTTCCGGATTTGCGTCGCTGTTGGCGTTACGGAAGAAAGAACCGCATTTACCCAGGCCGTGGAAGGTGCCCGCCTACCCTTTTCTGCCCATCATAATGCTCATTTTATCGATCGCATTCCTGGTGGGCGCCATTGTACAGGACTTACCAAGCAGCCAATACGCATTACTGTTCCTTTTGATAAGTT
The DNA here is from genome assembly GCF_900101885.1 of Dyadobacter soli. Lineage (GTDB taxonomy): Bacteria > Bacteroidota > Bacteroidia > Cytophagales > Spirosomataceae > Dyadobacter > Dyadobacter soli. Next base: position 25,289 of record NZ_FNAN01000033.1, on the reverse strand, counting down.
ATCCGGTCTATTTGCTCGTTAGTCAGCTGAATAAGTAGAAATATTTTGCAAGTTTATTTTAGGTAAATTGCATATATAACAAATCTCCTTAACGATATGCCGTGGAAAAAGAACTTCATCAACTATGCATTGCTCGCCGCCGCTGTACTAATTAGCGCATTCCGATGGTCGGAAGAAGATTTTATTCAATTCATTTCCAACAAATTAAATAAATACCGCGGCACATTACCGGTTGAAAAAGCCTACCTGCACTTCGACAAGCCCTATTATGTAACGGGCGACACGCTCTGGTTCAAAGCATACCTCACCGAAGGATCTTTACACCTCGCCGACAGCGCCAGTAACCTCCTCTACGTCGACCTCATCGAGCAACGCACCGGCAGGAATGCAGCATTGAAACGAGTACAAATGAACGGCGGCACCGGCTACGGAGAATTCGTGCTTACCGATTCGCTGGCGCCTGGCGCGTATACAATCCGCGCGTACACGAACTGGATGCGCAATGCTTCCGAAGATTTTTTCTTCCAAAAAAATTTGTATGTATTTAATTATGAAGAAAATACGACCACTAACACTACTACCGGCAAAACCGATCTGCAATTTTTCCCCGAAGGCGGCCAGCTGGTGGCCGACATCAGTACCCGTGTAGCATTCAAAGCCTTAAACGAGGCGGGCCTCGCGCAGGATGTCACGGGATTTGTGCTAGCCCAGAATGGTGATACCGTGGCGTCATTCAAAAGTGAGCATTTAGGAATGGGACGTTTTCAGTTCGCGCCCAAGGCAGGGGAGTCGTACCGCGCATTTTTGAAGGAAAATGACGGAAAAGTGACACCATTCGCATTCCCGAAAGTGCATGACAGCGGCTTTACGATGGTGGTCGACAACCTCTCGAATCCACTCAAAATGAGAGTAATAGCTTATGCCAAAATCCCCGGAAAAGCGGAAATACCGGTCAATGTGGTAGGCCACGCACGGGGAATCGTCGCGTTTGTGGCAAAAGGTAAAATCGGCAGCCGCGGCTTGATGATGCAGCTGCCCACCAACGAATTACCGGACGGCATTACCCATCTCACATTATTCGACGAGGCCAACAAGCCGGTGTGCGAGCGATTGGTATTTGTAGACCATTCGAGGAGCCTGCGGGTAAATATCAAGCCATCGAAAGCCGAGTACAAACCGCGTGAAAAGGTGGACGTGGAAGTGACCGTGACCGACTCGGCGGGCAAACCCGTGGAAGCGAATCTCTCATTGTCGGTCACCGACGCCGGTCAGATTTTACAGCAGCCTTTCGATCAAAATATCGCTTCCTATTTATTGTTATCGTCTGATCTAAAAGGCGTTATAGAACAACCTGCCTACTATTTAGACCCCACAAAATCGGAGCGCAAGATTCACCTCGACTATGTGATGATGACGCACGGCTGGACGCGTTTCAAATGGGAAGACGTGCTCGCCGACTCCATCCCGCAAGCCAAAAGGTATGTCGAGCAAGGCATTACGCTGGAAGGCGACGCGAAGCGGAATAACCGGAAACTGACCGAAAAAACCGCATTATCGCTTTTTGTCAGCAACGATAGCCTCAGCAATTTCATGACGGCGGAAACCGATGAAAACGGCCATTTCACGATTTATAACCTGGCATTCAGCGATTCGCTGCAACTTCGCCTGCAAGGGATGAACAAAAAAGGAAATCAGAATTTATCGTTCACGCTTAATCCATTCGACCCGCCACGCGCTTCGGTTGTCAAAATCCCTTTCAAGCCGGTGACCGTCGATGCGCAGCGCCTGGCCAATCTGCTCAAAAATGCAGCCCAGGAGCAGGACATAGCACGAAAAATCCGTGAAAACCGCGAGCGGATGCTGCGGGAAGTGACTATCAAAGCAAAGAAAGAAACGCCGCGCGATTCGCGGAAACTGTACAGTTCGGCCGACGCAACATTGAAAGTGACGCCGCAACTGGCCTCCGGCTACATGAGCATACTCGATATGCTGCAAGGCCGCGTTGCGGGCGTGTCGGTGATGGGCTCGGGCATGAATGCGACGGTGTCGATACGAGGCAACAGGGGCGAACCTTTGTTCGTACTGGACGGTATGCCGGTGGATAAGCAGCTGATCACGTCGCTGAACGTGTTCGATGTGGAGTCGATCGACGTGCTGAAAGGTCCCTCGGCCGCCATTTATGGCAGCAGGGGCGGAAATGGGGTCATTGCGGTGCTTACCAAGCGTGGAAACGAGAATTACGACTATTCGCAGGACATTGTACCGGGTGTGATGGTCACTAAAATAGCCGGATTTCACACGCCGAAGGCATTTTATTCACCCCAATATGGCCCTACCAGCCCGCCCGCACCGAATCCCGACTTCCGGTCAACGGTTTTCTGGGCACCTATGCTCAAAACCGGTAGCGATGGCAAGGCGCGGGTAAGCTATTACCATACCGATGCCGCAAGCTCGGCGGACATACGCGTGGAGGCGCTCAGCCCGTCCGGATTGCCCGGTTTTGGAAAATCGGCTTACTCAGTGCGGTAACCGCATGGAATGGACCTAATTCCGGCATAAGAATATATATATTTCGACGTTAGTATACTTATTTGCGGAGAGATTTGGGCGGAGCATACTGACAAAATTTGGTAACTTTGTTATTTACACTGAAATAGCCGGTCAAGTCCCACGATCTGATGGCGCACGATTAAAATATGAGGACCGAATATTTGAAAATAACCCTTCTTATTTGCCTCGTATCGGCCTCCTGGCTGATGACGCCGGCCCATGCGCAGCGTCGTAAAGATCGTGACAAGCAGGAAGTTAAGGAAGAAGGCGTCATGACGCGGCTGGAAGGGGAGTCGATGGCGACCGAGGGGATGAAATTCATGATGAAGGACGAGCCCGACCGTGCATTACCTATATTCGAAAAGCTCGCGCTCGTCAGCCCGCAGGATGCCGCCGCGCATTACCTCGTAGCTACGGCGCTCATCAAGCTCGAAAAATACGACGACGCGATCAATGCTTCGAAAAAGGCGCATGATCTCGATAAAGAAAACATTTTTTACTCCCAACAGCTCGCGGAACTCTACGCGAAGCGCCGGAAATACTCCGAAGCGGCCCAGATTTACGAAACGTTGGTGGCCAAAAACCCTGAAAATATCGAATACGGCATAGAATTGGCCGCGGTATACGTGTTTGCCGACCAGTTTGACAAGGCGATCGAGACTTATAACAAGCTCGAAAAGTCGATGGGAGTGACCGAAGAGATCACGCACCAGAAACAGCAGCTCTATCTCCGCCAGAACAACCTCGACAAAGCGCTTGCAGAAGGTAAAAAACTGATTGAAGCCGAGCCGGGAGAAGTAAGTTACCGCGTGGAGCTGGCCGAAATGCTGATTGCCAACGACCGGATCGTGGAAGCGGTGGCACCATTGGAAGAGGCATTGAAAATCAACCCCGATGAAGCGCAGGCGCACGTGTTGCTGGCAGATATTTACCGCCGCAACGGTGACGTGCAGAAATGCAACCAGGAACTGAAACAGGTTTTTGCCAATCCAAATCTCGATGCCGATCCGAAAATCCGCGTGCTTTCGGGTTATCTGACAATGCTGAAAACCGAAAACGAGGTAATTGAGGCCGTTTCGCTCGCCCGCCAGCTCGCGGAGACACACCCGAACGAAGCAAAGGCAACGGTCATTTACGCCGATTTGCTCACACGCCAGGGCAAACTCGCCGAAGCGCGGCAGCTGTACCTGAAAGCCGTGGCCTCCGATCCGAACGTTTTCCAGGTTTGGGGCGCCATTATGCAGCTCGACGGCCAGCTCAACCAGCCCGATAGCATGCTCGTGCATTCGGAAAAAGCATTGGAATTGTTCCCGAACCAGGGAATGTTCTGGTATTTCAACGGAACGGCGCATTTGATGAAGAAAAACTACAAGGAAGCCACTTCATCACTCGAAGAAAGTCTTAAAATGATCGGCGAAAATCCCCAGCTGGTGCCATTAATCCACGCACAACTCGGCGACGCATTCAATGGGATAGGCGAGCACGACAAATCCGACGCCGCCTACGATCTCGCATTGAAAGCCGATCCGGACAACGATCACGTGCTGAACAATTACAGCTATTTTCTTTCTTTGAGGAAGGAAAAACTCGATCTGGCACTCAAAATGTCGGAAAAACTCGTGCAGCAGCATCAGAACAACCCGACTTACCTCGATACATATGCCTGGGTATTATACATTCGTAAAGACTACAAAAAAGCAAAGGAGTTCCTCGAAAAGGCAATGCAGGACAGCAGCGGTGTGAGTGGCACAATTGTTGAGCATTATGGGGACGTCCTGTTCAAACTAGGAGAACGGGACAATGCGGTGGCCCAATGGAAAAAAGCCAAAAGAATGGGAGAAACCACCGAACTTCTTGACAAAAAAATAGCAACAGGTGCATTACATGAGCAGTAAAATTACGGTCGGGCTGGTAACCATGTCACTGATATGGTTCACGGCTTGTCACAAACCACGTTCTTCCAAAAGTACTTCCCAAAGCAAGGATACCGACACAACCCTCATTACCAGGGGACCCGAACCCAAAGATACCATTGCGGCCGACACCATAGCCGTGGTTGCCAATGCGGGGGAACCGATGCCGGAGGTGAAGGTCAATGAAGTCGATTTTGATTATCTGACGGCCAAATCCAAGTTTTCCTTCAAAAGCCCGAAGCAGGATTTTGACAATACGAATGTCAACATCCGCATGAAAAAAGACAGCATTATCTGGCTGTCGGTGACGGGAGTGGGCCTGGAAGTGGCGCGCGGCATTATCACGCGGGATTCCATTGTTTTTATGGACAAAATTCACCGCGACTACTTCGTTTTCAACTACGAACAACTCAGCAAACAATACAATTTCGATCTCAACTTCGATCTCCTACAATCGGTGATCATCGGTAATATGCCGTTTGAAATGCAGGAAAACGGCCGGTTTGTGAAGGAAAATGATTTTTATGTCCTTAAACAGGCGGTCGACAGGCTGGAAGTCGATAATTACATTGCCGAAAAAAACCAGAAACTCTCGCGCCTGAAAGCAACGGAAGTGCCTACGCAGAACACTTTTACCCTCGATTATGAGGATTTCAGGACAGTAGGCAGCTTTTTGTTCCCTTTCATGAGCCACATTAACCTGAATGTGCTTTCCAAGGAACAGCAGAAAGTGGAAACGACCATGCGCCTCAAACACAGCAAGGTGGAATTGGTAAACCAAAGCCCCGGTTTTCCGTTTAATGTTCCTTCGAGCTACAAGCGTAAAAGGTAAAATACAGAAAGTCTGCTTAACTTTGCCCGCCGTGAGATGTATTTTTGGCCGCAAGAATCAATATTATGCCCTTTCGTACCCCTGGTAGCCGTCGTTTTTGGTTAGTGCTTACATTCGTGCTTTGTGCATGCGCAGGTGCCTTCGCACAGAAGACCCGCGAGCAGTTGGAGCTCGAAAAGGCTGAAAACCAGGGCAAAATCAAGGAAATACAAAACATTTTGAAACAGACTTCTTCCCAGAAGAATGTCAACCTCGGCCAACTCAAAGCGCTCAACCAGCAAATCAACACCTATAAAAAGCAGATCGACCTCCTCACCGACGATCTCGAAATCCTCGACCGTGAACTAAAAGTGCTCGAAAAGCGGCGTCAGGCGCTGGATAGCAGCCTTGCGGTGCTGAAAGAGGAGTACGGCCACATGATTTACGAGGCATCGAAACGGAACGCCTATTTCAATCAACTTGTTTTCTTGTTCTCGGCGGGTACTTTCAACCAGTTTGTGCTGAGGTATAAGTATTTGAAACAGTATACCGAGGCACGTCAGGGCCGCGCAAAGGAGATAGATGTATTACAAAAACAGGTAATGGCTGAACGCCAGCGCATTACTTCTAAAAAGAGCCAGCAGAAAAACGTACTCGATACGCGGGTTACCGAGAATACGAAGCTCGAAGGCCTGAAAACAAAACAGAACGAGGTGATCAAGGAGCTTTCGCAGAAGGAAGTGGAGCTGAGAAAGCAAATTGCTGAAAATAAACGTGCTACCGATCTCCTGGAATCGAGTATTCGCCGCATTGCCGAGCGTGAGCGGAGAGAACGCCTTGAAAGAGAGCGCCGTGAGCGGGAAGAACGGGAAGCACGCAGGAAAGCCGAACGGGAAAGAATCGCCCGCGAGAATGCCGAACGAGAGAAGAAAGGCGAGGCTGCCGTAGAAGCGCCGAAAGAAGTGGAAGAGGAGCCGGTTGTTTCGAGCGGTATGAGCGAGGAAGAAACCACATTGGCGTCATCGTTCACGGCTTCGCAGAACCGCCTGCCGTGGCCGGTAAAGGGCTTTGTTTCCAGCCATTTCGGGCAGCGGCCACACGCTGTTTTGAAAGGGGTGATGGTGGATAACCTGGGTGTAGACATTCAGACGACCGCCGGAGAGCCGGTACGGTCGGTTTACGACGGAACGGTGCTCGACGTGACCGAACTGCCCGGAATGGGCAGTGTGGTAGCAATCCAGCACGGTAATTATATGACGATTTATGCTAAAATGACCGGCGTTGCCGTACGGGCAGGACAAAAAGTGAAAGCCCGTGAAAATATCGGCCGGGTAGCCACCGACAGCGACGGCACCTCAGAATTGCAATTCCAGATCTGGAAAAATACCTCGCGACTGAACCCCGAAAACTGGCTGATACACAGGTAATAGCCGGTACACTCGACCACACTTGATGACTTTTGATCGGGCGATGCCCGCTCAGATTCTAAAATTTCGATTACCATTACCGATAACCACCATGTCTGTACATACTGCTGATATCAAGCGCATTACGACCCACGTGATTCAGGAAATGAAGAACCGTGGCGAAAAAATAACCTGTCTTACCGCCTACGATTACTCGATGGCGGGGATCGTGGATGCAGCCGGCGTCGAGCTGATTTTGGTGGGCGATTCTGCTTCCAATGTCATGGCCGGCCACGAAACAACCCTGCCGATCACGATCGATCAGATGATTTACCACGCATCGTCCGTAGTGCGGGCGGTGAAACGTGCATTAGTTGTCGTGGATTTGCCGTTTGGCTCGTACCAGGGCAATTCCCGCGAGGCATTGAATTCCGCAATCCGGATCATGAAAGAATCGGGCGCGCATGCCGTGAAGCTCGAAGGCGGCCTGGAAGTGAAGGATTCTATCACGCGCATATTGAGCGCGGGCGTACCCGTGATGGGCCATTTGGGGCTTACGCCGCAATCCATTTACAAGTTTGGGACTTATACGGTGCGTGCAAAGCAGGAAGCGGAAGCACAAAAATTACTCGAAGACGCCAAAATGCTGGAAGAAGTGGGCTGCTTTTCAATGGTATTGGAAAAAATCCCGTCCAAGTTGACCAAGCAGGTTTCGGAGAGTGTAAATATCCCTACGATCGGAATCGGAGCCGGGCCTCATGCAGATGGCCAGGTGCTCGTAATCCACGATTTGCTGGGCATTAACAAGGCATTCAAACCGCGCTTTTTGCGCCATTATGCCGATTTGAATGGTGTCATGACCGACGCCATCACTAATTATATTTCAGATGTGAAAGGCAAATCGTTTCCGAACGAATCGGAATCATATTGACCTTTTAAAAAGTATTAAATTAATAATATGGCTAAAAAACCTTTTCGGGTTGTTTACGAAGATAATCACCTGATCATCGTCAATAAGGAGCCGGGTATCCTGGTTCAGGCCGATGTTACCGGCGATACGTGCCTGCTCGATATGGTCAAAGACTATATTAAGGAGGAGTATGACAAGCCGGGAGCGGTATTTCTCGGCACCGTACACCGGCTGGACCGCCCCGTGAGCGGGCTCGTGGTATTCGCACGCACCTCCAAGGCGCTCGAACGCATGAACGAGATTTTCCGCAAGCGCGACGTTCAGAAGACCTATTGGGCAGTTGTGAAAAACAAACCCGCCGAAAAGAAGGGCAAACTCGTGCATTGGCTTACCAAAAACGAAGCCCGCAATGTCACTACCGCGCACGACCAGGAAGTACCAGGCTCGCAGCGCGCCGAGCTTTCGTACCGGTGGGTAGGCGAGATCAATAAATTCCATTTGCTAGAAGTGATGCCGGTTACCGGCAGGCCGCACCAGATCCGCGTACAGCTGGCATCGATGAATTGCCCGATTCGCGGGGACGTCAAATACGGGTTTCCCAAAGGCAACCCGGATGGCAGCATCAACCTGCACGCACGGAGGCTGTACTTCGAGCATCCTGTTAAAAAAGAGCCGGTTATCTGCCGCGCAGGTGTTCCGAACGATGCTTTTTGGGAAGAATTCTTAACTTTGGATAAAGAGGTGATCAAGCCCGAACACCTGGATTTCTTTCACGAATAACATCGCATGATCGAAAAACTGAAACAACGCTGGAACGTCCGGAATGGGTGGGATGTACTCATCATTCTGGTCGTTTTTGCATGTACCGGTTTTTCGGTCCTTTATGTCAAACGCTGGCTTTTCGAGCTGATCGGGCTGACGGAAAATTCTCCCGGCTGGCTGCGCTGGACCGTCAATATCCTCATCATATTGCCACTATACCAGGTCATTTTGCTCGCGTGGGGCTGGATCTGGGGCAAGTTCTCGTTTTTCTGGGAGTTCGAAAAACGGATGTTCAGCCGGATAGGAGGGCTATTCCGTTCTAAAAAGGCCGAAACTACGCCTGAGTAGCACTTCAACTGCTCTGAAACGACGCCAGGTTAGCATTTATTTACTTCCCGTTGGCGATCAATTCCCGATAAACTTTCCGTGCTTTTTCGTAAGCTTCCGCAGCCGCGTTTCGCTCCTCGGCGCGGATATTGGGCTGCTTCATTTTCCAGCATTGCTCCAACGCCGCAAGGCACCATTCCGCACTTTGCTTTTCAACAATGGGCTGGTTATTGACCTTCACAAAAACCGGATTGGAATGCGAGCTCGGATAAATGCGCACCGCCAGCCAGCAGGATCTGGAAATTTTAGCCGAAAAATTGACATCGTTTAACTTTCCATTCGCCTGTATTTCAACCGTATCCACGGGAACCCCGTTCAATATCAGCTCCGCACGCACAGTCCGCGATTGCCCGACCCGCGACCGTTCGATATCCCAGTACGGTTTGTCGAGAATGGGTGATTTAGCGATTTTTCCACCGATGCTGTCTTGTTTTTCCGGCAGGTAAGCGGCTAGTTTCGCTGTTACATTTACGGTTCCGGGCGATTTTAAAGCTAGTTCGCTTTCGCCGGTACCAGCCTCCACGTCCTCGACTTTGAAATCCATAATATGTGATTTGCCATCGGAAACGTAGCTTCTGCCGAGCTGGATCGCCTCCACGTAACCGTCGTAATCCATCGCATTTTTAGGTTTAAAGTAGCTTCGCGCCTGGCCTACGCGGGCGTCCGTAATGCAGGGGAAGTCGGTTTCGCCGCTCAAACGCGTTTTAAAGCCGCAATTGAGCGTGTGGTAATACATATTGAGCTCCCAGGGTGCCGGAGTATCACCGGCGCTGAAAAAGTCGATCAGGCCGTCGGTGACGGTTACCACATATTCAACGGCGCCGATGCCGTCCATTTTGGGAGTAATGTAATTCGGCAATTTGCTGGTCGGCTCCATCGGCTCCAATCCCCAGCCCGAATGTGCATAACCGACCACACCGCCCTGCTTTTTGGCCCACGAAAGCACCGGCGCGGTCCAGCTGGGCCATTGCTCAATGGTGGTCGTGCCGGGGTAATCGTCTTCTTTAATCCTCAGCAGAACAATATGCCCTGCGTGCGACGAAGGAAAGCCCGAAACCTCCACGTCGTTCCGCATAATGGTTTTCTTGCCCGAAAGCGGGTGATCCTTGGCTGTGAAGAACGTCTTTTGATGGTACCAACTCGGCCCCCAGGCCAGATTGGCCGCCATATTCAAATCCTCGCCCAGCACCTGCCGGAACATATCTTTCGGATCGACGCCCTCGGTAGGGCTGTCATAGTGGCTGCAACCAGCCGCATGAATGTGGTGATCGGCACTATACCAGCCCAGTTTCGCGAGCTGTATCCAGCGTTTTAGCTGAAATGATACATCCAGAGAGGCCTTACCGTCGGGGACCGTGATTTCTTTTGTCTGCGGGACGTATTCGGGCCCGCGGGTGTAGGTAACCTTGTATTTGCCTGGCGGCAATATCACGTGCTCGCCGCTTTTTCTGTAAATCTGTGGTTGGAAAAAGAAATCGGGGTATTCGTCGAATGCGGCCACGCGGCGCGATGGGAGGGGATAAATGCCTTTGAACTTGCCGGAAGCGTGCGCCTGACCGTCGGTGATCAGGAAGGAAGCCATAGTGGGCGTTCCGTCGTCGTCTTTTACATCAAAACTGACTTTTACCGCAGGTTTTACATCAAATAAAATATGGGTAGAATTCCGGAAACCGACGTCCTGCGAGCCCTGGCCTGCATTGTAAGCGATTTCCGCCTCACGCTTGCCCGCATCCTTGGAAAAGATCTGAACCACCGCATATTCGAGTTTCAAACCGGACAAATTCGCATGCAAAGGCCTTCCGGCATAAATCTGAATGTCGAGAAAACGATTGGCGACCTGCCCCTCGGTAAGCTCGTGCTCCTTTTTGACCCTGTGCTCGAAAGAAGGGGAGTGATAAGGCTTCAACGCATTCGGGCTGGTAGCCTCGAACTTCGCCGTAATGCCCGCTTCGTTGTGGATTTTGACCAAAAAAGCCGTCCAGCCGCCTTGCACCAGCCCCGCTTTCGCTGCGCCCCGGTCCACTTTGACGCGACCTTCGGGATTAATATGCACTACATTCAGGCAATAGGGATCGAGAATGGACTGGATTTGCGCCACGGTCGCTTTCGATAATGCGCCGTTTTCCAATGCTTTCAACTTCGCCGCGTCGGCCGCCTGCAATGCATTTCCGGAGAAGGACAAGGCCTCCTGTAAGCGCATCGCCTGCGCGAGCAAGGGCTGCGGCTCCACGTCCGCCGCAACCGTGTGATTAGCGTGCTGATCATGCTGCCCGAGCAGCATCAGGGGGAAGAGAACTGCTAAAAGGATCAGGGCAGACGATGTTTTCATATCAATCCTTGTCTTTTTTACGAGATGATTTCCACGCGGTAAAGCCGATGTACATCATGCTGCCGCGTGCGCCGCCGCTTTTCATGAGGCCGTTCACATTACTGAAACCGAGAAAAACCGGTCCGAAATGCCCAGCGAGGCCAATGGAAGGCCGGTTATTTCCCTTAATGAACGAGATCGGGAACGAAAGGCCCGAATCCTCATCCTCAAAGCGTGGCGTAACGATAAAAGTATTAGGCACATACATATCTAATGAGTTCGTGCCACCGCTTTTCAAACGGCTGGTCTGTGCGAGGTTCAGGAAGAAGCCATTGAAAACCTGGATATCGGCTTCCAGGTTGAGCGCCTGCGGCAATTTTACCTTTTGAGCGAATGCGGTGCTGGTATCACCCGGAAAAAGGCTCATGAAGCCCTCAGGACCACGGTCACTGATCGTTTCAAGTTCCGTCTGGCGCACAACCACATCGCTATGCGTTCCGCTCACGACCCTTGAATCCGAAGTTTTGTATTTCACCGACCCCACATCCGTCAATGAGCCCGCAATGCGGACGAGGTAATCCGGGCTGTCGTTATAAACTTCCTTGCGACCACTCCAAACCGAGCCGATTTCATAAGAAAAACCAAGGTCATAGCCCCAGCCGGCACCATATTTATCGGAACTGAACAGATTTCCGATCCCTGCCTTCCGGTTCGGCGTGCTGTACCCGCTTTCGTAGGTGAGGTTATCGATTTCCAACTGGCTGATATCCGGGTCGGTGCTGCTTACCGGGTTAATGCTGTAACGGTCCGCATTACCTCTCAAATAGGCCACACGTGCACCGAAAACGCGTTTTACAGTTACGCCTACGCGGAACTTATGCCCTTCGATATCGAGCAATTGTGCGCCGTAGGAAAAGCTGAGGTCCGAAAAGCTTTGCTGAACAAGGCTGAAATCGCCCCAGGCCTCATTGGAAAGCGGCGGCGTGCTGCCGGTATCCAGCCTTTTCATATACAAATTATCGATCGCGGAAGGGATATTGCGCCCCAGCACAAAACCGCGCGTGCGCAGCTGCACCGCCACGCCGTGGTATTTGCCCAATGCAAAAGAAGCCGATGGCCAGCGGATTTCACCCGTTAGAAAAATGGGGTCTTTGTAGGTAAGCGAGCCCATCGTACGCGAACGGCCGTAAAGTTCCTTGGTCGAATGCGGCGCAAGAATGGGGTAGAGGAACGAGTTTTCACCGATGAAGCGGAAATAGCGGTACTTAATGCTCCCTCCGAGCGTGAGGACATTGATCTGAAACTTGTGCCTCGGGCCGCCCAATACCGACGGATTGTAAGTAGCGCGGTACAAGCCGCCGTAATTACTGAATTGCATGCCGGGAATCTGCTGCGCGACAACGCATTGCGCCGTCATCAGCAGGCACAGTACTGTGGTAAGTAATGAGGTTTTCAAAGTTGAGTTTTGTTAGTCGGGGTCAGCATTCCCTGTTCGTTGTAATGGATCGCTTCCTCCTGGATTAATTCTTGCAATGTTTTCAGAAACGCATCGCCGGGCAGGTTTTCAAATGCTCGGCTGAGTTCCGCAGGCAACATCGGGCCCTCACGGTTCAAAAAGTCGGTGATCAGGTCGGCCAAACCGGCTTGATTGATCGCCTCATTCTTTCGGTTTTGAATGCATATGTCGCACACACCGCATTCCTCCGCATCGAATTCGTGAAAATATTCCAACAAAAGCAAAGTCCGGCACCGTTTAGTATGTGACGCGTAACGAATTACAGCCTGCGCCTTTTGAAGGTCCCGGTCTTTCTTTTTTTGTATTTCAAAAACATTCAGCGGAAGTAAAGAAGCATCATAGCGCGGTGTCAGAAATGTGAGCTGGGGCTTGTCTTTCCGGGGTTCGTAGTCGATAATTTCACGTTCGGCCAGGAATTTCAGCTTCCTCAGGACCTCGGGTACGGAGGCAAAATGGATCTGCGCCAGTTCCGTTTCCGAAATGCGCACATACTCCGTAAAAAGCTCGCCGCCATACATCCGCAAGATCAGTTTGATAAACGAATCCAGCTCCTGGTAACGTATCTGAAAGTCGTACAATTGCCGGTTATCAACCAGGAAATGGATTTTCGAAGCATCGCCGAAGCTCTCACTGAGCTGCACAAAACCCTCTTCTTCAAGGAGTTTTAATGCATAATGCGTTTCATTCACCGGCAAGCCGAATATTCCCGCAAAATCCTGAATATCAAAATCGAAGCCAGACAACTCCCCGGCACCGGTCGCTAGTTTGTAGTAATTCGCGAGTGCCTGATACACACGCCGGAGCATTTCCACCGGCGGATATTTCCGCTCGATACTGTCGATAAGTTCTTCGAGATCGATTTTGTTGAAAAGCGCGACGGCGTAAGCCTTTTTTTCGTCCCGTCCCGCGCGTCCAGCTTCCTGGTAATAGGCTTCCAGGTTGTCGGGCAAGTCAAAATGGATTACCGCGCGGACATCCGGCTTATCGATGCCCATTCCGAATGCATTCGTCGCCACGACAATGCGAATCCGGTTCTGGATCCATGCCGTTTGCCGCTCCGAACGGTCTTTGAAAAGCAAGCCTGCATGGTAGCTCGTTGCCGAAATACCCTGGCGGTTCAGCCAGTCGGCGAGGTCTTTTGTACGCTTCCGGGTGCGAACGTATACGATACCCGTTCCCTGCACATTACGTAAAATCTGTATTAATTTCCGCTCCTTGCTTTCTTCCGGAAATGCGGAATAGGATAGGTTAGCGCGCGCGAACGATTGTTTAAACACCCGCGCATTGCGCATTTCGAGCTTATCGAGAATGTCGGCCCGTACTTCTTCGGTGGCGGTGGCGGTGAGCGCCATCACCGGCACTTTGGGTAAAAGCTTCCGGTATTCGGCGATAAGGAGGTAGGAAGGGCGGAAGTCGTAGCCCCATGCCGAAATACAATGCGCCTCGTCGACCGCGAGCAGGCACACCTTCATACGCTTCGTGCGCGCGATCATAATATCCGTACGCAGGCGCTCGGGCGACACGTAAAGGAACTTAGTATTGCCGTGAATGCAATTATCCAGTGTAACGTCGATCTCCGTCTTGCTCATGCCGGAATGGATCGCCGCGGCAGGAATATGCCTGCGTTTGAGCTGCTCCACCTGGTCTTTCATGAGCGCGATAAGCGGGGTTACCACAATGCAAACGCCTTCCGAGGCCATTACCGGCACCTGGAAACAAATGGATTTCCCGCCCCCGGTCGGAAGCAGTACCAGCGTGTCCATACCGTTCAGGACCGCCCGGATGGCATCTTCCTGGAACGGCCTGAATGCGTCGTAACCCCAATATTGTTTCAGGACAGACCGGATATCAGTCATCAGAATTTGGTGTGGTGATCAGTTTTTACAAAGTAATTGCATCTTCACCCACTAATTTGTCAATACAACGAAAATATTATCTTTGTTTAAAGTTCAATTTAACCCGTTTCCATGCGCACGCTGCTCTTCTTTATCAGTATCATTGCATTATCGGGCTGCTCGGCCTCCCATTACCTGAAACGCGAAATCGACCGCTCGGCGGTTCTCAGTCAGCAGCATACCGGCGTTTCTATTGCGCGCATCGGCGATCAGAAGTCGCTGGCCGGTTACCAGGACAATAAGTATTTCATTCCTGCATCCAATACCAAACTTTTCAGCTTCTACGCAGGCTTATCCGCGCTCAGCGACTCCATTCCCGGCCTCGAATACCTCGAATGGGGTGAATTGCTCCTCATCCGCGGCACCGGCGACCCTTCGCTTTTGCACCCGGATTTACCGCACAGCAAGGTTTACGATTTTCTCAAAGGCCGCAAGGACCAGATATTTTTTACGCCGTTTCACTTCGAAAACAAACGTTTCGGCCCTGGCTGGGCATGGAGCGACTATAATGATTACTACCAGCCCGAGGTGACCGCCATGCCGATTTACGGCAATATCGCCCGTTTTAAAAGCTCCCCGGCAGGGAAATACCAGGCCAATCCACGTTTCTGGGATAAATCAATGGTACAGGACACGGCCGTTTCGGGGATCGAGCGGGAGGAATTGCAGAATGTATTTCATTATCCGAAAGCAGCAGGTTCAAAAGCGGTTACGCGCGACGTGCCGGTGCATATGACCGACCAGCTGATGCTGCAACTGCTGAGCGATACATTGAAAAAAGAGATCAAACTGATCAATATCCCGCTGGAAATCGAGTTGCAGACCGTGAACAGCATTCCGTCCGATTCGCTTTACACGCGCATGATGCAGGTAAGCGACAATATGCTGGCCGAGCAACTCATGCTTATTTACGCCACTGCCAACAAGCTGCCATTGAGCTCGGAAAAGGCCATTAAGCACGCCATAGAGCACCATTTGGCCGATTTACCCGATAAACCGATCTGGAAAGACGGCTCCGGACTGAGTCGTTACAATCTCTTCACGCCCCGAACAATGGTAGCATTGCTGCAAAAAATTTACGCGAAGGTGCCGCAGGAAAGGTTGTTCAAAATATTGCCGGCAGGAGGGAAGAGCGGAACCCTGAAGAACCTTTTTAAAGAGGAACCACCATTTATTTTTGCCAAAACAGGCAGCCTGAGTAATGTCTACAACCTGAGCGGTTATTTGATCACGAAAAAAGGCAAAGTACTGGTTTTCAGTTTTATGAATAACAATTTCACCAAACCTACGGCCGATGTCCGCCAGGAAGTAGAACGCATTCTCACCAGCGTACACAACAAATACTGATTACTGCTTTTCCTCCCAGGTTTTGCCGGTGCAGTAAAGGGTGTTCTGCCCATTTTTACGCACAAGAAGGTAAATTTTGTAAATCCCAGGCTCGACATTAGCCGAGTGAAAACTGGCATTGATACCCTTATTGAAATACATCCCGCGCCGAAGCGTCGTTTTCAAAGGCACGGAAGCCTGGTTCGGCTGCGCTGCGTATACATGCTCCGTTGATTTAAGAATCACGTAAGCGCCGTCGGAGTAATCTTTTTCCGCCTTGAAAAAATCCTGGTGAAAACCTATTACGATATGTTCTCCCAGCAACCCGATTTCATCCGGTGGATAAATGCTGTCGCACGAAACTGAATCGGCCCGCGGGTTCCAGTTTTCAGCCAGCGGATCGGCGGAGCGGTAGTAGGAGCGGATCTTTTCATAATGCTGCTGGTCCATGGAAAACATGCGAATACCCAGCCAGTCGGCATTGTAGCGCGCATTGAACTCCTGCGCAATGGCCGCGCGGCGGTTGTTCACGGCCTCGGCGAAGTTGCTGTGTACCAGCAAGAGGTTCATTACAATTGCCGCTACCAGCATTCCGGGCGCGAATTTTCTCCTGGCCGCATTTTGTACAATAGCAAGAAAACCAAAATACAATGCAATGCACCAGAGCGTCGAGTACATGCGGTAACGACCTTTAAACATCCCCTCGAATGTATCCGTGGGAATGCGCTTGTACGTAAGCGCGAGAGCAGTAATGCCTGTGAAAATAGCTATTGCCAGCGCAAAAAGGGCCGTTTGATTGGCATATCGCCCTTTCAGCCAGGTCGAGTTCCAGAGCGGAACGTATTGTTTTCGGTATAACAAAAGCAATCCCGCGATCATCAGCATACCCATTACGGATGCCTTGTATAATCCCGCCGTCGGCGTACCGTATGCGCTAAGCGTCGCCCAGGAGCCGATAAAACCGAAGAAACCAAAGAACCCTTCCTTGACCTGCTGCGGGTTTGAGAAGTCGAGGTTTTGGGTAATGGGGGTAAAATCGATGAAATAAATGACTGCGATGATGAGCGTCGTCGCCAATGTTATAAAAAATTGCTTTCTATAACCGCCCAGCAAAAACAGCAAACCTATTACCGGGAAAACCATCAGGCCGTTGCCGTAGGTAAATGTCGCTGCGACGGCGAAAAGCAGCGAAACAGCAGCCCGCTCAGGCTTGAAAGCCGCAAAATACAGCGCACAAAGCACGAAAAGGATCACCCCGAAATTGCATAGCGAGCTCACGCCCCAGAAGATGTTTTCAAACGACTGGATATTGAACCACAGCCACATGACCGGCACAAAATACCAGACAGAAAGCCGCAAATGCCTGAATGCGCGATAGAAAACCAAAGTGCAAAGCGCCCAGCAAATATTGGCGATGATCATCGGCCAAACCAGGTTGACCGTACCGAATGTATTTTCAAGTAGCAGGATTACCGAGCGGGAGAATACCAGCCGGTGCTCGGGGAAAAGGGTTGTCAGCAGCTTCCATTTGCCTGCCAGATCAGCCTTCGAAAATTCGGGAATAATACCGAGGATCAGAATGTCATCGAATGCTACGTAATTGACATTCAATGCAATAACTTTAAATACCCAAATATAAATGAGAACGGGTATCAGGCACAACAGCCATGCAAGCCAGCTTTTTTCTCTGACAAAACGGAGGAAAGATGAAAACATGCGTGCTAATTAAGCAGGTGAGGCGTGATTTTCAACCATGCACTAGCCTAATTTTCGGTTTCCTCCTCTTCAGCGGAAGCGCGGGGATCTTTGGTATAATCGTAGAGCAGCTTGCCTTTGTCGTCCCACTCACGGAGAATAAAGGGCTCAAAATCCTCCTCCCAGGCCGTTTTGGGATACTGGATTTCTTTCTTGCGCTGGCGGCGGAACTGGTAATATTCCACCCAACGGCCTATTTTCTTACCGGAATCATATTTGCCATTCGCGGCCAGCTGACCCTCCTTGTAAAATTGCAGGAATTCGCCCTCTACCTCGCCAAATGCGACAGGCATTACCTCTTTTACCTGCGTATGCGCAGAATCGTAATACGTAATGCGCGACTCCGCGGGGAAGCCGCGGTTCCAGACGGCCTTATCGATCAGGTTGTATTTCGTATCATACTTCACCCAACGGCCATCTTTCACACCCATATAATAGTACCCTTCCTCGATCAGGTTTTCGCCGCTGTACTTTTTATATGAACCGTGAAGCGGCATTGCCTGTGTTTTGTCCTTGATCAGCGAGGAGCTCAGTCTTCTGGATTTCTTGTCATACCAGCGCGTTTCGGTTGCCCGCACGTACTCGCTCATGGGTTTGAATTCCTTCAAAACATGGAAATTCTCGACCGTGGCACGGTCTCCGCTGCCGTATTTGACCGACATGCTCTGCATCGGAATGCCTTCATATTGTACTTTGGCAAGACGCGCCTTTTCCTTGCGGGCTTTGCGATCTTTCTTTTGGCTCTTGTATTCTTTCACCCGAAGACCGAGATCAGGGATTGTTTCGCCGAACAATGTGGAGATGTTAGTGGACTTGCCTTTACCGCCCGGTACCGAGGTGTTAACCACCGGATCCAGGCCCGAAACGAAGGATTTCAGGTCTTTGGTACGGGTTACCGTGTCCTTTTTCACCTGTTCTTTGGGAAGCCACGAGGGCGTCGAAGTATCCTTCTGACCTTCCTGGGCAAAAGCGGAAACCGAGAGACAGATGGTAAAAAAGCCGCAGAACAGTGCTACTCTTTGCATGTATATAGGATTTTTCTTCAGGGCAAGATTGTTACTTTTGTAACGAATTGGTTTTTTCTATATTGATTTCCAAGACAAATTTAAAAAAACACCGTGGAAAAAAGCGCTAAAATTTATATTGCCGGGCACAGGGGAATGGTTGGATCTGCTATTCTCAGAAAATTGGAACAAGAAGGATTCAACAATATCATCACCAGAACTTCCTCCGAGCTCGACCTCCGCAATCAGGCCGATGTCCGGGCATTTTTCGAAGCGGAACGTCCTGAATATATCTTCCTTGCTGCTGCCAAAGTGGGCGGCATTATGGCAAACAATATTTACCGCGCAGAGTTCCTGAACGATAACCTGCTCATTCAGAATAACGTAATCGACAGCGCATACCGCGCCGACGCAAAAAAACTGATGTTCCTCGGTTCGAGCTGCATTTACCCGAAACTGGCGCCGCAGCCGTTGCAGGAGGATTCTTTGCTGACGGGCCTTTTGGAACCTACCAATGAGCCTTACGCGATTGCGAAAATTGCAGGTATCAAAATGTGCGAGGCCTACCGTTCGCAATATGGCTGCAACTTCATTTCGGTTATGCCGACTAACTTATACGGGCCGAACGATAATTACGATCTGAACAATTCGCACGTTTTGCCGGCCATGATCCGCAAATTCCACGAAGCAAAAGAGGAAGGAAAGCCGTTTGTAGAGCTTTGGGGCACTGGTTCGCCGCTACGCGAGTTCCTGCATGCGGATGATCTTGCTGCCGCCTGCTATTTCTTAATGCAGAATTACAATGAGGCCGGCTTCCTCAATATCGGTGTAGGTTCGGATGTTACTATTAAGCATTTGGCAGAAATGATCCAGCAAGTGGTAGGATATGAAGGCGAAATCAAATGGAACACCGATAAACCGGACGGTACGCCTCGGAAACTGATGGATGTAACCAAGCTGCACGCATTGGGCTGGAAGCACACCATCGACCTTGAAGAAGGCATTACGAAGACTTATCAGGATTTTCTCGAAAAAATAGAAACATATGTTGTGTAACCCAGATCATAACAACAGGTTACAATCGAAATAGCCTAATATTTCAATACTAAAATCATATTTCACCTACTATAATTCTATTTTTAGACAAAATTTCAGTATAATATTACAAGAATCTTCGGGAAACTAATTAGTTTTGCGGCGTCCCCCAAAATGGGCACGTCATATAAACCTTAGTCATAGAGAAATGTCGGCCATAATTAAGTTAGATCAGATAGACCGCAAAGTACTGGAGATTTTACAAACGAACGCGAAAATAACCAACGCTCAATTATCCAAAGAAATAGGCCTTTCACCGGCTCCAACGCTGGAACGCGTGAAAAAGCTCGAACAGTCGGGAATCATCAAAAGCTACCATGCGCAGCTGGAACCTGAAAAGGTAGGATTGGGCGTAAGCACTTTCGTTCAGATTTCGCTCGTAGGGCACCGTAAGGCTGTTACCGAGTCATTTGTTGAGAAGATTCACGCCATCCCGGAAGTCATTGAATGTCACCATATTACCGGAACAGGCGATTTTTTGCTCCGCGTTATTTCCAAAGACATCAGCACATATCAAAAGCTGATGCTCGAAAAAATTAACGAAATCGAAGAAGTGGCCAGCACGCAAACGATGGTCATCCTCTCGACATTCAAAGAAAGCAAAGTGTTACCAATACCTTGACGGTTTTGAGTTCAGAGTTTATGAGTTTATGAGCGGTCAGCCGCAGCGGTTCAAAGCTAAAGAGTTTAAAGTTTAGGAGTCTGGCTCTGATCTGAACGAACTTTAAACCATAAACTCTAAACCTTAAACTCAAATAAAAAATGGTCGGAATTGCTTCCGACCATTTTTTATTTGGTATGCATTGAAAACTATTGGTGCTGCTCGCGAAGGAGGTCATTCACCGTTTTCACCGGGTTGAATGTGATCAATGGTACCTCCACGAAAAGCGTGTTCCAATCGGCCATCGAACCATTCCAGAGGCCGGGCAATTCCTGCGCTTTCAGCTCCTTACCATCTTTGGATTTACCTGTAATAAAGCCTGTTAGCGGATCACGGAATTTCTTCAGGTCGTACAACTCACTTTTTTTATTCTTCACCGCACACACCAGGTCTACCGGATTGAAATGCGTTGAATTCTTGAAAATGCTGTTCTGATCCGCATTATCGACATCCACCTGCGCCGATTCCACGATTTGCAGTGACGATGATCCGTCCGCATTCTCAGCCCAGAACGGGCCGCCGCCCGGCTCTCCCTGGTTCTTCACCATTCCGCACGCACGCAACGGGCGATCCAGCTTTCCTACAAAATATGCCTTCTTCTGATCGTTATTCCACGATACAAAATCCACGGGCGGGATCACGCAAAGTTCATTGCGGAAAAAGCCGTCGAGTTCTGCCAGCAATGCGGTGTCGGCATTTCCGGCGAGTTGATCGAGGTAAGCGAAGATCTTTTTCTGATATCTCAAAACAATGCCTGCGAGCGCCTTTTTATAGGTAATTGTCTCACTCTTAATGCGATCCGGCACGACATTGTCGATATTTTTGATGAAAATAATATCCGCATCGAGTTGAGCAAGGTTTTCCAGCAATGCGCCGTGGCCCGCAGGACGGAACAACAATGAACTGTCTTTTTCGCGGAAAGGCGTATTGTCAAGATTAACGGCAATGGTATCCGTCGAGCTTTTTTGTTCTGAAAAGGATACAATATACCGAACGCCATATTGCGTCTGGTAACTCGGAACCACTTCCACCACGAGTTTTTCGAACTTGTCGCGGTGCTCGGGTGAAACTGTGAAATGGATCTGCACATTGCTGCCCGCATTCGCATATTTCGCACCTTCCACCAAATGCTCTTCCAGCGGCGTGCGCGAGCGTTCTGTATAATTATGGAACTTCAAAAGCCCTTTTGGCAGCTCTCCGTAACCTAAGCCCTTGCTCGTCAGGAAGTAGGAAGCTATGGTTTTTTCGTCGGCAGATTCGATGTCATGACCGTCGACAGCCAGAGATGTTTTCAGATCCTCGTAGAATGCAAAATCTTTCAGTTTTGTAAAGAACTCGTCCACCGACTTGTCCTTCTTATCTTCCTGCAAAAAACTGAAAAGCGATTTGAACATGCGCGTAGCCGCGCCCGAAGCCGGTACAAATTTTAAAAGTGCAATCTCGCCATCAGCAGCACTTTTATCGAACTCACTGATTACCTGCGCGATGTCTTCGTCTGTAAGCCTGATAACGCCGTCGCCTACCGTGGCGGCCTTCGACAATTGCAAAAACGGAAAGCCCTTTTCAAAATAACGGACTTGCTCTTCCACGACGCTTAAATCGCTTCCTCTTTCCTGTATCTGTTGAATATCGTTTTCAATAAACATAATTTATGGTTTTAATCAGTGAAGTTTAGGGTAAGATTTATCACAAAAAAGCCTGGAATTTTAATAACTTCATCAATATTTTCTGCATTTATTTCAGCACGCGCAACTTGGCGAAACTGAGGAGCAGCGTTTTTTCACCCACCAGGTCAAACTTGACGGTCGCTTTTCTATCGGTACCATTGACGTCCATTTTGGTCACCACCCCGAAACCGAATTTCAAATGCTCCACCTTGTCGCCTTCGGCCAGGTCGAATGTATCCGTCGGAACGAAATCGGCTGACGGCACATGGCTTGTAGCTGCCGTCGCAGCCGGCCGGGCTTCGGTTTTCCGTTGAACCAGGTTGCGGGCAAAAGTCGTCACGGGAGGCGTCGTATCACGTTCCAATGCGCTTTGTACCATTCTGTTCACATTCAGGTACTTCTGATCGACTTCCAGCAGGAAGCGGCTCGGCTCGCACATTTTCAGGCGGCCCCATTGGTAGCGGCTTTCGGCATAGGAGAATGACAATTTCTTTTCCGCGCGCGTGATCGCCACATAGAAAAGCCTTCTTTCTTCCTCCAAATCCTGCCGGCTTTCGAGCATCATCTGGCTTGGGAAAAGGTCTTCTTCCAACCCTACAATGAATACATTCCTGAATTCCAGACCTTTCGCCGAGTGAATAGTCATCATCGTAACCCGGTCGTGGTCATTATTATCGTCCGGTTCGTCTGCATTAGTCAGCAGCGACACCGATTGAAGGAACGCGCTCAACGTTTTGTCATCGCTCTCATCGCTATCGACAAATTCCTTGATACCGTTCAGCAATTCCTGCACGTTTTCGTAGCGTGAAAGGCCTTCCACGGTCTTGTCTTCATATAATTCACGCAGAATGCCGGATGCTTTGGCGATGTGGGAAGAAATTTCATAGGCGTCCTTGCCTTCTTCCACCAGGATTTTGAAGCTTTTGATCAGCGTCGCAAACCCTTCGATAGGCGCAATGGTACGTCCCGAACCGAACTGATTGATATTCGCCACCACATCCCAGATCGCGACATTATTCTCGGAAGCAGTTACCGCTATTTTAGCCACAGTCGTATCTCCAATGCCTCTTTTGGGTAAATTAATGATCCGTTTGAAGGCTTCTTCGTCCCGCTGGTTCACTGTAAACCGCAGGTAAGCGAGCAAGTCCTTGATTTCTTTCCTTTGATAAAAAGACTGGCCACCTACAATGCGGTACTTGATACCGAGCTTCCGGAGCGCTTCTTCGAATGAGCGGGACTGTGCATTGGTACGGTATAAAATCGCAAAATTCTCATTACGAAGCGATTTCTGCATTTTTTCCTCAAAAATGGCGGTAGCAATCAACCGGCCTTCCTCGTTATCCGAACCAGCCTTGATCACGTCGATCAGCGAGCCTTCTTCATTGGAAGTAAATGTCTTCTTTTCAAGCTGCGACTTGTTCCGCGCGATCACCGAATTGGCCGCTTCTACAATCGTGGTGGTCGATCGGTAATTTTGTTCCAATTTAATGACCCGAACATCCGGAAAATCCTTCTCGAAGTTGAGAATGTTCTCGATGTTGGCGCCACGGAATGCGTAAATACTCTGCGCATCGTCACCCACGACGACAATATTGCGGTGCACAGCCGACAACTTCCTGGTAATAAGGTACTGGGAAACGTTCGTATCCTGGAACTCATCGACCATCACGTGCTGGAACTTGTGCTGGTACTTATATAATACGTCGGGGAAATCGCGGAAGAGGACATTCGTATTGAAAAGCAGGTCGTCGAAATCCATCGCATTGGCTTGGAAACAGCGCGTCGCGTAGGTTTTGTAAAGCCTTCCGATCTCCTTCATTTTCGCCGCATCGTCGTCCTGCTGGATCACCGGGTTATTAATGTAATCATCCGGCGAAATAAGCCGGTTCTTCGCTCCGGAGATCCGGTTGAAAACTACATTGGCCTTATAAACCTTGTCGTCGAGATTATATTCCTTGATGATACTCCTTAATAATGACTTCGAATCGTCGGTATCATATATAGAGAAATCGCTGGTATAGCCCAGGTAGCGGGCCTCGATGCGGAGGATTTTGGCAAAAACGGAGTGGAAAGTACCCATCCATATATTGCGGGCCTCGGTACCTACGGCTCCTTCGATCCGGCTGCGCATTTCACCGGATGCTTTATTGGTAAATGTCAGGGACAAAATGCGGAAAGGGTCGACACCTGTTTCGATCAGCCGCGCAATGCGGTAGGTCAGTACCCTGGTTTTCCCTGAACCCGCGCCCGCAATGATCATCAAAGGGCCATTTCCGTGCAGCACAGCCTCCCGTTGGGGCTCATTCAAGGTCGAGAGATAATCGTTGTGGTTCAAAGTTGTATGCTTTTCCAATTCCTTATTATACATAGCAAAAGCCAAAGTTAGGAAAAACCGGCAAAAGCATTCGGAATCTCAGGGCTTGTAAGAGAAGGCTATCGCACAAATATTATTCCGCAATCAGAACATAAGGCGTGCATTGTTGGTTAAATAGCAACAATTTGAGATTTCATCATATATATAAGGCATTGCCTACACGCGAACAGGACTAATGAGTACAATGA
The DNA here is from genome assembly GCF_900101885.1 of Dyadobacter soli. Classification (GTDB taxonomy): domain Bacteria; phylum Bacteroidota; class Bacteroidia; order Cytophagales; family Spirosomataceae; genus Dyadobacter; species Dyadobacter soli. The sequence goes on along the minus strand of NZ_FNAN01000033.1, from coordinate 761 downwards.
ATATAGAAGACCAACCGCTGGAAGTACAATGGGAACATCTGCTCGGGCAGCTGGAAGAATGGGTAGGTAAAAAACCGGGCGACCTGAATGGCGTGCTTTTCCTGATAGGTGTGCAGGAGCTTGGGCAGGGGGCGAAACGATTTTCGAAAGAGCAGAAGCAGGATTTGATGCATATAGGAATATGCAGGGTCCTAAGTATGTCGTCTTATTACAGTCTTGAATACGTTGATAAGGATGGCTGGCCGCATTACAAGCTGGAAAGAGCGCTTCCTCCGGGCGATCTTTTGAAACAGGAAGCGCTTTTGAAGATGCATGTGATCGAGTATTTCAAAAATCTTTGAAAAAATTACGCATCGGTGGTTTCTGGTTATCAAATGGTTAGTAAAAGTGTGAGAAATTATTTAAAAATATTTGCGACTGGTGCTTGCATGTTAAAAATAAACCTCCCACTTTTGCACTCCCAATCGGGAACAACGGCAGCGAAAACGATCGCCGCCACGAGTTTCGGGAAGTCCGAAGCAACGTTCTTTGACATGATGAAGAGAGCAAAAAGATAGGTTCGTTAGAAACATTGATCTACTTTTTCGGAAGTAAGATTACAACAACATTTACAATGGAGAGTTTGATCCTGGCTCAGGATGAACGCTAGCGGCAGGCTTAATACATGCAAGGCGAAGGGGCAGCAATGTCACTGTCGTACGGGTGCGTAACGCGTATGCAACCTACCTATCACTGGGGGATAGCCCGGGGAAACCCGGATT
>NZ_FNAN01000034.1 GCF_900101885.1 Dyadobacter soli | reverse complement strand
TTAACCACCACTACTACTTCCTTGTAATTGCTGCAACCCGTGTTCAGGTTGGTCTGCGTCAGACGGTAAGTCTGGGTAGAGCCGGCAGCAACGGTTGTAGAGGTTGCGTTCGGGCTAGCTACACCCGCCAATGGGCTCCATTGCCATGTAGTGTTCGCAGGAGCGGTACCTGCCAGTGAAAGTGTCGCTACGCCGCCTTCGCAAATCGCCGTGTTACCGGTGATGGCAAAGTTGGCCGGGGTGTTTACGGTTACCACAACCTGGTCGGTGGTAGTACAGCCGTTTAAAGTGACACTAACCGAGTAAGTGGTTGTAACAGTCGGCTTCACGGTCGGCTGTGCCACATTAGCAGCGCCTACGATGCTCGCGCCTGTCCACGAGTAGGTAGCGCCCGCGATAGCAGGAGTACCGATCTCAGTAGATTCGCCAGGGCAAAGTACGGCGTCAGAACCAGCATTGGCTGATGGGCTTACTTTAACCTGGTCGGTGAAAATACAGCCGCTTGGCAAAGCCACTGTAACCGAATAGATCGTTTCGGTGGTTACTGTCGCGGTCGGGTTAGCTATGTTGGTGGCGTTCAAGCCTGTCGCAGGAGCCCACGCGTAGGTAGCACCCGCAGGAGCAGCAGGGTTACCAGCCGCGCCATAGCCTATCGCGATCGGGCCAGCGAGGCAAACGTTTTGATCGGCCAGTTCAAGGCCAGTTACCGGATTCACGGTTAAGGTCACCTGGTCGGTCATTGGCGTCGAGCAACCCGGATAGCTAACTTTCACGGTATAAGTTGTCGTAGCAGTAGGGTTGACGACCGTCGGGTTTGCAACTGTATTGCTGCTTAGCCCGGTCGCAGGCGTAATGCCATCAGCCATAAACCATTCATATTGTGCGAACGGCTCCGCTGCACGCCCCAGCTGCACAGACTCTCCCTGGCAAGTGGTTACGGGTGCACCAGCATATTCGCCGGCGGTGACAGTGTTGCTTAAAACTACCGTGTCTTTGGCTACACAGCCGGATAATGGATCGGTCACGGTCAATATGAAGCTTTGTGGCGAAGCGGATGCGAACTGGATCTGTGGTTGCGGATCGGTTGGTCCGGTTCCATTGGTCCATGCCGCATTCGATGGCTCCCACGCGTAGGTCCAGTTGGTACCTTCGGGGGCAGGAGATCCCAAAGTGACGGTGGCGCCGTTACAAACCGCGCGGTCGTTACCAGCAGCGCCAACGGGTGCTGATACCGTTACAGTTACGGTGTCGCGGTTTACGCAGCCCGAAGCTGTCTCGGTGATCGCCACGCGGAACTGCGTTGTATTGGCAACAGTAGCCGTCGGATTGGACAAAGTGGGGTCATTCAGACCGGCACCAGGCTGCCATGCGTAGGTGAAACCTGCATGGGCTACATCACCGATCTGAACGGTGGTATTCGGGCAGGTATACTTGTCAGTTGCCGTAAATGCCGGTAGCGACCATCCCGGTGGGTTGATCACAATGGATTTGAAGCAAGTGATGGAGCCGTCATACTTGTTGGTGATCGTTACAGTGATCGTAGCTTGCGCGGTAGAAGTAATCTTTACGGTCGGTGCGCTTGGATTGTCGACCAGATTGGCGGGGCTCCATGAGAAGTTGTAGTTCGAAGGCTCCGCGATTGAAGTACCTAATGTCAAAGCCACAGAGCCAAAAACTTTTGGACAAGCCTGGTCAGACAAGGTAAGTATTTCAAAATCACAGCCTCCTGAGCCCGAGCATGCCTGTACTGACACGTCGGCCGAGCAGGTCACATTGTTCAGGGTGACGGTACGGCGGAAAACCGCAATGCCGTTGTCGCTTTTCAGGTAAGCATCCTGACCGGAGTTGGCAGTTTGCAGCACGGTGCCGCTTCCGGAGACGACGCTCCATGTATAAGTTGCACCTGCGGCATTCTGTTCGTCGAGATGTCTGCTCCATACAGGACCACAAACCGTTTCGTCCTGGTCAGTTATGCGGTTATTCAGCACAGATACTTTCACTTCATCGGTGAAGGCGCATCCGTTTTTGATAGCGGTAACCGTGTAATTGATCGCCCCGCCGGTCACAGCTGCAGTACCCGCATTGAATACGGGATTAGCAACCTGGGAAGCGGAAAGATACTGGCCCGAGGTCCAGGTGTAGGCAAATGTCGCATCCGCGGTGCCGCCGAGGGTAACGGATGTATTTTTACAAATCGTTTTGTCTGTTCCGGCAAACGTCAATGTGTTGTTTGGCGCAGTCACCGGGGTTACGGTCACGTCGTCGGTCGTTACACAAGTACCACCGCCTTTCTGTTGAACAGTGACCGTCAAACGGTACACGGTAGCGGTAGTCGGGTTGGCAATGGGCTGTGCACAGGTCGTACAACTCAGAGATGAAATCGGGTCACCGGAAATGCTTGTCCATACATATGAAACCGAAGGACTGGAAACGGGTGGTGCGCCGATCTGAACGCCACCTGCACCCTGGCAGATAGCCTTGTCGGTGCCTGCATTGGCGATAGCGGGCACAATCGTTACCTGGTCGATATCCACACAACCGGCCGCGTCCGTTACCTGTAAAGTATAGGTCGTTGCTTCGGTAATGCCCGGGGTGGTCCAGGTACCGGTAGAAGCCAGCGGCGTGCCATTGCTGGTGCTGCCTTCGTACCAACTGTAGGTGTAAGCGGGTGTGCCGCCGGAAGCAGTTCCCGCCAGTTGTACCGTATTGGAGCCAGGCCCGCAGACAAACCACTGCGGTCCGTCCGCGTTAGCAATCGGCGACACATCGGTACCGATGATGACCGAGGCCACCCCGGAGCTGTCTACTGTTTTGAAACCACAAAAACCGTCGTTGACCTTTACAATCCGGCGGTAATATGCCGACGTGTTTCTGGCCAGCGGCTGCAAATCCTTGAATACCTCGCCGGGCATATCCGCCCACGGCCCCGTCGCGCTTTCGGCAATTTGCCATTGGTAAAGCATGGTAGTACTGTAACCGGATGGCGATGTAATAGCAGCAGGGCTCGCATTGATTACCTTGGGAATTCCCAGGATACACGCCTGTTGGCTGGCTGGTGAAAGCGTAGTCGTAGCGAATTGGAGATTATCGGGAACGGGATTGGCCGATAGCTTCCAGACATACTGAGAACGGATATTTCCATTCGCTGTCGGTGTGATTGCATACTTGCAAGGGCCGAACTGGGCGTCGGTAGCATAAACCCCACCCGCATAAATGTCGCCAGCGGCGTCTACACCAACAGATAGCCCGTCTTCAAGGGAAAAGATGGCGCTTGCCCCTCCCGCAGTTTTGATCCATACGAAACCCGCGTCGGTGGTGTACTTGCTTACAAAAATATCTGTGCTGGCAATGTTAGTCCCCCGGTTGGTTACCTTAACGACTCCCGCTCCCGGGTCCCAGTCGCGGTCCAGGAGTGCGGGCGCATTGGAATAGCGGCCTGTGGCGAACAGATTCCCGGCATTGTCGAGGGTAATGTCCCCAACAGCATTACCCTGGAACATTCCCCAGACGTAATTCCCGTTCCCATCCCATTTGGTGATGAAACCGGCTGCGGGTATGTCGGTAGTACCGGAACCTGGGTCCAGGTCCATCGTGCCCGACGCGTTTCCTCCGATATAGATATTACCTGTACCATCCGCTTCGATTTCCGTTACGCTGCTGGTACCGGTATTTGCGATAGTCTTGACCCATTGAAATGTTCCGGCGCTGTTCAATTTTGTGATAAACGCCGTTTGGGTCGTCACCGCAGGAAGAGAAAGGGTGCCAAAATCGGAAACTCCGCCATTTGCGCCCAGAGTACCTCCGACAAACACATTGCCATTCCCATCAACAGCCAGTGAGGTTCCATTGTCGTTGAATGCTCCCCCCATCCGTCTTGCCCATATAAATGAGCCGTCGGGAGCAAGTTTTAAAAGATATGCGTCAATTGCCGATGCACCCGGGGATGTCAGCTCGGACACCCCTGCACCCGGGTTGAAGTCGACTGTATTGGCAAAGAGCCCGGCTACATAAATATTGCCGGAACCATCGGTTTTTATCTGGTTACCTGCGCCGTTGCTTCCTGCGACAGCGGAGGTGTCCCCTAATCGGGCAGCCCATAAATAATTTCCGTTGCCGTCGAGCTTGAGTATAAACGTTTCAGTGCCATTTGACGCTCTGGTCGAAAGTTCTGCAACGCCACTACCCGGGTTGAAGTCGGCGGTTCCCCTGAATGACCCGGCGATAAGTAGGTTTCCTGACGCATCGACCGCGATGGAAGAACTGGTGAACTGAACCGTAGCGCTGATCTGTTTGACCCACACCAGGTTTTTGTTTTTATCCAGCTTCTGGATGTAGGCAGATGCGCCGGTAGCTCCTGCGGTCAAAGGACTTACGCCCGGACCTGGGTCGAAATCGACGGTTTCGAAGTAATTCCCGACCATATAGGTGTTTCCTGCCGGGTCGGTAGCGCCTCCCCGCGGGGTAGCTACCGCCCCTGCTGTAACCAGGCCGGGTTCTGCTACCCACACATCACCTACGTCCTGCGTTGCTTGGGCCCGCGCCTGGCCGGATTGCAGCCAGAGCAAGAAAAGGCAACATAATGCTGCCAGCCCGGCATTGCAGCCCGATCGTGTTCGATTGCCCAATCGCCTGGAAGTCAATGCTAATTTGATAAATAATTGTTTCATCATTTAATGTAGAGTTTGGTTCGTTAAAAGAGCCTTGGCGGCGTACATTTTCATTTTATCATAGGCAGTCACTGGGTTGAGGTGGACGATTTATCGGAGTTGTGTGTGTATAGTGGTTGAAATCTTGCCGGTGACAGATCCGGGACAGCACAGCGATTCCTCCCGTCCCTTTCGGACATACGGGCCGGTAATCGCCGTCCAGGTATTCGCGAAGTACAACCGGGACGAGTATCAATCCCCGACTTTCTTGGATAGTTCGAGGACGCTGGTGACGCCCATTTTTTGAAATATCCGGGCCTTGAAGGTGCTGACAGTATTTGAGCGGAGGTTTAAATCCAGCGCGATCTCTTTCACCCATTTGCCTTTTATTAACATATTCATCACTTCCCGCTCGCGTTCCGATAGTCCCAGCGGTGTCTTTCGGGTTTTGCCACCAGAGATTCCTGTTGAAACCGTATCGAGCAACCTTTCCTGAACCGTTAGACTGACATACCGTTTTTTCTTCATGACCGTGGTGATGGCGGTGATCATTTCGTTTCTTTCCGCGGACTTCGACAAATAGCCGTTCGCACCGGCGGTAATATATTCCAATGCATGTGTCTGCTCATCCGCGGCAGAGCACATCAGGATTACCACTTCGGGCCGCCATTGCCTGATGCGTTCGATCATTAGCTTTCCCTTTCCTCCGGGGATATCGATATCGAGTAAGATCAAATCGAATAGCGATCCCTGGACATGCGCAATTCCGCTTTCAAAACTGTCTGCTTCGACTATGGTTACCTGGGGATACAGTTCGTTGAGCACGATTTTTTGACTCATCCGGACAAGGAAGTGATCCTCAATTAGTAGAATTTTCATCATTCAAAATTTTTGTTGGTAGGGGTGCTGTAATCAACTATTCGGTTTGTCAGTAATTGGGTTTCTCGTTGACTAAAACCTTATTGAGCTTGATTGCCAGATCCACTACATTGTCTACTTCAAGCTTTTGGAAGATTTTTCGTTTGTAGTAGCCTACACTTTTTGAGCTGCCCCCGGCGATGACAGCGATTTCCTGATGCGACTTATTGGTGACTAACAGATCGGCCATCAACTCTTCCCTTTTGGTCAGCGTCTGATTAAGAGGCTTTTCCGTAATGTGGGACAGTAATTGTTGTTGAATGTCAGAACTGATATACCGCGTGTTATTTTCGGCCCGCCGGAGGCCTTCATGGATTTCTTCCGGCAATGACTTGTTGGAAAACAGCGCCGTCGCACCAGCGCGGATAAACGTATACATGAACTGGGTCTGATCGCCGAGATTAACCAGGATCGCCGTGTGCGGATTTGCATTCTTGAAATTGCCGAGCAGAACCGTGTCCTTCGCGTCGGCCGCTCCGGCGTCCAGGATCATCGCCTGGCATTCATATACGGGTGAAACCTCAATAGCATTTCGGACTGTGGTAGTTTCGACGATAATGCCATCCGGGTACTGTTTTTTGACAACAGCACGTATTGCCATCGAAAATAAATGGTTATCGGTAACGATTAATATCGTCATGAGCAGGTAGGGTTATTCATGAAAACGGGTGCTGCGCGTGCCGTCGGTTGAAGGTATGACGGCCAGGGGCAAAAAAATGCTTGAAGGGCGTTAATCAACGATCCGGATCTCAATGGTGATCCGGATCGCATGACGTCACCTTGTAATGGCCACTTTGTGTGCGTTGATAGTGCCGTCAAACAGGGCCAGGATAACGATGTAGGTGCCCGGTGCCAGTTTGCTGACATCGACGCCTTGATCGGAAACCTTTTGCTGTTGGAGTACATTCCTGCCCGAGGTGTTCCTGATCGATACTTCCCGGACCCTGGCATAGTCGTTCACCAGAAGCTTGTCTGATACCGGGTTGGGATAAGTGCTGATGGCGGCACCGTCGAATCTGACGTTGCGGGCAATGCTATACGTGAACGTATTATCCTTGTCGACCATCTTCAACCGGTACAAGTTCACTCCTGAAAGCGGATTATTGTCTACAAAAGAATAGTCAACCAGTACGGCGCTTTCCTGCGAGGAGGCAACGGTTCCGATATTGCCCCAGTTTTTACCGTTCGCGCTGCGTTCTACCTCGAACCGGTCGCTGTTGGTTTCTTCGGTGGTAGCCCAGGTGAGTAAAGTTGTCTGTCCTTCGGCAACGGCCGCGAAGCGGGCCAGGGTCACCGGCAACGGAACGACAAGCGATGCAAATGTGTAGGCCGTGTAAGTATCGGGGCCCAGGGGGCTTACGGTCGTGATCGAGCCCGCGGACAGGTCGCTGGTACCACCTAAAACCGACGTGACATCGGTTTTCGAAGGAATAGCTTCCCATTGGGTCCCATTCCAGCCAACAATGGTCAGTTTGCCGAGTTGTCCACCGGTCAATGTGGAAACGGCGCTGCTTGCGTCCCAGGTCAATGTCAACAGGGTCGCGTTAGCGCCGTCGATGTCCCAGTATTCGACGGTGCTAACCACCTCGACGTTAAGTCCCATGCTGCTGGTAGCGAACGGCCCTCCAGAGGGGAGCGCGGCATAGTCCGAACCCGTGAACAGGTTACTTGTAACGGCGGTATTGGCGTCGGCATGAAAATAAGCACCCATCACGCCATCGGCCGAAGCCGCAAACTGGCCCAGCGAGCCATTGTCTCCGACAGGGAAAACAAACTGCCCTGTCCCGTACTTACGCACGTAGCCGTCCACATAGCCCGCGTCAGAGGCACCTGCGGAGGTAAGGTTATCGCCTGCGAAATTGAGCACGCCGAAGTTACCTGCTGCGCGCTCGGTCAGGATCACGCCCGGCTGGGCGCCACCACCGCCGGTAACGAAGTTATGGTTGCTGAAAAAGGTCATCTGGGCACCGCCGAAGATCGTCGTGTTGCCCTGGCTGCCTTCCTGCGCCTGGGCAACTACTCCCGGCAAAAGCAAAGCACTAAGCAGTGCCCTGCCGATCCATCCTTTTCGGGATGCACTGGTATATAGTTGTTTCATTGTAAAGTCTGTTTGATGGTACTTGGGGCGGCTAGTTTTTATTACAATCGACACGAGTGCCGGAGAAAAAAATCGCGGCAGTAGTTACCGAATCGGGCTTGACCCCGCTGACATGATCGGAATTTATTTGAAACGTGACCTTATCGCCTGCTGTAAAATAATTGGCAGATGTTACATCCTGCCAAGCCCCAACCCCGTAATTCAATTCGGGTGAAACAGTATGGCTTAAAAGACCCTTGGAAGTTGAAACCAAATCAATAGAGGTATTTCTGGTGCCGGTATTTCCGATAGCAACATTATAAGTACCCACCGACCCGTGAAAGATGTAGAATCCATTCTCAGGGATGGTATACTCCCCGGTTGCACTATTATAGGCACCGGAAGGAGAGTAAGCGACATTATTGGCAATCAGTGTAACCGGCGTATATACACCGGTATCGACTACCGGTGTAGTCGTATTATCTCCCTTCGCATCAAAGCTGGCGCACCCGGCCCCGCTCGTTTGCCAGCTTCCGCCACCATTGGCGTCGGAGGTAAATACTTTTCCTGCGCCCTGCGTTCCGTCCGTAATGGTCACCTGCCCGGTTGATTTGTTAATGGCGGTTTTTCTCCCGGGGGTCGAAGCCTCTACTTCCAGGTTATTATTCGGGTCAATGGTTGTAGGATTGCTTCCGATTTTGACTTGTGCGAAAGAAACCGATGATGCCGCAAGCCCCAAAGCAAATATGAATGCTGAAAATAACGTAGATGTTTTCATAATAGGTTTTGTTTTAATGGAAGTAATTTGATCGAAATGGCATGAGCATAACCCGGGTTACAAACTATAACCCGGGTCTGCTTTCAGCATTACTTGGTAATGACTACTTTGTGTGTGCTGATAGTGCCGTCAAACATGGTCAATGTGATGACGTAAATGCCTTGTGGAAGCCTTGTTACATCAATTCCGGCAGAAGACGGATGTTGATTCGCAAGGACTTTCACACCGCTAGCGTTATGTAAATCTGCTTGTTTTACTAATTGATGGTCGCGGATCAAAATTTTGTCCACAACCGGGTTTGGGTAAGGCACCAAACCACTGCCGGCTGCTATTTCAACCAAACGGATAGTGCTATACGCGAAGGTTCCGTCAAGGTCTACCATTTTAAGCCGATAAAAATTCTGACCTGCCAGCGGGCTCGCATCTACATGGGAATAATTGACGAGCACTTTGCTGTCTCCCTGAGAAGCTACCGAAGCGATCCGGCCCCATTGCTTTCCGTTGTTGCTGCGTTCGATGTCGAAACGATCGCTGTTGGACTCCTCGGTGGTCGACCAGTTGAGTACGACAGTCCGGCTTTCGGCAGCTGCTGTAAACCTGGTTAACGTGACCGGCAGCGGGAGTACAAGGGATGCAAACGTATAGGCGGTATAGGTATCCGGCGCCAATGGTGAGATCGTTGTGATAGAACCGGCTGTGAGGTCGCAGCTGCCACCCAATACCGATGTGGTATCCACTTTGGATGGAATGGCCACCCATTGCGTCCCGTTCCATCCAACAATCGTCAGCTTGTTGAGCTGGCTGTTTGTCAGTGTACCGATGGCACTTCCGGCGTCCCATGTCAATGTCAGCGGCGTAGCATTCGCTCCATCGATATCCCAATACTCAACCGTGCTCACAACATCGACATTGGTACCCATGCTGCTGGTGGCAAATGGGCCGCCGGCGGGGAGCGCAGCGTAGTCGGTCCCCGTGAAAAGATTGCTGGTAACGGCCGTATTGGCATCTGCGTGGAAATAGGCGCCCATAACGCCGTCGGCCGAAGCCGCAAACTGGCCGACAAAACCATTGTCTCCGACAGGGAAAACAAATTGCCCCACTCCATACTTACGCACATAGCCGTCCACATAACCCGCGTCTGAGGCACCTGTGGAGCTAAGGTTATCGCCCGCGAAATTGAGCACGCCGAAGTTGCCTGCTGCGCGCTCGGTCAAGATCACACCCGGCTGGGCACCACCACCGCCGGTAACGAAGTTATGGTTGCTGAAAAAGGTCATCTGGGCACCGCCGAAGATCGTCGTGTTGCCTTGGCTGCCTTCCTGCGCCTGGGCGAGGTTTCCAACTAAAAGCAAGGCTGTCAAGGCAGCCTGACTTATCCATCCTTTTCGGGATGAAGTGGTATAGTTTTGTTTCATTGTAATGTCTGTTTAATGCTTTGAATGGATGTTTGCGTTCGAAAGCAACTTACTTTCAAACCCGCGATCAGCTAACCGAACGGCCTATCAAAATGGCCCGACAGCATAGGTTTCCGTAAATCGCAGTTCGCCGGAAAAGAAACCGGTTTGAAACCAGAAGTAAAGCGTTTGAGGACCCGCAACCGCAACTCTGAACGATGGGGTTGTATGGTATGCCCCGCCGGCAATAACCATCCATTCCGCTGCCACGCCCACCGCGTCATAAGTTGAAGGGCTGGTCGACAAAGCGGTATTGATAAAAGCCTGGTTACCGACAGGGTAAACTGTGGAAGCAGTCGGCATCGTCCATTGGGCAGTAACCATGTAAGTACCTGCCCTGGTCAAGGTGATCGTTGCACCTGAATAGGTAGCAAACGTTCCCGTATTGGTGACGGTTACTTGATTCCCCGTAGTTCCATTGACCATCGCCCCGGCCAATGGATTTTGCCAACTGGTACCGCCGGCTGCATCCGAAGTTAATACTTTCCCGGCACCCTCAGTACCGTCGGCAATGGTTACCTGGCCTGTTGTTTTGTCTATTTTCGTCTTGCGTCCTGGGGTAGAGGCCTCCACTTCCAAATTGGAGTTGGGCTCGATAGTCGTCGGGTTCGTTCCAATTTTCACCTGAGCGAATACGGTGGAAGAGCCGACAAGCATTGCAGCGGCAAATAGCGCCAAGGTTAGTTTCGTCCTGGAAATTTTGGATAATAGAATTTGTGTTTTCATATCGATGAGTTTTAAAATATCAGCATTTACCGGCTCACGGATTTTGTATTATTCGCGCCACTAAACAGCCTTTCCAGTTGTGATACGCGGTTGTTGAGTTCGGTATATGAGGCTTCTTTACGTTTCAATTCCGCGCTTAGTTGCGATTTTTCGCTTTCCAGCGACTCTACTTTCTCATTCAGTTCCTGTACCGATTTGACAAGCATTGGAACGAGCTTGCTGTAATCGACCTGCCAGGGCTTAGTCTTCTCATCGTCGCCACCCACTCTGACGGCCTGGGGATAAATTTGATGCAACTCCTGCGCCAATACCCCTGTCGCCAGCTTTTTTTTGGAATCGGCTTTGTAATTGTAATCGTAGATTTTAACGGCTTTCAGCGCTTCCAGTCCGAATTTTGTGGCGTGGATGTTTTCCTTCAGACGCTTGTCCGAAGTGGTTCCGTAAATCACCCCGCCCGCGCCATTGTATGTGATTGCACCAACACCGCCAGGAACACCACTGACGCTAAAAATGATGAAGGATTCCTCAATGGTACCCGTCGGTTTGGAAAGATGGAGTGGAGCGCCGCCTCTCCGCTGAATACCGACCCACGCGTCCCCAGCACCGGCGCTTATCTCAACACCGTCGATATTCGATGTTCCTGTCCAGATTGTCCCGGTTTGCTCGCCGGGCTGTGAAAGGATTTTAGTAGTTCCACGAATATCCAGCCAGGCTTGCGGCAGTGCGGTGTTAATACCAACGGCGCCGGATTGCAATACCACCGTATGCGTATTGATACTGGACTCGACATCCAGGTGAGCCCCTGTGCTTATCGCTGTTGGATTTGCCCCGATTTTTACCTGGGCCATGGAGGCGGTCGATGCCGTGGCAGCTACGGCGAATGCGATCGCCGATAACAATTGCTTTGTTTTCATAGCGTTGACGTTTAGAAATTGTGGAATTACCTTTTACTTGCACAGAGGGCTGGTGCATCAATCTATTTTGGTAACGGTCATGTAAGCACGTCCGCAGGTACCTGTCCAGATGGGGTTCACGGGAGGATTTCCGTCCGTCTGCATAGTGTACCCCTCCAGCGAGATGCCGTCGCCAGTTGTCAATTTGCCCGTGTAAACGACAGATTGCCAGTCCCCGGCCGTCGCACCCATCGGGCTGGTACCCTTGAAGATCGGACCGCCATTTTCCGACACTACCCATATCCTCGTCCAGAGTGTGACACCGGCGCCGGTGGTGCTGATACATGAGAGCCCTACCTGGACAGAATACGTGCCATCCGAAGGCACAATAAACCTTTTGGCCGCGCCATCCCAGGATGATGCTCCGAGGGTCGGGATCAGTGGCAGGCGCTGGCTGGGTTCATCGTGTGTAGTAAATGTGGGAATGGTGGCCAGGCCGGTAATGGCCCCGCTGAATGCTGTCACGGGTATCGCCAGGTCCGACTGGCTCCGCCAGGTAGCAACTCCGTTCGCGTCGGAAGTGAGTACTTTCCTGTCGCCCTGGGAGCCGTCGGCGATCGTCAGTTTACCTGTGGTTTTGTGGATACTGATTTTTTTGACCGGATCGGAGCTTTCCACTTCCAGGTTATTGTTCGGATCGATTGTTGTCGGATTCGAGCCAATTTTAACCTGGGCAAAAGTGAGTGATGACATGGCCAATGCCAAGTTGAGCAGCAGCGTAGAAATTAGTTGACGTGTTTTCATATAACTGATTTTAGATTAACAAATGCTTTTCGTGTAGCCGATTAACCGATCGTGGGACATTGATCATCCGCTCGTCCCGAATAGACTTGCAATGCGGAGCGACGGTTTATTATGTCTGAATCCTGACCTTTTGGTCCAGAACAAACATAGAGAGACTGTCCCGAACCGACCCGTCGAGATCTACAAAAAGAACCAAGAGATAAATCTATCAATGTAGTAGTAAGTCTATATTTGAACTTGCTATTATTTGGCGTGTCTCAGGCGGACCCGGATTGTGATGACGGAGGGCAGAGGCGTTAATGTGTCGCCCCGGCCGCAATTAGGCGTAGTGAGGTAAAGTTGCGCACGGTTATGCAGCAAACTTTGAAACCTATGATAGGGAGTTGAACGTAGGGGAATGTCTACAAATTAATTTTATGTTAACTGCGCCCCAATATACTTGATAGCAGCCATCTGACAACTGGTGGAAGCATACCTGGCGCACTTATCCGGTTTTGAAAAGTACTTTTTTACACGTGGCAACTCTAGATGTCGGTTTCAGTCGCTTAATTGTATTGAATTTTGCTCGAACGAAGGTTTTAATGAAAAAATATAATCTACAACTCGGTTCGTCAATTGCGACAGTACTGGCTTTATCTCTGTTGCCTGTGCGGCTCTCCGAAGGCCAGGCTGCTGATCCAGTAAACCTGATTGGATCAGAGGTGGTGATATGGCTGATGTGCTTATCGATGTGGCTTGTGACCTATCACATTTATTTCAGGGTCCATTTAGTCCGATGGCAGAAAGCGGTTATTTCACTGGTCTTTTGCGCATTGCTATCCATTTTATTCTACTATGGTTCAAATCCCTTTTTTGAGGATTATCCGATTAAGCCTATTCGCGAACTTCCGCTTTGGGTGGCGTCGATCCGGCTTTCTTTACGTGGCCTCTTAATGGGTTTGATCATGGTTCCGGTCATTTTTTTGCGTGAAATCGAACGTCAGCGTCAAAGGGAAGAACTGCAAAGGGAAAGGGACCGCACAGCAAATGCCGAGCAGCAAAGGCAATTGTTGGAAGAGCTCGTAATTGAACGGACCGCGGAACTGGAACATGCACTTTCCGTATTGAGCGCGTCACAGGACGAACTGGACCATCAGGTACACCTGCTGACGCGCGTAGTCGCGTCGATCACACATGATGTCAATGCGCCGCTGAGATTTATCATCGAGGGGGCCGAACGCATGGGCGATCTCATCGGAAATAATCAATTTAAGCGGGCGGCTGAATACAACCGGCAATTGGTATGGGGGCTGACCAATATAGCCACTTTCATGCATAACCACCTGGCATTCGCAAAAGGGCAGATCCACAAAGGATCGCTGCATTTGGGGAATGTGAACCTGGCTGCATTGGTGCGCGAGAAAACCGGAGTGTTTGAGCAGATCCTGTCTTCGAGGGGAAATACATTAAAACTACTCGTGGACGAGCGTTTGGCCGTAACCAGTAATGGCCATCTCCTGGGCGTGATCTTACACAATCTGGTCGATAATGCAACAAAAAATACAGGGGACGGCGTAATCGAAATAGCAACTGCGGTGGCAGACGGCCAGCTGCACTTAGATATCCAAAATACAATTCCCGCCGTCTCTTCGAACGAAAATGCAGACGCAGACCGCCCTTACAAGCCAGATTGGGATCTTGCCCAGCACGAGCAAGATGGGCAGGGGCTGGGTTTAATACTGGTAAGGGACATTTCGGCGCTGTTGAATATCGACTTTTTGATCGGCGCAGCGGCTGGAAAGGTAACTGCCAGGATCACTTTTGCGGAGTTCCACGTCCTACAAGATAGCCAAGTTGGCATTGCGAATGCGTTTCACCTGACTAAGAGCACGGCACCTAAGGTTGGCTTCATTCTATGAATAATGTAGAATAATTTCTAATTTGCTTCCTTTACGATGCGCTGGTGTTTTCCAAATGTGTAAAAATACTTTACTAGGGTTTCTCATACCATTTTTCTTTCTAACGGATCCTCACAACGTTTTGTCGCAAAGTTTTCGACCAGAGGATTTGTCAGGCTTTCATCTGGAGCGTTACACCGACGAAAGCGGGCTGCCTCAAAACAGCGTATATTCCATAGCGGAAGACGAGCTCGGGTATATTTGGCTCGCTACGGAGCGCGGGTTAGCCCGTTTTGACGGCAAAAATTTCAAGGTCTTCGAAAATTTCGGGAAAACATATAACGCCGCCAGTATAGGCTCCTTCCATATGGATCCCCGCCCGAACCCGGCTGGTTTTTTTGCGATGAATCGCGATCAGTGTTTTATCCATATTTATCAGGGAAAGGCCGTAGTTGACAGCACTATGTACCGCCAGCTGAATGCACGTACATTTCCCTATGTGGAAAAAGGGAGAGGATATATTTCAGAGCGGTTACCAACGCTGTTTTACGGCACTCCTTTCCACGATCCTTTTTATATTCCCACGGGTATCGATCGCTTTTTTGTTTACTCTGCTGAAAATCTTGCCTTTTACGATGGAAAGAAAAAATTAGGACAGGTGAATCGGGCAGGGAAAACCATCTGGAATTTTTTCCGGTTGGACACTAACCTCTATCACCTCGAAAACAAGCAACTGACGAGATTTGCCGCTGATTCGCGCACATTTAAAGCTGAAAGAGCCAACTTCGAAGGTGAGTTAATCAATGATCCATCCTACCGTGAGGGAAAGCATATGAAGGTTTTCTGGAACAATGCAACCAACCAGGTGTGCATTGTGATTGGAAAGTCGCTTTATCACATAACTTTGACCGCGAACGGTAATTTGACTTCGACGCTGATACTATGTGGCTTTGACTTTGAAAAGGAGCAGATTAAAGCTGTTTACTACGAAGTCAAAAAGAAACGGATCTTTATAGGAAGCCAGCTCAATGGTCTTTGGGTACTAACCAGAAAACAATTCACTCCTCTGGCGACGAATTTTCCCGGCACGGACCAGGTATACTATGGCCAGGGCCGAATGGGCACAAACAGTATCCTGTCCAGTCAGGGTATTGTTTATGCCATGGATGAACAGACCGGGAATGTAAATGCCAGGCAATTGCCTCTGATAACGGCCAAAGTGTTTTGGGACAAATCCTCTATCCTGATCGACCATGAGGGCTTTATTTGGTGCAAGCTCCGGGGCCGGCTAATGATGATGGAACCCGACGGATCGAAAATGAAATTTTCGTGGACATTACCGTCGGAGATCACGCAATTGTATCAGGGAATCGACAAGACGATCTGGGTGCTGACCCGGACGCAGGGGCTTTTTTTACTTAAGGCCCCGTTTACAGCTGACAACAAACCAACCCTGTTTTTGAAGGGACCGTTGACCGACATTTCATGTATTGCCGAACAGGGAACTGATACAATTTGGGTAGGAACCGGCCGGGGACTGTTCAGCATGTCGCGTAAAACCCGGGCCGTGACTTCGGTCAAGGGCCTGGAAGATAAGTATATAAGGAGTCTGTGCCTGTCGCGTGACTCGCCCACGATATGGATCTCGACTTACAAGGACGGCTTTTTTCTTCTTAGGAATAAAAAGCTGACGCATTTTCCGCTGGATACCCTCGGGTATCTGGCCAACGCGCATTGCATTGTCGAAGACAATAAGGGCTTTTTATGGATAACGACCAATCGCGGGCTGTTTCAAATTTTGAAAGCGGATCTCCTTAAATATGCCGATCGACCAGGCGAGTTATATTACCATCATTATTCAAAGACAGACGGGTTCAATAGCAACGAATTTAATGGAGGGTGCCAGCCCTGCGCTGTGCGGTTGTCGTCGGGATTTGTTTCTCTGCCGTCTATGGATGGACTGATATGGTTCAAACCAGAAACGACCGTCGCGGAAGTTCCCGATAAGAAAATCATGATCGATCAGATTGAAATTGACAGGAAGATAATCGCCGCCAGACAAAAACATATTCTTTTCTCGCAAGACCAAAAGCAGTTGCGGCTAACCGTAAGTAGCCCGTTTTTCGGGAATCCTGAAAATATGGAATTTTCTTATACGCTAGTGGAAGAAGGCAAAGCCCCCATGAACTCGGATTGGCTGAGCCTGGAGACAAATTCCAATATCGCCACCATTACAATTTCAACGCTTAGTAAAGGCAAATACACACTGCACATCAGGAAAAAGAATGGTTTCGGCATGGGTAATTATGGCTATCGAACCGTCGGCATTACAGTCCATCCATTTTGGTATCAAACCTGGTGGTTTTATATGCTTGTCGTACTGGCACTGATACTCTGTTTCTTTATTTACTCAAAGTATAGAATACGCGCCGTGCAGCGGAGGAGCGTCCTGCTCGAACTTCAGGTAAGTGAACGGACCAATCAGTTGCAGGCAACGCTGCGCAACCTGGAAAAATCGCAGGATGAACTGCTCAACCAGATGCACCTCCAGTCGAGGCTAATGGCCTCCATCGCGCATGACGTACGCTCGCCTTTGGGCGCGGCCATTATCGTTGCCGAAGAGATTCAGAAGATGCTCGACCAACAGCAATATGATATGGTATCGCTCTTTACCAAAAACATTGCCGAGGCGATACGACAGGTGAAAGGTTCCCTTGAGGACAGTTTGGCTTACGTAAAAATCCACGTCTACAAGCGTGAGCCAAATACCGAAAGGATAGCGTTACACGATCTGATCGAAGAAAATATGCAATTGTATGGGAAGAACAGCAAGATCAAAACGAATGTATTTTTAAACCTGATTCCCCGCGATGCCTCCGTTGTCACCAATGCGCAATTACTCAAAATCATCATCCACAATTTGGTGGATAATGCCAATAAATTCACAGATGGGGGCCAGATCAAGGCGTATACGGCGCAGAATGGAAACCGGCTGAACTTGGCGATCGAGGACTCGGGCCGCGGCATCCCCCCTGAGATTATCGAATGGTTTTCAACCGGAATAGCATTGCCGGTAGCATCATCGCCAGGCGGCATTGGCCTGGCGATGGTCAAGGAACTGGCACCTGCAGTGGCGGAAAGTATCCTGATCGAGCGGCTAAGCCCGGGTACCAGGGTGACAATGACCTTCTATCATTAGGTAGGCTTGTTACCCATCAGGCATGACCCATTTGCTGGGCCTTCTTTGCTAATTCCACAATACTGGTGACGCCCATTTTTTCAAATATCCTTGCCTTGTATGTGCTGACCGTATTAGATTGCAAGTTCAGTTGAGAGGCTATTTCTTTAACCCACTTACCCTTGATCAGCATCTGCATAACTTCCTGTTCGCGCCCGGAGAGTTCATGGGCTTTCAATTTTTTCGCGGTACGGTGGGTTGCCGATACGGCATCAAGCAGACGCTCCTGTACAGCCAGGCTCACATATCGCTTGTTTTTAACCACTATTGTAAGGGCTGCGATGACGTCTTCTTTGCTGGCAGCTTTGGACAAATAGCCATTCGCGCCGACGCTAATGTATTCAAGGGCGTGGATTTGCTCGTCGGCAGCGGAGCAAATCAGGATTACCACATTGGGCTGCCGCTGCCGGATACGCTCGATCATGAATTTGCCTTTTCCACCCGGTATATCTATATCCAGCAAAATCAGGTCAAAGGAAAATATCTCGAGAAAAGATAAGCCAGATTCAAAACTGTCGGCTTCCATGATCGTCGCCTGTCGATGAAGCTCGTTAAGCACAATCTTCTGGCTCATGCGGACTAGAAAATGATCTTCAATTAATAAAATTCTCATTGTGTCAAAATTGTGGCTGCTAATATGTGTAAGGTAGTAATACTTTTACAAATTAGTCCACATTGGGATTTTATACTACTATTTGGTTGTGGTGAATTTTTCGAAAGTTTGCCTTTGAGAATACGTTGGCTGTCGACTATTGCCACAATGTAACTGACAGTAGCGAAAACGCAATGGCTAGGTGTCCAGCTTGTTCAGGTAATTGCGACCGTTGTGATCTTGAAAGTTGCACTCAATCGATGTCCTCGGAAAAATGTACGCTTGAGGTTTGAATGATTCGTAACTGCTAGTCTGACTTCTTAAAATCCTTGGCCCATTTTTTTTGGCTGACAATTATCGGCTCTTTGAATTTCTAGATAGTTTTCCGGCCAACAATATGCATCAGGAGATTTAAACGCTTTTTCCCTTGTTACGATAAGAATAGTCCCAGATTTCTGTGATATCATTCGAGTAAGAAATCAGCGTGAACGAGCATCCCCAGGTGTAGTAGCACGCAAGCAATTTCCTTACGCAATTTTTTATCCAGTTCATCTCCCTGATTGCTGTCGAAGTCAGGGCCGAAAATGCCAACATGAAAGGTGCAGCCTTACAAAGAACCATAAAGCGCTTCCGAAGCATCCGAATAATATTGAAGATTGCAAAGCGTAAAGAATGCGTCCATCAATTTGCTGCGTTCCGCTATCACCTGAATCCTTTCTGACAAAATATTCTTTTTTTCCAGTTCAGGTGTGGTTGTGTTCGGAAAATTTCGTCAATGCTTCCCGGGCAATAGGCATCTTTTTAAAAGCTTCCTGCCGCTCCTTTCGCGTTTTACATGATTCGGCCAGGAGTCCAAACTGTCTTGCATCGTGGGCATGCTCATGATATCATAACGCTTGAACAACGGATGGAGCACAAATGCCCGGTACTCCTCCGAATCGAAGAGTGACGCATAACAAAAGTTCGTTACCTTTTCGATAAACGAACGTGCAAGTATTACAGACTCGCTAGTAAAATAATCCGTTGGGCAGCTAATTGAAGCAATGCAGATCTTGTCTGATTGGAATACATGCGTCATATGATAGAGTGTAGGGTTTAATTCAAAAATAGGAAAATTTTATCATTTTGTTAAGTTTTACCTGTTTTTCCAGACGACTTGACACCGCGACCATTTTCAAATCGACAATATTTCCCGCCTTCGCCATCTATTAATACAATTCGGTGCAATACCTTATCACTTTATCTAAGCAATTAAAGCACATTACCGAATACGGAGAAGCAGCTTGCAAAGCTCATCCTAACTTGAACTGCCTTTCCAGTGTAGTTTCCGTGAGTTTAGGACGGTTTGGTTTACCGGGTTTTGGCGAGGCCGCGGATAAGAGGAGGTTCGCCGGACTTTTGTACCTGAAAACAAGGCGCTCTGCAAGTGATTGACTTGCAAGGCGCTTGTACGTTTATCCCGTGATTCCGCTGGCACCGGTAGGGTTCCGGTATAAAATTCCGTGATTTAGTTAGACTTTTTTAGCTTTCAATTATGCAAGATTTTCGTGGGCTACTAATGGGGTTTAAAATGTAACCGATGGTGATTATATTGCTTTATTAACAATTGCGATGCATCATTATGAATCTCCGCTCCAATCTTCGTTATCCGTTTGTGAAGTACCTTCTAGAGGAATTCTCGGGGACTTTTTATGAGGATGACTTAACCAGCCTGAACCGACTCTTGATTCTCTACCATAACAGATATTCATTTACGGTTAGGAGGAATAACGTCGGCGAGTTCATTACTTCGTACGAGCAAGGCATTTCCGGTCCTGACTGGCTGTACTGGTGGTTCGGTCCATCGAAGCGTGTTAGGGTCCGCCAAGTCAAGCGTCGCACAGCATTCATCCTACGACAAAATCGGGAGGTGATTGAAGACCTTTTGTCAAGGGAAGATTACGGGACTGAAAAAGCCATTTATGAAACTCTCACTTCAATTTCAAATTGGGTTCAAACCTTATCCTCAGAAGCGGTTGTAGACAAGCTGCTTGATCTGGAAAGGTGGAAAAAGGAGCTGGAACTTTTAGTGCGACAAATCCCAAAGCCAGGAACCGCCACAAAAAAGGTTCCTCGCGTGCGAGCCTCAGAAAGCTTTCAGGAACAATTTACTGACGGGAATGACGCCGAAAGGATTCTGAAATTTAACCGCTTGAAGCGTATCTTGTTGACGGAGCGATGGATTGTCCCGATCGGCGACACGGATACGTACCGGTATTGCAAACAATCCAAAGGCGGAAGGCTTTACGTAGCAGCGCTTTACTACGTTCTAATGGAGAAAGGCCATATCAGGATGACAACGGATGCACCGCAGATTGCCGCATCCTTCAACTCTTGGTTGGTGCATGATTTTGAGCAAAGCTCATTTGTGAAGGCCTTTCAGGCGGAAGAGCTAAGTCAGTTTGACGGTAGAGAAGGAAATGCTCGTACTAAATATCTGACAGAGGTCAGATTGCTCCTTCGCGACTTCTAAACTAAATTCTTTTCATTCCGGAGCGAATCGCAGGAAGGAATTCCTCGTGCTTGACTCTGAATTTTGCCAGCATGTTTTACCAAACAGAAAGGCAAAATGAAAAAGAGAACTCCGGATTCGTGTCTCCACAATCCAAACGCGACCTCTACCATACAGGACGTAGCTCCTGTTACTATCCGCTCGGATCCTGCGGTCAGCTCTGATCATCTAGTCGATGTACATGAAGCAAAGCGGATGTTAAAAAGAGTCTTTGCAAAAAAAGCTTTACTACCATTGCGCGAAGGGAAATCTGCCATTTATCCGCCAGGCAGGAAAGCTCTATTTTTCCGAGGCAGTCATCCGGCACTGGCACCACAGGATTGAATCTGGGAAACGTCACAAACTTAATCATTGACCCTATGGAGATAACCAAGGAGTTGGTTCTCAGGCTCTGTGAGCGGAAAGACTCTAAGCGCAAGCGCATGCTTTTTGAGCTGTATCGCGATCTGTTTATGTCCACGATGTCAGCTAGGTTCCTTGTGGACGTGATTAATGAAAAGCTTTCAATGCAAGCGGTTTCGCTGTATGACATCAAATACATCCGCGCTAAAATGAAAAAGTGGGGAGACCCGCAAATGCCAGTTCAAAAAAGTGAAAAGTCCGAGGCTGAGACTCAGCCCAAAGCGGCAATGAAATTTCCCCGCTCTGAGCCTGAGCCATATGTTAAACCATCGAAAAAATACTAAGCGATGAAAAACTTACATTTTATAGTGCAAGCCAAAGGAGGCGTAGGCAAATCCATTTTGATGTACCTGTTTGCCCTCAAACATTATCAAGACGCAAGGTGCCTGTTTATCGACGTTGACGCTTCAACGCAGACCAGTACACGTCAACTGAAATTCGTCCATCAGGATCAATCCGATGTTGCAAGCTTACTAGACGAGAAAGGTCTTTTGATCCGTGATAATTTGTTGGCCTATTTGCAGAGCATCGCAAAGGAAGATTTCGAAGATGCCTATTTTGATTTTGGCGCCCCTGAAAGCGAGCAGCTTCCAGCATTAATTGAATACGACATCCCGCTCAAAGCTTTTGCCGAAGGACTGGGTTTTGACATCACGTTTCATATTGTGATTGGCGGCGGAGGTGCCTATAATCCGTCTATCGATTATTTGCTGAGGATGTTTGACCTTGTCAAAACGGACTTTGAAATCGTCGTCTGGCAGAGCATGGCCACCTTTCGCAAATTTCCACATCTGACCTTGGAGCTTAGGGAAAACTGTAAGAACTCAGGCCTGACGTTTCGCAGGTTTGGAGATTTCGAGCCTGAGTCATTTCTCGGGGCAGAAATCCTGACAGGCATCCGTAAAGGCCTTGCCCTGGATACCTACACGATTGGGCCAAGACTAAGACTCCAAAGGGAACTTCAAATCAACTTTGTCGATGTCTAACCAGCCGATCAACCGACAAACCCTGGCCTGGATCAAAGCGGAGTACCTGGCCAGGTACGAAATTGAAATGGACGACTGGTCGGCAATCATTCTGCTAGACAACCAGGCCCAGTTTCAAAACATGGATAACCAACTCCGGGCCGTCCTCGATGAAAACAAAAAGCTGAGTGGCAAGATCAAGGACTCCGTGAAGACCATTCAATTCAACTCGATTTGGGAAGCCTTCATCCATGGCCTAGGTAAGGGAATACCGTATTCCATTACGGCACTTGTTCTTGGAATCTTATATTACGTATACATGAGTACGTATGTGGATTATCAACGGATCGAGGATTTCGTTTCGGCCTACAAAAATGCACCGGACTATGTGGCGTTGATTCGGGAAGGTGAGACGGAAACCTCAGGTGGCATCAAGTATCTCATTCTTTCGCCATCGAAACGCGGCAAATATGTATTCGGCAAGTCTTACGAATTCGACTCGCGACGAAAATTGGTCAAAGTGCCTTTGCTTAGGAAAAATTGATCCAAAAGTGATACAGAAAGGTCTAAATGCGCTCCAAAGGAGTCTTTAAGGGGTATTAAGAGTCATAAAAGCGCTCCAAAGAGTCAAAAAGTAATCCAGAAAAATCATTTAAAGGAATATTTGAGCCAGAAACGGTCAGGAAAGATCCTGCGCGTTGGTTTTCTCCTTAGCCAGCTATCGCCGGTACGTCGCAAAAAGCGACTCCCCGGCGGGAGCTGGCCATGGGAAAACCCCTGGACCCCTGCTATTCGCCTTCCGGCTCATAGCTAATCAAAAAAGACACATGGAAAATCAGAAACAGAAAGGCAGACCGCCGAAGGTGAAAGGGACTGCTAAAAGGGAGCACTTCTCGGTCTGGGTAAGCGCTGATCAGAAAAGACAGATTAATGAGCTCATAGAAAAAAGCGGGCTTTCCGCCAGTCAATATTTCTTGACCTTGGCGCTTGATGTTCCTTTTAAAAGACCACAGAAAAGGGCTCTGCCTAAGGCAACTGCCGAGATCGTCAGGGTGCTTCAACAACTTTCAGGTGTCTTGTCACTCGCAGTTCTAAAAACCAAGGGACAACAGATGCTTTCAGACCAATGGCAGCAGAGTAGCCAGCGGGTTAGGCTGCTCGCCGATCTTATCACTCTTTGGGTGTTTGAAAGCTTTGAGATCCGCAGTATGAAAAAGGCATTCGAAGAACTGCTTAATTGGTCAAACGAGCTCAGCTCTTATCTTTCTCAAATGCTGCCTGAAACCGAGGGCAAACATCAGCTACTGCTAAGGTGCAGTTCGACCAGTCGCCTGATCGGAGATTTGCAGCAAAAATATGAGGCCTACTATTCACAGCCACTTGATGAGCTCGCGCCGCTGTGGAAATCGGGTGAAACTGATACACTTTCCGTTCACTCGGAGATTGAGAAAGCTTTAAATACCACCATGAAAAAGATGAAGCTATGATTGGAAAGGCGACACTCGGCAGCTACGCGAAAGGGCTAATTGAATATTGCTACTACGACAAGCATGTCTCCGCAAAGATGCGGCAACAGTTAGATGAAAAGGATGTCCGTGGGGAGTTAGTTTACATTCAAAACCTGGGTATAAAAATGCGTGCAGACGGGAAGTTAGACCTGAACTATTTGATCAACCAGTTTAACAGTAATCACATGCAAAATGTGAACCTGAAAAAGTTCATGTGGCACCAGTCATTTAGCTTCGCGCCGGGCGAGAAGCCCGGCAACGAAACGATCGCCGAGATATCAACGGAATTTGCCAGGGAGTTCGGGTTTGAACAGAATCAGATGCTGGTTTTCAAACATGAAGATAGCGCCAATTTGCACTTCCATGTCGTTGCTAACCGCATTGATTCGAATGGTAAAAACACCTCAAAACATTTTCACAATTACGCCAGAACGGGCGAATTCTGCCGCAGAATGGAACAACGGCTTGAATTAATCCAGGCACCGGAAATGAGGATCAATCAGCGGCAGGGGCTTGAAAATATCCTGACCGATAAGCAGCATCTAAAGCTCAAATCATCCGTCGATCAGCTTTTAAATACAGTGGTATCGGTCGATGAGCTCAAAGCGAAATTGTTAACCCAAGGGTACAAGACTTATGTCGGAAGAGGGATCGCATTCTATCATATGCAGAAAAATATCAAGATTAAAGGCTCTGACTTAGGGCGGAGCTATTCACTAGCCTGGATTGAAAAGCGACTCGCTCAAAACATCGGAATCGAGGTGAAAGAGCAGTTGCAGCAGGTGCAAAAAAGGCAGAAGAAGCAGGGCTTAGGCATTTAAATGCCAGTTTCTAAGTAGAATGAGTTATTTTAGCCCAAAATAACCCATAACACCATGAAGCTGAAAGCTATTAAATTCTTTTCCCCAGAGGAAAACATTCCCAAAGTCAAAACGGCCGTAAAAGCAACGCCGCTTCCGACGGGCTACATTTCTAATTCAGGCAAGCTTGTTTTCCCGGCGGCTGCGCTTCGCGAATTGGGAATTGATCCAGAGTCGGTCAATTTTAAAATCGGTACCCATGAAGGAAAGCGAAAAATCAAGTCCGTATACCTTGTTCCTGCTACCAATTCGGATGAGACCTTTTCGTTTGAAAAAAGCGGTCGGGGGCATGTAATTCCGCTTGCTGTTATATTGAAAAAAGGCGGAGTTGATTTTGAAAGTCAAAAGCTGATTTTCAAAATCTCGACTTTTGATTTCGATCCGTCTACCAAAGGTTATGAGCTAGCCATTGAAGCAGAAGCGCCGAAGCCAGAATACACAGGTAAACCTCGTGGAAGAAAAGCCAAAGCTGTGACTGACCCCGAATAAATCGGGCCGCCTGCAGGCAGCTATTGGCTTACGGGCGACTGATTTCACAATAGATTCGTTAACTTTTGAATCTGAAAGCTTCCGGCATCTCTTACATTGACGATCATGCAACAGCCAACAACACTTGAAAAACCTGATTTTGGCCCCAAATGGTTTTGGGATTTAGACTATGAGAAGATAGACTGGCAGGCGTCCTATAAAACGGTTATCGCCCGGATCATCGAGCGCGGTAAGCAGCAACAATGGCAAGAATTGGTCCGCTTCTACGGGCTTCAAAAAGTCGTAGATACCCTTAAAAACGAAATTGTGTTCCTGCCGGGTTATGCCATTGAAGACGCCTGCTCATACCTTCCGATCAAAAAAGAGGAAATGCTATGCTACACGAAGAAACAGTCGAGGCCAGCACACTGGCTTTGATCCGTCGGTTGATGGCCGATGAAAATCTCTCGGATTTTTACCTTGTTGGGGGGACGGCACTGTCCTTAAGGTTAGGGCACAGGATTTCCATCGACATTGATCTTTGCACCGGCAAAGATTTTGACTCCGCTGCTGTCTGCGAGCATCTTTAAGTGGTCTATGGGCTGACAGACGAGAAAACGGTCAAGAATGGTGTCTTCGGATTTATTGATGATGTCAAGGTGGATTTCATCAGTCATCAATACCCACTTATCAAACCCGTAGAGCTGACAAGTGGCATCAGAATGCTTTCTCTGGAAGATATCGGGGCAATGAAGCTCTCGGCAATCGTTCAAAACGGAAGCCGAATCAAAGATTTTATCGATGTCTATTCTCTTTTGGAAAAGTTACCACTGGGGCTGCTCGTAAAGGCTTATACTGATAAATACCCTCAGGCCTCCTCGCAGATTGCCAAGACGAGTCTGTTGTATCATCAGGACATCGATTTTTCGGTACCGATCAAATTACTTGATAGAAAATTCGATTGGCAGGAAACGAGTATGCGCCTGAGCCAGGCTGTTCACAGACCGTGGATTACGTTTGAGGATGAACAGCCCGAACAATCGTTGAAACGAGGAAAGCGGCCAAGGTTGTAAGCTTATCTGACAACCTTGCAGAAAGCCTTAGGCCTGATCTTGCTTTTCTTTAAGCAATTCAACCTTTTCGCGTTCGCTTTGCAGTAGACGCTCGAGTAATGCAACCTTCTCATCATATAACTGAATGATCTTCTCGATGGGGTTGATAGTGCACAAATAGTTATTGTTATTCGAACTGTTATCACTAAAGGAATTGCCGATGATATTGAACACGGCTTCTTCGCTAAAATTCTTGATCCCTTCCGGAGTTACGCCAAGAATTTTCGCAATCTGTTCCAGAATTTGCTCCTCCACATTTTCGCTTTGTTCGATTTTTGATACAGTCTGCTGACTCACTTTCAGTTCGTAGGCGAGCGACTCCTGCTTAAGTCCTCTTAGCTCGCGAATGCGACCGATCTTATGGCCAATATGATTGGGTTTTGCTGCTGTGCTCATGGTTACAAATAAAGGAAATATCCACGCTAACTTCAATAGAAGGCAGAAAGTGTTTTACCAAGGTTCTGTGGTAGTATACAACTGGCCGTGGTTCGGCACGTTCATCCGCTGCCTCTTTTTTGTCACAAAAAAAGAGAAGCCTATGGAGACTGTCAACTCAACAACAAACGAAAATCGCAGTTCGAGCGAACAGAAGCTTGCTGAGTCCCGCGAAGCTATTGCAGATTTCTTTCACGCGACCGATCTGGAATTCATACGTGTCGAACTGTGGCAATTCCTAAAAGCAGTGACAACAGAGAAACCGTTTTCATTTCTGGGTGATCCGTCCACTGTACTTTGCCTACAAAGACATTTGCAAAAGATGATTAAGGCATGTAGGCTGCTATTAGATGTTGCCGAAGGTGCTGGGACTGATCTGAATGCGGGCGATTTTCAACCTTTCAGTCATGCGCAAATTCAGGCTGATCGGCAGTATATGCGCGATGTCCGGGAGCTCAACGACCGGCATGGAGGTATGATTCGCAGGTTGACGCTCGCTGAGACCGAGCAGCCCCTTCTGGCGATCAAGCGCGTTTTTAACACTTACAGCTATGACCAGTGGCAAGAGATTTTGGAAGACTGGGTGGAGTATGGACTGAGCAAGGTGAGTATTTGCGAAGCCACCGGCGAATGTGCTGAAATCATTCAGTATGAACTATTGGAATCACTTCTCGAAGCGGTTTACCTTATTTCGAGAAGCGATCAAGGAATTCCATTTCAGAAACGCCGCCTTGGGAAGCTGGCGGGCAGTAAAGCCATCATAGAATTGCTAATCGCAGCACTCGATCCACTTCTGATATTTGAGGTGAAGCATCCTACGGCACGATCAACTGAGGAGAAGCCGTACAGAGATCTACTGATCGTATTTGCCGATGATAACCAAAAGCCCTTCAAAGAGTATCAGCCCATCGTCGAGCTATTCAGTGCCGGTGATGAAAAGCTCTGCTGCTCGGTTCACAAGTTGTCGGATATACATCAGGCACTTACCAGCGGGCAAGTATATTTCTCTTTGGCATGTACCACTGAAAACCTGGTATACCAACGGAGTGCTACGCCATTACCCAAAATGCTGCCCGAAACTATCAGGCTACTGATCGAGAAGTCGAGACACGCGTTTAGCGCCGGAATGAGTAAAGCCCGAAAGTTCTTTGAGGGAGCACAGTACTACCGGCAGGTATGTGAGCACGCAATATCGATGTTCATGCTTCAGCAAGCTACCGAAACTATATTTCGCACTACCGCTATCGCGCTTTATGGAAGCGAACGGCGCACGCATTCCATCAGATCACTCAAAAGGTTTAATCATAGACTAGCACCTCAACTGAATGAGATCTTTCCTGGCGGTTCGCCGGATGAAGAAAGGCTTTTAGAGCTTCTGGAAGACGCATATCTCGGGGCCAGATACAATCCGGACTATCAGATCAGCGAACAGGAAGTTCATTCAATTTCTTCCCGGGTGTTAAGCTTGCTGGAATTAGCCGAAGCGGTGTTTGAAGAACGGATGGCTGCAATCAGAGTTTAGCGGGTAGCTACAGTGCTTTTTCCAAGTTGTTCAGATTGCTGAAAAGAAGCATTAAAAGATGCGTTCAGTGCAAACGAAAGTTACAAAGCAAAAAATGACGGTTGCAAGCCTGCACTTCGTCATCCGGCTATTTAGCTGAACCCGCATTAGCCAGCCGCACCTTAAACCGCCGTATGGGCTTGCAACCAGGGGGCAAGCCCCATCATTTTTACATTGAGTGGAAGGCAGCGATTGCCCTGAGCACAAAGCCGGGGCCTTAGCTACTTAAATACCTTTCAATCATGAGAAATCTCCAAAATGCTGCAAGAATCTACGTAGGGACTTACGGTCAGTACAACAATGGCTCGCTGTTCGGCAAATGGTTTGACCTGACAGATTACGCTGATCTCAAAGAATTCCTGCAAGACTGCCATGAGTTTCATCGTAATGAATTCGATCCGGAGTTGATGTTTCAGGACTGGGAAAACATCCCGGATTTTTTGATTTCGGAATGTAGCCTTCATAAAGAAGTGTTCGCCTACTTTGAGGCTACCAGCGAGATGGACGATGAGACTGCCGAAGCATTCGAGATTTATTGTAAAAAGATCAACTATTGGCCGTCCAACGGATACGAATTGGATGACCAACTTGAAGGATTCCGGGAAAGCTACCAGGGGTCTTTGGAGGCTCCGGGAAAGATGCTACACTTGAATACACTTACCAATATGTCGAAGATACTGGTTTGTTGTCAGGTGCTCCGGTGACTCTCGAGCGTTATTTCGACTACGAAGCCTTCGCCAAAGACTTGTTTCTAGAAGGATACAGCGACCACGAAGGTCACATCTTCACAGATTATTGAAGGCAAAGTGCCGTTGGATGCGGCCCGCATCGAACGGCACTTTATTCTTTTTGTTCCACCGAGAAAAAGAGGAAGCAATATTCAAATGCTGCTTACTACTTTCCAATCAAAAACATCGTCTGCACGTGGTAGTCGATGTTTTGATAATTAACGTAAAGCAAGCAGCAATGGAAAAGAAGGGCAAGCAAACTGAGGAAAGTTCGGCGTTATACGCGCATCAATTAGTCACTTTGGCAGATCTGGAAAAGTTTAAGGAGCAAATGCTTTCCGAAATGAGGAGGCTACTTGCTGGTGGAGGGGCTCAGCATTCCAAGCAATGGCTCAAATCCCGAGAAGTACGGAAACTGCTTGATATATCGCCCGGCAAGCTGCATGCCATGCGACTAAGCCGTCAGCTCAGTTTTATGCGGATCGGCGGCGTTATTTACTACGACCGGGCAGACATCGACAAAATGTTTGAGAAGTTTAAAACTGCTGCGGTAAAATGAAGAAGAAACTATTTTCATCTGGTTTGGGAAGCCAGTGTCCCCCTGACAAAATTCATGTCAGGGTTTATTTTTTGCAGCAGGGATCTACGGCTGAGAACGCATCTACATTTTTTGATTATTACGCTCTAAGAGAATGGTCAGACTCCTCAGGAATGCGGGTAAAAAATTGGAAGCAACTTGCGTGGAGTTGGCTATTTTATCGGTAGCTCAGGTGCAGCGACCACTAAATCCATAGCGCAGGAATGGCTGAACGGCCTCGCTTTGGATTGGACGGGCAAAGTATGCAAATCAACCAAGGAAAGGCCCGCCTGGAACACCCCAGCCCCATTTTGGCATTGGTTCGTCAGGATTCATTTGCAGTTCATCACTGTTTGAATTGATCACTGCGATCCGAGTTCCCCACTCAATATAGGCGACGAATGCTGACCGAAACTCAGGATCGTCAGGCAAGCGAATCTCGTCGGCGGTTTCGAGCAGTAAGGCTACCCAACGCTGTCGATGTTGCTCAGTGAGATGCTTGTTCAGGTGCTTCTGGATCATTTTGAAATGGTTTCCGTCCGCGGTACTGTACCACTCTGGCCCGCCAAAAACTTCGGCAATAAAATGCGCCACGTGCATCTGATGCTCGGGCGACATATGCTTGAAAACTGGCTCCAACAGAGGATCTTGTAAGACTTTCTGGTAGAAGAACTTTGTTAATTGCTCAAAAACAGGCATTCCGCCTGCCCATTCAAACAATGTAGGGATTGAGGACTTTTGAATCATAGCAGTTGATAGACGTCGAAGCGTTTGCTAAACTACAATTTATCGAACATCTATCCACTTTCGCGAGAACAAGCGCGGAGCGTAAGATATCATCAGATAGCTCCATACCGGCACCTCACCGGAATCAGGCACCTTGCCAAGTAGCTCCATGCGTTTATTTGCCAATGTGAAAGAAAATCCATAGATGATTTCCAACGCCTTGACCGGTTTGTAGTTTAATGACAAATCGCCCTCGAATCCCAGGTAAGTTCCGTCGATCTGTCGGCCTTCTTCGAGCAGCGGATATTGGGAATAGAAAAGATGCGAGTCGCCGCGAAATGATAGCTTCTTACTGGCCTGATAAACTACAAACAAATATGGGTTGACAAGACCTTTCTCATTAACATCGGCTGGAAACCTGGTGAACAAATTCATATTGCCCATAAATTTCCAAGCCACACCATAAAGCGGCACGAATGAAGCAGATGCCTCATTGCCGACAGTGCTTCTGTTCCCACTCATTACTTCGGCACCCAGCCTGATTAGCGTTCGACCAGTGTTAGCACTAATCTCAGGTTGGACGTAATAAGCGCGGATCGGTTTCGAAGCTGCATTTTCGCCATACTGGTAATAGGCATTAACGGTCGCATAAAACCATTCTTTGTCATATTCCAGTCGCCCACCGTTCGTAATCCGCTTATAGTATTGTTTATCCCCCGATGTTCTGTGGAATACATCCATCGCATTGATGATAGTCAGAGAAACCTGGTTAGAGAATTTGTATTTAAGGTGATGTACAAGCAGATATTTGTAAGTATGCGACCCTACGGGAGAGTATGCCAGATCGAAGTGTTTCGCATAGGGCCTGGTGAACGCGATAGTCAGATCCGTTTCAAAATTCTTCTTGTAAAGAAACCTAACCCCTTCATGAGTGCGACTTTGCTGACCCCATGGAGCTGCGGAAAATATCCTGCCGTTATCAAGGGAAAGCGCTTGCCTACCGATCCTTACGGACAGGTTTTTGGTAATTTTCGGTTCAACAAAAAGCTCAAAGAAATTAAGGTTTCCAACGCGTGAGAGTTTTCCCATTTCTCCCCACACGTGAATCTCCTGCGGCGACGCGTGTAATCTGAGCTTGTCGGATTGAAAATTAATACTCAGTCTATTCCGCTGGGTCGTGTAAACCTGGGGCATAAGCGTGTCCGAACTGGTCCATTTGAAGTTGTCACGGTATTCAGCCCGTGGCCTTATTTCAAAATCCACGGTTAACTCGCGACGTATCGTGTCAGACTTCTGTGCAAAGAGACCGGATGCGCTCGCGTGTAGGAGTATCGCAACGAGATAGGGCTTTACTAGGATTTGAATGATGATCCTGTGCACAACAACAAAACTATTTCGCACAAAGCTAATTGATTTAATCTATTTCCTAAGTGGGCTAATTAAATTCAATCTAACAATGGCCATTCCAGGTAACTACAATATAAAGCTTGATTTATGAAAACTGGGCTGGGCAAATGAACTTAATTTAGATTTTGGGATAGGCATATGGTCAATGGAGATTATCGAATTTGACTATGCCGCCCCAAAAATACCTCTATCTGGTAGCTTTGCACTGATTATGGCATATGTGGCGCCTCATGAGATTACTTTACCTTACAGGTATCCAGGTACCGAACACCAAGAATAGTTAAGATTAATAAAAATCTCCCGATCCGAGTATAGTTCACGCTTTCTCGCATTATACCTGTCAAACATATCCAATTACAATTTCCAAATCAAA
The DNA here is from genome assembly GCF_900101885.1 of Dyadobacter soli. Lineage (GTDB taxonomy): Bacteria > Bacteroidota > Bacteroidia > Cytophagales > Spirosomataceae > Dyadobacter > Dyadobacter soli. The sequence continues at coordinate 21,500 of NZ_FNAN01000034.1, read as the reverse complement.
TGAAAGTTAATTTAATCAAAGTTTTCACAATCGGGTGCGGCGTGCTGTTAAGCAGTATGGCTTTTTCTCAATCAAATTTCAGAAGTCCGCAAATCGGTATGGGCGTGGTGGTTTCAGACATGGAACGCGCGCTGGATTTCTATGTCAACGGGATCGGAATGGTTAAAACCGGAAAGTTCACGATTGGCGGAGAGTTTGGAAAGAGGGGCGGTTTGACTGGCGGGGATTCTGTGCAGGTCCAAATCCTGAAATTGGAAAATAGCCCGCAGGCGAGTGACTGGAAGCTTATGAGCTTTGGCAGGAAAGCAGCACATGCCAAACCTAAGTTTATACAAGATGATACGGGCGTACAGTACATCACAATTCAGGTCAAGTCATTAAAAGGTATCATTGAAAGACTGAAAGAGCGGAAAGTTGCATTTCTGGGCAGCTCGCCAACCCCATTGAACAAGGACGCACATTTTCTGCTTGTACAGGATCCGGACGACACTTTTGTTGAGTTGATCGGACCGCTCGATTAATTATCCAAGCACAGTTTCTGTGATTCTGGCAGCGTTGCGGCGTGCGCCAGAATTTCTTCATAGGCGCCATCCCAAAGTGCGATTCGCATTTGTAGCGCAGTAGCGATGTGTTCCTGAGTCTGCTTCCAATGGGATTCGTTTTCACCGCACAGCGCTGATGTCATTTCCAACGCAAGTTGACCATGATGTCCGCCATCCACTTCAATGTGCCGTTCGAGGTAATATTTGAAGATGGAAATACTTTCAGGAGAATTTATGTATAAGTCGCTGACCATCTGGTGGAACATGTCCGGAATCAGGTCTTCTCTGCCGAAAGTAAAGACTGCGGCCAATACATGCTCCTGCTTTTGGCCGATCGTTTCAAAAGTGTATCTCACAAATTCGCGGGCTTTTTCCGGGGTGTTAGCCGCCTGAAAGGCAGCCTCCAGATCATGGGTTCTATTCAGTCCGGCTAAGAAGGTCTCAATTGAGTCCGTCTCGGCCCCACATTGTTCCATGGCCGAAAGATAAAGCTCGAAATGGCTGGTGTGATTGCCATCCATATCAACATCCGATTCTTCCCCTGCAACGATCTCATTGATAAGATACCTTGTCTTCCCTTCGCCCTTTGGCACCCACGGGACAGTAGTACATGTGAGTGAATTTTGCAGACTTTTAAGGAGCGACATAAAATCCCAAACAGCGTATATGTGATATTTCATGAATATACGCAGGTCATCCAGTGAACTGATCGACTGATAAACTTTATGGCTAACCACCTGTCTCCGCAGTGGTTCTATGCTTTTCTTGATTTCTTCTATATGTGCGTTCACAATTGCATCATTGCTCATAATATCTGGCAAATGTAGGTATTTCTTGGCAGCAGCAGAGAGAATGCCAGCATCGATTACTCCCTTTTTGACCACGGAATGGGGAATTCAATTCACTTGTAGCAGCGCTTATTATAACATAACATGTTTTATGTCAGTTACTTATGTAATACTTGGGTTGCATTCCAATCCCATATCAGTCAGGAACATTGTTTTCCTACCGGCCGTCCCTAATTAATGAATGCCTTTCCACTTAATTAATTAAAAAGCGATGGCAACAATCAAAATCAGATCATCTGAATTCATCGATCGCGGCGTGATCAAGCCGCTTCCGACGGGTTCGTCTTACATGAATGTCGGCTCCACTGAGCGGATCGTATCCGCCGCGGCGGGACTTGCATTGATGTATTTCGGGTTACGGAAATTTTCGATGCCCGGCTTGCTGGCAGGTGCCGCGGGTGCGGCCTTGTTCGAAAGGGGCGCTTCGGGTTATTGTCCTGTGAACAATCTCGTGCAAAGAGGGCCCGCGAAAAAGTCCGTCGAGACAGCAGAGATTACCAAAAGCCTCACCATCAACAAGCCGAGAACGGAGGTGTATCAGTACTGGCGCAAGCTTGAAAATCTGCCCACATTCATGCAGCATTTGGAATCGGTAAGCCAGACGGACGAAAGAAGGTCGCATTGGGTCGCGCCGGTGCCGGGTGGTGTCGGGAAAATTTCCTGGGATGCGGAGATCGTGGAAGAAGTTGAAAATGAAAAGCTCAGCTGGCGATCGGTTCTTAATGCTGCCGTGGACAACTCGGGAGAAGTTTTGTTCAAAGACGCGCCTGGGGATCAGGGGACGGAGATTTACGTGATCATCAAATATCTGCCGCCGGCGGGCGCCATTGGCTCTACGGTTGCGAAGCTCTTCAATCCCGCTTTCAAACAAATGTTGAAGGAAGACTTGCGCCGCTTTAAACGGCTCATGGAGATTGGTGAAATTCCTGTTAGCGAAGCACAACCTTCGGGCAAAAAGCTGGCATTTGGAGATACTACTCACGACAAAATCGAGCAAGCATATGAAAGCCCTTTGTTATAACAGCGTCAAGGACCTGCGCGTGGAAAACGTGCCCGATCCGGAAATCATCAGCCCCAAAGATATGATCGTACGCGTAACACTGTCATCGGTATGTGGCTCCGACCTGCACATTATCAATGGATTTATACCGACCGTGAAAGCCGGCGATGTGCTGGGCCACGAGTTTATGGGCGGGGTCGTGGAAACCGGCAGGGATGTTAAAAAGTTTGTCAAAGGCGACCGGGTGGTGGTGGCTTCGGTGATTGCCTGCGGGGAGTGTCATTATTGCAACCAGCAGTCTTATTCGCTTTGTGACAATACAAATCCCAATGCCTACCTGCCTGAAAAAATGTTCGGGGATACGCTGGCCGGCATCTACGGGTACACCCATGCTTTCGGCGGGTACGCGGGCAGTCACGCGCAATACATCCGCGTTCCGTTCGCAGATAATGGCGCTTTCAAAGTGCCGGAAGGTTTGCAGGATGATTCGGTTATCTTCTGTTCCGACGCGTTTCCGACCGGCTACATGGCGGCCGATATGGCGAACATCAAACCGGGAAGCGTGGTGGCCGTATGGGGAGCGGGCGGCGTAGGACAAATGGCCATGCAAAGTGCCTGGCTACTAGGTGCCGAAAGGGTGATCGCGATTGATCGGGAGGCCTATCGGCTGCGGGTAGCGAAAGAAAAGAGCAAAGCCGAAACGCTCAATTTCACGGAAGTAGAGGTTTTGGAAGCTTTGAAAGACCTGACCGGAGGCCGCGGCCCCGACTGCTGCATTGATGCGGTGGGTATGGAATCGTCAGGTACCGGCATTGGCTATGCCTACGACAAGGCAAAACAATGGGCAAGAATGGAAAATGACCGGCCGCTTGTGTTGCGGGATGCCATCATGGCCTGCCGCAAAGGCGGTACCGTTTCCATTGTAGGTGTTTACAGCGGCTTCGCAGACAAGATACCGATGGGCGCGGCGATGAATAAGGCGCTGACTTTCAAGATGGGACAAATGCACGGGCCGAAATACATTCCCAGGTTGTTGGATCACGTTCAAAACGGTGATGTCGATCCTTCGTTTCTGGTAACTCATAAAATGGGCTTGCACCAGGGGCAGCAGGGGTATGACATGTTCACGTTAAAAGAAGACAATTGCATGCGTGTGGTTTTCGATCCCCAGAAGAGCTTGCAACATGGCTGAATGGGCAGTGAACGCGAAGTAAAGGTTTAAAGGGTACCCCGGTATTCATCGAGATACCTTCCCTTGAATTATCGGTGGACTGTAAACAACTTGTCAGTTTTCTGCAGTGTAAATCTGTCAGAAAAAAATGTCATAACCCTGAAAAAATTTCAGGGAAATCCAGGTTGGTATGCCGTTTGAAATAAGCGCAATCGGTCAGACGCTAGCGACTGGCCACAAGTTCATTTATTTCATTGTTTAACTTTTAAAAAGGAGGTTGATTATGTCACTCATCAAAAGGAACGGGCTACTGCCCCAAACATTCCCAGCGCTGTTCGACGATTTCTTTGGCCGCGAACTTTTTAACTGGGGCAACAATAATTACTCAGCTACCAGCACAACGGTGCCTTCGGTAAACATCCGTGAGACCGGCGACAACTTCGAGGTCGAAATGGCTGCGCCCGGGATGACCAAAAGCGACTTCAAGGTAGAGCTGGACGGGAACATGCTTACGATCAGTTCTCAGAAAGAGCAGCGGCAAGAGTCCGATCAGGACGGATACAGCCGCAGGGAATTTAGCTACCAGTCTTTCCAAAGAAGTTTCGTTCTTCCCAAGGACGTGGTCGATGTTGAGCACATTGCGGCAAAATATGAAAACGGCTTACTCCACCTGACGATTCCCAAACAGGAGCAAGCCAAACAAAAAGCCCCGAGGCTGATTGAGATAGCTTAAAAAACGAGAGGGTCTGCTCATTGCAGGCCCTCTTTTTTTAATGCGTGGTGACCATACATTTTTACGCTGATTTTTATCCCAGATCCCATGCCAAAAGAACTAGAATCTCTTCCTGTCTCCGGTTTTGTCAAAGTACAAGGTGCCAAAGAGCATAACCTGAAAAATGTGGATCTGGAAATTCCTAGAGGTGCGCTGGTCGTTTTTACCGGCGTCTCGGGTTCTGGTAAATCATCACTTGCGTTCGGGACATTGTATGCCGAAGCGCAGCGTCGTTACCTGGAATCGGTTTCTCCGTATGCGAGGCGGCTTTTTAATCAGATGTCCATTCCGCAGGTCGACAGCATAGATGGCCTTCCTCCGGCTGTCGCTTTGCAGCAGCTGCGGGGAGCAACCAGCACACGTTCCTCGGTAGGCAGCGTCACCACGATTTCCAATTTGATCAGGATGCTGTATTCGAGGGCGGGAGATTATCCTCCGGGTCAGTCCATTGTATATGCGGAATCGTTTTCACCCAACACGCCGGAAGGCGCCTGTCCGGAATGCCACGGCCTGGGGGTTGTTTATGAAGTGACCGAGCATTCAATGGTTCCCGATGACACGCTTTCGATCCGGGAAAAAGCCATCGCTGCATGGCCCACAGCCTGGCAGGGGCAGAATTTGCGGGAAATACTGATGACGCTTGGTTACGACGTGGACGTGCCCTGGCGCGATCTGCCTCAGAAAGACAGGGACTGGATATTGTTTACGGAAGAGCAGCCCGTTGTTCCTGTTTATTCCGGGCTTAATGCGGAACAAGTTCAGCGGGCCCTGGCGCGAAAAATGGAACCCAGCTATATGGGCACCTTTACCGGCGCGAAACGGTATGTGATGCAGACATTTGCCAATTCACCGAGCCAGGCGATGAAAAAGCGCGTGGCCAAATTCATGTTGCGCGCGCAGTGTCCAATCTGCCGCGGAAAGCGCCTGCGTCCTGAGCCATTGTCCGTGAAATTTGCCGGGATGGATATCGCGGAATTCTATCAGCTGAATATCCAGCGTTTATACGAAATCATATCTCGATCTCTTAACTCAAAAAATGATCGCTTAGACAAGGAGCATCCTGAAAAGGCATTGGTGCTTCAACGTATTGGTCATGACCTTTTGTCCCGCCTGGATGTATTGATCGATCTGGGACTTGGGTATCTGACACTTGAAAGAAGCACCCCCACACTTTCGCCGGGAGAATTGCAGCGCCTGCGGCTGGGGACGCAGATACATTCCAATCTTTTTGGCGTAGTATATGTACTCGATGAGCCATCCGCCGGTCTTCATCCTGCCGACACACAGTCATTGCTCCGGGCGCTGGACCGGTTGAAAGCAGCCGGCAATTCGCTTTTTGTCGTCGAACATGAGATCGAAATCATCCGCCATGCCGACTGGGTTGTCGATGTAGGGCCGGGCGCGGGTGAAAAGGGCGGAGAAATCCTTTATAGTGGTCCATTGCAGGGATTGGAAAAAGTGGACAGGTCCGTGACAAGGCGCTATTTATTTAATGCAGATCAAAGCCAAAAACCTGCAAGAGAGGCGAAAGGATGGCTGCGGCTCAGGGACGTAAGCCAGAATAATCTGAAGCATGTGGATGCCGACTTTCCATTAGGTGTGTTGACCAGCGTCACCGGCATATCAGGCTCCGGGAAAAGCAGTCTGGTAAGTCAGGCCCTTGTGGAGCTTGTTTTGGAGAAATTAGGACAGCGAATACCGGATACAGAGGGTCAGGAAGAAGATCTTCTTCAAAGAGAAGCCCCACAAACGACGACCGGTTATATCCAGGAAGGAATAAGTCAAATCCGCAGACTGATACCGGTAGACCAGAAACCCATCGGACGTACACCCCGGTCAAACCTGGCGACCTACACGGGCCTTTTCGATCATGTCCGGAAATTATTTGCCAGTACCAAAATGGCAAAGAGCCGAAAATACGACGCAGGCCGCTTTTCCTTTAATGTGGCAAAAGGGCGCTGCCAAAACTGTGAGGGCGAAGGCTTTGTGATGGTCGAACTTCTATTTCTTCCCAGTGTGTACACGCCCTGCCCGGTTTGTCAGGGAAGCCGCTACAATGAAAAAACGCTGGAAGTCACCTATCAAGACAAAAACATTGCCGACGTACTTGCCCTGACTGTGGATGAGGCATTTGAGTTTTTTGAGTCTGAACCACCAATCAGCCGTGCACTGGATGTGGTCCGGCAGGTTGGGCTGGGATATTTGCGTCTTGGGCAACCGGCTACCGAGCTTTCGGGCGGCGAGGCGCAGCGGATCAAGCTGGCTACCGAGTTGCAACGGGCCCAGCATGGCAATACGTTATACATTTTGGATGAGCCTACAACCGGCTTGCATCCGTCCGATGTAGACAATTTACTTGTCCAGCTCAATAAACTGGTCGATCAGGGAAATACCGTCATTATCATCGAACACGACATGCACGTTGTCGCGAACAGCGATTGGGTGATCGATGTCGGACCGGGTGCGGGGAATGAGGGTGGTAAAATCGTTGCTTGCGGTACCGCGGCAGTTGTTGCCGTTGAACCGGCAAGTAAAACGGGGAAATATCTGGCAGTATGAGCCAGAATATTGTTCAGGGGCAACTTTTGGGTCTGCTGCAACAAAAACATCTACTACAACAATCGAGCCTGTAAATCTAACGGATTGCACGAGTTCGTGAATGTTATATTATTATGTTCGTGCCCGTGCTTGTCAAAACACTGGTAGCCTACGGATTCCCCATGATGTCAATCACTGTCCCGAGAATGTGGCTTTTTCTCATACATGACTTTCCACTACAACAATACGACTTTTGGCTACATCTGTTTTTTTAATGTTACCCACTTTTGTATTAACAAAAAACGTTAGAAACAGACGCAAATGAAAAATTGGACGACAGCTGACATTCCACAAACTAATAGTGGTTTAGCTATCATTACAGGCAGCACGGAAGGCATCGGATATGAAGACGCACTGGCACTTTCGTCAGCAGGATGGAATGTCACATTAATGGGACGCAATCCTAAGAAAGGCGCGGAATCTACCGCCAGGATTAAAGAGGTTAATCCCCACGCCAAAGTGAGCTTCGAGCAAATAGACCTGGCGGATCTTTCATCCATCAAATCATTTGCGTCGAGAATGATTTCAAAAGGGCAAGCGATTGATCTTCTTATCAACAATGCCGGCGTTATGACGCCGCCAAAACGGCTTGAAACTGCCGATGGCTTTGAGTTACAATTCGGCACAAATCACATTGGTCACTTTGCATTGACCGCGCAACTTCTGCCATTACTACGCAAATCGCCGGAAGCGCGCGTAGTGACCGTTTCGAGTATAGCAAATCGGGAGGGAAAAATCAATTTTGACGACCTTCAATCGAAATCTGCGTATGTGCCCGGGAAAGCATACAGTCAGTCCAAATTGGCGAACCTAATGTTTGCCTTAGAGCTTCAACGGAAAAGCGAAAAGCATGGTTGGGGTGTTACAAGCATCGCCGCGCATCCGGGTGTTTCCCGAACAAATTTGCTGATTACAGGCGCTGGGCGCTGGAGTGCCGCAGGAATGGCGCGGACGTTTCTTCCATTTTTGTTCCAGCCATCCGCACAGGGAGCATTGCCAACATTGTATGCGGCTACATCTCCGGATGCCCGGGGAGGCGCATATTATGGACCTGCCAGATTGATGGAGACCCGGGGATTCCCAGCTGTCTCGAAAATACCAGTACAAGCAGAGGATGCAGATGATTCTTTAAAATTATGGGAGATATCAAAAGCGTTAGCCAAAGTTGAATTTTAACAAAAAGAACACCATGAAACTTATAAGTCCTATCTTGATTGTCTGGATAATGCTGTTATCCTGCAATCCTCCCAAAACGGTATACATCAGTAATAAAACAGACAGCCCGCTCAGCTTACTGGTCGACAGCTCCTATCAAAGTGCACACCCTGTTGTCTTCAAAGACTCAATAAACGGGTTGCGGATAGAGGAGAAAAAAGTGTTAGATTTTGGCGAGGGTAAATGGACAGAAGAAGACAAGAAAAGTCTTGAGGAATTGATCAAACACACCCGGATTGTCAGAGACGGAAGCGCCACAGCCGTTGAAATGCCCGCTAAAACCAAAGTGTCGCTGATCAGTTTTAACGTGGAAGAACTTTGGCTCAACATTAAATAAGCTTTAAAAATCTAATAATGCCTTGATGAAAAATTCCGAACCATACAGATTACGGTCCATTTCGGAGCTGCACCGTATTGCGGGAATTGCAAAACCGCATCACCCGCTGATCAGTATTTTAAATCTGGAAGGTCTAGCCAATAATACGGACATTACTTCGGTCATATTTGATTTTTATGTAGTCTCGATGAAACGCGGCTGCGATAAACTTTTCTACGGGCAGCAGAAATATGATTTTGACGAAGGTGTGATGGCTTTTCTGGCTCCGGGTCAAATACTGCGGGGCGAAGACAATGGTATGCCGCATAACCTGCGTGGGTGGATGTTGTTTATCCATCCCGACTTTCTATGGAATACATCGCTCGCAAAAAAGATCAAGCAGTACGAATACTTTGGATATTCAACAAATGAAGCATTGTTCCTTTCTGACAAGGAAGAATCCGTCATCAATTCCATTGTTGATAACATCAGAAACGAGTACAGTTCCAATATTGACAAGTTTAGTCAGGACGTAATCGTGGCACAGCTGGAAGTATTATTCACCTACGCCCAGCGGTTTTACGAACGCCAGTTCATCACCCGGAAGATAACGAATAGCAAAATTTTAAATCGTGTGGAAGAGGTTCTGGCTGATTACTTTAACAATGAAGATTTGCTGTCAGAGGGGCTGCCAACCGTCCAGTATGTGGCCAGTGAGCTAAATATATCTGTTAAATATCTGGGCAGCCTGTTAAAACAACTAACAGGCCAATCCACCCAGCAGCACATTCATGAAAAGCTGATTGATAAAGCGAAGGAGAAGCTGTCGACTACCAGTCTTTCAATCAGCGAGATTGCTTACGAACTTGGCTTTGAACATTCGCAGTCATTCAGTAAGCTTTTCAAAACAAAAACCTCACAATCTCCTTTGGAATTCAGGGCTTCGTTCAATTTATGAATTGATTGTAGGTATATCAGATCTGGACCGCTAAGACAAGATTCACAGAGGCGCAGCGGGTTGGCCCGTGCCATCCTTTCGATCCTCAAACAGCATGAAGCGGCCATTCCGATCAGGGAGATTTGCGGCAGCCTGGCATTTCCGAAGCCACTTTTTACCCATGCGGGATGCACCGGGCAAAATCCGGCGGCTTTTAGGAAATCTATGGCCAAAAAGTAAACTCCGTACAAACGAGTTATTTTTATTCTATTTTTTAGGTAATGGGTTTGATAGTATTGCATTGTCAACCACATTATTTCAAAAATGGAAAACGAAACACTGATTTCGAGAAGAACATGGCTCGGTGCAACATCGATGGCGGCCACAGCAGGGTTAACTGGGCTTTACTATACCACTGCTAGCAGCGCACCGGTAAAAACACCGCCCCTTTCGGCCGAAGAGATAGCGGCGATAGAAAGCGCAATTGGCAAAAAAGGCACTTACAATGAAGGCCAGGCTGTTCATACGATCGCACTCCCGAGAAGTGACCTGAAAATCGCGATCAAATCAGAGAACGTTCCCGTTTCTTTCGGCTTTGGCGGCTGGGTTTCCATCAAAAAGACGGTAGATGGAAAGTCAGCGGTCTTGATGAGCGATACTGTACTGCTATTGCACACCCGGTTCTAATCTATGAACGTACCGGATATGGTTACTAACATGTTGATTGAGTTTCACCAAGAATGAGAGGGTTTCACCATGAAACTTTTCGGTGCAGCCAACGAACGCAGTGAGGGCAGAACTCCTGTCTACGATTTGTAAATATGGCAGCAAAGCATTTTTAACGATCGAAGGATACAAAAATGGGAAGTACTGCGATTCATCGTCGACCAGTACATCGAAGGGGTTCAAACTGGTCAGCTCGATTTCCAGAGTAACCTCCACCGACATAAAATCTGTTTTCGCATCGAAATCGGCCCGTGCCATTTTATTGCCGTAAACATCATGTTGCCAGTATAGGCGATTGGCGGGCCGCAGAACAAAACTGTATCCGTCGATGATCGCCTGGGTATAGCGCTGCGGCGCCAGGCGGAATCTGTGTGGGGACAGAAGTACTTTGTGACTGTAGCTGTAGTCTATCTTATGCTTGATTGAAACGCGCGTCATCTAGTATCCTTTCGACTTATTGTCCCGCTTCTCCTTCTTGTCCGCGCGCTTTTCTTTCAGGTTTTTTGCGGGCGTCTTCTTGTCACTTTTCTGCTGATTTTTTTCTTTTGACATGGTTTTTAGTTTTGTTGTAAGGTAGATCCTTTTGCTTGATATTCAACATGTTTTGTTTATTCGTGGAAATCCTGTGAAGTATTAGGTGTCAGCTGAAATATTCCCGGGTAATGCCGTTTAATAAGGTTATCTTACAACAAATCAACAAACGGCCGAAAATGAAAATTGCCTTTATAGGAACCTACCCGCCAAGGGAGTGCGGGATTGGCACCTTCACCCAAAATTTATATCATTCTACCGTCGGAGAGGAAGCCCTAGCTGGTGGCTCGCAAGGCTTTGTGATCGCGATTGACGACAATGGCCTGCATTATGATTATCCCAAAGAGGTAAAGCTCACTATCCGGCAGGAAGAGCAGACTGATTACCTGGAAGCGGCCAATATCATTAACCTGAGCGGGGCCGATTTATGCATCCTCGAACACGAATTCGGGATATTCGGTGGGCAGAACGGCATCTACATCCTGCCGCTATTGTATCGGCTCAAAATTCCGTTGATCGTTACGCTGCATACCGTCCTGAAAACACCTTCCTACAATCAGAAGGCTGTTATGACCGAGATATGTAAAATTGCGCAGTCGGTGGTGGTCATGAGCCAGACCGCGGTCGATATGCTATCGGATGTGTACAGGGTGCCCAAAGAGAAGATCGCGCTCATTGCACATGGCGTGCCGGACATACATTTTGGCCAGCTTCTGGCTAAGAAAGAATTCAGACTTTCCTCCAAAGAGGTCCTATTGACCTTCGGGTTTATCGGGCGCAATAAAGGGATTGAGACTGTTCTGAAGGCCTTGCCTGAGGTTGTGAAGAAGTATCCGCAGCTTGTCTACATTGTGCTGGGAAAAACACATCCCAACGTAGTCAGGCATGCCGGGGAAGAATACCGTGTCTTCCTTGCAGGCCTGGTCAAACAGCTGGGCATTGAAAAGCATGTCGTGTTTCTGAACGAGTTCATAAGTCAGTCCGAGCTTTTCAAATACCTCTCGGCCTCCGATATCTACATCACCCCTTATACCAGCGAGGCCCAGATCACCAGCGGAACGCTTTCCTACGCCATCGGCGCCGGTAATGCGGTGATCTCTACACCCTATTGGCATGCGGCAGAACTGCTCGCCGATGGCAGGGGCCGTCTGTTCAATTTCCACGACTCGTCGGCACTTACCGAGATACTCCTTGAGCTCTTGGACCATCCCGAGCAGATGCAGCAACTCCGGAAGAATGCGTTTGATTATGGCCGCGAAATCACCTGGCCGAAAATCGGGGAAAAATATCTGGAATTGGCAGGGTCAATAACGAAAATCGGACTGGAAATTGAATCGGGCAATCCGATGATTCTGGACCCGCTTACGCTTCCGCCGTTCCTGCTCGATCATGTGCAGCGCCTCACCGACGACACCGGCATTATCCAACACGCCAAATACGGAATCCCCAACCTGAAAGAAGGATATTGCCTGGATGATAATGCGAGGGCCTTATTGATGGTGTTGATGACCTACAAAAGAAACAAGCATCCGCTCGCCTTGAAATTGTCGCCCACCTATCTGAGCTACATCAATTATATGCAGACCCAGGACGGCATGTTCCGGAACTTCCTGAGCTTCAATCGAAACTTTCTGGATGAAGTGGGGTCAGAGGATTCTTTTGGACGTACCATCTGGTCGTTGGGCTATCTGCTCGGTAATGCGCCTAATGACGCTTATTACCAAACCGGCCGGGAGATTTTCTTTGACGCTGTGCCGAATTTTACAAGTCTCAGATCTATCCGAAGCATTGCTAACACCATCGTCGGGATATGCCATTACCTGAAAAGTAGTCCGACGGACGAAGGCATGCTCAAAATACTGGAGATCCTGACCGGCAGGCTTCTTACGGAATATGACATCCACCGCAGCAATGATTGGCAATGGTTTGAATCGCTACTGGCCTATGACAATGCATTTCTGCCTTTGGCGCTCCTTCATTCAGCCGAGTTTTTGCATGATGCCCGAGTTTCTGAGGTAGCGATTGAAAGTATGAATTTTCTTTCGGATGTGACGCTTCGGAACGGCTATTTGTCGGTTGTCGGCAACGAGAACTGGTACGGCAGAGACCGCGAGCAGTCGATGTTTGCCCAGCAACCGCTGGATGCGCTTGCCATGGTATTAATGTTCCATCAAGCTTTCCGGCTTACTAATGATCAGTCTTACATTCAGAAGCTATATACCTGTTTTATGTGGTTTTTGGGTGAAAACGACCTTAGGGTAAGCCTTTACGATTTTGAAACAAAAGGTTGCTGCGACGGGCTGGAAAGCACGGGCGTGAACCGAAACCAAGGCGCAGAAAGCACATTGGCCTACCTGATCTCCCATTTGAGCGTGCTCGAAGCATTTGAGGAGGTCACCAAAATGGAAGCCGAATTGGTATGAGAGTGGCCATCCTATCGTCGATCGCATGGCGTACGCCACCCCGGCAATATGGGCCGTGGGAGCAAGTGGCTTCCTATCTGACGGAGGGGCTCGTGGAGAAGGGCGTAGATGTAACGCTTTTTGCCACAACCGATTCGGTGACCACGGCAAAACTGGAAGGCACTTCACATGCTCCCTATGCGGAAGACAGAAACATAGACCCAAAGGTGGCCGAATGTTTGCACATCAGCCATCTAATGGAAAATGCTTCGCGGTTTGATCTGATACACAATCATTTCGATTTTCTCCCATTAACCTACTCCAAATTGATCCGCGCCCCGATGCTGACGACGATCCATGGATTCTCATCCCCGAAAATCCGGGACGTCTACCGGAAGTATAACGGATCATGCTTTTACGCATCTATCAGCAATGCCGATCGTAGCGATGAATTGGACTACATTGCAACAGTATATAACGGTGTAGACGGCAAGGATTTCCCTTTCGAGAAAACCCCGCAAGACTATCTGCTGTTTTTCGGGCGTATCCATCCAGAGAAGGGAACGCTGGAAGCGATTCAGATAGCCCGGGAGTCCGGGAAGGTACTGTTGATCGCGGGGCTGATTCAGGACGATGCCTATTTTGAACAAAAGATTAAGCCCTGCATTGACGAAAGATCGGTCTTTTACATTGGAAACGTCGGGCCATCCGAGCGCAAAACATTGCTGGGAAAAGCGCTCGCGCTACTTCATCCGATTCAGTTCAACGAACCCTTCGGTTTAAGTGTCGCCGAATCGATGTTTTGCGGCACGCCGGTAATCGCCTTCAACCGTGGCTCGATGTGCGAGCTGATCGTCGACGGCAAAACCGGGTTCCTGGTCCATACAATCGGTGAAGCTGTTCAGGCTGTGACAAATGTGGCACGGCTCGATAGGCAGGAATGCCGCCAATGGGCGAAAGCGATGTTTTCGAAAGAAAAGATGGTTGACAATTACATGAAAGTGTATGAAGAAATTCTTTGTCGTTAACATTTGTCACTGAGAAGGTCTTCCAACAATTCTTCCAGATTGACCACGGCATAGGTAGAAGCGTAGTCGGAAGTGGCATATGGAATAATCAGACTCTGATTGTGCACAAACGCGCCGCAGGAATACACTACATTCGGTACATAACCGTCGCGCTCGCTTGCATTAGGGATCAGCAGGGGGTTATTCAGGCGTCCTATTTCATTTTCAGGATTTTCCAGTTCAAACAGGGAGGCACCTAGCACGTACTCGCGCATCGGGCCGACTCCGTGGGTCAATACCAGCCATCCGGCCCGGGTTTCTACCGGCGAGCCACAATTTCCAATTTGGACGAATTCCCAAGGAAATTTGGGTGTCTGGATCAAAACAGCTTTCCGCCAAACGCTGATATTTTCCGAATAGGCAATGTAATTGTTCACGCCGTCGATACGGCAAAGCATCGCGTATTTACCGTTGATCTTGCGTGGAAAAAGTGCCATTCCCTTGTTCTGAGCAATCTCTCCGTGAAGCGGCAGTACTTTGAAATGATAAAAATCCCTGGTTTTCAATAGCTTGGGCAGAATATTGACGCCATCGTATGCGGTGTAGGTAGCATAGTAGGTGCGCTCTTGCTTGTCATCGGTAAAACAAACGAACCTTGCATCTTCGATACCTCTTTTTTCAGTATCGGCGATGGGAAAGATCACACGTTCCGAAATGTCGGTATCCAGGGAGAAATCCATTTCGTAGTGCGAGGAGGCCAGCCACATTACCTCGCGGAGAAACACCGCGCCGGCGATATCCATTCCGGCCATCCTGCTGGTTTCTTCCACATACCGTTTAAGCTCTTCGTAAGTAAAAGTCTCCGTCAGCTTCCCTTCCAAAGTGGCGTAAGCAAGATTATCCAAATCCTGCATTTCGCCCAATTTTGACAGAAATGACTTTTTCTTATAAATGTGGTTACGCACATGCTCGGGAGAGTCGAGTAACCGGCCAGGTGTCTCGATGACAATATCATTGTTTTCGTCAATGAGTGCCGAACGGAACACAATAGACGATATATGCCCTTCCCCCGTAGCCCGAAAGCTGAGGATCACGCGCGTTTCGCCCAGTTCCACGTCGGACTGGTCGGGATCGGCTACGATGGACGGATTGAAAAAGGCGGCTGCCTCAATAGAGTATTCCATCGTAAAATAAGCACCGATTAGCAAACGCTGGTTCGTTTCCAGGTCCTGCGGATCTATTTGCATGGCTTTGAGCAGGACTTCTAGCTTTCGAAAATGCCGTTCGAATACTTTGAGGATATTCCGGTGCCGTTTCGCGTACTTTCTCAGAACGTTGTTCAGCTGCCGTATCTGGGTGCCTGTGTCGAGAGCGAGAATAATCGATATCAGTTCTTTACTCCTATCCTCGCCATTGTATAGAAATCGCGCAATGACCCGGCTTGAATCAGGTTGAAAAATGGTGTCTTTCCGAATGAGATGTGCGGCCATGATCAATATTTAAGATGAATGGATAGCACCAGCCGCCGGAATTTTCCACCGGTTATGTGACCATAGCCAGTAAGATGGCGCGCGACTGATGCTACTTTCCAGAAAATGGTAGTAGGATTTTGTAATGCTCAAGGGCGTTGACCGGTCAGGATGCTCCATCAGCCGAAATGTGAACTCGTAGCTGAAACGAGACCTTTTTTGAGATTCGACGTACACGACTGCCGCCTGCGATGAAGCCGCCATCCGTTCTCCTCCCGTCTGAACGGCAGTCTCCTGGTCCAGGAATGAAATATGAAATTTGTCGCTGCCAGGCGCTGGCCGCTGATCGGCGATGACCACCAGTAAATTAGGGATAGCCGTTTGGCGCAACAGCGACAACGCTTGCCGGTAAAATCCCTTCTTGGGAATAAGTTTGACTCCCAGGAACGAACGCAACCCGATCATCATCCTGTCGAGCAAACCATTTTTGATCGGCGAGTACGCTGTGTAGACCGGATAGTCTGTCACTTGCGGAAGATTAATCAGGTATTCCCAGTTTCCATAATGCGACGCGAAGACTATTACCGGTCGCTGGTCGGCATGGAGCGATTCCAGAACTTCCGGATTGATATACCTCGCCAGGCGCTTTCTAAGTCTTTCGGGCGCCAGATAAAACAAAAAAGGTTCGAGCAACAGATCGCTCATGTGCCGGTAATATGCGCTCATCAGCTTGCGGATCTCCCCGGCCGATTTGGTGGGGAAAGAACTTGTGAGATTTTTACGGATCACTGTTTTCCGGTATTGCAGTACAAACCGAAGCAATAAGGAAAGTAAAATAGAAAGGAGTGAGGTCAGGCAAAGCAGCGATTTACTCAAAATGGTGGCTGGCAGATCTGTTAATAGCTGCGCTATTGTTCGCCATAACGATCTCGGGTATTTCGGGATAGTGGATTTCATCTATATGGGCTAAAACAAAAAATCCTCCGCACCGGGAGGATTTTATTGCTTTGTATGTATTTGAGCGCTTAGATAATGGTTACATTAACTGCGTTCAGGCCTTTTCTACCTTCTTCAACTTCGTAAGACACACTGTCATTCTCACGGATATCATCATTAAGACCTGTGGTGTGTACAAAAATGTCATCTCCGCCATTTTCCGGAGCAATGAAACCAAAACCTTTGGTATCATTAAAAAACTTAACCGTTCCTCTATTCATAACTTTATTTTAAAATATTTATCAAATGTAAAATAAAATTTCGACAATAAAAATGTTTTTGGAAGTATTTAGAATAATATTTTATTCTACTCGAAATTGACTACCTTCAACAGACGTTTTATTAAACCTGACTTTTGTGATGCAAAACCTGCTTGACATCCATTTAAATCCCGACTTTTTGGGAGCTCGCGAGCACTGTCTGGAAAAATTGCGGTCTTCGCATATAGAGCGGCTTGACAGCCTGGTTCAGAGGTATCCTGCTTTGATATCCGGCACCTTTTTTCTCCGGTCTACATCACGGAATGGAATCACATTTAGCTATCCGGATGAGCAAACCGGCGATAAACAGGTGATTGCGTGGTCGCGGATCTCAGGCGACCATGAAATACTGTGTGCTATGAATTTGGACCAGGAAAAATACGCTTGTGTATATGTTACTGTCGATGATGTAATGCACCCGGTAGACAGCTCGATGAAATGCCTGTTTGCATCCGATTTAAGTCCGGCCGAATTAAATATTGAAGTAAGAAACGGCAAGGCGATCCGACTAACTATCCCTCCGCACGCGCTGGTAATTTATAGTTGACCAGTAGATGGGCATGGATTGGATACCTAACAGCTATCACCACGCCGATCGCTGGGATTCAGAAGGGATAGCACATACCAGCCAATAATCGATAATGGCTTTTAGTGTCGAAATAAGCTCCTTTGGAGAATTGGGCTTAATGAAGAAGCCCTGTGCCAATTTGCTATACGCATCGATGACATGCTTGTGAGTTGACCCATTCGTCAGGTAAAGGTATGGGATACCTGTTCGCCTTATTTCGGTGTCGGTACTTAGCTGGGTGTTAAGGTCGGCACCATCCATATATGGAAGATCGATGTCAGATAATATCAGGAAAGGCTCGGGATATGGGGCTTCCAGATATGCTAATGCCGACGCTCCGTCCTCAAAATAGGCCCTTCTATTGGAATAGCCTAGCTTTTCAAATACGTATTCAAGCACGTTTCTATCTTCTTCGTCATCTTCAATAATAATGATTTCTCCGTCTATATTCATTATGGATAGTGGTTTAATGGGTTGCCTTCTAAGGCAAAAACCAAACCACAGATTAAGATGCTCGAAAGGCTAGGTCATAGGCAGACGGCCAGCAGGAAATAAAAAGCGAGCCCTAGCACATCGCATTTGGGCTCACTGAACACCGTCTTATTCAATCGATCAGTTCAATGGAACAGGGATCAACTCCCTTTCAAAAAAGGCCAACATCTTTTTATCACTGTCGCCAATTTCTTCACAATAGTAAATACGCTTCAAATACCTTTTGACCGTCAACCGCTTCCTGGGATCCGTTAACAACGAGACCACCGACCCTACTAGATGTTTGTTTTCCATTCAGGAAGATAGGAAACTTAAATGGCTGTAACTATCTTAAACAAAAGAAAAAATATGTATTTGCAAGCTGACTTAAATTTTCACTAGCCACTTTACATGCAATTGTAAGGCTATTACGGTAGAATTTGAAACGTATGGCCCAAGCCATAAATTCGCAACAGACAGAATGGCGAAAATTTCAGCCTTGCTCCATATGGTGGAGAGCTGTTATCGATCACGTTCGGATTTGGAGCGTGCCAACGAAACGAATAGACAGGGGGACAATCCGAAAAAAATGCCTAGATAGTAGTCCAGCCGTCGCTAGTTCGAATAAATTGCGTTATTGATAATGTCAACCATTTTCGTGTGATTCATTCCCTTCTGCATGTAAGTGTCAAAGCAATGAGCTTTGTTTTCTTGGTTTAAAGAGTATTCGTCCCTGGCCGTATATGCCACGACAGGGAAGTTACGACCGATCTAATGTGCCTGTAGAAGGTCGCAGACTTGATAGCCGTCCATCCCGGACATATCAATGTCGAGGATGACAATGTCCGGGTTAGTGGATTCGACCAGTTACAGACACTTTCTACCATTATGGCAGAAAGCAACTTCAAATCTCAGAAGTTTTAAATGAAGGGGGTGAATAGCCGCTAAATCTTCATTGTCGTCGACCAACACGATTTTATTTTTTCTATTCGAATTACGGTGGATATCATCCATCGTGAAAGAACGGGTTAATAAACACCCAGAGGTTTGATCAGTGATACGTCTGCTGCGATGAAGAAAAGAGGAACTCTGGGATGAAAAACAAAATACCTGTGAACACAACCTAGGGTTGGATTATACCGATAAAGCGGTTTTGGAAAATTTTTTGTTTCTTATTAATAGTCAGTGAGGAACGATTCTTTTGATGTGTAGATTTTCTAACCCTCATAGCACATGGACAAAAGCGGCATGGTTATTGTCATCGAGGACGATGCGGATGACCAGTTTGTCTTAGAAGAAGTTTTTAAAGAGCTCAATTTGCCCAATAAAAGGATTTATTTCCCGGATGGACATACCGCTCTACGCTACCTAAATGGCCCTTCGGAACCAATTTTCCTAATTCTTTCGGATGTAAATTTACCAAGACTCACCGGTTTAGAACTGCGGCTTGAATTAAAAAAAAATGCAGATATAGCTTTGAAGTGTGTACCCTACCTATATTTAACGACATCAGTAAATCATCAGCATCTCATCGATGCTTACTGCGAATCAGCCCAAGGCTTTTTTATTAAACCGTCTGAGTACCATGAAATCAAGGACCTCATCGAGCTGATCGTAAAATACTGGACTGCATCTACTGCGATCAGAGCTACGTAAACGTATAGACATAACTGACTTTATGCAGCTGCGGCCTTGATTGATATCGCTCATGATGCGTGGGGAAGCTTTGGAGCAACAGACCATAGTCGTCCGATTTACGTAACCGTAGATTTTCAGCGGGTATTCAAGATCAATGAATTGTTGTTCACGGGCGTGTAGAACTTAGCAGCAGATAAAGTTGGACTTATTCGAAGCATAGGACGTTCGACTGTGACCCGCGCATTGCGGCAAGTGCGGCCGGAATTGAATCCGACCGCACCGGGTGATAATCCCTAAGAAGCTTGTCGAAACTTACCGGTCTTGGTAAACAATTTGTTCCTCACTAGGGCAACATTCGCGCTAATCCTCGATTTTCTCACTCGGCAGTAACGCATCGTCGTCCTGATGCTTTTATGGCCCAGCATTTTGCTGACATCTTCCAATGGAACGCCATTGTTTAGCATCATGTCTGCGAAGAAATGCCGTGCATCGTGTGTATCGAGCCTTCTGATTCCTCCACTAACATCGCGTATTTCGCAAAGCTGGGCAATGTCCTTCAAATACACGTTGTATCGGTAGTTGCTATTCACCGGGATTAACTTGCGATTGGCAAGGCAGTAGGGATGGCCCTGGTATTTGGATATCAGTTGGTCGACAATCGGCAGAATTGGTACCATTTCACCAACCTCTGTCTTACCTCTGTGCTTGACAAGCCAGCGTTCTTTTCTAGGCCCGACCAGAACGACATTTTCGGGGCTGAGGTCATAAATGTCTTGATAAGCAAAGCCGGTGAAGCACTGAAAAATGAATGCATCCCTAACCTCTGAAATCCTATCAACGCTAAACTGCTTTTGCTGAATTTTCTCGACTTGCCAAAATTCTAGCGGGATGACCTCCACATCGCCGCCGGAACACTTAAAACCTTCCATGGGATTGGAAGGAATATATTTTTTCTTAACCCCAATTTTGACAATCTGACGCACCCATTTCACTTCTTTTCGGGCTGTTACCTCAGCCAACGGTTTGGCAACATGTAGCGTCAAATAATCATAGAGGTCGTCCGCAAAGGTGTCACCAAGAGATGAAAAAAGAATGTCCTGGCGATCGAAGTGATATTTGATGAAACCGGCCACCTTCTTTTTGGTGCTGCGCCAGTGCTTCAAGGTCTCATACGAGGCATTTTCCCGTTCTACCCGCTTCTCAAATTTTGCGATGAACTCGTCGAAGACTTCCAGCAAGGTTAGCTCGTTCTTGGCTGCGGGTTTGGCTACCTTAGACTGCTCGACCGCAGGTTTGCCCAAGTAGACATTCTTGACCATCGCAGGAGTCACCTCAGAGAACTGCGTTTGAAGGCCGTTGAAAATCCGTTCGACGTCTGTTTGCAACTGAGCTAGTTTCTGGTTGGCCAGCTTTACTTCAAGTCCTGAGCCAATAACCTGCTTGACATCCAAGTCCCAGGATGCCGGGTTTACTTTCTTGCCCGTTGAGATTTCGGTGTACTTACCGTCGATTGTGATTCTGGCATAAATAGGTGCTTTGCCGTCTGCTTTCGCTTTTTGTCTGTACAGCCAGAATAGTACAGTCAGGTTCTGTTTGAAATTCATCATCCTCACAGTTTAAGGTTAGAAAAACATTGATGTTTGAGAAACCTTGGTCAAAATCGCCTCTGTCAAACATGTCCATTCGGTAACCTAATTTAGTAAGCAAAGCAGGTTAGGATCAAGACCAAATGTTGTGGAGCACCTTGGATTAAGCATATAACTGGGTAAGGCGGTAAAGGAAGAATTCTACATTCCTGACTCCTCTGAACTGCGCCCTGAACGCTTTGATCTTCGCATTGAAAGATTCAGCGGATGCATTGGTGCTTCTGTTATCAAAATAGTTAACAATGGTCTTGTAGTGATTCTCAATCGAGCGGGCAACGGTATTGAATGATTTGAAGCCGGATTGCCTGACCTTTTCGTGCCACTTAGCCAGCCTGGTCAGTCCGTATATTTTTTCTTTTGTAGTCGTGAAAATGTTACTGAGCTCCA
>NZ_FNAN01000035.1 GCF_900101885.1 Dyadobacter soli | reverse complement strand
GTTCTCCAACTGGATTGTTTCGGAAGGTGTACTATCGGAAACAACCTTTTTCTTTTCCTGTTTTCCCTTTGCCATACTCCTAGGCCTCAACCCTGAATTACCTTTTAAAACTTTGGTTTTTGAATCGTAGCCCAACTTTCGCATCCAGCGCAGCAGATGGCCGCGTTCTTTGCTCTGGCTCGTATATTTCTTCCAAATTTCAAGCTTTGAATAGTCAGTCGAAAGATACTCCTTGATGATCTGGTGCCGCTCCTCATCGGTAAACAAATTACCGTCCTTTTTGAAAAATATCTTACCCATTTTGAAATTGGTTGGTGTAAACCTATTTCAGGACAAGACATGTATGCGTCGAATTTGCTATAAACAGGGTGCGCCTCCGGCGCAAAAACTACATCTTCAAACAATGTCCCTGAGGGACAACCTGTTTCTAGAACACCGTAACACCTACGGGACGTTTGGCCCCGGCGGGGCCTCCTGTATACCGCGGCGCCATTTATAACCCATTTTCCCTAAATTGCGTCATGAACAAACTCCGTATCCTCTTCCTTTTTGCTGCATTACTGGCCGGTTGCTCCAAACCGTCCGAAAAAATCGTGATCGCTACGGCGGCCAATGTGCAATATGTGATGAAGGAAATCCAGCAGGAATTCGAAAAGGAATCGGGCAAAAAGATCGAGATCGTAGTAGCATCGTCCGGCAAACTTACCACGCAGATCCGCGAAGGCGCACCATTCGACGTATTCGTTTCAGCCGACACCAAATACCCCGAAGAAATCTTCAAAAACGGCGGCTCGGATCAGAAACCGCAGGTTTACGCGACAGGCGCACTGGTACTCTGGTCCAAAGACATTCCCGAAACCGACCTCAAACTGGAAGCATTAGCTACCGATAAGATCAAAAAAATAGCCGTTCCCAACCCGCAGACGGCACCCTACGGCGAAGCTGCCGTGCAAGCACTGAATGCATTGAAACTCTACCCGCAAACCGAAAAGAAGCTCGTCTACGGCGAAAGCATCGCTCAAACCGCACAATACATCACCACCGGCTCGGCAGAAGCCGGTTTCAATGCATTATCCATTGTTTTATCCCCCGAAATGAAGGGCAAAGGGCATTACGTCATCGTAGATTCAAGCCTGTACAAACCCATTCAGCAAGCCGCTATTCTATTAAAACACAGCGAAGATTCTCCCAAGAAAGCGTCGAGCGAGCAGTTTTATCAGTTCCTTTATTCTCAAAAAGCAAAAGCCATCTTCAAACGGTATGGATACAAGTAAAGGTCAGGTGCGGTCAAGTGTAGTCAGGAGTGGTCAGGAATTTTCACGATTATTCATGGAAACACAAACAATACATGACTACACATGACTATTCATGGCTATTCAATCATTCACTCATTCACTCATTCAATCATTCAATCATTCAATCATTCAAAATTGGACCCCGCACCCCTCCTACTCACCTTCAAACTCGCCGGCATTACCTCGGTACTGCTCCTCGTGATCGCCTTGCCGATCGCGTACTGGCTGGTTTTCGGGAAGTTCAAAGGGCGCGGCGTGGTGGAGGCGCTCATCGGTATGCCGCTGGTGTTGCCGCCTTCGGTGATCGGGTTTTACTTGCTGCTGGCATTCAGTCCGTCGCATTGGTTTGGGGCGATGATTGAAGAATATCTGGGACTGAGGCTGGTTTTTTCGTTTCCGGGGCTTATCATCGCTTCCATTTTGTACAGTCTGCCGTTTATGATTTACCCGATCCGCGCGGGGCTGCAATCGCTGCCGTCGTCGCTGCGGGAGGCATCGTACACGCTCGGCAAAAGTGAATGGCAGACATTCGTGCAAGTGCTCTTGCCTAATTGCAAACCGGCGCTCCTCACCGCATTCGTCCTCACATTCGCGCATACCGTCGGCGAGTTCGGGGTGGTGCTGATGATCGGCGGCAATATCCCCGGCGTGACCAAAGTGGCGTCAGTAGCCATCTACAACGAGGTGGAAGCACTCAACTACCCGGCTGCCAATGCTTATGCAATGGTGCTTTTTGCGATCACTTTCATTATTTTGCTGCTGGTTTACTCGATTAACAACCGCCTGCTCCGTGTCCGACAACCCGCTTGAAGTTCATATCCGGCATACTTTGCACACCGCACACGGGGTTGTACCGATGGAAGTGGATTTCACGTTCCCGGCACACAGCATTCTGGCGCTGACAGGGCCTTCCGGGGCAGGAAAGACTACATTACTAAGACAAATCGCCGGGCTGGCGACGCCTACATCCGGCCGTGTTGTTTTCAATAACAACCAATGGCTCGACACCGCCAACAGCATTCACATTCCCGCCCAGCAGCGGCATATCGGTTTCGTTTTCCAGGATTATGCATTGTTCCCGAATATGACCGTCCTGCAAAATCTTGAATTTGCATTACCTAAAACCCATAAATCGGAACTGGTCGGACATTTGCTGGAAACGGCCGGTCTCACGCAACTCGCCGACCGCAAACCGCACCAGCTCTCGGGCGGGCAGCAACAGCGCGTCGCACTCGCCCGCGCGCTCGTACGCGAGCCGGAATTGCTTTTGATGGACGAGCCCTTCGCCGCCCTCGACCCGGATATGCAGCTGCAATTGCAGGATTTGTTGCTGAAACTACGGCGCGAGCGGCCATTTACCGTCATACTCGTAACACACGATATGGGCGAAATTTTCCGCCTCGCCGATCAGGTCGCGATTATGGAAAACGGGACATTAACCCGTATCGGCACGCCTTCCGAGGTGTATTTGGATAAGAGCGATAGCCAGGAACTGATCATTTTCGGAGAAGTACTAACCATCGAAAAACAAGGAGAAACATTGCTGGCCCAAGCCTGGATCGATGGCAAAATCCGCCAGCTCACCATCCCGGCAAAACTCGAAAATCAAATGTACCCAGGCGCGAAATTCACGCTGCATTACGGTGACGGGGAGGTAAAGGTGAGCGGGAGGAAGGATAGACCGCCGACCGCCGACCGCTGACGGCCGACTGCTTGTTTCGGAATTACGAAATGATCCACAGTAATAAACACAAAATATCGGCGGTCCGCGGTCGGCCGTCGGCGGTCAAAAAGGGTATTTCCCCGCCCACCCCGTCTTTTCAACAAAAATCCATACAACCAATCCATGAGAGTATTTTTCAAACTGCTGCAAATTGCCATTATCGCGCTTCCGTTGCTTGCTATGCGTGCCGACAAGCCGCTCCGCGTTGTTTTCTTCGGCGACTCCATTACCCAGGCGGGCGTGGGCCCGACAGGCTACATTACCAAAGTGGGCGAAATGCTGAAATCGAAAGGCCAGGACAGCCAGTATGAGCTGATCGGCGCGGGAATCGGCGGAAATAAGGTATATGACCTTTATCTGAGGCTCGAAGACGACGTGCTGGCCAAGAAACCGGATGTGGTATTTATTTACGTGGGTATCAACGACGTATGGCACAAGGCATCGTCGGGCACCGGTACCGATCCCGACAAGTATGTGAAGTTCTACGAGGCGTTGATCAAAAAGCTGAAAGCCCAGAATATCCGCGTGATCGTGTGTACGCCTACGGTTATCGGCGAGCGCAATGATAATTCCAACCAGCAGGACGGTGATTTGAACCAGTATTCCAAACTGATCCGCGAGATCGCGACGCGCAACAGCCTGCAACTGCTCGACCTCCGCAAGCATTTCCAGGACTATCTGGCTAAAAACAATCCTGAAAACAAGGAAAAAGGCATTCTGACCTCCGACCGGGTACATTTGACGGACGCGGGCAACCAGTTCCTGGCCGAGAAAATGCTCGAAGCATTGGTGCAGAAGTAATGCATTGAATACCTGCAATTACTTGAAGCCAGTCCCGGAAACTACCTCCGCGACTGGCTTTTTTCATGCCCGTTTTTCCGTTAGTTAACCCATACCGTCACCTGATCATCGGATTCCCAAAGAGTTTGCGATTAATACAAAATTGAGGTCGGAGCACATTGCTCCCGGTTTTACACTTCAACCTATCCAAACTTTTTGACGTATGAGAAAATCCGGTAACCTCCTGCCTCTTTCTATCGTGACACCCGCCGTCACACTGCTTGTTTTCGCTTTTTTTACCTGGTTAATTCCCAATCCTTCGCGCAAGGCCAGTCCCGAAAAAGCTGCTACCAGCAAGCCACCACAAAATGCAGTTCCTGACATTCCCGTCGGCCTCGCCGAATCCATCGCCGCCCGCGAGTACCACATTTCCTACGACCGCACAAAGCATAGTCACCAAAGTCCTAACCGAAGGCAAAACCTCCGCGCCCATTACCGGCCGGGGAACCTCACCATTCGGAACCGGATCGACTCTTCGGGACGTAATTTTGAATTGGTACTAAAAAATGAAGGCATTCTCGCCGATGGCAGGCTGATCGACCAGCCCGATCCCAATGCAAAACCCGAGCTACTTGAAAACAGGTTGCTACTGCGCCATTCGAAGTTCACGGAGGAGTTTATCAACAATGAAAATGGTGTAAGACAAAATTTCATTGTCGAACAGGCACCGGTCGGGACGAGAGAACTGACCGTAAAACTCAGCGCAATTGGAATGCGCGTTCAAAATAGCGGCGCAGAGAACGAGCTTTCATTTTTTGCAAAAAACGACCCGGCTCATCCTCAACTCATTTACCGCGACCTTAAATGCTGGGACGCTCAAAAACAGCCACTCATTGCCCATATGACCGGCAAAGGCCAGCAAATTCTTATTACCGTGGATGTGCGCGGTGCCAGCTACCCGGTCACGATCGACCCAATTGTGGTGAATGGCAGTCCGGGTAATGCCAATGCGGTACTGGAATCCGACCAGGCCGATGCATGGCTGGGATTTTCGGTCGCTTCCGCCGGGGATGTGAATGCCGACGGGTACAGCGACGTCCTCGCCGGTGCGCCTCATTTCGACAACGGTGAGGCCGAAGAAGGCGCCGCATTTCTCTATTACGGTTCCGCGAATGGCCTCAACCCGGTACCCACCGTTTTCGAAAGTAATCAGGCACATGCCGAAATGGGTTACTCCGTGTCCAGCGCCGGGGATATCAATGCTGACGGGTTCAGCGACATTGCGTTAGGCGCCCCGTTTTACGACAAAGGACAGCCCAATGAGGGCGTCGTTTTCATTCATTTTGGCTCTCCAAAAGGCATTAAACCTAACCCGGCTGTGACGCTGGAAGGAAATCAGTTCGAAGCGCATTTCGGCAGCTCGGTCGCACTGGCTGGCGATATTAACGGGGACAGTTACAGTGATTTAATTGTAGGCGCCACCGAATTCGATCAGGGGCAATTGAACGAGGGCGCGGCATTTGTGTATCCCGGTTCTGCCAATGGTATCGACCCCAACAAGGTAACTGTCCTGCAAATGAACCAGTCGATCTCCGGAATGGGCACTTCGGTAGCGGGTGCGGGGGACGTCAATGCGGATGGATTTTCGGACGTACTCGTCGGCGCACCGTTTTACGATCAGGGAGAATTAAATGAGGGCGCAGCGTTCGTCTACCTGGGCACGGCGCAAGGCATATCGCTGATACCCAACATCATTCAAAGTAATCAGGCCGACGCACACTTGGGTACCGCGCTCGCATCCGCCGGCGATGTGAACGGCGACAGTTTTTCAGACATCATTATCGGCGCGCCGCATTACGACAAGGCCTATTCCGATCAGGGTTTGGCACAGATTCACCTCGGCTCTGCCAACGGCGTCAATCCCAACCCATCGATTGCACTCACTGGGCAGCAAATGGAAGAGGAATTCGGTCGTGCGGTCGCCTGCGCCGGTGACGTACAGGGCGACGGGTACGCCGATGTGATGATTGCTGCTAAAACACAGGGCAAGAGTCTGCCCAATCAGGGCGTAGTAATGCTTTACTCTGGCATTCAGGCGGGTATTGGTAAAAAACCGTCCTCCGTTTTCAAAAGCGATCAGGGCAATGCTTACCTGGGGCAATCGCTGGCGGGCGCAGG
Source organism: Dyadobacter soli (assembly GCF_900101885.1). Lineage (GTDB taxonomy): Bacteria > Bacteroidota > Bacteroidia > Cytophagales > Spirosomataceae > Dyadobacter > Dyadobacter soli. The sequence goes on along the minus strand of NZ_FNAN01000035.1, from coordinate 40,270 downwards.
CGACGTGGATGGCGACGGGTACAGCGACATTGTCATCGGCGCGTATCTCTATGATCAGGGCCAGGATAACGAGGGGGCCATCATGGTGTGGCATGGAGGCGCGTCCGGGCCAGGCATGGCTACCGGCGTGTATTCGGCTCAGTCTGAATCGGCTTTGGGCTATTCCATTTCAGGCGCGGGCGATATAGACGGGGATGGGTACGACGATATGATCGTCGGCGCGCCGCATTATGACAATGGGCAATCAGAGGAAGGTGTCGCATTTGTATTTAAAGGAACGCCGGATGGTATCAGCAAAAACGCGTCCGATACGCTCGAAGCCGATCAGGCGGATGCCAGTTTTGGCACCTCCGTTTCTGCCGCCGGGGACATCAACGGCGATGGCTTTGGTGATATTATCGTGGGTGCAATGCATTACGATAGCGGCGAAAACGAAGAGGGAGCGGCATTTGTTTATTTTGGCTCACCTGCCGGCCTCAACCCGGTGCCAATACATTTAGAAAGCAATAAAACAGGGGCATGGTTCGGATGCGCCGCCGCTCATGCAGGCGATCTCAATGACGATGGTTTTTCCGAAATCGTGATCGGCGCGATGAATTATTCCAATGGCCAATCGGAAGAAGGGGCGGTTTACGTATTCCCCGGCTCACCCAACGGCCCGAACATCGCCGGGCTGCGGATCATCGAAAGCGACCTCGTAGATGCGCGGCTGGGCAATGCGGTGTCCGCTGCCGGTGATCTGAACGGTGACGGCCGCGACGACATCGTTGCAGGCGCATACAGCGTCGGCGATTTCGATGCGGGCGCCATTTTTATAGGTTATGGGAAGGCTAATTCACTGGATTCGCTTACAATGGAATGCATCAAAGGCATCCAGGATCAGGCACATTTCGGCTGGGATGTGTCGGGCGCAGGGGATGTGAACGGCGACGGCTTTCACGATTTGGTTGTCGGTGAACATGGCTATGATAATGGCGACGGCGCCGCTCACATTTACTACGGCTCCCCTGCGGGCATCACCCAGGCGAACGTCACACACCTGTACGCGCATGAGACGGGCATGGCCGCGGCTATGGGCGAGTCCGTCGCCGGCGCTGGCGACCTCGATGGTGATGGGTACAGCGATGTGGTTGTAGGAGAGCCCTGGTTTATCGATGAAAATACCTCCATAGCAACCGGTCTTGTTTTGATTTACTACGGATCGCCGACGGGTATCAACCCCAGTCCGCAGCGTATTAAGGGCAATCCCAACGATGCTTACGATTTCTTCGGATGGGCCGTTGCCGCTGCCGGCGATGTCAATGCCGACGGATATTCAGATATGATCGTAGGCTCGCCCAATTTCAGTTTCGGTCAGTCGGATGCGGATGCGGCATTTGTTTATTATGGAAATAATGGCAATGGATTGCGAAACAATATCCGGCTCTACAATTCGGACCTGGCCACATTGCTGAATTATCAGCAACACAACAAAAGCGACTTCGGCATCGGCCTGTATTCCAGATCATTTTTGGGGTTGAACAAAGGCCGGCTGGTATGGGAGGCACTTCCCGCCGGGCAGCCATTCTCGACAGGTTCCAACGGCCTTCTTGCGAACAGCACCCTATACAGTGGCGCGCAAAAAGGATATTACAATCTCACTGGCACCGAACTCAAAAATAAAATCAACAAACAAGGCCCCCGGACAAACCTGAGGCTCCGGATAAAGTACAATCCAACCCTCGCATTGACCGGCCAGGTGTACGGGCCATGGCGATACCTTTCGTGGCCATCCGCCGGAACAATCAGCTCACCCGCTCCGAAAGTTGCGACGACTAATCCCTTCGAAAGTACCACCAACACGGCTTACGTATACCCTAACCCGGCAGCATCGGTACTGCATATTCATACCGGTAAGAACCGAACAGTCGCCGGATCGGAATTGATGACAACCAACGGCTCGGAGATCCGTTCCTGGAAAGGCAATGCCGACAAACTGGATGTCGGAGCAATTCGTCCCGGCCGTTACATCCTTCACATCCACTATGCCGATGCCATGGAAAGCAGCCATCCGATTGTACTGCATTAGTTATCCGGCGGCGACTTTTGAGTGATCAATAAACCACGGGCTAAGCGATTTCCACCTGAGAATAATCGCTTAGCCTGTTTATTTGGCACATTCACAAAATTTGGGACGCGGGAATATTCCCGTAAGTCCAAAAACATTCAAATACACACGAGTTATGAAAAAGATTTATCAACGGGCCATGGCGGTTGCCCTGGCCGGAACAACTCTCCTCGGGGCAGGGCTGTGGCACAAACACCACCGATCCGCACCGCTCCCAGTCAAAGCGGCGGCGCAAACCACCGACGCATTGCCGACCGGCGTGTCCGAAGCCACGCTGGCCGACATCCGCAGCTCGCTCGAAAAACAGGAATATCACATTTCCTTCGACGAGCAGCAGAAAAAGCTGCAAAGCCCCAACCGCAAAAACAATATCCGGGCCTACTACGAGCCGGGCAAGCTCACCGTCCAGACGCGCGTAGACACTACCGGCGACGGCTTCAAAGTGGAACTGGTAAATGAAGGCGTATTCGCTGACGGCAAGCTGCTCTACACGCCGGAAGCCCAGGCAAAGGCCGCCCACCACGATAACAAGGTACAGATCAGCCACAATGCATTCACCGAAGAATTTATTAACAATGAGGACGGCGTCCGCCAGAACTTCATAATTGAATCCGCACCGGAAGGCACCCGCCAGTTGCAGGTAAAAATGACTGCCAACGGCCTCAAAGTAGGACAAGGCAATGGCAACGAGTTACGTTTCTATTCCGAAACAAACAAAGGAGAAACGCGCAATGAGCTCGTGTATAGCGACCTCAAATGCTGGGATGCCAACAAACAGCCTTTGAATGCGACGCTTGCGTATGTGGATAACCGTATCCAGATCAGCGTGGATGTAGCTAGTGCAGCATATCCTGTTACTATCGATCCGATTATAGTCAATGGGACACCTCAGAATTCGAACAAAGTTCTTGAGATCAACCAAAGCTATATGCATTTGGGCTTCTCGGTATCCAGCGCGGGAGATGTGAATGGTGATGGCTATAGCGATGTGATTGTGGGTGCGCCAGAGTATGACAAAGGGCAGGCTAATGAAGGCGCCGCTTTTATTTACAAGGGAGACGCCAGCGGATTGACTTTGACCGCGGTTACAATTGAATCTAATCAGGCTGGCGCTCAAATGGGCTATTCAGTGGCTAGCGCGGGTGATTTTAACGGTGATGGATTTAGTGATGTGCTGGTAGGAGCACCCTATTATAGCGGTGCTTTTACGAATGAAGGTCGTGGTTTGTTATACTTAGGGTCACCTCAAGGCGTTAACCCGGCAAGCACTCCCATATCGTTTTATTCACCACAGGCAAAAGCCTATTTTGGAATATCAGTAGCCACTGCCGGGGATATAGATGGGGACGGGTATAGTGATATTCTCGTTGCAGGCCACCAATTTGATTTCGGACAGAACAATGAAGGGGTTGTCTTTGTGGTTTATGGGGCACAAACTAATTTCAAGAAGATTGATCAACTCGAATTCAATCAACCCAATGCCATGTTTGGCTACTCTATCGCACCCGCAGGCGACGTTGATGCGGACGGATACAGCGATATCATTGTAGGTGCCCGATTTTACACGAATGGTCAGGGGCAGGACGCGGAAGGCGCAGCTTTCATCTATCGCGGAGGCAATGGCGGCTTGCAAGGAAATCCGACCGTCATCGAAGGAAATCAACTTAACGCCGCGATGGGCAACAAAGTAAGCTCGGCCGGGGATGTGAATGGAGACGGGTATAGTGATGTGCTTATTAGTGCTTATCTGCACGACCTTCCGAATAATAAAGACAACGGAATAGTGAATCTGTACCTGGGGTCTCAAACCGGTATTAGTGCACAGCAACAACCAGCCAGAACCTTCTATGGAGCCGATAACGACCATATGGGTTCCTCGATTGCTTGCGCGGGAGACGTAAATGGCGACGGCTATTCCGATATCCTCCTCGGTGCCGAATATCATGACAATGGGCAATTCAACGAAGGCGCGGTGTACGTATACCACGGATCGAAAAACGGTATCGTTGGCGATCCGTTCTCCATGCTCGAAAGCAACCAGGGTAACGCTTGGTTTGGAACGGCGGTCGCCAGCGCCGGGGATGTGAATGGGGATGGGTATAGCGATATTGTAATCGGTTGCTATACATTTGATAACGGGCAGACAGATGAAGGACATGCGTTTATTTACCATGGTGGCGCTGAGGGGATTGGAACGAAGGATGCGGTAACGATCACCGCCAATACAACCGGTGCTCAAATAGGTTTTTCTGTGGCTAGTGCCGGAGATATTAACGGGGACGGATATGGAGACGTTGTGATAGGGGCTCCAACGTATGACCTGGGACAAAGTTTCGAAGGAATTGCACGCATCTATTACGGAGCTGCTGATGGGATTAATACAGGAAGCTATTACATTTTGCAAAAAGACCAGGTAAATTCCAATTTCGGATATTCCGTGGCAGGAGCCGGAGATACTAACGGAGATGGCTTTGACGACGTTCTCGTGGGCGCCAAAGATTACACGATTGGAGAAAATCAAGAGGGTATAGTATTTTTGTACTATGGCACTGCATCAGGTATCGATTTGAACCTGCAACCAAAAGCATTGCAGATGAACAAAGCCGACTCAGATTTTGGTTACGCGGTTGCCAGTGCAGGTGACGTAAATCGTGATGGATATGCTGACATTATCATCGGTGCACCGACATATGTAGCGCCAGGCGCAGCATTTGTATGCTTCGGTGGGGTTAATGGCCCAGCGAATCAGGTTGCTCTTACCGGATTTACGAACACCCACTTTGGAGAAGCAGTTTCATCTGCGGGTGACGTCAACGGCGATGGATACAGCGATGTGATTGTCGGTGCCTGGGGCGGCTCTTTTGGAGAAGCAAGTGAAGGGCTTGCCTATGTCTACCATGGTGCATCTTCAGGATTAGATGCCGTTTATGAAAAGCGCCTGGAAGGAAACCAGGTCGACGCCAATTTCGGCTTTTCAGTCGCCTCTGCCGGGGATGTGAATGGCGACGGATTCAGCGATGTAGTTGTTGGTGCACGCTATTTTGACGATGGTGAATCGAACGAAGGTATTGCAAAGGTATATTACGGAACTGTCGGCGGCATCAACGACGTCACGCCCGCTCCAACCGTACTGCAAGCAAACATCACCAACGCCTACTTCGGATCATCCGTAAACTGCGCAGGAGATGTGAACGGCGACGGTTACAGCGACGTAATCGTGGGCGCTCCGAATTTAAACAATGGCCACAATGGCGAAGGTGGTGTATTCGTATTCCACGGATCTCCGAATGGCGCTAAAACCACCAATTCGTTTAGTACAGAAGGTAATGCTCTCAACCGATTCCTCGGCAAGGCAGTAGCAGGCGCTGGTGATGTGAATGGCGATGGCTATAGTGACGTCCTCGTAGGAGTACCTGGCTATGATAACGGAAACACTCTTGACGCTGGGGCAACGTTTACTTACTATGGTAATAATGGGAAGGGGTTGAGGAATAACATAAAATTGTATAATACCGATTGGGCAACTCCCTACAATCATAATCAATTTGCAATCAACAGTTTTGCTTTCGGACTATATACAAAATCATTCAACGGTTTTGACGTTGTAAAGCTTGTGTCAGAAGTTACGGCATCTGGTGCGCCTTTCTCAAAAGTTGGCAATAATTCCATCACAACTAGTACACAATATTCTGGTATCAGTTTTGCGTTTGAGAATATTCCAATGGGAGGTAAGGAATTTAAGGCTACAATTGTAAAAAATGGCATCGCCACCAAAGTCCGCGCGCGCGTCCGCTACTCGCCCGTCCTGGCCATCACCGGCCAGATGTACGGCCCGTGGCGTTACGTTCAATCCCAGCCCGCAGGCTACAACAACGCCCCGGTGCCGGAAGAAGCTATGGCTGAAACCATCAAAAGAAAAACGGAACCGGAAATCGAGACTTCGGTAAGCCTCTTCCCTAACCCCGCTTCGGATCGTTTGTCGGTGGAGACGAACAATCCTTCGGAAATCCGCTCGATGCGGCTTTTCAATACCGGCGGTGCATTGGTCTTCCAAACACAGCGATACGAAAAAGATATTGACGTAAGCAAGCTACCCGGCGGCATTTATATCCTCATGCTCAACCGGGCCAACGGCACACCTACCTCGCACAGGATACTGATCCGGCGATAAGCCCCCTCCCTGACGCCTCCCCCGTGCCGTGGGGAGGCGTTTTTTTAATGGGGATGCAACCGGGTAATCATTACATGTCACCCGGCGAATAAACGCTTTGAAATCAACTTTAAGGTATCGGTAACATTTACACCGGCATTCAGCCAGTAGCCGATTGTTTCACTTAAAGTATCTCACGTTATGAAAAGTCGTTACATGCCCATTCTGTATGTAGGAATGGTTTTGGCAGCATTTGCTGCCGGTTTTAAAGCACTCGACCGCATCAGCCGGTCAATATCACGAAACCCTTCGAAAGTACGGACAGTCCCGGCAGCGCCCGCGAAAGTGTCGGAAGCGGCCCTGTCCGAAACAACCCTGTCAGATATCCGCAGCATGCTCGAAAAGCAGGAGTACCACATCTCCTACGACAAGCAAAAGAACATGCTGCAAAGCCCCAACCGCGCGCACAACCTCCGGGCCTACTACCAGCCCGGCAAGCTCACCGTCCAGACCCGTGTCGACACCACCGGCCAGGGTTTCAGGCTGCAACTGATGAATGAAGGCGTTTACGCCGACGGCAAGTTGCTCCACAAGCCGGAAACGAATGCAAAGGCTGCACATCACCAAAACAAAGTGCAAATCAGCCACGACGCATTCACGGAGGAATTTATCAACAATGAAGACGGCGTGCGCCAGAACTTCATTATTGAAAAGGCCCCGGCAGGCACCCGCCAGTTGCAGGTAAAAATGACCACCAAAGGCCTCAAGGTGCGGCAAGGCTCCGGTAACGAGCTCCGTTTCTATACCGAGGCATCAAATGGAGAAACCCGCAACGAGCTCGTCTACAACGACCTCCGGTGCTGGGATGCCAACAAGCAACCCCTGAACGCGACGCTCACCTGCATGAACAACCGCATCCAGATCACCGTGGACGTAGCCAATGCCGCCTACCCCGTCACCATCGACCCCATCATCGCGAACGGCACCCCGCAGAACGCCAACAAAATTCTCGAAATTAACCAAAGCCAAATGTGGCTCGGCTTCTCGGTATCGAGCGCGGGCGATGTGAACGGCGATGGGTATAGCGATGTCATCGTAGGTGCACCGCAGTATGATTCTGGCCAAAACAACGAGGGCGCTGCATTTGTATATCCCGGCAAAGAATACGGGCTAAGCCTGGCCGCAGTGACGCTGGAATGCAACCAGGCCGATGCCAAAATGGGTTATTCGGTGTCGAGTGCGGGGGATTTTAATGGGGATGGGTTTAGTGATGTGTTGGTGGGGATACCAAACTATCACATTACCGGACAAAATGACGGTATGGTGAAACTTTACTTCGGTTCCGCAGATGGTGTGAAGGCTAATTCGATCCCAATGGACCTTTCACCTCCTACGGATGGCGGTTACTTTGGTATATCGGTAGCCACAGCCGGAGACATTAACGCTGACGGATTCAGCGATATACTTGTAGGTGCTCACCAGGCAACTTTAGGCCAGGCGAATGAAGGTATCGTTTTGGCATTTTACGGAGCAATCACTAATTACGGAGCATGGCAAGTAATCACAGCCGGCCAAGCCGATGCCAAGTTCGGCTATTCCGTCGCTCCTGCCGGTGATGTCGATGCTGATGGGTACAGCGATGTCATCATTGGTTCCCGTTTTTACGGCAGCGATCAGAGTCAGGCGGGGGAAGGTGCCGCTTATATCTATCGTGGAAGCGCCAACGGCCTGTTAGATAACAACCCCACCATCATCGAAGGCAATCAGTACGATGCTGCAATGGGCAATAAAGTAAGCTCGGCGGGGGATGTGAACGGCGATGGTTACAGTGACGTTCTCATCAGCGCGTATTTGTATGACGCCCCGAATTTAAAAGACCAGGGAAGGGTATACCTGCATCTCGGTTCTTCGAATGGCATTAACCCACTACCAGAAAAAACCTTCGAAGGCGGCCAGGTCGATGCGCGCATGGGCTCCTCGATCGCCTGCGCGGGAGATGTGAATGGCGATGGCTATTCCGACATTCTTCTCGGCACACAATACTACGACAACGGGCAGTTCAATGAGGGAGCTGTTTTTCTTTATCATGGATCAAAAGACGGAATCGTCGGTACCTGGGCATCCCTATTGGAAAGCAACCAGGCCAACGCCTGGTTCGGAACCGCGATCGCCAGCGCAGGCGATGTAAATGGGGATGGGTACAGCGATATCATGATTGGCTGCCACACTTTTGACAACGGTCAGACGGATGAGGGGCATGTATTTGTTTATCATGGCAGCGCAGGCGGCATTAACCCGACGGGCCATACCCAGATCACCAGCAACAACCCTGGCGCAGAAATTGGGTTTTCAGTTGCCACGGCTGGCGATGTCAATGCGGACGGTTACAGCGACGTCGTTGTCGGAGCTCCATACTATGATCTCGGGGAAAATAATGAGGGAGTAGCATTCGTCTACTACGGTTCCCAGGCCGGATTAGTCACCAATACGTGTCACACTTTACAGGAAAACAAGGCAAACTCCCGCTTTGGACGAGCCGTTTCAGGCGCGGGAGATGTGAATGGCGACGGTTTTGATGATATAGTCGTTGGTGCTGATGCCTATACTAACGGGCAGGAGGACGAGGGTGCCATATTTATTTACCACGGCTCCTCAACTGGTATAGGCACGCAGGCCGTCATTCATTTCGAGCGAAATTTTGCAGAAAGCTATATGGGCTGCTCGGTAGCCGCAGCAGGAGATGTTAACAGGGATGGGTATGCGGATGTTGTTGTCGGCGCAATGGGTGTTACAAATTCAGCTTATGTGTACCAAGGATCCAGCAATGGCATTGCAGGGAATCCCCAAATTTTGCAACCTGCCAAGGATGGTAATGATAGCCAATTTGGCGTTAGCGTGGCTTCCGCCGGCGATGTCAACGGTGATGGATATGGAGACCTCATTGTAGGGGATAACCTGCGTGGCACTAGCGATGTAGGAGCCGCATTTATTTACCATGGATCCAATACCGGAGTAGCTACTACCGCGGCTGTCATTTTACAAGGCAACCAGACAGATGCGAATATGGGTCGGTCGGTGGCAGGTGCAGGAGATATTAATGGAGATGGATATTCTGACGTTATCGTCGGTGCGCCGGACTACGAAAATGGTCAAAATAACGAAGGTGTCGTTTTGGCGTATTATGGCTCATCAGCCGGAATTGCCAATGCCAGTCCTGTGTTGCTGGAAATGAACAAAGCATCGTCCGGTTTCGGGAGCGAAGTAGGTAGCGCGGGTGATGTGAACGGGGATGGATATAGCGATATTATTGTGGGTGACCCGGTTTTTACGAACGGTGAGCAATTTGAAGGTGCTGCCTATGTGTTTCAAGGGTCGCCGACCGGATTGGAATTGGCCCCCCGCTTTCAATTGGAAAATACAAATATCAGCGGCGCACGTATGGGTAGAGCCGTTGCAGGCGCAGGCGACGTAAACGGAGATGGTTACAGCGATATAATTATTGGTGCTACGGGATACCCCGGGGGGCAGAATGACGCTGGAAGTGCATTTGTGTACTACGGAAACACAGGCAAAGGGCTGAGAAACAATGTCCGGCTATACAACGGCGACTGGGTGACGCCCATCAATCACAACCAGTTTAACCAGACAAACTTTGTCGCTACTTTATTTGCAAAATCGTTTTTAGGGGTAAACAAGGGCAGATTCGTTTGGGAAGCGATGGGGCCCGGAACGCCATTCTCGAAGGTCGGAAGCCAACCGATTACCACCAGTAACTTGTTCACCGGCACAGCTCAGAATTTAATACCGCTGTCCGTAGGGGGCACTTTATTGGGAGCCCCGGTCAATAAGAACGGCATAGCAACCAAGCTCCGCGTACGCGTACGTTACTCTCCCGTGCTGGCGATCACCGGGCAGATGTACGGCCCGTGGCGGTATGTTCAAAGCCAGCTTGCTGGCTACAACAATGCCCCGGTACCAGAAGAAGTAATGGCCGAAACCATTAATGGCGAGGCTGAAACCTCGATTTCATTGTTCCCTAACCCGGCTTCGGATCGCTTGTCGGTGCAGGTGGATAATCCTTCGGAAATCCGCTCAATGCGGCTTTTCGATACCGGCGGTGGTTTGGTCTTCCAAACACAGCGATACGAAAGAGATATCGACGTAAGCAAACTGCCCGGGGGCATTTATATCCTCATGCTCAACCGGGCCAACGGCACACCTACCTCGCACAGAATACTGATCCGGCGATAAGCCCCCTCCCCGACGCCTCCCCCATGCCGTGGGAGGCGTTTTACTTTCTAGTCGTACTGCCCATATCGGGTAGGTTTTTCCGGCTAATCATTCCCCTTCACCCGGCGGCTAATTGGTTTGAGATCGGAGATCGGTAAAATTTACACTGGCATTCGCCGTAACCGCTTGTTTCACTTAAAGTATTTTGACTATGAAAAGTCGTTACTTGCCCATTCTGTATGTCGGCATGGCTCTGGCAGCATTCGCTGCGCTTTTTTATTCGATCGACCGGATCAGCCGGTCGCTGCATCGAAAACCTGTAAAAACACAACAAACCCAGGCTTTGGCCGGGGAAATGTCCGAAGCTACACTGGCCGACATCCGCAGCTCGCTGGAAAAACAGGAATACCACATTTCCTACGACGAACAGCAGAAAAAGCTGCAAAGCCCCAACCGTAGAAACAACATCCGGGCTTACTATGAACCGGGCAAGCTCACCGTGCAAACGCGCGTAGACACCACCGGCGAAGGCTTCAAAATGGAGCTGGTGAATGAAGGCGTGTTCGCCGACGGCAAGCTGCTCTACACGCCGGAAGCCCATGCAAAGGCCGCCCACCACGACAACAAGGTCCAGATCAGCCACAATGCATTCACCGAGGAATTTATCAACAATGAAGAAGGCGTCCGCCAGAACTTCATCATTGAATCCGCTCCGGAAGGCACCCGCGAGTTGCAGGTAAAAATGACCGCCAAAGGCCTCAAAGTAGAACAAGGCTCCGGCAACGAACTCCGTTTCTTCTCCGAAACAAACAAAGGAGAAACGCGCAACGAGCTCGTGTACAGCGACCTCAAATGCTGGGACGCCAACAAGCAGCCATTGAATGCGTCGCTTGCCTATGTGGACAACCGCATTCAGATCAGCGTGGATGTGGCTAATGCAGCATATCCTGTTACTATCGATCCGATCATAGCGAATGGGACACCGCAGAATGCAAATAAGATACTTCAAATCGACCAGAGCTATATGCATTTGGGCTTCTCGGTATCCAGCGCAGGCGATGTGGACGGCGATGGGTATAGTGATGTGATAGCAGGTGCGCCGGAGTATGACAAAGGGCAAGATAATGAAGGCGCGGCCTTTGTTTACAGGGGACACGCCAGCGGATTGACTTTGACTGCCGTTACACTTGAATCTAATCAAGTTGGTGCCCAGGTAGGATATTCGGTCTCAACTGCGGGGGATTTCAATGGCGACGGGTTTAGCGATGTGATTGTAGGGATACCCTATTACGACGGCGGCCAGGTTGATCAGGGAGCGGCGAAACTCTACCTTGGTTCAGCCAACTTTTCTCTCCCCAGGCAGTAATCACCAACTACACCTACACCAAAAGCACCAACGCGCAAGCCCTGATTGGCATAGCCGTATCCACCGCTGGCGATGTGGACGGGGATGGATACAGCGACGTGTTAATAGGCGCTCACCAGGACTCGAACGGACAAAGCAAGGAAGGTACCGTTGCACTCTGCCACGGGGGGCGCAAATGGAGACCCGAATACCAAGGTCGTTACACTCGAATCCAATCAGCCCAATGCACACTTCGGCTATTCCGTCGCCTCCGCAGGAGATATCGATGCCGATGGTTTCAGCGATGTGCTCGTAGGTGCGCGGTTTTACACCAATGGCGAAGATTCCGAAGGTGCTGCGTATGTCTACCGTGGAACCGTAAATGGTTTGGATAAGAACAATCCGGTGATTATTGAAGGTAATCAGGTGAATGCCGCAATGGGTAACAAGGTAAGCTCGGCCGGGGATGTGAATGGGGATGGGTATAGTGACGTATTGATTAGTGCCTATTTGCATGATGGTTACATGCAGGATGATGGAGCAGTATACCTGCATTATGGATCTAATGCGGGCATCTCTTCGACACCAAAAAAACGTTCCTTGGCTTCAATGCAAACGACCACATGGGTTCTTCGATCGCTTGCGCAGGCGATGTGAATGGCGATGGCTTTTCTGACTTTCTCTTGGGAGCAGAATATTATGATAATGGCCAATTCAACGAAGGTGCCGTGTTCGTGTTCCACGGGCAGAAGGGTTACATAACCAATCATGCTTCCATGCTCGAAAGCAACCAGGCAAACGCCTGGTTCGGAACCGCCGTTGCCAGCGCCGGTGATGTGAACGGCGATGGTTACAGCGATATCCTGGTGGGCTGCTATACCTACGACAATGGACAGACTGACGAAGGGCATGTGTTTGTGTACCATGGCGGAGCGGAAGGGATTGGTACGAATGAGGCGTTAACACTCTCTGGCGGCGTCAGCGGTGCGATGATAGGATATTCGGTAGCCAGCGCAGGTGATGTGAATAGCGACGGCTTCGATGATGTAATCGTTGGCGCACCGGAATACGATTATAACGGTATTACAGGGGGAATCGCAATCGTATATAATGGCTCGGCTGATGGTATCGACGCAAATAACAAGGTGATACTAAGCAAAACCAAGCCTGGCAGCTATTTTGGATCGTCTGTTGCGGCCGCAGGTGATGTGAACGGGGATGGATATGGTGACATTATTATCGGTGCCCGTGATTATAGTGACGGGCAAAACAAAGAGGGAGCTGCTTTTATATTTCCTGGTTCCAACTCCGGCATCGTTGCAGGGCTTAGCCAGACCTTGCAAAAAGATGTTGCCAATGCCGGTCTCGGAACATCCGTTTCAGGGGCCGGGGATATTAACCGGGATGGCTTTGCCGATGTGGTAATAGGTGCCCCGAATTTCGCTTCCGGCCAGAATACCTTCGGAGCGATTTACATTTATTATGGCTCATCTAATAATGGCGCTCAAAATCCGACAATGATACAAGGATATTCGGTCAACTCCGGCTTCGGTAGCGACGTCTCCTCGGCAGGGGATATCAACGGTGATGGATTCTCGGACGTTATCGCCGGAGCATATGCCGAAAGCCTGGGAGAAGTGCAGGAAGGTGCTGCTTACATTTTCCAAGGAGCGAACGGCGGGATCAATTCCGCGGGTAAGGTCCTCCAAAGCAATCAACCGAACGCCTGGTTTGGAGCGTCGGTAGCCTCTGCGGGTGATGTCAATGCCGATGGCTTTGGCGATATCGTCGTAGGAGCACCTTACTACGACAAAAACGAATTTAACGAAGGCGTCGCTTTTGTGTACTATGGAAACAGCTCCGGTGTCATCAGCGCAAATCCGGCACCAGCTATCCTGGAAATCAATATGCTGGGTGCCCAGTTTGGCAGTTCCGTACAAAGCGCGGGGGATGTGAACGGTGACGGATACTCCGACATTGTTATCGGTGCAAAATACGCTTCGAACGGGCAAACAGAAGAAGGTAAAATCGCTGTTTTCCATGGATCACCAATCGGTATCAAACCAACAGCATCTTTCAGTATCGAAAGCGACCAGAACAATGCAAATCTGGGTTTCGCCGTTTCCGGCGCGGGCGATGTGAACGGCGACGGGTATAGCGACATTATCATTGGCACGCCACATGCCAACGCCGGCGCAGGAAACAATGTCGGCAGCGCAATGGTGTTTTACGGCAACAATGGCAAGGGTTTACAAAACAATGTCCGGTTATTCAACACCAATTTCACCCCTATCAACTATGCCCAGTTCAGCGAGCCGAACTTTATATCCGGCCTTTTTACAAAATCATTTGTTGGAAAAAACAAAGGCAAGCTGGTATGGGAAACGATGGGAGCCGAGTTCCGTTTTCGAAAGTCGGAAACAATCCGATCACCACAAGTAATCTTTTCACAGGAATATCTCCCAATTTCACCAATCTGGCTCTTGGAGGTAGTATTTTAGGAAGTATCGTCAATAAGAACGGCATCGCCACCAAAGTCCGCGTGCGCGTGCGGTACTCGCCTTCGCTCGCGATCACCGGGCAGATGTATGGCCCTTGGAGATATTTGCAGTCGCAATTGACGGGCTATAACAGTGCCCCGGTACCGGAGGATGCGATGGCGGAAACCATTAAAAGTAAGGCGATGGCCATGGATGGCGAAAATACAGGGCTGTCCGTTGTCCCCTATCCTAACCCGGTTTCGGACAAGCTGTTTATCAAAACGGAGAATGCCGGCCAGATCAGTTCTGTACGCCTGCTTACTCCGGCCGGGAAGCTGATTTACCAATCGCAGAATGCCGCTGCGGAAGTGGATGTGCGAAACCTGGCCCCTGGAATGTACCTGCTCCTTGTCACCCAGCAGGATGGCTCGCAGAGCTCGCATAAAGTCATTGTGAAAAAATAGTACGACCCGTATTACCAAACAGGCGGCCTTCAACGCTTCGGAGAGGGCCGCCTGTTGCCTTTTAATCATTCCAGCAACCGCCAGGCTAAACGGATTCGCTGAAAGCATTCTACCAGTGTAAAATTTGATCCGGCATTTGCCACTACCTCTTTTTACCAAAATATTATTGACATGAAACACACTTACAAGTCCATGCTCTTCGCAGCGATGGCCCTGGCGGCAGGTGCCGCGGGTTATTTTACCAGCAATTCCGAGTACAGTTTCCGGGGTAGCCAGATTTCGGCACAGCAAAACCCATCTGCCGGTCAGGAACAGGTAGCCGGTTTGTCGGCGAAAACCGTTGAGAGTATCAAAGAAATGATCGCCAAACAGGAGTATCACATTTCTTACGACGACGTGACGAAATCGTTGCAAAGCCCGAACCGCAAACAGAACCTGCGGGCGTATTATAAACCGGGAAATCTGACCGTGAAGAACCGTGTTGATTCTACCGGGCACAATTTCAAGCTGGAACTGATCAATGAAGGGATTTTTGCGGATGGCAAACAAATCTTCTCGCCACAATCCAGTGCTACTCCCACGAACAATGAAAACAAGCTGCTGATCGACCACAAAGGTTTCACGGAAGAGTTTATCAACACGGAAGATGGCGTACGCCAGAATTTCATCGTGAGCAAGGCGCCCGAAAACACCCGGAATTTGCAGGTTAAATTATCAGCCAAAGGCCTTAAAGCACAAAACGGCAGCGAAAACGAAATCCGCTTTTATCGCGAGAATGCAAAAGGCGATTTTGAAAACTTCGTGGTGTACAGCGACCTGCATTGCTGGGATGCCAACAAAAAGCCGCTGGCTGCGACATTGGCATATGTCGATAACCATGTTGAGATCAACGTGGCCGTCGAGGGCGCCGCATATCCTGTAACCATTGACCCGATTGTGGCAAATGGCACGCCTAATAATGTTAACAAAACCCTCGAGTCGGAGCAGTTTTATGCAGGGCTGGGCTATTCCCTAGCCAGCGCTGGCGATGTAAACAAGGACGGGTACAGCGACGTCATCGTTGGCGCGCCCAAATACGACTGGAATGGTGAAGACGCCGGCGTTGCCTTTGTATTTCCTGGCTCGCCGACCGGCATTACCCTCAACGCCCAAAGGTTGAACCGCAACCAACCGTTCGCGCAAATGGGTTATTCGGTGTCCAGCGCCGGCGATGTCAATAAAGACGGATACAGCGATGTCATCGTAGGAGCACCGTTCTGGGAAGACAGCCCCGCTCAAAACAGCGAGGGCGCTGCATTCCTGTATTTCGGCGGGCCGGTCGATCCTCAGAATGCACCGATTGGGATCGTCTGGGGTAATTTTGTAACACTGCAATCCGACCAGGCGGAAGCCCAGTTTGGAATCTCAGTTGCATTGGCAGGCGATGTGAACTCGGACGGATACAGCGACTTCATGGTAGGCGCGCATTTGTATGACAAAGATCAGACAAATGAAGGTGTAGCATTCCTCTATTACGGCGTCGCCAACGGAGGCTATGACTCCAACAAAACGGAAATCCTGGAATCGAATCAGGCCGACGCGATGTTCGGCTACGCGCTCGCTGGTGCGGGAGATATCAATGCAGATGGTGCAAGTGATATCATCGTAGGTGCAAGGCTCTATGATATTAATGCTAACAAAACCAACGAAGGGGCTGCATTCGTATTCAAAGGCACCCTCAATTCAGCCCCCATCAGCGCCGCACAGCCACAGACGATCCTTGGAACACAGCCTGATTCCCGCTTCGGCCACACTGTTTCGACGGCCGGGGATGTAAACGGCGACGGATTTGCCGATATCGCGATCGGGTCCTACAATTTTGATGGAGGTCTCAGCAATGAAGGAGCTGTCTACATTCACCATGGCGGACAAACCGGAATCAATACGGTGGCAAACAAGACCATTGAAGGTAATCAGCTGGAAGCAAATTATGGTTGGGCGGTAGCCAGCGCCGGGGATGTAAACGGCGACGGCTATGGTGACTTAATCGTTGGTGCCCGGTATTTCAGTAATGGTCAGAACCACGAAGGAGCTGCATTTGTATATCACGGTTCCAATATCGGACTTAACACTACCGCAGCGAGCTTCATCGAAAGCAACCAGGGCGATGCCTGGCTCGGCTGGGCCGTGTCTTCCGCCGGTGATGTGAACGGCGATGGTTATAGTGATATTTTGATTGGCAGTTACGCTTATGATCACGGGCACACGGATGAAGGTGTGGTGTTTGTGTATCATGGCGGCGCGGGGACAGTGGGAGCCACGCCTAAAACGGCTTCTTACGCTATTACCTCCGGAGCCCTAGATGGTTCGTCTGTCAGCATTATTGGCGATTATAATGGTGATGGATTGGACGACGTTGTATCAGGAGCACCTAACTTTGATGGTGGAACTGTTGGTGAAGGGGCTGTATTTCTATCTTTGGGCGACGCGTCCCTCGGGGTAATAGGTATGGTCAAATATGAAGGAAATCAACTTAATGCCAAATTCGGATGTTCGGTCTCTGGTGTCGGCG
The DNA here is from genome assembly GCF_900101885.1 of Dyadobacter soli. Taxonomy (GTDB): domain Bacteria; phylum Bacteroidota; class Bacteroidia; order Cytophagales; family Spirosomataceae; genus Dyadobacter; species Dyadobacter soli. The sequence continues at coordinate 22,943 of NZ_FNAN01000035.1, read as the reverse complement.
ATACGGATGGTGACGGCTTTGATGATTTTGTAGTGGGTGCTACCGGAGCAGTATTCAGCAATTCGACAGGAATCGCGTATCTCTTTACGGGCAGTTCACAAGGAACCATACCGGCTGGTCACCCACTCTATCAGAGCTCTGGCAATTTGTTTGGAACGAGTGTCGCCGGTGGAGATATTAACCGGGATGGTTACGGGGATATCATCATCAGTGCACCTCTTGCCAAGAATGGCTTCAAGTCAGAAACCGGATTAATAGGGATTTATCCAGGCTCTGCCAACGGCGTTAACAATACTACTTATACTAATGTATATGGCCCAAATATCGGAACAAAGCTTGGTTCCAGCCTTGCAACGGCTGATGTCAATGGTGACGGTTTTGCGGATATTGTCGCCGGTGCGTCAGGCTCATCAAATGGCCAGGGCTCCATTCACATCTGGCATGGTTCGCTAAACGGTGTCCCAAATAATACATTGAGCAATCTTCAGTTAACCTCAAACACGCCTAATGCGAGTTTTGGCGCGGCTGTTTCGGGCGCTGGTGATGTCAATGGAGACGGTTTCGGCGACATTATTGTCGGCGCACCTGGCATCACCAGTGGCGAAAATAATGAGGGTGTCGCGAAGGTGTTTTACGGATCAGTGAATGGATGTTCGTCGTTTTCGGTGACAACACTACAGGTCAACCAGGCCGAGGCCGCTTTCGGCACCTCGGTTGCAGGTGCAGGAGATGTCAATGGCGACGGGTACAGCGATGTGATCGTCGGTGCGCCCCTTTACGACAATGCCCTAGCCAATGGTGGTGGCATCTGGATTTTTCATGGAGCACCAAACGGCGTTAATATCACCAGCAGCTTTTCATTGACTGGACAACAGGTGGAAGAGCATTTCGGACAGGCAGTCAGCGGCGGAGGTGATCTGAATGGTGATGGCTACAGTGATGTCGTTGTCGGCTCGCCCGGATTAGACGAAAGCGGCGTCACAAATGGTGGTACGGTAAGAGCGTATTTTGGCAACGACGGTATTGCGGGGAAAAATAAGCGAAACAACATACGCTTATACAATTCCAACCTTACCCGGATGACTTACTCACAAACTACCCAGACTTCTGTGTACGTGGGTATTTATCCTGCTTCCTTCCTGGGTCGTAACAATGGTCGTCTGGCGTGGGATTATGCACAAAATGGTACCAGCTTTTCAAAAGGGGCGAATAATCCAATCACCAACAGCACCATAATTGACGGGTGGCAACCCGCTTTCAGCACATTGCAAAGTGTTGAAATCACGGGTGGTATTAACAAGCCCTGGGAGGCTACCCGGCTGCGAGTCCGTTTCAAATATGAACTGGCAACGGCCTTGACAGGCCAGGTATATGGTCCATGGCGTGCAGTGCCGGAATATTTGTTGTACTTGCAGCCGCTCGATGGCCCACCAGTACTAGCTAGCGAAAAAGTTGAAACTGCGAATATTCTTAATACGGAGCCCGAATACACAGAAATCGTAACCGTATACCCCAACCCCGTTTCCGACAGGCTCTTTATCCAATCCACCAACCTGGATCAGATCAAATCGCTGCAACTGATCTCGGCGAACGGCACGATGGCTTTCACATCGGCGAAGCCGCAAACTGAATTGGATGTGAAGCATCTGCCGGCGGGATCTTACATCCTGATGATCAACAAAAAGGATGGATCCAAAACCTCGCACAAAGTTCTAATTCAAAAATAGGAGAGTACAACTTGTATTTTGAAATGCTTCCTGGCTTCCGGGAAGCATTTTTTATTCCGAAAACACATTCATTTCCAGCCGATAGGACATTGAATTTTCTATTGCGATCTATTTTGTATCAAATTGAAGTGCATTTGCCCTGGAAGCCTCGCCAAATTCAAATTTTAACGATTCCCGTTTTTTACGCAAGCTACTGATAAAGAATTGATTGCAAAGAGACCTACCAATATTGAGATATGGTTTAGATGTAATGCAAAAGGCGTTCGCGAGGTTCGTGAACGCCTTTTTGTTGAAACGCTTACTTGTTTCAAAACGAATGGATCAATCCCACAACTTCTGAGGATAAATCCCCGCCTCATGCAGCGCGTTCAGCGAAGCTTGTACGGATGGCTTGTCCTCGGGATAGGTAACGCCAAACCAGTCGGAAGCAATGCGGAATACCCGGCAGTCGCCTTCGCCGCTTTTAATCATGTGCGTCATGACGGTCGGGATATAGAATTCTGCCTTCGGGGTGTTGATATTTTCGCGGGCGTATTTCTCGAAAAGGTCTTTGGTAATGGGGAACATCGAGGGCTTGAAGCCCCAGAAGTTCATCGACACGGGCGTTTCCGGCGCGAGTTCGGTACGGGTTTCACCCTCTTCGAAATAGATTACCCCGTTTTCTTCGAATATTTTGGTACGCTCCACGACGGAATCCAGGTTATGGTCGTCGCGCTCTACGCATACGCCGCGTGAGACGGTGCCGTTTTCGGACAATGTGCGTTTCAACTCGTAGCCGATCATCGCGTGCTGCTTATCGTTGGTGTCGCTTTCCAGGAATTTAGCCATGGTTTCAAATGCGTCGCGACCGTAAAAATCGTCGGCATTGATCACCGCGAATGGCGTGTCGGTTTGCTCCCAGGCGCAAAGTGTCGCGTGGCCTGTACCCCAGGGTTTGGTGCGTTCTACGGCGCCGAGGTCTTCGGGAACGTAGGATTGAATGCCCTGAATGGCGAAGTCGAAATCGATTTTACCTTTGAGTTTGGGGGTAAAAACGGCCTCGGCAGTGTCCTTGATCTCCTGGCGTACGATAAATACTACTTTTCCAAAACCTGCGCGAATGGCGTCGTATAAAGAATAATCGATGATGGTTTCTCCGTTGGGACCGAACTGGTCGAGCTGCTTGATACCTCCGTACCTGCTACCGATGCCGGCAGCTAAAATCAAAAGAGTTGGTTTCATTCAAATGGATTTAAACGTTCCTTAATGCGGTGTGTAAAAGACGGTTCAAAATAAACCCATTCAAAACGATAAAAAAAACGCGTTCCGGGATTCGGAGCGCGTTTTTTCAAAATAAAATATTTTAATAATTTAATTATACCGCGAAGCTTTCGCCGCATCCGCAGGTACGTGTAGCGTTAGGGTTGATGAACTGGAATCCCTTTCCGTTCAACCCGTCGGAGAAATCGAGGGTCGTTCCGGCGAGGTACAACAAGCTCTTTTTGTCAACGATAATCTTCACACCTTTGTCTTCGAAAACCATATCATTCGGCTTCGACTCGGAGTTGAACTCGAGATTATATGTCAAACCCGAACAACCGCCGCCAAGCACGCCTACACGAATCTGATAATCATCGTCAAAACCGTCAGCCTTGCGGAGTTCTACAATTTTGTTTTTGGCTGTATCGCTTACCGTAACCATTTTTCTAATGTTTTATTACCTGACCAAATTAACGTTTTAACAGAACCTGAAAGTTCATATTGGAGTCAAAAACACGCCAATGCAATTGTTGTTACATGCCCAGGGGCATTTCCTGAAAATTGCAAGACCCTGTTTGTTACCAATATTACATGCCTAACGGCATTTTCTCCGCACCTCATTCCGTTACGCGCTCATTCACACATTCCCCGTTCCACGCGGCTCGTTCACTATCGCCCCGGCAATCCGATCACTCATCGCCCCGGCGACCCGGTCACTCATTCCCCGTTCCACGGCGGATCATTCAATCATTCAATCATTGAAGCACAACCGCCCCGCCCTGGTTAATGCCCGAAACGTGTACCGCCGACTCGATACCAGCACTTGCAAATCGTTCCTGCATGGCTTTTCCGGCATTCTGAGCATTTTCGATACCCTGGCTGAGCGCGAACATAGACGGCCCTGCCCCCGAAATACTGCATCCCAGCGCGCCATTCGAGATAGCGGCTTGTTTCACTTCTTTGAATTCAGGGATCAGTATCGAACGGACAGGCTCGATGATCACATCCACCATCGAGCGGCTGATCAGATCGTAGTCCGCTTTCATGAGGCCTGCCACCAGACCGGCCACATTACCCATTTGCGCGATTGTATTTTTCAGAGAAACCTCGTTGCGCAAAATGAAACGGGCATCTTTGGTATTGATCTCGATGTCGGGATGCACGAGCGTGCAATACAGATCTTCAGGAACTGGTATCGTAAAGATATCCAATGGATTATAGCTCCGAATCACGACAAAACCGCCCAAAAGCGACGGCCCCACATTATCCGCATGCGCCGAACCCGAAGCAATGCGTTCTCCTTCCATCGCAAACGGAAGCAGTTCTTTACGGCTCAATGGATTGCCAAGCAGTTCGTTCATCGCCACCACACCGGCCACAGCACTCGCAGCGCTCGACCCCATTCCGCTGCCCAGAGGCATATTTTTCCGTAAAACCACCTCACAACCCAGGTCTTTGATACCCAGATGTTTAAGCAAAGCGAGCATTACCACCGTCACTGAATTCTTCTCTGCCTGCCGCGGAAGCCGCCCTTCATCGCCTGTAATGTCCGTGATGACAATCCCGGGCTCGTCCCGCTTGTACAACTCGACCGTATCCCCCGGCTCCTGAATAGCAAACCCGAAAATATCAAACCCACACGACACATTAGCGACTGTCGCCGGCGCAAAAGCTTTTACTGAATTCACTTTAAGTGGTTGTTTTCTTTTAAATATTGCAGTGCGGCGTTGACGAACATTTCCGAATCCGCAAGGCCTTTGGCCGCATCTTCTTCCCGCACCTCTTGATAATCATAATCACCGAACTGCCGTTGTTCAAAAATGCGTTTCAAAGCAACTCCGTGATCACGATTCATGATGCCCGACAGGATAAAGTCTTTGTGAAAGGCATTATGCGTCCCTGTATGAGACTTGCTAAGATTAGCTCCAATTGAAGTGAGCATTGCCTGGATGCTATGAAACATTGCATAATAAGAACGGTTCAAAGAAACATCATACATTTCACCAACATGACATTGTCTGGCATTCTTGAGACAGTCTAATGCTTTTTCAACGATACTTTCGATCGGTGCTTTTTCCATAATAAAATTCCATCTGTGTGTATATTATTTGATAGGAGCGAACAATTGCCCTCAAACTTCCCGGCCGACATCGGTACCGCAGATACCGACAAGCCGTATTTTATTGACATTTCAAATGTAAACGGGCTCATCAGCCCAATTTCATGATATCCATTGATCTCAATGCCTTCCAGTACCACCAAAAAATCAACATCCGACTCCTCGTGCTGCTCACCGCGTGCGTAGGAACCGAAGAGTATCACCCTATCGAGCCGGTCGCCATAAAGCGCACGGATTCCTTTCGCAAACTCTTCCGCCAGCCCTGCAATCGATTCCGGTACTTTTCTGCTGTTCATCGCTCGAAATGGTTCAGAATAACTACCGCAATTTAACTCCTTCTATCCCAAATAGCTACTGATACTCATGATATCCGCGAATACGCCCGATGCGGTCACTTCCGCGCCGGCGCCCGGGCCTTTGATCACCAGCGGGCGGTCCTTGTAACGTTCCGTGGTGAAGGAAACGATGTTATCGCTGCCGGACAGGGTATAAAACGGGTGCGATGCATCGACGGTTTTGAGCTCGATCGTGGCTTTGCCGTTTTCGAGGGTCGCGATGTAACGCAGTTTTTCACCGTTTGCTTCGGCGGCGGATTGCATATCTGCGAAGAATGCATTGGAAATTTCCAGCTCGCCGAAGAATGCATCCACGGTGGGAGCATTGAGACAGTTACCGGGCAGGATTTGTGAGATTTTCACTTCCTCCGGTTCCAATGCTACGCCAACTTCACGTGAAAGGATAAGGATTTTACGGCCTACATCGGCGCCGCTAAGGTCATCGCGCGGATCGGGCTCGGTGAAGCCTTTGGCCTTAGCCTCTTTTACGACGTCCACAAAACGGTTGTCGCCGCCGAAATTGTTGAATATATAGGACAGCGTTCCCGAGAGGATCGCTTCGATTTTCAAAAACTTGTCGCCGCTCGCCATCAAGCCCTGAATGGTATTGATAATAGGCAAACCTGCGCCGACGTTGGTTTCGTAGAGAAACTTCACGCCGCGTTGCAATGCGGTGCGCTGCAATGCGATGTATTCCGAATAGCTGCCTGAATTGGCTACTTTATTCGGCGTAACGACGCTGATACTCGCGTCGAGCAGCATATGATAGTACTGCACGATGTCCTTGTCGGAAGTACAATCTACAAAAACGCTGTTCGGCAGGTTGAGCTCGATCATGCGCTGCACGAATGCGGGCAGGCTGGTTTTCACGCCCTCGTCCATCACGCGGTCGCGCCAGTTTTCAGGCTTGATGCCGTCCGGGTCGAGGAGCATTTTTTTAGTGTTGGATAAACCGGCGATATTCAGGTTGAGCAGCTTTTCTTCGCGCAGGTATTTCGTCTGGTTGCGAATCTGCTCGATCAGCGTGCCGCCGATCAGCCCTACCCCGACGATAAACAGGTTCAGCGAGCGCGTTTCCGATTGGAAAAACACCCCATGAATCGCGTTCAATGCTTTGGAAAGGTCGCTTTTTGAAATAACCACTGAAATATTCAGCTCCGAAGAACCTTGTGCGGTGGCTACCACATTGATACCGTTTTTACCCAAAGCAGAGAACAACTTGCCCGAGATACCGGTATTTTTCTTCATTCCCTCCCCTACAATCGCGACGATCGAGAGGTTTTTTTCGACTGAAATGCCGTCGATATGCCCGAGGTTAATCTCGGTCGCAAACTCTTTTTCCAGCACATCAATCGCTTTCTGTGCATTCTTCGGATCAATGGAAAAACAGATCGAATGCTCCGACGATGCCTGCGAAATGAGGATTACACTAATGGCATTGTTGGAAAGCGCTGTAAACAAACGTCCGGAAATACCCGCAACGCCGATCATCCCGCTGCCCTGGATATTTACCAGCGCGATCTCGTCTATGGACGAAATTCCGGTGATCGCATATTCCTTACCGTTCGCGGATTTCTGCACGTAAGTGCCTTCGAAACTGGTGTTGAAAGTGTTAAGGACTTTCAGCGTGATGTTTTTGGCAAATGCAGGCTGCAAACTTGGCGGATAGATCACCTTCGCGCCGAAATGCGACAACTCCATCGCTTCCGCATAGGAAATGGACGGGATCGTGAATGCATTGGCAACCTTGCGCGGATCGGCGGTCATCATACCGTCGACGTCCGTCCAGATTTCGATCGAATCGGCTTCGAGCGCCGCGCCTACGATGGAGGCGGTATAGTCGGAACCGCCTCGACCGAGCGTTGTGGTCACGCCTTCCGCGGTGGATGCGATGAAGCCGGTAATGCATTGCAACGCCGTGCTTTTCGCGAAATGCTCTAATATTAAATGATTGGTAATTTCAAAATTGACATCGCCCATGCCGTAGGTGGCATTGGTGCGGATCACCTGGCGCGCATCGCAGAACTCCGCGGCGATGCCTTTGCTTTTGAGGATTTCGGTGATGACCATCGTCGAAAGGCGTTCGCCGAAGCTCATAATGAGGTCGAGCGTGCGCTCGGACAGTTCGCGAATCCATGAAACGCCCCGGAGAATGTCTTCCAGCTCATTGAAAAGGCCCCTCACAGCCGCAAATGTGCTGCTCTGGTTTTTCACGGGGATCAGGCCGCGCACTACCGCGAAATGCCTTTCCTCCACGCCTTTCAAAAATTCGACATATTCCGTATTGCCGGCGGCCGCCATTTTCCCGATTTCGATGAGCCTGTTCGTGACCCCGCCCATGGCGGAAAAAACGACCGCGATGCGTTCGCCTTTTGACAGATTTTCTTCGAGGATACTGATTACCGTTTTGATACTGTCGACCGATCCGACAGAGGTGCCGCCAAATTTAAGAACCTTCATTTAAAGCTATATTCGAAATATGCGAATGTGAACGGCAAGGGCCGCTCATTTTGAACAGACTGCAAATATAGCAATTCAAACGCCGCTTAAAACGAAATCCCCAATCCGGCACCGATATTTGCAACCCCTACAAACCGCTTTTCGTTGATGGGAATGCCTACTTCCGGGATATTGCCGACGCGCACCTTCACCGCTACATTCTCCAACTCGGCTTCGGTAGCGAGGAAATCGCCCGATAAATGGAAGTACAACGGGCCGGCGATCGGCAAACGCAAACTGGCCCCGGCACCCGCACCGAAACCGCTCGTGGAAGCAGGGCTCAAATGCACGAGTATCTGATTTTCACCGGATTGGAATGTGCCCGTCATATCAACAGTGGGCGAAGTAACCTGCACATAACCACCCTGAATGTGGCCTTCCAGCTGCACCCTGCCGAAATTAAGGAAGATAGCCGGTCCGGCCATGATCGCATTGAACTTCCAGCGGGATACGCGCGTGTCCCACGTATGCGAAGTGGTTTCGTTGATAATTCCTTTGAGTTCTTCCACCCGCAGGTCAGCGATATCTACGATGGGCTGAGGGCGCGTCGTGTTCTTGTTTATACTTCCTGAAAACTTCAATCCGAACCAACGCGCAATGCGGAAATCGTAGTTGATCTGGCCATAATATCCTGAGCCTGTCAGACCTGCAAACGGGTCGTTCAGCTTTTCCCTTGCCAGCTCTCCTACCGGCAAGCTGTATCCGGCTGTCACCGAAAAGAAAGATCGGTTATCGTTCTGTGCGTTGGCGCCCACTTGCGTAAATAGGAAAAGTGCAAAAAAGAGGATAGGGAAACGCTGGCTGATTTTCATGAATATGGCTGGTTTGTGAGAAGAACTAGTAGTTCAAACGAAATTTCCAGCTAAGGTAACATGAAACGTCCCCGATTTATTACATTTTCGCTTCACTACTTAGTTTGGGGAAATTTTATCAACACAATGTTATATAATTCTTAAAAAAACGGCTGAAACGACGCTGGTATGGAAATGGTAATGTTTGTTGCAAACTAAATCATTCAACCCATGAACAGGCAGGAAACAGATAAGGAAGCAAGAGCCACCAAGAACGTGAAGAACGTCTGGAAGTGGATCGTCGGCGTCGGTATCGTTCTTTCGCTGATCGCCTGGTTTGGCGGCTTCTTTAACCACGACAGAAATCTTTCGGGCCCGGCAGATAACCCGGCCGACCAGGGCACGACTGCGGTCGATAGCATCGCTTCCGATACGGCAGGTACTACATTGCGCGCCGACACGGTTTACCAACACGTCCGCGGCACCGAATAGGGATTATTTGATCAACGCATCATATAAAATCTCCACCGGATGCATCGCTTTGCGTCCGGTACCATCCTTGATCTGATGGCGACAACTCGTCCCGGCAGCCGCGATGATCACATCCTCGGGCTGCTGACGGACAGTTGGGAACAACACCAGTTCCCCGATCTGCATCGATACTTCGTAATGCTCTTCCTCATACCCGAACGACCCCGCCATTCCGCAACAACCCGATGGGATGAGCTGTACCTGATAGTTTTCAGGCAATTGCAATGCTTTTTTAGAGGCAGTTAAAGTCGAAAGCGCTTTCTGGTGACAATGCCCGTGCAGCTTGATAAGTTGATTTTTAGCAACAAATGCATTCTTCTGAATGCGCTTCGCATCGATTTCGCGGGCTATAAACTCTTCGAAAAGCAATGCATGCTCCGCGATTTTCTGCGCATTGCCCCTTTGTGCTTCCCCTACCAAATCCACATATTCATCCCGGAACGAAAGAATTGCTGATGGCTCAATACCCACTAGCGGCGCGTCGTAAGTGATTTTATCCTTTAATAAATCCACATTCCGTACCGCCAGTTTTTGTGCTTCTTTTACAAAGCCTTTGGATAAATAAGACCGCCCCGACTCCACATGCTCAGGGATAATAACTTCGTAACCCAGCTTTTCCAGCAGTAGGACGGCTTTTTTACCGACTTCCGCATCATTATAATTGGTAAACTCATCGCAGAACAAATACACTTTCCGCGCGTGTGCCGCGCTGGGCGCCTTCGTCCGCTGATGCCTCTCCCACCAGCTTTTCAACGTCTCGCTATCCAGCTTGGGCATGGAGCGTTCGGGATGGAAACCCACCATTTTGTTGGCAATTTTCCGCAATGCGGGCGTACCGAATATGCCGTTGAATGCCCAGGGAGCGATCGAGGCCAGTTTCATTTGATTGGAAAAATTAGCAATCAGCTTGCTGCGCATCGGTATGCCGTGCGTCTCATAATATTGCTGGGTGAATTCGGCTTTCATTTTACCAATATCCACGCTCGAAGGACATTCCGATTTGCAACCTTTGCAGGAAAGGCACAAATCGAGCACTTCTTTTACCATTTCCTGGCTGGTATTGGGAGCGGTTTCGGGCGTCAGGTATTGGCGGAGGATGTTCGCCCTTGCCCGCGTGGTGTCGCGCTCGCTGCGGGTAGCCATGTAGCTGGGGCACATCGTGCCGCCGGTCAATTCGGTTTTGCGGCAATCGCCTGATCCACTGCATTTTTCGGCCAGGCGGAGAATTCCTTCTTGTCTTGAAAAATCGAAGACTGTATTGATCTGTGGATTGGGCTTGTCCTGTCCATAGCGCAGAAATTCGTTCATCGGCGGGGTGTCCACGATCTTGTTCGCATTGAAAACACCATCAGGGTCCCAGATCCGCTTTACCTGCCGGAACATTTCATATACCTCCTCACCCATCATAAATGGAATGAACTCCCCACGCAAACGGCCGTCGCCGTGCTCGCCGGATAATGCGCCGTTGTATTTCTTTACCAGCACCGCCGTATCGGCCAGCACATCGCGGAATTGCTGCTTTCCTTCGCTGGTTTTGAGGTTAATCATCGGTTCCACGTGCAGCTCGCCCGCACCCGCGTGAGCATAGTACGAGGCACTCAGGCCGTGCTTTTTCAGCAAAACTTCCAATTCTTCAATATAAGCCGGCAAATCTTCCACGGCCACCGCACAATCTTCGATCAGGTTCACCGGCTGGGTGTCACCGGGCAAGTTGCGGATCAGCCCCAAACCGGCTTTGCGAATGTCCCAGGCTTTGTTGGCATCATCACCAAACAACAGCGGATAGGCATATCCCAGGTTTTCCGTTTTCAATTGCGTAATCAATGCAGCCGCTTTTTGCTCGACCTCCTCTTTGGCAATGCCCCAGAATTCCACCATCAGCATCGCCGCCGGGTCGCCTTGCATGAAAAATCGGTTTTGAGAATACACATTATGGTTTTGGGTAAAATCCATAATGTACTTGTCGACCAGCTCGGAAGCCTTCGGATCGTGCTGCATGGCTACGCGGTTGGCGTGCAATGCTTCCGCAAGTGAGCTCGTATGTACGCACACGACACCCACAGCCGCGGGCGGTGCATCTACCAATGCGATTTTGGCTTCAGTCACAAAGCATAATGTACCTTCCGAACCCGCGATAAGGTTACAGAGATTGATATTGCCTTTTTCAAAATTCCGCACCAATGCATCCAGCGCGTAACCAGAGTTACGGCGGGTGACGGTTGGTTTAGGAAACTGCTTTTTGATTAAATCCTGGTCAATGGGATTGGATATCAGGCCAAACATCCCAGCCAGAATGGATTGCAGACGCTGACCTTTGATCTGCTTTTCGCGGATTTCCTTTGTAAAATCGGCGATGGATTGTTCGCTGAAAACGGCTTCGGAACCGTCGGAAAGCAGCACTTTCACTTCCAGCAGATGGTCGCGCGTGGCGCCCCAGGTGATCGAATGCAGTCCGCAGGAATTATTACCGATCATCCCGCCGATCATCGCGCGGCTGGCCGTCGAAGTCTCGGGGCCGAAAAGCAGTCCGTAAGGTGCCAGGTGCTTGTTCAGATCGTCGCGGATGACGCCCGGCTGCACGCGTACCCATTTTTCAGATGCATTCACCTCGATGATCTTCCGGAAATGCTTTGAAATATCGACCACGATACCCTTCCCTACTACCTGCCCGGCCAGCGAGGTTCCCGCGGCACGTGGTATCAATGTCACCTGATTAGCCTTGGCGAACTCGATCAGTGCACGGATATCGTCCTCGGTTTTCGGCAGAGCCACCGCCACCGGCATTTCCTGGTAAACAGAGGCGTCCGTTGCGTAAACAGAGCGCTGGGCAGTGTGTAAAGTGGAATTATCAAAATACAACTCCCCCTCGAACCGGGCGCGGAGCGTGTTGAACTGGAATTGTGAAACGCGGGTCATGGAAATAATCGATAATCAAAGAGCGAATTTACGGCAGTCGGCCTATTAATGCTTTGAAAAACTGCATTAATGTATTCTCGGCCTACGCTGAATAAGCCGCCGGAACGGATACCGGCATGAGTTACGTATATTGGCACAATTTTTACACCTCCTGGTTTTGGTAAAAACAGTTTTCCCTTTCGAACCGATGAAACACATAAACTTTCTGATCCTCACACTATTTTGGGTTACATTCAGCTGCGTTGCTTACGCGCAAAACACAGCCAATATCACGCTCACCGCGGCCAAACAGGCTCCTGTGACCGTTACGCTGGTGCTCGAAGATGTACATTTTCACCCCAATCTGGGCACAGGCCTTGCCGACGCCAAGCTCGACGCCGTGGCCTCGGTGAACTTTGCAGAAAAAACCACCGAAAAAGCGGTGATCCAGCTCAATGAACCCAAAATGATGCGCCTGCAATATAGCGGCGGCGGTGTGAACAAAACGTGGATGCTTTTCCTGCAACCCGGCGACGACCTGACTGTCAACGTAGCCGAGAATGCGGATGTGACTTTCACCGGCAAGAATGCGGGTTACCAAACATTTTTGAAGAACTATTTTCTCGAAAACCAATACCAGTACCTGCCGGTATTCGGCTACAAACCCTCGCAAATCGACAATAAAAGCGTGGTGCAGCAAAGCGACAGCCTGAAAAAAGTACGGCTCGACGCCTTTGAAAAATTCAAAATGGGCAACCCGGTAGTGCCCGCATTCGAGGCTTATGTGCTCGCGACGACGGCTACCGAGCCCTCGCTCACGCGCCAGCTCATCCAGGAAAAGATCATGCGCCGCAACCGGGTGGCCAAACTCGATGCTACGCAGCGGAAGGAACTCGAAGATTTTACATTAACCGATTTCAAAATTCAGCCCGACGACGCATTACTCAGCCAGGCTTACCGCGACGAGCTCCGCAACTGGGCGCTAATCCCCTCCACCCGCAAATTCCCGCTGGAATCGGAAACGCGCTACGAGATCAGTCCCGATGCATTGAAGGATGTGTACGCATTCAGCAAGGAAAAATTGGCCAATTACCCCAAACAAAAAGAGTATCTAGCCACTTACTGGCTCAATTACGCTGCAACGGCCATCCCGGGCATCGAAACGGCCAAAACGCTGCTCGCGGATTACAAAGCGACATTTCCGCAGTCGCCTTACTCAGAATATATTTCGAAACTGATCCAAACCAAAGAGTCACTGCAACCCGGCGCGGCTATTCCGGACATTACATTGCTCAATACGGACAGTACGGCTGTAACGGTTTCATCATTGCAAGGCAAGCCGGTTTTGATGGTGTTCTCGTTCAGCATCGGCCAGCACGAGCCGGGATTGAAGGTTTTGGAAGATAAATATGCGGATAAAGTAACGTTCACCTACGTTTCCGTGGCTACGGGCATTCCGCTTTCGACTTGGAAACAGTATGTAAAAACGCGCCCGACTGCGAAGCATTTGTGGGCTTCGGATGAGAATATCGACGTTTTGAAAGAGAAATACGGTATCGATATCCGCTACCCGTTCCTGGTGATCGACGGGGCAGGCAAGATCGTGAACCGCTGGATTCCCCAGGAATTTCCCGCCAATAAAACGTTGGAAGCTGAATTACAGAAAGTTGCTAAATAATAGCGCAAAAATGGCGCGAAGCTCTGCTGCACAAGCTGGCGCGAAGCTCTGCTTCGTGCCTACTATTCGCAGGCCTCCGGCCGGTCAGAAACGCGACATCGCACAAGTCGGCCAGAGGCCTCCGAATAGCGTGTGCGAAGCAGAGCTTCGCACCATCAAAGCAGGAGCTTCGCATCATCATGCACTTCGCACCATTATCCTGTAATTTTAATGGTATGAATCGGCTCCTCATACCGGTACGAAATCCGCAGCTCACAGTTATCACAAATCTGCTTCACAATCGCCAGCCCGAGCCCCAGCGATTCAGCGCCCGTCGATTCTTTTTTAAATCGTTCAAACAACCGCTCCGGATCGCTTTTCAACGGGTTACCCGTGTTGCTTACCTGCACATAATCGATACCGGATTCCAGCCGGAGCTCGCCACCATTGTAGTTATGGCGGATTGCATTGTTAATCAGATTATTGAGCAGGATATCCGCCAGTGCCGGCGACATGATTTTCCGAAAACTGCCTGTCGAATGCAGGCTGAGCGTGATTTGCTTATGCTGCAAAATATCTTCAAAATCTTTCAGTTTATTCAATGCAAGCTCCGATAGATCGAGCTCTTCCTGTTCGGTAAACTGCTGGTTTTCAATTTTGGCTAACAATAAAAGCCCCTGATTAAGCCGCGACATCCTCCGTGCCGCATGGTAAATCTCCTCGATCCAATAGGTATGGTTTTCTCCTAAATCCTTCGACTGGATAAACTGCTCCACCCGTGCATTGATAAGCGCGAGCGGCGTCTGGATTTCATGAGAGGCGTTTTCAGTAAACTCGCGCAGGCTCCGGTAATCGTGCTGCATTTTGGAAGCCATTTTCTCCATTACATCGCCCAGCTCGTTGAACTCCGTGATCTCGCTGCGAACGGTTTCGAGCGGCTTATTTTTCGTCCAGTCAAAATCCTTGATCCTGGCAAGCGAATCGTAAAAAGGTTTCCAGAGCTTACCCGACAAAATCCGGTGAAAAAGAAAGGTACTCACCAGCAACAAACCCAAAAAAGCGATCATCGCCGCTGAAATGGCCTCGATCAGTTTGTAGGATTCGATCATCGACTTCCGTATCGCGACGCGGTAGGGCGAGCCGCCGATCAATGTGTAGAAAGTGAGCTGGCGAAATGGATCGGCTGTTTCGTCGTAGCGGTTGCTGATGAGCGTGTCCGTAAATACCGCCCGGTTATCGAATTTGCCGAAAACGGGCACCACTTCAATTTTATTCTCAACAAAATAAGAGTTGTTGGACCACGTGTCGTTGGCGCGGATATAGGTTTCAAAATCCTGCTTTTCGACCATCAGCCGGCTTTCCACCTCGTCGTAGATCATAAAATTGATGATCCAGTAAAAAGCAATCCCCACCCCCGCGTAAATCAGCAATGAGGCGAGCAGGTAAATGCGGCTGGCTTTTTCGAGCAGTTTCAAGGTGCTGTGAATTTGTAACCTATCCCGTAAATCGATTGAATGTAATCTTTTCCTCCTTTTTCCACGATTTTCCGGCGAAGGTTTTTGATATGCGAATACACCATATCCAGCGAATCCGCCGAATCCATGTTATCGCCCCAAAGATGCTCGGCAATGGACTCCTTCGTCAGCGCGACATCGATATTGGAAAGAAAATAGAGCAGCAAATCGTATTCTTTTTTGGACAAAGTGGTTTCATTGTCTTTAATAAAAACCTTTCGTGCAGGCAGGTTCACCCGGATATCCTTCCAGGTCATATCATTATTTCCTCCAAAATTCCTCCGTCGGATCAGCGACTTCACCCGCGCATTCAGTTCCGAGAGGTGGAATGGCTTGGTCATGTAATCGTCCGAGCCTATTTCCAGGCCTTTCAGCTTGTCTTCCAATGTGTTGCGCGCCGAAATGATGATAATACCCGTCGCGGCGGCGATCTTTTTCAATGTCTGGATAATGTCGAAACCGTTGCCGTCCGGCAACGTCAGGTCCACGATTGTGCAATCGTATTGATACAGGCTGATCTTCTCGTCGGCCTGCCAGAACGTGTTGGCCACCTCGCATACGAAACCCTCGCGGGAAAGGTAGTCGGTGATACTTTCTGCAAGCCCTTTTTCGTCCTCGACAACTAAAATTTTCATTCCTCTTTCAAAAGATACCTTACAAAAATACACCCTGAAGTTGGAAACATTTAGGAAGGATAATCGGGTAATAAACAGTCTATTGCAGACTTGCGTTTCCCAAATGTTTCCAGAATTGGGCTCTAATTTCGTCTAAAAAACGCTTTAACCCGAATTATGAAGCACTCCCAGTATCATTCGGTTTCCCGCTTTTTTCCACCGGGAAACGCGCATTCTCCGGAAAGATTCACGCACCGGATTTTCGACATTAAAAACCGCTGGCTTGCATTGCTTTTCGCAGTCCTCGCATGTATGCAAGCGAATGCGCAGCAAATCAAACTGCACGAAGCATTGGAACAAGGCAAAGGTAATTTTCCCTTCCTGAAAGCCAAGCAAGCAGAAATACGTGGTGCGGAAAGCCGCATTAAATCCGTCAAAACCGATTATTTGCCCGCATTCATCGTACAGGATCAATACACTTACGGCACGAGCAACAGCGTAGCCGGCGCATTCCTGCCCAACGAGGGTAGCGCCTTGTCGCCATCCGGTGGTATCCGTCCCGAAAACATTTATACCGCCACATTCGGCAGTTTCACCACGGCGATGGTCGATTGGAAGGTTTTCAATTTTGGTAAATTAAATGCCAATGTAAATGCCGCCAAAGCCGACCTCGCCCGCACCCAGGCCGACTATGAGAACGAGCTTTTTCAGCACCAGGTCAAAATCGTCGACGCCTATTTATTATTGTTAATTAATCAAAAACTCGTCGACGCACAGCGGCAGAACCTGGAACGCGCTACTGTTTTCAAACGCGTTACCGATGCCGCCGTAACCTCCGGAATGCGGCCGGGCGTCGACAGCTCGCTGGCTGCGGCGGAATATGCCAAAGCACAATTGCTGTTACTTGAAAGTCAACGGTCAGAAAAAGCACAGCGGCTCCGGTTTTCGGAGCTTACTGGCGAATTGCACGACAGCATTCAGGTGGATACGATGAGTTTCTACTCTCAACTTCCCGCTGTGCCGGGCGAAACCGGGTCATTTCTTAAAAACACGGCATTAAGGTTTTCACAAACACAGATCGACGCTTCTGTGGCGCGCAGCCTGGCCGTAAAGCGTTCCTATTTGCCTTCGGTGTCGCTGGTAGGTGCTGGCTGGGGACGCGGTTCGGGGATTTTGAACAAAGACGACTCCTTCCGCACCGATTTCGGTAGCGGGGTTAAATACCAGGTTTATAACTACTTGGTAGGCGTGTCCACACGCTGGAACCTGACCAACATTTTTAAGGTAAGAAACGACTATCACGCCGAGCAATTCCAGGTGGAGCGTTTCAAGTCACTATACCAAACCCAGCAGCTGCAACTCGACCGCCAGTCGCGCGAATCGGAAATACAGTTCCAGCTCTCGCTCGCGCAGGCACGCCTCACGCCCGTGCAGCTGGCGGCCGCACGCACGGCATTCAACCAGGCCGAAGCGCGTTATCAGAGCGGTTTGACCGACCTTTTTACATTAGCCCAAAGTGTGAATGCACTCAACCGCGCCGAGATCGACAAGTTCGTCACCAACGGCAATGCATGGCGCTCGCTGCTCCTGAAAGCCGCCGCCGCCGGCGACCTCGACATTTTCCTGAGCCAGATAAACCAATAATATTATGTATCAACTCATCAGAACTGCCCTCCGACAGCCTATTTCCATTGTGGTGGTCGTGATCGGCATCTTATTCTTCTCGGTTTTGTCGATCCGGAGCATTCCCGTCGACATTTTCCCAAATCTTGATTTACCGACCATTTACGTGGTGCAGCCATACGGCGGTATGGCACCCGACCAGATGGACGGTTTCATCGCCACCCGCTACCAGGACCACTTCCTGTACGTGTCGGGTATCCGCGATGTGGATGTGAAAACAATCCAGGGTTTGTCGTTGATCAAACTCTCGTTCTATCCCGGTACCGATATGGCGCAGGCTGCTGCCGAGGTTGCCAACAACGTCTCCCGCGCGAAGGCGTATATGCCCGAGGGTACCGTGCCTCCGCAGGTAGTCCGCTTCGATGCCAGTTCGGTGCCGATCGGCCAGATGGTGTTCGAAAGCGCGTCGCGGTCGCTGAACGAAATCCAGGACTTCGCCTCGTCGCGCGTTCGGCCAATGTTCAGCCGTATCGAAGGCGTTTCCAGCCCGCCGCCATTTGGTGGTAACCAGCGCACGATCGTCGTCCGCGTCGACCCGGAGCGCATCAGAAGTTACCATTTGACGCCGGAAGAAGTCATTAAATCCATTATTGCCAACAACCAGCCTTCCCCGGCGGGTAACATTCGCATGGGCGACAAGACATTGATGACGCCCGTCAACTCGCTCATTAAGAAACCCGAAGACTTTTTGAATATCCCGATCCGCGTCGGTGCAGGCCCTACCGTGTTCATCCGCGATGTGGGGGTGGTGGAAGATGGCGCCGACGTAACCGTGAGTTATGCGCTGATCAATGGCCGCCGCGCGGTGTATATTCCTGTGGTTAAAAAA
This sequence comes from Dyadobacter soli, assembly GCF_900101885.1. GTDB lineage: Bacteria > Bacteroidota > Bacteroidia > Cytophagales > Spirosomataceae > Dyadobacter > Dyadobacter soli. The sequence goes on along the minus strand of NZ_FNAN01000035.1, from coordinate 4,510 downwards.
TCCGATGCTTCCACGCTCGACGTGGTGAACAATATCCGCGCCGCATTGCCGCAACTACGCAATGCAGTACCGGAAGATGTGAAGATTTCCTATGAGTTCGACCAGTCGGTATATGTGACCAACTCGCTGAAAAGCCTTATCACAGAGGGGATTCTCGGTGCATTGCTTACCGGTTTGATGGTGTTGCTCTTCCTGAGAGACTGGCGGAGTGTGATTATCGTAATCGTGACTATTCCTATTTCCATTCTGTCAGCGGTGATATTGATGAATTTGTTTGGACAAACCATCAATATCATGACATTGAGCGGGCTCGCACTGGCTATCGGCGTACTCGTCGATCAGGCGACGGTGACCATTGAAAACATTCACCAGCACCAGGAAATGGGCAAACCGAAGGAGCAGGCCATTTGGGACGCATGTAAAGAAATTGCATTCCCCGAGTTCCTCATTCTGCTCGCGATTTTGGCCGTGTTCGCGCCGTCGTTTGTCATGAGTGGTATTCCAAGATCAATGTTTCTGCCACTTTCGCTGGCTGTCGGTTTTGCGATGATCGCTTCGTTTTTGCTTTCGCAGACATTGGTGCCCGTCCTTGCGAACTGGCTTTTGAAAGACCATCCGCACCACGAGGCGCCCACATTGGCATTGGATAGCCAGGAAATCCACGACGTAATAGAGGAAGGCGCGCACCCGTCGCTCCCGCCAACCGGTTTTGAAAAATTCAAACTGAAATACCTGAATGTACTCGGCGGCATTATGGGCAAGCGGCTGATTGTGCCGGTATACCTCGTCGGCAGCATTGCATTGATCGTCGGCGGGTTCTTCCTCATCGGTACCGACATTCTTCCGAAAGCAAACAGTCACCAGTTCCAGATGCGCATGCGGGTACCCGACGGTACGCGTGTGGAGCGCACGGAAGAGGCTACATTAAAGGTTTTGAACCTGATTAAATCGGAAGTAGGGAAAGAACACGTCGAAATATCCTCGGCTTATGTGGGTACTGTGCCTTCCAGCTATGGTACTTCCAATATTTTCGTGTTCAACAGCGGCCCGCACGAGGCGGTTTTGCAGGTTTCGCTGAAAGAGGAGTTTCCTGTGAGAATGGATGCATTGAAAGAAAAGCTGCGTGCAAGAATCGCGAAGGAGATCCCGAATCTGGCCATTTCATTTGAACCCATTGAACTGGTGGATAAAATCATGAGCCAGGGTGCTTCCACACCGATTGAGGTAAGCGTGGCTGCCAAAGACGTGGAAGAAGCCGGAAGATTTGCCCGCAAAATCCAGAAAGAAATGCAGCATATCGCATTCCTCCGCGATGTGCAGATCGCCCAGCCGTTGCAATACCCGATCCTGGACGTAAAAATCGACCGCGAGCGGGCAGGACAACTGGGCATTACCTCCACGCAAGTGGCGCGCTCGATGGTAGCGGCTACGTCATCGAGCCGTTTTACCGATAAAAATCTCTGGCTCGACGATGCGAAAGGCCTTGCCTACCAGGTTCAGGTTCAGATTCCGGAATACCAGATGACCTCCGTCGAAGACATCGGTACCATTCCGCTGAAAACCGGTGTAAGTAACCCATTGCTCGCCGACGTGGCCACATTCTCTGAAAAAACAGCGCCCGGCGAATACGACCGTGCTGGCCCCAACCGCCTGGTGACCGTCACGGCCAACATTCACAAAAAAGACCTCGGCGCCGCTACTACCGCAGTTCAGAAAGCGATTAAGAATGCAGGTGAGCCGCCGCGCGGGGTTATTGTGGAACTGAAAGGACAAACCGAACTGCTTACCGAAACACTGAGCAGCTTGCAAACCGGTCTGCTGATCGCCGTTGTGATAATGTTCCTTTTGCTGGCGGCTACGTATCAGTCGTTCAAGCTGTCACTCGTGGTACTTTCGACCATTCCAGCCGTAGTTGTTGGCTCGATTGGCCTGCTGCTGCTGACCGGCGCTACGCTGAACCTGCAATCCTATATGGGGCTGATCATGTCCGTCGGGGTATCGGTAGCGAATGCGATTTTGATGGTAACCAATGCCGAAAACCTTCGCCTGCAATTACAGGACGCGCATAAAGCCGTAACACTCGCAGCCGGCAGCCGTATCCGCCCGATCCTTATGACGAGTATAGCGATGATCGCCGGTATGATTCCGATGGCATCCGGTCTTGGCGAAGGCGGCGACCAGATCGCGCCACTTGGCCAGGCTGTAATCGGTGGGCTGATTGCCTCTACACTGGCTTCCCTGCTCATTCTGCCTGCTGTGTTCACATTGGTGCAGCGTAAAGCGTCCGTCAACTCGGTATCGCTCGATCCCGAAGATCCCGAAAGCAATTTCTTCCGTAAAAAACTCCAAACATCCGTTTCCATGAATACCCTGAAATCCATTCTGATACTGATCACCGTCGCGGCCGGTATGAGTGCATGCAGCAGCACCGCCGAAACAAGCGAAAGTCACGAAGCCAAAACCGGCGCGGAAACTGCCGCCAAAGAACCAGCCGCCGTCGAACTCGCTTACGTCAAAAGCATGAAACCGGCGAAGCAGATCGCATTACCGGGTGAATTAAAGCCGTGGAACAAGGTCAGCATTCATCCGAAGGTGAAAGGGTTTGTCAAAACCGTGAATGTCGACCGGGGTAGCGTGGTCAGGAAAGGTCAGGTATTGTCAGTGTTGGAGGCGCCGGAAGTAATGTCCGAGTTAACCCAGGCTAAGGCCCAGTTGATTGCGGCAGAGGCAGCATTGCAGCAGACCACCACTCGCTACCAGGCCAGCGCATTGACTTACAGTCGTTTACAAAAAACCAACCGTACCGAGGGAGCCGTATCGCTCAACGAACTCGATCTTGCCCGGGCCCGAGCCGCTGCCGACAGCTCCGCGATGGCCGTCGCTCAAGGCAATGTACAAGCCGCAAAATCTTTCATGGAAACCAAAACCGAGCTTTCGCGCTACCTCACTGTAACCGCGCCTTTCGACGGCATTATTACGGAGAGAAATATCAGCCCCGGCGCATTAGTAGGCCCTGGTGAAGGCGGAGCAAAGCCTTTATTTATTTTGGAAGACAATACTAAACTCCGTCTGACGCTCGCTATTCCCGAAAACATGTCGAGCGCCATCCCGAATAAGGGCGAAGTGAGTTTCACTGTTTCGGCAAGCCCTGAAAAAGTGTACAAAGCCGTGTACGCCCGCAGCTCCCGTACATTAGCCGAAGAAAACCGCTCGATGATGACTGAATTCGACGTCAACAACCGATCGAACGAGCTGAAAGCAGGCATGTACGCCCAGGTACAGCTCAACACGGAGCGCACCGGCAATACCCTATTCGTTCCCACCACCGCCGTCGTCAATTCCAGCGAGCAGGTGTTCGTCATCCGTGACAAAGGCAAAAAAGCGGAATGGGTACCCGTCAAGCGCGGCGTAGTCGTCGATACGCTGGTGGAAGTTTTCGGTGATTTGCATGACGGTGACGCGATTGTGAAGAAGGCATCGGAGGAGTACCGGAATGGAGAGGATTTGTAGTAGAAAACCGTAACATCAACCGGTTGTTCATTGAAGAGGGAAAGTTGCTGCTACAACAACTTTCCCTCTTTATTTTTGTTTAAATCAATGCACACTATTTTATGAATGTGATCAGTTTCAGAAAATTGAAAGAATTTTACGAAATTCATCCTGACGCGAAAGCTTACCTGACATCGTGGTTCAAAACAGTCAGGAAAGTCCAGTGGACTGATTTTCACGATGTGAAAGCGGATTTCAGAAGCGCCGATATCATCGCCGATCAAAGGATTATTTTTAATATTAAAGGCAACCACTACCGAATGGTGACGCGAATCAGTTTTGAACACAAAAGGATCATGATCAAGTGGTTGGGCACTCATGCTGAATACGACCGCATTGACGCAAAAACGATATAGCAATGGTAGATGTAAAATTGATCGAAACCGAAGAGGAATATAACGAAGCATTGAAACGCATCGATGCCTTATTTGACGCGCCCGCAGGTAGCCCAGAGGCAAGGGAGGCGGACGTTCTCGCATTATTGATCAACCAGTACGAGGAAGAACATTACCCGATCGATGAACCTGATCCCGATGAATACAGCAAGATTCGAATGGAAGAAACGGGGATGAATGAAGATTGAAACACAACAAAAAATGCCGGGCTCTCGTCCAGTCATGGTCGGAAGATTTTTCTTCCGACTTTTTTTGTTTCATAGGGGCTGTTTTTTATTGGTTAATCAGTTGATTTTTAGTTATTTATTGTTGGTTTTACGAGGCAAATTGATTATCTTTAGTAATTGATAGTCAGCAAGATATGCCCGTTTTTAAAGATCACAAGGTTAACATCAATCATCTTTTAGGTTTCATTCCCGAAGCCCTTATCGCCCATCTTTCGGCAACTACCAGGGTTGATCATTACACCAAAGTCCTGCATGGTAAAAAGATGTTTTACCTGTTAATGTATGGCATTTTAGAGAATGACAGACTTAGCCAACGAACGCTCGAAGACAGTTTCAATG
>NZ_FNAN01000037.1 GCF_900101885.1 Dyadobacter soli | reverse complement strand
CTGCGGCGTTTGATGTGAAGGAAGACCTTATGGCCCCGAATTGGAAAATCCTGAACAGTAATCATCGGAAAGAACCCTTTGGAGAGCAAATTCTTCCTCTCCGGGTCATTCTCATCCGCATTCTTCTCATCTATATGCACGTGAAATACTCCATCCTGACGGTCGATGGATGTCAATTCAAAATTTTCAAGGATAAACTCTGGTAATAGAAACTGGATAATAGGCAAGAAACTCTCCAAAACGAACTAGGTTGATTAAAAACACAAACCTAGAAAATCCTATGCGCTCCACAAGTTTTTGATTTGATCCACAAAATGTCTAGGTTAAGCGCGTTGTGTAAATATAGTAAAAGAAGAGGCAATTCGGTAGCGCTTTCGCGAGAAGCATATGAAAGCATTCAACGCAGGGGGAGTGGCGTGCAACAGCTCATAAGGCATAAAAAAAGTGCGTTGGATAATCCCAAACGCACTTTTCGATGTGACCAGAAGGAGAGTCGAACTCCTATACCCGAACGGGCACTACCCCCTCAAAGTAGCGTGTCTACCAATTCCACCACCTGGCCGTCAATCGTGATGCAAAAGTAGTATTTAAATCATACGACGCAACAGTTGAGCCCCTATTTTTTTGAGAAAATATTGCGAAATGCGCAGAAAAACCTTCGTATTTGCGCATTTTGGTCGTAGTTTCGTGCCCCGAAAACGGGTTATCGTCCGGCAGATCAGACTGTTCAGCCTTTGAAGGATAAAAGGCTCCGAAATATCAAAAATTTTAGATTTAGTAATTAGCATAAAAGCCCTGGCATCGATCCAAGGCTTTTTATGTTAATTACCGTTATGTGAAATCGGCGTCTAGGTCGACAATGGACGTCCGGCAGGAATATTGATCCGCTGGCGGTTGCTTGGGAAAGTCGCTTTCTTGGCGGTGAACTTCGCATTCACATATTCCACCATATCGATTTCGCCGGTAATGGTGTCGCCCGAAAGCTTTCCATGGAATGTCATCGTCAGGTTGTCGCCGGGCACGCTGTAACGGCTCTGGAAGCGCACTTCGTCGTCATCGATATTGCCGAACAGCTCGCGCGTCGCGAATTCGCCTTTGTGCGTGCCGTACAGGTAATTTCCGTCCTGCTTTTCGATGATGAAAGTATGCTTGCTGGTACTGGTGTAAAATTCAATGTCTACATCCCAACGGCCTGCGATCTCGGCAGCGGGAGCCTTCATGGCGGTCTCGGCTTTTGGCGCGCTGCGCTTGCGGGTAAGGATTTCATACACGCGTTCGGCCACGATCTTGTCGTTGCCCGGGCCCATCATGTATGCTGCGATGGTGATCGACGTGGTAGGAGGGCCGGATTGCGCGGCTGCCTGGCCTCTACGGTAACCAGTTCCCACCGCAACGCGTGGTTTGGTGGTTTGCAGCTCGTCGGCAACTTCCTGACCGGTAATATTGAGTTTGGTAGGATCCCAGGTGACAGTCAATGTCGGTGTAGCATTGTCCAGTGCACCTTCTGCGGGTTCTTTGATTTCAAGTTTGGCGCTTGGAATGCCATTCAATTTCTTGGAAATATTATCCAGCCACGAAACCCATGTTTTCATTTCAGCCTTATGGTCGCGCGTTGCCCATGCTTCTACCGCAGCCAGCATTCCGATCATTTCTTCACGACCTACTTTGTTATTGCGGCAAGGCCCGTGGTGCGGCGCGCTGGCCTGCCACGCCGACATGAGCACATCTTTGCTGCCGAGCATCAGACCCGCGCATTGAGGCCCGCGGATTACTTTACCACCGCTGTAAGCTACAACGCTTGCTCCGGCCTGGAGGTGAATGTTGGGAATCGTTAAACGCTCGGCCGCAGCGTCTACCAGCAATGGTACGCCGGCAGGTTTGGCGATATCGGCAACGGCTTTTACGGTCCATGGTTCGTCGCCCGGCATCATATAGATCATTGCCGTGCGCGGTGTAATGGCTTTTTTCAGCTCTTCGATCGTTTCGACGGTGATGATCTTCACGCCTACGTTACGTATCGCGTGGTCATACACGTTGCGCGAGGAACGGGGGATGATTACCTCTGTTTTTTCAAACCCTTCCAAGTTTGGAATGCGGATCAATTTTTCGGGGTTACCGCCGGCGACAATGCCCGCAGTAACTTCGTTCATACCCGCAGCGCAGCCTGATGACACCATGCCCCATTCCGAGCCGACGATTTCCGAAAGGCGCTGGCCCACGCCGAATGCGAGCTCGTCGATCTGTACATTATACTGGCATGCATACTCCATCGCCTGACGAACCTCGGGCAGCTCAATGGACGCGCCGATAATGGTAAATGTCCCCCGGCAATTGATGATCGGCTCCACACCGATCGACTGATAGATTTGCGGTCCGGCCTTCAACGGCCCGGGCGCGGACACCGCCGCAGCGGCTTTCTGAAACCAGGCTGGTTTGCTGCTTTCGGCAAATGCGGCAGACGTGCTTAGAACGCCACCCGCGAGCGGGATCATGGAAAGATCTTTCAAAAGTTCTCTGCGTTTCATTGGTGTTAAGGTATTTGGGGGTTTTGGATGGTTAAAGGCGTTGCCGGGATTAATGGTCAGACATTGTCAGGCATTGTCAGATATTTGTCAAATGCTGTTCAGGGTTGTCAGAAATGATCAGCCATTATTTTAAAGATGTATTAAATATTGCGGAATACCCTTTTTTCGAAATAAATATCTTTCACGCTATCGCGGCGTCGCGCCTTGTGCCGGTTGTCCCTGCGCGCCGGCCGGACGTTCGGGGCGCGGCAGATTGACGGGCTCCACACGCGCATTAAGCGTATACACGATGTTGCCGGCACGGATTGTCGCTTCGGTTTCGATGCGCTTTTTGCCGGTGATCTTGCCGTCGCGGGCGTAGTAACCGAAGTTACCGTCGCGCAGGTTCAGAATGGCGATGTCGGCGGGTGAGCCTACGGAGAGGTTACCGAGCTCTTCGCGATGAATTTCCTGGGCGGGGTTCCAGGTACTGGCTTTGATCACACTTTTGAAATCCATACCCATGGCCATAAACAGCGACATAATGTTGTTCATGTCTTTCATCGCGCCATTCATACTGCTTGTGTGCAAATCGGTGCTGATGGAATTGGGATAAAAGCCCTGCTTGATCGCCGGCTGGCCTTGCGAGAGCAGGAAGCTGGCGCCGCCGAAGCCTACATCGAAAATCACTCCGCGTTTCTGCGCCTCGATCGTGTAAGGCTTCACTTTATTGGTCGAAACATCTACGATCGATTCGCGACCGCGGCCGCTATTATTGCTGTTTCCGCCAAAGCAATGCGTATAAATGTCGCCTTTGCGGAATTTTTTGAGATACAATTCTTCCAAAGGCAAAACGGGATTCGCACTGCCGAAATCGACCATGATAGGGATATTCGCCAATGTCCCGGCTTCCAAAGCGCGGTCGGTGGGCGTCCAGTCATGGCCAACGAAATGCGCCAATTTTACACCTACGACGTCATTAGGGTATTTTTTAGCCATTTCAGCAGTGGCTTTGGCGTCCATTTCGTCGAGGCTGTTCTCGAATTTGCCGCCGGCCATTCCTTCCCCTACAATGTTCAGGAACGCCAGCACGCGCGTTTTGGAAAGGTCAATGGTTTGTTTTTTGAATGTCTCAAACGTTTTCCAGCCGGAACTTCCCGCGTCCACCACCGTGGTAACGCCCGAGCGGAAAGTGAAACCGTCGGCGGGAAGGCCGTTTGGGCCATTGCGGTAGGTGCCTTTGAGATCAGTACCCCAGAAAAAATGTACGTGAATGTCGATAATACCGGGTGTGACGTAGAGCCCTTTGGCATCCACAACCTGCGCTGCCAATGCGGGATCGATGTTTTTGGCAACGAGGGCGATCTTTCCATCTTCACCGCCCGGCGTGCCTTCTACCGCTACATCCATCACCGCGTCGATGTTGTTTTTCGGATCGATCACATGTCCGCCTTTGATCACGATACTGTACTTTTTGTCCTGCGACCAGGCTGGTTGGGATAGCATAAATAGCACCAGCAAGGCAGAAACGGAGAAAACTCTCATAATGTTAAGGGTTTAAGATAGATAAATGCTTCTTTGCAACGGGATTGTAAACAGGCGGTATCTATGACGAAGACAAAAATTTGATACAAATCCCCCCATCATCCGCCGTAAATATTTTCAATCATCGGTACACGCCGGTAAAAGCAGTGAACGCAGTGCTTTTACGCTGGTAACCAGCCTAAAACGATGTATTTTTTTGCAGGAGGCTTACCCATTGCCGGTAATGCAAAAAGATTGGTCTTGCCACGCAACGGCGAGCATTTTCAGAGCGTAAAATGTTTGCAACGAACCTCGGCACATTATGAAGCAAACTTTACAATTGACGCTCATTCTCTGTCTTTTTCTGCAAACAGTCCGGGCCCAGGTCGATTGCAGCAATGTGGGCTTCGAGCAAGGGAATGCCAACGGCTGGGTGCTTACCTATGGGGCGGTGACCGACGCCAATCAGCAGACCGTTTTTCAGGCCGAGCAGAGCGGCACGCAGAACAACGAGCATTACGTTACCAGCGTTTCAGATGGCAACGACCCGAAAATTCCATCGATCCCGATGGTGGCGCCTGGCAGCACGCACTCGATCCGCATCGGTAATGTGACTGAGGGAGGGCATTTCAGCCGCATTCATACCGACTACATCGTTACCGCAGACAATACGCTTTTTCAATACAAATTCGCCGTCATTTTGCAGAATACCGGTGCCGATGGCCGGGCAAATCACCAACCTTTTCAGAAACCGGGTTTCAATATCCTGATTTTCGATAGTAATGGTGAGGAGTTACCTTGCAGTGCCTACGACATCCAGCTCGAAGGCACCAACACAGTCGAAGGTTTTCAGGCTTCCGGCGACATTCAATACCGCAACTGGACGGTAGGCGCGATCGATTTAAGGAATTTTGTAGGCAAAAAGCTCACGATCGTCGTGACTGCGCACGGATGTACGCGCATGCGGCATTTCGGCTATGCTTACTTTGATGCGGAATGCCTGAAATCGGAGATCAAACAGGTGGCGGACTGCCCGGATGAGGACGGCTACATTACATTGGCTGCACCGGAGGGGTTTGGAAAGTACATTTGGAATAACGGAGAAACCGCCCAGCAAATCCGTGTGAAGGCCAATGTCGGCGATAAATTTCACGTAGACATGGTGCCGCGCGGCAGTCTCGACGAATCCTGCGCATTGGGGCTTGATTTTACAGTTAGTTTTAAGAAGAAAACCGCCACACTTGTGCGTTCGATTTGTGACGGCGAAACCTTTGCATTAGGTGATACCTTGCTGAAAACGAGCGGGACATATGTTCGCAATGTGAGTAAAAGCAACGTGTGCGACAGTACCGTGACCCTCACGCTTACCGTGAATCCCGTCGGGAAGTTTACCCAAAACCTGCGCATTTGCGAAGGCGAAAGCGTGAAGGTAGGGGATAGCACCTACACACAAGCGGGGACTTACATTCAGAATATCCCGCAGGCAACGGGCTGCGACAGCGTCGTGACTACCGTTCTGGAAGTGGTCAGGATCGAAGTGTCGGTCACGCCCGCACTTTCGCTCACACAAGGCGACAGTGTGCATGTGGAACCGATCATTGAGCCTTCGGGAAACTACACTTATCATTGGGACCAGCCCGGCCTCTCGTGCACCGACTGCCCCGATCCCTGGGCCTCGCCGCCGAAATCGACATTGTACCAGCTCGAAGTGTCGGATCACGACAAAGTTTGTACGCGGCAGGCGCGCGTGCAGGTGTATGTGAAGCCCTGCGGCATCGAAATACCGGACGCATTTTCGCCCAACAATGACCAGTTGAACGAAGTGTTTTATGTGTATGGCAATGCGTGCGTGAAGCAGGTACGCGAGATGTTTATTTACAACCGCTGGGGCGAGGTCATTTACCAGAAATCCAACTTTGCCGCCTCGGACCCATCAGCCGGCTGGGACGGTTCCTACCATGGCCTAAAAACCGCTCCGGGCGTTTACCCCTACAAAATCAGGGTAGAATTGACCAACGGGTCGTTTTTGAGTTACAAAGGTGTTGTGACGTTGCTGCGGTAGTCACAATGGTATTTATCTCAAAAGCAGAACATTATGGGAAAGCTCATAGCCTACAATTTCACGACGCTCAACGGCTATTTTAAAGGCCCCGACAACGATATCAGCTGGCACCGCCATGGCGAGGAAGAAAGCGCATTCTCCGCCGATAGCCTCGAAGCCAAAGCCACACTGCTTTTCGGCAGGGTAACCTACGAAATGATGGCAAGCTTCTGGCCGACGCCCGCGGCCATCGAAAACATGCCCGAAGTCGCCAAAGGCATGAACGAAGCCGAAAAGATCGTATTCTCCACCACCCTCGAAAGCACCGACTGGGAAAACACCACGATCATCCAAGAAGACTTGGTAGAAGCCGTTAGAAAACTCAAAGCCATCCCAGGCAAAGTGATGACCATCCTCGGCAGCGGCAGCATCATCGCCCAGCTCGCCGAAGCGCGTCTCATCGACGAATACCAGTTCATGATCGACCCCGTCGCCATTGGAGAAGGCACGCCTTCATTTCAGGGGCTTACGGAGAAGCTGGATTTGAAGTTGGTGGGGCATAGGGTGTTTAAGAGTGGGGTGGTATTGTTGAGTTATGAGGTGATTTGAAAAGTCCCTCACACCGGCTGGCTGTTGTGATAGGGGACAGCCTTAATAAGCCGGATGTTATTGTATTCGGGAATGGTCACTACATTTTCTTTTGGCACAATGCCCCGTTGAATCCAATTCGTAACAGTCTGTGTGTTAGGGATATTGAATCGCTTACAATACTCCGAAATAGTAACCCATTGATCCATCGGATATTGAATGCCTTTGTATTCGCAATAGTCCTTTAACGCCTGCTTGCTATCCGCAAGTAGCTTTTCAAGTTCTGATTGGTTCGTTTGTGTTGTCATGATTTCCGGCTAATTAATCGGCGTTATTTTTACCGCCTTCATTTAATGCTTCTTGAATAACGGCTATCAGGTCCAGCACCTCATCCAGTTCCTTTTGCGTCATAGAATCCTGGCGATCGCGAAGATATTGCCGAAGCGCTGCCAACTGCATGCGGAGGTGAAATTCTTGCATTGTGATAATGTGTGTATGGGAGATTCAAGATAAGGATTGTTTCGTTACGAATCAAATTATAACTTACCTGGCACTCCCAAAACAATCTCCCCAATGTTCAACAACCACAAAGCCTCCCTGACCCTCCCGCCAGCTAAATGGCAACAGTTCCAGGCTTACTATAACCGAATGGAAGTGCCTGCGCGGACGGTTTAAGTGTCAGCTTCCCGCGCCTGGTCGCTCCAAATTCCGGGAAAACGTATTGTCTTATTACCTTGATATTAACCCTGTTTTTTAGGCTTTCTAACCAAACGCTTTTTTAATACCCTTTGATAAAGCAAATTATTCAGCCAGATAAAAATGAGTACCCCGATAATGATAAACACCGCATTCAATTTGTAGGAAAAACCTATGAATTGCTCCTTACCGTCGAGGGAGAGTTCGAAACGGAGCCAGGACCGCTCAACGGCAGTGGTGGTGCGGTCGAAGGGGAGCGCTTCATCGTAAATGATTTCGGTGATGAAACGCCCGGTGGTATCCATATAACCGTACTTATCATCGATCCGGATCATCGAGATGCCGTGGTTGAAATAGGAAGCAAAATCGTATTTCAATGGTGTCCGTATTTTGCCGGATTTATCGATATGCCCGAATTTGCCATTGATGGCGACGGCGGAACGGTTTTCGGAGGTAAATCCCGTGGCTTCGTCGTACAAATGGGCAATGCGTAGTTTGCCGGTTTTATCGATACAGCCCCATTTACCATTCTTTTTAACCCAAAATAAACCATTGGTAGGCTTGCGGGTATCGGTGTAATCGAATGGGACGATGAGGTCGCCGGTGAATGGACTAATATAACCGTACTTATCGCCATATCGCACGCGCTCCATTCCCTGGCCGGAGAATTTATATTCAGGGTCGATGTCATCGAGCGCTACCGGTATTTTCAGCATCATATTCTTATCGATGATGCCGTATTTGCCTTTGTAAAGGAAATGATAAATGAATTTGGAGGCTTTGATTTCCTTTTCGATGAAGCGGCTGAAATTGAAATTCAGCAACCAGAAATCCATCGGTCTTTGTATCCACCACAAAACATCCTCCTTGGTATCCTGATTACAAAGGAAATCGATATCGGAATCCTTGATGAGGTAGTTACTGGTAAAATGATGAATAGGTATCCGGTAAATCTCTTTGCCGGTCAGATCAATGTAGGAAAGTCCGTAATGTTTGCCGGAAGGATATATAACCCAGGTTTTACCATCCCGGAACCGGTCGGTGGAAATGTATTTGGGTTCGATCACAATTTTCCCGCGCTTGTCGATAAACCCGTGCAGGCCGTGGCCTTCCGCATCGAGTTCCATGGGTACAAACTCGGCCACCCCTTCGGCGAAATCACCGATGTCGCGGTAGGCGGGCGTAAGTTTCCGGCCATTCTTATCGGTTATGAATGTTTCGTACGAACGGCAGGGAATGGTCACCTTTTTGACGACGTAGATATCATCATATTCGCGGTAATCATTGTAATCTTTCAGCCACGCTTTGTTGCCCGTGGGTTTTGCCGAAGGCTTTGTCTGAGCCATAGCCCAGGCCGATTGCAACAAGAGGAACAGGAGTGTGAGGTTATAAAAAGTCGGTCGATGCATTCAAAAAACGCGGGTTTCGGGTTAGTCGGAGCCATTGCGGGGCATTGCCGGCATGGCCTGGAACGCGGCAGGCATTCAATTTCAATGTGCAAAAAACAAAAACTTGACAGGAATAGCGATTTTCTACCGGGTAATTATTTGAGAAAATAGCTTTAATTTTCGTATCGAAATGCATCCGGAGCATCATTCCGGGCGCTACTTCAACCCCGAATTGCCATTTATCATGTCGTCGGCCCGGAACGAACTGTTTTACTCGCGTTTGCCCGCAAACCATATTTCGCTGGGCGAGCTGCTCAACGAAGACCACCTCTTTTATAATGTCCCCGAATCGTGGCATGTGGTGATCACCGATATCCGCAACTCGACCGGCGCCGTCGCGGGCGGAATGCACGAAACGGTCAATTTCATTGCGACGGGCAGTATCGTAAGCGTGCTCAATATGGCATTTAAAGCAGGCATTACCGTACCGTTCTTTTTTGGCGGCGACGGTGCCACGTTCATCGTTCCGCCCACGATCGCCGATACGGCAATGCATGCGCTGGCCGTTTTCAGGAAAAATACGCAGGAAAATTTCGGGCTCGACCTTCGCATCGGCATTGTTGCGGTGAGCGATATTTATGCGAAAGGGTTTGACTTGAAACTGAGCAAACTCAAAGTTTCCGGCGCATTCTCGATTCCCGTGGTGCTTGGCGACGGGCTATATTATGCCGAAAAATATGTAAAAAACGAGCATTACCGGTTCGAGTATGAGCCCGGACCGGGTGACGAGCTGGATTTAAGCGGGATGCAATGCCGCTGGGACAAAATCGGGCCGCCGGAAATGAACCAGGAAGTTGTGACGCTGCTGGTGTGCGTTCCCGCCGGAAAGCGGCAGGCGGCGTTTTTTGCCAAAGTAATGGAGCATGTCGATCGCATTTACGGGCCGTTCCCGCGCAGGCAACCCATTTCGGTGCCCAGGCTGATCTGGAAAACCACATTTAAAAAAATGGAGATGGAAATGCTCGTCAGGAATGGCCGGATCAATATCTTCCGCCTGGCGGCTTCCTGGATCGCCTGGCTTGCGGGTTACGTATATTTCCGGACGTCACAGGGCAGGAGTTACCTCAACAGCCTGGTCGAAATGTCGGATACGCTCGTGATCGACGGGAAGATCAATACCGTGATTACCGGTACGCCGGAGCAGCGTGCACAGCTGCAAACCGCCCTCGACGCCATGGAGGCAGCACAGGAGATCCACTATGGACTGCATGTGAGCGGCGAATCCGTGATGTCGTGCTACGTTCATGACCTCAAAGACGGCCATATTCACTTCGTCGACGGGGCGGAAGGAGGTTATACCAAAGCGGCCGGCATGCTGAAACAGAAGTTGCGGAATGCCGGCGTTTAACGATTATTGCGGATTTCCGACCGGCAGCATATTCTGTATGTCCACTGGGAAGCTGTCATACTTTTGATACAGTTTCAGGTATTTCGCCGGATCGATTACCGGTTCGGTCAGTATCGATTTTAAACCATAGAAAAATCCCTCCCGCTGCTGCCCGGGGTTGAAGATGAGGCTAATCACTACCTCCTCGGCCGACTGGTTGGAAAACCCGTGCGCGGTCATGCGAGGCACGTACACCACCGCGCCCTCGTGCGCGAGGATCGGTCCATCGGCCAGGTCGATCGTGAGCGTGCCTTTGCGGACGATGAATGTCTCGTCCATAAACCGGTGATAATGCAACTTCGCACCGATGGTGGCCGGGGCGAGCCTGATTTCGTACACGCCCAGCTGGTCGTTCGAAATGTCGCTGGTAACTTTAAAAGTAATGCTGTTACCACCCATCGTGAGTGCTTCGCCTTCGCCCTCGGCGAATATCACGGCGTTGTTTTCAAGAGTGTCGGACAGGAAATCGGTTTCGTTTTTCATGACATTTGTCGTTGTTTTGTTTTGAACAGGACAAATGTCGGACTAGCGAAAGCTGAAAACATTTACAAATGTTGAGGCTTTGAAAAATTACATTTCCGCGCGGATGCGGCTGAGCTGGGTAGGGGTAATGCCGAGGTACGACGCGATCTCGTGCTGTTTGAGACGCGGTTCGAGATTGGGGTATTCTTTCAGGAAATTGATGTAGCGTGTCTTGGCGGTATCGTACCGGAATGAAATTTCCAGCGGCTCCTTTTCGATGATCCAATGGAGCTCCATGTAGCGGATATAGAAAGCCGCGAGGTCACGGTGCTTTTCGGTAAGCGATTTGAAATCGTAGAAATTGTATTCCAAAGTCTCCGTAGGTTCCAGCGCCCTGATCGCGAACATGCTCGGGGAATGCGTGAGCATGGCAGGCAATGAACCGGCGAAATAGTTTTCAGGGAAGAACCTTTTGGTAACAATATCCCCATCCGGAGATGCATAATACTGCGAAAAAAGCCCTTTTACGATGAATGCCACATTTTTAGCCATCTGGCCTTCCTGCAAAAAGTAATCGCCCTTCGCATACGAATGCGGCCGGAGCAGCTTCATCATATCGTCCATCGCCTCTTCCGAAAGCGTACCATAAGTCGCAAATTTCGCGCGGAGCTCGGCAGTTTTATCGTATTTCATAGCCTCAATTTAATAAAATGAACAGGATTGCAATGCGGTACAATACCCAGCTGGCGGTCATTAAGTAACCTACTTCCAATAATTTACATCTGCGCAAATGTTCGAGAAACATCAGGAAAACGACCAGTAGAAAGCCGAATCCGCCCTCTTGCCACCCCAAATTGAACCACGCACACAAGGCTGCAACAGGCAGCAGAGCCAATGCGCCGGCGAGTGAGATCGTCATCATATTACCAAGATAATCCCAAAAATCACCGCGCCCTGAAAAAGAATTTGCCCGCCGCAGATCGCAAATTCGCGCCCGAATGAGCCCTTTACGAGAACGTGAGTGAGTAGTCCGGTGTAGGAACTTAGAATGTAAGATGCTATAATCCAAGCGAATATCAACCACGCAATGCGGTATTTGATATTCAAAGACGGCTGGTACCCGAACCTTTTCTCAGCAACCGGCGGGACGATCACCCGGCGATTGTAGGAAATGAATGCGTAAGCTTTGCCGGCCAACCATAAAAACGGTTTCCAGCGGAACAGCGGCGCTAAAAAGGGCAACGCATTCCCGCAGACTTTCAGTAGGCTCGCTACGCCGTAGGTGACTTCGCCGGTAGCCTGGTTTACCAGCGCTATTTCGTTTACGGCACGTTGCCAGTCCAGATTAGGGCATGCCGCGCCGTATTGCTGATACGCCTCCCGGCCGTCGGCATCGAGCAGGCCATTCCGCACAAATGCGCCGGTATAGAGGTTGCACATCGGGCATTCGGCGTCGTAAAGGATAATGTGATTATGTAGTGTTTTCATATGTATAGTATATTTTGTATTTTCAGAAAAAATTGAAAGTTTGGTGTAAAAAAATATAACTACTTGAATAATTTGAAAATACCTCCCCAAAACCAGCTTTCTTCGGCACCCAGCATGGTTTCCAGGGTTTTGTCGACATTTTTGGCCAGTTTGTTGATGTCCGTAACCGACTTGTTGAAAGTGCTGAATTCAGGATCGCTGGCATCGCCGGTCACTTTCGACAGCTCGTCGAGCACCTTGATAACCGGTTCCAGTTCGCGTTTGCGGCGTTCTTTGGCCACTTGTTTGGCAATATTCCAGACGTCCTTGTCGGCGAAGAAGTACTCTTTACGCTCGCCCGGCTTATGCTGTTTCTCGATCAGGCCCCAGCCGATCAGGTCGCGGAGGGTCATGTTGGCATTACCGCGCGAAATGCTCAGCGTCTCCATGATTTCCTCCGTTGTAAGCGGGTCGGGGGAGATGAGCAGCAATGCGTGTACCTGTGCCATGGTGCGGTTGATGCCCCATTCAGAGCCTAATTTGCCCCATGATTCAATAAATTTCCGTTTTGCTTCTTCGAGTTCCATGTTTCAAAGGTAGTAAGGTATTTAAACTTTCAAAACTTTTTGAAAGTTTAAATATTAAAATTTTAAGAGCCCGGCTTTCAGAACGCCGGCAGTAAAACTGAAATGCATTTGCCTTGTAATGCGGGCAGCGGATTAGCTGCCGTTAGCTAACCCCAAAAACAGATTTGCCATGAAACGTTTGATGATAAGGAGCCTGGCAGGGCTTGCGCTCTTAATCACTGCCAATGCGTCGAAGCCGCACGGGCCGCGCCCGCGTACTGCCGCGTCTATGAAGGTTGTGGAAGCATTTCCCAAGCTTCATTTCGATCTTCCCGTCGACCTCACCCATGCCAATGACGGCACCAACCGCCTTTTCGTGCTCGAACAGGAGGGTACGATCCGCGTTTTTGAGAATGCGGCTGCCACTTCGTCTTCCAAAATATTCCTGGATATTAAAAAGCTGGTAAGCTACGGCGGTGAAGCAGGATTGCTGGGCCTGGCCTTTCATCCCGATTATAAAACCAATGGCTATTTCTTCCTCAATTACATGACCAAGGTTTCCGGAAAGCTGGAAACGGCTATCGTCCGCTACAAAGTAAGCGGTACCGACCCTGACCGCGCCGACCCAGCCAGCGCGACGGTACTTTTTACATTCGACCAGCCGTTCGATAATCACAATGGCGGCGGGATGAAGTTCGGGAAGGACGGTTATCTCTACATTTCAACCGGGGACGGCGGCAGCTGGGGCGATCCGAGCAACAACGGCCAGAACAAAAGTGCCTGGCTGGGCAAGATTCTCCGGGTGGATGTGAACAGTTCATCGAAAGGTAATTACGGGATACCGGCAGATAATCCGTTTGCAGGCAATAAAGAAGGATTCCGGGAAGAAATTTATGCCTATGGCCTTAGAAACCCCTGGCGGATCAGCTTCGATGACGCCACCAATACGCTTTGGGCAGGAGATGTAGGCCAAAACAAGCGGGAGGAAATCAATATCATCGTGAAAGGCGGTAACTATGGCTGGCGCTTAAAGGAGAGTATCGACTGCTATAATCCCAAGCGTGATTGCGGCGGAGAGGGCCTTATCGACCCCGTACTCGACCTGCCCCAGGCGAATGGCGAGCATTCCATTACGGGCGGTTTCGTGTACCGCGGCAAGGCGGTGCCATCATTGGAAGGTAAATATGTGTTCGGCGACTATGTGAGCGGACGGCTCTTCGCGCTCGAAACCAGGAATGGTAAAGCCGTGCAAAACAGCATTATAGCGGAAGGGGTAGGGCAGATATCCGCCTTCGGCACCGACCAGTCCCATGAACTTTACATCTGTAACCACGGCACAGGAAAGATCATGAAACTGGCGCAGCCGTAATGCATCAGACCCTTGTTATTTCCGAACAGCCACTCCGTTTTTTGAGAATACCCTTTTCAGGAAACCGGAAACCGTAGCGAGCGTCGGCTCGAACCACGGATCGAAAAACATGAACGTGTGAGGGGCGTCCGGGAAGGACTTCACTTCGTTGTATGTGCCGAATGCATTCAGTTTTTGGATAAAATCGGTTCTTCCGGCATGCATCCGGTCCACGGAACTGTTGATGAACAGGAACGGGGGCGTCGTTGCGCTCACATGCGTGAGCGGGGAAGCTTCATTCCAGAGGTCGGGGCGCTCGGCTTTGGGATAGCCAAACCAATAGGTAGCCGCTGAAATCGACTTGGAATCGTTGCCCTCACCCGATTCCGGGTGGATGAAGGCCAGCGTACCATCGATGTCGATCACCGCCTGCACCGTGCTGGACACCGCATTTTCACCTGTTACGCCTTCAAATTTAGCGTTACCATTCGTAGCGCCAATGAATGCTGCGAGCTCGCCGCCCGCCGAGAAGCCCAGTATCGCAATGCGTGCCGTATCCACGCCATATTCCTTTGCATTAGCCCGTATCCATCGGACGGCGGCTTTCAGATCGTGCACTGCGGCGGGGTATAATGCGTGGGTAGATAGGCTGTAATCTGCTGTGATACAAACATATCCGTTTGCTGCCAGCTTTCGTGCGAGCGTGTTGTTATGCGTGCGGTCGCCCGAGCGCCAGCCGCCGCCATGCACCATCAGAATGGCTGGTTTGAATGCCTTCTTGTTGGGTTTGTACACATCCAGCAGCAGCTTTTTGCCGCCAGGTGTTGTGCGGTAGGCAATGTTCCTCATTACCTGCACCGAGGCGGGCATGGTGGAGTCGGCAATGCGGATGTTCGGATGGGCCGCGATTTCGTGCCGATAGGAGCCGTTTACTGAAAAGCTGGTGTCGGAAATGCCCGATGGCTGCAACCGGAGTTTTTTGCCCGGAATCCAGCCTGAAAGGATATTTTCGATCGTATACTTTTCCCTTTCCTGCGCGGTAAGATGCTTCGACCACGCTACCCGTCCACCGGTATTGGCACCGGGGCCTGTGCTGTTGTACTCGGCGTAAAGTGTGGTTTTTTCCTTATCCGGGAACATATTATCGCCCTTCCACGGGTCCCAGCCCTCCTTCACGATGTGCCCGCCCATTTCGGTATCGATGAAAACGGTTTTGGCGAACGGTCGCCACGGTCGGCCGAGGTACACTTTGGTGGCTTCCGCGCTGGCCGTCAGCTTGCAATTGAAAAAGACGTACCCGTATGCCTGCTCGCGGGTGGTGGAGGCGGCGGTAATGTAGGAATTGGTGAGGCTTTGAATGGTGCAGTTTTGGAAAACGGCGGTGGCTTCACCGAAAATGAAATCGGTAGTGCCGGTAATGAGGCAGTCTTTGTAGTAGTTCCGACCGTCTTTGGACGTATATAATGTATCCTGATTGCCCAGAATGCGGCAATTATAAACTTCAATGCGGTCGCCTTCGGTGGCCAGTGCGACGGCCTGTCCCACGCGCCCGGCTGTGTTTTCGATGGTGAGGTTTTGCAGGGTGCAATCGTTCGCCTGCACCAATACCGTATAGGATGTATAGGTACTGAATTTTGCATTGCCGGTAAAATCATGGCCAGGGAAATCCTTGCCGGAAAAGTCATTATTAGTAATGATGGTGCCCTCGGCGCTTTCGCCGATGAGGGTAATGTTCTGTTTCCAGGCCGGAATCACGAGCTTTTCGCGGTAGGTACCGTTTTTGACGCGAATCGTAGCCCGTATCTGCGAATGGTCGCGCACAGCATTCACCGCTTCCTGGATTGTCCTGAAATCGCCGCTTCCGTCCTGTGCGACAGTGAATTGCTGTTCGACGGCCTGCACCTGCGCGTAAGCATTCAGGTGGAACAAGAGCCAGGCAAGCAGCAAACATATTCTGGTTGACATATGCTGAGAATTCGTTTTTATCAATGCAGTCAAAGAACGGGGCCGTGCACCGCAAAGTTTTTTTAATATTATTTTATTCTTATTTTTCATGCATATTGTTCTAAATGATTGAAGTCGTTTGCAACGCCATGGAAACCCTGATCATTTTTGCCCTCTATTTATATTCTCATTTGGGATCGAATCTGCATAAGAACCAATATTATGCGGTGGATGAGAGCCGTTTTTTTGCATTTCCCAAATCAAATGAGCTGATTCCATTGCAGAATCCGGACACGCTGTTTCTCGATGCTGCCGTTTTTCATGCGAGTAATGAAGTCCGGAAACAGCACGATTTGCAGCCATTTCAATATGACCCGGGTTTGTATCTTGCCTCGTCGGGACATGCTACTTCGATGGTTTACCGCATGTTTTTCAATCATACCAATCCTTATAGCCCTTATGAACGCACAGCCCGGCGACGGGTGGAATTATACACGAAAAGATTTAGAAGGGTTGGTGAAAATATTGGAAAATACCAAACACTGGTAAGTGGTGATTATATGATCGCCCGATGGGACGGTCGCCTGAATCAATATGAATTCCTGAATGAAAGTGATCGTAAACTTTGCAAACCATTCACCTATGCGGAGTATGCAAGGTTTGTGGTAGCACAATGGATGGCTTCAACCCCGCACCGCAATAACCTGATGAATCCGGCCTATACCTACCTGGGTTGCGCCGCGCGGCTCTCGCCCGAACCTTATCTTCATAAAAAAGCCCCTTACGCAAGCCTCGTACAAAACTTCGGCGGCGAACAATAGGATTTCGTGTTTGCTCACATCCGTGCGGGAATTTTTCTCTAAGGTGTGCTAAAATCGGGCAAAATGGTGTGATAAGTAAGTAAATTAGCCCCAGACCTTTTTGTTTGAGCTCCAATCCTAATCAAACCCGCATTGAAAAGCATTACCAATCTACGCTGGCTGTGGGCAGTGCTGCTGGCCGCGCCATTGTTCCTGCAATATCTTCCTGAAAAGCCGGCGGTATCCAGGCCCGCCGCAAAGCCCAACATTCTTTTCATTTTCGCCGACGACCAACGTGCCGATGCCCTGGGCATCGCGGGCAATGCCGTGGTGAAAACGCCGAATATTGACCAATTAGCGAGGTCGGGTACGCGCTTTGCGAACTGTTATGTGATGGGCGGGCACCACGGGGCGATCTGTGCGCCGAGCCGGGCAATGCTTATGAGCGGCAAGAGTCTTTTTCACGTGTATGATGTGCTCGATGGCGTCCACACTATGCCGCAGCATTTCGCCGGGAACGGCTATGAAACCTTCGGCACGGGCAAATGGCACAATGGCGCTAAAACCTTCGAAGCTTCATTCCAAAAGGGAAAAGCCGTAATGCTCGGCGGTATGAGCGACCATTTCCAGGTGCCTGTGCGGGATTTGAACAATGGCAAACTCGGCGAGCCCGTGACCAAAGGTTTCTCGACCGATATTTTCACCGAGGCTGCGCTTTCCTACTTGGACGAATATGCGAAGGGCAACAAAGCCAACCCGTTCTTCTGTTACATCGCCTACACCGCCCCGCACGATCCGCGCTCGCCCCGCGAGGATTACATTGGCAAATACCCCGCAAAGGACATTCCGCTGCCGGGTAATTTCAAACCCATACATCCGTTCGACTACGGCGAGGCGCAGGTGCGCGACGAAAACCTGGCGCCATGGCCACGCACGCCGGAGATTGTAAAGGCTACATTGTCAGATTATTATGGGCTGATCAGCCACCTGGATACCCGCGTGGGCGACATTATCCAGTCGTTGAAGGACAAGGGACTTTATGAGAACACGATCATTGTTTACGCGGCTGATAATGGGCTGGCGGTTGGGAGCCACGGACTGCTTGGCAAGCAAAGCCTCTACGAGCACAGCATGAAAGTGCCGTTTATCGTCACAGGGCCTGGTATTGCAAAAAGTCAGGTGTCCAATGCGCTGGTGTACCTGTACGATATTTTTCCTACCCTGGCATCCGTAACCGGACTTCCGGCGCCAGACGGCGTGGATGGCAAAAACCTCGCCGGGGTGATCGGCGGGAAGGCGAAAAGCGTTCGCGAGAGCAGTTTTACCGCCTACCGAAACCTGATAAGGGCCGTACGTGACGACGAATGGAAGCTCATCCGCTATCCCAACCGCGATTATACCCAGCTTTTTAACCTCAAAAAGGACCCGCTGGAACTGGAAAACCTTTCGGGAAAGGCCGAATACCGGCAGAAAGAAGAAGCTCTGAAAAAGCTTTTGATCCAATGGCAAGAAAAAACAGGCGATACCGTCGCGTATACGGCCAAAACGATCCTGCCAATGAAGTACGAGCCGGAAAAGTTCGAGCGCACAATGGATAAGTTTCAGCCCAAATACACTCAGGACAAGTATTTTAAAAAGTAGTTTTTGAAAAAGATATGAAACACGCACGCTTTCACCTTTACTTGCTTTTCGCATTGTGCGCACTACAATGGCATTCGGCAACTGCGCAAAAACGCCCCAATATCGTACTCATCCTCGCCGACGACCAGGGTTGGGGTGATTTGAGCATTAATGGCAATACCAATGTCCGCACGCCGCATATCGATCGCATCGGGAAGGAGGGGGCGCAGTTCTCGCGCTTCTACGTCTCGCCCTTGTGCGCGCCTACGCGGGCGGGCCTGCTCACGGGACGTTACCACTACCGTACCGGCGTTTGGGGCGTGTCCAATTCGCGTGAGTTCATGAACCTCGACGAGGCTACCCTGGCCGATTTGCTCAAAAAGGATGCTTATGCCACGGGCTGCTTCGGTAAATGGCATAATGGCAGCCAATATCCCTATCATCCCAATGGCCGCGGGTTCGATGAATTTTACGGCATGCTCAGCGGGCATTATGCCAATTATTTCAACACGACCGTCGACCATAATGGCGAGCCGGCCAGAAGTACCGGCTACATTGCCGACGACCTGACCACGAAGGCCATTGATTTTATCGAAAAAAGCACGAAAGCCAATAAGGCATTCCTCTGTTACATTCCCTACAACACGCCGCATTCACCTTTCCAGGTGCCCGATAAGTACTATAACAAGGTGAAAGCGCGGGGTATCAAACAGTTTAGCCATAATAGGGGAGAAGAGGACGAAGAGACGACGATCACGGCGCTGGCGATGACCGAAAACATCGACGACAATGTAGGGCGGGTCCTGAAAAAACTCGATGAGCTGAAATTGACGGAAAACACGATCGTCATTTACCTCAGCGACAACGGTCCCAACTCCTGGCGCTGGAACGGCGATATGAAAGGCAGAAAGGGCGCTCCCGGCGAGGGAAGCGTGCGCGTACCATTCCTCATTCGCTGGCCCGGCGTGATTCCCGCGGGGAAAGTGGTGGACGGCAACGCGGCTTACATTGACGTACTTCCTACATTGATCGATCTGGCGGGTACACCTATGAAGAAGAGCGGCAAACCACTGGACGGCATCAGTCTGAAACCTGTGTTGACGGGCACCGCCCGCATTCCGGACCGGCTGCTGTATTTATCGATCAACAAAATCAACAGCGTCAAAAAAGGGCATTATCTATATCAAAACAATGCATTATACGACCTTGCTGCCGATTCTACCCAGCAACATAACATCGCGTCGAAACACCCCGCATTGACCGACAGCCTCCGCATTGCGTTCGACCGGTGGTATGCCGAGGTGTACAAAAACATCGATTCCGCGCGTTCGCTGCCGGTAGGTTACAGCCAGTTTCCTAAAACGGTGTTGCCCTCCCAGGACGCTATTCTCCATCGGTCACCCAAAGGCACCCTTTCGTACAGCGCCTCCGCTCCAAACTCTTCCTGGATTGCAAACTGGTCGGATACAGCCTCTTATGCGAGCTGGAACGTGGATGTGCATACCGCCGGCCGGTACCAGGTGAACCTGCGCTACACGAGCGCCGACGCGGGCGATGCATTCAAATTAGTATTGAACAAGAACCAAATATCCGGCACCATCCCCGAAGCTTACGATCCCCCGTTGCTCCCAAGTCCTGATCGCGTGAAGCGCACCGCCGAGTCCTACGAAAAGGAGTTCCGAACGCTGAAAGTCGGTGAAATCCGGCTGGAAAAGGGTAGTGGCAAGTTGAAATTGCTTGCTACCGGCATCAAAGGCAGCAAGTTCGCAGATATTCGTGCGGTGGAATTGGTGCTTTTGAAGTAGTCTAAGGTTCTGGTTTTATTTAAGCGGAAAGTACATTTTTTTCAAATGTGCAATATCCACCAGGTCCTTTGGCCGACCTGAGGCCTCTTTATCCGCAATGAGATCTTCAATGCTGATTATGAATATTTCAATACTATCCCGGATGAAAGCACGCCGTCGTTCAAATGCATCCCGAAACCTTATTGGTGCTTTGATTTGCGGAAGGAGATCCAGCGTGCAATCGCCTAACTTGTATCTCAAAAATGAGTGCCGGGGATCGGGCGCTTGTTCTGCTTTGAGCCTTGCTACATCAATTTGGATGGCTTCCAGGGCGTCCAGCAAAAGATAGTAATTTGAATAGGTCGGATTAAACCAGATGTCCAGATCGGGTTCGTCTACAAATTGCCCATTGCTGGCCACGGACATCCTGATATAACCATAGTACCCGACGGCAACGCCGCCTACAACCAGATACTCTACCTCATGTTTGATTAATGTGGCTAGCACATCTTTAAATGAGGCGGTATGGCTCATAAAGTGTAATGCTATCTGGTTGTTGATGTTTTGTCTTTGGAAAGCGATTGTTCAGCGGGGCCATCGCCTCTCAGGAAGTGAATAAAACTTTCAAGTTTTCTCTGCCGAGCTGCGAGTTCAGCAGGACTAATCCTACCCGTCGAGGATTCATCTTTCAGATCGTCGAAACTGTCGTATTTCTCTAACTTTTTCATTTGGCAAGTCTCTTTTTGTTACAGAAACACAGAAAGATACAAATCTGGTGCGTTACATCCTCTCTAAAAAGCCATTTATCCAATAATTTTTCAAAAAAATCCCGTAAAAATTTGCGTAGTTAAGTGACTACATATAAATTCGTAGCCAAATAACTACGCAATGAACCTGAGACGAGATGTTTTTCAAGCCATAGCGGACCCCACGCGGAGGGCCATCCTGCTGCTACTGGCGTCGCAATCCCTGACGGCGGGGGCGATCGCCGCGAACTTCGATACGGCCAGGCCGACGGTTTCCAAGCACCTGCAAATACTTACCGAATGCGAGTTGCTGAAACAGGAACAGACCGGTCGGGAAATTTACTATCACTTAAATCCGAGCAAAATGAAAGAGATCGCAGATTTCATCGAGCCTTTCCGGCAAATGTGGGACGACCGGTTCAACAAACTGGAATCCATTATGAAAAACTATCAATCCAAAAAATAGCGGAACATGGAACGAAAGACCAAAATCAATGCGGAGGAGGGTAGGCAGGACCTGCTGATAACCAGGGAGTTTGACCTGCCGCTGGAACTGCTTTTCAGGGCATACGTGGAGCCTGAAATCGTGGAGCAATGGATGGGTACCAAGGTTTTGAAGCTCGAAAACAAGGTCCACGGCGGCTGGCGGTTCGAAACTTCCGATCCCCAGGGTAATGTCGTGCTCAGGACGCATGGCGTCATTCACGAATTTGTGCCGGAGCAGAAGATCACGCGTACATTCCAAATGGAGAACACCCCGTACCCGGCGCAGCTGGAATTCCTCGTATTTGAAAAACTCACCGACGAAACCAGCAAACTCACGATGCAAATGATATTTAAGTCGCCCGCCGATCGCGAGGAAATCTTGAAACTGCCTTTTTCAGGAGGTATCAATATGGCGCATAACCGGCTGGAAAAAGTTGTCAGACAATTAATTTAAAAACCTTTAACACGAAAACACCATGGAAAAGAGAAACAGGATCATTTACTGGATTTTTACCGCCTGGCTCGCCCTCGGAATGACTTCGACCGGAATTGTACAGCTCATGAAAGTGAAGGAAGAAGCGGAAATGTTCGCACGCCTGGGCTATCCCGCGTATCTGCTGACGCTCATCGGCGTATGGAAAATTCTAGGCGTGATTGCAGTACTTATTCCTAAATTCCCGCTTCTAAAAGAGTGGGCGTACGCCGGGTTTTTCTTTTGCATGTCGGGCGCAATCGTCTCGCACCTGGCGCTCGGCGACCCGATCGGCGAGGTGGCGCCGCCGCTTTTGCTGCTCGTGCTGACGGTCATATCCTGGTATTTCCGCCCGGCAAGCAGGAAACTGGCCCCGGTTCAAATTTAAATGCACATTCATATGAACGACAAAGTCGATGCGTACGTGGCGCAGTCCAGGCAATGGCGGGAGGTGATCGAGGAGTTGCGCAATATCGCGCTGGATTGCGGGCTTACCGAGGATTTCAAATGGGGAAAGCCGTGCTATTCGTTTGAAGGTACCAACATTGTTGTTATCCAGGGTTTCAAGGCTTATTGCGCGGTGCTGTTCATGAAAGGCTATTTGCTGAGCGACCCGGAAAATGTCCTCATTAAAACCGGCGAAAACACGAAAGTAGGACGCCAGATCCGCTTTGCGACGGCAGCGGACGTGGTTGCATTGGAGCTGGTCCTGAAAGCCTACATCCGCGAAGCCATTCAGGCGGAGCAGTCGGGGGTGAAGGTGGAACTGGATAAATCGCTTCCGGTACCGGCCGAGTTGCAGGATACATTCGACGAAATTCCCGCATTGAAAAATGCCTTCGACGCATTGACGCCCGGACGGCAGCGGGCCTATATCATCTATTTCACTTCCTCCAAACAATCCCAGACCCGCCAGCTGCGCATCGAGAAAAACATCGAGCGCATCCTGAACGGCAAAGGTTTGAACGACTAGGTTTTTTATTGAATTAATTTAAAGAACAAAAAACTATGGCCATTGATAAAAAAGAACTCTCGGCGGAAGGCCGCGACGAACTGTTAAAGACACTGAAAACACGTTTTGAAAAGCACAAAAGCCGTCACGAAAGCATTAAATGGGCCGATGTGGAAGCGAGCCTGAATGCGAAACCTGAAAAACTCTGGCCGCTGGACCAGATGGAACTCACAGGAGGCGAGCCGGATGTGATTGGTTTCGATAAAAAAAACGGCGAATACATTTTCGTCGATTGCGCTGCCGAAAGCCCGAAAGGCCGCCGGAGCCTTTGCTACGACCGCGACGCCTGGAATTTCAGGAAGGAAAACAAACCCGAAAATACCGCGTTGGACATTGCTGCCGAAATCGGTATCGAAATCCTCGACGAAGAAGAATACCGCCATTTGCAGACGCTCGGCAAGTTCGACCTCAAAACATCCAGCTGGATCAAAACCCCGGCCGACATCCGCAAACTCGGCGGGGCGGTGTTCTGCGATCGCCGGTACGACACGGTTTTCTACTACCACAACGGCGCCGAATCGTACTACGCCGCCAGGGGCTTCCGTGGAAAACTGCTGGTGTGACAAGATGTTAATGCAAAAAAGAACGGCCCGTTTGTAAATGCAAAAGGGCCGTTCTTTTTTACAAGCCTGAATCTATCACTTTTTAAAATCTACCAGCTGGCTGTTAATCGCGTGCAGCTCATCGGCTGAAAGATCAATATCGATTGCCTGCGCATTGGAAATGGCCTGTTCCGCATTGCGTGCGCCTGCGAGGACTACGGTAACGCCTTTTTGAAGCGTTGTCCAGCGCAGTACCAGCTGTGCGAGCGTCGCATTCTTTTCCGCCGCGATCGGCGCCAGCGTTTTGAGCAAAGTTTTCATCTTATCAAGGTCGAACTGGCCGAAATAGCCATTGCGGTGATCGTCGCTTTTCAGGGTTTCGTTTTGAAAATACTTGCCGGACAGCAAACCTCTTTCAATGGGGCTGTAAGCGATAATCCCGATGTTGTTTTCGACCGAGTAAGGTACCAGTTCGGTTTCGATAGCGCGGTTGAGCATGCTGTATGCCACCTGGTTGGAAGCCGGTACGAGCGTTTTAGAAGCTTCTTTCAACAATTCCAGGTTATGGTTGGAGACGCCGGCGGCACGGATCTTTCCTTGCCGGATGAGCGTTTCCATAGCCTCCATGGTCTCGTCGATCGGCGTGGTAACGTCTGGCCAATGCTGCTGCAAAAGGTCAATGTAATCCGTATTCAGCCTTTTCAGGCTTTCCTCCACTTCCTTGATGATATTCGCTTTCGACGAATATTCGTAAACCGAAAGGTTTTGGCCATTGTCCCGAATATCAAAGAAATGTGCACCCTTGCCAGCATTGCTACCATCCCATACGAGCCCGAATTTGGTAAGGATCTGGACTTTGGTCCTGTCTTTCCCTTTCAGCGCTTCCGCGATCAGCTCTTCACTCAACCCGAAGCCGTAAAACGGCGCTGTGTCGAGCGAAGTAACGCCATTGTCCAACGAAGCGTGAATCGCCTCTATCGAATCTTTTTTCTCGTTTCCTCCCCACATCGTACCACCGATCGCAAACGCGCCGTAGGTAATCGCCGATAATTGGAGGTCAGTATTTCCTAATGTTCTGTATTCCATGTTGATTAAAAAGTCATTTCTGCCTGCAAAATTCCGCTATCCCGCCGTATTCTCAAAATAACATAACTTATATGTTTCTATAATCTGAGTGATTGATTTCACTTTTGTGAGGCCCGGTTGGAATAGGACTGCGGAGCACCGGATTTGGCTTTTTCGAACCGTAGGCCGAGCGTTCGCGGAGTGGTCAGTTCTACGGCGGTTATTTCGTTCTTTTTATTCCTTTTGAATAGAAGGTCGGTTTTCAGGTCCGGGACGAGGAACCGGTCTTTGGAACAGGCAATGATTGCAAAACGCGCCCCGCTTACCAGTTGCATTTCCGCTCCCGCCGCCGACTTCACAATCTCAATCGCCGTTTCGGCCTCATCCGAAAGATACTTTCCGGCATATTCGTGTAGCGGCGTTTTCGCCGCCGCGCTATCCGCCCGGTAGTAGGCCATTGGCTCGGAAGAAGGTGGGGTAACCGCGAGTCCGCCCGTATTATCGAAGCTGAGGAGGATATTGAAAAAGTAAAACCGCAGGCTGTCGACAGGTTCCAGCGGAATCTCCGATAACTCTAATTCGTCTTTGCCGAGCGTAATATCGACATCGCGCATCGATTGGGCACTTTTGTAGAGGCCGGTAAGCCGTTGAAGCATTTTCCGGTCTATTCGAACGTCCGATTTCTTCCTCGGAAGCGGTGCGATGTCCTCGGGTTTTGCAAGCATTTGCAGTACCGCGGTCGCGGGATTGAAGCCGGCGGTATCCAGCATGGAGGTGTTGCTGAGCCACGCAATGGAAAGGCCGAGTGGGGGCGAACAAATCAGCCGGGCACGGTAAGAGGCCGTGGCACCTCCGTGATGGAACATCGGTTTGGCGACGTTATGCTCGATAAAAAGTCCTGCGCCGTAGTTATTGATCGATCCGTCGGTGAGCGTGTCCAGCGCGGTTTGGTTATCCAGCATAGCCTGGCCTCCCAATTTTCCAGTCGAGTAAAAGGCCGCCCAATTGAGCAGATCTTCGGCAGTTGTGAGCAGGCCACCAGGGCCGTGCACGGCGTCGTCGGGCATGGCCGTCCGGAACTTGCCTTTCGCGAGCTCGTACGCCTGGCTGCGCCCAAGAATCACTTTGCCGAAGTCATTCCGCCACTGGGTGCGGGTCATGCCGGCCGGTTCGAAGATGTATTGCCGTGTAAAATCAGCGAACGACATACCCGAAACCTTTTCAACGATAAGCGGCAGGAGAATGTAGTTCGAATTACTGTACCGGAATGCCTCGCCGGGCCGGTTGTTAATGCTCTTCTGCCGGGCAATAATGCGAAATGCTGCATTGTTGTCGATCACGCGCAGAACCTGCGGGGAGCCTGCAAACTCTGCGATGTCGCTCCATTCACGCAGCCCGCTGGTGTGATGGATGAGATGCCGGATCAGGATCGGCGCGCCGTAGGAGGGAAGGCCGGGGATGTACTTGTCCACCGGGTCATCGAGTTTCAGCTTTCCCTGTTTTTCGAGGAGCAAAACTGCCGCCGCTGTGAATTGCTTGGATACCGAGCCCGCCTCTATGAGCGATTCCGTCGTGAGCGGCGTGCCGGTTTCCAGATTGGCCATGCCCCACGCTTTGGAATACACGACCTGTCCATTCAGGCTGACAGCCAGCTGGCCGCCCGGCTTTTCTTGCGAGTAGCATTGAAAAATGCTGTCGATCCTGTGCGTAGGAATGTTCGCATCATCCTGTGCAAGGGAACGAGCGCCGGTTAATGCAAATGCCACCAGCAGGGCGAAGAAGTATAATGTTCGCATTTCTAACGATTCAGCAGTTTTCTTAGCCCCGGCCCGCAAAGCGCTCTCAGGCCGTGCGACTAATTTAGGTTTGTTAATATATAAATAAATTTAATATAAACGCAACCCCTGACCCTTACCGTCTAGTTTCCCAACTCTAAACTCCCAACCCAACGCTCAACTCAAACTCTAAACTCAAACTCTCAACTCAAACTCTCAACCCTCAACCCTCAACTCTAAACCTTAAACTCTAAACTCTAAACCCTTAACTCTCCCATTCCCCCCATCATGTAACCCCACGTTCCTTTTTTTCAGTATCGCGTAATTTTTTGCAGGCATTTTCCCGGTTTCGATTTATATTTGCGAAGTTTATTTAAACTAATTACAAATAATTTCTTCCAATTTTCTCATAACCAATAGCCTAGCCGCATCGCTTCGCCGGGTGCGTCTTTGAACCAATCCTATGTTCAGTACCATTTGTTTACTATTTCTCCTCGGGTTCATGCTCTGGATGAACACTTCCACTCGGATTTCCTGGTCCGATAAAAGCGAGGTAATGGCCCGCATGGCCGCCAATCCATTGTACGGTCGGTCCGCGGCGGGTGCATTGTTCCTGATTGCCACCGCATTATGCATTTCTTTGCTTGGGTTAGGGAGCGGTTTGTTCGCTGCGATCGTGATCCTGATGACAGCCGGATCGGTGTCCGTGCTGTTTTTTCCTTTCCGCTACTTCGGTTCGGTGGGAGTTGCGATACTTTACCTGTGTGCGGTGACGCTCGAACTTGTTACCAACTGATTTTATGCCTGCCAATAAGAAGTACCTGACCAAATCGCCCTGGCTGCGACTGAGCAAGATCCTCGCGGGAAGCGTCGGCGGATATGCCGTTACCATGAGCCTGCATTTGTTTTTCACGGCTTTCCTGCCGAAAGAGAACGTCATCATCACCGCCTATTTTACAGGCTACATCCTCTGGGCGTTTTTGCTGCTTTACGCATTCATCGCCACGAACGTGTGGCGGGTGTGGGGCCTTTATATCCTCCTTACCGTCGTGTTTGCACTGCCTTACCTACTGAAATTCAACCTTAATCATGGATCCTAGGAAGTATAACATCTATTTTCACACGCATACAATCAGCGGGATCATCATCGCCGCGTTGCTGTATGTGATATTTTTCGCCGGGTCTTTTTCCTTTTTTAAAGACGACATTGCCGCCTGGCAAAAGGGCCGGTCGGAGGTAGGGCATAAGTTCGATCCGCCGTACAATCATCTGATCGACTCGCTTTCGCAGCATTACAACCTCCGGGGCCGCAATTTCAACTTCTACCTGCTGCGCCAGGGCCAGGGAACCTATGTGGATATGACCGCTTCCCAGGACACGACCATCAGCAAACCCAAGCCGAAGGCTAAAAAGGGCGAAGGGCGCAAGAGGGGCAGGGGAAGGCAGCAGGACGACGATGCGGCCTATTTCCGCTACCATTATGCCGACAAAAAGACGGGCGATTATTCCGACAGCTACGATATGGCCGAGTTTCTCTACCGCCTGCATTTCCTGGCGCAACTCAACCAGGTAGGCATCAATATCGGTACGCCCTTCGGTTATCTGGTGGCCGGAATCGTAGCGTTTTTATTCCTTTTTGCATTGATTACCGGCTTGCTTTTGCATTGGGATAAGATCAAATCCAACTTCTTCCTTTTCAGGCCGATGAGCAAATGGAAGACTGTCTGGACCGACATGCACACGGCGCTGGGTGTGATCGGCTTCCCGTTCCAGCTCGTATTTGCCGTTACCGGGGTGGTGCTGATCGTGAACTACGTATTGCTCGCCCCTTTTGCAGATTTGCTATACAAAGGGGACACCGAAAAGCTTTATGAAAGCCTGCAATACAACAAAACCATGAAGGTGGATTACACCTACAAGCCCATGAGCGGTAATTTCGATATGGATGCGTTCGTCGGAAAGTGGCAGAATGAATGGAAAGGCAGCCAGATCACCCGCATTTACATCCGTAATTACATGGACGAGAGCATGCAGGTGAGCCTCGAATCCAAACCAAACCCCGGTACCAACTTCGCAGGCTCCGGATTTGCGACGGTCAACATCGCCAGCGGAAAAGTATTGGAGCAAAAGTCGCCAAACACGGACGGCAATTATATCGACGGCGTGAAAAGCCTAGTATACCACCTCCATTTCGGCGATTTCGGCGGCAAGCCATTGCGGATCGTGTTCTTCCTGTTGGGACTAATGGGCTGCGCGGTGATCATTTCAGGCATTATGATCTGGCTCGTCGCGCGCGACAAGGTCGCTACCGAGCTCCGCAAGCGCAGGTTCAATTTCTGGGCTAGCAACTTTTTCCTCGCCGCTTGTCTCAGTATGCTACCGGTTACGGCTTTTACCTTTGTTATGGTCAAAATGCTCGACCACGTCGATCAGTCGGTGATTTACAAGACCTATTTTTACAGCTGGCTCGTGCTGGGTATTTACCTGATGATCCTTCGCAGCCTCCCGCGCATGAACCGCCACACATTGCTGTTATCCGTCGTACTTTGCCTGGGCGTGCCTATCGCTAACGGCATTTCTACTGGGTTATGGATCTGGAACACCTGGCAGCAGGGCGCATTCGACATCTTTTTCATAGATGCATTGTTTCTTGTCCTCGCAGGCTCATGTGCATACGCATTCACGCGCGTGAACACGGAGGCGAAGACTTTCAAAGTGCTCAGCCTGGCTAAGAAGGCACCCGAAAAAGTATTAAAAACCAGCGTCGTAAGGGAATAACCGCATTACTTGGGCCGGGTTTGCCGCTGGTACTCCTCGCCCCAGGCGCAGAGCGAATCCATAATGGGGATCAGGCTTTTGCCGATCTCCGACAGTTTGTACTCCACCCGCGGCGGTGATTCTGCATAGGCTTCACGCAGCAGAACACCGTCGCGTTCCAGTTGTTTCAGCTGAGCCGTAAGCGTCGCCTGCGTAATGTGGGGCAACTTGCGGCGCAGCACACCAAACCGCATCGGGCACTCCTCCCGGATCTTGTTCAGCAGCATCAGCTTCCATTTCCCGCCGATAATGTCCAGCGTGATATTCATGTTGCAATTTTTTTCTGAAAATGAATCAGAATCTGCATTTGTAATGGATTGATCTACAATAATAGTATCGTCCGTCATACCTGGTATCGTCTTATAAACTACTTGATTACGAGCGTTGACTGCCTGATTTTTGGCTGCAAATGAATGCAAACGGTGCATTTAGGTGCGCCATGATCTTCCAACAACGCAATGAATGCACAAATTTCAAAATGGCTGCTGCTGGCCATTATTTCTTCTTCGGTATTCCTGTCCGTGATGGATATTTTCATTGTGAATGTCGCCATTCCGGCCATTAAAGCGGGTATTCATGGCACCGACAGCGATATTCAGCTCGTCATCGCGCTCTACCTGCTCGGCTATGCGATCTTCCTCGTAACCGGCGGCCGGGCAGGGGATTATTTTGGTAAAAAGAAGGTGTTCGTGGTTGCTATGCTCGCCTTTGTGGTCATTTCGGCAGTTTGCGGTTTCGCGCAAACGCCCTGGCAACTGAATGCGGCCCGGTTTTTCCAGGGCGTGAGTGCGGCATGGATGATCCCGCAGGGCATTACCTACATCCAGGAATGGTTCCCTGGCGGTCAGGAGCGGGTTAAAGCATTAGGCATTTACGGCGCTGTGGCGGGAAGCGCGTCCGTGATCGGTCAGTTCCTGGGCGGGTTGTTACCCGAAATGCAGACTTTCCTGGAAGGCTGGCGGCTCGTTTTCCTTATCAATCTGCCCGTCGGGCTGGTGGTAATGCCCCTCGCCCTGATGTTTCTTCCCGCCGATGGTCGTCGGGTAGCGAGAGGAAGTAACAATGCCGGTTTCGATCATACGGGCGTCCTGCTACTCACGCTTGCGCTCGTGTGTGTAACCTATCCGCTCATACGCGGGCGGGAGCTGGGCTGGCCATGGTGGTGCGTGGTAATGCTCCTGGCCGGCGGCGCATTACTTGCCATTTTTTTCAAAGATCAAAAACAAAAACTTGCGGCAGGCCGGCAGCCGCTACTGGATGTTCGCCTGTTCGCATTCCGCAATTTCAACATCGGGATGGCGATTGTGCTGTTCTACTTCATGGTGCAGGATTCGTATTTCCTGATCAATGTAATGCTGCTCGAAACGGGGCTCGGGTTTAGTTCCGCTGAGACGGGTTTACTGTTTGTATTTCAGGGAATTGGCTACGTAGCCGCCTCGCTCGTCTCGCTGCGTCTGGTGCCTTTGTTTGGTAAAAAAGTATTGCAAACCGGCGTAGCCATCATGGTGAGTACATTGGCGCTGCATATCATGATACTGGACGGCGCGGAAGTGGATCGAAGGCTGCTTTACCCGATTCTGTTCGCCTACGGGACGGGCTGTGGCTCGGTGCTGCCGTCGCTGCTGGCTGTTGGACTCAAAAACATTCCCATAGCGCTCGCCGGAGCCGCTTCCGGCACGTTTTCGACTTTTCAGCAAACCGCAATAGCACTTGGTATCGGTGTAATTGGAGGCATATTCTTTTCCCATCTCGGTCCGTCACCGGATGTTGCGGACTACATTTCGGCATATCATACAGCGACCATTACCAACATGGCATTGCTGGTAATGGTCGCGTATTTTTTGTGGCTGTTGCCGGGGAATGAGGCGGTAGGTAGTAATTGAAATAACCGGCTACTTACCCGCCTGTTGCTGTGGCTGCGCCTGTTGCGGCTGACGGCGTTTGAGGACGTCGTCCCAGGTGATGTAGGGATAAATGTTGTATTTCTTGGCCTGTTCCTCGAAAAGTGCTTTGAGTTCTTCCAGCTTTTTCGGGTTTTTTTTCGCGAGATCGATGCGTTCGTTGAAATCCTCGTTGAGGTTATAGAGCTGCCAGTCGTTGTTGTCAGGGTTAGCCACGCTGATTGCGCTCACGAGGTTACCGGTAGCCGCCGAGGTCGGTTTGTAGGCAAAACCTGCCTTCCAGCCGTCGTAGTAGATCGACCGCGACCCGAAAATGTAGTAGTACTGTGTTTTGTGGCGTGACGCAGCCTTCGCATCCGCGATGGAATAAGCCAGCGAAGTACCCTGGATCGTGTCCTGCTTAATGCCGCGGATCACCTCCGGCGCTTTGATTCCTGCTATTTCGAGCGTCGTAGGAAGTAGATCGATCACGTGGCCGTACTGGTTGCGGATGCTGCCTTTGTCTGTAATGCCTTTGGGATAGAATGCGATGAGCGGATTGCGCGTGCCGCCTTCCGAATGCGCATCCTGTTTCCAGTTTTTAAATGGCGTGTTGGCCGCCTGCGCCCAGCCAAGCGGGTAGTTGGCATTGGTACCTTCCGGCGTACCGATCAGGTCGATCTGCGCCAGGTTGTTTTTGACCTGCTCCGTCTCCGAGAGCGGCGCCGCCGCAGCAGCAGCCGACGACCTCGTTATCACACCGCCCAATGCTCCTTCCTTGCTGGCGCCATTATCACCGATTACGACCAGAATGAGCGTGTTATCAAGTTGGTTGATCTTTTTGAGATGATTTACAATCCTGCCCACTTCATGGTCGGTGTAAGTGAGGTAGCCGGCATAGACCTCCATGAAACGTGCGTAGAGCTTCTTTTCATCGGCGGAAAGGCTCGCCCATGCGCGGATGTTCGGGTTACGCTCGGGCAGGACCACATTCGCAGGGATAATGCCCTGTTTTTTCTGTTGTACAAAAACCTTTTCGCGGAATTCGTCCCAGCCGCCGTCGAACTGGCCTTTATACTGATCGCTCCATTCCTTCGCTACCTGGTGCGGGGCGTGGGTGGCTCCCGGAGAATAGTAGAGGAAGAAAGGCTTGTTCGGTGCCGCTTTTTTCTGGCGGTCGATGAAACTGATCGCCTTGTCGGTGATCTGGTCGTTGAGGTGGCGGCCATCCGGTATCACGTGGGCATTGTCTTCCACGAGGTCGGGCTTGTATTGGTCGGTTTGCGAACCGAGGAAACCGAAGAAATGGTCGAAACCCTTTCCCGACGGCCAGCGATCGAACGGGCCCGCATCGGTAGCATCCTGGTCGGGTGTGAGCCCATATTTACCGACGGCGAAAGTGTTGTAGCCCGCCTCCCGCAGGATTTCGGCAATGGTACCCTTGTCGGACGGAATGCGGCCGTCCCAGCCCGGGAAGCCAAACGACGACCAGGTGTGCGAGAAGCCGCCCTCATGCACCGAATGCTGGTTACGGCCCGTCAGCAGCGCCGCACGGGTAGGGGCGCATATCGCCGCCGTGTGGAAATTGGTATAACGCAGCCCGTTATTTGCCAGGCTATCGAAAGTTGGCGTTCGGATCACGCCGCCGAATGTACTCGTAGCACCGAAACCGACGTCGTCGAGCAGCACCCATACCACATTCGGAGCGCCTGCGGGCGCTTTCACTGGATTCGTCCACACTTCCTTCGATTCAGCCAGCGTCTTCCCGACCGTGCCGGTAAAAGGCTGCTGCTGTTGCGTAATGTTTTGTGCAGCCGCGCGTGAGGTAATCCCCGCCGCCAGCAATGCTGCGAAAAGTAGTTTTTGGGAATGCATATACAAGATGTTTGGTAAAAACAGGGAGTAAAATGCCCCGGCCGACAGGCCGGTCGCGGCGCAAATTAGGTAATTCTGCTATAACCAATTTAATCTATAAAATAAATGGATTAATAAATTGAAGACGGTACCACTAGTGCGTGGAGGTAGTTTGTTTGCGGGAGACATCTGTATGCTACCAATGTTACGTGCCTGACGGCACTAGGCGTTTTTCCAGGCTTGTCAAAAAACACTGTGCAAATAGGGCATTCACCCGCTGCAACATACCGCCCGATTAGTTGTCTTTTGTAAAATGTTAGTCACATCGTAAAATCTGTCAATATGATTAATTGCTTTACGAACTGGTCGGGTCGACTTTTAATGCTAATTGTCTGGGCTAGCTTGCCTGCATGGGTTTGTCGGGCGCAGTCGCGGGTACCGGCTTTGGACAGTATGGGTGCCAATATGGCCCGGGAGAATTGGAAGGCGGCCATTCACTGGGCGCTGAAAGCCGGGGAGGCTATTCCCTCGGAAAAATACTGGCGCTACCTGAATGCGGCCGATTTTGCGAGCCGTGACCGGAATAAGGAATTGGCGTTGCATTATGCGGCACTCGTCGCGGATTCGGATATTGCTGTGAAGGCGCGTTTCGGGGAATCGTTCGCCTGGTTGAAAGACGATCCGCAATGGCAGCAGCTGACGCGTAAAATAGCGGATCGGAAAGAAGCGGAAAGGCAGGCGAAAATCAAATCGGCCCGGGTATTTCGTGATGAGCAAAAAGCAATGCAAGCCCAGACCGACGCGTTTGCAGAATCGCTCTCGCAGATAGGCTCGGCAGAAGCGCTCTACAAGGCGATCCGGCAAGGCAGACCGCCACGGCAATATCCGCGGGGCAGAAATTTCGTTTACGGCTGGACAAACCTGGACGGCAAGATCGAGTTGCCTTACCTGGTGCAGCTACCGCCTGGTTTCGATGGTAGCAAGGCATATCCGGTGGTCGTGGTGCTGCACGGGGCCGTGGCATACCAGCCCGAAACCAGGGACGTTCCGGATAGCGTCGATACGTTTTTCGGGCGGTTTTTCATGCGAATGGCCAGCGAGTCGGGGTTCATCGCGGTGTTTCCTTATGGTACCAAAACCTACAACTGGATGATGCCGGAAGACGGGTTCGGGCTGGTACCCGAAGTGCTGCGGCAGGTGAAGCGCCTTTTTCCTGTCGACGACAGCCGGGTTTACATCACCGGCCATTCCAACGGAGCCACCGGCGCATTTTCTTATCTCATGAAACAGCCCTCACTTTTTGCCGGTTTTTCGGGCATCAACAACCGGCCGCAGGTACGCACCGGCGGGACGTTTTTCAGGAATGCATTGAACCGCTCATTCTATAATGTAGCGACCGATTATGACTACTATTTTCCGCTCGAAGGGCACCAGGGAGTAACGCGTCTGGCGACGCAGCTGGGCATTAATTGGCAAAACCGGGAAATCCTCGGCAAGCGGACGCATGGCTTCCTGATCAACGACCAGAGTGATGAATCCCTGCAAGTGTACACGCAGCTGTTTGCAGATATGGCTTCCAAAAAACGCAACCCTTTCCGGGAACGGTTGTACTGGGAATGCGAGGATACTCAAAATGGCCGGTGCGACTGGCTTGAAATCACCCGGCTGGACACGCTTGCCAACGCTCAGAGCTGGCAGACGCCGGTAAATGTGCCTGTAACCGGCTGGCGCAAGGTCATGAATCCCGCCGAGCTGATCGATAGTACTTCCAATGCATTCCAGTTTCCGCGCCGTTCGGGTGCCGTGCAGGCGACCTACGCGGGAAACCGTTTCGAACTCACGACTTCCTGGGTAGGGAAGGTAAAACTGTTTTTGTCCCCGGAAATGATCGACTTCGCGAAGCCGCTGCAAGTCCGTATCAACGGCAAACAGGTTTTCGCCAGCCGCGTGGAGATGGACAAGGCATTGATGCTAAGCTCCTACCGCCGGGAATCGGACCATCAGGCGGTTTGGGCGGCTAGCCTGGAATTGGCTGTCCCTTAGGTTGAAAGCGGTTGTCGCATTCGATCCACTTTTTCATATCTTGTGACCGGCCGTATATCACATCTTATGAAAACCGACATTATGGACGCCTCACGCGTGAGCCCGCCCACAGGTACCCGCTTGGAAACGCCCACGAAATCCGAAATAAAAACCGGCAGCTTCAATTTCAGCCAGATCGAACGCTACTTTCGCATGGCTCCTGCGGACGACGGTTTTCAGCCGGTTTCGGATCGTACATTCTCGGACCTGGACCTGGAAGACGTTTTCAAATTCATAGATCGTACGCATTCCTGCGTGGGGCAACAATATCTGTATCATATGCTCAGAACCGTCCCCCGCGACCGGGCACGCGTGGGTGCGCTCGAAAATACGGTCGATGTTTTTCAGAAGAATCCGGCATTCCGGCGGGTTGCGGCTGAGGAACTGGCTAAACTGGACAATCGCGATGCCTATTACATTGCTTCCCTGTTCCAGGGCGAGCACATCAAGGAGCCGAAATGGTTGCTGTTGATCAAAATGTTGTCCGGAGTCAGCCTCGCAGCAGCTGTTCTTTCCTTCCTTTTTCCCAAGTTGCTGATATTGCTGCTCCTCCTGTTTCCCGTCAATATGGGCATCCATTATTGGAACAAAAACAATTTGTACCAATATGGCAGTTCGATACCGCAAATGCTGGTCATGGTCAGGATAGCCCGAAAACTTGCACGGGTTCCCGAATTCTCGGGCTTGCAGGGTATCCAAAAATCGATCGATTCGCTGAGGAGCGCGGGGCGTAAAATGGCTATTTTTAAAATGGAGGCAAAGCTGCAAAGCGAGATTGGCCAGATCGTCGATTATTTGCTGGAACTGGTGAAAGCATTGTTTTTAATAGAACCGGTGTTGCTTTTCAGTTCGCTCGATACGCTCAAAACCCGCAAGCAGGACATTAGCAACGTCTTTCACTTCATCGCGGAAGCCGACGCAGCATTATCCATTCTTGCATTAAGGGAAAGCGTGCCTTACCATTGCCGCATGGACGCCGGCTTGGCCACAAAACGCATCAAAGCCCGGGAAATGTACCATCCGTTGATCTGGAATGGTGTACCGAATGATATTGCGCTCCAAGGCAAATCGGCCCTGCTGACGGGCTCCAATATGTCCGGTAAGACGACATTCGTGCGGACGGTGGGTATTAATGCGATTCTCGGGCAAACGATCAACACCTGTTTCGCGAAGGAATTTGCCATGCCGCCGATGAACGTACGGTCGGCGATCAGAATGGCGGACGATCTGCTCGATGGGAAAAGTTACTACCTGGAAGAAGTGATGACCATTAAAAGTCTGGTGGAAGAATGCGCCGCCTGCGACCGCAGACTGATTTTGCTCGACGAGCTGTTTAAGGGCACCAACTCGGTGGAACGCATCGCGATCGGGAAATCGGTGCTGAGTTATCTCGCAAAGCAAGGTAATCTTGTATTTGTAGCCACGCACGACCGCGAGCTGGCCGATTACCTTAGCGACACCTACGAACTTTTGGATCAAGACCAAATGTTGTGGAGCACCTTGGATTAAGCATATAACTGGGTAAGGCGGTAAAGGAAGAATTCTACATTCCTGACTCCTCTAAACTGCGCCCTGAACGCTTTGATCTTCGCATTGAAAGATTCAGCGGATGCATTGGTGCTTCTGTTATCAAAATAGTTAACAATGGTCTTGTAGTGATTCTCAATCGAGCGGGCAACGGTATTGAATGATTTGAAGCCGGATTGCCTGACCTTTTCGTGCCACTTAGCCAGCCTGGTCAGTCCGTATATTTTTTCTTTTGTAGTCGTGAAAATGTTACTGAGCTCCAATGCCAGCTCGTATGCCTTTTT
>NZ_FNAN01000043.1 GCF_900101885.1 Dyadobacter soli | reverse complement strand
ACTTGCCCATAACTTCACAAAATTCAGAAAACGAATTTTCTATAAGGGGCTAAAAACAAAAGACCGCCTCAAATTGATTTGAGACGGCCTCTTTCGTACCCAGAGCCGGACAAATGTCGAACCAACTGCTTATTGATTTACAGAGATTGTTTGAGTTAAGCTCCTGATTTGAAGCGTTGTTTTTGAGTTCGGTTTGTCAGATAAACTAGATTTATGGTAGGTTTCAGAGTTACTATCCAAGGCGTAAGGCGTTTCTATTAGTGATAGCAAGTCAGGATGATTTTCCGCAGCATGGACTTTCAACCAAAGTCGTCGAGAAGGAAGTTGTCCTCTTATCGGAGTTAAGTAACAAATCGAAATAATTTTTAGAAAAACAAAACCCCTGGAAGCGATCTCGTTACTGCCAGGGGTTTTGACAATTGCTTGAACAGCTTACGGGATCATGAAAGACTTTTTATAAATCCGCCCATTCGCTGTTGTTGTTTTGAGAACGTATTGCCTGATGAAAGCCCTTTTACATCCAGTACACGGCTCGTTTGTTTGAAAGCCTTTACTTGCATGCCGGATGCATTATAAATCTTCACCTCCAGCGTTCCGCCTTCAGGCAAGTCTATGGTAACGACTCCACCAGTAACCGGGTTAGGGTACAGTACCAGGTATTTCCTGTCTGCCAGGAAGTCCAACACAACTATCCGGCTGTATTGGAAGCTGCCGTTCCAATCGATTTGTTTAAGGCGGTAATAACTTTGCTGGGAAGTAATGTATTGATAACTAATTAGTTGCGTGTAGGATTCGACTCCCTGCATCTCCATATTCCAACCATTTATCGGCGCATGGATCGACGATGCTTACGCTGAAAATGCTGCGAAAGGTCTCACCGGAACAGCTTTGGAGCTGTCATCGGGGCAGGATACGCTTTCAACTATGCTAACTTTTCCGCTGCTTCTGATCGCCGCGTTTATTGTCTTGTGGACATGGGTCGGAAATCCAAGATCAGGCGTTCACGTTGAAAGGGTTTTAGATGATTCTTCTCGCCCAAGCTCCTGACCGAGGGCATGGAATGTACCATGTCATCAGTCTTGCTTATCCGGGTTCACGGGCTTGCTTTTGAAGTGCTATTGCGACACACTTTTTGGCCAGGACAGCTGTCAGGTTTACCCTGGCTGGTAAATGCTGAGCGCTCAGAAACATGATGGGCAGCTCGATGCATCCCAGAATCACAACATCTGCGTTCATGCTGTTAGGTATTTTAAATGCGAAAGAGGTAGAAGAATTATTAAAAATGATAAATCTGAATTCGAAGGTCTTCTTTCCATTTTTCCCGGTTCGAGGTTCTTGCCTCAGCTTCGAATTTTTGATAGAACTTCATGACGTTCTCTTTTACAATCTTTCCTTTGTCAGGGTCGATGAAGACAAAGTCTGTTTTTTGATAGTCACCTTTACCTTCCAGTCCTATCAGGACTCTCGCGTGAATCGAGTTGTTCCCAGTGATTATCCACAAAGGTCCGTGACGAACCAAGAGATCTCTATATGCAGTAAGCATGTAGCTTGCAGGAGGTTCCAGTGTAAGGCCAATACGCTTTGCGAATTTTTCCTGATTAGCTGCTGTAAGTCCCGAATCCATTTCAAAAAACAGTAGCCAAGGCTCACCTAAACCCCTGGCCACAGCGTCTACCTTATATTCGGTCGAGTCGCGCCAGCTCATCATGATAGTCGTCACGGTAATCCAGCAGGCATTTGGAGCAGGTTGTTGGATCACCGGGAGTAAGCCGGGAACCTTGTAGGCAAAATCTGATTGTGCGTGCCCGTAAAGGGCGTACATGATCACAGAGAGAATTAATATACTTTTCATTTTGTCAGCAATAGAAGGGATTTATCGATCTGTGATCGTACTTTCAGGTAGCGTTTCTTGCTTTCTTCATATCTAAGAGGCAATGAATCGCGATGCTGCATTAAACCGTTTTCGATCACATAGGAGGTATACGATTTGACCGACTTTTTAAGGGCTTCATCAAGTAGCAGTTGTTTGTTGAGAATTCGGTTTATTTCCGCCACGGAGCTAGTAATTGTATCCTTTTCATCGAAAGAATCGAATATGCAATATGCCTCGAATGATTCGTCTATGATTGAAGCTGTCTCTGCCACTTTCAGGTAAAAGTCGACAATAGCGGTTGCGCGCGATTCGGCAATCTTTTCTCTGAGCTTGTTGGGATACAAGTCGGCGTTGTTGTAATGTCGCTCGGCTTGAAAATTAATATAGGTGGCGATCGCGGTGACCGCGATTAACAGAACGGGCATGAGCCAGGGCGCTGACTGGTTTTTCTTTATCTCATCCAGCTTCGATTGGATCTCTTTTAGCTGATCCTCCATCGATTTACCATCAGTGCTATTCTTCATCATCCCAAGCCTCCGAAAAGAGATCGATTAATTTTGAATCGGATGTCTTAATCATTTTTCCGTTCCCGCATAGCCATACCGCGTCGGTCAACTTCTTTCGTTTGGGTGGACAGGGGACGCCGTGTTCTGCCAGGATTTTGTCGACTTTTTCGATCAGAGCCTTGGTACCTCCAACAGGTTTGGGCCCCGATTCAAAAGGCCACTTAAAAGAATAATTTGTTTCGGTACTGTCTTGGTTGACGATCTGGAATTTAACCAGCTTGTCGGCCTTCTTCTGCGCAAGGCATGTAAATGCCATCAGATTAAAAACGCAGATGAAAAATAGCTTTTTTCGCATGATACAATAAGTGATTGTGCGCGGTGTTTTAGGTTTAAGAGGTTTTGTAACAGGTGGCCAGACAACCATATGCCAAATTCATAAGGGACCCAAGTTTCTTCATAATTGTTAGACACAAGACTTTCAGCGAGTTACAGGCATAAAATAGCGAATTTGTTCCCAGACTTCGTTAAATAAATAATATGATTGAGTTTTCGGTACATGTTTGGTGTGACTAATTTTGTTGAGCCCAATTGTTTTTGTCAGATTTTACGATGTTAACAAATTCTCTAATGGGCAAATTTGACTTGCCGGTCTTCATTCGAAATGTTGAAGTCGACCTTAATGAGGCAGACTACCTTCTGATGCAAAAGATGCTGTAGGCTTCCCTGGAATTAGGACGGTGAAGGATTAGACTCGAAAAGAGCTAATTTAACTGTCACATGAAAAAGAAAAACTACTCAGAGACCCAG